>NZ_CP179755.1:2475000-4520000 GCF_047456005.1 Streptoverticillium reticulum | reverse complement strand
ACTTTACCGGATTTCCCCCGCGACTCCTAATCGGAGTCCGTTCCGGAATTCGGGCACGCCGAAATCCATCCCGTTCAAGGGCCGTGCAGGTAGTGAGTGCCGCCAAGTGGCGTGAGGTGCCGCCTCGGAACCGTGTCGGCTCCGTGGCAACTCGGAGAACACTACGCATCGGGCACACCCGTGTCAACCCGAGCTTGCGCCCGCCCCGTTCGCCCCTCCTCGCCCCTCCCTGCCCCTTCTCCCCGTCCCCTCAGTCCAGGTCCTGGAGCCGTCCGCCCGCGTCCGGCTGGGTGGTCTCGACCCGGCGGAGCAGGCGGGTGAGCATCTCCCCGAGCCGGCCGCGCTCCTCGCCGGAGAGGTCCTGGAGCAGCTCCTCCTCGAAGACCGTCGCCATGCGCATGGCCTCCAGCCACTTGGAGCGGCCTTCTTCCGTGAGGCCGACGATGACGCGGACCCGGTTGCTCTCGTCGCGTTCCCGGGTGACGAGGCCTTCCGCCACCATCCGGTCGATGCGGTGGGTCATCGCGGCGGGGGTGAGCCCCAGCCGCTTGGCCAGTTCGCCGGGGCCCAGGCGGTAGGGGGTGCCGGCGAGGACGAGGGCCTTGAGCACCTCCCACTCGGCGTTGCTGATGCCGAGCTCGGCGGTCTGGCGCCCGTAGGCGACGTTCATGCGCCGGTTGAGGCGGCTGAGCGCCGAGACGACCTTCTCCACCTGGGGATCGAGGTCCTGGAACTCGCGCTGGTACGCGGCGATCTGCTCTTCGATGCTCGGCTCGGCCGAGCCAGGTGTATCGGGCATCCCCGCAGTATGGCACGACAGATTCGCGTTAAAGCCCTTCTACGTGTACTCTTTAGCTTCGAACTTTACTGTTGAAGTCTTCAGGCCTGGACTGTCCGTCCCGGCCTTCCACCTAGGGGGTGAGTGTGACCACCGCGATGGGCGCAGCACTGCGTCGGATCCAGCTGGGCAACGCGCTGAGCGCGTTCGGCAACGGCTTCACGATTCCGTTCCTGTTCATCTATGTGTCTCAGGTGCGGAATCTCGGTGCGAGCACGGCGGGCGTCGTGCTCGCGACGTTCGCCGTGGCCGCTCTTGTCGTGCTGCCCTTCACCGGCCGGGTGATCGACCGCCGGGGTCCGCTGCCTGTTGCCGTCGCGGGTGGTGTCGTCGCCGCCATGGGGTCCCTGGGACTGGGGCTGGCGGACAGCAAGGTGCTGGTCGTCGCCGCGGCGGCGGCACTGGGCTCCGGTATGGCCGTGATCCAGCCGTCGCTGGCCACGATGATCGTGTGGTGCTCGACGACGGCGACCCGTTCCCGTGCGTTCGCGATGCAGTTCTTCATGAACAACCTCGGTCTGGGCATCGGCGGTCTGCTCGGCGGGCAGCTCGTGGACACCTCGGACCCGTCGAGCTTCGTCCGGCTGTTCGCGATCGAGTCCGCGATGTTCCTGGTGCTCGGTGCGACGGTGGCGACCGTGCGGCTGCCGAAGGTGCCCAGGGTCGACGACCCCGTGCCGACCGGCCGGGACGAGCAGAACGGCACGAGCGGCTGGCGGACCCTGCTGGGCGACCGGGCCATGGTGCAGCTGTCGGTGCTCGGCTTCGTGATGTTCTTCGCCTGCTACGGCCAGTTCGAGTCGGGTCTCGCGGCGTTCGCCGTCGAGGTCACGCGGATCTCGCCCGCGACGCTCGGCATGGCCCTCGCGGCGAACACGGCGGCGATCGTGCTGGCGCAGTTCGTCGTCCTGAAGCTGGTCGAGCGGCGGCGGCGCAGCCGGGTGATCGCGCTGGTCGGGCTGATCTGGACCGTGGCGTGGCTCGCGGCCGGGGTGTCCGGGCTCGTCCCGGGGGCGCACGGGGTGGCGACGGCGCTGCTGATCTCGACGTACGCGCTCTTCGGCATTGGCGAGTCCATGCTCTCCCCGACGCTGGCGCCGCTGGTGGCCGACCTGGCTCCGGCACGGATGGTGGGGCAGTACAACTCCGCCTTCGCCCTGGTGAAGCAGCTGGCTCTGGCGGTCGGTCCGGCGGCAGGCGGTCTGATCGCCGGTGCGGGGATGTACGCGGCGTACATCGTGATGCTGGTCGTGTGCTCGCTCGGGATCTCGGTCCTGGCGCTGCAGCTGGGCCGTCGGCTCACGGCCGCGCAGGACAACCCCGTGCGCGCCGCAGTTGTGCGGCGCTCGGTGCCGGCCGAGAGCGCGGACGACCGGGTGCCGGTATCTGTCTGACCCGTCTGACCGGCCGGTGGACGCCTGGACCCACTCCTCTGAGATGCCTGTGGCCCGGAAACGCGAAGTTTCCGGGCCACAGGCATTTCGTCGTGCGGAACGCTCAAGGCGCATGCCCCGAGGGCAGCGCGAACTCGCACCAGACCGCCTTGCCGCCGCCGGGTGTGCGCCGTGAGCCCCACGACGAGGCGATGGTCGCGATGATCGAGATGCCGCGGCCGGCCTCGTCGGCGGGCTCCGCGCGGCGGCGGCGCGGCAGGTGGTCGTCGCCGTCGGTGACCTCGATGATCAGGCGGCGGTCGGTGCGGCGCAGCCGGAGCCGCATGGGGGGCATGCCGTGCTGGAGGGAGTTGGCGACGAGTTCGCTGGCCGCCAGGACGCCCAGGTCGCGCAGTTCGTTGGGGAAGCGCCAGCTGGCGAGCACGCCGGAGGCGAAGGCGCGGGCACGGGGTGCTGCTTCGATGCCGCCGAGGAGTTCGAGTGCGGCGTTGTGGAAGAGCTCGGCGTCGTGGCCGGTGCGGGCGGGGTGCTGGAGGACGAGGACGGCGACGTCGTCGTCGTGCTCGGCGGTGACACCGAGGGTGCGGATCAGGCGGTCGCACATGACCTGGGGTGATCCGGTGGCGCCGGCGAAGGCGCGCTCCAGCGCGGCGACGCCGTCGTAGATGTCCTCACCGCGCCGCTCGACGAGACCGTCCGTATAGAGGACAGCACTGGAGCCGGGCACGAGCGGCACCGTGCCGGAGGTGTGCAGCCAGCCGCCGGTGCCGAGCGGGGGGCCGGTGGGCTCGGCGGCGCGGCGGACCGTTCCGTCGGGGTCGCGGACGAGGATGGGAAGGTGGCCCGCGGAGGCGTAGACGAGGCGGCCCTCGTTGGGGTCGTGGACGGCGTAGACGCAGGTGGCGATCTGGGTGGCGTCGATCTCGGTGGCGAGGCCGTCGAGAAGCTGGAGGACCTCGTGGGGCGGGAGGTCGAGGCGGGCGTAGGCCCGTACGGCCGTGCGGAGCTGGCCCATGACGGCGGCGGCGCGGACGCCGCGGCCCATGACGTCGCCGATGACGAGGGCGGTGCGGCCGGCGCCGAGGGTGATGACGTCGTACCAGTCGCCGCCGACGGCGGTGTCCTTGCCGCCGGGCTGGTAGGTGGCGGCGACGCGGAGGTCGTCGGGCTGTTCGAGCTCCTGGGGGAGCAGGCTGCGCTGGAGGGTGACGGCGGCCTCGCGCTGGCGGCGCTCGCTGGCGCGCAGCCGCTCGGCGGCCTCGACCTGGTCGGTGACGTCGGCGGCGAAGACGAGGACGCCGGAGCCGCCGGGCTCGCTGCCGTCGGCGACCTGGATCGGGGAGCAGGTGAAGGTGTAGTAGCCGTGCCGGGCGTCGGCCGTGGTGACGCGGCGGGACTTGACCGTGCGGGGCTTGCCGCTGCGCAGGACCTGGTCCATCAGCGGGAGCAGGCCGAGCTCCTGGAACTCGGGGAGGGCCTCGCGGGCGGGAACGCCGGGGGTGCGGGGGCCGAAGAGCGCGGCGTAGGCGTCGTTGACGTAGGCGATGCGGTGGTCGGGGCCGTGGACGACGGCGACGAGAGCGGGGACCTTGCCGAGGATGTCGTGGACGGACAGCCCGTCGAGCGCGGGGACGGGGGCCGCGCCGGGCTCACTGCCGGGCCGGGGCGGGCTCTCGGCGCGGGCGGCGGGGACGGAGCCGCTCGTGCCGCCCGCGGCGGGCACGGGCTGTGGGGACGTGGCGGAGGTGCGTTCGGCGCGCGCCGCTGCCCGGCGCTGTGTTCCGGGGAGCCGGGCGCTCCAGCGGGTGAAGTTCACTGAGGATTACCTCGCGGAGTCGTTCCGGATCAGCTCGGCGACGTGGGGCGGCTGAGCCGCGTGCCCGGCGCGGGGCCGCGGTCGGCGGTGCGGGGGCCGGGCCCCTGGGGAGTGCAGCAAACGTCCGAAACCTCATGATTGTTACTCTTCGCAAGCACGAACCCACTCATGGTCACACGTCCAGTGTGGCCGACGGGACCGACATCCGTCAGACGCTGGGCCACGCGGAGGAGTTCCGTGCTCCTGCCGCCGCTTGTCACCTGCTTCAACTCGCCTCCGGGTGGCGTCCGGTGCCTGCCGCGAGTTCGAATTCGGCACGGGGGTGTTCCAGCGAGCCGAGCGAGACGATCTCACGTTTGAACAGTCCGGCGAGGGTCCATTCGGCGAGGATGCGCGCCTTGCGGTTGACGGTGGGAACGCGGCTGAGGTGGTAGGCGCGGTGCATGAACCAGGCGGGGTAGCCCTTGAGCTTCTGTCCGTAGACCTGTGCGACGCCTTTGTGGAGGCCGAGCGAGGCGACGGAGCCGGCGTTCCGGTGGCGGTACTCCTGGAGGGGCTTGCCGCGCAGTGCGGCGAGGACGTTGCCGGCGAGGACCCTGGCCTGGCGGACGGCGTGCTGGGCGTTGGGGGCGCATTCGGTGCCGGGCCGTTCGGCCGTGAGGTCGGGGACGGCGGCCGCGTCCCCGGCCGACCAGGCGTGCTCGACGCCTTCGACCCGCAGTTCGGCCGTGCACTTGAGCCGCCCGCGCTCGGTGAGCGGCAGGCCGGTGGCGGCGAGGACCGGGTGCGGTTTGACGCCGGCGGTCCACACGAGCGTGCGGGTGGGCAGGCGCGAGCCGTCGCTGAGGACGGCGATGCGGTTCTCGCAGGAGTCGAGACGGGTGCCGAGGCGGACGTCGATGTTGCGGCCGCGGAGCTCGCGGACGGCGTAGCGGCCCAGCTCCGCTCCGACTTCGGGCAGGATCCGGTCCGTTGCCTCGACGAGGACGAACTTCAGGTCGTCGGGGCGGAGGTTGTGGTAGTAGCGCGCGGCGTAGCGGGCCATGTCCTCCAGCTCGGCGAGGGCTTCCACGCCCGCGTAGCCGCCGCCGACGAAGACGAAGGTGAGGGCGGCGTCGCGGACCTGGGGGTCGCGGGTGGAGGAGGCGATGTCCATCTGTTCGAGGACGTGGTTGCGCAGGCCGATGGCCTCCTCGACGGTCTTGAAGCCGATGCCGTGGTCGGCGAGGCCGGGGACGGGGAGGGCGCGGGAGACGGAGCCGGGGGCGAGGACGAGTTCGTCGTAGGGGATGTCGACCGTGCCGGTGCCCTCCTCCTCGGCGGCGAGGGTCCTGACGGTCGCGGTGCGCCCGGCGTGGTCGACGGCCGTGACCTCGCCGATGACGATCCGGCAGTCGTCCAGCGTGCGGCGCAGGGGGACGACGACGTGCCGGGGCGAGATGGACCCGGCGGCGGCCTCGGGGAGGAAGGGCTGGTAGGTCATGTACGGATCGGCGTTGACCACCAGGATCTCGGCCTCGCCGCGCCTGGCCTCCCGTTGGAGGCGCAGTGCGGTGTACAGGCCCACGTAGCCGCCGCCGACCACCAGAATGCGCGCCGGTTCCTTCGCCAAGGCTGCCCCTTCATGGTCCTCTTCGTGGCCCCCGCGCCCTGCACTCTCCCCCGCACTCCCTCCCATGACGCACCCGCGGCCGGGGTTTGTCCACAGGCCCCGCGAAATGTACGACTGGCGCCGGAGCTGATCCCTCCGTGCGAACGGCCTGCTGAGCGCATACGTATGCGCAGGTCAGAGGGGTTCGGACGGGGCGTCGGGGGTGTGCGGAAGCGGAGCGGACCGGGCCCGTACTCCAATCGGGGACGGGCTGTGCGGAACTACCCCCTTCTTTCTTGACCGGGGCTCAACTATGTTCGTACTCCGTCGGGGTGTCGAGACGCGCCCCGGCAGTCAGGGCGGGGAGTCTCCGGGGGGAGACGTCATAACCGGGGGAACGTATGCACATTCAGAGCTCTCATTGGTCTGCGTCCGCTGCTGTCGCGACGCCTGACGGTACTTCCGGGCGCAACACGCCGCTGCGTGTGGACGCCCAGCGCAATCTCGAGCATGTCCTGCGCGCGGCTCGCGAGGTCTTCGGCGAGCTGGGGTACGGGGCGCCGATGGAGGACGTGGCGCGCCGGGCCCGGGTCGGTGTGGGGACGGTGTACCGCCGGTTCCCGAGCAAGGACGTCCTGGTCCGGCGGATAGCCGAGGAGGAGACGGCACGGCTGACCGAGCAGGCGCGGACGGCGCTGGGGCAGGAGGACGAGCCGTGGTCGGCGCTGTCCCGGTTCCTGCGCACGTCGGTGGCGTCGGGCGCGGGCCGGCTGCTTCCGCCGCAGGTCCTGCGGGTCGGGGTGGACGTCGAGTCCGAGGAGGCCCGGGCGGGCCAGGAGCGGATCCAGCCGCACATGCAGCCCGGCGCACCGGAGCGGCCGGTGCACGCCCCGCAGTTCGCGGCGCAGTCGGCCGCGGACCGGGCGCGGGTGCCGCAGCAGCGGCAGCCGGGAGTCACCGGCGGCCAGTTGCACGAGCTGCGGCTGGTCGAGCAGCGGCCGTCCGCGGCCGAGGAGCGGAGCGACGCAGGCGCGGCGGCCCTGCTGGATGTCGTCGGCCGGCTGGTGGAGCGGGCCCGCTCCGCCGGTGAGCTGCGCCCCGATGTGACGGTGGCGGACGTCCTGTTGGTGATAGCCACGGCGGCGCCCTCGCTGCCGGATGCGGCGCAGCAGGCGGCGGCGTCCTCGCGACTGCTGGACATCCTGCTCGAGGGGCTCCGTTCGCGTCCCGTGGCGTGACCGCGCGCGTACCTGCGCGGATTGCGCTCTGAGGAGTTGCACTCGGAAGAGGGGAAGGCCGCTCGCCCGGTCTTCCCCGAACGAGTGAGCACTTGGGCTCTCGTGTACGAGTGATGCTCGGACGAGTGGTTGCTGTTCCGGCTCTGTCTCAAATGCACCCCTGTGTGTCAGTCTTACCCGGAGTACGGGTGTGCAGGCGTGTACAGGAGCCTCCGCTATGGGAGTTGACGGGCGGGAAGAACGGCGCGGGAGAGACGGGGCGGGCGAGCCGCCTGATGCTCATGCGCCTGAACGTCGCGAGCAGCGGGCTCATGTGCCCGGCCAGAGCCGGGCGTTGCCGCCCGGATCCTCCGGCGCTTCGGAGTCCGTCTCCTCTCCCCCGGCGCTGCCTCCCGGGCCGTCGGCGGACGGACCGTCCGCTGCCGCTGCGGGAGTTCCGCAGCAGCGCGACGGTGCGGAGGTGCCGCCGTCGGATCTGGAGCTGGTCGCGCAGATGCGCAGCGGCGAGGGCACGGCGTACGAGGAGCTGTACCGGCGCCATGCCGATGCGGTCCGCCGCTACGCCAGGACGTGCTGCCGTGACGAGCACACCGCGGAGGACCTCACCCACGAGGTCTTCGCCCGCACCCTGCAGGCCGTGCAGGGCGGGGCGGGCCCGGAGACGGCGGTCCGCGCGTATCTGCTGACCACCGTGCGGCGGGTCGCGGCGGCCTGGTCGAGGACGGTCAAGCGGGAGCAACTGGTCGAGGATTTCGCGGTCTTCTCCTCGTCCGCCGAGCGCAGGCCCAGCGCCGCCGACGAGGACACGCTCGACCTGGGCGCGGACGTACGGGCGATGCAGGAGGCCGAGGAGTCGCTGGCCGTGCAGGCGTTCCGCAGCCTGCCGGAGCGGTGGCAGACGGTGCTGTGGCACACCACCGTGGAGGAGGAGTCTCCGAGCGAGGTGGCTCCGCTGCTGGGGCTGTCGGCCAATGCGACGGCCGTCCTCGCGCTCCGTGCCCGCGAGGGTCTCAAACAGGCCTATCTGCAGGCCCATGTGAGCACCTCGCTCACCTCCGGCGGTGACTGCGCGCAGTACGCCGACCGGCTCGGCGCGTACGCGCGGGGCCGGCTGCGGACGCGGGCCGAGCGCGGCATGCGCAGGCACCTGGAGGGCTGCGCGCGGTGCCGCACGGCCGCGTTGGAGGTCGCCGACGTCAACGCGCGGCTGCGGTCGCTGCTGCCGGTGGCGGTCGTCGGCTGGTTCGCGGCGGGGTATTCGCTCAAGGCCGCTGCAGGGCTCGCGGCCGGTGCAGCAAGTGCCGCCGGTGCGGCGGGTGCCGCGGCGGCGGCCTCGGCGGCCGGCGGGAGCGGTGCGGGTTCGGGTTCGGGCGCGGGTTCGGGGGGCGGGGCGGCGGCCTCGCTCAAGCTCGGCATCGCGGTCGGCGCCGTGCTCACCGCGGGCGGTGTGATGGCGTACGCGCTGGTGGGCGGTTCGCCCGCGCCGGTGGAGAGTCCGCGGGCCGTCGTCAGGGCGGCGACGGCCGCTCCGGCGACGCCGGTTCCCGAGTCGGAGCCGCCGCTGTCGCCGGCGCCGAGCCCGACGTGGGGATCCGTGGCGATGGCACGCCCGGCGCACCCGCCGTCGACGGCGGCGTCGAGGCCCTCGCCGCGGGCCGAGCGGGCGAGTGCCGCGGCGTCGGCCACGCCCCGTGCGACGCCGAAAGCCACGCCGTCGGCCTCACTGCTGCGCCCCACGCCGTCCCCGACGCCCTCGCCCTCCGTCGGGCCCGTCTCGCCCCCCGCCGGGCTCCCGGCGGTCTACCGGCTCGACGAGCTGACCTACGAGGACATCGGGGACGGCGCCAAACCGGAGATCCGGCTCGCCGACAGCGACTGGCTCTGGCAGCGCCAAGGCCTGCGGGTCGGCGGCAGGGAGTACCGCGACGGGGCGAGCGTGCACGCGGACTCGTCGATCGCCGTCGACCTGAACCGCCCCTGCCGGACGTTCGACGCGGTGGCGGGCGTGGACGACATGTCGATGGGATTCGGTGCGGTCAGGTTCTCCGTGTACGCGGACGGCGAGCGCCTGTGGAACTCCGGGGTGGTCCGGGGCGGGGATCCGGGCGTCCCGGTGCGCGTCCCGCTGGCCGGCCACCGGACGCTGCGTCTGACGGCCGAGCCGGTGTCCGCCGCGGACCGGGCCGCCGTGGCGGACTGGGCGCTGGGAAGACTGACGTGCGACTGAGGGTTCCGCCGGAGGTGCGGTCCGCTCGGGTGCGTGGTTACGCCGCCCAGTGCCCCGGCCGCACCAGCCCGCCCGGCAGCTTCGTCGTCGCGTCGCCCTTGGCCGCGTTCAGCTGCGGCTGGGTGAGGAAGAAGCTCCCGGTCAGGTCCGCACCGGAGAGGTTCGCGTCGCGCAGGTCCGCCCCGATGAGGTCGGCGCTGCGCAGGTCCGCGCCCGTGAGGTCCGCGGCGATGAGGTAGGCGCCGCGCAGGTTGGCGCCGCGGAGGTCGGCGCCCTTCAGGCGGGCGCCCATGAGGTCCGCTCCGCGGTGGTTCTTCGCCTTCCGGCCCACGGCTCCCCGCACCAGCTCGCTGGTGCGCAGCAGCAGCACGTTGACGTCCTGGCGGTGGGCTGCGACGTCCAGCTCGCGCAGTGCTTCGGGGCTCTGCGCGGCGAGTCGCTCGGTCGCGGCGAGCAGCTCGCGGAGGTCGGCGTGCACGGGCCGGGCCGCCGGAAGCGTCAGCGCTTCCGTCAGGTACCAGAGCAACTCGTGCAACTGCCGTACGACGGGGAAGACCGCGAACATCTGCTCCGCGGTCGCCCGGTCCTGTCGCCAGTCGCGTCCGCCGAAAGTGTTCTGGGAGACCTTCTGGCCCGCGCCGAAGCAGTCGTAGACGGTGCAGCCGGAGAAGCCCTTGTCCCGGAGGCGGGCGTGGATGCCGCAGCTGAAGTCGGTCTGCAGGTTGGAGCACGGCTTGCCCGCGTCCTTGGTGACCGCGAAGTCCGCGGACGCGGCGAACGGCAGCGCGACGCAGCACAGTCCGAAGCAGTTGCTGCAGTCCCCCTGCAGCACGGCGAGCGCGGTCCGGTCGGCTTCGGGCAACGCCCTGCGGTCCGGGCGCTGGTCCGCACGCCGGTCCGAACGTTCCCGGAAACGTTTCTCCGGACGCTGTGAACGCTCCGAACGCTCTGTGCGCTCCGAACGCTTCCCAGCCCGCTTCGCCGGACGCTCCGGACGTTTCTCCGGACGTTTCTCCGCACGCCTCTCGGACACTGTTCCCGTTCCTGTCCCTGTTCCCCGTGAATCCCCCGCCGGCCGACGGCCGCACTGTCCATTCTGGGACCGGCGTCAAATTCCCGGCCGCGGGGTCACCGTCACCCCGCTCGCCACGGCGCGCTGCCGGGGCGCGGACGGGCCCGTCCAGCAGGTGCCGCGGCGCGCGAGCAGGCGGCGCAGCCACAGCTCCATGGAGACCAGGTCGGCGAGGCCGTCCAGGGGCAGCGCCTCCCCGCCCGCCGCCGCGCGCAGCGCGCCCCGGACGACGCGGGCCTCGACCAGTCCCGCGTCCGCGAGGAGCGGGGCGTCGAAGAGGGCGAGCAGCGTGCTGAGGGAGGTGTGGAGCCCGGCGCGCACGGCTGCCGCGTGGGACGCGTGGGAGGTGGCGCCCCAGCCGGCCGGCAGGTCCCGGATGCCGGCACCGGCCAGGACCGCGCGCAGGACCGAGGCGCGCGCCCCGGGCTGCACCCGGAGCGCCTCGGGAAGCGCGCGGCAGGCCCGTACGACCTGGTTGTCGAGGAAGGGGGTGTGCAGCCGCTGGCCGCGGATCTCCGTGGCCTGTTCGAAGATGCGGTGGTCCGCCGCGTAGCGGGCGAGGGCGGCTGCGGCGCGCCGTTCGCCGGGGCGTTGCTGCAGTGCTGCGGGCCGGACGGCCGCGCCGTGCAGACGAACCGATACTTCGGCGAGGGCCTCGCCGGTCAGCCAGCGGGCGGCCGGTCCCGGGCGTACCCATGTGAGCGCGGCGAGCGAGGCGTCGACGGCTCCCGGCGCCCCGCAGCCCGGGCCCGCCGCTCCCGTAGGACGGAGCAGCCGTGCTGCCGCTTCCTCCAGTCCCTCCCGGTACGACGTCCGCGCGAGTCGCCGTGTTGCCCGGTAGACCGTGAAGGGGACGAAGAGCGAGCGTGCGGAGGGGCCGTCGGCGCGGGCCAGTGCCGAGACCGGCCGGAGCAGATGACGCCTGCGGCGGTCCATCAACAGGTCGGCCAGACGGGCCGGATGAGCGTCAAGTACTTGTCGGGCACCGTGCCCGACGAAGTGGTCCGCGCTGCCGGCGGCCAGCCGTCGGCGGTGGCGTTCGGCGGTGACGAGCGAGGGGCCGGGCTCATCGGTCAGCGGGCCGCGGTCGAGGTCGGAGTACGGGAGGGCCTCGGCCCCGGCGGCGACGACCACGTGGTGCAGCCGCGGGTTGGCGGCGAGGGCGCGGGCGCGTTCGAGCTCGGCCTCGCGGGTGCGGACCGGGCCGCCGGCCAGGTCGTTGAAGGTGACGGCCAGGAGGCGTTCGCCCGTGCCGCCGCCGTGCCCGAGCGGGGTGCCGGGAATGCCGGGCAGCCCGGCGGCGAGCAGGGCGAGCGTCGCGGAGGCGCTGCCGCCGGAGAGGTCGGCGCCGATGCCGGGGGCCGGACCGCTGCCGCGCGCGGTGCGCCGGAAGGCCGGCCCCATGCCGGGTACGGGCCCGGGGTCGCGGTCCCCGAAGGGGCGGACGGGGGCGTGCCGCGGGGCGGCGAACCGGGCCCGTACGGCCTCGACGAGGGCGTCCCGCACGCCCGACACGGCCTGCTCGGCGCCGAGTTGGGGGGCGGCGACGGCGAGCGACGCCTGGGGTTCGTAGCCGGTGACGTCCCGTGCGCCGTCGCGCAGCACGAGCGCGTGCCCCGGGGGCACGCGCCGCACGCCCGCGTAGGGGGTGCCGTCGCCGAGCGCCTCCGGGGCGTCGGGGCAGGCGAGCAGTGCGGCGAGGTGCCCGATGTCGAGCTGGGCCTCGACCAGGTCGGCGAGCGGGAGCGCGGCGGTGGCGTAGGCGGTGCCGCCGGCCCAGGAGGTGTGGAAGACGGGCCGGGCGCCGGCCAGGTCGCCGACGACGGTCAGGCGGCGGCCGACCTGGGCGACGGCGGTGTAACTGCCGGGCCAGGCGGTCAGGTGCCGCAGTGCGCCGCCACGGGCGGCGAGCAGTCCGCCGCGCAGGGCGTCGTCGCTCGCGCCGCACCGGCCGAGCACGGCGAGGCGGGTGAGGGAGGCCCCGGCGTGGACGACCCTGATCTCGTCGGGCCGCCAGTCGCCGACGGCCCACAGCGGAGCCGGTCCGTCCCACAGGAGTTGGGCGCCCACGGGCTGCACCGGCCCCGCCTCGGTCTCGTGCGGCGCGGCCCCGGTCCCGGCCCCGGAGGCGGTGCAGCTCCACCCCACCAACCAGCGCATTGCCGCCTCCACAGGCTGTGGACAACCAACAGGTAGCAGTCATCATGCACAGCGAAGCGGCGGTTTCGACATCCGGAAGACGACACGAAGACGACACCTGGCCGCACCTGGAATGCAGTGCGGCACCCAACTCGCCTGAAAGCGGGGTGAAGTGCCGTACCGTCACAGCCGTGCACGGGCCATGCTGCCACGGGAAGGAGCCGCGCCCCGCACTCGTACGCGCGTGTCCTCGAACGCCCGCTGCGGCCGGATCCGGCCAAAATCGGGCCGCCCGCTTATCGGGGATTTCAGGGGGGCGCACTCGGGCAAGTGCTTCCACAGGCGACACCGGAGCGGCGCCGACTGCCGTGCCGCGCAAGGTGACCGCCGCCGTGCACCACCGCACGAGGACACCCGGGGCACCGCAGGCCCGCGTCCGGACGAAGGTCCGGCAGATGTCCGACAGGCCCGCAATGTGACAGTCCGGGAGGCGCTGACCACCTCCCGGACCGTTCCGCCGCCCGCGGGGAATGAGGCGACGGCTTCCCCCAGCCCACTGGATCCAGTTGCAGCGGGCCAACCCACGCTCCTCCATGGAACCGCTCCCGCAATGGCGCGGACAGAGCGCACGGCGGGCGCACTGCCACACACAACCGGAGCACGTGCCCCTCGATGCACGCACATACGGGCCTGAATCTCGCCATCCGGGACAACACCTCTTAACGGTCGGGATGCGGGGAACTACGCTGGGTTTACGAATGCCCCGTGCCTATGCCGGGGCAGGCACCGTGTCGTCGAGGGGTGCGCATGTCCAGGGAGCCGCGCGGACCGAACGAGAAGCTGGGCACCGTTCTCGCCCTCGCAGGGATCAGCAACGCCGGCCTGGCCCGACGGGTCAACGACCTTGGCGCGCAGCGGGGTTTGACCCTTCGCTACGACAAGACCTCCGTCGCCCGCTGGGTGTCCAAGGGCATGGTCCCGCAGGGCGCCGCCCCCCATCTGATCGCCGCGGCGATAGCGGGCAAGCTCGGCCGCCCCGTTCCGCTGCACGAAATCGGCCTCGCCGACGCCGATCCCGCGCCGGAGGTGGGGCTCTCCTTTCCGCGCGATGTCGGCCAGGCGGTGCGCAGTGCGACCGAGCTCTACCGGCTGGATCTCGCCGGTCGCCGTGCGGGCGGGGGTATTTGGCAGAGCCTGGCCGGTTCCTTCTCCGTCAGCGCGTATTCCACGCCTGCCTCGCGCTGGCTGATAACCCCTGCCGACAGCTCCGTCGCCCGCGAACCCCTCCAGGTGGTCAGGGAGGGCGAGACGGGCAGCGCCGACGGCAGTGCGTCCGGTGCCGGGGCATCCGGCCCGGACTGCGGTTTAGTGCAGCGTGTCGGCCACAGCGACGTGACGAAACTGCGCGAGGCGGCGGACGAGGCGCGCCGCTGGGACTCCAAGTACGGCGGCGGCGACTGGCGTTCGTCGATGGTGCCGGAGTGCCTGCGGGTGGACGCGGCGCCCCTGCTGCTCGGCTCGTACAGCGACGACGTGGGACGCGCCCTGTTCGGCGCCACCGCCGAACTCACCCGGCTCGCCGGGTGGATGGCCTTCGACACCGGCCAACAGGAGGCCGCACAGCGCTACTACATCCAGGCGCTGCGCCTGGCCCGGGCGGCGGCCGACGTCCCGCTCGGCGGCTACGTGCTGGCGTCGATGAGCCTGCAGGCCACCTACCGCGGCTACGCGGACGAGGGCGTGGACCTCGCGCAGGCCGCCCTCGAACGCAACCGCGGCCTGGCCACGGCCCGGGCGATGAGCTTCTTCCGGCTGGTCGAGGCCCGCGCCCACGCGAAGGCGGGGGACGCGGCCGCCTGCGGGGCGGCGCTCAAGGCCGCCGAGGGCTGGCTGGAGCGGTCCCGCCCGGGCGATGCGGACCCGTCCTGGCTCGACTTCTACACCCAGGAGCGGTTCGCCGCCGACGCCGCCGAGTGCTACCGCGACCTGCGCATGCCCCGCCAGGTGCAGCGCTTCACCGAACAGGCGCTGGCCCGCCCCACGGAGGAGTACGTGCGCTCGCACGGCCTGCGGCTGGTGGTGTCCGCCGTGGCCGAGCTGGAGTCGGGCAACCTGGACGCGGCCTGCGCCGCGGGGGCCCGGGCCGTGGAGGTCGCCGGGCGGATCTCGTCGGCGCGCACGACCGAGTACGTGCGCGACCTGCTGCACCGCCTGGAGCCGTACGGCCACGAGCCGCGGGTGGTCGAACTGCGTGAGCGGGCACGGCCGCTGCTGGTCGCACCGGCATGACGGGACGGCCCACGGGCGCCCGGCGGGTGATTGAACAAAGGCCGGAGCGGGAACCCCAGGTCATGGCTGTGCGTCAGCAAGATCGGTGACCGGGTTTCGGCCCATTGTCAGCGGCACACGTCATCATGGGAACCGTGGGCGCGGGGACGGACACCGGTTCAGACGCGGGACGGTCGCGGGGAGGTGGCGTGATGGCGGCGGCGTACGACTGCGACGTGCTGGTCGTCGGGGGCGGGATCGTGGGCCTGTCGACGGCATATGCGCTCACGCGCGCAGTGCCGGGCACGCGCGTCGTCGTGCTGGAGAAGGAGAGCGGGCCGGCCCGCCACCAGACGGGCCGCAACAGCGGAGTGATCCACAGCGGGATCTACTACCGCCCCGGCTCGCTCAAGGCGAGGTTCGCGGTGGAGGGCGCGGCGGAGATGGTGAAGTTCTGCGCCGAGCACGGCCTGCCGCACGAGGTCACGGGCAAGCTGATCGTCGCCACGGAGCACGCGGAGCTGCCCCGCCTGCACGCCCTGGTCCAGCGCGGCCGGGCGAACGGCATCCCCGTCCGCGAGCTGGGCCCCGCCCAGATAGCGGACTACGAGCCGCAGGTGCAGGGCCTCGGCGCCATCCACGTGGGCACGACGGGCATATGCGACTACGGCGCGGTGGCGGAGCGGCTGGCCGCGCTCGCGGAGGAGGCAGGGGCCTCCGTGCGGTACGGCGCGGAGGTCCGCGTGATCGGCCGGCGCGGCTCGGCGGTCGCGGTGCGCACGGCGCGGGGCGAGGTGCTGCGCGCGCGGGCCCTGGTCAACTGCGCGGGGCTGCACAGCGATGCGGTGGCCCGGATGGCGGGCGACGATCCGGGGGCGCGGATCGTCCCGTTCCGCGGCGAGTACTTCGAGCTGCGCCCGGAGCGCACGGACCTGGTCCGCGGCCTGGTCTACCCGGTGCCGGACCCGGCCTTCCCGTTCCTGGGCGTCCACCTCACCCGCGGCATCGAGGGCCACGTGCACGTGGGTCCGAACGCGGTCCCCGCCCTCGCCCGCGAAGGCTACGCCTGGCATGTGGTGCGCCCGTCGGAGCTGGCGGGGACGCTCGCCTACCCCGGCACGTGGCGGATAGCGAAGCGCCACTGGCGGTACGGCGCGGGCGAGGTGCAGCGCTCCCTGTCGAAGCGCGCGTTCACGGAGGCCGTGCGGCGCCTCCTCCCGGAGGTGGCGGAGGACGACCTGATACCGGCCCCGTCCGGAGTCCGGGCCCAGGCGGTGCTGCGGGACGGGACGCTGGTGGACGACTTCCTGTTCACGGAGTCGCCGCGGATGGTGCACGTGCTGAACGCCCCGTCGCCGGCGGCGACGGCCTCGCTGCCGATCGGCCGCGAGGTGGCACGGAGGGTGCTGGGACTGCTTTAGAGGTGCCGGTATCGCGCCCCGAAGGGGCGCGGGGCAGTGTCCATATGCGGCTCCGCCGCGTGAGCGCGAGCAACCACGGACGGCCCGCGGCTACCGCGCAGCGTTCGGACGCGCAGGCGCGTAGACCCGCACATAGTCGACCACCATCTGGTTGGGGAACGGAGTTCCCCCGTCCGGCGCACCGGGCCAGTCCCCGCCGACCGCCAGGTTGAGCAGCAGATAGTGCGGGTGGTCGAACACCCACCGCTGCCCCCGCCGCAGCTGCCCCGACCGGGCCGTGCCGTACGTCTTCCCGTCGAGCAGCCACGTCACCCTCCCCGGGCTCCAGTCCACCCGGTACGTGTGGAAGTCGTCGGACAGGCTGCCCCCGCGCAGGCTCATGTGCTGCTCAAGCCCCTTCGCCACGTATCCGGGGCCGTGCACGGCCCCGTGCACGGTGCACGGCTGGTGCCCGAGCACCTCCATCACGTCGATCTCGCCGTTCCCGGGCCAGGCGACGCGGTCGACGTTGGCCCCGAGCATCCAGAAGGCGGGCCACATCCCCTTCCCCTTCGGGACCTTGATCCGCGCCTCGAAGCGCCCGTAGGCCTGGGAGAACTTCCCCTTGGTCGTGATCCGCCCGGAGGTGATGTCGCAGGGCCCGACCGTGCAGTGCATCCACGGCAGCCGTTCCCGGCGGGCGGAGATCACGAGGTGGCCGTCGCCGTCCAGGGCCACGTTCTCGTGCCGGTCGGTGTAGTACTGCCACTCGTGGTTGCCCCACTGCGGTTCGGCGCCGCGGTCGAAGTTCCATTTGGCGGGGTCGGGCCCGCGGTAGGAGGGCCCGCGGAACTCGTCCGCCCAGACGAGCTTCCAGTCGCCGCGCTCGCGCGGGGCGGCGGCGTCGTCGCGGGAGCCGTCGGCGGGCTGCCCGAGGTGGCAGCCGGAGAGCAGTCCGGCGGTGACGAGGAGCGTCAGCGCCGAGAGCCGGGCGGCGGCGGGCAGGAGGCGCGGGCTCGTACGCCGTTTCGCGCGCCGTCTCGTACGCGATGTCGTGCACGTTCTCATGCGCGATCTCATGCGGATGTCCGTCTCGTGCGGGTGCGGGCGCCCTGACGGGCCGAGCGAGAAGGATCGTAAAAGCTGACATATCGCACTTTGGGTGCCGACACGGCGAGCCCGGCCCGGAGTGCCCCGTGCGGCTGTCCGCAGCCGGATTCCGTCGCCGGATTCCGTGGTCCGATCCGGGCCCAATGGCCCGGGACGCCCCACGCACCGCGCCCGTAGACTGACAGCACTGTGTCCGAGAACCTCACCCCCACCCAGGCCGCCGCCGTCCCGGCCCAGGCGCCCGCCCCCGCAGACCGGCCCCGCAGGGACCGTTCGGAGCCGATGTTCCCCGACGGCCCGGCAGCGGACCCGGCGGGTTCGCACCACGAGCGCCGCATCCGCTCGTTCCAGCCGCGCCGCAGCCGGGTCACGCCCGGCCAGGGCGAGGCACTGCGCCGGCTGTGGCCCACGTGGGGCCTCGACATCGACGGCCTCAGCCGCCTGGACCTCGGCGAGCTCTTCGGCGACCCGGCCCTGCCCGTCGTCCTGGAGATCGGCTTCGGCATGGGCGAGGCCACGGCGCAGATGGCGGCGGCCGACCCCGGCACCGGCATCCTGGCCTGCGACGTCCACACCCCCGGCCAGGGCAATCTGCTGAACCTCGCCGAGCGCAACGGCCTCACCAACGTCCGCGTGGCGAACGGCGACGCGATCATCCTGCTCCGCGAGATGCTCGCCCCCGACTCCCTCGCCGGCCTCCGCGTCTACTTCCCGGACCCCTGGCCCAAGAAGCGCCACCACAAGCGCCGCCTGATCCAGCCGGAGTTCCTGACCCTGGCCGCGACCCGCCTCGCGCCGGGTGCGCTGCTGCACTGCGCGACGGACTGGGAGCCGTACGCCGAGCAGATGCTGGAGGTCCTGACGGCGGCGCCCGAGTTCGAGAACACCCAGGCCGACGGCGGCTTCGCCCCGCGCCCGGAGTTCCGCCCGCTGACCCGCTTCGAGGGCCAGGGCCTGGACAAGGGCCACGTGGTCCGCGACCTGCTGTTCCGCCGCAAGACGGCGTAAGGCGTCTGAGGGGGAACCCTCTTCGTTAGGGTCAATGGGTGCATGAGTCCCTGCCCCCGTACCCGCAGCAGCCGCCCCAGCCCCCGCCGGGCGGTGTCCGGCACTACCGGCCCCGCCGGGCCCTGTGGGACACCCTCTGGGACAACAAGGCGGTCCGCGCGGGCGGGCTGATCCTGCTGCTCGCGCTCTGCGGCCTGATCATCCTGGCCCTGGTGCGCGAACAGACCGGCACGGAGGGCTTCCTCGTCGGCCTCGGCCTGGCCGTCCTGCCCGTGCCGCTCCTGATAGCGGCCTTCCGCTGGATGGACAGCGTCGAGCCCAAACCCTGGCGCAACCTCGCCTTCGCCTTCGCGTGGGGCTCCTGCGCGGCCACCCTCGTCGCGATCCTCGCGAACGGCTTCGCGACGAAGTGGCTCATGAACACCATCGACGTCGCCGACCGCGCGCGGGCCGCGGGCTGGGGTGCCACGTTCGTGGCCCCGGTGGTGGAGGAGAGCGCGAAGGCGGCCGCGGTCCTTCTCCTCTTCACCTTCCGCCGCCGGGACTTCAACGGCCTCCTGGACGGCGTGGTCTTCGCCGGCATCACGGCGACGGGCTTCGCCTTCACCGAGAACATCCTCTACCTGGGCAACGCCTTCGCCTCGGACCAGAGCTTCGGCCACGAGGGGTTGCCGTCGACGACGGCGGCGACGTTCTTCGTCCGCGTGCTGATGTCGCCGTTCGCGCACCCCCTGTTCACGTCAATGACGGGCGTGGGCTTCGGCATAGCGGCAGCCCTCCCGCCACGCAGACGGGTGTTGCGGGCGACGGTCCCCGTGCTGGGCCTCCTGACCGCCATGACCCTGCACGGCATCTGGAACGGCTCGGCGAGCCTGCCCGGCCTGGGTTTCCTGGCGGTCTACGCGCTGTTCATGGTGCCGGTCTTCGGCGTCCTGACGTGGCTGACGATCTGGTCCCGCCAGAACGAACTCCGCACGATCCGCACGTACCTCCCGGCGTACCAGGCAGCAGGCTGGCTGACGTGGCCGGAACCACTGGCGTTGTCGTCAATGCGCGCCCGGGGCATAGCCCGAGACACGGCCCGCCGCCAGGGCGGCGCCCCGGCGGCGCGCGTCGTGGCGGAGTACATATCCTTCGCGACGTCGCTGGCGTTCCTGCGGCAGCGGGCATACCGGGGGCTGGGGACAGAGGATTTCGGGGCGCGGGAGCAGGAACTGCTGCACCACTTGTGGGTGCGGAGGGATGTGGCCCAGCCGGCGCTGGCGGTGGCGGCGGGGGTGGGGGTTCCGGCGGCTGCGGGCCCGGGCCCGGTGCCGCCCGGGGCTTACGGGGCGGGGGCGGCGCCTTGGGGGTGGCCGGGGGCGTATGGGGCGGGGTGGCCGCCGCGTTCAGGGTGAACGCACCCCTCTGGACGGCACTACCCTCGGAACCGTGCCTGACGAGACCGAGTGGACGGCCCCTGAAGGATCTTGGGCCTCATCAGCTGCCCGCCGCCGCAACATGCAGGCAATCCGCAGCCGGGATACGAAGCCGGAGCAGCTGATCCGGCGCCTGGTGCACGCGCAGGGCCTCCGCTATCGCGTCGCGGCGAGGCCGCTGCCGGATCTGCGCCGCACCGCGGACCTCGTCTTCCGCCCGGCCAAGGTCGCCGTTTTCATCGACGGCTGTTACTGGCACGGCTGTCCGGAGCACTACGTGGCGCCCCGGACCAACTCGGGCTACTGGTCAGAGAAGGTAACCCGCAACGTGGCGCGCGACCGGGACACGGACGAACGGCTCATCGCTGCGGGCTGGCTGGTGCTCCGCTTCTGGGAGCACGAGGCGTCAGACGCTTGCTGCCTCAAGATCGTCGACACTGTGCGAACCCGACGAGCTGAGCTCGGTTCACCGGATACTGGACGGGACTAGGGCGCGTATCGGGTTGTGATCGATCTGTGGGGCTTTCCCGTGCTGCGTGACGCGTTCTGGTAGGCCGTCTTCCATGGCGCGGGAGCAACTGACGGATGCGGAGTGGGAATTCATCGATCTGCTACCTGCCGGTCGGCGCGTACGGCATGCGTCTCCCGCCGATTGACGACCGCGCCCGCCGCGGTCGGGCTCGTCGAACACGGCTGAGTACCTGCTGCCAGACTTCAGCGCATGACGATACAAGAGGGTTTGCCGTTCCCGCAGGATGCTGCTCAGGCTGGCATGCAGGGGTCGCGAGCGTTGGCGGCGATGCACTCGCGCCGCAACACGTTCCACACCTGGGCCCCCCCGCGCGAGGCCATGGGCAAGATGCCGCGCGAGTGGCGGATCCAGTCCGGTCTTACGCAGCACGTCCCCGATGACCTTGCCCCGTTCGTGGAGTGGTTCGACAACCAGCCGGAGGCGCGAGAGCGCTTCCGATGGGTGCTCCGGGACTCCCTCGATGAGTTGCTCGATGGTCAGCGGACGGGGCGCTGGGCGTACCAGCACCTGACGAAGACCGAGAAGACGTATCTCGGCACGGCCGTCGAGGTGAACCTCACCAAGGAGTTCGCCATCGACAACGGCACAGACCTCGACTGGTCCATCGCTGGCCTCGACATCGACTGCAAGTTTTCCAAGGATCTCGGCGGCTGGGAGATCCCGATGGAGATGTATCTGTGCGCTGACCATGGCGAGCGGGGTGGTCGTGCCAACCATGCTGCAGTCGTGACCTGGATGAACGACGACACGAGCCAGTGGGCCGCGGGCATAGTCCGGATCACCGATGAGCGCCTGCGCTGGAAGAAGGAGCTGGATGCAAACGGCAACCGCGTCCGTGCATACAACCGAGACAACAAGCGCAAGCTCTCCGACGGTGCCAAGTCTGAGGTGTACTGGCTCTGGGGTGGGCTCCAGACAGATCTGCCGACGAACCTGCTGCTCCACCTGGATGCCGAAGCACGCGAGCGGATTCTCACTGCATCGCTGCCGCGCCGAGCCTCGTCGGGCCAGCAGCGGCTGAACCAGCTATTCCGCGAGGTGCAGGACCGGATCGTTGGCCGACAGACCGTGTTGACCGTCGGCCAGCAGGACGACTCGCCGAAGCGAGCCCGCGACGCACGGAAGCATCTGCGCCCTGAAGGCATCGTCGTGCTGGGTCACCAAGGATCACACCCAGACGTCGCCCGTACGCTCGGATTGCCGGTACCGATTAAGGGTGAGTGGATCTCCACCCGCCTCGTTCCTGTTTCATCTGACGATGCGCGACCGAAGTTCTCACTGGACGGCCAGTTCTGGGCGCGCGCTCGTGGGAAGGAGCTGTTGCATCCCGAACCCGTTCCAGCGCCCGACCTTCCTGATGGCCGCAAGATCGATGGACCCCACTGCTCCGGGTTCGATATCACCTCGTAATCCTGAGCGCCAGGCGATCTCGGCGGCGTGAACGGCGGCACCGGTCAGCCCGATCCAGTTAGTGCTGCAGCGGGCCTTGCGGAAGATGCGCCGCCACTTAAGGCAGGCGAAGGCCCGTTCGCCTGGTGCGCGCAGGCGGGCATGGTCCCGGTTGAACTGGGTGTATTTCCCGGGCAGGTCACGGCCGTAGTACGAGGTGCGCACGGTGGCATTGGCTCCGCGGCGGTCCCGGTCCGCGAGGACGGGGAACTGCCTCGACAGGCACGCCTGGATCACGCCGTGCGCGGGCGACGGTCAGGTCATGGGTGCGGCCGGGCAAGGCCCGCGAGAACCACAGCGGTGTGCCGTCCGGGGCAGCCACGGCCTGCACGTTCATGCCGTGCCGCCGGTGCTTCATCGAGTAGTACGGCTCGTCGGTGGCCACGCGGCCGGTCGCGATCAGGGTGCCGTCGAGGACGACGGAACTCCCGGGCGGCAGTTCACACAGCGCGGCATGGAGGCTGGGGCGTGCCCGGCGTGGAAGCCCCACTGCCACCCAAAACTAAAAGACGTCGCAAGACTAAGCATTGTCTAGGGCGGCAATAGCGGCCAAGCTGGAGCGATTTTCGCCTCACCCTGTCCCAAGGGCTGCACTACGAGGCTTGCAACAAATCCCATGCCAGGCCTTCGCCGGGCGGTAGGCATCGCCTTCCGCCCGGCGAACGCGGCAGTGCTCATAAGCGGTTGTTACTGTCATGACCGACCCTGAATACTCATGATCGAGAAAGACGCCCGCTTGGAGGCTGCCGGACGAATCACCCTCAGGCACCGAAAGAGAGAATCACCCGAGGCGAGCGCCAACCAGATCCGTGTCACTGTCCGCAGGCTGCGCGGGGATAGCGTCAGCAGTTGCGGAAAGGGCCTCCATCTCCTCACGGCGAGCTTTGAGAGCCTTAATGATCTGGAAGCCGACAGCCTTGGCCACAGGGGGCGGGAATGCATTACCAACCTGACGGTAGGCAGCTGTCTTCCGTCCCTTGAAAACCCACTCTTGCTCATCGCCTTCAGGGATGAACCCTTGGATCATGGCAGCCTGCGGCACTGTGAGCATCGGACCGTTGTTGGTCCCAAGACCCAAATCCCGCTTCGGGTTCTTGGTCGTGCCGTCCTCACCTGGCTCGTCAGCAACGCCTAGCCCGCACACTCCGAGGTCCTTCCACGCCTTCTTTGCGCGGCTGGGTCCAAGGTCAGCTCCTCCGTGCTTCTTAGAGCCGCCGACCAAGGTCGGTGCGATGTCCTTCTTCGCTTGGCCGTACCAATCGTCGAAGTTCTTACCCGTGAGGCCGCGTGCCTTCATGGAATCCGCGAGCAGCTCTCCGACAGATAGCGGGGGAGCCTGTCCTTCTCGGGGTTTGTACCAAGATTCAGAATCGAAGTGATCCCAAACCTCCGGCTTGAGCGCAACAAGGATGCTGCGAGGCCTTAGTTGCGAGACACCGAAGTCACTCGCCTGCAGCTCCTGCCAGGAGCACTTGTAGCCCAGTGCACCCAACTCGTCCATGATCTCTTGACGGTAATCGTCGAACTTGGACTGCATCAGCCCGCGAACGTTCTCGATCATGATGGCGGGAGGATCCAGTTGGCTAGCCAATCGGATCATGGTGGGAAAGAGATCCCGCTCGTCATCCCGCCCGAGCTGCTTACCGGCCAAGGAGAACGGCGGGCACGGCACCCCGCCTGCAAGCAGGTCAATCTTCCCCTTGAGCTTCAGGGCCTTCTTGCTGTCGACGTAGCGGCGGAGATCGCCCTCTAGCACGTTCCAGCCAGGACGGTTGTGGCGAAGGGTTTCGCAAGCGTGGGGGTCGACTTCGATCAACAGCTCGTGCTCGAACCCTGCTCGCTCCAGGCCAAGAGCTTGGCCGCCGGCCCCAGCGCAGATCTCTACCGAGGTGAAGGCCGCCTTCTCGGGGCTCATGCACCCTCCTTCCGAACGTACTGAGCGGACTCTCTGCTGTCCGTACTCACAGAGGGTGACAGACCCCACTGACATCTCGACCTCATCCAGTGTGCGGCACGGCGAAGCCTCATCTGACCACTCCACACGCCACACCGAACGCTCATACGATATGGCGTATGAGGAGCCCCGCCTGGACCTGGGATGAACTGCTGCTGGCATGCACGCTCGTCGTCAACAATCGGTGGCGTGAGCTGCGGGAATCCGACAGCGAGGTTGCCGAACTCTCCACGCTGCTCCGTTCCCTCCCGCTGCATGACGACCATGCCCGAGCGCTTCCCCAGTTCCGGTCCGTGGGCAGCGTCAGCAGGAAGACCTCCGACCTTGCCACGAACCATCCCGACTACCCTGGAAAGCCGACCAGATGCGGCAGACTGGACAAAGCGGTAATCGCTGCCTTCATCGAACGCCCGGTAGAGCTCTCCAGGGCAGCTGCCGCCATCCGGAGCGGAATCGCCTCCGAGGAGTTGTCTCGGATACCCGAGCACCCCGAAGAGGCGGCGGAGGACGGCGCCACCGCGTTGGAGGGCAGGCTCCTCGCCCGCTGGACTCTCGCCCGCGAGCGCGATCCCAAGCTTCGCCGACTCAAGATCGCTCAGGCCAGGCGGCTCGGCCAACCTTTGCAGTGCGAAGTCTGTGCTTTCGACTTCGGCCGCTCGTACGGGAAGCTCGGCGAAGGCTACATCGAGGTGCACCACGTGCTGCCCCTCCACGTGTCCGGTCCGCAGGAAACAACACTCGAGGACCTTGCTTTCCTGTGCTCCAACTGCCATCGCATGTGCCACAGAAGCCGTCTAGGCGAATCATGGCGCACTCCCGCAATGCTCCGCGCGGAGATCCAGCAATCCGGCACGCGGCCGACTAACGCCATCTGATTGATCACTAGTCCCCGCTTGTCTGGGCAGGCTGAGCCATCCTCGCTTTGAAGAGGCTCTGTGCACGGCCGAAGGCAATATCCGCATCCATGTTGTAGGCGTGGAACCAGTGGAGAAGATCAGCGATCAACTCGGTTGCGGCCTCGTCTGGAGCAACGCACCCCAACGCCCAGTTTGCGCGCCGGGCCTCAGGGATTCGCCCGTAAAGAGTCAGAAGCGCCTCGGTGTACACGATCTGAGGGTCGTTGGCTTGGCCGCCAGGGCGACGCAGCCCCGTGCCGAGCTCACACCACACCACCTTGCCGTGCTCATGGGGAATCACTCCCCAGCGGTCAGCCACTATGGCCACGATGCCCAGTCCGCGGCCGGTTTCCTGCGTTGAGGCGGTGCACGCGAGCGAAGGCATCGCCTCCGCATCCGTGTCACTCACCTCGATGCGGAGACACGCTTCGTTCGCAGTCATCGTGACCCATGTCGGCGTACCTGCACCGACATGAGTGATCACGTTGGTGACGAGCTCCGTCACACACAGCTGCACCGCCTCCACGAGGTCCGGCACGCCCCAGAGCTTCAGGGGCGCACAGATGGTCCGCCGGAGGCGGGCGACTCGCTCGGGAACAGCCAGAAAAGGGAGTTCCCACTCCTTGGACGGCACACCGTACTGGCACACGTTCATGTGGATCAGCCCCTCCGCCATGGCAGCGCTGCGCAAGACGTGTCCGCGCGAGTGCACTGCGTACGCATCGCTGGAACCCGAGTATGGCAGTTGAGAAGTCTCGCTATGTAACTTCTCACAGACTCGCAAGGGTGAATCTTCAGGTGGCCCAACTTGTCTGCCACATAGCCTGGTTGGCCTGCCAAGGCAGCAGCCTGGCCACCAGAGGGAGGCAGACGTCATGCCAGTACGGACCACGACCCGCCGCCGCCAACTCGGCGCGACGTTGCGCAAGCTGCGGGCACGGAAGGGCATGACGCTGGAGGAAGCTGGTCTGCTCGTCGGTGTCTCGAAAGCAACAGTGAGTCGGTACGAGACACAGGCAGGGCCCGTGAAGTGGCCAATCGTTGACGCCTTGTGCCGTGAGTACGGAGCGTCCGAGGGTGAGCGCGGAGCCGTGGTCGCGTTGGCGAAGGAGGCGAAGCAGCAGGGCTGGTGGAACTCGTTCGCGGATGCCATCCCAGAAGACATGAATCTGCTACTCACCCTGGAGGACGAGGCGGTGCGCGAAGACCACTTCGCCTGCCTCTACGTCCCCGGGCTACTACAGACACGTAGCTACACCGAGGCCGTACAACACGCCTCCGAGATGCGGCACTCACCTGGAGCGATCAAGCAGCTCGTCGACATCCGCATGAAGCGACAGGAGATCCTCAACCGCGCGGACCCGCCCCACCTGTGGGCGATCCTCGATGAGTCAGTGATCCGGCGCGTCGTTGGTTCGCGCGAGGTGATGAGCGAACAACTGGAACACCTGCTGCAGGCCAACGAGTCCCCAGACATCACCTTGCAGGTGCTGCCCTTCGCCCGGGGCGCTCATGCGGCAGCCATGGGTAGCTTTGTGATCCTCGGCGGGGTGGAGCCGTCGCTCGACGTTGTGTACGTGGACATCCACGTCGGCTCGCTCTTCATGGAGAAGGAAGAAGAGTTGGAGCGATACAGACTTGCGTTCGACTACCTGCGCGCCCAAGCGTTGGATATGGCGGCCACCTCCGCCCTCATCGAGCGCGTTCTTAGGGAGATGTGATGCAGGAAGTGCCCTCAGCGATACCGAGGGAAGCTTGGTTCAAGTCCTCGTACAGCGGCGCAGGCACCACCGAATGTGTTGAAGCGGCCCACGTGGATCCGTGCACTGCCGTCCGTGACTCCAAGTACCCGTGCGGTCCCGTACTCGCCTTCTCGCGGGCGGCTTGGAGCGACTTCGTGATTGGCATACGCACCGGCGGGCTTGGCTGACCCAAGCCTGCCCTGGATGATCCGTTTGCGGATCGCCCGTTCCGCAGTGTCAGAAGCGAACGAGATGGTGGGCCCGTACCCCCGTCCCGGGCCCGCCACCGCGCCACGCAGCCGCTACCGCGCAGCCGAACCCGAAGCCCCCGTCGGCTTCGTCACCGCATTAGCTATCCGCAGCGCCATCTGCATCTGGCTGTTGTCCCGGTGCGTCGGCGTCCACGAGTACACCGCCGTGCGCTGCAGGTCCCGCGTCGCCACCACCGCCGAGTTGTAGCCGTACCGCTCCCCCGTCTTGCCCCAGAGGGTCACGCCGTTCACCGTGACCGTCTGGAGGCCCTTGCTGTAGCGGGCCGGGGTGCCGTCCACCATGCGCACCTCAGGTGCCGGCATCTCGAACATCTTGTTCAGCGTCGCCTTCGGCAGCACCTTGCCCGGCGTGAACAGGGCCGTGATGAAGCGGTTCAAGTCGCCCGTCGTCGAGATGACTTCGCCCTCGCCCCACGCCTCCGACTGGTCGTACTCCGTCGCGTCCTTCAGCGTGCCGTCCGACATCGCCAAGTAGCCGTGAACGTGCGGGCCGTGGAGCTTCGGATCGTTGCCCGGGAAAGACGTGTGGTGCAGGCCCAGTGGGCGCAGGATGCGGTCGCCGATCACCTTGCCGTACGGCTTGCCCGTGACCTTTTCGAGCAGCATGGCCGACAGGACGTAGTTCATGCCCCGGTACTCCTGCTTCGTACCCGGTGTGAACTTCATCGGGGCGTCGGGCAGGGTGGCCACGATCTCCTTCGGGGTCCACTGATCGTATCGGTGGGCCAGGATCTCTTCCGGGGTGTTCTTCTGCTTGGACTTCGGGATGTCCTCGCTCGGCAAACCGCTCGTGTGGTCCAGGAGTTGGGAGATCTTGATCGGGGCGTAGCTCTTGGGCAACAGGTTCGGCAGGTAGTCCTGGATCGGCTTGTCCAGGTTCACCTTGCCCTCCGCCGACAGCTGCAGGACCGCCGCCGCCACGAACATCTTCGTGATGCTGCCCGCCCGGAACGTGTCGTCCTGGCGTATCGGGGCGCCCGTCTCTCGGTTCGCCACACCCGCCGTGCCGTACCAACTCCCCGCCTTGCCGCCGACCCGCAGCTGGGCGGCCGTCGCCTGCGGGTGGTCCAGGTCGGAGATCGCCGCGCGCAGGGCCGCGGTGTCCAGCGGCGGGACCGCCGAAGTCGTGGAAGTCGTCGAGGAGTACGCAGTCGTCGGCGTCGCCGCCATCGCGGCCGGGGCCGCAACGCCCCCGAGCAGAGCGGCAGTCAGTGTGGCGCCCACCAGGGCCCGGCGGGACAGGAAAGTCGGAGTCATGACGATCAGGATTCCGGCGCGCGCCCGCCCGGCCATCCGGGAACAGCCCCCACCCTCCCCCGATGCCTCCCCGACACACCACTCAGGGTTAGCCTCAGGGTCACGGGGTCACTCGTCTCTGTACTGATCTGCACGGAGGTTGCGCATGAACGTTCCCCCGTCCCTCACCGCCGCCACCGGGCTCGTCGGCGGGTACGCCGTCGCCCGGTGGACCGGGAAGCGGCCCCTCGGCGGCGCCGTACTCGCCGCCGCCGGGACCGCTGCTGCCCGGGAGTGGAACGCCCGGGGCGGGGCCGCGACGGCCGCCGCCCTCACCGGCCTCTACGTCGCCGCCTTCGGCGGGTCCCACCCGCTCGCCAAGAAGGTCGGCGCCTGGCCGTCCGTTCTCGGCGTGGCCGCCACCGTTGCCTTCGCCTCCTGGGCGGCCACCGAGCGCAAGCGCTGACCGCGCCCTACGCCGACGCCTCCGTCAAGCGCGCCACCTCCGCCTCCGACAGGTGCAGGTCCGCCACAGCCAGCAGCGCCGGCAGCTGCTCCACCGTGCGCGCGCTCGCCAGCGGCGAGGCCACCGTCGGCTGCGCCGCCAGCCACGCCAGCGCCACCGTCGCGATCTCGGCGCCGTGTGCAGCCGCAATCTCGTCCAGCGCGGCCAGGACGCGCGGGCCGCGCTCCGTCTCCAGGTGTTCGGCCGCCTTGCCTGCCCGCGCGCTGTCCACGTCCGCCCCCGCCCGGTACTTGCCGGTCAGGAAGCCCGAGGCGAGGGCGTAGTACGGGACGGCGGCCAGGCCGTGCGCGGCGGCCACGTCCGCCAGTTCGCCCTCGTACGTGTCGCGTGACACCAGGTTGTAGTGCGGCTGGATGGCGACGTACTTGGCGATGCCGTTCGCCTCCGAGAAGTTGAGGGCCTCGGCAAGGCGGTCCGCGGTGATGTTGGAGGCCGCGATCTCGCGGACCTTGCCCTCCTTCACCAGGGCGTCCAGGGCCGTGAGGAACTCCTCCACCGGCACCGACAGGTCGTCGTAGTGCGTGTAGTACAGGTCGATGTGGTCCGTGCGCAGGCGGCGCAGGGAGTCCTCCACACCCGACTTGATGGCATCGGCGGACAGGCCGCGCGGCTCGGGAATGCCGGCGCCGACCTTGGTCGCGATGACGACGTCGTCCCGATTGCCGCGCGCGGCCAGCCAGTTGCCGATGATGGTCTCGGATTCACCGCCCTGGTTGCCCGGCGCCCAGACCGAGTACACGTCCGCGGTGTCGATGAAATTGCCGCCTGCGCCGACGTACGCGTCCAGGACGGCGAACGACTGGGCTTCGTCCGCCGTCCATCCGAAGACGTTGCCCCCGAGCGCGAGCGGGTGGACGGACAGATTGCCGATCTTCCGGAAGTTGTCAGCCATATCTTGATCAACTGCCCTTACCGGCCTGCTATTCCGCTGATTCGCCGTCCCCGCTATTCCGTCGGAGCCGGCGCCGGGGCCAGGAGAGGGTCCGGCGCCACCGAGGAGAGCGGTGCCGCGATGTCCTCCAGGGAGCGGCCCTCCGCCCGGACCGCCAGCAGCGCGGCGGTCAGTCCGGCCAGGCACATCAGCGTGGCGCCGATGTCGAAGGCCAGGACCGTGTCGCCGATGACACCGCTGCTGGTCAGCTGGGAGAAGAGCAGCGGGCCGCTGATGCCGCCCGCTGCCGTGCCCACCGCGTAGAAGAAGGCGATCGCCATCGCCCGGGTCTCCATCGGGAAGATCTCCGAAACGGTCAGATAAGCGCTGCTCGCGCCCGCAGAGGCGAAGAACAGCACCACGGACCAGCAGGCCGTGAGCGTGGTCGCGTTCAGGCTGCCGGTGCTGAAGAGATATGCCGTGGCGAAGAGGAGAACGCCCGCCAGCAGATAGGTCGAGGAGATCATGATGCGCCGGCCGACCGTGTCGAAGAGCTTCCCCAGGAACAGGGGGCCGAGGAAGTTGCCCGCGGCTATGACAGCGAAGTAGTAGCCGGTGTGCGAGGTGGAGACGCCGAAGAACTTGGTCAGAATCGCGCCGAAGCCGAAGGTGATCGCGTTGTAGAGGAAGGCCTGGCCGACGAAGAGCGCGAGCCCGAGAATCGCCCGCCTCGTGTAGTCCTTGAACAGGGTGCGGGCGATGACGCGGAAGCCGATGCTCTCGCGCTGGCGAATGGTGATCCGGCCGGCGGCGGGCGGCAGCGGCGCGCCTTTCTCGGCGGTGATGCGCTGCTCGATCGAGTCGACCAGTTCCTCGGCCTCCTCCCCCCGGCCGTGGATGAACAGCCAGCGTGGACTCTCCGGCACCTGCCGCCGTACGAGCAGGATGACCAGCCCCAGGATGACGCCCATCCCGAAGGTCAGCCGCCAGCCCACGCCACGGGAGAAGATCGCCGTGTCGAGCATCAGTATCGACAGCAGCGAGCCGCCTATTGCGCCGAGCCAGAAGCTGCCGTTGATGATGAGGTCGACGCGGCCGCGATAGACGGCCGGGATCAGTTCGTCGATGGCGGAGTTGATGGCCGCGTACTCGCCGCCGATGCCGAAGCCCGTGAGGAAGCGGAAGGTGAAGAACCACCAGGAGCTGAACGAGGCCGCGGTCAGCGCCGTCGCGGCCAGATAGACCGCGAGCGTCACCATGAAGAGTTTCTTCCGCCCGAATTTATCGGTCAGGCGTCCGAAGAAGAGTGCCCCCGAGCACGCCCCCGCCACATAGAGCGCGGCCGCCATGCCGGTGACCCCGCCGGAACTGATCGGCAGGCCGCTGCCCTTCTCGGCGAGCCGGCCGGCGATGTTCCCGACGACCGTCACCTCCAGGCCGTCCAGGATCCAGACCGTTCCCAGTCCGATGACAACCGTCCAGTGCCAGCGCGACCACGGCAGTCGGTCGAGTCGCGCGGGCACGGACGTGGAGATGGTCCTCGCGGTCGTCACACCATCTGAGTGCCCTATTTGAAGCAGAACATTCTCGGGCAAATGTGCGCACGAGCGGGCGTACGAATGTGCGAACCGGGCGGGGTCCGGCTACGGCTGGAGGCCCTTGTCCCGCAGCCACGGCAGCGGATCCACCGGCCCGCCGCCGTCCGGCCGCACCTCCAGGTGCAGGTGCGGGCCCGTGACGTTGCCGGTCGCCCCGACCCGTCCGATGACGTCGCCCGCCGCCACCTTGCCGGACGTGACCACCATCGACGACAGGTGGCAGAACCACAGCTCCGTGCCGTCGTCGAGGGTCAGCACGATGCGGTAGCCGTACGCGCCCGCCCAGCCCGCCTGGGTGATCGTGCCGCCGCCGACCGCCTTGACGGGCGTGCCCGTCGGGGCGGCGAAATCCTCGCCGGTGTGGTTCGCGGACCACATGTTCCCCGACTGCCCGAATCCCGCGGTGAGGGTGTACGAGCCGACGGGGAGGACGTACGAACCGTGTTCGCTGCGCGAGGGAGCCGAGGGCTTCGGCTCTTCGGGGGCGGTTTTGCCCTCCGGTTTGCCCTCCGACTGCGGCGCCTTCTCGGCTCCCGCCTGCGATTCCGCTTCCTTCGCCTTCGCCGCCTCTTCGGCCGCGGCCTTGCGGTGCGCGTCCTCCGCGGCCTTCGTCTCGCTCTGGCGGGCGGCCTCCTCGGCCGAGTCCTGCTGGTGCTCGGCCTGCTGGAGGATACGAGCACGCAGCGCTTCGCCGGCATCCGCGGCGTTCTGCGCCAATGCGGGAGCGGCGGAGCCGTTCGCGGATTCGGACGCCTCCTGCGGCGCGGCAGGCGCCGGGGATTCCTCTTCGACCACTCCGAGCAGCTTTCCGGCCATCTCCGGCAGTTCCTTCAGATCCGGTACGTCCGGCACGGATATCGGCGGCGCCGGACGGTCCTGGGCAGTCGCCATACCGCTCGCGCCGACCGCGGCGATGACACCCACGCCGAGTACGGCGCTGCTGCGAGCCATCGAGCCGCCGCGCTGTTTCGCGACCCGGTGCCGGCCGCGCGTGGCGGGTGCCGAGTCCTCGCCGGGGTTCCATTCCCCGGGGCCGGCGGCGGACGCACGTTCGTACGAAGCGTACGGGTCATGGGGATCGTGCGGAGCGTACGGAGGGTGCGAACTGCCGTCCGGAACCGGGCTGTTGGACGCCACCGGGGCGCACTCCTTTCCTTCCTGCTCGCCTACCGGGTTAGCTGCCGGGTTCGGAGGAGGAAGGTCCCCTACGGGCCGGCTGCTGCCGGTCCGATTCACCCCAAGGGTTGTGGTTCCCCGGTTCCCTGAAGTTGCTGGTCGCGCAGGTGTAGCCAGACGTGCGGGATTCGGCGAAGGCGCACGGTGCCGCCTCTTGCGGCGGTTTGACGACCGCGCTGCGTTATCGAACGTTAATAGACACGGCGGCCGATTTCCAAGCCGAAAGCGTGAATTCACGGGGCTCTTGGACAGGTTTTGCCATGCGGTGGGCGTGCCGCTCAGAACAAGATCGATTACGCACGGTGCGGATGCCCGCGGCGGATCGCCAGCAGAGCCATGTCGTCGGCCGTCTCACCGCCCGTGTGGGACGCGACGTCCTCGGCCAGGGCGTCCAGCAGGGCGTCCGGGCTGCGGAACTGGCGGCCGCTCAGGCGGCGCTCGGCGTCGTAGAAGGTGCCGTCCGCGTCGCGCGCCTCCGTCACCCCGTCCGTGAAGAGCAGGAGCGTCGTCCCCGGCGGGAACTCCCACTCCTGGACGTGGTCCGGCCAGGCGCCGACCTCCCCCAGACCGAGGGGCAACGCCGCCGGGCCGCGGTGCGCCTCGGTGATGCGGCCCGCGGAGTGGAGCAGGAGCGGAGGCGGGTGCCCGCGGTTGACCAGGCGGAGGAACGGGGCGCCCGGCGGCACTTCGGCCAGGACGGCGGTCGTGAAACCCTCGCTCTGGTCGAGGTTGGCGCGCCGTGCGCCCTCCCTCTGCAACGCGCGCTCCAGGCGCGCCGCGAGCCCTTCGAGCGTGCGCTCCTGCTCCGCCGCCTCACGGAACGCGCCGATGAGGACGGCGACCGCCTCGACCGCGCCGAGGCCCTTGCCGCGGACGTCGCCGACGATCAGGCGGACGCCGTGCGGGGTGTCCTGCACCGCGTAGAGGTCGCCGCCGATGCGGGCGTCGGCGTGCGCGGCCACGTAGCGCGCGGCGACGCGCAGGCCGCCGATGCGGGCCGGGGGCGTGGGGAGGACGGCGCGCTGGGCCGCCTCCGCGATGCCGCGCGCGGAGGCGAGGCGGCGGTCGCCGCGGCGGACGACGTGGTTGATGCCGAGGGCGAGGACGCAGACCGTCACGACGGTGACGACCTCGGTGATGCGCTCGCCGACGCCGATGGTGGTGCGGACCGCGGCCAGGCCGACGGTGGCTGCGATCGCCACGGCGGCCGTGACGAGGGTGAGGCGGCGGGAGAGCAGAGCCGCCGCGACGAGCGGGGCCGCGGCGAAGAAGGGGGCGGAGGTGTAGTTGGGGGGTGTGAGGTAGTCGAAGACGAGGCCGCCCACGATGAGGACGGCGGGCGAGACGGCCGCCAGACCGCGGGTTCCGCCGCGTACGGCGGTCGCCGGGGTTGCCGGTGGCGTGCCTCGGGTCACCTGCCCCAGCCTTCTGCTGGGCGCGGGCCTTGGCGAGCCGGGGTGCGCCGCAGGGGTGAGCAGGGGAGGGGTGCCGTCACCCCTCCCCTGACCCCGAACCTCAGGCCGTCGGGCGGCGCCGGTTCTGGCCGCCGCCGTTGTTGCGGCGGGGGCGGCGCCGGGGCCGCGACGTGGTGGTGGGCGTCGTCGCCGCCGTCGGCGCCGGGGCCGGAGGGGCGATGGTCACCGGGACGCCGCTCGGCTCGCGTGCGCCCGTGATGCGGGCCAGCTCCGGGTCCTCCGCGTGGACGCGCGCCACGTTCGGCGTGATCTTCGCCGTCGACATCATGCGGGTCATCTCGCGCCGCTGCTCCGGCAGCACGAGCGTCACCACCGTCCCCGACTCGCCCGCGCGAGCGGTCCGGCCGCCACGGTGGAGGTAGTCCTTGTGGTCGACCGGCGGATCGATGTTGACGACCAGGTCCAGGCCGTCGATGTGGATGCCCCGCGCCGCGACGTTGGTCGCGATGAGCGCCGTCACCTGGTCCGTACGGAACTGCTCCAGCACCCGGTTCCGCTGCGGCTGGCTCTTGCCGCCGTGCAGAGCGGCGGCCCGGACGCCCTGGGACAGCAGCCGCTTCACCAGGCGGTCCGCGCCGCGCTTGGTGTCCACGAACATGATCACGCGGCCCTCGCGCGCCGCGATCCGGGTGACCGTGTCCCGCTTGCCGTCCAGGTCCGCGACGTGCAGCAGGTGGTGGTCCATGGTGACGACCGCGCCGACGGACGCGTCCACGGAGTGCGTCACCGGGTCCGACAGGAAGCGGCGCACGAGGCGGTCGACGTTGCGGTCGAGGGTCGCGGAGAACAGCATCCGCTGGCCCTGCGGGTCCACCTGGTCGAGCAGCCGGGTGACCTGGGGCAGGAAGCCCATGTCGGCCATCTGGTCGGCCTCGTCCAGGACCGTGATCGTCACGTCGCCGAGCGCGCAGTCGCCGCGCTGGATGAGGTCCGCGAGTCGGCCCGGCGTCGCGACCAGCACCTCCGCGCCGCGCGCGAGGGTCTGGGCCTGGCGGCCGATCGACATGCCGCCGACGACCGTGGCCATCCGCAGGTTGACGGCGGTCGCGTACGGGGTGAGCGAGTCGGTGACCTGCTGCGCCAGCTCGCGGGTGGGGACGAGGACCAGCGCCAGCGGGCGCCCGGCCATGGCGCGGCGGCCGGCGGTGCGGGCGAGCAGGGCCAGGCCGAAGGCGAGGGTCTTGCCGGAGCCCGTACGGCCGCGGCCGAGGACGTCGCGGCCGCTCAGCGAGTTGGGCAGGGTCGCGGCCTGGATGGGGAAGGGCTCGGTGACGCCTTCCCGGGTGAGCGTGCTGAGCAGGGCCTTCGGCATGTCGAGCGCGGCGAAGGAGTCGACGGCGGGCAGCGCCGGCGTGGTGCTGACCGGGGTCTCGAACTCGCCCTGGAGCGGCGCGGCGGGCTTGCGGCGCGCCGGGCGGCCACCCTGCTGATCACCGTTGCCACTGCCCTGACGGGACGAGCGGGACGGGCGGGAATCGCGTGAGGGCCGGGAATCGCGCGACGGACGGGACGACGACGGGCGTGCGGAACGAGTCATTCGGGGACCTTCCCTGAAGAGGGGTGGCACGCCCGAAACGGAGTGGAACGGAGACTCTCAGCATCGCGGCGATCGTGCGTCGCGTGAGCCTGGGCGCGCTGGTGCTGGGCGACAAAAGGGCCCGCACCCAGTGGTGCGGGCCCTTTTGCGTTGTGCTTCATGCGTGCTGCGATGTCGCCTCACGCGGGGCCGGAGCGAACCGGCCGAGGTCGTCAGATGGTGACGATGTTCTCCGCCTGCAGGCCCTTCTGGCCCTGCGCGACGTCGAAGGAAACCTTCTGGCCCTCGAGCAGCTCACGGAAGCCGGAGGAGGCGATGTTCGAGTAGTGGGCGAAGACGTCCGGGCCGCCGCCGTCCTGCTCGATGAAGCCGAAGCCCTTTTCCGAGTTGAACCACTTCACGGTGCCAGTAGCCATGTCTATCTCCTTTAATGGGGTGGGCCCCACACCGGAATAGACCGGCAGAAACAAAAATGCGCCATCGGCTACAGAACCGAGGCGCACACGAGTTCATGGGTACCACAATTGCAACTAGACCGATCGTAGCACAGGCGTGCAGGGCGGCGGCTCCCCCTTTCGGGCCACGCCGCCCCGGGCCTCCCCTCGCTCCCCCTATAACTCGACGCCCTGCGCGCGGGCATGCCGGTCCGCGGCCACCTCCGCCTCGGCCTCGTCGAGATACACCTCACACACCAGGTGCCCGTCCGCGGTCATGTTGTGCTCCAGCTCCCACAGGCTGACCTCGCCCCCGCCCTCCAGCAGGAACGCGTGCTCGTAGAAGCGGCACCAGGGGGTGTCGCGGCCCGCGCCGCGCCGCCGCGGCTTGGTGATCAGCGCGATGTGATGGCCGAGCGCCCCCTGGAGCAGCTCGCGCACCACCTCGCCGGGGCCGTCCGCGTTCTCCGCGCGGCGCAGCAGGCGCCGGGCGTGGTCGGGCGAGGCCTCGGAGACGTACTCCTTGCGCGGCCGCGTCGGGCCCATCGCCATCAGGAGCTCCTCCGCCAGCCAGGCCGGCAGCTCCTCGTCCTCGCTGCCCGGGCCGATGCCGCCGCCGATGCGCTCGTGCACCCGGCACTCGGCGCGGTCCAGTGCGTCCTCGCGCGCGTACAGCTCGTAGAGGAAGCGCTCCTGCGGCCCGGTGTCGTGCTCCAGCTCGTACAGCAGCAGGCTGCTGCCGTCCGCGAGCAGGAAGATGTGCCGGTAGGTGTTGCAACGCAGCGGGCGGCGCTCGTCGTTGCGCTGGCGGTAGGAGCGCAGTTCGGCCTGGTGCATCAGGGCGGTGCGCAGCCGCTCCAGCACCGGCTCGCCGATCTCGAAGCCGTTCTGGGCCCGCCGCAGCAGCTCCGCGACCTGCTGGGCGGGCGTCCGCTCGCCCGCCTCCGCCCCGCCGGGGCACACGGCCTCGTCCCGGTGCTCCCCCTCGCCCCCGCCCGCTCGTGTCGTCGCCATGCCTCTCGACCTCCCGGCCTTCGTCCGGCCTGCCTCACCCCACCCCGCGCACTTACCGTAGCGGCGCGAACACGGCCCGGGGGTCGGGTTTTCTGCAACTGGCGCCGCGGCGACGGTCGGACGGGCCCCGCCGGGCCGTTCAACTGCGGTGTGCCGCCCGCCACTCCGTGGCCCCCTCCGGTGGCCGCTGGTACAACCGGCACATGACGACGACCACGAACAGCGGTGGCCCGGCCGGTGCCGAGGGCTTCGGCTTCGGCGGCCTGCACCATGTCCAGATCTCGATACCGCCGGGCGCCGAGGCGCTGTGCCGGGCGTTCTGGGGCGACGTGCTGGGGATGACCGAACTGCAGAAGCCCGAGGCGTTGGCGGCCCGGGGCGGCTGCTGGTTCCGGGGCGGCGGCGTGGAGGTGCACCTGGGCGTGGAACAGGATTTCCACCCGGCACAGAAGGCCCACCCCGGCATCCTCGTCCACGCGCTGCACCGGCTGGCCGAGCGTCTGGAGGAGCACGGGCACGAGGTGACGTGGGACGAGAACTTCCCCGGGTTCGACCGCTTCCACGCCTTCGACAAGCTCGGCAACAGGCTGGAGTTCATGGAGCGGCGCCCCGCCGCCTGAGCGGCCGGCAGGGCGCCGGTGGAAACGGTGACAGGGGCTTCAGGGGCTTCAGACGTGAAGCCGTTCGACGGGTTTGTGCGTGTGCGCCTCGATGTCCATCGCGGCGCTGTGCAGCAGCTGATGGCAGAGAGCGGACAGCGCGCGGGCGGAGGCCAGTTCGTCGCCGATAGCGGGGACGTTCTCGTCGCCCGGATTGCAGCGGGCCGTCCCCTCGCCGACCAACGGCTCGGAGCCACGGCCCTCGAGCCGCGCCTCGGCGTTCACCATGCTGTCGTGCTCGTGGATGCTGATCTGAACGTTCCAGGTCTTCGTGCCGGTCATGGGAGAGCCCTCCTTCACGCAGCACAGACACACACTGTTCCACCCACCACGCTGCCACGCTCCGGCGCCACCCGCACCCCGGGCGCGGGCCACGGCCGACGGGGGCCCACGAACACCACGAGGCCCAGGCCGGATGTACTCCGACCTGGGCCTCGGCGGTAGGCCGTGTGGGACTCGAACCCACAACCAATGGATTAAAAGTCCCGAGGAGATCGTCCAGGAGGACGAGCCGTAATCCAGCTCAGCGACTCCGGCGCAGGTCAGCACGGGTGTGGCGTCCGGCTGAGACAGGCTCGTCCGAGCCTGTCCAAGGGCGTCCGTGCACGCACCGCTCACGCATTGCTCACGCACTTTGTGAGGGCTGACCTGCGCCTTTGCGCCAGTCGCACCCGCCCGCAACGGGACTGGGAGCCACGTTGCTCCTTCTGTGAAGGAGATGGACAACGACACAGGTCCATGATCGGCAGCGCGCGCATGGGAGGCCGCTATTCCGTAGTGCCGCGACAGAGGCCCTCGACGCGGAACCACAGGCCCGGGGCGTAGACCGCGTGGATGACGGCTTCCTCTCCTCTTGCGACCCGCAGGATTCTCAGGATGCCGCCGGGAAGTACGTCGTACTGGTAACTGATCTCGGCGTTGCCCTCGACGGTGTCGTCGTAGGAGATGTCCGCCGTCCGATCGTTCGCGTATTCCTTCGGTGGGCGATTTTCCACCAGTTTGATGAAGACGCTCATGGGCCAACGGTACGGTCCTTTCGCGAGCTTCGCCCTCCGGGATGAGAAGGTCGCGGCACCCACCGTGTGGGACTCTCCTCATGTGCGGGGCAGCCCGGCCGGGTGCGGAGCTTCCTCCACGCGGAGCCCACGCCGATCAGGTCGAGTCGGCGATTCACTGGTGCCCTCAGGTCGCTGACCTGGGGGCATGTGCGGGGGCGTGCACGGACTGTCAGGCTTCGTCGTCCTGCGGGTGGTCGGCCGCCACGCTCCGGCTGGTCGCCAGCCAGGATCGCGCGGGCTCAGCTGGACGCGTGGTGTCGACGGTGAGGTGGAGCCGGGTACCGCCTTCGTGGCCGGCCGGATAGCTGCGTTGCTCAGTGGAATCGAAGCAGCGCCGGAGGACTTCCACGACGCGGCGGGCGGTCTCGGGGGACGCGGCGGTGATGCGAATGTCGGCGCGCCCTGCCGGCGGCACCGGCTCCGCTGGCATGGGGGTGGTGCGTGCGGACGTCATGGTCACTTCCTCCGGCCGGAGAAAAGGCGGAGTCGCCTGCGGTCCCCGTGCGGTTGCTCGTGGCGGTTTCGGGCGCAAAGAGGCCCGGCGGGGCCGATGGCCGACCGCGGGCGGTTCCGGCTCCCGCTGTCGTGCCACGGCAGGGCGCCGCCGCAGCGGAAGTCCGCGATCCTTTCGTCGTGCTGGGCGTTGAGCCGGTGGATCAGGAGAGCTCCCACCGCGATCACGATGAGGACCACGGCCGGAGTGACAGTGGTCTCCACGGTCCCCATATCCCTTGGGCGGAGCGCGGAGGCCCGGTCGGGTGCCCGGCCGGTGGCGGCGCGGTCCCGCCCTCCGTCTCCCACTCCTCTTCGCGGTCCCGTGACTGCGTCGCGTCGTCGGCCGCTCGTTCGTCCTCCATCAGCCGGCTCGCGGTGAGGAGGCTTCCGGGGGTGGTCGCGGCGGACATCAGCCGGGCGGCCGCGGCCGGCCCGGTCTCCGGCGGGATGATCAGCAGGTCCAGGCGGTCCGCGGAGTAGGAGAACAGCAGGAGCTTGTGCGGGTCCTGCTCATTGGTGAACCAGCCCACGTGCACCGTGTGCCCCTTGACGGAAACCTTGCGCGGGATCACGGGCCAGAAGGCCGGATTCACCGTGACGCGGGTGACCCGCCCCCAGGAATGGTCCAGCCTCTCCGCCAGTGCGGGGAGCTCACGGGCCAGGTCGCGAGAGCGGGGCCACCAGGCCCCATCCAGCAGGCCCGACGCCGTCCCCGGCGTCAGGGACAGGCGAGCGGGCGGCGAAGGGGCACGCTCAGCAGCGGTCGCAGAGCCGGTGGTCACGATCATGATGCGGACCTGTCCCCGGGCTCGTCGTCGACTGCCCGGCGTTGTGACTCGCCGGGAACGACACCCGCGTGGAGGCCGGTGTACGAAGTGTTCCCAGTCTCTCCACCCTACTCCGGTAGGCGACCTGCAGACCTTGCGCGACCAGGCAATTTTCGGGAGCGCAGGCGCGCGGGTCGAGTGGGCGAGCCCGCCACCAGCCTGCGGAGTACGGTGGGACTACTGCGAGCGGCTCGCCCGGCGACTGCGACGCACCCCGGACGACGAACGAAGACGCCGAACCCTCGGAGGCAGGCGAGCAGGCCATGGCCGATTCCGACACTCCACGCCTCCCCGGACTTCTGCCGGACGCGATCCACCATGCCGTGAAACCCGGGACGGCCCTCCTGCGGCTGGAGACGACACGGGAGCGCGGGGGAATCCTGGACGGCGCGTGGTGGCCGCGCTCCCGTGACATCGGTGCCGAGCTTCCCAGCCTGATCACCGCCCTGACCGAGCACGTCGGCCCCATCACGCGCGTCGGCCTGGACGCGAGCGCCTGGGAAGAGCTCCCGACCCGGCTGATCATCGAGGACCGGGTCGTGCGCATCGATTCCTTCCCGGTCGGTGACGACACGGTCCTCATCACCCGGGGCGAGAACGACCACTTCGCCCTGCTGGTGGTCCCGCCCGACGCCACGCCCGACGCGGCACGCGCCGCGATGGCCAGAGCCGTGCGGGCCGACAACGTCACCCGGGCCGAACAGATCCTCATCGACACCGGCAGCACCCCGCGGACCTGAACGTCGAGGCGACGGCTCGGGTCAGCCGAGGAAGGACAGCCGGACCTGGCGGTCGGGGCCGCCCTGGTCGGTGGTCACCACAACGACGGACTGCGAGGTCCCCAGCTCCAGCTCACCACCGATCACGGGCAGCGTGGCGTGCGGCGGCACCAGAGCCGGGAGCATGTGATCACGGCCGGGGCCCGAACCGCCGTGACGGTCCCGCCAACGGTCGTCCGCGGGAAGAACCTCGCGGAGGGCCGCCAACAGGTCGTTGTCGCTACCCGCGCCGGTCTCGATGACCGCCAGACCGGACGTCGCGTGCGGGGTGAAGACGTTCAGCAGCCCATCTCGCCCGTGAGCGACCTCCCGGAGGAACGCGGTGCACGCGTTCGTCAGGTCGTGCATGGTCTCGGCGGAGCCTGTTGTCACGTCGACAATGCGGGTGGTGAAGGTGCCGGTCATGGTTCACCAGTACCCGCTGTTCGGGAGCAGCGTTGACGGCTGGACGGGTTGTTCCGCGGGGACTCCGGCCGCCCGAACAGCCCCACTGCCCGACAAACCTCAAAAGCAGCCCGATCAGCCCTGTGCGTGACGTGGGGCCGGAACGGGTTGCGCGGTGAGGCCCATCCCTCGCAGGTACACCGTGCCGCCAGCTGACGGCTCGTAGCTCTCCAGCTTCTGCGCCTGCCACGGCCCGGAGCGGGCCGCCACAGTTCTGGAGAAGGGTCCTGGGGCGGCCGTGCCCCCTACCGTTGGACGCCCGACGAGTGGTGGGCCGATCCCCGGCGGTCGCTCGATGTACTCGCCGGAGTCCCCGGCGGGCGGACGACGGTCCGCGACCGCTGGGCGGCGGCTGCCTCAGCCCAATGCCCGGAACTGCTGGCTGCTAGGAGGGATGATGTCCAGGCTCGGGGTTGACGCGGCCACCAGCAGGCACGCGGCAGCCGGGGAGAGGCCGGGCCGGATGAGCTCCACCAGCTCGGGGGGCATCAGATCGATCAGTTCGCCGCCGTGCAGCGGTGACGAGGCGAACGTGGTCAGCCCGGCGGCGCGGGCCTGGACGAGCGGGCCCCAGCCGCCGAGGGACTGGCGGATCGGGCGGTCCATGATCAGGCTGACCGTCCAGGACGGCAACGCCCCCTCCACCGCGTACATGGGAACCCTCTCCGCCGACGGGCAGTGCCTGACCTTCTCCGACGTCGACCTGGCCATCCCCACTGGTGGCGCGCACCCGGCCAGGTGTGTCTGCGTGAGCACCGGCGATGACACCCCCTGGGCCCCACCAGCGGGGAGTTCTCCGTCGGCGGCCAGACCTCGCCGTCCACGACCATCGAGGTCATCTGAAGAACGAGCGGCCTCGCGTCTCCTGGTGACCGGGGACGCGAGCCCGGTGAAGGACCGCAACAGGTGGCTGCGCGCCCACGTGCGGGAATGTCGTTCAGCTCGTCAGTGCGTACCCGAGTCCCTGGTAGACCCATCCGGCGTCGGTCCAGCGGCGGGCGTCGAGGGTGCCGCGTGCGTCCACCAGTCGGTACTGGGCTGGCTTGGCGATGAGGAGTTCGGGGTCGGCGTCGGCGTACTGCGGCCAGTGGGTCAGGTGCAGCAGAACGTCAGCGCCGTCCAGAACCCGCTCGAAGTCGTCGACGCATTCCAGCTCGGGGGCTTGGCGGCGGACTGTGGGCAGGGCCCTGGGGTCGTGGATGGCGACCGAGGCCCCAGCGGCGTGAAGGTCAGCGGCCACGGCGAGGGCGGGCGAGTCGCGGACGTCGTCGGTGCCGGGCTTGAAGGCGGCTCCCCACAGGGCGACCCGGCGACCGGCGAGGCTGCCGTCGCACGCCTGACGGGCGAGGGCGACGACACGGCGCCGGCGCCGGATGTTGATGGCGTCGATCTGGTGCAGGAAGCCGGCTTCGGGCACCCCGAGTTGCCTGCCACGCGCGATGAGGGCCCGGATGTCCTTGGGGATGCAGGAGCCGCCGAACCCGAGGCCGGAGTCGAGCATCGCGCTGCCGATGCGGGGGTCGTGGGCGAGGGACTCGGCGAGGGTGTGGATGTCAGCGCCGGATGCCTCGCACAGGGCCGCCATCGCGTTGATGAAGGAGACCTTCGTGGCGAGGAAGGCGTTCGCAGCCGACTTGGCCAGTTCCGCAGTAGCCAGGTCCGCGACGACCAGGGGCACCCCGGCCTCGGTCCACGGTGCCCAGACCCTCCGAAGCGTCGCTTCTGCCTGCCCCGCGCACGTGGGGAGGCCGACGATAATCCGGGTGGGGCGGGCGGCGTCTTCGAGCGAGGTGGACTCGCGCAGGAAGTCCGGCGACCACGCCACCGTCACCTGGGCGCCGTCGGGGGCGTGGTCGGCGGCGAGCCGACCCATGCGGGCTGCGGTGCCGACGGGGACGGAGGACTTGCCGACGATCAGACAGCGGCCCGAGGCGCGGGAGGCGAGCGAGGTGATGGCGGACTCGATCGCCGAGAGGTCTGCGCCGAGCCCGCCGTCCTGCTGCGGGGTAGGCACGCACACGAAGTGCACGTCCGCGAACGCGGCGGCCTCCTCGTACGAGCCGGTGAACCTGAGCAGGCCCGAGGCGTGATGCTCGGCGACCGCTTCCCCGAGCCCTCGTTCGTCGAACGGCGCGAGGCCCTGGCTCAGGCGTCCGAGAACTGCGGGTGAGACTTCGACGCCGAGCACCTCGTGCCCGATGGCCGCGAGGGAGCAGGCGTAGGGGGCGCCGAGGCGCCCACAGCCGATCACAGTGACTTTCACGGGCTTGACCTCCGTCTTTGTGTGGCTGTGCTCGTTGGTGGTTGTGTGGCGGGCCACGACATCGCCGAGAGAAAGGCGCTTGCAGTGCGGATGACCGTCATTGGGTGCGGGCACCTGGGAGCCACGCACGCCGCCGCTATGGCCGAGATCGGACACGACGTCATCGGGGTCGATATCGACCCGGACAAGATCGAGACCCTCAACTCGGGCCGGGCCTGGTTCCGTGAACCCGAACTCGATGACCTGCTCGCCCGGCACGTCGGCGGGCGACTGCGGTTCACCACCGACATCCGGGCTGCGGCCGAGCACGGTGAGGTGCACTTCATCGGTGTCGGGACGCCGGACCTTCCCGACGGCAGCGGCTACGACCTCTCGCAGGTCTTCGCCGCCGTCGAAGCCCTCGCCCCACACCTGACCGGCCGGTGCCTGATCGTCGGCAAATCCACCGTGTCGGTTGGCACCACGGCGGCCGTCCGGAAACTGGCGCACCGTCTGGCTCCGGCCGGTGAGGCCGTCGAAGTCGCTTGGTCGCCGGAGTTCTTGCGCGAGAGCCACGCGGTCGCCGACACGCTCCGGCCGGACCGGATCGTGGCCGGTGTCTCCTCCCCCTGGGCGGAGAAAACCATCCGGGAGGCGTTCGCCCCGATCGTGGACGCCGGTTCCCCGCTGATCGTCACGGACCCGGAGACGTGCGAACTCGTCAAGGGGGCCGCCAACGCCTACCTCGCCACCCGCATCTCGTTCATCAACGCGATGGCGAACCTGTGCGAGGCCACCGGGGCGGATGCGGCCGTGGTCGCCCAGGCCATCGGCTACGACACCCGCATCGGACACCGGGCCATGAGCCCTGGTCTCGGATACGGGGGCGGCTGCCTGCCGAAGGACGTGCGGGCCTTCACCGCCCGTGCCGAAGAACTCGGCGTGGGCGACTCGTTCGCGTTCCTGCGGGGCGTGGACGCCATCAACCGCGACCGCCGGTCGCGCACCGTCGAACGGGTACGGGCGGTGGTCGGCGGGGAGCTGACGGGCAAGAGGGTCACCGTGTGGGGAGCGGCGTTCAAGCCGGGAACCGACGACATCCGCGACTCCCCGGCCCTCGATGTCGCCGACCGCTTGCACGATGCCGGAGCGGTCGTGACGGTCTTCGACCCGATGGCCAACGCCAACGCCCGTGCCGGACACCCCGACCTGGCGTATGCGGGGAGCGCCATCGAGGCCGCCCGGGACGCGGCCGTGGTGCTGCTGGCCACCGAGTGGCCACAGTTCGCCGACGCCGACCCCGAAGCCGTCGGCCAGGCCGTGGCCGACCGCGTCCTGATCGACGCGCGCAGCACCATCGACACCGACCGGTGGGCGATGGCCGGCTGGACCGTTCACCGCCTGGGCAAGGGCTGACCGGTGCCGGGTGTCCCGCGCCTCGTGGGCACGGGACACCCCTGCTTCAGCCACGGCGGCCGGTGATCAGCGCGGCTGTCGCCGTGTACTCGAACCGGCCAGACGGCTCGGCCGCGATCAGCACTTCGCGTAACGCGTCCTCGAAGGCGCGCCGCTGGTCGCCGAGCACTACCGGGGAGGAGTAGGCGTAGGTCAGCTGGGCGCCGATCAGTTCCTCGGTGCTGTACGACACCAGGTGCTCGGCCCGTGTGACGGTGATCTGGTGGAAGGCCGAGCGCCTCAGCACGCTCTCGTGGTCTCCCTCGGGTACCCGGTAGGACTCACGTGGGCCGGCTGCCGGGGCGGTGCCGACGAACCGGGCTCGCACCTGGCCGATGAGCTCGTGCCACCACGGCCGTGGGGCACCGGCGGCGTGCGAGCACAGCAGGGCGACGAACCCGCCCGGTGCCGTCACCTCGTCCAGTTGCCGCAGGACCTGTTCGCGGTCCATCCAGTGGAAGGCATCGGCGGCCACCGCCCCGGAGACCCCACGTACTCCGGGGAGGCAGGCCACGTTCTCCGCGGTGGCCTGGCGCCAGTCGGTGCCGGACAGCCCGCGTTCCTTCTCCTCCGCGCGGGCGGCGTCCAGCATCTCCGGGCTCGGGTCGAGGGCGATGACGTCGACGCCGCGTACGGCCAGGTCCAAGGAGACGGGGCCGGGGCCGCACCCCAGGTCGAGCATCCGGGGGGCCGCCGTGTGCTCGTGGGCCATGGACGCGATCAGGTCCAGCAGGACCGGCGGGTGCGGGCGCCGGTAGCGGACGTACCAGGACGCCGTGGTGGAGAAGATCTCCGAGGGCTTTCGGTACGGGGTGGGGTGGTCGGTCGTTTCGGTCATGGGAAGTGCACCTCCGATGGTCGGTGGTGTGCTGAGCGGCAAGGGCGCCGACAGCGTGGCCGTCGGCGGGCCGCGGTGGTCACTCCTGCGTGAGGTCCGGGAGCGAGATCCCGGAAGGCAGATGCGGGGCCTTGCCGGCGTGCTCCTGGCAGGTCATCAGGCCCAGGCACGCGACGGTGGCGGCGATGCCGAGGCCGTAGACCCAGGCCGCGATGGTCCCGACGAGATCGACGGGCTTGCGGAGCCGTCGACGGGGGTGGTGCTGTGCGTGGTGGCTCACAGGCGCGAGTCCTTCCAGGCATGCGTGATCGGCCCGACACTGAACGTGTGGCCTAGGCCGTAAGGATGCTCGGCCTAGGCCACTCAACGCAAGACCAAGGAGTGGCCTAGTACACTCAACTGACCTAGGCCACACCACACTTGGGAGCCGCCACCGTGAACAACGTTCCGGAATCCGCAAACCCGACCGAGGCCCAGCACCCCTACATGCGCCTCGCGGCCGAGTTCCGCCGCCGTATCCTCGACGGCGAACTCCCCGAAGGCACCAAGCTCCCCAACCACCGCGCCCTCGCTGCCGAACACGACGTTGCCGTTGCCACGCTGCAAAAAGCCCTCGGACAGCTCCAGGTCGAGGGCTACATCCGCACCAGTCAGCGCGGCACCTACATCGCCAACGCGCCCAAGGCCGGGTCCTCCGGCTACGACCGGATCACGCGCGTCCTGCGGACCGGCAGCGTCCTGGGCGACGGCGAGACCGTCATTGTCACCGAAGCCCACCTCATCGTCCCGCCCCTGTACGTCGCCGACATCTTCGACCTCGACGAAGGCGACCAGGTCGTACGCCGCCAGTGGCACACCGGCCGGGGCCAGCAGCGGCTCATGCTCGCGGTCACCTGGTACCCGGCCGAGTTCGCCGTCCTGGTGCCCGACCTGCTGTCCACCGCCGCGGGCAAGGCCCCGGGCCTGCTGCCGCGCATCATCGAAGCCACCGGCCGGCGCCCCGTCGAAGGCCGTGACGACATGCACGCCCGGGACGCCGAGCCCCGCGAGGCCGATTTCCTCGGTCTGAAGACCGGCACGCCGATACTCGCCGGAGCCCACCGCCTGTGGGACGACCAAGGGATCATCGAGTACGGCGAATGGTGCCTGCCGTACCGCCACGTCATCGGCTACGAGTACCGGTTCGACGCCGCCCCCGACCAGAGGTGAGCGATGGTCCGAGCGCCGGTGATGTGTTGAAGCCGATGCACGGATGAAGGCGCATACAGCGAGGCAGCAGCACGGACGGCATGTGGGTTCGCTCACACCACACGGGTGACGAAGTTGGCCCAGGCCGACGGGTGGCGGGCCGAAAACTGTCGCATATAGGAAAACTGTCAGACGGACCTTTATTTTGCCGTTTGGGAGGGCAGCCCACCGGTTCTGCGGCACTGATTCGGACCCAACAATGTCAGTGGTCCGTGCTATTCGCGCGCGTGCGCGCGCAGTCGCGACCGGTCGCGAAGCGATGCACTGGCTGGGGGGACGTGGGGGGACGCTGCTCTTCCATGTCTCCTCTCCCTTTCTTTCCCCACCTTTTTCAGAACAGAGAAGACAGGGGGATAGAGCGTCCCCGCGTACCCCTCCAACGGAGCCGAGCGGGCCAGAGCCTCCACATTCCCTGCTCCCCCGCCTTCTGGGGCGTCTCGTGCCAGCGGGTGACTGTCCCCTGAGCGTCCCCCCTCTTGACCGTGATCGTCCCCCGGGTACACCTGCGCCCCGGGAGCCGTTCGCTTCCCGGGGCGGGGGTCGACCGCTACGCCGCCTACGTCTCAGCGGTGATCGTGTACTTCCTGCCGTTCTTGTTGCTCTTGGAGCGTGTGATGTAGATGCCGCGCTGTCGCAGCGACGGCGCCGCGGTGTTGAGGCACGCGCTCAGCGATGCTGCTGTGCGCGGGAAGGGTTCTCCTGGGCGCACACGCTCGGAGAGGAAACCGTGCAAGTCGGTCATGGTTCCAGACCAGCCTTCGCGCGGAAACGACGGTCCGAGGGCCCAGGTACACAGCGCGACGATGGCCGGATCGCCGTCGAGGACCGCGTCCACGAGGTCCCTTTGGGCTCCGTCGTACGTGCTGGTGCCCGACCAGCCGGTCACCCTGTCGAGTGCGTACAAGATCTCGTAGAAGTCGGCCATGCGGGGGCGGTGGGTGAGATCGGCAGCGGCCTGGGGCAGCTCGGCCCAGACGAGGGCGGCCAGGTCCAGCATCGCCCCGAGGATCTCGGGGTGCGCCCGCTCGTACCCGCCCCACAGGTCCGTGATGGTCCGCCGCTTGGTGATGGGCCTGAGTTCGAGCGGCATCATGCGCTCGGAGAGGTCCGATTTCAGTGCGCCCACGTCGATGCCGGTGAGCAGGATGGGGCGCTCGAAGGCCAGCACGCTGACGTCGTTGTCGCTGTAGAGCGCGCGGCTGACGTCCGCGCTGCCGGTGACCACCCGGCTCAGGAATTCGGAGAGCTTGAGCGGGATGCTCAAAAGGTTGTCGAACGGCAGGGTCCAGCCGGCCGTTGCCGTGACGCTGAGGTCCCTGTCGTTCGTCGGTGCCTGGCGCAGCGGGGTGCGGGGGCCGTCGAGCAGACCGACGAGCATGCGGCCGGAAGTGGTCTTACCAGTGCCTTGCTCGCCCGTGAGGTAGGCGATCGGCCGGGGAATGCTCGGCCGCAGGGCGGCGAGCAGCCAAGCGACGGCCAGGGGCAGGGTCTTCTCGGTGAACGGCAGCAGTTCGGCGAAAGCCTCCATACCCGCTCGCCATCCGCCCGTAGGGCTTACTGGGAGAGGCAGTCGGCCCACGAGCTTGGTGCGTCGCCACACAGGACCGGTCGAGGGGTCGGGGTAGGTGAGGGTCCACTCGCCGGGGGCAATGCGGACCGACTGACCGTCGGCCCGGCCGAGGTCGAGCCAGGTCACGTTGGGATCGTCGGGGTCGGGCGCGACGCGCAGCCAGAGCTGGGATTCGGGTGCGTCACAGGCCAGCGCGTCGAGTGCGGCGATGGCGTCAGCCAGGGCGCTCTGCGACGGAGGGTGGTTGTAGGTGGTGAGGTAATCACGGATCAGGTGCTGGCGCAGGCTGCCGGAGGCGCTGTGGGCCTTGGCACGCAGCGGGACGGCGATGGCGGGACCGTTCTCCGGGACGGCGTAGGGTTCGCCGTCGCTTTCGTTGCGGAAGTAGCGGAATCCGTTCTCGCCGATGAGGCGGAGCAGTTCGGCCTGCGGCGGCTGCCTGTGCCGACCCTGCGGCGCCCGGCTTTCCGCCTCGGCGTACGCGTCTCGTCCGCCGGGGATGGCAACGAGAGCCCGCGCTATGGCTGCCGCGTCGTACGGCTGGGACATCGTCATGCGGCGGCCCCCAGTGTGCGCGGCTGGCGGGCCCCGGCGGAGAGGCCGGAGCGGATGGCCGCCTGGGCTTCCTTCTCGGGCAGGCCCGCATGGTGGGCAGCGTCGAGCAGCGCATCGGTGACCTGGGCTCGGTCGAGGCCGGCCGGGGTGATCAGGGTGCCCAGGCTGAACGCGGCCCGGTTCAGGGTGTCGTTGCGCGTGCCGGAGGCCGCCTCTGCGACTGCGCGCAGCTCGTCACGTACGGCAGCAGCCACATAGCCGCTGCCCACGCTGCGGCGCGTACGCCAGGGCAGCACGACGCGCGGCCGCTCCGGGCGCACACGGTGTCCGGTGCGGTCGAGGTCTCGGGCGAGCCACACGGGCAGTTCGGCGACCGTCCGGCAGTCGCCTTGCAGCGTGTACCGGCCCGCTCGGGTGGCGGTGCCCGGTGCCACGGCGTACGACGAGCCGGCACGGACGTCGAGCTGCCAGCCGAGCGCGCCGACGAGCGGGCGCCACGTCGTGCCAGCGGGGGCGCGGAACCAGAGGTGCACGCCTCCCGAGGGGGTCCGCACCGTGAAGGTGGGTGTTCCCTCGGGATAGCGGGCGCGGCGCGCTTCGCAGAGCAGGGCGAGGACGTCGCGGCCGTCGTGGATGCTGCCGGGGGCGAGGTCGTCGGGCAGGTCGACTCCGGGGAGCAGTTCGGCGGGATTCTCGGGCGGCTGTCCGTCGTGGCAGTCGATGTCGAGGATGACCAGGCCGGAGGGTCCGGCCGCGATACCGACTCCGGCGGCAGGCATGCGGGCCCACCAGGCGGTGATGCGTTCGGGGTCGGCTGTGGCGGCCAGGACGCCATGGCAGGGGCGGCCGACCTCGATGCATTCGCATCCGTGGCCGTCGTGCTGGACGTAGCGCGGGTTGGGGCGCTCCTTGGTTCCCGAGGAGCATCGGGCGCAGCCGCGCATCGGCACCTTCGTGCCCGGCGAGAGAGGGATCACATGCCAGCCCTGTGCCGCTGCCCACAGGGCGACGCGGCGCGGGTCGGGGGCGGTCGTCGTGCTCAAGCGGCTGCCTCCCCGTCGGCGGGCGACTGCCCGGGGAAGCAGGCGATGGTGGGCGTACCGGAGCGGTGGGTACGCTCGGTCACAGAGGTCTCCTTACCGGCGGCACGGGGCGGGCTTGGTCGTTCGCACCCCGTGCCGCCGCGTTGTTCATGCAGCAGCGGGGACGGAGGCTTCGAGGGCCCCAGCGGATGCGCCAACATCCGCGCGGGGCCCGCCCTCGTCTTCGGGGGCGACACCGAGCACCTCCAGCAGCTCGGCGGTCACGACGCGCAGAGTCCGCCCCAGGCGCAGAGTGCGCACCGGCAGTTCATCGCGCTTGGCCAGGGCGTACGTGGTGCTGCGTCTCAGGCCGAGGGCACGGCCGGCCGTCTCAAGATCAATGGCCGCGGGCAGTGCCAGCAGCTCAGCACGGGTCAGTCCGGGGCTCGTCATGCAGCCGGCTCCCTGCTGTCCCGAGACGCGAGGGCGCGAAGGACCCGCGCGTACCGAAGGGCTGCTTCTCCGCGTGGGGCTCGCTTGCCCTGCTCCCAGCGCCACACGGTCGAGGGGTCGACCTCGCAGAGTTCGGCGATCTCGGAAAGGGTCAGGCGGGCTTCGGTGCGGGCCTGGCGCGCCGAGCCGGACATGGCGGCGTCGCGGACCCACACGAGTTGAGGGACATCGGTTCGGACCATGGTCAGACTGTAGTCGAAAGCTTGCCGGATGGCGATGTTTCACGCTTGATAGGCAATGTTTAGGACCACCTCCCCGAGGGCTCACTCACCCCTTAGCAAACGGTTGGTCCTGACCTTTCACGCTTGATATTCCATACCTTTCACGCTTGATACCTCCACCGCGATCACCGACACCTCCACACTCGCTTGCAGTCGCGACGCATTTCACGACCCGCCACTCCACGCCGTAACCTTGCCGCTTCTTTGCCGATGAGGCAGGATGTAGCCATGCATCCATACGACACCCCCGAGGGGTGGGACTATCTAGCCGTGCCGGGCTGGCCGTACGACCGGTTCCAGGGCAATCCACCGATCGTGGACATCGGCGACAACTTCAAGGTGCCCAGCCACTTCACGGGGATCGCGACCGAGAAGCGCAGCGGCATGACCATCGCTCTGTGCTTTCATGCGGCCCCCGGACGGGGCATGAACCTGGTCGCTGTCATGGGCGCGGATGAGCTCACGTTCCCGCTGGAACTCGCCGTGAAGACCGGGTCGGTCCTCAAGTGGAAGTACGTCGCGGCCATGCAACTGGTCGACGATGAGGCTGCGGTCGATGCCGCCGGGGGATGGAAGCGGTCCGAGGAGCAGCAGGCCCTGACGACGGCACAACGCAAGGAACGGGCACGGGAGCTGCTGGCGCCGTTGCTGGACCAGATGCCCGGGCCGCCCCCGGCGCAGGGTCCGGGAGGACGGCGCAATCTGACTCCGGAGCATCTGGCGACGGTGGCCGAGGTCTACCGCACGGCACATGAACAGGGCCAGCCGCCCACGAAGACCGTCGCCGACCACTTCGACATCTCGCACTCCACGGCCGCCAAGTGGGTCGGCGCAGCGCGCAAGCAGGGGCTACTGGGGCAGGTCCGGAAGGGCTCCAGAGGATCGAACGAGGGGGATGAAGGGTGAAGGGTTCGACGTACCGGCGGTGCCACTGCCGCGACCCGGAGACGGGGAAGTCGCTCGGTGCCTCTTGCCCGAAGCTGAAGCAGAAGCGGCACGGTACGTACTCCCTCCGGCAGGAACTGCCGGCGCGGCCGGACGGCAAGAGACGCTCGTTCGCCCGGGGCGGCTACGACACCAAGACCGAGGCCCAGGCCGACCTCGACAAGGTGCGCGCCCTCCTCGCCCTCCCCGACACCGACGACGCCGAGGGGCAGCACCGAATAGCCGAGTTGCTGGAGAAGGTGGCGGCCGACAAGGCGCCGCTGCCCGACCTCGAAGAGACCCGGCGCAAGTTCCGCACCGGGCAGTCCCTCACCGCACACATCACCGTCGGCGAGTGGCTTGACGAGTGGCTGGCCTCGAAGAAGATCCGGAAGACGACAGCCAACGGGTACACGTCGCACATCCGTGTGCACCTCAAGCCGCGCATCGGGCATCTCAGGCTCGACCGGCTGAACGTCGGCCACCTGGTGGAGATGTTCGACGGGATCACAGACGACAACGAGGTGATCGCCGCAGAGAACCGGGCCCGGCGTGAGCAGGTCGCGCGCTGCAAGCACGGCCGGCCGGGCGCCCCGAAGGCAGCCGACCGCGCGAGATTGACCGAGGAGCGCGCCAAGCTGGCCGAGATGAAGCCGTTCCGGAAGCTGACAGGAGCGGCCACCCGGCAGCGCATCCGGTCAACGCTGCGGGCCGCCCTGAACGCTGCTATCGCGCAGCAACTCATCACCTTCAACCCGGCCGAGCATGTCGAACTGGAGTCCGGCAAGCGGCCCAAGGCGCTGCTGTGGACCGAGGAGCGGGTACAGCGGTGGCTTGCGACGGGCGAGAAGCCGAGTCCCGTCATGGTGTGGACCCCGGCACAGGTCGGCGCCTTCCTGGACGAAGCCGAGAAGGACCGGCTGTACGCCTTCTTCCACCTGGTCGCCCACCGCGGTCTGCGACGCGGCGAAGGCGTCGGGCAGGACTGGGAGAACGTGGACCTCGACGGTGCCAGTCTGACGGTGGCCAAGGAGCTCGTACAGGACGGCTGGACGCCCTACGAGTCCGATCCGAAGACGGACGGCAGCGCGGGCACGATCGCCCTCTCCAGCGGCGTTGTGGCCGTTCTGAGGGCCCATCGGGTGCAGCAGGCGAAAGAACGTCTCAAGTGGGGCGCGGCATGGGTCGACACGGGCAAGGTCTTCACGGAGGAGGACGGTTCCTGGCTGCACCCCGAGAAGGTGTCCGAGGCGTTCCGGCGCATCTCCAAGGCGGCCGGACTGCCACCGATCAACCTTCGTGATCTGCGCCATGTAGCCGCGACTCTGATCCATGGAGGTGGCGGAGACATCCACACCATCAAGGAGACCCTGCGGCAGTCCTCGATCAAGCTCACCTCGGACACGTACACGAGCCTGCTCCCCGAGGTCGATCGGGAGGTGGCCGAGGCTGCCGAGCGGCTGGTCCCCCGGGCACGCCCGGCAACGGCTGGAGACACCGCCGCTCACGCATCGCTCACGCAGAAGCCGGAGAATACGGCTTCGCCCCGGCTGGAGAAGCCCAGCCGGGGCGAAAAGATGCAGGTCACAGGTGGTGCTGTGACCTCATCGGGTAGTAGGCCGTGTGGGACTCGAACCCACAACCAATGGATTAAAAGTCCACTGCTCTGCCAATTGAGCTAACGGCCCGCACCCGCAGCATAGCCCGGCCGACCGCCGGAGCCCGAGTCGTTATGGCCCATGCAGTTGCGCGGACGGCCGAAAGACGAGGGCCCGTACGGCATCAGCGTGCCGTACGGGCCCTCAGATCAGTTGCGGGGATCAGCCGTTGCGCTTCCAGCGCGGCTTGTCGGCGCGGCGGTCGAAGCCGGCGCCGCGGTGGTCGTCACGACGGCCGGAGGGGCGGTCGCTGCCACCGGAGCGGAAGCCACCGGACGGACGGTCGCTGCCGCCGGAGCGGAAGCCACCGGAGGGGCGGTCGTCGCGGCGGTCGCGGTTGAACGGACGGTCGCTGCCACCGGAGCGGAAGCCACCGGACGGACGGTCGTCGCGGCGGAAGCCACCGGAGGGACGGTCGTCACGGCGGAAGCCGCCACGGTCGCCACCGCGGTCGTCACGACGCTCCTCGCGGCGGAAACCGCCCGAGGGACGGTCGTCACGGCGGAAGCCACCGGAGGGACGGTCGTCGCGACGGAAGCCGCCACGGTCGCCACCGCGGTCGTCACGACGCTCCTCGCGGCGGAAGCCACCGGAGGGACGGTCGTCACGGCGGAAGCCGCCACGGTCGTCGCGACGGTCGTCACGGCGGAAACCGCCCGAGGGACGGTCGTCACGGCGGTCGTCGCGACGGAAGCCGCCGCGGTCCTCGCGACGGTCGTCACGGCGCTCGTCACGACGGTCGTCGCGGCGGAAACCGCCCGACCGGCGCTCGAAGTTGCCCCGCTCGTCGCGGCGCTCGAAGGACGACTGCTGGCGCGGCTCCGGAACGGCAGCGGCGGCCTCCTCCTTGGCGGCCTCGACTGCGGCCTCCTCGGCCGCGGCGGCGACAGCGGCCTCCGGGTCCTCGCCGCGCTCACGGGCGGCGCGGGCCAGCAGGCGGTCGGCCTCCTCGCGGAGCTCCGTGGCGCGGCGCTGGGCGCGCTCCAGCTCGCGGTTGAGGCCGGCGAGCTCGCGCTCGGCCTGCTTGGCGGCGTTGGCCGCGGAGTCGGCCTGGACCTCGGTGAGGGAGCGGGCGCCGGTGATCTCGGCGACCTCCGGGTCGAAGACGCCGGCACCGCCGACGATGTGGCGCGAGGCGTCGACGCCCGCGTCCTCCATCAGGCGGAAGATCTGGCGGCGCTGGTGCGGCAGGGACAGCGAGACGACCGTGCCGGACTGACCGGCGCGGGCCGTACGGCCGGAGCGGTGCAGGTAGTCCTTGTGGTCGCCCGCCGGGTCGACGTTGAGGACCAGGTCGATGCCGTCGACGTGGATGCCGCGGGCGGCGACGTCGGTGGCGACCAGGCAGTTGACGCGGCCGCCCTTGAAGTCCTCCAGGACGCGGGTGCGCGCACCCTGGGTCATGCCGCCGTGCAGCGCGTCCGCGCGCACACCGGCGTCGAGCAGCTGCTCGGCGACGCGGTCGGCGCCCATCTGGGTGCGGACGAAGATGATGGTGCGGCCCTTGCGGGCGGCGATGGCGGCGGTGACCGGCGCCTTGTCCTTCGGCTTCACGACGAGGACGTGGTGGGTCATGGTGGTGACGGCACCGGCCGACGGGTCGACCTCGTGCGTGACCGGGTTGACCAGGTACCGCTTGACCAGCGTGTCGATCTCGTTCTCCAGCGTCGCGGAGAACAGCAGGCGCTGGCCGCCGCTCGGCACCTGGTCGAGGATCTCGGTGACCTCGGGCAGGAAGCCCATGTCGGCCATCTGGTCGGCCTCGTCGAGGACGGCGACCTGGACCTTGTCGAGCGAGGCGGCGCCGCGGTCGATGATGTCGCGCAGACGGCCCGGGGTGGCGACGAGGATGTCGACGCCGCGCTCCAGGGCGTAGATCTGGTTGCCCATGGACGTACCGCCGCAGACGACCTTCATCTTCAGGCCGAGCACGTCGCCGTACGGCTGGAGGGCGTCGGCGACCTGCATCGCCAGCTCACGGGTCGGGGTGAGGATCAGGCCGCGCGGGCGCTTCTTCTCGGTGCGGCCGTCGGCCAGGGTCGACAGCAGCGGCAGGCCGAAGGAGAGCGTCTTGCCGGAGCCGGTGCGGCCGCGGCCCAGGATGTCCTTGCCGGCCAGGGCGTCCGGGATGGTCGCGGCCTGGATCGGGAAGGGCGTGGTGACACCGTTCTGCGCGAGCTTGCGGACGACGGCGTCGTCCAGGCCCAGGTCGGCGAAGGTGATGGTGGGCTCGGCGGCCTCGGTGGCCTCGTCGGCCTCGGCAGCAACCTCGAGCTCGTCGAGAACGATCTCGTCCTCGGCGGCGGGCATGATGGTCTGGTCAGTGGAAATGGACATGCGAAATGCGAAACCTTCCGGAGTTTCGGCACGCGCCCAAGCTCCGTGTCGGCTTTCGCAAACGACCGCCTCAATGCGGTCAGCCACGGCAAGGTAAGGAACGCGCCACACGGCGCGCTTCTGTGCAGGCGCCGGGCAAATGGGATCAAACGATCTACCACCATACGCACCTCATGCCGTCCTGCGCAAGCCGCCTGTTCATGGCCTGCGCCACAGTCCCGCCCGCCGGCCGCTACGAGGCCGGCCCGGCCTTCGGACCCGGCTGCGGGGACGGCGGGGCCGACGACTCCGGCGGCGGGGACGGCGGCGAGGACGGCGAGCCGGCCGGCGGCGTGGGCGGCCGGTCCGGCGGCGGGGTCGGGCGGCCTGGAGCCGTCTGGCCGCCGGCCGGCTTCGACGGCGCGGGCTTGCCCGGGCGCACGGCGGGGGGCGACACGCCGGGGGTCGCGGACGCCTCGGCCGACGGCGAGGCGGACCGGCCGCCCTTGGCCGAGGGGCTGCCGCTCGCGCCCCTGAGCGCCTTGGCGTCCGTCCGGCCCGGCCGGTCGCCCGGCAGCCGCACCGCGCCGTCCGCCTGCGGACCCGACTCGCGCTGCTTGTCCGTGCCCGAGGGCGCGGGGCGGCCCGGGTCGCTCACACTCATGCAACCGCCGAGCGCCATGGCCGTGACGGCCACGGCCGCGATGCGGGTGAGTGCCGAGTGCGCTGAAGGTACGCGCATGGGGGACCGCCTTCGGGTCGCGGGGGACAGGCGACCTGCCCAACTGGCCCCGCCCCGCCCAGGACACGCGTGGCCCGCCGCGGCCCGATCCGAACAAGCCGGCGACCGGCGCCCCTCCCCCGGACCCGTCACCCGTAGCCGAGTGCGTGCAGCCGCTCGTCGTCGATCCCGAAGTGGTGGGCGATCTCGTGAACGACCGTCACCTCCGCCTCGTGGACCACCTCTTCCCGCGTGGCGCACATCCGCAGGGTCGGGCCCCGGTAGATCGTGATGCGGTCCGGGAGCACGCCCGCGTACCACTCGCCGCGCTCGGTCAGCGGCGTCCCCTCGTAGAGCCCGAGGAGTTCCGGGTCCGCGGCGGGGGGCTCGTCCTCGACGAACACCGCGACGTTGTCCATGAGCCGCGTCAGCTCCTGCGGGATCCGGTCCAGGGCCTCGGCGACCAGTTCCTCGAAGTCCTCGCGCGTCATCTCCAGCACGCCCGCCATTGTCCGGCACGAAGGCCTCCGATGCCCGGACCCGACGGCTGCCGGAGGCCGTCGGAGCCCGTCCCGGGAGCCCGGAGGCAAACCGTTTTGGCGTTAGGTCCCTGCATCCCATATGCTTCTCACGTCCCCGAGGCGCTGCGAAGCGACAAGGTGGGCCGACAGCCCTCATCGTCTAGTGGCCCAGGACGCCGCCCTTTCAAGGCGGTAGCACGGGTTCGAATCCCGTTGGGGGCACGCAAGATCCTGTGCGAGACTGGTTCTCGCACGAGCTTGGTCCTGTGGAGCAGTTTGGAGTGCTCGCCACCCTGTCAAGGTGGAGGCCGCGGGTTCAAATCCCGTCAGGACCGCTGCGATCCCTCGTGGATCGTGTGGCTGGGTAGCTCAGTTGGTACGAGCGTCCGCCTGAAAAGCGGAAGGTCGCCGGTTCGACCCCGGCCCCAGCCACAGCGAGCCCCTCGTCCTCGGACGGGGGGCTCAGTGCTTTTCCCGGGCACCCTTAAATGCGTTCGCCGCTTCACGGCGGCTGGTGCGATCCTGGATCCCGTATGTCTACGCAGCCTGCCCTCGCCCCCTTCGCCGACCTCTCCGGCCGCCTGCCCGAGCTGACGCTCCGCGATCAGCAGCGGCTCGGGCGCCGGCTCGACGGTGCGCGCCGTATCCGCAAGCCCGAGGCCCGTGCGGCCGTGCTGGCCGAGATCGCCGAGGGCATCGCGGAGGCCGAACTGCGCGTCGAGGGCCGCCGCGCGGCCGTCCCGGCCATCACGTATCCCGAGCAGCTCCCGGTCAGCCAGAAGAAGGACGAGATCCTGGCGGCCGTCCGCGACCACCAGGTGGTGATCGTCGCGGGCGAGACGGGCTCCGGCAAGACCACCCAGATCCCCAAGATCTGTCTGGAGCTGGGCCGCGGCGTCAAGGGCCTCATCGGGCACACCCAGCCGCGCCGGATCGCGGCCCGCACGGTCGCCGAGCGGGTGGCCGAGGAGCTGCGCACCCCGCTGGGCGAGGCGGTCGGCTGGAAGGTCCGCTTCACGGACCAGGTCGGCGACGACACGCTCGTCAAGCTGATGACGGACGGCATCCTGCTCGCCGAGATCCAGACGGACCGCGAGCTGCGCCAGTACGACACGATCATCATCGACGAGGCGCACGAGCGCAGCCTCAACATCGACTTCCTGCTGGGCTACCTCGCCCAGCTGCTGCCGCGCCGCCCCGACCTCAAGGTCGTCATCACCTCGGCCACCATCGACCCCGAGCGCTTCTCCCGGCACTTCGGCAACGCGCCGATCGTCGAGGTCAGCGGCCGTACGTATCCGGTGGAGGTGCGCTACCGGCCGCTGCTGGAGCAGGGCTCGGAGGACGCCGACCGCGATCAGATCACCGCGATCTGCGAGGCCGTGGACGAGCTGCAGGCCGAGGGCGACGGCGACATCCTGGTCTTCCTCTCCGGCGAGCGGGAGATCCGGGACACGGCGGATGCGCTGGAGAAGAAGAAGCTCAGGTTCACCGAGATCCTTCCGCTCTACGCGCGGCTGTCCCACGCCGAGCAGCACCGGGTCTTCCAGCGGCACACCGGGCGCAGGATCGTTCTCGCCACGAACGTCGCGGAGACGTCCCTGACCGTCCCGGGCATCCGCTACGTCATCGACCCCGGCTTCGCCCGCATCTCGCGCTACAGCCACCGCACGAAGGTCCAGCGCCTGCCGATCGAGCCGGTCAGCCAGGCCAGCGCCAACCAGCGCAAGGGCCGCTGCGGCCGGACGAGCGACGGCATCTGCATCCGGCTGTACGCGGAGGACGACTTCCTCTCCCGGCCGGAGTTCACCGACGCGGAGATCCTGCGGACGAACCTGGCGTCCGTCATCCTGCAGATGACCGCGGCCGGCCTGGGCGACATCGAGAAGTTCCCCTTCATCGACGCGCCGGACCGCCGCAACATCAAGGACGGCGTGGCCCTGCTGCAGGAGCTGGGCGCGGTCGATGCCGAGCAGAAGGACCCGAAGAAGAGACTCACCCCGCTCGGGCGCAAGCTCGCGCAGCTCCCGGTGGACCCCAGGCTGGCCCGGATGGTCCTGGAGGCCGACCGCAACGGCTGTGTGCGCGAGGTCATGGTGATCGCGGCCGCGCTGTCCATCCAGGACCCGCGCGAGCGGCCCTCGGACAAGCAGCAGCAGGCCGACCAGCAGCACGCGCGCTTCAAGGACGAGACGAGCGACTTCCTCGCCTTCCTCAACCTCTGGCGCTACGTGCGCGAGCAGCAGAAGGCCCTGTCGTCCTCGGCCTTCCGCCGCATGTGCAAGTCGGAGTACCTGAACTACCTGCGGATACGCGAGTGGCAGGACATCTACTCGCAGCTGCGCACGGTCGCCAAGCAGATGGGGATCCACCTCGCCGAGGAGGACGCGGCGCCGGAGCGGATCCATCAGTCGCTGCTGGCGGGTCTGCTGTCGCATCTTGGCCTGAAGAACGCCGGGGGGGAGGGCGGGAAGGAAACAGCCAAGAACGAGTATCTGGGCGCCCGCAGCGCCAAGTTCGCCGTGTTCCCCGGCTCGGCGCTCTTCCGGAAGCCGCCGCGCTGGATCATGTCGGCCGAGCTGGTGGAGACCTCCCGCCTCTGGGCGCGCGTCAACGCCCGTATCGAGCCGGACTGGATCGAGCCGCTCGCCCAGCATCTCGTCAAGCGCACCTACAGCGAGCCGCACTGGGAGCAGAAGCAGGCCGCCGTGATGGCCTACGAGCGCGTGACGCTCTACGGCGTGCCGATCGTGACCGAGCGGAAGGTCAATTACGGGCGGATCGATCCGGAGACCAGCCGGGATCTGTTCATCCGCAATGCGCTCGTCGAGGGCGACTGGCGGACGCATCATCAGTTCTTCCACGACAACCGGAAACTCCTCGGCGAGGTCGAGGAGTTGGAGCACCGGGCGCGGCGCCGCGACATCCTCGTGGACGACGAGACGCTTTTCGACTTCTACGACCAGCGGCTGCCCGAACACGTCGTCTCCGGCGCGCACTTCGACTCCTGGTGGAAGCACAAGCGCCGCGAGGAACCGGAGTTGCTCAATTTCGAGCACTCCATGCTCATCAACGAGAACGCCGAGGCGGTCACCAAGGACGACTATCCGGACTCGTGGCGCCAGGGCGCCCTGAAGTTCCGGGTGACCTATCAGTTCGAGCCCGGTGCGGACGCGGACGGCGTGACCGTCCACATTCCGCTCCAGGTGCTCAACCAGGTCTCGGCCGAGGGCTTCGACTGGCAGATCCCCGGACTGCGCGAGGACCTGGTGACGGAGCTGATCCGCTCGCTGCCCAAACCGATCCGGCGGAACTGCGTCCCGGCGCCGAACTTCGCCGCGCGGTTCCTCGACGGCGCCGTCCCGCTGCAGGGGCCGCTGACGGCCGCCCTGGCGCGCGACCTGCACCGGATGACGGGCGTGCGAATGGAGGCCGAGGACTTCGACCCGGCCAGGGTCCCGGACCACCTGAAGATCACGTTCCGGGTCGTGGACGAGCGGCGCCGGAAGATCGCCGAGGACAAGGACCTGGAGGCACTGCGGCTCCGGCTCAAGCCGAAGACGCAGGCCGCGATCAACAAGGCCTTCGAGCAGTCCACCGGGAAGCGCACCGCCGGACCGGCCGGCGGCACGGGCACCGCGGGGCCGGAGCAGCGGTCGGGGCTCACGCAGTGGAGCATCGGCACCCTGCCGCGCACCTTCGAGACCCGGCGCGCGGGCCAGCCCGTCAAGGCCTATCCGGCCCTGGTCGACGAGGGCTCGTCGGTGGCGGTGCGGCTCTTCGACACCGAGCCCGAGCAGCGCGAGGCGATGTGGCGCGGCAACCGCCGGCTCATCCTGCTCAACCTGCCGTCGAACCCGGCCAAGTTCGTCCAGGACAAGCTCGGCAACCAGCAGAAGCTCGCCCTCGCCCGCAATCCGCACGGCTCCATCCCGGCGCTGTTCGAGGACTGCGTCGCGGCCGCCGCCGACCGGCTGATCGCGGTGCACGGCGGCCCTGCCTGGGACGAGGAGTCCTTCCGCAAGCTCTTCGACGCCGTGCGCGCCGACATCATGGACGCCACGCTGGACACCGTCCGCAAGGTCCAGGAGGTGCTGGCCGCCTGGCAGGCCTGCGAGCGCCGCCTGAAGGCGACGACGAGCCCGACCCTGCTCCCGTCCCTGACGGACATCAAGGAGCAACTGGCCGAGCTGATCAAGCCCGGCTTCGTGACGGCCCACGGCGTCCGCCGGCTGCCCGACCTCATGCGCTACCTGGTGGCGGTCGACCGGCGGCTGACCCAGCTGCCCACCAACGCCGAGCGGGACCGCACGCGGATGGCCAAGGTGAAGGAGATGCAGGACGAGCACGCCTGGCTGCTGGAGCAGTTCCCCAAGGGCCGCCCGGTGCCGCAGGAGGCGCTCGACATCCGCTGGATGATCGAGGAGCTGCGGGTGAGCTACTTCGCGCACGCCCTCGGCACCGCGCACCCCGTGTCCGACAAGCGGATCGTGAAGGCGATCGACGCCCTCGTGCCGTGACGCTCCCGCTGGGGGTGCGGTTCTTTGTCGGGTGCGGGTCCGCTGTGGCTGCTCGCGCAGTTCCTCCCCCAGCTACCGCTGGGGGTGCCCCCAGCGCCCCTGACGGGGCGCGGAACCCGCCGTGCCCCAGATCACTCGCCGCACGCCGTGATCGGGTTCGACCGCACCCCCTGACCTGCTGTAGAGTCATCCACGCAACGACGCGAGAGCGGACGGTGCACCAAGGTCCTGTGGAGCAGTTTGGAGTGCTCGCCACCCTGTCAAGGTGGAGGCCGCGGGTTCAAATCCCGTCAGGACCGCATCGAAGTGAAGCCCGTCCCCTTGCTGGGGGCGGGCTTCACTGTTGTCTGCCCGCGGCGGAGCCGCCGTCGGATGCGGCAAATCCCGTCAGGACCGCACAGGTTGAGGCCCGGATCCCATGGATCCGGGCCTTTTCGTACATGGGCTTGCTACTTGACCTTGACTGGGACACGTGCCAGGGGTACCCAGTCAATGGGAGGTGCTGCCCCCATGCCCACGACCACCCGCCCCGACGCCGCTCGGCACGAGACGCGGGCGTTGCTGCGCGCCCATCTCGCGGCCGCGTCGGGCTACCGCCATCTGACCAGACACTGCCCGGTCTGTCACCGCCTCCTGCGGCTCGCCCAGGAGGCGGCCGACGCGGTGCCGGAGCAGAGCGCTTCCTGACGGCCGGCACCACGGCCGGCAGCGCGGCCAACGGCAGCCGCTCCCGCGACAGTCGGGCCTCAATACCGCAGCGGCACGGCGCATTCAAGAAACCTGCGCTGTGATGGGAGTCACGTAAACAGTTCCCACGGATGGGGAACTCACGCCCTCCGGGCGGCCGGTCAATTTAATATGTGCAATTGCACTGCCCACCGAGGATCCGTACGACGCGGCATGGTGACGACATAAAAAGATCGCGCTGGGCCCGGCGGAGCCCAGCGCGATCGACGACTCGCCCAAGTCGGTGGGCAGGGAACCTGTTGGGGCAGGCGCCCTCGTCGTTTTGCTGCTTGGTGAAGCGTGGTGCCTGAGTGGGCGGCGTCCGGGTTGGGGGCCCCGGTCAACACCCGGTCATTTCAGTTGTTCAGGCCTCGCTGCGCTGCTGCGGAATGCCCGCCAGCAGGGCACGGACCTCCGCTTCGCGGTAGCGCCGGTGTCCTCCGAGCGTGCGGATGGACGTGAGCTTGCCTGCCTTGGCCCAACGGGTGACCGTCTTGGGGTCCACGCGGAACATCGTGGCAACCTCAGCCGGGGTCAGCAGCGGCTCGGCATCAGGGGTGCGAGCGGTCATGAGCGGCCTCCTCGGGAGAACCGAACCATCACGTCGGTTCTTTCCTCTAAATTCTGCACCTTGACCCGCGTTGCCCGAAATGGCGGACGCGGGCCGAGTCGGTTATAGGACGAACGGCTTGTCCTCGGCACTACAACTACACCATCTGTCCAGCCACGTCGGCCAAACCGATGGAATTGCCCTCTCAGGTGTTCAACCTCGACGGAAGCCGACCGACCGTGCCATAGCGGACAGTCACGCCACCGTGACGATCAGTCACAGCGGGATCAGGGGTCACCAGACCCGCCAAGGAGTGCAATACCGATCTATCCGCCCTTAGTTGGACGGAAGGAGCCCTTCCCGGACTCCTTGTCCTATTTTGCCACGGCGATGGGCGATGGGCGCAAGACCTGACGAAAGTGCGTTAGGTCACGGTTGCCGCAATGGCCCGGATCGGGACCTAGGTCCTGGAGACACCCTGCCAGACCCGCCGCCCCGATCCCGTTCAGTTGGCGAACTGGCGGTCCCGTACGGCCCGCCAACGCTCCGTCAGCCGTTCGTACGCCTCTCCCGCCCGCACCCCGTCTCCGGCCCGCAGCGCCGCCAGGCCCTCCTCGGTGTCCGCGGCGGAGCGGTCCTCGGCGAGCCGTGCCTCCGGAACCATATGCACCAGCCCGCCGTAGTCCAGCTCGACCAGCGAGCGCGGGTGGAATTCCTCCAGCCACCGCCCCACATCTACCAGGCCGTCGATGAGCGGCCCCTCCTCGATGGCGTCCCGGAGCGTGCGCAGTCCCCGGGCGACCCGGCGCCTGGCCTGGACCATGGGGGTCCGGTAGCGGAGCACGACCTCCTCGCCGGCCGGCTCGCCCTTGCCGTACTCCCGCTCCTCGCCGGAGAAGAGGACGAACCAGCGCAGCGGCACCTGCCACGTCGCGGTGCGGATCCACGGGCGGGCGTCCGGGTTGCGCTCCTGCCAGCGCTCGTAGTCCGCCTGCGCCTGGCGGCGGACCACCGGGGGCAGCGCCGCGTCCAGCACCGGGGCCGGCAGCCGCGCCGCGAGCTCCTCCAGCGCCAGCCAGCCGCGCAGCCGGGTGCGCCAGGGGCAGACGCAGACGACGCCGTCCACGACCGCGACGAAGGCGTCCCCGCTCTCGTGCACCGGGACCGGGACGGGCGGGGTGGGCAGCAAGTCGGCCAGCGAGCGGCGCAGTTCGTCCTGGGCGGAGGGCAGGCCCGGCCGGCGGGCGTAGCGGGCCCAGTGCGAGCGCTCCGGCTCGGGGAACGCGCCCAGCGGCTCGTAGACCCGCAGGTATGCCGCGTACGGGACGGTCACCGACGACGCCAGGCCCACGCTCGCTCCCTCAAGCCGCTGGAGAAGGGGGAGTTGACGGGCGCCCTCCCCATACGGTCCAAATCGTCCCACGGCGCCGGACCACGGGAGGGTGATCCTCGGCACGGGACCCGTCCAGGGGCTTTCCAGGCCCTACCCTCGTGCCAACCGGCCCTCCGCCACCCCGAGGAGGGCGACCGACGCGACATATGGAGTCACCACCGTGACTGACGTACGTCCCTCCTCCGGCGCCGCCGACGGCGTCCTGCACAGCCTGTTCACGTCCGACCAGGGCGGCCATGAGCAGGTCGTGCTCTGCCAGGACCGCGAGACCGGCCTCAAGGCCGTCATCGCCCTCCACTCCACCGCCCTGGGCCCGGCCCTCGGCGGCACCCGCTTCTACCCGTATGAATCCGAGAAGGACCCCGTAGAAGCAGCGGTGCGGGACGCGCTGAACCTGTCGCGCGGCATGTCGTACAAGAACGCCATGGCAGGGATCGAGCACGGCGGCGGAAAGGCCGTGATCATCGGCGATCCCGAACAGATCAAGACCGAACAGCTGCTGCTCGCCTACGGCCGCTTCGTGGCCTCCCTCGGTGGCCGCTACGTCACCGCCTGCGACGTCGGCACCTACGTCCAGGACATGGACGTCGTGGCCCGCACCAACCGCTGGACCACCGGCCGCTCCCCCGAGAACGGCGGCTGCGGCGACTCGTCCGTGCTGACCGCCTTCGGCGTCTTCCAGGGCATGCGGGCCGCCGCGCAGACCCAGTGGGGCGAGCCCACGCTCCGCGGCCGCCGGGTCGGCATCGCCGGCGTCGGCAAGGTCGGCCATCACTTGGTCGAGCACTTGATCACGGACGGCGCGGAGATCGTGGTCACCGACGTCAGGGCGGACGCGGTCGCGCGCATCACCGCCCGCCACCCGCAGATCACGGCCGTCGCGGACGCGGAGGCGCTGGTCCGCACGCCGCTCGACGTCTACGCCCCCTGCGCCCTGGGCGGCGCGCTCGACGACGCCACCGTGGCCGCCCTGACCGCCACCGTGGTCTGCGGCGCCGCCAACAACCAGCTCGCCCATCCGGGCGTCGAGAAGGACCTCGCCGACCGCGGGATCCTCTACGCGCCGGACTACGTGGTGAACGCCGGCGGCGTGATCCAGGTCGCCGACGAGCTGCACGGCTTCGATTTCGACCGCGCCAAGGCCAAGGCGACCACGATTTTCGACACGACCCTGGCAATATTCGACCGAGCCAAGGCCGACGGCATCCCGCCGGCCGCCGCGGCGGACCGGCTCGCCGAGCAGCGCATGGCCGAGGCCCGCGCCTCCGTGCCCCGCCAGGCCGCCGCCCGTTAGCCCGATCGGGCGCACGGTCCCCGCACAGGGGTCCCCACAGAAGGCCGCCGGGAGGTGTGAAAGGAGAGATCCCTCTCACCTCTCGGCGGGTCGGCGCCCAGGACACGTTAAAATCGCAGCTGACCAGCGGGGACAGGGCGCCTCGCCGGTTGTGCTGCGTGGCACGTCATGCGGGCGACGTACCGTATGGCCGCGGAAGCAGGTACCGTTGAAGCCCTACAGGCCGGACACCTAACCCAGGGGTCCGCTCTGACTCATGAACGTGAACGCGTGTCAAGACTCTGGGGCCGTCGAGCCCCGTCAATGAGGGGGTCGAGCCATGGGGCGCGGCCGGGCCAAGGCCAAGCAGACAAAGGTCGCCCGCCAGCTGAAGTACAACAGCGGCGGGACCGACCTCTCGCGTCTGGCCAATGAGCTGGGCGCAACGCAGCCGTCGACGAAGCAGCCGCCGCAGAGCGAGCCGCTCGAAGACGAGCTGGACGACGACCCGTACGCCCAGTACGCGGCGCGTTACAACGAGGAAGAGGACGAGGACGAGCACAGCCCGTCCGATCAGTCCGCTTACCGTCGCCGCGCTTGACGCGTTGACATTCTCTTCACCGACCCGGTCCGGGCTTTCGCCCGGACCGGGTTGTGTGCTGCCTGCACGTGCGGGTCCGCTGTGGCTGATCGCGCCCACGCGGCGGAGCCGCTGATGGTCACAGCCCCGCGCCCCTTCGGGGCGCGGTTCACCGTGGTTCACCTCAGACCGCGTACTCACCCGTCAGGGTCACCGCTTCCGCGTGGTCCCCGCGGTTCGTGATCTCGCCTGCCACCCACGCGTCCACGTCGCGGTCCGCGAAGGTGGCCAGGGCCACGTCCACCGACTCCTGCGGGACGACGGCGATCATGCCGACACCCATGTTCAGGGTCTTCTCCAGCTCCAGCCGCTCGACGCCGCCGAGCCTGCCGACCACGTCGAAGACCGCGTCCGGGGTCCACGTCGACCGGTCGACGGTCGCGTGCAGGCCGTCCGGGATCACCCGGGCCAGGTTGTTGGCGAGCCCGCCGCCGGTGATGTGCGAGAAGGCGTGCACCTCGGCCGTCCGGGTGAGGGCCAGACAGTCGAGCGAGTAGATCCGGGTCGGCTCCAGCAGCTCCTCACCGAGGGTGCGGCCGAACTCCGGGACCTCGCGGTCCAGCTCCCAGCCGGCCCGGTCGAAGAGCACATGGCGGACCAGTGAGTACCCGTTCGAGTGAAGTCCGGAGGAGGCCATCGCGATGACGGCGTCACCCTCGCGGATGCGGTCGGCGCCCAGCAGCCGGTCCGCCTCGACCACGCCCGTGCCCGCGCCGGCCACGTCGAACTCGTCCGGTCCCAGCAGACCCGGGTGCTCGGCGGTCTCGCCGCCGACCAGGGCGCAGCCCGCGAGGACACAGCCCTCGGCGATGCCCTTGACGATCGAGGCGACCCGGTCCGGGTGGACCTTGCCGACGCAGATGTAGTCGGTCATGAACAGCGGCTCGGCGCCGCAGACGACCAGGTCGTCCACGACCATGCCGACCAGGTCGTGGCCGATGGTGTCGTAGACGCCCATGCGCCGGGCGATGTCGACCTTGGTGCCCACGCCGTCGGTGGCGGAGGCGAGCAGCGGGCGCTCGTACCCCTTGAGGGCCGAGGCGTCGAAGAGGCCGGCGAAGCCGCCGAGGCCGCCGACGACCTCGGGGCGGGTGGCCTTCTTCACCCACTGCTTCATCAGTTCGACGGCGCGGTCGCCCGCCTCGATGTCGACGCCCGCGCTTGCGTAGCTGGCACCGGTGCCCGCGTGCGAAGCACGCTCAACAGACTCAGCAGACATGACGTTGAGATCTTTCGTGTCGTTCGTTACTGCGGGGCTACGGAGTGCTACGGACGGCGCAGCGCGTCGGCGGCGTCGTGGCCGCCGGCCAGCTCGGTCTCCAGGAGGTGCTTGCCGAGCCGCTCGGGGTCGGGCAGTTCCATGGGGTACTCGCCGTCGAAGCAGGCGCGGCAGAGGTTCGGCTTGGCGATCGTCGTCGCCTCGACCATGCCGTCCAGGGAGATGTAGGCCAGCGAGTCCGCACCCAGCGACTTGCCGATCTCCTCCACGGTCATGCCGTTGGCGATCAGCTCGGCGCGGGTGGCGAAGTCGATGCCGAAGAAGCACGGCCACTTGATCGGCGGGGACGAGATCCGGATGTGGACCTCGGCCGCACCGGCCTCGCGGAGCATCCGGACCAGGGCGCGCTGGGTGTTGCCGCGGACGATCGAGTCGTCGACGACCACCAGGCGCTTGCCCCGGATGACCTCCTTGAGCGGGTTGAGCTTGAGGCGGATGCCGAGCTGGCGGATGGTCTGCGAGGGCTGGATGAAGGTCCGGCCGACGTAGCTGTTCTTCACCAGGCCCGAGCCGTACGGGATGCCGCTCGCCTCGGCGTAGCCCACGGCGGCCGGGGTGCCGGACTCCGGGGTCGCTATCACCAGGTCGGCGTCGGCCGGGGCCTCGGCGGCGAGCCGGCGGCCCATCTCCACGCGGGAGAGGTACACGTTCCGGCCGGCGATGTCGGTGTCGGGACGGGCGAGGTAGACGTACTCGAAGACACAGCCCTTGGGGCGGGCCTCCGCGAAGCGGCTGCTGCGCACGCCGTTCTCGTCGATGGCGACGAGCTCGCCGGGCTCGACCTCGCGCACGAAGCTCGCGCCCACGATGTCCAGGGCGGCCGTCTCGGAGGCCACCACCCAGCCGCGCTCCAGGCGGCCGAGGACCAGCGGGCGGATGCCCTGCGGGTCACGCGCGGCGTACAGCGTGTGCTCGTCCATGAAGACGAGGGAGAAGGCGCCCTTGACGTCGGGCAGGACCTTGGCGGCCGCCTGCTCGACGGTCAGCGGCTTGCCGTCGTCGTCGGTCTGGCCCGCGAGCAGGGCCGTGACCAGGTCTGTGTCGTTGGTCGCGGCCACCTGGGTGGCGCGGCCGTTCTCCCGCGGGAGGGCGGCGACCATCTCGGCCAGCTCGGCCGTGTTGACCAGGTTGCCGTTGTGGCCGAGCGCAATGGAGCCGTTCGCCGTGGCCCGGAAGGTGGGCTGGGCGTTCTCCCACACCGAGGCTCCGGTGGTGGAGTAGCGGGCGTGACCGACCGCGATATGGCCCTGGAGGGAGCCGAGGGAGGTTTCGTCGAAGACCTGGGAAACCAGTCCCATGTCCTTGAAAACGAGGATCTGGGAGCCGTTGCTCACCGCGATGCCCGCGGACTCCTGTCCACGGTGCTGCAGCGCATACAGCCCGAAATAGGTGAGTTTTGCGACCGCTTCTCCCGGAGCCCAGACACCGAAGACGCCACATGCGTCCTGGGGGCCCTTTTCGCCGGGGAGCAGGTCGTGGTTGAGTCGTCCATCACCACGAGGCACACCTTGAGTCTATGGCAGGGACGAGGTTCATCCGAACCGGGGACGGGCGGGAATTCTCACACCACGCTGCGCCACGCGGTGCGCACAGCGCATCACCGGCAGCGTCATGTCCTCAGCCGAGCAGGGGCAGTTGCGCGGAGATGTCGGCCCGTTCGCCACTCGCAGTGACGGATGCGGCAGCGACGGCTTCCGGCCAGGCGACACGCCCCGCGGCGAGGCGGATCCAGGTCAGGGGATCGGTCTCCACGACATTGGGCGGGGTGCCGCGGGTGTGCCGGGGGCCCTCGATGCACTGGATCACCGCGAAGGGCGGGACACGGACCTCCACGGAGCCGCCGGGAGCCCTGGCGGCCAGGGTGTCGGCGAACAGGCGGGCGGTGGCGGCCAGCGCCTGGCGGTCGAACGGGATCTCCGCGCCCAGGGCATCGGCGAGATCGTCGGTGTGGACGACGAGTTCGGCACAGCGCGTGACCAGGAAGTCGTCGAGCCGCATGGCACCGGAACGGACCGCGAGGAGGCGGTCCGCGGGCGCGACGGAGGTCAGTTCGGCGAACCGGGCGGCGATGTCGTCGAGGAGGTCGAGCGGCTTCGCTTCTGCGGCCGTTTTACGGGCCACTTCGTCGGCGTGCGCGGCCAGGGCGGCCGTGGCCGCGGGCCACTCCACCGGGGTCATCTCCCTGGCCGGCGCGGCAGGGGCTTCGAGGGTGCGGTTGACGACGCCGACGGTGAGGGGGATGTGGGTGACCAGCTCGCGCACCGTCCACCCGTCGAGGCGGGTGGGCAGGGCGAGTTGGCCCTCGCCGAGGCCGGCGACGGCGGTCCGCACGTGCTGCAGCTGTGCGGTGATGGCTGCCGCCAGCTTGGCGGCGTCGTACTTGCGGGCACGCTGAGTTGGAGGCATGGCCCTCAGCGTAGGGGCCGCCTCCGACAATCTCCGGCAACCGTGCCGGGAGGGTTGCGCGTTCGGCTGCGGGCCAGTTGTGGCTGGTCGCGCCCACGCGGCGGAGCCGCATATGTGAACAGCCCCGCGCCCCTACGGGGCGCGGGGACCGCCAACTACGCCAGCAGCGCCGGAATCGTCGCCTCGTGTGCCTCCCGCAGCTCGGCCAGTGGGAGGGTGAACTCCCCCTGGACGTCCACGGAATCGCCGTCCACCACGCCGATCCGCACCGCCGGCAGGCCCCTCGCCCCGCACATGTCCGTGAAGCGGAGCTCCTCGCTGCGCGGGACCGAGACGACGGCGCGGCCCGCCGACTCGGAGAAGAGGAAGACGAACGGGTCCAGGTCGTCCGGGACGACCAGGCGGGCGCCCCGCCCGCCGCGCAGGCAGGACTCCGTCACGGCCTGGATCAGGCCGCCGTCCGACAGGTCGTGCGCCGCGTCGATCATGCCGTCGCGCGAGGCCGAGATCAGGATCTCGGCGAGCAGCTTCTCGCGTGCCAGGTCCACCTTCGGCGGCAGGCCGCCCAGGTGGTCGTGGATCACCTGCGACCAGGCCGAACCGCCCAGTTCCTCGCGGGTGTCGCCCAGCAGGTAGAGCAGCTGCCCCTCCTCGCGGAAGGCCATCGGCGTACGGCGGTTGACGTCGTCGATGACGCCGAGCACCGCGACCACCGGGGTGGGGTGGATGGCGGTGTCGCCGGTCTGGTTGTAGAGCGAGACGTTGCCGCCGGTCACCGGCGTGCCCAGCTCCAGGCAGCCGTCCGCCAGGCCGCGGGTGGCCTCGGCGAACTGCCACATCACCGCCGGGTCCTCGGGCGAGCCGAAGTTGAGGCAGTTGGAGATGGCCAGCGGCCGGGCGCCGGTCGCGGCGACGTTGCGGTACGACTCCGCGAGCGCGAGCTGCGCGCCCGCGTACGGGTCGAGCTTGGCGTAGCGGCCGTTGCCGTCCGTGGCGACGGCGACACCGAGGTTCGTCTCCTCGTCGATGCGGACCATGCCGGAGTCCTCCGGCTGCGCCAGCACCGTGTTGCCCTGCACGAAGCGGTCGTACTGGTCGGTCACCCAGGACTTGGACGCCTGGTTCGGCGAGGAGATCACCTTCAGGACCTGCGCGCGCAGCTCCTCCGGGGTCTGCGGCCGCGGCAGCTTCGCCGCGTCGTCCGCCTGGAGCGCGTCCTGCCAGCCGGGGCGGGCGTACGGGCGCTCGTACACCGGGCCCTCGTGGGCGACGGTGCGCGGCGGGACGTCGACGATCTGCTCGCCGTGCCAGAAGATCTCCAGCCGCTCGCCGTCGGTGACTTCACCGATGACGGTGGCGATGACGTCCCACTTCTCGCAGATCTCCAGGAAGCGGTCGACCTTGCCGGGCTCGACGATCGCGCACATGCGTTCCTGCGACTCGCTCATGAGGATCTCCTCGGGCGAGAGGGTCGCGTCGCGCAGCGGCACGTGGTCCAGTTCGACGCGCATGCCGCCCGAACCGGCGCTGGCCAGCTCGCTGGTGGCGCAGGACAGGCCGGCGCCGCCGAGGTCCTGGATGCCCTCGACCAGGTGCTCGCGGAACAGCTCCAGCGTGCACTCGATGAGGAGCTTCTCCTGGAAGGGGTCGCCGACCTGGACGGCGGGCCGCTTGGCCGGGCCCGTCGAGTCGAAGGTCTCCGAGGCGAGGACGGACACGCCGCCGATGCCGTCGCCGCCCGTGCGGGCGCCGTAGAGGATGACCTTGTTGCCGGTGCCGGAGGCCTTCGCGAGGTGGATGTCCTCGTGCTTCATCACGCCCACGCACAGGGCGTTGACCAGGGGGTTGCCCTGGTAGCAGGAGTCGAAGACGACCTCGCCGCCGATGTTGGGCAGGCCCAGGCAGTTGCCGTAGCCGCCGATGCCCGCGACGACGCCGGGCAGCACCCGCTTGGTGTCGGGGTGGTCGGCGGCGCCGAAGCGCAGCGGGTCCATCACGGCGACCGGGCGGGCGCCCATGGCGAGGATGTCGCGGACGATGCCGCCCACGCCGGTGGCCGCGCCCTGGTAGGGCTCGATGTAGGAGGGGTGGTTGTGCGACTCGACCTTGAAGGTGACCGCGTAGCCCTGGCCGACGTCGACGACGCCCGCGTTCTCGCCGATGCCGACGAGGAGGGTGTCGTTCTCGGGGGCCTTCTCGCCGAACTGGCGCAGGTGGACCTTGCTCGACTTGTAGGAGCAGTGCTCGGACCACATCACGGAGTACATCGCGAGCTCGGCGCCGGTGGGCCGGCGGCCGAGGATGGTGCGGATGCGCTCGTATTCGTCCTGCTTGAGGCCGAGTTCGGCCCAGGGCTGGGCGGTGTCCGGGGTTTCGGCCGCGTGCTTGACCGTGTCGAGAGTCATGCGTTGACCAGCTTCTTGAGGAGCGAGGTGAAGAATCCGAGGCCGTCCGTGCGGCCCGTGCCGACCAGCGGCTCGACGGCGTGCTCGGGGTGCGGCATCAGGCCGACGACGTTGCCGGCCGCGTTGGTGATGCCGGCGATGTCGCGGAGCGAACCGTTCGGGTTGCCGTCGAGGTACCGGAAGGCCACCCGGCCCTCGGCCTCCAACTCGTCGAGGGTGTGCTCGTCGGCGACGTAGCGGCCGTCGATGTTCTTCAGCGGGACGGAGATCTCCTGGCCCGCTGCGTAGTCGGCGGTCCAGGCCGTGTCCGCGTTCTCCACCCGCAGCTTCTGGTCGCGGCAGATGAAGTGCAGGTGGTTGTTGCGCAGCATCGCGCCGGGCAGCAGGTGCGTCTCGGTGAGCACCTGGAAGCCGTTGCAGATGCCGAGGACGGGCATGCCCGCCTTCGCCTGGTCGATGACGGACTCCATCACGGGCGAGAAGCGCGAGATGGCGCCCGCCCGCAGGTAGTCGCCGTAGGAGAAGCCGCCCGGCAGGACCACGGCGTCGACCTGCTTGAGGTCCTTGTCGCGGTGCCACAGCGGCACGGGCTCGAGGCCGGCGATCCGGACGGCGCGCTGGGTGTCGCGGTCGTCCAAGGTGCCGGGGAAGGTGATGACCCCTACGCGTGCGGTCACGAGTCGACCCGCACGGTGAAGTCCTCGATCACGGTGTTCGCGAGAAACGTTTCCGCCATCTCGTGGATACGGGCGAGGGCGGCGTCGTCGACCGGCCCCTCCACCTCGAGTTCAAAGCGCTTGCCCTGACGGACGTCGGCGATCCCCTCGAAGCCCAGGCGTGGCAGTGCGCGCTGCACCGCCTGCCCCTGCGGGTCGAGGATCTCCGGCTTGAGCATGACGTCGACTACGACGCGTGCCACTGGCACTCCCGGTGTGTGGTGCGTGAGCTGAAGCGGTGAGGCCCACAGTACCGCCCCGAAAAATCTACGCGCATAGATATGCTGGAACCGCCCGGCGTGTTTTCGCGTCACCACCGATGACGCCCGGGAAAAAATTCCGGAAAAATGCCGGGCGAACACCCGGTTCCCATTGCACCGGGCGGCCCGGACGGAATTAACTGGGCTTCACTCCGCAATGCCCTTTGCTGTACAAATGAATATGTATTGGCCGAGAACACGTCGGCAAACCATAGAAACCCCTGCATCGCCGCAGGTCACCGCGGCGATACCGGCCGAAAGGACCGATTTCCGTGGCGCAGCGCGTAGTGGTCACCCTCTCCGACGACATCGACGGCGGGGAAGCCGCGGAGACCGTCGCCTTCGGGCTCGACGGCAAGTCGTACGAGATCGACCTGAACACAGCCAATGCGAAGAAACTGCGAAAGCTGCTCGCGCCTTACGTGGCGGTCGGCCGCAAGAAGTCGCGGTCGGGGCGTGTCTACCACCGCACGGCCGTCTCCCCGGACCCGGCGGCGGTGCGCGCCTGGGCCCGCTCGCACGGCATGGACGTGCCGCCCCGCGGGCGCATCCCCAAGAAGGTCTACGAGGCGTTCAACGCCGGGGCCTGACGGGCCCCGGCCGCCGCGTCCCCGCCCGGCCGGCCCCGGCCGGGCACCGATTTGCCAAGCACCCCCGGTGATCAGCTAGAGTCTGGATCAACGCCGAGGGGCAAGTCCGGGAAACCGGGCGGCACTTCGGAGGTCACGCGGGTGTAGCTCAGTAGTAGAGCGCCCCCTTTCCAAGGGGGAGGCGCAGTGTGCGATTCCTGTCACCCGCTCTGACCGTTCACCGGCCGCATCCGCGGCCGCGCTGGACGGACGCGCGGGTGTAGCTCAGTAGTAGAGCGCCCTCTTTCCAAGAGGGAGGCGCAGTGTGCGATTCCTGTCACCCGCTCTGACCGTTCACCGGCCGCATCCGCGGCCGCGTCGGACGGACATGCGGGTGTAGCTCAGTAGTAGAGCGCCCCCTTTCCAAGGGGGAGGCGCAGTGTGCGATTCCTGTCACCCGCTCTCATCGCTTACCGACCACTCCCCGGAGTCCGGTACAGTGGTGTTCGCGCCGCCCGGTGGCCCCTCTTCTTGAGGAGCGTCGGTCGGAGGCATGCGGACGTAGCTCAGTTGGTAGAGCACCACCTTGCCAAGGTGGATGTCGCGAGTTCGAGTCTCGTCGTCCGCTCGGAGAATGAAGGCCCCGGTCACTGCGACCGGGGCCTTCGTCGTGTCCCGGGCCGGTCGCCGATGACATTCGTCATCCCAAGTCGTGACAGCTCGCACTGCCTCCCGCCCGGATCCACCGGGAGGCTTGGGGACATGAACCACGGGGACAGTGTGATCACGGCCTCAGGGCTGCGGCGGCGCTACGGGCCGGCCGGGGACAAGGGGTACGAGGCGGTACGGGACGTCTCCTTCGACGTCCGGCGCGGGGAGCTCTTCGCGCTGCTGGGGACGAACGGTGCGGGCAAGACCTCCACCGTCGAGCTGTTGGAGGGCCTCGCCCGGCCGTCGGGCGGCTCGGCGCGGGTGCTCGGCCACGATCCGTACGCCGAACGCAAGGTCGTGCGGCCGCGGATCGGGATGATGCTGCAGGACGGCGGCTTCCCGGCCGAGCTGACGACCGCGGAGACGGTGACGATGTGGGCGGGCTGCACGAGCGGCGCCCGGCCCGTCGACGAGGCGCTCGGCCTCGTCCGGCTCGGCGGGCGGCGCGACGTGCGCGTCAAGCAGCTCTCGGGCGGCGAGCGGCGGCGGCTGGACCTCGCGCTGGCCCTGCTCGGGAGGCCCGAGGTGCTCTTCCTCGACGAGCCCACGACCGGGCTGGACCCGGAGGCCCGGCACACCACCTGGGAACTCGTCCGGCAGCTGCGCGCGGAGGGCACCACGATCCTGCTCACCACGCACTACCTGGAGGAGGCCGAGGCCCTCGCCGACCAGCTGGCGATCATGCACCGGGGGCACATCGTGGCCTCCGGGACGCCGGGCGAGGTGATCGGCGCGTACCCGGCGCGGATCCGCTTCGCGATGCCGGACGGCTGGTTCGTCGGCGATCTGCCGCCGCTGGCCGAGCTGGGGGTGCTCCGGCACGAGGAGACGGGCGGACGGGTGGAGCTGCAGACCCGGGAGCTGCAGCGGACGCTGACCGGGCTGCTGCTGTGGGCCCGGGACAAGGACGTCGAGCTCGAGGGGCTCGACGCACGGACCGCCTCGCTGGAAGAGGCGTTCCTGGCGATAGCGGGTACGGCGGCGGAGTCCGGGAGGGACGCGTGATGGCGGTGGGCACGACGGGTACGGGGGTCTCGACGAGCACGACGACCGTCGCGGGACGGGCGCTGGCGCTCGGCCGGGCGGAGATGAAGCTGCTGGGACGCAACCGGGTGGCGCTGTACACGGCCCTGGTGATGCCGGTCCTCATGATCTACGCGCTGCGGTCGGCGACGAAGAACGTCGACCTGAGCCGGGCGGGGATGTCCCTGGCCGAGGTGACGATGACGGGCGCCTTCGGTTACGTCCTGATCTTCGTCGTCCACACCAGCCTCATCACCGTCTACACCGCGCGGCGCCAGGAGCTCGTGCTCAAGCGGCTGCGGACGGGCGAGGCGAACGATGCGGAGATCCTCGCGGGGACGGCGCTGCCCTCCGCGGCCATCGCCCTCGTGCAGTGCGTCCTGCTGGTGGTCGTGGGTTCGCTGTGGCTGCACATGCGGGCGCCGGTCCGGCCCGAACTGCTCGTGGCGGGCATGCTGTTGGGGATCGTGCTGCTCGCGGCGCTGGCCGCCGTTTCCACCCGGTTCACCAAGAACTCGGAGAGCGCCCAGCTCACGGCGATGCCGTTCGTCATGGTCTCGATGTTCTTCTCCGGGATGTTCTGGCCGCTGGAGGCCATGCCCAGTGGGCTGGCGACGTTCTGCGAGGTGCTGCCCATGACGCCGGTGCTCCAACTGGTGCGCACCGGCTGGCTCGGCGGTGCGGACACGGCCTCGGCGCTGGGGCACCTCGGGGCCGCGTTGGCCTGGACCGTGGTGGCCGTGTTTGCTGTACGCCGGTGGTTCCGCTGGGAACCGCGGCACTGAGCGAAGCAGCAGGGGGACGGTTCGTGGTCGGGTGGGTGCGGACGTTTCGCAGCCGGAACAAGGTCGGACAGATCGACCTGTACATACGCTGGGCGCTGAACGTCGTCCCGTGGTTCTCCTTCGCGGTCCAGGCGGTCGCCATCGTGGCCAGCGCGGACGGCAGCATGGCGGGCCGGACCGCCCTGGCACTGGCGGCCGGGACCGCAGCACAGTGCTGGATCGGCATGGGCCTGCTGCAACGGGCCCTCGACCGCTACCTCGGCAAGCCGGCCGAGCTGCGCCGGCGGATGGCCTGCTCATTGGTGCTGCTGGCGGTGACGACGGGCCTCATCATGGCGCTGCCCTCCCCGACGGAGCCGGGCGTGCACCCCGGACTCATGATGACGATGTCCACCGCCACGCCGCCCCTCGGCGCCTACTGCCTGCTCGTCCGCAAGCGCGTCTACGCAGCGGTGACCACGGTGGGCTCGGTCCTGACGGCGCTGTTGTTCGCCGCGACCGGGGCGACGGCGCCGGAGACGGTGGGCGACGCGGTCTTCCTGCTGTTCATCTGCGGATGGATCATGCTGGTGGTGCGCATGTCCGGCTGGATGCTCGCCATCGTCTGGGAGGTCGACGCCGCCCGCGAGATCCAGGCCCGGCTCGCCGTGGCCGAGGAACGGCTGCGGTTCTCGCGGGACATGCACGACGTGATGGGCCGCAACCTCGCGGTGATCGCGCTCAAGAGCGAGCTCGCGGTGCAGCTCGGGCGGCGCGGTTCGCCCGCCGCGCTGGAGCAGATGGCCGAGGTGCAGCGCATTGCGCAGGAGTCCCAGCGCGAGGTCCGCGAGGTCGTGCGCGGGTACCGGGAGGCCGATCTGCACACGGAACTGGAGGGCGCGCGCGGGGTGCTGAGCGCCGCCGGGATCGAGTGCCGCATCGACGGCTCGGGCAGCGACCGGCTGCCGGCCCCGGTGCAGTCGGCCCTGGGGTGGGTGGTGCGCGAGGCGACCACCAACGTGCTGCGGCACGCGGAGGCGACCCGCTGTGCGGTGCGGCTGCGCGTGGTGGACGCGGGGGCGCGGGCGGTGCTGGTCATAGAGAACGACGGCGTCCGGGACGGGGGCCCGGCGCCGGCCGGAAAGGGGGGCTCGGGGATCGCGGGGCTCCGGGAGCGGCTGGCGGTGCTGGGGGGCACGCTGGTGGCCGGGCCCGGGGACCGGGGTACGTTCCGGCTGACGGCGGAGATCGGGGAGGGGACGGCCGCATGACCGGGGAGCCTCAAGAACCACTGCGCGTACTGCTCGCCGACGACGAGCACCTGATCCGCGGCGCCCTCGCCGCCCTGCTGGGGCTCGAGGACGATCTGCAGGTCGTCGCCGAGGCCGCCTCGGGCCCGGAGGCGCTCGCCATGGCGCGGGTGCACCGGCCCGACGTGGCGGTGCTGGATCTTCAGATGCCGGGTGCCGACGGTGTGACGGTGGCCACATCCCTGCGGGCCGAACTGCCCTCGTGCCGCTCGATGATCGTGACGAGTCACGGCCGCCCCGGACACCTCAAGCGGGCCCTGGAGGCGGGGGTGCGCGCGTTCGTCCCGAAGACCGTCTCGGCCCAGCGGCTCGCCGAGATCATCCGCACCGTGCACGCCGGAAACCGCTACGTGGACCCGGAGTTGGCGGCCGACGCGATCAGCGCGGGCGACTCGCCGCTGACCGCGCGCGAGGCCGAACTGCTGGAACTGGCCGAGGACGGAGCCCCCGTCGCGGAGATCGCGGAGCGGGCCTCGCTGACGCCGGGAACGGTCCGCAACTACCTCTCCTCGGCCGCCGCGAAGCTGGGCGCGGAGAACCGTCACGCGGCAGCGCGCACAGCACGGGCTCAGGGTTGGCTATAGTGGTTCTCGCACCGCACGGAAGAGCGGCGCGAAATGCGGACGTAGCTCAGTTGGTAGAGCACCACCTTGCCAAGGTGGATGTCGCGAGTTCGAGTCTCGTCGTCCGCTCGGAAAGCGAAGGCCCCGGTCACTGCGACCGGGGCCTTCGTCGTGTCCTCAGCTTCCCGGGAAGCTGAGCCGGAAGCGCGCTCCCCCGCCCTCGGCCCGTTCCGCCGTGAGCTCCGCCCCGTGGGCCCGGGCGATCTGCCGGGCCATGGCCAGGCCCAGGCCGGAACCGGGCAGGGCACGGGCCTGGCGGGAGCGGTAGAAGCGGTCGAAGACGTACGGCAGGTCCTCCGCGGAGATGCCGGGGCCGTGGTCGCGAACGGTGAGGTCGGCGGCGCCGTCCGTACGGGCCAGGCGCACTTCCACCATCGCGCCGGCCGGGCTGAACTTGGCGGCGTTGTCGAGCAGGTTGGACAGCAGCCGGGCCAGCCGGGCCGGGACGCCGAGGATGGTGACCTCGGTCACGTCGACGGTGAAGACCGTGTGCGGCCAGTGGCCGCGGGCCTGGGCCACGCAGCGCTCGACGAGGCCGTCGAGGCGCACCTGCTCCACCAGCGGCTGCGGCTCCTCGTCGCGGGCCAGCTCGATCAGGTCGTTGACCATGCCCGTCACCTCGCGCATCTGGCGGCTCAGACTCTCGGCGGCACGGTCGCGCTGGGCGACGGAGAGCCGGTCGGCGCGGGCGAGGAGTTCGGCGTTGGTACGCAGCGCGGTGAGCGGGGTGCGCAGCTCGTGGGAGGCGTCGGCGACGAGGCGGCGCTGGGCGGCGACCGCCTCCTCCAGCTCGCCGAGCATGGTGTTGAAGCTGGTCGCGAGGCGGGTGATCTCGTCCTGGCGGCGCGCCTCGTACGGGAGCAGTTCGATGCGGTGGGCGGGGTCGCGGGTGGCGGCGATGCGCTCGGCGGTGGCCGTGAGACGGGTGACGGGGCGCAGGGACGTCCGGGACGTGGCATAGCCGAGGCCCGCCGCGAGCAGGACGCCGGCGCCGCCGACCGCGCCGAGCAGCAGGCCCGCCTGCCGGACGCCCTGGTCGACGGTGTCGGAACGGACGGCCACCTGGAGGGCGAGGTGACCCGGGTACTGCTGTGTGTACATGCGCAGGGCGCGGCCGTTGTGGCTGATGTTGCTGTAGTACGGGCCCAGGGTGCCGGCCGCGACGCGGCGGGTGGCACCGGTCACGGGCAGCACCAGGCCGCTCTGGCCGGGGGCCGTGGGGTCGGCGGGCACGAGCTGGGCGCAGGCGGGTGCGGCCAGCCAGGAGCACTCGCCGTAGAGCGCGCCGTGGGCGTTGCTGCCGCGGTTCTGCTGGGTGATCAGGGAGGCCTGCTGCTTGAGCTGGAGGTCCAGCTGGCGGCCGAGCTCGTAGCGGATGACGACGTACGCGGCGGCCAGGACGCCGAGCGCGACGAGGGCGACGGCCGCGGAGGTGACCAGGGCCAGGCGGCCGCGGAGGCGGAGGCGTCTCACCGGTCGCCCGGCTCGCTGAGGCGGTAGCCGACGCCGTGCACGGTGTGGATCAGGCGGGGCGCGCCGCCCGTCTCCAGCTTGCGGCGCAGGTAACCGATGTAGACCGCGAGGGAGTTGGACTCCGGGCCGAAGTCCGTTCCCCAGACCCGCTCCTGGATCACCTCGCGGGGCAGCACCTGCCCCGGGTGCCGCAGGAACACCTCCAGCAGGGCGAACTCGGTGCGGGTGAAGTCCAGTTCGGCGCTGCCGCGCACGCCGGTGCGGGTGACCGGGTCGACACGGAGGTCCGCGAAGGCGAGGTCGGTGCCCTCGGCTTCGAGGGTCTCCGGGGGTGCCGCACGGCGGAGGAGGGCCCGGAGGCGGGCCAGGAGCTCGTCCAGGGCGAAGGGTTTGACGAGGTAGTCGTCGGCTCCCGCGTCCAGGCCCGCGACCCGGTCGGAGACGGCGTCGCGGGCGGTGAGGACGAGCACGGGGGTGCGGTCGCCGAGCGAGCGGAGGCGGCGGCAGACGGCGAGGCCGTCGAGGACGGGCATGGCGAGGTCGAGGACGACGGCCGCCGGGGCCCTTTCGGCGATCGCCGAAAGGGCCTCCAGGCCGTCTGCTGCCGAGCGGACGTCGTAGCCCTCGACGGTGAGGCCGTCGACGACCGCTGCGCGGACGTCCGGGTCGTCGTCGACGACCAGGACGACTGGCGTCGTGGGCATGCGAGCCTCCGTGATCGTGCGGGCACCGCCCACTCTGGCACGCCGTGTCTGAGAGCACTCTTATCCGGTGCGGGCCGCCTGTGGCTTGTCGCGCAGCCGAAGAACGCACTGTCCGGCGGTGCCGGGCCGTCAGGCCCACTTGGTGCCCGTGAGGCGTTCGTACGCCTCCGCGTACTTGGCATGTGTGCGTTCCACGACCTCCGCCGGGAGCTCGGGCGGAGGGAGTTCGCCGTCGCGGTCCCAGCCGGATTCCGGGGACGTCAGCCAGTCGCGGACGAACTGCTTGTCGTAGGAGGGCTGCGCCCTCCCCGGCTGCCATTCCTCCGCCGGCCAGAAGCGGGAGGAGTCGGGGGTCAGGACCTCGTCCGCGAGGACCAGGTCCCGTCCCCCGAAGCCGAATTCGAACTTGGTGTCCGCGACGATGATGCCGCGGTCCCGGGCGATGTCCCGGGCGCGCCCGTAGACCGCCAGGGTCAGCTGCCGCAGCTGCGCCGCCGTCTCGGCGCCCACCCGGCGGGCGACCTCCTCGTACGGGACGTTCTCGTCGTGCTCGCCGACCTCCGCCTTGGTGGCGGGCGTGAAGATGGGGGACGGGAGTTCGGAGCCGTCCTCCAGGCCCTCGGGGAGGGCCAGTCCGCAGACCGTGCGGGTCTGCCGGTACTCGGCGAGGCCGGAGCCGGTCAGGTAGCCGCGGGCCACGCACTCGACGGGGAGCATGTCCAGGGAGCGGCAGACGAGCGTGCGGCCGGCCCAGTCCGCGGGGGCGCCGGCCGGGACGTCGGTGGAGATCACGTGGTTCGGGACGAGGTCCGTGAGGCGGTCGAACCACCACAGGGACAGCTGCGTGAGGATGCGGCCCTTGCCCGGGATCTCGGTGGGCAGCACCCAGTCGTATGCGGACATCCGGTCGCTGGCGACCATCACCAGATTGCCGTGCTCGTCGCGGTAGAGGTCGCGGACCTTGCCCGTGTGCAGGTGCACGAGCCCCGGCACCTCGACCGGTTCGGGCTTCTCGACGAATCCGGACACGCAATCCTCCTGGTGGTTTGTCCAAGCCCCTCGATTCTGCCGCATGGGTCCGGACGGCGGCGGGGCGGGGATCAGCAGCGTTTGCAGATGCGGTCCAGGAGGTTGGCCGTGGCCCGCTGGACGCGGGCGTCCGTGTGGCCGGGCCGGTCCAGGGCGGGGGACCAGGCGAAGGTGCCCGCGGCGAAGACCAGGGCGCCGCTCGGGGCCCGGTACAGCGAGGTCTCCTGGTGGCGCACGGCGCCCTCGCCGTCCTTGTAGGGCGAGTGCGCCAGGAGGATCCGGCGGGTGTGCTCGGGCAGGGCCGTCCGGGGGTAGTAGCGGTCGGCCTCGCCCGCGACGAGGCCGGGCAGCTCGTCGCCCTCGCCCGCGCCGGTGGCCTCCCACAGCCAGTGGTCGGCGTTGCGGACGACCAGGGGGGCGGGCTCCGGGACCCGGCCCGCGTACTGGATGCCGAGGAACTGCTGCTCAGGAGGAGAAACGTCCCTCCAGAGGGCCGAGCGCCCGGGCCCACGGCGCTTGCGGCAGCTGAGCAGGTGGTCGGGCCCGGCCGGCGAGGGGGCGAGCTCGACCTGCCAGTACATGGTGTTGGCGGAGAGGAAGACCAGCGACGTGCCGGCGTCCCGCGCGGCCTCCACGGCCTGCCGCATGGGCACCGACCAGTACTCGTCGTGCCCGGGGAAGACCATGCCCCGGTAGCGGGAGGGGTCGATGCGGCCCGCGTGCAGGTCGCGGGTGTCGGCGTAGGCGAGGCCGTAGCCGTAGCGCTCGGCCCAGCGGATGAAGTCGTAGGCGTGGCCCACGTGCAGCGGCAGGCCGGCGCCCGCGAAGGGGCGGTCGAAGGAGACCGTGGTGGCCGCGCCCTCCTCGCCGAGCAGCCGGCCGTCCGCGTCCCACGCGTGGTAGAGGCTGGCGCCCGTGTGGCCGTCCTCCGGGTAGAGGTTGTAGGCCTGCCAGGTGATGTCGGGCAGGACGAGCAGCAGGTCGGCGGGGGTGGCGTCGCGGATGAGGAAGGGGATGTGGCTGCGGTAGCCGTCGGCGGTGGTCAGGACGGCCACATGGGCGCCGGTGCTCCAGTAGCCGGGGATCTGCAGCCGCCAGGAGAGCCACCAGTGGTGGCAGGAGACCGTGCGCTCGACCGTGAGCGGCGGCGGCTGGACGATGCCGGAGAGCCGGGGGCTGCTGCTGATCTTCGCCGCGCCGTCGCCCCCGTAGTGGCCGATGCGGTAGATGTCCACGCCGAACTGCTGCGGGGGGTCGACGGTGATGCGGAAGTCCACGGCCTCGCCGGGCGCGACGGTGCTCGCGGTGGCGAAGCCCTTGATCTGGCGGTGGACGTCGTCGGCCGTGCGGGGGCCGGGGCGGCGGGGCGCGGGCACGCCCGGGCCGGCCCGGTCCGGGACCGGGTCCACGTACCAGGGGATGATCTGGCCGGTGTCGGCGAAGTAGTACTCGTCACCACGCAGCCAGGGCAGCGGGCCCTGGCCGAAGGGATCCGAGACGGCGTGCGCGAGCGCGCCGGACTCCCAGCGGCGGATCTGGTCCGTACCCATCTGCGCTCCCTCCCCTGTGCCCCCGTGGCGCCGGTTCCGTCCCGCCTCAGCCGTCCCAGCAGAGCACATGGACGGTCCGGCTCGTCACCGGTCGTCGCGAAATTCCCCGAAAGTGATGGTCCGAGCCCATACGCAGCGTCACATCGTCACATCAGCCAGGCCTGTTCGCCAGGGGTCAGACCAGCCGTACCGGCTTCTCCGACCGCACGCCGACCTCGCCGAGCCAGGCACGCAGCGGCTCGCCGTCCCCCTCCTCGACCAGACTCAGCACCGTACGGACCAGGTCCGCGCGGCGGGCGCCGCCGACCAGCAGGGCCGGGCCGTCCAGCCAGTCCAGGCCGGGGACGGCGCCGGCGGTGTCCACGGCGGCGCAGCACACCATGGCCGTCACGTGGTCGGTGAGCAGCTCGCGGCCGCTGCGCGGCGGCTGGAGCGGGAACAGCGGGGCCAGGCCGTCGCACCGGGGGTCGCCCGCGGGGACGGCCGCGCCGGGGTACTCCGGGCGCTCCTCCAGGGCGGCCTCGCGGGCCACTTCGGCGCTCAGCCGCACCCCCAGCTCCTCGCCGAGGCCGCTGCCCGCCGGGCCGCTGAGGCGCTCCAGGACGCGGGCCACGGTGGGTGCCGCGGGGGTGGCGTCGGGGCCGGGGCCGGTCAGGGCGCCGGCGGCGCCGTAGGAGGCCAGGTCGTCGACAACGTCGAGAACACGGTGCAGCCGGGCGGCCTCCAGCCGCCACTTGCGGTCCACGACCTCCTCCGGGTACTGGCTCCAGGCGACCGGGGACCAACCGGGGCCGGGCTCCTGCGGGCCGCCGTGGAAGAGCCGGGCGGCCAGCAGCGAGGCGGCCTCGTCGATGACGCCGGGCTCCTCCAGCAGATCGCACGCGGGCCGCTCGCCCAGCCGGGAGGCGAAGCCCTCCGCCAGCCGGTCGCGGCGGGAGAGCTCGGTGAGCGCGGAGACCACGCCCGCGTCCAGCCGGGAGGGCCAGCGGCCCATCCGCCAGGCGGGCAGGGCGACCCGGTTCAGCAGCCGGTCCCAGCCGGCGTAGGCGAGGCCGACCTGCTCCTGGGCGACGATGCGCAGCCCGTAGTCCACGGTCTGGGCGCGCTCGGAGGCGGCTGCGGCCACACCGCGCTCCATCTCGGCGGCGTGGCCGCGGCAGGAGCGCAGCAGCAGCCGGGCGGCCCAGCCCACGAAGGCGAGGGCGGGCCGCCCGGCCGCGACCGCCACCGCGGCGTCCAGCCCGCGGACGAAACGGCGCGCGGCCGCTATGTCGGGGTGGGCGGAGGGGCCCGTGCCCGCCACCACGGGGGCGAGCAGGGCGCGCAGTTCGGCGACCCGCATCCACCAGAGGAACGGGGAGCCGATCACCAGCACGGGGGCCGCGCAGGCCCGCCCGCGGGACGGCAGGACGCCGCGCGCGGAGGCGTGCGCGGGATGCGTGCGGTCCTCCAGCCAGCTGTCGCAGTCGGGGGTGAGGGCTATCGCGGAGGGCGCCGGGACGTCCAGCCGGTCGGCGAGGTCGCGGACCAGGCGGTAGAGGTCGGGGGCGGTCTCCTCGGGGATCGGGACGGTGGGGCTGAGGGCCGGTCTCGCCCGGGCGACCACGGCGGCCACGGCGGCCGCCAGCAGCAGCACGGCGACGGCGAGGACGCCCACCGCCCCGCGGAGCGTCTCCCAGCCGGAGCCGTCCGGGATGTGGCCGGTGAGCCGGCCCGTGAGCAGCACGACCGCCGCCGCCGCGGGCAGCAGGGCGACGGCCAGCGCGGCGCTGCGCACGCGCAGCACGGCGAGGGCTCGGGTGCGCGCGGCGTGCGCGCCGGTTTCGGGAACTGCCACGGGACCTGATCACCCCCAGTTGCCGGTAGTGCTCCGCCGAGGTGTGCGGCGCGGGCCCGACGGGGCCCGTGCCGCAGTCCTTTGCCTGTCTCCCCCACTGTGGCACCGGCCTCCGACATCGCAATGCCGGTGGGCCAGTTGGGCCGCCCCGTCAGTCGGACGGCAGGCGGCCTCCGCCGACCCTAGATTGCGGGCACGGCATCCGTCAGCCGGTTGGGGGATCGGTCACCCGATCGAATGGCTTTGGGCAGAGGTTGTACGGCACCGGTCCCGTTCAGCCCCGCGCGGCCTGCTCCGCGATGTCCGTGCGGTGGTGCGAACCCTCCAGCCGGATCCGGGACACCGCCGCGTACGCCCGGTCCCGGGCGGTGGCCAGGTCGGCGCCGGTCGCGGTCACGGACAGGACCCGGCCGCCCGCGCTGACGACGCGGCCCTCGGCGTCCCGGGCGGTGCCGGCGTGGAGCACGTACGCCTCGTCCTTCTCCGCGGTCTCCGGCAGCCCCTCGATCACGTCGCCCGTGCGCGGGGTGCCCGGGTAGTTGTGCGAGGCGATCACGACGGTGACGGCCGCGCCGTCGCTCCAGCGCAGCGGCGGCACCTCGGCCAGGCCGCCCGTCGCGGCGGCCAGCAGCAGTCCGGCCAGCGGGGTCTTCAGGCGGGCGAGCACGACCTGGGTCTCCGGGTCGCCGAAGCGCGCGTTGAACTCGATCACCCGCACCCCGCGCGAGGTGAGCGCCAGGCCCGCGTAGAGCAGCCCGGAGAAGGGCGTGCCCCGGCGGCGCAGTTCGTCCACGGTGGGCTGCAGCACGCTCTCCAGCACCTCGTCGACGAGCTTCGGCGACGCCCACGGCAGCGGCGAATAGGCGCCCATGCCACCGGTGTTGGGGCCCTCGTCCCCGTCGAGGGCGCGCTTGAAGTCCTGCGCGGGCTGCAGCGGGACGACCGTCTCGCCGTCCGTGAGCGCGAAGAGCGAGACCTCGGGCCCGTCCAGGAACTCCTCGATCACCACGCGGTCACAGGCCAGCGCATGCTCGCGCGCGGCCTTCAGATCGGCCGTGACCACGACGCCCTTGCCCGCCGCGAGGCCGTCGTCCTTGACGACGTACGGGGCGCCGAAGGCGTCCAGGGCCTCGTCGACCTCCTCCGGGGTGGTGCACACGTAGCTGCGGGCCGTGGGGACGTTCGCGGCGGCCATGACGTCCTTGGCGAAGGCCTTCGAGCCCTCCAGCCGCGCCGCCTCGGCCGACGGGCCGAAGACGGGGAAGCCGCGCTCCCGGAGCGCGTCGGCCACGCCCGCCACCAGGGGGGCTTCCGGGCCGACCACCACGAGGTCCGCGCCCAGCGCCGCGGCGAGCTCCGCCACGGCGGCGCCGTCGAGGGCGTCCACCGGGTGCAGCTCGGCGACGTCGGCGATCCCGGCGTTGCCGGGGGCGCAGTGCAGCGCGCTGACGTCGGGATCGAGGGAGAGAGCGCGGCACAGGGCATGTTCGCGGGCGCCGCCGCCGATGACGAGGACCTTCACAGGGGTCACCCTACGGCCTGCCCTGTCGATCACTACGACGCGGGCCCCGGGCCCTGCTCGTAGGAACCTCCGTGGGAGCTCCGTCACCTCTCCGGCCCACTCTTTCGAGTGAGGGTGCGAGCGCCCTATACCCGATTCCCCTGCACTTACGGACGGAAAAGGCCGGATCTTGCCTCCAACGCCAACCGTTCGGCGGTAGGAAGGAAGCTGCGCACAGCTATGACGCCATGGCGGCAACGCGACAAGGCGACAAATCAAGACGGACGACAGATCAAGGGAGAGCAGGGGTGAGCCAGCCTGAGATGCAGCCCGAGGGGCCTCCGCGGGAGCAGGGAGGCCAGGGAGGGCAGCACCGGGGCGACCTGCGCGGCCGGACCTTTCCCCAGGGGGACTGGGGCGAACCCGCCGTGCGGCTCGACGAGCTCTACCGGTGGGTGGAGAGCGGCGCACTGTATCTGGCCGACTGGTACCTCGCCGACCGTGCCTGGAAGCGCCGTTGGGCCCGTGCGCTGCGGCTCGCGGCGGCCGTGTGCGCCGTGATCGGGGCCGCGCTGCCGGTGCTGGAGCTGACGAAGGCGCTGCGCGGGGGCACGGCCTGGGCGTTCCTCTTCCTGCTGGGCGCGGTGGCGTGCGTGGCCTGCGACCGCTACTTCGGGCTGACGACGGGCTGGATGCGGGCCGTCGCGACGGCGCAGGCGGTGCAACGGCGCCTGGAGGCCCTGCAGTTCGACTGGGCGTCGGAGTGCGTGCGCGAGGTTCTCGGGCCGACGGAGGGCACGGCCAGCGAGGCCGCCGAGCGGTGTCTGACCGTGCTGCGGCGCTTCTCGGAGGACGTGTCCGAGCTGGTACGGGCCGAGACGGCGGACTGGATGGTGGAGTTCCGGGCCGGGCCGGCGCCGCTGCTGACGCAGTCGCTGGTGGCGTGGTCGCCTCGTGGTGATGCCGGGGGGGCAATCGGTCGGTTCCCATTGCCCCCTGGGACGCGGCCCAATATGCCGCGGCAGCGGCCGCCGGAGTCGCCGCGCTAGCGCGCCGCGGGGCCCCTGGGGGGCAGTTCTTCGGCTGCGGGCCGGTGGGGGCTGGTCGCGCCCACGCGGCGGAGCCGCAAATCGAAACAGCCCCGCGCCCCTTCGGCGCACGCCCCCTCAGCTGAACACGATCATCGACCCCTGCCCCAGACTCCTCGTCGCCGCCGCGTGCAGGCCCAGCCATACGTGGCGTTCCCTCGCGAACGGGCTGTCGTCCTCCGGGGCGGGGGCCACGCGTTCGTCCAGGCGGGTGGGGCGGCCGGGGGACGCCGGCGCGGGCGGGGGGTTGTCGGGGTCGATGCCCAGCGCCGGTGCCACCGTGCGGAGTTCGCGCAGCAGGCCGTGGCTGGAGCCCAGCGGGCCGCCGCCTTCGAGGAGTTCGTCGGTGGACAGCGGGTGCGCGAAGTCCACGGGGACGTACGCCCCCGCGTGGTCGTAGTGCCAGACCAGGTGCGACTGCTGCGCCGTGGCCTCGAAGATCTCCAGCAACTGCTCGTAGTCCCCGCCCAGTTCATCCACCGGAGTGACCTCCAGGCCGCACAGGTTGAGCAGATGTGCGCGCCGCAGGAAGTGCAGGGCGTCGTAGTCGAAGCCCGCGACCGGTGCCACGTCGCCCGACAGGCCCGGCATGTAGCCGAAGACCGGGACGGGCGGCAGGCCCGCCTCGCCCAGGGCCTTGTCGTACGCGGCGATCTCCTCCGCGAAGGGGTTGTCGGGGCTGTGGCAGAGCACGTCGACGAGGGGCACTAGCCAGAGGTCACAGGCCACGCGAGCTCGCTCTCGTAGGTGGGCGTCGAGCCAGAGTAGTGCCGCTCAGCCGGTTGTCATACCGCGCCGGGGGTCAATCCTCGGCCATCGCGTGGACGTCCCACACCCACGTGTCACCCGTCCACTGCGGTTGCCGTCCCGTCAGCCGGGTGACCGTCTCGCGCAACGGCAGTTCGTGGTCCTGGGGCGCGAGGACGAAGGCGTCCGCGCGCCAGAAGGCGAGGTCCTTGCGGAAGGCGCTGCGCTCCTGGTCGCCGATGGCCGGCGCCTTGCCCGTCTCCTTCACCTTGCTCAGCAGGTCGGCGGTGGGGCGCCGCTCGGGCCCGTAGATGCCGATGTGCTCCGGGCCCCACGGGCCCATGAAGTAGCCGCCGGGGAAGGCGAATCCGAGGCCGGCCTGCACCTGCCAGCCCAGGGCGGTGGTGTCCTCCGGGCTCGGCACGGGGACGGGCACCAGGGTGTGGCCGGGGCGTACGTACTGGCGCCAGGTGCCGTCCGCGACGAACGCGGGTGCCGGGGCGTGGCCCGCCGTCGGGTACGGGGTGGGGACGAGCGGGACGACGGCCGCGGCGAGGGCCGCCCAGCCGAGCAGCCGGTGCGAGGTCTCGCGCTCGCTGCGCAGGCGCTTGGCGGCGAGCCGGTCGCAGGCGAGGGCGAGCAGGATGCCGAGGGGGGCCACGCAGACCATGGCGACGCGGGACTCGATGACCGACTCGTAGAACGGCATCCCGGCCAGCAGGCGCCAGGGGCCCGGCAGCGTCTTGTCGGTGCCCAGCAGCGGGATGTTCTGACCGAGCGAGAGCACGGCGGCGGCGAGGGCGGTGAAGCCGAGGGCGCGGACGCGCGGCTGGTCGCGCAGGCGGACGACGATGGCGACGGCCACGACGACCAGCGGCCAGCCGAAGAAGGCGTTCTCCTCGGTCCGGTTGAGCGACAGGGAGGCGGCGACCTTCGGGTCGCCGGCCAGCGAGCGGGTGGCGAACTCCAGCAGGGCCATGGGGTTGTTGCCCACCTGCCCGTGCAGCACGCTGTGGTAGCTCTGTGCGCCGTGGAACTGCCGGAGCAGCGGGTAGGCCACGAGCGGCACGCAGACGAGGGCGGCGACGCCGAGTCCGCGCAGCAGCGGCCGGGCCACGGCCCGGGCGACGTCGGGGGAGGCCACGGCGTAGCCGAGGGCGAAGAGGCCGCAGCCGGTCATGGCCAGCAGCAGGGCCTCCTCGCCGAGGAAGAGCTGGTAGGCGAGGAAGAGACCGAGGACGGCGCCGTCCCGTCCGGTGCGGCGGCCCTCGCAGAGCCGCAGCATCCGGTCGACGATGAGCGGCATCATGAACAGCACCGCGAAGTTGGGGTGTGCGGTGCCGTGGGAGACCATCGGCGGGGCGAAGGCGCAGAAGGCGCCGCCCAGGGCGGCCGCCCAGCGGGAGCGGACGAACCACTTGGCCATCAGCCAGTACCAGGACAGTGCGGTGGCGGCCAGGCCGCCGGTGAGCACGACCGCCCAGGTGACCTGCGGCCCGAAGGCGAGCGTGACCGGGGCGAGGGGCACGGAGAGGCCCAGCATGGCGGTGTTCGCCATGAGGTTCACGCCGAGCGGGAAGTTCTGCAGGTCGGTGAAGAGCGGGTCGCGGAAGTGGGCGACGTTGTCGGCCGTGACCGCGAAGAACCACTCCCACTGGCGCTGGTCGGAGCCCGAGTCGGTGAGGTAGCCGCCGCCGGGGGCGTCCCCCCACAGGCCGCCGTAGAGGACGAACGCGAAGCCGAGGTAGAGGAGTCCGACGAGCAGGGTCGACGGGCGGACGGAGCGGGCCCGCAGGCGCAGGACGTCGGCGAGGACGGCGGGATAGGCCAGCGGCCGGACCTTGGAGCCGGGTTGGTGGGCCCAGCGCACGGGCACTTCGGCGACCTCCCAGTCCTGCTGGTGGAAGTGGCGCAGTATCTCCACGTCGTAACTCCAGCCGTCCAGGCGGGAGTCGGCGAAGGCGGCGCGCACCTTGTCGCCGTCGAACAGCTTGAACCCGCACTGGGTGTCCCGTATGCCGGGCACGGCCGCCGCGCGTATCAGCCCGGAGCCGAGCCGGCCGAGGGCGACGCGCAGCGGGTTCTGGCGCACGGAGATCCGGGAGCCGGGCAGGGCGCGGGAGCCCACGGCGGCCGCGGCGCCCGCGTCGAGGCGGCGCTGCAGCAGGGCCAGTTCCTCGATGGGCGTGGCCAGGTCGGCGTCGGTGACCAGAACCCGGCGGCCGCGCGAGGCGAGCACTCCGGTGCGCACGGCGTGGCCCTTGCCGCGGTTGGCGGGCGTGCGCAGCAGCCGGATGCGGGGCTCCTCGGCGGCGGCGGCCTCGATGACGGCCGCGGTGCCGTCGGCCGAGCCGTCGTCGACGACGATCAGTTCCCAGTCGTCCGCAGGGCCCTCGTCAAGGGAGTCGAGGTGGGCGCGGATGGCGTCGAGACTGGGGGCGAGCCGCTGCTCCTCGTTGTAGGCGGGGACGACCACCGTCAGGCCGACGGCCGTTCCTCCGGGCGTCATGGCCGCCGGCGTCGCGGGCGTCATGGGCACTGTCACTCGGCATCACATTCGGCATCTCGACGACCATGGATGCATTCGACCCTATTCGATCGGAGTTCGGCCGAAGCCCGTCGCGATCGCTCTGATCAAGTCGAGTGAGTGCTCGTTGTACGCGGCGACGAGCTGCTGCGCCCGCTGCCCGTCCCGGCGGGCCACGGCCTCCACCAGTTCGGCGTGGCCGTGCCACAGGCGTCCGCGCAGGTCGTCGAGGCGGCGCAGCAGGGGAACGGTGAAGGCCCAGCTCTGGATGCGCACACGGTCGAGGAAGTCCGATATGTACGGATTGCCCACCAGGCCGGCCAACTCCCGCCAGAAGCGCAGGTCGTAGCCGATCAGGATGTCCAGGTCCCCCGCGAGCGCCGCGCGCCCGGCCTCCTCGGCCCGCCGCCGCACCGAGGCCAGCGCCTCCGGGGTGGCCGCCTGCAGGGCCCGCTCCGCGGACCGGCGGAAGACGCCCTCGACGATCAGCGTGCGGGCCTCGATCATGTCGAGGAAGTCGGCGTACGAGAACTCCCGCACCCGGTAGCCCTTGTGCAGCTCCACGTCGAGCAGTCCCTGCGCGCACAGGTCGAGCAGCGCCTCGCGGACCGGGGTCGCCGAGACGCCGTAGCTCTCGGCGATCTCCTTGACGGTGAACTGCCGCCCCGCCGGGAGCCGCCCCGCGATGACCTCGTCGCGCAGGGCGTCGGCGATCTGCGAGCGCAGCGTCGTGCGCTTCACAGCGTCGCTGCCGGGCATGGTCGTGCGTCTCCCCTTCCGTGGCCGCGCGCTGGCATCGCGCGGCGGGAAGCGACGCTACACGCCGGGGGGCCGGCAGCGGCAGTCCGGGGTCAGACCGTGTGCGCGTCCGCCACGGTCAGCGCCTCGTCCAGGGCGGCCAGTCCCTCCTTCGCCTCGGCCTCGGTGACGGTGCACGGCGGGACCACGTGGGTGCGGTTCATATTGACGAACGGCCACAGCCCGGCCGCCTTGCAGGCGGCGGCGAAGGCGGCCATCGGGGCGTTGGCCTCGCCCGCCGCGTTGTACGGCACCAGCGGCTCCCGGGTGGCGCGGTCGCGGACGAGCTCGACGGCCCAGAACACGCCGAGCCCGCGGACCTCGCCCACCGAGGGGTGCCGCTCCGCGAGCTCGCGGAGCCCCGGGCCGAGGACGGTCTCGCCGATGTGCGCGGCGTTCTCCACGATGCCCTCCTCGGCCATCGCGTTGATCGTCGCGACGGCGGAGGCACAGGCCAGCGGGTGGCCGGAGTAGGTGAGCCCGCCGGGGTACGGGCGCTTGTCGAAGGTCGCGGCGATCTCCGCGGAGATGGCCACGCCGCCGAGCGGCACATAGCCGGAGTTGACGCCCTTGGCGAAGGTCAGCAGGTCGGGCGTGACGCCGAAGCGGTCGGCGGCGAACCAGTGGCCGGTCCGGCCGAAGCCGGCCATGACCTCGTCCAGGACGAACACGATCCCGTACCGGTCGCACAACTCCCGGACGCCCGCGAGGTAGCCGGGCGGCGGAACCATGATCCCGGCGGTGCCGGGGACGGTCTCCAGGACGATCGCGGCGATCGTCTGCGGCCCCTCGAAGGCGATGGTGTCGTGGAGGTGCTGCAGCGCGCGCTCGCACTCCTGCTGCTCGTTCTCCGCGTGGAAGGGCGAGCGGTAGAGGAAGGGCGCCCAGAAGTGCACCACTCCGGCGGCGCCGGAGTCGGACGGCCAACGGCGCGGGTCCCCGGTCAGGTTGATCGCCGCGGCGGTCGCGCCGTGGTACGAGCGGTAGGCGCCGAGCACCTTGGGACGGCCGGTGTGCAGCCGGGCCATGCGCACGGCGTTCTCCACCGCCTCCGCCCCGCCGTTGGTGAAGAAGATCTTGTCGAGGTCGCCGGGCGTCCGCTCGGCGATCAGCCGCGCCGCCTCGGACCGCACGTCCACCGCGAAGCCCGGCGCGATCGTGCACAGCCGGCCGGCCTGCTCCTGGACCGCGGCCACGACCTTGGGGTGCTGGTGGCCGATGTTGGTGTTGACGAGCTGGGAGGAGAAGTCGAGGTAGCGGTTGCCGTCGTAGTCCCAGAAGTACGAGCCCCGGGCCCCGGCGACGGCGAGCGGGTCGATGAGGCCCTGCGCGGACCAGGAGTGGAAGACGTGGGCGCGGTCCGCCGCCTTGACGGCTGCGCCGGCTTCGGGGCGGGCGGTGGGCTGCTGCGGGCTCATGGCGGGACCTCGGGGCTCGGCGGGCGGCTGTCCGTCCGAGCCTAGGGAGTACGGGCGGGCACGGGGCACCGGCACTGTGTACGGCCGTTGCGCCGGAGGCGGACACCCTGCCGGGTCCGGCGGGGCCGAGGACTGTGCCCCTCTGGAGAATCGCCGAACCGGAAATACCGATTCGCCACCCTTTTGCGTGCTACGGTCCCTCGCGGTTGCAGTAATTCGTACCCATTTGACGTGCGCGCCCGAGCACCGAGTCCCGGGCGCTCTTGTATTTCCACCCTGGAATACGGAATTCCGTCTCGAAACCTCTCTCGAGGAGATCGTCTTGGCCACCGGCATCGTGAAGTGGTTCAACTCCGAAAAGGGCTTCGGCTTCATCCAGCAGGACAGCGGCGGCCCGGACGTCTTCGCCCACTACTCGAACATCTCCGCTCAGGGATACCGCGAACTCAACGAAGGCCAGAAGGTGACCTTCGACATCGCGCAGAGCCACAAGGGCCCCCAGGCGGAGAACATCGTCCCGGGCTGAGCGGCCCCGGGCACCGGCCCGGCCGACCGGCCGACCGGCAGAAAAGGGCCGGGACCGCGCACTTTCACCGTGCGGGGTCCCGGCCCTTTGCCGTGCCGCTATTCTCCGCAAGTGAACGAGGGGAAACTGGGGGAGGGAGTACCCGGCATGGAAGCCCTGACGCCGGAGGACCCGCGCACGCTCGGCGCCTACCGATTGCTCGCCCGGCTCGGCTCGGGCGGCATGGGCCGGGTGTATCTGGCCCGCTCGGACCGCGGCCGGACGGTCGCGGTCAAGCTGGTCCACCCGGAGCTGGCGACGCAGGAGGAGTTCCGCAGCCGCTTCCGGCAGGAGGTCCGGTCGGCCCTGCGGGTCGGCGGGGAGTGGACCGCGCCCGTCCTCGACGCCGACACCGAGGCCGCCGTCCCCTGGGTCGCGACCGGCTACATCGCGGGCCCCTCGCTGCGCCAGGTGGTCGGCCAGGACTTCGGGCCGCTGCCCGAGCGCTCCGTCCGCATCCTCGGCGCCGGTCTCGCCCGCGCCCTGCAGGCCGTGCACGCCGCGGGCATCGTCCACCGGGACCTCAAGCCGTCCAACGTGCTGATCACCCTCGACGGTCCGCGCGTCATCGACTTCGGCATCGCCCGCGCCCTGGAGACCATCACCGACGGCGGCCTCACCCGCACCGGGGCGGCCGTCGGCTCGCCCGGCTTCATGTCCCCCGAGCAGGTGCGCGGCGCCCAGGTGACGCCCGCCAGCGACGTCTTCTGCCTCGGCTCGGTGCTGGCCTACGCGGCCACCGGCCGGATGCCCTTCGGCACCGCGGACAGCGGCGTCCACGCGCTGATGTACCGCATCGCGGAGGAGGAGCCGGACCTCGCCGCGGTGCCGGAGGGCCTGCGCCCGCTGATCGCCGCGTTCCTCGTCAAGGACCCCGCCGCACGGCCCACGCCCGAGGAGGCCCTGGAGCGCACGGGCGCGGCCGGCCTGCTGACGGACCTGCGCTCGGGCGAACCCTGGCTGCCCGGCGGCCTGGTCGCCCAGCTCGGACGGCACGCGGTGCAGCTGCTCGACGTGGAGGACCCCACGGCGGCGGCCCCCGCCCCGGGGGCGTCCATACCCGCGGAACCGCCCACCCAGGTGGTGCCCCCGGCGGACCCGCCGACCGTCACCGCCCCGCCCGCGCCCGGGTACGGATACGGGTACCCGCCGCCGCCCCCTCCCCCGCCCCGCTCGAAGACGCCGTACCTGCTGGCCGCGATCGTGGTCGCCGGGCTGCTCGCGGGCGGCGGAACCGTCTACCTGCTCCGGCACCAGGAGAGCGGGAACGGCTCAGGCAGCAGCGCGGCGGCATCGTCCCCCGCTCCCCCGGCCACGACGCCGGCCACCACGCCCCCGCCCGCCACGAGCCCCGCCGGGCCGTCGTCCCCGGCAGTGCCGCCCGCCACCGCCCCGGCGACCGTCGGCGGGGCGCAGGCGTACGCCGGGACCTGGCAGTCGGGCTTCGACTCCGGCGGCGGCCGCAACACCCGCGTCCTCACCGTCCGGCCGGGAGCCGGCGGCACCGGCACGGCCGAGATCCGGGGCGGCGGCTACCTCGACGACGGCACCGCCTACACCTGCACCTGGGACGCGTCCGTCTCCGGCGGCGGCGACGGCACCCCGCTGCACCTCGGCCCCTCCAGCGTCGTCCAGGCGCAGCCCACCTCGGCCTGCCAGCCGGGCTCGCCCTCCGACCTGGTCCTGCTCCCGGACGGCCGGATGCGCCGCGACTTCACCGACTCGGGCACAAAGGACGCGTCGCTGGTCTACAGCAGGACGGGGTGACACGACGCAGAAGCGCCCCGACCGCCGAGCGGTCGGGGCGCTTCTGCGTGCAACACGCCTCAAGAGCCTTACGAAAGGAAGGAGTTGATCTCGATCGTCTCGTCACGGCCCGGGCCGACGCCGATCGCGGAGATCGGGGCGCCCGACATCTCCTCCAGCGCCTTCACGTACGCCTGGGCGTTCTTCGGCAGTTCGGAGAACGTCTTGGCCTTGGAGATGTCCTCGGTCCAGCCCGGCAGCATCTCGTAGATCGGCTTCGCGTGGTGGAAGTCGGTCTGGCTGTAGGGCAGTTCCTCGACGCGCTTGCCGTCGATCTCGTACGCGACGCAGACCGGGATCTGCTCCCAGCCGGTGAGCACGTCGAGCTTGGTGAGGAAGAAGTCCGTCAGGCCGTTGACGCGGGTCGCGTAGCGGGCGATGACGGCGTCGAACCAGCCGCAGCGGCGGTCGCGGCCGGTGGTCACACCGCGCTCGCCGCCGATGGTGCGCAGCGCCTCGCCGTCCTTGTCGAACAGCTCGGTCGGGAACGGACCGGCGCCGACACGGGTGGTGTACGCCTTCAGGATGCCGATGACCCGGTTGATCTTCGTGGGGCCGACGCCCGCACCCGTGCAGGCGCCGCCCGCGGTCGGGTTGGAGGAGGTCACGAAGGGGTACGTGCCGTGGTCCACGTCCAGCAGGGTGCCCTGGCCGCCCTCGAAGAGGACGACCTTGCCCTCGTCGATGGCGTTGTTCAGGATCAGCGTGGTGTCGGCGACGAAGGGCTTGATCTGGTCGGCGTAGGCCAGCATCTCGTCGACGATCTTCGCCGGGTCGATCGCGCGGCGGTTGTAGAGCTTCGCCAGGATCTGGTTCTTGAAGTCGAGGGCAGCCTCGACCTTCTGCGTCAGGATCGACTCGTCGTAGAGGTCCTGGACGCGGATGCCCACGCGGTTGATCTTGTCCGCGTAGGTCGGGCCGATGCCGCGGCCGGTGGTGCCGATCTTCCGCTTGCCGAGGAAGCGTTCCGTCACCTTGTCGACCGTCGTGTGGTACGGCGTGATCAGGTGCGCGTTACCGCTGACCAGCAGCTTCGACGTGTCGACGCCGCGCTCGTTCAGCCCGCTCAGCTCGGAGAGCAGGACCGCCGGGTCGACGACGACACCGTTGCCGATGACCGGGGTGCACCCCGGCGAGAGGATCCCGGAAGGGAGGAGGTGGAGCGCATATTTCTGGTCACCGACGACGACCGTGTGGCCGGCGTTGTTGCCACCTTGGTAGCGCACCACGTAGTCCACGGAGCCACCGAGCAGATCGGTGGCCTTTCCCTTGCCCTCGTCACCCCACTGAGCACCGAGCAGCACAAGTGCGGGCACAGGCGTACACCCCTTCCGGGCGGGGCATGTCCAACGTGCGTGGGTGGCCTTACGCCCGCCTTGGTCAGGGCGTACGCCACCGCTAGAGCCGTCGAACCGGTGCCCCGGATAGACGAAGCCCCTGGCGCAACAGCGACAGGGGCTCTTGCACCGAGAGGTTACCTGAGGAAGGACGAACGTGTCGGCTGCAGACCCGACCGGACAGCGGCTGCTCGTCGTCGTCGACCCCGTCGCCCGCCGTGTGGACGGCGAGTCCGTGCGGATCGCGAGGGACGTGCTGTGTGCCGGATCGGTGGCGAAAATCTGTCTTCCGGAGGGCCCCGAGGAGGTGGCGCGGGCCGTCGGGCGGCGGGGCCGCCGGCGGACGGTGGTGATCGGCGACGACCGCGCGCTGCTGCGGGTCGTCGCCCAGCTGCACCGCCAGCGGGAGCTGGCCGCGGCACCGCTGGCGTGGGTCCCCGTCGGCTCGCTGCCGTCCGTGTCGGTGGCGCGGGTCCTCGGCGTTCCGCTGGGGGCCGTGGCGGCCGCACGGGCCGTCCTGGACGGCGTGGAGCGGCGGCTCGGCCTGCTGGCCGACGACAGCGACGGCATCGTCGTGGGCGGCCTCTGGGTGCCCGCGGGCGATGCCGGGCGCCGCTACGCGGCGGTACGGGGGGCGCCGGCCGTGTCGGCGCGCAGCGCCCTCGCCCTGCTGGCCCGGACCGGGCCCCGGCGGGGGCCGCGCCCCGCCGGGGCGCGGCTGCGGGTCGAGGCGGACGGGGTACTGCTGGCCAACGTGGACCGGCCGGTGGGGCGCGTCGCCGTGTCCGCTCCCGCGGACGGGGGCTCCGCCCTGGCGGAAGTGGTGGTGCACGCGCGCGCGGGGCACCATCCGGTGCAGGCGCGGGCCCGCACGATCACGGTGTCCGGGCCGGACTTCCGCTACCGCGCCGACAACCGCATCCGGGGTCCGGTCCGGGTCCGGACGTGGACGGCGCTGGCGGAGGGGTGGCGATTGACGGTGCCGCGCTCGTGACCTGGGCGGCTGCGGGCCGTCTGTGGCTGGTCGCGCAGTTCCTCCCCCAGCTACCGCTGGGGGTACCCCCAGCGCCCCTGCGGGGCGCGGTTCCGCACTCAGCCCCCCGGTGTCACCAGCCCCGTCTCGTACGCAAAAACGGCAGCCTGCGTGCGGTCGCGCAGGCCCAGCTTCACCAGGACCCGGCTCACGTGCGTCTTCACGGTCGACTCCGCCACGACCAGGTGCGCCGCGATCTCCGAGTTCGAGCGCCCCTGGGCGACCAGGACCAGGACCTCCGTCTCCCGTTCCGTGAGGTCCCCGATGCGCTCCTGCGTGGGCGCCGCCTTCGGCGCGCCCAGCCGGGAGAACTCCTGGATCAGCCGCTTCGTGACCGTCGGCGCGAGCAGCGCCTCGCCGTCGGCGACCACCCGCACGCCGTCCGCCAGCTGCCGCGCCGACGCGTCCTTGAGCAGGAAGCCGCTCGCTCCCGCGCGCAGCGCCTGGTAGACGTACTCGTCCAGGTCGAAGGTCGTCAGCACGAGCACCTTGGCCTCGCCGTCCGCCGCGACGATCTCGCGGGTGGCCTCCAGCCCGTTCATGCCGGGCATGCGGATGTCCATGAGCACGACGTCCGGCCGCAGCTCGGCCACCTTCTCGACCGCCTGCCGCCCGTCGACGGCCTCTCCGATCACCTCGATGTCGGGCTGCGCGTTCAGCAGCACGGAGAAGCCCTCGCGGACCATCATCTGGTCGTCCACGATCAGTACCCGGATGGTCATGCCGCGGCCTCCCCCGGCATCGCGACCGGGATGAAGGCGGCGACCTCGTAGCCGCCGTCCTCCGTCGCCTCCGCCGTCATCCCGCCGCCGAGCATGCCGACGCGCTCGCGCATGCCCAGCACCCCGTGCCCGGCGCCCGGCGAGGGTTTGGCCAGGCGGTCGGCCGGGCCGTTGACGATGCGCAGGCCGAGCCCGCCGAGGACGTACGAGACCTCCACGCGCGCCGTGGCACCCGGCGCATGGCGCAGGACGTTGCTGAGCGCCTCCTGCACGATCCGGTACGCCGACAGCTCGACGCCCTGCGGCAGCGGCCGCACCGCGCCCGTGGTCACGTGCTCGACCTCCAGACCGGCCGAGCGCACGTTGCCCAGGAGCAGGCCGAGGTCGGCCAGCGTGGGCTGCGGCGCCTCGGGCGCGGCGTCCTCCTCGGACCGTACGACGCCGAGCACCCGGCGCAGCTCGGTGAGGGCCGCCACGGCGTTCTCCCGGATGGTCTGGAACGCGGCCGCCAGCTCGGGCGGGGTGTCCTGCACCCGGTACGGCGCGGCCTCGGCCTGGATGGCGACCACGGACATGTGGTGGGCCACCACGTCGTGCAGCTCCCGGGCGATGGTGGTGCGCTCCTCCAGCAGCGTCCGCCGCGACCGCTCGACCTGTGTGACGGCCGCCTGGGCCTCGACCTGCTGCTTGCCCTCGCGCAGGCCGCGCACGGCGACGACGGCGAAGAGCACGAAGCCGGAGAAGGCCAGCATCTGGAACAGCTCCCCGCCGTAGGGCGCCCCGTACGACCGGAAGACCCCGAGGAACACCGCCAGCGCCCCGGTCAGCAGCCACATCCCGGCCGCGACGCGCGGCCGGGTGCGCAGCGCCACCAGGACCATCACGGCGAGGTGCGGCAGGAAGCCGCCCGGCGACCACGGCGAGACGCTGGAGCCGAAGGGCAGCACCATGCCGGTGAGGAACATCACACCGAACGACAGCCACCACGCGCCGACGGGCCGGACCAGGGTCGTCATGATCGGCACACCGACGAACAGCGCCGGGACGATGCCCACGTGCTCGACGGTGGCCAGCATGATCATGAGGGCGAAGCCCACGACGACGGCGTGCGGCAGCCACCGCGTGTACCGGGCGGCCCGGCGCGGCAGCGCCCGCACAAGCCGGTGGTCGTCGCGGAGCGGCGGCAGCGGCCGGAAGGCGAAGGCATCGGTGACGAGGTCCTCCCGGAGGCGGTGGAGGAAGGTCCTCGCTACGCGCAGCTCCTCGCTGCTCTGGAATGTGTCGGTCACACGTTCCACGCTAAGCGGGCGGGCCTGCGGCCGGCGTCCGTACGAGTGGGGATTTCCGGGGGTCCGCCTCAAGTACTACGCGGGCGCGACCACGCGGCGGAGCCGCATATCGACACAGCCCCGCGCCCCTATCGGGGCGCCCCCTTACGGGGCGCAGCCCACCGCCTCCAGGACCGTCCCGCACGCCTCCGTCCCCGGGGTCACGGGGTCGAAATGGTCGACCCCGTCCAACTCCCGCAGCACCGCGCCCGGCACGGCACGCGCGTATCTCCGCGACAGTTCCACCGGAACGTCCGTATCCGCCGTGCCGTGCACCAGCGTCACCGCAGCCGTCGGCGCCGGCAGCCGCACCGGGTCGGCCTCCGGGCGGTAGCGGCCGCCCAGGAGTTCGTCCACGGCGCCGTCGCTCAGCGCGAGCTCCCGCGCCCGGGCCAGGTCCGCCACCGGCGCGACGGCGACCACGTGGTCCACGCCCGGCATCCGTGCCGCCGCCCACAGCGCGAGGTGGCCGCCCGCGGAGTGTCCGACCAGGACGTGGCGGGTCGCGGATGCGGGGCCCACGACCTGCGCGACGTCGTCGAACGTCTCCGGCCAGCCCCCTCCCCCGCCCACCCGGCGGTACTCCGCGAGCGCCACCCGCGCGCCGAGCCCGGCGAGCGTCCGGGCCAGCGGCAGCAGGTACGTACGGTCGTAGCGCTCGCGCCAGTAGCCGCCGTGCAGCAGCGTCACCCGGACCGGCGCGTCCGCGGGACCGTGGAGGTCCACCACCTGGCTGGGGTGCGGGCCGTACGCGATCACGCGCCCACCGCCTCGGCCAGCAGCCGCGCCGCGCGTTCCGTGTCGGCGAAGCCGACGTAGAGCGGCGCGAAGCCGAAGCGCAGGAGGTCGGGCGGGCGGAAGTCGCCCACCACGCCCCGCCGGACGAGCTCCGCCACGGTCTCCCGCCCGTCCCCCGAAGCCGTCCGCAGCGACACCTGGCTGCCCCGCTCCCCGTGCGCCGCCGGCGTCACCGGTGTCACCGCGCCCGGCGCGTACGCCGCCACGCAGCGCAGGAAGAAGTCCGTCAGGGCCAGGCTCTTCGCCCGGACCGCGGCGAGGTCCACGCCGTCCCAGACGTCCAGCGCCGCGTCGAGCGCCAGCAGGGAGAGGATCTCCGGCGTGCCGACCCGGCCCCGGACCGCGCCGTCCGCGGGACGGTAGGCGGGGGACATGCCGAAGGGGTCGGCGTGGGAGTTCCAGCCGGGCAGCGGCGAGTCGAAGCGGGGCTGGAGGTCCCGGCGCACATAGAGGAAGGCGGGCGCGCCGGGGCCGCCGTTGAGGTACTTGTACGTGCAGCCGACCGCGAAGTCCACGCCGTGCGCGTCGAGTTCGACGGGCAGCGCGCCCGCGCTGTGGCACAGGTCCCACACCACGCGGGCCCCGGCCGCCCGCACCGCGGCCGTCGTGCCGGGCAGGTCGTGCAACCGCCCGGTGCGGTAGTCGACATGGTTGACCAGTGCGACGGCCGTGTGCGGCCCGGCGGCGCCCGCCAGTTCCGCGGCGGGCACGGCCCGGATCCGGCAGCCCGTCATCCGGGCCGCGGACTCCGCGATGTACCCGTCCGTCGGGAACGTCGCCGCGTCGACGAGCACCTCGTCCCGGTCACGGCCGCCACCGGGAACGGACCGCACCGCCGCCACAACCGCCTTGAAGACGTTGACGCTTGTCGAGTCGCCGACCACCACCTGCCCGGGCGCCGCCCCGATCAGCCGGCCGATCCGGTCGCCGACCCGCTCGGGCGCGGTCCACCAGGCGGACTCGTCCCAGGAGCGGATGCGCAGCCGCCCCCACTCCCGCTCGACGACGTCCGACAGGCGCGCGGGGACGGCCCGGGGCAGGGCGCCCAGCGAGTTGCCGTCGAGGTAGACGGCGTCGTCCAGCACGAACTCGGCGCGCTTGGCGCGCAGTTCGTCGGCGGCGTCGAGGGCGGCCGCCTCGCCCGCCAATGCGGACTCAGACACGGCTGCGCGCCGTCCACAGCTCGGGAAAGACGCTCTTCGCGGCCCGCTTCTCCAGCCAGGCCACCCCCGGCGAACCCCCGGTGCCCGTCTTCGCCCCCATCGCTCTTCTCGTGGCGACGAGATGGTCGTTGCGCCAGCGCCAGACCAGTTCCGCGACCTCCGTCAGCGCCTCGCCCAGGCGGCACTCGTCGCTGTTCTGGTCACCGGCGTAGATGCGCTGCCAGACCCGCTCCACGGCGGGATCGCCCGCATACCGCTCGGCGACGTCCCGGCCGAGCACGGACACGGGTATCGCGTACCCCCGGCGGGCGAGGTACCGCAGCACCTCGTCGTAGAGGCTCGGCGCGTGCAACGCGCGCTCCAGCTCGGCGTGGACGTGCGGGGCGCCGCGGTGCGGGAGGAGCAGGGAGGCCGACTTGTCGCCGAGCAGGAACTCCATGCGCCGGTGCATCGCCGACTGGAACCCGGAGGCCTCGCCCAGCGCGGAGCGGTAGGAGTTGAACTGGGCCGGCGTCAGGTGCGCCACCGGCTCCCAGGACGCGTTGAGGGAGGCGAGTTCGTAGGTGGAGCGCTTGAGCGCCGCCATCGCCACGGGAAGCTCGTCGCGGCGCAGCGCGCGCGAGGCGGTCTCCCACTCGTGGACGAGGACGGTGAACCACAGCTCCATGACCTGGGTCGTCACGAGGAAGACCATTTCCCCGGGGTCGTCGGAGAGGGGCTCCTGGAGCCGGCTGAGCACGGAGGCCCGTACGTAGTCCTCGTACGGGGTGGTGCCGGCGAAGTCGAGGTTGGGGGTGCGGTTCTGGGTCACGACGCCCTCCACTGGCGGGGGTTCACCGGGTGGTCACGCCGGGATCATCCGTGCCGGTGAAGCCCTGCGGCAAGGGGCCGTACGCGGCCCCTTGCCGGCGGAGGGCGGCTCAGCCGAGGGTGTTGGCGGCCGTCGGGGAGCTGTCCCGCAGGAACGTCGAGCAGCGCTCGTACTCCTCCTGCTCGCCGATCGCCTGCGCGGCGCGCGCGAGGGCGTGCAGGGCGCGCAGGAAGCCGCGGTTGGGCTCGTGCTCGAACGGCACCGGGCCGTGGCCCTTCCAGCCGCTGCGGCGCAGCGCGTCGAGGCCGCGGTGGTAGCCGGTGCGGGCGTACGCGTACGACTCGACGGTGCGGCCGGCCTCGAACGCGTCGTCCGCGAGCTGCGCCCAGGCGAGCGAGGACGCCGGGTACTTGGCGGCGACCTCGGCGGGCGCGGCCCCGGAGGCGAGCAGCTCACGCGGCTCGGGATCGTCGGGCAGATGGGTCGGGGGCGGTCCCCCGAGCAGGTTCTCGTGAATGGCCATGACCTCCAGTCTGCCGCAGGGGTACCGCACCCCGTAGACCCGCGCCCCGTAGACCGCGCCTCGAAGGGGCGCGGGGCTGTGCTCATCATGCGGCTCCGCCGCGTGGGCGCGACCGACCACGGACGACCTGCACCCGACAGACGGTGCCGCGCCCCGTCAGGGGCGCTGGGGGTACCCCCAGCGGTAGCTGGGGGAGGAACTGCGCGATCAGCCACAACCGGCCCGCAGCCGTCACACGTCCCCAGGATCCAGCGGCGGCGAGGCCACCCCGCAGTGATACGTGCACTCCGGGTGACACGGCGCCCTCTCCTCCGCAACCGCCGGAGGCACCCGCACCGTGGCCCAGGCGAGAACGGCGGCCAGCACCAGCGACCCCGCGCACAACACCATGGCGGTCTCGAACGCCCCCGAGAACGCCGCCGGGTCCCGGTACGTGTCCGCCCCCATCCCCGCGGCAAGCGGCAGGGCCGCCACCGCGATCAGCCCCGCGGCCCGCGCCGCCGCGTTGTTGATGCCGCTGGCCAGCCCGGCCCGCGCCACGTCCACCGAGGCCAGCACGGTGGACGTCAGCGGCGCGACCAGCACCACCATGCCCAGCCCGAGCACGACGAGCGCCGGCAGCACGTCCCGCCAGTACACGGCCCCCGCCCCGGCCCGCGTCATCAGCAGCATTCCCGCCGCGCACAGCAGCGGCCCCACCGTCAGCGGGATGCGCGGGCCGATGTCCTGCGCGACCTTCCCGGACCGTGCGGACAGCAGCAGCATCAGCACGGTCGTGGGCAGCAGCGCCGTGCCCGCCGCGAGGGCGGACCAGCCGGCGACCACCTGGAGCTGGAGCACGGCGAGGAAGAAGAAGCCGCTGAAGGCCGCGTAGACGAACACGGTGACGCCGTTGACGGCCGAGAACATCCGGACCGAGAAGATCCCGGGCGGCAGCATCGGATCGGCCCGCCGGGACTCCACGTACACGAACGCGGCGGCGAGCAGCAGCCCGCCCACCGCGGGGACGACGACCTGCGGCGACGCGCCCTTCTCCGGCGCCGCGATCAGCGCGTACGTGACCGCGCCCAGCGCTAGCGCCCCCAGCACCGCACCGAGCACGTCGAACCGCCCGCGGGCCCCGGGGGCCCGCGTCTCGGGCACGTACCGCAGGGCGACCGGCACGCACACGGCCGCCACCGGCAGGTTGATCAGGAACACCCAGCGCCAGCCCGGCCCGTCCACCAGCCAGCCGCCGACGAACGGCCCGACCGCCGCGGCCACCCCGCCCAGCCCGGACCAGGCGCCCACGGCCGCGGCCCGGTCGTCCTCGTGGAAGACCGCCTGGATCAGCGCCAGCGACCCCGGCGTGAGCAGCGCCCCGCCGATGCCCTGCAGCGCCCGCGCCGCGATCAGCACCCCGGCGTCCGGCGCGATCCCGCACAGCAGCGAGGCGAGCGCGAACCACACCACGCCGACGACGAACACCCGCCGCCGCCCGAACCGGTCCCCCAGCGCCCCGCCCAGCAGGATCAGCCCGGCGAGGGTGAGCATGTAGGCGTTGACGGTCCACTGCAGCACGGCGAGGCTCGCGTGCAGGTCCCGCCCGATGTGCGGCAGCGCCACGTTGACCACGGTGCTGTCGAGCATGGCCATGCCGGAGCCGAGCACGGTGGTCAGCACGACGGCACGCCCCACGCGGGTGCCGAGCCGGACGGCGGGGAGCGGATCGCTCATGCCCGGATCATCCCGCGCCCGGCCCCGGACGGCCACGCGAAGGGGCCCGGTACGCCGTCGGCGTACCGGGCCCCTCACGGAACGGCTGTGGGCTACTTCAGCTTGGTGCCGGTCGAACGCAGGTTGGCGCAGGCCTCGGTGACGCGCGCGGCCATGCCCGCCTCGGCCAGCTTGCCCCAGGTGCGCGGGTCGTAGGACTTCTTGTTGCCGACCTCGCCGTCGACCTTCAGGACGCCGTCGTAGTTGGCGAACATGTGGGCCGCGACCGGGCGGGTGAAGGCGTACTGGGTGTCGGTGTCGAGGTTCATCTTCACGACGCCGTTCTCCAGCGCGGTGCGGATCTCCTCCTCGGTGGAGCCGGAGCCGCCGTGGAAGACGAAGTCGAACGGGTCCTGCTTGCCGAAGCGCTCGGCGACGCCCTGCTGCAGGTCCTTGAGCAGCTCGGGGCGGAGGACCACGTTGCCCGGCTTGTAGACGCCGTGGACGTTGCCGAAGGAGGCGGCCAGCAGGTAGCGGCCCTTCTCGCCCAGGCCCAGGGCCTCGGCGGTGCGGATGGCGTCCTCGACGGAGGTGTAGAGCTCGTCGTTGATCTCGTGGCTGACGCCGTCCTCCTCGCCGCCGGTCGGGGTGATCTCGACCTCAAGGATGATCTTGGCGGCGGCGGCCTTGGCGAGCAGCTCCTGGCCGATGGCCAGGTTGTCGGCGAGCGTCTCGGCCGAGCCGTCCCACATGTGCGACTGGAAGAGCGGGTTCTCGCCCTTGGCCACGCGCTCCGCGGAGAGGTCGATCAGCGGGCGGACATAGCCGTCCAGCTTGTCCTTGGGGCAGTGGTCGGTGTGCAGCGCGATGTTCACCGGGTACTTCTTGGCGACGACGTGCGCGAACTCGGCAAGCGCAACGGCACCCGAGACCATGTCCTTGCTGTACTGGCCACCCAGGAACTCGGCACCGCCGGTGGACATCTGGATGATGCCGTCGCTCTCCGCCTCGGCGAAACCGCGCAGGGCGGCGTGCAGAGTCTGCGTCGAGGTCACGTTGATGGCCGGGTAGGCGAACTTGCCGGCCTTCGCCCGGTCGAGCATCTCGTTGTAGACCTCGGGGGTTGCGATGGGCATCTGTCCGCTCCTTGGGGGTGTTACGGGTAAGGGGGCGACGGTCATCGTCGCCCCCATCTTCCCAGACTCCTCGAATTACTCCACATGAACCCCACCCTGCTCATATGAGCAGGGTGGGGTTTCACGTGAAACATCGCGGTGAAATGTCAGGAGAGGTCCAGATCGCCCAGCGAGTAACCGGTGATGTAGCGCAGCCCGGCACCCTCGATCGCGGACGCGGCACCGCGGTCGACGATCGTCGCCACGGCCACGACCTCGGCACCGGCCTCGCGGGCCGCCTCGACGGCGGTCAGCGGGGAGCCGCCGGTGGTCGAGGTGTCCTCGACCACCAGGACGCGGCGGCCCTTGACGTCCGGGCCCTCGATGCGGCGCTGCATGCCGTGCGTCTTCTGCGCCTTGCGCACGACGAAGGCGTCCAGCGTGCGGCCGCGGGCGGCGGCGGCGTGCAGCATCGCGGTGGCGACCGGGTCCGCGCCGAGCGTGAGCCCGCCGACCGCGTCGAACTCCAGGTCGGCGGTGGCGTCCAGCATCACCTGGCCGACCAGGGGCGCGGCCTCGGCGTCCAGGGTGATCCGGCGCAGGTCGATGTAGTAGTCGGCCTCCTTGCCGGAGGAGAGAGTCACCTTGCCGTGGACGACGGCCTTGTCCTTGATCTGCTGCAGCAGGGCGTCACGCGCGTTGGTCATGGCCATGAGCTTAGGCCAGGCTCCGCCAGGTCCACGTGGTGGAGACCTCGAGGGGGTCGATCGGGGTGACCAGGCGCGGCAGGGTGTTGAGCCCGTTCGGCGGCCCGCTCTGCGGCTCCACGCAGACGGCCTCGGACTGCTCGTCGTAGACCACGACCCACTCGGCACGGCTGGTGACCTTCAGCTCCAGCGCGCCGGGCCAGGTGAGGGTGACGTCGACGCCGTCCGGCATCCCGAAACAGTCGTCCCAGGGCCCCGGGAGCGGGTCGATGCGCTCGCCGGTGGGCAGGTGGTCCGCACCGCGCTCCTCCTGCCAGGAGGGCCGGAAGTCGATCTCCACGTCCTTGCCGGTGCCGAGGTTGCGCCGGAACCAGGGGTGCCAGCCGGCCTGCGCCGGGAACGAGTCGGCGGCGGCCTCGACGCCCATGGTGAGGGTCAGGGAATCCTCACCGAGCTCCACCAGCTGGGTGACGCGGCCGGGGTACGGCCAGGGGTCCGCGAGGTCGAAGGTGAACGCCGCGGACGTCCCGTCGGCACGGGCGGTGGTCCAGGCGGTGTCCCGCCCGGTGCCGTGGATGGCGTGCGGCGGGGAGTTGACCGGCATCTGGTGGAGGTCGCCGCCGTTGCGGAAGCGGCCTTCGGCGATGCGGCCGCACCAGGGCACCATCGGGAAGGCGCCGTAGCGTTCGCCTTCCCGGAGCAGTTCGGTACCGCCGATGCGCAGGCTCGAGAGCCTGCAGCCGTTTTCGGGGTCGACGGTCACTTCGGCGTTGCCGTGCGAGAGGCGCACGGTCTGCTCGTTGCTTGTCACAACCCGACGATACGGCTGATCTTCGCGCCCCGGAGGGGCGCGGGGAACTGCGCGATCAGCCACCGCCGGCCCGCAGCCGACGCAGCAGCCCAGGGGGCCGGGGCGAAGCCGCGGGAACCTCGACTGCGGGTGCATCGTGGCTGGTCGCGCAGTTCCCCGCGCCCCTTCGGGGCCCTACCGCCGGCGCCGCAGCACCCGGCCCACCGCCACCGCCGACGCGAGGGCCACCGCGGCAGCGGGGACGGCCCAGCGGAGGGCTGCCGTGCCCGTGGTGGTCTCGGGTGCGGGGACCGGCGCATAGCGGCCCCGCGGCGGCGCGTGGTCGACCTCCTCCGCGCTGCGGCCGATCATCGTGCGGCGCGCGTGCGCCGCCTCGGCCGCCGGCTCGCCGCCCTCCAGCGCGTCCTCGATGACCGCCTCCAGGGCCGCGCCCTCCAGCTCCTCGGCGTCGAGCCCCTCGTCCGCGTCCGCCGCCGGGTCCAGCGAGGACGGCGGGACCTCCGCCTCGAACACGGTGGTGCCGGCGTCCTCGCGCAGCTCCTCCGCCAGTGCGGCGGCGAAGCGGTCCAGCAGCCGGCGCCCCGCGGACTCCGCGGTCCTCGGGTCGAAGTCGGCCAGCCGCCCGGCCCCGCCGACGGTGCCGGTGCACGTCAGCCGGGTGCCGCCTGGCGTCTCCTCGGGCACCGCGCTCAGCGCGAGCGTCACCGTTCCGGAGCCCCGCGCCTCCGTGCCCTCTCCCGACAGTTCGTAGGTGCCGTCGTGCTCGGTGAGCCGCAGCGCGCCCCGGTAGGTGATGGTGGAGCCGCCGATGCGCAGCCGCAGCCGCCCGGCGAGAGGCGTTCCGGAGGCGTCCGCCGCGTCCTGTTGCAGGCCCGGGATGCAGCGGGCCACGCGCGCGGGGTCGGAGAGGGCCCGCCGGACCGCACCGACGGGAAACGGAACGAACACCTCGTGCTCCATAACCAGCGAGCCTACCCACCGGACCCGTCAGTGGTGCCTTCCCGGTCGAATCCTGTCGAACTTTCCGTCAGAAACCGACCAACCACCGGCCCGGAGTCTCACGCTCCGACCGTGAAACGCTCACCGATGTGGTTCGCCTCCTCGATCTCGTCGACGAGGGCCACCGCGTAGTCCTCGGCGGAGATCCGGCTGGTGCCGTCGGCGTCGACGATCAGGTCGTCGAGGGCGGTGCGGTAGGTGCCGGTGCGCTCACCGGGCGCGATCTGCGCGGCGGGGCTGAGGTTGGTCCAGCGGACGTCGTCGACGGACCGGTAGAAGTCCAGCGCGTCGCCGTGCGCGTGCATGATCTGCAGCAGGAACTCGGGCAGCCCCTCGGCGTCCCACACCTGCTTGCCGTCGGGCGTGCGCAGCGACCCGGCGCCGCCGACGGCGATCAGCCGCGGGGCCTTCTCGCCGAGCGGGCGCAGGCCCGCCACCAGGGACTTGGCGGCCGGCGCGATGGTGGCGACGTGACCGGGGCCGTCGCCGCCGCCGACGGCGCTGACGACGACGTCCTGGCCCTCGGCGACGGCCGTCACCGAGGCGGGGTCGAGGACGTCGCCGGTGGCGACCGTGAGGTTCGGGTGCTGCTCGGTGAGCTTCTTGGGGTCACGGACCACGGCCGTGACGTGGTGGCCACGGTCCAGGGCCTCGCGCAGCACACGACTGCCGATGGTGCCGGTGGCGCCGAAGAGTGCGATCTTGGCCATGAGGAGTCTCCTCCAGGGGGACGGGAGTTGTCGGTGAGAACCACGCTACGAGCGGGGTCCCGACCCGGCCAGGTAGGCTCGCGTCCCGCCATGGTGAAAAAGCGACACGACGCCCCGGAGATCCTGGACCTCGTCTACCAGGCGCCGCCGGGCACCCCGGCCGGCGTCGAGGTCCTCACGCTCGCCGAGCTGCGCGCCCGCGCGCCGGAGGGCATGCTGCCCCTGCCCCAGCGGCTGGACTTCCACCAGATCATCGCCGTCGACTCCGGGTCCACCGTGCACACCGTGGACTTCACCGGCCACCGCCTGCGGGCGGGCTCGGTGCTGTGGGTACGTCCGGGTCAGGTGCAGCAGCACGGCGACGTATCGGCCATCGAGGGCACGGTGATCCTCGTCCAGCCGGGCTTCCTGCCGCCCGGCACCGCGGTCGCGGCGGTCGCCGACGACCCCTTCCGCCCCGTGCTGCTCCGCCCGCAGGGCGACGACCGCGAGGCCGTGTTCTGCGCGGTGCGGCACCTGGCCGCCGACTACCGCACCGGGGCCGGGCTGCCCGCCGGCGTGCACGGCGAGATCCTGCGGCACCTGCTGTCCGCCCTGGTGCTGCGGCTGGACGGGATCGCCGCCCCGGAGGGCGGTGCCGCTCCCGCGCCCGCCGACGCCTTCGTGCGCTTCCGGGCAGCGGTGGAGCGCGACTTCGCGCACAGCCACCGCGTCGCCGACTACGCGCAGGCGCTCGGCTACTCCCCCCGCACCCTCGCCCGGGCGACGCTGGCCGCGGCCGGGGTGGGGGCCAAGGAGTTCGTCGACCGGCGCGTGATGCTGGAGGCCAAGCGGCTGCTCGCGCACAGCGGGCTGCCCGCGGTGCGGATCGCCGGGCGGCTGGGCTTCGACGACGCCGCCAACTTCGCCAAGTTCTTCCAGCACCGCGAGGGCCTCGCCCCGGGCGCCTTCCGCGCGGCGCTGCGCGGCCCCGGGCCCGTCATTCCCCGTAGCGCGGATGCATCAGGGTCGACGGCAGCAGCCCCTCCTCCTTCCTGCGCGCCTCGGCGCTCCCGTCCGCGCTGAGCAGCTCCGGCGTCAGCGAGCGCAGGTACGGCCGGACGTCCGGCAGCCGCAGCCGGACCGGGGAGCGGGAGGCGAGCACGAAGCCCCAGTCCTCGCTGCGGCCGCCGTGCCGGGGCCCGGCGGCGACCCGGAAGGGCACGGTCCGCAGGCCCACGGACCGGACCGTGGCGTCCACGGTCCGAAAGGTGTGCGGGCGCGCCTCGGGGGCGCCCCCGTGGACCACGAGCCGCCCGTCGGGCGCGAGGGCGCGCGCCACGAGCCCGTAGAACTCCTGGGAGTACAGCTTGGCGTTGGGCGTGACGTCGGGATCCGGCAGGTCGGAGACGACGACGTCGTACGGCACGTCGGAGTCGCGCCGGGCGCGCAGCCAGTCGAAGGCGTCGGCGGCCTCGACCCGGACCCGCGGGTCGCGGTAGGCGCCCTGGTTGAGGGCGACGAGGCCGGGATCGGTGCGGGCCAGCCGGAGTTCGGCCGTGTCGGGCTCGACGACCGTCACGTCCTCCACGTCCGGATAGCGCAGCACCTCGCGCAGGGCGAGCCCGTCGCCGCCGCCGAGGACCAGAACGCTGCGGTGCGGCCCCTCCATGGCGGGGTGGACGAGGGCCTCCTGGTAGCGGGAGGCCTCGCCCCCTCCGGCCCGCAGCCGCCCGTCCAGGAAGAGCGCGGCCGGCTGCCCGCCGGGTCCGCCGCCGGTGAGCACCACGTCCTGCACGCCGGTGTGCACGGCGACCCGGACGTCCGCGCCGTACACGGCCTGCAGGGCGGCCTTCTCGAACGGGCCGGTGAGCACCGAGCCGGCCGCGAGCAGCAGCAGGACCAGGACGTTGGCGGCGATGAGCGACCAGCGCGCCCGCGCGGTGAGGTCGCCGCGGAAGAGCCACAGCACCAGCGCCCCGCCGGCCACCGCGTTGACGGCACCGGTCAGCAGCGCGCCCGACAGCTGGCCCAGGACCGGCAGCAGCAGGAAGGGGAAGGCGAGCCCGCCGACCAGCGCGCCCACGTAGTCCGCGGCGAACAGGTCGGCGACCGCACCGCCCGCGTCCTGGCGACGGATCCGCTGGATGAGCGTCATCAGCAGCGGCACCTCGGCGCCGATCAGCACCCCGATGGTCAGCGAGAAGCCCACCAGGGCGGGTTTCGCCTGCCCGTACCAGGCGAAGCAGGCGTGCAGGGCCATCGCCGAGAGGCCGCCCGTCAGGGCGAGCCCCGCCTCCACGGCGCCGAAGCCGAAGGCCGCGCGGCAGCGCAGCCGTTTGGCGAGCAGGGAGCCGATCCCCATGGCGAAGACCATCACCGACAGCACTACGGAGGCCTGGGTGACGGTGTCGCCGGTCAAGTACGAGGCCAGGGCGACCAGTTCCAGCTCGTACACCAGCCCGCAGGCCGCGCAGACGAAGACCGTGGACAGGACGAGGAAACGGCCGAGCCCGGCCGGTACGGGCAGCCGCGCTGGTACCGGGCGGTAGATCATGCGGGAACGCTACGTCACGGGCGGGCGCCTCCCTGTCACCCACACGGGTTCAATCGTGGGATGCCGGGTTTCCCCGGGAACCACACCCAGGGGGCAACGGCGCCACACCCAGGGGGCAATGAGGGGCAAAGCACCGGCAGCGGAGTGCGCCGCCGTCACAGCGGGGCGGGCAGCCGCACGCCCACCCGGGTGCGGGTGGCCACCAGCCGCCCCTCCTGCGGATAGGCGTGCCAGGTGCGCCAGCTGACCTGGCCGTCGCGGCGCTGGGCGAGCAGCGCCGTGAAGGCGTGGGGGCTGCCGGGAAACGTTCCCGCCAGCCCCTGGGGATGCTCGGCGACCAGCGCCAGCAGTTCTTGTGCGCGTCCTGCGAAGGAACAGCGCGAGAGCGTCTCGACGCGCGCCGCGAATTCGTACTCCCACGCCCCCACCCGCTTGGCGACGCCGAGCGGCAGCGGGGTGCTGCTGCCGGCTATGCAGGCCACCGTCTCCGAGCAGATGCCGCCCTCCTCCTCCAGCAGGACCTGGTGGGAGGCGCCGAGCAGCCGCAACTGCACGAAGGATGCTTCGAGTTGGAGGTCGAGCACCGCCAGCGCCGGGAGGGGATCCTTCCCCAGGCACCAGGCGAGATCGGCGGCTCGGGTGTCGGTATAGGTGGTCTTGAGCGTCGTGAGCATGGGGTCGGCTCCGCGAGCGAGCAGTGAGGGTGGGCCGGCCCGCCCCGAGGAGGACCAGATTCCTTTTCGGTGCACCGGCTCATGCCCACAGGGGGTCCTTGGCCCGGGCCTTCGATTCCGGTGGCACCGTGAATCCGGCCCGGGAGGGAGAGGCAATCATGAATGACCGGCGCCCACAGCCTTTTTACCCATCATCTGCATCTTTCCATACCCGGGAGGGCCGGATAGTTCACTTGTTCAACAGCCCGGCGCCCGGCGGATGTTCGAGTTCCGCCGGGCGCATATGCGGGCAGCCACGGGCCGCTTGCACATCCACGAATCAGACGGCGCGGACCAGCTTCTCCACCGCATCCCGCACCGAGTTCTCCAGCTTGCAGAAGGAGAAACGCACCAGATAGGGCGGGGCGTCGGGGCGTACGTGGAAGGCGGAAGTGGGAATGGCCACCACCCCGGCGCGCGAAGGGAGTTCACGACAGAAACGCACGCCGTCCGAGTGCCCCCATGCGCGGATGTCCGCCTGCACGAAATACCCGGCGTCCGCGCGATAGGGGCGCAGCCCGGCGCGTTCGAGTCCTTCGCTCAGCAGGTCCCGGTTGCGCCGCAGCGTGAGCCGCAGCCCGGCCGCCCACGCCTCCACGCCCCCCAGCGCCCGCGCGAGCGCCTCCTGGTAGGGCGTTCCGGAGGCGTAGGTCAGGAACTGCTTCGCCGCGGCGACCGCCGCCACCAGAGGGGCCGGTCCGCAGACCCAGCCGACCTTCCAGCCCGTGACGTTGAAGGTCTTGCCGGCGGAGGAGATGACCAGCGTCCGCTCGCGCATGTCCGGCAGCGCGGCGATCGTCCGGTGCCCGAGCGCCTCGTCGTACACCAGGTGTTCGTAGACCTCGTCCGTCACCACCGTCAGATCGTGCTCCCGGCACACCTCGGCGACGGCCGCCAGCTCCTCATCGGTGAACACCTTGCCCGTGGGGTTGTGCGGGGTGTTGAGGATCAGCACCCGGGTGCGCGGGGTGACGGCGGCGCGCAGCGCATCCGCGTCCAGCGCAAAGGACTTGCCGTCCTCCGCGAGCGGCACCCCCACCAGCGTCGCCCCCGCGAACCGGACGACCGCCGGGTAGGCGTCGTAGCAGGGGTCGAAGGCCAGCACCTCGTCGCCGGGGTCGCACAGGCCCAGCAGCGCCGCGGCGATCGCCTCGGTGGCCCCGGTGGTCACCAGCACCTCGTCCTGCGGGTCGTACGCGACCCCGTGGCGGCGCAGCCGGTGCGCGGCCACCGCCTCGCGCAGGACGGGGAAGCCGTGCGCGGGCGGGTACTGGTTGCGGCCCGCGAGCACCGCCGCCGCCACCTCGTCCAGCAGCCCCTGCGGCCCGGCCAGCTCGGGCACCCCCTGGCCCAGATTGACCGCTCCCGTGCTGCGCGCCAGCTCCGTCATCTCCGTGAAGACGGAGGTCCCGAGCCCCCGCACCCGCGCCGCCGGATTCCAGTTGTCCATGCGCCCTCCCTCGACGTGATCAACCCACCTTAGGGCGGACGCGCCCTGAAGGGGCGCCCCGCGCGAGGTGCGCCCGAGCGGGTGGAAGCAGCACGGCTGCACGGGCGTACCTGCCCACCCGCGCGAAGCGCACCCCGCAAGGCCGGGGATGGTCGCTACGCCCGTATGCCTTTCACCCGCACCGGAGGTGTGCCCGTGTTCGCCGACACCGCCGCCGTGCCCGTACGCGCCCCCGAGCCGCGCCGCGCCCCCGGCGCCCGGCCGGACCGGCGGGTGGAGCGGGTGCGCGAGGCGCTGCGCAGGGCCCTGCCCGCGCTCGGGCTCTACGCGGCCGCCCGGCTGACCGGGATGACGGTGATGGCCGCCTGGGCCTGGTGGATCGGCAAGCACCCGCGCACGCTGCTCGGGCACCTGTGGGACGGCATCTGGTACGCGGGCATCGCCCGCCACGGCTACGGGACGGTCGTACCGTCCCCCACCTCCCCCGGCGTGATCTTCAACGACCTGGCCTTCTTCCCGCTCTTCCCCGGCCTGGTCAAGGCCCTCACCACGGTCCTGCCGCTCACCGTCGTCACCGCCGGGCTGCTGGTCGCCTGGGCCTCCGCGGGCGCCGCGGCCTGGGGCGTCTACGCGGTCGGCGAGCGGCTGCACGGGCGCCGCACGGCCACCCTGCTGGTGCTCCTGTGGGGCCTGCAGCCGCACGCGATCGTGCAGACCATGGCGTACACCGAGTCGCTGATGACCGCGCTGTGCGCCTGGGCCCTCTACGCCGTGGTCACCGGACGCCGGGTGTGGGCCGGGGCGCTGGCCCTGCTGGCCGGGCTGTCCCGGCCCAACGCCATCGCGGTCGCCGCCGCCGTCTGCTGCTCGGCGGCCGTCGCCCTGTGCCGGGACCGCCGCGCCCGCACCGACTGGCGCGTCTGGGCGGGCGCCGCGCTGGCACCGCTGGGCTGGGGCGGCTACGTGCTGTGGGCCGGGGTGCACTCGGGGCGCGGGCCGCTCGGCTACTTCGAGGTGCAGCGACTGTGGGGGTCGCGCTTCGACTTCGGGCGCAATGCGCTGGGGTTCGTCCGCCACCTGATCGTCGGCCGCGACTGCCTGGCCTACTACATGGCCCTGGCCACCCTGGTGATCGCGCTGGCGGCGCTGGTCTACCTGGTCGTCGACCGCCCGCCGGCCGCCCTGCTGGTCTACGTCCTCGTGCTCGCCGTGATCGCGGTCGGCGGCTCCAGCTACTTCGCCTCCAAGCCGCGCTTCCTGCTGCCGGCCTTCCCGCTGCTGCTCCCGGCGGCCCTGGCCATGACGAGAGCCCGGCGGCGCACCGTCGTCGTGACGGCGGGTGCGCTGGCCGGGCTCTCACTCTTCTACGGGACCTACCTGCTGACCGTGGCCCGCATCCCCATGTGAGCGGGAACGGGCCGCGGGACGGGTGTCAGGCCTCGTCGTCGGGCTTCTCGCCGTCGCCGGACTCGGCGTCGGCCTCCAGGCCGAGCTGCTCGACGAGCCAGCGGTCGAACTCGATGGAGGCCCGCACCCAGCTGACCGTGCTGGAGACGAAGTGCTCCAGCGAGACGCCGACGCCGATCAGCATCTGCGCCTCGCCGATGAGACGGACGGTGCCGTCGTCATTGGTGTGGGTGTAGACCTTCGGCCACAGGGTGCGGCGGTTCCAGTCGTCGATGGCCTCGAGGAGACGGCCCTTCTCCTCGATGGCGTGCGGCCGGTCGTAGAACGTCCGCACGGAGAAGACCTGCTGCTCCTCCTCGCCGCGGAACATGAAGTACGTGCGGAAGAGCTCCCACGGCGCGGCAAGGTCACCCTCGTCGTCGACGACGTACTTCAGCTCCATCTGCTCCAGGAGCTGCTTGACCAGGTCCTGGTCGGGGATGACGGGGCCTGCCGGGCCCGTCTCGTGCGGTTCGGGCTGGCCCCCGAAATTCGGAATCGAGGACGGGTCGATGCTCACCGTGTATTTCCCTTCATGCGGATAAGACTCATCCTCCCCCATGCCCGGCGGTCGCTGGCAACCCCTGGGGGCGCCGCCGGGGGCTCACGCCCCCTGGGGCACCCGCTCGGCGGCCGTCACCGACAGGCCCTCGGGCCGGCCGGGCACCCGGTCGACGACGACGGTGTCGCCGTCGCGGACCTCACCTCCCAGGATCGCGCGCGCGAGCTGGTCGCCGATGGCGGTCTGGACCAGGCGGCGCAGCGGCCGGGCTCCGTAGCCGAGGTCGGGCGCCCCGGCGCCCTCGGCCTCGTCCCCCTTGCCCAGGGTGGCCAGCCAGTGCAGGGCCGCGTCCGTGACGTCGAGGGTGAGCCGGCGGTCGGCGAGGCGGCGCTGCAGGTGTGCGATCTGGATCCGGGCGATGCTCTCCAGCTGGTCGGTGCCCAGCGGGTGGAAGACGACGATGTCGTCGAGCCGGTTGAGGAACTCGGGCCGGAAGGAGGCACGGACGGTCTCCAGGACCTTCTCCTTCTTCTGCTCCTCCTTCAGCAGGGGGTCGACGAGGAAGGGGGAGCCGAGGTTGGAGGTCAGGATGAGGATGGTGTTGCGGAAGTCCACCGTCCGCCCCTGGCCGTCGGTGAGCCGCCCGTCGTCCAGGACCTGGAGCAGGATGTCGAAGACCTCGTGGTGGGCCTTCTCCACCTCGTCCAGCAGCACCACGGTGTACGGGCGCCGGCGCACCGCCTCGGTGAGCTGGCCACCCTCCTCGTAGCCGACGTAGCCGGGGGGCGCGCCGACGAGGCGGGCGACGGAGTGCTTCTCGCTGTACTCGGACATGTCGATGCGGACCATGGCCCGCTCGTCGTCGAAGAGGAAGTCGGCCAGGGTCTTGGCCAGTTCGGTCTTGCCGACGCCGGTGGGGCCGAGGAAGAGGAAGGAGCCGGTGGGGCGGTCGGGGTCGGCGATGCCGGCGCGGGAGCGGCGCACGGCGTCGGAGACGGAGCGCACGGCCTCGGTCTGCCCGATCAGGCGCTTGCCGAGCTCGTCCTCCATGCGCAGCAGCTTCTGCGTCTCGCCTTCCAGAAGGCGGCCGGCGGGGATGCCGGTCCAGGAGGCGACGACGTCGGCGATGTCGTCCGGGCCGACCTCCTCCTTGACCATGAGGTCCTTGGCGGCGGCCTCCTGCTCGGCCTCCGCCTCGGCCTTCGCGGCCTCCTCCAGCTCCCGCTCCACGGCCGGGATCTCGCCGTACAGCAGCTTGGAGGCGGCGTCGAAGTCGCCGTCGCGCTGGGCCCGTTCGGCCTGGACGCGCAGCTCGTCGAGCTTCTCCTTCAGCTCGCCGACCCGGTTGAGGGACTGCTTCTCCTTCTCCCAGCGGGCGGTGAGCCCGCGCAACTCCTCTTCCTTGTCGGCCAGATCGCGGCGGAGCTTCGCCAGCCGCTCCTTGCTGGCCTCGTCCGTCTCGTTCTTGAGGGCCAGCTCCTCCATCTTCAGCCGGTCGACGGCGCGCTGGAGCTCGTCGATCTCGACGGGCGAGGAGTCGATCTCCATGCGCAGCCGGGAGGCGGCCTCGTCGACGAGGTCGATGGCCTTGTCGGGCAGGAAGCGGGAGGTGATGTAGCGGTCGGACAGGGTCGCGGCGGCGACCAGCGCCGAGTCGGCGATCTGCACCTTGTGGTGCGCCTCGTAACGCCCCTTGAGCCCGCGCAGGATCGCGATCGAGTCCTCCACCGACGGCTCGGCCACCAGCACCTGCTGGAAGCGGCGCTCCAGCGCCGGGTCCTTCTCGATGCGCTCGCGGTACTCGTCCAGCGTCGTCGCACCGACCATGCGCAGCTCGCCGCGCGCCAGCATCGGCTTGAGCATGTTCCCGGCGTCCATCGCCGAATCCCCGCCGGCGCCGGCACCCACGACGGTGTGCAGCTCGTCGATGAAGGTGATGATCTGGCCCTCGCTGGACTTGATCTCGGCCAGGACCGTCTTCAGCCGCTCCTCGAACTCACCGCGGTACTTCGCACCCGCGACCATCGCCCCCAGGTCGAGCGCGACCAGCCGCTTGTTCTTCAGCGACTCCGGGACGTCGCCCTTCACTATCCGCTGCGCGAGCCCCTCGACGACGGCCGTCTTGCCGACGCCGGGCTCGCCGATCAGCACCGGGTTGTTCTTCGTGCGCCGCGACAGCACCTGCACCACGCGCCGGATCTCGTGATCCCGGCCGATGACGGGGTCGAGCCTGCCCTCCCGCGCGGCGGCCGTGAAGTCCGTGCCGAACTTCTCCAGCGCCTTGTACGTGCCCTCCGGGTCCGCCGACGTCACGCGCTGCCCGCCGCGCGCCTTCCCGAAGGCGTCCAGCAGCTTCTTCGCGGAGGCGCCCTGCTCGGCGAGCAGCTCGCCGGTGCGGCCGCCCTTGGCGGCGAGGCCGATCAGCAGGTGCTCGGTCGAGATGAACTCGTCCCCCAGGTCCCGCGCGCGCTCGGCAGCGTCCGCGATCACGGCCAGCAGCTCCCGGTTCGGCTGCGGCGGCGAGACGGTGGACCCCTGCACGCTGGGCAGCCCGGCGAGCAGCCGCTCGGCGCCGCCGCGCAGGGCGGCAGCGTCCGCGTCCACGGCGGCCAGCAGGTCGAGCAGATTCTCGTTGTCCCGGCCGGAGAGCAGGGCCAGCAGCAGATGCGCGGGCGTCAGATCGGCATGCCCGGCCGACACGGCCCGCTCCTGGGCGGCGCTGAGCGCCTCACGGCTCTTGTTGGTCAGCTCGGCATCCACGGTGTCGGAACCCTCCTTGCTCATACCTGCGTGCAGTAAGTTGAGTGTAGTCGACTCAACCTAGATTCGGGAGGGTCGGCTTGCGTGGACCATGGTCCGTTTGGCCCCTCTTGAGAGTGAAGCGGTACGAAGAAACGCCCGCCACTTGGGGCGGGCGGTCATGCTGGCGTTCGACCACAAGGGGGTGCAGCATGACGGCTATGGCGATCGAGCAGCCGCGCACGCAGGGAGAGGCCCTCGAGGATTACTTCCTCGTCCTGGAGACCGAGACTCCTGAAGGTTTCCGGGCCGAGCTCATCGAGGGGGAGATCGTTGTGTCACCGGCTCCGGACGGCGATCACGAGGACGCCATCGAGCTGATCGTTGCGCAGATGTACGACCACTCGAGAACTCGCATGCAGTGCTCGGGCAACAAGGGGTTGAAGCTGCCGCGGGGCGGACTGTGCTCCAAGAATTACGCCATCCCGGACGCCACTTTCGCCCCTCGCGAGCGGCGTCTCTTCCGCGGAGCACCGCCTTGGATGCCTCCTGACGGCGTGACCCTGGTTGCCGAGGTAACCAGTACGAACCCCGATCGCGACCGCGCTGCCAAGCGGCACTGCTACGCCCGCGCGAGCATCCCCTTCTATCTCCTCGTGGACCGCAAAGACAGCACGGTGACCCTCTTCAGTGAGCCCAGGAAGGACGACTACACCGAGATCCACACCGTCGCCTTCGGCACTTCCCTCCCCCTCCCCGCCCCCTTCGGCTTCGACCTCGACACCGCCGACTTCCTCTGAGCCCGCGCCCGCCGACTACGCTGCCCACATGGCCCAGGACCTCCGCACCCCCGACCCCGCCTACCTCGACTTCTGGCGCGAGCGGCACGTGTGCACCCTCACCACGCCCCGACCGGACGGCTCCCCGCACGTCGTCCCCGTCGGCGTGACCTTCGATCCGGAGACCCTGACCGCCCGCGTCATCTGCGACAAAAACAGCCGCAAGGTCGCCAACGTCCAGGCCGCGGGCCCCGACGGCGCCCGGGTCGCCGTCTGCCAGATGGAGGGCCGGCGCTGGGCCACCCTGGAGGGCCGCGCCGTCGTCCGCGCCGAGACCGACACCGTGGCCGACGCGGTCGCCCGCTACGCGGTGCGCTACGGCCGCGACCCGCGCCCCAACCCGGACCGTGTGGTGATCGAGATCGCGGTGACGAGGGCCCTGGGCCGAGGCTGACGGAAAACAGAAATCCCCGCGCCCCGAAGGGGCGCGGGGAACTGCGCGACCAGCCACAACGGACCCGCAGCCGACAAACGAGCCGGCTCAATCCTTCCGCTTCGGCCGCCACACCACCAACGCGGTCTGCTGCGCCTCCGCATACGGCACCAGATCCCGCCGGTACGACGCATGGACCTGCGCCTCCCGCTGCTGCATCGCGGCAGCGGCCCCGTCGACGACGGCCTGCAGCTCCGCCACCCGGGCGCTCAGCGCAGCGACCTGGTTCTCCAGCTCGATGATGCGCTTGATGCCGGCCAGGTTGATGCCCTCGTCCTGGCTCAGCTGCTGCACCTGACGGAGCAGCTCGATGTCGCGCGCCGAGTAGCGGCGGCCGCGCCCGGCCGTGCGGTCCGGCGAGACCAGACCGAGGCGGTCGTACTGGCGCAGGGTCTGCGGATGCAGACCCGACAGCTGAGCCGCGACCGAGATGACGTAGACCGGCGACTCGTCGGTCAGCTCGTAAGGATTGCGTCGGCGGCCTTCCATCTCAAGCTCCCTTCGCTGCCTGGAAGAGCTCGGCCCGGGGGTCCTCGCCCGCGGTGGCCTGGCGGTACTGCTCCAGTGCCGCGCGGGCCTTGTCGTCGAGCGCGGTCGGCACGGCCACCTCGACGGTGACCAGGAGGTCGCCGCGGGTGCCGTCCGCGCGCACCGCGCCCTTGCCGCGGGCGCGCATCGTGCGGCCGTTGGGGGTGCCGGGGGGCAGCTTGAGGGTGACCGGCGGGCCGCCCAGCGTCGGCACCTTCACCTCGCCGCCGAGCGCCGCCTCCACGAAGGAGACCGGCACGGTGACGGTCAGGTTGTCGTCCTTGCGCCCGAAGACCGGGTGGTCGCCGACGTGCACCACGACGTAGAGGTCGCCGCTGGGGCCGCCGCGCTCGCCCGGGGCGCCCTTGCCGCGCAGCCGGATCCGCTGGCCGTCGGAGACGCCCGCCGGGATCCGCACCTGCATGGTGCGGGAGGACTTCGCGCGCCCGCTGCCGTGGCAGACGTCGCAGGGGTTCTCGGGGATCAGCCCGCGGCCCTTGCAGTCGGGGCAGGGGTCGGTCAGCGAGAAGCCGCCGCCCGAGCCGCGCGAGACCTGGCCGGTGCCCACACAGGTCGGGCAGACCCTGGGCGTACCGTTTTTGTCGCCCGTGCCGGAGCAGGCCTTGCAGGCCGCCGCGGAGGACATCCGCAGCGGGACCGTGGCCCCCTCCACCGCCTCGGTGAAGCTGAGCGTCACCTCGGACTCGATGTCCTGGCCGCGACGCGGCTGGGTGCGCGTACCGGCACCGCCGCCACCGCGGTTGAAGAGGCCGCCGAAGACGTCGCCCAGACCGCCCCCGAAACCGCCGCCCCCGCCCTGGGCGCCCCCGAAGAGGTCACCCAGGTCGAAGTTGAAGGAGCCGCCGGCGCCGCCCGGCCCGGGACGGAATCCACCGTTCCCGAACAGGGCGCGCGCCTCGTCGTACTCCTTGCGGCGCTTGGGGTCGGCGAGGACGTCGTTCGCCTCGGAGATCTCCTTGAAGCGCTCCTCGGCCGAGGCGTCGCCCTTGTTGGCGTCCGGGTGGAACTCGCGGGCGAGCTTCCGGTACGCCTTCTTGATCTCCGCCTCGGTGGCGTCCTTGGGGACGCCGAGAATTTTATACAGATCCTTTTCCAACAGATCCCTGCTCAGGCTCATCCCCGACGTCCCTCCTTCCTCATGTGCTGCATGTGCGGCTGTGCGTCAGCCTCAGCCCTCGTCCGGGCCACCGCTCGCCTCGTCCGGTGCGTCCGCTGCGTTCGGTGCCTCGCCGTCCTTGCCGGACGGCTGTGCGCCCGGCTGCGGCTCGGCCACGGCGACCCGCGCGGGGCGGATCGTCCGCTCGCCGATCCGGTACCCCGGCTGCAGGATCTGCACGCACGTGGTCTCGGTGACGTCCGGCGCGTAGCTGTGCATCAGGGCCTCGTGCACCAGCGGGTCGAAGGGCTCGCCCTCCTTGCCGAACTGCTGCAGGCCCATCTTGGCGACGACCGTCTCCAGCGACTCGGCGACGGACTTGAAGCCGCCGACCAGCTCGCCGTGTTCACGGGCGCGGCCGATGTCGTCGAGCGTGGGGAGCAGCTCGGACAGGAGGTTCGCCACGGCGACCTCCTTGACCGCGACGCGGTCCCGCTCCACCCGGCGACGGTAGTTCTGGTACTCGGCCTGGAGCCGCTGGAGGTCCGCGGTGCGCTCGCCGAGCGCGGCCTGGGACTGGTCCAGCTGTGCCTGGAGGCCAACCTCGACGAGTTCCTCGCCCGTGGGGGCCGGGCCGGCCGGGCCCGCCTTGTCGGCGGACCCGGCGGCCTTCGCCGCGTCGTCGGGTGCGGTGGCGTCGGAGGGGCCTTCAGACTTCTCGTTGTCGAAGCCCGGGGTCTCCTCCGTCACGCCGACGCACCGCCCTTCGGCTTCTCGTCGTCCACGATCTCGGCGTCGACCACGTCGTCCTCGGCCTTGGCCTGCTGGCCGGCACCGGCGCCCGCGGCACCGGCGGCGCCCTGCGCGGCCTGGGCGTCGGCGTACATGGCCTGGCCGAGCTTCTGGCTGACCGCGGCGACCTTCTCGGTCGCAGTGCGGATCTCGGCCGTGTCCTCGCCCTTGAGCTTCTCCTTCAGCTCGGCGACGGCGGTCTCGACCTCGGTCTTCACCTCGGCGGGAACCTTGTCCTCGTTGTCCTTGAGGAACTTCTCCGTCTGGTAGACGAGCTGCTCGCCCTGGTTGCGGGACTCGGCGGCCTCGCGGCGACGGTGGTCGTCCTCCGCGTACTTCTCGGCCTCCTCGCGCATGCGGTCGACCTCGTCCTTCGGCAGCGAGGAGCCGCCGGTGACGGTCATCTTCTGCTCCTTGCCCGTGCCCAGGTCCTTGGCGGTCACGTGCATGATGCCGTTGGCGTCGATGTCGAAGGCGACCTCGATCTGCGGGACGCCGCGCGGGGCCGGCGGCAGGCCCGTCAGTTCGAACATGCCGAGCTTCTTGTTGTACGCCGCGATCTCGCGCTCGCCCTGGTAGACCTGGATCTGCACGGACGGCTGGTTGTCCTCGGCCGTCGTGAAGATCTCGGAGCGCTTGGTCGGGATCGTGGTGTTGCGCTCGATCAGCTTGGTCATGATGCCGCCCTTGGTCTCGATACCGAGGGACAGCGGGGTCACGTCGAGGAGCAGGACGTCCTTGACCTCACCCTTGAGCACACCGGCCTGCAGGGCGGCGCCGATGGCGACGACCTCGTCCGGGTTGACACCCTTGTTGGCCTCCTGGCCGCCGGTCAGCTCCTTGACGAGCTCGGCGACGGCGGGCATACGGGTGGAGCCGCCGACCAGGACCACGTGGTCGATCTCGGACAGGGCGATGCCCGCGTCCTTGATGACGTTGTGGAACGGGGTCTTGCAGCGCTCCAGCAGGTCCGCGGTCAGCTGCTGGAACTGGGCGCGGGTGAGCTTCTCGTCCAGGTGCAGCGGGCCCTCGGCGGACGCCGTGATGTAGGGCAGGTTGATCGTGGTCTCGGTGGACGAGGAGAGCTCGATCTTCGCCTTCTCGGCGGCCTCGCGCAGGCGCTGCAGCGCCATCTTGTCCTTGGACAGGTCGACGCCGTGGCCGTTGGCGAACTGCTTGACCAGGAAGTCGACGACGCGCTGGTCCCAGTCGTCACCACCGAGGTGGTTGTCGCCGTTCGTGGCCTTGACCTCGACGACGCCGTCGCCGATCTCGAGCAGCGAGACGTCGAAGGTGCCACCACCGAGGTCGAAGACCAGAATGGTCTGGTCGTCCTTGTCGAGACCGTAGGCCAGGGCGGCCGCGGTGGGCTCGTTGACGATGCGCAGGACGTTCAGACCCGCGATCTCGCCGGCCTCCTTGGTCGCCTGACGCTCGGAGTCGTTGAAGTACGCCGGCACGGTGATGACCGCGTCGGTGACCTTCTCGCCCAGGTAGGCCTCGGCGTCCCGCTTCAGCTTCTGCAGGATGAAGGCAGAGATCTGCTGGGGGTTGAAGTCCTTGCCGTCCAGGTTGATCTTCCAGTCGGTGCCCATGTGGCGCTTGACCGACCGGATGGTCCTGTCGACGTTGGTGACGGCCTGGCGCTTGGCGACCTCGCCGACCAGCACCTCACCGTTCTTCGCGAAGGCGACAACGGACGGCGTGGTCCTGGCGCCCTCGGCGTTGGTGATGACGGTGGGCTCACCGCCTTCGAGAACACTGACGACGGAGTTCGTCGTACCCAGGTCGATGCCGACCGCACGTGCCATGTCGATTCCTCCAGCTGACTTGAGTGGAACAGACTCAAGAGTGCAACACGAAAGTCATGGTGTCAACGGAGCTGAGTCGAGTGGGCTCAACTTTTATATCGGTCTTACGATCATTCACCGCGACAGGGGCCCAGCAGGGGCCGTCCGGGCGACGCAGATCACCGGCGCTGCGGGTATGGCACGCGCGCGAGAGTGAGTAGTCTCGTACGGACTGGATAAGTTACTGATTGGTAATCCCGCTCTACTCCCGCTCTCGCAGGTTCGAGGAGCCTCCCCATGCAACTCGCCGCGATCATCGTGGTGCTGGCCCTCAGCGCGGTCGGTGTTGCGCTGCTCGGCCGGGCCGTCGCGCAGTTCGTCCGCTTCTTCCGGCTCGGCGCACCCGTACCGGCCGGCACCCGTACCGACGACCCGGCACGCCGCACGGTCACCGTGGCCAAGGAGTTCGTCGGCCACACCCGCATGAACAAGTGGGGCGTCATCGGCGTCGCCCACTGGTTCGTCGCCGTCGGCTTCCTCACGCTCGGGCTGACGATCGTCAACGCCTACGGCCAGCTGTTCAAGGCCGACTGGACGCTGCCCATCATCGGCACGTGGCTGCCGTACGAGCTCTACATCGAGTTCATCGGCACCACGACCACGCTGGGCATCCTCGCGCTCATCGTGATCCGGCTGATGAACCTGCCCTCCCGGGCCGGCCGCAAGTCCCGCTTCGCGGGCTCGACCGCCTGGCAGGCGTACTTCGTCGAGTACGTGATCCTGGTGATCGGCCTGGCCATCATGGTCCTGCGCGGGCTCGAGGGCGCGCTGCACGGCGCCGACCACTACGAGGCCGCCTACTTCGTCTCGTACCCCCTGGTCGCCGCCTTCAAGGGGCTGAGCGTCGGGACGCTGCAGAACCTGGTCTACGTGACCGCGATGATCAAGCTCGGCGTCACCATGATCTGGATGATCACGGTCAGCCTGAACATCGACATGAGTGTCGCCTGGCACCGCTTCCTCGCCTTCCCGAACATCTGGTTCAAGCGCGAGTCCAGCGGTGACGTGGCACTGGGCGCGCTGCAGCCGATGACGAGCGGCGGCGAGCCGATCGACTTCGAGGACCCGGCCGAGGACGCCCAGTTCGGCGTCTCGCAGATCGAGCACTTCTCCTGGAAGGGCCTGCTCGACTTCTCCACCTGCACCGAGTGCGGCCGCTGCCAGTCGCAGTGCCCCGCCTGGAACACCGGCAAGCCGCTGTCCCCGAAGATGCTCGTCCTCGCGCTGCGCGACCACTCGCACGCCAAGGCGCCCTACCTGCTCGCAGGCGGCGGCAAGGACATGGAAGGCGAGGAGAAGGCGACCGAGGAGCAGCTGAAGGACGTTCCCGCGGCCGCCCTGGCCGAGGCCGAGCGCCCGCTGATCGGCACCCTGGAGGAGAACGGCGTCATCGACCCGGACGTCCTCTGGTCCTGCACCACCTGCGGCGCCTGCGTCGAGCAGTGCCCGGTCGACATCGAGCACGTCGACCACATCGTCGACATGCGCCGCTACCAGGTGATGATCGAGAGCTCCTTCCCGTCCGAGGCGGGCACGATGCTCAAGAACCTGGAGAAGAAGGGCAATCCCTGGGGCCTCGCCAAGAAGCAGCGGCTGCAGTGGACCCAGGAGCTTCAGCGGGAAACAGGCTTCGAGGTCCCGGTCGTCGGCAAGGACGTCGAGGACCTCACCGAGGTCGACTACCTCTACTGGGTCGGCTGCGCAGGCGCGTTGGAGGACCGGGCCAAGAAGACCACCAAGGCCTTCGCGGAGCTGCTGCACATCGCGGGCGTCAAGTTCGCCATCATGGGCGGCGAGGAGAACTGCACCGGCGACTCGGCCCGCCGACTGGGCAACGAGTTCCTCTTCCAGCAGCTCGGCCAGCAGAACGTCGAGATGCTCAACATGGCGTTCGGTGAGGATGCCGAGGACGGCGTCAAGGTCGAGAAGGCGAAGAAGAAGATCGTCGCGACCTGCCCGCACTGCTTCAACACCATCGCCAACGAGTACCCGCAGCTCGGCGGCGAGTACGAGGTCATCCACCACACGCAGCTGCTGCAGCACCTGATCGACGAGGGGAAGCTGATCCCGGTCACCCCCGTCGAGGGTCTGATCACCTATCACGACCCCTGCTACCTCGGCCGCCACAACAAGGTCTACACACCGCCGCGCGAGATCATCGCCAAGGTGCCGGGCCTGCGCAACGAGGAGATGCACCGTCACAAGGAGCGCGGCTTCTGCTGCGGCGCCGGCGGCGCGCGCATGTGGATGGAGGAGCGCATCGGCAAGCGCATCAACAACGAGCGCGTGGACGAGGCCCTGTCGCTCAACCCCGACATCGTCTCGACGGCCTGCCCGTTCTGCCTCGTCATGCTGACGGACTCGGTCAACGGCAAGAAGAACGACGGTCAGGCGAAGGAGTCCATCCAGGTCGTGGACGTGGCCCAGCTGCTGCTGGAGTCCGTGAAGACGCCCGCCGCGCCGGAGGGCGACGGCGAGACGGCGGACCAGCCCGAGCCCGAGCCGGTGAAGTAGCCCCTCGGAGCGGCCTCCTGCGGCCGGTGCCTTGGCGGTACCTCCCAGCGGTAGCTGGGGGAGTGTCGCGGGGCACCGGCCGTCGCCGTTTCCGCATTCCTGGGATTCCGGCGTGAAAACCTCTTACGGGATGGCCGGTTCCCGGAGCTTTCCCCTAGGGGATGTCACAGCTCGGCCGCAAAGCCGGGCCCGTTCCCCTTTGCCCGGGTCCGGGGGCTCTCCGGAGCGGGTACGTTCGAAGCGTGGCTGGATTCAGGATGGGACGCGGACGGGACGACCGGCACCCGAACCCCGCACCGCAAGGACAACAGCAGTGGCAGCAGCCCGGCGGGTACGACGAGCCGGAGTACTTCGGCGGTGCGACGGCGCCCCAGCCGGGCTACGGGCAGCAGCAGCCCCCGGTGCAGCACGGCTATGCCCAGGGCGGGCAGGGCGCGCAGGGCGGGCCGTACCAGGACCCGTACTACGGCGGCCCGCCGCCCGGCGACCCCGGGCGCACCCAGCAGTTCGCCTTCGGCGAGGCCCCCGACGCCTACGGCTCCCAGGGCCCCGGCCAGGGCGGCCCGGACCCGTACGCCGGCTACGGCACCGGCAGCACCTACGGCCCCGGGCAGCCCGCCGCCCCCGCGCCGCCCCCCGGGCCGCGGCTGCACTGGAAGGAGCTGCTGAGCGGCATCGTGCTGCGCCCCTCGGCCACCTTCTGGCAGATGCGCGACCACGCGATGTGGGGCCCGGCCCTGATCGTGACCTTCGTCTACGGCCTGCTGGCGGTCTTCGGCTTCGACAAGGCCCGCCAGGACGTGCTGCACGCCACGCTCGCCGACAGCATCCCCTGGGTGCTGGCCACCAGCGTCATCGTGCTGATGGCCGGGCTGATACTCGGGGCCGTCACGCACACCCTCGCCCGCCAGCTCGGCGGCGACGGCATGTGGCAGCCGACGGTCGGCCTGTCGATGCTGATCATGTCGCTCACGGACGCCCCGCGGCTGCTGTTCGCGATGTTCCTCGGCGGCGACAGCCCCCTGGTGCAGGTCCTCGGCTGGGCGACCTGGCTGGCCGGCGGCGTGCTGCTGACGTCGATGGTGAGCAAGTCGCACGACCTGCCCTGGCCGAAGGCGCTCGGGGCCTCGGCGATCCAGCTGGTGGCCCTGCTGTCCCTGATGAAGCTGGGCACGCTGTAACCGCACCGGAACCGCCCCCGGCCACGCGGAAGCCCGGGCCCCCGCCACTGCGGGGGCCCGGGCTTCCGGCTGTTCGCTGCGCTGCGTGCTACGCGCTCACGCGTCGAGGACCTGGCCCTCGCGCCGCACGACCGGCGGCTCGACGGACCACGGGAAGTTGATCCAGTCCTCCGTGCGCTTCCAGACGTACTCGCACTTCACGAGGGAGTGGGACTTCTCGTAGATCACCGCGGAGCGGACCTCGGCGACGTGGTCGAGGCAGAAGTCGTGCACGAGCTTGAGCGTCTTGCCGGTGTCGGCGACGTCGTCCGCGATCAGGACCTTCTTGTTGGAGAAGTCGATCGCGTTGGGGACCGGCGCCAGCATGACCGGCATCTCCAGGGTCTGGCCGACCCCGGAGTAGAACTCCACGTTGACCAGGTGGATGTTCTTGCAGTCCAGGGCGTAGGCCAGGCCGCCCGCGACGAAGACGCCGCCGCGCGCGATGGACAGGATGATGTCCGGCTCGTAGCCGTCGTCCGCAATGGTCTGGGCCAGTTCACGGATGGCCTGCCCGAAGATCGGGTAGGTCAGGTTTTCGCGGTTGTCACTCACTGTTGTTGCTGCTCTCAGACCTGCGTGCGATGGAAATTCTGGAAGGAGCGCGAGGGCGTAGGCCCGCGCTGGCCCTGGTAGCGGGAGCCGTGCTTCGCGGACCCGTACGGGTGCTCGACGGGGGAGGTCAGCCGGAACATGCACAGCTGCCCGATCTTCATCCCCGGCCACAGCTTGATCGGCAGGGTGGCCATGTTCGACAGCTCCAGCGTCACGTGACCCGAGAAGCCCGGGTCGATGAAGCCGGCCGTGGAGTGCGTCAGCAGGCCGAGGCGGCCGAGGCTGGACTTGCCCTCCAGGCGGGAGGCGATGTCGCTGGGGAGCGTGATGACCTCGTACGTCGAGGCGAGCACGAACTCACCGGGGTGCAGGATGAAGGCCTCGTCACCGTCCGGCACGACCTCACGGGTGAGGTCGTGCTGCTCGACGGCGGGGTCGATGTGGGGGTACCGGTGGTTCTCGAACACCCGGAAGTAGCGGTCGAGGCGCACGTCGATGCTCGACGGCTGCACCATCGATTCGTCGTACGGGTCGATCCGCACCCGGCCAGCGTCGATCTCGGTCCGGATGTCCTTGTCTGAGAGAAGCACGGGTCGAGGATACGCAAGAAGCCGGACAACCGGAGAATGCGAGCGGGCCCGGTCCTCGATCGGACCGGGCCCGCGTGCACTCAGCGCTTCTCGGACGCCACCGGCACGGAGTGCCGCAGCCGGGCGCAGCGGGGACAGCGCAGCAGCCGTCCCGGGCCGATCCGGCCGGCTCCGAGGTGCTGCATCGGGAACGAAGCGGTGCTGAACACGTGCCCTTCGGCACAACGGACGATGGTGCGCTCCATCGAGCTCCCTTTCCCCAATGTTGTGAAGACAAAAGCCACATTAGGGGATCTATCCAACGCGCCCACACACGGCACTCCCGGCGCCCCCCGACCGGCTTCCGCACCCCCACGGTACGCCCCAACTCCCGCGCCCCACGCCCGCGTCCCCACCCCCCGCACAGGCCCCTCACACGACAAGAAGGCCACCCGGACCAGTGCACCGGGGGCCTTCGATGGGGTAGAGTGTGCGACGATGCGACGCCCTGAGGGCGTCCTCACGCGGGCGTAGTTTAATGGTAGAACATGAGCTTCCCAAGCTCAGAGCGCGAGTTCGATTCTCGTCGCCCGCTCTTCGAACAAACCCCAGGCCAGGCGGCCTGGGGTTTCTTGTTGTCCAGCCCTGTTGCGGGGTGGCGTGCCCTCCGCGTGCGGCCGGCCACCGCCTGACCATGACCGAACTCCGGCCCAACGTCCTCGGCCTCGGCCGCACGGCCTGGGACACCGCCGCCGCCGTCGAACAGGACGGCACGATCAGGGCCGACGCAGCCGACTCCGCCTCCCTCACCGTGCTGCGAGGCCGGCCGGCCGCCTGGGAAGACGCCGGACGCCCGGCCCCGGAGACCTGCGCCCCGGCCCTGATCCCCGGTACCAGCGGCGACGTGCCCGGCTGGGACCTCCGCCTCACACGCTGACTCCTGCAGTCCGCGGAAGAGTTGAACAGCCCTTTGAGGCCCTCTCACTCCCAGGAGGAGAGGGCCTTTCGGGTGGATTTTTGCGATTGACGTTGTGTTGAGTTGACATGCACGGTGTGCTGCATATCGACCCGCTGGCAACCGTAAGGAGTGGGGAGATGCAGCGAAAGATCAAACACCTCGAAGTTCGGTCGACGATGGTCATGGCCATCAGCGCAGCCGCCCTGGTGATCAGTCAGGGGCTTGCGTTCGCGGATACCACCGGGTGGTCGGTTCCCGGGAACAACACGTCGATCGCGGCGGGCTCGCACGTATCCCTGAACCCTCAATGGTCCTGTCGGCAGGGCCCCTGCGACTACGACCAGAACTCGGTGTTCAGGATCGGTGCCGTAAACGGCGCCTCCCTGGACGCGGGCACCGCGCCCAACCTGGTGACCAACAGTTCCGGGACCCAGGTGGGTACCTGCACGCTCGACTCCGGTCAACTCCTGTGCAGCCCGACGAGCAGCGGAACGGTCGGCTCCGGGGATGCTCTCACCCTTGACAGCTCCGTGAGTGGATTCGCGGCAAGCAGCACCTGCACCGAGTCCTTCTACGTCGACTGGTTCGACTCGAACAACGGCACGCCGGACCAGAGCCAAGAAGGAACAGGTCAGGTCCAGGACTGGGATAACTCTGGGCAGTGCGGCGGGTAGGGCAAGGGACCAGTGAAGCGAAGGAGCGACCTCCGAATTTGCTCCTGTAAGGCCGCCCACCGGCCACCGCTCACGACACAGCGCCAGGCCCTCACAAAGCGGGGCGGACAGCAACGGTCAACGAGGGTGCCACGAGCCGGCCACGCCGACGTCAGATCGCGGCATTGTTTGTTGTCCAGGCCACGCCAGGCGTCGTGCACCAGATCCGCACCAGAGGTCCGCAGCCGGGCCGGCCTCGGACCGGGCATGTTGCGCGATCAGCTTCTCGGCCTGCTGCTTCCCCACCTGGAATCCGCCGGGTCTTTGCGAGCCATATTCCGGCACCTCAGTGCAGAACATCGCGAGGAATTGCCTTACAGCTGCGGATGACACTTAAGGCTGGATATTGAATGGTAAGGGTGCTCTTGGCACTTGGGCAGGTTCGCTGGTGCAATGAGCGGGACACCATCGGAACCAGCCCGTGCCAGTGTGGCCGGGAGTCTGCGCGGAGCCTCCCCAGCGAGGGGGCGGGCAAGACGCTGCTGTACGCGGCAGTTCCGCCTCGCTGCACAAATACACGATGGATCTTCCTCAGTACTGCTCGGTTTCCACGAAACCCGCGTCCGCGTCGTCGTCGGCGCCAAACGCGTCGGCGGCAGCGGTCGGGTCGAATCCGGGCGGGCTGTCCTTGAGGGCCAGGTCCATGCCGGCCAGCTTCGCCTTGACCTCGTCGATCGACTTCGCACCGAAGTTGCGGATGTCCAGGAGGTCGGCCTCGGAGCGCGCCAGGAGCTCACCCACCGAGTGGACGCCCTCACGCTTGAGGCAGTTGTAGGAGCGGACCGTGAGCTCCAGCTGCTCGATCGGCAGCGCCAGGTCGGCGGCCAGGGCGGCGTCCGTCGGGGACGGGCCCATGTCGATGCCCTCGGCGTCGATGTTGAGCTCGCGGGCCAGACCGAACAGCTCGACCAGGGTCTTGCCGGCGGACGCCGCGGCGTCGCGCGGGCGCATGGCCTGCTTGGTCTCGACGTCGACGATCAGCTTGTCGAAGTCGGTGCGCTGCTCGACACGGGTCGCCTCGACCTTGTAGGTGACCTTGAGAACCGGCGAGTAGACGGAGTCGACCGGGATACGGCCGATCTCCTGGCCCACCTGCTTGTTCTGGACGGCGGAGACGTAGCCGCGACCGCGCTCGACGGTCAGCTCCATCTCCAGCTTGCCCTTGGCCTTCAGGGTCGCCAGGACCAGGTCGGGGTTGTGCACCTCGACACCGGCCGGCGGGGCGATGTCGGCGGCGGTGACCAGACCCGGGCCCTGCTTGCGCAGGTACATCACGACCGGCTCGTCGTGCTCCGAGGAGACGACCAGCTGCTTGATGTTCAGGATGAGGTCGGTGACGTCCTCCTTGACGCCCGGCACGGTGGTGAACTCGTGCAGGACACCGTCGATGCGGATGGACGTGACCGCCGCACCCGGGATCGAGGAGAGGAGCGTACGACGCAGGGAGTTGCCGAGGGTGTAGCCGAAGCCCGGCTCCAGCGGCTCGATCACGAACCGGGAACGGAACTCGTCCACGACCTCTTCGGTCAGGGAGGGACGCTGAGCGATCAGCACGAGGTATTGCCTCCAGTGTTTGGCGCCCGCTATATGACGCCGTAGACACCACGAAGAGTACGGGCGTTTCGGCCTCCAACCAGGCCGAACCGCCCGTATCCCGCCCGTCTGCCGGCCGGCCGACAGGATCAGCGCCTGCCGGAGCAAAATCCAGCAATCAACCACTCCTGCCCTGAGAATCAGCCACCAGCACAGTTCGCAGGGCGCATACTGGGGTCAATGACAAAGCCTGCTGCACCGAAGCGCCATTTGCCCACCAGCCCCTTCAAGGCCCCGGTCACACCGGCTCCCAAGCACTTCGCCGTGGGCGACCAGGTCACACACGACATGTACGGCCTTGGCCGGATAATCGGCATCGAGGACGGAATCGCGGCGCTCGTGGACTTCGGCTCGGCGCAAATGCGAATCCTGAGCCCGTACACCAAGATGACCAAACTGTAAGGACCGCTGCGCCCGGTCACGGCACGCCGGGCCCCTTTCGTGCCCCATCCGTGCCCTTCGGAGCGGTGAACAGCGGTCAGGGTGGGCACCCAGGAGCCCACCGAATCGGTCACGAATCACGGCATCACCGCAGGTCAGTCCATATGCGGGCACCCAGAGCCCCTGTGGTTCCCGAGCTCGGGGCGCGAGTTCGATTCTCGTCGCCTGCTCCCTGCAGCAACCCCAGGTCGGATGACCTGGGGTTTTGCGTTTTCCCGCCCGGTCACGGGGCGGCGGCCTCCAGGTCGGCGATGCTGCCCGACATGATCGTCCGCACATGCTCGGTGATGTGCTCCGCGGGCCAGTCCCACCAGGCCACCGCCAACAGCCGGGCGATGTCCCGGTCGTTGTAGCGGGTGCGCACGAGGCGGGCCGGATTGCCGCCGACGATGCCGTAGTCGGGCACGTCACTCGTGACCACGGCACCGGAGGCGATGATCGCGCCGTGTCCGATGCGCACGCCGGGCATGACCGTCGTGCCGTGGCCGAACCAGACGTCGTTGCCGACGACGGTGTCACCCCGGTTGGGCAGGCCGGTGAGCAGGTCGAAGTGTGCGGACCAGGAGCCGCCCATGGTGGGGAAGGGGAACGTCGAGGGGCCGTCCATGCGGTGGTTGGCGCCGTTCATGATGAAGCGCACGCCCGTGCCCAGCGCGCAGAACCTGCCGATGATCAGCTTCTCCGGCCCGTAGTGGTAGAGCACGTTGCGCGTCTCGAACGCCGTCGGATCGTCGGGGTCGTCGTAGTAGGAGTACTCCCCGACCTCGATCAGCGGGGACTTCACCAGCGGCTTGAGCAGTACCACCCGCGGCTGCTCGGGCATCGGATGGAGGACCGTCGGGTCGGCAGGCACGGGCAGGGGCATGGGCAGCGCATTCCTCATCGGTGGCGGGTCGGTGTCCGGTCCATGGTCGCGGCACCGTGCCGTCCCGGAACACCGAATTTCCTCATACCCGGGCCAGCCCCGTCCGGTAGGCGGTGACGACGAGCTGGGCGCGGTCACGGGCGCCGAGTTTGGCCATCGCGCGGTTCACGTGGGTCTTGGCGGTGAGCGGCGTGACGTAGAGCCGCTCGGCGATCTCGTCGTTGGACAGACCGGTGGCGACGAGGGCGACCACCTCCCGCTCCCGCGGAGTGAGGGCGGCCAGTTGCGGCGTCCCCCCGGGGTCGGGGGCGGCGGGCTGGGACAGGAAGCGGGCGATCAGGGCCTTGGTGGCGGCCGGTGACAGCAGCGCGTCGCCGGCCGCCACGACCCTGATGGCGTCCAGCAGTTCGCCGGGGTCGATGCCCTTGCCCAGGAAACCGCTCGCGCCGGCGCGGAGGGCCTCGGCGACGTACTCGTCGTTCTCGAAGGTGGTGAGCACGAGGACCTTGACGCCCGCGAGGTCCTCGTCCTCGGTGATGAGCCTGGTCGCGGCGAGACCGTCGAGGTCGGGCATCCGGATGTCCATCAGCACGACGTCGACGCGCCGGCTGCGGGCGAGTTCGACGGCCCGGCGTCCCGTCGCGGCCTCGGCGACGACCTCCATGCCGGGGGTGGAGTCGATGAGCATCCGGAACGTGCCGCGCAACAGGGCCTGGTCGTCGGCGAGCAGGACGCGGATGGTCATGGTCAGCCCTTTCGGCCGGAGTTCAGCGGCAGGTCGGCGGTGATGCGGAAGCCGCCGCCGGGACGTGGTCCGGCGGTGAAGGTGCCGCCCGCGGCCTTGGCCCGCTCGTGCATCCCGATCATCCCGTGGCCGGTACCGGTGCCTCCGCCGGTACCAGCGGAGCCGTCGTCCTCGACCGTGATGCGCAGGACGTCCGTGCGGTACTCCAGACGGATCCGCGCCGCGACGGGACCTGCGTGCTTACGGGTGTTGGTGAGCGCCTCCTGGACGATCCGGTAGGCCGCCAGGTCGGTGATGGACGCGAGCTCCGCGGGCCGGCCGGTGCGCTCCAGGGCGATGTCGAGGCCGCTGTGGCGGAAGGAGTCCAGCAGGCGGCCGAGGTCGTCGAGAGCGGGTGCGGGTTCGCGCGGCGCCTCGGCGGTCTCGCCGTTCCGGAGCACCCCCACAGTGGCGCGCAGCTCGTCCAGCGCCGTCCGGCTGGTGTCGCGGATGCGTTCGAGGGCCTGGTAGGCGTGGTCGGGGTCGGAGCCCATCAGGTGATGGGCCACGCCCGCCTGGGCGTTGACCAGCGTGATGTGGTGCGCGACGACGTCGTGCAGTTCACGGGCGATGCGCAGGCGCTCTTCGGTGACCCGGCGGCGGGTCGAACGGGCACGTCCGCGTCACAGGCTGCAGTGCGGTGACGGGCTGTATGTCGCTCACGATGTCGCTCACGAAGCGGTCCCTTCCCAACGGTACGACGTCCTGGCGTCCACCGTGCCGCCCCGCTCGGAGCATGTCGTCGCGCGTCCGCAGACACGTGGGCTACTGCGGCTGCGGTACGGGGGCGTTGACGACTACCGCGGATGCAGACGGCTCACCCCGGCCCGGCCGGCAGCGTCCACTCGTTGACCAACTGCCGGGCCCGGCCCGCGTCCTTCGCGAACACCAGCACCTGCAGCCGCCACGGCGAGCGCCGGCGGCGGGGGCAGGGGGCCGTGGTGGAACGGATCCCGCACAGGTCGAGGAAGGCGCGGACCTCCTCGGCCGCCGTCCCCGTGGCGACGCGCACCACGGGGACCAGCAGGCCGTACGGATAGGAGCCGCGGCGGACCGGGCGTCTCACGCGAGGGGAGCGTGCGGCCGGGTCAGTGGCTGCCCTCGCCGACCTTGGCGACGGCGTGGTGCTCGTGGGCCGCGGCGATCTCCCGGTACTCCTCCGCCGTCGGCTTGGGGATCTGGCCCATCTCGCCGAAGTACGCCTCGGACAGGCGGGCCCGCAGGCGCTGGGCCCAGGAGATCTTGCGCGGGTTGCCGTTCTCGTCGACGGCGGGCGGCAGTTGCCAGGGCGTGTACTGCCCGTGGGCGGTGAGCGTGTAGAGCCCCTCCTGCGACAACGGCTCGTGGATCTCGACGTATTCGCCGTGCGGATAACGCGTGATGACGCCCGACTCCCGGCCGTGCAGCACCTTTTCGCGGTCGCGGCGCTGCAGGCCGAGGCACCATCTCCGGGTGATCGCGAAGGTCAGGGCGGGGACCACGAAGAAGCCGACGCGGACGAACCAGGTGATCGCGTTGATCGACATGTGGAAGTGCACCGCGAAGACGTCGTTGCCGCCGCCCAGCAGCAGCACGACGTACAAAGAGATCCAGGCGGCACCGAATCCGGTGCGCACCGGGTTGTTGCGGGGGCGTTCGGCGATGTGGTGCTCGCGCTGGTCCCCGGTGACCCAGGCCTCGAAGAAGGGATAGCTCCAGATCGCCAGGAAGACCATGGGGAAGACGATCAGCGGGATGAGGACGCCGAGGACGAGCGTGTGGCCCAGGAAATTGATCTCCCAGCCGGGCATGACGCGGATCAGGCCCTCGGAGAATCCCATGTACCAGTCGGGCTGGGCGTCGGTGGTCACCATGTCCGGCCGGTACGGGCCGTACGCCCAGATCGGGTTGATCTGCGCGAAGCCCGCGAAGACCGCGATGATGCCGCTGACCAGGAAGAAGAAGCCGCCCGCCTTGGCCATGTAGACCGGCATCAGCGGCATGCCCACGACGTTGTCGTTCTTCCGTCCGGCGTGAATCCCCTGCGTGTGCTTGTGGTAGAAGACCAGGATCAGGTGGGCCGCCAGGGCGGCCGCCATGATGCCGGGGATCAGCAGCACGTGGACGGTGAACATCCGCGGGATCCAGATGTGGCCCGGGTATTCGCCGCCGAAGATGAAGAACACCAGATAGGTGCCGACGATCGGCAGGGACAGGATCGCGCCCTCCATGAACCGGACGCCCGTGCCGGAGAGCAGGTCGTCGGGCAGCGAATAGCCCATGAAGCCGTCGAACATGCCGAGGATCAACAGGCTTGCGCCGAACAGCCAGTTGAGTTCGCGGGGCTTGCGGAACGCGCCGGTGAAGAAGACGCGCATCATGTGGACGAGCATCGCCATGATGAACACCAGCGCGGCCCAGTGGTGGAGCTGACGGAGCAGCAGTCCGCCGCGGACGTCGAAGCTGATGTCGAGCGTCGACTCGTACGCGCTGGACATCCTGATGCCGTTCAGCGGGACGTACCGGCCGTGGTAGACGACCTCGTTCATGCTGGGCTTGAAGAACAGCGTCAGATAGACGCCGGTCACGATGATGACGATGAACGAGTAGAGCGCGACCTCGCCCAGCATGAAGGACCAGTGGTCGGGAAAGATCTTCCGCAGATTGGCCTTGGCGAGTGAATACAGCCCGACGCGACCGTCGAACCAGTCCGCGAGCCGCTCCCCCTTGGATGCCTGGGCAGGGGTCTGTTGCGTATTGGACATGCGCCGCGCTCCCGGAACCTGGTGGTGACCGTCCTTGCCACACCTGTGACCACAGTTCCGCCCATCTTCCACGCATTTGCCGAGGAAGACGGGATTGTCACCCTTCCGGGGCCTCCGCGGTGTCGTCGTCCTCGTAGGGCGCCTCCTCGACGAGGCGTTCGCCGATGTCGTCGGACCACTCCTGCGCCCAGCGCCGCAGTGCCGCGCTCTCCTCCGCGTCCAGTCCGTACCCGGCGAACTCGGCGTCGCCGTACCAGTCGGCCCGGTCGAGCCGGTCCCGCAGGTCGGCGAGGTCGAGGGCGTCCCGCGCGTGCCGCCGGCCGAACTCCTCCAGTTCGGGCCGGGACCAGCGGGCCGAGGCGGCGTGCACGTCGACGAGGTCCCGCGCGAAGCCCCGCTCGGCGAGGGCGCGGACCTTGGTGCCGATGACGTCCTCGACGGCGAGGGCCAGGCCCCAGGCGGTGGGGACCGGCGGGCGCCACATCGTCTCCTTGAGGACGTGCACCTGGCACTCCGCGTCCGTCACCGGGTCGCCCGCCGTGAACCGCGCCGACAGCGGTTCGGCCTCCAGGTCCCGCACCCGCCAGCCGCGTTCCAGCAGCCCGCCCCGCAGCACGGCGGCGATCTCCCGCATCGGCGCCGGGGACCCCGTGGCCAGAGCCGGGCCGCGGACCGGCCGCTCCACCAGGCCGTGCGCCCGCAGCGCGTAGCCGCCGGTGAGCACCAGCGGGAAGGACGCCCCCACGGCGACCGCATCGGCGAGCAACCGCCGGTGCAGCTCGGGAGGGAGCTGCACTCGGCGGTCCGCTTCCATGGCCGGGATTATGGCGCACGGTCCCCGGCCGGGCCCGCAACCGCTCAGTGGCCGGGCCAGCCCTCGAGGTGGCGGTGCACGGTGACGGCCCGCTCGGCCGGGTGGTTCGCCGCTGCGACGGCGTCCTTGAGGATCGAGGTGACCTCGGCGGCCAGAGCATCGGTCTGGTGCTTCAGGTCGGTGGCCGGCAGCTGCGAGCGGCCCAGGGCGTCGAGCCTGCGGTGGACGTCGGCCAGGCGGCCGCGGGTGGCGGCGCTCAGGTGGAGCGGCGAGGGGGTGGAGACGACGAACTGGTAGGCGCCCGCCAGGGTCTGGCAGCCGGTGCAGTGGTCGTTGACCGCCGTGCCGTCGTTGACGGCGTTGAGGTGGACGTGCTGTCCCGCGAGGGTGACGATCTGGAAGGACAGCGCCACCGAGCGGCAGGCGTCGTCGGCGGTGCAGCCGGCGCCGGTCGCGGTGGCCTGGTTGCGGACGGCCGCGGCGCCGACCCTGCCGAGCTGGTGGACCGCGAAGCTGTCGCGGAACTGCACGTGGTGATGGTGGTTCGCCGTGGTGCGGACGTTGTCCATGGTGATCTCGGCCGCCTGGGCGGGCACGGCGGTGGCGGCGGCCGCGACGCCTGCCGCCAGCAGGCCGAGGCGGAGGACGGAACGGGACAGCGGTGTGGAATGGGACATGGGCGTGTTCCTTTTCGATGACCTGTTGCGGTGACCTGTTGCGGTGAGCTGGGTGACGGGTGCTCAGTGAGCGGGCCGGGGCGACGCGGGCGGCGACACCGCCGGCGGGCTCGCCGGGGGCTTCGGGCCCCCGGGCGACGGAGCCGCGCCGGCCGGGGCGGAGGCGGGAGTGCTGGGGTGCGGCGGCACGGCCGACGGGGCCACGCTCGGTCCGACCGCGGGCGCCGGCTTCGACGGGGCGGCGGGCGAGGGGGCGGGCGGCCGCGGCGCCACGCCGGTCGGGGCCGGCTTCGGACCGGGCGGCGCGGGCGGCGCGGGCGTCGTCCCCGGGCTCGGGGGCGGCAGTACGACGGCCGGGTTACTCGGCTGCGGCGTGCGCCACGGCAGCGGCACGACCACCGGTCCCGTACCGCCCTGGCCGCCGGACGCGCCGGGGCCGGTGTGCCCCTCGGCGGGGGTGCGGCCGGGCAGGGTGGGCCGGTCCGCCGCCGGCGGGGCGGTGGGCACGTGGGGCTGGAGGACCGGTGCGATGGGCGGCGCGGGCGGCAGCGGCTTGGGCGTGACGCCGCTGAACCACGCGAAGCCCAGCGTCGTGGCCACCCCGGCGACGGCCGCCGCGAGGACGAACCGCAGCCACAGCCGGTCGGCGGTGGCGCGCAGGGCGTTGCGCGCCAGCCGTCCGGTGAGCCGGACGGACAGGTACGTCATCCCGGCGAGCGGGCAGATCAGCATGAGGCTGCCGAGCACGCCGGCCAGTCCGCTGGCCACCTGCCCGTCGGCGAACGCCTCGAAGGTTCCGGTGAGTTGCTGGGTGAGCGAGCGGATACCGGTGTCGATGAGGCGGGGCAGGTTCCACAGCGCGTAGCAGAGGTCGCCGAGCAGCAGCGGCACCATCGTGACGACCCAGGCGGTCACGATCACGCGGGTGCTGCGCTTGAGGTCGGCCACGGCGGGCTCGACCGGGCGGCCCGGCACCATGCTCAGCAGGATCGGTTTGATCTTGCCGTAGAGGTCGGGCACTCCGGCGAGGTCGCCGAGGATGAAGTAGCCGTCCAGCCGGACGGCGGGCATCAGTTGTTCCAGCACCTCGAAGTGGCCGAGGTAGACGGCGCTCAGCAGGAAGGGCTGTCCGGTGAGGAAGTACAGGCCGGTCAGGCCCAGCATGAAGACGACGTTGAAGTAGACACCACCCAGGTCGGTGCGGATCCGCCCGCCGCGGCCGATCCGGTAGACGTCGGTGACGTCGGTGTACATCGACGGCCAGATCAGGAAGAGCCCGCAGCCGATGCAGCCGGGGTCCGCGCCTCCGTATCTGCACGCCGACGCGTGGCCGAACTCGTGGAACACGAGCGACGCCACGATCAGCCCGAACACCGCGAGCAGCAGCAGCGGTTGGTCCAGGACGTGCAGCACGGGCGTCATGGCGCCGTAGAAGCCGAACAGCCAGGTGTCCATGGCGACGGCGGCGAGCAGCACCAGCACCACCACGGGCGGCCGGTGCAGCCAGGCCAGTGCGCGGGAGATCCCGGCGACCCGGCGTTCGGTGAAGAGGACCGTGTGGCCCTTGAGACTGAGCAGCAGGTCCGAGCGCGGGCCGCCGGCCCGGTCGTCCTCCTGCCCCTCGGGCACGGTGATGCCCATCGGGTCGAGCTTGTTCTCCACCAGGTAGGCGATGTTCTCGGCGCTGACCTCCCGCCCGAACTCCGCGCTGACCAGGCGGGCGATGGCGTGGGTGTCCCGCTCGCCGTCGACGGCGGACGCGGTCAGGTGCAGCAGCCTGGTCAGCTGCACGACCTGGCCGTCGCCGCGGCGGGCGATGTACTTGGGCTCGGTGAAACCCGACCCCTGGTACTCGCCGTGCAGACGCAGCCCCGCGCTGAGCCGCGGGACGACGGCCCGTGTTCCGGGCAGCGGGCCGGCCGGCTGCGTCTGCGGCGGCCGCTGCGGTACGGGCAGCGGCGCGGTGGCGGTCTCCCCCGCCCCGTCCTCCCACAACCGGGAGTACGGAAAGCCGCCGGGCCCCGGCACCGGGGCCCCGGATTCGTCCCCTGTCAGGACGTCCGGCCATCTGGTGCCGAACCCCAAGGTCGCGGTGTCGCCCGTGCGATGGCGGCTGCGGCCGGCGTCGTGGTCTCCGACCACCGTCATCTGTGTTCTCCCCCTCGGCGAAACCGCTGTCCCCCTCGCGGACCACGCCCTCCCCCGGACGCGGTCCGCCTGCGTGGGTCGTGCGGTGGAACTACTGGTGGATGGAGATCGACTGCGCCGCCTCGGACTGGGCCGTGGCGAACGGGGAGTCGTTGTTGAGCGCGAGCGACTCGTTGTGCGCGTGGACGTTCGCGATGTGCTTGGTGACGTGCGTGGTGCGGTGGAAGCTGAACTTCAGCTTGCCCAGGGCCTCGCGGCCGGGAAGCAGTTCGGCGGACTCGGCCTCGAGCTCCTGCGGGTTCATGCTCATGGTCTTGCCTCTCTCTGTCGGTGCGAAGTGCTACAACTGGTGTGGCGGAACGAACTGCCGGTACGGCTGGGGGTGTTGCTACTGCGAGATGGAGATGCCCTGCATCGCCTCGGACTGGGCGATCGCGTCCGGCGAGCAGATGTTGACCGCGTCCGACTGGTTGTGCGCGTCGACGTTGGCCATGTGGGTGGTGAAGTTGTCCTGGCGGAAGAAGTCGAACTTCAGCTTGCCCAGGGCCTCGCGGCCGGGAAGCAGTTCGGCGGACTCGGCCTCGAGCTCGTTGACATCCAGCATGGTTGTCCCCCTCCGGGATGGTGGTGCACGGCGTTGCGACTGCGGACGCAGGCAGGACCCCCCAGCCTGCGTCCGATGTGATCGGACGAGCTGTCCAACGAGATTGGACACTAGTGGCGCGGCACGGCTCCGCGCAAGCGGTTCGGCAGACCTCCCCCATGGCGCGGCCGGCCCCCGCCCGTAGAATCGGTTCCACCCGAGCGGGCCAGAGCCAGCCGAGAGCAGGAAGCGACCGTCAGTGGCCAACGCACTGCAGCAGATGATCCGACAGCGACTCGACCGGCAGAGCTGGTCCTACGGGGAGGTCGCACGGCGGGGCGGGATCCCCCGCTCGACGGTGCACCATCTGGCCACGGCCGAGCGCCTGGCGCGCATGCCGCAGCCGGCCACCCTCGAAGGCCTCGCCCGCGGACTCGAACTCCCCCTGGAGACCCTGCGCCGTGCGGCCGCCGAGGCCTGCGGCATCCACCTGTACACCTCCGAGGAGGAACAGGCCCCCGCGTCCCGGCCCGACCCCGAGGTGGACCTGCTGATCGCCAGTGTCCAGCGGCTCTCCGCCGACGACCGCCGGCACGTGACCGCGCTCGTCGAATCCCTCCTCGAACGCGAGCCCAAGGACGAATAGCCGTACGAGCGAATTCGGGCAACGAGGCATATCTGCGCGGCACTTGGCGTTCTGGACGCCTGGGGTGTCCGTTCCGGTTCCCGGTACGACTGAATCCGGTGAATATTCCGGAGCGCCCGAGGATCATGCGACCGCACGGATATCGTCTCCACCTGCCCGAGGCGAGTGAGTGGCACGAACCCTCTGGTGGATGGGGGAACGTGTGCTCGTTGTCAGTGGTGGTTCGACATCCAATGCCGTCGTCCGGGGCCGCTCCGGGGAATCCGTGGTGCTGCTCTCCGGCGAACTGCCCGATGTGCTCACCGATCGCAGCGTCGCCGAACTGCTCGACCTGGCGGCCGCGGTGCTGACCGGTGAGGAGATGGGGATGTTCCGCAAGTGCCTCGACGCCCTGCGCAAGGGCGAGGTCCGCGACCACAGACGCATCGAGGTGGGCGGCGCGGTGCTCACCGTCTACCACGAGAGCCCGCACGAGGCCTGACCCCCGCGCGGACCGCACAAAGCCGCCCCCGGGATCCCCGGGGGCGGCTTCCGCGCTGCACTGCGGCAGCGTGCCGGCCGGCTAGTGGCCGTGCCGTCCTTCGTGGTGGTGGTGTCGGCCGCCTCCGAAGTCGTGCCCGAACTCGTGGTCCTCCTCGTTGGCGGAACCATTGCCGGACAGGATCGGGATGTCGTCCAGAATGTGCGACAGCGCGTCGTCCCCGTCGTTGATCGTGGAGTTCTCGGTGCACATCTGCTGCTGCTGCGAGGACAGGATCGGAATGTCCTGGAGGCCGATGCCGACCAGGCCGACGAGCGACTGCGCGCCCAGCTTGCCGATGGCGATACAGGGCTTGTTGAACGAGCCGTTGATCAGACCCATCTGCGGGCTCATATAGCCGCCCGTGTAGGTGTTCCCGTAGGACTGGTACGCACCGTTGGCGTTGGCGACATCGCTGTCGTTGCCGATCGCCAGTGCGGGAGCCGCTCCTCCACCGACCGCGGAGGCCGCCAGAGCGGCCGTGGCCACAACCTTCTTGATCACGATATTTCCTTCGCTCCGGTCGACGAATTCCAGTGGCTCTCTGCCTAACTCACGGCATCGGCGGAGGTTCTCCGGCATCAGTCGTTCGGCCCACGCACCGACCCGATGAGCATCAATTCGGCGGAATTCCCCGGCCCGGCCGGACCCGGGCGCACGGAAATCCCCCTGTGGCAGGTCCCGCACACCCGCCACAGGGGGACTGTTCCGTGACCGGAAGGTCAGTGCCCGTTCGCCGAGCCGTTGCCCGAGAGAATCGGGATCTCGTCGACCAGGTGCGACAGCGCGTCGTCCCCGTCGTTGATCGTGGAGTTGTCGGTGCACTGCTGCTGCTGCTGCGACGTGAGGATCGGAACGTCCTGGACACCGACGTTGATAAGTCCGATGAGGGACTGGAGCTCCGCCTTGCCGAGGCCGATGCACAGCTTGTTCAGCGTGCCCTGGATCAGGCTCATCTGCGGGCTTTCCTTGCCGCCCGTCGAGGTGTTGCCGTAACCGGTCTTGGCGCCGTTCGCGTTGGCGACGTCGGTGTCGTTGCCGACGGCCATGGCGGGGCCGGCCATGGTACCGACCGCGGTCGCCGTCAGAGCGGCCGTCGCGAGAACCTTCTTGAGCACGTCTATGCCTTTCGATCGAGTAGCGCCCCCACTGAGAATGCGCTCTGACTAACTCCGGCTCTTTTGGGAAGTTCCGGGCTTTCACTCATTCGAGCCAGCGGGCCCAGGAAATAAGGGAGTTGTCGACCGAAGCGTTCGACGGCTTTTATCGGGTGCGTCGTCGATAAGAAAAAATGCTGGTCAGGGTGACATAGCGGTACTGGCCGCCGCGCTCGCTGACGAGTTCGCCGCGCTCTATCAGGTGGGCCACCGTCCAGGGGGAGAGGCCCAGCAGCGAGGCGGCCGTGCGGATGGGGACGCTCAGCCCCTCGAAGACGGCGGGGAGGGCGCCCTCCTGGAAGGACTCCCCTGCAAGGGAGTCCTCCGGTACCTGCCGGGCCACCACGCCGGGGTCCATCGCGTAGTGGCCCATCACGTACATGTCGTGTGCGGCTGCGGCAGCAAGGTGTCGTGCCATGTGACGCGCACCGTCCCCTCGGTCCGGAGTGTTGTTCTCAGATGTTGTGCGGTGCTGTGTCCAGCAAAACGGAACCAGGCATTCCGGTCAGTTCACCGGCCCCTTCTGACGGCAGTTCAACTTCCTTACCTGCCGCCGGGCTAGCGTCCCCCGAAAGACTAGAAACCGACTTGCCGGGCGTCAAGTAGGCTAGGCTGCCTGCCTGCTGAGCGGCAAGAGCGGCCGGTCCCCGGCCCTCCCGAGCGAAGGGAACAGCCGATGGGGAGCACAACGACACCCCGCCGTAGCAACACCCGGCAGCGCATCCAGGACGTCGCACTGAAGTTATTCCTCGAACAGGGATACGAGAAGACCGCGCTCCGGGAGATCTCGGACGAGCTCGGTGTCACCAAGGCAGCCCTCTACTACCACTTCAAGACCAAGGAGGACATCCTCGTCAGCCTCTTCCTGGATCTCGGGAGGAAGATGGACGAACTCATCGCCTGGGGAAAACGGCAACCGCGCGAACTGACCGTCAAACAGGAGCTGCTGGCGCGGTGCAGCGTCATCTTCCACGATGCGGCACCGCTGTTCGACATCCTCATAGCGAACCAGGCGACGCTCGACGCACTCAGCGTCGGCCAGGACTTCAAGGACCGGGTCGCCGCCCTGTCGGACCTGCTCCAGGAGGAGAACTCCTCGCTGAACGCCCGGGTCCGCTGCGCGACGTCCCTGCTCACGCTGCACTTCGGCACCTTCGCCATCAGACAGCTGGACGGCGATCCGGAGGAGAAGCGGCTGGCCCTGCTGGCCGGCGCGACCGAACTGCTCACCTCGGCCCACGAGGGCGTCCTGTCCGGCGTGGCCGGACCGTCGGCGGGGGTACCTCCGGAAGGGTGACGGCGGGTATTCCGGCGGCGTCGCGCGTCCGGATGACGCGGACCGCCCTCTCCGCAGCGATATCGCGCCAGAGCCCGCCCCGCAGTGGCCGCTTCCTGCGCCATCATCGTCCTCCGCACCCGCGTGGGTGCGGGGCTCCTCGCACGGACCGCTGAACCTCCTTGCCGACCGGCCAGTTTTGTTCATAACGTAACCGGTCCCGGTGCTAACCGGTCGTCAAGTAGGCTCACCGGCCGGGGGGAGCGGACGGCGGGACGAACGCGACGGAGAGCAGGAGAGAAGGCCATGGGCACAACCCCCCGGGCGCGCAGGAGCGACACCCGCGAGCGCATTCAGCAGACCGCCCTCGGCCTCTTTGTGACGCGCGGCTACGAGAAGACCTCGCTCCGGGAGATCGCCGAGGAGCTCGGGGTCACCAAGGCCGCGCTCTACTACCACTTCAAGACCAAGGAGGACATCCTCACCGCACTCTCCGACCGGCTGGGCGAGCCCGTCGACGAACTCATCGCCTGGGGCCGGGAGCAGCCGCCCACGCTGGAGAACAAGCGCGAGCTGCTGAGCCGTTACAGCGTCGCGGTGCGCGACGCCGCACCGCTGTACCGGATCCTGCAGGAGAACCAGGCGACGCTGCGCGACCTCGACATCGGCACGCGGCTGCGGGAGCGGGTCGGCGCCGTCTCCCAGCTGGTGCACGCCGCGGAGGACGGCGAGGACGCGCCCCTGGAGACCCTGGTGCGGTTCTCCAGCGCCCTGCTGACCGTGCACTTCGGCACCTTCACGCTGGACGAGATGCCGGGCGACCCGGAGGCGAGGCGGGCCGCGCTGCTCCAGGTCGCCATGGAGATCCTGGACTCCACGGACGGCGGCTCCGCGGGCTGACGGGGGCCGTCGGCCCCATCCGGGTACGGCTGGCCGATACCCCGGGCGACCGGACAGTCCCTCGATTATGGTCGGGCGCAGTCACCGCAACCGACCGCCGCCGAGCCGAGGGAGCGTCTGCGGGATGAGTCTGACCGGAACCGCGTTCCTCGCGCTGCTCCTCGCGGTGACCGTGCTGACGGTGCTGGCCACGCTGCTGCTCTGGGCGAGGATCCCCGGCCCCGGGCCGGTGCGCTGGCTGGGGCGGGTGGTGCTGATCGGGCTGTGCCAGGCGACCGCGATCTGTGTGGTCGCCGTGTGGATCAACACCAGTTACGGCCTCTACGCCTCCTGGGACGACCTGCTGGGCCGCTCCGGGGACAAGGGCCCGGTCTCCATGCCGGGCCCGCCCGCGCAGCGGGCCCGGTTCATCCGCGGGGACAACGGGATGCGGGAGGCCTACTTCCACGGCTCCCGGTCCGGGCTCTCCGGCCAGGTCATGGTGTGGACCCCGCCGCAGTACGACGACCCGCGGTACCGCCGCACGGCGTTCCCGGTCGTCGTGCTGCTGCACGGGGTGCCGGGTTCGCCGCAGTCGTGGATGGAGCAGGGCAGGATGCCGGGCGCCTACGAGCGGCTGCTGCAGAACGGGGAGACGCGGCCGTTCATCCTGGCCGCGCCGATCATCAACCCCGGGGGCGTGGACACCGACTGCTCCGACGTGGACGGGCGCAAGGTGGCCACGTGGCTCGCCGCCGACGTGCCCGAGCTGCTGCGCAGCCACTTCCGGACGGCACCCGAGCCGAAGTCGTGGGGCCTGCTGGGGATTTCGACGGGGGGCCTGTGCGCGGCGAAGCTGCCGCTGCAGTACCCGAAGGTCTTCGGGGCCGGCGCCGGGCTGGATCCGGATCCGCTCAACGGGGACCGGGGGGCGGTGACCGACCCGGCGCTGCGGGAGCGCAACAGCCCCACCTGGCTGGTGGCGCACACCAGGGCCGACGTGGGGCTGTTCCTCGCCACGTCGCGGCAGGACCGGGAGAGCCCGCCGAGCTACATCGAGGACTTCCAGCGGGCGGCGGCCGGGTCGCCGGTGCGGCTGAGGACGATGCTGCTGCCGGCCGGCGGCCACAACTACGGGACGTGGATCACGCTGTACCCGGCGGCCTTCGGGTGGCTGGGCGAGCAGCTGACGGGCGGGCCGCCGCGGTGATCACTGCTTGGGCTTGTCGGCGGTGTCCTGGGGGAAGGTGAGCTGCTGGCTCATCCACTCCAGGGCCGGGCCGATCTCCCGGCGCCAGGTCTGGAAGTTGTGACTGCCCTCGGGAAGGATGATCGACGAGGCCGTCATCGGCTGCTTGACCGCCTTCAGGAACTTCTCGGTCTCCCCGAAGTTCTTCTCGCCCTTCCTGCTGCTGGTGACGAGCACCGACACCCGCGGCACCGGCATGTTCTCCAGGCGCCAGATCAGGTCGTGTTCGCGCTGGCGCTGCTTGGCGTCGGGGCCGCTGCCGAAGAGCTTGCCGGTCGTGGGGTCGCTGCCGACCTTGTAGTCGCCGGAGAGCGCGGCGGCCGCGGGGTAGACGTCCGGCTGGCGCATCGCGAGCTCCAGGGCGCAGGTGCCGCCCGAGGAGTAGCCGAGGACGCCCCAGGCGCTGGGGTCGTTGCCCACGCGGTAGGTGCTCTTCAGCGCGTCGGGCAGGTCCTTGGTGAAGAAGGTCTCCGCCTGCGGGCCGTCCGGCACGTCGACGCACTCGGTGTCGCGCGGCGGGGCGATGGTCGGGCGGACCATGACGATGATCGTCGGCTGCATCTTGTTCTGCGCGAGCAGCGTGCCGGCGGTCTGCGGCACCTGGAGGTGCTGGGCGAGATTCATGATCCCGCCGGGATATCCGCTGATGACCACCATGACGGGGAAGCGGTGGCGCTCGTACTGCTTCTGGAAGTACTGCGGCGGCAGATAGACGAAAGCGGGATTGATCGCGCGCGACTTCTGTCCGATGATCCGGACCGACTGGACCTTTCCCTCCTTCTCGGCCGGGCCGCGCGGAATTCCGCCCACCTTGTCGATGCCCTGCGGGCCGGCCGGCTGTACGAGCCCGTCCTTCGAGGCGCCGACCGTCGCGTACGGGGCGCCCTGGGTCATCTCGTTGACGTTCACCGGCGCCTTGTCGACGCGGCCGAGGAGCTGGCCCCAGGTGCCGTAGAACTGGCCCCAGGAGTTCACCGCGAGCAGCAGGGCCGCCATGATCGCCAACTGGGTGGTCAGGATGGAGCCCAGCCGTCCCAGGACGGGCAGCACTCCGCGCCCGGCCAGCCTCGGCCACACCCACACCATGAGGGCTACGCACAACACGGCGCCGAACGTCACCGTGTAGAAGAGCGACCTGCTGGTCAGGCCCATGTGCGACTCAACTCCCTGCCCCCGATGTGGGTACTCGTGTTCGTCCGGCCATAGTCACCGATAAAGAGTCGGGAACGGGACGGGAGGGTTGCCCGGCCCGCATTTATTGCCCTGCTCTTGTCCTGCCCGTGTCCTGGGCTTCCCCGGGTGTTCCCCGCCCCGAAAGACCGCGGGACGCTGCCGGAAAAGCCCAGAGAGCGCAACCGCCGCTGGCAGAACGTCCCCTTCCGCTGGATGGTGGTCGGGAGGGCACCGCGGGGGCGGGCCGGGGGAGGCGGTGGGTCATGACCGGTGCGGACCGAGCGGCCAATCCCTGCCCCGGCGGCCTCTTCGCCCCCGTGCACGACGAGGTCACCGCCTTCGACCTGCCGGTCACCGGCCGCCTCCCCGAGTCGCTGCGCGGGCGCTACCTGCGCAACGGGCCCAATGCGCTGCACGTCGACGAGCCCGCCGCGCACCACTGGTTCGGCGGCGAGGGCATGATCCACGGAGTGCGGCTGCGCAACGGCCGGGCCGAGTGGTACCGCAACCGCTGGATCCGCTCCGACGCGGTCGCCGGGCGGCTCGGCGAGAAGCTGCTGCACGGGCCGCGCCACCTGGGGACGGACTTCGCGCCCAACAGCCACGTACAGTTCTTCGCGGGCCACTGCCTGGCGCTCGTCGAGGGCGGTGCGCTGCCCTACGAGATCGACTCCGAGCTCTTCACGGTCGGCCCGTTCGACTTCCACGGCACCCTGCCCGGCGGGTTCGCGGCGCACGCGGTCGTCGACCCGCGGACCGGGGAACTGCACGCGGTCGCGTACTGCTGGGCCTGGCCGTACGTGCAGTACCTGGTCGTGGGGACGGACGGCTGTGTGCGGCGCCGCGTCGACGTTCCCGTCGCGGGGCGGCCGATGATGCACGACTTCTCGCTCACCGAGCACCACGTGCTGCTCTACGACCTCCCCGTGGTCCTCGCCCCGGAGCGCAGCCGCAGCGGCTTCCCGTACGCCTGGGAGCCGGGACGTCCGGCGCGGCTCGGGGTGCTGCCGCGGGAGGGCCGGGCAGTGGACGTCCGCTGGCTGGAGATCGAGCCGTGCTTCGTGCTGCACCCGGTGAACGCCTACGAGCACGACGGCGGGCAGTGCGTGACCGTCCATCTCGTGCGCTACGAGCGGCTCTTCGACGGCGGCCGGCGCGCTCCGGACAAGCACCACGGGCAGTTGGAGAGCTGGACGGCCGACCTGGCGGCCGGGACCGTGCGACGGCGGCAGCTGGACGACCGGGCGGTGGAGTTCCCGCGGGCCGACCCGCGGCGGCTGACCGGTCCGTACCGCTACGCCTACGCGGTGCACGAGCGGGAGGACTGCCGGGGAACGGACGGCTACCGGGGCGGCTTTGGCGCAGGACTCGTCAAATATGACTTCCTGCGCGGAACGAGCGAGGAGTTCCGGATGCCGCCGGGCGGCGACATCGGCGAGGGCGTGTTCGTCCCCGCCGCCGCGGACGCGGCCGAGGACGACGGCTGGGTGCTGTCCTTCGCCTACGACCCGGCCCGCGCGGCCACGGATCTGGTGGTGCTGGCGGCCCAGGACGTCGCGGCGGGTCCGGTGGCCCGGGTGCACCTTCCGGTGCGAGTGCCGCTGGGTTTCCACGGCAATTGGATTCCTGATGACACGTGAGGTGCTTGTTGCCGTCTGTGTGACAGCGACGCGCGCGGGGCAGGTGTGGCCCTACGGGACGGGTGTTGACAGCTAGCCTTACTGCGTCGCACCACCGGGGAACTTTTCCCATCACACCAGACACTTCACACCAAGAGGACATCTCCCCATGGGCATTCGGAGTCTGCTGCGGAACGCATTCGGCCTGGGCAAACCGGCGAACCGTGACGAACCGGGTGTGCCCCAGCAGAGCGCGGGGCCCGACGGCGCGGCGGCCGGTTCCGTGACCGTCCCGGCACAGACCACCGCCGACCGCGCCGCCGAGCCGCGGATCCCCGACCCCGGACCGCTCGGCCCCATCCCCACCCCCGGCCCGCCGCGCCCCGAGCCGGTCCCCGAGCCCGAGCCCGCGCCGACCCCGATGCCGGAGCCCCAGCCCGTACCGGAGCCGGAGCCCGTCCCCACGCCCCCGCCGAACCCGGTCCCCGAGCCGGCCCCCGGCCCGGACCCGGAGCCCGCACCGGCCATGGGCGGGGCGGCCGTCAGCCTGGAGAAGGTGCAGCAGCAGGCCCCCGCGCTGGTCAGCCTCTACAAGTCGGCCGGGGTCTCGCTGCGCAAGCAGGGCCTCGCGGGACAGCGGGCGGCCGTCTACCTCGTCCTCGACCGCTCCGGTTCGATGCGCCCGTACTACAAGGACGGCAGCGTCCAGCACCTCGCCGAGCAGGCGCTCGCACTCGCGGCCAACCTCGACGACGACGGCGTCGTGCCCGTCGTCTTCTTCTCCACCGACGTCGACGGCACGGCCGAGATCGACCTCGGGAACCACGAGGGCCGGATCAACGAACTCCACGCGTCCTACGGCCACATGGGCCGCACCAACTACCACTGGGCCATGAAGGCCGTGATCGACCACTACCAGGCGTCCGGCGCCACCGATCCCGCCTTCGTCATCTTCCAGACCGACGGCGCCCCGTACAGCAAGCCGGCCGCCGAGAAGGCGCTGTGCGAGGCCGCGCACCTGCCGATCTTCTGGCAGTTCGTCGGCTTCGGCGACCCGGAGGGCAAGGGCTTCGACTTCCTGCGGCGGCTGGACGACCTGCCGGTTCCGGAGCGACGTGTCGTCGACAACGCGGGGTTCTTCCACGCGGGGCGTGAGCCGATGGTGCTGACGCACGACGAGCTGTACGAGGAGCTCATGGTCGAGTTTCCCGACTGGCTCGTCGAGGCGCGGGCTGCGGGCATCGTGCGCTGAGCCCCGTAGGGGCGCGGGGAACCGCGCGAGCGGCCACGACGCGCCTGCAGCCGAAGTCCCCGGAGCTTCGCCCCGGACCCCTGGGGTGGTGCTTCGGCTGCGGGCCGGTGGGGGCTGGTCGCGCAGTTCCCCGCGCCCCTTACGGGGCGCTGTCGCTACGGGCGCGCCGGCCCCCCGGGGCGCGGTCGCGGACCGGAAAATCCACCGTCACCCTGAGGCCGCCCTGCGGCCGAGGGGCGGCCTTCGCCGTGCCGCCGTGGGCCCGGGCGATGGACCGCACGATCGACAGGCCGAGCCCCACGCCCCCGCCGAGCCGTTCCCGGCCGGCGCCCCGGCGGAACGGTTCGAAGAGCCCGTCGACCTCCGGACCCGGCACCGGCGGGCCGGTGTTGACGACGGTCAGCCGCCCCGGCCGGACGTCCACCTCGACGCTGCCGCCGGGGTGGTTGTAACCGACCGCGTTGCGCAGCAGGTTGCCGGAGAGCTGGGCGAGGAGGACGCGGTTGCCCTGCATGGGGGCGGTCGCGGCGGTCAGCCGGAGCCGTACGCCGTTCTGCGTCGCCTGTCCGGACACCGCGGCGACCTCGTCGGCCACCACGGCGGCCAGGTCGAGGCGTTCGCAGCTGTCCAGGCCGCGCTCGCTGCGGGCGAGCACGAGCAACCCGTCGATCAGCCGCTCGGAGTGCCGGTTGGTCTCCAGCAACGTGGCCTTGGTGCGGGCCAGTTCCTCCGGGGAGGGGTCGCCGTCGAGTCCGACCTGGATCGCGGTGCGCTGCACGGCGAGCGGGGTGCGCAGTTCGTGCGAGGCGTTGGAGATGAAGCGCCGCTGGCTCTCGAACGCCCCCTGCACGGGCCGCAGTACGCGCCCCGCCGTCCACCAGCCCACGCCGACGGCCAGCAGCGCGGTGATCAGCAGGGCCGCCGCCGACCAGGCGACCATCTCCTGCGAGGCGGCGGCGCTGACGTCCCCGGAAACCCGGTAGACCGTCGACATGGTGACGGTCTCCCCCGGCTGCAGGACCTCCAGCGGCACGGCCGTGCGCGCGATCGTCGTGGCCCGCTGCCGGGTGCTCTCGCGCGAGAGCACGTTGACGGTCGTCAGCAGCGCCGTCCCCAGGACGAGGAAGATCGCCCCGAAGGCGAAGGCGATCCGGGCCCGGGCGGTGAGGACGGGCCGCCTCACAGGGCGTACCCGACGCCCTGCACGGTGCGGATCAGCGGGGGTTCGCCGAGCTTGCCGCGCAGTTTGCTCATCGCGACGCGGACCGCGCCGGTGAAGGGGTCGGCGTGCGCGTCCCAGGCGCGCTCCAGCAGCTCCTCGGCGCTGACCACCGCGCCGTCGGCCTCCAGCAGGATCTGCAGCAGCGCGAACTCCTTGGGCGAGAGGTCGAGCTCCCGCCCCTCGCGGTCCGCCGTGCGCCGCACGGTGTCCAGCCGCAGGCCGTGCCGCTCCAGCAGCGGCGGCGCGGGACGGGCGCTGCGGCGGCGCAGCGCCCGGACGCGGGAGATCAGTTCGGGGAACTCGAAGGGCTTGGGGAGGTAGTCGTCCGCGCCGAGGTCCAGGCCCGCGACCCGGTCCTCCATGGAGCCGGACGCGGTGAGCATCAGGATGCGGGTGCGGGAGCCGGAGGCGACCAGGCGGCGGGTGACGTCGTCGCCGTGCACCCGGGGCAGGTCGCGGTCGAGCACGACGACGTCGTAGTCGTGCAGCCCGAGGTAGGCGAGCGCGGCGTCCCCGCTGTAGACGGTGTCCACGGCGAAGCCCGCCCGGCGCAGCCCGGTGGCCACGAGCTCGGCCAGCACCTCTTCGTCCTCGGCGACCAGCACCCGCATGACCTTCGTTCCTCTCGTCCGCTATGCCCCCTTCTCTCCAGGATGCGGGTGTACCAGAGGGGATGTTTCGCAAATGTCTCTGTGGGACGGAGCCCGAGTGGGCATGGTTACGACGTGACCGAAGAACAGCGCACGAGGCCGAAAACGGTCTACCGGTTCGCCCGGTGGACGCTGCAGCCCGACCGGGAGCCCGACGCCGAGCCGATCACCTACGCCATGCAGTGCGCCGTGTGCGGAGAGGGCTCGCAGCCGGAGGAGGACCTCGCCGAGGCCCAGACCTGGACGTTCCGGCACGCGGGACGCCATCCCTCGCACCACACCTACCGGGAGACGATCACCCGGCCCTGGCGGGCCTGGATGGAGCGGCCGGGGTGAGGGGCCGGGCGGTAAATGCGGCGCGGCCGCCTCCTGGTGCTCGGATACGCTAAAGGTCTCACATCAACACCGCGACCAGGGAGCAGCCGCAATGGCTCGACACCTCATCACCAGCGCCCTTCCGTACATCAACGGGATCAAGCACCTGGGCAACATGGTGGGGTCCATGCTCCCTGCGGACGTCTACGCCCGCTTCCTGCGCCAGACCGGCCGCGAGACGCTCTACATCTGCGCCACGGACGAGCACGGCACCCCGGCCGAGCTGGCGGCGAAGGAGGCCGGTCTGCCGGTCGACGTGTTCTGCGCGCAGCAGCACGAGGCCCAGAAGGCGATCTACGACGGCTTCGCGCTGTCCTTCGACTACTTCGGCCGCAGCTCCTCCCCGGAGAACCGGGAGATCACGCAGCACTTCGCGCGGCAGCTGCAGAAGAACGGGTTCATCGAGGAGCGGGCGATCCGCCAGGTGTACTCGCTCGCCGACGGCCGCTTCCTGCCCGACCGCTACATCGTCGGCACCTGCCCGCACTGCGGCTACGACAAGGCCCGCGGCGACCAGTGCGAGAACTGCACCCGCGTGCTCGACCCGACGGACCTGATCGACGCCCGCTCCGCCATCAGCGGCAGCAGCGACCTGGAGGTCCGCGAGACCAAGCACCTCTTCCTGCTGCAGTCGAAGCTGCAGGGCGAGGTCGAGGCGTGGATCGACGAGCACGGCAAGGACTGGCCGGTGCTCGCCTCCTCCATCGCCCGCAAGTGGCTGACCGAGGGCCTGAACGACCGCGCGATCACCCGTGACCTGGACTGGGGCGTGCCCGTCCCGGAGGACACCTGGCCCGAGCTGGCGGCCGAGGGCAAGGTCTTCTACGTGTGGTTCGACGCGCCGGTGGAGTACCTGGGCGCGACGAAGGAGTGGGCGGACCAGGCTCCGGAGAGCCGCGACTGGAAGTCGTGGTGGTACCAGGCCGAGGACGTCCGCTACACGCAGTTCATGGCCAAGGACAACGTCCCGTTCCACACGGTGATGTTCCCGGCGACCGAGATCGGCACCCGTGAGCCCTGGAAGAAGGTCGACTACGTCAAGGCCTTCAACTGGCTGACGTACTACGGCGGCAAGTTCTCCACCTCGCAGAAGCGCGGCATCTTCACCGACGCCGCCCTGGAGATCCTGCCCGCCGACTACTGGCGCTACTTCCTCATCGCCAACGCCCCGGAGTCGGACGACACGTCCTTCACCTGGGAGCACTTCACGACCTCGGTCAACAAGGACCTCGCCGACACCCTGGGCAACTTCGTCAACCGCGTCCTGTCCTTCTCCCGCAAGCGCTTCGGCGACGAGGTCCCCGCGGGCAGCGAGGCCGGCGAGGCGGAGGCCGCCCTCGGCCGCGAGATCGCGCAGCTGCTCGGTGAGTACGAGGAGCACATGGAGGCCCTGCAGTTCCGCAAGGCCGCCCAGGCGCTGCGCGCCCTGTGGAGCGCGGGCAACGCCTACCTGGAGACCAAGGCCCCCTGGCTGGAGATCAAGACCGACCCCGACGGGGCCGCGCTGACGCTGCGCACGGCGATGAACCTGATCCACCTCTACTCGGTGGTCTCCGAGCCGTTCATCCCGGCCTCGGCGGCCGCGATGCGCTCGGCGTTCGCGCTGGAGAACGACACCCGCACCTGGGTGACGGCGGACGAGGCCATGTCCCTGTCCTTCGTCCCGGCGGGCACGGCGTTCACGGTGCCGCCGGTGCTCTTCGCGAAGATCACCGAGGACGACCTGGCGGCGTACCGCGAGCGCTTCGGCGGCGGCGAGGAAGCCGCGTAACAAGCCTTCGGCAGCTGCATCACGGGCCCGGAAACCGCACGGTTTCCGGGCCCGTTGATCGTTCGACAATCGTTCGTTCAGCGCGCTCCGGAACTCTGGTTCCCGTCGATACACGGGGGCAGACGAGGAAGTGCAGCAGCAGTGTTCGAGAAGCGCATGACCGACCGCATCACCGTAAGCGTCCACACCGCCGACGAGGTCGCCCGGGCGCGCGTCGCCAGACAGCTGCGCGCGCTGCCGGGGGTGAGCGTGGTCCGCGAGGGGGCGGCCGTCGACGTGCTGCTCCTGGGCCGGCACGACGACGGCGCGCTGCGGCGGCTCGCTCGGGCCCGCCGGGCACCGCTGGTGGTCATCGCCGACGAGCTCGGGGAGACCGAGCTGATGGCGGTGCAGGAGTACGGGGTCCAGTCCGTGCTGTGGGGGCAGCGGCTGACCCCGGGGCGGCTGCAGCGCGCGGTGCACCAGGCCGCGGGGTGCTGTCCGCGACTGCCGATGGTGACCGCTCTGAGCGCACTGACATGAGAACGAGGGCATGAGAACGAGGGCGGGCCGGTGAGAAGCTCACCGGCCCGCCCTCGCGCTGTACTGCCGCCCTTACTTGGTCGGCTTGTACGGGGTCGGCTTGGCCGCGCCCTTGTAGATGCTCAGGTGGAGCTCCTTCAGGCGGGCGTCCTCGACCTCGCTCGGGGCGCCCATCAGCAGGTCCTGCGCGTTGCCGTTGAGCGGGAAGGCGATCGTCTCGCGGATGTTGGGCTCGTCCGCCAGCAGCATCACGATGCGGTCGACGCCCGGGGCGATGCCGCCGTGCGGCGGGGCGCCGAACTTGAACGCGCGGAGCATGCCGCCGAACTCGCGCTCGACGTCGTCCTTCGAGTAACCGGCGATCTCGAACGCCTTGTACATGACGTCGGGCTCGTGGTTCCGGATGGCGCCGGAGGACAGCTCGGTGCCGTTGCAGACGATGTCGTACTGCCAGGCCAGGATGTCCAGCGGGTCCATGGTCTCCAGGGCCTCAAGGCCGCCCTGGGGCATGGAGAACGGGTTGTGGGAGAACTCGATCTGCCCGGTGTCCTCGTTCTTCTCGAACATCGGGAAGTCGACGATCCAGCAGAACCGGAAGACGTTCTCCTCGAAGTGGCCGGCGCGCTTGGCGGCCTCGACGCGGACCGCGCCCATGATCTTGGAGACCTCGTCGAACTCGCCCGCGCCGAAGAAGACCGCGTGGCCGGGGGCCAGGCCGAGCGCCTCGGTGAGGGCCTTGACGTCCTCCTCGGTGAGGAACTTGGCGATCGGGCCGGAGAGCTCTGTGTTCTCGGCGGTCCCGCCGACCCGGACCCAGGCCAGGCCCTGCGCGCCCTGCTGGACCGCGTACTCGCCCAGGCCGTCGAAGAACTTGCGGGACTGGCCGGCGGTGTCCGGCACGGCCAGCGCACGCACGTGCTTGCCGGCGAAGGCCTTGAAGCCGCTGTCGGCGAAGACCGCGGAGACGTCGACGAGCTCCAGCTTGGCGCGCAGGTCCGGCTTGTCCGAGCCGTACTTGAGCATCGCCTCGCGGAACGGGATGCGCGGGAAGGGGGAGGTGACGTGACGGCCGTTGCCGAACTCCTCGAAGAGGTCGGTCATGACCTTCTCGATCACCTGGAAGACGTCCTCCTGCTCGACGAAGGACATCTCCACGTCGAGCTGGTAGAACTCGCCCGGCGAGCGGTCGGCACGGGCGTCCTCGTCGCGGAAGCACGGCGCGATCTGGAAGTAGCGGTCGAAGCCCGCGATCATCAGCAGCTGCTTGAACTGCTGCGGCGCCTGCGGCAGCGCGTAGAACTTGCCGGCGTGCAGGCGGGAGGGCACCAGGAAGTCGCGCGCGCCCTCGGGAGAGGTGGCGGACAGGATCGGGGTGGCCAGCTCGTTGAAGCCGAGCGCGGTCATCTTCTGGCGCATCGCGGAGATGACGGCCGAGCGCAGCATGATGTTGCGGTGCATGCGCTCGCGGCGCAGGTCGAGGAAGCGGTACTCCAGGCGGCGCTCCTCGTTCACACCGTCGTCGGCGTTGATGGTGAACGGGATCTGCTCGGCGGCGCCGAGGACCTCGACGTCGGTGACCTCGATCTCGACCTCGCCGGTGGGCAGGTCGGGGTTGACGTTCTCCGTGCCGCGGCTCATGACCTTGCCGTCCACGCGGACGACGGTCTCCTTGGTGAGGTGGCTCAGCGCCTCGTTGGCCGGGGTGCCGGGACGGGCCACCAGCTGGGTGATGCCGTGGTGGTCGCGGAGATCGATGAAGAGGATGCCGCCCAGGTCGCGACGATTGTGCAGCCAGCCGCTCAGTCGCACGTCGGTGTCGACGTCAGCCGCACGGAGCTCGCCGCAGGTGTGGGACCGGTACCGATGCATCATTCATCCAAGTCGTGGTCGGAGTCGTTGATCGAGCGGAATGCCACGCGCCCGGTGGTGCGCCGCCGGTGCGGATGCGGCACCTGACTGGTGTGCATACAGCACCTGTGCAAGGGTACTGCCCCACCTGTCATCGGTGGTCCCCACTGCCCACACCTGCATAAAGTAGGGCAATGCGCACCGAGGACGTACTGGCCGCCGTCTCCACCGGACTGTGGTCCTGGGACAACGCCTCGGGCATCGTCACCTTCGACGCCGAGGCCGCACGGCTCCTGGGCCTGCCCGCGGAGCGGGTGGAGCTGCCCGAGCGGGCCGCCCGGGCCCGCTTCCACGCCGTCGACTGGGTGGAGATCCAGAGCATCACCGCCCTGGCCGCCGCCGAGGGCACCCTCGCCGAGGCCCGGATGCGGGTGGTCGACGAGGAGGGCCGGGTGCTGCGCACCGTCCGCACCCGCACCAAGCCCGTCGTCACCGGCCCCGGCACCGTCCTCGTCGGCACCCTGGAAGAGGTCCCCGCGCCGCAGCCGGGCACCACCGCGGCCCGCACCCCCGTCACGGGCGACTGGAGACGCAACCGCGAGGCCTTCCTGCTGGACGCGGGCCGGGCGCTCTCCGAGGCACGCTCGACCTCCGAGGTGCTGCGGGTGGCGGCCGGCCTCTCCATGCCGGGCTTCGAGCCCTCCGCCCTGGCGGTCTTCGCCGGCGAGGCCAACCGGGTCCGGCTCATCGGCCAGCACGGCTACGCCCCCGGCGACATGGACGCCTTCCTGGACCTGCCGGTGAACTCGCAGTACCCGGCCGCCGAGGTCATCCGCACCGGGCGCGCGGTCTACATCCCCACCCCCGGCGAGTACGGGCGCCGCTTCCCGCTCATCTACCCGATGGTCGAGCACTTCGGCCGCAGCTCCTGGGCCTTCCTCCCGCTCATCAACGCGGGACGCGTGATCGGCGCCTGGATGGCCGGCTTCAGCATGCCGGTGGCCTTCACCCCCGACGAGCGGTCCGTGCTGACCACCGTGGCCCGGATGCTCGCCCAGGCGCTGAGCCGGGCCAGCGTCCACGAGTCCGAGCGCGAGCTGAGCGACGGCCTGCAGCGCACGATGATGCCGACCGTCCAGCCGGACATCCCCAACATGACGGTGGCCGCCCGCTACGTGCCCACCGGCGGCGGCCTGCAGATCGGCGGCGACTGGTACGACATGATCCCGCTGCCCTCGGGAAAGATCGCCCTGGTCATCGGCGACGTCCAGGGCCACGACGTGCGGGCCGCCGGGCTCATGGGACAGCTGCGCATCGCCCTGCGCGCCTACGCCTCCGAGGGCCACCACCCCGACGCGGTCCTCTCCCGCGCCTCGCGCTTCCTCGCCGGCGTCAATGGCGCCGGCGGCGAGGAGACCGACCCGCGCTTCGCCACCTGCCTCTACATCGAGGTCGACCCGCTCACCGGGCTGCTCGTCATCGCCCGCGCCGGCCACCCCGACCCGGCCGTCCGGCTCAACGACGGCACCATGCTCGTCCGTTCCACCGCGGGCGGGCTGCCGCTCGGCATCGACCCCGACACCGACTACCCCACCACCCGGCTCGTCCTGGAACCCGGCGAGACCATGCTGGTCTGCACCGACGGGCTGATCGAGACCGGCGGCCACGACCTGGAGAGCGGCTGGAACCGGCTGCGCGAGGTCGTCGAGGGCCACGACCTGGGCCAGGACGGCGAGGGCGGCCTGGGCGACAGCCTGGAGCGGCTCGCGGACTCCCTCGTGCAGGCCGTGCACGGCCCGTCCTCCCACCACACCACCGGGCCGCTGGTCGACCGGCGCGAGGACGACATCGCCCTGCTGCTCCTGTGCCGCGAGCCGGGCGTCCCGGCCGGCCCAGGCGTCGCCGCCCTGCCGCGGCCCACCCGGCGCACGGTCCTGAGCATCGCCCAGGCCGAGCCGGAGCGCATCGCCGAGGCCCGCCAGCAGGTGCGGGACCTGATGTACGACTGGCCGGACGAGGACCAGACCGACTCGGCGGTGCTGATGGTCTCCGAGATGGTCACCAACGTGCTCGTCCACACGGACGGGGACGCGCTGATGGTCGCCGAGATATCGGGCGAGCTCGGCTCGCGCTGCGTCCGCGTCGACGTGGCCGACAGCAGCGACGAACTGCCGCACCGCCGGCACCCGGGGGAGATGGCCTCCTCCGGGCGCGGCCTGGTGCTGATGGAACTCCTCGCCGGGGCGTGGGGGGTGGACCCGCGGGGCGAGGGCAAGAACATCTGGTTCGAGTTGCACGAGTCATCGGCCGGGGAGGCCGAGGACTACGAGGGCATCACCTGAGCCGGCCCGTCGGCTGCGGGCCGGCTGTGGTTGCTCGCGCCCACGCGGCGGAGCCGCATATCGGACACAGCCCCGCGCCCCCTACGGGGCCGGGATCGTCCCCAACCGTCCCGCTTGGAAGTCCTCGAACGCCTGGGCCAGTTCGGCGTGGGTGTTCATCACGAACGGGCCGTAGTGCATCATCGGCTCCCGGATCGGCAGGCCGCCGAGCAGGACGACCTCGAAGTTCTCGCTGCGGGACTCCTGGGCCTCGTCCGCGCGGATCGTGAGCGAGTCGCCGTCGCCGAAGACGACCGCCTGGCCCATCCGGAAGGGGCGCCGCTCCGCGCCCGCCGAGCCGAGGCCCGCGAGACCGTACGCCAGGGCGTTGAAGTCATTCCGCCACGGCAGGGTGACCGAGGCGCCGGGGCTCACCGACATGTGGATCATCGTGATCGGGGTGTGCGTCGAGCCCGGGCCCTCATGGCCCGCGATGTCACCGGCGATCAGACGGACGAGCGCGCCACCGTCCTCGGAGGCCAGCAGCTTGACGCTGCCGCTCCGGATGTCCTGGTACTTCGGCGCGATCATCTTGTCGCTGCTGGGCAGGTTCACCCACAGCTGGAGGCCGTGGAAGAGGCCGCCCGACATGACGAGCGACTCCGGCGGGGCCTCGATGTGCAGCAGCCCGGAGCCCGCCGTCATCCACTGGGTGTCGCCGTCGGTGATGACGCCACCGCCGCCGTGGGAGTCCTGGTGCACGAACGTGCCGTCGATCAGATAGGTGACGGTCTCGAAGCCGCGGTGCGGGTGCCAAGGGGTGCCCTTGGGCTCGCCCGGGGCGTACTCCACCTCACCCATCTGGTCCATCATGATGAACGGGTCGAGGTACCGGTAGTCGATCCCCGCGAAGGCCCTGCGGACGGGGAAGCCCTCGCCCTCGAAGCCGCTGGGAGCGGTGGCGACGTGCAGTACCGGTCGCTGCTGCGCCGCCGCGGGAGCGGACACGCGGGGCAGGGTCAGCGGGTTCTCGACGGTCACTGCAGGCATGACGTCCTCCTCGGGGTCTCTACACCTACAATTTAGTTGAATAGTGAACGACCCGCAAGGCCCGGCTATTCCCGGGTCCGCCACAGCCTGCTCACAGCGCGAGGGTGGACACTTGATCAATGCGCCTGAACGTCCGAGCCCCCGGCCCCGCCGGGTGGACCGCCCTCGCCGCCGCCGTGCTGGCCCTGGCCGTCATCGGCCTGCTGGTGGCCACCCGCGGCCTGGCGGCGACCGACGCCCCGGTCGCCGAGGGGGACTCCGCCGGGCACTACCGGGAGCCCGCGGCGCTGGGCGAGGCCTCGGCGCAGGCGATGCGCTCCGCCGTCCGCACGACCGTGGCGCGGGAGCCCGTGCAGCCGGTCTCGCGCGGCCTGCGCATCGAGGCGCTGCCCGCGTCGGAGCCCTTGCAGGCGGCCTCCATGGCGCCCTCGCCGGCCGTGGGGCCGCTGTTCTACACCGGGCAGGGCGATCCGGACCACGGCTGTACGGCGAGCGTCGTGCACAGCCCCTCGGGCAATCTGCTGATCACCGCCGCGCACTGCGTCCACACCGGCGGCTTCCGCACGGATCTCGCCTTCGTGCCCGGCTACCGCGACGGAGAGGCGCCCTACGGGGTCTGGGTGCCCACCGCCATCGACGTCGCCCCGCAGTGGACGGACTCCCGGGACCCGGACTACGACGTGGCGTTCGTCCGCGTCCGCAGCACGGAGGGCGATGCGCAGATCGAGCGCGTGACGGGGGCGGAGCAGATCCGCTTCGACCCGCCCGTCCACCGCCCGGCGCGGGTGCTGGGCTACCCGAACGGGAGCGAGCAGCCGCTCGGCTGCCAGAACACGACCACCACCGAGGGCCCGACGCAGCTGCGCTTCGACTGCGAGGGCCTGCCGAACGGGACGAGCGGAAGCCCGGTCCTCACGGACGTGGACGCCGCCACCGGGCTCGGCACGGTCAACGGCGTCCTGGGCGGGAAGGACGAGGGCGGGGACGACGAGACGTCGTACAGCTCGTACTTCGGGCCGGCGGTGGAGGCGCTGTACCACCGCGCGGCGAACGGGAGTCAGCCGTATACGCAGTAATGGCGTCTAGCCATACATACGGCGCATGGCGAAGTCCACCATCTGCTCCACGGACTTCGCGTCGAAGACCATGCGGTGATCGCCCTCCATGTCGAGGACGAACCCGTAGCCGGTCGGCAGGAGATCGAGCACCTCGGAGCCCGTGATCACGAAGTACTTGGACTCCTTGCCCGCGTACCGCCGCAGCTCCTTCAGCGAGCTGAACATCGGGATCACCGGCTGCTGGGTGTTGTGCAGCGCGAGGAAACCGGGGTTCTCGCCGCGCGGGCAGTAGACCTTGGAACCGGAGAACACCGTCTGGAAGTCCTCCGCGGACATCTGGCCCGTGGTGAAGGCGCGCACCGCGTCGGCCAGGGACGGCGGCGACGGTTCGGGGTAGAGCGGCTGTTCGCCGTAGCCGCCGGGCTGCTGCGGCGGGGCGTAACCCTGGGCTCCCGCGTTCTGGTCGTAGCCGTACATGGGCCAAAGCGTAACGAGTCACAGTTGGGCGATCGGGTCTTGCGCCTTATTACCGACGGGTAGCATCATGCTGCTTACTGACCGGTACGCACAGAGGATCGCACCTCCCGTCCCTTACGGAGCCGTCTGTCATGGGCCACTACAAGTCGAATCTTCGCGACATCGAGTTCAACCTCTTCGAGGTTCTCGGCCGCGACCAGGCGTACGGCTCCGGCCCGTTCGCGGAGATGGACGTCGAGACCGCGAAGAGCGTCCTGTCGGAGATCACCCGCCTCTCGGAGAACGAGCTGGCCGAGTCCTTCGCGGACACCGACCGCACCCCGCCGGTCTTCGACCCGGAGACCAACACGGCGCCGATTCCCGCCGCGTTCAAGAAGAGCTACCAGGCCTACATGGACGCCGAGTGGTGGCGCCTGGGCATCCCGGAGGAGATCGGCGGCACCACCTCGCCGCGCTCGCTGATCTGGGCGTACGCGGAGGCCATCCTCGGCTCCAACCCCGCGATCTGGATGTACTCCTCCGGCCCGGCGTTCGCGGGCATCCTCTTCGAGGAGGGCACCGAGCAGCAGAAGCACATCGCGAAGATCGCGGTGGAGAAGCAGTGGGGCTCCACCATGGTCCTCACCGAGCCGGACGCCGGCTCGGACGTGGGCGCCGGCCGCACCAAGGCCGTGCAGCAGGAGGACGGCTCCTGGCACATCGAGGGCGTGAAGCGCTTCATCACCTCGGGTGAGCACGACATGTCGGAGAACATCCTCCACTACGTCCTCGCCCGCCCCGAGGGCCACGGCCCGGGCACCAAGGGCCTCTCGCTCTTCCTCGTGCCGAAGTTCGAGTTCGACTTCGAGACCGGCGAACTGGGCGAGCGCAACGGCGTCTACGCCACCAACGTCGAGCACAAGATGGGCCTGAAGGCCTCCAACACCTGCGAGATGACCTTCGGCGACAAGCACCCCGCCAAGGGCTGGCTCATCGGCGAGAAGCACGACGGCATCCGCCAGATGTTCCGCATCATCGAGTTCGCCCGCATGATGGTCGGCACGAAGGCCATCGCCACCCTCTCCACCGGCTACCTCAACGCCCTGGAGTACGCCAAGGAGCGCGTGCAGGGCCCGGACCTGGCCGCCTTCACCGACAAGGCCGCACCCAAGGTCACCATCACCCACCACCCCGACGTGCGCCGCGCGCTGATGACGCAGAAGGCGTACGCGGAGGGCATGCGCGCCCTCGTCCTCTACACCGCCACGGTCCAGGACGAGATCATGGTCAAGGAGGCCGCCGGCGAGGACGCCAAGGCGCTGCACGGCCTCAACGACCTGCTGCTGCCGATCGTCAAGGGCTACGGCTCCGAGAAGTCCTACGAGCAGCTGGCCCAGTCGCTGCAGACCTTCGGCGGCTCCGGGTACCTGCAGGAGTACCCGGTCGAGCAGTACATCCGCGACGCGAAGATCGACACCCTCTACGAGGGCACCACGGCCATCCAGGGCCAGGACTTCTTCTTCCGGAAGATCGTCCGCGACCAGGGCCAGGCGCTGACCACCCTCTCCGAGGAGATCAAGAAGTTCCTCGCCGAGGCCGCCGGCGGCGAGGACCTGGCCGAGGCCCGCGAGCAGCTCGCCAAGGGCGCGGTCGACCTGGAGGGGATCGTCGGCGCGATGCTGACCGACCTCGCCGCCACCGAGAAGGACGTCAAGTCCATCTACAAGGTGGGCCTCAACACCACCCGCCTGCTGATGGCTTCGGGTGACGTCGTCGTCGCCTACCTGCTCCTCAAGGGCGCCGCGGTGGCCGCGGAGAAGCTGCCCTCGGCCTCCTCCAAGGACAAGGCGTTCTACGAGGGCAAGATCGCGGCGGCGAAGTTCTTCGCCCGCACCGTGCTCCCGGCCCTGGCCGTCGAGCGGACGCTGGCCGAGCAGGTCGACCAGTCGCTGATGGAGCTGGACGAGGCGGCGTTCTAGCCACTCGCCCTCCCCCTTCGAACGGGCAAGGCCCGGGCGCCGAAAGGCCGCCCGGGCCTTGCCCTGATCCTTATCCTGAGGCCATGAGCTCTGCGCACCGCTTCGACCGCGGCCACACCGATGACCTGATGTCCTACCTCGCCGCAAGCCCGTCCCCGTACCACGCGGTGGCCAACGCCGCCGAGCGGCTGGAGAAGGCGGGTTTCCGCCAGGTCGCGGAGACGGAGGCGTGGGACGCCGCGGCGGGCGGCAGGTTCGTGCTGCGGGGCGGCGCGATCATCGCGTGGTACGTGCCGGAGGGGGCCACCCCGGCCACCCCGTTCCGGATCGTCGGCGCGCACACCGACTCCCCCAACCTGCGCGTCAAGCCGCTGCCCGACACCGGCGCGCAGGGCTGGCGGCAGGTGGCCGTGGAGATCTACGGCGGCACGCTGCTCAACACCTGGCTCGACCGGGACCTCGGCCTGTCCGGCCGGATCACCCTGCGGGACGGCACCCACCGGCTCGTCAACGTCGACCGTCCGCTGCTGCGCGTGCCCCAACTGGCCGTGCACCTCGACCGGTCGGTCAACCAGGACGGCCTCAAGCTCGACAAGCAGCGTCACATGACCCCGATCTGGGGTCTGGGCGAGGTGAGCGAGGGCGACCTGATCCGCTTCGTCGCCGAGGAGGCCGGCGTCGACGCGCGGGAGATCGGCGGCTGGGACCTGATGGTCCACAGCGTGGAGGCCCCCGCCTACCTCGGCCGCGACCGCGAACTGCTCGCCGGGCCGCGGATGGACAACCTGCTGTCCGTGCACGCCGGCCTCGCCGCGCTCGTCGCCGCGGCCGGCTCGTCCTCGCTGCCGTGCATCCCCGTGCTCGCCGCCTTCGACCACGAGGAGAACGGCAGCCAGTCCGACACCGGCGCGGAAGGACCGCTGCTCGGCAACGTCCTGGAGCGCTCCGTCCTCGCGCGCGGCGGCACGTTCGAGGACCGGGCACGGGCACTCGCCGGCTCGGTCTGCCTCTCCTCCGACACCGGCCACGCCGTGCACCCCAACTACTCCGAGCGGCACGAGCCCGGGCACCACCCGCTGCCCAACAAGGGCCCGATCCTCAAGGTCAACGTCAACCAGCGGTACGCCACCGACGGCAGCGGCCGGGCCGTCTTCGCCGCGGCCTGCGAGCGCGCCGGCGTGCCGTGGCAGCACTTCGTCTCCAACAACTCCGTCGCCTGCGGCACCACCATCGGTCCGATCACGGCCGCACGGCACGGCATCCACACCGTCGACATCGGAGTGGCCATCCTTTCCATGCACTCCGCGCGCGAACTGTGCGGCGCGGAGGATCCGCACCTGCTCGCGTCCGCACTGACGGCCTTCCTCGAAGGCTGAGGGGAAAGCACCCATGACCACGCGCACCGCGCGCAGGGCGGCCGCCGCCGCTGCGCTTGCCGCTGTGACCGCCCTGTCCCTCACCGCCTGCGGCGGCGGCAAGGACGGCTCGGACACCGCCAAGTCCGACGGCGCGGAGCAGTCGGCGAGCCCCGACGACGAGGGCAGCGACGGCGGCGACGAGGCGGACGACGCCAAGAGCTCGCCGCAGGCCACCGGGGACGCGTGCACACCGGCGCAGATGAAGGTGGAGGCGAAGGCGGTCCGATCGCCCGTGAACCACGTGCTGTTGACCGCCACCAACACCGGCAAGAAGGAATGCACCGCGTACGGCTTCCCGTTCCTGCGGTTCGACCAGGACCAGGCGACGGCCGGGGTGACGGAGGAGAGCAAGCCGGGTGCCGCGCTGAAGCTCGCGCCCGGCAAGGCGGCCTATGCCGGGGTGACGGCGTCCGCCGCGGACGCCTCCGGCGGCAAGGGGCGGGACGTGAAGAAGCTGTCGGTGTCCTTCCAGACCCCGAACGGGGACCCGGTGGACGGGGACCCGTCCGTTCCCGCCCTGCCGGGCGGCACGCTGCACGTGGACGACTCGGCGAAGGGGACGTACTGGGTGGAGAGCGAGGGTGCGGCCTTGAAGTGGTGACGGGAGAAGGCGGGTCCGGGGGCGAAGCCCCCGGGGCCTACGCCATCCCCGCCAGCACCAGCGGCAGCCGCTCCGTACCCCCGGCCACGACCCGCACCGGCACCCCCCAGTCCTGCTGGTGCATGTGGCACGCCGGGTACTCGTTCTCCGGGTCGTCGTCGCACGACGCCGCCATCGCGGAGACGTGCAGCACGCCCTCCGTCACCCCTTCCGCCAGCACCAGCTCGCGTTCGAGGTCCGTGCCCGCTCCCGAGCCCTCCGCCAGGAGTTCCGGCGGGGTGGAGGAGACGAGCAGGCGCGTCGACGGGCCGTAGCGCGTGTCCAGCTTCTGGCCCGCCGGGGCCTGGAAGACGACGTCCAGCCGCAGGCGCCCCGGCGCGATGTCCGTCGCCGCGCGCTGCGTGCGGTGCGCCACCGCCTCGACGCGGACCGCCTCCTCCGGGAGCCGCAGCCGGGTCAGCCGGTGCCGGGCGGACTCCACGACGACGATGTCGTCGCCGGCGAGCACCGCGTCGGACGGCTCCCGCAAGTCCGTCGCCAGTGTGCTGACTTCGCCTGTGGCGGGGTCGTAGCGGCGCAGCGCGTGGTTGTACGTGTCCGAGACGGCCACCGAGCCGTCCGGCAGGGCGGTGACGCCCAGCGGGTGCTGGAACAGGGCCTGCGCGGCGTCGCCGTCCCGGTGTCCGAAGTCGAACAGGCCGGTGCCGACGGCCGTCCGCACGGCAAAACCGTCCCCGTCGCGCTCGACGTACCGCAGGGCGGACGTCTCCGAGTCGGCCAGCCACAGCCGGTCCCCGGCCGCGGCGAGCCCGGACGGCTGGGCGAACCAGGCCTCGGCGGCGGGCCCGTCCACCAGGCCCTCGTTGGTCGTGCCGGCCGCGACGGCGACGGTCCCGGTCGCGGGGTCGTACGTCCACAGCTGGTGGACGCCGGCCATGGCGATCCAGACGCGGTCCGCCCACCAGGCCACGTCCCAGGGGGACGAGAGCGCGACCTCACGGGCGGGCCCGGACGTCGGCTGCCCCTGCATCCACTGCCGGCCGGTGCCGGCGACGGTCGTGATCGCGCCCGTCTCCGGGTCGTACACGCGCAGCGCGTGGTTGACCGTGTCGGCCACGACGACCTTGCCGTCCGGCAGCAGCGCGATCCCCTGCGGCTCGCTGAAGCTCTCCGGCCCGAAGCCGCGCTCGCCGGTGCCGATGCGGCGCACGACGGTCTCGCCGTCGGCCTCCAGCTCGACGAGCTGGTGCCGGGTGGAGTCGGAGACCAGGAAGCCGCCGGTGGGCAGCACGACCGCCTTGCCGGGGAAGCGCAGATCCGTGGCCTCCGGCTCGGGCGCCACGTACGCACCGTCGCCGCGCCGCAGAGTGCCCTTGGCGGCGTGCTCGGTCTCCAGCTCCTCGACGAGCGCGGCCAGCGCATGGGCGTGGCCCTCGCCCGCGTGCTGCGCGACGACGTAGCCCTCGGGGTCAATCACGACGAGCGTGGGCCAGGCCCGCACGGCGTACTGCTTCCAGGTGGCGAGCTCGGGGTCGTCGAGGACGGGGTGGTGCACCTCGTAGCGCTCGACGGCGTCGACGACGGCCTGGTGGTCGGCCTCGTGCACGAACTTCGGCGAGTGGACGCCGATGATCACCACGGTGTCGCGGTGCTTCTCCTCCAGCTCGCGGAGCTCGTCCAGGACGTGCAGGCAGTTCACGCAGCAGAACGTCCAAAAATCCAAGATCACAATGCGGCCTCGGAGTTCCGGCAGGCTCAGGGCATTACCGCCCGTGTTGAGCCAGCCGCCCTTGCCGGTCAGTTCGGGAGCGCGGACACGTGCACGAGTTGCCATGCCCCCATCCAACAACATCCAAGGGCGAAGGCTTCCCCGTGCATCATTAACGTCCTATGACGCGGTCCTTCAGCGCCGGGAAGTCCGCCCGCGTCTTCGCCACCGTCGCCAGGTCGAGGTCCACCGTCAGGATCTCCTCGTCCGCGCCCGCCTCCGCGAGGACCGTGCCCCAGGGGTCGACCACCATGCTGTGGCCCGCCTGCTCCACGTCCGCGTGGGTGCCCGCCGTGCCGCACGCCAGGACGTAGCACTGGTCCTCGACCGCGCGGGCCCGGGCGAACAGCCGCCAGTGCTCGCGGCGGCGGGCCGGCCAGCCCGCAGGGACGACGAGGATCTCCGCGCCCGCGTCCGTCAGGGCGCGGAAGAGTTCCGGGAAGCGGAGGTCGTAGCAGGTCGCCAGGCCCAGCGTGGCCTCCGGCGTGGGCACCGTGACGATCTCGCTGCCCGCGCTCATCAGGACCGCCTCGCCGCGGTCGAAGCCGAAGCGGTGGATCTTGCGGTAGGTGCGGGCGAGTTCGCCGTCCGGGGAGAAGACGAGGGAGGTGTTGTAGAGCGAGCCGTCGGGGGTCGTCTCGACGATCGAGCCCGCGTGCAGCCAGACGCCCGTGTCGCGCGCGGCCCGCGACATCGCCTCGGCCGTGGGGCCGTCGAGCCGCTCGGCCTCCGCCGCGAAGGACTCGTAGGCGAAGGCGCCCACGGTCCACAGTTCGGGGAGCACCACCAGGTCGCTGCCGTGCCGGGCCCGTACGAGCTCCGCGGCACGTTCGCGGCGTGCCGCCACGGATTCGGCCGGATCGACCTTCAACTGCATCACGGAGGCGCGCACCGTACCCACCATTCCTCTGCCGAGTTGACCGTGCGCAGCGTAACTTAACGGGTGAGCACCCAGACAGCACTTGCCCCGCACCCGCGCCCTAGCACCGCCGAGGGATCCACGTGACCGTCCACCCGAGTCTTCAGCCCGCCATCGACGCCTGGACCCACTCCATCGAAGCCGTCGGCGACTTGGTGAAGCCGCTCGCCGAGAGCGACTGGAACCTGCGCACCGAATGCCCGGGGTGGTCCGTGCGCGACGTGGTGTCGCACATCATCGGCGTCGAATGCGAAATGCTGGGAGAACCACGGCCCATTCACACGCTGCCGCGCGATCTGTACCACGTGACCGACGAGTTCTCGCGGTACATCGAGGTGCAGGTCGATGTGCGGCGCTGCCACACGGCCCTGGAGATGACCTCCGAGCTGGAGTACACGGTCATCCGGCGGTCGCGGCAACTGCGCAACGAGATGCGTTCGCCGAATGCGGTGGTGCGCTGGCCGCTCGGCAGCGGCAACGAGATGAGTCTCGAACGGACGTTGACGACACGGGCCTTCGACGTGTGGGTGCACGAACAGGATGTGCGCAGAGCGCTCGGTGTGCCGGGGAATCTGGACTCCCCGGGTGCGCTGCTCGCGCGGGACTTCCTGCTGCGGGCGCTGCCGAAGGTGGTGGCCGGGGAGGCGGAGGCGAAGCCGGGTTCGACGGTCGCCTTCGACGTGCACGGCGCCGTGGAGTTCCTGCAGACGGTGCGGGTCGGCGCGCAGGGCAGGGCCACGATCGACAGCAGCATCGCGCTGGGGCCGACGGTGGGGTTCTCGATGGACTGGGAGCTCTTCGTCCGGCTGGCGTGCGGGCGGGTGCGGGCGGAGGCCGTCGCGGACCGCATCAAGGTGGAGGGCGATCCGGCGCTGGCGGCCGCGATCCTGCGGGAGTTCGCGGTCACGCCGTGACGGGGGCGGGGGCCCGGGGCCCCCGCCGCTCCGTTCGCACCGCTCGGTTCACACCGGTACGTGCACGGTCTCCACGCGGGACGCCACGATGCGCTCGCGTTCCCGCTGCCGGGCCCGGCCGCGCAGGCGCAGGATCCGGTAGAGGCCCAGCGCCTGGAGGACGAACACCGAGGAGAACGCGGTCCGGTAGTCCTCACCGGTGGCGTCGAGCACGACGCCGACCGCCAGCAGGGTGGTGATCGAGGCCGTGAATCCGCCCATGTTGACGATGCCGGAGGCGGTGCCCTGGCGCTCGGGCGGGTTGGCGGGCCGGGCGAAGTCGAAGCCGATCATCGAGGCCGGTCCGCAGGCCCCGAGCACCGTGCACAGCGTCACCAGCAGCCACATGGGCGCGTGCCCCGGCCAGGCCAGAACGGCCGCCCACAGCACGACCGTTGCCGCGACCGTGCCGAGGGCGAGCGGCAGCCGGGCCGCGTGGTGGCGGCCGATGACCTGGCCGTAGACGAGGCCGACGGCCATGTTCACCAGCACCACCAGCGTCAGCAGCATCCCGGCCGTGGCCCGCGAGAGCCCCTCGGCCTCCACCAGGAACGGCAGCCCCCACAGCAGCAGGAACACCATCGCCGGGAACTGCGTGGTGAAGTGCACCCACAGGCCCAGCCGGGTCCCCGGCTCGCGCCAGGCCAGCACGATCTGCCGGCGCACGAACCCCTTGCCCGCATGGGGGTTCGGGGGCGGCTCGTGGCCCTCGGGGTGGTCCTTGAGGAACAGCAGCATCAGCACGAGGACGAGCACGCCCGCGGCCGCGCTGCCGCCGAAGGTCGCGGTCCAGCCCGCGCTGTGCAGCAGCCGCGCGAGGACGACGGTCGAGACGAGGTTGCCCGCCATCCCGAACAGCGCGGCGACCTGCGCGATCATCGGCCCGTGCCGGGCGGGGAACCAGCGCGCGCCCAGCCGCAGCACGCTGATGAACGTCATCGCGTCGCCGCAGCCGAGCAGGGCCCGGCAGGCCAGGGCGGCGGCGTACGAGTGCGACAGCGCGAAGCCGAACTGGCCTGCGGTGAACAGGACGACGCCGAGGGCCAGCACCTTCCTGGTGCCCAGCCGGTCGACCATCACGCCGACGGGGATCTGCATGCCCGCGTAGACGAGCAGTTGGAGGATGGAGAAGGTGGACAGGGCCGAGGAGTTGATGTGGAAGCGGGCCGCCGCGTCGATGCCGGCGACGCCCAGGCTCGTCCGGAAGATGATGGCGACGAAGTAGACCGCGACGCCGATCCCCCAGACCGCCAGTGCCCGGCGACCGCCCGGAGGGTCGCCGGGCAGGGATATGGAGCCGGTGCCGCCCGCGCCGGTGCCCGTGTTCATCGAGCCTCTCCGCGGGCGAGGTTGCGCACCCAGCCGACGTGCCGGTCGACGACGCGGATCGCGGCCTCGGCGTCGCCGGAGCGCAGCGCGTCGAGGATCTCGGTGTGCTCGGCGATGTTCTTGGCGATGCGGTCGGGGTGGGCGTGCATCACGGCCTCGCCCATCCGCAGCTGGCGGTCGCGGAGCTGTTCGTACAGGCCCGAGAGGATCCGGTTGCCCGCGCTGCGCACGATCTCGGCGTGGAAGGCGCGGTCGCTGACGGAGACGGCGGCCAGGTCGCCCGCGGCGGCCTGGGCGCGCATGTCGTCGACGAGCTCCTCCAGGCGTGCGATGAGCGCCGGCGGGGCGGGGACGGCCTTGCCGGCCGCGTGCTTCTCGACGAGCAGCCGGGTCTCCACCACGTCCGTGATCTCCTGTGCGGACACGGCCAGCACGAGCGCCCCCTTCTTCGGGTAGAGCTTGAGCAGCCCCTCGGCCTCCAGCCGCAGCAGCGCCTCGCGCACGGGCGTCCGCGACACCCCCACTGCCTCGGCCAGATCGCCTTCGGTGAGCAGCGTGCCGCCCTCGTAACGACGGTGCAGGACGGCGTCCTTGACGTGCGTGTAGACGCGTTCGGCGGCGGGGGGACGTCTGACGGCGGCAGTGCTGGCGGGAGACATGCGCACAGCATAGATACAACAGGAATGCATGGTCAGAGCGCGTCCGGAATGTGGTCAGCGCGCAAGAGGGCGCTACGCGCCCCTACACGCCCGCCCACCCCTCCAGCGGCGTGATGAACACGAAGCGCAGATCCGGACGCTGTATCGGCAGCAGCACATGCGACGTCACCCGCACCTCGGCCCCGCCGTGATACGGCAGGCGCAGCCGGAAGACGTGGCCGTCCCGGTGCTCGACGACGTCGTACTCCTCGGCCCAGATGCGCCGGCAGTCCGCGTCCGAGGCGAGGATCTCCTGGACGAGGTCGTGCAGTTCGGTGTTGCCGGGGTTGCTGTTGGAGGCGACGCGCAGCATGGCGAGGTAGACCCGCGCGCAGCTGTCCTCCCAGTCGAGCATCTGCTCCCGCGCCTCGGGGTCCAGCAGCGCCCAGCGCATCAGATTCGCCTTGGGCCGCAGCGCCCACGGGAACCACTCCCCCATGAGGGAGTTGGCCGCGACGATGTTCCAGGCGCCGTCGGACAGATAGGCGGGATAGGAGACCTGCTGTTCCAGCAGCGCTTTGACGCCGGGCGGCAAATCCCGGCGGCAGCGGCCGAATTCCGGAGGACGCCGCCCGGTGACGGCCATGAACAGCGTCAGCGTTTCCGCTTCGCTCAGCCGCAGCGCCCCGGCGACCCGCAGCAGAAAGTTCTCCGAGAAGTCCTGGCGCCGTCCGGCCTCCAGCGCCCGGTACCAGCCCTCGCTCACGCCGGTCATGCGGGCGACGTGTTTCTGCGACAGCCGGCGCCCCGGCCTGGGGAAGACTCCGCGCAGCTCGGGCAGGTGCCGGGCGTCGACGCGGGCCCGCCAGGCACGGAGCAGACGGCTGATGGATTCCCCGCCGTCACGGTGCACCGCGGGCTCCAAAGCGGCCTCCAATTCCGACACTGCAAGTGTCGGTCATCCTTGGGTAATTTGCCCGCACGGGCTATTCCCACATCTGACCAGTGTGGATTCCCGTAGGCCGCTCCGCATACGGACAAGGGGCCCGGACGACGCGCTCTCTCCTCACTGGAGGGGGGTGAGGAGAGAGTATCCGGGCCCCTTGTCCTGTGCCGGTCAGCCCCAGGTCATGAGGCGCTTCGGCTGCTCCAGGACCGCGGCGGTGTCGGCGAGGACCCTGGAACCGAGTTCGCCGTCGACCAGGCGGTGGTCGAAGGACAGTGCCAGGGTCGTCACGTGACGGGGCTTGATCCTGCCCTTGTGGACCCACGGCTGGAGCTTGATCGCGCCGAGGGCGAGGATCGCGGACTCGCCGGGGTTGAGGATGGGCGTGCCGGTGTCGACGCCGAAGACGCCGACGTTGGTGATCGTGACCGTCCCGCCCTGCATGTCCGCCGGGCTCGTCCTCCCCTCGCGGGCGGTGGCCACCAGGTCGGCCAGGGCCTGCGACAGCTCGGGGAGCGTCTTGGCCTGGGCGTCCTTGATGTTCGGGACGATCAGGCCGCGCGGGGTCGCGGCGGCGATGCCGAGGTTGACGTAGTCCTTGCGGACGATCTCCTGGTTGGCCTCGTCCCAGGCGGCGTTGACGTCGGGGTTGCGCTTGATCGCCACGAGCAGGGCCTTGGCGACCAGCAGCAGCGGGTTGACGCGCAGCCCGGCCATGTCCGGGTCGGACTTGAGCTGCTGGACGAGCTTCATGGTGCGGGTGACGTCGACGGTGACGAACTCCGTGACGTGCGGGGCGGTGAACGCGGAGGCCACCATCGCCTGCGCGGTCGCCTTGCGCACCCCCTTGACCGGGATCCGGGTCTCCCGCGCCCCGGGCACGGGGGCGGGGGCGGGGACCTCCGCGGGGGCCTCCACGACCGGGGTGGCCGGGGCGGGCCGGGCGGCGGCGTGCACGTCCTCGCGGGTGACGATCCCGTCGGGCCCGGTCGGGGTCACGGTCGCCAGGTCGATGCCGAGGTCCTTGGCGAGCTTGCGCACCGGAGGCTTGGCCAACGGCCGTGCGGCGGGCGCCGGCACGGCGGCCGGGGCCTCGGGCGCGGCCGTCCCGGCGTGCCCGTTCAGCTCGGCCTGCACGGCGGCGGCGACGGACGACGCGCCGGCGGCGGGGCCGGACGTCTTGCGCGCGCGGCGCTTGGTCGAGGACGGCGCGGCGCCGTAGCCGACGAGCACGGCCTGCCGGCCGGCCGGCTCCGGCTCCTCCGCGGCCGGAGCGACGGCCGGGGCGGCGGCCTGCGCGGGAGCCTCCACGGGCCCCGCTCCCGGCTCGGTGTCCACCGAGATGATCACCTTGCCGACGTCGACCGTCGTGCCCTCCGGGAAGCGCAGTTCGTGGACCACGCCGTCGAAGGGGACGGGCAGTTCGACGGCCGCCTTGGCCGTCTCGACCTCGCACACCACGTCACCGTCGGAGACCGTGTCCCCCACGTTCACGTACCACTTGAGGATCTCGGCCTCGGTGAGCCCCTCGCCCACGTCCGGCATCTTGAACTCGCGGAAACGCTGATTGCTGGCAGTCATCGTCAGGAATCTCCTCGGCCCTAGTACGCCAGTGCGCGGTCGACGGCGTCGAGCACCCGGTCCAGTCCGGGCAGGTACTCGTCCTCCAGCCGCGACGGCGGATACGGCGCGTGGTAGCCGCCGACCCGCAGGACGGGGGCCTCCAGGTGGTAGAAGCAGCGCTCGGTGATCCGGGCGGCGATCTCCGCGCCGGAACCGAAGAAGACCGGGGCCTCGTGGACCACGACCAGGCGGCGCGTGCGCTCCACGGACGCCTGGATGCCGTCGAAGTCGATCGGCGAGATCGACCGCAGGTCCAGCACCTCCAGGGACTTGCCCTCCTCCTCGGCCGCCGCCGCGGCCTCCAGGCAGGTCTTGACCATCGGCCCGTACGCGGCCAGCGTCAGGTCCGTGCCGGCCCGCACCGTGCGCGCGGCGTGCAGCGGGCCCGGGATGGCGTCCGTGTCGACCTCGGAGCGGTCGTGGTAGCGGCGCTTGGGCTCGAAGTAGATGACCGGGTCATCGCTCTGGATGGCCTGCTGCATCATCCAGTACGCGTCGGCCGCGTTCGACGGCGACACGACCTTCAGACCCGCCACGTGCGCGAACAGCGCCTCCGGCGACTCGCTGTGGTGCTCCACCGCACCGATCGCACCGCCGTAGGGGATGCGGATGACGACCGGCAGCTTGATCTTGCCCAGCGCACGGGCGTGCATCTTCGCCAGCTGCGTGACGATCTGGTCGTACGCGGGGAAGACGAAACCGTCGAACTGGATCTCCACCACGGGCCGGTAGCCGCGCAGCGCCAGACCGATCGCCGTGCCGACGATGCCGGACTCGGCCAGCGGGGTGTCGATGACCCGCTCCTCGCCGAAGTCCTTCTGCAGACCGTCGGTGACCCGGAAGACACCGCCCAGCTTGCCGACGTCCTCGCCCATGACGAGGACCTTCGGGTCGGTCTCCAGGGCCGTCCGCAGAGAGGCGGTGATCGCCTTGGCGATCGAGAGCTTCTCGATGCTCATGGTTACTTGCTCTCCTCTGCGAACTGCGCCTGGTACGCGACGAACTGGGCCCGCTCCTCGTCCACCAGGGCGTGTCCGTCGGCGTAGATGTTCTCGAAGATCGCCATGTCGTCGGGGTCGGGCATGGTGCGCACGGTGTCGCGCACCCGCTTGGCGAGCGCGTCGCTCTCGGTCTCCAGCTCCGCGAAGAAGGCCTCGTCGGCGTGGCCCTCGCTCTCCAGGTACGTCCGCAGGCGCAGGATCGGGTCCTTGGCCTCCCACTGCTCGCGCTCGGCGTCGCGCCGGTAGCGGGTGGGGTCGTCGGAGGTGGTGTGGGCGCCCATGCGGTAGGTGAACGCCTCGATGAGCATGGGGCCTTCGCCGGTACGGGCGCGCTCCAGCGCCGCCCTCGTCACGGCGAGCACGGCCAGCACGTCGTTGCCGTCGACGCGCACGCCGGGGAAGCCGTAGCCCTGGGCGCGCTGGTAGAGCGGCACGCGGGTCTGCTTCTCGGTGGGCTCGGAGATGGCCCACTGGTTGTTCTGGCAGAAGAACACCACGGGCGCGTTGTAGACGGCCGCGAAGGTGAACGCCTCGGCCACGTCGCCCTGCGAGGACGCACCGTCGCCGAAGTAGGCGATGACGGCCGAGTCCGCGCCGTCCTTCGCGACACCCATCGCGTAACCGGTCGCGTGCAGCGCCTGCGAGCCGATGACGATCGTGTAGAGGTGGAAGTTGTTCTCGTTGGGGTCCCAGCCGCCGTTATTCACGCCGCGGAACATGCCCAGGAGGTTGGTCGGGTCGACCCCGCGGCACCAGGCGACGCCGTGCTCGCGGTAGGTCGGGAAGACGTAGTCGTCGTCGCGGGTCGCGCGGCCGGAGCCGATCTGGGCGGCCTCCTGGCCCAGCAGCGAGGCCCACAGGCCGAGTTCGCCCTGCCGCTGCAGGGTGGTCGCCTCGGCGTCGAACCGGCGGGTCAGCACCATGTCCCGGTACAGACCACGCAGTTCCGCGGGCGACAGGTCGATGGAGTAGTCCGGGTGCTCGACCCGTACGCCCTCCGGCGTCAGCAACTGGACGAGCTCCGGCTCCTGCCCCGGCCCGTCGGCCGGCTTCTTGGCCCCGGCTCGCTTGCTGCTGCTGCGTCGCGGCTTGCGCGCGGCAGTGCTGTCCACGGTCACGTGTGCTCCTCCGTCTGTCCGGCCCCCGGGGTCGCCGGCGGCCAGAGGGAAGTCCCCCCGCCGTGAGACAGGGGGAGGCTCGCCCGGCCGCCCGAGGCACACGGGGTGGGTGTGCCGAGGCCGGAACCGGGCGTGACAGGCGCCCCGGCGAATGGCCTGCAATAAGCACGTTACCCAGCGGACCGCATTCCTGCGAAACCCCTCTGACCTGCGATTTTGCTTGGATTTCCAAGTAAATCGAGAATGTGGGGCGCTTCCCCTGGTCACAGCCTTGTGCACTGCCGGAACGGGGGCACGTTATCCCGGAGGACAAGAGCAGGGGAAGAGTCGGTGTGTGAGACTGTCAGCGTGCGCGAAGAAGGAAAAATCACGGTATTTCTGCTGGACGACCACGAAGTCGTCCGTCGCGGCGTCCACGAGCTCCTCTCCGTCGAGGAGGACATCGAGATCGTGGGCGAGGCCGGCACCGCCGCGGATGCACTGGTGCGCATTCCCGCCACCCGGCCGGATGTCGCCGTACTGGACGTTCGCCTTCCGGACGGCAGCGGAGTCGAAGTATGCCGTGAGATCCGTTCTCAGGACGAGAGCATCAAATGCCTGATGCTCACCTCGTACGCCGACGACGAGGCCCTCTTCGACGCGATCGTGGCCGGCGCCGCGGGCTATGTCCTCAAGGCCATTCGCGGCAATGAGCTGCTCTCCGCCGTGCGGGACGTGGCGGCCGGGAAATCCCTGCTCGACCCGGTGGCCACGGCCCGGGTGCTGGAACGGCTGCGCGACGGCAAGGACCCCAAGGGGGACGACCGGCTGGCCTCGCTGACCGAACAGGAACGGCGCATTCTGGATCTCATCGGCGAGGGCCTGACCAATCGCGCGATCGGCGAGCGGCTGCACCTCGCCGAGAAAACGATCAAAAACTACGTCTCCAGCCTGCTGTCCAAGCTGGGCATGGAGCGGCGTTCCCAGGCGGCGGCCTACGTGGCCCGGCTGCAGGCCGGAAAGGGCTGAACGCCGGATTAGGGACCAACGACCCTGTGCCGAAGGGGCGGGTGCCCCTATGGCGCCGTGGGTCCGCCCGGCAGAGTGGTGACCATGTTCTCCGTGCCCACAGGCGCTCACGACGCGCACGACGGCGACGCCTGCCGGGCGCTCGAACTGCTCGGCCGCACACCCTACGGCCGGGTGTCCGTCACCCTGCGCGCACTTCCCTTCGTCACCGTCGCCCGGCACGTCGTCGACGACGGCAGGGTGCTGCTGCGGCTGCACGAGGGCTTCGGGTACGCGCAGGCCTGCGACGGCAGCGTCGCCGCCTACTCCGCCGACAACCTCGGCGACCGCGAGGACGGCGACGAGACCGTCTGGACCGTGCAGTTCGTCGGCACCGCACGGCGCTTCGTGCCGGGACCGGCGGAGCTCGAACTCTTCGGCCCCGCACCCCGGTTCGCGGACGACGTGCCCTTCACGCCTGAATACCTGTGCATAGAACCCCAGTTCATCACCCTGCACCACCTCGAAGGCGTACCCGCGCGACGACCTGCACACTCAGCGTGATCTAACATCTGGGGCGTGCCGCGCTCACTTGTCACCCCCGCCCCACCCGACGGCGGCACCCTGCGCACCCTGCTGCGCCGCTACGGCGACGCCGGCGAGCCGGTCTCCTGCGAGACGCTCACCGAGGGGCTCCTCAACCGCGGCTACCGCCTCTCCACCACCCGCGGCCGCTTCTTCCTCAAGCACCACCTGGACGGCGACGAGGCCGTCATCGCCCGCCAGCACGAGGTGACCCGCCGGCTGGGCGCCCTCGGCCTGCCCGTCGTGCCGCCCGTCGCCGACTCCGAGGGCTCCACCGTGACCGTCCTCGGCGGCCGCTGCTACGCCCTGCACCCCTGGATCGACGGGCGGCACCGCGACGGCGGCGAGCTCACCGCCGGCCAGTCCGACCGGCTCGGCGCACTGCTCGGCCATGTGCACACGTGCCTGGACGAGGTCATGGAAGGCCCGGAACGGGCCTGTACGGCCGCTGGAGAGGCTCCGGACGCCGCGGCCGACCCCGAGGACACCTACGCCCTCATCGAGGATCTCCTGGCCCTTGTGCGCCGCCGGCCCCGGGACGCCTTCGACGAACTGGCCGAGCACCGCCTCGTCGAGCGCCGCGGCCTGCTGGAACAGCACGCCCACCGCCGCCCCGGCGCGGCCGCCGTCCCGGCCCGCGGCTGGGTGCACGGCGACTTCCACCCGCTGAACCTGCTCTACCGGGGCGCCGAGCCCGCCGCGATCGTCGACTGGGACCGGCTGGGCGTCCAGCCGCGCGCCGAGGAGGCGGTCCGGGCCGCCGTGATCTTCTTCGTGCGCCCCGACGGCACCCTGGACCTCGCGAAGGTGCGGCCGTACGCACGCGCCTACCGCCGGGCCACCGGCGCGGACGCGGCGGAACTCGGCGCGGCCGTGCACCGGGTGTGGTGGGAGCGCCTGAACGACTTCTGGATGCTGCGCTGGCGCTACCAGCTGGGCGACCACCGCGCCGACCCCGGTTTCCCGGCGTCGGCGGCGCTGGCGGTGTGGTGGACCCGCAGGTACGAGGCGGTCGGTGAGGCGTTCACCGGCTGACCCCGCGGGCCCGGGCGGTTCAGTGCCCGGTGGTGCCCTGGACGGTGCCGGCGGTGTCGCCTGCGCCGTGGCTCGGCTGGGGCGCGGTCGTCGGGTTCTTGTCGTCGCCCGACGGGTTGGGCGAGGGCTTCCCGCTCGGCACGTCCGGGTTCGACGGGTTCGTCGACGGCTCCGTGCTCGGGTAGCGCGAGCGGTGCCGGCTCGGCTCGGTCGACGGCTCGGCGTCGTCGGTCGAGCCGCTCCAGTCGCCGCTGTCGCCGCCGGTGTGGCGGTTGGGGCTGGGTGACGTCCGCTTCTCGGGGGAGTTGCTCGGTCCGTCGCTCGGCGTGCTGACGGTGGTGCTCGGGCTGTCCTTGGTGGTCCCGCTGCTGCTGCCGGTGTTGCCCATCGACTTGACCACGTAGAAGCCGCCCAGCGCCACGATGATCAGGACCACCGCGGCGATCAGCGCCGCCTTCCCCTTGCCGCCCCCGCCGCCGGAGCCGTGGCCGCCGTAGCCGCCCTGGCCGCCGCCCGCGTAGCCGTCGAAGCCGCCGCTGTCGCCGGGGCGCCGCGGCAGGATCGGCTGCTGCGAGGTGTTGCCGTGCTGCGGCATGGCGGTGGTGGCCCCCATGCCCATGCCCATGCCGTTGATGACCTGGGTGGCCGCGGTGGCCTGGTCGACGGGACCGGTGTTCCAGGCGCCCGTGTGGCTGCCCGCGTCCTGCAGCATCTGCAGGGCGTACTGGACCAGCCCGCGCATCTCCTCGGCGCTCTGGAACCGGTCGTCCGGGTCCTTGGCGAGGGAGCGCATGACGAGGCCGTCGAGCTCCGGCGGCACGCTGCCGAGCACCTGCGACGGCGGGACGGGGTTGTCCTGGACGTGCTGGTAGACGACCGAGAGCGGGGTCTCGCCGGTGAACGGCGGGCGCAGCGACAGCAGTTCGTAGAGCAGGCAGCCGGTGGCGTAGAGGTCCGAGCGGGCGTCGACGGTCTTGCCGAGGGCCTGCTCGGGCGAGAGGTACTGCGGGGTGCCCATGACCATGCCGGTCTGGGTCATGGTGGACGCCGCGCCGTGCAGGGCGCGGGCGATGCCGAAGTCCATGACCTTGACCGCGCCGTTGTTCGTGATGATCACGTTGGCGGGCTTGATGTCACGGTGCACGATGCCGTGCTGGTGGCTGTAGGCCAGCGCCTCCAGCACCCCGGAGACGATGATCAGGGCCTGCTCGGGCGGCGGCGCATCGGCGTTGAGCAACAGGTCGCGAATAGTGCGGCCTTCAACCAGCTCCATGACGATGTACGGCACGACGTTGCGGCCGACGGTGTCCTCGCCGGAGTCGTAGACGGCGACCACGGCGTGGTGGTTCAGGCCGGCGACCGACTGTGCCTCGCGGGTGAAGCGGGCCTTGGAGACCGGATCCTCGGCGAGGTCGGCGCGGAGCAGCTTCACCGCGACCGTGCGGCCGAGCCGGACGTCCTCGGCGGCGAAGACCTCGGCCATGCCGCCGCGGCCCAGCCGGTGGGTCAGGCGGTAGCGGCCGTCGCCGACCAGTCCACCGTTACCCCACATTTCCGGCACATCGGGCATTCCGCCCCCGTTGGCGCCAGGGTCGCCCGGACCCTGGTCGCTCTGCGTCTGTGCCATCAGTCCTCGCCGTCGTCTCTGGCCGCTCGCGTAGGGGCGATGCGCGGGGCAATACGGTCTTCCGCCAGGCCACGCTACAGGTTCCGCAGCGTGCACCGGTCCGGGATGGACCGGCCATCAAACCCGTACCGTCCCTAACAAGGCAAATCCCGTGACGGCTTGTCGCGCATCCGGTCACGGAACGGGCACGCGGCTTGACGTGCCCGCGCCCTGGGGCAGACTTGGCCGGGATACGTCGAAGAAGAGCCGGATCGCAGCGGTGAACCGGCTCCGTACGCCACCGTCACCGGTCACAGACAGTGCACAGTGCGCCGAGGGGGAAGCAACACCATGAGCCAGGACGGCGCACACGGCCGGTACGCGGGACGCACGGTCGGCGGCGGCCGCTACCAGCTCCGTGACCTGCTCGGCGAAGGCGGCATGGCCTCCGTGCACCTCGCCCACGACAGTGTGCTCGACCGGTACGTGGCCATCAAGACCCTGCACACCGAGCTGGGCCGCGAGGCCTCCTTCCGCGAGCGCTTCCGCCGCGAGGCCCAGGCCGTGGCCAAGCTCACGCACACCAACATCGTCTCGGTCTTCGACACCGGCGAGGACGAGCTGGACGGCGCGACGATGCCGTACATCGTCATGGAGTACATCGAGGGCAAGCCGCTGCGCTCGGTGCTCGACGCCGACGTCGCCCAGTACGGCGCGATGCCGGCCGACAAGGCGCTCAAGATCACAGCGGATGTGCTGGCGGCGCTCGAGGTCAGCCACGAGATGGGCCTGGTCCACCGGGACATCAAGCCCGGCAACGTGATGATGACCAAGCGCAATGTGGTCAAGGTCATGGACTTCGGCATCGCCCGCGCCATGCAGTCCGGCGTGACGTCGATGACGCAGACCGGCATGGTCGTCGGCACCCCGCAGTACCTCTCGCCCGAGCAGGCGCTGGGCCGCGGCGTGGACGCCCGCAGCGACCTGTACTCGGTCGGCATCATGCTCTTCGAGCTGCTGACCGGCCGGCTGCCCTTCGACGCGGACTCGCCGCTGGCCATCGCCTACGCGCACGTCCAGGAGGAGCCGGTCGCGCCCTCCACGATCAACCGCTCGATCCCGCCGGCCGTCGACGCGCTGGTGATGCGCGCGCTGAAGAAGAACCCGAACGAGCGCTTCCCCAGCGCCGAGGCCATGCGCGACGAGTGCGCCCGCGTGGCCGGCACGGCCCAGGCGACCGGTTCGCCGATCATCATCGCGGGCGGCCCGCCGGCCCGCAGCGGTGCAGGGGTCGGCTCGGCCGTCTTCCCGCCCGTGGACAGCCAGATGCCGGCGCCCGGCCCGCAGGCCGTCCAGACGCCGTACCAGCCGCAGCCGGCCGTCCAGAACCCGTACGGCGGCTACAACCCGTCCACCCCGCCGCCGACCGTCCAGGGCGGCTACCAGCCCCCGGCGCCCGCCTACCAGACGCCGCCGCCCGCACCGGCCCCCGCCGACAGCGGCAGGAGCAACAAGCCGGTGCTCATCGGCTCGGCCGTGGTCGCGGTCCTGGCGGTCGTCGGCGTGATCGCCGCCATCGCCCTCAACGGCCAGGACAACAACAAGAACGACCAGGCCGGCGGCGGCAAGTCCTCCAACGCACCGGTCGCCCCCGGCGGCGCGGGCGGCCAGGGCAGCACCTCCGGCGGCGGTGGCGGCGCGGCGCAGTCCAAGCACAAGGACGGCGACAAGTCGAAGACCATCGACAAGGAGAAGTGCACGCAGGCCTACGACGCCTACAACGACAAGACGAAGAAGACCGCTCCGGACTTCAAGTACTTGTACATCGACTCCGTGAAGGAGTGCCTGCAGGCCGCCGGCTGGAAGTACCGCGTGGACCCGGTCAGCGAGAACACCTGGGGCAAGGGCACCGTGATGACCCAGTCGCCCGAGGCGGGCGACCCGTTCGACCCGAAGAGCGCGCAGTTCGTGCTGACGGTGTCGACGGGCGACCCGGCGTCGTAAGGCGTAAGGCGTAAGGCGTAAGTACCCATGCGGAGGGGCCCCTTGCCGGTTCGGCAAGGGGCCCCTCTTCCGTTCTTCTCTTCCGTTCTTCCGTTGCGCCTACAGGTACGGGCCCGAACGGGCGCCGCCGTGCGGCTGGATGTCGTGCTCGTCGTCGTCGAGGACACCGGCGGGCAGGGCGCGGCGCATCTGCTCCAGCTGGGCGCGGGCCGCCATCTGCTGGGCGAACAGCGTCGTCTGGATGCCGTGGAAGAGGCCTTCCAGCCAGCCGACCAACTGGGCCTGCGCAATGCGCAGTTCGGCCTCGGTCGGGATCGTCTCGTCCGTGAACGGCAGCGACAGCCGCTCCAGCTCCTCGACGAGCTCGGGGGCGAGACCGTCCTCGAGCTCCTTGACGGAGCTGTGGTGGATCTCCTTGAGCCGGACGCGGCTCGCCTCGTCCAGAGGCGCGGCGCGCACTTCCTCCAGCAGTTGCTTGATCATGCTGCCGATGCGCATGACCTTGGCGGGCTGCTCGACCATCTCCGTCACCGGGACCTCGCGCGACTCGTCGTCGCCCTCCCCGCCGCCGGGGCTGGCGCTGCCGAGAGCCATGCCGTCCGGGCCTACGACCAGAACGTGCGGGCTCTCCTGCGACCGTTCATTCCTCGGCATATCCATGCCGCCATTCTCTCGCACAGGTGATTTCCCCCTGGTGATGCCCCCGTACACGCCTGATCCACCGCTTCCTTGCGCGGGGCGCGCGCTCCCGCGCTACTGCCTCCGCAGCCGCCAGGCGATGAATCCCAGCCCGAGACCCGTCAGTGCCATCCCGGTGCCGAGCGGCAGCACGCGTATCACCCGCTCCGCCTGCTCCGGCCGCTCCGCCGCGGCGGGTCCCGGCCCGTGCGACGCCCCGCGCACGGGGCCCGGCTCCTCGCGCGCGGGCGGCACGATCGGCGCCGCGTGCGAGGGCCGCGGAGCGGAGCGCCGCGGCGCGGCCGTGTCGGCCCGCCCGGGGTGCGGGCGGCCCTCCCCGGCCACGGTCCCGGCGAGCCGCCGGCCGGGTGCGGGCGGGGAGGGGAAGACGGTCGTGGTGGACGGCACCGCGGGCGACGGCGACGGCGTCGGCCCGGACAGGGCTCCGGTCACCGGTACGACCGGTATGAACACCCCCGGCACCGCCATGGCCAGTCCGGCCAGAGCCCCGGCAATCCACACGGCCGCCACCGCCCTCCGCAGGAGTTCACGTCACCCCCACCCTCACACCGCCGCGCGGCGACGGCGCGCTGATGGGCGCCCGGCCGGGTGACCCGGCGGAGCCTCACGTCGTGAGCAGCACCTTGCCGACGTGCACGCTCTCCTCCAGCACCCGGTGCGCGGCGGCCGCGTCCCGCATCGGCACCGTCCGGTCGACGACCGCCCGCACCCGCCCGCCGGCGATCAGCGGCCACACGTGCTCCCGCACGGCCGCCACGATGGCCGCCTTCTCCGCGAGCGGCCGCCCGCGCAGCGAGGTCGCCGTCACGGCCGCCCGCTTGGCCAGCAGCTTGCCCAGGTCGATCTCACTCTTGCGGCCGCCCTGCAGGCCGATGATGGCGAGCCGTCCGTTGACCGCCAGGGCGTCGATGTTCCGCTGCAGGTACTTCGCCCCGACGATGTCCAGGACGACGTCGGCGCCGACCCCGCCGGTCACCTTGTGCAGTTCCTCGACGAAGTCCTGTTCGCGGTAGTCGATGAGGATGTCGGCGCCGAGCTCGCGGCAGCGCTCCAGCTTGTCCCGGCCGCCCGCGGTCACCGCGACGCGCGCCCCGACCGCCTTGGCCAACTGGACGGCCATGGTGCCGATTCCGCTGCCGCCGCCGTGCACGAGAAACGTCTCACCGGGGCGGAGGTGCGCCACCATGAAAACGTTCGACCACACAGTGGCCGTCACTTCGGGCAGAGCGGCCGCCGTGACGACGTCCATGCCGTCCGGTACGGGCAGCAACTGACCGACCGGCACGCAGACTTTCTCCGCGTAGCCGCCGCCGGCCAGCAGCGCACACACCTCGTCGCCGACCGCCCAGCCGCTCACTCCGGGACCGAGCGCGGCGATCCGCCCGGAGCACTCGAGACCCGGGTACGGGGACGCACCGGGCGGTGGGTCGTAGAAGCCCTGCCGCTGCAGCAGATCGGCACGGTTGACGGCACTGGCGACGACCTCGACCAGCACCTCGCCCGCGCCGGGCACGGGGTCGGGGACCTCGGCCCAGACGAGGGCCTCGGGTCCGCCGGGAACGGGAATGGTGATCGCATGCATGAGCGCGAGGCTACGTGCTCCGGTGCGCGGTGTGGGCGGTGTGCGCGCCGATATCCGCGCCGGGCTGCGGCACCGACGCCGCTCCACGCCCCGTCCGGCAATAAGAGATCATGGGCTGCGTGCGAAATGCGACGAATGCAGCTTTGAGGCCGACAGACGATGGTTGACCGCAAGAGCAACAGGACGCTGATCCGGTCCCTGCTCCGCCGGAGCCGCCCCGACGCCGAGGACATCGAAGCCGGCCGGGCCATCGTCCTGCCCGCCCAGCGTGCCGCCTCGCCCCTGCTCCAGGTCGGCCGGCGGCTGCTCATGGCGCTGCTCGTCATGGTCGCCACCGTCTTCATCGTCTACGCCGACCGCAGCGGGTACCACGACAACGCGGGCGGCGAGGTGGGCTTTCTGGGCGCCGTCTACTACTCCACCGTCACCCTGTCGACCACCGGATACGGCGACATCGTCCCGTACAGCGACAGCGCCCGCCTGAGCAACGTGCTGCTGGTGACGCCCCTCCGCGTGCTGTTCCTGATCATCCTGGTCGGCACCACGCTCGAAGTGCTCACCGAGCGGACCCGGCAGCAAGTACGCGTTCACCGTTGGAGGTCACGGATGCGGGACCACACCGTCGTCGTGGGATACGGCACCAAGGGCCGCCACACCATCGACACCCTGATCGGGCAGGGCAAGCCCAAGGACAAGATCGTCGTCGTGGACCCGCAGAAGAAGGCCGTGGACGCCGCCGCGAGCGACGGTCTCGTGGGCGTCCTCGGCGACGGCACCAGGTCCGACACCCTGCTGCGCGCCGAGCTGCAGAGAGCGACGCACGTCGTGATCTCCACGGAGCGGGACGACACGGCCGCCCTGGTGACGCTCACCGCGCGTCAGCTCAACAAGCACGCCACGATCGTCGTCGCCGTGCGGGAGGACGAGAACGTCCCACTGCTCCGTCAGAGCGGCGCCAACACGGTCGTCACCAGCTCCAGTTCGGCCGGGCGGCTGCTCGGAATGTCCATGCTGAGCCCGAACGTCGGCAACGTCCTCGAAGACCTGCTGACGTACGGCCACGGCCTGGACGTCGTCGAGCGCCCGGTGACGAAGAGCGAGGCGGGGCGCAGCCCCCGGGACTGCGCCGACCTGGTGGTGGCGGTGATCCGGGGGCACCGTCTGATCCCCTACTCGGCCCCCGAGGCGGCGACCCTGCACCTGGCGGACCGCGTGGTCACGATCAAGCAGAACTAGCGCCCTGTATGGGGCGCGCCCTGTATGGGGCGCGGGGCTGTCGACATATGCGGCTCCGCCGCGTGGGCGCGACCAGCCACGACGAACCCACAGATGACCCGCGCCCCCTACAGGGCGCCCGGCAGGTCGAGCAGCTCCACGGCCGCACCGCGGGCCGCGCCGCCCGGCGGGACGACCGCCAGCGCGTCCGCGGCCGCCAGGCCGCGCAGCATCGCCGGCCCATGGAAGCGCAGCGGACGCGCGCGGCCCTCGCCGCGGTCGGTGACCGGGACGAGCCGGGTGTCCGCGGGCCGCCCGGTCACGCCCTCGGTGAGCACGGCCCGGCGCGGCCTGCGTGCCGCGCGCCCCGCGAGGGTGCGCAGCAGCGGCTCGGCGAGCGTCAGCAGGCCCGCGACGGCGGCCAGCGGATTGCCGGGGAGCCCGACCACGTGCCGCCCGGGCCCGTAGCGGGCCAGCAGCATGGGGTGGCCCGGGCGCACGGCGACGCCGTCGACCAGCCACTCGGCGCCGAGGTCGCCCAGGGTGGGGTGGACGTGGTCGACGGGTCCGGCGGCGGTGCCCCCGGTGGTGAGCACCAGGTCGGCGCCGGACGCGGTGAGGGCCGCGCGCAGCGCCGCCGCGTCGTCGCCGAGGAACCGCGTCGCCGTCACCTCGGCGCCCAGGGCCAGCAGCCAGGGCCCGAGCATCGGGCCGAGCGCGTCGCGGATGCGGTCCTCGTGGGGCAGGCCCTCGTGGAGCAGTTCGTCGCCGAGGACGAGGACCTCGACGCGCGGGCGCGGGGCGACGGTCAGCTCGTCGTAGCCGGCCGCCGCGGCGAGGCCGAGCACGGCGGGGGTGACGAGGGTGCCGGCGGGCACGAGGGCGTCGCCGGTGCGGCACTCCTGGCCGCGCGGGCGGATGTCGGTGCCCTGGGTGACGTGCCGGGTGGCGTGGAGCAGTTCGCCCGCGTCCCGCACGATGCCGTACTCGCTGCGCAGGACCGCCGTCGCTCCGGCCGGCACCCGGGCACCGGTGGCGATCCGGAGGGCGTGCCCGTCGCGGAGCACGCCGGCCTCGGCGTGCCCGGCGAGGATGCCCTCCCCGTCGGCGGGGAGCCGCCAGGGGCCGGGCCCGGCGACGGCCCAGCCGTCCATGGCGGAGGTGTCGAAGGAGGGCAGGTCGGTCAGGGCGGCGAGCGGTGCGGCCAGGGTGTGGCCGAGGGCGTCGCCGAGGGGGCGCGGGCAGGGCTGCAGGGGCGCGGCGGCCCGGGCGGCCGTCCGGCGGGCCTCCTGCCAGGGGGTGCCGTGGCCGGGGGAGGGCTCGGTGCCGTCGCCCTTCGGCTCCGCGGCACCGCCCGTCGCGTCGTAGTAGCGGACGCCCGCGAACGGCACGTCGAGGGACGGTTCTTCGCGTCCGGGTGGCGCGGGGGCCTGCTCGAACGGGTCCTCGTCGAAAGGGAAGTATCCGCCGGGCTCACGGCTCTCCTGCTGCCGCTCCGGGTCCAGGTCCGGGCCCGGCTCCGGCACGGTGCGGGTGTCCGCGAACAGCGCCAGGGCGTCGTCCGTCGCACGGTCGAGCGAGGCGTCCGCCTCCCGCCGGCCGGTCATGACGACCCGTCGGGCTTCTGCGGCCCCGCCGTGCCGCCCTCCTCGGCCCAGCGCGCGGCGAGCGCGGTGGCCTTGCGGGAGGCCTCGGCGAGCTCCTCCGGACCGCCGCCGCGGAGCGCCGCGGCATAGCCGACGAGAAAGGTCGTCAGGGGCGCGGCGGGACGGGCCACGCCGTGCGCGGCGTCGCGCGCGAGGTCGAGCAGGCCTGCCGTGTCGACATCGATCTCGATGCCGAGCTCGGCCTTGACCGCGGAGATCCATTCATCCAGCACGCTCCTATCGTCCCTGATCCGCGCGCGGGCCGTGCCGATGTCCTCCCAGGTGTCGCAGTCGAAGGACGCGGTGGGGTGGTGCAGCCGGGTCAGGGACAGCTCCGTGGTGAGCAGCCGCAGGGGCAGGCCGGAGAGCGTGCCGTGTTCCGCGGCGAGGAGCCCGAGCTCGCGCCGGAGCGCCTCGGTGCGGTAGGCGGCGACGAGGGGCTGTTCCCGGCCGCCGGGGTCGGTGAGGACGGCGCCCTCGGCCGTGCCGCCGTGCTCGCCGAGTGCGCCGAGCAGCGCCCGTACCGCCTGTTCGTCGAGGAAGGGCAGGTCGGCGGAGAGCAGGAGGACCGTCGCCGCGGAGACCTGGCGCAGCCCGGCGTCCAGGGCGGTGAGCGGGCCGCCTCCGGGCGGCTGTTCACGGGCCCAGAGCACCGGCCGCACCGTCGCCCTGCGCGGTCCCACGACGACCGTGCGGGCGGCCCCGCCGCAGGCGCCGAGCACCCGGTCGAGCAACGACCGCCCGCCCACCCGCACGGCGGGCTTGTCCGCTCCGCCGAGCCTGCGGGCCGCGCCGCCGGCCAGGACCACTGCGTCGTACGCGTCGTACACCGGATCGTTGGTCACCCGACGAGTGTGCCGCGTCCTCGGAGTGCCGGGCTCCGCAGGGTCAGAGCGAGCGCAGGAGCACCGCCGGCTGTTCGACGCAGTCGGCCACGTACCGCAGGAAGCCGCCCGCCGTGCCGCCGTCGCACACCCGGTGGTCGAAGGTGAACGACAGCTGCACCACGTGCCGCACGGCGAGTTCGCCCTCGTGCACCCAGGGCTTGGGCGCTATCCGGCCGACGCCGAGCATGGCCGCCTCGGGGTGGTTGATGATCGGCGTGGAGCCGTCCACCCCGAACACCCCGTAGTTGTTGAGGGTGAACGTGCCGCCCGTCAGCTCCGCGGGGCTGAGCTTGCCCGCCCGCGCGGCCTCGGTGAGGCGGGCCATCTCCACCGACAGCTCGACCGCGTTGCGCGCGTGGGCGTCCCTGACGACGGGGACGACCAGCCCGCGGTCGGTCTGCGCGGCGAACCCCAGGTGCACCCCGGGCAGCCGGACGATCTCGTGCGCCTCGGTGTCGACCGTCGCGTTGAGCTCCGGGTACTTGGCGAGGGCGGCCGTGCAGATGCGGGCCAGCAGGGCGAGCAGCGACACCTTGGCGCCGCCGGAGGCGTTCATGGCCCTCCGGGCGGCCAGGAGTTCCGTGGCGTCCGCGTCGACCCAGCAGGTGGCATCCGGGATCTCCCGGCGGCTGCGGCTGAGCTTCTCGGCGGCCGCACCGCGCACTCCGCGCAGCGGGACGCGCAGCCCTTCGGCCTTGCGCCGGCCGGCCGCGCGGGCCGTGCGGACGGCCGGGGCCGCCGCACCGCGCGGCACGGCTGCGCCTGCATGGGCGTCGGGCGCCGGTGCCGGAGCGGCATGCGAGGCGTGGGCCGCCTGTGCTGCCTGTGCTGCTTGCGCCGCCTGTTCGACGTCTGCCCGGATGATCAGCCCTTCCGGGCCCGTCCCCCGTATCCGGCGCAGGTCCAGCCCGCGTTCCCGGGCGAGCCGGCGGACGAGCGGCGATATGACGGCGACGGAGACCGGCGCGCCCGGCGCACCGGCCGGGCCGGCGGCACCGGCGGGCTGCGCGGCACCGCGGTCGCCCGGGCGCACCCTGCGGCGGCGGGCCGCGGGTGCCTGGGTGCCGTAGCCGACGAGCACATTGCCCGAGCCCTGGGAGCCGTTCCGGCCGTCCGGGGCGTCCGGACCCTTGCCGCCCGGATCCCGCTCCCCCACGGCGACCGTCAACAGCGGTGCGCCCACGGGCAGTTCCGTGCCCTCCTCGCCGAAGCGGGCCGTGACCACGCCTCCGTAGGGGCAGGGCACCTCGACCATCGCCTTGGCCGTCTCGACCTCGACCACCGGCTGGTCGACGGAGACCACGTCCCCCACCTCGACCAGCCAGCGCACCACTTGGGCCTCGGTGAGCCCCTCGCCCAGGTCCGGCAGGGTGAATTCCTTGACGACGGCCATCACTGCACTCCGCCCTCGTATCCGTTGCTCCCGCGCCCGCCGGACGTCCACTCGGACTCCCACTGCAGGCGCCCCACCGCATCCAGCACCCGGTCCACGCCGGGCAGATGGTGCTTCTCCAGCATGGGCGGCGGATACGGGATGTCGAACCCCGCGACGCGCAGCACGGGCGCCTCCAGGTGGTGGAAGCAGCGCTCGGTGATCCGGGCGGCGATCTCCCCTCCGGGACCGCCGAACCCGGTCGACTCGTGGACGACGACGGCCCGTCCTGTACGCCGCACGGACGCACAGACGGTCTCCTCGTCGAAGGGCACCAGCGACCTCAGGTCGACCACTTCCAGGTCCCACCCCTCGGCACCGGCGGCCTCGGCGGCCTCCATGCAGACGGGCAGGGACGGTCCGTAGGTGACGAGCGTCGCCGAAGTGCCCCGCCTGCGGACGACCGCCCGCCCTATCCCCGGCACCTGTTCGGGACGTTCGGGGTCCCAGTCGTCCTTGGACCAGTACAGGCGCTTGGGCTCCAGGAAGACCACGGGGTCGTCGGAGGCGATGGCGGCCCGCAGCAGGCCGTACGCGTCCGCCACGGTGGCCGGGGCGACCACCTGCAGACCGGGGGTGGCCAGGTAGTAGGCCTCGGAGGAGTCGCTGTGGTGCTCGACGCCTCCGATGCCTCCGCCGTAGGGCACCCGCACGGTGATCGGCATCGGCAGGGCGCCGCGGGTGCGGTTGCGCATCCGCGAGACGTGGCTGACGAGTTGCTCGAAGGCCGGGTAGGCGAAGGCGTCGAACTGCATCTCGACGACCGGCCGCAGCCCGTACATCGCCATGCCGACGGCCGCGCCGAGAATGCCCGCCTCGGCCAGCGGGGTGTCCGTGCAGCGGTCCTCGCCGAACTCCTTGGCCAGCCCGTCGGTGACCCGGAAGACGCCGCCCAGGGTGCCGACGTCCTCGCCGAGCACATGGACGGACGGATCCTCGGCCATGGCGTCGCGCAGCGCCCTGCCGAGCGCCTGCGCCAGCGCGGTGGCCTTGTGTGCTGTCCCGACAGCAGCGGTGGTCATCGCTGCCTTCCTTCCTGGGGGCCGTCGTCCTCCCGGCAGGCCGGGGGCAGTTCCCCGGCAGCGGCCAGCTCGGCCCGCAATTGTGCTGCCTGCTCGCGCAGTTGGGCAGTCTGTTCGGCGTAAACGTGCGTGAAGAGTTCCATCGGGTCGAGCACGGGGTCCCGGTGCATCCGCTCGCGCAGATCGGCGGCCATGCGCTCGGCCGCCTCCCGTGCCTCCCGTATGCCCGCTTCGCCGAGCAGCCCGCGACCGGTCAACTCCCGCTCCAGCAGGGCGATCGGGTCGTGGGCGCGCCAGGCCTCGACCTCGGCGTCGCTGCGGTAGCGGGTGGCGTCGTCGGCGTTGGTGTGGGCATCCATCCGGTAGGTGACGGCCTCGACCAGGGTGGGCCCGCCGCCGCTCCGGGCGCGGTGCACGGCGTCGGTCAGCACCTGGTGGACGGCGGCCACGTCGTTTCCGTCGACCAGCCGGCCGGGCATGCCGTAACCGACGGCCTTGTGGGCGAAGGACGGCGCGGCGGTCTGCTTGGCCAGCGGTACGGAGATGGCGAAGCCGTTGTTCTGGACGAGGAAGACGACCGGGGCGTGCCAGACGGCGGCGAAGTTGAGCGCCTCGTGGAAATCGCCCTCGCTGGTGCCGCCGTCGCCGACGAGGGCCAGGGCGACGACGTCGTCCCCCTTCAGCCGCGCGGCGTGCGCGAGGCCCACGGCGTGGGGGAGTTGGGTGGCGAGCGGTGTGCACAGCGGGGCGACGCGGTGTTCGTGCGGGTCGTAGCCGGTGTGCCAGTCGCCGCGGAGCAGGGTCAGGGCCTCGACCGGGTCCAGACCGCGGGCGACGGCGGCGAGGGTGTCGCGGTAGCTGGGAAAGAGCCAGTCCTGCGGCTCCAGGGCGAGGGCGGCGGCGACCTGGCACGCCTCCTGCCCCGTGGAGGAGGGGTAGACGGCGAGGCGGCCCTGCCGGGTCAGCGCGGTGGCCTGGGTGTTGTACCGCCGGCCGCGCACGAGCTCGCCGTACATCCGGCCGAGCAGCGCGGGGTCGACCCCGCCCGCCGCCGGGGTGCCCAGCACCCGGAGGGGCTCCGCATCGGGCAGCAGCGGCGCCGGATCGGTGCGGGGCTGCCAGCCGGGCGGCGGGGCGGGGCGGTACGAGCCGGGCTGCTCCAGAACCGTCATGACGAGCACCTCCTCTTGGGGACGAGCGTGACCGGAAAGCGCCCTGCGCTCTCCCTACCGATTGTTCGGTCGTCGGCGCATTTTGGCTACAGGCGGCCCGAGCCTGTGGACAAACGGTTCTCCACAGCCTGAGATATGCACAGGGCGTCCACGAAGGGGAGGCATGGCGGTATGCCGGACGAACAGATGGCCTTTTCGCAGGGGTTCCCGGGTGCTACCCAGGGAAACAGAGCTCCCGCACGGCCCCTGGACGACATCGACCGCTCGATCCTGAGGATGCTCCAGGCCGACGGGCGGGCCTCGATACGGTCCGTGGCCGAGCGCGTGCACGTCTCGCGGGCCAACGCCTACGCCCGGATCAACCGGCTCATCGACGACGGGGTCATCCGCGGCTTCAGCGCCCGGATCGACCAGGAGCGGGCCGGGCAGGGCGCGTCGGCGTACATCACCCTGAAGATCGTCCAGAACTCCTGGCGGAGGGTCCGCGAAAAGCTCCAGGACCTGCCGGGTGCGGCCCATATCGCCCTGGTGAGCGGCGACTTCGACGTCCTGCTGCTCGTGCACACCAAGGACAACCGCGCCCTGCGCGAGCTGGTGCTCACCCGGATCCAGGCCATGGACGAGGTGCTGAGCACCCGCACCCTGCTGGTCTTCGAAGAAACGGATCTCCTGGAGGACGGCGACACGTAGGCGCCCCGAAAGGGGCGCGGGGAACTGCGCGACCAGCCACGACGCGCCCGCACCCGAAAAACTAGGTCCGCAACCCCGCAAACGCCGTCAGGCAAACGGCGTCGGCCACCTCGTCCGCCGTCGCCGCGCCCCCGCGCTCCGGCCGGTACCACTCCACCACGGAATTGATCATTCCGAACAGCAGCCTGGTGGCCAGCCGGACGTCCACGTCGTGCCGGAGATCGCCGTCGGCCGCAGCCTCCTTGAGCAGCCCGGCGACCCGGTGGTCGAACTCCCGCCGCCGCTCCATGGCCCAGCGCTCGGTCTCCGTGTTGCCGCGCACGCGCAGCAGCAGGGTCACGTACGGCAGCTCGGCGATGAGCACCTCGACGGTGCGGCGGGTGACGTACTCGAGCCGGTCGACGGCCCGCCCGGCGGTGGCGCCCGGCTCCTCCAGCACGGCGAAGAGCCCGTCCAGCGCCCGGCTTATGGCCAGCCGCAGCAGCTCTTCCTTGCCCTTGACGTGGTGGTAGATGGAGGACTTGGAGATCCCTGCCGCCTTGGACAGGTGCTCCATGGACGTGCCGTCGTAGCCCCGCTCGTTGAACACCTTGACGGCGACCGCGAGCAGCGATTCGGGCGTGTAGGTGTCGCGCTTGGCCATCATTCTCCTTGCATGGGAATCCCCGTCATGAGGCCGGGAGGGAAACGCATCGTTCGCCTGCGGCCCCTCGATGCGGCGTAGTACGTTGTGGCCCTGCTCGCGGGCAGCGGTCAGGGCTTGGCCGTCATGAGGCTCCCCGGAGCCGAGTGAGAAGCCACCCCGTTCACGGGGCGGAGGAGTCACGGTCATGATTACAGCAGGCCTTTCATGACAGCCGCACGGCGGCATAGGGGCTGGGACGGGGCGTAGCGGCCTCCGGGGTACTCGTACTCCATGTTCCGGAGGAACCGGCACACCCACTCGGGTCCCAGCCCCCGGCCCCAGGCCAGCGGGCCGCGCGGGTAGTTCACGCCCAGCCGCATGGCGGTGTCGATGTCCTCCTCGCCCGCCACGCCGCGCCCCGCGGCGTCCTGGGCGAAGTCGACGAGCATGGCGACCGTCCGGGCGACGATCATCCCGGGCACGTCGCCGATGACGCTCACCTGCTTGCCCAGCGCCTGGAACAGGCCGGTGGCCGCCCGGACGCCCGCCGCCGGTGCGGTGCGGGAAGGCGCGAGGGCCACGCGGGCGCAGGTGCGGTAGTCGAGGGCGAGGTCGAAGTGGACGCGGGGCCCGGGCGCGTCCGAGCCGGCCGCGCGCCCGTCGGTCAGGGCGAGCCGGACGCCCCCGGGCAGGGCGAGGTATCCGGTGTCCTCGTCGTATCCGGTGTCCTCGTCGTCCTTGTCGCAGGGGGCCCGGTCGACGGTGATGCCCGCCTCCTCGATCAGCTGCGGCAGGGCCGCGGCGGCCGGCGGCAGCTCCCCGTGCAGCACGACGGCCTCGGGCGCCGCACAGGACGCGGCGGTGTGCGGCTGCGGCCGCTCCGCGCCCTCGGCGTGGTCGTACCAGCCCCGCCCCGTCTTGCGCCCGAGCAGCCCGGCCTCGACGAGCCGCTGCTGGGCGAGCGAGGGCGTGAACTTCGGGTCGTGGAAGAAGGACGCATGGACCGAACGGGTGACGGAGTTGTTCACATCCTGGCCGATGAGATCGGTCAGTTCGAAGGGGCCCATCGCGAAGCCGCCGGACCCGCGCAGCACGGCGTCGATCGTCGCCGGGTCGGCGGCGCGCTCCTCGTACACCCGGAAGGCCTCGGCGTAGAACGGACGGGCGATCCGGTTGACGAGGAAGCCCGGGGTGTCGGTGCAGGTCACCGGGGTCTTGCCCCAGGCGGCCACGGTCGCGCGCGCCCGCTCGGCGGCGGCCGCGTCGGTGGCGTGGCCGCGGACGACCTCCACCAGCGGCAGCAGCGGGGCGGGGTTGAAGAAGTGCAGCCCGAGGAAGCGGCCGGGCCGGCGCAGGGCGCCGCCGATCGCCGTCACCGACAGGGAGGAGGTGTTGGTGGCCAGCAGACAGTCGTCGGGAACGACCGATTCCAGCTCGCCGAACAGCTTCTGCTTGACGTCGAGTTGCTCCAGAATCGCCTCGATGACCAGGGCCGTGCGGTCCGCGGGACCGGCGAGGTCCGCCAGGCGCGCGGCGGGGCGCAGCCGGGCGGCGGCCGCGTCGCGCTCGGCCCCCGTGAGCCTCCCCTTGGCCACGAGACGGTCGAGCCGGGCCCTGACGGAACGTTCCGCTTCCTCCGCACGGCCGGGCACCGCGTCGTACAGCCGCACGGGATGGCCTGCGAGCAGTGCGACCTGGGCGATGCCCTGGCCCATGGTTCCGGTGCCGACGACGGCGACGGTACGGGCGGGCTCGATGGCGGTCATGGCTGTGATCCTCCCCGATGAGTTGTCCACAGGTTCGCCGGGCCCCCTTGTCCCGACCGATCGTTCGGTTACTGTATCCATCGGGGGTCCTCCCGGCTCCCCGGATACCTGTGCCCGCTCGCATTCGCCCCGCTCGCCTTCGTCCCAGCCGCTTTGTCTTTCCGCTTGTCTTCCGCCCACTCGACGAGGAGTTGGTCAGACGTGACCGCCGGACTCAGCACCGACCAGTTGACCGAGAAGCACCGCCCCACGCTCGACCGGGCCCTGGAGACCATCCGCTCCCGCGGCTACTGGTCCGCGTACCCCGAGCACCCGAAGGCCTACGGAGCGGACGGCGTGCCGGGCAGCCTGGGCGCGGCCGAGGGGCAGGCCGCCTTCGAGGCGCTGCGGGACGGCCGCTTCGAGCTGGACCAGCCGGGGACGGACGGCTGGGCGGGCTCCGAGGTCTCGCCGTACGGCTTCCCGCTGGGCATCGAGTATCCGCACGCCGACGCCGACGTCCTGCTGCCCGCCATGCGTGCGGCCATGCCGGCGTGGCGGGAGGCGGGGCCGCAGGCGCGGGCCGCGGTCTGTGCGGAGATCCTGGCCCGGATCAACGCCCGGACGCACGAGTTCGCCCACGCGGTCATGCACACCAGCGGCCAGGCGTTCATGATGGCGTTCCAGGCCGGCGGGCCGCACGCCCAGGACCGCGGCCTGGAGGCCGTGGTCTACGCCCTCGCCGAGCAGACGGGCGCGGCGCCGCGGTCCGCGGAGTGGGTCAAGCCGCAGGGCAAGCGCGATCCCCTGGAGCTGCGCAAGGAGTTCACCGCGGTACCGCGCGGGATCTCGCTGCTCATCGGCTGCAACACCTTCCCCACGTGGAACGGCTACCCCGGCCTGTTCGCCTCGCTCGCCACGGGCAACGCCGTTCTGGTCAAGCCCCATCCGCGGGCGGTGCTGCCCCTGGCGCTCACCGTGCGCGTGGCGCGCGAGGTGCTGCGGGAGGCCGGCTTCTCCCCCGACCTGGTCGCGCTGGCCGCCGAGCGGGACGGCGAGGGCATCGCCAAGTCCCTTGCGGTGCGCCCGGAGATCCGCATCGTCGACTACACCGGCTCCACCGCCTTCGGCGACTGGCTGGAGACCAACGCCCGCCAGGCGCAGGTCTTCACGGAGAAGGCCGGGGTCAACACCGTCGTCGTCCACTCCACCGACGACTACAAGGGCATGCTCTCCAACCTCGCCTTCTCGCTGTCCCTCTACAGCGGCCAGATGTGCACCACCCCGCAGAACCTGCTCGTCCCGCGCGAGGGCATCGGCACCGACGCCGGGCACAAGGCGTACGACGAGGTCGTGGCCGATCTGGCCGCGGCGGTGGACGGGCTGCTCGGCGACGACGCCCGGGCCAACGCCCTGCTGGGCGCCATCGTCAACGACCAGGTCAAGGAGCGGATCGACGCCGCGGGCCGGCTCGGCGAAGTCGCCCTCGCCTCGCGGACGCTGGCCAACCCGGACTTCCCCGGTGCCACGGTGCGCACGCCCGTGATCGTGAAGCTGGACGGCGCCAAGCCGGACGCCGAGGCGGCCTACTTCTCGGAGTGCTTCGGGCCGGTGTCCTTCGCGGTCGCGGTGGACTCCGCCGAGGACGCGGTGCAGTTGCTGCGCCGCACGGTGCGGGAGAAGGGCGCCATGACCGTCGGCGCGTACACCACGTCGCCGGAGGTCGAGCGGCTGGTGGAGGAGGCCTGCCTGGAGGAGTGCGCCCAGCTCTCCCTGAACCTCACGGGCGGGGTGTACGTCAACCAGACGGCCGCCTTCTCGGACTTCCACGGCTCCGGCGGCAACCCCGCGGCCAACGCGGTGCTCTGCGACAGCGCGTTCGTCGCCTCCCGCTTCCGGATGGTGGAGGTGCGGCGCCAGGCCTGACCGCTACGCGGGCGCCGGGCCGCCCCAGTGGAAGAGCGCCATGGCCACGCTGGTGGCGAGGTTGTAGCTGGACACCTGGGGCCGCATGGGCAGGGCGACCAGCCGGGTCGCCCTCGTCCGCAGCTCGGGCGAGATCCCGTGCCGCTCGGAGCCGAAGGCGACCAGCGCGTCGTCGGGGAGCGGCACGGACCGGATGTCCTCGCCCTCCGGGTCCAGCACGAACAGCGGCCCGGAGGGGAGCTGTTCGAGCGGGAGCCGCTCCACGGCCGTGGCGTAGTGCAGTCCCGCGCCGGAGCGCACCGCGTTCGGGTGCCAGGGGTCGAGGTCGCCGGTGGTGATCACACCCGTGGCCCCGATGCCGGCGGCCAGGCGGATCACGGCGCCGACATTGCCGAGGTTGCGGGGGTTGTCCAGGACGACCACGGGTGCCCGGCGGGGCTGCTGCGCCAAGGCCGCCAGATTGGCCTGCCGGTCGCGCCGGGCGGCCAGGGCGGCCACCCCGGTGGGGTGCACCCGGGGCACGAGCTCGCGCAGGGTCTGCACGGGCACCTCGACCAGGAGGGCGTCGAGCACGTCCGTCAGATCGCCGGCCAGATCACGGGCGAGCGCCAGCGTGGCCGCCTTGTCCGTGGTGAGGGCGGTCCCGACCTCGGCCCCGAAGCGCAGGGCGTGCTTGAGCGCGTGAAACCCGTCGAGCAGCACGGCGCCGGGTGCGTTCGCAGCCCATCGCCGCAGGGCAGCGTCCCTGGCGTCGTCCTCGGTGGTCATGGGCCTCAGCCTATGCGCCCCGTCAGGGGCGCGGGGAACTGCGCGATCAGCCCCCGACGGCCTGCAGCCGACGCACTGCCCCTGGGGTTCCCCGCGCCCCTGACGGGGCGCTGCAAGAACCGTCGGGCAGGCCCCGGCTAGCGGGTCCGGGCAGTATCCAGCCCGTCCGGCGATCGAGGGCCGGGATCCGGGTCGGAGCCCCGACGGGGGCCCGGGGGCACAGCCCCCGGTTTCGGGAAGGGGCGGGATCGGGGAAACAAACGCCCCGCAGCACCCCCCACCCACCGCAAAAAGCCCGTCGGCAGAAACACCGCATCGGCCACAACCATCGCCAACGAAAAGAACGGCAGCCCCAGCATCACCGCGATCCCCACGTGCTCGGCCATCATCAGGGCCAGCAGCACGTTCTTCACCCGCCGGTCGAGCAGCGTGAACGGGAACGCGACCTGCACCGCCACGGTCCCGTAGCTGAGCAGCAGCACCACCACCGAACTGGCGGCCAGCGCATGCGACAGCGAGGGCCAGGGCGAGAAGTAGTCGATGTGCATCGGGTAGAAGAGCGCGGTGCCGTCCTGCCAGCGCGAACCCTGGATCTTGTACCAGCCCGCCGTGGCGTAGATCAGGCAGACCTCCGCCATGATCACCAACAGGGCGCCGTTGTGCGCGAGATGGGCGATCATGTCGAGCACGGTGCGCGGCTCCCCCGGCGCCCGGCGGCAGACCAGCCACCACAGTCCCTGGACGACCCAGAGCCCCCAGAGGGCCGCCGCCCAGCCGATGCCGGGCAGGGGTCCCCGGTCCGTCCACATCATCCGCGTGTCGGTGAGGAGTTGCGCCGCGGCCAGGGCGAGGCCGCACAGCACCCACAGCACGATGCCGGTGACGTCCCGGGCACCGTCCCGCCCGCCGCCCCGCCCGGGGGCCTGCGCACGCCGGGCCGCCCGTCGCGCGTCGAGCGACCAGACCTGTCCGCAGCGGACGAGGATCAGGTAGAGGGACATCAGGTGAAAGACGTTGTCGCCGCCGTCCCCCACGAACACGCTGCGGTTCTGCAGCGACAGCACCCCGATCATGGAGAGCACGGCCATGGTCCGGGTGCGCCACCCGAGCATCAGCAGCACACCGCTGACGATCGCGAACGCGTAGACGCTCTCGAACCACACCGTGCTGTCCGACCACATGAGTGCGGTGAACGCATGGTTGTCGCCGGTGAGTTCATGGGCCATGCCCCAGCTCCACGGCGCGGCAGGCCCGTACAGCTCACGGCGGTTGGGCCACTCGCGCAGCAGGTAGCCGACCCAGGCGAAGGAGAGGCCGATCCGCAGCACGGCGGTCTGGTAGCGGCCCAGCGACGACCCGGTGACCCGGTCGAGGCCGCGCAGCAGCGCGGAGCCCGTGGAACCCGTCGGCCCCGTCGAACCCGTCGAATCCGTCGCAGCAGCCGTGGACGTCGTACTCATCTGCCCGCCTCCACGCGGTCGTCGGTGGTGACCGGCCACCAGGCCAGGACGCGGTACGCCGGCTTGGTGTCGGCCTTCTCGTCGCTCCAGGGCGGCGGGGCGATGGGGACGGTCACGGATCTCACCTGGATGCGGTCGACCGTGAGCCCGTCGCGCTCGGCGCCCAGGCGGGCGACGGCGATGCGGCGCACGTACCGCTCGGCGAGCCGTCCGCGCAGGCCGAGGGGCTGCTCGCGCGCGTCGTGCGTGCTGGCGTAGAAGTCCCAGGCGCGGCGGAGCTCGTTCTGGCGGGTGTGGCTGGGGAAGGGGTTGTGCAGGATGGCGGCGCCGTCCTGGGCGGAGAGGTCCGTCCAGGAGGTGACCGTGGTGCTCCCGTCCGGCCGGCGCAGCTCGGCGCGGACCTGGACGGCGGTGTTCTGCTGAAGCGGGTTCGGAGCGAAGAACTTCCAGTTCTGTTCGAATTCCGGATACACGTACCTGTCGATGGCCGCGGCGTGCTGTCTGCTCACCGAGTTCTGCGGTGCCACGTGCAGGAACACCATGATCAGGTGGACGGCGGCCGCCAGGGCCACCACCACCGCGGCGGCGCCGACGACGACGCGCGCGGGCAGGGAAAGCCCGGCCACTCCGCCCTTCCCGATGCTCTCCTCACCGTGTTCCTCGCCGTTTTCCTCGCCGCCCTCAGCAGCCCTGCCGTCCGTCGTGCCGTCCATCCCCGAAACCCCGTCTGCCCAGCGCCTGCCCCGGATCGCCGCCTGGCGGCGTGCACCCGAACGGTACCCACGCCGCCCCGTGAGGCCCAGCGCGCACGGGTTATCCACAGGCTTGACACCCTCCGAGCGCTCGGCACACCATTGAACCGAACGATCGGTCGGTAGGGAGCAGGACGAGAGAGCACAGGGGGCACGGGATGACGACGACGGTGCCGGACGCACAAGCGCCGGAGGCGGTGTTCGATGCCGCGCTGGCCGCCGACGAGCGGATCGAGCCGCGCGACTGGATGCCCGACGCCTACCGCGCGACGCTGGTGCGGCAGATCGCCCAGCACGCCCACTCCGAGATCATCGGCATGCAGCCCGAGGCCAACTGGATCACCCGCGCGCCCTCGCTGCGCCGCAAGGCGATCCTGATGGCCAAGGTGCAGGACGAGGCCGGCCACGGCCTGTATCTCTACAGCGCCGCCGAGACCCTGGGAACCGGCCGCGAGGAGCTGCTCGACAAACTCCACTCGGGCCGCCAGCGCTACTCCTCGATCTTCAACTACCCCACCCTGACCTGGGCGGACGTCGGCGCCATCGGCTGGCTCGTGGACGGCGCCGCGATCACCAACCAGGTCCCGCTCTGCCGCTGCTCCTACGGCCCCTACGCCCGCGCCATGATCCGGATCTGCAAGGAGGAGTCCTTCCACCAGCGCCAGGGCTACGAGCTCCTCCTCGCCCTCGGCCGCGGCACCGAGGCCCAGCGCGCCATGGCGCAGGACGCGGTGAACCGCTGGTGGTGGCCGTCCCTGATGATGTTCGGCCCGCCCGACGACGCCTCGGCGCACTCCGCCCAGTCCATGGCCTGGAAGATCAAGCGGCACTCGAACGACGAGCTGCGCCAGCGCTTCGTCGACATCTGCGTCCCCCAGGCCGAGTCCCTCGGCCTGACCCTGCCCGACCCCGACCTGCGCTGGAACGAGCAGCGCGGCCACCACGACTTCGGCGCCATCGACTGGGACGAGTTCCACGAGGTGCTCCGCGGCAACGGCCCGTGCAACGAGCAGCGCATCGAGCGCCGCAGGCGGGCCCACGAGGAAGGCGCCTGGGTGCGCGAAGCGGCCGCGGCACACGCGGCGAAGCACGGGAATCACGAGAAGCACGACGAGCACGAGGAGGCAGCGGCATGACCGGCACCGACTGGCCGCTCTGGGAGGTGTTCGTGCGCAGCAGGCGCGGCCTGTCGCACACCCACGCCGGCAGCCTGCACGCCCCGGACGCGGAGATGGCGCTGCGCAACGCCCGCGACCTCTACACCCGCCGCTCGGAGGGCGTCTCGATCTGGGTGGTGCCCTCCGCCGCGATCACCGCCTCCTCGCCGGACGAGAAGGACCCGTTCTTCGAGCCCGCCGCCGACAAGCCCTACCGCCACCCGACCTTCTACGAGATCCCGGAAGGAGTGCGGCACCTGTGAACCGCGTACCCGTGACGGCCGCACTCGCCCTGGGCGACGACGCCCTGATCCTCTCCCACCGGCTGGGGGAGTGGGCCGGGAACGCCCCGGTCCTGGAGGAGGAGGTCGCGCTCGCCAACATCGCCCTGGATCTGCTGGGCCAGGCCCGCGCCCTGCTCTCCCTCGCCGGCGACGAGGACGAGCTGGCCTTCCTCCGCGAGGAGCGCGCCTTCCGCAACGTCCAGCTCGTCGAACAGCCCAACGGGGACTTCGCCCACACGATCGCCCGCCAGCTGTACTTCTCCGCGTACCAGCAGCTGCTCTACGGCCAACTGGCCGACGGCGACGGGCCGTTCGCCCCGCTGGCCGCGAAGGCCGTCAAAGAGGTCGCCTACCACCTCGACCACGCCGAGCACTGGACGCTCCGCCTCGGCGACGGCACGGAGGAGAGCCACACCCGGATGCAGCGCGCCCTCGACGCCCTCTGGCGGTACACGGGCGAGCTGTTCGCACCGGTCGAGGGACTGCCCGTGGACCGGCAGGCCCTGCGCGACGGCTGGACCGTGCACGTCACGGAGGTCGTCCGCCGCGCCGGCCTGACCCTGCCCGACGGCCCCCAGGAAGGCGCCTGGACGGCGGGTGCCGGGCGCCAGGGCATCCACACCGAGCCGTTCGGACGGATGCTCGCCGAGATGCAGCACCTGCACCGCAGCCACCCGGGGGCGGCATGGTGACGGCACCCACTCCCCTCGAAGAGGAGCTCCGGGCCCTGGCCGGAGCGGTCCCCGACCCCGAGCTGCCCGTCGTCAGCCTTGCCGAACTGGGCGTCCTGCGCGGGCTGCACGTCCTCGGCCCCGGCCGCGTCGAGGTGGAGCTGACCCCCACCTACACCGGCTGCCCCGCCGTCGAGGCCATGGCGGCGGACATCGAGCGCGTGCTGCACGAGCATGGTCAGGCCGAGGTGTCCGTGCGCACCGTGCTCGCCCCCGCCTGGTCCACGGACGACATCACGGCAGAAGGGCGCCGCAAACTGGCCGAGTCCGGGATAGCGCCGCCCCGGCCGGGGGCCCGGGCCGCGGGTCCGGTCGCCGTGGGGCTGGGCCCGACCCGGCGCGCCGACGGGCCCGCCGGCCGGCCGGAGCCGGTGCGCTGCCCGCACTGCGGCTCCGCCGACACCACGGTGCTGAGCCGCTTCTCCTCCACCGCCTGCAAGGCCCTGCGCCGCTGCGAGGCATGCCGCGAACCGTTCGACCACTTCAAGGAGTTGTAGATGGCAGCGGCCCGCCACGGCGCCTTCCACCCCCTGCAGGTGGCAGCCGTCGACCCGCTCACCGACGACTCGGTCGCCGTGACCCTCGCCGTGCCGCCCGCACTGCGCGCGGAGTTCCGGCACGCCCCGGGCCAGCACCTCGCTCTGCGCCGCACCGTCGACGGCGCGGAGATACGCCGCACGTACTCCATCTGCGGCCGGGCACCCGAGCCCGGCACGGAGGGGCCGGAGGCGCTGCGGGTGGCGGTGCGGCTGGTGGACGGCGGCGTGTTCTCCACCTACGCCCTCAAGGAGCTGAGGGCCGGCGACGTCGTCGAGGTGATGCCTCCGGCAGGGCGGTTCGTGCTGGAGCCGCGCCCGGGCCGGTTCGCGGCGGTCGTCGGCGGCAGCGGGATCACGCCGGTGCTGTGCATCGTGTCGACCCTGCTCGCCCGGGAGCCCGCGGCCCGGTTCACCCTGGTGCGCAGCGACCGCACGACGGCGTCCACGATGTTCCTGGACGAGGTGGCGGACCTCAAGGACCGCTATCCGGAGCGGTTCCAGCTCGTGCAGGTCCTCTCCCGCGAGGACCAGCAGGCCGGGCCCGCGTCCGGGCGGCTGGACGAGGAGCGGCTCGCCGGCCTGCTGCCCGCCCTGCTGCCGGTGGAGGCCGTGGACGGCTGGTTCCTGTGCGGCCCCCACGGTCTGGTCCAGGGCGCCGAACGGGCCCTGCGCGGCCTGGGCGTCGCCCGGGACCGCATCCACGAGGAGATCTTCCACGTGGCGGACGCACCGGCGGCGGACGCCCGCCCCGCCGCAACGCCCGCCCCCGACCGCAGCACGGTCACCGCGACGCTGGACGGACGCAGCGGCAACTGGCCGGTGCGGGACGGGGAGTCGCTGCTGGAGACGGTGCTGCGCAACCGCTCCGACGCGCCCTACGCCTGCAAGGGCGGGGTGTGCGGGACGTGCCGGGCCCGCCTGGTGTCCGGCGAGGTGCGGATGGACCGGAACTTCGCCCTGGAACAGGAGGAGCTGGACGCCGGCTATGTGCTGGCCTGCCAGTCGCATCCGGTGACGGAAGAGGTGGAGCTGGACTTCGACAGCTGATTTCCGACAGGTGAGTCCAACCCAACCAGTCCAACCCAACTTCCGCCGCCCTGTTCCCCCTTGCGGACACCTGCCCTATCTTGACGGACCGTCAGACATCTCGGACCGGTCGGCGTGCGAAGGGCGGCAGGCCATGGACTTCACCTTCACCGAGGAGCAGCAGGCGGCCGTCGAAGCTGCCGGGGCCGTCCTCTCCGGCGTCGCCCCGGACGGCGTGCCCAGCCCGGCCCTCGTCCCCGGCGCCGTCGCCGACGACATCGACCGCGCGCTGTGGCGCCGGCTCGCCGCGGCCGGCCTGCTGAGCCTGCCCGTTCCCGTCGAGTACGGCGGCGCGGGACTCGGGCCCGTGGCCCTGTGCCTGGTGCTGCGCGAGGCGGGGAAGGTCCTGGCCCGGGTGCCGCTGCTGGAGACCGGCGCCGCGGCCCTGGCCCTGCAGAGGTTCGGCGGCGCCGGGACGGACCGGCTGCTGCCGGTGATCGCGGGCGGGGACCTCGTCGTGACCGTGGCCGCCCACGGCCGCACCGGGCACGACGGGGCCGAACTGGCCGTCACCGCCCGCCCGGTGACCGGCGGCCTGCGCCTGGACGGGCTGCAGACGGCCGTGCCCTGGGCCCGCAGCGCCGACCGGATCCTGCTCCCGGCCCGCACGGACGGCGGGCGCACCGTCCTCGCCCTCGTGCCCCCGGACCGCTCCGGCGTCACCCTCGCCGACCAGGTCTCCACCAGCGGCGAGCCGTACGCGCAGGCCGCCCTGGAGTCCGTCCACGTGGGCGAGGGGGATGTCGTCACCGCCGAGGGCGCCTGGGAGTGGCTGCGCCGCCTGCTGGCCACCGGCACCTGCGCGCTGGCGCTCGGCCTGGGGGAGGCGGTCCTGCGGATGACGGGCGAATACACCGCGAAACGCGAGCAGTTCGGCCATCCCCTGGCCACCTTCCAGGCCGTGGCCGTCCAGGCGGCCGACCGCTACATCGACCTGCGCGCCATGGAGGCCACCCTGTGGCAGGCCGCCTGGCGCATGGAGTCGGGCGCGGAAGGCGCCCTCCCGGCGGCCGCGGACGTCGCCGTGGCGAAGATCTGGGCCGCGGAGGGCGTGCGCCGCGTCGTCCAGACCGCGCAGCACCTGCACGGCGGCTTCGGCGCGGACACGGACTATGCGCTGCACCGCTACCACGCGTGGGCCAAACAACTGGAACTGTCCCTGGGCCCGGCAGCCGCCCACGAGGAGGCCTTGGGCAACCTCTTGGCCAACTGCGCCCCGTAAGGGGCGCGGGGAACTGCGCGACAAGCCACGACGCTCCCGCAGTCGACGTTCTCGGGGCTGCGCCCCGGACCCCTGGGGTGGTGCTTCGACTCCAGGCCGGTGGGGGCTGGCCGCGCAGTTCCCCGCGCCCCTTACGGGGCGCCACCCCCTAAATCACGGTGCCGGGCGTCCCGGAACCGTCCACAACCGGCCGGCCCACGGCAGCCCACGCCTGCATACCGCCGTCCACATTGACGGCGTCGAAGCCCTGCTGCACCAGATAGTTGGTGACCTGCGCAGACCGCCCGCCCGACCGGCAGATGACGTGGATCCTGCCGCCCTCGGGCGCCTTCTCCGTCAGCTCGCCGAACCGCGCCACGAACTCGGTCATCGGCAGGTGCAGCGCGCCCTCGGCATGCCCCGCCTCCCACTCGTCGGCCTCGCGGACATCGAGCAGGAAGTCACCGGCGGACAGGGCGTCGACACCGACCGTGGGCACAGCAGAACCAAAAACCATGCCTCCGACGCTACCCGACCAGCGACGCCAGCCGGGCCTCCCGCTCGGCGATCTGCGCCACCAGGCCGTCGGCGATCTCCGTGAGCAGCCCGTCGGGGTCGTCCGGCGCCATCTTGATCATGGCGCCGATCGCGGAGGCCTCCAGCTCGGCGGCCACCGCCGAGAGCATGTCCTTGCGCTCGGCCAGCCACTCCAGCCGGGCGTACAGCTCCTCGCTGCGGCTCGCCCGCCGCTGCCCCGGCACCGGGCCCGCCGCCCACTCCGCGGCCAGCGCGCCCAGCGACGCCTCGTCGCCTTGGGCGTACGCGGCGTTGACCCGGACGAGAAACTCCTCGCGCCGCTGCCGGTCCGCCTCGTCGGCCGCCAGGTCCGGGTGCGCCTTGCGGACCAGCTCGCGGTAGGCCCGGCGCACCTCGTCGCTGGGCCGCACCCGCTTCGGCGGCTGCACGGACTGCCCGGTGAGCATGGCCGTGGCCTCGGGGAAGAGGCCCTCGGAGTCCATCCAGCCGCCGAGCAGCTCCTCCACCCCGGGCAGCGGCTGCACCAGGGCCCGCGCGTCCCGGGCCCGCCGGACGTCCTCGGCGCTGCCGCTGCGCGCGGCCACGGCCTCCGCGATCAGTGCCTCCAGCTCGTCGAGGCGCGCATACATCGGGCCGAGCCGCTGGTGGTGCAGCCGGGAGAAGTTCTCGACCTCCACGCGGAAGGTCTCCACCGCTATCTCGAACTCGATCAGCGCCTGCTCGGCGGCCCGCACGGCCTGAGCCAGCCGCTCCGCCGCGGGGTCCTCGGAAATGTCCGCCTCCGGATTCATCACGCGCCCCAGGGTACGAGCACCCCGCCCGGGACGGGGAACGGTTCCGGCCGGTCACCCGACCTGCACCCGCACGGCCGCCCGTCCCGCCACACCCCCGTCTCCGCCGCGATCCGGCCGCCCCGCACCGCGGCGAGCAGCTCCGCGTGGTCCGCCTCCGTGCGGTCCGCGTACCGCACCGCGAAGTCGGCCAGCGCGTCGTCCAGTTGCTCCCCATTGCCGCAGTAGGCGCCTATGACGAGCGGATCCGCCGTGTGCGCATGGGCCCGCGCCAGCAGGGCGCCGGTCATCCGCCCGTAGTCGTCGAGCTCGCCGGGGGCCAGCGCCGCCGGGGCCGCGCATCGCCGCACAGCTGGGCGCCGGCCCCGGTGACGGGCGTGCCCGCCAGGTCGTGGCCCATGAGCCCGGCCGAGCCGCGCAGGAACGCGAAGGGGGAGGCCGCCATGCGGCCGACCCTGATCGGCGTCAGCTCCGGCAGCCGCCCGGCGTTCGACGCCTCGACCGCCTCCACGGCCCCGGGCCGCCCGGGCGCAGGTCTCCAGCGGGCGTGCACCGAGCGCGGCACGCGCTCCCGCAGCGCCCGTCCCTCGGCCTTGCCGCCCACCCCCTCGGCAGGCCTGGCGAACCCCGGTACGTACGGCAGTCGTGACATCGCAGCACTCCCCCCGGCCGGAAGACGTCAACTGCCCCCGACCGTACCGCCGTCCACTGACAACGCCCCTGACCGGCGCGGACGTCCACAGCCGACGTCCTCAGCCGACGTCCTCAGCCGACATCCTCGGCGGACACCCTCGGCGGACGTCCTCAGCGAAACCGCTCGGGGCAGCCGCTGCCGCCGCCCCCGAAGTGCTGCTCGGCCCACCGGCCCAGCTCCTTGAGCGCGGGCTCCAGCGCCTTGCCCGCCTCGGTCAGCCGGTAGGCGACCCGCAGCGGGGGGCCGGCGTCCACCTCGCGCAGCAGCAGGCCCGCGGCGGCGAGCTCGGTGAGCCGGTCCGAGAGCATGCGCTCGCTGATGCCCGGAATGGCGCGCCGCAGGTCGGCGAAGTAGGCGGGCCCCGCCAGCAGCGTGGCCACGATCAGGCCCGTCCAGCGCTTGCCGAAGAGCCCGAAGACACGCGTCATGCCCTCGCCGACGCTCTTGCACGCCTGCTCACCGTGATCCGCCATGTTCCCAGGGTACCTCCCTGGCGTTGGTAGCTGCAGAAAAGTAAGCTCCTGTGTTATCAATAGTTCCGTACGGAACTTCACCTCATCATTCCGGAGCTTCCCATGGCCACCCTGCTGATCCTCGACTCCTCCGCCCTCCCCCAGGGCTCCGCCTCGCGCGATGTCACGGCCACCTTCCGCAAGGCCTGGGAGGAGCAGCACCCCGAGGGCACGGTCGTCCACCGCGACCTCGCCGCGGACCCGCTGCCGCACATCACGGCGGCCGGCATCTCCGCCCAGTACACCGACCCCGCCGAGCGCACCGAGGAGCAGCGGGCCGCCTTCGCCCTGCGCGAGGAGCTGGCCGCCGAGCTGGAGGCCGCGGACGCGGTGCTCATCGGCGCCCCGATGTACAACTTCACGATCCCCTCCAGCCTCAAGGCCTGGGTGGACCACGTGCTCATCATGGGCCGCACGGCCGGCGAGAACTCCTCCGTCGCCGGAAAGCCGGTCACCGTCGTCGCCAGCCGCGGCGGCTCCTACGCGCCGGGCACCCCGCGCGACGGCTTCGACTTCGCGGCCACGTACATGGAGAAGGTGCTCAACGGCGCGCTCGGCCTGGAGGTCGACATCATCACCCCCGAGCTCACCCTGGCCCGTTCCGTCCCGGCGATGGCCGACCTGATCGACAAGTCGGACGCCTCCCGCGAGCAGGCCCACGAGCAGGCCGCCGCCAAGGCCAAGGCCCTGGCCGCCCGCCTCGCCGGCTGACCGGCGCTCTCACCTGCGCCAGGGGGCGCCCGGGAATTCCGGGCGCCCCCTGCGGCTGCGCGGATACCCTCGTCGGCAATCCGTACAAACCTCTCAGCCCACGCAGGAGTTCACCATGCCCGAGGTCCAGCGCATGTCCCGAATGATGATCAAGACACTGCGCGACGACCCGGCGGACGCCGAAACGCTCAGCCACCGGCTGCTCGTCCGCGCCGGCTACGTCCGCCGCACCTCCGCGGGCGTCTGGTCCTGGCTGCCGCTCGGCAAGCGGGTGCTGGACAACGTGGCGCGCGTGGTGCGCGAGGAGATGGACGCCATCGGCGCCCAGGAGGTCCTCCTCCCGGCCCTCCTGCCCAAGGAGCCCTACGAGATCACCGGGCGCTGGGAGGAGTACGGCGACGAGCTCTTCCGCCTCAAGGACCGCAAGGGCGCCGACCACCTCCTCGGCCCGACCCACGAGGAGATCTTCACCCTGCTGGTAAAGGACCAGTGCACGTCCTACAAGGACCTGCCGGTGATGCTCTACCAGATCCAGACCAAGTACCGGGACGAGGCGCGGCCCCGCGCCGGCGTGCTGCGCGGCCGCGAGTTCCAGATGAAGGACTCGTACTCCTTCGACATCACGGACGAAGGCCTGGCGGAGTCCTACCGGCTGCACCGCGCGGCCTATCAGCGCATCTTCGAGCGCCTCGGCCTGCAGCACCGCATCGTCTCCGCCGTCTCCGGCGCCATGGGCGGCTCGGCCTCCGAGGAGTTCCTCGCCCCGGCCGCCGCCGGCGAGGACACCTTCGTCCACTGCCCGCGGTGCGACTACGCCGCCAACACCGAGGCCGTGACCCACCCCCTGCGGCCCGCCGACGGCAGCGGACACCCCGCGCCCGAGGAGCTGGACACCCCGGACACCCCCACCATCGAGACCCTGGCCGCCCACCTCGGCGTCCCGGCCTCCGCGACCCTGAAGAACCTCCTGGTGAAGGTGGACGGCGAGATCACGGCCGTCGGCGTCCCCGGCGACCGCGAGGTCGACCTGGGCAAGCTGGCCGGCCACCTCGCCCCGGCCGCCGTCGAACTCGTCACCGCCGACGACTTCACCGGCCGCCCCGACCTCGTCCGCGGCTACGTGGGACCGCAGGGCCTGCAGGGCGTCCGCTACCTCGCCGACCCCCGCATCGCCCCCGGCACCTCCTGGATCACCGGCGCCAACAAGCCCGGCACGCACGCCCGGAACGTCGTCTGCGGCCGGGACTTCGAGGTCGACGAGTACCTCGACGTGGTCGTCGTCGAGCCCGGCGACCCGTGCCCGTCCTGCGGCACGGGCCTGGAGCTCGGCCGGGCCATCGAGATCGGCCACATCTTCCAGCTCGGCCGCAAGTACGCCGACGCCTTCCAGCTCGACGTCCTGGGCCCGCAGGGCAAGCCGGTGCGGGTGACCATGGGCTCGTACGGCATCGGCGTCTCGCGCGCGGTGGCCGCCCTGGCCGAGCAGACCGCGGACGGACGGGGCCTGTGCTGGCCCGCCGAGGTCGCCCCGGCGGACGTGCACGTCGTCGCCGCGGGCAAGGCGCTGCAGACCGAACTGGCCCTGGAGGTCGGCGCCAAGCTGGCCGCCGCGGGCGTGCGCGTCATCGTGGACGACCGGGCCGGGGTCTCGCCGGGCGTGAAGTTCACCGACGCCGAACTCATCGGCGTCCCCCGGATCCTGGTCGCCGGCCGCCGCTCCGCCGAGGGCGTCCTCGAGTTGAAGGACCGCCGCACCGGCGACCGCGAGGAGCTCACCGCCGACGAGGCGATCGCCCGCCTCACGGCCTGACGGCAACGCACCGCAGCAGGACGGTTCCGCACCGTCCTGCTGCGGGGGACCCGCCCCTGAGACGCTCCTCACACCTCCGGCACGGGAGAAGGGCATACGAAAACGGGCCGCATCTTGACGATGCGGCCCGTTCTCACTGTGCGCGAGGGGGGAGTTGAACCCCCACGCCCTTTCGGGCACTGGAACCTGAATCCAGCGCGTCTGCCTATTCCGCCACCCGCGCATGGGTGCGTCTTCCTGCTTCCCGCTCCGTTCCCGAACCTTTCGGCTCGTTTCCGTCGCGTTCGCCTTCCGACATCGAGAACATTAGCACGTCGTTCGGGGTCCCTTCACACCCCTGACCTCCGCCCCGGGCCCGGGGCCGGGGTGCGGTCCGGGGTGCGGGGGGCGGAGCGGGGACCGCTCCGGTTGCGGGACACTGGCTCGTAGGCGCCTCTACGATCCGTGTGAGGGCAAGCGGAAGGACGGGGCCGCCGCAGGAAGGCGACACTCGTCACTCCTGGCGCCGAAGGGGAACCGGCCGTTTCCCCGACGCGTGGATACGATCAGTAAGCAGTATCAGGAACGACACTGAGCCGACGACGGGCATCACAGACGTCACTGAGGGAAGGAGGTGCCCCGTGGGAGTACTGAAGCGCTTCGAGCAGCGACTCGAGGGTCTCGTGAACGGCACCTTCGCCAAGGTGTTCAAGTCCGAGGTACAGCCGGTCGAGATCGCGGGCGCACTCCAGCGGGAGTGCGACAACAACGCCACCATCTGGAACCGCGACCGCACGGTCGTGCCCAACGACTTCATCGTCGAGCTGAGCGCCCCGGACTTCGAGCGCCTCAGCCCGTACTCCGGCCAGCTCGGCGACGAACTGGCAGGCATGGTCCGCGACTATGCCAAGCAGCAGCGGTACACCTTCATGGGGACCATCAAGGTCCACCTGGAGAAGGCCGACGACCTCGACACCGGTCTGTACCGGGTGCGCAGCCGCACGCTCGCGTCCAGCGAGTCCCAGGACCCGCACGGCGCACAGCAGCGCGCTGCCGCCCCGTACGCATCCGGTGGCGCGGTCACCCACGGCGGCGGCGGATACCCGGCGGCGCGTCCGCCGGCCGGTGCGCCGCCCATGCCCGCGTCCCCGCCCCCCGGCGGCCGGCCCCTGCCCCGCGCGGGCGCAGCGGTCCCCGGCCCGGCACAGGGCACGCAGACGCGGCGCTGGATCGAGATCAACGGCACCCGCCACCAGATCTCGCGGTCCACCCTCGTGCTGGGCCGCAGTACCGAGGCGGACGTACGCATCGACGACCCCGGCGTCTCCCGTCGGCACTGCGAAATCCGGGTCGGCACCCCCGCCACCATCGAGGACCTGGGGTCGACCAACGGGATCGTGGTGGACGGGCAGCACACCACGCGCGCTACGCTCCGCGACGGCTCGCGCATCGTCGTGGGCAGCACCACCATCGTTTATCGGCAAGCCGAAGGGTGAAGCGGGGGCAATGTCAGAGCTGACCCTCACGGTCATGCGGTTGGGTTTCCTCGCCGTACTGTGGCTGTTCGTCATCGTGGCCGTACAGGTCATCCGCAGCGATCTCTTCGGCACCCGCGTGACCCAGCGCGGCTCGCGCCGCGGCGACACCGGCCGGCAGCAGCGCGCCGCGCAGCAGCAGGCCGCGCCGGCGCCGCAGCCCCGGCAGCAGTCCGGCGGCCGGCGTGCCGAGCGCGGCCGCCGCGGTGCCCCCACCAAGCTGGTCGTCTCCGAGGGCTCGCTCACCGGCACCACGGTGGCCCTCCAGGGCCAGACGATCTCCCTCGGCCGCGCCCACGACTCCACGATCGTGCTGGACGACGACTACGCGTCCAGCCGGCATGCCAGGATCTACCCCGACCGCGACGGCCAGTGGATCGTCGAGGACCTGGGATCGACCAACGGCACCTATCTCGACCGGACCAGGCTGACCACCCCGACCCCGATCCCGCTCGGTGCGCCGATCCGTATCGGCAAGACCGTCATCGAGCTGCGGAAGTAGTTAGGACCATGACGACCGGAGGGTGGGCAGCGTGGCTGGAAAGGGGCTGTACCCGGAGCCGACGGGCGAGGTGCGCATGAGTCTGTCACTGCGTTTCGCCGCCGGATCGCACAAGGGCATGATCCGCGAGGGCAACGAGGACTCCGGTTACGCCGGCCCCCGGCTGCTCGCCATCGCCGACGGCATGGGCGGCCAGGCCGCCGGTGAGGTCGCCTCCTCCGAGGTGATCTCCACGCTCGTCACGCTCGACGACGACATCCCCGGCTCCGACATCCTCACCTCCCTGGGCAGCGCCGTGCAGCGCGCCAACGACCAGCTGCGCCTGATGGTCGAGGAGGATCCCCAGCTGGAGGGCATGGGCACCACGCTCACCGCCCTGCTGTGGACGGGCCAGCGCCTCGGCCTGGTGCACGTCGGCGACTCGCGCGCGTACCTGCTGCGCGACGGCGTGCTCACGCAGATCACCCAGGACCACACCTGGGTGCAGCGCCTGGTCGACGAGGGCCGGATCACCGAGGAGGAGGCCACCACGCACCCGCAGCGCTCGCTGCTGATGCGTGCGCTCGGCAGCGGCGAGCACGTGGAGCCCGACCTCTCGATCCGCGAGGTGCGCGCCGGCGACCGCTATCTGATCTGCTCCGACGGCCTCTCCGGGGTCGTCAGCCACCAGACGATGGAAGAGACCCTGGCCAGCTACCAGGGTCCGCACGAGACCGTCGAGGAGCTGATCCGCCTCGCCCTGCGCGGCGGCGGCCCGGACAACATCACCGTCATCGTCGCCGACGTCCTCGACATGGACGGCGGGGACACCCTGGCGCAGCAGATCAGCGACACCCCGGTGATCGTCGGCGCGGTCGCCGAGAACCAGCTGCACTTCAACGACGCCGGTGCCATGCAGACCCCGGCCGGCCGCGCCTCCGAGCTCGGCCGCCCGGGCCGGCCCGTGCCCCCGCAGGAGGGCGGCTTCGGCCCGCCCGGCAGCGGCGACCCGGCCCTCGCGGCCGCTCCGGAAGGGGAGTTCGGCGCCTTTCTCGACGAGGACGAGGAGTACGTCAAGCCCGTCCGCCGCGGCAAGTGGCTCAAGCGGTCGCTGATCCTGACGGTCTGCCTCGGCGTCGTCGCCGGCGGCCTCTACGCCGGCTGGCAGTGGACGCAGTCGCAGTACTACGTGGGCGCCAAGGACAACGACCACGTCGCCGTCTACCAGGGCATCAACCAGGACCTGGCCTGGGTCAGCCTCAGCAAGCTGTACCAGGACCACCCGGAGATCGAACTCAAGTACCTCCCGGTGGACCAGCGCAGCCGCGTCGTGGACACCATCACGGTCGGCAGCCGCAGCCAGGCCGAGGCGAAGGCCAAGGAGCTCGGCACGCTCGCCGGCGCCTGCAAGAAGGAGGACGAGCGCCGCAAGGCGGAGGCCCAGCGCCGGGAGAACGAGAAGCAGAACCCGAACCAGGCCGACAAGCCCGGCGAGGCGAAGCCGAACACCGCCCAGTCGACCCCGCCCCCTGCGCCGGCCCCCACCCTGACCGAGGACGAGCAGAAGTTGGTCCCGCAGTGCAGCAACACCCAGTAGTGAAGCGGTAAGGGGCCAACCAGTCATGTCAGCCACGTCACCGCTGCCGACCACCACGGTCACGACGACGATCAGCACCGTGGGGCTGCCCAGCAGGCGCAACACCGAACTCGCCCTGCTGGTCTTCGCCGTGCTCATCCCGTGCTTCGCCTACGCCAACGTGGGCCTGGCCATGGACGGCGCGATGCCCTCCGGGATGCTCGGCTACAGCCTCGGCCTCGGTCTGATGGCGGGCGTCGCGCACCTGGCGGTGCGCAAGTTCGCCCGCTACGCGGACCCGTTGCTGCTGCCGCTGGCCACGCTCCTCAACGGGCTGGGCCTGGTGCTGATCTGGCGGCTCGACCAGTCGCCGCGGCTCATCCAGCGCGCCAAGAGCGCCTTCGGCTCCTTCCAGCCGGACGCGCCGAAGCAGCTGCTGTTCACCGCGGTGGGCATCGCGCTCTTCATCGGCGTGCTGATGCTGCTCAAGGACCACCGGATCCTGCAGCGCTACACCTACATCTCCATGGCGGTGGCGCTGTTCCTGCTGGTCGTCCCGATGTTCTTCCCGGCGGTGAACGGCGCCAAGATCTGGATCTCCATCCCGGGTCTGGGCACCATCCAGCCCGGCGAGTTCGCCAAGATCGTCATCGCGGTGTTCTTCTCGGGCTACCTGATGGTCAAGCGCGACGCCCTGGCCCTGGCCAGCCGCCGGTTCATGGGCATGTACCTGCCGCGCGGCCGCGACCTCGGCCCGATCCTCGCGGTCTGGGCGATGTCCATCCTGATCCTGGTCTTCGAGACGGACCTGGGCACCTCGCTGCTGTTCTTCGGCCTGTTCGTCGTCATGCTCTACGTGGCGACCGAGCGCACCAGCTGGATCGTCTTCGGTCTGCTGATGTCCGCGGTCGGCGCGGTCGGCGTGGCCACCTTCGAGTCCCACGTCCAGAAGCGCGTCAACGCCTGGCTCGACCCGTTCGCCTGCTACAAGACGGACCCGAGCGGCGCCTGCCAGCAGATCGGCGACGCCGTCATGTCGTTCGGCTCCGGCGGCACCCTGGGCTCCGGCCTCGGGCAGGGCAACTCCGACCTCATCGGGTTCGCCGCCAACGCCGACTTCATCCTCTCCACCGTCGGCGAGGAGCTCGGCCTGGCCGGGATGATGGCCCTGCTGCTGCTCTACGGCCTGATCGTGGAGCGCGGCGTGCGCACCGCGCTCGCCGCCCGCGACCCCTTCGGCAAGCTCCTCGCGGTCGGCCTGTCCGGTGCCTTCGCCCTGCAGGTGTTCGTCGTCGCCGGCGGTGTGATGGGCCTCATCCCGCTGACCGGCATGACCATGCCGTTCCTGGCGGCCGGCGGTTCGTCGATCATCGCCAACTGGGCCCTGATCGGCATCCTGATCCGGATCAGCGACACCGCGCGCCGCCCCGCCCCTTCCCCCGCCTCGTCCCCCGACGCCGAGATGACCCAGGTGGTCCGCCCGTGAACAAGCCCGTGCGCCGGATCGCAATCTTCTGCGGTCTCCTCGTCCTCGCACTGATGATCCGCGACAACTGGATCCAGTTCGTCCAGGCCGACGAGCTCAAGACCAACAAACACAACCACCGCGTCGACATCGCCCGTTACAGCCAGCCGCGCGGCAACATCATCGTCGACGGCGATGCCGTCACCGGCTCCACGGAGACCGGCGGCATCGACTACAAGTACAAGCGCACCTACAAGAACGGCGAGATGTGGGCCCCGGTCACGGGCTACTCCTCGCAGGTCTTCGACTCCAACCAGCTGGAGAAGCTGGAGGACAAGGTGCTCACCGGCGACGACGACCGGCTGTTCTTCAACCGCACGGTCGACATGATCACCGGCAAGGGCAAGAAGGGCGGCGACGTGATCACCACGCTCAACGCCCAGGCGCAGGAGGCCGCGTTCAAGGGCCTCGGCGACAAGAAGGGCGCCGTCGCCGCCCTCGACCCGCGCACCGGCAAGATCCTGGCGCTGGCCTCCACCCCGTCGTACGACCCCTCGACGATCGCCGGGGCCAACGACTCCAAGGCGTGGACGTCGCTGCAGAACGACAAGAACCAGCCCATGCTCAACCGGGCGCTCAAGCAGACCTACCCGCCGGGCTCCACGTTCAAGGTCGTCACCGCCGCCGCCGCGCTGCAGAACGGCCTCTACAGCGACCCGGACGCCAAGACCGACTCGCCGCTGCCGTGGGTCCTGCCGGACACCGCGGGCGTCCAGCTGAGCAACGAGGGCAACATCCCCTGCCAGAACGCCTCGCTGCGGGACGCCCTCAAGTACTCCTGCAACACGGTCTTCGGCAAGATAAGCGCGGACCTGGGCAACCAGAAGATGATGGACGAGGCCCAGAAGTTCGGCTTCAACAACACCATCGACACGCCCGTGCGCGCCGTGAAGAGCGTCTACCCCAAGGACAACCGTCCGCAGAACGCCATGGCGGGCATCGGCCAGGCCTCCAACCGCGCCACCCCGCTGCAGATGGCCATGGTCGCCTCCGCGGTCGCCAACAACGGCAAGCTCATGGAGCCGTACATGGTCGACAAGCTGCGCGCGCCCAACCTCAACGTCATCGAGCAGCACAAGCCCAAGGAGATGAGCCAGCCGCTCACCGCCGCCAACGCCCAGAAGCTGCAGAGCATGATGGAGACGGTGGTGCAGAACGGCACCGGAACCGCGGCCCAGATCGACGGCGTCAAGGTCGGTGGCAAGACCGGTACGGCTCAGCACGGCGTCGACAACAGCGGCAACCCCTACGCGTGGTTCATCTCCTACGCGAAGACCGACAACGGTTCGCCGGTCGCCGTCGCCGTGGTGATCGAGGGCTCGGACACCACGCGTGACGACATCGCCGGCGGCAAGCTCGCCGCACCCATCGCCAAGAGCGTCATGGAGGCGGTGCTCAAGACGGAGAAGTGAGCCCGCACGCCTGGACGGCGCCCGGGCCGCAGGTCGGTACCGGTCGTGTATCGGGTGACGGTGGCGGCCGGAAGGGGCTCGGTGCGCCGGGTACGGTATGCCCGGACAGCACACCGCCGGACCCACACCGGTGCGGTCAGGAAAACGGAAGGGCTGGAGCTATGGAAGAGCCGCGTCGCCTCGGCGGCCGGTACGAGCTGGGCTCGGTGCTCGGCCGTGGTGGCATGGCCGAGGTGTACCTCGCCCACGACACCCGGCTCGGCCGCACCGTCGCCGTGAAGACGCTGCGCGCCGACCTGGCCCGCGATCCGTCCTTCCAGGCCCGGTTCCGCCGTGAGGCGCAGTCGGCCGCCTCGCTCAACCACCCGTCGATCGTCGCCGTCTACGACACCGGCGAGGACTACGTGGACGGGGTCTCGATCCCGTACATCGTCATGGAGTACGTGGACGGGTCCACGCTCCGCGAGCTGCTGCACTCCGGGCGCAAGCTGCTGCCCGAGCGCTCGATGGAGATGACCATCGGCGTGCTGCAGGCGCTGGAGTACTCGCACCGCGCCGGCATCGTCCACCGGGACATCAAGCCCGCCAACGTCATGCTGACCCGCAACGGCCAGGTCAAGGTCATGGACTTCGGCATCGCCCGTGCGATGGGCGACGCCGGCATGACCATGACCCAGACCGCGGCCGTCATCGGCACCGCCCAGTACCTCTCGCCCGAGCAGGCCAAGGGCGAGCAGGTCGACGCGCGGTCCGACCTCTACTCGACGGGCTGCCTGCTCTACGAACTGCTCACGGTCCGGCCGCCGTTCGTCGGCGACTCCCCCGTGGCCGTCGCCTACCAGCACGTGCGGGAGGAGCCGAACCCGCCGAGCACCTACGACCCCGAGATCGCGCCCGAGGTCGACGCCATCGTCCTCAAGGCGCTGGTCAAGGACCCGGACTACCGCTACCAGTCCGCCGACGAGATGCGGGCCGACATCGAGGCGTGCCTGGAGGGCCAGCCCGTGGCGGCCACGGCCTCCCTCGGCGCGCTGGGCGTCGGCGCGGGCGGCTACGGCGACGAGCAGCCGACCACCATGCTGCGCCCGCAGGACCACGGCGCCGGTCAGACGTCCATGCTGCCGCCCGTGAGCGACCACGGCGGGGGCTACGGCGGCTACGACGACGGCTCCGGCCGCGGCGGGCGCCGGGGCGGCGGCAAGAAGAGCAACCTGTCGACGATCCTGCTGGTCGCCGCGGGCATCCTGGTGCTCGTCGGCGCCATCTTCATCGGCAAGTCGCTCTTCGGCGGCGGCGCGAACAACGGCCAGGTCAATGTGCCGACCCTGGTCGGCCAGACGCTGGACGACGCCAAGAAGATGGGCGACAACGGCGACTTCAAGGTCGTCCAGAGCGACACGAAGTTCTGCGACCAGCCCAAGGACAAGATCTGCGAGCAGAACCCGCAGGCCGGCACCAAGGTGGACAAGGGCAGCGAGGTCAAGGTCGTGGTGTCCAAGGGCGCGGAGAAGATCTCCGTCCCGGACGTGCTGAGCGCGAGCTTCGACGAGGCCAAGTCCACGCTGGAGGACAAGGGCTTCACGGTCAAGCAGAAGCAGCAGGAGTCCGACCGCACGCCGGGCACCGTCCTCGCCCAGGACCCGAAGGCCGGCACCAAGGTGGACAAGGGCGCGGAGATCACGCTGACGGTCGCCTCGCAGGCGACGTCCAAGACCGTGCCGTCCGTGGTGGGCTCGCAGTTCGACGCGGCCAAGAAGCAGCTCACCGACCTCGGTTTCACGGTGAACCGCGAGGACGAGGACTCGACCCAGCCCGCCGGCACGGTCGACCGTCAGAGCCCCGACGGCAACACCTCGGCGAAGCCGGGCTCCACGGTCACGCTCTTCGTCTCGAAGGGCGCGGCCCAGAAGACCGCGGTGCCCAACGTCGTCGGCCAGAAGCTCAAGGACGCCAAGAAGCAGCTGACGGACGCGGGCCTCGCGGTCGGCAGCATCTCCGGCCCGCAGGACGACAACGCCGTCGTCGTCCTCGCCCAGCCGGGCGTCGGCACCCCGGCCGACAAGAACACGCCCGTCAACCTCACCACGGCGGGCACCGGCAACCCCGGCGGTGACAACTCCACGGGCCAGCCCGGGAACCAGAACGGCGGCCAGGACGGCGGCTTCTTCGGCGGCCTGATCGGCGGCCGGAAGCACTGACGCAACACAGGAGCCCCGGTGCCCCGTTCAGAAACGGGGCACCGGGGCTCTGTGCTGCCCGCTGCGGCTAGCGCAGCTCCCCGGGCAGGGTGCGCTTGGCGTCGACCTTCTCCGTGCGCTCCAGCTGCGCCCAGACGACGTAGCGGTAGTCCGAGGTGTAGACCGGAGTGCAGGTCGTCAGGGTCAGGTAGCGGCCCGGCTTCGTCTTCCCGGACTGCTTGGGGACGAAGTCCAGGACGTTCGTGTTGAACCGCGAGGTCTGCGTCAGCTCCGCGAAGACCTTGTAGACGTACCAGGTGTCGCGCGTCTCGAAGACGACCGCGTCGCCGTTCCTGATCTTGTCGATGTTGTGGAACTTCGCGCCGTGCCCGTCCCGGTGCGCGGCGAGGGTGAAGTTGCCCTCCTTGTCCCACGGCATCCCGGACTTCACCGGGTCCTCGTAGTAGCCGGCGACGCCCTCGTTGAGGACGTCGGTGCCGGTGCCCTGCTTGACCAGCACCTCGCCGTTGCGCATGGCCGGGACGTGCAGGAAGCCGATGCCGTCCTTGGTGTCGAGCGCACCCGGTCCGGCGGGCTGGCGGGCCCAGTGGTCGCGCACCTGGCTGCCCTGGCGCTTGGCCTCGCGGTCGGCGAGCACGTTCGTCCACCAGAGGGAGTAGACGACGAAGAGCGCCATGATCACACCCGCGGTGATCAGCAGCTCCCCCATGACGCTGACGACGGCGGCGATGCGCCCTCGTATCCGGGTCCCTGCCACCGCGTTCGTACCCCGCTTCGCTGATCCTGCGTGTCCCGCTCGACTCACTCGACGAGCGCGTCCGGCTTGCCCTTGCTCCGGGGCCGCTCGTCGACCATCTTGCCCCACACGATCAGCCGGTACGTACTGGTGAACTCGGGGGTGCAGGTGGTCAGCGTGATGTAGCGGCCGGGCCGGGTGAAGCCGGATCCGGCCGGAACGGGGTCGATGACCCGCACGTTCGCCGGGGACGTCTGGTCCAGGCGGCTCGTCATCTCATACGTGTAGAACGTGCTCCGGGTCTCCACAACGATCTTGTCGCCGGGCTTCAGCCGGTTGACGTAACGGAACGGCTCGCCATGGGTGTTGCGGTGCCCTGCCAGCGCGAAGTTGCCCTGCCGGTCCCACGGCATGGCCGTCTTCAGCGAGCCCTCGGCGTAGTGCCCGACCATGCCCTTGTCGAGGATCTTGTGCTTGTCGATGCCCTGGGCGATGGGGGCCTTCACGTCCAGCGCGGGGATGTAGACGATCGCGAAGCCCTCGCCCGGCGAGAAGGCCCCGGCGTCCCGGTCCGCGCCGCCGCCCTTGTCCCAGGTGTGCTGGAGGGACGTGGCGGCACCGCCGGCCTGGTGGTGGGCGATGACGTTCGTCCACCACAGCTGGTAGGCGACGAACAGCAGCATCACCACGCCGAGGGTGATGAACACTTCGCCCAGCAGGCGGCTCAGGAACACGCCCGCGCTCTCCCGGCGCTTCCGCGCGGCGCCGCGTTTCGCGGCCTTGCGCCGCTCGGCGCGCCCGCCGGGCGGCTGCACCGGTTCGACCCGGCGCAGCCGCATCGTGGCGTTGTCCTCCGGCGGCAGCGGAGGGAAGGCGGCAGCACGCGCCTCGGGGTCGTAGGTGCCGTAGTGGGTCCGCGTCGGCGCCGGCCAGGCGTCCTGCTCAGGCCGGAGCGTGGTCACGCCCCGGCCTTGCCCACCACCGGAGCGAGCCCGGCGGACCGCTCCACCGCTCCCGTGTCGCCGCACTCGGCCAGCCAGTTGGCGAGCATCCGGTGGCCCCACTCGGTGAGCACCGACTCGGGGTGGAACTGCACGCCCTCGACCGGCAGATCGCGGTGGCGCAGGCCCATCACGATGCCCGTGTCCGTCCAGGCGGTGATCTCCAGCTCGTCCGGCCAGCCGTCCCGCTCGACCGCGAGGGAGTGGTAGCGGGTGGCCGTGAACGGCGAGGGCAGGCCCTGGAAGACGCCGACGCCTTCGTGGGTCACCAGGGAGGTCTTGCCGTGCAGCAGCTCGGGGGCGCGGTCGACGACTCCGCCGTAGGCGGCGGCCATCGACTGCATGCCCAGGCACACGCCGAAGACCGGGACGTTCGTCGCGGCGCAGTGGCGGACCATGTCGATGCAGACACCGGCCTGTTCGGGCCCGCCGGGCCCGGGCGAGAGCAGGACGCCGTCGAACCCGTCCTGCGCGTGCGCCGGCTCGACCTCGTCGTTGCGGCGCACCTCGCACTCGGCACCGAGCTGGTAGAGGTACTGGACGATGTTGAAGACGAAGCTGTCGTAGTTGTCCACGACGAGGATGCGCGCGCTCACAGTGCCACCGCCATTCCGCCGCCGGGCACTGCCGCACCGGCCGGCATACCGTTGTCGACCGTCACGTCGTTGAACGGCAGCAGCGGTTCCGCCCAGGGGAAGACGTACTGGAAGAGGACGTAGACGATCGCCAGCGCGAGCACGAGTGAGATCAGCGCCTTCACCCATGCGTTGCCCGGCAGATGACGCCAGATCCACGCGTACATGCTGTCCCTACTTGCCGATGACGGAGATGACGGGGTCGTTCGACTGCATTACTGCTTCGACTGGATTACTGCATTGCAGCACCACCCTAAAGGGCCGCACCCCGGCCGCGGGGGTCAGCCGGGCAAAGCCTTCGGCTTGCCCTCCTCCACCGGCCGGGTCTCCTCCAAGTGCCCCCACACGATCAGCCGGTGGCTGTGGCCCCACTCCGGTTCGCAGGTCGTGAGCGTCAGATAGCGGCCGGGCCCGCGGTAGCCGGAGTGGGCGGGGACGGGGTCGACGACGCCGGTGTCGTCGGGGAGCGTCGTGTACGGCCGGGTGTCGAGGCGGTAGGTGTACCAGGCGGCCCCGTCGGTGAGCACCACGGCGTCGCCGGGCCGCAGCCCGGGGAAGTCCTTGAACGGGTCGCCGTACGTGCGGCGGTGCCCGGCGACCGCGAAGTTGCCGGTGGCGCCCGGCGCGGCGGTGCGGTCGTAGTGGCCGAGGCCCTTCTTCAGCAGCTCGGTCCCGGTGCCCTCGAGGACGGGCTTGGCCCAGCCGGAACCGAAGCGGGGGATGTACATCACGGCGAAGGGGGCGCCGTCCCGGTGCGCCTGCGGCGCGGACTGCCCCTCCTGCGCCCCCGGTTGCCCCGCTGCACCCCGGCGCGGCTGTGCGGACGGCCCGTCGTCCTGCTGTGTTTCCGCTGTACCCGCCGTACCAGCCGTCTCCGCCGTCCCTGCCGTCCCCGCCGGGGGCGAGGGGGCCGCGGGCCGGGCGGCGGACCCCGCGGACCACTGCTCCCGCAGGCGGCCGATCTCGCCGTCCATGGCGCGGTCGGCCCGGACACCGGTCCAGTACAGGACGTAGACGACGAAGAGGACGATCAATGTGCCGATGGTCAGGCACAGTTCGCTGAGCGTACGGACGACGAGTCGCAACCTCACCGGCCGGCCCCCTCCCGGGTCACCCCACGGGCTTGGCGTAGTGGAGATCCACTGTGCCCGAGTACCCCGGAAGAGTCACGGCATCGCGCTGCTCGACCTTCCAGCCGAGGCCGTAGGCGACGACGTACTGGAGGTAGTTCTGGATCGCAGGAGAGGCGTCCAGGGACTTCTTGAGCGCTCCCCGGTCACCGACAGCGGTGATCTTGTACGGCGGGGAGTAGACGCGGCCCTGGAGGATGAGGGTGTTGCCGACGCAGCGGACGGCGCTCGTGGAGATCAGCCGCTGGTCCATGACCTCGATGCCCTTGGCCCCGCCCTGCCACAGGGCGTTGACGACGGCCTGGAGGTCCTGCTGATGGATGACCAGGTCGTTGGGCTGGGGCGCCGGGACGCCTGGGATCTTCGCGGTGGCGTTCGGCGGGGCGTCGGTGAGGGTGACGGTCAGGGCCTGGCCGGACAGCGGCCGGGTGCCCGCAGCCTGCTCCAGGGCGGTGAGCTTCTTATCCTGCTCGGCGCTGTTGCCGTTGTCGCGCCGCGCGAGGGCGTCCACTTCGGCGCGGGCGGCGGCCGCGCTCTCCTCGAGCGCGCCGTTGTTCCGGCTGCGCTCCTGGATGAGGTCCGACAGCCGCAGCATCGAGGAGTCGGTGCGCAGATTGGTGCCCTTGGCCGTGTTGAAACTCGTCCAGAAGATCAGTCCGGCGAGGGCGAAGACGGCGGCGGTCAGCAGGCGCACCGGGCGGAAACGGAACCGCCGGGCAGGCGTACCGGTGGAGTCGGCAGAATTGCTCAACGTACCCTTATCCTCTCCGACGCCGCGGAAGCACTACGCTAACGGACGCCCGGGGGCGGCAGTCGCTTCCCCGGCCCGCCGTCCCGGACGGACCCAGCCCGAAGCCCCAGCGCGGTCACGCAGCGCATCGACAGGAGAGTTCCTCGTGCCGAAGTCACGGATCCGCAAGAAAGACGACTTCACGCCGCCGCCCGTGAAGCAGCAGGCCATCAAGCTGAACGCAGGGCGCCGCTGGGTGGCACCGCTGATGCTGGCGATGTTCCTCATCGGCCTGGCCTGGATCGTCGTCTTCTATGTGACGGGCGGCGACATGCCCGTGCAGGCGCTGCACAACTGGAACATCGTGGTCGGCTTCGGTTTCATCGCCGCGGGGTTCGTCGTCTCCACCCAGTGGAAGTAACGCTCTCCGTCAAGCTTTCCCCCAAGCCTTCCCGTGAGTTATCCACACCCTCGTCCACAGTGGGGAAAACTCAGAAGATCTGTGGATAACTTCCCTGGCGTTGACGCCGGTGTGACCGGGTACGAGCTCTGTGTATCCATGGACGCACCGGCGCCTTCCAGCAGAAATGCAGCTCAGAAGGGCCGGGAAGACGGGGAACAGATGTTCCCCACAGGGTGCGCAAGATCCGGCACCCGTTGTGGACAACCTGTGCAGCCACCGGTGTGGGTGACGGGTCCCTGACGGCCCCCCGACGGCCCCCGGTCAGGTCAGCTGGAGCGTCCGCACGGCCACCACCACGGCGATGGCCGCCAGCGCCCCGGCGCAGGTGAGCTGCTGGACGAGCACTCGCTTCCCGCGGGGCGCGTGCACCATCCCGTACGCCACCGCCGTGCCCACCACGAGGCCGCCGACATGGGCCTGCCAGGCGATGTTGGCCCAGGTGAACGTGAAGATCAGGTTGAGCACGAGCAGCGCGATCACCGGGCGCATGTCGTAATTGAGCCGGCGCAGCAGCACCGCCGTGGCGCCCAGCAGGCCGAAGATGGCACCGGACGCGCCGAGCGACGGCTGGCGCGGGTCGGCCAGGAGATAGGTCAGCGCGCTGCCGCCGAGCCCGGACAGCAGGTAGAGCGCCGTGTAGCGCAGCCGGCCCAGCGCCGCCTCCAGCGGCGGGCCGAGCCACCAGAGCGAGAGCATGTTGAAGGCGATGTGCGGCACCGTCTGGTGCAGGAACATCGCCGTCAGCAGCCGGTACCACTCGCCCTCGGCGACGCCCTCCAGCGGTCCGTAGCCCGAGGTCGTGGCCCGGCCGAAGAGTTCCAGGGCGTCGACCAGCCGGTCGCCCGTGGCCATGACCGCGATCCACACGGCCACGTTGATCCCCAGCAGGACCTTGGTCACCAGGCGCGGGTCCGAACCGTGCACGGTGGCCCCCGCTATGGTGCGCGCCGCGGACGCCCGCGGGTCGTGGCCCGTGCCGGACCCGCTGCTCACGCACTCCGGGCACTGGAAGCCGACCGAGGCGCTGACCATGCACTCAGGGCAGATCGGCCGCTCGCACCGGGTGCAGCGGATGCCCGTCTCCCGGTCCGGGTGCCGGTAGCAGCAGACGGCCTGATCGTTCATGGTCTCCCCTTGGCAGGGCCCCTTGGCGGACAACACGGCCCCGCCCGTCATACGGACGGGCGGGGCTCCGGGTTCCCGTGGGTCAGCGGGTCTCGATCACCACGGACTCGATGCGAACGTCGTTCACCGGGCGGTCGGTGCGCGGGTTCGTCTGGGCCTCGGCAATGGCGTCCACGACCTTCTTCGACGCGTCGTTGCTGACCTCGCCGAAGATGGTGTGCTTGCCGGTCAGCCACGTGGTCGGGGCCACGGTGATGAAGAACTGCGAACCATTGGTGCCCGGACCGGCGTTGGCCATGGCCAGCAGGTACGGCTTGGTGAAGGCGAGGTCCGGGTGGCACTCGTCGCCGAACTTGTAACCGGGACCGCCGGTGCCGTTGCCCAGCGGGTCACCGCCCTGGATCATGAAGCCGCTGATGACACGGTGGAAGATCGTGCCGTCGTACAGCTTGTCCGTGGTCTTGGCACCCGTCTCCGGGTTGACCCACTCGCGCTCGCCCTTCGCGAGCTCGACGAAGTTCTTGACCGTCTTCGGGGCGTGGTCCGGGAGAAGCCGGATCTCGATGTCGCCCTGGTTGGTCTTCAGGGTGGCGTAGAGCTGCTCAGCCACGATCTACCTTCCATAGTGTTCACTGACGGCTACCGATCCTCGCACGGACGGGTCCGCGGCAGTAGCCACCAAAGCCCCGCGCGCGGCGGCGAACCATGGCATTGTCGACCGAAGCCCCCCTTTACCGCGCCCTCCCGGGGGGAGCCCGGGAACGCCCGGCACCCGGATGCCCGCTCGCACATGCCGGACCGCCCACAGCCAGGCATGATTTTCCACTGGGTGGAAAGGCGACAGACCAACGCCACCGAGGAGGAGGTACTCGTGACCCGCAAGGACAGCGTGCGCGCCGCGACCAGCACCGCCAAGGACAGCGTGCGCCACGCCGCGGAAGTGGTGGCGCCCTATGCAGGCACGGCGCGGGACGCGGCCGTGCACTACGCGCACGAGACCCGGACGCGGCTCGCGCCCAAGGTCACCGAGGCCGCGCACCAGGCACGTGCGCAGTACGACACGCACCTCCATCCCCGCATCGAGCACGCCCGCGGCGCCCTGCCCCCGAAGGTGGACGCCGCCGCCGTGCGCGCCGCGGAGCAGACCCGCAGGGCCGCCCGGCAGGCCGCCGACTACGCGGGCCCCAAGGTCGCGCAGGCCCGCGCCGCCGCCGAGCCCGTCCGGGAGGAGGCGGTCTCCCGCAGCGCCGCCGCCCTCGCCGCACTGCGCGGACAGGTGACGGCCGAGGAGATCGACAAGCTCGTGCAGCGGAAGAACCGCCGCTGCCGCACCGGCCGGGCGGTCAAGCGCCTCGCCCTGCTGGGTCTGCTCGCGGGCGGCGCCGTCGCCGCCTGGAAGTGGTGGGACAAGCAGGCCAACCCGGACTGGCTCGTCGAGCCCCCGGAGCCCACCGAGGTCGCCGACCGCGCCCCGCTCTCCTCCGTCGACGGCAGCGGCCCGGACCGCTCCGCCCTCGACCCGGAGGTCCAGGCCAAGCAGGACCGCGCCGACACGGAGGCCTCGCCCGACGGCGACAACGACCGGCCCTGACGCCGATTCCCGTACGCACAGGGGTGCCCCGGCCGGCTGGGGGGAGCCGACCGGGGCGGATCAGGGGGCGACCGGCTGCCGGCTTCCCGCCCGGGCGTCCCCGGTCATCGGCGCAGCGGGACGTTCTGCAACCACAGCTGGCCACGGGCGAGCAGGGCCGACGTGGCGGCCGACGAGATCGTCACCGCCCACAACTGCTGTTCCTCGTCCTGGAACACCGGCCGGGCCTCGACCTCGGCCCGGCCGGCGGCCTCGCGGACGAAGGAGTCCGTGGCGTTGCCGGTACCCACGGCGAACCGGCCGAGATGCGCGACCGCCCGGGAGGCACCGACGCTGGCCGCCCGCTCGACGATGGTGCAGTACACGCCGTTGTGCACGGCGTTCCACGCGTCGTGGTGCTGCGCCCCGAGTTCGAGGTGGCCGGTGACCCGGTCGGCGGCGACGGAGTCGAACACCAGCCCGAGCTCCGCGACGAACCGGCTGGCGGACTCCAGTTGCAGGTTGGGAAACGTTGCCATCGTGCTGCCTTCCAGGTGTCGGGGAACCGGGCTCAGTGGGAGAACCGGTCCCGCTCGAGGTTGCGGAGACGGACCTGGCCACGGGCGAGCAGGCGCTGTTCCTGGTCGGCCACGGTGACCATCCAGAGCTGCTGGCTGCGGCCCTGGTGGATCGGCTCGGCGACGACACTGGCCTGGCATTCCACGCTGGAGCGCAGGAAGTCGGTGGAGTTGTGCACGCCCACCGCGTACTGACCGCGTTCGGCCACCGCCGCGGAGGCGCCGACCGAGGCCGCGGTTTCCACCGCGGTCGCGTAGATGCCGCCGTGCACGATGCCCCACGGCGTGTGGTGGTCCGCTCCGAGATCCAGGTGCCCGAGCACCCGGGTCCCGCTGACCTCGTCGATGACCAGGCCGGCGGCGGCGACGAACCGGCCGGCCGCCTCGATGCTGAGATCGGGCATCTCGGCGGCCTGCGTGGTGACGTTGGCGGGCATGGATTCTCCTGTTCGGTCTGTGGAGGGTTGATGAGAACGGCCGCGTGGTGGGTCGGGGCCTGTGCCGGGCCCTAGGGCCTGTCCGGGGCCGGGGTGCCGGTGCGCGCCGGCCGCAGCGCGGCGAGGCCGGCCGACGCGAGGAGCAGTGAGCCTCCGCCGATGACGAAGGACAGCCGGGGCATCACGTGGTAAAGCGGCAGCAGGGCGATCGGGACCACTGCCGCGCCGCCGAAGCGGAAGGCGGAGACCGCGGAGAGCGCGCCGCCCCGGTTGCTGGGCACCTCGCGAACCGTGAGGTTCTGCAGGCACACGTTGAGCATCGAGTAGGCGACGCCCGCACCCGTCCAGCACAGCACCAGCGCCGGCAGGCTCTGCGTCGATCCGGTCAGCGCGACCAGCACCGCCCCCAGCGCGGCGGCGATCCCGCCGCAGCGGCGCGCGCCGAAGCGGTCACCGACCGAACCCCAGGCCGCGCCCAGCAGCAGCCCGGTCAGGCCGAAGCCCAGCAGCGCGACTCCGGTGACGTCGGGGCGGACGCCGAGGTGTTCCTCGGCGTGCAGGGAGACGAGGAACGGCAGCCCGGCCGCGCCGAAGTAGCTGACGAAGGCGGCCACCGACAGCAGCCCCATCCGCGCGTTCACCAAGGGCCGCAGGCGCGGAGCCTGCGCGCCCGGCCGGGCGCCGCCGGGCGGGGGTGCCAGCGCGAGCAGCCCGGCCGCGACGGCGACGCCGACGAACGCCCAGCGCCAGTTCGCCGCCGCTGCCACCCCGCCGAGCAGCGGCGAGATCGACTGGCCGGCGGCCTGGCAACTGGCCAACAGCCCCACGGAACGGCTCAACTTGTGCGGCGGGACCATGTCGGCCAGCCCGGACAGCAGCATCGGCGAGATGAACGCGTTGGCGGTGCCCATCACCGCCCGCACCACCAGCAGCATCGTGATGTCCGGTGCGACGGCGCCGGCCAGCGAGGCGATCAGATAGACCAGATAGGCACCCAGAACGGTACGCCGGCGGCCCCACCGCTCGCCCGCCGTCCCGGACACCAGCTGCACCAGGGCGAACGGCACGAAGTAGGCGGTCACCGACAGCGCGGTGGCGCTCGTCGAGGCGTGGAGCGAGCCCGCGATCTGCGGCAGCATCGGCGCCACCACGCCGCCGCCCAACGGGCCCAGTGCAGCGCCTGCATACACCGCGAAGACGCGTAACTTCCTTGCCAGCCCGCTGTTTCCGGCCTGTGCAGGCGCGAACGACTCGGTCGGCGCCGGTGGATCGACCGGTCGTCCCAGCGCATTCCCCCCGGCGCCGCGCGGCGTCTGGTCGTCAGTCATCACGGATCCCTCTCCCGGGTAGAGCGGCCGATCGATGGCCCGTGAATCGACCCTAGGTTCTCCGCGCGATGTTTTGTAATGCCCGTTGTAGAACACCGATATCCGACAGGCATAGTTCGAAGTGAGCAGACCGCGTCAGCGGTCCACTGCGGCGAGCGCCACATCGATGAACCGGCGCAGCAGGAGCTCCTGCATGTGCGGCAGGTAGACGAGTTCGACCGGGACGGGAGGCGCGTTGACCAGCCGGACGAAGGCCACCCCGGGGTGGCTCATCCGGCGCACGCCTATGGCCGGCGCCACCCCGATGCCGCGGTTGGCGGCCACCAGCTCCACCCACTCGTCGTAGTTGGTCGTCTCGATCACCTCTCGCGGGCCCTGGCCGGGAGCCCAGGACCAGGGCCCGGTCGCGCCGCTGACGACATTCACCACGAGCGGCCACCGGGGGACGTCCCTCCAGTCGATCTCGTCGCGTCCGCTCACCTCGGACGTGACGGCGCAGGCGATCGCCACCCGTGGCTCGTCGAACAGGCGCACCACCTTGACCGGGGTGGCCGGGCGCACACCGCCGCGCACCAACGCGACGTCGATCGCGTGACGTTGCAGGGCCTGGAGCGGATCGTCGGTGCGCACGAGGCTCACCTTGCTCCCCGAGGTCCGCTCGAACTCGCCGATGGTGCGCTGCGCCCACGGGTCCGGCATCAGCCAGCTGAATCCCAGCCGGATGCTGACCTGTTCACTCAGCGCGTTCATCGCCCGGTCCAGCTCGTTGAGCGCCCTTTCCACGTTCCCCAGAAAGGAGTTGCCCACGTTGGTGAGTTCCACGTGCCGGGGGCCGCGGTTGAACAACCGCACGCGCAGCGCGGTCTCCAACTGCTGAATGGCGCGCGTCAACGCGGGCTGAGTGATGGCGAGTTCCTCGGCCGCACGGGTGAATGACTGCTGTCGAGCCACCTCGACGAACGCACGGAGATGACGCAGCTGGACATCCATAACTGTGGAGCATAGCCCGGGCGCACAAAGCATTTCTCAACTGTCCACGCCCTGACTAGCGTTCACGTTGCTACGAGGGGGGCACGCCGATGTACGCAGCAACGCACACCCGGTCGACGCCGAACAGCACACTCCGCTTTGCGCGAGGCGCATGCGCACTGGCCGTGAGCCTGGGCATGGGGCGGTTCGTCTACACCCCGATCATGCCGCTGATGCAGGACCAGGCCGGACTTACCGCGCAGGCGGGTGCGTTGGTCGCCACGGCGAACTACCTCGGCTACTTCCTCGGCGCACTGCTCACCATGCTCGCTCCGCGGACCTTCCGGACCCGGACCATGCTGCGTGCCTGCCTCGTTGCCCTCGTGGTCACCTCGGCCTGCATGCCGCTCACCCGGGCACTCGGGGTGTGGTTCCTGCTGCGGGGGCTGTCCGGCGTGGCCAGCGCGGTGGTGTTCGTCATCGCGGTCAACTCCGTCCTGACGACGCCCGGCGCGATCGAGGAGGGAGGGACGTTCGCGGGTGCCGGCGCCGGCATCGCCCTGTCCGGTCTGCTGGTCGTCTGGGCGCCGTTCGGCCATGCCTGGACGGCGGCGTGGTGGAGTTCCGCGGCGCTGACCGCGGTGCTCACGGCCGGAGCGTGGTCGCTGGGCACCGGCGCGATGCCGGCAGCGAACGCCCGCCCGGGCACGCCGCAGCCCCGGTCGGGACGGTGGTTCGTCGCCCTGCTCGTCAGCTACTTCCTGGAGGGACTCGGCTACATCATCGCCGGGACGTTCCTGGTGGCGGCGTTGAAGCAGAGCGCTCCCGGACTCGCCGACACCGCCTGGGTGCTGGTCGGGCTCGCCGCGATACCCGCCTGCGTGCTGTGGGCCGGGCTGAGCCGCCGCCGGCCGCGGCAGGTCCTGCTGCCCGTCGTGCTCGCGCTCCAGGCGGTGGGCGTGGCACTGCCCGTGCTGTCCTCCAGCGGTGCGGCGGCCCTGGTGTCCGCGGCACTGTTCGGCGGCACGTTCCTGGCGGTGGGGATGATCGTCATGCCGATCGGCGCCCGGCTGGGGGTGCAGCGATCGGTTGCCGTCCTCACGGTCGCCTACGGCCTCGGCCAGATCCTCGGACCGTTGCTGGTGACCCCACTGCTCGACCAGGGGTACGGACCGGCCCTGCTCGTGGGCTCGGTGATCGTGGCGGGTGCCACCGCCGTCGCGGCCCTGCTCGGTGTCCGCTGTCCACGCTTCGCGACGGCACCGGCGGAGAGCACACCGGTGCACCCTGCCGTCCGCGAGACCGTCTAGCCGGCAGAACGGCATGCGCTTCGCCGGACGGCAGCCGGAAGGCAGCCCGCCGGCACCCCGTATCGCCGAATTCAGACTTCCCGGGTCTTCGGCCCGGAATGAACTCCGGTCGGCCCGACCTCGCACACCGGGCGAGGCCGACCGCTCTCGTGCGGATTTTCACTGCATATCGACAAGGGGGACCATCGTGACGTCACCGGAATGGGAAATCGGGGACAGGATTCGCCGTGAGGTGCTGGGCGACGACTACGTGGACGGGGCCTCCGCGGAATGGGCGGGCGGGCAGGCCCTGGAGGACCTGGTCGTCCGGTTTCCGTGGGGCAGCGTGTGGTCGGACCCGACCCTGGACCGCCGCACCCGCAGCCTGATCACGGTCGCGATCGTGGCCGCGACCAACCGGAGTCACGAACTCGCCCTGCACATCCGAGGCGCACTGCGCAACGGGTGCACCGTCGACGAACTGGTCGAGGTCGCAAAGCACTGCGCCGTCTACGCCGGTGTGCCATCCGCGATCGACACCGTGCGAATGATTCGCCGGATCGGCTCCGAATCATCCGTCTAATTGTTCAACAGGGGGAATAAATGAAGTCCGTCGGACTCATCGGAGTAGGGCCGCGCGGCCTGTCCGTGCTGGAACGAATCAGCGCGAATGCGGCAGCCCGCACGAGCATGGACATCGTTGTTCACGTGATCGACCCGACCAATTTCGGGTCGGGTGAGGTGTGGCGGACCGATCAGTCACCGCATCTCATCATGAATATCGTCGCCTCCCAGATCACCGCGTTCACGGACAGCACCGTGACGATCTCCGGGCCGCTCCGTGACGGTCCGAACCTCTACGCCTGGGCGCGCATGCTGGCAACCGGCAGGATTCCCGACGACTATCCCCGGGAAGTCCTCGACGAAGCGGCCGCCACCACTCCGGACAGCTACACCCGGCGCAGCTTCTACGGGCACTATCTGGAATGGGTCTACGAGCACATCGTCAGCACGCTGCCGCCCAACATGTCGGTTCGCGAACACCGCCGGAAGGCGATGTCCGTCAGCGACGTCGAGCACGGGCAGCAGGCGATCGTGCTGGACGACGGCACCACGGTCACCGTCGACCAGCTCGTGATGGCGGTCGGGCACGGCGAGGCCGAACTGTCGGCGGAGGAGCAGTCGTTCCACCGGCTGGCGGACACCTCGGGCGGCCACTACTACCCGCCGGCGAACCCGGCCGACGTCGACCTGGATCCGGTGGACCCCGGAGAGACGGTCCTGCTGCGCGGCATGGGCCTGTGCTTCTTCGACTACATGGCCCTGTTCACGCTCGGCCGTGGCGGGCAGTTCGTCCAGGACGATGCCGGCGGCCTGCGGTATCTGCCGTCCGGGGACGAACCGCGACTGGTGTGCGGCTCGCGGCGCGGTGTCCCGCTGCACGGCAGGGCGACCAACGAGAAGGGCGACGGCCGGGTGGAGCCGGCCTTCCTGACCGAGCAGAAGATCCAGGAACTCCGGTTCCAACGGGCGGGCGGGAACCTGGACTTCCAGCAGGACTGCTGGCCGCTGGTCGCCAAGGAGGTCGAGACCACCTACTACACCCGGCTGGTCGCGGCGCGGTCCTCCGAGGCCGAGGCGGCGGAGTTCTGCGATCTGTACAGCGCCGCACCGTGGTCGAGCGAGCTGGAGCGCATCGTCCTCGACAAGTTCGAGGTTCCCGACGACCTCGGCTGGAACTGGGAGCGGGTGGCCCGGCCCTGGACCGAGGCCGACACCACCGATCCGGCCGCCTGGCGGAAGTTCATCCGCGGATACCTGGCGGTCGACGTGCGGGAGGCCCGGCAGGGCAACGTGACCAGCCCGCTCAAGGCCGCGCTCGACATGCTGCGGGACATGCGCAACGAGCTCCGGTCCGCCATCAACAACGGCGGGATCGAGGCCGACTCCTACCGGCAGCACGTGCAGGGCTGGTTCAACTCACTGCACGCGTTCCTGTCCATCGGCCCGCCGTGGAGCCGCATCGAGGAACTCGACGCGCTGGTGGACGCGGGCATCGTGCAGATCGCCGGCCCCGGGTTCACGGTCGAGTGCGACTACGGGCGGGGCTCGTTCGTCGGCACGTCCGTCGTCCCCGGTGACACGCACCGTGCCAGGGTCCTGGTGGACGCGATGCTGCCCCGTGTGGACCTGTCCAGGACCAAGAACCGGCTGCTGTGCGACCTCCGGCAGCGCGGGGAGGCCACCCGTTTCTCGGTGTCCTCGTCGTCCGCCGCACCCGAATACGTCACCGGAGGCGCGGCCGTGACCGAGCGGCCGTACCGCCTGGTGCGCGCGAACGGCACGGTGCATTCCCGGCGTTACCTGTTCGGGGTGCCGACCGAAGGCGCGAACTGGGTGACGGAGACCGGCATCCGGCCCAAGGTCAACTCCATCACCCTCGGCGACAGCGACGCGATCGCGCGCTCGATCCTCGGCCTGCAGTGCCGGCCGGCCGGCCAGTCGCCCACGTTGATCGTCGGCGGACCGTCGGGCGGACCCGCCCGCGAGTTCGGCCTCTACGACTGACCACCTCCCCCGACCCGGAAAGGGAACGCCATGACGCTGCTGAGTGACGTCGCGCCGGACACCGCGGACCTGCTCGCCGTCGACGACGAGCTGACGGACACCGACCGCGACATTCGAGACACCGTGCGGTCCTTCGCGCACACCGAACTGGCCCCGTACATCACGGAGTGGTTCGACGCCGGAGGGATGCCACGTGAACTGGTGAAGCGCATGGGCGAGTTGGGCCTGCTCGGCATGCACCTGGAGGGCTACGGCTGCGCCGGCACCACCGCCACCGCGTACGGGGTGGCGTGCCGCGAGCTGGAGGCGATCGACTCGGGCCTCCGGTCCTTCGTGTCCACACAGGGCTCGCTCGCCATGTACGCCATCCACCGCTGGGGCTCGGACGAACAGAAGCAACGCTGGCTGCCGCTCATGGCGGCCGGCGACGCCGTCGGCTGCTTCGGCCTCACCGAGCCGGACGCCGGCTCCGATCCGAGTGCCATGCGCACCGCCGCGCGCCGGGACGGCACCGACTGGGTGCTCGACGGCTCCAAGATGTGGATCACCAACGGGCCGCTGGCGGACGTGGCGGTGATCTGGGCGCAGACCGATGCGGGCCAGGGCGCGCGCGGCATCCGCGGATTCGTGGTGCCCACCGACACCCCTGGGTTCCGTGCCCAGGAGGTCCGCGGCAAGCTGTCCCTGCGCGCCTCGGCGACCGCGGAGTTGGTGTTCGACTCGCTGCGGCTGCCCGCGGACGCGATGCTCCCCGGGGCCGTCGGGCTCGGCGGACCGCTGTCCTGCCTGAGCGAGGCCCGCTACGGCATCGTGTGGGGCGTGGTCGGAGCCGCCCGCTCCTGTTTCGGGACGGCGCTGTCCTACGCCCATCACCGGACCCAGTTCGGCCGCTCCATCGCGGGCTTCCAGCTGACGCAGCAGAAACTGGCCGGGATGGCGGTGGCGCTGACCCAGGCGTCCTTGCTGGCCGGGCGGTTGGGACGGCTGAAGGACGCCGGCGCACTGCGGCCCGCGCAGATCAGCGTCGGCAAGCTCGCCAACGTCCGCACGGCCCTGGACATCGCCCGCACGGCCCGCACCATCCTCGGCGGCAGCGGCATCACCCAGGACTACCCGGTGTTCCGGCACATGGTGAACCTGGAAACGGTGCTGACCTACGAAGGCACCGAGGAGATGCACGCGCTGGCCATCGGCAAGGAACTGACCGGGATGTCCGCATTCCGCTGACGATCGCCGCCCACCACGGGCAGGTGCGCACCGAGAAGGACGATATCGATGGCTGTATCCCGAGACGGTCTCTGGTTCGAACCGCTGACCCCGACCGCCTACCTGGACCGGGCCGCCGCTGCGCACGGCGAGCGGATCGCCGTGATCGACGGCGAGCGGCGGTGGACGTACGCGCAGCTGCACGAGCGGTGCCGGAAACTGGCGGGCGGCCTCGCCCCGCTCGCCGGCGGGCGGCCGGTCGCCGTGCTGGCGCCGAACACCCATGTGTCGCTGGAAGCCCACTTCGCGGTGCCCTGGGCCGGCGCGGCACTGGTCGCCGTGAACACCCGGCTCGCCGCCGAGGAAGTGGCGTACATCCTGGAGCACTCCGAGGCCGCCGTACTGATCCACGACCCGGTGTTCGACGAACTGGTCGCGGACGTGCTGCGCCGGCTGCGGCGTCCTCCACGGTGCATCCGGGCCGACGACGCGTACGAGGAACTGATCGCTTCGGCCGAACCCGCCGCGCACACCCCGGCCGACGAATGTGCGCTGCTGTCCATCAACTACACCTCGGGAACGACCGGCCGGCCGAAAGGGGTGATGTACCACCACCGCGGTGCGGCGCTCCAGGCGCTGGCAGTGGTCGGTCACACCGGGATGTCCCCCTCGTCGGTGCACCTCTGGACGCTGCCGATGTTCCACTGCAACGGCTGGTGCTTCCCGTGGGCGGTGACGGCCGCCGCGGCAACACACGTGTGCCTGCCCAGAGTGGAACCGGCGAACGTGTGGCGGCTGATCCGGGAGGAGCGGGTGACGCACCTCAGCGCGGCCCCCACCGTGCTGTCCATGCTGGCGTACGCCGACGAGGCCGGCGACGGCCTGACCGGCCACACGGTCCGGGTGACGACCGGCGGGGCGCCGCCGGCACCGGCGCTGCTGCGGCGCATGGGCGAGCTGGGCTTCCAGGTCACACACCTCTACGGGCTGACCGAGACCTACGGCCCGGCCATGCTGTGCGACTGGCGTCCGGAATGGGACGGCCTGGACGCACCGATGCGGGCCCGGCTGGCCGCCCGGCAGGGTGTCGGCACCCGCGCCGCGGTCACTCCCCGGGTGATCGGGCCCGGAGGCCGGGACGTCCCGGCCGACGGCGTCACCACCGGCGAGGTCGCGGTGCGCGGCAACACCGTGATGCTCGGCTACTTCAAGGATCCGCAGGCCACCGCCGAGGCAGCGCCGGACGGTTGGCTGCGCACCGGAGACGTCGGCGTCAGGCACCCCGACGGCTACATCGAACTCCGGGACCGCAGCAAGGACGTGATCATTTCAGGCGGCGAGAACATCGCCTCCATCGAGGTCGAACAGGTCATCATGGACCACCCGGCCGTGCGGGAGGCCGCCGTGATCGCGATCCCGGACGAGCGGTGGGGAGAGACGCCGGCGGCATACGTGCACCTGCACGCGGGGGCCAGCGCCACCGCGCAGGACATCATCGAGCACGTGCGCGGCCGGCTCGCCCACTTCAAGGCGCCGAAGACGGTGTTCTTCGAGGAACTGCCGAAGAACACCACCGGCAAGGTGCAGAAGCAGCTGCTGCGGGAGCGGGCCCGGGGACTGCCACCCCTTTCCTGACCGCGCAGGAGACGTACCGCAGCAGGAGATGTCGGGCCCGGGCGGAAGCTCCCGGGCGGCAGAGAGAGTGAGGAGTGATCAACATGGCCAAGGGATACCTGGTCGGCACGTACCGGTCGGTGCGCGACCCGGAGAAGCTCGCCGCGTACGGAAAGCTGGCCAAGCCCGCGCTGGAGGCGGCCGGCGGCCGCATACTGGCCCGGGGCGGCCGGGTGACCGCGTTCGAGTCGGGGCTGGCCGAGCGCACGGTCCTCGTCGAGTACCCCAGCTACGACGCCGCGGTCGCGGCCTACGAGAGCGAGGCCTACCAGCGGGCCGTCGCCGTGCTGGACGGCGGTGCGGAGCGGGACGTGCGGGTCGTGGAAGGGCTCGACTGAGCATCCGACCATGCAAAAGAACTCCCCTGACCTGCGTTTCCGCAGGTCAGGGGAGTTCTTGACAGTGGAGCCTAGGGGAGTCGAACCCCTGACATCTGCCATGCAAAGACAGCGCTCTACCAACTGAGCTAAGGCCCCGTCCGGGAACAGACTACCTGGTGCCCGGGGTGTTTCCCGACCGGGTATCGCCGGGACCCACCACTCTCCGTAGGATGCACCGCAAGATTCGCGGCAGCGAAGCGAAGGGGAGAGCGAGATGGACGCAGCACAGCAGGAAGCCACCGCCCGCGCACGAGAGCTGCAGCGGAGCTGGTACGGGGAGCCTCTGGGGGCACTGTTCCGCCGTCTCATCGACGACCTCGGCCTCAACCAGGCGCGTCTCGCCTCCGTCCTGGGCCTTTCGGCGCCCATGCTCTCGCAGTTGATGAGCGGTCAGCGGGCGAAGATCGGCAATCCCGCGGTGGTGCAGCGGGTGCAGGCGCTGCAGGAGCTCTCCAGCCAGGTCGCCGACGGCAGCGTGAGCGCCGCCGAGGCCGCCGAGCGGATGGAGGAGGTCAAGCGGAGCTCGGGGGGTTCGGTGCTCAACTCCACGCAGACGACGGCCAGCAGCGGTGCGCCGACCGTGCGCCGCGTGGTCCGCGAGATCCAGTCGCTGCTGCGCTCGGTGGCGGGCGCGGGGGACATCATCGCCGCCGCCGACACCCTCGCCCCCGCCCACCCCGAACTGGCCGAATTCCTGCGGGTGTACGGCGCCGGGCGGACCGCCGAGGCGGTCGCCCACTACGAGGCGCACCAGAGCTGACCGCGCCGCGACCGATGGGTGAGGTCTTCGCCGGGCGCTACGAGCTGGTGGACCCGATCGGGCGCGGCGGGGCGGGGGAGGTCTGGCGCGCCTGGGACCGGCGCCGGCGGCGCTACGTGGCCGCCAAGGTGCTGCAGCAGAGCGATGCCCACACGCTGCTGAGGTTCGTCCGCGAGCAGGCGCTGCGCATCGACCATCCCCACGTCCTGGCCCCGATGAGCTGGGCCGCGGACGACGACAAGGTGCTGTTCACCATGGACGTGGTGGGCGGGGGCTCGCTGGCCCATCTCATCGGCGACTACGGCCCCTTGCCGCCGCGGTTCGTGTGCGTCCTGCTCGACCAGCTGCTGTCCGGGCTGGCCGCGGTGCACGCGGAGGACGTGGTGCACCGGGACATCAAGCCCGCCAATCTCCTCCTGGAGGCCACCGGAACGGGCCGCCCGCATTTGCGGCTCTCCGATTTCGGCGTCGCCATGCGCAAGGGCGAGCCGCGGCTGACGGACGCCAACTTGGTGATGGGGACCCCCGGTTACTTCGCGCCCGAGCAAATGCTGGGCGAGGAACCGGACTTCCCCGCCGATCTCTTCGCCGTGGGACTGGTCGCGCTCTATCTGCTCACGGGCCGCAAACCCGATGCCGAGGCGCTCGTGGAGCGATTCGAGAAACATGGCGTGCCGAACGCGCCGGAAGAGGTCCCCGGGCCGCTGTGGGACGTCGTGGCGCATCTGCTGCAGCCCGACCCCGCCATCCGCTTCCGTACGGCCATGGGGGCGCGCAAGGCCCTGGCGGCCGCCGTCGAGCTGCTGGGTGAGCCGGAGGACGAGCCGTGCGCCGGGGAGCGGATCGAGGTCTTCGACCAGCTCGGCCCGCTGCCTCCGGGATTCGGCCCGGACGGTCCCGAGCCGCGGTCGGAACGACGGTCGGAACCACGCGCGGAACCGGAGGCGGAAGCGGAACCTCCGGCGGAACCGGCCGACTTCGTCCTCGCCCCGCCCCGGCCCGCCTACCCGCCCACCCGGCCCTACGAGGTGCCGGAAGCCCTTCCGGGGCGCCCGGGACCGCCGGCGAAGGTGGCCGTGCCGGTGCTGGTCGTGGCGCTGCTGTGCCTGGCCGTCGGCGTCTGGGCGCTCTGGGCGAGCTGACCGCGGGCCGTCCGGCCCCCTTCACAACCCTTCACGATCGCAATCATTTTATTTGCGGAAGCAAAAAAACAGGGCCCCGGCCGAGAACGGCCGGGGCCCTGCTTCAGTACGTGTTGCGGCTCACACACCCGAACCTGCGGGCACGGAGTCGGTCGCCTCCGTCCACAGATCCTGCTCGGCGCGATCCGCCTGGATCTGCCGGTACACGAGGAGCCCGCCGATGGCGGCCAGTGCGACCAGGAGCAGCTTCTTCACCGCGCGACCTCGTCTTTCCTTGACGTGAAGGGGACCTCTGGTCGCCGATGATACACACCGGCCGATACCGATCGGTGACCTGATCCGGTCGTCCGTCACCTCGCCCCCGGCGCCAACTCCCCAAAAGCGATCGGCCCGGACGGAGAATTCCGTCCGGGCCGATCGTGCCGGTGGGGCTAACAGGACTTGAACCTGTGGCCTCTTCCTTATCAGGGAAGCGCTCTAACCGTCTGAGCTATAGCCCCTCGCTGGCTGCAACGAAAGATTAGCGCACTTGGGGCCCGGTACCAAAATCGTGCCTGGCCGGGCCCCTGAAGCCGCTATTCGTCCTCTGCCAGGGTCAGCTCCACGCCGCCCGTGAAACCGGCGGAGAGGTTGTAGACGAAGGCCCCCAGCGTCGCCAGGGCGGTCGCCAGCACCACGTCGATGACCGCGATGACGGACGTGAAGAGCAGCACGTGCGGCAGCGACAGGAACGACTCCAGGTCGAATCCGCCGCCCTCGCCCGACGTGGCGTCGGTGATGGTCCCGCCGACCGCGGAGAACACGCCCATGGCGTCCAGGACCGTCCACAGCACGGCGGCGGCCACGATGGTGCAGACGCCCAGGGCGAGCGACAGCAGGAAGCTGACCTTCATCACCGACCACGGGTCGGCCTTGGCCACCCGCAGCCGTGCCTTGCGCGTACGCGGGGCCGTACGGGGCGCGGGAACCGCCGCGGTGGCCGGCTCCTGCCCGCTCTTCTTCGGGGCGGCCTGCGCCGCCTTGGTGGCCTTGGCCGTCTTCGGGGCCTGGGCGGCCCCCTTGCCGCCGCGGGCCCCCTTGTCCGCGGCAGCGGACTCCGGACCGGACTCCGATGCGGAATCCGGTCCGGAACGGTCCGCCGGAGGCTCGTACGCCTTCGGCGGGTGGTAGGGCTTGGGACCTCGGGTCTCCGTCACGGTTCTCCCCCTGCCTGCGGACCTGGTGCCGCTGCTCCCGTCCGACCCGGAGCGCTCGCCGGGGATTACTGCCCCGGCATCGCCGTCGGAATCCGAGCCACGGGCGCCTGCGGTATCGGTGACGGTGCGGGCGGACCCGCTCCGTTCGGCGCCGGCACCGCCGGTCGCGGTGGTGCCCGTGGCTCGACTCACGGCTTACTCCTCGGTGTCCTCGGCCGGGGGCTCCACGCCCTCGGCAGCCGCAGCCCCGTCGCCCTCGTCCGTGTCGGTCAACTCCTCGACCACGTCCGCCTCGCGACCGGCCTCGGCGTTACGGGCGATGCCGACGACGGCATCGCGCTTGCCCAGGTTGATCAGTTGGACGCCCATGGTGTCACGGCCCGTCTCACGGACTTCGTCGACCCGGGTCCGGATCACGCCGCCCCCGAGGGTGATCGCCAGGATCTCGTCGCGCTCCTCGACCACCAGGGCGCCGACCAGCGAACCGCGGTCCTCCACGATCTTGGCGGCCTTGATGCCCAGACCGCCGCGGCCCTGGACGCGGTACTCGTCGACGTTCGTCCGCTTCGCGTAACCGCCGTCGGTCGCCGTGAAGACGAAGGTGCCGGGGCGCACGACGTTCATCGAGAGCAGCTCGTCACCCTCGCGGAAGCTCATGCCCTTGACACCCGACGTGGCACGGCCCATCGGCCGGAGCGCTTCGTCCGTTGCGGTGAACCGGATGGACTGGGCCTTCTTGCTGATCAGCAGCAGGTCGTCCGTGGCCGACACCAGCTCGGCGCCGATGAGTTCGTCCTCGGCACCGCTCTCCGTCTCGCGGAGGTTGATGGCGATGACGCCGCCGGAGCGCGGCGAGTCGTAGTCCTTCAGCGCGGTCTTCTTCACCAGGCCGGACTTGGTGGCCAGCACCAGGTACGGCGCGGCCTCGTAGTCGCGGACGGCGAGGATCTGGGCGATCTTCTCGTCCGGCTGGAAGGCCAGCAGGTTGGCCACGTGCTGGCCGCGGGCGTCACGGCCGGCGTCCGGGAGCTCGTAGGCCTTGGCCCGGTAGACCCGGCCCTTGTTGGTGAAGAACAGCAGCCAGTGGTGCGTGGTGGAGACGAAGAAGTGGTCGACGATGTCGTCTTCCCGCAGCTTCGTGCCGCGCACGCCCTTGCCGCCGCGCTTCTGCGAGCGGTAGTCCTCGGTCTTGGTGCGCTTGACGTAGCCGCCACGGGTGATCGTGACGACGATGTCCTCCTCGGCGATCAGGTCCTCGATGGACATGTCGCCCTCGAAGGGCACCAGCTGGCTGCGCCGGTCCTCGCCGAACTTCTCGACGATCGCGGTGAGTTCCTCGCTGATGATCGCGCGCTGCCGCTCGGGCGAGGCGAGGATCGCGTTGTACTCGTTGATCTTCGCCTGGAGCTCGTCGTGCTCCGCGGTGATCTTCCGGTGCTCCAGGGCGGCCAGCCGGCGGAGCTGCATCTCCAGGATCGCGTTGGCCTGGATCTCGTCGATCTGCAGCAGGCCCATCAGGCCCTCGCGGGCGACGTCGACGGTGTCGCTGCGCCGGATGAGGGCGATGACCTCGTCGATCGCGTCGAGCGCCTTGAGCAGGCCGCGCAGGATGTGGGCGCGCTCCTCGGCCTTGCGCAGCCGGAAGCGGGTGCGCCGGACGATGACCTCGACCTGGTGCGTGACCCAGTTGCGGATGAAGGCGTCCAGCGACAGGGTGCGCGGCACGCCGTCGACCAGCGCCAGCATGTTCGCGCCGAAGTTGGTCTGCAGATCGGTGTGCTTGTACAGGTTGTTGAGGACGACCTTGGCGACCGCGTCCCGCTTGAGGACGATCACCAGGCGCTGGCCGGTGCGCGAGGAGGTCTCGTCGCGGACGTCGGCGATGCCGCCGATCCGGCCGTCCTTCACCAGGTCGGCGATCTTCTGCGCGAGGTTGTCCGGGTTGACCTGGTAGGGGAGTTCGGTGACCACCAGGCACTGGCGGTTCTGGATCTCCTCGACCTGGACCACGGCACGCATGGTGATCGAGCCGCGGCCGGTGCGGTAGGCCTCCTCGATGCCCTTGCGGCCCACCACGAGGGCGCCGGTCGGGAAGTCGGGGCCCTTGATGCGCTCGACGAGCGCGTCGAGCAATTCCTCGGGGCTGGCCTCCGGGTTGGCCAGGTACCACTGGGCGCCCTCGGCCACCTCGCGCAGGTTGTGCGGCGGGATGTTGGTGGCCATGCCGACGGCGATACCGGCGGAACCGTTCACCAACAGGTTGGGGATGCGCGACGGCAGGACCGTCGGCTCCTGGTTGCGGCCGTCGTAGTTGTCCTGGAAGTCGACGGTCTCCTCGTCGATGTCCCGGACCATCTCCATCGACAGCGGCGCCATCTTGCACTCGGTGTACCGCATGGCGGCGGCCGGGTCGTTGCCCGGGGAACCGAAGTTGCCGTTGGAGTCGACCAGCGGCATCCGCATCGCCCAGGGCTGGGCCAGGCGGACGAGCGCGTCGTAGATGGAGGCGTCACCGTGCGGGTGGTACGTACCCATGACGTCACCGACGACGCGGGCGCACTTGTAGAAGCCCTTCTCGGGCCGGTAGCCGCCGTCGTACATCGCGTAGAGCACGCGGCGGTGCACCGGCTTGAGGCCGTCCCGCACGTCGGGGAGCGCACGCGAGACGATGACGCTCATCGCGTAGTCGAGGTACGAGCGCTGCATCTCCGTCTCGAGCCCGACGGGCTCGACGCGCATGCCCACGCCCTCGATGGTGGCGGGCTGGCCCTCCGGCGTGGTGCCGTCGGGCGTGACAGGGGCCTCAGGGGTGGTCTCGTCGGCCATTGCTGTTCAAAGTCCTTTCGAGCGGCTGCTGTTGTCCGGCCGACTCAGATGTCGAGGAAACGGACGTCCTTGGCGTTGCGCTGGATGAACGAGCGCCGTGCCTCGACGTCCTCGCCCATGAGCACCGAGAACAGGTCGTCCGCCTGGGCGGCGTCGTCCAGCGTGACCTGGCCGAGGACGCGGTGGTCGACGTCCATGGTGGTGACGCGCAGCTCCTCGGCGTTCATCTCGCCGAGACCCTTGAAGCGCTGGACCGAGTCGTCCTTGATCCGCTTGCCGTTCTCCCGGCCGAGCTGGATCAGGGCGTCGCGCTCGCGGTCGGAGTAGGCGTACTCGAAGTCGTCCTTGCCCCACTTGATCTTGTAGAGCGGCGGACGGGAGAGGTAGACGTGCCCGGCCTCGACCAGCGGCCGCATGAAGCGGAACAGGAAGGTCAGCAGCAGGGTGTTGATGTGCTGGCCGTCGACGTCGGCGTCCGCCATCAGAATGATCTTGTGATAGCGGAGCTTCGAGATGTCGAAGTCCTCGTGCACGCCAGTGCCGAACGCGGAGATCAGCGCCTGGATCTCGGTGTTCTGCAGGATCTTGTCGATCCGCGCCTTCTCGACGTTGAGGATCTTGCCCCGGATCGGGAGGATCGCCTGGTACTCGGGGTTGCGGCCGGACTTGGCCGAGCCGCCGGCGGAGTCACCCTCGACGATGAAGATCTCGCACTTGGTCGGGTCGTTCGACTGGCAGTCCGACAGCTTGCCCGGCAGCGACGCCGTCTCCAGCAGGCCCTTGCGGCGGGTCAGATCGCGCGCCTTGCGGGCCGCCACCCGGGCGGTGGCCGCCTGGATGGACTTGCGGATGATGTCCGCGGCCTCGTTGGGGTTGCGGTCCAGCCAGTCGGTGAGCTGCTCGTGGACGACCTTCTGCACGAAGGTCTTGGCCTCCGTGTTGCCCAGCTTGGTCTTGGTCTGGCCCTCGAACTGCGGCTCGCCGAGCTTGACGGAGATGATCGCCGTCAGACCCTCGCGGATGTCGTCACCCGTGAGGTTGTCGTCCTTCTCGCGGAGCAGCTTCTTGTCTCGGGCGTAACGGTTGATCAGACCCGTCAGCGCCGCGCGGAAGCCCTCCTCGTGGGTGCCGCCCTCGTGGGTGTGGATGGTGTTGGCGAAGCTGTAGACACCCTCGCTGTACTGGGTGTTCCACTGCATCGCGACCTCGAGGGAGAGCAACCGCTCCTTGTCCTCGGCCTCGAACGAGATCACCGTGGGGTGGACCAGCTCGCCCTTGCGGGAGTTGAGGTACGTGACGAAGTCGGAGATGCCGCCCTCGTAGTGGTACCGGACGGTGAGGGCCTTGCCCTCCTCGTCCACGTGGTCCGGACGCTCGTCCGTCAGCGAGATGGTCAGGCCCTTGTTGAGGAAGGCCATCTCCTGGAAGCGCCGCGAGAGCGTCTCGAAGGAGTACTCGGTGGTCTCGAAGATGTCGCCGTCGGCCCAGAAGGTGACCGAGGTGCCGGTCTCCTCCGTCGCCTCGTTCTTCTGCAGCGGGGCCGTGGGGACGCCGAGCTTGTAGTCCTGGGTCCACCGGAAGCCGTCGGTCCTCACCTCGACCGCGACGCGCGTCGACAGCGCGTTGACGACGGAGACGCCGACGCCGTGCAGACCGCCGGAGACCGCGTAGCCGCCGCCGCCGAACTTGCCGCCCGCGTGCAGCACGGTCAGGACGACCTCGACGGCGGGCTTGCCCTCGGAGGGGACGATGCCCACCGGGATGCCACGGCCATTGTCGACGACGCGCACACCGCCGTCCGGAAGGATCGTCACATCGATGGTGTCCGCATGCCCGGCCAGGGCCTCGTCGACGGAGTTGTCGACGACCTCGTACACGAGGTGATGCAGACCACGCTCACCGGTGGAGCCGATGTACATGCCGGGCCGCTTGCGGACCGCGTCCAGACCCTCCAGAACGGTGATCGCGCTGGCGTCGTACGACGACTCTCCGCCGGGCGCGCCGGATGACGCGGCCTCGGAAGGAGAGGGGGTGATGTTCTCGTTGGGGTTGCCGGAATCGGCCACGAAGCGCCCTTTCTGGCACAGCACAGGCCTTCCCCCGCCTGCGGCGGGGGGACCCCGCCCGGGGCAGGCAGGAGCGGCTGCGTCGTTCTGCGTTGGTCGACGAGTCCCGCAAGCCGGCGGGATTGCTACCAGTCTACCGGTAGCGCCGACATGAATGGGGGTTTGGCGGTGCCTGAGTCCTCATGTGCCGCCCTGAACCGGCATCAGCCGACTCCCTATACGACGACCGGGGCTCCAAGACGCTCACAGCGGCACTCAGCGCTTCCGGATGTCAACCACCCGCTACGGTGCGCGCAGTCGCGTGCCGCACCATGCGCACCACGGGTCAACCCGCCGCGCCGGATCACCCGTAGGTGTCGCCGGGACCGCGGCTGCCGGGGGCCCGCAGCGAGCCGTACCGGCGTGCGGGGCCGCCCGGCCCCAGCACCTTGATCATTTTCACGGTGCCCTGGCCGAGGTCCGCATTGAGCCGGGCCACCAGCTGCGGGGCCAGCAGCCGCAGCTGCGTCGCCCACGCCGTCGAGTCGCACTGCACCGTCAGCACGCGCTCGTCCTCGTCGTACTTCTGCGGCTCGCAGTGCAGGGCCACCTCCGGACCCACGATCTGCGGCCAGCGGCCCATCACCCCGCCCACCGCCGCGGGCGTCTCCCAGCCGCGCTCGGTGATCAGCCGGTTGATGGCGGCACCCAGCGGCAGCGGGTCGCGGCCGTCGGCGCGTGCCCCGGAGCGCAGGCCGCCGCGGCGCGCCTGCTTCTTCTGCTGCGCGGCGTTGCCGCGCGCCCGCGCCTGCTCTTTCGCGGCGCGCAGCGCGACCCGCGCCAGGTCCACACCGGACGGCTCCGGCGGCTTGGGGGCGGACTTCTCGCTCATACGCGCTCGACCACACCTTCCGCGACCGCGTACCGGGCACCCACGAGCAGGTCCGGCACGTCGTCGTCCACAGCGGCCGTCACCAGCACCTGCTCGCCCGGCGCGACCAGTTCGGCCAGCCGCTCCCGCCGCCGGGCGTCCAGCTCCGCGAAGACGTCGTCCAGCACCAGCACCGGCTCGTTGCCCTCTGAGCGCAGCAGTTCGTACGAGGCCAGGCGCAAGGCCAGCGCGTACGACCAGGACTCGCCGTGGCTCGCATAGCCCTTGGCGGGCAGCCGGCCGAGCCTGAGCAGCAGTTCGTCGCGGTGCGGGCCGACCAGCGTCACGCCGCGCTCGATCTCCTGCTTGCGGGCCTCGGCGAGCGCGGCCAGCAGCGCCTCGTACAGCTCCTCGCGCGTCTGCGCGTCCTCGATGGCGGCCGGGCCGCGGTAGTCGAAGGCGACCGGGCCGCCGCCCGGGGCCAGCTGCTCGTACGCCTTGTCGGCCAGCGGACGCAGCGTGGTGATCAGGTCGAGCCGCTGCGCCAGCAGCTCGGCGCCCGCACGGGCCAGGTGCTGGTCCCAGATGTCGAGCGTGGACAGATCCATCTGCCGGCCGCCGTGGCGGCGGGCCATGGCGGCCGACTTCAGCAGGGTGTTGCGCTGCTTGAGCACGCGCTCGTAGTCGGAGCGCACGCCCGCCATGCGCGGAGCACGGGCCGTGATCAGCTCGTCGAGGAAGCGGCGGCGCTCGCCCGGGTCGCCCTTGATCAGCGCCAGGTCCTCGGGCGCGAACAGGACCGTCCGCACGATGCCGAGCACGTCGCGCGGCTTGACCTGGGAAGAGCGGTTGATACGGGCCCGGTTGGCCCTGCCGGGGTTGAGCTCCAGCTCGATCAGCTGCTGCCGCTCGCCCTGGACGACCGCGGCGCGGACGACCGCGCGGTCCGCCCCCATCCGCACCAGGGGCGCGTCGGAGGAGACCCGGTGGCTGCCGAGGGTCGCCAGGTAGCCGACGGCCTCGACGAGATTGGTCTTGCCCTGGCCGTTGGGGCCCACGAAGGCCGTGACGCCAGGGTCGAGCGGGACTTCCGCCCGGGCGTACGAGCGGAAGTCGGCCAGCGACAGATGCGAAACGTGCATGAGTGGCGAGCCGACCTCCCCCGGCTGTTGCTGCTTGCTTCTGGTTACTTCTTGGTCTCGACCGCGTGGCCGCCGAACTGGTTGCGCAGCGCGGCGATCATCTTCATCTGCGGCGAGTCCTCCTGGCGCGAGGCGAACCGCGCGAAGAGGGAGGCCGTGATCGCCGGAAGCGGCACGGCGTTGTCGATGGCGGCCTCGACCGTCCAGCGGCCCTCGCCGGAGTCGGCGGCGAAGCCGCGCAGGCCGTCCAGGTGCTCGTCCTCGTCGAGGGCGTTGACGGCCAGGTCGAGCAGCCAGGAGCGGATGACGGTGCCCTCCTGCCAGGAGCGGAAGACCTCGCGCACGTCGGTGACGGAGTCGACCTTCTCCAGCAGCTCCCAGCCCTCGGCGTAGGCCTGCATCATCGCGTACTCGATGCCGTTGTGGACCATCTTGGCGAAGTGGCCCGCGCCGACCTTGCCCGCGTGGACCGAGCCGAAGTCGCCCTCGGGCTTGAGCGCGTCGAAGACCGGCTGGACCTTCGCCACGTTCGCGGCGTCGCCGCCGTACATCAGGGCGTAACCGTTCTCCAGGCCCCAGACACCGCCCGAGACGCCGCAGTCGACGAAGCCGATGCCCTTGGCCGCGAGCTCCTCGGCGTGCTTCTCGTCGTCCGTCCAGCGGGAGTTTCCGCCGTCGACGACGACGTCGCCGGGGGAGAGCAGCTCGGCGAGCTCGTCGATGGTGGACTGGGTGGCGGCGCCGGCCGGGACCATGACCCACACGACGCGCGGACCCTGCAGGGAATCCACAAGCTCCTTGAGGCTGTGGACGTCCGCCAGGTCCGGGTTGCGGTCGTATCCGATGACGGTGTGGCCTGCGCGGCGGATGCGCTCGCGCATGTTGCCGCCCATCTTGCCGAGACCGACGAGACCGAGCTCCATGGGTGATCCTCTTGCCTTGATTGCGATGCGTACCTGCTCTACGAGCCTACGCCCGGGGCCGGGTGCACACCTGTGGGGTGCGGGCGCTCAATGGTGAACGGCCCCGCACCCCTCGGTCGTCGTCCTCAGCCGGACAGGCGCACCGGCATGATCAGGTACTTGTACGCCTCGTCCGCCTCCGCGTCGAGCGCCGGCTTGCCGCTGAGCAGCGCGGGCTTGGTGGAGGTGGTGAAGGACAGCTGGGCCACCGGGGAGTCGATGGCCGAGAGGCCCTCGAGCAGGAAGGCGGGGTTGAAGGCGATCGAGATGTCGTCGCCGTCGAGCTGGGCGTCGACCCTTTCCACAGCCTGTGCGTCGTCGCTGGAGCCGGCCTCCAGGATCAGCACGCCCTGCTCGAAGCTCAGGCGCACCGGGGTGTTCCGCTCGGCGACGAGCGCCACACGCTTGACGGCCTCGACGAACGGGGCGGTCTCGATCACGGCGACGGAGTTGAACTCGGTCGGGAACAGCGTGCGGTACTTCGGCAGGTCGCCCTCGAGCAGGCGCGTGGTCGTACGGCGGCCGGCGCCCTCGAAGCCGATGAGGCCCTCGCCCGCTCCGGAGCCGGCCAGCGCCAGCGCCACCGTGTCGCCGCTGCTGAGCGACTTGGCGGTGTCCAGCAGGGTCTTGGCGGGCACCAGGGCGACCGCGGAGATGTCCGGGGTCTCGGGCTTCCACATGAACTCGCGGACCGCGAAGCGGTAGCGGTCGGTGGAGGCCAGGGTGACGGTGTCGCCCTCGATCTCGATCCGGACGCCGGTGAGCACGGGGAGCGTGTCGTCACGGCCGGCGGCGATGGCGACCTGGGAGACGGCCGAGGCGAAGACCTCCGCCGGGACGGTGCCCGTGGCGGTCGGCATCTGCGGCAGCGCCGGGTATTCCTCCACAGGCAGGGTGTGGAGTGTGAATCGCGAGGAGCCGCAGACGACGGTGACGCGCACGCCGTCCGTGGAGATCTCCACAGGCCTGTTGGGGAGTGCCCGGCAGATGTCGGCGAGGAGCCGGCCGGAGACGAGGACGGTGCCGTCCTCCTCCACGTCCGCCTCGACCGAGACGCGGGCCGAGACCTCGTAGTCGAAGCCGGAGAGGCTCAGGGAGCCCTCCTCCGCCTTCAGCAGCAGGCCCGCGAGGACCGGCACCGGCGGACGGGCCGGGAGGCTGCGGGCCGCCCAGGCCACTGCCTCCGCGAGTACATCGCGCTCCACCCGGATCTTCACCGGTACCGCCTCCTGCTGTTGCTGGCTCGCCCTGCTGGCTTCGTCGTCGGCTGAGTGCCGGGGACCAGTCTGACGCACGTTGCTGACAGTCGGTGCGGCTGGCGGTCAAGTCGAGGTGGGAGGCGTGGCGCGGCCCGGGGCGAAGTTGTGCACAGGACCCACTTCGAAGCGAGTTTCCCGGCTTAACTCTGTGGTCGTAGTAGTAGGGCCTGTGGAAACCGTGGAAAACTTCCTTTGCCCAGGTCAGGGCCGATTTTTTGTCCACCGGGCCTGTGGGCGCACGCAGTGGAAAAACCGGGTCCGCTGTGGACTGCGGAAAGTTCTGCACACCCGGTGCACAGGCGGGGGCCACTTCTCCCCAGCCGTGTCCCCAGGTTTACCCACGTTCCCCACAGCCCAACCGGGCAACTTGGTGTGACGCCTTTCACTCGGTGCGGTGAGCTTCGGCGTTTCGTTGCCGAACAGTGGACAGGAGTGTGGAAAGGCTGTGTATAAGACCGGTTCTCCTGTGGGTTGCCGGTGGACAACGCGGAGCGAGCCTGTGGGCAGCCCCGCCGTCCACAGGCTGTGGAACCTCGTCGGCCACAAATCCACACCCCCGTGACCTCGCCTGATGGCATATCAACAGCCCGGTCTGTGGACACGTTCGGGATAACTTCGCAGGTCCCCAGGGTGTGGACGGCCGTTCGGGGCCTGATCTGTGGAGAACCGCCGGTCCGGGGCTTGTATTCGAACACCGCTGCCGGTCCGGGACCGCCGCCGGGGCGCCCAGGGGCCCGCCGGAAACGGCGAAGGGCGCTCCGGGCTGTGTCTTCCCGGGGGCAACCCCCGGACCCCCGGCCGGTCCTGGTTGCCCCGTCCGGAAACGGCGAAGGGCGCTCCGGGCTGCGTTTTCCCGGGGGCAACCCCCGGACCCCCGGCCGGTCCTGGTTGCCCTGTCCGGGAACGGCGAAGGGCGCTCCGGGAAGCCTCCCGGAGCGCCCTTCCGCGCTCTCAGAACGGGTCGTCGAACGGGTCGTCAGCCGTTCTTGATGCGGTTCGTCAGCTCCGTCACCTGGTTGTAGATGGAGCGCCGCTCGGCCATCAGCGCACGGATCTTGCGGTCCGCGTGCATCACGGTCGTGTGGTCGCGGCCGCCGAACTGTGCACCGATCTTCGGCAGCGACAGGTCCGTGAGCTCACGGCACAGGTACATCGCGATCTGCCGGGCCGTCACCAGCACGCGGCTGCGCGAGGCTCCGCACAGGTCCTCGACGGTGTGCCCGAAGTAGTCGGCCGTCGCCGCCATGATGGCCGGCGCGGTGATCTCGGGCGAGGCGTCCTCGCCGCCGGGGATCAGGTCCTTGAGGACGATCTCGGTCAGCCCGAGGTCCACCGGCTGCCGGTTGAGGCTGGCGAACGCGGTGACCCGGATCAGCGCGCCCTCCAGCTCGCGGATGTTGCGCGAGATGCGGGAGGCGATGAACTCCAGGACCTCCGGCGGGGCGTTGAGCTGCTCCTGCACGGCCTTCTTCCGCAGGATCGCGATCCGCGTCTCCAGCTCGGGCGGCTGCACGTCCGTGATCAGGCCCCACTCGAAGCGGTTGCGCAGCCGGTCCTCCAGGGTCACCAGCTGCTTGGGCGGCCGGTCCGAGGACAGCACGATCTGCTTGTTCGCGTTGTGCAGGGTGTTGAAGGTGTGGAAGAACTCCTCCTGAGTCGACTCCTTGCTCGCCAGGAACTGGATGTCGTCGACCAGCAGGATGTCCATGTCGCGGTAGCGCTTGCGGAACGCGTCCGCCTTGCCGTCGCGGATGGAGTTGATGAACTCGTTGGTGAACTCCTCGGAGCTCACGTAGCGCACCCGCGTGCCCGGGTAGAGGTTGCGCGCGTAGTGCCCGATGGCGTGCAGCAGATGGGTCTTGCCGAGGCCCGACTCCCCGTAGATGAACAGGGGGTTGTAGGCCTTGGCCGGCGCCTCGGCCACGGCCACCGCTGCCGCGTGGGCGAAGCGGTTGGACGCGCCGATGACGAAGGTGTCGAAGAGGTACTTGGGGTTCAGCCGGGCCGTCGGCTCACCGGAGCCCGAGGCGGGCGCGGGCTGCGTCCCGCCGGCCGACGGCCGCTCGCCGCGGTCCCCGCCGCCCGGTGCGGGCCGGGGAGGGCCGTCGGGCAGCTCGCGGCGCTGCGGCTCGTACGCCGGGCGCTCGGGCGCGGCGGAGCGGTAGTCCGGCTGCTGCTCGTACTGCTGCGGATACGGGGCGTCGCCGTGCTGCGAGGCGTACGGGTCGCGTTCGCCCTCGGCGAAGCCGCCCAGACGCGGCTGCTGCCAGCCGTAGTCGCCGCCCCGCTCGGGCACGGCCGGACCGGGGCCGCCGTGCCGCGGCCAGGCGCCCGGCTCGGGCCGGGGCTGCTGGTAGTCGGGGTACGCGGGCCGGACCGTCGGCAGGTCGTCGGGCGGGGCCTGGCGGCTGCCGTAGCCGCCGCCCTGGCCCTCGTAGGGCTCGTACGCCTCGCGGCCGTCGTACGGCTGCCGGCTCTCCTGGGGGCGGTGCTCCTGGGGACGGTGTTCCTGCGGCCGGGGCTCCGGGAGCGCGCCCGCGGAGTCGTCCACGGTGATCGCGATCCGGATCGGGCGGCCGCACTCGCGGCTGAGGGTCTCGCCGACGATCGGGGCCAGCCGGCCCTCGAGGACGCCCTTGGCGAACTCGTTGGGCACGGCGAGCAGCGCGGTGTCGGCGACCAGCGCCAGGGGCTGGCAGCGCCGGATCCAGTGCTCGTCCTTGGTCTCCACGCCTTGGCCACGGCCCTCGCCGCCCAGGAGCTGCTCGAGTACGCGCGGCCACACTGCGGCAAGATCGGCGGGCAGGTCAGCCACAGGGCACGCTCTCTCAGTCAGCGGGGGCGCCCTGGAGTCCCACGAATGTGTGGTTCTCGGGACGGGCGGGAAGGATTCGGAGTTCAGCCACGGTAGTCAGGCCACGGTGCACGGTTCAAGTCGTTGTCCACAGGGTGTGCACAAATGTGCCATGCCCCGCTCCGCACCGCTCCCCTGCGTGCCCGGCACGGACCGGGCCTGCGGGAGGCTACGGTGTACCCCTGGTGCGCTGCCGGTTTGACCGGATGGCGTAACCGCGCGTACCGTGACCAGGTCGAGTTGTCGATGGCTGCTGCCGCCTGCCTCCGATGGGCAACGACCACGCCCGAGGGTGCGGTCATGAAGCGGTGCACTTGGGCGTATTGCGAGTTCCTCGTGGGCGCACGGTGACAGCCAGGCGATGTCCCGCCATCACACATTTCTGGAGTCCCCGAGTGAGCAAGCGCACCTTCCAGCCGAACAACCGCCGTCGCGCGAAGACCCACGGCTTCCGCCTGCGCATGCGTACCCGTGCCGGCCGCGCGATTCTCGCGTCCCGCCGTGGCAAGGGTCGCGCCCGCCTGTCGGCCTGAGCAGCCTGACGCCAAGGTCCATGACGTGCTGCCTTCCGAGTCTCGGCTGAGGCGGCGCGAGGACTTCGCGACCGCGGTGCGCCGAGGACGCAGGGCCGGCCGCCCGCTCCTCGTCGTCCACCTTCGCAGCGGTAACACGGACCCGCACACACCCGGGAGCACAGTCTCCCCGGTGCGTGCGGGTTTCGTCGTGAGCAAGGCCGTGGGCGGAGCCGTCGTCCGCAACCTGGTCAAGCGCCGGCTGCGCCATCTCGTGCGCGACCGGCTGGATCAGCTGCCCGCCGGTAGCCTGGTGGTGGTGCGAGCCCTGCCCGGCGCGGGCGAGGCGGACCACGCCCAGCTGGCCCGCGATCTCGATACCGCGCTGCAGCGGCTGCTGGGAGGGGCGCCGCGAAGCAATCCCCCGGAGGGAGACCCCCGGAACCCCGGTATCGACCCGGGAGGGAGCGCACAGTGAAGTACCCGCTGCTCTGGTTGATCAAGATTTACCAGTGGACCATCAGCCCCCTGCTGGGGCCGGTCTGCAAGTACTACCCGTCGTGCTCGCACTACGGTTATACGGCCATTGACCGGCATGGTGCGGTCAAAGGCACGGTGCTGACGGCCTGGCGCATCCTGCGCTGCAACCCGTGGTCGCTCGGTGGCGTCGACCACGTCCCTCCCCGGAAGCGTCCGGTCTGGCACCAGCGGCTGAGGAGCCGACTGGGCGGGCACCCCGCCGCGGGGTCCGTCGCACAGCCCGAGACTCAGCCCAACGCCCAAGGAGCCTGATTCGTGGACACGATCCTCGGTCCCCTTTATTACGCTGTTTCCTGGATCATCGTCCAGTTCCACTCGTTCTACAGCCTCGTCTTCGACAGGAACAGTGGCGCGGCGTGGGGTCTGTCCATCGTCTCGCTGGTGGTGCTGATCCGCATCTGCCTGATCCCGCTCTTCGTGAAGCAGATCAAGGCCACGCGGAACATGCAGGCGCTCCAGCCGAAGATGAAGGCGATCCAGGAGCGTTACAAGAGCGACAAGCAGCGCCAGTCCGAAGAGATGATGAAGCTCTACAAGGAGACGGGCACCAACCCTCTCTCGAGCTGTCTCCCGATCCTGGCCCAGTCGCCCTTCTTCATCTCGCTGTACCAGGTCCTGAACCACATCGCCCAGGGCAAGACGGTCGGCGTCATCGACCAGTCGCTGCTGGACAGCGCGCGCAAGGCGCACATCTTCGGCGCCCCGCTGTCCGCGAAGTTCATGGACTCCGCGAGCAAGATCGAGAGCCTCGGCGCCACGCTGACGGACGTCCGTGTCGTCACGGTCATCATGATCGTGCTGATGTCGCTGTCGCAGTTCTACACGCAGCGCCAGCTGATGACGAAGAACGTCGACCTCACGGTGAAGACGCCGTTCATGCAGCAGCAGAAGATGCTGATGTACGTCTTCCCCATCATGTTCGCCGTCTTCGGCATCAACTTCCCCGTCGGTGTCCTGGTCTACTGGCTCACCACCAACGTGTGGACGCTCGGCCAGCAGATGTTCGTCATCCGCCGCAACCCCACTCCGGGCAGCCTCGCCTTCCAGCAGCGCCAGGAGCGCCTGCGGGCCCAGGGCAAGCTCAAGGAGGACCCGGCGCAGGTCGAGGCGAAGAAGGTCGCCGAGGCCGCCCGTGCCGCCCGTCAGCAGCCGAAGCGGCAGACCAAGGCCCAGCGGCAGACCGGCCAGTCCTCCGCCGCGGAGCAGGACGTCGAGCAGCAGAAGCAGGACGAGGGCGGCAAGCCGAAGCCGGCGGGCGGCTCGTCCCGTAACGCCAAGTCCGGGCAGCGCAAGGGCGGCCCGCAGCGGCCCAAGCACCCGTCCAAGAAGTGAAGAAGGAGTCCACCGTGACGGACACACAGCGTCAGACCAGTGCGGCCGCCGCTGAGGGCACCGACACCCTGTCCCGCCTGGAGCAGGAGGGCGAGATCGCGGCCGACTACCTCGAGGGGCTGCTGGACATCGCCGATCTCGACGGCGACATCGACATGGACGTCGAGGCCGACCGCGCCTCTGTGTCGATCATCAGCGACTCCACCAGCCGCGACCTGCAGAAGCTGGTGGGCCGGGACGGCGAGGTGCTGGAGGCGCTCCAGGAGCTGACCCGGCTCGCGGTGAACCGGGAGACCGGTGACCGCAGCCGTCTGATGCTCGACATCGCGGGCTTCCGGGCGCGCAAGCGCGAGGAGCTGGCCAAGATCGGTGCCCAGGCCGCGGACGAGGCCAAGAGCACCGGGCAGGCCGTCCGGCTCGACCCGATGACGCCGTTCGAGCGCAAGGTCGTCCACGATGCGGTGGCCGCCGCGGGCCTGCGCAGCGAGTCCGAGGGCGAGGAGCCCCAGCGCCGCGTGGTCGTTCTCCCGGCCTGACGTCACGTACCGCTTCCAGGTAGCCACGGCCCCGTCTGCTCGCAGGCGGGGCCGTGGTTTCCCCGATACTCAGAACTCCCCGGGTCTCTTGTCGCCCGGGTCCCAGAACAACGTTGTACGGAAGGACGGTTCTCGTGGAAGAGGCAGCGGAGCTCCCCCCGGCGCCCGCGGTGGCGCGGGAAGTGTTCGGTGACCGCTTTCCGGAGGCCGTCCGCTATGCGGAGCTGCTCGCGGATGCGGGTGTGCAGCGCGGACTGATCGGCCCCCGTGAGGTTCCCCGGCTGTGGGAGCGGCACCTGTTGAACTGCGCGGTGCTCTCCGAGGCCGTGCCGGAAGGCGTCTCGGTGTGCGACGTGGGCTCGGGCGCCGGGCTCCCGGGCATCCCGCTGGCCCTGGTCCGTCCCGACCTGCAGATCACCCTGCTGGAGCCGCTGCTGCGGCGCACGACGTTCCTCCAGGAGGTCGTCGAGCTGCTGGGGCTGGACCACGTCACGGTGGTGCGCGGCCGGGCCGAGGAGATGATGGGCAAGGTCCCGCCGGTGCACGTGGTGACGGCCCGGGCCGTGGCACCGCTGGACCGGCTGGCGGGCTGGGGCGTGCCGTTGCTGCGGCCGTACGGCGAGATGCTGGCCCTCAAGGGCGACACCGCGGAGGAGGAGCTCACGGCCGCGCGGGCGGCGCTGAGCAAGCTCGGTGTCGTGCGCACCTCGGTGTTCCAGGTCGGCGAGGGCGTCGTGGACCCATTGTCCACCGTGGTGCGGGTGGAGTGCGGGGAGAGCCCCGGCGGTGTGCGCTTCGCGGCGAAGCGGGCCAAGGCGGCCCGGGCCGGCCGCGCCCGGCGGCGCCGCTGAGCCGGGGCGGCACCGGGCCGTTCTGCCGCTGCCGAAGCTCCTGGCGCGATTGCTCCATACAAGCTGGCAAAACTACCCGTTACGGAGTGTCGCAATGAGGTAGCGATGCGTCGTATGCATCGTGTTTCACGTGAAACATCGCTCCTTGCTGCACGGAATCATCAATCGTGGTCGCGCGGCTGCCATGCCGCGCGACCGTCGCCCGGCCGAGGGCGTGAGTTCATCCACAGGCCGGGTGGATTCATCCACAGGAGAACGGGCCTCGCTGGTTCACGACCCCGAAAGCATGGCAGGCTCTGTTCATCGCGAGCCTGATGTCGAGGAGAGTGAATCCTTGCGGTCCGACGCCAATATCGCGGGGCCGATGACCGATCCGGTCCCCGGCCCCCGTCCCGCCGACTCCGAGCCCATGGCTCCCCCTGGTGCCCCGCCGTCCGACGAGGCCGTTTCACGTGAAACGCGGCCTCCGATGCCCCGGCCCGAGCAGACCCGGGTGATGGTGGTCGCCAACCAGAAAGGCGGGGTGGGCAAGACCACGACCACGGTGAACCTGGCGGCCTCGCTGGCGCTGCACGGCAACCGGGTCCTGGTCATCGACCTCGATCCGCAGGGCAACGCCTCCACCGCGCTGGGCATCGACCACCACGCCGAGGTGCCGTCGATCTACGACGTGCTGGTGGACAACAGGCAGCTCTCCGAGGTCGTCCAGCCCGTCGTGGACGTGGAGGGGCTGTTCTGCGCCCCCGCCACCATCGATCTGGCCGGTGCCGAGATCGAGCTGGTCTCGCTCGTCGCCCGCGAGAGCCGACTGGACCGCGCCATCAAGGCGTATGAACAGCCGCTGGACTACATCCTGATCGACTGCCCGCCCTCCCTGGGCCTGCTGACGGTCAATGCGCTGGTCGCCGGTGCGGAGGTGCTGATCCCCATTCAGTGCGAGTACTACGCGCTGGAGGGCCTGGGGCAGCTGCTGCGCAACGTGGAGCTGGTGCGGGGTCACCTCAACCCCAAGCTCCATGTGTCGACGATCCTGTTGACGATGTACGACGGGCGGACCCGGCTGGCCTCCCAGGTGGCCGAAGAGGTGCGCAGCCACTTCGGGCACGAGGTGCTGCGGACCAGCATCCCGCGCTCGGTCCGTATCTCGGAGGCGCCCAGCTACGGGCAGACGGTGCTGACGTACGACCCGGGCTCCAGCGGTGCGCTCTCCTACTTGGAGGCGGCCCGGGAGATGGCGCTCCGGGGGGTGGGCGTGCATTACGAGGGCGGTGGGGCCCATACCGTTGGGCATCAGGCCATGGGGCAGTCCGTGGGCCACCAGCAGCAGCAAGAGCAGCACAGTATGTCGGAGGGGCTTCAGTGAGTGAGCGACGTAGAGGACTGGGCCGTGGGCTCGGTGCGCTGATCCCGGCAGCGCCGAAGGGATCGGAGAACAGTGCACCGGCCGTGGGCTCCGGTGCGACGTCTCCCACGGCGGTGCCGGTGCTGACGGCGGAGCGGGGGCCGGCTGCGGCCAAGGTGACCGCGTTCCCGGTCGGCGAGGTGCCCGCTGTGCTCGATTCCGTTTCACGTGAAACAGGAGCCGAGCAGCCCGCGGAGGCCGCGGAGGCGGTTGCGGGCGCCCACTTCGCCGAGCTGCCCCTGGACTCCATCACCCCCAACCCGCGTCAGCCGCGGGAGGTGTTCGACGAGGACGCCCTCGCCGAACTCGTCACCTCGATCCGTGAGGTCGGGCTCCTCCAGCCCGTCGTGGTCCGGCAGTTGGCTCCGGAGCGCTATGAGCTCATCATGGGCGAGCGCCGCTGGCGGGCCTGCCGTGAGGCCGGGCTGGAGAAGATTCCCGCCATCATCCGGGCCACGGACGACGAGAAGCTTCTGCTGGACGCCCTGCTGGAGAACCTCCACCGCGCCCAGCTGAACCCGCTGGAGGAGGCTGCCGCCTACGACCAGTTGCTCAAGGACTTCAAGTGCACGCATGACGAGCTGGCGGACCGCATCGGGCGTTCGCGTCCCCAGGTCTCCAACACGCTGCGGCTGTTGAAGCTCTCCCCCGCCGTGCAGCGCCGGGTTGCTGCCGGTGTGCTCTCCGCCGGGCATGCCCGGGCCCTGCTCTCGGTCGACGACTCGGCGGAGCAGGACCGGCTCGCCCATCGCATCGTGGCCGAGGGGCTCTCGGTGCGTGCCGTGGAGGAGATCGTGACCCTGATGGGGTCGCGTCCCGCCTCGGCCAAGCCCAAGGGTCCCCGGGCCGGTGCGCGGGTCTCTCCGGCACTGACCGACCTGGCCTCGCGGCTCTCGGACCGGTTCGAGACCCGTGTGAAGGTCGACCTCGGGCAGAAGAAGGGAAAGATCGTCGTCGAGTTCGCCTCGATGGACGACCTGGACCGGATCCTCAGCGCACTGGCTCCGGGCGAGGGCCGGGTGCTGGCGCAGAAGCTCGCACACGACGACGATGAGGGCGCGGCGTAGCCCTGCTGCGACACCGCCGAGGGCGGGTTGTGTTTCACGTGGAACCTCCGCGGGAACACAACCCGCCCTTTGCCTTCTCCAGCTATCGGGTCAATCGACGTGCGGATACGATGCGTTGGGGTATCGCACATCCACGTTGGACACGGTTCACGGAGGGGCGAGGCCATGCGAACGGTGAGCCGGACCGGACTGGTGGCAACGGGCTTGGGCCTGGGAGCAGTCGGCGGATTCGTCGGCAGCCTCCTCAGGGAACGCAGTGCGCTGAACGCCGCCCGGAGCACGGGACGCGACGGAAGTGAGGGACTGACTGCATGGGGCGCCGGCTCGTACCGCTCACGTTGGACAATCTCCCGGACCTCCCCAAGCGCTGCCGCGCCTGTGTCTTCTGGGAGCTGGACCCCGTCAGCGGTGAAGCCGCACTGAGGGCCGGACGTCCGGAGCTGGAGAAGGAGGCCTGGCTGTCGGCCGTCCTGCTGGAGTGGGGCTCCTGCGGCCGGGTGGTGTACGTCGACGAGGCTCCGGTGGGGTTCGTGCTCTATGCGCCCCCGGCCTATGTCCCCCGTTCGACGGCCTTTCCCACCAGCCCTGTTGCGGCGGATGCCGTGCAGTTGATGACCGCCTGGCTGACGCCTGGCTATCAGGGGCAGGGGCTGGGCCGGGTGATGGTGCAGACCGTGGCGAAGGACGTGCTGCGGAGGGGCTTCAAGGCGATTGAGGCCTTCGGCGACGCGCGGTGGAAGGAACCCGCCTGTGTCCTGCCGGCCGAGCACCTGCTGGCGGTGGGATTCAAGACCGTACGGCCCCATCCGCGGTATCCCCGGCTGCGGCTGGAACTGCGCACGGCGATGTCCTGGAAAGAGGACGTCGAGCTGGCGCTGGACCGGCTGCTGGGAGCCGTACAGAAAGAGCCCGCGCTCCGGCCGCTGTAGCGCCTCGGGATGCGAAAAGGCCCGTCCCCTCGTCGGGGGGCGGGCCCTGTTTCACGTGAAACAGTGAATGTCGCTCTGTCCTACATACCGAGGAAGTCGGCCAGGTCGCGCTCGATGGCGGCCTTCGGCTTGGCACCGACGATGGTCTTGGCGACCTCGCCGCCCTGGTAGACGTTGAGGGTCGGGATCGACATCACGCCGTACTTGGCCGCGGTGGCGGGGTTCTCGTCGATGTTCAGCTTGACGATCTCGATCTTGTCGCCGTGCTCGGCCGCGATGGCCTCCAGGGAGGGAGCGATCTGGCGGCAGGGGCCGCACCAGGCCGCCCAGAAGTCCACCAGGACGGGCTTGTCGCTCTTGAGGACGTCCGCCTCGAAGGAGGCGTCGGTCACGTTCTTGAGAGTGCCGGCCACGGCTGTCTCCTTAAATCCTTGTGCGTGGGGTGAAGGTGTGGGGGTGGGTCAGGGGGTCTGCTCGGGCTCGCGGACGCCCTCGCCGTCGGCGAGCGCAGCCAGGAAGCGCTCGGCGTCCAGGGCGGCGGAGCAGCCGGTGCCGGCGGCGGTGATCGCCTGGCGGTAGGTGTGGTCGACGACGTCACCCGCGGCGAAGACACCGGTCAGGTTGGTGCGGGTCGAAGGAGCGGCGACCTTGAGGTAGCCCTCGTCGTCCAGGTCCAGCTGGCCCTTGAACAGCTCGGTGCGCGGGTCGTGGCCGATGGCGATGAAGAGACCGGTCACCGGGAGCTCGGAGGTCTCACCGGTCTTGAGGTTGCGCAGGGTCAGCCCGGAGAGCTTGCTCTCGCCGTGGATCTCGGCGACCTCGCTGTCCCACACGAAGGAGATCTTCGGGTCGGCGAAGGCGCGCTCCTGCATGGCCTTGCTGGCCCGCAGGGCGTCGCGGCGGTGGACCACGGTGACGGACTTGGCGAAGCGGGAGAGGAAGGTCGCCTCCTCCATGGCCGTGTCGCCACCGCCGATGACGGCGATGTCCTGGTCCTTGAAGAAGAACCCGTCGCAGGTGGCGCACCAGGAGACGCCGCGGCCGGACAGCTCGTCCTCCCGGGGCAGACCGAGCTTGCGGTGCTGGGAGCCGGTGGTCACGATGGCGGCCTTGGCACGGTGCACGGTGCCCGCGGAGTCGGTGACCGTCTTGATCTCGTCGCCGAGGTCGACCGCGATGACGTCGTCCGGGATCAGCTCGGCGCCGAAGCGCTCGGCCTGGGCCCGCATGTTGTCCATCAGGTCGGGGCCCATGATGCCCTCGCGGAAGCCGGGGAAGTTCTCCACGTCGGTGGTGTTCATCAGCGCACCGCCCGCGGTGACGGCGCCCTCGAAGACCAACGGCTTCAGGGACGCCCGGGCGGTGTAGAGCGCGGCCGTATAGCCCGCCGGCCCGGAACCAATGATGATCACGTTGCGGACGTCGCTCACGGGTGTCTTCCTCGTCTCTGCCGACTGCGGTCTGGGATCCTTGCTGGGTCTCACCCCACCCAACGGATCCTACGGGGCCCGCATTCCCTCCGGAGACGACAGCCCGAGCGGTGGCGCGTCAGGGACGCGGCACGGTCCGGTCGAGCAGCACCTGCCCGGGGGCCGGGGAGGCCGAGGACTCACAGGCGGCGGACACGACGTAGGCGTCAACGAGCGCGGCGTTGCCGGGATGCGGCAGGACGACGAGATAGGCGTCCTGTTCGCGGTACTTCTCCGGGCGGGTGGCCAGAGCGGACTCGGGGCGGCCGATGCCTTCCCGCACGCAGGACGGGGCCGTACTGCCGTTGTCCCGCAGTGTCTCGGGGGAGTTCTGGGCGCTCATGCCGCGGGGTTCCACGGAGGCCGAGGAGGAGCGCAGCAGGTCCTGCACGCGCACCGTGAGCTCCTGCTCGGAGAAGCCCGCCGGGGGCCGGCTCCCGCCGGATGCGCCGGCGCTCGTCCTGGAGGTGCCGTCCGAGCCGCCGTAGAGGAACAGGCTGCCGAGCCCGATGACGGCGGCGGCACATGCGGTGCCGAGCAGCACGGCGGGCCCGCGCCGGATCCTGCGACGCCGGGGGGCGGGGGTCTGTCGGCCCGGGCCCGTTGCGGCGCGAGGGCGGCCTGCGGGACGGTCGCCGGTTTCACGTGAAACCGGCGATCCCGTTTCAGACCCCGTTTCACGTGAAACGGGGAGGGGCTCCGGCCGGTGCTCGCCCGGTGCGGTTTCACGTGAAACGTCGTCACCCGGCCGGGGGGCGGTGGCGTCGAGCAGTGCTTCGGCGGCCAGTGCGGCATCGATCCGGCCTGCGATGTCCGCGGGCATCCGGGGCGGGCCGGGCAGCGTCCCCAGCAGGTCCCGGATCTCGCTCAGGGAGTTCCGCACGTCCTTGCAGAGCTCACAGTCCGCCAAGTGCTCCCGCACATCCGCAGAACGCGAGGGGGTGAGGACTCCCTCGGCAAGTGCGGAGATCTCCGCGACCTCCGGGTGCCCGTCCGTGCCGGTCGTCGAGGTCACGCTCGTCCACCTCCGCCCTTCACTGGATCTGTGTCGCTCTGCTCTGCCGGTGGTGGGACGGACGTCCCCTGCGACCGGTTCCTTTCCCTGCCGACGCGCGGGCTACCCCTGCCATCCGGGCGCAGATGGGTGAGCAGCGGCAGCAGTCGTGCCCGGCCCCGGGCACATCTGCTCTTCACCGTGCCGGTGGGGACGTCCAGCACCTTGGCCGCTTCGGCGACGGGATAGCCCTGCATGTCCACCAGGACCAGGGCGGCCCGCTGGTCCGGGGGCAGCGTGGCCAGCGCCCGGATCAGCTCCCGGTGCAGGTCGCTGCGCTCGGCGGGGGCGGCGGCCGACTCGTGCGGCTCCAGCAGCTGCTCCAGCCGCTCGGTCTCGGCGAGCGGCGCGGTGCGCCGGGAGGCGCTCTTGCGGGCCCGGTCCAGGCAGGCGTTCACGGTGATCCGGTGCAGCCAGGTGGTGACGGCGGACTGTCCCCGGAAGGTGTGGGCGGCCCGGTAGGCGGAGACGAGGGCGTCCTGGACGGCGTCCGCGGCCTCTTCCCGGTCGCCGAGGGTCCGCAGGGCCACGGCCCAGAGCCGGTCGCGGTGCCGGCGGACTATCTCGCCGAAGGCGTCGGGATCGCCGTCGATGTGCCGGGAGAGCAGCTCGGCATCGCTCGCGCCGGCACGTGTGGCGTCGTCCAACGTCGAGCCCCCTCCCCCTGGCGGTCGGCCTCGTGGCTCAGCCGGTGAACTTCACGTCGCTGATGGCCTGTTTGAAGCCGGCTTCGCTGAACGTCTCGGAATCGGCGGCAGAATACGGCATGGCCGTGATCCATAGGAGGACGTACCGCGTCTCGGCCGGCTCCTTGAGGGAGAACTTCGCCGTGGTGCTGGTCGTCGTCTCCGTCGCCAGCTTCTGCATCCCGCTCAACGACGTCGAGGGAGACAGTGAGTCGGCGGCGTAGAGCGACACCGTCGTGTGGTCCCCGCCGTAGCGCAGCTGCAGTGAGGCACTGCTGAGCTTCTGGTTCGACCCCAGGTCGTAGACGATCCCGACTCCCGCCTTGAACGGGCTGAGGGTCGGCCCGTCGTTGAAGGACCTCGTGCGCCAGGAGGTCTTGGGATCACCGTCGTAGGTGAACTGGACCTGGTCGGTGTGCTGTGGCTTGCCGTCCGGCGCGTACTCCCTGGCACCCGCAATGTGGATGGGCTCACCGGCATCGGGCTTCTTCGGCAGCCCGTCCCCCGAGGACTGCGAGTGTGACGGGTCGTCCTTCTCGCCGTGCTTCAGCAGCGTGTCCGCGAGCTGCCAGCTGCCCAGGCCCAGGGCGGCGATGAGCAGGGCCGAGACGCTCCACTTGATGGCCTTGCCGGTGCGGCTCTCCAGCGGGGGCGGCGGGGGCACGGGAACCGGCTGGGCGGCGGGGCCGGCGGTGCGGTGCGGGGCCGGGCCGCGGTACGCGCTGCGCTGGTAGGCGGCAGCGGCGCCGAACGCGGACTCCGGGGGCCGGATGCGCGGCATCGCGGCGACGGCCTTGGCCAGCTCCTCCGGCGTGGTGCAGGGCTTCTCCTGCTTGGAGGCGGCGGAGTCCTCGTCGACGAGCGCGCGCATGGCGAGCTCGGAGAGGCCCCGGTGGACTCCGGCCCGGACCTGGTCGGGGGCGATCAGGCCCATGCCCTTGGGCAGGCCGGGCAGGCCGTGGGCGTTGTTCTCGTGCGGCCAGCGCTGGGTGAGCGCGGCATAGAGGAGCGCACCGATGGCCTCGGTGTCGGTCCGCTGGGGGTGTTCGGAGGTGATGCCCCGGAGCGCCGCCATGACGGCCAGGCCGCGGATGCGGTACTGGCCGGTCCCGGTGCGGAGGACGGAGCCGGGGGTGAGGCGCAGGTGCGCCAGGCCCTCGCGGTGTGCGGCCGCCATGGCCTGGGACACCTGGCTCACGAGCTGGTAGGCGTCGTGCGGTTCGAGCGGGCCGGCGGCCAGGAGGGGGGTGAGCTCGGTGGCGTCGGGCAGCCATTCGTGGACCACGTAGACGAGCTCGTTCTCCTCGACCGCGTCCAGGACCTGGACGAAGCGGGGGTCGCCGAGCAGCGCGGCGGAGCGGGCGGCGGCGAGCACCGGACGGGCGCGGGGGTGGTCGGCGGGGAGGATGTGGACGCCGACGGCACGGCGCAGTTTCTCGTCGACCGCACGCCAGCTGCTGAATCCCTCCAGACGGGTGACGCACTCCTCCAGCCGGTACCTTCTGGCGAGCTTGTGGCCGCTGTGCAGCTCGAGCGGCTCCGCATCGCGCGCGGAGCTCTTGCTCTCCGCGCGCTCGGTGTCCTGGTGCGTACCGACCTTCTTGTCGGCCTTCGCCCCGTCGGTCGTGGCCTGGCCCGCCTCGGCGGTCAGCGGCTGCTTGCCGCCGTTGTCGGCCACGTCGACGGCAGCCGTGCTCCGTTCCGCCACCGTCGTCCCTGCCTCCCCATCCGTTGCACCCTGTCCACAGCCAAGACAATTGTGCCCACAGTCCGGCGCTATGCACGACACACGGCAGCGGGCGATGGTTGTGCTCCGGTCAGCGCCCCAGTCGTCCGCGGACCATACCGACCATGGCGTTCAGCTCGTCGATGCGCATCCGCTTGGCGGCAAGGTAGAACACGGCGACCAGGACCAGACCGCCGCCGATCAGAGCGGCGAGCGAACCTGCGAAGCCGTAGCCCAGAACCTGACCGATTCCGTAGGAGACCGCACCGCCGAACAGGGCGGCGGGCAGGCAGGCACCGGCCAGCCGGGCGTAGGTCCGTACGACGCGGGCCCCGTCCAGGTCGCCGCCCAGCCGGTTGCGGAGGCGGCGCCAGGCGACGCCCACGCCGATCGCGTAGCCCAGGCCGTAGGACGCGGCCATGCCGGCCACGGCCCAGCGCGCGGGCAGCACGAGGAAGCTCAGCCCCGAGGCGGCGGCGTTGACGGCGGCCACGATGACCGTGTTGTAGAACGGCGTGCGCGTGTCCTCGTAGGCGTAGAAGCCGCGGAGGATGACGTACTGCGCGGAGTACGGGATCAGGCCGAGGCCGAAGGCCATCAGGATGAAGCCGATGTTGGTGGCGCCGCCGACCCCGGAACCCGAGGCGAACATCAGGGTGGCTGTGGGGACGCCCAGGGCCAGGAAGGCGAAGGCGCAGGGCACGATGGCCACGGCCGAGGTGCGCAGGCCGTGGGAGAGGTCGTCCCGGACGGCCGAGGCGTCCCCGTCGTGGGCGGCGCGGGAGATCCGGGGCAGGACGGCGGTCATCACCGAGACCGTGATGATGGCCTGCGGCATCTGCCAGAGCTGGAGCGCGAAGTTGTAGGCCGTGATGCCGGTGCCGGGGTGGCCGGCCTTCTCGGCCGTGGCACCGGCCGCCGTGGCCAGCTGGGTGACCACGACCAGTCCGAGCTGGTTGGCGAGGACGAAGAAGAACGTCCACTTCGCCAGACCGAGGGCCTTGCCCAGGCCCTGGCCGCGCCAGTCGAAGCGGGGACGGATCCGGAAGCCTGCGTCACGCAGGTAGGGGAGCATCGCCAGGGACTGGACGACCAGGCCCAGCAGGGTGCCGATGCCCAGCAGCCGGACGCCCTCGGGCGTGATGGTGGACGCGCTGACGCCGCTGTCGGAGAAGCTGCCGAAGGCCCAGATGAAGGAGCCGAAGGTAGCGATGATGATGATGTTGTTGAGGACCGGGGTCCACATCATCGCGCCGAACCGCTCGCGGGCGTTGAGGATCTGACCCAGGACGACGTGGACGCCCATGAAGAACATGGTCGGAAGGCAGTAGCGGGCGAAGGCCACGGCCACGTCCATCCGGGCCGGATCGTCCGCGATGGTCGGCGACATCATCCTGATGAAGAGCGGTGCACCGAGCACACACACCGTCGTGACGCCCGCCAGCATGACGACGACCAGGGTGAGCAGCCGGTTGGCGTAGGCCTCGCCGCCGTCCTCGTCGTTCTTCATGGCGCGCACCAGCTGCGGGATGAAGACCGCGTTGAGCGCGCCGCCGCCGACGAGGATGTAGATCATCGTCGGCAGGGTGTTGGCGACCTGGTAGTCGTCGTTCAGCGTGCCGACGCCGATCGCCGCCGCCATCACGAGGTTCCGGGCGAAGCCCAGGACGCGGGACACCATGGTGCCCGCGGCCATGACCGCGCTCGACTTCAGCAGGTTGGCCGCCTTGCCGCTCTTCGCCGGGGCCGCGGCCTCCGGCTCCGCCGCGGGCTCCGCGGCCGGCGGCTGCGGGGGCTGGGCGGGCTGGGGCACGAACTGCCCCGGTGCCGGGACCGGCGGGCGGTCCGACGGGCGCTGCGGCTCGTACGGCTGCTGCTGGTCGCGGAAGAGGTGTGCGAAGGCGTCCCGCTGCGGGGGCTCGCCCGGGGCCGCGAAGCCGCCGACGGCCGGGATCTGCGCCGTCGGCTCCTCGACGGGGGTCCGCCGGGGCGTGTCGGCCTGCGGTGCCGGGGCGGGGGCGGGGGCCTGCGGCCACGGCCGGGCGCCGGAGGGGTGCTGGGGCACGGTCGGCATCGGGCGGGTGGCCTGGTCGTAGAGCGCGTCGGTCGTCGGGGCGGCCGGGTCCTGCGGTGCGTACGGGTCGGCCGTGTACGCGTCCTGGAAGTAGGGGTCCTGGGGGTACGGGGTCCCCTGGTGCGCCTGGGGCTGGGCAGGCGGCACCGGCGGGTACTGGCCCCGCTGCTCACCGCCCGTCCCCGGACCGTGGTCACCGTCGTACGGCGCGTTCATCGCTACCCCACCTCATCGTCGGCGGCCGGCCGGCCCCACAACACGTCAATGTTCCACTTTCTCACCCGGGCCGGACGGGCCACCGCTTTGCGTTCCGGTGTCCACGGCCGGGTCACCCGGCTGCCCGGGCATGTCGTCACCGGGGCCGCCGCTGCCCTCCGGCCCGTCCCCGCCCGTGTTCTCGGGCCCGCCACCAGCGGCTTTGTGCGCTGCGGCGCGCTTGCGCTGGAGGTAGATGCGGAGCCCCGCGAGGACCAGGAGGAGCACGCCTCCGGCGATGACCAGCAGCACCATAGGCGTGATGGAGGTGACATGCACAGTGAAGGTCATCGAGTCGCCGTACTGCTGGCCGTCGCTCGTGAAGAGGCGGGCGGTCACCTGGACGGGTCCGTTGGCGTTGGCCCGCGTCTCGAACTTCACGGACTGGCTGTGCCCGCCCTCCACCTTGACCGGCTGGGCGTTGTCGATCTTGAGGCGGTTCGGCTGGCTGGACTCCAGGACGAGCTTCAGCCCGTGGATCTCCTGCAGCAGGCCGTTCTCGACGGTCACCGGGATCGTCGCGCTGCGGCCCGACAGGGTTGCGTCGGACTTCTTGATCAGCTGCACCTGGCGGGTGAGCTTGTAGAGGTACGCCTGGACGCCGTTGCGGAACTGCCCCGCGCCCTGCGGGTTGCCCCGCCACGACGTGGACATCTCCCGCATGATCGCGCTGCCGAAGGGGGTGACCACCCGGTCCTGGGCGCTGAGGATCACCTTGAAGCTGTCCAGGGTGCTCTGGGTCTTCTGGATCTCCTGGAACGCCCCGGTGGTCAGCTCCTGGGAGCGCAGGGAGTCGGGGTACGAGCCGGGTCCGGGCACCTGCTGGGAGGCGCTGGGATCGGGAGTGGCCCTTGCCGCGTCCCCCAGGTCGAGGGGCTGGGTCCAGCGGCCGTCCGACAGGCCCTTCACCGCCGTGGCCATCGCCTGGGCCTGGCTGGTCGTGGGCATGCGCTGCGGGGCGACGACGATGCTGCGCTCGTTCTCCGGCGCCTGCTTGTTCACCACGAGGCTCTGGGACAGGAACTGCTGCACGGCCAGGGAGGAGTCCCAGGCCCGGATCATCTCGCCCTGGAAGGCGGTGGAGAGCCGGGCGTCCGCGACGATCGCCGTGTTGCCGCCGCCGATCTGCCGGGCGGCGGTGGGGGCGTAGGTGTTGCCGGACTCGCGGAAGCTGTCGCTGCGCGCGATGACGTTGTGGGCGCCCGCCGAGGTGGCGACGTCGACGATGGACGTGTCGACCGCCCCGTCCACGGGCCACGCGAAGTCCGTGCGCGGCTTGACGCCGAGGATGGTGTCCACGGTGGTCGAGGCGAGCTCGGTGGCGGACTGGAGGTGGCTGAGGGCGCCGGAGACGTCCTTCCCACGGTGCGCGAGCGAGGCCAGGTCCGGGTCGGCGAACGGCAGGGCCACCACCTGGTGGTTGGCGACGGCGTCCTGGAGCTGCCCCAGCCACTGCTTGGCGACGGCCTGTCCCCGGCCCGGGGTGCTGCTCTTCCCGTCGGGGGTGCCCACCCGGTAGGGCTTGGTCATGGCCTCGACCGTGGCCAGCAGGTCGGGGTCGATCACCCAGGTGACCGGCAGGGTCTTGCCCAGGGACACGAGCTGCTGCAGCCGGCCGCCCGGTGCCAGGTCGCCCGCGAGGTCGTCGTTGATGAAGACCGGCGTCTGCTGCTGGTCGGACTCGGTGCGCGCGCTCAGGTGCGTGGTCGAGATCAGCGGCCACAGGACGGTGAGCTTGGTCTTCTTGCCCTCGACCGCCGACGGCTGCCAGGGGAGCAGGGTCCGTTGGATGCCCAGCACGCGCTCGTAGGGCTGGTCGGCGGACTGCCCGGAGAGGGTGGCGGCGAGCTGGTAGACGCCGTCCTTGCCGAGGTTCAGGTCCTTCACCGGCAGCGTCAGGCTGAAGTTCTGGCTGACGCCCGGAGCGAGCTTGTCGATCTTCTGCGTGTGGTTGCCGCCCACCTCGGCGCCGTCGGAGCTCGGCGAGAAACCGCCCTTGTCCCCTATGTCGTCGATGTCGCTGCGGGTGCCGAGCTGCGATCCCACCCGCAGTCCCACATGGGCGCCGGTGATCGCCGACTTGCCGTTGTTGGTGACCGTGCCCGAGACGGTGAGCGTGTCGTTCTGCGTCGGGGCGACGGGAGTCAGCGCATCGATGGAGACACCGACCGAACGGGTGCCCCCGACGTCCGCCCGGGCGGCGGGCGCCGACGGCAGGTGCAGGAGGCCGACGAAGAGCAGGACCCCGAGCAGCACCGCGGTGCGCCGGGCCCACCGGCAGGCAGGAGCGGAAGTCGTCCCCTGGAACTCTGCCGCCTCGGCCACGCGTCGCCCGTCCCTCGTCGTTGTCAGTGGTCGTCGGATGGTGCGTCCCCGAATGGTAACGAGGCCCGCTGCGACGAAGTGCCGCGGACCGCCTTGCAAGATCGACATCCGGCCCCGGGGTCCGGACCGTGCTCGCTGTGCACAGGCCGTCACGGAGCGTCCCGTGACGAGGAGGCTGCTCCGCGCGCGGCCACGTACCCTGTTCTGTTGTGCCGAACGCCAACAATGACAGCCACACCCTGCCGTCGACCAACGAGCTCAGCCAGGCGCAGCGCCGTGCCGTGAGCGAGCTCCTGAGGGTGTCCCCCGTAGCCGACGACCTCGCCCGCCGATTCCAGGAAGCCGGGTTCACGCTCGCCCTGGTCGGCGGATCGGTACGGGACGCGCTGCTGGGCCGGCTCGGCAACGACCTCGACTTCACCACGGACGCCCGTCCCGAGGACGTGCTGAAGATCGTGCGCCCGTGGGCCGACGCGGTCTGGGAGGTCGGGATCGCCTTCGGCACCGTGGGGTGCCGCAAAGCGGACTTCGACATCGAGGTCACGACATATCGATCGGAAGCCTACGACCGGACCTCGCGGAAGCCGGAGGTCTCGTACGGCGATTCCATCGAGGAGGACCTCGTCCGCCGTGACTTCACCGTCAACGCGATGGCCGTCGTGCTGCCGGAGAAGACGTTCGTCGACCCGCACAACGGCCTCGAGGATCTGGCCCGGCGGGTCCTGCGCACGCCCGGCACCCCGGAGGAGTCCTTCTCCGACGACCCGCTGCGCATGATGCGGGCGGCCCGCTTCGCCGCCCAGCTGGACTTCGAGGTCGCTCCCGAGGTCGTCACGGCGATGAACGAGATGGCCGACCGTCTGGAGATCGTCTCGGCCGAGCGGGTCCGTGACGAGCTGAACAAGCTGATCCTCTCCGACCACCCCCGCAAGGGACTCCGTCTCCTTGTCGACACCCGGCTCGCCCGCCACGTCCTGCCGGAGCTGCCCGCGCTGAGCCTGGAGCGGGACGAGCACCACCGGCACAAGGACGTCTACGAGCACACGCTGACCGTCCTGGACCAGGCGATCGACCTGGAGGCCCCTATTGATCAGCCTGGGGGCGGCCCCGACCTGGTCCTGCGCCTGGCCGCGCTGCTGCACGACATCGGCAAGCCGAGGACGCGGCGCTTCGAGCTGGACGGCCGGGTCTCCTTCCACCACCACGAGGTGGTGGGCGCCAAGATGACCAAGGCGCGGATGACGAAGCTCAAGTACTCCAACGAGCTGGTGAAGGACGTCTCCCGGCTCGTCGAGCTCCACCTGCGCTTCCACGGCTACGGCGCCGGCGAGTGGACCGACTCGGCCGTCCGCCGCTACGTGCGCGACGCGGGGCCGCTGCTGGACCGGCTGCACAAGCTGACCCGCTCGGACTGCACCACGCGCAACAAGCGCAAGGCGCAGGCACTGTCCCGCGCCTATGACGGGCTGGAGGAGCGCATCGCCAGCCTCCAGGAGCAGGAGGAGCTGGACGCGATCCGGCCCGACCTGGACGGCAACGAGATCATGCAGATCCTGGGCATCGGCCCGGGGCCGCAGGTCGGCAAGGCGTACAAGCACATGCTGGAGATGCGCCTGGAGCACGGTCCGGTGGAGCAGGAGGCAGCGATCGCCATGCTCAAGGACTGGTGGGCGGCGCAGAGCTGAGGCGGGACGTTCCGTGCTGATGTTTCACGTGAAACATCAGCACGGGGCAGCGGTGAGGGGCGGTGTTTCACGTGAAACACCGCCCCTCACCGCTTACGCCTTGTTGTTGCTCAGGCAGAGGGTGAAGCGGTTCGAGCGCTCCTTCCAGGTGAGCGCAGAGGTTGCCCCCTCGACGTTGGAACAGGCCAGCGAGGCCAGGGTGAAGCCGTCGATCTTCTTGAGCACCTTGTAGGTCGCCTTGCTGTCCGTGCAGGGGAGCTTCTTGATCGACGGGCTGGAGCTCGAGCCGGTGTTCTGCAGGCAGTCGCCGACGGCCAGCTTGGTGGTGTCGTCGCTCTTGCCGAACAGCCAGCCGCCCACCACGACGACGAGGGCGATGACCGGCACCACGATGTTCCGGATGACCTTCTTCGGGGAGCGGCTCGGCGCCTGCGGCGGCATCGGTGCCTGTGGGAAGCCGCCGGGCTGACCGTAGGGACCGGGCGGCGGCTGCTGGCCGTACGGGCCGGGAGGCTGCTGCCCGTACGGACCTTGCGGGGGCTGTTGCCCGTACGGGCCCTGCGGAGGCTGCTGGGCGTACGGGCCCTGCGGGGGCGCGCCGTACGGTGCCTGCGGCGGCTGGGCGTAGGGATTGCCGCCGCCCTGCTGGGCGTACGGATTCTGATGGGGCGGCGGAGTGGTCACAGAGGTCCCCCGAACGGAAGTGAGCCATGTCGGCACGTGCAGCCCGTACGGTAACCGCCCCTTTTGGCATGTACGCAGCCCGCAGCTGTCCTGTGGCCCTGATGTGACACTCAGCGGCGGCGAAATCCCGCCATAGTGGCAGCAATTGCTGCGTAGATGACGGCCACCGTGATGACCAGGGCGGGTGACCTCCCGTCGGGCGGCAGCATCAGGGAGGCGACCGCCGCCGCCCCCACGAAGGCGACGTTGAACAGGACGTCGTACAGCGAGAAGACCCGGCCGCGGAACGCGTCGTCGACGGAGGCCTGGACGATCGTGTCCGTCGTGATCTTGGCTCCCTGGGTGACGAGCCCGAGGACGAAGGCGCCGACCAGCATGGGGGCGGGCTCGAAAGGAAGTCCCAGGGCGGGTTCCAGGACCGCGGCCGTCGTGGCGCAGGCCAGTATCCAGCCGAGCCTCCCCAGCCGGCCGACGGCCCACGGCGTGACCACGGCCGCGGCGAAGAAGCCCGCTCCCGAGGCGGCGACCGCAGAGCCGAGCACCGCCAGCCCGTCGGACCCGGTGTCCGCCCAGGCGTACCGGCAGAGCATCAGCAGAGTCACCGTCAGGGCCCCGTAGCAGAAGCGCATCAGCGTCATGGCCGCCAGCGCACCGGCCGCGATGCGGCGCTGCGCGAGGTGCCGCACCCCGGCGGCCAGGCCGCGCGTGGTGACCGACAGCGCCGTCCGCAGCCGGACGTGGGCAGCGGTGACGTCCGGGCCCAGCAGCCCGACGGGCATGAGCAGGGAGCAGAGGCCGGCGCACAGGTACAGCAGCGCCCCGGCGAGCACGACGAGGGCGTCGGAGGCCGTTCCGTGCGGCGCGGCGAGCCGGACGGCGAAGGCGAGGCCGCCGCCCGCGGTGGCCGCCAGGGTGCCGGCCGTGGGGGACAGGGAGTTGGCCATGACCAGGCGTTCCTGGCTGTCGACCACGCGGGGCAGGGACGCCGAGAGCCCGGCGAGGACGAAGCGGTTGACCGCGGTGACCGACAGCGCGGAGACGTAGAACAGCCAGTCCGGCACGCGGGCCGCGATGAGCAGGGCGGTGCAGACGGCCAGGACCGAGCGCAGCAGATTGCCGTGCAGCAGCACCTGTCGGCGGCGCCAGCGGTCGAGCAGCACGCCGGCGAAGGGAGCCAGCAGCGAATAGGGGAGCAGCAGGACGGCCATGGCGGAGGCGATGGCCGCGGGCGACGCCTGCTTCTCCGGGGAGAAGACGACATGGGTGGCGAGGGCGACCTGGTAGACCCCGTCGGCCGCCTGGGAGAGCAGCCGGACTGCCAGCAGGCGGCGGAAATCGCGCAGTTGGAGCAGGACGCGAAGATCACGCACTACGGGCATGTCGCCCAGCCTCACACACGGCACGGGCCTCCGGGTGGATTACCCGGAGGCCCGTGGAGGCGGAGGCGGTGAGCCGTTCCTAGCGCTCGACCTCGCCCTTGATGAACTTCTCGACGTTTTCGCGGGCCTCGTCGTCGAAGTACTGGACCGGCGGGGACTTCATGAAGTACGAGGAGGCGGAGAGGATCGGGCCGCCGATGCCGCGGTCCTTGGCGATCTTCGCGGCGCGCAGGGCGTCGATGATGACGCCGGCGGAGTTCGGGGAGTCCCAGACCTCGAGCTTGTACTCCAGGTTCAGCGGGACGTCGCCGAACGCGCGGCCCTCGAGGCGCACGTAGGCCCACTTGCGGTCGTCGAGCCAGGCCACGTAGTCCGAGGGACCGATGTGGACGTTCTTCTCGCCCAGGTCGCGGTCGGGGATCTGCGAGGTGACGGCCTGCGTCTTGGAGATCTTCTTGGACTCCAGGCGCTCGCGCTCGAGCATGTTCTTGAAGTCCATGTTGCCGCCGACGTTCAGCTGCATCGTGCGGTCCAGGACGACGCCCCGGTCCTCGAAGAGCTTGGCCATCACGCGGTGCGTGATGGTGGCGCCGACCTGCGACTTGATGTCGTCGCCCACGATCGGGACGCCCGCCTCGGTGAACTTGTCCGCCCACTCCTTGGTGCCGGCGATGAAGACCGGGAGGGCGTTGACGAAGGCGACCTTGGCGTCGATGGCGCACTGCGCGTAGTACTTGGCGGCGTCCTCGGAGCCGACCGGCAGGTAGCAGACCAGGACGTCGACCTGGCGGTCCTTCAGGACCTGGACGACGTCGACCGGGGCCTCGGAGGACTCCTCGATGGTCTGGCGGTAGTACAGGCCCAGACCGTCGAGGGTGTGGCCGCGCTGGACCGTGACGCCGCTGGCCGGCACGTCGCAGATCTTGATGGTGTTGTTCTCGCTGGCGCCGATGGCGTCGGCGAGGTCGAGGCCGACCTTCTTCGCGTCGACGTCGAAGGCGGCGACGAACTCGACGTCGCGCACGTGGTAGTCGCCGAACTGCACGTGCATCAGACCCGGCACGCGACCGTTCGGGTCGGCGTCCTTGTAGTACTCGACGCCCTGCACCAGCGAGGCGGCGCAGTTGCCCACGCCGACGATGGCTACGCGAACCGAACCCATTCCGGTTGCTCCCTGTTTGTACTCGACGAGGCCCTGCGGGGTGCAGGGCTCACTGGTCCGGACCGGGGCGTTTGTCACGCCCGGCCCGCTCGCTCTCGATCAGCTCGTTCAGCCAGCGGACCTCGCGCTCCACGGACTCCATGCCGTGCCGCTGAAGCTCGAGGGTGTAGTCGTCCAGCCGTTCTCGGGTACGGGCCAGGGAGGCGCGCATCTTCTCCAGACGCTCCTCCAGCCGGCTGCGGCGGCCTTCCAGCACCCGCATCCGGACGTCCCGGGAGGTCTGCCCGAAAAACGCGAAGCGGGCGGCGAAGTGCTCGTCCTCCCACGTGTCCGGGCCGGTGTGGGAGAGGAGCTCCTCGAAGTGCTCCTTGCCCTCCGCCGTCAGCCGGTAGACGATCTTCGCCCGCCGCCCGGCCATGGACGCCGCCCGGGCATCCTCCGGAGCGCTCCCCGCCTCCTCGACCAGCCAGCCGTTCGCCACGAGGGACTTCAGGCAGGGGTAGAGGGTGCCGTAGCTGAACGCACGGAACACCCCGAGCGAGGTGTTCAAGCGTTTCCGCAGCTCGTAGCCGTGCATCGGGGACTCGCGGAGCAGGCCGAGGACGGCGAACTCGAGGATGCCGGAGCGTCTGCTCATGTTTCGCCTCCTTGTCCCCCACAGCCTAATCCCCTAGTCCTTATTGGTCCCTTATGCCGAGCTGATGTATCGACTCGATACATCCAGACGATAGAACGGGGCCGTTGAGCCGACAAGAGGGGGCACGGTGAACGAGGTCACATCACTGATTCGTGGGACAGAACCGGCCTGATTTTTGAGTGAACATCCCCAGTGGGCGGGATTTGGCCGTGCGTAGTCTGTGGGCCATGCAGACCACTGGGAACCGGGTGACGCCCGCAGACGTCCTCGACCCGGAGTCAGTGTGCCCGGCGGCTCGGGGGAAGGGCGGCGGCGCACATCGGGGGGAATGCAAGCCATCTTGCCGCTGTCAGGCGATAGCGCCTGCCCGAGGAGTAGTCGTTCGATGAGCGAACACCGCCGCAAGCCTCCGCAGCCCCAGGGAGGCGGCCGCGCCGCGGCCCGCCGCGCGGCCCAGCAGCCGACGCCGGGCCGGCGAGCCGCGCCGTCCAGCAACTCCCCTTCGCCGGGCCTCGGCCGGGCCGACGCCCGCCGTGCGGGCCGGCGCGGCGGGGGAGGTGGAGGAGGGGGCGGAGGCGGACGCAGACGTGCCGCGGAAGCGGCGCCGGGCGGGGACGGCCGGGGCCGCAGGGGCGGCGGCCGTCCGGCGGCCAAGCGGTTCATCGACTATCCCCGCGCGGGCAAGTCCGGTGTGCGCCGCTGGATCCCGTCCTGGAAGCTGATGACGGGGCTGTGCCTCACCTTCGTGGGGCTCGTCTTCGGAGCCGTGGGCGTGGCCCTGGCCATGGTGCAGGTGCCGAGCGCGCAGAAGGCCTCAGTCGTGCAGAAGAACGTCTACTACTGGGCCGACGGCAAGCAGATGGTCGTCGCCGGCGGCGGCAGCCTGAACCGGCAGATCGTGCCGATCGCGCAGATCCCCAAGTCGATGCAGAATGCGGTGATTTCTGCGGAAAACGCCAATTTCTACCAGGACTGGGGCGTCGACCCCATGGGCGTCGCGCGCGCCGTCGTGAAGATGGCACAGGGCGGTGAGACGCAGAGCGGCTCGACCATCACGCAGCAGTTCGTGAAGAACACGTACCTGAGCCAGGAACAGACGATCAAGCGCAAGGCCACGGAGCTGCTCATCTCCATAAAGGTCGGCGCGACCCAGCAGAAGGACGACATCCTCGCCGGGTACCTCAACACCGCGTACTACGGGCGTGGCGCGTACGGCATCCAGGCCGCGGCGCGGGCGTACTTCGACAAGGACTGCAACGACCTGACGCCGAGCCAGAGCGCGTACCTGGCGGCCACACTGAACGGTCCGAACCTCTACGACCCCTACGGTGGCCAGGGGCCCGCCGCGACGCCGGAGAAGAACCTCAAGCGCGCCACGGACCGCTGGAAGTGGATCATGGACCGCGAGGTGCAGACGCACCACCTGGCCCAGGCCGAGCACGACCAGTGGGTCGCCAAGGGCTTCCCGCAGCCGCAGAAGCCCAAGCCCGCGACCAACAGGGCCGGTCAGATCGGCTATCTCACCGACCTGGCCGACAACTACGTCGTCGCCCACTCCAAGATCAGCAAGGCCGAGCTGGACAAGGGCGGTTACCAGATCTACACGACCTTCGACCGCGACAAGGTCGCTGCGCTGACCAAGTCGGTCGAGGACGTCCGCAAGGCCAACATCAAGCCGGACGCTCGGGACGTCGACAAGTACGTGCAGTTCGGCGGCGCCTCGGTGGAGCCCAAGACCGGCAAGATCGTCGCCATCTACGGCGGTGAGAACGCGCTGGAGCACTTCACCAACAACGCCGACTACACCGGTGTCCAGGTCGGCTCGACCTTCAAGCCGTTCGTCCTGGCGGCCGCGATGACGCACGGGAAGCGCAACCCGGGCCTCGGCCCGCAGCAGAGCGACAGCCAGCGCACGCTCGTCTCGCCCGAGAGCGTCTACAACGGCAACGACAAGCTGACCCTGCGGAACTACGACGGGACCGTCTGGCACGACAAGGACGGCAGCGAGTGGCAGCAGAAGAACGACGGTGACGAGGACCGCGGCCCCATCAGCCTCCGCACCGCCATGCAGTTCTCGGTGAACACCCCCTACATCCAGCTCGGCATGGACGTGGGAACCGACCTGGTCCAGGACGCGGCGCTCAAGGCGGGCCTGGACAAGGACCAGCTGGCCTCCCTCACCCCCACCTTCTCGCTCGGCACCTCGGCGCCCAGCGCGATCCGCCTGGCCGGTGCCTACGGGACCTTCGCGGACAGCGGCAAGCAGGTCGACCCGTACTCCGTCGAGAAGGTCGAGAAGGACGGCAAGGCGGCGTTCGAGCACCAGGAGAAGAGCGCGCAGGCCTTCGACGCGAACGTGGCCAACAACGTCACCGACGTGCTGAGGACCGTGGTCCAGGCGGGCACCGGCACGTCGGCGCAGCTCGGTGACCGCCCGGTGGCCGGCAAGACCGGTACGACCGACGGCAACCGCTCCGCCTGGTTCGCGGGCTACACCCCGCAGCTGTCCACCGCGATCGGCATGTACCGCGTCGACCCCAACGCCAAGCAGCAGGAGTTCCTGTCCATGCGCGGCGTGGGCGGCCAGGCCACCATCCACGGTGCGTCGTTCCCCGCGCAGATCTGGGCCGACTACATGGGTCAGGCGCTCAAGGGCGCGCCCGTCGAGCAGTTCGACGCGCCGCAGCCGATCGGCGTGAAGGTCTACGGGGACGGCGCCAGCCCCTCCCCCAGCGCGGTCGCGCCCGCGTCGCCCTCGGCGTCGGCGTCCGCGTCGCCGTCGCCGTCGAAGTCCCCGTCCAGCTCCCCGTCGGCATCCAAGTCCTGCCCCCCGTTCGGCCACAAGGGCAAGTGCGGCGCGAGCGGCGGTGCCGACCAGGGCGCCGCGGGCGGGCCGGGCGGTTCCGGGGACAACGGAGGCCCCGGCGGCGACATCGGAGGCGAGACACCGGGGCCGAGCCCGTCACGGCACTCGCCGGGCGGACTCTTCGGAGGCCCGAACGGCTGACCGGCGCCCGTCCGGCGCATCCGTCCGGCGGAGCCCGCTCCGCCGGCTGCTCATCGAGGGCCGTCCCGCCACTGTGCGGGGCGGCCCTCGGGGTTGTCCACAGGCCCGGGCAGGGTCGTGGCGGTTACGGCAGGATGGGTCCATGAGCAGCGATCGCGACGAGCGGCCGGTACGGCCCACGGTGGAGGACGAGGTGGCCGCCGCCGGCAGTGAGCTCATCGGCGGGCCGATGGGCCGCCGGGCGCTGGCCGGCGGCTGGTGGACGCCGGTCAGGGTGATCGCGCTCGTGGCGATCGGGATGTTCGCGCTCGGCATGGTGCAGAAGCTGCCGTGCTACGACCACGGCTGGTTCTTCGGCGCCACCACGCAGTACACGCACGCGTGCTACTCCGACATCCCGCACCTGTACACCGGGCGCGGCTTCGACGCGGGGCTCATTCCGTACTTCGACCGGATTCCCCAGTCCCTCTCCGGCGGCATGGACTACCTCGAATACCCGGTCCTGACCGGCCTGTTCATGGAGGTCGCCGCGCTGTTCACGCCGGGCGGCGGCACCGTACAGCACCGCGAGCAGATGTACTGGTTCGTCAACGCCGGGATGCTGCTGGCGTGCACCGCGGTCATCGCGGTGTGCGTGGCCCGCACGCACCGGCGTCGCCCCTGGGACGCCCTGCTGGTCGCCCTCGCGCCCGCCTTCGCGCTCACGGCCACCATCAACTGGGACCTCTTCGCGGTCGCGTTGACCGCTGCCGCGATGCTCCTGTGGTCGCGCGGCCGGGGGATCGCGGCGGGCGTCCTGATCGGGCTCGCCGCCGCGGCGAAACTGTATCCGCTGCTGCTGCTCGGGCCGTTGTTCGTCCTGTGCCTGAGGGCGGGGCGGCTGAGGGCCTTCGCGGGCGCGGCCGCCGGTGCGGCCGGCGCCTGGCTGGTGGTGAACCTGCCGGTGATGATCACCCACGATGCCGGCGGCTTCCACATCCGCGAAGGATGGGCGAAGTTCTACACCTTCAGCCAGGACCGGCCGGTCGACTTCGGATCCGTGTGGCTGTTCATCTCGCAGCGCACGGGCAATCCCCTGGACGACGCCAACACCTACGCATCGCTGCTGATGGTCCTCGGCTGCCTGGGCCTGGGCGCCCTCGCCCTGTGCGCCCCCAGGCGGCCGCGCTTCGCGCAGCTGGCCTTCCTGGTCGTGGCGCTCTTCATCCTGGTCAACAAGGTCTATTCGCCGCAGTACGTGCTCTGGCTGGTCCCGCTCGCGGCGCTGGCCCGGCCCAAGTGGCGCGACTTCCTCGTCTGGCAGGCCTGCGAGGTCCTGTACTTCCTGGGCATCTGGTTCTACCTGGCCTACACGGGAAGCGGCGACAAGCACCAGGGCCTGCCGCCCGAGGGCTACCAACTGGCCATCGTCGTGCACCTGCTGGGCACGCTCTACCTCTGCGCCCTGGTCGTCCGGGACATCCTGATGCCCGAGCGCGACGTCGTACGGCGGGACGGATCGGACGACCCCTCGGGGGGCGTCCTGGACGGCGCGCCGGACCTGGTCGTGGCCGGCGCCGCCCGCCGGGCCCGGCACGCGGCGTACCCGCAGGACAGGGCCGATGCCACGCGCGTCCAGTGGGGCACCGGGAGCCGCAACCCGTAGGCGGCGGTCCCGGTTCCCGTGCCAGGGGGTCGGATCAGTGGTCGACGATGCGGTCGAACTGCGTGGTGGTGTGCCGCAGATGGGCCACCAGCTCGTCCCCGACCTGGGGGGCGGGCGCGTCGGCCGGTACGAAGAGGATGGAGACCTGCATGTGCGGGGGCTCCGCGAACCAGCGCTGCTTGCCCGCCCAGACGTACGGCGCGAGGTTGCGGTTCATGGTGGCCAGGCCCGCGCGGGCCACGCCCTTGGCGCGCGGCATCATGCCGTGCAGCGCCTTCGGGGCCTCCAGGCCGACACCGTGCGAGGTGCCGCCGGCCACCACGACCAGGTAGCCGTCGCCGGCCGCCTTCTGCTGCCGGTAGCCGAAGCGGTCGCCCTTGGACACCCGGGTGACGTCCAGGACGGCGCCGCGGTACTGGGTGGCGTCGTGGTCGCCGAGCCACAGCCGGGTGCCGATCCGGGCGCGGAAGCGGGTCTGCGGGAACTGCTGCTGCAGCCGGGCCAGTTCGTCGGCCTTGAGGTGACTGACGAACATGGTGTGCAGCGGCAGGTGGGCGGCGCGCAGCCGCTCCATCCAGGCGGCCACCTCGTCGACGCCGGAGGTGCCGTCGGCGTGGTCCAGCGGGAGGTGTATCGCGAAGCCCTCCAGGCGCACGTCCTCGATGGCCGCGTGCAGCTTGGGCAGGTCCTCCTCGCTGATGCCGTGCCGCTTCATGCTGCTCATGACCTCGACGATCACGCGGGCGCCGACCAGGCCGCGCACCCCCTCGACCGAGGAGACGGAGCGGATGACGCGGTCCGGCAGCGGCACCGGCTCCTCGCCGAGCCGGAAGGGCGTGAGCACCAGCAGGTCACCGCTGAAGAGGTCCTTGATCGTGGCCGCTTCGTAGGTGGTGCCGACGGCGAGGAGGTCGGCACCCATCCGGGTCGCCTCGTCGGCCAGGCGTCCATGCCCGAATCCGTAGCCGTTGCCCTTGCAGACCGGGACGATCCCCGGAAACTGCTGGATCACGGACTGCTGGTGTGCCCGCCAGCGCGCGGTGTCGACATAGAGCGTGAGCGCCATCGCCGGTCCCGAAACCTTTCCCTCGGTGTGGATGAAGCAGTCGGAGCAGCCGGCTCAGCGGCGCGACATGTAGATGTCGAGGGCCTTGTGCAGCAGCTTGTTGAGCGGGAAGTCCCACTCGCCGAGGTACTCGGCAGCCTCGCCGCCCGTGCCGACCTTGAACTGGATGAGACCGAAGAGGTGGTCGCTCTCGTCCAGCGAGTCGCCGATGCCGCGCAGGTCGTAGACGGTGGCGCCCAGCGCGTAGGCGTCCCGCAGCATCCGCCACTGCATGGCGTTCGACGGGCGCACCTCGCGCTTGTGGTTGGCGGAGGCGCCGTAGGAGTACCAGACGTGCCCGCCGACGATCAGCATCGTCGCGGCGGCGACGGCCTCGCCCTCGTGCACGGCGAAGTACAGCCGCATGCGGTTGGGGTCCTCGGAGTTGAGGGCCGTCCACATGCGCTGGAAGTAACTCAGCGGGCGCGGGCGGAACTTGTCGCGCTCGGCGGTGATCTCGTACAGGTGCTGCCAGGTGGCCAGGTCCTCGTAGCCGCCCTGGACGACCTCGACGCCGGCCTTCTCGGCCTTCTTGATGTTGCGGCGCCACAGCTGGTTGAAGTTCTTGTGGACGTCCTCCAGCGAGCGGTTCGCCAGCGGCACCTGGAAGACGTAGCGCGGCTGGACGTCGCCGAAGCCGGCGCCGCCGTCCTCGCCCTGCTGCCAGCCCATCCGGCGCAGCTTGTCGGCGACCTCGAAGGCGCGCGGCTCGATGAAGGTCGGCTCGACGTCGCGCAGCCGCTTCACGTCCGCGTCGGCGATGCCGCCCTTGATCGCGTTGGCGTCCCAGCGCCGGATGACCACGGGCGGGCCCATCTTCACCGAGAAGGCGCCCTGCTGCTTGAGGTGGGCCAGCATGGGCTGGAGCCAGTCCTCGAGGTTCGGGGCGTACCAGTTGATGACCGGACCCTCGGGGAGGTAGGCCAGGTAGCGCTTGATCTTGGGCAGCTGGCGGTAGAGCACCAGACCGGCGCCGACCATCTGACCGGTCTTGTCGAACCAGCCCAGGCTCTCGGAGCGCCACTCGGCCTTCACATCGGCCCACGCCGGCACCTGCATGTGACTCGCCGCGGGCAGGCTCTGGATGTACGCCAGATGCTGCTCTCGGCTGATGGTCCTCAGGGTCAGGCTCATTGCGGGGCGCTCCTCGGCAGGTGTGTCCCCAGGGTCGGGGCTCCGGCTCTCGCGCCGAAGCCTACTGTGACGATGGAGCGACCCGTTTGGCCGTACGGCCCTGCGGCCCCGTCCGGCCCTGCCCTGGCGCCCCGCCGCGGGGCCGGGCGCCAGGGCGGAGGAGGGCTGCCGCTAGCCGATCAGGCCTCCGAAGGGCCCGCCGTGCGCGATGCCCAGGAAGAGTCCGATGGCCGAGGCGCCCAGTCCGATGATCAGCAGGAAGCGCTCGCCCGTCGTGGCCGAGATGAACTGGCCCCAGGCGCCGCTGAGCACGCCGGCCAGCCCGGTCCACGAGCTGAGCAGGTGGAGGTTGCTGAACGCGGAGGAGATGAAGGCGACGGCGCCGAGCACGACCGTCACCGCGACGAAGGTGTTCTCGACGGGATGGGACTTCCCGTCGCTGTTGAGAACGGCATTGACCAGCGCGCGGGGGCCGCGGGGCTGCCGTACCGCCTGTGTCATGGGCTACCTCCTGAAGGCAGGCGGCGCTGTGTAGCGCCGGTCACACCCGACGGGTCCAGACTCGGTGCCCGGCAGCCGGATTTCAACCGGACGCCGGAGTGCGGGTACTGTGTACGGTCTGCACCGGTGTCTGCCCAGACCCAGCTTCGGTCTCGAAGGCACCCCGAAGGGCGACCTGCGGGACTTCCGCTGAATGTCAGTGTCGGCCGATACCGTTGCTTACGCATCACGACCCTCCTGCCACGGATCGACCGTGGCCGCTGAGTCCAAAGGAGGTGGGTTCCACATGCGTCACTACGAGGTGATGGTCATCCTCGACCCCGATCTCGAGGAGCGCGCTGTCTCCCCGCTGATCGAGAACTTCCTCTCCGTCGTCCGTGAGGGCAACGGAAAGGTCGAGAAGGTCGACACCTGGGGCCGTCGTCGTCTCGCTTACGAGATCAAGAAGAAGCCCGAGGGCATCTACTCGGTCATCGACCTGCAGGCCACGCCTGCGGTCGTCAAGGAGCTCGACCGCCAGATGAACCTGAACGAGTCGGTCCTCCGGACCAAGGTCCTCCGTCCCGAGACCCACTGAACCCCAGCGGTTCAGAGGTAATCGGGCTGCATCACGAGTAGCAACAAGCAGCCAGCAGCACACCCGCCGAGAGGTTCATCCATGGCAGGCGAGACCGTCATCACGGTCGTCGGCAATCTCGTCGACGACCCCGAGCTGCGCTTCACCCCGTCCGGTGCGGCGGTCGCGAAGTTCCGTGTCGCGTCCACTCCCCGCACCTTCGACCGCCAGAGCAACGAGTGGAAGGACGGCGAAAGCCTCTTCCTCACGTGCTCGGTGTGGCGGCAGGCGGCGGAGAACGTCGCCGAGTCGCTTCAGCGCGGCATGCGCGTCGTCGTGCAGGGCCGCCTGAAGCAGCGGTCCTACGAGGACCGCGAGGGCGTCAAGCGCACGGTCTACGAACTCGACGTCGAAGAGGTCGGCCCCAGCCTGAAGAACGCCACGGCGAAGGTCACCAAGACCACCGGTCGCGGTGGCCAGGGTGGCCAGGGTGGCTATGGCGGCGGCAACGGCGGTGGCCAGGGCGGCGGCTGGGGCTCCGGCCCCGGCGGCCAGCAGGGCGGCGGGGCTCCCGCCGACGACCCCTGGGCCACCGGCGCTCCGTCCGGCAACCAGCAGGGCGGCGGCGGAGGCGGCTGGGGCGGCGGCTCCGGCAACTCCTCCGGCGGCGGCTACTCGGACGAGCCGCCCTTCTAGGCCCCTACGGGCCCGGGCCGGCCGCAGGGCCGCCCGAGGGCGTCAGCACAAAACTTCTTGATTCACAGGAGAGAGACAATGGCGAAGCCGCCTCCGCGCAAGCCGAAGAAGAAGGTCTGCGCGTTCTGCAAGGACAAGACCGCTTACGTGGACTACAAGGACACGAACATGCTGCGGAAGTTCATTTCCGACCGCGGCAAGATCCGTGCCCGTCGCGTGACCGGCAACTGCACCCAGCACCAGCGTGACGTCGCCACGGCCGTGAAGAACAGCCGTGAGATGGCGCTGCTGCCCTACACCTCGTCCGCGCGATAAGGGAAGGGTGACCAACTAATGAAGATCATCCTCACCCACGAGGTCTCCGGCCTCGGCACCGCCGGCGATGTCGTGGACGTCAAGGACGGCTACGCCCGCAACTACCTGGTCCCGCGCGGTTTCGCGATCCGCTGGACCAAGGGTGGCGAGCAGGACGTCGCTCAGATCCGCCGCGCTCGCAAGATCCGCGAGATCGCCACGATCGAGCAGGCCAACGAGATCAAGGGTCAGCTCGAGGCTGCCAAGGTCAAGCTGGCCGTCCGTGCCGGCGAGGCCGGCCGCCTGTTCGGTTCGGTGACCCAGGCCGACATCGCCTCGGCGATCAAGGCTGCGGGTGGCCCGGACGTGGACAAGCGCCGCGTCGAGGTCGCTTCGCCGATCAAGACCCTCGGTGCCCACCAGGTGTCCGTGCGTCTGCACGCCGACGTCGTCGCCAAGCTCGGCGTCGAGGTCATCGCGGCCTGACCGCTGCACTGGCCGTGAAGGGCCGTACCCCCTGCGGGGTGCGGCCCTTCCGCCGTTTCCGGCGCCCGGCACGTCACGAGCCGTGTCACGAGCCGGACGCGCGCACCGCTCCCGTGACGATCCAGCGGCCGGAGCGGGCCCGCTGCCACAGGGTGGCCAGGCGGACCGTCATCATCAGCGTCATCGCCCACCACAGCGCGGTGAGGCCGCCGCCCAGCGACGGCACCAGCAGCGCGACGGGGGCGAAGACGCCGAGGGTGGCCAGCATCGCCCAGGCCAGGTACGGGCCGTCGCCCGCGCCCATCAGCACGCCGTCCAGGACGAACACCACTCCCGCCACCGGCTGGCTCACGGCCACCACGAGCAGGGCGGGCAGCAGCGCGTCGCGGACGGCGGGGTCCGAGGTGAACAGCGGGACGAACAGCGGCCGCCCGGCCACCACCAGCAGCCCCAGCACCAGGCCCGAGGCGATGCCCCACTGCACCATGCGGCGGCACGCGGCCCGGGCGCCCGCGGGGTCGTCCGCGCCGAGGTACCGGCCGATGATCGCCTGCCCGGCTATGGCGATCGCGTCCAGCGCGTAGGCCAGCAGGCTCCACAGGGTCAGCACGACCTGGTGGGCGGCGATGTCCTCGTCGCCGAGCCGGGCGGCGACCGCGGTGGCGATCAGCAGCACGGCCCGCAGCGAGAGCGTCCGGACCAGCAGCGGCACGCCCGCCCGGGCACAGGCCCGGATGCCCGCGGCGTCGGGCCGCAGCGAGGCGCCGTGCCGCCGCGCGCCCCGGACGACGACGGTGAGGTAGACGGCGGCCATGGCGCACTGCGCGATCACGGTGCCCCAGGCGGAGCCGGCGATGCCGAGGCCCGCGCCGTAGACGAGGGCGACGTTGAGGGCGGCATTGGCGGCGAAGCCGCCGACGGCGACGTAGAGCGGCGTCCGGGTGTCCTGGAGCCCGCGCAGCACGCCCGTGGCGGCGAGGACGGCCAGCATGGCGGGGATGCCCAGGGCGCTGATGCGCAGGTACGTGACGGCGTAGGGGGCCGCGGTCGGGGACGAGCCGAAGAGCCCGGCCAGCGCGGGCGCCGCGAGCAGCACGGCGGCCGTGACCGCGGCCCCGAGGATCAGGGCCAGCCAGATGCCGTCCATGCCCTGCCGGATGGCGGAGGGGAGGTCCCCCGCGCCGACGCGGCGGGCGACGGCGGCGGTGGTGGCGTACGCGAGGAAGACGAAGACGCTGACGGCGCTGGTGAGCAGGGCTGCGGCGACGCCGAGACCGGCCAGCTGGGGGGTGCCGAGGTGGCCGACGATCGCGCTGTCGGCCATGACGAAGAGGGGTTCGGCGACGAGCGCCCCGAAGGCGGGCACGGCGAGGGCGAGGATCTCGCGGTCGTGCCGGCGGAGGCTGCGCCGGCGGGGCGCGGGGGCCCGGGTGATGGGGCCGTCTACGGAGCGGTCTATGGAGCCGTCTACGGAGCCGTCCAAACCGTCGCTGTCCAATCTTCCACAGGTAAGTAGTCCCCCTACTCTACGCCCCTTACTTACCGAGGCTGGGTGTGATCTTCTCTGCGCCGTTTGTCGCGATCTCCGGCGGACGGCGGAAGTTTTTCTCCTCAACAGCCGGTGGATGGCATCTGTGCAGGTCAGAAGGGTGAGCTGCGGGTGATTGTGTGTTTGTCCACAGCGGTTTCCCCCGCGCCGTGCACAGGTTCCGGGGGGTTCTCCACAGGATGGGGCCCGTCATCCACACCACCTGTGGATAACCAGATTGGCTGACGGTGCCGACGGGCCTACCGTGGACCGGCGCCCCGCGCCTGTTCCGGCCGCGCACCGGACCCCGCGACAGCCGGAGTCGGGCGTCTTGATTGTCGGAGCCGTGCCGTAGGAATGAGGGGGCACGGTGAGGTCCGCCCCGCGGACGGGAGGAGGTGGCAGGGTGAGCATTCACGAGCCCATGGACGACCCCTGGGCCGACAGCGGCCCCGGCGACCGGCTCCCGGTCTCCCGCCCCCGCCGTGGCGAGGGCAAGGGCGGCGGCCGCGGCGATCAGCACGAGCGCGGCGGCGAGGAGGGCGGCTGGTCCCAGGGCGCCGGCTTCGAGCGCGTCCCCCCGCAGGATCTCGACGCCGAGCAGTCCGTCCTCGGCGGCATGCTGCTGTCCAAGGACGCCATCGCCGACGTGGTCGAGGTCCTCAAGGGCCACGACTTCTACCGTCCGGCCCACGAGACGGTCTACCAGGCCATCCTCGACCTCTACGCCAAGGGCGAGCCCGCCGACCCGATCACCGTCGCGGCGGAGCTCACCAAGCGCGGCGAGATCAACCGCGTCGGCGGCGCGGCCTATCTGCACACCCTGGTGCAGTCCGTCCCCACCGCGGCCAACGCCGAGTACTACGCCGAGATCGTCCACGAGCGGGCCGTGCTGCGCCGCCTGGTCGAGGCCGGCACCCGCATCACCCAGATGGGATACGCGGCCGACGGCGACGTCGACGACATCGTCAACAACGCCCAGGCCGAGATCTACGCCGTCACCGAGCAGCGCACCAGCGAGGACTACCTCCCCCTCGGCGACATCATGGAGGGCGCGCTCGACGAGATCGAGGCCATCGGCTCGCGCAGCGGCCAGATGTCCGGCGTCCCCACCGGCTTCAGCGATCTGGACGCCCTCACCAACGGCCTCCACCCCGGCCAGATGATCGTCATCGCCGCCCGTCCCGCCATGGGTAAGTCCACCCTCGCGCTGGACTTCGCCCGGGCCTGCTCGATCAAGCACGGGCTGCCCAGCGTGATCTTCTCCCTCGAAATGGGGCGCAACGAGATCGCGATGCGTCTGCTGTCGGCCGAGGCCCGGGTCGCCCTGCACCACATGCGCTCGGGCTCCATGACGGACGACGACTGGACGCGCCTGGCCCGCCGGATGCCCGACGTCTCGGCCGCCCCGCTCTTCATCGACGACTCGCCGAACCTGTCGATGATGGAGATCCGCGCCAAGTGCCGCCGCCTCAAGCAGCGCAGCGACCTCAAGCTCGTCATCATCGACTACCTCCAGCTGATGCAGTCCGGAGGCGCCCGCCGCCCCGAGAGCCGTCAGCAGGAGGTCTCGGACATGTCCCGTAACCTCAAGCTCCTCGCCAAGGAGCTCGAGGTCCCCGTGATTGCGCTGTCGCAGCTGAACCGTGGTCCCGAGCAGCGCACGGACAAGAAGCCGATGGTCTCGGACCTCCGTGAATCGGGTTCGATCGAGCAGGACGCCGACATGGTCATCCTGCTCCACCGCGAGGACGCGTACGAGAAGGAGTCGCCCCGCGCGGGCGAGGCGGACATCATCGTCGGCAAGCACCGTAACGGCCCCACGGCCACCATCACGGTGGCCTTCCAGGGCCACTACTCGCGCTTCGTGGACATGGCGCAGACCTGATCCGGCCCGCGCGGCACGGGTGTGCGGCACAAATCGGGCCTCATTAGGGTGCGTTCATGAACGTCTCGTCCGCACCTGCCGTGCCCGAAGAGTCCGCCGAACTGCTCCCCGCCACCCGCCGTGCCCTGCTGCACCGGGTCGCCGTCGCCCAGGCGAAGGGCCGCGCTCCCTCCCTCGTGGGGGCGGTGGTGCGGGACGGGCGCACGGTGTGGTCGGCCGGGCGGGGCAGTGTGGCCGGGGCGGTGCCCGGGGCGGACACCCAGTACCGGATCGGCTCGATCACCAAGACCTTCGTGGCCGTTCTCGTGCTGCGGCTGCGCGACGAGGGGCTGCTGGGGCTCGACGACCGCCTCGGCAGCCACCTCGACACCCCCGAGGCCGGGGAGGCGACCATCGCCCAGCTCCTGGCGCACACCTCCGGGCTCGCGGCGGAGACGCGGGGCCCGTGGTGGGAGCGCACGGACGGCGGCCTGCGCCCCGGGCTCGGCGACGTCTTCGGCGAGCGCCCCCAGGCCCATGCGCCAGGCCGTGCCCACCACTACTCCAACCCCGGATACGCCCTCCTGGGCGCCCTGGTCGAGCAGCTGCGCGGTGAGAGCTGGTACACCGTGCTGCGCCGCGAGGTGCTGGAGCCGCTCGGCATGCACCGCACGACGCTCGCCCCCGAGGCACCGCACGCCGAGGGCTGGGCCGTTCACCCCTGGGCGGACGTCCTGCTCCCCGAACCGCTCACCGACACCGGGCGGATGGCGCCCGCCGGACAGCTCTGGTCGACGGCGGCGGACCTCGGCCGCTTCGCCGCGTTCCTGCTGGACGGCGACGAGCGGGTGCTGCGGAAGAGCTCCCTGGAGGAGATGCGGGTGCCGGAGACCGCGCCCCAGGGGCCGGACTGGGCGGGCGGCTACGGTCTCGGGTTGCAACTGGCGCGCCGGGACGGCCGGTTTCTCTCCGGGCACACCGGGTCGATGCCGGGCTTCATCGCGACGCTGTGGGTGAGTTCGGTGGACGGCGTCGGCGCGGTCCTGCTCGCCAACCTCACCTCCGGCTTCGAAGTGGCCGCCGCCTGCGCGGAGATGGTGGCCACGGTCGCCGAGCACGAGCCGCGGATCCCGGAGCCCTGGCGCCCCCTCGACGCCGTGGACCCGGCCCTGCTGGAGCTGACCGGACCCTGGTACTGGGGCGCCACCGGCTTCGCCCTGCGGCTGCGCGCGGAGCGCGGCCTGGACCTGTCGCCGCTGGGGAACGGGGGCCGCGCAGCGCGGTTCCGCGCCGAGGAGGACGGCACGTGGACGGGCCTCGACGGGTACTACGCGGGCGAGACGCTGCGGGTCGTACGGGGCGCCGACGGAGCGGTGAGCCATCTCGACATCGGTACGTTCGTCCTCACCCGTGAGCCCTACGGGCCGGGTGACGTCGTGCCGGGCGGCGTCGACGCCGGCGGCTGGCGGTAGGGGGCCGGCCGTCCGCGCGGGCCGCGGCGCGGACGTAGGGTCGGGGAGAGATCGTCGGGCGCCGGACGAGGCGCGAGACCCTGGAAGGCACTGGCAACCGTGACTGCGAACACCGCACCGGCCCTGCTCGACCTCGCGCCCCTGGGCGCAGGTCATTTCGCGCGCATCGAGGACAAGGTCGCGGCGCTGATGCGCACCCGCGAGACCGTCGTCACGATGCAGGGCGAGGCGCTGCTGCCGCTGGAGGCGTGCATCCGCTCGGCCGTACGCCCCGGCAGCACCGCGCTCAACGTCATCACCGGGCCGTACGGGGAGACCTTCGGCGGCTGGCTGCGATCCTGCGGCGCCGAGGTGGTCACCGTGTCGGCGCCCTTCAGCGGGGCCGTCACCGCGGACCGGATCGCGGAGGCGCTGCGCGCGCACCCTGCTATCGACTTCGTCAGCCTCGTCCACGCCGAGGCGGCCACGGGCAACACCAACCCCGTGGCGGAGATCGGAGCCGTCGTGCGTGAGCACGGTGCGCTGCTGATGCTGGACGCGGTCGCCTCCGTGGGCGCCGAGCCGCTGCTCACCGACGAGTGGGGCGTGGACCTCTGCGTCATCGGCGGTCAGAAGGCGATGGCGGGGCCGGCGGGTGTGTCGGTGGCGTCGGTCAGCGCCCGCGCGTGGGAGCGGATCGCGGCCAATGAGCATGCGCCCCGGCGCTCGTACCTCTCCCTGCTGGACTGGAAGGAGCGCTGGATCGACGGCGGGCGCACGGCACTGCCGCACGCCCCCGCCCAGTTGGAGATGCTCGCCCTGGAACAGGCCGTGGACCGGATCGAGGCGGAGGGCCTGGACGCGGTCATGGCCCGGCACCGGGCGGCGGCTGCGGCCGTGCGTGCGGGGGTACGGGCCCTGGGCGGCGGCCTGGAGCCCTACGTGGTCCGGGACGAGGACGCGGCCCCCGTCGCCACCACGCTGCGGGCCGTCGGCGGCACCGACGCCCGCGAGATCGTGGCGGCGGCCCTGGCGGCGGACGCCTCGGTCCCGGTGCAGGGGGCCGGGGGCGCGCTTGCCCAGGAGATGATCCGCGTCAACCACTACGGAACGGCCGCGGACCGCGGCGTCGTCCTGGCCTCGCTGGCTGCGCTCGGCGCGGGCCTGCGGGCCCTGGGAGCGACGGTCGCCGGGGCGGACGAGGCCATGGTGGCGGCGGGCAAGGCCTGGGACGCCGTGGCCGCGCGGTGATCACTGGCTGAGTACGTCCGAGAGGGCGTCCGAGAGGGCGTCCGGGAGTACGTCCGAGAGGCCGGTTTTCGGGCCGTCATCAGCGCTTTTGTGCTGATGACGGCCTTTTTGCCGTTCCTTCTTCTTTCTTCTTTTCTGCCCCGGTATGGCGGCTCGGCCCCTCGCTCACATGCCTGGATACAATCGGAACCCCCACCCCGTTTCGTCGTCCGGCTCCCGGAGGTCCGTGCGCATGGCACAGCGCAGGAAGACGTCACCGCTTCCGGCGGCCGCTCCGCTGCTCCGGGCCGATGCCCGGCGCAATCGCACTCTCGTCCTCCAGGCGGCCCGATCCGCCTTCGAGGAAGCCGGGTTGGCGGTGCCGCTGGGGGAGATCGCGCGGCGGGCCGGGGTCGGCGCGGGGACGGTGTACCGCCATTTCCCGTCCAAAGAAGCCCTGTTCAGGGCCACGGTGGCGGACCGGGTGCGGCTTTTCACGGACACTGCAAGGGAGTTGGCCGCAGCCGAGGACCCCGGAGTCGTCTTCTTCCGCTACCTGGCGGCCGTGGTGCGCCTGTCCGTGCGCAACAAGGGGCTGTGCGAGGCGTTGGAGGGCAGTTTCGAGCCCTCTCCCGGCGTCGAGGAGGACTTCCGCGCCGCCCTGTCCGTCCTGCTCGTACGGGCCCAACAGGCGGACGCCGTAAGGAAGGACGTCACCATCGACGACGTGACGGCCCTGCTCATGGGGTGTCTGTCGATGGAGCAGAGGCGCGGCCCCGGCGTGGCGCCGGGCAGGATGACGGCGCTGGCGTGCGACAGCCTCCGGCCGGGGCGGCGCGTGACGAAACTGCCGAAAAACCCTGCGGTCGGCCGTAACGAAACGGTGTGCGCCGCGTGTGGCGGCCCCGTGGCGGCCGCGCGTACGGGACGGCCCGCCCGGTACTGCGGCGCCGCCTGCCGCCAGAAGGCGCACCGGGAGCGGGCCCGAGCCGCGGCGGAGGCGGCGTCAGAGGTGGTACTTGAACCCGAGGTGTGAGGCCTCGAAGCCCAGGCGTTCGTAGAAGCGGTGGGCGTCGACGCGGGTGGCGTCCGAGGTCAGCTGCACCAGCAGGCACCCCTCCTGGCGGGACGCCTCGACCGCCCACTCGACGAGCCGCGTGCCCAGGCCGCTGCCGCGCTCGTCCGCGTGGACCCGGACGGCCTCGACGACGGAACGGGTCGCGCCGCGGCGGGAGAGCCCCGGTATGACGGTGAGCTGGAGGGTGCCGATCGTGCGGCCGTCGCGCTCGGCGACGACCAGGTGCTGGTTCGGGTCGCCGGCCAGGCGCTCGAAGGCCGTGCGGTAGGGGGCCAGGTCGCCGGGGGACTCGCGCTGCGCGCCGAGCGGGTCGTCGGCGAGGAGGGCCACGATGGCGGGGATGTCGTCGGCGGTCGCGCGCCGGATCACGATGTCGCTCATGATCCGGACCCTATGCGCGGGCGGCCGCCGGGACCATGGTCACTTCCGGGCCGGTGCGAGCGACTCCACGGCGGCGACCAGCGGTGCCAACTCCGCACGCGAGGAGGCCTCCTGGAGCGCCTCGCGCAGTGCGGCGTCGTTCGTGGGCCGGGCCTCCGAGAGGAGGGAGCGCCCCGAGTCCGTGACGTCCGTGTAGATGCCGCGACGGTCGGTCAGGCACAGGTAGCGCGTCAGCAGGCCGCGGTCCTCCAGGCGGTTGACCAGGCGGGTCGTGGCGCTCTGGCTGAGCACGACCGCGTCGGCCACCTCGTTCATCCGCAGGTGGCCGCCCTCGCCGTCGTGCTGGCGGCTGAGCACGTCCAGGACGGAGAACTCGCGCACGCTCAGCTCGTGATGGGCCTGGAGGGCCCGCTCTATGTGCGCCTCGATCCGGCTGTGCAGGGCCGAGAGGGCGCACCAGCCCTGCGCCAGGCCGCCCAGAGCGGGGTCCGGGGTGCGGGACATGGGGCCCTCCTTCGGTCGTGCGCGCGGTGCCGTGCCCGTCAGGGACCAGGGTAGCCCTCCCGAGCAATAGCCAGCGCTTGCATATAGCCCGCGTCTGCAATTATTGTGGACGCGGGAAAGGGGCGATGACAAGTATGTCGATGCCCTGTCCTTCCTGTCCTTCCTGGTCTTTTCCTGCCCTGTCCGCTGTCCCTCCGTTCCTCTGTTCCGCTGTCCTGTGTCCTGCCTGATCCGAAAGACCCCTCTCATGCCTCTCGCTCTGCTGGCGCTCGCCATAGGCGCCTTCGGCATCGGCACGACCGAGTTCGTGACCTCCGGCCTGCTGCCCGAGGTCGCGGCGGACTTCGGCGTCTCGATCCCCACCGCCGGCTTCCTGACCACCGGCTACGCCCTCGGCGTGGTCGTCGGGGCGCCCGTCCTCGCCATCGTCGGAAGCCGGGTGCCGCGCAAGCGGATGCTGATGGCCCTGATGGTGCTGTTCATCGCGGGCAACGCGCTCTCCGCCGCCGCGCCGGTCTTCGGGGTGATGCTCGCCGGCCGCATCGTCGCCTCGCTCGCGCACGGCGCGTTCTTCGGCATCGGCGCGATCGTCGCCGCCGGGCTCGTCCCGCCGCAGAAGAAGGCGGGCGCGATAGCGATGATGTTCACCGGCCTGACCGTCGCCAACGTGGTGGGCGTGCCGCTGGGCACGCTGGTCGGCCAGAACGCGGGCTGGCGGGTCACCTTCTTCGCCATCGCCGGGCTCGGCGTCCTCGCCGTCCTCGGCATAGCGGCCCTCGTGCCGGAGCAGGAGCGGCCCGAACGGACCAGGATCAGCGGCGAGTTGGCCGCCTTCCGCAACCCCCAGGTACTGCTCGCCATGGCGATGACCGTGCTCGGCTTCGGTGGCGTCTTCACGATGAGCACGTACATCACCCCGATGATGACCGAGGTCACGGGCTACGCCCCGGCGTCCGTCACCTGGCTGCTCGTGCTCTTCGGCCTCGGCCTGGTCGCGGGCAACCTCGTCGGCGGCCGGTACGCCGACCGTGCGCTGATGCCCATGCTCTGCACCGCTCTCGGAGGGCTCGCGCTCGCGCTCGCGCTGCTGCCCCTGGCCGCGCACGACAAGATCGCGGCGGCGGTCGCCGTGCCGCTCGTCGGTGCCTTCGGCTTCGCGACCGTGCCCCCGCTGCAGAAGCGGGTGCTGGACCAGACCGCCGACGCCCCCACCCTCGCCTCCGCGGTCAACATCGGCGCCTTCAACCTGGGCAATGCCATGGCGGCCTGGCTCGGCGGCCTGGTCATATCCGCCGGGTTCGGCTACACCGCGCCCAACGGGGTCGGTGCGCTGATGGCCGCGGCCGCGCTGGTCCTGGCGCTGGTGTCCGCGGCGCTGGAGCGGCGCGGCGGACGGGCGGCGGGGCTGCCGGAGGCGTCGGAGACCTCAGGGTCGAGGGTGGTGGCCGCGGGGGCGCCCGTTTCCGCGGCCGACGGCGGCACCTACGCTCGACGACCATGAGCAGACTGCACTTGTTCGATCTCGACGGCACGCTGATCCACGGCTCCGCGGCCGCGGTCGAGATCTCCCGGCAGCTCGGAGCGGAGCCCGGTATCGGCGAACTGGAGCGTGCGTTCGCGGCGGGCGAGCTGTCGCCGCCGCAGTTCGCCGCACTCGCCATGGAGTTGTGGAAGGAGCTCACCGAGGCACAGGTGGCCGCGGCGTTCGACGCGGCGCCGTGGATGGACGGCATCCAGGAGGTGTGGGGGGAGATACGGGCGCGGGGCGAGCGGTGCGCGGTGATCTCGCTGTCGCCGTCGTTCTTCGTGGAGAAGCTCCTGGACTGGGGCGCGGACGCGGCCCGCGGGTCGCACTGGCCGGCGGTGCCGTTCCGGGAGCCCCTGGACCCGTCGGGGATCCTCGACGCCGCCGCGAAGGTGAGGATCGCGGACGAGCTCTGCGCGGAGTACGGGCTGGGCCGCGCCGACTGCGTGGCGTACGGGGATTCGATGTCGGACGCGAGCCTGTTCGCCGTCGTTCCGGTGTCGGTGGCGGTCAACGCGGATCACCACGTGCGGGACATCGCGACGCACGCGTACGCGGGGAGGGACCTGCGCGAGGCCTACGCGCTGACCGGCGCCGCGCGCTGAGCGGGCACGGAGCGGGGGAGCCCGGGCCGGAGGCGCCGATGGGCCTGCCCGACCGATCAGCCTAGCCGCAACGTTCCTTCATGCGCCGGGAGTTACGGCATATTCACTGCGGCCGGGGCCCGGGGTGGCATGCTGCGCGGACTGGTACCGCCCGAGGGATGTTCGAGGCGAGGCATAGATGAACGCTCCGGCCACTCCGTCGGCCCACGACGGCACCACGCGCGCAGCGGGTGAATGGACTTGGTTCGCGCCGGGGGACGGCACGGAAGGCCGCCCCCGGGAGCGTGACGACGGGGACGGCCCGGGCGCCCCTCCCGGCGGACGGGAGACCGGAAGGGAGGCCGGCCGGGAGCACGAGCGCCCGGCCGAGGCCGATCCCGCCCCGTCGGACGCCGCCCGCCCCGAGCCCTTACCGGCACCGCCCGTGCCGTTACCCGGGGCGGCCGCCCCAGCCGCCGCCCCCGCCCCGTCCCCCTCCCCGGACGCCGTTCTCGTACGGCGCACCCTGGCCGAGATGGAGCCCGTGGCCGACAAGGCCACGTCGTATTTCTATGCACTGCTCTTCGTCCGGCACCCCGCACTGCGCGATCTCTTCCCGGCGGCGATGGACGTCCAGCGCGACCGCCTCTTCAAGGCGCTGCTGACCGCCGCCGAGCACGCCGACGACACCGCCACCCTCACCGCGTACCTCTCCCGGCTCGGCCGCGGACACCGCAAGTACGGGACGCTGCCCGCCCATTACCCCGCCGTCGGCGAGTGCCTGATCGGTGCGCTCACCCGCTATGCGCCCGACAGCTGGAGCGAGGCCGCCGAGGCCGCATGGGTGCGGGTCTACACGGCGATCTCCCAGATCATGATCGATGCAGCCGCCGAGGACGAGCAGCGGGCCCCGGCCTGGTGGCACGCCGAGATCGTCTCCCACGAGCGCCGCACCCGCAGCGTCGCCGTGCTCACCCTCCGCCCCGACCAGCCCTACCCCTTTCTCGCGGGGCAGTACGCGAGCGTGGAGACGCCCTGGTGGCCCCGGGTGTGGCGGCACTACTCCTTCTCCTCGGCGCCCCGCGAGGACGGCTTGCTCTCCTTCCACGTCAAGGCCGTTCCGGCCGGCTGGGTGTCCAATGCCCTGGTCCACCGGGCCCGCCCCGGCGACGTCGTCCGCCTCGGCCCGCCGGCCGGTTCCATGACCGTGGACCACGGCACCGACGACGGAATGCTCTGCCTCGGCGGCGGCACCGGCATCGCCCCCATCAAGGCTCTGGTGGAGGACGTCGTCCGGCACGGCCGCCGCCGCCCGGTCGACGTCTTCTACGGCGCCCGGTACGACGACGACCTCTACGACATCGACACCCTGCTGCGCCTGCAGAAGGCGCACCGCTGGCTCTGCGTCCGCCCGGTGGTCTCGGACGGTCCGACCCGCGGTCTGAGCGGACAACTCCCCGCCGTCGTAAGGAAATACGGGCCGTGGCACGCCTATGACGCGTATCTGTCCGGGCCGCCGGAAATGATTCGCAGCAGTGTGGACACCCTGGTGGGCATCGGCATACCGTCCCACCGCATACGGCACGACGAGCTGGACGAGCCGGCGATGCGCGGACGGTGAGGCGACGTGGGCGACGGTGAACGGCAGGTGCAGCAGCGGTTCGGCACGTCGGTCCGTGCGGAGCGCTTCCACGCCGAGCAGACGCTGGACCGGCTCAACGCGCGAATGCGGGAGTTCGTTGCCCGGCAGGAGATGTTCTTCCTCGCCACCGCGGATGCCGGGGGTGCGTGCGACAACACCTTCCGCGCCGGCCCGCCCGGCTTTCTGCACGTCCTGGACGAGCGCACGCTGGCCTACCCCGAGTACCGGGGCAACGGCGTCCTCGCGAGCCTGGGCAACATCGAGGAGAACCCCCGCGTCGGCATCCTGCTGATCGACTTCTTCCACGACCGGATCGGTCTGCACGTCAACGGCCGGGCCCGGATCGTCGACGACGCCGTCCTGCGCACCGCCCACCCGCAGCTGCCCGCCGACGGCGTGCCGGGCCGCAGGCCCGTGGTGTGGGTCGAGGTCACGGTCGAGGAGGCGTACGTCCACTGCGCCAAGCACATTCCGCAGCTGTACAAGGCATCCCGGGGCCCCGACGAGGACGGCCGTGCCTGGGGCACGGACGACGTGCGGCGCAAGGGCGGCGACTTCTTCGGCGCCGCGGCCGGCAAGAGCTAGCGACGGGGTCCAAGCGACGGGGCTCAGCCGAGGTCGGGCGCGAGCAGGGCCCGTACCCCTTCGATGTTCGTGCCGAGATAGGCGCGCAGCGAGGGCGGCACCAGGTCCACGGAGGCGACGCCGGCGCGGGTGAAGGGGATGCGCACCACCTCGTACGTCCCGACCGGCTCGTCCACCTCCGGGCCGTGCCGCAGGGAGAGGTCCATCGAGGCCAGCCGGCAGACGAAGAAGTGCTGCACCTTCACGCCGTGGGCTGCATGGTGCAGGGAGTGGGAGACGGTGTCGACGAAGGCCGGGACCACGTCCGTGACCTTGGCGCCGAGCTCTTCGGACACTTCGCGGTGGAGGGCGGCGACCACCGTGGCGTCCTCGGGCTCCACCCCGCCGCCGGGGGTGATCCAGTACGGAGCCTCGCCGGGCTTGGTCCGCTTGATCAGGAACATGTCGAGGCTCCCGGAGGGATCCCCGTCGAGCAGGATGGCGCGGGCGGTGCGTTTGACCACGAGCCGTTCGGTCATAGGGGACATCTGCCGCGCCGGACCCCCGGTGAAACCCCTTCCCGCGGGGAAACGGCAGCCTCACCAGGAGACGGCGGCGCGCAACAACCACTCGTGCGCCCTCGCCAGGTGCGGATGGGCCGGTGAGCCGGTCCGGACGACCAGGAAGTACGTGCGCAGCGGAGGCACCGGCGGGTCCAGCAGGGCCACGATCTCGCCGGTGTCGAGGGCGTCGCCGCACAGATAGCGGGGCAGCACGCCGATGCCGGCTCCGGCGACGACGCAGGACAGCACGGCGCGCAGGTCGGGGACGACGACCGTGGCGGTGGCGACGGGCTTGCCGTCGAAGACCGCGGCCCAGTAGCGGGAGACGAACGGCAGGCTCTCGTGGACCTCGACCACCGGCAGGTCCTCCAGGGCGCGGGCGCCCTGGTCGCGGACGACGGCCGCGCCGCCGAGCCGGGCCGCCCAGCGCGGGGCCGCGACCAGGACGTGCTCCTCGTCGCACAGCGGGGTGGCGGTCAGCAGCCGGCCGCGCGGGCGCGCGGTGGTGACGGCGAGGTCGTGGTGGCCCGCGGCGAGTCCGTCGAAGAGCTCCTCGGCCGTGCCGTGCGCCGTGCGCACGGTCAGCCCCTGCGCGACGAGCGGGGCGAGGGCGGGCAGCACCCGCAGGCCGGTGAACTCGGGGGGACCGGCCAGGTGCAGGCTGCGGCCGGTCCAGTGGCCGTCGGGGCCGGACTCGGTGATCTCCAGCAGCGCGTCCACGTGCGGGCCGATGCGGTGCGCGAGTTCGTCGCCGGTGGTGGTGGGGCGGACCCCGCGGGCCTGCCGGAGGAAGAGGGGGCGGCCGAGCTGCCGTTCCAGCGCCCGTATCTGGCTGGTGACGGCGGGCTGGGAGAGGCCGAGGAGGGCCGCGGCCCGGGTGAACGAGCCGGCCCGGTGCACGGTGACGAAGGTGCGGAGAAGGGCCAGATCCATGGGTTCTCCCCGGCTCGCCGCTACTGATCGTGGGGGAACTATAAATAAGTCGATAGGTCTGTGTCGCTAGCGTGATTGGACACTGACGCAGAGTCAACTAGCCTGGATCGCACGGTTCTTCGTGCACGAGAACCGGGCGGCTCGAGCCAAGAGGGGGGAGGCTCGAGCCGCCGTCAGGCATGCGCGGCGGCGCTCAGTCCTCGTCGTCGGGCAGGATCACGTGCATCGCCCACGCCACGATCGAGACGATGACGCCGCCCACGAGCGCCGTCCAGAAGCCGTCCACGTGGAAGGCCAGATGCAGCTTTCCCGCCACCCATGAGGTCAGCATCAGCATCAACGCGTTGATGACCAGCGTGATGAGGCCCAGGGTGAGGATGAAGAGCGGGAAGGACAGCAGCTTCACGACCGGCTTGACGATGAAGTTGACCACGCCGAAGACGAGCGCGACGAGGACCAGGGTGACCGCCTTGCGGGCGGTGTTCTCGCCGGACAGCGTGATGCCCTTGAGCAGCCAGATGGCCACTGCCAGGGCTGCCGCGTTGGCGATCGTCTTGACTACGAAGTTCTTCATGGTGAGATCGTTGCAGACCGGCGGGCAGGATGCGGAGGCCTGCGTCGGCACAGCGAGGGGTGGCGAGGATGAAGGCGTTCCGGCTCGACGAACTGGACGCGGAGCGGGCGGCGAACCAGGGTGCGTATCTGCAGTTCCTGCGCGAGCGGAACATGTCCGTCGGGCTGTACGCCCTGAACGCCGGCGACACCGACCCGCAGGGGCCGCACGCCGAGGACGAGGTGTACGTGGTGGTGAGCGGCCGGGCCGCGATCACCGTGGGCACGGAGACGACCGAGGTGGCGCGCGGCAGCGTGGTGTACGTGCCGGCGGGCGCGCAGCACCGGTTCCACCACATCAGCGAGGACCTGCGGGTGCTGGTCGTCTTCTCGCCCCCGGAGAGCTGAGCCCGGGCCGTTTCCCTGAGACGGACGGCCCCGGAACCCCGGTATCCCGTAGGGGGTCGCTCAGGGGCGGACGGGGGCTGTGGGACCTCCACCCGGCCGTGTGCCCGGCCTAGCATCGAAGTACCGAAGCGGGCCGGGATCTCCCGGCCGGCGACACGACAGCGACGCGTGAAGACGCGTGGAGCGGGAAGCAGAGGACGTCATGGCCGAGAAGGGGATATTCGCAGGACTGCCCTGGTGGGTGACGTGGGTCGCCGTGCCGGTCCTGGTGCTCGTGGTGTTCGGCAGCCTGATCATGAGCGTGCTCGGCTTTGTCGTCAGCCTGCTCTTCAAGGCGCTGCTGCTCGTCGCCCTCGTCGGCGGCCTCATCTTCGTCGTCAAGAAGTTCACGTCGTCCTCGTCGTCCAAGGGCGATTGGTAGAGGGCGGTAACCCGGGCGAGGGACATCGCCCGGGAATACCGGCCTGTCTGAAATACCCCATTCTGATTAGCGTTCGGTGCCTTGTGACCGTCTCCACGGCTCCAACCCGTGTGCGGACGACAGCAGTACGCCCCTGCCCCGGCCCCCGGCCACCTGCCCCGACGTTCTCGCCTTCCGCCCCCGTGACCGGCCTGTTCACCGCCCTGTGAGCGCCGGTCACTTTGGCCGGTTCTCTGCTGTTCCGTGCCGCCGAATCCCGCGGAACGACTCCGCCCCGTAGTCGAGTCGCTACGCTCCAGAGTCGGAGAGCTCGTAAGCTCCCTCTCGGTCTCTATCGGTAACTGAAAAATCACTCCTTGTGATCCACGGGACGTTGTTGTCAGACTATGGCGTCATTAGAGGGCCATGAGGATCCAATCCCGGCCAAACCGACGAAGACGGGGCATTGGGCGATGCGCGACACAGTTCAGGCAGAAGTGATCATGACTTTCCTCGTCTCCGAGGAGCTGTCCTTCCGGATCCCGGTGGAGCTGGACTACGACAGCAGTGATCCGTACGCGGTGAAGTTCACCTTCCACCTCCCCGGCGACGCCCCCGTGACCTGGGCCTTCGCCCGGGAGTTGCTGCTCGACGGGCTGAGCCAGCCCTCCGGCGAGGGCGACGTGCACATCGCCCCCGCCTCCGCCCAGCACCTGTCGGACGTCTTCATCCGGCTGCAAGTGGGCGGAGAGGGAGCCCTGTTCCGGGCGGGGGCGGCGCCGCTGGTGGCCTTCCTCGACCGCACCGACCGCATTGCACCGCTGGGCGAGGAGCGCTCCGTCGCGGACTTCGACCACGAGCTCGCCGCGGCGCTCGACAGCATCCTCGCCGGCAACCCGGAAGGGCAGAACGCCGGTTAGCGGCCCCCGGGCCGCCGCCGCACCGCAGCCGTGCCCGGCGCCCGCGACGGCCCCTCCGGCCGCCGTGGCGGCCCCTTCCCGACGGACTCCCCGGCCGTCCCCGGCCGACTCCGGCCGCTTATCCGGCCGTCCCCGCCACAGCCCCCTCCGCCGTCTCCGCGGAGGACTCCTCCCCGGCACCTTCTCCAGCAGCCCCGGCGGATCCGGCGGCGCCGGTCCCTTCCGGTGCACCGGACGTGTCCGGACCGTTCCCCACGGGCCCGTCGAGCGGCACCGGCTCGCTGCGCGGCCCCGCGCTCCGGCCGTCCCCGCCGACGCCCGCACCCGGGGTGTGCACACCGTCCGCGCCCGGCTCCCGGCCCGGGCCGTTGCCCACGGACGCCAGCAGCTGGCGGGCCAGCCCCAGGCCCGTACCGCCCATCGTCAGCGCCTTGGCGAACATCTCGGACATCCCGTCCGCCCCGTTGAGCAGGACCATGTGGTCCACGTTCCCGAAGGCCTGGGCGCCGGCCTGGACGATCTCCGGCCAGTTCTCGGCCAGTTGCTGGGCGACGACCGCCTCCTGGTTCTGCGCCAGCGCCTCGGCCCGGGCCTTGATCGCCTCGGCCTCGGCCAGACCGTGCGCCTTGGCCGCCTCGGCCGTCGCCAGCCCCTTGGCCTGCGTCGCGGCGGCCTCGGCCTCACCCGTCGCACGGGTGGCCGCGGCGGCGGCCTCGCCGCGCGTCCTGGTGGCCTCCGCCTCGGCCGCGGCGGCCGCCTTCACCCGGGTCGCCTCGGCCGCGGCCGCCAGCTCCGTCTCCCGGGCCCTGGCCTCCGCGGCGGAGATGCGGGCGTCGCGCTCCGCCTCCGCCAGCGTCCGCTTCTCGTACGCGGCGGCGTCCGCGGGCTTGCGCACGTCCGCCTGGAGCTGCTGCTCGCGCTGCTTGGCCGCGAGCTCCGCGACCCGGGTCTCCTGGACCACGACCTCCTGCCGCGCCGCGGCCTCGGACAGCGGGCCCGCCTGCCGGGCCTTGGCGGCCGCGCTGTCCCGCTCGGCCTGGTACCCCGCCTGCAGGATCTCGCTGTCGCGCGTGGCCTCCGACATCCGCGCGGCGGCCTGCTGTTCGGCCTCGGTGGCCAGCCGGTCCGCCTCGGCCTGGGCGATGCGCGCATCGCGCTGGACGGCGGCCGCGTGCGGCGCGGCCAGGTTCTTGATGTAGCCCGTGGGGTCCTGGATCTCGTGGATCTGCAGGGAGTCGATGATCAGGCCCAGCTTCTCCATCTCCGTGCCCGAGGCGGCCCGGGTCTCGCCCGTCAGCCGCTCGCGGTCGCGGATCATGTCCTCCACGGTCAACCCGCCGACGATGGACCGCAGATGGCCCGCGAACACGTTGTGCACGCGCTCGCTCATGTGCTTCTGCTGGTCGAGGAAGCGGCGGGCGGCGTTGGCTATGGACACGAAGTCGTCGCCGACCTTGAAGATCACCACGCCGTGCACCTTGAGCGGGATGCCCTGCCGCGTCACGCAATCCACGTGGAGATCGGCCTCGTTGAGATCGAGGGACAGCTTGCGCACCGCCTGTACCCCGGGCAGGACGAGTGTCCCCCGCCCGGTGACGATCCGGAAGCCCAGACCTTCCTCCAGGCCCTCCACGCGGTGCTTGGACCCGGAGATGATGAGTGCCTCGTTGGGCTCGGCAACGCGCCACATGAGCTTGAACAGCCCTACGAGGACGGCTATGGCGACGAGGACGACCCCCGCCACGACGCCGATGAGCATGCGTCATTCCCCCTTTTGCGGCCCCGGCGGGGCCCTGTGATCATGCAGTCTGCTCCCGGATGTGCCCCCTGGCGAAGACGCCGACACCTCACCCATCCGTTCCGGCCAGGGAGATGCGTGTCGACACGGCCGCCCGTCAGGAATACGCCCGTGCGACGTACACCGTGCGCGGCGGCTGGTACTCCACGATCAGCACCATCGTCCCCCGCTCGATGCGCTCGTCCGGCTCCGCCGGATACGCCAGGAAGGCCTCGGCACCGCCCCGCACGTGCACCATCACCTCGCCGACCAGGCCCGGGCCGACCGCCCCCGTCACTCTGCCCAACTCCCCGACCACCGACGCCCCCCCGCTTTCCGGCCCGCCCCCGCGGGCCCGTCACTTCGCGCGGCGCCGCCTGCCGCCGCTCTTCGCGGTCCTGGAGCCCCCCTTGGACCCCCTCTTGGAACCCTTGCTCGTATTGTGCCGGTCGGCACTGACAACGAGCGCGGCCAGGAAGGTCGTCACCGGCACCGAGGCCACCAGACCGATGCTGCCCACGAGCGTGCGGACGATCTCCTCCGCGACGATCTCGCTCGTCGCGACCCTCCCCACCCCGCTGTCCGCGATCGAGAACAGCAGCAGCAACGGCAGCGACGCCCCCGCGTACGCCATGACCAGCGTGTTGACCACCGACGCGATGTGGTCCCGGCCGATGCGCATGGCCGACGCGTACAGCTTCCGCCAATTCGCCTTGGGATCAGCCTCCTTCAGCTCCCACACGGCCGACGTCTGGGTCACCGTGACGTCGTCGAGCACGCCCAGCGAGCCGATGATGATCCCGGCGAGCAGCAGGCCCTGGATCTCGATGTGCGGATACAGGCCGTGCACCAGGCCCGTCGTGTCGTCCGTGTTGCCCGTCAGATGCGCCCAGCCGATGAAGCCGGCGCCCAGCAGACCGATGAGCAGCAGGGAGGTGAGCGTGCCCAGAACGGCCACGGACGTACGGGCGTTGAGGCCGTGGCACATGTAGAGCGCGATCAGCATGATCGCGCTGCCGCCTATCACCGCGACCAGCAGCGGATCCGAACCCTGGAGGATCGCGGGGAGGATGAACATCGTCAGCACGCCGAAGCTGATCACCAGCGCCACCAGGGCGAAGACGCCGCGCAGCCGGCCGATCGCCACGACCGCCACGGCGAACACCGCGGCCAGCAGCACCATCGGGACGTTGCGGTCCACGTCCGTCACCGAATACCGCAGGTTCTCGGGGGCCTTGGGCGCGTAGGCCAGCACCACGCCCTCGCCGACCGTGTAGCGGCGGGAGGCGCTGGGCTGCACGATCTCGGTGAACGTCACGCCCTTGTCGGGGCCCGAGCCGACCTCGATCGTCGCCTGTTCGCACGGCCCGGTGACGGGCGCGCCGCCCTGCGGTGACTGCTGTTGCTGCTGCGGCTGCGCGCCGACCTTGGCACAGTCCACCTCCTCGATCTTCACCACCCGTCCCGACTCGGTCTGCTGGTCGAGTCCCAGCCCGCTGTGCTGGTGCGGCGGCGCGCTGCCCGGCCAGAGGATCACCATTCCGGCCACCACGGCGGCGGCGAACGGGACGAGGACGGCCGCGATCACCTTGCGCAGGTGGGCGGAGACGGGCTTGGCCGGACCATGGCTGTGCGCATGGCCGTGGGCGTGGGGGGCATGGTGGTGCGTACGCTCGGTGGGGGTCACCGCCCGATCATCGCAAGCCCCCCTGGCCCTGCGGCCCGGGGAGGCGCTAGCGTGGTGGCACCTTTGCAATCGCGGGAGCTCGGAGCACCGGGCTGAGAGGGCGCTGATCGCCGTACGGGAATCGATGTCCGTACGGAAACCGCTGCGCCGACCGCCGAACCTGTTACCGGGTAATGCCGGCGTAGGGAGTTCTGGTCACATGACCTCGCAGGATGCTGCACGCACGTCCGAAAACGGCCGGGAGCTCGGCTGGCACAAGGACCACGTGACCGGCTCGCGACCGGACCTCAGGGTCCCGGTGCGGCGGGTGCATCTCACCAACGGGCAGGACGTCACCCTGTACGACACCTCCGGCCCGTACACCGATCCGTCGGTCACGACGGACGTCCGGCGCGGCCTGACGCCGCTGCGCGAGAACTGGATCATCGGCCGCGGTGACACCGAGGAGTACGCCGGGCGCCCGGTGCGCCCGGAGGACGACGGCATCAAGCACACCTCGCCCCGCGGCGGCCTGCGCAACCTCGACGCGGTCTTCCCGGGCCGTCCGCGCCAGCCCCGCCGGGGCCGGGGCGGCCAGGCGGTGACGCAGCTCGCGTACGCCCGACGCGGCGAGATCACCGAGGAGATGGAGTACGTAGCCCTCCGGGAGGGCGTCTCCCCGGAGACCGTCCGCGAGGAGATCGCGGCCGGCCGGGCCGTCCTCCCGGCGAACGTCAACCACCCCGAGATCGAGCCGATGATCATCGGCAAGAAGTTCCTGGTGAAGGTCAACGCCAACATCGGCAACTCGGCCGTCACCTCCTCCATCGAGGAGGAGGTGGAGAAGATGACCTGGGCGACCCGCTGGGGCGCCGACACCGTCATGGACCTCTCCACCGGCCGCAACATCCACACCACCCGCGAGTGGGTGCTGCGCAACTCCCCCGTGCCGATCGGCACCGTGCCGCTGTACCAGGCCCTGGAGAAGGTCGACGGCAAGGCCGAGGAACTCACCTGGGAGATTTACAAGGACACGGTCGTCGAGCAGGCCGAGCAGGGCGTCGACTACATGACCGTCCACGCGGGCGTGCTGCTGCGGTACGTCCCGCTGACGGCCCGCCGCAAGACCGGCATCGTCTCGCGCGGCGGCTCGATCATGGCCGCGTGGTGCCTCGCGCACCACAAGGAGTCGTTCCTCTACGAGAACTTCGAGGAACTCTGCGAGATCCTCGCGTCCTACGACGTGACCTACTCGCTGGGCGACGGCCTGCGTCCGGGTTCGATCGCCGACGCCAACGACGAGGCGCAGTTCGCCGAGCTCAGGACTCTCGGCGAGCTCAACACGATCGCCAAGCGGCACAACGTCCAGACGATGATCGAGGGCCCGGGCCACGTCCCGATGCACAAGATCAAGGAGAACATCGACCTCCAGCAGGAGATCTGCGAGGAGGCCCCCTTCTACACGCTCGGCCCCCTGACGACCGACGTCGCGCCCGGGTACGACCACATCACCTCGGGCATCGGCGCCGCGATGATCGCCTGGTGGGGCACGGCCATGCTCTGCTACGTCACGCCCAAGGAGCACCTGGGCCTGCCGGACCGGGACGACGTCAAGACCGGCGTCATCACGTACAAGATCGCCGCCCATGCGGCCGATCTCGCCAAGGGCCACCCGGGCGCGCAGGCGTGGGACGACGCACTGTCGGACGCGCGCTTCGAGTTCCGCTGGGAGGACCAGTTCAACCTGGCCCTCGACCCCGACACGGCACGCGCCTTCCACGACGAGACGCTGCCGGCGGAGCCCGCCAAGACGGCGCACTTCTGCTCGATGTGCGGGCCGAAGTTCTGCAGCATGAAGATTTCGCAGGACATCCGGCGGGCACACGGCGACGACCTCGCCGTCGACCCCGAGGCCGGAATGGCCCAGAAATCGCGGGAGTTCGCAGAGGCCGGCAACCGGGTGTACCTGCCGATCGCGGAATAGACCGGACCAGGGCCGGACCAGGGCCGGAACGGATCCGGTGCGGAGGAGAGCAAGCGGAACGTCCGGACGGGTGTGCGGGGTAGAGGCCTTGACGGCCGGGCCCCTTTCCCCGGGACACCTGTGCCGCGTCGCTTCGCGGCGATACGATTTTTCGCGGAGCTCTTCCGCTTGTTCACTCCGGCCGGTGATCCGGCCCCCCGAAATCGGGGCTGGTGAAATCCGGGCTGGTGAAGCGGGGGCGCGTGGGGGCGGTGTGATCCTCGTCGGGGCTGGTGAAGCCGGGGCGGGAGTAGCCGAGATGGGGGGTCCGGCCGTGGCCGTTGCGGGCCGAGGGGACGGACGGCGAACGGGTCGCCGGCGCCGAGGCGTTGGCCTGGGCCTCTCTCAGGAACGGCCTGATGCCCCGCTCCAACAGTGCCTCGCGCCATGCCTTCCGGGCCCGGTCGGCCGCTTCGTACAGCTCGCTCCGGCGGCCGTCGTCCTCCGGGGGCGCCCCGTTGCGCAGGGCAGTGAGCAGGATGCCCGCCGTCGCGACGAGCACGCCGACGGCGGTGAGGCCGCCGAACCACCAGCCGATCGTGATCATCGAGTCCGCGACCGGGACGTCCGAGCCGACCGTGCGCATCACGTAGCCGATCGCCAGGAACAGGATCGCGGCGGTCCCCGCGAGCACCGGAGCCAGCACGGCCAGCACCGCTATGGCTCCTGCGCCGGGGTCCTCCTCGGGAGGCCCGGCGGGCGGCGCATCCCCGCCCGCGGCGGCACCGGCGGCGACGGGCTGCGGCCGGCCGGACGGGGCCCGCTCGCGCAGCGCCCGGCGCGCTTCTATGAGGTCCTCGTATTCCGCCATGGCGCAGGCGGAGATGGCGGTCATGGCGCCGACGGCCATCGTGCGCAGCTGTTCGGCGGTGAGCCGCCGCCCTGTCGCGGCGGCCAGGGCATTGAGTTCCGGGTCATGGTCCGCGGTACGCAGTGCCTGGTCGAGGATCCGCTCGAATTCCGGGCGGTCCTCGGCAAGCAGGTGCGGAACGCTGTTCATGTGCATCCCCCGATGCTCCGTAGGGCCTGATAGCCGGCCTGTTGCCGGCAGTGGGCGGAAACGGAGGAGAGCCTGCTACGGATAAGCCGATGGTAGAGCCGCACCGGCGCGGGGTGACAGCGGGTTTCCCGAATTACCCCGCGGCGGTGGAACTCTCATGTGCCCGTGGACGCCGCCGCCGAACCCTCAGCCGGCCAGCGGAAGTTGCACCACCAGCAGCTTTCCGGCCATCGTGACCCCGCCGTCCATGGCGAGCGCCAGTCCGTCCGCGTACAGATGCGGACCCTCGATGAGCGGCGCGCCGTCCTGCTCGTCCGGGTCCTCCCCGCCGACCTCGCCCAGCAGATAGGGGATCGGGCTGTGGCCGTGCACGATGCGGCGGCCGCCGTAGGTCTGCAGCAGCTCCCGCACGGCCGACGGGCCCGCCTCGTCGTCGCGGAAGGCGAACCGCTTGGTGAACTTGCGGAACAGGTCCCAGCACTCGTCCGGGTCGTTGCGCTGCAGCGCCTCGGTGACGGCGTCGTTGACGGCCTCGATGGAGTCGCCGAAGTCGAGGTACGCGGTGGTGTCGGAGTGGACGAGCAGGTGCCCGTCCTCCTCGGCGATCGCGTCGAGGCGGGCCATCCACTGCAGGTGGTGGTCCTCCAGGCGCTCCATGTCGGTGCGCTGGCCGCCGTTGAGCAGCCAGGCCGCCTGGAAGGAGGCCGTTCCCGCACCCGAGTTGACGGGCGTGTCGGCGAACCGCTTGGCGCCGATGAGCAGCAGCTCGTGGTTGCCCATGAGGGCCTTGCAGTAGCCGCCGGCCGCCGCCGCCTCCGCGGAGAGCCGCATGACCAGGTCGATCACGCCGACGCCGTCCGGGCCGCGGTCGGTGAAGTCGCCCAGGAACCACAGCCGGGTGTTGCCCGCCGACCAGTGGCCCTGCTCGTCGATGAGCCCCTGTGCGTACAGCGCGTCGTGCAGCTCGTCCAGGTAGCCGTGGACGTCGCCGACGACGTACAGCGGGCCCGGGCCGGTGGGCACGGGCTGCTGGGGGAGCTGCTGCGGGGCGGTGAGGGGCGTCAGCTCGACGGTCGGCACGTCCTGCGGCGGCACGGTGCCGGGGGCCGGGCTGCGGACGATGACCGGGAGGTCGCGGGCGGTCGGGGTGTAGCCCTCGGGGTAGTCGGGGTACTCGGCCGCGTGCGGGGGGAAGCCCTCGTGCGCGGCGTAGTGGGGGTGGACCGGTACCTCGGCCGGCTCCCCGGCGTGGTCGTACCCGGGCATGGGCGGGGGAGCGGCGTACCCGGGGAAAGGCGGCATCGCCGCCGTGGTCCGTGCCGCAGGTCCCTGACCGGCCCCCTGAGTCATCGACCCCTCCACCATCGCGCCGCCTGCACCCTTGTGGACCTTGCCTGGTCGACGGCGGTCCGCGGTGTCGTGCGCCCATCATAGGAATGACCGTCGCGGCTTGTGACGCACCAGGGGCTGTGAATCGGGGAGCTCCACCGGGATCGCCGGGATTTTCTCCCCAAATGCTCCGTTAAATGAGCCGTTCGCGCCGGTCCGCAGGGGGTGGGGACGGCTGTGTCGTGCCGGATGGGGCGATGCCCCGTGGGCCGGACGCGGGATGCCCGCGGTTGACGCGGGCCGGGCGGGTCGGTGCAGGTCACACGGGTGACGCCGGGGTGTCGGCCGGTGTGCCGGGGCCGGTCAGGTCGTGGCCGGGCCGCGCGGGGCGCTGACGGTGGTGCGCGGCGGGCGCCGCTCGGAGGACGTACGCACGATCAGCTCGGTGGGTATGACCTGTTCCACCGGCCGTCCCGTGTCGAGCCCCTCGATGGCGTCGATCAGCAGCTGGACGACGGCGGTACCGATCCGCCGCGGCTTGAGCGACAGCGTCGTGATGGGCGGCTCGGTGGTGGCGTAGACGGTGGACTCGCTGCAGCAGACGAGCAGCAGGTCGTCCGGTACGCGCAGGCCGTAGCGGCGGGCCGCGGCCAGCAGGTCGGTGCCGTTGGGGTCGAAGAGCCCGTACACCGCGTCGGGCCGGTCCGGCCGGGCGAGCAGCCGGTCGGCGGCGACGGCTCCGGCGCAGGGGTCGTGCGCGGGGTACTCCTCGTAGACCGGGTCCTGGCCGATGCGTTCGCACCAGCGCAGGTACGCGGTGGTGGACAGCCGGGTGTAGGTGTCCGTCGTGGTGCCGGTGAGCAGGCCGATCCGGCGCGCCCCGGCGGCGGCGAGGTGGTCGAGGATGCCCAGGACCGCGGCCTCGTGGTCGTTGTCGACCCAGGCGGTGACGGGCAGGGTGCCGGCGGGCCGGCCGTCGGAGACCACCGGGATGCCCTGGCGGACCAGGTCGGAGACGACGGGGTCGTGGTCGGAGGGGTCCACGACGACGGTGCCGTCGAGGGCCACGTTGGACCACACGTCGTGCCGGGAGGTCGCCGGGAGGATGACGAGGGCGTAGCCGCGGGCCAGGGCGGCCGAGGTGGCGGCTCTGGCCATCTCCGCGAAATAGGCGAACTCGGTGAAGGTGAAAGGTTCATCCCCGTACGTGGTGACGGTCAGGCCGATGAGGCCCGACTTGCCCGTGCGGAGGGTGCGGGCCGCCGCCGACGGGCGATAGCCCAGTCGGTCGGCGACCTCGCGGACATGGCGGCGGGTCGCGTCCGGTAGCCGGCCCTTGCCGTTGAGCGCGTCCGAGACGGTCGTGATCGAAACCCCGGCGGCGGCGGCGACGTCGCGGATGCCCGCCCGTCCCTGCCGACTGCTCCTGCGGGAGGTTTCCGCCCGGCTCACCTGGTGCTTCCCTGCTGCTGTCATGGCGAGCCGATAGTAGGGCTCGTCCGGTCCTTCGGCAGGGGGGCGCATTTCACTGTTGACAGGCACGTTTCTGCAGTCGTTGCACGGCCCAATGATCATGGAATTGCAGGTGGTTGAGCGGGTCGTCGGGGGTCGGTCGACGTCTGGCATATCCCGGTCGCGGGGGTGGTCCAGGTCTCGGAGAGGTCTCAACTCACCTTCACGGGGGATGCGCGCCAGGGCGCCCGCCACGGCGCACTGCGGGAGGAAGAGCGCTCCGGAAACTCTGGACGCCGCCCGGGGCAATCCTCATAAGGTGTGCAGTATTCATGTCCCTTCATGTCCCTTGCCCGGGAGGACCGCGGTGACCGAGAAGACCCCGAAGCTGCGTGCTGCGCTGGACGGCGTCCCCACCTACCAGCCGGGCAAGCCGGCCGCCGGCGGTCCGGCCGGGTACAAGCTGTCCTCCAACGAGAACCCGTACCCGCCGCTGCCGGGCGTGCTGGAGAGCGCGGTCGAGGCGGCCGGTTCGCTCAACCGCTACCCGGACATGGCCTGTACGGGCCTGATGGCCGAGCTGGCGGAGCGCTTCGAGGTGCCGCTGTCGCACCTGGCGACCGGCACCGGCTCGGTCGGCGTCGCCCAGCAGCTGGTGCAGTCGACGGCGGGCCCGGGCGACGAGGTGATCTTCGCCTGGCGCTCGTTCGAGGCCTACCCGATCATCACCCGGGTCTCGGGCGCCACTCCGGTCCCGGTCCCGCTGACCGAGGGCGATGTGCACGACCTGGAGGCGATGCTCGCGGCGATCACCGACCGGACCCGGCTGATCTTCGTCTGCAACCCCAACAACCCCACGGGCACGGTGGTTCACCGGGCCGAGCTGGAGTCCTTCCTGGACCGGGTGCCCGCCGACGTGCTGGTGGTCCTGGACGAGGCGTACATCGAGTTCATCCGCGACGAGGACGTCCCCAACGGCATCGACCTCTACCGGGACCGGCCGAACGTCTGCGTGCTGCGCACCTTCTCCAAGGCGTACGGGCTCGCCGGGCTCCGCGTCGGCTTCGCGATCGCCCACGAGCCGGTCGCGGCGGCACTGCGGAAGACGGCCGTCCCCTTCGGTGTGAGCCAGGTCGCGCAGGAGGCGGCGATCGTCTCGCTGCGCAGCGAGAAGGCGCTGAAGGAGCGGGTGGACGCGCTGGTGGAGGAGCGCGCGCGGGTGGCCGCGGCGCTGGCCGCGCAGGGCTGGACGCTGCCGGAGTCGCAGGCCAACTTCGTCTGGCTGCGGCTGGGGGACCGGGCGGCCGAGTTCGCCGCCGCGTGCGACGCCGCCGGGGTGGCCGTGCGGCCGTTCCAGGGCGACGGCGTGCGGGTGACGATCGGGGAGACCGAGGCCAACGACATCGTCCTGCGGGTCGCCGAGGAGTTCCGCAAGCAGCTCTGAGGCCGCTGACGCCTGACAAGGGCGCCGTGCCCCTCCCTTCGCGGGAGGGGCACGGCGCCCTTGTCTTTGCCCCTCCCGCGCGCCCGCCCCGCACAAGGGCCGGAGGGGGTACCCCCCTGACTTGGCCGAAAACTCGGTGCGCCATAATGCTTGTGAATGTGAACGCGTTCACAAGCGCACCTTTATGTCCCCCTTCTTGTGGGGCATAAGGGGGCATACCGTCGGCGGCCCGGCCCGCCGGTGAAGCAAGAGGCAAGGAGAGACCGAGTGAATCTGGCTTTGGCTCCGGAGACGCTGGCGCGCTGGCAGTTCGGCATCACCACCGTCTACCACTTCCTCTTCGTCCCGCTCACGATCAGTCTTGCCGCGATCACGGCCGGTCTGGAGACCGCCTGGGTCCGCACGGGCAAGGACAAGTACTTCCACGCCACGAAGTTCTGGGGAAAGCTCTTCCTCATCAACATCGCCATGGGCGTGGTCACCGGCATCGTCCAGGAGTTCCAGTTCGGCATGAACTGGTCCGACTACTCGCGCTTCGTCGGCGACGTCTTCGGCGCACCGCTGGCGATGGAGGCGCTGCTGGCCTTCTTCTTCGAGTCGACCTTCATCGGTCTGTGGATCTTCGGCTGGGACAAGCTGCCCAAGAAGATCCACTGCGCCTGCATCTGGATCGTCGCCGTCGGCACCCTGCTCTCCTCGTACTTCATCCTGGCCGCCAACTCCTGGATGCAGCACCCCACCGGCTATTCCATCGACAAGAGCACCGGCAGGGCGCACCTCACCGACATCTGGGCCGTCCTGACCCAGAACACCACCCTCGTCGTCGTCTTCCACACCCTCACCGCGGCCTTCCTCACCGGCGCCGCCTTCGTGGTCGGCATCGCGTCCTTCCACCTGTGGCGGGCCAAGCGCAAGCAGATCAACGGCGAGGAGCTCGGCGAGAAGCAGCGTCACCAGATCGGTGCGATGCGGGCCTCGCTGCGCGTCGGACTCGTGATCGCCGTCATCGCCGGCCTCGGCACGGCCATCAGCGGCGACAGCCTCGGCAAGGTGATGTTCGAGCAGCAGCCCATGAAGATGGCCGCCGCCGAGGCCCTGTGGGACACCCAGGCGCCCGCGCCCTTCTCGGTGTTCGCGGTCGGCGACGTCACCAAGGGGCACAACAGCGTCGAGATCGAGATCCCCGGAATACTCTCCTTCCTCGCCCACAGCAACTTCTCCGAGGCCGTCCCCGGCATCAACGACGTCGCCGCGCAGGAGGCCGCACGCTACGGCGGCAAGCCGGACGACTACATCCCCAGCATCTTCATGACCTTCTGGGGCTTCCGCCTGATGATCGGCTTCGGCATGACGTCCTTCGTCGCCGGCCTGATCGGACTGTGGACGACGCGCAAGAAGCTGTGGCTGGCACCCGAGTTCCGCACCGGCGAGAACGAGGTCCCGCGGCTGATGCTCACGAAGACGCGGGAGATGACCCCCTTCCTGACCAAGTGGTCCTGGCGCGTCGGCGTCCTCACCATGGGGTTCCCGCTGATCGCCAACTCCTTCGGCTGGATCTTCACGGAGATGGGCCGCCAGCCCTGGGCCGTCTACGGGCTGATGAAGACCGCGAAGGCGGTCTCCCCCACGGTGAGCCAGGGCGAAGTCCTCACCTCCATGGCCGTGTTCACCCTGCTCTACGGCGTGCTCGCGGTCGTCGAGGTCAAGCTCCTCGTGAAGTACGCCAAGGCCGGGCCGGACACCGACGAGAAGCCGCCGGCCGAGGATCCCCGGCTGCGGCTGCCCTCCGGCGGCGGGACGGGCTCCGGCACGGAGCGCGAGGACGCCGACAAGCCGATGACCTTCGCGTACTGACCGCCGCTCGCGGACCGCGGAACGGAGACACCCCATGCACCTCCACGACTTCTGGTTCCTGCTGATCGCCGTCCTGTGGACCGGCTACTTCTTCCTCGAGGGCTTCGACTTCGGCATCGGCGTGCTGACGAAGACGCTCGCCCGGGACCGCACCGAGCGCCGGGTGCTGATCAACACGATCGGCCCGGTCTGGGACGGCAACGAGGTCTGGCTGATCACCGCGGCCGGTGCCACCTTCGCCGCCTTCCCCGACTGGTACGCCACCCTCTTCAGCGGCTTCTACCTGCCTCTCCTGCTGGTGCTCGTCTGCCTGATCGTGCGCGGCGTGGCCTTCGAGTACCGCCACAAGCGGCCCGAGGAGCGCTGGCAGCGCAACTGGGAACACGCCATCTTCTGGTGCTCGTTGCTGCCCGCCTTCCTGTGGGGCGCCGCCTTCGCGAACATCGTGCGCGGGGTTCCCATCGGGCCGGACAAGAACTTCACCGGCTCCGTGCTCGACCTGCTGAGCCCGTACGCACTGCTCGGCGGCCTGTTCACGCTGGTGCTCTTCACCTTCCACGGCGCGGTGTTCGCCGCGCTCAAGACGACCGGCGACATCCGCCACCGCGCCCGGGCCCACGCCGCCCGGTACGGCCTGGGCGCCGCCGCCCTCGCCGCGGCCTTCCTGGGCTGGACGCAGGCGGACTCCGGCAACGGACGCAGCCTGGTGGCGCTGATCGTCGCCGTGGCCGGGCTGGCCGGCGCGCTGGTGACGAACCGGCTGGGCCGGGAGGGCTGGGCGTTCACCCTGTCCGGGCTGGCCGTCGCCGCCGCCTTCGCACTGGTCTTCCTGGCGCTCTTCCCGGACGTCATGCCCTCCTCCACGAACCCGGAGTGGAGCCTGACCGTCACCGACGCCGCCTCCAGCCCGTACACGCTGCGGATCATGACGTGGATCGCGGGCTTCATGACCCCCGTGATCCTCGCCTACCAGGCCTGGACGTACTGGGTGTTCCGCAAGCGGATCGGCACCCAGCACATCCCCGCCGCCCACTAGGGCCTGTCCGATGGGTCAGTACGCCGGACCAGGACGTCAGGAGACGCCACGATGAAGCCCGTCGACCCCCGGCTGCTGCGGTACGCCACCGCGACCCGCGGTTTCCTGGCCGCCTCCGTGCTGCTCGGCCTCGCGGGCGCGGGCCTGGTCGTCGCGCAGGCGATGCTCATCGCCGACGTGGTGACCGGGGCGTTCCAGCACGGGCGCACGGCCGGGCAACTGGCCGTGCCCCTGGGCCTGCTGGCGGCCGCCGGGGCGGGCCGGGCCGTGGTGTCCTGGCTCACCGAACTGACCGCGCACCGCGCGAGCGCGGCCGTGAAGTCCGAACTGCGCAGGCGGCTGCTGGACCGGGCCACCCGGCTCGGCCCGGACGCGCCGGACACCGGCGAACTGACCAGCCTGGCCACGCGCGGAGTGGACGCGCTCGACGCCTACTTCGCCCGCTACCTGCCGCAGTTGGGGCTCGCGGTCGTGGTGCCGGTCGCCGTGCTGGCACGTATCGTCTCCGCCGACTGGATCTCGGCGCTCGTCATCGTCCTCACGCTGCCGCTCATCCCCCTCTTCATGGCGCTCATCGGCTGGGCCACCCAGTCGCGCATGGACCGGCAGTGGCGCCTGCTCTCCCGGCTCTCCGGGCACTTCCTCGACGTCGTCGCCGGGCTGCCGACGCTCAAGGTCTTCGGCCGTGCCAAGGCGCAGGCCGAGTCGATCCGGACGATCACCGCCGACTACCGGCGGGCCACGCTGCGGACGCTGCGCATCGCCTTCCTCTCCTCCTTCGCCATGGAGCTGCTCTCCACCCTGTCGGTCGCGCTCGTCGCCGTCGGGATCGGCATGCGGCTCGTCGACGGCGAACTCGACCTACGCACCGGCCTGATGGTCCTCGTGCTGGCGCCCGAGGCCTATCTGCCGCTGCGCCAGGTCGGCGCGCAGTACCACGCGGCCGCCGAGGGCCTGGCGGCCGCCGACCAGGTCTTCGCGGTGCTGGAGACCGAGCCGGCCGCGGCCGGCACGCTCCCGGCCCCGGACGCGCGCACGGCGGCGCTGGCCGTGGAGCGGCTCGTGGTCCGCTACCCGGGCCGGGCCGAACCCGCTCTGGACGGCGCCTCGTTCGATGTGCGGCCCGGGGAGACGGTGGCGCTCGTCGGGCCGAGCGGTGCCGGCAAGTCGACGCTGCTGAACGTGCTGCTGGGCCTCGCCCGGCCCACGAGCGGGCGGATCCTCGTCGGCGGTACGGATCTGTCATCGCTCTCCCCCGAAAGCTGGCGGAACCAGGTGGCCTGGGTCCCGCAACGGCCGCATCTCTTCGCCGGGACCGTCGCCGAGAACGTACGGCTGGCCAGGCCCGACGCCACGGACGCGCAGGTGCGGCACGCACTGCGCGAAGCCGGTGCGCTCGACTTCGTCTCCATGCTGCCCGACGGCACTGACACCCGGCTCGGCGAGGACGGCGCGGGCCTCTCCGCCGGACAGTGCCAACGCATCGCGCTGGCACGGGCGTTCCTGGCCGACCGGCCGGTCCTGCTGCTCGACGAGCCGACCGCGGCCCTCGACGGGGAGCACGAGGCGGCGGTGGTGGACGCGGTGCGCCGGCTGGCGGCGGGCCGCACCGTGATCCTGGTGGTGCACCGCCCGGCGCTGCTCGCGGTGGCGGACCGGGTGATCCGCATCGCGCCGGGGACCGCGCCCGTACGTTCCTCCGCCCGTGTGGAGGAGCACCGTGCTTCCGCCGAGCCCTCCGGCCCCGTCGACGGGCATGCGGACGGCCGCGCGGAGATGCAGAACGCTGGACGGAGCGCGAACCCCCTGGCCCGGGTCCGGGCCGCGGGCAGGCCGTACCGCAGCCGCCTGTCCCTCGCCCTCCTCCTCGGCACGCTGGCCCTGGGCAGCGCCATCGGCCTGATGGCGGTCAGCGGCTGGCTGATCTCCCGGGCCTCCCAACAGCCCCCGGTGCTGTACCTGATGGTGGCCGTCACCGCGACCCGCACGTTCGGCATCGGCCGCTCCGTCTTCCGCTACGCCGAGCGCCTGGTCTCGCACGACGCGGTGCTCCGCATCCTGTCGGGCCTGCGCGTCGCGGTCTACGCACGGCTGGAGTGCCTGGCCCCCGCGGGTCTGCGCGAGACGCGGCGCGGTGACCTGCTGTCGCGTCTGGTGGCCGATGTGGACGCCCTGCAGGACTACTTCCTGCGCTGGCTGCTGCCGCTCGGCTCCGCCGTCGTCGCCGGGGCGGCCTCGGTGGGCTTCACCGCGTGGCTGCTCCCGGAGGCGGGCGCGGTGCTCACTGCGGGGCTGCTGGTCGCGGGAGTCGCCGTGCCGGCGCTGTCGGGTGCTGTCGCCCGGCGTGCCGAGCGACAGCTGGCGCCTGCGCGCGGTGAGTTGTCCACCCAGGTGGTCGATGTGCTGTCCGGTACGGCCGAGTTGACGGTCGCGGGGGCGCTGCCCGCGCGGCTTGAACGGCTGGACCGTGTCGACAGCATGCTCACCCGTATCGCCCGCCGCGCCGCTGCGGCCACCGCGCTGGGCTCCGGCCTGTCGGCGCTGGCCTGTGGCGTGACGGTGGCCGCTGCCGCCTGGGCGGGTGTCCAGGCGGTGCACGACGGCCGCCTCGGCGGGGTGTGGCTGGCAGTGGCGGTGCTCACCCCGCTGGCCGCGTTCGAGGCCGTGGCGGGGCTGCCGCTCGCGGTGCAGTACCGGCAGCGGGTGCGGCGTTCCGCGGAGCGGGTGCACGAGGTGCTGGACGCGCCCGAGCCGGTGCAGGACGGCACGGAGCCGGCGCCGCAGTCGCCGTTCCCGGTGCGGCTGGCGGATCTGACGGTGCGGCACGCGGGACAGTCCGCGCCTGCGCTCGACGGCTTCGCGCTGGAGCTGACGGCCGGCCGCCGGGTGGCCGTGGTGGGCCGGTCCGGAGCGGGCAAGTCCACGCTGGCGCAGGTGCTGTTGCGCTTCCTGGACGCGGAGGCCGGTGCGTACACGCTGGCCGGTCGTGAGGCGGCACGCATGGACGGCGACGCGGTGCGGCGGCTGGTGGGGCTGTGCGCGCAGGACGCCCACATCTTCGACAGTTCCCTGCGGGAGAACCTGCGGCTCGCGCGCAGGGACGCAGGGGACGGCGAACTGCGCGAAGCACTGCGGGCGGCACGCCTGCTGGAGTGGGTGGACGGTCTGCCGCACGGGCTGGACACGCTCGTCGGCGAACAGGGTGCGCGGCTGTCCGGCGGCCAGCGGCAACGGCTCGCTCTGGCACGGGCGCTGCTCGCGGACTTCCCCGTCCTGGTCCTGGACGAGCCCGCGGAACACCTCGACCTGGCCACTGCCGACGCGCTGACCGCGGATCTGCTGGCGGCCACGGAGGGCCGGACGACCGTCCTGATCACGCACCGGCTGGCGGGACTGGAGGCGGTGGACGAGGTCGTCGTCCTGGAGCAGGGGCGGACGGTGCAGCGGGGCCCGTACGGCGAGCTGGCCGCCGCCGAGGGGCCGTTCCGCCGGATGCTGGAGCGGGAACGGGCGGCGGACGCGCTGGGGGCGGCGGTGACGTCCGGGGCGTCCGACGCGCCGGACACCACCCATCGGCCGCTTTCCATGGCAAAAGGTACTTATTAGGCTCATGGCATGGCAGCCACGGTGCACTCCTCCGACCCGCAGGACTCCTCGGCCCCTCAGGGCGCGATGGATCCGCTGGCCATTGCGACGGAGGCCACCCGCAGCCTGCAGGGAATGTCGACGGAACTCACCGCGCGCGTCCCACAGCTGCTGGAGGCCATGCGGTCCGTCGGCACCGGGCTGGAACTGCACAGCACGCTCGACCGCATTGCGGAGACGGCCGCCGAACTGGCCGATGCGCGCTACGCCGCCATCGGCGTCATCGACTCCACCGGCGAGGGCCTCGCGGACTTCATCACCTACGGGGTCACCCGGGAACAGCGCGAGCGCATCGGCGCCCTGCCGGACGGTCATCGCGGACTGCTGGGCGCGCTGATCCACCAGCCCGCCCCGGTCATGCTCTCCGACCTGTCCTCCGACCCGCGGTCCGCCGGCTTTCCGCCCCACCACCCGCCGATGCGTACCTTCCTGGGTGTACCGATCCGGGTCGAGGGCGAGATCTTCGGCAACCTGTACCTCACCGAGAAGCGCGGCGGCGGGGAGTTCAGCATCGCCGACCTGAACATGGTGAAGATCCTCGCCACCGAGGCGGGCATCGCGATCGGCAACGCGCGCGTGCACGACGAGAGTCGGCAGCGGATGCGCTGGATCGACGGTTCCGTCGCGGTGACCACGGCTCTGCTGTCGGGCAGCGACGCGGAGGACGCCCTGGCCGTCGTGGCCGAACAGGCGCGCAGGCTCGCCGATTCGGACGCGGGCATCGTGCTGCTGCCGGACGACGACGGCGGCCTGGAGATGGTGGCGGTCTCCGCGGAGGACCCTGCCGGACTGCTGGGGACGGTGATACCGCCGCACAGCCCGGTCGTGGGGCAACTGCTCGCCGGGGAACCCGTGTTCATCGACGACTCCGCCACCGACCCGCGCATGATCACGGCGGTTGCCCCGCGCTTCGGCCCGAGCATGCTGCTGCCGCTCAAGAGCGGCGACCGCGTGCTCGGCACGCTCGCCACGCCGCGGCGCCGAGGCGCCCGCAAGTACACCCCTGCGGAGCGCAGACTGGCCGCCCAGTTCGCCGCACAGGCCGCTCTCGCGCTCGTCCTCGCGGAGGCGCAGCGCGACCGCGAGCGGCTGGCCGTCTACGAGGACCGCGACCGCATCGCCCGGGATCTGCACGACCTCGTCATCCAGCGGCTGTTCGCCACCGGACTGCTGCTGGAGAGCGCACAGCGCAAGGCGGCCGAGCCGGACGTGCACGAGAAGGTCGGCCAGGCGGTGGACGAGCTGGACGTGACGATCCAGGAGATCCGTACGGCCATCTTCGCGCTCCAGCAGGAGCCGACCGAGGCACCCGCGGGGCTGCGCACACGCGTGCTGCGGGAGACCGGCACCGCCGCCGTGCCGCTCGGCTTCCACCCCTCCGTGAACTTCATCGGCCCGGTCGACTCCAAGGTCGGCGAGCGCACCGGCAAGAACCTCATCGCCGCCCTGCGCGAGGCGCTGTCCAACGCCTTCCGGCACGCGCAGGCCACCAGGATCGACATCGTCGTCGACGTCACCGTCAAGCTGCCGGACGGCCGGGAGGCGGTACGGCTGACCGTGGCCGACGACGGGATCGGCATCCCGGAGGGCGGCCGCCGCAGCGGACTGCACAACCTGGCCAAACGGGCCGAGTCGCTGGGCGGCTCCAGCGCGTACGGGCCCGGGATCGGGGAGGACGGCGGAGGAACCCGGGTGATGTGGGAGGCGCCGCTATAGCTCCTCTGCGGAGCGGTTGCCGGGGTTTGCGCGGCGCGTCCCCGGTCGGCTGCATGCTTGTCCTCCGAACGGTCCTCTGCGGGGGCGCGCGGGCGGGGTGCGGGACAAGATCGCGTCCATGCGACACCGTCATCGTGTGTATCGCGGGGGAGCCGCCCTGTGCTCCCTGTGCGTGGTGGCCGCCCCGCTGTTCGGCTCGGGGCCGTCCGCCGCCAAGGGGGCGGCTGCGGCGCGGGTGCCGCACCTCGGCTCCGAGGTGTTCCGGCTGACCCAGGAGGCGGGCCGGGCGCGGCTGCGGTACGAGCGCGGGCTGCGTGCGGCGCAGGAACAACGCCTGCAGGCCGACAACGCGGCCCAGTTGCTGCGCGGACAGCGGATCGTGGCAGGCGCGTTGCACGACGACGCCGGTGCCCTGGCCCGTGCGCAGTACCGCACCGGAGGCTTCGCCGTCCCGGCCGGTGCCGCTGCGGCCGAGGATCCCTTCGAACTGCTGGACATCCAGTCGGCCGAGACCGGACGGCGCACTCTGCTGGCCCGGATGCTGACCGAGGCGGACGACCGGAGCCGTTCCCTGGCGGCCCAGGAGGAGACGTCCGCCGCCTCCTGGCGTGCGCTCGAGGCCGACGCCGGGCGGCTGGGCGAGGAGAAGCGTGCGGCGGAGGACCGGCTGGCGAACGCGCGCAGCGAACTGGACGGCATGGCGGAGAGCGCCGTCCGCACCGGCAGCTGTGTGCCGATGGACCGTTCATCCGTCCAGGGCGGCGTGGAGGATCCGGACGCCGGCCGGCCGGGTGCGGAGATCTCGCCGAGCGGCTGGACGCGGCCGGTGGTCTCCTACGAGCTGTCGGCCGGGTTCGGCGGCACGGGCGCCAACTGGCAAGGCGGGCACACCGGTCAGGACTTCGCCGTCCCCATCGGCACACCGGTGCGTGCGGTCGGCGCCGGCACGGTGGTGGCGGCCGGGTGCGGCGGGGCGTTCGGCATGAGCCTGGTGGTCCGGCACGACAACGGCTGGTACTCCCAGTACGCCCACTTGTCCGCGGTGTTCGTCTCGCCCGGGCACCGGGTGCGCGCGGGCGAGTGGATCGGACTCTCCGGGACCACCGGAAACTCCACCGGCCCGCACTTGCACTTCGAGATCCGCACGACACCCGAATTCGGGTCTGCGGTCGAACCGTTGGAGTGGCTGCGCTCGCGCGGGGTGCACGTGTGATGCCGCTCGGGCGATGCGCGGCGTACGCGCGCGTGTCCCGTCAGCTCGCGTGTTCCGTCAGACCGTGCAGCAACTGCTCGATGACGAGGGCGACTCCGTCCTCGGTGTTGGGCGCCGTGCGGTTCGTGCAGGCGGCCAGCACCTCGGGGTGCGCGTTCGCCATGGCGTAGGACGTGCCCGCCCAGGTGAGCATTTCCAGGTCGTTCGGCATGTCCCCGAACGCCACGACCTCCTCCGGGGAGATGCCGCGCTCGGCACAGCAGCGGGCCAGCGTGCTGGCCTTGCTCACCCCTGCGCCGCTGATCTCCAGCAGGGCGGTCGGGCTGGAGCGGGTGACGCAGCCGTGGTCGCCGGCCGCCGTACGGGCCAGGGCGAGGAACTCGTCGGGTGTGAGCACCGGGTGGAAGGCGAGCAGCTTGATGATGGGGCCCGGCCGGCCGTCGCCACCGGTCAGCAGCGCCTCGGCGGAGGGGACGACTGTGGCGGAGTCGAGCTGGAACGGCGGGTAGTGCGGCTCGTAGTGGAGACCGGTGGTGCACTCGACGGCGAACGAGGCACCGGGGGCCGCGGCCCGCACGGCCTGTACGACCGCGAGCGCCGCGGTCGTCTCCAGCGGGCGGACCTCCAGGAGACGGCCGCCGTCGCGGAGATCGACGACCACGGCCCCGTTGGCGCATATCGCCAGACCGTGGCCGTGTACGTGCTCGCTGACGACATCCATCCAGCGGGCCGGGCGGCCCGTGACGAAGAAGACCTCGATGCCCGCCTCCTCGGCGGCGGCCAGGGCCGCGACGGTGCGGTCGGACACCGTCTTGTCGTCGTGCAGCAGCGTGCCGTCGAGGTCGGTGGCGATCAGCCTGGGAGTGACGGTGGCTGGTCTCCGGCGCGCGGCCGGCGTCTCGGGCTGCTCGATAGCTGAAGTCACGGTCCCATTCTCGGTCACGGGGCGGACGCGGGCGCACGGACGTTCGTCTGGCGCGTACGAGTGCGGACATGATGGCGCCGGGTGCCTTCCCCGGGCAGCAGGCCGCCACACGCACTCGCCATACGCATCCGTCATATCCGGCTGGCACCGGACGCACTCCGGGGGCCGGGTGTCGGATCCTGCCCTTAGGCTCGGTGCCATGCGACTGAGCACCGTGATCCTTCCCGACCGCCGCTGGTCCGAGGGCGGCCGTGCGTCCTGGCAGCGTGCCGAGGAGCTGGGCTTCCACACCGCTTACACCTACGACCACCTGTCCTGGCGCAGCTTCCGGGACGGCCCGTGGTTCGGCGCGATACCGACGCTGACGGCCGCGGCGGCCGTCACCTCCCGGCTGCGGCTCGGCACCCTGGTGACCTCCCCCAACTTCCGTCACCCGGTGACGCTCGCGAAGGAGCTCATCTCCTTGGACGACATCTCCGGGGGCCGGATCACGCTGGGCATCGGCGCCGGGGGCTCCGGCTTCGACGCCACGGCGCTGATCGAGGAGGGGCAGCAGCCGTGGACGCCGCGCGAGCGCGCCGACCGCTTCGCCGAGTTCGTCCCGCTGCTGGACCGCCTGCTCACCGAGGACGTCGTCTCGCACAAGGGCGAGCACTACTCCGCGACCGAGGTCCGCAACATCCCCGGCTGCGTGCAGCGTCCCCGGCTCCCCTTCGCCGTCGCGGCCACGGGACCGCGGGGCATGCGCCTCGCCGCGCGGTACGGGCAGGCCTGGGTGACCACGGGCGACCCGAAGATCGCCGAGACGGGCACCCCGGAGCAGTCCCGGGCCGCGGTCGCCGGACAGATCGAGCGGCTCGGCGAGGCCTGCGACCGGGCCGGCCGGGACGTCTCCGGGATGCACAAGGTGCTGCTGACGGGCTTCGCCCCGGAGCGGCCGCTGGAGTCCTTCGACGCGTTCACCGACTTCGCGGGCCGCTATGCGGAGCTGGGCATCGACGAGATCGTGCTGCACTGGCCGATCGCCGACTCGATCTTCGAGTCCGACGTCGCGGTCTTCGAGAAGATCGCGGCGGAGGGCCTCGCAGGACTCTGAGCCAACCCGCGCCCCGGAAGGGGCGCGGGGAGCTGCACAGCACTTGGCTTCGGCTTTACGCCGGAAACAGGCGCCGCGAGGGAGAATCGGGACAGAGGCACCTACTGGGGGCACGGTTCGCAGAGCCTTGGAGGTTCCCCATGCAAGGCACTCGCTTCGCTCCCGACCGGGGGCTGGCCACCCGCATGGTGAGCACGATGTTCTTCATCGGGCTGCTCTATGTCGTCTTCGTCGGTGTGCTGGTGGTGCTGCTGCGCGGGGCCTGGCCGATGGTCCTGATCCTCGCGGGCGGCCTGTTCGTGGCGCAGTTCTGGTTCAGCGACCGCATCGCGGCCTTCGGCATGGGGGCCCGCGAGGTCACCCCGGAGCAGGCGCCCGAACTGCACGGCGCCGTCGACCGGTTGTGCGCGCTCGCGGACATGCCCAAGCCGCGGGTGGCGATCGCCGACAGCGACGTGCCGAACGCCTTCGCCACCGGCCGCAGCCGGAAGAGCTCGGTGGTGTGCGCGACGACGGGGCTGCTGCGCAGGCTGGAGCCGGAGGAGCTGGAGGGCGTCTTGGCGCACGAGCTCTCCCACGTGGCCCACCGCGACGTGGCGGTGATGACCATCGCCTCGTTCCTGGGCGTGCTGGCCGGGCTCATCACCCGGATCGGGCTGTGGGGCGGCTTCCGCCGGGTCGGTGGCCGCGACAGCAACACCGCGATCGTCATGGTGCTGATCCCGCTCGTCAGCGCCGTCGTCTATGCGATCAGTTTCCTGCTCACCCGGATGCTCTCCCGCTACCGCGAGCTGTCGGCCGACCGCGCCGCAGCGCTGCTGACGGGCCGGCCCTCGGCGCTGGCCTCCGCGCTCACGAAGGTCACCGGGCAGATGGCCCGGATCCCCACGCGCGACCTGCGGCAGGCCGAGCCGTTCAACGCCTTCTACTTCGCGCCCGCATTCTCCAAGGACAGCCTGGGCAGGCTGCTGTCCTCCCACCCGACGCTGGAACAGCGGCTGGAGCAGCTCGGCCGGATCTCGGCGGAGCTCGGGCGCGGGTGACAAGGGTTCCGGCCGGCAAGAGTTCCGGTTGGCAAGGGTTCCGGCTGAAAAGGAGTTCTGATCCGTGGGTCTTCTGGACGTCATCCTCGGGCGCAGCAAGCCGGTCCGCCCGGACCTCGACCAGCTCTTCGGCCTGCCCTCCGCCGCCGTCACCCTCCAGGCGGGCGCCGGTTTCACGCCGACCGGGCTGGGCTCGGTCTGCTTCGCGAGCGTGGAGGGCGGGGCGTTCGCCCGGCTCCAGCAGGACGTACGGGCCCTGCTGGACGCCGACGCCGAGCTTGAACGGGGCGGGGTGCCGGTGGAGTTCAGCGCGGACGGCTACGGCTACACCTGGCTGCTCGCGCGCCGGCCGGCCGACGATCCCGCGGCGCTGGTCAACGACCTGCACGCGGTCAACACCCTGCTGCAGGAAGGCGGGTTCGGGCCACAGCTGCTCTGCTCGCTGATGGGATTCCGGGACGCCGGAGAGCGGTCCCTCGTGCTGGTCTACCTCTACAAGCGCGGCACCTTCTACCCCTTCGCGCCCGCGGCGGGCGGCGGGGACAAGCGGGACAACGCCCTGGAACTCCAGGTGCGGGCACTGCTGGAGAACGACCTCCGCATCGAGCAGGACCTGGCCCGGTGGTTCCCGGTGTGGGGCGCTCCCGGGCTCTGAACTCCGCCGGTTCCGCCCCGGGTTCAGCCGGTTCAGCGGGTTCAGCGGATGATGCCGCTGAGCCAGCGCGTCATGCCGCCGCCGTGCGCCATGGTGACGACTTCCTTGTAGGTGATGTCGCCGGGCAGGGACACGATGAGCCGGGCGAAGGGCGGATACCAGGTGGTCTTCACCCGGGCGCGGCGCGCGAGGACGGCGTCCAGGAACGCCGGGGCGTGCGCGGTGGGGACGTCGTGGAACGTGATGCCCTCCACGGTGATGTGGCTGTCGCCCTCGGAGAAGACCTGGATCTCGATCTCCGGGCTCCCGGGCAGCTCGATCAGGGCCTCGTGCGGCAGTGAGCCGTCCTCGTCGGTGACCGCGAACGCGCCCGCCGCGCTGCGGCGTGCGGACTGGTCGGCGCCGACGGCGTGTTCGACGAGGAACTCGCGGCCGTACCGGTCCGCGGTCTCGCGGAGGGCCGTGACGGCGGCTTCGGTGCTGGGGAACGGCGGGAGGCCGGCGCTGTGGTCCATAGCGGTGGATCTTGCCGCAGGAGTCCCGTCGAGGGCCAGTGACCTCAGCTTTTTCCGGCCTCGGACTCGGCCGCGCCCGCCCCGCCGAGCTGCTCGGCCGCCCATCGGGCCCACTCCTCCTGCATGGCGCGGAGGCGGAGGCCGTACTCCAGGGCCAGGCGGCCGTTGACGGACAGCGGGCCGTCGTCCCAGTCGACCTTCTCTCCCACCTGCTCGAGCTCGGCGCGCAGCTCGGCGGCGCGCTCGGCCTCGGTGGCGAGATAGGCGACGGCCTCCAACGGCGTGAGCAGGTCGAGGAAGAAGACCCGCAGCAACGCCTCGTTGCGGTGGGACCGCTCGGGCCGGGTCTCGGCCAGCCAGTGGCGCAGCTCGGCGCGGCCCTCCGCGGTGATCGCGTACTCCTTGCGGCCGCGGGGGCCCTCCGCCACGACCTCCAGGAGCCCGGTCTTCGCGAGCTTGCCCAGCTCGCCGTAGACCTGGCTCTGGGTGGCGGGCCAGACGTTGGTGAGCGAGGTCTCGAACCGCTTCATCAGGTCGTATCCGCTGGCGGGGCGTTCCGCGAGCAGGCCCAGCATCGCGTGTCTCAGGCTCATGACCCCAGCCTACATTCCAGTCTTGACACGTCAAGGCTGGACCTTCTACTTTTGACATGTCGGCATTGGAGTGTCGGGGTTGGAGTATCGACGGTGCGGCCCGAGCGCGGGCGCGGCGCCGCTCCATCGGCTTTTTTGGGGGGCCTCTCGTGAACTTCATGAACTATCTGCGCGGCTTCATTCCCTGGATCGCGTTCGCCGCCGTGTCCGTGGCGGGCTGGCAGTGGGCCGCCGCCGCGGCGCTCGTCGTCGGCGCGGTACTGCTGGTCGCGCAACGCCGCGGAGGCATGGCGGCGGACTCGCTGATCCTGGAGCACAGCACGATCGTGTACTTCGTCGCGCTGACCGCCCTGGCCTTCTCCCTCCCGCACAGCGGCCTGCGGCACTACGGCGGAGCCATGTCGTTCGGCTGGCTCGCTCTCACCGCCTGGGCCACGCTCGCCGTCGGCAGGCCCTTCACCACCGGCATAGCCAAGCGGCAGACCCCGCCCGAGGTCTGGGACCACCCGGTGTTCCACCGGATCAACGTGGTGATCACCGCCGTCTGGGCCGCCGCCTTCACGCTGACGGCCGTGGCGATGGCGGCCGTCACCGCCGCAGGGCTCGGCAGCGCTGTCTCTGTCCCGGTCCAGGTCGCAGGATTCGCCCTGCCCGCCCTGTTCACCGCTCGATACCCTGAGCGAGTCCGGGCGCGGTTCCTGGCCGCCAACGCGGCTCAGTAGCAGAGAAGTTCGACCGCACGACCGCCGTCGCAACGACCGTTCACCGACCATTCCCCGATCAGTGCTCGCGACTTCGCAGGACGCCCAGGAGGTCCGCACCATGACGACCGCACCCGCACACCTTGCCGGGAACTTCGCCCCGGTGAGCAGAGAACTGACCGCCCACGACCTCCCGGTCACCGGAGCGATCCCGCCCGGGCTCACCGGCTGGTACGTGCGCAACGGCCCCAATCCGCACGAGGCGGCCTCCGCCCACTGGTTCTTCGGCGACGGCATGGTCCATGGGGTCCGCCTGGAGGGCGGCCGCGCCACCTCCTACCGCAACCGCTGGGTCCGGACGTCGAGCTTCACCCACGGCGCCCCCATGTACGACGAGAACGGACGCCGCGATCTCGCCGCCGGGCGCGCCAACACCCATGTGGTGCGGCACGCAGGGCGCACGTTGGCCCTGGTCGAGTCCTCTCTCCCCTACGAACTGGACTTCAGGCCGGGGCAGGAGCTGGGGACCGTCGGCCCGCACGATTTCGGCGGGCGGCTGAACACCCAGATGACCGCCCACCCCAAGACCTGTCCCGACACCGGCGAGCTGCACTTCTTCGGGTACGGCGGGCTCGAGCCGCCTTACCTGACCTATCACCGTGCCGACGCTGAAGGCGAGTTGACCGTCACCCGGCCCGTCGACGTGCCTGCGTGCACGATGATGCACGACTTCCATCTCACCGCCCGCCATGTCGTCTTCATGGATCTGCCCGTGGTCCTCGACCGTGACCGTGCCGGGAAGCCGGGCAGCGGAATGCCCTACGTCTGGGATCCCGGCTACGGGGCGCGGCTGGGCGTGCTGCGCCGCGACGATCCGCACGGGGAGATCCGTTGGCTGCCGATCGATCCCTGCTATGTCTTTCATGCGCTCAACGCCCATGACGAGAGCGATGCCGACGGCGAGCGGATCGTGCTCCACGTGGTCCGCTACCCGCACCTCGGAGCCGCCGGGATCACGTCGGCCGCCCCGGCGCTGTGGCGCTGGACGGCCGATCTGACCCGGGGCACGGTGACCGAGGAGCAACTGGACGACCGGCCCGCGGAGTTCCCCCGCATCGACGACCGGCTGGCCGGGCTCGCCGTGCGGTACGGCCATGCCACCGTCGCCGCGGTGCCCGGAGTCGAGGCCGTGCCGGGCGAGCTGCTGCGCTACGACCTGCTCACGGGGGCGGTTGCGCGGCATGCGTTCGGTCCCGGCCGCACGCCCTCCGAGGCGGCGTTCGCGCCTGCGGACGACCGGCCCGGCGGGCCGGGATGGCTGCTGATGTACGTGCACGATGCCGCCGTCGGCACGAGTGACCTCGTCATACTCGACGCCGACGACGTCGGCGCACCGCCCGTGGCCACCGTGCACCTGCCGCAGCGCGTGCCTCACGGTTTCCACGGCAACTGGCTGCCGGACTGCTGATCCGGCACCGCCTCAACTGCGGTCGGCCAGTGCGTCCATGGTGCGGGCCTGCACCTCGCGCTCCGCGGCGGCGGCTATGAACGCCTCGGTGCGCTCCGGTTCCGGCCCGACCAGGGCCCGCACGGCATGGACGGTGCGGCAGGGGAGCCGCACCGGTTCCACGACGGGACCGGGGGCGGAGGGGGCGGGGGAGAGTGCAGCCGGGGCCGGGGCCGGGGCCGGGGCCGGGGCGGGGACCGGGGGCGTTTCCGTCGCCGTCTCGTCCAGGTGGTGGCGGAGGTACTGGGTGGCCAGGGTCCGCATGGCGCGGGCCAGTTCGGCGTCGACGGTCTGCTGGGCGAGCGGGCGCAGCCGCCGTACCAGGGTGGCGGCCTCGGCGGCCTCCTCGTCGGAGGGCGGGTGGCCGAGGTACTGCCCGAAGACGTGCTCGGTGGTGAAGTCGAGGAAGCGGCCGGCGATGTGCTCGACCTGGGTGCGCAGTTCGCGGAGGTGCCCGGAGATGGCGGGCAGCGGCACCCCCGCCGCATGCAGTTCGGCGGCGACGGCCAGCTCCTGGGGGCTGGGCACGAGGAAGACGTCCGGGGTGTCCGGCAGCCGCTCCAGGACGCCGAGGTCCACCGCCTCGGCCACGGCCTCGTCGTCGTGCGCCCCGCCGAACCTCTCGTTCAGCTCCGCGCGTGTGATCCGGCCGGCCTCCTCGTCGGACCACGGTCCGTCGACCTCCGCCACCAGACCGAGGATCCCGCCGAGCCCGCGGCCCGCGTCCCAGGCCTCCAGCAGCTCCTTGATGCTGGCCAGGGTGTAGCCGCGCTCCAGGAGGCCGGCGATCTGGCGGAGCCGGTTCAGGTGGCCTTCGCCGTAGACGTTGGCCCGGCCGCGCCGCTCCGGCTTCGGCAGCAGTCCGCGGTCCTGGTAGGCGCGGATCGTGCGGACCGTGGCGCCGCTATGGTGGGCCAGGTCCTCGATCCGGTACTCGGCGGCGGCCGGTCCGGACCGCACGGCCTGTCGGTTCCGTGCGGTCTCGTCAGGGTGCTCGGTCAAGGGTGTTGCTCCTCACGAAAGGGCTGCCCGGCCCAGGGCGCCCGCGGCGGTCCGGGCCGCGGGGGAGGTCGCCAGGTAGTCGACGGCCCTGCGCAGCGACCCCTCCTGCGAGGGATGGTACGACCGCCGGCAGTAGCGGGGCACGGCCCGGCCCAGCTCGCGCCAGGACGGCAGAAGGCCCTTGGCCACGGCCTTGTTGTGCTCGCGCAGCGAGTAGCGCAGCCGGCCCGCCAGCACGGGGTCGTGCCGGACGAGGTAGCGCGTGCCCCAGCCCCACAGGTAGAAGAGCACAGGAGCGGTGACGGCCATGCCCAGCAGTCTGCGGGCGTAGCGGGCGGTGCCGTCGCCGCCGCAGTGCTCGTACATGTCGAAGGCCACCGACCGGTGTTCGACCTCCTCGGCGCCGTGCCAGCGCAGCAGGTCGAGCATCACCGGGTCGGGCTCGGCCCTGTCGAGATCCTCCGCCCGCAGGACCCAGTCGCCCAGTACGGCCGTGAACTGTTCGATCGCCGCTATCAGCGAGAGCCGGAAGCGCAGCCACTCGCGTTCGGTGAGCGGCATGCCGAACGGGGGCTTCTCGCCGAGCAGCACGTCGAAGAGGAAGGCCACGTGCTGGATGAACGGACCGGTGTCCAGGTTCTGTTCGGCCAGGTGGTGCAGCACGTAGGCGTGCTGCACGCTGTGCGTGGCCTCCTGGCCCATGAAGCCCTTGACGTCCTTGAGGAGCTCCTCGTCACGGACGAGCGGGAGGGCCTCCTTGAAGACCTTGACGAACCAGCGCTCCCCCGCGGGCAGCAGCAGGTGCAGCACGTTGATCACGTGGGTGGCGGTGGGCTCGTCGGGTATCCAGTGCAGCGGCGTCTCCTGCCAGTCGAAGGAGACCCTTCTGGGGGCGATGCGATAGCTCATGGTTCTGCCTCGTTCTGGCTCGTTCTGCCTCTACAGCTTCGGCTCGATACGGGCGAGTGCACGGCGCACCCGCGGGGTGAAGCGGGACAGGAGGCGCAGCCCGTGCGCCTCGGGGGTCACGGGCACCACGGCCCGGTCGTGGAGCACGGCCTGCAGGACGGCGTCGGCCACCTTCTCCGGCGGGTAGTTGCGCAGGCCGTACAGCTTGGCCGTGCGGGCGCGGCGGCGCTGCTGCTCGTCCTCGGAGACTCCGGTGAACCGGGCGGTGCCGGTGATGCCGGTGTTGACGATGCCCGGGCAGATCGCGGAGACCCCGATGCCCTGCCCGGCCAGTTCGGCGCGCAGGCACTCGCTGAGCATCAGCACCGCGGCCTTGGAGGTGCTGTAGGCGGCGAGGGCCCGGGACGGCTGGAAGGCCGCGGCGGAGGCGGTGTTGACGATGTGGCCGCCCTGGCCGCGCTCGGCCATCTGGCGGCCGAAGGTCCGGCAGCCGTGGATGACACCCCACAGGTTGACGTCCAGGACGCGGCGCCAGTCCTCGGCCGAGGTGTCCATGAACGTCCCGGCGAGCCCTATGCCGGCGTTGTTGACGAGCACGTCCACCACGCCGTACTCCGCGGCGACCTTGGCGGCCAGCTTCTCCATCGCCTGTTCGTCCGCGACGTCGGCGCACTCGCCCCAGGCCGCGGGCGCCCCGACCAGCCGGGCCAACTCGGCCGTGCGGGCGGCCCCTTCGGCGTCCCGGTCGACCGCGACGACCCGGGCGCCCGCCTCCGCGAAGGCGAACGCCGTGGCCCGCCCGATGCCTCCTGCCGCTCCCGTCACCAGCACCAGGCGGCCGCCGAAGCGCTCCGTGTACGGCCCCTTCGCGACCGGTGTGCGCGCCGCCGGTGCGCCGCCCGCGTCCTTGCGGCCTTCCTGGGCCGTGACGAATTCGGCGATCCACGCGGCCAGTTGGTCGGGCCGGGTGCGCGGCACCCAGTGCTGGCCCTCCAAGGTGTGCCGCACGAGCTGCGGGGCCCACTGCTCCAGGTCGTCGTAGAGCCGCTGCGAGAGGTAGCGGTCGCCGGTCGGGACGATCAGCTGGACCGGGACGTGGGCGTAGGCGTCGGGGCGCGGACGGCGCAGTCTGGAGCGGACGTTGTCCCGGTACAGCCAGGCGCCGTGCGCGGCGTCGGAGGGCAGGGAGCCGGTGGGATAGCCGTCGGAGGGGAGCCGCTCCAGACGCTCCAGGATGCGCGGCCAGCGGGCGCCGAGCGGCCCGCGCCAGGCCGCCTCCGGCAGGCGGGGGGTGTGCAGCGCGTAGACGTACCAGGAGCGGGCGCCCTGGCCGAGCAGCTGGGCCGCCCGGCGCGGGGTGGGCCGGGCCATGCGCCGGTTCAGCCAGTGCCCGAAGTGGTCGAGGGACGGGCCCGAGACGGAGGTGAAGGAGGCGATGCGGCCCTCGGTGCGGGCGACGGTGGCGAACTCCCAGCCCTGCACCGAGCCCCAGTCGTGCCCGACCAGGTGCACCGGTGCGTCCGGGCTCACCGCGTCCGCCACGGCCAGGAAGTCGTCCGTCAGCTTCTCCAGGGTGAAGCCCCCGCGCAGAGGCTCCGGAGCCGTCGAGCTGCCGCAGCCGCGCACGTCGTAGAGCACCACGTGGAAGCGGTCCTGCAGGCGCAGCGCGACCTTCTCCCACACCTCCTTGCTGTCCGGATATCCGTGCACCAGCACCATGGTCGGCTGCGCGGCATCGCCCAGCTCCGCGACGCACAGCTCGATCCCGCCCGTGCGCACCCGGCGTTCGCGCGCTCCTGCCAGGCCTCCGCTCATACGGCTCTTCCCTCCTGTCCGCGCCGCACGTGCGGCAGGTCGTCGTCCAGCCAGAACGCGCTCTCCTGCGGATCCCGGGAGTCGGTGACCACCAGGAGCTCCTCGAACTTCGCGCCCGTGCCCCGGAATCCGAGGTGGGGCTCCACCGCCCACAGGCCCGGCTGCGGCGGATGGTCCGAGAAGCGGTACGGGCTCCACAGCGGCGACCAGCCCTCGCGGTGGCCGTGCAGCGCATCGGAGGCCAGGCCCTTGAGCGACTGGGTGCCGAATCCGAACACGTGCGGCGACCAGCGGCGCTCGCGCACCCGGTCCACCTTGTGCGCGATCACCCCGAACGGATAGGCGCGGTGCCGGTTGGCGTATCCCTGGCGGACCATGAGGCGGTCCACGTCCGCGTAGATCTCGCGCAGCGGCCTGCGCTCGCGCACCTCGCGCAGGATCAGCTCGCGGTGCGCGCCGAGGTCGGCCATGAGCCGGTCGTGCAGGGGGTTCGGGCCGAGGCAGCCCGAGTAGCCGATGTCGGCCGTGAAGCCCCGGTGGACCGGTGCCATGTCGAGGATGAACGGCATCCCCGGCTCCAGTCGCCGCCCGGTGGGGAAGAACTGCAGCGGCACCCGGAAGCCGGCGAAGGCCGTGCGGTCGCCGAACCAGGCGAACGGCAGGTGGAACCAGTCCCGCACGCCGTGCCGGCGCAGCCACTCGCGCTGCATCCGGGCCGCCTCCCGCTCGGTCACGCCCGGCCGGAGCTGCGCGGCGACCTCCTCCGCGCACGCGTACGCCAGGCGCTGCACCTCCCGGAAGCCGCCGAGCCCCTCCGTGTCCGGCCCGGTCCGCGCCCGGGGGCTTCCGGGCGCTCCCACCACAGCCGTCATGCCCACCCCTCCGTCCTCCCGGGCGAACCCCGAAGCCACGTCCGCAAGTTGACACTGATGAATGTGACAATGTCCGGCGGCTGCGTCAAGACCCCGGGCGCCCCTGTGGAAAACCCGCGGCGCACCGCCCCCGCGAAGTCCGTCCCCTCCTTTCAGCCCCCGTCGCCGGGGTCGTGTCAGACCCGAGGACTACACGCATCCCCCCATCAGGTCTGACGACGGCTGTGGCCCGCGCCACTACCGTCGAAGGGTGACTGTGATCGCCACCGAAAGCCTCAGCAAGCGGTTCCCCCGGGTGACCGCCCTTGACCGGCTCTCCGTCGACATCGGTCCGGGAGTGACCGGACTGGTGGGGGCGAACGGAGCCGGCAAGTCCACGCTGATCAAGATTCTGCTGGGCCTCTCCCCGGCCACCGAAGGCCGCGCCGAGGTGCTCGGCCTCGACGTCGCCACCCGGGGCGCGGAGATCCGCGAGCAGGTCGGCTACATGCCCGAGCACGACTGCCTGCCGCCCGACGTCTCGGCCACCGAGTTCGTCGTCCACATGGCCCGCATGTCCGGCCTGCCGCCCACCGCGGCCCGCGAGCGCACGGCCGACACCCTGCGCCACGTGGGCCTGTACGAGGAGCGGTACCGCCCCATGGGCGGCTACTCGACGGGCATGAAGCAGCGGGTCAAGCTGGCCCAGGCGCTCGTCCACGACCCGAAGCTGGTCCTGCTGGACGAGCCGACCAACGGCCTCGACCCGGTCGGCCGGGACGACATGCTGGGCCTCATCCGGCGCGTCCACACCGACTTCGGCATCTCGGTGCTGGTCACCTCCCACCTGCTCGGCGAGCTGGAGCGCACCTGCGACCACGTCGTCGTCATCGACGGCGGCACGCTGCTGCGCTCCTCCTCCACCAGCGACTTCACCCGCGACTCCGGATCCCTCGCGGTCGAGGTCACCGACTCCGACACCGTCCCCGACGGCACGGGCGCGCTGGCCGCCGCACTGGCCGCCGCAGGGCTGACCGTGCAGCCGGCCGGCCGCACCGGCGAGTACGCCGCCGCCGGCTCCGGCCACGTCCTGCTCGTCGACGTCGCGGGCGAGGAGACGTACGACGCCGTGCGCGACGCCGTCGCCGGCCTCGGCCTCGGCCTGGTCCGCATGGAACAGCGCAGGCACCGCATCGCCGAGGTCTTCCGGACCGACGAGCAGCCACAGCAGCAGCCGCACGCTTGGGGCGCCGCCCCGCAGGAGAGGGGCAGCACCGATGCCGCCTGAGACCGCAGCCGCACCCGTGCACCCCGCACCGGACGTCATCCACAACATCGGCTACCGCCGCTACGGCGGCGCCCGTCTCGGCCGCTCCTACGCCCGCCGCTCGCTCTACTCCCAGAGCCTGCGCGGCGCCTACGGGCTCGGGCGCTCGGCGAAGTCCAAGGTCCTGCCGATGCTGCTGTTCGCCGTGATGTGCGTACCGGCCTCGATCGTCGTGGCCGTCGCCGTCTTCACGAAGATGAACCACCTGCCCCTGGAGTACACGCGGTACGCGATCTACCTCCAGGCGGTCATCGGCCTGTTCCTCGCCGCCCAGGCACCGCAGTCGGTCTCCCGGGACCTGCGGTTCAAGACCGTGCCGCTGTACTTCTCCCGGCCGATCGAGCGCGTCGACTACGTGGTGGCCAAGTTCGCCGCCATGGCCACCGCCCTGTTCGTCCTCACGGCCGCGCCCCTGGTGATCCTCTACGCGGGCGCCCTGCTCGCCAAACTCGACTTCGTCGACCAGACGACTGGTTTTGCACAAGGACTGGTCTCCGTGGCACTGCTCTCCCTCCTCTTCGCCGGCCTCGGCCTGGTGGTCGCCGCGCTCACCCCGCGCCGCGGCTTCGGCGTCGCCGCCGTCATCGCCGTGCTGACCATCTCCTACGGCGCGGTCAGCACCATCCAGGGCATCGCGCTCAACACCGACAACACCCAGATCATCAGCTGGCTCGGCCTCTTCTCGCCGATCACCCTGATCGACGGCGTGCAGACGGCGTTCCTCTCCGCCAGCACCGCCTTCCCCGGCGGCCACGGCCCGGGCACCGGCGCCGGGGTGGTCTACCTCCTCGTCCTCCTCGGCGCCGTCGCCGGCTCGTACGGCCTGCTGATGGCGCGCTACCGGAAGGCGGGGCTGTGACAACCCTCCACATCGACAACGTCTCGCGCTGGTTCGGCAACGTCGTCGCCGTCAACGACGTCTCCATGACGATCGGCCCCGGCGTCACCGGACTGCTCGGCCCCAACGGCGCCGGAAAGTCCACCCTCATCAACATGATGGGCGGCTTCCTCGCCCCCTCCACCGGAACGGTCACCCTGGACGGCCAGACCGTCTGGCGCAACGAGCAGATCTACCGGCACATCGGCATCGTCCCCGAGCGCGAGGCGATGTACGACTTCCTGACCGGCCGGGAGTTCGTCCGGGCCAACGCCGAACTGCACGGCCTCGGCGCGGCCGAGGCCCAACGGGCGCTCGCCACGGTCGAGATGGAGTACGCACAGGACCGCAAGATCTCCACCTACAGCAAGGGCATGCGGCAGCGCGTGAAGATGGCCTCCGCACTGGTGCACCAGCCGTCCGTCCTGCTGCTCGACGAGCCGTTCAACGGGATGGACCCGCGGCAGCGCATGCAACTGATGGACCTGCTGCGCACGATGGGCGCCGAGGGCCGCACCGTGCTGTTCTCCTCCCACATCCTCGAAGAGGTCGAACAGCTCGCCGCCCACATCGAGGTGGTCGTCGCCGGCCGGCACGCCGCGTCGGGCGACTTCCGCAAGATCCGCCGGCTGATGACCGACCGCCCGCACCGCTACGTCGTACGCTCCAGCGACGACCGCGCCCTCGCCGCGGCGCTCATCGCCGACCCGTCGACCGCGGGCATCGAAGTGGACGTCAAGGAAGGCGCATTGCGCATCCAGGCCGTCGACTTCGGCCGCTTCACCGAGCTCCTGCCGCGCGTCGCCCGCGAGCACGGCATCCGGCTGCTGACGGTCTCACCGTCCGACGAGTCGCTCGAATCGGTCTTCTCCTACCTCGTCGCGGCCTGAAAGGAGCCACCCCCGTGTTCAACAGCACTGTCGCCCGGCTCACTTACCGGGCCCTCCTCGGCCGCCGCCGCGCCCTGATCCTCTTCGCGCTGCCCGCGCTGCTGATCCTCCTGTCGGCCGTCGTGCGGGCCCTGACGGGTGCGGACGACCAGACCGCCATCAGCGTCCTGGGCGGCTTCGGGCTCGCCACCATGGTGCCGCTGATCGGCGTCATCGCCGGTACGGGCGCGATCGGTCCGGAGATCGACGACGGATCGGTGGTCTACCTGCTGGCCAAGCCCGTGAAGCGGTCGACGATCACCATCACGAAGCTGATCGTGGCGATCGGGGTCACGGTGGCCTTCTCGGCGGTCCCCATGCTGATCGCGGGCTTTCTGCTCAACGGCAACAGCCAGCAGATCGCGGTCGCCTACGCGGTGGCCGCCGCGGTCGCGTCCGTGGCGTACAGCGCGATCTTCCTGCTGCTGGGCACGGTGACCCGGCACGCGGTCGTCGCGGGTCTCGTCTACGCGCTCGTCTGGGAGTCGCTCTTCGGCAACCTCGTGCCGGGTGCGCGCACGCTGAGCGTGCAGCAGTGGGCACTGGCGCTGGCGCAGAAGATCGGCGCGGAGGGGACCATCACGTCGGACGTGGGTCTGCCGACGGCGCTGGCGCTGCTCGCCGGAGTCACGGCGGCGGCCACATGGTTCGCCGTGAGCAAGCTGCGCTCGCTCACCCTCGCCGGGGAGGAGTGACGCATGAGGGGGGCCTGCTCGAGCAGGCCCCCCTCATTCCGTTCATCTGCCGTGTCAGATCTTCCGGTTGCGTCCCGCGCCCAGCCCCAGGAACACCAGCGCCGCACAGGCGACCAGCAGCAGCGCGATCGGCAGCGTCCAGTCGCCGGTCACCTGGTGGACGGCACCGATGGCGAACGGGCCGACGGAGGCGAGCAGATAGCCGCCGGTCTGCGCCATGCCGGACAGCCGGGCCGCCGTGTGGGCGTCACGGGTGCGCAGCACCATCAGCGTCAGCGCGAGCCCCAGCATGCCGCCCTGCGCGACACCCATCAGCGTTGCCCAGACCCAGGCGCCCGCGACCGGGGCGACCAACAGGCCCGTCACACCGGCCGACATGACGGCCACGACGACGACCGCCAGCAGCCGCTGGTCGCGCAACCGCCCGGCGAGCATCGGCACCACGAACGAACCGGCCATCTGCACCAGGGTGTAGAAGGCGTAGACCACGCCCGCCTCGCTCTTGCTCATGCCGTGGTCGGTGAAGACCGTCGGCATCCAGGCGATGCAGACGTACGCGATCAGCGACTGCGTGCCCATCAGCAGGGTGACCTGCCAGGCGAGCGGTGAGCGCGAGAGCTTCGGGCCGTCGCCCGCAGGGTGCTTGGCCACGGACGCCGCGGCGCCGTGCGGGGTGCCCCTGCGGGCCGTGACCGCCTGCGGGATCCAGACGGCCGTCGCGAGCACGGCGAGCAGGGACCAGGAGGCGAGGGATCCCTGCCAGCCGCCGAGGGCGTTCTCCAGCGGCACGGCGGAGGCGGCCGAGCCCGTGGCGCCGAGGATCAGCGTGGTCGAGTAGAGCGCGGTCATGCCGGCCGCCCGGTCCGGGAAGTCCCGCTTGACCAGGCCCGGCATCAGCACGTTGAGCAGCGCGATCGCGGTGCCGACGAGGGCGCAGCCGACGAACAGCGCGGCGACCGGCGGCGCGACACGCAGGAGGATGCCTCCGGCCAGCAGGACGAGCGCGCCGCACAGCGCGGCCTCCGTGCCCCAGCGGCGGGCGAGCCGGGGCGCGACGATCGAGCCGAGGCCCATGAAGACCAGCGGGATCGTGGTGACCAGGCTGCTCGCGGCGGCGCCCAGGCCGAAGTGGTCGCTGATCTCGCCCATCAGGGGCGAGACCCCGGCGAGCGCGGCCCGCATGTTGAGCGAGGCGAGGACGATGGCGAGCAGCAGGAAGGCGGGGTGGGCGAGCAGGCTGCGCCGCGCGGCGGCGACCGCGGGGGTGGGCGCCAGGTCCTCCTCCGCGTCGATCAGCGGTATGCCGGTCGGGTCGGTCCTCGTCTCCGACATGGGGGTGCCTCCGTGGGGGGTGCTGGGGTGCTGGGGGGTGTGTGCGGGGCCGGTGCGCGCCGGTCAGTCCTCGGCGTCGAGCAGCGATTCGACGGCCTGCTTGGGGCGTTCGAGGAGGGCGCGGGCGGCCCGGGCGGCCGTCTCGGGGTCGCCGGAGGCGATGGCCTCCATCAGGGCGTGGTGGTCGCCGTGGATGATGCGCGGCATGTCCCGGTCGCCGAGCGCGGTGACCAGCGCCTCCCGGACGGAGCTGCTGAACCAGGCGTAGGTCGCGGTCAGCGCGGAGTTGTGCGCGGCCTCCACGACGGCCCGGTGGAACTCGACGTCGTGGTCGGCGTACAGCTCGAGGGTGCCGGAGTCGGGCTGGCCCTCGGGGTCCTCGAAGGCGCGCTGCGCGTCCAGCGCGGCCCGCATCCGCTCCAGGTCGGCGGGCTCGTGCCGGAGGGCTGCCAGCCGGGCCGCCTCGGCCTCCAGGGCGATCCGCAGCTCCAGGACGTCGCGCACCCCGGCGCGCTGAACTCCGCGCATGATCTCGGCGGGGTCGGCGGTGGAGACGACGAAGGTGCCCTCGCCTTGGCGCGACCGCAGCATCCCGGCGTGCACGAGGACGCGCACGGCCTCGCGGACGGTGTTCCGGCCGACCTGCAGCTGCTCGGCGAGCGCGTGCTCGGTGGGGATGCGCTCGCCGACCTTCCACTCGCCCGCGGCGACCTGCGCACGCAGCTGTTCCACGACGGTGTCCACGAGGGACTGCCGTCCCGCGGCTCGCAGGGCCATGTGTTCTCCGGACGAGTAGCGGGCGGGCCGCCATGGGCCTGCCGGGTCAACCTATTGCCCAGTCATCCTACAACTTCCTCCCCAAGCGTCGCAGGGCCGTCCGGGCTACCGTCGAACGATGGACGCCGCGAGGCTGTGGTCGGCGCTCCGGACGGAGATCGGCGCCTGGGTGCGCTCCTCGCCCGGCACCCACATCTGGCTGCTGATCATCGGCGTCACCAGCCTGGTGATCGCCTCGGCCAGCGAGGGGCTGTCGGCCTTCCTCCTGCACCGCAACAGCAGCAACATCCACGAGCTCAACAAGCACCCACTGCAGTCGCTGCTCATCAGCGGCTTCTGGATAGAGCAGCCGTCCTCGTTCCTGCTCTACGCCGTGCTGTTCGAGATCTTCCACGCCAACGTCGAACGCTGGATCGGCACCCTGCGCTGGCTCGTCACGGTCGCCGTGGCTCACGTGGCGGCCACCCTCATCAGCCAGGAGGTGCTGCTGCTGACCATCGAGCACCACTCCGCCCCGCGCGCGATGAAGCACGTGGTCGACATAGGGGTCTCGTACGGGCTCGCCGCCGCCGCGGGCATCCTCGCCTACCGCGTGCCGCGGCCCTGGCGCTGGCCGTACCTCGCCGGGGTACTGCTCTTCTTCGCGCTGCCGCTGGTGACCGGAGGCACGTTCACGGACATCGGGCACGCCATCTCCGTGGCGCTGGGTCTGGCTTGCTGGCCGCTCACACGCGACCGTCCGACCTGGGACTTCGGCCGGTTGACCGAAGTCCCTGCGGTCGACAGGGCGCTCAGGCGAAAAGACGCTCCAGGACGGTCGCGATCCCGTCCTCGTCGTTCGACACGGTGATCTCGTCGGCCACGGCCTTGAGGTCGGGGTGCGCATTGGCCATGGCGACGCCGTAGGAGGCCCAGCCGAACATCGGGACGTCGTTCGGCATGTCGCCGAAGGCGATGGTGTCGGCGGCCTTCACGCCCAGCCGGCGTGCGGCCAGCGAGAGGCCTGTGGCCTTGCTCAGACCGAGCGGCAGGAGCTCGACTATCCCGGCGCCGGCCATCGTCACGTCCACCAGCCCGCCCGCCACCCGGCGCGCGACGTCCGCCAGGGCGTCGTCGCCGAGCTCCGGGTGCTGGAGGTAGAGCTTGTTGAGCGGGGCCGTCCACAGCTCGCCCGGCTCGGTGAGGGGAACGGCTGCGACCGGGCCCTCCTGGAGGCTGTAGCCGGGGCCGACCAGCACGTCGCCGTCCAGGCCGTCACGACTGGCGGCGAGGAACAGCGGACCCGCCTCCGCCTCGATCTTGGCGAGGGCGATCGCGGCGAGCTGCCGGTCCAGCGTCACGGACGTCAGCAGCCGGTGCTCACCGGCGTGGTAGACCTGCGCGCCCTGACCGCACACCGCGATCCCCCGGTAGTCCAGGGCGTCGAGGACGTGCCGGGTCCAGGCGACCGGCCGGCCGGTGACCACGATGTGCGCGGCACCGGCCTCGGTGACCCGCCGGAGGGCGGCACGGGTGCGCTCCGACACCGTCTCGTCGGAGCGCAGCAGCGTGCCGTCCAGATCGGTCGCCACCAGACGGAAGGGCAGGGCCCCCGGCGCGGGTGCACTCACTTGGCGACGGGCTCCAGCACCTCACGCCCGCCCAGGTACGGGCGCAGCACCTCGGGCACGTGGACCGAGCCGTCGGCCTGCTGGTGGTTCTCCAGCAGGGCCACGATCGTGCGCGGGATGGCGCACAGCGTGCCGTTGAGCGTGGCGAGCGGCTTGACGTTCTTGCCGTCGCGCATGCGCACCGACAGGCGGCGGGCCTGGAACTCGTCGCAGTTGGAGGTGGACGTCAGCTCGCGGTACTTGCCCTGGGTGGGGATCCACGCCTCGCAGTCGAACTTGCGGGAGGCGGAGGCTCCGAGGTCGCCGGTGGCCACGTCGATCACCTGGAAGGGCAGCTCAAGGCTCGTGAGCCACTGCTTCTCCCACTCCAGCAGGCGCGCGTGCTCCGCCTCGGCGTCCTCCGGCGCGACGTACGAGAACATCTCGACCTTGTCGAACTGGTGGACCCGGAAGATGCCCCGGGTGTCCTTGCCGTACGTGCCGGCCTCGCGGCGGAAGCAGGGCGAGAAGCCCGCGTAGCGCAGCGGCAGCCGGTCCGCCTCGACGATCTCGTCCATGTGGTACGCGGCGAGCGGGACCTCGGACGTGCCGACCAGGTAGAAGTCGTCCTTCTCCAGGTGGTAGACGTCCTGCGCGGCCTGGCCGAGGAAGCCGGTGCCCTCCATGGCGCGCGGCTTGACCAGGGCGGGGGTGAGCATCGGCGTGAAGCCGGCGGCGGTGGCCTGCGCGATGGCGGCGTTGACCAGGGCCAGCTCGAGCAGGGCGCCGACGCCCGTCAGGTAGTAGAAGCGCGAGCCGGACACCTTGGCGCCGCGCTCGACGTCGATCGCGCCGAGCGTCTGGCCGAGCTCCAGGTGGTCCTTGGGCTCGAAGCCCTCGGCGGCGAAGTCGCGCGGGGCGCCGACGGTCTCCAGGACGACGAAGTCGTCCTCGCCGCCGCGCGGCACGTCCGGGTGGACGAGGTTGCCGATCTGCAGCAGCAGGCGCTGCGTCTCGGCTGCGGCCTCGTCCTGCTCGGCGTCGGCCGCCTTGACGGCGGCGGCCAGCTCGCCGGCCTTCTTCAGCAGCTCGGCCTTCTCGTCGCCGGATGCCTTGGGGATGAGCTTGCCGAGCGACTTCTGCTCGGAGCGGAGTTCGTCGAAGCGGACGCCGGACGACCTGCGCCGCTCGTCGGCGGAGAGCAGTGCGTCGACGATGCCGACGTCCTCTCCACGGGCACGCTGGGACGCGCGCACTCGGTCGGGGTCCTCACGAAGCAGGCGAAGGTCAATCACCCCTCCAGGCTACCGTTGCGGGCTGCGTGTCCTCGACGCGATATTCCCTTTCGTGGCGATTTGCACCATTCTGGCGCGACAGGAAATGGCAGAGTCGTCGCCGGGAATCGCTCTCGCATCACTCGTGCGGGCGACGGGCGGGGAGTTGCCGGAAATTACCGGAAAAGGGGGCGGTAGTGGTTCCGTACCCCGAGAGGCCTTGTGTGTGGCGGGAGTTGAGCGCTTCTGTTGTCCACAGGAGCACCGCCCTCCGGTTCTTTGTCCACAGGCTGTGCGCTCAATCTGTGGATGTCGGAACTTCGGGTTCCGCTACTTCCGCCCTTCAGTGGGCATTTCCCGGATAAACCCCTTCCGGCTACCCATTCGAGTGGTATCTACCTGCCCCAAAGGGTTGTTCGAGGCTTTTCGGCTGACGCGCGACGCGGGGACGGTCGGCGGTCGGCTGTGGACGAGTCCGTGGATGGCTAGAGAGATTTGTCGACCTTGACCGTTTCGCGGGAGTGCCGGGCGCCCCGTTCTGTCGACTTATCCCCAGGTCGAGAACAGCCTGTGGATAAGTCTGTGGGTAACCCTGTGGGGAACTCTTCCCGCCCGGCTCGGGCGCGCCCGGCTCAGGCCCGGCCGTCCTGGGAGCGTGCCAGCCACTCCGCCGCCGCCACGAAGTCGCCGTCCGACGTCCCGTACCGCGGTTCCGGGGTGTCGCCCGGGGCCGCGCCCGCACGCGGATAGGACCCGAGGAACCGAACCTTCGGACAGATCCGCTTCAGCCCCATCAGGGCCTCGCCCACCCGGCGGTCGCTGATGTGCCCCTCGCAGTCGACCGAGAAGCAGTAGCGGCCCATGCCCTCGCCCGTGGGACGGGACTCGATGCGCATCAGGTTCACCCCGCGCACGGCGAACTCCTGCAGCAGCTCCATCAGCGCACCCGGGTGGTCGTCCCGCAGCCAGACGACGACGGACGTGCGGTCGAAGCCCGTACGCGCCGCCGGACGCGCCGGGCGGCCCGCCAGGACGAACCGGGTCTGTGCGTTCTGCGCGTCGTGGATGTCGGTGACGAGGGGCTCGAGTTCGTACGTCGCCGCGGCGAACTCGCCCGCGAACGCGGCGTCGTAGCGGCCTTCGCGGACCAGCCGGGCGCCGTCCGCGTTGGACGCCGCCGACTCCCACACGGCGTCCGGCAGGTGGGCGGCCAGCCAGTTGCGCACCTGGGGCTGGGCGACCGGGTGGCCGGTCACCGTCTTGACGTCGCCGAGGGTGGTGCCGGGGCGGACGAGGAGGGCGAAGGCGATCGGGAGGAGCACCTCCCGGTAGATCATCAGCGGTGCACCGGTGGCGAGTTCGTCGAGGGTCGCCGTGACGCCGCCCTCGACGGAGTTCTCGATCGGCACCAGGGCGCCCGCGGCCTCGCCGTTGCGGACGGCGTCCAGCGCCGCCGGCACGGAGAGCATGGGGATCAGCTCACGGGTGGCCGCCTCGGGGAGGGTGCGGAGGGCCGCCTCGGTAAAGGTGCCTTCCGGGCCGAGGTAGGTGTAGCTGCTGGCGGACATCACGCGAGCTCTCCTCCGTATCGATCACCGTGGGCCCCGCCACGATAGCGGGGGCGGGCGCCCCGCAGTGCCTCAGCCCTCCAGCAGCCGCTGCCCCACGTACTCCCCCTGCGCACAGCCGCCCGGCACCGCGAACAGTGCACTCGACTCGTGCCGCAGGAAGCGGGACAGGCCGTCGCCGCGGTCCAGCTTCCGCTGCACCGGCACGAAGCCCTTGAGCGGGTCCGCCTGCCACGCGACGAACAGCAGGCCCGCATCCGGTGCCCCGTCGTCGCGGAAGCCGTCGTGGTACGAGAAGGCGCGGCGCAGCATGGCCGCTCCCCGGTTGGAGGCCGGTGCGGCGACCCGGACGTGCGCGTCGCCCGCGATGGCCAGCGAGCCGTCGGCACCCAGCTTGTCCAGGTCCACCGGGGTGGTCTCCGTGCCGCCGGACAGCGGTGCGCCGTCCGACTTGCGGCGGCCGATCACCTTCTCCTGACGGTCCAGCGACAGCTGCTCCCAGCTGTCGAGGAGCATCCGGATGCGCCGCACGACCGCGTACGAGCCGCCCGCCATCCAGGCGTCCGCGCCCTTGCTGTCCTCCGGGACGAACACCTTGGCCGTGAAGTCGGTGTCCGACGTCTTGGGGTTGTTGGTGCCGTCGACCTGGCCCATCAGGTTGCGAGCGGTCATCGGCCGGCCGGTCGCGCCCGGCGTGCGGTTGAAGCCGTTCATCTGCCAGCGCAGCCGTGCCGTGCCGTCCGCCTGCTTCTGCAGCAGCCGCAGGGCGTGGAAGGCGACGAGGCCGTCGTCCGCGCCTATCTGCACCCACAGGTCGCCGTCGCTGCGCTTGGGGTCGAGCGCGTCGCCCGTGAAGGACGGCAGGGGTTCCAGGGCGGCGGGCCGCTTGTCGGCCAGGCCGGTGCGGTCGAAGAAGGTGCGTCCGAAGCCGAAGGTGACCGACAGGGACGACGGTCCGGCGTCCAGAGCGATGCCTGTGTCGTCGCCCTTGGGCGCCCGGCCCGCCATCAGCTCGGCCGCCGTGTCCGACCAGCGGCGCAGCAGTGCGGCCGCGGCCTTGCGGTCGGCGCCGGGCGCAAGGTCGAAGGCCATCAGGTGGCCGTGGGCCTGCGCCGGATCGGCGATGCCCGACTGGTGCGTGCCGTGGAAGGGCAAGGCGGCCGTGCCGACCCCGGACAGCGGTGCGACGTCGTCCCGCAGGGCCTCCGCCCCGAACGCCCCGCCCGCGCCGCCGACCACGAGACCGGCGGCGCCCACGGCACCCGCGGTGCCCAGCAGGCGCCGACGCGAGAGAGCGGGCTGTGCAACGTTCTTCTGACCGGTCTTGCTCTTCTGCTCGACCTTGTCTGTCGTGTCTGCCATCAGTTGATCTTCACGTTCCCGGTCTCGGTGACCTGGTCGATGTCGGAGGTCCGTACGGTCAGGGTCAGTTGCCACGTACCGGCCATCGGCAGCTGGAATCCGGTGGCCTGCCAGCGGCCCGCGGACTGCCGCTGCAGGGCGGTGCGCAGCGGGCCGATCGCCTTGTCCTTCTCGGTGAACGAGACGTTCAGCTCCGGGACATCGGCCGGGCGCCCGGAGGCGTCGGTCAGCCTGACGTCGACGGTGTTGGCGCCGGCGCGGGCCGGGCCGACGGTGATCACGGCGGTGCCGCGGCCGTTCGGGCCGCCCGTGTCGTAGGGGATCGTCACCTCGGCCGGGCCGGCCGAGGCCGGTGCGGAGCTCTCGGCGGACCCCGCCTGCCGCTGCTCGGTCTCCGCGCGGCCGGGCTGGGTGCCGGTCAGCACGGTGGTGACGGCGAGCAGGACGGCCGCGACCGCGGTCTCGGCGAGGACGGCGCGCCGCAGCCCGGTGCGGACGGTGTCCGCGTCGCGCTCCCGTTTCCCGGCCGCCTTGGCGAGTGCGGCCCGCTGCCGGGCGAGCTGTGCGGCGCGCTCGGGGGAGGCGGCGGACTGCACAGTGGACGCCTTCGGCTTCACGGCAGCCTTCTTCGGCTCCGGCCGTTCGTCCGTCAGCCGTCCCGTCCACCGCCGCGAGACGAATGCGACGGCCACCACGACGGCCACCAGGCCGACCTTGACCAGCAGCCAGCGCCCGTACTCCGTGTCCGTCAGCGCGTCCCACGAACCGACCTGCCGCCAGGACTGGTAGAGCCCGGTGGCCACCAGCACGCAGACCGAGACGAACGCCAGCCGGGAGAAACGCTGCGCTTCCGCACGCCGCACGGACTCGCCGGACCACAGAGTGGCCAGCAGTGCGGTCAGACCGCCCAGCCACACCGCGACGCCCAGCAGGTGCACGATGTCGACCGGCATGGCCAGCCACGCCTGAAGCCCCTGTGACGCGTGCTCGGCCAGGGCCCACGTCGCGGCCAGCCCGCCCGCGACGAGCGTGCCGCCGACGGCCAGCCCGTAGGCCACACCGCGCCGCTCGGCAGGCGTCTGTGCCGGACCGCCGTTCCGTGCACCGCTCTCGGCGTACGTGCCGAACAGCACGGCCAGGAACACCGCCGCCGCGCTCAGCAGCAGCAGCCGGGACAGCAGTGCCGCGCCCGGCTTGGTGGACAGGGCGTCGCCCAGCAGCGACAGGTCGAGGACGGCGCCCATCCCCTTGCCGCTCGTGTACGCACCGCGCAGCAGCAACAGCGCCGTGGTGGACAGGAACAGCGCGATCCAGCCGCCGACCGCGACCCGCTGCACCGGCCGCGAGGAGCGGCACACGCCGGCGAACACGCAGCCGCCGACCAGCAGCACGAAACCGCCGTACGCCGCGTAGCGGCCGATGCCGTAGAACGTGCCGACCAACGGATCTGTGCCACTGGTTGCCGACTGGGCGGTCACCGTCGTCTTCGACGGTGCTCCGACGGAGAAGGTGAACGCCCCGGCCACTGGATGGCTGTCCGCGGAGACCGCCTGCCAGGCCACCGTGTACGTGCCGTCGGCGATCCCGGCCCGTACCGCCACCGCCGCCGTGTCGGACTTGCCGTCCAGATGGGCGGGCCTGCCCTCGTCGACGCGCCGGCCCTGGGGGTCCAGGACGCGCACCGAGTCGGCGTTCAGCAGCACGCCTTCGGAGAAGGTGAGTTTGACCTGCTGCGGTGCGACGGGCACCACCGACCCGTCCTTCGGGTCGGTGGAGACGAGCGCCGCGTGCGCCGACGCGGTGCCCGCGCCCAGGCTCAGCGTGCACAGCAGTGCGGCGAACAGAGTGCCCAGGAGCGTCACTGTGCGCCGGGCGGCGGTGGCCTGAATCGTCATCGCGAGGTCAGCCCTGTGGGGCGGTGGGTCGATAAGAAGCAGCTTCGACGGGCACCTGGATCTTGATCGGTGCCGACGTGGCGAAGTGCAGCGTGAACTCGATCTTCTCGCCTTCCTTCGGCTTGTGCGCGAGCTTGCCGAGCATCAGGTGCGTACCGCCGCGCGACAGCGTGAGCTCGCCCTTCGATGGCACCTCCAGCTCCTCGGTGTGCTTCATCTGCGAGCCCTCGGTGGTGTGCAGGGTGACGTCCTGCGAGAGCGGGCTGGTGACCTTGGTGAGCGTGTCGGCCTTGCCGCCGTCGTTCTTCACGGTGAAGTACGCGGCCGCCATGTCGTCCATGGCGGGCTGCGGCATATAGGCGCCGCTCACGGACAGTTCGGCCTTCTGCGAGGCCTTCTTCTCCGCATCGCAGCCGGTGACCGCGAGGAGCCCTCCGGCGAGCAGCAGCGGAAGGGCGACGGCGGTGGCGACGGTGGTCCTGCGCATCACGGGTTCTCCCCCTTGACGATCTTCGGGAGATCCTGGGCGTACTGGTCGGAGGTGGTGGACGAGGTGTAGATCCAGTGGGCCGCGTCGTCCTTCGGCGAGAAGCCGACGACCTCGGCGCCGTGGCTGACGGTGATCGAGCCGTCCTTCTCTTTCTTCGGCTTCTCCACCAGGATGCCGAGCGGCTTGGCGGCGGCCTGGATGGTGTCGAAGTCACCGGTCAGGCCGACGATGTTCTGACCGCCCTGTGCGTCGAGCCACTCGCGCATGCGCTTGGGGGTGTCGCGCTCGGGGTCGGTGGTGACGAAGACGACCTGGAGCTTCTCCTGGTCCTCCTTGGACAGCTTCTTTGTCGCGGCCGCTATGTCGGAGACGACCGTCGAGCAGACGTCGGGGCAGTAGGTGTAGCCGAAGTAGAGCAGGACCGGACGGCCCTTGGTCTCCTTGAGCAGCTCGTACTTCTTGTCCGACGTGTCCGTCAGGACCAGGTCCGGCTTGTCCTTCGGGGTGTCGAGCGTGATGGCCGCCTTCTTGGGCGAGGCGGAGACGTCGGCGACGGGCTTGTCCCCGCTGCTGTCCGATCCGCCGCAGGCGGTCAGGGTGAGCGCGGCGGCCATGGCCAGGGCCGCGCCCAGGATCTTGGTGCGCATGAGTTCTTCCCGGGTTCGGCCGGGCGGGCCCGCGGCGGGCCCGCCCGGCGTGAGGCGGACGGCTGTGCGGGTCAGGAGGCGTCGGCGGACTTGCGGCGGCGGCCGGCGAACACGCCGTAGGCGACACCGGCGGCGCCGAGGGCTATGCCGGCGGCGCCGAGGGCGCGGGCGGTGGTGTCCGAGCCGGAGCCGGACTTCTCGGAGGCGGCGGCCGCGGGCTTGTCGTCCGCCTTGCTCTTGTCCGCAGAGCCCGCGGCGCCGGCCTTGTCGACCAGCTTGAGCACCGGGGCCGGGTGCTCCGGCTCCTGGCCGCCCGGCTTGGAGGCGTCGATCCAGCGCACCACGTCGTCGTCGGAGTAGGTCTGGAGCGCCTTGAAGGTCAGCTGGTCGGCGTCCTTGGGCAGCGGGCCGACCGACAGCGGGAACTGCTGGAACTGGCCCGGGTCGATCTTGCCGCCGGACCAAGTGATCTTGGTGACGGCCTCGTTGACGGTCCCGTCGTCCGTCTGCAGCGGCTTGTCGAGCTTCGACTTCTCGACCTTGACGTCCCAGCCCGGCACAGGCTGCGGCATCACCGAGGCGAGCGGGTGCTGCGGGTCGAGCGTGAGCTCCAGCTTGACCGTCGAGGCGTTGTCCTTCTCGTTCGGCACCTTGAGGGCGATGGTGCCGTAACCGCCCTTCTCGGCCGTGCCCGGCTGCACGCTCACGTGCGCGAAGGCGGGGGCCGCGAGCAGCAGCACGCTGCCCGCGGCGACACCGGCGGCGAGGGGGAGACGGCGGCGGAGCCGGGAGACGACAGAGGTTGCGTTCATGGGATGACACTCCACAGGCAGGAGGGACGAGAGAGGCGTTCGGCGCGCGTGCGGCAGCAGCGCGGACGCCCTCCCGCCGTAATGCCGGAGTGCGCCGCGTCGTCAGGCCGCGAGGGCGAAGCGCGGCGGTCCCCGCCTGATCACGACGTGCTGGAGCTCCGGCTCGCGGGCCGGACGCTCGTCGTCCCCGTGGGCGTGCCGGACGGACGGCACCTCGTGTGCACCGGCAGCCGGGTGCACCAGCGACGCCACGAGCACCAGCGCGGCCCGCAGCGCCCGTATGAGCGCCGCCTCCGCAACACCCTGCGCCCCCTGGGCCGACAGCTCCAGCGTCTTCCACAGCGCGGCCTCGCCGCGGCGCAGCACCCAGCCCAGGGCCAGGGCCGCGAGGACGTGGCCGAGCACCATCGGGAGGGAGGAGGGGATGACGTGCGCGAGGAGGTCGCAGGGGCCGGTATCGGCCGCGGTCCCCATGGACATCCCGTCCATCGGCGCCGCCCCCGGCACATGGGTCGCGGGGTCGAACCCGGCGTCGGTGATGACCTGGCGCGCCTGGGCGGCGGTCATCCGGTGCGGCTGGTTGCACACCAGCTGCGCCGCGAAGTCGATCAACCGTCCGTCGGATCCGGCCTGTTGCCGGACCGCCTCGGCGCCCTGCTGCCCGAGTCCGAACAGCGTGTGCAGCGCGAGCTGGCCCACGGCCAGCAGGGCCGCTATCCCCGGCAGCGAGCGCTCCCGGCCGGCCAGCGGCACGGCCACCGCGAAGACGGCCGCAAAGCCTGCGCCCAGCGTCCACAGCGGCACGCTCGCGCAGGAGGCCAGCGCGTGCCCGCCCGCGGACAGCAGAACACAGACCGCGGTGAACACCGCGGCCCGTATCAGTCGCAGATCCGCGCCGGCGCGCGCGACGGGGTGAGGCATGGCTGCGTCATCATCCCACCGCGACCGCCCCCCACCCACGGCGGGTGTCCGGATTTCCACCATGGCCGTCCGGATCCTCCTCATCGGCGCCATACACCGCGGGACCACCTCCGCACATCGGCCGAATGAGCGGACTCACACACCCGGCAGGCTTACGGGCGGCCGGTCGTGGCTATACGTATCGGTATGTCGAGCCGCAGCCAGGAGGCTGAGCATGAGCATTTGGTGGTCACTCCACTTGCGGCGCGAGGCTGCGAGCGTTCCGCTCGCCAGGCGCCTGCTGATCGGTGCCATGGAGACGGCCGGGGTCGATCCCGATACGTCCTACGACCTTGCCGTAGCGCTGAGCGAGGCCTGTGCCAACGCCGTCGAGCACGGCGGTGACTCCTCCGCCGGCTACCGCGTCACCGCTCTGATCGACGGGGACACCTGCCGCATCGAGGTCACCGACTCGGGCCCCGGCTTCGCCGGCGGCCCTCGTTCCGGGTCCCGCCCCCATCCGGCGTGTCACCCCCGCCCGCAGACCCCGGTCTCCGTCCAGGACGAAAACGGCCGGGGTCTCTTCCTGATCGCCTCCCTCACCGATCACGTCCGTGTCCGCAACCGCCCCGGGCGCCAGGGGGCGGTGGTCAGTTTCGACAAGATCCTCAAATGGAGAGACGGCGGCCCTCCGGCGGCCGCGCTGTTGCAGGCTTCCTGAGGGGTGCCAGAGCGCGGGTCGCACCGCCGGTCACCAAGGCCAGCGCCACCAGCCCGGCGCTGACCCACAGGGGCGAGCGGTAGCCGAGGCCGCCGTCGAGGGCGAGGGCGCCGAGGGACGGGCCGACCGCGGCGCCCACGTTGAGGGCGGCCGTGGCGAACCCGCCGGCCAGGGTGGGGGCTTCGCCGCCCGCGTGGAGCGCCTGCGTGATCAGCGTGGATCCGACGCCGAACGACAGGGCGCCCTGGACGAAGACGAGGACGAGGGCGGTCACCGGGTTCCCGGCCGTCAGCGCGAGGACGACCCAGCCGACGAGCAGGGCCGCACCCCCGGCCACCAGGACCTGCCGGGCCCGCGTGTCGGCCAGCCGGCCGCCGGCGGTGACACCGGCGAACGACCCCAGTCCGAAGAGGGCGAGCAGGGCCGGCACCCATGTGTCCGCGAAACCGGTGACGTTGGTGAACAGCGGTGCGAGGTAGGTGAAGCTGCAGAACGTCGCGCCGTTGACGAGAGCGCCCAGCAGCAGGGTCACCAGCAGCCGCGGGCGGCGCAGCGCCCGCAGCTCACGGCGCACGCCGGGAACCGCGGCGTCGGGGGCGTCGTCCGGCACCGAGCGCAGCACGGCGAAGACGGCCGGCACCGACAGGACGACCACGGCCCAGAACGCCGAGCGCCACCCCCAGAACCGACCGAGCAGGGCGCCGCCCGGAACGCCCACGACGCAGGCGAGGGTCACCCCGCCGAGCAGGATCGAGGTGGCCCGGCCCTTGGCGTCGGGCCCGGCCATGGCGGCCGCGGTCGCCACGGCGACGGCCAGGAAGCCGGCGTTGGCCAGGGCGCCCACGGCCCGGGTGACCAGCAGGATCCCGAAGTCGGTGGTCAGCGCACCGGCGACGTGCACGACGAGGAAGGAGATCAGGAAGGACAGCAGGGCGCGGCGCTTCGGCCAGCGCATGCTCAGCATGGCCATCAGCGGGGCGCCGATGATCATTCCCACGGCGAATGCCGAGGTCAGTGTGCCGGCCGTACCGATGGAGACACCCAGGTTCTCTGCGATGTCCGCCACGAGACCGGACAGCATGAACTCGGACATCCCCTGGGCGAAGACCGCAAGTCCGAGCACGTAAACAGCGAGTGGCATCAAGGCTCCGTAACCGTCCAGCCGGGCGCGCAGGGGCGCACCGCGCGAAGAAAAGGAGGACCCGTCTGCGGCACATCGATGTCAGATGTCATGTCGATGACGCACGGAACGGGTTCAACACAGCCCGCACTACGGTGATCCGGTGGCAGAAGCAGACGGCGCAGCCCCTCTGCGGCCACGGGGGCGGCAGAGCCTCACTGCGACACGTGCGGCACGTGCGATACGGCACGAGCAGCCACCGGACGACCGGTGGCTAGCGTCTGGACGCCTCGGGGCTGGACATGGGGGCAGCGTAAATACCTCGGACACGGCAAGTCCACTGCTTTACCGGCCCGTTCACGGGTCACACCCGCCAGACGCACGGGAGCCGCGGCCCGCTCGTGCGGACCGCGGCTCCCGGGAGGCGAGGGGGGATCAGCCCTTGAGCCCCGCCATCCACGCCTCGACGTCCGCGGAGGTACGCGGCAGTGCGGCGGAGAGGTTCCGGTTGCCGTCCTCGGTGACGAGGATGTCGTCCTCGATGCGGACGCCGATGCCCCGGTACTCCTCCGGCACGGTCAGGTCGTCGGCCTGGAAGTACAGGCCGGGCTCGACGGTGAGGACCATGCCGGGCTCCAGGACGCCGTCGACGTAGGTCTCGGTGCGGGCGACCGCGCAGTCGTGGACGTCCAGGCCGAGCATGTGGCCGGTGCCGTGCAGGGTCCAGCGGCGCTGCAGGCCGAGCTCCAGGGCGCGCTCGACCGGGCCCTCGAGCAGGCCCCACTCGATGAGCTTCGCGGCGAGGACGCGCTGGGCGGCGTCGTGGAAGTCGCGGTACTTGGCGCCGGGGCGGACGGCCGCGATGCCGGCCTCCTGGGCCTCGTACACGGCGTCGTAGATCTTGCGCTGCAGCTCGGAGTAGGTGCCGTTGATCGGCAGGGTGCGGGTGACGTCCGCGGTGTAGAGGGTGCGGGTCTCCACGCCGGCGTCCAGGAGCAGCAGGTCGCCGGAGCGGACCGGGCCGTCGTTGCGCACCCAGTGCAGGGTGGTGGCGTGCGGGCCGGCGGCGCAGATGGAGCCGTAGCCTATGTCGTTGCCCTCGACGCGGGCGCGCAGGAAGAACGTTCCTTCGATGTACCGCTCGCTGGTGGCCTCGGCCTTGTCGAGGACCTTCACGACGTCCTCGAAGCCGCGCACCGTGGAGTCGACGGCCTTCTGCAGCTCGGCTATCTCGAAGGCGTCCTTGACCAGGCGCTGCTCGCTGACGAAGACCCGCAGCTCCTCGTCGCGCTCGGCGGTGACGTTGCTGTCGGGGTTGTCCGTCAGTGCCGCCTCGATGCCGGCGTCGTGGCCGCGGACGACGCGGACGGGGCCGGTGGCCTCGCGCAGGGCGTCGGCGAGCCGGCGCACGTCGCGGGCGGGGATGCCGAGCAGCTGCTCGGCCTCGGTGAGGCTGTGCCGTCGGCCGACCCAGAGCTCGCCCTGGCCGTCCAGCCAGAACTCGCCGTTCTCGCGGTCGGAGCGGGGCAGCAGGTAGACCGTCGCCTCGTGGCCCTCGCCGGCCGTCGGCTCCAGGACCAGGACGCCGTCCTCGGTCTGGTCGCCGGTGAGGTACACGTACTCGGTCGAGGCGCGGAAGCTGTACTCGGTGTCGTTCGAGCGGGTCTTCAGGTTGCCCGCGGGGATCACCAGACGCTCGCCGGGGAACCGCGCGGACAGCTCGGCGCGGCGCTTCGCGGTCTCCGCCGCCTGGGCTATGGGCTCCAGGTCGCGCAGTTCGGTATCGGCCCAGCCGGACTTCATGTTGGCGGCAAGCTCGTCGGAGACGGCCGGGTAGAGGCCGTTCTTCCGCTGCTTGATCGGCTCGTCACCTTCGGGGTTCTCGGGCGCGGGCTGCTCGGTCACTGCATTTCCTCCTCGAACGGGGCCGCGTTCCATCGTATGTGTGGCGGAAAGCGGACGAGGAGGGCTGTGCTCCATCGGATGACGTCGAATTTCCGGACGGTGATCGGACGATGATCACTCGAAGTGGGCGACGAGCAGCACGACGTCCTCGGCGTGCTCGGCGTCCTTGCCTCCGGTACCCGCCGTGCCGCCCTCCGGCAGGACGGTCCGCAGGACGTGGTCCGCGATGGCCTCCGGGTCGTGGCGCGCGGCCCGGGGGACGCTCGCAGCCGCCCGCTGCAGGCGGGTGAAGGCGCGGTCCATGGCGTCGCCGGTGCGGTGCAGCAGGCCGTCGCTGTAGAAGAGGAGCGTTTCTCCGGGTGCCGGTTCGATTTCCACGCTGGGCGCCTCCCAGCAGGCGAGCATGCCCAGCGGTGCCGAGAGCGAGGTCTCCACGTACTCGGCCCGGCCGTCGCCGATGATCAGCGGCGAGCAGTGCCCGGCCCCGGCCACGACGACCTTGCGCGCGGCGGGCTCGCAGTAGGCGAAGAGCGCGGTGGCGGCCCAGGAGGGCTCGGTCAGCCGCAGCAGGAGCTCGAGGTCGGAGAGGACGGCGACCGGATCCTCGCCCTCCATCACGGCGTACGCCCGCAGCGAGGCGCGCAGCCGGCCCATCGCGGCGACGGCGCCCGGCCCGGAGCCGGAGATCCCGCCGACGGCGAGGCCCAGCGCCCCCTCGGGCAGCGGAAGCGCGTCGTACCAGTCGCCGCCGCCCCCGGGGCCGGTGCGGTGGCGGACGGCGAGGCGGATGCCGGGGACCCGGGGGAGCCGGCCGGGCAGCAGCTCCTCGTGCAGGGTGGCGACGGTCTCGCGGGCGTGGGTCAGCTCGACGAGCCGGGCCAGGTGCTCGGCGGCGCAGCCGCAGTAGAGGCCGGCCAGGTGGCGGCGGCGTTCGGCGGGCTCGGCGGGCTCGTCGTAGAGCCAGACGGCGGCGCCGAGCCGGGGCCCGGGCGCCCGGCCCCCGGCCGCGGGCTCCAGCGGCACCGCGTAGCTGGCGGCGTAGCCCAGGCGGGCCGCGACCTCGCGGTGGCGTGGGTCGAGGCCGTCCTCGCCGGCGATGTCGGGGTGGGCCGTGCCGGAACGATTCCCCGTCCCCGTGGGCGGCAGGTCGTCGAGGAGCCGTACGTACCCGCCGTCGTGCGGAATGGTCTCGATGTGCCCGAGGTCCGCGCGGCCCAGCCCCAGGCCGACGGTGACGGGCCGGCCGGTGCCCTCGGACGGCTGCAGGGTGACCAGGCCGCGGCCGGCGCCGAGCAGCAGGGCTCCGGCGCGCAGCAGTTCGTGCAGGGCGGCGTCGAGGGTGGTGGTGCGCAGCAGCCGCTCGATCAGTTCCTGGAGCGTGGTGAGGTCGGAGATCCAGCCGGCGAGGCGGTCCTGGACGACGGCGTTCGGCGCGGGAGGTGCGGGGGAGGGCTCCGGGCGGTCCGGGGACGCGGGGACGGAGGGCTCGTCGGGGGCGGAAGTGTGCGGGGAAGCAGGGGGCGGTGGATTGATTCCGGCCACTTTCGGCAGGTGGGGCGCGGTCATGGCCGGCTGCCCGGGGCGGGCCGTGCGGAGGAGTGCTCCCGGCCGGCCGGACGCGCCGTCCGCCGCGATTCGACGGACCGTTGTGACCAGGCTGTTGGTCTGCGCGTTCTGGTGAATAGCATCGCAAACCCCCTGTCGTGTTGCGCGCTATCAGTGCTCCACATGTACACGCCCGGGCAAGGGGATGTCCAGCATTGGACCAGTGGGATTGGTGGTGTCTGGGAGGTTCCGTGCGCCTTGAAGTTTGGCCGGAAAATACTGTCGTGGCCTTGGAATTGCGATCGACTGGCGTCGCTCGAACAGCGCGTCACACCCACCCTGGTGGGTACGTACTCGGAGAAGGGCAGGGGCAGTTGGGGCCGCCCCGGAACCCGGCGGCGGACCCGAGCGTCTCTACCGTCAACGGCCACGCCCGTCCCCGAGCGGCGTGGGGCAACCCATGCCGCGGGCGAGGGGCGCACCGGAGCAGCACGAAGCGCCATACGCGCGCCACCCCCCGCCACGTTTCACGCTCGGCCCGCGGCATGATGCGCTGCGTTGTACGCGCAGAGACCAGTTGATCCATGTGGTGAGCGGCCTCGCAGGGGCCACGGCGCGTTGAGTACCGCGCCATGCAGTGCCCGTAGTGCCATGTGTTCCAAGCAGTCCCGTGCAGTCCATGCGACGGCCATGGAAGTGCCATGTAGTGCGAGACGGTTCCCGCCGCCGGGCGGGAGTCGGTCCTTCGGCGTTCACGGAAAGGAACGAGCGCTCATGCGCGAGATCCTCGGAAGGCGACGCAAGCTCTCCCTCCGGCGTGCCGGCCGGTCCGCGGTGCTCACCGCGGCCCTGACGTACGCCACGGAGTGGCAGTGGCCCGTACTCCCCGGAGTGGGGCTGCGGCCGGGCGGTGGCCGGGTGCGGGAGTGCGGCTGCCCGGACCCCGACTGCGCGGTCCCCGGCGCCCACCCCTTCGACCCCGGTCTGCTGGCCGCGACCACCGACACCCGGATGGTCCGCTGGTGGTGGACCAACCGGCCCGAGGCACCCGTCGTGCTCGCCACGGGCGGGCGGGCGCCGTGCGCGGTGAGCCTGCCCGCGGTGGCGGGCGCCCGGGCGCTGGCGGCCCTCGACCGCGCGGGCGTGCGGGTGGGCCCCGTGGTGGCGACGCCCACCCGCTGGTCCCTGCTGGTGGCCCCGTACTCGCTGGAGGTGCTCGGCGAACTGCTGCACCGCCAGGACTGGGTGCCCGGCTCGCTGCGCTTCCACAACGAGGGCGGCTACGTGGTGCTGCCGCCGTCCCCCACGGGGGCCGGCCGGGTGCGCTGGGAGCGGGCGCCGCGGCCGGGCGGCAGCGTGGCGGGGTCCGGTGCCGGGAACGGGCGTGTGCCGGGGGCCGGTTCGGGGCGGCTGCTGCGGGCCGGCCGGATCGACTCCTCCGCGCGGCCCTGGCTGCCGGACGTGGCCACCGTCGTGGACGTCCTGGTGGAGAAGAGCGCCGACAGCGGGACGTCCGGCGGTGGCAGCCGGCTCACGTACTGAGACGCCGCCGGGGCGCCGCGCCGATCGTGCGGAGGGGCAAGGGCGTTGACGCGGCCCGGGCCCGGACCGGCCGGTTCCTAGGGCAATCCGGGGACATTCCGAGGACAGGTGAGAGCGCGTACGGACGGGAGACGCCCGCGCTCTCACTCGTTCGGGTGTAACCAACCCCGAGATGTCCCGGGAAACGGCCGTGTGGGGGCATCAAGACCCGTTCCCGCCCGCTATGTTCGGGTGACCGGGCCTGTGTCGGGTGCCGCGCGCAGCGCAGCAGGCGCCGTCGGTCCGGTTCATCCGCAGGGGCGTGCCGTCGAGCCGTCCTGCGATCAGGCTTCCGCGGCGAATTGCAGGTGATCCCTCATGGAGCGAGCGTCCAGTGCGGCCGATATGGCCGAAATGTCCAGGCCGCGCGGGGCGAATCTCCGGATGCTCGCCCTGGCCGGTGCGGTGGCGCTCGTCGTCGTGCTGCCGCTGGCCGCGGCAAGCGCCGGCCCCGCGGGTCCGGCCGGCCGGGAGCGGACGGGGCCGGGCAAGGGGCCGGTCCGGGCCCGGGGCGGCGTCCTCCCGGGCGGCGCGCCCGCCGCGGCGTCCGACCCCCGGCCCGCCGGCCGGGCCCTCCCGCTGCCGGGCGTGCAGGACGCCAACATCGCCCAGTGCGGGCCCGAACTCTCCTCCCCCGCGGGCCTGGAGGCCCAGACCTGCGTCCTGGAGCAGGGCCACGAGACATGGGGGCGCACGTACTACCGGAACGCCACGGGCGGCCCGCTCTCGGGCGTGCTGACCCTCATGGCGCCCGACGGCAGCACGGTCCAGGCGCCGTGCGACATGCCCGCCTCCGACGATCCGGGCGCCTGCGAGACGCCGCATGAGTCGACCGTGCGCGGACATGGCTCGTATGCAGCGGTTGCAGAGATCGCCTCGGCCAAGGGGAACCTGCTGCTCCGGTCCGGGAGCAACTCCCCTGCGGCGGAGGCCGACAGTCCGGATCTTCTCCCGTAGCCGGTCCGCCAGAGCGCTCGGGCCGGGCGCGGAGGCGCCGGGCCGGGGCAGGGGCGCACGGACGTCCGGGCGGACGTGCTGCGGGAGCTGCGGGGGAAGGGCTGCGGCCCGCTGTGGGCCGGCTGTGGGAGCGCGGGGGGCGCGGAGAATGCCGCGCGCCCTCTGGACGCGTCCGGACATGGAAGCGCCCGGTCGCTGGCGACGGGGGATGCACCAGCGACCGGGCTCCTCAAACGGTAACAAGAGATCGGCGGTTCGCAAATTCGATCGCGGATTTCCGGACGCGGATTTCCGGGCCGACAGCGGGAGTTGTGACAGGAGTCACGCCGCCGGACGCCCGGTGAGCCCCGGAACGGGGCCCTCCGCGCCCTCGCCCCCGCCGTCACCGGATCGCGGCCGGCCGATCCCCCGCACGGGTCAGTTCAGGGTGACCTGACGGCTGGTGAGGCCACTGCGGGCCCGCCGCTCCTCGGCCGACAGCGGCGCGGTGTCCGCCAGCGCACCGGCGAGCCGCTCCGCGAACTCCCGGGCCGGCTTCTCCACGTCCTCCGCCCGCATCCCGCTCGGCAGGTCCCACACCGGCACGGTCAGCCCGTGCGCACGGAACGAACCGACCAGGCGGGTGCCCTCGCCGAGCGAGGTCGCGCCCGCGGCGTGCAGCCGGGCGAGGGCGTCCAGGAGCTGCTCCTCCGGGTGCGTCATCACCCAGCGCAGGTGGTTCTTCTCCGGGGTCTCGCACCAGTACGCGGCGTCCGGGCCGGACAGCCGGACGGTGGGGATCGCGGCGGCGTTGGCCCGCTCCAGGGAGGCGGCGACCTCGCCGGTGGCGTTCTCGGCGTTCTCGATCCAGAACTCGAAGCCCGTGTGCACCGTCGGCTCGAACGCGCCCTCCGGGTCCAGCAGGTCCTGCAGCCGCGGCCCGTCGGCGGCGCCGCGGCCGGCGGCCACCGGGGTGCCGGGCTCGGCGGTCAGGGCGCGCTGCAGGGTGTCGGCGAGGTCGCGGCTGAGGTCGCCGGAGGCCGTGTCGTTCTGCAGGCCGAGCAGCACGGCGCCGTTGTCACGGCGCAGCGCGGGCCAGGCCATCGGCAGCACGGTGGCGAGCGTCACCGAGGGCACGCCCTCGGGCAGGCCGTCCTTGAGGGTGAGCTCGACCGTGGCGGCGGGGACCAGCTCGCGCAGGGCGACCCAGTCGGCCTCGCCGGGCAGCCCCTCGAACGGGCGCTGCACCAGCTCGGCCACGGCGTGCGCGGCCTCGCGGCCGTGGCAGGCCTTGTACCGCCGGCCCGAGCCGCACGGGCAGTCCTCGCGGGCGCCCACCACGGGGATCGGGGCGTCGCTGCCCGCCCGGGGTGCGGCGGCCTTGGTCTGGGGGCGGCGCTTCTTGGCCATGGTGTGCGGGTCTCCCGATCGGTGCGGTGCGCCCGACGGCGGGGCCGGGCGGCGGACTGCCTTGACGGGCGCGAGCCTAGCGCTCGGCGCCGCACCGCCTTCGGGATGCGCTGTGCCGGTCTACGCGCGTCGTCACATCAGCCCGTCGAGCTCCGGGAAGGCGAGCTCGGGGACGGGCTCAACGCGCGTAGCGAAACCGGCGCGCGAGGAGAGCGCGGCCCAGACCGTCACCTCGCCGGAGGCGTCGCGCACGCCCCAGTCCTGGGAGAGGGCACTGATGATGTTCAGCCCGCGGCCGCCGCGGGCGGTGACCGAAGGAGTGGCCGGAATGGGCCGGGTGGGCCCGCCGCCGTCGGTGACCTCGACCGTGAGCCTGCCGCGCTCGTCCACCCGCCAGGCCGCGCGGATGCCGCCGCCGCCCTCCGGACCGCTGCCGCCTGCCGCGCCGTTCTCCCGGGGCAGCGGGCGCCCGTGCCGGTACGCGTTGCTGAGCAGCTCCGAAAGGATCAGTACGGCGTCGTCGATGACCGGATCCGGTACCCCGCTGCTGCGCAGATCCTTGCGCATCCGGTGTCTCGCCTCTCCCACACCGGCAGGACCATGGGGTACGGCCATGATCGACGACGTGGGCACCTCCTGTGCCACCACCAACGCCACCCCCGAGACCTCCTTTGCCCCACGTCAGGGGATGAATGCCCCAATGGCCTGTACCGGAAACCGGCCATCGCGCACGGGCAGGGGCACTCGCGCGGGTCGACTGCGGAGCGAACGCGCCGGTGCACTCCCTGTAATGGCCGTACGGTGGCGCCGGGGCGCACCCCCGCGCGACGGGCGCCCCGCGTCTAGCGGCGGCCCAGCTGGGTAAGCACTGCCTTGGGCCGGTTGGTGATGACCGCGTCCACGCCGAGGCGGGCGCACAGTTCGACGTCCTCCGCCTCGTTCACGGTCCAGACGTGCACCTGGTTGCCGGCGCGCTGCAGCCGGGCCACGAACTCCGGGTGGTTGCGGACGATCCGGATGCTCGGCCCGGCGATGTGCACGCCTGCGGGCAGCCGCCCGTCGCGGTAGCGCGGGGAGATGAACTGCATGAGATAGACGGTCGGGATGGCGGGCGCGGCCGCGTGCACCCTTTGCAGGGAGCGGGCGGAGAAGCTCATCACGCGCACCCGGGAGGCCTCGCCCGCGGGCGGTGCGGCCAGGCCGAAGCGGTCGAGCAGGCCGAGCAGCTTCTCCTCCACCTGGCCCGCCCAGCGGGTCGGGTGCTTGGTCTCGACGGCCAGTTCGACCCGCCGCCCCGAGTCGGCGACGAGTTCGAGGAGGCGCTCCAGGGTGAGGACGGAGGTGCGCTCGTGATCGGGGGCGGCCGGGTCGATGTCCGGCGCCTCGGCGTCGGCGGCCTTGCCCTTCCACGAGCCGAAGTCGAGCGCCGCGAGGTCGGCCAGCTCCAGGGCGGAGACGGCACCGCGGCCGTTGGACGTGCGGTTCACCCGGCGGTCGTGCACGCAGACCAGGTGCCCGTCGGCGGTCAGCCGGACGTCGCACTCCAGCCCGTCGGCGCCGTCCTCCAGTGCTTTGCGGTACGCGGCCAGCGTGTGTTCCGGGGCGTCCTCGGAGGCTCCCCGGTGGGCTACGACGGCAAGCGGATGGCGCTCGGGACGGATGTCCCGGGCCGGGTGCGCATAGGTCACCGCGTTATGGTGCCATCGCCTGGCACAATCGCGCATGCGGGCCCTTTGTTCGGTAATCGCCCGGATCCGGGCGGCTCCGGCGGGGGCTGTGAGGCCAGTGGGGACACAGCCTCCGTTTACGGCGGTCTGACGTGCAATGGGAAAAGCTTGCGGCAGACATGTTGCGAGCGTGGCCTGGGTCGCGAAAAGACCGATGTGTACCGAAATGCATCGGACTGCACCATGCACCTGATGAGGAGACAACTGTGAGCACCGAGAACGAGGGCGCCGCCGTTCCGTCCGCGGCCGAGCCGGGGGCGGGGTCTCCGACCCCGGACACGGGTGCGGGTCTTGTTCCGCCGGCCCCGGCGGAGCCGCCCGCCGTCGGCGCTGCCGCGCCGACGGGCGACCGGCACCCGGCGGAGCCCGCCACGGCGCAGCTGCCGGCGGCTTCCCCGGAGGGGGCGGCCGGTGCTCACGACGCCACGGCGCAGATGCCGCCGGTCCCGGCGGGCGGGACGGCTGCCCCTGCGGGTGCGGCCGACGCCCACGGTGCGACGGCGCAGATGCCGTCCGTTCCCGCGGATGCGGCAGCGGGCCCGGCGGGAGCGCCGGGTGCCCACGGCGGTGCCGCCCAGGCGGCTGCTGCTTCCGGCGGTGCGCCCGAGGCCCACGGCGCCACGACGCAGATGCCGCCGGTTCCCGCGGATGCAGCGGCAGTTGCCGCGGGTGCGCCCGTAGGCCAGCAAGCCCAGGGCGCCGGTGTGCAGATGTCCAAGGCCGAGGCCCCGGCCGGGGCTCCGTACGGCGCGCCGCAGGCGGACCCGTACGCCGCGCAGTTCGCCGCTGCCGCACCCGGTGGCCCGGCGGGCGCCGCGCCGCAGCAGTCCGCCACCGGCGCCTGGTACGGCGGGCCCGACGGGCCGCAGGGTCCGTACGGTGCCACCGATCCGTGGGGTGCGCCCGCGCCGCAGCGCAAGCGGGGCGGCGGGCTCGTGGCGGCCGTGCTGGCCGCGGCCCTCATCGCGGGCGGTGTCGGCGGCGGCGTCGGCTACTGGGCCGCGAACCGCACCGACGGCAACGGTTCGACGACCGTCTCCGCCGCGGGCGACCCGAAGGTGGAGAGCCGTTCGCCCGGTTCGGTCGCGGACATCGCGACCAAGGCGCTGCCGAGCGTCGTCACCATCGAGGCGCAGAGCAACAACGGCGACGGCGGCACGGGCACCGGCTTCGTCTACGACAAGCAGGGCCACATCCTCACCAACAACCACGTTGTGGCCGCGGCCGCGGACGGCGGCAAGCTGCAGGCGACGTTCTCGGACGGCAAGAGCTACGACGCCGAGGTGGTCGGCCGGGCCCAGGGCTACGACGTCGCCGTCATCAAGCTGAAGAACCCTTCCGGCGCCAAGCTCAACCCGCTCCCGCTCGGTGACTCCGACAAGGCGGCGGTGGGCGACGCGACGGTCGCCATCGGTGCGCCCTTCGGGCTGTCCGGCACGGTCACCACGGGCATCGTGAGCGCCAAGAAGCGGCCGGTGGCCTCCAGCGACGGCGGCGGCAGCGGCCAGGCCTCGTACATGAGCGCGCTGCAGACGGACGCGTCGATCAACCCGGGCAACTCCGGCGGCCCGCTGCTCAACGCCCAGGGCGCCGTCATCGGCATCAACTCGGCGATCCAGTCCGCGGGCAACGGCGGCGGATTCGGCGGCGGCCAGGGCCAGTCCGGCAGCATCGGCCTCGGCTTCGCGATCCCGATCAACCAGGCGAAGAACGTCGCCGAGCAGCTGATCCGGGACCGCACGCCGATCTACCCGGTCATCTCGGCCACGGTGAACATGAAGGACTCCGGCGGCGGAGCCAAGATCGCCGCCAACGGCGCCAACGGCAGCCCGGCCGTTTCGCCCGGCGGTCCGGCGGACAAGGCCGGCCTCAAGCCGGGCGACGTGATCACCAAGCTCGACGACTCGAAGATCGACAGCGGTCCGACCCTGATCAGCGAGATCTGGACGCACCAGCCCGGCGACAAGGTCACCGTGACCTACACCCGCGACGGCAAGCAGGCCACGACCGAGATCACGCTGGGCGAACGCAAGGGCGACAGCTGACCTTCCGCCTGCCGTCACCCGGTAGGCTGTCCCCGCGCTGCCGCGAGGCGGTGCGGGGAGGCTTGCCCGAGCGGCCTAAGGGAACGGTCTTGAAAACCGTCGTGGCAGCGATGTCACCGTGGGTTCAAATCCCACAGCCTCCGCCCAAGTCAGCGTAGGCGCTGACCAGAAGGGGTGTCCCCGGTTCGGGGGCACCCCTTTCGCGTGGGGCTTGTCTCGGCTTGGATCACCGGCATCCCGGTGTTGATCAGCCCCGAAGGGCTATTGCTCACCCCGGTGCTGAGCCGAAACGCACGGCGAGCGCCTGAGCACCCGAGGGTGCGTCCCATGTGGCGCCGGTGCCGACGAGTTCACCCCACTGTCCGCTGCACGAAGCGCTTGCGTACAGGAACGCCGTGTCGGTGGTGTCGTTGGAGAACTTGACCGCACCGCCCGTAAGCGGGATGCACGTATCGCTGGACGGGTCCTGGCCCTGGACGGTCTGACCTGTCGGCGTCACGTACGTGTACGTCCCACTCGCCGCCAGCGCACTGCCGGGCAGTGCCCCCAGCAGCGCGAGCGCCGAGGTGGCTGTCACAGCGGCTTTGCCGAACCGGCGCAGCACCTTTGTTGAGTTCACGGCCACTTCCCCCTCACCGAGAATCTGCCTGTCCGGATAGCGCCAGCAGAACGCCGTTTCGCATAGAGCGGTAGGGCATGCGTCGGAAATTCATCCAAACGGGCGTAAGTTCGGTTGTTTTAACGGAACTCTGACTGTTTCTCACGTCGGGTCACCTGTTCAGGCCCTGCGGGCGTCGCGCCTGATTCTCATGTTGCGGCGCCGGCGAAGAAGCCGCCCGAAGGGGGTGCCTCTGACACAGGGGCATCCTCTTCGCGTTTTTAACGTCCCGGTACCTAAGGGCCGTTGACACGGGCCAAATCGTTTCGCCCTGCACCGAACTCAAAGGTTTTCTTTGGGTATCTATCGGCTCCGGCGGGGATTGACGAAGAACGGCCGCTGTTGGATCGTTCCGTTGCCACGCCGAGCGACCGTTTGATCATTCACGGTCGTCCACGGTGGGGGCGCATGTCGAGCGAGTCGGGGGGCGTCGTGAGTCTTGTCGTCGGCGGAGTCGAAGGCACTCCGACCCGTGGTGTGAGGCGGTTCTAGCCGGGCTCGCCGCCCTGCCGGACGTCGTCACCGGGTCTTCCGCACAGCGGCACCACGCCCTGTCCGAGGCGCCGTACGCCGCGGCGCTCCTCCGTTCTGCCATTCACGACCCATCGGGGGGATACATGCCTGTCCAGAACGCGCCCATCGCCTACGACTTCCACGGCGACCAGCCGTTCTCCGTCCCGTTCGCGGACATCAAGCCGGAGGACATCCACATCTACCTCGACCTCGACACCAAGGTCGGGAAGAACACCTGCGGCCAGAAGTGCACGCACTGCTGGTTCGTCAACTACGAGAAGGTGTACGACAGGTCGTTCGCGATGGAGGAAGGCCCGCTGATCAAGGCCGGCCTGGAGTCGCAGGGCTTCCACGTCTACCCGCGGTACGTCGACAGCTTCGCGTACGACGGCGAGTTCATGCGCATCTACGGTCCCGCCAACAACCGTGAGTTCCGGCAGGACGCGGACCACACGCCGACCGAGACCATGGCCAAGGGCGACGCCTGGACCAGTGGACGGCCGCTGCTCGCCGACAACTGGGCCGAGCTGCTCGACCTGGCCCGCGAGAGCGGCTACGGGACCATCTCGATCACCTACCACGGTGTGATCGACGAGAACCTCGCCGTCATCGACGACGGCAGCTACCCGATCAAGGGCGTGTTCACCGGTGCCCTCACCGAGGAGGTGCTGCGCCGCATCGGGACGTACAACGAGCAGTGGCGCGCCCGCTCGGGCGAGAGCGACGACGCCTTCCGCGTGAACATCGGCGTCACCGTCGGGCGGCACAACCACGGCCGCGAGTCGCTGGAGCGCTACGTCCACTACTTCAACAAGCTGGGCGTCGACACCGTCCGCTTCAACAACTACGCCGCGCACGGCGGCAAGCACGCGGAACTCCAGATGAGCCACGAGGAGATCGCGCAGGCCTACCTCGACCTCAAGGAGCTCCACGAGACCGTCGACATGAGCTTCCAGCTCGGTGTCAGCGAGGACTTCGGCACCTTCGGCATCAAGGTCATGGGCTTCCCCGGCCACGTCGGCTGGTGCCGGGCCGGCCGTCAGCTGTTCGCCGCCATCCCGACTCCGGAGGAGCTGCTCTCCGAGGCGGACGACGAGCGCCGCGAGAAGATCGGCGACATCGTCGGCTGCGTCAACACCTTCGAGCCGCACCTCGGCATCCTGGTCCGCACCACCGCGGGGGGCGAAGAGGCCGGTTACCGGGTCGAGTTCGACCACGAGGAGATCGAGGCCTTCACCGCCAAGCGGCTCTCCGGCCACTACAAGGACGGGTGCTTCGCCCGCGAGCTCGCCGAGGAGCAGCAGCTCGTGTCCCGGGTGCCCGAGCGCCGTCGTCTGCCGATCGTCGAGACCGCCGGCTGAGAAGCCGGGAAGCCGACAAGCCGAGAAAGGGCCGCCCGTGCGCCGCATTCTGGTCTTCGCCAAGACCCCCTACTCGAAGACGCCGTACGACCGCTGGCTGGAGGGCACCGGCATCGAGCCGGTCGTGCTCACCACCGACGGGTACGCCGAGGAGTACCGCCGCCACCTGCGGCACGTGTACGCCTTCGCGGACTACGACACCAACCAGCTGGTCGACAAGACGGCGCTGCGGCTGGCCCGCGAGCTCGGCGTGGAGGCCGTGTTCGCCCGGGCCGAGGCGGACGTGCTGCGGGCGGCCCGGCTGCGCGACCTGCTGGACCTGCCCGGCCAGCGGACGGCGAGCGCCCTCGCTTTCCGCGACAAGGTCGTGATGAAGGACCACCTGAAGGACCACCTGGCCGGCGGCCCCGTCGGCCTGCCGGACTACCGGCAGGTCGAATCCGCCTACACCGTCCTGGAGTTCGTCGAGGAGCACGGCTACCCGGTGGTGGTCAAGCCGGTCTCCGAGTCGGGCTCGCTGGGCGCCGCGGTGATCCGCGACGAGGCGGAACTGGACGCCTACCTGGCCAGCCCCTGGCGCGGCACCAGCATGGTCGAGACCTTCGTCGAGGGCCAGATGTTCCACATCGACGGCCTGGTGGCCGGCGGCGAGGTGGTCTTCGTCCAGCCCTTCCGGTACGTCAACGACTGCCTGTCGTTCCGCAGCAACGACTGGGTGGCCAGCCTCGCGCTGGAGCCCGGCAATCCGGTGTACGGCCGGCTGGTCGAGGCGACCCGCGCGGTGCTCGACCGGCTGCCGACGCCGGAGAACACCGCGTTCCACTGCGAGTTGTGGGTCACTCCGGACGACCGGCTGGTGTTCTGCGAGATCGCCAGCCGCACCGGCGGCGGCATGATCGCCACCACGCTGATCCACGCCCGGGGCATCGACGTCGACCGCGAGTGGCTGTACGCCGAGTGCGGACTGGCCGTGACGCCCGCGGATCCCGTGCTCCGGCCCTTCGCGGGCATGTGCATCCCGCCGCTCAACGGAGTCCTGGAGTACCTGCCGGCCGAGGGCGAGCCGGACTGCGTCCACGAGCGGGTGCTGCACGGCGCCAGTGGCCAGACCTTCCACGGCGGCGTCAAGTCCGGTTTGTTCCTGGCCGGTTATGCGGTCGCCGGGAGCTCGGAGGAGGATGTCGTGGCCAACATGGCACGCGTCCACACCTGGTTCGCCGAGACGGCCAAGTGGCGGCCGCTCGGAAGCGAGGAAGGTGCGCGATGAGTTCCCTGACCCCGACCCCGGTCCCTCCCCTGTCCCTGCCCGGTCCGCTGGTCACCGTCGACTGGCTGGCCGACCGCCTCGGCCACCCCGACCTGGTGGTGCTCGACGCGAGCGTCGGCGCCGCCCGCGGCACCGGGACGCCGATCGCCGGCGCCCGGGTGTTCGACATCGACGGGGCGATGTCCGACCACGACGACCCCCGCCCGCACACCATGCCCGGCACCGAGCAGTTCGTCCGCGGGATACGGGCCCTGGGCGTCAACGACCGTTCCACCGTGGTCGTGTACGACGCGGCCGGCATCTACTCCAGCGCCCGGGCCTGGTGGATGCTGCGCGCGATGGGCTTCGACCGGGCCGCCGTCCTCGACGGCGGACTGCCCGCCTGGACGGCCGCCGGGCACCCGTGCCGCCCGTTCGACCAGGAGCCGCCCGCCGTGGGCGACTTCACCGCACGGCCCCGCACCGGGCTGCTCGTCGACATCGGCACCGTGCAGCAGACCCTGGCGGACGGGAGCGCGGCCGTCCTCGACGCCCGCTCCCGCGGCCGGTACGCCGGCACCGAGGCCGAGCCCCGGCCCGGCCTGCGCGGCGGCCACATGCCCGGCGCCGCCAACCTGCCGTTCACCGAACTGCAGGACGGCGGCCGGATGCTGCCCGCCGGGGAACTCCGCTCCGCCTTCGCCCCGGTGGCCGGCGACCACGAGCGGCTGGTGTTCAGCTGCGGCTCCGGCGTCACCGCCTGCGTGCTCGCCCTCGGCGCCGAACTGGCCGGCTACCGCGACCTCGCGGTGTACGACGGCTCCTGGAGCGAGTGGGGCCTGCCCTCCGGCCCGCCGGTCGTGACGGGCGCCGAGCCGGGGAAGGAGTAGCCCCGGTGCCGAGCTCCGCAGCCGCCCGGTGGCGGACCTGCGCCGCGCTGCCGGCCGGCCTCAAGGCCCTGGTCGTCCTGTCCACCGTGGTCGGCCTCGGCAGCTACATGATCACCCCGTTCATCGGGGTGCTGCTGGTCAAGGGCGTCGGGCTGGACACCGGGACGGCCGGCCTGCTGGTCGCGGTCGCCACGTTCATCCAGTTCGGCGGCAGCATCGTCGGGGGCCCGGTCGCCGACCGGCTGGGCCTCAAACCGACGATGACCGGCGCCCTGCTGCTGCGGGCGCTCGGCCTCGTCCTGCTCGCGCTCGCCGTCCATGTGCACGCCCTCGTGCTGCCGGCGGTCGTCCTGGTGGCTGCCGGGCCCGCGCTGTACCTGCCGGCCAACAAGGCGTACATCGTGCGCTCCGTCGCCGATGACCTGCGGCCGCTCTTCCTGGCGATCAGCGCCGCCGCCCTCAACGTCGGCATGGGCCTCGGCCCGTTCCTCGCGGTGCTGCTGATCGGCCGGGACCCGGCCGTCCTGCTGTTCGTCCTGGCCGGTCTGTTCGCCCTGTTCGCCGTCGCCCACCAGGTCGCCATGCAGCCGGTCGCCGCGCGGCCCGACGCCCCGGCCGGACAGGCGGATTCGGGCGGCACCTTGCGCGGTGCCCTGCGCGAGGCCCGGCGGCCGGTGCTCTTCAACGTCGCCGCCTTCTACCTCTACTTCTCCTTCCAGAGCTTCATCGGCCTGTACGCGGCCGCCGAGTCGCACCTCGGTCTGGTCGGCTGGGTGATGCTGCTCAACTGCGCCATGATGGCCATCCTCCAGCCCCTGCTGGCCGGGCGGATCGCCCGGGCCGGCTACCGGGGGCTGCTGGCCGGATCATTCCTGCTGATGGCGGCCGGCACGGCGGTGATGTTCCTCGGCGGCACCCCCGCCCTGCTGCTCGGCACCGCGGTGTTCACCGTCGGCGAGGCGTTCGTCTTCCTCCGCGGCGACCTGGAGGTGGTCGGCCGGATCCCCGACCGGCCCGCCTTCGCCTTCGGCGTCCAGCGGCTCACCACGGGCGTCGGAGGGCTGTTCGCCGGTGCGGCCGGAGGCTTCCTGTTCGGCCACTTCCAGCACGGCGGGCACCCCGGCCGGTACTGGCTGGCCGTCGCCGCCCAGTGCGCTGTCGTCGCCGTCCTCGGCCTCGTCCTCGGCGGCCCGTCCGCCGGCCGCACGGACCGGACCGGCACCGAGAGCGCCGCCGGACTCGAGAAGGAGCCCGCGGCGTGACCACGCGCGACACCCGCTACGTCCAGGCCGGCTCCGAGCCGCACCGCCGCCACGGCTACGTCAACCCGCCGATCCACCGGACCTCCACCGTCCTCTACCGGGACACCGCCGAGATGGCGGCGTCCCAGGCCGACCCGCTCAAGCGCACCCCGCCGGTCTACGGGCGCTTCGGCACCCCGACCGGCAGGGCCTTCGAGACCGCCCTCGCCGAACTGGAGGGCGGCCACGCCGCCGTGGCCACCTGCTCCGGACTGGCCGCGGCCACCACCGCGGTCCTCTCCTTCGTCCGCGCCGGCGACCACCTGCTCGTCAGCGACTCCGTCTACATGCCGACCCGGCGGTTCTGCGACTCGCTCGCCGCGTTCGGCGTCCGTGTCGAGTACTACGACCCCGCCGTCGGCGCCGGCATCGAGGGACTGCTCCGCCCGGAGACCCGGGTCGTCTACCTCGAATCCCCGGGTTCCACCACCTTCGAGGTCCAGGACGTCCCGGCCGTCACCGCCGCCTGCCGCCCGCGCGGGATCACCACCGTCATCGACAACACCTGGGCCACCCCGGCCTTCCTGCGCCCCCTCGAACTCGGCGCCGACGTCGTCCTCCACTCCGCCACCAAGTACCTGACCGGCCACGCCGACAGCATCCTGGGCGCCATCGTCTGCTCCGAAGATGCCTTCCCGGCCGTCCGCGGGGCGGCCATGCGGCTCGGCCAGTGCGCCGGCGCCGACGACCTCTACCTGGGCCTGCGCGGCCTGCGCACCCTCGGCGTGCGGCTCGGCCGGCACCAGCAGCAGGCCCTGGACCTGGCCCACTGGCTGCAGCAGCGCGAGGAGGTCGCCGAGGTCGTCCACCCCGCCCTGCCCGAGCACCCGGGCCACCGGATCTGGCAGCGCGACTTCGACGGCGCGTCGGGCCTGTTCGGCTTCGTCCTGCGCCCGCACTTCGGCAGGGCCGCCGTCGACGCCATGATCGACCGGCTGCGGCTCTTCGGCCTCGGCCACAGCTGGGGCGGGTACGAGAGCCTGCTCGTCCCCGCCGATCCGCTCACCCACCGGCTTCCCGGCACCTGGCGGGACCGCGGCCCCCTCCTGCGCGTCCACGTCGGCTTCGAGCACCTCGACGACCTCAAGGCCGACCTCGTGGAGGGCTTCGCCGAGTTGGTGCGGCGGCAAGCGGGCTGCTGAGCGTCGGCTGCGGGTTCGTCGTGGCTGGTCGCGCAGTTCCCCGCGCCCCTACGGGGCTCGGGAACGGATGAGGGCGCCCCCGGACCGGGGCGCCCTCGTGATGTGGGGATCTCCCCCTACGTCACTTCCAGTTGACGCCCTTGCCCAGGGAGAACGGGTCCCCCCAGTACTCGGCCGACGCGACCTTCACCGAGGCGGACGGCGCGAGCGCCACCGCGCAGCCCTGGGTGGACTTGCCCGCGGTGAAGCCGCTCGGCAGGTCGCCGCCGTGGCACTTGGCGAAGTCGCCGATGACCATGAGGTCCTGGGCCTCGGAGCCGTCGGGCAGGTGGCCCTTCATGTGGTTCACGGCGGCGAAGGACAGGTCCGTGGTGCCGTCGTTGGTGACCGAGTAGCGGATGTAGTAGGGGACCTTCCCCTTCACCTGGTCGCCGAGGTTCAGCGAGGACAGGTCGTTCGGGTCGCCCTGCTCGATCGCCGTGACGCTCAGGGCGATCTTGCCGCTCGAGTGGCCGTAGGAGAACGGGATGTGGGCCACGTCGCCGATCTTGAAGGTCTGGCCGGGCTTCACCTCGCCCGTGCTCCCGCCGCCGGTGCCGCCCGTGCTGCCGGACGAGCTCGAACCGCCCGTCGAACCGCCGCCGGTGGCCGCGCTCGCGGCGGCGGCCGGGGACGAAGAGGAAGAAGAGGGCGCAGAGGACGCCGGCTTGTCCTCGGGGCCGCAGCCGGTCAGGGCGAGCGCCCCGAGAGCCACGAGACCGCTCAGCTTTTGGACGGTCTTGATGTCGATACCGTTCACCGTGTAATTCCCCCGTTGCTTGTGGACTGGTGAAGTGCGAGGGGACAGTACGGCAGTTGACGACGGAACGGATGGCGCAAAAACGACCTCTTAGCGGTCTTCGGCTCTCCTGTGGCGGAGATCACCCGGAGGTCGTCACGTGCCCGGAAGCGGGTCCCCCGTCCCGGGGCGGTGTCCCAGGGGAATGGCATTTTCGCAGGTCAGAGTGCGTAGGACCGTTCCGTTGTCCCGCACGTCCCGAGGTCCGTTGCGGCCGCGGCGGCGGGCGGCTGAGGCTGTGACGACGAGCGGGGACGGACCTCCGAGCGACCGTAATCCGCCGCCCTCGTCCCAGCCCATGCCCACGCCCACGCCCGTGCCCACGTCCGTGCCTTCGGGGGAGACACCCATGCCCAGGACCGCCCTGCTCGCCGCTTCCGCCGGCCTCGCCGTGACCGCCGCTCTCGCCGTGGCCGCCTGCGGGGAGCAGGGAAGCGGAACGAGGCTCGCCCCCGCGCCGGCCACCGAGGCGCAGATACGCGCGTCCCCGCCCGGCGCCGCCTCCGACGCAGTGGCCCGGACCGCCGGCCGGCTCCCCGCCTGCTCGGCCGCCCGCGGCAAGGTGATGGTCGCTGTGGTCCCCCGGTCCGTGAACCACCTGCTCCTCATCCTCATCAACACCGGCTCCGGCCGCTGCGCCGCCTACGGTTACCCCCGCCTGCGCTTCAACCAGGACCAGGCGGTCACCCGGGTCATGCCCGGCAGCCGGCCGCACGCCGTGGTCACCCTGGCCCCGGGGCAGTCCGCGTACGCAACCGTCCGCACCTCGGGTGCCGACGGCAGTGCGGCAGCGGGCATCCGTCCCGCCCGCGTCCTGACGGTGCACTTCGCGGACGCGTCCGCCGCCGGCACGACCGGCACCCCGGCCCGGCTCGCCCTGCCCGAGGGCACCTCCGTCGACGACTCGGCGGCCGTCTCCTTCTGGCAGGCCACGCCCGGCGACGCCCTCATGTGGTGATCCGCCGGGCCACCTCGATGGGGTGGTGCCGGCCCAGGACGTACGCGTTGCCGTCCTCGAACTCGACGCGCTTGCGGGCCGGCTGGACGCCCCGCACGTCCCGGACGACGTGCGGGATGCCGCCGACGGTGATGACGTCCCCTACGAGCACGCCGTCCCCGGTCACGGTGACGGTGGTGATCCTGCGACGGTCGGGCATCGGTGAACTCCCCTTGTGCAACGACAGAGTGTGATGTCTCCGTGGCGTTGCGGCGACGGTACTGCCGTTCGCGAAAGGCGGCAAGGTCAGGGGTGAGCTCTGGTCGCACTCCGCCAACGTGCCTACTGTGTAAGCCGATGAGGCCCGTAGCGGAGGATCGGACGGCTGTGCCCAAGGCGGAGGACAACGCGTGCGACCGGCGCTCGCTCCACGAGCGCATCGCGGCGGACCTGCGGGACGAGATCATGTCCGGCGACATCGCGCCGGGCGACAGAGTGCCGTCGACCCGGCAGCTCAAGAGCCGCTTCGTGGCCTCCAACGCGACGGTGCAGAAGGCACTCCAGGTGCTGAAGGCCGAAGGCCTCGTCGTGGGGCGCCCCGGCGCGTCCGTCACCGTCCGCCCGCACCGGCAGCGCACCCTGCGGCCTGCCTGGCGCCCGCGCCGCGACGGGAGCAGGCTGCTGGACGTCGCCGAGGTCCGGCCGCCGGCGGACGTCGCTGCGGCGATGAACCTGATGAGGAACGGGACGGCCCTGCTGCGCTCCCGGATCGTGCTCTTCGACGACGAACCCGTCGAACTGGTCAAGTCTTACTACCCGCTCGACATCGCGCGCGGCACCCCGATGATGGAGCACCGCACCATAGGGGAAGGCGCCCCGGCGCTCCTGGCGGAGCTGGGCCACCCGCCGCGCCGCTGCGTGGACCAGGTGTCCGCGCGCGTGCCCACGCAGGAGCAGTACAGGGCGCTGGAGATGCCGGGCGATCTGCCGGTGCTGCGGACGTTCCGCGTGATCTACGGAGACGGGGACCGGCCGATCGAGGTCAGTGTGATGGCCAAGGCCGGGCATCTTCAGGAGCTGGAGTACGGGTTTCCCTGACGCGTTGTTCTTCGGCTGCGGGCCGGTTGTGGCTGGTCGCGCCCACGCGGCGGAGCCGCTGGGGGTACCTCCCAGCGGTAGCTGGGGGAGTAACAGCCCCGCGCCCCTGACGGGGCGCGGGGACGGGGCGCCCCGGAATCATGACGCCAGCGTCAAATGCGTTCCCGGGCGCCAGTGTTCGCCGCGCCGCTTCGCCGCGTACATGGCCTCGTCCGCGCCGCGCAGCAGGTCCGGCAGGCCGGCGCCGGGGCGGAACGCCTTGCGGCACACGCCGATCGAGGCGCGCGGGGTGAGGGTGGCGCGGCCGGTGTCGAGCGGGGCCGACAGGCGGGCCGAGAGGCCGTGGGTCAGTTCCGCGTCCAGGTCCGCCTCGGGGGCGAGGCGGACGAGGGCGGCGAACTCGTCGCCGCCCAGCCGTGCGGCGAAGCCGCCGTGCTCCGCGCACCAGGCGTCGAGGCGCCGGCCGACGGCGGCGATCACCTGGTCGCCCACGGCGTGGCCGTGCGTGTCGTTGATCTGCTTGAAGCCGTTGAGGTCCAGCAGCAGTACGGCCGCGTGCGGGTGCCGGAGGGCGCGCAGGGCGCGGCCGGTGAACTCGGTGCGGCCCATCAGGCCCGTCAGCGGGTCCCGGCGGGCGGAACGGAGCCTGCGGGCCAGGAAACAGGCGTGGGTGACCCAGCCGACGGTCGGAGCGGCGACGGGCAGGGCCTGGAGTATGAGGTTCATCGGGCACCTTCCGGTTCCTCGGGCGACGGGCGTGCAGCGGGAGTCGCGGTCCGGGCGTGCCTGCAGGTGAACGTGCCTGTCCACGGGGGCACTCGGGGGTACTCGGGTGTGCTCACCGGGGCCGCGGACGGCCCGATCGCGCCGTGGTGGCGGTGGACCGGGCCGTCATGCCGCACATCCCCCGTTTCGGGCGGCGAGGAGCGCGCGGGTACCTGCCGGGCGGCCCGGAACATCCGAAATGCGGTCGGTGGCGGCCGATATGCGGCCCCGGGCGGTGCCGGGCGTCGGACAATCCGGATATCGCGGTGCGGTCGCCGGGGGCGGGGAGTGGACGCCGCGGCATGCGCTCTTCCGCGGACCGGGGCTCGGCCGTCCGGGGTCTTTCGAAGCGCGCGCGGGGGCCGTGCCGAAACGATTTCTTCCGTGGGACGTACGGATTCCGGGGGTGTCCGGCGGGGGCCGGCGCAGGCCGTGGGACAGCGGTGGAGGTTTATCCGCAGCCGGTCATGCTTGCGAGGGAATGGGGAGTGGAGGTGGGTTCGGTGGAGATTCGGTGGGCAATTCTGGTCTCGCGACGTCGAAACAGCGCCGGGGCGGTCGGCCAACCCACCTGGCAACGACCGGTAGTTCGAAGTTCCGTACTGGAGGAATTGAGATGGCAAGCACCCGCACTGCCGCCCGTGTTCTCGCCGCTGTCGCGGCCCTGCCCATGGCTGTTCTGCTCTTCTCGGGCATGGCCCAGGCTGCCGACGACGGCGGTCAGCTGGCCAACCGGGGATCGAATGCGGCCGCGGCCGGCCTCGTCGGGAGCGGCGTGGGTCACAACAACCACGGCAACTCGGACACCACGCAGCAGCAGTCCACCGGCACCGGAGCCAGTAACCAGGCCAATACGGCCAGCGTCAACAGGTCCGGCCATACGGCGATCCGCCAGGACAACGTCACCGTCCGCTTCACCAACCTGTGGTGAGCCCGGTGTGACCACCGGCCCCCGGGAGCCAAGCACCGGGTGATGTGGTGAGAGTGGACAGGGTCTGTACGAACCGCGCGGCGGCACCTCGGTGCCGCCGCGCGGCGTTGGTGCGGGGACCTTGACAGCCCCCGGAGATCTGACGGACAGTCAGAAATCGTGAGCGACCTCCACCGGCTCCTCAGGCTCTACGAAGGGCGCCCCGCCGCCGTCGCGGCCCGCGGCCCGGACCCCGTCAACCGCCCTATGATCAGGCACTGGTGCGAGGCCCTGGGCGACACCGGCGCCGCCTACCGGGGCGAGGGCGCCGTCGCCCCGGCCGCCATGCTCCAGGTCTGGACCATGCCTGGCCTGGGCGGTCCCTCCAGCAGATCCCCGGCTCTCGACGAGGTGTTCGCCCTCCTCGACGGCGCGGGCTTCACCGCCGTCGTCGCGACCGACTGCGAACAGGAGTACCTGCGGCCCCTGCGCCCGGGCGACGAGATCACCTTCGACTCCGTGATCGAGTCGGTCTCGCCGTGCAAGACGACCCGGCTCGGCGCCGGCCACTTCCTCACCCGGCGCACGGAGATCCGCGCCAACGGCGAGCTCGTCGGCATCCAGCGCTTCCGCATCCTCAAGTACGCGCCCGCGCCGCGCACGTCGGCCCCGGCCGAACGGCCGCGCCCGGTCGTCAACCGCGACAACGCCGGATTCTGGGAGGGCGTCGCCGCCCACGTCCTGCTGATCCAACAGTGCGACGACTGCACGGAATTACGCTTCCCCTGGGTGCCCGGGTGTGCGCACTGCGGGTCCCCGCGGTGGACGGCCATGGCGGCCTCCGGGGCCGGCACGGTGCATGCGTACGTGATCGTGCACCATCCGCCCGCCCCCGGATTCGACCCGCCCTACGCCGTCGCGTTGGTCGAACTCGCCGAAGGAGTACGGATGATCAGCAACATCACCGGGGTGGAGCCGGGCGGGGTGCACATCGGTATGCCTGTCGAGCTGGAGTTCCTGAGGGTGGATGCGGAAAGGGAGTTGCCGGTGTTCCGGCCCCGGGAGGAGAGCGCATGACGCCGGAGAAGGGGGACACCCTTCCCCCGCTCACCATCCCCGTCACCCGCACGCTCGTCATCGCGGGCGCCCTCGCCTCCCGCGACTACCAGGACGTGCACCACGACCCCGAGGCCGCACGGGCCAAGGGCGCCCCCGACATCTTCATGAACATCCTCACCACCCAGGGCCTCGTGGGCCGTTACCTCACCGACCACTTCGGCCCGGACGCCGTCCTGCGCAAGGCCGCCATCCGGCTCGGCGTCCCCAGCCACCCGGGGGACGAACTCGTCCTCACCGGCACGGTCGGATCCGTCGACGGGGAAACGGTCGTCGTCGACGTCGTCGGCACCAACCGCCTCGGCCGGCACGTCACCGGCACCGTGACCCTGACCCTGCCCGCGGCGCGCACCCGGGTCGCGCCGTGAAGGGCACCTTCGGCGGCAGGGCCGCCATCGCGGGCATCGGTGCCACCGCGTTCTCCAAGAACTCCGGCCGCAGCGAGCTCGCCCTGGCCGCCGAGGCCGTACGGGCCGCGCTGGACGACGCCGGGCTCGCACCCGGCGACGTCGACGGCATGGTCACCTTCACCATGGACACCAGCCCCGAGATCGGCGTGGCCCGGGCCGCCGGCATCGGGGAGCTGTCCTTCTTCTCCCGCGTCCACTACGGGGGCGGCGCCGCCTGTGCCACCGTCCTGCAGGCCGCCCTCGCCGTCGCGGCCGGCGTCGCCGGGGCCGTCGTCTGCTACCGCGCCTTCAACGAGCGCTCCGGCCGCCGCTTCGGCGCGGGCGTACGGCACCGGGAACCCTCCGCCGAGGGCGTGGCCCTGGGCTGGACCCTGCCGTTCGGGCTGCTCACCCCGGCCTCCTGGGTCGCCATGCAGGCGAGCCGCTACCTCCATCTCCACGGCCTGGAACCGGAGGTCTTCGGCCACGTCGCCGTCACCGACCGCCGGTACGCCGCCAGCAACCCGGCCGCGTACTTCCACGGCCGTCCCATCACCCTCGCCGATCACGCCGCCTCCCGATGGATCGCCGAACCGCTGCGGCTGCTCGACTGCTGCCAGGAGACCGACGGCGGACAGGCCTTCGTCGTCACGAGCACCGACCGGGCCCGGACGCTCCGGCACCCGCCCGCCGTGATCACCGCGGCGGCCCAGGGCGCGGCCGCGGGCCAGGAACAGATGACGGGCTTCTACCGCGGCGAGCCCGGCCGCCTCCCCGAGGCCGGTGTCGTCGCGCGGCGGCTGTGGCGCGACAGCGGGCTGCGGCCCTCCGACATCGACGTCGGCATCCTCTACGACCACTTCACCCCGCACGTCCTCATGCAGTTGGAGGAGTTCGGCTTCTGCGCGCCGGGCGAGGCAGGCGAGTTCGTCGCCGCCGGCCGGCTGCCGCTCAACACCCACGGCGGCCAGCTGGGCGAGGCGTACCTGCACGGCATGAACGGCATCGCCGAAGCCGTGCGGCAGTTGCGGGGCAGTGCGGCCAACCAAGTTGCGGACGTCGCGCATGTGCTCGTCACCGCCGGAACCGGTGTTCCCACGTCCGGGCTGCTTCTCGGCGCAGACGGATGAACCGAGGGCGTGTCACCGCCGGACGGCCCCGTCCGGCCCCCTTGACTCGCCCTTATGGACCGACGAAGGAAGATCATCGGATACATCGTCGCCCTGTTGGCGGCGCTGGCCCAGGTGGTCACCCAGGCAGCAGCGCCCGTCACCGCCGCCCCGGCACTCCTGGGCCTGGGCGGCGCCTCCGTTTTCCGGGGGCAGGCGTTCGACACCTGCCAGGCCCCGCCGCTGACCACCCTCAGCGCCTGGGCCGCGTCCGAGTACCGCGCCGTGGGCGTCTACTACAGCGGCCGCGCACGGGCCTGCCCGCGCCAGACCTACCTCAGCGCCCGCTGGCTCACCGGCGCCCGTGACCTCGGCTGGAAGGTCCTGCCGATCTTCGTCGGCTCGCAGTCGCCGTGCGTCCGCGCCGCCAGCAAGAAGGGCTACCCCATCGGGGACGACCCCTACGACCAGGGCTGGGACGAGGGCATGGACGCGGTGCACGACGCGAGCGCGCTCGGCATCGCGCAGCGCAGCGCGCTGTACCTCGACATGGAGGCGTACAACGACAAGAACGACGACTGCGCCGACGCCACCCTCACCTTCATCCGCTCCTGGAGCGCCGCCGTCAGGGACAAGGGCTACCTGCCCGGCTTCTACAGCAGTGCCGAGTCGGGCGTCCGCCACCTGGAGCGCGCCCGCCGGGCCGGGATGGACGACCTTCCCGAGGCCGTCTGGTTCGCCCGCTGGAAGACCTCGCCGAACACGGCCAAGGAGCCGTCGCTGTCCTCCACGTCCTGGTCGCCGCACCGCCGGATCCACCAGTACGCGGGCAATGTGACCGAGACCTACGGCGGCCGCAAGCTGACCATCGACCGCAACCTCGTCGACGCACCGGTCGCAGTGATCGACTGACGGAGATCCTCCGGGCTCCCCCTCCAGGAGGTGTGGCGGAGCCGATTCGTACGACCTGAGGGGGAGCGCGCTTCGGCACCTCCGGCCGATCCGCCGGGGACGGGTGCGCTCCTAGCGTTGAAGCATGACAGTGACCTCGACGTCCGTGTGTGCCGGCGCCTCCACCGCGGCCGTGTACCCGTCGTTCTCCTCGTACGTCCGGGCACGCGGCCCGGTGCTGCAGCGCACCGCCCGTTCGCTGACCTCGAACCCCTGCGATGCCGAGGATCTGCTGCAGACGGCCCTCACCAAGACGTACCTGGCGTGGGACCGGATCGAGGACCACCGGGCGCTGGACGGCTACGTGCGCCGGGCCCTCGTCAACACGCGCACCTCGCAGTGGCGCAAGCGCAGGGTCGACGAGTTCCCCTGCGAGGAGCTGCCGGAGGCGCCGCAGGGCGCCGGCGATCACGCAGAGCCGGTGGCTCTGCGTGATGCGATGTGGCGCGCCGTGCACCGGCTGCCGGACCGGCAGCGGGCCATGGTCGTCCTCAGGTATTACGAGGACCTCACCGAGGTGCAGACGGCGGAACTGATGGGGGTGTCCGTCGGCACCGTGAAGAGCGCGGTGTCGCGTGCGCTGGGCAAGCTGCGGGAGGACCCTGAGCTTTCTTGTGCGGCCTGAGCGCTCCGCTGGATGCGGCCGTTCTGCGGGTGCGGGTCGGCTGTGGTTGCTCGCGCAGTTCCCCGCGCCCCTTGCGGGGCGCCCCTGACAGGGCGCGTTACGAGGCGCCCAGCACCGTCACCTTCAGCTCCCCCTCCGCGTACTGGCGGCGCAGGACCTTCTTGTCGAACTTGCCCACCGACGTCTTCGGGACGGACGGGACCAGGGCCCAGCGCTCCGGCAGCTGCCAGCGCGCCACGCGTTCGCCCAGGAAGCCGTGCAGCTCCGGCCAGCCTGCCGTCGCGCCGTCGCGCAGGACGACCGTGGCCAGCGGGCGCTCGCCCCACTTCTCGTCGGGGACGGCGATGACGGCCGCCTCCGTGACGTCCGGGTGGGCCATCAGGTGGTTCTCCAGCTCGCACGAGGAGATCCACTCGCCGCCGGACTTGATGACGTCCTTGGCCCGGTCGGTGAGGGTCAGGTAGCCGTCGGGGGACATCGTGCCGATGTCGCCCGTGCGCAGCCAGCCGTCCTCGCTGAACTTGTCCGCGGGCCGGAAGGGCTCGCCGTCCTTGCCGCCGTAGTACGCGCCCGCGATCCACGGGCCGCGCACCTCCAGCTCGCCGGCCGACGTGCCGTCCCACGGCAGGAACCGCCCGTCCGGACCGGCCAGCCGGAACTCCACCGAGGCGGGCAGCAGGCCCTGGGTGACCCGGTAGGGCCAGGCCTCCTCCGGGCTCAGGCCGGGCGGCGGGTAGGCCACCGAGCCCAGCGGCGAGGTCTCGGTCATGCCCCAGGCCTGGACGATGCGCAGCCCGTGCCGCTCCTCGAAGTCCTTCATCAGCGAGGGCGGGCAGGCGGAGCCGCCGCTGACGACCGTGTGCAGCGAGGAGACGTCGCGCGGGCGGGCGTCCAGCTCGGCCAGCAGGCCCTGCCAGATGGTCGGCACGCCCGCGGTGACGGTCGGCCGCTCGGCCTCGATCATGTCCGCGAGGGGCGCGGGCTGCAGGAAGCGGTCCGGCATCAGCAGCGCGGAGCCCGCCATGAAGGCCGCGTGCGGCAGGCCCCAGGCGTTGACGTGGAACATCGGCACGACCGGCAGGCAGGTCTGCGCCGGGGTCAGCCCGAAGGAGGCCGCGGCGTTGACCTCCATCGCGTGCAGGTAGACCGAACGGTGGCTGTAGGCGACGCCCTTGGGCTCGCCGGTGGTGCCGGAGGTGTAGCAGAGGGCGGCGGCCTGGCGCTCGTCGAGCTCGGGCCACGGGTAGGGGTCCGCGGGCTGTGCCGCGAGCAGCTCCTCGTAGTCGTGCACCTGCGGGCGCACGTCCGCCAGCGCGGACAGGTCGCCCGGCCCGGAGACGATCACGTGCTCCACGTCGTCCAGATACGGCAGGAGCGGCGCGAGGAGCGGCAGCAGCGAGCCGTTGACGAGCACGACGCGGTCGCCGGCGTGCCGCATGATCCAGGCGAGCTGCTCGGGAGGCAGCCGGAGGTTGAGGGTGTGCAGGACCGCGCCCATGGAGGGGACGGCCAGGTACCCCTCCAGGTGCTCGGCGTTGTTCCACATCAGGGTCGCCACGGGCTCCCCCTCGTGGACGCCGAGCCCGTGCAGGGCGTGGGCGAGCCGTGCGGCCCGCGCCCCGACGTCCGCGAAGCTGCGGCGGTGCGGTTCGCCGGTGCCGGTCCAGGTGGTGACCAGGGCCCGGCCGTGCACTCCGGAGCCGTGGGCCAGGATGCGTGCGACGGTCAGCGGTACATCCTGCATAGTGCTCAGCACCGGAGCCTCCCCTTAGGCTTTGCGCGACTGCGTCAGGGGCGATTCTGCTGCCGTATCCGGCGGTAAGTCACTAGTTCCGGACCGAGCCGTTCCCCCGGCCGCCGAACCATCCCGCCGCGACGGCCGCCACCGCGATCGCGCACACCCCGTTCCAGCCCCACGTGGCGAAGGCCGGGCCCGCCAGGGCCGAGGCGCTCGCGCCGCCGACGAAGGCCGACACCACGTACGCCGTGTTCGCCGTCGACGGCATCGAGGTGGCCGCCAACGCCCGGGTCTGGTTGGCCACTTGACCCGCCATCAGGCCTGCGTGGATCAGCACCGCCGCCGCGCACAGCGCCCAGATCCGGTGCCCGCCCAGCCGGAACAGCGGGAGGGACAGTGCCGCCAGCACATAGCCGGCCGTCACCACCCGGCGCGGGCCGAAGCGGTCGATCAGGGTGCCCGAGACCGGGGCGACGGCGGTCGAGGTCAGGCCGAACAGGCCGAAGAGGCCCGCCGTGCCCGTCGACAGGTGGAACGGCTGCGGTGCCGTGAGCAGCAGCGACAGCGTCGTCCACAGGGAGCTCCACGCGCCGAACAGGCCGGCCTGACGCAGGCAGGCCGCCCGGAGGTCGGCCGAGGAGCGCAGCAGGCGGGGCAGGCCGGCGATGTTCTTCAGCGGATTGGACCTGCGCCGCGGGCGCGTTTCCCGCGGCAGCAGCAGGGCCGTCAGCAGGCCGACCGTCACCGTGAGTGCCGCGGCGCCGAAGAACACCGGGCGCCAGCCGAAGGCCTGGCCGGCCAGGCCGCCCAGCACCCGGGCCGCGACGATGCCGGTGAACAGGCCCGCCACCACCGCCGCCACGTGCCGGCCGCGCCGGTCCGCGGGCGCGCGCTCGGCCACGAGCGGGACGAGCAGCTGCGGGACGACCGTGCCGGCGCAGGCCACCAGCACCGCGGCCGCCAGCGCGGGCAGGCCCGGCGCGAGCCCGGCGGCGACGAGGGCCACGCCCGCGAGGCCGGACAGCGCGGCGACGAGGCGGCGGCGGTCGGCCGTGTCCCCGAGCGGGGCGAAGGCCAGCAGGCCGATGGCGTAGCCGAGTTGGGCGACGGAGGCGATCCAGCCGGCGGAGGAGGGCGAGGCGCCGAAGCTGCGGGCGATGAGCCCGAGCAGCGGGGCGGCCAGATAGATGTTGGCGGCCGTGACGGCGGTGCACAGCGCGATGACGGGGAGCAGGAAGGCGGGGGCCGGCGCCGGTGCCTCGGCGGCGGCCCCGGGTGCGGTGGATGTCGTGGCGGTGGTCATGGCGTGGTGGAAGCTCCCCCGGGTACTTGCAACCAACTGGTTGGTTGTGAATCTCGCAGAGCGGGGCGCGGCCTGTCAACCGGATAGTTGGTTACGCTGGGCGCATGGGAGCAATCAGGGACCCCGAGGCGACCAAGGCCCGCATCTTCGCCGCGGCCACCGCCGAGTTCGCCGCGCGCGGCATCGCCGGCGCGCGCGTGGACCGGATCGCGCGCGAGGCCAAGGCCAACAAGCAGCTGATCTACGCCTACTTCGGCAACAAGGCCGAGCTCTTCTCCCAGGTCCTGGAGAAGCGGCTGATGGAGCTCGCCGTCGCCAACCCCGTCGACGCCGAGGACCCCGACGGCTGGATCGACCGCCTCTTCGACTACCACGCCGCCCACCCCGAGCTGGTCCGGCTCGTCTTCTGGGAGGGCCTGGAGTACGGCACCGGCGGCATTCCGCACGAGGACGAGCGCCGGGGCCACTACGCACGCAAGGTCGCGGCCTTCGCCGAGGCCCAGGAGAAGGGCGTCATCAGCGACGCCGTCCCGGCGCAGGACCTGCTCTTCCTGATGATCGCGCTGGCCTCCTGGGCCACCGTGCAGCCGCAGATGCGGCGGATCGTCGTCGGGGACACCGAGGGGGACCTGGCGCGACTGCGATCGTCCTTGCGGACGGCTGCGCGGAGGCTCACGGAGCGCTGCCCCTGACGGGGCGCGGCTCCCTCTAGTTGGTGCCGATCTTCGCCAGCAGGTCCACGATCCGGCCCTGCACCTCCGCGCTCGTCGAGCGTTCCGCCAGGAACAGCACCGTCTCGCCCGACGCCAGGCGCGGCAGTTGCGAGGGGTCCATGTCCGCGGACGTGTAGACGACGAGCGGGGTGTGGCTGAGCAGGCCGTTGCCGCGCAGCCAGTCGACGATGCCGGCCCGGCGGCGGCGCACCTGCATCAGGTCCATCACCACCAGGTTCGGGTGCGTCTGCCGCGCGAGCTGCACGGCCTCGGCGTCCGTCGCCGCGCACACCACGTGCATGCCGCGGCGCTCCAGCGTGGCCCGGAGCGCGCCCGCGACCGGCTCCTGCTCCTCGATCAGCAGCACCCGCGGCGGGTGCATCTCGCTGTCGCGCGGGGCCAGCGCCTTGAGCAGGACGGCCGGGTCGGCGCCGTACGCGGCCTCCCGCGTGGCCTGCCCGAGACCGGCCGTCACCAGCACCGGGACCTCCGCCGCGACCGCCGCCTCGCGCAGCGACTGCAGCGCGGTGCGGGTGATCGGGCCGGTCAGCGGGTCGATGAACAGCGCCGCCGGGTAGGCCGCCTTCTGGGCGTCGACCTCCTCGCGCGAGTGCACGATCACCGGGCGGTAGCCGCGCTCGGTCAGCGCGGACTCCGTGGACGCGTCCGGGGCCGGCCAGACCAGCAGCCGCCGCGGGTTGTCCAGCGGCTCCGGCGGCAGCTCGTCGTCCATCGGCGGCCGCACCGGCTCGACGACCTCGACGGCACCGTCGGGCCCGTCCAGCGGTTCGGGGCCCTCGGAACCCTCGTCCGGGGCGCCGACCGCGAAGGCGCGGGCCTCCGGGAGCGGGTGCGGGCGGGCGGGCGCCGCCGGTGCCGGGGCGGCCTGCGCCTTGGCCTCGCGCGGGGTGTCGGCGGGGTTCGCGAGCTTGCGGCGCCGTCCCGAACCGACGGCGGTCCCGCCGGCCGGGGTCTCCCCGGCGCCGGGGCCCTGGCCGAGGGTGCGCACGCTGATGGGCCGCGGGGCGGGGGGCCCGTCCTGCGGGGCGCTGCCGCCCGGCTCCTCGGCGAGGGCGCGCCGGGCCCGGCGGCGCCCGGTGCCGGGGGTGGGGTGCGGGGAACTGCCGCTCTCCGCGGGGGAGTCGGCGGGCCGGGGCGCCGCGTCCGGCTCCGGCGCGGGGGGCGTCCGGTCCGGCGCGTCCGCGGGACGCGCGGGCCCGTCCGGCGTGGCGACGGCCTGCTCGGGCCGCGTGTGGGCCGAGGCCGCTGCCGCTGCCGCCTCCGGCGCGGCTGCCCGGGCGGGCTGCTCCTGCGGGAGCGCGCCGGGACCGCCCGGCGCCACGGGCGCGAACGGCGGTGCGCCGTCGCCTGCGGCGGGCTTCTGAGGGGCGGGGGCCGGGGCCGGGTCGTTCGGGAAGGCGGCCGCGCCGGGTGCGAATGCGGCGGTGCCGCCACCCTGGGCGTGGTTACCGGCGCTGCCCCGCTGCCCGGCGGTCGCCGTCGGCTCTTGGAGGAATGCGGCGGTGCCGCCGCCCTGTGGGTGGTTGCTGCTGTCGCCCGTCGCGGGCGGGAAGGCCGGAGCGCTGTTCCGCGGGTGGTTGCTGCTGTCGCCCGCCGCGGGCGGGAAGGCCGGAGCGCTGTTCCGCTGCCCGGCAGTCGTTGCCGGCTCCTGCAGGAATGCGGCGGTGCCGCCCTGCGGGTGGCTGCCGCTGTCGCCCACCGCGGGCGGGAAGGCCGGGTCGCCGTTCCGCGGCGTCGCCGACGGCTCCGCCAGGAACGCCGCCGTGCCGCCCCCCTGCACGCGCTCCCCGTTGTCGCCCGGTGCCGCAGGCGTGAACTCGGGCTTGCCGTCCCGCAGTTCGGCCGCTCGCTCCTGCGGGGCCTTCTCGGGCGCCGCGGGCGGGAACGGTACGGGTACGGCCGGGTGCTCGTGCAGGAACGCGGCCGTTCCGCCGCCCTGCAGGCCCGGCTGCGCCGCAGCGGGCTTCTCCGGCGCGGGCGCGGGGGGCGCCGGCGTCTCCTCGCCGGAGGCGAACCCGTCGTCGGCCGGCTTGCGCGGTGCCGGGGTGGCCGGCTTGGCCGGGCGGTCCGCCTCGGCCGGCGGGAGGGCGAACGCGGTGCGGGGCGCGGTCGGTTCCGGGGCCTGGCGGCCGGGGGCCGCGGCGCGTCGGGCGCGCCGGCCCGCCGGCTGCGCCGTGCGGTCCGCTTCCGCGGGGGGCAGGGCGAACGCGGTGCGCGGCGCCTCCGCCGGCACCGGTTCGCGGCGCGCCCGGCGGCCCGTCGGTGCGCCGGCCGGCTGCGGGGTCTCCTCCTCGGGGCGGGCGGGGCCGCGCCGCCGCCCGGTCGGCTGGACGGCGGGCTCGGCGTCGGCCTTCGCGGCGGGGGCCGTCTCCTCCGCCGTCCCGCGCGCCCGCTGCGCGGGCATCGGCATCACGGTCGTCCCGCTGCCGATGCTCGCGTTCGGGTCCGGCCGCAGCTCGGACCCGGTCACGGGGGTGCCGTCCGCCGAGACGGGCACCTCCAGTACGTACGCCCGGTCGTGCTTCTGCAGCACGCCGCCGTGCTGTTGCACGATGCCGCGCACGATCGGCTGGTGCACCGGGCTGCCGCCGGGGTGCGGGCCGCGCACCTCGATGCGGACGACCTCGCCGCGCTGGGCGGCCGCCACCACGATCGTCGAGTCGCCCGCGGCCGTCTTGCCGGTCGCGTCGACGCCGGCCACGTCCGCGACCAGGTGCGCGAGCGCCCGGGCGAACTGCTCCGCGTCGATCTCGGCCTCGATGGCGGGGGCGTGCACCGCGAACTGCGCACGCCCGGGGCCGATCAGCTCGACGGCGCCCTCGACGCCCGCCGCGACGACCTCGTCGAGCCCGGCCTTGGCGCGCTCCAGCTTCGCGGTGCCGGTGTCGAGCTGCTGGTAGGCCAGCACGTTGTCGACGAGGGCGGTCATCCGCCCGTACCCGGCGGCGAGGTGGTGCAGGATCTGGTTGGCCTCGGGCCACAGCTGGCCCGCGGGGTCGTCGGCCAGGGTGCCGAGCTCGGTGCGGAGTTGGCCGAGGGGGCCGCGCAGCGCGTCGTCCAGGACGGCGAGCAGCTGGGCGTGGCGTGCGGCGAGCGCGTCGTAGGGGCGCCGGTCGGTGAAGGTCATCACGGCGCCGACCAGCTGCTCCCCGTCGCGCACGGGCGCGGTGGTCAGGTCGACGGCCACCGCGCGCCCGTCCTTGGCCCACAGGACCTGTCCGCGCACCCGGTGCTTGCGCCCGGAGCGGAGGGTGTCGGCGATGGGGGACTCGTCGTAGGGGAAGGGGGAGCCGTCCGCGCGCGAGTGGTGGATCAACGGGTGCAGCTCGCGGCCGCCGAGGTCGCTCGCCCGGTAGCCGAGGATCTGCGCGGCGGAGGGATTGACGAGGACGACCTTGCCCGCGGTGTCGACGCCGACCACGCCCTCGGCCGCCGCGCGCAGGATCATCTCGGTCTGGCGCTGCTGGCGGGCGAGTTCGGCCTCGGTGTCGAGGGTGCCGGTGAGGTCGCGGACGACGATCATCAGCAGCTCGTCGCCCGTGTAGGGCTGGGGGTCGGCGTAGGGGGTGCGGCCGTCCTCCAGGTTGGTGCTGGTCACCTCGACCGGGAAGCGGGTGCCGTCGGTGCGCCGGGCGATCATGCGGGTGGGTCGGGTGCGCCCGCCCTCGTCCTGCGGGAGCCGCATGGAGCCGGGGATGCGCCGGGAGTCGAAGTCCGGCAGCAGGTCGAGCAGCCCGCGGCCGACGAGACCTGTGCCGGGCACCTCGAAGGTCTCCAGCGCGATGTGGTTGGCGTTGACGACGGTGCCGTTGCAGTTGACGAGCAGCAGGGCGTCGGGGAGGGCGTCGAGTATGGCTGCGAGGCGAGCAGCGCCTCGGGATGGCCTGCTGCTCACGAGACGCTTCCTCCCTGGTTACCGCATCTTGCCGACCTCGCCGGGCGGGGAACGGTCCGCTCCGGCGGCAGGTCACTCTGGGGAAGTCTACGGGCTGTGGAGGCGGGCGCGACGGCGGTCGACGGGTGTGGCGGACCGTCCGGACATGCCTCGCGTGTCAGGTCATGGCACGGGCTTTCGGCTCGCCGAACAGAATGGAGAACTTGTCCCAGCGGGCCGTTTCGCACCCGTTCGTCCTGTTGAAGTGCGCATCCACCGGCCGTCCCGCCCAGCGGCCGGTGACGTGGGCCTGCTGCGGGCCGCCGTAGATCATCGGACAGATCTGGTCCTTGGGCACGGGGGCAAAGGGGTCCTTGCCCCACGTGGTCCCGCCGTCGAGCTGCTTGCAGGCGTCCGCGGCGCGTGGGTGGGTGCTCCCCGTCAGCGGGTGACAGTAGAGATGGAAGGTGCCCTCGAGGTCCCCGCTGTGGGTGATCGTGACGACGAGGTGGTCGGCGGCCCGCTGCTCGGGCAGCGGGATCGGCGCGGCACCGGCGGCGGCGCCGGCGGCGAGCAGGGCCGGTGCCGCCAGGGCGGCGGCTGCGAGGGCCAGGCGGTGGAGCGGCATGCAGGACTCCAAGGACGGGTGCGTGCCGGAGGCCGGCACGGGGGAGGGGATCCGCCCCGGCCCGTCTAACGCGCCAGTGCGCCGCGCGTTGCGCACCCGGAACGCCTTTGCCCCCGGTGCCGGAAGCCCGGTACCGTAGGGTGCGATTGGTGATGAGGCACGAAGCTGTGTCATCATCTGCACCAACGCTCGCGCCCGCGCGGGTGTGCTGGAGGCGTCGCCTAGTCCGGTCTATGGCGCCGCACTGCTAATGCGGTTTGGGCCTTAAAGCCCATCGAGGGTTCAAATCCCTCCGCCTCCGCCCTCTGACCAGGGAGTTCAGCTGTTTTCGGCTGGGCTCCCTGAGTCGTTTCAGGAGCTCTTTCAGCCGCCTGATGGCACCGTGCTGGCGCCAACCGCCGAAAGGCGGCTCTGGCGCGGGATGAAGGCCGCGATGCGGCGCGTGGCGTCCTCGGCGTCGTCGGCTCCCGCCCCTCGCCTGTTGCGGCACTGGCGGCGGCTGCTGGCGTGGAGCGTGCTCAGCACGACGGTTATGCAGCTCGCTCGGCAGCTGGAACGGGTTCCGGTTGCCGGCTGGATTCTGAAGGAGCTGTTCAGTGCCGGTTGGGCCACCGCCACCTACCTGGCGTTGCCCGCCATGATGGTCGACGGCCTTGGAGTGCTTGAGGGCACCCGACGGTCGGCGCGGATGCTGCGCGAGACCTTCTCCCGACAGGTGTACGGCTCGCTGTGGATCGCGTTGCCCGTGATCCTGTCGGTGGTCGGACTCCGCTGCTACCAGCACGGTGGCTGACGACGGCATGTACCTCGGGCCCTGACGAAACGTCAGCACGTCGGTTACCAGGTAATGCCGGCGGGCTCCTCGATGGTGGTGTTGATGCGGTTGCACCGGCGACGCCGGCGAACACGCAGGCGCTGCAGCCGTTGATCTGGCTGGCCCGCAGGTGAACCAGTTCCAGGATCTGGGGGGAGACGCCGCCCTGGTACATGGCCTTGTAGATGTTCTGGATGACCTTCATGGCGTCCGGCAGGACCAGGGCGGGGTTCTTCATCCGGGCAGTGGTGGCGACCGCGGCGTTCATCTGACTCTCCTGTTGATCCGTTGGCGTCTGTCACTGGACCGACGGATCCGGACACGGGGGTGTGACAGGTGAGCGAGAACTTTTTTCTGGCCGACCGTTTTGAGGCGGAACGGCCCGGACTCAAGGCAGTGGCCTACCGGATGCTGGGGTCGCTCGCCGAGGCGGAGGACGCCGTCCAGGAAGCCTGGTTCAAGCTCGGCCGCACTGATGTGAGCGATGTGAAGAACCTCGGGGCCTGGCTCACCACGGTCGTGGGCCGGATATGCCTGGACATGCTGCGCTCGCGTACCTCGCGGCGCGAGGAACCGCTGCCCGAGCACGACGGGTCGGTCCGGCTTCCCGACCCGGTGGTCACCGCGCTGGCCCGCGTCGACCCCGAGCAGGAGATCCTGATCGCGGACTCCGTGGGCATCGCGCTCATGATCGTGCTGGAGACCCTCTCCCCGGCCGAGCGACTGGCCTTCGTCCTGCACGACATGTTCGACGTGCCCTTCGACGACATCGCCCCCATCCTCGGCCGGACCACGGTCTCCACCCGGCAGCTCGCCAGCCGCGCCCGCCGCCGGGTCCAGGGCGCCGCCCCGGCGGCCGACACGGACGTCGCCCGCAAACGCGATGTCGTGGACGCCTTCCTGACCGCCTCCCGCGGCGGCGACTTCGAGGCGCTCCTGGCCGTCCTCGACCCCGAGGTGGTCGCGCGCTCCGACGGCGGCACGCTCGTCCCGAGCATCCTGCGGCGCGGCGCAGCCGACGTGGCATCCCAGGCGATCACCTTCGCCCGCTTCGCGGCAGACGCGCGTCTGGCGCTGGTCAACGGCACGCCCGGCGTTGTCTCGTTCGCCGGGGACCGGCCTTTGTCCGTCATGTCGTTCACCATCCGGGACGGCCGTATCACCGGACTCGACATCCTCACCGATCCTGACCGCCTGACCACGCTCGGTCTGACCGTCTGACCGTCTGACCGCCTGACCGATGCCGGAGCCTCCGCCTCCGCAGGAGAGGCCCCGGTTGTCGATCACGACAGCCGGGGCCTCCTGCGTTGTCACGCGCGCCGCCATTTTGCTGTTTTCGCAGGTCAGGCGGGGTGGACAGAACGGATTTCGCCTCCCGGCGCAGTTCATGTAATGTTGTTCCCGCAACGCCGACCGGCAAGGAAACAAGCCGGGAAGCCGAGCGCTCGTAGCTTAACGGATAGAGCACTTGACTACGGATCAAGAGGTTGCAGGTTCGAATCCTGCCGAGCGCACAGTCGGGAAGCCGGTTTCCGGTTCTTCTCGTCCGTCGCGGGGTGGAGCAGCTCGGTAGCTCGCTGGGCTCATAACCCAGAGGTCGCAGGTTCAAATCCTGTCCCCGCTACTCAGACCACAGGCCCGGTACTTCGGTACCGGGCCTGTGGCGTTTCCGCTATCCCCGCAGCGCCAGCACGTCCGCCAGCGCGCGCCACTGCTCCCGGGGCAGGCGCGCGTTCAGCTGGTCCGGCACCACGGCCTGCACCGCGAGGTGGTCGGCCCCGGCCGCGAGGAACTCGTCCACGCGCTTCCGCACGGCGTCCCCGTCGCCCAGCGCGAAGAGCGCGTCGACCAGACGGTCGCTGCCGCCGCCGGCGAAGTCCGTCTCCTCGAAGCCGAGCCGCAGCAGGTTGTTGGTGTAGTTCGGCAGCGCCAGGTACAGGGCGAGGAAGTCGCGGGCCGTGGCGCGGGCCCGGGCGAGGTCGGTGTCCAGGACGACCTTCAGCTCCGGCGCGAGCACCGCCCCGGCGCCCAGCCGCTCCCGTGCCTGCGCCGTGTGCTCCGGCGTGACGAGGTACGGCACGGCGCCCGCCGCCCGGTCCCGCGAGAGCTCCAGCATCTTCGGGCCGAGCGCGGCCAGCAGCCGCTGCGAGGCGGGCAGCGGCACGGGCGCGCCGTCCAGTCCGTCCAGGTACGTCTTCATCGCGGAGTACGGGCGGGCGTAACGTTCCGCGAGCTTCCCGTGGCTCACGCCGAGCCCGAGGACGAACCGTTCCCGCTGTCCGGTGGGGAGTGCCGCGTACTGGGCGGCCACGTCGGCGGCCTCGTGGTTCCAGATGCTCAGGATGCTGGTGCCCACGGTCGCCCGTTCCGTGGCCTCCAGGATGTGTACCGCCTGGTGGATGCCGGGGCTGCCGCCGATCCAGAGCGTGCTGTAGCCGAGCTCCTCCAACTCCTGTGCCGCTTCGCGGACTTCGCCGAGCTGCTCGGGCGCGTCCACGCGGAGCCCGCCGCTAAAGATGCCGATGGTTCCCAGTGCTGTGTCCAGTGCCATGATCATGAAAACTGGAGGCGTCATCCGGTTATTCCCGGGGGTCCGGGCCCGCCGGATTCTCAGAGGTTTCACAGAATGCCGAAAGGGCGCTCTCACCCGCCCCCGGCACCATCGGATGCCATGACGCCGCCCCCCGGCCCGCCCAGCGGGCGCACCACCCAGCTGCTGCACGACGACGGAAGTCCCGTGCGCGTCCTGGTCGTCGACGACGAGGCCTCGCTGGCCGACCTCCTCCGGCTCGCCCTCCGCTACGAGGGGTGGGACGTGCACACCGCGCCCGACGGTGCCGAAGCGGTGCGCCGCGCGCGGGAGTTCCGCCCGGACGCGGTCGTCCTCGACGTGATGCTGCCCGACATGGACGGCCTGGCCGTGCTCGGCCGGCTGCGCCGCGAGCTGCCGGACGTGCCGGTGCTCTTCCTCACCGCCAAGGACTCCGTGGAGGACCGGATCGCCGGGCTCACGGCCGGCGGCGACGACTACGTCACCAAGCCCTTCAGCCTGGAGGAGGTCGTCGCCCGGCTGCGCGGCCTGCTGCGCCGGTCCCGTGCCGTCGCGCCGCGCAACGAGTCCGTGCTGCAGGTCGGCGACCTGGTCCTGGACGAGGACAGCCACGAGGTCTCGCGCGCCGGCACCGACATCCACCTGACCGCCACCGAGTTCGAGCTGCTGCGCTTCCTGATGCGCAACCCGCGCCGGGTGCTCAGCAAGCCGCAGATCCTGGACCGGGTGTGGTCCTACGACTTCGGCGGCCAGGCCAACGTCGTCGAGCTCTACATCTCGTACCTGCGCAGAAAGATCGACGCCGGGCGCGAGCCCATGATCCACACCCGGCGCGGCGCCGGCTACCTGATCAAGCCGGCCGTCGTCCCCGCGTGATCCGACGCCCCCGCCCCCTGCGCAACCGTCCCCTGCGCACCCGGCTCGTCGTCTCCACGGTCGCCCTGGTCGCCGTCGTCTGCGCGGTGATCGGCACGGTCACCACCATCGTGCTGCGCAGCTACCTCTACGGGCAGCTCGACGCCCAGCTGCACGAGGTGGCCGTGCGGGCCGCGGGCCGCCGCCCGCCGGAGCCGCACGAGAGCAGCCCGCTGCGCTTCGTCCGGGGCGGCGGCCAGCCGCTGGGCACCGTCGGCGCGCTCGTCGGCGCCGACGGACGGGTGCGGCAGTCGGCCGTGAGCACCCCGCCCGACTCCTCCTCCTGGCCCGGCGACGACGCGCTCGAACCCCTCACCGACGCCCAGAGCGACGCCCTCGGCCGGTTCGCCCGCGACGGCCGGCCGCACGATGTCGACCTGCCCGGGCGCGGGCAGTACCGGGCCCGGTCCGTCGCCGCCCCCGACGGCACCGTCTTCCTCGTCGGCATCCCCACCACGGCCGCCCAGGACACCCTGGGCACGCTGATCGTCGTCGAACTGTGCGTCTCCGGCGCCGCGCTCGCCGCGGCCGGGATCGCGGCCGCCGCCACCGTGCGCATCGCCCTGCGGCCGCTGCGCCGCGTCGCCGCGACCGCCACCCGCGTCGCCCAACTCCCGCTGCACAGCGGTGAGGTGGCCCTGCACGAGCGGGTGCCCGAGGCCGAGGCCGATCCGCGCACCGAGGCCGGGCAGGTGGGCGCGGCCCTCAACCGTATGCTGGGGCACGTCGGTTCGGCGCTGACGGCGCGGCAGGAGAGCGAGACACGGGTACGGCAGTTCGTCGCCGACGCCAGCCACGAGCTGCGCACGCCCCTCGCCTCCATCCGCGGCTACGCCGAACTCACGCGCAGGGGCGCCGAGGAGATCGGTCCCGACACCCGGCACGCCCTCGGGCGCATCGAGTCGGAGGCCCGCCGGATGACCGATCTGGTCGAGGACCTCCTGCTCCTCGCCCGCCTCGACGCCGTCCCCCAGCTATCTCCCCCAGCTACCGCTGGGGGTGCCCCCAGAGGTGCCCCCAGCCCGCTTTCGCTCACGGACATCGACCTCTCTCCGCTCGTGGTCGATGCCGTGAGCGATGCGCGGGCGGCCGGGCCCGACCACACCTGGCGGCTGGACCTGCCGGACACGCCCGTCTGCGTGCGCGGTGATCCGGCGCGGCTCCAGCAGGTGCTGGTCAATCTGCTGGCCAATGCCCGTACGCATACGCCGGCCGGGACGACGGTGATCGCGCGGGTGCGGGGTGCCTCCGGCGGTGCGTATGCGGTGCTGGAGGTCGAGGACGACGGGCCCGGCATACCGGCCGACCTGTTGCCGCACGTCTTCGAGCGGTTCGCCCGGGGGGACGCCAGTCGCTCCCGCGCGGGGGGTGGTACGGGGTTGGGGCTGGCCATTGTGCGGGCTGTTGTGGATGCGCACGGGGGCGCTGTCTCTGTCAGCAGTACGCCGGGGCGGGGCACTGTCTTTGCTGTGCGGTTGCCTGCGGGTTGAGTGTGGTTGCTCGCGCAGTTCCCCGCGCCCCTACGGGGCGCGGTACGGCACCCTCTCACAGCCCACCCACAGGCTGATCACACGGTCGTGACAGCGCCCGTCGACAGGGTCGGCGCATGACCGACTGCCCAGCTCTTCCGGCCCGTTCACCGCTTGCCGTCCGGCAGACGGCGACCGTGCTCGACGTCGTCGTCCCGGTGTACAACGAGGAGGACGACCTCGAAGCCTGCGTCCGCCGGCTCCACGCGCACCTCACGGCCACCTTCCCGTACGGCTTCCGCATCACCGTCGCCGACAACGCCAGCACCGACCGTACGCCCGAGGTCGCGGCCAGGCTCGACGACGCGATCGAGGAGGTCAGCGCCGTACGGCTGGAACAGAAGGGCCGCGGGCGGGCGTTGCGCACCGTCTGGTCGCTCTCCGACGCGCCCGTCCTGGCCTACATGGACGTCGACCTGTCGACCGACCTCAACGCCCTGCTGCCGCTGGTCGCCCCGCTGATCTCCGGCCACTCCGACCTCGCCATCGGGACCCGGCTCGCCGGGGGGTCGCGCGTGGTGCGCGGCCCCAAGCGGGAGTTCATCTCCCGCGCCTACAACCTCGTGCTGCGCACCGGCCTCGCGGCGCGCTTCTCCGACGCGCAGTGCGGCTTCAAGGCGATCCGCAAGGACGCGGCCGAGGCGCTGCTGCCGCTGGTCGAGGACACCGGCTGGTTCTTCGACACCGAACTGCTCGTGCTGGCCGAGCGGGCGGGGATGCGCATCCACGAGGTGCCGGTGGACTGGGTCGACGACCCGGACAGCTCGGTGCACATCGTGCGCACCGCCACCGACGACCTGCGCGGCGTCTGGCGGATCGGCCGTGCGCTGGCCACCGGGGCGCTGCCGCTGGAGCGGCTGCGCAGGCCGTTCGGCGACGACCCGCGCGACCGCGCCGTGCCGGGCGTGCCGCGCGGTCTGGCCCGGCAGTTGGTCGGCTTCTGCACCGTCGGCGCGCTGAGCACGCTCGCCTATCTGGGCCTGTACACGCTGTTCCGCATGGGCATGGGCCCGCAGCCCGCCAACGCGCTGGCGCTGCTGCTCTCGGCCGTGGCCAACACCGCCGCCAACCGCCGGCTGACCTTCGGCGTGCGGGGACGCGAGCGGGCGATGCGCCAACAGGCCCAGGGTCTGGTGGTGTTCGCCATCGGTCTGGCCCTCACCAGCGGCTCCCTGGCCGCCCTCGGGGCGGCGGGCGGCAGTGCCTCGCACGGCGCCGAGCTCTCCGTCCTGGTCGTGGCCAACCTCGCGGCGACGGCGCTGCGGTTCCTGCTGCTGCGGGCCTGGGTGTTTCCACAGGCTGTGCATACGGCTGCGGCGGACGGGGAGCACCAGCACCATGAGACTCCCGGGAGCACCCGTTGACCCTCCGCCGCCCCAACCCCGCCCTGCTCGTGCTCCTCGCGGCCACCGCCGCGCTCTACCTGTGGGACCTCAGCGCCTCCGGTTACGCCAACCAGTTCTACGCCGCCGCCGCACAGGCGGGCGGCGCGAGCTGGAAGGCCTTCTTCTTCGGATCCTCCGACGCCGCGAACTCCATCACCGTCGACAAGCCGCCCGCCGCGATGTGGCCCATGGGCCTGTCCGTCCGGCTCTTCGGGCTCAGCTCGTGGTCGATCCTGGTCCCCGAGGTGATCATCGGCGTCGCCGCGGTCGGCGTGCTGTACGCCGCCGTGCGGCGGCACTTCGGTACGGCCGCGGGGCTGCTGGCGGGCGGGGTGCTCGCGCTCACCCCGGTCGCCGCGCTGATGTTCCGCTTCGACAACCCCGACGCGCTGCTGTGCCTGCTCATGGTGTGCGCCGTCGCGTGCGTGCTGCGGGCACTGGAACACGCGAGCACCAAGTGGCTGATGCTGGCCGGGTTCTGCTTCGGGCTGGGCTTCCTGACCAAGACCCTGCAGGCCTGGCTGATCCTCCCCGCGCTCGCCCTGGTGTACCTGGTGTGCGCGCCGACGTGGCCGCTGCGCCGGGTGGTCCAGCTCCTTCTCGCCGGGCTGGTGCTGGTCGTGGCCGGAGGCTGGTGGGTCGCTGTCGTCGAGCTCATGCCGGCCGCGTCGCGCCCGTACGTCGGCGGTTCGCAGCACAACAGCTTCCTGGAGCTGACCTTCGGCTACAACGGGCTCGGCCGCATCAACGGCAACGAGACCGGCAGCGTCGGCGGCGGCCCCGGCGGGGGCGGGCACGGTGGCGGCGGCCACTGGGGACAGCCCGGCATCGGGCGGCTGTTCGCCCCGGACACGGGCGGCCAGATCGCCTGGCTGCTGCCGGCCGCCCTGGTGCTGCTGGTGACGGTGCTGTGGCTGCTGCGGCGCGCGGGGCGTACGGACATCCGCCGGGCGGCGTTCCTCGTCTGGGGCGGTGCGCTGCTGATGACCGCTGCGATCTTCAGCTTCATGTCGGGGATCTTCCACCAGTACTACACGGTGGCCCTGGCCCCGTACGTGGCGGCGCTCGTCGCCATGGGCGTCGCGGTGCTGTGGGAGCGTCGGGCGGTGTCGCTGCTCGCGCTGGTGACGACGGGGACCGCGGGGTGGGCGTACGTCCTGCTGGACCGCACCCCGCACTGGCTGCCCTGGCTGAAGTGGGCCGTCCTGGCGGCCGGTGTGGCGGCGGGCGTGGCCCTGTTGCTGGTCCGCCGCGGCGAGGGCCGCGCTGTGCGCTGGGTCGCCGTGCTCGCGGCGGGCAGTGCGCTGGCGGGTCCGTTCGCGTACACGCTGAACACGGTGGACTCCGCGCACGGCGGCTCGATCGTGACGGCGGGCCCGGCGGTGCGGGGCGGCTTCGGCGGGTTCGGCCGCCCCGGCGGCGGACACGGCGGGCCCGGCGGCCGGGGCGGTGCGGCGCACGGCTTCCCGGCGGGCCTCCCGATGGGGGACCCCGGGCGGCGCAACGGCGAACGGCCCGGCGGCGCGGGCGGGTTCGGCGGTATGGCCGGGCTGCTCGGCGGGCAGCGGGTGAGCCCGGCGGCCGCGGCCGCGGTGGCGAAGGACGCGGGGAAGTACACCTGGGCCGCGGCGACCGTCGGCTCGCAGAGCGCGGCGGGCTACCAACTCGCCACGCAGCGGCCCGTGATGCCCATCGGCGGCTTCAACGGCAGCGACCCCTCACCCACGCTCGCGCACTTCGAGGAGCTGGTGAAGGACGGACGGATCCACTGGTTCATCGCCGCCGGCGGCGGCGACCGGGCCGGACGGGGCGACCGGGGCGGTAAGGGGACGGCCGCGGAGATCACGGCGTGGGTGGAGGCGCACTTCGCCAAGGTCACGGTGGGGGGTGCGACCTTCTACGACCTGACGCGGAGCGCGTGACGGGGTGTGACGGGGACCGCGCAAAAACTCACTTGTACGGCGTAGAGCAGTCCTTGTACGGTGTACGGCACAAGCCAGTCGTACACCGTACAAGGGGGAACACGCATGACGGCGACGACCGCCGGCTCACCCGGCACCGAGGCCGCAGTGCGGCCACCGCGCAACCCGGCCCGCTGGATGATCCTCGGCGTCATCTGCCTCGCCCAGCTCACCGTGCTGCTGGACAACACCGTGCTCACGGTGGCGATCCCGTCCCTGACGAAGGAGATGGGCGCCGCCACCTCCGACATCCAGTGGATGATCAACGCCTACTCGCTGGTGCAGGCGGGACTGCTGCTCACCGCGGGCAACGCCGCCGACCGCTACGGGCGCAAGAAGATGCTCGCCACAGGCCTCGGCCTCTTCGGCATCGGCTCGCTGCTGGCGTCCCTCTCCACGACCACCGGGGAACTGATAGCCGCCCGCGCCGGCATGGGCATCGGCGGAGCGCTGCTGATGACCACCACCCTGGCCGTCGTCGTCCAGGTCTTCGACGACGAGGAGCGCCCGAAGGCCATCGGCCTGTGGGGCGCGGTGAGTTCGCTCGGCTTCGCCGCCGGTCCGCTCATCGGCGGCGCCCTGCTCGACCACTTCTGGTGGGGCTCGATCTTCCTGATCAACCTGCCGGTGGCCCTGATCGGCCTGGTCGCAGTGCTCAAGCTCGTCCCCGAGTCGAAGAACCCGACCGGCGACCGGCCCGACCTGCTCGGCGCGCTGCTCTCGACGATCGGCATGACCGGTGTCACCTTCGCGATCATCTCCGGCCCCGGGCACGGCTGGACGTCCGCGCGCGTCCTCGTGTCGGCCGCGGTCGGCGCCGTCGCGCTGGCGGGCTTCGCGCTCTGGGAGCGTCGCATCCCGTACCCGATGCTGGACATGCACTTCTTCCGCAACCGCCGGTTCGTCGGCGCGGTCGCGGGCGGCATCCTCGTCGCCTTCGGCATGGGCGGCTCGTTCTTCCTGCTCACCCAGCACCTGCAACTCGTCCTGGGCTACGGCCCGCTGGTCACGGGCCTGCGCATGACTCCGCTCGCCCTCGTCATCGTCGTCCTCAATCTGACGGGCGTGGGCGCCCGGCTGCTGCCGAAGGTGGGCACCCCGGTGGCCATCGCGGGCGGCATGGGCCTGCTGGCGGCGGGCCTCGCGGCCATCGCGACGCTCGGCGCGCACGGGTACGGGGGCATGCTGCTGGGCCTGATCCTGATGGGCACCGGCATCGCCCTGTCCATGCCGGCCATGGCCAACGCGATCATGTCGGCGATCCCGCCGGAGAAGGCCGGCGTCGGCGCCGGCGTCAACGGCACGCTGCAGGAATGCGGCAACGGCCTGGGCGTGGCGGTGCTGGGCGCGGTCCTCAACTCGCGCTTCGCCGGGCTGCTTCCCGCAGTTGCGGCGGGGGCGGGGTCGTTGCCGGCGGCGCTGGAGCGGGCGCATTCGCCTGCGCAGCGGGCGGAGATCGCGGATGCGTTTGCCACCGGCGTTCACACCAGCCAGCTCGTGGGTGCGGCCGCCGTGTTCGCCGGCGGCGTGCTTGCCGCGGTGCTGCTGCGCAGGGCGGAACGCGCCGGGGCGCAGTAGCGGGCCGGTTCTGCGGGTGCGGCCCGGCTGTGGTTGCTCGCGCAGTTCCCCGCGCCCCTGACGGGGCACGGTTCGCGCCCCGAAGGGGCGCGGGGAACTGCGCGACCAGCCACGACGAGCCCGCAGTCGACACACCCCACGCCCGGCGAACCGCCTAGCATTCGGCATAACGCACCACCGAGAGGAACCTCCGCATGAGCAAGGGCAGGGCCCCGCGCACCAGCGTCTGGCTGAGCGGAAAAGCCGGCGCCCCGAAACACCGGATCAGCACCGCGGGCGAAGGGCTCGACCGGGACCGGATCGTCGCCGCCTCCATCCGCCTGCTGGACGCCGAGGGCCTGGCCAAGTTCTCGATGCGGAAGCTCGCTTCCGAGCTCGGTGTGACCGCCATGTCGGTCTACTGGTACGTCGACAACAAGGACGACCTCCTCGAGTACGTCATGGACGAGGTCAGCGCCGAGATGCGCGTCCCCGACCCCACGGACGAGTCCGAGGACTGGCGCGACCAACTGCGCCTGCTCGCCTTCGAGTACCGCGCGATGCTGCTCGACCACCCCTGGATGCCCCAGCTCGTGGGCCAGTTCCAGAACATCGGGCCGCACGCGATGAAGTTCGCCGATGTCTCGCTGGCCGTGATGCGCCGCTGCGGTGTGCCGCCGGAGTCCATGTCGGGGGCGATCTCCGCGCTGTTCCAGTTCGTCTTCGGCTACAGCACGGCCTGGGGCCTCTACCGGGAGCGCTGCAAGGCGGCGGGCCTCGGCGAGGAGGAGTACTACCAGGACGTCCTGGAAGCGGTCACGAACCGCACCGACCTCATGGAGACCTACAAGGAGTCGGCCGAGATGCTCCGGTCCCGCGACACCGACACGGTCGAGCAGATGTTCACGCGGGACTTCGAGTTCGGGCTGGAGACGGTGATCGCCGGCATCGAGGTGATGCGCGACCGCGTCCTCGCCGAGCAGGGGCCGCAGGAGCGGCAGAACGCATAAGGGCCCCGGGGGCGGTGCGCCGACAGGCCGTCCCCTGCCTGTCGAAAGTGCACACCGCCACTCCGGGGCCGTGTGCCGGGAACCAGTGCTTGCCGTTCTGTTCCCGGCTCCGCCGCGGGGCGCGCTCTCCGCTCGATGGCGCGCCCCGCAGCGGGGTCCGTCAGCCGGCCTGCCGGGCCGGCTCCTCCGCCGTCGCCGCCGCGCCGGCCGTCTCGCCCGTGGTGACCCGGCTCTTCAGCGCGACCTCCTTGATGAAGAGCGTCACGATGAAGGCGATCAGTGCGCACGGGGCCGCGTAGAGGAACACGTCGCCGACGCCGTGCCCGTAGGCGCTCTCGATCACCGTGCGGATCGGGGCGGGCAGTGCGGACGGCTTGGGGATGCCCCCGCCGGAACCCTGCTGCGCCAGGGCAGCGCCCTTGGGGCCGAGGGCCGTGAGGCCGTCCTTGACGTAGTCGGTGACCCGCGTGGCGAGCACCGCGCCGAGCGCGGAGACGCCGACCGCACCGCCGAGGGAGCGGAAGAAGGTCACCACGGAGCTGGCGGCGCCGAGGTCCTGCGGTGCGACCTGGTTCTGCGTGGCGAGCACCAGGTTCTGCATCATCATGCCGATGCCCAGGCCCAGCAGCGCCATGTAGATGGCCAGGTGCCAGTACGGGGTGTCGTAGCGCATGGTGCCCAGCAGGCCGAGGCCGGCCGTGACGAGCAGACCGCCGGAGACCAGCCAGACCTTCCAGCGGCCGGTCTTGGTGATGATCTGGCCCGAGACGGTGGAGGAGATGAACAGGCCGCCGATCATCGGGATCGTCAGCACACCGGACATGGTCGGCGTCTTGCCGCGCGCCAGCTGGAAGTACTGCGAGAAGAAGACCGTGCCGACGAACATCGACACACCGACGAAGAGGCTCGCGAGGGAGGCGAGGGCGATCGTCTTGTTGCGGAACAGCCGCAGCGGAATGATCGGTTCGGTCGCCTTGGACTCGACGAACAGGAAGATCGCGGCGAGCACGACCGCGCCGCCGACCATCGCGAAGGTCGTCCCGGAGATCCAGTCGTAGTCGGATCCGGCCCGGGTCACCCAGACCAGCAGCAGGGTCACCGCGGCGGTGATGAAGAAGGCACCGGCCCAGTCGACCTTCACGTCCCGCTTCACGACGGGGAGCTTGAGCGTCTTCTGCAGCACGATCAGCGCGAGGATCGCGAAGGGCACGCCGACGTAGAAGCACCAGCGCCAGCCGAGCCAGGAGGTGTCGGTGATGACGCCGCCCAGCAGCGGGCCGCCGACGGTGGCGACGGCGAAGGTCGCACCGAGGTAGCCGCTGTACCGGCCGCGCTCACGCGGGGAGATCATCGCCGCCATGACGATCTGGGCGAGCGCCGACAGGCCGCCGACGCCGATGCCCTGGATCGCCCGGCAGGCGATCAGCATGCCGGTGTTCTGCGAGAGACCGGCCGCCGCCGAACCGGCGACGTAGATCACCAGGGAGATCTGGACCAGCAGCTTCTTGCTGAAGAGGTCCGAGAGCTTGCCCCACAGCGGGGTGGAGGCGGTCATCGCGAGCAGCGAGGCCGTCACGACCCAGGTGTAGGAGGACTGGCTGCCGTGCAGGTCGTGGATGATCTCCGGCAGGGCGTTGGAGACGATCGTCGACGACAGAATGGCCACGAACATGCCGAGCAGCAGTCCGGACAGCGCTTCCATTATCTGACGGTGCGTCATGGGGGCGCCGGAGCCGGGTGCGGCTCCCTTGTCGGCCTGGCCGCCCCGCACACCGGATGGTGTGGTCGTGGTCATGGACTTCCTGTTCTCTGTCGGGGATCTACGAAGCGACGGGGCGCTTCTAGACGGTGATGTGTGCGGGTGCAGGGACTGCCCGGCCCGGTGCCGGCTCGCGCGCGGGCGGCGGGCACTGGCCGAAGTTTTCGCGGAGCCGCGCCAGCAGGCCCGCGAGGAGGGCGACGTCGGCGTCGGACCAGTCGCTCAGGCAGGTGGCCAGCGCGGCGGCGTGCCGCCGGGAGACCTCGTCCAGCAGGGCCTCTCCACTGGGGGTGAGGCGGACCAGCCGGGAGCGCCTGTCGAGCGCGTCCGGCGTGCGGTCGAGCCAGCCGTGCGCGGCGGCGTAGGAGACGTGCCGGCTGGTCACCGACATGTCGATCTCGAGCAGCTCGGCCAGCTTGCTCATCCGCATCTCGCCGAACCGCGCCAGCAGGGTCAGCATGATCGCCGTGGCGGGGGAGCAGCCCTCGGGGAGGACCCGGGCGATGCCGCGCCGGATCGAGCCGAGGGCGCCGAGCTGGCGGGCCAGCTCTTCGTAGTGCTCCTGTGCGGCCATCGGTTCGTCGGCTCCCCTGAGGTCCTGAATATCGGTTGCTTGGGGCAACCGTATGGCCGATTGGTTGCTGAAGGCAAATGAAAAAGGAGGATTGTCGGGTAAAAGAAGTCTCAAGGATCGCTGGAGCCGTAGTAAAGCCGCAGGCCCGCGCGCACGGCGCGGTCCGGTTTCGCTAGGGTCCTGGCCTATGGCCAACCCCCATCAGCAGAGCCCCCATGGTGAGTACGACCCGGCGGGCAGCACCCAGATGTTCCGTGCCTTTGTGGACGAGAGCGCCGGTACGCCGGCCGCGCCGGCGGTCGGCGGCAGGGCCGCCGCTCGTGCGGCGAAGGACTCGGGACCCCGTGTCGGCGTGATCCTCGGTGTGATCGTGGCGATCGTCGTCGTCGCCGGAGCGGCTTGGCTCGCCTTCAGCTGAGCCGGGTCGTTCTACGGCCGCGGGCCGGTTGCGGTTGCTCGCGCAGTTTCCTGTGCTCCTGACGGGGCGCGGTACGGCGTGTTCGTCACCGTGATGTCCCGGGTCTCGATGTGCATGCCCGCCAGGACCCGCCAGGCGTCCACGCACACCGTCCACGTCTGCTCCGCCGTCCGCCGTGGCGCGATCGGCACCGGGAGCGGGCGCGTGGCGGTGACCGTCGCCCAGTCGTTGCCGAGTGCGTCGATGACGTGCGTGCCGAGCGTGACCGTGCCCTCGGTGACCGGGGTGCTGCCGGTGTTGGTGAAGCCCAACGTGACGTCCTCGCACCAGGGTTGTCTGCCCGGTGTGCGCTGCGGTTCCCCGATGGCGACCGTCGGCGTCGGCGGCGGTGAGGCCGACGGCGGGGGCGCGGGGGTGGCGGTCCTGCGGGGTGTGGGTGCGGGACCTGCGGTGCGCCGTGGTGACGGCGAGGGTGAGGGCGAGTGTGAACGCGAGGGTGTGGGCGTAGGCGTGGGTGAAGGGTCCAGTGGGACGAACTCCACGCCGCCCGTGGGCGGTACGGCCTGGGACACGTCGGGCCCGGCGGCCCCCGTGGCGACATAGCCCTCTCGGTCGCTGCCGCCGCAACCCGTGATCAGTGCACCCAGGCATAAGGCTGTGGCCGAGGCCGTTGCGAGCGTCTTCCGTCGCATCGGCCCAGTTTTGCTGACGGTGGGTCAGCTTGGCCAGGGGGCTGCTCGTGCCCTTTGTCGGCTGCGGGCCGGCTGTGGCTGCTCGCGCAGTTCCCCGCGCCCCTTACGGGGCGCTGTACTCAGTCCGCGATGAGGCCTTCCCTGAGTTGTGCCAGCGTGCGCGTCAGCAGGCGTGAGACATGCATCTGCGAGATGCCGACCTCCTCGCCGATCTGCGACTGCGTCATGTTGGCGAAGAAGCGCAGCATGATGATCTGGCGCTCCCGCGGGGGCAGTTTGGCCAGCAGGGGCTTGAGGGACTCGCGGTACTCCACGCCCTCCAGGGCCGTGTCCTCGTATCCCAGACGGTCCGCGAGGGAGCCCTCGCCGCCGTCGTCCTCGGGGGAGGGGGAGTCCAGCGAGCTCGCCGTGTAGGCGTTGCCCACGGCCAGGCCGTCGACCACGTCCTCCTCGGAGACGCCCAGGCAGACCGCCAACTCCGGGACCGTGGGCGAGCGGTCGAGCTTCTGCGCGAGCTCGTCGCTGGCCTTGGTGAGGGCGAGGCGCAGCTCCTGGAGGCGCCGCGGCACGCGCACGGACCAGCTGGTGTCCCGGAAGAAGCGTTTGATCTCGCCGACCACGGTGGGCATCGCGAACGTCGGGAACTCGACCCCGCGTTCGCAGTCGAAACGGTCGATGGCCTTGATCAGGCCGATCGTGCCGACCTGGACGATGTCCTCCATCGGCTCGTTGCGGCTGCGGAAGCGGGCGGCCGCGTAGCGCACGAGGGGGAGGTTGAGTTCGATGAGGGTGTCGCGGACGTACGTCCGCTCGGCGCTGTCCCGCTCGAGCGTGGCGAGCCGCAGGAAGAGGGAGCGGGAGAGGGTGCGGGTGTCGATGGCTTCGCAGTCGTCGAGCACTGCGGGCGGTGCGTCGTTGGCGAGCACCTTTGCGCTGCCCAGGTCTACGGACATGCCACCCCCTTGAGGTCGCGGACGGGTCACAGCAGCTCCCTCGTGCGAGGGGTTCAGCCTCCACCTGAATACCGGAGGCTGCGCTGCGGCAAACGCAGTTCCTGCAGAATGTCACATGTCGGCAACGCGCTGTAGCGTCAAGTCGACTTATCTTCCCCATGACACCGGGGATGCTGTCACCCGCGGGGGTTAGGCGTCGATTCGATTTGCGGAGCGGAGCCGGGCGAAGCTCCGTGACAGCAGACGGGACACATGCATCTGGGAGACCCCCAGCTCCGCGCTGATCTGCGACTGCGTCAAGTTGCTGTAGTAGCGCAGTAGGAGGATGCGCTGTTCGCGCTCCGGCAGCTGTACGAGCAGATGCCGTACGAGATCGCGATGTTCCACCCCGGCCAGCGCCGGGTCCTCGTAGCCGAGCCGGTCCAGCAGGCCCGGCAGGCCGTCGCCCTCCTGGGCGGCCTCCAGCGAGGTCGCGTGGTACGAGCGGCCCGCCTCGATGCAGGCCAGCACCTCGTCCTCGCCGATCTTCAGCCGTTCGGCGATCTCGGCCGTGGTCGGGGAGCGCCCGTGCAGCACCGTCAGGTCCTCGGTGGCGCCGTTCACCTGCACCCACAGCTCGTGGAGGCGGCGCGGGACGTGCACGGTGCGGACGTTGTCGCGGAAGTAGCGCTTGATCTCCCCGACGACGGTCGGCATGGCGAAGGTCGGGAACTGCACCCCGCGGTCGGGGTCGAAGCGGTCGATGGCGTTGATGAGGCCGATGGTGCCGACCTGGATCACGTCCTCCATCGGCTCGTTGCGGCTGCGAAAGCGCGCCGCGGCGTACCGCACGAGGGGGAGGTTGGCTTCGATCAGGGCGGCTCGCACGCGGGCGTGCTCCGGCGTGCCCGGCTCCAGGCCGGCGAACTCCTTGAAGAGCACCTGGGTCAGCGCCCGGGCGTCGGCGCCCCGGCTTTCCCGGGTGCGGGGGGCGGCTTCCCGGTCGCCTTGGCCGTCCTGGCCGGAGGGGGTGGTTCCGGGGTCCGTGTCCGGCGTCGCGTCGTCGTCCGGTGCGGAGACAGGGGGTTCTGTGTCGGAGGCGGTACGGGCCGGCACGGTCACACCCCTTCAGGAACCTTGACAATGCGGTCAACTCTCCGGCAAAAGCGGTCATAGCATCACAAGACATGTCCAGAGTGTGCAAGCACCGCAAAGCGTTGTGTTGCCATGGAAAAGCCCCTCACCATGACGGTGAGGGGCTTGGTGGGAAAGGGGCCGGCGGAGGCCTCAGAACGGGTAGTCCGCGATCACCCACGTGGCGAATTCCCGCCACTGGGCGACGCCCGCTTGGTGGGCCGGGTGCTCCAGGTACCGCTGCAGCGCCTCGGCGTCCTCGACGGAGCTGTTGATGGCGTAGTCGTAGGCGATCGGGCGGTCCGAGATGTTCCAGGCGCATTCCCAGGAGCGCAGCTCCGGAATGGCCCGCTCCAGCTCCTCGAAGGCCTGGACGCCGGCGATCACGCGCGGGTCGTCGCGGCGGACGCCCTCGTTGAGCTTGAACAGGACGAGATGACGGATCACAGCGGGGCCGTGCCTTCCGTGCCGGTGCGGGTCACTTGATCAGCTGGGTCATGAACTCGCCGATGCTCGTGGCGGCGTCCGAGATCCCCTGGAACCCTATCTGGACCAGTTCGGCGGCCCTGGCCGGGGAGTGGATCACCGTGTACGCCACGAAGATGGCGAGGGCCCAGAGGGCCACCTTCTTTGTCTGCACCATGACGCACTTGCCTCCCCTGCCGTACCGCTTGCGCGGGCGGTCGGGTGATTCTATCCGCACGTGTGCACGAAACAGGTGGGAGTGAAGGGGCGTAATGGTCCTCACGCCGCTTTTAGGGACCTATGGCCCTGGGGGGTGGGGTCCTTTGCCTGCCGTTTGCGCGGGGGGCGGGAGGGAGGATGGGGGCGTGCCTGTGCGAATCTGGCAGGAATTCGCCGGCACGCCGGATACGGGCCTCACTGCGGGGTCCGGGACGCGTCCCCCCGACTGCGGCCCGGACTTGGAGACCGTGTCCTCGTCGGGGGAAGCGGTTTGTCCCCCCGATACCGCTTCCCCCGCCCAAGGTGTAGCTCCTGGGGGCTGCTGCCCCCAGGCCCCGCTGGTTCGTCGGGTGCGGGCCGGTTGTGGTTGCTCGCGCAGTTCCCCGCGCCCCTTACGGGGCGCCGTGGTCGCGCCCACGCGGCGGAGCCGCATATCGACACAGCCCCGCGCCCCTTACGGGGCGTGCCCCTGGTTCGTCGGCTGCAGGCTGTCGGTGGCTGGTCGCGCCCACGCGGCGGAGCCGCTGGGGGTACCTCCCAGCGGTAGCTGGGGGAGTAGCAGCCCCGCGCCCCTATCGGGGCGGGAACTCCTCGTCGAGCAAGGCCCGCAGGGCCCCCGCCTCCGCCGCCCCCCGTCGGGCAAAGAGTTCCTGCGCCTCGCGCAGGTGGCCCTGGGCCGGGCGCGGCTCGCCCAGGGCCAGCAGGGCCCGGCCCCTTGCCCAGAGGGCCACGGCGCGGCAGTACGGCGCGCCCACCCCCGCTTCCAGCGTGAGCGCGCGCTCCGCGTCCGCGATCGCGTCCCGGTGCAGGTGCTGGTCCAGGCGGCAGTGGGCCAGGCGGGCCCACAGGAGGGCCTCCTCGCGCGGGGTCGGCGCCAGCGCCAGCGCCTCGCGCAGGCGGTCCGTCGCCGTGGCGGTGCGGCCGGCGCGCAGGAGGGTGCGGCCGGATTCGGTGAGGACGTGCACCAGTGTCGGCACGTGGCCCAGCGCGCGGGCCTCCTCCGTAGCCCGGCCGATCGCCTCCACCGCCTCGTCGGTCCGGCCCAGTACCGACAGGGCGCCCGCCCGGTCGGCCAGCGCCTCGGCCGCGTGCGTCGGCGAGCCCTCCGCGCGGAACGCGTCCTCGGCCCGGGCCAGCAGTGGCAGGGCCTCCTCGGGGCGGCCCATGGCCAGGAGCAGGGCGCCGTGTTCGTGCGAGGCCAGGGTGAGGATCAGCGGGTCCGCCCCGGCCGTCCGCAGGCTTTCGCGGAGTTCGGCCTCGGCGCGCTCGTACGTGTCCGGCCCGAAGTGCGGTGTGCCCAGGAGTCGCAGGGCGCGGGCGGTGCTGATGTCGTCGCCGTCCTTGCGGGCGCGTTCGAGGGCCTGCCGGGCGGAGGGTTCGAGGTCCGCGTGGAGTCCGGTGCCGACGAGGAGTTGGCCCCACGTCGTCAGCAGGTCCGTCGCCGCGCGGACGCCTCCGGGGACGTCCAGGCGCAGCACCTGGTCGACGGTGGCGAGCAGGTGGGGGTGGGCGTCGCGCAGCCAGGCGACCGCGGCGGCCCGGTCGTGGAGGGGCTGCCCCGCCACGGAGGGGCGGCGCACGTGCCGGGGGACGGGGCTGTCCGGGCGGTTGTGCAGCAGCGCGTTCGCGGCGGTGGCCAGGTGGTGGTCCAGCAGGCGCAGCAACGCGGCGTCGCGGACGGGCGGGCTGTCGGTGTGCTCGCTCTGCCGGCGGGCGAAGAGCTTCAGCAGGTCGTGGTGACGGTGCCGGTCCGGGGCCAGGGGCTGCAACAGCCCTGCCGCGGCAAGGTGGTTCGCGAGTGCGGCCGCCGTCCCGGCGTCGGTGTCCAGGACGGCGGCCGCTGTCGCCGTGTCGAAGGAGGGGGTGTCCGCCAGCGCCAGCAGCCGGAAGGCGCGGGCCTGTTCGGGGTCCAGCGCGTCGTACGCGGCCTGCAGGACGTCCCCGGACCCGGACCCGGACCCGGACCCGGACCCGGACCCGGCCTCGGACCCGGACCCGGACCCGGCCGCGATGCGCACGGTCAGCGGGAGTCCCGCGCAGGCCTCCAGGGCCGCCGGGGCGTCGGGGCACGGGCGGTCCGCGATCGTCTCCAGCAGGTGGAGGGCCTCCGCGCCGGTCAGCGGGGGCACGGGGATGCCCTCGTCGAGAGGGGCGCTGCTGGTGATCAAGGTGGCGCAGCCGGGGGAGTTGGGGAGGAGGGGACGCAACTGGTCCTCGTCGCGGGCGTCGTCCAGGAGGACGAGGATGCGGCGGCCGTGCAGCAGGGAGCGGTAGAGGGCCGTGCGGTGTGCCTCGTCTTCCGGGACGGCCTGTTCGTCGACGCCGAGCGCGTGCAGCAGTTGGGCCAGGGCGGTGGCCGTGTCGAGGGGTGCGGGCCCGGTGCCGCGCAGGTCCAGGTGGAGGCGGCCGTCGGGGTGGGCGTGCCGGAGGGCGTGGGCCGCGTGGACGGCCAGGGTGGTCTTGCCGACGCCTGCGGGGCCGGTGAGGGCGACGGGCGCGAGCACCGAGGCGTCCTTGATGCGGGCGAGGAGTTCCTCGCGGCCGGTGAAGTCCGGTATGCCGGGCGGGAGTCCGTCGGGGGCGGCGCCCGGGGGCGTCCCGGGTGACGGGGCCGAGAGGGCGCCGTCGCCCGCGAGGATCCGGTCGTGCAGGCCGGTGAGTCCGGGGCCCGGTTCCGGTGCCGCGTCGAAGACGGCCAGGGCCTCGGCCTGCCGTCCGCTGCGGTACAGCGCGAGCATGAGCAGGGCGCGTGAACGTTCGCGCAGGGGGTGTTCGGCGACCAGCGCGCGCAGGTCGGCGACGGCCTCGGCGTGCCCGCCCGCGGCGATGGCGCAGTCGAGCAGGTCCTCGCGGGCGGTGGCGTGGAGGTCGTCCAGGCGGGCGCGTTCCCGCTCGGCGTACGGGCCGGTGAGGCCGGCCAGGGCGGTGGTGCCCTCCCACAGGGCGAGGGCGGCGCCGAGCCGTTCCCGGGCGGCGGCGAGGTCGCCCGCCGCGCGGGCGGCGGAGGCCGCGGCGAGGTGGGCGGCGAAGACGGTGGCGTCGAGGGCCTCCGGCCCCACCCGTATGGACCAGGCGCCGCCCTCGGAGCGGAGGGCCTCCTGGCCGAGGGTGGCGCGGAGGCGGGATATGCAGGTGCGCAGGGTGCGGCCGGCGCCCTCGGGGGGTGCGTCGCCCCAGAGGGCGGCGGCGAGTTCGCGGGGGGTCGCGGGCCGGCCGCCGAGGAGGAGCACGGCGAGGACGGCGCGCTGGGAGGGGGAGCCGACGGGGAGGGGGTGGCCGTTGTGCTCGGCGCGTACGGGGCCGAGCACGTGGAAGCGGAGGCCGTCGTGCGGGTCCATGGGTGCCTCGCCTTTGGTGTCCGGGATGCCCCGGAATGCACCTTACCGTGGGGGTGGCCGCCCCGCTTCCCGTACTTCGGGTGCGGGTCGGCTGTGGTTGCTCGCGCCCACGCGGCGGAGCCGCATATGTGAACAGCCCCGCGCCCTTTCGGGGCGCGGGACCCCCTCAGCCCACGCCCTGCGCGAAGCGGAAGAAGCCGTGCGGGTCGTACGCCCGCTTCACCGCCTGGAGGCGCGGGTAGTTCCGGCCGTAGTACGCCTCGCGCCAGTCGCGCAGCGCCGGGTCCATGTAGTTCTGGTACGAGCCGCCGTTCGAGTACGGCGCGATCGCCCCGTAGCCGCGGTCCACCCAGGCCTGCGCAGCGTCGCGGGCGCCGTCCGGTGCCGTCAGGCCCAGCTGGTAGTCCGTCTCGAAGAGCACGTCCCGGTGGACGAACGCGGTCGCCTCCGGAGCCACCGCACCGGTCTCCCCGCCGTACGCGAAGAAGCCCAGGAAGCGGAACTGGCCCGGCCGGACGTCCGCCGCGAAGGCGGCCAGCGCCTCCGTGGTGGCCCGCCGGGCCCACGGGTGCGTGAAGAAGAGGTTCCGGCCGGTGACGAAGTGGTCGCGCGGCAGCTGCGCCTGGGGCGACCAGCCGACCCGGTGGCACTGGTCCACCGTGCGGTCGGCGCAGCCGAAGACCCTCATCATCCCGGCACGGTACGGGAGTTCGGCCGTCTCCCGGCTCACCGGCTGCACGCCGATCGCGGAGACCAGCCGGTTCAGCCGGTCGTCGGCCGCCGCCTGCGGGCCCGCGTACGTGCCGCTCACCTGGACCGACGGCTCCGTGCCGGAGTCCGTGTCCAGCTGGACCGTGAGCTCCGACGCCAGCTCCACCGGCGCCGGCGCGATCCACTGCTGCCACGCCTCGATCGCCTCCGGCGCGGCCCGCCACGGCAGGACGAGGGTGAAGACCACCATCGAGGGCAGCTGCGTCGGGCGCACCTCGTACTCCGTGACGATGCCGAAGTTCCCGCCGCCCCCGCCGCGCAGCGCCCAGAACAGGTCCGCGTTCTCGCGCTCCGAGGCGCACACCGTACGGCCGTCCGCCAGGACGACCTGCGCCGAGACCAGACGGTCGCAGCCCATGCCGAACTTCCGTGCGTGCGGCCCGAGTCCACCGCCCAGCAGCCAGCCCCCGGCGGCCACGGTCGGGCAGGTGCCGCCCGCGACCTGGATGCCGTGCCGGTCCAGCGCGGTCACCACGTCCACGCCCTGGCAGCCCGGGCCCAGCCGGACCGTGGAGCGGTCCACGCGCACCGAGTTCAGCCGGGACACGTCGACGACCAGGCCCGGGGTCGTCGAGTAGCCCGCGAAGCTGTGGCCGCCGCTGCGGGCGGCGGTGGCCAGGCCGTGCTCCTGCGCGAAGCGGATGCACGCCTCGACCTCGGCGTTCGTCGTGCAGTACGCCACGGCCTGCGGGTTCACCGTGTCGTACTGGGCCAGTTGCAGCTGCTTGGCCACCGCGTACCCGGGGTCGGCCGGCAGCACCACGCGGCCGCCCAGCCGCTCGCGGAGCCGGGCCCACGGCACGGCGGGGGTGCCCGCGAAGGCGGTGGCGCCGAGCGCCGCGGCACCCGCCGCCAGGCTGCCGGCGGCGCCGGCCTTGACGATCGAACGTCTGCTGATCACTGGCAACTTTCCCGTCGTCCATGCCATTTCCGGCCACGATGCGGCCGTGTTCCGGCCGTTTCCGGGAGGAAGCTATGCAGTGGTTCCGCGGAACTCCAGATGCAATGCCGGTGCAGGTCGTAGTCAGTCAAGTCGGCCACGGAACAAGGGAATCCGGTTCATTGGCGTACTCCGCGATACCGGTGGTGGGACATCCACCACCGGGGCGGTGGGACAGGTGGCCGGGACACCTGGGCAACAGACGGCCACCGCTGACAGTGTTTCCGGTGTCACCTTCGAGCCGCTTGCCGATCAGCCGAGACAGGAATTGCAATGAGCAGTGTTGCCCTGTATCCCGACGATGTCAGAGCACCGAAGTACGCCGGAGCCTACGACGCCGTACTCGTCGAATTGTGTTCCGAACTGTTCGCCTCCCTGCCGAGAAGCGATCAGCGCCGGAAGGGACTCGAATATCTGCGGGGACTGCTCGGCGGGAACGGGCGGAAATCCATCCGCAATATCGCCGCCATCATCGGTGGCCAGGCCACCGAACAAGGAATGCACCACTTCATCTCCAGCTCCATATGGGACTGGAATCCGGTGCGCCGGGCGCTCGTCCGGCATCTGCTGCGCAGCGCGCCGCCCCAGGCGTGGGTGGTGCGTCCGATGGTGATCCCCAAGGGCGGACAGCATTCCGTCGGAGTGGACCGGAAGTTCTTCCCCGCACTGGGACAGGTGCTCAACGCCCAGCAGGCGATGGGCGTGTGGGCCGTCTCCGAGGAGATGGCCGCGCCCGTCAACTGGCGGCTGCACCTCTCGGAGGACTGGCTGCAGGACGACGCACGCCGCGCCCGGGCCGCCATCCCCGACTGCGCCCGCCCCGAGTCGCTGGGCGACTGCGCCGCCTCGGCCTTCCTGGAGACGGCGGGCTGGGGAGTGCCGGTGCGGCCCGTGGTGGTGGACGCGCCCGAGGCCGACACCTGGGCCGTGGTGCGGCGGCTGCGGGCGGCCGGGGTGCCGTGGCTGGTCAGGATCGGCAGCACGTTCCGGCTCACCGCCGCCGATCCGGCGCTGCCGGGGTGCCGGACGGAGGGCGTGACCGCGCACCAGATCATGACGGCGGCCGCCGGGATGCGGCGGCCGGTCCTGTGGTCGGACCACGACCCCGCGGAGACGCTGCGGACCAGCCTCGCGGCCGGTGTCCGGGTGCGGATGCCGGCGCGTGGCGTGCGGACGGTGCCGCCCGTCCGGCGGCCCGGGATCGGGGATCTGCGGCTGCTCGGCGCATGGGAGCAGGGGCAGTCCTCGCCCGGTGAGCTGTGGCTCACGGACATGACCGCGCTGCATCCCGTCGCCCTGATGCAGCTGAGCAAGACGACGCGGCGGGTCGACCGGGACTTCGCGGAGATCGCCGACCAGGTCGGGATGCGGGACTACACCGGGCGCTCCTTCAAGGGGTGGCATCGGCATGTGACGTTGGCTTCGGCTGCGCATGCCGTTGCCGCGCTGGGGCGCGGGGGGCATCTGCGGGGGCTCGCGGTGGGCTGAGGCCGGTTTGCGGGTGCGGGTTGTGCTGGGCTGATCGCGCAGTTCCCCGCGCCCCTGACGGGGCCCGGCTGCTCTTCGGGTGCGGGCTCAGTCCGAGCCCAGCGACGGGCGGCGGGTCTTCAGGACGTGCTGGATTCTCGACAGGCGCAGCGCCAGCTGGATCTCGAAAGCGCGTTCCGGCTGTTGCCAGTTCGTTCCCAGGAGGTCGCCGATGCGTTCCAGGCGGCGGCCCACCGTGTTCGGGTGGACGTGCAGGCGCTCTGCGGTGCGGTTGATGCTGCCGCCCGCGTCGAAGTACGCGTCCAGGGTGCGCGTGAACTCCGTGTAGCGCTGGGTGTCGTAGGCGACCAGCGGGCCGATCATCGAGCGGATGAATCCCTCGACGTCGTGGGTGTCGGACAACAGCACGCCCAGGAAGCCGTGTTCGCCGGACGACGTGAAGCCGCCCGTGGCGCCCAGCGCGATCATCGCCTCCAGGCAGCGCAACGCTTCCTGGAAGGCGGCCGAAACGCCGGCCGGCGAGGTGACGGGGCCGGAGGCGCAGACGGTCACCGGCCGGTCCAGCAGCGGGGTCAGGCCGCGCGAGACCTGTTCCGCGGCGGCCGTCGCGTCGGTGCCGGGCAGCAGGAGGACGGCGCAGCCGGCGTGCATGCTCTTCAGGCCGTTCATGCGGCGTGCGTACGAGGACGCCCAGATGGCCGTCCGGTTGTCCTGGACCTCGTCCTCGGGGCGGGCGACGACGACCACGTGCGGCCGGGTCAGGTCGATGCCCAGCCGGGCGGCGCGTTCCTCGAACCGGCCCGCCGGGCGCTGCGCACTGGTCAGCAGGTCGTCCAGCAGCCAGTCCCGGTCGTGGCCGGAGGCCGACGGTGCGGTGGTGTGCTGCAGGAGCAGCAGGGCGGCGACGGTCTGGGCGGTCAGGGAGAGCAGCCGGTCGTCCCCGTCGGCGAGCGGCCGGGCGGGGTGCAGCAGGAGCGTGCCGAGGTCCCTGTCGCCCGCGAGGAGGGGGGCCGCCCACAGGCCGCAGTCGAGCAGGATCGGTTCGCGCAGGGCGTGGGCGTCGACCATGGCGCGCAGCGTGTCGGTCTCGGACTCGGCGGGCATCCCGTCCGTGCCGGCCAGGATCCCGCCGTCGGGCGCGTGGACGCGCAGGGCGCCGCGCAGGTGCCGGCCCGCCTCGTCGAGCAGGGCGTCCAGGCCGCCCCCGTCCAGCACGACCGACATCAGCCTGCCGTGCACGGCGGCGGTCTCCGCCGCGGTACGCGCCTCGTCCCGGCGCCCTTCCGCGCCGGAGAGGCAGTCGGCGGCGCGCTCCAGCATGCGGGTCTTCTCGATGGTGAGGTCGGCGAGTTCGGCGAGGGAGGTCATGAGCGACACTTCGGCGGACGTGAACCAGCGCGCGCTGCGGCCCGCCACGTACAGCGTGCCGAACGGGCGGGCGCCGTCGGTGAGGGGGATCGCGGCGACGGCGTGTATTCCCTCGGATTCCATCAGGGAATCGAGCGCGTAGCTGTGGGCGAGTCTTTCGTCGGTGGTGAAATCAGGGGTCCAGAAAGGGGCGTTGGCACTGCTCATCGCGGGGTCGTCGGGAATGCGGAGCCCGGTGCGGAGCGCCGTCGTGTGGCCGTCGCAGGCGCTGACGGTGACGGTGCCCGCATCGCGGCCGAAAACGGTGATCCAGGCGATGTCGAGATCGAAGAGCTGGCGGGCCTTGAGGGCCAGCACGGACAGCAGGGAAGGCACGTCGAAGACGGTGGCGATGCCCTTTCCCGCCTCGATGAAAGCGGCGAGCCGGGCCTCCTTGCGCTGTCTTCGCTCCGCCTGTGCGTAGACGGCGAGGCCGAGCCGTTTCGCCGTTTCGAGTAACGCGAGGTCGGCTTCGCCCATGCCCTGCCGGCGGGCGTCGTCGACCAGTGACTCGAAGTGGCTTATCGGTGCCTCTGCTGCCAGCAATTCCAGGACGGTGAGCGCACTGGCACCGGCCTTCCTCCCCTGCGACACAATGCTTCCCATGTGCCCCCCTATGGTGCAGCGCAAAGAACGTTCGGCGTACGTGTCGGAAGCTACGCATCGAGTAATGTCCGAGTCAACGGGCACTCAAGTCTCTTGGTGCAAAGCACATATGGCGGGAGCATGCAACGGAGACCGCGCCCGGAGCGGAGTAATTCCGTCCGGACACGGTCGTCACTGCTGCAGCCGTCCGGATCAGGACGGGCGCACGGAGAGCGGGTGCCGGAACACCTCCGTGGGGTCGTACGCCGTCTTCACGGCCTGCAGGCGGCGGTAGTTGTCCTTGAAGTACAGCGCGTGCCACGGCGCGCCCGAGGTGTTCTGCGCGGGGTCGGCGGTGTCGACGTCGGCGAAGTTGATGAAACAGCCATCGGCGTTGCCGCCCGGGACGGGGGCGGGGACGCCGCCGGTCTTGGCGAAGACCGCGCCGTAGCAGCGCCGCATCCAGGCGAGGGCGGGCTCGTCGAGCGCCGGGTCCTGCCACGTGCTCATGAAGAGCACCTTCAGGACCGTGTCGCGCTGGGCCGCGGCGGTGGCGTCCGGCGCCACGGCGGCGGTGCGGCCGCCGAAGGAGTCCAGGGCCACGAGGCTGCTGTCGTGGACGGCGTCCGCGTCGTCGAGGAAGTCGTACAGCGCGTCGGCCTGGTCGTCCGTGAACGCCCCCAGCAGATTGGCCGACTTGACCTTCTGGCGGCCGGTCTCGGCGTCCTGCGCGTCGGAGAGCGCCTTCTTGGAGACGAGCCACGGCACGGTCTCGGCGGGCAGGACGACGGGGGAGAGCGCGCCGTCCCCGGTCACCTCGTCCAGGAAGTCCTGCAGCAGCTGCGCGGCGTCCGGGCGGTCCGCCTCGACGTGGGTGACGAGGACGGCGCCCATGTCCTGCCCCTCCTCGGGGCGCGGCCGCTGCCGGCCGAGCAGCACCAGGCTGGCGAAGAGGTGGACGTAGGGCGAGTCGGGCGCGCTGTTGCGCTCGTGCCAGCGGCCGTAGGCGCCGACGAGCGTGCGGAACGCGGGCTTGTCGAGGGTGGCGCGCGGGAACAGCACGGTGCTGGTGAGCATCTCGGCGGACGGGCGCGGGAGGAGCTGCTCGGGGTCGGTACCGGTGGCGTCCGGGCTGCGGAACCAGTACCGGGTGACGATGCCGAAGCTGCCGCCGCCCCCGCCGGTGTGGGCCCACCACAGGTCGTGGTGGGGGTCGTCCGCGTCGCGGGTGGCGACGACGGCGCGGGCCTCGCCGGTGGCCGCGTCCGCCACGACGACCTCGACGGCGTGCAGGTGGTCGACGATCAGCCCGTGCCGGCGGTTGAGGGACCCGTAGCCGCCGCCCTGGACGTGCCCGCCGAGGCCGACGGTGGCGCTGTTGCCGGCCGGGACGGCGACGCCCCAGCGCTCGTACATCGTGCGGTAGACGTCGTCGAGGCGGGCGCCCGCCTCGACCATGAAGGCGTTGCGCTCGGCGTCGAAGGCGACGGCGGTCATCTCGCCCAGGTCGACGACGAGTTGGGTGCCGGGGGCGCCGCTGAAGTTCTCGTACCCGTGGCCGCCGCTGCGGACCGCTGTGCGCCTGTTGCTGCGCAGGGCTTCGGTGACGGCCTCGGTGACGTCGGCCGTCGACGTGCAGACGTGGAACGCCTCGGGGTTCGCGGTGAACCGCTTGTTGTTGCCGCGGGTGGTGAGGGCGGCGTAGCGGGGGTCGCCGGGGGTGATGGCGGTCACGGGCAGCCTTTCGGTGGAATTCGATGAAAGGGGCCGCCCCCCGCGCCCCGGGGGAGTGGGCGCGGGGGACGGGGTTCAGGTGGTCTTGCGGGGGCCCGCCACCGCCAGCGTGAGCACGGCGAGCACCGCGCCGATCCAGAGCACGCTCGTCATGGCGACGTTGTCGAAGGCGAGGCCGCCGGCCAACGCGCCCAGGGCGATGGAGAAGTTGAACATCGACACGTAGAGCGAGGAGGCGGCCTCCGTGGCCTCGGGCGCGGCCTGGAGGATCCACGTCTGGAGGCTCACGGGGACGGCTCCGTAGCCGAGGCCCCACAGGATCAGCAGGACGATGCCCACGGCCATGCCGCCGCCGCCCACCAGGGCGAACAGCACCATCGCGGCCGTCAGCACGACGGAGATGACGAGCACGATCCGCCGTGCGTGCTGCGAAACGCGCGCTCCGGCAAGGAAGTTGCCCGTGATGCCGGCGACTCCGAAGATCAGCAGCATCATGCTGACCTTGCTGCCGTCCACGCCCGCGTCCTGCAGGATCGGGCGGACGAACGTGTAGGCCACGAAGTGGCCCGTCACCAGCAGGAAGGTGATCGCGATCCCGATCCGCACGCCGCGGTTCCGCCGGAAGACGCGCGGCAGTTCGGCGAAGGTGAGGGTCTCGTCGGCGGGCAGCGGCGGCAGCAGCAGGACCATGCAGCAGAGCGCGGTCAGGCCGAGGGCGCCGACGGCCGCGAAGGCCGTGCGCCAGTCGCTGAGGTCGCCGATCAGGGTGCCGGTCGGCACGCCCAGGACGGAGGCGGTCTCGACGCCGCCGAAGATGATGGCCATGGCCCGGCCGACATGCTCCTCGGGCACCAGGCGCAGGGCGATGCCGCCCGCAACGGCCCAGAAGCCGCCGACGGCCATGCCGATGAGGAAACGGGCGACGAGGACGATCGCGAAGTCGTCGGCGAAGGCGGAGGCGAGGTTGGCGACGCCGACCAGGCCGACGAGGACGCCGAGGACGATGCGGCGGTCGATGCGGCCGGTCGCGACGGTCACGACCGGCGCGGAGAGCGCGGCGACCAGGCCGGGGACCGTGACCATGAGGCCGGCGGTGCCGTCCGAGACGTGCAGGGCCTCGCCGACCGGGGTGAGCAGGCCGACGGGGAGGAGCTCGGAGGTCATCAGGCTGAAGATGCCGAGCGTCACGGCTGCTACGGCCAGCCAGCCCTTGAGGGGTGATCTGTGGGCCTCCCCAACCGCGGTTGGGGTGTCCGTGGTGGTCATGGTGCGGACTCCCTTGGGTTGCTCCTTTCCCCGCCCACGGGGGAGGGCGGGGAAAGGAGGACCGGGGGCCGGGCCCCCGGGCTCGTCACTCGGTTCCGGGGATCTTCCGGGTCGACACCGCGATGCGGTTCCACGCGTTGATCGTGAAGATCAACGCGATCAGCTGCGCCAGCTCCGGCTCCTCGAAGTGCCGCGCCGCCTCCTCGTACACCGCGTCCGGGACGAAGCCGTCCGTCAGGACGGTGATCGCTTCGGTGAGGGCGAGGGCGGCCTGTTCCTTCTCGGTGTAGAGGCCGGCCTCGCGCCACGCGTTCAGCTGGTAGATGCGCTCCTCGCTCTCGCCCGCCTTGCGGGCGTCCTTGGTGTGCATGTCGAGGCAGTACGCACAGTGGTTGACCTGGGAGGCGCGGATCTGGACGAGCTCGACGAGGGTGGGGTCGAGGTCGGCGCGGGCGGCCGCGTCCAGGGCGATCATGGCCTTGAAGACCTTGGGGGCGGCCTTGGTGAAGTTCATTCGCTGAGCAGCAGTCATGTTGTAGACCCTAGGAGGACAATCGCCCGTGTCTGTGGTGCAATTCCGGGGTGAAATCGATGGTCAATCCGCAAGGTGACCCCGGTGACGCGCCGGGCAGTGACCTGCATCTGGAACTGCCCGCAGGGCCCGGCAGCCGGCGCGGTGCGCTGATGGCGGCGCTGCGCGAGGCGATACGCACCGGCCGGCTCGCCCCGGGCACCCGGCTGCCGCCGTACCGTTCGCTCGCCGCCGACCTCGGCCTCGCCCGCAACACGGTGGCCGAGGCCTACGCCGAGCTCGTCGCAGAAGGGTGGCTGACGGCGCGTCAGGGCTCGGGCACACAGGTCGCCCGGCGCGCGCAGCCGCCGAACGGCGACACCCCGCGGCGCCCCACCACCCCCAACCGCCCGTCCCGGCCCGCCTACAACCTGGTGCAGGGCACCCCGGACGCCTCCGCCTTCCCGCGCACCGCCTGGCTCGCCTCCGCGCGCCGCGCACTCACCGCGGCCCCCAACGACGCCTTCGGGCCCGGCGATCCGCGCGGACGCATCGAACTGCGGCGCGCCGTCGCCGAGTACCTCGCCCGCGCCCGCGGCGTGCGCGCGGACCCCGCACGGATCGTCATCTGCTCGGGCTTCGCCGGGGCACTGCGCCTGCTCGGCGAAGTGCGCAGCGGGACCGTCGCCGTGGAGGCGTACGGCCTGGGCTACTACCGCTCCCTGCTCGCCGACGCCGGGCTGCGCACCGTCTCGCTGCCGGTGGACGCGCACGGCGCCTGCGTGGAGAAGCTCGGCGGGATGCGGGCCCGGACCGTGCTGCTGACCCCGGCCCACCAGTTCCCCACGGGCGGCCCGCTGCACCCGGAGCGGCGGGCGGCGGTCGTGGACTGGGCGCGGGCGGGCGGCGGCCTGGTGCTGGAGGACGACTACGACGGGGAGTTCCGCTACGACCGCCAGCCGGTGGGCGCCGTGCAGGGCCTCGACCCGGAACGCGTGGTCTACATCGGCTCCGTCAGCAAGAGCCTCTCGCCCGCGCTGCGGCTGGGCTGGATGGTGCTGCCGGGGCACCTCGTCGACGACGTGGTCGCGGCGAAGGGCGACCGGGAGATGTTCGCGAGCGCCTTGGAACAGCTGACCCTCGCGGACTTCGTCGAGTCGGGCTCGTACGACCGTCACGTGCGCCGGATGCGCCGGCACTACCGGCGCCGCCGCGACCAGTTGATCGCCGTCCTCGCCGAGCGCGCCCCGCACGTGCGGGTCACGGGCATCGCGGCCGGGCTGCACGCGGTGCTCGAACTGCCGCCAGGTACCGAGCAGTCCGTGGTGCAGGCGGCCGCCTGGCAGGGGCTGGCCCTGGAGGGGCTCGGTCTGTACCGGCACGACGTGGCCGGGGCGGGGCCCTCCGACGGGCTGGTCGTCGGCTACGGCACGCCGCCGGAACACGCCTTCGCGGGCGCCTTGGAGGCGCTTTGCGGGGCGTTGCCCCCGCCGCCGTAAGGATGTTGCGCGCCCCGTCAGGGGCGCGGGGAACTGCGCGACCAGCCACCGCCGGCCTGCAGCCGACGCACCACCCAGGGGTCCGGGGCGCAGCCCCGAGCAGCTCGACTGCGGGCGCGTCGTGGTTGCTCGCGCAGTTCCCCGCGGCCCTACGGGGCGCGCACCTGACGGGGCGCGACCACAATGAACGCAATTCGCGATCATTGGGCGAGGAACCATTCGCGCGTGCGCTCCGGTATGCCGGGCGAGCTGCGGGTCACGGTGTGCTGGAGGTCGGTGAGCGTCCTGGCCGCGAGCTGCCGCCGCCAGGCCAGCTCGGCCTCCCGCATGTACCGGGAGACGTGGCAGGGGTGGTCGCCGGCCTGCGAGATCTGGCTCTGGGGGCCGCGGTGGCGGATCTCGGAACAGCGGAACGCCTTCTCCGGGCCCTCGATGGCGGTCACGATGTCCATCAGCGTGATCGTCCCGGGCTCGCGCGCCAGCCGGAAGCCGCCCCGCGGGCCGGGACTGGAGCTGACCACCCCGGCATGGGCCAGCGCCTGCAGCTGTTTGCCGAGGTAGGCCGGGGGAAGGTCGTAGAACGCGGCGAGCCGCGCCGCGGTCACCGCCCGTTCCGGGCCGACCCAGGCCAGGTTGAGGCAGGTGTGCAAGGCCCATTCCACGCCCTCGCTCATTCGCATGAACTGGATGCTATAGACGGGTAATTGGTCATGCAAAATACTTGTACATGCTTCTACCTCAGAGGCAACCCCCACATGGGAGGAAGGCCCCTGAGGTAGTGGGAAATATCGGGCCGGTGCCGCTCGGCCGCTCAGCGCGCGAGGACGGTGCCGAGCTCGGTTTCCAGCCGATTCAGGTCGTTCTTGTGGCCGTGTGCTGCGATATGTCCGTCCGGGCGGACGAGGTAATAGCCTTCTTTGCCGCAACCCGTTGCCGCGTCCGAGGACCCGGGCAGGTGGACGACGGCTATTTGTGGCCAACGAGCCGCAATATGGCCGATTTCCGTCAGCCAGGCGTTCGGCCAGGCGCTTCCGGCCGCCGGTGCCCGGAGGGCGAGCGTCCAGCGCGGCGGCCCGTCCTGCGGACCGGCGAAGCCGGACGCGACCGCGGTCCGCCGCGGGAACGTGCCGCCGACGCGGGCCCCGCCCGACAGCCGCCCGCGCAGCCGGCACACCGCGCGGCCGCCGGGCAACTGCGTGTCCCGCTCCGGCGCGTAGGCCAGCCGCCGCCCGGCCATCACCGGGGTGTAGAAACGGGAGACGGCCCCCGTGCGGTCCAGCAGGCGGAAGGCCGCGTCCCGGGCCAGCACCCGGCCCCGGCTGTCCGCCATCCAGGCCCGGGTCTGCACGTCCGTGTCCCGGACGATCTTCCGGGTGGCCTCGGAGCGCTCCGGACCGTAGCCGTCGAGCAGCGACGCGGGGGACTCGCCGCGGATCACGGCGGCCAGCTTCCAGCCCAGGTTGTGGGCGTCCTGCAGGCCGTTGTTCATCCCCTGCCCGCCCGCCGGGCTGTGCACGTGCGCCGCGTCGCCCATGAGGAACACCCGGCCCCGCCGGAACTCCGTGGCCCGCCGCGCGTGCACCCGGAACTCCGTCTGCCACACCGGCTCGGTGAGCCGCACCCCGCGCGGCCCGCGCTCGTCGACCAGCGCCTGCATCATCGGCACGCCCACCTCGCCGCCGCCCTCGGGCATGACGGACAGGAAGCGGTGGACGCCGTCCGGCTGCGGCACGATCACCAACGTGCCCGTCGGCGCCTGGTAGTAGAGGATCTCGTCCCGCGGCAGCCGGCCCTCGATGCGGGAGTCGACGAGCGCGAAGGACATCTCGTACGTCGTCCCCTGGAAGCCGATGCCCAGCTGCCCGCGCACCGAGCTGCCCGCCCCGTCCGCGCCGATCACGAACGGCACCCGCACCCGCTCCAGCACGCCGCCCACGTGCTCCAGCACCGCGGTGACGCCGTCCGTCGCCTCGATGCGGCCGGAGAAGTCCACGTCGTCCAGGGCCAGCAGCCGCACACCCCGCTCGATCTTGCCGCCCAGCGAACGCAGCCGGCCGGTGAGGATCCGCTCGGTCTCCGGCTGCGGCAGCTGGCGCGCCCGCAGGTCCTCGGCGAAGGAGAACGAGGCCAGCGGGCGCCGGTCGGAGAAGTAGCTGAACGCCCGGATCGGCACGGAGGCCCGGCGGATCTCGTCGGCGACGCCCAGGTCCTCCAGGATGTCGAGCACCCGCGGCCACAGCGACAGCGCCTTGGGCACCCGCATCGGCTCCGCCGCCCGGTCGACCACGCGGACGCGCACGCCGCGCCGCAGCAGCTCGCAGGCGGCGAGCAGGCCGGTCGGCCCGGCGCCGACGACGAGCACGTCGACGTCGGTCACGAGCGCTCCTCCTCAGCCAGCTGCTCGTGCAGGCGCCGGGTCAGCTCGATGCGCTGCACCTTCATGGTGGCCGTGCGCGGCAGCTCGTCCAGCGTGAGGTGGACGGGGTCGGCCATGGGCGGGAAGCCGGCCACGGCCTCGCGCCAGCGCGCCGGGTCCAGCGGCAGGTCCTTGCGGGTGCACACGACCGGGAGCGGCTCGTCCTGCGGACCGCGCAGCACCACCAGCTCGGTCAGTTCGTCCAGCCGGTCCAGGACGGTGTCCTCGACCTCCAGGGTGCTGTGGATCGTCGGGACGACGTCCACCTCGCGGTCGAGCAGGTGCAGACAGCCCTCCTCGGTCCGGTAGCCGACGTCCATGCCGCGCCACCAGCCGCCCTCCTCGACCTGGCCCGCGTAGCGCTCGCCCTCGCCGTAGTAGGTGAGCACCCGGCCCGCGGCCTGCACTTCGATGTAGCCGGGGTGCTCGCGCGACGGCTCCTTGCCGCCCCGGGCGACCAGCCGGAACTTGGTGTCGCCGGGGAACGCGTACCCCTGGCAGCGGCCGTCGCCGCCCAGCGCGGTCTCGCGGGTGAAGGCGCGGCCGACCAGCGGGCCCGTCTCGCTCTGCCCGTAGATCTGGTAGAAGACCGGGTGGTGCCGCTCCGAGGCGTGCAGCAGGCGGTGCATCGTGCTCGGGTGGATGGCGTCGAACGTGCTGCTGTAGTACTTCACGTTCGCGAACGGCTTGCGCGGGTCGTCCGCCAAGTCCTCCCACTCCATGAAGGAGTTGGGCGCCGACTCGACGAACGCGGGACGGTGCTCGGCGAAGAACGCGGCCACGTGGTCCGGCTCGGCATCGTCCATGACGAGGAACGGAACACCGCGCGGCAGCAGCACCGCCAGTGCGAGGGGCATCCGCGAGTGCACGTAGGACACGTGCAGGGCGACCGTCTCGTGCCGCCGGACCAGGTCGAAGAGCTTCGCCTGCGGCCGGTAACGGCCGTGCAGCGTGCGGGGCGTGTGCACCAGCAGCTTGGGCAGGCCCGTGGTGCCCGAGGTGTGCGTGATGAGGGCGGGCTCGTCCAGCTCCTGGACGACGGCCTCCACGCGGGGCGCGCCGGCCGGCTCGGCGAGCGAGACGGTGCCGGGACGGGACCCGGCGACGACGATCACGCCCTTGGCGACATTGGCCAGTTGCGGGTCGCTGAGCGGCCCGTCGAGCTTGGCCAGGTCCGTCACCAGGTACGGCTGCTCCAGCCGGTCCAGCAGGGCCAGCACGCTCGCCCCGTCCAGACCGGGCGAGAGCTGCACGGGGACGGCGCCGATGCGGGCGGCGGCGCAGGACAGGATGTTGATGTCGAAGCCGGGGGATTTGTGGATCGCGACCCGCTCGGCCGGGCGCACGCCCGCTGCCCACAGTCGGGCCGCGATGTCGTCGATGTGGTCGGCGAACGCGGCGAACGTGAACTGGCGCCCGGCGCCGGGGAGTAGTGGCATGTCGTGGTCGAGGGTGATGAGGGTGTCGCCGTATGCGGCCGCGGCACGCTCGGCCACGAGGCCCATCCGGATTCCGGTGTCGCTTGCCGTGATCGGCAGCATGGGTTTGCTCCTTTTCGGGTGCGGGTTGTGTATGGCTGGTCGCGCAGTTCCCCGCGCCCCTTCGGGGCGCGATACCGCGCCGGACTTCACATCGCGCCCCGTCAGGGGCGCGGGGAACTGCGCGACCAGCCACAGCCGGTCCGCAGTCGTCAAGCGACGGGCACGCCCTCGGCGAGCCCCGCGAGAAGGGCACCCGTGATCCGCGGCCCCTCCTGCGTGAGCACGGACTCCGCGTGGAACTGCATCGACGCGAAGTGCGGCCCGCGCAACGCGTGCACCTCCCCGGTCTCGGGGTCCCGGCTCACCTCGACCGCACCCACCCCCGCACACTCGGCCACAGCCTCCCCGCACTGCGCGGCAAAGGTGTTGTAGAAGCCGACGCGCTCGCTGCGCCCGAACAGGTCGATGCTGCGCTGCACCCCCTGGTTGGGCACGGTCCGCCGGTGCAGCCTGAACCCCAGTTCCAGGGACAGCACTTGGTGGCTCAGACAAACGGCCAGGAACGGGCGCCGCTCCGCGAGGAGCCTCCGCACCGCCCCGCGCAGGTGCGCGATCTTCGGGTGGGACGTCTCGCGCGGGTCGCCGGGCCCGGGGCCCATGACGACCAGGTCGTACCCCTCGAAGGCGTACGGTTCGTCGAAGCGGCGCACGGTCACGTCGAGCCCCATGGCCCGCAGCTGGTGGTCGATCATCGAGGTGAAGGTGTCCTCGGCGTCCACGACCAGCACCCGCCGCCCCTCCAGCGCCGGGTGCGGGCGCCGCCGCCCGGAACCCGAGGCCAGCCAGAAACCGGCGATGGTGTCGTTGCGGCGGGCCAGCGCCTCCCGGACGCTGGGGTGCGCACCGAAGCGGGCGGACGGGCCGGCCTCCAGGGCCGCGAGCAGCCCCGCCGCCTTGGCCCGGGTCTCGGCGACCTCGGACGCCGGGTCCGAGTGCCGGACGAGCGTGGCCCCGACGCCGATGCGCAGCCGCCCGGCGCGGTCGATGTCGGCGGTGCGGATGAGGATCGCGGAGTCCAGGGTGCGCGCGCCGTGCTCGTCGCGGCCGATGAGGGCGGCCACGCCGCTGTAGTAGCCGCGGCCCCGCGGCTCGTGCCGGCCGATGACGCGGCAGGCGCTCTCCAGCGGGCTGCCGGTGACCGTGGGCGCGAACATCGTCTCGCGCAGGATCTCGCGGACGTCCCGGTCGGTGGTGCCCTCGATGAAGTACTCGGTGTGCGCCAGCCGCGCCATCTCCTTGAGGTACGGGCCGGTCACGCGCCCGCCCGTGTCGCAGATGCGGGCCATCATCTTGAGCTCTTCGTCGACGACCATGTAGAGCTCGTCGGCCTCTTTGCGGTCGGCGAGGAAGTCCATGACCTCGGGCAGGCTGGGCCCGGCGGCCGGGTAGCGGTAGGTGCCGCTGATCGGGTTCATCACGGCCCGCCCGCCGTGCACGCTGATGTGCCGCTCGGGCGTGGCCCCGACGAACGTGCGCTCGCCGGTGTGCACGAGGAACGTCCAGTACGCGCCGGACTCGCGCTCCATGAGCCGCCGGAAGAAGGTCAGCGCGTGCGCGGTGCCGTAGTCCGTGATGTCGGCGGTGAAGGACCGCTTGATGACGAAGTTGGCGCCCTCGCCCTCGCCGATCTCCTCCGCGATCACCCGCCGGACGGTCTCCGCGTACGCGTCGTCGTCGACGTCGAAGTGCTTGCCGGTGAGGGCGATCGGGACGTCGGGTATCCGGGCGAGCACCTCGGCCACGGGCAGCACGGACTTCTCGGTGACCGACATGGCGAGCAGCGGGGAGCCGTCGTCGGCGCCGGTGAACCCGCGCTCGGCGATCTGGCGGTAGGGGACGAGGACGAGCACGTCGTCGCTGTCGTCCACCGGAAGGTCCGCGAGGGTCTCGGGGGCCGTGACGCGCCCGGCGAGCACGTCGAGCGTGCCCGGCCCGGCGGTCTCGGGCCGGTGGAGCAGCGCGAAGGCGGCGGGCGGCCGGGGGCCGAGAACGCGGTCGAGCAGCCCGTCGTTCATGCGGCTGCCACCAGGGACTCTGTGGTGGCCACGACGGCACACCGCTCGGCGGCGTACGTGAGGGCCATGCGGTGGTACTCCTCGGAGAAGTCGGCGACGGCGTCGGCGGCGACGAAGGCCTGGATGTCGTTGGTGTAGGCCTCGACGGCGGTCATCAGGACGCCGACGTGCGCATAGACACCGGCGATGATCAACTGGTCGCGGCCGGCGGCGCGCATGCGGTCGAGCAGCTCGGACTTGAAGAAGGCGCTGTAGCGCCACTTGGTGAACACCCAGTCGCCCGGGGCGGGCGCCAGCGGCTCGACGACCTGCCGGTCCGCGGGGTCGACGCGCATGCCGGGCCCCCAGAAGTCCTTGAGCAGCCCGCGCTGTTCGTCCGTCATGCCGCCGGGCTGCGCGGTGTAGGCGACGGGCATCCCGAGCGCCTGCGCAGCGCTGCGGAGCCGGGTGGCATTACGGACCAGCTCGCCGCCGATTCCCTCCGGGAGGGGGCGGAGGAAGTACCGCTGCATGTCGTGCAGGAGCAGCACGGCACGGTCCGGGTCGGGGGCCCACTGGGCCGTGTTGCGGGGCAACTGGTCGGCAGCGGGCATGGGGTAGGAGGAGATCGGGGGGATGCCGGGCATGAGGGTTCCTTGACGTCGACGATGAGGTTCGGGGTGCGCCCCGAAGGGGCGCGGAGAACTGCGCGATCAACCACAGCCGACCCGCAGTCGAATGCTCAACGCCCCAACGTCGCCCCGCCGTCCACGGTCAACTCGTGCAGCGTGATGTGCCCCGCCTGCTCGGAGAGCAGAAAGACCACGGCATGGGCAATATCTTCCGGCTGTGCCAACTTGCCCAGCGGTATGCCGAGTTTGAACGTCTCCAGGTTGCCCTCGACCGTGCTCCGCGCCGTCACCCGATCCGTCCACATCGAGCTCAGCATCGGCGTATCGGTCGACCCCGGTGCCACCACGTTGCACCGGATCCCGTACTGCGCCACCTCCAGCCCGAGCGACTTGGTGAACATCGCGGCCGCCGCCTTCGAGGCCGCGTAGGCGGCCATCCCCTGGCGCGGCGTGCCGGCCGCGTTCGACGCCACCGTCACGATCGCCCCGCGCCGCCGCGCGGTCATGTGCCGCACCACGGCCCGGGACATGTGGAACACGCCCTTGACGTTGACCGCGAACAGGGCGTCCCAGTCCTCCCCGCCGAAGTCCGCGACCGCGCCCGTCCGCAGCACGCCGGCCGCGTTGACCAGGCTCTCCACCGGACCCAGCCGGTGCTCGACCTCGTCGACGACCGCCGCGACGCGCGCCGCGTCGGTGACGTCGCACACGAACCCCTCGGCCCGCACCCCGGCGGCGTCCAGCGCGGCCACGGTGCCCCGCAGGGCCTCCGCGTCGCGGTCGACGGCCGCGATCGCCACGCCGTCCCCGGCCCGGCCCAGCGCCAGCGCCACGGCGGCCCCGATGCCGCTCGCGGCACCGGTCACGAGGGCGGCTCTCATCTTCCTCTCCACGGTCACTCCTCCCGTCAGCCCTGCCACGCGGAGACCACCGTGACGGCCTGCCGCGGGTTGAGCCGCGGATCGCAGAAGCTGGTGTACTTGTCGCCCACGCGCCCGACCGCCGAGGCGTCCGTCGCGCACTCGGTCACGTCGTCCGGCGTGGTCTCCAGATGCAGGCCGCCCGCGACGCCGCCCGCCGTGCGCACCGCGTGCTGGAAGTCGCGGACCTCGCGGACGACCGTGTCCACGAGCCGGGTCTTGAGCCCGTCCGGCCCGGCCACGGTGTTGCCGTGCATCGGGTCGGTGAGCCAGACGACCGGGTGCCCGGCGTCCCGCACCGCAGCCGCCAGCGGCGGCAGCCGGTCGGCCACGACGCCGGCCCCCATGCGGGCGATGAGGGTCAGCCGGCCCGGCTCCCGGTCCGGGTCGAGCAGCGCGCACAGCTCCAGCAGTTCGTCCGTGCCCATGCCCGGACCGACCTTGCAGGCCACGGGGTTGGCGACCTCGGCCAGCAGGGCCACGTGCGCGCCGTCGGTGCGCCGGGTCCGCTCACCGATCCACGGCCAGTGCGTGGACGTCAGCCAGGCCCGCCCCTCCTCGTCCCGCCGCACGAGCGGCAGTTCGTAGTCCAGCAGCAGCGCCTCGTGACTGGTCCACACCGGCGGGCAGATGCCCGAGCGGCGGGCGGGTACGTACCAGCCCAGGTGGGTCATGGCCTCCTGCGCGGCCAGGTACCCGGTCAGCAGCCGCTGCGGATCGGGGCGGCGGCGCTCGGGATGAGGCTCAGGATCATTGACCAAATGCCCGCGGTAGACGGGGAGCTGAGTCCCATGGACGTTCTCGAAGGGACTGGACCGCGGCTTGGCGAACTGGCCGGCGATGCGCCCCACGCGGACCACCGGCCGGTGCGTGGTCATCTGCAGGACGCCGGCCAGGACGTCCAGCAGCCCGGCCTTGCGGGCGACGTACCCGGCCGTGCACTCCGCCGGGTCCTCCGCACAGTCGCCGGCCTGCACGACCTGTGCCTCACCGCCGGCCACCCGGGCCAGATGGGCGCGCAGGGTGCGGATGTCGGAGGGCCGCACCAGCGCGGGAAGGGCGGCCAGTTCCTCGCGCACCTGCCGGACCTGCGGTGCCGCGTCGCCCCAGTCGGGCTGCTGCAGGGCGGGTCTCAGGCGGGCGTCGAGCAGTGCATTGTTCACGGGAAGTCTCCAGGGCCGATGAAGCCGGTGAGGGAGTCCGGAATGGTGCGGCCGTCAGACGGCAGCGGCGTCCAGGCCCCGGCGGAGCGCGGTCGTGATCTCGACGACCCGGCGCGACTGGTAGGCGATGGCGGCGAGATTGTCCTCGCCGACATTGCCCGGCTCGTTGCGCGAAACGCTGCTGACGCCATAGGGGTTGCCATTCGTGGGCGCCAGCTGGATCGCGTCGGCCACGCCCGGCGGCACGACAATGGCGCCCCAGTGGTAGAACGCATTGTTCAGCGCGAGAATCGTGCTTTCCTGGCCGCCGTGCAGGGTGGCGGTGGAGGTGAACGACGACATCACCTTGTTCACCAGACCGCGGCGGCTGTGCAGCGGCAGCGTGGTGTCGATGAACTGCTTCAGCGGGCCCGAGGGAAGCCCGTAGCGGCCCGGCGTTCCCCACAACACCGCGTCGGCCCAGTCGAGGTCGTCGAGCGTGGCCTCCGGAATGTCACGGGTGGCCGCCACGTGCGCGGTCCATGCAGCATTCCAGGCGTCGTTGCCTGGCACGATCGTCTCCGCGAGGTCGGAGACCTTGCGGAGCCGGACCTCGGCTCCGGCCTTTTCCGCGGATTCCGCCGCGGCCTCGGCGAGCCGGTGCACATTTCCGGTCGAGGAGGAGTAGATGACGGCAAGCTTGATCATGAAGGTGATGCCCCTCGGCGGGTGACGGACGGGATACGGGTCGAAGTGATCTGATCCCGATGCTGCAAGGACGCCGCGGAAACTGCCAGGTCGGCCGGGGGAGTTCGGCGGACTCCGTCAAAAGGCGGGAGATCCATCAAGTCCGCGTCCGGATGGTGATGGACCGTGTACGACCGTCCGGGAACCTCTGGTTCGCATCCTGGACGTTCTTTATCCTGATTCCCGCCCCCCACCCGCTCTTCAGCCACCGGACACCAGCCCACAACCCAACAGCTCACAGGAGCCGGACCAATCCATGACAGAACGGGAGTCGACCGCCGCCGGCGGAGATCTGCACCGACTGGTGGCAGAAGGGGTGTCGCCGTGGCTCGACGGCGCCGGCAGACGGCTCCTCGCGTCGGGCGGGCTGACGGACATGGTCCGGCACCGGGGGGTGCGCGGAGCGCGGCTGGACGTGACGGCGCTGGACGATGACGATGCGGATGACGGCAATGAAGGCAATGAAGGCTATGCGGAGCAACTCCGCTTCCTCGCCCACCGCGACGTGCCCCGCGAGGCGGCGTTACGGGCCCTGATCGCGTGCGACGCGCGCCGGGCCTGCGACGACCTCATGCCGGTGTACGAGGCCACGCGGGGCCGGGAGGGCCACGTCTCGGTGGACGCGGGCCCGGACCCCCGCCCGACGGACGCGGAAACCTTGATCCACGCCGTCAACAGGCCCAACGTCCTGGTGAAGATCCCGGCCACCTCGCCCGCAGCCCTGGAGACCGTCCGCGCATGCCTCGCGCGCAGGATCGGCGTCCACGTCACGGAGATCTTCTCCCTGCGCCGCTACGGGGAGGTGGCCGACGCCTACGCCTCCGGCCTGGAGCGCGCCCGCGCCGCGGGACACGCCCTCTCCGGCATCGCCTCCGTGGCGGAACTGCCCGTGGGCCGTTTCGACACCGAAGTGAACCGCCGGCTGGCCCGGTTGGGCACCCCGCAGGCGCGCGCCCTGCGCGGCGAGGCGGGCCGTGCGGCGGCGCGGATGGTGTACGACGCGTACGAGGAACGCCTGGGCGGGGACCGCTGGGCATCCCTGGCCGCTTCCGGTGCCCGCCCCCAGACGGTGATGTGGTCCGGGCTGCACTGCGTGGAGCGCTTTGTGGCCTGGGGCACGGCGGTGGCACTGCCCGCGGGGGCCTGGGTGTGCCCGTTCGGCCTGGAGGGCGACACGTTGAGCGGCCGCGAGGCGGCGGGCCGGGCGGTGTGGGGGGCGTTGGGCAGGCTCGGGGTCGGGTACGGGGCGGTGTGCCGGCTGCTGGAGCAGGAGAGCGCGGAGACGGTGCGGGGGAACTGGCGCCGGGTGCGGGGAGCGGTGGGGGAGCGGCTGACGGGCCCGCAACTGCTGCGGTCGTGAGGGCGCGGGGCCGGCGACCCTACCGTCAGCAGAGACCCCGATTTTCCGCGGCCAAAATTAAGGGTTTCTGCTGTCGGTAACGATCCGAGAGACGGGCGGTTGGCGCCGCTCGCGGAGCAGGACCGTTCCCGGTGGGACCGGGAACGGATCGGGGAGGGGGTGGGGCTGGTCACCCGTGCCCTGCCGAACGGGCCTGCCGGGCCGTACCTTCGACCTGGCCGGCGAGCGCGACCGGGCCCGCGAACACTACCGGCAGGCGGCCAGGCTCACGTTGAGCGTGCCGGAACGGGAGTATCTGGCGGGGCTGATCGCGCCCGTCAGGGGCGCGGGGAACTGCGCGATCAGCCACGACGAGCCCGCGGCAAAATGAAGTCGTGCCAACTGAGTCGGAGAGAATCGAGCTGAGCGAACACGAGCTTCGGCAGATCACGGGCTACGCGGCCGATTGCGCGCGCAGGGTGCTGGTGGTCTACGAGCAGCAGCATGCTGACGACCCGCGCCCTCGTGCCGCCATCGATGCTGCGTACGCCTTCGCCGGAGGCGGCCCGCGTACGAACGCGCTGCGGCAGAGCGCGTGGGCGGCGTTCAAGGCGGCGGGGCAAGCCGCTTCGCCTGCGGCGGGCGACGCGGCGCGAGCGGCGAGCCATGCGGCCGGTGCCGCGTTCCTTCACCCGCTGGCGAACGCTCACCAGGTGAAGCACATTCTTGGCGCGGCAGCGCATGCGGCACGGGTGGATCCGGGGACCCTCGAATGGGCGCGTCACCACGCGCCGGAGGCGGTTGTCGCGGTGCTCGGCCGGTTGCCGGTGGCGCCTCCCGGCGGTGGGCGTGTGGGGGAGCTCATGCGCGAGCTCGACACCGCGCTGCGGGGCTGAACGCATCACCCGCGAGCGGTGAGTTCGGCCGTTCGGGCTGAAAGTGGGCTGGCTGCCGAGCATCACGTGAGGCCATCGTGTCCCGGATCGACAGCTCTCACACGATCGTTCTCGACGCTGCGGAAGACATCGCTGGGGTATTCCGGCGCGGGTGACGACCTGGGCCCGTGCGGCGGCCGGGCGCAAACACGACCGACAGCGGAAACCCTCACTTCGCACCCCGAAAGTGAGGGTTTCCGCTGACGCTCCGCACCTACGACCCCAGCGCCCGGTCCGTCAGCGCCCCCGCCACCCCCAAGTACCCCGCCGGGTCGCACAGTTCCGACAGTTCGTCCGCCGTGAAGTGCTGCGCGAGCACGTCCTGCAGAGACCGTCCCCCGCTCCTGCACTCCTCCGCCGCCCGCGTCAGGACCCGTTTCGCCTCCGCCTTGCCCAGCCTCGGTGCCAGTACCGCCGCGATCCGTTCCGTCACCACCTGCGCGCCCGTCAGCGCGAGGTTCGCCCGCATGCGGTCCGGGTGGACGACCAGTCCTTCGGCCAGCTCCACGGCAGTGGCCGCCGCACCGCCCGTCAGGCGGAGGCACTCCCGTAGCAGCTGCCACTCCGCGTGCCAGACGCCCGCCGAGCGTTCGTCCTCCGTGACCAGGCTCTGCGCCAACCCCGTCGCCATCACTGGCACTTGGAGCGCCGCGCTCCTCACCAACGTCGCCAGCACCGGGTTCTGTTTCTGCGGCATGGCCGACGAGCTTCCCCGCCCCGCGACCGGTGCCTCCGTGACCTCGCCCGTCTCCGTGCGGGTCAGGGCCAGTACGTCCACGGCCATCTTTCCCAGTGACCCCGCCGTGAAGGCCAGGGCCGAGCCCAAATCGGCCAGCGGGGTGCGCAACGCGTGCCAGGGCAGGGCCGGCGCCGCCAGTCCCGTCTCCTCCGCGAACGCCTCACGCAGCCGGTCCGTGTAGGCGGCTGCGTCCAGGACGCCCTCCAGGCGTGCGTACTCCACGTACCCCGCCAGCGTGCCCGCCGCTCCGCCGAGCGAGACCGGGAGCCGTTCCTCCACCTCCCGCAGCCTTGCCTCCGCGTCCAGGACCAACTGCCGCCAGCCGGCCGCCTTCAGGCCGAACGTCGTCGGTACCGCGTGCAGGGCCAGCGTGCGGGCGGGCATCACCGTGTCCCGGTGTGCCTCGGCAAGTGCGGCCAGCGCCCTCGCCGTTCGCGCCAGATCACCCCGCATCGGCGCCAGCGTCCGCCTCGCCACCAGCATCGCGCCCGTGTCCAGGATGTCCTGGCTCGTCGAACCGCGGTGCACGTACTCCGCAGCCGTCGGGCTCGTCTCCGCGACGACCCGGGTCAGGGCCTGGACCAGGCCCACGACCGGGTTCGCCGTCTCCCGCGCCGCCAGCGCCAGCCCCCGCAGGTCCATGGCCTCGGCGCGGGCCGCGGCCGTGATGGTGGCCGCGGCCTTCGCGGGCAGGGTGCCGAGGCGGGCCTGGGCGCGGGCCAGGGCCGCTTCCGCGTCGAGCATGGCCTGCAGCCAGGCCCGGTCGCAGACGGCCGCTTCGGCGGGGGTGCCCGCCCGGACGGGGGAGAGGAGGCCGGCGTCCTCCAGGGCGTCGGTCACACGATCACCGCCGTCAGCTCCGGCTCCGGGCGTACCGGGCGCAGTGCCGCCGGTACATGGGCGACCGGCGGGAGGGCCAGTACCGCGCGGGCGATGGCGTCCGAGTCGCCGAGCGTGACCGAGTCGACGCCGGGGCGGATGCCGGCCGCGGTCACCCAGTGCACGGCCTCGGTCGGGACGCCGTAGGCGAAGCGGCGCGGGTGGGCGTGGCCGCGGCCGTCGATGACGTGGTAAGGGCGTTCGGTGACCGCGAGGCCGCCGGTCTCGTAGCTGCTGCCGGTGGCGGCGTCGATGCGGAAGGTCGTGATCTGGTCGGTGTTGAGCAGGTGCCGCAGCAGCGGGTCGGCGGTGCGGCGCAGGTCGGGTTCGGGGAGCCGGGCCTCGATCAGGACCTTGGAGCGGATCGGTTCGCCCGGTACGACGTCCGAGCTCGCCGTGTACGCCGCCGCCTCCGTCGTGTCGATGCGGACGACCGTGCCCGGTCCCGTCACCTCCAGCACGCCCGCTTCGATGAGCGCGATCATCTCCTCGATGCGCCGGGCCGGCGGGCCGATGGAGAGGAAGGCGTTGAGCGGGGTGTACCAGCCGTCGAGGTCGTCGCGGTGCGAGGTGCCTTCGAGGCCGCCGTGGTCGACGGCGAGGCGGATCTCGTTGCGCAGGTCGCGCATGACGTCGAGGGCGGCCTTGAGCGGGCCGCTGACGTTGCCTGCGCGGGCGGCGCGCACGTCCTCGGCGAGGTAGGACAGCAGCCATGCGCGGAAGTCCTCGCGGGACGCGAACTCCCGGTCGCCGTAAGGCTTCGAGAGGCGCTCCCAGCTCCAGCGGTCGGCCGGCGGGATGCGGTGCTCGTCCAGCAGGGCATCCCGCTCGGCCTCTTTCTCCAGGGCCAGGAAGCGCACCGTGAACGGCTCGCGTTCGTCCGCCCGGCCCCACGACTCCAGCAGCGTGCCGTAGTAGACGCTCTCCACCTCGCGGGCGATGAGCGGCCACAGGTCGGTGCCGAAGCGGACGGGGATGCCGACGGCCGCGCGGTCGCGCAGGGTCGCGATGTGCTCGGCGGTGAGGAGGCGCGGGAAGTAACGCCCGTACGCGCCCTTCTCGTTCTCGCCGCGTGCGTGGTACGGGATGCCGCGCCGGGAGAAGGCGTACAGCTTCGGTTCCCGGCCCGACGGCCGGTACGTCAGACGTCCCTCGGTGTCGCGGTCGAAGGTTCCGCCGCGGCCTGCCGTGAACAGGGCCATGTGGTCGAAGAAGTTGAGGCCGAGCCCGCGCAGCAGGACGGGTTCGCCGGGGCTGATCCCCGTCAGGTCGACGTCGGCCGGGTTGGCGGGGGTGATGTAGCCGAGGTGGTGGATGCGGGCGAGGCTGGCGGTGCGGGCCTCGCGGGGCGAGAGGTGGGCGGGGACATGGCCGAGGGCCATGACGATGGCGTCCAGGCGGTTCAGCCGGGTGCCGTCCTCCAGGCGGAGGCCCTGCGGGCCGCCGGTGACGCCCTCGGTGTCTGCCATGGCCACGGCGTGCGAGCGGTGCACGACGACTTCGACGTGCTGCGGTGCCCGGTCGACGACGTGCCGGAAGCAGTCGTGCAGATAGCGGCCGTAGAACGCACGCGTCGGGTAGGTGTCGGGGCCCAGCCGGCGGGCCTCGGCCACGGTGTCGGGGTCCTGCCCTTCCACCGCCTCGCTCTGGGCCCACTCGTAGAGGCTCGGACCGGGCTCGACGGGGCCCTCGATCTGCGCGCTGTCGTCCGTGAAGACCGTGATCTGCGAGGCCACGGTGTTCATGAGGAGCTCGCGGGACTGCTCGGGCCGCCAGACCGTGCCGGCGCCGGGGGCCGCGGGGTCGACCACGTGGACGGTCACGGAGCGGTGCGAGGGCGCGGCGCGCTCGTTGGCGCACAGCCGCTCCAGGACGGACAGTCCGCGCGGCCCGGCGCCGACGATGCAGACCTCGATGGGGCTCTTGTCGCTCACTGGGCTGCGCCCTTCCCGGCCTGGAGGAGCCTGGCGAGCTCCACGCGCTTGATCTTGGTGGTGGCGGTGTGCGGCAGGTCCTCCAGTCGCCACTGGACGGGGTCCGCCATGGGGGCGAGACCGCGGACGGCGGCCTGCCAGGCGACCTGGTCGAGGGGCTTGTCGTCCTTGGTGCAGACGACGGGGACGGCCGTGCCGTGCTCGCCCGGCACGATGATGGCCTCGACGAGCTCGGGGAGCCGCGCGAAGAGCGTGTCCTCGACGGCGAGGGTGCTCTCGATGCCGGGGATCACGTCGATCTCGCGGTCGAGCAGGTGCAGGCAGCCGCGCTTCGTGCGGTAGCCGACGTCGCCCATGCGCCACCAGTCGCCGTCGGCGGTCTGCTGCTCCCAGCGCTCGTGCTCGCCGAGGTAGGTGATGATGCGGCCGTCGCTGCGGACCTCGATGGTGCCGGGGTTGGTCCGGGACGGCGGGTTGCCGTCGCGGCTGACGACGCGCACGCCCGTCATCCCGGGGAACGGCACGCCGACGCAGCGCCCGTCGGCCTCCGCGCCGCGGCCCTTGGTGTACGTGCGGGCGGCGATCGGGCCGACCTCGCTCTGCCCGTACGCCTGGGCGAACAGCGGGTGTTCGCGGCGCGAGGCGCCGAGCAGGCGGTGCACGGTGCGGGGGTGGATGGCATCGAAGGTGCTGCTGAAGTACTTCACGTTCGCGAGCGGCCGCCGCGGGTCGTCCACGAGCTCTTCCCAGCGCATGAACGAGTTGGGGTGCGCCTCGATGAACCCGGGCGGCGCCTGGGCGAAGATCTCGCTGACGGTGGCCGGGTCGTCGTCGCGGAGCACGATCAGCGGGTGTCCCTGGAGGACGGCGATGGGCATGGCCGTGAACATACGCGAGTGCACGAACGACACGTGCACGGCGAGCGGTTCGCACTTTCTGACGAAGGCCACGACGGAGGCCTGCGGCCGGTAACGGGCCTGGAACGTACGGCCCGTGTGCACGGCGAGCTTGGGCGTGCCCGTGGTGCCGGAGGTGTGCGTGACGAGGGTGGGGTGGTCCGGCGACATGGCGACGGGCGCGACACGGGGGGAGCCGGCGAGCGAGGCCAGCGTGGTGGCGCCGGCGTGGCTGCCGGAGGTGAGGAGCACCTGCTCGGCGAGGCCGAACACGGTGTCCGGGAGGTCGTGTTCGAGCTTCGCCCCGTCGGTGACCAGGTGCGGCCGGTCGACGCGGCGGACGAGTTCGGCGACGGTCGCGCCGTCGAGCTTCGACGAGAGCAGCACCGGGATGGCGCCGATGCGGGCCACGGCGCAGGCGAGGAGGGAGATGTCGAAGCCGTCGGTCTTGTGGACGACCACGTGCTCCCCGGGCCGCACCTTGGCGGCCCACAGCCGGGAGGCGAAGTCGTCGACCAGCGTGGCGACTTCGGTGAGCGTGAGCCGGGTGCCGAGCTGCGGGGCGATGTCGAGCGTGTGGTCCAGGACCACCGGGCTCGCCGGGTGCCGGGCCGCGGCGCGGTCGAAGAGCGTGCCGAGCCGGATTCCCTTGTTGCCGATGCGCTGGAGAATCACCGGCCGCTCTTCTCGGACTTCTCGATGACGGCCTTGATTCGGGCGAGCGTGACGTCCAGGTCGTCGACGAGTTTCGCGGACCAGTCGTGCACGAAACGGCGGCGGCCGTCCTCGTCCAGGCCGGTGACTATCTTGTGGATTCCCTCGGTGGCGTGGCCCATCCGGAAATGGTGGGTGAGGACGGAGGTGCCGTCGCCGGCGGGCTCGATGTCGAATCCCCAGAGGCTTTCCTGGTTCTCCCGGGCGTGCGTGAGCATCACCCACCGGAACGTCCGGCCCGGCTCGGCCGCCACCACGCGGGCCTCGGTGTACCAGGTGCCCCGCACGAGCGGGGCCCAGGCGACGACGTCCTCGCTGCGCAGGTTCTCGCCCCGGAACACGGAGCCCACGGCGGCCGGCTCACCGATCCATTCGCCGCCCCGGCATTCGGGGCTCCATTCGGAACTGCGGCGCAGGTCGCTCACGACGGAATAGATTTCGAGGGGGGAGGCCGATATGCGCGTTTCCGCGCGGCACTCGAAAAGGGGGGTGGAATCGATGATGGATTCGGTCGTCATGGCATTTACGATGCCGGGGGTTTGTGGGGCGGGTCAAAGGTGCGGGTGGATTGTTGTCAAGTCTGGGCCCCGGTCCCTCCCCCAGCGGTAGCTGGGGGAGGGACCGGGGCACCCCTACGCTCCCACCCGCAGCACCAACTTCCCCCGCACCTCCCCCGCCTCGATCCGCCGATGCGCCTCAGCCGCCGCGCTCAGCGGCAGCACCTCCACGGCCCGTGGCCGCAAAAGCCCAGCTGTCATCAACCTGTTGATGGCAGCTGCGGCCTCCGCCAGCTCACTCGTCGTCGCCTGCGAGATCGCAAAGCCGATCACGGAGCAGTCCTTCAGGTACAGCGGCCCCACCGGCAGCACCGGCCGGGTCCGCAGCCCGGCCATCACCACCACCCGCCCCCGCTTCGCCAGCAACTCCACGGCCGACGGCAGGTCGTTCCGCGCCGACGTGTCCACGTACACGTCGACCCCGCCGGGGTACGACGCCTCCGGGTCCCGGTAGTCGATCACCTCGGCCGCGCCCAACGAGCGGCAGTACTCGGCATCTTCGGCCCGGGCCGTGGCAACGACCCGGGCCCCGGCCTGGGCCGCCATCACCACCAGCGCGCTGCCCACGTTGCCGGCCGCCCCGGCGACCAGGACCGTCTCGCCGGCCCGCAGCCGGCCGTGGGTGAACAGGGCGAGGTAGGCGGTGGCGGCGGGGTGGGCGAGGGCCGCGGCCTCGACGGGGTCGACGCCGTCCGGCAGGGGGTAGAGGCGGTCGGCCGGTACGACCACGCGCTCGGTCGCGGCGCCCTGCCGCCCGTCGTGGCCCATGCTGTTGCACCAGACGCGGTCCCCGGGGCGGAACCCGGGGGCCCCGGGGCCGGCCTCGGCGACCGTGCCGACGAGGTCGCGTCCCACGACGAACGGGAACGCGACCGGGGTGCGCCAGGCACCCGAACGCACGAAGGTGTCCACGTGGTTGACGGCGGTCGCCGTCACCTCGACCAGCACATCGGTGGGTCCCGGCTGCGGAACGGGCAGTTCGCCGTAGCGGATGACCTCCGGCGGCCCGAGCTCTTCTGTATAAGCGGCGCGCATGATCACCGCCCCATCGTGGCACCGGGTGCGGCAGCCGGCAGGGTTTTGCCCGCCGGTCTGTCAAGTCGGCCGGCCCCGATTGACCCAGGGTTCTGCTCCTCAAGTGGCCCGCATTCCTGGTCCAGTGGCCGGTTAGGTTCGGTGCATGACGAGAACCGCCACCACCGCCACCCCCACCACTGTCGACTTCTACTTCGACGCCGCCTGCCCCTTCGCCTGGATAGCCTCCCGCTGGGTCCTGGAGGTCGAGGCGCAGCGCGACATCGAGGTGCGCTTCCACGCGATGAGCCTGTTCCTGCACAACGTCGGCAACGAACTGCCGGAGTGGTACCGCGAGCTCGTCGACAAGTCCATCGGCCCCGCCCGGGTGGCCGCGGCCGTCGCCGAGCAGCACGGCGAGGAGCGGTTGCGCGACCTCTACACCGCCTTCGGCACCCGCATTCACCAGCAGAAGAACGACGACTTCGACGCAGTCGTCCGCGAGTCCCTGGCCGAACTCGGGCTGCCCGCCGAGCTGGCCGCCGCCGCGCACGGCACCGAGTACGACGCGGCCCTGGGCGCGAGCCATGACGCGGGCAAGGACCCGGTGGCCGAGGCCTACGTCGGCACCCCGACGATCCACATCGACGGCGTCGCCTTCTTCGGCCCCGTCCTCAGCTCGATCCCGCGCGGCGAGGAGGCGCTGAGGGTCTTCGACGGCGTCCGCCTGCTGGCCGGCTACCAGGACTTCTTCGAGCTGAAGCGGACCCGTACGGGCTCGCTGAACGTCCACTGATGACCGTGCAGTTGACCATGACGGAGGTCGTGCCCGGCGACCCCCGCATGGCCGCCGACGTGCAGCCGCTGCTGCACGCCCTGCGCCCGGCGCTGACCCCGGAGGTGTGCGCCGCGTTCGTGGCGGAGGCGCACACCCAGGGGCTCGTCTTCCTCGCCGCGTACGACGTGGACGGGCGCTGCGCGGGGCTGGCCACGTACCGGGTGCTGGCGACGAGCCGGGGCCGGGTGCTGTTCGTGGACGATCTCGTCACCGATCCCGGACGCCGCTCCGAGGGCGTCGGGGCGCGGCTGTGGGAGGAGCTCGAATCGCGGGCGGCGCGGGCCGGCTGCGAGCGTGTGGAACTGGACTCGGGGGTGACGAACGGCGGCGCGCACCGCTTCTACCACGCGCGCGGCATGTCCGTCTCGGCCTTCCACTTCGCGAGCGCGCTGCGCTGACGGGGGCGGCGCCCGCAGGCACCGCCCCCGTCTCCCCGCCTCAGCCCTGTTCCTGCAGCCGCATCAGCGAGTCCACCAACTGGTCGACCTCCTCCGCGGTGTTGTACAGCGCCAGCGAGGCCCGCGCCGCGCTCTCCAGGCCGAAGAACCGCAGCGCCGGCTGTGCGCAGTGGTGCCCGGCCCGGACCGCGATGCCGTCCTGGTCGAGCCAGGACGCGATGGCCGACGGGTCCTGCCCGGCCATCGTGAACGTCAGCACCGCAACCCGCTCGGGCGCCGAGCCCAGCACCTCAAGGCCCGGTACCGAGGCGAGCGCCTGTTGCGCGTACTGCGTCAGGGCCGTCTCGTACGCGGCGACGGCGCGATGGTCGAAGGACGTCAGCCACTCCATGGCGGCCCGCAGCCCGACCGGGCCGGACAGGTCGCCCGTGCCCGCTTCGAGACGGTGCGGGACGGGCGCGAACGTGCTGCCCGAGAAGTCGACGTGATCGATCATGTTGCCGCCGCCCTGCCAGGGCCGCATGCCCTCCAGCACGTCGGGCTTGGCGTACAGCGCCCCGATCCCCGTGGGGCCGTAGAGCTTGTGGCCCGAGAAGACGTAGAAGTCCGCGTCCAGGTCCTGGACGTCCACGGGGAAGTGGGCCACCGCCTGGGCCCCGTCGACGAGCACCCGGGCCCCGTAACGGTGCGCGAGCGCGGTCATCTCCTTGACGGGCGGCACCGTGCCCAGCACGTTCGACGCGTGGCTGACGGCCACCAGCTGGGTGCGGAAGGACAGCAGGTCCGCGAAGGCGGTCTGGTCGATCTGCCCGTCCGGCAGCAGCGGGATCGGCACGACCCGGGCCTTGCGCTCCTTGGCGATCAACTGCCAGGGGACGATGTCCGAGTGGTGCTCCAGCGTGGAGACCAGGATCTCGTCCCCGGGACCGAGGTTGTCCCGCCCCCAGCTCTGCGCGACCAGGTTGACGGCCTCGGTCGTGCCGCGCGTGAAGACGATGCTGTCGGGGGAGGCTGCCCCCAGGAAGCCCGCCACCGCGGCCCGGCCGCCCTCGTACGCCTCCGTGGCCTCGCGGGCCAGGGTGTGCGCACCGCGGTGGATGTTGGAGTTGGTGGTGCTGTAGTAGCCCGCGAGGGCCTCGATCACCTGGCGGGGCTTCTGGGTGGTCGCGCCGTTGTCGAGCCACACCAGCGGACGGCCGTTGACCGTGCGGTGCAGGATCGGGACGTCGCGCCGGGCGAGTTCGGGGTCGAAGCCGCCGGCGCGGGTGCTCCCGGTGCGGACGTCCGGCCGGTCGGCGACGGTCGTGGCCGTCGGCGCGTCCGTGGGCGCGCCTGTCGGCACCCCTGTCGGTGCGCCCGCCGGCACGGCCGTCGGTACGGCCGTCGCGCTCGCAACGTCAGGAGTAGTCATGGTAGTTCGACACCTCGACGTTCTCGAGGACGGCGAGCGCGTCCTCGACCAGCACCGCGGCGTTGAAGTACGCGGTCAGCAGGTACGAGGTGATCGCCTTGCGGTCCGTGCCCATGTTGCGCATGGACAGGCCGGGCTCGACCTCGTCGGGCACGCCGGAGGGGCGCAGGCCGACGACGCCCTGCTCGGCCTCGCCGGTGCGCATCAGCAGGATCTGGGACGTCCCGCAGTTCATCGGCACCTTGTCGGAGGGCAGCAGCGGCACTCCGCGCCAGGTCAGCAGGGGGCTGCCGAACCTGGAGTCGGTCACCGGGGGCACACCCCGCCGCGTACACTCCCGGCCGAACGCGGCGATGGCGCGCGGGTGAGCGAGGAAGTAGCCGGGCTGCTTCCACACCCGGGACAGCAGCTCGTCGAGGTCGTCGGGGGTCGGCGAACCGGTGCGGGTCTGCACGCGCTGGCCCGGGGCGACGTTGTTGAAGAGGCCGAACTCGGGGTGGTTGAGGATCATCGACTCCTGGCGCTCGCGCAGCGCCTGGACGGTGAGGCCGGCCTGCACCCGGGTCTGGTCGTGGGGCTCGTTGTACAGGTCGGAGACGCGGGTGTGCACGCGCAGCACCGTCTGGGCGAGGGTCATGTGGTACTCGCGCGGCGCGTCCTCGTACTCGACGTACGTGCCCGGCAGTTCGACCTCGCCGACGTGCCCCCCGGCGAGGTCGACCGGCACCTCGGAGCCCGGGGCGGGCGCGGTGCCGGCGAGGTGGGCGTCGATGGCGGCGCGCAGGGCCGCGTCCCGGCCGGCCAGCGAGTCCAGCACGCTGCGCTCGACGGTGAGCGCCACGCCGGAGGTGAGCGCCTTGACCCGGTACGGCAGCGGCGCGCAGCGCGTCCAGGAGTCGAGGTCGAAGAACTGGCCGTCACCGACGACCTCCAGCAGGGCGTCCTCGCCGTACCGGCCGGTGACGCGCTTCTCGGCCCGGCCGAGGACGATCACCCACAGGCGGTCGGAGGCGCTGCCCTCGTCGCCCAGCATCTGCCCGGCGTCGAAGGAGACCTGGGTGAACGCGCCGGCCAGCTCCGCGAGTAAACCCTCCTCGGCCTCGCGCAGGTAGGGCAGTTCGCGCAGGTCCTCCGGGACGACGCGGTGGGCGTCGCCCTCCTGGTAGGTGCTGATCCTGTCGTCGCCGAGGATGAACGTGCGCCGCCGGTTGACCCGGTAGACGCCGGAGTCGACGTCGACCCAGGGGAGGGCGCGCAGCAGATAGCGGGGCGTGATGCCGCGCATCTGCGGGGTGGTCTTGGTGGTCGTCGCCAACTGCCGTGCGGCATCGGGCGCGAGACTGAGCCGATCGTTCATGGTGCCTCCTCGGGACGGTGGTGCGTCCGGACGAGGACCGATCGTGCGGCTGGCATGTGACGATCACAAGACGGTCGGTGACGGAATCAGCCGCTGGCGCGCCGTCCGCATGCTGGACAAAGTAACCAGTGAATGGGCGGACGCCCCTGACCATGCATCGGAGATGATCAAGCGTGACCAGGGGAACGGGTGTGCTGGCCTGCGAGTTGTCCGGATCTGATGGTCGGACGAACGCGTTCCGGGTGCGCCCCGTCAGGGGCGCGGGGCGGCTGCTCCCCCAGCTACCGCTGGGAGGTACCCCCAGCGGCTCCGCCGCGTGGGCGCGAGCAACCACGAACGACCCGCAGCGGCAGGACGGCCTCAGGCGGCCGGGCCGGGTTCCGCGCGCAGCGCCGCCGGCACCCGTGCCGGACTGACCTCCGTGCGGGCCACCACCGCCGGGACGGCGATGCCCGGCAGCAGCAGCCGCCACATCCGCACCGCCCGCTCCGGGAGGTCCGTCCGCCCGCTCACCACGGACGAATAGATCTGCATGCCCGTGCACGCCTCGACGGCGAACTCGGCCATCTCGTGCGGATCCACCCCGGCCTGCAGCTCCCCCTTCTCGCGGGCGACGTTCAGGCAGTCCCTCATGATCTGCGCCCACTCCACATAGGACGTGGCGTCCTGGAGCCCGGTCTGTTCCGTGGCCAGCCGCACACCCGCGCGCAGCAGCGGGTCCCGCTGGAGCTGGAAGGACCAGATCATGGTGATGTCCACCATCCGCTGCAGCCCCTCGGACTCCAGCAGCGGGACGATGGTCTCCGGCTGTGCGTTCATCACCGCACGGGCCAGGTCTTCCTTGGACTTGAAGTGGAAGTACATGGCGCCGGCCGTGGCACCCGCGCGCTCGAGGATCCGGTTGATGCTCGCGCCGGCGTAGCCGTACTCGTCGAACACTTCGGCCGCCGCACGGAGGATCGCCTCGCGGGTCTGCACGGCGCGTTCCTGCTTGGGCCGTCCCATCCTGCCTCCTGAAAAAAAATGAGAACGACCTCTACGTTACCAGGGGATGGCGGATCTGCTCAGCCTGCCCGGGACCGGTTCCAAGTCAGGGGTATCAGACGCCCTTTGGTGGAGGCATGGGGATTCTTTGGGATGTTCATGAAGCTAAAAAAGCGAGCACTCTTTATGTTTGTGGCTGCGGCTTCCGGCCAGGCATCCCGCCAGGCCTGTACACCGCTAGGGGGAAATCATCATGTCGTCGAGCGCTACCAGCACGGTGCCACGCGCCTTCGTCCACAAGACGTCCGAGTCCGAGGTGCTGCTCACCGGCTGGCGGCCCACGGGGCCCGACACCTTCTCCGTCACGGCGCGGTGGCCGGCCGCCCACGACTTCTACGGCCCGCGGCGCGGTCTCCACGACCCGCTGCTCGTGGCCGAGTCCGTGCGCCAGACCGTTCCGCTGCTCAGCCACGCGGTCTTCGACGTGCCCTTCGGGCACCGCCAGTCGTGGAGCGACTTCCGGTACGCCGTCGACCCCGCGGCCCTGGTGGCCGGTGCGGCGGACGCCGAGGTCGAGCTGCGCATCACGTGCACCGACGTCGTCCGGCGCGCCGGACGTCTGGTCTCGGTCGACATGACCGTGGAGATCTACCGCGGCGACGTGCGGCTGGGCACGGCGCGGACCTCCTTCCACAACCACCCGCCCGCCATCTACCGCCGTCTGCGCGGCCGTTACGGGGACCTCGCGGAGGCCGTGGCCGGGACGGTTCCGCTCGCGCCGCCGATGGCTCCGCGGCGGGTGGGCCGCGAGCGGTTCGCCGACGTCGTCCTGTCCCCCACCGGCTCCCGGCAGCTCACCCAGCTGCGCGTGGACCTCACCCACCCCGCGCTCTTCGACCACCTCGTCGACCACGCCCCGGGCATGCTGCTGCTGGAGGCCGCGCGCCAGGCGGCGCAGGCGGCCGCGTACCCGGAGGAGAGCATCCCGGTCGCCATGGACGTCGCCTTCACCGCCTACGCCGAACTCGACGTGCCCTGCTGGATCCACGCCGACCCGCTCCCCGCGGACCGGTTCGGGCGCAGGCGGGTCCTGATATCCGCCCTGCAGAACGACGCGTGCGTCTTCTCCTCCGTCGTGACCCTGGGACGGGTGTGAGCGCGATGACGAACGATGCACGGGGGATGCTGGACGGCAGGGTCGCCCTGATCACCGGCGCGTCCAGCGGGATCGGCGCGGCCGCGGCCCGGCTGTTCGCCGCCGAGGGGGCGGCCGTGGTCGTGACCGCCCGTCGCGCGGACCGGCTGCAGGAGCTCGTGGACGGCATCCGTGCCGCGGGCGGCCGGGCGCTGGCGGTGGCCGGCGACGTGACCGTGCCGCAGGACGCGGAGCGTGCGGTGGCCGCGGCGGTCGAGACCTTCGGCCGGCTGGACGCCGCCTTCAACAACGCCGGTTACGCCACGGCGGGTGCGCTGCTGCACGAGGTCGACGACGCGGACTACGCGCGGACCATGGACGTCAACGTGCGCGGCGTGTGGAACTGCATGCGCCACCAGCTCCCCGCGATGCTCGCCTCGGGCGTGCCGGGGGCCGTGGTGAACACCTCCAGCGTCGCCGGGACGGTGGCGACCGGGGCCTCGGCCGCGTACGTGGCCGCCAAGCACGCGGTCATCGGCCTGACGAAGGCGGCCGCCGCGGAGTACGGGGCGCGGGGGATCCGGGTGAACGCCCTGGTCGTGGGCAACACGATGACCGAGATGATGGAGCAGGTGCTCGACCGCGACCCGGAGTTGGAGGGGGCGTTTCTCGCCCGGCCGGTGCAGAAGCGGATGGCTGATGCGGAGGAAGTGGCGCAGGCCGCCGCCTGGTTGTGCAGTGAGCGGTCCTCGTTCGTGACCGGTGCGGCCGTGCCCGTTGACGGTGGGTGGACGGCCACGTAGTCCTTCGGCTGCCGGTCGGCCGTGGTTGCTCGCGCAGTTCCCCGCGCCCCTTTTGGGGCGCGGGGAACTTTTGCTTTGGCGGAGGCCCCGACTCCAAAAATACAGAACGATCGCTTTGATTTTGGCCTGGCCTGTGGATATCGTGCTGACCGGAGCCGGCAAGGGGCCGCGGGGGAGCTCGCCACGGGATGGGGAGAGCGCAATGGTGATGCAGGAGAGGGCCGTCCGTACGCGCGAGGCCCTCGTCAGGGCGGCGGCCGTGGAGATCGACGGCAAGGGCTACGCAGGCGCCACCCTGTCCGGCATCTGCAAGTCCGCCCAGGTCTCCATGGGGGCTCTGACCTTTCATTTCGCCAACAAGAGCGAGCTGGCGGACGCGGTCGTGGAGCGCGGCTGCGAGGTCACGCGGGAGCTGGTCGAGAAGGTGGCGGCGAACCGGGAGTGCGCGCTGGGCTCCGTGGGGGCGCTGACGCTGGGGCTCGCGCGATTACTGGAGGAGGACGTGGCCGTGCGCTCGGCCGCCCTCCTCGCCCGCGAGCGTCCCAAGGTCGGTGCCGACTGGAACGCGGCCTGGCTCCCCGCCGTCCGTGGACTGCTCGAAAGCGCCGGTGAGCAGGGAGAACTCCGCTTCGGGGCGCCGCCGGTGACGGTGGCCGCCCTGATCGCCCACCTGCTGGCGGGTGCCGAGGTGCAGCGTCGCCGCGGAGGCACCGTCAACCGGCTTGAGCCGATATGGGAGTTGGTGCTCAACGGCGTCGCGGCAAGAGGTGTCTAAGGACTGGAAAACAAAGCGAGCGTTCTGTATTCTCTCTGGTGTTACGGAGAGGAAGGCAGGATCGCTGTGACGTACATCGACGCCGCCCCCGATGCGGCCGTGTGCAGCAGGCTCGCGCGAGAGGTCCACGACCGGATCGGCAGCGGGCTCGCCCTGGCACTGCGGCGACTGGAACTCCTGGAGCTCACCGCGACCGGGCTGACCCCGGCCGAGAAGGGCCGGCTGGCCGACGCCCGCGCCGCCCTGCTGGACACCCTGGGCGTGGCCCGGGAGGTCACCTCCGCCCTGCGCCGCTGCCCGGCGGCCGGTGCGATCACCTCGGCGCCTCCGCTGGAGGGCGCGCTGCGCAGCTTCCTGCAGTCCATGGAGCCGCTCGGGGTGCGGGTGCGGCTGCATGTCGACGGCGACGACGCCTGGGTGCCGCCGCTGGTCGTCAACGAGGTCTTCATCGTCGTGCGCGAGGCGCTGCGCAACGCCCTCGCCCACGCCGGGGCACAGGAGGTGACGGTCCGCGCCGTCATCGCCCCGCACGAGGTGTACGCCGAAGTCGCCGACGACGGCGTGGGGTTCGACGCCCGTGCGCCCCGCACCGCGGGCCGCACCAACGGGCTGCTCGGCATGGAGGAGAGGGCCCGCGCCCTCGACGGCACCACCACGGTCACGTCCGCCCCGGGCCGCGGCACCACCGTCGCCGTCTGGATACCGATCAAGGGGAGCAGCATCGATGACTGAGGACCGGATCCGCATCCTGGTCGCCGACGACCACACCCTGCTGCGCGAGGCGCTGTGCGATCTGCTCGGCGTCGAGCCCGACTTCGAGGTCGTCGCCCAGGCCGGCGACGCCGAGGCCGCCGTCCGGCTGGCCGAGCGGCTGCGCCCGGACGTCGCCCTGCTCGACGTGCAGATGCCGCACAACGAGGACCCGGTGGCCACCGTCCGCCGGATGCTGCAGAACAAGCCCGACCTGCGGATCATCATCGTGAGCATGGACGACCACCCCGTGCTCGTCCGGCAGTTGCTGGAGCTCGGCGTCCGCGGGTACCTGCACAAGAGCGCGAGCCGCGAGACGCTGGCGGCCGCCATCCGTGAACGGGTCGACACCGGGCGGCGCGTGGTGACGGTCTCGGTGCTGCCGGGCGGCCTCCCCGCGCCGAGCCCGGGCGGTGCGGGCTCCCATCGGCTGTCCGAGCGGGAGGTGGAGGTCCTCGCCCTGGTGGCGGGCGCGCTCAGCAACCGCCAGGTGGGCGCCCGGCTGGGCATCACCGAGGGCACCGTCAAACGCCACCTGCGGAAGATCTTCGACAAGCTGGACGCCGTGTCCCGGCTGGATGCCGTGAACAAGGCGGTGGCGCTGGCGCTGATTCGGCCGCAGTCGGATCGACGTGTGCCGATGGCGAGTTGAGCACGCAGAAGCGCCCCGTAAGGGGCGCGGGGAACTGCGCGAGCAACCACGACGCACCCGCGGACGACGGGGCGCCGTGGCGCTCTTCAGACGGTGAGATACCCCCCGTCCACCGGCACACTCGCACCGGTCACGTACGAGCTCGCATCTGCGGCGAGGAAGAGCAACGCCCCGTCCAACTCGTGCAGTTCACCCGCCCTCCGCATCGGGGTGCGACGCTCCACCCAGGTGCGTCCCTTGTCGTTGCCCAGCATGTCGGCGGTCATCTCCGACCAGAACCAGCCCGGGCAGAGCGCATTGACCCGCACCCCGCGCGCGGCCCACTGGGCGGCGAGCTCGCGGGTGAGGTTGACGACCCCGCCCTTGCTCGCGGCGTACGCGGCCTGCGGCAGGCTGCCGCTGGCCACCAGCCCGTACACCGACGCGATGTTGACGATGCTGCCGCTGCCGCGCTCCAGCATCCCGGTGCCGACCGCCTGGCTGAGGGCGAAGACCGCGGTGAGGTTGACGCCCACGATGCTGTCGAAGCTCTCCACGGACTGCTTCTCGGCCGGCACGGTTTCCGACAGGCCCGCGTTGTTGATCAGGATGTCGACCGGGCCGAGCTGCTCGGTGACCGTGCGCACCAGCCGCTCGCGGTCCTCGGCGAGGGTCACGTCGCAGGGCACGGCGATGCTGCCGGGCAGTTCGGCGGAGAGTTCCTTCAGCGGCCCCTCGCGCCGGGCGGCCAGCGCCACCCGGGCCCCGGCCGCGGTGAGCAGCCGGGCGAAGTGGGCGCCGATCCCGCTGGACGCCCCGGTCACGACGGCGACCTTGCCGTCGATGCGGAAGATGCGGGTGGGGTCCGTCGTGGTGGCCGTCGCCTCGTTCATCGCGCCGCCACCTCCGTCCCGACGGTGCTGCCCAGCCGGACCCGCATGCGGGCGACGGCCTCGCCGTCCTGCTCGAAGGCCACCTCGGTCCAGCGGCCCCCGTCCAGGCTCTCGGGCAGCGGGCGCGTGACGACCGTGATGTCGCTGTCCAGTTCGGCGAAGCGCAGGTACTCGGCGCTCACGTACTGCAGGAAGAGCCCCGCGGGGGAGAGGCCCTGCTGCTCCCCGGCCAGCAGCAGCGAGGACTGCCGCGCGGCCTCCATCATGACCGGCCCCGGGACGTGGTCCTGCGCGTGATCGAACATGCTCGGGTGGTCGACCGGGACCCGCAGCCGCGCCAGCGACCCGTCCCCGTCGGCGCGCACGTCCTCCAGCACCACGTTCTCGGACCGCTCCCGGCCCACCTGCCACGGGGCCACCGGTACGCCGCCGGTGTGCGCGGGCAGGGTGTCGGAGTACGGCGGTGGGGTGTCACGGTGCGACATGCGCAGGCTCTCGTAGACGTCGTTCGGGCGCTGCGCGGTGTCGACGATGATGGTGCCGGCCCGTCGCCCGTCCACCATGACCTGCACCTTGTGGACGACCCGGGAGATCGCGCCGTGGTACTCCTTGGCCAGTTCGACGGTGCCGCGCAGGTCGAGGTCGAGCGGTCCGCGGACCCGCAGCGGCTCGGGGTCGGAGATCTCCATCGAGGCCGTCGCGGTGATGGACTTGGTGTCCTGGCCGGCGTCGTGCTGCAGGTGCATCGCGCACAGCAGCATCTGGCGGACGCTCTCGAAGACGACCAGCGGGTCGTGCATGGCCGGGCGGCCCGTGTGATCGCCGTAGTAGAAGTGCGCGGGCGGCAGTTGGGCCGAGGCCCGGAAGATCTTGTCGTCGACGGACTGGAAGTCGGTCAGGAACACCTCGGCGAGCGCGGCGCGGTGCACCAGGCGCCGGGACAGCGTGCGCTGCGTGCTCAGGGGTGCGGTCATGGTGTCCGTGGGCAGGGTGATGACGGTCATCTGGGGCTCCTGGGAAGGGAAGTCGGAAGGCCGGTCGGGGGGAGGGCGGGTTCAGATGCCGGCGGCCGCGAGCGGCGCGGCGACGGGGGCGGCGGCGTCCATGAGGTTGGCGATCTGGCGTGCGGCCTGCTCGGCGCTGCGGAAGTGCACGGCCTGCCAGCCGGCGGCGACGGCGCCCGCGCAGTTCTTCTCCAGGTCGTCGACGAGCACGCACTCGTGCGGGGCGCGCCCGGCGCGCAGCGCGGCGATGCGGAAGATCTCCGGCTCGGGCTTGCGGCTGCCCACGGCGTAGGAGCAGACGATGTCGTCGAAATGGCTGTCGCCGACCATGTAGCGGCGGTGCCGCTCCCACGAGGGCGGCAGGTTGGACAGCAGGCCCACGAAGGCGCCCCGGTCGCGGAAGGCCGCCAGGTGCCGGATCCAGTCGGCGTTGGCGGGGCGGCCGTCGAACCAGCGGTCGCCGAAGTTCTCCAGGTCGGCCACCAGGCCGAAGGTGCGGCCGAGTTCGGTCTCCAGCTCCTCGGACCAGGAGGCCTCGTCGAGCAGCGGGATGTCGATCACGCCCATGGAGTCGGTGCCGTGGGCCTCGCCCACGAGGCGCATGGCCTCCTTGAGCGCGTACAGCGGCACGCCGACCCGGTCGCAGAAGTCGTTGAAGGTGACGTCGACGGGCGGGGTGAGCACGCCGCCGAAGTCGGTCCAGATGGCCAGGGGAGCAGACATGACGGTTCCTTCGGGTGGGAGGGGCGGACGGAGGGAGCGGAAGGGGCGTCGTGCTTACAGGCGGTAGAGCAGCCCGCCGTAGTACCAGCCGGAACCGACCGCCGTGGACAGCACCAGGTCGCCGGACTTCAGGACCCCGCTCTGCGTGAACTCGGAGAGCGCGATGGGGATGGACGCGCAGCCGGTGTTGCCGCGGTCGGCGAAGTTGGTGAGGAACTTCTCGACGGGCAGGTCCAGTCCGTCGCGCACTCCGGCGTGGATGGCGTTGTTGCCCGGGTGGGGCACCAGCCAGTCGATGTCGGAGGTCTTGAGCCCGTTCCGGTCCAGGACGTTGTCCGCGACCCGCAGGCTGGAGCGGACGGCCAGGTCGATCAGCTCGGGCTTGGGCCGCAGGAAGCCCTCGGGGGCGCGGGCGGCCACGGTGTCGGCCTCGGAGGCGTCGCAGTCGAGAACGGAGTCGAGCAGGCCGCTCGGGTCGTCCGGGTCGCCCTTCTCCAGGACCACGGCGCCGGCCGCGTCGCCGAAGACCAGCTGCCCGCGGGTGCCGGGCCGGGCGCGGCGGGTGAACCGGTCGGCCGCCACGACCACGGCGCGCTTCCAGCCGGGGTGCGCGGTGAGGAAGGAGGCGGCGGTCTGCAGGCCGTGCACGAATCCGGTGCAGGCGCCGCACACGTCGAAGGCGAGGGCGCCATGGGCGCCGAGCTCGGCCGCCACGCCGGGGGCGATCTCCGGGATCCACTGCCGGTCGGTCCAGTTGGCGAGGACGACGAGGTCCACGTCGGCGGCGCTGCGGCCCGCGTTCTCCAGCGCGTTCCGGGCGGCCTGGACGGCCATGAACTCCAGCGTCTCGTCCTCGTCGGCGACGTGCAGGCTGCGCACGCCCAGTTCGGCGGCGGCCTCGGGCGGGTAGGTGCGTCCGCCGACGGTCACCTCGCCGTCGTGGCGGCGCAGGTGGCGCGGGTAGTAGTGGCCGAGCCCGGCGAACTTCAGCCCGGATCCGGTCCAGGTACGGCCTTCGGTACGTGCGTGCATGGGGGTGCTCCTCGAAAGATTTGGGGTGGGTGTGGCGCGCCCCGAAGGGGCGCGGGGCGGTTACATATGCGGCTCCGCCGCGTGGGCGCGACCAGCCACAACGGACCCGCAGGCGACGCGCTAGCGATACCGTCCGTCAGGGTCGAGGGAGCGCAACAGCTCCAACTCCTCCTCGGTGACCGGCTTCTCGGGCACGACCCCGGTGACGTCCGCGTCCCACGAGGTCCGCTCGGCCACAGCGGCCGCGGCCTGCACCTCGACGGCACCGGGACCGTCGGGCCCCAACCACGTGGCGAGGCGGAAGCCGTCCCCCGTGCGCCGGAACCGGCCGAAGTCGCTGACCACTTCGCGGACCCGGTCGCCGGGGCTCGTGCGGTAGCCGACTTCGCCGACGTAGCGGCGGCGGGAGGACGGGGCGATCACCACGCAGTCGGTGGACGAGGCGATGTCGTTGGCCCCGCCGGATCCGGTCAGCCAGCGGCCGTCCGCACCCCGGCTGGTGTTGATCGTGCCGGTGCCGTCGATCTCCGCGGCGGCCAGCACGCCCAGGGCGCGGGGGTTGGCGGCCACCATGCCGCCGAGGATCTCGGGGATCCCGGCGAGCATCTCGCTGCGCCCGGCGTGCAGCAGGCTGAACAGGTAGACGTCACCGGGCTCGGGCGTGAACCCGTACATCCCCAGCTCCGCCACGACCTTGACCTCGTGCCCGCCGCCGCGCAGCAGCTCGGCGGCCAGCCATGCCGCCATGTGCGAGGTGCCGATGCCGGCGAGCAGGGTGTCGTAGCCGTGCTCGCGCACCTGGTCGGCCACGGCGCGGGCGCCGAGGACGATCAACTGTTCCTGTCTGCTGGGCGGTTCCGTCCCGATCGCCGCGGGGGCGGCCGGTGCGGGCGCGGTGCCGCGTTCCGCCGCGGCGAGCCGGGCGCGGGCCGCCGCCTCGCTGCGGGCGATCTCCTGCCACAGCTCGGTCTCCTCGGCGTACGGCTCCTCGGGGACCGTGCCCGGTTCGGCGAGGGCCGCCCGGCGCTCGGCACCGAGCCGCTGGACGTAGCCCGCGTGCGAGCCGGGTCCGGTGACCCAGGTGCGGTACCAGTCGGTGCCGCGCTGCGGGCCGTGGCAGGAGGCGACGATCTCCTCCAGGAAGGCGTAGTCGTCCAAGTAGCCGGTCACACCGGCCAGTCCGCCCGTGCGGAGCGACTGGGGGTGGGCGCCCAGCGGCGCCTCGCACAGGCCCAGCACCCGCTGGCCGGGGATGACGACCCGGTCGTTGATCTTCCGCAGTTCCTCGCGGTCGACGATCCGTTCGACCGAGGCGATCACCCCGCGCTTCGCGGCGTACGCGGCCCAGGCGCCTTCGCCGAGCGGCGGCACGAGGGCGATGTTGCCGTCCTCGTCGGCTACCGCGCCGTGGACGAGGGTGACGTCCGGGCGCAACGGGGCCATGAGCGTGACGTGTTCGCCGGGCCGGGCCGGGTCGGGCACCCGGTGCAGCACGCCCGGCTTGCCCTCGGCCAGGTCGGTGCCGGCCAGCGAGCCGGTGACGGCGTAGGGGGCGCCCTGCGCGCCGGCGATCAGCCGTTGCACGTAGCTCAGCAGCGACCAGGCCTCGAAGGCGAAGGGCTCGCCCTGTTCCAGCCGGGCGTAGAGCGGGTTGGGCCGCGGGGACGGGTAGGTGTCGCCCACGAACCCGGCGATCACCTTCTCGGCGACGCCGGAGAGGGCGAGCGCGTGAGCCGAGGAGTGCACGGCCGTGGTGCTCACGGTCAGCCGCCCCTCCGCGCCGAACACCCGGCACAGCGCGTACGTCAGGGCGTTGGGGCGGGACGGGGTGCCGGCGAGGTGGACGTGGTCGCCGGGCCGGACCAGCCGGCGGACCAGCTCGTCGACGTCGGACGCGATCAGCGGCGGCCGGCTCATGACGGCGCCCCCACCGCGACCACCGAGGTCTGGCTGCCGAAGGCGAAGGACATCGACACGGCGAGCTCCAGCTCGGCCGGGCGGGCGCCCTCGAAGACGTGGTCGTGGTCGCACTCGGGGTCGGGCGTGGTGAAGTTGATCGTCGGGGCGATCGTCTGGTGATGGATCATCAGGCTGGTCGCGGCGACGTTGATGATGCCCGCGAGGCCGAACGTGTGCCCGTAGATGGGCTTGTTGGAGCTGATGGGCGGCAGCTTGCCGAGGGTCCGCTCGGGGTAGAGGGCGCGCAGGGCCCGGGACTCGGCGATGTCGTTGTAGCGGGTGGCGGTGCCGTGGGCGCAGAAGTAGTCGACGTCCTCGGCGCTGCGGCCGGCGTCGGCCAGCAGGTCCTCGATCAGGGAGGCGGTGACCTTGCCGGTGAGGTCCATGGTGGTCGGGTGGGCGGCCTCGTTGAGGGAGGCGGCGGAGAGGATCTCGGAGTAGATCCGGGCGCCGCGGGCGCGGGCCGTCGACTCGCGCTCCAGGCAGAGCACGACCGAGCCCTCGCCGAGCGCGAAGCCCTCGCGGTCGTTGCTGTAGGGGCGGACGGCGCGCTTGGGGTCGTCGCGCTCGGTGGACATCACGCCGCTGCCCATCGCCCGGTAGCAGGAGGCGACTTCGGGCAGGATCGGGAACTCGTGCCCGCCGACCAGCATCACGTCCGCGGCGCCGGACTGCAGTTCGCGCAGGGCCACGCCGATGGCCTGGTGGCCGCCGACGCAGGCGTTGCTGAGGGTGGTGACGAGGCCCTGGGCGCCGGTGTAGATCGCGGAGAGGGTGGCCGGGCAGCCGGGCAGGCCGCGGAACATGGCGCCCTTGTCGCCGAAGGCCGTCGGGTCGGCGCCGGTCAGCACGTCGCGCCACCAGGCGGACGGTCCGCGCGAGGAGGACATCACGACGCCCATCCGGCGCGGCTCGACGTCACCGGGGACCAGGCCCGCGTCGCGCCGGGCCTCGGCCACGGCCGACATGCCGATGAGGATCTCGCGGGAGTACTTGGCCGCGTGGGCGTCGTTCAGCTCGGGGAGGAAGGGGTGGTGGTCGAAGCCGGAGATCTCGGCGGCCACGTGCACCGGCAGCCCGGCCTCCGCGCCGTCGAACCGGGTGAGCCGGCCGACCTGCGAGAGACCGCCGGATATGTTCGCCCAGAACCGGTCCACGGACAGGGTGTTGGGAAGGACGACACCGATCCCGGTGACGACTATGGGTTCCTTTGTGTTTTCCGTCTTCGTCATGTGAACGACTTTATGGGCGGCGGGAATTCGTTCCATGGACCGCGGGGTACCGAATTCTTGGGAATTCCGGTACCGGGAGTACTGGTGAGTGCGCGGCAAAAAGAAAGCGCCCCGTAAGGGGCGCGGGGAACTGCGCGACCAGCCACCGACGGCCTGCAGCCGACGCACCACCCTCGGGGTCCGGGGCGAAGCCCCGGCAAGCGGGCGGCACGTCATCTGCGGGCGCGTCGTGGCTGGTCGCGCAGTTCCCCGCGCCCCTTACGGGGCGCCGTGGTGCAGGCCCTAGCCTGCGAACCGGTACCGCTTCAACTCCCGCCGCGCCAGCGAGGCACGGTGCACCTCGTCCGGACCGTCGGCCAGGCGCAGCGTCCGCGCATGGGCCCACAACTGGGCCAGCGGGAAGTCCTGGGAGACCCCGCCCCCACCGTGGGCCTGGATGGCCCGGTCCAGTACCCATTCGGCCATCTCCGGTACCGCGATCTTGATGGCCTGGATCTCGGTGTGCGCGCCCTTGTTGCCGACGGTGTCCATCAGCCAGGCGGTCTTGAGCACCAGCAGCCGCGCCTGCTCGATCCGTACACGCGACTCGGCGATCCACTCCTGCACGACGCCCTGGTCGGAGAGCGGCTTCCCGAAGGCGGTGCGCCGGGTGACCCGCTCGCACATGAGGTCGAAGGCGCGTTCCGCCATGCCGACGAGCCGCATGCAGTGGTGGATGCGCCCCGGCCCGAGCCGCGCCTGGGCGATGGCGAAGCCCTCGCCCTCCCCGGCGATGATGTTGGCCGCCGGCACCCGGACGTCGTCGAAGACGACCTCCGCGTGACCGCCGTGCGGCCCGTCGGTGTACCCGAAGACCGTCACCCCGCGCTTCACGTGCACGCCCGGGGTGTCGCGGGGGACGAGGATCATCGACTGCTGCCGGTGCCGCGGCCCGTCCGGATCGGTCTTGCCCATCACGATGAGCAGTTCGCACTTCGGGGCCATCGCCCCGGACGACCACCACTTGCGGCCGTTGATCACGTACTCGTCGCCGTCCCGCTCGATGCGGGTGGCGATGTTGGCGGCGTCCGAGGAGGCCACCTCCGGCTCGGTCATGCAGAACGCCGACCGGATCGTGCCGTCCAGCAGCGGCTTGAGCCAGCGGTCCTGCTGCTCCGGGGTGCCGAAGAGCGCGAGGACCTCCATGTTCCCGGTGTCCGGGGCCGCGCAGTTGACGGCCTCGGGTGCGATGTGCGGGCTGCGGCCGGTGATCTCGGCGAGCGCGGCGTACTGCAGGTTCGTCAGCCCCGCACCGAACTCCTCACCAGGAAGGAAGAGGTTCCACAGCCCCTGCCGGCGGGCCTCGGCCTTCAGCTCCTCCAGCACCGGGGGGCGCCCCCACGGGTGCCCGGCGGCGTGCTGGGCCGCGAACACCGGCTCGGCGGGCAGCACATGCTCGTCGAGGAAGGCCCGCATCCGGGCGCGCAGTTCCTCGGTCCGGGCGTCGTACGCGAATTCCATGGTGTCTCCGGTGTCTCCGTAGGTCAGGGTCGGCGGGCGGCCGCGTCGAGTGCCGCGTGCCCGCGCTCGACGAGCAGCGGCACGGCCTCGGCGAGTGCCGCCGGCTCGTCGCCGACGGTGTGGCCCTGGACGGTGCGGCAGTGGATGCCCTCGAGGATGGCGGCGAGCTTGTAGAAGGAGAAGGCGACGTACCAGCCGAGCCGGTCGAGCGGCACGGCGCTGCGCGTGGCGTAGCGCTCCACGAGCTGCGCGGCCGACGGCCAGCCGGGGAGCGCGCCGGGAGTGGCGACGGGGGAGTCGGGGAACCCGGCGAAGCCGTCCCAGTACATGCAGAGCATGCCGAGGTCGGCGAGGGGGTCGCCGAGGGTGGACATCTCCCAGTCCAGGACGGCGGCGATCCGGCCCGGGTCGGCCGGGTCCAGCAGGACGTTGTCGAGCTTGTAGTCGCCGTGCACGAGGGAGGCCGTGCCGTCGACCGGACAGCTCGCGGCGAGGCGGTCGTTGAGGGCGTCGGCGCCGGGGACGTCCCGGGTGCGGGAGTCCTCCCACTGCCGGCGCCAGCGCCGCACCTGGCGGGCCATGAAGCCCTCGGGGCGCCCGAAGTCCGCCAGCCCGGCCCGTGCGGGGTCCACGGCGTGCAGGGCGGCGAGGGCGTCGACGAGGGCGAAGGCGCTGCGCCGGGCCTCGGTGGGCCCGAGCGGGGCGAGTTCGGCATCGTTGCGGAAGGTGACGCCTTCGACCAGCTCCATCACATAGAACGGGGCGCCCAGCACCGCGGGGTCCTCGCAGAGTCCGAACGTGCGCGGCACGGGCACGGCGGTGGGCCCGAGCGCGGTGAGCACGCGGTACTCGCGGGCCATGTCGTGGGCGGTGGCCAGGACATGGCCCAGCGGGGGCCTGCGGAGCACGAGGCTGCGGTCCCCGCAGTCGATCCGGTACGTCAGGTTGGAGCGTCCGCCGGCCAGCAGCCGGGCGCCGGCGGGCGGGGGACAGCCGGGCAGGTGCGTGGCCAGCCAGGCCGCCAGCGCTGCGGTGTTCATCTCTCCTCCGGGGGCGTACGCCACGGTCCCGGCCGCCGTCGGGGGTTCGGGGGCCGGGACCGTCGGTGTGGGGGTGCGGACTACTTGTCGGCGGTGAGCTTGCCGGCGGTGCCCCAGCTGTCGGTGGGAACCTCGGTGACCCAGACCTGAACGGTCTCGGCCGGGATCTGGTAGGCGTCCACGAAAGCGTCGGTGATCTTGGCGACCAGGTCGCGCTTGAGTTCGACGTCGCGGGGGCCCTGGAGAACGGTGACGACCGGCATGATTCCTCCTGAATGAATTCTTGAATTCGCCGCGGTCTGCGGTGCACCACAGACGTTATGGGCCGCCGGAAAGGCCGTTCAAGGGAAATGCCTCCCAGGTGGACCGTGCATGTCCCGGAAGAAACACCGGCCGGTGTCGTTGGCGTCAACGGGCCTCTGTTCCGGCCCGATGCCGCCTACGTTTCGCTCATGACCACTGCAAACACTTCTTCTTCACGCGTCGCCATCGTGACCGGAGCGGCCCGCGGCATCGGCGCGGCCACCGCCGAACGGCTGGCCGCCGACGGCCACGCCGTCGCCGTCCTCGACCTCGACGCCGCCGCGGGGGCGGAGACCGTCGCACGCATAGAGAAGGCCGGCGGCCGCGCGATCGCCGTCGGCGCCGACGTCTCCGACGAGACGCAGGTCGCGGCCGCCGTCGCCGAGGTCGCCGAACGGCTCGGGGCCCCGACGGTCCTCGTCAACAACGCGGGCGTGCTGCGCGACAACCTCCTGTTCAAGATGACCGTCCCGGAGTGGGACACCGTGCTCGGCGTGCACCTGCGCGGCGCCTTCCTGATGTCCCGCGCGGTCCAGAAGCACATGGTGGACGAGGGCTTCGGCCGCATCGTCAACCTCTCCAGCTCCTCGGCCCTCGGCAACCGCGGCCAGGCCAACTACGCTGCCGCGAAGGCCGGTCTGCAGGGCTTCACCAAGACGCTGGCCATCGAGCTCGGCAAGTTCGGCGTGACGGCGAACGCGGTCGCGCCCGGCTTTATCGCCACCGACATGACCGCGGCGACGGCGGAGCGCATGGGCATCACCTTCGAGGAGTTCCAGGCGGCCTGCGCGGCGGACATCCCGGTGCGGCGCGTCGGCACCCCGGCGGACGTCGCCGAAGCCGTCGCCTTCTTCGCGAGCGAGGCCGCCGGCTTCGTGTCGGGCCAGGTCGTGTACGTGGCCGGAGGTCCGCTGTGCTGAGCTTCTCTTCTGCGGACGAACTCCGGGCGGCCGTGGGCCACGAGATGGGCCCGAGCGACTGGCTGGAGGTGGACCAGTCCCGCATCGACCTCTTCGCGGAGGCCACGGGCGACCACCAGTGGATCCACACGGACCCGCAGCGCGCGGCGTCCGGCCCCTTCGGCACGACGATCGCGCACGGCTACCTGACGCTGTCATTGCTGCCGGTGCTCGTTCCGCGGCTGATGGACGTCGTCGGCGCGACGATGGGCGTCAACTACGGTGTGAACAAGGTGCGTTTCCCGTCCCCCCTCCCCGCGGGTTCGCGGGTGCGGGCCAGGGCCCGCATCGTCGAGGTCACGGAGGTCGCGGGCGGGGTGCAGGTCACGACGGCGGTGACGGTGGAACGCGAGGGCGGCGAGAAGCCGGTGTGTGTGGCGGAGGCGGTGTCGCGGTTCGCGTGGTGAGGGGGTGAGCGTGCAAACGCCGGACGGGCTGACTGACGTCAGCCCGTCCGGCGTTTGAGGACCGTTTTCAGATGCCGCCACCCGCGGACACCAAGCCGCCGTCCACCACAAGGGTCTGCCCAGTCACCCAACCGGCGTCGTCCGATGCCAAATACGCCACCGCCGCCGCAATATCCTCCGGCACCCCGAGCCGCCCGAGCGCGTACCCGGCCGCCACCTCCGCCTCCCGCTCCTCGTAGAGCTTCTCGGCGAACCGTGTCCGCACCACCGCCGGCGCCACCGCGTTCACCCGGATCCGCGGGCCGAGTTCGCGGCCCAGCTGCTCGGTCAGGTGGATCAGGGCCGCCTTGCTGGCCCCGTACGCACCGATGCCCTCCGCGGGGCGCAGCCCCGCGACGGCCGTCATGTTCACCACGGACCCGCCGTGCCCGCCCATCCACACCCGCCGCGCCTGCCGCAGCCAGCCGAGCGCCGCGAGCACGTTGACCTCGAAGACCTTGCGGATCGCGGACTCCTCGACGTCCAGGACCGGGCCGAACACCGGGTTGATCCCGGTGTTGTTCACGAGGACGTCGAGCCGCCCGAACGTCTCCACCGCCCGCTCCACCGCCTCCGCCTGGTGCGCGGCATCGTCGGCCTTTCCGGCCACGGCCAGCGCGTGCTCGGGCCCGCCGAGCGCCTTCACGGCCTCGGCCAGCGGTTCCGCCGAGCGCGCGGTGATGCACACCCGCGCGCCCTCGGCGACCAGCCGCTCGGCGACGGCGAATCCGATGCCGCGGCTGGCACCGGTGACGAGGGCGACGCGGCCCTGGAATCGATTCACGGGACGGAACTCCTCAGAAGGGAAGGGAGAAGGGAGGGCGAAGGGAAGGGAGAAGGAAAAGTCAGGACGCCGCGCGTGTCTGCGCAAGCAGTTCCCGCCGGTTGGCCACGCCGAGCTTGTGCAGCACATTGCTCACGTGGTTCTTGACGGTCTGCCGCGCCAGATGCAGCTCGGCGGCGATTTCGTCGTTGGAATAGCGGCCGAGCAGCAGCCCGAGGACCTGTTGTTCGCGGGCGGTCATGCCCGAAATGGCCGACGGCGCACGGGTACTGCCCGCGCCGTGCTCCCGCAGGTGCCAGACCGGACGCCCGGCAGCCAGCGACTCCACGGCCTGCACCAGCTGTTCGGGCATGGCCGACCGGTGCACGAACCCGTCGGCACCGGCCGCCAGGCAGGCCGCGACCACGGCCGGATCGTCGGCACCGGCGAACACCAGCACGGTCGGCGGCCGCGCAAGCCGCTTGGCCTGCCGGGCCAACTGCACGCCGTCGCCCGGACCGACGAGGTCGACATCGGTGACGAGCATGTCCGCGCCCAGGCGCCGGACCGTCTCCAGCGCGCCCTCCCGCGAATCCGCTTCGCCCGTCGCATCGGCCACCCCGGAATGCCGCAGCAGCGAGGCCACCGCGGCCCGGGGAACCGGAAAGGGGTCGGCCACGACGATCACGCGGTGCTGCGACAGTGAGCAGTTCGTATTCATGGCTACCTCCAGGAGGCCGAACCTAGCCTGCGGAATGGCGAGTTCAGGCCCTTGTGCGCCGAGAGCGGCAGGCCCCGTATCACCAAAGGGCGCAGGAGGTCTCCTTGCGGGCCGAAACCTTGAGGTGCCGTTCTCCGGCGCCTAGCGTCGTTTCTGCGTGCGGATCCGAAATCACAACCGATTGCGCGGTGTTCCCCCCACCCCGATTCCCCCACCCCGAGACGAACGGAATGAATTCGTGCTACCTGTCGACGAGTTGGAGGCACGGAAGAACCGGCTTCCCTCCCTCACCGGAATGCGTTTCCTCGCCGCGTTCTTCGTGTTCCTCTGCCACACGTCGTTCCAGGGCTTCCTGGCCGACACCCGGCTCCAGGGCACCCTGCAGGACTGGCTCCTCAAGGCCGGCTGGGCAGGCGTTCAGTTCTTCTTCGTCCTGAGCGGATTCGTGCTGACCTGGGCGGCCCGCCCCGGTGACACCGCGCGGGCGTTCTGGCGGCGGCGCGCCGCCAAGCTGTACCCGGCCAACCTCGTCACGTGCGCCCTGGCGATCGTGCTGCTGCTGGCCACGGGCGGGGCCCTCACCGCCGAGCGCGCCCTCCCGAACCTGCTGCTCGTGCAGAGCTGGGTGCCCGACTACCCCGCGTTCGACGGGCTGAACCCGCCGAGCTGGTCGCTGTGCTGCGAGGTCCTCTTCTACGCCCTCTTCCCCGTGCTGCTGCGGCTGGTGAACCGGATCCCGGCCCGGCGGCTGTGGTGGACCGCGGGCGGGGTGTTCGGGTTCATGCTGCTCATGCCGTCGGTCGCGACCGCGCTTCCGACGCATCCGATGCTCGCCGACATCACGCCCTTCCCCCGGTTCTGGTTCGTGTACGCCTTCCCGCTGACCCGGGTGGCCGACTTCGCCCTCGGCATCCTGCTGGCCAGGATCGTCCTCAGCGGCCGGTGGATCCGCGTCGGCCTGCTGCCCGCGACCGCCGTCGCCGCGGTCAGCTTCGTGATCACGGTTGCGGCCCCGGTCCTCTACTCGATGACCGCCACCATGGCCGTCGGCCTGTTCCTGGTGATCGGCGCCGGTGCGGCCGGCGACCTGGGACACCGGCCGTCGCTGCTCAACGGGCGCCGCATGCGCTGGCTGGGCGAGGTGTCCTTCGCGTTCTACATGGTGCACGTCCTGGTCCTGACCTACGGGCACCGCGCCCTGGGCAACGGGGCCTGGTCCCTGCCGGTCGCCCTCGCCGTCTGCGCCGCGCTGTTCCTGGTGACGCTCGGGGCGGCCGCCCTCCTGCTGAGGTTCGTGGAGCGGCCGGCCATGAAGTACCTGAGCCGCAAGCGGGCGCCCGAGGCGCAGGAGCGGATCCCGGTCTTCGAACCGCCGGTCCTGCCGCGCGTGCGCGAGCTCGTCCGTTCCTGAACTCCCCACGTCTCCACGGTCCGAGACCGGTGCCGCCCCTCCGTCCCCCCTGTACGGAGGGGCGGCACCGGCATTCCTCCACTCATTCCTCGATGGGAAAAGCCATGACCACCCTCGTCGACGCCCCACCCGCCGCGGTGGCGCCGCGGATGACCCCGCGCCAGCGCCTGGTGCTCACCCTCCTGCTCGGCTCGCAGTTCATGCTTGCCGTCGACTTCTCCATCCTGAACATCGCCCTGCCGGACATCGGCCGCAGCCTGGGGTTCTCCCTCGGGAACCTGCAGTGGATCTCCACGGCGATGATGCTGCCGTCGGCCGGCTTCACCCTGCTGTTCGGCAGGCTGGCCGACATCGCCGGGCGGCGGCGCATGCTGCTGGCCGGCATGGCGCTGCTCGTCGTGGGCTCGTTCGTCGGCGGCATCGCCGACAGCCCGGCCCTGCTGCTGGCGGCACGGGTCGCCCAGGGCCTCGCCTCGGCCCTCGCCACCCCGGCCGCGCTGTCGCTGCTGACCACCTCGCTGCCGGAGGGCCCGCTGCGCGAGAAGGCGCTGGGCCTCAACGGCACGCTGATCTCAGCGGGGTTCACCGTCGGAGCGGTGCTCGGCGGTCTCCTGACCGATCTGCTGAGCTGGCGCTGGGGGTTCTTCGTCAACATCCCGGTGGGCATCGCCGTCCTCCTCGCGGCCCCGGCGGTCGTCCCCGAGAGCCGCGGCGAGCGCACGAAGCTGGACGTTCCCGGGGCGGTCACGGTCACCGGAGGGCTCCTGGCGCTGGTCTACGGCGTGACGGCGGCCGGGCAGCACGGCTGGACGGACCCGGTCGCGCTCTCCTGCCTGGCGGCGGCCGCCCTCCTGCTCGTCGCCTTCTGGCGCGTCGAACTGCGGGCGAAGGCACCGCTCGCCCCGGTGCGGGTGCTGACGCGGCGCACGGTCAGCTGGGGCAACTTCGGCGGACTGATCACGTTCACGATGGAGAGCTCGGTCGTCTTCCTGCTGACCCTCTACCTGCAGCAGGTCTTCGGCTGCAGCCCGTTCCAGACCGGCCTGGCGTTCTGCGGCATCGGCGTCGCCTCCTTCCTCGGCGGGCTGGCCGCGCCGCGGCTGATCGGCCGGTACGGCAACCGCACCGTCCTCTCCGCCGGCCTGCTGCTGCAGGCCGTGGCCACCGCGGCGCTGTTCCTCATCGGCCCCGGGGGCGGCGGCGCCCTGGCCGTGATGCTGGCGGCCTCCTCCGCGGGCGCCTTCGGCCACCTCTGCGCCATCGTCGGCTACATGGTCACCGCCACCTCGGGCCTGCCGGACGGTGAGCAGGGCCTGGCCACCGGCCTCGCCTCGATGACCCAGCAGGCGGGCATCACCCTCGGCATCCCGGTGCTCAGCGCCATCGCCACCGCCCGCACCGCGGCCACCGGCTCCGTCCTGTCCGGCCTCCACGCTGCGCTGCTTGCTGACGCCGCGATCGTTTTGGCGGGTGCCGCTCTGGTCCGCGCGGGTCTGCGGGGCCGCTGATCGCGGGGATTGCACGGAGCCCCGTACCGCCGAGCGCGCGGTACGGGGCGAGGTGCGCCCCGTGAGGGGCGCGGGGAACTGCGCGAGCAACCACGACGGGCCCGCAGTCGACGTCCCCGGGGTTTCGCCCCGGACCCCTGGACGTCGGCTGCAGGCCGGCTGTGGCTGGTCGCGCAGTTCCCCGCGCCCCTCACGGGGCGAGGCACTACACCTGTTGGGGGCGCGGGTCCCGGCGGGCCTCCCGCAGGAGCTGGGCGAGTTCCCCGGCGCGGAGCGCCGCCCGCGTCGCGTACAGGTGCCCGTCCGGCCGGACGACGGCGGCGACCGGGCGGGGCCCGAAGGCCTCGGTGAGCGGGCCGTGGGACTGGCTGGGCGCCTCGACCACCTCCGCCAGGCCCGCGGCCTCCGAGCGCACGGCGGCGGCCATCCGGTGCCAGTGGTGTGGCCGGTTGCGGCCCACGTGCAGCAGGACGGTCCAGCTGTCGCGCGACACGGCCGTCCAGGTGCCGGTGGTGCCGCCCTCGCCGAGCAGCACCGGCACCCGGTCGCCGGGCACGAGGCGGCCGTTGCGGGGGGCCTTGACCGTCTCGGGGCGGTAGGTGGCGTCGATCTGCCCGATCTTGGGGGCCAGTTGCCGCTGCAGCATTCCGGTGCGGTCGGCGGCGCGGACGATCCCGTCGCGCAGGGCGATCTGCGCGGGGTGCCGCAGGAAGCCCCAGCGGGTCTGCAGCGACGTGGAACGCGTCACCGCATGCGCGGCGGCCCGGCGTTCGACGCCGTAGCTGTCGAGCGCGGACTCCTCCATCCGGCCGCGGGCCACGGCGGCCAGCTTCCAGCCGAGGTTGAAGGCGTCCTGCAGCCCGGTGTTCATGCCCTGCGCCCCGGCCGGGCTCATGATGTGCGCGGCGTCGCCGGCCAGGAAGCAGCGGCCGGAGCGGAAGTACTCGGCCGTGCGGATGTTGACGTGGAAGGTGGTGCTGAACCGCAGCTCGCCCAACTCGACGCCACCGGGGCCGCGTTCGCTGACGATGCGCTGGAAGAACTCGCGGCCGGGCTCTTCCCCCGCGGTCTCCGGCGGCACGCTGACCGCGACCCGCTGTACGCCGTTGCCCACGGGGCCGAGCGCGAGGCTGCCCTGCGGGGTGTAGCAGTAGCTGACGAGGTCGGGGGCGATGTTCCCCGACAACTCGGCGTCCGTGATCGCGAAGCACACCGAGAGCCGCTCGCCGTCGAAGGGGATGCCGAGCAGCTTGCGGACGGTGCTGTGCGCCCCGTCGGCGCCCACGAGCCAGGAGGCCGTGATGTCCTCGGTGATGCCGCCGGGCTGGGTGAAACGGGCCACCGGCAGCGGTCCCGAGGTGTCGAGGGCGGTCAGGGTGCAGCCGCGCTCGACCTTTCCGCCGAGTTCGTGGAGCCGCTGTTCGAGGATGTCCTCGGTGCGGGACTGCGGAATGCCGACGGCGAACGGATAGGGCGTCTCCTGCAGCCGGTTCAGCCAGGCGGTGCCCAGGGGCGCGTGGTCCGAGAAGTACTGGACGCCCTGGATCCGCTGCCCTTCCGCCGCGAGCCGGTCCGTCACGTCGATGCGCCGCAGCAGTTCCAGCAGCCGGGGCCAGACGACCGTGGCGCGCGAATGCTGCGAATGGCCGCGTTCCGCGTCGAGGATCCTCACGGGCACGTCCTGCTGGAGCAGTTCGCATGCGAGGACGAGCCCGACGGGGCCCGCGCCGACGACGACTACGGGTTCAGACACGGATTCAGACATGGAAATGGCCTCCTTTTCCGGAGCACGTTAAGCCGGTGTCCGGGCGTCCGGGGCGCATGCGCATCGCAAGACAACGAGGGGTTCACTTAAGTAACACCGGTGCGTGTCACCGAGGTTGAATTTCGCGCGACGCGCGCTTCGCATAGCGTCCTGAGCGAACATTCGCGAACGATCGAGAAGGACGGACATGCCGACATGAACCAGAAGCCAGCAAAGGCAAGGAATCCCGTTGTAGGCCTCATCACCGTGGTCGTTGCGTCGTTCCTGCTGCCGGTGACGCTGACCGGTTCCTCGATCGCCATGCCGGGAGTGGCCGCCGACTTCCACAACTCCCTCCCGGCCGGTCAGTGGATCGTCAATGCCTACGACTTGACGTTCGCGAGCTTCATGCTGGCCAGCGGATCGTTCGCGGACCGCTTCGGGCGGCGCAAGATCTTCCTGGCGGGCAGCATCGGCTTCGCGGCCTCCTCGTACCTCTCCGCGCTGTCCTCCGGCATCGTCATGCTCGACGTGATGCGGGCGATCGCGGGTCTCGCGGCGGCCATGGTCCTGACCTCGGGCAGCGCCCTGCTCGCCCAGCTCTTCGAGGGCCCGGCGCGCACGAAGGCGTTCGGCGTCTTCGGCACGGCGGTCGGAGTCGGCCTGGCCTTCGGCCCGTTCGTGGCCGGTTCGCTGTCGACCGAGTTCGGCTGGCGGGCGATCTTCCTGGTGCCGGCCATCGTCTCCACCGCCGTGGTGTTCCTGACCGGCATGCTGCCGGAGTCGTCCGACCCGGAGGCCACCAAGGTCGACTGGGGCGGCGTGCTCACCTTCAGCACCTCTCTGGCCGCGCTCATCTTCGCGCTCCTCGAAGGCCCGGACCTCGGCTGGACGTCGCCCCTGATCCTCGTGTCCTACGTCGCCTGCGCGGCGCTGCTCGCCGCCTTCGTGGTCGTCGAACAGCGGCAGGAGCGCCCGATGTTCGACCTCAGCCTGTTCCGCCAGGCGCAGTTCGTCTCGCTCTGCGTCGCGGTCGTGGCGATCGTGCTCGGCACGACCCCGCTCCTGGTGTACCTGCCGAGCTACCTGACGGCGGTCAACGGCCAGACCACGATGCACGCCGGCATGGACATGATGATGATGACCGTGCCCACGGTGATCTTCCCGTTGGTCACCGGCTACCTGCTGCGCTGGATCCCCGTCCGGCACATGGTGACCGCGTCGATCGGCTTCATCGCGGCCGGCGTCGCATGGCTGACCGTGCTGCACCCCGGCATCGGCAACTGGGCGGCGCTCGGCCCGTACGCCCTGGTCGGCATCGGCATCGGCGTGTCCTTCGGCGTCATGGACGGCGCGGCCGTCTCCAGCGTGGAGCCGGAGCGGGCGGGCATGGCGGCCGGCATGTTCAACACCATGCGCCTGGCCGGTGAGGCGATCTCCATCGCCGTGGTCGGCAGCCTGCTTGTCACCTTCACGCGGGCCCAACTCGACGGCAAGCTCGACGCGTTCGACGGCCCGTACGGCCACAACCCGGACAAGCTCGCCAACGCGCTCAACCAGGGCCAGCTCGACGGCCCGGCCGGCACGGTCCCCGAGGCCTCGCGCGCGGCCTTCCACGAGGTGGCCGCGAACGGCTACACCAACGGCCTGCACACCGCGCTGTGGGTCATGGCGGCCTTCGTCGCCGCCGCCACGGTCCTGGTCGCCGTCGTCGGCGCCCGCCACAACGCCCAGCAGAAGGCGGCCGCCGCTGCGGAGACCCCCGGCACCGTGCCGCAGGAGACCCCGGCCGTGACCGAGGACGTGCCCGTCGGCGCAGCGCACTAGCCCCGGACGCACAGAAGCCGCCCTGTCCTGTTCGCACAGGACGGGGCGGCTCCGTCAGCGGTAGCGGAGGGATTTGAACCCTCGGTGACTTGCGCCACACTCGCTTTCGAGGCGAGCTCCTTCGGCCGCTCGGACACGCTACCGAGAGAGAGCTTAGCGGATGGTCGGCCCTGCTCCGAAATCGGTGTCCGATCCGGCCCCCGACGGAGCCCGGAAGAACCGCGTCAGCAGGTCCGCGCACTCGCCGGCCAGCACGCCCTCGATCACCTCGGGGCGGTGGTTGAGCCGGCGGTCGCGGATCACGTCCCAGAGGGAGCCCGCCGCGCCGGCCTTCTCGTCGGCCGCGCCGTAGACGACCCGCTCCAGGCGGGAAAGGACGATGGCGCCCGCGCACATCGTGCACGGCTCCAGGGTGACGACCAGCGTGCACCCGGAGAGGCGCCACTCACCGACGGCCCGCGCGGCCTCGCGGATGGCGAGGACCTCCGCGTGGCCGGTCGGGTCGCCGGTGGCTTCGCGCTCGTTGCGGCCGCGGCCGATGACGGAGCCGTCCGGTCCCAGCACGACGGCGCCCACCGGCACGTCGCCGGTGCCGGGCGCCCGCGCGGCCTCCGCGAGGGCGGCCCGCATCGGGGCCCGCCACGGGTCGCGCACGGGGTCGTGATCCCCCACAGCCTGGACGGCGTGGGAGGGACCCCCATGGTCGGGGACGGCTTCGTTCATGGCACCAGTGTGAGCGAACCCGCCCGGGGGCGGGTCAGCGCACTGCTTCCAGCACCTCGGTGCAGCCCAGCGCCTCGGCGATCGTGCCGAGCGCGTCCCCGTCGAGGCTCTGCAGCTCCTTGCCGCTCACCCCCAGGTCGCCCAGCAGCCCGTCGTCCCCCAGCGGGCCGAACGGCGCCGCCTCGGCGGCCGCGGTGTCGTCCCCGTCCTCCTCCGTCTCGGGTTCGCCGTCCTCGGTGCCGTCGAGGTCCGGGAGCCCGAGCTCCTCGTCCCGTTCCTCGTCGCGGCCGGTCAGTTCATCGACGAGCATCGCCCCGTACGAGCTCCGGGCGGCGAGGGCGGCGTTCGACACGTAGACGCGGGGGTCGTCCTCGCCGTCCACCCGCACGATGCCGAACCAGGTGTCCTCCTGCTCGATGAGCACCAGGACCGTGTCGTCGTCCACCGCGTTGTCACGGGCCAGGTCGGCGATGTCGGACAGGGTCTCCACGTTGTCGAGTTCTGTGTCGCTCGCTTCCCACCCGTCTTCGGTGCGCGCGAGCATTGCGGCGAAGTACACCGTGACTCTCCCACTGGTCATAGGCGGTGCCGGGGCCGGACGGGGAGCACCCCGCCCACTCGGAATCGTGGCAGAAACCTCGCCGTTGCGAGAGGTCTTCCGCGTTGCGTCGTGCAGCAGTCCGAAGAGATGTCGCTCACGTGGGGTCCCAGGGGCCCGTCGTGCCGCATCACCAGCGGAACGTGCGCATACGCATCTGCTGGCGCATCCGGGCGGCCCGGGCGCGGCGCGGCTGGACGCGCTCCCGCAACTCCCTGGCCTCGTTCAGCTCGCGGAGGAACTGGGCGCGCCGCCGTCTGCGCTCGTCGGCGCTCTCCGGCTCCGTCCCGGGCTCCACGGGATCCGCCGGGTCCGCGTTCCGCCTGGGCTTGTCATGACCGGCCATGGGCAGCACCACCTCGTGCCGAGGTCCTCGCCCGGAGCGACAGACCGGGCGTATGTGCCCACTTTCCCCCTCGCCGGTGGTTTGATGCCAGGGCCCCGACAGGCCTCCGTGCACGGGCATGGCCGGTACGGGCGGGCGCCGGGGCGTCAAAGCTCGGTTAATGTCGATGTCATGCGGATCCACGTCGTCGACCACCCCCTGGTTGCCCACAAGCTCACCACGCTGCGCGACAAGCGCACCGACACCCCCACCTTCCGGCGCCTCGCCGACGAGCTGGTCACCCTGCTCGCCTACGAGGCCACGCGCGACGTGCGCACCGAGCAGGTCGACATCGAGTCCCCGGTCACCGCGACCACGGGCGTCAAGCTGTCCCACCCCCGCCCGCTCGTCGTGCCGATCCTGCGGGCCGGCCTGGGCATGCTCGACGGCATGGTCCGCCTGCTGCCCACGGCCGAGGTCGGCTTCCTGGGCATGATCCGCAACGAGGAGACCCTCAAGGCGGAGACCTACGCCACGCGGATGCCCGAGGACCTCTCGGGCCGCCAGGTCTACGTCCTGGACCCGATGCTGGCCACCGGCGGCACCCTGGTCGCGGCGATCAACGAGCTGATCGCGCGCGGCGCCGACGACGTCACCGCCATCTGCCTGCTGGCCGCGCCCGAGGGCGTCGAGGTCATGAAGCGCGAACTCGAGGGCACGCCCGTCACGGTCGTCACCGCCTCGATCGACGAGCGCCTCAACGAGCACGGCTACATCGTCCCCGGCCTGGGCGACGCGGGCGACCGCATGTACGGCACGGCGGGCTGACCGAGAGCCCTGCGGGCGGGCCGCGCCTCTTTTTCGGGTCGGGTGCGGGCGCGTCGTAGTTGCTCGCGCAGTTCCCCGCGCCCCTGACGGGGCGCGGGGCGTACCGCGCCCCGTCAGGGGCGCGGGGAACTGCGCGACCAGCCCCCACCGGCCCGCAGCCTGAGAACCGCCCTCAGCACTTCGCCGGCGCGGACGCCGAAGCCGAAGCGGTGGAGGCCACCGCAGAAGGCGTCGGCGGCGCCGACGAAGACGGCGCCGTCAACCCCGCAAGCAACCGATCGGCATCCTCCTTCGCCGTCAGGGACTTGTACGCATCGCCGAGCACCAGGTCGACGTCCTGCCCCTCGCGCGCGTCGCTCCTGGTCTCCGCCCCGGCCAGCTGGGTGCCGAGCACCCGCAGTGCCCCGTCCACGGCGCCCTGGCCGCCCATCAGCAGCCCCGGTCCGGGGACCTTCTTGTCGTACTCGGCCTGGGCGTTGCCCACCTTGCCGATTCTGAAGCCGCGGCGTTCGAGCTCGTCCGCGGTGATCTTGGCGAGCCCGCCGCGCGGGGTCGCGTTGTAGACGTTGACGGTGATGTCGGAGGGCCTGGGCAGCTCCAGGGGGACCCGGTGCCCGGCCGTACGGCCTGCGTTCTTGCAGTCGCCGCTGCTCTTGTGCGCTGCCGCTTCCGTCCTGCTCCCGCCGCCGGAGAAGACATCGACGAGCTGGAGTGTTCCCCACCCGGCCAGCCCGAGCACGGCGGCGGTGGAGAGGGCGGCGAGCACGATCCTGCGGCGATTTCTCGGGCGGCGCATGTGCGGGAACCGATTGCCCGTGATGCGATACTTTCCGCCCATGCCGGGAGGGGTGAGCATGCTCATGGGCGCAGCGTAGTGCCGGGGAATGCCGCTGCCTACTAGATGATCAATGGGTTGACCCCACGCCAACCCAAAAGGGCCAATAAGTGGCCGAATGGCGATACGTGATGCGTAGCCGCACTAAGGGCGGCGCAGACGCTCAGTCGAGCTCGAGCACCCGGGCGTGCAGCACCTGACGCTGCTGGAGCGCGGCGCGCACCGCGCGGTGCAACCCGTCCTCCAGGTAGAGATCGCCGTGCCACTTCACGACGTGGGCGAAGAGATCCCCGTAGAACGTCGAGTCCTCGGCGAGCAGCGTCTCCAGGTCGAGCTGCTGCTTCGTGGTCACCAGCTGGTCAAGACGTACCGGGCGCGGGGCGACGTCCGCCCACTGGCGGGTGCTTTCCCGGCCGTGGTCGGGGTACGGCCGACCGTTTCCGATGCGCTTGAAGATCACACGGAAAGCCTACCGGGCGAGCGGCTCCCGGCGCAGCCATGGCACGGCAGAGCGAAGGGGGCAATCGGCCGCATACCGCGTCTTTGCCGCGCGGGATCCGCCGCTATTCCGCGATTTCCGTCCGTTCGAACCACTCGTAGACCGGGAGCCGGCCCTCGGCGGTGTCCGTGTGCCGCGGCGTGGTCTTGAAGTGCTCGTACCCGCCGCGGTGCGGGATCTTCAGCTCGACCCCGGGAGGGGTGATCGGGACGATGCGCGTGTGGAGATCGTCCGGGCCGCCTTCGAGGAACGCTTTGGCAGACATGCGCACAGTCTTGCCGCGATCGGCCGCGGCGGCTCCCCGACGCGCCGACGGGGACGGGGCCGGGCTTGACCCCGACGTCGCGTCAGGGTCCAGCGTGGGCCGCGAACGAAAGGTGATGGGATGAGCTACTCGGTCGGGCAGGTCGCCGGTTTCGCGGGAGTGACCGTACGGACCCTGCACCACTACGACAGGGCCGGGCTGTTGTCCCCGGGCGAACGCACCCCGGCCGGCTACCGGCAGTACGGCGATGCGGACCTGGCCCGGCTGCAGCAGATCCTCTTCTACCGCGAACTCGGCTTCTCCCTCGACGAGATAGCCGCCATCCTCGCCGACCCGCAGGCCAGCGCGGTGGAGCACCTGAGGGAGCGGCACCGGCGGCTGAACGAGCAGATCGTGCGGCTGCAGCGGCTCGTCGAGGTCGCCGAGCGGGCCATGGACGTGCAGCGCACGGGCGTGCACCTGTCGCCCGAGGAGCGGTTCGAGGTCTTCGGGGACGTCGCCTTCGACCTCAGCTATGCGACGGACGCGCACCTGAAGTGGGGGCGGAGCGAGGGGCATCGGCAGGCGATGGCCCGGGCCGCGGCCCACACCAAGGAGGACTGGCGACAGCTCATGGCCGAGGCCGCGGACTGGCGGGGGCGGCTGCTCGCCGCCTTCGACGAGGGCGCCGACGCCGACGGCGACCGGGCCCGGGGGCTCGCCGAGGAGCACCGGCAGCACGTCGCCCGCTGGTTCACGCCCTGCCCGCACGAGATGCACTGCCGGATCGCCGACGACTACGTCGAGGACGCGCGGGCCTTCGCGCTCGTCGTGCCGCCCGCCGAACAGCGGGCCGGCCTGGCCGCGTACGTCCGGCAGGCCGTGCACGCCAATGCCGCTGCCGCTGCCGCGGGCGACGGGGGGACGCAGTGAAGATCCTTGTCATGGCGGCCGGTTCACGCGGCGACGTCGCGCCCTACACCGGCCTCGGCGCCGCGCTGCGGGCGGCCGGGCACGAGGTCGTGCTGGCCGCGCCCGCCGGCTTCGCGGGGGCGGTGCGGGACGGCGGGCTGGGGTTCCGCCCGCTGCCCGACGCCGCCACCGGCGCCGGGGGCTCGCTGCTCGGCAGGGCGGCGGCGTACGTCGACGCGCTGGGGGACGGCGTCGCGGACGCCGTGGCCGACGGGGACGCGGAGCTGCTGGTGCTCTCCGCGACCACCGCCCCGCTGGGCTGGCACGCGGCGGAGGCGCTCGGGGTGCCCTCGCTGGGCGCCTACCTGCAGCCCGTGGCGCCCACCGGCGACTTCCCGCCGACCGTCGGCGGAGCCGGGCGCCCGCTGGGCCGCTGGGGCAACCGGGCCGCCGGCCGGCTCTCGCTGCGGGTCGTCGACCGCCTCCACGCCCAGGCGGTCCGGCGGCTGCGCGCCCGCCTGGGCCTGCCGCCCGGCCACGGCCCGCGGGCGGAGCGGGCCCGCCGGGAGCGGGCCGGGTGGCCGGTGCTGCACGGTTACAGCCCGGCCCTGCTGCCGCGCCCCGCGGACTGGCGGGACGGGCTGGACGTCGTCGGCAACTGGTGGCCGCACGTGCCCTCCGGCCTGCCGGCCGGTCTGGAGGACTTCCTGCAGGCCGGGCCGCCGCCGGTGTTCGTCGGCTTCGGCAGCATGGGCGCCGCCGCCGAGGGGCTGGGCGGGCTGGTCGCGGGGGCGCTGCGGCGGGCCGGGGTACGGGGAGTCGTGCAGCTGCCGGACGTGCCCTCCGGCGACGACCTCTTCGCCGTGGGGGACGTGCCGCACGCGCTGCTCTTTCCGCGCACGGCCGCGGTGGTGCACCACGCGGGGGCCGGCACGACGGCGGCGGCGCTGCGCGCCGGGGTGCCGGCGGTGCCGGTGCCGGTGACGGCGGACCAGCCGTTCTGGGCGCGGCGCGTGGCCGGAGTCGGGGCCGCAGTGGCCCCGGTCTCGCGTGCGGGGCTCTCCGTGGAACGTCTCGCCGACGCGGTGCGCTCCGCGGTGGGCGGGCCCGGGTACCGCGCGGCGGCGGTGGCGCTGTCGCGCCGGATGGCGGAGGAGGACGGGGCCGGGAGGGTGCGGGATGCGGTGGAACGGCTCGCACCGTAAGCGGGGCGCCCCGTCAGGGGCGCGGGGAACTGCGCGAGCAACCACGACGCACCCGCAGCCGACGTACTCCCCCAGCTACCCCTGGGGGTACCCCCAGGGGCTGCGCCCCGGGCCTCTGGGTGGTGCTTCGGCTGCGGGCCGGTGGGGGCTTGTCGCGCAGTTCCCCGCGCCCCTGACGGGGCGCCTCTGGTCCCGCCCACGCGGCGGAGCCGCATATGTGAACAGCCCCGCGCCCCCTACGGGGCGCCCCGCTTTGCCGCCTGCTTGAACGCCCGCACCTTCTCCAGCGACTCCGGGCCCGTGATGTCCGCCGCCGAGCGGTACGAGCCCTCCTCGCCGTACGAACCCGCCGCCTCGCGCCAGCCCTGTGGGCGGACGCCGAGGCGTTTGCCCAGCAGGGCCAGGAAGATCTGGGCCTTCTGCTTGCCGAAGCCCGGCAGGTCGTTGAGCCTGCGCAGCAGCTCCGTGCCGGTGTCCGCGTCGCGCCAGACGGCGCTCGCGTCGCCGTCGTAGTGCTCGACCAGGTACTGGCACAGCTGCTGCACTCTTTTGGCCATCGATCCGGGGTACCGGTGCACGGCCGGCTTCTGCGCGCACAGGGCGGCGAACGCCTCGGGGTCGTACGCCGCGATCTCGTGCGCGTCCAGGTCGTCGCGGCCGAGGCGCTGCGCGATCGTGTACGGCCCGGTGAAGGCCCACTCCATGGGGACCTGCTGGTCGAGCAGCATGCCCGTCAGCGCGGCCAGCGGGCTGCGCGAGAGCAGTTCGTCGGCGTCGGGCTGCTGGGCGAGGCGGAGGGAACGGTCCATTCCCCGATGATCCCCCGATGCGCCGCCTCCTTCGACCGGACGCGCACGAATGGCAGCCGGGGCGGTGCTCTGGTGGTCTGGAAGGGTTTCCCGGCCGGTCAGGAAGAAGGGCATCCATGGACATCGGCGATCTCACGGACGCGGTACTGAAGGACTTGCGCAGACCGCGGACGTACCCGGCCGTCTCCCTCCTCGTGCCGACGCACCGGCGCGAGCCCGGCAACCCCGAGGACCGGGTCCGGCTGCGGAACGTCCTGGCCGAGGCGAAGCGGCGGCTCGGGGAGGATCCGAAGGTCGCGCGGGACGTCCGGATCGACGTCGAGAAGCGGCTGGACGCGGCCGCCGCCGAGGTCGACTTCCTGCACCCCGCGGAGGGGCTGCTGATCCTCGCCGCGCCCGGCGAGCACGAACTCTGGTACCTGCCGCGGCCCGTGCCGCAGCGGGTGGTGATCGACGGGACCTACCTCACCCGCAACCTGGTCGCCGCGCGGATCGGCGAGGAGCCGTACTGGGCGCTGGTGCTGTCCGACGGCGAGACGCGGCTGTGGAGCGGCGGCGGCCCGCACGGCGGGCACCTGGAGGAGGTGACGGGCGACGGCTTCCCGGTCACGCCGGCCATCCCCGACCAGGTGGACGCGCTGCCGGGCGCGAACTTCGCCAACTACGGCAGCCGGACCAGCCCTTACCGCACGGAGCGGGAGCGCCAGTACCTGCGGTCGGTGGACGGCGCTCTCGGCCGGGTGCTGGAGCGCGACCCGCGCCCGGTGTACCTGGTGGGGCTGGCGGTGTCGCTGGCCCGGTTCGAGGAGGTCTCCACGCACGGCGCGGCCGTCACGGCCCGCGTCGAGCGCGGGGGCGCCGCCTCCGCGACGGCCCCCGAACTGCGCGACCTGCTGGGCCCGGCCTTCGACGAGTGCCACGAGCGGCGCCGCGTCGACATCCAGCGTCGTCTGGTGGACGCCCGGGGCCAACGCCGGTACGCCGCAGGCCTGGACGAGGTGTGGCAGACGGTGCAGCAGGGCCGGGTGGCGCTGCTGGCGGTCGAGGAGGGGTACGAGACCTCGGCGCGGGTGGAGGACGGCCACCTGGTCATGGCGGCCGACCTCGGTGCTCCCGGCTCCCCGGACGGGGTGCACGAGGACATCGTCGACGAACTCGTCGAAGCCGCCCTGGACAAGGGCTCGGAGGTGCGGTTCGTCCCGGACGGCGACCTGGCGGAGGAGGGGCACATCGCGAGCGTGCTGCGGTTCTGACGGGTGAGGCGGCGCCCCGTAAGGGGCGCGGGGCTGTTCACATATGCGGCTCCGCCGCGTGGGCACGACCAGCCACGACGCGCCCGCAGTCGAAACTCGCCCCTTCGGGGCGCCCCTTACGGGGCGCTCAGGTACGTCAGTACCGCCAGCACCCGCCGGTTGTCCTCGCCGGAGGCGGCGAGGCCGAGTTTGTCGAAGATGCTCGCGATGTGTTTCGTGACGGCGCTCGCCGACAGGAACAGCCGTTCCGCGATGGCCGCGTTGGAGCGGCCTTCCGCCATCAGCGTCAGCACCTCGCGCTCGCGGGGCGTCAGGCGGTCGAGGGGCTGCGGCCGGCCGCCGGCGGAGCCGCCGGACACCAGACGGGCGATCACCTCCGGGTCCATCGCCGTGCCGCCCCGGGCGATGCGGTGCAGGGCGTCGACGAACTCGTCGTCGCTGAACACCCGGTCCTTGAGCAGGTATCCGATGCCCCCGGCCGCGTCGGCGAGCAACTCGCGGGCGTAGAGCGTCTCCACGTACTGGGAGAGCACCAGGACCGGCAGGCCCGGGACGCGGGCGCGGGCGGCGAGGGCCGCGCGCAGGCCCTCGTCGGTGAACGTGGGGGGCAGGCGTACGTCCACGAGGGAGACGTCCGGGCGCAGTTCGGTCATGGCCTGCAGCAGTTCCGGCCCGGTGGACACGGCCGCGGCCACCTCGAAGCCGTACGCGGTGAGCAGCCGGGTCAGGCCGGTCCGCAGGAGGTACTGGTCCTCGGCGAGGACAACGCGCACGGGATCTCCAGGGCGATCGTGGTGGGTCCGCCGGGCGGGCTGTCGACCCGGCAGGTGCCGTCGAATGTAGCCAACCGGCGTTCCACGCCGCGCAGCCCGCTGCCCCGGTCCGGGTCGGCGCCGCCCGTGCCGTCGTCGGAGACGGTGATGTGCAGGGAACCGTCCCGGTGCCGTACGGACAGTTCGGCGCGGCCGGCGGCGGCGTGCTTGGCGGCGTTGGTGAGCAGCTCGCGGACCGCGAAGTACACGGCCGCCTCGACCGGGGCGGGCGGCCTGCCGGGCAGGTCGACGTGCGCGGTGACCGGGAGCGCGGTGTCCAGCGCGGCCGCGCGCAGGGCGTCGGCCAGGCCGCGCTCGGCGAGCACGGGCGGGTGGATGCCGCGGACGAGTTCGCGCAGTTCGGCCAGCGCGGCGGCGGAGGTGCGGCGGGCCTCGGCGACGAGCTCGCGGGCCGCCGCGGGGTCGGTGTCGAGCAGGTGCTCCACGGTGCGCAGGGTCATGCCCACGGCGACCATGCGACCCTGGGCGCCGTCGTGCAGGTCCCGTTCGATGCGGCGCAGTTCGGCGGCCTGCGCGTCGGTGGCATCGGAGCGGCTGGCGGCGAGGTGGTGCACGCGCCGGGCGAGGCGGGCGGCCTTGGTGGGCCGGAGCAGCACGCGGGCGAAGGCGGCCTGCGCGCGCAGCGCGGCGGGGCCGAGCAACAGCACCCCGGTGAACAGGGCGAGTCCGGCAGGGACGGCCAGCCAGGCCCAACTGCCGAGCGCGGCGGCCGGATTCGTCAGCACCGCCCGGCCCGCGGCGGGGGCGGGACCCGGCCGGACCGTGTTGCGCAGGCCGCCGATGATGCCGGCGACGAGCCCGTAGACGCCGATCACCATCGGCAGCGCGGACAGCAGCAGGGCGGCCGGCAGGCCGAGCAGCATCCACAGGTGGTCCCGCGCGGTGGCCGGGTCCCTGAGCAGGGCGCGGGAACGGGCCATGTCCGGCTCGGGGAGGGGCAGGTAGGGCACGTCGACCGGGGTGCCGGTCACCGCACCGACCGCGGTGCGGACGCGGTTGAGCAGCTGCCGGTTGGCCTCGACGACCGCGGGGAACGCGGCGGTGAAGCCGAGGAAGAGGCTGCCGAGGGCGGCCAGGGAGAGCAGCAGCCCCGCCAGCAGGACGAGCGACAGCCCGAGCCACTCGAAGCCGGTGCGCCGGGCGCGGGACCCCGCGCGGAGGACCGCGATCCACCGGGCCGGGGGGTGCGCGTTTCGGATCACGCCGCTCATTCTCGCCCGCCGGGTGCGGCCGGGGCAGTGTACAAAAGTCCACCTCAGGGCGGTGCATCTGTGGATTCCGGACGGGCCGGCGGCTTCCTAACGTCGTGGCCATGGCTGAGAAGAAGACGACGCCGGTACCGGCTCTGCTGATGGACGTGTGCATTCCGCTTGCCGGTTACTACGGGCTCCGCGCGGCCGGCGCGGGGCAGTGGTGGGCCCTGGTGCTCTCCGGCACGGCCCCGCTGCTGCACACCGGCTGGACCCTCGTGCGCACGCGCAGGATCGACTCGTTGGGCCTGTTCGTCCTGGTGACGATGGCGCTCTCCGCGGTGATGCCGCTGCTGACGGGCAGCCCGCGGCTGCTGCTGGCCAGGGAGAGCTGGAGCACCGCCGCGTTCGGCCTGTGGATCGTCGGATCGCTGCTGGGCCGCCGCCCGTTCCTGCTCGACGTGACGCTGAAGTTCCTGCGGGGGGATGCTGCGCGGCGCTGGGAGGAGTCCTGGGCGAGCGACCCGCGCTTCCGCCGCGCACTGCGGGTGGTGACGGTGCTGTGGGGCGCGGCGTTCCTGCTGGACGCGGCGGCCAGGGTGGTCATGGCGTACACGCTGCCGGTGGACACCGTGCCCGTGGCCGGTGCGGTACTGCTGGTCGTCCTGCTGGTCGTGGTGCGGCAGGGGTCGGTGCGGGTGTTGCGTCACCGCGGGGTGCGGTGACGCAACAGCCCATCACTCACGATCACTTACGGCCCGGGGTCACTTCCAGGCCTTGTGGGCCTTGTCCCAGTGCTGCCAGTGGCCGTTGTGCTGGCGCTTCCAGCTGCGGGTGTGCATGTCCCACTGGGCGTTGCTGCGGGATTCGGCGTCCCAGCGCACCCAGACCTTGTGCTGGGCGTCGAAGCGGTCCTTCTTCTTGTCGACGCCCTGGTCCCAGCCGAGGTGCGCGCCGTGGTCGTGGTGGTCGCCCTGGACGGAGACGTTCGCCTCCTCCTTCTGCCCGGCCGAGACGCCGGCCCCGTGGTGGTGGCCCGGGGCGTCGGCGTACGCCGCGCTCCCGGCTGCTGCGGCGGCGCCGGACAGCAGGGCCGCCGAGGCGGCGACGGCGGCGATGCGCCGCATGGTGACGTGGGACATGAACGTGCTCCTTGCTCCGGGAACCGGGGGAGACGGACGAGGGCGCGGGGGTCGCGCCCTCGGTACGCACGGATCTTTGCGGTCCCCGGACCGGAAAACGGCGGGAAGCCGCCGGTTTAGCCCGTTCGTATGAGCCGGTGGTGCGGTTTAACGGGCCGTGGGCACCCGGGAGTTCAGCCGCGCAGGTGGTAGCTGTAGGCGAAGCCCGAGGTGCTGCACGTGGTGAGGCGGCTCACGGCCTGGTCGTAGACGAAGCCCGGAGGGACGGTGCACGCCCACAGGCCGTTGACCGGTACGCGCAGGTGGTAGCTGGCCGAGAAGCCGGACGTGGAGCAGGAGTTGAGCCTGCTGACCACCTGGTCCCAGGTGAAGGACGCGTCGGGGACGGAACAGGCCCAGAGGCCGTCCTGCGGAGTGCGCAGGTGGTACTGGGCCGCGAAGCCGGAGCCGCAGGCGTTGAGGCGGCTGACGACCTGGTCGAAGGTGTAGCCCTGCGGGACGGAGCAGGCCCAGACGCCGTCCAGGCTCTCGGCCCCGGCCGGGGCGGCCTGCGCGGCGGGGGCGAGGCCGAGGGTGACGGCGGCCGCCAGCGTGGCCAGGGCCGCGGAGGCCGCTGCGGCGGCCTTGTGTCTCGCACGTACGGGGCGTGGTGACTGCATCGTCATCGTGTCCTTTCCCGAGGGTATTCCGGAGGCAGTTGACGAGCGCAACGTACAGAGGGCCCTCCCCGTGGGGAGAGCCCTCTTTTCGGTCGTTCGGTCACGCCATCGCGTCGCGGACCTTCGCGGTGTCCGTGAACTGCTCGAAGCGCACGATCAGTCCGCCGCGCACCGTGAAGTGGTGGGCGACGCGGACGTCGATCGCCTTGCCGGTCGCCTTGTTGACGGCGGTGTAGCGGGCGAGGACGACGACGTTCTCGCCGTCGGCGACGTACGTGTCGTCGTGGGCGGTCCAGTCGTCCCACTCCGCGCCGAGCTTCTCCATCACGTTGGAGGTGACCCCGGCGGGGGTGCGGTAGGTGCCCGCGAGCGGGAAGCCGGCCATCTCCGTCCACTCGACGTCGGGGGCGAGGGTGGCGCGGAGGGCCTCCAGGTCGCCCGCGGCGGAGGCGAGGTACTGGCGGCGGACGACGTCGGCGGGGGAGGGGGCGGGGAAGCCGGTGTGCGTCATGCGGATCAGCCCCAGGTCGTTTCGCCCTTGGCGACCTTCGCGCCGATGCGGGCGGCGATCAGCATGCCGTGCTCGGGGAAGCGGGCGAGCAGTGCATCGGTGAGTGCCTCGCCGTCGACGGCCCTGGCGAGCTCCTCCTCGAACGCCACCAGGTACGCACGGGTGTTGGCGATCGCGCTGGGGTCGGCGGCGGTGTCCGGCAGCCGGTGGCCGGGGACGACGAGCTGCGGGTCGAGCGCGGCCATCTCGTCGAGCAGGGCGACCCAGGCGCCGCGCTGCTCGGGGCGGGCCGTGTCGGCGGTCCAGACGTGCTCGTTCTGGAACAGCAGCACGCCGCCGAGGAGGGCGCGGTGTTCGGCCTGCCACAGGTAGTGGCGGTCGGGCAGGTCCGCGGGTCCGCCCTTGAGCTCGAAGCGGTGGCCTTCGAGGGTGATGTCGCCGGTGAGCGGGGCGATGTCGACGAGCCGGGTGGGGAGGTTGGCGCCGGCCGCGGCCCAGGCCTTGAGCTTGCCCTCGTAGGAGTGGCGGATGTGCTCGACGACGAGCGGGGTGGCGACGAACCGGGCCTCGGGGAAGGCGTCGGCGATCACCTCGGCGCCGAAGTAGAAGTCCGGGTCGCCGTGGCTGAGGAAGACGGTGGTGAGGGTTTTGCCGGAGTCCAGCACCTCGGCGACGAGGCGGTGGCCGTCGGCGCGGGTGAAGCCGGCGTCGACGAGCAGGGCGTCGTGCTCGCCGGTGACGAGGGTGGCGGTCTTGTTCTTGCTGCCGACGGGGAAGTCGAGGTCGAGGATCGTGAAGGTGAGGGGGGTGTTCACGGCGTTCATGGCGTTCATGCGGGGCACTCCTTGCCGGGTGGGTACCTGCATGAACAGTCACTGACGTGTCAGGTATTTCGGGGTGGGGGTGTGGCGTGGGTCACCACACCCCGTCCCTCGTCACCCCGCCCGCAGCACCTCCGCCAGCCGGCGCGGGGTCGGGTTGCGGAAGAGGTCCGCCAGGCGCAGGCCCTCGCCCAGGGCCTGGACGGCACGCATGGCCTTCCAGGACGTGCCGCCGAGGGCGAAGAAGTCGTCGTCCCGGGCGAAGGCGTCGGCGCCGAGGAGCTCGGCGAAGACGTCCGCGACGCGCTGTTCGACGGAGTCCGCCGGGGCCTCGCCGGCACCGTCCGGCTCGGCGGGCGGCGTCGGGGCCGGCAGGGCCGCGCGGTCGAGCTTGCCGTTGGGGCTCAGCGGCAGGCGGTCGAGCACGACCAGGGCCGACGGCACGTGGTGGCCCGGCAGAACCTCGGCCAGCGCCTCGCGGACGGCCGTCGTGTCGACGGCGCCGGTGCCGTCGGCCGCTTCGAGGTAGCCGACCAGGGCACGGTCCCCGGCCGCGTCCTCGCGGGCGACGACGACGGCCTCGCGGACGCCGGGCTGCCGCCGCAGCGCCGCCTCGATCTCGCCGGGCTCGATGCGCACGCCGTTGACCTTGACCTGGAAGTCCGAGCGGCCCAGGAACTCGATGGTGCCGTCCGCCCGGTAGCGGGCGAGGTCGCCGGTCCGGTAGACGCGCTCGTCGCGGACCGGGCCGTACGACCACTGCAGGAACCGCTCGCGGGTGAGCTCCTCGCGGCCGAGGTAGCCCTCGGCCAGCCCGGTGCCCGCGACGTACAGCTCGCCCGTCACGCCCGGCCGCACCGGCTGCATCGCCTCGTCGAGGATGTAGATCCGCTGGTTGGCCAGGGGGCGCCCGATGGGCACGTCGCCCGACGGGTCGTGCTGCGGGTCGACGAGCTGGACGGTGCTGTGCACCGACGCCTCGGTGAACCCGCCGAGGTTGGCCAGGCGCATCGCGGGCAGCACCCGGGCGGCGCGGCGGGGCAGCGTCGGCGGCACCCGGTCGCCGCCGAGCATGGCCAGCCGCAGCGGCGGCAGGGTGGCGCCGGGGGTCGCGTTCTCCAGGTGGCCCAGGTAGGCGCCGAGCAGGCCGGGGGTGGTGTTCCAGACGGTGACGCCGTGCTCGACGGCGAGGGCGTGCCAGTGCGCGGGGTCGCGCAGACCGTCGGGGTTCGGGGTGACCACGGTGGCGCCGGCGAGGACGGTGCCGAGGAGTTCGACGACCGACATGTCGAAGCTGGTGGAGGAGAGGTGCAGGACCTTGTCACCGGGGGCGATGCGGAAGCGCTCCGCGAGGTCCAGGAGGTTGTTGACGGCGCCGCGGTGGCGGACTGCTATGCCCTTCGGGCGGCCTGTGGAGCCGGAGGTGTAGATGACGTAGGCCAGGTCGTCCGGACCTGCGGGTTCGGTGTGGTTGCTCGCGCAGTTCCCCGCGCCCCTGCGGGGCGCGGAGGCACCCTTGTCGGAGATCACCGCCTCGCAGTTCGCGTCCTCCAGGATGAAGTTGATGCGGTCCGCCGGGTAGTCGACGTCGACAGGCACGTAGGCCGCACCCGCGCGCAGGACCGCCAGGACCGCGGTCAGGAACTCCGGGCCGCGGGGCAGGGCCAGGGCTACGCGGGAGCCGCGGCGCACGCCCAGGGCGCGCAGGCGCTCGGCCAAGTCGGCCGAGTTGCCGTCCAGTTCGCCGTAGGTCAGCCGGTGCTCGCCCTGCACCATCGCGACGGCGTCGGGCGCGGCCGCGGCGCGGGCGGCGAAGTGCTCGTGCAGCGGCGTGCCGTGGGGCAGGCCGGACGCGGTGCGGTTCCAGTCCACGAGGATGCGCTGCTGCTCCTCGGGGGAGAGCGGCTCGGCGGCGGTCATGAGGTCTCCATCGGCGTGAGGGCGGTGAGGTGCCGGTCGAGGGCGGCGGCGAGTTCCGGGGCACGGGGGAGCCAGCCGCCGTGGGCGGGGACGTACAGGGCGGCGGTCAGGTCCTCGGGGCCCTCGTCGTAGAACTCCACCAGCAGTTCGCCCTGCGGCCCGCAGGGGCTGGACGGCCGGGCGCGCAGCGTGGCGGGGCCCGCCTGCAGGGGGTCGCGCGGCCAGCTCTGGTAGGCGGCGATGACCTGGTAGGGCTGCATGCGGCCGGTGTCGTCGGGGGTGCCGCAGGCCAGGATGTCGAAGACCGGCAGGTCCGCGTGGTACATCGCGTCGAGCAGCGCGTCCATGGCGCGGTCCGGGCCGTCGGCGGCCGTGGGCGCCTGCAACCGGACCGGCAGCATGGTGAGTTCGCAGCCGACCTCGTCCTGCTGGTCCGGGGTGCGCGTGGAGAACGGCACGCCGACGAGGAAGTCGGCGGCGCCGGTCAGTTCTGCGACGGCCCGGCCGACGGCGGTCAGCAGCAGGGCGAACGGCGGCACCGCGGACCGGCGGGCCACCTGCCGCAGCCGGGTCCCGCTGCCGGGCGGGAGCGTGAGGGGGTGGACGGCGAGGCGGTCCTCCAGGATCTCGCGGTGCGTCTGGGCGGGCTGCTGCTCCGGCAGGGCGGGCACCCCGGCGAGCGCGCGCTCCCAGTAGGCGCACAGCTCCTGCCGCCGTGTCCCGTCGAGCGGTTGCACGGCGCTGCGGGCGGCGGGCGTCAGGTGCGGCTGCTGCCCGGCCAGGGCCTGGCGGTACGCCTCCGCGAGGTCGGCGCCGAGCGCGACCTCCGACAGGCCGTCGTACGCGGTGTGGTGCACGGCCGCGTACAACTCGCCTCCGTCGTACGGGGCGTCGGCCGCGTCCGGCACCAGGCCGAGGCGCAGCACGTCCGCCGCCTCCAGGTCGTACGGCTCGGCGCACAGCAGCCGCACGGCGTCCTCGCGGCCGGTGCCGGCCGGCAGCACCTGTACCGGGACGGGCCGGGGCTGCGCCGCGGGCCGGCGCCACAGTTCGCCCCCGTCGGAGACGAACGCGGTGCGCAGCGCCTCGTGCCGGATCCGGACGGCCTGCCAGGCGGCCGCGAGCGCGGCCGGGTCGGCGGGGCCGTCGATGCGGAGGTGCAGGAGGGCGACGGTGCTGAGCGAGCCGGGGAGGAGCTGCTCGGTGAACCAGAAGGTCTGTTCGGCGGGCGACGCGTGGGCGGGGGTCATCGGGCTGCTCCGTGCGGCAGTTGTTCGGCTGCGGGTCGGTGGTGGTTGCTCGCGCAGTTCCCCGCGCCCCTTACGGGGCGCGCCAGTTCGTCCAGGAGGGCCTTCGCCAGGGCCTGCGCCCTTGTCTCGTCCAGCACGTCCGTGCGGTAGCGCAGGGTGAGGTGGTCCGCGGAGGCGTCCGGGGCCTCCAGGGTGAGTTCGTAGGCCGAGGTCTCCGGGCCCGCGGGGCGCTCGGGGGCGAAGGTGCGGCCGTCCAGGACGAGCCGTGGCGGCTCGGTGTTCTGCACGACGAAGCCCGCCTGGCAGTACGGGTTGCGGTGCGGGTCGCGCGGGGCGTCCTCGCGGAGCAGTGCCTCGACGGGCTGGAACTGGAAGCGCAGCGCCTGCGCCAACTGCCGTGCCGCGTCCGCCAGAACGTCGTGTGCCGGGCCGCGGAAGCGGACGGCCACGCCCGAGGCGAAGCAGCCGACCGCCTGCTCGGCGGCGGCCGAGGCGCGGCCGGCCACGGGGATGCCGACGGCGAAGTCCACGGCGCCCGTCACGGTGCGCAGGGCGCGGACCCAGGCCGCGAGGAGGGCCGCGGCGACGGTGGTGCCGGCCGCGGCGGCCGCCTCCTGCACGGCGGTGCGCAGGGGGGCGGGGAGGTCGACGCGGATGCGGGAGACGGGGCCGGCCGGGGCCGGGGTGCCGGTGCCGAGCGGCAGGTCGGGGACGCCGCGCAGCTCGCGCGTCCACTCCCACAGGGCCGCCCGGTCCGCCTCGGTCTCCTCGGCGAACTGCTCGGTCCAGGCCGGGGAATAGCCCGGTGCGGGGCGGTCGTCGGCGGAACCGGCGTAGGCGTCGGACAGTTCGCGCAGCAGCAGGCCCGCGGACCAGCCGTCGAAGGCCGAGTGGTGCACGACCAGGCCGAACCAGTGGTTGCCGTTGCCCGACGGGGCCAGCACGGTGCGCAGCGGCACCTCGGCGGCCAGGTCGAACGGCCGCGCCAGGTGCGCCTCGGCGGCCTGCCGGGCCTCCCGCTCGGGGGCCGGGGTGAGGACGGTGAGCAGCTGCGGAAGTCCCGTTGCCGGGAGGGTGGTTGACGCGACCGTGCGGTCCGCGTTGCGGGTGAGCGTCGTGCGCAGCACCTCGTGGCGGGATGCCACGGCGTGGACGGCCGCGGCGAGCCGGTCCGCGTCGACCGGACCGTCGGTGCGGAACAGGAAGGACGACAGGGCGTCGGCCGACCCCGGCGTGCGCTGCTCGGTGAACCAGAAGCGCCACTGCGGGGCGGGCAGTCCGCTGATCCACCGCGGGGAGGACTCCGGCGTGGCGGCCTGCGGCGCCTGCTCCTCGGGGTCCGGGGCGAGGAGTTCGGCGATGGCGGCGGGAGTGCGGGCGAGCATGACCTGGGGTGCGGTGAGGCGGGTGCCGGTGGTGGTGGAGAGTCGGCCTGCCAGGCGCATCGCGGTGATGGATGTGGCGCCGGCCTGGAAGAGGTTGGTGTCGGGTGCGACGGGGCGGCCGAGGAGTTCCGTGGCTGCGGCGAGGACGGCGGCCACGTGGGGTGGTACGTCCTCGTCGGGGCCGAGGAGTTCGGCGATGGCGGTCGGGGTGCGGGCGAGCATGACCTGGGGTGCGGTGAGGCGGGTGCCGGTGGTGGTGGAGAGGCGGCCTGCCAGGCGCATCGCGGTGATGGACGTCGCGCCCGCCTGGAAGAGGTTGGTGTCCGGTCCCACCGGGCGGCCGAGCAGCTCCGTGGCCGCGTCCAGGACGGCGGTCACGCGGTGCGGCACCGGTCCGGCGGGGGTGGGCTCCGCGGCCGAGCGGCGGTCGAGTTCGGCGCGCACGGTACGGGCCAGGGCCTCGCGGTCGAGCTTGCCGTTGCCGGTGAGCGGCAGGCTGCCGGTCATCACGACCGGGTCCGGCACGAAGGCGGACGGGAGCCGCGCGGCGACGGCCTCGCGCACCGCCTCGGCGCCGGCCGGTGCCTCCGCGGTCGGTACGCACACCATGGCCAGACCGGTCGTGTTGGCGGACGGGCCGCCGTCCAGCGGGAGGGGCAGTACGACGGCCCGGGCGATGCCGGGGACGTCCTCGGCGGCCCGCTCCACCTCGCCGGGCTCCACGCGGACCCCGCGGATCTTCACCTGGCGGTCGGCACGGCCCAGGAACGCGTACGCGCCGTCGGAGCCGAGGCGGGCCCGGTCGCCGGTGAGGTAGACGCGCAGCGGCGTTCCGCCGGGGCCGAGCGGCAGTTCGCGGAAGGCGCGCGCCGTGGCCCCGGCGTCGCCGAGGTAGCCGAGCGCGAGGCCGTCGCCGGAGATCGCCAACTGGCCGGGCTCGCCGGGGGCGACGGGGCGGAGCTCCGCGTCCAGCACGTGGATGCCGGTCTCGGCGACCGGGCGGCCGATCGGGATGTCGGTGTCCTCGTCCGCGACGTCGGTGACCGGGTGCACGGTGGCGAACACCGTGCTCTCGACCGGCCCGTAGCCGTTGACGAGCCGCGTGCCGGGCACGGCCTGCAGGGCGCGGGCCATGTGGCGGGGGGAGAGCCGCTCGCCGCCGACCATCACGGTGCGGAGCCCGCGCAGGGCGGCGGGGTCCTCGTCGACGATCGCGTTGAAGAGGGAGGTGGTCGCGAACATCGTGTTCACGCCGTCGGCCACGGCGTCGCGGCAGCCGTCCACGGTGAGGTAGTGGCCGTCGAGGAGCACCGTCGTACCGCCGTGCACCAGCGGCGCCCACAGCTCCATGGCGAACGCGTCCCACGGCACGGCCGCGGACTGGAGCATGCACGTCGTGCCGTCGAAGGCCAGCGTCGGGTCCTCGGCGATGCGCAGCAGGCCGCGGTGGGTGGCGAGAACGGACTTGGGGGTGCCGGTGCTGCCGGAGGTGAAGAAGACGCAGAGGGCGTCGCCTCCGGGGACCGCCGGGCGGTCGCCGGGGTGCAGGGTCTCGGTGCCGGTGTCCGTCAGGAGCAGTCGGGCGCCGGTCAGTTCGGTGACCTGGCGACAGCGGGCCTCCGGCCAGCGGGTGTCCACGGCCGTGTAGGCGGCACCGCACTTGAGCACCGCGAGGAGGGCCTCGGCCATCCGCGGGCCGCGCTCCATGCGGACCGCGACGACGTCGCCGGGGCCGATGCCGTGGGCGGCCATGTCGGCCGCCAAGTCCGCGGCGCGGGAGTCGAGTTCGGCGTACGTGACAGAGGTGCCGCGCCACCGCAGGGCGGGTGCGCCGGGGAGGGTACGGGCCCAGTGGGCGACGCGTTCGTCGACGCGGGCGGGGCTGGTGTTCACGGTGGGTTCCCTTGCGGAGTGCCGGGACGGGGGGCCCGGCGGCGACGGGGGAGACACCGCCGGGCGGCATGGATCGTTGCCGGGGGCGCCTGCGGCTGGCTGGAGCGGTGGTCGAGTGGCCCGTCGGGGGCCGGCTGCGGGCCGGTGGGGGCTGGTCGCGCAGTTCCCCGCGCCCCTGCGGGGCGCGGCTCCACCACCGCACAACCCCCACTCAAGTCAGCCACCAGAGACTCTCGTTCCCGGCTCCAACGGAGCGCTACGGGACCTCGAAGAGCGGCGAGCAGAGTGCACCTGCAGCAATGGAAAGCGAAAGGGAGAGGAAGGGAAGCACGGTGCGCGTTCTCTTCGTGACGTGGGCGTGGCCGTCGCACTTCCTGCCCCTCGTGCAGCTCGCCTGGGCCTGCCGGGCCGCCGGGCACGAGGTGCTGGTCGCCTCGCAGCCCTCGCTGGAGGGCGAGGCCGTGGGGGCCGGACTGCCGTTCGCCGCCGTCGGGCGCGATCTGGACATCCGGCCGCTGGTACGGCCGTTCTTCTCCCGGCTGGTCGACGAGAACCGCACGGTGGAGTGGGCGGAGATGCGCCGCTGGGGCACCGCCAACGTGCACACCTATGTGCTGCTCGCCGAGGCCATGGCCGAGGACACCACGGCGCTGGCGCGCCACTGGCGGCCCGACCTCGTCGTGTGCGAACCCACCACCTACGCGGGCCCGTTGGCCGCCGCGGCCGTGGGCGTGCCCGCGGTGCGGCAGCTGTGGGGCGCCGACTACACGTACCGCACCCGGGAGTTCGAGCCCGACGCCCTGCGCGAGCTGGCCGCCCGGCTCGGCCTGACGGAGGACGTCGAGACGCTCGGCGTCGCGTCCGTGGACCCCTGCCCGCCCTCGCTCCAGACCGACGCGCCCGTGCGCCGCATCCCGCTGCGCTACGCCCCCTTCCACGGCACGGGCAGCCTGCCCGGGCCCCCGGCGGGGAGCGGGCGCCCGCGGATCCTCGTCACGGGCAGCAGCGCCGTCGCGGAGCTGAGCGGCCGGGACGTACCGGACCTGCCGGTTCTGCTGCGCGCGCTCGGCACGCTCGACGCGGACGTGGTCGCCGTCGTGCCGGAGCGCGAGCGCGCCCGGCTGCGCACGCTCCCCGGAGGGCTCCCGGACACCGTCCGCCTCGTCGGCCGCACCCCGCTGCACCTCCTGCTGCACGGCAGTGACCTGCTGGTGCACCAGGGCGGCGGCGGCAGCGTGCTGGCGGGCTCCGCCGCCGGGGTGCCGCAGCTGGTCGCCCCCCGCTTTCCCGACCACCTGTTCAACGCCCGGCAGCTGGCCGCGACCGGGGCCGGGCTGCTGCTCGCCCCCGGCGCACTGCGGCCCGACGCCGTGCGCGAGGCCGCAGCGGCCCTGCTGTCCGGCCCGGACCACCGGGCCGCCGCGCAGGGGCTGCGCCACGAGATCGAGGCCATGCCGCCCGCCGCCGCCGCGGTGGCCGGGCTGGAGCGGGTCGCCCACGACCCAGGAAGGGGTCCGTCCATGACGTCCACGACAGGGGAACTCCCATGAGCGCGACCGGCGGCCGGACCGACCACCCGCTGCGCATGCTCTTCACCACGCAGCCGGCCAGCGGCCACCTGCGCCCGCTGGTGCCGGTGGCCCAGGCCGCCCGGGAGCGCGGGCACGACGTGGCCGTCCTCGCCCCCGACTGCATGCGCGCCGAACTCGACTCCTACGGGCTGCGCCACGTGACCGGCGGCTACGACTGGCGCATGGAGGCCTGGCGCCTGCTGCCCCGCAACTACGGCGAACTCACCTTCGACGAGGCCGCCGAGGCGTGCATGGCCACCGGCGCACCGCTGACGCAGTCCTTCGCCGGGCACATCGCGCGCGCCACGGCCCGTGACATCCTCGACCTGGCCGCGACCTGGCGGCCCGACCTCATCGTGCGCGAGCTCGACGAGATGGGCGGCTACCTGGCCGCCGAGGCCCTGGAGATCCCGCACGTGTCCATCGCCTCCTTCGGCGGCCTGGACCAGGTCACCGGCGCGGCACTGGGCCCGATCCTGGACGAGGGACGCCGCGAACTCGGCCTCGCCCCCGACCCCCTGGGCACCCGCCTCTACCACTACCTGCACGCCAGCTTCCTGCCGGAGGCCTACGGCGAGGCCGAGCTGATCCTGCCCAACACCCGTACCTACCGGCACCCCAACGCCGAACAGCGCTACGGCCGGCTGCCCGAGTGGCTCGCCGACCTCGACCACGACCGGCCGTTCGTCTTCGCCGGCTTCGGCACCGTCGTGTACGCGCTGCCCGGCTCCGAGGAGTTCGTCGCCGAGGTCATCGACGCCCTCGGCGAGCTGGACGCCAACGCCGTGCTGGCCGTCGGCTCGCGCGGCGACGAACTCGCCTACGGGCCCGTGCCCGAGAACGTGCGCCTGGTCCGCTTCATCGAACAGTCGCTGATGCTGGAGGGCGCCGACCTCTTCATCACCCACGGCGGGCTGAACTCCATCAAGGAGGCACTGCGCCCCGGCATCCCGATGGTGGCCCTGCCCGTCCTGGAGGACCACCGGCACAACGCCGAACAGCTGGCCCGCATCGGCCTGTCGAAGACCGTCGGACTGCGCGAGGCCTCGGCCGCTTCCATCGCCGACGCCTGCGCCGAGGTGCTGACCACGCCGTCCTACCGGGCCAAGGCGCGCCGCCTGCAGCGGCACATCCACGCCCAGCCGTCCCTGGCGCAGCTCATCGACGACATGGAGCTGGTCGTCCGCGAGGCCACGGCACCCGCGCTCGTCTGACCGGCCCGAACTCACATACGTCCCCGAATTTCCGCTGAGGAGTAAGCCATGCTCGCCCGTCACAACCTGCCCGAGAACTTCCGCGACTGGAACACCGCCTGGGGCGTGCCGTTCGGCTTCCGGGTGCCCGGCCGCCGCGCGGTGGAGTACCGCCTGGAGGAGGAGGACCCGCTGCGCTACGGTCCCTTCGGCTTCCAGCAGACCAGCCCCACCCGCGAGTTCGAGTACCCGTGGGCGTTCTTCACGGCCGGCGTCGAGTCGGGCATGAAGGTCCTGGACGTCGGCGGCGGCCTCAGCGGCTTCCAGTTCGTGCTGGAGAAGGAGGGCTGCGAGGTCGTCAACGTCGACCCGTCCGCGAAGGAGGACCGCCGCTGGTCCACCGTCGACGGCCGCAACCGCTGGCTCACCGAGGACAACCACGCCGAGCTGAACAAGCTGTTCGGCACCGACGTGCGCCTGGTGATGGACACCGTGCAGGCCGGCCTGGCGGACGGCCAGCTGGAGAAGGGCACCTTCGACCGCATCTTCTGCCTGTCCGTCATCGAGCACGTCTCGCTGGAGGAGGGCCGGGCGATGCTGGAGAGCATCACCGAGCTGCTCAAGCCCGGCGGCAAGCTGCTGCTGACCGTCGACCTGTTCCTCGACGTGCTGCCGTTCGGCGTCCGCGAGTCCAACTTCTGGGGCTCCAACATCGACGTCCACGAGCTGCTCAAGGGCCACGGCCTGGAGCTGGAGCAGGGCGACCCGCGCGAGCTGCTGGGCTTCCCCGAGTTCGACTACGACCACGTCGTGAAGACGATCCCGGAGCTGTTCATCGGTACCTTCAACCCGTGCCTGAGCCAGGCGATGGTGCTGCGCAAGCCGGAGTGACTGCGGTAGGCCCCGTCAGGGGCGCGGGGAACTGCGCGACCGGCCACGACGCGCCCGCGGTCGAGGTACTCGGGTGGTGCTTCGGCTGCAGGCCGGCGGTGGCTGGTCGCGCAGTTCCCCGCGCCCCTGGCGGGGCACGGCACACGCCTTAAGGGGGCGGCCCGTTCGGGCCGCCCCCTTTTCGTATGTCCGGGATCAGCGGACGATCAGAGAACGTCGCATCGACGCGATGACGGAGGCGCGGACGCCGAGGCCGTCGGTGACGAACTGGTGGAAGTCGTCGTAGGCGTTGTCGACCTCCTCGAACGCGGCGTCGAGGTAGTCGGTGAAGGCGATCTGGGCGCCGATGGTGTCGTTGGAGATCAGGAAGTCCGCGTTGACCTGGTCGCGGTCCACGCCGAGCGCCGTCAGCACGACGGCCGTGAGCCAACCGGTGCGGTAGGCGCCCGCGTTGCAGTGGACCAGGATCGGCGCGCCGCGGTTCTCGGCGATCTGGTTGATGGCCCGGCCGTACGAGGCGCGCTGCTTCGGGTCCGTGACGTGGGAGCGGAACTCGGCGAGCGTGTCGGGGCTGACCGAGCCGACGGTGGGGAAGCCGCCGCGGGCGTTCTCGTCGCCGACCGGGGCCAGCAGCTCCTGGGCGCCCGCCGGGATGTGGTCGGTGCCGACCGTGCTGCGCTCCCGGTCGGTGCGCAGGTCGACGAGCCACGTCAGCTTCAGCGGCTGCAGCTGCTGAAGCCCCTGGTCGGTGACCTTGTTGAGGGCGCCGGAGCGGTAGACCGCGCCCCAGGCGACGGTGCCGCCGCACTGCGTCGTGTAGCCGCCGGCGTCGCGCAGGTTGTGGACGCCGTCGACGGTCAGGATGCGCTGGTGCGGGGTGGTGTCGGCGACGACCGGACGGCGCCGGTGGCGCGCCGGGGCCGCGGTGGCGGCCGAGGCCAGCAGCGGCACGGCGGCGATGCCGGCCGCGCCGGCGCCGAGGCCGCGCAGCACGTTGCGGCGGCTCAGCTCGGCGGTGAGCGGCGCCGGGCGGGTGAGCAGGGACGTGGCTCTGGTGAGCAGGGACATGGGACTCCTCGTCGGTGAGGGAGGTGAGGGAGGTGAGGGAGGGGACGGCAGGGCCCTCGCGGGCCGTTGCGTAAGAGGGGCCGGGTCACCAGGTGACCGGCAGGGCGTAGGCGCCGTGCAGCACGGCGTCGTAGGCGAACGGAACCTCGTCCAGGGGCACGGCCAGGCGCAGGTCCGGGAAGCGGCGGAACAGGGCGCCGAAGACGACCTCCAGTTCCATCCGGGCCAGGGTCTGGGCCAGGCACTGGTGCGCCCCGTGGCCGAAGGCGAAGTGACGGTTGGGGGTGCGGCGCAGGTCCAGCCGGTCCGCGTCGGCGAAGGCGGCCGGGTCGCGGTTGGCGGCGGCGGCCAGCGGGATGACGCCCTCGCCGGCCCGGATCAGCACACCGCCGACCTCCATGTCCTCCAGTGCCGTGCGGGCGGTGGCCAGTTCGGCGATGGAGAGGTGGCGCAGCAGCTCCTCGACCGCGGACGGGAGGATGGCCCCGTCGTCGTGGGCGAGGGAGTCCTTGAGCAGCGCCAGCTGGTCCGGGTGGGACAGCAGCGCCGCGGTGCCGAGGGCGATCATGTTCGCGGTGGTCTCGTAGCCGGCGAACAGCAGCAGCATGGCGGTGATCACCAGCTCCCACTCGTCCAGCGCGCCGGAGGCCACGTGCTCGGCGGCGACCCGGCCCAGCAGGTCCTCGGTGGGCTCGGCCCGCTTGGCCTTCACGAGTTCGCGCATGAAGCGCAGCAGTTCGCGGAACGCCTCCTGGCCGCGCTCCTGCGCGGCCGCCTCGGCCTCGTCCGCGGACTGCCCCTCGGCGGGCACCGCCCGCCCGGTGAGCAGGAGTTCGGTCAGCTCCAGGAACCGGGGCCGGTCGGCCTCGGGCACGCCCAGCAGGCGGGCGATCACCAGCGACGGGACCGGCAGTGCGAGGGCGGTGACCAGGTCGACCGGCCCCCCGGCCCGCTCCATGGTGTCGAGCCGCTCGGCCACGATGCGCTCCACCTCGGGGCGCAGCTCGCGGATCCGGCGGGCGGTGAACTCCTTGATGAACATGCGCCGGTAGTGCTGGTGGTCCGGCGAGTCCATGCCGGGGAAGACGCGGACCTCTGCGAGGTAGGCGGCGTCGTCGGTGAGGAAGGGGTAGCCGGGGCGGGTGCGGTCCGAGCTGAGGCGCGGGTCCATGAGCACGGCCTTGACGTCCTCGTACCGAGTGATCAGCCAGGCGGTGCCGCCTCCGGCGAGGGTGACGCGGGTGGGGGCGCCCGTTTCCCTCATCTCCGCGTACTGCGGAGGGGGGTTGAAGGGGCAGGTGCGGCGCATGGGGAACGCGGGGGGCTCCGTTGTGACTGTCATGGTGTCCTCGGCGGTAGCGGGGTACGGGGTTGCGCCCCGAAGGGGCGCGGGGAACTGCGCGACCAGCCACGGACGGCCCGCAGTCGACGACGGCGCGGTCAAGCCGCCACGGCCGGCAGGCCGTTGGCGAACGACCGCATCAGGTCGGGGAGGGCGTATACGTCCTCCCCGCCCGCGTCGTAGCCGTGCAGCCGCAGGAAGTGGCGTTCGGCCAGCTGCTCCAGGAGCAGTTCGGCCGCAACCGGGTCGAAGCCCGTCCACCGGGCGGCGGAGCGGGCGGTGAAGGTCTGCGGGGCACGGGCCGCGATGCCGGCCAGCAGGCTGCGGCCGCCGGGGTCCAGGCGCCGGTAGGCGGGCGCGAGCCGCGCGGCGACGTCGAGTTCGCCGTGCCGCAGCTCGCGCAGCCGCAGCCGCTCGTCGGCGAGCCGCGTGGCCACCGCCCGCAGTGGGAACTGCGGGCGGGCCCGCATGCGCGCCGCCACCGCCCGCACGGCCAGCGGCAGCCGGCCGCACATGGCGACGATGGTGCGCACCGCGTCCGGGTCGGAGTCCACCCGGCCCTCGCCGACGGCCCTGCGCAGGAGCTGCACGCACTCCTCGGCGGGCATCTCGCCCAGCTCCAGCCGCTGCAGCCCGGACAGCCCGGACAACGGCGCCCGGCTGGTGGTCAGCACGGCGCAGCGGGCCCCGCCGGGCAGCAGCGGGCGCAGCTGCTCCTCGTCGGCCGCGTCGTCCAGCACGACGAGGACCGCGCGCCCGGCCGTCCAGCTGCGGAACAGCTGGGAGCGTTCGGCGAGGTCGTCCGGCAGGTCCGCCTCCCGCAGGCCGGTGGCGCGCAGGAAGCCGCCGAGGATCCGGCCCGGGTCGGCCGGGTGCTCCTCGGCGCCGCGCAGGTCGGCGTGGAACTGCCCGTCCGGGTAGCGCGCGGCGGCCTGGTGGGCGGCGCGCAGCGCCAGCGCGGTCTTGCCGGCGCCGGGCATGCCGGTGACGGCCACCAGCCGGGTGGCCTGCGGGGCCGTGCCGGGGACCAGCAGTTCGGCGGCCCGGCGCAGTTCGGCGGCGCGGCCGACGAAGTCGTCGCTGTCCGGCGGCAGTTGCGCGGGCCGCGCGTACGGGGCCGGGGCGGCGGCCGGGATGTCGGCGACGACGGGGGCGGCTGCCGCGTTGTCGAGGTCGTCGTCCAGCAGCGACTCGTGCAGTGCCTGCAGCGCCGCCGACGGCTCGATGCCCAGCTCCTCGACCAGCGTGCGGCGCACCTTCCGGTACACCTCCATGGCCTCCGAGCGGCGTCCGGCCCGGCGCAGGGCCAGCATCAGCTTGCGGTGGAAGTCCTCGTGGAAGGGGTGCTCGACGACCAGGGACTGCAGCCGGGTGATGACGTCGTGGTGCCGGCCCAGCCGCAGGTCCGCCTCCGCCCACAGCTCGTGGGCCTGCAGCCGGCTCTCGGCCAGCTGGCCGAGGTGGGACTCCAGGACCGGGCCCGTGTCCAGGTCGGACAGCGGCGGGGTGGAGCTGAGCGCGAGCGCTTCGGTGAGCGCCTCGGCGGCCTGCTCCGGCCGCCCGGCGGCCAGGTCGGCGCGGGCGCGGGAGAGCAGGCCGGAGAAGCGGTCGGCGTCCAGCCGGCCGGGCTCCAGGTGCAGCACGTAGCCCAGCGGCTTGGTGACGAGCAGCTCGCGGCCGCGCAGCGCCTTGCGCAGCTGGTAGACGTAGGTCTGCAGGGTGGCCAGGGCGCTCAGCGGCGGGTGGTCGCCCCACAGCTCCGTCATCAGCGTGCCCGTGGTGACCAGCCGGTCGTGCCGGAGGGCCAGCAGGGCGAGCAGGTTGCGCACCTTGGGGGCCGTGGGCGTGACGTCCCGGCCCTCGTGAACCGCGTGCAGCGGTCCGAGTACGGACACTTCCATGGTCACGTGCGGTGCGGGCGGGCCGGGGGCCCGCCGGGCGCACCGCCCTCCTCTCGGGAACTCGTCGGATGGCTCACGCGGCGGCCGGGACCGCGCCCAGTGCGCCGGCGACGGCCGCCGCGTGCGCGGCGACCCGGTGCACCGCGAAGGCGATCCGCTCGGCGTCGTGGGCGGAGGTGGCGGTGCCGGTCGGCAGGACCAGGCAGCGGTCGGCCAGGGACTCGGTGTGCGGCAGGCGCGGGCCTCCGCGGTAGGGGGCGGCCTGGTGGAGACCGGGGTGGAAGTAGCGCCGGGTGACGACGTTGTCCGCGCGCAGCGCCAGGTCCAGTTCGTCGCGGGTCAGGCCCAGTCCGTCGGCGTCGACGTGCAGCACCGCGTACTGGTAGTTGTTCCGCTCCTGCTCGTTGAAGGGCAGCACGGTGACGCCCGGCAGGCCGGCGAGGCCCGCGGAGTAGCGCTCGTGCAGGGTGCGGTTGTGGGCGCGGAACTCCTCCAGGTGATCGAGGGAGGTCAGGCCCATCGCGGCGGAGGCCTCGCTCATCTTGGCGTTGATGCCCAGGTGTTCGGGGCGGCCGTCCTCGTCGTAGCCGAAGTTGGCCATCGCGGCGGCTCGGCGGGCGAGTTGCGGGTCGTCGGTCACGAGGGCGCCGCCCTCGAAGGAGTGCACGAACTTGGTGGCGTGGAAGCTGAACACCTCCGCGTCCCCGAACCCGCCGACGGCGCGGCCGCCCCAGGTGCAGCCGAGCGCGTGCGCGGCGTCGAACAGCAGCCGCAGGCCGTAGCCGTCGGCGAGCTGCTGCAGGGCGTCCAGGCCGTGCGGCCGGCCGAAGGTGTGCACGCCGAGGATCGCGCTGGTGCGCGGCCCGATCAGGGATTCGGCGTGGCCGAGGTCGAGGGTGCCGGTGTGCGGGTCGACGTCGCAGAAGACCGGGGTGAGCCCGGTCCAGGCCACGGCGTGCGCGGTCGCGGGGAAGGTGAACGCGGGCACGATCACCTCGCCCGTCAGGCCCGTCGCCCGGACGGCCAGCTGCAGCGCGGCGGTCGCGTTGCAGGTGGCAACGGCGTACCGGACCCCGGCCAGTTCGGCGACCCGCTGCTCGAACTCGCGGACCAGCGGCCCGCCGTTGGACAGCACGCCCCGGTCCAGGGCGCCGTTGAGCCGCTCCAGGAACCGGGCGCGGCCGACCGTGTTGGGACGGCCCACGCGGGCCGGTTCCGCGAGGGCCGGGGTGCCGCCGAGCAGGGCCGGCATCTGCGTCGGGCCTGCTACGACTGACGTGCGCTCCACGCGCCACCACCTTCCGTGGGGCGCCGCCCGGGGCGGCGGCGCCGGATGCGAAGATCGTCACGGGGGTGGCTCGAACGGGGCTCGGCCACCGGCGGAGACGGCCTGGATCCGGCGCGGGGTGCACTGCGTGCCGCTCCACCGGCGCTCATGCGGGACTCAGGGGGGCTCCGTCACCGTGCCGGGGGTGTTCGTGCCCCGTCAGGGGCGCGGGGAACTGCGCGAGCAACCACGACGCACCCGCAGCCGACGTCCCGGGGCTTCGCCCCGGATCCCTCGGGTGGTGCGTCGGCTGCAGGCCGTGGGTGGCTGGTCGCGCAGTTCCCCGCGCCCCTGACGGGGCACGAAGACCCGGCCCGGCCGCGCACATTCCCCCGAAGGAGTTCGCTTCATGTCCCTGCACGTCATCGTCGCCGGTGGCGGCATCGGCGGCCTCGCCCTGGCCCAGGGGCTGCGCCGGCACGGCGTCCGCACCACGGTGCTGGAGCGCGACGCCTCGTCCCATGTCCGCGGCCAGGGCTACCGGCTGCGGATGGACGAGCACGGCGGCGCCGCGCTGCGCACGCTGCTGCCCGACGACCTGTACGCGCTGTACCTGGCCACCTCCAACCGCCCCTACATGCCCCGCGGCGCGGCCTTCGACCACCAGCTCAACGAGCTGATGCGGCACGGCCGCCCGGACCGCCCCTTCGACCCCGACCTGAGCCACACCGCCGTCAACCGCATGACGCTCCGGCAGATCCTGCTGGCCGGCCTCGGTGACGCGGTGCGCTTCGGCAGCGAGGTCACCGGATACACCGAGGACCCCGAGGGCGTACGGGTCCGCCTCGCCGACGGCGGCGAGATCACCGGCGACCTGCTGGTCGGCGCCGACGGCATCAACTCGGCCGTCCGCGCCCTGAAGCTGCCCGGCGACGACCACATCGTCGACACCGGCATGCGCTGCATCTACGGCCGCCTGCCGTTCGACGAGAAGAACCTCTCCTGGATCCCCGAGGAGCTCTTCGGCGGCTCCAGCCCCGTCATGGGCCCGGACCGCACCACCCTCGCCTGCGGCGTCTTCCAGCCGCGCCGCCCCACCGAGGAGGCCGCGGCCGACCTGGCCCCCTACGCCGACCTCGACCCGGTCGCCCCGTACGTGAAGTGGACCCTGGTCGCACCGGCCGAGAGCTACCCCGTGCCCGAGGCCGAGTTCTGGACCGCCTCCCCCGAGCAGCTGCACGCCTGGGCCGTCGAACGCACCCGCGACTGGCACCCGTTGCTGCACCGCCTCGTCACCGAGGCCGAGCCGTGGGCCACGTTCCCGCTGTCCATCCGCGTCGTACGGCCCTCCCCCGCGTGGGCGCCCGGCCGGGTCACCCTGCTCGGCGACTCCGTGCACGCCACCACGCCCGTCGGCGGCGTCGGCGCCAACACCGCACTGCGGGACGCGGCCCTGCTGTCCGGCCTGCTCGCGCAGGCCGACCGCGGCGAGCGCAGCGCGACCGGCGCGGTGGCCGAGTACGAGACACAGCTCCGCGACTACGGGTACGCCGCCGTCCGCGGATCCCTCGTCGGCGCACACCGGATCTTCCGTACCCCCGCACTGGAAACGCTCATCAAGGGAGCCGTTGCATGAACACCCCCGCCACCCACGCCGCCAAGCCCGACCCGGGACAGAAGTTCCGGGCCCTGGCCCCGATGATCCTGGACCTGGTCATCCCCATCGCGGGCTTCTACGTCCTGCACCAGCTGGCCGGCCTCAGCCAGGTCTGGGCCCTGACCCTCGCCGGTGCGGCGGGCGGTGTGTGGACCCTGATCCACACCATCCAGCGGCGCAAGCTCGACGTCATCGGCCTGCTCGTCGTCCTCGAAATGGCGCTCACCGTCGCCCTGTTGTTCATATCGAACGACCCGCGCCTGGTCGCCGCCAAGCCGTCCTTCTACACCCTGCTCGCCGCCCTGTACCTGCTGTCCACGTGCGTCTTCGGCCGCCCCCTCGTCTACGTGGCCGCCACCCCCATGGCCACCGACGGCGACCCCGACCGCACCGTGGCCTACGAGCAGGCCTGGGAGCGCTCCAAGCCGTTCCGCGCCCGTGAGCGCGCGGTGACCGCCGCGTTCGGCCTCGCCGCCCTGATCGACTCCGTGCTGCGCGTGATCGTCGTCTACAGCTACGACGTCGACAAGTTCAACGAGTCCTTCCTGCTGTCCCAGCTGCCCGGCCTCGTGCTGATCGTCGCCGTGCTGGCCTTCACCAAGTTCCAGATCAAGGTCCTGCACGGGCTCGTCGACGACGTCCACGACCAGCTGCACCGTGAGGGCGTCGTCGGCCGGCGCCCCGACGCCGACACGGTGCCGTCCGGCCCCCGGCACGGGGCCACGCGATGAGCGTGCGCTCCGCACTGAGCGGGCTGCCGCTGAAGGCGGCCGCGCCGATGCTGCTGGACATGGCCGCCCCCGTGGTCTCCTTCTACGTCCTGCACATGGCCCTCGGCGTGGCCCCCGTCCCCGCGCTCGCCGCGGGCGCGGTCGTCGCCGGGGCCCGCACCGCCTGGCGCGGGGTGCGGGAGCGGCGCCTCAACGCGTTCACCGCCATGACCATCCTGATGCTGCTGGCCACGCTCGCGCTGGTCGGCATCACCGGGGACCCGCGGCTGATCATCGCCAAGTCGGCGGTGATGCCGGCCGTCGGCGGTGCGTACGGGCTGCTCACGCACTTCTTCGGACGAACGCTGGTCGGCGAGGTCGCCGCGCCGTTCGTCACGAAGGGCGACCCCGCGCTGCGGGCCGCCTGGGACGACTGCTTCGACCGCGAGCCGGCGTTCGCCCGCCGGCTCCGGCTGATCAACCTGCTGTGGGGCGTGGGGTTCTTGGCCAGTGCCGTGGCCCGGGTTGTGGTGATCTACTCGGTGCCGCTGGATCTGGCGGTGCCGCTGGGGCAGCTGCCGACGCTGTTGACGCTGGTGGTGTTGATCGTGGCGACGGTTCGGCTGTCGCCGCCGATGGGGGCTGCCCTGCGGGCCCGTGCGGCTGCTGCCGTTGAGCCCGAACCGCGCGTGCTGGTAGCGGCTTAGCGCTTTCGAGGCCCCGGTCCCACCCTTTCGCCGTTTCTCGGGGGGGGGGGCTTCGCCCCCCCGAACCCCCCCTGTCGCGGCTCCGCCGCTCGTCCTCAAACGCCGGACGGGCTGAAACGGCGCCCCGTCAGGGGCGCGGGGAACTGCGCGACCAGCCACAGCCGGCCCGCAGCCGCAAAGCCAAGGGGGCTTGGGGGCTTGCCCCCAGGAAACGGCGAAAGGGTGGGACCGGGGCCTCCTCCACACACACGACAACGAAGGGCAACCCGGACATGGGCCAACCCACCGGCTCCCGGCGCGAGTTGCGCCGCCTGGCCCCCCACGCGCGCGGTCAGCGCAAACACCTCCTCCTCGCCCTGGGCGCAGCCCTGCTCGGCGGGACCTGCTCCTCCCTGATCCCCATGGCCCAGCGCGAAGCGCTGGACCACCTCACCGCGCACGGCGCGCAATGGCTGGCAGCCCTCCTCGCCCTCGGCGCCCTCGTCTTCTGGACCCAGCGCTCCTGCCTCTACCGCGAGGCCAAGGCGCAGTCCGGCGTGCAGTACGGACTGCGCACCGCCATGCACGAGAGCCTGCAGCGCCTGGACGCGGCGGGCCGCGGCGCGCTGCCGCCCGGCCAGCTCGTGTCCCGGCTCAACTCCGACGCGGGCCTGTTCGCCCGCGCCGTCGGCGCGCTGCCGCACAGCATCGGCATCCTGCTGCAGATGGCCGTCTCGGCCGCGTTCATGGTCGCCATGTCGCCGGTCCTGGCGCTGGCCGCGGCCGTCACCGTGCCCGGCGCGGTGCTGCTGTCCCGCGCGATGGGCGGCAGGCTCGCCCTGGCCTCGCGCGACGCCCAGCAGGCCGAGGGCGAGCTGACCCAGCGCGTGGACCAGGCCATCTCCGGCGTGCGCGTCGTCAAGGCCTTCGGCCGCGAACACCACGAAACGCAGGCCGTGTCGGCGACGGCCCGCCGCCTGTACGAGGCGCGCATGCGCGTCGTGCGGCTGCGCGCCTGCTACGAACCGCTGCTCGGCGCACTGCCCGTGCTCGGCCAGGTCGCCGTGGTCGCCTTCGGCGGCTGGCTCGCCCTGCACCACCGCATCTCCGTGGGCACTCTGCTCGCGTTCTCCGCCTACCTGGTCCAACTGGCCACCCCCGCCCGCACCCTGGCCGACGCGCTCTCCGCGGTGCAGCGCGCCCGCGCCGGGGCGGGCCGGGTCCTGGAACTGCTGGACGCCGTCCCCGAGGTCACCGACCGCCCCGGCGCCGCCGAGCTGGCGGCGGGGGAGGGCGAACTCGTCCTCGACGACGTCGCGTTCGGCTACCTCCCCGGCCGCCCCGTCCTGGACGGCTTCTCCCTGCGTGTCGCCCCCGGCGAGACCGTGGCCCTGGTCGGCGCGTCCGGCTCCGGCAAGTCCACGGCCGCCCTGCTCACGGCCCGCCTGCACGACGTGCGCGGCGGTGCGGTCCGGGTGGACGGCACGGACGTCCGCGACGTCACCCTGGAATCGCTGCGCCGCCGGGTCGGCGTGGTGTTCCAGGACGCGTTCCTGTTCTCCGGCACCGTCCGGGAGAACGTCGCCTTCGGCCGCCCCGACGCCACCGACGCCCAGATCGCGGAGGCCGCGCGGGCCGCGGGCGCCCTCGACTTCGTCACCGCACTGCCCGACGGCTGGGACACCCCCGTCGGCGAGCGCGGCACGGCCCTGTCCGGCGGACAGCGCCAGCGCATCGCCCTCGCCCGGGCCTTGCTCACCGACCCCCGCGTCCTCGTCCTCGACGACGTCACCAGCGCCGTGGACGCCGCGACCGAGCAGGAGATGACGGCCACCCTGCGCATCGCGCTGCGCGGCCGCACCGTCCTGCTGGTCACCCACCGCCGGGCCGCCCTGGCCCTGGCCGACCGGATCGCCGTGGCCGACGGCGGCCGCATCGTCGACACCGGCAGCCACGAGGAGCTCGCCGCCCGCTGCGCCCCGTACCGGGAACTCGTCGCCGCGTGGGAGCGCGGCGAGTCGGCGGCGGAGCCGGCGCCGGCCGCGGAGCCGCAGCCGCAGAACGAAGCCCTTGCGGAGGAGCCCGAAGTACCGGCCGAAGCAGGCCCGTTCGGACTGCGCCGGTTCCTCGCCCCCTACCGCCGGGCCCTGGCCGTCGCCCTGCTGCTGGTCGGACTGGAGGCCGCGGCCTCCGTCCTCGGCCCCTGGCTGAGCCGCTCCGGCGTCGACCACGGCGTGCTCGCCGGTTCCCGCGAGGGCCTCGTCACCGCGGTGACGGCGCTCGCCGTGGTGGCCGTCGGCGGCATCCTGCTGTCGGCCGCGTCCGCCGCGGTCACCGGCCGCACCGGGCAGCGCCTGGTGCTGGCCCTGCGGGTGCGCGTGTGGTCGCACCTGCAGCGGCTGTCCGTGGACCACTACGAGCGGCACCGCTCCGGGCACCTGCTCACCCGGGTGATGACGGACGTCGACGCCTTCTCCGCCCTGTTCTCCGACGGCCTCGCCAACGCCGTGGTCAGCGGCGCCACGTTCCTCGGCATCCTCGGCGCGATGCTCGTGATGAGCCCGACGCTGACCGCCGCCGTCGCCGTGGTCCTGGTGCCGTTCGTCGCCGCCACCTGGCTGTTCCAGCGCCTGGCCACCGCCCCCTACCGGCGCGCCCGGGAGGTCGCCGCGGACGCCAACTCCGCGGTGCAGGAGAACCTCGCGGGGGCCCGGGAGTCGCAGATGCTGGGCCAGCAGCGGCGCCAGCACTCCGCGTTCCGCCGCCTCACCGCCGACTACCTCGACGCCCGGCTCGACGCACAGAAGCTCGTCGCGCTGTACTTCCCGTTCGTCGAACTCCTCGGCATCGCCGCCGCGGTGATCGTGCTCGGCGTCGGCTCGATGCTGGTCCGCGACGGCTCGGCGACCCTGGGCGAACTCGTCGCGTTCCTGCTCTACCTGGACCTGTTCTTCGCCCCTGTGCAGCGGCTCGCGTCCGTCTTCGACGACTGGCAGCAGGTGCGGATCTCCCTGGGCCGGCTCCGCGAACTCCTCGCCGAACAGCCCTCGGTGGCGCCCCCCGCCCGCCCGGTCCGGCCCGCGCCGGGCCCGGGCCGGGTGGAACTGGCAGGGGTCCGCTTCGGCTACGGGGACACGGAGGTGCTGCACGGGGTGGACCTGGTGGCCCGCCCCGGCGAGACCCTCGCCCTGGTCGGCCCGTCGGGCGCCGGCAAGTCCACCGTGGTGCGGCTGCTGACCCGCTTCCACGACCCGGGCACGGGCGCGGTCCGGCTCGACGGCACGGACCTCAGGGACCTCGCCCCCGACCTGCTGCACGCGCGCATCGGCTACGTCCCGCAGGAGCCCTTCCTGTTCGCGGGGACGGTGCGCGACAACATCGCCTACGGCCGGCCCGGGGCGACGGAGGCCGAGGTGTCGGCGGCAGTACGGGCAGCCGGGGCCGGGCGCGTCGTCGACGCGCTGCCGGGCGGCTTGGAGCACCGCCTCGGAGAGGACGGCGGTGCGTCCCTGTCGGCGGGCGAACGCCAATTGCTGTGCCTGGCCCGGGCCTTGCTGACGGACCCGAAGGTCCTGGTACTGGACGAGGCCACGGCCGGCCTCGACCCGGCGGCGGAGGCACGGGTACTCGGCGCCATGCGGAGCGCCGGGCGCGGCCGTACGACTGTTGTGGTTGCGCACCGTCTGGCGGTGGCGCGGTCCGCGGACCGCATCGCGGTGCTGGACGGGGGCGTGGTGGTGGAGTGCGGCACGCACGAGGAACTCCTCGCGGAGGGCGGCCACTACGCTGCGCTGTGCTCGGCGGCAACCGTCGCGGTCTGAGCGATGCCGGTGCGCCCCGTCAGGGGCGCGGGGCAGCTTCGATGTGCGGCTCCGCCGCGTGGGCGCGACAAGCCCCCACCGGCCTGCAGGTGATGCACCAGCTCGAGGGTCCGGGGCGCAGCCCCGGGGACGTCGGCTGCGGGTGCGTCGTGGTTGCTCGCGCAGTTCCCCGCGCCCCTTCGGGCGCACCGGCACCGGACCGGTACTCCAGTGACCCTCGAAGGGCGCAAGCCACCCTGGACGGCATGGCCTCCGACCGATTCACCGAGTCCGCCGCAGCCGACGGCACCCGCCTGACCGATGCCGAGTTCCGCACATGGTTTGCCGAGCGCCGCGAGGCCCACGCCTTCCAGGTCGAGGAGATCCCCTTCGCGCGGCTCGACGGCTGGGCCTTCGCCCCGCACCGCGGGCTGCGCCACGACAGCGGCCGGTTCTTCACGGTCGAGGGCCTGCAGGTCCGTACCGACGTGCCGGGGACCGGCAGCTGGATGCAACCGGTCATCAACCAGCCGGAGATCGGCGTCCTCGGCATCCTGGTCAAGGAGTTCGACGGGGTCCTGCACTGCCTGATGCAGGCCAAGATGGAGCCCGGCAACGTCAACCAGGTCCAGCTGTCGCCCACGGTGCAGGCCACCCGCAGCAACTACCTGGGCGTGCACCGCGGCCGGCCCGTCCCGTACCTGAACTACTTCAACGAGCCCGGCCGCGGCCGGGTCCTCGTGGACTCGCTCCAGTCCGAGCAGGGCTCGTGGTTCTTCCGCAAGCGCAACCGCAACATGGTCGTCGAGGCCCTCGACGACGTGCCCGAACACCCCGACTTCCGGTGGCTGTCGCTGGGCCAGGTACGGCGGCTGCTGCTCGCCGACAACGTGGTCAACATGAACGCGCGGACCGTCCTGTCCTGCATCCCGTTCGGCCCGCCGCCCGCCTCGGCCGGAGACGACCCCTGGCGGGACGGCCTGCGCCGGTCCCTCGGGCCGGAGGGCGAGACGGGAGCCCTGCTGTCGCGTGCCGAGGTGCTCAGCCGCATCACCGCGGTGAAGGCCCTGCGGGACGTCGAGCAGCGGCTCGTCCCGCTGGAGGCGGTCGAGGGCTGGCACATCACCGACCGCGAGATCGCCCACGACGAGGGCCGGTTCTTCCGCATCATCGCCGCTGCCGTGAACGCCGGCAGCCGTGAGGTGGCGAGCTGGACCCAGCCACTGCTCGCCCCGGTCGGCCGGGGCGAGGCGATGCTGCCGGTGCGCCGGATCGGCGGGGTGCTGCACATGCTGCTGCAGGCCCGTACCGAGGCGGGCACGGCCGACGTCGTCGAACTGGCCCCGCCCGTGCAGTACAACCCCGGCAACTACCGGGAACTCCCGCCGAACATCCGGCAGTTGCAGGCCGTCGACCCGTCCCGCACCCGCTACGACGCGCTCCTCTCCGAGGAGGGCGGCCGCTTCCACCGCGCCGTCAGCCGCTACCGGATCGTGGAACTGCCCGAGGAGCAGCCGCCGGCCGTTCCCGCCGACCACCTGTGGCTCACGCCCGGGCAGGTCCGGGACCTGCTGCCCTACGGACGGCTGGTCAACATCCAGGCCCGCACCCTGCTGGCCTGCCTGCACGCCACCTGGTGACGGGAGGAGAGACGGCATGAAGACGCTCGTACCGGGCGGCACCGGCTGGGTCGGCCGCGCGGTGTGCGCGGCCCTCGCCGGGGCCGGCCACGAGGTGGTCGCGGTGGCCCGGAACCGTCCGGCGGCACCACTGCCGGACGGGGTGCGGCTGCGCACGGCGGACGCGTCGTCCGGCGACCTGGCCGAACTGCTCGCGCAGGAACGCCCCGACGCCGTGGTGAACGCCGCCGGAGGCTACTGGACCGGCGATCCGGCCGCGATGCGGAGCTCCTTCGGAGAGGTGACCGCGCGGCTGCTGGAGACGCTCGGAGACGTGCGGCTCGTCCAGCTCGGCACGCTCCTGGAGTACGCGCCGCCGGAGCCGGGCGAGCTGCTGACCGAGTCCTCCCCGACGCGGCCGGACACCGAGTACGGCCGCATCAAACTCGCCGACAGCGAGGCCGTGCTGGGCTCGGCCGCCGATGCCGTGGTGCTGCGGCTGCCGAACGTCTGCGGGCCGGGCGCCCCGGAGGCCAGCCTGCCGGGGCGGGTGGCGGCGCACCTGCGCGCCGGTGCGGACGTGCTGGAGCTGGGTGCGCTGCGCACGGAGCGGGACTATGTGGACGCGCGGGACGTGGCGGCCGCCGTGGTCGCCGCGGTGCGCGGCGACGCGACGGGCGTCGTGAACCTGGGAACCGGCACGCCGGTGCCGGTGCGGTCCCTGGTCGAGGGGCTGATCCGGGCCGCGGGGCGGCCGGTGGAACTGCGTGAACGCGCTGCGTCGGACGGCCCGGTGCCGGGAGGCCTCGTCTCGGCGGCGGACCCGACCAGGGCACGGGCGGTGCTGGGCTGGGCGGCCACCATTCCGCTGGAGCGGTCCTTGAGGGATCACTGGGCTGCGGTCCAGGGGGGTTGATGCCCCGGCCCCTCCCCCAGCTACCGCTGGGAGGTGCCCCCAGGGGGCAAGCCCCCAAGGCCCCTGGTTTTGCAACTGCGGGTTGGCTGTGGCTGGTCGCGCAGTTCCCCGCGCCCCTGACGGGGCGCGACGCCGGACGGGCTGATGTCAGCCCGTCCGGCGTTTGAGGACGAGCGGCGGTAGCCCCCAGGACGCCTCGAACAGGCCTGGAGGACGGCCTGTGAACCTTGGCCGTACCCCGATCAACCGACCCCTCCGGAGGAGACACGGTGCAGGAACTGCTCACCATCCTGCTGCTCGTGGGCAGCGGAACGACCGCGGGCGTACTCTTCGCCGTCGCCCTCAGCGTCGTCCCGGCATTCGCCGCCCTGCCGCCCGAGCGCTACGTGGAGACCCACAAGCTCGTCGGACGCCGCTTCGACCACGTGATGCCCGCCGTCGTCCTGGCCTCGACGCTCATCGGCGCCTGGCAGGCCACCGAGGCCGCGGACACCACCGCCCGCACGCTGTTCGGCACGGCGGCCGCGTTCGGCCTCGCCGTCTCCCTGGTCTCCCAGCTGGGCAACGTGCCCATCAACCGGACGGTCAAGCGGCTGCCCGCAGGGCCCGTCCCCGACGGATGGGACGACCCGCGCCGCCGCTGGCGCGCCTGGCACCTGCTCCGCACCTCGTGCGCCGTCGCCGCGCTCGTCCTCAACGCCTCCGCGGTCGTCCTGGCGACGGCCTGACACCACCGAACTTCCCACGAACTTCCTGAGAAAGAAGCCGCAATGACCTCCGCCTCCGCCACCGTTCTCCCCGACTCCGCCGGCCCGGTCGACGTCAAGCGCCTCGCCAACGCCTTCTGCCACGCCAAGCTCCTGCTGACCGCCGGAAAGCTCGGCGTGTTCGCCGCCCTGGAGGACCTCGGTTCCGCCACCGAGCAGGAGCTCTCCGAGCGCCTGGGCCTGCACCCGCGCGCGTCCCGCGACTTCCTGTACGGGCTCGTGCTGCTCGGCCTGCTGGAGAAGGACGGCGACCGCTACGCCAACTCGGCCGCGGCCCGCCGCAGTCTGGTGCCCGGTGCGCCCGAGTACGTCGGCGGCTTCCTGGCCCGCGCCGACCGCATGCTGTACCCGGCGTGGGAGCAGCTGGACGAGGCCGTCACCACCGGCCGCCCGCAGGCCGCGTCCGCGCAGGGGTCCTTCCTGGACATGCTGGGCGACCCGGTGCAGCGCGGCCCGTACCTCGCCATGATGGACTCGGCCAACAGCGCCGTGGCCCCGCACCTGGCCGAGGCGTTCCCGTGGGCCGCCCACGGCACCCTGGTCGACGTCGGCGGCTGCCGCGGCAACCTGGCCTCCCGCCTGGTGCAGGCGCACCCCCACCTGACCGCCACCGTCTTCGACCTGCCCCCGATGGGCGACGCCCTGCGCGAGCACACCGCCGCCCTCGGCACCGACGACAAGGTGTCCTTCGTGCCCGGCGACTTCTTCGCCGACACCGAACTGCCCCAGGGCGACGTGGTGATGATGGGCCACGTGCTGCACAACTGGTCGCCGGAGCAGCGCGCCGCCCTCGTCGCCAAGGCCTGGGACGCGGTGCGCCCGGGCGGTGCGCTGCTGGTGTACGACGCCATGCTCGACGACGAGCCGACCGACCTCGCCCGCATCCTGGTCAGCATCAACATGCTGCTGGTGACCGAGGGCGGCTCGGAGTACCCGGCGAGCGAGTGCCGCGGCTGGATGGAGGCGGCGGGCTGCACCGACGTGGAGGTGCTGCCGCTGGGCACCCACGACACGCTCGTGGTCGGACGCAAGCCGGCAGCATGACGACGACCGACAACCCGCCCGCCCTGCAGGTCTGGTGGGCCTCGCCGGACCTGGCCGGCCCCCGGCACGAACGGCTGCTGAACGAGGTGGAGCGCGGCCGGCTGGGCCGGTACCGGCGGCCCGCCGACCGGGCGCGCTTCCTGGCCGGCGTCGCGCTGAGCCGGCTCGCCCTGGGCGAGCTGCTGGGCATGGCGCCGGAACGGGTCCCGCTGGTGCGCGAGTGCACCGACTGCGCGGGCCCGCACGGCAAGCCGCGGCTGCCGGGCGGCGAGACGGAGCTGTCCGTCAGCCACTCCGGCGACCGGGTGGCCGTGGCCGTCGGCGGGCGGGCCCCGCTCGGCGTCGACGTGGAGGGCATCCACGACCTCGGCGGCGACCACGAGGAGCTCGTGCGCCGGGTCCTGGGCCCCGAGGAGCGCGCGGAGCTGCTGCAGCTGCCGCCGGAACGGCGGGCGCGCGCCTTCTTCACCTGGTGGTCCCGCAAGGAGGCCCTGCTCAAGGCCGCCGGTACGGGCCTGCACACCCCCATGACCGAGCTGCGGGTCTCCCCGCCGCTGCCGGGCCGGGCCCCCGTGCTCCTCGCCTCCGCAGCGGCCGAAGTGCCCGTCGCCGACGCCTCGTTGTGCGCACTGTATCCCGGTGACGGCTACGTGGCGGCGCTCGCCGTACTGGGCGGCGGACCGGTGGGCGGGGTCGAGGAACGCGACGCCCGGGAACTGCTGGACGCGGCGCCCGCGGGAGCCCGCACGGCCTGAGGAACTCATGGTTCCGGCCGAGCGGGGCTCCATCCCGTGTCCACCCCCACCCCCGAGGCTGCGAGGTGCCGGGGGCGGTCCCCGGTCCCCGGCCGCCGTACCCGGCCCGGGAGGGAAGCCCGCAACCGCTGCACAGGCAAGGGGACTTGGTGGACAGCCTTACGACGGTCTTCACGACCGTGACCGACATGATCCGGAAGCACGCTGCACAGCACCCGGACCGACCGGCCCTCACCCACCTGCGGGCCCCCGGCCGCCGGCCCGAGGTGCTCACCTACGGGGACCTGGACCGACGAGCCCGCGGCATCGCCGCCCGGCTGGCCCGCGAGACCGTGGCCGGCCCCGGGGAACGGATCCTGCTGGCCCACCCGCCGGGCCCCGGCTTCGCCGCCGCGTTCGCCGGCTGCCTCTACGCCGGGATGGTCCCCGTCCCCGCCCCGCTGCCGGGCGAGGTCCGGCGCGACACCGTCCGCCTCGCCGCCCTGATCGAGGACGCGGACATCCGCCTCGCCCTCACCGACCGCAGCGCCCAGCCCGAACTCGCCATGTGGCTGAGCACCAGCGGCTTCGGCCACATCGGCTGCCTCGCCGCCGACACCCCCGGCTTCGACGAGGCCCACGCCTGGACGCCGCCGCCCGCGGCCGCCCCCGAGGACCCCGCCTTCCTCCTCTACACCTCCGGCGCCACCGGCCGCCCCCGCGGCGTCCTCGTCTCGCACGGCAACGCCGCCGCCGGACAGCGGTCCCTGCAGCAGCTTCTCGGCACCGACTCCCGCTCCGTCCTGGGCGGCTGGCTGCCCCCGTACCACGACCTCGGCCTCGCCGGCTTCCTGCTGCACACGCTGTGGCTCGGCGCCTCCGCCGTCTCCCTGGACCACACGGAGTTCGTCCGCGACCCGCTGCGCTGGCTGCAGATGATCGACACCTACGGCGTCACCGTCAGCGCCGCCCCCGGCTTCGCCTACGACCTGTGCGTCCGCGCCGTCGGCGAGGAGGAGCTCGCCGGCCTGGACCTGAGCCGCTGGACCAGCGCCCTCGTCGGCGGCGAACCCCTGTCCGCCGCGACGCTGGCCGCCTTCACCCGGCACTTCGCCCCCGCCGGCCTGCGCCCCGAGGCGCTGCTGCCCTGCTACGGCCTGGCCGAGGCCACCTGGCTCGTCGCCGGCGCCCGCCCCGGCACGGGCCCGGTGCTGCGCGCCGTGGACGCGGTCGCCCTGGAGCAGGGCACGCTCCGCCCGGCGCCGGAGGACGCGGGCGCCTACGAGTCCGGGGTGCGCACGCTCGTCGGCAGCGGCATCGCCGCCGGCGCGGAGGTCCGCGTGGTGGACCCGCAGAGCCGCACGGTGCTGCCGGAGGGCTCCGTCGGCGAGATCTGGGTCCGCGGCGCGGGCGTCGCCGACGGCTACTGGGGCAGGCCCGCCGAGAGCCACGCCGTGTTCGGCGCCACGACGGCGGACGGCGAGACGGGCTTCGTCCGCACCGGCGACATGGGCGCCGTGACGGCGGACGGCGAACTGTTCGTCCTGGGCCGCATGAAGGACGTGATGACCCTGTCCGGGCGCCGCGTCCACCCCGAGGACGTGGAGCGGACGGCCGCCGAGGTCAGCCCGCTGGCCGGCCCGGGTGTCGCGTTCGCCGTCGAGGAGCGACTGGTCCTGGTCCAGGAAGTGCTGCACGCGCCGGCCGACGCGGCCGCCCTGATCCAGGAACTGCAGGCCCACATGGCACGCGCCCTCGGCGTCGAGGCCGCCAACGTCCTTCTGGTGCAGCCCGGTACGGTGCAGCGCACCACGAGCGGCAAGGCGCGGCGCACCCTGATGCGGCAGCTGTTCCTGGACGGCCGCATCGGCGCCCGCTCGATCCGCCACCACGTGCTGGAGCCGAAGATCGCGGCCCTCATGCCGGAGCGGCGGCGCCGCACGCTGGAGCGGAGCCGGATGCCGGTGTTCTAGGAGATCAGCCACGACGCGCCTGCACCAGGCGCCCCGTCAGGGGCGCGGGGCTGTGTCGATATGCGGCTCCGCCGCGTGGGCGCGACCAGGTGCCCCGTCAGGGGCGCGGGGAACTGCGCGACAAGCCCCCACCGGCCTGCAGCCGACGCACCACCCTGGGGCAGCACGTCATCCGCGGGCGCGTCGTGGCCGGTCGCGCAGTTCCCCGCGCCCCTGACGGGGCACCCCGCGTCACACCCCCGCCAGCTCCAGCGCCCGCGCCGCCGCGCGAACCGTCGCCAGCTGCTCCTCCACGGTCGGGGCGAGCAGCGTGAGGCCGAGCACCGTGACACCCGCCGCCGCGTACTCGGCCATGCGGCGAGCAATCCGCTCCGGCGTGCCCAGCAGCGCCGTCTGGTCGATGAACTCCAGCGGTACGGCCCGAGCGGCAGCGGCCCGGTCGCCCTCGCTGCGCAGGCGGTGGACCTCGGCCGCCTGCTCCTCGAAGCCCATGCGCACGGCCAGCGCGTAATAGATGCTCTTCTCCTTCGAGCCCAGCCCGAGGAAGTTGGCGTAGTAGTGCCGCAGCGGTTCGGCGGCCGTCTCCAGGTCGTCGCCCAGGCCGATCGAGATGGACGGCATCACCTCGAAGCCCTCCAGGCCGAGGCCCGCGCGCTCGCGGCCCGTCTGCACGTGCTTCAGCGACTCCGCGATGCGCCACGGCGGGGCGAACACGCCGATCCAGCCGTCGGCGATCTCGCCGGCCAGCTCCAGGCTGCGCTTGCCGACCCCGGCCAGCAGCACGGGGAGGTCCTTGCGCACGGCCGCCGCGATCAGGTGGGCGGCCTCGTCCGTGCCCTCCGGCGGCAGCTGGAAGTGCTTGCCCGCGTACCGGACCGGGTCGCCGGTGAGGGCGAGGCGCACCACGTCCACGTACTCCCGGGTCCGCTCCAGCGGGCGCTCGAAGGGGACGCCGTACCAGCCGAGCGAGACATCGGGGTTGGAGACGCCGAGGCCCAGCCGGAAGCGGCCGCCGGACAGCTGGTCCAGGGTGGCGGCGGTCAGCGCGGCCATCACCGGGGGGCGCCCGGGGATCTGCATCACGCCGGACGCGAGCCCGATCCGCTCGGTGCGCGCGGCCACCGCCCCCAGGACGCTGACCGCGTCGGAGCGGAAGCCCTCGGGGACCAGCGCCATGGCGTAGCCCAGTCGTTCCGCCTCCACGGCGACCTCCACCGCGCCCTGGCGGTTGAGGAAGACCCCGAGCTGCATGCGCCACCTCCTGTTGTGTTGGCGTGAGTTGTCCGTGGTGAGTGTGCGGCCCCGCGATCGAGGATCGGCCGGGAGGCGCCCCACCACCGCTGGAGCGTTGCCCCAGCGGCCGCGGCGACGCTGGGCGGCGGGTCCGCCGGATCGGTCGGCCGGACCGGAAGGGAGGACCTCACCCGTGAAAGTCCTGTTCGCCACCTGGTCCATGCAGGGCCACTACAACCCGCTGGTGCCGCTGGGCTGGGCGCTGCGCGCCGCCGGGCACGAGGTGGTGGTGGCGTGCCACCCCTCCTTCGCGCCCACCGTGACGCAGGCCGGGCTGCCGGCCCTCCCGGCGGGGCCGGACGTCGACGTCCTGGACGTGCTGAAGGGGCGGTTGAGCAAGCGGAACTGGGCGGCCGGACCTCCTCCTCCGGACGGGGTTCCCGACGCCAAGCGGCGGCTGCTCGGGCTGCGGATCGGCGTGGACAGCGCCGACGCCATGGCCGACGACGTCCTCGCCTTCGCCCGCTCCTGGCGGCCCGACCTGGTGGTCTTCGAACCCAACGCGTTCGTCGGCCCGTTGGCCGCCACCCTGCTCGGCATCCCCTCCGTGCGCCTGCTGTGGACCGTCGACTTCACCGCCCGGCTGGGCGAGCTGGAGGCCGAGCTCATGGAGCCCATGGCCTCCCGCTTCGGGCTGACCACGATCGGCGCGCTGGGCACCGTCACGCTCGACCCCTGCCCGCCGCGCCTCCAGGTCGCGGACGACCTGCCCCGGCACCCCTTCCGGTACGTCCCCTACAACGGCCCGGCCGTGCTGCCCGACTGGCTCCGGGAGCCGCCGTCCCGGCCGCGCGTCTGCGTCACCTGGGGCACCTCCCTCGACGGGCTCGGTCTGGACCACATGGTGCTGGCCCCGCGCGTCGTCGAGGCCCTGGCCGACCTGGACGTGGAGACCGTCGTCGCGGTGACCGACCGGCAGCGCGACCTCTTCCCCGACCCCCCGGCCAACGTCCGGCACATCGGTCCCGTCCCGCTGCAGCCGCTGCTCGCGACCTGCGACGCGGTCGTCCAGCAGGGCGGCGGCGGCACCACCATGACCGCACTGGCCGCGGGCGTGCCGCAACTCGTCGTGCCGCACATGCCCGACCAGATCTTCAACGCCCGCCACCTGGAGGCCACCGGCGCCTCCCGCACCCTCACCGCCGACGAGGCCACCGTCGACGGCCTGCGGGACGCCGTGCACGCCCTGCTGACCGACCCCGGGCACCGGGACGCGGCCGCCGGGCTGCGCGCCGAGTCCGACGCGCGACCCACGCCCGCGCAGACCGTGGCCCTGCTCGAACGCCTCGCCCGCGACGGCAGCCTCCCCGAACCGTCCTCCAACCCCTCCCGGTGACCGCCATGTTGACTACCCCTGACGTATCCCTCGACATCGACGGATACCTCAAGCGCCTCGGCCTCGGCCCCGTCGGCGCCCCGTCCGTCGAGAACCTCGCCCTCCTGCACGCCGCCCACGTCGAGAACGTGCCCTTCCAGACCCTGGAACGGGCCGACGACGTCGACCCGTACGCCGCCGCCGGCCGTATCGCCCGCGCCGGCCTCGGCGGCGTCTGCTACCAGCTCAACGGCGCGTTCAGCCTGCTGCTCGGCGCCCTCGGCTACCGCGTCACGCTGCACTCCGCCGCCATCGAGAGCGGCTGGGCCGGCGGCCCGGTCAGCCCCGACGACTCCCACAACGTGCTGCTCGTCCACGACCTGCCGACCGCCGCCAACCCGGCCGGGACCTGGATCCTGGACGTCGGCTCGGGCGAGGGCTTCCACCGCCCGCTGCCGCTCGTCGCCGGCACCCACCGCATCGGCAACGCCGTCTACACGCTGCGCCCCTCGGACACCGCGGGCGGCGACTGGCGCATCGACTACGACCCGAACGAGTCCTGCCGGGGCGTCGACTTCACCGTCCGCACCTCCCGCTGGGAGGACTTCGGCACCCCGTACCGCACGCTGGCCGACGGGCCGATGGCCGTGTTCTTCCTCTACGGCTGGGTCAAGCGGCACCACGCCGACGGGTTCGACGAGGTGATCGGCTGCCAGTTCACGCGGTACCGCTCCGCTGTGGGGCGGGAGGTGCGGACGCTCACGTCCGCAGATGAGTGGCTTGCCGTGCTGGACGAGGTGTTCGGGTTGCCGCTCGACGGCCTTTCCCGCGCCGAGCGCGTTGCCCGCTGGGAGCGGGTGCATACGAACTGGACGCAGCAGAATCTGCGTTCGCTGATCTACCCCGAAAGCTGACCGCGCGCTTTCGGCTGCGGGCCGGTCCGTGGCTGGTCGCGCAGTTCCCCGCGCCCCTTACGGGGGCGCCCCTGCCCCGTATTGGAAGGCCCCACCCATGACCCTCGCCGACTGCGTCATCCTCGACAACCCCGCGGCCGCCTACGTGGTCCCTGCCCCGGGCCACACCCCCGACGAGGCCCGGCGGGCCGTCGCACCCCTGCCCGCCGTCGCCGTCCGCCGTATCCCGCGCCGCGCCGACGGCAGCCCGGACCTCGACGCCCTGGCCGCCCTCCCGGTCCTCGCCGAGGACCCGGACCGCATCGGGTACGCCCCGGCCACCGCGGCCCCGGCCCGGTTCGCGCCGCTCGACCTCGACGCGCCCGTACTGCCCGCCATGGCAACGGACTTGACACCCACCGACCCGGCCCCGCCCGCCCTGCGCACCGGCCCCGCGTTGCTTCGCGGGGACGTGGACGTGGCCACCGTCACCGAGGCGGTGCTCGCCGCCGCCGAGCGGCACGCCGCGCACGGCGTGCGCGTCATCGCACCCGGCACCGACGCCTACCGCAGCTACCCCGAACTGCTCGACGAGGCCCGCCGGGTGCTCGGCGGGCTGCACGAGCGGGGCCTGCGTGCGGGCGACAGCGCCGTGCTGCTCGTCCCCTCCCTCGACGACTACGTGCTCGCCGTCTGGGCCTGCCTCCTCGGCGGCATCCGGCTGCTCACCGCCGGCATCCCCGACGGCTGGACCACGCGCGGGCCCGTGCTCGACCGTCTGGTGCACGCCTGGGAGCAGCTCGGCCACCCGCTCGTGATCACCGACGACGCCGCGGCCGAGGGCCTCGCCGGCCTGCACACGCTCTACGGCACCGCCCCGCTGCGCACCGCCGCCGTCTCCGAACTCCGGCGCGGCGCACCGGTGTCCGAGGTCCATGCGGCCGCGCCGGGCGACACCGCCGTGCTCGTCATGTCCTCCGGCAGCACCGGCGCCCCCAAGCTCGTCCAGGTCACGCACCGGGCCATCGTGGACAACGCCTGCGCCGCACGCGACGCGGGCCTGATCCGGCCCGGCGAGATCTCCTTCAACTGGCTGCCGTTCGACCACGCGCCGCCGCTGGTGATGTACCTGCTGCGGGACGCCGTGCTCGGCTGCACCGGCATCCACTCGCCCACCGGCTGGATCGCCGAACAGCCGTTGCGCTGGCTGGACATCCTCCAGCAGTACCGCGTCGAGCACACGTGGGCGGCCAACTTCGGCTACCGCCTCGTCGCCGACGCGCTGCGCGCCGCCCCGGAGCGCAGCTGGGACCTGTCCGCGGTGCGCACCGTCCTCAACGCGGGCGAGCAGTGCACCGCGCCCGTCGTGGACGCGTTCCTGGAGCGCACCGCCCCGTTCGGGCTGCGCCGCACGGCCATGATCCACGCGTGGGGCATGGCGGAGACCGCCACCGGCATCTGCTACAAGTTCTACGCCGAGCAGGGCAGTGTGCTGCGGGTCCTGAAGGCCACGCTGGACGGCGAGTTGAGGCTCGCGCCCGAGGGCACCGCGGAGGCGGACGCCTCCGAGTTCCTCAGCATGGGCCCGGCCGCGGCCGGGGCGCAGGTCCGGGTCGTCGACGACGCCGGGCGCGTGGTGCCCGAGGGCGTGATCGGCGCCTTCCAGGTGCAGGCGGCCCGGGTCACCCCCGGCTACCTGGACAACCCGGAGGCCAACGCCGAGGCGTTCCCCGGCGACGGCTGGTTCGACACCGGCGACCAGGCGTTCCTGTGGGACGGCGAGGTCGTCATCACCGGCCGCGCCAAGGAGCTCATCAACGTCAACGGAAACAAATACTTCTGCCACGAGATCGAGGAGCTGTGCGGCCGCGTCGAGGGCGTGGCGAGCGGCTGGGCCGCGGCGTGCGGCGTGCCCGACCCGGTCAGCGGCAGCGAGGTCCTCGCGGTCTTCTTCGTGCCGGAGGGGGAGGGGGACGAACCCGCTGCCGTCGCGGAGCGGATCCGCGAGGCCGTGGCGTCCGCGGTCCGGCTGCCGGTCACGCACGCGGTCCCGCTGACCGCGGCCGACTTCCCGCGCACGACCAGCGGCAAGGTCCAACGGCGCAGGCTCGTCGCCCGGTTCACGGCAGGCGACTTCGAGGAGGCGCTGCGCAGCACGGGCGGCGGCACCGGGACCGAGGTGCCGGACTGCGTGTACGCGCAGGAGTGGGAGCCGGTGGAGGCGCCCGAGGGGGCGGCGGTCGCCGGAGACGGCACGGTGCTGGTCCTCGCCGACGAACTCGGCCTCGCCGACCGGCTGTACGCGGCCGCGCCCGACCGCACGGTCCTGGTCCGGCCGGGGTCCGGCTTCGCGGAGACGCCGGACGGCTACCGCCTGGACCCGATGTCGGCGGACGACTGGGCGACGCTGAGCCGTTCGCTGCGCGAATCCGGCGTCGCACCCCACACCCTGCTCCAGCTGTGGAGCTACCTGGAGACGCCGGACGCGTCCGGCGCGGCGTCGGCGAACGACCGCTGCGGCACGTACTTCGCGACGGCGTGCGCCCAACTCCCCCTCCCCGAGCGGGTGATCACCGTCACCCGTGGCCTGTACCGCATCACGGGCGACGAGGAGGTCTGCTACCCGGCGGCCCTCACCGCCGCCGTCGCGGGCGTCCTCGCCCAGGAGCGCCCGTCCGTGCAGGTGCAGCAGGTGGACCTGCAGGGCCGCTCGGCCGCCGAGGACGCGGACGCGCTGGGCGCCGCCCTCGCCGTCGGTGCCCCGAGCACGGCCTGGCGCGACGGCCGCCCGTACGTGCCGGTGCTGGCCCCCGTGGCCGAGGACCCGCGCCCCGCGGACGCGCTGCGCCGTGGCGGCCGTTACCTGGTCACCGGTGGTGCCGGCGGCGTCGGCGGCACCCTGCTGGGCGAACTCGCCGACCGCTACGGTCTGTCGCTGGCCGTCGTGGGCCGCAGGTCCGCAGCCGAGGTCGGCGACGCGTGGCCGGGCCGGGACGTGTTCTACCGCAGCGCCGACGTCACCGACGCCGCCGCCCTGCAGTCGGCGGTCACCGACGCCGAGGCCCACTGGGGCGCCCCGCTCGACGGCGTCCTGCACCTCGCCGACGCGTACGGCTTCCGGCTGCTCGCCGAGGAGACCCCGGAGCACTGGGCGCAGGCCGTGGCCGCGAAGACGGCGGGCACGCTGCACCTGGCCGAGCTGTGCCGCCGGCGGCCCGGCGCCCACCTGGTCGTCTTCACCTCCCTGGTGGGCCAGCTCGGTTCGGCGGGCTGTGCCGCGTACAGCGCCGGCAACGCGTTCGCCGACGCGCTCGGCGAGCACCTGCGCCGGTCGGGCGTCCCCGTCCACACCCTGGCGTGGGGCCTGTGGCAGGCAACGGGCCTCAACCGCGACAACCCGTACGAGGCCGCCGTGCGCCGCCGCGGCGTCCTGTCCCTCGCCCCGGCCGAGGCGGCCGTCCTGGCCCGCGTCGCGCTGCGGCTGCCGCCGGGCGCGTACGGCGTGGGCCTCGACGGCACGTCGGAGGAGCTGCGGGGCCGGGTCCGGACGACGGAGGGGCTGGCCCTGGAGGAGCCGTACCTCGTGCACGGCGATGCGGCGGCCGAGGTGACCGACGTGTTCGGCCGCCCGGTGTCGGTGCAGCCGCGGACGCGCCCGGCGGAGGACGGTGCGCAGGAGGCGGCGGACATCCCCGCGGACCTGCTGCGCACCGTGCGCGAGGTCTTCGAGTCGATCGCCGGGGTGCCGGTGCCGGGGGACACCCCGCTGTTCCGGGTCGGCCTGAGCTCCATCCAGATGCTCCAGGCCCACGCCCGGCTGGAGGCCGCACTCGGCCTGGGCTTCGAGCGCAGCGCCCTGTTCCAGAACCCGTCGGTGCCGGCGCTGGCCCGGCACCTGGCGGGGGTGCGGTAACACCCCGGGTGCTTGCGGTGGCGCAGATCTTCAGGACACCGGCGTGTCGGTGAAGGTCTGCGCCACCGGACGGGGCTGTGCCGACATGCGGGATCGACGGGGCCGGGGGAGGCTGAGCCTGTTCCTACGCAGGAGGTGTTCCATGCTGAGGCGCAGACACTCCGCCTCGACCGCCGTCGCCACCGTCGTCGTGCTGGCGCTGCCGTTGTTCACCGGGGCCGGGACGGCGCACGCCGCCGATTCGCGAACCGGGAAGCATCATCATCCGACCAAGGGCCAGATCAAGGCCTTGTTCGACCGCTGGAACGCGGCTCTGGCCAGCGGCAATGCGAACCGCGTCGCGAACCTGTACGCCCCCGACGCCGTGCTGCTGCCGACCGTCTCCTCCGAGATCCGCTACACGCGGGCGGCGCGGGTCGACTACTTCAAGCACTTCCTGGAGAACAAGCCGGTCGGCCGCATCCAGGAGCGCCGCATCAAGATCCTGAGCCGTGACGATGCGGTCGACACCGGCCTTTACGAGTTCACGCTGACCAACAAGGACGGCAGCAAGTCCAAGGTCGACGCCCGTTACACGTTCGTCTACGAGTGGTGCCGGGGCAAGTGGCTGATCGTCAACCATCATTCCTCGGCGGTGCCGACGGGATGACATGGCGAAAGGCCCCGGGGACGGTCGGTGTCCCCGGGGCCTTTCGTGAGTGGGTGGTTGGTGGCGGGCTCACGCCATCCAGGTTCCGTCCCGCATGACCAGGCGGTCCCGCATCTCCGACAGGCTGCGCCAGGCCAGGATCCGCTGCGGCCGGAGGCGTACGCCGATCACGCCCGGGACCCGGCGCGGGTCCATCGGGAGCGAGGCGAAGAGCGCGGAGGTGCGCTCGTCGGCCTCCTCCGGCTCGATGAACTCCGGCTCGGCGTCGACGAGTACGACGTCCCGGGCCGTGCCCAGGGCCACCCGGGCCAGGCCGCCGCCCTGCAGGTTGCGTACCGTGCGGCTCGTGCGGCGGGTCAGGATCGTCAGGCATGCGCCGTCCCACGCGTAGGCGAACGGCACGAGGTGCGGGCGGTCCGCGTCGGCGGAGGCGAGCCACAGGTGGCGCTCGTTCTGCAGGAGCGCCAGGACGTCCTCCCGGCGCTGGGCCACGGAGCGAGGGGGTTCGGAAGGGGGCGGCATCATGACGTACTCCGGATACGGGTGAGGCGTTCGAGGGCGGGGACGGCGGAGAGCGGGGCGGGCTGGGCCTGCATCTCGTCGTGCAGGCGGGCGGCGGCGTCGCGGTGGACGTCGCCCTCGACGAGGGCGGACAGGGCCCGGGCGATCGCGGGGACCAGGTCGTCGGTGCCGGCCGGGCGCAGCATCAGGCCGGCGCCCGTCGCCGCGACGCGCTCCGCCGTGAAGATCTGGTCCGGCAGCTGCGGCAGCACGAGCTGCGGCACTCCGGCGGCCACGGCGGCCAGCGTGGTGCCTATGCCGCCCTGGTGCACGACGGCTGCGCAGGTCGGGAGGAGGAGGTGCAGGGCGAGGGACTCCACCACGCGGACGCCGTCGGGGACGTCGCCGAGTGCCTCCCGGTCCTTCGGGTCCAGAGCCACCACGATCTCCGCGTCCAGGGCGCGGGCGGCCTCCACGACCACCGGCGGCAGGAACCGCTGGTCGCCCTTGAGCGCCGTCGTCGTGCGGCCGAAGGTGACGCAGATGCGGCGCCGGCTGCCCGGCGGGCGCGGGGGCCGCAGCCAGTCGGGGAGGACGGCCGGGCCGTTGTAGGGGACGTGGCGGATGCGGGCCCGGTCCACATCCGCGGGGACCTGCATGCTCGGCGGGCACGGGTCCACCGTGAGGTCGCCCAGGACGTTCACCCCGGGCAGGCCGAGGCGCCGCGCCGTCGGGGCCAGCAACTCCGGCATGAGGCCGTGCACTTGGTAGGTCAGGTCGACGCCGTGCAGGTGTCGTACGGCCGGGATGCCCAGGACCGCTGCGGCCAACGGGCCCGCGTAGCTGGTGGGTTCGTACAGGATCACGTCCGGGCGCCAGGAGCGGCCCAGGGCGATGACGTCGTCCACCATGGCGTCGGCCCGGTCGGCGAAGATGCCGAAGACGCGGGAGACCTTCTCCCGTTCCGCGGGGCTGAAGCGTTCCGCGCCCGCGCCGGGCGGCGGCGCCTCGGGCACACCGGTGTGGTCGAGGCCGCGCAGCCGGCGGCGGTGCAGTTCCGCGTGGTCCAGGTCCTCGCCCGCGGCGGCGAAGACCATCCCGGAGTCGGTGACGGTACGGGCCAGCGCGGGCTGGCTGGCCACGCACACCTCGTGGCCTTCGGCGCGCAGTGCCCACAGCGTGGGCACCAGTGGCATGTAGTGCGAGGGCCACGCCCAGGTGACGACGAGGACGCGCATCAGTGGATCAACCTCTCAGAACGATGGAAAGACCGGAACGGCGGTCACCAGGTGACCGGGACCTCCAGGAAGCCCTCCAGCAGGGCGCCCTCCTGGCGGCGCAGGTCGCGTGCCGGGACGGCGAGTTGCAGGTCCGGGAAGCGGCGCAGCAGGGCCTCGACGGCGATGGCCAGCTGCACGCGGGCCAGGGTGGCGCCGATGCAGAAGTGCGGGCCGAGGCTCAGCGTGAGGTTGGGGTCCGTCCTGGTGATGTCGAAGGTGCCGGGGTCGGCGAAGACCGACGGGTCCTGGTTGGCGGAGTCGACGGCGGGGATGACGCTGCTGCCGGCGGGGACCACGGCGCCGCTGGGCAGTTCGACGTCCTCGGTGGCGTAGCGCAGCATGGACACGGACGAGCCGACCAGCTTCCAGCGCAGTGCCTCCTCGACGGCCTGCGGCACGAGCGACCAGTCGGCGCGCACCTTCTCCAGCTGCTCGGGGTGGCTGAGCAGCATGGCGACGGTGCCGGCGAGCTGGGTGGCGGTGGTCTCGTAGCCGACGAGCAGCAGCAGGCGGGCCCACCAGTGCAGTTCGTACTCGGTGAGGGTGCCGTCCTGCTCGTCGCTGACCCTGATCATGTCGCTGATGAGGTCGTCGCCGGGCCGTTCCCGCTTGGCGGCGATCAGTTCGGCGATGTAGCCGCTCATCTCCTGCATGGCGGCGCGGATCTCGGGGCCGGTGAAGCGGCTCACGGAGAGGAAGGCGTCGGTCCAGCCGCGGAAGCGGTCCATGTCCTGCTCGGGCACGCCGAGGAGGGTGGTGATGACGCGGATGGGCAGCGGGAAGGCGAGCGTCTCGCACAGGTCGACGGGGCCGCCGCCGCCCTTGGCCTCCATGGTGTCCAGCAGTTCGTCCACAGTGCTGTGGATGAACGGGCGCAGCTTCTCGACCCGGGCGGGGGAGAAGGCCCGCAGGACCAGGCGCCGCACCCGGGTGTGCTCCGGCGGGTCCGGGTCCATCCGGCTGTCCTGGAACATGCTGTTGCCCTTGGAGATGCGGGCGGCGCCGGGCCGGTTGAGGTTACGGCTGATGCGCTGGTCGACCAGCAGGGCCCGGACGTCCTGGTACCGGGTGACGAGCAGTGCGTCGTCGCCGCTGGGCAAGGTGACCGGGACGACGGGCTCCTCGCGGATGCCGGCCAGTTCGACGGGCTGCTCCAGCGCCGCCGGGCGGTGGAAGGGGTACGGGCAGCGCGCGGGGGCGGTGGTCATGGCGTGACTTTCCTTGTAGTGGCCGGTCACCAGGTGACCGGCACCTCCTCGAAGCTCTGGAAGAAGGCGTCGTCCTTGCGCCGCAGGTGCTGCGGGCAGGCGGCCAGGCGCAGGTCCGGGAAGCGGCGCAGCAGCCGTTCGATGCCGACCTGGAGCTCGACGCGGGCCAGCGGGGCGCCCAGACAGAAGTGGCGTCCGGTGCTGAAGGTGAGCTGGCGCGGCCCGGAGCGGGAGATGTCGAGGTCGGCGGGGCAGGCGAAGGCCTCGCCGTCGGTGTTGCCCGCCTCCAGGGCCGGGATGATGCTCGAACCCTGCGCGATGTGCGTGCCGTTGAGGTCGATGTCCTCGGTCACGTAGCGCAGCATCGACAGCGACGAGCCGACGACCTGCAGGCGCAGGAGTTCCTCCACGGCGCGCGGCATGAGGGACCAGTCGGCGCGCAGCTTCTCCAGCTGCCCGTCGTGGGTGAGCAGCAGCACGGTGCCGCCGGAGAGCTGGCTGGCGGTGGTCTCGTAGCCGGCGAGCAGCAGCAGCGTGCACCACCAGTGCAGTTCGTCGTCGGTGAGCCGGCCGTCGTCCTCGTCCCGGACCGCGATGAGGTCGCTGATGAGATCGTCGCCGGGCTGCTCGCGCTTGGCGGCGATCAGTTCGCGCATGTAGTCCCACGGCGGGGCGCTGGTGTCGCCGAACTGCTCGCGGTCCGCGGCGGGCACGCCGAGGAGTTCGCAGATGACCTGCACGGTGAGGGGGAAGGCGTAGGCCTCGTTGAGGTCGACGGGACCGCCCTGCGCGGCCATGGCGTCGAGCAGGCCGTCGGCGATCTCGGCGATGCGCGGGCGCAGCTTCTCGACCCGCGCGGCCGTGAACTCCTTGTTGATCAGCTTGCGGACCCGGGCGTGGCCGCCGGGCCGGGCCGGGACCTTCTTCTGGAAGACCTTGTCCTTCTTGGCGGTCATCCGGGCCATGCCCGGCCGGTTGCGGTCCTTGCTGACCCGGGGGTCGGCCAGCAGGGCGCGGATGTCCTCGTAGCGGGTCAGCAGCAGTGCCTCGTCCCCGCTCGGCAGCGTCACCGGCTGCACGGGGCACCGGTGCACGGTGGCCAGTTCCTCGGGCTGCCCGGTGGCCGAGGGCCAGGCGAAGGGGTAGTCGAGCGGCGGACGGGTCGTCATGGGTGCTCCCAACTCGTGGTGGACGTACGTCAGAAGACCGGGCGGGCCTCGACGATGGCGTGCGGGGGAGCGGTCTCGGTGACGGCGACGAGCTCGAAGCCGGCCTCGGCCAGCAGCTCGCGCCACTGCTGCTCGCTGCGCTCCTTGCCGCCCAGGCTGACGCCCATGGCGATGTCCATGGCCTTGCTGAAGTGCCAGCCGTCACCGGCCGGGACGACGGCCTCGACGATGAGGACGCGCGCGGCTGCCTTGTTGTCGTTTTCCGCCATCGCGGCGCGGATGTTGCGCAGGATGCGGATGCTGTCCTCGTCGTTCCAGTCGTGCAGGATCGCCTTGAGGACGTACGCGTCGCAGCCGCCCGGAATCGACTGGAAGAAGTCGCCGACGACACACTCGGCACGGTCGGCCACACCGGCGGCCTCCAGCACGGGCGCGGCGCCCTGGACGGCCGACGCCTGGTCGAAGAGCAGGCCCTGGACCTCGGGGTGGGCGCCCAGGATGGCGGAGAGCAGACGGCCCTGGCCGCCGCCGATGTCGGCGACCTTGCCGAAGCGGCCGAAGTCGAAGACCTCGGCGGCGCGGATGGCCTTCTCGCTGACGCCGGTCATGGCGCGGTGGAAGGTCTGCGCCCACTCCGGGTGCTGCTCCATGTACGGGAACCAGCCCTGGCCGCCACGGTACTTGGGGCCGGTGGGCTCGCCGGTGCGCAGGGTGTCGATCGCGTCGCCGAAGCAGTTCCAGATGCTGGTCTCGCCGTACATGGCGGCCAGGTCGCGCAGCGAGCCGGGGACGTCGGTGCGCAGCAGCTCGCCCATCGGGGTCAGGCCGTAGACGCCGTCCGCGGTCTCGGTGAAGACGCCCGCGGAGCCGGCGGCGCGCAGGAAGCGGTAGAGCATGTCGGCGTCCATGCCGGTCGCCGACGCGAGCTCGGCCACCGGGCGGGGGCCGTCCGCGAGGAGGTCCGCGACGTCGATGCGGGCCAGCGTGCACACGGCGGCGGCCACCATCTTGCCGCCGAGCAGCTGCAGCATCTGCTGGTGCGGGTTGGCGGTCGCGGGGGCGGAGAGCTGTGCGCTGTCCAGGGTGTCGGTCATGTCCTGTGCTCCTCGTGGGTTCTTCCTCGGTGGCGCCTCGATGCTGGGACCGGGTCCTCGAACGCCGCTCGGCCGGCGCTCGGCCCGCGCCGTGCGGACCGCTTGCCCACCCGAGCCGCGGTCCACCGGGGCTCGATCCCGCAGGGTGACGATCACCGGGCAACGGCGAAGGGAGAAAACCGTCATGGCGCACCGCACGCTGATCGTCGCGCGGCTCGACCCGGCTCACGAGGAGCGGGTGGCAGAGCAGTTCGCCAGGTCCGACAGCAGCGACCTGCCCCACCTGGTGGGCGTGTCCCGGCGGACCCTGTTCAGCTACCAGGGCCTGTACTTCCACCTGATCGAGGCCGAGCAGGACATCCGTCCCGGCCTGGCGCAGGTCCGCGAACACCCGCTGTTCCAGGAGGTCAACCGGGGCCTGGAGCCGTTCGTGAAGCCCTACGACCCGTCCTGGCGGGAGCCCGCCGACGCCATGGCCCGGACCTTCTACAGCTGGTCCGCGTGAGCAAGCAACCGCCGTCTGTTCAAGGAGCATCGATGACCGCCAAGGTGGCCCTCGCCGACATCGCCCCCAACCGCCGCCGCGGCGGCGACGTCCGGGTCGTCCTCGGGCCGCAGACCGCCGGAGCCACTTCGGGCTTCCTGGGCGTGCTGGCGCTGGAGCCGGGCGAGTCCGTCTCCGAGCACTACCACCCGTACTCGGAGGAGTTCCTGTACGTGACCCGGGGCGCGCTGACCGTGCTGCTCGACGGGGAGCCGGTGGAACTGGGCACGGACGAGGGCCTGTTGGTGCCCATCGGCGTCCGGCACCGGGTGGAGAACCGCAGCGGCGCCGCGGCCACCGCCGTCTTCCAGCTCGGCCCGCTGGCCCCGCACCCGTCCCTGGGCCACGTCGACACCGAGCCGCTGCCCGGCGCCGACGAGCCGCACCCCGGCATCGGCGGTCCGGCGGGCTGCCCGGCAGGTGAGCACTGATGACCGCCCCCACCGGCCGCCGCACCGCCGCGATCACCGGGATCGGCGCCGTCGCCCCCGGCGGCACCGGCACCGCCGCGTACTGGGACCTGCTCACCGCGGGCCGCACCGCGACCCGCCCCATCACCCTCTTCGACACCACGGGCTTCCGCTCCCGCATCGCGGCCGAGTGCGACTTCGACCCGCTCGCCGCGGGGCTGGACGCCCGCGAGGTGGACCGGCTCGACCGCTCCGCGCAGTTCGCGCTCGTCGCGGCCCGCGAGGCCATGGCCGACAGCGGGCTGTCCTTCGCCGCCCTCGACCCCGGGCGCACCGCCACCTCCATCGGCACCGCCGTGGGCTGCACCGCGGCCCTGGAGGAGAACTACGTCAAGCTCAGCGCGGGCGGCAGCGGTTGGCGCGTGGACCCGACGCCCCCCAACCCGTACCTCTACGACCACCTGGTGCCCAGCAGCATCGCCGCCGAGGTCGCCCGCGCCGCGGGCGCCGAGGGCCCGGCCGCGGTGGTCTCCACCGGCTGCACCTCCGGCATCGACGCCGTCGCCCACGGCATGCGGCTGATCGAGGAGGGCGTCGCCGACGTCGTGATCGCCGGTGCCACCGAGGCGCCCGTCTCGCCGATCAGCGTCGCCTGCTTCGACACCATCAAGGCCACCTCGGCCAACAACGACGACCCGGCGCACGCCTCCCGGCCGTTCGACGCCCGCCGCGACGGCTTCGTCATCGGCGAGGGCTCGGCCGTGTTCGTCCTGGAGGAGGCCGGCGCCGCACGCCGCCGCGGCGCCCGCGTCTACGCCGAACTCGCCGGCTACGCGGGGCGCGGCAACGCCTTCCACATGACCGGACTGCGCCCGGACGGGCGGGAGATGGCCGAGGCCATCGACGTGGCGATGCGCCGCGCCGGGGTGAACCCGGACGACATCGACTACATCAACGCGCACGGCTCCGGCACCAAGCAGAACGACCGCCACGAGACGGCCGCGTTCAAGCGCAGCCTCGGCGAGCACGCCTACCGGGTGCCGGTCAGCTCCGTGAAGTCGATGATCGGCCACTCGCTGGGCGCCATCGGCGCCCTGGAGATCGCCGCCTGCGCGCTGGCGATCGAGCACGGCGTGGTGCCGCCCACCGCCAACCTGGAGGTCCCCGACCCGGAGTGCGACCTCGACTACGTCCCCCGCACCGCGCGCGAGCAGCGCCTCGACGTGGTGCTGACCGTCGGCAGCGGTTTCGGCGGCTTCCAGAGCGCCATGCTGCTCGCCCGTCCCGGCGAGGTGACCCGATGACCGCCAGCGCATCCACGACACGTGCACTGATCACCGGAATCGGCGCGATCGCCGCCAACGGCCCCGGCACCGAGGAATGGTGGCGGGCCACCCTGGAGGGCCGCAGCGGCCTGTCCCGGATCACCGGCTTCGACACCACCGGCTACCCGGCCGTCGTGGCCGGCACCGTCGACGGCTTCGACGCCGCCGCCGGCAACATCCCCGGCCGGCTCGCCGTGCAGACCGACCGCTGGACCCACTTCGGGCTCGCCGCCGCCGAACTCGCCTTCGCCGACGCGGGGCTGGACCCGAAGGAGCTGCCGGACTACCACCTGGGCGTGGTCACCGGAAGCTCCTCCGGCGGCAACGCGTTCGGGCAGCGCGAGATCGAGAAGCTGTGGTCCCGCGGGCCGCAGGCGGTCGGCGCCTACCAGTCCATCGCCTGGTTCTACGCCGCGACCACCGGTCAGCTGTCCATCCGCAACGGCGGCCGGGGCCCCTGCGGTGTCCTGGTCTCCGAGCAGGCCGCGGGTCTCGACGCGCTCGGCCAGGCCCGCCGGACGCTCGCCGCCGGCGACGCCCGCGCGGTCCTCACCGGCGGCACCGAGGCCCCGCTGTCCCCGTACGCCCTGGTCTGCCAGGGCGCGAGCGGAAACCTGTCGGCCGAGCCCGAACCGGCGCGCGCCTACCGCCCGTTCGCCGCGGACGCCACCGGCTGGGTGCCCGGCGAGGGCGGCGCGATCCTCCTCGTCGAGGACGAGCGGGCCGCCGCCGAGCGCGGCGCGGAGAAGAGCTACGGGTACCTCGCCGGGTACGCGGCCACGTTCGACCCGGCGCCCGGCACCGCCCGCCCGCCGGCCCTGGCCCGCGCGATCCGGCAGGCCCTGGCCGACGCCGGGCTGCAACCGGCCGACGTGGACGCGGTGTTCGCCGACGCGGCCGGGGTGCCCGAGCAGGACCGGGCCGAGTCCGCCGCGCTGGCCGAGGTCTTCGGCCCGCACGGGGTGCCGGTCACCGCGCCCAAGTCCATGACCGGCCGGCTCTACGCGGGCGGCGGCTCCCTGGACGCCGCGGCCGCCCTGCTGGCCCTGCGCGACCAGGTGCTCCCGCCGACCGCCGGAACCGGTGAGCCGGACCCGGCGCACCGCATCGACCTGGTGACGGACGGGCCCCGCGAGGCCCGGCTGCGCACCGTCCTGGTGCTCGCCCGCGGCACCGGCGGCTTCAACTCCGCCGTGGTGCTGCGCAGCACCCGGGACTGACCCAACGTCAGAACTCTTGTGACGGAAGGAATCACGATGAACGACTTCACCCTCGACGACCTCCGCGGCGTCCTGAACCAGGCCGCCGGCGAGGACGGCTCCTTCACCTTCGGTGACGCCGACGCCGGCCTCACCTACGGCGAGCTCGGCTACGACTCCCTGGTGCTGCTGGAGGCCGCCGCCGTCATCTCCGCCGGCTGGGGCGTCCAGGTCCCGGACGAGGCCGTCGACATCGCCGCCACCCCGCGCGGCACCGTCGAGCTGGTCAGCGGCATGCGCGTGGCGGTGCCGGCATGAGCGGCCACACCGACAACCGGATCGTCATCGACGCGCCCATCGACGTCGTCTGGCGCCTGACGAACGACGTGGCCTCCTGGCCGCAGCTGTTCACCGAGTACGCCGCCGCGGAGATCCTGGAGCAGACCGAGGACATGGTCCGCTTCCGGCTCACCAAGCACCCCGACGAGAACGGCACCGTCTGGAGCTGGGTCTCCGAGCGGCACCTGGACGCCGAGGCCCGCGAGGTCCTCGCGCACCGCGTGGAGACCGGCCCGTTCGAGTTCATGCGCATCCGCTGGTCCTACCGCGAGGTCGAGGGCGGCACCGAGATGCGCTGGGTGCAGCACTTCCGCATGAAGCCCACCGCCCCCGTGGACGACGCGGAGATGACGCGCCGCATCGACGCCGGCACCGCCGGGCAGATGCCGCACATCAAGCAGCTCGTCGAGGCCGAGGCGCGGCGCCTGGCCGGAGCGGCGGCATGACCGGGGCCGCCGCCGTCCTGGCCCCGCTCGCGGTGGTCGGCAACGGCGTGGCGGCCGGGATCATGCTCTCGACGGTCATCGGCGTCGCGCCGTTCTTCCTGGCCCTGCCGTACGAGAACTACGTGCGGGCCGTGCAGTTCATGCAGCCGCGCTTCGACCCGATCATGCCGCTCACCAACGGCGGCGTGCTGGTCCTGGACGCGGTGCTGGCCTTCACCTCCGGATCCGGAACGGCGCGGGCGACGTTCGCCGCCGCGGCCGTGCTGCTCGCCGCCGTGATCGCGATCTCGGTGACGCGCAACGTGCCGGTCAACAAGTACGTGCTGGCGCTCGACCCGCGGCACACCCCCGAGGACTGGGAGCGCACCGACCCGCGCCGCCGCTGGCGCCTGTGGAACGCGATCCGCACCTCGCTCTGCCTGGCCGCTTTCGCGGTGAACGTGGCGACGGCCGTTTCCCTCGCCTGATCTTCGTGCCCCGAAGGGGCGCGGGGCTGTCGACATATGCGGCTCCGCCGCGTGGGCGCGAGCAACCACGACGCGCCCGCAGTCGAAGGGGCGCTCAACTCACCTTCCTTCTAACGAAAGGCACTACCGTGGGGATCTCCCTGACGGGCAAGAAGGTCCTGGTCACCGGCGGAAGCCGGGGCATCGGCCGCGGCGTCGTGCTGGCGCTGGCCGAGGCCGGAGCCGACGTGATCACCTGCTACCGCGAGCACGGCGAGCACGTGGACGAGCTGGTCCGCATCCTGGCGGACACCCCCGGCGAGCACCACGTCGTGCGCGCCGACGTCGGCACCGCGGAGGGTGTCACCGCCCTGCTGGAGGAGGCCCGCACCCGCTTCGGCCGCCTCGACGTGGTCGTCAACAACGCCGGTGTGATCAGCCACATCCCGTTCGCCGAGCTCCCGCTGGCGGAGTGGCACCGGGTCCTGGACACCAACCTCACCGCCTCCTTCCTCGTGGTGCAGGGCGCGCTGCCGCTGCTCGGCGACGGCGCCTCCATCGTCAACATCGGCTCCCGGGTCGCCACCGTCGGCATCCCGCTGCGCTCCCACTACACCGCCGCCAAGGCCGGCACCGTCGGCCTGACCCGCTCGCTCGCCAAGGAGCTCGGCGGCCGCGGCATCCGCGTCAACACGGTCGCCCCGGGCGTCATCGCCACCGAGAAGGAGCTGTCCCCGGAGATCATCGCCCGCTACGAGGGCATGACCGCGCTGCGCCGCCTGGGCCGCCCCGAGGACATCGCCGGCGCCGTGCTCTACCTGTCCAGCGACCTCGCCCGCTACGTCACCGGCGAGACCATCAACGTCGACGGAGGAATCTGATCATGACTTTCCGCGTGATGCTGCGCATGGAGATCCACCCGGGCCGCGAGGCCGAGTTCGAGCAGGCCTGGCTGGACGGCGCCGACGTCATCAACCGCCAGCCCGCCAACCTGGGCCAGTGGCTCTCCCGCAGCGCCGAGGAGACCGGCGTCTACTGGATCGTCAGCGACTGGACCGACGAGCCGGGCTTCCGCACCTACGAGCTCAGCGACGAGCACCTGGTCCACCGCAGCCGCCTGCACCCCTACCGCGCCGCGGGCACCATGACCACGATGACGCTGCTCCACTCGCTGGACGGCGCCGCCGCCCGGGTCGCCGCGTGACCGGCACCGTCCGGGTCCTGGTGCACTGCCAGGCCCCCGAGGACGGCGGCGAGGACGCCGTGATGTCCGCGTACCACGCCATCAGCGAGCGCCTGGCCGGCACGCCCGGCCTCCTCGGCAACCAGCTGATGCGCTCCGTGCTCGCCCCCGGCGAGTTCACGGTGATCAGCGAGTGGGCGGGCATGGCGGAGTTCCTGGCGTGGGAGCAGGGCCCGGACCACCGGGACGCCACCGCGCCGCTCCGCCCTTACCAGGACCACAGCCGTGGCCGCTCCTTCGGCGTCTACGAGGTCGTCGGAGCGCACTGACCGAACGGAAGGAAGGGACCCCGTGTCCACCACCTATCCCCGGGACGTGAGTTCCGCAGTCGCCGTCCCCGTCCGGCGCCCCGAGAAGGCGGAGGCAGGGCCCGGCATGGGCCGCCGGGCCCTGCGCGCCGTGGGGCGCGCCCTGTTCGGCGTCGGCATCTGCTCGCCGTACTTCCTGGCTGTGCCGGTCGAGTCGGACGAGAGCTGGATGCACTCCGCCGACTGGTGGTCCGTGGGACTGCCGGTCACCCGCCCCTTCGGCCCCGACCGCCGCTTGTTCACCGAGGACGCCTGACCGCGCCCTGAGGCGTCGCACTCCCCAGCCCCCTCGTGGGCAACTCCCTTTCACAGGAAGGCCGCCGTGACGTACATCCAGCCGCTCGACCGGGTGCGGCTCGCCGACACCCCGCAGGTGGGCCGCAAGGCCGCGGTGCTGGGCGAGCTGGCCTCGGCCGGCTTCCCGGTGCCGGACGGCTTCGCCGTCCGCGCCGATGCGCTCGAACACATCCTCACCGCCGCACCGGACGACGGCACGCCCGTCGTCGAGGTGATCGCCGGGGCCGCGCTGCCGCCCGGCCTCGACACCGAACTCGCCGCCGCGTACGAGCTGTTGGGCGCCGGTCCGGTCGCGGTCCGCTCGTCCGGAGCCGACGAGGACGGCGGCGAGGCCTCGTTCGCCGGACAGTTCGACTCGGTGCTCGGCGTGCAGGGCGCCGAGGAACTCGTGGCGGCCGTGCGCCGCTGCTGGGCCTCCGCCTTCTCCGAGCGCATCACCGCCTACCGCGGCGGCGCGGCCGCGGGCCGCGTCGGCGTGCTCGTCCAGCGCATGGTGCCCGCCGAGGCGGCGGGCGTCGCGTTCACCGTCAACCCGGTCACCGGCGCCGCCGACGAGATCGTGGTCAGCGCGGTGCGCGGCCTGGGCGACCGGCTCATGGAGGGCACCGCCACCCCCGACGAGTGGACCGTGCGCGACGGCGCCGCCGAGCACCGCTCGGGCGCCGAGGAGGCCCTCCCGGCCGAACGCGTCCTGGCCGTCGCCGCGTTGGCCGAGCAGGTCGCCGCGCACTTCGGCGCCCCGCAGGACGTCGAGTGGGCGGTCGCCGACGGCGCCGTCGCCCTGCTCCAGGCCCGCCCCGTGACCGTCGCCGGCGACGGCGTCGAGCAGATACCGGTCGAGGCCGAGGTGCCCAAGGAGGGCTTCTGGGTCCGCTACGCCCAGGCCGAGCGCCCGTGGACCGCGCTGCAGCGCTCGGTCTACCGGCCGGTGCTGGACGCCTCCGCGGGCGGGGTGTTCGCCTTCGGCAACGGGATGCGCCCGCACTTCCGGGAGATCGGCGGCTGGCCCTACCAGTGCCTCGTCGCCCCGCCCGGCGAAGGCGCCGCGGAGCGCGCCGAGCGGATCGGCCGCGAGGTGCGCGACGGGCTGCCCCTGGAGCTGGTGCGGCGCTGGGACGAGGAGTGGAAGAAGGGCCTCGCGGCCCGCATCGAGGAGCTGCGCGCCGCCGACACCGCGCTGCTCGACGACGCCGGGCTCGCCGCCCACCTGCGCACCCTGCAAGGCTTCTTCGCCGAGGTCCACGAACTGTACTTCCGGCTCACCGGCGCCAGCATCGTGCTGCTCGGCGAACTGGGCCTGGCCTGCCAGGAGTTGCTGGAGTGGGCGCCGGACCAGGTGCTGCGGCTGCGCGGCGGCCTGACCGGCGACCACGTTCCGGCCACCGCCACCCTCGGCGAGCTGGCCGCCGCGGCCGCCGCCGACCCCGCGGTGCGCGCCGAGCTGGAGCGGCCCGAGGGGGCCCGCCCCGAGGAACTGCGCACCGCGTCCCCCGCGTTCGCCGATGCCTTCGAGGCCTACCTGCGGGCGCACGGCCACCGCACCCCCGGTTTCGAGCTCGGCGATGCGACGCTCGCCGAGCAGCCCGAGACCGTCCTCAACCTGGTCCGCGCCCAGCTGGAGCGGCCCTTCGACCTGGCGGCGGAGCGTGCGGCGCTGGAGGCCCGTACCGCCGAAGCCGTGACCGAGGCCGGGCAACTGCTGGCCGGGCGGCCGGAGTCCGACCGGGAGCGGTTCCGCCGCGCCCTGGACGCCAGCATGGCGAGCACCGCGGTGCGCGACGAGAAGGTCTACTACGCCGTCTCCGTCTGGGCGTTGCTGCGCTACGCGGCCCTGGAGGCCGGCACCCGCCTTGCCTCCCGCAGGCTGCTCGCCCGCGCCGAGGACGCCCTGCACCTGGAGTTCGCCGAGTTGCAGGCGGAGCTCACCGCCCCGACCGGCCAGGACCTCACCGAGCGGGTCCGGGTGCGCCGCGGGCAGCACGCCTGGGCCACGGCCCACCCGGGACCGCGCTTCCACGGCGACCCGGCGGCGGCCCGGATGGGCGTCGACACCGAGGGTCTGTCCGAGGACGCCAAGTACGCGCAGCGCGTGGGCGGCTGGTCCATGGGCCTGTGGGGCGGCCCCGGCCGGCAGGGCGACGACGGCGAGGGCACGCTGCGCGGCACCGCCGCCTCCCGCGGCCGCTACACCGGCCCGGCCCGCGTCGTCGTCTCCGTCGCCGACTTCGGCAAGCTGCGCCGCGGGGACGTGCTGGTGTGCCCGGAGACGACGGCCCAGTGGTCGGTGCTCTTCCCGGCCATCGGCGCGCTCGTCGCGGACCGCGGCAGCCTGCTCTCCCACCCGGCCATCCTGGCCCGCGAGTACGGCATCCCCGCCGTGGTCGCCGCGGGCGAGGCCACGACCGCGCTGGCCGACGGGCAGCTGATCGAGGTCGACGGCACGGCCGGCACCGTCCGGGTGCTGGGCACGGAGGCGGCCCGGTGACCGCGCCCGGCCGCATCGACCTGCACCACCACGCGATCGTCCCGAAGATCGCCCGGCTGATGCGGGACGCCGGGGTCCCGTTCACGCTGCCGTGGTCCCTGGAGCAGTCCTTCGACGTGATGGGCCGCTCCGGGGTGCAGACCGCGGTCGTCTCCAACGCCATCCCCGACTTCTTCGACGGCCCGGAGGCGGCGGGAGCCTTCCACCGGGCCGCCAACGAGGCGGTGGCCGAGCTGGTGCGCGACCACCCGGACCGGTTCGGCCTGTTCGCCGCGGTGCCCATGCCGCACCGGGACGCGGCGCTGGCCGAGTGCGCGCACGCCTTCGACGTGCTCGGCGCCGACGGGGTCGTGCTGGCCCCGCAGGCCGCAGGCAAGTACCTCGGCGACCCGCTCTTCGACCCGCTGTTCGCGGAGCTGGACCGGCGGCGCGCCGTGGTGCTGGTGCACCCGCAGCAGCTGCCGGGCGGCCCCGCCGACGGCATCCCGTACCACCTGGCGGACTTCCTGCTGGACACCGTCCGCGGCGCGCTCGGCCTGATCCTCTCCGGCGCCCTCGACCGGTACCCGCACATCGAGTTCGTGCTGTCCCACGCCGGAGGCTTCCTGCCGTACGCCGCGTTCCGCGCGGAGCGGCTGGCCCACGCCTCCGGCGCCGCCGACCGCGAGAAGGTCGCGGCCGGCATCAAGCGGTTCCACTACGACCTGGCGCTCTCCGCGCCGTCCGCCCTGCCCAGCCTGCTCGCCGCGGTCGGCCCCGAACGGGTCGTCTACGGCAGCGACTGGTGCGCCGTGCCGGAGGAGGCCGCGGTCGACAACGCCCGTGCCCTGGACGCCGGCTGGCCCGGCGCGACCGAGGAACAGCGGCGGCTGGTCGACCGGGACAACGCCCTGCGGCTGCTGCCCGGACTGGCCGCCCGGATCGCCCACGACCCGATGACCCATGACCCGATGAAGGAGAGATCATGAAGGCTCTCGTGCTGGCCGGGGGCAGCGGTACTCGCCTGCGCCCGTTGAGCCACTCGATGCCCAAGCAGCTCGTCCCGGTCGGTGACCGCCCGGTGCTGTTCCACTGCCTGGACGCCCTCAGGGAGGCCGGGATCACCGAGGTCGGCGTCATCGTCAGCGTCGGCCCCCGCGGGGACGAGATCCGCCGCGCCGTCGGCGACGGCGCGGAGTTCGGGCTGCAGATCACGTGCATCCCGCAGGACGCCCCGCGCGGCCTCGCGGACTGCGTGCGCATCGCCCGCCCGTTCCTCGGCGACGACGACTTCGTGATGTACCTCGGCGACAACATCCTCGCGGGCGGCATCGCCGCGCACGCCGAGGAGTTCCGGCGCACCCGGCCCGCCGCCTCCGTGCTGCTGACCCGCGTCGCCGACCCGCGCTCGTACGGCATCGCCCAGCTCGCCGAGGACGGCAGGGTGACCCGGCTGTGGGAGAAGCCCGCCGAGCCCGTCGGCGACCTCGCCCTGACCGGCGTGTACTTCTTCACCCCGGCCGTGCACGAGGCCGTCGCCTCGATCGGGCCCAGCGCCCGCGGCGAACTGGAGATCACCGACGCCCTGTCGTGGCTGGTCGACGCCGGACAGGACGTACGCGGCGAGGTGTTCCCGGGCTACTGGAAGGACACCGGCCGCATCGAGGACGTCCTGGAGTGCAACCGGGTGCTGCTGGACCGCCTGGAGGCGGACTGCCGGGGCCTGATCGACCCGGACAGCATCATCGTCGGCAACGTCGTCGTGGAGCCCGGGGCCACCGTGATCCGTTCCACGCTGGTCGGGCCCCTCGTGGTCCGGGCCGGCACGGAGATCCGCGACAGCCACGTCGGCCCGTACGTGACCCTCGGCCGCGACGGCGTGCTCGACCGCGCGGGGATCACGGACTCCATCGTCATGGACGAGGTGAGCGTGGTGGACGTGCGCGGCATCCACGGCTCCCTCATCGGCAGGCAGGCACGCGTGCGCCAGGCCGCGGCACCCGCGAGCGGGCACCGTCTGGTCCTCGGCGACCACACCAGGATCGAGGTCGTGGCATGAAGGTTCTCGTCACCGGCGGCGCCGGTTTCATCGGCTCCCACTACGTGCGCAGCCTCCTGGAGGGCCGGTACCCGGCGTTCGCGGACGCGCACGTGACCGTGGTGGACAAGCTCACCTACGCGGGCACCACCACCAGCCTGCCGCTCGGCCACGACCGGCTGGACTTCGTCCGGGCCGACATCTGCGACCCGCAGTTGCAGGACGTCGCCGCCGGGCACGACGCGGTGGTGCACTTCGCCGCCGAGTCCCACGTCGACCGCTCGCTGACCGGCGCGGCCGAGTTCGTCCGCACCAACGTGCTGGGCACCCAGAACGTCCTGGAGGCCGCCCGCGCCGCCGGGGTGCCGCGGGTCGTGCACGTCTCCACCGACGAGGTGTACGGCAGCATCGCGGAGGGCACCTGGACCGAGGACAGCCCGCTGGAGCCCAACTCGCCCTACGCCGCCTCGAAGGCGGGCTCGGACCTGGTCGCCCGCTCCTACTGGCGCACCCACGGCCTGGACGTGTCCGTCACCCGCTGCTCCAACAACTATGGGCCGTACCAGTTCCCGGAGAAGGCGATCCCCCGGTTCGTCACCAACCTGCTGGACGGGCTGGACGTGCCGCTCTACGGCGACGGCCGCAACGTCCGGGAGTGGCTGCACGTCGACGACCACTGCCGGGCGATCCAGCTCGTCCTCGAAGGCGGCCGCGCCGGGCGCGTGTACAACATCGGCGGCGGCACGGACCTGACCAACCGCGAGCTGGTCGACCGGATCCTGGACCTCACCGGGGCCGGCCCGGAGCGGATCCGGCACGTCGCGGACCGCAAGGGCCACGACCTGCGCTACGCCCTCGACGACACCCGCATCCGCGAGGAACTGGGCTTCACCAACGAGATCCCGTTCGAGGAGGGCCTCGCCGCGACGGTGGCCTGGTACGAACAGAACCGCGGATGGTGGGAGCCGCTGAGGGAGCGCGCGGAGGTGCCGGCCTGACGGGGCGCCCCGTAAGGGGCGCGGGGCTGTGTCGATATGCGGCTCCGCCGCGTGGGCGCGACCGGCCCCCACCGGCCCGCAGCCGAAACACCCGCCCCTACGGGATCCAACCCGCTTCCTGCGCAATCCGAATCGCATCGACCCGATTCCGGGCCCCCGTCTTGGTGACCACCGCCGTGAGGTAATTCCGCACCGTCCCCGCGGAGAGATACAGCTTGGCCGCGATCTCCGACGCCTCGGCGCCCTGCGCGGCCAGCCGCAGCACCTCGGTCTCCCGCTGGGACAGCGGGTTCTCCCGGCAGTCCCAGGCGGACAGCGCCAGCTGCGGGTCGATCACGCGGCGCCCGGAGGCGACCTGGCGGATCGCCTCCGCCAGCCGGTCCGGCGGGGCGTCCTTGAGCAGGTAGCCGCTGACGTGCGAGGCCAGGGCGCGCCGCAGCGTGCCGGGGCGCCCGAGGCTGGTGAGCATCAGCGTCCGGCAGCTCGGCAGCTGCTCGTACAGCTGCGCCGCCGCGGTGAGCCCGTCGGTGCCGGGCAGGTCGACGTCGAGGACGGCGACGTCCGGGCGGTGCTGCAGCGCGGTCGGGACGATGAGGTCCCCGTGGTCGACGTCGGCGACGACCTCCATGTCCGGCTCCAGGCCGAGCAGGGCCACCAGGGCCCCGCGGATCATATGGACGTCCTCGGCGAGCAGGATCTTCAGTGCGGGCATGAGCCCTCCCCCGTGTCGTGTCGGCCGGTCCGGTGCCCGTCCGGATCAGGCCGCCGTGGCGGTGGCCGCGGTCGTGTGGTGCTCGGTCGCCCCGTCCATGACGCCCAGTTGGCCCGTCGGCTTCACCGGGGCCTCGGCGACGAGGTGGAAGCGCCCGCCGTCGCGGACCCCCGCGGTCAGCGAGCCGCCGACGGCACCGACCCGCAGGGCCAGGTTGCCCAGGCCGCTGCCGCTGTTGGGCGCCGGGTCCTTGTAGCCCGGCCGGACGCCGTCGTTGACGATGGCCAGCCGCACCACGCCGTCCTTCTCGACGGCCTCGACGGTGCAGCGGCGGACGGTGCTGTGCCGCAGCACGTTGGTGACGCCCTCGCGCAGCACGGTGGCGAGGACCGTCTCCACCCGCGGGTCCACCTCGTCGACGGACACGGTGACCTCGGCCTCGACCTCGGCGGCCCGCAGCACCGAGCGCGCGGAGGCGCACTCCTGCTCCAGGTTCATGTCCCGGTACCCGCTGGCCACCAGACGCACGTCGGCGAGCGCCTGACGGGAGATGTCGAGGACGGCCGTGACCTCCTCCTCGGCCCGGTCCGGGTGGCTGCGCAGGGTGCGGCGGATCAGCTCGCTCTTGAGCGTGACGGCGGAGAGGCTGTAGCCGAGCAGGTCGTGCAGGTCGCGGGCGAAGCGGAGGCGTTCGTTGGCGACGGCCATGCGGGCGAGTTCACCGCGGGTGGCGTGGACCAGGGACACCAGTTCGGCGAGCCGTGAGAGGCCGAACACCATCAGCCCGGTGAGCAGCGAGGACTCGCACATGTAGAACGTGTCGCCGAGGCCGATGTGGTGCGTGAGCGGGTAGACCAGCATGGTCACGCCGACCAGGGCGAAGAGCGGCCAGGCGACGCGGCCGGACAGCAGGAGCAGCAGGGAGCCGGCGAGGAATCCCGCCATGGCTCCCCATGCCCAGTGGTAGACGATCAGCGGCAGATAGGTGAGGGCGGCCTGGAGGCTCAGCGTCAGGACCCGCTGCCGCCGCGGGGCCTGGCTGGCGCCGGGGGCGGAGTGCCGCAGCTGCAGGGCGAAGATCGCCGTGAGCCCGATGACGGCGAGGATGAACGGCCCGCGCTCGATGTGCTCCTTGCCCAGGTTGAGCATGGTCATCACCAGGAAGGAGCCCAGCACCACCAGGAGAATGGCGCGGGCGAGTCTCGGCGCGGGGACGGCCGCCATGCCTGCGGCGCCGTCCCCCGAGTGCGTGCTGGTGGCTGATTTCATGCTCCCCGTTCCCCCGTGCGGCACAATTGTGCGGGCCGTCTCCGGATCATAGGACAACAGGGTGTGAGCGGATCAAGAGGGGTTTTGCGGGTCCTGTCCCGTCTTTGGCATTGCTTTTCCGTATAACTCCGCTATCAGTGCGTTGGGGGAAGCTGGCCTCGGTATGGACCGAGGCCTCAATTCCTCCTGGTAACGGAGAAGTTCGGCCATGTCATGTGGCTGCGTACTACACGAACAGCGGGACCGGGTTGAGGTCCTCGTACCGGGTCGGCTCCGGGAGCCTGCCCAGGGCCACCGGCACGTCGAAGAGGCGGCCCGGGGCGAAGCGGGACCAGAAGGGGCGCAGCCCGGGCACGACCACCTTGACCACGGGCAGCCCGATGTCGGGGCGGGTCTGGTCGAGCACCAGCAGCTCCATGCCGTGCGCGGCCACGAGTTCGGTGATCGCCTCGACGTCCTCGCGCAGGTCGGCGCGGGGCGTGTAGGACCAGTCCGCCGGGGTCCGCGCGGCCTGTCCCGGGTCGGCGGCCAGATAGGGCCGGCCGGCGACGGTCGCCTCGGTCCACCAGGTGTACGCCTCACCGTCGGTGACGGTGTAGCCCGTGCCGTCCGGGCGCGCTCCGGCGACGCCGGGGAGCAGCTGGCCCATCTCGGTCAGCGCGCGCCGCAGCGCCACTGCCGGGTCGAAGTGGGCGCCGAAGCCGAAGACGATGTCCTCGGCGGGCTTGTCGGTGCGCCGGGACAGTGCGGCCATGACGGGGATGCCCAGGTCCGAGGTGAGGTCGAGGACCCACACCTCCCGGTTCAGTCCGCGGTAGCCGTCGAGCAGGCCGGACAGCCAGGGCGCGTCGAAGGAGGCGAGGTCGACGGCGGGCTGCCGGGTGCGGTTGTACCACCACAGCGCGACCGCGTCGCGCTCGACGAGCTCGAAGAAGCCCTGGACGATCGCGTCCTCCAGGCTGCTGCCCGCCGCGTTGCCGTTGGACTCGGCGCGCAGCCCGTCGGCGCCGTCGCCGCCGAAGTAGAGGAGGGAGGTGGGCAACAGGCGCTGCTCGCCGCCGGTCAGCGACCAGACCGGTGTCCAGTCGGTCTCCGTGTCCTCGTCGAACGGGGTGCAGACGTACTGGAAGTGGGAGTTGACGGCGTTCGTGCGGTCGCGGTCCCGGTACTGCCGCTCGTCGTACAGCTGGCAGGTGCCGGGGTGGACCGCCGCCGGGCCCAGCCCGCGCAGCGTGCCGCGGACGGTCGGCTCGTCGCCGTGCCGGGTGCCGCAGTACCGCTCGACGGCCTCGCACAGGGCGCTCACCCGCGCCTCGGTGGGGGTCAGGCCCTTGCCGCCGCTGAACGAGCGCAGCCCCGCCCGGAGTCCGGCGAGGGTGCCGGAACCCAGGGCCAGGTTCTGGCCGGAGACGTAGGCGTGTGCGAACTCCGGTGCGTTCGGATCGCGTTTGACCTCCTTGACGATGCCGGTCACCGGTCCCGAGAGGTGCCCGTACGTCTCCCACATGACCTCGGGGGAGAGCGCACGGTTGCCGCCCTCGCCCGAGGACTTGGCCTTGGGGCGGGAGACGGGGACGACCGGGGCGCTCGCCCGGGCCGCGACCACGCCCGGGTCGCCGCACCCGGGGCACTGCGGGCGGCGGACCACCTTGTGGCGGCTCGTCTCCAGGCCCAGGGTGTCGACCGTGGTGATCAGGTTCTGGCCGTCGTGCCGCACGCCGGCCAGCCACTTGGCGGCCTCCAGCACGGCCGCGTTGAGACCGACTTGGCGGCCTGCGGCCAGCGAGGCCTCCGGGCGGCGCAGCGGGCCGTCGAGGCCGAGGGCGCGCTGCACGGGCTGCTCGGAGCGACGGTGCCCCCGCAGCCGCTCGGCCAGGCAGTGCCAGCAGGCCCCCTCGTCCGGCCGGAACACCGGACCGATCCACGGCGTCGCGCCGCCCGGCTTGGCCAGCAGGTACGGGCGGCCCGACGCGCGGTGCTCGGCGTCCAGCGCGGCGAGCCGCGGGTCGAGGTAGTCGTCGCAGAGCACCAGGGTCAGTGCGGCGTCCCCCGTCTGCCGCACCGCGAGGCCGGAGGCGCGGCAGGCGGCCTCGGCCTCGGCCGCGTCCGTGCCGCCGAGCGCGACGACGCGCACGGTGGCGGTGAGGAGCTCGCGGGCCGCCCGGTCGCCGTCCAGACCGGCCAGGTCCCAGTACGCCGCCCCCGCGGCGTCCGCCCCCTCGGCGGCCCGTATCCCCACCAGTCCGGCCGCGGCGAGCTGTTCGATCGCGGCGCGGGCCTGCCGTGCGGGGATCGCCCGTGCGGCGAGGCCCACCACCTCGTCCGGCGTCCGGCTGCCGTCCAGCAGCGGGGCCAGCACCTCGGCGTGTGGGCCGCGCAGGGCCGTCACGCCCCGCTCCGACATCAGATAGACGGCTTCCCCCGGCACGACCGCCGCGTGGAGATGGCGCCGGAACCCGATCCGGGGCCCCGCGTGTCTTGCGGCGTTCGTCGTTCCCATCGTGTTCCCCCCGTTGACTGCCACGACCTTCGTCCCCCTGTCGTCCCCCCGTGGCTCGTCAGGCCGCGAACCAGCCGGTGGCCTGCTCGGTGTCCGGCAGTGCGAAGAGCGTGAAACCGATGCCCGCACTCAGGGCCGCCGTCTCCAGGTCCTCGATGACCAGGCCCGCAACCGCCTCGCGGCCGGTGGCAGCAGCGGTGTTGACGTTCGCGTTGATCCCCATGACGTTTCCCCCGTCGTGTGTGTTTCCCCAGTTATGGAATCGGCTCGTCCGCTTCGCTCAAGTCGTTCTCGAGCCGACGAGATGATTCTTGGAGATCACGGCGACGTGCGACAGTGCTGCCGTCATGACCCCGGCATGAGATTTTCACGAACTGGATCATGAGGGGATCACTGGGCACACCACCCCCGCTCCTGCGAGCCTCTAGTGGCGTCCGGGCAACCGCTCCGGAACATCTCGAACGGGGGAACAGCACATGGAGATCGCAGTCCTGGGACCGCTGACGGCCAGTCAGAGCCACACCTCGATCGTGCCCACGGCGGGCAAGCCGCGGCAGATCCTCGCCCTGCTCGCCCTGCACGCGGGGCGCATGGTGACGGTGCCCACCCTCATGGAGGAGATCTGGGGCGAGGACATGCCCCGCAGCGCCTCCACCACGCTCCAGACGTACATCCTGCAGCTGCGCCGCAAGATAGCCACGGCCCTGTCCGCCGACGCCGCCCGGCAGGCCGGCGTCGAGCCGCGGGAGGCCAAGGACGTGCTCACCACCTGGTACGGGGGCTACCGCCTCGACGTGCCGGCCGGTTCCGTGGACGTCCAGGACTTCGAACGCCTGGCCACGCAGGGCCGTACCGCCCACGAGCTGGGCGACCACCGCGCCGCCTCCGACCTGCTCGGCCGGGCGCTGGAGATGTGGCGCGGCCCCGCCCTCGTCGACGTGCGCGTCGGTCCCGTCCTGGAGCTGGAGGTGCTGCGTCTGGAGGAGCTGCGCACGAGCACCCTGGAACGGCGCATCGACGCCGACCTCCGCCTCGGCCGGCACGCCGAACTCCTCGGCGAACTCCACGTGCTGACGAAGCGTCACCCCATGCACGAGGGCTTCTGCGGACAGCTGATGCTCGCCTACTACCGCTCCGGCAGCGCCTGGCGCGCGCTCGACGCCTACCAGCGGCTGCGCGGCACGCTCGTCGAGGAGCTCGGCATCGAACCGTCGCCGCGCACCCAGCAGTTGCAGCACGCGATCCTCGCGGGCGAGGCCTGGCTGGACCTGTCGGACGTGTCGGCCGCGCCCGGCACGGGACTCCGCTCGGCGGTCGGCGCGTGACGCCGGTGCGGCCCCTGTCCGTCGGCGTTCTCGGTTGTGCGGACATCGCCTGGCGCAGGGTGCTGCCCGCCCTGGCCGGTGCCGGGGAGACCCGGGTCGCGGCCGTGGCCGGCCGGAACCCGGAGAAGACCCGGCGCTTCGCCGAGCGCTTCGGCTGCGCGCCCGTCGACGGCTATGCGGCCCTCCTGGAGAGGGACGACGTCGAGGCGGTCTACGTCCCGCTCCCCGCGGCCCTGCACGCCGAGTGGGTGGAACGGGCGCTGCTGGCCGGCAAGCACGTGCTGGCCGAGAAGCCGCTCACCACCGACAGCGCTCGCACCGGGCGGCTGCTCGCCCTGGCCCGCGAGCGGGGGCTGGTGCTGATGGAGAACGTCATGTTCGTCCATCACCGGCAGCACGCCGAGGTGCAGCGGCTGATCGACGGCGGTGCGATCGGTGAACTCCGCTCCTTCCGGGCCGTGTTCGCGGTCCCCGAACGCCCGGCCGGCGACATCCGCCACGTGGCCGCCCTCGGCGGCGGCTCCCTGCTGGACATGGGCGTGTACCCGGTGCGCGCCGCCCTGCATTTCCTGGGACACGGTCTGGAGGTCGCCGGCGCGACCCTGCACCGCCCCGCGGACCGCGAGGTCGACACCGCGGGCTCGGCCCTGCTGAGCACCCCCGAGGGCGTCACCGCCCACCTGCTCTTCGGCATGCAGCACGCCTACGGCGCCGCGTACGAACTGTGGGGCTCCCGGGGCCGCATCCGCGTCGACCGCGCCTTCACCCCGCCCGCCGACCACGAGCCCGTCCTCCTCGTCGACGGCCCCGACGGCACCGGACGGCTCGTGACCCCCGCCGACGACCAGGTCGCGGGCACCGTCCGCGCCTTCGCCCGCGCCGCCCGCAACGGTGCGGCCCCGCCGCAGGACATCGCGGACTGCCTGCGCCAGGCGGCTCTGCTCGACCGCATCAGGGAGTGCGCGGGGGCGTGAGGCCGCCGCCCGACACCATCCGCAGACCCACGGCGAGGGCCGCGATGTCGTCGTTGAGCCCGCCGCCGCTGTAGTGCAGAAGATCGCGGTGCAGCTTGTCGAGCAGATCGCGGGGCTGCGGTGCGGTCTGCTGCCGCATCCAGTCGTTCAGCGGGAAGAACTCGCCGTTGCGGTTGCGGGTCTCCGTGACGCCGTCGGTGTAGAGCAGCAGCTGGTCACCGGGGGTGATGTCGAACATGTCGACGCTGTACTGCTCGCCGATCAGGTCCGCGAGGTTGAGCAGTGGGGAGGGTGCCGTGGGCGTCAGGACGCGCAGCGTCCCGCGGTTCAGGAGCAGCGGCGGGGGATGCCCGCAGTTGAGGATCCCGATCCGGTCGCCCTCGTGCGGGATCTCGACGAGGAGGGCGGTGATGAAGCGCTCCATCAGGTCGTCGGGGGCGAACGCGGCGCTGTACCGGGTGCTGCTGGCCTCCAGGCGGCGCGCGATGCCGCTCAGCCCGGGCTCGTCGTAGGCCGCCTCCCGGAACGCGTTGACCACGGCCGCGGCGGCCCCCACCGCCGGCAGTCCCTTGCCCCGCACGTCGCCGATGAGCAGCCGGACCCCGTAGGGGGTGTCGGCCGCCTCGTAGAAGTCGCCACCGATCCGGGCCTCCGCCGCGGCCGCCAGGTAGAGCGCCTCGACCTGGATCTCCCGGAAGGAGCGCGGCATCGGGCTGAGCACCACCTTCTGCGCCGCGTCGGCGACGAGCCGGACCTGGAGGAGCGACTGCTCCCGCTGGAGCCGGACGTGACTCCCGTACGCGGCGGCCACGGTGACCGCGACGATCCCCGCTCCCGTGTACCAGACCCCCAGGTCGGGGAAGACGATCCCGAGGCCGATCATGAGCAGCAGGCAGACCGTCCCCAGCAGCACGGTGGGCAGCACCGGCCACATGGCGGCGGCGAGCGCGGGCGCCGCGGGCAGCAGGCGGCTGAAGGCCATGCTCCTGGGCGTGGTGTAGGCGACGCTGGCGATGACCACGGTCAGCAGCACCGGCGACAGCAGCACGGGGGGCCACCGGCCGTGGGGCCGACGGGGCCGCGGCCGTCCAGGCTTGATCACGATGCATATCATATCGACACAATCCGGACACAGGCCTGCGGTCGGCCGCCGGGGAACGCCGAAGGGCCCCGCTGTAAGCAGCGGGGCCCTTCGTGCCGCGTGTGATCACAGCAGTGCATGGTCTAGCCCGGACGGTTGCACTCCAGTCAAAAGACGGCAATGATTTTCATCTAGAGTTGATATGAAAATCATTTCTATCTACGTTCGAGGTGAGCCACGCACGCCGGAGTGGGCCACCGCGCCACCGGTACCGCACGAAGGAGCCCCCCATGCCCCCCACGCCCACCGCCGCCACGTCCCGATTCCCGCGACCATCCGTACGGACCGCCCTCGTCGCTGCCGTTGCGGCCCTGACGGCCGTGACCGCCACCGCCTGTTCGACCTCGTCCTCCTCCGACTCGAAGGCGGGCGGCAACGCATCGGCCGCGAGCGGCTCGGCTGCGGGCAAGAAGATCGAAGTGGTGGCGGCGGAGAACTTCTGGGGCAGCATCGCCACGCAGCTCGGCGGCGACCGTGTGCACGTCACCAGCATCATCAGCAACCCCGACACCGACCCGCACGACTACGAGCCGAAGGCCGCCGACGCCCGTACCGTGGCGGGCGCCCGGTACGCGATCGTCAACGGCATCGGCTACGACGCCTGGGCCGACAAGCTCCTCGCCGCCAACCCGGCCGGCGGGCGTGCCGAGTTGAAGGTCGGTGACCTCGTCGGGGTCAAGGAGGGCGGCAACCCGCACCGCTGGTACTCGCCGGACGACGTCCACAAGGTCATCGAGAAGATCACCGAGGACTACAAGAAGGCCGACCCCGCCGACGCCGCCTACTTCGACCAGCAGAAGACCGCCTACGAGACCAAGGACCTCGCCCCGTACACCAAGCTCATATCGGAGATAAAGAGCAAGTACGCGGACACGCCGATCGGCGCATCGGAGTCCATCGTCACCCCGCTGTCCGAGGGGCTCGGGCTGAAGATGCTCACCCCCGAGACGTTCCTCGACGCGATGAGCGAGGGCACCGACCCCACGGCCAAGGACAAGGCCGCCATCGACGACCAGATCAAGCACCAGCAGATCAAGGTCTACGTCTACAACTCCCAGAACTCCACGCCCGATGTGCAGGCGCAGGTCAAGGAGGCCAAGGACGCGGGCATCCCCGTGGCCACGGTCACCGAGACCCTGGCCCCGGCCAGCACCACCTTCCAGCAGTGGCAGACCGCCCAGCTCCAGGGCATCGAAGAGGCCCTGGCCAAGGCGACCGGGCGATGATCGAGGCCATGGAACCGGCAGTCCGGGCCGCCGAGGCCCGTGCAGTCCGGGTCCCTGCCTCCCGGCAGGCGGCCGAACCCGTGCTCGAGTTGTGCGACGCCGCCGTGCGGGTGGGCGGGCGCACCCTGTGGTCGGGGGTGGATCTCGCTGTTGGAGCCGGGGAGTTCACCGCCGTCCTCGGGCCGAACGGCGTCGGCAAGTCCACCCTGGTCAAGACGGTGCTGGGTGCCATGCCGCTCGCCGCGGGCGAAGTGCGCGTCCTGGGGGAGCGTCCTGGTCAGGCCGGTCACCGCATCGGTTATCTGCCGCAGCGCCGCAGCTTCGACGCCTCGATGCGGATCCGCGGCATCGACGTGGTCCGTATGGGCCTGGACGGCGACCGCTGGGGCGTACCGTTGCCGATCCCCGGCCCGCGTCGGCGGGCCGCCCGCGAACGCGTCGCCGAGGTCGTCGAGTTGGTAGGGGCGAGCGCCTACGCCCACCGGCCGGTCGGCGAGTGCTCCGGCGGCGAACAGCAGCGGCTCCTCATCGCGCAGGCTCTTGTCCGCCGACCGCAACTGTTGCTCCTGGACGAGCCGTTGGACAGTCTGGACCTGTCCCATCAAGGCGGCATCGCCGCGTTGATCGGGCGGATCTGTCACCAGGAGGGTGTGGCCGTGGTGATGGTGGCGCACGATGTGAACCCGATACTGCATCACCTCGACCGGGTCGTGTACCTGGCCAGGGGTGGCTCCGCCTCGGGTGCCCCACAGGATGTGATCACGTCCGAGACCCTGACGGGGTTGTACGGCACGCCGGTCGAGGTGCTGCGGGCGTCCGACGGGCGGCTGGTCGTGGTCGGGCGGCCCGATGCGGCCGGGGATGGCCACGGGGACGGCCACGGGGACGGTCATGTCGGCTGATCCGCTCTGGTCGTGGAACCTCGTGGGAGACGTCCGGCAGATGTGGTCGTACCCGTTCATGGTCAACGCCTTCCGCGCGGGCGCGATCGTGGCCGTGGTCTCCGCCGCCGTCGGGTGGTTCGTGGTGCTGCGGCGGCAGACCTTCGCCGCGCACACCGTTTCCGCCGTCGCCTTCCCCGGCGCCGCCGGTGCCGTGCTCCTCGGAGTCGGCGCGGTCTCCGGCTACTTCACGCTCTGCGTCGCCGCCGCCCTGGTCATCGCGGCCCTGCGCGGCACCGGCGACCGCGAGGAATCCGCACTGACCGGAACCGTCCAGGCCTTCCTCCTCGCCTGCGGGTACCTCTTCACCGCCCTCTACAAGGGGCTGCTGGAGGGGCCGCAGACGATCCTCTTCGGCACGTTCCTCGGCATCACCACCACCCAGGTGACCGTCCTGCTGGGCGTGGGCATCGCCGTACTCGCGGTGCTGGCGCTCATCGGCCGTCCGCTGCTGTTCGCCTCCGTCGACCCGCGGGTTGCCGCCGCGCGCGGCGTACCGGTGCGGGCGCTGTCCGTCGTGTTCCTGGTGCTGCTGGGGGCGGCGACCGCCGAGGCGAGCCAGATCACGGGCACCTTGCTGGTGTTCGCCCTGATGGTGATCCCCGCCGCCACCGCGCAGACCCTCACCGCCCGCCCGGCGGCGAGCCTGCTGCTGGCCGTGGCGCTTGCCCTCGTGGCCACCTGGGCGGGACTGATCGCCGCCTACTACTCGCCCTATCCGCTGGGGTTCTTCGTGACCTCGTTCGCCTTCGCCGGATACGTCCTCGCCCTGGGAACGCGTGCGGTGCGCACGGCCTTGCCGGGCCGGCCGGTCGGGGAGGTCGCCTCATGACCGCGCTGTCCCAGCCGTTCTTCCAACACGCTCTTCTCGCCGGGACGTTGATCGCGGCCGCGTGCGGCATGGTCGGCTACTTCCTCGTGCTGCGCGCCCAGGTCTTCACCGCCGACGCGCTGAGTCACGTCGCGTTCACCGGCGCCATGGCCGCGCTCGCCATCGGCTACGACCTGCGGCTGGGACTGTTCGCCGCGACGATCGCCATCGCGCTGCTCTTCGGCGCACTCGGCCGCAAGGCCCGCCCGGACGACGTCGTCACAGGGAGCGTCTTCTCCTGGGTCCTCGGCCTGGGCGCGTTCTTCGTCACCCTCTACACCACCTCCCGCAGCACGGCCGACGGAACCGCGGGCGTCAGCGTCCTGTTCGGCTCGGTCTTCGGCATGTCCGCGGGCCACACGGCAACTGCCGCACTGCTGGCGGGAGGTGTCTGCGTGCTGATGCTGACCGCTGCCCGGCCGCTGCTGTTCGCGACGGTGGACGAGGCCGTGGCCGCGGCCCGGGGCGTCCCGGTCCGGCTGCTCGGTTACGGCTTCCTCGCCGTGGCCGGGGCGAGTGCCGCCGAGGCCACCCAGGCGGTCGGCTCCCTGCTGCTGCTCGGCCTGCTCGCCGCCCCTGCCGGAGCCGCGATCCGGCTGACCGACCGCCCGTACCGGGCGCTCGCCCTCTCCGTAGGGCTTGCCGTGGCGGAAATGTGGACGGGCCTGTTCGCCTCGTACGCGGTGCCGAAGATGCCGCCGAGCTTCGCCATCATGGCCACCGCCACCGCCGTGTACGCCGCCGCCTTCCTCATACGGCGCCCTGTCCCGCGCACCAGTTGAGGCACGAGCGGAGGAGTACCGCGATGGCAGACGACCGACCGCAGTCGACTCTCCCCACTCTCCACGACATCGCGCTGATCGGCCGGGCCACCCAGCAGCGCGCCGTGGTGCTGGGTGCCCTGGTCGTGGCGGAAGGTTTCATCAGCGCCCAGGCCCTGCACAAGCGGCTGGTGGCCGACGGCTCGCCCGTCGGCCTCTCCACCGTCTACCGCACCCTCACCGCGCTGGCCGAGGCCGGCCGTGCGGACGTCTTCCGCGACACCAACGGCGAACGGCTCTTCCGCCACCGCCCCGGCCCCGACCACCGCCACTACCTCGTCTGCACCGAGTGCGGCCTCAGCCTGCCCGTCGAATCCGGCCCGGTGGAGAAATGGGCGGACCGGATCGCCCGGACCTCGGGGTTCGCGAACGTCCGGCACGCCGTCGAGCTCTCCGGCATCTGCCCGGACTGCGGCCGCCGGAGCGCGGTTCGGGAACGGACACGCTGAAGATCAGTGGTCGTCCCAGTGCCCGTCGTGCGGGGCGTGACGGTGCCCGTCGTGGATGTAGTCCATGTGGTCGCCGTGCGGCACGGCGACGTGACCGCAGCCCGCACCGTGCTGGTGCGCGTGCTCCTGGTGGACGGTGTGCCCGGTGGGCTCGCACTCGTCGGTGTGGTCCTCGTGTATCCGGTGCAGGTGCCCGTCGTGGGCGTAGTCGACGTGGTCGCTGTGCGGTACGGCAACGTGACCGCACCCCGCGCCGTGCTGGTGGGTGTGGTTCGCGTGAGAAGTGTGCGTGCTGGTCAGCATGGCAAAGCCTTCTTCCTCCCCCGTGATCGGATGTGTCCGGTGGGAGAGCTTGCCCTTCCAGTGTTAACCGCGCCGGTGATTCACGAAAGGTGGCAGAAGTCGGCTGGAAACATGCCCCCGCAGCGGACGGTGACGTGAGCATCTGGCCGCCACTGCCTCGTTGCAGTTGTCGCCCCTCTTGCGGCCGTGAACCGGCCGGGTGTTCGCTCGACGGGAACGCCGTACGAGCGAAGGAGGAGCGCTGACCATGACCGTTCACGCGCCGACCCCGACATGCAGCTCAGGCTGCACCTGTGGTCCCGGCTGCACCTGCGGATGCCAGTCCGGCGGCCCTTGCCAGTGCGGCGGTTAGCCGAACACCGCTCGCCGGGTGCCGTCCCGCCGGGGCAACCCTGGCGGGACGGCTGACGCCCGGTGCCTGCGCCTCAGGCGCGGGCTGTCTCAAGCCCGTGATCGTGCTCACAGACGGCGTCGTCCAGCCCGTGGGCGTCCCAGACGGGGAAGGGATCGGGCCAGGACGTCCCTGCCTCGTCCGGCTGTACGAGGCAGGAGGAGAGCGCCTGTTGCAGTGCCTCCGGGCGCAACGCCGTGCCGATGAAGACGAGTTCCTGACCCTGTCCGCCCGGCTCGCGGGCGCCGGCGGGCTCGAAGCGGGCCACGGAGCCGGCCTGTGACCACAGTCCGGTCACCCGGTCACGTCCGGCCAGCCAGAAGAACCCCTTCGAGCGCAGCACGTGGCCGTAGGCCCCGGAGTCGAGTTTCTCGGTGACGAACGTCCACAGCCGTTCGGGGTGGAAGGCCCGCTCGGCGCGGAAGACCGTTGAGGAGATGCCGTACTCCTCGGTCTCGGGGGTGTGGTCGCCGTTGAGCTCCCTGACCCACCCGGGCGCCTGCTGGGCGCGCTCCAGGTCGAAGAGGCCGGTGCCGAGGAGCGCCGAGGGGGCCACCCGGCCGTGCTCGGCCGGCACGATGCGGGCGGCCGGATTGAAACGGGCGAGCGCCGCCCGGAGCCGGTCGGCTTCGGCCGCGTCCACCAGGTCGGTCTTGTTGACCACGATGACGTCGGCGAACTCGATCTGGTCCATGAGGAGATCGCTCACGGTCCGTTCGTCGTCCTCGTACTGGTCCAGGCCGCGCTCCGCGAGGCCGTCACCGCCTTCGAGTTCGGGGAGGAAGTTCGCTGCGTCCACGACCGTGACCATGGTGTCGAGCCGGGCCAGGTCGCCGAGGGTGGCGCCGTCGTCCCGGGGGAAGGCGAAGGTGGCGGCGACGGGCATCGGTTCGGAGATCCCGCTCGACTCGATGAGGAGGTAGTCGAAGCGGCCTTCGCGGGCCAGCCGGTCCACTTCTTCGAGGAGGTCGTCCCGCAGGGTGCAGCAGATGCAGCCGTTGGTCATCTCGACCAGACGTTCCTCGGTCCGCGACAGCGCGCCTTCGCCGCCCCGCACCAGCGCGGCGTCGATGTTGATCTCGCTCATGTCGTTGACGATCACGGCGACGCGCAGCCCGTCGCGATTGGCGAGGACGTGGTTGAGCAGGGTCGTCTTGCCCGCGCCGAGGAAGCCGGAGAGGACGGTCACCGGCAGCCGGTGATCAGTGGCCATGGCCCGTCAGCCCTCCGGGTGCAGCAGCCCGCGCTCGTACGCCTTCACCAGGCGCTGCGGCACCAGATACACGGCGCCGTCGACGGTGACCGGCACCAGCTGGGGCGTGCTCGCCTTCCACTGGGCGCGGCGGTGGCGGGTGTTGGAGCGGGACATCTTCCGCTTGGGCACGGCCATGGGAACGAAGACCTCCGTCGTCGGTGCGTGCCGGCCACGCTACATGAAAACGGAAACCGTTACCAGGTTGGTGGTGGAGGGAGGAGCAGCCGCTCCCGATGCGTCCAGGCCGACTGGGGCCAAAACTGGGACCACATATGTCGAAGGGCCCCGCTGCAAGCAGCGGGACCCTTCGACATCGTGCCCGGTGAGGCACTGGCGGAGGATACGAGATTCGAACTCGTGAGGGGTTGCCCCCAACAGGCTTTCCAAATGTTCGTCTGCCCGTCCGACAGGGGCCATCACTGTCCTGGCCTGCGGAGTAGCGGTCTGGCTGCCTCCCTCTGGGCGGCCCCGGATGGAGGCGAATGCAACCAGAACTGCAACCACCGCCGAATTACTTGCCGGGTTCCGGGCCGTACCACTGGAGGGGCTGCCCGGTCGTTGCGGCGATGCACTCGAAGTCGTGGTCGCGATGGAGCAGGGTGAGTCCCTGCAGCTCAGCCGTCGCGGCGACGACGAGGTCGACCGCTCCCGCACTTCGGTGCTTCCCCTGCTTGGTGAGGGCTTCCTGGACCTGCCAGGCCCGGTCGTAGGCGCGGTCGTCGACGGGAACCCAGCCGAAGATCAGCCGCATGTCCTCGATGCCGCGCGCCCGGTCCGCGGCCGAGCGGGCGCTGTGGAAGAACTCCAACTCCGTGATGGGGCATGTGGCGATGAGTCCGGCGGCTGCTGCCTGGTCCCAGCCGTACTGCTCCGCGTCCCCACGCAGGAAGCGTGCGAGCGCGCTGGTGTCGATCAGGAACTGCGCCGCGTTCACCGCCGGTAGTTCCCCTTGTTCTCGAACAGCTCCAGGTCGAAAGCGCCCTCGTCGGCCGCGGCGCGGAGCCGGGTGAGCGCCAGGGCACGGCGCCGGTTCTCCAGCACCTCGCGCAGGGCGGTGTTGACCGTCTCCTTCTTGGTGCTCGTCCCAAGGGCTTTCGCCACGTCCGCGACCAGCTCGTCGTCCAGATCGATGACGGTCCGACTCATGCGCGCCTCCTGATATCGGATATGGGATCAAGTATATCTTGCGAGGTGCATCGGGTTCCGGTCGGATCGCCGGGTTCTATGCGGGCAGCACGCCGTGGATCCGGGAGAGGGTGAAGACGCGCTCGGCTTCGCGCAGGTGGCACCAGGCTTCCAGGTAGGGCGGGTCGAGTTCCAGGCTGCTGAGGGTGCGGACGGTGCGACTGCCCGAGGTGGCGACGTACTCGACCGTGATGGCGGTGCCGGCGTCGATGGCGTGGGCGAGCTGACGGACATCGCTGTACGACAGGTGCTTCGCGTATCCGGCGACGATCTCCTCGGTGTCCGTCCCGAAGGGGACCCCACTGCCGAACGGGTCGGGTTCCGGCGCGGTCGGTGGTGCGGCCAGCAGTCGGGCGGCCAGGACATCCATGTCGGCGGCGGCCCGGCCCTCCGACGTGCGGATGGCCGTGCTTCGGGTGCCGCGCTTGTCGCCGGTCTTCCGAGGGGCCGGAACGGGAGCGGCCGCCCGCTGGGGCCGGACCTTCTCGACGCGTACAGTTCCCCCGGCCGTCTCGGCGACAGGGGCGTAGCCCTCGGCGCGGAGCGCTGTGAGGGTCGTGTCGAGCGAGCTGCGGCTTACGAGAACAGTCGGCGCGAGCTGCCGCAGGCCGAGCTTGGCGAGCTTGTGGTGGGCGGCGAGCTCGGCGAGGAGCGCCGGCTCCTCGCCATGGAGGACGCAGGCGGCCGGAGCGATGCGCACGCGGCCGTGGCCGCGTGCGGTGTCGGCGATGAGATAGGACAGCGGCTGGGGCAGGGGGCCGGCGGCGATGGCGGCCAGATCGGCTGTGATGTCCCCCGGGGCGCGGCCTGCGTCCAGGGCCCGTCGGATGCTGCCGGAGCTGAACCGCCACACCGACGCAGTGCCACTGGTTTCCCGGTCCGCGGTGGCATCCAGGAGCACGGCGAGCCGCGCGGCCGGTGTGCCGGCGACGACGGCGGTGAGGTCGGCGCCGATTCGGGCCGTTCCAGTGGCCGGGGGCAGCAGCCGTCGGCAGGCGGCAGTCAGTCCTTGTGCGTCGTCGGCGAGCAGATGGGCGCCGAGAGCCGACAGGGCGCCTCGGGCGATCACTCCGAACAATTCGGCCTCGCGGATCACCGCGGCGAACGGGGTGGCGTCCATGGGCAAGGTGTCGGCGAGCGGGCGGTGCCAGGCCACCGTCGGTCCGAGATCGGAGGCGGCCTTCACACCCTGGCCGGCCGGGAGCTGCGCCGCTGCGGCAAACAGCCCGTGCCGGGCCTGGCGGCAGCCGCTACAGGGCGGTGCCCCCGCGAGGGCGGGGAGCACCTTGTTGTCCTCGTCGCGCGCCTGGGTGGGGGTGAGCGGCAGGTTGCGCCATGCCTGGAGCAGCATGGCAAGCCGCTCCGCGGGCTCCTGTTCCGCCCAGACGTCGTATGCCTTGGTCGGCGCCACGCGATCGCCGTCCCGGGCCAGCAGCCCGGCCGTGTACGCGGTCTCCAGGGTGATGCGGACCACGGCATCGTCGGCCTGGGCGGCCTTGCTGATCCGGGCCAGCTCGCGTGCGCCGATCCCACCGGACTTGAGTCTGGCCGGCGGAGTCGAGGAGCAGGCCGAGAGGACCGAGGCGGCATGGGCGGCGAACGCCGTGGCCGCTGCAGCGGCCTCCCGCTCCACCTCGGCGGAGGTGACGGACACCAGCTGAGCAGAGGGCGGAAGCGGGTCGAAGGGGGCCTGCCAGCCGGGCCCGCGCAACGCCAGCGCGACTTCGACGGGCATGCGCACAGGACCGTACCCGTGGCGGTCCTGGATCAGGAGCCCCCGGTCGAGTGCCCACCGTGCCCCCGGTTCGAGGACGGGGTCAGGGGTACCGAACGTGATGACCTGCGGCTGCCTCGGCGCAGACCCCGCTCGGCAGGCCAGCAGCTTCTGCGTGATCGCGGGTGCTCGTGCCACCACTCTGGCGATGGCTTCCGGGTCGCTGTGGTGTTCCACCAAGGCGGCCAGTCGCTGCTGCTTGGTGCCGGGCGGCTTGATGCCCAGCGTCACCAGCATGCCGCGCAGCTCGTCCGAGGAAGCGCCCGCCAGCAGCTTCTCCAGGGGAGTGTCCAGCCCCAGAGGGGCGTCCCACGCCTGCCGCAAGGATGCGGCCATGCGGAGTGTCCCGTTACCGTCCGGCCAGACCAGCGCGTGATCGGCCAGTGTCTCCAGCACGGCGTCCAGTCCGCGGGCGGCTTCGCCGTCTGTCGCTCCCAGCAGCTTCGCCAGGGCGTCCGGCGTCGCTGGTCCTCCCAGTGCCGCCAGCGCCTCGGCTGCCTGCAGGCACGGCAACGTGAGCCGTGGCAGGGCGAGAGCCACCGACCCCGGGCGCTGGAGGCGGTCCGCCAGTTCCCCCACCGTGCGCGGCTCCGGAGGTGACACCGCGTCGTTCCGCGTCGCGAGTACGCGCGCCAGGCGCGGGCCGTCGAGACGGCCCAGCCAGGCTCCCAGCGTCGATCGGGACTTCATAGGGGTGCACCTCGTCACGCCGGGCCGCAACAGCACCGGAGCCGCTCCGGCACAGGGGCCCAGCATGGCGCATTCGACTTCGTCGCCGGTGTCGAAGTAGGCGGATTCCCCATGGGCGTCGGCATCTCATGAGCGGCGTCGCTCACAGAAGGGTTGAAATGTCCCGAAGAGAGGCATACAAGTGCAACCGGAAATGCAACCAGCGCACGCCGAAGAGCCGAGCCGCAATCGCGGCTCGGCTCTTCGTTTCGCCTGGTCAGGCGACTGCGGAGGATACGAGATTCGAACTCGTGAGGGGTTGCCCCCAACACGCTTTCCAAATGTTCGTCCGGGGGTTCGGGAGGGTGCGGGGCGGTGCCGGCCTGGGGCGGAGCTGTTGACGGGTGGGCTGGCGGACCCCGCTGGACGGGGGCGAATGAGACCAGAACTGAGACCGCGGAACCGCCGGTCGTTGCTGGTCAGCGCCCCTTGGACGCCCCGCGAGACTTCGCCAGGAGCGGCTGGCGGACCAGCTATGTCGTGCTCTCTGGGTCGGTGAAGGGCCGGAGGAGCTCGTTGAGGGCCAGGGCTCGTTCCTTGAGAGAAGCCGGCAGGTTATCGAACGCTTGCTCGTCGTCTGGATAGTTGCCGTAGAGCGCGGCGAGTGCGGCTTCGAGCGCGTCCTCGCGGTCTGGACACGACCACCCGGTGCCGTCGGCGATGGACGCGCCGACGTCGTGCCAGACACTGGGCCGGTCCTCTGTGGAGGTTCTGCCTGTCAGCCCGGCGAGGTGGGCCACAGCACTGGGCGTGATGAACGCCTGGACCGCCTTGTCGTTCCCTACCTGCAGGTGGGACCGGATCTGCCCTGGGGCGACACGCTGTTCCTGCAGGTAGGCCGTAACCGTGCCGATGAGGAGATTCAGGTGTTCCAGGGCGTCGGTCAGGTGGTACAGCGTCATGCGCTGCCACTCGTAGAACGGCAGGCCCGTGTAGCGGGCGCGATGGATTGCGTCGTTGAGGTAGCGGCAGATGACGTAGGCGTGGAAGCGGACGAGCCCTGACAGCTCGCTCGGCACCGGTCCGTCACTGGCTGGTGCCCAGGGAGGCTGGTTGATTACACCTTCGCGGTGGGCGAGTCGCTCGTCGCGGAGGTCCTTCAGGGCGGCCTGGTAGGGCTGCCCTGTCGCCTCTTGGCGTGCACGTGTGGCGTTTTTCTCGGCTTGACGGCGAGTCACGCGATTCCCATCCGGCGGCGGCCCCGTGATCTGTCGCCTGCTGGGGTGTGGTCAGACGAGTCGACTGGAGTGATGCCGCGAGGCGTCTTCGGGTCGTGAGCGCTGGACGTGATCACGGGCCACGTCAGCTGGACCGAGGCCGTCACTAGGCGACCGCTTTGGTCAACGAGCCACCCCTTCGCCCGGTCACGCTGGCCAACCGATCTATGCAGAAGCGGCGTCAAGGCGGCGGAGCTGCCAGCGGCTGCTTCTACTGCGATCCGAGTCGAGGCCGGAGACTGGTGGGGCGTCGGACGGGCTCGCCCAGCTGGCTCCACAGCCGGTCTCCTGACCGGAGCAGGGTCCAGCCGAAGGTGCGGTGCAACATCAGCTCCCCGACACCGAACCCACCCATCATCCGGACCAGGAATCCGGCCTGGTCCAGAAGGCGATGCTGTTCACGGTGGGTAGCGCTGCTGAACCCTTCAGCGCGAGCACCAGCTTCGATCGCTTCCAGGCGCTTCCTCGCCTTCCACCGCGCCGTCCGTGCCTCGGCGTCTAACTCGGCGTCAGTGAATACATGCCCGCTCGCACGCCAAAATGACGCCACCCACTTGCGGTGGTATTCGATTGTGCCTTCCTCAGCAACGCGGTTCGTGTGGCGGGTCATGACATCTTGAGCGCTCTGCAGTTTCCCTAGGACTGGGGAGGGGCACAGGAATATCCCGAGGCGGCCGTAGCCATCGAACTCGCAGTAGGTGTAGTCGGCAGCCTGACGGATCTGTGCGGCGTCGTCGCGGTATCCGTTGGCGCGAGACGGGAGCTTGAACTCGACGCCGAACACCGGCTCGTCGTCGAACCAGGGCCCAGGGTCGCGGGGCCGGAGAACGGCGTCCAGACGCAGGGCCTTGCCGGTCGGGTACAACCCGGAGACTTCGCGCTGGATGTGGAAGTGCGGCCTCAGCTCGCCGAGGACGGTATCGGCGAGCTGCTTCTCGTTGATGTACTGGCCGGGCTCAGGCAGAAGCAGGTCGGCGTAGTTCATGCACTCAGGGTGGCACCGGCCTCTGATACCAGGTAGGGGGAAGGCAGAGGGGCCCAGCTCGGCTTGAGGCTCGATGGCGCCCCTGGAGTCTGCCCACTTGAACGACATCGTCGTCATACATCGCGAAACAGCGGTACGCCCCTGAACGCAGTGGCCAATGTGAACGGGGCAGGGACAGGGTGACCGTAACCACCAGAGGCGCTGGAAGCAGACCTACGGCGCATAGCGTTGGCACACACGGGTTGTCGGCACAACGGGTGGGGTGTCACGTGCCTTGGTTGCCTCGATGTGCAGTTCGGAGGCTAGACGGTTGGGGCCGACCTCCATGAGGGTCTGCACTGCGCTGGTGATGTGGGCGCCTTTCCACACGCCCGTGTCCGGTGTGCTAAACGGTATGACCGCGATGCCGTAGCCCACGAAGGGTGCCGGGTGCAGGTAGCGCATTCCTCCTGTGCCACACAGGTACGTACGGGCTCCGATCGCTGCGGTCAGGTCGGCGAGGCGCTGCGAGCGTCCTGGCCGGGCCGAAAGACCGCTGCTGCGGAGGACGCGGCCTCGCCAGTCGAGGAGGTCCAGCAGGACTCGGGTGGACGCCTCGGCGACGGCCGCTGTCCGGTCGCCGGTGAAGGAATCGAGAACTGGGGCTAGCGCCTGCTCGAAGGCGGGCCAGTGAGGGCTGGCCCCGTAGTGCTGCCGCAGCACGCGGATGGTCCGCTGCCGGGATCGGGCGGGCTCGGTCATGACCGCGTCCTTGATGAGCGTTTGGCGGCCAAGAGGGAGATGGGTGGGGATGGACAGCCATCGGCGGTCAGCTGAGTCGTCCAGGGCGGCGAGGCGGGTGCGGTGCTGGTAGTCGCGGCGGGTGAACTGGACGTCGTCCAGGACGATCCAGCAGTCCGCCGCGAATAGCTTGGCCAGTGTCGAGAGCCGGGGGAAGAAGTTGGGCTGGTGGATGGCACACAGTCCGCCCGGTGGCGGTTCAGGGGTTGAGCAGACGGCTGTCGAAGCCGTCGTCGAGGAGAGATTGATAGGCGGCATGCACGTCCTCCGGGACGTCTTGCTCGATAGCGAAGCCGAGCTTCGGATACTCGATCACCCGCTGCAGATCACCCACGAGCTGATCGACGACGAGCTTCTCGTCACCGATCGTCTTCAAGTAGTCGTCGAACTCCAGGGGCGCCGAGGCACAGATCACCTCCACCTCGGGCCAGACCTTGCGGGCAGTGGCGAACGCCCGTCGTTCCATGTAGGGCATGGCGACCAGCAGCACGGTCTTCACGGCGATCCCGGCCGCGGCCAGGACATCGCGGGAGAAGGTGATGTTCTGGCCGGTGTTCCGGGCCTTGGGCTCCAGCAGAACCGCGCCGTCCGGGACGCCGAGGGCGAGCGCGTGCTCGCGGAAGTGCACGGCTTCCCCGCGGGGGAATCGGCCTGGGTGGGTGGGGTTGGGCCCGCCGGAGAAGACGAGGGTAGGGAAGAGCCCGGCTTGATACAGCTCGGCACAGAACGCGGGGACGCCCAGGTCGTGGCTGCCCAGACCGATCGCGGCGTCCGCTGGCCGCAGTTGGTGGCCCATCTGGTGGTAGTCCCAGATCAGCCTGGCCCGCTGGCGCTGGTCGTCGGTGATGGCCCGCTGGGTGTCCGTCGTCACTGGCGTCTCTCCCTGGTCACCGCCGCCGCGGGCTGTTCGCCCCGGCGGTCTGCCGGATGCTCTCGATGCTGGCCAGCTGGTGGCTCATGCCGTATTGAGCGGCCAGCTTGGCGGCCTGATCAAGGGCCGAGAGGCCATCATCCCGGGTAGCAGGGTCGGACAGCAGGATGTGTCCGTGGGCAGTGTCCAGACGCACGCGCTGCATGGGCGAGTCGGTCGCTCCCGTCCTGCGGGCGACGCCGATGAAGTGCAGGGCTCTGCTCAGGTCGCCGGCGCCTCGGTGGGCGAGGGCGAGTTTCTGATGGGCAACGGACCAGTCGTCCGGTTCGCCGAGATCTTCGAAGTCGCGGGTCGCGGCGAGCATGACGCGGGCCGCATAGTCGTGCTCGCCTTCCTTGCTCAGCGCGGTCCCCACCCACAGGCGAGCTCGTGCGCGGTCGCGGCGTGCGAGCCGGTCGTCGACGGCCAGGTGCTCGTAGTGGCGGGCGGCGGCCTCCAGGCGGCCGGACATCTCCGCCACGACGGCCAGGGAGAGGTCGAGCTGGGCGACGCGACGGGGGATGTCGAGCTGGGTGAAGATTGAGCGGGCTCCGGCATACGCGTGCTGGGCCGACAGCGGCCCCACCACCGCCCCCTGATCGCGTTTGAGGTCCCCCATCAAAGCGGTGGAGCGGGCGAGGAGATACAGCCCCTTGTCGTCCAGCTCGGGGGGCCGGAAGCGGTTCAGCCACCGGCCCAGCAGGTTGTCGGCGAAGATGAAGTTCTGGCGGCTTAAGGCGACAACGACCCGGTCCAGGTCGTCGGTCCACGATTCGTATTCCCAGACCCTGGGGCCTGCCGAAGTGACACGGCGAGTGGCCGCGGGCGGCCCGCCGGCCTCGGAGAGGAACGTCTCGAACCGCAGATGCACCGACGCGTCCGCGCGGGCGAGAGCGGTGTCCAAGATTGCCTGAGTGTCCGGGCGGGGCTCCGTCGCGGCCAGGTATTTCTCCCACTTGGAGACGGTCCTCACGGCGACGCCGAGGTGCTGGGCGAACACGCGGACGCTCATCCGCAGGGCGAGCCGCAGGGCCCGGGCTTCCAGGCCGGTCCAGTGGTGCACGGTCGCCACGCGTCGCTCCCTTCCGAGAGCTCATGCAAGCACGGAACGCGCATGCGGGGAGACGGAAGTGCAACGCAAGTGCCACACCGCGTCATTTCGTCGCCGCCCGTCAGGGAGGACGCTTCAACACACAGGTCACAGCCCCTTCTGAACGGGGTGGCCTTTCTTTTCGTCCCTCCTTTGATCTTTTGGACGGTCCCCTTCATGGAACCCCTTACCGAGCACCGTCGTGTCAGTGGCCCGGCTGTCTATGGCTTCCTGCGGCTGGTCAACGTCTCCCCGGCTCGCGAGGCAGCCCTGAAAGGGTCGCTGGCCGAGTACTGCCGCCGGCACGAGCTGACCCTGTCCGGGCTGTTCACCGAGCGCGTTACCACCGCCGACTCCGCAGCTTTCACCGGGCTGATGGACGTGCTGGAAGTGCCCGGCACCTACGGCGTCGTGCTGCCTTCCGCCTCCCACTTGGGCCCCAGGGCCATAGCCGCGGGCAGGGGCAAACGCATCGCGGCGACCGGGGCCCGGCTGCTGCTGGTTCGCAAGGAGACTCCCGGCCCGGCCCCCCGCCGCAGGCGCCCCAGCCCTGGCGGCTACCAGGCCCGGCAGCGCGGGCACGGCCCTGCGCCGGCACTGGAGGCGGAGACATGAACCCCTCCATGCCCGCCTCCGACCAGCGGTTCTTCGCCTCGGCGCCCGCCTCCGTCGGCCTGGCCCGTGACTTCGCCGACAAGTCCCTCCTGGCCTGGGGCCTGGACGCCCTCGCCGAGGATGTCCGGCTGTGTGTCTCGGAACTGGCGACCAACGCGGTCGTCCACGCCAACTACGACGGCTTCCTGGTCCGGCTGGTCATCGACGATAGCTACCTCCATCTGGAAGTCCACGACCGTCACCCCCGTTGGCCCGAGGTCCGACGTCCCACCCACGACGTCACCACCGGCCGCGGCCTGCACTTGGTCGCCGCCCTCTCAGTCGGCTGGGGCGTCGAGCCCCGCCACCCTTCCGGAAAGATCGTCTGGTCGCGGTTCCCGATCACGGCCGCACCGCAGGAGATGCCATGCTGACGCGCACCCTGACCCCCGCACCGTCCACCGGACCCGGCCCGGGGCTGCTGGTCTCGCTCAGCACTTGGACGTGGTCCGGCCCCGGCCCGGATGGGCAGGGCGTCGCGCACATCCTGTTGACCCACCCGCCCGGACGCGACGGCCACGACACCCCGGCCGCAATCGAGGCCCGCATGCGGCACATCGCCGCCAGTCTCGGCCCCCTCGTCGGCGCCCACGACGTCATCGCACGGCTCGACGGGTGCCTGCGCGTCATCGGTGGCCGGGTTCTGCTGAAGTTTGGCGGCTCCCGCTACGGCCTTCGCCTGCCGACCCATCGCGGCTGGACCGACCTGATCAGCCGCCAGGGCCAGGCCGTTCTCATCCTCGGCTTGGACCCGCTGCCGCAGTCCACGGCTGCTGGCCGCCTCGACAGCTACCTCGATGCCGCCCGCGCGGCCGACCGGCTTCTCTTCGGACTGGCCTGCACCCCGTGACCCGCCAGCCGCCCATGCACGACCCCACACTCAACCGAGAGGGAACTGCCATGGAACCCTTCGAGCGCGCCCGGCTGGACGCCTACTTCTCCAAGATCGCCACCCGGTTCGCCCCCGCCGAGCAGGCCACGGCCTTCCTGATCACCCACCTGCTGGCCGAGCGGCCCGGCTTCGTCCGCGCGGTCGCCGCGATGACCCGGCTGCGGGCGGTGCTGCCCAAGCCCAAGTCCATTCATCCCGCCGCCCAGCGCGAGGTCGAACAGAACACCCCCTGCGATGTCCTCTCCCGCGAGCTGTTCACCGACCCCGACACCGCGCTGGGCTACCTCGAATCCCGCGCGGCCGGTGAGCCGGTCGTGCTGCTGGACGTCGGCGGCTACTTCGCCCCCGCCCTCGCCGACCTGCACAGCCGCTTCACCGGACAGATCCTCGGCGTCATCGAGGACACCGAGAACGGCCACCGCCGCTACACCGAGCTCGACAAAATGCCCTGCCCGGTCGTCTCCGTCGCCCGCTCGCCGCTGAAGGCCCCCGAGGACTTCCTCGTCGGCCAGTCCGTCGTCTTCTCCACCGAAGCCGTCATGCGCGACCGCGGCGACATCCTCCACAGCCGCCCGGCCCTGGTCATCGGCTTCGGTAAACTCGGCTCCTCTATCGCCCGGCTCCTGCACGCCAAAGGGGTCCAGGTCACCGTCTGCGACATCGACCCTGTCCGCCGCACCCAGGCCCTCTCCCAGGGCTTCACTGTCGCCCGCGACCGCGAAGCCACCCTGGCCTCAGCCGGCCTAGTGCTCTGCGCGACCGGCGCCCGCTCTCTCAAGGGCGAGGACTTCCCCCACCTGCGCAACGGCGCCTACGTCGCCACCGTCACCTCGCGGGAGGACGAGCTGGAGCTGGACGCCCTGCCGGACGTCTACACCCGCACCATGGTCGGCGAGCACGTCACCCGCTACCAGACCACCGGCCACTACTTCTACCTCGCCAACGGCGGAAACGCCGTCAACTTCCTGCACGGCGCGAGCGTCGGCCCCTTCATCTTCCTGGTCCAGGCCGAGATCCTGGCCGCGATCAGGATGCTCACCCGCGCCGACCTGGCCCCCGGCCTCCACGAAGTCAGCGCGGACGACCGAGCGGCGATCGCGGCGACCTGGCTCTCCTACTTCAACAGGTGATCGACTTGGCCATCACGGCAGACCACATCCGCACCACCCTCCACGGCTACCTCGACGAGCACCCCGAGGAGAAGCTCGCCTTCGCCCCCATCCTCGATCTCCTGGATGACGGGGCCGATCTAGCCAGCCGCAAGGAATTCCGCGGCCACGCCACCGCCGGTGCCATCCTCGCCCGCCCGGACGGCCGCATCCTGCACATCCACCACCTCGCCCTCGACAACTGGCTGCTGCCCGGCGGTCACCTCGAAGCCCAAGACGACACCCTCCTCGAGGCGGCCCTGCGCGAGCTGACCGAGGAGACCGGTATCCCCGTCGAAGCCGTCTCCGCCGCAGAGGACCGGCCCGTACACATCGACGTGCACTCCATCCCAGCAAACGACGCCAAGGGTGAGCCCGCCCACCAGCACATCGACTTCCGGTTCTTCTTCCGGACCACGGCCACGGTCCACCAGCTCCAGGCGGAGGAGGTCGACGACGCGGCCTGGCGCGACGCGGAAGCCCTCGCTGACGAACGGCTGCGGCGACGGGTGGCGGCAGCCATCCGCTGACCCAGCTTGGGCCGGCGCCCCTTGCGCCGGCCCGCCTCCGCCACCCCCGGGGCGGAGGCAGCTTTGGATACTCCCCCGGCGGGGGAGTATCCAAAGCTCCAACTTGCTCGGCCTTGGCCGGGCTGCGGGAGCAATGCTCTTGCAATAACTTGCTCGGCCACGTCCGTGCTTGGCGGAAGCTCCGCTTCCGCCCCAACTTGCTCGCCCTCAGGCCACCCGGCGAAGAGTGTCTTCGCCGATAACTTGCTGCTCTTCGGGCTGAGGCGGTGGCACACCTGATGCGGTCGGCGGTCCCCGACCCAGCGGTCATCCGGGTGCTGGCGGGGATCGGGGTCGCGTCGACGTCCGTTTCGGGGACGGTCCCCTTTTGCCCGCGCGGGGCCCCGGTCCCCTGGATGGCGCGGACCTTAGGGGAGTCGCCCCCCGAGTCGCCCCCTGAAATTGTCCGGAGGTGGGGACCGGTCCCCGCCTCTGGCGGACCGAATGCGGCCCGGTAGGGCGTTGACCTGCGAAGACTTCCGGTCAGGCGCTGGGGACCGTTCCGGTCGGTTCTGCTGATGACCGGCGCAGGGCGTTCATGATCTGGGTGAGCCGGTCCTGGCTGATGCGGTGACCGGCTGCCCGGATGGTCCGGCGGACGGTGTCACGGGTGGGGGTTTCGTCCGTCGCGAAGAGCGGCCGTGCCAGTTCGACCAGCTCGTCGAGGTCGGCCGTGGGCGGTCGGCCGATGCGGCGGCCGGGCGCCCCGTCGTCGCTCCCTGGTTCGTCCTGGTCCCCGTCCCCGGCGGCCGGGCAGTGAAGCGCCCGAACCGGTTCGGGACCGTCGTCGGTCTTCGCTTCGGGGGCGGGTGAGGTGTGGCGCGCGACGAGGATGTGCAGGTGCACGGCGCCCGCCAGGGCGAGTGGGGCGAGGGTGGAGAGGACGCCCACCGTGGTGTCGCCGAGGTGCAGGCCCTCTGCCGGGGCCTGCTGGTTGAGGCGTATGGCGTGCAGGGCGTTGGCCCAGATGCTGGCGGCGGTCGCGGTGCCGAAGAGCGTCCACACGTAGAGGCGGGCGCCGAAGGATGCGGTCCGGAGGACGAGCAGGGCGCGGACGCCGTAGGCGATGAACCCGTCGATCACGAGTGGGAAGAGGTAGGTCAGGAGGCCGCGGACGTGGATGGCGGTGGCCATCTGCTGGAGGGCGTCGTACGAGAGGGCGCATCCGGCGCCGCCGAGGGCCGTGATGGCGGCGCGGTCCCAGCCGGTCACCTGGTGGCTGGGGGAGGCGGTAGTGCTGAGGGCGAGCGTGGTCACGTGGTGGTGCTCCGGTCCCGGTTCGGGGCGTTCGTGGGGTGTCGGTGGGGGCGTTCACGGAGGGGGCGTACACGCGAGCCCCCTTCTAAAGGGGGGGCTCGCGCGTGAACGCTCGGCGCGTGTACGCCGTGTACGGTCGCGTGATCGTCTGACCTGCGGTTTTGTCGCGAGCGTGATTGGTGTGAACGGTTTTCGGGCCGTGGCTCCGTGAGGGGCGTGTGTACGGTCCCGTGAACGGTCAGCCCGCTCGCGCGGTGAGGTCAGCAGACGGCGGCGATGTGGCGTGCGGACGCGTAATAGCGGGCTTGCTGTCCGCCGCCGCTGCCGCCCGCGAGTCCGTCCGCCTTGGTGGCCAGTCCCGCCTTGGCCAGGCTGTCCAGGGCTCGGCGTGCTTTCTCGACGGCGGCTCGGCCCGGGTTGCTCTCGCCGGTCTGGGCGGTGGCGAGATCACGGACGCTGAGGCCGCCGGGGGCGGCGCGCAGGATGGTGATCGGATCCAGAGCGGGGTCGAGAGTGGTGGTGCCGTGTGCGTGGTCGTGGATGAGCTGCAGCGGGCCGATCTCGCCGGTGGGCGTCTTGAGGTGGTGGAGGGTGACGGCGGGGTCGCCCGCCTCGCCGGAGATGAACAGGACGCTGCCCGCGCCGGAGGTGATCCACGTGGAGCCGTAGACGCGGTCGAGGGAAGGCCGTGTGTCCCTCGCGGTCCCTTCCTGGGACTTGCGCTGGTGGTGCAGCTCCATGACCTCGACGCCATTGCGGATGGCGCGCTGGCGGGCGTTGTTGAAGGCGACGGCGAGGGCGTCGTCGACGAGGGTGCTCACCGCGTCCTTCAGGCTGTCGATCACGATCGTGTCGGCCTGGTGGGCGGCGGCCAGGTCGGCGAGGAGGTCGGGCTCCCTGTCGAGGCTTGCGGGCAGGGGGCCCTGCCACACGGCGAGCCGGTCACGCAGGATCGCCTCGTCGTGCTGGCCGATGCGGCGAGCCATGGCTTTGGCGATCTGCTGCGGACGGTCCATGGCCAGATAGAGCACCCGCTTGCTGGGTGCGACCGGCATGTCGAGCACGGTGCCTTGGAGGCCGATGCGGGCGAGGACGACCTGGTGGGCCAGGGTGGTCTTGCCGACGCCCGGGGCTCCGACGATCATCAGGCTCTCGCCGGACGCCCACGCGGTCTTCTCCCGCGTGCCCCACAGCGGCTCTTTGTCCGCGCCGGTCTCGGTCACGAACCGCCAGCCGTCGACGAGGTAGCGGGAGAGGCGCCCGCTGCCGGAGGCGAGCGCCCGCTCCCGCTCGGCGCCGAGATCTGTCTCGATCTCCGAGCGAATCTCGTCGGGGTCGGCTCCCGGTTCCTGGGCGCGCTGGACGGTGCGGATGCCGTGTTCGCGCAGGCGGCGGAGGGCGGCTGTCCGGCGCACGATGTCTGCGTAGTAGGCGGCGTGGCTGGCCGAGGGCGGGGTGCCGTAGAGCTGGTGGACGTAGACCACTCCGCCAACCCGGGTGATGTCGCCCTGGCGCGTGAGGAAATCGCTCACGGTGATCGGGTCGGTCGGCTTGTCCTCGCCCCGAAGAGCCAGCAGCGCTCGCCAGATCGTCTCGTGCTGCGGCCGGTAGAAGTCGGCCGCGTCCAGCATGGGGCGGATTTCGTCGATCACGTCGGGGCCGTGCATGCAGGCGCCGAGGACGGCCTGTTCAGCGGCCGCGTCATGCGGTGGTTGAACGGTCATGTCGGTCGGCGACACGGGCCCTGCTGCCTGCCGGGATGGCATCTCCGGCGGCTGGGCCGTACCCTTTGGCAAGGAAACTCCTCACCCGGCAGGCCATATGGGGCGGCAACCCCGGCCAGGCCGGTCTGGATCGTTCAGGGATGGGCGGTCAGAGGTTTTCTTCTTCGGCCCCCGGTGTTCGTAGCGCCGGGGGTTTCTTCATGTCCGACGCCGTTCAGCCCCGGACGGGAAACCACATTACCCCATCCGATGCGCTCCCGAATGGGTTGCATTCGTTTCCGAAATGGAGTTAGCTGTTCACCCCGGGCCGCGCTGGTCCGGTGGAGGCATGTCGCAAGGAGGCGCGAGCAATGAGCAGCGAAGAAGGTGCCGCCCGCGCCGGCCCCGATCGGCCCCTGCCGGAGAGCAATGTGGCCGAGCGCATCAAGCTCGAGCGCGAGATCCGCGGCTGGAGCACGCAGAAGCTGGCCGAGCGCATGGCCGAGGTCGGCCACCCGGTGAACCAGGCCGCGATCTGGCGCATCGAGAGCGGTAAGCCCCGCCGGAGGGTCAACCTCGACGAAGCCCTCGGGTTCTCCAAGGTCTTCGACATCCCGCTCGACGACCTGACCGGCCCTCCGGGCCACGTCTCCAACGCCCAGGTGCGCAGGCTCGTCGGCGAATATGTCGAGAAGTGGAAGGACTGGCGGGCCGCGCGTAAGCCCATGGACCGCGCCAGGGACGACATCGAGGAGTACATCAAGGCCCACCCTGACCAGGAAGAGATGGTCAGGGCCTTGGTCGCTTACGAAGTCACCGGCGCTTCCGGTGGCGACTTCGTGCGCCACCGCGACGTGCCCCACTCGCACAGGCGCCTCATCGGCGACGACGCTTCTGCCAAGCCCGCCGCCGAGTAACCGTTTCACCTGCTGCCCTGGTGCTACGAACACCGAACGGCAGGCATCACATCAACGCCCATCCCTGAACGATCAATACGGCATGGCCTGGGGTTGCCGCCCCTTCACGGCCTGCCGGGACGAGGATGCCCCTTGCCTCAGAACCACCTGCCCGTTGCCCAGATCGCCCATCTCCTCGGCGTCCCGGAGGAGAACCTCCGCACGCTGATGGCCGAACGGGCCGACTCCCACGGCGATCCCACCCTCGTCGGGCTCACCGTCGCCGAAGCCGCCCGTCGCGTCGGCATCGGCCGCACCAAGATGTACGAGTACGTCTCCTCCGGCGAAATCGCCTCCGTGAAGATCGGCAGCTTGCGCCGAATACCCGCCGAGGCGGTGAACGAGTTCCTCGCCCGGCGCCTCGGCGCGGCCGACCTCGCCGCTGCGGCTTGAGGGCGGCGGACATGACCAAGTCCCGCCAGCCCAACGGCGCCTCTTCCATCTACCTTGGCAAGGACGGCCGTTGGCACGGCCGCGTCACCGTCGGCACCAAGGATGATGGCACCCCCGACCGTCGTCACATCGGCCGCAAGACCCGCGCCGAAGTCACCAAGGCTGTACGCGAGCTGGAGCGGCAGCGCGACGCCGGAAGCGTCCGCAAGGCCGGCCAGACCTGGACGGTGACGACCTGGCTCACCCACTGGGTCGAGAACATCGCTGCCCTGCACGTCTCCGAGAACACCATCGACGGCTACCGCGTCGCGGTCTACCACCACCTCATACCCGGTGTCGGGGCTCACCGCCTGGCCAAGCTGGAGCCTGAGCATCTGGAGCGCTTCTACAAGAAGATGCAGGACAACGGCAGTTCGGCAGGCACCGCCCACCAGGCACACCGGACCGTACGAACCGCGCTCAACGAGGCCGTTCGCCGCCGTCACATCACCATCAACCCCGCCACCATCGCCAAGGCGCCCCGCCTCGAAGAGGAAGAGGTCGAGCCCTACTCGGTCGAGGAGGTGCAGCGGATCCTGCTGGAGGCCGAACGGCATCGCAACACCGCCCGCTGGGTCATCGCGCTCGCTCTCGGCCTCCGCCAGGGCGAGGCCCTCGGCCTGCAGTGGACGGACGTCGACTGGGAGGCCGGAGTGATCCGGGTCAGCCGTGGCCGACTGCGGCCGAGGTATAAGCACGGCTGCGGCGACCGCTGCGGGCGTAAGCCCGGTTACTGCCCGCAGAAGATCAACACCCGGCGCGAGACCAAGGAGACCAAGTCGCGGGCCGGTAAGCGGCCCATCGGCGTCCCGGAGGAGTTGATGAAGCTGCTGCGGCGGCACAAGGAGGAGCAGGACCGCGAGCGACGGCTCGCGCGGGACCTGTGGGTGGAGAAGGGGTACGTCTTCACCTCGCCGACTGGCGAGCCCCTGAACCCCAACACGGACCACCACAAGTGGAAGGACCTGTTGAAGGCGGCCGGGATCCGTGAGGGCCGCCTCCACGACGCCCGTCACACGGCGGGAACCGTCTTGCTGATCCTCGGCGTTCCGGACGTCGTCGTCGACGCGATCATGGGCTGGGAGCCCGGTAAGTCGGCGCGGATGCGGCGCCGGTACCAGCACCTGACGAGCCGGGTCCTCCAGGACACTGCCGACAGGATCGGCAGTTTGCTGTGGGGATCCGCCGACACGGTCAACGGCGGTCTCTCGCAGGGCAGCTGAAGGCAGAGGCAGGAAGCCCGGATCCTCGGAGAGGCCCGGGCTTCCGTCGTGCCGGTCTTCAGCTGCCCGTGGGCAGCAACTCGGCGAGCAGGCCGCGGATTCGCCGTTCGATCTCGTCGCGGATCGGCCGGACTGCACCAACTCCCTGGCCGGCGGGGTCATCGAGCTTCCAGTCCAGGTACTTCTTGCCGGGGAAGACGGGGCAGGCGTCTCCGCAGCCCATGGTGATGACGACGTCGGATGCCTGGACGGCCTCGGTGGTCAGCACCTTCGGGGTCTGGGCGGAGATGTCGATGTCCACCTCGGCCATCGCTTCGACCACGGCCAGGTTGACGGTGTCGGCGGGGGCGGAGCCGGCTGAGCGGACCTCGACCTTGCCCTGGCCGAGGTGGGTGAGGAAGGCGGCGGCCATCTGGGAGCGTCCGGCGTTGTGGACGCACACGAACAGCACCGACGGCTTGGGCTGGGTGTCAGACATGGGCGGGACCTTCTGCTGTGGCGGCTGGGGCAGCGGGGGAGTTGGGGAGTGGGGGCCACGGTTCGGGCAATGAGTTTGGATGCCAGCTGGGCTGACGGTCTGTGACACGCCGCTGATGGCGTTAATGGGGGGCTTGGGTCGTTTGGCCGGTCACGCTGCGTGCTGTTGATCGCGGTCCATTACGGCGATCCAGACCAGGGCCGAGCACAGGAGTGCCGCTGTGGCGAAGGCCAGCGGGCGCGTGGCGGAGTCTTCCCGTGCGCTGGCGGCGAGCGCGCCGGCCGCTGACAGGGCGAGGATGAGGGCCGGCAGTGCACGAGGGCGTCGTATGACGCCCGGTGCGGCGGTGGGTGGCAGCAACCGGGCCGCGAGGGTGTAGCTGGCGCAGGCCAGGAGAGTGGCCCCCAGTGCGTCGCTGGGCCGGTGCCAGTAGAGAGCCTGGACGGCGCCGGCGGTGAAGGCGAGCCACAGCATTCCGGCAGCGGCGACGCAGGGGCGCACGCGCGGGGAAGCGACGAGAATCGCGCCGAGGGCCAGGCCGGCGACGATGGCCACGTGACCGCTGGGGAAGCTCACCTCGGTGGGCCTTTCCATAGCACCGGCCAGATCGGGACGGGGGAGGACCGCCCTGAGCGCCTCCGTGCCCGTGACCGTGGCCACCACGACCCCGGTTGCCGCGCAGCCCTCCCACCAGCACCTCCGCACCAGGGCGACGGCAGCGATGATGGACGTGCCCGCGATCAGGGTGGGCATGGCCGAGTTGTGCATCAACGGCGGCGGGCCCCAGTCAGCCGTTGGATCGGTCCACGGGGAGACCCACGCCTGAGTGACGTATCCCTTGATCAGCGAGTTCTCCGCTATTTGCCCGAACGGGGTGCAGACAGCGATCAGGTAGACCGCGACGAACCCAAGGAGGAACAGTAGAGCTGGGGCCCGGCTGATCGAAGACGGCCGTACCGTCCGGGAAGGGCTCCGGCCGGCCATGGCTCCGGGGGCCTGCCCGGGGGTGTCCGGCCGGATTGCGGTCAGGTTCGAGTGATCTTGCCGAGCCAATGCTTTCTCTTTCCGTGGGGCAGTGGTCCGGCCGTGCGCCTCCCTGGACTGCGTGGGGCCGTCCGGTTGCGGAACCGCTGTTATCCGAGGGGTGTGCCGCTGTGCCGGCGCTGCGCGGCGATCGCCAGGGCCGGGAGGGGCATGATCAGGGCGATGAGGACGGCCAGACTCGGCAGGGACTCCATGAGCCAGTCCGGCTGGACGACGATCGCCTGCGTGCGGACGATCGTGAACGCGGCGACGGGGATCAGCCACCGGTAGTCGCCCGTGGCGGTGGTCGCCATCCACGCGGCGATCAGCGCAGCGACTTCGAGGACGAGCTGGCCGCGCTGGAACCACGGATCGCCCGAGGTGATGTGCAGGCCTCCGGCGACGGCCATGGCGAGCACCACCGGTACGAGCCAGCTGTACGAGCGGCGGCGCAGCCGGCCGGGACGGCAGGCCGTCAGTGCCGCGCTCACGATGAACAGGGCCACCGACAGCGCCAGGTCGGTTGCCCGGATCGGGGCGGCCATCCCGTAATAGCCCGGGCCCACCACGCCCTCGTCACCGAACAGCGTCGAGCTGCCGACCGTCGCACCGGCGTAGATCATCGCCGCCGCGGCCGGCAGCGCGATCCACGGCTTGCCGCGCAGCAGCGCGACCAGGCAGACCAGCGGCAACAGCCCGTAGGGCAGGGTCCGCGTGAAGGTGCCGGAGCCTTGGGCCCACGGGAACCAGCCGGCGTGATGGAAGTTGATGGCACGGCCGCCGGGGTCGATACGCAGTGCCCAGTCCCACACGTCCTGCAGGTACGGCACCAGTGCCAGAGCGGCGAGGACGAGGGCGGCCAGATGGAGGCCGTCCAGCCACCACGGCCGGGACCGGTCCTCGACCGTGGCACGGGCACGGGCCTGCACCCCTCCGCGCATCAGCGCGACAGCCTCCCGCAGCGGGGGCCAGGAGCGGCCGGGGTACGCCTCGGCCAGAGTGGCCAGCAGCTCCTCCCCCTGCCGGGCACGGTATGCCCTGGGGTAGGCGGCCAGCAGCAGACGGTTCATGCCCCGGCCACCCCTGCTGCCCGCGAGCGCCCGATGACGACGGCCGCCGCCTGCTGCATGCGCAGCGCCTCCCGGCCGAGCGCGTCGGCACCCTCCTGGGTGAGCCGGTAGTAGCGCCGGGCCCGGCCGTCCACGATCTCCTCGCGGTCGGTGGCCACCAGCCCGGACCGCTCCATCCGCTCCAGCGCACCGTAGAGCGTGCCGACAGCGAGCCTGAGCCGGCCGCCGGTGGCCTGCTCGGCGGCCTTGATGATGCCGTAGCCGTGCAAGGGCCCGTCCATGAGCGCGGCAAGGATGAAGTACTGCGGTTCCGTCAAAAACGGCTTCTGTCTCGTCACGCCTGTGAGCATATATCGGGAGCCGAAATATTGCGTTCGTCAGCACTCCCGGAGGACGTGCCAGGGGCAGGGTCTCCCGCGCCGCCAAGCCCACCGTCACTGATCCGGCCTGCCGGAGACCTGCTGCAGTGTCGCCGCCTGCTGCACGGACTCCGAAGAAGCCGCCGACCCGGCGGTCACGGCCCACGAGGCGAAGTCGGCTGCTGGCTGCGACTGCCGGTGACGAGGGCCATAGGGCCAACGGGGGAGACGCGGCGCCGCAGACCGTCCACCCGCGACCGGTGAGCGGCGGCTCCCGGCCAACTGAGACCAAAACTGAGACCACGGAATGCAGAAGACCCCGGCCGGTTTCCCGGTCGGGGTCTTCTCGTGCCCGGTGAGGCACTGGCGGAGGATACGAGATTCGAACTCGTGAGGGGTTGCCCCCAACACGCTTTCCAAGCGTGCGCCCTAGGCCTCTAGGCGAATCCTCCGCGGCAAACAATACAAGACTCTGAGCAGTGCTCGCGAACCCGTTCCCCGAGGGGGCGATCTTCGGGCACGAGGGGTGGTTCCGCACCCCCTGGGATCCGCTAGGGTGGAGGCAAGCCCCTCACGTGGCGCTATCTCACCGAACTCCCCCAGGGCCGGAAGGCAGCAAGGGTAAGTGGGCTCTGGCGGGTGCGTGGGGGGCCCTTGTGTTTCCGGGGTGCGGCGAGGGGGCCGGGGGCCGGGAATCTGTGAGGGAGACCACTTGTCAGTGGGGCCCGATATCGTCGTAGGTGTGTCGTCCCTCGCGCTCTACCGCCGCTACCGTCCCGAGTCCTTCGCCGAGGTCATCGGGCAGGAGCATGTCACCACGCCGTTGCAGCAGGCCCTGCGGAACAACAGGGTCAACCACGCGTACCTGTTCAGCGGCCCGCGCGGCTGCGGCAAGACGACGAGTGCGCGCATCCTCGCGCGCTGCCTGAACTGCGAGCAGGGGCCGACGCCCACGCCCTGCGGCGAGTGCCAGTCCTGCATCGACCTCGCGCGCAACGGGCGCGGATCGATCGACGTCATCGAGATCGACGCCGCCTCGCACGGTGGTGTGGACGACGCCCGTGAGCTGCGCGAGAAGGCCTTCTTCGGGCCCGCCTCCAGCCGGTACAAGATCTACATCATCGACGAGGCGCACATGGTCACCTCGGCGGGCTTCAACGCCCTGCTGAAGGTGGTCGAGGAGCCGCCGGAGCACCTGAAGTTCATCTTCGCGACGACCGAGCCCGAGAAGGTCATCGGCACCATCCGGTCGCGTACGCACCACTATCCGTTCCGGCTCGTCCCGCCCGGCACGCTGCGCGAGTACCTGGCCGAGGTGTGCGGGCGCGAGGCCATCCCCGTCGAGGACGGCGTGCTGCCACTGGTCGTGCGGGCCGGCGCGGGATCCGTGCGTGACTCGATGTCCGTCATGGACCAGCTGCTGGCCGGCGCCGCCGAGGACGGTGTGACGTACGCCATGGCGACGTCCCTCCTGGGGTACACGGACGGCTCGCTGCTCGACGCCGTCGTGGACGCGTTCGCCGCGGGCGACGGCGCCGCGGCCTTCGAGGTCGTCGACCGCGTCGTCGAGGGCGGCAACGACCCGCGGCGTTTCGTCGCCGACCTGCTGGAGCGGCTGCGCGACCTCGTGATCCTCGCCGCGGTGCCGGACGCGGCGGAGAAGGGGCTCATCGACGCCCCCGCGGACGTCGTGGAGCGGATGCAGGCCCAGGCCTCGGTCTTCGGCGCGGGCGAGCTCAGCCGCGCCGCCGACCTGGTCAACCAGGGGCTGACCGAGATGCGCGGCGCCACCTCCCCCCGGCTGCAGCTGGAGCTGATCTGCGCGCGGGTGCTGCTGCCCGCGGCCTTCGACGACGAGCAGTCGGTGCGGGCCCGGCTCGACCGGCTGGAGCGGGGCGCGGGTGCCCTCGCGGGCGGCGGGCCGGCCATGGGGTACGTGCCCGGGCCGCAGGGCCACGAGCCGCAGGCCGCCGCCTCCGCCGGGCTCTCGGGCCCGGCCGCGGCACGGGCCGCCGTCGCCCCGGCCGCGCCTGCCCCTGCCCCCGCCCCGGCTCCTGCTCCGGTGACTCCTCCCGCCCCGGCCCCGGCGGCCCCTCCGGCTCCCGCGCCCCAGACTGCGCCTGCACCCGCGCAGGGTGCCGGCGCCTGGCCCTCGGCGGCCGCTCCCGCGCAGGCCCCCGCAGCCCCGGCTCCCGCTCCGGCCCCGGCGGCACCGGCCGGTGCCTGGCCCACCGCAGCAGCCCCCGGCTCCGCCCCCGCCGCGCCCGCCGCCCCCGCGCCGGGCGCCGGCGCCTGGCCGTCCGCGGCCGCGCCCCCGCAGACCCCGGCGGCCCCGCCCGCCTCTGCCGCTCCTGCCGCCCCCGCGTCCCCGGGCGCCGGCGGCGACGCGGGCCAGGTGCGGCAGATGTGGCCGCAGATCCTCGACGCGGTCAAGAACCGCCGCCGCTTCACCTGGATCCTGCTCAGCCAGAACGCCCAGGTCACCGGCTTCGACGGCAGCACGCTCCAGGTCGGCTTCTCGAACGCCGGAGCCCGCGACAGCTTCGCCAACAGCGGCAGTGAGGACGTGCTGCGCCAGGCGCTCGGCGATGCGCTGGGCGTGCAGTGGAAGGTCGAGCTGGTCGTCGATCCGTCCGGCGGAGGCGGTGCCGGAGGCGCGGGCGTCGCGTCCGGCGGCGGCTTCGGCGGCTACGGAAACACCGGCGGCGGCTTCGGCGGCGGCGCCCCCGCCGCGTCGCGCCCCCAGCCCCCGGCCCCCGCCCCGGCGGCCTCCCGGCCCGCGGCCGCACCCGCTCCCGGCCCGGCCGCGGCCCCCGCCGCCCCCGCGCCGGAGGTCCGTCAGGCGCCGTCCGCCCCGTCCGCGGCGCCCGAGCCCCCGCCGGTCCCGATCGAGGAGGACGTCCCCGCCGAGGACGACCCCGACCTCGTCGACACCGCCCTGAGCGGCCACGACCTGATCGTCCGCGAGCTGGGGGCGACGGTCATCGAGGAGATCGCCAACGAGTAGTGCGGCCGGGCCCGCGCACTACTTCCGGCGGCATGGGGCGCGCCGCCCGGCGAGCACGTAGGCTCGGCTCCGAACCAGTCGTCGTCGACAAGCCAGGAGCCGAACCATGTTCCCCGGTGGTGGCCAGCCCAATATGCAGCAGCTGCTCCAGCAGGCCCAGAAGATGCAGCAGGACCTCGCCGCGGCCCAGGAGGAGCTGGCGCGGACCCCTGTCGAGGGCACGGCGGGCGGTGGCCTGGTGAAGGCCACGGTCACCGGGGCCGGCGAGCTCCAGGCCCTGGTCATCGACCCGCGGGCGGTGGACCCGGAGGCCGGCAGCGCGGAGGAGAACGCGGAGACCCTCGCGGACCTGGTCGTCGCCGCCGTGCGCGATGCGAACGAGTCCGCGCAGAAGCTCCAGCAGCAGAAGCTCGGCCCGCTCGCCCAGGGCCTGGGCGGCGGCAGTGGGATCCCCGGTCTCCCGTTCTGACGGGAAGCTTCCGGCATACCGGACGTAACGTACTTATAGCGGCATAAAGCGCAGAAGGAGAGCCCGATCCGTGTATGAAGGCGTGGTCCAGGACCTCATCGACGAGCTGGGCAGGCTGCCCGGCGTCGGTCCCAAGAGCGCCCAGCGGATCGCTTTCCACATCCTCCAGGCCGAGCCGGCCGACGTCCGCCGGCTCGCGCACGCCCTGACCGAGGTCAAGGCGAAGGTCCGGTTCTGCGCGGTCTGCGGCAACGTGGCGCAGGAGGAGCGGTGCCGGGTCTGCCAGGACCCGCGCCGCGACCCCGCCGTCATCTGCGTCGTGGAGGAGTCCAAGGACGTCGTCGCGATCGAGCGGACCCGGGAGTTCCGGGGCCGCTACCACGTGCTCGGCGGCGCGATCAGCCCCATCGAGGGCGTGGGCCCGGACGACCTGCGCATCCGCGAGCTGCTGGCGCGGCTCGCGGACGGGTCGGTCACCGAGCTGATCCTGGCCACCGATCCCAATCTCGAGGGCGAGGCCACAGCCACCTATCTCGCGCGCATGGTGAAGCCCATGGGGCTGAAGGTCACCAGACTGGCGAGCGGGCTGCCGGTGGGCGGAGATCTCGAATACGCCGACGAGGTCACGCTGGGGCGTGCCTTCGAAGGGAGAAGACTTCTCGATGTCTGACGCAACGCTGCACGATGCCAAGCGCGCTCCGGACGACTTCGCGGTCTCCGTGGCGGACTCGATCGAGAGCTTTATCGTGGCCGTCGCCGAGGTCTCCCGCGGTGACGAGCCGGACAGCGCCGTCCCCTTCCTGCTCCTGGAGATCTCCCAGCTCCTGCTCACCGGCGGCCGGCTCGGTGCGCACGAGGACTTCCTCCCGGACGAGCGCTACGAGCCGGACGTCGGCCCGGAGGCGGACGTCGACGAGCTGCGCGAGCGGTTCGCGGCCATGCTGGACCCGGTGGACGTGTACTCCGAGGTCTTCGACCCGTACGTGCCGCGCAGCGCCCCGGTCGCCAGCCGGATCTCGGACGACCTCGCCGACATCATCACCGACCTGCGGCACGGCATGGCCCACTACCGTGACGGCCGGGTGAACGAGGCCCTGTGGTGGTGGCAGTTCTCCTACCTCTCCAACTGGGGCCCCACGGCGTCGGCTTGTCTGCGCGCGCTGCAGTCGCTGGTGGCGCACGTCCGGCTGGACCAGCCGCTGGACGAGCTGGACGGCCTGGACACGGACGCGGTGGCCGAGGAGCAACTGGCCGAGGAGGCGGGCCGCGTCATGGCGGCGGAGATCGCGGGGCCGCTGGGGATGCGGCCGGCGAAGTCCTGACGGAGCTCTGTCGACAGGTCTTTTCGAAGCCCTGTCGCGCAGGCGCGCGCCGGCCGCAAATCGTCCGGGCGCGCGCGGGCCGCGCGTCTCATCATGCGGCGTCACCATGGCCGATTCCTGCTGCTCGTTAGACTGCAGGCGACCGCAAAACACAGAGCTGCGAGGAGCGCACGTGAGCCTTGTCGTGCAGAAGTACGGCGGCTCCTCCGTTGCCGATGCCGAGGGCATCAAGCGGGTTGCCAAGCGAATCGTCGAAGCCAAGAAGAACGGCCACCAGGTGGTCGTCGTGGTTTCCGCGATGGGCGACACGACGGACGAGTTGATCGATCTCGCTGCGCAGGTTTCGCCGATTCCTGCCGGGCGCGAGTTCGACATGCTGCTGACCGCCGGAGAGCGGATCTCCATGGCGCTGCTGGCGATGGCGATCAAAAACCTCGGTCACGAGGCGCAGTCGTTCACCGGGAGCCAGGCCGGAGTCATCACCGACTCGGTCCACAACAAAGCGCGGATCATCGATGTCACGCCGGGGCGGATCCAGCAGTCCGTGGACGCGGGCAACATCGCGATCGTGGCGGGTTTCCAGGGCGTGTCCCAGCACAGCAAGGACATCACCACGCTGGGCCGGGGCGGCTCCGACACCACGGCGGTGGCCCTCGCGGCCGCGCTGAACGCTGAGGTCTGCGAGATCTACACGGACGTCGACGGGGTCTTCACCGCCGACCCGCGGGTCGTGAAGAAGGCCCGCAAGATCGACTGGATCTCCTTCGAGGACATGCTGGAGCTGGCCAGTTCCGGCTCCAAGGTGCTGCTGCACCGCTGCGTCGAATACGCACGCCGTTACAACATCCCGATCCACGTGCGCTCGTCCTTCTCGGGCCTCAAGGGCACCTGGGTCAGCAACGAACCGCAAGGGGACCAGCCGATGGAGCAGGCGATCATCTCGGGCGTCGCGCACGACACCTCCGAGGCGAAGGTCACGGTCGTCGGCGTTCCGGACAAGCCGGGCGAGGCCGCGACGATCTTCCGGGCCATCGCGGACGCCGAGATCAACATCGACATGGTGGTGCAGAACGTCTCCGCCGCGGCCACGGGCCTGACGGACATCTCCTTCACCCTGCCCAAGACCGAGGGCCGCAAGGCCATCGAGGCGCTGGAGCGGACGAAGGCGAAGGTCGGCTTCGACTCGCTGCGCTACGACGACCAGATCGCGAAGATCTCGCTGGTCGGCGCGGGCATGAAGACGAACCCGGGGGTCACCGCGACCTTCTTCGAGGCGCTGTCGAACGCCGGGGTGAACATCGAGCTGATCTCGACCTCCGAGATCCGGATCTCGGTCGTCACCCGTGCCGACGACGTGAACGACGCCGTGTGCGCCGTCCACACCGCGTTCGGCCTGGACAGCGAGAACGACGAGGCCGTCGTCTACGGAGGCACCGGCCGATGACGGCCGCCCGCCCGGATGCCGGTGCCGTCGGCGGCACCGGCTCCGGGAGGGGGCACAGGCCGGCGCTCGCGGTCGTCGGCGCGACCGGCGCCGTCGGCGCGGTCCTGCTCGAACTGCTCTCGCGCGGCGCGGACATCTGGGGCGAGATCCGGCTGATCGCCTCGGCCCGCTCGGCCGGCCGGGCGCTGTCCGTGCGGGGCACGGAGACCGGGGTCCGCGCGCTGGGCGAGGACGCCTTCGAGGGCGTCGACGTCGCCGTGTTCGTCGTGCCGGAAGAGATCGCGGCGCAGTGGGTGCCGGTCGCCGTCGCCAAGGGTTCGGTCGTGGTGGACACGTCGGGCGCGTTCCGGATGGACGCGGACGTGCCGCTGGTGGTGCCCGAGATCAACGCGCATGCCGCCCGGGTCCGCCCCCGCGGCATCGTCGCCGGGCCCGGCTGCACCACGCTGCCGCTGATCGCCGCGATGGGCGCGCTCCATGCGGAGCTGGGGCTGAGCGAACTGGTCGTCTCCTCGTACCAGGCGGTGTCGGGGGCCGGGCAGGCCGGCGTGGCGGCCCTCCGCGCGCAGCTCGCGGCCGTGGCCGGTACGGAGCTGGGCACGCACCCCGGTGACGTGCGGCGCGCGGTCGGGGACGCGACGGGGCCCTTCCCGGCGCCGGTGGCCCTGAACGTGGTGCCGTGGGCCGGCTCGCCGGAGGAGGGCGGCTGGTCCTCCGCGGAGACCGGGGTGCGCGAGGAGTCCCGCAAGATCCTCGGCCGCCCGGACCTGCGGATCTCCGTGACCTGCGTCCGCGTGCCGGTGATCACCGGGCATTCGCTGAGCGTGCACGCGCGGTTCGAGCGCGAGGTGACGGTCGAGCGGGCGCACGAGATCCTGGCGAACGCCCCCGGCGTGGTGGTCTGCGACAGCCCGGCCGAGGGGGAGTTCCCGACGCCCGCGGACGTGGTGGGCACCGACCCCGTCTGGGCGGGCCGGGTGCGGCGCTCCCCGGACGACCCCCGGGTCCTCGACCTCTTCCTCTGCGGGGACAATCTGCGCAAGGGCGCGGCGCTCAATGCCGTGCAGATCGCGGAACTCGTGGCGGCCGAGCTGACCGCTCCGTAATATCGACGGGAAGTGTAAAGGTCGTGTGATCAACTCGTTGGTCCAGACCTCTTGAACTGGGCGGACGATCTGTTCGACGATGCGCTCCCCGACCGGCTGCAACCGCCGCAGGGCCGGGGAGCGTCTTTGCTGCCGTCCTCTTTGGCGGTGCAAAACCGGGGCATTGAGGAAGAGCTGGTACGCATGAGGGCATATGACGCCTCGTCACACGGTGCGTCGTCGACCGCGGGCCCCTGCGCGTACAACCCTGACGGGGGGAAGCGTGTCCAACAGGCGTGGCAGAGGTCATCAGCATCGCAACCGCCCCGAGGCGCGGCAGCACCTCCGTGCGCCGGCGTGCCGGCTCGCCGGGCGGTATACCGGTGATCGCCCCCTGGTCGGCCCCCCGTCCCGCCCAGCTCCCGCCCCAGGTGCCACCGCAGCGCGGGGACGCTGACGAGGCGATGGCAGCGGGCACCACAGTCGATCACCTCACCGAGACCTACCGGGCGCACTACCGCTCGCTGCTCGGCCTCGCGGCCCTGCTCCTCGACGACACCGCCTCCTGCGAGGACGTGGTGCAGGAGGCCTTCATCCGGGTGCACTCCGCGCGCAACCGCGTCCGGGACCCGGAGAAGACCCTGGCGTATTTGCGGCAGACTGTCGTGAACCTGTCCCGTTCGGCCCTGCGTCGCCGCATCCTCGGACTGAAGCTGCTGTCCAAGCCGATGCCCGACATGGCCAGTGCCGAGGAGGGGGCGTACGAACAGCTGGAGCGCGACCAATTGATCAAAGCCATGCGTGGACTGCAGCGCCGCCAGCGCGAGGTGCTCGTCCTGCGCTACTTCGCCGACATGACCGAGGCCCAGGTGGCGGAGACCCTCGGTCTCTCGCTCGGCTCGGTCAAGGCGTACGGCTCGCGCGGTATCGCGGCCCTCCGTGTCGCCATGGAGGCCCCTGTATGAACCGGCATTTCCCCGACGAGCACCAGGACCCCGGCAGCGGCGGTCACCGGGAGATCGACGAACAGGACCTCCGGCGGCTCCTGCAGGGCGCCGTCGAGGACATCGAACCCGCCGACGGCGCACTCGAGCACCTGCAGCGTGCCGTGCCCGCCCGGCGGACGCGCCGCAGGCAGGCCGTCGCGGGCGCGGTGGCCGCAGTGGTCCTCGGGGCCACCGCCCTGCCGGTCCTCATCCACGCCGCCACCACGGCCGACACCACCGACGACCACCAGGCCAACGCCGCCAGCAGCCACCAGCGCCCGCACGGCGGGACCGAGGGCGGCGAGCACGGCAGAGGCGTGCCGGCCCCGGGCCCGCCGAACACCGGCGCGAGCCCCGACACCGGCCGGCGCGACGGGCACCGGAAGGAGGAGGACGAGGCGCAGCGGAAGGACGGCAGCACCGCGGGCCCCACCGGCTCCGCGAGCGTCCCCGGCCCCGACCTCCGGCCCACCCTCGCCGCCACCTCGCCCACCTGCGACCGCAACCAGCTCGGCAAGGGCTCCGGCGTCGTCGGCACCCCCGACAGGAACGGCCGCGTCTACGGCACCTTCCGCGTCGTCAACGTCTCCCGCAGCGTCTGCTCGGTGGCCGGCGAGGGCGTGGTCGCGGCCCACTCCGCGGCCGGCAGCGACAACTCCCGGATCACGGTCGTGAACCACACGGCCGGTGATGCCGCGACCGGGCTGCCCGACCCGGCCACCGAGCCCAGCCAGGTCATCCTCCAGCCCGGGCAGGCGTACGAGATCAAGTTCGCCTTCGTGCCGGCCGCCGACGGCGGGCCGAGCGGCTGCACCAAGCCCGGCATCACCCCTCCGTCGCCCGCGAGCGACTCCGGCTCCGCCAGCGCCGCGCCCCCCGCGGTGGCCGCGGAGAAGCCACAGGTCCAGGACGTCTCCTCGCCGACGCAGGGGCCGTCCGGAGTGGTGCTGAGCCACACCCCGGACGTCGGGGAACCCAAGGCCGCCGACGCCACGCTCCCCGACGCCTGCGCCGGGACGGTCTACCGCACCGGAGCCCTGACGGCCGCACCGACGGCCTGAAGTCGCCGCCGGTGCAGGGGCCGGTGCCGCCCCGCCGGGCACGGCCCGTACCGTGGTGGTGTGTATCGGTTCCTGCTGACTCCCCGCTGGTGGGGGATCAACGTCTTCACCGTTCTGGCCATCCCCGTGTGCCTCTTCATGGGCACCTGGCAGCTCGGGCGCTTCGAGACGCGCGTCGACTCGCACCGTGAGCAGCAGACCCAGGCCGAGGACGCCCGCACGGCCGCCGCCGAACCGCTGGCCGAGCTGCTGCCCGTGAGCACCGTGACCTCGGGCCGCCAGGCCCGGGCCACCGGGCACTACGACACCGGGCACCAGCTGCTCGTCCCGGACCGGCAGCTCGACGACCGCCAGGGCTTCTACGTGCTGACCCTGCTGCGGACGGACGGCGGCAAGGCGCTGCCCGTCGTGCGCGGCTGGCTGCCCGGCGACGCGAACTCCCCGGCCGACGCCGCCAAGGTGCCCGCCCCGCCGTCCGGCGACGTCACCGTCACCGGTGCGCTCCAGGCGTCGGAGAGCCCGACCTCCAAGGGCGTGAACGCCTCCGGCGGGCTGCCGTCCGGGCAGCTCGGCGTGATCAGCGCGGCCTCGCTGGTGAACCTCGTGCCGTACCAGGTGTACGACGCGTGGATCACCACGCCCACCGCGACGGGGGCCATGGTCCCGGTGCCCCCGGCCGCCGCCCCCAACAGCGGCCTGGACCTCAAGGCGTTCCAGAACCTCGGCTACACCGGCGAGTGGTTCGTCTTCGCGGGCTTCGTCGTCTTCATGTGGTTCCGGCTGTTCCGCCGCGAGGTCGAGGCCCTGCGGGACGCGGAGCTCGGCATCACACCCGAGGGGCCGGACGGCCGTCCGGACGGCCCAGATGACGCTCGGCAAACGCGATCTCCAGCCGGAGCTGCTTGATCCGCTCCTCCACCACCAGCGAGCCGTGGCCCGCGTCGTAGCGGTACACCTCGTGCGGGTGGCCGCGCTCCGCGAGCCGCTCCACGTAGTTCTCGATCTGGCGTATAGGGCACCGGGGGTCGTTGGCGCCCGCGGAGATGTAGACCGGCGCCTGCACCCGGTCGACGTAGGTGAGCGGCGACGAGGCGGCGAAGCGCTCGGGCACCTCCTCCGGGGTGCCGCCCAGCAGGGTGCGGTCCAGGGCCTTCAGCGCCTCCATCTCGTCGTGGTAGGCGGTCACGTAGTCGGCGACGGGGACCGCCGCCAGGCCCAGCGCCCAGGCGTCCGGCTGGGTGCCCAGCCCGAGCAGCGTCAGATAGCCGCCCCAGGAGCCGCCGGCCAGCACCAGCCGCGCCGGGTCCGCGAGCCCCGACGCCACGGCCCACTCCCGCACCGCCGCGATGTCCTCCAGCTCGATGAGGCCCACCCGGTGCTTGAGCGCGTCCGTCCAGGCCCGCCCGTAGCCCGTGGAGCCGCGGTAGTTGACGCGCACGACCGCGAAGCCGTGGTCGACCCAGGCGGCCGGCTGGGCGGCGAAGGCGTCGCTGTCGTGCCAGGTCGGGCCGCCGTGGATGTCGAAGACGACCGGGAACGGGCCCTCGCCCGCGGGCCGCTGCACCAGGGCGTGCACCGGGCCGCCCGGGCCCTCCACCCACACGTCCTCGACCGGCACCGAACCGGGGGCCTCGGCGATCCCGTGCAGTCCCGGGGGCGGGCTCAGTACGACGTGGCCCGCCGTGGAGCGCACGACCGGCGGCTCGGCGGCCGACGACCAGAGGAACTCCACCGTCCCGTCCGGGCGCGGCAGCGCTCCGGACACCGTGCCCTGAGGGGTGTCGAGCCGGGCCAGCTCGCCGCTCGCCAGCTCGTAGCGCCACAGCTCGCTGCGCGCCCGGTAGCTGTGGTCGATCAGCAGGGCGGAGCCGTCCGGGAACCAGTCGGCGTCCAGATCGCCCGGCAGATCGATGGCCAGGGCCGTCTCCTCGCCCGTCAGCGCGTCCCACAGCATCGGCTCCCAGCGGCCGCGCCGCTGGTGCCCGACGAGCAGCCGGGAGTCGCCGTCGGCCGGGGCGAACCCCAGCGCGGACAGGCCGAGCTCCACCGTGCCGCCCCGGGTGTCGTCCAGCTCGGCCACGGTCGTGCCGTCCGCCCGGACCACGCGGATCGCCGCGTGCATGGCGTCGCCGTGCTCGGTGTGCTCGATGGCGATCAACGAGGCGTCGTGGGACAGCGCGCCCACCCCGGCCGACTGCCGGTGCCGGTAGACCTCCACGGGCTCCTCGCCCGGGCGCACCACGTGGATGCTGGAACCGCCCTGCTCCGTGGACCGGCCGACGACCGCCGACCCGTCCCGCCCCAGGGCCAGGCCGTCCGGATAGGCGGGCTCGAGGCCGGGCGTCGCGGGCTCGTCCTCCCCGCCGTGGAAGGGCTGGCGCACCCAGGTGCCGAACTCGTCCCCGTCGGTGTCCGAGAACCACCAGATCCAGGCGCCGTCCGGCGACAGCCTGCCGCTCGTGGTGCCCTGCGGCCGGTCCGTGACCTGCCGCTGCCCGCCCGTGGCACGGTCCCAGGCGTACAGCTCGAAGGTGCCCGTCGCATTCGAGGCGAACAGCGAGCGCTCCGGGGCGTCCTGCGCCCACCCGGGCAGCCCCGTCCGCGGCGCCCGGAAGCGCTTCTCCCAGTCCGGCATGGATACGTTGCTCTCGGTCATGCCCCTATTCTGCGCCGAGGGGCCGACATCCCGCGGAGCCTGTGGATAACTTCCGGAATCCGGGGGTCCGTTGGGCGGCTGGGGAGGGGCGGGACCGCGACGGCACTTCTCCCGCGCAACGCCTTCGGCATGACGAAACCTCGCGCCGGCGGCAGAACTTCACCGCGGGAGGCCCCGGGTGTTTCCCGTACGGGCCCCTACGGCCCCAAAACGAGTCAGGGCCTTGATCGACTGAGTCGATCAAGGCCCTGACATGGCTGTCGGGGTGGCGGGATTTGAACCCACGACCTCTTCGTCCCGAACGAAGCGCGCTGCCAAGCTGCGCTACACCCCGATGTTCCGCCGTTTCCCGTTTTTCCCGGGCCCCGGTGCAACGAGGACTACTTTAGCGGACCCGGGCCCAGAGGCGAAATCCGGTTTCCGGGGCCCCGCAGGCGGGGCCCCGGAGCGGGGTCAGTCGCGGGCGACGAGGGTGAGGAGGGTGGCCTCGGGCGGGCAGGCGAAGCGGACGGGGGTGTAGCGGTTCGTCCCGCAGCCTGCCGAGACGTGCAGGTAGGAGCGGTGGCCGCCGGCCTTGTGGGTGGAGAGGCCCTTCACACGGCCGGCGTCGATGTCGCAGTTGGTGACCAGCGCACCGTAGAAGGGGATGCAGAGCTGGCCGCCGTGCGTGTGCCCGGCGAGGATCAGCGGGTAGCGGTCGGCCGCGAAGGCGTCGAGCACCCGGAGATAGGGGGCGTGGACGACGGCCATGGAGAAGTCCGCGTCCTCCTGCGGTCCGCCGGCCACCCGGGCATAGCGGTCGCGCTTGATGTGCGGGTCGTCGAGACCGGTGAGGGCGATCTCCATGCTGTCGATCTTGAGCGAGCCGCGGGTGTTGGTGAGGTTGACCCAGCCCGCGCGGTCGAAGCCGTCGCGCAGGCCCTCCCACGGGTTGTGGATCGCGCCGACGACCGGCTTGTTGCCGTTCAGGCCGTGCCGCCCGGTGGCCCGCTCCAGCAGGTAGCGCGCGGGGTTGCGCAGCCTGGGCCCGTAGTAGTCGTTGGAGCCGAAGACGTACGCGCCGGGGAAGCGCATCAGCGGGCCCAGGGCGTCGAGGGTCTCGGGCACGGCCTCGGGGTCGGAGAGGTTGTCACCGGTGTTGATCACGAAGTCGGGGCGCAGCCCGGCGAGGGACTGCAGCCAGCGCTGCTTCTTGCGCTGGCCCCCGACCATGTGGATGTCGGAGACCTGGAGGACCCGCAGCGGCCGCATCCCGGGCGGCAGCACGGGCACGGTGACCCGCCGCAGCCGGAAGGAACGGACTTCGAAACCGGCGGCATAGGCGAGGCCGGCCGCGCCGACCGCCGTGATGCCCAGGGGTACTCCGTATCGCGCACGCATGAACCCATCGTCGCAGATCGCGACAGGTGCCGGCTCACCTGCCGGTACGCGCAAGGGAGTTCGCCGTTTCCGGCCCGCCCGGGTGCCGCCCGGAGGTTAATGCGGAGCGCACCGGGGTGCGGGATGCGAAGATTGCGGGCATGACCACGCTCAAGTCCAAGCTTCAGGACGACCTCACTGCCGCCATCAAGGCGCGCGACGAGCTGCGCTCCTCCACGCTCCGCCTCACCCTCTCCGCGATCGGCTACGAGGAGACCGCGGGCAAGGTGGCCCGTGAGCTCTCGGACGACGAGGTGCTGAAGGTGATCACGCGCGAGGCGAAGAAGCGCCGCGAGGCCGCCGACGCCTTCGAGAAGGGCGGCCGCGCCGAGCAGGCCGAGCGCGAGCGCGCGGAGGGCGAGCTGCTCGCCGAATACCTGCCGAAGCAGCTGTCGGACGAGGAGCTCAACGCGGCCGTGGCGGAGGCCGTGGCCGAGGCGAAGGCCGGCGGCGCCGAGGGCCCGAAGGCCATGGGCGCCGTGATGAAGCTCGCGAACGCGAAGGTGGCGGGCCGCGCCGAGGGTGGCCGGGTGGCCGCCGCGGTCAAGCGGCTGCTCGCGGGCTGAGGCCCGGCTGCAGCGCGGAACACGTACGCGGCGCGGAACAACAGGAAGGGGCGCCCGACCACTGGTCGGGCGCCCCTTCCGTGTATCCGGTCGAACCTACTGCTGCTGCCCCTGCTGCTGGCCCTGCTGCCCCGGCTGACCGGGCTGCCCCGGCTGCTGCTCGTTGCCGGTCCCGCCGGTCACGGCCGGCGGGAGGGAGAGACCGGGCAGCGGGTCGGGCTTCGGGCTGCCTGGCTTGTTGTGCCCCGGCTTGTGGGATCCGCCGCCGGGCTTCTCGGTCCCGGGCTTGCCCGTCCCCGGCTTGTGCGTGCCCTGGCCCGCGCCGGTCCGGTCGTCACCTGTGCCCGTGCCGGTACCGGTGCCCGTGCTGCTGTCGTCGGCGGAGGAGGGGGCGAAGGCCGGTGCGTCGCGGCCGTCCAGCGCGCCGTTCATGGCGTCCCGCCAGATCGGGCCCGGGGTGTCCGCGCCGTAGACCTTGTCGTGGTAGACGCCGCCGATGGTGATGTTCTCCATGTCGACGCCCTTGGAGCCGGCCCCGCCGACCCACACGGCGCCGGCCATGTTCGGGGTGTAGCCCACGAACCAGGCGGCGCGGCGCTCGTCCGTCGTGCCCGTCTTGCCCGCGCTGTCCCGGCCGTCCAGCCCGGCCTCCTTGCCGGTGCCGTCCTCGACCACGCCCTTCAGCAGGGAGTTGACCGTGTCGGCCGTCTGCTCGGACATCGCCCGCGAGCACTGCGACTTGGGCACCCGGAGGGCCTTGCCGTCGGGGCCGGTGGCGGACTCGATGACGACGGGAGAGCAGTACGTGCCGTGGTTGGCGAAGGTCGCGTAGGCGGAGGCCATGGTGAGCGGGGACATGCCCTCGGTGCCGAGCGCGATCGACGGCACCTGCTCCATCTTGCTGCCATCGGCGGGCTTCACGCCCATCTTGGCCGCCATCTTGGTCACCGGGCAGATGCCCACGTCACCGATCAGCTGGATGAAGTAGGTGTTGACCGACTTGGCGGTCGCCTCCCGCATCCCGTACGGGCCGGACTCGCTGCGGTTCTCGTTGCTGACCATCGCACCCTCGGAATTCTCCCAGGTGCCCTTGCACTTCTCCACCGAGTCCGGGTACGCCATGCGGTACGGCGAGGGGTACGTCTGGTACGGCGAGATGCCCTGCTCCAGGGCGGCCGCCGCGACGATCGGCTTGAAGGTCGAACCGGTCTGGAAGCCGTAACTGGAGCCGCCCATGGCGTGGTCGGCGGAGAAGTTGATCTGCGTCTGGTTCTCGCCGAAGCCGTACGGCCGCGACTGGCCCATGCCGAGCACCTTGCCGGTGCCGGGCTGGACGATCGAGACGGCGGTGGCCACCGGGTCGGTCTGGTAGACGTGATCGGTGATCGACTTCTGGACGGACTTCTGGGTCTGCGGATCGAGGGTGGTGCGGATCGTCATGCCGCCCTCGTTCCAGCGCTTGGCCCGGGCCTCCTTCGTCTTGCCGAAGACGGGGTCCTGGAGGAAGACGCTGCGGACGTAGTCGCAGAAGAACCCCGCGCCGTCGACCGCCGTGATGCAGCCGCTCTTGGGCCTGCTGACGGTCAGATGGATCGGCTTGGCCTGCTCCGCCGCCGCCTGGGCGGGGGTGATGTCCTTGAGCTCGGCCATGCGCTGGAGCACGGTGTTCCGGCGCTTGGTGGCCTCCTTGGGAGCGAGGACGGGGTTGTAGCGGCTCGGCGACTGGACGAGGCCGGCCAACAGCGCGGACTCGCCGAGGTCGAGGTCCTTGGCGTGCTTGCTGAAGTAGCGCTGGGAGGCGGCCTCGACGCCGTAGGCCTGCTGCCCGAAGAAGGTGATGTTCAGGTAGTTGTTGAGGATCCGGTCCTTGCCGAGCTCCTTCTCCACCTGGACCGCGTACTTGAGCTCCTTGATCTTGCGGCCGATGGTCTGCTGGGTGGCCACGGCGACCTTGTCGGGGTCGTCGCCGGCCTCCTCGACGAAGACGTTCTTGACGTACTGCTGGGTGAGGGTGGACGCACCCTCCGAGACGCCGCCCGACTGGGCGTTCCTGTTTATCGCGCGGAGCACGCCCTTGGGGTCGATCGCTCCGTGCTCGTAGTAGCGCGAGTCCTCGATCGCCACGATCGCCTTGCGCATGTACGGGGAGATCTGGTCCAGCGGGACCACCGTGCGGTCGCGGGAGTAGACCTTCGCGATCTCGCCGCCCTGGGCGTCGAGGATGGTGGTGCGCTGGCTGAGGGGCGGTGTCTTGAGGTCGGCCGGGATCTCGTCGAAGCCCTCCATCGAGCCCTTGGCCACCAGGCCGAACGCGCCGATGCCCGGAAGGGCCAGACCTGCCAGCACGACTCCTGAAAGGACGCTGACACCGAGGAACTTCGCGGCCTGCCGGGTCACTGGACGACCCCCGCCGGAGCGCTTCATAGCCATGGAGGGAAGCCTACGTTCTCATTCGGCGGACAGACGCCCATGTGTTCGCCTACGCTGTTTCACGCCAGTCACTGCGATGCGCCCCAGCATCACCCTCGCCCTCACTCTTGTGGGTGATGAGGTGTGTCCGTATTGCCGCCTGTGTCGGTGGTTGCCCGCTCCGAGGCGGGCGAAACGCCCTCGTATGCAGGGGAAAGTCGCTGATGTCGTCAGCTCACTCCGTTGGGTGATCTGCCGCGTACGCATAGTCCGTTCGGGCCATTCAAGATTGGGCCCGAAGGGGGTGTTGCCCCCTGTCCGCCTTCCGTAACGTCCTCAACTGGCAACGGTGAATATGCCGCTGCCGCCGTGGGGGAGCCTCGATTCGGGAGAGGACGGCGCCAGCATGAGCTGGGTAACCGACTGGAGTGCGCAGGCCGCCTGCCGCACGACCGATCCGGATGAACTATTCGTTCAGGGCGCAGCGCAGAACAGGGCCAAGGCGGTCTGCACCGGCTGCCCGGTGCGCACGGAGTGCCTGGCCGACGCGTTGGACAACCGCGTCGAGTTCGGCGTGTGGGGCGGGATGACCGAGCGCGAGCGCCGGGCCCTGCTGCGACGCCGGCCGACCGTCACCTCCTGGCGCAGGCTCCTGGAGACGGCCCGCACGGAGTACGAGCGCGGCGCCGGCATCCTGCCCCTCGGGGACGAGGAGTACGACGAGTACGCCGCCGTGGGCTAGCCGCCCCGCTGTCTTGCAGCAGCACGGCGCCCGCCCGGCGCGCGTACCTGCTACGGCGTGCCGGCCTCTTCGCCGCCGTCGGCCGTGCCGACCGTGGCGTTCACGGTCCCGGTGGCGTCGCTGGCCCGTCTGCCGTCCTCGGCGTCCCCGGTGTCCTCGGCCTCCTCGGTTTCCTGCGCGACGGCTCCCTCCGTCACGCTTTCCGTCATGCCGTGGTCCACGGGCTGTGCGGCCAGCCGTTCGCCGATCGAGCGCAGCCCCACGAGGTCGTGCACATCGCCGGGCAGTGCGGCCACTTCCGCCACCGGCACCTCCGGGTGGAGGGCGGTGAAACGGTCCCGCGTGCGGCGCTCGCGGGCGAGCACCTGCATGCGCTCGGCGTGCAGCCGCAGCAGCCCGGCGGCGATCCGTGCAGCGGAGCCGTCCATGGCGCCCGCCGGGGCGTCCGGCGCCGGTGAGGGCAGTGATGCGGAAGGCGCTCCTGGTGACACGGGCCGGGGGAAGCCGCTCTCGGGAGAGGATGTGTCGGTGGGAGCGAGGGTGCCAGGGTCGTCAGCGGTACGTGAGCCAGCTTGCCCGCTGCCACGATCCACAATGCCGGAGCCGTCAAGATTTTCTGGGTATTCCGATGGTCGCGTGATCCCAACGGGGGCCGCGCTCCGCCCGGTTCGCCCGTTTCCCCCGGGACTGCAGTCCTCGCCGGAGGCGTCCGCCAGCACCTCGGCCGCGGCCAGGGCGCGCTCCGCCGAGAGCTCCGCCGCCCCGCTGCCGTGCACCCTGTTCAGCACGAGTCCGGCCAGCGGCATGCGCTCCGCGGCCAGCCGCTCGACGAAGTAGGCGGCCTCCCGCAGCGCGTCCCGCTCGGGCGCGGCGACGACGAGGAAGGCGGTGCCGGGCGCCTGGAGCAGTCGGTAGGTGGCATCAGCGCGGGTACGGAAGCCGCCGAACATGGTGTCCATCGCGGCGACGAAGGTCTGTACGTCACGCAGGAGTTGGGCACCCATCAGTTTGTTCAGGGGGCCGCTCATCATCGACATGCCGACGCCCAGGAACTTCATCCCGGCCCGGCCGCCGATCTTCGCCGGCGCCATCAGTACCTTGATCAGCTTGCCGTCCAGGAACGACCCCAGCCGCCCGGGGGCGTCCAGGAAGTCCAGCGCCGAGCGGCTGGGCGGGGTGTCCACGACGATCAGGTCCCACTCGTCCCGCGAGCGGAGCTGGCCGAGCTTCTCCATGGCCATGTACTCCTGCGTGCCGGCGAAACCGGCCGACAGGGACTGGTAGAAGGGGTTCTCCAGGATCGCCCGGGCGCGCTCCGGATCGGCGTGCGCCTCGACGATCTCGTCGAAGGTCCGCTTCATGTCCAGCATCATGGCGTGCAGTTCGCCGCCCGCCGACGTGTCGATGCCGGGCACCCGGCGCGGCACGTTGTCGAGTTCCTCGATGCCCATCGACTGGGCGAGCCTGCGGGCCGGGTCGATGGTGAGGACGACGGCCTTCCGGCCGCGCTCGGCGGCCCGCAGCCCCAGCGCCGCAGCCGTGGTGGTCTTGCCGACGCCGCCGGATCCGCAGCACACGACGATGCGGGTCCGGGGGTTGTCCAGGACGGGGTCGATGTCGAGCACCGTCGTGTCGTCCAGGCTCACCGGACCTCCTTGGTTTCGTTCTCCCCCAGAGCTGACGCCTGGGAGGTGCCCCCATCTCCGCCTGCACGGCGCAGAGGTGCGGCTATCGTCTGCACCTGCGGCCCGGCGGCCGTGCACGCGTCGCTCACAGGAATCCTTGCTTCCGCAGTTCGCGTGCCATGCGGTACAGGCCCGCCAGGTCCACGCCGTCGCCGAGCAGTTCGAGTTCGTAGGCGGGCAGGTCCAGCTTGGCGATCTCCGCGCGGCCCTGCTGCTCCAGCGCGAGCCGCTCGGTGTGCTCGCGGGCCTGTTCCAGCAGCGGACCGACCGGGGGCTCCACCGCACTGCCGGAGCCCGTGCGCTCCAGCGCGTGCGCCAGGGCGCCCGCCACGGCCGTCCGGCGGCCGTTGGCGGCGGCCTCGACGGCCGCCTCGTCCAGGATGCCCGGCCGGACCATGTTGACGACGACCCCGCCCACCGGAAGGTTCGCCGCACGCAGCTCGGCTATGCCGTCCACCGTCTCCTGGACCGGCATCTCCTCCAGCAGCGTCACCAAGTGCACAGCCGTCTCCGGTGACTTGAGGACGCGCATGACGGCCTGCGCCTGATTGTGGATCGGCCCGATCCGGGCCAGGCCCGCCACTTCGTCGTTCACGTTGAGGAAGCGGGTGACCCGCCCGGTGGGCGGTGCGTCCATCACGACGTGGTCGTAGACGAAGCTGCCGGAACGGTCCTTCCTGCGGACCGCCTCGCACGCCTTGCCGGTCAGCAGGACGTCCCGCAGGCCGGGTGCGATCGTCGTGGCGAAGTCGATCGCGCCGAGTTTCTTCAGCGCCCGCCCGGCGCTGCCGAGTTTGTAGAACATCTGGAGGTAGTCGAGCAGGGCCCGTTCGGCGTCGATGGCGAGCGCGTACACCTCGCCGCCGCCCGGTGCCACGGCGATCTTCCGCTCCTCATAGGGCAGTGCCTCCGTCTCGAAGAGCTGCGCGATCCCCTGCCGGCCTTCGACTTCGACCAGCAGTGTGCGTTTTCCCTCGGCGGCGAGGGCAAGCGCGAGGGCTGCGGCGACCGTGGTCTTGCCGGTACCGCCCTTGCCGCTGACGACATGGAGCCTGGTCATGGATCGGAGCCTAACCAAGTGCCGCGCGGGCTACGCACGAGGCTGTCGGTGGCAGGCATTACAGTCGGGCGCATGACCAAGTGGGAATACGCGACTGTGCCGCTGCTGGTGCACGCGACCAAGCAGATTCTGGACACCTGGGGCGAGGACGGCTGGGAGCTCGTCCAGGTCGTGCCCGGGCCGAACAACCCCGAGCAGCTGGTGGCCTACCTGAAGCGGCCGAGGACATGAGCGCCGTCGAGGACAGGCTCGCCGAGCTCGGTCTGACGCTTCCGGACGTCGTGCCGCCGCTCGCGGCCTACCAGCCGGCCGTGCGGTCGGGTGCGTATGTCTACACCGCCGGCCAGCTGCCCATGGTCAAGGGCTCGATCCCGGTGACCGGCAAGGTCGGCGCCGAGGTGAGCCCCGAGCAGGCCAAGGAGCTCGCGGGCGTCTGCGCGCTGAACGCCCTGGCAGCCGTGAAGTCCGTCATCGGCGACCTGGACAAGCTCGTCCGGGTGGTCAAGGTCGTCGGCTTCGTCGCCTCCGCGCCGGACTTCACCGGCCAGCCGGGCGTGCTGAACGGCGCGAGCGAGCTGCTGGGCGAGGTCCTGGGCGAGAAGGGCGTGCACGCGCGCTCGGCCGTGGGCGTGGCCGTCCTCCCGCTGGATGCGCCGGTCGAGGTCGAGATCGTGGTGGAGGTGCAGGACTGACGGTCCTGCCGTTCACCGCGAGGCCCTGTCCTCTCGAACATCCGAGCGTGAGCGCATAGCATCCGGCCATGTCGACTTCGAACGGCCAGTGGTACCCGCCGGAGTGGCCGGACCGGATCAGAGCGCTCGCGCGCGGTGCGCTCCGTCCCGCGGCGCCGCGCCGCGCTGCGACCGTCCTGCTGCTGCGCGCCGGAGCGGACGGCCGCCCGGTCGTCCACATGCTGCGCAGACGCGCCTCCATGGCTTTCGCCGGAGGCGCGTACGCGTATCCGGGCGGCTCCGTGGACCCGCGCGACGAGCGGGACGTCCCCTGGGCGGGCCCGTCGCCGGCCGACTGGGCGCGGCGGCTGGGCACCGGACCTGCCGAGGCCCAGGCCATCGTCTGCGCCGCGGTCCGCGAGACGTTCGAGGAGGCGGGCGTCCTGCTGGCCGGCCCCGCACCGGAGTCGGTCGTCGCGGACACCACGGGCGAGGACTGGGAGGCCGACCGGGCCGCGCTCGTCAGCCGGGAGCTGTCGTTCGCCGACTTCCTCGAGCGGCGCGGTCTGCTGCTCCGCAGCGACCTCCTCGGCGCCTGGGCGCGCTGGATCACGCCGGAGTTCGAGCCCCGCCGCTACGACACCTGGTTCTTCGTGGCCGCGCTCCCCGAGGGCCAGCGCACCCGTAACGCCTCCACGGAGGCCGACCGCACGGTGTGGACCACCCCCGCCGACGCCGCCGCCGGCTACGACCGCGGCGAACTGCTGATGATGCCGCCGACCATTTCCACCCTGCGCGCCCTGCAGCCCTACGCGAGCGTCCCGGAGGTCCTGGCGGCGGCACCCGGGCGGGATCTCGCCCCCGTGCTCGCCCGAGTGCGCCTCACGGCCGAGCACGGAGGCGAGATCGTGCTGAGCTGGCCGGGGCACGACGAGTTCACCCGGCACATCGAGCAGACCCCCGACCGCGCCGCCGGGGGACCCCCTCCCGGACCCTCAGGAGCCGACGCATGACGTACGCAACCGACCTTCCCGGACGGCCGCGCCCGGGGGCCGTCGGCGGCCCCGCGACCGAGCGCGCGGTCTGCGTGCTCGCGCCCAACCCGTCCGTCATGACGCTCGACGGCACCAACACCTGGATCGTCTCCGAACCCGGCTCCGACCTCGCCGTCGTCATCGACCCGGGCCCGCTGGACGAGACGCACCTCCAAACGGTCGTCTCCACCGCCGAGTCGGCGGGCAAGCGCATCGCCCTGACCCTGCTCACCCATGGCCACGCCGACCACTCGGGCGGCGCCGCACGGTTCGCCGAACTGACGGGGACGGCCGTCCGGGCGCTGGACCCCGCGCTGCGGCTGGGCGGTGAGGGGCTCGGCATCGGCGACGTCGTCACGACCGGTGGCCTGGAGCTGCACGTGCTGTCCACACCGGGGCACACGGCGGACTCGCTGTGCTTCCATCTGCCCGCCGACGGGGCGGTCTTCACGGGCGACACGGTGCTCGGCCGCGGCACCACGATCGTCGCGCACCCCGACGGGCGGCTGGGCGACTACCTCGACTCGCTGCGCAGGCTGCGCTCGCTCGCGGTCGACGAGCACGTGACCACCGTGCTGCCCGGCCACGGCCCGGTGCTGGACGACGCCCAGGGTGTCGTCGAGTACTACCTGGTCCACCGGGCCAAGCGCCTGGCCCAGGTCGAGACGGCCGTCGAGAACGGCCACTGCACGGCCGCCGAGGTCGTGGCGCACGTGTACGCGGACGTCGACCGCGCGCTGTGGCCCGCGGCCGAGCTGTCGGTGCGGGCGCAGCTGGACTACCTGGACGAGCACGGCCTGATCGGCGAATGACGGCATGACCGGGCCCCGCCTCGCACGCCGCGGCGTGCGGGGCGGGGCCCGGTGCGTCTGTGTCCGGCCGGCGCCGGGTCAGCGCGAGCGCTTGGCGAGCCGCTCCACGTCCAGCAGGATCACGGCACGGGCCTCCAGACGGAGCCAGCCGCGGCCCGCGAAGTCCGCGAGGGCCTTGTTGACGGTCTCCCGGGAGGCGCCGACGAGCTGCGCGAGCTCCTCCTGGGTGAGGTCGTGCACCACGTGGATGCCCTCCTCGGACTGCACGCCGAAGCGGCGCGACAGGTCGAGCAGGGCCTTGGCGACGCGGCCGGGGACGTCGGAGAAGACGAGGTCCGACATCGAGTCGTTGGTGCGGCGCAGGCGGCGGGCGACGGCGCGCAGCAGGGCGGTGGCCACCTCGGGGCGGGCGTTGAGCCAGGGCTGCAGGTCGCCGTGGCCCAGGCCGAGCAGCTTGACCTCGGTCAGCGCGGTGGCGGTGGCGGTGCGCGGACCCGGGTCGAAGAGGGACAGCTCGCCGATGAGCTCGCCGGGGCCCAGGACCGCCAGCATGTTCTCGCGGCCGTCGGGGGAGGTGCGGTGGAGCTTCACCTTGCCCTCGGTCACCACATAGAGCCGGTCGCCGGGGTCGCCTTCGTGGAACAGGGCGTCGCCCCTCGCGAGGGTGACCTCGCCCATGGAGGCGCGCAGCTCAGCGGCCTGCTCGTCATCGAGCGCCGCGAACAGCGGGGCGCGCCGCAGAACGTCGTCCACGAGTTCTCTCCTTGTCGACATGCACAGGGGACCGTGGTCCCCATGATGCCCGTCGGTAAAACTGTGTGATCAAACACAAGTGTGGCGCATCGTCGCACGAAGCCCTACGGCAGGGGTCCGATTGGGCTGTGGTTTTCCTGCGGCCGGGGCGGATGTCGGTGCTGGGCTTTAGTCTGGCCGGGTGTCCAATACGCCGGTGAGAGCACAGGGCAAGGGGGCCGGGAGGGTGACCACGGCCGGTAATTCTGCTGTGGGCGAACGCGCCCCGGCGAAGGCGGCGAAAGGCGTGACAGGGGGCAAACGGAAGCCCGCTGCCGGGCCCGAGTCGCGGACGGCGCTGGTCCGCCGCGCCCGCCGGATCAACCGCGAGCTCGCCGAGGTCTATCCGTACGCCCATCCCGAGCTGGACTTCGAGAACCCCTTCCAGCTCCTGGTCGCCACGGTCCTCTCCGCCCAGACCACCGACCTCCGCGTCAACCAGACCACCCCCGCGCTCTTCGCCGCCTACCCCACGCCGGAGGACATGGCGGCCGCCGACCCCGAGACGCTGGAACAGCTGATCCGGCCGACGGGCTTCTTCCGCGCCAAGACCAAGTCCCTCATAGGGCTCTCCACCGCCCTGCGCGACCGCTTCGGCGGCGAGGTGCCGGGCCGCCTGGAGGATCTGGTGACCCTCCCCGGCGTCGGCCGCAAGACCGCCAACGTGGTGCTGGGTAACGCCTTCGGCGTCCCGGGCATCACCGTGGACACGCACTTCGGACGGCTCGTCCGGCGCTGGAAGTGGACGGAGCAGGAGGACCCCGACAAGGTCGAGGCGGAGGTCGGCGCCCTCTTCCCGAAGAGCGAGTGGACGATGCTCTCGCACCGGGTCATCTTCCACGGCCGGCGCGTGTGCCACGCCCGGAAGCCCGCCTGCGGCGCCTGTCCGATCGCCCCGCTCTGCCCGGCGTACGGAGAGGGCGAGACGGACCCGGAGAAGGCCAGAAAGCTGCTCAAGTACGAGATGGGCGGCGGCCCGGGCCAGCGGCTCAAGCCCCCGCCGGGCTTCCCCGGCCCGCCCGCACCCCCGCTGGGAGCCGAGTGACATGGCGAAACGCATGACGAGCGCCTGCGGCGGAGGGGTCGGCCGGACCGGAGGAGCCGAGGTGAGCACCGAGGGGCTCCCGGAATGGCTGGATCCCCTCGTGCAGGTCTCCGAAACGATCCGGCCGCAGCAGCTCAGCCGCTTCCTGCCGCCGCAGGAGGGCGGTCGGCAGTCCGCCGTGCTGGTGCTCTTCGGCGAGGGCGAACGGGGCCCGGAGCTGCTGCTCCTGGAGCGCGCCGGGACCCTGCGCTCGCACGCCGGCCAGCCCTCCTTCCCCGGCGGCGCCCTCGACCCGGAGGACGGCGACCCGGCCGACGGCGGGCCGGTGCGGGCCGCGCTGCGCGAGGCGGAGGAGGAGACCGGCCTCGACCCCTCCGGGGTCCAGGTCTTCGGCGTGCTGCCCCGGCTCTACATCCCCGTCAGCGACTTCGTCGTCACGCCGGTCCTCGGCTGGTGGCGCGAGCCCAGCGCGATCGGGCCGGTCGATCCGCGGGAGACGGCCCGGGTCTTCACCGTCCCGGTCGCCGAGCTGACCGACCCGCGCAACCGGGCGACGGCCGTCCACCCCAGCGGCCACCAGGGCCCGGTCTTCAGCGTCGGCAACGCCGTCGTCTGGGGCTTCACCGCAGGCGTGATCGACCGGCTGCTGCACTACGCGGGCTGGGAGCGCCCCTGGGACCGCGAGCGGCAGGTACCGGTGGACTGGCGTGGCTGACGGGCATGAGACGGTGGCCTCCGCGCCACCCCACCCCCCACAGCCGGCGACCCGGCCGACCATCTCCGAGCGAGGCATTCTTCGGTGAACGTGCTGGACATCGTGCTGCTGATCGCCGCCGTGTGGTTCGCGGTCGTCGGCTACCGCCAGGGGTTCGTCGTCGGCGTGCTCTCGGTGATCGGTTTCCTCGGCGGCGGGCTGGCCGCGGTCTACGCCCTGCCCGTGATCTGGGACAGCGCCACCGGCGGTTCCCCTCCGGGCGGCGTCGCGGCCATCGCGGCCGTGGCCATCGTCATCGTCTGCGCCTCCGTGGGCCAGGCCGCCACCACCCACCTCGGCAACAAGCTGCGCCGCCACATCACCTGGTCCCCGGCCCGGGCCCTGGACGCCACGGGCGGTGCGCTCGTCAACGTCGTCGCCATGCTGCTGGTCGCCTGGCTGATCGGCTCCGCCCTCGCCGGGACGTCCCTGCCCACGCTGGGCAAGGAGGTCCGCAGCTCCAAGGTGCTGCTCGGCGTCGCGCGCGTCGTCCCGCAGCAGGCCAACACCTGGTTCGCGGACTTCAGCACCGTCCTCGCGCAGAACGGCTTCCCGCAGGTCTTCGCGCCGTTCTCCACCGAGCCCATCACCTCGGTGCCCGCCCCCGACCCGGCGCTCGCGGGCAGCCCCGTCGCCGCCGAGGCCCAGCGCAGCATCGTCAAGGTCGTCGGCAACGCCCCCGGCTGCGGCAAGGTCCTGGAGGGCAGCGGCTTCGTCTTCGCACCGGGCCGGGTGATGACCAACGCCCATGTCGTCGGCGGCGTGGACGAGCCCACCGTGCAGATCGGCGGCCAGGGCAAGCTGCACGAGGCGCGCGTCGTGCTCTACGACTGGAAGCGCGACATCGCGGTCCTCGACGTACCGTCACTCGACGCGCCCGTCCTGCACTTCGCCGGCTCCGACGCGGAGAGCGGCAAGAGCGCCATCGTGGCCGGCTTCCCCGAGAACGGCGCCTACGACGTGCGCTCGGCCCGCATCCGCAGCCGAGTCCAGGCCAACGGTCCGGACATCTACCACCGCGGCAACGTCCGCCGCGACGTCTACTCGCTCTACGCCACCGTCCGACAGGGCAACTCCGGCGGCCCGCTGCTCACTCCGGAGGGCAAGGTCTACGGAGTGGTCTTCGCCAAGTCCCTCGACGACGCCGACACCGGCTACGCCCTCACCGCGGACGAGGTGCGCGAGGACGCGGTGAACGGCCGTACGGCGACGGGCAGGGCGGACACGCAGGGCTGCGCCCTCTGACGCGGCTCGGACTGCGTCCGGGGCCCTGCGATCGCCCCGGCGGTGCGGGCTCCGCCCGGAACCGTGGCCCGTACGACGGCTGCGCGCTCAGCGGCTGCGCGGATGGCGCAGCCGCGCCGAGACCCAGCGGGCGCGGCGGTGGATGATGCGGGGGATGCCGATGCGGGGATCGTGCCCGGCCTCCGGCCGATGACCGCCCCTCTCGGGTGCTTCCGTCACAGCCAGCGCGGCATCGCCCTTGGTGCTGCGCTCCTGCGTCACGTCACGGTAGTCGTGCGTCCAGCCCATACCGAATGCTCTGCCCGGGCCCGGAGGTCCGTAATCGCCTGCGGGTCCGGCAATTGGCCTATGCGCCGGGCAAGTGGCCGCCGGACCCGGGCCGGGCCCTCGGTCCTCCAACGGCCGGGCCCGGGGTACTTGAGCCAGCTCACTAACGGTCGGGTTCCGGGTCTTTCAGTCAGCTGACGAGCTCCGACGAGGACGCCGCCGGATCCTCCTCGTGCGGGCTGTCATTCCCGGGGGACAGCCCCCGGACCCCCGGGCCGGGCCGGGCGCCGTCTAACGGTCGGGTTCCGGGTCTTTCAGCCAGCTGACGAGCTCCGACGAGGACGCCGCCGGATCCTCCTCGTGCGGGCTGTCATTCCCGGGGGACAACCCCCGGACCCCGGGCCGGGCCGGGCGCCGTCTAACGGTCGGGTTCCGGGTCTTTCAGCCAGCTCACCAGCTCCGACGAGAACGCCGCCGGATCCTCCTCGTGCGGGAAGTGGCCCAGCCCGTCGAAGAGCCGCCAGCGGTACGGTGCCTCCACGTACTCCCCGGAGCCCGCCGCGCTGCGGGTGCGCATCACCGGATCGAGGGATCCGTGCAGGTGCAGGGTGGGCACCCGCACCGGCCGCTTCATCCGGCGGTTGAACTGGACGCCGTCCGGGCGGGCCATCGACCGCACCATCCAGCGGTACGGCTCGATCGAGCAGTGCGCCGTCGAGGGGATCGACATGGCCCGCCGGTAGACCTCGACCGTCGCGTCGTCCGGCAGCCGCGGCCCTGACCAGTCCCGTACCAGCCGGCCGACCAGGGCGGCGTCGTCCGCGATCAGCTGACGCTCCGGCAGCCACGGCCGCTGGAACCCCCACACGTAGGAGCCCGCCGCGCTCTGCCGGACATCGGTGAGCATCGCGGAGCGCCAGCGGCGCGGGTGCGGCATCGAGGACACCGCGAGCCGGCGCACCAGCTTGGGCCGCATCACGGCCGCGGTCCACGCCAGGTAGCCGCCCAGGTCGTGGCCGACGAGCGCGGCGTCGGGCTCGCCGAGGGAGCGGATCACACCGGTGATGTCGAGGGCCAGGTTCGCCGGATCGTAGCCCCGGGGCGTACGGTCGCTGCCGCCCACGCCGCGCAGGTCCATGGCGACCGCGCGGAACCCCGCCTCCGCGAGGGCGGGCATCTGGTGGCGCCAGGTCCACCAGAACTGCGGGAAGCCGTGCAACAGCAGTACCAGCGGCCCCTCGCCCATCTCGGCGATGTGGAACCGCGCCCCGTTCGCCGCGACCTCCCGATGGGTCCACGGGCCGTCGGGACGGACGACCGAGGCGGGGGAGGCCGCAGCGGCCGACGGGGGACCCGGCACGGCGGGCCTGTCGGGGCCGGGGGACGCGGGCGCTGCAGGAGAGTCGGGCACCGTCATACGGACGAGCGTGTCACAGATGCGTCCGTCTGGCCGGTGTCGGCCGGAGAACGCGGGTGCGGCTTGACCGTGCCCAGCACCGCCGCCGTCTCGCGCGCCGAGGCGATGCTCTTCTCCGGCTTGGAGATCTTCTTGAACTTGGCCACGGCCAGCAGCACGAGCACGGCGGCGATCAGCAGGAACGCTCCGCCAGTGATCAGGAAGGACCAGGCGAGCCCCAGGCCGAGGTTGTGGATCCCGTACGCCGCCGCGAAGCTGAGCACCGGCAGGGAGAACAGCGCCAGCGCTCCCGCGGCGGCGACCGCACCGCCGCCGATGCCCAGCCGCCGTGCGTCCTCCCGCAGCTCGGCCTTGGCCAGTGCGATCTCGTCGTGCACCAGCGCGGACAGCTCGGTGGTGGCCGTCGCCACCAGCTGGCCGAGGCTGCGGTTCGCGCCGTCGTCGGCTGCGCTCATCGGCTGCTCCCTCATCGTCATCAGCTTCGTCCTCCGCGGAGATCCTGGAGATCCTGGAGATCCGGCGAGTACCTACCCACCGTGCGCACGGCGGGCCGGTTTTCGCAGGTTCCGCAGAGGTAAAGACTCTCAGATCATGCCGGACCATCCTCCCCGGCGGGGCGCCCGGCGGCGACTTGCGCCAGCCTGCGGTGCTCGGCGGCCTTCGCCTCGAGGAGCGCGGCCATGCGCAGGTGGTAGTCGGGGTTGCCCTGCTCGTAGATGTCCGGGATGCCGTCGAGGTCCTCGTCCCGGTCCTCGTCGGCGCAGAGCTTCTTGTACTTGTTGTCGCGCAGCTTGAGCAGGGTGGCGGCGAGCACCGCCGCTATCAGGGACCCGACCAGCACGGCAGCCTTGACCTCGGAGGTCAGCACCGCGTCCCCGGCGAAGGCGAGCTCGCCGATCAGCAGGGACACCGTGAAGCCGATGCCGGCCAGCGTGGCGACGGCGAACACGTCCGGCCACTTGAGGTCCGGATTGAGCTCCGCCCTGGTGAACCGTGCTGCCGTCCAGGTGCCGCCGAAGACGCCGATCGCCTTGCCGAGCACCAGGCCGAGGACGACGCCGAGCGTCTCGGGCCGCCGGAAGACGTCCGACAGTGCGCCGCCGGACAGCGTCACGCCTGCCGAGAAGAGTGCGAACAGCGGCACGGCCAGGCCTGCCGACAGGGGGCGCACGAGGTGCTCGATGTGCTCGCCGGGGGAGTGCCGCTCGTCGTCGTGCCGGGTGCAGCGCAGCATCAGGCCCATGGCGACGCCCGCGATGGTCGCGTGCACGCCGCTGTTGTACATGAGCGCCCAGTTGGTCACTGCCAGCGGGACGTAGACGTACCAGCCGCGCACCCCCTTGCGCAGCAGCAGCCAGAAGACGGCCAGTCCCAGAAAGGCGAAGCCCAGAGCCGCAAAGTTGATCTTCTGGGTGAAGAAGATCGCGATGATCAGGATGGCGAACAGGTCGTCGACGACCGCGAGCGTCAGCAGGAACGCGCGCAGCGCCGACGGCAGGGACGTGCCGATGACCGCCAGCACGGCGAGGGCGAAGGCGATGTCGGTGGCGGTGGGCACGGCCCAGCCGCCCAGGGAACCACCGCCGCTCTTCGCGACCGTGAAGTAGACGACCGCCGGCATCGCCATGCCGCAGATCGCGGCGACCACGGGCAGCAGGGCGGCCTTGGGGTCGCGCAGCTCACCGGCGACCAGCTCGCGCTTGAGCTCGATGCCGGCGACGAAGAAGAAGACTGCCAGCAGGCCGTCGGCCGCCCAGTGCTGGACGGAGAGGTTCAGCCCGAGGGAGCCGGGGCCCAGATGGAAGGAGCGGACCGCCTCGTAGCTCTCCCGCAGCGGGGTGTTCGCCCAGATCAGCGCGGCGACGGCTGCCGCCAGCAGCAGCACGCCGCCGACGGTCTCGGTACGCAGGGCTTCCGCCAGGTAGTTCCGTTCGGGCAGGGGCAGCCTGCCGAGGAAGACGGAACGGCGGTTCTTGGGCGCGGCCACGGCGGTGGACCTCCTGGGGGTCGACTGAAACACGTGGGTACACGTGTGCTGTGTGCCGACCAGACTTCCCGGCGCGCCCCTGATTCTTGTCGCGATTTTTACGCGACCAGTACTTACCCTAACCCGAAAGAGTGAGAGGCACCCGGCAGGATGCCGGGTGCCTCTCATGACCGGTGGGCCGGTGCTGGGCCGGTGCAGCGCCTCTGAGCAGTCAGTCCTTGCTGCGGTCCGCTCGTCAGTCCTCGCTGCCGGAGGCCGACGGGAGCTTGGCCTGGATGAGGTCCATGACCGAGGAGTCGGTCAGCGTGGTGACATCGCCGAGAGTGCGGTTTTCGGCCACGTCGCGCAGCAGCCGGCGCATGATCTTGCCGGAGCGGGTCTTGGGCAGCTCGGCCACCGGCAGGATCCGCTTGGGCTTGGCGATCGGGCCCAGCTGCTTGGCGACGTGCGCCCGCAGCTCCTCGGCCAGACTCTGCTCGTCGCCGCCGGCGGCGCCACTGCGCAGGATGACGAAGGCGCAGATCGCCTGGGTGGTCTGCGGATCGGTGGCGCCGACGACCGCCGCCTCGGCGACCTTGGGGTGCGAGACGAGCGCCGACTCGACCTCGGTGGTGGAGATGTTGTGGCCGGAGACCAGCATCACGTCGTCGACACGGCCGAGCAGCCAGATGTCGCCGTCATCGTCCTTCTTGGCGCCGTCGCCCGCGAAGTAACGCCCTTCGAAGCGCGACCAGTAGGTGTCGCGGTACCGCTGGTCGTCGCCCCAGATGGTGCGGAGCATCGACGGCCACGGCTCGGTGAGCACGAGATAGCCGCCGTGGCCGTCGGGCACCTCGCGGGCCTCGTCGTCCACGACGGTGGCCGCGATGCCGGGCAGCGGCACCTGCGCGGAACCGGGCTTGGTCTCGGTGACCCCCGGCAGCGGGCTGATCATGATGCCGCCGGTCTCGGTCTGCCACCAGGTGTCCACGACGGGCGTCCGGTCGGCACCGATGTGCTTGCGGTACCAGACCCAGGCCTCGGGGTTGATGGGCTCGCCCACCGAGCCCAGGATGCGCAGGCTGGACAGGTCGAACTTCGCCGGGATGTCGTCGCCCCACTTCATGGCGGCGCGGATGGCGGTCGGCGCGGTATAGAGGACGGTGACGCCGTACTTCTGGACGATCTCCCACCAGCGGCCCTGGTGCGGGGTGTCCGGGGTGCCCTCGTAGAGCACCTCCGTCGCGCCGTTGCTCAGCGGCCCGTAGACGATGTACGAGTGGCCCGTCACCCAGCCGACGTCGGCCGTGCACCAGAAGACGTCGGACTCCGGCTTGAGGTCGAAGACGGCGTGGTGCGTGTACGAAATCTGGGTGAGGTAGCCGCCGGAGGTGTGCAGGATCCCCTTCGGCTTACCCGTGGTCCCCGAGGTGTAGAGGATGAACAGGGGGTGCTCGGCGTCGAAGGCCTCGGGCGTGTGCTGGTCGGACTGGCGCTCGACCAGGTCGTGCCACCAGACGTCGCGGCCCTCGGTCCAGGCGAGGTCCTCCTGGCCGGTGCGGCGGACGACGAGCACGCTGCGGACGTTCTCCGTGCCCGGCCGGGTCAGGGCCTCGTCGACGGCGGGCTTCAGCAGGGAGGCCTTGCCGCGCCGGTATCCGCCGTCGGCGGTGATGACGACGCGGGCATCGGCATCGACGATGCGGGTCGCCAGCGCGTCGGCGGAGAAGCCGCCGAAGACCAGGGAGTGCGGGGCGCCGATGCGGGCACAGGCCAGCATCGAGACGACCGCCTCCGGGATCATCGGCAGGTAGATCGCGACCCGGTCGCCCGCCCGGACGCCCAGCTCGGTCAGGGCGTTGGCGGCCTTGGAGACCTCGCGCTGCAGCTCGGCATAGGTGATCGCACGGGTGTCGCCCGGCTCGCCCTCGAAGTACAGGGCCACCCGCTCGCCCAGACCGTTCTCCACGTGCCGGTCGACGCAGTTGTACGCGACGTTGAGCCTGCCGTCGGCGAACCACTTCGCGAACGGCGGGTTCGACCAGTCCAGCGTCTCCGTCGGCTCGGTCTCCCAGCTCAGACGCCGGGCCTGCTCGGCCCAGAAGCCCAGCCGGTCCGCCTTCGCCTGCTCGTACGCCTGCGCGGTGACATTGGCCTCTGCGGCCAGAACGGCAGGCGGTGCAAAGCGGCGCTCCTCCTTCAGAAGGTTGGCCAGGCTTTCGTTGCTCACGACATCTCCCTTTCCCAGGGTGCCCGTTGTGTCCCGGCCCATAGCTCATCAGCCCGGGGCACGCCCTGACAAGGGGTGTTGGCAAAAACTGGTTTAGACCTCTATTCGGGCGTCCGGCCGTGGGGAAGCCGAGGTCAGAGGGGTCATACGACATCGAGGACCTCCGGCCGGACGGCGCTGAACGTGTGGGACCGCTGGTCCAGCACATACGCCTGGGCGCGGGCGACGTCGAAGTACATGCCCTGCAGATGGAGCGAACCCTCGGCTGCGCGCCGGGCGACGCAGGCATGCTCCATCAGGTGGTCGAGCTGCTGCATCACGTTGACGAGGGCGAGCCGCTCGGCGTCGTCGGCGACGGGCCGGTCGTCCAACGCGACCTCCCCGCGTCCGAGCCGTCCGATCCGCTGCATACGGGCCAGGCTCGGCCGCCCGTGCTGCAGCCACCGGCCGAGCGAGGTCTCGGTCGCGGACCCCGGCTGCGGACCGGGAGGGGCGGCGGAGTTGAGCAGTGCCTGCATCGCACCGCAACCGGAGTGCCCGCACACGGTGATGGTGCCGACCCGGAGCACGTCGACGGCGTACTCCACGGCCGCTCCGACCGAGTCGCAGGTGCCGTCGTTGCCCGGCGGCGGCATCAGGTTTCCCACGTTGCGCACCGTGAACAGATCGCCGGGACCGCTCGAAGTGATCATGCTGGTCACCAGCCGGGAGTCCGCGCAGGTGAGAAAGAGGTGCCCGGGGCACTGCCCCTCGCGGGCGAGGCGCGCCAGCTCGTCGCGGACCCGCGGCGCGGTGTGCCGCTGGAAAGCGCTGACCCCTCCCAGGAGTTGCCGTCCGCTGACCGGCTCAGGCGGTCCGGCCGTCGTGCGGGGGCGAGTGCAGTGGTGGTTGCGCCATGGCGTCCAGGGGTGGCAGACGTGGGAGTCGACGGGCGCGCCGGAAGCGGCGGCACCGGTGGCCGCGGCACCGGATGTGCGCCCGGAACCGGCACGGACGGCTTCGTACGCCTTGACGCGGACGAGCCGCGAGATCCGGCCCAGCGAGAAGAGCACCGTGACCCCCAGCCCCACCGCGAGCCCCTGGAGCACACCGAGCATCGTGACGGAACCGAACGTGGCCCCGTACACGGCGAACTCCCGCCGCCCGTGCGGCATCAGCCCGCGGTGAGCCGACGCGACCATCCGCACACCGGCCACCAGTACCAGGGCGGAGAGGGCAACCAGCGGAACCAGGTGCAGCACAACCGCCATGACCAGCGCGCCTGCGCACACCGGGACCCAAGCGCCGTGCGGCCCCCGGGAATTGCTGCCGTTGGCCGACCCGGCCGTGCCCTCGCCCGGCGCCGGCCGTGTGCCGTGGGCAACGGGCAGCCCGCCCAGCAATCCGGAGACCAAGGTGGCGAGGCCCTGCCCTGCCATTTCGCGGTCCGGCCCGTCGGCGGTTCCGTCAGCCCGCTCCTGCCCTTGCCCGGCGGGCTGTTCGGCCCGGATCCGGCGCATGTCCATCACGGCGGGCAGGGACTCCATGCCGGCGACGAGTGCGACCGTCAGAACGGCTGCGAAGACTCCCAGGACCGGACCGCCGGGAAGGGCTGTCGGTGCCTGCAACTCCCAGGGGGAGAAGGAGACTCGGGGCATGGTGGTGGCGGCGCCGGCCGCAGCCGCCGCGGCCAGGGCCGCGAAGGGGGCGGGGACCCTGTGCAGCCACCGTCCGGTCCGCCCCGGGATCCGGCCCCAGCAGACCGCGACGGCCGCGGTGAGGGCACCGATCAGCAGCGCCTCCGGCCGGGGGTGCGCCAACTGCGGGGGAAGCGCGCCGAGACTCTCCGGGAACGGGCCGCCGGGGCCGCCGCCCAGGAGGGCGGGCACTTGCCCGAACGCGATGGCCGCACCGACCCCGGCGAGCAGACCGTGCACCACCGCCGGGCCGGCCGCCAGCACCAGACGGCCCACCCTCGCTGCACCGAGGGCGAGTTGGACCAGGCCGGCCAGCGCCGTGATCGCGCAGGTGACCCGCCAGCCGTAGCGCTGGACCAGCTCGGCCGTCACCACCACGAGCCCGGTGGCGGCACCGCCCGCCAGGGGCGACGTCCCACCGAGCACGGCGGAGACCGCGGCCCCCGCGGCCACCGCCACGAGGCCTGCCTGCAGCGGCGCGCCCGAGGCGAGCGCGATGCCCAGGGAGAGGGGGAGCGCCACCAGGGAGACGGTCACCGAGGTGCGCAGGTCCCGGCGCCAGGAGGGTGCGGGGCGCCTGGCCCGGCCGGCGGGCTCGGGCCGGCGGCCCCGGGAGGATTCGTGTGGGGGTGGGGGTGCCGGAATCGGCTGAGCGTGCATGGTCGTTCCCGTCTTCGTCGGGGCGGCGCGGCCGTGCTGGGGCGCGGCCGTGGTCACGGCGGGCAGCGGCGGGAGCGGCTGCTTCGGCAGGGCTTCCTCAACTCTCAGTAAACGAATCGTAATGGAGAGTAAAGGCCTGGCGGAAGAGGGAGTGGAGAAAGGTGGACAGCCTTCCCTCTAACGCGTGAATCCGTATGTTCTTCGGCTTGTCATACTTTTATCTCCCTTCAGTTCGTGCGACGTTGGCGTCGCGTGACGGTCCGAGCGCCGGATCGGCCGGTCCAGCCGAAGGTGAGGTGCACCGATGGCGGCTGCATGGAGATTCGCGCTGGGCGGCCTCGCCGCTCTGGCGCTGACGACCGGCGCGTCCGGCTGCTCCGGCACGACACGCGGCGACGCGGGGCCGGACGAGGGGGCGGCCGTGCCGAACGCGGTCGAACGCCCGTCCCGGCTCATCGGCGACGGCTCCACTGCCGAGACCGGCCCCCAGCCCCGGCAGCCGAAGCCCCGCCGCCTCGGACCCGGGGAAAAGCCGCCGCAGTTCGTCGTCTTCTCGTGGGACGGATCCGGCGAGGACGGCCAGAAGCTGTTCTCCCACTTCCGCGCCGTCGGCAGGAAGTACCACGCGACCATGACGTACTTCCTCAGCGGCGTCTACCTCCTCCCCTCCGGCAAAAGGGAGTTGTACGACCCGCCCCGGCACGCCGCCGGCGCGTCCGACATCGGCTTCAACGACGTCAAGGGCGTCAGGGCCACCGTCGCGCAGCTCCGCGGTGCCTGGCTGGAGGGCAACGAGATCGGCACGCACTTCAACGGTCACTTCTGCGGCTCCGACGGCGGGGTCGGCACCTGGACCACCGAGGAGTGGATGAGCGAGATCCGGCAGGCCGAGTCCTTCGTCAAGAGGTGGAAGACGAACAGCGGCCTGCGGGGCGAACCGCCCCTGCCGTTCGACTACAGCAAGGAACTCGTCGGCGGCCGCGCGCCCTGCCTGGAGGGCCAGCGCCACCTCATCCCCGCGGCCAGGGCCATGGGTTTCCGCTACGACGCCAGCTCCATCGGCGGCCGGCAGGTCTGGCCCCGCAGGACCGGCGGTATCTGGGACTTCCCGCTCCAGGACATCCCGGTGCCCGGCCAGGACTTCGAGACGCTGTCGATGGACTACAACTTCCTTGCCAACCAGTCCGGAATCACCAAGGGCGACCCCTCCCTGCGCGACGAATGGGGCGACCAGATGCGCGACGGTCTCCTCGCCGGATTCCACCGTGCCTACCGCGGCAACCGTGCCCCGTTCTTCGTGGGCGACCACTTCGAATCCTGGAACGGCGGAACGTACATGCACGCCGTCGAGAGCGTCATCAAGACGGTCTGCGGGAAGAAGGGCGTGCGGTGCGTGTCGTTCAAGCAACTCGCCGACTGGCTCGACGTGCAGGACCCCGGAGTGCTGGCGAAGCTGCGCACCCTGGACGTCGGCGAGGCGCCGAAGAAGGGGTGGGGACGGTTCCTCGGCGGCCGGCCCGCCGCTTCGCACGCCCCCGCCCGCAAGGCGTCCGGGAAGGACGCCGACAAGGAGGACGACTCCGACGGGAAGGCGAGGAAGGAGAGGGAGGTGAGGAGAACGTGGAGGGCGGGCGTCAGGCGGGCTGCGGAGTAGCCAGGAGCCGCTCGTCCAGCACGAAGGACGGATCGACCTGGGCCGCCAGGTCGGTGCCCGTCTTCGCATTGCCCCAACTCTGCGCGTTCTTCAGGTGGAAGTGCACCATCTGGCACGTGTAGCGCTGCCAGTCGCGCTGCTCGTACGTGGCGTCGGCCGCCGCGCGCAGCGTGTCCAGGGCCTGCCGGTTGGCCTCTTCGAGCAGGCCGAAGCGCGGCGGGCGCCCCTTCTCCATGGCCCGGACCCAGTCGGAGTGGCCGACCGTGGCGAGGAGGTCGTCCCCGACCTCCTCGCGCAGGAAGTCCAGGTCGTCGCTGCCCTGCACCTTGTTGCCCACGACCTTCAGGCAGACGCCGAAGTCCCGTGCGTACTCCTTGTACTGGCGGTAGACGGAGACGCCCTTGCGCGTGGGCTCGGCGATCAGGAAGGTGATGTCGAAGCGGGTGAACATTCCCGAGGCGAAGGAGTCGCTGCCCGCTGTCATGTCGACGACGACGTACTCACCGGCGCCGTCGACGAGGTGGTTCAGATAGAGCTCGACCGCACCGACCTTGGAGTGGTAGCAGGCGACACCGAGGTCGGACTCCGTGAACGGTCCGGTCGCCATCAGCCGGACCGGGGCGCCCTCGTCCAGCAGCACGGGGCGGGCGCACGCCTCGTACACCGGGTTGACCTCGTCGATGCGCACCAGCCGGGAGCCCTCGCCGGGAGGGGTTGTCTTGATCATGGTGTCGACGGCGATCCGCGGATTCGTGCCCCGCAGATAGGCCTTGATCAAGGGCAGCTGTGCGCCCATCGCGGGCAGCGCGGCGGCATCCGCCTCGTCGAGTCCGAGCGCCGCGCCCAGGTGCTGGTTGATGTCCGCGTCCACGGCGACGACGGGGGCGTGGGCGGCGGCGAGGTGGCGGATGAAGAGCGAGGACAGCGTGGTCTTCCCGCTGCCGCCCTTCCCTACGAAAGCGATCTTCATGTTCACCAAGCGTAGGTGCGGGAATGCACGGCGTGAGAGTCGTGAGTGAAGAAGACCACTCGTTCGAGGGGTGTGAGCCCGAAGTGCGTAGGGTTTTGCCCATGAGTACGACAGCCGATCCGCTCGCCGCCCTGGCCTCGCTGCCCGGCGTTGCCGACTCCGTGGACTCCGTGCGCAGGGCGGTGGACCGGGTGTACGGGCATCGCGTGATGCGCCGCCGAAGCAATGAGATCACCTCCGAGGCGGCGCTGCGCGCTGCGCGCGGCTCCGCGGCCCTGTCCGGTGCGGACTGGGCACTCGAAGAGGTACGCCGCCGCTCCGACTTCGGCGGTGAGGGCGAACCGCGCACGGTGGGTGCCGCATTGCGCCTGACCGCCGAGGCGGGCCAACTGCTCAGCGTGTGGCGGCAGTCGCCGCTGCGCGTGCTGGCCCGGCTGCATCTCGTGGCCGCGGGCGGCGACGCCCCGGACACGCGGGTGGGACGGCCTCGGCTCGCCGGGGAGCCCGTCGACGAGCCGTTGGTCGGCCTGCCGTTGCCGGAGGCGGACGAGGTGTCGGGCCGGCTCGAGGGGCTGGCCGGCCTGCTGGTCGCGGGCAGCGAGGCGCCGGCGCTGGTCACGGCGGCCGTGGTGCACGGCGAGTTGCTGGCCCTGCGGCCCTTCGGGTCGTACAACGGCCTGGTCGCCAGGACGGCGGAGCGCATCGTGCTGATCGGCAGCGGGCTGGACCCCAAGGCGATCTGCCCGGCCGAGGTGGGCCATGCGGAGCTGGGGCGCGAGGCCTATATGACGGCGCTCGACGGCTATGCGTCCGGAACGCCCGAGGGTATGGCTGCCTGGATCGCCCACTGCGGACGGGCGGTGGAGCTGGGAGTGCGGGAGAGCACGGCCGTCTGCGAAGCACTGCAACGAGGCGCCGCCTGACGGGCTTCCGAGGGGGCGCGCCATAGTGCGCCTCTGCACAGGGTTGCGGCGGTACCGGTCCTGCATTGGTACCGCCGCTGGCATGTCCACCGGGTTACCATGCGTGCACGAAATTTGCCCATCAGGTCGGGGACTTCGCCCGTCACCTGGTGCGGCTGGCCCGTAATCGACGGGTCGGCGTCGCGTGGGTGCCCGACGTTCATGCGCGGTCCGTGGGGCCTTGGTGCGTGAAGGGCGTCCTCCCGGATGTCCCTGGTCTCGCGGGCCGTCAAGTCCTTTCTACTCCTGTCGTCGGAGAAGCGGAAGCCCAAGCCACAGTTCTTTGCTTTTGCCATCAAAGGCGGGCAATGCGGGCGGGTAGTTGCGGCGGCGGCCCGCCAGCCAGACCAGGCCTGCGGTGGCGGCGGCCGCGCCGACCGCCGCGGCCATGACCAGCGCCGGGCGCGAGGGCATGGCCAGGGAGGCCACGCGCTGTCTGAGCCGCACGGGGCGGTTGAAGGTGAGGACGGGCCAGTCACGGGCGACGGCCTCGCGGCGCAGGGCCCGGTCGGGATTGACGGCGTGCGGATGGCCCACCGACTCCAGCATGGGAATGTCCGTCACCGAGTCGCTGTAGGCGTAGCAGCGCGCCAAGTCGTAGCCCTCCGACTCCGCGAGCTCCCTGACGGCCTCGGCCTTGGTGGGCCCATAGGCGTAGTACTCGACCTCCCCGGTGAAGGTGCCGTCCTCCACGACCATGCGGGTGGCGACGACCCGGTCGGCGCCCAGCAGCTCGCCGATCGGCTCGACGACCTCCGCGCCCGAGGTGCTGACGATCACGACGTCGCGCCCGGCCGCGTGATGCTCCTCGATGAGCGAGGCGGCCTCGTCGTAAATGATCGGGTCGATGAGCTCGTGCAGGGTTTCCGCGATGATCTCGCGGACCTGCTGGACATTCCAGCCGCGGCAGAGTCCGGAGAGATACTGGCGCATGCGTTCCATCTGATCGTGGTCGGCGCCGCCGGCCAGGAAGACGAACTGTGCATACGCGGTGCGCAGCACGGCGCGCCTGTTGATCAGGCCGCCTTGGTAGAAGGACTTGCCGAAGGTGAGCGTGCTCGACTTCGCAATGACCGTCTTGTCCAGATCAAAGAAGGCGGCCGTCCGGGGCAAGGACTGGTTTTCCACTCCGCCGAGCATAGGGGCCCTCCATTCGGCGTAAGCTGAGGCGTGTGGGTTTGCCTGAGAAGGCTCTCGGGTACACCATGGAAGTCACGGATCGTTCGCGACCGTGTCTAACCCGGTCCGGCTCCTCCCCCCCCGAGTCGGCCGTGGGGACGACCCCCGCTCTCCCCCCCGGCGGGGGTCGTCGCATGTCCGGATGTGTTTCGTCCATCCCCATCGGGCCTTCCTCCTCTCGTGCGGCCGCGTCCGGCGGCGCTCCTGCCCCCTTCATGCTCGTGACGCAGCGTAATCAACCCACCGCTCTCCGGAAGTCACCGGTATAGGTGAGCGGGATATTCACATCCGCTGAGTTGTCCACAGTTTTTGACCAAGATCCACACGATTTCCCGGTTCGCTGCACGGTGATTCCCCGCGACTTCCGCGATGCCCGCGGATGCGAGAGCGCGTAGTGAGAGGGGAGGGCACCGTGACCGGATCCCGTACATCCGATTGGCACGCTTCCATGCCCGGCAGACAGAACGGGCCGCTGATCGTCACGGAGGACGAAGGACTGCTCGACGACCTGCTGCGGCTGTGTGCCGCCGCCGGGGCCGTTCCCGAGGTCGCCCATGGAACGCCCGCGCGCAGGGCGAGTTGGGATTCCGCGCCGCTCGTCCTGGTCGGCGACGACTGCGCCGGCCGGCTCGGCGCCGTCGGCCGGAGGGACGCGGTGGTGCTCGTCGGCAAGGACATGGACGATCCGGGCGTCTGGCAGCGGGCCGTCGGGATCGGCGCCTGCGAGGTGGTGCTGCTGCCCGACGGCGAGAGGTGGCTCGTCGACAGGATCGCCGACGCCGTGGAAGGCGTGGGACGCGCCGCGTTCACGGTGGGCGTCATCGGCGGCAGAGGGGGCGCCGGGGCCAGCACCCTGTCCTGCGCCCTGGCCCTCGCCGCGGCCCGCGCGGGGCTGCGCACCATGCTGATCGACGGCGATCCGCTGGGCGGCGGGCTCGACGTGCTGCTCGGAGGGGAGGGGGCGGAAGGTCTCCGCTGGCCCGCCTTCGCCGACTCGCGGGGCAGGGTGGCGGGCCAGGCGCTGGAGGAGGCGCTGCCCGAGATGCACACCCTGCGGGTGCTGAGCTGGGACAGGGGCGACTGCACGGCGGTCCCGCCCGACGCGATGCGGGCCGTGCTCGCCGCGGCCCGGCGACGCGGTGGGGCGGTGGTCGTCGATCTGCCGCGCCGATTGGACGACACCGCCCTCGCAGCCCTCGAACAGCTCGACGTGGGGCTGCTCGTGGTGCCCGCGGAGCTGCGGGCCGTCGCGGCGGCCCGGAGTGTGGCGGCGACGGTGGGCATGGTGCTGGACGACCTCCGGGCCGTGGCCCGCGGTCCGTTCGGCTCCGGACTCGACGGGGACGAGATCGCCCGCCTGCTCGGCCTGCGCCTGGCCGGTGAACTGGCGCCCGAGCCCGGCCTGTCGCAGGCCCTGGTCTCCGGCAGGCCTCCTGGCGGCGGCACGCGCGGCCCGCTGGCCCGCTTCTGCGCGCGGTTCTGGGACGCGGTGCAGATCGGCGACGGAGGTGTGCCGGTATGAAGGGCGCCCTGTTGGACGCCGTACGGCTGCGGCTGGCGGAGAGCGGGCTGGAGCCCACCCCCGCCCGGGTCGCGGAAGCCCTGCGGCGCGAGGGGCGGCTGCTCGGCGACGCCGAAGTGCTCGGTGCCGCCGACCGGTTGCGCTCCGAGCTGACCGGTGCCGGACCGCTGGAACCCCTCCTCGCCGCACCCGACGTGACCGATGTGCTGGTCACCGCCCCCGACCGGGTGTGGGTGGACCGCGGAGCAGGCCTGGAACTGACCGGGGTGGCCTTCCCCGATGCGGCAGCGGTGCGCAGACTCGCGCAGCGGCTCGCCGCCATCGCCGGGCGCCGCCTGGACGACGCCCGGCCCTGGGTGGACGCCCGCCTGCCCGACGGCACCCGGCTGCACGCCGTGCTGCCGCCGGTGGCCGTCGGATCGACCTGCCTGTCGCTGCGCGTCGTACGGCCCCGCGCGTTCTCCCTGGACGAGCTGGTGGCCGCGGGGACGGTTCCGCCCGGCGGACAGCGGCTGCTGCGGGCCGTGTTGGCCGCCCGGCTGTCGTTCGTGATCAGCGGGGGCACGGGCAGCGGGAAGACCACACTGCTGTCCACCCTGCTCGGGCTGGTCGCACCGGACGAACGCATCGTGCTCACCGAGGACTCGGCCGAACTGCGCCCGGACCACCCTCACGTGGTCCGTCTGGAGAGCCGCCCGGCGAACCAGGAGGGAACCGGACTGGTCACCTTGCGGGACCTGGTGCGCCAGGCGCTGCGGATGCGTCCGGACCGCCTGGTCGTCGGAGAGGTGCGCGGCGCCGAAGTGCTGGACCTCCTTGCCGCACTCAACACCGGCCACGAAGGCGGCTGTGGAACGGTGCATGCGAATGCCGCCGCCGACGTGCCCGCCCGGCTGGAGGCGCTGGGCTCGACGGCGGGACTCGACCGGGCGGCGCTGCACAGTCAGTTGGCGGCTGCGCTGTCGGTGGTGATCCACCTGGCGCGTGACCGCCGCGGGCGCAGGCGGATCGCGGAGGTGCACGTTCTCGACCGGGACCGGAACGGCTTCGTGACGACCGTCCCCGCAGCCGTATGGGGCGCTGCAGAGTTCGAACGGGCACCGGGATGGGCCAGGTTGGCGGAGCTGTGCGAGCGCGGCGGGGGTGCGCCATGACCGCCGCCGGGGTGTCGCCGCAGGCCGTGTCCTGGTGCGCGGCGCTGATCTGCGCGGCAGCTGCCGCCGCAGCACTGTCGCGGCCGGGCCGGGAAGTACGCCGTGCCAGGCTCCTCTTCGCGGGTGGCGGAACGGCCGGAGTGCAAGGGCCCGCCCCGTGGCTGTGGCCTCGTGTGTGGCTTCGCGAAGGGGAAAAGCGCCTGCGCCGGGCGTGGCAGGAACGGCGCGAGTGGGTGTGCCTGCCGCTCGGCTGCCTGGTGGCCCTGCTGGGGCATTCCGTACTGCCTCTGCTGGCCGGGGTGTTGGCGGTGCCCCTGGTGCGGCGGTGGCTCGCCGCTCGCGCCGGGCAGCGTGAACGGGAGGCGCGGGAAGCCGCCGTGATCGATCTGTGCGGGACCGTCGCGGGCGATCTGCGGGCCGGAAAGCAGCCCGGCGAGGCCGTGGCGGAAGCCGGTCGTGAGGATCTCGGGCCGGGTTGGGCGGGGGTGCCCGCGGCCGCGAGGTTCGGCGGGGACGTCCCGGCGGCCCTGCGAAAGGCCGGGAGCGGCCCGGGGACGCAAGGGCTGAACGGAGTGGCCGCCTGCTGGCGGGTCGCGGTCGACGGGGGAGCGGGGCTCGCCTCCGGGCTGGAGCGGGTGGCTGCGGCCCTCGCCGCCGAACGGGACCAGAGGGAGGATCTCCAGGCCCAGTTGGCGGGGACGAGATCGACCGCGGTGATGCTCGCCGTCCTCCCGGTGCTCGCCCTTCTCATGGGGACGGCGCTCGGGGCGGCCCCGCTGCGGGTGTTGTTGCACACCCCGGCCGGGTTCGGCTGCCTGGCGCTCGGAGGGCTGCTGGAGTGGGCGGGGCTCGTGTGGACGGGGCGCATCGTCCGGTGTGCCGCCGGGGAGTCCGGGGGAGGCGGTCGCGCATGAGCAGCAAAGGGCTGATCAGCCAAGTCCTGATCAGCAAAGGCGCGATCAGTGAAGATGCGATCGGCGAAGTCGTCCGCAGGCTGGGGCCGGTGGCCCCGCTTGCAGCCCTGCTCCTGTGCGCGGCAGCTGCGATTCTGTTGGCCATGGCCGCAGTCGCGGTCGGCGCGCTGGTGAACGGGATCCGCGGCAGACGCGCAGTGCGCCGCCGGGTGGCGTCGTTGTGGGGGTCCGGCTGCAGGGCAAGTGCCGTCGCCCGCATGCGGATCCGTGCGCGGCAGGTATCGACGGGTGACGGGCTCCTTGCGGTGGGTGCGGGAGTTGTCGTGCTCGTCCTCGTCGGGGGTGCAGCCGGATGCGTGACGGGCGTCGCTGTGTCATACGGCGTGTGGCGGTGGCGGAGGCGTGCCCGGTGGTCGACGGGGCATGAGGCGTCGGCGGAGGAGGTCGCGCGACACCTTCCCCTGGCAGCCGACCTCTTGGCCGCCTGCCTCGCCGCCGGTGCAGGGCCTCGCGAGGCGGCGGAGGCCGTCGGGGCGTCCCTGGGTGGTCCGGTGGGTGAACGGCTCGCCCAGGCGGCCGCGGAGGTACGGCTGGGTGGGGACCCGGAGGTGGCCTGGGGGCGCCTGGGGAGCCTCCCCGGTGCCGGAGGGCTGGCGCGTTGCATGGAGCGCGCCCAAGCGACGGGCGTGCCTGCCGTGGAGCCCATGTCACGACTGGCGGCCCAGTTGCGTGCAGCCCGGACCCGCGAGGCCGGCATACGCGCCCGCCGGGCGGGCGTCCTGGCCACGGCACCGCTGGGGCTGTGCTTTCTGCCCGCCTTCCTCACGGTCGGTGTGGTGCCCGTGGTGTACGGGCTGGCCGGCGGGCTCATGAAGGGGAGTTGACGCGGGCGCCAGGAGAGCAACCGGAAACGAATCGACCAACTACGGGAAGACGCCCGGCAGTAGGGCGGCATGGTCGATATGAGTGACATGAACGACAAACAAGGAGGAAGAAGTCATGGTGATGTCGTGGTGGTCACGGCGTTGGGCACGGATGAAGGCGGCGGCCGAGGCAGGCATGACCACGGCCGAGTACGCCGTGGGAACGCTGGCAGCGTGTGCGCTGGCGGCCGTGCTCTACAAGGTGGTGACGAGCGGGGCGGTCAGCTCCGCCCTGCAGTCGCTGATCGGCAAGGCGCTCCATGCGCCGTTCTGACGGCGGCTATGTGACGGCGGAGGCCGCCGTGGTGCTGCCGTCCCTGGTGCTGTTCGGCATGGCGCTGCTCTGGGGGCTGATGGCTGCCGCCGCACAGATCCAGTGTGTGGATGCGGCCAGGGCGGGGGCCAGGTCCGCGGCCCGGTCCGATCCGTCGTCCGCGGCCGTCGCGGCGGCCAGGTCGGCCGCGCCGGCGGGGGCCCGCATCGATGTGGAGCACCGGGGCGATCTGGTGCGGGTCCGGGTCGAGGCCCGGGCGGCCGGGCCCGGTCCGCTGGCGGTCCGGGTGAGCGGGGAGGCGGTGGCCCTTGCGGAGGAGACGGTTCGGTGACCGGGGCATGGCCTCGGTCTGGGTGGCGGTCGCCGCGACGGCGTTCTGCGTGGTCTTCGCCGCGGTGCTGGCGATGGGCCAGGCCGTGGTGGCCCGCCACCGGGCAGGCGGTGCAGCCGACTTGGCGGCGCTGGCGGCGGCTGATCACGCCCTGCTCGGCCAGGACGTGGCCTGCGGTCTCGCCCGCAAGGTCGCGGCTGCGCAGCAGGCGGCGGTGGCGCGGTGCGCCGTCGTCGGTGAGATCGCCGAGGTGGCGGCCGAGGCCCGGGCGGGGCCGTACAGGGTGCGCGTCCGCTCCCGTGCGGGGCCGCCGGAAGCGGAGGGCCTCGCCTACACCGGGTGATCCGGCGGCGGGGGCGGCGCGGTGTCCTCCGTGTCCTCCTCCGCCGGTGCGTCCGCGAGGAGGCGGGTGAGCAGCCGGATGGCGGCTCGCTTGTCCAACGGGTCGTTGCCGTTGCCGCACTTGGGTGACTGGATGCAGGACGGGCAGCCGGTGTCGCACTCGCAGGAGGCGATCGCCTCGCGGGTGGCGGTGAGCCAGCGCGCGGCGGTGCGGAAGGCGCGTTCGGCGAATCCGGCGCCGCCCGGGTGGCCGTCGTAGACGAAGACGGTCGGCAGGAGCGTGTCGGGGTGAAGGGGGACGGAGACGCCGCCGATGTCCCAGCGGTCGCAGGTGGCGAAGAGGGGGAGCATGCCGATGGAGGCGTGTTCCGCGGCGTGCAGGGCCCCGCCGAGGGCCTCGGGGTGGATGCGGGCCTCGTCGAGCTGGTCCTCGGTCACGGTCCACCACACGGCGCGGGTGCGCAGGGTGCGGGGCGGCAGGTCCAGCTTGGACTCGCCGAGGACCTCGCCGGTGATGAGTTTGCGACGGAGGAAGGAGACGACCTGGTTGGTGACTTCGACGGAGCCGAAGCACAGTCGTGCGTCCCCCCAGGGGATCTCGGTGGTGGTCTCCAGGATGGAGACGGCCGTGGTGTCGCGGGCGGTCGTCGAGTAGGGCGGATCGGCCTGCTCGACCAGGGCGACGGACTCCTCCAGGTCGAGGTGGCGGACGAGATAGCTGCGGCCCTGGTGGAGGTGGACGGCGCCCTCGTGGACGGTGGTGTGGGCGGCCGACGCGTCCACCGTGCCCAGCAGCCGTCCCGTGCCCTCCTCCACGACCTGGACGGGGCGGCCGCCCTCGCCCCGGATGTCGGTGAGGTCGGCGGCGCGTTCGCGGCGCGTCCAGTGCCAGGCGGCGGCGCGGCGGCGGAGCAGCTTGCGGGCTTCCAGCTGGGAGAGGAGGTTGTGGGTCTCGGGACCGAAGAGCGACAGGTCGGCCTCGGTGAGCGGCAGTTCGGCGGCCGCGGCGCACAGGTGCGGGGCCAGGACGTAGGGGTTGTCCGGGTCCAGCACGGTGGATTCCACGGGCTGCCGGAAGAGCGCCTCGGGGTGGTGGACGAGGTAGGTGTCCAGGGGGTCGTCCCGGGCGACCAGGACGGCGAGGGCGCCTCGGCCCGTCCGGCCCGCGCGGCCGGCCTGCTGCCACAGGGAGGCGCGGGTGCCGGGGTAGCCGCAGAGGAGCACGGCGTCGAGGCCGGCGACGTCGACGCCCAGTTCCAGGGCTGAGGTGGCGGAGAGCCCCAGCAGCTCGCCGGTGTGCAGGGAGCGCTCGATGGCACGGCGCTCCTCGGGAAGGTAGCCGCCGCGGTAGGCGGCGACGCGGGAGGGGAGGGAGCGGTCCACGGCGGCCAGGCGTTCCTGGGCGATCAGGGAGACGAGCTCGGCGCCGCGCCGGGAGCGGACGAAGGCGACCGTGCGGACGCCCTGGACGGCGAGGTCGGTCAGCAGATCGGCGGTCTCGGCGGTGGCGGTGCGGCGGACGGGGGCGCCCCGTTCGCCGTGGAGCTCGGTGAGCGGGGGCTCCCACAGGGCGAAGACGAGTTCGCCGCGCGGTGAGGCGTCCTCGGTGATTCCGGTGACCGGCACGCCGGTGAGCCGGGTCGCCGCCGTGGCGGGGTCGGAGGCGGTGGCGGAGGCGAGCAGGAAGACGGGGTCGGAGCCGTAGCGGGCGCAGACGCGCCGCAGTCGGCGGAGCACCTGGGCCACGTGCGAGCCGAAGACGCCGCGGTACGTGTGGCACTCGTCGACGACGACGTAGCGCAGGGCGCGCAGGAAGGAGGCCCACCTGGGGTGGGAGGGCAGGATCGAGCGGTGGAGCATGTCCGGATTGGTGAGCGCGTAGTTGGCGTACTGGCGCACCCATTCGCGCTCCTCGACGGGGGTGTCCCCGTCGTAGACGGCGGCCCGGACGCCCTTGCCCAGGGGCGCGGCGAGCTCGCGCACGGCACGGCGCTGGTCGGCGGCGAGGGCCTTGGTGGGGGCCAGGTAGAGCGCGGTGGTGCCCCGGCCGTTGGGGGCCTCCGAGCCGTCCAGCAGGGTGCTGAGGACGGGCGCGAGGTAGGCGAGGGACTTGCCGGAGGCGGTGCCGGTGGCCACGACGACCGACTCGCCGTGCAGGGCGTGCTCGGCCGTGCGTGCCTGGTGGGCCCAGGGACGCTCGATTCCGGCGGCCCGGATGGCGTCGATCACCTCCGGCCGGATCTTCTCGGGCCAGGGGGCATGACGTCCGGGACGAGGGGGCAAGTGCTCCGTATGAGTGATGCGTGCAGCCCGGCCTGGCCCGGCGGTGAGTCGGTCGAGGACCGTCCGGGGAGCGGGATGTACGCCCGCCTCCGGCGGGAGTTGATCGTTGGCCATCGACACCGAGTGTGTCACCGGCGTGACGGACAATGGTGCCAAGGCGTCGTGCACGCCTGCCGGTAAGTGATTGAATGCCATCGCGGCTGCCGATCCATGGGGGGCGACCGCTCGATAGCAAGGTGCTGGAGGATCCGTGGACCTGTCCCTGTCGACCGAGACCGTAGGCGACCGTACGGTTGTCCGGGTCGGTGGCGAGATTGATGTGTACACCGCGCCCAAGCTGCGTGAGCAGCTGGTCGAGCTGGTCAACGACGGCAGTTACCACCTCGTCGTGGACATGGAGGGTGTCGACTTCCTCGACTCCACCGGGCTCGGCGTCCTGGTCGGCGGCCTGAAGCGGGTGCGTGCCCACGAGGGCTCGCTGCGGCTGGTCTGCAACCAGGAGCGCATTCTCAAGATTTTCCGTATCACCGGCCTGACCAAGGTGTTCCCGATCCACACCTCGGTCGAGGACGCGGTGCAGGCGACCGACTGACGACCCCGCGGTCTGCCGGCGGCCCGGTGACCGCCGGCGGCCGGGGCGGCCGTCCGCGGCCGCCCGACGACCCAGTTCCGTCGGGGGTTCCGGGCCGGCAGGTCCGGGTCCCTCTGCGAGTGAGCCCTGTTCCCGGAGCAGGAAAGAGGGCACGTACCACCGAGGGGGATGGCATGGCCACCGTCGAACTGCTCTTCAGTGCCCTTCCCGAGCATGTCCGGACCGCCAGGCTCGTGGCGGCCGCGGTGGCACGCCGGGCCGGGGTCGACGAGGCCGTGCTGGACGAGGTGCGGCTCGCCGTCGGCGAGGCGTGCTCGCGCGCGGTCGGGCTCCACATCAGCCATGGGATCGCGAGCCCGGTCCGGGTGGTGCTGGTCGAGGACGAGAAGAAGTTCTCGATCGAGGTCGCGGACGACGCGCCGCACGCGGTGGCCGTCGAGGCCACGGCTGCCGCGCGGGCCGGTTCCGCGGGTGCCGGCTCCGGGGCGGCGGTCCACGCCGCGGAGGAGAGCGGTGCCGAGGGCGAGGACGACATGGGCCTCGCCGTGATCAGCGGCCTGGTGGACGACGTCGAGGTGGCGGCCGACGAGACGGGAGGCCATATCCGGATGAGCTGGCCGACGACTCCCGCGCCCGCGCTGTCGTAGCTTGTCGTAGTCCCGCCTCGTTTTTTCGCCGGAGTTCCGCGTCCTGCCTCCGTCGTATCCGGGTCGTATCCGGGCCTCCCGGGTGTTGACCGGGGAGAACAGGTGTGGAGGGGAGCGGATTTTCGCCCTTCTCCCGATTCCCCGCCGCCCTTCGGCCCGTTCTGCGGTGCAGCCCCGGGGTGCGGTCCTGTACAGGCTCATTCCGTTTGCCGCGCTCTGTTTTGATCTCGCCATGCTCCCTACAATCCGTGCATCTTGAGCTCAGGACGCCTGAGCGTGGTGGCTGTTCCGTGGCGGCTGTTCCGCGGTCGCGGTCCGGCTGCGCGCCCATGTGCCAAACGTCAAGGAGGACGAATGGCGGGGCACTTCACCCCTGAACAGGTGGACTTTCATCGGAATCTGGCTCAGAACCTCGCGGTCGAACTGACCCGCGGCAACCGCACCCTGGTGATGGTGATCGCCGCAGTGGCGCTCGCGGCACTGCTGGTGGCGGTGGTGCTGGTGCGGCAGGTGCTTGCCGCAGGCGAGGGCACCGACAGCATGAAGAGAATCGCCGCGGCGGTACAGGAGGGCGCCAACGCCTACCTCGCCCGGCAGTTGCGCACCCTCGGCGTCTTCGCCGTGGCAGTGTTCTTCCTGCTCATGCTGCTTCCTGCGGACAACTGGACGCAGCGCTGGGGCCGTTCGGCCTTCTTCCTGGTCGGCGCGCTGTTCTCCGCGGCCACCGGCTACATCGGCATGTGGCTGGCGGTGCGCAGCAATGTCAGGGTGGCCGCTGCCGCGCGTGAGGCGACGCCTGCCGAGGGCGAGCCCGCGCAGGACCTCACGGTGGTGTCCCACCGCGCCATGAAGATCGCGTTCCGTACGGGCGGGGTCGTCGGCATGTGCACCGTCGGCCTGGGCCTGCTGGGCGCCTCCTGCGTGGTGCTGGTGTACGCGGCCGACGCCCCCAAGGTGCTGGAGGGCTTCGGCTTCGGCGCGGCGCTGCTGGCCATGTTCATGCGCGTCGGCGGCGGCATCTTCACCAAGGCCGCGGATGTCGGGGCCGACCTCGTCGGCAAGGTCGAGCAGGGCATCCCCGAGGACGACCCGCGCAACGCCGCCACCATCGCGGACAACGTGGGCGACAACGTGGGCGACTGCGCGGGCATGGCGGCCGACCTCTTCGAGTCGTACGCCGTGACCCTGGTCGCCGCGCTCATCCTCGGCAAGGCCGCCTTCGGCAACAGCGGTCTCGCCTTCCCCCTCCTCGTCCCCGCCATCGGCGTCCTCACGGCCATGGCCGGCATCTTCGCGGTGGCCCCGCGGCGTGCCGACCGCAGCGGGATGACCGCGATCAACCGCGGCTTCTTCATTTCGGCCGTCATCTCGCTGGCCCTCGTCGCCGTGGCCGTCTACTCCTATCTCCCGTCCAGCTACGCGGACTTGGAGGGGCTGGGCGACGAGTCCATCCGCAGCCACAGCGGCGACCCGCGGGTGCTCGCGCTCGTCGCCGTGGCGATCGGCATCGTGCTCGCGGCGCTCATCCAGCAGCTCACCGGCTACTTCACCGAGACCAGCCGGCGCCCGGTCAGGGACATCGGCAGGACCTCGCTGACCGGTCCCGCCACGGTCGTCCTCGCCGGCGTCTCCGTCGGTCTGGAGTCGGCGGTCTACTCGGCCGTGCTGATCGCGCTGAGCGTGTACGGCGCGTTCCTGCTGGGCGGCACGTCGGTCATGCTGGCGCTGTTCGCCGTCGCGCTCGCCGGCACGGGACTGCTGACGACCGTCGGCGTCATCGTCGCCATGGACACCTTCGGGCCGGTCTCCGACAACGCGCAGGGCATCGCCGAGATGTCCGGCGACGTCGAGGGCGCGGGCGCGCAGGTGCTCACCGACCTCGACGCCGTCGGCAACACCACCAAGGCGATCACCAAGGGCATCGCCATCGCCACGGCGGTGCTGGCCGCTTCGGCGCTGTTCGGCTCGTACCGCGACGCGATCGCGACGGCCGTCGACGACGTGGGGGCCGACACCAGTGCGCTGGGGCTGAACCTGGACATCTCGCAGCCCAACAACCTCGTCGGGCTGGTGCTCGGCGCGGCCGTCGTCTTCCTCTTCTCCGGGCTCGCCATCAACGCCGTGTCCCGGTCGGCCGGTTCGGTGGTCTACGAGGTGCGGCGGCAGTTCCGCGAACACCCCGGGATCATGAACTTCAGCGAGAAGCCGGAGTACGGGCGGGTGGTGGACATCTGCACCAAGGACGCCCTGCGCGAACTGGCCACTCCAGGGCTGCTCGCCGTCATGGCCCCCATCGCCGTCGGCTTCTCGCTCGGGGTCGGCGCGCTCGGCGCGTACCTGGCGGGGGCGATCGGCACGGGCACCCTGATGGCGGTCTTCCTGGCCAACTCCGGCGGCGCGTGGGACAACGCCAAGAAGCTGGTCGAGGACGGCCACCACGGAGGCAAGGGCAGCGAGGCCCACGCCGCGACGGTCATCGGCGACACGGTCGGCGACCCGTTCAAGGACACCGCGGGCCCCGCGATCAACCCGCTGCTGAAGGTGATGAACCTGGTGGCGCTGCTCATCGCCCCGGCGGTGGTGAAGTTCACCTACGGGGCCGACGCCAGCAAGGGGCTGCGGGCCGGTGTCGCGGTGCTGGCCATCGTCGTCATCGTCGGTGCGGTGTACGTCTCGAAGCGGCGCGGTGTGGTCGTGGGCGACGACGGGAACGCCGAGCCGGCCAAGGCGCCCGTGGACCCGGCGGTGGTGTCCTAAGGGCGGATCAGGAACGACAGGAGTCAGCGGATACGGGCGGGCGGAGCGTCCCTGTGGCGCCCCGGCCGCCCGTCTGCACGCTCTGGGGTTGCGGTGCGGCGAACACCACGAACATCGTGGTGCAAATAGCAGCAAAACGGCGCCAACCGCATCCTCGGCTCGGAGCCCCTCCAGGCAGGACGTGTAAGTTCCGGGGCCGAGAGCCATCGAAGGGACCAATCCGGTGAACAAGAAGCTTGCGGCTGCACTGTCCGGCGGGGCGGCACTCGTGCTGGCGCTGACCGGCTGCAGCAGCGACAACGGCGGCAACGACAAGAAGCTCGACGACTGGGCGAAGGGCGCCTGCGGCCAGATGGGGCCCCAGGTGAAGAAGATCCAGGACGCCAACACCGCCATCGGCTCGGTCGCCAACGAGGACGACCCGAAGAAGATGCAGCAGACCGACTCGACGGCTTTCCAGACGAACATGGACGCGTACAAGTCGCTTGCCAACGCCGTGCAGAGCGCCGGTGCTCCGCCCGTCAAGGACGGCGAGACCAACCAGAAGAACGCGGTCAAGGCCCTCAACGACCTCTCGGGTGCCTACGCCGGGCTGAAGAAGCGCATAGACGGTCTGGACACCGGCGACAAGAGCAAGTTCTCGGAGGGCCTGAAGGACATCGCCGGCGACATCAGCAAGCTCGGCAGCAAGAGCGACGACGCGCTCAAGACCCTGCTGTCCGGCGACGTCGGCAAGGCGATGGCCAAGCAGCCGGGCTGCCAGAAGACCTCGGTCTCGCCGTCGGCGAGCAAGAAGTGAACGAGACGTAGCCGGGAAGTGGCGCTCCCCGGGCCGGGGTTGGGGCGTCCCGCCGCCACCCCGGCCCGGGTTTCGCCTTTTGTCGGTGGTGCCCGCGACAATGGGTCCGTGAGTACGCACCTGCCCACCGCCGACCGCACGCGCGCCGCCCGGCTGCGCGACGCCCTGCTGGCCGCCGACTTCACCGCCGACGGCCTCCTCGACCTGCTGGGCGCCCCCGCCTACGCCGCGCTCGCCCGCAGCGAGACCGTCCCCGCCCTGCGCGCCACCCGCGGGGACGGCCCGCTGGAGACGCTGGTCCGGCTCTTCCTCCTGCAGCGCACGGTCGCCCACGGGCGGGCCGCCGAGGCCCTCCCCGTGGACGACTGCCTCGCCGACGGCTGGCTGGTCCGCGAGGACGGCGACCTCGTGCGCGCGACGGTGGACGTGCGCCCGTACGGCGGCCCCGAGGGGCAGGATTGGTGGATCGTCTCCGACCTCGGCTGCGCGGTCGGCGGTGCGGGCGGCATCGCCGGAGGCACCGGGGGCCCGGAGGGCGTGGAGCGCTCCGAGCTCGTCCTCGGGGTCGGCGGCGCGTCCACCACGCTCGCCGGCATCACGGTGCGCACGCCCGTCGCGAGCGCCCTCGACCTCGGCACGGGCTCCGGCATCCAGGCGCTGCACGCCTCCCAGCACGCCACCCGGGTCACCGCCACCGACCTCAACCCCCGTGCCCTGCACATCGCGCGGCTCACGCTGGCGCTGTCCGGCGCGCCCGAGGCGGACCTGCGCCAGGGGTCCCTCTTCGAGCCGGTCGCCGGCGAGACGTTCGACCTGATCGTCTCCAACCCGCCGTTCGTCATCTCCCCCGGCGCCCGCCTCACCTACCGCGACGGCGGCATGGGCGGGGACGACCTGTGCCGCACCCTCGTCCAGCACGCCGCCGACCGGCTCAACGACGGCGGTCACTGCCAGCTGCTCGCCAACTGGCAGCACGTGGAGGGCGAGGACTGGCGCGAGCGGCTGGCGTCCTGGGTGCCGCGCGGCTGCGACGCCTGGATCGTCCAGCGCGAGGTGCAGGACGTCGCGCAGTACGCCGAGCTGTGGCTGCGGGACGCCGGTGACCACCGCACCGCGCCGCAGGAGTACGCGGCCCGCTACGACGCCTGGCTGGAGGAGTTCGAGGCCCGGAAGACCAAGGGCGTCGGATTTGGCTGGATCACGTTGCGCAAAACGGGTGCCGAGCAGCCGTCCGTGATCGCCGAGGAGTGGCCGCACCCCGTCGAGCAGCCTCTGGGCGACACCGTGCGGGCGCATTTCGAGCGCCAGGACTTCCTGCGCTCGCACGACGACGCGGCCCTGCTCGCCACCCGCTTCCGGCTGGCCCCGGAGGTCGTGCAGGAGCAGGTCGGGCTGCCGGGCGCGGAGGACCCCGAGCACGTGGTGCTCCGCCAGAACCGCGGTATGCGGCGGGCCACCAAGGTGGACACGGTCGGCGCGGGCTTCGCCGGCGTGTGCGACGGATCGCTCGGCGCCGGCCGCATCCTCGACGCCATCGCCCAGCTGCTCGGGGAGGACCCGGTGCAGCTGCGGGACCGTACGCCGGATTCGATCCGGCTGCTCGTCGAGCAGGGATTCCTGACGCCGCTGGAGGGCTGAGGCGAGGAGCGGCGGGAGGGGCGCCGACTCACGGGGCAAGGGGATGGAGGGGTCGCGTTCACGTCATGTTTGCGTGTCCGGCGTGTGACGGGTCCGGGAGGCTGTCGGTGCGGCCGGGGGCGCGCGGCCGCCTGCGGGCACCTGCCGGGGCCGGCGCGAGCCCCCGGGCGGGGACACCGGCCTCTGCCGCGAAACGCCACACGCACCCCACCTGGCACTGTCGCGGCACCCCTTCCCACCAGCCACGACGTGGCCGCGACGGGACCGTCACACCGGTCGTGTGACGGTCCGGGCGGCAGACAGGACGCTTGTCGGGTTACCGTTCGAGTGGCGTTGCGGGCTTTTTCCGTTTGACACGGGGGCGGGATGTACCGTCACACTCCGCAGCGTCACCGCAACGCCCATACCGAGTGTCGACCGGAAGAAGAGCGAAGTTGTCCCCGACCAGCGAGACCGCACAGGGCGGCCGCCGACTCGTCATCGTCGAGTCGCCTGCCAAGGCGAAGACGATCAAGGGCTACCTCGGCCCCGGATACGTCGTCGAGGCGAGCGTCGGGCACATCCGTGACCTGCCGAACGGGGCCGCCGAGGTTCCGGCGAAGTACAAGGGTGAGCCCTGGGCCCGCCTGGGCGTGAACGTCGACGCCGACTTCCAGCCCATCTACGTCGTCAACACGGACAAGAAGGACCAGGTCAAGAAGCTCAAGGACCTGCTGTCCGAGTCCGACGAGCTCTTCCTCGCCACCGATGAGGACCGCGAGGGCGAGGCCATCGCCTGGCACCTCCAGGAGGTGCTCAAGCCCAAGGTCCCGGTCCGCCGGATGGTCTTCCACGAGATCACCAAGGACGCGATCCAGGCCGCCGTCGCCAACCCGCGCGAGCTCAACAAGAAGCTGGTCGACGCCCAGGAGACCCGCCGCATCCTCGACCGCCTCTACGGCTACGAGGTCTCGCCGGTCCTGTGGAAGAAGGTCATGCCGCGGCTGTCGGCCGGCCGTGTGCAGTCCGTCGCCACCCGCCTCGTCGTCGAGCGCGAGCGCGAGCGCATCGCCTTCCGCTCCGCCGAGTACTGGGACCTCACCGGCACCTTTGCCACCGGCCGCGGCGGCGACGTCAGCGACCCGGGCACCTTCGCCGCCCGGCTGAGCGCGGTCGACGGCCGGCGCGTGGCCCAGGGCCGCGACTTCGGGTCGAACGGGCAGCTCAAGGATTCCGCGCAGGTCCTGCACCTGGACGAGGCCAACGCCCGCGCGCTGGCCGCCGCCCTCGCGGACACGTCCTTCGCGGTGCGCTCGGTCGAGTCCAAGCCGTACCGCCGCTCCCCGTACGCCCCGTTCCGCACCACCACGCTGCAGCAGGAGGCCTCGCGCAAGCTGGGCTTCGGTGCCAAGGCGACGATGCAGGTGGCCCAGAAGCTGTACGAGAACGGCTTCATCACCTATATGCGTACGGACTCCACGACGCTCTCCGACACGGCGGTCACCGCCGCCCGGACGCAGGTCACCCAGCTCTACGGCGCCGACTACCTGCCGGAGAAGCCGCGGACCTACGCGGGCAAGGTCAAGAACGCCCAGGAGGCGCACGAGGCCATCCGTCCTTCGGGTGATCGTTTCCGCACTCCCGCGGAGACCGGGCTGACCGGCGACCAGTTCCGGCTCTACGAGCTGATCTGGAAGCGGACCGTTGCCTCCCAGATGAAGGACGCGACCGGCAACTCCGTCACCGTCAAGATCGCCGGCCGCTCGGCCGACGGCCGGGACGCCGAGTTCAGCGCGTCCGGCAAGACCATCACCTTCCACGGCTTCATGAAGGCCTACGTGGAGGGCGCCGACGACCCGAACGCCGAGCTGGACGACCGCGAGCGCCGCCTGCCGCAGGTCACCGAGGGCGACGCGCTGACGGCCGAGGAGATCGCCGCCGACGGCCACGCCACCAAGCCCCCGGCCCGTTACACCGAGGCCTCGCTGGTCAAGGAGCTGGAGGAGCGGGAGATCGGCCGCCCGTCGACGTACGCGTCGATCATCGGCACCATTCTCGACCGCGGCTACGTCTTCAAGAAGGGCACCGCGCTCGTCCCGTCCTTCCTCTCCTTCGCCGTCGTCAACCTGCTGGAGAAGCACTTCGGCCGGCTCGTCGACTACGACTTCACCGCCTCCATGGAGGAGGACCTCGACCGCATCGCCCGCGGCGAGGCCCAGGCCGTGCCGTGGCTGCGCCGCTTCTACTTCGGCGAGGGCCCCGAGGGCGGCGCCGCCGACGCCGGCAACGGCGACGGCGACCACCTCGGCGGGCTGAAGGAGCTGGTCACCGACCTGGGCGCGATCGACGCCCGCGAGGTGTCCTCGTTCCCCGTCGGCAGCGGCATCGTGCTGCGCGTCGGCCGCTACGGCCCGTACGTGGAGCGTGGTGAGAAGGACTCCGAGGGCCACCAGCGGGCGGACGTGCCCGGCGACCTGGCGCCCGACGAGCTCACCGTCGAGTACGCGGAGGAGCTGCTCGCCAAGCCGAGCGGCGACTTCGAGCTGGGCAAGGACCCGGAGTCGGGCCACCAGATCGTCGCCAAGGACGGCCGCTACGGCCCGTACGTCACCGAGATCCTCCCCGAGGGCACCCCGAAGACCGGCAAGAACGCGGTCAAGCCGCGTACCGCGTCGCTCTTCAAGTCGATGTCCCTCGACACGGTGACGCTTGAGGACGCGCTGCGCCTGATGTCCCTCCCGCGGGTGGTCGGCGCCGACGCCGAGGGCGTGGAGATCACCGCGCAGAACGGCCGCTACGGCCCGTACCTGAAGAAGGGCACGGACTCGCGGTCGCTGGAGACCGAGGACCAGCTCTTCAGCATCACGCTGGAGGAGGCCCTGGCGATCTACGCGCAGCCCAAGCAGCGCGGGCGGGCCGCGGCCAAGCCGCCGCTGAAGGAGCTGGGCACCGACCCGGTCAGCGAGCGTCCCGTGGTGGTCAAGGACGGCCGCTTCGGCCCGTACGTGACCGACGGCGAGACGAACGCGACCCTGCGGCGCGACGACGACGTGGAGACGATCACGCCGGAGCGCGGTTACGAGCTGCTGGCCGAGAAGCGCGCCAAGGGCCCGGCCAAGAAGACCGCCAAGAAGGCGGCCGCGAAGAAGACCACCACGGCCAAGAAGGCCCCGGCGAAGAAGACCGCGGCCAAGAAGACGGCCGCGAAGAAGACGACGGCCAAGACGGCTGCCGCCAAGAAGACGGCGGCGAAGAAGACCACGGCCGCCGCGAAGAAGGCGGCGGCGGAGCCGGCGCCTGCGTCGGCTTCCGCGGAGTAGTCCGGGGTCCGGGCGAGGTGAGGGCGGTGACCGGTGGACCGGTCGCCGCCCTCACGCGTAGGACAGTTCGTAAGACGTCCCGTGTGACGTCCTGTGTGATGTTCGCTCAGACGTTCGTTCGTGGACGGCGGCGATTCGGGCACTCCGGATAGGCTGGCAGGATGACGCGAGCCGAGCAGCCAACAGAGGTCAACCCCGCATCACGGGCGCTGGCCGAGGACTCCCGCGAGCGTGCCCTGCGATCCCTGCTGCGCATTCCCGCACTCAGGAAGCTGTGGTCCGCCCAGTCCGCAGGCAGCACCGGAGACGCCCTTGCCGTCCTGGTGCTCATGCTGCTGTCGCTGCAGGCGGCCGTCGAGACGGACGCGCTGGGCGGCGGCTACCGCGGTGCCGCACTCGCCCTCGCCGCCGTCGTCGGCGCGCGACTGCTCGCGACGCTGCTCTCCGGCGCCGTCCTGCTCGGACCGCTGTCCTCGCTCCTGGCACCGGACGGTCCGCTCGACCGCCGCTGGACCATGATCGGCGCGGACGGGCTGCGGTTCGCGCTGCTCGCCGTCGCGCCCACCTGGATCGACTGGGCCGGCGACCGGGCGCTCGCCTGGCTGCTGGCCACCGCCTTCGTGATCGGCATCGCCGAGCGGGTGTGGACCGTCGCCAAGGACGGCGCGGCCCCCGTGCTGCTGCCCATGCCGCCGCCGGAGGGCGCGGCCGTCCGCCCGCTGCCGGACCACCTCGACGCGCTGCGCCGCCTGTCGCTCCGCACGACCTTCCTCGCGCTGCCCGCCGCCGCGACCGCGCTCGTCGTCGTCACCCTCTTCGAGAACCTGCTCGGCTCCGGCATCGACTGGTTCCACGTGCACCAGCCGGCCCTCGCCTGCTACCTCGCGGCCGGGCTCTTCGGGGCCTCCGCGGGCGTCCTCTACTTCCTCGAACTGCCCACCGCGCAGGGCGTCCGCGCGCACTCCCCGCTGGAGGGGCTGCGCCGGCCCCGGAGGGGCCCCGGCCAGAACGCCGACACGGGCCGCACCGGAGCGGTGCCCGTGCTCGTGCTGGCCTGCGCGGCCATCGCGGGCGCGGTGGCCGCGGCCGTCGGCGTCGCCGCACTCCAGGCGGCCGACCTCGGCGGCGGCCCGGTGGGCTTCGGGCTGCTCGTCCTCGCGCTGAGCGGCGGGCCCGTCCTCGGGATCCGCTCCGCACGGCGCATCCTGCCCGGCTTCTCCCGGCGCAGGCTGCTGGTGCTCGCGCTGGCCCTGATGGGCGTGGCGCTGCTGGCGGCCGGCCTGGTGCCGGACCCGACGACCGTGCTGCTGCTCCTGCTGTTCGCGGGGTTCTGCGCGGGCATCGTCGCGAACACCGGGCACGCCCAGCTCGACCAGGAGACCGAGGAGGACCGCAGGGCCCGGACGACCGAGCACCTGCACGCGGTCGTCCGCGTCGCCGTCGCCGTGGGCGCCGTCGCGGCGCCGCTGCTGGCCGCCGTCATCGGGCCGCACCGCATCGAGCGCGGCAGCTTCGTCTTCGCACACGGCGGCGCGGCGTTCACGCTGATGCTCGTGGGCGCCCTGCTGCTGCCGGTCGCCGCCGTCGTCCTCGGCAAGACCGACGACCGGCACGGCGTACCGTTCCGGCGCGACCTGATGGAGGTGCTGCGGGGCGGCGACCCCGAGCAGGCTCCGGCGAGCACCGGCTTCTTCATCGCCTTCGAGGGCGGTGACGGCGCCGGCAAGTCCACCCAGGTCCAGGCCATCGCCGACTGGATCCGCGCCAAGGGCCACGAGGTCGTCGTCACGCGCGAGCCGGGTGCGACGGCCGTCGGCAAGCGGCTGCGGGCGATCCTGCTCGACGTCGCGTCGGCCGGTCTGTCCGACCGGGCCGAGGCCCTGCTGTACGCGGCCGACCGCGCCGAGCACGTCGCCTCCGTCGTCCGTCCGGCGCTGGAGCGCGGCGCGGTCGTCATCTCCGACCGCTACATCGACTCGTCGGTGGCGTACCAGGGCGCCGGGCGCGACCTCGCGCCCACCGAGATCGCCCGGATCTCGCGCTGGGCCACGGACGGCCTCGTCCCGCACCTGACGGTGCTGCTCGACGTCTCGCCCGAGACCGCGCGCGAACGTTTCACCGAGGCGCCCGACCGGCTGGAGTCCGAGCCGGCGGAGTTCCACCGGCGCGTCCGGACCGGGTTCCTGACCCTGGCCGCCGCCGACCCCGCGCGCTACCTCGTCGTGGACGCCGGCCAGGAGCCGGAGTCCGTCACCACGGTCGTGCGGCACCGGCTCGACCGGCTGCTCCCGCTCTCCGAGGCCGAGGTCAAGGCCCAGGAGGAGGCGCGGAAGGCGGCCGAGGAAGAGGCGCGGCGCAAGGCCGAGGAGGAGGCCCGGCGCAAGGCGGAGGAAGCCGCCCGCAAGGCCGAGGAGGAGCGCCTGGAGCGCGAGCGCCAGGAGCAGCTCGCGAAGCAGCGCGCCGAGGCGGAGGAGCGGCTGCGCCGCGAGCGCGAGGAGGCGGAGCGGCGCGAGGCCGAGCGCCTGGCCGCGGAGGCCGCCCGCAAGGCGGAGGAGGAGCGCAAGCGCCGAGAGGCGGAGGAGCGCGCCCACGCCGCGGAGCAGGAGCGCCTGCGCAGGCAGGCGGCGGAGGAGGCCAGGCTGCGCGCCGAGGCCGAGGAGCGCCGTCTGGAGAAGCAGCGCAGGGCCGAGGAGGCGCTGCTGCGCGCGGAGCGCGCGCGGCTGGCGGAGGAGGCCGGGGCGGTCGCGGACACGGACGCGCCCGTGGGCGATGCACCGACCGTCGAGACGCCTGCGCCTGCGCCTACGTCGGCGCCTGGTGCGAGTGAGACGCAGGATTCGGACGAGACGCGGCAGCTGCGCGTGCCGTCCGGGGACGCGGTGACGGTGGAGACACCGGCGCCGGGCGATGCCGTCGACGCGCCCACCGTGGAGACCCGGACCGCTGCTCCCGACGCGGAGGAGACGCGGGTGCTCCCCACGACGCTCCCCACGACGGGCGACGCGCCGACCGTCGAGACGCCCGCCCCTTCGTCCGGGCCGCGAGACGCCGAGCCCGTCCAGGCGCCCGTCGTGCACAAGCACGACCCGCACACCGCGCTCTCCGCCGCCGAGGACGAGACCGCCGTCCTGCCGCCGGTGCCCCCCGTGGTGGCCCCGCCGGTGCAGCAGCAGCGCGTCACCTGGGGAACGCAGCAGACGCCCGGGACTCCTGCCGAGGCGCCCGCGCCCCGGAAGATGCCCGAGCGGCCGGAGGACCCGGCCGACCGCGTGCCCTCCTGGCTGTTCCGGCCGGAGGACGAGGAGCGGCGCGAGCCCGCCGCCCCGGCCGCGGACCCGGACAGCGAGCGCACGCGCGAGCTGCCGCCGGTCGACGCCGACGGGCAGCAGTCCGGCCGCCCGTCGCGCCGCAGGCCGGAGTGGGCGGACGGCCGTTCCCTCGCGGACGACCTGCTCGGCCCGCGGGACGAGAAGAGGGACGGGAAGCGGGACGAGAAGGACGACGGCGGGCGCCGCCACGGCCGTCGCTGACGCTCCGTGACGGCCGGCGACCCCGCGTTGTCAGTGCCGTGTCCCACAATGGGAAGCCGCAGGACGACAGCGCGGAGGAAGCCATGGCGGTGTGGGACGACCTGGTCGGCCAGGACCGGGTGACGGAGCAGCTCGCCGCTGCCGCGCGCGATGCGGACGCGCTGGTCACGGCGGTGGAGGGGGCGCCCTCTCCGGCCGCCTCGAAGATGACGCACGCGTGGCTGTTCACGGGCCCGCCCGGTTCCGGGCGGGCCACCGCCGCCCGCGCGTTCGCGGCCGCGCTGCAGTGCGTCAGCCCGGACCGTGCGCTGGGCGGCGCGCCGGGCTGCGGCTTCTGCGAGGGCTGCCACACCACCCTCGTGGGGACGCACGCCGATGTCGAGATCGTCCGTACGGACCTGCTGTCCATCGGTGTGAAGGAGACGCGTGACCTCGTGCGCCGCGCCCAGCTGTCGCCCGCCGGCGGCCGCTGGCAGGTGATCGTGCTGGAGGACGCCGACCGGCTCACCGAGGGCGCGGGCAACGTCCTGCTGAAGGCCGTGGAGGAGCCCGCCCCGCGGACGGTCTGGCTGCTCTGCGCGCCGTCCCTGGAGGACGTGCTGCCGACGATCCGCTCCCGCTGCCGTTCCCTCACGCTGCGCACGCCGCCCGTGGCGGCGGTCGCCGACCTCCTGGCCCGCCGTGACGGCATCGACCCCGCGCTCGCCGCCCAGGCGGCCCGCGCCACGCAGGGGCACATCGGCCGGGCCCGCCGCCTGGCCACCGACGAGCGCGCCCGCGCCCGCCGCGAGGCCGTGCTCCGGCTGCCGCTCCGCGTCGACGACATGGGCGGCTGCCTCAAGGCGGCGCAGGAGCTGATCGACGCGGCGGCCGAGGACGCCAAGCAGGTGGCCGAGGAGGTCGACACGAAGGAGACCGAGGAGCTGCGTGCCGCGCTCGGTGCCGCGGCCGGCACCGGCGGCCGTCTCCCGCGCGGCACCGCGGGCGCGATGAAGGAGCTGCAGGACCGTCAGAAGCGCCGCGCGACGCGCACCCAGCGCGACAGCCTGGACCTCGCCCTCACCGACCTGACCGGGTTCTACCGCGACGTCCTTGCGATACAGCTGGGTTCGCGGACGGAGCTCGCCAACGCCGAGGCGCGCGATTCCCTGGAGCGGATCGCCCGCGCCTCGGGCCCGGAGGGGACGTTGCGCCGCATCGAGGCGATCCTGGACTGCCGCCGCGCGCTCGACCGGAACGTGGCCCCGCTGCTGGCGGTCGAGGCGATGACGGTGGCGCTGCGGGCCGGCTGACCCCGGTGCCCGAGGGGCGGGTGAGTAGTACGAGGAGGAGTGGGCACACCGCAGGTTGGGTGATTCCTCACTCGTACGAGGCCGTGTGAGCTTCAAGGCTGGCCAAGTCCGGTATCCGTCCGGATACGCTCCGTATGCGCGCGTAGTCCTACGCATGTCCGCATGTCCTACATATGCCTTATGCCCACCTGTCTCCACACAGAGGGACCAGCCGATGGACACCAGCCGTCTCCTCCGCACCTCCGGCACCCTGATCGCGGCCGCGGCCCTGCTGCTCTCCGGCGTCGCGGCCCAGGCCACGGTGAGACCGCAGGGCGAGGGAGACGGCCGCTCCGCGGGTCTGCCGCCGGACCCCGCGGCGGGGGCGCAGCGCCCCGTCCTCTCGGGCATCCCCGCGGCCGCGCCCCTGCTGGCCCCGCTGCCCGCCCGGGTGCCCGCGGCCCTGCGGCGCTACTACGGGCAGAAGCCCTCCTGGCACGCCTGCACCGGCGCCAAGGGCGCGGGCTTCGAGTGCGCCACCCTCAAGGCCCCGCTGGACTACGGCAGGGCGCGCTCCGGCGGCGACGTCCGTCTCGCGGTCGCCCGCAAGCGGGCCACCGGGCCCGGCGAGCGCCTCGGCTCGCTGATGGTCAACCCCGGGGGTCCCGGCGGCTCGGCCGTCGGCTTCCTCCAGCAGTACGCGGGCAGCGGCTACCCCGCCGCCGTCCGCGCCCGGTACGACATCGTCGCCATGGACCCGCGCGGCGTGGCCGGCAGCGAGCCCGTCTCCTGCCTCACCGACGCGGAGATGGACGCCTACGCCCAGGTCGACCAGACCCCGGACAACGACACCGAGGTCAAGCAACTGGTCGCGTCCTACAAGAAGTTCTCCCACGGCTGCGCGGCCCGCTCGGCCCGGATCCTCCCGCACGTCTCGACCATCGACGCCGCCCGCGACATGGACATCTTCCGCGCCGCCCTCGGCGACGAGAAGGTGCACTACATCGGCGCCTCCTACGGCACCTTCCTCGGCGCCACCTACGCCGGGCTCTACCCGTCCCGCGTCGGCCGGCTCGTGCTCGACGGGGCGCTCGACCCCTCCCTCGACGCCGAGCAGGTCAACCGCGACCAGACGACCGGCTTCCAGACCGCCTTCGCCTCCTTCGCGAAGGACTGCTCGGCCCACGAGGAGTGCCCGCTCGGCTCCGACAACGTCACCGACGCGGGGAACACCCTCAAACGCTTCTTCCGTGACCTCGATCACCACCCCCTCGCCACCGGCACCTCCCGGCAGCTCACCGAGAGCCTCGCCACCACCGGCGTGATCGCCGCCATGTACGACGAGGCCGCCTGGCCGGTGCTGCGCAAGGCCCTGAGGGACGCCCAGACCGGCGACGGGGCCCTGCTGCTCAAGCTCTCGGACATCTACTACGAGCGCGACCAGCACGGCCACTACGCCAACCTCATGGCGGCCAACTCGGCCGTGAACTGCCTCGACCTGCCCCCGGCCTACCGCAGCCCCTCGGCCGTCCGCCGCGCCCTCCCGGAGTTCGAGAAGGCCTCCCCGGCCTTCGGCGAGAGCTTCGCCTGGGGCTCCCTGAGCTGCGCCTACTGGCCCGTCCACTCGACCGGCACCCCCCACCGCATCCCGGCCCGGGGCGCCGCCCCCATCCTCGTCATCGGCACCACCCGCGACCCGGCCACCCCCTACCCCTGGGCCCGCTCCCTGGCGTCCCAGCTGTCCTCGGGCCGCCTGCTGACCTACGACGGCGACGGCCACACCGCGTACACCCGCGGCAGCACCTGCATCGACACCGCGGTGAACGACTACCTCCTCACCACCACCCCGCCCCCCGCCTCCCGGCGCTGCTCCTGACCGGCCGGAACCCCCTCCGCAGCACCGTGTACGGAGCACCCCCGGAGACTGTGTAGACTTGGGCGCGTTGCTGATGACGACCTCTGGTTGCGTCAGCTTGCCGCCTTAGCTCAGTTGGCCAGAGCAACGCACTCGTAATGCGTAGGTCTCGGGTTCGAATCCCGAAGGCGGCTCAGTGAAAGCCCAGGTCAGTTAGCCCCTGACCTGGGCTTTTTCCTTGCTTGGAGCCGACGGCCCCGGGAGCGCGACGATCTCCGCGTGAGCGTGTGAGCCCGAGGTGAGCCCGGCGGTGCGAGCAGCCTTCGAAGTCGTGGCCCGGGGGACCATGCGGGCAGTGGCCTCCGCTGCCTCGGCGCCGACCTTCGGCAGGACCGACTGGTAGATGTCCCGCGTGATCCGGGAGTCGCCATGCCCCAGCGTCTCGGACACGATCTTGACGTCGACGCCTGCGGCGAGCATGAGAGTTGCAGCGAGATGGCGCAGATCGTGCAGTCGGATCGGCGGCAGGCCGCTCGCCTCAACGAGCCGCTCGAAGTAGTCGGTCAGCCAGCCCGGATGGAGCCATTCGCCGTTTTCCTGGGTGAAGATGCGGCCGGTATCCTGCCATGCCTCCCCCCAACTGAGCCGGTCTGCGGCCTGCTTCGCGAGGTGTGCGCGTAGCGTGTCGACCGTCTCTTCATCGAGATGGACCACCCGCGCGCCGCTGTCGGTCTTCGGGTCGCTTTCCACAACCTCCCAACCGTCTTGCACCAGCTGTGTGGCGACGGTGAGTGTCAGCGCCTGAACGTTCAGATCCTGCTTGCGGACTCCGCACGCCTCACCCCGGCGTAGGCCGCGGAAGGTGATCAGGCGGAACAGGGCGAACAGCCGGTCCTCGGCGATGAAGTCGAGGAATTGCCCTGCCTGTTCCGGGGTCCACACCATGACCGGGGAGGGCTTCTCACCTGTCCTGATCCACTCTTCGACGCGTTCCTCGGTCCAGACGAGGGCCTTGGGCCTCTTTGCCGCCACCAACTCGACGTGCTGGGCAGGGTTGAAGGTGATGTAGCCCTGGGCGATGGCGTCGTTCAGGGCGGCGCGCAGTGTTGCCCGGATGTGGCTCTGCGTCGAGGGCCCGGTGATCCGCCGGAACGGGGGCATCGCCGCGATGGTCTCCTTCAGCGCCTTGCGCCGGGCGCGGTACTCCGTGCCCTTCCACGGGACCGTGGCCAACTCGTCAATCGCCGCACGGCGCATGATGTTCGCGTCGTTGATCTCGATGTTCGTCTCGGCTATGCCCGCGAACATCTCGTCGAGGTGTTGCACCCGCAGCCGGTCGAGGCGGATGCGCCCGATGCGTGGTTCGAGGTGCACGCGGATGTCGGTCTCGTACCGGTCCTTGCCGCTCTTGCGCAGCCGCTTCTTGCCGGCCAGCCAGAGTTCGAGCCACTCGCCGACCGTGGTGTGCACGGTAAGGGACTGTCCGGTACCGAACTTCCGCTTCGTCTCCTCGTAGTCCGGTATTGGCTCCTTGCCGGAGGCAACGGCTTCGAGGAGGTCCCCGATGCGCACGCGGCCCTCTGCGTCGTCGTTGCCGGGGATCTTGAGCAGCGTGCGGATCCGGTCCAGGTCGTTCTGGGCGTCGTTCTTGGATGTGTAGCCGGAACGGCGGAAGGTTCGCCGCGTCCCGTCCTCGCGGAGCGGCAGCTCCTGCCGGACGTTCCACAGGCCGTGCCGCTTCTGTGTGAGCTTGGGGCACGACTGGCCGTACTGCTTGCCCGTTTCCGGGTTGCGGCAGGCGCACCGTTTGAAGGTTGAGCCGGTCAATCCCTGTCCTCCTTCTTGTCCTTCGTGTTGAAGACCTGCACAGCCTGCGGGCGCTTGAGCATGCCGAACTGCCGCATGTCATCGACCCACCTGGCGTCGCAGGCCGGGATGTTCAGCCCGAGATCGGCCATCTCGTTGAGCACGGCAGCGAACTCCTGGAGCCGGTCGAGGTAGGCCCCGCGCGCCTTGCGGGTCGCATCGGCATCCTCGCCGTGACGCGCCTGGGCGAAGTGGAGCTGACCGCTCGCATGCCTCAGCGCCGCCTGGGCTGCCTGGAGACTGCGGTACACCTCGGTAGGCACAGCCACCTGCCGCCAGACCCCCGTGCGGTTCGGCCCTTCCTCACCGCCGATACCCGAGTTGTCGACGACCGTCCGCCCTTGTTCGTCGCGGAAGGCCGGAGGCTCCTCGCCGGTAACCCACTGCCATGCGTAGTGCGGGTGCAGGCCGCCCCACTTGGCCGGCGACGGGACTCTGTCCAAGCTGCCGAGCGGCAGCATCAGGAGCAGTGGGGGAACGCCGAGCGCGTACGCGAAGGTCATCAGCTCGTCGACGGTGACCTCGCGGCGGCGCTTGCCGTCCTTGTCCCGGCGGCCGGTCTCGATGTTCGTGATGGCCGCATACGTCAGCTCGGGAGCGCCGATCCGCTCGCACTCCTTCGCGAGCTGCTCGCGGTTGAGCCCGAGGCGCGTCCGGTGTGCCCGGATCTGCTCGGCGACCAGGTCGCTCAAGATCTCGTGACTGTGCATATCGACAACCTAGCATGCCGTGTTGCGCCATCCGGTCTCGTGTCGTAGGTTTGCGATCAAGGTCGATTCGAACCGTCGGCTGTGCAAATCGACAAAGATGGAGCTTGGATGCACCCCCGTCAGATGACCCACGCTGAACTGATGACCCTCCCCGTGAGCTTCCCCCTGGAGACCGCGAACCGCGCTCTGGGCGTCGGCCGCACACAGGGCTACTTCATGGCCAAGGCCGGGACGTACCCCGTGCGCGTCCGACAGCTGGGCCGCGCCTACCGGGTCACCCGCTACGACCTGTGGGGCTATCTGGGCCTGCCTGTCGTCGCCCCCGATGGTGCCGCCAACGGCGAAGCCATGGCCGCATGACGGCCTGCGCCACAACGCGAACGGGCCCCGGCCTGACGATCGCAACGTCGGCCGGAGCCCTCGAAGCCCGCGATGCCATCCACTCATGAACAGCGCGGCGGTGCGGGGTCTTGCTCACCCCGCACCGCCGGTCAAAGGACTCTTTCGTGAAGCCTACCGACTTCCCTGTCTCCGCCGAGGGGCAGGAGGCCCCAGCGTGATACGCCCCATGCCTTCACCCCACTCCTGCGCCACTGTCCTCGGCTCGCACGGACCCGGAGGAGTGACCCGTTGAGCCTCGACGCCATGGACTGGGTCTGGACCCGGTCCGCCGCGAAGGGCGCTGCCCGCATGGTGCTGCTGGCCATCGCCGACAAGTGCTCGGGCCCGGACTGTACTGCCTATGCCGGCACCGCAATGCTCGCGCAGCGTACGAACGCGTCCCGGCGATGCGTCATCGGCGCAGTCGACAAGTTGCTCGTATCCGGCGAGCTGGCTGTCGTGGAGGGTCGCAAGGGGCCGCGCGGCGAGACTGTGTACCGGCTTGCAGGTGCGGTTGGTCATGCCCGCGCCATGTCCGGTACGCCCGGGTTTGGTGGTGCAGATTCTGCACCGGTGCAAAATCTGCACGGGTGCAAGAACTGCACCCCAGGGGGTGCAGATTCTGCACCGGAGGGGTGCAGTTCTTGCACCCCCAGGGGTGCAAATTCTGCACCCCAGAACGCAAGAGAACGCAAACACCAAGAGGAACAGCAGCAGCCGCGCGCGAGCGTCCCAGCCGCCTCTGTGGTCACTGAGGCATTGCGCCCTCTGACTGCCGCCCTCGACGCCGCTGGTGTCAGCGTGCGCTGGAGTCTTGGCCTCGGCGAACAGCATGACGTCTGGCGTCTCGTCCAGCGCCACGGCGTCTCTGCCCTCGTCGAGCTCGCCGCCCACCGCACCGTGCCCGGTGAGGCGCCCAGGCCAGCTCGGTACTGGCTCAAGGTCTGGTCCGACCTCGACCACCAGAGCCCGGCCAGGCCCGGCACCAACATCGTGCCCTTCCGGGGCCGTTCGACCGCTGCCCCCGCCACCTCAGCACGGCAGAACCTGCTCGCCGCCCTGGACAACTTGGAGAACCGGGAGAACGCCCGATGAGGCTCCGTGAAACCGTCGCACTGCTCGACCGCGTCGGCACCGTCGACGGCCGGTTCTACCGGCAGCTCACTGACGCAAGCAGCACCGAGGAACTCGTCACCCGATGGGCCACTGCCCTCGAGGAGATCCCCGCCACGCTCCCCGACGGCTCGTGGGACGTGAGCCGCGTGGTCCGCGACTACTACGAATGCCGCAGGGGTGACAACAGCGCGCAGTACCGCTCCATCGAGCCACACGACATCCTCCGTGCCTGGGCCCGGCACTGCGATGCCCGGATGCAGCGCCACACCGACCCCATCCCGGCCGCCGACCCCGACGACCTCCCCGCCTTCCTTGCCGAGCTGCGCACTACCCGTACCGCTGTTGCAACCGGGCGGGCCGCGCCTGTCGAGCACCGCGCGCTCACCGGCGGATCGAACCCGGACATCGAGGCGCGGCTGCGCGCGATTGGAACGTGTATCCCTCCGCATACCCGGACCGAGCTGGCCCGCTTCAGGCCCGTACGCGCCGTTCGCGAGGCCGCTGTTGTGGCTGGGCAGCCCGATCCGCTCAGCGTCCGCTGTGACTGGTGCCAGGCACCCGAGGGCCGCCCGTGCCGCAGCCGCCGAGTCCGCCCTGACGGCAGCGTTCGCAGCAACGCCCCTCGTGCTACCCCGCACCCCTCCCGCGTCGACCTCGCCACCGCGCAGCACGGCCGAGAGGCCGCCGCGTGAAGCCGTCAGGTTGTGGCTTGGCGGCCGGAAACGGCCAGGGAAGGAAACGTGCAACTCGGCCATGACTCCGGATAGACCATCACATGGACAGGAGGGAATGGGAGCCCAGTGGCACTGGGCCGCGACCGATCACGGAACGGGTAGCAGGCCGGACACGCTGCTGGTTGCCCGACCCTCCGGGCAACACTCCGGCCCTTCAGCACGCGGCTGTGAGCAGGGACACGGTGAACTGCGCGCGGTGGCGCATCAGTCGGGGAGGAGCTGGAGGTGGATGGCGAGGACGCCGAGGGCTTCCTTCTCGGGCGGGTAGATGTTGCGGCAGGCGGACAACAGGTCGTCCCGCGTCATGTCCTTACTGCCGATCGTGGCGTTGTCCTCGGCGTCCAGCATGGCTTCGAAGGACCGGTACTGGTTGACCTTGGTGACGCGGGTGCGGACGGAGGTGTCGCCTGATGCGAACCGCAGCATCTGGCCCGGGGTCAGTTTGCGCATGCTGGGATAGCCGACGCGGACCTCGATGGTCTTGCGGCCTTCGGCGATCAGTTCCAGGTAGGGCTTGCGGATGTTGATCACGCGTTCGTCGGCATCCGGCTCGGCCATTGCGGGGCTCTCCTTCACTGGACGGCGGGCAGCGTGGAGCGGGTCGGCGGGGCTGTTGCGGTGAGGCGCTCGCGCAGGCCTTCCACAGCGGCCTGCTGGGGGTAGCGACGGGTGAGGAAGGCCGCGAGGTCACCGGCCCGGCCCAGGACGGAGTCGACGACGCGGGCGGAGTCCAGGGCCTGGTGCCCGAGGACCACGGCGTCGTCAGGGTCGCCGAGCTGGGCATGGGCAAGCGCGAGGTCGATGCGGGCGATGGCTTCACGGCTGGGTGAACGGGAGGCCGCGGGTGCCGATTCGTAGACGGCCAGTGCGTGTTCGGCATGGCTGCGGGCTTCCTCGGCCTGGCCGAGCCAGATGCAGGCGGTCGCCGGATACGAGGTGAGTGCGTACTCGGCCAGTGGGGCGATGTCCATGCCGAAGCGTCGGGGCGGGCGGGGTGGCAGCAGCCGATAGGCGTCCTCAGCGGCCTGGAAGGCCATGGTGAACCCGTCGGCATCGCCGTCGGCGGCGGCTGCGCGCGCTGCCTGGGCGTGCAGCCGCACGGCCAGTGGATGGTCGGCCGGGGCCTCGGTGAGGCCCTTGAGGGCGGCTTGGCGGGCTTTGACGGGGCGGTGTTGGTAGAGGTTGATGGAGGCGGCGGCGTCCATCGCCCACGCGCACAACTGCCCGTGCCCGGCCTGCTGGCCGTGAGTGAAGGCATCGGCGGCGAACGCCAGGCCGGTGCGGGCGTCGCCGAGGTCGTGAGCCAGCCAGGCAAGGAGTTCGGAGAGCCAGCCGGCGAAGGCGAACAGCTCGCGTCCCTGCCGATGGGTGTGGTTGCCCCGAAGCATGGCGTCGACTTTGCGGCGGTAGTCCAGCACGGCGTCGAACACCAGATGCGGGGGCTTGAGCGAGTAGGCGTGGTTGAACTCGGTGACAGCCAGGTCTAAATGATCGAAGGTGCCGGAGCCGAGGGCGGTTGCCTCTGCCTGGCGAGTGAACTCCATGGCCTCGGCGGCTGCCTGTTCCAAGATGAGTGCGGCGGCTGCCGGTGCGGCCAGGGCCAGTCCGGCGAGTTTCACCGCGTCACGACGCTTCGTCTCGTCCACCTCCGCCCCGGTGTTCGGGCTGGTTCCGCTGGCACTTGCCTGCCCTGCGGGGAGTGTCGCACTCGCTTTGGACCCGCTCCAAAGTGGATCAGTGGGCCTCGGTGAGTAGTCGTTGGCGAAGCCCAACTGCACGGGGTTGGTGGCGAACAGGCGGCACAGTAGGTCCTGATAGTCCGCACTGGGCGGGTGGCCGGCCTCCCAGTCCTTCCACGACCGTTCGGTCAGCCCGACCTTGGGGAGCCGTTCGCGTTCGACGAGGTCGTGGGCGGCCTCGACTGCCTGGGCGACGGTCCAGGCCATGGCCAGGCGGCGGCACTTGAGGTGGTGGTGCCCGCAATGGGCCTCGATCTCTACCGCGATGGCCGCGACCAGCTCGGGCGGCACCACTTCCGGCGAATCAGCCCGGCCGAGTGCGCGTTCCCGCAGGCGCTTCCCGCAGGAGACGTCATGGACCGGACTGCTCGGTGTCGTGCCTGTCACGTTGGCCTCCCCGCCGGGCGCGGACCAAGGTCCCGGACGCGCCGCCGAAGATTGCTTGCCTAACCCCTGTACTGGCCAAACCTTCCCGCTGCGGGCGGTCCAACCGCCCGCAGCGGGCGACAGCGCCGCCCATGAGGGGCGGGCACCTCTCACTACCAGCGCAAACGCGGCCGGACCAGTCTGATGCCCAGGCGCCGCGTCCGGCCGACGCACCTCCCCGCCGGCCGGGTTCCCTCCTACCGCGAGGCGAGGACACCGGCCGGATGCGAGCGCCCTCCACCCCCAATCTGCACCGCCCCTTGCCCACTGGACGGGGCGATGAGACGTGAGAGGGAAACGATGGGAGACCACCCGCCCACTGGGGCGCTGTCCGATCAGATCGCCCAGCTGGTGAGGCTGGAGCCGGCCCGGGTCGAGCGGCTGCGGCACGAGGCCCTGACCGCACCGGCGCCCTGGAAGGCCGAGTACGGCGACTACCAGTCGGGCGGCTGGTGGACGACGTCGCTGATGAACGCCTCCGGCCAGGCGGCCGACGTCACGATCACCGACTGCGCCGCGAAACCCACCGCTCTGCTGGAGCAGATGCCCGCCACGGCCGAACTGCTGGCCGAGCTGGGCCTCTCCTACATGTGGGTGCGGCTCGCCAGGCTGGAGGCGAACGCGTTCCTCTGGGAGCACCGCGACTACGACGAACTCACCCACGCCGAGCGGCACCGCCTGCACATCCCGCTGCACACCAACTCCTCCGCCTTCCTCGTCACCGGGGGCACGAAGGTCCACATGTCCGGCGGACAGATCTGGCGGCTCACCCCGACCTTCGCGCACGGGGTCTGCAACCTCCTGGGACCGGACCGGATTCACTTGATCGCCGACGTCTATGCGGATGACGCCTACCGGAACCTGGCCGGACCGGCCGAGCCGGAGACACCGGACGCCGAGGTGCTGCCGGAGGCGTCCCAGACGGTGCTGGCGGACCGACTCGCCGCCGCCCGACGACTGGCAGACCTCGGCTACATCGAGGCGGCCGAACGGCTGCTGCTGCGCCTGTTCTACTCCTTCGCCCTGCCCGAGGGCACCACGTACGACCTGATCGCCGAGCTGCACACCTGCCTCGGCGACACCGAGTCCAGCACCCGCTGGGCCCAGGCGAAGACCAAGCTCCTCGCGCTCACCGCCTGAACACGCGAACGGTCCCTTCATCCGCTGCACCCCTTCCTGGAAGGACTGCGCATGCCTGCCACGCTCATCACCGCCCCGCCCGACCTGCGGCTGGCCGAACTCGCCGAAGCCAACCGGCCGGCGCAGCTGCCGCTGGTCACCCGCACCGCCGAACTGCTGGTCGCCTCCCCGGCGGTGACCCACTTGCTGGTTCGCGGCTCGCTCGCCTCCGGCACTGCGGACCGGCTCTCGGACGTGGACTTCCTCGTCGGCATCCAGGACGGCGCGCTGCCCGCCTTCGTCTCGGCCCTGGACGACCTGATGGCCGTCGAGGTCGGAGCCTTGCTGCCCGGCTGGCGGGACAGCATCGTCGTGGACCTGGGCGGGATCGGGTTCGTCTTCCTGGTCCCGCACGACGGGAAACTGCACCAGATTGATCTGTATCTGGCCCCCGCGTCGCAGGTCCCCGCGATCCGCCGCCGCGTTGCCAGCGCGATCCTGTTCGAACGTGAGCCGTCGGAGACGACCACCTCGCAGATCCGTCAGGCCAGGGAGTGCGTTGCCGAGCAGAGGGCGCGGCCGAAGTCGTGCACCGAGCTGTTGATCGAGCACCTGGTGCTGGCGGTGCTGCTGCACAAGCGCATCCAGCGCGGTCAGCGGTTCATCGCGTACGCCGAGTGGCACCTGCTGCACACCGCGACCAAGGACCTCATCAAGGCCGCCCTCGCCCCCGCCTCCCGGTTCTGGGGCTGGTACCAGCTGCGGGAGGAGATCGCACTCACCCCGATCGGGCGGGCCTGCCTGGCCGACCTGGAGATGGCGGTCACCTCCCCGGCGGTCCCGGACGCGGCGGGCGTCGACGCCGCGCTGGACCGGGTGATTGCGCTGACGAAGCGGGCCTGCCCCAGTGCACTGGACGGCCTGCACGATGCCGTCACCGCGTACCGGACCTACCTGGAGCTGGCATGACACCCACACCGGAGGCGACGGGCAAGACGGCGGTGTTCTTCGGCGGGGTCGTCCCCGCGTCCGAGGACGAAGAGCGGATGGCCGAGGAGATCGGCATGGCCCTGGCCGGGGCCGGGTTCACGCTCCTGCACGGCGGCTACAACGGGCTGATGGAGGCCGCCGCCCGCGGCGCCGATGCCAAGGGCGGCCAGGCGATCGCGGTCACCCTGAAGGACAAGCACCCGGAGTGGGGCGACTTCAACCCGCACATCACCGGGGAAGTCCACCTGCCCGACCTCGGCGCCCGCCTGAACCACTACCTCGCTCGCGCGGACCTCGTCGTCGCGATGGGAGGCGGCATCGGCACCTTGCACGAACTGACCGCCGCCGTCTACTACGCGGGCAACATCCGCCCCGTTCCGGTCTGGCTCGCTGGCCCCACCGTCCTGCGCCTGCTGGCCTTCCTCAAGCGGGAGGGCTGGCTCTTCGAGTCGCCCACCAGGCCCCTGGGATTCCTCACCCCCATCGCTTCGGCGGCGCTGTTCGCCACTGAACTCGCCCACCTGTCCCCGTCCGCAAAGGGGAAAGCGTGACCAGGACCACGAGCATCACCGCTGCCCTGTCAGCTCGGATCGCCGCCGCCTGCGTGGACGGCCCCTTCACCCTCGCTGACGGCCAGGAACTGGACTCGTACTTTGACGAGTTCCGGCTCGCCAGCGACCCTCAGCTGCTACATGACGTCGCCAAGGCGATGCATGCCTTGGTCCCCGCTGGGGCCGAGGTGCTGGCCGGGGTCGAGCTCGGTGGCATCCCACTGGTCGTTGCCTTGTCGGCGGCCACCGGTCTGCCAGCTGCCTTCCTGCGGCGACTGCCCAAACGCTACGGCTCACAGCAGCAGATCGAAGGCACACAGATAGAGGGCCGCCGCGTCGTCCTGATCGATGACGTAGTCCGCTCCGGCGGCCAACTGCTGGTCATGGCCCGTGCCCTGAGGGCCGCTGGGGGCCATGTCTCCGACGCGCTCTGCATCTTGGAGCGGCCGCTGGGCGGCAAGGTCCTGCTGGAGGAGCACGGCATCGCCCTCGGCCCGCTGCTGCACGAAAGCGACCTGCCCGCCTCGACCGGGGCGGCGTCATGAGGCCCGTCGTGCTGTTCGACGTGGACGGAGTGCTGCTGGACAGCCGAGCAGCGATGCTGGCCACCCTGGCCGGAGTCGCCACCGCTGCGCTCGGGCGCCGCGTCACGGTTGCGGACCTGCCGCCGGATGCGATCACCACCCCGCGCGTCGAGGTCCTGTCCGCGCTCGGTGTCCCGAACCCGGACGAGCTGTGCGAGGTCTGGTGGGACCCGGCCCTGGCCACCGCCGCCGGCACCGCACTGTTCCCCGGAACCGTGGAAGGAATCTCTGCGTTGCGGGCGGCCGGGGCCGCCACCGGCCTGGTCACTCTCCAGACCAGAGGCCGCCTGCCCTGGCTCCTGCCGCCGGAGGTCTTCGAGCTGATGGACACCACCATCTGCCGCGAGGACGCCGAGCCCAAACCCGCCCCCGACGGCATCTTCCTGGCCCTGGCCCGCCTCGGCGCCACACCCCGCGCGGCGCTCTTCGTCGGCGACACCCTCACCGACCGGTGGGCTGCGTTCCAGGCCGGGGCCGCTTTCGCCGGAGCCGGATGGGGATACGCAGGCCGTCGCGCCCTCACCGAAGCGGGCTGTCCGGTGGTGCTGACGAACCCGGCCCAGATCGGCCCCGGCCTGCTCGACCTGATTCCCGCCGGGCGAGCCCCACAGCAGGTGACGACCGCATTCAGCTGAGCGATCTTGACTCCGTACCCGCTACAGTCGGTGGTGCAGCAGACCTACGTGTCTGCTGCACCACCTTGTGTGCGATGGATCTGGAGTCATGGTGTTCACCGTGGGGGCGCGAGCTATCTGCGTCGAGCTGGAGAACTGAGAACCCTCTCAGTCCCTGTTCTCGGCCCGGCTCGGCGTGTGATTTCCCCCCACCTTCCACGACTCTTCCGTGAGGCCATGCCGCCATGCGCTCGACGCAGATCCGCAGCACTTTCACCGACTTCTTCACCTCCCGCGGCCACCAGCAGGTCCCGTCCAGTCCACTGATCCCGGACGACCCCACCCTGTTGCTCGCCAACGCCGGGATGAACCAGTTCAAGCCCTACTTCCTCGGCGAGACCCCGCCCGCCTTCCCCCGCGCCACCAGCATCCAGAAGTGCGCCAGGACCTCCGACATCGACAACGTCGGCCGCACCAACCGGCACGCCACGTTCTTCGAGATGATGGGCAACTTCTCCTTCGGCGACTACTTCAAGGAAGACGCCATCGCCTTCGCCTGGGAACTGCTCACCCAGGGCTACGGGTTGGAGAAGGACAAGCTCTGGATCACCGTCTACGAGGACGACGACGAGGCCGAGCACCTCTGGCGCCGCATCGGCGTCCCCGCCTCCCGCATCCAGCGCCTGGGCATGGAGGACAACTACTGGTCCATGGGCGTCCCCGGCCCCTGCGGCCCCTGCTCGGAGGTCAACTACGACCGTGGCCCCGCCTTCGGCAAGGAAGGCGGCCCTGCCGTCGACGGCGAACGCTACGTCGAGATCTGGAACCTGGTCTTCATGCAGTTCCAGCGTGGCGAAGGCGACAAGAAGGGCAACTTCCCCATCCTCGGCGAACTCGCCAACAAGAGCATCGACACCGGCCTCGGCCTGGACCGCCTCGCCGCGATCCTCCAGGACGCCGAGAACGTCTGCACCACCGACCTGCTGCTCCCCACCATGGACACCGTCCAGAACCTGGCCGGCCGCGAGTACCCCGGCCAGGGCGAGGAGAAGGTCTCCTTCCAGGTCGTCACCGAGCACGCCCGCTCCATGGCCTTCCTCATCGCCGACGGCGTCCTGCCCGCCAAGGACGGCCGTGGCTACGTCCTGCGGCGCCTGATGCGCCGGGCGATCCGCCACGCCCGCCTCCTGGGCATCACCGGGCCGGTCCTCCCTGCCGCCACCGCCAGCGTGATCACCAACCTGGGTGACGTCTGGCCGGAGCTGGCCGCCCAGGCCACCCTGATCGAGCAGGTCGTCACCGCCGAAGAGGAGTCCTTCACCCGCACCCTGGCCCAGGGAACCCGGCTGTTGGACGCTGCGATCACCCGCACCCGTGAGAGCCGGTCGGCCGCCCTGCCCGGAGAGACCGCTTTCGAGCTGGCCGACACCTTCGGCTTCCCCCTCGAACTCACCGTCGAGGCCGCCCGCGACGCCGGCCTGACCGTCGACGAGGACCGGTTCGCCGTGCTGCTGGACGAGCAGAAGAAGCGCGCGAAGGCCGGAGGCAAGGCGAAGACCACCGAGGCCCTGCGGAAGATGGACACCTACCGCGAGCTGGCCGCACAACTGCCGCGCACCGAGTTCCTCGGATACGACCACCTCACCGCCGAGACCACGGTGAAGGGCCTGATCTCCGAAGGCACCGTCGTCACCACCGCCCCCGAAGGCGCCGAGGTCGAACTGGTCCTGGACCGCTCACCGTTCTACGCCGAGGCCGGCGGCCAGATCGGCGACACAGGCACACTCCGCACCAGCGACGGCACCCTGCTGCGGATCACCGACACCCGCTATGGCCTGGAAGGCTTCCGCGTCCACACCGCCCGCGTACTGGAAGGCGAGATCCGTACGGGGGATAGCGGTGAGGCGTCCGTGGACGCCGACAGGCGCAAGGGCCTGATGCGGTCGCACTCGGCCACCCACATCCTCCACGCTGTCGTCCGCGCGACGCTCGGCGACCACGCCGCCCAGCAGGGCTCACTGGTCGAGCCGGACCGGCTCCGCTTCGACTTCGCCCACTTCTCCGCCCTCAACCCCGACCAGCTCGCCCAGATCGAGACGACCGTCAACGGCCACGTTCTCGATGACCCGGAAGTGCGGGCCTGGCACGCCGACCGCGCCGAAGCCGAGGCCGCAGGCGCCATCGCCCTGTTCGGAGAGAAGTACGGCGACACCGTCCGCATCGTCGACATCGGCGACTTCTCCCGCGAACTCTGCGGCGGCACCCACGTCGTCCACGGCTCCCAGGTCGGCACCTTCCGCCTCCTTAGCGAGTCCTCGATCGGCTCCAACCTCCGCCGCGTCGAAGCCCTCACCGGCCACGACACCCTCCGCCACCTCGACACCGAACGCCGCCTGCTGAACGAACTCGCCGGCCTGCTCGGCACCACCCGGCCCACCGACACCCCCGACGCCCTGCGCAAGCGTCTCCAGGCGCTCGCCACGGCCCAGGAACAGTTGTCGAAGCTCCGGGCCGAAGAATTGCGGCAGCAGGCCGCCCTGCTCGCAGACCAGGCCGAGCCGTCCGGCCGAGGCTGGATCGTCGCCCAGCGTGTCACCGGTGTCGCCCCGGATGAACTGCGCGGTCTGGCTGCCGACGCGGTCGGCCGCATCCACCGAGGCCCCGCCGTCGTCATCCTCGGCACTGAGCACAACGGCAAGGCCCTGATCGTCGCCGCGATTTCACACAGCCTCCACCAGGAAGGCGCCGAGGCCAGCCAGATCCTCACCGACGCCGCCCGCACTGTCGGCGGCGGCTCCGGTGGACGCGGCCCCGTCGCCAACGCAGGCGGACGCCGCACCGAAGCCCTTGACCAAGCCCTCGCCATCGCTGCTGCCGAAGCCGGGCTGCTTCTGGCCGACGGCTGAGCCCCCGAACTCGTCAGGCCGGGGCGGGCACCCCGGCCTGACGAAGGACAGTGGGCGCTCATATACGCAGGTCAGCAGCAAATGCGTGATCATTGGTGAAGGGCGTGGGGTGCAGGAGTTCTGTTCATGGGTCGCCCCAACCGCGCCGTGCAGGCCGCCATCACGCAGCGTCGCACCGACGCCGTCGATCTCAGGGTCGCGGGCGTCGGCTGGCCGGCCATCGGCCGAAAGCTTGCCGCCGACCCCTCCATCAACTCCGACGGACGCGCCTACCCGCAGGGGTACGGCATAGACCGCTACAGGCAAGGGCTGACACCGCCCAGCGACAAGCGACTGATCGAGCTGGCGTGCAGGGACGTGACCAAGGCCCTTAAGGGGCGCGCTGCAGAGCTCAGCCGGAGCACCGACGAGCTACGGCAGCTGATGATGGAGCGCCTGGAGCGCCTGTTCTTCCCCATGTACCAGCTGGCGATGCGATCCGGGGACTACTGGGCCACGGACCGAGCGGTGCGCATCATCGAGCGCGAGTGCCGCCTTCTCGGCTTGGACCAGCCGGTCCGCGCGGAGCTGTCCGGTCCAGGTGGTACCCCGGTTCAGGTGGAGTCCGCGAGCATGGACGAGCTGGAACGCCTGATCGGCCTGGCCGGAGGTCTGCCGGGGCCTCCTCGCCAAGGGGCCTGCGCGCAGACCTCGTCCGCCGTGCGTTGTCAGGTCGCTGAGCGCGGGGGGCCATGTTGCAATGCTGGACAGCCGACCCGGTGAAGGTGGGGCGGCGGTCGTCGGGGGCGAAGGAGTTCGTCATGAAGTTCTCCCGACTCATGTGCGCGGCGATGCCACTTGCCCTGGCCGTGTGTGCGGCCGGTGCTCCGTCGGCCGGAGCGAAACCGCCCGTCGTGTCGCGAGGCGGCCCGGACAACCCGCTGATCGCCCTCTGACGTTCCGGGGAGCCTCCCGCTCAGAATCACAGCGGAGACACCGTCATGCGCATCGATCGGCTGGACCGTCTCGTCCTCACCGTCAAGGACATGATCTGGTGCCTCCTCCGACGAGTCCGATGCTCAGCCAACCGCATCGGAGTCGTCATCGCTGGCATCCATACCCCTCCTGACCTGCAGGAATTCAGGACGAAAGATCTCAATGTCCTGTGGCGGGTCTGCCCGCGCGTTTGCGAGCACCCGTTCGACGACGGAAGGTGGAGGACAAGGGGTGTCGCCCTGATCCACCGCCCGGCAGTGGGCAGCGACAGCCCGGTTGGTCCAACTAGCAGTCGCCCAACCTCTTCGTGATGCCGGGGAAAACGGGGCGGGGCGCGTCCTCGGCCAGCAAGGAGGCTCGGGAATGCAGAAGATTGCTCTTGAGGAAGCCATTGCCGTGCCCGGCCAGGACAAGCTTGAGCCCGGGGGGTCGGCGTCGTTCGTGTACCAGGCCCTGATGCCGGTGTACGACCAGCTCATCGATCTCACCGAAGAACGTCTGCGGCACATGGACGCCACTGGCATCGAGATCGCCGTGCTCTCCGTGACGTCCCCTGGAGTGCAGGGCCTTCCCGCGGACGCCGACGCCGCCGCGATCGCCGAGCAGTGGAACGACTACGTGGCCACGGCCATCGGCCTGCACCGTGACCGCCTCAGCTGCCTCGCGGTGCTTCCCATGCGGGACCCCGACGCCGCCATCACCGAGCTGCGCCGCTGCGTGAGCGAGCTGGGGTTCCCCGGTGCCCTGGTCAACGGCTACGACGACGGCGCCGGCACCCCCCTCTACTACGACGCACCCCAGTACCTCGACTTCTGGCGCGCCGCCGAAGAGCTGGGTGTCCCCGTCTACCTTCACCCGCGAACGGTCCCGCCGGACCGTGTCACCACCTACGACGGCTTCTTCCAGCTCGTCGGCGCCGCCTGGGGCTTCCACGTCGAGACCGCCGAACACGTGCTGCGCCTCATCCTGAGCGGGCTCTTCGACAAAGCGCCACGGCTGCAGATCATCCTCGGGCACATGGGCGAGCTGCTGCCCTGGTGCTCCTGGCGCCTGGACCACCGTCTCGCCCTCGATCCGGGTGACAAACTCCCGCTCGGCCGTACGGTGACCGAGTACCTGCGGCGCAACTTCTACGTCACCACCAGCGGGTACTTCCACACCCCCTCCCTGGAGTACGCCGTAGGCATCCTGGGTGCCGACCGCGTCCTGTACTCGGTGGACTACCCCTACGAATCCTGCGAGGAAGCCGGAACCTGGTTCGACAAACTGGACCTCCCCGAAGACCTCCTCCACAAGATCGCCTTCGACAACGCCGCCCGCCTCCTGAAACTGGGGTGAGCCGGCCCCAAACTCCTCACCCACCGCTCGGCCTGCCTCGAACACAGCAGTGGACTCCCCACCAGCGCAGGCCCCTTGGCCTGCCCCAAAGTCGGGCGCCTGCCGGAGGAACGGGAGGCGCCGCCGGAGCGGGCGGGGTGAGGGTGAACAGGCCGGGTTCGGGTACGCAGGCGGGCCGGTGCCCGGACGCCACAGGCGCAACGGACGGACTGGACCCATGACGACGGCGGGGGCGAGGGCCCCGGGGCACCCACCCCGTCGGACGCGCCCATATGCCCCGTCGCCCTGGGCAGGCACTCGCCGCATCGGGGGCCTCTCTCGCGCCGTGCGTCCATGGGGCTACTGCGGTCTCCGCCGCCCGCGTGGCGGCGTGGACCGGCCGGGGTGTCAGCCGTCGTTCAGCCAGGCGTGGGCGTCCTGGTAGAAGCGGGTGACCTCGTCGGGGCGATCGTCTCCCATGAACTCGGAGTCGACGGTGTGTAGCCGCGGCGGGAGTGCACGTAGGCCAGGAACCGGTAGGAGGGCCGCAACGGCGCGAGGTCTTCGGGGGCGGTGGGCATCCTTGGCGCCGGGTGGGCATCTCCGAAATGGTTGGTGTGTCCTTCTTGATCTGGTTCGCCATGCCTGGCCCAATGGCGGCAACATCTTGGAGGGCACCGTATGTGTGAAGGCCATGACACGGAGCTGTCGCGACGGTCGGTCCTGGGAGCGGGCGCGGGGATGACGGCGGCCGGGTTCGGACTGGGAACGCGGCCGGCCGGGGCGGTCCCGCTCAGGCACCGGCCGGGGGCGGGCAGGGGCCTGGACGTGCAGCTGATCACGCTGGGCGTGGTGGGCGGTCCGCCGCCCGTGGCCGGGCACTACGGAACCTCTTCCGCCCTGGTGGTCAACGGCAGGGCGTACGTGATCGACTGTGGCCGGGGCTCGGTATCGCAGTTCTACGATGCCGGGCTGACCATCGACGACCTCGGCGGCATCTTCCTCACGCACCTGCACGCCGACCACATCGCGGAGTACTACAACTACTTCATGCTGGCCGACAACCCGCTGGGCATGCTCGATGTCAAACCCCGGAAGATCCCCGTCTACGGGCCGGGGCCGGCGGGAGGACTCAGCAGGGACACAGCACTTGGGCAGAGGGCACCCGTGGTCGGCACCGACCCCACCCCTGGCATCAGGAAACTCACCCAGGACTGCGACAACGCCTACGCCTACACCGCGAACATCCTGGCCCGCGACGGACTGGACCAGATCCCCCAGGTACAGCGGGCCATCCACGAGATCGCGGTACCCCCGGACGCGGACTACAAGAACACCGCGCCCCTGGCGACACGGCCGATCCACGTCATGGAGACCGACGACTTCGAGGTCACGGCCGTCCTCGTCCCGCACTACAGCGTCTTCCCCTCCTACGCCTTCCGCTTCGACTTCGACAACAAGAAATCGATCGTGTTCTCCGGTGACACCCGCCGCAGTACCAACGTGGCGTACCTCGCCCACGAGACCGACATCCTCGTCCACGAGGCGTACGACCCTGACGCCATTCTCGCGGCCATCACGCCCTCCAACCCGCCGAAGGGATTCCGGCTCAATCCCGAGTACATGGAGATGTCCCACACCCCGTCGGCGGATGTCGGCAAAGTCGCACAGGAGGCAGGCGCCAAGCGAGTCGTGCTCAACCATCTGGCCCCGGTCACCGTGCCCGACAACACATGGAAGGCCAAAGTGGCACCGCATTACCGCGGACCCGTCCAGGTGGCCCATGACAACCGCCACTACCGACTGGAGACCGCCTGAGCCTCCCCCGGTATGCCGCACATAGGCATCTGACCGGGGCCGAGGCCTCACCAGACCCCCTCACTCTGTCGGCCATGCCAGTACGCGCTTGCGCCGGTCATCGAACCCTGATCACCCACACGAGTAAGAAGAGCCAATCCTCCACCCTCATATCCGGAAGACATTCCGGCCGGGGTATCAGCCGTCGTTCAGCCAGGCGTGGGCGTCCTGGTAGAAGCGGGCGACCTCCTCGGGGCGGTCGTCTCCCAGGAAGTCGGGGTCGATGGTGTAGCCGCGGCGGGAGAGCACGTAGGCCAGGAACCGGTAGGAGGGCCGCAACGGCGCAAGGTCCCCGGGGGCGATGGCCAGCTGAGTGCCGGGCAGCGTGGGAGTGAGGGTGTCGTGTGCGTACACGCCCTCCAGGTCGAGCACGAGCCAGCGGCCATCGCGCCGTACGACGCGGTAGTACAGGCGCGCGGCGGCGGCGAGATCGGCCTCGACACCGTCGATGACGGTGCGCATCTCGATCAGGGCCGGCAGTTCGACCAGGCCCCGGTCTCCGCGGACGTGGACCACGGGAGGGCTGAGCCGGTGGACAACGGCCTCACCCCGGCCGGACATCTTCTGCGACCCGGCGACGAAGTCCTCGCCACTGCCCTCGAACCAGCTCACATGCACGTGGGAGTCCTCGGCGAAGCAGGACCGTTCCTGGTCCCACCAGCCACGGTCACGCCCCTGACGCTCGTGCAGGACAAGCTGGGTGATCTCGGTGACGTCACTGCTCATGCCGTCCCTCTCCTTCTTCCTCTCGCCCTGCCTGTCTGCCGCGCAGGGCGCTACCCCGGTGAGGCAGGTTCCGTTTGCCGGGGTCGGCAGCGAAGCGCCAGCGGCGAGAGCGCCTGCCCAGCGTCCGAACCGTCGGGGGCGACGTGGCTTCTGCCGTGCCCTCAGTGGAGCAGGCAGCGCGGCCAAAGCTCATGAAGAACCGCTGGTCAGTCACCGGGTCGGGCCGCCACCACACGCATGAACCCCGTCGGCGGGCTCCGAGCGGGAGAGCATCCGCGAGTCGACGCGCGATGTGATCGATACCGTGGTCGGCAAGGGCACGCACTGCGCGGCCTCCGGTCATCGCCGACGGCATGTCGCACATCGTGCTCCTGCGCCATCCGTACGCTGCCGGTGCCTCGGATGGGAAGTGTGACGGCCCCGCCCAGGGCACTCGTACCTGGCATCCCGGTCGAAGAGGGCCCGGTGGAACGCGCCGGTGCCGCCGGCACCATGACCAGCGTCTACCTCCGTGACTCCGACAACAGCCTCATCGAGCTCAGCAGCTATCGCGAATGACCGTTCTGGCAGACCGGTGGCCTGGAAGCTGGTACGAGCGTTCCGGGCGGGAAGGCGCGCTCCGCTCAGACCCCTGTCTGTGCAGGTCAACCGCCCGTAAGCGTGAGCCCGAGGTGAGCCCCGTGTGAGCCCGGACGCCTTCGGACGGGCCGTCACCGCCTGGTCCCCAACGCACCGCCGCCCGGCGCTGACCTGCATAGACAGCCACCGGGCGGCATAGCGTGAACCCCCTCAACACGAGTGATCTTGAACTCGTAATGCGTAGGTCTCGGGTTCGAATCCCGAAGGCGGCTCTGATGAGGTCCAGGTCAGCCCCGCTGACCTGGACCTTTTTCGTGCCCGCGCAGACGCGCTGTCGCCGTGCGAGAGTTCGGGGGCGCACGGTGATGGGTGCCGCCGTCCCCTACGCCCCCGCCCCCTCCCGCAGGTGGGCGAGGACGGCAAGCGCGTGCTGGTGTGCGTCTCCCGCCTGGTGCAGCGCAAGGGCCAGGGCACCCTGATCAGGGCGCTGCCGCTGATCCGGCGTCAGGTGCCCGAGGCGGCGCTGCTCATCGTCGGCCAGGGGCCGGACGAGCGGCGGCTGCGCGGGCTGGCCCGGCAGTGCGGCGTCGAGGGGGCGGTGCACTTCGCGGGCGGGGGCCCGCACGCCGACACCCCCGCCTACTACGCGGCGGCGGACGTCTTCGCGATGCCCTGCCGCACCCGCAAGAAGGGCCTGGAGGCGGAGGGGCTCGGCATCGTCTTCCTGGAGGCCGCCGCGAGCGGACTGCCGGTCGTCGTGGGCGACTCCGGCGGTGCGCCGGACACCGTCCTGGACGGGCGCACGGGCCGCGTCGTGGACGGCGGTGACCCGACGGCGGTCGCCGGGGTGCTGACGGAGACCCTGCTCGACCCCGGGCGCGCCGCGGAGATGGGCGGCGCCGGACGCGACTGGGTGGCGCAGGAGTGGTCCTGGGACGGCTCGGCCCGGCACCTCATGGAGCTCCTGGAACCCGAGGGCGCCCACGGCTCCCGGCCGTCCCGCCCGCTGTCCGCCCGCCCCTGACGTCCCGCAGCCCCGCCGCCCGCTGCCCGCCGTTCTCACGCTCCGACAAGGAACCGCCGCCCGATGGCAATCTTCACCGAAATCCGCATCCCGGCCACCCGGCTGGTCGCCGGGCGGCACCCTGGAATCCCCGCAGAATCTGGCGGAGGCGCTGGAGCAATTCTCCGCGACGGCCGGGGAATGCGAGGGAAACGCCTTCTGTGCGGCGGCCGTCCGGCCCTACTGGAAGCGGATCGCGCTGAGCCTGGAAAAAGAGCGCACCGCGCGGGGCCGGGACGGCCTGGAGGGCGGGATGGCGTGCGCGCTGAACCGGATCCACCCCGCCGTCCGCTGGGAGGCGCCGGTGCTGCACGTCGCCGACGACGGCCCCGACCGCGAGGTGGAACTGCGGGGGCGCGGGCTCGTGTCAGTGCCCTCGCTCTTCGCCCGGCAGCCCCGGATCCTCGACCCCGCCCCGGGCCGGGACGGCACGCTGCTCCTCGTCTGCAACGTCGCGCAGGACGCCGCCACGGCCGCGTCCCTGTGGCAGGACCAGCCCGCGGACTCGGCGCTGCCGCCGCTGCTGGGACGCACGCGCGCGGACGTCATGGAATGCCTCCGCATGACGGGCACCACGGGCACCACTGGTGAGATCGCGCGCCGTCTGCGGATCTCCGACCCCGCGGTGAGCCAGCACATCGGAGTGCTGCGCCGGGCCGGACTTGTGGCGACGGAACGAAGACACAACGCGGCGGTGCATACGCTGACCCCGTTGGGCGAGGCGGTTCTGGGCCAGCGGATTCGCGCCCCGTGACCCAGGACGGCCCGCAGCCGAATCAGAAAGGGATCACATGCCCCCCAAGTCCCCCTGGCTGGTCACCCCCAAGCCGAATCCGGCGGCCCCCCGCCGCCTCGTGTGCTTCCCCCACGCCGGCGGAAGCGCCAGCTTCTACCGCACCTGGGCGCAGTACCTGGACCCGGCGGCGGTCGAGCTGCAGATCGTGCAGTACCCGGGCCGCGAGAGCCGGATCGCCGAACCGCTCGTCGGCTCCATGGCAGAACTGGCCCCCGCCGTGGCGGAGGTGCTGCGGGCGGAGGCCGGCCGCGAGACGGTCCTCTTCGGCCACAGCATGGGCGCGGCGGTCGCCTACGAGGTCCTGCGCATCCTGGAGGCGCAGCAGGTGCCGCACGTGAACCGGCTCTGCGTATCGGGCCGCAAGCTGTCCGGACACCCTGGGGAGGCCTCGGCCAGGCCCCTGTCGGACACCGAGCTCGTCGCCTCGATGAACGCGCTCGGCGGCACGCAGACCGGCGTCCTGGACGACCCGGACCTGCGCGCGATGGTGCTCCCCATCATCCGCAACGACTACCACCTGATCGACACCTACCGGCCGGACCCCGCCGCCGCCCCGCTCACCGCCGAGGTCGTCGCCCTGACCGGCGACGCCGACCCCCGGGTCGACGCGGCGCAGATGAAGGAGTGGGCCGGCGTCACCACCGGCGCCTTCTCCGTGCACGTCTTCCCGGGCGGTCACTTCTACCTCGCCGACCACGCCGCGGAGCTGGCGCGGATCGCCACCGCGCTCGGCTGACCTCCTTCTCCTCCCGCTCCTGCCTCACACCGCGTCGGGATGCCTGGGCGCTTCATGCGTTCCCGGGGCCGGGCGGGGGCGCGGTGCACAGTCCTGCAAGGGCGCGCCGCAGCCCCTGGGTGTGGAGGGGGTCGAGCTGCTCCTCCTCGGCCACGGTGTCGGCTGCACGGTCGCGGACGGCATGGCACTGGGGAGCGGAAAGGACGGGCGCGGCCTCGCCGATGGCCGTCAGCAGCTCGCCGTTGATGCGGTTGATCCGGTCACGGATTTCGCTCAGGTCCGGTGCGGTGGTGGGGGCGTCCTCGGGATTGTCCCGCCACCGGTCGTGAAGGGCGTACTGAACCAGCTTGTTCGCTTCCATCTGGTCCTTGAAGACGCGCTGCACCGTGGGGCGGTCGATGCCCAGTTCCTGGGCCTTGGCGTCCATGTCCCGCAGGACCTGCTCTTCTCTCGCAGGATCGTTGACGGGTGCGCCCGAAATCCACTTGGATGCCGCGACCAGGTCGGCGGTCATGACACGCTCGGCGGCCAGTCGCGCGAGCTGCAGGACGGCTGCTTCGGCGTGCCGGTCCGCATGCCTGCCGGTGAGCGAGGAGATCTGCGTGCCCGGGGACGTGACGGCGGCGTTGGCGGGGGAGGCGGCGATGACGGACGCGACTGCGAGGGCGGCTGCCCCCGCGGCCATGGTGAGTCGTCGGCGAGTACTGCGGCTGTGTCCGTTCGGGGAAGACAATCTTGACCCTCTTCTCTCGCGTCCCACGTCTCACGTCTCGGTTCCGAGTCTTCCCCACCGCACAGGGGGAGGCAGTCGGCAAAAGAAAGCTTGTTGCGGTCCTTTTGCCCGATGAGCCGGTGGCTGGATGCTGCTTAGGCTGGCCGAATGCTGAGTCCCGACGAGGAATTCGACGTCGTGGTGGTGGGTGGCGGCTCTGCAGGCGTTGCCGCCGCCGTGGGTGCGGCGCGCGCCGGCTGCCGCACCCGGCTGATCGAGAAGTACGCGTTCCTGGGCGGCGCCGCCACGGCCTCCTCGGTATCGATCTACTGCGGCTTCTTCGACCAGAAGCGCCGCCTCGTCGTCGGCGGGGTGGGCGCGAGCGTCCTGCGCCGGCTGCGGCAGCGCGGGGTGTACCAGGAGGGCTCGTTCTCCTGGAGCGGCAACCGGTTCGTCCTGCTGGACGTGGAGACCACGAAGGCCGTGCTCGACGAGGAGACGACCGCCGCCGGAGTGGACGTCCGCATGCACAGCGCCCTTGTCGGCGCCCGGCGGGAGGGCGGGCGCCTGCGCGAGATCGAGGTCGGCGACCCCGGCGGGCGGCGCCGCGTCAGGGCACGGGCCTTCGTCGACGCCAGCGGCGACGGAGTGCTGTGCGCCCTGTCCGGCGCGGGCGTGCGGGTGGCCCCGCTCGCCGACCGGCAGACCAGCACCCTCGTCTCCCGCTACGGCGGGGTGGCCCCCGATGCGGACCTCTCCCGCGAAGGCGTACGGGCCGCCGTCACCGCCCACAACCGCTGCTCGTCCCGGCCTCTGCTGCGCGAGCAGGGCGTCCTGGCCCGCCTCCCGGTCACCGGCGAGGTCGTCGCCCTCCTTGCCGACGAGCACGTCGACACCCTCGACGCGGCCGCGCTCACCGCAGCCGAGATCGACGCCCGCCGTCAGGCCGCGGACTACCTCGCCGCCTTCCGCGCGCACCTGCCCGGCTGGCAGCACGCCCATCTCCTGGCCACCGGACCCCAGTTGGGCATCCGCGAGTCGCGGCGGCTGCGCGCCCGCGAAGAGGTGCGCAGCGACGACGTCCTCACCGCCCGCAAGCGGCCCGGCGAGTCCATCGCCCGCTGCGGCTGGCCCGTCGAGGACCACGCGGGCCCCGGCGTCACCCGGTACGTCCCCATCGAGGGCAAGGGCTGGTACGACATCCCGTACGGCGCGATCTGCTCGGCGGACACGGACAATCTGTGGGCCGCCGGCCGGCTTACCGGTTCCGACGACGACGCCTTCGCGTCACTGCGGGTCATGGGCACGGCCTTCGCCACCGGCCACGCCGCGGGGGTGGCCGCGGCCCTCTACGTGCAGGGCACGGAGCACGACGTTCGTGCGGTGCGTGTGGAGCTGCTTCGCCAGGGAGCCCTGGTGTGAGGACGGCACAGCGGTACGTCAACTGCGGGCTGGTCGTGGCTGTTCGCGCAGTTCCCCGCGCCCCTTTGGGGCGCGATCACGCACCGCACTTCGCCAAGCCCGCCCAGGAGGCTTCGAGGCCGGTGGAGGCCCCGGGCTCGGCCGGCTCCTCCGACTCGGCCGGCTCCTCCGATGTGGCGGACTCGTCCGCCTTGGCAGGCTGCTCAACCGCCTCGTCGGGCTTCTCCGCCTCGGTGGCGTCCCCTTCCGCAGGCTCTCCCGTCTCGCCGACAGCCACCTGCTGCTCGGCCTGTGCGTTCCGCTCGGCCATCAGCCGGCCGTACGCCGGCGTGTCACTCGGCACAGTGTCCGGGGCGGCGGCTTCCGGGGCGGCTTCCGGCGCGGTGTCCGTGGCGGTGTCCGTGGGGGCCTCCGGCGCGGTGTCCGGCGCGGTGTCCTCCCGCCCGTCCGTGTTCCGCTTGGCCCTGACGTCGTGTCAGTTCGGCTTGCCCCCACACTCTCCGGCCGCCGGCCCGGAACTCGTCCAGGGAGATCTGGTCCAGTTGGCAGCCGCCTGCCGGGTGATCTGGAGAGCCTGCTCCTGACAGACCTCGGCCCGGCTCTTGCGGAGGGTGCCGAGTCGGTCGTCCAGGGCCTTCCGGGTCTCCGCTGCCGACGTTCTGATGCGGTTGCGCTCCTCGTCGGAGGCGGCGTTGCCGAGGGCCTTCTCGGCCGCCCTGTCGACGGCGTCCTTGTGCGCCTGGCCACCGCTTGTTCCGCTCGGCCAGCAGATCCTGGGGAGCCCGGTCCAGCGTGGCCCGGTCCTTCTCCAGCCGGATCTCGGCCAGTTGCCGCTGCCGGTAGGAGTCGTAGACCGCCTGTGCGCCCTGGTCCACCCACAGCAGCGGTTCCGTCACCGGCGACAGCTCCGGTGCCGCGACCGTGGCGCTCTGGAGGCCGGTGGCGACGCCGTCGAACACCGCGTCCCCGTATTCGCCCGATTCGATGTCCTGGTCCAGCGCGGCCGAGCTCGCCGCGATGCCCTGCCCATTGCCCCACCGATTTTCCGCCGCCGCACAGGCCGGGGACGGGCCGGAAGTCAGCAGTGTTCCCCGACTCAGGTCGTGGCGTACTCCCGGCATCGGTCGGGGAGCGCCGCCGGGGTTCAGCGTTCGAGTCCGGCGCGGTAGGCCAGCCGCGCGGCCTGGACCCGGTTGTCGGCGCCGAGTTTCATCAGCAGGCGGCTGACCTGTCCCTTCACCGTGCCCTCGGTGATGTGGAGCAGCCTGCCGATGTCGGCGTTCGACAGGCCTCGTCCCACCAGGCGCAGGACGTCCAGTTCCCGCTCGGTCAGCGAGGCCAGCGCCTTCTCCTCCCGGGGGTCCAGCCGGGGCGCCTGGTGGGCGAGGGCGTCCAGGACCCTGCCGGTGACGGCCGGGTCCAGCGTCGCTCTGCCCGCGGCGACGTCGCGGACCGCCCGGATCAGGTCTTCGGGCTGGGTGTCCTTGAGGAGGAAGCCGCTGGCGCCTGCGCGCACGGCCTCGTCCACGTACTCGTCCTCGCCGAACGTGGTGAGGATGACCACGCGCGGCGGATGCGGCAGCGCCCGCAGTTCGCGCGTGGCCTTGAGCCCGTCCATTCCCGGCATGCGGATGTCGACCAGCGCGACGTCGGGCGAGTAGCGGCGGGCGGCCTCCACGGTGCTGTGCCCGTCCCAGGCCTGGGCCACCACGTGCAGGTGCTCGCTGGTTTCGAGCACGTCGCTCAGCCCACGACGCACGATCTCGCTGTCGTCGGCCACCAGGATCTGGATCACCCTCGCGGTGTTCATCGCCGAGTCCCCGTCTGTCGTCGCACGGCCGGTCCCGCCCTGCGGAGCTGCGTTCCACGGCCTACGCTACGGCTCGCCCGGCGATCGATCGAACGCACCGGGCTTTCACGGGTGCGGCGGAATGCGGGCCTCGACCTTGAAGCCGTTGCCGTGGGGGCCGGCGGTGAAGGTGCCGCCGAGCAGGGCGGTGCGCTCCTCCAGGCCGATGAGGCCGTTGCCGCCGCCGGGGGGCGCGTCGGGAGTGGCCGCCCGGGTGGGCGGGCCGTTGACGACCGTGATGCGGACGCCGTCGAGCCGGCAGCCGACGGTGACGGTGACCGTGGCTCCGGGGGCGTGTTTGGCGGCGTTGGTGAGGGATTCCTGGGCGATGCGGTAGATCGCGCGCTGGACGGGGGCGGGCAGGGTCTCCGGGTGCCCGTTCACCTCCAGCCGGGCGTCCTGGCCGCGGGAGGCGGCGCGTTCGACGAGCCGGCCCAGCTGCGAGGCGTCGGGGGCGGGCGCGCGGGGAGCGCGCCTGCCGTCCCGCTCCGGGGTGAGGATGCCGAGGATGTCGCGCAGTTCCTCCAGCGCGTGGTGGCCCTCGTCGCGCACCTCCTCGGCGGCGCGGGCGACCTCGGGTGACGAGCTGGCGGCCGGACCGACCTTGAGGGCACCGGCCGAGAGCACGATGTTGCTGATCCTGTGCGCCACGATGTCGTGCATCTCGCGGGCGATGCGGGCGCGCTCGTCCACCTGCGCGCGCTCCACCAGCAGGTGCTGCTCGCGTTCGAGTCCTTCGGCCTTCGCCCGGGCCTCTGCCGCGAGGTCGCGCCGGACGGCGACGGTCTGGCCCAGGACCAGCATCCCGAGGACCAGGGACAGGACGTACAGGGTCTCCCGCAGGCTGCTGGGCGGATGGCCGGTGAGCAGGACCAGGAAAGCCGCGGCGCACGCCGCCAGGGCGTACAGGACCAGGGTGCGTACCCGGCGGTAGGCGGTGCCGACGGTGTACATCGCCACGGCCAGCGACGTGGGGGTGAAGGCGATCACGAAGCCGACCATGACCGCCACGGCCACCGGGCCCGGCAGGCGCCGCCGCCACCACAGCAGGGTGCCGACCGCCCCCGACACCGCCGCGATGACGGCCGCGGGAGCGTGGCTGAGGAGGCCGTTGCTGCCCTTGACCCAGCTGTTCAGGACGCTGACGGCCACGACGGCGGCGACCAGGACCGCATCGGCCGTCCGCGGTGACCAGCGGGGATGTCTCTCGTGCGCCACCAGACCACCGTAAGGCGAGCGCACGCTGCGCGGTGTGCGGGACCGCGTCCGGACGTATCGACGAGGAGGATCACGAGCGACGGGCACGGGCCAGGGCGCCGCACATGGCGGCGAAGACCGGGATGCCGAGCATCATCATGAAGCCGATGAAGATCAGGTGCTTGTTGAGGTCGGACTGCCCCATGGTCAGCATCTGCATCCAGAACTGCCCGATGCAGCCGCCCGCCAGGAGCAGGGCGAGGACGCCGAGCCCCCGGTCGGCCGTGGGGAGATGGCGCCGGGTGGCCACGACGGCTCCCGTGGCACCCATCAGCAGTCCGCCCAGGGGTATCACGATCAAGACGTTGCCCAGGGCCTTGAACAGCCAGCCGCCCAAGGGCCAGCGGTGCTCCTTGGCGTGTTCCGGGTGGCCGGAGTCTGGTGGGTAGCTGCCCAGGAAGTCGAGTTGGAGGCTGACGACGCCCACCAGGCCGCGGCGCTGCTTGTCCAGCAGCGAGGCCGGGTCGGTGAGCTGGGCCAGCACGATCTTCAAGGGGGTCACCTTCTTCCGGTAGTCCTCCCAGTGGGGCGAACGGGCCGCGGAATCAGGAGAGATGATGTTGGTGTTCGCAGCGTCCACCAGTGACGGGTCCGCTCCCAGGGCCTTCAGCTTCGCCTCGGGATCCTTGCTGTGGGGCAGCATCTCCATGAACACCGCGTCGTACCAGACCATGTCGTTGAGGCGCTTGGGCTGCTCGGCGGTGAACCACAGGGCACACATGCCGAGAACACCGCACAGCAGCAGTGCCGGTACGCGGCGTCGGAGCGCGGCGCCGAGCCGGGCGGTCCGGGAGGGACGCTCGTCCGCGGCCGCGTCGGATGCCGGCGCTTCCGCCGGGCCGGGGCCGGGGAGCCACAGCATGACGGCCATGACGAGGGGGAGGAACACCATCAGCTGGGTCTTCGCCATGGTGGTCCACAGGGCCGCCGCGGTGAGCGCCAGAAGGGCGCCCCAGGTCGCGCACCCCTTGCGCGCCAGGTGGAGGACGGCCACGCACAGCGCGAGGATGCCCAGCAGACCGCCGGGTTCGCTGTAGGGGGACACGAAGAATCCGGCGAAGAGGGAGTCGCACATCACGAGGCCGACCGCGCAGACAAAGGCGGCGCGGACCCAGAGACGTCCGGTGAGGACGGCGCAGAGCAGTCCCAGGAGCACGCCGACGGCGACGGCGTGGACCACGCCCAGGGCTTTCAGGTCGAGCCCGTCCCCCATCCCCAGCACGGGAGTGAGCTGCTTGGCCAGCCAGAGCGGAAGCAGCTGGGAGGAGGGGTAGGGCTCGCCGGAGCCGGCGGCCCCGCAGGCTTCGCCCGGCATCCGGTAGGGAATCCAGCGGGTGTAGACGTAGCCGGTGGTGTCCGAGGCCCACGGCCGGTCGTTGCCCACGCCGAGTTGGCAGACGAGCCGGTTGCCGTCCTGCTGGTCCGCCAGACCGATGGGGCCACCGGCAAAGAGGTGGACGAGCATGAGCCCCGTCCACAGTGCGCCGAGGGCGAGCGAGACGAACGCCGTTGCGCGCCGGGTCGGTTGTGGACGGCACAGTGCCGGAGACAGCCGGGGCCGGCCTCCGGGAGGGAGGAAGCCCGGCTTGCGCGAGTCCGTCGCGCTGCGGCGGGCCGTGCGGGTGCTCATCGGGTCAGGCCTCCCTTGAGCGTCCCTTCGGCGGGTTTTCCATCGGCCGGGGACACCCCGCACTTGACGACGTGCTGTCCCTTGTTCCACTCCGACTCGTCGGGGATGCGCGGCGAGTTGGCCGCGTCGGTGCCGGACAGGTATTTCTCGACGAAGGGTGCGCACTTCGACTTCGCCTCCTTCGCCAGGCGTTCGGCGTCGTAGCGGCCGCTGAGTGTGAAGGCGGCATTGACCGCTTCCCAGGTATGCGTCCGGGCGCAGGACGTCTCGGCTCCGTGGATCATGCAGAGCCGGACCTCGGCGCCGGCCTTCGTCTTCGCATAGTCCTTCCACGTGTGGGTCACCAGCGTGTTGCCGTGGTCGTCGGTCCTGGGCCCTACGAGATCGCAGCGCACGGTGCGCACCCCGAGCTCCCATTCCGCGCGGGTGGGGATACGGGTCCACACGCTCATCCCGTGGATCACGTCCACGTCGTCCTGCCCCAGGTAGTTCCGCAGGTCCTGTCCCGCCTCGTCCGTATGGCAGAGATCGACCGCCAGTTGCTCGGGGTCGGGGCGCGCCGAAGAGCGGGCGAGGGGCCCGGTGACGGTCTTCCGGGCGAAGGTCTCGGCCTGGTGCGGGCGTTCGCAGGACACCGGGGCTCCGATGTCGCTCGGCTGCACCATCTGCTGGTCGGTGAGGAAGAAGTGGCAGGTGCCGGGCTTCTGGTCCACGGTGGGGACGGTTCCGGCGTATGCGTCCGTGGTGACCTGGGAGCTCATGACGGTCAGGGTGCCCAGGGCGACGGAGACGAGGGCGGTCAGGGCTCCACCCACGGTGAACGAGCGTGTGCGGGCCGGGAGTCCGGGGTCTCGGGCCGGTCCGGGACGTCGCTGCGGTTTCGGGCGTGGAGGCATGGGGTGTCCGTCGGTCGGGGTGTGGGGGCGGTCGCGGGGCGTCGGGCCTGGAGCCGTGGTGGCTCAGGTGTCGGGCAGGGGGCGCGGGGCCGTGCGGCGCACGGTCACCGCGTGCCGGTGGATCAGGAAGGTGAGGGGCATGGTGATGATCACGGCGAGTTCCGGGGTGACCGACGGCGGTGTGCCGAGGAGGCGGACGCCGCTCCACGCCAGCGCGCTGCTCAGCACGAGGGAGACGCCGCTGCCCGCGGTGAACCGTACGAACCCCTGGCCGTGGGGCTGTACGTGATAGGTGAAGCGGCAGTGCAGCAGATAGGTCACCACGAGATTGAGGCAGAAGGCCGTCACGTGGGCCCGGAGGCAGCCGAGCGAGGTGCGCAGGAGGAGGTAGAGGGCGCAGTAGACGAGGTAGGCGGTACCGCCGACGATCACGAAGCGTACGGGCGGGGGGAGTCGGCGCCGCTCCGCGCCTGCCGGCGGGGCGCCGTCGGCGGGTGCCCCGGACGGCTCAGACACCGAACGTCCCCAGCGCGAAGAACACGAGCCAGCTGCCGCCGAGGGCCAGCAGGCCCCGGTCGTGGAGCACCACGTCTTCGGGGGCCTGGGCGTCGCCGCGGTCGATGTGCATCGCGTAGGCGAGGGTCGCCAGCAGGAAGGGGACGGAGGAGAGCCGGGGCCACGGGGCGCTGAGGCCCTCGGTGTCGAGGGAGAAGGCCCACAGGCAGTACGCCATCAGCACGCTGCCGCACGCCACTTGCCACAGCATGCGCAGATAGCTCGCCGAGTACGATCCGAGCGAGCGTCGGGTGCGGGACCGCCCCTCGCCCTCCTGCACCGATTCCGAGTAGCGCTTGCCCGCCGCCATCATCAGGGCCCCGGATCCGGCGGTGACCAGAAACATCGGAGTGACGTCGATGCCGGCCGCGGCGCCGCCCGCGATGGCGCGCAGCGTGAAGCCCGCGGCGATGGCCGCGAGGTCGTACAGCGGCTCGTGCTTGATCCGCGTCACGTAGAGGATCTGGACGAGGAGATACGCCACGAGGACCACGGTCAGCGTGCCGGTGCCGGCGAGGCAGGAGACGAGGACGGCCGTGGCGGCGCCGAGCGCGCCCGCGGTGTACGCGGCGGAGAGCGGGACGACTCCGGCTGCGACCGGCCGTCGGCGTTTGACCGGGTGGGCGCGGTCGGCCTGGACGTCCAGCGCGTCGTTGACGAAGTAGACGGCGGACGCGGCCAGGCAGAAGAGGGCGAAGGCCAGCGTCGCGCGGGCGGCCACGTCCGGCCGGTTGAGCTGCCCTGCGGCCAGGGGCGCGGCGAAGACCAGGACGTTCTTGACCCATTGGCGTGGGCGCGCGGTGCGCAGGAGCCCCTTGAGGCGGGCGGACGTGCCCATGGTGTCCGCGGCGTCGGAGGGGCCCAGTGCGGTGGGGTTCATCGCCGGTCACGGCCGCGGGGTCGTCCCGCGCCGCCCACCAGGGTTCCGAGGAGGGCACCGGCGACCACGTCGGAGGGGTGGTGGGCGCGCAGCGCCAGGCGCGACCACATGACGCCGCCCGCCACGGCGGCGACCGCCGGTGCCGGCAGCAGCCCGCGGAAGGCGACGGCCGCCGCGGCGGAGGAGGCGCTGTGGCTGCTGGGGAAGCTCCACGTGCCGCGGACGGCACGCGAGGCGGCCGGACGGGGGCGGCGTACCACCTGCTTGACGGCGGACGAGCCGAGGTGGGCCGCCCCGACGCGGGCGACGGCGGCCGCCCACTCGTGGCGCCGGCCGGGCTGCAGCACCGCCCCCACGGCACCCACGGCGATCCACACACCGGCGTGTTCCCCGAGGAAGGACAGGGCGCAGGCCGCGGCCCGGACCGGGCGGGAGCGGGGGTCCCGGCACCACGGGCGGCCGGAGCCCTCCGGCCCGGGGAATTCCGACGAATTGCTCAGCATGCCCACACCGTAGGCGCCGGTGAAATCCCTCCGGTCGCCCGAAAGTTGAGGACGCCGCATCCGGGTTGTCGGACGGCGGGCGGAAAGTTGAGATTGGCCGTCGTACCGGTCCGTCGGGTGGGCCGGGCAGGCCATTGGGACAACCAGGGTGTCATCTTTCGGAATTGGCAGTCGACATTGCCCCGGAGGAACCGGGGCCGTCGGTCCTCAGACTCGTCTCAGACGCGGCCGTGACCGCGATGATGCGAACCGAAAGGAACCTTCAGGTGAGTGTGAAGTACCGACGGACGCTGATGGCCGGTCTCGGCGTCGCGATGGCAATGGGCTCACTGGGCCTGACCAGTGCGTCCGCAGCCGTGGCGGACACCTCCTCCGGATCCGCCAAGACGAAGGGGGCCGCCGAGGACGTCATCACCCTCGGTTTCTCCAACCGGCCCAACAGCCTTGACTCCGAATTCCGTTACGACGGCATCGTCACCGCCCCCAAGGGCGTCGGCATCCAGGGGATCCGGTACTCCTTCAACGGTAACGGAATCGCCAATGTGCAGGCGCGCGAGGTCTCCCGCGGCAAGGGGGGCATGGGCGAGGAGTACGAGATCGTCGGCACGACGACCGAGGGCGGCAAGGACAAGATCGACTTCACCCTGCGCGGCGACTTCGGGCCCGGCGGCTCGAAGTGCCCCACCACCGAGTACCCGGTGCGGGTGGAGATCACCCTGACGGACGGCACCAAGCAGGTCGTCACGCCGGTGATGGACATGCGGTACTTCAACAAGTGCGACGGCCAGAGCACCGCGGAGGGCGGCCGTCCCGTGGCCCGGCTGCCCTGGGACAACGCCTGGCGCAGTCCGAGCGGCAACAGCCAGGACGGCTGGGGCTACATCACCGACACCGGCAAGGTGCCGGGCGACAGATTCATCATCGACGCCTCCAACCCCCGGTACGGCAGCGGCCTGCCCTGCGACATCACCGACAAGGTCTACTACCAGTGGGTGAAGTGGAACGGCGACGGCACGTACTCGGCGACGCAGCTCACCCCCAAGCCGGAGCCGCTGAACGTCACCCCGCACGGCAACGACTGGACCAAGAAGATCGAGTTCCAGAACGCGACGGACTTCACCAAGGACGGTGAGGGCTACTACAAGCTGCTCGCCTGGCCGCAGGCCAGCAGCAGCAAGGGCCAGGCCTGCCAGGCGAGCTGGGACTACAACGACCAGGCCCAGGGCTTCCAGGTGGGCAGCGTCTTCTACAAGTCCTCCAAGGGCACTCCGCTGGCCGACCCGCTGATCCTCGGCGGGGCGGCGGCTGCCGCCGCGGTCGGTGGCGGCGCGGTGTGGTACATGCGCCGGCGCCGCGCCGAGGCGTCCGGCTGAGCGGTGATCCGCATGGCGTTCGGCCCGAGCGCCGGAAGGGCCCGGGCCGTTCGCCGTCCAGCGTTCGGTCCGGGCCCCGCGGGGCCGTGATCACCGCTGTCGACTCGTCGTCTTTTTCCGTGTGTTGAATGAAAAGGGAAGGGGACTCGCGTGCGCGAGGTCGTCCTCGTGGCCGGAACGCGGCCGGAAGCCATCAAGATCGCACCGCTGGCGCTCGAACTCGCCGCCTCCGACTGGGCGCGCCCGCGCGTCGTGGTCACCGGACAGCACGGCGAGGTGGTGCTGAACACCCTCGGCCAGTTCGGTCTCACGCCGTCGGACTCCCTGGGTGCCGGTCACGAGGGCGGGCTGCCGGGGCTGGCCGGCGCGGTGATGCGAGGCCTGGGAGAAGTGCTCTCGCGGCGGCCCGCCGATCTCGTGGTGGTCCAGGGCGACACCGTCTCGGCCGCCGCCGGGGCCTACGCGGCGTTCCTGCAGGGCGTACCGGTCGCCCACCTGGAAGCAGGCCTGCGCACCGGCGACTTGACCAGCCCGTTCCCGGAGGAGGGCAACCGCCAGCTGATCGCGCGGATCGCCGCCGTCCACCTGGCGCCCACGCACCGGTCGGCGGCCCATCTCGTCGCCGAGGGCATTCGCCCCGGTACCGTCCACGTCACCGGCAACACCGTGGTGGACGCGGTGCGGTGGATCGCCGGTCTGCGGGCGCCGTTCCCCGACGGATCCGCGGCGCGGGTGATCGCCGGCGGGCGCCGCATCGTCCTGGTGACCGCCCACCGGCGGGAGTCGTGGGGCGAGCCGATCCGCCGTGTCGCCCGCGCCGTGGACACCCTGGCCGCACGCCATGGCGACACGGACTTCGTCGTGGCAACGCACATGAACCCGGCCGTACGGGAGGCGGTGGCCGCGGAGTTGAGCAGCCGGGAGAACATCCACCTGCTCGGCCCGCTGCCGTACGAGGTCTTCGTGCGGCTGCTCTCGCTGTCCACGCTGGCGATCACGGACTCCGGCGGCATCCAGGAGGAGGCACCGGTGTTCGGCGTCCCCGTGCTGGTCACGCGCGAGACCACCGAGCGCATGGAGGCGGTGGAGGCCGGGGTGGCCGCCCTGGTGGGCACGGACCAGGACCGCATCGTCACCGAGGCCGGGCGGCTGCTGTCCGACGAGGAGGCCCACGCCGCCATGGCGCAGGCGGCGAGCCCGTTCGGCGACGGCACGGCCTCGACGGCCTGCGCCGCGGCCTTCCACAAGTTTCTGGCCGGCCGCCCGGCGGTGTGAGGCGAGGGGCCGGCGCACCGCGCAGGCCCGTCCGTCACGCGGGGCCGTTCGCAAGGGCGCCTCGCCGCGCGAGTGCGCCCACGTCGGCGCGAGGCGGCGCCCGGCCGCCTCTCAATCCCCATGGAGGTCTTGGACATGTATGGTTCCGGTTCTGTCTCGGGCGGCATCGCCGCCGGCGGCGGCGGAGTCGCGACAGGCGCGGTGCTGGCCCAGACCGGTGCCGGACCGGCGTTCGCCGTACTCGCCGGCGCAGTGGTGCTCTGCCTGACCGGTCTGCTGCTGTACCGGCGCGGCCGGGTCAAGAACTCCCGCGGCTGACGGCCCATGAACCACTCCGCCGACCTCCCGGGCCCGAACTCCACGGACCCGTACGAGCGCCGCACCTCGCCGGCGAACTGGGCGGCGGTCCTGCTCTTCCTCGGTACGGCCGGGTGGCTGATCGCCGGCCAGGAGCAGGTCCGCCACCAGGAGGCCCGTCTGGCGTCCGTGCTCTCCCAGTTCTTCCTCGGGACGGGGACGAAGTGGGAACAGGGCACCAGCATCTTTGTGTTCGGCCTCGGGACGCACCACGTCCAGGGCCTGAACATCACCTTCGGGTGTTCCACCGTCCTGCTGCTCGTCCCCCTGCTGCTGGTCGCCGGCGGTTTCGCGATCACGGGGCGGGCCCGGCCGGGACGGCTGCTGGTCGTGCTGGCGGTGAGCTCACTGCTCCTGATCGGGGTCAACGCGGTGCGGCTCGTGGGCATCACGGGCTTCACCCTGCACTGGGGCATGAAGGGCTTCGGCTGGTCCCACACGGTGCTCGGCTCGCTGTGGGTGCTCTTCGGCCTGGTCGGGACCCTTGTGCTGTTCGTGCGCTGGGTGACCGGAGGCAAGAAGGGCGGTGGGCGCACGGGAGCCAGGAGGAACGGCCGGAGAGCGGACCGCGGGCGTGGCGGCCGACACGCCCCGGCCGGTGGACGGACGGCCGGACACCGCCGCTCCTCCGGAAGCCGCAAGAAGGGCCGCCGCAAGGCGGGTTCACCCATCACCGCACGCGAACACGGGCAGATCCAGTGACCTTCACGACGATCCTCGGTATATGCACCATCGTCTCGCTCGTCATGAGCGCCTCGTTCCTCGCCTACGTCGTGGCGATCATCGTCCCCTTCGTGCGGGACAAGCCACTGCCCGAAGGGGACCCGGGCCCGTTCTTCTGGCACTTCGTCGTGCCGTGCCGGGACGAGGAGGCGGTGATCGGCGGCACCGTCGACTACCTGCGGAAGACCTTTCCGCAGGCCCACGTCTGGGTGATCGACGACGACTCCGACGACGCCACCGCGGCCCTGGTGCTGGAGCGGGCCCGGCGCGACGAGGGGGTGCACCTGATCCAGCGGCGCCGCCCCGAGGCCAGGACCGGCAAGGGCGACGCCCTCAACCGCGCCTACCGCGACCTGGACGCCTGGATGCCCGGCCACGTCTCCCGCGACCGGATCGTCGTCTGCGTCGTGGACGCCGACGGGCGGCCCTCGGAGAACCTGCTGAGGGTGTGCGCGGGTCCGGACCTGTACGGCGATCCGCGCATCGCGGCCGTCCAGGTCGAGGTCCGCATGATCAACCGGCACGACCGCAGCCCCCTGGACTCCGGGCGCAGAGTGGTCTCGCGCCACAGGGCGGGCGGCAGCAGGCGCCGTCGCCGCGGCCCGTGGCAGCGGGGCCGGAACCTGGTGGCCCGCACCTTCGTGCGGATGCAGGACCTGGAGTTCCGTGGCCCCATCTCGGCCATCCAGACCGCCCGCCGGCACAGCCGTACCGTGAACATCGGCGGCAACGGCCAGCTCACCCGGCTCTCGGCGCTGGACGAGATAGCCGGGGCGGACAAGGCACCGTGGCGCGGCTCACTGCTGGAGGACTTCGAGCTCGGCCTGCACCTGCTGCTGGCCGGCTGGCGCAACGGCTACACCACGGCGGCCTGGGTCGACCAGGAAGCCCCCTGGAACCTCGCCCGCTTCCTCACCCAGCGCGCCCGCTGGGCCCAGGGCACGATGCAGTGCATGCGCTATCTGCCCCGGATCTGGCGCTCCACCAAGCTGGGCAACCTCAGCGTCCTGGAGATCACCTACTTCCTGATGCAGCCCTGGCTGCAGATCCTGGGCACCCTCATCTACCCGCTGCCCATCCTGGTGTTCGCCAACAACGCCTTCTACTACCCGGAGTTCATGGCGGACTACCTGCGCTCGGGCGGGGCCGTGGCGATCGCCCTGTATCTCGTCGTGGGCACCGGCGAGTTCACGATCTGGGGATTCCTCTACCGCAGCAAGTGCGAGGCGGGCGCGACCCGTCGGCAGGCCCTGGGCTGGGGCCTGTCCTTCACGGCGTACGTCTTCTTCACCTACGTCATCGCGTGGAAGGCGTTCGGGCGGCTGGTCACCGGCCGGTCCGGGTGGGCCAAGACGCGCCGCAACGCGGAGACCCGGTCCATCGGGGCGGTGGCGCTCGATGCCTGAGCCGGCGCCGGTGCCGCCCGGCCGTCCGGGCCCCTGTCCATCGTGCCACGCCTCCGCGAGCGCCACGGACCGGTGGATCTGCCGGTGGCGCACGTGGCTGCGGCCGGGGTGGCTGTGCGGGCTGGCCGGGACGGAGCCGTGGGAGCAGGTCCGCAGGGCCGGCAGCGGTACGGAGGAGCCCCGCGCCCCCGGCCGCGGGCGGCTGGTGCTGCTGCTCGTGGTCGGCGTGCTGGCGGGCTCCCAACTGGTGCTGCTGGCCACCGGGTTCGTCGGCGGCGTCACCTCGCTGTTCGGCTCCGGCCAGACCCCGGCCGGGCAGCGGTACGCCCCCGCGCCCGCGACGGGCCTGCTGCCCTTCCACCGCGACGGCCGCACCTATCTGCTCAGCGCCGGAGAGGCGGCCCCCTCCCTCGGCGGGAGCTACGCCGATCCGGGTGCACCCGACGCGCGCTCGGGCTCGGTCGCCTACTCCGCCCCCGGCCTGGCCATGATCGGGCTCGGCCCGGCCGGCGCTCCGCCGCTGCTGCGCATCGCCAACGGGGACGAGGCGGCCCTTCCCGGCGGGCGGCCCGCCCTCCCGTCGCCCGCCGTGATCTCGGCGGCGGCCACCGGGACCGCCCGGCCGGACGGCGGCGCCGACCTGCCGCGCGGAACGCTGCTGTGCCGGTCCGGCGTCTCGCAGCAAGCCCGGCAGGGCCCCGGTTTCGGCTGCGGCGAACTCACCGAGGACTGCACGGCCGAGTGGACCGAGTGCCGGCTGCGCACGATGCGGCCCGGGCAGCCGGTCGCCGGCCCGGGTGATGTCTCCGGCCCGGTGTGGCAGCCCATGGCCGACGGAACGGTACGGGCCGTGGGCGTCGTGCGGCAGGCGGACGGGAACCGGGACGGCCGGCCCGGCGGGCTGCTGAGCTTCGTCCCCGTATGGGAGTTCACGCGCATGCCGTGGGGCCCGGAGCAGGTGGCGGGGGGCCACCCGGCAGGCGCCGGCGGTCTCCCCGTCACCGCACCGCAGGCGCCCGTGGATGTGACGGTACGTCAGGACAGGGCCGGTGGCGTCGTGGTGGAGTGGGCGGCGGGATACGAGTCCCCGGCCGACCCCGTGATGTCCTTCCGGGTGTACCGGGGGAAGGAACTGATCGGCTCGCCCGGCCCCCGGCAGGGCTCCCTCCGCGACCCCGCCGGGCGGACGGACGAGACCTACCGCGTGGCCGCCGTCGACGGCTGGGGGGTCGAACGCGGCAGCCCGGCCAGGACCGCGCACTGACCGGCCGCATCGTGCACCCCCGGCCTCCTGCCCGGGTCGGCCACGCCGGCACAGGGAACCGTGGATTCTGCCCGTCGGCATCTCAAGACGTCGGAATCCAGCGGCGTTTGTCAACTCTCGGCACCGGGGGGCGGGGTGCCGTCCTGCCTACGGTCCTGGGGCGGGAGCGTGCGCTCCCGCCCACCGTCTGCACTTCCGCGAATCGAGATGCCATGTCCACCTCGCCCGCCGCATCCACGTTCCCCCGGCACAGGCCCCGCCTGCGCCGGGCCGCCGCCCTGACCGTGACCGGCCTTGCCGCCGCGGCGATGACCCTGCTGCCGGCCGGCTCGGCCACGGCGGACCAGAAGCCGGCCGTCGACCGCGCGAAGGCACTGGCACTGCCCGACGTCAGCAGCGACATCAACGACTGGTCGTGCGTTCCGTCCGGCGGACGGAATCCGGTGGTGCTGGTGCACGGAACGTTCGGCTTCAAGAGCGGGCTGCTGGCGGAGGACCGCTGGGGCGCAATGGCCCGCCGACTCAAGAGCGACGGGTACTGCGTCTACGCACTCGAGTACGGCAAGAACTTCTTCGGCACCCCTGCCACCGGCGACATCACGAAGTCGGCGGGGCAGCTCAACACCTTCGTCAACGGGGTGAAGGCCGCGAGCGGTTCCGGCAAGGTCGACCTGGTCGGCTTCAGTCAGGGCGGGCTCGTCTCCCGCTACTACCTCAAGAACCTCAACGGGGCCGCTTCGGTCGACAGGATGATCGGCCTCGTGGTCCCCAACCGGGGCACGGAGGTCACCAGGGCGTGGTGGGGTTCATGGATCTACGACGCCGTCGACCAGATGCTCCCGAAGTCCGACTTCCTGCGGAAGCTCAACGCCGGGGGCGACCTGATGCCGGGGGTCTCCTACACCATGCTCGCCACCCCCGACGACGACACGGTGCAGCCCTACACCAGCGCCTACCTGAACGGCCCGAAGGACCGGCTCACCGTCGCGGACGTGCCGGGCATCCCCGGCAGCAAGGGGGACCCGCACGAAGAGTTCCCCTTCAACCCGGCAGCCATCGCCTGGGTGCGCGAGGCCCTCCGCTCGAACGGGCCTGCAGACCCGTCGTTCGAGCCGGGAAGCAGCAGTGGCGCAACGGGCGGCGAGAACAGGCCCGTTGAGCATGCGAGCGACCGGAATGACCAGCCCGCCGAGCCTGACGCGCCCGCCGCGCCCGCCGACGAGAAGCAGTCGTCGGTCGGTGAACAGGTCTCCGAGATCGAAACCCCGCTCACCGGTCCGTACGTCTTCGCCGGGGCGGCGTCGGTGCTTCTCGCAGGCGGGGCCTTCGCATACGTGCGCAACCGTCGGCGCCCGCGCGGGGAACGCCCCTGACAACGCACTACTTTCGTCGGGAACGTGCCCCGACGAAAGGGCGGCGATCCGTCGACCCTCCCTGCGTCACTGACCACTTCCGGCAATGCCCTCGGCCGGGCGGGATTCCTAGGTTTGAGCCATGAGGAAGCGACGACACCTGGTACGGATGGCGACCATGGCGGGCGCCGGCCCGGAGGCCCGCACCACCTACGACCGGGTCCTGAAGTACTGGGACACGATCCGCGACAAGCACCAGAGCACCGTCGCCGACCTCCAGTCGCGCTACACCCCCGCCACCGGACTGCTGCCGGACCAGGACGGGCTACCGGCTGGACGGCACCGCCCTCCGGAACGGTTCCTCGGCCGCCTTCATCGCCCCCTTCGCCGTGGCCGCCGCGACCGACCAGGGCAGCCAGGCGTGGCTGGACGCGCTGTGGCGCAAGCTGAACACCCTGCCCCTCGACGCGAAGAACCACTACGGCTCCACCATCCAGCTCCAGGCCGTGATCGCGGCCGGAACCCCCGGGAGTCCTGCTCATGTGCGCCGTCGACTTCACCAGCACCCGTGCCACCGTCGTCCTGCTGCGCAACGCGCGTGCCGCGGCGCAGGCCCGGCGCGTTCTGGCAGCCGTCTGTACCGGGGACGCGTTGTCGGAGGACGCTGCGGCGCTGCTGCTCTCCGAGGTGGTCTCCAACGCCGTGCGCCATGCGAAGGGTTCCACGATCAAGGTGGTCGTCTCCCGTGACGAGGTCTGCGGCTCGGTCACCGGGGCGGTGTTCGATTCCACGGCCGGGATGGGGGAGGGGCAGCGCCGTGGCGACGGGCCGCTGGACGAGCTGGAGACGGGCCGTGGCCTGGACATTCTCGACGCGCTGGCCGACGAATGGGGCGTGACCAGAGTCGGTGGGAGCGGCAAGTGGGTCTGGTTCCGCATCGCCGGCCGCGGCCGGTCCCGGACCGCAGCCGCCTCTTGACCCAACGGAGTCCCGGACGTCCGGAGCGCCCCGCAACTCCGTGATCAAGGAGGTCACTTCGTCATGAACCGTGCTTCGCCCGCGAGCAGCGTACTCGCGCAATCGGCCCCGGTCCTGTTCCCCGGGATCGATCCCCGCCGGCTGCCCTGTACGCGCAAGCCCGACCTGTGGCACTCGACCAGATGCGGGGACAAGGAGCGCGCCCGCGAGCTGTGCGGGCGCTGCCCCGCCCTCGTCCAGTGCCGCCAAGCCGGCCGCGAAGGCCGTGAGTTCGGTATCTGGGGCGGCGAGGACGAGAGAGACCGCAACCGGCTGGGCCGGGCACCGCTCTGCTGGCGCCCCGGCAAGTACGACATCGACAGGCGCGGGCTGCCTCGGTGATCTCTGAGGAAGGAGCACCTCGCCGGGGAGGAGAAGGAGCTCGAACAGCTCTGCAGGACCCGGCAGTAGCCCGTTGCGGCGCGGCCCCGGCAGGGGCCGCGCCGCAACGATTCACCCGCGCGTCCGTCAGTAGCGCGGCCGTTGGTTCTGGGCGGCGCGGTCCACTTCGTCCAGCTGCTTGGAGATCTGTGCGCGCCGCTCCGGGCTCTGGCTTGCGAGCCACTTGAGGATCTCGGCGTCGGAAATCCCCCGCTTCGCGCGGCTGTTGGGCTGCGAGCTCTCGCCCTGGACGGACTCGCCCTCCGCGACGAACGGCGCTCCGTAGGCCGTGGCCTGGTTGGCGCCGTAGGACAGAACGTCGAACAGCCCGCCTCCGCCCTGGCCGGCAGCGCTGTGGGCGAGACTGTCGGTCGGCACCTCGGCGGCCGATGCGCTGCCTGCGACACCGAGAGCGATGACGGGCACCGCGGCGAACGGCAGCATGCGCAGGGCGGTCTTGTTGGTGCGGGGACGGGCATGTTTGGCCATGGATTCCTCCTGGTGCGCCGGTTGGCTGTGATCTTGAGAAAGAGCCTAGGAACGCCCCGGGCTCCGCACCGGCTGCAAAGGACGGAGTCCACTGGCAGAACGTTCAGCCTTCCGGGCCCGGGAGTTGACCCCGAAAGTAGGGGCGCGGGCGAGACTTCCTGCCACACCACCGCGGCCCGGCGCTGTCAGCGGTCCGATCCGGCGTCCGTCAGCAGCCCGGCCTCCAGCGCATCGGCCACCACGTCCTCCAGTTCCGCCAGCTCCACGTCGGCGTCGGCCGCCACCTCGGCGAGCGTGCGCCGGCCGTCCAGCGCACGCAGCAGCGCCAGCCAGTCGGCGTCCTCGACCGGGTCGATCACGTACGTCAGGGTCCGGTCCACGGCGACGAACCACGCGCCGCCCGCCTGCGGTGCGTTCAGCAGCAGGACGTTCTCCGCCCGTGCGAGGACGGCCCGTTGACTGACGGGGGCGTCGTGCAGGACGGCGTCCTCGATCTCCTCGGCCTGGCCGTCCCAGTCGGTCACCGGAACGGACCGCGGCAGTGCCGCCCGCGGCGCGTCCGCGTGCGGGCCGGGCAGCTCGCGGCACATGGCGTCGAGCAGACCGAGGTTGACGACGCCGAGCAGGAACTCCACATCCCCGCTGCCCGGGTCGGCCTCCAGCCCCCGGAGCGTGCTGCGCACATGGTCCGCGTCCAGGTAATCCCGGGCGCGCGGACTGCTCAGGGCCTCCTCCACGAGCGCGTCGCCCTGCTGAGCCAGCATGGCGGCGAACGACCGGCACGTATGGCGCAGGCCCTTCCCGAGAAAGAAGGGGATCTTGGGACGGGTGATGAACTCGGGGGGCAGCACGCCGGCCAGGCCCCGCCGCAGGATCTGCTTGTCCCAGATGAGGGACGGCCGCAGTTCCTCGGGTACCGCGGCGGTCAGTTCCACCAGGCGGTGGTCGAGGAACGGGACCCGGGCCTCCATGCCGTTGCCGGCCGCCGTCCGGTCCTCGTGCCAGCAGTTGTACATCTGCAGCTCCCGGTACTTCCAGCGGAACAGCCCCTCGTACGGGTCCGGGCCGGTGCCGCCCGCGGCCGCGCGCAGGGCCTCCGTCCGCACCAGCGACGGCCCGGACCGGTCCCACCAGGCGCCCATCCCGGGGGCCAGCCGCCGGTCGGAGCGGACGCCCCTGCGGTGGAGGCCGGCCATGAAGTCCGCCCACCGGCCGCCGGGGGCGAGCATGTGCGAGTAGCCGCCGTTGAATTCGTCGGATCCGATTCCCAGCAGCATCGCCTTCATGCCGGGGTATTGGGCGCGCGCGTACCGGTACAACTCGTGCTTGTAATAGGCCTCGGGGCCCGCCAGCGGTGTCTCCAGCAGCCACAGCAGGCGTTTCCACTCCGCCACGCCGGGTACGGCGGCGGTGTCGAAGAGCACCTGGTGGTTGTCGAGACCGGCGAGCCGGGCGAAGCGGTGTGCGTACTCGGCGTCGGTGTTGAGCAGAGTGCTGCCGTTGAGGGCGGTGAAGGTCGGCAGCCTGCTTCCGGCGAGCGCGGCGATCGCGACGGAGTCGATGCCGCCGCTGAGGAAGAGCCCGATCCCGGCGTCTCCCGTCCGGCACTCCTGCACCGAGGCGGCCAGGATCCCGGCGTAACGGCCCACCAGTTCACTCTCGGAGCCGGTACGGGCCCCGTCGAAGGCGGGGAACTCCCAGTAGCGATGGACCGTACGCGCACCGGTGCCGAGGTCGAAGACGAGGACGGAGGCCGCCGGGACCGGCTCGACGCCCTTGAACCACGAGTGCGCCGGGCTGTCGTCCAGCACCGGGTCGCACGTCATCATCTGGTCGGCCAGCGCCTGCTCCCAGTCGAGTTCGCGCGGGCAGTCCGGGTCGTCGAACAGCGCCTTGATCTCGGAGGCGAGGACGATCCGTTCGGCGTTCGCGTGGAAGAAGAGGGGCTTGACGCCGAACCGGTCGCGGGCGACGACGAGACGGTTGCGGTCGCGGTCGAAGAGGACGACGGCGAACATGCCGCGTACCCGGTCCAGGAAGTCCAGCCCGTCGCGGCGGTACAGCTCCAGTAGCACCTCGCAGTCGGAGCCGGTACGCGGCCGGGCGCCCGCCGGCAGCCCGGCCGCGAGTTCGCGGTGGTTGTAGATCTCCCCGTTGGCGATGAGGACGAGCGAGCCGTCCGGCGTGCTCAGCGGCTGCCCTCCGCCCTCGGGGTCGACGAGCGCGAGCCGCACGAATCCCAGCCCCACCGGGCCGGTTCGGGCGTACGCCGTCTCGTCCGGGCCCCGGTGCGCCAGCGTGCCCGTCATCCGCCGCAGCAGCCCTTGCGACGATTCCGGCAGCTTCCGCCCGCCGATCGCCGCGATTCCCGCCAGCCCGCACATGTCAGCCCCTCTCCAGGTTCGCTTTACGCCTGCTCAGCGTAGGAAGGGCCGGGGAGTCGTCCTTGCGCGTCCGGAGGACAATCGGTCGCCATCCGGGCAGAGTTGCGCCCCGTGGATGTCTCCGTCCGGCTGTCACCGCCATACTTTCGAGGTCCGGGGGAGCAGCCAGTCCTGTCATGCCGACGTCGGTCAGGAATCGGCCGGTCCCTTTGCAGGGGCCGTGCCGGCGCCGTGGGGGATGGCGGCGCTGGTGCGGAAGCCGCCCTCCGGTGTGGGGGCGGCGGTGAGGGTTCCGCCCAGGAGGCGTACGCGCTCGGTCAGTCCGATGATTCCGGAGCCGCTGCCGGGGACGTCGGCGTGCCCTGCGCGCCGGGGCGGTCCGTTGGTGACGGTGGCGACGACGGTGCCGTTGCCGATGCGGACGGTGATGGTGACCGGCGCCCCGGGGGCGTGTTTGATCGCGTTGGTCAGCGATTCCTGCACGACGCGGTAGACGGTCCGCTGCAGGGTCACGGGCAGGGCGGCGACGCCGGGCTGGACGGAGTGGGAGATGTCCATCTGCCCTGCCCGCCCTGCGGAGTCGATCATGCTGGGCAGATCGTCGAGGGTCGGCTGCGGGGCCCGGGGAGCCCTGCCGGACGGGCCGGCGGCGTTGAGGACGCCGAGGATCTCGCGCAGTTCGGTCAGCGCCTGCTGCCCGTAGGAGCGGATCTTGGCAGCCTGGTCGACGACGTGGCCGGGCTGCCGCCGGGCGGTGACTTCGAGGGCGCCGGCGGTCAGCACGATGTGGCTGACGCGGTGGGAGACCACGTCGTGCATCTCCCGTGCGATGCGCCCGCGTTCGTGCTCCCGCGCTTTCTCGGCCGTCAACCGCTGCTCGCTGTTGAGGCGTTCGGCTTCGTGGCGCAGGCTCTCCGTCAGGTCGTGGCGCAGCCCGGCGGAAGAGCCGACCGCCAAGGGCCCGATGACGAAGGCGAGTGTGTAGGCGGTGGCGCCGGGGTCACCGGCGCAGAGGGCGACAGCGGTCAGATGGACGGCGAGGCCCAGGACGGCGGCGGCCGACAGGGCGAGCCGGTGCCGGCGACAGCGACGGCCCAGGGTGTACATGGCCACCACGAACGCCGCCGGAGTGAAGGCCAGCAGATGAGCCGCGCCGACCGCACACCCCATGGCCAGGGGGAGGACCCGGCGCGCGACGACGACGGCGCCCGCCAGCCCTCCCACGGCCACCGCCGCGGCGTGGTGGTGCGTGAGCAGTCCGTCCCGCGTGCCCCCTATCCCGTCGAGCACACCGACGACGGCGCAGACCGCGGCCACGGCCACGTCGGTGGTCGCCGGACGTGAGGCGGCGAGCGCGGTACGCGACCGGGACGGGAACGTCATGTCACCGAGTCCCTGGCCAGCCCGGCCCTGTACGCGATGATGGCGGCCTGCACCCGGTTCTGCACCTCGAGCTTGTCCAGGATCCGGCTGACGTGCCCCTTGACCGTGGCCTCGCCGAGGAACAGCGCGGTGGCGATGTCCGCGTTGGACCGCCCGCACCCCAGCAGCGCCAGTACCTCCCGCTCCCGTAGCGTCAGCGATTCGATGCGGGACCGGTCGTCCGCGTCGAGCACCGGCACCTGCTCCGCGAAGGCGGAGATGAGCCGTCGCGTCACGCTCGGTGCCAGCAGTGCGTTCCCGTCCACGACCGCCCGCAGGGCATCGATCAGCTGCTGGGGCCCGCTGTCCTTGAGCACGAAACCCACCGCGCCGGCCCTCAGCGCCGCGGCGACGTATTCGTCGAATTCGAAGGTCGTCAGCATGACGACCTTCGGACGGTGCGCGAGCCGGCCGATCTCGCGGGTTGCGGCGAGACCGTCCATCCCGGGCATCCGGATGTCCATGAACACCACGTCCGGCTTCAGGCGCTGCACGGCGGCGACACCGGAGGCACCGTCGGTGGCCTCGGCGGCCACGATCACGTCGGGAACCGATTCCAGAATGGCCCGCATGCCCTGTCGGACGATCGCATCGTCGTCGACCAGCACCACCTTGATCACCGGTTTCTGCCTCTCCGCGAGAAGGGAACGCACCGTGCGGCAGCCAGCCGCCTCGTTTCCAGCCTGACGGTCGGAAACGGGCGCCCCGACCGTCTTTGGTCGGGTTGCGGCCCTGACGAAAGTGGGGTGTTTGCACAGAGCGACGGCTCCTGGCATTTCCGTATGGAATCGCGTTCACTCGTGCTCGGCGGTCCTCCACGGCCCGCCCCGGTGCCCCCGCCTTGCCGGCGTACCGAGGCGCTCGCGGGCCTCGGGGCCTCCACCTCCGTGGGGCTCGGTCCGGTCCCGCCCGGTCTGCCCCCGGCCGGCATCATGGTGATCCTGTTCGTCCACTGCCTGCGCGACATCCCGCTGACCCGGCCGCGCGCAGCCGCACCGCTGGGGGCCTTGGCCGTCACCCTCGGGTTGCACCTGTGGCGCCGTAACGCTCTGCTGAGCATCCTCGGCGGATCGGCCGCCAGTGTGGCCCTGGCCGGCACATTCTTCGCCTCCTGACGCCGAGTTGCCCGGCGGCGACGGTGAACCACCGCCCCGGCACGGCTGAATTCCGTTCCGGTGCTTCTCCGGTGCCGACCAGAAGGTGGATTCCGTTCTAGACCTTGGTCGATCCTGCTGTGCGCAAATTACGGCAACTGCCCTGCGGGACATGCCTAGAGTGAGCAATGGCGCTGCCAGTGGTGTCCCGCGCTTCCGGTCCCGCTCCCCCGGCGGGTGCGCGGTCGATGCCGAGAGAATTCGCGATGGAGTCCCGAACGGGAACATCCGGCCGCCATCGGCCCTTCGGTGAGGGTTCCGAATTCATGAATCACTCCTGCAGGGCGGAAGAAGGGCTGGACATGCTGGTCATTCCCGGTGCGGCACCGCACGGCCGGAACACCGCCGACGGCGATCCGGAGCAACGCACCGTGCTCGCCGTCGGCGCCCACCCGGACGACATAGAACTGGGCTGCGCCGGAACGCTGGCGGCTCATGTGGACGCGGGCGACCGCGTGGTGATGCTGGTGATGTCCGCGGGCGAGCGCGGGCCCGGCGCCACCGTGGCGCAGCGCCGCGCGGAGCAGAGCCTGGCCGCGCGCATCATCGGGGCCGAACTGTACTGGGGCGACTTCCCGGACGGCCGGATCCCGGACGGTGCGGACACCATCGGCACGGTCGAGCGGCTGTTGGCGGAGACTGCACCGGACGTCGTCTACGTCCATGCCCCCGAGGACTCGCACCAGGACCACCGGGCCGTGTCCCGGGCCGTCGAGTCGGCCGCCCGCGAAGTACGGACCCTGCTCTTCTACGAGTCGCCGACCGGACTCGGCTTCACGCCCACGGTGTTCGTGGACGTTGCGGGGACGGCCCGGCGCAAGCTTTCCGCCCTCAAGGCACATGCCTCACAGGTCGCCGCGAGCCGGCGCGTGGACCTCCGGGCGGTCGAGGCGCTGATGCACGTGCGCGGGGCGCAGGCCAGGTGCAGTCATGCGGAGGGGTTCGCCGCGCGGCGGCTGGTGCTGCCGACGGCCGTGCCGGCCGCGCCCGGGCGTGCTGTCCGGACCGACTCCTGCTCCCGCCTGGCTGAGCTGTCGGCCATCGGCACCGTGGTGCGCCCCTCCATCGGTTAGGCGACCGCGCGGCAACTGCACGACGAGAGAGAGAACGAGACGAATGGCGAGGGTCCTTGTGACGGGCGCGGGCGGGCCTGCCGGCGTGGCCGTGATCGAGCACCTGCGGGCGGGGCACCACATGGTGGTGGCCGCCGACGCGGAGCCGGACACCGCAGGTCATCGCATGGCCGATGCGGGCGCGCACCTTCCCCCCGGAGACGATCCGCTGTTCGGGGAGGAAGTCCTGCGGCTGGTCGTCGACGAGCGCATCGACGTCCTGGTGCCGACGGTCGCCGAGGAGCTCCTCGCCCTGCACGCGCAGGCCGGGAGGCTGCGCGAGGCCGGGTGTCACGTCCTGCTGCCCGGCCCCGAGGCGATCGCCCTCTGCTGCGACAAGTACGCGTTCGCGCAACTGTGTACGCAGCACGGCATACCGGTGCCCGGGACGTCGCTTCCCCATACGCCGATGCCGCCCGGCCCGTGGATCGTCAAGCCGCGCGAGGGGCGCGGATCGCGCGGTGTGCACCGGGCGGACGCCGCGGCGCAGGCCGGCCGGCTGGCGGCCGAGTCGCCCGGCAGCATCGTGCAGACCCGCCTGACCGGGCGGGAGTTCACCGTCGATGTGCTGTGCGGCCCGGACGGCGAGGTCGTCGTGCAGGTGCCGCGCTGGCGCGAGCAGGTCCGCGGTGGCGTCTCCACCGCGGGAACGGCCTTCCGGGCGCCGGGGATCGAGCAGCAGGTCGAACGGCTCGTCAAGGCGCTGGGCTACCGCGGAATGGCCAATGTGCAGGGATGCCGGACGGAGGACGGGACCTTCGCGTTCTTCGAGATGAACCCGCGGTTCTCCGGCGGGCTGCCCATCTCGCTCGCGGCCGGGGCCGATTTCGTCGAGGCCTACATCGCCCTGGCGACGGGGCGGCCGGTGCCCGGAGAGCTGCGTGCGTGGGAGCCGGGCCGCCGTGTGGTGCGCTATCTCACCCAGACCCCGGGTGCCCGGACCCCCGTCCGGCAGCCTGTTCCGGTGTCGACAGGACCGGAACAGCCCTCTGCCCCCGCCGCCCCGCGGCGCATCCTCGTCCCGCTCGGCACCCGCCCCGAGATCGTCAAACTCGCCCCGGTCGTCGCGGCACTGAGCCCGCGGCATGACGTCCAGGTCGTGTTCACCGGCCAGCACGTCTCGGCCGGACTCGGCGACGCGATCCTGGCGGAGTTCGGGATGGAACCGGCCGAGCGGTGGGACGTCCGCACGGCGGCCGCCGGGTCCGGCGCCGCACGCCTGGGCACGCTCATGGCCAACGCGGCCCGGAGCCTGGAGCGTTGGCGTCCGGATGCGGTTCTGGTGCTGGGCGACACCCACACCGTGCCCGCGTTCTGCCTGGCCGGGGTCGATGCCCGGGTGCCCGTGGTGCACCTGGAGGCGGGCCTGCGCTCGTACAACCCGCTCTCCCGCGAGGAGGCGAACCGGCGCGTGGCCGCCGCCCTCGCCGCCCTGCACCTGGCGCCGACCGGCCGGGCCGCCGAGGTCCTGCGCGCCGAGGGAGTCCCGGGCGACCGCATCGAGGTCGTCGGGAACCCCGGGCTCGATCCGCTGCGCGCCCTGGGCGTCCGGGCGGTTCCCGCCGGGGAGCGGCAGGGCGTGCTGGTCACGGCGCACCGGCCCAGCACGGTGGATTCGCCCGAGCGGCTCGCCGAGGTCGTCCGTATCGTGGCCGCGCTGGTGCAGGGGGCCGGGCCGGTGGTGTTCCCGGTGCATCCCCGCACAGCGGACCGGCTCCGGGCCTTCGGCCTGACGGACCGGCTCGCCGCCACCGGCGCCGAGATCCTCGGCCCGCTGCCGTACGCGGAGCTGCTGGAGCGGATGCGGCACAGCCGGGCGGTGGTCACCGACTCCGGCGGGCTCCAGGAGGAGGCCGCGTGGCTGCGTGTCCCCACCGTGGTGATGCGCGGCTCGACGCCCCGCTGGGAGGGGATCGAGGACGGACTGGCCCGGCTGAGCCCCGTCCGGCGGGATGCGGTGTGCCGCGCCGTCGCCGAGGTCACCGCCCCGGGACCGGTGAGGCGCTTGCTCGACAGCGACTGCCCGTACGGCGACGGCCGCACGGCCGGCCGGGTCGCTGTGATCCTCGGCCGCGAGAGCACCTGGCGGCGGATCCGGCTGCGCGAACCGGACTTCACCGACGGGCGGGTGCCCTCGGTCCGGGCGTCGGCCGGGGAAGGGGCGATGGCCGGATGAACGGGAACCTGTGCCCCGACTGCGCCGGGACGGACGTCGAAGGGTTCTTCGCGGCACCGGGAGCACCCCGGCTCGCCGCCGTCTCCGTCGATCTGGACGACACGCTCTACCCGCAGGAGGCGTGGCTGGACGGTGCGCTGCGGACGGTGGCGCACGAGGCCGCACGCCGGTTCGGCCTCCCGGCGCAGCGGCTGTACGAGGCGCTGGCCGGGCAGGCCGGCCGGGGCAGCGACCGGGGCGGGATCATCGACCGGGCCCTGGCCGGCATCGGTGCCGACGTGCCGGTGGAACCGCTGGTCGAGGCGTTCCGCTCGCACCGGGTCGGCTGTCTGTCCCCCTATCCCGGGGTGGAGGCCGCGCTGCAGAACGTGCGCCGCGCCGGAATTCCGGTCGCCGTGGTGACCGACGGATTTCCGCCCCAACAGCGGGACAAGCTGGCCGCGTTGGGACTCGACCACCTCTTCGACGCGATCGTGGTCTCGGACGAGCTCGGTACGCGGGAGCTGCGCAAGCCCCGCCCCGAGCCGTTCCTGGTGGCCGCCCGGCGGCTGGGCGTCCCGCCGCGCGGGATGGTCCATGTGGGAGACCGCCCGGAGAAGGACGTGGCGGGAGCGCGGGCCGCCGGTCTGCTCGGTGCGATCCGGGTCCGCACCGGGGAGTACCGGCACCGGCCGTGCGGCGCGCCCGGGTTCGGCTGCTTCCCCGACGCGGCGTCGGCGCTGGTCCACCTGACGTGGGCGGCGCGCGTTCCCCGGCACCGGCCGTGAGGGCCGCCCCGCCCCGGCGGCGAGGCGGCGCAAGTGCCGGTGCCGGCCGGCCTGTTGCCGGCCCGGACTCCGAACACGGTGTCCGGCCGCCCGGCAGACGGGCGGCACCCCGCGCGGCGGTGGGCGAACTCGGCCTGTGGGCCTTGAGCGCCGTCCTGGTCACGGTCCTCGGCCTGTGGCTCATCGGCCCGGCAGGCCCGCTGACGATCGTCCTCGCCGTGTGCCTGTTCTGCTTCGCCGTGTCCGGGCTGCGCACGCTCACCCTCGTGAACGCCGCCACCAAGTCGGCCGTGCGACGTGCCGGCCGGCGCCGCTCCACACCGGAGGCACGGCACCGGGTGACCGTCGTCGTCCCGTGCCACAACGAGGCGGCCGTGGCGGACCGGATGGTGCGCAGCCTGCTGGAGCTCGACTACCCCCGGGAGCTGCTCCAGCTGATCGTCGTCGACGACGGCTCGCAGGATGCGACGTACGAGATCCTCCAGGGCTGGCGGCGCCGCCACCCGGACCGGCTCCTCGTGCTGCGCCGCACGGCGGGCGCGGGCGGGAAGAGCGGCGCGCTCAACCACGCCGCCCGGCACGCCACGGGCGACGTCATCGTCGTGTACGACGCCGACCACGCCCCGGAGCGCAGTGCGCTGCGCTACCTGGCGGCGTGCTTCGACGATCCCCGGGTCGGCGCCGCCCAGGGCCGGTGCGTCATCGCCAACGGCGACGACAGCCTGCTGGCCCGGCTGGTCGCGGTGGACTACCTCGGCGGCTACATCGTCGGCGAACAGGGGCGCAGCGCGTACGCGGGCATGCCCTCCTACGGCGGCGCCAACTGCGCGGTCCGGCACAGCGTGCTGCGGGACATCGGCGGCTGGAACGAGCGCTCGCTGACCGAGGACACCGACCTGACGCTGCGGGTGCTGCTCGCAGGCCATCAAGTGCAGTACGAGCCGGACGCGTTGGACTACGAGGAGGCGGTCACCACCGCCCGGGCCTACTGGCGCCAGCGCCGCCGCTGGGCCATGGGCCACCAGCAGGTGTGCCGCGACTACCTCCGGCCGATCCTGCGGCACAGGGGGATCTCCCTGCCGCGGAAGACCGAGCTCGTCTACTACCTGGTGATCTACCACCTGCCCCTGCTGAGTCTGCTCGGCCTGGTCGGCGGCACGTTCCTCACCGCGTATCCGCAGGAACTCGTGCCGATCTCGGTCGCGTTGTGGCCGGTGCTGTTCTACGGACCGCTGATCCAGCTGGGGGTGGCGCTGGTGGCCACCCGTGCACCGGCCCGTCGATACCTGCTGCTTCCCGCCTATTTCCCGCTGTACGTCTTCGGCCTGCTGGTCGTGGCGAAGGCGTGGTTCGACGGGGTGACGGGCCGGGCCGGCGGCTGGGCGAAGACCGCCCGGGTCGATCGCGGCGGGCAGGGGCAGGAGGGCCCGGGTGACGAGCCGGACGACGGTGTGCCGATGCAGGAGGCGGGCGTTGCGGAACTGCCGGCCGCGCCGCGCGGGGAGCTGCGGGACCGTTTCCTGCGGGCCCACGGGCGGCAGCCGGGCAACCGCTCGCGGGCGGGCCTCGCGTCCAGCGTGCGCTGGGCGCCGGTGGCGACGCTGGCGCTGCTCGGCGTGGGGCTGGTCGCCTACTTCCTGACGAAGGATCCGGTGCGCGAGTTCGAGGGGGCGGTGAGCGTGTGGTTCGCCCACCTCTTCGCGCCGTCGCTGGACGCCTGGGTGGAGGGACCGGGGCTCTTCGTCCGGCGCGACGCGGATGCGGGGTCGTCCTTGCTGTACTTGCGGATCACCGCGAGCTGTTCGGCCGGACCGCTGTTCATGGCGGCGGCGGCCATCGCGGTGACGATGCGCAGCATCGTCCGCCCGCCGCGGCTGGTGCTCGGGGTCCTGGCCTGTGCCGTCCTCATCCTCACGGGAAATGTGCTGCGCATTTCCCTTCTCGCGCTGCTCGCCAGAAATTTGCCGACCCGTGACGTGGTCGTGATTCACGATACCGTGGCCTCGCTCTTTTCCTTCGGGTTCGTATTGGCGGGCCTGCTGGTGCTGTTCGTGGTGAGCGGGCCCGGCAGCCGGGTCCGGCTGGCCTCGTGAACATTCCCCGGCGGGCCGGACGGCCGATGCGGTACTTGAGTCTATTCCGATGTCACCCTTGAGGAATTCTGATCCACTTTGCCGAGGGACGCGGGCGGCCGGGAGCCTGCAGGATTCACCTGTCGCGAGAATGTGAATCGAAAGGATCTGGCACATGACTGTCAAGCTGCGGCGGTCGCTGATGTCCGGTGCGGGCATCGTGGTGGCGGTCGGCTCCCTGGCGCTGGCCGGCTCCCCCGCCGCTTCGGCCGCGGACGCACCGGCCTCGAGTGCGTCGAAGGCCGGGACGCGGGGCGCGGCCGAGCCCGTCTACACGCTGGGTTTCTCGAACCGGCCGAACAGCATCGACTCCGAATTCCGCTACGACGGCATTGTCACCGCGCCGAAGGGGGTGGGAATCAAAAGTATTTACTACTCGTACAGCGGCAACGGAATCGCCAATGTGCAGGCGCGCGAGGTCTCCCGCGGCAGGGGTGGAATGGGCGAGGAATACGAGATCGTCAGCACGAAGACGGTCGACGGTCAGGACAAGATAACCTTCACGCTGCGCGGTGATTTCGGTCCGGGCGGAACGGGGTGCCCCACCACGGCATATCCGGTCAGGGTCGAGATCAATCTGGCCGACGGCACCAAGCAGGTCGTCACGCCGACGATGGACATGCGGTGGTTCGACAGGTGCGACGGGGCCGGCAAGGAGGGCGGCCGCCCGGTCGTCCGGCTGCCGTGGGACAACGCCTGGGGCAGCCCGGACGGGAACAGCCAGGACGGGTGGGGCTACATCGCGGACAACGGCAAGGTGCCCGGGAACAAGTTCATCATCGACGCGTCCAACCCGCGCTACGGCTCCGGCCTGCCCTGCGACATCACCGACACCGTCTACTACCAGTGGGTCCGGTCCGACGGCACTCCCTCCCGGCTGACGCCCACCCCCCAGCCGCTGAACGTGACGCCGCACGGCAACGACCGGTCCAAGAAGATCGAGTTCACCCAGGAGACCGACTTCACCCAGGACGGCCCGGGCTACTACAAGCTGCTCGCCTGGCCGCAGGCCAAGAGCCTCAAGGGGCAGGCGTGCCAGGCAAGTTGGGACTACAACAAGATGTCCGACGCCTTCCAGGTGGGCAGCGTCTTCTACGGTGAGGCCGACGAGGTCGACTCCCCGATGATGTCGGCCACCGCGATCGGTGCGGCCGGTGCCGCGGCCGCGCTGGCCGGCGGCGGGGTCTGGCTGGCCCGGCGCCGGCGCGGGGCACAGGCCGGCTGACCGCCCCTCCGGGCACCCGGTCGTCCTCGTCTCCCGCCCCCGTCGGGGTCCGAGGGCGACCGGGTCCCTTCATGCATCACGTCCTGCCGTGCGAACACGTCATGCGCACCGCACTGTTGAGAGGCTGCACGTGTCCGATTCCTTGCTCGTACCATCGGCGGCACGGGACACCGTCCCCCCGGCCGCCGGGCGGGCGCTGGTCACGCGGGTGGGAAGCGCGGCGGACAACGACGTCGTCGTGCCTTCCGGCGCCGTGGGCCGCCACCACGCACGGCTGTGGCGGGCGGCCGACGGCACGTACGAGATCGAGGACCTGGACAGCCCGGGCGGCACCTGGGTCAACGGCCGCCCGGTGCGGCGTGCCAGGGTCGGCCGGCGCGATGTCGTCCACATCGAGCACGCCGAGTTCCGGCTCGTGGGCGGCCGGCTGGCCCGGGTGGTCCGCAGCGCGGGGGACATCTGCCTCACCGCCCGGTCGCTGAGCACCTCCCTGCGGCAGTACGGCAGGCGCAAGACGCTCCTCGACGACGTCACCCTGAGCCTGCCCGCCAACTCCCTGGTGGCGGTGATCGGTCCGTCCGGTGCGGGGAAGTCGACCCTGCTGCGTGCGCTGACCGGATACGAGCCCGCCGGCCAGGGCGAGGTCCGCTACCAGGGCCTCGACCTGTACGAGAACTTCTCCGCCCTGCGCCGGGAGATCGGTTTCGTGCCGCAGGACGACATCCTGCACACCCAGCTGACCGTGCGCACCGCGCTGCGGTACGCGGCGGAGCTGCGCTGTCCGAGCGGCACCAGCAGGAGCGCGCGTCACCGGCGCGTGGACGAGGTGCTGGCCGAGCTCAGCCTCACGCACCGGGGCGGGACCAGGATCGACGCCCTCTCCGGGGGGCAGCGCAAACGGGTCTCGGTCGCCCTGGAGCTGCTGACGAAGCCGTCCCTGCTGTTCCTGGACGAGCCGACGTCGGGGCTCGACCCGGGACTGGACCGGCAGGTCATGCAGATGCTGCGGGACCTGGCCGACGGGGGCCGCACGGTGGTGCTCACCACGCACTCCGTCACCAACCTGGCGCTCTGCGACCGGCTCCTCGTCCTGGCGCCCGGCGGGCGGACCGCCTACTTCGGCCCGCCCGCCGAAGGGCTGGAGTTCTTCGGCAGGGACGACTGGGCCGACGTCTTCCAGGACCTCGAACTCTCCCCGAACCGCTACTGGGCCGACGGCTACCGGGAATCCGCGCAGCACCGGATGTACATCTCCGAGGCGGCGCGCGCGGTCGCGCCGCAGGCCGCCCTGCGGCGGAGCGAAGGCGGCCCGCGGCCGCCCCGCTGGACCTCCCAGGTGCGCACCCTCGTGCTCCGGCACCTGTCCGTGATCGCGGCCGACCGCGGGTACGCGGTGCTGCTGGTCTGCCTGCCGCTCCTGATGGGCGTCCTGAGCTGGGCGGTTCCGGCCCCCGACGGGTTCATGACGGCCAATCAGGACGGCATCGACGCAAAACTCTGCCTGCCGCGTTTCAACACGGACGCCTCCCGCGTGGTGGTGATGCTGGCCATCGGTGCGTGCCTGACCGGAATGGCCAACTCGGTACGGGAGTTGGTGCACGAGCGGGTCATCTACCAGCGGGAGCGTGCGACCGGTCTGTCGCGCTCCGCCTATGCGATGTCCAAGGTCGTGGTGCTGGGCACGATCACCGCGCTGCAGGGGCTGTGCATCGCCGGGATCGGGCTGCTGGGGCGTCCCCTGCCGAAGAACGGGGTGGTGCTTTCCTGGCCCACGGCCGAGTTGCTGCTCGTCATCGCGATGCTCTCGGTGGCCTCGATGATCCTGGGGCTGATGGTCTCCGCGCTGGTGCGCACCGTGGAGAAGACCATGCCGCTGCTCGTCGTGGCGACGCTCTTCCAGATCATGGCCACCAGCGCGGTGTTCCCGATATTCAACCGGCACGTGCTGGCGCAGCTGGCCTGGTTCGCCCCCTCCCGGTGGGCCGTCGGGGCGCTGGCCGCGACGGTGGATCTCGGAAAGGTCGGTCCCCCCGCCGATGCGGCGGATCCCGGGCTGGCGGACACCGTGTGGAAGCACCAGGCGGTGCAGTGGTGCCTCGACTTCGGCATCCTCTTCGCGATGTGCGCGGCCGGTGCCCTGCTGGTGGTCGGGATGCTCCGCCGGCATGAGCCTGCGGCGCTGCGGAGGAAGTAGTGGCCTCCCTACGCGGCCGCGACCCGCTCCAACGCCCGCCGGGTGGCCGGGCCGTAGACGCCGCGCGGATCCTCGCGGCACTCGGCGGCCACCGCGCTCCACTCCTGGAACTTCTGGACCGCGGCGGTGGTGTCCGCGTCGTAGGTGCCGAAACGCCAGCCGTGGTAGATGCCGATGCCGTAGAGGAGTTGCTGCATCGCGGTGACCGCGGAGCCGCTGTCGCCCGGGCGGAGCGCCGGGTCGGAGGGGGTGTCGGGGACACCGTCGTTCGGGGGGTCGGCCGGCGGGCGGCCGGTCTCCGGGGCGGACGGCGGCGGTGGGGGGTTGTTGCCGTTCCCTCCGCCGTTGCCCGGCGCGGTCGTCGGGGCCGAGGGGTTGCGGTCGCCGGGCGGCGCACCGGAGCCCGAGCCGGAGTCGGAGCGGGAGCCGGAATCCGAGCCCGGGCCCCTGTCGGAACCGGAACCGGAGTCGGAGCCGGGGGTCGCCGTCCCGCCCGGTGACGCTTCGGGAGACGCGCCGCTTCCGGGCGAGGAGGAGGCGGACGGACCGGAACTTCCGGGGCCGGCGGCCGTGTTGCGGCCGTCGCCGCCGCCCGACAGGCCCAGGAAGTCGGCGGCGCCCGCCGCTCCGGGCAGCCGTGAGATCAGCCCCTGGGGGCCGCCCGTCCCGAGCAGGGCCACGACGGACAGGGCGCAGCATGCGACGCCGCAGCCCACGAGGACCCAGGTGCGGCGCGCGCGGCGCCGGGCGGGCTGCTCCGGGAATTCACCGGAATCCGGCCGTTCTTCGGTCTGGTCGCGCACGGGACAACGCTCCGATGAATTTCTTGCGGACGGAATCCCCGGAAGTCTAACCGGCAGGAACGTGATCTTCTGCGGACGCGGACTCCGGCCGGCTCCGGCGGCTTAATCGTTCCTTATGGTTCGGCTACGAGGCCGTTAAGTGCGGTCGTGGCAGGTTGGACGTGTCCCCGGAACCCCCGGCAAACCCGCCCAGGAGAAACAGCCTCATGACGATTTCCGTGTTGATCGCCGATGACCAGGACATCGTCCGCTGCGGCCTGCGGGCGCTGGTGGAGGCCTGCCCCGGCTTCACCGTCGTGGCCGAGGCGGCCGACGGCGCACACGCGGTGTCCCAGGCCCGGCGCCACCGTCCCGACGTGGCCCTGGTGGACCTGGACATGCCGTACGTGGACGGGATCACGGCCACCGTACGGCTGCGGGCCCTGGACTCTCCCGCCGCGGTCGTCGTCCTCACCGACGGCAGTGCGGTGGCCGACGCCCGGGCAGTCGACGCTTTCGACGCCGGGGCCAGCGGGTTCCTGGCCAAGGAGATGCTGCCCGGGCAGCTGCGGAGCGCCCTGCGGGCCGCGGCCGCCGGCGGGATGGTGGTCTCCCCGGAGGCGCTGGACGGCATCGTCCGCACGATCACGGGGCCCGGCGCCTCGCAGTTCGCCGACGCGTGCGCGCTGCTGCCGGAGCTCAACGAGAGCGAGTCGAAGGTGCTCACGCTGCTCGGGTCGGGCCTCTCCAACCTCGACATCGCCCGGCGGCTGCACCTGTCCTCGGCCAGTGTGAAGACGTACGTCTCGCGGCTGCTCGGCAAGCTGGGCCTGGAGAACCGCACCCAGGCGGCAATTCTGGCCTACGAGGCCGGCCTGGTCGGAGGCGGGCGCATCCTGGAGCCCGCGGCCTGAACCGGGCTACGGCGGCCGCGAATTCTATTCGACCGTACGCCGGTTTCTCCCCCCTACGAACGTCTTGCCCGTGCGGAGAAAGTGTCTACTTTGGTAGCGGAAGAATCAGTCTTTCTCCGCGATTTGGTCGACCCTCTTTCTACTAATGTTTACTGCAGGAATGCGGTCCGAGAATCACGCAGAGGCTGGTGAGTGGGAATTGGATCCCGAATCCGTGGGCGGGCCGCGCCGCCGCCGTGCCTGGCGGCTGACCACGCGGCTGGCCGTGGCGCTCGCCGTCCCGGCCGTCCTGTGCGCCTCCCTCGTCGCCGTCCACGTCGCCGACGCCCTGGCCCTCGCCGACCGCAAGGCCGCGGCCGAGCGCAAGACACGGCTCGTCTTCTCCGCCACGGTCGCCGCGCACTCCCTGCAGAACGAACGCGACGTCGCCGCACTCTCCTCCGGCCGCACCACCGACGACGTGACCAAGCACCGCAACGCGACGGACGAGGCGCTGCGGGACTTCCGCGCCAAGGCCCGGGCGGTCGGCGGCGGGCGCGAGTTCACGGAGCGGCTGGCCGCCGTGGAACGGGCTCTGGACGACCTTCCCGCGCTGCGGCGCGAGGCCTACGGTCCGCACTCCGGGCCCGTGCGGACGCAGCGCTCGTACGACGACATCGTCACGCCGATGCTGGCCCTCGACACCGAGCTGGACTTCGGGGACGAGCAGCCGATGGCCGAGGGCTGGGCGCTGCACGCGCTCTCCATGGAGAAGGCGGCGCTCTCCGGGCAGCGGGCCCTGCTGAACGCCGCACTGGCCGACGGCGGCCTCAAGGCCGACGAGGAGGCGGCGGTCCGGGAGCTGAGCGGTGTGCAGCAGCGTTCCCTGCAGGAGTTCCGCTTCCTGGACCTCGGTGAGGACCGGGCCAGGTACGACCGGATCGTCCACGGCGCCGAGGTCGGCAAGCTGCTCGACCGGGTGCTCGCCGACCGGAAGAAGGCGGGCGGGGTGACCGTCCAGGAGTGGCACCGGGCCTCGACGGCGATGATCGACCAGATCCACGAGGTGGAGACCGCTGCGGCCCAGAGGCTGCTGAACCATGCGGCCGAAGGGAAGCGGTCCGCCGAGCGGGCGGCCGTCACCGGTGCGGCCGTCGCGGTCCTGGCGCTGCTGGCCGCGATGGCGGTCGCCGTGCTGATGGCGCGCACCCTGGTCCGGAGGCTGAAGCGGGTGCGCGATGCGGCACTCCAGGTCGCCGACGTCCAACTGCCCTACCTGGTGCAGCAGATATCGGACCGGGGCGGCGCGCAGCCGGTGACGCTGGAGGCCGCGCCCATCGATCTCGGGGTCGGGGACGAGATCGGGGACGTCTCCCGCGCTTTCGACGCGGTCTTCCGCGAGGCCGTGCGGCAGACGGCCGAACAGGCCGTCCTGCGCACCAGCATCAACGCCATGCTCGTCGCACTGTCGCGGCGCAGCCAGGGACTGGTCCACCGGCAGCTCGAGGTCATCACCGCGCTGGAGAGCACGGAACGCGAACCGGCGACCCTGGCCGAGCTGTTCCGGGTGGACCACCTGGCGACCCGCATCCGCCGGCACGGGGAGAACCTGCTCGTGCTCGCCGGGGAGGAGCCCGGGCGCAGGCGGTCCGAGCCGGCGCCGCTGGTCGACGTCGTCCGGGCTGCCGCCGCGGAGGTCGAGCAGTACACCAGGATCGTGCCGGTCGGGATCCCCGAGGTCGCCGTGTGCGGTCCCGTCACCCATGACATCACGCACCTGCTGGCGGAGTTGCTGGAGAACGCGACGCAGTTCTCCCGGCCCGACACCCCGGTCCAGGTCTCCGCCGCCGGGGCACCGGACGGCGGGCTCGCCCTCGAGATCCACGACAGCGGCGTCGGCATTCCGCACGAGCAGCTGGACGCGCTGAACTCCCGCCTGGCGAGGGACGCGGCGGTGGACATGGCCGTCACCCGCTGCATGGGGCTCTACGTGGTCAGCCGGCTCGCGTCCCGGCACGGCATGCAGGTCCTGCTGCGCTCGGGCCACGGGGGCACGACCGCGGAAGTCCTCCTGCCCGCCCGCCTGTTGACCTTCCCCGCGCCCCCGGCGCCGCACGTTCCGCGGCCGTCGCCACAACCGGTGACCCCGGCCTGGGCGGTCGCGGAGCAGCCGCCGCCGACGCAGCCCGACCCGCCGGCCCCCGAGGCCGCTCCCACGGTGGCGGCCGGTCCCGTCCCGGCTGCCACCGGGCAGCAGGTCGCGCCGTCCGGCCTCCCCGTACGGGTGCCCAAGGCCGCACTGCGGCCGGGTTCGGCCGGAGGGGCGGCGGCCGGGCCGGCCGGGGCCGCTCCGGTGCAGGCGGACGAACTGCGGCAGCGGGCGGCGAGCTTCTGGCACGGCGCACGGCGGGCCCGGGACCCCCACCCGCCCCCGGACACGCCCCGCCCCCCGCACCGACCGGAGCCCCAGGAGGAACCCTCATGACCGCGGCCATGGCCGCCAACGTCGGTTGGCTGATCGCCGAGTTCGCCGAGCGCACCCCCGGGGTGCGGCACGCGCTCGTGGTCTCCTCGGACGGACTGGAGCTCGCCTCGTCCCCGGGGCTCGACCGGGCCGGCACCGAACAGCTCTCGGCCGTGGCCTCGGGCCTGGTGTCGCTGACCCGGGGCGCTGCGGAGCTGTACGGCTGCGGACGGGTCAACCAGACGATGATCGACATGGAACAGGGCTGTCTGTGCCTCATGGCCATCGCCGACGGATCGTCCCTGGCCGTGCTGGCCGACGCCGGATGCGACATCGGGCTCGTGGCCTTCGAGGCGGCGCGCCTGGTCGACCAGGCCGGCGCCGTCCTCACCCCCACCGTGCGGGCGGAGATGCGCAAGAAGCTCCTGGAGTGGCACCAGTCGGCATGAACCAGGGTGCGAGGCAGGCGAAGTGAAGGACTGCAGAGTGGCGTGGCACAAGGCCCTCCACGCGCTGGGGCCGCCGGGCTCGCAGCGCCGCGAGCGCTGCCTCGACTGGCTGATCGTCGTGCTCACCGCGGGGGCCGCGTGCCTGGTGCTCCTCGACCATTCGGTGGCCAGCACGGGTCTGGTCATGAGCTATCCGGCGAACTGCCTCATCGCCGTGCTGGCCTCCGGGACCCTGTTCTGGCGGCGCAGCCGCCCGGAAATCTGCCTGTCCGCGGGGCTGTTGGCCAGCCTCGTCTCCGACGAGCGCACCGTTCTGGCCGTCGGCGCCTACTCGGTCGCCCGGTACGGCGGCGTGCTGCGCTTCTGGAGCTACGGAACGGCCATCGCGCTCTACCTGTTGAGCCGCACGCTGACCGGCACGTCCGCGCCCAGCGTGCAGATGTTCCTGTACGCGGCGCTGCTGATCATCGTCGTGCCCGCCCTGTTCGGCGCGCTGGTCCGCCGGCAGCGCATGCTCAACGAACTGCTCCACCGGCAACTCGCCCAGGTGGAGGACTCGATGACCCACGCGGCGCGCTTCGCGGCACTGGAGCAGCGCACCCGGCTGGCCTTCGAGGTGCACGACAACGCCGGCCACCAGGCCACCGTGCTGACCCTGTACGCCGGTGCGCTCCAGCAGCGCACGGACCTGGCCCCGGAGGCCCGCCGCATCGTGGACGCGATGCAGCACGCGGCGAGGGAGGTGGCCCATGAGCTCCGGCGGGTCGTCGACACGCTCTTCGCCCCGGAGGAGGGCGGCGAACGGCTGGGCGAGCGGATCCCGTGCGCGGAGTTCCTGCAGAGCCTGACGCGGAACATGGCGGCGGTCGGCATGGACATCGACTACCGGTCGGCCGGCCGGCCGTGCCCGCTGCCCGCGGAGACCGAACGGCTCCTGCGCCGGATCAGCCATGAGGGGCTCACCAACGCCGCCAAGCACGCCTCGGGAGCACCGGTGGGGATGACGCTGACGTTCGCCGGGAACACGGTGTCCCTCTCTGTCCGCACCGGGCCGAGCCGCGGCATCTCCATCGTGAAGGACTCGGGAGGCCTGGGCCTGCGCGGCCTGCGCGCGGCGGTCGCCGCCGCGGGCGGCTCCTTCACCGCCGGTCCGGTGCCCACCGGCGGATTCCTGCTCGAAGCGACGCTTCCGTGCCAGGACGACGACGTCCCGGCCGGTACCGCCCGGGGGGACGACCACCGGGCATGACGCGCCCATTGAAAGAGAGGCCGTTCCATGGCTCACCGCATACTCATCGTCGACGACCAGGTGATCATCCGGTCCGGACTGCGCCTGCTCATCGAGGCGTCCGAGGACTTCGAGGTGGTGGGCGAGGCCGCGGACGGCGCCGAGGCCGTCTCCCGGGTGGCCGAGCTCCGTCCCGACGTGGTGCTGATGGACCTGCACATGCCCCGGACCGACGGTGTCGAGGCGACCGTACAGCTGATGCGGATGCCCGACCCGCCGAGTGTCCTCGTGCTGAGCACGTACGACACCGACGCGCGGGTGATCGAGGCGCTGGAGGCCGGCGCCAGCGGTTTCCTGCTGAAGGACCTCTGCCCGCAGGAGCTGTCCTCGGCGTTGTACGCGGCGGCCAAGGGCGGCCGGGTGTTCACGCCTTCGGTGCTGCAGGCCCTGGTGCGCCAGGCCATCCGCCGCACCCCCATCCGGGTCGGCGCGGTCCACGAGAAGCTCGCCGCTCTGGGGGAGAGCGAGCAGCGCGTCCTGGCGCTCCTCGGCGCGGGCAAGACCAACGCCCAGATCGCCGAGGACCTGCACCTGTCCGCATCGAGCGTGAAGACGTACGTCTCGCGGACGCTGGTGAAACTCGGCCTGGAGAACCGCACCCAGGCGGCGATCGTCGCGTACGAGGCGGGACTCGTCGACGCCGACGGCCCGGGCTGACACGCGGTCAGCCGTCGTACCGGCCCTGTGCACGGGGGTGGCCCCCGCTCCCGCTCTCGCCCATGATCCCGGTTTCGTGGGCCAGGATCGCGGCCTGCGTGCGGTTGTCCACACCCACCTTGGCGAGCAGCCGGGACACGTACGTCTTGATGCTGGCCACGGACAGATGGAGCTGGTGGGCGATCTGCACGTTGGAGAGGCCGCTGCCGATCAGTTCGAGCACCCGTCGCTCGCTCCGGCTCAGCGCGCCGACCCGGTCGTGTGCGTCGGGGCCGGACAGGGAGCCGTGCTTCCCGGCCCGGGCGAGGACCAGGGAGACGACGTCGGCCGAGACGATCTGCCCGCCGGCCACCACGACGTCGAGCGCCGGCCGGAGCTCCGCGGGCGGCGTGTCCTTGAGCAGGAAGCCGCAGACGCCCGCCTGCAGCGCGTCGAGGACCCTGCTGTCGACGGGGTGGGAGGTGAGGAGCACCACCTTCGGCGGGGTGTGCAGGCGCAGGAGCTGCCGGGCCGCCTCCAGGCCGTCGATCCGGGGCATGTGCAGGTCCATCAGGATCAGGTCGGGCTGTGCCGCCCGGCCGACGGCGACCGCCTCTGCGCCGTCCGCGGCCTCGCCGACGACGATGTAACCGGGAAAGCCGTTCACCGTCATCCGGAGTCCGGCTCTGACGATCGCGTGGTCGTCGACGATGACGACCCGGGCGGTCACGGGCGGATCCTTTCCGCCGTGACGCGCAGCATGACGCCGAGCTGCTCCGCGACGGCCGAGCACTTCTCGCACGGGAGCACGGCGTGACGGCCCTCCGCCGCCGGGTTCGCCACGATCCTGAGGAAGCCGGAGAGATGGCCGCGGCATTCCGGCGCGGCCTGCTCCAACTGCCTGCGCACGTAGGCCCGGCGCAGGGCGCCGCGGGCCCGGTAGAGGCGTGCCGTCATCACCCCGGCGGTGACCCCGAACAGGGCGCTCACCTCCACCACCGTGAGCCCGTCCAGGTAGCGGAGCCGGAGGGCCTCCCGGTGCGAGGGGACGAGCTCTGCGAGCAGTTCGGCCATCTCGTCGGCCTCGGCGGGGGAACGCTCCTCGAAGCCGTCGGCGCCGCAGTTCTCGTCGATGGTGTCGACGAGGTACTCGCGGTGGCGGCGCACGTACGTCCGCTGGCAGTGGCTGCGCGCCACGCTGAAGAGGTAGGGGCGCACCTCGTCCTGGGGCCCGTGGCCGTTGAGAAGCGCCTTGAGCGTGGACGTGAACGTGTCGGCCACCACGTCCTCCACCTCGTCGGCGGACAGCCGGCCCACGCGTGCGGTGTACCGGTGCACGGCCGTGCAGTGGTCCTGCCAGACGTGCCGGAAGGCTTCCCGGTCACCTGCCCTGATCCTGTCGCACAACTCCCGGTCGGCGGAGCGGACGGACGGTGCCCTGTGCGCACCGACAGACGCCATAGAGATTACCTGCTCTCCGAATTCGGTGGACACGACGTCGAATTGACGGCCCATGGAAGGAATTCTTTCGGGGAGTCCGGCACCGGGATATTGCCGGAGGTGGATCCTCGATGGAGGAGAGTGGCAAGAGGAATCACCTCTCGGGCGCCCCGGGGTCCGGGCGGTGCGGCGGGCGTCCCGCGGTCGGCGATCAGTGTGGCGAGCTGGGCACCCGCTCCGAGGAGCGCACAGGCCAGCGCGGCGCGCGCGGCGGGGGACTGCCGTGCGGGCGGCCGGGGCTTGCGGTGTCTTCCCATGGTGGTGCGTCGTCTCCGAGGACTGCCGGGGGCGGGTCAGAGCATGAACGACTCGGAATGGATGCGCCGTTCGGGCACCCCGTTCCGGGCCAGGGCGGCTTTTACGGCGTCGACCATGCCGGGCGGGCCGCACAGGAACACCGTGCGCTCCGCCAGGTCCGGGACCAGCGAGAGCAGCGCCGCCGGTGCCAGTGGATCGGCCTCGGAGCGCCGGCCGAGCAGGTAGTGGAGCTCGGCACCCCTCCGCTCGGCGATCGCTTCGAGTTCCCGGCGCAGCACCAACTGGCCCTCGTACGATGCCCGGTAGAGGAGCGTGAGTCCCCCCGGGGGCGTGGGCATCGTCTCGAACAGTGCACGCAGGGGGGTGATGCCGATTCCTCCGGCGAGGAGCAGCGCCTTGCCGCCGTCGTGCCGGCGGGCGGTCAGCGCCCCGAACGGTCCCGTGGCGAACACCCGGGTGCCCGGCCGGAGTCGGCGCAGCCGGCGCGTGTGGTCGCCGGCCGCCTTGACGGTGATGCGCAGCCTGTCGCCGTCGGCGGGAGCGGACAGGGACAGCGGCAGGGCGGTGCGCCACAGTCTGCGGTCGGCGAAGCGCCAGCGGCAGAACTGGCCGGGTGCGATGCCCAGTTCCCGCACCCGGCGCCCCGCCATGACGACGGTGACGACGCCGGGGGCCTCGACGAGGACCTCCGTCACCCGCAGCCGGTGCCGCAGTGCCAGGGCGACCGGCACCACCGCCCGGTACCAGACGAGGACCACCGCGACGACCGAGTGCAGGAGCGACCACACCCACAGGTTCACGTCGGAGGCCGAGACGTCCGGTCCGGCGAGCTGGTGGAGGAAGCCCAGTGCGCCGCCCGTGTAGCTGAAGAGGTGGACCAGGCTCCACGTCTCGTGGCTGACCCTGCGGCGCACGGCCCGGGCGGACACGGCGCCCACGAGCAGCAGGAGGAGCGTGCCCACGGAGGCGGCGGCGATCGCCGGGTAGCGCTGCAGGGCGACGGCGGCCTCGACGGGGCCGAGGCCTGCGGCCGCGGCGTGGCCCAGGGCGGCGAACACCGCGTGCGCCACGCACAGCGACAGCACGGGGCGGCCGCCCCGTGCGTGCCAGCGTGCCAGCCGGTCGGCCCCCACACCGTGTTCCACCGCGGGGACCCGGGCCATGAGGAACAGCATGACCAGGATCCCGTAGCCCCCGAGCAGGCCGCACCAGCGGGCCGCCGCGGACCACAGCGCGTCGGCCCGCCACACCGGCTGGACACCGGCCGCCCACAGCCCGGACACGGCGACGGCACCGGCCGCGAGAGCGGTGCCCAGGACCCTGGGGGAGACGGCCGGGTCAGCGGCTGCCATGGGGAATGGAGTCGATGATGTCGATGACGTACGCCCCGCCCTTGTCCTCGGGGTTCTGCGGATCGCCGGGCTCGGCGACGACGAGGCGGCTGCCGACACGGGCGCCGGCCACGAACTTCTTCCAGGAGGCGGGGACGCCCTCTCCGTCGAGGTTGAAGGAACGGGGCGCCCTGGGGCTGTACGAGGTCTGGTCGGGCGTCGGGGAATCCCACGGCTGGTGGGAGAACTGGACGACGACGGCGTCGTGTTCCCCGGTCTTCTTCCCCTTGCCCTCGATGAGGGTGCCGGCAGCCGGCTCCTCCGGGGCGGGCCCGTCGGGGAATTCGAGGGTCGGCACACCGGCGGAGTCGTAGGAGACGGACGGGAGGTGCGGTTCTTCCCGGTCCTCCACCGCTTCCCCTTCGGCCGCCGCGGTGGGGGCGTACGACCCGTGGATGTCGAAGACGACGATGAGGGTGTCGGCGGCGGTGGTGCCCGTGGGCGGCAGCTGGTTGGGGCCGAAGCCCTCGCTCGCCGGGGAGGTGAGCACGACGCGGCTGCCCGCCTTCTTGCCGATCAGCGCCTTGTCCCAGGTGCGGCTCACGTGGGTGCCGTCCAGGATCACGCTGTTGGGGTGGCCGTTCTCCGAGAACGTGGTCAGGTATTCCCGGTTGTCCTTCCAGACGTGTATGTCGATGTCGGCGATGACGATCTCGCCGCTCACGACGGATCTGCCGTTGCCGTCGCTCACCACGTCGATCTGCGGGGACTTGGGGGGAGTGCCCTTCCGTTCCACGGCCGGACGCTCTCCGTACGCGCCGGTGACGGTGACGTCCGCGCGCCCCGTGCCCTGCCCGGCGCAGCCCGCGAGCAGCGAGACGGCGAGCCCGGCGCCGATGAGTCCGCCGATGACACGGTGTTGCATGACACTCTCCGAGTTCGATGGGTGTGCCCCGGTCGCACGGTCGCGCCGGGACAGGGATGTGCCCGGGGCCCGGGCGACGCTGCCCGGGCCCCGAGCACACGGTGCGCGGACCTACTGGGCCGCGCCGGTGGTGACGGTGCCCCGGGCGGCTGCCTGGCGCTTGCGCTTGAGCGCGACGGCGCCGCCGGCCAGCCCGGCGGCCGCAGCAGCCGCTGCCGCGGTTGTGCTGATCAGCGGGACCGGAAGGTCGCCGGGCTTCTCGCCGGCGATCACGGCGCCGTGGCAGCAGGAGATCTCCCCGGCGATGCCGCCCAGCGCCGACGCCCGGAAGGCGTTGAAGTACCCGTGCTCGGACGGCTTGTTGTCCGTGGTGGGCTTGCCGTTCTTGTCGGTGTAGATCGTCTCGGCGTAGACGCCCTCGACGACGTTCGGGATGCCGACCTTGACCGTGGAGCCGACGGAGAGCTCGTTCTTCGTCTCCCACTCGCCCGCCGAGTTCTTCTGCTGGAACTTCGCGCCGAGGATGTGGTGGCTGGTCTCCAGGTCCTTGCCGGGCTGGGCCTTCAGGCTGTAGTCCAGCCCGCTCGCCACGAACCGGACGTTCGCCAGGCCTGCCGGGACGGTGAGGTCGAGCTTGCCGACGGTCCCCTCGTACGAGGCGGTGCCCTTGGTGTCGTCGTGCTTCAGCGTGAAGCTGGGGGAGCTGGCCTCGACGACACCGAGGATGCTGACGTCCAGGTCGGGCTTGTACGAGTCGTTCGGGTACTTGCCCGGGATGGTCGGCGAGTGCGCGGCACCGTAGGTGATGCCGGTCTCGAAGAGGGGGGCCTTGACCGCCACGAGGTGGCCGTACGCCTGCGGCAGGTTGCCGCCGCGGTCCTGGACGTAGCCCCAGCCCGACTGGTAGTCGAACGTGGGCCAGTCGAAGGCCTGGGCGGTGCCGGCCGAGAGCAGTCCGATGATTCCGGCCGCTCCCGTCAGCGCGAGCGAGCGTCGGACGAGGTGGTTCCGCTTCGACATGGGATCTCCAGCAAGAGGGCGTTGACGATGCTTCTTCGGGAAGGGGAAAGCTGTGCTCAGCGGCCGGACCGGGAGCGGCGGTTGCCCAGGCGGGCGAAGGCGGCGCCGGCGAGGAGGACCACGGAGACCGCGGCGGCCAGCACGGTGGGCTCGGCGAGCGGCGCGTCGATGGTGTCGCCGCCGCCGGAGCCGCCGGAGCCTTCGCCCGGGGCGGCCGAGGGGGTGCCCGACGGCGTTGCCGAGGGAGTGGCCGAGGGCGTGCCGTCAGGGGTGTCCTGCCCCGGGCGGAAGGAGGGGGAGGCGGGCCCGTCGGAGCGCACCGCTTCCCTGACCCAGGCGATCGCCTCGGCCGAGTTGGGCAGGTAGTCGTGCGACGGCGGGTTCTTCCCGCCGAGCGTCACGTTGGTGAGCTGCGAGGCCGGCCCCTGGAGGTGCGCGCTGGTGTAGGGCGTCACCGTCTCGTCGGCCTCCGTGGCGATCATCGTGTACGCCACTCCGGGCCGGAGGTCCCCGCCGCTGTTCAGTTTCTTGAGGAAGTCCGAGTCCGGCAGCATCTGCTTGACCGCCGGATAGACCAGCGCCCCGACCTTTGCGGCGAAGTACTCGGTGCCCCTGTTCGGAGTGCCGAGCCCGATCAAGGCGTTGGCGGAATCCGTACCGCCGAGGTCCTTGAGGTAGTAGCGGGAGACGAGTCCGCCCTGGCTGTGCGACACCAGCTTCACCTTGGACGCACCGCTGGACTCCTTGACCCCGTCCACGAACGTCTTCAGCTGCGCGGCCGACTTCTCGATCTCGGTGACGCCGGGCGTGTCCAGCAGTCCGACCCCGTACTGCAGCGCGTAGACGCAGTGCCCGTCCTTCTTCAGCGGCTCGGCCATGCGGCCCCAGCGGTCGAGGGGGTCCTCGTCGCTGTAGCTGGTGAGACCGAAGGTGCCGTGCACCATCACGACGGGTTCCTTGCCCGCTTCGGCGCGGCAGGACCAGTCGTTGATGTCCTTGGTGACATCGGGCAGTTGGAGTTTCCTGGCCTCGGCGACAGCCGGGCTGTCCGCCGCCGAGGCCATGGGTGCGGCGACGCCCTGAACGGCCAGGCCGAGGAGGACGGCGGTGATTCCGCCGCTGACGAAGCGCATGGTGAATCCGTGCTTTCTCTGGGATCCGAGGAGGGGGGCGAGTGTTCAGAGAGCGGGTGCGGCATCCGGGCCGGCGGCCGGGCTGTCCACGGGACGGGCAGCGGGCGGATTTCCGGGATCGGCCGGAGCGGTCGGCTCACCGGGCTTTTCCGGCAGCGCGGCCACCTTCGTGGTGAGCGCTCGGTGCGTGTGGGGGCCGTAGACCCCGGGTGCGTCACCGCTCACGCCTTCCTGCTCCTGGAAAGTGCGTACGGCCGCCGCCGTCGTGTCGCAGTACTCCTCGGACGGTTCGATGGAGAGCAGGCTCAACGCCCGCAGATTGGTGTGGAGTTCCCGGACCTGCGGACCGATATCGCCCTTGGCGAGCGTGACGTGGTCCGCGGGGACCTCCGGCGGGACGGCCGGGGCGGGCGGAGCCGGCGGGGCCACCGGGGCGGGCGGTTCCGGCAGGGACGGGGACGGGGGTGCCGGAGGGGCCGGAGGGGCGGGAGGCTCCGGGTCCTGCACGGGCGCCGACGGGGGTGCGTCGCCGGCCGGCCGGACCACGGCCACGGGCGCGCTGCGGCCGTTCCTGGATGCACTGGACGCACTGGACGCGGTTCCGCCTGCCTGCTCCGCGCTGCCGGCCGCGCCGCCTGCGGGCTGCACCCTGCCCTCCGACTGCTCCCGGGTGCTCCCCGCCGGGCCCCGGTCCCCGCCCGTGTCGGCGTCGGCCGCCGTCATCAAGTCCGGCTGGGACAGCGCCGGTTCCGTCCGCCGGCCGTCGGCCTTGTTCCCGGGGCCGGACAGCAGCGTGTGCACGCCGGCGCCGGTCAGTGCGCACACTGCGACGGCGGCGGTCCACCAGCGGCGGGGCTTCCTCCTGAGGACGTTCCTGCGGTGGGCGCCGGACGAGGCGGGCACCACGGTGACCAGGTGGGCCGGTATGCCGGGGAGTTCGGACATGGAAACCTCTGTCGGCGGATCGCGGATGGGGACTTCACACATAAGAAGCCGATGAGCCCGGGAAATATGACGGGCGGCGCAGAAGCGAATTCAATTGCCTGCGAAGGATGACCGCCCGTTGACGAAAGGTTGCAATCGGCGCGAAACCGCCGCCTTAGGCTGCCGAGTGCGAGTGCGAGTGCGAGTGCGAGTGCGAGTGCGAGTGCGAGTGCGAGTGCGAGTGCGAGTGCGAGTGCGAGTGCGAGTGCGAGGGCAACGGACATCGGAAATGGAGGCCGCACATGGTTGCCGAACGGCCGGAAAGGACTTCCGCCGATACGGGCGGCAGGAATGAACTCGGGGTTCTGCTGCGCGGATTCGCCGGGAGGCCGCCGTGTGCGGAACGGCCGGAGCTCTGGTATGCCGAGGATGCGACATCACGTGCGCGGGCCATCGCGCAGTGCAGCCGGTGCCGGATCTGGGAACCCTGTCGTGAGGCGGGCCGCGCGGGACGCGAGTACGGGATCTGGGGAGGGGAGACCGAGGCCGGACGTGCCGCGGCCGGCCACCCGCCCGCCATCCGGAACCGGTCCGGCCCGCACCGGGTCACGGGGACCCGGCCCGGGCGGACGGGCGCGCAGCAGCTGCCGGGTACGCCCGGTCAGGCCGCGTAGGAGGGCAGGTACCCCAGTGAACTCTCCCGGTCGAGCTCCGGCGGCTCGATCGGGATGGGGTCCATCCGGGGATCGCCCAGGGCGGTGAGGAGTTCGTCGTAGATCGGTGTCTCGCTGAACGGGGCGGTGGGAGCGTGCTGTTGGACACCGTGGAAATCGGATGCGTGCATGGCCGTGCCTTCGACAGGGTCGGGGTCGGGATCGAGCACACGGTAGGCAGGCGCTTCCGATCGCCGGGACGCCCGGAAGTCGACGCGGATCCCGTTATGTTGATGCGGGGTTGACGGGCCGCACGGCGGCGGTCGTCATCCGCCGTCGACCGTGACCATCGGCGCGTGGTCGTGCCACGTGCAGAAGACGGAGACCGCGTCCTCGCCCCGGCTGAACATGACCCGGATCCACTTGTCCTGTTTCCAGTGCTGCATCTGCCAGCCGGGCGCCGGTGTCGCCGACACCAACTGTGCCGAATCGGCGTGGAGTTCGAGGACGACCCGGCCGCCCGTGACGTCGTAGGCCTCCACCTTCCCCGGCGCGGCGGGCGGCGCGGGAGGTGCGGGCGGGGACGGATCGGTGGCGTCCGGTGCCGTGCCGTCTCCCCGGCCGGGCCGGGGCGTGCTCCCGTTGCCGGGTGCCGTCGCCGCACCGGAGGGCTGCCGGGACGGCGGCCCTCCGGGCAGCGGGGAGCCGGATGCGTCCGTCGCCGTCGGCGCCGGGGTGGTGCCCCGGCCGCCGGGGAGTCCGGGGAGGGGGGACGGTGATCCGGCAGCGGCGCGGTCCGAGCTCGTGAGCGGGACCGCCCCCGGTTCGTCGTACGCCGTGCCGGCCATGACCGTCCGCACGCTCCACCAGGAGAGGGCGGCCGCAGCCGTGGTGGCGAGCGACCACGACAGCACGGATATCAGTGTTCTGCGCATCATGTCCACATCACCCCGAACGGTCCCGACTTATGGCTCTGGTGCCGATTGACCCGGTCAGCGTACGGTGCGAGCCATGGCAAGCCTGCTCGTGGTCGAGGACGATCCGTCCGTGCGCTCCGCCCTCATCCGGCACCTCACCGAGGCCTCGCACGCCGTGCGGAGTGTCGGCACGGCGCTGGAGGCGCTGCGCGAGGTGGCCCACCACCGCTTCGACGTCGTCGTCCTCGATCTCGGGCTGCCCGACCTCGACGGGGCGGAGGCGCTGAAGATGCTGCGCGGGATCACCGACGTGCCCGTCATCGTCGCGACCGCCCGGGACGACGAAGCCGGCATCGTGCGGCTCCTCAACGACGGCGCCGACGACTACGTGACCAAGCCCTACTCCGTGGAGCACCTCTCGGCCCGGATGGCCGCCGTGATGCGCCGGAGCCGGGCGGCGGCCGGCACCGGGCAGACCGTGCCCCACCTCCGCGTCGGCGGTCTCACCGTCGACCCCCTGCGCCGCCAGGTGGAGCTCGACGGCGCTCCGGTGGAGCTGACCCGGCGCGAGTTCGATCTGCTGGCCTTCCTCGCCGGGCGTCCCGGTGTCGTGGTGGGGCGCAAGGAGCTGCTGACCGAGGTGTGGCAGCAGCCCTACGGCGACGACCAGACGGTGGACGTGCATCTGTCCTGGCTGAGGCGGAAGCTCGGGGAGACCGCGGCCGCGCCCCGCTATCTGCACACGCTCCGGGGGGTCGGCGTCAAGCTGGAGCCACCTCGGTGAGATGGGCGCTGGTCCGGGTCTGCCTCGCGGTCACGGCCATGGTGGTGATCGCCTTCGCGGTGCCGCTCGGCCTGGTCGTGCAGGAGATGGCCCGGGACCGGGCGTTCACCAACGCCGAACGGCAGGCGGCGGCCATCGGCCCCGCCCTGAGCGTGACCACCGAGCGGAGCGCGCTGGAGAAGGCCCTTGCCGCGACCGGGGCCGGCGCCCGGGGGCGGATCGGGGTGCACGTTCCCGGCGCCGGGGCGCAGGGGGACGACGTCCGGGTCGGGACCCTGCGGTCGGCGCCCCGGGACCAGGAGGCCGCCCGCCGCAACGGGCGGACGACGCGGGCCGGGGTGCCGGGCGGATGGGCGCTGCTCCAGCCGGTGCTGCTCGGATCCGGGGCGGTCGCGGTCGTCGAGGCGTTCGTGCCGGCGGCGGAGGCCACCCGTGGCGTCACCGCGGCGTGGCTCGCGCTTGCGGGCGTCGGAGCCGCCCTCGTCGTCGGATCGGTCGCCGTCGCCGACCGGCTCGGCACCCGGCTGGTCGGTCCGGCCCGGCGGCTCGCGGCAGCGGCGCACGAGCTGGGAGGGGGGCGGCTCGGTACCCGGGTGCCGGAGGAGGGGCCGGTCGAACTGCGCTCCGCCGCCGTCGCGTTCAACGCGATGGCCGGGCAGGTCGTCCGGCTCCTGGAGAACGAACGGGAACTGGCGGCGGACCTGTCGCACCGGCTGAGGACCCCGCTGACCGTGCTGCGGCTCAACGCGGCGTCGCTGGGCGGCGGTCCCGCCGCCGACCAGACGCGGTCGGCGGTGGAGCAGCTGGAACGCGCGGTCGACGCCATCATCCGGACCGCCCGCGAGACCCGGCCGGCGGCCGGGCCGGCCGCAGCCGGTGCGGGCTGCGATGCATCGGAGGTCATCCGGGAGCGGATGGCGTTCTGGTCGGCGCTCGCCGAGGACGAGGGGCGTGCGGCCCGGACGGCAGGCGTGGACCGCCCGGTGCACGTCCCCGTGGCCCGGTCGGAATTGACCGCAGCCCTGGACGCGCTGCTCGGCAACGTCTTCCGGCACACCCCGGAGGGCACGGCCTTCGCGGTCGACGTGCACCGTGCCGACGAGGCGGTGATCGTGCTGGTGTCGGATGCGGGCCACGGCATCGCCGATCCGCAGGCAGCACTGGCCCGGGGCAACAGCGGTGCCCAGGACGGCTCCACCGGTCTCGGCCTCGACATCGCACGGCGGGTGGCCGAGTCGACCGGAGGCGACGTGCACGTCGGCCCTTCCGTGCTCGGCGGCGCGGAGATCCGGGTCCGGCTCTGCCTGCAAGGCGCCGGCGGCGGGCGGGAAACCGGCCGGGGGCACGGACGGAGCATGCGCAGCAGACGGCGGGCACGGAGAAGGCACCTTTGGCGATCGCCGAATTGACATCGGACTTCCTAGCCTTGCGGGCGGCTGGACGTCACGAGGCGATCGAGGAGCTCCCCCATGTCGAAGTCGAAGAAGCCCGCGCTGCACCGGGAGAGGCGTTCCCGGAAGGCAAGGGTGATCGGCGGTTCACTGACCGCCCTGGCCGTCGGGGGCATGGCGCTGCTCGTGCCGGCGACCGCGAACGCGTCGGCGCCGGGCGTCGCGTTCTCCAAGTCCTCGGTGTGGGACACCGGTTACACAGGGGTCTACGAGATGGCCAACGGGACCGGATCCGTGCAGTCCGGCTGGAAGCTGGAGTTCGACCTTCCGGCCGGATCGAGCATCCAGTCGCTGTGGAACGGCAAGTACACCGTCGACGGCCGCCACGTGGTGGTGACCCCGGAGAGCTGGACCGAGAAGATCCAGCCCGGCGGGAAGGTGACCATCGGCTTCAGCGCGGCGCACGGCAGCGGCTCGGGGGCCGATCCCACGGGCTGCCTGATCAACGGCGACAAGTGCTCGGCGGGCACACCGCCGACCACACCCCCGGCCACGCCGCCCACCACTCCCGTCCCGACCCCGGATCCGACCCGACCGACCACGCCGCCCACCACACCTCCGACCACGCCTCCGACCACACCGCCGCCCGGCAACGGCAGTCAGGCGCCCTTCACCCCGTACGTCGACACCTCCCTCTACCCGCCCTTCGACCTCGCCGCCACGGGCAAGGAAGCCGGGGTCAAGGAGTTCAACCTGGCGTTCGTGGTCGCCGCAGACAACTCCTGCACCCCGAAGTGGGGCGGTGTCACCGGCCTCGACAAGGACGCGGTGGCCGCCCAGATCGGCGCGTTCCGCAAGAACGGCGGCGACGTGCGGGCCTCCTTCGGCGGCGCCAACGGCATGGAGCTGGGCCAGGCGTGCACCAGCGCCGGTGCGCTCGCCGACGCCTACCAGAAGGTGATCGACGCCTACGGCCTCACCAAGGTCGACTTCGACATCGAGGGCGGCGCCCTGGCCGACCGCACCTCCAACACCCGCCGTGCGCAGGCCGTCGCCGAGCTGCAGAAGAGAGCGGCGGCCAAGGGCGGGAAGCTCGACGTCAGCTTCACCCTGCCGGTCATGCCGGAGGGCCTGACGAACGACGGCACGGAGCTGCTGAAGAACGCCAGGGCCAACGGCGTCAGCGACCCGACCGTCAACATCATGGCCATGGACTACGGCCCCGCCTACAACGGCAACATGGGCGACTACGCCATCAGCGCGGCCAAGGCGACCCAGTCCACGGTCAGGAGCGTGTTCGGGCTGAACGACGCCCAGGCGTGGAAGAAGCTGGCCGTCACCCCCATGATCGGCCAGAACGACGTCCAGGGCGAGGTCTTCCGTCCCGCCGATGCGAAGAAGCTCGTCGACTTCGCCCGGCAGAACAAGCTCGCCTGGCTGTCCATGTGGTCCGGCACGCGGGACAAGCAGTGCCCGCAGGGCGAGACGCAGTGGGCCGACGCCACGTGCAGCTCGATCCTGCAGAATCCGCTGGAGTTCAGCAAGGAGTTCGCCCGGTACACGGGCTGACGTCAGCCGTCCTCCCCCCGCTCCGCCCGCCACAGCAGCAGTGCCGCCACACACCCGCCCAGCAGCACGGCTGCAGCGCCGACCAGTTGGGCGGTGCGGACGGCCGAGGCGAAGGCGTCGACGACGGCCGCGCGGTCCGCCTCCGTGGGGGCCGCGGCCCGGGCCGCGGGGAGGGAGGCGGCGCCTGCGGCGGCGGCCGGGAGGAGGGCGGTGAAGCGGGAGTTCATGACGGCGCCCAGGACGGCGACGCCCAGGCTGTTGCCGACCTCGGTCATGGTGCCGTCGACGCCCGCGCCCGCGCCGGCCTTGTCCTGGGGGATGGCGCTCATGACCGCCTCGACGATGGCGGGGTTGGCGAGGGCACAGCCCACGCCCATGAGGAGCAGGCCGAGCAGGAGGGCGGGATAGGCGTCCGTCGTCAGGCAGGCGACCACGGCGAAGCCGGCCGCGAGCAGGGCCATGCCCGCGGCGATGGACACCGGCCGGCCCAGGCGCGCCCCCACGCGCGGGGCGATGCCCGTGAAGTTGAGGGCCACGATGGTGAGGGCGAACGGCACCATGCGCAGGCCCGCTTCCAGCGGGGTGTGGCCGCGGACGAACTGCAGCTGCTGGGTGAGCAGATAGAGCACGCCGCTGCTGCCGAAGGTGATGAGGACGACGCCCGAGACCGCTCCGACGAACCTGCGGTTGCGGAAGAAGTGCAGGTCGAGCATGGGGTGGGGGACCCGGCGTTCCCACAGCACGAAGGCGGTGAGGGCGAGTGCTGCTGCCGCGGCCGGCACGAGCACCCCGGCCGAGCCCCAGCCCGATTCGGGCACCTGGATGATCGCGTAGACGAGCGCGGTCATGCCGGCGGCGGAGAGGAGGGCGCCGGGCAGGTCGGGCGGGCCGCCGCCCGGGTTCTTCGACTCCGGGACGAGGATCTTGACGGCGATCAGGCCGACGACCACGACCGGCAGGTTGAGCAGGAAGAGCGAGCCCCACCAGAAGCGGTCCAGCATCAGGCCGCCGATCGGCGGCCCGGCGGCGAAGCCGAGGGCACTCACCGCGCTCCAGATGCCGATGGCCCGGGGGCGCTCGTCCGCGTCGAAGACCTGCATGACGACGGCCAGCGTGGTCGTCAGCAGCAGGGCCCCGCCGACGCCCATGCCGCCGCGGGCGGCGATCAACTGGGCGGTGGAGTCCGCGAGTCCGGCCGCCAGCGAACCGGCGCCGAAGAGCGCGAGCCCCGCCATCAGCAGCCGTTTGCGCCCGTAGCGGTCGGCTGCGCTGCCCGCGGCCAGCAGCAGGCCGGCCTGGACGAGCGAGTAGGCGTTGATGACCCACTGGATGTCGGCGTTGGCCGCGCCCAGCTCCCGGGAGAGGGAGGGGATCGCCACGTTCAGGACGGTGTTGTCGAGCATCACGACGAGCTGCGCGAGGCAGATCACCGCGAGCACCAGCCACCGGGCCGGGAGCCGGTGTGCGGCTCCCGGCCCGGTGGCGGTGCCGGCCGTGGTTGCGGTCACGGGGCGAAGGGGGCGATCGGGTTGCGGAGGGTGCCGACGAACTGGAGTGCCGCCGACGGGTCCGACAGGTCGACCATCTGCTGGTTGTTGCGCAGCTGGAGCCGGTTGAGGCAGGACAGCGCGAACTCCTCGGTGAAGATGTCGAACCGCTCGAACTTCTCCGCGAGCTGCGGCACGGACTCCCGGTAGGCGGTGACGCACTCGGCGACCGTCCGCCAGAAGGCCTCCTCGCCGAGGACGTCCGCCTCCGCCAGGCCTGCGCTCAGGAAGCGGAAGAAGCAGTCGAAGACATCGGTGAAGATCGAGAGGAGCCGCTCCTCCTCGGGGATGGCGGCCCGGACCCGCTGGACCTGCTCGGGCAGCTCCGCCTCCGGGTCCATGACGACGATCTCCTCGGCGATGTCCTTGAAGATCACCCGCTCGACCGTGCCGCTGTCGTCGAGCACCATGATGACGTTCTCGCCGTGCGGCATGAAGGCCAGGTCGTAGGCGTAGAAGCTGTGCAGCAGCGGGACCAGGTAGGCGTCCAGGTAGCGGCGCAGCCACACCTCGGGGGCCAGGCCCGACTGTTCGATCAGCGCGGCCGCGAAGGAGCGGCCCTCGGCGTCGGTGTGCAGCAGCGAGGCCATGGTGGCCGGGCGCCGGCCGGGCTCCAGGTCCCGGACGGGGCTCTCGCGCCACAGGGCGGCGAGCATCTTGCGGTACGGGGAGTACCGGTCGGTGGCGGCCTCGTACTGGCGGTGGCGGTAGCCGATCGCGGCGCGCTCACGGATGATCGTCAGGCCGGTCCGGGCGAACACCTCGTCGGACGCGATCAGTTCCGCCAGCCAGTCGTTGATGGCCGGGGTCGCTTCCATGTAGGCGGCGGACAGGCCCCGCATGAAGCCCATGTTGAGGACGGAGAGCGCCGTCTTCACGTAGTGCTTCTGCGGCGCGCTGGTGTTGAAGAAGGTGCGGATCGACTGCTGGGCGAGGTACTCGTCGTCGCCCGGGCCGAGCAGGACGAGGCGCTGCGTGGCGACCTCGGAGGCGAAGGTCACCGACAGCTTGTTCCACCACTGCCAGGGGTGGACGGGCAGCAGCAGGTAGGCGTCCGGGTCGAGGCCGAGCCCGGTGAGGGTCCGCGCGAAACGGGAGAGGGTCTCCTCGCCGAGCTCCTCGCGCATCAGCCGGCCGTAGTCGATGTCCGCGGCCGAGGTGAACGTGGTGTGGTCGCGGTGCGCGGCCAGCCAGACGAGATGGACCGGGCTCGCGGCCTCGGGGGCGTACGCGTGGAACTCGTGCACGCCGAAGCCCAGCCGCCCGTTGTTGGCGACGAAGCACGGGTGGCCCTCGGTCATGTTCGTCTCGACCGTCTGGAAGTCGGCCTTGGCCAGCTCCGCCGCCGTGATCTGCGGCTTGGCGGCCTTGTAGGCCGAGCCCGACAGGGTCGAGCTGATCTCCTCCAGGTAGACCGGGAGGATCTGGTCGCTCAGGCCGAGCGTGCCGCGCATCTCGATGCAGAAGTCGACGGCGTCGAGGGGCAGTTCGGTCTCCCCGCCGGAGGCGTCCCCGCGGTGGCGGGTGATGCTGTCGGCGTCGATCTGCCAGTGGTCGAGCGTCAGCAGACGGGCGGTGAAGCGGTACTCCACACCGCCGTCGTCGCTGCGGAGCGCGTACCGGCCGTCGTCGAGCCGCTCCGGGGCGAACAGCCGCTCGTGGGCGAACTCGGCGAGCGCCTTGCGGACCAGCTGGCGGTTGGCGCGGTCCCAGTGGGCGGGGGTCAGATGGGCGATGGCGTCGTGCGGGTTCACTGCGCGGCTCCTCGGGTCACTGCGGCCTCGAACTGCTCCCGGGTGCAGAAGCTCAGCAGTGCGTCCTTCTCGGGCTTGGCGATGGTGGCGGCGGGCTCGAAGCCGACGGCCAGGTTGAGCCCGTGCACGGCCGTGTTGCGGACGTCGGGCTCGACGACCACGCGCCGGTGGGCGGGGTCGGCGAAGAGCCACGCCATCACCGTGGTGATCACGGCGCGGGTGAAGCCGTGCACCGGGGTGTCGGTCGGCGCGCACAGGAAGTGCATGCCGACGTCGCCCTCCTGCGGCTCGTACATGCCGACGAGCTCGGCGCGGGCGGGGTCGTAGCGCTCGACGAGGAAGCAGGGGGTGCCGTCGACGAGGCCGACGAAGGCGTCGTGGTGGGGGTTGTCGGCGATCTTGCGGTACTCGTGGGCGACCGTGGCCACGTCCGCGTCCTGCATCATCCAGTACGCGGCCTTGGGGTGCGTCACCCAGGGGTGCAGCAGGGCGGCGTCGGCCTCGGGGTCGAGGGGGCGCAGGGTGAAGGTGCCGATGCGGTCGTCGGTGCGGGAGAACTCCGGGAATGCAGTGAGCGCGGTCATGCCAGGTCCCCCTGCGGTGCGCCGAACTCCTGGAAGGCGATGGACTTCTCGACCGGGTAGACGTCGCGGCCGAGCAGCTCGCGGAGGATCCAGGAGTTGCGGTAGGGGCCCATGCCCAGGTCGGGGGAGGTGACGCTGTGGGCGTGGGTGGCGGCGTTCTGCAGGAAGATGCCGCGGCCGGTGGTGTCGATGCTGTAGTTGCGGGCGACGTCGAAGCGGCCGTGGCGGTCCCAGCGGATGCGGTCGTGGACCGGCTCCAGGAAGGCGGGGACGCGGTAGCGGTAGCCGGTGGCCAGGACCAGGCCCTGGGTGGCGAGGGTGAAGTCCCGCTCCTGCTCGGCGTGGTGGAGGCCGAGCGTGTAGGTGCCGCTCTCCGCGTCGTACGAGGCGGTGTCGAGGGCGGTGTTGGTGAGCAGCCGGGTGGGGACCGGGCCGCGCAGGCTCTTCTGGTAGAGCAGGTCGTAGATGTTGTTGATGAGGTCCGCGTCGATGCCCTTGAACAGGCCCTTCTGCTCGGCCTCCAGGCGGTAGCGGGTGTCCTCCGGGAGGGCGTGGAAGTAGTCCACGTACTCGGGGGAGGTCATCTCCAGGGTGAGCTTGGTGTACTCGAGCGGGAAGAACCGCGGGGAGCGGGTGACCCAGTTGAGCCGGTAGCCGTGGGCGTCGGTGTCCGCCAGCAGGTCGTAGTAGATCTCGGCGGCGCTCTGGCCGCTGCCGACGACGGTGATGCTGTCCTTCGTCTGCAGGTTCGCCTTGGCGTCCAGGTAGCCGGAGTTGTGGATCAGGTCGCCGCCCAGGCCCTCGCAGGCCTCGGGGACGAACGGCGGGGTGCCGGTGCCCAGGACGAGGTGCCTGGCCTGGTGGCGAACCGTTTCTCCGGTGCCGGCCACGGTCGAGTGGACCGTGTAGAGGCCCTCGGACTCGTCGTACTCGACGGAGGTCACCTCGTGGCCGAAGCGCACATTGTCGAGCTTGGCCGCGGCCCAGCGGCAGTAGTCGTTGTACTCGCTGCGGACCGGGTAGAAGATCTCGCGGATGTAGAAGGAGTACAGCCGGCCCGATTCCTTCAGGTAGTTGAGGAAGGAGTACGGGGAGGTGGGGTCGGCCAGCGTGACGAGGTCGGCCATGAAGGGCGTCTGCAGCGTGGCGAAGTCCAGCAGCATCCCCGGGTGCCAGTCGAACTCCGGCTTGCTCTCCAGGAAGAGGCCGTCGAGTTCGTCGAGGGGTTCGGTCAGACAGGCCAGACCCAGGTTGTAGGGGCCGAGTCCGATCGCGATGAAGTCATGGGTGGACATGCGTGGTCTCTCGTACTGGGGGAGCGGAGGAGGGGTGTTCAGCCGGCCTTGCGGCGCAGCTCGGGGTCGGACTTCTCGTCGACGAACCGTCCCGCGTGCTCGGCGAGCAGTTCCAGGACGTGCGCGATGTCGTCCAGCGACGTCTCGGGGTTGAGCAGGGTGAACTTCAGGTAGTGGCGGCCGTCGACCTTGGTGCCGGCCACGACGGCGTCGCCGGAGGCGGCGATGGCCTCGCGGGCGTGGAGGTTGGCGTCGTCGGCCAGTTCGCGCTCGGGGCCGGCCGGGGGCAGGTAGCGGAAGACGACGGTGCTCAGCTGCGACTTGGTGACGACCTCGAAGCGGGGGTCGTCGGCCAGCAGGTCATAGGCCTGGGCGGCGCGATCCACGACCTCGTCGAAGAGCGAGCCGATCGCGTCGGCGCCCATGATGCGCAGGGTCAGCCAGAGTTTGAGGGCGTCGAAGCGGCGCGTGGTCTGGATGCTCTTGTCGACCTGGTTGGGGATGCGCTGCTCGGCCATGCGGGCCGGGTTGAGGTAGTCCGCGTAGTAGGTCGCGTGCCGCAGCACGGACCCGTCGCGGACCAGGACGGCGCTCGAACTGACCGGCTGGAAGAATGACTTGTGGAAGTCCACGGTGACCGAGTCGGCGCGCTCGATGCCGTCGAGCAGGTGGCGCCGGGTGGGGGAGGCCAGCAGGCCGCAGCCGTACGCGGCGTCCACGTGGAACCAGGCGCCGGCCCAGGAGCACAGGTCGGCGATGCGGGGCAGCGGGTCGATGGAGCCGAAGTCGGTGGTGCCGGCCGTGGCGACGACGGCCATGACCACGAGGTCCTCGGTGCGGCAGCGTTCGAGCTCGCGGGCGAGCGCCGCGGGCCGCATGCGCCGGTCCTGGTCGGTCTCGACGGCGATGACGGCGTCCGTGCCGAGGCCGAGCATCTTCGCGGACTTCTGGACGCTGAAGTGGCCCGCCTCGGAGGCGAGGATGCGCAGCCGGGGGAGGAAGTCGTGTTTGGAGAGCGTGTCCCCGGCGTACGCGGCCGCGGCGGCGGCCCGGGCGAAGGCCTCCTCGCGGGCGAGCAGCAGGGCCTGGAAGTTGGACTGGCTGCCGCCGCTGGTGAACACGCCGTCGGCGTCCTCGCCGAGACCGATGCGCCCGGCCGTCCAGTCGATCAGCCGGCGCTCGATGAGGGTGCCGCCCGCGCTCTGGTCCCAGGTGTCCAGCGAGGAGTTGACGGCCGTGAGGACGGCCTCGCCGAGCAGGGCGGGGATGACGACCGGGCAGTTGAGGTGCGCCAGGTACCGGGGGTGGTGGAAGTAGACCGCGTCGCGCAGGTAGACGCTCTCCAGCTCGTCGAGGGCCGCGGCGGGGTCGCTCAGCGGCCGCTCCAGGTCGATCCCGGCTATCTCGGGGGCCAGTCGGTCCGGCGTGACGCCGGAGAACGGGCGCTCGGTGCGGGCGATCCGGGTGGCGACGCGTTCGACTCCGTCGGTCAGGGAGCGTCGGTAGTGGTCGACGTTGCGGTCGTTGAACAGGTGCGAACGCCCCTGGAAACTCATGGTCAGTCCTCAACGGTTCGTCGGGCTGGCTGAACTTAGGCAAGCCTAACCTAAGTTGATCCCGAATGGGGCACCCCCTGTGTCCCTGTGCCCCGTCGGGGCCGCGCCCCGTGTGACCTGCGCCCCGTCAGGGGCGCGGGGAACTGCGCGACCAGCCACGACGCACCCGCAGTCGAGGTTCTCGGGGCTTCGCCCCGGACCCCTGGGGTAGTGCGTCGACTGCAGGCCGGTGGGGGCTTGTCGCGCAGTTCCCCGCGCCCCTGACGGGGCGCACCGCCTACGCCGCCGCGAGGGCCTCGGCCCGCAGGTCCTCCTCGGAGGCGCCGAGCCGCCAATACCCCGAGAAGTGCACCTTCTTACGGTCGAAGTCGCGCTCAGCGACAAGATGGCGCCGCACCGCCTTCACGGCCCCCGACTCGCCCGCAACCCAGGCGTACGGCATCCCGCCAGGGAAGGCGGCGTCCCGGACCGCGTCCACGAGGAGGGCGGGACGCGGTCCGGGGGCATGGTCGCGGACGAGCCAGGTGATCTCGGCGTCGCCCGCACAGGGCAGGTCCATGACGTCCTCGGCGTGCGGGACCTCGATCCAGACCCGGGCGCGCATGCCGGCGGGCAGCCAGTCGAGGATGGCGCCGACGGCGGGGAGCGCGGTCTCGTCGGCCGCGATGAGCACCCAGTCGGTGCCCAGCGGCGGACGGAAGCCGACGCTCCTGTTGTCCTCGACGGCCGGGCCGAGCAGGACGACGTTCTCGCCGCCCGCGGCCTCCCCGGCCCAGCGGGACGCAGGGCCCAGGTCTCCGTGCAGCGCGAAGTCGACGTCGACCTCGGCCTGTTCGCGGCGCTGCTCGCGCACGGTGTACGAGCGCATGACGGCCCGTACCGCCGGGTCCATGGCCCGCCATTCCGCGAGCCGGCCCTCGCCGTGGGTCTCGGGCAGCACCGGGGAGTCCTGCCCCGGCTGCGGCAGGAACAGCGAGAAGCTCTGGTCGCGGCCGCCTCCGGCGAATTCCCTCAGCTGTTCTCCGCCGAAGGTGATCCTGACCATGGAGGGGCCGAGGCGCCGGCTGCGGACGACATGGGCGTCGAAGAAGCGGAACTGTCCGGCGACGGTGGCGGTCGTCATGGGAACGTCAGCTCACTTTCTTGGCATCCTGGATGGCCTTGGCGAGGTTTTCGAGCAGCGGGGCGGCGCCCGCGTACGAGAAGCGGGGCACGGAGTCCCACGGGGTGATCTGGTTCGCCTTGACGGCGGGGAGCTCCGCCCAGGCGGGCTTGTCGGCGAGGGCCTTGGGCTGCAGCTGGCCGTCGCGGTTGTCCAGCAGGATCAGGTCGGCCTTGTACTTGCCGGCGTTCTCCCAGCTGAGGCCCTCGAAGTAGCCGCCCTCGTCCAGCTTCTCGGGGACGATCAGGTCGACGCCGAGCTCGGCGAAGTACATGAGGTCCGAGTTGGACTTCGGGTTGGAGACGTACATCAGGTCCGGACTGGCCGACGCGGCCATGACCTTGAGCCCGCCGCTCGCCTTGGCGGCCTTGCGCAGGGTCTCGGCGGCGGCCTCGAAGCGGGCCTTGGCGTCGGTGACCTTCTTGGCCTTCAGGTCGGCGCCGAGGGACTCGGCCAGCTCGGCGTAGCGCTTGATGGGCTCGGTCATGGGGACGCGGGCGGTGCGGATCGCGACGCTGGGGGCGCCGAGGCCAAGGATCTTGTCCTTGCTCTCGTCCGGCACGTACCAGAGCGCACCCTCGTTGAACATGTGCGTCACGAGCAGCTCGGGGCGCAGGGCCGCGTACTTCTCGATGCTGAACTCGCCCCAGGCGTTGCCGAGCACGGTCACCTTGTCGACGTTCAGGTCCCCGGCCTGCGGGACGGCCTTGCCGTCCTTGTCCTTGGTCTCGCCGAAGACGCCGACGATCTGCTGGCCGAGACCGAAGTCGACGAGGGCGGCCGCGGTGCCGGTGAAGGCGACGATGCGCTTCGGCGTCGCCTTGGCGGAGACCTTCTTCTTGCGGTCGTCGGTGAAGGACCAGCTGCCGCCGCCGTCGCCCTCCTTGGCGGAGGAGCCCGAACCGCCGCTTCCTCCGCAGGCGGTGAGGAGGGCGCCGAAGGCGGCGACGCCGCCCGCGGTGAGCAGGCCGCGGCGGGAGAGGCGGGTGGGGCTGTTGTGCGGCATGGGTGTGTCTCTCACGCGTCGGGGGTGGCCCTGAGGCCCGGAGCGATATTAGGTTAACCTAACCTAAACTGCTGTCCAGTGGGGGTGGCCACCGCTCCCCGTGACCCGGAGCACGCCCGTGCCTCTCACCAAGTCACCGCAAGCCCCAGGGGCTTCGACGGCGTCACCGCCCTCCCGCGGCCGCCCGCCCGGCGGCACCCGCGCCTCCGTGCGCGCCGCCGGACTGGCCGGATCCGTCCTGGTGCTGCTGGCCGTCGTGGTGCTCAGCATCGGGTTCGGCGCCAAGCAGCTCTCGCCCGCCGAGGTCTGGCACGGGCTCTTCGACAGCGGCTCCCCGGCCTACACCGTGGTGCACCGGATGCGCCTGCCCCGCACGCTCCTCGGCCTGCTGGCCGGAGCCGCCCTGGGCCTGGCCGGCTGCGTGATGCAGGCGCTGACCCGCAACCCCCTCGCCGACCCCGGCCTGATGGGCATCAACGCGGGCGCCTCCGCGGCCGTGGCCTCCGCGGCCTCCTTCCTCGGCGTGGCCACCTTCAACGGCTACGTGTGGTTCGCCCTCGCCGGAGCGGGAGCCGTCGCGGCCCTGCTCTACGCGGTGGGCGGCGGCCGCGGGGCGACCCCGGCCCGGCTGGCGCTCGCCGGCGCGGCACTCAACGCCACGCTCTACTCGTACGTGAGCGCCGTGATGCTGCTGGACACCGCCTCGCTCGACAAGATGCGCTTCTGGACGGTCGGTTCGCTCGCCGACGCCCGGCCCTCGACCGTGCTCAAGGTGCTGCCGTTCGTCGCGGCGGGCCTGCTGCTCGCCCTCGCCCTGGCCCGGCCGCTCAACGCCCTGGCCCTCGGCGACGACTCGGCCCGCGCCCTCGGCGCCCGCCCCGCCCTCACCCGCGCGGCCTCCGTCGCCGCCGTGACGCTCCTGTGCGGAGCGGCCACCGCGGCCTGCGGGCCGATCGTCTTCGTAGGACTGATGGTGCCCCACTTCGTCCGCACCCTGACCGGCCCCGACCTGCGCTGGATGCTGCCCTACTGCGCGGTGCTCGCGCCCGTGCTGCTGCTCGGCGCGGACGTGCTCGGCCGGGTCCTGGGCCGGCCCGGCGAACTCCAGGTGGGCATCGTGACGGCCGTCCTCGGCGGGCCGCTGTTCCTGTACTTCGTGCGGCGCGGAAAGGCGGTGCGCGCATGAGCGTCATCCGCTTCGCCGGCGGCCGCTCCGTCCGCTTCCGCCCGCGGGCGCTGGCCGCGGGCGCCGGATGCGCCGTACTGGCGCTCGTCCTGGCCGTGTTCGCCCTCGGCAGCGGCGACTACCCGATCGGCCCGGCGGACGTCGTCCGCAGCCTCGTCGGGGACGGCGACCCCGCGCACGACTTCATCGTCAACGAACTGCGCCTGCCCCGCGTCGTCACCGCCCTGCTCGTCGGCGCCGCCCTCGCGCTGGCCGGCGCGCTGTTCCAGTCGGTCGTCCGCAACCCGCTCGGCAGCCCGGACGTGCTCGGCTTCACCCAGGGCGCGGCGGTCGGCGCGCTCGCCGTCGTCGTCGCCGGGGGCAGCAGCCTCGCCCTCGCGACGGGCGCGGTCACCGGCGGCCTGGCCACCGGCGTCGTCATCTACCTGCTCGCCTGGCGGCAGGGCGTGCACGGGCAGCGGCTCGTCCTCATCGGCATCGGAACCGCCGCCATCCTCACGGGCGTCAACGGCTACCTGCTGACGCGCGGACAGCTCATGGACGCGGCGCGGGCCGTGCTGTGGCTCACCGGCAGCCTGGACGGCCGCGGCTGGAAGGACGTGCTGCCGCTGCTCGTCGCGATGGCCGTGCTGGTCCCCGTCGTGCTCCTCGGCTGCAGCCGCCCGCTGCGGATGATGGAGATGGGCGACGACGCGGCGAGCGGCCTGGGCATCCCGGTCGAGCGGCTGCGGCTGGTGCTGCTGGCCGCCGCCGTCCTGCTCGCCTCCTTCGCGGCGGCCGCCGCCGGCCCGGTGAACTTCGTCGCCCTCACCGCACCCCAGCTGGCCAAACGGCTGACGAAGTCGCCGGGCCCCAACCTGCTCGCCTCCATGTGCACCGGCGCGGCCCTGCTCGTCGGCGCCGACCTGATCGGGCAGCAGGCCTTCCCCGGGCATCAGCTGCCGGTCGGCGTGGTGACGGGCGTCCTCGGCGGCGGCTACCTCGTCTGGCTGCTCGCCGCCGAGCGCAGGGCGGGCCGGATATGAGCGCCACAACGACACCTGAGAACGGAGCACGGACGATGGCACCCCACGGCGCACCGCGGCTGAGCGGCAGCGACCTGACCCTCTCCTACGAGCAGCGGACCATCGCCGAGGGCCTGACCGTCGCCGTTCCCGACCGGTCCTTCACGGTGGTCGTCGGCCCCAACGCCTGTGGCAAGTCCACCCTGTTGCGCGCCCTGTCGCGCACGCTGAAGCCCGCCGCCGGGACCGTCCTGCTGGACGGTCAGGACATCGCCTCCCTGCCCGCCAAGCAGGTCGCCCGCACCCTGGGTCTGCTGCCCCAGTCGTCGATCGCCCCCGACGGCATCACGGTCGCCGAACTCGTCGCCCGCGGCCGCTACCCGCACCAGAAGCTGCTGCGCCAGTGGTCGCCGGAGGACGAGCGCGTCGTCACCGAGTCCATGGAGGCGACCGGGGTCGCCCAGCTCGCCGACCGGATGGTCGACGAACTGTCGGGCGGCCAGCGGCAGCGCGTGTGGATCGCCATGGCCCTCGCCCAGGAGACGCCGCTGCTGCTCCTCGACGAGCCCACGACCTACCTCGACATCGCCCACCAGCTGGAGATCCTCGACCTGTGCGCGCGTCTGCACGAGGAGCAGGGCCGCACGCTGGTGGCCGTCCTGCACGACCTCAACCAGGCCGCCCGCTACGCCACCCACCTGATCGCCATGCGCGACGGACGGGTCGTGGCCGAGGGCGCACCGGGCGACGTGGTGACGGCCGAACTGGTGGAGGCGGTCTTCCGGCTGCCCTGCCGGGTCATCGACGATCCGGAGACGGGCACGCCGCTCGTCGTCCCGGCGGCCCGGCGCCGGGCCCTCGCGACGACGCGGACGGGAGGCACGGCATGACCTTCGCGACGTACCGGGACCCCTGGGGCATCCCGCACCTGCGCGCCGGCAGCGCGGAGGAACTCGCCTTCGCCCAGGGCCACAACGCCGCCGTCGACCGCGCCTGGCAGCTGGAGACCGAGCGGCACCGCGCGCAGGGCACCTCGGCGTCCTTCCTCGGCGCCGAGGCCGTGGGCTGGGACCGCCTCGCCCGGCAGACGCGCCTGGACGACACCGCACGGCGCTGCTTCGAACGGCTGGACCGCTGCGATGCCGAGACCGCTGCCTGGGTCCGGCGCTACGTCGACGGCGTCAACGCGGGCCTGGCCGAAGGGGCCGGGCGGGCACCGGAGTTCGCGGCCACCGGGCTCGTCCCCGGAACGTGGCAGCCGTGGACGCCGCTCGCCGTGTGGCTGTCCCACCACCTCCTCTTCGCGGGCTTCCCCGCCAAGCTGTGGCGCGAACGGGTCGCCCGCACGCTAGGGCCCGAGGCGATCGGCCTGTTCGCCACCGACGGCCACCGCACGTCCGGGAGCAACGGCTGGCTCGTCGCGGGAGACCGCACCGCCACCGGCGCCGCCGTCGTCGCGGGCGACCCGCACCGCTTCATCGAGGACCCGGGCATCTACCAGCAGATCCGGCTGTCCTGCCCGGAGTTCGACGTGGTGGGCCTGGCCGTCCCCGGCGTTCCCGGCACCGGCCACTTCGGCCACACCGGGACGGTGGCCTGGGCCATCACCAACGCGATGGCCGACTACCAGGACCTCTACCGCGAACGGCTCCGCAGGACCGGAACCGGGGTCGAGGCGCTCGGCCCGGACGGCTGGCGGCCCGCCGCCGCGCACGTCGAGACGATCGAGGTGGCCGGGGGAGACCCGGTCACCGTCGAGGTGGTCGAGACCGAGCGCGGCGTCGTCGTCATCGGCGACGCCGACGGCAGCGACGACGACGGCGACGTCGTCAGCCTCCGCTGCCCGCCGCGCGTCCGCGAGGACCTGGGCTTCGCCACCCTCCCCGCACTGCTGCGGGCGAGGACGGTCGCCGACGTGGACCGGGCGTTCGACGCCTGGGCGGAGCCCGTGAACGTCGTCCTGGCCGCGGACACCGAGGGCGGCCTGCTGCACCGCGTCGCGGGCGCCGTACCGGTGCGGCACCGGGACAACGGCCTGCGGGTCGTGCCGGCCTGGGAGCCGGACCACGCCTGGCGCGGCTGGCACGAGGAGCTGCCGCGCGAGCCGGTCGACGACGTGGCCGTGATGGCGAACGCGCGCGGCATCGCGACGCCGCTGGGCGTCGAGTTCGCCGCACCGCACCGTGCCACGCGCATCCGGCAGCTGCTCGACGAGCGCAGGGCGTGGGCGGCGGAGGACATGGCCGCCGTGCACACGGACACCCATCTGGCATCGGCAGAGCCGCTGTTGGAGCTGCTGGACGGGCTCGACGGGCTGACCCCCGGGGCCGCGGCGCTGCGCGACCGGCTCCTGTGCTGGGACCGGCACATGGACGCGGACAGCACCGACGCCATGGCGTACGCCGCCGTGCGGTCAGCGGTCGTGCGCCGCCTGGCCGCCCATCCGGCGCTGGCCCCGCTGGCCGAACTCCCGGAGTGTCCCGAGGTGTTCCTGCCGTGGCTCGCGCTCGTCCCGCGCATCGCCTACGCCCTGGAGGGCCTGCTGACCGCCGGGCCGCTGCCCGCCGCCGACCGGGCCGAGGCCGTCAGGGCCGCGGTCGAGGAGACCGCGGCCGCCGGGGAGCCCACGGGCACCTGGGGCGAGGCGCACCGCCTCGCGCCCTGGCAGGCGCTGCCCGGCGCCGTGCCCGAGGAATGGCCCGGGCTCTCCGGCGACCACGACTGCGTCCTGTCCACGTCGAGCGTCCCCGGCTTCACCGACCGCAGCGCGCGGGCCTCCGCGGCGCGCTACGCCTGGGACGTCGCGCGGCGCGACAACAGCCGCTGGATCGTCCCGTTCGGCGCCTCCGGCGTGCCCGGCGACCCCCACCACCGAGACCAACTGCCGCTGTGGCAGCGCGGCGAGCTCGTCCCCGTGATCACCGACTGGGACCGGCTGACCCTGGAACGGGAGAACACCACGTCATGAACTTCGTGCACGAGCAGAAGGCCGAGGGCTTCGGCACCGTCGGCATCCGCCCGGTCGCCCCCGCGGCGGACGCCGACCTCCTCCACGCCTGGGTGAGCGAGGAGCGCGCCCGCTTCTGGGGCATGCGGGAGGCGGGCCGCGAGCGGGTCCTGGAGATCTACGAGTACCTGGACTCGCTGAGCACGCACCACGCGTATCTGGTCCACCGGGACGGCCGTCCCGTGGCCCTCTTCCAGACGTACGAACCGGAGCACGACCCGGTCGGCGAGTGCTACGCCGTGCAGCCCGGCGACTTCGGCATCCACCTGCTGGTGGGCCCGATGGACGGCGCCCCGGAGCCGGGCTTCACGGAGGCGCTGCTGTCCGTGTTCCTGGACTGGGTCCTGGCCGAGGACCCGGCACGGCGGCGGATCGTGGCCGAACCGGACGCGCGCAATGCGAAGGCCATTGCGCGCTTGGAGCGGACGGGGTTCGAGCGGGGGCCGGAGATCGAACTTTCGGAGAAGCGGGCGCGGTTGATGTTCCTGGACAGGCCCTAGCGCCCCGCAGGGGCGCGGGGCTGTGCTGCATCATGCGGCTTCGCCGCGTGGGCGCGACCAGCCACGACGCGCCCGCAGGCGACGTGCTGCCCCGGGGCTGCGCCCCGGAACCCGGGATCGTGTGTCGACTGCGGGTCGGTGGGGGCTTGTCGCGCAGTTCCCCGCGCCCCTGCGGGGCGCAGGCGGCGCGCCGGCCCCGGTGTTCCCTACCGCTGCCCCCGCGGGGTGTCCTTGCGGCTGACCGCCAAGTAGCCGATCAGGCACAGGATCGGGACCAGCAGCGCCAGCGTCACCGGGCCCGTCCCCCACCCGAGCCCGCCGCGGGCGCCCGGTACGCCCATCCAGTCCGCGAACGACGCGCCCAGCGGCCGCGTCAGGATGTACGCCGACCAGAACGCCGCCACCGGGTTCATCCACGCGAAGCGCCCGGACAGCGCCGGCACGGCGATGGCCACGGCGAAGAGGATGCCGGACGGCAGATAGCCCAGGTGCAGCGTGCCCGCCGTGAGGTCGCCGATCGCGGTGCCGAGGGCGAACGTGGCGAGCACCGTCGCCCAGTAGAACGTCTCGCGCCGGCGGGTGCGGATGCTGTGGACGGCCAGGGTCTTCTCGGACGCGTACCAGCCGGCCAGGATCGCGGCCAGTGCACCGCAGAACGCCACCGCCGAGACGGTGTAGGGGACGCCGGCCACGACGTGGACGACGTCGGCGGCCATGGTGCCGAAGACGCTGACCATGACCACGGCCGACCAGTAGATCCACGGCCGGTACCGTGCCGAGCGGAACTGCAGGGCCAGCAGGGCGGCGAAACCGGTGAGTCCGAGACATCCGGCGGGTATCGGGCCGAGCGTCCGGCCCAGGTAGTCCGAGGCGGTCTCGCCCATACCGGTGGTGAGGATCTTCACCACCCAGAACAGGGCCGTCACTTCGGGCACTTTGCCGAGGCCCGCCTGCGGTGCCCGGCTCCGGTGCCGGGCACCGGATGTCTGCTCGGCCAGTGCGCCACCGCTGGAACTGCCGGATATCGGCATGGTTCCGCCGCCCCTCTCCTCGATGAATGTCTACAGAACTGTAGACAGTGGGGGAGGGGCTTTCTCACGCTTCTTTCATGTCGCGGCGTCGCCGTTCGCCACGTCCGCGTCCTCCGCGGACGACATCAGCCGCAGTGGCCGGTCCGGCGCCATGTCCAGCCGGGCCAGCACGCCCGGCACCGCGATGTTGGGCATCATCAGCTGGTAGAGCAGGGAGATCTCGTCCGCGAGCTCCGGCGGCTCGGGCATGGCCTCGGAGATCAGCTGGACGCCCGTCCAGGCGCCGACCATGAGGCGCGCGACCTCCTCCGGGACGACGTGCGGAAGGGTTTCGCCCTGGTCCTTGGCGTCCTGGACCAGCGCGGCGGTCACCGTGATCCAGTCGGGCCACCGGGTGCCGAACATGGCCCGGGCCCGCTGGTCGACGGACAGCCGGATCGAGGCGCGCAGCAGCGGCTCCCGCTGGACCCGGTACGCGAGCAGCAGCGAGGTGTCCACCAATTCCTGCAATTTGAACGGCTGGGGCGAAACGCCCTCGGTTGTCACTGCTTCGTCGAGAACGCCCCGGGCAAGATCCTCTTTTGAGCTGAAGTGGAAATACAGGGCACCCCGGGTCACCTTGGCGCAGGCAAGGATGTGGGCAATCGTGGCGGCCTCGTACCCGGACTCGTCGAAGACTTTTCCGGCAGCCTCCAGAATCGCCTGCCGGGTCCGGATCGCGCGCTCCTGCTGCGCCACGGCAATCCCCTCCTTCTGCTCCGTCCCCCCTGGTGATAAGTACCGATTAGTAGGTATCTTGGCGCAACGTCCTGCCCCACTCGAGCGTTCGAGTCAGGCATCCCAGGGGGGGATCATGTCCGCAACGGTGTACCAATCCTGCACGCTGGCCCCGGAAACCCCGAAATCGGAGTCCGGCCGGCCGCAGGTCATGGCCGCCTGCCTGCGGAAATCCGCTGTTCCCGAGGAGGTGCCGCGGCTGGTTCCCAAGGAGCTGGTCCATCTCAAGGACCAGAGCGGCGTTCTCGTCACCGGCTGGACGCGCCCGTCGCCCGAGGTATTCCTGGTCGGCGCCGAATGGCCCGGCGAACCGGAGGGACCGGGCGGCGCCCGGCCCGCGGCCGGAACGGCCGCCGGGCTCGTCCGGCAGTGCGGGCTCGCCGTTTCGCATGCCGCGTTCGGGGTGCCGCTGGAATACCAGTCGCTCCTGAAGAAACTGAACTGCACCCTGACCGGGCCGGCGCCGGAATGGCGGGACGGGCGCACGCCCGTCACCGTGGAGCTGAATTGCTCGCAGATGATCCGGCGCGGCGGGCGGGTGATCGGCGCCGAGATCATGGAATTCACGGTCCGGCACGAGGGCCGGGTGGTGTGCCGGGCCGACTCGCGGTCCCAGTGGATCTCCCCGCAGGTCTACCGGCGGCTGCGCGGCGACCACCTGACGGCGCCCTGGGGCGGCTGGGACGTGCCGGAGCCGGTGGCGCCGGAACTCGTGGGCTGCTCCTCGGCCGAAGAGGTCGCACTGTCCGCCACCGGCCGCCCGGACCGCTGGCTGCTGCGCAACGACCCGGCGAACACCGAGATGTTCGACCACCCCGTCGACCACGTCCCCGGCCTCGCCCTGCTCACCGCCGCCCACCAGGCCGCCCGGGCGGCCTGCGGCCCGCTGTGGACCGCGCCCACGGCCGTGTCCACCTCCTTCGGCCGGTACGTCGAGTTCGACGCGCCCTGCCTGCTGGACGTCCGGACCTCGGGGAACGGCGTCGTCGAGGTCGCCGGGAGCCAGTACGGGCTGCCGGCCTTCCGGATCGTCCTGAGCGGCCGGCTGCCTACTGGTTGACGAAGCCGCCGTCGACCGGCACCACCGCGCCCGTCAGGAACGGCGACCGGTCGCTGAGCAGCCACGCCACCGTCTCGGCGATCTCCTCCGGGGCGGCCGTGCGGCCCTGCGGCGTCATGGAGTGGGCCGTGGCCTCCAGGCCCGGGTTCCGGGCGAACCAGTCCACCGTGATCTCGCTGCGCGTCGTGCCGGGCGCCACGGCGTTGACCCGGATCCCCTCCCGGGCGTATTCGTCGGCGGCGGCCCGGGTCAGGCCGACCACGGCGTGCTTGGAGGCGACGTAGGGGGCGGCGGCCGGGATGGCGACGAGCCCGCCGACGCTGCTGTTGTTGACGATGGCGCCGCCGCCGTTTTCCAGCATGGCCGCTATCTCGTGGCGCAGGCAGTTCCACACGCCCCGGACATTGGTCTCCATGATCGCGTCGTAGACGTCGTCCGCCATGAGGTGCAGCGGGGTCCGGTCGCCGCCGATTCCCGCGTTGTTGAATGCGGCGTCCAGCCGGCCGTACTTCTCGACCGTGAACGCGATCGCCGTGCGCGCCGCTTCGGGGCGGGCGACGTCGGCGACGATGTACGAGGCCTCGGCGCCGGACTCCCGCAATTCCTCGGTGACGGCGGCCAGCCGGTCCTCACGGCGGCCGGCCAGCACGACGGTTGCACCTTCCCGCGCGAAGACGCGGGCCGCGGCGGCGCCTATGCCGGAGCCGGCGCCGGTGATGAAGGTGACTTTTCCGGGGAGCAGCAGATTCGCGGTCGTCATGGGGTGCGAGTTTGCCAGGCAGCGGCCGGGTACGGGAAAGCACCCTTGCCGCCCGGGAATCCCCGGGCGGCAAGGGTGAGCGGCCCTCCATCGGAATAAAACATACCGTTTGTTCGGTATGGCTTCTCAGCCGGGGTGGACGGGGGTGAGATCGCTGTACTCCGGCAGCGCAATATCCCCGGCCTTGGCGAACTGCGCAGCCATCGCATTCCGCAGCGGCCACCGGGTCATCCACCGCATCGAGGCGGCCCGCATACGGATGGCGAGTGCACTGCGCGGCGCATATCCCCCGGTGCCGCCGGGCGGCAATTGCTGCGACGTGGCGACGTACGGCCGCATGAGCCGCTCGTACGCGGCGAACGCGGCCCGGTGGTCGCCACGGGCCGCGGCCAGTTCGCCGGCCAGCAGGTAGCCGCCGACCAGCGCGAGGCTCGTCCCCAGGCCGGTGAGCGGCGTCGGGCAGTAGCCCGCGTCGCCCAGCAGCACGACGCGGCCGCGGGACCAGCGGTCGAGGTGCACCTGGCCCAGGGAGTCGAAGGCGAAGTCCGGCGCGGTCCGCATGCCCGCCAGCAGCCGCGGCACCTCCCAGCCCGTGACGTGCGCGAAGCGCCGTGCGACCAGCTCCCGTTGGGCCTCGGTGTCACGCCGGTCGTAACGGAGCGGCTCCGCCGACCGGAAGGCCAGCCCGGCCTTGACCTCACCCGGCAGCCGCCCCGGCCGGGCGGACGCGACGAGCCCGCCGGGGGCGTTGTACATGAGAAACCAGCCGTCGAGGTCCATGTCCTCGCTGTCGACCGTGAACCAGGATATGAAGCAGTCGAGTTGACGCACGCACTGCTCCTCCGGCCCGAACGCCAGACCGCGGACGGCGGAGTGCAGCCCGTCCGCCCCGACGACGAGGGCGAAGCGGCGTGGGGCGGCCTTCTCGAAGGTGACGGTGACGCCGTCGGCGTCCTCGTCGAGCGCGGTGGCGGTGTCGTCGAAGAGGTACTCCGTGTCCGGCGCCGTTGCGTCGTACAGCACGCGCGCGAGGTCGCCGCGCAGGATCTCGATCTCGGAGACGATCCCTTCGCCGCCGAAGGCGTCCACGGGCATGCGGGCGGTGATCCGCCCACGGCCGTCGACGAGCGCGAGCCCGCGCTGGTCGACGGTGACGGCTCGGGCCTGGGGCATGAGCCCCATGCGCTCGACGACGGTGCGCCCGGCACCGCGCAGATCGACGGTCTGCCCGCCGGGGCGGGGCGCGGGGGCGCGCTCGACGATGGTGGGGGTGAACCCGGCCCGGTGCAGCCAGTGCGCGAGTGCGGTGCCGGCGATGCCGGCGCCGGAGATGAGGACGTCGGTGGTCTCCATGTCGCTGAATGTACGGCGTACGCGCTCAACATCGCAATGATGGGCAGGAGTTATGTGGCGTGCTGCACTAGCGCACTAGGGCGGGAGTGCGGGGTGGGAGGGGTGCACTAGGGCGGTCACGCCGGAGGGGTGAGGTTGTGTACGCCGGGGTGGTGTTCCGGGTACGGTACGGGAGCGGCCCCCGCCATGGACCGGTAATCCACAACGAGGGCCAGACCGTATGGCCTACTTGTCAGTCCTCAGCGTGGTGGAGGACTGACAAGTCATCGGCCGCGAAACCACCCCCGAACCTTCTGCGCGATGCGCTTCCAGGCCGACGGGCGGATCTTACGGTGACGCCCCACTGGCGCCCCCCTTCATGCAGTGCGGCCAAGTACCGGTGACCGCTACCGGAGGAACCCGGGATCGGGTCCTCCGCGAACCCGACGTCGTCGGCTCCTCTTTGAAGGGGGGCGCGCTCGGCGCGCCGTTGTGAACTGTACACGTTTGGCGGGTACTTGGTGTGCCGGTGGCGCTACGTGCGGTATTCGGTACGCGGGGGCGGTGTTTCCGATACGGTGTGGGTGGACCGGGTATCCACAACGAGGGCCCAGACCGGATGGCCTGTCTGTCAGTCCTCAGCTTCTCGGAGGACTGACAGGGTCATCGGCCGCGAATCCGCTACATGGGCTGTCTGTTGCTCCGCATCGCCGCCCGGACTCGGGCCGCGTTCGCGCGGACCACGGCCGCCGTGCCGGCCGTCGGGTCAAGTGGCCTTTCCTCGCCCCGGCATTGGCGGCACAGGCCGCCGGGCAGGGCCTCCGGGTGGCCCGGGACGCGGCATGCGGTGCACTCCATGATGCGGGCGGCGGGCTGCCGGACCGGCTGTTCCGGCGGCAGCTTGTCCGTCAAGCGCCTGCGGGCGAGCGCACCCGGCGAGTGCACCGGGTTCGGGAGGCCGCTCGTGAGGGCGGCGGTCAGTTGCTCCCTCGTGACCCCTCGGGCCAGCCATTCCGCTGCCAGCGGCTCCAGTTGGGCGCATTCCGCCGCGGAGAGTGTCATGCGGGGCGCGGTGCGGCCGACGGCCGCCAGCGCCTCGTACGCCTCGCTGCGGGCCGCCTTGGTGGGCGGCGCCTCGTCGTGGTTCAGGTAGTGGCTCCACCACGCGTCGTCCCGCGCGGTGCGGGAGAAGTGGGTGCGGGTCACCCACTGGGTGCCGACCGGCTCCCTGAAGCGGCGCAGGTGGCCCGCCTTCGAGAGGTTCTCCAGGGCCTTGGCCACCGCCTGCTGGCCGTATGCGGCCAGCTCCCTGGCCAGCGTCTTGATGTCGACCGCGGCGCCGTCCGGGAGCCGGTCGATGTGTGCGGCGACCGACGCCTCGCGTTCGGGCAGGTGAGCGAAGTCGCCCGCGCGGTGCGGTGCTTGGTCCGGTGCGGACTTTTTTCCGTACCCCGGACGGGCCATCGGGGGCGCGTACGCGGGCGCGGCAGGGGTAAGCTCGGCGGTAGCCATTGAGATCCACTTCTGCGTAGTGATCTGGGTGGTAGACCCCCGTTCGGTGTTCCTACGCACCGGCGGGGGTCGCTTGTTGCTGGGGACGCTACACGGTCGCCGCGCGCCGTGACGGCTCGCTCGGGAAATGTCATCCGGACGTGTGCGCACGGGAGTTGGGAGGGTGGGTGGGTTATCACCACCACCCATTCCTTGCATACAGCGCTCGGATCTCGGGCCCCGGGTCTCGGGCCCCTACGGTGCGGCTATGTGCCCTATGAACACCGCCCAGGAGGCCGTGGGGAAGGCGAGCCGGGGCGCCCGTATTCGCCCCGAGTCTCGGACGTGAACGGCGTCGGGTGTGGAGCGCACCTCGACGCAGTCACCGCCCGCTCCGCCGCTGTAACGCGACTTGATCCAAGTTGATTTGGCAATCACAACTCTTCCGCCAACTTTCTGATGAAACGCGCGGACTCGTCCGGGCTGAGAGCCCGCTGGGCGAGCATGACATGGCGATGGACCATGATTCCGATCTTCTCCGGTTCGGAATAGAGCACGCCTGACTGCTGGCCCTCCTCGTAGACAAGACGGTCGTGATCGGGCATCTCAAGCAGGACGAATGGCCCGTCGAGCCCTGGATGCACACCGCCTGTACGCAGGACCTGAATGGTGACGTTGCGCCGTTTGCCGGCTGACAGCAGATGCAGGAGCTGTCGCTTGTGTGCTTCCCTGTCGCCCAGGGTGGTACGCAACGCTGCTTCCCCGACAATGAAGTTGAAGACCTTGGTCGCCTTGTCCAGCATGGCTTGGCGTGCAAGCCGGGCGGCGACGCGTTCTTCGATGATCTCGTCGTCCAGCGGCGGCCAATGCCCATTGAACAGGAGCCGCATGGTCTCCTCGGTCTGCAGTAGCCCCGGGATGAGTTGCGGCTGGTAGGAGCTGAGCGCAATCGCATCCGCTTCGAGCAGCATGAAGTCCTGCGCATACGAGACGAATCGCTCCGGCCTCAGGTAATCCTTGGCCGCCACCAGCAGTTCGCCCGCGCCGCACAGCTGGTCTGCGATCTGGAGCAGATGCAATGTCGGTCGCCGACGCCCCTGATCCATCGACTTGATCGTCTCGTACTCGTACCCCGCCTCCTTGGCGAGCTCCTCCCGGCTCACTCCGGCCCGCGTCCGCCAGAGCTTGATCTGGTTGCCGCAGTACCGCCAGGCCATCGGCGACGTCATGCCGCACCCCACCCTCCCCGGGGCCATCGCAGGTACAACCCGGCACCGTACCCGCCTCGCCCCTGCCCGGCATGTTCCCGCGAAGCCCACGCTGTGACCCCTCGGCGGGTGCAAATGCCCCGCTCCCGAGTGACGGCGCTGAGCAACAAGGGATACGCACTCATGACAAACCCCCTCCCCGACCGGTTCGCCGGATGGTGCCTCCCGCGGCACCCGCGCAGCGTGGGCCGGTCCCGCATGCTGCTGCGCGAGCAGGCGCAGGAATGGCAACTCCCCGAGCCCGAGGCCGAGACGGCCGTCCTTCTCCTCAGCGAGCTGATGACGAACGCGTGCCGGCACGTACGCGCCGCCCCCGGCCGGGAGATCAGCGCCCGGTGCGTCATCGTCGGTAAGACGCTCCGGGTCGAGGTGTCGGACGCGGGCGACGGCCTGCCGCGCGAGCGCAACGCCTCGCCGGGCGACGAGTCCGGCCGCGGCCTGGCCCTGGTGGCCGCGCTCGCCACGGCCTGGGACGTGCGTACCAGGCCGCACGGGATCGGCAAGACGGTCTGGTTCGAGCTGGAAACGCACCGGCCATAATTGGGCCATGCTCAACTTCTGGCCTTCGAACCGCCCGTTGCTCCCCGACCTGACGCCGGTCAAGGACGCCCTCCGCACCGCGCTCGGCGAGGCCGACGAGGCCGAACGGCCCGGCCTGCGGCGCGCGCTCGCCATCGTCGAGGAGTTCGCCTCCGCCGACCAGGCTGCCACCCAGGACTGGGCGCGCAAGACCCTCGCCGTCGCCGGGGTCGACCCCGTCACGCACGAGGTCAAGGCCGTCCGGGCGCTCCGGCAGGCACGGTCGGGCCTCGGCCTCAAGGAGGCCGTCGACCTGGTGAAGTCGCTCACCCCCGGGGACTCGTAGGGGCTGCCTCCAGGGCGTGTCCGGCGGATCTTCGCGCCCCTTCAGGGCGCACCCTAGGGGGCGCCCCCACTCACATCCTCCTCAATCATGATCCACATCGGAGCACTCCCGCCTATGGTGATGAACACGTCAACCAAACGGGAGGAAGCCCCGATGTCCCGCACGTCCACCGCACTCGTCTCCGCGCTGCTCGCCGCAGCGGCCGTCGTCCCCGCGGCGGCGGCCCCGGCCGCCGCCGCGACCCCGGACCGGGCCGGAGGCCGCACCGCGCTCCAGCAGTCCCTGGACGCGGTGGTCGCCGCGGGCGTGCCCGGCGCCATAGCCGAGGTGCGGGACGAGCACGGCACCTGGCGGGGCAGCAGCGGGATCGCCGACATCGGCAGCGGGCGTCATGCACAGGCTGGGGACAAGTTCCGCGCGGGGAGTGTCACCAAGAGCTTCGTCGCCACCGTCGTGCTGCAGCTCGTCGCCGAGCACAAGCTCGGTCTGGACGACGCCATCGAGCAGCACCTGCCCGGCCTCGTGCCCAACGGTGAGCACATCACCGTACGGCAGTTGCTCGCGCACACCAGCGGACTGGCCGACTATCTCACCGACGTCCTGATGAAGAGGGAGAACGCGGTTCGGGATCTGCAGACCGCCACCTACACCCCGCGGGACCTGGTCGCGATCGCGGCCGAGCCCGGGCCCAAGTTCGCGCCGGGCACCTCATGGTCGTACTCCAACACCAACTACGTCGTCCTGGGCCTGCTGATCGAGAAGACGACCGGTCACTCGCTCGGCCAGGAGATCGGCCGGCGCATCGTGCGACCGCTGCACCTGACCGGTACGTCGTTCCCGACCACGCCGAAGATGCCCGGTGCGCATCTGAACGGCTACGAGTGGTTCAACGGTCCGTCCGCGGCGCCGACCGACACGACGGAGTTCAGCCTGTCCGTCTACTGGGGCGCAGGGACGCTCATTTCGACGACCCACGACCTCAACACGTTCTACAGGGCGCTCGGAAAGGGCACGTTGCTGCCGCCCGCTCTGCAGCACGAGATGTACACCATGCGCCCGGACGGCGCCGACCGGCCCGGCCGCTCGTACGGTCTCGGCCTGGAGGGCAGCGTCAACTACTGCGCGGGGAGCGGGCAGGCGCCCGTGTGGGGCCACACGGGCAGCGTCGCCGGATACAACACCTTCAGTTTCACGACGGCCGACGGCAAGCGGCAGGTCACGCTCTCGCTCAACCAGAACATCAGCAAGACGGAGAAGCAGGACCAGGCCGCCATCAAGGTGCTGTCGACCGCACTGTGCCGCAAGTAGCAGGAGCAACCGCCCGGCCGGCCGCGTAGTGCACGTACTCGCGGACGAGCCGGAAGCCCGTCGCGGCGGCGAGGGCGCGGCTGGGGTGGTTGTCGCGGGAGCAGGTCCAGCTCGCGGTGCGGCCGCGGGAGGCGACGTCCGCGCAGAGGGCGTGGACGCACGCGCGCGCCAGGCCCCGGCCGCGGGCCTCCGGCGCGGTGGCGACGGCGATGTCCTCGTAACGGCTGCCGAGGAAGTACGTGCAGGCCAATGACAGCAGTCGGCCGTTGCGGAAGGCGCCGCGGCAGTGGCCGGAGACGGCCAGGGCGTGCGGACCGCCCCAACTCTCCGCGATCCAGGCGAGGTCCGGGCCCAGGGCGCGGACGGCCTTCGCGTCGGCGGCGGTGAGGCGGCGGATCCGGATGTCCGGCGACGGTACGGGCGCGCGTCCCGCGCCGCCGTCCCGGACCCACACCATGCGCTCCCACGGCACGATCCGGTCGAAGGCGGCCCCGAGCAGGGGCAGGAAGCGGTCCGGTGCGGCGAACCAGCTGTGGGCCAGCGGGGCCAGGTCCTCGGGGCGCAGGGCCCGCGGGTCGCCGCCCAGCAGGACGTGGCCCGCGCAGCCGACCGCTCCGGCCCGCGGTGCCCGCGGGTCGTCGGCCCACCAGTGGCCCGTCCCGGTCGACCGGATGTGCTCCGTGAGGGAGCCCAGCCCGGGGCGTCCCGACGGGAACCAGGACTCCCAGGGGGCGCCGGCCGGGACGGGCATGGTGTGACGCGTCGGTGCGGCCATGATGCTGTGTCGGCGGCGCCTAGCGGCCGCCGGCCTTCTTGCCGTGGTTGGCGGGCTTCTTGCGACGGGCCTTCTTCTTGCGGGCGCGCTTGGACATGGACGGGTTCCTTCTTTCCAGTGATGAGTGGCCGGGTTTCAGGCGGCGTTGCCGACCAACTGGTCGGCGAGCTTGCACAGGCGGCGGACCGTGCGGTCCTCCATGGCGACCGGTGCGGCGGGGGAGAGCGCCGTGCGGTCGTAGTAGCCGCCCGGGACGACCTCGGTCGCCGGGTCGCACAGGCGCACCACGCGCTGCGCGCCCTCGGTGGCGGAGTCGCCCTCGTGCGCGTAGAGGGGCATGAGCGCGGTCTCGCAGATGCCGGGGTGCACGCTGACGGAGGTCCAGCCGGCCCCGGCGGGGGCCCCGGCGCGGGCGAAGATCGTGAGGGCGAGCTGGGACTGGGCGTAGGCGGCGAGCCGGGAGTAACGGCGGGCGCGGTGGGGGTCGTTCCAGGCGATGGACGCGGTGCGGTGCATGGAGGACGACACGTTGACGACGCGGCCGCCGGGGCGGGCGGACAGCGCGCCGGAGAGCTCCTTGGTGAGCAGGTAGGCGGCCAGGAAGTTGACCTGCAGGGAGAGTTCGTTGCCGTCCCCGGTCATCGTGCGCCGCTCGGGCGCGGCGACGGCGGCGTTGTTGACCAGCGCGTCCAGGGCGGGGTGCGCGTCGGCGACGCGGGCGGCCATCGCGCGGACCTCGTCGAGCCGGGAGAAGTCGGCGACGACGAGCCGCAGTTGGAGCGGGTTCGCACCCGTGGCCACGAGCCGGGCGACGGCATCGTCGCCGGAGGCCTGGTCCGGTGCGTGCAGGACGACGGTGTCGCCCTGTCCGGCGAGCAGCCGGGCGGTCTCCCAGCCGATGCCGGAGGTGGCACCGGTGACCAGCACGGTCCGGGGGGCGGGCGAGACGGCGGAAGACATGATCCACTCCGGGATTGGGGAAGGCGGGAGCGCCCCGCCGGGCGCGACAGGGCGCACCGGGGGAGGGGGCGGTGTTCCGGCGGTGCCGGGTGATGTGAGGGACGGCCGGAGCCGGAGGCGGCTACGGCAGGCGGGACGGCGCGGGGCTCAGCCGCGCGGCGCCGGTATCCCGGCCGGACGCGAACAGCGCGCAGGACGCGGCGTCGCCGTATGAGGCGGCCGGTCGTTCTCGCGCAGAGGGCTGTTCACGGGATCCATACAAGGAGTCCGGCGGCCCGGGCTCAAGAGGACGCGGGCACTCCTGACGCCCTTCTGATGCGTACCGGCGCACGCCGCCGACGATCGGGTGAATCTTTCACATCATGTTCGACGCATGTTCGTTTGGTTTACTCCGAATGGTCCACTATTCGGGTGAACTGCCGGACTAGAGGTGTGGCGCGCTTTTTGTTGCGGGAGACGTGGAGATAGGCTGCCGCGCCAGAGGGGCGGCCTTGCTCTGGCAACGGGAAAACGGGAGGCCGCCATGGCGACACTGTGCAGACCGGCCATCGCGGTACCCGAGCATGTGATCACGCGGGAAGAGACCCTGGAGCTGGCGCGCACGCTGCACGCCGACCACCCGCAGCTCGACCTGGCACTGCGGCTCATCGGCAACACGGGCGTCCAGACGCGCCATCTGGTGCAGCCGATCGAGGACACCCTCAAACACCCCGGCTTCACCACGCGCAACGCGCGCTACGAGGCGGAGGCCAAGGCGAGGGTGCCCGACGTCGTGCAGCGGGCGCTCGACATGGCCGAGGTGACCGTCCGCGACATCGACATGATCGTGTACGTCTCGTGCACGGGCTTCATGATGCCGTCGATGACGGCGTGGCTCATCAACACCATGGGCTTCCGGAACGAGACCCGCCAACTCCCCATCGCCCAGCTCGGATGCGCGGCCGGCGGCGCCGCCATCAACCGCGCGCACGACTTCTGCATGGCCTACCCGCGGGCCAATGTGCTCATCGTGGCCTGCGAGTTCTGCTCGCTGCTCTACCAGCCGACGGACCTGGGCGTGGGCAACCTGCTCTCCAACGGCCTCTTCGGCGACGGCATGGCGGCGGCCGTGGTGCGCGGCCAGGGCGGCAACGGGGTGCACCTGGAGCGCAACGGCTCGCACCTGGTGCCCGATACGGAGGCCTGGATCTCCTACGGGGTCCGGGACACGGGCTTCCACTTCATCCTGGACAAACGGGTGCCGGGCACGATGTCGATGCTGGCGCCCGCGATGCGCGAGATGGCGAAGCCGCACGACTGGGACGTCTCCGCCCTCGACTTCTACATCGTCCACGCGGGCGGTCCGCGGATCCTCGACGACCTGTGCCACTACCTGGGGCTGACCCCCGAGATGTTCCGCTACAGCCGGGCCACGCTGACGGAGCGCGGCAACATCGCCAGCGCGGTCATCTTCGACGCGCTCGACCGGCTCTTCGAGGACGGCGGCGCGGGCCACGAGGCGCGGGGCGTCATCGCGGGGTTCGGGCCGGGCATCACGGCGGAGATCGCCCTGGGGACGTGGGTGGGGACCCGCGAGGCGGCGCCGGTGCGGGTGTGAGCGGGCTTTGACCGGGCCCCGAAGGGGCGCGGGGCTGTATCGATATGCGGCTCCGCCGCGTGGGCGCGACCAGCCACGACGGGCCCGCAGCCGAAAGCGCTCCGGGCCGCTCCAGGACGGAGCGGCCCGGAAAGGCCATCAGAGGTCGAACTCACCCGGGTTGATGCCCAGGGCAAAGCACGCCTCGCGGACGACGGCCTGCTCCGACTTGTCGAAGTCGCCGTCGGCGCCGCCGATCACGATGCCGATCTGGATCACGGCACGCGCCTCGGTCGGCTTCTTGTGCACCTTGCCGATGGTCTGCAGCACGCTGACCTTGCCGAAGTCGAAATCGGTCGTCAACTTCTGGCAGTAGTCGTGGAATCGCGCCTGCAGGTCGTCGACCGGGAAGTTCCGCAGGACGTCGTTCGTGGCGATCAGCGACGCGACGCGCTGCCGCTCGGAGGCGTCGATCGAACCGTCGGCAGCCGCCACCAGCGCACACATCGCCATGCTCGCGTCCCGGAACGCGCCGCTCTGCAGCTCGTTCTTCTTCGCTATGAGCTGGCCCTGCATCGTCGTGGCCGAGTCCTTGAGTCGGTCCCAGAGCGCCATGTGCGTTTCTCCTCGTTTCTCGGGGTGCACATGGAGAACGGATCCGAAAGGTAAAGAAGTTCCCAAGGGGGCGGACAGGAACCGAGGAGCGGCTGATGCGGTCTCAGTTCGCCAGCGGCTCCAGGCCGAGCGGCTGCAGCTTGCCCTCGATCATCGCGCCCAGCCCCTCGACCGCGCAGACGTCGGGGTGTTCGGCGATCTGCACCATCATCCCCGTCGCCCGCTCGATCATCGTGTCCAGGCCGGGCAGCATCGCGCTGCCGCCGGCGAGCATCACGCCGCGGTCGGCCAGGTCGGCCACCAGGTCCGGCGGGCACTCGCGCAGCACCCGCCCTATGGCGTCGAGGATGGCCGTGAACGGGGTGTTGATGGCCTCGCGGACGTGCGCGGTGTTCACCAGGACCGTACGGGACAGCCCCGTGGCCACGTCCCGGCCGCGCACCTCCGTCTCCGTGCCGACGACCGCCGGGTCGGAGTAGAGGGCCAGGTGCAGCGGGTGCAGGCCCTGGGAGGGCAGCATCAGCTCGTGCTCGCTGCGCAGGTGCTGGACGACGGCGTAGTCGATGGCGTCCCCGCCCACCTGGACCTTCTCGGCCGCCACGATCGAGCCCAGCGACAGCACCGCGACCTGGGTGGACGCCGCGCCGCACACCACGATCATGGTGGCCTCGGGCCGCTCGACCGGCAGCCCGCTGCCCACCGCGGCGGCGATGAGGGCGTCCACCAGCTCGACCCGGCGCGCCCCGAGGGCGCTGAGCGTCTCCACGGCGGCCCGCTGTGCGATGGGTTCCGCGTCGTGCGGCAGGCAGACCGCGGCGCGCAGCATGGGCTTGCGCCGCCAGGCGCGGCGGATCTTGTCGTTGACCAGGAAGCGGAGCATCCGCTGGGCCATGTCGATGTCGACGACGGTGCCGCCGGAGATGGGCCGCACGACCCGGATGTGACCCGGTGTCCGGCCGGCCATGCCCTCGGCGAGGGAGCCGACCGCGATCAGCGAACCGGTGCGGGTGTTGACCGCGGCGAGGCTGGGTTCGTCGACGACCAGCCCGGTGTTCTTGAGATAGACCCGGGTCCTGGCGGCGCCCAGGTCGACGGCGACGGTGCAGCGGCTCAGCTGATCGAGACTGAGGGTCATGGCCTCCATCCTGTGTGGCCGGACCCGCACTTGCCTGTTGGGCTGCGCCGTGCGGGGCACTGCGCGTGCGGCGGTGCCGGGGTGAACACCCCCGTCGCCCACCCCGGCCGCCACTCCGAAGAGTCTTGCAGGGGGGTCTGACAACGGGGGCTTCGCGCCCCGTCAGGGGCGCGGGGAACTGCGCGCTCAGCCACCGACGGCCTGCAGCCGACGCACCACCCCGGGTCCCTCGGCTGCGGGTGCGTCGTGGCTGGTCGCGCAGTTCCCCGCGCCCCTGACGGGGCGCTGCATCCCCGGTGCGGTGCCCTTTGTTACCAGCTCGCCTTCCGCACCCCCGGCAGGAACCCCGCATGTGCGGCGGCCCGCACATTGATCCGCGACAGGCCGAAGGCCCGCAGGTGGCCGCGCGGGCGGCCGTCCACCGAGTCCCGGTTCCGCACCCGCGTCGCACTGGCATCGCGCGGCTGCCGCGCCAGCTCCGCGAGGGCCGCCGCGCGCTCGTCCTCCGGTGCCTGCGCATCGCGGATGACGGCCTTGAGCACGGCCCGCCGCGCGGCGTACCGCGCCACCGTCAGCCGGCGCTTCTCGTTCTTCGCGATCTTGCTCTTCTTCGCCATCAGACCTTCACCCCTCGCGCGCGGATGCGTGCCACCGCGGCCTCGATCCCGATCGTGTCCACGGTCCTGATCCCCTTCGTGCTGAGCACCAGCCGGACATATCGCCCCTCGCTCGGCAGCCAGTACCGCTTGCGCTGCACGTTGGGGTCGAAGCGGCGGGCGGTGCGCCGGTGGGAGTGGGACACGGAGTTCCCGAACCCCGGCTTGCGGCCCGTGAGTTGGCAGTGGGCGGACATCGTCAGTCCCTCCTGATGAAAATGGAAACCATTTCTGTATAGTAGCCCCCATGGCCCGCAACGACCTACGTCCCGTCATCAAGCTCCGGTCCACCGCCGGGACGGGCTACACCTACGTGACCCGCAAGAACCGCCGTAACGATCCCGGCCGAATCGAGCTGCGCAAGTACGACCCCGTCGTCGGCCGGCACGTCGTCTTCCGAGAGGAGCGCTGACCGTCATGAAGCCCGGAATCCATCCCGCCTACGGCCCCGTCGTCTTCCGCGACCGCGCCGCCGGCTTCGCCTTCCTCACCCGGTCGACCGCCACGAGCGACAAGACGATCGCGTGGGAGGACGGCAACACCTACCCCGTGATCGACGTGGAGATCTCCTCGGCGAGCCACCCCTTCTACACGGGCACCACGCGCGTCGTGGACACCGCCGGGCGCGTGGAGCGCTTCGAGCGCCGTTACGGCAAGCGCGGAGCACGCTGATGACCACCGCGCAGCTGCCCGTGGTGCTGGTCGGCGGACTGCACGGCGACGCCCGCCGCGCCGCCGTCGAGCGGCTGCTGCACACCGTCCCCGGGGCCGTCGCCCTGCACCACGACCTGGCGACGGCCCCCGTGGGGACCGTCCGCCGGACCGTGCGCGACCGCACGGGGATGCTCGACGAGGGCGAGGCGCCGCTGGTCAACGACTGCGCCTGCTGTGCCCTGCGCGAGGACCTGGTGCCGGAGCTGGAGCGGATCGCCGCGGCCGGGACGTACCGGCTCGCGGTCGTGGAGCTCTGGGACTCCGTCGAACCGAAGGCCATGGCCGAGGTCGTGGCCGCGCACGGCGGCCCGGACGTGCGGCTGACCGGGGTGTTCACGGCCGTGGACCCGGTCCTGGTGCTGCCGTGCCTGGGCAACGGGGACGACCTGGCCGAGGCCGGCCTGGCCGCCGCGGCGACCGATCAGCGGACCGTCGCGGACACGTTCGCACGGCAGTTGGAGTACCCGACGGTGCTGGCGATCGCGGAGCCGGCCGACGCAACAGAAGCAGCCGACGCCTCCGACCACACCATCCTCGCCCAGCTCACGCCCGGGGCCCGCCGCATCCCCGTCGGCTCCGTCGAGCTCGCCGCGGCCGCGGTGGCCGGCTTCGACGTCGAGGCCGCGGCCCTGCGGCAGCACCCCGCCTGTGCCCTGCTGCCGCAGGAGGCCGACGCGGACGGGGTCGGCACGCTCGTCTGGCAGGGCCGCCGCCCCTTCCACCCCGGGCGGCTCCACGCGGCGCTGGAGGACCTGACCTGCGCCGCGGCCCGCAGCCGGGGGCGGTTCTGGCTCGCCGACCGGAGCGACACCCTGCTCTCCTGGGACGCGGCGGGCGGCGCCCTGTGCGTGGAGAACGCCGGGCCCTGGCTGGCCTCCCTGCCGGACGCCGCCTGGGAGTTGGTGCCCCCGGCCCGCCGGGTGGCCGCGGCGCTGGACTGGCACCCCGAGCACGGCGACCGCGCGCAGTACCTCACCTTCACCTCGCCCGGGCTCGACGCCGACGGACTGCGCTCGCTGCTGGAATCGTGCCTGCTCACCGATGCGGAATATGCCGCGGGCCCGGCCGCCTGGCGCAGTCTTTCGCACGCCTTCGACGAACTCCTCGACCCCGTTTCCTGATCCGAAAGGACGGCCCTCCCGTGAACGGCCGGCACAAGAACCGCAAGGCCCTCAGGCCCCGCCGCAATCCCCTGGACGCGGCGGGAATCACGTACGTCGACTACAAGGACACCGATCTCCTGCGGAAGTTCATTTCGGACCGCGGGAAGATCCGCAGCCGCCGGGTGACCCATGTCACCGTGCAGCAGCAGCGACAGCTGTCCAGGGCGATCAAGAATGCCCGCGAGATGGCACTCCTGCCCTATTCCTCCGCGGTTTCCGCTGGACGTCCGTCTTCCGGTCGGAATCCGTGAGGTAGCGACCGGAACACCCAACGTGCACGTGCATCGGCTCATGCATGAGCACATGAACGCAGCTATGATCCGGAGCAGTTGTCATCCCTGAATCCACGTCCTGGGATGCCCCCTGCAATCATCCGGGAGAGCCCAGTGCCCCACGCGTACAACGGCATGGCTGCATCGGACATCGACGGCGCCGTCTGGAGAAAGAGCCGCCACTCCAACTCCCAGGGCTCCTGTGTGGAGTTCGCGAAACTGCCGGGTGGCGGGGTTGCCGTGCGCAACTCCCGCCACCCGGAGGGCCCCGCTCTCGTCTACACCCCCGCCGAGATCGAGGCCATGCTGCTGGGAATCAAGGACGGCGAATTCGACTACCTGATACGGGACTAGACCCCGTGCCGGGCCGTCGTCCCGTCGGCCGGCCGTACGACTCCCCTCCAGCCGTACGACTTTCCGTCGGAATTCCGCCGTGTGCGGGCAGTGCGCCGCGCAGCCGCCGGCTAGAGCGGGAACCCGTCGCGGAGCCCCCCGTCGCCCCCGTCGGGCCCGCTCTCGCGCGGCAGTCCGAACAGCGCCCACACCACCTTGCCCCGCAGCGCCCCCGCCAGCGGGTGCCATCCCCAGCTGTCGCTGAACTGCTCCACCAGAAACAGCCCGCGGCCGCACTCGTCCCCCGCGGCGGCCCGGCCCGCGACGGGGCCGGCCTCGCTCGGATCGCGTACGGCACACACGAGTCGCGTCGTCCAGCGCATCAGATGGAGGCGTACCGGAGCCTCGTACCCGTCACCCGCACGGTCGCCCGGTGCGGCGTAGCGCAGGGAGTTGGTCACCAGCTCGGAGACGACGAGCGCCACGTCGTCGAACAGGGCGGCGAGGCCCCACTGGTCGAGCGTGGCTGCGGTGAACTTCCTTGCGCTGCGCACTGCTTCGAAGCGAGGTGGCAGGGAACAGGATGCCGAGCTGGAGACGACGGATGAGTCGATCGCGGGCAGCCCTCTCCATAACGGCGAGAGCACAGTCGATCCTTCGGTACCCATCCGAGGCACTCCTGGCAATCGAGGACGTGACGTGACGTGCACGTGTGCGAGCTCCATGGTTCCCAATGCGCAGGGCGGATGCAAGGGCAGATGCACGTGCACGAGAGGGATTTGGGGGCGCACAGGGTGGTTGGGGACCAATTCTCCCTGCGCCTCCTGACGTAGGGACTCCGCCTATGGCTCATCTGGGTAACCACACCTGCACGCAACGGAGCCCGGAGGTGGCAGACTTCGGCGCCGAGGGCTGCGGGGGTCGCCCTCAGGAGGGTGCGGAAGCGACGACACCACCACACAGCCCTGACACAGGACCGGAAGAGGAAGGGTCGCAGAGATGGCCACGAACGAGTCGAGCGGTTCCGTGGTGCGACGCATACTGCTGGGCTCCCAGCTCAGGAGGCTGCGGGAGTCGCGCGGCATCACGCGCGAAGCAGCCGGGTACTCGATCCGGGCGTCCGAGTCGAAGATCAGCCGCATGGAGCTGGGCCGGGTGAGCTTCAAGGCTCGGGACGTGGAGGACCTGCTCACGCTGTACGGGGTCACCGACGGGGCCGAGCGCGAGGCCCTGCTCGGGCTGGCCCGCGAGGCCAACGTGGCGGGCTGGTGGCACAGCTACGGTGACGTCCTGCCCGGCTGGTTCCAGACATATGTAGGACTCGAGGGAGCCGCCTCGCATATCTCGGTCTACGAAGTGCAGTTCGTCCACGGCCTGTTGCAGACCGAAGGATATGCGCACGCCGTGGTGGTCCGGGGCAACCCGAAGGCCGACGAAGCCGAGATCGAGCGCCGGGTCTCGCTCCGCATGGAGCGCCAGAAGCTGCTCTTCTCGGAACGCGCCCCGCGCTTCCACGCCGTGCTCGACGAGGCGGCGCTGCACCGCCCGTACGGCGGGCGGGAGGTCATGCGCGGACAGCTCCAGCACCTCGTCGACATCTCCGAACAGCCCAACGTGACGCTGCAGGTGATGCCGTTCGCGCACGGCGGCCACTCGGGCGAGAGCGGCTCGTTCGCCATGCTGCGGTTCCCCGAGTCGGACCTGTCGGACGTGGTGTACCTGGAGCAGCTCACCAGTGCGCTCTACCTCGACAAGGGGGAGGATGTGGCCCAGTACGAACGCGTGATGGAGCAGCTGCACGCCGAGAGCCTGCCGCCAGCCGAATCGCGCGAACTGATAGGCCGCCTCCTTCAACTCCTCTGACACATCAGTACGATGACGTCCCATCAGGAGGCCTCCATTCGATAAGGGCGTCACGGGCGCCCCGCTTTTCGCAGACAGGGATGGCGTATGTCCTACTGCTCCTTCTTCAACGAGCTGGCATTCCAGTACATCGACGGCGAGTGGCGGGCCGGCAGCGGCTCCTGGGACATCGTCGACTTCAACCCGTACGACGGGGAGAAGCTCGCCTCCATCACCGTGGCCACCGTGGCCGAGATCGACCAGGCCTACCGGGCCGCCGAGCGCGCCCAGCCCGGCTGGGCCGCGGTCAACCCGTACCGCCGCCGGCTCGTCTTCGAGCGGGCGTTGCGCATCATCGACGACACCGAGGAGGAGCTGACCGCGGCGATCACCGCGGAATGCGGCGGCACCGCCGTCAAGGCGGCCTTCGAACTGCACCTGGTACGGGAGTTCCTGCGCGAGGCGATCCAGCTCGCGCTGCGCGCCGAGGGCCGCATTCTGCCGTCCCCCGACGACACCAAGGAGAACCGCCTCTACCGGGTGCCCGTCGGGGTCGTCGGCGTGATCAGCCCGTTCAACTTCCCGTTCCTGCTGTCGATCAAGTCGGTGGCCCCGGCCCTCGCCCTCGGCAACACGGTCGTCCTCAAGCCCCACCAGAACACGCCCATATGCGGCGGCGGTCTGGTCGCCAAGCTCTTCGCGGACGCCGGGGTCCCGGCCGGCGTGCTCAACGTCGTCGTCACCGACATCGCGGAGATCGGCGACGCCCTCATCGAGCACCCCGTCCCCAAGGTGCTGTCCTTCACCGGCTCCGACAAGGTCGGCCGGCACGTCGCGACGGTGGCCGCCTCGCACTTCAAGAAGGTCATCCTCGAACTCGGCGGCAACAGCGCCCTGATCGTCCTCGACGACGCGGACGTCGACTACGCCGTGGACGCGGCGGTCTTCAGCCGGTTCGTCCACCAGGGGCAGGTCTGCATGGCCGCGAACCGGGTGCTCGTCGACCGTTCCGTGGAGCGCGAGTTCACCGAGAAGTTCGTGGCGAAGGTGCGCACCCTGAAGGTCGGCGACCCGGGAGACCCCACCACGCACATCGGCCCCCTCATCAACTCCGGCCAGGCCGAGGCGATCACGACGCTCGTGGAGCAGACGGTGGCGGGCGGGGCGACCGCGCTCGTCCGGGGCGAGACGGACGGCACGCTCGTCGGCCCGTCCGTCCTGACGGGCCTCAAGGAGGACGCCCCCATCCTGGGCCAGGAGATCTTCGGCCCCGTCGCCCTGATCATCCCCTTCGACGGCGAGGACGAGGCCGTGCGGCTCGCCAACGCGACCCCGTACGGCCTGAGCGGCGCCGTCCACACCGGGGACGTCGAGCGGGGCGTGCGGGTGGCCAAGCGCATCGAGACGGGCATGGTGCACGTCAACGATGCGACGGTGCACGACGAGGCGATCGTGCCGTTCGGTGGCGAGAAGCACTCCGGGGTGGGGCGGCTCAACGGGGACGCGATGGTGGACGCGTTCACGACGACGAAGTGGATCTCGATCCAGCACGGCCGGAGCAGATTCCCGTTCTGAGCGCGCGTGTGGCGTATCGCGTGCCGCGTATCGCGTGCCGCGTGTAGGACAGGAACTGACCTCCTTCGGCCCTACCTTGGAGCCGTTCGCGAGGACGAGACCGAAGGAGAGCTCCCATGCCCATCCACGTGACCGAACCGGACCCCTCCGACGAGCGCGGCACCCTGCTGGCCTTCCTGGAGGCGCAGCGCGGCGGCATCCGCCGTGCCGTGCTCGGCCTGACGGAGGAGCAGGCCCGGCAGAAGCCCAGCGCCAGCGAGCTGTCCCTGGGCGGCCTGCTCAAGCACGTCGTCGAGGTCGAGCACAACTGGCTCCGCATGGCCCAGCAGCTGCCGCCGGAGGTCCAGCGCGACGAGTCCAGCTGGCCGGACAGCTTCCGCCTGGTGGAGGGCGAGACCGTGGCCGGAAGGCTCGCGCACTGGGAGAAGGTGCGGGCGGAGGTGGAGGAGTACATCCGCGGCCTGCCGAACCTGGAGCAGACCTTCCCGCTGCCGGAGCGGCCGTGGTTCCCGCCGCAGACCCGGGTGTCGATGCGGTGGCTGCTGCTGCACCTGATCGAGGAGACGGCCCGGCACGCGGGCCACGCCGACGTGATCCGCGAGTCGCTCGACGGCAAGACCGCGTTCGAGCTGGTGGACGAGGAACGCGCGACGGCCTGAGGTGAAAGGGTGGGCCCCGCCCACCCGTTCCCCGGCCCCTCAGCAAGGAGACCGCACCCGATGTCGGCGATCCGCCTCCTGGTCCTGGGCGCAGTGCGCCAGCACGGACGTACCCACGGCTACCAGGTCCGCGCGGACCTGGAGATGTGGGGCGCCCACGAGTGGTCGAACGCCAAGCCCGGCTCGATCTACCACGCCCTGAAGTCCATGGCCCGCCAAGGCCTGATGGTCGAGCACGAGACGGCCCCCAGCGAGGCCGGCGGCCCGCCCCGCACGGAGTACGAACTGACGGCGGCGGGCGAGACCGAGTTCCTCGTCCTCCTCCGCGCCGCCCTGACCTCGGCGGCCCCCCAACTGGACGTCCTCACCGCGGGCATCGGCTTCCTCGCCGACCTCCCGCGGGCCGAGGCCGTCTCCCTGCTGCGGCAGCGCGTGGCCGCCCTGGAGGCCTGGCGCGCCGACATCCGCGCCCGCTGGACCCCGCCCGAGGGCGACGACTGGGGCCACATCGCCGAGATCGGCGGCATGTGGGAGCACCAGGCGGAGAGCGGGGAACGCTGGACGCGGGGCCTGATCGCACGGCTGGAGGCGGGGGCGTACGAGATGGCGGGGGAGGAGTAGGAGGACCTGGCTCCGGCAGCGGAAACCCCGGATTTCCGGGTGCAGAAATCAGGGTTTCCGCTGTCGGTCTGCTCCGGGGAGCGTTCCAGGGCGGCGTTCCAGGGGGCGGCGTTTTCGCAGGTCAGGGGGGCTTTTTTGTTCCGGCGTCCCGTTCTCTCGACAAGGCGTTGCGGGGTGGGGTTACGGCTCGCAAGGTGGGTTCCGCCGGCCGGTCAGCCGGCTCGTACCGTCACCCGGGGAGAACCGAATCACCATGCGCAAGCACCGCATCCGTACCGCCGCCATCGCCGCCGCCGCATTCGCCGGGGCGCTGTCGCTGGCCGCTTGCAGCGAAGGCGCCTCCGCCGCGGGCGGTGCGTCCCCGGTCCCGGCCGCGTCCGCATCCGTCGCCGCGTCCGCTCCTGCCGCCGCCCCCGCCCCGTCCCACGGTGGCGGCGCGCGTACCGCGCAGCCCGCGAGCGGCCACGGGCACGGCAAGACGCACACCGCCGCGCCCTCCGGCGGTGCCGACAAGAGCGGTCACCACGGCCAGGTCTGCGGCGCCGACGACATCATCTGGGGCACCCGCTCGGAGACCCAGGCCGGCGGCTACATCCTCGTCAGCGCCAAGGCCAAGCCCGGCATCACCTGCACCCTGCCCGCCGGTCTCCCGACGGTCTCCTTCGGCTCGGACGGCACCATGGCCGGCCCGGCCGAGCAGGTCGCGGGCGATGCGGTGACGCTGAAGGGGAACACCACCGTCTACGCCGGTGTGAACCCGAGGACCGCCAACGACGACCACGGCAAGGAACTCGACAGCATCATCGTCAGCGTGGGCACCGAGGACCCGAACCCGGTGAGCCTGAAGGTCGGCACGATCCTCGTCGACAAGCCGAGCGTCACCGACTGGCACACCGACCCCAAGGACGCCGTCCCCTTCGGCTGACATCTTCGCCCGGCATCTTCGCCCGACATCGGTCCGGTCCTCCTTCCGGCTTGCACCTCACGCAACGTGAGCCCCCATCGTGGAGTGCGTACAGAGAAGGGAGCGGGGGAGATGAGCCACTCCGTGGGACAGGTCGCCGCATTTGCAGGTGTGACCGTCAGGACGTTGCACCACTACGACGAGATCGGGCTGCTCGTGCCGTCCGGCCGCAGTCACGCCGGGCACCGGCGGTACGAGGACGCGGATCTCGACCGGCTGCAGCAGATCCTGTTCTACCGGGAGCTCGGCTTTCCGCTCGACGAGGTGGCGGCGCTGCTGGACGATCCCGGCGCCGATCCGATGGCGCACCTGCGGAGGCAGCACGGCCTGCTGACCGACCGGATCGAGCGTCTCCAGCGGATGGCCGCCGCCGTCGAACACGCCATGGAGGCACGGAAGATGGGTATTCAGCTCACGCCGGAGGAGAAGTTCGAGGTCTTCGGCGACTACGACCCCGACGAACACGCGGCGGAGGTCGAGGAGCGGTGGGGCTCCACCGAGGCGTATGCGCAGTCGCAACAGCGAACGGCGGCGTACACCAAGGAGGACTGGAAGCGGATCAAGGCCGCGACCGACGACCTCGACGCGCGGATCGCCGCGCTCGTGGCATCCGGCGCCGCGGCCGACTCGACCGGGGCGATGGACCTCGCGGAGGAGCACCGGCGGCAGATCGACGAGTTCTACTACGACTGCTCGTACGAGCTCCACAGCTGCATCGGCAGGATGTACGTCGACGACGAGCGGTTCACCGCCCACTACGACGCGATCAAGCCGGGGATGGCCCTGTTCCTGCGGGACGCCATCCTGGCGAATGCGGCCCGGCACAGCTGAGCGATGACCGGCAGGCGGGGGCGGTGCGGGGGACCGTCCCCGCACCGCCCCCTCACCGGCAGGGTCACTGCTGCGGGGCGATCACCACGGCCGTGCCGTACGCGCAGACCTCCGTGCCGAGGTCCGCGGCCTCCGTCACGTCGAAGCGGAACGCCAGGATGGCGTTGGCGCCGCGGGCCCGGGCCTGCTCGACGAGCCGCTCCATGGCCTGGTTGCGGGTCTCGACCAAGGTCTTGGTCAGGCCCTTGAGCTCGCCGCCGATCAGGGACTTCAGGCCCGCGCCGATCTGGCTGCCGACGTTACGGGAGCGCACGGTGAGGCCGAAGACCTCGCCGATCACCCGCTCCACCCGGTGGCCGGGCACGTCGTTCGTCGTCACCACGAGCACATCCGACTGCGCCTGCTGACCGCCGCCGAACTCATTGATGCTCATTGCATCCACCTCCGTCTGTGCAGTTTTGCCGGTCGACGATCGAGACGCACGCCGAGGTCGGGGGGTTGCCACGCACGGGGTGTGCGGTCCCGGTCGCCCTCCGGAACCGGGCGGTACCCGGGTCCGTTGCATACTTGGTGGCCGCACCGCCTCCCCGCCTGTGCCCGGGCCTCGCACGAGCCTGTGCCCTCGACCCAGGAGCCTGTCACCCGTGACCCCGACCACCCTCGCGCTCGGCCCCCAGTGGCTGGACTCGGACTATCTGATCGGCCAGTTCGGCCTGCTCGGAGTCCTGGCCATTGTCTTCGCCGAGTCGGGCCTGCTCATCGGCTTCTTCCTGCCGGGAGACTCGCTCCTGTTCACCACGGGCCTGCTGGTCACCACGGGCAAGCTGAACCAGTACCCGCTGTGGGCGGTCTGTCTGCTCGTCGCGCTCGCCGCGGTCCTCGGCGACCAGGCGGGCTACCTCTTCGGCCGCAAGGTGGGGCCGGCGCTGTTCCGGCGCCCCGACTCGAAGATCTTCAAGCAGGAGAACGTCCAGAAGGCCCACGAGTTCTTCGAGAAGTACGGGCCGAAGTCGCTGGTGCTGGCCCGCTTCGTGCCCGTCATCCGGACCTTCACGCCGATCATCGCCGGCGTGAGCAGGATGAACTACCGCTCGTTCATCACCTTCAACATCATCGGCGGCACGCTCTGGGGCGCCGGTGTGACGCTGCTGGGCGCCGTGCTCGGCCAGATCGACTTCGTCCGCAAGAACATCGAGGCGATGCTGGTCGCCATCGTGCTCATCTCGGTGGTGCCGATCGCGATCGAGTTCCTGCGGGCCCGCTCGAAGGCGAAGAAGGCCGGGGACGACGGGGAGCGCCCGGTGCCGGTGCAGCGCGGGCGGCACGCGCGCCGCTGAGCCCCGTATTCCGGATAGGTGGCCCCCGTTGAGCGGCCGTCCGGCCCATCGTGCATCGTGGCCCTAGGGCAGGAGACTCCCGGGGACACGACGAGGAGCGCGTGGTGGCGGATCGGCAGCGGGGTGGCGACCCGGACGGAGCACCGGGGGAGGACCGCAAACCGGCCTCCGACGAGGCGCACAGCGCCTTCACACCGCCTCTGGGGGTGCCGCTGCCGGCGCCCCCGGAGGACGAGCACCCCACCTCTGAGTTCGCCCTTCCGCAGGGCATCGCCGCCGACGCCGGGAGCCGCTCGGAGCGCTCGGCCTTCACCCTCCCCGCAGGCACCACGGCCCCGGCCGGCTATGCCGCCTTCACCCCGCCCTACGGCATACCCAGGGTCAGCCTCACCAAGGAGGAGCCCTGGCAGGACCGCATGCGCACCATGCTGCGCATGCCCGTGGCGGAACGGCCGGTGCCGGAGCGCGTCGAGAAGACCGAGGGCGAGACCGGGCCGGCCGTCCCCCGCGTCCTCGACCTGACGCTGCGCATCGGCGAGCTGCTGCTCGCGGGCGGCGAGGGCGCGGAGGACGTGGAGGCCGCGATGTACGGCGTCGCGCACGCCTACGGGCTCGGCCGCTGCGAGCCGACCGTCACCTTCACCCAGCTGTCCGTCAGCTACCAGGCGTCCCTCGTCGACGACCCGGTGACCGTCGGCCGCACCGTGCGCCGCCGCGGCACCGACTACACCCGGCTGTCCGCCGTCTACCGGCTCGTCCACGACATCACCTCCGTGGGCCAGGGGCTGACCCTGGAGGAGGCGTACGGGCGCCTCGCCGAGATCCGCCGCAACCGCCACCCGTACCCGTCCTGGGCGCTGACCGCCGCCGCGGGGCTGCTCGCCGGCGCGGCGAGCATGCTCGTGGGCGGCGGCGTCGTGGTCTTCCTCGCGGCGATGGCCGGGGCCATGCTCGGCGACCGGCTCGCCTGGCTGGCGGCGGGGCGCGGGCTGCCGGAGTTCTACCAGTTCGTCGCCGCGGCCATGGCGCCCGCCGCGATGGGCGTCGCGCTCAGCGCGGCGCACTCGTACGTTCACGTCCAGGCCTCCGCCGTGATCACCGGCGGGCTGTTCGCCCTGATCCCCGGGCGGGCCCTGGTGGCGGGCGTGCAGGACGGCCTGACGGGCTTCTACATCACCGCCGCGGCCCGGCTGCTGGAGGTCGGCTACCTGATCGCGGGCATCGTCTGCGGCGTGCTGATGGTGCTCTACGGGGGCGTGCACATCGGCGGCGCGACGCTCAACCCGGAGGCGGCGCTGGAGCGCCAGGTGCGGCCGGTCGTCCAGACGATCGCGGCCATGCTGCTGTGCTTCGCCTTCGCGGTGCTGCTCCAGCAGGAACGTTCCACGGTGCTGTACGCGACTCTGAACGGCGGGGTCGCGTGGGTCGTCTACGGGGCGCTCGCGGACACCGTACGGCTCGACACGGTGCCGGCCACGGCCGTGGCGGCCGGGCTCGTCGGCCTCTTCGGGCAGCTGATGGCCCGTTACCGGTACGCGTCCGCACTGCCGTACGTCACGGCGGCGATCGGGCCGCTGCTACCCGGTAGCGCGGTGTACTTCGCGCTGCTGAACTTCGCCAAGAACGACCTGAACACGGGCATCGCCGGCCTCACCAAGGCGGCGGCGCTGGCACTGGCCATCGCGATCGGCGTCAACCTCGGCTCGGAGATGGCCCGCCTGTTCATCCGCATCCCGGGCTCGGGAGCGGGGCGGCGTGCCGCCAAGCGGACGCGGGGGTTCTAGGGGTACCCCTGCGCGGGGCTGCACCACGGCGCCCCGTCAGGGGCGCGGGGCTGTTGACATATGCGGCTCCGCCGCGTGGGCGCGACAAGCCCCCACCGGCCCGCAGCCGACGCACTACCCCGGGGGTCCGGGGCGAAGCCCCGAGAACGTCGACTGCGGGCGCGTCGTGGCTGATCGCGCAGTTCCCCGCGCCCCTTCGGGGCGCCGAGCCGATCCGCAGGATCAGTGGTGGGCGCCGCCCGCGGCCTCAAGGCGCTTGTAGGAGGCCTCGATCTCGGCCTCGGCCTCGGCGCGGCCGACCCAGTCCGCACCCTCGACGGACTTGCCGGGCTCGAGGTCCTTGTAGACCTCGAAGAAGTGCTGGATCTCGAGGCGGTCGAACTCCGACACGTGGTGGATGTCGCGCAGGTGCTCCACGCGCGGGTCGTTCGCCGGGACGCACAGCAGCTTGTCGTCGCCGCCGGCCTCGTCCGTCATGCGGAACATGCCGATGGCGCGGCACTTGATGAGGCAGCCGGGGAACGTCGGCTCGTCGAGGATGACCAGGGCGTCCAGCGGGTCGCCGTCCTCGCCGAGGGTGTTCTCGACGAAGCCGTAGTCGGCCGGGTAGCTGGTCGAGGTGAAGAGTCGGCGGTCCAGACGGATGCGACCGGTCTCGTGGTCCACCTCGTACTTGTTCCGCGAACCCTTCGGGATCTCGATGGTGACGTCGAACTCCACGGGTGGCTCCTTCATGATCAACACATACGTCTGGTGATGCGGTGATTAAGTGTCCCCCACGCAGTGGTGTGGTGGCGAAAGGGGCTGGTCCATGGTGCCCGAGGTGCTGCGACGGCAAGCCGGGCGGTGGCGGAACATCCCCCGAGCGCAGCGCCGTACGGTCCGGTTCGTCGCGGCGTCCACCGTCGCGGGTCTCGTGGTCGCGACCGGCGCGGTGGCGGCCGCCGGTCCCTGGGACTCGGGTCAGCGTAAGGCCGAACGGGACCGGGCGGCTGCCGCTGCGCGAGCAGGTGGCGAGCGTCACGCTGCCGGAGGCCCGTCCTCCGGTTCCGGTTCCGCGCCGCCCGTGCTGGGGGCGCTCGGCACGGGCCGGCCGCCGGCCCGGGCGGCGCTCGCCGCGGCGCTGGAACCGCTGCTGCAGGATTCCGCGCTGGGGTCGACGCATGCGGCGTCCGTCGTCGACGCGCAGTCCGGCGACGAGCTCTACGGCACCGGGCAGGACGTCGCGTACACCCCCGCCTCCACGATCAAGCTCGCCACGGCGGCCGCCGCGCTCTGCGCGCTCGGCCCGGAGCACCGCATCGCGACCACGGTGGTGGCCTCGGGATCCGACGGCATCGTCCTCGTGGGCGGCGGCGACCCGACGCTGACGGCGCTCCCCGCGCAGGGCGAGGGGCCGCGGTTCGCGAGTCTGCGCGACCTGGCGGACGCGACGGCGAAGGCGCTCAAGGCGCGGGGGACGAACCGTACGAAGCTGGCGTACGACACCTCGCGCTACTCCGGTCCCGTACTGCACTCGATCGGGCCCAACGACAACATCGCGCCCGTCACCGCCCTGATGGTGGACGAGGGCCGCCTGGACGGCTCGGACAAGGGCCCCGCCGAGCGCTCGGCGGACCCGGCGGGCGACGCGGCCCGCACGTTCGCCGGGCTGCTGCACGAGCGGGGCGTCGAGGTCGACGGCGACCCGGCGGAGGCGCACGCGGACGCGTCCGCGCAGCGCATCGCGGCGGTCTCCTCCGCACCGCTGTCGGCGCTGGTCGAACGGGCGCTGACCAACAGCGACAACGACATCGCCGAGGCGCTCGCCCGGCAGACCGCACTGGCCTCCGGGCAGCCGGCGAGCTTCGAGGGCGCGGCGAAGGCGGTCACGGACCGGCTGGGGAGGCTGGGACTGCCGTCCGGCCCGGCCAGGATCGCGGACGGCAGCGGCCTGGACCGCACGGACCAGGTCCCGGCGGCCCTGCTCTCCCGGATCCTCGCCCGCGCCGCGGACCCCGCCCACCCCGAACTCCGCCCGCTCCTCACGGGCCTCCCCGTGGCCGGCTTCACGGGCACCCTGCGCGACCGGTACGCCTCCGGCGACGGCAAGGGCGTGGTGCGGGCCAAGACTGGCACCCTGACGGGCGTGAACACCCTGGCGGGCACGGTGGTCGACGCCGACGGACGGCTGCTGGCGTTCGCCTTCATGGCGGGCGGCACGGCGGATCCGGACGCCGCCCAGCGCGCCCTCGACCACCTGGCATCCACCCTGGCGGGGTGCGGCTGCCGGACCGGCTGACGCCGGGTCCGCTGCGCGGGAGGCCGGGGCGGCTCCGGCACCGCCGGACTCCGCCGTCGTGGCTGCTCGCCGCTGCGGCGGGGCCGCACTCTTCTCACCCGCCGCAACGGCGCTCAGCCCCCACACGGCAGTCCGGCGGTGCCATCCCGGCGTCAGCCCCCTGAGCGGCGCGCCGCCGGGCCGCACCGCGCAGCGGGCCCGCGGCGGCGCGGCAACCCCTCCACCCGGGCCGTGCGCAGCACGTACCGTGAAAGCCATGACGAGCATCGGTGATGCGGAGATGGTCGACTGGAAGCTCGCGGTGGCCACCGCGACGCGCCTGGTGAAGCCGGGGCCCGAGGTCAGCCGGGACGAGGCGCGCGAGGTCGTCGCGGAGCTGCGGCGGCACGCGAAGGCCTCGGAGCGGCACGTCCGGGAGTTCACGCGGATGACGTCGGCGGGGGAGGGCGCCGACACCCCGGTCCTGGTCGTGGACCGGGCCGGCTGGGTCCGGGCCAACGTCGCGGGATTCCGCGCGATCCTGGGCCCGCTGCTGGAGAAGATGCAGGACCGCCGCGGCAATGTGCCCGGCGGCGCCGTCCTGGGCGCGGTCGGCGGCAAGGTGACCGGCGTCGAGCTCGGCATGCTGCTGTCGTTCCTGGCCTCGCGCGTGCTGGGTCAGTACGAGACGTTCGCCCCGGGCACCCGGGACCTGCCGGGCTCCCCGGCGGGCGGCGGCCGGCTGCTGCTGGTGGCCCCCAACATCGTCCAGGTCGAGCGCGAGCTGGAGGTGGACCCGCACGACTTCCGGCTGTGGGTGTGCCTGCACGAGGAGACGCACCGCACCCAGTTCACGGCGGTGCCCTGGCTGCGCGACCACATCGAGGGGGAGATCCAGGCGTTCCTCGGCGAGACCGAGGTCGACCCGGTCACGCTGCTGGAGCGGATCCGCGAGGCCGCGCAGTCGCTGGCGGGCGGCAGGCCGCCGGAGGAGGACGGGGAGGCCCGCGCGGGCCGCAGCATCGTGGAGCTGGTCCAGACGCCCGCACAGCGCGAGATCCTGGGCCGTCTGACGGCCGTGATGTCCCTGCTGGAGGGGCACGCGGATTATGTGATGGACGGGGTCGGGCCACGCGTCGTACCGTCCGTCGTCGAGATCCGGGAGAAGTTCCAGAAGCGCCGGGCCACCGGTGCCGGCCGCCTGGACGCGGCCCTGCGCAAGCTGCTGGGCCTGGACGCCAAGCTGCGGCAGTACCGTGACGGTGAGCGTTTCGTCCGGGCCGTCGTGGACGAGGTCGGCATGGAGGGCTTCAACCGCGTGTGGACGTCCCCGAACACGCTGCCCACCAAGGCCGAGATCGCCAAACCGGCGGACTGGATCGCGCGGGTGCACCGGCACCCCGAGGGATGAGCCGATCGCGCCCCGTGGCGGATGAACGCTCCCGTAATCACCCGTCCGAGGGACCGTGTGCCAAGGGTGGGCGTGCGATGCTCGGGTAAAGGCTCATCTCTGTCACCATCGACGCACACAGCGTGACGGAATCCGGGGGCCAGTACTGCAGTCGTGCGGCTCCCGCACCCCCCTCCAATGGAATGATTGGACACACGGACATGGGTCCACACCCCGCGGTCGCGGCGATACGCCTGGCGGTCCGCCGCGTACTCCACGACGTCCTCACCCTGACGCCGCCCGCCTCCGTCCCCTCCGCCGCCGGCGACCGGTCGCCGCTCGTCCTGGTCGCCTGCTCCGGCGGCGCCGACTCCATGGCGCTCGCCTCCGCCCTCGCCTTCGAAGCCCCCCGGCTCGGCATCCGGGCCGGCGGCGTGACCGTCGACCACGGCCTCCAGGAGGGATCCGACCTCCGGGCCTCGGAGGTCGCGATCCGGCTCGCCTCCTTCGGCCTGGACCCCGTGGAGACCGTGACGGTGACGGTCGGCAGGGACGGCGGTCCCGAGGCCGCCGCCCGTGACGCGCGCTACGCCGCCCTCGACGCCGTCGCCGACCGGTACGGCGCCGCCGCCGTCCTCCTCGGCCACACCCGCGACGACCAGGCGGAGACGGTGCTGCTGGGGCTGGCCCGCGGATCCGGCATCCGCTCCCTGTCCGGCATGGCCACCGCCTCCGGCGCCGGCGGCCGCTACCGCCGGCCCTTCCTGGGCCTGGACCGCCAGACGGCCCGCAAGGCGTGCCTGGCCCAGTCGCTGCCCGTCTGGGACGACCCGCACAACACCGACCCCGCCTACACCCGCTCCCGGGTTCGCCACGAGGCCCTGCCCGTCCTGGAGAAGGCCCTGGGCAAGGGCGTCGTCGAGGCCCTCGCCCGCACCGCCCAGCTCTCCCGGGACGACGCCGACGCCCTCGACTCCTGGGCGGCCGCCGTGGAGCCGTCCGTGCGGGACGACGCCGGCGGCCTGGAGGTCGCGGGGCTCTTCGCCCTGCCCCCCGCGGTCCGCCGCCGGGTCATCCGCCGCGCGGTCATCGAGGCGGGCTCTCCGGCCGGTTCGCTCTTCGCCCGGCACATCGAGGAAGTCGACCGGCTGATCACCGGCTGGCGTGGCCAAGGAGCGATCAACCTGCCCGGGCGCGTCGCGGTCCGCAGGCAGGGTGGCAGACTGGTCCTTCGGCAGGGCTGATCCGAACGGTGCCGAGCAGGCCTCGGAGCCGGTCTTCCGGAAGCCAGATGAGCCTTAACCAAGCGAGAGTGGCGCGGGTGGACGAAAAGGACATGGGCACCGACCTGAAGTCGGTGCTCATCACCAAGGAAGAGATCGACGCGAAGCTGGCCGAGCTGGCCGCGAAGATCGACGTGGAGTACGCGGGCAAGGACCTGCTCATCGTCGGCGTCCTCAAGGGCGCCGTGATGGTGATGGCGGACCTGGCGCGTGCCCTGTCCACCCCCCTCACCATGGACTGGATGGCGGTGTCCTCGTACGGCGCCGGCACCCAGTCCTCCGGCGTGGTGCGCATCCTCAAGGACCTCGACACCGACATCAAGGGCAAGCACGTCCTGATCGTCGAGGACATCATCGACTCCGGCCTGACGCTGTCGTGGCTGCTGTCGAACCTGGGTTCGCGCGAGCCCGCCTCGCTCAACGTCGTGACCCTGCTGCGCAAGCCGGAGGCCGCCAAGGTGGCCATCGACGTCAAGTGGGTCGGCTTCGACATTCCGAACGAGTTCGTCGTCGGTTATGGTCTCGACTTCGCGGAGAAGTACCGCAACCTGCCCTTCGTGGGCACGCTCGCGCCGCACGTCTACGGCGGCTGAGCGCGGACGGCCCCGGCACCACCGGGCCCGACGGCCGTGCGGGAACCCTTGCCGGGTTCCCGCCGTTGGAGCAGGGCAGGACGGCTTTGTTGACCGTCTGCGGCGGCATCGGGTGACAATGCTGGGGTACCGTCCGAAGGTAAGTCTTTTCTTTTCAAGCTTTCAAGGTCGACTAGGACACCGCACGCACTGGCATCCCGCACCGGGATGACCGTGCCTCACTGTGGCAGGAGGGACGGGGCGTACGCGCCCCGTATGGATGGACGTGAAGCGCTACTTCCGTGGGCCGGTCATGTGGATCGTGCTGGCCGTCCTCGCCGTGGTCGTGTTGATGCAGGTCGTCGGTTCGTCCGGCGGCTACAAGTCGGTGGACACCAGTCAAGTCATCCATGCGATCGACAAGAACCAGGTGAAGTCGGCCGAGCTGACCACGGGCGATGAGAACAAGATCAAGGTCGAGCTCAAAGACGGCGTGAAGGTCAAGGGCTCCAGCAAGATCCAGGCGAACTACATCGGCGACCAGGGCGTCGAGATCTCCAAGGACCTGCAGGCCAAGGCCGATGACGACGACCCGAAGACGCTGCCCGACGGGTACAACGTCTCGACGTCGAAGCAGAACCCGTTCATCGGCGTGCTGCTCTCGCTGCTGCCCTTCGTCCTGATCGTCGTGGTGTTCCTGTTCCTGATGAATCAGATGCAGGGCGGCGGCTCCCGGGTGATGAACTTCGGGAAGTCCAAGGCCAAGCTGATCACCAAGGACACCCCGAAGACCACCTTCTCCGACGTGGCCGGTGCGGACGAGGCCGTCGAGGAGCTCCACGAGATCAAGGAGTTCCTGCAGGAGCCCGCCAAGTTCCAGGCCGTCGGCGCCAAGATCCCCAAGGGTGTGCTGCTCTACGGCCCGCCCGGTACGGGCAAGACGCTGCTCGCGCGCGCCGTCGCCGGCGAGGCGGGCGTGCCGTTCTACTCGATCTCCGGCTCCGACTTCGTCGAGATGTTCGTCGGTGTGGGTGCCTCCCGGGTCCGTGACCTGTTCGAGCAGGCCAAGGCCAACGCCCCGGCCATCGTCTTCGTCGACGAGATCGACGCCGTCGGCCGGCACCGCGGCGCGGGCCTCGGCGGCGGTCACGACGAGCGCGAGCAGACGCTGAACCAGCTGCTCGTCGAGATGGACGGCTTCGACGTCAAGGGCGGCGTCATCCTGATCGCGGCCACCAACCGGCCCGACATCCTCGACCCGGCGCTGCTGCGCCCGGGCCGCTTCGACCGGCAGATCGCCGTCGACCGCCCGGACATGCAGGGCCGTCTGGAGATCCTCAAGGTCCACCAGAAGGGCAAGCCGGTCGCCCCGGACGTCGACCTCGCGGCCGTCGCCCGCCGGACCCCCGGCTTCACCGGTGCCGATCTGTCGAACGTGCTGAACGAGGCCGCCCTGCTGACGGCCCGCAGCGACAAGAAGCTGATCGACAACCACATGCTGGACGAGGCGATCGACCGCGTCGTGGCCGGCCCGCAGAAGCGGACCCGGATCATGTCGGACAAGGAAAAGAAGATCACCGCGTACCACGAGGGCGGACACGCCCTGGTCGCGGCGGCCTCCCCGAACTCCGACCCGGTGCACAAGATCACGATCCTGTCCCGCGGCCGTGCGCTGGGCTACACCATGGTCCTGCCGGACGAGGACAAGTACTCGACCACGCGCAACGAGATGCTCGACCAGCTGGCCTACATGCTGGGCGGCCGCGCGGCCGAGGAGCTGGTCTTCCACGACCCGACCACGGGTGCGGCCAACGACATCGAGAAGGCCACGGCCACGGCCCGCGCGATGGTCACCCAGTACGGCATGACCGAGCGCCTCGGCGCGATCAAGTTCGGCTCCGACAACTCCGAGCCCTTCCTGGGCCGCGAGATGTCGCACCAGCGCGACTACTCGGAAGAGGTCGCGGCGCTGGTCGACGAAGAGGTCAAGAAGCTGATCGAGACCGCGCACAACGAGGCCTGGGAGATCCTCGTCGAGAACCGTGACGTCCTCGACAACCTCGTTCTGGCCCTCCTGGAGAAGGAGACGCTGAACAAGGAGGAGATCGCCGAGATCTTCCGGCACGTGGTCAAGCGCCCGGCCCGCCCGGCCTGGACCGGCTCCTCCCGCCGGACCCCGTCCACCCGCCCGCCGGTGCTCTCCCCGAAGGAGCTCGCGCCGAGCAACGGCGGAGTGACCATGGAGAAGGTCGAGCTCCCGCAGGACGGCCCCGGCACCGAGGGCTGATCCGCCCGGCCCCCGGGGCCCGGAATGGATGCCGCGTCACCCAGGTTTTAGCCTTGGGGGCGCGGCATCGCGCTTTTCTCCCGATCCGCACGCGTGCACACACGCCGTCGCGCAGTAGAGAACCGAGAGAACGAGGCAACTCCATGACCGACCCGGTGACGCTGGACGCCGAGCACTCCGTCGGCGGATTCGACGAGAAGCGGGCCGAGAACGCCGTTCGAGAACTGCTGATCGCGGTCGGGGAGGACCCGGACCGGGAGGGGCTGCGCGAGACGCCGGCCCGGGTGGCGCGCGCGTACAAGGAGATATTCGCCGGCCTGTGGCAGGAGCCGGAGGACGTGCTGACCACGACCTTCGACCTGGGCCACGACGAGATGGTGCTGGTCCGCGACATCGAGGTCTACAGCACCTGCGAGCACCACCTGGTGCCGTTCCACGGAGTGGCGCACGTCGGGTACATCCCGGCGACGAGCGGCAAGATCACGGGCCTGTCGAAGCTGGCCAGGCTGGTGGACGTCTACGCCCGCCGTCCTCAGGTACAGGAGCGGCTGACGACGCAGATCGCCGACTCGCTGATGGAGATCCTCGAACCGCGCGGCGTCGTCGTCGTGATCGAGTGCGAGCACATGTGCATGTCCATGCGGGGCATCCGGAAGCCCGGGGCCAAGACGCTCACGTCCGCGGTCCGGGGCCAGCTGCGCGACCCCGCGACGCGCGCCGAGGCGATGAGCCTCATCATGTCGTCCCGCTGAGGGGACCGAGCGGGAGTCCCGAGGCCCGGCGCCCCGTGAGGGGCGCGGGGACCTGGGAGGGATCGCCGTCAGGCGGAGAGCCGGCTGCCCATCCACTGCAGCGTGCCGGGGATCTCCCGGCGCCACGTGTTGAAGTTGTGGCCGCCGCTGTCGAGGATCATCGACGAGACCCGGGTCGGCTTCTTGGCCGCCAGGCCGATGAACTTCATCGTGTCCGCGTAGTTGTGCTCGCCCTGCTTGCTGCTGGTCACCAGCAGCGAGACGGGCGGAAGCGGCTTGTTCTTCAGCCGCCAGAACAGGTCGTTCTCCTTCTCCAGCTGCTTGCTGCCGCCGAAGAGGTCACCGGTGGTCGGGTCCTGGAGGGCCTTGTAGTAGCCGGACAGCGCGGCCGCGGCACCGTAGGAGTCGGGGTGGCGCATGGCGAACTTCAGCGCGCAGTAGCCGCCGGTCGAGTCGCCGATCATGCCCCAGTTGGCGGCCTTGTCGCCGATCCGGTACTGCTGGGCCAGCGCCTTGCGCAGGTCCTTGGTGAAGAAGGTCTCGGTCTGGGGGCCGTTGGGTATGTCGATGCACTCCGTGTCCCGGGGCGGGGCGACGGTCGGCCGCATCATCACCAGGATGGTGGGCTGCATCTTCTTCTCTTTGGCCAGCTTCTGCGCGGTCTGCGGGTAGTGCAGGCCCTTGTAGAGCGCCTCCGCGGTGCCCGGGAAGCCGGTCAGCACGACCGAGGCGGGAAAGGTCTTGTGGGCGTACTGGGGCTGAAAGTACTCCGGCGGCAGGTAGACATAGGCCGGGCTGCTGATCCTGGACTCGGTGCCCCGGATGTTCACCTTCTCGACCTTGCCCGCGATGCGCGGCACCGTGCCGTGGCCCTTGAGCTGCGCGACGCCGACGACCTGGACCGGCGTGTGGGCGGCGCTGTGGTCGACGACCACACCCTCGCCCTTCTCCAGGCCGAAGAGGTCGGCCCAGGAGGCGAAGAAGCCGAAGGACTGGTTCGCCCACAGCCCGATGGCGGCGAACATGGTCAGCTGGGTGGCGAGCAACATGCCGACCCGGCCCAGGACGCCTCCGACGCTCTTCCTGCCCAGGCGGGGCCAGAGCCAGATGGTCAGAGCGAAGAGCAGTACTGCTGCCACGATGGCGAGCAGCAGAACCGCCATGCTGGTGAGACCCATGAGGTGCTTTCTGCCGTTTTCTGCCGAGCGACCCGGTCCCGGGTCGCGGAATGGTTACTTCTTTCCGGGCTTGGCCCCCGGCGGAACCTCAGCCCCGAAACCGTCGTCCTACAGGGCGCACATTGTCCGGGCACAGCCTCCACATGGCGCAGGCCCACTCGACATGGACGACGGGAAGAGATGTCTGTCAGGGTAGATGGCAAAAAGTCCGACGAGGTTCCTCAGGGACCCAAGTGGCTGTCGGGGCTTGCGCGTATCGCCAAGGGGCCGAGGCCGGAGAAGGTGCCCGCCGTCGTGGGCACCGTCGCCGCGCTCGTCGGGCTGCTGAACATCGCGTCCGGCGTCGTCCCGCGCTTCCGGTTGAGCCGGGCCCACACCTTTGCCGAGGTGCTGCCCGGCACGGTGACCCAGCTGGCCGCGGCCGGCTCGATCATCGTCGGCATTCTGCTGTTGATGCTCGCCCACGGCCTCAAGCGCGCCAAGAAGCGCGCCTGGCAGGCGGCCGTGCTGCTGCTGCCGCTCGGCGCGGCCGCGCAGCTGATCTACCGCCACAACCGTCCGGGCGCCGTCCTCTCCATTCTGCTGTTCATCTACCTCCTGCGCCACAAGAAGTCCTTCGCAGCGCTGCCGGACCCGCGCAGCCGCTGGAAGTGGGTGGCCAACCTGATCCTCATGGGCGGCGTCAGCTTCGTCCTCGGCTGGATCATCGTCGGCGCGCACCCGGACCAGATGGTCGGTGACCCGTCCGTGCTGGAGCAGGTCGAGCACGTCGTCTGGGGCCTCTTCGGCTTCGAGGGCTCGGTCCGCTACACCGACCACGTCGACTACACCGTCGGCTACTCCCTCGGCGCCCTCGGCCTGGTGACGGTCGCCACCACCGCCTACCTGGCCTTCCGCCCCGAGTACCCGGCGGCCGTCCTGACCGACGCCGACGAGGACAAGCTGCGCGAGCTGCTGGACAAGCACGGCGCCCGCGACTCGCTCGGCCACTTCGCGCTGCGCCGCGACAAGAGCGTCGTCTTCTCCCCGAGCGGCAAGGCCGCCGTCTCCTACCGCGTCGTCTCCGGCGTGATGCTCGCCAGCGGCGACCCCATCGGCGACGTCGAGGCCTGGCCGGGCGCGATCGAGCAGTTCATGGAGCTGGCCAAGAAGCACTCCTGGACCCCGGCCGTCAACGGCTGCAGCGAGACGGGCGGCGAGGTCTGGACCCGCGAGACCGGCCTGGACGCCCTGGAGATGGGCGACGAGGCCATCGTCGACGTGGCCGACTTCAGCCTGACCGGCCGCGCCATGCGCAACGTCCGCCAGATGGTCAAGCGCATCGAGCGCAACGGCTACACCACCAAGGTGCGCCGCGTCGGCGATCTCTCCGCCGAGGAGCTGGAGGTCGTCCAGAAGGCCGCCAACGCCTGGCGCGACACCGAGGAGGAGCGCGGCTTCTCCATGGCGCTGGGCCGGATCGGCGACCCGAAGGACCTGGACGCCATCATCGCCACCGCCCACCGGGACCCGGAGGAGGGCGAGGAGGCCCCGTTCGGCGACCTCAAGGCCATGCAGCACTACGTGCCGTGGGGCAAGGACGGCAGCTCGCTGGAGCTCATGCGCCGCGACCGCAGCGCCGACCCGGGCATGAACGAGCTGCTGATCGTCGCCTTCCTGCAGGCCGCGCCCGAGCTCAAGATCAAGCGGCTGTCGCTCAACTTCGCGTTCTTCCGCTCCGCCCTGGAGCGCGGCGGCAAGCTGGGCGCGGGCCCGGTGGTGCGCATCCAGAGCAAGGTGCTGATCTTCCTCTCGCGCTGGTTCCAGATCGAGTCGCTGTACAAGTTCAACGAGAAGTTCCGCCCCCGCTGGGAGCCGCGCTTCATCGTCTTCCCGAACAACCGCGACCTGCCCCGCATCGGCTTCGCGATGATGCAGGCCGAGGGCTTCCTGGAGCTGCCGAGGCTGCTGCGCCGCCGCCCGGCCGCACCGAAGCCGTCCGGCCTGGAGTCGCAGGTCGATCCTGCGGAGGTCACCCGCGCGGCGTGACGGCCGTGCGCGCGACGCCATGACGAGGGCGCCTTCCCCGGGCAGCGGGGAGGGCGCCCTCGCCGCATGTCCCGCCCGGGCCCGCACCGACCCATCCGGCACGCCCTAGGCTGGGTGCATGAGTACGTTGCGCGGCCGTACCAGGCCGGTCGGACTGCCCGAGTGGGACCGTTGTGCGGTGATGGGCGTGGTCAACGTCACGCCCGACTCGTTCTCGGACGGCGGGCGCTGGTTCGACCCGGCGGCGGCCGTCAAGCGCGGCTTCGACCTGGTGGCGGGCGGCGCCGACCTGGTGGACGTGGGCGGCGAGTCGACCCGCCCGGGCGCCGTGCGGGTCGACGAGAGCGAGGAGCTGCGCCGGGTGGTCCCGGTGGTCCGCGAGCTGGTCGGCGAGGGCGTGGTGGTGTCGGTGGACACCATGCGCGCGAGCGTCGCGGAGGCGGCGATCGAGGCCGGTGCGGTGCTGGTCAACGATGTGAGCGGCGGGCTCGCCGACCCGGCGATGGTGCCCGCGGTGGCGACGGCCGGGGTGCCCTTCGTGGTGATGCACTGGCGGGGCTTCAGCCAGGACATGAACAGCCGGGCGGTCTACCGGGACGTGGTCGGCGAGGTGCTCGCCGAGCTGCGGCAGCGGGTGGACGCGGTGGTCGCGGGCGGCATCGAGCCGGACCGGATCGTGGTGGACCCCGGCCTGGGCTTCGCCAAGAACGCCGAGCACGACCTGGCGCTGGTCGCCCACCTGGGCCGGCTCCGGGCGGAGCTGGAGCTGCCGATGCTGGTGGCCGCGTCCCGCAAGCGGTTCCTGGGCCGGGTGCTGGCCGGGCAGGAGGGTGATCCGCCGCCGCCCGCCCGGGAGCGGGACGCGGCGACCGCCGCGGTCTCGGCCCTCGCCGCGCGCGAGGGCGCCTGGGCGGTCCGGGTGCACGAGGTCGGGGCCAGCGCGGACGCCGTGCGGGTGGTACGTGCCGTGGAGGGAGCCGCGTGACCTCGGTCCCGACGGACAGCGAGCAGGTCGAGCGGGCGAACACCGCGCTCTACGAGGCGGTGGAGCGCGGCGACACGACGGCGATGGACCGGCTGTGGCTGGACGACCCCGAGGTCGAGGTGTCCTGCGTGCACCCGGGCTGGCCGGTGCTGCGCGGGCGGAGCGAGGTACTCCGGTCGTTCGCCCTGATCATGGCGAGCACCGAGTACATCCAGTTCTTCCTGACGGACGTCGAGGTGGCGGTGGCCGGTGACACGGCCCTGGTGACGTGCACCGAGAACATCCTCAGCGGCGGCCCGGCCGAGTCGGAGGGCGAGCTGGGGCCGCTGGTGGGACAGCTGGTCGTGGCGACCAATGTGTTCCGGCGCAGCGGCGACGAGTGGCGGATCTGGTCCCACCACGGCTCCCCGGTCCTCGCGAGCGAGGACGAGGAGGAGCCCGAGGAGGGGGAGAGCCCGGGGCCGTCGGCAGCCTGATGCGAGCCTGATCCGGAACGGTCCGGGGCATGTTCGGGGCGTGTTCGGGGCGTGTTCGGGGCGTCAGTGTGAGGGATATGTGATCACTCGTTCGAGCTGTATGAGGGCCGGGTAAGGGTGGATCACGGGGCCTCCGGGTAAGCGCGGCGGGAGTCGGCTAGCACCGCGCGCACTCCTTGTCCATAGCCCCCGTGGGCGAGCGCTGTCGGTGCTCGCAGGTAGATTCGAAGTGGGCGACCCGGCCCCGAGGGGATGGGACGCACCCCGTCCCGACGACCAGCAGGAGTGATTCGTGTGGATCGTGTCGCGCTGCGCGGCTTGAAGGCTCGCGGCCACCACGGGGTCTTCCCCCGCGAACGCGAGGAGGGCCAGACCTTCATCGTGGACCTGGTGCTGAGCCTGGACACCCGGCCCGCCGCGGCCTCCGACGACCTCACGAAGACGGTCCACTACGGCATCGTGGCGGAGGAGGTCGCCGCGATCGTCGAGGGCGAGCCGGTCGACCTCATCGAGACGCTCGCCGAGCGGATCGCCCAGCAGTGCCTCAAGCACGATCCGGTGCGGGAGGTGGAGGTCGTCGTGCACAAGCCCGACGCCCCGATCACCGTGCCCTTCGACGATGTGACGGTCACGATCACCCGGAGCCGAGTATGAGCAGCAGCGACCCGACCGTGCAGCCGGTGCCCGCCTCCGTGGTGGAGCAGGTGGACGCCGCCGATGTGACGTTGAGCAATCCCCAGTGGGCCGTGATCTCCCTGGGCAGCAATCTGGGCAACCGCCTGGAGACGCTGCAGGGCGCGGTCGACGCGCTGGAGGACACCCCGGGCCTGCGGGTGAAGGCGGTGTCCCCGGTCTACGAGACGGAGCCCTGGGGCGTGACCCCGGGCTCGCAGCCGTCCTACTACAACGCGGTCGTCCTGGTGAAGACGACGCTCCCGCCGGATTCCCTGCTGGAGCGCGGCCACGCCATCGAGGAGGCCTTCGAGCGCGTGCGCGACGAGCGCTGGGGCCCGCGGACGATCGACGTCGACATCGTCACCTACCAGGACGTGATCTCCGACGATCCGCGGCTGACGCTGCCGCATCCGCGCGCGCACGAACGTGCCTTCGTGCTGGCGCCGTGGTACGACGTGGATCCGGAGGCTGTTGTTCCGGGCCGTGGCCGGGTGGCCGAGCTGCTGGACGGGCTCGGCCGCGAGGGCGTCGAGCCCCGGGCCGACCTGGAACTCCGACTGCCCGACTGACCGTTGGGCGGAGTGGTTCATCCCGTGCATGAGAACGAAGGACGACGAGGGGCGACGGACAGGTGAAGCAGCTGCGGATCGGAGTGCTGGCCGGCCTGTTCGTCGTGGCCGGGGTGGTCTCCTGGGGCGGCGCCCGGCTGTGGGACGCCTTCGGCACACTGCCGAGCGTGCCCGTGGCGGCTCCGATCGTCCTCGCCGTCATCGCCGTGACCCTCGCGGCGACGGCCCTCTCGCTGCGCGCCCGGCTGCGGGCGCAGCGCGAGCGGCGCCCCGGCGCCAAGGGCGTCGACCCGCTGGTGGCGGCCCGCGCGGTCGTCTTCGGCCAGGCGAGCGCCCTGGTCGCGGCCCTGGTGGCCGGCATGTACGGCGGCGTCGGAGCCTTCCTCCTCATCGACGGCGTCCAGGCCCCGGCCCGCCGCGACCAGGCGATCTACGCCGGCGCATCGGTCCTGGCGGGCGCGTGTGTGGTAGCGGCGGCCTTCTTCATGGAGCGCGTCTGCAAACTCCCGGAGGACGAGGACGAAGAGGGGGCGTAGCCCCCGCCCCGAAGGGGCGCGGGGAACTGCGCGACCAGCCACAACGCACCCGCACCCGACGACGAACCTACGCCCCCGGCACCGTGGCCACATCCACCTCGCTGCGCGCAGCGCCCACGGCATCGGCCCCGATCGACCTCCGCAGCGCCTCGTGCAGCAGGGCAGGGGTGAGTACGCCCACGAAGTGATCGGCACCGTCCCCGCCGAGCACCGCGATCCACCCGGCGTCGTGCTGCAGCATCGTGCTGAACGCCTGCTTCAGCGAAGCCCCCACCGGCACCCAGGCATCCATGCGCCGCGCATGGTCCCGCACCGTGCCACTGCTCCCGTGGAGCGCCCCCGCGTCCACCCACCCGTGCAGGTGGTCCGCGTCGTCGAGGACCACTGCCCACCGCGCCCCCTCCCGGGCGAGCCGTTCCGCGGCCTCCGGAAGCCGGTCCTCCAGGTGCACCACCGGCGGCTGTTCCAGGTCGCCCGCCTCGATCGCGGTGACGGAGAGCCGCTTGAGTCCCCGGTCCGCCCCGACGAAGTCGGCCACGTACGGGGTGGCCGGTGCCCCCAGCACCGCAGCCGGTGCGTCGAACTGTTCGATGCGTCCGTTCCCGTAGACCGCGATGCGGTCGCCCAGCCGGACGGCCTCCTCGATGTCGTGGGTGACGAAGAGCACCGTCTTGCGCACCTGCGACTGCAGCCGCAGGAACTCGTTCTGCAGCCGTTCGCGCACCACGGGGTCGACGGCGCCGAAGGGCTCGTCCATCAGCAGGACGGGCGGGTCCGCGGCCAGGGCGCGGGCCACTCCGACGCGCTGGCGCTGGCCGCCGGAGAGCTGGTCGGGGTAGCGGTCGCCGTAGACGGCCGGGTCGAGGCCGACCAGGTCGAGCAGCTCCGCCGCCCGCTCGCGGGCCTTCCTGCGCTGCCAGCCGAGCAGGTGCGGCACGGTGGCCGTGTTCTCCAGCACCGTCTTGTGCGGGAAGAGGCCCACCTGCTGGATGACGTAGCCGATGCGGCGGCGCAGCTCGACGGGGTCGACGGCCGCGATGTCCTCGCCGTTCACCAGGATGCGGCCACTGGTCGGCTCGATCAGCCGGTTGACCATCTTCATCGTGGTGGTCTTGCCGCACCCCGACGGTCCGACGAGCGTGACGAGCTCGCCCTCCGCCACCTCGAAGGACAGGTCGTCCACGGCGGTCGTGCCGTCGGCGAAGCGTTTGGTCACGTGCTCGAAGCGGATCATGACACCCCATTGTGGTCGAACAATGTTGCTGCCGGATGGCAGGAGGCCTCGCCGGAGGCGATTGTCGGTGCCGGGGGTTAGGGTCGCCAGTAACCGACGGTGAATGCCGAGGGGGAGGTGAGCGCACGGATGGCGGCGGACGGGAACTGCCTGATCACCAACGACTGGATCTGCGGTGAGTACGTGCGGACGCGGGGGCAGGAGCTCACGGATGCCGTGCTGCAGCACGTCGGCATCACGGTGGCATCGGTCGCGCTGGGGCTGCTGGTCGCCCTTCCGCTGGCCCTGCTGGCGCGCAGGCGGCGCAGCGTGGCGGGCCCGGTCCTCGGGCTGACCACGGTGCTCTACACGGTGCCGTCGCTGGCGATGTTCTCGCTGCTGGTGCCGGTGTTCGGGCTGTCGGCGGCCGTCGTGGTGACGGGCCTGGTGCTGTATTCGCTGACGATCCTCGTGCGCAACATCCTGGCCGGTCTGGCCGCCGTCCCGGAGGAGGCCCGCGAGGCGGCGCGCGGCATGGGCTACGGGCCGGTCCGGCTGCTGTTCGGCGTCGAACTCCCGCTGGCCCTGCCCGCCTTGATGGCCGGTCTGCGGATCGCCACGGTCTCCACCGTCTCGCTCACCACGGTGGGCGCGATCATCGGATACGGCGGCCTGGGGAATCTGATCTATGAAGGCATGCACAGCTATTTCAAGGCGCAGGTGCTCACGGCCTCGGTGCTGTGCGTGGTCCTCGCCGTAGGGGCCGATGTGTTGTTGCTGCTGGTCCAGCGGCTGCTGACGCCGTGGACGCGTACGCGCAGACGTACGGGCCGCCGTGCCGAACGGCCCGCGGGCACCGAGGCGGTGGCGGCCTGATGGACGTCGTCTCACGGACGTGGACGTGGCTGTCCACCGGCTCCCACTGGACGGGCGCGGAGGGCGTGTGGCACAGGCTCGGCCAGCACCTCTTCCTCACCGCTGCATGCCTGTTGATCTCGTGCGCGATCGCGCTGCCCGTGGCCGTGCTGCTCGGCCACCTGGGCCGCGGCGGCGCGTTGGCGGTGAACATCTCCAACGCGGGGCGCGCGGTGCCGACGTTCGCGGTGCTGGTGCTGTTGTTGCTCAGCCCGCTGGGTACGCACGGTTCGTGGCCCACGGTCATCGCGCTGGTCCTGTTCGCGATACCGCCGTTGCTCACCAACGCCTATGTGGGCATGCGCGAGGTGGACCGGGGCGTCGTGGAGGCCGCCCGCGGCATGGGTATGACGGGCTGTCAGATAGTGGCCCGGGTCGAACTGCCGCTGGCCTTCCCGTTCATCGTCACCGGCATCCGTTCCGCGGCCGTCCAGGTCGTGGCCACGACGACGCTGGCCGCCCTGCCCGGGGGCGGCGGCCTCGGGCGCATCATCACCGCCGGTTTCCGGCTCACCGACACCGCACAGGTGGTGGCCGGCGCCCTGCTCGTGGCCGTGCTGGCCCTGCTGGTCGAGGGCGTCTTCGTCCTCGCGCAGCGCGGGCTGGACCCGCTGCGCCGGCGCCACGGCCGCCCCGACGGAATGGAGTACGCATGACCAGGACCCCGCGCAGGGCGCGGACCGCCCGCGCCCTGCCGGCGGCGATAGCCGCCGTGGCCCTGACGGCCGGCCTCGCCGCGTGCGGCGGCAACAGCCTGGAGAAGTCCGGCGAGGGCGGCAGCTCCGGCGGGGGCTCGGGCTCGCTGGTGATCGGATCGGCGTCGTTCACCGAGTCCAAGGTGCTCGCGGAGATATATGCGGGGCTGCTGAAGGACGCCGGATATTCGACCTCGATCAAGACCGTCGATGCGCGTGAGCTGTATGAACCGGCGCTGGAGAAGGGGCAGGTCGATGTCGTCCCGGAGTATGCGGCGACGCTCGCGGAATTCCTGAACAAGAAGCAGAACGGCAAGGACGCCCCCGCCGTCGCTTCTCCCGATGCCGATGCGACGGTGAAGGCCCTGCGCAAACTCGCCGAGCCGCGCGGCCTCAAGGTGCTCGACCCGGGCCGGGCGGTCGATCAGAACGCCTTCGCCGTCACGGCCGAGTTCGCGGAGAAACACCACCTCAAGACGCTTTCCGATCTTGGAAAGTCGGGGGAGGCGGTACGCATCGCGGCCGGTGACGAATGCTCCCAGCGGCCCTTCTGCCGGCCGGGCCTGGAGAAGACCTACGGGATCAAGGTCACCGGCATCGACCCGCTGGAGGTCGGCAGCACCCAGGCCAAGCAGGCGGTCAAGGACGGCAAGGACCAGCTGCTGCTGACCACGACCACGGACGCCACGCTCAAGCAGTTCGGCCTGGTCCTGCTCGCGGACGACAAGAAGCTCCAGAACTCCGACAACGTCCTGCCGGTGGTGAATAACCGGAAGGCGGGTTCGCAGAAGATCGAAGAAGCGCTGGCCAAGCTCACCAGGGTGCTGACCACGGCCGATCTCACCGAACTCAACAAGAAGGTCGACGCCGAGCGGCTCAAGCCCGCGGATGTGGCCGCGAAGTACCTCAAGGACAAGGGACTGGTGGCCAAGTGACGCAGTGACGGGAGACGGCGAAGAGGGGAAGCCGGGGAACGCGTGAAGTAGGGGAGAAGTAAGATCAAGGGAAGAGTTTGGTGGTGGGGTCACACGCGTGTGGCAACGCACGGTAAGTTTCAGGCCATGCCACGAGGACGCCACCGCCATTCCGCACCCCTGCACCGGCTTCTTCCCGCATCGACGGTCGCCGCGACATCGGTCGCCTGCGCCGCCGGTGCCTGGTTGGTGGAGGAAACGCTCCTCATCCGCAGCCTGGCCGTCGCGGCCTCCGCCGCCGCGGTCGTCGGTGCTGTGCTGATGCGCCGTTGGGACCGTTCCGCGGGCAAGCGGGTCGCCCAGCTCACCGCCGCCCGGGCGCGCGACGAGTGGAAGACCGACGAGCGCATCGCCGAGCTGGAGACGGACCTGGAGGAGGCGGGCCTGGCCAAGGCCCGCGTCGAGGCCAAGCTCCGCACCAAGCGCGCCGAGCTCGCCCGGCTCCGTACCGAGCACGCCGACCTGCTGCGCCGCTACGCCACTGCCGAGACCGGGCGCGCGAGCGCCCTGGAGGGGCGGCGCCTGCTCGCCCGGGCGAAGACGGCGAACGAGCTGGAGCCCGCCACCGCGGACCGCCCGGGCGCCGAGGAGGCGCGGCCCGGCGCGGAAGTCTTCCGCAAGGCCGCCGACGCGCTGCGCAACCTGGAGCGCAACGCGGCACGGCAGCAGGCGGCCGCCGCCCGCAGCCCGGAGCCGGTGACCGGGCCGGAGTCCGCGCCCGAGCCGGAGTCCGCATCCGAGCCCGCGCCGAAGTCCGAGGCGAAGCCCGCACCGAAGGCCGAGGCGAAGAAGCCGGAGGCCGACGCGGCGGGCGAGCCCGAGGCCCCGTCGGAGGCCGCCGCCAAATCCGAGGCCCACGCCCCGTCCGGGGCGAAGCCGGCGGCCGGGCCCTCGACGGCCCTCGTCCCGCAGACCCCCGCGCGGCGGCCCGCCTCCCGCGCCCAGGGCGGCTTCGACTTCTTCGGCACCGGCCGCGTCCCGGCCGCCTCCTCGAAGCCGGTGGAGGAGCAGGATCTGGCCGATGTCGTCGGCGAGGAGGCGCTCGCCGAGGCGGAGGCCGAGGCCGGGGCTGACGCGGACGCCAAGGTCATCGACCTGACCGCGCACGACGAGACCGAGCAGATCGACGTCGCGGAACTGCGCAGCGCGATCTCGTAGCGGCCGGGGGTCCCGGCCGCGGCCGGGACCCTACTTGTCGATGTCGCCCACGACGAAGAACATCGAGCCCAGGATCGCGACCATGTCCGCGACCAGGGTCCCCGGGAGCAGCTCGATCAGCGCCTGGATGTTGTTGAACGACGCCGAGCGGAGCTTCAGCCGGTACGGCGTCTTCTCGCCCTTGGAGACGAGGTAGTACCCGTTCAGGCCGAGCGGGTTCTCCGTCCAGGCGTAGGTCGCGCCCTCGGGCGCCTTGAGCACCTTGGGCAGCCGCTGGTTGACCGGGCCGGGCGGAAGCTCCGCCAGCCGCTCCAGGCAGGCGTCCGCCAGCTCCAGGGAGTTGTGCGTCTGCTCCAGCAGGCACTCGAAGCGGGCCAGGCAGTCGCCCTCCTCGCGGGTGACGACCTTCAGCACGTCCGCCAGCTCGGCGTAGGCCAGGTACGGCTCGTCGCGGCGCAGGTCGAAGTCGACGCCGGAGGCACGGGCGATGGGCCCGCTGACCCCGTAGGCGTGCACCGCCTCCGGGGCGAGGACGCCCACGCCGCGCGTCCGGCCGCGGAAGATCTCGTTGCCGAGGACCAGCCGGTCGTAGACGTCCATCCGGGAGCGGACCTCGGCCACCGCGTGCCGGGCCCGGCCGAGCCAGCCCGCGGGCAGGTCCTCCTTGAGGCCGCCGACGCGGTTGAACATGTAGTGCATCCGGCCGCCGGAGACCTCCTCCATCACCGTCTGGAGCTCCTCGCGCTCGCGGAAGGCGTGGAAGACGGGGGTGATGCCGCCGAGCTCCAGCGGATACGAGCCCAGGAACATCAGGTGGTTGAGCACCCGGTTGAGCTCGGCCAGCAGCGTGCGCAGCCACACGGCCCGCTCGGGCACCTCCATGCCCAGCATCCGCTCCACGGCCATCACCACGCCGAGCTCGTTGGAGAAGGCCGACAGCCAGTCGTGGCGGTTGGCGAGCATGATGATCTGCCGGTAGTCGCGCGCCTCGAACAGCTTCTCCGCGCCCCGGTGCATATAGCCGATGACCGGCTCCGCGCTGCGGACCCGCTCCCCGTCGAGGACGAGGCGCAGCCGCAGCACACCGTGGGTGGACGGGTGCTGAGGGCCGATGTTGAGCACCATGTCGGTGCTCTCCGCCGCGCCGCCGATGCCGACTGTCGTCTCCGTCATGAGGACAGTTTCTCAGCTGTCCCCGGCACCCGCGCCCAGCACGTCCGCGCAGGCCGGCCCCACCGGCTGGAGCAGCCAGCCGAAGCTGCCCAGGCCGCCGGGGGAGGTCAGCTCCGTCGCCTCGCCGGCCGCGCCGAGCGCCCGTACGTAGGCGGCCGGGTCGGACGAGGCGAGCGCGAGCGGCGGACGGCGGCCGTCGACGCCGAGCGCGCGCAGCGCCTCGCGCTGGCTGAGCACCGAGGCGCCCGGGCCCGCGCAGGCGTCGAGCGCCACGTGCGCGGTGATGTCGCACGAGCCGTCGGGCACCGGCCGCACCTCGCGGCCCTCGCGGAAGCCGGCCAGGGTGCCGAACGGCGGCCGTGCGGCGCGCTCGTGGGCGTAGTCCACGGCGACGGCCAGCCCCGCCCGCAGTCCGCCCACGGCCCGGGCCCAGGCGGCGTCGCGGGGGCGGCCGATCTCGGCCCGGCTGCCGGGCGGGGCGCCCTCCAGCGGCCACCAGCGCTCCAGCCAGGCGGCGTCCTCCCCGGAGACCGGGTCGCCCAGCAGCTCCTCGCCGTCGGGGCGGACCAGGACCCGGCGGGCCGTGCCCTCGCCGTCCGCCTCGGCGACGTCGAGCGGCACGTTGTCCAGCCACTCGTTGGCGAACAGCAGGCCCTCCGTCCCCGTCGGGGGTTCGTCCAGCCAGGTGATGCGCCCGTCCAGCCCGGCGGGCCGGTCCGCGAGCTCCACGGCATACGGGCGCAGCCGCCCGGCCAGCTCCGGCGGGCACCGGTCGAGCACGCTCGTGACGAGCTCCCCGCGCCCCGCGCCCATATCGGTGAACGCCAGCTCCGCCGGATGCCCGAGCGCGGCGTCGACGCGGCGCAGCAGCTCCACGACCGCGCCCGCGAAGAGCGGGGAGGCGTGCACCGAGGTGCGGAAGTGACCGGCCGGGCCCTCGGGGCGGCGGTAGAAGCCGCCGGGGCCGTACAGTGCGGCCTCCGCCGCCTCCCGCCAGGGCCGCCACGACGGGTCGGGCCTGGTCCTCTCGCTTCCCATAGGCACACCGTATGCGCGCACGGCGGTCCCGGTGCCTCCACCTTGGGGAGTAGAGGAGGAGTCGACGGATCGATCGTCCGGTTGACCCCGGCACGTACCCGACGTGCCTACGCTGGGTGACGTGCAGCGCCTCTACGACTTCCTCCGCAGACACCCCACGGGAGTGGACAGCTTCTGGGCTCTCCTGCTGCTGATGCTGAGCGCCCTGTCCATCGCGGACGGGGGCAGCAAGGGGCCGACCGCAGTCAAGATCGTCGCGGCGTTCGCGCTGTGCGCGGTGATCGCCCTGCGGCGGCGGGCGCCGGAGAAGATGCTGCTGCTGGCGGCCGCGGTCGGCGTGGGCCAGGTGGTCACCGGTGCCTCGGCGGACGTCGCCGACTTCGCGATGCTCGTGATCGTCTACACCGTGGCGTCCGGCGGCACCCGCTGGGCCTCCCGGTTCGCCCTGATCGCGGGCCTGCTCGCGCCCACGATCGCCACCCTCCGCTGGCCGGAGCCGCACCAGTCGGTGCCCGGCGAGGTGATAGCGACGGTCTTCGTCACCGTGCCCTTCCTGCTCGCCTGGGTGCTGGGCGACTCCATGCGGACCCGGCGCGCGTACTGGGCCCAGCTGGAAGAGCGCGCCGAGCGGCTGGAGAAGGACCGCGAGCAGCAGTCGCGGATGGCCGTGACCGCCGAACGCGCCCGCATCGCCCGCGAACTGCACGACGTGGTCGCGCACAACGTGTCCGTGATGGTGGTGCAGGCGGACGGCGCCGCCTACGTCCTGGACTCCTCGCCCGAGCAGGCCAAGCAGGCGCTGGAGACGATCTCCGGCACCGGCCGCCAGGCGCTGACGGAGATGCGCCGGCTGCTGGGCGTGCTGCGCACCGAGGAGGGCTCGGGGGAGGGCGGCGAGTACGTCCCGCAGCCCGACGTGGAGCAGATCGGCGAACTGGTCGAACAGGTGCGGGGCGCCGGGATGCCCGTGGAGTTCAAGGTCGAGGGCGCGCCGCGCCCGCTGCCCAGCGGCGTGGAGCTGACGGCCTACCGGATCGTGCAGGAAGCGCTCACCAACACCCGCAAGCACGGCGGACCGGACGTCGGGGCCAGCGTGCAGCTGACCTACTTCGACGACGGGCTGGGGCTGCTCGTCGAGGACGACGGCCGGGGCGCACAGCACGAGCTCTACGAGTCCGGGGGCGCGGACGGCATGGGCCACGGCCTGATCGGCATGCGCGAGCGGGTCGGCATGGTCGGCGGCACCCTGGACGCGGGGCCGCGGCCCGGCGGCGGCTTCCGGATCAGCGTGCTGCTGCCGATCAAGCCGGGCGGCCGCTGACGTACGCGTGGCCCGCTGATATGAACCCAACCGAACCGAACGGCAGAGAAAAGGAACCCGCATGTCGATCCGCGTGATGCTCGTCGACGACCAGGTGCTGTTGCGCACCGGCTTCCGCATGGTGCTGGCGGCCCAGCCCGACATGGAGGTCGTCGCCGAGGCCGGGGACGGCGTGGAGGCGCTCGAGGCGCTGGCCGGCACGGCCGTGGACGTGGTCCTGATGGACGTCCGGATGCCGCGGCTGGACGGGGTCGAGGCGACCCGGCGCATCTGCGCCCGGGAGAACCCCCCTAAGGTGCTCATCCTCACCACCTTCGACCTCGACGAGTACGCCTTCTCCGCCCTCAAGGCCGGCGCGAGCGGCTTCATGCTCAAGGACGTGCCGCCGGGCGAACTGCTGGGCGCCATCCGGTCCGTGCACAGCGGCGACGCCGTGGTCGCCCCGAGCACCACCCGTCGGCTGCTGGACCGCTTCACGCCCATGCTGCCGAGCACCGTCAAGGAGCCGACCAGCGCCGAGCTGGGCCGGCTGACCGACCGCGAGCGCGAGGTGATGCTGCTGGTGGCCCAGGGGCTGTCCAACGGCGAGATCGCGGCGCGGCTGGTGCTGTCCGAGGCCACCGTGAAGACCCATGTGGGCCGCATCCTCACCAAGCTGGGGCTGCGGGACCGGGTCCAGGTCGTGGTGATGGCCTACGAGAGCGGCCTGGTACGGGCCGGGGGCGGCGGACTGCAGTAGCCGTCAGCGCAGCACCCCCTCCAGGAAGTCGCTGCCCAGCCGGGCCACCACGGTCAGGTCCAGCTGGTGCAGCACGTAGCGGCCGCGGCGGCGGGTGGTGATCAGCCCGGCCTTCTTCAGCACGGCCACGTGCCGCGAGACCTCGGGCGCGGTGATGCCGTTCGCTGCCGCCAGCTCGCTCGTGGTGAAGGCGGCGCGGGCCAGGTAGCGGCACATCCGCATGCGCATCGGGTGGGCCAGGGCGTCCAGCCGCCGCTGGAGCAGGTCCAGCGCGGCGGGGCCGGGGAGCTCGGGCGCGGCCACCGGGTACTGGACGACCGGACGCCAGCCGGGCGCGTGCAGCACCAGCAGGTGCGGCCAGCCGACGGAGGACGGGACGAACGTGACGCCCGCGCCGACGGCCGGGTCGAGCGCCGTGGTGCGCCCGCTGCCTATCTTGTCGACGCTGATCCGGCTGCCGTCCGCCTCCAGGGACACCGCCGCCGAGATCTGGGCCATCGCCTCGGCCAGGCCCTTGTGGCGGAGCACCTCCGCCTTGTGCCGCGCGTCGGCGGCCAGTTGGACCCGCACCCGCTGCCACAGGTCGTCGAAGAACGCCTCCGCACAGTCCTCGAACAGGCGGCGGATCCAGGCTCGCACCGTCGGCGGATCCTCCAGGAGCCGCCGGGCGAAGGCCAGTTGCCGCGGGCCGCGCGCCGTGGCCCGCTCCAGGGCCTCCGCACGGGCCGCGGGGTCGGACAGCGGCGACGGGCCGCCCTGGCTGTACCGCTGGGTGCAGGAGATCTCCAGGGCGGCGTTGACATAGATGTCGTCGTCGAGCCGGTCGAGGATGTCCAGGTCCTCGGAGAGCGTGGCGCCGGGCCTGCCGTGCGTGCCGGGCACGGCCGCGAACGGCATGGAGATGTCCGAGAACGTCGAGCTCCACAGGAAGTCGGCCTCGCACAGCCGGTCCGCGAGGTCCGGCTTCAGGGAGGCGTTCGTCGCGGTCGTCCAGCCGTGCAGCCCGGGGTGGTGCCCGGGCTCGGCCAGAGCGTGCAGCGAGGCGCACAGCTCGGCCAGGGGCGACGGGCCGAACACGAGGCGCTCGGGCGGCAGCCCGGCGATGTCGATCGTCACGCTCATGAGCTCATCGTGCCTCTCTTCTCCGCAGGTCGGGCCGTCGATTGACGGTCCTGGTCAATCCAGGTGCGGGGGCTTTCCGGGCGCCGCACGGTGGGATGCATGAACGCGATCCAGCAGCACATGCTCGACCTCCACCGCGCCGCCCGTCACCACGAGCCCGCGCCGCCCGCGCCGGGCACCGGCGAGGCGCAGGCCGTCCGCGAATTCCTCACCTGGCGGCGCTTCCGGGCCGTCGTCGACGAGCGCACCGCCGCCCGCCGCGCACGGTGGTCCGCTCTGCTCGGTCTGCTGCGGCCGGGCCGCCGCGCCGCCGCTGCCGTCGTGCACCGCCCGTCAGCCGCGCAGCCCGTCCGCCCGCTCCAGCACGGCGCCGACCGCGTCCCCGACGTCTGCGGGCGTCCAGTCCAGCGCTGACGCGGCGACCGTGACCTCGGTGAACGCCATGCCGGGCACCGGAGCATCGGACCAGCGGTTGAACACCCAGGTGCCCGTCTCCTCCGCGAACCGCACCCCGGCCTCCTCCAGCACCTCGGCCGGATACGGCAGCCACACCTGGAACTGGTGGGTGTGCGGCACCTCCGGATGCACCCGGAACCAGGGCACCCCGGCGGCGCGGAAGGCCTCCTCCAAGGCCCGGGCCACGACCTTCGCGTGCGCCACGTACGACGGCAGCCGCGGCAGCTCGCGGTCCAGCCCGGCCAGCGCGGCGAGCGCCGCGGGCCACTGCTGGAACAGCTGCCCGCCGTACCGGTGCCGCCAGGCGACGGCCTCCTCGATCAGCGAGGCCGGGCCCGCGAGCGCGGCTCCCGATATGCCGCCGAGCGACTTGTAGAAGGACACGTACACCGAGTCGGCCAGGCCGGCCAGCTCCGGCAGCCTGACCCCGAAGTGCTCCGCGCACTCCCACAGCCGCGCCCCGTCGAAGTGGACCACCGCGTCCCGCTCGCGGGCCGCCTCCACGACCTCGCAGAGCTCCTCCCACGTGGGCAGCAGGAAACCGGGCTCGCGCAGCGGCAGCTCCAGGGCAAGGGTGCCGAAGGGCTCCTGCAGCTCCCGCACCTCCGCCGCCGTGGGCGGCCGGGGCTCCTGCGTGGTGTGCACCGCGCGCAACCCGCTGAGCTGCGCATACGCTCTCCGCTCGTGCATCTCCAGATGGGACAGCGGATGCATGGCGACCGCGTTGCCGCCCGTGCGCCCCGCCCAGCAGCGCAGCGCCACCTGCTGGGCCATCGTCCCCGTGGGGAAGAACGCGGCCGCTTCCGTGCCCAGCAGCTCCGCCACCCGCCGCTCCAGCTCGGCGACCACCCCGTCCCCGTAGACGTCCGGCCATTCGGCCAGGTCGTACGCGTCCGGCGCCTCGGCCGCCAGTCGGGCCAGCCGCTCGCCGAGCCGTTCCTTGAACGGGCTCGCCGAGAGCATCCGCTCCGCGCCGTGCAGGGCCGCCAGTCTGCGGGCGCGGTCCACACCCGTGCCCGTGCCGTCCGTACTCGTACCGTCCGTCTTCGCACCGTCGTCGGTCATGGGCCGATCATCGCGCACCGGCCCGACACCCGGCCGGAGTTATCCACAGGGCCGCCCCGGTCATCGGATAGTCGGACCGGAGGGACGTGGGGGCACTCGCGTAGCATGACAAAGGAATCGTCCGGTACCCCCGCGGACTGGAACGGAAGGCATCCCGCCGCGTGAACGCACACCTTTCCTCGGAGCACCCGAGCCCCCAGGACCGCCCCGCCCGGCTCACCGTCGGCGTCGTCGGCGCGGGCCGGGTCGGCCCCGCACTGGCCGCCTCGCTCCAGCTCGCCGGGCACCGCCCGGTCGCCGTGTCCGGCGTCTCCGACGCCTCCCGGCGACGTGCCGCGGCCATGCTCCCCGGCGTCCCCGTGATGGCGCCCGCCGAAGTACTGGCCCACGCCGAGCTCGTCCTGCTCACCGTCCCCGACGACGCCCTGCCCGGCCTCGTCGCCGGCCTCGCCGAGACCGGCGCGGTCCGCCCGGGACAGCTCCTCGTGCACACCTCGGGGCGGCACGGCACCGCCGTCCTGGACCCCGCCCGGCGGGCCGGCGCCCTGCCGCTGGCCCTGCACCCGGCGATGACCTTCACCGGCACCCCGGTCGACGTCCAGCGGCTGGCCGGGTGCTCCTTCGGCGTCACGGCCCCCGAGGAGCTGCGGCTGGCCGCCGAGGCGCTGGTCATCGAGATGGGCGGCGAGCCCGAATGGATCGAGGAGGCCGCCCGCCCGCTCTACCACGCGGCCCTCGCCATCGGCGCCAACCACCTCGTCACCCTGGTCGCCCAGGCCATGGAGCTGCTGCGCACGGCAGGCGTGGAGCACCCCGACCGGATGCTCGGCCCGCTCCTCGGCGCCGCCCTCGACAACGCCCTGCGCAGCGGCGACGCCGCCCTCACCGGGCCCGTCGCCCGCGGCGACGCGGGCACGGTGGCCGCCCACGTCGCGGAGCTGCGCGCCCACGCGCCCCAGGCCGTCGCCGGGTACCTGGCGATGGCCCGCACCACCGCGGACCGTGCCCTCGCGCACGGCCTGCTCAAGCCGGAACTGGCGGAGGACCTGCTCGGCGTCCTCGCGGACGGAGGCAACAAGTGACCACCCCCCGACTCGCCCGTACGGCAGCGGAGCTCCACGGGCCGCCGCGCAGCGGCCGCCGTGCCGTCGTGATGACCATGGGTGCCCTCCACGAAGGCCACGCGACCCTGATCCGCACCGCCCGTGAACTGGTCGGCGCGGACGGCGAGGTGGTCGTCACGGTCTTCGTCAACCCGCTGCAGTTCGGCCCCGGCGAGGACCTCGAGCGCTACCCGCGCACCCTCGACGCCGACTTCGCCGTCGCCGGAGAGGCGGGCGCGGACGCCGTGTTCGCCCCCGCCGCGGACGAGGTCTACCCCGGCGGCGAGCCCCAGGTCCGCGTCACGGCGGGACCGATGGGCGAGCGGCTCGAAGGCGCCTTCCGCCCCGGCCACTTCGACGGCATGCTCACGGTCGTCGCCAAGCTGCTGCACCTGACGCTCCCGGACGTCGCCCTGTTCGGTCAGAAGGACGCACAGCAACTCGCCCTGATCCGCCGCATGGTGCGCGACCTGAACTTCCCCGTCGAGATCGTGGCCGTCCCCACGGTCCGCGAGGCCGACGGGCTGGCCCTCTCCAGCCGCAACCGCTATCTCTCCGACGCAGACCGGGCCTCCGCGCTCGAGCTGTCGCGCGCCCTGCTCGCCGCCCACAACGTCGTCGAGCTCGGCCCGGGCGCCGTCCGGCACGCCGCTCACGTCGTCCTGCACGCGGCCGCGCAGATGACGCCGCCGGTCGACCTCGACTACCTCGCCCTCGTCGACCCGGCGGACTTCACCGAAGTCCCCGACGACCACACCGGCGAGGCCGTCCTCGCCGTCGCCGCCAAGGTGGGCACCACTCGTCTGATCGACAACATGCCTCTCGTCTTCGGGGCGTTCGGAGAAGACCGATGACCGGTATACGTCTGCACGCGCCCCGCCCCGGCTGGTCGGTCGACGCCGACGTCGTCGTGGTGGGCTCCGGCGTCGCAGGCCTCACCGTCGCGCTGCGCTGCGCAGCGGCCGGGCAGAAGGTCGCCGTCGTCACCAAGGCCCGCCTGGACGACGGTTCGACGCGCTGGGCACAGGGCGGCATCGCAGCCGCCCTCGGCGAAGGCGACACCCCCGGGCAGCACTTGGACGACACCCTCGTCGCCGGTGCGGGCCTGTGCGACGAGGAAGCCGTGCGCACGCTGGTCACCGAAGGCCCCGACGCGGTCCGCAGACTCATCGCCACCGGCGCGCAGTTCGACACCGACGATGTCACCGGCGAAATCCTGCTGACCCGCGAGGGGGGTCACCACCGCAGCCGCATCGCCCACGCCGGCGGCGACGCCACCGGTGCCGAGATCTCCCGGGCACTGGTCGAGGCCGTGCGGGTCGCGGGCATCAAGACGATTGAGCACGCGCTGGTCCTCGACCTCCTCAAAGACGCGGACGGCCGGGCCGCGGGCGTCTCCCTGCACGTGATGGGCGAGGGACAGAACGACGGCGTCGGCGCCGTACGGGCCGGAGCGGTCGTCCTGGCGACCGGCGGCATGGGCCAGGTGTTCTCCGCGACCACCAACCCGGCCGTCTCCACGGGCGACGGCGTGGCGCTCGCCCTGCGCGCCGGTGCGGAGATCTCGGACCTGGAGTTCGTCCAGTTCCATCCGACCGTCCTGTGGCTCGGTCCCGGGTCCGAGGGACAGCAGCCGCTCGTCTCGGAGGCGGTGCGCGGCGAGGGCGCCCACCTCGTCGACGCCGACGGTCACCGCTTCATGGTCGGGCAGCACGAACTCGCCGAGCTGGCACCGCGCGACATCGTCGCCAAGGGCATCATGCGGCGCATGCAGGAGACCGGCGCGGAGCACATGTTCCTCGACGCCCGGCACTTCGGCGCGCAGATGTGGGAGCACCGCTTCCCCACCATCCTGGCGGCCTGCCGGTCACACGGCATCGACCCGGTCACCGAGCCCATCCCGGTGGCCCCGGCCGCGCACTACGCCTCCGGCGGTGTGCGGACGGATCTGTACGGGCGGACGACGGTTCCCGGCCTGTACGCATGCGGCGAGGTGGCGTGCACCGGAGTGCACGGTGCGAACCGGCTGGCGTCCAACTCCCTGCTGGAAGGGCTGGTGTTCGCCGAGCGGATCGCCTCGGACATCGGCACGTCCGCCGTCGCCGCGGCGGGCAGGGAGCCGGCGGACGAGGCCGTTACGGCGTCGTGCCTCGTCGCCCCCGAGGCCCGTCGGGCCGTCCAGCGCATCATGACCGCCGGCGCGGGCGTCCTGCGCTCCGCAGAAAGCCTGAGCACGGCGGCGGAGCAGCTGGAGCGGCTCCACGCCGAATGCGCGGCCCCTCCGGAAGCCGCCGGCACCGAGAGCTGGGAGGCCACCAACCTCCTGCTCGTCGCCCGCGTCCTGGTCGCCGCCGCGCTCCGCCGGGAGGAGACCCGCGGCTGCCACTGGCGCGAGGACCGTCCCGACCGCGACGACCCCGCCTGGCGCCGCCACCTGCTGGTGACGCTCGGCCCCGACCGCACCCTCGCGGTCTACACCACCGGGACGGCCGCCTTTCCGCCCGTAACCTCCGCTGCCACCGCTGCCACCGAGGAGAAGCACGTGAGCACCATGTCCGGCACCCCCGAGGAACTTCCGCTGCACCAGATCGGTGAGGAGGCGGCCGGCTGCGGCGCCGGCTGCGCGTGCGGCGAGGCGGACGCCGAGGCCATGGAGTGCGGCCTCGACCCCGATCTCTCCGCGCTCCTGGCCGCCGCAGGACTGGACCCGCTGCAGATCGAGGACATCGCCCATCTCGCCATCGACGAGGACCTGGACGGCGGCAAGGACATCACCACCTTCGCCACCATTCCCCACGACGCCGTCGCCACCGCGGACTTCACCGCCCGGGAGGCGGGCACCGTCGCCGGGCTGCGCATCGCCGAGGCGATCCTGTCCGTCGTGTGCACCGAGGAGTTCGAGGTCGAGCGGCACGTCGAGGACGGCGACCGGGTGGTGGCCGGCGAGAAACTTCTGACCGTCCGGACGCACACGCGCGACCTGCTGACCGGCGAGCGCAGCGCGCTCAACATCCTGTGCCACCTGTCGGGTATCGCCACCGCCACGAGCGCATGGACCGACGTGCTGGAGGGCACCAAGGCCGCCGTCCGCGACACCCGCAAGACCACGGTCGGACTGCGCGCCCTGGAGAAGTACGCGGTGCGGTGCGGCGGTGGCGTCAACCACCGCATGTCGCTGTCGGACGCCGCACTCATCAAGGACAACCACGTCATCGCCGCGGGCGGCGTCGCGGAGGCGTTCAAGGCCGTGCGGGAGCAGTTCCCGGACGTGGCGATCGAGGTCGAGGTGGACCGGATCGACCAGATCCCGCCGATCCTCGCCGAGGGCGCGGAGCTGATCCTGCTGGACAACTTCACCCCCGAGCAGACCCGCGAGGCCGTCGAACTCGTCGCAGGGCGCGCCCTCCTGGAGTCCTCCGGGCGGCTCACCCTCGACACCGCCCGCGCCTACGCCGAGGCGGGCGTCGACTTCCTCGCCGTCGGGGCGCTCACCCACTCCTCCCCGATCCTCGACATCGGGCTGGACCTCCGGGAAGAAGCCGTCTGATGCTGCTCACCATCGACGTCGGCAACACCCACACCGTCCTCGGCCTGTTCGACGGCGAGGACATCGTGGAGCACTGGCGCATCTCCACGGACGCCCGCCGCACGGCCGACGAACTGGCCGTGCTCATCCAGGGACTGATGGGCAGGCACCCGCTGCTCGGCGACGAACTGGGCGAGGGCGTCGAGGGCATCGCCATCTGCTCGACCGTCCCGTCCGTCCTGCACGAGCTGCGCGAGGTGACCCGCCGCTACTACGGCGACGTGCCGGCGATCCTCGTCGAGCCGGGCGTGAAGACGGGGGTGCCGATCCTGATGGACAACCCCAAGGAGGTCGGCGCCGACCGCATCATCAACGCGGTCGCCGCCGTCGAGCTCTACGGCGGGCCGTGCGTGGTCGTCGACTTCGGGACGGCCACCACGTTCGACGCGGTGAGCGCGCGCGGGGAGTACGTCGGCGGCGTGATCGCCCCGGGCATCGAGATCTCGGTGGAGGCGCTGGGCGTCCGGGGCGCCCAGCTGCGCAAGATCGAGCTGGCCCGGCCGCGCAGCGTCATCGGCAAGAACACCGTCGAGGCCATGCAGTCGGGCATCCTCTACGGCTTCACGGGCCAGGTCGACGGGGTCGTGAACCGGATGGCGCGGGAACTGGCCGACGACCCGGACGACGTGACGGTCATCGCGACGGGCGGACTCGCACCGATGGTGCTGGGCGAGGCGTCGGTGATCGACGAGCACGAACCGTGGCTCACGCTGATCGGTCTGCGCCTGGTCTACGAGCGCAACGTCTCGCGCACCTAATCCGATCCGGAGCGGATCCGGAGCCGATCCGGATCCACTCGGGGAACGTTCCGGACACTGCCCGGCATTCGAGGGTATTCGGCGGCATTCGCGCCCGGGATATTTGCGGGGGAACCCGGCGCCGGCCGGGTTCCGGCGCATGCCACGCCGAAATGACGGAATATGCCAAAATTGTCCGTTTAGCACTTAAAGTCGGCCCATGCCCACGCCTTATGGATCCCGCGGCGGCATGGCGTTCAGCGCGGACGAGCTGCGCATTCTGCGTCGTGCCCTCGCCATCGCACTCCGGCCCCACTCCGTCCTCCGGCACCCCGGCCCCGCGCGGGCCGAGGAGGTGCGGGACTGCCTCCGGCTCGCCGAAGCCGTGGACGAGGCGGCCCACGAGGGCGACAGGCTGCGCGCCTTCCTCCTCGCCGACCTCGCCCGCTACCGTTCCGCTCTGCCCGGGGCCGCGCCCGGCTATCTGGAGCGCCTCCAGGACGCCCTGGCGGCGGGCTGCCGGCCCGGCGCGGAGGACGTGGCCGCACTGCGCACGCTCTGCGCGGCCACGTCCGGCAGGGCCGAGGCGGGCCGCCGCGCGGCGCTGCTGCAGCGCTGCGAACGCCTGACGCAGGCCGCCGTGCCGGCCTCGCGCACGGACGGCGCGCCGGTGGCTCGGCGTACCCGGCTGCTGGCCCTGCCGGGAGGGCGGACGGCGCCGCAGGAGGCGGACGGGCCCAAGCCGGGCGCCCGGCCCGCCGCGCCGGAAAGGCCTGCGGAGAAACCCGCGGCGCCGCCCAGCCCGCCCCGCCCCGACCGCCCCATTCCGACCCCCGGCGAGGTGTTCCCGCCGCGCCGCAAGCCCACCCCTCCGCCGACGGGCCTGACGGCGCGGCCCGCCTGACAGGCCCTAGCGGAGATCGCCGCGGCCGTACGCGTAATCTGGACGGGTCGCTCAGCAACCGCAGCATTCCAGACCCATCAGAAGGAGCCGACGGCCATGGACTATGTCGCCGCGCTGGTCCCGCCCGTGGTGATGGCGGTGGCTTTCATCGCGCTGATCGTGACGATCGTCAAGAGCCAGGGCGGTGCGAACAAGGCCAAGGAGGACGCTGCCGTCGACGCCGCGTTCGCCCGCGCCGAGGCCGCACGGCAGCCGGCCGAGGGCTCCGGGGCCTGAAGGTCCCGGCCCGCACGGCCCCCGCTCTGCACAGGGCGTACGTTCCGGGAGGGAATTTCCCGGAACGTACGCCCTTTTTGCTGCCGCGATAAACCGGCATTCGAGACATCTCCCACTATTATTCGCGTGTGGTTCGACGCCTGGGTGAACTGGAAGACGCCGTGATGACGCGCGTGTGGGAGTGGAACCGGCCGGTCACTGTTCGGGAAGTCCTCGAGGACCTTCAGCAGGAACGGTCCATCGCCTACACGACCGTGATGACCGTAATGGACAACCTGTATCAGAAGGGCTGGCTGCGGCGGGAAGCCGAAGGCCGGGCCTATCGATATGAGGCGGTCTCGAACCGGGCGGCGTACTCGGCCGCACTGATGAACGAAGCCTGGTCGGTCAGCGACAACCCGGCGGCCGCCCTCGTCGCCTTCTTCGGCATGATGTCGGCCGAACAACGCGAGGCCCTGCGCGATGCGATCCGGGTCGTCCAACTCGACGGGCCCGGCGAGACCCCCGGCACGCCGGGACGATAGCGTCCGGCTGTGTCCACTGCATCTGTCAAGGCTGCTCTATCAAATGCCGTCACCGTCCGTCGGGCCCGGACCAGCGATGTGCCCGCGGTGCGCGAGCTCATCAACACCTACGCCCGCGACCGCATCCTCCTCGACAAAGCCACGGTGACGCTTTACGAGGACATCCAGGAGTTCTGGGTCGCCGAGCGCGACGAGGACGGTACTGTCATCGGGTGCGGTGCACTGCATGTGATGTGGGAAGACCTCGCCGAGGTCCGCACTCTCGCCGTCGACCCGGACGTCCGGGGTGCGGGAGTCGGGCACCAGGTACTGGACAAGCTGTTGCGGACCGCCCGCTGGCTCGGCGTGCGGCGCATTTTCTGCCTCACCTTCGAAGTCGACTTCTTCACGAAGCACGGCTTCGTCGAGATCGGTGAGACCCCGGTGGACGGGGATGTCTACAGCGAGCTGCTGCGTTCCTATGACGAGGGCGTTGCCGAGTTCCTGGGTCTCGAACGAGTGAAGCCGAACACCCTTGGCAACAGCCGGATGCTTCTGCATCTGTGAAGCGCGGTCCCTATGTCCGAATCGCGCCCCTATCGTGCGGGCCCGGAAGGCATCGTTCCCACCGGGAAGGCGGGCTGAACCTTCCCCGGGGGTTTGTGTTTTTCCGGGAAAGGCGGTTTGCTATTCCTTCGTAATCCCTTTTCCGCTGATGAAAGGAATCCCCGTGGCGCAGAAGGTTCAGGTCCTTCTTGTCGATGACCTCGACGGCGGCGAGGCGGACGAGACCGTGACGTTCGCCCTGGACGGCAAGACCTACGAGATCGACCTCAACACCGCCAACGCGGACAAGCTGCGCGGTGCACTCGAGGACTTCGTGAAGGCGGGACGCCGTACCGGTGGCCGCTCCGCGGGTGCTCGCGGGAAGGTCCGCGCCGCGTCCGTCGGCAGCCCGGACACCGCGAAGATCCGCGCGTGGGCCAAGGAGAACGGCTACAACGTCAACGACCGCGGCCGGGTCCCCGCCGACATCCGTGAGGCGTACGAGAAGGCCAACGGCTGATCCTGCCGATCTCCCGGCGGCTGACGCCTGCGTGCCGCACCGGCGCGCAGCAGCCGGGCCCGGTGGCACTCCGTGGCCGCCGCGCTCACGAGCCGTACGAGACCGGGGGCGGCACCTTCGCCCCCGAGGCCGGTTGCCGGCAGCGTCGGCTCGACCTCGCACCCCGGCCGGGGAGGCCGCAGCCAGACGGCCTCCTGTGAGGCTCCGGGGCCGCCCCCCGGGACGCCGTGACCCCTGCCCGCCGGCGCGGGAGCGGTGATCCGGCCGCCGGACCCCTGTGCGGTCAGATCCAGGGCGACCCCGCCCCATTCCAGCCATTCGATCAGCCCCGGCAGCTCGTCGGCACTGCCCGCCGCGGTCAGGAACCAGACCCTCCGGGCCCGCGGGTCGAAGGCGACGGGACCGGCCGGCGGCAGCCGCTGCAGCACCGCGAGACCGGCGTCCACGGGCAGCCCCAGGGCGTCGAACCGCACCCCGGTGAGCAGCTCCACGGGCGGCCCGTCCGCGACCGGCCAGCCGAGGTCCTGCTCGTACCACCGGCGCCGGGAAACCGGCGCGGGACCATGGAGGTGCGAAGGGGCCGCCGTCATGAACGGTGCAACTGTGAAAGCCCCAAGAAGTTACGCAGAGTGGGGAGTTGGGCACGCTGTGTGTAAGGAATGCGGGGCGCACAGGCGCTCCCGGTGGCGCGAGGGTGTTCGCCCGTAGCGGAGGGCCGGTGCCCGCGCCGCATGGAGTGTCCGTGCCCTCGGGTAGGACATTCCCCGTGGGGAGAGGCGGTATAGCAGCGCGCTCGGCGTATCACCGGGGTGGTGCGCGGGTCCGGGGCGGGCGTGTCGGGCCAAGCGGGCGTTCGCCATGGGCGTAGTGGTGGTGGGCGTATATGCCTGGCCTGCGGGAACATCGTCTCCCAACATCGGGTTGGAGCAGATGTCGGCTGTTCGGGGCAGGAGGCCAAGGACGGGTGTCGGCAGTTGGAATGAGCTGTCCCGCCCAGCGGGACTAGCATGCGGAAGGACAGGGAGGGGACCGACCCCTAACTGCCTGACCGCTCTGAGGAGCGATTAACGATGTTCGAGAGGTTCACCGACCGCGCGCGGCGGGTTGTCGTCCTGGCTCAGGAAGAAGCCCGGATGCTCAACCACAACTACATCGGCACCGAGCACATCCTCCTGGGCCTGATCCACGAGGGTGAGGGTGTCGCCGCTAAGGCCCTGGAGAGCCTCGGGATTTCGCTCGAGGCGGTCCGCCAGCAGGTGGAGGAGATCATCGGCCAGGGCCAGCAGGCCCCGTCCGGCCACATCCCCTTCACCCCCCGTGCCAAGAAGGTCCTGGAGCTGTCGCTCCGCGAGGCCCTCCAGCTCGGCCACAACTACATCGGCACGGAGCACATCCTGCTCGGCCTGATCCGCGAGGGCGAGGGCGTCGCCGCCCAGGTCCTGGTCAAGCTGGGTGCCGATCTGAACCGGGTGCGGCAGCAGGTCATCCAGCTGCTCTCCGGCTACCAGGGCAAGGAGGCGGCCACCGCCGGCGGCCCGGCCGAGGGCACGCCCTCGACCTCGCTCGTCCTGGACCAGTTCGGCCGCAACCTGACGCAGGCCGCCCGCGAGTCCAAGCTCGACCCGGTCATCGGGCGCGAGAAGGAGATCGAGCGGGTCATGCAGGTGCTGTCCCGCCGCACCAAGAACAACCCGGTCCTCATCGGCGAGCCCGGCGTCGGCAAGACCGCCGTCGTCGAGGGACTGGCCCAGGCCATCGTCAAGGGCGAGGTGCCCGAGACCCTCAAGGACAAGCACCTCTACACCCTCGACCTCGGTGCCCTCGTCGCGGGCTCCCGCTACCGCGGTGACTTCGAGGAGCGCCTGAAGAAGGTCCTCAAGGAGATCCGCACCCGCGGCGACATCATCCTGTTCATCGACGAGCTCCACACCCTGGTGGGTGCGGGCGCCGCCGAGGGCGCGATCGACGCGGCCTCGATCCTCAAGCCTATGCTGGCGCGGGGCGAGCTGCAGACGATCGGCGCCACCACGCTCGACGAGTACCGCAAGCACCTGGAGAAGGACGCCGCCCTCGAGCGCCGCTTCCAGCCCATCCAGGTCGCCGAGCCGTCGCTGCCGCACACGATCGAGATCCTCAAGGGCCTGCGCGACCGCTACGAGGCCCATCACCGGGTTTCCATCACGGACGAGGCCCTGGTCCAGGCCGCCACCCTGGCCGACCGCTACATCTCGGACCGCTTCCTGCCGGACAAGGCGATCGACCTGATCGACGAGGCCGGATCCCGGATGCGCATCCGCCGGATGACCGCTCCGCCGGACCTCCGCGAGTTCGACGAGAAGATCGCCGACGTGCGCCGCGAGAAGGAGTCCGCGATCGACTCGCAGGACTTCGAGAAGGCCGCTTCCCTCCGCGACAAGGAGAAGCAGCTGCTGGCCGCCAAGGCCAAGCGGGAGAAGGAGTGGAAGGCCGGCGACATGGACGTCGTCGCCGAGGTCGACGGCGAGCTGATCGCCGAGGTCCTGGCCACCGCCACGGGCATCCCGGTCTTCAAGCTCACCGAGGAGGAGTCCTCCCGCCTGCTGCGCATGGAGGACGAGCTGCACAAGCGCGTCATCGGCCAGAAGGACGCCATCAAGGCGCTCTCCCAGGCCATCCGGCGCACGCGTGCGGGCCTCAAGGACCCGAAGCGCCCCGGCGGATCGTTCATCTTCGCCGGCCCCTCGGGTGTCGGTAAGACGGAGCTGTCCAAGACGCTCGCCGAATTCCTCTTCGGCGACGAGGACGCCCTGATCTCCCTCGACATGTCGGAGTTCAGCGAGAAGCACACCGTCTCGCGGCTCTTCGGTTCCCCGCCCGGATACGTGGGTTACGAAGAGGGCGGCCAGCTCACCGAGAAGGTGCGCCGCAAGCCGTTCTCCGTCGTCCTCTTCGACGAGGTCGAGAAGGCCCACCCGGACATCTTCAATTCGCTGCTGCAGATCCTGGAGGACGGTCGCCTGACCGATTCCCAGGGCCGCGTGGTCGATTTCAAGAACACGGTCATCATCATGACCACCAACCTCGGCACCCGGGACATCTCCAAGGGCTTCAACCTGGGCTTCGCCGCCCAGGGCGACGTCAAGACCGGGTACGAGCGGATGAAGGCGAAGGTCAACGAGGAGCTCAAGCAGCACTTCCGGCCGGAGTTCCTCAACCGTGTCGACGACACGGTGGTCTTCCACCAGCTCAGCCAGGAAGACATCATCCAGATCGTCGACCTGATGATCGCCAAGGTGGACGAGCGCCTCAAGGACCGCGACATGGGCATCGAGCTCAGCGGGGACGCCAAGCAGCTGCTCGCGAAGAAGGGCTACGACCCGATCCTGGGTGCCCGGCCGCTGCGCCGCACCATCCAGCGCGAGATCGAGGACATCCTCTCCGAGAAGATCCTCTTCGGGGAGCTGCGCCCGGGCCACATCGTCGTCGTCGGCACCGAGGGCGAAGGCGAGGAGAAGAAGTTCACCTTCCGTGGCGAGGAGAAGTCCGCGCTTCCCGACACCCCGCCGGTGGAGTCGGCGACGGGTGGCGGCGCCGGGCCCAACCTGTCCAAGGACGCGTGACGGCGCCATAGGCGCCTGCTGTACCGGGTGAGCGGCCCCGGAACCGTGAAAGCGGTTCCGGGGCCGCTCTCTTTTGCCCCGTCACCTGCCCCCGTCACCGCCTGCAGGCCGTGACAAGCCGCACAGCCCGATCCCCCGGTACTAGGCGGGATAGCAGGAGGGGACGGCTGCAGCGGCCTGCCGTGCGCCGAGTTCCCGGTACTGCTGTTACGGCCCTCCTTAGGAGGTGCCCGCTTTGGTCCGGCATGCGGAAACGCGCTACCAAGGGAGACCGCCCCCGGCCTGTGGCCGGGGCTTGTTCATGTCCGGGATCCTTGGAGGCCTTGTCCGTATGCCGAAGCGCACCGTTTTCTGCAACGTCAGCACGTCCGTCCGCACCCGTGCAGCCGTCGTGCTGGCCGCCGGGCTGGGGGCGTCGCTGGCCTGCGGACCGGGCGCGGCGCTGGCGGCGGAGTCGGAGCCGAACGAGATTCCGGCGTACGCGGCCGCGGCCGCCGTCGGCGACGCCCTGCAGGCGCAGGCCGCCACGCAGCTGCGGGCCGCGGAGAAGGAGAAGCGGGCCGCCGAGACCGAGCGGGCCGGCCGCGCCGCGGAGGAGCGCCGCCGGATCGAGGCGTGGGTCGCTCCGGTCGACGGGTACGCCATCGGCCAGCCCTTCGGCATCGACGGCAGCCACTGGGCCAACAAGCACAGCGGCCAGGACCTCGTGGTCCCCACCGGCACCCGGGTGAAGGCCGTGCACGGCGGCACGGTCGTCAAGGCCGGCCCGAACGGCGGCGGCGACGGGCCCGCGTACGGCAACGCCATCGTCGTCAGGCACGGTGACGGCACGTACTCGCAGTACGCCCACCTGTCGGCGGTCGAGGTGAGCGTCGGGCAGACCGTGGTGACCGGCCAGGAGATCGGTCTGTCCGGCTCCACCGGGAACTCGACCGGGCCGCATCTGCACTTCGAGATCCGTACGACGGCGGATTACGGCTCCGCCGTGGAACCGGGTCGCTTTCTGCGGGATCACGGGGCGGAGCTTTAGTCAGTCAGGCGCAGTCAGTCCGGCACCTGGATGATCGGGAACGTGCTCGTGTCCGTCGGGGACGACTCCGGGAGCCAGAGCACCGCGATCGCGCCCCCGCCGCCCGGCCCGGTCGGGTCCGCGTTGCGGAAGGTCAGGCGGGCGCCCAGGACGCGGGCCTGGCCCGCGGCGATGGTCAGGCCCAGGCCGTGGCCCTTGCCGGCGCGGTCCGCGCTGCCGGTGCGGAAGCGGCTCGGGCCCTCCTTCAGCAGCTCCTCGGGGAAGCCGGAGCCGTGGTCGCGGACCCGGACGACCCGGCCCTCGACCGTGACCTCCACGGGGGTCTTGCCGTGCTTGGCCGCGTTGGCCAGCAGATTGCCGAGGATGCGCTCCAGGCGGCGCGGGTCCGTGGAGACGTAGGCCTCGCGCAGCACCCGCACCCGGGCCTCCGGCAGGAACGCCCGCACCCGGCGCAGCACGAACTCGCCCAGCTCGATGTCCTGCATCTCGGCCCGCTCGGCGAAGCCGTCCAGCCGGGCGACCTCCAGGACGTCCTCGACCAGGGTGCGCATGGCCTGCGCCCGGTCCCGGACCAGCTCGGTGGGGCGGCCCGGGGGCAGTAGTTCGGCGGCGGTGAGCAGGCCGGTGACGGGGGTGCGCAGCTCGTGGGCGATGTCGGCGGTGACGCGCCGCTCGGCCTCCAGCCGGCTGCGCAGCGCCTCGGCCATGCCGTCGACGGCGCGGGCCAGGTCGTCGGTCTCGTCGCGCACCCGGCCGCCGATGGCGTCGCGGACCCGCACGTCGGTCTCGCCCTCGGCGAGCCTGCGGGCGGCGACGGAGGCCTTGCGCAGCCGGCGCGAGAGCTGGCCGCCGATGAGGATGCCGAGCGCGGTGCCGCCGAGCACGACGGAGACCGAGCCGATGATCAGGGCCCGGTCGAGGTCGTCGAGGATGTCGAAGCGGTCGTCGAAGCGGTTGTGGATGGAGAGGATCTTGCCGTTGCGCAGCGGCACCGAGGCCCACACCTCGGGGGCGCCGCTGCCGCTGTCCTGCAGGTACGTGGCTCGCTGGCCCAGGTCGGCGGCCTCCCGCAGGGGCTTGGGCAGGGCGGGGTCGTCCAGCTTGGCGCGGAGCATCAGCTTGCCGCCCGAGGACTCGTAGAAGCGCTGGGCGATCTGCACCCGGGAGTCCATGACGTCGCGCGCGCTGTTGAGCATGGAGACGCGTGCCGCGTTGTGCACCACGAGGCTCAGCGCGACGGCGACGAGCGCGCCCACGGCCGCGATGGCCAGGCTGACCTTCCAGCGCAGGCCACTGCGGAGGGCTAGCTTCACCACGGGACCACCGGACGCTCAGCCTCTGAGCTTGTAGCCGAAGCCGCGGACCGTCTCGATCCGGTCCTGGCCGATCTTGCCGCGGAGCCGCTGGACGTGGACGTCCACGACCCGGGTGTCACCGCCCCAGCCGTAGTCCCACACGCGCTCCAGGAGCCGGTCGCGGGAGAGGACGGTGCCCGGGGCGGCCGAGAACTCCAGCAGCAGCCGCATCTCGGTCGGGGTGAGGGCGACGGGGTCGCCGGCCTTGCGGACCTCCATGCCGTCCGTGTCGACCTCGAGGTCGCCGAAGCGCAGTACGCCGCCGTCGATGGCCTCGGGGGCGCCGTCCGCCGTGCCCGTGCCGTTGCCGCTGGCGTGGCCGAAGCGGCGCAGCACGGCGCGGATGCGGGCGACGAGCACGGCGCCGTCGAAGGGCTTGGTCACGTAGTCGTCGGCGCCGGCCTCCAGACCGAGGACGACGTCGATGGAGTCCGCCCGCGCCGACAGCATGATCACGGGGACGGTGGACTCGTCGCGGATCCGGCGGCACAGGCTGACCCCGTCCAGACCCGGCACCATCACGTCGAGCAGGGCGATGTCGGGCCGCTGGGCGCGGAAGCGCTCCAGGCCCGTCAGCCCGTCCGGCACCGCGGTCACCATGAAGCCGTCGCGCTCCAGCGCGAGCTGCGTCGCCTCGCGGATGACGTCGTCGTCCTCGACGAAGAGCACATGCGTATCGGCCACGCCGCTCTCAGCCCTCCGTTCCCGTACTCGGCACCTTGCCGGTGTTGCCCACCTTGCTGTAGTCGGTGTGCGTCCGGCCGGTTTCCTTGAATTCGTCGTTCGCCCACTGGTACGTCAGCACATCCTGCCCCGAAGGACAGCACACCGCGTCGCCCGGCGCGTAGACCTGTCTGGTGACCTGGAGGTCCTTGCGGTCTATGTCGGCATAGACGGGCGACTGCTCGGCGGTGAAGACGTTCTCGTAGGCGTCGCCGGACTCGTCCTTCGCACGGTACACATACGACCCCACGCCGAACGAATCACCGCAGGTCAGGATGTTGACGACAACGTCGGGCCGGGGGCCGCCGGTGAGATTGCCGTAGGTCACGTCGACCGGGTACTGGTCCTTCGTGCACGGCTTGAGGTTCTTCTTGATCTGATCGCTGACCTTGGGGTCGTTCTTGATCAGCTTGACGGCGTCGACCTTCTCCTGGACGGGAGCGGCCGACGCCGAGGGGACCCGTGTCGCCTTGGCGGCGGACTGGGTCTGCGCGGGGCCCTCCTTGCGCACACCCTCGCTGCTGCCACTGCATCCGGCCAGCAGAAGACCGGCGGCCGCGGCCATTGCGGCGACCGCGCCACCGGTGATCAGCGCCGGCTTGTTCTCAGCCGCCTTTTTCAGGCCGCGCACCGTTCCTGCCCCCGCTCGTTGCGCTCCAGGGCGTGGAAGTCGAGGTCCCGGGCCTCCAGCTCCTGGCGCAGCCGGGCCAGGGCCCGGTGCAGCGTGCTCTTGACCGTGCCGGTCGACATGCCGAGCGCCTCCGCGGTCTCCTCGGTGCTCATCTGCTCCCAGTGTCGCAGCACGACCACGCTGCGCTGCTTGGGCGCCAGGACTCCGAGGACGTCCATCAGCAGGGCGCGGTCGGCGTGCTGCTCGGTGCCGTCCTCGACGCTGGCGTCGGGGAGCTGCTCGGTGGGCACCTCGTCGAGCTTGCGGGCGCGCCACCACTCCGTACGAGTGTTGATCATGACACGGCGCAGGTAGGCGTCGGCCAGCGACTTGTCCGCTATGCCTTCCCAGCGGCCGTAGGTGCGGACGAGGGCGGTCTGGAGCAGGTCCTGCGCGTCGATGGGGTCCGGGACGAGGCGGCGGGCGCTGCGCAGGAGAGCGTCCTGACGGTTGCGCACGTACTCTTCGAAGTCCAGAACCTTGCCGCTGCTGGCCATACTCGCAGCCTCCATTCCGCTTGCAGTCCCCGTGCCTCGCTGGTGGTCCTCCAGCACGAGAAGGACGCTACGGAGACGCTGTTGCGGCGTGATGTGCGAGAGCCCGTCGGCTGGAGCACAGCTATCCATAGGTTGTGTAACAGCGGGACCCGTGGGGCGGGAAAGAACGCGGAAACAGCGGCTCTGTCCCATTCCGTGCTGTGTTCCCGGGCGGGCTTCCGTAACGGTCCCGGCGTACCGCCCGCGGAACTCCCGTCAGGTCAGCGGCAGCCGGTACGTGCCGTCCGGCAGCGGCTCCACCAGGCCGTCGGACACCAGCCCGTCCAGCGCCCGGGCGCGCTGCACCGGCTCGTCCCACACCGCGTCCAGCGCCCGCTGCGGCACGGGCGCGACCGCCTCCCGCAGCACGGCCAGGAGCTTGCCGCGCACCTGCCGGTCCGTACCGGCGTACGTCTGGCCGCGGCGCGGCGGGCCGTCGTGGGCCGGGGAGCCCGCCGCCCGCCACGCACAGCGGTCCGCGATCGGGCAGCGCATGCACGCGGGCGTGCGCGCCGTGCACACCAGCGCGCCCAGCTCCATGGTCGCCGCGGCCCAGCGCGCGGCCACCGGCTCCTCGTCCGGCAGCAGGGCGCGGGCCAGCCTGCGCTCGGCGGCCGTCGTGGCGTTCGGCGGGTACTGGGCCCCGCTCACGGCGCGCGCGAAGACCCGGCGGACGTTGGTGTCCAGCACCGCGTGCCGCTGCCCGTACGCGAACGACGCGACCGCCGCGGCCGTGTACTCGCCGACCCCCGGCAGCGCCAGCAGCTGCGCGTGGTCGCTCGGCACCTCGCCGCCGTGCTGCTCCGCTATGGCCGAGGCGGCGGCGTGCAGCCGCAGCGCGCGCCGCGGATAGCCGAGGCGGCCCCAGGCGCGCACCGCCTCGCCCGGCGGCTCGGCGGCCAGCGCCGCGGGCCGCGGCCAGCGGGCCAGCCACTCCTCGTACACCGGCAGCACACGGCTGACCGGTGTCTGCTGGAGCATGAACTCGCTCACCATCACGCCCCACGCACCGGCCTCCGGGCGGCGCCACGGCAGGTCGCGGGCGTGCTCGTCGAACCAGTCGATGACGGGCGCGTGCAGCAGGGACGGGACGGCGGCGGGGGTTTCGGGCATGGCAGTCATGGCGTTCCCGATCCTGGCACGGGTGGGCGTGCGGGCGAAACGCGCGGGGGCGGCGGGCCTTCCCGTTCGGGTGATCGTCCTCGTCAACCCGTGCGTGCGGAAAGCGCGTTCGGCGACGATGGGCGGCATGGAAACCGGCCGTGACGCCCCGCCCGTGGTCTGCTGCAGGGTGTGCGCGAACCCGCTGTGGTGGGACGTCACACCCGTCCCCGGACTTGCGCCGGGCTGGTACTGCTCGACCTGTCGGCACCCGCCGGAGCGGTTCCTGAACTCCGCGGCCGCACCGCCCGTCTGCCCCGAGGGGTGCCCGAGCTCGATCGTGGAGGCGGGATCGGCCGGGGGAGCCCGGAAGTTCCTCTGCCACCGGAACTGACCCGCACCGGCTCGTCGGACAGGCCCGAGGGGACGCGGTGATGGAATGGGATCATGACGCCGCACACCCCCGGCCCGTCGCTGCCGCCCGACATCCGGGCCGCCCTGGACGCGCACACGACCATGACCCTGGCGTACGCCGACGAGGACGGGCCGCAGGCCTGCGCCGTCCTCTACGCCGTCGCGGCCGGCCCCGTCGGGCCCGCTCTCGTCTTCGTCACCTCCGTCACGACCCGGCACGGCCGTGCCCTGTCCGGCGGGGAGGGCCGCGTCGCCTTCACCGCCCAGCGCGACGGACAGGAGTGGTCCGCCCTGACCGGCCTTCAGGGGCGCGGCACCTGCCGCCGCCTGGAGGGCGAGGAGCGCGCCGCCGCGTGGGACGCGTACCGCGCCCGCTACCCCTACGTCGAGCAGACGGAGCGGCTGCGGCAGGCGATAGAGCGCACCGACCTCTGGGAACTGCGGCCGGACTGGCTGCGTTTGATCGACAACGCGAAGCGTTTCGGCCACAAGGCCGAGTGGGATATGACGAAGCGTCACTGACCGTCACCGGCAACAGCCCTCTGTTACCGGGCAGATGATGAGAAAAGCAGGCACTCCTACGGCGGGTACTGGCTGGTGCCCCGCCCGATCTCTCGTAGAGTTTTCGCGTGGGATCACTGCGCAATCCGATCGGGCCGCTTCCCTCCTCCATCTATTGGCGGCGGAGGGGAGTTGCGCTGGGCGTGCTCGCCCTTCTCGCCCTGCTGGCGTTCTGGCTGTTCTCCTTCGGGGGCGGCGGCGGGTCCAAGGACTCCTCCGACGGCTCCTCCGACGGCAAGGGCGGGCCCGCCGAGACCACCATCACCCCCGGGCCCACCCCGTCGGGGCCGCACTACAGCCAACGGCCGGGCGGGCGCGGTGATTCGGGTGGCGGCGGTGACACCGGAGGCGGCAGCGGCGGTGCCGCGGGCCGTGGCGGTGGCGGCGGTGGTGTCGTCGCGGGCGGCTTCGGCGGCGGGCCGGGCCTGGCGGTGAGCACGGACGGCAAGGCCGTGCTGTCCGCGTCGAAGCTGCCGGACTGCGCCCCCGGTTCGGTCAAGCTGGCCGTGCGCAGCGTCAAGGACTCCTACGGTCCGGGCGAGAAGCCGAAGTTCGAGGTCGTGGTGGAGAACACCGGGGGCAGCGCCTGCAAGGTGGACTTCGGTGCGGCCGCCGCCCAGCTGAAGATCACCAACACCGTCGGCGACGACCATGTCTGGGCCTCCGACGACTGCCCGCGCGGCACCTCCTCGCTGTTCGTCGAGCTCCCGGGCTCGGGCGAGACCAAGCGCACGCTGGAGTGGGACCGCAAGCGCAGCGTTCCGCAGTGCGCGACCCCCTCCGGCAGCCAGACCGCCGGGCCCGGCACCTACCGGGTGGAGGTCAAGGTCGCGGGTGTCACCGAGAAGGTGGATTTCAAGCTGGAGCAATGACGAAAGGGCGCGAGGGCGCGCCCTTTCGCATACGCACATCTGCGTATGGCCTCTACGTACGACCTCGACAGCGCCCCGTAAGGGGCGCGGGGAACTGCGCGATCAGCCACTGCCGGCCCGTAGTCGGAGCACGACCTCGGAGTCCGGGGCGAAGCCCCGGGGAACGTCGGCTGCGGGTGCGTCGTGGCCGGTCGCGCCCACGCGGCGGAGCCGCACATGTGTCAGCCCCGCGCCCCTTACGGGGCGCTAGACGTAGCGCTCCAGGATCGAGGACTCCGCCAGCCGCGAGAGGCCCTCGCGGACCGAGCGGGCACGGGCCTCGCCGACGCCGTCGACCGTCTGCAGGTCGTCCACGCTGGCGGCCAGCAGCTTCTGCAGCCCGCCGAAGTGGTCCACGAGCCGCTCGATGATGGCGCCGGGCAGCCGGGGCACCTTGGCCAGCAGCCGGTAACCGCGCGGGGAGACGGCCGAGTCGAGCGTCTCGGGGGAGCCGCTGTAGCCCAGGGCCCGGGCCACGATGGGCAGTTCGAGCAGCTCGGCGTGGGTGAGGGAGTCCAGCTCGCAGAGCGCCTCGGGGACCGTGCGGGTGCGCTTCGCCGTCGGCTCGGGCACGTAGTCCCGCACGACCAGCTCGCGCTCCGGCTCGACGCCGGCGATCAGCTCGTCCAGCTGGAGCGACAGCAGCCGGCCGTCGGTGCCCAGCTCGACCACGTACTCCGCGATCTCGGTGGCGATGCGGCGCACCATCTCCAGACGCTGGGAGACGGCGGTGACGTCGCGCACGGTCACCAGATCCTCGATCTCCAGGGCGGAGAGGGTGCCCGCGACCTCGTCGAGGCGGAGCTTGTAGCGCTCGAGGGTGGCCAGCGCCTGGTTGGCGCGGGAGAGGATGGCGCCGGACTCCTCCAGCACGCGCCGCTCACCGCCCACGTACAGCGCGATCAGCCGCATCGACTGGCTCACCGAGACCACCGGGAAGCCGGACTGGATGGACGCCCGCTGCGCCGTGCGGTGCCGGGTGCCCGTCTCCTCGGTGGGGATCGAGGCGTCCGGATAGAGCTGGACGCCGGCCCGCACGATCTTGGTGACGTCCTTGTCGATGATCAGCGCACCGTCCAGCTTGCACAGCTCGCGCAGGCGGGTGGCGGTGAACTCCACATCGAGGACGAAGCCGCCGGTGCACATCGCCTCGACGGTCTTGTCCATGCCGAGGACGATGAGCCCGCCGGTGTTGCCGCGAAGGACTCGCTCCAGGCCGTCGCGCAAGGCCGTGCCGGGCGCGACGGCGCTCAGCGAAGCGCGCATCAGACCGTCGGAACCGGAGCCACCCCCGGCCCTGCCGGGGCCCGATGCCCGGTCGTTGGCTGCCACTGCACTCCTCCGGTCGCAAGGTCAACGGTGCCGCAGGCCGCCCTGCTGTCGCGTACGTGACGGGACCGCTGTCGGAACGATGCCGTGTACGTACGGGCGGGACCAGGGCAAAGTCTACTGGCGCCCAGCCTATTAAAGGGGGCTCTCGTCCGGTCGGGCCTGCGCCCCCGCCTCCGGCCGCTCCGTCCGGCGGCTCTCCCGGCGCGGACGCCCCGGCAGCACCCGGAGCGCATCGCCTATGTCCGCCACCTCCTGGACCCGCATGCCCGGTGGGATCTTCCCCGGGTCGGCCGGGACCAGGGCGTGGGTGAAGCCCAGCCGGGCCGCCTCGGCCAGCCGCCGCTGGACGCCCGTGACCCGGCGGACCTCGCCCGCCAGGCCCACCTCGCCGATGGCCACCAGGTTCTTCGGCAGCGGGGTGTCGCTCGCGGCGCTGGCCAGGGCGAGCGCGACGGCCAGATCGGCCGCGGGCTCGGAGAGCTTCACGCCGCCGACCGTCGCGCTGTAGATGTCGCGCTTGCCCAGCGCGCTGATCCGGCCGCGCTGCTCCAGGACGGCGAGCATCATCGAGACGCGGGACGTCTCCAGGCCCGAGGTGGTGCGCCGCGGGGAGGGGATCTGGGAGTCCACCGTCAGCGCCTGGACCTCGGCCACCAGCGGACGGCGGCCCTCCAGGGTGACCGTGAGGCAGGTGCCGGGGACGGGCTCGGCGCGCCGGGTGAGGAAGAGGCCGGAGGGGTCGGCCAGGCCCGTGATGCCCTCGTCGTGCAGCTCGAAGCAGCCGACCTCGTCCGTCGCCCCGTAGCGGTTCTTCACGCCGCGCACCAGGCGGAGGCGGGCGTGCCGGTCGCCCTCGAAGTGCAGGACGACGTCGACCAGGTGCTCCAGCAGGCGGGGGCCCGCGATGGCGCCGTCCTTGGTGACGTGGCCGACCAGGAGCGTCGACATGCCGCGCTCCTTGGAGGCCCGGATCAGGGCGCCGGCCACCTCGCGCACCTGGGCCATGCCGCCCGGGGCGCCGTCGATCTCCGGCGAGGCGACCGTCTGCACCGAGTCCAGGACCAGCAGCGAGGGCTTGACCGAGTCGAGGTGCCCGAGCACCACGGACAGATCCGTCTCGGCCGCCAGATACAGGTGCTCCGAGAGGGCGCCGATGCGGTCGGCGCGCAGCCGCACCTGGCTCGCCGACTCCTCGCCCGTCACATAGAGAGTGCGGTGCTCCTCGGAGGCCGCGCGGGCGGCCACGTCCAGCAGGAGCGTCGACTTGCCGACGCCGGGCTCGCCGGCGAGCAGCACCACCGCGCCGGGGACGAGCCCGCCGCCCAGCACCCGGTCCAGCTCGGGCACGCCCGTGCCGCGGGCGGTGGCCTGCCGGCCGTCGACCTGGGCGATGGGCAGCGCCGCCGAGGTGACGCGGCCGGGCGCCGTCGTGCGCACGGCGGGCGCGCCGTACTCCTCGACCGTGCCCCACGCCTGGCACTCCGGGCAGCGGCCGAGCCACTTGGCAGTGGTCCAGCCGCACTCGGTGCAGCGGTAGGAGGGCCGGTCCTTGGCGGACGATCGGGAGGTACGGGCAGCCATGCGAGCCACCGTAGCGGTGGGCACCGACAAGACGGTGCCGCGGGCGCTCCCCGACCCGGGCACAGGGCGAGCCGCCCGGGCACGCGGCGGTGCCTGTGCCGTGGTTCGCGCCCCGCGCGCCGGAGTCCTCCCGCCGAGTGCGCCACCTACGCAACTCGGGACGGAATGAACGGTTCCTGTCCCCTTTCGAGGGAGCGATTCACCTGAACGGCGTAATCCTCAGTGAGCCAGGCGGACGAGGCCTCGGGGTCGCCCTACCGTCGCCGGGATGACGAGCAGGCCCGAGCCCCCCACGCATGCCACCGGCGCGCTCCGCGCCTCCCGCCGTGCGCCGCGCGCGGCCCAGCCCACGGTCGTCGCCCCGGACCGCGCCGCCGCGCCGGACGGCCCGCCCCGCCGGCCGCTGCCCGGCGACGGCCGGCGCGCCGCCGCCCAGGAGCCGGCCGCGCGCCACGAGCCGTACCTGGACGGCCTGTTCACCTACTGCCTGTCCGTCCTGTGCGAGCACGACGCCGCCACCGCCGCCCTCGGCGAGGTCCTCGCCCTCGCCGAGCGCCGCGCCGACCGCGCCCCCGCCGCCGAGGAGCTGCACCGCGCCTGGCTCTACGCCCTCGCCCGCTGGGAGTGCCTGCGCCGGCTCGCCGGGCCGGGCCCCGGCCGCGGCCCCGACGGCACCGCCGACCCCCGGCGCCGGGCCGAACTCGCCCTGCTCGCCTGGCCCGAGGCCGCCGGCACCACGGCCGAGCAGCGCGAGGCGCTCGAACTCGCCGTCCGCCACGGCCTCGCCCCGCACGAGGTCGCCGTCGTGCTGCGGCTGGACCCCGACGCCGCCCGGACCCTGCTCTCCACCGCCGCCTGCGAGGTCGAGCGCACCCGCACCGCGCTCGCCGTCGTGGAGTCCGGCCGCTGCCCGGTCGTCTCCCGGTTCGCCCAGGGCACCGAGGTCCTGCTCGGCGCGGCCCTGCGGCGCGAACTCGTGCGGCACGTCGACGAGTGCGCCGACTGCCGCCGCACCGCCGAGCGCGCCACCGCCGGGGAGCCGTGGCCCGGCACCGCGGCCTCCTCGGCCACGCTGCCCGTGCTGGAGGCGCCACGGGCGGCGGCGCGCGCCGCCATGCTGCACGCCCTCGACCCGCGCCTGCAGCGCCAGCGCGTGACGCCGCGCTTCGACCGCGGCGGCTTCCCCCTCGCCCCCAAGGACCGCGCCGCTCGGCGCAGCCGGCTGCGGAGCGGGGCGGTGACGACGACCGTCGTCGCGACCGTCGTCGCCGCGCCCGTACTGGCACTGTGGGCCGCGTACCGGGGGGAGGAGCAGGGGGCGGCCTCCGTGTCGGCCACCGAGACCGACAGCCTGGGCGGGCACCCCTACGAACAGGGGCAGGAGCCGTACGAGGAGGCGTCCGCACGGGAGTCGGTCGGCCACCGGATCTCCGACCTCTCGGTGGCGGTGACCGGTCCGGACGGACGCACCGCCGCCCGCGGCCCCGGCCGGCTGACCGTGGAGGCCCAGCCGAGCGGCGGGGCCACGCTCATCACGCTCGCCGCAAGCGGCGGAGAACCGGTGAGCTGGTCCATGTCGGCGAACGCCCCCTGGCTCCGCCTGAGCCAGCCGGGCGGGGTCCTCCGCCCGGGCCAGTCGATCACGGTCACGGTGACGGTCGACCACACGAGGGAGCCTGCGGCGCACTGGCGGGCAAGGGTGGCCATCGCGCCGGGGCGTTCAACGGTGACGATCGAAGGGGGCAGTGCCCCTTAGCGCCCCAAAGGGGCGCGGGGAACTGCGCGTTCAGCCACGATGCGCCCGCAGTGGAGGTTCCCCCAGCTACCTCCCCCAGCTACCTCTGGGGGTACCCCCAGGAGGTGCCCCCAGGGGCTGCGCCCCGAACCCCTCGGGGTGGTGCGTCGACTGCGGGCCGGTGGGGGCTTGTCGCGCAGTTCCCCGCGCCCCTTACGGGGCGCTGCGGGGCACCGGATCCGCCGGGTGCGGAGCCATCGGCAGCGCCGCTGCCATCCGCTCCTCGCACAGCTCCACCAGCCGCGCGTAACCCTCCTTGCCCATCAGCTCCATCAGCTCGGCCCGGTACGACACGAACACCGGCTCTCCGGCGCCGTGCGCGGACTTCGCCGACGTGCACCACCAGTGCAGGTCGTGGCCGCCGGGGCCCCAGCCGCGCCGGTCGTACTCGCCGATCGTGATGCGGAGCACCTGCGTGTCGTCCGGCCGGTCGATCCAGTCGAACGTCCGGCGCACCGGCAGCTGCCAGCACACGTCCGGCTTGGTCTCCAGCGGCTCGCGGCCCTCCTTGAGGGCCAGGATGTGCAGGGAGCAGCCCGCGCCGCCGGCGAAGCCAGGGCGGTTCTGGAAGATGCACGAGCCCTTCCATCGCCGCGTCTGCCGCTCACCGTCGTCGTCCGTCTGGGTCCAGCCGGAGTCGGTGCCCACCTCGTGGAACTGCCAGATGTCCGGCGTGAGCCGGGCCACGTGTCCCGCGACGCGCTTCTCGTCGTCCTCGTCGGAGAAGTGCGCGCCCAGCGTGCAGCAGCCGTCGTCGGCGCGCCCGGCCTTGATGCCGTGGCAGCCGCTGCCGAAGATGCAGGTCCAGCGCGACGTGAGCCACGTCAGGTCGCAGCGGAAGAGCTGTTCGTCGTCGGCGGGATCGGGGAATTCCACCCATGCCCGGGCAAAGTCGAGCCCGACCTCGTCGGAGGCCCTGAGGGCCTTGGCGGCCTTCTCGGCGAGCTTCGCCTGCTTCTTGGCGGCTTTGTCCCGCGCTTTGTCCGGGTCGGCCTTCTTCGTCTTTGCCACCCCTCAAGCCTATGCGGCCCCCGACCCCGCAGTAGCGTTCAGGCCATGAGACTCGGTGTCCTCGACGTGGGTTCCAATACCGTCCATCTGCTGGTGGTCGACGCGCACCCCGGTGCGCGCCCCCTGCCCGCCCACTCCCACAAGGCCGAACTGCGCCTGGCGGAGCTGATCGACGACGAGGGCGCCATAAGCGATGCCGGGGTCGAACGGCTCATCGCCGTGATCAAGGACGCGCTGGAGGCGGCCGAGGACAAGGGCGTCGAGGAGGTCCTCCCCTTCGCCACCTCCGCCGTCCGCGAAGCCCCCAACGCCGACGACGTGCTGGCCCGCGTCCACCACGAGACCGGCATCACCCTCCCCGTCCTCACCGGCGACGAGGAGGCCCGGCTCACCTTCCTGGCCGCCCGCCGCTGGTTCGGCTGGTCGTCCGGAAAGCTCCTTGTCCTCGACATCGGCGGCGGCTCCCTGGAGGTCGCCTACGGCATGGACGAGGACCCCGTCGTCGCCTCGTCCGTCCCCCTCGGCGCCGGCCGGCTCACCACCGCCTGGCTCCCCGGCGACCCCTCCGACCCCGCGGACGTCCGGGCGCTGCGCCGGCACGTCCGTACCGAGATCGCCCGCACCGTCGGCGACTTCGCCCGGCACGGCGAGCCGGACCGCACCGTCGCCACCTCCAAGACCTTCAAACAGCTCGCCCGCATCGCCGGCGCCGCCCGCTCCGCCGAAGGCCTCTACACCCAGCGCACCCTCAGCCGGAAGGCCCTGGAGGACTGGGTGCCCCGGCTCGCCGAGATGACCTCGGCCCAGCGCGCCGCCCTGCCCGGAGTGTCCGAGGGGCGGGCGTCCCAGCTGCTCGCCGGGGCCCTCGTCGCGGAGGCGGCCATGGACCTGTACGGCGTGGACGAACTGGACATCTGCCCCTGGGCCCTGCGCGAGGGCGTCATCCTGCGCCGCCTGGACCACCTGCCCACCGGATGACCCGGTGCCGGCCCCTGCCCGCCGGGTGACGTGCCGCACGCCCGGACCACCTGCCCCCGGCGGGAGGGGCGGGCATACGCTGTCCCTCGTGACAGAGCCAGTGGTGCGCATTCCGGATGCGAAGGTCGCGCTGTCCACGGCTTCGGTCTACCCGGAGTCGACGGCGACGGCCTTCGAGATCGCCGCCCGCCTCGGCTACGACGGCGTCGAGGTCATGGTGTGGACCGACCCCGTCAGCCAGGACATCGACGCCCTGCGCCGGCTGTCGGACTACCACCAGGTGCCCATCCTGGCCGTTCACGCCCCCTGTCTGCTGATCACCCAGCGCGTGTGGTCGACGGACCCCTGGGTCAAGCTGCAGCGCGCCCGCACGGCCGCCGAGAAACTCGGCGCGAGCACCGTCGTCGTCCACCCGCCGTTCCGCTGGCAGCGGTCCTACGCACGCGACTTCGTGCGCGGCATCTGGCGCATGGCGGACGAGACCGACGTCCGGTTCGCCGTGGAGAACATGTACCCCTGGCGCTACCGCGACCGCGAGATGCTCGCCTACGCGCCCGACTGGGACGTCACCAAGGACGACTACCGGCACTTCACCGTCGACCTCTCCCACACCTCGACCGCGCGGACCGACGCCCTCCAGATGATCGACCGCATGGGCGACCGCCTGGCCCACATCCACCTCGCCGACGGCAACGGCTCCGCCAAGGACGAGCACCTCGTCCCCGGCCGCGGCAAGCAGCCCTGCGCCGAACTCCTGGAACGGCTGGCCGTCAGCGGCTTCGACGGCCACATCGTCATCGAGGTCAACACCCGCCGCGCCATGTCCGCGGCCGAGCGCGAGGCAGACCTCGCCGAGGCCCTCGCCTACACCCGTCTCCACCTCGCCTCCCCGACGGGCGTGCCCCGGCCGTGACCGCCACCCCCGCCACCCCGGCCCCGCGCAGACGCGGCCGCCCCGCCCGCGCGGACGCGGACGGCGGCCCCGGCGCCCGCGAGCGCATCGTCGCCGCGGCCCGCGCCGAGTTCGCCGAGCACGGCTACGACAAGGCGTCCATCCGCGGCATCGCCCGCGGCGCGGGCGTCGACCCCGCCCTCGTCCACCACTACTTCGGACCCAAGGAACAGGTCTTCGCGGCCGCCGTGGAAGTGGTCGCCGCGCCCGTGCTCGAAGCCCCGGACATCGTCCTGGCAGGCGGCCGGGACGAGGTCGGGGAACGGCTGACGCGCTTCTTCCTCGGCGTGTGGGACAACCCCGTCAGCCGCGCGCCGCTGCTCGCCGTCGTCCGCTCGGCCATCGCCAACGAGACCGCCGCCGCGATCTTCCGCGACCTGCTCAGCACCCGGCTGATGGCCCGGATCGCCGACGGCCTGGACGTCCCGGACGCCCGGCTGCGGGCGGAGCTGGCCGCGTCCCAGCTGGTCGGGGCGGCGCTGCTGCGCTACGTCATCAGGATCGAACCGCTGGCGTCGGCGGACGTCGAGCAGGTCGTCGCCATGCTCGCGCCGGCCGTGCAGCGGCACCTCACGGGGGAGTGAGCACGGCCGCGGACCTGCATTCCCGTCTCACATTTCGGAGACCCCGTCCGGATCCCGGATCACGGGCGTAGTCTCGGGAGACAGGACTGCGACGACGAGTGGAGCAGCGCAATGCCCGAGCTGAGGTCCCGTACCGTCACCCACGGCCGCAACATGGCGGGCGCCCGAGCCCTTCTGAGGGCAGCAGGCGTAGCGCGCGAGGACTTCGGCAAGCCGATCATCGCGGTGGCGAACAGCTTCACCGAATTCGTCCCGGGCCACACCCACCTCCAGCCCGTCGGCCGGATCGTCTCCGACGCGATCAAGGCGGCGGGCGGCGTGCCCCGCGAGTTCAACACCATCGCCGTCGACGACGGCATCGCCATGGGCCACGGCGGCATGCTCTACTCGCTGCCCTCCCGCGACCTGATCGCCGACTCCGTCGAGTACATGACCGAGGCGCACTGCGCCGACGCGCTGATCTGCATCTCCAACTGCGACAAGATCACGCCCGGCATGCTGATGGCCGCCCTGCGGCTGAACATCCCCACCGTCTTCGTCTCCGGCGGCCCCATGGAGGCCGGCAAGACGACCCTGGTCGACGGCACCGTCCGCACCAACCTCGACCTCATCAGCGCCATGTCCGAGGCCGTCTCCGAGAGCGTCTCCGACGAGGACCTGGCCCGCATCGAGGAGGCCGCCTGCCCGACCTGCGGCTCCTGCTCCGGCATGTTCACCGCCAACTCCATGAACTGCCTCGTCGAGGCCCTCGGCCTGGCCCTGCCGGGCAACGGCTCGACGCTCGCCACCCACACCGCCCGCAAGGACCTCTACGAGGCCGCCGGCCGCACCGTCGTCGAGATCACCAAGCGCTGGTACGAGCAGGACGACGCCACCGTCCTCCCGCGCTCCGTCGCCTCCCGGGCCGCCTTCGAGAACGCCATGGCCCTCGACGTGGCCATGGGCGGCTCCACCAACACCGTCCTGCACCTGCTGGCCGCCGCCCAGGAGGCCGGGCTCGACTTCGGCATGCCGCACATCGACGCCGTCTCGCGCCGCGTCCCCTGCGTCTGCAAGGTCGCCCCCAACGGCTCGTACCACATGGAGGACGTCCACCGGGCCGGCGGCATCCCCGCCATCCTGGGCGAACTCCAGCGCGCCGGGCACCTCCACGAGGAGGTCCACAGCGTCCACGCCGACTCGCTCGCCGAGTGGCTCAAGCGCTGGGACGTGCGCGGCGGTTCCCCGAGCACGGAGGCCGTCGAGCTGTTCCACGCCGCACCCGGCTGCGTCCGCTCGGCCGAGGCCTTCTCCCAGTCCGAGCGCTGGCAGTCCCTCGACCTCGACGCCGCGGGCGGCTGCATCCGCGACACCGCCCACGCCTACTCCGCCGACGGCGGCCTGGCCGTCCTCCACGGCAACCTCGCCGTCGACGGCTGCGTGGTGAAGACCGCCGGCGTCGACGAGTCGATCTGGACCTTCGAGGGCCCGGCCGTCGTGGTCGAGTCCCAGGAGGAGGCGGTCGACGCCATCCTCAACAAGCGCGTCAAGGAGGGCGACGTGGTCGTCGTCCGCTACGAGGGCCCCAAGGGCGGCCCCGGCATGCAGGAGATGCTCTACCCCACCTCCTTCCTCAAGGGCCGCGGCCTGGGCGCCAAGTGCGCCCTGATCACCGACGGCCGCTTCTCCGGCGGCACGTCGGGCCTCTCGATCGGCCACGCCTCGCCCGAGGCGGCGTCGGGCGGCACCATCGCCCTCGTCGAGGACGGCGACCGGATCCGCATCGACATCCCGGCCCGCTCGATCGAACTCCTCGTGAGCGACGAGGAACTGGCCGCCCGCCGGGAGGCGCTCGGCGGCACGTACGCGCCGAAGGCCCGCGACCGCAAGGTCTCGCAGGCCCTGCGCGCCTACGCCGCGATGGCCACGAGCGCTGACAAGGGCGCGGTCCGGGACATCAGCCGGCTGGAGAGCTGAGCCCCGGTGGCGGTGACGGGCCCCGTCACCGCCACCCCGCCGGATTCAGCCCGTCCACCGCGAACACGGTCCCGTCCGGCGCCGTCCCGAACACCTTCCCCTCCGCCACCACCGGCGCTGGCACCAGGTCCACCAGACCCCCGGCCGCCCTGCCCGGACGCGCCCCCGTCTGCCCCAGCAGCGCACCCTCGCTGCTGTCCACGGCCAGCAGCCGCCCGTCCGCGGCCGAGAAGTACAGGCGGTTGCTCTCCGAAGCCACCAGCTGCGACGCATTGGAGACGGACGTCTCCAGCCGCCACAATCGCCCCCACTGCCTGCTCCCGCCCGCCTGCTCCGTCCCGACGGCCGTCAACCCGCCGTCCGCAGACAGCAGATACACCTGATCGCCCTGTGCCACGGCGCTCGCCACCTGCAGCCGCGTCGGCAGCGGCACCCGCACCTCCCGCGCCCCGCCCGGCTCGTAGCGCACCACGGACGTGACGCGCTGCTCGACGTCGTTCTCGGTGAAGAACACCGCGTCCTCCGGCCCCGTGCCCACGGTCGACAGGTTGCCCATGCCCGACCAGTCCCACAGCGTCCGGCCGGTCACCGGGTCGACGGCCACGACCCGGGTGCGCCGCCCGTCCGGCGCCGGGGCCACCGCATACGCGGGCCCGTTCCCGTAGAAGGAGAAGACCGGCTTGATGCCGTCGGGAAGCCCGTGGCTCCACCGCTCCTTGTTCGTCGCACCGTCGACCGCCGTGACCGTACCGCCCGCCCCGACCAGCAGCACCGTGTCGCCCGCGTAGAAGATCCGGCCCCCGTACGCGGACACGTCGCGCGTCCAGCGTGGTTCGCCGCTCCGGGGATCGAGCGCGGACAGCTCCCGCTTGTCCGGCGACAGGGCATGCACCAACCCGCCGGACACGTGCGGCGCGCTCGGTGCACCCCGGCCCGGCAGCGTCGCAACAGCCGCCCGCCGCCAGGCCACCTTGCCGCCCGTGACATCCACCCGCGCGGCGTGCACACCCCGCGCCGCGCAGTACAGCGCACCGTCCCCGTACGTGCAGAACCCGGAGCGCACCTCACCGTCCTGTCCGGCGCCGCCCTCCGGGACGGTCGTCTCCCAGGGCTGCCACGAGGAGCCGGCGGCGTGCGGCTGCTTCGGGCGTTGAGACTCGTCAAGTTTGTCTATCTCTTCGCTCAGCAGCCACGTGCCACTGGCTGTGAGCGCCACGATGGTCACGGCAGCGGCCGCGAGCCACCGCCCGCGAGGTCCCCGGCGGGACGCGGGTGAGGGAGCGGACGAAGGATCGGGTGCCGACACGGGCTCTGCTGTGACCGGCACGGGCGCAGGCACGACCGCCGCCTCCGGCGGCACCGGCCGGGACAGCCGGGCCATCAGCACGTCCGGCGTGGGCCGCTCCGCCGGTTCCTTGGCCAGACAGTCGCGGATCAGCGGTACGAGATCGTCGGGCACGCCGGCCAGATCGGGATCGTCGTGCACGACCTGGTACGCGACGATGTACGGACTGTCCGACTCGAACGGCCCCCGCCCCGTCGCCGCGAACACCAGCAGCGACGCCAGCGCGAACACATCCGCCGCAGGCCCCACCTCGCGCGGCCGCTGGAACTGCTCGGGCGCCATGAAGGGCGGTGTACCGATCAGCTTCCCCGTCTCGGTGCGCAGTTCGCTGTCGTACGGGCGGGAAATGCCGAAGTCGATGACCTTCGGCCCGTCGTCCGCGAGCAGCACATTGCTCGGCTTGAGATCGCGGTGCACCACCCCCGCACGGTGAATGTCCCGCAGCGCCTCCGCCAGACCGGCCGCCAGACGCCGCAGTTCACCGGGCGCAAGCGGACCGTTCCGCTTCACCCGGTGGGCCAGCGTGGGACCGGGGATGAAGACCGTGGCCATCCAGGGCCGCTCGCCGTCCGGGTCCGCGTCCACCACCGACGCCGTGAACGCCCCGCTCACCCGCCGCGCCGCGGCGACCTCCTGCCGGAACCGCGCCCTGAACTCGGGGTCCACCGCGTACTCGGCGTGCACCACCTTCACCGCGAGGCGTCGCCCCGAAGCGGAACGGGCCAGGTGCACCACCCCCATGCCCCCTGAGCCGAGCCGGCCCTCCAGGCGGTACCGACCCGCGTACTCGGGATCGTCCGCTTCCGGGCGCATGGTCCCCACCCCCGTGTTGTTCGGCCGTAGACGGCGGCGCGAGCCTAATCGATGACACCCGTCAGACCCGGGAGCGCGTACGGCGGGTTGTAGCCTGCCGTTGCATTTACATACGTCTACATACGTCTCACGTGCCCCAGGGCTCCCGGACGCCTCTTGTGCGCCGCCGGGGCCCTGAGCACTCTCACGGGGGAGAGCCGCGATGGCCGACACCTACCCGATCGCACCCGGCTACCAGGTCAACGTCCGCCGCGGTCCGAGCACCGACAGCGAGCTCGTGAAGGTCCTCCCGCAGGGCTCCCGGATCCCGATCCGCTGTCAGACCTACGGCGAGACCGTCTCCGGCCCCTGCGGCACCTCGAACATCTGGGACAACATCGGCCCCGGACAGTACGTCGCCGACGCCTATGTGAAGACGGGCAGCAGCGGCCTGGTGGCGGACCGCTGCTCGGGTTGAGAGCGGGACGGACCGTAATAATCGAGCCATGAGCGGCGAGCACACGGCAGCGGACGGTCCCCGTCCCGAGCCGATCCGATTCTTCGGCACGACCTGGCTGCACCACGACGGCGGCTATGCACTGCGGCGCGCGGGCGTGGGCCTCGGCGCCCTGCTCGCAGCGGCGGCGGGGGCACTCGTCCTGCGCTTCGGCTTCGAAGGGCTGACGATCGCCAAGGTCGGCAGCCTGGTGAACGTGCTGGTAGTGGCGGGCTTCGCGATCTGCAGCGCGCTCGCCTTCCGCCGCACCTGGGAAGGCTTCGTCCGCCGCCGGGCCTCCGCGGCGGACGCGGCGGCCGAGCGGTCGATGCAGAACCTCCTGCTGATCGGCTTCGTGGGAACGCTGCTCGCCTACGCCGTCCGCTGCCTCGTCGAGGCGCCCGGGGAACAGCTGCACCGCAGGGAGTACGAGGAGGCCTGCGCCCGCCACGACCGCCGCAAGCGGAAGGGGCGGCGCAAGCACCCCTGAACCTCGTGTAGAGTTCTCCGAGTTGCCACGGGGTCCGCGAGGAAGCCGGGGCAGCGGTTCGAGCCGCATCGGCGGCGATCCACCACTTGTACGGCCCTTGAACGGGATGGATTTCGGCGTGCCCGAATTCCGGAACGGACTCCGATTAGGAGTCGCGGGGGAAATCCGGTAAAGTAGTGATCACGCCGAGAGGCGCGAAAGACCCCGCTCCAGCAGGGGGCCGGAAACGAAATTCCGAACCGGAAACGGAACGGAAAACGGATCTGGTAGGGTTGGAAACAATGAAGGGAAGCGCCCGGAGGAAAGCCCGAGAGGGTGAGTACAAAGGAAGCGTCCGTTCCTTGAGAACTCAACAGCGTGCCAAAAGTCAACGCCAGACTATAAAACAACCCCGTCCCGCTTCGGTGGGATGAGGTTCCTTTGAAACACACAGCGAGGACGCTGTGAACAGCCGGGCTTATTCCGCTTGGTTGTTCCGCTCAACGCGAGTGTCAGCCCGCAGTTTTTAATTAAACGCAGTCGGGTAAGCATTCACGGAGAGTTTGATCCTGGCTCAGGACGAACGCTGGCGGCGTGCTTAACACATGCAAGTCGAACGATGAACCGGTTTCGGCCGGGGATTAGTGGCGAACGGGTGAGTAACACGTGGGCAATCTGCCCTGCACTCTGGGACAAGCCCTGGAAACGGGGTCTAATACCGGATACGACCTTCGAGCGCATGCTCGGGGGTGGAAAGCTCCGGCGGTGCAGGATGAGCCCGCGGCCTATCAGCTTGTTGGTGGGGTGATGGCCTACCAAGGCGACGACGGGTAGCCGGCCTGAGAGGGCGACCGGCCACACTGGGACTGAGACACGGCCCAGACTCCTACGGGAGGCAGCAGTGGGGAATATTGCACAATGGGCGAAAGCCTGATGCAGCGACGCCGCGTGAGGGATGACGGCCTTCGGGTTGTAAACCTCTTTCAGCAGGGAAGAAGCGCAAGTGACGGTACCTGCAGAAGAAGCGCCGGCTAACTACGTGCCAGCAGCCGCGGTAATACGTAGGGCGCAAGCGTTGTCCGGAATTATTGGGCGTAAAGAGCTCGTAGGCGGCTTGTCGCGTCGGATGTGAAAGCCCGGGGCTTAACCCCGGGTCTGCATTCGATACGGGCAGGCTAGAGTTCGGTAGGGGAGATCGGAATTCCTGGTGTAGCGGTGAAATGCGCAGATATCAGGAGGAACACCGGTGGCGAAGGCGGATCTCTGGGCCGATACTGACGCTGAGGAGCGAAAGCGTGGGGAGCGAACAGGATTAGATACCCTGGTAGTCCACGCCGTAAACGTTGGGCACTAGGTGTGGGCGACATTCCACGTCGTCCGTGCCGCAGCTAACGCATTAAGTGCCCCGCCTGGGGAGTACGGCCGCAAGGCTAAAACTCAAAGGAATTGACGGGGGCCCGCACAAGCAGCGGAGCATGTGGCTTAATTCGACGCAACGCGAAGAACCTTACCAAGGCTTGACATACACCGGAAACGGCCAGAGATGGTCGCCCCCTTGTGGTCGGTGTACAGGTGGTGCATGGCTGTCGTCAGCTCGTGTCGTGAGATGTTGGGTTAAGTCCCGCAACGAGCGCAACCCTTGTTCTGTGTTGCCAGCATGCCTTTCGGGGTGATGGGGACTCACAGGAGACTGCCGGGGTCAACTCGGAGGAAGGTGGGGACGACGTCAAGTCATCATGCCCCTTATGTCTTGGGCTGCACACGTGCTACAATGGCCGGTACAATGAGCTGCGATGCCGTGAGGTGGAGCGAATCTCAAAAAGCCGGTCTCAGTTCGGATTGGGGTCTGCAACTCGACCCCATGAAGTTGGAGTTGCTAGTAATCGCAGATCAGCATTGCTGCGGTGAATACGTTCCCGGGCCTTGTACACACCGCCCGTCACGTCACGAAAGTCGGTAACACCCGAAGCCGGTGGCCCAACCCTTGTGGAGGGAGCCGTCGAAGGTGGGACTGGCGATTGGGACGAAGTCGTAACAAGGTAGCCGTACCGGAAGGTGCGGCTGGATCACCTCCTTTCTAAGGAGCATATGGCCGACTGCGAGCGAATGTCTTGCACGGTTGCTCATGGGTGGAACGTTGACTATTCGGCACAGTCCTGGAGGGACGTTAGTACTGCTTCGGCGTGGAACACGGATTCTGGAAAGGGCTGGGCCGGGCACGCTGTTGGGTGTCTGAGGGTACGGGCTACGGTCTGAACCTTCTGCGATGCCGGCCCCGGTGTAGCACTGCCTGATGGTGGTGTGTGACGGGTGGCTGGTCGTTGCTTGAGAACTGCACAGTGGACGCGAGCATCTGTGGCCAAGTTTTTAAGGGCGCACGGTGGATGCCTTGGCACCAGGAACCGATGAAGGACGTGGGAGGCCGCGATAGGCCCCGGGGAGCTGTCAACCGAGCTGTGATCCGGGGGTGTCCGAATGGGGAAACCCGGCAGTCGTCATGGGCTGTCACCCGCTGCTGAACACATAGGCAGTGTGGAGGGAACGCGGGGAAGTGAAACATCTCAGTACCCGCAGGAAGAGAAAACAACCGTGATTCCGGGAGTAGTGGCGAGCGAAACTGGATGAGGCCAAACCGTATGTGTGTGATACCCGGCAGGGGTTGCGCATGCGGGGTTGTGGGATCGCACTTTCATGGTCTGCCGGCCATGAGGCGAGTCAGAAACCGTTGACGTAGGCGAAGGACATGCGAAAGGTCCGGCGTAGAGGGTAAGACCCCCGTAGCTGAAACGTCAGCGGCTTGCTTGTGCGACACCCAAGTAGCACGGGGCCCGAGAAATCCCGTGTGAATCTGGCGGGACCACCCGTTAAGCCTAAATATTCCCTGGTGACCGATAGCGGATAGTACCGTGAGGGAATGGTGAAAAGTACCGCGGGAGCGGAGTGAAATAGTACCTGAAACCGTGTGCCTACAAGCCGTGGGAGCGTCGCATCAAGTGCTTGCACTTGATGTCGTGACTGCGTGCCTTTTGAAGAATGAGCCTGCGAGTTAGCGGTGTGTAGCGAGGTTAACCCGTGTGGGGAAGCCGTAGCGAAAGCGAGTCCGAACAGGGCGTTTGAGTTGCACGCTCTAGACCCGAAGCGGAGTGATCTAGCCATGGGCAGGTTGAAGCGGAGGTAAGACTTCGTGGAGGACCGAACCCACCAGGGTTGAAAACCTGGGGGATGACCTGTGGTTAGGGGTGAAAGGCCAATCAAACTCCGTGATAGCTGGTTCTCCCCGAAATGCATTTAGGTGCAGCGTCGTGTGTTTCTTGCCGGAGGTAGAGCACTGGATAGGCGATGGGCCCTACCGGGTTACTGACCTTAGCCAAACTCCGAATGCCGGTAAGTGAGAGCGCGGCAGTGAGACTGTGGGGGATAAGCTCCATGGTCGAGAGGGAAACAGCCCAGAGCATCGACTAAGGCCCCTAAGCGTACGCTAAGTGGGAAAGGATGTGGAGTCGCAGAGACAACCAGGAGGTTGGCTTAGAAGCAGCCACCCTTGAAAGAGTGCGTAATAGCTCACTGGTCAAGTGATTCCGCGCCGACAATGTAGCGGGGCTCAAGCGTACCGCCGAAGTCGTGTCATTCACATGTATAGCCCTAACGGGTGTGTGGATGGGTAGGGGAGCGTCGTGTGCCGGGTGAAGCAGCCGTGGAAACGAGTTGTGGACGGTTCACGAGTGAGAATGCAGGCATGAGTAGCGATACACACGTGGGAAACGTGTGCGCCGATTGACTAAGGGTTCCTGGGTCAAGCTGATCTGCCCAGGGTAAGTCGGGACCTAAGGCGAGGCCGACAGGCGTAGTCGATGGACAACCGGTTGATATTCCGGTACCCGCTTTGAAACGCCCAATATCGAATCAGGCGATGCTAAGTCCGTGAAGCCGTTCTGGATCCTTCGGGTGAAGGAAAGTGGTGGAGCCGACGACCCAGACTTGTAGTAGGTAAGCGATGGGGTGACGCAGGAAGGTAGTCCAGCCCGGGCGGTGGTAGTCCCGGGGTAAGGGTGTAGGCCGTGTGATAGGCAAATCCGTCACACGTTGAGGCTGAGACCTGATGCCGAGCCGATTGTGGTGAAGTGGATGATCCTATGCTGTCGAGAAAAGCCTCTAGCGAGTTTCATGGCGGCCCGTACCCTAAACCGACTCAGGTGGTCAGGTAGAGAATACCGAGGCGTTCGGGTGAACTATGGTTAAGGAACTCGGCAAAATGCCCCCGTAACTTCGGGAGAAGGGGGGCCATGTCCGGTGATGGGATTTACTTCCTGAGCTGGGTGTGGCCGCAGAGACCAGCGAGAAGCGACTGTTTACTAAAAACACAGGTCCGTGCGAAGCCGTAAGGCGATGTATACGGACTGACGCCTGCCCGGTGCTGGAACGTTAAGGGGACCGGTTAGCGCATCTTCGGGTGTGCGAAGCTGAGAACTTAAGCGCCAGTAAACGGCGGTGGTAACTATAACCATCCTAAGGTAGCGAAATTCCTTGTCGGGTAAGTTCCGACCTGCACGAATGGCGTAACGACTTCTCGACTGTCTCAACCATAGGCCCGGTGAAATTGCACTACGAGTAAAGATGCTCGTTTCGCGCAGCAGGACGGAAAGACCCCGGGACCTTTACTATAGCTTGATATTGGTGTTCGGTTCGGCTTGTGTAGGATAGGTGGGAGACTGTGAAGCATGCACGCCAGTGTGTGTGGAGTCGTTGTTGAAATACCACTCTGGTCGTGCTGGATGTCTAACCTGGGTCCGTGATCCGGATCAGGGACAGTGTCTGGTGGGTAGTTTAACTGGGGCGGTTGCCTCCTAAAGGGTAACGGAGGCGCCCAAAGGTTCCCTCAGCCTGGTTGGCAATCAGGTGTTGAGTGTAAGTGCACAAGGGAGCTTGACTGTGAGACCGACGGGTCGAGCAGGGACGAAAGTCGGGACTAGTGATCCGGCGGTGGCTTGTGGAAGCGCCGTCGCTCAACGGATAAAAGGTACCCCGGGGATAACAGGCTGATCTTCCCCAAGAGTCCATATCGACGGGATGGTTTGGCACCTCGATGTCGGCTCGTCGCATCCTGGGGCTGGAGTCGGTCCCAAGGGTTGGGCTGTTCGCCCATTAAAGCGGTACGCGAGCTGGGTTTAGAACGTCGTGAGACAGTTCGGTCCCTATCCGCTGCGCGCGTAGGAGTCTTGAGAAGGGCTGTCCCTAGTACGAGAGGACCGGGACGGACGAACCTCTGGTGTGCCAGTTGTTCTGCCAAGGGCATGGCTGGTTGGCTACGTTCGGGAGGGATAACCGCTGAAAGCATCTAAGCGGGAAGCCTGCTTCGAGATGAGGACTCCCACCCACTTGATGGGGTAAGGCTCCCAGTAGACGACTGGGTTGATAGGCCAGGTGTGGAAGACCGGTAACGGTTGGAGCTGACTGGTACTAATAGGCCGAGGGCTTGTCCTCAGTTGCTCGCGTCCACTGTGTAGGTTCTGAAGTAACGACCCGTGTGAACATCCGGTTCGATATCTTCATAGTGTTTCGGTGGTCATAGCGTTAGGGAAACGCCCGGTTACATTCCGAACCCGGAAGCTAAGCCTTTCAGCGCCGATGGTACTGCATGGGGGACCGTGTGGGAGAGTAGGACGCCGCCGAACTAATGTTGAAGAAAGCCCTGACGGGGAACTCCGGTTCCCTGTCAGGGCTTTCTTGCGTTATGCCAGCCTTTCCAGTTCCTCCCGCCGCACCCTCCCCAGCAGCGGCATTCCCCGTACCCATCTCTCGACCTCTCCCACCGCGAACGCCCCGAGCCGCCGTACCTCGCTGCCCTGGGCACCGGCGATATGCGGAGTGAGCAGGACGTTCGGCAGCGTGATCAGCGGATGCCCCCGCTCCAGCGGCTCCGGATCGGTCACGTCGAGAATGGCGTCCAGACGCCCCGAGGCGCACTCGCGTGTCAATGCCTCCGTGTCGATCAGGGAGCCCCGCGCCGTATTGATGACCGTGCCCCCGTCGGGAATGAGCGCGAGCCGTTCGGCATCCAACAGCCACCGGGTTTCGGGGCGTTCGGGGGCGTGCAGCGTGACGATCGTGCTCGTCCGGCACAGCGTGTTCAGGTCGACGCGTTCGACTCCCAGCCGTGCGGCCTCCGTTGCGGAGACGTAGGGGTCGTACAGCAGGACCTGGCAGCCGGCCTCCGAGGCGTTGAGCCGGGCGATGACCTTCCGGCCGATGCGGGAGGCGCCGACGACCCCGATGCATCGCCCGTCCAGGCCCTGACGGTCCTGGAATCCGGGCCACCCGGTCCCGTCGATCCCGTCGGCCCCGTACGCCGCTGCCGTGCTCAGGGCCTTCTTTCCTGCCAGCACCACGGCGGCCATGGTGTAGTCGGCGACGGGGCCGGCATTGGCGTCCGCTGCGGAGGAGACCACCAGCCCGCGTTCCCATACGGCCTCCGTCACCAGTGACTTCACCGAACCCGCCGCATGGATGACGGCCTTCAGCCGGGGTGCGGCGGCGAGGAGATCCATTGTCAGGGCGGGGCATCCCCAACCCGTGATCAGGAGGTCGGCCGGCCCCAGGGCGGACTCCCGGCCCGGCTGTGACGCCAGCGATTCCGGCACCGCACAGGGCCCCGGTTCCGCCACCTCCGCGAGCCGGGCCCGGAGTTCGGTGTGCAGGACGGCGGCGGCCAGCTCCGCATCTCCCATGACCACCACAACGGTCGGCCGCGTCGGGCGCTCGGTGTTCACGGGCATCCGTATGCCCTGTCCCCCGAGAGGGAAAACACATTGCCCGCGGCTTCGTCCGGGAGCGACGATTTTCCGATGGACCACACCATCAGATCCGTACTGGCCGATGAATGGCGGCAGGTAAGGGAGTTGAGGCTGGAGGCTCTCCAGGACCCGGCCGCCCCCGTCGCCTTTCTCGACACCTATGACCAGGCGGTCGCCCGGCCCGACAGCTTCTGGCAGCAGCGGGCCGCGGACAATGCCGAGGGGAAGGCCGTCATCGCGTTCGTCGCCGAGGGGCCCGACGGCGCATGGATCGGCACCGCGACCGTCCTCGTCGAACTTCCCGGCGGCGAGGGAGGCTTCGCCGGTGAGGCCGCTGTGCCGCAGACCCACATCGTCGGCGTCTATGTGCGCCCCGAGCACCGCGCCACCGGTGTCTCGCGTGCCCTGTTCGAGGCGGCTCTCGAATGGTCCTGGGCGCTCACCGAACCTCCCGTGGAGCGTGTGCGCCTCTTCGTGCACGAGCAGAACGACCGCGCCCGCGCGTTCTACCGGAAGATGGGCTTCGAGCCGACCGGTCTCACCCTCGCCCTGCCCGACGACCCGGCGCAGAAGGAATACGAGCTGGCGATCGTCCGCCCGCGCCCGACCATTTGATGCTTTCCGCACGACAGTTCTCCGCACGACAGCTTTCCGCACGGCGGATAAAGCTCCGCAGCCCCTGGGCCGTTGATGCGCTGGTCGCCGTCGTGGTCCAGGCGGCGATCACGATCCCGTTCGTCGTGCCGCGCGCGGTGGACGTGCCGCCCGCCACCTGGGCCACGTACGCCGGGACGACACTTCAGGTGCTGCCCCTGCTCTGGCGTACCCGGGTGTGTGGCAGCGGCGGGCAACCCTGGCGTTTGCTCTGCCGTTCACCGCGGTCGCCGCGGCGGTGCGTGCCGACTCGGCTCGTGAGTACCTCTTCGCCTTCTTCCTCTTCGGCATGGTGTACGCCCTCGGCGTGCTGACCCGTACCCGGCAGGCGTACACCGAGGCGGTGGAGGCGCGCGCCACCGAGCTGGAGCGGGCGCGCGTGGTGGAGGCCGAGCGCGCGGCGGAGCGGGAACGGGCGCGCATTGCACGGGAGATGCACGACGTCCTCTCGCACGCCGTGAGCCTGGTGATGGTGCAGGCGGAGGCCGGTCCGCTCGTCGTGCGTCCGACAGCAGTTGCCGACGATTTCACCGGGGAACCACCGTGCGCCGTAAGAAGATTGCCCTTGTAGCCGCCATTGCCGCTGCCGCCGTGAGCATGGGCGTGGCCGGTCCCGCCGCTGCCGCCCGGCCGGACGACGCCGCGCTGCGCCAGGCCATAGCGGGGCTGCCGAGCACGGACGCGACGGCGGCCCAGGTGCGGGTGGGCGGCACGGACGGGCACTGGGCGGGCGTGTCCGGCCAGTCCGACATCCGCACGCACCGGGCGGTGCACGGGAACGAGCGCTTCCGTGCGGGCAGCGTCACGAAGGCGTTCACGGCGGCGGTGGCGCTCCAGCTGGTGCACGAGCACAAGCTGGACCTCAAGGGGACCGTGCAGCAGTACCTGCCGGGCCTGCTGCCGGCCGACTACCCGGAGGTGCGGGTCGAGCAGCTGCTCAACTACACGAGCGGGCTGCCCAGCGGCGACACCGGCGGGCGCTTCACCACGTGGGACCACCGCAAGCTCGTCCAGGCCGGCTTCGGCCAGGGCATGGAGTTCCAGCCGGGCACCCAGCAGCACTACAGCAACATCGGGTACAACGTGCTCGGCCTGCTGATCGAGAAGGTCACCGGGCGCAGCTACGAGCAGGAGCTCCGCGACCGCGTGCTCGAGCCGCTCAGGCTGAAGGACACCTACAGCCCGGGGAACGCGACCGGGATCCGCGGTCCGCACACCCACGGCTACCAGGCGGTGAAGGACAAGGACGGCACCACGCACCTGGAGGACGTCACCGCGTGGGACCAGTCCTGCACCTGGGCCTCCGGCGACCTCATCACCACGACGGCCGACATCGAGCGGTTCATGACCGCCCTCTTCACGGGCCGGGTCGTGCCGCAGCAGGAGCTGGAGCTGATGTTCACGGTTCCGGACGTTCCGATGTACGGCGGCGGCAAGGCGGCGTACACGAGCGGCCTGAGCCGGATCAAGGTCGGGAACAAGGTCGTCTACGGCAAGACGGGCGCCCGCTACGGCTATCAGGACGGGTTCGGCGCCACGCGTGACCTCTCGCGGACCCTCGTGTACTCCGTGAACGCGACGGACGCCAAGGGCGAGGAGGGCAACGCGGTCGTCGGCCGGATCGTCGAGGCCGGCTTCGGGGACCGGTAAAACCGATAGAACCGGTGAAACCGGTAAAACGACGGGCCCGGATGCGTTCCCCCGTTGCGCATCCGGGCCCGTCGTCTTCCCCCGTGACTCGATTGCCACTCTCTCCTGCACCATCGGCGTTCGGTAGTGGCATTTTTAGGGGCAAGATTGTGTCCGTGATGATCGGCGATCTCATCAGGGACCTGCGCAAGGCGCAGGGGTGGAGCCAGGGCAGGCTGGCCGCGGAGCTCAACCGCACCTCCGGGGCGAACCTCACGCGCGAGTACGTCAGCGGGTGGGAGCGCGGCAAGGTCCGTCCCGGGCCTTTCTACCTGCGGCATCTGGCCGTGGCTCTGGGCGTCCCGCTGAGCGTGCTCGAAGGGGCGGGGGCCGGGCGGGGCGTCGCGGGGGTACCGGACGGCCTCGTGGCCAAGGTCGCGCCCGCGGTGGCCGACGACCTGCTGAGCCGGGGGTTCGCCGTGCGGCTGCGGGGCGGACCCGCGCTGGAGGAGTGGGAGGCCAGGCTGGCCCGGCACGGCGTCGACTACCTGGTCCTCGGGGCGGCCGAGATGCAGCGCCGGCTCGCCGACGACCTGGTCGTCGTCCAGCAGCAGCTCGACGAGCCCCGGATGTGGGCGGTGGCCGCGCTGCTGATGACCATGTATGCGACGACCTTCTCGCAGGCCGAGGAGGCCAGGGCCGCCTCCTGGTACCGGTCGGCCGCCGAGGCGGCGGACCGCTCGGGGGACCGCGGGATCCGCGTCTGGGTGCGTGGCCGGGCCGTGCTGTCCCTGGGGTACTGGGGCACCTCCCTCGGTCTCGCCGACATGTTCGCCGACCAGGCCCTGGCCCTCGGCGGGAAGCCGTCGCCGGGGCTCGTCGCCGCCAATCTGAGCAAGGCCTGCTCGGCCGCCATCCGCGGGGAGCGGACGGAGGCCCTGCAGCTCGCCGACGACGCGCGCAGGGCCTTCGACGGCGCCGAGGCCTCCGGGAGCCCTCGGCCCTTCTCCATATCCGGGAAGGTGAGCGACTTCGACATACCCGCCTGGCGCGTGAACGGCTTCCTCTCCCTGCTGTCGACCCGGCTGGGGGACGAGAAGCGGGCCGACCTCGCCTACGACGAGACGCAGCGCGAACTGCCGCCGCAACTCCTGCGGTTCGCCACGCACATGGAACTGCACCGGGGCCTCGTACTGGCCCGGTCCGGGGACGTGGCCGGCGGCCTCGCCTACGCCCAGGCCGCCCTCGACGCCCTGCCTCCTGGCAACTCCACCGACCTGCTGCAGCTGCTCATCGCCGAGATCAGGTCACAGGCGCCCGACCGCACGCCGGACGAGTGGGTCGCGTAGTCGACGTCCCGGGGCTTCGCCCCGGACCCCTGGGTGGTGTGTCGGCTGCAGGCCGGCGGTGGCTGGTCGCGCCCACGCGACGGAGCCGCATATCAAACAGAGCCCCGCGCCCCTTCGGGGCGAGGCCCTACGCCCGTGCCCCGAAGGCGGCGGCTCGCGGCCACCGTGCCCGGCCCTGTTCCTGCGAGCGCATCAGGGCCAGCACCGGCAGCCCCGACTCCTCGCCCTGCTCCAGGAGTTCCGGCAGGGACGGCAGCGGCGCCACGGCCGCCACATCGTCCAGCACCAGGGTGAGTGGTGGGTCGAGCCGACCGGAGGATGACCGTTCGGCAATGCCCCGGCCGCGCTCGACCACGCTTGCGGCGAGTGCGGTCAGCAACGGCATCGCACCCGGGCGGGTGCGGGGATCCTCAATCGCCTCACCCACCACGTAGAGCGTTCCCCCTTCGGCGATGAATGATTCCAGCGCCAGCGAATCCGCCCGGTGGGGGTTGCACGCGTCGCGGATGTGGATGGAGTCGAGCGCGCCCAGCGCACGCGCCGTCAACTCCTGCGCGATGTCGCGCCGTTCGGGGTGCGCCGTGAGCGCGGACTCCAGCTCGCCCGCCGCCCCGCCCGTCGCCTTGGGGTGCGTGCGCAGGATGCGTACGGGCTCGTGCGCCGCCGACCCCTGTGCCCAGCGGTGCAGTTGACGAAAGGGTCGGCCGTCCACGGCGGCGGCGTGCAGCCAACAGCGCAGCAGTGTCTCGGCGGTGTCGGCGGTGGCCGAGTCCAGGGCGCTCGGGGGGCGTACGGGCGCGAGGAGCGCGGCCGCGCGGGCGCCGGCGGTGGCGCGGGACTCGCAGCCCGCGGTGGGGCTCCAGCGGAGGCGGTCGGGGGTGTCGAGGAGGTGGCTGGGGTCGAAGACGTGCACCGGGCCCAGCTTGGCGCGTGATCCGCGGGTGTCCGCCCAGAGTTGGGGGTCGCTGGTGGTGACGAGGACGGGCCCGGCGGCCTCGAGGACCGCGCGGGTCGCGATCGGGCGGCGGGCGGCGCCCGTTGCGTAGACGAGGCGCGCGGGCGTGGTTGCCGGCGCGGTGGCTTCCGTGGCGGGGGCCGGGGCCGGGGCCGGGGCAGGAGCGGGCACGGGGACCGGCTGTGTCACCGGGGGTTCCGCGACCACAGGCGCTGCAGGAGCCGCAACGCCCGTCGCCGCAACGGCCGTCGCCTGCGCAGGCACCGTTCCGTCCGCCGCGGGCTCCGCCTCCCGCGCCCCCGCCCGGGCCCGTTCCCGGACCGCCCGCCACCGGGCCAGCGTGCCTATGACGAACACCATCAGCACGACGGCGACCAGCAGTTCGCCGACGAGGATGCCCCAGAAGAGCCCGTACCCCGACAGTTCGCCCCGCGTGGTCTCCGGCCAGGCGGCGGGCAGGTCGCGGGGCTGGGTCATCAGGTGCCGCATCGCCTGCGGGGTGTGCAGGACGGTCACCCCGTGCGGCCAGCTGCCGTGGACGAGCAGGGCCGCGAAGCCCGTCGCCGTCCAGACCAGGAGCGTCAGCCCCAGCAGGAACGCGATGACGCTGACGAGCACCCCGTCGGGAATTCCCCGTTCCGGCCGGGACGTTCCCGGCTCGCCGCCCCCCGGCGTCATCTCACGCCACCGTCGATTCGGAAGACTCGGAAGATTCAGAAGATTCGGCCGATCCGTACGGCTCGTCCGCGTACGGCGTGCTTATTGCCGCGTGCGCCCGTTCCGCGGCCTCGGCCTCGGCGGCGAGTTCGCGGGCGGTGCCCTCCTCGGTCATGGCCCGGTCGGTGTAGACCAGCGGGCGTTCGGCGTCGGTGACGAGGTGCTTGACGACCTGCACGTTGCCGTTGACGTCCCAGACGGCGATGCCCGGCGTCAGGGTCGGAATGATCTCGACCGCCCAGCGCGGCAGGCCCAGCACCCGGCCGGTGGCCCGGGCCTCGTCCGCCTTCTGCGCGTAGATGGTGCGCGTGGAGGCCATCTTCAGGATGGCCGCGGCCTCCTTCGCCGCCGCGCCGTCGACCACGTCCGACAGGTGGTGCACGACCGCCACGAACGACAGGCCCAGCCGCCGTCCGAACTTCAGCAGCCGCTGGAACAGCTGGGCCACGAATGGGGAGTTGATGATGTGCCAGGCCTCTTCGACCAGGAAGATGCGCTTCTTGCGGTCCGGCCGGATCCAGGTGTGCTCCAGCCAGACGCCGACGATCGCCATCAGGATCGGCATGGCGATGGAGTTGCGGTCGATGCGGGAGAGGTCGAAGACGATCAGCGGTGCGTCGAGGTCGATGCCCACGCTCGTGGGGCCGTCGAACATGCCGCGCAGGTCGCCGTCGATCAGGCGGTCCAGCACCAGGGCGACGTCCAGGCCCCAGGCGCGGACGTCGTCTATGTCGACGTTCATCGCCTCGGCCGACTCGGCCTCGGGGTGCCGCAGTTGCTCGACGATGTCCGTGAGCACCGGCTGCCGGCCGGTGATGGTCTCGTTCCCCTCGGCGGAGCCGAATCCATCGAGCACGGCCGCGTGCGCGACCTTGAGCGCGAAGCCCGCCCGCTCGTCCAGGCCGCGGCCCGTCGCGACCTCGATGATGGTGCGCAGCAGGGCCAGCTGCCCGGTCGTGGTGATCGCCGGGTCGAGCGGGTTGAGCACGGTGCCGCCCTCCCGGGCGGACATCGGGTCCAGCCGGATGGGCGCTATGCCCAGCTGCTCGGCGATGAGGTTCCACTCGCCGACGCCGTCCTCGCCCTGTGCGTCCAGGACGACGACCTGCCGGTCGCGGAACCGCAACTGCCGCAGGACGTACGTCTTCTCCAGAGCCGACTTGCCGTTGCCGGACTCGCCCAGGACGAGCCAGTGGGGTGCGGGCAGCTGCTGCCCGTACAGCTGGAACGGGTCGTAGATATAGCCCTTGCCGGAGTACACCTCGCGCCCGATGATCACTCCCGAGTCGCCGAGGCCGGGGGCCGCGGTGGGGAGGTAGACGGCCTGCGCCTGGCCGGTGGAGGTCCGCACCGGCAGCCGGGTGGTCTCCACCTTGCCGAAGAGCAGGCTGGTGAAGGCGTCGGTGACGGCGGCGAGCGGATCGAGCACGGGAAACCCCTCACATCCCTCTATCGTCGGATGCCGGTCGCGAACGGCAGCGTGTTGACGAAGGCGCGGTGGTGCTCGCGGTCGCACCACTCGAGCTTGAGGTAGCTCTTGCCCGCCGAGGCTCTTATGGTCCGCTTGTCGCGGGCGAGCGCCTCCGGCGACCGGGACGAGACGGTGATGTACCCGACGAGGTTGACGCCGGCCGCTCCGCTGGCGAGGTCCTCGCCGCGCTGGTCGACGCGCGAGTGGTGGGCGACGTCGCGGGGGTCGACGACCCGGTTCATCTTGGCGGCGCGCGAGGCGTCGGCGTCGTCGTTCGTCTTCTCGGTCAGCATCCGCTCGATGGCCACCTCGGTCGGCTCCAGATCCATGCACACGGCGACCGTGCGGATGACGTCCGGCGTGTGAACGAGCAGCGGGGCCAGGAAGTTGACGCCCACCGGCGTCATCGGCCACTCCTTCACCCAGGCGGTCGAGTGGCACCAGGGCGCCCGGGTGGCCGACTCGCGCGTCTTCGCCTGCAGGTAGGTGGCCTCCATCGCGTCCAGCTCGGCCGGCCAGGCGTTGCGCTGGGTCATCGCCTGGATGTGGTCGATCGGGTGGTCCGGGTCGTACATCGAGTGCACGAGCGAGGCCAGCCGGCTCTGGCCGAGCGGCTGCCGGACCCGGATGTCGGCCTCGGCGAGCCGGGCGCAGATGTCCGTCAGCTCGCGCGCCATGACGACGGCGAGTGCACCGTCGCGGTCCAGCTTGCGCCTGCCGCCCTCGTGCTTGGAGGCGCGGGCGATGGCCTGGGCCTCTGCGGACAGCTCGCGGCCGTAGTGCATGCACGCGACCAGGTACGCGCGGTGCTGCTCGGACGACGTCGACACCATCGACTGCAGCTGGTCGTACGAATCCTTCAGCCAGGCCGGCGCGGTGTCGTTACCGCGCCGCTCGACGTCCTTGGCGTGCGCGTCCGGGTCGGCGGGCAGCGTACGGGCGAGCATCTGGATGCGGGTGACGTAGCCGTCGCCGTTGGCGACGTGCTTGAGCAGCGTGCCGAAGCGTTCGACGAGCGCCTCCTGGTCCTCCGAGTCGCGCAGGCCGACGCCCGGTCCCTCGATCTCGATGGCGGCCGTCACGGTGCGCCGGTCCGCGTGCAGCAGGACGGCGATCTCGTCCGGCCCGAAGGGCGCGGCCAGCCAGTTGATCCGCCCGATGCCGGGCGGCGGGCCGACCTCGACCTCGCGCCCGTCCAGGCGCGTACCCGCCTCGGCGACGCCGGAACGGTACGTCGTGCCGCGGCGCAGGGTCCGCTTGTACGAGCGGTTGATCTCGAACCACTTGTAGAACGTCCGGCCCTTGTACGGCACGTAGACGGCGGCGAGCGCGAGCGCGGGGAAGCCGCTGAGCGTGACGATCCGCAGCGGGAGGATCGGCACCAGCAGCCCGCACATCATGCCGAGGAACGCCCCCGCGATGATCAGTGCGATCTCGCCGGTCTCCCGGTTCTTGCCGACCACCGCGTTGGGGCGGGCGCGGCCGATCAGATACGTACGGCGGGCCGCGATCGGCTGGGACTGCGCCGGCATCGTCAACTCCGCTCACCTCCGGAAGACTTGCCGTTGCTGTGGTTCTGCGCCGTGCGGGGCGCGGGGACTGCGGAGGGAGCGCTGCCGCCGCCACTGCCGCTGCCGCCACCGGGCGCGGCCGGGGGGCCCGGGCGGGCGCCGTGGGCGGTCACGCCGCCCGAGACGGGGTTGGCGGGGCGGGCCTGCTGCGGGGCGGCGCCGTTGCCGTTGCCGTCGCCGCGGGCGCTGTGGGTGGTGATGCCCTGCTTGACGAGGGCGGCGGGCGAGGAGATCACGGCGGCCGCCTGGCGGGACGCCGCGTCCTTGCTGGCGTTGCGGCTGCTGACGATCTCGTCGCCGAAGCCGGGGACGAAGCGGTAGATCATCGCGCTGGCGAAGATGGCCAGCACGATGATCGCGAGGCCGGACACCACGGCGGAGAAGGAGTTGGGCCCCTTGCCGGACGACAGCGCCCCGGCCAGGCCCAGCACGACCACGATGATCGGCTTCACCAGGATCACCGCGATCATGATGCCCGCCCAGCGGCGGACATGCCCCCACATGTTCTTGTCGACGAGCCCCGCGTACACGGCGGTTCCGAGCAGCGCGCCGACGTAGAGCAGCGCGGCCCGGATCACCAGCTCCAGCCACAGCACGCCTGCGGCGAGCACGGAGACGAGCGAGACGACGATCAGCATGATCGGGCCGCCGCCGATGTTGTTGCCCTTCTGCAGGGCGTCGGCGAACCCGCCGAAGAACGTGTCGTTGTTGGACGACGCGCCCGTGGCGATCACGTCCGTGACGGCGTCGGTGGCGTTGACGACCGTGTAGAGGATCAGCGGCGTGAACGCGGACGCCAGCACGGTGAGCCAGAGGAACCCCACGGCCTCGGTCACCGCCTCGCTGAACGGCACCCCGCGCACGGCCCGCTTGGCGACGGCCAGCAGCCACAGGACCAGGGTCAGGACGGTGGACGCGGCGAAGACGACGGCGTACTGGCGGAGGAAGGACGCGTTGGTGAAGTCGACGTTGCCGGTGGAATGGACGGCCTGCGACAGCTTCTTGATGATCCACGCGGCGGCGTCGGCACAGCCTTTGGCCAGGGAGGAGAGGGGGTCGAGGGTGGATTGGGGGTCGTTGGGGGACGGCGCCGTGCCCGTGTTGCCTTTGCCCCTGCAGTAGTCCTTGGCCTGGCCCACGATGAGGTCGCACGGGTCGCTGCCGCTCTGGGAGGGGCTGGGCGTCGGCGTGGCTGCGGGGGAGCCCGAGGGGAGCGTGGAGGGCGTGGTCGCGGGCGTCGGCACCGGCGTCGCCGTCGGGCCCGGGGCTGCGGACGCCCGGGCGGCCCAGGACATGAGCGTCACCTGGACGGCGACCACTGCCGCGGTTGCCGAGAACGCGCGTGTACGGCGGCTACCTGGCATATGTGAACCCTCCGTAACCACTGACCGCGTTGGCGATCTCGTCGGCCCCCGCTGCGCGGTCGTCCCCGCTCACGGGCGCTGGTCCCTGCTTCTGGCTGGACGACGCGACCTTCCAGTCGTTGTCCACCCAGCGGAGCTTCTCGGTGAGGGTGAACCAGGTCTGCGCCACAGGCTTCGTCGACCCTTGGCCCGCGAGGCCCACGAGGCCGGTGCACCAGACCTCGACGGTGGCGCTGTCGTCGCCGTACTCGGTGGCTTTCGACCCCACCGGAACGGTGCGCGAGACGAAGGTCAGGCCCTTGGGGGCCGTACCGTCGGGCTGGAGGCCGACGTTCTTCAGGAAGTCCGGAGAGTAGGCCTTGTCGAGGTCGCCTTGAAGGGCGGATCCGGCATCGGGCGTGTGAACGGCTGCGACGATCGCATGCCGCGTATCCGCCCGGAACATCCCGTCACTCCCCAACGCCACCGCAAAGTTCGCGGCAGCGGACTGCACCCCCTGCTCCGAATGGGCGAACCCCGAAGGAAGCCCGGAAGCCCCCTTCCCCTCCACGGGTTTGGTGCCCGTGGGCGCCGTCGCCCGGCTGCTCGCGCCCTTGTCGGTGCCGGAACCGGAACCTCCGTTCCCCGAACTGCCGTCGCCCCCGCCGCGGTTCGCAAAGGCGATGGCCGCAATGAGCAGCACCACCACCCCGACGACCGTCATCAGGTTCCGCCGGGAGGGAAGCCCGCGACGTGGCTGCGCGTGCGGGGCGAACTCGCCCTCGGGGAGACGCGTGCGGGTCATGTGGCGGTCGTCGCCGTAACCGTCGTCGCCGAGACTCATCGCTCGCCTGCTCCCTCGTACGTCGTCGCTGGCTTGCCGTCCCCGTAAGACGGTAGCGGGGTGAACGGATTCCGGGGGGAGCACGTGGGGGTGTGAGGGGGCATCAGGAGGCAGCCTCGGTGGCGGGGGGAATCAGGGACGGGAGGGCCTGCGCGGGCGGATGCGCGGGTGGATGGGGGTGAGGGGTACCGAAAAGACAGCCGGGCGTCAGACCGCCATGCCGTAGACGATGGTGAACAGGGTGCCGAGCGAACCGATGATGAACACACCGGTCAGGCCGGCGACGATCAATCCCTTGCCCTGCTCGGCGCTGAAGGTGTCGCGCAGGGCCGTGGCGCCGATGCGCTGTTTCGCCGCGCCCCAGATGGCGATGGCCAGGCAGAGCAGGATGGCCACGGCCATGATGACCTCGATCATCACGCGGGCCTCGTTGCCCAGGGTGCCGAAAGGCCCCCAGTTGGGGGCGATTCCGCCAATAATGGTGTTGATGTCGCCCTTACCGGCCGCCAAAAACATTTGTAACTCACCGCCCCAAATGGGTAGTTGTTCCCGCCCCGCCTCAGGGCAAAGGTCGGGACCTATCTTCGCCGAAACCCCGCCGCCGCATGTCGATTTGGCGGCAATTTTTGCCGGAACCCATACGTGGCCCGTCGTCACTGCACTGACCTGCGGTGACTCTGTGTATCACGGGTGTGAACGCGGAGCAATTTCCATCGGAGGGCGGGGTTCGGGCGACAGGGTGTTCGGTCGGTACCCTGCTGCCTCAGCGCATCGCGGGGTTCGAGTTCAAGGTGGTACGGGTGCTGGTTGCCGGTCGGTACCGGTTGGGGGAGCCGCTCGGCCGCGGCGGAATGGGCGAAGTCTGGCGCGGGTCGGACGAAGTGCTGGGCCGTCAGGTCGCGGTCAAGCTGCTGCTCCCCGACGGGGGTGACGAGTCGTCGGCGGCCCGGTTCCGGATGGAGGCGCAGACCGCGGCGCGGCTGAACCACCCCCAGGTCGTCGCCGTCTATGACTTCGGCGAGTGGGACGGCCGCTTCTACCTGGTCATGGAGCTGGTCAACGGCCCGAGCCTGGACCGGGAGGTCGCGACGCACGGCCCCCTCGCCCCGGAGCGGGTCGCCCGCATCGCGGCCCAGGCGGCCGGCGGGCTGGCGGCGGCCCACGGCCAGGGCGTGGTCCACCGTGACATCAAGCCGGCCAACCTGATGCTGGCCCCGAACGACACCGTCAAGATCGGCGACTTCGGCATCGCCCGCTTCGTCGACGCGACCTCGGCGGGGCTGACCCGCGCGGGCCAGATCGTCGGCACGAGCACATACCTCGCCCCCGAACGGGCGCTGGGCCGGCTGGCGGGCCCGGAGTCGGACGTCTACGCGCTGGGCTGCGTGCTGTACCAGCTCCTGACCGGCCGCCCGCCGTTCTGGTCGCAGAACCCCACGGCACTGCTGTACATGCACGTGGACGACACCCCGGTGCCGCCGAGCCGGCACCGTCCCGGCATCCCGCACGCCCTGGAGCAGTTCGTGCTGCGCATGCTGGCGAAGGCGCCGGAGGAGCGGCCGTCGGCGCAGGAGGCGGCGGAGTGGTTCGCGGGAGGGCAGGGGGCGGCGCCGGTACGGCCGTTGCCGCTGGAGCGGCCGTCGGCGCCGCCGGTGCCTGCGTCGACGCCTGCGCCGATGCCGGTGCGCCCGTCGGCGCCCGCGCCGATGCCCGCGTATGCCCCGGCCCCTGCGCTACCGACCCCGACCCCGGGCCCGTCGCCCCGGCCGCCGAAGCGGCGCAAGACGCTGATCGGAGTGGTTGCCGGGGTGGTGGCGTTCGTGGTGGCGGCGCTGATCGGCGCCTCGCTCTTCAGCGGCGGTGACAAGGGGGGAACGGGAACAGGCGGAACCGGAGGCGGAGGAACGGGCTCAGTGGTCCCGGCTGTCCCTAGCGGCCCGCCTTCCGCAACCGCACCAACCATTCCAACTGCCCCGAAGCAGAAGCCCCACAAGCACCACAAGCCACTGCACTCGGCCCCGCCGGGCTGAGTGGTCAGTCCGCGACGCCCTCAACGTCTTCGACGAAGTGGTCGAACTCCCCGGCCTTGACGCCAAGAACAAAGGCATCCCACTTGCGCTGCGTGGTGATGACGATGTTGTCGGGGTCGGTGTTGACCCGGATGTAGACGTTGTCGACGTCATCGCCTTCCCCGAAGGCGACTTCGAAGTACTCGGGTTCGTCACCCTCGGCCGCTTTGATCCACTTCAGCTTCGGCTCAGCCATGGTCCCCCCTCTTGGGATGCCTGTCCGCGCCCACCATAGGCATAGGACCCGCGCCGCGAAGCCGCTGGAGCGCTTCCTGCACAGTGCGGATGAACCGGCGGGGCCGTCGGAAGACGTCGTCCCGGGTGAACCGCAGGATCTCGCGTACCCCGGGGCACCCGAGGAGTTCATTGAACCGGATGGCGTCGTTCTGGTGTGCACTGCGGCTCCCGTGCCAGGCGAACCCCTCGATCTCGACGCCGAGCCCTTCGGCCCGGAAGAGGAAGTCCAGCCGCCGCACCCGACCGTTGCGGGTGACGACCCTGGCCTGCGACTCGGGAAACAGCCCCGCCTCACGCATCTCCAGCCGCGCCTTCGACTCGGCGGGCGACCCGGAAGCGGGATCGGTGAGGGTCAACGCCCGCCGCGCGGCGCCGACGCCGATGCGGCGGGGATACAGGGGAGCGAGCGCGTCGGCGATGTGCTGCTGGCGCAGGGTCCCCTCGGCGAGCATGGAGTCGGCGGCGATGACGGCTTCGTGGAGGGGGAGGGTACACATCAGGTCGCAGGTGGTGCGGAGAACCGTGGTGACGCGTACCCCTGAGGTGACGGTGACCTCATGGTCGGCCAGGGGCAGGGCATGCAGAGTGACCCCGTCCCGTGATTGCTGACGGCGCCGGGGGACGGTGAGTTCGACGGAACACGGCCGCACCATCTCGATGCGGTGCAGTACGGCGGCGGAGCTGTGGCTGGCGATCCAGTCCGGGTGCTTCATCTGGACGGCGAGGAGCCGCAGCCGTAAATCCACGTCCCGCCCCGGCTGCGCCCACACGCCGAGGGGCAGTTGGGTCCATTTGGCGCGGCGCAGGATGTCGGCGGCGCCGTTTGACCGCAGCCCGCAGGCGATGGCCTGGGACGTGAGGAGGAGGCCGTTCTGGGAGGCGGCGAGGTCGTGCAGCGGCTGGTGGTGCGGCTTCATGTGCCCAGGACACCGGAAATTGCGGATGGGCGGGGGCCCTTGTGGATAACCCCGGGAGGACCGACAGCGGAAACCCTGAATTTCGCGGCCGGATTTTCGGGGTTTCTGCTGTCGGAAGCACCTAGCGGGCTGTGCGGGCGAGGGTTCGCAGTCGGGCGACGTGGGCGCGGACGTGGGTGTCGACGGCCGCCGTCTCGGCCTCGCGGTGTTCGTGGCGGCAGGTTCGGCAGAGTCCGCCGGGGAGGGCTTCGGGTCGGCCCGGGATGCCGCAGCCGGTGCATTCCATGATGCGGGTGGGCTGGGGTTCCGGTTCGGGCGGCATTTTGTCGGTGAGCCGCTTGCGGGCGAGGGCGCCGGGGGCGTGGACGGGGTCGGGGAGCCGGTCGGTGAGCACGTGGAGGAGGTGCGGTACGGGGACGCCGCGGGCGAGCCATTCGGCGGCCAGGGGTTCAAGTGCCGTGCACTCGGCGGCGGACAGGGTCATGCGGGGGTCGGTGCGGGCGAGTCCGGCGAGGGCGGTGTAGGCGGCGGTGCGCTCGGGCGGGTGAACGGGCGGTGGTGGTACGGATGACGCCTCTGCGGGCGAATCGCCGGACAGGAACTGCCCCCACCAGGCATCGCTGCGTGGGGTGCGGGAGAAGTAGGTGCGTTGGACCCACTGCGTACGTTCACCGTCGAGGCGTTCGCGGACGCGGCGCAGGTGGCCGGCGGCGGAGATGGCCTTGAGGGCGGAGGCCACGGCCTGCTGCCCGTACGCAGCGATCTCCTTGGCCAGCGTCTTGATGTCCATGGCGGCACCCTCGGGCAGCCGGTCGATGTGCGCGGCGACGGAGGCCTCGCGGGACGGGAGGTGGGCGAACGTGCGGGCGGTGCAGGGGCCTTGGTCGGGTACGGAGCGCTTTCCGTATCCGGGGCGGGCCATGGGCGGGGCGGAGCTAAGCTGGGCGGCAGCCATTGGATCGTCCTTGGGCGTCGATCGTGATGGTCAGACCCCCGTTCCGGTGTTGCGAGCACCGGGCGGGGGTCGTTTGTTGCTGCGCACGCTACACGGCGACGGAGGGTCGGGGCGCCGCACTCGCGAAATGTCATCCGCACGTGTGCGTACGGGAGTTGGGGAGGGTGGGTGGGTCTGACGACCCACCATTCCTTGGAAAGAACGCTCGGGTCCCGGGACCCGAAACTCGGGGTGGGTCAGGGTATGGATATGCGGTCTATGAAGGCCTCCCAAGCGGGCGATGCGAGAGACAGCTGCGGGCCGCCGTCCCTGAGCTTCGAGTCTCGGATGGCCACGGCGCCTGGGCTCGCGGCGACTTCGACGCACTCGGCCCCTTCGGCGTCGCTATAGCTGGACTTGAACCACGACCGCTCGGTGCTCACAGTTCCTCCACTACCTTGCCGATGAACTCTGCCGATGCCTCCGGGCAGAGGGCCTGCTGGGCGACCACCGTATGGACCTGGGAAATCGCGCTGACCCTTTCAGGAGTGGTGTACAGCGCGTTCATTCCCTGCGACTCCACATAGGCAAGGTGCTCGTGTTCAGGAGTCTCCAACAGCACGAGGGCGCCGCCCAGTCCCGGGTGCCAGCCTGCGGCCGTCGCCATGACCTGGATGGTCACGTTGCGCTGTTCGCCGACCTTCAGTAAGTGGAGCAGCTGCCGCCTGTGTGCACCCACCTCGCCAACCTGAAGGCGCAGACCGACTCCTGGATCACAAAACTGAAGGCCGTAGTTTGCTTCGCCAACAGCGCTTGCCGGGCCTGACGGGCCACGACCCGCTCGTTGACCGTCTCGTCATCCACGAGCGGCCGGAGCCTGGAGAACATGACGCGCATGGTCTCCTCGGTCTGCAGCAGCCCGGGAATGAGGAGCGGCTGATACGAGCTGATGGCGACCGCCTCGCCCTCGTACCGCATGTAGTCCTGGGCCCGGGCCGGGATGGGCTCAGGCCTGAGATAGTCCTTCCCGGCGAGCAACTTGCCTCGTGCCCCGCACATTTCATCCGCGATCTGCAGTAGCCGTTCCATCGGCCGTCGCCGCCCGAGCTCGACCGACTCGATGGTCGCGTACCCGTACCCGGCTTCCTTGCCGAGGTCCTCCCGTGTGAAGCCGGCATCCGTCCGCCACAGCTTCAACTGGTTCCCGACGTACCGCCAGCCGAGCGGCGGCTGGGACGTCTCGTCCGTCACCGCACCCCACCTCCCCGGTGCCCGAGGGGCGCAGGCCCGTCACCCGCACCCACCTCGCTACCGCGGATCCTGCTCGGGAACCAGCCCGACTTTCAGCCGGAACGGCCGAACTCACCGCTTGCGGGTGATGTTCCAGAGGTGCGGTCAACGCCCCTACGTGCTGCGGTCCTTCGCTGATCACCAGTTATTCGGCAAGTGCGTGCGGGGGGGCGAGTGTTCACGCCCGCCCAGCGAGGTCTCTCAACTCATCCAGGCTCGCGATGTCGGCTTCCATGCCGGGAATCACATGGCCTGCCTCTACGTCACTGCCAGCCGACAGCTCCCGCAGTGCTTCGGTCGGTGACAGGCCACGCGCCTTCGCGTCGCCGAGTCGTTGAAGCCAGAACGCACCCGCATCGAAGGCTGCATCGCCAGAAGCGCTCCGTGGCTCGAAGCCGGCGGCATCATCAGCGTCAGAAGCCCACAGGTAACCCAGCACCCTCTCACCCTTGGCTACCGGTACGTAGTGGACCGATGATTCGGCCTCTTCCTCGTATCCGCCCGCACCGTCTGGCAGCGCGGACCGCAACCTCTTGTAGCGATAGGGAACTTCGAACATGTCCCACGAGTCGAGGAGCTCCGGGTCCTCGTCCGGTAGCGCCTCGAACCCACTGGGTGTAGGCGTCGCGTACCACGTCGGATCACCGGGATCCACCTCGTCTCCAGTGAACTCTGAAACAGTTCGAAGCGCGTCACTCAAGCGCGAAGCATTCGCTGCTTGAACCTCCGGCTGCGGGTAGCCCCGCAAGTTGTGGGACAGCCAGGCATCAGAATACGTATGGAGAGTGACAACGTCAGGGGATTGTGTCCAGGCGCCCACGTCGATCGCGAAGAGCTGCGCGGCAGAGATTTCTCTCCCCTCGTCGAGCCACGAACCCGGGCAGGACAGCCAAAACGTCACAAGGCCAACAGCCCCATGGGTTTCGGTTTCCGCGTCCTGAAGGGCCCGAGCCAGTTCCTCTCCGCCATCCAGCGAATCTGTTACGACGGCGATCCGCGCTCGGGAGAAAATCACCTTTCTCGCCGAACCCTCACTCCGCACCTCAAGGAGGGCCTCTGGGCTCCCAGTCACGCATCCGTGGTGAGCCAGGATGCCGTATACGGCACAAGCGGTGCGGATACTTCTCTGCAGCGGGCCGCCCTCGGCGACATGAGCCTTGGTCTCCCAGGTCCAGCTACCAACTGGAGTCGACGTGATCACTGGACACCCTTCGGGTAGAGACTGCCATCCGGAGGAATGATGAGGTTGCCGTCATCGAGCCGAATCACGAACGACACTCCTTCCCCCTTCTTCAACTTATCCGGATGTACTCCGTCATAGACCTTCTGGAGCTCATCTGCGATTCCTCTGGCCTTCCAATCGGCCAGGGTACCCTGCCCGTCGACGAGCATCACTCTGCGGTCGACATCGGCCCTCTGCAACTGCAGCACGTACTTGTCGCGCGTGATCTCGTCGAACGGATTCATCGGGTTTTCGAGCCGCTTCATCTGATAGCCGACTGTGCCCGCATCTGTCCGCGCCCAGACGTCGACATCGCTCCGGTTGGCCTTCATCTCGAAGGCGAGATCGTGAACGCCATGCTCGTACAGTTCGTTGGCAAAGCGAATCTGATCAATGGCAGGTTGCATCAACTGATCGCGCGCTGCACCCATACTGGAGACAACCTGTCCAAAGTTCTCGCTGTCCTTGAAACGCCCGGACCCGACAATTTCGGCAATCTCTTTTCCTTGAGGATGCTTGGCGAGCCGCTCAAGAATGTTGTCCACGATCTTCGGCTTCGGGCGCAGCTTTCCGGGGATTTGCCGAATCCCATCCCGGAACTTTTGTTCCGCTTCACTGCCCCGCTCCAGCGGAGCGTGATCACCCTGGGGAGAATGGCCGTGACCAACGCCGACCCCGTCTTCGCCCGGGCCACCTGTCCCGGTCGAATCGGCGTGGCCCGAGTGGTCTCCGTTGTGTAGCGGGTCGTCGGCGTGGTGAGCCCCGTCGTGGCCGTGCGGAGTGGGCTCGGGGCCATGGTGGCTTCCGTGGCTGCCCGAACCTGCGCCCGTGGCGCCGTCCCCAGGGTGAGCCGACGTGCTGTGGCTGACATTCTCGCTCGGCGTGGGCGAAGCGCTCCCAGAGTGGCCGACGGGCTCACTGGCGTGACCGCCCGAGTGCGAGCCGGCGTTCTCGGCAGCCTCGCTTCCCATGCGGGCAGAAGCCTGAGGGTGCGAAGCACCCACGCCGACAGGAATGCGATGGTCGGACGGGCTGGCTTCGTGAATGTTGGGGAGGTCGTTCTTGTGGGGCTCCGGGTGCGGCTCGGCCAAGTTGCCGTGTTCGTCGAGGAAAGTGCCCTCTTTGGTGAGGGTGCGGGGCCGACCCTCGTGGTCGATGTACTGGATGCCGTCGGGGGTGCCGACCAAGGCGCCCGGGTGTTTCGATGCACCGTTGAGGAAGTCGCCGGTGGGCCCGGTGCGGGTTTCCTTGAGGGATGTCAGGAGTTCGCCGACCTGGATCTTTGCGTACTTGGCCGCTCCGCCGATGTAAGTCATCGGGTCCACGAGCTGCCCGGCCCTGCCGAGTGCGCCCGCCACCTTGGCCACGTTGCTCCCGGCTTCGCCTGCCTTGCCCATGTTGCCGAGCTCGCCTGCTTTGCCGAGCTTGAGCAGGGGGCCCATGCCCAAGGTGATGCCGTTGAATGCGACGGTTCCGATGGCCCGTCCCGGGTTTTTCTTCCACTCATCCCAGGCCAGCAGGGACTTGCCGAACTCCCTGGCGGCCTTCTTCGCACGTTCATGGTCCGGATTGGGTGCATACGGGCCACCCATGGGGTTCATGGCTCGTTCCAAGGGCTCGACCCCGTACATGGCAATGCCCTTGCCCACCAGGCCGATGCCGTGCCAAGTCTCCTTGAACTTCTTCCAGTCGAAGACGTTGGCCATGTGACCAAGGCCCGTCAAGGTGTTCCAGATACCGTCCTTGAAGAAGCCCTCTACCATGCCGCCCACGAAGTGGGTCCCGTGGTGCCAGAGCCACTTCACACCGGTGTATTCACGCTTGTCGACCGTCCCCCACGGCGTCTTGTCGGCCTTGGCCGCATCGTCCGCGGAAAACCCGTACATGCCCTTCTTGTGCGAACCGTCGTCCGGCACCCAACGGGTGTTCCCCACAAGGGCGCTGATCTTGTCCGCGGCCGAGCGCTCGGCGTCCTGGAACTCGCCCCAGACGCGGCCCACCTCATGCATCAGGCGGGCGTTCTCCTTCTGCTTCTTGGCGTCGCGCTGCCAGTGCTTGTCGTCCGCCACCGACTTCGCGAAGGCCTCGGCCTCGTGCCGGAGCTCGTCCATCCGCTTGGCCAGTGGGCGCCCGGTGTGGGCGAAGTCGGACAGTGCACTGCCGACCGTCGCCAGCTTCGACGCGAAGTGGTCCGCCCCCTCGCGCACCGGAACGGTGGTGTGCAGCAACGCATCCTTCTCCGGGGCCTCGTAGACCGGGTCCAGGCCCTGGAAGGTGCTGTGGATGTCACCACCGGTCGTGCGGATGCTGGACGCCGTCTTCTTCAGCGCCGCGGCGTCCTTCTCCAGCTGGTCGAAGTTGCTGGTGCAGTGGGGTATCTTCCCGGGCTCGATCACTTCCCGGCCTCGCCCTTCAGCTCCTTGGGGGTGGGCGCTTGAGCCGCCGCGTTCTGAGTGTCCTGCGCCATCTTCAGGTCGCCGGCCTCGTAGCACTGCGTCGCCTCCGCAGCGCCGCGTATGGACTTGGCCGAGCGGACTATCAGGAACTTCAGGTCGTCCTGCGTGTTCTTGCCGAACTCGCCCAGCGCTCCGGCCACCGGGCCGAAGGCGCCGTCCTTGGGGGCCTCGCCCTGGATCATCGTGCCGGCCGACTTCGCCGCGCTCTCCATGGTTGTGGCGTAGGCCTGCAGCTCTTCCCCGAGCTTCTCGGCCTTGTCCCGTGTGTTGCCCAGCACCACACGCACCGCATCCGGCTTGATGTCCCACCCAGGCATGACGCCGCCCGCCCCTCCCTACTGATGTATCTCGCAGCTAACTCCGCATCAGTATCACCTGGGCCACTGTCAGTGCTCATGAGTATCCGTACTCAGACCGGAGGCCAGAGGTGGGTGCGTCCGGCCGGACACACGTGTGAGAGAGTCCACCGCCGTGGAAGCGCTACGTCCTCAGGACCCCACCAGCATCGGCACGCACACGGTTCTCGCCCGTATCGGGGCGGGCGGCATGGGGCAGGTGTATCTCGGTCGCACGCAGGGCGGGCGGCAGGTGGCCATCAAGGTCATCCGTGAGGACTTCGCCGGGTCGGCCGAGGCCATGGCGCGGTTTCGGCGTGAGGTCGAGACCGTCAAGGCCGTACGGAGCGCGTACACCGCGCAGTTGATCGACTCTTCTCTCGCCGCCCCGCCGTACTGGCTCGCGACCGAGTACGTGCCCGGGCCCACGCTCGTGCAGGCCGCGGCCGAACGAGGTGCGCTCCCCGCCGAGACGTGCTTCCGGTTGTTCGCCGCGCTGGCAGAGGCCCTTGCGCAGGTGCACGAGTACGGGGTGCTGCACCGGGACCTCAAGCCGCACAACATCCTTCTCTCGCCCGTCGGGCCGAAGTTGATCGACTTCGGGATCGCGCGCGGCGCGGAGCAGACGGCGCTCACCCAGGCGGGCTCCGCGCCCGGTACGCCCGGTTACACCGCGCCCGAGGTGATTACGCACGATCAGGTCAGCACCGCGTCGGACGTCTTCGCGCTCGGCGCGACCATGGCGTGCGTCGCCACGGGCCGGCCCCCGTACGGAACGGGGACGATGGAGTCCGTCACCTACCGCGTGGTGCACGGCGAGGTCGACGTGGCCGGAGTGGAGCCGCGGCTAGCCGAGTTGATCCGGGACTGTGCCGCGGCCGAGCCGGAGAAGCGGCCCGCGCCCGCGCAGATCATCGCCCGGTGTGGGGTGACCTCGGCGCTGGTGGACGATCCTGTGTATCGGGAACTGGCGGGCGGCGCGCAGAGCACCGTGCCGCAGGCTGTCGGCGGCGGTTACGTGCCGACCGTCGCTCCCGGTGTCGCGCCGGACACCCCGTCGTCCAACGCCCGGCGGAAGACCTGGCTCGCCGTCGTGGCGGCCGTGGCCGCGTTCTCGGTCGGGACGGGAATCGCCCTGTGGGCGACAGACGGTTCGGATGCGAAGAGGGAGGAGCAGGGCGCCAAGGCCGTCGTGCAGGCCAGCAGTACGCCCGCCTCCGGCGTGACGACACCACCGGCCCCGCTCGCCTCCACCGTCCCCTCCACCAACCAGGAGCCCGGGTATATCGAGGCCACCAATCCCAACCGCGACTACTGGGCCCCCAACAGCAACGGCCTCGCCGGCGGAACGTGCAATCTGCCCTCCGAGGAACGCGCCTCGAGCCTCCAGATGTCCATCAGCGATGTCCACGACGGCAAGGCCAAGGTCTCGTTCCGCCTCAAGTTCCCCGATCCGGCCCTCGCCAAGCCCTATTTCGTCTCGGTGGCCGTCAAGCCTCCCCACGAGATCGACTCGGACGTGGGCAAGCCGATCGAGGGGCTGAAGCAGCAGAACCTGGGCCTGGGGTACACCAGTAAGCCGGTCGACCTCTTCGCGAAGGACCCCACGCAGTGGGTCGGCCTCACCTACCCTGACGACTTCCAGCAGTTCGTACGCGGCAAGCCGATCGGCGGAGGCATTCCGACCGGGAACGATCCGGGCAACTGGACCGTGCTCTTCTACCACGTCAAGAGCCCCGGCGAGTACGCCAACATCGCCTGTGACGGCTTCACCGCGAACCAGCCGTGAACTAGGCGGCGTAGACACGCACCTGAGGAACCCTGAGACTGTCACGCGTGCGGAAGATCTGGGTGGTGGGCGGGGCGGCCTTCGGGCTGTTCGCTGCGTTCTTGGCGCTGCTCGTGCTCGGTGTCTACACGGCCGCGTGGAAGCTGGGCACCCCGGGGTCGGGGGCCGTCGGGCTGGCCGAGGGGTCGGTGCCCGCGCAGTATCTGCCGCTCGTGCAGAAGTGGGGGAACCTCTGCCCGGCCCTCAACCCGGCCGTGCTCGCGGCGCAGCTCTACACCGAGAGCAACTGGGACCCGAAGGCGGTCAGTCCGGCCGATGCGCGGGGGATAGCGCAGTTCATCCCCGAGACGTGGGCCGTCTACGGATTCGACGCCGACGGGGACGGCAAGGCGGACATCTGGGACCCGGGCGATGCGATCCCGTCCGCCGCCCGCTACGACTGCGCGCTCTCGGGTGACGTGAAGGGCGTGGGCGGCGATCTCACCGACAACATGCTCGCCGCCTACAACGCCGGCCCGTACCGCGTCATCAATTCCGGCGGAGTGCCGTCGATCAACGAGACGCAGGGCTATGTGAAGGAGATCCGCACGCTCGCGAAGAGCTTCGCCCGGCCCATCGGGCGGGTGGCGCCGCCCTCGCAGCAGGCCGCCGCCGCGATCTACTTCGCGCAGGAGAAGCTGGGCACCCCGTACCTGTGGGGCGGCGAGGGCGGCAAGGAGGACAACGGGCGGTTCGACTGTTCCGGGCTGACCAAGGCCGCGTACGAATCCGTCGGGATCCAGCTGCCGCGCGTCGCCAACGACCAGTGGAACGCCGGGCCGCACCCGAACCGGGACCAGCTGCTGCCGGGGGACCTGGTGTTCTTCGCGCACGACCTGAAGGACCCCCGGTCCATCCACCACGTGGGGCTGTACGTCGGCGGTGGCTACATGATCAATGCGCCGTACACGGGAGCCGTCATCCGGTTCGACAAGATCGATCTGCCCGACTACATCGGTGCCACCCGGGTCACCGCGGACGGAGCCAAGGCACTGCCCAGGACGAACGGGGCCTGAACACCCGCCCCGGGAGGCGGGTCTGAGTCACCCTTGGGTAACGTCCTGGTGATCATTGAGTGGAGAGTGGAACGCCTGGCCGGATCGGGGCGTTCCATGGATGTGGACAGCAGCGGCAGCGCCGTCGCTGCGGCGCACGACCACGGGGGTCAGCAGCGGATGTAGGCACAGGCGACAGACAAGGGGCCGGGCAGTGGCTGGACTCGCGATGGGGTACACCGTGCCGGAGGCCCAGGGTGGGTCCAACCCGGACGTCGGCCTGCTGTACGACATCAACGGCATGGCCAAGGGTGCACCCAACTGGGCCGACAAGGCCATGGAGTTCGTCGGCGAGTACGGGATCCTGCTCGCGCTCTGCATGCTGATGGTCTGCGCCTGGTGGAGCGTCCGCAAGAAGGACGACGCGGTTCCGGCGGTGGCCGCCCTCGCCTGGGCGCCGCTCGCCGCGGGGATCGCGGTGCTGGTGAACATCCCGATCAGAGGGTTCGTCAAACGGCCGCGGCCGTTCCTCGACCACCAGGGGCTGGACGTCCTGGTGAAGGGGAAGACCGACTTCTCGTTCGTCAGCGACCATGCGACCTTGGCCATGGCCCTGGGGGTCGGCTTGTTCGTAGCGAACCGGAAGTACGGGTTCCTCGGTATCGCCCTCGCCCTGTTCGAGGGCTTCAGCCGGGTGTACCTGGGCGTGCACTACCCCACGGACGTCATCGGTGGGCTGGCCCTCGGGACGGCCGTCGCGCTGCTGCTCGCGCCGCTGGCGATGATGTTGCTCACGCCTGCGGCGGGCTGGATCGCCCGGTCCCGGGCCGGGTGGTTGGTACGGGCGCCCGGAGCGCCCGCGTCCCTGATCGCGGTACCGGATCAGTCCACGAGCGTGCCGCACCGGCACAACGACCTCGCCGCCTGAGGGGCCGCGCCTCTCACGAGGCTCACAGCGCCTGCGGGAAGTCGAAGACCCTGTCCGGGTCGTAGCGGTTCTTGATCTTCTTCAGGCTGTCCGCCGCGCTGCCGTAGTACGCCTGCCGCCAGTCCTTGAGCGCCGGGTCCGTGTAGTTCTGGTACGCCGCCCCCGAGGCGTGCCGCAGCATGGCCGCGTGGATGCCGTCCAGCCAGGACAGCTGCGAGGTGCCGGAGCCGCCCTCCTGCCAGGAGGTCAGGTACTGGGCCAGGAAGCGGGAGCGGCGGTGGACGAAGGCCGTGGCCAGCGGCTGTACGCGGTTGACGGCGCCGCCCAGCGCGGTCAGCTGCACGGAGGCGCCGCCGCTGCCGCCGCTTGCGCTGAATCGTTCCAGCTGACCGAGCAGCGCACGGATGCCGTCCTCGCTCAGCGAGCTGTCGTAGAAGTCCGAGCGCGCCGCGTAGGTCTCGCGCTCCAGGGTGCCCGCGGCGTCGTGGCCGGGGACGGCGCCGGGGAGGTGGCACTGCTCGGCGGACTTGTCGCCGCAGCCGGCGTAGGCGCGCACGGTGTCCAGGTAGGAGTGGCTGCGCAGCCGCGGCGGGTGGCCCGCGGGGGAGCTGCCGGTGTTCTCGATCAGCTGGTCCAGGGCGTTCTCGAGGTCGCTCCGGCTGCCCAGGGTGAAGGCGGCGACGGATATGTGCGGGGTGCCGCCCGCCGTGGCGGACAGGTCGCACGCGGACCAGATCTCGTCGGGGAGCGTCGGCCCCCACTCCTGCCAGGCGCGCAGCACCTCCGCGGCCCTGGACCAGGGGAAGGAGACGTAGCCGGTGACGCCGTTGCCCGCGGGGCGGGTGCGGAAGCGCAGTTCGGTGACGACGCCGAAGTTGCCGTTGCCCGCGCCGCGCAGGGCCCAGAAGAGGTCCGTGTAGCGGTCGGCGGAGCAGTCCAGCGTCCTGCCGTCGGCGGTGACGAGGGTGGCGCCGGTGAGGCTGTCGCAGGTCAGGCCGTAGGCCCGGGAGAGGATGCCGTGGCCGCCGCCGAGGGCGAGGCCGGAGACGCCGACGGTGGGGCAGGAGCCGCCGGGGATGGTCACGCCGTGCGCGGCCAGGCCCGTGTAGACGTCGATGAGCTTGGCGCCCGCGCCGATGACGGCGGTCGTGGCGGAGTCCGTGCGGACGGTCTTCAGCCGGGAGACGTCGAGGACGAGCCGGTCGTCGCCGCTCGACCAACCCGCGTAGCTGTGACCGCCGTTGCGTATGGAGACGGGTATGGAGAATCGGCGCGCGAAGGCGAGGCAGGTGGCGATGTCGGGGGTGCCCGCGACGTAGGCGACGCCGGCCGGGCGCAGGCCGTCGTAGCGGGTGTTGTAGAGCCGGCGGGCCGTCGCGTAGTCGGCGTCGTCGGGGCGGACGAGGCCGCCGGAGAGGCCCTTGGCCAGGGCCGTCCAGTCGGCGGCGGCCGCCCTGGCGGAGGGGGCGACGGTGCGGCCGGCGCTGGCCATGCGGCCGGGGGCCACCCGGCCCGCTGCGCCGTCGCACGAGGCGGCCCAGATGCCGGTCGCCGCCAGCCCCGTGCCCGCTCCCAGCAGTTGGCGCCTGTTGATGGCCATGTCTCCCCCTTGACGCACCGGAATTCCCTGCCCCCGTGCCGAGTCAGATGGCGTGCCGGGGCAGGTGGTTCCGGCCGGGGGTGACCCGGTGTCGTCTCAGGTCATCGCATGGCCGGTCTCGTCGGCCTCATGGCTGGCCTCGCGGTTGTCCTCGCGGTCGGCCTCATGGTCGTCCTCGCGGTCATCCTGGTCATCCTGGTCATCCTGCAGAGGCGAGGTGGGTGTCGGCGTCCTCGCGGGCCAGCGAGCGGGCCCGGCGGGCGGGACCGTACCAGCCGCAGCTGCAGCGGGCCGTACAGAACGAGCCGCGCTCGCTGGTGCTGGTCGAGTGTTCCGCGTGGGGGTGTGCGGGGGCTGCTTCGGACACGCGACCACGCTACCCGGCCGTGACGGCGACGAGGGAGCGGTCGTTGAAAGGAAAGGGTTCCATCTGGCGTGCGGCGGACAGGGGGCTTTACGGACATGGCGGTGCGCGGACAGGGACGCAGACGCACGGTCGCGACGGCCGCCGGAGCGGTGCTGGGCGGGGTCGCCGCGGCCCTGCTGGTGTCCGGGTGCGCCGATCCGCAGCGGGCCGGGGCCGGGCAGGACGGCAAGCACGGCGCCGCCGGCCAGGTCCGCCAGGCGCTCGGCCCGGCCGAGCCGAGCCAGGCGCTCACCGCCGTGCGCCGGGCCGCCGGGGTGCTCGCCCGCTCGGGCGGTGCCCGGGTGCGCACGTCGATGGAGACGGTCAGCGGGGGCACCCGGCTGACCATCCACGGGCAGGGCGTGTACGACTTCAGCCGGCCCGTCGGGCAGTTGACCGTGATGCTGCCCGAGGACGCCGAGGGCGCCGCGGAACACCGGCCGATCACCGAGGTCTTCACGCCGGGCGCGCTGTACATGAAGAACCGGGGCGCGGGCGTGCCCACGGGCAAGTGGGTCCGGCTCGACGCGGGTTCGCTCGCCGACGGCGACCTGCTCACCAGCGGCGCCACGGATCCGCTGGCCGCGGTGGAACTGCTGGGCGGGGCGCGGGGGGTGGCCTATGCGGGGTCCGAGCAGCTGGACGGGGAGCAGGTGGCGCACTACTGGGGGACGATCGACCTCGGCCGCGCGGCACGCACGGCGCCCGAGCGGGACCGGGCGGCACTGGCGGCCGCGGCGAAAGGGTTCACCACGGGAACGGTCGCGTTCGATGCGTACGTGGACGGCTCGGGCAGGCCCCACCTGCTGCGCTACCGCTTCGGGGTGGCCGAGGCCGGGGCCCCGGCGGGCCGGGGGCGGGTGACCACGGCGGCGGCTGCGTCCACGGTGTCCGCCGCGCCCGAGGCGCCGATGACCGTGGTCTCGACGGTCGAACTGTTCTCCTTCGGACCCAGGCCCGAGGTCTCTCTGCCGGCACCCGCAGATATCTATGCGGGGACCGTTGCCTCGCCCCAGAAATAGCGCGGCGAGGCGCAGTTGGCCATGGAAATGGTCCATCTGTGTCATGCCCACTGTGGGAGCAGCTCACTACGCTGGACAGCCGGGGCCCGAGGGGGTGCCCCGGGGAACGCGAGGAGGTGAATCACGTGGTTTCGCGACGCGGTTCGTCGTGCGGGACGGATCCCGTGGCCCTCGTCGAGATCGACCTCTACGGCGATTTGATGATCGCCGCATCCAGCGCCGACGAGGACCGGCTCAGCGCGGACCGGATCGACCAGGTCCTGGGCGTGGGCCCATGGGCCCCACCGGAGGACGGGGCGGAGTAGGCGCCCCGAAAGGGGCGCGGGGAACTGCGCGATCAGCCAGGGACGGCCAGCAGGCACAACACGACGCTAGGTCCGCAGCAACCGCGCGATAGCCGCACTGGCCTCCGCCACCTTCGCGTCGATCTCGTCGCCGCCCTGCACGGCCGCCTGCGCCACGCAGTGCCGCAGGTGTTCCTGCAGCAGCTGCAGCGCGAACGACTGCAGGGCCTTCGTGCCGGCCGACACCTGCGTGAGTATGTCGATGCAGTAGACGTCTTCCTCGACCATCCGCTGCAGGCCGCGGATCTGGCCCTCGATCCTGCGCAGTCGCTTGAGGTGCTGGTCCTTCTGCTTGCTGTAGCCGTGGGGGCCCGCTGCGCCGGGGGTCTCCGGCGCGCCGTGGCAGGCCTCCGTGGCCGGATCAGTGGTGCTGGTCACTGTGGCCTCCGTGGCCGTCATGCTGCCCTCCGTGCTTCCACCGGCGTATATGCGCTGGTCATCCACACTGCATTCACAGTGCACGGGACCGCGCTCAGAGCCGATTCGTATACCCCCTATGGGTATATTCTACCGAAATTCCCCGTCGGAGGCGGTACCGCCTTGGTGAGCACTCTGCCCGATGGGCGACACTGAGGGAATGCCAGTTAGCTGTGGCCGGATGATGCGCCTAGCATCGACGAGACCGATTCCGCTGCACCCCGAGGATCCCACGTGCGCTTTCGTCTGACCCCCAGGGAGACGAGCTTCTACGACATGTTCGCCGCATCCGCGGACAACATCGTCACGGGCTCCAAGCTCCTGATGGAACTGCTCGGCGCGGAGCCCTCCGCCCGGGCCGAGATCGCCGAGCGCATGCGGGCAGCGGAACACGCGGGGGACGACGCGACCCACGCGATCTTCCACCAGCTGAACTCCTCCTTCATCACGCCGTTCGACCGCGAGGACATCTACGCCCTCGCCGGTTCGCTCGACGACATCATGGACTTCATGGAGGAGGCCGTCGACCTGGTCGTCCTCTACCAGATCGAGGAACTGCCCAAGGGCGTCGAGCAGCAGATCGAGGTCCTGGCCCGGGCCGCGGAGCTGACCGCCGAGGCGATGCCCAACCTCCGCACGATGACGAACCTCACGGAGTACTGGATCGAGGTCAACCGGCTGGAGAACCAGGCCGACCAGATCCACCGCAAGCTCCTGGCTCAGCTCTTCAACGGCAAGTACGACGCCATCGAGGTGCTCAAGCTCAAGCAGGTCGTGGATGTGCTGGAGGAGGCCGCCGACGCGTTCGAGCACGTGGCGAACACCGTCGAGACCATCGCGGTCAAGGAGTCCTGACCTCCGGTGGATACGTTTGCACTTGTCGTGACCATCGCGGTCGCGCTCGGATTCACCTATACGAACGGCTTCCACGACTCCGCGAACGCGATCGCGACCTCGGTCTCCACGCGGGCGCTGACCCCGCGCGCGGCCCTCGCGATGGCCGCGGTGATGAACCTCGCCGGTGCGTTCCTCGGCAGCGGCGTCGCGCACACCGTCAGCAAGGGCCTGATCGAGACGCCGACCGGCAACCAGGGGATGCTGATCCTCTTCTCCGCCCTGGTCGGCGCGATCGTCTGGAACCTCGTCACCTGGTACTTCGGCCTGCCGTCCTCCTCCAGCCACGCGCTCTTCGGCGGCATGGTGGGCGCGGCCCTCGCCGGTTCGTCGACCGTCTACTGGTGGGGCGTCTGGGACAAGGTCGTCCTGCCGATGTTCCTGTCGCCGCTCGTCGGACTGGTGCTGGGCTACCTCGTCATGGTCGCCATCATGTGGCTCTTCCGTAAGGCGAACCCGCACAAGGCGAAGCGCGGCTTCCGGATCGCCCAGACGGTGTCGGCGGCGGGCATGGCCCTCGGCCACGGTCTGCAGGACGCCCAGAAGACCATGGGCATCGTGGTGATGGCGCTGGTCATCGGCAACGTCGAGGGTCCGAACGACCCGATCCCGGTCTGGGTGAAGATCGCCTGTGCCGTGATGCTCTCGCTCGGCACCTACGCGGGCGGCTGGCGCATCATGCGCACGCTGGGCCGGAAGATCATCGAGCTGGACCCGCCGCAGGGCTTCGCCGCGGAGACCACGGGCGCGTCGGTCATGTTCAGCACGGCGTTCCTGTTCCAGGCGCCGATCTCGACGACCCACGTCATCACCTCGGCGATCATGGGCGTCGGGGCGACCAAGCGGGTCAACGCGGTGCGTTGGGGTGTCGCCAAGAACATCATTCTGGGCTGGTTCATCACCATGCCGGCTGCCGCCGCCGTCGCTGCGCTCAGCTACTGGGTCGGTCACTTGGCGTTCGCCTAGCGGTCTGCCCCTGACGGGGCACGGCATACGAAATGTGGGCCCGGTCCCCCTGGTACGAACAGGGGGACCGGGCCCTTTCGCCTTTGCGGCGGCACCGCCATGCAGCGCCGCAAGGCGAGTCCTGGGCCGCGCCCCAAAGGGGCGCGGGGAACTGCGCGACCAGCCACAGCCGGCCCGCAGTCGACTTATCCGAAGCGACCCGAGATGTAGTCCTCGGTCGCCTGGACCGACGGGTTCGAGAAGATCCTCGCCGTCTCGTCGATCTCGACGAGACGGCCCGGCTGGCCCACGCCCGCGAGGTTGAAGAAGGCGGTGCGGTCCGAGACGCGGGCCGCCTGCTGCATGTTGTGGGTCACGATGACGATCGTGAACCGCTCCTTCAGCTCGCCTATGAGGTCCTCGATGGCGAGCGTCGAGATCGGGTCGAGCGCCGAGCAGGGCTCGTCCATCAGCAGGACCTGGGGCTCGACCGCGATGGCCCGCGCGATGCACAGCCGCTGCTGCTGGCCGCCGGAGAGGCCGGTGCCCGGCTTGTCGAGGCGGTCCTTGACCTCCTTCCAGAGGTTGGCGCCCTGCAGCGACTTCTCGACGACGGCGTCCAGCTCGGACTTGCGGACACGGGTGCCGTTGAGGCGGAGGCCGGCGGCCACGTTCTCGTAGATGGACATGGTCGGGAAGGGGTTCGGCCGCTGGAAGACCATGCCGACCGTGCGGCGCACGGAGACCGGGTCGACGCCGGGGCCGTAGAGGTTCTCGTCGTCCAGCAGCACCTTGCCCTCGACGCGGCCGCCGGGGGTGACCTCGTGCATGCGGTTGAGGGTGCGGAGGAAGGTGGACTTGCCGCAGCCGGAGGGGCCGATGAAGGCGGTCACGGAGCGGGGCTCGACGGTCATGGAGATGTCGTCGATGGCCTTGTGGTTGCCGTAGTAGGCGGAGAGGCCGCTGACGTCGATTCGCTTGGCCATGGGGATCACTGCTTCTTTCGTTTACCGATAACCGCGTCAGCGGGAGGCCACGCGGCGGAGCCGCAAATTAATGCCGCGGGGCCTTCCAGCGGGCGATGCCGCGGGCCACCAGGTTGAGGATCATGACGAAGGCGATGAGGACCAGGGCTGCCGCCCAGGCGCGGTTGTAGCTGGCCTCGTTGCCGGCCGCCCACTGCTCGTAGATGTAGTACGGCAGGGAGGACTGGGCTCCGTCGAAGGGGTTGTTGTTGATGACCTGGGAGCCGAAGACCAGGAGGACGATCGGGGCGGTCTCGCCCGCGATGCGGGCGACGGCGAGCATCACGCCGGTGGCGATGCCGCCGAGGGCCGTGGGGAGGACGACCTTGAGGATCGTGCGCCACTTCGGCACGCCGAGGGCGAGCGAGGCCTCGCGCAGCTCGTTCGGCACGAGCTTGAGCATCTCCTCGGTGGAGCGGACGACGACCGGCATCATCAGGATCGCCAGGGCCATCGATCCGGCGAAGCCGGAGTAGCCGTTGTCGAGCATGATGATCCAGAAGCTCAGGATGAACAGGCCCGCGACGATGGACGGGATGCCCGTCATCACGTCGACGAAGAAGGTGACGGCCTTGGCCAGCCTGCCCCGCCCGTACTCCACCAGGTAGACCGCCGTGAGCAGGCCGATGGGGGCCGCGATGGCGGTGGCGATGCCGACCTGTTCCAGGGTGCCGATGATGGCGTGGTAGACGCCGCCGCCGGGCTGGATGGTGAGGACGCCGCCCATGGAGTGGGTCAGGAAGCTGGCGTCGAGGACCTTCGCGCCGCGGGAGACGGTCTCCCAGACCAGGGAGACCAGCGGGACGACCGCGAGGACGAAGGAGACCCAGACGAGGCTGGTGGCCAGCCGGTCCTTGGCCTGCCGGCGGCCCTCGACGCGGGCGGCGAGGACGTACATCGCGGCGACGTAGAGGAGGGCGGCGATCAGGCCCCACTGCATGTGGCTGCTCAGTCCGGCGCCGAGGCCGATGCCGGTGCCTGCGGCGACCGCGGCGGCGGCGAGGGCGGCGGGGGTCCAGCGGGGGAGGCGCGGGTGGCGCAGGCTCGACGAGGGGCGCGGGGTGCCGGCCTCGGCGGTCAGCGTGGGGTCCATGGTCACTCCGCTCATGCCGAGTACTCCTTGCGGCGGGCGATGATCATCCGGGCCGCGCCGTTGACCAGCAGGGTGAGGACGAAGAGGACGAGACCGGAGGCGATCAGGGCGTCCTTGCCGAGCTCACCGGACTCCTTGAAGCTGCTGGCGATGTTCTGGGCGAACGTTCCGCCGCCCGGGTCCAGCAGGCTGGTGCTGATGGTGAAGCTGGGGGAGAGGACCGTCGCGACGGCCATCGTCTCGCCGAGTGCACGGCCGAGGCCCAGCATCGACGCGCTGATGACACCCGAGCGGCCGAAGGGCAGGACCGAGAGCCGGATGACCTCCCAGCGGGTGGCGCCGAGGGCGAGGGCGGCCTCCTCGTGCATCCTGGGGGCCTGGCGGAAGACCTCGCGGCTGACGCTGGTGACGATCGGCAGGATCATGATCGCCAGCAGGATGCCGATGGTGAACAGCGAGCGGGCGGCACCGTCGTGGTAGGCGAGGATCCCGGTCCAGCCGAGGTAGTCGTTGAACCAGCTGTAGAGCCCGCCCAGGTGCGGCACCAGGAAGAGGGCGCCCCACAGGCCGTAGACGATCGAGGGCACGGCGGCCAGCAGGTCGATGACGTACGACAGCGGGGTGGCCAGCTTGCGCGGCGCGTAGTGCGTGATGAACAGCGCGATGCCGATGGCGACCGGGACGGCGATGGCCATGGCGATCAGCGAGCTGACGATCGTGCCGAAGGCCAGTACCGCGATGCCGAAGACCGGCGGGTTGGCGTTGGCGTTCCACTCGAAGGTGGTGAAGAAGTTGCCGTGGTCCTGGGAGAGGGCGTGAGCGGCCCGGACGGTGAGGAAGACCGCGATGGCGGCCATGATCACCAGGAGCAGGATCCCGGATCCCCGGGAGAGCGCGAGGAAGACGCGGTCACCGGCGCGGGCGGCCGTCTTGGCCGGTCGGCCGGCGGGGGCGGGGCCGTTGCCCGGTGCGGGCGGTGGGCTTGCTGTGGCGGGAGTTATGTCCATGGGGTTTCTCCGGTCTGCGGAGCCGGACCCGGTCGTGGGTCACGGCTCCTGGCGCGGCGGTGCACCGGATGGCGCGGCCGGCTCCCGGGTGAGGCGGGAGCCGGCCGCACCGGGTCAGGAGATGTTCGCGACGGTCTCGCGGACCTTCTTGGCGATCTCGGCGGGCAGCGGGGCGTAGCCGAGGTCCTTCAGCACGGACTGGCCGTCCTCACTGGCGATGTAGGTGAGGAAGGACTTGGTCGCGGCGAGGGTCTCGGGCTTGTTGCCCTTGTCGCCGACGATCTCGTACGTCACCAGGGTGATCGGGTAGGCGCCCTCGGCCTTGGTGGTGTAGTTGAGCTGGAGCGCGAGGTCCTGGCCGGTGCCGGTGATCTTGGCTTCGGCGATCGCCTTGGAGGCGTTGTCCGAGGTGGCCTCGACCGGGGCGGCGGCACCGGTGTTGAGCTTGACCGTCTTGATGGAGTTGGCGGTCGCGTAGGACAGCTCGAAGTAGGAGATGGCGCCCGAGGTCTGCTTGACCTGCGAGGAGACTCCGGACGAACCGTCGGCCGACTGGCCGCCCTTGACCGGGAAGGCCTTGCCGGACTCGTGCGGCCAGGACGAGCCGGCCGCGGCCTTGAGGTACTTGGTGAAGTTGTCCGTGGTGCCCGACTCGTCGGAGCGGTGGAAGGCCTGGATCTTCAGGTCGGGGAGCTTGGCGTCCTTGTTGAGCTTGGCGATCGCCTCGTCGTTCCACTTCTCGATCTTGCCGTCGAAGATCTTGGCGAGGGTGTCGGCGTCGAGGACCAGGTTGTCCACGCCCGGCACGTTGTAGCCGATCGCGATCGGGCCGCCGACCATCGGGAGGTCGATGCCCTGGCCGCCCTTGACGACGCTCTTGGACTTCTCGGTCTCCTCCGGCTTGAGCGCCGAGTCGGAGCCCGCGAAGGCGGTCTTGCCCGCGAGGAACTCCTGGATGCCCGCGCCCGAACCGGTGGGCTTGTAGTTGATCTGGATGTTCTTGCAGGCCGCTGTGAAGTTCTTGACCCACAGGTCCATGGCGTTCTTCTGCGCGGACGAGCCCGAGGCGAGCAGCGAGCCCTGGCCGTCGCACTTGATGTTGCCGGCCGCCTTGGTGGAGTCGCCGCCACCGTTGGAGCCGCCGCTGTTGTTGTCCGAGCCGCACGCCGTGAGGACCAGGGCGCCGGAGACGGCGATGGCGCCGAAGGCGACGGCGCGGAGCCGGTTCTTGCGCTGAAGCTTCACTGTTGGGGTGTTCCTTCCGGGAGCCGCCGCTGGGGCGGCGTGCGAGAGGTGTGTCGTGCTGTTCAGCCGTTCGATACGACCGAGCCGGGTGGAGGCCGTCCGGACGGTGTGGCTCTCTCACCCTCAGGGCCGAAATTAGGCAGATCAGGTGAAGCCGTCGATGGGTGTGAGTGAACGGAGGGTGAACCTCGGCCATCAGGGTGGTGGCCGGGGTCGCGGCTGGTTCCGCACGAAGTGTGACCCAGGTCTCTGTTCCAATCCAGGCGGGCATGGCACGATCCGAGCTTCGGGTGACGCAGTGTCAGGCGTGGGGGCGGAGTCGCGGAGGTGTCCTGTGCGGGTTCCTGGACGACGGACGGGCGCTGCGGCGGGCCGCGGCAGGCGGGTCGCCACCGCCACCGCGCTCGTGTGCGCGGCGGGGACGCTCCTCGCGCTGGCCGCCCCCGGGGCGTACGCCGAGCCCGGCCCCCCGGCCCCGTCCCTGGAGGACGTCCACAAACAAGTGGAGACCCTGTACCGGCAGGCCGAGGTGGCCACCGACGCCTACAACGCGGCGAGTGCGCAGCAGCGCCTCCAGGAGAAGAACGTCGCCGACATCGCCCGCGCCCTGACCGAGGCGCAGCAGCGCCTGGACCGGCTGAAGAACCAGGCCGGCGCCCTGGCCCGGGCCCAGTACCGCAACGGCGGGATGTCACCGCAGGCCCAGCTGTTCTTCGCGCCCTCGCCCGGCGCCTTCTTCGACGGCGTCTCCCTGCTCCGCAAGGGCCAGCAGGCCACGCGCGACCTGATCGCCGAGCAGACCGCCGCCCGCGCCGAGCTCGACCGGTACGCCAAGGCCGCCGACGAGCGCCGGAAGCGGCTCGACGCCGACCGCCGGGAGAAGGAGGACGCGAAGAAGGAGGTCGAGTCCCGCCTCTCGGCCGCCAAGGAGCTGGAGTCCCGGTTGCAGGAGAAGGAGCGGGAGCGGCTGCGGCAGCTGGAGGAGGAGCAGGCCCGGCAGGCGCAGGAGAAGTGGCTGGCCGGGCAGGGCGGCGTGCTCACGGGCTCCGGCGCGACGAGCTCCGAGGGCCGGCAGGCCGTTGCTTTTGCAACGGCGCAGATCGGCAAGGACTACGTCTGGGGCGCCGAGGGCCCGGACACCTACGACTGCTCGGGCCTGACCCTCAAGGCCTGGGCCGCGGCCGGGCGCGCCATACCGCGCACCTCGCAGGAGCAGTGGCGGCAGCTGCCCCGGGTGGACGTCAAGGACATGCGTCCCGGCGACCTGATCATCTACTTCGCCGACGCCAGCCACGTGGGGATGTACGTGGGCGACGGCATGATCGTGCACGCGCCGCGGCCGGGGCGGCAGGTGACGACGACGGGCGCGGGCTCGATGCCGGTCCTCGGGGTGGTGCGGCCGGGCTAGGGCGTGCCCGACGGTCCGGCACGGGCTTTGCGCATCCGACGCCCGCCGCCGTCCGCGGAACGAGACGGGAGCCTGAGCAGACGCTCGTCCCACGTGACTCTGGTCATGTCATGTCCGCAACGTTATGCGGCTGAAAGGGGCATTGGCATGGGCATATGACAGAGGCGGATGGCTCCGTACCATTCCGTTCGCCCGGGCCCTGGCGCTAGGGTCACGTTCGGTCCCCGCCCATCGGCGGAGCGCCGTGCCCGCGGGGGGAGAGAAGGAAACCGAGAGTGATGTCCGTACCCGCGCAAAGGCAGGCGGAGCCCTCCGTCGTGCTGCCCGAGGGCGGACTGACGCTGCTCGTGATCGAGGACGACCCCACGGGCTCGCTCTCGGTCCCCGCGATGGCGGAGACGACGTGCTCCGCGGGCCGCCCCGTCCGCATCCGCACCGCCCGCAACCTCACCGAGGCGGAGCGGCTGCTCACCGACGACGTCCACTGCATCCTGCTCGACCTGTCCCTGCCGGCCGTCGGCCTCCCCGAGGGCGCGGCCGAGGGCCCGCCCGAGGAACTGGCCACCCTGCGCCACGTGCTGCGCCTCGCCCCGCGCCAGGCCGTCCTGGCGCTGACCGCCGAGGCCGACGCCGAGCGCGCGGCCGAGGCCGTGCGCGTCGGGGCGCAGGACTACCTCTTCCGCGACGAACTCGACGGCCGGGTGCTCAGCCGGGCCATCCGCTACGCCGTGGAGCGCAAGCGCGCGGACCTGGCGCAGTGGCAGCTCACCGAGTCGCGGCTGCGCGCCCAGGAGAACGCCCGGCTGGAACGCGGCCTGCTGCCGACCCCGCTGCTGGCGGGCTCCGACCTGCGGTTCGCCGCCCGCTACCGGCCCGGCCGCAGCCGGGCGCTGCTCGGCGGCGACTTCTACGACACGGTGCGCACGCCCGACGGCACCGTGCACGTGATGATCGGCGACGTCTGCGGCCACGGTCCGGACGAGGCCGCCCTCGGCGTCGAACTGCGCATAGCATGGCGGGCGTTGACGTTCGCGGGACTGTGCGGCGACGAACTGCTCGGCACGCTCCAGCAGGTGCTGGAGCACGAGCGCGCCGACGAGGAGATCTTCGCGACGCTGTGCACCGTCGACATAGCGCCGGACGGGCGCTCGGCGGGCCTCTGCCTGGCCGGTCACCCGGCCCCGTTGCTGGTGCGCCACGGCCGGGCCCCGGGCCTGCTGCCGCAGGAGGGCGGCGGCCCCGCGCTCGGCCTGCTCCCGCAGGCACGCTGGCCGCACCGCCGGGTCGAACTCGGCGACGCCTGGAGCCTGTTGCTCTACACGGACGGCCTGATCGAGGGCAAGGTCGGCGCCGGGGCGCGGCGGCTGGGCCAGGAGGGCATGACCGAGCTGGTGACCCGCCAGGTCAAGGAAGGGCTGGTCGGCGAGGAACTGCTGGACGCGGTCGTCGCCGAGGTACGCGCCCTGAACGGCGAGGAGTTGACGGACGACCTGGCCGTGCTGCTCCTGGACCGGGGCTGACGGCCGGGCTAACGCCCGCCGTTGTAGGGCCCGTACGGCCCGTCCGAGCTGGAGCCCCGGCGCCGGGGGCCGCGGCCGCCCGAGACCTGCCGGAGCGCCGGGCGCACGTCCACGAAGTAGACGATGGTGGCGATCAGTCCGAGGATCGGCAGGAAGGACATGACCCCGAGGAAGACGTTCACGGCCACCGCGATGCCGAGGATGAGCAGCCAGAAGCCCTTGCTCTGCTTGTCGGCCGCGCGATAGGCGTCCTCGCGGCGCACCACGGCGTCGAGGAATGCGACCACCGTGAAGACGAGCAGGCCGAGCGAGACCCAGCCCAAGATCTGTTGGAATCCTTCGACGAGCATGCCGCCACCTCTTGTCCGTCCGTACGATCCACCGTACAGGCCCCACGCCCCGAAGGGGCGTGGGGCCTGTGTCATCGTGCGGCTCCGCAGCGTGGGCGCGGGCAACCACAGCCGGCCCGCAGTGGACCGGCCGGCTCAGCCCTCGGTCTTCCTGGCGGCGGCCGGCTTACGGGCCGCCGTGGTCCGCCGCGCAGCAGCCGGCTTCGCCTCGGCGTCCTGGGCGCCGCCGCGGTTGTCGGCGGTGCCGGCGGCGTCCGCCGGCTTCTCGTCGACCGGCTCGGTGGCCACCGTGATCTCCGAGGCGGGCGCCTCGGCCTCGGCGTCGCCGCGCCACGTCTTCACGGCCTCGCGACCGCGCGCGGCCAGCTTCTCGTAGCCGTCGCCGGCCGCGGCGGCCAGGCTCACGGCCTGCCCGACACCGCGCAGCGCCAGGTCCTGGACCTGCTGGCCCACCTTCTTGACGTCGGTGTCGATCGACCCGGCGATCTCGGTGAACTTGGCGGTGACCTGCGCCTGTGCGTCCTTGGCGCCCTTGGTCACCCGCTCCTGCACGGTCTTGGGGTCGGTGTTGCGCAGCTGCTCGATACGGCCCGGCGCCTCGGCGACGAGCTGCCCGATCTTCTCCGCCGTGAGGTCGGCGGCACCGGCGGCCGCGTAGCCGGCGGTGGTGGCCGTCTTGCGGATGTCCTGGGTGGTGAGGGCCATGGCGATGATCTCCCGGGTCAGCTGGAAGGTTTGGTGTCGCCCGAGCTGTCGCTCGGGCGGTCGTTCTCCGCCTCGGCGGCGTTCTCCTTGCGGAAGGACTCGTAGATCTGCAGCAGCACCTGCTTCTGCCGCTCGTTGATCGTCGGGTCGGCGAGGATCACGCTGCGGACCTCGGCCTCTTCGCGGTCCCGCTCGTCGAGGATCCCGGCCTGCACGTACAGCGTCTCGGCGGAGATCCGCAGCGCCTTGGCGAGCTGCTGCAGGATCTCGGCGCTCGGCTTGCGCAGGCCGCGCTCGATCTGGCTGAGGTACGGATTGGACACTCCCGCGGCATCGGCGAGCTGCCGCAGGGTCAGCTGCGCGGTGCGCCGCTGCTCGCGGAGGTACTCGCCGAGATTGCCGACGTTGAGTGAAGCCATGTCTGCGATGCTGCCGCACGTTGCTAACTTTTGCAAGCAGACTGCTAGCAAGAGTGTGTCTCGGTTCGCCGGGGCCAATACCTCGGCCGCGACGGCTCCGTTCGGGAAATCGTACGGTCGTCCCTCGAGTGAGTGGCCGCCCTGGCGGTCGGCGGAGGGGTGCCAACTAGCTTCGGAACATGGTCACTTCGCACCACGAGGCCGCGCACCGGATCTTTCAGGACCGTCCGGAACTGCTCGTGCCCGTGTTCCGGATTCTGGATGTGCCGCTGCCGGCGAAAGCGTCCGTCGACGTGCTCTCGGCGGACGTCACCGAGATGCGGCCCTTGGAGCGGCGCGTGGACAGCGTGCTGCGGGTCAAGCCGTCCGACGGCGGCGACGGCTTCCTCCTGGCCATCGAGGCGCAGGGCCGCCGCGACCGGGACAAAGCCGTCAGCTGGGCGTACTACCTGTCGCATCTGAAGGCGAAGTACAACTGCCCGGCGCTGCTCCTCGTGATCTGCCGGGACAAGGTGACCGCCGACTGGGCGGCGGGGCCCTTCCGGCTCGGCCCGGAGGGCTGGACGGCGCTGTCCGTGCACCCGCTGGTCCTGGGGCCGGGGAACGTCCCGGTGATCACCGACCCGGAGGAGGCCGCACGGGATCTGCCGCTGGCGACCTTCTCGGCCATGACACATGGGCGGGACGGGGGCGCTCCGGACATACTGGAGGCGCTGGCGCTTGCCCTGGGGACGGCCGACCCCGAGTCGGCCGAGTACTACTCGGAACTGCTGGAGATCGGCCTGGGGGACACCCGGGCGAGAGAGACCTGGAGGAAACTCATGGTGAGCAGCTACTTCCCCGGCCGCGGCACTCTCTTCGAGGAAAAGTTCCTGGAGGGGAAGGCTGAAGGGAAGGCTGAAGGGAAGGCCGAGGGGACGGCCGAGGTGGTCCTGCGGGTGCTGCAGAACCGCGGAATCCCCGCTTCGAACGATATCCGGGAGCGCGTCATGGGCTGCCGCGACCTGGACGAGCTCGGCCGCTGGCTGGACCGTGCCTTTCACGTGACCAGCGCCGAGGAACTCTTCGACGGCGAGTAGCCGAGGAACTCTTCGACGGCGAGTAAAAGCGAGTGAAGTGAGGGGGCGGGGCGGGCATCGGGCCCGCCCCGCCCCCTACCCGTAGTACCTCAGAGCTACGCGGCAAGTGGGCTCCCCGGTGTGACGCGGGCGAGGGTGCTGGATTCCTAACGTCCTGTTCATGCTCATCCGTCTGCGCCGCGGCCTGATCGCCGCACTCGTCGCCGCGTCCGTGGCCGTGCCGGTCTCCGGTGCGGCCCGTCCCGCGGCCGTCCCGGCGCCCGCGCCCGATCCGGCCGCGGTCGCGCCTCTCGCCTCCGCCGATCCGGCGGCCCTGGCGGCGCGTTACGCCGCCGGCCGCGAGGGCGTCCGGGCCGCCGAGCGCATGGCTGCGGGGCACGGCGACCGCCGCCGGGCCGCCGGGCTGCACGCGATGGCCGGTCCGGCGCGGCACTTCCTCTCCTTCGACGGGCGTGACGGCGGGCGGACGGCCGAGGTCTTCGGCGACCTGTCCCGCGCCGAGCGCATCGCCGTTCTCGTACCGGGGTCGGACACCAATCTCGACACCTACGAGCGCTTCCGCTCCGGCGCCGTCGCCCTCCAGCGCCGGCTCGGCGGCTCCCGGGCCGCCGTCGTGGCCTGGCTGGGCTACCGGACGCCGGGCACGGTGAGCCCGGCGGTCGTGACGGCGGGCCGGGCGGACGGCGCGGCGGCCGGACTCCGCGCATTCGTCGGCGAGTTGACGCACGCCAAGCCCGGCGCCCGGATCGCGCTCCTCTGCCACTCCTACGGCTCCGTCGTCTGCGGCCGCGCCGCGCCGGGCCTGCAGGTCGCCGACATCGTGCTGTACGGCAGCCCCGGCACCGGCGCCGACACCGTCCGTCAGCTGCACACCACGGCCACCGTCTGGGCGGGGCGCGGTGCGGACGACTGGATCGCCGAGGTGCCGCACGTCCGGCTCGAACTCCCCTTCACCACCGTCGGGTTCGGTGCCGACCCGGTGTCGAAGGAGTTCGGCGCCCGGATCTTCGATGCGGGAGGCGGTGGTCACAGCGACTACCTGAAGCCCGGCTCCGTGTCCCTGAAGAACCTCGCCCGGATCGTGGAAGGGGCGTAGCCGCCATGCCCGTACTCCGTTCCCTGCGCGGACTTGCGCAGCAGATCGACTCCGCAACCCCGCCCGGCCGCGACCGGGCCGTCGACGCCCTGCGCGCCTTCGCCATCCTGGGCGTGGTGCTCGGCCACTGGCTGGTGACGGCCCTGGTCGCCGACAGCGGCACGGTGCACGGCGCCAGCCCGCTGCAGTACCTGCCCGAACTGACCCCGGTGTCCTGGGTGTTCCAGACCCTCGCGGTCTTCTTCCTCGTCGGGGGCCAGGTCGGTGCGCAGAGCTACGCGTCCGCCCGGGCCCGCGGCACGACGTACGGGCAGTGGCTCGGCGGCAGGTGGGCAAGGCTGTTCCGGCCGGTCGCCGCAGTCCTGACGGTGTGGGCCGTGGCGGCGGTGGCGATGCTCACCGCCGGGGTGGGCATGGAGACCCTGCACACGCTCCTCAAGCTCGTGCTCTCGCCCCTGTGGTTCCTGCTGGTCTTCGCCGGGCTGACGGCGGCGACCCCGCTGGTCGCCCGCCTGCACCCGCTGTGGCCGCTGGCCGTCGTGCTGTACGTCGACCTGTTCCGGTTCGGCTACGGCGGCCCCGCCTGGACCGGCTGGATCAACGTGGCCGCGGGCTGGCTCGTCCCGTACTGCCTGGGCGCCGCCTGGGCGCGCGGCGGCCTGCAGAGCCGGGCGACCGGGTGGGTGCTGCTGCTCGGCGGTGCCGCAGTCACGGCCGGCCTGGTCCTGTGGGGCGGATACCCCGCCTCGATGGTCGGGGTGCCCGGCGCCGCGATATCCAACCTCAACCCGCCGACCCTGGCCGCCGTCACCTTCGGCCTCGCCCAGTGCGGAGCGGCGCTGCTGCTGCGCGGCCCGCTGCGCCGGGTGCTCGCGCGGCCGGCCGCGTGGGCGGCGGTGGCGCTGGTCAACCTCTCGGCGATGACGGTCTTCCTCTGGCACCAGACCGCGATGATGGCGGTCACCGCGACGGGCCTGCTGGTGGGGGACCCGCTGCCGGGGCTGCACACGGTGCCCGACGGCGCGGGCTGGGTGCTCGCCCGGCTGGCCTGGCTGCCGGTGTTCGCGGTGGCGCTGCTGATCTGCTGGGCCGCGTTCCGGGGGTACGAGCAGCGGGGGCCGCGGAAGCGGCGGCGGCCCGGCGGCCGGGCCGTGGCCGACGGGACGGCGGTCAGACGGCCGGTGGCCGACCGGCCCGTGAGCGGCCGGCTCGTAAACGACCGGACCGTGGTCAACCGGCCTGTGATCAGCCGGGCCGTGGTCAACCGGCCCGTCAACGCGGTGTATCCCGCCCGACTGATGGAGGTGCGGCGTGCCTAAGGTGACGGATGTGAAAACGGGGGATGGGGCGGGGCGGCGTTTCGTGCGCGCTCTGCGGGCGGTGCCGGGGGCGCTGCGCGAGGACTTGTGGACGGGGCCGGTCGAACCGCTGACGGCGGCCGGGGGCCGGAGGCCGCGCTGGCAGGACTGGTGGCCGGTGTTCGTGCCGCCGCTGGGGCTGATCGGGATGCTCCTGTGGATCGTCCTCCAGCGCGACTACGGGTACCAGTACGGGCTCGGCGCCCACACCGGCCTGCTGCTCGGCGGGGTCCAGGCGGCGGCGTTCGTCGCCGCGGTGTTCCGCCCGGTCCAGGCGTGGTGGGCGTCGACGGCCGTGGTGTTCACGGCCGCGTGGGCGACGCACGCCGATCTCCACGGCAGCACGATGTACCCCTGGGTCGGCTACGGACTCCTGGTGCAGGCCTGGGTGCTGTTCCTGGTGGCACTGCGGTGCCGGCCCCGGGTCGCGGCCGAGGCGCTGGTGATCTCGCTCGTGACGCCCCTGGCCTGCAGCCCGTTCCGCGCGTGGGGCCGCCACGACGACGTCCGCTTCGCCTTTGCGGTCCTGACGTTCACGGCCGTGGTCGGCGCCCTCGTGCGCGCCCGCCGCGTGGTCCGGACCCAGCTCGTCGTGCAGGAGGAGCTCACCGCCGAGGAACGGGCCCGGCGCACCCAGCTCGAGGAGCGCAACCGGATAGCGCGCGAGCTGCACGACGTCGTCGCCCATCACATGTCGGTCATCTCCATCCAGGCGCAGGTCACCCCGCACCTGGTCGACAACCCCTCCGACGCGCTGCGGGAGAACGTCGCGGGCATCCGCGAGAACGCCGTCGAGGCCCTCGCCGAACTGCGCCGGGTGCTGGGCGTCCTGCGCTCCGAGGACGCCGTGCCGGACGGTGTGCGGCACGCCCCGCAGCCCACCCTCGACCAGCTCGGGGAGCTCATCGAGAACGTGCGCGCGGCAGGTCTCACGGTCACCGAGGGGACGACCGGCGACCGGCGCCCGCTGCCGCCCGGCGTCGAGCTGTCGGCCTACCGCATCGTGCAGGAGGCGCTCAGCAATGCGATGCGGCACGCACCGGGGGCGGAGGTGCGGGTCGAGACCGGGTACGGGTCCATCGGGGTCACGGTCCGCGTCACCAACTCCGCGCCGGACCGGGCCGCTTCGTCCTCGCCGGGTGCCGGGCACGGCCTGCTCGGCATGCGCGAGCGCACGGCGATGCTGGGCGGCGAACTGGCCGTCGGCCCCACGCCCGAGGGCGGCTGGGACGTGACCGCGGTCCTGCCCGATTCCCCTTCTGCTTCCTCTGCATCCTCTGCTGCCTCTGCTGCTCCTGTGAGGGACGTCCCATGACGACAACGCCGCCCATCCGCGTACTGATCGCCGACGACCAGATGATGGTCCGCCAGGGCTTCACGGTGCTGCTCAACGCCGAGCCCGGCATCGAGGTGGTCGGTCAGGCGGTGGACGGGCTCGATGCCGTCGCCAAGGTCGCCGAAGTCGCCCCCGACGTCGTCCTGATGGACATCCGGATGCCCGGCCTCGGCGGCATCGAGGCGACGCGCCGCGTCACCGCCCCGGCGGACGCCGCGGTGAAGGTGCTGATCCTGACCACCTTCGACCTGGACGAGTACGTGTACGAGGCGCTGCGCGCGGGTGCGTCCGGTTTCCTGCTGAAGGACGCGTCGGCCGCGGAACTCGCGCAGGCGGTACGGGTGGTGGCGGCCGGCGAGGCGCTGCTCGCGCCGAACATCACCAAGCGGCTCATCGCCGAGTACTCCCGGGTGACGGCCGGTATCGCCGTACGCACGCCGGTCAGGCAGCGCGCCGGGGTCCTGACGGAGCGCGAGACCGAGGTGCTGGTCCTGATCGCCCAAGGGCTGTCGAACGGGGAGATCGCCGAGCGGCTGGTCGTGGCGGAGCAGACGGTGAAGACCCACGTCGGCCGCATCCTGGCCAAGCTGGGGCTGCGGGACCGGACGCAGGCGGCGGTCTTCGCGTACGAGACGGGGCTGGTGCGGCCGGCGGGGTACTGAGGGGGTGTTCCTGTGAGGTTTCCATGGAGCTTCTGTGTGATTCCTGTAGGGTGCACCTTTCCGGTTATGGCGGAAATCGCGGGCGAATGGAGCCGCCCCTCCCTCCGGGTTATTGCTGATTAACCGTCAGAGCAGGGGGTGCTTTGTGACCGCCGCGTCGATGTTGATAGACATGACGGCGTCGCCGAGTGGCGGCGCGTGAGACGCGGGGGTGAGCTCGTGAAGTTCGACATGGGCAATACGACGCTGTCGGGCCTGGTGGGCAAGACGCGGGGTTCGAGCGAGGATCTGGGCGGTCTGATCCGCCAGTTGATCGCTGCGGCGCAGCCGTTGGAGGGCAAGTTCAACGGTGCGGGCAAGCAGGCCTTCGACTCGTTCAAGTCGCATTCGGACCAGGTGACGGCGGACCTGAATGCCGCGTTGAGCGCGATTCTGGGTGGTCAGTCCGGTATGGACACGTCGTTCGGCCAGGGCGACCAGGAGTCGGCGGACAATGCGCGTCAGCAGATGGCGTCGGCGAACTTCGACGCGGCGCGTTTCTCGGGGCGCTAGGAGTACGGGGGAATTCGATCATGGTGAGTGCAGACCGCCGCAGCTATGACACGGGCGCTTCGGGCGAGGTGCAGGGCTCTTTGCAGGGCATCATCTCCCGCCTGGAGACGGTCCTGACGGAGCGCGACGCGGCCGTGAAGGCGGCGATGGCGGACTTCCAGGCCGACGGCGTCTCGGACCAGTACCACGGCAAGGAACAGCGCTGGCAGAGTGCCGCGCACGAGGTCCGCCAGATCATTCATCTCCTCCGCACCACGATGGAGAAGAACGACGGCACGGCCCAGTCCACCCTGGCCAAGGCGAAGGCCGCCGTCGACGGCATCGGCTGAGCTGCCGCAGCAACGCAGTAACGGGGAGTGCATCGTCGTGTCCACGTGGGACATCAGCGTGAGCGGTGTGAGCTCGGTGCTCAAGACGACCGGCGAGACGGCCGGCAAGTTGAAGGACGAGCTCGATTCGTACCAGGGCAACATGAAGGGCGCTGCCGGGCACGCGGGGACGCTCGCGCCCGGCGGTGAGGCACCGAAGGACGGCGGTGGAGGTCTGGTCGGTGCCGCCCTCGCCGAGTTCGCACAACACACGCAGGACGACCTGAAGTTCATCGCCGCACGCACGAGCAAGTCGCTGAACGGTGCGAAGGACGCCACGGTTGCGTATGCCAACGGCGATCAGGAGATGGCCGAACGCCTGATGCACGAGGCGGAGAAGGCGGTCACGCCGCAGGAGATCGCGGCGATGACCGGCAAGGGCGGCGGGGGCAACGGGGGAACGAAGGATGCTTGATCCCAGCCAGATCTGGCTGTTCACCGGGGACTTCGACGCGCTGGAGAGGGACGCGACGGGCCTGAAGAAGGATGCGGGCAGCATCCGGGGCACGGGCGGGGACATCCACTCCCAGTTCCAGGGGCTGTCGGCGTACTACCACGCGCCTGAGGCGGACGAGCTCTTCAAGACCACGCTCCCCGTGCGTGACAAGTCCAAGGATTTCGCGGGCGACTTGGAGAAGGTCTCCTCGGCCCTGACGGAGTTCGCGTCGGAGGGGCGTCCGCTGGCGGCGAAGCTGAAATCGCTCAAGCAGGAGGCCGAGCAGTTCGTTGCGTCCGTGAAGGACGACAAGGACTGGGAGTACGACGAGAAGAAGACGGATCACCACAACCGCATCCGGGACGACATCGATGCGGCGGTGGCGGCGTTCCAGGAGGCGGAGCGCCGTTGTGCGAACAAGATCACCGGCCTGTACAAGGGCGGTACGCACTGGACGACCGATGACGGTTCGCACGGCAAGGGCATGTACGGCTTCAAGGCCGAGGACCTGAAGCACGCCAAGCTGCCGTGGGGCGATCCGGTGGACCAGAAGCACCACTGGTACGAGGTCGGCCACTGGATCAAGTCGTTCGTGTGGGACGGCATCGTCGTCGACGGCATCTGGGGCACGGTGAAGGGCCTGGGCACCCTCGTCGGCTTCGACGGCTGGGACAAGGCCGGCCAGGCCTGGACCGGCCTGGCCAAACTGGCCACGGGGCTGGCGATTTCGTCGCTCCCGGGTGTGGGCCCGGCGTTCTGGGCGATGCCGGCCGACAAGATGCCGTCCTGGCTGCGGGATTCGCGTACCGCGGTGAAGGAGACGGGCAAGGCGCTGGTCGCCTGGGACGAGTGGAGCAAGAACCCGGCGCGTGCGGCGGGCGGCGTCACGTTCAACGTCCTGACGACGGTCTTCACGGGCGGTTCGGGCGGCGCGGCCAAGGCCGGCGCGATAGCGAAGACGGTCTCCGTGCTGGGCAAGGCCGGTGAGGTCATCGACCCGATGACCTATGTGGCCAAGGGCCTGGGCAAGGGCATGAGCGCCCTGAACATCTCGGTGCCCAGGGTCGGCGACCTGATGGCCGGCCTGCGCGACGGCCTGGGCGGCCCCAGGATCTCTCCGGCCGGCATCTCCCTCCCGCACGACATGAACCTCCACATGCCGGAAGCACCGGCGGCCGTGCCCGCGGCGTTCCACGACGCCCCGGTCAAGCTCCCCGACGGCACGCTGCTGCACGGGGACGGCACGATGGCCACACCGGCGGGAGTGCCGCACCAGGACCCGATCCCGGTGGAGGCGAACGCGGCCGACCGCGCGGTGCACCAGCAGTTGTCGGCGCCCGAGGGAGTGCCGGGGCACGCGGCACCTGCCGCCGCCCATGCCGATCAGCCGACCTTCGCCCACGCGGGAGGCGCGGACAACGCCGCACCCGCGGGCGGGCACGGTGGGTACGACCCGCACCCGGGCGGCGATCACGGCACGCCGCCGCACTCCGGCGGCGACCACGGTGCACCGCACGACCACCAGCCGTCGGGGCACGGGCACGACGCCCCGCACCACGGCGACGAACCGGGCTCCCACGGCGACCAACCGGGCTCTCACGGCGATCACGGCACGCCTGCCGATCATGAACACGGTGCGCCCGCCGACCACGGCGGTACGGACTCCGCCCCCGGGCCGCACGGTGCGGGGGGCGCGGGCGGGGTGCATCCGGCGGGCAGTCACACGCCGCACGTGTCGCACGCGGAGTGGGAAAAGCTCGACGCTGCAGGGCGTCATCAGGCCGCCCTGCAGGAAGTCGCTTCCGGCACACGGCACTTCCCGGACGACCGGGCAGCCGTCAAGTACGGCGGCGACCACTGGAACGACTACGCGGAGAACCTTCCCCCGGAGCAGGCGAAGGCCATTCACGAGTACACCTGCGAGCCCACGCCCGGCATGGCGACGTACGTGGAGATGAACGGCTATCTCCGCGGCAAGGCACACCTGGGTACGCCCCACGTGCTCCACAACATCGAGGAAACCGACAAGGTGTTGGCGGGCCGTCCCCTGCCGGAGGACGTCATGGTCGTGCGGGGCACCGGCCTGAGCCACATCGACGTGGATTCGCCGCTCGAAATGGTCGGCGACACGTTCCCGGACAACGGGTACATGTCCACGTCCCTGGGCAATCACCCTGTTCCGAGCTTCGGTGGCAAGGAGGCCATCCTCCGTCTCCGCGTGCCCAAGGGGACCCCGGCCCTCTGGGTGGAGAGGATCAGCGAGTTCGGTGTGAGCGAGCGGGAACTGCTGCTCGGCCGTGGTGTGGAGTACAGGGTGACCAGGGTCTTCAGGGACAATGGCCAGTGGCAGATCTACGGTGAAGTTCTGCCGGTGAAGAAGTAGCGGGAGAAGGGCAATCCCATGAGCGACGAGCGGCGCGTCAACCCGCGCTTCGAAGAAGACCTCGTTTTCGAGCGGAGCAGCGGTCCGGCCCGATATGCGTCGAAGACGGACAAGCCGGTCCGTTACTTTGCAGTGGCCAACGACTCCGGTGCCGTGCTCGGTTACGTCTGGGCCAACGACGAGGACGACGCGGCCGGTTGGGTGACGCGTCCGGCCGGCGGGGACGAGGCGTACAACGGCGGCTACATGTGGCTGATGAAGCTGCGGGACGCGAAGGCCCGTGGCATCGCCCCCACCCGGGCCCTCGCCGAACTGCTGCAGGGCTCCGAGGACATCGTGACCACGCATGTCGTTCCCGGGTCCGAGGCCGAGGCACCGAGCCAGGCGGCCCTCAAGCAACTGGCCGCCCAGGCCTGAAGCGACCCCGACGAAGAGGAACTCCCCGTGACCCACATCGTGCCCGTCGCCACCCTCCGCGCCCGCATCCGCGGCTGTCTGCTCGGGGGTGCGATCGGCGATGCCCTCGGCAATCCGATCGAGTTCCTCTCCCTGTCCGCGATCCGCGGCACCTACGGCGCGGCCGGCACCACCGGGCTCGTGCCGGAGGGCGACGGTGTCGTCGGGAGGATCACCGACGACACGCAGATGACCCTCTTCACCGCCGAAGGGCTCATCCGCGCCCGGGAGACCCCGGGGGCGGCCACCGGTGCCGTCCGCAACGCCTACCTCCGCTGGCTGGACACCCAGAGTCACTCCGCCCCGCCGCCCGCGGCGGACCGGCACGACGTGGTGCGGCTCGCAGGGTGGCTGCGGTACCAGCCGTGGCTGTACGCGCGCCGGGCGCCCGGCAACGCCTGCCTCTCCGGGCTGCAGCACACCCACGTCCCGGACCCGCGCCGTCCCCTCGACGGCACCCCGGGACCGGTCAACTCGCAGTCCAAGGGCTGCGGAACGGTCATGCGCTCGGCGCCCTTCGGGCTCACCGGCGCGTCCGCCGCCGAGGCCTTCGACCTGGCCGCCCGCTGCGCGCAGATCACGCACGGGCACCCCACCGGGTACTACGCGGCCGGTGCGTTCGCCGCCATCGTGCGGCACCTGCTGGACGGCGACTCCCTGGAGGGTTCCGTGCTCCGTGCCCTGGAGCACCTGGCCCGCTTCCCCGGCCACGAGGAGACGACGGCGGCGCTGCGCGCGGCCCTCGCGCTGGCCGCCGACGGCGCACCCACGCCGGAGAAGACCGAGACCCTCGGCGGCGGCTGGATCGCCGAGGAGGCCCTCGCCATCGCCGTCTACGCCGCCCTCGCCCACCCGCACCCCGGCTCCGTCGCCGAGGCGCTCCTGCTGTCCGTCAACCACTCCGGCGACAGCGACTCGACCGGCTCCCTCTGCGGCAACCTCCTCGGCGCCCTGCACGGCGACGCGGCCCTGCCGCCGTACTGGCTGGCGCAGACGGAGGGACGCGCGGTCATCGCCGAGCTCGCCGACGACCTGGCGTACGCCTTCCACGGGCCGGCTCGGTCGGAAGGCCGGCCGCTGTTCCCCGCGGAGCGCTACCCGTACAACTGAGCATGAACGCCGTGGTCTGATGGCACCGTGAACCGTGCCGTCGAGGACTCCAACCGCCGTCTGCTGCGCGCCCGGGACGCGATGGACCGTGCCTACGCGGAGCCCCTCGACGTCCCCGCGCTCGCGCGGATCGCGCACGTCTCCGAGGCGCACTTCACGCGGACCTTCCGGGCCGCCTTCGGAGAGACGCCGCACCGGTACCTGCAGCGGCGGCGGGTCGAGCGGGCCATGTTCCTGCTGCGGGAGACCCGGCGGCCCGTCACCGAGATCTGTTTCGAGGTCGGGTTCGGCAGTCTCGGGACGTTCAGCCGGACGTTCCGCGACATCGTGGGGCACTCCCCGCGGGAGTACCGCAAGCGGACGCCGCCCACCACGCACGTGCCCAACTGCTTCGCCATGGCGTGGACGCGGCCGAGCAGTTTCGGAGAAGTTTCCGGCGACGGGGTCTCCTAGGCTGATGCACATGTTCAACGCCATCACGCAATCGCAGATATACGTCCTCGACCAGGACGAGGCCCTCGACTTCTACGTCGGCAAGCTCGGCCTGGAGGTGGCCGCCGACGTTCCGCTCGGGTTCATGCGGTGGCTCACCGTCTCCGTCCCCGGTGAGCCCGGCCGGCAGATCCTGCTGGAGAAGCCCGGCGCCCCGGCGATGTCCGAGGAGACGGCCCAGCAGGTCCGCGAGTTGGTGACCAAGGGCGCCATGGGCGGCTGGCTCATCTTCACCACCGACGACTGCCGCAAGACCTACGAGACCCTGCTCGCCCGGGGCGTCGAGTTCACCGAGGGGCCGACGGAGCGGCCGTACGGGATCGACTGCGGGCTGCGGGACCCCTTCGGCAACCGCATCCGGTTCACCCAGCCGCTCGCCTAATCGGCCTCCGCGTCCAGGAACGTCCCCAGTTCCTCCCGCACGTGCTCCAGCGACCGGCCCGCGAAGAGCACCGGCTGGTACGCCGCGGAGTAGTACGGCGTCCGTGCCATCTCCCGCATGTCCAGCGGGCGGACCTGGCAGCCCGGCAGCCGGGCCAGTTCGCCGTACGACGACAGGAGCGCCGCACCGTACGCCTTCGGTTCCCCCGCCTCCGCCAGGACGCCGAACTCCAGCACGTACCAGTACACGCGGTTGATCCGCCGCAGCGCCCCCTCGTCCGCCGCCCGCAGCGCCGCCTTGCCGAACATGCGGTAGAGCTCCGCGAACAGGGGGGAGGACAGGTGGATGCCGTGGCCGAACATGTCGTGGATCACGTCGGGTTCGGGGGTGTAGAGCGGTATCGCCGGGTGCCGGACGAACGGGACGGCGTGGAACCAGCCGTCCGCCATCGCGCCCAGGAAACGGCGGGTCTCCACCGGGCCGCCGGTCAGGGTGAAGCCGAAGCCCGTCAGGCCGCGCAGCCGGGCCCCGGTCTCCGCGAGCCCGGGGATGCGGTCCGGCGGGACGGGGAACCCCTCACGCGCCCCCAGCACCTCGCGGGACGCGTGCGCGCGGTGCGCGACGGCGAGCGCGGCGTGGACCGCGCGCCAGGTCGCGTGCTCGGTCTCCGTGTAGTCCACGTCCGGCAGCCGGTCGCCTGCCCGGTGGCCGGCGGCCAGCCGGGCCAGCGCGTTGCGGCGCTCCAGATAGCGGGCGTCGGACCGGCCGGGGTGGTGGGCGGCCGGGCCGAGGCGGCCGTCGGGCGTCACCGGGGTCTGCCTCCGTGGATCGTCCATGGGACAGAGGGTTCCCGGACGGACGCGCGTGGTAACCGCCGTCGCGGCAGCGCTCAGGCGCCGTAGGGGCGTGCCGCCCGGGCCCCGCGCAGGGCCAGGGCCCACCAGCCGAGCTGGTCGAGCAGCACCTTGGCCGCGCCGGCCGCGGACTGGCCGGCCGCTTCGTCCAGGTGGCGGCCGGAGTCGTCCAGCTTGCCCCAGGGGCTGTGGAAGCTGACCGTCTCGCGGATGGTCACCGCGTGCAGCTCGGAGAAGACCGGGCGCAGGTGCTCCACCGCGCGCAGGCCGCCGGAGAGCCCGCCGTAGGAGACGAAGGCGACGGGCTTGGCCTGCCACTGGGTGTAGTGCCAGTCGATGAGCTGCTTCAGGGAGGCGGGGTAACTGTGGTTGTACTCGGGGGTGATGACGACGAAGGCGTCCGCCTCCGCCAGCCGCGGCGTCACGGCGGCGAGGGCGGCGGCGTCCTCCGGGCCGGGGTCGCGGCTGAGGCTGACCGGCAGCGGGTGGTGGGCGAGGTCGATGACGTCGGTCTCGACGTCGTCGCGCTGCGCGGTCTGCAGGGCGAGCCAGTTGGCCACCGTGGGGCCGAAGCGGCCCTCACGGGTGGAGGCGACGATGACGGCGAGGCGGTAGGGGCGCTCGGAAGCAACAAGCGTGTCGGTCATGGAGGTTCTTCTCCCCGTGTCGTGACGTGTCGTGTCGTGTCGTGACGTGAAGTCGTGGCGTGAAGCGGTACGAGGAGAAGCCTCCAACCTCAACAAAGGTTGAGGTCAAGTCCGGGCCCGGATGTCAGAAGACGTCCGGGCACCACGGCCGCGCCGCCGTCCGCAGCACCGGCTCCGCACGCGCGGCCGCACCCGGGCTCTCCTCCCCGGCCCGGCCCAGCGCGGCCAGCCGCAGCACGGACTCGTCGCCGAGGTACAGCGCCCCCAATGCGCCGACGTCCAGCACGAGTTCGGCCGGGCGCCGGGTGGGCGCGCAGCTCGCGCCGTCCGGCCCGGCCTCCAGCAGCCAGCGCCCGCCGGCCAGCCCCTGCGGGTCGGTGACCTCCAGGACGAGCGAGCCGGGGCAGGCGTAGGTGCGGGCGGTCAGCAGGGCCGGCACGTCGAGCGGGCGCAGCCACAGGAAGTCGGCGTGCGTGAGCACCCGGGCCGCACGGGGGTCCGGCAGCAGCAGCGGGAGCAGGTCGTCGGGGGCACGCAGGTTCGTGGTGACCTTGGTGACCCAGTCGATCGTCAGCAGGAAGTGCCACAGGGCACGCACCGCGGCGGGGGAGACGGCCACGAGGTCGCGCACATGGGCCGAGCACAGCGGGCGCTTGGCCTCCCAGGCGTCGTCGGCGGTGTAGGCGGCCAGGCCGTCGACGCTGCCCTCGGGCGAGCGGTACACCGCGTAGAACGGCTCGGTCCAGGCGAAGCCGTGCCGCGGCAGGTCGCCCGTGGCGATCCGCCACCAGCGCTCGGTGCGGTCGACGGCGCCGTGCTGCAGTGTCCGCAGCCGTTCGTGCAGGGCGGGGCCGAGCTCGCGGACGGCGGCGCCGTCGACAAGGTCGATGCGGCCGCCGCACTCCGGGCCCGCGTAACGGTCGGAGAGCCCGGTGCGGGCCGTCTCCACCTCCCACTCGGTGACCCAGGTGGCCGGGCCGAACCCGTAGCGCCCGTAGATCGGGTACTCGGCGGAGATCAGCGTGGCGGCCGCGTCGCCGCGCTCCTTGGCGGCCCGCAGGTCGCGCTCCATCATCGAGCCGAGCAGCCCGCGCCTGCGGTGCGTCGGCGCGACGGTGACGTTGCAGATCGCGTTCGCCGGTACGGAGGCGCCGCCCGGCACGGAGATCTGCTGCGCGAAGCTGCGGAACGTGGCCACGCAGCGCCCGTCGTCGAAGGCGCCCTGCGTGCGGTTCAGGTCCATGCCCGCCAGGCGTATCTCCACCTCCTCCTTGGGCACCACCGGCGGCCTGAGGAAGCCGGTGCGCATGGTGCGCAGCCAGTCGGGCAGGTCGGAGTCGTCGAGCGTACGGATCCGGGGGACGGCCGGGCGAGGGCTCAGGGGGCTCATGGACGCACGCTAGGGCCGCCCCCGCACGGCCTGCACGCCATTTTTCCGGGCCGCCACAGGGCGCTCACACGCGCGCGTGTCATGCAGTCATGCAGTCATGCAGTCATGCAGTCATGCGAGGAGGTCGTCCACCTGTGCTTCGCCGTCGCGGTAGCGGCGGGCGATCTCCGCACCGCAGTCGTCCGCGGTCTGCTGCAGCAGGCGGCGGCGCGCCGACACCTGCCGCTCGTACCCCGTCAGCCGCGCCATCCCCTCGCACAGCTCCTGCTCGGTCCGGGCCTCCGGGTCCGAGAGCCCCACCTCGGAGAGCATCTCCTCGGCCAGCTGCCGGCACTCGTCGCCGACCGGCGTGCCCAGCCGCACGTGCCGGGCGGACGACCGGTGCGCGGAGGGGCCGTCCGCGAGGATCTCCGGCAGCCGCTCCACGACGGGCGAACCCGGCGCCGAGCGGCGGGACAGCTCGGCGCGCAGGATGTCGATACGGCCCTGGAGCAGCCGGCGCACGTAACTGAGGTCCGCCTCCTCCCGCTGCGCCGCGCGGCGCCGCGACCGCAGCTCCGCGAGGCCGACGTCGGCCAGCCGGCCGGAGCGCTGGCTCGGGGGCCGGGGCGCGAGGGCGCCGCGCAGGGCGCCCGCCGTGTCCACTGCCGTGGTGTCCAGTGCCTTGCGTGTCGTCATGGCCGTCTTCCGTCCCCTCGGGCCCGTGGGGCGGCGCGCATGGAACACCGCCTGCACGCATCGTGCCACCGAGCGCGCCCCCCGCGCAGGGTCTCTCCACCCGAACGGCCCTGATGCCGTACGAGGCATCATGGTCGGCATGCGTGCTGTGGTGCAGAGGGTGAACGGGGCGAGCGTCGTCGTGGACGGCGAAGTGGTCGGCGAGATCATCGGAGCCGGGCTGTGCGTGCTCGTCGGGGTGACGCACGACGACACGGCGGCGAAGGCGGCGCAACTGGCCCGCAAGCTGTGGTCCCTGCGGGTGCTGCAGGACGAGAAGTCCTGTTCGGACGTGGGGGCGCCGCTGCTGGTGATCTCCCAGTTCACGCTTTACGGTGACGCGCGCAAGGGACGCCGGCCCACGTGGAACGCGGCGGCGCCTGGGGACGTGGCGGAGCCGTTGGTCGACGAGGTCGTCGCTCAACTCCGGGCGCTGGGGGCCCAGGTGGAGACGGGGCGCTTCGGCGCCGACATGAAGGTGTCGCTGACGAACGACGGGCCGTTCACGGTGCTGGTGGAGGTCTGAGGGGGCAGCGCCCCGTCAGGGACGGGGACGCCCCCCCAGGGCGCTACGGCTCGACCACGACCTCCTGCGACGCCGCCGTGCCCTCGTCCACGAGCAGCGCCGCGTCCAGCGGCACGTTCCGCTTGACCAGGGCGAGGGCGATCGGCCCCAGCTCGTGGTGGCGGGCCGAGGTCGTCACGAAGCCCAGCCGGCGGCCCTCCGGGCCGTCGGACGCCAGGCGGACCGGGGCGCCGTGGCCCGGCAGGGTCACCCCGCTGCCGTCCAGGTGGAGGAAGACCAGCCGCCGCGGCGGCTTCCCCAGGTTGTGGACGCGGGCCACCGTCTCCTGGCCCCGGTAGCAGCCCTTCTGCAGGTGGACGGCCACGCCGATCAGGCCCAGCTCGTGCGGGATGGTCCGGTGGTCGGTCTCCAGGCCGAGCCGCGGCCGGTGCGCCTCGACCCGCAGGGCCTCCAGGGCGAGGACGCCCGCCGCGGGGCCGTGCGCCCCGGCGAACGCCTCCAGCCGCTCGCGCGGCAGGAAGAGGTCGCGCCCGTGCGGCGTCTCCCGCACCACCACGTCGGCGTCCGCCTCGGCGATCGAGCCGGCCGGCAGGTGCACGACGGCGATGTCCGCGGTCCGGTCGGCGACCTCGACCTGGTAGAAGAACTTCATGCTCTCCAGGTAGGCGATCAGCGCCTCCAGGGTCCCGGGCTCCACGTGGGCCCAGGTCGTCTCCCCGTCGTCGACCAGGTACAGCGCGTGCTCGATGTGACCGTGCGGCGAGAGGATCAGCGCCTCGGTCGCCTGGCCGGGCGGCAGTTCGCTCAGGTGCTGGGTGAGCAGCAGGTGCAGCCAGGCGAGCCGGTCGGGGCCGGTGACGGTGACGACCCCGCGGTGCGAGAGGTCGACGAAACCGGACCCGTCGGCGAGGGCGCGCTGCTCGCGGAACGGGTCGCCGTAGTGCGCGGCGACGCCTTCGTCCGGACCCTCGGCGGGGACGGCGCCGGGCAGCGACAGCAGAGGGCTCTTCGATGGAAGCGGCATGATCTCAAGCCTACGGCGCCTCGGAGCGCTCCTTCGCGGAGCACTGCTCGCACCGGCCGAAGATTGCGAAGTGCTTCATGTCCGTGTCGAAGCCGAAGTCCTCGCGCAGCTTCGCGGTGAAGTCCGCGGCCACCGACAGGTCGGCCTCGATCACGCTCGTGCAGTCGCGGCACACGAGGTGTATGTGATGGTGCCGGTCGGCCAGATGGTAGGTCGGCGCGCCGTGCCCGAGGTGGGCATGGCTGACCAGCCCCAGCTCCTCCAGCAGCTCCAGCGTCCGGTAGACGGTCGAGATGTTCACCCCGCCCGCGGTCTTGCGGACCTCGGTGAGGATGTCGTCCGGTGTCGCGTGCTCGAGACGGTCGACCGCCTCCAGGACGAGCTGGCGCTGCGGGGTCAGCCGGTAGCCGCGCTTACGGAGGTCGCTCTGCCAGTCGGTGTCCACCACGCCTCCAGTCTAGGAGGCTTCACCGGCTGCGTACCTCCTTCAGATATCCGGCGAGGGCGGCGACCGCCGCCGGGTTGCGCGGGCTCTCGACCAGGTCGACGTAGTCCAGCACGAAAATACGGTCGTTCTTGACGGCCGGGACGTCCGCCAGCGGCGGGTAGGACGTCAGGAACTTCTTCTTCTGCTCGGCGCTCACATCCCCGTAGTTGTTGATCACGATGACGTCGGGTGCGCGCTCGACGACGGTCTCCCAGCCGACCTCCGTCCACGAGTCCTTCAGGCCCTTCATCACGTTCTCGCCGCCCGCCTTGGCGATGATGTCGTGCGGGGCGGCGAACGCGCCCGCCGTCGTCGGCTTGTCCTGGCCGCTGTCGTAGAGGAAGACCTTCGGGCGGCCGCCGTCCTGCGGCACCTGCGCCTGCGCTTCGGCGACCTGCTTCTTCGAGTCCGCGATCAGCTTCGCCGCCCGGTCCTCCACATCGAAGATCCTGCCCAGGTTCTCCAGGTCGGTGTAGAGCGCGTCCAGCGGGGGCATCACGCCGCGTGCCTTGCTGCTCCCGCCGTTGTGGCAGGACTCGGTGAGCACGTACGAGCCGACGCCGAGCTTCTTCAGCGCATCGGGCGTGAAGCCGCTGCCCTCGCCGAAGCCGTAGTTCCAGCCCGCGAAGACCCAGTCGGCCTTGGCGTCCAGGACGAGCTCCTTGGTGATCTCCTTCTTGGAGAGCCACTTGACCGTGCTGTAGCCGTCCTTCCACGGCACGGAGATGCGATCACCCTTGTAGTCCGGCGCGACGTAGCCCGCCATGTGGTCCTCCAGGCCGAGCGCGAACATGATCTCGGCCATGTTGACGTCGTTCGTCACGACCCGCTGCGGCGCCTTGTCGTACGTGGTCTTCACACCGCAGTTCTCGATGGTGACGGGATAACGGCCGGAGGCCTTTGCGGTGTTGTCGTCCGGGCCTTCAGCCACTTTCGCGCCGCAGCCCGTCAGAGCGAACGCGGCGAGCAGGGCAACGGCGGTACGAGGGGCGCGCATGAGGTCCTTACGGTTCACTGGGCGGTCAGACGGTCGAAGAGCAACTGCGGTGCGCCGGTCACCGGATGCGGCACGCGGTGCGCCCGTACGCCGAAGACGTCGGCGAGCAGTTCCGCGCTCAGCACGTCGTGCGGCGGGCCGGAGGCGACGATGCGGCCGCCCGCGATGACGTACAGCGCATCGCAGTGCGTGGCCGCGAGGTTGAGGTCGTGCAGGGCGGCAAGAACGGTCAGACCCGAGGCGCGCACCAGGGCCAGCACCTCCAACTGCTGGGCGATGTCCAGATGGTTGGTCGGCTCGTCCAGGACGAGCACCTCGGGCTGCTGCGCCAGGGCGCGGGCGATCAGCACGCGCTGCTTCTCGCCGCCGGAGAGCGTCAGGAAGCCCCGGTCGGCCAGGTGCGCGGCGCCGGTCCGGGCGAGGGCGGCGGCGCACGCCTCGGTGTCGTCCGCCGTGACGCGGCCCGCCGCGCCCTGGTGCGGCAGCCGGCCCATCGCGACGACTTCGGCGACGGTGAAGTCGAACTCGCTGACCGACTCCTGCGGCAGCGCCGCCAGTCGGCGGGCGCCCTCGCGCGCGCTCAGCGCGTGCAGGTCGTCACCGGCGAGCAGGACGCGCCCGGCGGTCGGCCGCAGGGCGCGGTAGACGCAGCGCAACAGGGTCGACTTCCCGCTGCCGTTGGGGCCCACGAGCCCCACGAACCGCCCGTTGCCCGCCCGGAGCGCGACGTCCTCGACGAGCCGGGCCCCCGCGATCTCGACCGACAGGTTCTCGATGTCCACCTGCATCAGGCACCTCCGAAGGTGTAGCCGCGGCGGCGCATCAGCAGCACGAAGCAGGGCACGCCGAGCAGGGCGGTGATGACGCCGACGGGCAGTTCGACGGGCGCCAGCAGCAGCCGGGAGAGCGTGTCGACCCACACCAGCAGCACCGCGCCCAGCAGCGGCGCCACGGCCAGCACCCGGCGGTGGTCGGCGCCGACGAGCATGCGCGCGACGTGCGGGACCATCAGCCCCACGAAGCCGATGGCCCCGCTGACGGCGACGACGGCCCCGGTGACGGCCGCCGTGACGACGAACAGGCTGCGGCGCAGCCGGGCGGGGTCGACGCCCAGCGCGGCCGCGGTCTCGTCGCCCATGGCCAGCGCGTTGAGACTGCGCGCGCACCACAGCAGCCACGCCAGTCCGGCGAGGACGGCGGCCGCGGCGATCGGCAGGTTCGCCCAGGTGGCCCCGCCCAGGCTGCCCAGCAGCCACATCATGGCCGAGCGGGCGGCCTCGCCGCGCTCGGCGCTGAAGACCATGAGCGTGGTGACGGCGGAGAAGCCGTAGAACATGGCGCTGCCGGTCAGGACGAGCCGCAGCGGCGTCAGCCCGCGCGGGGTGCGCGCGGCCGCGTAGACGAGCGCCATCGCCCCCAGCGCGGAGGCGAACGCGGCCGAGGACAGCGCCCACACGCCGAGCGAGCCCAGCGCGCCGAACAGCAGCACGGCGTTGGCGCCGACCGCGGCGCCGGAGGAGATGCCCAGGACGAACGGGTCGGCCAGCGCGTTGCGGACCATGGCCTGCACGGCCACGCCGACGGCGGAGAGCCCCGCGCCGACGACGGCGGCCAGCAGGGCGCGCGGGAAGCGCAGTTCCCAGACGATGGTGTAGGCGGAGGACTCGTCCGCGGAGAGGGTGCCGCCGGTCAGCCCGGCGTGCAGATACCGCAGCACCGCGGACCAGGACAGGCCGGAGGCGCCGAGCGCCACACCGCACAGCAGCGAGACGAGGAGGGCGGCGCCGAGCCCGGCGATCAACGGCGGCAGCGGCAGCCGGCGGGCCGCCCGGGTCGTCGGTGCACGGTGCTGATGGGTGATCGCCACGGGGCGTACGCCTTCGCCTCGTGCCGCTTCCGTACGTACAGGGCGTCCCCGGGGAAGGGCCTCCCCTCGCAGTCCACGGCGAGTGTGCAGGGAGTTGCACGCGCCGCGGGCGATCGGACTCGCGGAGGGGACCCGGGGGTTCCCCTCCGCCTACCGTTGCGGGTCAGCGCCGGATTTCGACCGGCTTTCCCCGCGGTGCGCTGAGATGGTGCTCGGTCAGGCTTCCGGGTTCTCCGGGTTGTACGGGGTGCCGTCCTGACGGTAGAAGGCGACGCCGTCCGGGCCGTCCTCGGGCAGGTTCTGCGCCCACTCCTGGAGGCTGCCGGCGCCGGCGACCTTCTTCAGGTGCGCCGACATGTACGGGCGCAGCGGCACCTCGGGGGTGGCCTTCTCGCCGACCCACATCAGGTCGCCCTTGACGTAGCCGTACAGGCGCTTGCCGCCGGAGTACGGGCCGGAGGCCTCGGTCCGGGCGACGGCGTCGGTGACCAGGTCGATCTGCGGCTTGTTGTCCGGCGCGAGCTCGCCGTACCAGACCTCGGCGACGCCGGAGTCACGCGTCATGACGACCTCGACCTTGCGGTCCTTGGTCACCCGCCAGAAGCCGCTCTCGGTCTCGATCGGCTTGACCGGCTTGCCCTCGGCGTCGAGCACCCACGTGTGCGAGACGTACTCCAGGAAGTCCCGGCCGTCGTGCGTGAAGATCACTTCCTGGCCGAAGTTGCACTTCTCGGCGCCGGGGAAGTCCGCGACGCCCGCACCTTCCCAGGTGCCGACGAGGAAGAGCAGCGGGGCGACGTCCGGGTGGAGGCCGGAGGGAATCTCGATCATGAGTGGGCTCAGACGATCTGTAGGGGACGGATGCTCGGGCGGCCGACGGGAGGCGTCGGCGTCAGCGCTGGCCCTGGTACAGCTTCTTCCAGGTCAGCCCGGCGAACGCGACGACGCCGACGGCGACCAGGACCAGCAGGGTGGTGAAGAAAGCCTCAAGCACGAGCGCGCTCCTCGGTCGGAAGGTGTGTATGTGTACGGAAGTACGGACCGGGGACGAGTCTAGTCGGCCGTGCCGGGAGCGGCGCTGTGAGGTGGATCCGGCCGGTCCTAGAGTGATCGCATGGCGAACAAGAAGCTCGTGATCAAGGTGACGGCGGGCGCGGACGCGCCCGAGCGGTGCTCCCAGGCGTTCACGGTGGCGGCGGTGGGCGTCGCCAGCGGCGTCGAGGTGTCGTTGTGGCTGACGGGGGAGTCGACGTGGTTCGCCCTCCCCGGGCGCGCCGCGGAGTTCGAACTGCCGCACGCGGCCCCGCTGCCGGACCTGATCGAGGGGATCCTGGCCGGGGGCGGCACGATCACGGTGTGCACGCAGTGCGCCGCGCGCCGGGACATCGAGGAGTCGGACCTGATCGAGGGCGCGCGCATCGCGGGCGCGCAGGTCTTCGTGAGCGAGGCGATGGCGGACGGCGCACAGGCGCTGGTGTACTGAACCGCACCCCGAGCGGAGCGGCTACCGCTTGGGTTTGCCGTCCAGCTCGTCCCACCACTTGTCGGACTCCTCGTCCCCCGACGGATCGTCCCACCACCGGTCCTCCGGCCCGCGGCGATTGGCCACGATCGCCGCGGCCGGCGGGATGACCATCGCGAACAGGCACATCCCCACGGCCGCCGGCACGGACCACAGGCGCACGACCGCCCAGGCCAGGACGAACATGCCGATGCAGGTGCCCATCATGGCGAAGTACATGCGCCGTCGCCGTGCGTACACAGTTCAACGGTACGACCGGATCCCGCGGCGTGCGAAGGGCCGCACTCACCCCTCATGGCGTCCAACCCGGGGAGTGCGGCCCTCCGGTCCTCAGACGGCGATGGCCACCTCGGTCAGCCCGCCCTGCTGGGCGACGACCTTGCGGTCCGCCGTGGCGCCCGGCACGAGTGCCCGGACGGTCCAGGTGCCCTCGGCCGCGTAGAAACGGAACTGTCCGGTCGCCGAGGTGGGCACCTCGGCGGTGAACTCGCCGCTGCTGTCGAGGAGTCGGACGTAGCCGGACACCGGCTGCCCGTCACGGGTCACGGAACCCTGGATGGTGGTCTCACCGGACTTGGCGGTCGACGCGTCGGGGCCGCCGGCCTTTGCTCCACACATGCTGTGATCCTTCGGGGTAGAGGACGGGGTCAGTTGGCGCCGAGCTCGATCGGCACGCCGACGAGCGAGCCGTACTCGGTCCACGAGCCGTCGTAGTTGCGCACGTTCGTCTGGCCGAGCAGCTCGTGCAGGACGAACCACGTGTGTGCGGAGCGCTCGCCGATGCGGCAGTAGGCGATGGTGTCCTTGCCCAGGTCGACGCCCGCGCCCCGGTAGATCTCCTCCAGCTCGGCGTCGGACTTGAAGGTGCCGTCGTCGTTGGCCGCCTTGGACCACGGGATGTTGCGCGCGGTGGGCACGTGGCCGGGGCGCTGCGACTGCTCCTGCGGGAGGTGGGCGGGGGCCAGCAGCTTGCCGCTGAACTCGTCGGGGGAGCGCACGTCGACGAGGTTCAGGATGCCGATGGCGGCGACGACGTCGTCGCGGAAGGCACGGATGGAGGTGTCCTGCGGCTGCGCCCGGTACTCGGTGCGGGGACGCTGCGGGACCTCGGCGACCAGGTCGCGGGAGTCCAGCTCCCACTTCTTGCGGCCGCCGTCGAGGAGGCGGACGTCCTGGTGGCCGTAGAGCTTGAAGTACCAGTAGGCGTACGAGGCGAACCAGTTGTTGTTGCCGCCGTAGAGGACGACGGTGTCGTCGTTGGCGATGCCCTTCGCCGACAGCAGCTCCTCGAAGCCGGCCTGGTCGACGAAGTCGCGGCGGACGGGATCCTGGAGGTCGGTCTTCCAGTCGATCCGGATGGCCGTCTTGATGTGGTTCTTGTCGTAGGCGGACGTGTCCTCGTCGACCTCGACGATCACGGTCTTGGGGTCGGCGGCGTCGATGCGGTCCTGGACCCAGTCGGCGTCCACCAGGACGTCACTGCGGCTCATGCTGTTCTCCTCCGGGGCAGTTGCGGGAAGTGCGCGCGGCTGTGCGGCGGTAAGGCAGAAGACGGCCGGAGGGCCGTGGGGGGGAGGGTGCGGGGGAGAGCGTGAGGAAGCCGTCCCCGTCAGACACGGCGACAGAGCATGGCGGAGAGGCGGCACAGGTCGACTGCCCGCCGCTTCGTGAGATCCGCCTGTCGCTTCATAGAAGGGATCGTAGGGACGGGCGGGGACGCGTGTCACCGTCGTGTCGCATATTGGGATGCGCCGTCTCGCTTGGCGGGATTTTGTGGAGTGCCCGGCACCCCGGAGCGCCCGTCGGGTGCTGCCCGTACTGCTGTGCGGGCATAAGTGTCTCGCACATTGGGACGTGCGGGCCGTCCGTGGTTGCTCGCGCAGTTCCCCGCGCCCCTGACGGGGCGCTGTTCGGGGCGATAAGCCCCCCGCCTTCATCAGCCCGCCAGGCTGACGTCGGAGCCGGTCAGTGTGATGTCGACGCCCGTCGGGGTCGCCTCGACCTTGTCCAGCTTGAGGCCCTTCGGCAGGCCCGTGATCTGGCGGTCGAAGTCCGTCTTCTTCCGGACGGCCTCTTCCACGCCCGGGATGCCCTGCGCCGGGACCTCGTCCGCGTGGACCCGTACCGTGCTGCCGTCCGCGATCGTCACCGAGGAGATGACGCTGCGCTCGATCTCCTGGCCCATGATCTTCGCCCGGCCGGTGACCTTGACCTTGCCCGCCTGGCCCTGGCCGGCGTAGCCGACGGTGACGCCGGGGTCGGCAACGGCCTTTGTCAGGTCCTCGTAGGAGATGTGGGCGGTGCCGGTCGCGCGGTTGGCGACGGCGGAGGTGAAGCTGCTGTTGATGCGGACGCCGCGCAGCTGGGCGTCGAAGCCGCTGACGCGTATGGAGCGGCCGCCGGACTCGGCGGTGATGCCTCCGTCGAGCTTGACGTCGACCTCGTCGAGGCGGGAGTCCGCGATCTGGGTCAGGAAGGGGAAGCCCTTGATGGACACCTCGGGCGTGCCCGAAAGCCCCTGGCTGGTGCGGATCTTGTCGGCGGCCTGGTTCTCGGCGATGTAGACGGCCGCCCGGTCGGCGCCCACGAAAAGGGCCCCCAGGACGATCACGACGATCAGTGTTGCCCGTATTCCACGCATCCGCTGTCGCTCCCCCTCCAGTTCAGATCGGTTTCGGCACCCCCCGGCATGTCCGTCGAGCCTAACCGGACAGATCAGCGGAAAGCCGGGGGGTGGGTGCAACCGTTCTGTAACTGATCAGGTCGGCGAACCGGCCGGTCAGGCGAGCGCCCTGCCGAGGACGTAGACCACCGGCGCGGCCAGCGCCAGCGGGAGCGCAACTCCCGCCGTCATGTGGACGAAACGGGACGGATAGTCGTAACTCGCCACGTGCAGGCCCACCAGCGCACAGGCGCCGGCCGCCAGGCCCAGCAGCGCGGCGGACGCGCCGAGCCCGGTCAGGCTCCCGCCCGCGACCCCCGCGCCCGCGGCCGCGATCAGCGCGACGACGGGCGAGGCGGCCGACGGCAGCGGCAGCGCACGGGCCAGCACGGCCGCGGCCACGCCGAGCGCACCGGTCACCACGGCGCGGTGGTCCGCGGCCAGGTGCCCGGCAGCCAGGACCGCCAGCGCCGCCGACCCGGTCGCCGCCGTCAGCCCGTACAGCCGCTCGTCGGGCGAGGCCTGGCTGCGCAGCTGCAGCACGACGACCAGCAGCACCCACACGCCCAGCGTGCCCAGCACCACCTTCGGCGCCTGCCCGGCGTCCGTGGCCAGCAGGCCGATGTCGGCGGCCACGCCGCCGAGGAACGCCAGCGCGATGCCCTGCCGCGCGGGCCACATGCCGTTCAGCCGGAACCAGCCCGCCGCGGTCACCGCCTGCAGCAGCACCACGGGCACGGCCAGCGCGGGCCGCCCCAGCGGCGCGGCGGCCGCCAGCAGGGCCGCGAGCACGGTCGTCAGCAGGGCGGGCCGGAACCCCGGCGACAGGATCTGCGCCCGGCCCTCCGCCTTGGCCTTCTCCGCCGCGGTCATCGGCCGCTCGGCGAGCGCCGGTTCGGCACCGGCCGCGACGACCAACGGCGCGGGCGCGGGCTCCGGCTCGTACGCCGGAACCTGGTGCGCGGGCATCGGCTGCGACGCGTAGGAGCCGTAGGAGTCCTGGGGGACCGGGTCGTCCTGCACGAGGGGCTGTTGCCAGGTCGAGGTGTCCCAGGTCTGCGTCTGCCAGGTCTGGGTCATCGACTCGTGCTGGGCGGGGTCGTGCTCCGGCCAGGCCGCGGGCTGCGGGTGCTGGGGCTGCTGCTGGTGCGGATAGGACCCGTAGTCGTAGGACGAGCCGTACGAACCGTAGGGGTCCTGCTGCTGCCCGTAGGGGTCGTGCTGCTGGTACGGATTGTGGTGCTGATCGCTCATGCTGCCGGGGTCACCCTCCTGCGAAGGGCGGGAGCACCTCGACCGTGCCGCCCTCGGCCAGTTGGACCGTCGAGTGGTCGCGCGTGCCGACGGGGGCGCCGTCCACCAGGAACGAACAGCGCAACAGCACGCGCGCGAATTCCGGACTGCGCTCGTGACGCACGCGGGCCGCGCCCAGCGCCTCCGCCAGCGTGCGCGCCGCGTACGGCTCCTCGGCCGTGCCGGCGGCGGCCTTGGCCGCGGCCCAGTACCGGATCGTGCCGGCCGGTACCGGCCCCGGCTGCGCCGGGATCCCCGGCCCTGCCGTGTGTGTCGTCGCCACGGCGACCCCTCTTGTCTGCATTCATGCTCTGCATTCGGCTTCTGCCGCATCCATGATGACGGGTGCCGGGGCGCGTCAGGTCCGCAGCCGGTAAAGCAGAAGCCCGACGCCCTCTTGCTCGCATAGGCTTCTTGTGTGTTGGTGCGACTTCTGCGGGCCTATCTGAGGCCCTATTCCAGACCGATCGCGCTGGTCGTGCTCCTGCAGCTCGTTCAGACGCTTGCCACGCTCTATCTCCCTACCCTCAACGCGGACATCATCGACAAGGGCGTCGTGAAGGGCGACACCGGTTACATCCTCGGTACCGGTGGTGTGATGCTCGCCGTCACGCTTCTGCAGATCGTCTGTGCGGTCGGCGCCGTCTACTTCGGTGCCCGCACGGCCATGGCCCTCGGGCGCGATCTGCGCGCCGCGGTCTTCGACCGGGTCCAGTCCTTCTCGTCGCGCGAGGTGGGCCGCTTCGGGGCGCCCTCGCTGATCACCCGGACCACCAACGACGTCCAGCAGGTCCAGATGCTGACGCTCATGGGGTTCACGCTGATGGTCTCGGCACCGATCATGTGCATCGGTGGCATCGGCCTGGCGCTCAACCAGGACGTGCCGCTGTCCGCGCTGCTGCTGCTGATCGTTCCGGCCCTGGGCATCGTCGTCTCGCTGATCATCTGGCGGATGCGCCCGATCTTCCGGGGCGTCCAGGAGCGCATCGACACCGTCAACCGCGTGCTGCGCGAGCAGATCACCGGCATCCGGGTCATCCGCGCCTTCGTCCGCGACACGCACGAACGGAAACGATTCCGTAAGGCGAACGCGGAGCTGATGGACGTCTCGCTGCGCGCCGGGCGGCTGATGTCGCTGATGTTCCCGTCCGTGATGCTGATCGTGAACCTGTCGTCGGTCGCCGTCCTGTGGTTCGGCGGGCACCGCATCGACAGCGGGCAGCTGGAGATCGGCGCGCTGACGGCGTTCCTCAGCTACCTCATGCAGATCCTCATGTCGATCATGATGGCCACCTTCATGTTCATGATGGTGCCGCGCGCCGAGGTGTGCGCCGAGCGCATCCAGGAGGTGCTGGAGACCGAATCCAGCGTCGTCCCGCCGCTCGCGCCCGTCACCGAGCTGCGCCGGCACGGTCATCTGGAGCTCAGCGGCGTGGAGTTCCGCTACCCCGGCGCCGAGGAGCCCGTCCTCAAGGACGTCTCCCTCGCCGCCCGGCCCGGCGAGGTCACCGCCGTCATCGGCTCCACCGGCAGCGGCAAGTCGACGCTGCTGGGCCTGATCCCCCGGCTGTCCGACGCCACCGCGGGCACCGTGCTCGTCGACGGCACGGACGTCCGTGAGCTCGACCCGGTCGTGCTCTCCGAGGCCGTCGGGCTCGTCCCGCAGAAGCCGTACCTCTTCTCCGGCACCGTCGCCTCGAACCTGCGCTACGGCCGCCCCGACGCCACCGACGAGGAGCTCTGGAAGGCCCTGGAGGTCGCTCAGGCCCGGGACTTCGTCGAGGCCATGGACGCGGGGCTGGAAGCGCCCATCGCCCAGGGCGGCTCCAACGTCTCCGGCGGCCAGCGCCAGCGCCTGGCCATCGCCCGGGCCCTGGTCCGCAAGCCGGAGATCTACCTCTTCGACGACTCCTTCTCCGCGCTCGACTACGCCACCGACGCCCGGCTGCGGGCCGCCCTGGCCCGCGAGACCGGCGAGGCGACCGTGCTGATCGTCGCCCAGCGCGTGTCCACCATCCGCGACGCCGACCGCATCGTCGTCCTCGACGAGGGCCGCGTCGTCGGCACCGGCACCCACTCCGCACTCATGGAGTCCAACGAGACGTACCGGGAGATCGTGCTCTCCCAGCTCACGGAGGAGGAGGCCGCGTGAGTTCCGACGGGAACCAGAGCCCCCCGCAGCGCAGAGGCCCCGCGCCGGCCAGCGGGCCCGCGCGCTGGATGGGCGCCCAGCCCACCGAGAAGTCCATGGACTTCGCCGGCTCCAGCCGTCGGCTGCTGGCGCAGCTGCGCCCCGAACGCGGGCTGATCTCGGTCGGGTTGTTCCTCAGCGTCGCCGGCGTGGCGCTGACCGTCATCGGGCCGAAGATCCTCGGCCATGCGACGGACCTGATCTTCGCGGGTGTCATCGGGCACCAGATACCCGCCGGCACCACCAAGGCCGAGGCCCTGGCGCACATGCGGCAGCAGGGCGACAACAAGATCGCGGACCTGCTGTCCGGCGTGGACTTCACCCCCGGCCAGGGCATCGACTTCGACGCCGTCGGCGTCGTCCTGCTGTGGGTGTTCCTGATCTACGTCGCCGCCTCGCTGTTCGGGTTCGTCCAGGCCCGGATCGCCACGACGGTCGTGCAGCGGGCCGTGTACCGGCTGCGCGAGGAGGTCGAGGAGAAGCTCGGCCGGCTGCCGCTGAGCTACTTCGACAAGCAGGCGCGCGGCGAGGTGCTCTCCCGTGCCACCAACGACATCGACAACATCGCCACCACGCTCCAGCAGACGCTGAGCCAGATCGTCACCTCGGTGCTGACGATCGTCGGCGTGCTGGCGATGATGTTCTGGATCTCCTGGCTGCTCGCCCTGGTCGCGCTGGTCACCGTGCCGGTGTCGATCGTGGTCGCCACCAAGGTCGGCAAGCGGGCGCAGCCCCAGTTCGTCACGCAGTGGAAGTCGACGGGCAAGCTCAACGCCCACGTCGAGGAGATGTACACCGGCCACTCGCTGGTGAAGGTCTTCGGCCGGCAGCAGGAGTCGGCGGAGACCTTCCGCAAGGAGAACGAGGAGCTCTTCCAGGCCGGTTTCAAGGCCCAGTTCATCTCCGGCGTGATCCAGCCCGCGATGATGTTCATCGGCAACCTCAACTACGTGATGGTCGCCGTCGTCGGCGGTCTGCGGGTCGCGAGCGGTGCGCTGTCGATCGGTGACGTCCAGGCCTTCGTCCAGTACTCGCGCCAGTTCAGCCAGCCGCTCACGCAGGTGGCCTCGATGGCCAACCTGGTGCAGTCCGGCGTGGCCTCCGCCGAGCGGGTCTTCGAACTCCTCGACGCCGACGAGCAGTCGCCGGACGCGGCGGACGCGGTGCGGCCGGAGCACGTCCGCGGCGAGGTCGCCTTCGAGCAGGTCTCCTTCCGCTACGAGATGGACAAGCCGCTCATCGAGGACCTCTCGCTGACCGTGCGCCCCGGCCAGACCGTCGCCATCGTCGGCCCGACCGGCGCGGGCAAGACCACCCTGGTCAACCTGCTCATGCGGTTCTACGAGGTCAACAGCGGCCGCATCACGCTCGACGGCATCGACGTCGCCGGGATGTCCCGCGAGGAGCTGCGCTCGCACATCGGCATGGTCCTGCAGGACACCTGGCTGTTCGGCGGCACCATCGCCGAGAACATCGCCTACGGCGCCCAGGACGTCCCCATGGACAAGATCGTCGAGGCGGCGAGGGCCACGCACGTCGACCGTTTCGTGCGCACCCTGCCCGACGGCTACGACACCGTCATCGACGACGAGGGCGCAGGTGTCTCCGTCGGCGAGAAGCAGCTGATCACCATCGCCCGGGCCTTCCTGGCCGAGCCGGAGATCCTCGTCCTGGACGAGGCGACGAGCTCGGTGGACACCCGCACCGAGGTCCTCATCCAGCAGGCCATGGGCCGGCTCCGCACGGGACGTACGAGCTTCGTCATCGCGCATCGGCTGTCGACCATCCGCGATGCGGACGTCATCCTCGTCATGGAGTCCGGCCACATCGTCGAACAGGGCACTCACGATGCACTGCTCGCCGCCGGGGGCGCATACGCGCGGCTCTACGAGGCGCAGTTCGCGCAGCCGGTCGTGGAAGAGGCCTGAGTCCCGTCGTGGCTGGTCGCGCCGTTCCCCGTGCCCGTTCGGGCGCGGGGAACGGCCGTCAAGAGGGCATGGCCACGACCACCCGAAGTGACCGACGGAACACAAGGCTGTGCAAAATCTTCCATGCCGTCGAATGCCCTGTGGGTTATCCTGCTGGGCAGAGAGGATCCGGGCAGAGTCGCCCCCGGGTCCTTTTGTGCATTCGGAAGCCCTCAGAGCGGAGGAACCGACGATGAGCTCCCTGCTGCTGCTGACCAATGCGCTCCAGCCCTCTGCGGAGGTGCTCCCGGCGCTCGGCCTGCTGCTGCACAGCGTGCGCGTGGCCCCCGCCGAGGGCCCCGCACTGGTGGACGTGCCCGGCGCCGACGTCATACTGATCGACGGCCGCCGCGATCTCCCGCACGTCCGCAGCCTCTGTCAGCTGTTGCGCTCCACCGGCCCCGGCTGTCCCCTGCTCCTCGTGGTCACCGAGGGTGGCCTGGCCGCTGTCACCGCGGACTGGGGCGTCGACGACGTGCTCCTCGACACCGCGGGCCCGGCCGAGGTGGAGGCCCGGCTCCGGCTGGCGATGGGCCGGCAGCAGATCTCCATGGACGACAGCCCCATGGAGATCCGCACCGGCGACCTCTCCGTCGACGAGGCCACCTACAGCGCCAAGCTCAAGGGCCGGGTCCTGGACCTGACCTTCAAGGAGTTCGAGCTGCTGAAGTACCTCGCCCAGCACCCCGGCCGGGTCTTCACCCGGGCCCAGCTGCTCCAGGAGGTCTGGGGCTACGACTACTTCGGCGGTACGCGCACGGTGGACGTGCACGTCCGGCGGCTGCGGGCCAAGCTGGGCCCCGAGCACGAGTCCCTGATCGGCACCGTCCGGAACGTCGGATACCGCTTCGTGCTCCCGGAGAAGCCGGAGCCGGAGGGGCGGTCGGAGGGGTCCGGATCCGGTAAGAACCCCGGCCCCGCCACCGGTCCCGAGGACTGTGGTCCCGAGCCCTCGCGGGCCCTGACTACGAAGTCATCACGACCTGCCAAACCCTAGGTGGACCCGCGTAGACTGCCGCGCGTGGCCAAGGTGACGCGGGACGATGTGGCGAGGCTGGCGGGGACGTCGACCGCAGTGGTCAGCTACGTCATCAACAACGGACCGCGACCGGTGGCACCGGCGACGCGGGAGCGGGTGCTGGCCGCGATCAAGGAACTGGGGTACCGGCCCGACCGGGTCGCCCAGGCGATGGCCTCCCGCCGGACGGACCTCATAGGCCTGATCGTCCCGGACGCGCGCCAGCCCTTCTTCGCGGAGATGGCGCACGCGGTCGAACAGGCGGCGGCCGAGCGCGGGAAGATGGTCCTCGTCGGGAACTCCGACTACCTCGACGAGCGCGAAGTGCACTACCTGCGGGCCTTCCTGGGCATGCGCGTCTCGGGCCTCATCCTCATCAGCCAGGGCCCCAGCGAGCACGCGGCGACCGAGATCGACGCGTGGGACGCCCGCGTCGTGCTGATGCACCGCAGGCCCGACGCCATCGACGACGTCGCCGTGGTGACGGACGACATCGGCGGGGCCCAGCTCGCCACCCGGCACCTCCTGGAACACGGCCACCCCTACGTGGCCTGCTTCGGCGGCACCGAACACACCCCGGCCATCGGCGACCCGGTCACCGACCACGTCGAGGGCTGGCGGCGCGCCATGCGGGAGGCCGGCAAGTCGCTGGAGGGCCGGCTCTTCCAGGCCCCCTACAACCGCTACGAGGCCTACAAGGTCGCCCTGGAGCTGCTCAGCGGCCCCGACCGGCCCCCCGCCCTCATCTGCGCCACCGACGACCAGGCCATCGGCGTCCTGCGGGCCGCGCGCGAACTGCGCATCGACGTGCCGGGCGAGCTGGCCGTCGCCGGCTTCGACGACGTGAAGGAGGCGGCGCTCACCGATCCGCCGCTGACCACGGTGGCGTCGGACCGGCAGGCCATGGCGCGGTCCGCGGTGGACCTCGTGCTCGACGACGGCCTCCGCTACGCGGGGACGCGGCGCGAACGGCTGAAACAGTTCCCCTCGGCGCTGGTGATCCGGCGCTCGTGCGGCTGCGGCGGCTGAGGAGTGTTCCGGGGCCTTACGCCCCGCATACGCCGTTCTGCCGGGCTTCTCAGTACGCACTCAGACTGTTCTCATGAACGGGGCGCACAGTCGTACACATGACGGACAGCACTCGCCGCTACGGCCACCAGGACCCTGACCACCAGCAGCCCTTCGGCTGGCCGGCGCCTCCCGCCCAGCCGCCGCAGGCCCCCGTCACCACGCCCGGCGGCGCCACCGTGTGGCCCGGCGGCGGCAGCGGTGCCGGAGGCGACGGCGGCGGCCACGCCGGCTTCGCCCAGCCCGCGCCCGTCCCCGCACCGCAGCCCGGCAGCCGCCGCCGGGGCCGCGCCCGCGGGCCCATCGGCCTGCTGGCCGCCTGCGCGCTCGTCGCAGCCGTGGCCGGCGGCGGCGCGGCGGCCCTCGTCAGCGAGTTCACCGGCGGCTCCGGCGGCACCAGCCAGAGCACGCCCGTCGAGAACGCCTCCTCGAAGGTCTCCGGCGTCTCCGCGGTCGCCCAGGCCGTCAGCCCCAGCATCGTGGAGATCAAGGCCACGACCGGCCAGGGCCAGTCCACCGGCTCCGGCGTCATCGTCACGGGCGACGGCGAGGTCGTCACCAACAACCACGTGGTCGCCGGGGCCGACACCGTCCAGGTCTCCCTCAGCGACGGCAGCACCAAGACCGCCAAGGTCGTCGGCACCGACCCCGACAAGGACCTCGCCCTCATCAAGATCCAGGGCGCGAGCGGGCTCAAGGCCGCCAAGCTCGGCGACTCCGGCAAGCTGCGCGTCGGCGACCAGGTCGTCGCCATCGGCTCCCCCGAGGGCCTGACCGGCACCGTCACCAGCGGCATCGTCTCCGCCCTCAACCGCGACGTCACCGTCGCCAAGGAGCAGGGCAGCCAGGGCCAGGGGCAGGGCCGGGGCCGTGACGGCCGCGGACTCCCGGGCTGGCCGTTCGAGTTCGGCGGCAACCAGTACAACGGCGACACCGGCTCGTCCAAGACCACCTACAAGGCCATCCAGACCGACGCCTCCCTCAACCCTGGCAACTCCGGCGGTGCGCTCATCAACATGAGCGGCGAGATCATCGGCATCAACTCGGCCATGTACGCCCCCGCTTCGGGCTCCGCGTCCGGTGACTCCGCCGGCAGCGTCGGCCTCGGCTTCGCGATCCCGGTCAACACCGTCAAGGCCGACCTCGCCAAGCTGCGGGCCGGCGGCAGCGGCAACTGATCCGCGAGGGAGCGGGGTGACGTGCGACGCTGAGGGGGATCCTGCCCGCAGACGTCCGCAGCTGTCCGCAGACGTGACCCCTGTGACCCCCGTGAGGTAAGCCGATGAGCCCCGCCGAGCACGGCGACCAGCCCTCCCGCATCCTGATCGTCGACGACGAGCCCGCCGTCCGCGAGGCCCTGCGCCGCAGCCTGGCCTTCGAGGGCTACACGACCGAACTGGCCGTCGACGGGCTGGACGCCCTCGCCAAGGTGGACTCCTACGCGCCCGAGCTGATCGTCCTCGACGTGCTGATGCCCCGCATGGACGGCCTCACCGCCGCCCGCCGGATGCGCGCCTCCGGCGTCACCGTGCCGATCCTCATGCTCACCGCCCGGGACACCGTCGGGGACCGCGTCACCGGCCTGGACGCGGGCGCCGACGACTACCTCGTCAAGCCCTTCGAGCTGGACGAACTGCTGGCCCGCATCCGCGCCCTGCTGCGCCGCAGCTCGTACGCGAGCGCGGCGGCCGCCCCGGGCGCAGACACGGCAGACATCCTCTCCTTCGCCGACCTGCGCATGGACCTCGCCACCCGCGAGGTGACGCGCGGAACCCGCTCCGTCGAGCTCACGCGCACCGAGTTCACACTGCTGGAGCTGTTCCTCGCCCACCCCCGGCAGGTGCTCACGCGCGAGCAGATCCTCAAGACCGTGTGGGGCTTCGAGTTCGAGCCCTCCTCCAACTCCCTGGATGTGTACGTGATGTACCTGCGTCGCAAGACCGAGGCGGGCGGTGAGCCGCGCCTCGTCCACACCGTCCGGGGCGTCGGCTACGTCCTGCGGGGAGACGGCGGCAGCGAATGATCCGCAGGTTCCGCAAGCTCCCCCTGCGTTCGCGGCTGGCCCTGCTGACGGCGGGGGCCGTCGCCTTCGCGGTGGCCGTGGCGGCGGGGGCGTGCTGGCTGGTCACCAAGCAGCAGCTGTCCCACCAGCAGGACACGACGCTGGCCAACGTCAACCCGGGCAACGACTACCTGCGCGCCCTGATCACCAACTGCGACACCCGCGTCCAGGGCCAGCCGCTGCCGCCCACCTCGTACACCGTGCAGATCGTCACCGCGGGCGGCGGCGTCTGCACGACCCTGGGCAAGACGCCGGTCAAGGTGACCGGGACGGACCTGGCCGTGGCCCAGGGCCGGATCGACGACGTCGTGCTGCACGACTCCCGGACCGTCGACGGCGAGCCGATGCGCGTCGCGACCTCCGCCAGCGCGCAGCTGCCGAACGCGGCGATCTCGGTCGCCCAGCCGCTCGACGTGGTGAACAAGCCGCTCAACTCGCTCGCCCTGGTCCTCGTGATCACGGCCGGCATCGGCGTCCTGGGCGCGGCCACCGCCGGCCTGGTGATCGCACGGGCCGCCCTGCGGCCGGTGGACCAGCTGACGGGCGCCGTCGAGCACATCGCCCGCACCGAGGACCTCGCGGTCCGCATCCCCGCGGAGGGCGACGACGAGATCGCCCGCCTGTCACGGTCGTTCAACTCCATGACGGCGGCGCTGGCCTCCTCCCGCGAACGGCAGCAGCAGCTGATCGCGGACGCCGGGCACGAGCTGCGCACGCCGCTGACGTCCCTGCGGACGAACATCGACCTGCTGGCGAGGAGCGAGGAGACGGGCCGGGCGATCCCGCCCGAGGACCGGGCGGAGCTGCTGGCGAGCGTCAAGGCCCAGATGACGGAACTGGCCGCCCTCATCGGCGACCTGCAGGAACTCTCCCGCCCCGAAACGGCCCCGGGCAGCGGCCCGTTGCAGGTGGTCGCCCTCCACGAGGCCGCGGAACGGGCCCTGGGCCGGGCCCGGCTGCGCGGCTCCAACCTGACGATCGAGGCGGACCTGCAGCCGTGGTACGTCCGCGCCGAGCCGGCCGCCCTGGACCGGGCGCTGGTGAACCTCCTGGACAACGCGGTGAAGTTCAGCCCGGCGGGCGGCGTGATCGAGGTGCGCCTGACGCACGGCGAACTGACCGTGCGCGACCACGGTCCCGGCATCCCCGAGGACGAACTCCCGCACGTCTTCGACCGCTTCTGGCGCTCGCCGTCGGCCCGCAGCCTGCCGGGCAGCGGCCTGGGCCTGTCGATCGTGGCCCGCACGGTGCAGCAGGCCGGGGGAACGGTGACCCTGCGCTCGGCAGAAGGCGGCGGCACGGTGGCGTCGCTCCGGCTGCCGGGAGCACCGGTGGAGCCGCCGGCGCTGTAGCAGGCCCCTCACTGGCTGACGGACAGTCCGCTGCCCGACACGTCGGCGCGAACCCCGTCACGCTGGACGGTCAACTTGTCCAGATGCAGATGGAGATCCTCGGCCTCTTTGGGGAGCCGGAAGGAGAAGGACAGCCGGTCGCTCAGTTCCGGCGGCCGCAGTTGCGTGACGCCGTCGAGCACCTTGGGGTCGATGCCCACCTTCCCCAGCAGCCACGGATGATCGACCACAACGTCGATGAGATTGACCTGCATCAGCCGGTCGACGAAGCGGGGCGCCCCGGTGACCTCGTGCAGCCGCTCCTCGTCGTCCAGCACGGCGGCCGCGTCGTCCGGCGACAGGCCGAGCCGCTGTGCGATCGACGGCACCGAGAAGAGTGCTTTGACGCGCGCCGCGTCGCGGCTGATGCGCTCGGCCGTCTCCCGGTGCAGCAGCAGGCTCTTGTCCCCGCCCCCGGGGCGGTAGACGGCGATGCCGGGCAGGTCCAGGCTCATGCCGTCGATGTCCGTGGACACGCCCTGGTCACCGGCCCGGCGCAGGTGCGCCTGGGCCCGGAGCACCAGTTCCTGGCCGGCGACGTTCAGCGAGCCGCGGGCGGCGATGACATTGCCGCCGCCATCACTGAACTTGACCTGCGAAGCGGCGAGTTCACGGTTCATGTCGTCGAACGACAGGAGAACGTTCCCCTCCATCTGCCCGACCACGGCTCCGCGCACGTCGTTCGGCAGGCTGCCGGTCAGCCGGATGTCCTGGGCGGAGGCGTGCACGCGGGCGATCGACACCCGGTCGGCGGCGAGGTGCGGCACGGTCACGTCGACCCGGGTCAGCCGTTTGTCCAGCACCTGGGTCAGGAAGGGGAATCCGCGGATGTCGACCTGGGGTGCGGCCTCCAGGTGCAGGGCCTGCTGGAGCTTCTGCTCCGCCTTCTTCTCCGCGTACATCGCGGCACAGCGGTCGGCCAGCAGGAGGATCACGGCCAGTGCCCCGGCGGCGATCAGCAGCTTGAGGAGACGGTGACGGTGACGGGGCTTGCGGCGTGGCCGGCGCCGTCGACGGCGTGGCCCCGGCCGCCTGGCGCGGCGATGGTCGGGGGGCGACCAGGGCTCGTCGTCGCGTTCGCCGAGGTCACCGAGGTCACCGAGGGATATCGGCACCGGCTCCGGCACGGCTATGGGTATCGGTTCGGTGATCGGTTCGGTCACCGGTTCCGGATCGGCGAGCGACGCGAGTTCGTCATAGGGGTTGGAGGGACGGGGAGGCATGCGTGTGGGGGTTCGCATCACCACATCCCACCATGCGTGCGGCCCTCGGACGCAAGGGCTACCGCCAGTACGTTAACAAACGCCTTACCTGTTCCGGCCGTTGGGGGAACCGGCCGTATCCGGGCGATGCCTCGAACGCGAGTCTTAGCATCAATACGCGCAAAAAGCGGGACACTTTTCGGCCGTTGTGGCGGGGTTTCCGCATTCCCGCGGAATGTGGCCGTAACGTGTACCTCATGGCAGGAACTCGAGGGTTTCGGGGGAGTCGCGACGACCACGCGACGGCTGTGCATGCCGTCTGGCCTCTGCCGGCGCAAATCTTCACGACGCGCGGGTGTGGCTGAAGATTTTGCGCCGGCGGACGTTCTGCGCATACCGGGGGATTCGGTCAGCCGATACCCGCGATCGGGTTGGCGATATTGAGGATCGTGGCGCCGAGGGCGCCCACGGCCACCGCGTTGTTCACGAGTGCCTTGGCCGTCCCCCCGAGGACGTCCGCATCCACGTCCGCCGCCGCAGCCGGCGTCGCCAACGCCCCGCCCCCGAGGCCGAGTACGGCCGTCACCGCAATCGTCGCCAGTGCACGCTGCACCTGCTTCTTCATGAACTCCTCCAAAACCAAAGGGCGGTAGATCCGTCCCCGGATCTACCGCCCCTCGGAACCGCTCATTCGAGCCATGCGCTCAGGCGCTGCACCGCGCGCCCGTGCGCCGCCGGTTGACGCGGAACCGCCCCGCAAACACCGGCTACTTGATGACCGTGATCCGCTCCGCCTTCGGCGGCGCCAGCGGCGAGGTCTTCGACGAGTGGGCCGTCAGGTACGCGACGAACACGTCCAGGTCGGACGGGCCGACCAGTTTGTCGGTGCCGTCCTTGAAGGCCGGGAAGCCGTCCCCGCCACCCATCAGGAACTCGTTCGCGGCGACGCGGTACGTCTTCGCCGGGTCGATCGGCGTGCCGTTCAGCTTCACCGAGGACGTGACGATGCGGTCGGCGCCCTTCTTCGTCAGGTCGAGCGTGTACGTCAGGCCGTTGCTCACCTGGAGGATCTTCGGCTCGGCCTCGTTGGGGCCGGTGACCTGCTGCTGCAGCACCTTGATGACCTGCGCGCCGGTCAGGTCCTTCAGCTGCATCATGTTGGTGAACGGCTGGACGGTGAACGCCTCGCCGTACGTGACGACGCCGTCGCCCTCGTTGCCGGAGGCCTTGTAGGCGAGGTCGGACCGGATGCCGCCGGGGTTCATGAAGGCGATCTGGGCGCCGCCCTTGGCGGCGGGCGACAGTGCCTCCAGCTGTGCGTCGGTGATCACGTCACCGAGCGGTTCCTCGTAACTGCCCGCGCCCCGGCCGTTGATGTCGGCGGAGATGTAACCGACCGGCTTGTCGGCCACCGGAGCGGCCAGCTTGTTCCACCGGCCGATCAGCTTCGTCATGTCCTTGGCCTTCGGCTGCTGCCGGCTGACCACGTGGTTGACGGCGCGGGGCGACTTGACGGCGGTCCGGACGATGTTGTTCGTCCGCAGGTCGTACGTCAGCGTGGTGTCCGTGTACAGGCGGCCGAAGGAGGCGGCCGACGTCACGGTGCGCGGTGCGCCCGACGGGTCGGGGATGGTGCAGCTGTAGGCCGCGTGCGTGTGGCCGGTCACGAGGGCGGCCACCTTCGGGGTGACGTGCTTCGCGATGTCGACGATCGGGCCGGAGATGCCGGCGCCCGCACCGGGGGTGTCGCAGTTGTAGTTGTACGAGCCGGAGGCCGGGTAGCCGCCCTCGTGGACGAGGGCGACGATCGCCTTGACGCCCTGGCGGTTGAGTTCGTCCGCGTACTTGTTGATCGTCTGGACCTCGTCGCCGAACTTCAGGCCCTTGACGCCCTCGGCGGTGACGACGTCGGGGGTGCCCTTGAGCGTGACGCCGATGAAGCCGATCTTCACGCCCTTGTGCTTCCACACCGTGTACGGCTTGAGGATGGGCTTGCCGGTCTTCTCGTCGGTGACGTTCGCGGCGAGGTACGGGAAGTCGGCGCCGCGGAACTTCCGGCCCTTCTCGTAGCAGCCGTCCTTGGGGTGGCAGCCGCCCTTCTGCATGCGGGTCAGCTCGGCGCGGCCCTCGTCGAACTCGTGGTTGCCCACGGAGGTGACGTCGAGGCCGAGCTTGTTCATTGCCTCGATGGTCGGCTCGTCGTGGAAGAGGCCGGACATCAGCGGGCTGGCGCCTATGAGGTCGCCCGCGGCCGCGGTGACGGAGTACTCGTGACCCTTGCGGGCCGTGCGCAGCGAGCTGGCCAGGTATTCCATGCCGCCCGCCGGGACGACCATCTTCGTGCCGTCCGGCTCGGCTTCGGTCACGGTGCCGGAGGAGCCCTGCGGGGGCTCCAGGTTCCCGTGGAAGTCGTTGAACGACAGCATCTGGACTTCGACCGTCCGGTCGTGCCGGTGGCCGTTCCCGGGGCCGCGGTCGTGGGCGTTCGCGGGGGCGGCGGCCGTGGAGAGGACACCGGCCGTCGCGGCGAGCAGGGCTGTCGCGGTGGTCAGCCGGCGGGCGAGTCGCCGTATCGGCGGCTTCGCTGACATGAGTTCCCCTTTGTGGGTGGTGGGGTTTGGCAGGTCGGCCGCAGCATACGGTTGCCCGCCGCGGGCTCGTAGGCTCGGGCCCATGAGCAACGTGGTGAATGACGTGAGCGGGCAGCGCCGGATCGTGGTGCTGGACGAGCTGACGGACGAACAGATGCGCGACGTCCTGGACATGGTGGCCGCCGCGGCGGCCGAGGACGGCCAGCAGGCCGTCTCCGAACAGGGCCGTCTGCAGCTCAAGGGGCGGCGCGAGGGCGTGCGGCACGTCCTGGTGCGCGATGTGGCCGGGGAATTCGTGGGGTACGGGCAGCTGGAGGAGAGCGACCCGGTGGAGGCCCCGGCGGGCGAGTTCGTGGTGCACCCCGTGCACCGGGGGCGGGGTCACGGGCGGGCGCTGGGCAATGCCTTGTTGCAGGAGTCGGGCAAGCGGCTGCGGGTGTGGGCGCACGGCGGGCACCCCGCGGCGCGGCACCTGGCGCAGGTGCTGGGCATGAGCCTGTTCCGCGAGTTGCGGCAGATGCGGCGGCCGTTGGAGGGCCTGGACCTCGCGGAGCCGGTGTTCCCGGAGGGGGTGACGGTGCGGACGTTCCGTCCGGGCGTGGACGACGCGGAGTGGCTGGCCGTGAACGCGGCCGCCTTCGCCCACCATCCGGAGCAGGGTTCGCTGACCCAGCGGGACCTGGACGACCGCAAGGCGGAGCCGTGGTTCGACCCGGAGGGCTTCTTCCTCGCGGAGCGCGGGGGCGAGATCGTCGGCTTCCACTGGACGAAGGTGCACGAGGGCGAGGGCCTGGGCGAGGTGTACGTGCTCGGGGTGCGCCCGGGCGCCCAGGGCGGCGGCCTGGGCAAGGCGCTGACGACGGTGGGCCTGCGGCACCTGGCGGCGCGGGGGCTGCCGACGGCGATGCTGTACGTCGACGCCGACAACCTGGCGGCGGTGGCGGTGTACGAGCGGCTGGGGTTCGTGACGCACGAGACGGATCTGATGTACCGGACGGAGAGCTGAGGCGGGTGCCCCGGGGCGCCTCTCCTTGACAGCGGGCGAACCCCTGCATCACCCTTTCACTAATCAAGTAGTGAAAGGGTGATGCTCCGGTGGTCGACTTCCGCATCGACCGACGCACCGGCGTCGCCACGTACCTGCAGATCGTCCAGCAGGTCAAGCAGGCCCTGCGCCTCGGCCTGCTCGCCCCCGGCGACAAGCTGCCCACCGCCAAAGAGGTCGTGGCCGCGACGGCCATCAACCCCAACACCGTCCTGAAGGCCTACCGCGAGCTCGACCGCGAAGGCCTCGTCGAGGCACGGCCGGGGCTCGGGACCTTCGTGCGGCGGTCGTTGGCGCGGCCCGGGGCCGGCGCCGACTCGCCGCTGCGCGGCGAGCTGGCCGACTGGACGCAACGCGCCCGCGCGGCCGGGCTCGACCGGGAGGACGTGGCCGCACTGGTCGCCTCCGTCCTGGACGAGCACTTCGGGGACCCCGCGCGGCGTCCGAGCGAGGGGACCGCAACCGGATGACCGACCTGACGTACCTTCCGGACCGGACCGCCCTGGAGGCGGCCGGCCTGGGGGTGAAGCACCGGCGCGGCTGGGCGCTGCGCGACTGCTCCTTCCGCATTCCCGCCGGGCGGATCTGCGCCCTTGTCGGGCCCAACGGAGCGGGCAAGTCCACGCTGCTGTCGCTGGCCGCAGGGCTGCGCAGGCCCACCGCCGGCGCCCTGCACGTGCTCGGCGGCGGGCGGCCGTCCGACCGCGCCGTCCGGCCCCGCATCGGCTACGTCGCCCAGGACAAGCCGCTCTACCCGCACCTCACGGTCGGCGAGACGCTGCGCGTGGGCGAGGAGCTCAACCCCGCCACCTGGGACTGGGCGACGGCCGAGCGGATCGTGGCGGCGGGGGGCCTGCCGCCCGCGGCCCGCATCGCCTCGCTCTCCGGCGGCCAGCGCACCCGCGTCGCCCTCGCCCTCGCGCTCGGCAAGCGGCCCGAACTCCTGCTGCTGGACGAGCCGATGAGCGACCTCGACCCGCTCGTGCGGCACGAGATGACGGCCGCCCTGATGACCGCGGCCGCCGAGCACTCCACCACCGTCGTGATGGCCTCGCACGTGCTGGCCGAGCTCGACGGCGTCTGCGACTACCTGCTGCTGGTCGCGGACGGCCGGATCCGCCTCGCGGGCGAGGTGGAGGACCTGCTCTCGGTGCACTCCCTCGTCATGGGGCGGCACGAATCCGAGGGCCTGCCACGGGAGTTCACCGGACACACGGTCGTCGAGTCGCGCGTGACCGGACGCCAGATCACTGCGCTGCTGCGCACCGACGGGCCGGTCGCGGGGGAGTGGGAGGTTGCCGAACCGTCCCTGGAGGAGCTCCTCCTCGCCCACCTGCGCTCCCCGGACGCCCCGCCCCTGCTCACCCCGACCGCCGAACCGCGCACGATCGCTCCCGCACCGAAGGAGGCGGCATGACGGCCACCACGACCCCGCTCGCCGCCGCACCCGTCGGCGCCCGCCCCCGCGCCGGGCTGCGCGGGCTGCCCTGGCTCGTCCTCCGGCAGCACCGCGCCACCGTCTGGTGCGCGGCGAGCACGCTCGCCGCGCTCGTCGTCGGCCTGCTGTGGCTGCGCAACGGGATGGACGACTTCATCGACAGCCGGGCCATCCGGGACGCCTGCATCACCTCCGCGGACTGCCCGACGGCCCAGGCCACCGTGGACTACTTCCGGAACACGGCCGGTGACCTGCTGCACTACCTCGGCTACCCGCTCCGGCTTCTGCCGCTGGTCGCGGGCATGTTCGTCGCCGGGCCGGTGGTCGCACGCGAGCTGGAGAGCGGTACGTACAAGCTCGCGTGGACGCAGTCCGTCTCGCCGCTGCGCTGGTTCGCGGTGAAGCTGTCGGTGCCCGCCGTGGCCGTGCTGGCCGGCGGCTCGCTGCTGTCGGCGGCCTACACCTGGGCCTGGCAGGCCGTGCCGGAGGTGCTGCTGCCCGGCCAGGCCTGGTACCTCTCGTTCGACATGCTGGGCCCCGCGCCCGTCGCGCACGCGCTGCTCGGCATCGCCGTCGGAGCGCTGGCGGGCCTGTTGGTCAAGCGCACGATGCGTGCCATGGGCGCGGCACTGGTCGGCTACCTCGTGCTGACGGGCGCGCTGCTGGACGCCCTGCGCCCGCACCTGGTGAGCCCGGTGACGCAGCTGTCCGCGGAGGTGCCGGGGCTCATCCGGGACCGCACCTGGATGCTGGAGCGCGGCATCGTCACCCGTACGGGCGAGCACCTCGCGGAGCCCCACTGCGGCGTCGGCGTCTCCCCGGAGCAGTGCCTCGCCCGGCACGACGGCGCTGGCTGGTACCTCGACTTCCATCCGTACGGAAACTTCTGGCCGCTCCAGTGGGCCGAGGCGGGCGTCTCCCTGGCCCTCGCGGCGGTCGTCACCGCGGTTGCGGTGCGGCTGCTGCGCCGGATGTACCGCTGAGCCGTCCGGCCGCATTGCGCGGGCGCGTGCACACGATCCGTGCATGCGCCCGCGCAGCCGTTCGTGCCGGCGTCCGCGCACCTGCCCGTGCACCCGTCCGTGCAGGCCACCGCCGTGCTCCGGCCGTCGCCGCGGGGTAGGACCCCGCTTTCCTGCGCGCCATGTGCGCGTTACCCGTGATTCACGAGCGGTTGCGAGCCTGGCCGAATGCAGCCCGCTGTGCCCCACGCACCCGCAAGACGGCTCCGCGCCGCCAGGGCGCCCCTCTCCGGCGCGCCCGACCTGCCGCCGGCGCGGAACAATGAAGGTATGACCCAGTCCTCCAGCGCTCCGGCACAGGACCGACCGCACGGCGAACAGGAAGATCACGGAGGTCGTTCGGGGAGGCCGCAGCCCTCCGTCGGGTTCGTCGCGGCCCACCGTCCGCGCACGGACGACTCCGCGGGCCTGCCCGGCCTGGAGCCGGATCTGGACGTCGATCTGGACGCGTACGAGGTGCGGTACGACGACACCTTCGAGGACGGGTTCACGGAGCGCGACCAGCCCGAGGCGGAGGGCGCTCCACGGCGTCCCGAGGAGGACCCGTTGCCCGAGGGACGGTTCCTGGACCGGGAGCGCAGCTGGCTGGCGTTCAACGAGCGGGTGCTGGAACTGGCGGAGGATCCGGCCACTCCGCTGCTGGAACGCGCCAATTTCCTGGCGATCTTCGCGAGCAACCTCGACGAGTTCTTCATGGTCCGCGTCGCCGGTCTCAAGCGGCGCATCGCGACCGGGGTCGCCACCCGCTCCGCCTCCGGGCTGCAGCCGCGCGAGGTCCTGGAGCTCATCTGGACCCGCTCGCGCGAGCTCATGGCCCGGCACGCGGCCTGCTTCCAGCAGGACGTGGCGTCCGAACTGGCCGAGCAGGGCATCCACTTGATCCGCTGGCCCGAGCTGACGGAGAAGGAGCAGGAGCGGCTCTTCACGCTCTTCCGGCAGCAGATCTTCCCCGTGCTGACCCCGCTGGCCGTCGACCCCGCGCACCCCTTCCCGTACATCTCCGGCCTCTCGCTCAACCTGGCCGTGGTCGTCCGCAATCCCGTGAGCGGCCATGAGCACTTCGCACGCGTGAAGGTGCCGCCGCTGCTGTCGCGCTTCCTGGAGGCCTCGCCGCAGCGCTACGTCCCGCTGGAGGACGTCATAGCGGCGCACCTGGAGGAGCTGTTCCCCGGCATGGAGGTGCTCGCGCACCACATGTTCCGGGTGACGCGCAACGAGGACCTGGAGGTCGAGGAGGACGACGCCGAGAACCTCCTGCAGGCGCTGGAGAAGGAGCTCATGCGGCGCCGCTTCGGTCCGCCCGTGCGGCTGGAGGTCGAGGAGACCATCGACCCTTACGTCCTGGACCTGCTGGTGCGCGAGCTGAAGATCTCCGACGCCGAGGTCTACCCGCTGCCCGGCCCGCTCGACCTCACCGCGCTCTTCGGCATCGCCGCGCTCGACCGGCCGGAGCTCAAGTACCCCAAGTTCGTGGGCGGCACGCACCGCGACCTGGCCCAGGTCGAGTCCGCCTCCCCGCCCGACATCTTCGCGGCCCTGCGCGAGCGCGACGTGCTGCTGCACCACCCGTACGACTCCTTCTCCACCTCCGTCCAGGCCTTCCTGGAGCAGGCGGCCGCTGACCCCGACGTCCTGGCCATCAAGCAGACGCTCTACCGGACGTCCGGCGACTCGCCCATCGTGGACGCCCTGATAGACGCGGCCGAGTCCGGCAAACAAGTACTTGTGCTCGTCGAGATCAAGGCACGCTTCGACGAACAGGCCAACATCAAGTGGGCGCGCAAGCTGGAGGAGGCCGGCTGCCACGTCGTCTACGGGCTCGTCGGGCTCAAGACGCACTGCAAGCTCTCCCTGGTGGTCCGCCAGGAGGGCGAGACGCTGCGCCGCTACTCGCACGTCGGCACGGGCAACTACCACCCCAAGACGGCGCGCCTGTACGAGGACTTCGGCCTGCTCACCGCCGACTCGCAGGTGGGCGCCGACCTCTCCGACCTCTTCAACCGGCTGTCCGGCTACTCGCGGCGCGAGACCTACCGGCGACTGCTGGTCGCCCCCAGATCGCTGCGCGACGGGCTGGTCAAACGCATTGCCAAGGAGGTCGCCCACCACCGCGCAGGGCTGCCCGCCTACATCCGCATCAAGGTCAACTCGATGGTCGACGAGGCCGTCATCGACGCCCTCTATCGCGCGGCCCGCGCCGGGGTGCCCGTGGACATCTGGGTCCGCGGCATCTGTGCCCTGCGGCCCGGTGTGATGGGCCTGTCGGAGAACATCCGGGTGCGCAGCGTCCTCGGACGATTCCTGGAGCACTCCCGCGTGTTCGCCTTCGGAAACGGCGGCGAGCCGGAAGTATGGCTCGGGAGCGCGGACATGATGCACCGCAACCTCGACCGGCGCATCGAGACGCTCGTACGGGTCGCCGACCCCGGCCACCGAGCCTCGCTCAGCCGCCTCCTGGAGGTGGGCGTGTCCGACCGCACCGCCTCCTGGCACCTGGGCGCGGACGGCAACTGGACGCGGCACGCCACCGACGGGGACGGACAGCCGTTGAGGAACGTGCAGGAGATGCTCATCGACGCCCGGAGGCGCAGGCGTGGCTCGGCTACCCCATGACCCGCCCATCGGCAGCGTCCCGGCAGCCGGGGGGCAGGAAGTGACAACGGCGAAGAGTGTGCAGGAGACGGCGGATGCGGCCGACGGCATGGCTGCGGACGTGTTGTCGGCCTATCTGCACGCCCAGGCAACGGAGTTCCTGCGCAGCCTGCGGCTGCACCGGGAGAGCGGGGCGGACGCGGAGGACGCGGGCGAGGCCAGCCGCCTGCTGCGCCGCTCGGCGCGCCGCATCTCGGGCACGCTGCACGTGTACCGTCCGCTGACCGACGCGGTGTGGACGGATCAACTGCGCGGCGAGCTGGCCTGGTTGTCCGACGTCCTCGCCCGTGAGTACGCGTACGCGGCACGGCTCGCACGGCTGCGGGGCGCCCTGCACCGGCTGTCCGGCACGGAGGAGGCGAGCGGCGGGGGCGGCGGCCTGACGGTGGGCGCGGCACGGGCCGGGGCGCTGCTGGAACGGCAGTTGACGCTTGCGCGGACGCGCGCCCACTCGGCGGCGCTGCAGGCGCTGGGGTCCTCGCGCTTCCACGGCGTCGCCGACGCGGTGGCGGTGCTGGCCTCCGACGTGCCGCTCGACCCGGCGGCCCGGGGCCTGTCCGCCCGCGACGCGCTGCCGCGCCTGGCCGAGCAGGCGCACGCCCGGATGACGGAGGCGGTGGCCGCGCTGCCGCTGTCGGTCGCGGGGCTCCCCTACAACTCCGAGGCGCTGGTGCACGGCCTGGCCGCGACGGCCGCAGCCGACGCGCCGCCGCCGGAGGGGCGGCAGGACGCGCCCTGGCACCAGGTGCGCCGACTGGTGCGGCTGCGCCGCTATGCGCAGGAAGTCCTCGACGAGCAGCAGCAGACGGAGGCCGAACCCTCCCTCTCCGTGCGCCTGTTGAGCGCGAGCCAGGCCCTCGACCGCCACCGCGACGCGGCGGAGGCCGCGGCTGCGGCCGCCTCCGCGGCCCGCACGCCCCGCATCGCCCCCGCCACGGCGTACGCGCTCGGGGTGCTGCACGCGGACCAGCGGCACGAGGTGGAGGCGGCACGCTACTACTTCGGCCGCGTCTGGCAGCGGCTCACGGGGACCCCGTGAGCGCACAGATCGTCCGCGCGGCCGGCTGCGTGCTGTGGCGGTACGCGGAAGGGGAAGGGGCGGACGGCGCGGTGGAGGTCGCCGTCGTCCACCGGCCGAAGTACGACGACTGGTCGTGGCCGAAAGGCAAGCTCAAGCGGGGCGAGACCCCGCTGGCGGGCGCGATACGCGAGGTCCTGGAGGAGACGGGCATGCACTGCGAACCGGGCCCGCCCCTCCCCACGGCCCGCTACCTCGCCGCAGGCCGCCCGAAGGAGGTCCACTACTGGGCGGCCCGCGTGACGGGCGGCTCCTTCGAACCGAACAGGGAGGTGGACCGCCTGCTGTGGCTGCGACCGGAGGCGGCGAGGGCCCGGCTGACGCAGCGGCGGGACCGGGAGCTGGTGGACGATCTGCTGAGGGCGTTGGCGGGGGATTAACCCCGTGGCGCCAACGCCTCCCAGGCCAGGGTCACTTCACCCTGCCGCCACCGCTGCGGCCCGTCCACGACGGGCCACTCCGACCGCACGGTGGCCACCGCACGAATCCACCGCTGCCTGGCGCTCAGCGCAGCGTACGGTGCGGCCGCCGCCCACGCCCGGTTGAAGTCCCGCAGGAACGCGTGCACCGGCTCACCCGGAACGTTCCGGTGTATGAGCGCCTTCGGCAGCCGCTCGGCCAGATCCGACGGCGTCCCCAGCGACCCCAGCCGCGCGGCGAACGTCACCGTCCGCGGCCCCTCGGGGCCGAGCGCGACCCACACATGGCGCCGCCCTATCTCGTCGCACGTGCCCTCGACCAGCAGTCCGCCCGGCGCGAGCCGCCCGCACAGCCGTGCCCAGACCTCGGCGACCTCGTCCTCCCCGTACTGCCGCAGCACGTTCGCGGCCCGTATCAGCGCGGGCCGCCGCGCACCGGCGAGCGGCACCTCGAAGCCGCCGTGGGCGAAGGCCAGCCCGTCCCGGGCGTACGGCTGTGCCGCCGCGACCCGCTCCGGGTCTATCTCGACCCCGACGACCTCCGCGTCCGGCCGCACGGTGCGCAGCCGCCCCAGCAGCTCCACGGCCGTCCAGGGCGCGGCCCCGTAGCCCAGGTCCACGGCCACCGGGTCGGCGCTGCGCCGCAGCTCGGGGCCGTACGCGGCGGCGATCCACCGGTCCATGCGGCGCAGCCGGTTCGGGTTGGTGGTACCGCGTGTCGCCGAACCTATGGGCCGGCGGGGAGGGGCGGCGGTACGGGAACTCATGATGAACAAGCCTAAGGGCGTGCCGCGTGCGGCTGGTGTGCCCGCGGTTCCTGGGCCCGGGTGTCCCACGCGCGCGTGTCGGCGACGTTGGCGCCGGCCTGCTCGGCGGCGCCGTCCGGATCCCGGTCCCGCAGGGCGGCCAGCAGCGACTCGTGGCCCACCGGGTCCGCGCCCTCGAAGCCGGGCGTGGACCACGTGTCGGCCATGGCGGCGTGCAGCGGCTCGGCGAGGTTGCAGTAGAGCTCGGACAGGAGCGGGTTGCCGGCGGCCTCGGCGACCCCGGAGTGGAAGGCCCAGTCCGCGGCGATCCAGCCCTCGAAGTCCCCGGCGCGCCAGGCGTCGCCGCGTCGCTGGAGCGCCAGGGCGAGCTCGTCGAGCGTGGCGTCCTCGGCCCGCACGGCGGCCAGCCGGGCGGCCTGCGTGTCGAGGGCCTCGCGCACTTCGAGCAGCTGGCCGAGGCCGCTGTGGCCGTAGAGGCGGGAGACCGCGCCGGACAGCTCGCTGGTCGCGCGGACGTACGTGCCGTCGCCGCGCCGCACCTCCAGCAGCCCCGCGTGGGCGAGCGCGCGCACCGCCTCGCGGACGGTGCCGCGCGCGACCTGCAATTGGCGCATCAGCTCGGGTTCGGGAGGGATGCGGGAGCCGACGGGCCACTCGCCGGAGGCGATCCGGGCCCGGAGCGCCTCGATGACCTCGGCCGACAGGGCCGGCCGGCGGACCGGTTCCAGAGTCATGGATTCACGGTACCCGTTCGGGGCATGGACATAAAACGTCGGACGTCTTACGTTTGATGTATGTCCTTCGTGTCCTCGTCCGTGCCGTCCCGGGACTCCGCCCCGGCCCCGCCCGTCACTGCCGCCCCGCCCGGCCCCCGCCGCGCCCGCCCCGCCTGGCTCACCGCCGTGGCCGTGGTGCTCATCGCCCTCAACCTCCGCCTCGGCATCAGCAGCGCCTCCGCCCTCCTCGAAGCCCTGCGGACGGATCTCGCCCTGCCCTCCGCGGTGGCGGCCCTGCTGCCCACGCTGCCGACGCTGTGCTTCGCGGCCGCCGGGGCCGGCACGGGCGCCCTGGCCCGGCGTGTCGGCGCCGAGCGCGCGGTGCTGCTGGCGCTCGCCGCGCTCACGGCGGGCCTCGCGATACGGGCGGTGCCGGCCGTGTGGGCGCTGCTCGCCGGCACGGCGCTCGGCATGTCGGGCCTCGCACTGTGCAACGTCCTGCTGCCCACGCTGGTCCGCACCCACTTCCCCGGCCGCACGGGCCTGTTGACCGGCGTCTACACGACCACGCTCGCCCTGGGCGCGGCCGCCGCCTCCGCCGTGTCCGTCCCGCTGGCCGACTCCGTCGGCTCGCCGTCGCTGGGGCTGGCGGTCTGGGCCGTGCCGGCCCTGGCCGCTCTGGTGGTGTGGGCCGCGGTGCGGGCCCGGGCGCCGCGCGCCGCGGACGGGTCCGTGGGCGGGCCCGGTGGGCGGATATCCCTGCGGGCCGTCGCCCGCACTCGGCTGGGCGCGCTGGTCACCGTCTACTTCGGCCTCCAAGCGCTCAACGCCTACGCGGTGGTCGGCTGGCTCCCGTCCCTGCTCTCGGGGCAGGGCATGTCCGAGGGCGCGGCGGGCGCGGTGCTGGCGGTCACGCAGGCGGTCGGCATCCCCGTGTCCTTCGTGGTGCTCGCCGCCGCCAAGGGGCCGGGCCGGCTGCGCGGGGCGTTCGTCGGCGTCTCGCTGGCGATGCTCGCGGGGTTCACCGGCCTGCTGCTGGCGCCGGTCGCCCTGCCCATGGTGTGGGCGGTGCTGGTGGGGCTGGGGATGTGCTCGTTCCCGCTGGTCCTCGCCGTGATCGCGCAGAGCGGCAGCAGCCCCGCGGAGACCACGGCGCTGTCCACGCTCTCCCAGTCCCTCGGGTATCTGCTGGCCGCACTCGGCCCGCTGGCGGTGGGCCTGCTGCACGGCGCCACCGGCGGCTGGACGGCGCCCATGGCGGCCCTGCTGGTGACGGCCGCGGCCCAGCTGGCGGCCGGCGTGCTGCTGTCCCGCTGCCGGGGCGACGGCTGAGAAGACCGAGGGGCTGAGGTGGATGGCTACATCACGCTTTGGCAAAGTGGGAAGGGGAGACCGCCTCCGCAGCGTTGGCCCCGGTGAACGAGAGAGTGGTGCACGTCCCAGGCACACGGAGGAATACGCAGGTGAGCCAGTACGCATCCCGGCTCGGCGCTCGCCGCGGCCGAACGCTCGGCCCCTTCCACAAGCCCCAGTTGCCCCAGATCCGGCGCATCGGCACCCCTCGGCGGCCGCGTCGCATCGCCATGCTCAGCGTTCACACCTCCCCGCTGCACCAGCCCGGCACGGGCGACGCGGGCGGCATGAACGTCTACATCGTCGAGCTCGCCAAGAGGCTCGCGAGCATCGACATCGAGGTCGAGATCTTCACCCGCGCCACCACCGGCGCCCTGCCCCCCGTCGTGGAGCTCGCCCCCGGCGTCCTCGTCCGGCACATCGACGCCGGTCCGTACGAGGGCCTGGCCAAGGAGGAGCTCCCGGCGCAGCTGTGCGCCTTCACCCACGGCGTGATGCAGGCCTGGGCCGGCCACCGGCCCGGCCACTATGACCTGGTCCATTCCCACTACTGGCTCTCCGGCCACGTCGGCTGGCTCGCCGCCGAGCGCTGGGGCGTGCCGCTCGTCCACGCCATGCACACCATGGCCAAGGTCAAGAACGCCGCCCTGGCCGAGGGCGACACCCCCGAGCCCGACACCCGGGTCATCGGCGAGACCCAGATCGTCCGGGCGGCCGACCGGCTCATCGCCAACACCGACGGCGAGGCCGAGGAGCTCGTGCACCACTACGACGCCGATCCCGGCAAGGTCGCCGTCGTGCACCCGGGGGTCAACCTCGACCGCTTCCGCCCGTCCGACGGCCGCGCGGCCGCCCGGGCGCGGCTGGGCCTGCCGGCCGATGCGCTGATCCCGCTGTTCGCCGGGCGCATCCAGCCGCTCAAGGCCCCCGACGTGCTGCTGCGTGCGGTCGCCGTGCTGCTGGAGCGGCGGCCCGAGCTGCGTTCGCGGATGGTCGTGCCGGTCGTCGGAGGCCCCAGCGGCAGCGGTCTCGCCAAGCCGGAGGGGCTGCAGAAGCTCGCCGCCCGGCTGGGCGTCGCCGATGTCGTCCGCTTCCGCCCGCCGGTCGGCCAGCAGCAGCTCGCCGACTGGTACCGGGCGGCGTCCGTGCTCGTCATGCCGTCCCACAGCGAGTCGTTCGGCCTGGTCGCCGCCGAGGCGCAGGCCTGCGGCACGCCGGTGCTGGCCGCGGAGGTCGGCGGCCTGCCGGTGGCCGTCCGGGACGGGGTCAGCGGCTTCCTGATACCCGGGCACGACCCGGCCGACTACGCGGAGGCGCTCGCCCGCTTCGCGGACGCACCGGAGCTGACGGACCGTATGGGTGCCGCGGCCGCCCGGCACGCGCAGTCCTTCGGCTGGGGCGCGGCGGCCGCCGCCACGGCCGACGTCTACACCGCAGCGATGCACGAGCGCCGCCGTCGCCTACGCTCGACCCATGTCTGACGCGAAGACCACGATCGAGCAGGCGCTCCGCGAGGCCGGGCTCGAATGGGAGAGCCCGGCCGACGGTTCGTACGTCGTCAAGCTCCCCGGCACGCGCAAGCTCTCGACGACGGTCTCCCTGCTCGTCGGCAGGCACTCGCTGTCCGTCAACGCCTTCGTCGTGCGCTGCCCCGACGAGAACCACGAGGCGGTGCACCGCTGGCTGCTGGAGCGCAACACCCGCCTGTACGGCGTCGCTTACGCGATCGACCCCCTGGGCGACGTCTACCTGGTGGGCCGCCTGCCGCTGCCGGCGGTCACGCCGGAGGAGATCGACCGCATCCTGGGCACGGTCCTGGAGGCGGCGGACGGCAGCTTCAACACCCTGCTGGAGATGGGCTTCGCGTCGGCGATCCGCAAGGAGTACGCGTGGCGCACGTCGCGGGGCGAGTCGACGCGCAACCTGGACGCGTTCGCACGCCTGACGCGGGGTGAGAACTAGGGCGTGTTCGGCGCCTCGTAAGGGGCGCGGGGAACTGCGCGACCAGCCACCGGCGGCCTGCAGTCGACGCACCACCCCAGGGGTCCGGGGCGAAGCCCCGGGACGTCGGCTGCGGGTGCGTCGTGGCCGGTCGCGCGGTTCCCCGCGCCCCTTACGAGGCGCGAAGATCCGCCGGACGCGCCCTGGGGGCGACGGGCCGAGGTCCTCACCCTGACACCCGCTCCTCCTCGGTCTGCGGTGCCGCCACCGCACCCCCGGCGGAGCCTGCCGCAGGCAGCCCCCGCATCAGCAGCCAGTACCCCGCGGCGGCCACGGTGCCGACCACCGCGCATCCCGCCCAGAGCGCCGCGGGCCCGAAGTTGTCGATCACCGTGCCGCCGGTCAGCGGCGCCACCAGCGCCGCCACCGACCACGACAGCGTGTAGACGCCCTGGTAGCGCCCGCGCCCGTGCGTGGGCGACAGCCGCACCACCAGCCCCATCTGCGTGGGCGAGTTGACGATCTCCGCCACCGTCCAGACGCACACCGTCAGGACGTACATCGCGATCGACCCGGCGAAGGCGGTCAGCCCGAAGCCGTACCCCGCGAGGAGCGCGGACAGCACCAGCAGCCGCTGCGGGTCCCGGTGCTCGATGAAGCGGGTGACGGGAATCTGCAGGGCCACGATCAGCACGCCGTTCACCGCGATGACCATCCCGTAGTCGCCGCTGGAGAAGCCGCTCCCGCCCATGGCCACCGGCAGCGCGACCGAACTCTGCTGGAAGATCAGGGCGATGAGGAACGACAGCCCGACGACGCTCATGTAGCGCCGGTCGCGGAGCACCGTGCCCATCCCGACGGCCGGTTCGTCGGCGGCCGTACCGGAGGACGTCCGCTCGGGCCGCGACTCCGGCAGCTTGAGGAAGACGAGCACGGCGCACGCCAGCGTCATCGTCCCTTCCGCCAGGAACCCGATCAGATAGCTGTGTTCGGCGATCAGCCCCGCGGCCAGCGACGAGAAGGCGAAACCGAGGTTGATGGCCCAGTAGTTGAGGGCGAACGCCCGGACCCGGTCCTGCGGGGCCACGATGTCGGCCATCATCGCCTGCACGGCCGGGCGTGAGGCGTTGGCGGCCATGCCCACCACGAAGGCGACGGCCGCGATGGCCGCGGGGTGCTGCATGAAGCCCAGCAGTGCGACCGAGAAGGCGGTCGAGGTCTGGGCGACGAGCAGGGTGGGCCGCCGCCCGAGGCGGTCGGTGAGCACGCCGGAGCCTATGGAGGAGATCACTCCGCCGAGCCCGTGCAGCGCCGCGACCATCCCCGCGAACGAGGCCGAGTAGCCGCGCTCCAGGGTCAGGTAGAGCGCCAGGAACGTGGAGACGAAGGAGCCCAGCCGGTTGATCAGTGTGGAGGTCCACAGCCACCAGAACTCCCGCGGCAGCCCCGAGACGCTCCGCCGCACCGCCGTTCCCATGCCCACCCGTGCCCCCTGTGTAAGTGGTGATCAAGTGATCCGCAACTTACACAACCTCGACGTGTGCACGCCATTGAATTGACGATCGTGATCAAGTGACCGGCGCCGGGCGGGCGCGCGCGGGCCGCCCGCGCAGTCGATTACGCTCAAGGGCATGGCCGACGCACCGTACAAGCTGATCCTCCTCCGCCACGGCGAGAGCGAGTGGAACGCCAAGAACCTGTTCACCGGCTGGGTGGACGTCAACCTCAACGAGAAGGGCGAGAAGGAGGCGGTCCGGGGCGGCGAGCTCCTCAAGGACGCCGGCCTGCTCCCGGACGTGGTCCACACGTCCCTCCAGAAGCGCGCGATCCGCACCGCGCAGCTCGCACTGGAGTCCGCCGACCGCCACTGGATCCCGGTCCACCGCTCCTGGCGGCTGAACGAGCGCCACTACGGCGCCCTCCAGGGCAAGGACAAGGCCCAGACCCTGGCCGAGTTCGGCGAGGAGCAGTTCATGCTCTGGCGCCGCTCGTACGACACCCCGCCGCCGGCCCTCGAGGACGGCACCGAGTTCTCGCAGAGCGACGACCCGCGCTACGCCTCGATCCCGCCGGAGCTCCGGCCGCGCACCGAGTGCCTCAAGGACGTCGTCGCCCGCATGCTGCCGTACTGGTACGACGGCATCGTCCCCGACCTGACGGCCGGCCGCACGGTCCTGGTCGCCGCGCACGGCAACAGCCTGCGCGCCCTGGTCAAGCACCTCGACGGCATCTCCGACGCCGACATCGCGGGCCTGAACATCCCCACCGGCATCCCGCTCGCCTACGAGCTCGACGCCGACTTCCGCCCGGTCGTCCCCGGCGGCAAGTACCTCGACCCGGAGGCCGCCAAGGCCGCCATCGAGGCCGTGAAGAACCAGGGCAAGAAGAAGTAGCCCTTCTCACTGCGCGACTCACTGCGTGACGGAAAGAGCCCCCGGCCGGAATCCCGGCCGGGGGCTCTCCCCGTGAGTGACATGTCCGAGGCGTCAGCCGCAGCCGCCACCGCACTGGCACGATCCGCCTTGCTGGCAGCCGCAACTGCATCCGGGTCCGCACTGACAGCCGCTCATTCGGTACCTCCTCGATGGAGTGGTCTGCCTGCCCACCAGTCAAGGACGGCACAGAGCGATCGTCAATGCCCGGCGCGTACGTATGAGCGGGCGCGCAGGCGCATTCGCAGCGTGCAGAGGCATTTGCAGGCGCACGCTACGGTCACGCGCCCTACGCGTTCTCGCCCGAACCCGCGCCCGTGCCGGAGGACTGCACGATCTCGTCCGCGTGCTCCCCGGTGACCAGGTAGACAACGCGCTTGGCCACCGAGACCGCATGGTCGGCGAAGCGCTCGTAGTAGCGGCCCAGCAGCGTCACGTCCACGGCCGTCTCGATGCCGTGCCGCCAGCGGTCGTCCATCAGGTGCTGGAAGAGCGTGCGGTGCAGCAGGTCCATCGCGTCGTCGTCCTGCTCCAGCTGGAGCGCCAGGTCGACGTCCTTGGTGATGATCACCTCGGCCGCCTTGGCCATCAGCCGCTGGGCCAGCTGGCCCATCTCCAGCACCGTGGAGTGCAGGTCCGAGGGCACCGCCGTCTCGGGAAAGCGCAGCCGGGCCAGCTTGGCCACGTGCTGGGCCAGGTCGCCCGAGCGCTCCAGGTCCGCGCTCATCCGCAGCGAGGTGACCACGATCCGCAGATCCGTGGCGACCGGCTGCTGCCTCGCCAGCAGGGCGATGGCCCGCGCCTCCAGGTCGCGCTGGAGGTCGTCGACCCTGGCGTCCGCCGCGATGACGGACTCCGCCAGCTTGAGGTCCGCGTCCAGGATCGCCGTGGTGGCGCGCCCGATCGCGGACCCGACCAGCCGGGCCATCTCGACCAGGCCCTCGCCGATCGAATCCAGCTCCTCGTGGTACGCGTCCCGCATGTCCTGTCCTTCTCTCGCTCGGAGTCCGACGGGTTGCCCCGTCACGGTCCCACGTTCCGGCCGGAATCCGACGGCTTCCGTCATCAGGAGTGAACCGGTGCTGACCTCAAGGTGAACTCTCGGCAACGTGTGTTCGAGGTGCCCCCCGTTTGGCTGTGGAGGTGTCGGTGCGCCCGCATAACCTGGATGCATGAACGTGAACGCGGCGGTCGCCGCCGCAGCAGCGGTCGCCGGTCTGTGCACCGGCGTGATCGCCATGCTGGCGTTCCGCTGGAGCGAGCGGGACCAGGCCCGCCCCACGCGGAGCTCCCTGCACACCGACGCCGTCCTGCCGCCCGGAGTGGACACCGTCCTGTCGGTGCTCCGTTCCTCCGCCGTCGTGCTCGACGAGGGCGACGCCGTCGTCAAGGCCAGCTCCGCCGCGTACGCGCTCGGGCTCGTCCGCGGCGGCCGGCTCGCCGTCGAGCCCATGCTGCAGATGGCCCGCGACACCCGCCGCGACGGCGAGATACGCCAGGTCGAGCTCGACCTGCCGCGCCGCGGCACCGGCCGCGGCGATGCCCTCGCCGTCTCCGCCCGGGTCGCCCCGCTCGGCTCCCGGCTGGTGCTGCTGCTCGTCGAGGACCTCACCGAGGCCCGCCGCATCGAGGCCGTCCGCCGCGACTTCGTCGCCAACGTCAGCCACGAGCTCAAGACCCCGGTCGGCGCGCTCTCCCTGCTCTCCGAGGCCGTCATGGACGCCGCCGACGACCCCGAGGCCGTCACCCGCTTCGCGGGCCGGATGCAGATCGAGTCGACGCGGCTGACCAACCTGGTCCAGGAGCTCATCGACCTCTCCCGGGTGCAGAACGACGACCCGCTGGAGGACGCCGAGCCGGTCCGGGTGGACGAGCTCGTCGCCGAGGCCATCGACCGCTGCCGCCACCAGGCCGGCACCAAGCAGATCACCATGGCCGCGGGCGGCACCGCCGACCTGCACGTCTGGGGCAACCGCGGCCAGCTCGCCGCCGCCCTGGGCAACCTCGTGGAGAACGCCGTCAACTACAGCCCCGCGCGCACCCGCGTGGGCATCGCCGCCCGCCGGGTGGCGGCCCCCGGCGGCGACCTCATCGAGCTCGCCGTCACGGACCAGGGCATCGGCATCTCGGAGAAGGACCGCGAGCGCGTCTTCGAGCGCTTCTACCGCGTCGACCCCGCCCGCTCCCGGGCCACCGGCGGCACGGGCCTGGGCCTGTCGATCGTCAAGCACGTGGTCGCCTCGCACGGCGGCGAGGTCACCGTGTGGAGCGCCGAGGGCCAGGGCTCCACCTTCACCCTCCGGCTGCCCGAGGCCGGCTCCGTCCGCGACCGCGAGCGGGCCGAGCGGGTCCGCAGCCGCATGACGGACGGCTCCTTCGACGACCCGGCCGACGACCCCTTCGTCCCCGAATCCCTTCCCGCCCCGGGGGTCCACCCATGACACTCGAGGTCCCCCTTTCCCCCACTGCGTACTTCCCAGAGACCCGACCGGAGGTCTTTCCGTGACCCGAGTGCTCGTTGTAGAGGACGAGGAATCCTTCAGCGACGCGTTGTCCTACATGCTCCGCAAGGAGGGCTTCGAGGTCGCCATCGCGACGACCGGGCCCGACGGGCTGGACGAGTTCGAACGCAACGGCGCCGACCTGGTCCTGCTCGACCTGATGCTGCCGGGCCTGCCCGGCACCGAGGTCTGCCGGCAGCTGCGCAGCCGCTCCAATGTGCCCGTGATCATGGTCACGGCCAAGGACAGCGAGATCGACAAGGTCGTCGGCCTGGAGATAGGAGCCGACGACTACGTCACCAAGCCCTTCTCCTCCCGGGAGCTGGTGGCCCGCATCCGCGCCGTGCTGCGCCGCCGCGGCGAGCCCGAGGAGGTGACCCCGGCGGCCCTGGAGGCCGGCCCCGTCCGGATGGACGTCGACCGGCACGTCGTCACGGTCGCCGGCGGCAAGGTCGACCTGCCGCTCAAGGAGTTCGACCTGCTGGAGATGCTGCTGCGCAACGCGGGCCGCGTGCTGACGCGCATGCAGCTCATCGACCGCGTCTGGGGCGCGGACTACGTCGGTGACACCAAGACGCTCGACGTGCACGTCAAGCGCCTGCGCGCCAAGATCGAGCCGGACCCGGGCGCCCCGCGCTACCTGGTGACGGTGCGCGGGCTCGGCTACAAGTTCGAGCCGTAGGCCGTACGGCGCGCACGGCGCGTACGGCAAAGGGGAGGGCCCGGAAGCGGATGCTTCCGGGCCCTCCCCTTTGCGATCTTTCGATGTTCCCGGTCTCAGTGCCCGGCGTGCTGCTGGCCGGCCTGGGCCGACTGGCTCGCGCTCGGCTGCTGCTGCCCGGGCTGGCCCGGCTTGGCGGGCTGCTGCTGGGCGGGCTGAGAAGCCTGGGAGGCGGCGGGCGCCGGGGCGGGGTTGCTCGGGCCCCAGTCCTTGAAGAAGCTCTTCGCGGGGTACACGAAGGCGCCGATCTTCACCTCGCCCGTGTTGCTGAAGTCGAAGGCCAGCTGCTGGGAGTCGCCGTCCTTGAAGCCCTCACGGCCCTTCGGGAGCACGGCGGAGGCGTTGTCCTTGCCGCCCAGGGTCAGCGAGCCGCCCGCGGGCACCACCAGCGCGCCGGCGCCCTTGGCGGGGCTGAGGTTCACGGTGACGTTCTTGCCCGCGAAGGTGATCGAGCGCAGCTGCTGGTCCGTACGACCGTTGTTGAAGATCTTGCCGGTGACCACGGCGGGGCCGTTGGCGGACTCCGGCTGGGTGATGACGTTGATGTTCTGCAGCTTGATGTCGCCGACCGAGGTCTCGGCGTTGTCCGGCTTGACCTCCAGCGTCTGCGCGCTGTTGCCCGCCGCGCAGGCGGAGAGCGGGGCGATCGAGAGCACGAGGGCGGTAGCGGCGAGAGCGCCGCGTCGAAGGCTGCTGCTCACGGCGGCGGCATCTCCTTGGACGAGGTAGACGAGATAAAGGGTGTGTCAGCGCGCTTAGGTTACCGAGCCGTCGTGGAGCCGCCGCACCCGACCCGCCCCATGGTCCACTCCGGTGCTCGTCCGTCCCCTCCCGCGCGCCCCTCGCCGGACCCCGGTCCGGCACGGCCGAATATCGCCGGTGCGGAGGCCGGGAAGTCGTTCATGGAGTGCGCGGGGGCGCTCGCGCGGATTATCGGCGCAGAATGCGAAGGCGGCCAGGAAGAACTTCCGGAATTGATCAAGTACGGCTTGATCAATTCCGGAATCGGCATGCGGAAGGCCGGGCGCGCCCCGAACGGAGTACCGGAACTCGGCCGACCGGACCCCGGCAAAACGGGACGTTCAGCCGCCTGCGGGCCCCGCCCGGGGCGGGTGACGCGCACGTTTCGTCCCGCCCGGAGACCGGCTCCGACCTGCGAATACCCGCTTCCGGAAGCCCTCCGCAGCACGTTGCGGTTGCTGTTGTCAAGCCCCGAGATATGCCCTGACCTGCGGAAACGCCATTCAGAACGGGCAGTTCACGTGTTAGACTGGATAGCCACGGAAGGGGTACCTGTCACATGACGTTCAAGGTTGGCGACACCGTGGTCTATCCCCATCACGGGGCCGCGCTGATCGAGGCCATCGAAACTCGCCAGATCAAAGGCGTGGACAAGACCTACTTGGTGCTGAAGGTCGCCCAGGGTGACCTGACGGTTCGGGTGCCGGCGGACAATGCCGAGTTCGTCGGCGTACGCGATGTGGTCGGCCAGGACGGGCTCGACCGGGTCTTCGAGGTGCTCCGCGCGCCCTACGCGGAAGAGCCGACGAACTGGTCCCGTCGCTACAAGGCGAATCTCGAGAAGCTCGCGTCCGGTGACGTGATCAAGGTTGCCGAGGTCGTGCGCGACCTGTGGCGCCGGGAGCGCGAGCGCGGTCTTTCCGCAGGCGAGAAGCGGATGCTCGCCAAGGCGCGGCAGATCCTGGTCAGCGAGCTCGCCCTCGCGGAGAACACCAACGAGGACAAGGCCGAGGCCCTGCTCGACGAGGTTCTCGCGTCCTGACACACAGCACGCACAGCTTGACCTGACGCACAGCTTGACGCCAGACGGTTCGGCGACCTACCGGACGCAATGCAATGCCGCGGTGCCCGCGTGATGACGCATGTCATCCGACGGGCGCTGCGGCATCTCCGGCTCCGGCTGCGCCGTACTCGGTGTGCCGGGCCCGGGCAGCCGGCCCGACCAGTGTCACGGAAGGGGCTGGTCGGGGCATCGTGCCCGGCACTCCCCAGGCCATACCCAATTCGGCCGAGGAAGCAAACCTGAACGCCATCCCCATGTCTGATCGAGCCACCGCAGCCGCCCCCTCGCGCACGGCCGCCGTCATCCCGGCCGCCGGCCGGGGCGTCCGGCTGGGCCCCGGCGCGCCCAAGGCCCTGCGTGCCCTCAACGGCACTCCGATGCTGGTCCACGCGGTGCGGGCCATGGCGGCCTCCCGCGCGGTCTCCCTCGTCGTGGTCGTCGCCCCGCCCGAGGGCACGGCCGAGGTGCGCAGCCTGCTGGACGAGTTCCCGCTGGGTGAGCGCACCGAGGTCCTGGTCGTCCCCGGCGGCGCCACCCGTCAGGAGTCCGTGCGGCTGGGCCTCGCGGCCCTCCCCGACGACGTCACCGTCGTCCTGGTCCACGACGCCGCCCGCCCGCTGGTGCCGGTCGACACCGTCGACGCCGTCGCCGCGGCCGTGCGCGACGGCGCGCCCGCCGTCGTCCCCGCGCTGCCCCTCGCGGACACCGTCAAGCAGGTCGAGCCGCGCGAGGGCGGGCCCGAGCCCGTCGTGGCCACGCCCGACCGCGCACGGCTGCGCGCCGTCCAGACCCCGCAGGGCTTCGACCGCGCGACGCTGCAGGAGGCCCACGAGAAGACCGTCTTCGACGGCGAGGGCGCCACGGACGACGCCGGCATGGTCGAGCAGCTGGGCGTCGAGGTCGTGGTCGTCCCCGGCCACGAGGAGGCCTTCAAGGTGACCCGCCCGCTGGACCTCGTCCTGGCCGAGGCCGTACTCGCCCGCAGGAGGGCCAACGATGGCTTCTGAGTCCCCCCGGGTCCCGATGCCCCTGGTCGGCATCGGCACCGATGTGCACGCCTTCGAGGAGGGCCGCGAGCTGTGGTGCGCGGGCCTGCTGTGGGAGGGCGAGACGGGCCTCGCCGGCCACTCCGACGCCGATGTCGCCGCGCACGCCGCGTGCGACGCGCTCTTCTCCGCCGCCGGGATCGGTGATCTCGGCGCGCACTTCGGCACGGACCGGCCGGAGTGGTCGGGTGCCTCGGGTGTGGCCCTGCTGACGGAGGCGGCGCGGATCGTGCGCGCGGCCGGGTTCGACGTCGGGAACGTCGCCATCCAGGTGATCGGGGTGCGCCCGAAGATCGGCAAGCGGCGGGACGAGGCGCAGAAGGCGCTGTCGGCGGCCGTCGGGGCGCCCGTCTCGGTGTCCGGTACGACGACGGACGGCCTCGGCCTGACGGGCCGTGCCGAGGGTCTGGCGGCGGTGGCGACGGCACTGGTGTATCGCGCCCCGTAAACGCGTCCCGAAGGGGCGCGGGGAACTGCGCGACCAGCCACAGCGAACCCGCACCCGACGGGGGTCCGGGGCGAAGCCCCGGTTTCGGGAAGGGGCGGGTCAGGGGAAGAAAAAGATCACCCCGAACCCCGCCCCACCCCTCCGGAAGGAGCCCCCGTGCTCTCCGACGACCTCAAGAAGTACGTCGACGACAACCCCGTCTTCGCCACCGTCGCCACGGTCCAGCCCGACGGCAGCCCCCAGCTCTCCGTGACCTGGCTCAAGCGCGACGGCGACGACCTGCTCGTCTCCACCACCGTGGGCCGCCGCAAGGAGAAGAACCTCCGCCGCGACCCCCGCGTCACCGTCATGATCAACCCGCCGAACGCGCCGTACACCTACGCCGAGGTGCGCGGCACGGCCACGCTCGGTACCGAGGGCGGCCAGGAGCTGATCGACGAGCTGGCGCGGAAGTACACCGGCAAGGACTACGCGGACTTCAACCCTGCCGCCAAGGACGACGCCCAGCGGGTCGTCGTGCGGATCACCCCGCGCAAGGTGGTCGGCTCGCTGTGAACCACATGTGAACCAAAAGGGCCCGCCCCCATCCGGGGGCGGGCCCTTTTGGTCAGCGGTCTGCCGCGGCGCGCGGCACTTCCGCGTAGCCGTGCGCCTGCCTCGGCGCGGCCACCGGCTCCTGTGCCGGTTCCTGCACGGCGGGGCGCGGGCCCCGCTCCGGCGTGTTGCGCCGGACCTCCTCCATGCCCTTCAGCAGCGCCTTGCGCAGCCACTTGCCGAGCGGGCGCTCGACGTAGCGGTGCAGCAGCCACGCGGCGCCCAGCATCACTGCGATGAGCCCGGTCACCAGCAGCGGCGGCGACACCTTCTCGCGCAGCCCGTAGATGACCGTCATCCCGATGTACTGGTGCAGCAGGTACAGGGGGAAGGTGAGCGCGCCCGCGGTGGCCAGCCAGGGCCACTGCACGCGGTCGAGCTTCCGCAGTGCCACCAGCGACATGACGACGAACGCCGCCAGCACGCCCAGCTGGGCGGGGAACAGGGCCATCACATGGTTGGCGTTGTCGTGCACCCGCTTGGCCACGTGGTGGTTGGCGAGCAGGTACGAGACGACGACGATGCCCCACAGCAGGGCGGTCGGCTTGAACCGGTGCATCAGATAGAACGCGATGCCCGCGATGAAGTAGGGCGCGTACAGCGGCATCGCCCACAGGTCGAGCAGCTTGTTGTTCACCGCGGGGGCCGTGGCGGCGGCCACCGTCCAGATGCCGCAGAAGAGCACGCATCTGCGGTAGGTGACGCCTCTGGCGACGACGAGTGCGAAGAGCACGTAGAACTTCAGCTCGACGAAGAGCGTCCAGTAGACGCCGTCCACGTCCCAGACGCCCAGTCCGTGCTGGAGCATGCTGAAGTTCGTGACGACCGTCTCCCAGCCGGCCAGGGAGCGCACCTGCGGCCAGGTCATCACCACGGTCCCGGTGAGGGCCACCGCGACCCAGTAGGCGGGGTAGATGCGGGAGGCGCGGGAGACGACGAAGTCGCCCAGGGAGCGTCCCCAGGCGCTCATGCAGATGACGAAGCCGCTGATGAGGAAGAAGACTTCCACGCCCAGCCAGCCGTAGCGGGTTATCGGTTCGATGGCGGAGAACATCCGTCTGGTGTCCCGGGTGCCCCAGCCGCCGGTCAGGTACGTGTAGTGGTACAGCACGACCATGAGGGCGGCGACGAGACGCAGCCCGTCCAGGGCGTAGAGCCTTGGCGTCTTCCCGGGAGCGGCCGGTCGGCCGCCATCGATTTCGCCGCGGTTGGCGAAACGCATGTCGTCCTCTCCGGTAGAGGTGTCGGCCCGCCGCGGCGGGCCCGTTCCGAGCATGCTGACACACCCGCCGTCCTGCGTGCCGCGACAGCCCCGCGGCCCGGGAGCCGGTTCACGCCTGCGCGTGCCCGGCCCGGATCTCCGCCAGGGCGCGCCGCAGCCCCTGCCGTACGAGGCGGGCCAGGGGCCGCTCCACCAGGCGGTGGACCAGCCAGGCGGCCGCCAGCATGACCATGACCAGCATCATGAGCAGCAGCGGCCGGGGCAGCAGGCCGTCGGCGTACTTGATGACGATCCAGCCCATCCGCTCGTGCAGCAGGTACAGCGGATAGGTCAGCACGCCCGCCGTGGACAGCCAGCCCCAGGTGATGCGCCGGGTCAGGCCGAGGGCCACGGCGGCGAGGGCGCCGAAGAAGAGGGCGAGGAGCAGCACGCTGGGCCACTGCGGGACCCGGTGGCCCATGTAGTGCTCGGCGTTGCGGTGCGCCTCCAGCACGAAGCGCTGGCCGGCCAGGAAGCAGCCGGCGACGATCAGCCAGAGCAACAGGTTGGGCCGGAACCGGTGCATCAGGTAGAAGGCGATGCCGGCGATGAAGTACCAGGCGTCGCCGGGCATCAGCAGGGTGGTGAGCAGCGGGCTGCCGGCCGTGGAGGCGACGGCCGCGCCGACGCCCCACAGCAGGCAGAAGGCCACGGCCCGCCGGTAGGTCAGCCCGTGCCAGGCGACGACGAGCGCGAAGAGCAGGTAGAAGCGGACCTCCACCCACAGGGTCCAGTAGACGCCGTCGACCGGAGCCACTCCGAAGGGGTCCTGGAGCATCGTGAGGTTGACGGCGATGTTGCTCAGCCGCGGCGCTTCATTGACGACCGGAAAGAGGGAGACGGCGAGCGACACGGCGAGAACGGCGAACCAGTACGCCGGATACAGCCGTGTCGCGCGCGATACGGCGAAATCCCCGACGCCCTTTCCCCAGGCGCTCATGCAGATGACGAAGCCGCTGATGAGGAAGAACAGCTGGACGCCCAGCCAGCCGTAGGAGGCGGGCACGTGGGCGACGGGGAAGAGTTTCTCCGAGGGTGCCGGCCAGGCTCCGCTGTTGAAGGCGAGGTAGTGATAGGCGACGACCATCAGAGCGGCCAGCAGTCGCAGGCCGTCCAGTGCGGCGAGCCGTCCCTGCGGTCTTCTGCGGGCCGGGGGCGGGACGGGAACGGGCGATCGTTCCTGCTGGCTGATGACGGTGGAGTGCACGGTGGAGTGCAACGTCCCTCCTGGGTCCCCGCGGAAGTTGCCGTGCGGCTCCTTATGATGTGCAGATCGTAAATAGAGGTCAAAGACCGGCGGTCGAGTTGCCGGATTGCATCCCGCTTCCTCCCGGGGGAGCGAGGCACTGCCCAGGGCCCACTACCCTGGTTCCGTGACTATTCGCCTGTACGACACCAGCGCCCGGCAGATCCGTGACTTCACCCCGATCGCTCCGGGCTGTGTCTCGATCTACCTGTGTGGTGCGACCGTGCAGGCTGCGCCGCATATCGGGCACATCCGTTCCGGCCTGAACTTCGACATCATGCGTCGCTGGTTCGCCTACCGCGGCTACGACGTGACGTTCGTCCGCAACGTCACGGACATCGACGACAAGATCATCGCGAAGGCCGCGGACCAGGGCCGCCCGTGGTGGTCGATCGGCTACGAGAACGAGTGCGCGTTCAACGCCGCTTACGACGCGCTGGGCTGCCTGCGTCCGACCGTCGAGCCGCGGGCGACCGGGCATGTGCCCGAGATGATCGAGATGATGCGCGGGCTGATCGAGCGCGGTCACGCCTACGCCGCCGACGGCAACGTGTACTTCGACGTGCGCTCCTTCCCCGGCTACCTGGCGCTGTCCAACCAGGAGCTGGACAACCTGCTGCAGCCGTCCGGCGAGGGTGAGACCGGCAAGCGCGACCCGCGCGACTTCGCGATGTGGAAGGCGGCCAAGGAGGGCGAGCCCAGCTGGGAGACCCCGTGGGGCCGCGGTCGTCCGGGCTGGCACCTGGAGTGCTCGGCCATGGCGCACAAGTACTTGGGCGAGGCCTTCGACATCCACGGCGGCGGCATCGACCTGATCTTCCCGCACCACGAGAACGAGATCGCCCAGGCCAAGGCCTTCGGCGACACCTTCTCCCGGTACTGGGTGCACAACGCCTGGGTGACCATGAGCGGCGAGAAGATGTCCAAGTCGCTGGGCAACTCGGTGCTCGTCTCCGAGATGGTCAAGCACTGGCGTCCGATCGTGCTGCGCTACTACCTGGGCACCCCGCACTACCGCTCGATGATCGAGTACAGCGAGGACGCGCTGCGCGAGGCCGAGGCGGCGTTCGCCCGGATCGAGGGCTTCATGCAGCGGGTGTGCGAGAAAGCGGGGAAGGCGGTCGAGCCCGCCGCCGAGGTGCCGCCGGCCTTTGCCGAGGCGATGGACGACGACCTGGGCGTCCCGCAGGCGCTCGCGATCGTCCACACCGCGGTGCGGCAGGGCAACTCCGCGCTGAGCGCCGATGACAAGGAGTCCGCGGTCGCCCGCCTGGCCGAGGTCCGCGCGATGCTCGGCGTGCTGGGTCTGGACCCGCTGGACGAGCAGTGGGCCGCCGCCGGCGACGGCCGTGGCGAGGACCTGCACGGTGTGGTGGACTCGCTGGTCAGGCTGGTGCTCGAGCAGCGCGAGGCGGCCCGCGGCCGCAAGGACTGGGCGAGCGCCGATACCATCCGCGACCAGCTCCAGCAGTCCGGCCTCGTGATCGAGGACACCCCGTCGGGCCCGCGCTGGACGCTCGGCTGAGCGACACTTTTCGTAAGAACGTTCACGCAGTAACTGCAGTAACAGGAAACAGGTGACCCATGGCCGGCAACAGCCAGCGCAGGAACCGCCGCACGTCCAACAAGAAGGGCGCGCAGGTCGGCAGCGGCGGCCAGCGGCGCCGAGGCCTGGAGGGCAAGGGCCCCACGCCGCCCGCGAGCATGCGCAAGGGGCACAAGAAGAACCGCGTGGCCAATGCCCAGGCCAAGCAGGCGGCCCGCCGTCCGGCCCCGCGCCGCGGCGGCCCCAAGGGCACCAACGAGCTCGTCGTCGGCCGTAACTCCGTGGTCGAGGCGCTGCGCGAGGGCGTGCCCGCGAACACGCTCTACGTCCAGCAGTTCGTGGACAGCGACGAGCGGGTGCGCGAGGCCCTGCGGCTCGCCACGGAGAAGGGCCTCAACCTCATGGAGGCCCCGCGTCCGGAGCTCGACCGGATGACCAACGGCCTCAACCACCAGGGCCTGGTCCTGTCCGTGCCGCCGTACGACTACGCGCACCCCGAGGACCTCTCCGCCGAGGCCCTCGACAACGGCGAGGACCCGCTGATCGTCGCGCTCGACGGCATCACCGACCCGCGCAACCTCGGCGCCGTCGTCCGTTCCGTCTGCGCCTTCGGCGGTCACGGCGTGGTCGTTCCCGAGCGCCGTGCGGCCGGTATGACCGCCAGCGCCTGGAAGACCTCCGCCGGCACCGCCGCCCGCACGCCGGTGGCCCGCGCCACCAACATGACGCGCGCCCTGGAGGCCTACCAGAAGGAAGGCCTCATGGTCGTCGGCCTCGCGGCGGACGGTGACACCGAGCTGCACGAACTCGAGGCGCTCGAGGGCCCCGTGGTGATCGTCGTCGGCAGCGAGGGCAAGGGTCTGTCCCGTCTGGTCGGCGAGACCTGCGACTTCCGCGTGCGGATCCCGATGCCGGGCGGCGCGGAGTCGCTCAACGCCGGTGTCGCCGCCGGTGTCGTGCTGTACGAGGCCGCGCGCCGGCGCGCCTGAGCCGTGCCCCGGCGGGTCAGCGCGCGAGCGCCGATCCGCCGGAAGGGGCGCGGCAGTTGATGATCTTGACGGGTCTCGGACACATCGGGGCGGTCAAGGCAGTGTCCTAATCTCAAGTCACTCGGTTAGATGAGTGTGGACACCAGAACACCCCGCACGCCTACGGGGGGAAGCTCTTCGGGGTACGACGACCAGCCCGCGCTGAGTACGGTGAAGGTCCCGTCGGACCCGGCGCAGGTCTCCGTCAACCACCTGAGTTTCCGCGTGCAGCTCGCGCGGCCCCCGCGCGCCGCCCGGCAGTTCGCCGGCGCAGACCGGACGGACGGGCTGCCCACCCTCAAGAGCGCGGCCCGGCGCCGCGCCCCCGTGGTGTGGAGCGGGCGGACCGGGCCAGGCGATTCGGCATCCACCCAACTCCTCGACGCCGTACGGGAGTCCGGACTCTCCGGTCCCGCCCGGACGGCCGGGGGAGGGGATGGCGGAGCCACCCAGGTGCTGCCGCGCATCGCGGTCGACGAGGCCCCGGCCACCGTCATCGGACCCCGCGGTCCCGGCGGGCCCACCGGCCCGGCCGGCGCCGACGCCACCCGACTCCTGCCCCGCGTCCGCCCGAACGGCAGCGCGCGCGACGAAGACCCGTACGGATACTCCCAGTTCGACGAACCCGGCTCGGACTACGAGACCGAGGACGACGAGGACATCCCGCGCAGGCAGCGCCCGGGCGACTCCGCCCGGCACGCCTACTACCCGGACCGCCGGATGAACCTCGGCGTCGTCCTGCTGCCCCTGCGCATCTTCCTCGGCCTGATCTCCATCTACGCCGGCATGGGCAAGCTGTGCGACCCCGTCTACTTCGACGGCGGCAAGCGCGGCTCGATGGTCGCCTGGCTCACGGCCCTGCACCCCTGGGCCGTCGCCGCGCCGCTGCGCTCGCTCGCCCTGAGCCACCCCGTGGGCTCCGGGCTGACGGTCGCCTTCCTGCAGATCATCGTCGGCATCCTCACCATCTTCGGCCTCTGGCAGCGGCTCGCCGGGGCCGTCGGGATGCTGCTGTCGGCCGTCCTGCTCGTCACCGTCAGCTGGCGCGCCGCCCCCGTCTACCAGGCGCCCGACATCATCTGCCTGGCCGCCTGGAGCCCCCTGGTCATCGCCGGGGCGCCGTGCTACTCCGTCGACGGCAGGCTCGCCGGCGAGGCCTGGCGGCGGCTCGGCCCGCGCGCCGAGCTCTGGGCCCTGCGGCGGCGCGTCCTGCGCCGCGGCACGGTCATGGCCACCGTCCTCATCGGCCTGTCGCTGCTGACCGGTTCGATGCTCGGCGGGGCCGTGCGCTCCTCCCGGTCCGTCCAGACCCCCGGCCTCCCGGCCGCACCGCCCAGCAACAGCCTCCCCGGTACGCACCTGCCGCAGCGGCCCGGTTCCTCGTCCACCACTCCCGGTGCGCACGGCGCCACCACGCCGGGCGTCGTCAAGCCCAGCCCCACCGGGCACAAGCAGTCCGGCCCGTCGGCGACGCCGAGCGCCCCGGGCACCTCGCACAGCCCCGCAGGCACTCCGGGCGGCGCCGGCACCCCCGGCCACGGCGGCGTCCACAGCGCGCCGCAGACGCCGCACCAGCAGCCGGCTCCGGCTGCGCCGCGCAGCAGCTCGTCGTCCGCGGGCGGCTCCGGCGGCAGCACGGGCGAGTCGTCCGGCAGCTCGTCGGGCGGTTCGGGCGGCGGCCACGGTGGCGGTGCGCTCGGGGGTCTTCTGGGCTAGGGCCCGGCCGACTGCGCCCCGTCAGGGGCGCGGGGCTGTATTCGATTTGCGGCTCCGCCGCGTGGGCGCGATCAGCCACGACGCGCCCGCAGTCGAGGTTCTCGGGGCTTCGCCCCGGACCCCTGGGGTGGTGCGTCGGCTGCGGGCCGGTGGGGGCTGGTCGCGCAGTTCCCCGCGCCCCTGACGGGGCGCTATGGGGAGCCGCATGAGTCAGCTGCCCCGCGCCCCTGACGGGGCGCGGGGATTCGTCTATGCGCCGCGCAACTCCTTCGCGGCCTCCGTCAGGTCCTTCGCCGTGTCGATGGCCCGCCAGTACGCGCCGTGCGGCAGCGGGAAGCCGGCCAGGCGGCGCTCGCGGGCCAGGCGCGGGAAGGTGGCCCGCTCGTGGTCGCCGCGCTCCGGCAGCAGGTCGCGGAAGGCGGCCGAGAAGACGTAGACGCCGGCATTGATCAGATAAGGCGACGGAGGCGCTTCGATGAAGTCCAGGACGTTCCCGAACTCGTCGGTCTCCACGGCTCCCCATGGGATCCGCGGCCGTGCCAGCGCCAACGTGGCCGTGGCGTCGCGCTCTTGGTGGAAGGCGGCCATCTCGCGCAGCGAAAAGCGGGTCCAGATGTCCCCGTTGGTGGCGTACCAGGCCTGGTCGGGGTGGGGCAGCGAGGCGGCCGCGTGCTTCAGTCCGCCGCCGCGGCCGAGCGGCTCCTTCTCCACCACCGTCGTGACGCGGAGCGGGAGTTCGGCCGACACGAGCCAGTCCTGCAGGACTTCGGCCAGATGGCCGCACGAGACGACGGCGTCCGTGACGCCCTCGGAGGCGAGCCAGGCCAGCTGGTGACCGATGATCGGGACGCCGGTACCGGGGATCTCCACCATCGGCTTGGGGCGGTCATCGGTGTACGGACGAAGCCGTGACCCCTGGCCGCCGGCCAGGATCACGGCTTGCGTGGGGTACGAAAAGGCGTGGGTACTGGTCATGTCCGCACGATATGCGGTGGCTCCGGGCCGGGAGGGACCGGCCCGGAGCTTCCCGCAGGCCCGTGCTGTTCAGTGGCCCTGGGCGACGACGCCGGAGGCGAAGGAGGTGTCGCAGACGGGCCGTGAGAAGCCCTGGGCCTTCTTGGAGCCGTACTTGGCGACGGCCGCGCGCCCGAGGGCGCGGGCGATCTGCCCGCAGTAGCGGGCCAGCGAGGGACGGCTCTCCGTCTCCCGCTGGAGGTCCGTGAGCGCGACCCCGGGGTTCTTCTGCTGCAGCTCCGTCAGCAGCCGGTCGCGCAGCACCTCGTGCGGCGCGCGGGCCTTGGCCTGGCTGGAGGCGGTGCCGGACGAAGCAGTGAGCACCTGCGACTCGGCGTTCGGGGCCGCCCACGGGACACGGGTGACCGCGAGGGTCCCGGAGAGCACCAGAACGACGGGAAGGACGAGGGCGAGAGTTCTGCCGATGCGGCGGGCGGCCTGGTTCATGCCGCAGATGGTAGCGAGGGGTAATGATGCGGCGACATTTAGTCACCCGGTCGAGCGACGTCACGGGCTGCCGTTTGTTCGCCGTGTTGACGTACGGGAGTCGAAAAGCGAGGAGTGTCAAGGCATGTCCCGACACGGCGGGCGGTGCGGACGACCGTCACCCCGGCCGCCCGCACCGGTCACGCTCAGTCGCCGATGCGCTCGCCCGAGGACGTCGAGAACACGTGCACCTCGCCCGGCCGCGGCACCACGTGCAGCACGGAGCCCTTCTCCGGCACGCGGCGTCCGTTGACGCGCACCACGAGGTCCTTCGGCGCGCCGCCGACCTCGGCCGTGCCGTACACGTAGCCGTCCGCGCCGAGTTCCTCGACCACGTTCACCGTGACCGCGAGACCGGCCGGGGCGTCCGCGGCCTCCTTGCCCAGCGAGCGGGCCGCCTCGCCGTTCTGCTCGACCACGTCGAAGTGCTCGGGCCGCACGCCGACCGTCACCGTGCGGTCGCCCCGGTCGGCCGCGGCCGTCAGGGCCTCGCGCGGGACGGGCACGACGCTGTTGCCGAACTTCACGCCGCCGTCGGTGATCGGCACCTCGACCAGGTTCATGGCGGGGGAGCCGATGAAGCCGGCGACGAAGAGGTTGGCCGGGCGGTCGTACATGTTGCGCGGCGAGTCCACCTGCTGCAGCAGGCCGTCCTTGAGCACCGCGACCCGGTCGCCCATGGTCATGGCCTCGACCTGGTCGTGCGTGACGTAGACGGTCGTGATGCCCAGCCGCCGCTGGAGCCCGGCGATCTGGGTGCGGGTCTGCACGCGCAGCTTGGCGTCGAGGTTCGACAGCGGCTCGTCCATGAGGAACACCTGGGGCTCGCGCACGATCGCGCGCCCCATCGCGACGCGCTGGCGCTGTCCGCCGGAGAGCGCCTTGGGCTTGCGCCCCAGGTACTCGGTGAGGTCCAGGATCCGGGCCGCGTCCTCGACCTTCTGCCGGATCTCGGCCTTGGGCACGCCCGCGATCTTCAGCGCGAAGCCCATGTTGTCGGCGACCGTCATGTGCGGGTAGAGCGCGTAGTTCTGGAACACCATGGCGATGTCCCGGTCCTTCGGCGGGAGATGGGTGACGTCCCGGTCGCCGATCCGGATCGAGCCGCCGTTGACGTCCTCCAGCCCGGCGAGCATCCGCAGCGAGGTGGACTTGCCGCATCCGGAGGGGCCGACGAGCACCAGGAATTCGCCATCTTCGATGGTGATGTCCAGCTGATCGACGGCGGGTTTGTCGGCGCCCGGATAGATGCGGGTCGCCTTGTCGTACGTGACCGTGGCCATGGTGATGCAGTCCCTTCACCGGCAGGAACGTGCCGGACGATCCGAGTAGAGGGAGTGGTCCAGTCCAATCGGACCGGCTGTCGAGGACGCTACCGGGGCGGTGGCCGGTTGTCAGCAGGTCGCGGGCCACCAAATCGTTGTGGGTAGACTGCATCGCACATGCCGCCTTAGCTCAGCTGGTAGAGCACCGCTCTTGTAAAGCGAAGGTCGTCGGTTCGAGTCCGACAGGCGGCTTGGCAGGAGCAACGCACAGAGCCGCAGACCCTTCCGGGGTCTGCGGCTCTGTGCGTTTGGGGCGTACGGCTACGGCCGCACCTCCTCCAATTCGCCTGCGCGCTCGACCCCTGCGGGCGTGACGGGCTCGTCCTGGTGGCCCGGCCACCACGCCTTGTGCCCGAGCAGCGAGGTGACCGTCGGGACCAGCAGCATCGCCATGATGAAGGCGGTCAGCAGGATGCCGAACGCCACGGCGAAACCCATCTGCTGGAGCATCGAGTTGTCGGCGAGCATCAGGACGCCGAAGGTGCCGGCGAGGATGATCGCCGCGGAGGCGATGGTGGGTGCCGAGCGGGCGACCGCGGTGCGGACGGCCTCGCGCGGGGCCGTGCCGCGGCGGACCTCCTCGCGGAGACGGGCGACCATGAGGATGTTGTAGTCGGTGCCGATGGCGACCACGAAGAGGTAGACGATCACCGGCAGCATGAACAGCAGGCCGTGCTTGCCCTGCAGGTCCTGGAAGAGCCAGACCGTCGAGCCGAGCGTGGCGCCGAAGCCGAGGGCGACGGCGGCCATCAGGTACCAGGGGGCCACGAAGCTGCGCAGCAGCAGACCCAGGATGAGCATGATCGCGAGGCCCGCGACCGGGAAGACGACCGTGTAGTCGTGGTTCACGGCCTTCTTGACGTCCGCGAGGACGGCCGAGGTGCCGCCGACGAGGGCTTCGGTGCCCGCGGGCGCGGCCTTGTGGGCCTGGTCGCGCAGGGCGCCGCCGGCGAGCTCGATGGCCTTGTCGCTGGTGGGCGCGTACTTGAGGACGACGCTGTACTGGGCGACCGTGCCGTCGGGGTTCGGGAGGCCCGGGGAGGCCTGGCCGACGCCCTCGATGCCGGCGAGGCCGGCGCGGAAGGACTCCATGGCCGCCTTGTCGAGGCGGGCGCCGCCGGTGGACTTCAGGTAGACCATCGCGGGGTCGGACTGGCCGGCCGAGAAGCCGCGCTGGAGGTCCTTCATGGCCTGGACGGACTCCAGCTTCTGGGGCATCTGGCTGGAGGTGTCGAACTCGGGCCGGAAGGACAGCGCGCCCACGGCGAGGGCGGCCAGGACCCCGGCGGAGACGAGGGCGACGAGGCCGGGGCGGCGGGAGACGGTGCCGCCGACGGTGTTCGCGAAACGGTTCCGCGGCTGCCGCTGCCAGGCCTTGGAGGGCCAGAAGGCCTTGGTGCCCAGGAGCGAGAAGACCGCGGGCACGAGGGTGAGGGCGGCGACCAGGGTCACGGCCACGGAGATCGCCAGCGAGGGGCCCATCGCCCGCATCATGCCCATCGTGGACAGCAGCAGGGCGAGGAAGGCCACGATGACGGCGCCGGCGGCGGAGGCGATGGTCTCGCCGACCCGGGCCACGGCGGCGACGAGGGCCTCCTTGGGCTCCTGTCCGGCCCGCAGGTGCTCGCGGTAGCGGAAGAGCAGGAACAGCAGGTAGTCGGTGCCGACGCCGAAGAGGACGACGATGAGGATCGCGGAGATCGAGCTGTCGGCCTTCAGCCCGCCGAGCGAGGCCGCGGTGCCGATGAGGCCCAGGGCGACCATGAAGACGATGCCGATGATGATCACCGGCAGCAGGGCGATCAGCGGGCTGCGGAAGATCACCAGCAGCAGGATGACGATCAGCAGCAGCGTCGCGCTCATCACCATGGAGTCGGTGTTGCCCGAGGACTCCTGGGAGTCCACGTTGGTGGCCACCAGGCCGGTGATGCCCATCTTCAAGTGGGTGCCGTCCAGCAGGGGTTTGGCGTCCTCACGGAGCTGCTTGACGGAGTCGGTGAGCTTCTTGTCGTAGACGTCCTTGGTGGTCGCGACGATGTTCGCGAGGGCGATCTCGCCGTTGGGGGAGACGGCCTGCGGGCCCGTCTCCACCTTGGCGATCTCCGGACGGTGCTTCGCCTGGAGGCCCTCCGCGACCTTGATCACGTCGCGCCGGTCGTCCGCGCCTAACCGGCCGCCGTCGGAGCGCTGGAACACCGCGATGGAGGCGGGCTGTTCGGTCTTCGGGAAGGCGTTCTTCTGCAGGTTGGCCACCTGCACGGACTCGTAGTGCTTCGGCAGGAACTCCGCCTCGTCCGTCGTGGACTTGAGGCCCGGGGCCAGTACGGCGAGGGCCACGGCTGCGACGACCCAGCCGAGGATCGTGAGCCAGGGCCGGTGGACGGCGAACCGCCCGACTCGTTGGAACATGGTGCTCCTTCGCTGGTGGGGTGTACGCGGCCGGGGGAATCGTGCGAGCGTCGTATGGACTTGCGACCCGGGCATGTTCACGCTAGGGAGCCGGGTTCCCGGAAAACAACGAATTCCGGGTGAATCAGGGGGCGGAACAGGGAAATCGGCCCTGGGGTGGGGGGCCTTCTCATCCTGGGGGAGGAGAGCGCCTCACCCGTGGGGTAGAGGCCGCTCTGCCGACCGCCTGCGGGCGGATTACGCTGCCCCCATGACGGATGTCGAGGTGTACCGCGCACGCATGGAACGGGCGGTCGTGGCCGCCGCCCAGGAGGGGCTGGCGGGTCTGCTCGTCGCTCCGGGGCCCGACCTGGTCTGGCTCAGCGGCTACCGGGTCCCGGCCGACACGGAGCGGCTGACCGCACTGCTGCTCCTCCCCGGGCACAAGCCCCGGCTGTTCGTACCGGAATTGGAGCGTCCGGACGCCGAACACGCGGCGGGCGCAGGGGCGATGGACATCAGCGGCTGGACGGACGGCGAGGACCCGTACGCGGCCGCCGCCAAGCTGCTGGAACCGCACGGCCGTTACGGGGTCTCCGACAACGCCTGGGCGCTGCACCTGCTGGCGTTCCAGCGCGCCTGCCCGGGGACGGCGTACGAGGCGCTCACCGAGGCGCTGCCCATGCTGCGGGCGGTCAAGGACGCGTTCGAGATCGAGCGGCTGGCCGCGGCGGGCGCCGCCGCGGACGCCACGTTCGAACGGATCGCGGAGCTGCCGTTCGCCGGGCGGCGCGAGCGCGAGGTGGCCGCCGACCTCGACCGGCTGCTGCGCGAACACGGCCACAGCCAGGTCGACTTCACGATCGTGGGATCCGGCCCGAACGGCGCCAACCCGCACCACGAGGCGGGCGACCGGACGATCCAGGACGGCGACATGGTCGTCCTGGACTTCGGCGGCCTGCTGGACGGCTACGGCTCGGACACCACCCGCACGGTGCACGTGGGCGAGCCGACGGCGGAGGAGCGCAAGGTCCACGACCTGGTCCGGGAGGCCCAGCAGGCGGCCTTCGAGGCGGTGCGCCCCGGCGTGGCCTGCCAGGACGTCGACCGCGTGGCCCGCCAGGTGATCCGGCGGGCCGGCTACGGCGAGTACTTCATCCACCGCACGGGCCACGGCATCGGCGTCACGACGCACGAGCCGCCGTACCTGGTGGAGGGGGAACACTTGCCGTTGGCTCCGGGGATGTCCTTCTCGATCGAGCCGGGGGTCTATCTGCCGGGCCGTTTCGGGGTGCGGATCGAGGACATCGTGGTGTGTACGGAGTCGGGGGCGCGGAGGCTGAACAACACGGGGCGGGAGCTGAGGGTGGTGCGGTAACGCTCCGCTGGGGTGTGGGGTGCGTGCGGGTCCGTTGTGGTTGCTCGCGCCCACGCGGCGGAGCCGCATATCGAAGCTGCCCCGCGCCCCTGACGGGGCGGGACCGGGGCCCCGACTCCCCCTACAGCACCCGGTGCATGATGTGCAGCCCCGTGTAACTGCCGTCAGGCAACCGGTATCCCTCCGGCAGCGTCCCGATCACCTTGAAGCCGAGCGACTTCCACAGCGCAACCGCCCGCACATTGCTCTGCACCACGGCGTTGAACTGCATCGCCCGGTACCCCTCCCCCTTGGCCCAGGACAGGACGTACTCGCCCAGCGCCCGCCCCACCCCCCGGCCGGCGGCCTCCGGGGCGACCATGAAGCTGGCCGTGGCGATGTGGGAGGCGGGGCCCATGTGGTTGGGCCCCGCCTTGGCCGAGCCGAGGACGGTGCCGTCCCCGTCGACCGCCACGACCGTGTGCCCGGGGGCACGCAGCATCCAGGTCGCCCGCGCCGTCCCGCTGTCGATGTCGCGGGGATACGTGTACGTCTCCCCGGCCGCCGTGATGGTCCGGAAGAAGGGCCAGATGGCGGCCCAGTCGTCGTCGCGCGCGTCTCTGATGTGGATCTGCATGGCGTCAGGATGAGGGCGGGCAGTCGCACATGCCACTGGATTTCGCGGCGCCCCGCGCCGCGATCTGGTGCTTCGGGGCGCGCGCCGTGACCATCAGCCCGGCGACGAGGGAGGCCAGCAGCATGATGCCGGCGCCCCAGCCGATGGCGACGTGGAAGCCGTGCACGATGCCCTGCTTCACGACGACGGCCCGCGGTCCCGGAGTCGTGGCGACGTACGCGGAGGCGGCGGACGTGGCGATGGTGTTGAGCAGCGCCGTGCCGATCGAACCGCCCACCTGTTGCGAGGTGTTGACGGTGGCCGAGGTGACGCCCGAGTCGCGCGGCGGCACACCGGCGGTCGCGGTGGCGAGGACGGGCATGAAGACCAGGCCCATGCCGAGGCCGACCAGGATCTCGGAGGGCAGGACGTGGGAGGCGTACGCGGGCTCGACCGGCAGGGAGGTGAGCAGGAAGAGCCCGGCGGCGACGAGCAGGGTGCCGGGGACCATCAGCATGCGCGGCGGCAGGTGGTTCAGCAGCCGGGCCGAGAGCTGGGTCGAGGACAGGACGAGTGCGCCGGTAAGCGGCAGGAAGCCCAGGCCGGTGCGGACGGGGGAGTAGCCGAGGACGACCTGCAGGTAGTAGGTCATGAACAGGAACATGCCGAACATGCCGATGACGGTGAGCGCCATGGTCACGAACGAGCCGGCCCGGTTCCGGTCGCGGATGACGTGCAGCGGCAGCAGCGGGCTGGGCGCCCGCGTCTGCCACCACGCGAACGCGGCCAGCAGCACCGCGCCGCCGCTCAGCAGCCCCAGGACGAGGCGACTGGTCCAGCCGTGGGGCTGGGCCTCGCTGCAGGCGTAGACGAGGGCGACGAGACCGCTGCAGCCGAGCAGGACGCCGGGGATGTCGAGGGACGGCCGGTCGGCCCGTGAGGGCCGGTGGTCGTGCAGTAGCCAGACGGCGCCGGTGAAGGCGACGAGGGCGATGGGGACGTTGACGTAGAGGCACCAGCGCCAGTCGAGGTACTCGGTGAGCAGGCCGCCGGTGATCAGCCCGATGGCGGCGCCGCCGCCGGCGATGGCGCCGTAGATGCCGAAGGCCTTGCTGCGCTCCTTGAGGTCGGTGAACGTGGTCGTCAGCAGGGACAGCGCGGACGGCGCGAGGACCGCCGCGAAGGCGCCCTGGAGAGCGCGCGCTGTGAACAGCATGCCGGGGGCGTGCGCGGCTCCGCCGAGCGCGGAGGCGGCGGCGAAGCCGATGAGGCCGGTCATGAACGTGCGCTTGCGCCCGGCGAGGTCGGCGACGCGGCCGCCGAGGAGGAGCAGCCCGCCGAAGGCGAGGGTGTAGGCGGTGATCACCCATTGCCGGCTGGTGTCGGAGATGCCGAGGGCGCGCTGTGCGGAGGGCAGGGCGATGTTGACGATGGTGGCGTCGAGGACGACCATCAGCTGGGCCATGGCGATGATCACCAGGGCCCACCAGCGGCTGGGGGTGGACGGGGGCTCGGCTATGAAGGGCTTGTCCTGGTCCGTGTCGCGCATGCGACCCCCTGGGTGGCCGAAATTGTGCGTACCTTTCAGGCTAGGCCGGACGGGGGCGCCGCGCCTGTCGGGTTTGGTGCGGCCTTTTCCCCTCCCTGACCCGTTCTTTCACGGGCAGAGCACCACCTTGCCCACGGTTCCCCTGGTCTCCAGCGCCCGGTGCGCCTCGGCCGCCTCGCGCAGCGGGTACCGCTGCACCAGCGGGATCACCGCCCCGGCCGCCGCCTGGGCCAGGGACAGGGTTTCCAGCTGCCGCATTCCGGCCATGCCGCCGCCGAACCGTTCGAGCATCGCGGGCCCCAGCGCGCTCCGCGACACGATGCCCCGCGCGTCCGCCCCGTGGTCCGGCCCGGCCGGCCCGTCGCCCGCGGACCAGCCGAAGACGAGGTGGAGTCCGCCCTCGCCGAGCAGGCCGACCGCCGCGCGGGCGGCCTCCCCGCCGACCCCGTCGAAGACGACCGTCGCGACACGTCCGTCCAGGGCCGTACGGGCCTGCTCCGCCCACCCGTCGACGGTGTAGTCGAGGGCGATGCCGGCGCCCAGCGCACGGACCTGTGCGACCTTGGCCCGGCTGCCCGCGAGTCCGACGACCGTGGCTCCGGCGTTCCTCGCGTGCTGCACCAGCAGCGAGCCGATCCCGCCGGCCGCGGCCGTCACGACGACGACGTCGTCCGCGGACAGCTCGGTGAAGCCGAGGATGCCGAGCGCCGTCCGCCCGGTACCGATCATGGCGATGGCCTGGGCGGCGTCCAGCCCGTACGGGATCTCGTGCAGCCGCTCCGCGTCGGCGACGGCGGCCTCCGCGTAGCCGCCGGGGGCGGTGCCCAGGTGGGTGACGACGCGGCGGCCCAGCCACCGCGGGTCGGTGCCCTCGCCCAGGGCGTCCACGGTGCCGGCGACCTCGCGGCCGGGGACGGTGGGCAGCTCGGGCAGCGGGACGGGGCTGCCGCCGGCGTCGCCGGCGCGCAGGCTGGTGTCGAGCAGGTGGACGCCGCAGGCGGCGACGGCGATGCGGACCTGGCCGGGGCCGGGTTCGGGGGTGTCGGTCTCCTCGTACACGAGGTTCTCGGCGGGGCCGAAGGCGTGCAGGCGGACAGCGTGCATGAGGTTGCTCCTCGTGAGGCGGTGGCCGGACGGTCCGGTGATCACGAGTGTTCAACCTCAAGGATGGTTGAGGTCAAGACCGTTGTCGGTGCCGCCCAACTTCCCGGTCACGCACGGGAGTTCACACCCGGGGGAAGCGGGCGAGCAGGTCCCAGACGGCGGGGTTGTCGGCGAGGCCCTCGTGCATGTCCGTCAGGTCGGCGACCAGGTCGTGCAGGAAGTCGCGGGCCTCGCGGCGCAGGGCGCGGTGGTTGAAGTTCAGCGGGGCCTCGTCCGGGGCCCAGTCGGCGGTGACGTCGACCCAGCCGAAGCGGCGCTCGAAGACCAGGCAGTCGGTGGACTCGGTGAAGTCCAGCTCGGCGAACTGGGTCTGCGCCGAGCGGTTGCCGCGGGGGTCCTGGTCGAGCAGCTCGATGACGTCGCACAGGGCCCAGGCGAAGTCGAGTACGGGCACCCATCCCCAGGCTGTGGACAGTTCCCGGTCGGCCTTGACGTCGGCCAGGTAGACGTCGCCGCAGAAGAGGTCGTGCCGCAGGGCGTGCACGTCGGCGGTGCGGTAGTCCGTCTGCGGGGGGTCCGGGAAGCGGCGGGAGAGGGAGTAGCCGAGGTCGATCACGCTTCCGATGGTACGTACGAAACGCGCCGCGGTACGAAACGCGCCGCCCGTGCTCCCGCCGCTTGGAGGGCGGCGGGAGCACGGGCGCCGGGGTGGGGGGTGTTGCGGGGACGTTCGTGCGGCGTGCGGCTACTTGACGTTGATCGCGGCCCAGGTGGCGGCGACCGTCTTGTACTCGGTGCTGGTGGCGCCGTAGAGGTCGGAGGCGGCCTTCAGGGTGCCGGTGCGGGCCGCCTTGTAGTTGGTGGTGGAGGTGAAGTACGTGGTCAGCGCCTTGTACCAGATCTTGATGGCCTTGTCGCGGCCGATACCCGTGATCTTGGAGTTGTTGGCGGTGGGGCTGTTGTAGCTGAAGCCGTTGATCGTCTTCGCGCCGCTGCCCTCGGACAGCAGGTAGAAGAAGTGGTTGGCCGGGCCGGAGGAGAAGTGCGGGTCCAGGCCGCCGAGGCTGGAGGACCAGTAGTCCTTGGAGCGGCCGTCCTTGCTGGGCTTGTCCATGTAGCGCAGCGGCTTGCCGTCACCGTTGATGTTGATCTGCTGGCCGACGAAGTAGTTGCCCGGGACGGACTTGTTGTTCGCGTAGAACTCGACGGCCTTGCCGAAGATGTCGCTGGTCGCCTCGTTGAGGCCGCCGGACTCGCCGCTGTACTCGAGGCCCGCGGTGGCGGAGGTCACGCCGTGGGTCATCTCGTGGGCGGCGACGTCGAGCGCGGTCAGTGGGTGGGAGTTGCCCTCACCGTCGCCGTAGGTCATGCAGAAGCATTCGTCGTCCCAGAAGGCGTTGACGTAGTTGTCGCCGTAGTGGACGCGGGAGTACGCACCCTTGCCGTCGCCCTTGATGCCGGAGCGGCCGAGCACGTTCTTGTAGAAGTCCCAGGTGACCGCGGCACCGTAGTGCGCGTCCACGGCCGCGGTCTGGGCGCCGCCGCCCCACACGTCGCTGGAGTTGGTGAAGAGCGTGCCCTGGCCGTCGGTGCCCTGCGCCAGGTTGTAGGTGCTGTGACCGCCGCGGGCGCCGTCGGTGAGCGCGTAGCCGGAGCCGGACTTGGTGGTGGTCAGCGGGACCTTGCCGCTGTAGGTGCTGGTGCCCTCGCCGGTCTCGATGGCCTCGTGCTGGTAGAGCTTCTTGCCGGTGGCCGCGTCGGTGACGACGTGCAGCCTGCTCGGGGTGCCGTCCTTCTGGACGCCCTTCACCACGGTTTCGTACGCCAGGACCGGCTTGCCCTCGGCGGCCCAGACGATCTTGCGCGGCGCCTGCGAGTCGGTCTTGGAGTTCTGCGCGTCTGCGGCGACGCTCAGCGCGCTCTTCTTCGCGGCGGAGGGCGCCACCTGCGGGTTCGTGGTGGGCACGGATATCTCGGCGTCGGTCGCCTTGGTCACGCTGCGCGCGCCGCTCTTGGTCTCGTGCACGACCAGGTCGCCGCCGAGCACCGGCAGACCGTCGTAGGTGCGCTCGTAGCGCGTGTGCACCGTGCCGTCCGCGTCCTTGACGACGTCGCGGACGACCAGCTTCTCCTTGCTGCCGAGGCCGATCTTCGCCGCGGTCGTGGAGGTCGAGCCCTGTGCGTCCTTGATGGCCGAAGCCTTCTGTCCCGCGGACAGCGCGAGCGGCAGCCCGCCGCTGTCATGGCTCCCGGAGGCGGCACCCGCCGAGCCGGCCTGCACGCCCACGACGACCATGGCGGCGGAGGCGACGAGCGCGGCGGCGCGCAGGGAGTTCTTGCGGGAGGGGGTGGTGACGCTTCTCAACTCTGTCTCCTATGAGGGGGGTTGGGGCAGCCCACGTCGACTGCCCTGATGCAGGAGTGGTGCAGGAGCGAATTGATTCGAGCGTGCCACCGATTCCCCGTCATTGGCAGGGGCGCAACAAGGATGTGATCTGGCGTTATCCGAAGGACGGAGCAAGGAATCCGCTATGCGGTGAACTGGGCGGGAATGGCCGTGACTTGAAATCGTCACCTGCTGTTCAAGTGCCGGACCGTCCGTTTGGCCTCGATGTTCGGAAATCTACCCGCACGGTCCGGACGGGATATGACGGGGGGTGAGTCCGGGGTTACCGTCGCGCGCCGCGGCAGCAAGTGAACCGTATGGTTCCGGTTGGAAACGCAATCGTGGCGGACGCGCATCCCATTCCGCGAGACGGTGTTACGGCCGTGCGGGGCGGAATCGGTGGACCGGGCCCACTTGGCGGAGGATGGCCCGCTGTCGGGCGTCGGTGAGGAATGTCTGCAATCGCCGAGCGAGAGGAGAACGAAGATGACCGGCGTACGCATCCACGTCTACGAGGACGGCGCGATACCGGCGGAACTCTTCGCGCGGGCCGAGGCCCTGCGCGAACAGGCCTGGCCCGGCGGCGGGCCGCACGACCCGGCCCTGCGGCCCGTCGCGATGCTGCTCGTCGCGCCGGACGGGACCGTACCGGCCACGCTCGACATCCTCAACAAGGACATCGTCCACGGCGGCCGCAGCTATCGGGCCTCCGGCCTCAGTGCGGTCGTTACCGACACGGCACAGCGGGGCAAAGGTCACGGGCGGCAGCTCGTGGCTGCCGCCCGTGCGGAGATGGCCGCGCGCGGCGCGGACGTGGGGCTGTTCACCTGTGACCGCTCACTGCGCGGCTTCTACGGGAGCGCAGGGTGGGACGTGCTGGAGGGATCCGTACTCATCGGCGGAACGCCGGAGGATCCTCTGCCCAGCGACGCCCCGGAGTTCGACATGATCACCCTGGGCGCCTTCTTCACGGAGAGAGCGCGACGGAACGCGGATGTCTTCCGGAACAGCCGCATCGCGCTCTATCCGGGCGAGATCGACAAGCTGTGGTGAGCGCGGCGCCGCCTACGGCTGGTCGTCGGTCGGGGGCCGGTTGCCGAGCTGTTCGTCCAACTTCTGCTTGGCCGTGTCGACCTGGCTCTGGTACTTGTTCTGAGTCCGCTCGTTGAAGGCGTCACCCGCCTTGTCGACGCCCTGCCGGGCCGTATCCTCGTGGCCCTTCAGCAGACCCTTGAGCTTGTCGAGCATGGACATGGCTGTCCTCCTTAGGAGTGCCTGACCCCTCCAGGATCGCCGGAGGGGCCGTACGGCGCATCCCGGCCGCGGGCCGGCGCGCGGGTCACTCCGGGTGGTCCAGTGTGGGGTCCTGGGCGGCGTCGTACACCCCCGTGCCCCGGCAGTGCCGGCACTGCCCCGCGCGCCGTACGGTCTCGGCCGGGCCGCCGAAGGGGTCGATGCCGGACACGTACGCGGCCGCGCGCGCCGCGAAGCCGGTGCCCTGGCACCACTGGCAGGCGAACGCACCGCGCGGCGCGGGGGAGGACTTGCGGTCTGTCATGGAGGCCGTTCGTTCGGTACGGGGGAGGAGCCCTGGGATGCCCCGGTTTCCGGTTGTATCAGAGCTGGTAACCGCACTTGGGGCAGACGTACACGTCACCGTGTCTGGTCATCGTCCCGCCGCACTCCCCGTTCGGGCAGGTGATACCCAGCGGCCGGGCTATGGCAGGCTCGCGCACTTCCGATCACACTCCGCTCTCACATTGACAGCCGGCGGGCTGCTGCTTCCCGTCGTCGCTTCCTCCGTGGCAACGACCTGCGTCTGCGTACCGCACACGGGACAGCGGCGGGTGGCGTCGTCACGCTCCCGCTCGACTGCCTCCGCGATCCTCCGGAGCGCCTCGGCTGCGTCTTTGCCCATGGCTCCATCTTCGCTCAACGCGCGCGTGGACCGACCACATTTCCGGGGGAGTCGAGCCAGACAGCGTGCCCGCTGCGGGTGACGGTCAGACCGAAGCGGTCGTGCCGCGGTTCGCCCTGGCGGGCCCACCAGGCGTAGGCCTCCTCCGCCTCGTCCCACAGGCGGCGCGGACCACCCTGCCAGACGAGGGCCTCCGGCCGGTCGTCACGGAACATCACACAGGCCCAGGAGTGCGCTTCTTCGGCGCCGCCCAGCCCGTGCAGCCACACCGGCCGCGCGCCGCGCCGCTTGTACGCCACCTCCTGGCGACAGTGCGGCAGCCGGATGCCGAGGACGAACGCGAGCGCCGTGCGGTCGCAGAACTCCGCATCGGTGACCGCCGTCGTGGACACCTCGCCCTCGGCGACTACGTTGCGCGGCTGCGGCGGGCACGGCGACGGGGTGAGCACAACCGGGCCCGTGAACCGGCCCTCCGCGCGCCGGTGCGCACCGTAACCGCTCACGGTGAGCCGGGCGAGCGCGCCGTGCTCGCTGAACGGTGTCCCCCAGGGGGTGACGATCACGGTGCCGGGGGTGGCCCGCGCGACCAGTCGCGCGGTGTCGGGGGCTGGTGCGGTGACCTGCTGTGTCATGGGCGCACCCCCGCGGCCACGCACTCGTCACGGGTCGCGAGCCGCAGGGCGCGCGGGGGCGCCTCCCATTCACGGCCGCCGTCGGGGCGTCTGATCTGCACGCGCGGTCCGACGTGCCCCATGACTTGCGCGAGTGTGCCGGTGCGCTGGTCGACGACGTATGCCCCCACGCGGTAGGACACGGAACGCCTCCTTCGGGTTGTGTGCGTTGGGTGTCCTCACAGAGTGGCGGGGCGGGGCTATGGTCGGGAGAGGGGCGCGCCGTGCAACGGCCTTGTAAACGAGGGGAGTTAGGCTTTGGCCAGTACCGGGAGGTCGGGACAGCCTCGGATCGGATGGGGCTTCTTCGGGACCGAGCTGAAGCGGTGTCGGGAAGCTGCCGGGCTCACGCAGCAGGAGCTGGGCAGGCGTGTTTTCTGCTCCGGCGGGTACATCGGTCAGTTCGAAACAGGTATCCGCAAGCCGCAGTTGGATGTTGCGCTGCGGATCGACGCGGAGCTGCGGACCGGCGGGTTCTTCGAGCGGATGTGGCGCGAGCTGATCAACAAGTCCCCGTACGCCGATTCCTTTTCGGAAACCGCCTACCTTGAGACGCTCGCCGCCACGATCATGGAGTACGCGCCCACGTACGTCCCCGGTGTGCTGCAGACGGCCGCTTACGCCCGTGCCGTGTTCCTGGGCGGCCTGCCCCTCGCGCCGGAGGACGAGATTCAGGCCCGGGTCGCCGCCCGGCTGGCACGGGCGCGCATCCTCGATGATCCTGCGAAGCCGTCATTCTGGAGCGTTCTCGACGAGGGCGTCATCAGGCGCAAGATCGGTGGGGCTGCTGTGATGCACGAGCAGCTGAAGCATGTGATTGCGCTGATTCGGAAGCGGCGAATCGGCGTGCAGGTGATGCCGTTTGGGGCAGGCGCCCCTGTCGTGGACGGCTCACTGACGCTCATGACTTTCGAGGATGCGCCGCCGGTGGCGTACAGCGAGGGCTACAGGACCGGAAGCTTGCTGGACGATCCGGCGACGGTGGCGTGGTGCGAGCGTGCCTACGATCTTGCGAGGTCAGTCGCGCTGTCGCCGGAAGCGTCCGTGGACTTGATCGAGTCGGTAGCGGAGGAATACGCAGATGAGTGCTCGAAGTGACCTGCGCCCGGCGAGCTGGCGCAAGAGCAGCCACAGCGGGATAGGCGACGAGAAGGGAGGCAACAGCTGTCTCGAAGTCGCCGACAACATACCCGGCACGGTCCCGGTACGGGACTCCAAGAACCCCCACGGCCCAGCCCTGGCGTTCCCCGCCGCGGCCTGGGCCGCATTCGTCGCCCGGTACTAGGGGCGGGCCGGCTTGTCCAGGACGGCCTGTGAGCAGGACCTGCGGATCCGGCGATCATGGGGCGGGGCGCAGAATCAATTTCAGGGAACTGTGCCTCGGGCGGCGCCGGGCCGCCGGGCCTGAGGCGCGCGGACTCGAAGTCCCCTGCCCTGTAGGCATCTTGGCCGCCAGGGCAGGGGCCGGAGCAGGGACCCTGCCGCCCGCAAGCCGTGAGAACGTCACAACAACAGCATGATCGAATGCCCTATTCATCACGTATATGTACATTCCAGGGCGGTAGCCGATCGGCTTTCGCGGCGGTTTCCCTGGTTCGCGCCGATTGGGCAAAACCGTGCGGGCGGCGCCAGCATGGGGCGTCCCCGCCCGCCTGTCCCGGAAGGAACCCATGCGAGTCCGTGCCCCCCGATCCCTGGCCGAACTGCCGTATGCGGACCGCCTAGAGCCGTTCGCCGGAGAGGAACTTGAGCAGGCAGGCGTCTACGAATGGCGCCACTTCGACGGCTCCTCCTTCCAGGACGCGGAAGCAGGCAGGTCCCTCTTCAGCGAATCGGCCTTCTCCTCGGTCACGTTCGACCGCGGCCGCCTGCGGCGCTCCCGGTTCGACGAGGTGTGGCTGCACGCCGTTCGCATGGTCGGTACCAACCTCGCGGAGACCACCTGGCTGGACACCGAGTGCACCGCCGGCGTCCTCGCCGGAACGGAGATCCACGGCGCCGAGATGCGCCGCACCGTCTTCCACCAGTGCAAGCTCGACTCGGTCAACCTGCGCGCGACCTCGCTGAAGGACGTCGTCTTCGTCGACTGTCTCCTGCGCGACGTGGACTTCAGCGGGGCCACACTGGCCGACGTCAGCTTCCCCGGCTCGACCCTGGACCGGGCACGCTTCGACAGGGCCACCCTGACCAGGGTCGACCTGCGCGAGGCCACCGCGCTGCGCATCGCCTCCGGGATCGGCTCCCTGAACGGCGCCACGATCAGTACGCCCCAACTGTTCGACCTGGCGCCCGTCCTGGCGCAGCATGTCGGCCTCACCGTGAAGGACGCCTAGGGTTTGTCCGGCGGCCGGCCTGAGGCGGTCAATCCCCGACGAGGCGGAAGGCCAGGCAGACCACAGGAGTGCCGTCCTCGACCGTCGTGCCCAAGCGATGCCAATAGCCGCGGTGACCGGCGCGCCACTCCTCCAACGAGGCATCGCCCTCCCCCTCGGCCCGGGCATGCTCCCAGGTCACCTCGCTGAAGGGCTTCACCTCCACGCCGGTGATCTCGATGACGGCGATGGACTGCCCCTGGTCGTCCAGCAGCGCCAGCCGTTCGCCGAGGTGTTCCAGGTCCTCGGTTTCCTTGGCGTAGTCCTCCAACAGGCCGGTGGTGGTGGTCTTCTGCCCGGCCAGCACCAGGGAGTTCAGTTCTGTCCGCATCCCGTCCGGAGTGCCGAGCTCCATCGAACGCATGCCGTTGACCCGAGGCCACACCTGTCATCACCTCTCTTGAGCGCCGCCGACAGGCGGATCGCCTCCACCCGACAATAGGCGGGCCGAGACGGTCAACGTGCGTGACGAATGCTCCCGCTCTTTATGCTCTCTTCGCACACGCGACGCGATCACGAGAGGAAATCGGGCTCGATGGGCGGAATGTCGCCGGTGGAACCGCAGTGGATAGGCCGGTACCGGGTACTGCGGAAGCTGGGTGAGGGCGGCATGGGCCAGGTCTTCCTCGCGCGGTCGGAGGGCGGGCGCACGGTGGCCGTGAAGGTGATCCGGCCGGAGGTCGCGCACGAGCCCGAGTTCCGCCGCCGGTTCCGGCTGGAGGTCGAGGCGGCGCGGAAGGTCGGCGGGGCCTGCACGGCGCCCGTGCTGGACGCCGACACCGAGGCCGCGGTGCCGTGGGTCGCCACCGGCTACGTCGCCGGTCCGGCCCTGCACACGGTGGTGGCCGAGGACTACGGACCGCTGCCGGAGCACTCCGTACGCACTCTCGCGCACGGTCTGGCGTCGGCACTGCAGGAGATCCATGCCGCGGGACTGGTCCACCGCGACCTGAAGCCCTCCAACGTCCTGGTCACCGTCGACGGCCCGCGCGTCATCGACTTCGGGATCGCCCGCGCCCTGCACCCGGCGGCAGGCGGTCCGGCCACACAGACGGGCGCGGTGCTCGGCTCACCCGGCTTCATGTCGCCCGAGCAGGTGCGCGGCGAGCGCGTCACCGCGGCGTCCGACGTCTTCTGCTACGGCGCGGTCCTCGCCTTCGCGGCCACGGGGCGGCTGCCGTTCGGCACGCCGGAAGGCGGGCTGCACGCGCTGATGTTCCGGGTGGCCACGGAGGAGCCGGATCTGACGGGGCTCGCCGAAGGCCCCCTCCGCGACGTGATCGTGTGCTGCCTGGCCAAGGACCCGGCAGGGCGGCCGGACGTTGCCGAACTGGTGGAGTTCACCCGGCAGCACGCGCCGGCCGCAGGCCCCTGGCTGCCGGGGGAGGTCCTCGCGGGCCTCGGGCGGCACGCGGCGCAGCTGCTGGACGCGGAGTCGCCGGCCGCTGCCGCCCCGGTGCGGGTCGCCACGGTGGCGGACGCCCCCGTCGGCGCCTTCGGACCGCCGCTGCCGCTGCCGCTGCCGGAGCCGACCGCGCCGCGCGAGGACGTCGACACGACCGAGTCCCCCCGCGGCATGGCGATCGCACTCCAGGCCCTGATGGTGGTCCTGGGACTGCTGATGCTCGGCTATCTCGCCTTCCAGGTCGACACGTTCCGGACCCTGGCCGATGCCGCCGATGCGGGCTCGGGGCTGCCCGACGCCGAAGTCGACCGGGCCAAGACGCTGTTCGGGCTGCTGGAGAACGTCGAGGCGGTGGTCATGGTGCCGACGACGGTGATGTGGCTGCTCTGGTTCTGGCGGGTCCGTATCAACGCCGAGGCCTTCGCACCCGGCCGCCACCGCTACCGCCGCGGCTGGGCGCTCTGGGGCTGGTTCACGCCCGTCGCAAGCCTCTGGATACCGAAGCTCATCACCGACGACATCTGGGCCGCCAGTGACCCGAACGGGGGCAGCGCACGGCGCGTGCCCCGCGGATTCCTGAACGCCTGGTGGGTCTTCTGGGTCGTTGAACTGATCTTTGGGCTGGTCGGCTTCTCCGGCGTGTACCCCTGGTACGACACCGACGATCCGGTCGAGTCGATGCTTCTGCTGCTCCCCAACGTCATCGACAACGTGCTGATGATCGCGGCTGCCGGTTTCGCCACCGCGGTGGTGGGCCGGCTCACGGCCATGCAGGTGCAGCGGCGCGCAGCAGGGGCCTGAACCGGTGGGCCGGGTCAGATGGTTGTCCACCACCACCGCTTCGTGTCACTCGCAGTGACGAATCCCGTCGGGCAGTGTTACTGATCGTCTTGTCTCAATCACCCTGCTCCGCAACGCTCTTGCTGCATGCCGGGCCGTGGGTCCGGCCTCCACTGGTGGTGTGAGAGGGAAGGGCGGGCCGGTTGGAGAACCTCAACGTCAGGGTCACGGATGCGGACACCGGGCAGCCCCTGGAGGGCATGCTGGTGAAGTTCTACTTGGCCAGTGGCAAGGCCGTCGGCAGCGCTGTCACCAACAGCCGGGGTGTGGCGATCACCAATGGCCCGCTGAGCATCGCCCCGTCGACAGTTCAGGCCGTCGCCGGCGGCGGCTACTACGCCGATCTGGAGGGGGATGGGACCCATCGTGGGGCCCAGGCCCATGGTCCCATCGAGCTGGGCACTGTCTGAATGCTCTGGGCCGAACGTCCTTGGTGAGGGGCCTGTTTGCGCGGAGGGCTCAGCGCGTTACGGGGCAGGCCGGATCGTTCAGCCAAGTACGTTGTCCGGCAGGGTGGATCGTGAGGCCGAAGCGGCCGGGGGTGGGGCGGTCGTGTCGCACGTACCAGTCGTGCGCCGCCTCGACCTCGTCCCAGAGGCGGCGGGTGCCGTGCTGCCAGACCGTGAACCGGTCCTTCCTCTGCCCGTCGTAATCCACTGCCGCCCACGCCGTCGCGTCGGTTGTCGCGATCCACAGGCGTGTGGCGACACCGTCCACGGCCGGTGCGTCGTGCCACGCGTACCAGAGGTCCGGGCAGCGCAGCCCGAGGGCGAACTGGAGGTCCCAGTCGTCGTCGGCGACGGTCCAGGGGGACAGGGCGGTGCACGACTCCTCGGGCCGGTGGTCGTCGTGGACGACGTCGCGGAAGACGCGCAGGTTGCGGCGTTGTCCGCGCATGAGCATGAACGCTGAGTGCGGGGAGAAGCGGCCTTGTGCCGTGCCGTCGTCGTGGACGGTGAGGTGGAGGAGCCCGTAGTCGCACCAGGGGCTGCTCCACGGGGTGAGAACGGTGCCGTCGGGGCGCGTCTGGCGGATCCATTCCGACGGGACGGTGCTGACGGCGCATGTGGCGAGCACGCGGTCGTACGGCGCACCGGGCGCCCATCCCTGTGCGCCGTCCCCGGTGACGACGCAGGCGGCACCGTCCAGTGCGACGGCGGCGCGCCGGGCGAGCTCACGGTCGACTTCGACCGTGGTCACGCTGCCGGCGCCCAGGACGTGGGCGAGCAGGGCCGCGTTCCAGCCCGTACCGGTCCCGATCTCCAGGACACGCTGGCCGGGTTGAGGGTCGAGCATGCTGAGCATGCGGATGACGATCGCGGGGGACGAGGCGGAGGAGGACGGCAGTACGGGTGCATCCGGCCCGGCTGTCCGGCCGTCGTTGACTTGCGTGATGACGGGAGCGTTGGCGTAGGCGGTGGCGAGCCAGGCGTCGGGTTCGGCATGGGCGTCGAGAGCTGTGTACGTGCCGTGTCCGTCGGCACTCCAGATGGTGTCCGGCAGAAAGGCGTGCCGGGGGACGGCCAGCAGCGCGTCTCCCCACCGTCCGGCCGATTGCCCGTTCTCCGCCACTACGGCAGCCAGCAGCTCCCGCGCTGCGGGCACGATCACTTCCCTTCCTTCTTGTGCTTCGGCTGCTGAGCAGGTCGCGAGTGATCCTGCGACGGCTTGTCGGCGGAGGGATCCTTCTTCCCGGAGTGCTTCCCGTCCCCGCCTTCGCTGCCCTTGCCGGTGCCCCATCCCATGCGGATTCTCCTTGTTCGGACCGGAGTTGAGAGATTCAGCAGACCACGGTGAAGGGACCGCGTCCACCGAATCGGCTGCCCTTTCCCGTGTTGGAAAGACCGCGTTCTTGACCTGTGGACCGTCCCCTCGGGAACATCGGACGCGACAGGGACGAGCCAGGCATGACGAGGGGGCGAGGATGCTGCGAAAACTGTCGGGTGACCCCGACTGTAAAAACGGAACATGCCCGACTCTGTGGGCCACCGAGGATTCCGGGAGCTATGTCGTGCAGGGCTATGTGATCACGGATCCTGGGCGGCTCGCCCAGCTCGATCTGCCAGAAGGGGAAACTGCCGTCATGGTCCCTGCTGCTGTTCTGGAGGACTACTTCAGTGCTCGACGGGGATGAATTCGGCCGTCTTTTCGAGACGTTCGAGCAAACCGCCTTCCGACTGGAAACGCTGAGCGTCTACGACGTCGAGGAGGAGCGGGAGGAGTTCGAGGCATTCCTGGCAGGGAAACCGATGCCGCCCGAATGGAGCGACAACCCCTGGGTCCGGTCGATGACCGACCTGGGAAAGACGGTGTCCCGGGTCCACGTTCTGTCCTCGCCGCTCACCGACTACCTGCGGTACGAACTGTCCGCGTACCCAGGGAACATCACCGCTGGCGAGACCATCGGCATCATCGACCTGGCACGGCAGCGGGTGACCGGACTGCCCGACCACGACTTCTGGTTGTTCGACGACGCGGAGGTCTACCGCATGCACTACACCGGGTCGGGGAAGTTCGTCGGGGCGGAACGGCTGGCGCCTGCCCGTCTGGCCGAGTACCGCAGGTACCAGGAGGTTGCGGAGGAGGCTGCGGTGCCCTTCGCCGACTACTGGGAGCAGTTCCGCTGACACGGCACACCGAGCTGGGCAAGGCTCTGCGGGCTCTGAGGACGGCATCCGGGCGTACCGGCGAGTCCGTGGCCCGCAGGGCTTCCATGTCCGCCGGGAAGCTGTCGAAGATCGAGAACTGCCGGATCCGCCCGACGCTCACGGACGTCGACCTCATCCTCGGTGCGCTGGGCGTGTCCGACGAGGCCAAAGCGGAGTTCCTGGAGGCGGCGCGAGCGGAGGCCACCGAGGCCACGGCCTGGCGGTTGCTGCGCCGGATGGGGCCGTGGAAGCACCAGCAAGCCATCAAGGCGATCGAGCAACAGACCGCTGTGTTCCGGGTTTTCCAGGGGCAGTTGATCCCGGGCCTGCTGCAGACCCCCGAATACATGACGGCTGTCTTCTCTCTGCCGCCTGCGCTCCCGGAGGAGACGCGGGCACGTACCGTGGCTGCACGGTTGGAGCGTCAGGCGGCACTCTACGAGGCAGGCCGGGCGTTTCGGTTCCTGATCTGCGAGCACGTCCTGCGCTGGCTGATCTGCGATCCCGTGGTCATGGCCGTTCAACTCGACCGGCTGGTCTCCCTCTCCCGGCTCCCGAACGTCACCGTCGGGGTGCTTCCGCTCGAACGGCGGATGCCGGATTTCCCCATGACGTGCTTCAGCTTGTACGACGACAGGTTGGTCTTGGTGGAAACGTTTCATTCGGAGATCGCGACACGTGAACCGAAGGACGTGGAGACGTACGCCGAGACATTCGAGAGGTTTGCTTCAGCGGCACGGTACGGGGAACAGATGCGGGGGTTGGTCGAGGCCGTCAGGGACGGGTTCTTGTGCGGTGAGGAACACGGCTAGGAGTGCACAGTGACACCCCCCGCCGGTACCAACGCCATCCAGTGGTCCGCCCCCGGCGGCGACAACCAGAAATGGCGGCTCACGCCCGTCCCTCAGGGCGACGTCGCGTACCGCGTCCCCACGTTCCCCGCGTGCCATTCGTGGTTGCCGGTCATCCAGTTGTGCAGGCCGGTCACGAAGCGGGCCACGAGGGGGTTCATGGTGGCGAGTTCGGCGGCCTGTTCCTCGAAGAGGTGGACGATCTCGTTGTGGACCTCGATCGCCTTCTGGAAGGCCTCGTCGATGGAGCAGTCCTCCTCGGCGGCGATCACCGTCGGCAGGCTGTAGTGGAAGCGCCCGCTCGCCTGCTCCTTGCGCAGTGAGTAGAGGTCGTTGCAGAGGGTCGCGACGTTGGAGGACAGGGCGACGGCCCGCTGTACCGCCGGCTCCGCGAAGAGGTGGGCGGGGAGCTCGTAGCCGCCGACCGAGTCGGTGAGGGTCAGGCACGGGCGGAAGCTGTTGAACTGCCGCTGCACCAGGTACTCCCACGCGGAAGGCGTGCGGCGCTGGTTGATGCAGTCGCCCTCGGCGTTGTAGCCGAGGTAGAGGTTGACGATGTCGTGCCGGAAGCGGTGCGCCTGGGCCGGGGTGGACAGGGCGTAGAAGTAGTCCATGGCCGACCGCATCGAGCGCAGGGCCGGGTGGGCTTCGAGTCCGGCCCGCCAGTCGGCCTCGTAGCGCGGGGTGTTGTGGGCCGGGTCGATCGCGGACTGGGCCACGGCCAGCGCCGCGCCGCGGCGGTCCGCGGTGCCGCCGTACTGCGCTTCGCAGAAGTAGTCGTCCACGGCGTTCTCGCCGATGAGGAGACGCGCGGCGGCCATCAGGTGGTCGATGCTCGGCGCGTCCGGGTGGCACAGGACCACCGACCGTCCCGCGTCGAAGGCCACGAGGTCGTCCCGCAGATCGGTGTCCGGGTAGAGCTCCACTTCCTTCTCGGCCCACTCGACGAGCCGTTCGTTGATGTCGTCGGCCAGTGCGCGGTCGTCCCGGACGGCCGGCGGGCAGTACAGGCCTTCGATCCGCTCCGACGACGGATGCAGCGTCGGTTCCGACACCGGCGGCTCCGGAAGCTCCGGCGGTTCCGGCAGTGCTGTGTCCAGCGCCAAGTCCTGTGCGAGGCGCAGGGAGTTCGTCCCGATCCCCGTCGGCCCGGACAGCAGGCGTGCCACCGGGGGGATGGGCCCGGCGTCGGTCGTGCCGGCGGGGATTGGCGCCTTCATCCGCAACAACTCCGTCCACAGATCCGTACAACTGAGTACACCTGAGTACACGCGGAGACGGCGCAAGGGCGCCCTCCCGCACCCGTTCCTTCCCAGCACCGGGCCGGATATCCCGGGCCGGTTCACCGGATTCCGGCCGTACTGAGGAGCGATGGCTCCCGTTGTCGAGGGACGCCGCAGACGTCTGAACTCGGCATCCGTGCTCTGCGGCCGGTGGCGCAAACGCACGGCATACGTTTCGCCACCCTCGACCAACATCGTTACGCGCTGCTTCACTTGCGGCTCGCATCGCCTGCGGCAGGCCCGGCGGCCGCCGCGGCCGATGCCCCCGACATGCCTCCCCATACCGTCTGGAAGGGAACAGGGATGACGACCGCAGTGACGCCTGAGCAGCCCCAGCAACCTGGGCAGGACGAAGCGAACGCAGGGCGGGCCCAGTTGAGCCTCGGAGTCGCGGCTGCCCGCAATCTGGCGACCACCACCAAGACCGTTCCGCAGATGCAGAACATCAGCTCGCGCTGGCTGCTGCGGACGCTGCCCTGGGTGGAGGTCAAGGGCGGTACGTACCGGGTCAACCGGCGACTGGTCCACGCGGTCGGCGACGGGCGGGTGACCTTCGTCCAGGAAGGGGCCGCGGTCCGGGTCGTCCCCGCCGAGCTGGGCGAACTGCCCCTGCTGCGCGGCTTCGACGACGCCGGCGTGCTGCAGGCGCTGGCCGGACGCTGTGAGCAGCAGGAGTACGAGCCGGGCGAGGTCCTGGTGCAGGCCGGGCAGCCGGCGGACCGGGTCGTGCTGATCGCGCACGGCAAGGTGGAGCAGACCGGCACCGGGAAGTACGGGGACGAGTCGCGGCTGCGAGTGCTCGCCGACGGCGGGTTCTTCGGCGGGCAGGCGGTGTCGGAGGAGCCCGGCGCGTGGGAGTTCACCGCGCGGGCGATGACCGCGTGCACGGTGCTGGTGCTGTCGCGGCGGGCGTACGAGGAGGTGGCCGGGCAGAACGAGCGGCTGCGCGAGCACGTACGGAGCCGCCGGGCCGAAGGCGACCGCCCGCAGAACAAGCGCGGCGAGGCGGACATCGCGCTGGCCGCCGGTCACTCCGGGGAGCCCGTCCTGCCGGGCACGTTCGCCGACTACGAACTCGCACCGCGCGAGTACGAGTTGAGCGTGGCGCAGACGGTCCTGAAGGTGCACACCCGGGTCGCCGATCTCTACAACGACCCGATGAACCAGATCGAGCAGCAGCTGCGGCTGACCATCGAGGCGCTGCGCGAACGCCAGGAGTACGAGCTCGTCAACAACCGCGAGTTCGGGCTGCTGCACAACGCCGACCACGGCCAGCGCATCTCCACCCACTCCGGGCCGCCCACTCCGGACGACTTCGACGAGCTGCTGAGCATGCGCCGCCAGACCAAGGCGTTCTTCGCCCACCCGAAGGCGGTCGCCGCCTTCGGCCGCGAGTGCAACCGGCGTGGCCTCTACTTCGGCGACGTGGACGTCGACGGCCACCGCGTCCCCGCCTGGCGCGGCGTGCCCATCTACCCGCTGGGCAAGCTGCCGGTCTCCGATCAGGGCACCACCTCGATCCTGGCGATGCGCACCGGCGAGGAGGTCCAGGGCGTGGTCGGGCTGCGGCAGACCGGCATCCCGGACGAGTACGAGCCGGGCCTGAACGTCCGGTTCATGGGCATCAACGACCAGGCCGTCATGTCCTATCTGGTGAGCACCTACTCCTCGGCGGCCGTGCTGGTCCCCGACGCGCTCGGCGTGCTGGAGAACGTCGAGGTCGCCCGCACCCCCGACGCCTGAGCCGCGCACCGCCTGTTCGACCCATCGGAACGTTGAACGTTAAGGAGCACCCTCTCATGACCACCACCCCGGAAGCCCCTGCCCAGGTCCTGCGCACGGCCTATCAGCAGTCGGTCGCGGACTACTGGAACAGTGAGAAGGACCCGGTCAATCTGCGTCTGGGTGATGTCGACGGCCTCTACCACCACCACTACGGCCTCGGCGACTACGACCCCTCGGTCCTGGAGGGCCCCGAGGACACGCGTGACGCGCGCATCATCGCCGAACTGCACCGCCTGGAGTCCGCCCAGGCCGACGTCCTGCTCGACCACCTCGGCGACGTGCAGCCCACCGACCGCCTGCTCGACGCGGGCTGCGGCCGCGGCGGCACCAGCATCATGGCCAACGCCCGCTTCGGCTGCCGGGTCGACGGCCTCTCCATCTCCCACACCCAGGTCGACTTCGCCAACGACCAGGCCCGCAAGCGCGGTGTGGACGGCCAGGTGCGCTACCACTTCCGCAACATGCTCGACACCGGCCTGCCCACCGGCGCCTTCCGCAGCATCTGGAACAACGAGTCCACCATGTACGTGGACCTGTTCCAGCTCTTCGCCGAACACGCCCGCCAGCTCGCCTTCGGCGGCCGCTACGTCACCATCACGGGCTGCTACAACGACGTCACCGGTGGCCGGTCCAAGGCCGTCAGCCGCATCGACGAGCACTACACCTGCAACATCCACCCCCGCAGCGCCTACTTCAAGGCGATGGCGGCCAACGGCCTCGTCCCGATGAACGTGGTGGACCTGACGGCGGCGACGATTCCGTACTGGGAGCTGCGCGCCCAGTCCTCCCTCGCCACCGGCGTCGAAGACCCCTTCCTGACCGCCTACAAGGAAGGCAGCTTCCACTACCTGCTCATTGCGGCCGACCGCATCTGACCCGTCTGCCGAGGGTCGTGGGGCACCCCGCACCGCGGGTGCCCCTTGCGCGTCCGTCAGACGTTGACGCCGAAGTCGCGCGCGATGCCGACCAGGCCCGACGCGTAACCCTGGCCCACCGCGCGGAACTTCCACTCCGCGCCGTTGCGGTAGAGCTCGCCGAAGACCATCGCCGTCTCCGTCGCCGCGTCCTCGCTGAGGTCGTAGCGGGCTATCTCCTGGCCGCCCGCCTGGTTGACGATGCGGATGTACGCGTTGCGCACCTGGCCGAAGTTCTGCGCGCGCGTCTCGGCGTCGTAGATGGAGACCGGGAAGACGATCTTGTCGACGTCGGCCGGGAGGGCGGCCAGGTTGACGTTGATCTGCTCGTCGTCGCCCTCGCCGGCGCCCGTCGTGTTGTCGCCGGTGTGGACGATGGACTGGTCCGGGGTGGACTTGTTGTTGAAGAAGACGAAGTGCGCATCCGAGTAGACGCGGCCGCCCGCGTTCACGCCGATGGCGCTCGCGTCGAGGTCGAAGTCCGTGCCCGTGGTGGTGCGGACGTCCCAGCCGAGGCCGACCGTGACGGCCGTCAGGCCCGGGGCCTCCTTGGTGAGGGAGACGTTGCCGCCCTTGGAGAGGCTTACAGCCATGGGATGGGTCCCTTCAGATCGAGCAGATCGGGATCTCGGATCGAGATCGACGAGGTCGTCATCCGGGAGAACGCTCGGTGGGGGCGGTGGGGTTCCAGGGTTTCTTTACTTTCTTTGCCCAGCCGTGGTTCTCCTCTTGCCCCGGCGTAAAACGATGTGACGGTGCGGCGGGCCGTGCAGGATCATGGGACGCATGTCCGGTCCCTACGTCATCCGCGGCTCCGTCTCCCTCCCGGAGGCCGAGCTCATGTGGCGTTTCTCCCGGTCCTCGGGTCCGGGCGGACAGCACGTCAACACCAGCGACAGTCAGGTGGAGCTGCGCTTCGACCTCGCGCGCACGGACGCGCTGCCGCAGGTGTGGAAGGAGCGGGCCCTGGAGCGGCTCGCGGGCCGGCTCGTCGACGGGGGCGTGGTCGTCGTACGCGCCTCCGAGCACCGCTCGCAGTGGCGCAACCGTGAGACCGCCGCCGTCCGGCTGGCCTCCCTGCTCGCCGAGGCGTCCGCGCCGCCGCCCAAGCAGCGCCGGGCCACGAAGATTCCGCGCGGCATCAACGAGCGGCGGCTGCGCGAGAAGAAGCAGCGCAGCGAAACCAAGCGGGGGCGTACCGGGCGGGATTGGTGACCGTCGGATCTTCGCGCCCCGTCAGGGGCGCGGGGCTGTTGACATATGCGGCTCCGCCGCGTGGGCGCGATCAGCCGCCACTGGCCTGCAGTCGGCGCACTGCCCCGGGTACCTCGGCTGCGGGAACGTCGTGGCCGGTCGCGCAGTTCCCCGCGCCCCTGACGGGGCGCGAAGAAGGCTCTAGCCCAACTGCCGGTAGCGGCCGCGGAAGTACGTCAGCGGTCCGGCGTCCGTGCTCGGCGCCGTCGCCGTGAGGACGCGGCCGATGACGAGCGTGTGGTCCCCCGCCGGCACCCGCTGCTCCGTGCGGCACTCCAGCACCGACAGCGCTCCGTCGATCAGCGGGGCGCCCGTCGCCTCGCCGTGTGTGTGCGGGACGTCCGCGAACAGCAGCCGGTCGCTGATGCGGCCCTTCATGGCGAAACGTGCCGCCACCTGCCGCTGGTCCTCGGCCAGGACGGAGACCGCCCACAGGGGCTGGCGGGCCAGCAGGTCGTCCATCCGGGAGTCGTTGCGTACGCTGACCATGACCAGCGGCGGCTCCAGGGAGACGGACAGGAAGGCCGTCGCGGTCATGCCGACGTCCTCGCCGCGCGGGCCGTCCTCGGGGTCGTGCGCGGTCACCAGCACCACGCCGGCGGCGAGGCGGGCGAGGGCGGCACGGAATTCGTCGGCGCTCACCCCTTCAGGATGGGCTATGCCGGACGCGACGGGCGGGGTGGCGGAGGTCGTCTGCAACACGGTGTGCACGCTAGCCGCCTTTCCCCGAGGGGCGCATCGGGCTGTGGGACCAGGCCCTGGGCCTAGGCCTGTGTCATGTTCCGTATCGTTCCCGCACGGCCGCGGATTTGCGTTCGTAAGGCGTTCGCGAGGCACAAGGAATCTCCGAACGCCAGTGCCCGGACGGCCCCCACGCTTGTGACATGAGTCACATGGAGCGGTAATTGTTGACCCTGTGTACCGAGCAGTCAGCTCGCTGTGATTCAGTGGCCGTGGTAAGCGGACGACAAAGAATCCTGGAGTTGCTGTTTAGGTCTCGGGGGAGAGCGAGCTATGGAGACCGAGTCGGAGCCATATGTCCGCCTGGCCACCTTGCGACAGGTGCATCAGGCAGTCGCGGAGCTGAACACCGCGCGCAGCCTCGCGGACACCTTGCAGACCGTCGCGGACGGCATCGTCACCGGGCTCGGGTACGAGCTCGCAGCCGTCAACCTCGTCCGGCCGGACGGGGATCTGGTGGTGGCCGCGGTGGCCGGAAGCGCCAGCGCAGAGGCGCTGATGTCGGGCCGCGTCGGCTCACGGGTGTCGTGGGAGCGGCGGCTCACCATGGGCGACCAGTGGGGCGATCTGCGGTTCATTCCTTACACGGAGGGGTGGGTCCTCGACGAGGACGACGTCCCCCAATGGCACACCGCCGGGCCCGCCCCGCGGTTCGCCGACGAGTGGCATCCCATGGACCGCCTCTTCGCCCCGATGTACACGACGGGGCCCTCCGGGGGCGAGCTCCTGGGCGTCATCTCGGTGGACAAGCCGCACAACGGGCGGCGCCCGGGCGCCTGGGGCCGCGAAGCGCTCCAGATGTACGCATCGCAATCCGCCATTGCGATCAGCAACGCTCGTCTACGCGCAAATATGCAACGCGCCCTGGTCCGGCTCGAGCGCGAGCAGCAGGCCCTGCGCGCCAGCGAGGAGAGCTTCCGGCAGGCCTTCGAGTACGCGCCCAGCGGCATGGCCATCGCCGAGCTCGGCGGCGACCAGCACGGGCGGCTGCACCGCACCAACGACGCACTGTGCCGGCTGCTCGGCCGCTCCGCCTCCCAGATGCGGCGGTACTCCTTCTCCGACCTCGTGCACCCCGAGGACATAGGCACCCTGCTCCGCACCTCCGCCGAGGGCGGCCGGGCCGAGCTGCGGCTGGCCCGGCGCGACGGCACGTACGTGTGGGTGTCGCTGCGCAACTCGGTCGTCGCCGACGCCGCGGACGGACCGCGCTTCCTGCTGACGCACGTCGAGGACATCGAGGAGCGCAAGCGGCACGAGCTGCAGCTCGCCCACCGCGCCAGCCACGACTCCCTGACCGGCCTGCCCAACAGCGCCGAACTGCGCGCCCGGCTCAGCGCCCGGCTGTGCGGGAGACCGCCGGGCAGCGAGACGCACGCCGCGGCGGACGTCGCGCCGTACGGCTGCCTCGACGGCTTCGCCGAGGTCGAGAGCGTCGCGCACACCGCACCGTACGGGCACGGCTTCGGCTCGGACACCGTGCCGGACTACGCGCCGGACTTCGCTCCCGACGAGTACGCGGACGGGGGCTACGCGCACGGCGGTTACGCCCACCATCACGATCACCACCACGTGCACACGTTCGCGCCGGACGAGGACGGCGGAGACGGCGGGGAGGGCGGCGACGGCGACGCCGACGCCAGGGGCCTGGCCGTCCTGTTCTGCGACCTCGACGGCTTCAAGGCGATCAACGACCGCTACGGGCACCACACCGGCGACGCCGTCCTCATCGAGGTCGCCCAGCGGCTGAGCAACGGGGTGCGCGAGGGCGACACCGTCGCCCGGCTCGGCGGCGACGAGTTCGTCGTCCTCGCGGACGGACTGGGGCCCGCGGACGCGGAGGACCTCGCGGTGCGGTTGCGCAATGCCATCATTCCGCCCATAAGGGTCGACGGGCGTGCGGTGCGTGTCGGAGCGAGCTTCGGCATCGGCTGGGCAGGCTGCGGGATGTCCGCCGACGAAGTGTTGCACTCCGCTGACCAGCGGATGTACATCGAGAAACGGTCCCGCGCCAAAGCCGGCCGCCGGGCAGGATAGGTGGCGCACGGCGTGATCCGGCCCGCTCGGGGTAGGCTGCGCCGATGCGGCGCAGCCGCCGAGCGTGTACGAGCGAGCGCGTGCAGAACGTGGGCGCCGATGGGCACACCATGTGGGGAGTGACAGGGGATGACGGCCGGCAACAACGGCAACGGCACCGGGGCGCCGGAGAACGACGACCCGTTCGGCTACCTCTACCGCTCTGAGGGCGGCGAGGGCACCACGGAAGCGCCTGCCGAGCGCCGGCCCGGGGTGCCCCGCACCTCGTACAACCAGGTACGCCCCGTCGGCTCACGCCAGTACGGCCAGCCCGCGGGCGCCCAGCGCCCGCAGCACCCGCACTACGCGGCCCCGGAGACCCTGCCGGGCGGGGCTGCGCCCCAGGCCCCGACGGGCCCTGCGGGGTACGCGGCGGGTCCGCCCGCTCCGGCACGGCCGAAGCGGCGGGGGCCGCTGATAGCGGCGATAGCGGTGGTCGCGGTGGTCGCGGGCGGCATCGGGGTGGCGATGCTGACGAACAACGACTCGTCGTCGAAGGACGACAAGCAGAACTCTGCCGGTGAGCAGAAGTCCGGCAAGGGCGACAAGTCGGGTGACGACTCGAAGAAGGCGAGCGACGAGCCCCAGAACCCGTCGGCAGCCGGGATATTGAAGCGTGACGCGGCGAGCCTGCGCCTCAGCGGCGGTGCCACGACCGCCAAGGACGTGCAGGGCGCCAAGGCCGACGGCGGAACGTACATCACCGGCATGAACAAGCCGGGTGCCGCGGTCGAGTGGAGCCTGGAAGTGCCGCAGGCCGGCGAGTACACCGTCTTCGTGGGGTACGGCGTGCCGGGCACGGACGCCAACTCGACGCTCACGGTCAACGGCCAGGCGAGCAGCCGACAGCTGAACATGAAGAACTTCGCCCAGGCGAAGAACGGCGAGTGGGACAAGGGCTGGACGCGTACGTTCGCCTGGATCGACCTCAACAAGGGGACGAACACCATCAAGGTGTCCTGCGAGCAGGGCAATCAGTGCAACTTCAACCTGGACCAGGTGTGGCTGAAGCCGGGGCATGTGAACGGTTAGTGGTGACCATGGTGAAGGGCCCGACCGGAGGTCGGGCCCTTCACCATGTACCAAGCGCTCCACGGGAAGTGCAGTGCGTCGACTGCGGGTTCGTCGTGGCTGGTCGCGCAGTTCCCCGCGCCCCTTTGGGGCGCGATCACACACTGCGCTTCGCCGAGCTGACCGCCCGTACGTAGTTCGCCACCGTTTCCGCCATGGCTTCCCGCGCCGGTGCGAGGTACCTGCGCGGGTCGGCCGTCGACGGGTGGGTCTCCAGGAAGGCGCGGACCGCCCCCGTGAAGGCCGTGTTGAGGGCCGTGCCCACGTTGATCTTTGTGATGCCTGCGGTGACCGCGCGGCGGAGTTCCTCGTCCGGGACGCCCGACGAGCCGTGGAGGACCAGGGGGACCGGGACCGCCTCGCGGAGTGCCGTGATCAGGGTGTGGTCGAGGGTGGCCGTGCGGGTCGTCATGGCGTGGGTGCTGCCTACCGCTACCGCCAGGGCGTCGATGCCCGTCTCCGTCGCGTAGGCCGCCGCCTCGGCGGGATCCGTGCGGACGCCGGGGGTGTGGGCGTCGCCCGCCTTGCCGCCGATGCGGCCCAGTTCGGCCTCCAGCCAGAGGTCGCGGTCGTGGGCCCAACGGGCCGCGGCGGCCGTTGACTTGACGTTGTCGGTGTACGGGAGATTCGACGCGTCGAACATGACCGAGCTGAAGTCGTGCGTGTGGGCGGCGTGGAGGAGGTCCGTGCTCTCGACGTGGTCGAGGTGCAGGGCGAGGCGCGCGGTCGACGCGCGGGCCACCGCCGCGGTGGCGGCGGCGATGGGGGCCAGCCGGTTGCCGTGGTACTTCACGGCGTTCTCGGAGATCTGGAGGATGGCGGGGGCGCCCGCCGCCTCGGCTCCCGCCGCGATGGCCTCGGCGTGTTCCACCGTGATGACGTTGAAGGCCGTTACGGCTCCGCCTGCGGTCATGAGGTCTGCGGTGCGGATGAGGGGCATTCGGTTCCCTTTCCGTTCTGGTCACGCCACTGTGACCCTGACCTTCGGCAGCAGCTCCTCGTACAGCGTCGCGTCGAACTCGCCCGCCACCGGGGCGCCGACCGTCGCCGCCGACAGCGCCACCGCCCTCGCCAGGCGGTCCGGCCAGGGGAGGTGCCAGGCCGAGAGGAGCCCGGCGACCGTCGCGTCGCCCGCGCCCGTCGGGTTGCCGCGGACGGGGCGCGGCGGGGTCGCGCGCCACGTGCCGTCGGGGGTGACGGCCACCATGCCGTCGGACCCCAGCGAAGCGGCCACCGCGTGGGCGCCGCGGCGGCGGGCGTCGCGGGCCGCCTCCAGGGGGGCCGTCGAGCCGGTCAGCGCGGCCAGTTCGGCCGCGTTCGGCTTGACCACGTCGGGGCGGGCGGCGATGCCGCGGCGGAGCGGTTCGCCGCTGGTGTCCAGCACCACCGGCACCTGGTGCGCCCGCGCCTGCCGCACCAGGTGCGCGTACGCCCCCACCGGCACTCCGGGCGGCAGGCTGCCGCACAGCGCGACCGCCTCCGCATCGGCCAGCAGGCGTACGTAGCGCTCCTCGAACGCGGCCCACTCCTCCTGAGTGACCTGCGGGCCCGCCTCGTTGAGCTGTGTCGTGTCGCCGGTCGACTCGTCGACGACGGCGACCGTGCGCCGGGTCGTCCCGGATATGGAGGCGAGGGCGTCGGTCACGCCGGGCGCGCTCTCCGCGAGGAGGCGCTGCAGGGTCTCGCCCGTCGCGCCGCCCACGAAGCCGGTCGCCACCGTGTCGTGGCCGAGCGCGGCCAGCACGCGCGCGACGTTCAGGCCCTTGCCGCCGGGCCGTTCGACGGCCCGGGTGACGCGGTGTTCGGTGTGCGGGAGCAGGCGCGGGACCCGGTAGGTCAGGTCGAGCGCGGCGTTGAGCGTGACCGTGAGGATCATCGGCGCCTCTCTCTCGCAACAGTGCGACATCGCGCGAGCGATCATGCCAAAACAGCGGCGGCAGGCCCAGTCCCCCGGGCCCGTCGCCGCTGTCGAAGTGGGGTGACAATCAGCGCACTTCGGGAGTGACCACCCAAGTGCCCTTGCGCATCACGCCCACGAGCTCGTACGCATCGTCGAACACGACCAGGTCCGCGTCCTTGCCCGGCTCCAGCGAGCCGACCCGGTCGGCAACGCCCAGCAGACGGGCGGGGTTTGCCGACAGGGCCTGCACCGCGGCCTCGACCGGGAGCCGGTCGATCGTCACCGCGCGCCGGAACGCGGTGTCCAGCGTCAGCGTCGAGCCCGCGATCGAGCCCGCCGTCGGGCCGTCGGCGATCCGGGCCACGCCGTCCTTGACCTCGACGCGCATCGGGCCGAGCGGGTACATGCCGTCGTTCATGCCCGCCGCGCCCATCGCGTCCGTGATGAACGCGACCCGCTCCGCGCCCGCCCGGGCGAACGCCAGCTCCAGGACGGACGGATGCAGGTGCGTACCGTCGTTGATCAGCTCGACGGTGACCCGCTCGTCCTCCAGCAGCGCGGCGATCGGGCCGGGCGCTCGGTGCAGCAGCGAGGGCATCGCGTTGAAGAGGTGCGTGGCGACGGTCGCGCCCGCGTCGATCGCCTCCAGCGTCGCCTCGTACGTGGAGTCCGTGTGGCCGACGGCCGCGATCACGCCCTGGTCGGCGAGCAGCCGGACGGAGTCCAGGCCGCCCGGCAGTTCGGGCGCGAGCGTCATCATCCGGGCCGCGCCGCGCGCCGCGTCGACGAGCTTGCGCACGTCCGTCGGGTCGGGATCGCGCAGCAGCTCCGGCTGGTGCGCGCCGCAGCGGTGCGGGGAGATGAACGGGCCCTCGAAGTGGATGCCCGCCAGGTCGCCCTGCTCGGTGAGCTCGGAGAGGACCGCGGCCTGCCGGGCCAGGTCGTCCAGGTCGCCGGTCACGGTCGACGCGACCATCGTGGTCGTGCCGTGCGCGCGGTGCGTGCGGATCGCGGTGAGCGCCTCCTCGGCGCTGCCCGCGGAGAAGGACGCGCCGCCGCCGCCGTGGACGTGGAGGTCCACGAAGCCGGGGACGATCCAGTGCCCGGACAGGTCGAGGGTCCGGTCGCCCGTGGCCCGCGGGGCGATCTCCGCGATGCGGTCGCCCTCGACCGCGAGGGCCGTCTGCTCCGCCACGCCCGTGGGCAGGACCAGCCTGGCTCCTGTGAGAACTGTGCGTTCGGCCATCAGGCGGATACCTCCGTGGCGTCCATGGCGTGCTGAGTGATGAGGTCCCAGGCGAGCAGGCCCGCGCCCAGGCAGCCGGCGGTGTCCCCGAGGGCCGCCGGAACGATGCGGGGGAGCTTCTGGAACGTGAGGCGCTCCGCGACCGCCGCACGCAGGGGTGCGAACAGCGTCTCCCCGGCCTCGGCCAGCCCGCCGCCGATGATCAGGGTGCCGGGGTCCAGCAGGGTGACGGCCATGACGAGGCCGTCCGCGAGGGCGTTCACGGCCTCGGCCCAGACCGCCGCCGCGCGGGGGTCGCCCGCGGCGACGGCCTTCGCGCAGTCCGCGGCGTCGGCCTGTGGGTCGCCGCCGACGCGGGCCCAGGCGCGGCTGACGGCGCTCGCCGAGGCGACGGTCTCCAGGCAGCCGCGCGCGCCGCAGCCGCACGGCTCGCCGCCGGGGCCGGGGCGGACGGCGACGTGGCCGATCTCGCCCGCGCAGCCGTTGGCGCCCTCCTCGACGCGGCCGTCGATGCCGATGGCTCCGGCGATGCCGGTGCCGAGCGGGACGAACAGGAAGCGGTCGGTGCCGCGGCCGGCGCCGATGCGGCCCTCGGCGAGGCCTCCGGTGCGCACGTCGTGCCCCAGGGCCACCGGGCCGCCGACGCGGTCGGCGAGGAGGGTGCGCAGCGGGACGTCGCGCCAGCCGAGGTTGGCGGCGTACACCGCAGTGCCGGTGGCGGTGTCGACGATGCCGGGCACCGCTATGCCGGTCGCTGCCGCCGGCTTGCCGTAGCGGCGCTCGCCGAGGTCGCGGAGCTCTGCCGCGAGGTCGAGGATGCCGGTCACGACTGCGTCGGGCCCCTGGTCGCGGCCGGTGGGCCGCCGGGTCTCGTGCAGCAGGGCGTGGTCCGCTCCGACGAGGGCCGCCTTGATGGCGGTGCCGCCCACGTCGAGCGCGATGACGTGTTTCACGGGGACAGTTTCGCGCGGCGGGGGGTGAAAGGTCTAGTCCACTCGGTCGTGGCGGCACGGTTTGTGCCCGCCCACCCGCCCGTTTGCCCGGCGCCAGGCCGGTGCCGGTGCGCCCCGTAAGGGGCGCGGGGAACTGCGCGACCAGCCCCCACCGACCTGCAGTCGACGCACCACCCCTGGGGGTCCGGGGCGCAGCCCCGGGGACGTCGACTGCGGGCGCGTAGTGGTTGCTCGCGCAGTTCCCCGCGCCCCTGACGGGGCGCCCTGGCTCACGGCGCCAGGATCACGCTCCGCGTCAGGTTCCGCGGCGCGTCCGGCGACAAGCCGCGCCGCTCCGCCACCGCCACCGCGAGCCGGTGGACGCGGACCAGGTCCGCCATCGGGTCACCGCCCCCGGCGGTGACCAGCGTGGCCCCGGTTGCCGTGACGTCCTCCGCCAGACCGGCCGGCAGCGGTCCGAACGCCCACACCACCCGTCCCGGCCGGGCGACGGCGATCGGTCCGTGGCGGTACTCCATCGCCGGGTACGCCTCCGTCCACGCCCCCGCCGCCTCCCGCATCTTCAGCGCCGCCTCCTGCGCCAGGCCGTACGTCCAGCCCGTTCCCAGGAACGTCCACTGCTCGGCCTCCAGGGCCGCCGCGGGCAACGCCGAGGCCACCGCCGTCTCCGCGTCGGCCGCGGCGGCGGTCATGTCCTCCCCGAGACCCGCGCGCAGATACGCCAGGGCCGTCGTCGCGAAGCGGGTCTGGACGACGGACTGCTCGTCCGCCCAGTCCAGGACCACGACCTCGTCCGCGGCGTCGCGCACCGGCGTCGCCGCGTCCGCCGTGATCGCCACCGTGGGTATCCGGCCGCGTACCGCGTCCAGTGCGCGCAGCACTTCCGTCGTCGTCCCGGAACGGGTGATTCCGACAAGACGGTCGTACCGTCGCCCGGCCGGGAACTCCGACGACGCGAACGCATCCGTCTCGCCCTGTCCGGAGGACTCCCGCAGAGCCGCGTACGCCTGTGCCATGAACCACGAAGTGCCGCATCCGGTCACGGCGATCCGTTCGCCGGGAGCCGGCGAAAAGGCGGGCCGTGCCGCGGCCCTGCGCCAGCAGTCCGGCTGTGTTGCCAGCTCAACGGCCGTACGGGAGGCGGGAGTAGAAGAGGACGGCGCCATGTGCTGCTCCTCCTTGCGGGGTGTGATCGCGGGGTTGATCAGGATGCGATCCTCGCGGAAGGGCGATACCGAAGCGAGACCCCGTCGAGCTAGACCGTAAGGTGGCGAGCGGGAGAGACTCGCGGTCTCCATCGAACACACACCATCCACACAAAGGTGGGAAGCAGTAGTGCAGCGGCGGCGGTTCTTGGGTCTGACGGCGGCGGGTGCCGCCACAGCGGCGCTGGCGCCCACGCTGACGGCGTGCGGCAGCTCGGGCCCCGGCGGGGACAAACACCTCAAGCTCGTCGCAGCGGACTACGGCGACAAAAAGGACAACAGCTCCAAGAAGTACTGGGATTCCCTCGCTCGCGACTACGAGTCGAAGAACAAGGGCATCAAGATCGACGTCGAGGTCTACAGCTGGACCGAGGTCGACAAGAAGGTCGCCGACATGGTCGCGGCCGGCAAGGCGCCCGACATCGCGCAGATCGGCGCCTACGCCGACTTCGCCGCCGCGGGCAAGCTCTACCCGGCCGACCAGCTGCTCTCCATACCCACGCAGGCGGACTTCATCTCCTCGATCTCCGCCGCGGGCGAGGTGCACCGGGTGCAGTACGGACTGCCGTTCGTCGCCAGTTCGCGCCTGCTCTTCTTCAACAAGAAGCTCTTCGCCAAGGCCGGTGTCACCAAGGCCCCCGAGAGCTGGGACGAGCTGCAGGCCGCTGCGATCAAGCTCAAGGCCGCGGGCGTGAAGATCCCTTACGGTCTGCCCCTCGGCCCCGAGGAGGCCCCGGCCGAGACCATGATGTGGATGCTCGCGGGCGGCGGCGGTTACACCGACAAGAACGGTTCCTACACGATCGACTCCGCCGAGAACGTCAAGGCCTTCGAGTGGCTGCGCGACGAGCTCGTCGGCAAGGACCTCGTCGGTCCGAACGACCCCGGGCGCACCAACCGGCAGGACCTCTTCGACGCCTTCGGGGCCGGCGACGTCGGCATGCTCAACGGCCACCCCACGCTGATCCAGCAGGCCAAGGCCAAGGGCCTCGACTTCGACATGACGCCGCTGCCGGGCATCAAGGGCAAGGCCCGCTCCACCATGGGCGTCGCCGACTGGATGATGGCGTTCAAGGCGAACAACAACCGTGACCGCATCGGTCCCTTCCTCGACTTCGTCTACGCACGCGACAACGTGCTGTCCTTCACCGGCCAGTACAACCTGCTGCCGGTGACCACCGCCGCGTCCAACGCGATGCACGAGGACCGTGCGCACGGCGAGCTCTGGCCGTTCCTGGAGCAGCTCCAGGACGCCTCGTTCTACCCCGCCGACAAGGTCTCCTGGGCCAAGGTGAGCGTGGCGATCAAGGAGAAGATCGGCGCGGTCGTCCGCAAGGGCGGCGACCCGGCCTCGGTCCTGTCCGAGATCCAGCGTCTGGCGGACGCCACGGAGAACGCGGACGGCTAGGACGGCTAGGTTGGAGACCGTGGACGAAGCGCAGGGGCTCTCCGAGCAGGACCGGGCCGTGCTCGCCATCGAGCGGGCCGCCTGGGCCGGCCCGGGTGCCAAGGAGCGTGCCGTGCGGGAGCGGCTGGGGATCACCCCGGCCCGCTACTACCAGCTGGTCAACGCCCTCATCGACGATCCGCGGGCGCTCGCGCACGACCCGGTGACCGTCAACCGCCTGCGACGGCTGCGGGACGCCCGGCGCGAGCGGCGCTGAACCGCGCGCACGAGGCGCGTCAACGGCCCTCCCCGGAGGCGGGCGCACCGGTAGGGTCGGCCGTATGGGCAGCCATCCCTTCCCGGATCCTGTGACGTCCGCCGGCCGCGACGGCCTGGCCGCACTGCTGGCACGGCCCGAACGGGCGGTCGTCGCGCTCGACTTCGACGGCACGCTCGCACCGATCGTGCCGGACCCCGAACGGGCCCGCGCCCACCCCGGGGCCGTGCCGGCCCTCGCCCGGCTCGCCCCGCACCTGGGCTCGGTCGCCGTGATCACCGGGCGCCCGGCCGGGGTCGCCGTCCGCTACGGCGGCTTCGCCGGCGTCCCCGGCCTGGACCACCTCGTCGTCCTCGGCCACTACGGCGCCGAGCGCTGGGACGCCGTGACCGGCACCGTGCACGCCCCCGCCCCGCACCCCGGCGTCGCGGCCGTCCAGGCCGAGCTCCCCGGGGTGCTCGACCGCTCCGGCGCCTGGCGGGGCACCTGGATCGAGACGGCGCACATCGAGAACAAGGGCGGCCGCGCCGTCGCCGTCCACACCCGCCGCGCCCCCGACCCGCAGGCCGCCTTCGAGGCGCTGCGCGCCCCGCTCGCCGAACTGGCCGAGCGGCACGGCCTGATCGTCGAACCGGGCCGCCTGGTGCTGGAACTCCGCCCGCCCGGCGTGGACAAGGGCGTCGCCCTCGCCGACTACGTCCGCGAGACGGGCGCCGGGTCCGTGCTCTACGCCGGCGACGACCTCGGCGACCTCGCCGCCTTCGCAGCCGTCGAGAAGCTGCGGGCGGAAGGGGTGCCGGGGACGCTCGTGTGCAGCGGGAGCAGCGAGGTCACGGAACTCGCCGGGCGCGCCGACCTGGTGGTCGACGGGCCCGGCGGGGTCGTGGAACTGCTGACGGCGCTCGCGGAGCGGCTGGGGTCCTGACCGGCTACTCGCCGCCGTCCGCGTCCTTGGTCTCCTTCGCGCCCTTCGCGGGCGACTTGCCGTCGTCCTTGATGCCGAGGGTGTTCAGCGCCGTCGTCCAGTCGTGCGCTATGGCCTGCTGGGCCTTCACCAGGTCCGTCTTGCCCGAGCAGATCGCGGTCTTGAGCTTGGTCTCGACCACGTCCTTGGGGTTGTTCGGGCCCGCGCCGTCCTTGTGTCCCGGGGACGGCGGCTCGACCCACAGGTTGCGCGGGTCGTTGGGGTCGCCGCCGAGCTGGAGGCTGATGAGGTGGTCGTACTCGGAGTCGCGCGGCGAGCCCTTGTAGCCGTACGACTCGGCGTTGGCCGTCTTCTCCTTGCCGGTGACGCTCACCGGAGGCCGGATCGTCGCGGTGTAACCGCTCTTGCAGATCGTCTCCTTGAGGGTCGCCTGGGTGACCTTCGGATTGGTCGCGCCCGGCGTGCACTTGGGGTCGGGGAGCGGCTGCTTGTCGGCGGTGTACTGGTAGTGACAGGTGCCGGGGGCGGGCTGCTTCTGGACGGTGTACGAGGTCTGGGGGCCGGCGCCGGTGGGGATGGCGGCCGTCCCTCCGGGGGCTGCGGAGCCGGGGGCTGCGGAGCCGCTGCTGCCGGATTCCGCCGGGGCGGAGGGCGAACCCTTGGCGTCGGACTTCTTGGAGTCGGAGGACGAGCAGCCGGTGGCCGTGAGGACCAGGGCTGCGGCGGCCGCGGCAAGTGCGGCCCAGCGTGGGGCGATTGACATGGGTGCATGTCTACCCTGGCCCCTGCGGGGGGCACACCGGGGGTTGCGGTGCGCGGGCGTGCCCCGGCGTGCGTGGTTCTTCGGGTGCGGGTGCGTCGTGGTTGCTCGCGCAGTTCCTCCCCCAGCTACCGCTGGGAGGTGCCCCCAGCGCCCCTTACGGGGCTTGCAACGCCCTCAACTGGTCCATGAACCACCGTGCCGGCGGCAACGCCGTGGCCGCCGCTGCCAAGCGCTTCGTGCGTTCCGCGCGCTCGCCCGTGTCCATCAGCAGGGCCTCGTGCAGGGCCCGCGCCGTCGCCTCCACGTCGTACGGGTTCACCAGCAGCGCCTCGTCGCCCAGCTCGGCCGCCGCGCCCGCCTCGCGGGAGAGGACCAGGGCGCAGCCGTGCTCGGAGACCACCGGGACCTCCTTCGCGACCAGGTTCATGCCGTCGCGGATGGGGTTCACCAGGGCCACGTCCGCCAGGCGGTACGCGGCCAGCGACCGGGCGAAGTCGTCCTTCACATGGAGGGCCACCGGCTGCCAGTCCTCCTTCCCGAAGGCCGAGTTGATCTCGCGCGCGACGCGTTCGACCTCGGCCGTGTAGTCGCGGTAGACCGCCAGGTCCTGGCGGGAGGGGTAGGCGAAGGCGATGTGGACCACCCGGCCGCGCCACTGCGGGCGCTCCTCCAGCAGGCGGCGGTAGGCGCGCAGGCCGCGGACGATGTTCTTGGACAGCTCCGTGCGGTCGACGCGCACGATCGTCTTGCGGCCGGGGCCGATCTGCTCGCGCAGGGCCGCCATCCGCTCCTCGACGTCCGGGCGGTGCGCGCGCTCGCGCAGGAAGTCCGCGTCCGCGCCCAGGCCGTGCACCCCCAGCCGGGTCGTACGGCCCTCGAAGCGCACCGCCGTGGCCGTGCCCTCCGCCGATCTCAGCACCTCCGCGCCGAGCACGGCCGCGCAGCACGCGGCGAAGGCCTCGGCCCAGCGGGCGGTGAGGAAGGCGGCGCGGTCGCCGCCGAGGATGCCGCGCAGGACCTGCTCGGCCACGTCGTCCGGCAGCAGCCGGTAGTAGTCCGGCGGGGCCCACGGCGTGTGCGAGAAGTGGCCGATGCGCAGGTCGGGTCGCCGGTCGCGGAGCATCCCGGGGACCAGGGTCAGGTGGTAGTCCTGGACGAGCACGCAGGCGCCGTCCGCCGCCTCCTCGGCGAGGGCGTCGGCGAAGGCCGCGTTGTACGTCTCGTAGGCCGCCCACTGGGAGCGGAACTCCAGGTCGAAGACGGGCTCCAGCGGCGTCTGGTAGAGCAGGTGGTGGACGAACCACAGCACCGAGTTGGCCACGCCGTTGTACGCGGCGGCGAAGGTGCCCGGCGGGATGTCCAGCATCCGCACCGGGTGGCCCCCGGTGTCGCCCGGGTCGAGTCTTCGGCCCGCGCGGCGCACCGCCTCCCGGTCGCCCTCGCCGAGCGCCGCGCACACCCAGACGGCCCCGCCGTCGCCGTCCCCCTGCTGCCCGATCGCGCTCAGGCCCGAGACGAGGCCGCCGCCGCCCCGGCCCGCGGCCAGCGAGCCGTCCGCCTGCAGCGCGTAGGAGACCGGGCCGCGGTTGGAGGCGACCACGATCTGCGCGGGCGGCATGTGCAAGTGCATGTGCTCAGCGACCATGACCGCAGCCTTGCCGTCCGGCGAACCGCTCAAACGTACGCCCTAAGCGGCCCGCCGCCGTACGTACTCCGGTATCTCCGCCATGGGAGGCCGCTCCTCCGTGTCCACCGGGAACGTCCTGGGGACGAAGCCGTCCGCGGTGCGCTCGAACTGGGTGAGCGCGGGCCGCACCAGGTGGCCGCGGGCCAGCCGCAGCTGGGCGGTGCGGTAGATCGCGGCGGCCATCCGGCCCAGGGCCTGCTCGTCCTGGTGGCGGTGCTTGCGTACGCCCACGTCCACCTGGGCCAGCGCGTCCAGGCCCACGGTGTGCAGCGCGTCCACCAGCAGGCCCAGCTCCACGCCGTAGCCGACGGGGAACGGCAGCCGCTCCAGCAGCGAGCGGCGCGCCGCGTACTCGCCGCCCAGGGGCTGGACGACCCCGGCCAGCTGCGGCCAGTGCAGGTTCAGCAGCGGGCGGGCCACCAGCTCGGTCACCCGGCCGCCGAGGCCCGGCGTCCCGCCGGGGGCGGGCGAATCAAACTCAGTGCCGAGCGGGCGGTCGTACATCGCCTTGACGAACTGCACGTCCGGGTCGGTCAGCAGCGGGCCCACGATCCCGGACACGAACGAGGCGGAGAAGTCCCGCAGGTCGGCGTCCACGAAGCAGACCACGTCGCCGCTGGTGACGAGCAGCGACCGCCACAGCACCTCGCCCTTGCCGGGCAGCGCGGGCAGCCGCGGCAGCACCGTGTCGCGGTGCACCACCCGGGCCCCGGCCGCGGCCGCCACCTCGCCGGTGCGGTCCGTGGAGCCCGAGTCGAGCACCACGAGCTCGTCGACCAGGGGCACCGCCTCCGTCATCAGCTCCGCACGGATCGCGGTGACGATGGCGCCGACCGTCGCCTCCTCGTTCAGCGCCGGCAGCACCACGCTGACCGTGGTCCCGGTCTCGCGTTTGGCGGCGAGCAGCTGGTCGAGCGGACGGTCTGCTGCGGTCCAGGAGCGGCGGTCCAGCCAGCGCTCCACCTCTTCCAGCACGTGTACGACTCCTTGTGTGTCCGGTGCGTCGTGCGCGAGATGTGATGCATCTCGCGGTTCGGACGGCCCTCTCACGGCCCCGCCCCTTCCGTTACAGTCTTGAACAACGCGAACGGCCCTCGCATGTCGGGGTCGCCCCGCGCACAAATGCCTGGGCCATGCCCAGCGCCATACCGCTCATCCAGAGGGGCAGAGGGACACGGCCCGTTGAAGCCCCGGCAACCCTCCAGCCGGTCTTGCTCATGCAGCGAGGCTCCCGGCGGGGAAGGTGCCAATTCCGTCTCGTGGCGAGGTTCGCCGCGGGGAAGATGAGGAGAAAGGGCCTCGCCTCCATGGCTGTGCAAGCCGTTGAAAGTGCTACCACCCGTCCGGTGTTCGGTCCCGCCGTCGCACTGTCCTGCCGAGAGTGCGGCGAGCGCGTCCCGCTCGGTCCCGTCTTCGCCTGTGCCGTGTGCTTCGGCCCGCTCGAAGTGGCCTACGACCTCGCGGCCGACGACCCCGAGGCGCTGCGCCGCCGGATCGAGGCCGGCCCGCCGAACATCTGGCGCTACGCCCCGCTGCTTCCCGTACCCGAGGACGTGGCGGACAGCCCGAACCTGGGCCCCGGCTTCACCCGGCTCGTCCAGGCGGACAACCTCGCACGCGAACTGGGCGTGACCGGCGGCCTGTTCGTCAAGGACGACTCCGGCAACCCGACGCACTCCTTCAAGGACCGCGTCGTCGCGATCGCCGTCGAGGCGGCGCGGGCGTTCGGCTTCACGACGCTCTCGTGCTCGTCCACCGGCAACCTGGCCGGCGCGGTGGGCGCCGCGGCGGCCCGCGCGGGCTTCCGCTCCTGCGTGTTCATCCCGCACGACCTGGAGGCCGGCAAGGTCGTCATGGCCGCGGTCTACGGCGGCGACCTCGTCGGCATCGAGGGCACCTACGACGACGTGAACCGCTTCTGCTCCGAGCTGATCGGCGACCCGATCGGCGAGGGCTGGGGCTTCGTCAACGTCAACCTGCGCCCGTACTACGGGGAGGGCTCGAAGACCCTCGCCTACGAGATCTGCGAGCAGCTGGGGTGGCGGGTGCCGGACCAGATCGTGGTGCCGGTCGCGTCCGGCTCGCAGCTGACGAAGATCGACAAGGGGCTGAAGGAGCTCATCGCCCTGGGCCTCGTCGAGGACCGGCCCTACCGGATCTTCGGCGCCCAGGCGGCCGGGTGCTCACCGGTCTCGCAGGCCTTCAAGGGCGGCCACGACGTGGTGCGGCCGGTGAAGCCGGACACGATCGCGAAGTCGCTCGCGATCGGGAACCCGGCGGACGGGCCGTACGTGCTGGACATCGCCCGGCGGACGGGCGGGGCCGTCGAGGACGTGACCGACGGGGAAGTGGTCGACGCGATCCGGCTGTTGGCACGGACGGAGGGGATCTTCGCGGAGACGGCGGGCGGGGTGACGGTCGGGGTGACCCGGAAGCTGATCGAGAACGGGCAGCTGGATCCCGACCTCACGACGGTCGTCCTCAACACGGGGGACGGGCTGAAGACGCTGGATGCGGTGGCGGCCGGTCCGACGGCCGTGATCCGGCCGAGCCTGGACGCGTTCCGCGCTGCGGGCCTCTGACGGGGCGCCCTCCCACCCGATTACCCCGAACCCCAGCGAGAAAGGCGTACTCCCATGTCCGTCACCGTCCGCATCCCCACCATCCTGCGCACCTACACCTCCGGCCAGGCCGAAGTGGAAGCCGCCGGGGCCACCCTTGCCGAGGTCATTGCCGACCTCGAAGCGCGGCACACCGGTATCGCCGCCCGTGTGCTCGACGACAGCGGCCGGCTGCGCCGGTTCGTCAACGTCTATGTCAACGACGACGACGTCCGCTTCGAGCAGGGGCTCGAAACGCCCACCCCGGACGGCTCCGCCGTCTCCGTGATTCCCGCCGTTGCGGGGGGCTGACCTTTACACAGGGTTGCTGCGCAATGCCCCGGAATCGCTCCGCCCGTAAAACGGACGGGGCGATTCCGTCTGTTGAAGCGCGATAGAGTTGAGGCGTTCCCCCTCCGGTGTCACTGCCGAACGCATATGAGAACCCGTCAAGTTGTGCGCGAAACGCGTGCACGAATTGTCGGGTTGGTTGGGTTTTGCCCGGCCCGGCTTGCCCGATAATCCCCGCGATTCAGCGGTTATTTCCGATCGGCCACGCCCGGAATTCTCGTCCGAGTGACCTGTTGCAGACGGCATCCGTGCAGATACATTCAGCCGCGGTCGACGCGTTCCGGCGCACACCCCCACCTGTCAGGGGGTGAGGTCTGACCCGGGCCCGCGAAGTGCGGTCCTGTGCAAGGGCCAGTAATAGGGGAGTTAGGCATGGCTCAGGGCACCGTCAAGTGGTTCAACGCGGAGAAGGGGTACGGCTTCATCGCGGTCGACGGTGGTGCGGATGTATTCGTCCACTACAGCGCGATCCAGATGGACGGTTACCGCACCCTCGAGGAGGGTCAGCGGGTCGAGTTCGAGATCTCGCAGGGCCAGAAGGGTCCGCAGGCGGACATGGTCAAGGTGACGGCCTGACGGTCGCGCGTCGGTCACCCGGCTCAATCGGCTTGCCGAGGGGGTCCGCACTCTCCGGAGTGCGGGCCCCCTCGTGCATGCGCGCTCGTGCGTGTGGGTAGCGGTCATACACGCCTGCGCCCTCCCGTCACCCGACCACCACCCCTCACTGACACCCCTTCGGGGCGACCTTGCACTCTCGGGGGTCGAGTGCTAATCATTGGGCTAGCACTCTCCGGGTGAGAGTGACAGATTTGGACCGTCGGTGAGGTCCGCGGGCCAAGCGGGGCAAGGAACCGTGAGGCACGCAGGCCGTCCGTCGCGGGCGCCTGTGCGGTCCGGAGCAATCCACCCCGTCCTGGGAGGACCACTTCACATGGCCAAGATCATCGCGTTCGACGAGGAGGCACGGCGCGGTCTCGAGCGCGGGATGAACCAGCTCGCCGACGCCGTCAAGGTCACCCTCGGCCCCAAGGGCCGCAACGTCGTCCTCGAGAAGAAGTGGGGCGCCCCCACGATCACCAACGATGGTGTCTCCATCGCCAAGGAGATCGAGCTCGAGGACCCGTACGAGAAGATCGGCGCCGAGCTGGTCAAGGAGGTCGCGAAGAAGACGGACGACGTCGCCGGTGACGGCACGACGACCGCGACCGTCCTCGCCCAGGCGCTCGTCCGCGAGGGTCTGCGCAACGTGGCCGCCGGTGCCAACCCGATGGCCCTGAAGCGCGGCATCGAGAAGGCCGTCGAGGCCGTCTCCGGTGCGCTGCTCGACCAGGCCAAGGAGGTGGAGACCAAGGAGCAGATCGCCTCCACCGCCTCCATCTCGGCCGCCGACACCCAGATCGGCGAGCTCATCGCCGAGGCCATGGACAAGGTCGGCAAGGAAGGCGTCATCACCGTCGAGGAGTCGCAGACCTTCGGTCTGGAGCTCGAGCTCACCGAGGGCATGCGCTTCGACAAGGGCTACATCTCGGCGTACTTCGCCACCGACATGGAGCGTATGGAGGCCTCCCTCGAGGACCCGTACATCCTGATCGTCAACTCGAAGATCTCCTCGGTCAAGGACCTGCTCCCGCTGCTGGAGAAGGTCATGCAGTCGGGCAAGCCGCTGCTGATCATCGCCGAGGACGTCGAGGGCGAGGCCCTGTCGACCCTGGTGGTCAACAAGATCCGCGGCACCTTCAAGTCCGTCGCCGTCAAGGCCCCGGGCTTCGGCGACCGCCGCAAGGCCATGCTCGGCGACATCGCCATCCTCACCGGTGGCACGGTCATCTCCGAGGAGGTCGGCCTCAAGCTGGAGAACGCCGGTCTCGACCTGCTCGGCCGCGCCCGCAAGGTCGTCATCACCAAGGACGAGACGACCATCGTCGACGGTGCCGGTGACAGCGACCAGGTCCAGGGCCGCGTCAACCAGATCCGCGCCGAGATCGAGAACAGCGACTCCGACTACGACCGCGAGAAGCTGCAGGAGCGCCTGGCGAAGCTGGCCGGCGGCGTGGCCGTCATCAAGGCCGGTGCCGCCACCGAGGTGGAGCTCAAGGAGCGCAAGCACCGCATCGAGGACGCCGTCCGCAACGCGAAGGCCGCCGTCGAGGAGGGCATCGTCGCCGGTGGTGGCGTGGCCCTGCTGCAGGCCTCCTCGGTCTTCGAGAAGCTGGACCTGGAGGGCGACGAGGCCACCGGTGCCAACGCCGTCAAGCTGGCCCTGGAGGCCCCGCTGAAGCAGATCGCCGTCAACGGTGGTCTCGAGGGCGGCGTCGTCGTGGAGAAGGTCCGCAACCTGGCCGTCGGCCACGGCCTGAACGCCGCGACCGGCGAGTACGTGGACATGATCGCCGAGGGCATCATCGACCCGGCCAAGGTCACCCGCTCCGCGCTGCAGAACGCCGCCTCCATCGCGGCGCTGTTCCTCACCACCGAGGCCGTCATCGCCGACAAGCCGGAGAAGGCCGCTGCGGCCGCTCCGGGCGGCATGCCGGGCGGTGACATGGACTTCTGAGCTGAATCCTCCTGACGCGCCCTCGACACTGTTCGGCCGTAGCCGGCCTCACAGGCTTCGGGACGCTGCACCGGACTCCGTCCGGTGACCGGGAGCAGCTACAGTCCAGCAGAAGGCGGTACCCCCTGCTCAGGGGGTACCGCCTTCGGGCGTTCCGGCCGAGGCTGAGCCGCCCTCGGCGTATTCAGTTCCGCGAGTGCCTCGCGGCTCAGGCCGAAGACGTACGTGGCCGCGAAACCCGTCGCGTACCCCACCAGCAGTCCCGTGCCGTAGACCGCCACTGCCTCGGCCGGGCCGTGGCTGCCCTTCAGCAGGGGGAACAGGGCCCAGCCGGACGGGCCGATGGCCGTTGCGCCGACCGTGCTGCCCAACTGGCCGAGCAGGCCCACGAAACCGCCGCCGAACGCGCCGCCCACGCAGGCCGTGACGAACGGGCGGCCCAGGGGCAGCGACACCCCGTAGATCAGCGGCTCCCCGATGCCCACGAGCCCCGCGGGCAGCGCCGACCTGATGGTGCTGCGCACCCGGCCGTTGCGCGCCAGCCGGACGTAGAGCGCGAGCGCCGCCCCGACCTGGCCCGCGCCCGCCATGGCGAGGAGGGGCAGCAGGACCGTCGAGCCCTGCTCCGCGATCAGCGTGGTGTGCACCGGGATCAGCGCCTGGTGCAGGCCCAGCATCACCAGCGGCAGGAACAGCCCGCCCAGCACGAAGCCCGCCGCGGCGCCGCCGTCCGCCAGCAGCACGTGCGTGAACCGGCCGATCGCGGCGGAGACTTCACCGGCCGCGTACATCAGCCCGTAGAGCGTCACCAGCCCGGGCAGCAGGACCGTGAGCGCCGGGGTGAGCAGCACGTCCAGCGCCGAGGGCAGCACCCTGCGACACGTCTTCTCCACCCGCACCGCCAGCAGCGCCGCGCCCATGGCACCCAGGACCCCGCCCTGGCCCGGTGCGAGCGTCAGGCCGAAGGCGTGCACGTGCGTCACGCCCGGGTGGACGACGACGGCCGCCACCGCCCCGCCCAGCACGGGGGTGCCGCCGAACTCCCGTGCCGTGCCGTGCCCGACGAAGACCGCAAGCAGTGCCATGAACCCGCCCGCGACGGCCGACAGGGCCGGTACGAGCGTGGGCAGCAGGTGCAGGTCGGCCAGCACCCCGGCCAGGCCGGCGACCAGGCCGCAGCCGATGAGGGCGGGAACGAGCGGGATGAAGATCTGGCCGATGCGGCGCAGGAAGGTCTTGAACGGCGTGGCGTTGCGGGCCTGTTGAGCCGCCTTGAGGGCGGCGCCGCGGGTGGCGAGGGGGTCGAGCAGCCGTTCCAGCTCCGCGGTCACCCGGGCCACGGTGCCCGGGCCCAGGACGACCTGGAGGGCGTCGGCGTCCTCGACGAGCCCCAAAACTCCTGTCAAGGCGCGCAGTTCACCGTCCCGTACCGAGGTCCGGTCGTGCAGCTCGACCCGCAGACGGGTCATGCAGGCGGCGACGGAACGGATGTTGCCGGGCCCGCCGAGAAGAGGGAGGAGGTCGGTGGCGTCCATGTCAGCCCCGGGCCGTGTCCAGGGCCGCGCGCAGATGGCCGTCCGACTCCTGCAGCAGCCGGGCGGCCGTGGGGCCGTCGACGCCGCCGAGGAGGACGAGGATCGCGTTCTTCACCTCGCCGTCCGTCGCGTGCAGGGCCTGCTCGATCTCCGCGTCCGCGGCGCCCGTGGCGAGCGCGACGATGCGGCGCGAGCGGGCGTGCAGCTTCTCGTTGGAGGCGCGGACGTCGACCATCAGGTTTCCGTAGGTCTTGCCGAGGCGGATCATGGTGATCGTCGAGAGCATGTTGAGGACGAGCTTCTGTGCCGTGCCGGCCTTCAACCGGGTGGAGCCGGTGAGGAGTTCGGGCCCGACGACGACCTCGATCGGATGCTCGGCGGCGGCGCCCAGTGCGGAACGGGCGTTGCAGGAGAGCCCGATGGTGAGCGCGCCGGCGGCGCGGGCGTGGGCGACGGCGCCGACCGCGTAGGGCGTGCGGCCGGATGCGGAGATCCCGACGACGGTGTCGCCGGCGCCGATGCCGAGCCGGTCCAGGTCGTCCGCCGCCAGTTCCGCACGGTCCTCCGCTCCTTCGACGGCCGTCACCAGGGCGTCGGGTCCGCCCGCGACGAGGCCGACGACCCGGGCCGGGTCGGTGTTGAAGGTGGGCGGGCACTCGCTGGCGTCCAGCACCCCGAGCCGGCCCGCCGTGCCGGCGCCGGCGTAGACGAGCCGTCCGCCGCGGGCCATCCGGGCGGCGGTCGCGTCGATGGCCGCGGCGATCTCCGGGAGCCGCTCGGCGACGGCGGCCGCGACGCCGGCGTCCTCGGCGTTCATGATCTTCGCGATGGCGTCGGTCGGCAGCCGGTCGATCTCCGCGAGATCGGGGCGGAACGCCTCGGTCGTGAGCGATGCCAGCTGGGCGCGCAGGGCGGCGGAAGCGGCGGGCGACGTCATGATGAGGAGGCTCTTTTCCTGGGGGGTTCCTGTCAGGGGTTCCGATGGTCAGCGGGGGACGGTCCGGGGGGAGTGGCGGTGGGCCAGGGCCTCGTACGAGGCGGACAGGGCCGGTGCCGCGGCGTCGTACGTGCGCTGGGCGACGCCGATGAACAGGCAGTCCACCACGAGGAGCTGGCTGGTGCGGCTCGACATGGCCGCGGGGCGCAGCTCGCTCTCCCGTGCGGAGGACGTGGTGAGCACGTGATCGGCGTACTGGGCGATCTCGCCCTGCGGGCGGCCGGTGACGGCGACGGTGGTGGCGCCGTTCTCGAAGGCGACCCGCAGCGGCTCGATCACGTCGGTGGTGCGGCCCGAGTGGGTGATCGCGACGGCGACGTCGCCGGAGCGCAGCTGCACGGCGTTGGTGACGGCCAGATGGGGATCCGCGGGGGCGTGTGCGATCAGCCCGATGCGCAGCAGTTTCTGCACCAGGTCCTGGCCGACGAGGTTGGAGGCGCCTATCCCGTACACGTCGATGCGGCGGGCGGCGGCGAGGGCGGCCACCGCGGACTCCAGCTGGGCGGTGTCCAGGCCGGCCGCGGTGTCGGCCAGGCAGCGGGTCTCCTCCTGGGCGAGCTTGGCGACGACGCTCGCCATCGGGTCGTCCACCGCGATGTCGGCGGTGACGGCCGGGGCGCGGCCCGCGGCCTGATCGGCGGCCAGGGCGGCGAGGGCGAGCCGCAGGTCACGGTAGCCGGGATAGCCGAGCAGCCGGGCGGTGCGCACGACGGTGGCCTCGCTGGTGCCGGTGCGCTCGGCCAGGCCGGTGACGGTGAGGGCGGCGGCCGCCGCGGGATCGGCGGCCAGCGCCTCCGCCACGCGCTGCATGGAGCGGGTCATGGAGGGGATCAGGGTCCGGACCTTGGCCGCGAGAGCACCGGGCGAAGGCGTCCGTGGGGCAGTTTCCTTCACATTCCGGTCCACTTTTCGAAAGCTATTTTCGAGTCGGCGCGCAGTCAACCCTCCCGCTCCCGGACAATGGCACTCATGGAGCTCGAACAGGCACTGCACACGGCGCGGGCGCTCGTCCTCGCGGACCTGGCGGCGGGGGACGTGGCCGAGGCGGACGTCGTCTCGCTCGTGGAGGATGCGGTGGCGCAGCGCCGCTGGTGGGTCGAGCAGTGGCCGGAGGGCGCGGAGTTCCTGCCCGGGCTCGTGGCCCAGGACGTCCAGGACGCACTCCTGGACAAGTACGGCCGCTGGCCGCTGTGCCCGGTGTGCACGGAGTCGGGCGACCTGCACGCGCTGGAGGTCGAGCCGGAGCTGGGCCCGGACCCGCACTGGGCGTGCACCAAGCAGGCGGTGCTCGTGGCCCCTGTGGGATCGCTGAACTCGGTGCGGCGGCGGTAGTGCTGTACATCGACCCGCCCAACTGGCCGGGGCACGGCCGGATGTGGTCCCACCTCGTGAGCGACGTCAGCTTCGAGGAGCTGCACGCCTTCGCGGCACGCCTGGGGATGCCGCCGAGGGCGTTCGACGGCGATCACTACGACGTGCCGGAGGGGACGTACCCGGAGGCGGTGCGGCTGGGCGCGATCGAGGTGAGCAGCAAGGAACTGGTGAGCAGGATGACGGGAGCGGGCCTGAGGCGCCGCAAGCATCCGCCGCTCACAGGGTGAGCAGGTCGAGCTCCCCGCGGAGATTGTGCCGGGCGGTCCGCTCCCACCGCTCGTGCCCGAGCGGGGTGCGGAAGAGCACGGGAAGATCCAGCAACTCCCGGAGCACGGCGGCACGCCCCGCCCGGAAATCCGCATCCGGCACGAAGCCGTACTCCTGCCGCACCTCGGCGGCATAGGCGGCATAGGCGGAGGGCGGCCCGCCGAGCACGGCCAGGTCCGCATCGCAGAGCACTTCGCCGTTGCGGTCGCCGGGGGCGGGATCGTGCGTGACGGTGAGCCGCACAAGACGCACGACTTCGGCCGTACGGGCATCGTCAACACCCAACTCGGCCAGCGCCAGCCCGGCAAGATGTGCACTGCGCTCTTCGTTCTCGGACCGGTCGGGCCGGTAGACGACGTCGTGGAACCAGGCGGCGAGCCGGACGGTGTCGATGTCGTCGGCGTACTCGGCGAGATCGTCAAGGTGCCGCAGCACCGCGTCGAGATGAGCGACGGTGTGGTAATGCCGCTGTGGCTCGCCCCAACGGGCGAGAAGATCGTCGGCGTACGGCCCGGGGTCGGGCCCGACCCCACCCCGCACACGGTCCACGGTCTGCACCCACTGGTCACGCAGCTCGCCGCTCATGGGCCAATTGTGGGCCACGCGGGAGGCCTGCTTCCGGTGCACGTGCCGAATGTGGCAGGCTTGCGTACATGTCTAGACCAATTCTTGAGGTGATCGCGCTCGACGCCGGGGACGCGGTGGCGGCGCAGGCCGGCGGGGCGGACCGCCTCGAACTGGTCACCGACATGGCTGCGGACGGCCTGACCCCGCCCCCGGCCACGTTCGCGGCCGTACGGGCCGCGGTGGACATCCCGGTGAGGGTGATGCTCCGCGCGTCGGACGGCTTCTCGGCCGGCGGCGCGGGGGCGCTGGAGGCGCTCTGCGCGGACGCGCGGGCGCTGCGCGCCGAGGGGGCGGAGGAGTTCGTCCTCGGCTTCCTGACGGACGACGGCCGGGCCGACCTGGCGGCGGTGGCCGCCCTGGTGGACGCGATCGGCCCGAGGGCCCGGTGGACGTTCCACCGGGCGGTGGACCGCGCGGCGGACCGCGACGCGGTGCGCAAGCAGCTGGCCGACCAGCCGGGGCTGGACACGTACCTGACCGCCGGGTCGGCGTCGGGTGTGGACGACGGCCTGACGACGCTCGTAGCGGAGGCGGCCCGCGGAAACGACCCGGGGTACGAACCGCAGATCATGGCCGGGGGCGGCCTCAAGCTCAAGCACGTACCCGTGCTGAGGGCGGCGGGGGTCGCCGCCTTCCACATCGGCAGCGCGGCCCGCCCGGCCGGGTGGGCTTCGCCCGTGGACGCGGGGGCGGTGCGGGTCTGGCGCGAGGCCGTCTCCGGCTGACCGCCGGTGGGTGGTTGCACGCGCCTCCGGCGCGTGAGTACGCCCTCCCGTCCACCCGTAAAGGACACGCCATGGGCGAGGTTTCTCGTGGGGGCGGGCTGCCGTCGGCGTCGTACGGACGTGAGGGGGCGGGGCGGGAGCGGGGTGGACCCTGGAGAGGGACGTAAAGACTTTTTGTGGCGATGGTTCGGGGCACCCTCACGCGGAACGGACCGTCACAAAAAGTTCAGTCCCCGGAAGGGTCCGCCCCGCTCCCGCCCCGCCCCCGACCCAGCGCCACCGGCAACGGTTCCGCGTGGATCACGGTCAGCCCGGAGACCGCACGCGTCAGTGCGACGTACAACCGCCGCAGCCCGGTCCGCTCATCCGGCTCACCGGCCACCACCGCGGCAGGCTCGTCCAGAACCACGTAGTCGTACTCCAGCCCCTTGGCCAGCGACGCCGGCACCAACGTCAGCCGCGCCTCAGCACTCGTCTCCTCACCCGGGGCGAGGTAGGCCAACCCCGCCTCGTCCAGCAACACCCCCAGCGCAGCGATCCGCGCATCCGCCGCAATCAGCCCGATCGACCCCTCCCGCCGCAGCGCGGCCCCGCACGCCGCCACCACCGCCGCGTCCAGCTCCGCCGCCGGAACCTCCCGCACCGCGAAGTCCCCCGCGGCCTCCCGCACCGACGTCGCCTCCGACAGCTCCGGCGCGATCGACGGCAGCAGCCGCGACGCGTACGCGATGACCTCCCGAGGCACCCGGAACCCCTGCGTCAACTCCTCGACAACAGCTTCGGGCTTCCCCAGATGAACCAGCGCCTCACCCCAACTAGGAGTGGCCCAGGGCGTAGTCCCCTGTGCGATGTCCCCCAGCACGGTCGCGGACCCGGTCGTGCAGCGTCGCCCGACGGCCCGGTACTGCATGGGCGAAAGATCCTGGGCCTCATCAAGCACCACGTGCCCGAGCGAAGCCGTCCGCGCCACAAGATCAGCGGCCTCATCGACCAACACGGCATCAGCGGCAGACCACTTGGCAGTCTTCACACTCCGCGCGGGCTTGGCCCAAAGAACAAGCGCCTGCTCCTCCTCCGTCAGCAAGCCCTCCGCATGCTCCGCAAGGAACCCCGCATCGGACAGCAGCTGCAGCACCAGCTTCGCCGGATCCACCACCGGCCACAGCTCCTTGACGGCGGCCTTGACCGCCGCGTTCCGCGCGACCGCGTCCTGCACCCGGTCGTCGGGCGCCTCGCCCGCGGCCTCCATGCGCAGCAGCACCGCGTGGGCGATCCGCTGCGGCAGGGCCTCCCGCGCGGCGCCGTAACGGATGTCGCGGTCCAGGAGCTCCCGCACCATCTCCTCGACCTCGTAGGCGGGGACCCGCCACCGTCGCGACCCGCGCACGACCACGACGGGCTCGACGGGCATCGTCACCCCGGCCCGCACGGCGCGCCGCAGAACTTCCGCCATGCGCGCATCGCCCTTGACGAGCGCGCCGCGGCGGAGTCGACGCCCCGCACCTCGACGCGCCCGCCGACGAGGTCGTCAACGGTGGCCTGTCCCACGTTCAACTCGCCGAGGGCGGGGAGCACTTGCTCGATGTACTGCAGGAACGACCGGTTGGGCCCGATGACCAGGGTCCCGGTCCGCGCCAGCCGCTCACGATGTGCGTACAACAGATAGGCGACCCGGTGCAGCCCGACGGCCGTCTTCCCGGTGCCGGGGGCGCCCTGCACGCACACGGTGCCGCCGATGCCGGCGCGCACGATCTCGTCCTGCTCGGGCTGGATGGTGGCGACGATGTCGCGCATGGGGCCGACGCGCGGCCGCTCGATCTCGGCCTGGAGCAGCTTGCTCGCGCTGCCGTCCCCCGCCGCGTCGGTCAGGTCCTCGTCCTCGTAGGCGGTCAACTCGCCGCCGGTGTAGCCGAAGCGGCGCCGCAGGCGCACGTCCATCGGCTCCTTCTTCGAGGCCCGGTAGAACGGCTGGGACACGGGTGCGCGCCAGTCGATGACCATGGGGTCGCCGTCGGCGTCGTGCACGTGCCGCCGCCCGATGTAGAACTGCTCCCCTTCCGCGCCCTCGGCGCGGTCCGCACCGGGGGCGTGCAGATAGTCGAGGCGGCCGAAGAACAGCGGCGTGTCGGCGAGGTCGGCGAGCGCGGTGATGCGGTCCTCGATCTGGCGCTCAAGGACGGCGGCGTTGACCCAGTTCGCGGTGACGTCCTTGATGTCGAGCGCTTCGACGTCGGCCCGCATGGCCCGCAATGCCGAGCGGGACGAGGCGAGATGGGTCCGCTCGCGCTCCAGAGGATCGACGGACGGTGCGGACACAGCGAGGCCTCCAGTACATACGGCAAGGGAAAGGGGGGAGATTTTAGTGAACGGCCCACCCGGGCGCGAACGAATTTCGCACCGCACCCGAACCGAACGCGAACCGAACCCCGGAACCCCTCAGGGGCGCCCTCCACCTTGCGTAGGGGACGCCATGCGCCTGGGGTCGGAGGCCGGCCCGTCCGCGTTTACACCGGCAGGCCGATGTAAGGAGGCCGCCGGGGCGGAACCATGGAGGACATGACCACCGCATCCATGACCCCGGCCCCGAGCGCCTCGTCGGCGTTCTCCACCGCTCTCCGCGCGATCAAGGCGTTCGCGGGTGCGGCAGTGGACGTAGCCGTCCTCGGCCAGTACGCGGACAAGCGCCGCGCCTGAGGCAGAACGCCAGAACGCCAGAACGCAGGACGCCGGACGGCGTCAGACGATCTCCTCGTCCGCCCCCTCCGCAAGCAGCGCATCCGCATCCACGATCCGGTACGCGTACCCCTGCTCGGCCAGGAACCGCTGGCGGTGCGCCGCGAAGTCCTGGTCGACGGTGTCGCGGGCGACGACCGAGTAGAAGCGGGCCTCGTGCCCGTCCGCCTTCGGCCGCAGCACGCGGCCGAGCCGCTGCGCCTCCTCCTGGCGGGAGCCGAACGTTCCCGAGACCTGGATGGCGACCGTCGCCTCGGGCAGGTCGATGGAGAAGTTGGCGACCTTGGAGACGACGAGCACGCTCAACTCGCCCTCCCGGAAGGCGTCGAAGAGCTTCTCGCGCTGGGCGTTGCTGGTCTCGCCCTTGATCACGGGGGCGTCCAGGTGCTCGCCCAGCTCGTCCAGCTGGTCGATGTACTGGCCGATGACCAGGGTCTGCTCACCGCGGTGCCGGCGCACGAGCGCCTCGGTGACCTTGCGCTTGGTCGCGGTGGTGGCACAGAAGCGGTACTTCTCCTCGGTCTCGGCGGTCGCGTAGGCGAGCCGCTCGGAGTCCGTCAGATTGACGCGCACCTCGACACAGTCCGCGGGGGCGATGTACCCCTGGGCCTCGATCTCCTTCCACGGAGCGTCGAACCGCTTCGGCCCGATGAGCGAGAACACGTCCGACTCGCGCCCGTCCTCGCGCACCAGCGTGGCCGTGAGCCCGAGCCGGCGCCGGGCCTGCAGGTCGGCGGTGAACTTGAAGACCGGTGCGGGCAGCAGGTGCACCTCGTCGTAGACGACGAGTCCCCAGTCGCGGGAGTCGAACAGCTCCAGGTGGGGATAGATCCCCTTCCGCTTGGTGGTCAGCACCTGGTAGGTGGCGATGGTGACCGGGCGGATCTCCTTCCGCGTCCCGCTGTACTCGCCGATCTCGTCCTCGGTCAGCGACGTCCGCTTCACCAGCTCGTGCTTCCACTGCCGCGCGGAGACGGTGTTGGTGACCAGGATCAGCGTGGTGGCCTTGGCCTCGGCCATGGCGCCCGCGCCGACCAGCGTCTTGCCTGCGCCGCACGGGAGCACGACGACACCCGACCCGCCGTGCCAGAACCCGTCGACGGCCTGCCGCTGGTAGGGACGCAGCGCCCACCCGTCCTCGCGCAGCTCGATGGGGTGCGCCTCGCCGTCCACGTACCCGGCGAGGTCCTCGGCGGGCCAGCCCAGCTTGAGCAGCGACTGCTTGATCTGCCCGCGCTCGGAGGGGTGCACGGCGACGGTGTCGGGGTCGATGCGGGCGCCCACGAGCGGCTGGATCTTCTTCGAGCGGAGGATCTCCTCCAGCACCGGCCGGTCGGTCGTCTCCAGCACCAGCCCGTGCGTGGGGTGCTTGAGCAGCCTCAGCCGCCCGTACCGGTCCATGGTCTCGGCGATGTCGACGAGCAGCGCGTGCGGCACGGGGTAGCGGGAGTGGGTGACGAGGGCGTCGACGACCTGTTCGGCGTCGTGCCCGGCGGCCCGGGCGTTCCACAGGCCGAGCGGGGTGATCCGGTAGGTGTGGATGTGCTCGGGGGCACGCTCCAGCTCCGCGAAGGAGGCGATGGCCCGGCGGCAGGCCTCGGCCTGCTCGTGGTCGACCTCCAACAGCAGGGTCTTGTCGCTCTGGACGATCAGAGGGCCTGAATTCACGGGAGCACCTTTCCGGACGGCCAAACTTCAAGTGTGCCGCATCGCTGCTGCTGCGCGTTCGAGATCGCGGACGGGAGCGGAGAACCCGGGCCGGTGTCGGTGGTGGGCGCCACACTGATGGCGACAGCTTCTGCGAAGGAGGTGGCGTGATGAGCGTTGCGCACGATCCCCACTACGGGCCCTGGACGATAGAGGAGGTCCTGGCTCTGGGAGAGGACCGCGGGCAACGTCGTGAACTGGTGGGGGAAGCGCTCTTGCTGTCACCGGCTCCGGGGACCAAGCACCAGCGGGCGTCATCTCGGTTGCGGCACCTGCTGGACGCGGCCGCCGAGGCGGCGGGGGCTCCGGTCGAGGTGCTGACGGCCGTCAACGTGGTGCTGCCCGACGGGCTGTTCATCCCGGACATCGCCGTGGTGGACGCCGCCGCTGCCGCCGAGGATCCGGTCACCTTTGATGCCGAGGCCGTGCTGCTCGTAGTGGAGATCGTCTCGCCGTCGTCGTCCGGGCGCCGTACCGACCGGCTGCTCAAGCCGCCGTACTACGCGGAGGCGGGTATCGAGCACCTGTGGCGGCTGGAGCTGGAGCCCCGGCCCGCGCTGATCGTCTCCGAGCTGGAGAACGGCCGTTACGCGGAGCGGGGCGTGGCCGAGGCCGGGCGCAAGACGCTGGTCGAGAAGCCGTTCCCGGTCGAGCTGGATCCGGGGGCGCTGGTCCGGCAGGGGCGCTGACGGTTCGGCGTGCGGCCCGTGCAGGCCGCACGCCCGCACTACGCGTGGTCGTCCGCCAGCTCGGCCACGCCGGTGATCCGGTGCAGCGGATACGTCCGCACCTCGTCCGCCGTGTGGTCGTACGCCGTGACGAAGCCGCCCTCCACCCGGACCGGGGCGATCACGCGCTGGCTGGCGGCGCCCTCGGCGTTGACGTAGCCGATCCAGACGGCGGCGCCGGTGAGGACGGCGGCCTGCATGGTGGCGAGGGTCTCGGCGGAGGTGGTGCGGGGGAGGCCGCCGTCCGCGGGGGCCGGGGCGGCGAGGGGTTTGCGTTCGGCGGTGGCCGCCATGTCCCCGGCGCGGATGGCGCGGACGGCGGCGCCGAGGAGGGTCGCGTCGGGGACCGGCGGGCCCTCGGGCACGGGGGCCGGGGCGGTGCGCGGCGGGGTGCGGTGGACGTCGGCGCGGGTGATCAGCACGTCGCCCTCGGCGGACTCCGCCGCGGGCGCGTAGCCCATGGCGCGCAGGCCCTCCAGGAGGGCGTCGGGCGCGGCCTGGGCGGCCAGCACGGTGGGGGCGAGGCGGCGCAGGCGCAGCGGGGCGGAGCGGCGGTCGGCGAGGAGTTCGGCGAGCACGGCCTCGTCGTCGCAGCGCAGGTAGGAGGAGGCCGCGCCGACGCGGAGCCGGCCGTGCCGGCGGGCCACGTCCTCGACGAGGTAGGCGAGGGGCTGCGGCACGGGGGTGCGCGAGTGCTCGCGCAGGAAGGCGAGGACGTCCCCGGCGGTCCGGCCCGCGTCCAGGGCGCGGCGCACCGACTCCGGGGTGAAGCGGTAGACGGTGGCGCCGCCCTTGGACTCGATGTCGGCGAGGACGCCCAGCATGTGGGCGAGGGGCCGGCGGAGCGGGCCGGGGGCGACGGCCGTGAGGTCGGCCTGGAGGAGGACGTGGTCCAACGGTTCGGGGAGCAGCGGCGCGAGCCGCTGGGCGGCCGTCGCCTCGGAGCCGTCGAGGAGGGCGCGGCCGTGGGCGGAGAGGGCGCCGCGGCCGGTGACGCCGAGCAGCTCGGCCTCGTCCAGGGCCCACTGGGCCAGCCGGGCGCGCAGGTCGTCGGTGGCGGTGCGCGGCGGGCGTTCCCACTGCAGCCGGGCGAGGAGGGCGTCGGGGGAGACGGACGCCCCGGCGGGCAGCGAGGCGAGGAGCTCCAGGACGCGGCGGCGCACCTCGGGGGCGGGGGAGCGGTCCAGGTCCGGGCCGAGGGCGGCGAGGGTGCGGCCCTTGGCGTCCTTGTCGCCGACGAGGCCGGGGGTGCGGGTGGCGGCGAGCCAGGCGCCGGCCAGGTGCGCCCAGCGCTGCTCGGCGGGCAGGGCGAGCCAGTCGTCGGAGGCGGGGGTGGGGGCGTAGCGCTCGTCGACGTCGCCGTCGGAGGCCAGCAGTCCGGCGGCGTGGGCGAGTTCGGTCCAGAAGGCGGCCGCGGTCTCCGTGGTGTCCAGGGCGGTGGCGGTGCGCTTGAGGTCCCGTACGCTCAGGCCGCCCGCGCGCAGGACGAGGGGGCCGTCGGTCTCCCAGGTCTGCAGCAGTTCCTCGACGGTGGCGAGGGCGGTGAACGCCTGCCCGGCGGCGGTGGCGTCGGCGAGCCGTTCCGCGTGGGCGGTGACGGGTTCCAGCGCGGGGGCGGCGGGTTCGGGGGTGCGGTGGGCGCGGCCGGCGCGCAGGTGCAGGGCGGCCTCGCGGGGGAGGACGACGCTGCCGGGTGCGGTCGGCAGGAGCAGCCCGCGGTCGAGCAGCCAGCGCAGGTGCGGGGCGGGGTCGGAGGTGACGGTGCCGTAGGGCGGGCCCCACAGCAGCTTGCCGAGGACGGCGCGGGCCTCCTCGGGGGCCGCGGCGAGGAGCTCCGCCATGCGCGTGCGGTCCTCGAAGAGGGCGGTCAGGGCGGCGACGGCGGTCACCGGGTCGTGGGTGGCGGGCAGCCCCGCGGTGGCGATGATCTGCTGCATCCTGCCGGGGGACATCCCGGCGGTGGCCTCGGCGACGGTGGGGCCCAGGCCGGTGGGCGAGGGGCGCGAGGCGCTGGGCGCGAGCAGTTCGCGGACGGTGCGGACGAGGCGCAGCCGGTCCTCGCCGCCCCAGACGAGGGCCTGGTCGCGCAGGGCGGCGACGGCGCGGGGGAGGGCGTCGGCGATGCGGGGGTCTTCCGGCTCGTCGCCGGTCATCAGGTTTTCCAGGACCGGGTACGGGCACGGGTCCGGGGCCGCCGCGAGCGCCTCGGCGACCTGGAGGGCGAAGCGGTCCAGGCGGTCCAGGGCGCGGACGACCGAGGCCCGGGTGGCGGCGCGGGTGGCGAGCTGGGTGAGGTCGCCGGGCACCGGGTTCAGCAGGTCGGGCCGGGCGCGCAGGAGGGCGGCCAGGGCGTCGTCGGGACGGGTGCGCAGTTCCTCGGCGAGGGTGCGCGGGGCGCCGGTCTCCCGCGAAGTGGTCATTCTGCTTACGGTACCGGGTCGCCGTGGCTTCGTTCCGGTGCCCGGCGCAACGGCTCCGCCGGGAGAGGTGCGCGGTGTCCGTTCCCGGTCCGGGGGCGGGAGGGAGGCGGTACCGTCGGTCGGGTGGGGATCGAGAGTGATCAGCTTGTGTACGACTACCTGAGCAGGGTCGGGGACCTGGCTCAGCGGAAGTCGCTCACCTCCGGCGAGCGGATGCGGCTGGTCTCCCGGCTGCGCACCGAGATCGAGCAGCGCAGGGCGGTGGAGGGCGCGGAGACGCCGGCCGCCGTGCAGCGGATCCTCGACGGGCTGGGGACGCCGTCGGAGGCGGTCGCCGGGGCGGCGGGCCGGCCGGGGGAGACGGCCGGGAAGGTGCCGGCGCAGCGGACGCCGCCGGGGGCGGCGCGGCCGCCGCACCTGGCGACGGAGGAGGAGCTGGGTTCCGGCGGCAGCCCCGACTGGTGGCGGGTGGAGCCGGGTCCGTTCACGGCCGGGGACGCGGTGCACGGTTTCGTGGGCGGGATCGAGATCCCGGACATGCTCAAGCCGCCGGGCGCGCCCGGGGCGCCTGCGACAGTGCCTGTGCAGCCCGTGCAGAAGGAGCCGCAGGATCAGGTTCCGGGCCAGGTTCCGGGCCAGGTTTCGGGTCAGGGGGAGGCCGTCGAGGCCGAGGAGACCCCGGCCCGCGGCCTCGCCCGCCTGCGTCGGCGCCGGGGTCGGGTCCGGGGCCGGGGCGCGGGCGGGACGGTGCCGATGAGCCCGCTGCTGGTGCTGGTCGCGGTGCTGCTGGTCGCCGGCGCGGTGCTGGGGAACCTGCTGGTGCTGGTTGCCGGGTGGGGGCTGGCGTACGTGACGCGGCGGCTGACCCAGACCGAGTCGAAGTGGGCGGTCATGGGGGTGCCGGGGCTGGTGGTGGCCGGGGGCGTGGTGTGGCTGTGGGGCCGCATGGACGGGCGGTGGGGAGAACCGATACCGCAGGGGGCGATGGCGGGCGCCCTGTCGTCGACGTGGCCCGTGGTGGTGCGGGTGGCGGCGGTGGCCTCGGCCGCGTTCGTGCTGTGGCGGGCGAGGCGGCCGGGATGAGCAGGATGACGGGGACGACTGCGACGACCGGGACAAGTGGGGCGGCAGCACAATGTGGAGCATGACCCCGCAGCCCGAAACCCCGCAGCCGGAAACCCCGTTCACCGTCGGCTTCGACCTGGACCTCACCCTGGTCGACTCCCGCCCGGGCATCCGGGCCACGTACGAGGCGCTGGCCGCGGCCACCGGCCGGTCCATCGACGTCGACCTGGTCGTCAGCAGGATCGGTCCGCCGCTGACCTGGGAGCTGGCCAACTGGTTCCCCGCGGACGAGGTGCCGGAGGCCGAGGAGATCTACCTGTCCTCCTATCCCGCCCACGGCATCGAGCCCTCGCCCGCGCTGCCGGGCGCCCGCGAGTCCGTCGCCGCGGTGCAGGAGTCGGGCGGGCGGGCGATCGTCGTCACGGCCAAGTACGCGACCAACGCCCGCCTGCACCTGGAGCACCTGGGCATCGAGCCCGACGAACTGTGCGCCGGCCTGTGGGCGGAGGGCAAGGCGACCGCCCTGCGCGAGCACGGGGCGAGCGTCTACGTGGGCGACCACGTCGGCGACGTGCGCGGTGCGCGGACGGCCGGTGCGCTGTCGGTGGCGGTGGCCACGGGGCCGTGCGACGCGGCCGAACTGCGCGCGGAGGGCGCGGACGTGGTCCTGCCGGACCTCACCGGCTTCCCCGCCTGGCTGCGCCGCTACCGGGCGGGTGCCGTCCCCGACGCGGCCTCGCGCGCCTGACGCCGCTGTTCGGCCACCGAGCGCAGCACTCCGGCCGCGGCGATCAGGAAGCCGGCGCCCATCAGCATGCACACGAAGTACGCGACGGGCGGCAGCGGATCGGCGCCGAGGAACAGCGGGGCCACCGTGGCCAGGGTGGCCACTGCGCCGACGAGGAACACGACGGCACCGGTGCGTACCAGCAGATCCCCGGCTCGGGGCGTTTCGTTGCTCACCTGACCAGGGTAGATCCCTGACCGGTGGGGTGACGGCCGGATGGACGGGGACGGGAGCGGACGCGCAGAGGTACGGCCCGGGGACGTCTTGTCACCGGGCGCGGGACCATTAGCCTTGGGGTGGCGGGTCTTGCGGCCCGCTGTAGTGCTATCCAGAGCTGTTTTTCTGTTGATTGCTGAAGTTTCCGTAATTCCGACGAGACACGAGGACGAGGACAGACGTGCCTACCGGCAAGGTCAAGTGGTTCAACAGCGAGAAGGGCTTCGGCTTTCTCTCCCGCGACGACGGCGGAGACGTCTTCGTCCACTCCTCGGTGCTCCCCGACGGGGTCGAGGCCCTCAAGCCGGGCCAGCGTGTGGAGTTCGGCGTCGTCGCGGGCCAGCGTGGTGACCAGGCGCTGTCGGTGACCCTGCTCGACCCGACGCCCTCGGTCGCGGCCGCCCAGCGCCGCAAGCCCGACGAACTGGCCTCGATCGTCCAGGACCTGACGACCCTCCTGGAGAACGTCACGCAGCAGCTGGAGCGCGGCCGCTACCCCGACAAGGCGCACGGCGGCAAGATCGCGGGCATGCTGCGCGCCGTGGCCGACCAGCTGGACGTCTAGCCGTCCGACGGGGCCGGGTCAGGCCTTCGGGGCGAACTCCAGTGCGCCCGGGCCGAGGGGCGGCACCAGTCCCTCGGCCGCCGCGCGGGTCAGCAGCCCGCGCACCGCGGCATAGCCGGACTCCCCGAGGCCGGCGGTGAACTCGTTGACGTAGAGCCCGATGTGCTGGTCCGTCACGGCCGGGTCCATCTCCTGCGCGTGCGCGAGCACGTACGGCCGGGAGGCCTCCGGGTCGTCCCAGGCCATGAGCACGGAGGCCTTGGCCGCGTCCGCCAGCCGCTGCAGCATCTCCTCGCCCAGCGAGCGCTTGGCGATGATCGCGCCGAGCGGGATGGGCAGCCCGGTGGTGTCCTCCCAGTGCTGGCCCATGTCGGCGAGGCAGGCCAGACCGTAGTCCCGGTACGTGAAGCGGGCCTCGTGGATCACCAGGCCCGCGTCCACCTTGCCGTCGCGCACCGCGGGCATGATCTCGTGGAACGGCAGCACGACGACCTCGCCGACGCCGCCCGGCACCTCGGCGGCCGCCCACAGGCGGAACAGCAGGTACGCGGTGGAACGCTCGCTCGGCACCGCGACCGTCTTCCCGGTCAGGTCCGCGGGCTTCCCGGGCTCCCGGGTGAGCACCAGCGGGCCGCAGCCGCGGCCCAGCGCGCCGCCGCAGGGCAGCAGCGCGTACTCGTCCAGCACCCAGGGCAGGACCGCGTACGACACCTTGAGCACGTCGAGCTCGCCGCGCTCGGCCATGCCGTTCGTGATGTCGATGTCCGCGAAGGTGACGTCCAGGGCGGGCGCCCCGGGGACGCGGCCGTGGGCCCAGGCGTCGAAGACGAAGGTGTCGTTGGGGCAGGGCGAGTACGCGATGCGGATCGGCTCGGTCATCTCGGTCACGGGGAGACGGTCCTTTCCTGGAGGACGGCCGGAAGCCGGTCGAACGGGAACGCCCGGAAGGCGTCCGTGAGCGCGGCCAGCGCGTCGCCGATGCGCCAGGCGGCACGGTCGCGCGGGCCGACGGGGTTGGAGATCGCGCGGACCTCCAGGGCGGGCACGCCGTGCGCGGCCGCCGCCTCGGCGACGCCGAAGCCCTCCATGGCCTCGGCCAGCGCCTGGGGGTGCCGGTCCGTCAGCCCGGCGGCCCGCCCGGCGGAGCCGGTCACGGTCGACACGGTGAGCACCGCACCGCGCGCGGCGCCCGTGGCCTCGGCCACGGCGGCCACCAGGGCCGGGGGCGGCAGGTGCTCGACGGCGCCGAAGCCCAGGTCGGTGACGGGCACGAAGCCGTCGGCGGTCTCGGCGCCCAGGTCGGCGGCCACGATCGCGTCGGAGACGACGAGGGACGCCACCGGGGCGCCCGGTGCGAAGCCGCCGCCGATCCCGGCCGAAACCACCAGGCCGTACGGGTCACCGGCGGCCGCGGCGGCGGCCAGCGCGGACGCGCCCGCAGCGGCGGCCGCGGCGGGGCCGACCCCCGCCGCCAGCACGTCGACGGCCACGGACGGGGCGTCCGCCCGGCGCAGCACCGCGCCCGGCACGGAGACCTCCAGGGGCTCCGCCGCCAGGGCGCGGACGACCGCGTCCGCCTCGGCGGCCACGGCGGTGACGACCAGAACGCGCATGGGAGGGGTCGTCAGGAGGTCTTCTCGAGCGTGAAGTTCCAGATGCCGAGCGCCTTGCCGGAGCTCGCCTCGACAATGCTGACCTGGGTGTTCTTCACCATGGCGCCCTGGCCGGAGGAGAAGAAGGCGCTGGCCGGGATGGTCCGGAAGGTCTTCTTGTTCGGCTCCTGCTCGGCCGGCTGGCCGTTGATGAAGAGCGTCCAGCCCTCGTCGGCGATCTTCGGGTCGACGCCGAAGCGGACCTTGTCCTCCATGGACGCCTTGACGGTCTTGCCCTCGGACTTGAAGCACGCGGGCAGCTTGTCGTTGGCGATCGCGTCGCCGCCCTCGTAGCAGGCGGCCTCGGAGGTCACCGTGGTGGAGCCGACGGTCACCGTCGCCAGCGGCGTCGGCTTGTCGCAGGCGGAGAGGGCGACGAGCCCGAGGGCCACGACGCCGGCAGCGGCAGCGGCGCGGCGGCGCCTTCCCTGGAAAATGGCAGCGGTCATGGGGGGCAGGCTATCGGGCCGCCCCGGTCAGGCCACGCGCGGGTGCGGCGAGCCGCGCCGGGCCGCCGTCAGCAGGCCCCGTACGGCTGTGGCGGCGCCCAGGGCCAGGAACGCGGACGCGACCGACATGCCCACCACGCCGTTGAGCGGCAGCAGGATCCCGATGCCGCCGCCCACCACCCAGCACATCTGCAGCAGCGTCTCGGAGCGGGCGAACGCGGAGGTGCGCACCTGCTCCGGCACGTCCCGCTGGATCAGCGAGTCCAGCGACTGCTTGCCCAGCGCCTGCGAGATCCCGGCCACGGCGGCCACGGCCACCACGAAGAACGGGTTGTAGAGCACGGCCGTCGCCACCGTCATGCCCAGCGCGGCCGTCAGCACCGCGGCGATCGTCTTCTCCGGGCCGCGCGAGCGCAGCAGCGCCCCGACGGCCGTCCCCAGGGCGTTGCCCGTGCCCGCCGCCACGGCCACGATGCCCAGCGAGACGGCCGGGCCCAGCCCGCCCAGCGGGTGGACGCGCAGCAGGAACGCCAGGAAGAACGTGAGGAACCCGGACAGCATCCGCAGCGCCCCGTTGGCCTGCAGCCCGTGCAGCACGGAGCTGCCGACCGTGCGCAGCCCCGGCTTCGTCCGCCGCGACGGGCGCCGCTGGTGCTCGGGCGCGACGAGCATGGCCCGGGCCTCGCCCTTCGCGGAGTCGACCTTGGGCGGGAGCGAGAGCGAGAGGTACGTGCCGCACGCGAAGACGGCGCACGCCCCGTACAGCGGCCAGGCCGGCCCCAGCTGGTGCAGCCCCGCGCCGAGCGGGGCCGCCAGTCCCGTGGCCAGCAGCCCGCCGAGGGTGACCCGGGAGTTCGCCTTGACGAGGGAGATCCGTGGCGGCAGCAGCCGGGGCACCACGGCCGAGCGCACCACCCCGTACGCCTTGGACGCCACCAGCACGCCCAGGGCCGCCGGATAGAGCTCCAGTCCGCCGCTCGCGACAGCGCCGGACATCATCAGGGCCAGCACGGCGCGCGTCAGCATCGCGCCCGCCATGGCCGCCCGGCGGCCGTGCGGGAGCCGGTCCAGCAGTGGCCCGATCACCGGGGCCAGCAGGGTGAACGGTGCCATCGTCACCGCCAGGTACAGCGCGACCCGCCCGCGGGCCTGGTCCGTGGGCACCGAGAAGAACACCGTCGACGCCAGGGCCACCGTGATGAGCATGTCGCCCGCGGAGTTGACCGCGTGCAGCTCGATCAGCTTGGCGAGGCCCGACTCGCCCGCGCCGTGCGCATGCGTGGCCTTCCGGACGCCCCGCACGGTCCCGGCGACCGGGCGGCGCAGCGCCCGGCCCGCGCCCCGGGCCGTACGGCGGATGGCTCCCACCACGCCATACTGCCCCAAGCGGAACCCGGCGCGGTGCTTTCGGCCCGCTCACGGGGCGTACGGGATTTTCGAGCGCCCCGTCCGGTTCGATCGCCCCGTCAGGGGCGCGGGGAACTGCGCGACCGGCCACGGCCGGTCCGCAGTCGACGCACCACCCCGGGGCACCCGGTCGGCTGCGGGCGCGTCGTGGCTGCTCGCGCAGTTCCCCGCGCCCCTGACGGGGCGATCCGCCGGACACCCCCTGGGTGGAGCCCGGGTATCCCCCGAGCCGCTTTGCGGGGTAGCGTGCACAGCGCGCCGTCGCTGGTCGTTTGGTTGGCCGCACTCCGGGTCCTGATCCCGCAGAATAGGGAGGACCAGGTGCGCTCGAAACCGATCGGGCGCGGACGTCGACGCGGTCCCCCGGTCCGCTCCGTCCGCCGCCCCGGTCGTCCGGCAGGCGCACTCGTGAGACGGCGTGGAAGAGAGAATCGATTCTTGTGAGTGCTGCGATGCGAAGCCGTACCCCGGACCGCCTGTGCGCCGAGGCGGTCGAACTCGCCCGGGAGGCCGCCGAGGAGGCCGCGCTCCCCGGGAAGGTCGGCGAGCACGTCGAGGCCCTCGCCGACGGGGACCGGGTCGTCACGCACTACTTCGCCTGCGAGGACCCCGGCTACCGGGGCTGGCGCTGGGCCGTCACCGTCGCCCGCGCCTCCCGCGCCAAGGCCGTCACCGTCGACGAGACGGTGCTGCTGCCCGGGCCCGACGCCCTCCTGGCCCCCGAGTGGGTGCCGTGGAGCGAGCGCCTGCGCCCCGGCGACATGGGCCCCGGCGACCTGCTGCCCACCGACGCGGAGGACCTGCGCCTGGAGCCGGGCTGGACCGGTGAGGACGTGCCGCCGCCGAACTCCGCCGTCTCCCGGGAGATGACCGAGCTGGTCGAGGCCGAGGACGCCGAGGTCTCCGCCGGGCCGCCGTCCGCGCAGCCGACCACGCCCGCGCGCGGCTCGATCGCCTCCCTGGCCGAGGAGCTCGGCATGCGCCGCGCCCGCGTCCTGTCCCGCTACGGGCTGCACACGGCCGCCGACCGCTGGGACGAGTCGCACGGCGCGAAGACCCCGATGGCGCAGGCGGCGCCCGCGTCCTGCGTCAGCTGCGGCTTCCTGATCCCCATCGGGGGATCGCTCGGCCAGGCGTTCGGCGTCTGCGGCAACGAGTTCGGTCCTGCGGACGGCCATGTGGTGTCCCTGTCCTACGGCTGCGGCGGGCACTCCGAGGCGGCCGTCATGCCGAAGCCGCCGCGGCCGGCGCCGCCGGTCATCGACGAGACGCTCGTCGACCTCATGCCGTTGCGGCCGGAGGCCGCGGAGGCCGAGGAAGACCTCGGGCACTCCTGACGCACGTTTGCTGCGGGCCGGCTGTGGTTGCTCGCGCAGTTCCCCGCGCCCCTTTCGGGGCGCGGTTCCGCTCAGCAGCTAGGAGACCACCGACGTGACCGACGACCTCTTCGGCACCGCGCGCCTGCGGCGTGGAGTGCTGGACGCGTGGGCCGCGTCCCCCGCGCGGTTCCGGGAGGACGCCAACGCCGAGGAGGACCTGGTCCTCGGCGGCTACCGCGACCGGCTCGTGGTGGAGCTCGCCCAGAACGCGGCCGACGCCGCCGCCCGGGCCGGCGTGCCGGGCCGTCTGCGCCTGACGCTGCACGCCGCCGGTCCGGGCGAGCGGCCCGTTCTGGCCGCGGCCAACACCGGTGCCCCGCTGGACGCGGCCGGCGTGGAGTCCCTCTCCACCCTGCGCGCCTCGGCCAAGCGGGACGACGAAACGGTGGGCCGGTTCGGCGTCGGCTTCTCCGCCGTCCTCTCCGTCACCGACGAACCCGCCGTCATCAGCCGTACCGGCGGCGTCCGCTGGTCCCTGTCGGAGGCGCACGACCTGGCCGTGGCCGCCGCCGGGAACACCCCCGAGCTCGCCGAGGAGATCCGCCGCCGCGACGGCCACGTCCCCCTGCTGCGTCTGCCGCTGACCGCCGAGGGCACCGCTCCCGAGGGCTACGACACGGTCGTGGTCATGCCGCTGCGCGACGGCGCCGCGGAGGACCTCGCCGAGCGGCTGCTCAAGGACGTCGACGACGCGCTCCTGCTCGCCCTGCCCGGCCTGGCCGAGGTGGCCGTGGAGACCCCGGACGGGCGGACCCGCACCCTGACGCGCGGTCAGGACGGCCCGTACGTGCTGGTCGACGACTCGGACCGCGGCACGGCCACCCGCTGGCGCGTGGAGCACGCCGGGGGCCGGCTCGACGCGGCCCTCCTCGCGGACCGCCCCGTCGAGGAACGCCTGCGCCCCGCCTGGTCCCTGACCTGGGCCGTCCCGGCCGGTCCGGACGGCGCCCCGGTCCGTCCCGGCACGGCCCCCGTGCTGCACGCGCCGACCCCCACCGACGAGCCCCTGGGCCTGCCCGCGCTGCTGATCGCGAGCTTCCCGCTGGAGCCCACCCGCCGCCGCACGGCCCCCGGCCCGCTCACGGACTTCCTCACCGAGCGCGCCGCCGAGACCTACGCGGCGCTGCTCGCCGACTGGCACCCCGTCTCCGCCGGCACCCTCGACCTCGTACCGTCGCCGCTCGCGGCGAGCCCGCTGGACGCCGAGCTGCGCCGCCGGATCCTGGACCGGCTGCCCCGCGTGGCCTTCCTGCCGAGCGCGGGCGCGGCCCGCGAGCCGGAGGAGGGGGACGAGGGGGAGACCACGGAGGAGCCGCACGCCCTGCGGCCCGTGGAGGCCGAGATCGCGGAGGGCGCGGGCGCCGGGACCGTCGCCGTCCTGGGCGAGCTGTTCCCCAGCCTGCTGCCCGCGGGCCTGGAGCGCCGCCAGGAGCTGCGTGCGCTCGGTGTGGCCCGCGTGCCGCTGGGCGAGGTCGTCGACCGGCTGGCGGGCGTGGAGCGCGAGGCGGGGTGGTGGTGGCGGCTCTACGAGAGCCTCGCCGGCGTCGACCCGGACCGGCTCACCGGCCTGCCCGTGCCGCTCGCCGACGGGCGCACGGCCGTTGGCCCGCGCCAGGTCCTGCTTCCGCTCGCGGACGAGACGGGCTCGCAGCGCCTGTCCCGGCTCGGTCTGAAGGTCGTCCACCCCGACGCGGCCCACCCGCTGCTGGAGAAGCTGGGCGCGACCCCGGCGTCGCCGCGCGCGATCCTGACGACTCCCCAGATCCGGGCGGCGGTCGCCGCGTCCCTGGACGCCGACGAGATCTGGGACGAGGAAGGCCTCGACCCCGACGCGCTGGTCGAGACCGTCCTCACCCTCGTCCGCGACGCGGACCTCGCCCCCGGCGACGAGCCCTGGCTCGCCGCCCTCGCCCTCCCCGACGAGGACGGCGAATTGGCACCGGCAGGCGAACTCGTCCTCCCCGGCAGCCCGTTCGAACAGGTCATCCGTCCCGGTGAACTCGCCGCGTGCGACGCCGAACTGGCCGGACAGTGGGGCGAACAGCCCCTCACCGCCGTCGGCGTGCTGGCCACCTTCGCGCTCGTGCGCGCCACGGACGTCGTCCTCGACCCCGACGAACTGGAGCCTCGCGACGGCGACTTCGCCGAGCCAGACGACGTGGGCCTCCTCGACGCCGTCGACGTGTGGTGCGAGGACGTGCTGGACCGCCTCCCCGACACCTCCGTGCCGCCCGTCGCCACCGAGATCATCGCCGTGCGCGACCTGGACCTCGTCGACGACGACGCCTGGCCGCAGGCCCTCGCCCTGCTCGCACAGCCGCCGCTGCGGGACGCGCTGACCGCGCCCGTACGCGTCCTGCTGCCGGACGGCACGACCGAGTCCGTACGCCCGTACACCGCGTGGTGGCTGCGCGGCCACCCCGTCCTGGACGGCCGCCGCCCCGCCGGCCTGCGCGCGGAGGGCGGCGACCCGCTGCTCGCAGGCCTGTACGAGGCCGCGGACGCGGCGGGCCTCGCCGACGAGCAGGTGCTGCGCGCCCTGGGCGTGCGCACGTCGGTCGCGGCCCTGCTGGACGAGCCCGGCGGCGCGGCGGAACTCCTCGCCCGCCTGGCGGACCCGGAGCGCGAGGTGACCGCTGCCCAACTGCACGGCTTGTACGGCGCGTTGGCGTCCATGGACCCGGAGGAGGTCACCCTCCCCGACGAGTTGCGCGCCGTTGTCGACGGCGAGGTCCGCGTCGTGGACGCGGCGGAGACACTGGTCGCGGACGCCCCCGACCTGCTCCCCCTGGCGTCCGGGCACGCCCTGCTCCCGGTGCCGCCGGCCTGGGCCGCGGAACTGGCGGACCTGCTCCAGGTGCGTCGCCTCGGCGAGTTCGTCGTGGCGACGGCGGAACCGGGGACGGGCGAGACCCGCGAGGTCCCGGAGGAACTGCGGTCACTGCTGCCGGGTGCCCCGGCGACGTACGTGGAGCACGAGGAACTGCTGGTCGACGGCGTCGAACTGGACTGGCGCCTGGGCCCGGACGGCACCCTCCACGCGGCCACCCTGGAGGGCGTGGCGGCGGGCCTGGCCTGGTCGGCGGGCGCGTGGGCGCGCCGCTTCGAGGTGGCGGCGTTGCTGGAGGATCCGTCGCGGGGTGAGGAACTGGGGCGGTTGCGGTGGTTCGAGTAGAGGACTGAGGCAGCCTCCCTGCGCGTACGTATGCACCGAGCGCCCGTTTCATAACCCAATGGGCCAGCTCATCAACACGGACTCCGGGGCCACGGAGCGCCTCACCGCAGTTGCACTCGACACCGCAGTGGAACTGGGTGAAGGGAGTACGTCGGAACCCGGCAACGGCGGGAACGAGGGCTACACCGTCCCGCTCACCCTCGACCTCGGAACGGTCCGCAACGGGGAGATCTCGCACGTCACGGTCACCGACCTGCAGTCCAACGCTTCGACTGAGAGTGTCGCCGACATCGCCACCCTCACCTGCCACTTGAACGCCCTCGGCAACGGTTCGTGCAGCTGAGTGCTCCGTGGGAAGTGCGGTGCGTCGACTGCGGGCTCGTCGTGGCTGGTCGCGCCCACGCGGCGGAGCCGCAAGATACAGAGCTGCCCCGCTCCCCTTCGGGGGCGCGAACACGCACTGCACTTCGCCAGCGGAAACCCTCACCCGGGTGACACGGCGTTCCGGTGTCAGAAACCAACACTGTCGACACCTCATGGTGTTGGCTTCTGACACCGGAGCGAGCTGATCCGTAAGAGGACCAAGCGCGGCGGCGGCCCGGGGAGCCATCGCTGCGGTGCCGGGTTCGCGAACCGCATGAAGGTGATCGCGGTGGCCACCGGACGCAGCAGCGCGAACGAACTGGCGCAGGCCGGCGCCCATACCGTCCACACCGACCTGACGGACACGGCGACCGTTGTGGTGTTCTTTCGATGCCCCACACGGTAGGCCCTGCCTCCGGCAGCAGAAACCTCGATCTCCGGGCTGCAGAAATGAGGGTTTCCGCTGCCGGAGTGCAGCGTGATGTGCGGTGGCGAAGTCCGTGGTGGGGTAAGGGTGTTGACAGTGCCGGAGGAAGTATCACCCGCGAGCAGTGTCTTTCGGCGTTCGGGCTGAGAGCGGGCTGGTTCCCGAGCAGGATCCGCGGTAGCGAGGTGGATGCGGGTGACGGGCCTGCGCCCCTCGGGCATCGGGGAGGTGGGGTGCGGTGACGGACGAGACGTCCCAGCCGCCGCTCGGCTGGCGGTATGTCGGGAACCAGGTGAAGCTGTGGCGCACGGGTGCCGGGTTCACTCGGGAGGAGCTCGGTGGCAGCACGGCTGGCTCGGCAGTCACTCCTGCAGAAGCTGACGACATCATTCAGCTTTGTAGTCCAGGAAGCCGTGTTGCGTCACCGGCTCGGGGACGCCGAGGCGCACCGGCGACAGCTGCGACGTCTGCTGGAAGTGGGTGGCCAGCGCAACGTGAACGTTCACGTTATGGAGACCGGGGGATGGCACTCCGGTCTCAACGGGGCCTTCACCCTCATGGAGTTGCCGGATCATGACCGCCTGGCCTACGAGGAGGGGCAGCTGAATTTCTCTTTCTACAGCACTCCTGAACAGGTGGGTCTTCTGACGCAGCGCTACTCGGCGATCGCTGGGCAAGCCCTCGGCCCCAAGGAATCAGCTGAGTTCATCGAAAGGTTGGCGGAGGCGCAGTGAACGCAGACCGAATATGGATCAAGTCCAGCTACAGCAACGACGGGGGTGAGTGCTCGAAGCCGCCGCTCATCCATGCGCCGTCCGCGTCCGGGACTCGAAGCTCGGCAACAGCACGCAGATAAGGCTCTCGACGGTCGCTTGGACAGCCTTCCTTCAGCGCATATCCATCCCCTGACCCACCCGAGATTCGGGCCCCGGGACCCGAGCGCTCTTTCCAAGGAATGGTGGGTCGCTAGACCCACCCACCCTCCCCAACTTCCGTGCATACACGTGCGGATGACATTTCGCTGGCGCGGCGCCCCGGCCCGTCCCCGCCGTGTAGCGTGCCCATCAACAAGCAACCCCCGCCCGGTGTTAGCGCACCGGAACGGGGGTCTGACCATCTTGATCGGTAAGGACGATCCAATGGCTGACGCCAAGCTTAGCCCTGCCCCGCCCCCGTACGCGGCCCCCATGGCCCGATCCGGCTACGGGAAGCGCAGCGTTCCCGATCAAGGACCCCGCACCGCGCGCACGTTCGCGCACCTCGCGCCCCGTGAAGCCTCCGTTGCCGCCCACATCGACCGGCTGCCCGACGGTGCCGCCATGGACATCAAGACCCTGGCCAAGGAGATCGCCGCCTACGGCCAGCAGGCCGTGGCCTCCGCCCTCAAGGCCATCTCCGCCGCCGGGCACCTGCGCCGCGTCCGCGAACGCCTCGACGGCGACCGCACCCAGTGGGTCCAGCGCACCTACTTCTCCCGCACCCCGCACACCGACGCCTGGTGGGGACAGTTCCTGTCCGGCGATTCGCCCGCAGAGGCGTCATCCGTACCACCGCACCCCGTTCACCCGCCCGAGCGCACCGCCGCCTACACCGCCCTCGCCGGACTCGGCCGCACCGATCCCCGCATGACCCTGTCCGCCGCCGAGTGCACGGCACTTGAGCCCCTCGCCGCCGAGTGGTTGGCCCGCGGCGTCCCCGCAGCGCAGCTCGTCCAGGTGCTCACCAGCGGGCTTCCCGACCCTGTGCACGCTCCCGGCGCCTTCGCCCGCAAGCGGCTCACCGACAAGATGCCGCCCACCCCGGAACCCGAGCCCGTCCGCACCCGCATCATGGAGTGCACCGGCTGCGGCGTCCCCGGGCGCCCCGAGGCCCTCCCCGGCGGACTCTGCCGCACCTGCCGCCACGACGACGAGCCCCCGACCCCCACAACCCCGATCGACGACAACGTCCGCGCCCACGTCGCCCGCCTGCGGGTCCTGGCCCGCTCCGGAACGGGTGCCTCGTAACGCCCTGACCAGCACAAACATCCCGTCCTAAACTGGTCGTGGAGGCGAGGCCACCATGACCAGAAAAGTTGCCGACTGCCGCAAGTACCCCAGTGAGTCCCACTGCACCCTCACCATCGCCGGTGAGGAGGAAGAGGTCCTGCGCGCCGCCACCGCGCACGCCGTCTCCGTGCACAAGCACGAGGACACCCCCGAGCTCCGCGAGCAGATCCGCGGGCTGCTGGAGGACGAGAAGGCCGCCTAGCGCCTGTCCGGCGGGTCTTCGTGCCCCGTCAGGGGCGCGGGGCGGTCACATTTGCGGCTCCGCCGCGTGGGCGCGAGCCACCACGACGCGCCCGCAGCCGAAGTACCCGGGACTTCGCCCCGGACCCCTGGGGCAGTGCGTCGGCTGCAGGCCGTCGGTGGCTGGTCGCGCAGTTCCCCGCGCCCCTTCGGGCGCCTAGGCCGGCCAGCGCCGGCTCACCCACCGCCACGTGAACTCCAGCGCCACGGCCGCCGTGACCGCGATCCCCACGGCGGCCCACGGCATCGTCGTGCCCACCAGCTGCAGCGCGAAGAAGCGCTGCAGCCACGGTGTGAGGAGCACGATCACGAAGCCCGCGCCCATGGCCAGGACCAGGGCGATGCGCCACCACGTGTACGGGCGCGCGATGATCGCGAGGACCCAGAGGGAGACGAGGAAGAGCGTGAGCGTCGCCGCGCTCGTCTCCGCCCCCAACGCGCCGTCCTGGCCCGCGTAGTGGGCGCGGGCCAGGAGGTAGGCGACGAAGGTGGCCGTTCCCGCGATCAGCCCGGAGGGGATCGCGTAGCGCATCACCCGGCGCACGAAGTGCGGCTTCGCGCGCTCCTTGTTGGGGGCGAGTGCCAGGAAAAAGGCGGGGACGCCGATCGTCAGCGTCGACAGCAGGGTCAAGTGCCGTGGCAGGAAGGGGTACGGGACCCGTGTGCACACCACCAGGATCGCCAGGAGCACCGAGTAGGCCGTCTTCGTCAGGAACAGGGTCGCCACGCGCGTGATGTTGCCGATGACGCGGCGGCCCTCGGCGACGACGGACGGCAGCGTCGCGAAGCTGTTGTTGAGCAGCACGATCTGGGCGACGGCCCGCGTCGCCTCCGAGCCGGAGCCCATCGACACGCCGATGTCGGCGTCCTTGAGGGCGAGTACGTCGTTGACGCCGTCGCCGGTCATGGCCACCGTGTGGCCCCGCGACTGCAGGGCGCCCACCATGTCGCGTTTCTGCTGCGGGGTGACGCGGCCGAACACGGCGCCCCGGTCGAGGACTTCGGCCATCGCCTCCTGCTCGGCCGGAAGCCGCCGCGCGTCGACGGGCGCGTCGGCGCCCGGCAGGGCGAGTTTGGCGGCGACGGCGCCGACGGAGACCGCGTTGTCGCCGGAGATGACCTTCGCGGAGACGTTCTGCTCCGCGAAGTAGCGCAGGGTGTCGGCCGCGTCGGAGCGCAGCCGCTGTTCCAGGACGACCAGGGCGGTGGGGCGGGCTCCCTGTGCCACCTGGGGATCGTCCAGCTCCCGTGAGGCGCGGGCGAGCAGGAGCACCCGCAGCCCCTGGGCGTTGAGCTGTTCGATCTCCGTGAGCGCCGTGTCGCCCTCCGGCAGCAGCACGTCGGGGGCGCCCAGCAGCCAGTTGCTGCTCTCCGCGTCGGGGCTGTTGAGGGCGGCGCCGCTGTACTTGCGGGCGGAGGAGAAGGGCAGCGACTCGGTGCAGCGCCAGCCGGAGCCGTCGGGGTAGGCGTCGATGATCGCCTGGAGGCTGGCGTTGGGGCGCGGGTCGGACTCGCCCAGGGCGCCGAGGACCTGGCGCACGTAGGTCTCGTCGGCGCGGGCGCCGGGCAGGACGCGCAGTTCGCTGACGTCCATGCCGCCCTCGGTGAGGGTGCCGGTCTTGTCCAGGCAGACGGTGTCGACGCGGGCGAGGCCCTCGATCGCGGGCAGCTCCTGGACCAGGCACTGCTGCCGGCCCAGCCGGATGACGCCGATGGCGAAGGCGACGGACGTCAGCAGGACGAGGCCCTCGGGGACCATGGGGACGATGCCGGCCACCATGCGGCGCACCGCCTCGCGCCAGTCGTGCTTCTGCACCACCAGCTGGCTGACGATGAGGCCGAGGGCGGCCGGGAGCATCATCCAGGTGACGAACTTGAGGATCTGGCTGATGCCGCTGCGCAGTTCGGAGTGGACGAGCGTGAAGCGGGAGGCCTCCTCGGCGAGTTGCGCGGCGTAGGCCTGGCGCCCGACCTTGGTGGCGGTGAAGGCGCCGTTCCCGGCGACGACGAAGGAGCCGGACATCACGGGGTCGCCGGGGCGTTTCAGCACGGGGTCGGCCTCGCCGGTCAGCAGCGACTCGTCGATCTCCAGTCCGTCGGCCTCGGCGACCTCGCCGTCCACGACGCACTTGTCGCCCGGGCCGAGTTCGATGAGGTCGCCGAGGACGATCCGGTCGGTGGGGATCGCGACGGGCGCGCCGTCGCGGCGCACGGTGGGGCGGACCTCGCCGATGAGGGCGAGGGAGTCCAGGGTCTTCTTGGCGCGCAGTTCCTGGAAGATGCCGATCGCGGTGTTGGCGACGATCACGAATCCGAAGAGACCGTCCTGGATCGGTCCGACCACCAGGATGATCAGGAAGAGCACGCCGATGATCGCGTTGAACCGGGTGAGGACGTTGGCGCGGACGATGTCCGCCAGCGAGCGCGAGGAGCGGACGGGCACGTCGTTGACCTCGCCCCGGGCGACGCGCTCGGCGACCTCGCGGGCGGTCAGGCCGGGGGCGGAGGTCGCGGTCTGCACCGGATCGCTCCTCGGATCGCTCATGGATCCGACGGTACGGGCGGACGGGCCCGTTCACCTTCCGGAGCGTTGCGAAGGAGTCAGCCCCGGGCGGATGCGGCCTGCTGTGCGGCCTTGTGCCGCTTGATCGCGGCGTCCCGCTTGCGGACGTACCAGATGCCGACGAGGCCGAGCCCGCCGCCGGCCAGGCAGGTCCACAGCCACCACAGGTGTCCGTGGTCCCGGAACCAGCCGTAGAAGGGCAGCTGGACGACGAAGAGGACGAACCACAGGATCGTGCCGCCGGTGATGGTGCCGACGACCGGGCCCTCCAGGGGCTCGGGCGCTTCGTGCCGGGGAGTCCATTTCGTCATGGCGTTCAGCCTATGCGCTCCGCAGGCAGGGGCGTTCTGCGGGTGCGGGCCCGCTGTGGCTCGTCGCGCCCACGCGGCGGAGCCGCTGGGGGTACCTCCCAGCGGTAGCTGGGGGAGTAACCGCCCGCGCCCCTTACGGGGCCTGAGCTCTGCGATTGGCCATCCGGGCCTTTGTTTGTTCATACTGAATAAGCCTGGATTTGATTGAGTGGTTTTGTTTGATCCTCCAATCGTGATCCTTTTCTTCCGTCCGGCCTCCCCGGCCCGAACGACTGAGGACCCTGCATGACCACCTCGGCCAGCCCTGCGGTCGAAGACCGGCAGCAGTCCGCCGCTGCCCCGAACCGGATACCGAGCCAGACACCGAAACCTGAGCCGCGAAACGCCCTCGACCGGTACTTCCGGATCACCGAGCGCGGCTCGACCGTCTCCCGCGAACTCCGCGGCGGCCTGGCCACGTTCTTTGCGATGGCCTACATCGTCGTGCTGAACCCGATCATCCTCGGGGCCGGTCACGACAAGTTCGGGCACCAGCTGGACAACGCCCAACTCGTCACCGCCACCGCCCTGATGGCCGGGCTCTCCACGGTCCTCATGGGCGTGATCGGCAATGTGCCGATCGCCTGCGCCGCGGGCCTCGGCATCAACGCCGTCGTCTCGCTCCAGCTCGCGCCCAAGATGAGCTGGCCGGACGCCATGGGCATGGTGGTGCTGGCCGGTCTGGTGCTGATGCTGCTGGTGGCCTCGGGGCTGCGGCAGCGGGTGATGGACGCGATCCCGGGCGGGCTGCGCCGCGCGATCGCCATCGGCATCGGCCTGTTCATCTCGCTGATCGGCCTGGTCGACTCGGGCTTCGTCTCCCGCAACCCGGACGCCGCGCACACCACCGTCCCGCTCGCCCTCGGCCAGGGGGGCCAGCTGCGCGGCTGGCCGGTGCTGATCTTCGTGCTCGGGCTCGCGCTCACCTTCGTCCTGGTCGTCCGCAAGGTGCGCGGCTCGATCCTCATCGGCATCGTGGCCATGACGGTGCTCGCGATCGTCGTCAACGCGGCCGCCGGGCTGCCGGACACCGCCTGGGGCCTGAGCGTGCCCAAGGTGCCGTCGCACATCGTCGGGACGCCCGACTTCGGCCTCATCGGCCACATCAGCCTCTTCGGCGGCTTCCGCGAGGTCGGGCTGCTGACCGGCTGCCTCTTCGTCTTCACGGTGCTGCTGTCCGGCTTCTTCGACGCGATGGGCACGATCATCGGCGTCGGCGAGGAGGCCGGGCTGATGGACGAGAAGGGCCAGCTGCCCCACATGGGCCGGATCCTCATGGTCGACGGCATCGCCGTCGCGGCCGGCGGCCTCGGCTCGTCCTCGGCGAACACCTGCTTCGTGGAGTCCACGGCCGGCGTCGGCGAGGGCGCCCGCACGGGCCTGGCCAACCTGATGACCGGCGGCCTCTTCCTGCTTGCCCTGGTCTTCACCCCGCTCGCCACGGTGGTGCCCTCGCAGGCGGCGACCCCCGCCCTGCTGGTCGTCGGCTTCCTGATCATGGCGTCCAACGTCCGGGAGATCGACTGGAGCGACTTCACGATCGCGATCCCGGCGTTCCTGACGGTCGTCTCCATGCCGTTCACGTACTCGATCACCAACGGCATCGGGATCGGCGTCCTCGCCTTCATCCTGCTGCGGATCGCCGACCGGCGGGCGCGGGAGATCCCCTGGCTGCTGAACGCGGTCGGGCTGTGCTTCCTCGTGTACTTCATGCTCGACCCGATCGAGCAGGCGCTGGGCGTGAAGTAGTCAAGCCGCGCTCAGCAGCGTACGAGGCCGCGACGGGCGGCCGGGCCGCGTGCCCGGCCGCCCATGTGCTTTCTCCCGCACCTGTGCGCCCTCGTGTCCCACTTTCATTAGCCGAGGTAATGAGTTAATCTAATGAACATGCCGGATTCATCCCGCACCAGCCCCGAGGACACGGCCGCCGTCAATGCACTGCGGTCGGGTGTCATGCGCCTGTCGCGGAGGCTCAAGCACCAGCGTGTCGACGAGTCGCTCAGCCCCACCGAGATGTCGGTGCTGGGCACCCTCGCCCGCTGCGGCTCCGCCACCCCGGGCGAGCTCGCCCGCAAGGAGCACGTGCAGCCTCCGTCGATGACGCGCATCGTCGCGCTGCTGGAGGCCAAGGGACTGGTCCGGCTGGAACCGCACCCCGAGGACCGCCGACAGAAGGTGGTCCGGCAGACCGAACAGGCCGAGGCGATGCTCGAGGAGAGCCGCCGCAAGCGCAATGCCTGGCTCTCCGAACTGGCCGGACAGCTCGACGAGGACGAATGGGCGACGCTGCGCGCCGCCGCGCCCGTCCTGGAGAAGCTCGCGCACCTGTAGGGACCTGAAGACCCGGCCGGGCCGGGGGCCTGCCGCACGCCGCACGGAGTACGCCGCACGGAAAGAGAGGCGAACCCACCTTGAGTACGGGACCCGGAGCAGACTCCGCACCCGCACCGAACCGCCACGACGACGACACCCGCACCACCTCCCTGCAGACCGGGACGGCGCCCGCTGCGCCCGACGCGCCCGTCGCGCCCGCCAAGGGGGGCACCTTCAGCTCGCTGCGCATCCGCAACTACCGTCTCTACGCCGGCGGACAGGTCGTCTCCAACGCCGGTACCTGGATGCAGCGCATCGCCCAGGACTGGCTGGTCCTCGGCCTGACCGGCTCCTCCGCCGCCGTGGGCATCACCACGGCCCTGCAGTTCCTGCCCATGCTGCTGTTCGGGCTCTACGGCGGCGTCATCGCCGACCGCTGCCCCAAGCGGCCCCTGCTGGTCGGCACACAGGCCGCGATGGGCGCCACCGGGCTGGCCCTCGCGGCGCTCACGCTCTCCGGACATGTCCAGGTTTGGCATGTCTACCTCATAGCTTTCGTGCTGGGCGTGGTGACCGTCGTCGACAACCCCGCCCGCCAGGCCTTCGTCTCCGAGATGGTCGGCCCCGCCGACCTGCGCAACGCGGTCAGCCTCAACTCCGCCAACTTCCAGTCGGCCCGGCTCGTCGGCCCCGCCGTCGCCGGTGTGCTGATCACCGCCGTGGGCAGCGGCTGGGCGTTCCTGCTCAACGGGATCTCCTTCGCCGCACCCGTCGCGGCGCTGCTGATGATGCGCACCTCGGAGCTGCACAGGGCCGAGCGCGCCCCGCGCGGCAAGGGGCAGTTGAGGGAAGGGCTGCGGCACGTCGCCGAACGGCCCGAACTGATCTGGCCGATCGTGCTGGTCGGCTTCATCGGCACCTTCGGCTTCAACTTCCCCATCTGGCTCACGGCGTTCGTGAACAACGTCTTCCACGCGGGCGCCGGTACGTACGGACTGCTCAACACCCTCATGGCGGCCGGGTCGTTGGCGGGCGCCCTGCTCGCGGCGCGGCGCGGCACGTCGCGGCAGCGGCTGCTGATCGGCGCGGCCGCGGCGTTCGGCGTCCTGGAGATCGCGGCGGCGCTGGCGCCGGAGTTCTGGGTCTTCGCGCTGCTGCTCGTCCCGATAGGGATGTTCGGCCTGACGATCAACGTCACCGCGAACTCCAGCGTCCAGCTGGCCTCCGATCCCGCGCTGCGGGGCCGGGTCATGAGCCTGTTCATGATGGTCTTCATGGGCGGTACGCCGCTGGGCGCTCCGCTGGTGGGCTGGGCGACGGACGCGTACGGGCCGCGGGTCGGCTTTCTGGCGGGCGGCGTGATCTCGCTGGCCGCCGCCGCGGGGGTGGGCTTCGCCCTTGCCCGTGCCGGGGGCTTGCGGCTGAGGGTGGATCTGCGGCCGGGGCGGCCGCATCTCACGTTTGTGCCGCGGCAGGCTACGGCGGAACGGGTGACCGCCGTCGCGTGAGCGGCTCCCCTTCCGGGGTGCGGGGTTCTTCGGGTGCGGGCCGGCTGTGGCCGGTCGCGCAGTTCCTCCCCCAGCTACCGCTGGGAGGTGCCCCCAGCGCCCCTGACGGGCGCGCGAACCGGGGGTATCCGTGCCCCGTAGGGGCGCGGGGAACTGCGCGACCAGCCACGACGGGCCCGCAGCCGAAGAACCGCACATCCAGTGGATCCACGCGACACTGGTCCCATGCGTCTGTTCGCCGCAGTGACCCCGCCCTCGTCCGCCCTCGACGAACTCGCGGAAGCCGTGGCTCCGTTGCGTTCGCTGCCGGGGGCCGGGCGGCTGCGCTGGGCCGAGCCGGACACCTGGCACTTCACGCTCGCCTTCCTCGGCGAGGTCGACGAGGAGCGGCTGCCGGAGCTCGCCGAGCGGCTCGCGCGCGCCGCGCACCGGCATCCGCCGCACGAGCTGCGGTTCGCCGGCGGCGGGCGGTTCGGTGACCGGATCCTGTGGGCCGGGGCGCAGGGCGAGACGGAGACGCTGCGCGGGCTGGCCCGCTCGGCCACGGCGGGGGCGCGGCGGGCCGGGGTGGCGGTCGACGACAGGCGCCCCTTCCACCCCCACCTCACCCTCGCCCGCTCGGCCACCGGCCGGGTGAGCCTGACGCCGTACGCGGCGGGGCTCGCGGACTTCCGGGGCGCCCCGTGGACGGCGGGGCGCCTGGAGCTGATCCGCAGCCGGTTGCCTGCCGACGGCGTTCCCGGTGAGCGGCCTCGCTACGAGCTCGTCGAGGCCTGGGACCTGGGGTGATGACGGGCGGCGCGCCCGGCCGGTTAGGCTCGGGGGGTGGACCCGAAGACCAGGAACCGGATCATGACCGGTGCGCTCGCCTTGATACTCGTCGTCGTCGCCGTGGTGGCCGCGGTGAAGTAACTGCGCTGCCCGCGCCCGTAAGGGGCGCGGGGAACTGCGCGAGCAACCACAACGGACCCGCAGCCGAACTACCAGGCAAATGCCTCCGGCGCCGGACCCGGCCCGGGGAAGATGTCTTCGAGGGACGCCAACAGCTCCTCGGGAAGGATCAGTTCGACCCCCCGCAGCGCCGAGTCGAGCTGATCCCGGGTGCGCGGCCCGGTGATCGGGGCGGTGACCTCGGGCCGGGTCAGCAGCCAGGCCAGGGCCACCTCGCCGGGCTCCAGCCCGTGCTTGTCGACCACGTCCTCGTAGGCCTGGATCCGATCGCGGATCCCGGTCTTCGCCAGCGCGTCCGCGGACCGGCCGCTCTCCGCGGCCTTGCGGATCGCGCCGCCCAGCAGGCCGCCGCCGAGCGGGGACCAGGGGATGACCCCGAGCCCGTACGCCTCCGCCGCCGGGAGCACCTCCATCTCGGCGCGCCGCTCGGCGAGGTTGTAGAGGCACTGCTCGCTGACCAGGCCGAGTGTGTTGCGGCGCCGGGCGGCCTCGTTGGCCCGGGCGATGTGCCAGCCGGCGTGGTTGGAGGAGCCGACGTAGAGGATCTTGCCCTGCTGGACGAGGACGTCCATGGCCTGCCAGATCTCGTCCCAGGGCGTGGCCCGGTCGACGTGGTGGAACTGGTAGAGGTCGATGTGGTCCGTCCGCAGCCGCTGCAGGCTGGCGTCGACGGCGCGCCGGATGTTGAGCGCGGAGAGCCGGTCCTCGTTGGGCCACGGGTCGCCCTCGGCGTGCATGCCGCCGAACACCTTGGTGGCCAGGACGACCCGGTCGCGGCGGTGGCCGCCGCGGGCGAACCAGGTGCCGATGATCTCCTCGGTGCGGCCCTTGTGGACGCCCCATCCGTAGACGTTGGCGGTGTCGAAGAAGTTGACGCCGGCGTCGAGCGCGGCGTCCATGATGGCGTGGCTTTCGGCCTCGTCGGTGCGGGGCCCGAAGTTCATCGTGCCGAGAACGATGCGGCTGACCTTGAGTCCCGTACGTCCGAGCTGCGTGTACTCCATGGGCCCTTAGCCAACGCCCTGAAGTGCACTCGGAGCAAGGGGCTGTTCGGGTGTGCACACCAGGGTGTGCACACCCGAACGGTCAGACGTGGGCGGGCTCGCGCTCCACGGGTATCCACAGCTGGGCGTCCGCCTGTCCCTCGTGGATGATGCGCACGCGCAGGATCTCCGGCCCCGGCCGGCTGCGGTACGGGTTCGACGGGAACCACTGGGTGAACACGTCGCGCCACAGGAACTGGAGCGCCTGCGGGAACGGGCCCGAGCTCTCGAAGACGGCCCAGGTGCCCGCCGGGACGGTGAGCGACTCCAGGTCCTCGGGCACGGTGGCGCTGCTCACGACACCGTGCCAGTAGTCGAGTTCGGTTCCCTCCGCGCGGCTGGGGTCGAGGTCGTCGCTCACGGCGAGGATCCCGCCCGGCTCGCCGTCGGACAGCGCGGTGATGCGCTGGACGGTCTCCTGCCCCAGCCCCTTGACGAACCCGGCGATGACCGGGTTCACGCCCTGGTGCACGAGGGGGACGCGGGCCTTCCGCCCGACGATGCGGAACTCGTCCTTCTCCACGATCCGGTACTGCATGGTGCTGCTCCCTTCGACGATGAGACGGAAGGACATCCGGGGCTGGGAACACAGGGCCGCACCGGTCCGCCGGGCCTCGCCCGGGCCGATGCCGTGCACGGCGCGGAACGCCCGGGCGAACGCCTCGCCCGACGTGTAGCCGTGGCGCACGGCGACGTCGAGCAGGGTCCGCTCCCCGGCGAGCACCTCGGCACCGGCGACGGTCAGCCGCCTGCGCCGGATGTACTCGGACAGCGGGATCCCGGCCAGCGCGGAGAACATCCGGCGGAAGTGGTACTCCGACGTCACGGCGATCCGGGCCAGTTCGGCCACGTCGATCTGCCGGTCGAGGTGCTCCTCGATGTGCTCCAGGGCCCGGTTCAGCTGTTCCAGCATCGCCCCCGGTCTCCTTCCTTCCTACGGTCGTTCACGCTACGGAGGGGGCACCTTCCCGGACCCGACATCCTGTGCCCGGAAAGATCGGGTCACGCGGCGGGTCACGCGGGGTCGTAGGGCTCGCCGATTCCCCAGCCCTGGTGCATCGCGTCCGCGAAGGCGGCGGCGAGGCGGTGCTCGCCGTGCGGGCTCGGGTGGGTGCCGTCATAGGTGTCGAGCGTGACGTCCCAGTGGGGCGGGGGAGAGGCGAGCAGCAGTGGCGAGCCAGGCCGGTCGAGGTCGGCGACGGTCTTGGCGAGCAGCTCGTTGAAGTCCTCGCACTGCGCGGCGAAGGCGGGGTCGCCCAGGGCGCGCACGTTGGGGAGCACGGGCAGCAGCACGGCCTGCACGCGCGGGCTGGCGGCGCGGGCCTCGGCGAAGAAGCGGCGGACGTTGTCGGCCGTCTGCTGGGGGTCCGTGTAGAAGCCGAGGTCGATGAGGCCGAGGGAGACGAGCAGCGTGTCGGCCCGGTGGGTGCGGACGGCGTCGTGGATGAGGGGTGCCATGTGGAACCACCCCTCGCCCCAGCCGGCGAGGTGCACCCGGCAGTTCTCGGGAAAGCCGGGGGCGCCGTAGGCGTGCGAGACGGGGGCGTCGGCGGCGGGCTCGTAGAGGGCGTCCCGCGGCCCCACGATCCGGAACGGCCCGCCGTGGGTGGCGCACAGGTGCTGCCACATCCGGTAGCGCCAGGTGAGGTCACCGGCGCTGCCGATGGTCATGGAGTCGCCGACGAACATCAATCGCATTGCTGCATCCAAGCACGCCGGGGCCGCTCCGCTGGGGTGCGGGGGTTTCGGGTGCGGGTCCGTTGTGGCTGGTCGCGCAGTTCCCCGCGCCCCTTACGGGCGCGGCCCATTCTTGCGGCCCGTTCTTCGGGTGCGGGCCGGCTTCGGTTGCTCGCGCAGTTCCCCGCGCCCCTTACGGGGCGCCTCGGCAGAGGCCCCGCCCCGTAGGGGCGCGGGGAACTGCGCGACCAGCCACAACGGACCCGCACCCGCAAACCGCCTACCCAGTGAACCCCCGCGCCGCCGAGCGAGCCATCCCGCAGCACGGAACCGACGTCGGCAAGGCCCCGGACGAGATCCGGCGGACGGATCACGTGGGACGGCACCGACATCACGGAGCTGGACCGCAGCAGTCTCTTCGAGCATGTCACCCTGATCGCGCAGGACTTCATGCGCTGGCCGTTCACCGCCCGCACCGACATCCTCATCGGCAGGCCGGACGCCGGGCCGGACCCCGGCCGGATCGACCGGGTCGTCGCCTACGCGGAGGCCGACACGCCTCGTACTGCAACCTCCAGGCGGACCAGTTCGCCTCGTGACCGGTGCGGCCGGTGGTGCGGGACGCGCCCGTACCACCGGCCGACTGTTCAGCTCACGTACAGCTTGCCCGGATGCGGGTAGTTGTTGTACCGGCTCTGCAGCTCTCGGATGTCGTTCGGGCTGAGCTTGATGCAGCCGTTGGAGGCGTAGTTGCCCGTCCAGTGGTAGGGGCCGCTGCCCTGGGCGCCGCTGGGGAGCATCCTGCTGTGGATGAACAGCTCGGTGCGCCACTTGCCGCTGTGGCACTGGTGGTTGCCGATGTCCCACGCGATGCCGTTGACGCCGTGCGGGCCACCGTTGTGGTGCGGGTAGTAGGTGCCGATGTTGTATTCCCCGTTGGGCAGCCAGCCCCGGTTCGACGCGCAGGTGTCCTTGCTGCCGTCGCCGGAGCCCGCGCGCCAGCTGTCGAGGATCGTGGTGTGGGTGCGGTCCCCGCTGATCCGCTGGACGTAGACGAAGCGCAGGCGCGAGTTCAGCGGGTCGGAGCCCTTCTTGAACTCGAGGTAGGTGTAACTGCTGCTCGCTGCTTGTGGGGTGGCGTTCGCGACGGTGGGCGCCAGCCCGACCGTGGCGGTGGCGACCGACAGTGCCGCGAGTGCCCCGAGTTTGCTCCGCAGAGTGCGCATGGACGTGTTTCCCCCTGTTGTCGTTGTCGCCGTCGTTGTCGTGACGGCGCGTCCCAGACGTTACGGATCCGCGCACCCGGCGGCGTCCCGCAACGGGTGGAATCCGGACGCAACTTGGGCGGTACCTCCTCACCGGTCTCCACCCCGCGCGGTAGGCGCAGCCGTCACTCCGCTCCCGTCCAGCCGCTCCAGCGTGTGACCTCGACGGCCACCACCTGGCCTTCCGGCGGATGCGTCGCGTACTGCGGGTACTTCCGCTGCAGCAGCCCCACCGGGCCGCCGCACTGGTCGCGGTCCGTCCAGACCTCGGCGTGCCCGTCGGCCCGGGCCCACCACAGCGCGGTCCAGTCGTCCGCGTAGTGGTCGGCGAGGATGCTGACTTGGGGGTTCTGCCGGATGTTGCGCAGGCGGTGCAGGAGTTGTGTGCTCTTCGGCTTGTCGTCGACCGCGAAGTACAGCACATCCTGGCCCAGCGCGAAGGTGATCGGGACGACATGCGGCCTGCCCGTCAGATCCGACGTGGCGAGGCGGGCCACCCGTGCCTGCTTGAAGAGCTCCCGGGCCTGTGCGGGTTCCAGTCGCATGATGCCGACCGTATCCTCACGGAGCCGAATCCTCACGGAGGACAGACATGACCGATCTGTACCCGCCGGTCGAGCCGCACGACACGGGCATGCTCGACGTCGGCGACGGCCACCTCGTGTACTGGGAGGTCTGCGGCCATCCGGACGGCAGGCCCGCCCTCGTCGTCCACGGCGGCCCCGGCTCCGGGTGCACGGAGCGGGCCCGGCGGTACTTCGACCCCGCCCGCTACCGCGTCGTCCTCTTCGACCAGCGCGGCTGCGGGCGCAGCACCCCGCACGCGAGCGATCCCGCGAGGGCTCCGCTGCTCCACAACACGACCCACCACCTAGTCGCCGACATGGAGCGGCTGCGCGAACATCTCGGCGTCGACCGCTGGCTGCTGTACGGCGGTTCGTGGGGCTCGACGCTGATCCTGGCCTACGCGGAGCGCCACCCGGACCGGGTCACCGGGATCGTCATCCCGGACGTCACCACGACACGGCGCTCGGAGACGGAGTGGCTCTACGGCGGCGTCGGCCGTTTCTTCCCCGAGGAATGGGAGCGGTTCCGGGCGGGGTCCGGCGTGGACGGCGGCGTGGCCGGCGTCCTCGGGGCGTACTCCCGTCTTATGGACGACCCGGACCCTGCGGTGCGGGAGCGGGCCGCCGCCGACTGGTGCGCCTGGGAGGACGCCGTGCTCTCGCAGGAGCCCGCCGGAACGCCCCGTTTCTACAGCGGCCGTCCGTCCGCCGCCCGCCAGGCCTTGGTCCGCATCTGTGCGCACTACTTCTCGCACGGCGCCTGGCTGGAGGAAGGCGCACTGATCCGGGATGCGGGGCGCCTGGCCGGCATCCCGGGCGTGCTGATCCACGGCCGCCTCGACCTCGCCGGCCCGCTCGTGACGGCGTGGGAACTCGCCCGCGCCTGGCCCGGCGCGGAGTTGACGGTCGTCGACGATGCGGGACACCTTGGCAGCGCCACCATGCGCGGCCACGTGCTGGCGGCGCTGGACCGGTTCGCGCCCCGTTAGGGGCGCGGGGAACTGCGCGACCGGCCACAGCCGACCCGCACCCGAAGAACCCCGTACCTCAGCGGAGCGTTACAGGTAACCACCGTCGATGTCGAGCGTCGTCCCCGTGATGAACGACGCCGACGGACCGGCGAGGAAGGCGACCCCGGCCGCGATCTCCTCCGGCCGCCCGTAGCGGCCCATCGCGTTGGCGGCGCGCTGCGCGTCGGAGGTCGGCCCGTCCTGCGGGTTCATGTCGGTGGCGACGGAACCGGACTGGACGACGTTGACGGTGATCCCGCGGGGGGCCAGGTCGAGGGCGGCGCCCTTGCTGTAGGCGACGACGGCGGCCTTGGTCGCCGCGTAGTCGGCGACGCCGGGGAAGGCGGGCCGCGCACCGAGGTTGGAGCCGATCGTGATGATGCGCCCGCCCTCGCCGAGCACGGCGGACGCGGCCCGTATCGCCGCCGTCACCCCGCCCACGTTGACGGCGAGCTGGTGGTCGAGCGCGGCGGTGTCGGGGTCGGCCTCGTCGACCGTGGCGTGCGCGAAGACGCCCGCGTTGTTGACGAGGACGTCCAGCTGCCCGAAGTCCGCGGCCACGCGGGCCACCAGCTCCGCGACCTGGGCGGCGTCCGCCTGGTCGGCCCGGTACGCGGCGGCGCGGACGCCGTGGCCGTCCTCGATCTCCCGCACGACCGCGTCGGCCTTCTCCGCCGAGGCGGCGTAGCTGATCGCCACGTGCGCGCCGGCCTCGGCCAGTGCGCGCGCCGTGGCCGCCCCGATGCCGCGCGAACCGCCCGTCACCAGTGCGACCTTGCCCGCCAGCGCCTTGGTGCTGCTGCTCATGAGAGCCCTCCCCTGAAGACGTCCGTAAAGACTTCCGATTTCTGTACCGCTCGGTACGTAAGTAATGAGGAAGCTATCATATCGATCGGTACAGAAGTCTTCCGAGGGGGAGTGGGCGGTGGCGACGACAGGACGTCCGCGCGAGTTCGACGTCGACGAGCGGCTGGACCGCGCCCTGCGCGTGTTCTGGCGGCACGGCTACGAGGGCACCGCGCTCTCCGACCTCACGGCGGCGATGGGCATCAACCGTCCGAGCCTGTACGCCGCGTACGGCAACAAGGAGGCGCTGTTCCGCAAGTGCCTCGACCGCTACCGGGAGGGCCCGGCGAGCCATGTGCAGGAGGCCCTGGAGGAGCCGACGGCGCGGGCCGTGGCGGAGTACCTGCTGCGCGGTGTCGTCGGGGTGATCACCCGCGAGGAGGGCCCGGGCTGCCTCATGATCCACGGCGCGCTGGCCACGGGCGAGCAGGCCGGCCCGGTCCGTGACGAGGTGATCGCGCGCCGCCGGGCGGCGGATGCCGCGCTGCGGGAGCGCTTCGAACGGGCCCGCGAGGAGGGGGAGTTCCCGGAGGGCACGGACGTCGCCGCGCTCGCCGGCTACGTCAGTACGCTCTCGTCCGGCCTCGCCGTCCAGGCGGCGGGCGGCGCCACGCGCGAGGAGCTGCAGCGCACGGTCGAGATCGCGATGAGCGCGTGGCCGGGGCGCTAAGGGCGCGTTGATGTTTGGTCGTACGCGGGCAAAAGGGGGTCTGCCGCCGCTCGGCCGGTGACAAGATCACGCCACCAGTCGTGAAGTGAGAAAGCGGCAAAACCACATGTCGAAGAAGCACGTCGGCCGTGTTGTCATGGCGGCCGTCTCCGCCCCTGCCCTCGTTCTGGCCTTCTCCGCCTCCGCGCACGCGGACGGCAAGGTCACCTGGCGCAATGCGGCGACGAAGGGCTGTCTGAGGACGTACACCCCGCACCAGAACCTGCACACGGTCGACACGACCGCCGGTGCGGTCGTGCACTGCTGGAGCGACGGCAGCCAGACGACGGACTGGTACGACTCGCAGTCCAACCTGCAGGACCCCAACGGCGCCTGGACCGAGCGCGAGAGCGGCAACGACGAGTGCCTGACCAGCTATTGGGCCGACGGCTCGGGCCGCGGGGCGGTCTACATCGAGCCATGTGCGAGCCCGGCGAACTACTACGAGCAGTGGTACGAGAAGTGGACCGGCAACGGCTTCAACCTCGTCAACCGGGAGACCGGCCTGTGCCTGGACAGCAACGCCCAGGGCGACGTCTACGCCATGCGCTGCAACGGCGGTGACTACCAGCTCTGGAAGTGACCGCGGGCCGCGCGGTGCAGCGGCGTCAGTCCGCCGTCGGCCAGTCCCAGCCGAGCTGGAGGAACATGCCGAGACGGTCGCTGACCGCGCGGATCTCGCGGATCTTCCCGTCCGTGACGGTGAGGATCCAGATCTGCTCCACCTCGCACGAGCGGTGCGTCGGCTCCGGCATCCGCGGGTGGTACCCGGAGTGGGTGCCGGTGACGACCACCCGGGCCACGACGCGGTCGCCCTCGGCGATGAGCTCCTGCGGCTCCATCCGCCCCTCGCCGAACGCGTCGAGCTGCTGACGGAAACCGTCGAACGCGGCGCCGGGCTCGTCGGGTTCGCCGAAGACGACCTTGTTGTGGTCGACGACGTCGAGCGCCATGTAGCGCGGGAGGTCGGCGAGCCGCCGCTCGTTGATCGCGCGGAAGAAGCCCGTGACGACCTGCTTGTTGGTGATGATCAGGGTCATAGTGTGGCCCGCCCCGTTCCCCGCTCCGGTAGGAGGGTGCTGAACGAGAGCACTCGCTCTGCACGTTTTCCCGCGGTTCATGCCGCGCAGCGGGCATAGTCGGAGTGACCACCGCGGATCATCGAGGAGGGAGCAGAGCATGGCGAAGACGTTCACGACCACGATCGGCGGCCGGACAGTCGAGTTGCCGGGCACCATCCACGCCATTCGTGAAGCGTTGCCCGCCGAACAGCGTGCAGAGTTCGAGAGTGAAGCGGAGCAGGCCGGGGCGGACGAGATCTCCGGCGTCCTGGCCCGTTGGGCCTTGCGGACTCCGCAGGCGTACGACCCGGAAGAGGAGGACCTGATCGCACGCCTGAAGGCGGGGGACTTTTCCGGTGTCCGTTTCGACGATGAGACGGACGCGCCGTACCTGGGTTGCCGGCTCCCTGTCGTCGCGCGGTACCACGGTGCCCCGTAAGGGGCGCGGGGAACTGCGCGACCAGCCCCCGACAGCCCGCAGTTGACGCACCACCTCGGGGCCCGGAGCGAAGCCTCTGGGGGCACCCCCCAGCGGTAGCTGGGGGAGTAACAGCCCCGCGCCCCTTACGGGGCACTGCCGCGGCTGCTAAAGCCGCTCGATCACGTAGTCGATGCACACCGTGAGCGCCTCGACGTCCGCCGGGTCGATCGCCGGGAACATCGCCACGCGCAGCTGGTTGCGCCCCAGCTTGCGGTACGGCTCCGTGTCCACGATGCCGTTCGCCCGCAGGGTCGCCGCGACGGCCGCCGCGTCCACGTCGTCCGAGAAGTCGATCGTGCCGATCACCTGCGACCGCTTCGCCGGGTCCGTCACGAACGGCGTCGCGTGCTTCGACGCCTCCGCCCAGCCGTACAGCGCCTGCGACGAGGCCGCGGTGCGGCGCACCGCCCAGTCCAGGCCGCCCTGGCCGTTGAGCCACTCCAGCTGCTCGTTGAGGAGGAAGAGGGTGGACAGGGCGGGGGTGTTGTACGTCTGGTTCTTCAGCGAGTTGTCGATCGCGGTCGGCAGCGAGAAGAACTCGGGAACGTGCCGGCCCGACGCGTGGATGCGCGCCGCCCGCTCCAGTGCCGCCGGGGAGAAGGCGGCGAGCCACAGGCCGCCGTCCGAGGCGAAGGACTTCTGCGGGGCGAAGTAGTAGACGTCGGTCTCGGCGATGTCGACGGGCAGGCCGCCCGCGCCCGAGGTCGCGTCCACCAGGACCAGCGCGCCCTCGTCCGCGCCCGCCACCCGCCGCAGCGGGGCGGCGACGCCGGTGGAGGTCTCGTTGTGGGTGAACGCGTAGACGTCGATGCCCGCCTCCGCCTCCGGCTCCGGGTGGGTGCCCGGCTCCGAGGAGATCACCGTCGGCTCCTCCAGCCACGGGGCGAGCTTCGCGGCCTTGGCGAACTTGGAGGAGAACTCGCCGAACGACAGGTGCTGCGACTTGCGTTCGATCAGGCCGTGGGTGGCGACGTCCCAGAAGGCCGTGGAGCCGCCGTTGCCCAGCACCACCTCGTAGCCCTCGGGCAGTGAGAACAGCTCGCGGATGCCGGACCGCACCCGGCCGACCAGGTTCTTCACCGGGGCCTGGCGGTGGGACGTGCCGAGCAGGGAGGTTCCGGTCGCGGCCAGGGCGGCGAGCGCCTCCGGACGCACCTTGGACGGGCCCGCGCCGAAGCGACCGTCGGCGGGCTTGATGTCAGCGGGGATCTGGATATCAGCCACGGGGGCACACTATCGGCCGCACCTGCCCGCCGAGGAACGGCGTCCACCCGATGAGACGATCTGTCCGGTGACGTCCGGTCCCGGACGGGCAGGCTCTCCCCATGGCCGATCTTGCTGCTCTCCATGCCGCACTGCGGGCCGTCGTCTCCGGCACCGTCGACTTCTCCGCCTCCGCCCGCGCGCTGACGACCATGGACGCCTCCAACTACCGCCGCGTGCCGCTCGGGGTCGTGTCCCCGCGCGACGCGGACGACGTCGCCGCGGCCCTCGCCGTGTGCCGCGAGCACGCCGTGCCCGTCACCGCCCGCGGCGGCGGCACGTCGATCGCCGGACAGGCCACGGGCGAAGGCGTCGTCCTGGACTTCACCCGCCACATGAACGCCGTCGTGGACGTCGACCGCGAGACGCGCACCGCCGTCGTCCAGCCCGGTGTGGTCCTCGACGAACTCCGGGCCGCGGCCCGGCCGTACGGGCTCACCTTCGGCCCCGACCCCTCCACGCACGGCCGCTGCACGCTCGGCGGCATGATCGGCAACAACGCGTGCGGCGCCCACTCGGTGGCGTGGGGGACGACGGCCGACAACGTCCGCACGCTGGACGTCCTGACGTACGGGGGCGAGCTGGCCCGGCTGGGCCGGGGATACGGCGGGCTGCCGGAGCGCCTGGCGGACGGCGTACGCGCCCTGGTGGGCGGGCAGTTGGCGGCCCTGCGCACCGGTTTTCCGGCCGGCCTGCCGCGCCGCATCTCCGGCTACGCCCTCGACGCGCTGCTCCCGGAGCGGGGCACGGACGTGGCCCGGGCCTTCACCGGCAGCGAGGGCACGCTGGGGGTGCTGACACAGGCGACGGTCCGTCTCGTCCAGCCGCCCGCGGCCCGGGCGCTGGCCGTCCTCGGCTACCCGGACGAGAGCGCGGCGGCGGACGCGGCCCATCTGCTCCTCCCGTACGGCCCGTTGACGGTGGAGGGCATGGCGGCGGACCTCGTCCGCGGACCGAACGCCTCCGATTTGCCGAAGGGAACGGCCTGGCTGTTCGTGGAGACGGGCGGTGCCACCGAGGCGGAGGCGGCGGCGCGGGCGGAGGCGCTGCGCGGCACGGGAGACGCGTGCAGCCACCTCGTCCTCACCGACCCGGCCGCGCGGCGCACCCTCTGGCGGGTGCGCGAGGACGCGGCCGGCACGGCGACCAGACTGCCCGACGGCGGCGAGGCCTGGCCCGGCTGGGAGGACTGCGCGGTTCCGCCCGCGCGGCTGGGCGCGTATCTCCGCGACTTCCGGGCCCTGTTGACCCAGTACGGACTGCAGGGCGCGCCGTTCGGGCACTTCGGTGAGGGCTGCGTCCATGTGCGCATCGACGTGGACCTGCTGAGCACGGAGGGGGTGCGTCGCTACCGCGAATTCTCCGGTGCAATGGCGGAACTCGTCGTCGCGCACGGCGGCTCGCTCTCGGGCGAGCACGGCGACGGCCAGGCGAGGGCCGAACTCCTGCCGCGGATGTACGGGGAGGGGATGGTCCGGCTCTTCGAGCGCTTCAAGGACCTGTGGGACCCGGCGGGCGGCCTCAACCCGGGGATGCTCGTCCGTCCGTACCGCCTGGACGAGAACCTGCGCTTCGCGGTGCTGCGGCGGCCCGTGGACGTGGAGTTCGGCTACCCGGAGGACGGAGGGGACTTCACCGCCGCGGTGCGGCGCTGCGTGGGCGTCGCCAAGTGCCGGGAGACGGCGTTGTCGGGTGATACGGGAGTGATGTGCCCGTCGTACCGGGTGACGAGGGACGAACGGCACTCCACGCGGGGCCGGGCACGGTTGTTGCACGAGATGCTGGCGGGGGAGGTGGTACGGGACGGCTGGCGCTCGGAGGAGGTGCGCGAGGCGCTGGACCTGTGCCTGTCGTGCAAGGGGTGCCGCAGCGACTGCCCGGTGGGGGTGGACATGGCGACGTACAAGGCGGAGTTCCTGCACCACCACTACGCGGGGCGGCTGCGGCCCGCGGCGCACTATGCGCTGGGCGGCCTCCCGGCGTGGCTGCGGGCGACGTCACGGGCGGCTCCGCTGCTCAACCGGCTGGCGGAGGTGGGCCCGTTGGCGACGGTGGCGAAGCGGGCGGCGGGCGTGGCGCCGGAGAGGGAGATTCCGGAGCTGCCGGGTGAATCGTTCGTGCGCTGGTGGCACAGACGACGACCGGCCTCCGCCGGAGGCAGGGAGATCATCCTGTGGCCGGACACGTTCACGAACTACTTGTCGCCGCAGGTGGGCCGATCGGCGGTGACGGTCCTGGAGGCGGCGGGCCTGCGGGTGACCGTCCCGGCGGCCCCGGTGTGCTGCGGCCTGACGTGGGTCTCGACGGGACGGCTCGGCCGGGCCCGCAAGGTCATGCGCCGCACGCTGGACGCGATGGAACCGGCGCTGGCAGCGGGCCTGCCCGTCATCGGCCTGGAACCGAGCTGCACGGCAGCCCTCCGCAGCGACGTTCCGGAACTGCTCCCGCACGACCCGCGGGCCCGGCGACTGGCCGCCTCCGTCCGCACCTTCGCCGAGGCGCTGGAGGAGTCGGCGCCCGACTGGGTACCGCCTCGCCTCGACCGCCCGGTGGCCGGCCAGACGCACTGCCACCAGCACGCGGTCCTGGGCGACGCGGCGGAACGCCGCCTCCGCCAAGCGGCGGGCCTGGTCGGCGACTTGAGCGGAGGCTGCTGCGGCCTGGCCGGAAACTTCGGCTTCGAGCGCGGCCACTACGCCGTCTCCGTGGCCTGCGCGGAGGAACAACTCCTTCCGGCACTCCGCAACCGCCCGGAGGGGACGGAGCTCCTGGCGGACGGCTACTCGTGCCGCACCCAGATCGCCCAGCTGGGGGAGGGGCTCCGGGCGCGCCATGTGGCGGAGGTGCTGGCGGAGGGGCTGTGAGGCTCAGAAATCGTCGGTGTCCAGGACGAGTCCGAACGGCTCCGGCAGCTGCAACGCCGTGCCGAACGGGTGCGGCCCTTCGGCCCGCTCGTAGCCGATCGCGCCGGGTGCGGAGTACAGCGTCCAGGTCTCGTCCTGCCGGTCGACCACCAGGTACAGCGGAGCGCCGAACTGGGCATAGCGCCTGCGTTTGGTCACACGGTCGGTGTCTCCGTTGGACGGCGAGGTCACCTCGACGATGAGCAGGCTCTGATCGGGAACGATGCTCGGCGCGTCCTTGGCCACGACCTCGCGCGGTACGACGGCGAGGTCGGGGACGTACCAGTTGGGCGTGCCGGGGAGGTCGACGTTGCCTGATCCGGTGCGGCATCCCAACTCGCGTACACGAGCGTGGATCTGAGCCCTGATGGACTCGGCCGCACCCTCATGTCCCCATGTCGGCGACACCGGCTGGATCACTCCCTCGATGATCTCGGCGCGGTCCCCCGCGACATGCTGAACGGCGATCTTCAGCGCCCGTTCCAGGTCGGCGGGGTCAGCCGGTTGATAGGGCTGCACACTCACCGTGCACTCCTTTGCTGTGGTGGCGGATCCGGAGCCGCCGAGGTGCCTCACCGGACGCTATCGCCGCATCAGGGACGAGCGCGTCCCCCGCAGGAGTGCCGTCCGGGTGACCTGAGTCATGTCGGGCCGGGGCGGGCGTCGTGCTGGACAGAGTCAACGGCACCGGTCGCTTCGCCGGAGGGGAGTCGGACTTACTCCTCTAGATTTGCTCACCGGGGGATGTCGAAAAGCGCCGACCGGCTCCGACTCCCAGTCGAGCCGCCCCCCGGGGAGGTGGCGCTGACGCTCCGGGCGGTCGGCGGCCTCACCACGGGCCAGATCGCGCACGCGTTCCTGGTGCCGGAGGCCACCATGGCGCTGGGGGTACCCCCGGCCGGAGGCTGGGGGAGGATCAGCCGGGCGAAGCAGACGATCAGGGGCGCCGGTTTCCCGGACGGCCCCGAGCGACTGCCGGCGGTGCTCCAGGTGTTGTACCTGATCTTCAACGAGGGCTACACCGCCACCTCCGGCCCCGGCCTGCAACGGACCGAGCTCGCCGCGGAGGCCATCCGGCTTGCCCGCGAGGTGCACCGGCTGCTGCCGGACGACGGCGAGGCCGCCGGGCTGCTCGCGCTGATGCTGCTCACCGACGCCCGGCGGGAGGCACGCAGCGCGGACGGCGCGCTGGTGCTGCTCGCCGAGCAGGACCGCAGCCTCTGGGACCGCGCGCGGGTCGCGGAGGGTGTCGCGCTGGTCCCCGGCACCCTGCCCAAGGGCCCTGCCGGGCCGTACCTGTTGCAGGCCACGATCGCCGCGATCCATGCCGAGGCGCCGTCCACCGAGGAGACGGACTGGGCCGAGGTGCTGATCCTCTACAAGATCCTGGACCGGATGGCGCCGAACCCGATGGTCACCCTGAACCGCGCGATCGCCACCGCGATGGTGCACGGCCCGGCCGAGGGCCTGGCCCTGCTCGCGACGCTTGACGACGACAAACACCTCATTTTCCGGCGCGCTGAAGAGGCTGCTCTCGACCCCGAGGATTCACGGGATTTCATCGACAAGGTTGCTGGTGAGCTGTGAAGGGCTGGACGATGTCTGATACCGCCTGGCAGAAGTCTTCTTTTTCTGGTGACAGAGACGAGTGTGTCGAGCTCGGCCGTCATCGCGGAAAGGTTGTCGTACGTGAGAGCGCCGAGCCGAGCGTTGTGATATCAGTCGGCGCGGTGCACGTACGAGCTTTGATCGGAGGGCTAAAGGAAGGGTGTTTCGACTGAACTGACGGCTGAGGTGGCTATTCGGCGGGACACGGCTGACCGGGAATCGCACGATTCGGCGAGCACGCCACCGCGGCAAGGCTGAGGAACAGCGGTCGTCCCAGGTAGTACCCGAGCGCCACGTCCCCACCCCAGCCCATCGTCTCCGCTGCATACGAGACCGTCTGCGCGAGTCGGGTCTTGTTCTGGTCGGCGTGCGACATGAAGCGCACTGCATACGCGGCGAGTTGACCGCTCAGCCAATCGGCGGCCTCCTTCGGGCGCCGCCACGTTCCCCGGATCAGCGTGGCAGGCTTCACCAGCCAGTACGCCGTTTCGAGCGGCGGAACCTCGGTCACCCGCCACTCCGTCACCGCTTCCCGATACCGCTCAACTACCTCCTGAGGGCTCGTCGGTGTCGGCTCCACCGGCGATGGCGGGCGCCGGACGCTCTCCTTGTCGAACACGGCCTTGTCACCGACCCACAGATAGCCGTGGAAGTGCATGGGGCGTCCTCCGCGCAGACGGGAGCAGCTCCCGCCCTCCCGGAGCGGAGGGCGGGAGCTGCCGGGTGTCGGGTTCAGGCCGTGAGGCCGAAGCGGCTCGGGTCGATGCCGGCCGAGTCCAGCTCGGCCGTCGTGAACCTCAACGGTTCGGCCTGGGGTCGCTTGCTGTCCCCCAGGGCCCAGGCGTGCTCACTGATCCGGGCGAGTGTCACGCACGATTCACCGTCCGGGTGCGTGTTGCCGCCGCATGCCTTGGCGAAGTGGGCCCCGTTGATGTCGAGCCCGTACAGGTCGGTTCCGTTCATGGTCGTACCTTCCTGAAAGGGTGGAGTCGACGCCGGTCAGTCGCCGTAGCCCTGAGGAGCGGCTCGACCGGGCGCCGCGGTCGTGAGCAAGACGCTAGAGAGTGCGGTCAGTTGGCGGCTATGTGGTTGCAGCAGATTGCAGAGCAATCACCCGAGCGCGTCGATTGCGCTGGTGATCAGCGACCGCGCGTGGGAGCCGTACACCGCGTGCTCCTGGAGCTCGACGAAGGCCTTCACGTACATGGCGACCTCACCGGGAGCGGTCACGGTGACCTGTGCGGTGAGGAGCTCGACGGCGGCTTGCCTGTCGTCGAAGACGTTGAAGGTCTCCAGCGGCCACAGGGTGCGGGATGCCGTGAAGGGGATCACTCCCAGGGAGACGGACGGCAGGGACATCACCGAGAGCAGATAGCCGAGTTGCCCGGCCATGGCCTCGGGTTCACCTATCCGGTAGCGCAGCACCGACTCCTCTACGAGCATGGCGAACCGCCTGGCGCCGTCGTGGACGACGTGGGAACGTGCGAGGCGGGCCGCTACGGCATCGGCGACGTCGTTGGGCGCTTCACGGAAGTCGGCGACTGACGACAGCAAAGCAGTCGCGTACGCCTCGGTCTGGAGGAATCCCGGCATGACGCTGGAGCAGTAGACGCGGAAGTGACGCGTCTGCTCGTACAAGGGGACGTAGGACTCCTGGATCCTGCGTAGCCCAGTCCGGTGCAACCGCTTCCATTGCACGTACAGGGAGTCAGCGGTGCGGTTCGCCGCGATGAGATCAGCGGCTTGCTCCGGTGCACCGCAGGCCTCGCACCAGGCTCGGAGGTCGGCATCCGACGGAGCGGTCTTGGCATTCTCGATCCGCGATGACTTGGCAGGATGCCAGCCGCACTGGACTGCCAGGTCACGTCCGGTGAGACCTGCGTCCAGCCGGATCTCCCGCAGTCTTGCGGCGAGTGCTTCACGGGCGGCTTGGGCGCTGGAGGATGGCGACGTGGGCATGTGCTGGCAGTCCGGTGGTGGCGTGTGTCAGACCGTGTACCTCTCGTGTGGGGTACCCCGTTCCCACACTGCCTCGAACGCAGAGGCGCACAGTTTTGCGACGGCAGGGTCCTTGCTCACGGAAGGTCCTGCGGACGTGCCGTCCCCGGTGAAGTGATTGAACATGACGAGCCGTTCGTCGAACAGCCAGAAGTCGTTGCCAGGAAGAGCGATGTCCGATGCCTTTCGGCGCGCCAGCCAGCGGACTTGTTCCCCGGCTGCGATGTTGACCTGGGTGCCTGCGTGCTCGTACTTGATGTAGTCGGTCACCGGCTCGGAGACGATACGGGCGCGGCGCACGACGACTCCTCGGGCGATGGTCCGGCGGATGAGATCGACCCACGGGGCCCAGTAGGCCGACGCCACATCGACGTCCCGCTGACCCGTGCGCTTCCAACCCGCGAAGTCCTCCGCCTCCGGCCCGATCCCGTAGGCGTCACGCATCTCCAGGTGTACGGCTGACACCTGCGCCGACTCCAGCAGCTCGGTGAAGCTGGGCTGCTTGCTCTGCGACATCACACGCCTTCCTGATCAGCGGCACCATCCGTGCCGGGATACGGACCACGGCCTCCGTGTCGGGCTTGGGGCTGTCCTTCAGACACTCGGCCAGGGTTGCCTCGCCGGCGATCCAACCCTGGAAGATGAGTTCGGGTTCGGTGCCCGTCTCCGTGTCGACCCAAACCGCGGGGCACTCGTTGTGTCCGGTGTTGGGATCGATCCCGATGAACCGTAGAGCCATGACTGCCTCCCATGCCGAGCCAGTTGCGGTTGGTTGCACGACTGTCCGCCCTTCGTGCCCGTCCGTCAAGAGCGCCTGGGTGCGGGCAACGCCGGACGTGGTTGCCCTGTCCGTTCGACGAGCTCGTCCGACGACTCAGCTGTTGCTCGACCGCATGTCCTCTGGGGCTGACCCGTGTTGTGGCCGCGTCCTATCGGATCAGTAGGTACAGGGCGAGCGAGGCCGCTGTCGGCAGGGACAGGGCCGCACAGACCGTGCAGAATCGCAGCGTTGCCTGCCAAGTGGCGATGGCTGAAGTGATCAACGCTGCCAGGTGCTGCCCGACAGCAGCCATCGCTCCCGCATCCGGATGCACACTGTCGTCACGTGTGCCTGCAGTGCCACAGCGCGAAGCGCGAGTGGCGGGGGCTTGATGACGCATCGCAGGTTCCTCCCGTATCGGCAGGCGTCGCTTGCCGACGCCGTCGCCTCCGAGTGCACTGGATCCGCTGAACTTGCACAGGAGGCAATCCCCTTCGTGCCACCCAGGCGGCAAGATGTCGCCCGACAACATCAGCGGGGGAAAGGCGAGGGCGATGGTCAGGGAGTCGCAGGAATCGGAGGAGGCCGGGCAAGTTCGCACGGGCCGCGGCCTCGAACCGCTCGAGGGCAAGGGACTCACGCAGCAGGTGCGGGAACTGGCCCTGTACCTGCGACGACTACGGTCACAGAGCGGGTTGACCAGCGCTGCCTTGGCCGAACAACTGGGCTTGGACGCCGGCACGGTATCGCGCTACCTGAGCGGCGATCGGCTCCCCGAACTGTCAGTCCTGGGAGTGATGCAGGATCTGGCTGTCTCCGCGACCGGGCAGGCCGTCAGCGACGAGGAGCGGCGGGAAGGGAGGAGCCTGTTGTACGAAGCCGCACGGGCGCGGGGTCCCCTGCCCTTTTACCAGGTCGAGTTGGCCTTGGCGCGGGAGGCACTGGCAGAGCAGGAAGCCCGGAGCCGTCGTGAAATCGCCGAACTGACCGACGAGCTCGCCAGAGAGCGGCTGCGTCGTCAGGAGGCGGAAAAGGTCCTCGAGACCCTTCAAGGCGCCGTTGACCTCGGGGCACAGGTCGACGCCGAGCGGCTTGAAACACTGGGTCGTGCACGGGACCAAGCCGCTGCTCGCGTCGCCGAGTTGGAAGACAGAGTCAGACAGTATGAGGCCCTCTCCAGGCTGCTGCACGAGAACCGCGAACGGATTGCCCGAATGGCCACGGACACTGTGACCGAGGTGGAGGCCTGGTACACGGGAGCGCGCATCTCCGTGGAACCCGACGTTGCCCGGCTCGAGACGGCCGACGAGATTGTGATGGCCCTGGAGGATGCGCGGGACACCGTTGACTTGGATCGTGCATCGGTTGTTATCGCGGAGCTCATCTCCCGGTACGACTCGGAACTCGTGGCCAACGTCGTCGGGCTCCTGCATGATGGCCTGCGGCCGAGGGAGGCCGATCGGATAGCGGTTCAAGCCGCAGTGCGCTGGCCTGTACAGAATCTCGTCCGGCTTGCCATCACATTTCGTGAAGCGAATGGCAACACTTCTTGGGGATACGAAAAAATGGGATCGAGTCGCAAATCATTCTTCACCACCATTGCGTCCCAACGCACTTCGGGCGACCTGGCGAAGCTGCTTGTCGCGATGGCGGAACGGGCCGATGCTGATGTCGATGTCAATAGCTTGGCCAGGGCAATCCGCAATAAGCGTGGGTCCGCCTTCGCGGAGGGACTCCGTGTCGACCTCTGGAGGTACGAAGCCGATGTACGGCTGTCCGACCTCTTCAGGCTCGATCCGGGCACGTAGGCGCCACAGAGGGGTTCCGCCCGGCACCCCGCCCCGGCCGAAAACCGTTCAAGCGTGCTTGCTTGTTTCCCGCCCCCCTGCCACCCTCCTCTGCATGTCCGCGTCAACGCCAACGCGCTTATTCCCGCCCCCGCCCCCACTCCGCATCGGGAACGCCTCCGGCTTCTACGGCGATCGGTTCTCCGCGCTCCGCGAGATGCTGACCGGGGGGCCGCTCGACGTCGTGACCGGGGACTATCTGGCCGAGCTGACCATGCTGATCCTCGGCCGGGACCGGCTGAAGGACTCCGGTGCGGGGTATGCCCGCACGTTTCTGCGGCAGTTGGAGGAAGGGCTCGGGCTCGCCGTCGAGCGCGGGGTCAAGGTCGTGACGAACGCCGGGGGGCTCAACCCCGCCGGGCTCGCCGAGCGGATCGGGGATCTCGCCGAGCGGCTCGGGGTGCCCGTGCGCGTCGCGCACGTGACCGGTGACGATCTGAGTGCCGAGCGCGAGCGCTGGGGCAAGGGGGTCATCACCGCCAACGCCTACCTCGGCGGCGCCGGGATCGCCGAGTGTCTGCGGGCCGGGGCAGACGTCGTCGTCACCGGCCGGGTGACCGACGCGGCCCTCGTCAGCGGGCCCGCCGCCGCGCACTTCGGGTGGTGCGCCGAGGACCTGGACCCGCTCGCCGGCGCCGTCGTCGCCGGGCACATCCTGGAGTGCGGGGCCCAGGCGACCGGCGGCAACTACGCCTTTTTCCGCGAGCACGACGTCCGCCGCCCCGGCTTCCCCCTCGCCGAGATCCACGCCGACGGCTCGGCCGTCATCACCAAACACCCCGGCACCGGCGGTGCGGTCACCGTCGGCACGGTCACCGCGCAGCTGCTCTACGAGACGGCCGGGCCGCGCTACCCCGGGCCCGATGTGACCGCCCGGCTGGACACCGTCCGGCTCGCGCAGGACGGGCCGGACCGGGTGTGCGTCAGCGGAGCGCGCGGCGAGCCGCCGCCGGCCACGCTCAAGGTCGGGCTGACCCGGGCGGGGGGCTGGCGCAACGAGGTCGTCTTCGTGCTGACCGGGCTCGACATCGAGGACAAGGCACGGCTGGTGCAGGACCAGGTCGAGGAGGCCTTCGGCGACCGGCGGCCGGCCGAGGTGCGCTGGACCCTGGCCCGTACCGACCACGCCGATGCGCCCGTGCAGGAGGAGGCGAGCGCGCTGCTGCGGCTCGTCGTGCGCGACCGCGACCCGGAGACCGTCGGCCGGGCGGTCGGTGCCGCCGCCGTGGAGCTGGCCCTGGCCTCGTACCCCGGGTTCCACCTCACGGCCCCGCCCGGGCAGGGCTCGGTGTACGGGGTGTTCGAGGCCGCGTGCACCGAACCGGAGAGCGTGCGGCACGTGGCCGTGCTCCCCGACGGCACCCGGGTGCCGGTGCTTCCGGCGCCCGTACGGGAGGTCCACGGACCGCCGTTGCAGGACGCGTTGCCCGAGCCGCTGCCCGCCGGACCCACCCGCCGGGCACCGCTCGGCCTCGTCGCCGGGGCGCGCAGCGGGGACAAGGGCGGCAGCGCCAACGTGGGCGTCTGGGCCCGCGACGAGACCGCCTGGCGCTGGCTCGCCCACGAGCTCACCGTCGAGCGGTTCCGGCAACTCCTGCCCGAGACCGCCGCATTGCCCGTCGAGCGGCACGTCCTGCCCCGTCTCCGGTCCCTCAACTTCGTCGTCGACGGCCTGCTCGGCGAGGGCGTCGCCGCGCAGGCCCGTTTCGACCCCCAGGCCAAGGCCGTGGGGGAGTGGCTGCGCGCCCGCCACCTGGAGATACCGGAGGTGCTGCTGTGACGGTCCTGGCCTCGGCGCTCGACACCGGCAGCCCGGAATACGCCGCCCACCGCGCCGCCATGCTGGAGAAGCTCGCCGCGCTCGACACCGAGCATGCGAAGGCCCTCGCCGGGGGCGGGGAGAAATACACCGCCCGGCACCGGGCCCGCGGCAAACTGCTCGCCCGTGAGCGGATCGAGCTGCTCCTCGACCCGGACACGCCCTTTCTCGAACTCTCCCCGCTCGCCGCCTGGGGCAGCGACTACGCCGTCGGCGCCTCGATGGTCACCGGCATCGGCGTCGTCGAGGGCGTCGAATGCGTCGTCACCGCCAACGACCCGACCGTGCGCGGCGGGGCCAGCAATCCCTGGACCCTGAAGAAGTCCCTGCGGGCGCACGAGATCGCGCACGCCAACCGGCTGCCGCTCATCGGGCTCGTCGAGTCCGGCGGCGCCGATCTGCCGTCCCAGAAGGAGATCTTCATTCCCGGCGGGGCGCTCTTCAAGGATCTCACCCGGCTCTCCGCGGCCGGAATTCCCACGGTGGCCGTGGTGTTCGGCAATTCGACGGCGGGCGGGGCGTACGTCCCCGGAATGTCCGACCACGTCGTCATGGTGAAGGACCGGGCCAAGGTCTTCCTCGGCGGCCCGCCCCTGGTGAAGATGGCAACGGGCGAGGAGAGCGACGACGAGTCGCTCGGCGGGGCCGCCATGCACGCGAGAACGTCCGGCCTCGCCGACCATTTCGCGGTCGACGAGACCGACGCGCTGAGACAGGCCCGCCGCATCGTCGCCCGCCTCAACTGGCGCAAGGCGCACCCCGATCCGCCGCCCGGTGCACCCCCGCTGCTCGACGAGGACGAACTGCTGGGCATCGTCCCGGGCGACGTCAAAATCCCCTTCGACCCCCGCGAGGTCGTCGCCCGCATCGTCGACGGCTCGGATTTCGACGAGTTCAAGCCGCTCTACGGCCCGAGCCTGACGACGGGGTGGGCGGAGCTGCACGGATATCCCGTCGGCATTCTGGCCAATGCGCAGGGCGTGATCTTCAGCGAGGAGTCCCGGAAGGCCGCGCAGTTCATCCAGTTGGCCAACCAGCGGGACATTCCGCTCGTCTTCCTGCACAACACCACCGGCTACATGGTGGGCCGCGCCTATGAGCAGGGCGGCATCGTCAAACACGGCGCCATGATGATCAACGCGGTGTCGAACTCCCGGGTGCCGCACCTGTCCGTGCTGATGGGCGCCTCGTACGGGGCCGGGCACTACGGGATGTGCGGCCGGGCCTACGACCCCCGGTTCCTGTTCTCCTGGCCGAGCGCCAAGTCGGCCGTGATGGGGCCGCAGCAGCTCGCCGGGGTGCTGTCGATCGTGGCCCGGGCGTCGGCGGCGGCGAAGGGGCAGCCGTACGACGAGGACGCCGACGCCGGGCTGCGGGCCGTGGTGGAGCAGCAGATCGAGTCGGAGTCGCTGCCCGCGTTCCTCTCCGGGCGGCTGTACGACGACGGGGTGATCGACCCGCGCGACACGCGGACCGTGCTGGGCATCTGCCTGTCCGCGATCCACACGGCACCGGTCGAAGGGGTGCGGGGCGGTTTCGGTGTCTTCCGGATGTGAGGCGGAAATGATCGCACCAGCCATCACGACAGTGCTCGTCGCCAACCGGGGCGAGATCGCCTGCCGCATCTTCCGCACCTGCCGGGAGCTGGGCATCCGCACGGTGGCCGTCCACGCCGACCCGGACGCGGAGTCCCTGCACGTCCGCGAGGCGGACAGCGCGGTGCGGCTGCCCGGGGCGGCGCCCGCGGACACGTACCTGCGGGGCGACCTGATCGTCCGCGCCGCCCTCGCCGCGGGCGCGGACGCCGTGCACCCGGGATACGGATTCCTCTCCGAGAACGCCGAGTTCGCGCGCGCCGTGACGGACGCGGGGCTGGTGTGGATCGGCCCGCCGCCGGAGGCCATGGCTGCCATGGCCTCCAAGACGCACGCCAAGCGGATCATGGTGGAGGCCGGGGTGCCGCTGCTGTCGCCGGTCGCCCCGGACCGGGCCGGCGCCGCCGACCTGCCGCTGCTGCTCAAGGCGGCGGCCGGGGGCGGCGGCCGCGGGATGCGCGTGGTGCGTGATCTTTCCGTTTTGCAGGGCGAGTTGGCCTCGGCGCGCGCGGAGGCGGAGGCCGCCTTCGGGGACGGCGAGGTCTTCGCGGAGCCGTACGTGGAGGGTGGCCGGCACGTGGAGGTGCAGGTCCTCGCGGACGCCCACGGCACGGTGTGGACGCTGGGGACGCGGGACTGCTCGCTGCAGCGCCGCCACCAGAAGGTGATCGAGGAGGCCCCCGCACCCGCCCTGCCGGACGCCCTGCGCGCGGAGCTCGCGGCGGCGGCGACGGCCGCGGCGCGGGCGGTGGGCTATGTGAGCGCGGGGACGGTGGAGTTCCTGGTCGGCCAGGACGGCCGTCCGTACTTCCTGGAGATGAACACCCGGCTCCAGGTGGAGCACCCGGTCACCGAGCGCGTGCACGGCGTGGACCTGGTGGCCCTGCAGATCCGTGTGGCGGAGGGCGCCCGGCTGGACCCGCAGGGGCCGCCTGAGCCGCGCGGGCACGCGGTCGAGGCGCGGCTGTACGCGGAGGACCCCGGGCGGGGGTGGCAGCCGCGGACGGGGACGGTGCACCGGCTCCGCGTCCCGGCCGACGGCGCGGTCCGCACCGATGCGGGGGTCGCCGACGGCGACACGGTCACGTCCCACTACGACCCGCTGCTCGCCAAACTGATCGCCTGGGCCCCCACCCGGCCGGAGGCCGTCCGCCTGCTGGCGGGCGCGCTGGAACGCGCCGAGATCCACGGCCCGTTCACCAACCGCGACCTCCTCGTGCGCTCCCTCCGCCACCCCGAGTTCGCGTCCGCCCGCATGGACACCGGCTTCTACGACCGGCACCTCGCCGGACTCACGGCCCCGTGCGAGGGGACCCGGCTCGCCGCCCTGGCCGCCGCCCTCGCCGACGCGCAGGGCCGCCACCGCTTCGGCGCCTGGCGCAACCTGCCCTCCCAGCCGCAGGCCAAGCGCTACCGGTCCGAGCCGGACGGCACGGAGCACGAGATCCGCTACCGCCTCACCCGCAAGGGCGGATTCACCGCCGAGGGCTTCGACGGCGTCCGCGTGCTGCAGGCCGCACCCGGCCGCGTTGTCCTCGAAGTCGACGGTGTGCGCCGCCCGTTCGACGTCACGGCCTACGCGGGGGGCACCTGCGTGTACGTAGGCGGCCACGCCCTCACCGCCCTGCCCCGCTTCCCCGACCCCGTCGCCCCGCGGGAGTCCGGCTCGCTGCTCGCCCCCATGCCGGGCACGGTCGTCCGGGTGGCCGAGGGCATCGCCGTGGGCGGCCCGGTGGAAGCCGGACAGACCCTGCTCTGGCTGGAGGCCATGAAGATGGAGCACCGCATCGTCGCACCGGCCTCCGGCACGCTCACCGCCCTGCACGCGATCCCCGGCCGGCAGGTCGAGGTCGGGGAGGTCCTCGCAGTCGTCACGGAGAAGGAGGCCTGATGGCCCTCATCGAGACCGACGAACAACGCACCCTGCGCACCGCCGTCGCCGCGCTCGCGGCCCGCTACGGCCACGACTGCTTCGCCGCCGCCGCGCGCGACGGCCGCACGACCGACGAACTGTGGGCCGAGGCAGGCAAATTTGGCTACCTCGGCGTCAACCTCCCTGAAGAGTACGGCGGCGGGGGCGGCGGCATCACCGAGCTGGCGATCGTCCTGGAGGAACTCGGCGCCGCCGGCTGCCCGCTGCTCCTGCTCGTCGTCTCGCCCGCCATCTGCGGAACCGTGATCGCCCGCTTCGGCACCGACGAGCAGAAGCAGCGCTGGCTGCCCGGTCTGGCGGCCGGCACCCTCCGCATGGCCTTCGGGATCACCGAACCGGACGCCGGGTCGAACTCCCACCGCCTCACCACCACCGCCCGCCGCGACGGCGACGGCTGGATCCTCACGGGACGCAAGGTCTTCATCTCCGGTGCGGACATCGCCGACGCGACCCTCGTCGTCGGGCGCACCGAGGACGCCCGGACGGGCCGGCTCAAGCCCTGCCTCTTCGTCGTCGAGCGCGACGCGCCAGGCTTCGTCCGCCGCCCGATCCCCATGGAACTGGCCGCGCCGGAGAAGCAGTTCGAGCTCGTCCTGGACGACGTCCGGCTGCCCGCCTCCGCCCTCGTCGGCGACGAGGACGCCGGGCTGCAGCAGCTCTTCGCCGGCCTCAACCCCGAGCGCATCATGACCGCGGCCTTCGCGATCGGCATGGCCCGCTACGCGCTCGCCCGCGCCGTCGGCTACGCGCGGGTCCGGCAGGTGTGGGACGAACCGATCGGCGCCCACCAGGCCATCGCCCACCCGCTCGCCCAGGCGCACATCGAGACCGAACTGGCGCGGCTGATGACGTACAAGGCGGCGTACCTCTACGACACCGGGGACGACGCGGCCGCGGGCGAGGCTGCCAACATGGCCAAGTACGCCGCCGCGGAGGCGGCCGTCCGCACCGTCGACCAGGCCGTGCACACCCTCGGCGGCAACGGCCTCACGAAGGAGTTCGGCCTCGCGGCGCTGATCACGGCGTCGCGCGTGGCGCGGGTCGCCCCGGTGAGCCGGGAGATGATCCTCAACTACGTCTCGCACCGGACGCTGGGCCTCCCCAAGTCCTACTGAAGCCCCCTTCTGGAAAGGACGGTCTGATCATGCCGGTGGTCCGCCGCGCGTACGAGCAGGGCGTCACGACGCTGACGCTCGACTCCCCGCACAACCGCAACGCCCTCTCCGCCCGCCTGCTGGCGGAACTGCACGAGGAACTGTCCCGGGCGGCGGAGCACCCCGGAACCCGCGCCGTCGTCCTCACCCACACCGGCACCACGTTCTGCGCCGGGGCGGACCTGCGCGACCGGGTGCCCACGGGCCCCGACGGGATGGCCCGGCTGCTGCGCAGCATCGTGGAGCTGCCCAAGCCCGTCGTCGCCCGGGTCGCCGGGCACGTACGGGGCGGCGGGATCGGGCTGTTGGGGGCCTGCGACATCACCGCGGCCAGGGCGGACGCGTCCTTCGCCTTCACCGAGGCGCGACTGGGCCTGGCGCCCGCCGTGATCTCCCTGCCGCTGCTGCCCCGCCTCGAACCCCGGGCCGCGTCCCGCTACTACCTGACCGGCGAACGGTTCGGCGCGGCGGAGGCGGCCCGCATCGGCCTCGTCAGCGTGGTCGCGGACGACGTGGACGCCGCGCTCGCTCCCGTCCTCGACGGCCTGCGCCGCGGCTCCCCGCAGGGCCTGGCCGCGTCCAAGAGACTGGCGACGGCGGAGGTACGGCGCGCCTTCGACCGGGACGAGGCGGAACTCGTCGCCCTGTCGGCCCGGCTGTTCGCCTCGGCCGAGGCCCGCGAGGGCATGACGGCCTTCCTGGAACGGCGGGACCCCGCATGGCTGCGGTGACGGCCCCCAAGCAGGACCGCAGCCGCCTCACCCGGCAGCGCCTCCTCCAGGCCGCGATCGCCTGCCTGGCCGAACACGGCTGGGCGGGCTCCACGGTGACGGTCGTCGCCGAGCGGGCGGGAGTGTCGCGGGGCGCGGCACAGCACCACTTCCGCACGCGCGAGGACCTGTTCACGGCAGCGGTGGAGTACGTGGCCGAGGAACGCTCGGCAGCCCTGCGCGCGCTACGGGGCCCCGCCTGCCGGACAGCGGTCGTCTCCGAACTGGTCGCCCTCTACACGGGCCCGCTGTTCCGCGCCGCACTGCAGCTGTGGGTGGCCGCGTCGTACGAGGAACAACTGCGCCCGCGCGTCACGGTATTGGAGGCCAGGGTGGGCCGCGAGGTCCACCGCATGGCGGTGGACCTGCTCGGCGCGGACGAGTCCGTCCCCGGGGTGCGGGAGACGGTGCAGGGCCTGCTGGACATGGCACGGGGGCTGGGCCTGGCGAACCTGCTGACGGACGACGCTGCGCGGCGGGACCGGGTGGTGGCGCAGTGGGTGCGGATATTGGACGGGGTGCTGGGGGGTGGCGCTCCGTAGGGGTGCCCCGGTCCCGCCCCGGCGGTGCGCCCCGTAAGGGGCGCGGGGAACTGCGCGACCAGCCACGACGCGCCCGCACTGTTGACAGGGGTCTGGGGGCGAAGCCCCCAGGAAACGGCGAAAGGGTGGGAGCGGGGCCTAGAACACCACTTCGCCTGACGGTCGCCTCAAGTCAACCTCCCGTCCGTTCCGTTGCACGCACACCCCGGCTACCGTGCGGGCCGGTTCGCACACCGACCCGACGAGGAGCCGCCGCATGTCCCCTATCACCCGCCGCACCTTCGTAGGCACATCGGCGGCAACCGCAGCCGCGGCAGCGGTAGGCGCCGGCACGGTAACCCCCGCCGCGGCGGCCACCCCGGCGGTTGCCGCACCCCGCACCCCCTCCGACGTCGGAGACGTCAGACACGTGGTCGTCCTCATGCAGGAGAACCGCAGCTTCGACCACTACCTCGGCACCCTCCACGGCGTCCGCGGCTTCGACGACCGTCAGGGCCTCGTCTTCCCCGACGGCAGCAGTGTTCTGCGCCAGCCCGACCCCGCCCGCAAGGACGGCGGCTATCTCCTCCCGTACCGCATGGACACCACCCGCTTCAACGCGCAGAACGCCGACGGGCTGCCGCATGACTGGACCTCCGGCCACAACGCCATCAACCACGGCGCGATGAACAAGTGGGTCTCCGCCAAGGGCGAGCGCTGCATGGGCTACTTCACGCGCGAGGACATCCCGTACCAGTACGCCCTGGCCGACGCGTTCACCGTCGCCGACCACTACTTCTGCTCCATGGCCGGCCCCACCGACCCCAACCGCCTCTACCTGTGGACGGGCACGCCCGGTCCCGGCACGGACGGCACGACAGGCCCGTTCACCGACAACAGCGTCGTCACCGACAACCCGGTAGCCGACTGGACCACCTACGCCGAACGGCTCCAGCAGGCCGGCGTCAGCTGGCGCGTCTATCACAACCCCGGCAAGGACGACCGCTACGGCGACTACGACGACAACGCCCTCTCCTACTTCCGCCAGTTCCACGACTTCCCGCAGGACGACCCGCGGTACGTCAACGCGATGACGAAGTTCGACCTGTCGGCCTTCGACCAGCACTGCAAGGACGGCACGCTGCCCACCGTCTCCTGGCTGGTCGCCCCGTACCTCTTCTCCGAACACCCCTCCGCCAGCCCGGACTACGGCGCCGACTACGTCAACACGGCCCTGCAGTCGCTCTTCTCGAACCCCGAGGTGTGGAAGCACACCGTCTTCCTGGTCATGTACGACGAGAACGACGGCTACTTCGACCACGTCGTACCGCCCTTCCCGCCCGCCGGCACGCCGGACGAGTTCGTGAACGGCCAGCCGATCGGTCTGGGCAACCGGGTCCCGCTGTGGGTGATCTCCCCCTGGTCGCGCGGCGGCTGGACCAACTCGCAGGTCTTCGACCACACCTCCGTACTGCGCTTCCTGGAGCGTGTGACGGGCGTGGAGGAGCCCAACATCAGCGCCTGGCGGCGCGCGGTGTGCGGCGACCTGACGAGCTGCTTCGACTTCTCCCGGCCGGACTACTCCGTACCGTCCCTGCCCGACACCAAGGATCTCGTCCGCAAGGCCGACCAGGGCGCCAAACTGCCGCCGGTGAAGCTGCCGGCCGGCGGGCACCAGACGACCCCGGTCCAGGAGCCGGGCACCCGCCCGTTCCGCCCGCTGCCGTACGCACCGGATGCGACAGTGAGTGTGGACGCGCAGAGCGGCAAGGCGGTGTGCACGCTGCGCAACGCGGGCAGTGCGGCCTTCCACTTCACGGTCTTCCCGAACGCTCATCTGCCCTTCGCCGGAACGCCGTTCACGGTCGAGGCGGGCGGTAGCGCGGAGTACGTCTGGGACATGTCGGCGACCGGCGGTGCGTACGACTTCACGGTCTACGGCGCCGACGGATTCGTGCGCCGCTTCAAGGGCACGGCGGCCGCCCACGCCACCGAGGTGACCGGCACGCCGGGCCGCTCCGGCCTCGCCCTCAAGGTCACCCACGCCGACTCGGCAGCCTTCACGTTCACGCCGAACGGTTCGGGCGGCACGCGCCGGACGGTGACGGTGCAGGGCTCGCACCCGGTGAACTGGCCGACTGCATCGGGCCGTTACGACGTGACCGTCACCGGCCCGGACGGCTTCCTGCGCCGGCTGGCGGGCACCCACTACGGGCACCACTGAGCAGGAACGGTGTGCGGGGCGCGGTGGTGCCGCGCCCCGCAAGGTCTGCTCGGCCTGTTCAGCCCGTCAGCCCGTCAGCCCGTTCAGCTCGTCAGGCCGTTCAGCTCGTCAGGCCGTTCAGCTCGCGATGTCGGAGTAGCCCTCGACCTCGCGCGGGTTGCGCGGCCCGGGGCCCACGTAGCGCGCCGTGGGGCGCACGAGGCGGCCCGTGCGCTTCTGCTCCAGGATGTGCGCACTCCAGCCCGCCGTGCGGGCGCAGGTGAACATCGAGGTGAACATGTGCGCCGGGACCTCCGCGAAGTCCAGGACGATGGCCGCCCAGAACTCCACGTTGGTGGCCAGGACCCGGTCCGGGCGGCGGTTGTGCAGCTCCTCCAGCGCCGCCTTCTCCAGCGCCTCCGCGATCTCGAACCGCGGTGCGGCCAGCTCCTTGGCCGTGCGGCGCAGGACGCGGGCGCGGGGGTCCTCGGCGCGGTAGACGCGGTGGCCGAAGCCCATCAGGCGCTCGCCGTTGTCCAGGGCGGCCTTGACGTAGGCCATGGCGTCGCCGGTGCGCTCGATCTCCTCGATCATGCCGAGGACGCGGGAGGGCGCCCCGCCGTGCAGCGGGCCGGACATGGCGCCGACCGCGCCGGACAGCGCGGCCGCCACGTCCGCGCCCGTCGAGGCGATGACGCGGGCGGTGAAGGTGGAGGCGTTCATGCCGTGCTCGGCGGCCGAGGTCCAGTACGCGTCGACGGCCTTGACGTGCCGCGGGTCGGGCTCGCCGCGCCAGCGCTTCATGAAGCGCTCGACCACGGTGTCCGCCTTGTCGATCTCGCGCTGCGGCACCATCGGCAGTCCCTGGCCGCGGGCCGACTGGGCGACGTACGACAGGGCCATGACGGCCGCCCGGGCGAGGTTGTCGCGGGCGGTGGCCTCGTCGATGTCCAGCAGGGGTTTGAGGCCCCACACGGGCGCGAGCATCGCGAGGGCCGACTGCACGTCGACCCGGATGTCACCCGAGTGGACCGGGATGGGAAAGGGCTCGGCCGGCGGCAGTCCCGGGTTGAAGGAACCGTCGACCAGCAGGCCCCAGACGTTCCCGAAGGACACGTGGCCGACCAAGTCCTCGATGTCGACGCCTCGGTAGCGGAGCGAGCCGCCTTCCTTGTCGGGTTCGGCGATCTCTGTTTCGAACGCGACGACTCCCTCTAGTCCGGGTACGAAGTCGGACATCAGGCGGCTCCTCATGATGTGTTCGACAAGCGACTGCTGACCGTCCGGCGGGATCTCCGGCCGATGGTCAAAGAATGTCTGCTGCGGTCTGCTTCTGGCGGCGCCGAGCGGGATACGCGGCTGCGTGGCGCGGCTCGCGGTCCGTTTCGGTCAACCCGGTCATGCCCCGTGCAGCTGTACTTCACCCGGTTCTTCACCCGGCCTCCGCAGAAGGCCTGCTCCGCTCCGGGCCGGAATCGACAGCCGGTGGGGCGGATGTGGCACAGCTGTCCACTGCGTGATTCTGCGCGCTCGCCGCGCGCGGGGGAAGGTGATGTCTGGCACACGCCCCTTTCCCGCACCCGGAGGTTTGGAACGGGTGGCGCGGGGCAGGCTCAGCGCCCCCTCCGCCTTCCCCGGTCCCCGCCCGTCCGGCAGGATGAGCCCGTGTCCCATGCCGATGATCTCGATCCCGCCGCCATGCGCGCGCAGTACCAGTCCACCGGCCTCGCGGAGGAGGACCTGGCCACCGACCCGTACGAGCAGTTCGGCCGCTGGTTCGCGCAGACCGCCGCGAGCGGGCTGCACGAGCCCAACGCCATGATCGTCTCCACGGCGGACGCCGCCGGACGGCCCAGCTCCCGGACGGTCCTGCTCAAGGCCTACGACGGCCGCGGCTTCGTCTTCTACACCAACTACGGCTCCCGCAAGGCCCGGGAGATCGCGGAGAACACCCACGTCTCCCTGCTCTTCCCCTGGCACCCGATGGCCCGCCAGGTCATCGTGACCGGTACCGCCGCCCGGGTGGCGCCGGAGGAGACGGCCGCGTACTTCCGCTCACGGCCGCACGGTTCGCAGATCGGCGCCTGGGCCAGCGCCCAGTCGACGGTGGCCGCCTCGCGCGCAGAGATCGACGAGGCCTACGAACGCGCCGCCGCCCGCTGGGCCGAGGGCGAGGAGGTGCCGGTGCCGCCGCAGTGGGGCGGCTTCCGGGTGACCGCGGAGACGGTGGAGTTCTGGCAGGGCCGCGAGCACCGGCTGCACGACCGGCTGCGGTACGTGCGCCGGGAGGGCGCCGGCTGGCGCGTCGAGCGGCTCTGCCCGTAGCGCCCGAAGGGGCGCGGGGCTGTTGACATATCGGCCGGTCAGTAGGGGGCGCCCCGAAGGGGCGCGGGGAACTGCGCGACAAGCCACGACGCGCCCGCAGTCGACGTCCCGGGGCTTCGCCCCGGACCCCTGGGGTGGTGCGTCGGCTGCAGGCCGTCGGTGGCCGGTCGCGCAGTTCCCCGCGCCCCTTACGGGGCGCCCCGCCCCGTAACGCAGACGATCCGTGGGCCGGTTACCGCCGCGCCTTGCGGCGCGGCGGTGCCGAGCGGACGACTCGGCGGCCCACGGATCGGGTGACTGCCTGGGATTGGGCCGGCGGTTCCCCCAGAGCCTGAACGGCCTGGGCGGTACCCCCAGCGCAGCGCTGTACGCGACGACGGGCGCTAGCCCGCAGTCACCTCACGCGTCCGGATGTAAACCATGTCCCGAACCACCTCCCTTCTCGTGTGCCCCACAGCCTAGGAAGGCCCCTCGCGGGGTCACAACCGGTTTTTCCCGTGAACGGATTTCACGGAAGACGGCGCGGTGTCCGTCACGGTCGAGTTGAATGACCCGTCGTGCAGGACATGCAGACGCGTCCAGCAGGGGGTACCCCGTGACCGTTCCACATTCCTCAGGCCCTGCCGCAGCCGCCTCCGACAGCGACGACCACGACCTTCTCGTCGCGCTCCTCGACGGTATGGACGCCGCGCTGTTCGCCTTCGACGCGAACGGCACGGTGACGCACTGGAACCGCGAGGCCGAGCGGATACTCGGCTGGCCCGCGGAAGAGGCCGTCGGACGGTGCGGCCTGACGGGCTGGGCGGTGCGCGACGCGGACGCGGAAGAAGTGACCGCCCGGCTGCTCGGTGCGATGAAGGCGCACGGCCGGCAGGTGGACGAGTTCGCCCTGCTGACAAAAGAGGGCGGCCGGATCCTCGTCCGCGTGCAGTCCTCCGTGGTGCACGGCGCCGACGGCAGACCGGCAGGCGTGTACTGCGCGTTCAGCGAGGTGCACACGCAGATCGACCTGGAGCGCTCGGTCGCCCTCAGCGAGGCCCTGTTCGGGGACGCGTCCTGGGGCGTGGTGCTGGTCGACGCGGACCTGCGGCCCGCGCTGGCCAACGCACACGCCGCGCGGGCGCTGCGGACGAGCCGCACGGCCCTGCTGGGCCGGCCGCTGGGGGAGCTGCTCGAACAGGGCGTGGAGGACCTGGAGGGCGCCCTCCAGCACGTCCTCGCCGCGGGCGCGCCGCCCGCGCCGACGGACCTGTGGGTGACGCTGCGCGGCGACCGGGGAGCCCCGGTGCCGGAGCGGCGCTGCTGGCGCTCGGGGTTCCTGCGCCTGGCCACCCCGCTGGCCGAGGAACCGGTGCCGCTCGGAGTGGCCTGGCTCTTCCTGGACGTCACCAAGACGCGGCTCGCCGAACAGGAGAGCGCCAGGCTGCGGTTCCGGGGCAGCCAGCTGCACCGCGCGGGGCGCGCGGTGGCGGAGTGCGAGGACCCGATGGAAGCGGCGGCGCTCTACATGGACTTCGCGCTGGCCGGCTTCGCGGACCACGCACTGATCGATCTGCTGCCGTCCGCCGAGGCGGCCCCGGACGGCCCGATCCGCCTGGTCCGCGCCGCGGCCACGCCGGCCGGCGCCCCCGGCCAGTCGCTCCCGCCGGGCGGCGGCCTGCCGGTCCCGTACATGGACGGCCACCCTGCCCTCCAGGCGGTCGAACGCTGTGGCTCGGTCCGCGCGGCCTCGGACCGCACGGAGGACTGGGCGGCGGCCCGCAAATGGCCGGACGGCACGCGCCACGCCCTGTCGACGGCACTGCGGAGCCGGGGCAGGACGGTCGGAGTGGTGACGTTCCTGCGCGGGGCGTCCCGCAGGGCGTTCGACCGGGCGGACGCGATGTACGCGGAGGACATCGCGTCCCGGGTGGCGGCGTCGGTGGATCTGGCGGGGGAGGCAGGCCGTTAGGGGGCGCGCCCCGTCAGGGGCGCGGGGAACTGCGCGATCAGCCACCGACGACCTGCAGCCGATTCAGTACCGGAAGAAGATCCGGTCTCTGTACTCGGCCAGTACCCGCCCGTTCCATTCGTGGCCACCGTCGACGTTGCCGGAGCGAAGCACCGGCGGATTGACCCCCCGCGCGGCCAGCTCTCCCGTGGCGGACGCCACGATGGCCTGCAGAGCCGCGCTGGCGACAACGGTCGACGCAGGCCCGAACCGCCCCCCAACCCCCTCGGCAGAGAGCTCCGCATCGCCGGGCGCCACCTTGCTGTCGATGACGACGTCGCAGTGGTCCTTGAGGAACGTCCCGGACACGTGCCGGGACTTCGTCTCCTCCGCGTACGCCAGCGACGTCAGGCCGACGACCTTCAGCCCGAGCGCCCGCGCGTTCATGGCCATCTCCACCGGCAGCGAGTTCCGCCCGGACAGCGAGATGACGATCAGCAGGTCGCCCGGCTGCGCCGGACTCGTGTCGAGGACGGCTCCGGCGAGCCCGTCCACCCGTTCGAGCGCGCTGCCGAGCGTCGCCGGCATCACGTCCACACCCACGGCCCCCGGCACGGACAGGAGGTTCATCAGGGCGAGGCCGCCAGCCCGGTAGACGACGTCCTGCGCGGGCAGCGAGGAGTGGCCGGCGCCGAAGACGAACAGCCGCCCGCCCGCGACGACCGTGTCGGCGATCAGCGTCCCGGCCGCGGCGATCGCCCCGGCCTCCTCGTCGCGCACCCGCTGGAGCAGTCCGATCGCGGCGTCGAGGAACTGCCCGGCCAACTGGTGCTCGCTCATCGCTCACGGACTCCTTGTGCGTCGGGGGCGCGCGGATCACGTTGCGGTCTGGACCAGCACCCTGTCAATACGGGGAGGCCCCGGCCGGGCCGTACGCGGCACCCTTGTCGGTGGTATGCGTCAGAATTGAGTCCAGGGCCAGGCCAGCGCACTACTTATCGAGGGGCACGCATGTCCGGACTGATCGACACCACGGAGATGTATCTCCGCACCATCCTCGAGCTGGAAGAGGAAGGTGTGGTCCCCATGCGCGCCCGCATCGCCGAGCGGCTCGACCAGAGCGGCCCGACGGTGAGCCAGACCGTGGCCCGCATGGAGCGTGACGGGCTGGTGACGGTCGCCGGCGACCGTCACCTGGAGCTCACCGAGGAGGGTCGCCGCCTGGCCACGCGCGTGATGCGCAAGCACCGGCTGGCGGAGTGCCTGCTCGTCGACGTGATCGGCCTGGAGTGGGAGCAGGTGCACGCCGAGGCCTGCCGCTGGGAGCACGTGATGAGCGAGGCCGTGGAGCGCCGGGTGCTGGAGCTCCTGCGGCACCCCACGGAGTCGCCCTACGGCAATCCGATCCCGGGTCTGGAGGAGCTGGGGGAGAAGGCCGAGGCCGATCCGTTCCTCAACGCCGGCATGGTCAGCCTGATGGAGCTGGAGCCCGGGACCGAGGGCAAGACCGTGGTCGTCCGCCGCATCGGCGAGCCGATCCAGACGGACGCCCAGCTGATGTACACGCTGCGCCGCGCCGGGGTGCAGCCGGGTGCGGTCGTCAGTGTGACGGAGTCCCCCGGTGGGGTGATGGTGGGCAGCAGCGGCGAGGCCGCCGAGCTGGAGCCGGACATCGCCTCGCACGTCTTCGTCGCCAAGCGCTGACCCCCGCCGCAGCTCCTGCGGCACCCGCTGCGACCTGCCGGGCCGTGCCCTCGCCCGGCGGGTCGGTGACGCTCCCCCAGCTACCTCTGAGGTGCCCCCAGGGGCGGCAGGTGCCGCCCCTTCCGATCGACTTCCCCTGTTTCCGCCCGGAGTCGGCGGAATCGGCGCGCCCGGGCCCGAGCCGTGCCAGGCTGGCGCTGAGGCATATGCACACGCGCGCCGCCGACCGGGGGAGGGGGCTTGGGTCCGATGAGGCCGCTGGGGCGTCCCGATGCTCCGTATGCCGCCGTTGTCCTGCACGACGAAGGGCCCCGGCGCCCTGTCGGGCTGCCGGGGCCCCACCTCCCCGTAATCCCCCGTGGCGACCCGGAGCCCCGAGCTCCCAGGGTGCGCCGCGCGGACCTTCTTCCCCGAGCGGTCCGCGCCCAGGTCGATTCCTCCCCGTGGTGCAGACGGCCAATCCTGCCGCCCGGTCACTCGAACGAGGGGTGTTGCGCGTCGTAACCGTGTATTCGAATAGGCGTTCAATAAAGTGAAGCTGCCAGTCAGGCTGCCGGTTCAGGTGGAGCTGCTCGGGGGAGAAGCGAGGTGCCAGGAGTCATGGTGCGGCGTATCGAGGTGAGCGGTAGCGGCGGAGTACGGCTTGCCGCCTGGGAGTTCGCCGACCCGCCGGCGGCCGCCGGGGCCGGTGGCCGGGGTCCCGGCGGAGTGCTCCTGCTCCACGGCCTGCTGGGCCGCGCCGCGCACTGGACGGAGACCGGTCGCTGGCTCTCCCCGCGCCACCGCACGGTGGCCCTCGACCAGCGGGGCCACGGCCGCAGCGACAAGCCGGTCGGCGGCCCGTACGTCCGCGAGGCCTATGTGGCCGATGCGGTGGCCGCCATCGAGCAGCTCGGCCTGGCGCCCGTGACCCTCGTCGGCCACGCCATGGGCGCCCTCACGGCCTGGCAGCTGGCCGCCCGGTACCCCGAGCTGGTGCGGGCGCTGGTCATCCTGGACATGCGGGCCTCCGCCCTGGGCGCGGCCACCCAGCGCCAGTGGACGGAGTGGTTCCGCTCCTGGCCGGTCCCGTTCGCGACGCTGGCGGACGTGCGCAAGTGGTTCGGCGAGGAGGACCCGACGCTGGAGAAGCCCGCCCCGGCCCGCGGCGACTTCTATGCCGAGGTGATGGCCGAGCGGGCCGACGGCTGGCGGCCGCTGTTCTTCCGCCGCCAGATGCTGGCCGCGCGCGAGGCCTACGCGCACGACGCGCACTGGGAGGAGCTGGCCATGGTCACGTGCCCGACGCTCGTCGTGCGCGGCCTGGACGGCGCCCTCGGGCGGGCCGAGGCCCAGGAGATGGTCCGCGTCCTGCCGCGCGGTCAGTACGCGGAGATCCCCGACGCGGGGCACCTCGTCCACTACGAGCGGCCGGACAGCTGGCGGCGGGTGGCGGAGCCCTTCCTGGACGCGGCTGTTCCGGCTTAGGAGGCTTGGGGGGAGAGCGGAGGCGCGTTAATTCAACGGGCGTTGACATAACCCGCTGCCGGGTGTCCACTGGCAGTAGGCACAGCACCGTGCCGCGCAGCCGCACAGCGGCCGTCCCTCGGGAGTCAGCCATGTCCGCCATGCCCGCTCGCCCCGAACGCACCGCAGACGTCCTCGTCGTGGGAGCCGGCCCCACCGGGCTGCTGCTCGCCGGCGATCTCGCCGCCGCCGGCGTCCGCGTCGTCGTGCTGGAGAAGCGCGCGCAGGAGTCCAACCTCACCCGGGCCTTCGCCGTCCACGCCCGCACCCTCGAGGTGCTCGACGCCCGCGGCCTCGCCGAGAAGCTCCTCGCCACCGGCAGCTTCCTCCCCGGCATCCGCTTCTTCGGCCCCACCCGCGCCGACCTGACCCGGCTGCCCACCCGCTTCGCAGGTGTCCTGATGACCCCGCAGTACGAGACGGAGCGCGTCCTGGAGGAGCGTGCCCTCAAGCTCGGAGTCGACATCCGGCGCGGCGCCCGGCTGACCGGACTGCGGCAGGACGCGGACGGGGTCGAGGCGGACGTCGAGGGCGCCGACGCACCGCTCCGCGCGCAGTACGCGGTCGGCACGGACGGGGTGCACAGCGCGGTCCGGGAAGCGCTCGGCATGCCGTTCCCCGGGCAGTCCGTCATGCGCTCGGTCATGCTGGCGGACGTCCGCCTGGACGCCCCGCCCGAGGCGCTGCCCGCCTTCCGCGGGGTCGGCGCAGGATTCGCCTTCCTCGCGGCCTTCGGCGACGGCTGGTACCGCGTCATCGCATGGGACCGCGGCAGCGACCTGCCGACGGACGCGCCCGTCGACATGGACCGGCTGCGCGCCGTCGTACGCGCCGCGTTCGGCACCGACTTCGGCATCCGGGACGAGCGGTGGACCTCCCGCTTCCACAGCGACGAGCGCCAGGTGCCGCGGTACCGCCAGGGCCGGGTGTTCCTGGCGGGCGACGCGGCCCACGTGCACTCGCCCGCGGGCGGCATGGGCATGAACGCCGGCCTCCAGGACGCGGCCAACCTGGGCTGGAAACTGGCGGCCGTGCTCGCCGGCCGCGCGGACGACACCCTCCTCGACAGCTACCACGAGGAACGGCACCCCGTAGGGGCGGCGGTCCTGCGCATGAGCGGCGCACTGATCCGCGCGGCGCTCGCCGACACCCGGCTCAAGCGGGGTGCACGCAACGCGGCGGTCGCGGCAGGCTTCCTGGCGCCGTTCGCCATCGACCGGGCGATGATGTTCGTCTCGGGCATCGGCATCGCCTACCCGGCACCGCCCGGCGCGCACCGCCTGGTCGGACACCGCGCACCGGACGTTCCCCTGGCGGAGACGGAGGAGGGGCCGTCACGGCTGTACGAGGCGCTGCGCGCGGGGTCGTACGTACGGGTACTGCCGCGGGGGGCCAAGTCCGCGCCGGAGGGCGGGGTTCTCACTGTCGTGAGGGCGGATGCGGGGCAGACGTCGTTGCTGGTCCGCCCGGACGGGTATGTGGCGGAGGCCAGTTGAGAGGCAGCGCCCCGAAGGGGCGCGGGGCTGTTGACATATGCGGCTCCGCCGCGTGGGCGCGACCAGCCACAGCGCGCCCGCAGACGACGCACTGCCTCAGGGGTCCGGGGCGAAGCCCCGGGGACGTCGACCGCGGGAGCGGGGCGCTGCCGAACACCCCGGTGCCGCCGCGTCAGCGGCACCGCGCATCGGCCGCCTCGCGGCCACACGCATACGCCAACGAGCTGACAAGCTCCTCCGCGTCCGGCAGCCACCGATTGGCTGCCGTCGGCTGCCGCGCCCACAGCACCCGCCCCCGGTTCCCGACGCGGGTCGGCGGTGCGACCACGTAGTCGCCCTCGCCCCGGGCGACCAGGTCCAGCGTGGCCGGCGACCAGCCCAGCTTCCGCGTCGCGTCCGGCACCTTCAACGCCCCGCCCGGCAGCACGAAGAACAGCATCCGCCGGAACGGCGTGCAGGTGACCGGGCCGAGTTCGATGCCCATGCGCTCCATGCGCGCCAGCGCCAGGAAGCCGGCGGATTCGGAGACGTCGAGCGCGTCGAAGGTGCGACCGGTCGGCAGGATGATCGCGGCACGGGGATGTTTCGTCCACATCCGGCGTGCCGTCGAGGCGCTGCCGGTGGCCTGTTCCGCCCAGTCGGGCCGGGTCGGATGGGCGCCCGGGGCCGGGCAGTCGGGCTCGCCGCAGGAGCAGCGCTCCCTGCCGTCGACGGCCTCCAGCCAGGTGCCTGCGATGACGTCCCAGTGCCGCTCTTCCGCGTATCGTGCCGCGGCCTCGAGCACGTGCTCGCCGCGTTGTTGGGGGATGCGCGGTGCTCCTACTCCGATGGTCTCTTCCACGCTCATCACAACTCCCCTTGTCACCAGGGGTTACGGCTGTCGCACGGGGATGTGGCGGATCGGGTGTCGGACGAGGTTGACAGCAGCCCTTGATCCGTAACAGCACGCGGGGCGCACGGAGGCATGGACGGGGGCGCAGGTGCGGCTTCACCGCCGCGAAGGGGTAGCCACTGGGGCGGCGGGCGCCGACCTCGTCATTACGGCTATAGATGGCAATACCCGTAATTCCTGCATTCTCCGGATATTCAGGGGGCAAAGATCACAGGGGAAGGCGTTCACAGCTGTCTCAGCTTCTCCGCTTCTCGCGGTCCACATCGCGAACGCATAGCAGTCTCAGGGGGTTCAGCATGGCGGCAAGGCCGCTTGTGGCGCGGCAGCCGAACGAACGGCTGCAGGCGCTGATCCAGGAAGCCGGCTGCTCCAACGCCGGGTTGGCGCGCAGGGTCAACATGTGTGGCGCGGAGCACGGTCTCGATCTGAGGTACGACAAGACCTCCGTCGCGCGGTGGCTGCGCGGTCAGCAGCCGCGCGGCCGCGCCCCGGCCGTCATCGCCGAGGCGCTCGGGCGGAAGCTCGGCCGTACGGTCACGATCGACGAAATCGGCATGGCGAACGGCAAGAACCTCGCCTCCGGCGTCGGACTCCAGTTCTCCCCAACGGTGTTGGGTGCGATCGAACAGGTCTGTGAGCTGTGGCGCAGTGACGTCGGGCGGCGCGACTTCCTGAGCGGGACGTCCGTGGCGTCGTCCGCCCTCGTGGAACCCAGCCGCGACTGGCTGATCACCGCGGCCGATCCACAGGTCGCCCGGAGCGCGGGCGCGCGGGTCGGGGTGTCCGACGTGGAGGCCGTGCGTGCCACGACCGAAGCACTGGTCGAACTTGACCACCGTTACGGCAGCGGGCACGTGCGCCCGGTCGTCGTGCACTACCTCAACAGCGTGGTCTCCGGACTGCTGGCCGGTTCCTACCGGGAGGCCGTGGGGCGGGAGTTGTTCGCCGCAGTGGCCCGCCTGACGGAACTCGCGGGCTACATGGCCGTGGACACCGGGCAGCCCGGTCTCGCCCAGCGCTACTACATCCAGGCCCTCCGGCTGGCCCAGGCGGCCGGGGACCGGGGGTACGGCGGGTACGTGCTGGCGGCGAGCATGAGTCATCTGGCCGCCTCGCTGGGCAATCCGCGGGAGATCGCCCAACTGGCGAAGGCCGCGCAGGAAGGGGCGCGGGGCCAGGTCACACCGCGGGTGGAGGCGATGTTCTACGCGGCCGAGGCGCGCGGTCACGCGCTCCTGGGGGACGCGCGCTCCTGCCAGACCGTCGCGGCCAAGGCGGTGACCAAGCTCGAGGAGGCCGACAACGGGCCGGACTCCGGCGACGACCCGGCCTGGATCCGGCACTTCGACCGGGCGTACCTGTCGGACGAGTTGGCGCACTGCCACCGTGACCTGGGCCAGGCGGAACCGGCCCGGCGGCATGCGGAGGACGCGCTGCACAACCACCCGCAGGGCCGGGTGCGGCGCCGGGCGATCGGCATGCTCGTCCTGGCGACGGCGCACGTGCAGCAGCGCGAGGTGGAGGAGGCGTGCGTCACCGGGACGCGGGCCCTGGAACTGCTGGGCACACTGCGGTCGAACCGGGGCGCCGAGTACCTGGACGACTTCCGGCAGCGGCTGGAGCCGTACCGGGACGAGCCGGTGGTACGGGAGTTCGGGGCGCGACTGGAGATGCAAGCGGCATAACGGGCGGCGCAAAGAGAGGCAAAGCGTGATGTACAGAGCGACGTAAGGAGGGACGACCCAGGACGCCGGGCGGGCCGGCTGCGACCTGCCCGGCGTCCGGGAGCGCATGGGGTTCACTGTCCCGGCGCGGAGCGCACCCGGTAGCGTGAGCTGCCGGTTCACACGCCCCGTACAGCCTGAGGAGTCCCCGGTGACGCAGAACGGACAGGGAAACGAGCCGCAGTTCCCTGCGGTGCGTGCCCCGTTGCCTCCGGAGGTTCCTCCGGGTGCCTCGGACGCCGCCACCCAGTACCTGCCGCCGCTGCCGGGCGGCCCTCCGCCGATACCGGGGCCGATACCCGGGTCGATACCCGGGCCCATGCCGGCCCCCGAGGCGGCATCGGCGGCGACGCAGTACCTGCCGCCCGTGGTCAACGAGAGCGCGGCGACGCACTACCCGACGCCCGTTGCCCACGAGGCCGCGGCCACGCAGTACCTGCCGCCCGTGGTCAACGAGGGCTCCGCCACGCAGTACCTGCCGCCCGTTGCCGACGGGGACTCGGCCACCCAGTTCCTGCCGCCCGTGGTCAACGGGGACGCCGCCACCCAGTTCATGCCTCCCGTCGGGGGCGCCGCCGAGGCGGCCACCCAGTACATCGCGCCCGTCGCCGGACCGGCCGGCGCACCCGGCCCGCTGCCCGCGCCCCACGGGGACCGCACGCCCCCCAGGGAGTTCGACACCCTTTTCCGTGCGGCCGCGCCCACGCAGCAGCTGCCGCCCGTTCCGCCGGCCGCACCGGCTGCCTCCCGGCGCAGACAGCCGTCACCCGTGGGCCCGCCGCCCGGCAGCACGGCACCGCCGCTGCCCGGGCACGCGACCCCGCCGCCCGCCAAGCGGAAGAAGTCACCTGTCGTACTGGTCACGGCCGTTGTGGCCGGCTGCGCCGTCGCCGGGCTCGGTGCCGGTGCGCTGCTCAGCGGCGGTGGTGACGACAAGAGCAGAGACCAGCGGACCTCCGAGAACACAGCGGCCAGTGCGCCGCCCGCCTCGACCGCGCCGAGCGACAGCCCTGCCGCCACGACCCCGGAGCCGAAGCCGGCCGACCCGGCCGAGGGGCAGGCCAAGGCGCTGGACGCCCTGCTGAAGGACAGCTCCGGCAGCCGGGACGCGGTCATCAAGGCCGTCGACTCCACCCGCAGCTGCAAGGACCTCGACAAGTCGGGCGCCGACCTGCGCACGGCCGCGGACCAGCGCAACGGCCTGGTGGGCCGGCTGCAGCAGACGCCCATCGACAAGCTCCCCGGCAACGCGGACCTCTCCGCCCAGCTGACCAAGGCCTGGCAGTCCTCCGCCTCGGCGGACAGCCACTACGCGGCGTGGGCCGGCCAGGTCGGCGGCAAGCACGGCTGCGAGAAGGGGCATGCCCGTCCGAGCGGCGACAGCGTGGCCGGCGACCGGGCGAGCGGGGACGCGACCGCGGCGAAGAAGAAGGCGGCCGACCTGTGGAACCCGATCGCCAAGAAGTACGGGCTGACGCAGCACGAGTGGTCCCAGCTGTGAGTGGGAACGTACGATCGACTGCTGTGCAAGGTTCGGAGAAGTCTTCCCGTCGCGGCCGCCGCTCGACCACCATGGACGGCATGCCGCTCAATGACATGCCGTGGTGGCGCTGGCGCGTGAACGTCCGCTCGGCGCTGCACATGCTCTCGGACCCGGCGTTCCAGCAGGAGTGCTGGCTCACCGGCCGCGAGGGCTACGGAGATGTGACCGACGCCGTCTACCGCCTGGTCGAGGACACCTGGCTGGACAACTGGTCGGCCGAGAAATACGTCGGCACGGTCTTCCGGGACTCGGGTGAGGCCGCGCTCGTCGACGTCGCCGTCCTGCGGGTGCTGCGGATCATGCACCAGGTCGGGGCGGACGCACCGGTCTCCGCCTATCTCGAGCACCACGGCTGGCCCGAGGCGGTCCGGGCGGCACGCGAGGCACACGTCCGGATGGCCGTGAGCGACGGGGACGACCCGGACGCGCCGCCGCGCTCGATCGGCGTGCTGGAGGCGCTGCTCACCCACGCCTGAGCCACGGGCGGGGGTGAGAGGGGAAGCTGGGGGTCCGGAAGGGGCCGCGGGTGTGCGACGCTATTGGGCTATGAACGCCTCGCAGCCCCCCGTCGCCGAAAAGGCCCCCGAGCAGTCCGGCCAGTACGTCCTCACCCTCTCCGGTCCCGACAAGCCGGGCATCGTGCACGCGGTGTCCAGCTACCTGTTCATGACCGGCTGCAACATCGAGGACAGCCAGCAGTTCGGAGACCGCGACACCGGGCTCTTCTTCATGCGCGTGCACTTCAGCGCGGAGGCGACCGTGACGCTGGAGAAGCTGCGGGCCAGCTTCGCCGCCGTCGGGGACTCCTTCCGCATGGACTGGCAGATCCACCGCGCCGACGAGAAGATGCGCATCGTGCTGATGGTGTCCAAGTTCGGACACTGCCTGAACGACCTGCTGTTCCGCAGCCGGATCGGGGCGCTGCCCGTCGAGATCGCCGCGGTGGTCTCCAACCACACCGACTTCGAGGAGCTCGTCGGCTCCTACGGCGTTCCCTTCCACCACATTCCGGTGACGAAGGAGAACAAGGCGGAGGCGGAGGCGCGGCTGCTGGAGCTCGTCCAGTCCGAGAACGTGGAGCTGGTCGTCCTGGCCCGCTACATGCAGGTCCTCTCCGACGACCTCTGCAAGGTCCTCACCGGCCGGATCATCAACATCCACCACTCCTTCCTGCCGAGCTTCAAGGGCGCACGCCCGTACCACCAGGCGCATGCGCGCGGTGTGAAGCTGATCGGTGCGACCGCGCACTACGTGACGGCCGACCTCGACGAGGGCCCGATCATCGAGCAGGAGGTCGAGCGGGTGGGCCACGAGGTGACGCCCGACCAGCTGGTCGCGATCGGCCGCGACGTGGAGTGCCAGGCGCTGGCGCGGGCCGTGAAGTGGCACAGCGAGCACCGGGTGCTGCTGAACGGGCGCCGGACGGTGGTGTTCACGTAGAACGCGCCCCGTAAGGGGCGCGGGGAACTGCGCGAGCAACCACGAACGGCCCGCACGGGCCGACATTGGCCGCCGCGGCGGGGGAGCTGGGGGCGAAGAGCCCCCGGCCCTCACAGCCGCGACAGCGACGCGGCGGCGTACAGCACGTCCCGAATGGCCTCGGCATCCCCGAGCCCACCGGCAGCCGCATCCCCCGGCGCAACCCGGCCGGAGGCCAGCCGGCAGAACTCCACCCCCTCCACCGCCACATGCGCCACTTCGCCCTCCGCGCTGCCCACCGCTCCGGGTGAGTCCAGCGGGATGTACCAGTGGCCGCCCCCGCTGCCCTCGATCTCCAGGTGCAGCGACCGGCCGACCGTCCCGACGGGTACCAACTCCCGTGCTGGCGCGGCCAGTCCGGCCCGCCGTCGTCCGGCGATCACGGTGGGCAGCAGCCGGGCCGCCAGGTCGATCATGCGGTGGAGGTGCGTCGAGGAGGGTGCCGTGTACGGATAGGCGACCGCCTCCGCGATGTCCCCGGCGTGCACCCAGCATTCGAAGGCGCGGTCCAGGAAGGAGTCCCGCAGCGGCAGGGCGAACGGGCCGTACTCCACGGCGAGTCCGGCCACCCGGTCGGCATCGAAGGACGCCTTCCGTATCAGTGACCGCCCCTGGTCCCGCCACGCCGCGTGGACGGCTGCGGGCTCGCGCCCGGCGCCGTCGGCGGCCCAGTACGCCTCCGTCCGCGCGGTCGGCGAGCGGAGCGAGGCACAGGCGTCCCGGTCCACCGCCTCCAGCGGGTCCCGCAGCCCCAGCGCGCCGGCGACGATGCCGTCGACCGTCATCAGGTGCGTGATCACCGCGGCGACCGTGGTGTCGCGCCCCACCGTCTCCCGTCCGTCGAACCACATGAGCCGCACCGGCGCCCGCCACTCCGCCTCGCCGATGTCGTGCAGCAGGGCGTCGAGCCGGGCGGCCTCGGCCTCGTAGGGCGCGGCCCAGTCGGGCACGGGGATGCGGGCGGGGCGGCGGCTGAGGGCACCGGCGAGAACGCGGGAGCGCAGTCCGGGGTCGAGGTCGAGGCTGTCCTCGGGGTGCAGCAGGGCGACCGCGTCACGCAGGCGGACGGCCTCGTCCGCGCAGCTCGCGCAGTCGGTCAGGTGCCCCTCGACGGCTGCCGTCTCCTCGGCCGAGCAGGCGGCCAGTGCCCAGGCGCCGAGCAGGGACTTGAGCACCGGGTGCGGGAGCGCCGGGTGCGGGAGCGCCGGCCGCGGCGCGGCCGTCTCCGGTGCGTCCGGTGCGCCCGCCCACGGCGCACTGTCCTCCGCAGCGGCGCGCGGTCCCGGGACGCGCGGGGGCGCATCGGAGCGCCGGGGGTCGTCCGTGCCGCTCATCGCGCCGCCCCGCAGCCGGGCGGGGGGACGGGGCGCGGGCCCTGGTGCGCGGTGGAGAGCAGCTGCAGGCCGAGGCGGAGCCGGCGGCGGGCCTCGTCCTCGGTGACGCCCAGGCGGGCGGCGGCCTGGCGGTAGTCGAGGCGCCGGAAGTAGGCGAGGTCGAGGGCGGCGCGCAAGGGGGCGGGCATGGAGGTGACGATGTAGTCGGCGCGGGCGGCGGTGGAGGCGGTGCGGACCTTCTCCTCGATCTCCTCGGGCCCGGCCGTGCCGTCGTCCTCGGTGCGGCGCAGCCGGCCGACCGCCTGCCGGTGGGCGAGTCCGGCGATCCAGGCGCGCAGCGAGCCGTGCCGGGGGTCGTAGGCCTCGGGGTGCTCCCAGGCCTGGCCGAAGACCTCGCGCGTGACCTGGTCGGCGCCGTGCTCGTCGTCGAGGACCCGGTGGGCGATGCCGTGCACCAGCGAGGCGAAGCGGTCGTAGAGCTCGCCCAGGGCCGCGGCTTCGCCGTGGGTGAGCCGTTGGTGCATCCGGCGGTCCCACCGGGGTGGTGCCTCGTTCGTCATGCCGCCCCTTCCGTACGTACTCCCCTTCCGTACGTAGTGACGAATGTAGCCGCGGGCCTCCGTCGGGGATATGAGTTTGCGGCAAACTCTGGATCTTCGGTTGCTGCGGATGGTATGGGGCCGGTCACTTTGGGTCGATCTGGTCGATCGGTACGGATCGTACGTGCACGAATGTGCCGATGTGTTATGCGGGTGTGACCGGAACCAGGGGAATCCAGGGTTCGGGCTGGGCATAGGCTCAACAGCGGCCGGCTTATGCCAGGTGGTGTTTCACGGGGGAGCTCCCGGGCAGCCACCAGGGGAAGGGTCCATTCCGGATAACGAACGAACTGGGGAAGGGGCTCGGCGCGTGACATTGAAGGTGGTGGGGCACGAGCAGGGGGAGTGGGCCGTGCTCCGGGTCTGCGGCGAGATGGATCTGGTGACCTCACCGGCGGTCCGGCAGCATGTGCACGACGCGGTCGCCGAGGGGCGCAGGTCCCTGGTGCTCGATCTCGGCGAGGTGCGGTTCTGCGACTCCAGCGGGGTGGGCGTGCTGATCGCCGCCCGTCGGCTGATGCGCTCCTGCCAGGGCAGGCTGCGGCTGATCCTGCCCGCCCAGGGAGCCGTGGAGGGCTCCCACGTCAACAGGGTGCTGGCCGCGCTGGGGGTGCGCCGCCTCTTCGAGGTCTACCCGGATCTGGACAGCGCCACGGCGGAGCCCACCGGCACCCGCCCGCTGTCGGCCTGAGCGCCCGCTACGGCCGCTCCTCCCGCGGGAACCGGGCGCGTACGACGAAGCCGCCCTCCTCCGTGGTGTGTGCCTCCAGCGTGCCGCCCAGACTCTGGGCCCGCTCGCGCAGCCCCACCAGGCCGTGGCCCCCGCCGGGCAGCCCCGGCGCCGGCACGGCCGAGTCCGCCGGGCCGTTGCGCACCTCCACCAGCAGGCCCCTGCCCCGCTCCTCCGCCACCCGCACCAGCACCTTCGAACCCGGCGCGTGCTTGCGCACGTTGGTCAGCGCCTCCTGCACGGTGCGGAAGGCCGCCCGCTCGACGGCCTCCGAGCGCCGGGCGTCGGGCGCGGTCACGTCCTCGAACGCGACGTCCAGCGCGCTCAGTTCGATCAGCCGGGGCAGATCCGCCAGCCGCGGCTGCGGCGTGAGCTCCTCGGTGTCGGCGCCGGCCGCGCGCAGGATCCCGACCATGTGGCGCAGCTCGTCGAGCGTGCGCACGGACAGTTCACGGATGGTGCCGGCCCCGGCCCGCGCCCTGCTGTCGTCGGTGCTGACCTGCACGGCCCCGGCCTGGAGGCTGATCAGACTGACCTGATGGGCCACCACGTCGTGCATCTCCCGGGCGAGCCGGGCGCGTTCGGTGGCCAGCACCTGGTCCGCCAGCAGCCGGTCCTCGCGGGCCCGGCTGCTGGTCAGCTCGTCGAGCCGGTCGGCGAGTTCACGGCGGGTGCGCACGAGCAGACCCAGGGCGATGGGGGTGGCGGCGTTGACGAGCGCGTCGGCGGCGGACAGACCGGTCTGCCGCGCGCTGCCCCACTGCGAGGCGGGATACGGGACGAAGTGCGCCACGGCCAGCAGCAGGCCCGTGCCGAGCAGCAGCCGGCGGTCCGGCCTGCGGACCGCGATCGTGTACAGCGCGATGAGCGGCGCGAACCAGATGTAGCCGATGTGCAGGCCGGGCAGGGTGACCAGGAAGACGGCCACGGGGAAGCGGCGGCGCCACAGCAGGACGACCGCGGCCAGGAGTGACAGCCAGAGCGCGAGGGACGGCGCGGTCCCGTTGACGAGCAGCGCGTCCGCCGTGGCGAACAGCATGGGCGCGACGACCGGGGCCCACGGGGGCCACGGGAACGTCCTGAGCCGCGCTGCCACGGTGCTCATCGGGCGCCGCCCTCGCTCCGGGCCGCGTCCGTGGGTCTTCGGGGCTCCGTGGGGCGGCAGGCGGTGACCAGGCCCGCGCGGTCGGCGACGATCGCGGCCTGCACCCGGTTGACGCCGCCGAGCTTGCCGAGGACGGCCCGCACGTGGTCCTTGACCGTGCTGGGCGCCAGGCCCATGCGCTCGGCGATCTGCGGGTTGGCCAGGCCCGTGCCGAGGTGGGCCAGCACCTCGCGCTCGCGCGGGGTGAGGGACCGTACGGCCTCGGCCGCCGCGGTCTCGGCCTCCGCGGCCAGATAGCCGCCGATCACGGCACGCGTCACGCCCGGGTCCAGCACGCTGCCGCCGGAGGCGAGGGTGCGCACCGCGCGGACGAGCTGTTCCGGGTCGGTGTCCTTGAGGAGGAAGCCGGCGGCGCCGTGGCGGAGCGCGGCGGCGAGGTACTCCTCGGCGTCGAACGTCGTGAGCATGGCGACGGCCGGCGGCTGCGGGGCGGCGCGCAGGGCGCGCAGCACGGTCAGGCCGTCCACGTCCGGCATGCGGATGTCCAGCAGGACCACGTCCGGGGTGCAGGCGGTGATCACGGCCACGGCCTCGCCGCCGCCGCAGTCGGCGATCACTTCGATGTCCGGGGCCGTGCCCAGGATCATCCGCAGCCCGGACCGGACGAGCTGTTCGTCGTCCACCACCGCAACACGGATCACCGGCTGCTCCTCGTTCGTCCTACTGTTCGTACCCCTCCAGCCTGCCGTACGGCTCGGACATCCGCGGATTCGAGCGCCGTAAGGGGGCGCCCCGTAAGGGGCGCGGGGAACTGCGCGAGCAACCACAGCCGGCCTGCAGCCGAAATGCGGCCCTACCGGCGGAGCCTACGGCCGAGGCCACTGAGGCGGCGCGGTAGGCGCCGGCCCGAGCGTGGTGGTGCCGGGCGCAGCCCGATGCCCCAGCCCCGTCCGATAGGCGTCCAGCGCCGCCTCCGTACGGCCCGTACGCCGCAACAGATCACCGAGCAGCCGGCACAGATCGGCCAGATCCCCGGCGGCACCGGTCCGCTCCAGCAGGGAGAGGGCGGCACAGTAGTGCTCCTCGGCCCGGTCCGTGTCACCCCGGTCCTCGGCGATCAGCCCGAGGAGACGGTGGGCCCCGCCCGCATGCACCGCACCCCGCTCCGCGCCCAGCGCATCGGGCGACAGCAGTGGATGCAGCAGCTCCTCGGCCTCCGCCGTCTTGCCGCGCCGCCGCAGCACGTCCGCCAGCTCCACCTCGACCTGGACCGTGAAGAGGGCGGCCCGCTTGGAGGCCAGCATGTCGCGCGCGGTGCGCAGCTCGCTCTCGGCCTTGCGCAGATTGCCGTCCTGGGCGTGCACGTAGCCGCGCATCCAGTGGCAGTGGGCGAGCTCGGTGCGGATGTGCAGCTGCCGGTAGAGCTCCTGCGCCTTGGCCAGGGAGGCGTCGGCCTCGGCGATCCGGCCCTCGGCGATGAGCGTGCGGGCCACGCCCCGGTGCATGCCGGCGACCAGCGCGGGGTTGTCCACCTGGGGCGCGAGGGTCAGTGCGAGCTCCGCGGCGTGCGCGGCGCGTGCGTGCGCTCCCATGTCCATGTAGGGCGCGATGGAGGCGGTGTAGAGCAGCAGGAGCGCGTCCGGGTCGTGCATGCCGGAGGCGTTGAGCTCGTCGACGGCCGTCTCCAACAGGTAGCAGGAGTAGCGCAGTTCGCCGGCCAGGAGGTGGGCCGTGGCGCGCCCGCGCAGGGCCGGGACGCGGCGCGGCAGCGGTTCGTCGGCCAGCAGCGCCTCGGCCTCGGCGAAGCGGTCGCGGGCGTCGGTGAGGTCGCCGGTCTCCAGGGCGCAGTCGCCGAGGCCCTGCAGGGCGGCGGCCTGCTCGGGGACGAGGCCCAGGGCGGCCGTCTCGTCGTGGAGGGCACGGAAGAGGGCCGCCGCGTCCTCCGCCTCGCCGGTCGCCAGCGTGCGGCGGGCGTCGGTCAGCCGCATCCGCAGGCCGGTGGCCAGGTGCGGCGGACGGCCGGTGGTGAGTTCCTCGACGGTGGTGCCCAGCCGTCCGGCGAGGTGCCGCAGGGCGGTCTCCGAGGGGCGGACCTTGCCGGCCTCGAGCGTGGAGATGTAGGCGGCCGTGTAGGCCGGTTCGGCCAGCTGTTTCTGGGTGAGCCCTGCCTTCGTGCGCAGCCGCAGGACGCGCCGGCCGATGTCGGCGGGGTCGTCCGTCCGTATGCCGTGGGTGATGTTCTCGGCCACTTTCGCCCCTCGGTGCCTCGCTCGGTACATTGCGCCGTGTTTCACACCGTGCCGTAAATCTGCTTACGTGAGGATGCGATCGTGCCGATGTCCCCCGAAAGGGCTGCTGCCTCTTCCGTCCGCCAGCCCGGCCTCGTCCTCACCGACCACTTCTTCGACGTCCCCCTCGATCATGCGGTTCCCGGCGGCGAACGGATCCGGATATACGCGCGCGAGGTCGTCGCCGCCGGGCGTGTGCGGGACGAACTGCCCTGGCTGGTCTATCTGCAGGGCGGTCCCGGCTGTGCGGCCGGCCGTCCGGTGGGCCGCGAGGGCTGGCTGGACCGGGCGCTGGACGAGTACCGCGTTTTGCTGCTCGACCAGCGCGGGACCGGACGGTCCACGCCCGCGAACCGGCAGACCCTTCCGCTGCGCGGCACCCCGGCCGAACAGGCCGCGTACCTGGCCCACTTCCGGGCCGACTCGATCGTCCGCGACTGCGAGTACATCCGGCCGCTGCTGACGGGCGGGCGGCCGTGGAGCGTGCTGGGGCAGAGTTTCGGCGGTTTCTGCGCGGTGACGTACCTGTCGTACGCGCCGGAGGGGCTCGCCGAGGTGCTGATCACCGGCGGCCTGCCGTCCCTGGATGCCGATGCGGACGACGTCTACCGCGCCGCCTACCCGCGCATGGAACGCAAATGCCTTGCGCACTACGCCCGCTACCCCGGTGACGAGGCCGCCGCACGGCGCATAGCCGCGCACCTGGCGGCGCACGAGGAAGTGCTCCCCGACGGCACGCTGCTGACCGTCGAGGCCTTCCAGCAGCTCGGCATCCTCCTCGGTACGGGCGACGGCTCGCACCGCCTGCATTACTTGCTGGAGGACGCCTTCGTGGACACCGTCTCCGGGCCGCGCCTGTCCGATGCTTTCGGTGAACAGGTCGCAGCTGTGCTCACACGCGCCGACAACCCGCTCTACGCCATTCTCCACGAGGCTATTTATGCCCAGGACGGGCGCGCGACGCACTGGTCGGCGGAGCGCATACGGGCGGAATTCCCGCAGTTCGAATGCCATTTCGAGCCCGGTGGGCGTTTTCTCTTCACCGGAGAGACCGTCCATCCCTGGATGCTGCACACCCATCCCGCCCTGCGCCCCCTGCGGCACACCGCCGAACTGCTCGCCGGACGCAAGGGCTGGACGCCGCTGTACGACGCCGAGCGGCTCGCCCGCAACGAGGTGCCGGTGGCTGCTGCCGTCTATCACGACGACCTGTACGTCGACACGGAGCACTCGCTGCGCACAGCGCGCGCCATCGCGGGGCTGCGGACGTGGGTGACGGACGAGTACGAGCACGACGGGGTGCGGGCAAGCGGCCGGGTGGTGCTGGACCGGTTGATAGGGCTTGTCAGGGGAGAGGTCTGAGCGGTCGGTTGAGCCGCAGGCATTGTCATGGGACGGTCGCGCCTCTACGTTAAGCCGCGCATTAAAGCGACTTGAGTCGCCGCTTTTGCGGCGGTCTTCGAGAGGACCCCCCATGCGCAGACGAATATCGCTGGCGGTGGGCGTGGCGGTCATGGCCGCGCTCGCCGCCCCTGCCGCTGCGGCACAGCAGCCGCACCCCCAACGACAGCAGGACGTCGAGTACTTCACGGAGCCGGGCGGTCACCCGCATCACGCCCGGCTCCCCGTCTCCACTACCCCGGTCAGGCCGCTCAGACCCTCGTTCAAGGGGGACGGCGACGTCACGTCGATCGTGAACAACGGCCCGGTGAACAGCAAGCTGGACGTCGTCTTCATCGGCGACGGCTACACCGCCGGCCAGCAGGAGGCGTTTCACGCCGCAGTGCGCGCCAAGTGGGCCAAGATGTCGGCCGTCGAGCCGTACGCCTCGTACCGCAATCTCTTCAACGTGTGGGCTGTGGACGCCGTTTCACGGGACTCCGGCGTGTCGGGCGACCCCGCGCAGGGCGTGAAGAAGGACACCGCACTGGGCTCGGGCTTCTTCTGCGACGGCATCGAGCGGCTGCTGTGCGTCGACACGGCGAAGGTGGAGCCGTATGCCGCCAAGGCGCCCGCGGCGGACCTGGTGGTGGTGCTCGCCAACTCCGCCAAGTACGGCGGTGCGGGCTACAACGACGTGGTGTCGAAGGTGGGTTACGACGGCATAGCGACGGCGTCGTCCGACAACGACCGCTCGGACCAGATCGCGGTCCACGAGACGGGACACTCACTGGGCAAACTTGCCGACGAATACCAGTACGACGAGTACGGCACCTACACGGGCGCCGAGCCGCACGAGTCCAACATCAGCACGCTGAGCGCAGGGCAGATGCAGGCGCAGCGGACGAAGTGGTACCGCTGGCTCGGACAGCCGTCGCCCGACGGCGGTGTCGTCGACACGTTCGAGGGGGGCGGCTACTACCCCAAGGGCCTGTTCCGCCCCACCGACAACTCGATCATGCGGTCGCTGGGCAGGGAGTTCAATCTGCCGGGACGCGAGGCGATGATCGCGGGCTTCTACCGTCATGCGAGCGTCCTGTCGAGCAGTGCGCGGACGGATGTGACGGTCCGGAGGAGTGAACGTCTGACCGTCCGGTTGGCCGCACGGTCGGTGGCGGTGCGCTGGTACGTGGACGGTCACGAGGTGGCGGCGGCGCGAGGCCGGCTCGCGGTGGTGCCGCGCTCCCTGGGTGTCCGGGCCGACGGGCGCACTCACACGGTGACGGCCCGCGCGACCGACCGGACGGGGGCGGTGCGCGACCCGGAGATCCTCAAGCGGATGTCGGGCGACCTGACGTGGCGGGTGGCCGGCTGAGGGGCTTGGCTGTCGACGGGCTACAATTTTAGACAAAGTCCAATTCTTCCGTGGTCCGTCCCCTCGGGCCGCGGAAGAATGGTCCGAGCAGGCAGCCGAAGACAGCCTGATCGCCAGTCGAAAGGTTGGGGTCCGCCATGGCAAACGAGCTGAACCACATCATCGTGCACGTCAAGGACCGTCATCGGACGGCCGAGTTCCTCACCGAGCTGACGGGCACCGGCAAACCGGTGGACTGGGGGCGCTTCACCCAGGTCGCCTCGTCCAACGGGGTCGGCGTCGACTTCGCCGACGACCTGGTGCCCGCGGACGCCATCAACGGGAGCCACCTCGCCTACCTCGTCACCGACGAGGAGTTCGACGCCATATTCGGCCGAGTCACGGAACGCGGACTGCGCTACTGGGCCGACCCCGCGCACCGCGTCGAGGGTGAGATCAACACCGAGTACGGCGGCCGGGGCTTCTACACCGAGGACCCGGGCGGCACCCTCAACCTCGAGTTCATGACCACGCCGTACGGGGACGAGCCGACCGGTCGGACGTCGCCGCCGTCACGCCACTAGGGTCTAGCGCCCTGTCAGGGGCGCGGGGAACTGCGCGATCAGCCACCGACGGCCTGCAGTCGGCGCACTGCACCCGGGTCCGGGGCGAAGCCCCGAGAACCTCGGCTGCGGGTGCGTCGTGGCCGGTCGCGCAGTTCCATGCGCCCCTTCGGGGCGCACCGCACCCACGAGCGAAGATCCGCCGGACAGGTCCGGGCCCAGCGCCCCGAAGGGGCCCGGGGCCGCAGCCGGACTACCGCACCTCCCGCGGAGCGCTCAGCTCCCGCTCCAGCGGCGTGCGAAACCGGGGCGTGACCCGGACCTCCCCGATCCAGGCGGACAGCCGCTCCGCCTCGGCCGCCACCGCCGCCTTCGCCTCGCGGCCCACGCGGTCCAGCGCGCGCCAGACGACCTCGCCGTCCGCGCGCTGGGCCCAGCCGCCCACGATGCGCCCGTTCCACCAGACGGTGGGCCCGATGTTGCCCGCGCGGTCGAAGAGCGCGGGGACGTGGCCGGGGGACAGGTACCAGTCGCGCTGCCGCCAGCCCATGGAGGTCGGGTCGAGCCCGGGGAGCAGGGCGGCCCAGGGCTCGGCGGCCTCCCCGCCCTCGAGATCCTCCGGGAGCACGTACCCCGTCCCCTCCGTCAGCTCCACGTCCACGGCGCCCACGTCCGCCAGCGCCTTGCGCGTGTCGCCCAGCGTCCAGCCCGTCCACCACTTGAGGTCGGCCTCGGTGGCGGGCCCGTACGAGGCGAGCCAGCGCCGCGCCAGTTCGGCCTTGGCCTCCCGCACCGGGAGCTCGGGCAGTTGGGGGACGAGCGCCCACGGGTACATGCTGCTGGTCCACGAGCCCCGCGGCCGTGCGCGGCGCAGGTGCCCGTCCGAGGCGAGCAGCCGAAGGACCCGCGAGCCGACGCTCTGCCGGGCCTCGTACGGCTTGCCGGGCGAGACGACCATCGTGTCGCGCAGGGCGGGCACGGCCTTGCCCAGTTCCGCGGTCGTCGCCTCGCCGCGCTCGGCGAGGGCGGCGAGCACGGCGCGCTCGGTGCCGGCGAGGCGCTCCTCGTCCCAGTCGGGCAGGTGCGCGTGGAGGTGTTTGACGAGGACGGCCCGCTCGCGGACGGCGATGGCGCGGGCGGTGGACGAGTAGACGTACGGGGCGAGTTCGGTGGTGACGGCGAAGAGGGTGCGCCGCATGGAGAGCAGCTTGACGAGGGAGACGTCGTCGTAGAGCCCGCGCTCCACCTCGCCCGCGGAGGGCTCGGCGAGCCGGGCGCAGGCCGAGAGGTAGACGGTGGCGGCGTCGCTGGCGTGCAGGCCCACGAGGGCGTCGGCGACATCCTCGACGCGCGCCGCGCGCCGGCCGGGGGCGAGGAGGTGCCGGTGCCCGAGCCGGGCGCGGCGCTGCTCGTCGGTGATGCGGGGGAGGACGGTGCTCATGGGGCGACGGTACGGGGTGAGTAGGTCGGTTCCTGTCCTCGTTCCGGGAGGGGCGCGTCGCCGGGAGCGGTGCACCCGAACACACCCCGTAGGGGTCCGGCTGGGGGCAACGTCCGGGCTCGTCCCGGATGTTCGGCGGCGGCCCCGCGGACAGACTCGACGCATGGACACGCTGAAGCGCAACGCCTGGGGGCCGGCCTTCGCCGCCCTGCTGGCGGCGACCACCGCCGGACCGTCGCTCGACAGGGACGCCCTGCGCCGTTCCGTCGCGGGACTTCCGGATGCCGACGTCACGGGCGCCCTGGTCAGGGTCGCCGGATCCGCCGGCCACTGGTGGGGCGTGTCCGGCGTGGCCGACGCGGGCACCGGCGCCCCGGTGCGCTCCGATTCCTCTTTCCGTATCGGCGGCATCACCCGGCTCTTCACTCACGCGGTGATGCTCCAGCTGGCGGGCGAGCAGCGCGTCGACCTCGGCACCCCGGTCGTGCGGCACCTCCCCGGCCTCCTCCCGGAGTCCCACCGGCAGGTCACCGTCGGCCAGTTGCTCGACGGCACGAGCGGCCTGCCCGCACTGCCCTCCCTGACATATGGGGACGGCTCGAACGAATGGTTCACGGAGCACCGTTTCGATTCTTGGAGTCCGGAGCGGATCGTGCGCGAAGCGCTCAAGGAACAGCGGGAGTTCACCCCGGAGGCGGCCGAGCCGCGCAACGGCATCGAGGACCTCCTGGCCGGCCTCGTCATCGAGGAGATCACCGGCCGCTCCTTCGCCCGCGAGGTGCGCGAGCGCATCGCGCGCCCGCTAGGCCTGCGCTGTACGCACGTGCCGGACGCGGACGACGTCACGCTCCCGGAGCCGTGCTCCCACACCTACGTGGCGACCGGCGGCGGCCTCACCGATGTGACGGCGCGCAGCCCGCACGCCTGGGCGGCCGGGGGCATGGTCTCCACGGCGGCCGATCTGGACCGCTTCCTCACCGCCCTGCTCGAAGGACGCCTGCTCGGCCCCGCACAGCAGGAACTCCTGGCCACCCACGGCGGGTTGGAGCGCACCGTCCTGCCGGACGGCAGGGAGCTGCTGGGTGCGACGGGCTCCGGCCCCGGTTTCGTCTGCGGTGTCCTGGCCGCCCCGGACCTCTCGCGACGCGTGGCGTACTCCCTCGCCTGCATACGCGCACAGGGATCCGGCGAAATACCTTGCGTACAGGGCATCGTCGAGGCGGCGTTCCGCACCGGCTGAGGCGCACTGCAGCGCCCCGAAGCACCCCGACGCGTGCCGCACGGACGCCGTCGGCCGGGAGACGTTGCGGCAAGATGGGCACATGGGGACCTTCGCTGCCCCCGGCGGCCTGCTCGCCGGGCGCTACCGGCTCGGCCGGCGGATCGGGCGCGGCGGGATGGGCACCGTATGGCGTGCCACGGACGAGCTGCTCGCCCGCGAGGTCGCGGTCAAGGAACTGCACGTGGGCGACGCCGACTCCGCGCGCGACAACGAGGCCCAGCGGGAGCGCACCCTGCGCGAGGCGCGCACGGTGGCGTTGATCAAGCATCCGAACGTGGTCGTGCTGCACGACATCGTCGAGCAGGGCGGGCGGCCCTGGATCGTCATGGAGCTGGTCGAGGGGCGTGCGCTGTCCGATCTGCTGGCGGCCGACGGCCCGGTGGGCGCGGGGGAGGCTGCGCGGATCGGGGTCGCGATGCTGGGGGCGCTGCGTGCGGCGCACGCGCGCGGCGTGCTGCACCGGGACATCAAGCCGCCCAACGTCCTGCTGGAGGCCGGCACGGGGCGTGTCGTCCTGACGGACTTCGGCATCGCACAGGTCTCCGGGGCGACGACGATCACCGAGACCGGCGCGTTCGTCGGCTCCCCCGAATACACCGCGCCGGAGCGGATGTCGGGCGGGCGCGCGGGGCCGGAGTCCGATCTCTGGTCGCTGGGCGTGCTGTTGTGCACGGCGCTCAGCGGGTCGTCGCCGTTCCACCGGGATTCACTGGGCGGCATCCTGCACGCGGTCGTCCACGACGAGATCCGCCCGCCCGCCGCCGCGGGCCCGCTGCTGCCGGTCGTCCGGGGGCTGCTGGAGCGCGACCCGGCGCGGCGGATGAGCACCGACCGGGCCGAACAGCTGCTGCGCGCCTACCTGGAGACGGGCAACGCCTCCGTGGGGGTGGCCTATACGCCCACGGAGCGGAGCGTCCAGCTGCCCGTGCTCCCGGCCACCGCGCTCACCCCCGGCCGCGGGCGCACCGCGCTGATGGCCGCCCTCGCCGTGGCGACCCTGGCCGGCATGGGCGCCGGGCTGGCCGCGCTGCTGATGCACCCGGGCGCGGGCCGCACGGACGGCAGGCCCCCGCACTCCGCCGTCACGGACATCACCGGCACCAGCGCCTCGGCCCCGTCCGTCCCGGAGGCGTCGGCCAGCGCTGCCGTGTCCGCCCCGGAGGGGTTCCACGCGGTGCAGGACCCGGCGGGCTTCGCCCTCGCTGTCCCCGACGGGTACGTCCGCTCCTTCGAGCCGCCGCGCGTCTTCTACTACTCGCCGGGCAAGGAGTTCCGCATCGGCGTCCTCATCCAGGACCCGCAGGAGGGCGGCCCGATCGGGGTGATGCGCAGTGCCGCCGCCCTCGCGCCCGACCGCTACCCCGGCTATCGCGACGGCCAGGTCGAGCGGACCACGTACAAGGGACTCAAGGCCGCCTCCTGGGAGTTCAGCTGGGACGGCTTCGCGGAGAGCGAGAGCAAGGCACCGCAGGGCGACCGTCACACGTACGACATCTCGTGGGACGAGGCGGACAAGATGTACGACGTCTGGGTGTCCTCGCCGCTCGCCAAGTCGGCAGAGGGCAAGCGGTACTTCGACGTCGCACTGGACACCTTCGCCCGCATCAGGCCACGGTCGGGACCGTAGGGCCTGCCGTAGGGCCTGACCCAGGGCCTGTCCTGGGCCGTTGCCCGAGTGGCCCGGGTCGCAGAATGAGGCTACTGACGGGTACCCAAAGCGTCCGAGCACGCCTACGCTCGCCCCCATGACGGAATCGCGGCACAGCAATCCCCTCGCCCCGGCCGGCGCCCGTACCGCTGCCGACGTGGTCACCCCGGCTCTCGTGGCCCGTCTCACCGCCGGCGTCACCGGCTCCGGCAGCACCGTGAGCCACGCACCGTTCACCGGCGAGGTGCTGGCCCAGCTGCCGGAGTCCACTCCCGAGGACGTCGCCGCCGCGTTCGAGCGGGCCCGCGAGGCACAGCGGCACTGGGCCGCCCGCTCCGTGCGCGAGCGCGCAGGCGTGCTGCTGCGGTTCCACGACCTCGTGCTGCGCCGCCAATCCGACATCCTCGACCTGATCCAGCTGGAGACCGGCAAGGCCCGGCTGCACGCGCACGAGGAGGTGCAGGCGGTCGCCGTGGCCGCCCGTCACTACGGCCGCAGTGCCCCCGCCTACCTCCGTCCGAAGCGTCACACCGGCGTCATCCCCACGCTCACCCGGGTCACCGAACTGCGCCGCCCGCGCGGTGTCGTCGGGCAGATCGCGCCCTGGAACTACCCGTTCGAGCTGTCGGTCGGCGACGCGTTGCCCGCCTTCGTCGCGGGCAACGCCGTCGTGATGAAGCCCGACACCCAGACCGCCCTGACCGCGCTGCTGGCGCGCGAGCTGCTGATCGAGGCGGGGCTCCCCGAGGGCGTCTGGCAGGTGGTGCTCGGCGAGGGCCCGGTCGTCGGCCCGGAGGTGACGGACCGGGCGGACTACGTCTCCTTCACCGGCTCCACCCGCACCGGCCGCGAGGTCGCCCGCAGCGCGGCCGTCCGGCTGGTCGGCTGCTCCCTCGAACTCGGCGGCAAGAACGCCATGCTGGTGCTGCGCGACGCCGACATCGAGAAGGCGGCGGCCGGTGCCGTCCGGGGCTGCTTCTCCTCCGCCGGACAGCTGTGCATCTCCATCGAGCGCCTCTACGTGCACGCCTCGGTCGCCGACGACTTCCTGGCCCGCTTCGCCGCCCGGACCCGGGCGATGCGGCTGGGGACGGCGCTCGCCTACGGCGCCGACATGGGCTCGCTGGTCTCGCAGAAGCAGCTGGAGAACGTCACCCGGCACGTGGACGAGGCCGTGGCCAAGGGCGCCACGCTCGTCGCGGGCGGCCGCCACCGGCCGGACGCCGGGCCGCTGTTCTACGAGCCGACCATCCTCGACGGCGTCGAGCCGCCCATGGCGGTGTGCACGGAGGAGACGTTCGGCCCGGTGGTGTCCGTCTACCGCTTCACCGACGAGGACGAGGCGGTCCGGCTGGCCAACTCCACGCCGTTCGGCCTCAATGCGAGCGTCTGGACGGCCGACGGGCGGCGCGGCCGGGAGATCGCGGCACGGCTGAAGGCGGGCACCGTCAACGTCAACGAGGCGTACGCGGCCGCCTACGGCAGCGCCCAGGCACCCATGGGCGGCATGGGCGACTCCGGGCTGGGCCGCCGCCACGGCTCGGAGGGCATCCTCAAGTACACCGAGGCCCAGACCGTCGCGCAGCAGCGGGTGATGCCGCTCGGCCCGGCGTTCGGCATGGACGACGAGAAGTACGCACGGCTGATGACGGGCGGACTGCGCGCGCTGAAGGCGCTGCGCCTGCGCTGAGGAGGACGCGTCGCAATGACCGAGCTCGACAACTTTGACTACGACGTCATCGTCGTGGGCTCCGGCTTCGGCGGCTCGGTCTCCGCGCTGCGGCTGACGGAGAAGGGCTACCGCGTCGGCGTCCTGGAGGCCGGCCGTCGCTTCACGCCCGAGACCCTCCCCAAGAACTCCTGGGACCTGCGCAATTACCTGTGGGCGCCCGCGCTCGGCCTCTACGGCATCCAGCGCATCCACCTGCTGGGCAAGGTGATGGTGCTCGCAGGCGCCGGCGTCGGCGGCGGCTCGCTCAACTACGCCAACACCCTCTACGTCCCGCCGAAGGCGTTCTTCGACGACCCGCAGTGGTCCGGCATCACCGACTGGCAGCAGGAGCTGGAGCCCCACTACGCGCAGGCGCGTCGCATGCTGGGCGTCCGGCTCAACCCGACCGTCACGCCCTCGGACGTCCATCTCCGGGCCGCCGCAGAGCAGATGGGCGTCGGCGACACCTTCCACTTGGCGCCCGTCGGTGTGTTCTTCGGCGACGGCAAGGACGCCGACGGCACTGCGCGGACGCTGCCCGGACAGGAGGTGCCGGACCCCTACTTCGGGGGCGCGGGCCCGTCCCGCCGGGCCTGCCTGGAGTGCGGCGCCTGCATGACCGGCTGCCGGTACGGCGCGAAGAACACCCTCACCGAGAACTACCTGTACCTCGCCGAGCGCGCCGGGGCCGTCGTCCACCCGATGACCACGGTCGTCGCCGTCACCGAACACCGCGACGGCGGCCACCGCGTCGTCACCGTCCCCACGGACCGGCGGCGGGCCCGGCCGAAGGTGCTGCGCGCCCGCCACGTGGTGATCGCCGCAGGCACGTACGGCACCCAGACGCTGCTGCACACCATGCGGGACAAGGGACTGCTGCCCCGTATCTCCGACCGCCTGGGCGCGCTCACCCGCACCAACTCCGAGGCCCTGGTGGGCGCCCAGACCGACACCCGCCGCTACGGCGAACGGCCGGACTTCACGCGGGGCGTGGCGATCACGTCCTCGGTGCATCCGAACGCCAACACCCACATCGAACCGGTCCGTTACGGCAAGGGCTCGAACGCGATGGGCTTCCTGTCCATCCTGCAGGTGCCCGTGGGCACCCGGGCGCCGCGGGCGCTGGCCTTCGCGGGCCGCTGCGTGCGCCACCCGGTGCAGCTGGCACGGTCGTTGTCGAACTGCCGCTGGTCGGAGCGCACGATCATCGGCCTGGTCATGCAGTGCCTGGACAACTCCCTGACGACGTACCGCCGGACGCACGGTTTGGGCAAGGGCCTGCTCACGGCGCGCCAGGGCCACGGCGCGCCCAACCCCCAGCAGATCCCGGAGGCCACGGCGGCCGCGACCCTCCTCGCCCAGGAGATCAACGGCTTCCCCGGCAGCAACGTCGGCGAGCTGATGGGCACTCCGCTCACCGCCCACTTCCTGGGCGGCTGCCCGATCGGGCCCGACCCGGCGCACGGCGTCGTCGACCCCTACCACCGCCTGTACGGCCACCCGGGCATCTCGGTGGTCGACGGTGCGGCCGTCTCGGCGAACCTGGGCGTGAACCCGTCCCTGACGATCACCGCCCAGGCGGAGCGCGCCATGTCCTTCTGGCCGAACAAGGGCGACAAGGACCCCCGCCCGCACCAGGGTTCGGAGTACGAGCGGGTGGCCGCGGTGTCCCCGCGCAACCCGGCTGTCCCGAAGGGTGCGTTCGGCGCCCTGCGCACCTGAGGCCGTCCGGCGGCCCGTCGGCACGGCGAAGGGCCCCGGGCCGCTCCGCGGGGGCGTGCGGGCGGCCACGGGGCCCTTGACTGCCGGCACCGAGGTCAGGGCAGGTCGGTGCCGCAGGAGCGGCGCCGGGGGGAGCGCCGCAGGCCGAGGTCGGTGGTCGGACCAATGGCGGTACGCCGGAAGGGATTTGGTCTTCCCTTTGCATCGTGGGGGATGAGCCAGGCAGTGCGCAACCGTTTCGACCGGATACGGTCGGTTCCAGGCGTCCCCGGAACCGACCGCCCCTTGGATGGCGGCCGGGCTGCTGTCCCCTGCTGACCGGTCGCCGCGCCACCGGAGTGAGGTCCCACGACGCGCGTGCTCGCACGTCACACACTCCAGTGGATCCGCCCTGTCGTTGTCGGGCGCCCGGATGAACAGGGGCGGAAGCCACGCGTGGATTTCGGTGGGCCGCTCCTGGCTGGCGCGGACGACCGGTCCAACGAAGGCGGCGGCAGGCCGGTCACGCTCCGTACGGGTGACGGTCGGGGGACGGTCCGACGCCCCTGAACGGTCAGATGCGTCCGCGGCACAGCTCCAGCAGCGTCATGGCGAGCGCCGTCCCCGGCTTGCCGAGCTGACCGCTGTAGTGGTTGAGGATCTCCAGCTCCCGGGCGAGGTTCACGCGGCCCCCGCCGGAGGCGATGCGCTCCTTCTGGATCACGGCCGAGACGGCCATCCGTTCCTGGACGAGCCCGATGATCCGGCCGTCGAGATCGTCGATCTTCTCCCGGGCTCCGGTGATCACCGAGGCCGCGGCCTCGGTGCGGGCGCCGGTGTCCTTCGTGGCGGCGGTGGTGGTGCTGGTGCTCATGTCGGTGGTCGTTCCTCTCCGGGGGCTGTCTGCGCCCCGTGGCCGGTCGGCCGGCCCGGTGCGGAGGGAAACGACAGGCGCCCCGGGCCTTGACCGGCCCGGGGCGCCTGGGAAGTGCTTGTCAGCGGTTCAAGCAGCACGACCATGGCAGCCGGACGGGCCGGTGCCATAGGTAAAGACGAAGGTCGTGTGCTTGCGCATGGCCGACAGTATGGCCCGGGGACGGCCCCGGGGCCAATGCGGATTCGGATGGTGAGACAAAAGCACGTACCCGTTCCCCGGTAGAATCGACAAATACAGACCCCCTCCACCGACCGCCGGAAGGCCGCCCCGTGTCAGCAGCACCTCCCGCCGCCGCCCACGACAACACCGCGGAACCGGTGCTCGTTGTCGACTTCGGCGCGCAGTACGCCCAGCTCATCGCCCGCCGCGTCCGCGAGGCCCGGGTCTACAGCGAGATCGTTCCGTCCACCATGCCGGTGGCCGAGATGCTTGCCAAGAACCCGAAGGCGATCATCCTGTCCGGCGGCCCCTCCTCGGTCTACGAGGAGGGCGCCCCCACCGTCGACCGTGCCCTCTTCGAGGCCGGCGTCCCCGTCTTCGGCATGTGCTACGGCTTCCAGCTGATGGCCACCACCCTGGGCGGCACCGTCGACAACACCGGCGCGCGCGAGTACGGCCGTACGCCGCTGCACGTGAGCAAGCCCGGCTCCACGCTCTTCGAGGGCACCCCGGAGGAGCAGTCGGTCTGGATGTCGCACGGCGACGCCTGCTCGGCCGCCCCCGAGGGCTTCACCGTGACCGCGTCCACGGACGTCGTCCCGGTCGCCGCCTTCGAGAACGACGAGAAGAAGCTCTACGGCGTGCAGTACCACCCCGAGGTGATGCACTCCACGCACGGCCAGCTGGTCCTGGAGCACTTCCTCTACCGCGGCGCCGGCATCGAGCCGACCTGGACCACGGGCAGCGTGATCGAGGAGCAGGTCGAGGCCATCCGCGAGCAGGTCGGCACCAAGCGTGCGATCTGCGGCCTGTCCGGCGGCGTGGACTCCGCCGTGGCCGCCGCCCTGGTGCAGAAGGCCATCGGCTCGCAGCTGACCTGCGTCTACGTTGACCACGGCCTGATGCGCAAGGGCGAGACCGAGCAGGTCGAGAAGGACTTCGTCGCCGCGACCGGCGTGCAGCTGAAGGTCGTCGACGCGAAGAAGCGCTTCCTGGACGCGCTCGCCGGGGTCTCCGACCCCGAGGAGAAGCGGAAGATCATCGGCCGGGAGTTCATCCGGGTCTTCGAGCAGGCCGAGGCCGAGATCGTCGCCGAGGGCTCCGCGAGCGGCGAGCCGGTCGAGTTCCTGGTGCAGGGCACCCTCTACCCGGACATCGTGGAGTCGGGCGGCGGCACCGGCACCGCCAACATCAAGTCCCACCACAACGTGGGCGGCCTCCCCGAGGACCTGGAGTTCAAGCTCGTCGAGCCGCTGCGCCAGCTGTTCAAGGACGAGGTCCGCATGGTCGGCGCCGAGCTGGGCCTGCCCGACGAGATCGTCCAGCGCCAGCCCTTCCCGGGCCCGGGCCTGGGCATCCGGATCGTCGGCGAGGTCACGCAGGAGCGCCTGGACCTGCTGCGCGACGCCGACGCCATCGCCCGCGAGGAGCTCACCGCCGCCGGTCTGGACCGCGAGATCTGGCAGTGCCCGGTGGTCCTGCTCGCGGACGTCCGCTCCGTCGGCGTCCAGGGCGACGGTCGCACCTACGGCCACCCGATCGTGCTGCGCCCGGTCTCGTCCGAGGACGCCATGACCGCGGACTGGACGCGCATGCCGTACGAGGTGCTGGCGCGCATCTCGACGCGCATCACCAACGAGGTCCGGGACGTCAACCGCGTCGTGCTCGACGTGACGAGCAAGCCGCCGGGGACCATCGAGTGGGAGTGACCGCTCCCCGCTGACCGCCGCCGCGCCGCCCTCCGCACCTCCGGAGGGCGGCGCGGCCGTTTTCGTGCCCGAGCCCTCACCCCCGCCCGTCGGCGGGGGTGAGGGCTCGTCCTTCAGGTGCCTTTGGGGGGTATTTGCGCTGCTTAGGATGGTTGCGAGCCGGGGCGTAGCCGCCTCGGCTCCGTCGTGCCCTCAGTGGTGCACACACCGGAACACCGGACCGGAACACCGGATAGGAGAACCATGCGCCTCTCCCGTTGCACAGGGCTGTCCGCCGCCCTCGCCCTCACCGGCCTGGCCGTCACCGCCTGCGGTGGCGGAGCCGAGGCGGAGGAGCGGCCGGCGAAGTCCGGGAAGGCGTCCTCCTCGCCGTCGGCCTCCGCCTCGCCCTCGCCGACCGCGGTCACCGAGAAGCCCGCACCGCCCGCCGAGCTGCTGACGAACGCCGCCCGGGTCGTCCGGCCCGAGATCGCCCCCGAGAACGGCGAGAAGGTCGGCGTCGGACAGCCCGTCGCCCTCGTCTTCAAGAAGCAGAAGATCGCCCAGGAGCTGCGCGCCGGGATCGAGGGCCGGCTGAAGATCTCGAACAGTGCGAAGGTGCCCGGCGCCTGGCACTGGAACGAGACCAAGGGCGACACCTATCTGCACTTCCGCCCCGAGAAGTTCTGGCCCGCCGGCACCAGGGTCACGCTCGACGCGAAGCTCGCGGGCGTGAAGCTCGCCCCGGGCGCGGCCGCCGACCGCGACCGCTCGCTCTCCTTTACTGTCGGCGACTCGATGGTCAACACCGTGGACCTCAAGGCCCACACGCTGACGGTCGTCCGCAACGGGAAGACGCTGCGCACCATTCCGATCAGCGGTGGCGACGAGTCGAAGAGCTTCCAGACCCGCCAGGGCATCAAGACGATCCTGGCCAAGGAGGGCCGGGTCGTCATGGACTCGCTCTCCATCGGCATCCCCCGCAACCACCCCGACGGCTTCTACGGCTCGTACGACTTCAGCATGCGCGAGACGGTCAGCGGCGAGTACGTGCACGCGGCCCCCGACAACGCCGAGTCCTTCGGCAAGGAGAACGTCAGCCACGGCTGCATCGGCATGTCCACGGAGAATGCCAAGTGGTTGTACGGGATGAGCCTCAAGGGCGACGTCGTGCAGGTGAACGGCAGCTCCAAGCCCAAGCCGATGGACCACTTCGGCAACGGCTACGGCGACTGGAACCTCGGCTGGGAGGAGTGGCTCGCGGGCAGCGCCCTGGGCGTCCGGGCCGGCTGAGGCCGGAGAGGGTGGGCGGAGGCCTGTGGGTGAGCGCGTTGTCCACATGCGGGCCGCTGTCCACAAGGGCGAGCGCGGAACGTCTTCCGTACGTATGGTCGGTTGCAGGCCCGGTCTTTCGAGGGCCTGGTCGTTCGAGGACCACGACGGGTACGGAAGGCGGGCGGCACGCATGGCACGCAGGGGTGTGCTCGGGAAGAGCGACGACCTGACCCGGTACGCGCTGCTGCCGCTGCGCGTCTTCCTCGGCGTCACCTTCATCTACGCGGGCCTCGACAAGCTCACCGACTCCGCCTTCCTGGCCAGTACCGGACAGGGGTCCCTCGGGGCCCTGATGCAATCAGCGCGCGACACCGCCGCGATCCCGGCCCTGGTGGACCTGGGCCTGAAGAGCCCGGTCGGCTTCGGCTACGGCCTCGCCCTCGGCGAGCTGGCGGTCGGGCTGGGGACGCTGCTGGGCCTCTTCGCCCGCCTCGCCGCAGCCGGCGGTGCACTGATCTCGTTCACCCTGTGGATGACGGTCAGCTGGCCGGCCACGCCCTACTACTACGGCAACGACCTGGCCTATCTGATGGCCTGGCTGCCGCTGATAGTCGCGGGTGCGCCCCTGCTGTCGGCGGACGCGATGCGGTCCCGCCGACGAGGGGGGCGCACCCGGCGCTGAGCCCGGCCCCCCTAGGGCGTGTCCGATGGGTCGCCCCACGTCACAGCAGCTCGCGCTGCTCCGTGCCCCGGGCGCGGTGGCGGCGTACCGCGAAGGCGAGGGAGGAGATCAGGCCCGCCACGCAGAAGCCCCCGACGAGCGTCGGCAGCAGAAAGTAGAAGGGGAGGTGCACCCAGCCGCGCACGGACGCGAGATGCCCCAGGCAGCCGCCGATCAGCACCAGGCCGACGACCAGCTTCCCCGGCTCGAACTCATGGCGTCCCACGGGTCACCTCCACCTGTCCGATGCCGGTCTTGAGCCGGAGCTCCAGCGTGCCGCGGGAGGGGTGCCCGGCGACGGGGGCCAGGGTCACCTTCCGGTGCTGCCCGGGCCGGATCTCGATGTCGTCGCGCCCTTCACCGGGCAGCTGGATGTCGCCGACACCGACCTCGATGGTCAGCTGCGTCGTCATGTCGTCGGGCAGCACGGCCTTGAGCCGACCCGCGCCCACCTCGGCGCCGGCGCTGACGGGCTGTCCGCCCTGCCCGTCCGGCGGGTGCAGGCCGCTCAGGTCGAGCACGCCGACGCCGCTGCCCACCGCGTAACGGCTCTGCACGTCGGCCGCGCTCGCCGGATGCCACGTGATGTGCGTCCAGTCCGGGGTGACCGACTTCGGCAGGGCGGCCGCGCCCGTCAGCAGGACGGCGGTGAGCACCCCGAGGAAGACCGTGCCGCCGCCCGTGCGTCCGTAGAACGAACTGAGCACGATGCCCAGGCCGAAGACCCCGAGCGCACAGGCCAGGCCCGTCTCCAGGGAGGTGCCCAGCGGCTGCTGGTGCCAGTGCACGGCGGTGCCCGCCCAGCCGGCAGCCAGGGCCAGCAGGAACGTCCAGCCGCCGAGCCGGGGGGCGCGGCGGGCCGGGCGGGCGTGCTCCACGGCGGTGCCCCACGCGTTCTCCACGGCGGTCCGGACGGTCCCTGCCACCCCGGTGGGCGCGGCCCCGGCCGCGCCGGTGCCCTCGTCGGGTCCCCACAGGTAGCCCGTGCCGATGCGGGTCGCCGCCATGACGTCCCGCGCCAGGGGGTCGCGCCACCAGGAGGGGGTGCCCGCCATGGGCGGGGCCTGCGTCTCCGGGGGTGCTTCCACCGTCTTCGGGGCCTTGAAGGGCTTCTGGGAACCGGCCGCATCGGGCACGGCCTCCTCCGCCTCGGCCAGCCGACGGCGCTGCGACCAGTACGCCGCGCCGCTGAGGGCTATCAGCAGCATCAGCCCGAAGGCCAGCACCCCGCCGTTGTTGAGCATGGACAGGAACAGCCCGCAGCCCACCAGCGCGCACAGCACCGCCGTCAGCGCGGGGCCCTCGACGCGGCCCGACAGCATCCGGCGGGCCTCGTTCTCCTCCTCGCCCTCCAGGGGGATCAGCAGCCAGGCGAAGCCGTAGAGGATCAGGCCGAGCCCGCCGGTGACCGCGAGCACGCCCAGCACCACCCGGAAGACGACCGGGTCCAGGTCGAAGTACCGGGCGAGCCCTCCGCACACGCCGGAGATCAGCTTGGGCTCGCGGCTGCGCCGCAGCGGCGGTCTGCCGTCGTGGCGGTCGGCGGGAGGTGCTTCGTCGGTCATGTGCACATGGTGTCAACCGGAACGCACGTACGGCATCCGTGACGACCCTGGCCGTTCCCTGAGATCGTCCCTGAGACCGATCCGGTTAGGGTGGCGCTGCTCGAACACACATGGGGAACCGGAGGGGGCGCGCGGTGACGGAGTCATGGCCCGGGGCGTGGCCCGAGGGCGTATCCGGCCCCGGACCGGACGCCGGACGCCTGATCGCCGGGCGGTACCGGCTCCTGGAGCGGATCGGCCGTGGCGGCATGGGCACTGTCTGGCGCGCCGAGGACGAGCTGCTGGCACGTCAGGTCGCGGTGAAGCGGCTGCACGTCTCTCCGGGCCTGGACGACGAGGACCTCGCCACCCTCTACGAGCGCACCCGCCGCGAGGCGCGCAGCGCGGCCCGGATCAACCACCCCAACGTGGTCGTCGTCCACGATGTGGTCGACGACGCCGGCCTGCCGTGCATCGTGATGGAGTACGTGCCGTCGACGACGCTCGGCGACGTGCTCAAGCGCGGCACGATCGGCCCCGAGGAGGCCGCCCGGATCGGTCGCGGCATGATCGCGGCGCTGCGTGCGGCCCACGCGGCCGGGGTGCTGCACCGCGACGTCAAGCCGGGCAACGTGCTGCTCAGCCACGACGGGCGGGTCGTGCTGACCGACTTCGGCATCGCCCAGTCCACCGGCACCTCGACCCTGACCAAGACCGGCGAGATGGTCGGCTCGATCGACTACATCGCCCCCGAGCGGGTCAAGGGCGCCAGGCCCGGCCCCGCCGCCGACCTGTGGGCGCTGGGCGCCACGCTCTACCAGGCGCTGGAGGGCCGCCCCCCGTTCCGCCGGGACACGGGCGTCGAGACGGCCTACGCCATCGCCATGGACCCGCTGCCGCCGCCGCGCCACGCAGGGCCGCTGGCGCGGCTGATCGAGACGCTCCTGGCCAAGGACCCGTCCCTGCGTCCCCCGGCGGACCTGGCCGAACAGATACTGACCGAACCGGGCGCCCTCCCGGCCGGGGTCCCTGACGAGACCGTCGCGGCACCGGCGGGCACGGGCGTCGTGTGGCCGGAGGCCGGAACTGCAGCCGCAGCCGCCGCGACGGCCCCGGCACCGCCCGTCGTCCCGCAGGAATCCACCGTCCCGCAGCCGGAGACCGGGACGCACCCGCGCCTGCCCGGCTCAGGGCAACTCCCCGGCGTCCTGCAGCAGTCCGCGCCCACGGCGGACGCACCGGCCACCGCCGCCGTGACCGTGCCCTCCCCCCGCCCCGAGCCGCCCGCACGGGCGAAGGGGCGGCGGCGCGGCGTGCTGTGGGGTGCCGCGGCCGCGGTCGCGGCGGCCGGGCTGGCCGCCGGGGCGTACATGTTCCTGCAGCAGGACGACGGTGGCGGTGAGGACACCACGACCGAGCCTGCCGCGTCACCGAGCCCGCAGCCGAGCCGTTCCGCCTCGCCCAGTGCTTCGCCCGCCTGGACGCCCCCGCCCGTGCCGCAGGGCTACCACCTCGTCAAGGAGGACAAGCTCGGCGTCTCCTTCCCCGTCCCGGACGGCTGGCACCGTGACGCGGCGACCTCGACCTCGACCGAGGTGAACTACCTGGACGTCACCGGCCGCGTCGGCATCAAGATCAACGTCCTGGAGTTCGCGAGCTCCGACCCCGTGCAGCACTTCAAGGAGGTCGAGGAGCAGACGAAGAAGAACGTCGACGGGTACAAGCGCGGCCGGCTCCAGGCGACCAGCTTCCGCGGAGAGCCCGCCGCGGTCTGGGAGTTCACCCTCAACGGCCGCGTTCGCCCCTACCGTGCGATCGACCTCGGATTCGGGCGCGAGGGCGGCAACGAATACGCGATCTACCTCTCCGCGCCGGACGCGGAGTGGGACCGTCACCGTCCGGTCTTCGACGTCGTCCGCGACGGCTTCCGCCCGGCGAAGGGCCGCTGAGGCCGACCGGGTCCGCAGGCCCGGGGATGGGGGTTCGCTCAGGGACGACCCTGATGCCGTGACCCCTCCTGACGTGTGACGATCAAGGTATGACCACAGCCACGCCCCCGGACGCCCCACCCCTGCGCAAGCTCTACCGCAGCGCGGAGGGCCGCATGCTCGGCGGCGTTGCGCGCGGGCTCGCCGGGCACCTCGGGGTGCCGGTGTCCTGGGTGCGGCTGGTGTTCGTGGCCCTGTTCCTGGCGCAGGGCATGGGCGCCCTGCTCTACGCGGTGTTCTGGTTCGTCGTGCCGCTGGGCGTCGGCGGGGTGGAGGTGCCGCGGCCCGCGGTCGCGGAGGTCTCGGCGGACGGGCGCAGACGGGTCTTCGCCCGCAAGCCCGACCGCGGGCAGGTCTTCGCGCTCGTCGCGCTCGTCGTCGGCGCCGCCATATTCCTCGACCGGCTGCACCTTGGCCGGGCCAACGCCTACGTCTGGCCGCTGGTCCTCATGGGCGCCGGCGTCGCCCTCGTCTGGCGCCAGGCCGACAACGCCCGCCGCTCCCACTGGGTGGAGGTCGGCCGCAGCAAGCGCGTCCTGCCGCTCGCGCGCGGCGCGGCCGGCGTCCTCCTGGTCGGCGTCGGCGCGACGGGCATCGTCGTGCTGCAGAGCTCCGCGGAGCACCTGGGCACCGTGCTCCAGGCCTCGCTGGCCGTCCTGGTCGGCATCGCCCTGCTCGCCGGTCCCTCGGTGGTGCGGATGACGCAGGACCTCTCCGCCGAGCGCACGATGCGCATCCGCGCCCAGGAGCGCGCCGAGGTCGCCGCTCACGTCCACGACTCCGTCCTGCACACCCTCACCCTCATCCAGCGCAACGCGGAGGACGCGCGCGAGGTCGCCCGCCTCGCCCGGGCCCAGGAGCGCGAGCTGCGCGCCTGGCTCTACAACCCCGAGGGCCGCGGCAAGGACGAGGCCGAGGAGCCCCGGACCCTGGCCGACGCGGTCCGGGCCGCCGCGGCCGGGGTGGAGGATCATCACGGGGTGCCCATCGAGGTCGTCGTCGTCGGCGACTGCCCGCTGGACGAGCGGCTGGACGCACAGCTGCAGGCCGCCCGTGAAGCCATGGTCAACGCGGCCAAGTACGGTGGCGAGGGCGGCGCCGTCCAGGTGTATGCCGAGGTCGAGGGGCGTACGGTCTTCATCTCCGTACGGGACCGGGGCCCCGGCTTCGATCCGGACGCGGTGCCGGAGGACCGGATGGGCGTCCGCGAGTCGATCATCGGCCGGATGCAGCGCAACGGCGGTACGGCGCGGCTGCGTTCCGTGCCCGGCGGGGGGACAGAAGTGGAGCTGGAGATGGAGAGGGCGGAGAAGGCGTGATGACGACCGAACAGATGCCGGAGCGGCACGTCAGGGTGGTGCTGGTGGACGATCACCGGATGTTCCGCACGGGCGTGCAGGCCGAGATCGGCGCCACCGAGCGCACGGGCGTCGAGGTCGTCGGCGAGGCCGCCGACGTCGACCAGGCCGTCACGGTCATCACCGCCACCCGCCCCGAGGTCGTCCTGCTGGACGTCCACCTCCCGGGCGGCGGCGGTGTGGAGGTGCTGCGCCGCAGCGCGGCCATGATGGCCGACCAGCAGAATCCGGTCCGCTTCCTCGCCCTGTCCGTCTCGGACGCCGCCGAGGACGTCATCGGCGTCATCCGCGGCGGCGCCCGCGGCTACGTCACCAAGACCATCACCGGCACGGACCTGGTCGACGCCGTCTTCCGGGTCAAGGACGGCGACGCGGTCTTCTCGCCGCGCCTGGCCGGCTTCGTCCTCGACGCCTTCGCGTCCACGGACGCCCCGCCGGTCGACGAGGACATGGACCGGCTGACGCAGCGCGAGCGGGAGGTCCTCCGGCTGATCGCGCGCGGGTACGCGTACAAGGAGATCGCCAAGCAGCTGTTCATCTCCGTGAAGACCGTCGAGTCGCACGTCTCGGCGGTGCTGCGCAAGCTGCAGCTGTCCAACCGACACGAGCTGACGCGCTGGGCGACGGCACGCCGGCTGGTCTGAGGCAGTAACGGCGGGCGCGGTGGGCCGCGTGACGGGGCGGCCCGCTGTGCCGTGGCTCACCCCGGCGGAACCTCCGGGCCCCGCCGGGCATCTACCACGGGCGAGACCACCTCCGCCGAACGAGAGCCACCGCCCGATGAGCCTGACAGGAACGCCCTTCTTCCTGACCGCGATCGTCCTGGTGGTGCTGGCCCTCGCCCTGCCGCTCACCCTCTGGGCGAAGATCGGCGGACCCACGCTGGTCCGGCAGGTCACGCGCTTCTTCATGCTGCTGTTCGCGCAGGTCACGGCGGTCGTCCTGGTCTTCGTGATCGTCAACAACAGCAACGGGCTCTTCGACAGCTGGGCCGATCTGTTCGGCACCGGCAACCACGTCAAGGCGGCGGCCGACCTGGGGCCGGACGGCACCGGCGGCCGCAAGGCCGACGAAGGCCCCAAGGAAGTGCAGAAGTTCAAGCCCGTCTCCGACAACCGGATGGGCCCGGGCGTCCAGGAGACCGAGTTCAAGGGCCGAATATCGGGCGTGGAGGGCGAGGTCTACGTCTGGCTGCCGCCGCAGTACAACGACCCGGCGTACCGGAACAAGAAGTTCCCCGTCGTCGAGGTACTGCCCGGCTTCCCCGGCTCCGCCAAGGCCTGGTTCGGCTCCCTCAACGTCAACACGCAGCTCAAGCCCCTGATGGAGAAGGGCGAGGTCGCCCCGTTCATCATCGTGGCGCCCCGCACCACTCTCCTCGGCGACACCGATTCCGGCTGCGCCAACATCCCCGGCAAGGTCAACGCGGACACCTGGCTCAGCGTCGACGTCCGCAAGATGGTCACCGACACCTTCCGGGCCGAGGACTCCGCCGACGGCTGGGCGGTCGCGGGCTACTCCGCCGGAGCGCACTGCGCGGCCAAGCTCGCCATCGCACACCCGGACCGCTACCGGGCCGGCGTGAGCCTGTCCGGCTACAACGACCCCAACGGCGAGCCCGCTTCGCTCACCGCCAAGACCCCGCAGCTGCGCGACGAGAACAACCCCTGGAAGATGCTCCAGCGCGCCCAGACCCCGCCCCGCGTGGCGCTGTTCCTCTCGGGCGCGGAGACCGACGGCTACCAGGCGGGCATGGCGATCAAGCAGTCGGCCAAGCCGCCGACGACCGTGCAGGTGACCCTGATACCGGCGGGCGCCGGCGGCCACGGCACCGCGGTGTGGAGGAAGCAGGTGCCGGACGTCTTCCGGTGGCTGACCAAGCAGCTGAAGGCGCCCACGGCGTAGGCCCGTTCGACGGCGGCCGTGAGAAGCAGGTGTCGAAAGCGGCCGTCAGACCGGCCGCGTCGCCCCCGCGAACGGCATCTCGTCGATGGGCGCGATCCGCACGGGCGCCCCGGGGTGCGGGGCGTGGATCATCCGGCCGCCGCCGATGTAGAGCCCGACGTGGGTGATGCCCGGGTAGAAGAACACCAGGTCGCCCGGGGCGAGCCGGTCCCGGGCGATCCGCTGCCCGGCGTTGATCTGGGTGTAGGTGGTGCGCGGCAGCGACACCCCGGCCGCCTGCCAGGCTGCCTGCGTCAGGCCCGAGCAGTCGAAGGAGGACGGGCCCGTCGCCCCCCAGACGTAGGGCTTGCCGAGCGCGGAGTAGGCGAACGCCACCGCCTGCGCGGCCCGTCCGGAGACGGCCGAGGCCGCCTCGTGCACCACGGTGGAGGAACTCCCGTCCCCCGTCACGGACTTCACCGCTCCGCCCGCCGCACTGCCGGCCGCCCGGACGGCCGTTCCGGTGTCGCCGCTCTCGACGACCGCCCGCTCCTCGGACGGCAGCTGGTCGAGCACCTCCCGGGCCTGCGCCAGCTTGGTCTCGATGGTGTGCTTGTGCTGCGCCAGCCTCGCCTCGTCCGTCCTGAGCTCGGCGAGCTGGGCCTCGGCGGTGGTCCGTACCTGCCGGACGTCCCGCAGGTCGTGCTGGACGGCGGCGACGGCGGCGGCCTGCCGGGAGCCCGCACGGTCGGCCAGGGAGGCCCGTTCCAGGTACCGGCCGGGGGAGGAGGACAGGAAGAGCCGGACGGTCGCGGGGATGCCGCCCTCGCGGTACTGGGCGGTGGCGAAGGACCCCAGGGCGTTGCGGGCGGCATTGAGCCGTTCGGTCCTGCGGGCGGCCTCGTCCTGGAGCCCGTCCAGCTTCTGCTGGGCCCGGTCGGCCCGCTCCTTCACCCCGTCGTACTGCTCGGTGGCCGCCTCGGCCTGCTGGTAGTAGCGGGCGACCTGGGCCTTGGCCTGGGCGGGGGAGAGGTCGGGCGAGGCGTGGCCGGTGCCCTCCAGGGCCGTGGCGGTGGCGGCGCCCGCGAGGGCGAGGGTGGCCGCCGTCCGGACGGTCGTGCCGGCGAGCTGGTGGAGCCTGGGCTTGCGGTGCGACGCCACGGTGGCCGTCACTTCCTTCCGGTACGGCAGAGACGATGCCCGGCGGCGGCCCGCACGAGGGGGGAGAGAACGGGCCGCCGCCGTCTGCAGGAGGACGCTAAACCGCGGGATCCACGGGAAACGGGCATGACCGGTAATGCCCGCAATCGTCGGTTTGACGATCGTGTCCGGCAGGCTGCCCCGGCGGGTGCGGAAGGATCAATGCCTCCTGTGACCGATGCGGTGTTCCAGCCGGACCTCATGACGAGCGGGTGCTATGCGTCCGGTTAATGTCGGTTCTCATGGACGTACTGATTCACGCCGTGATCGCTGTGCACATCATCGGCATCGCCTCGCTGCTCGGCGGCTTCCTGACCCAGATCAAGGCCATGGGCAAGGGGGAGGCGCGCATGGTCCCCGCGATGCTGCACGGCGCGCTCACCATGCTGGTCACCGGCGTTGCGCTGGTCGGCCTCAACCAGGCCCAGGGCGACACGCTCAACAATTTCAAGATCGGCCTGAAGCTTGCGCTGTTGGTCGTGATCCTGGGGCTGGTGTACGTCAAGCGCGACGACGAGAAGGTCGAGGCGGCGGCCTTCGGCACGGTCGGCGCACTGACGACGGCCAACATCTTCATCGCCCTGCTGTGGGTGTGACCACGGCCTGACCGGATCCGGGACCGGCTGTCGGCGGGGCGGCCTAGACTCGGGAGGCGATGAGCAGCCTCTTTGACGACAGCTTCCTGGCGGACCTGGCCCCCTCCGACGAGGAGCCTCCTCCGCCGCCCCCGGAGGACGACGCGGCCCCGGAGCCCCTGCCGGACGACCTGTTCGGCGAATGGGGTCTCCCCGGGGCCGCAGGGCCCGAGGGGAAGTTCGACGTGCCCGTCCCCCGCGAGGCGTACTACCGCGACGGCGCCGTGCGCCCGGCCGTCGATCCGGCGGCTCTGCTGGAGGGGATGAACGAGCAGCAGCGCGAGGCCGTGGTGCACACCGGTTCGCCGCTGCTGATCGTCGCGGGTGCCGGCTCCGGCAAGACGCGCGTCCTCACGCACCGCATCGCCCATCTGCTGGGCGCGCGCGGCGTGCACCCGGGCCAGATCCTCGCGATCACCTTCACCAACAAGGCCGCGGGCGAGATGAAGGAGCGCGTCGAGCAGCTCGTCGGCCCGCGGGCGAACGCGATGTGGGTGATGACCTTCCACAGCGCGTGCGTCCGCATCCTGCGCCGCGAGAGCAAGAAGCTGGGCTTCACGTCCTCCTTCTCGATCTACGACGCGGCCGACTCCAAGCGGCTCATGGCGCTCGTCTGCCGCGACCTGGACCTCGACCCGAAGAAGTTCCCGCCGAAGTCCTTCAGCGCGAAGATCTCCAACCTCAAGAACGAGCTCATCGACGAGGAGGCCTTCGCCGGGCAGGCCGCGGACGGTTTCGAGAAGACGCTCGCCCAGGCGTACGCGATGTACCAGGCCCGGCTCCGCGAGGCCAACGCCCTGGACTTCGACGACATCATCATGACCACCGTGCACCTGCTGCAGGCCTTCCCGGACGTGGCGGAGCACTACCGGCGCCGCTTCCGGCACGTCCTGGTCGACGAGTACCAGGACACCAACCACGCCCAGTACACGCTCGTGCGCGAGCTGGTCGGCACGCCGGGGACCGCGGGCGAGGAGGGCCCCGGCGAGCTGTGCGTCGTCGGTGACGCCGACCAGTCGATCTACGCCTTCCGCGGCGCCACCATCCGCAACATCCTCCAGTTCGAGGAGGACTACCCGGACGCCACCACGATCCTGCTCGAGCAGAACTACCGCTCCACGCAGACGATCCTCAACGCCGCCAACGCGGTCATCGAGCGCAACGAGAACCGCCGCCCGAAGAACCTGTGGACCGAGGCCGGCGAGGGCGCCGCCATCACCGGCTACGTCGCCGACACCGAGCACGACGAGGCCCAGTTCGTCGCCGACGAGATCGACCGGCTGACGGACGCCGGCGACGCCAAGGCGGGCGACGTGGCCGTCTTCTACCGGACCAACGCCCAGTCCCGCGTCTTCGAAGAGATCTTCATCCGGGTCGGCCTGCCCTACAAGGTCGTCGGCGGCGTGCGCTTCTACGAGCGCAAGGAGGTCCGCGACGTCCTGGCCTACCTGCGGGTGCTCGCCAACCCCGAGGACACCGTGCCGCTGCGGCGCATCCTCAACGTGCCCAAGCGCGGCATCGGCGAGCGTGCCGAGGCCATGATCGACGCCCTGTCGCTGCGCGAGAAGGTCAGCTTCGCGCAGGCGCTGCGCCGCGTGGACGAGGCCTACGGCATGGCCGCCCGCTCGGCGAACGCCGTCAAGCGCTTCAACGTCCTGATGGAGGAGCTGCGCACGGTCGTCGAGTCCGGCGCCGGGCCCGCCACGGTCCTGGAGGCGGTGCTGGAGCGCACGGGCTACCTCGCCGAACTCCAGGCCTCCACCGACCCGCAGGACGAGACCCGCATCGAGAACCTCCAGGAACTCGCGGCCGTCGCCCTCGAGTTCGAGCAGGAGCGCACGGAGGAGGAGCCGGGCACCCTGGCCGACTTCCTGGAGAAGGTCGCGCTCGTCGCCGACTCCGACCAGATCCCCGACGAGGCTGAGAGATCAGCGGCTGGCGCCGCGGGGGCGGGCACCGGCGTCATCACGCTGATGACCCTGCACACGGCCAAGGGCCTGGAGTTCCCGGTCGTCTTCGTCACGGGCATGGAGGACGGCGTCTTCCCGCACATGCGCGCCCTCGGCCAGACCAAGGAGCTGGAGGAGGAGCGCCGGCTCGCCTACGTGGGCATCACGCGGGCCCGCGAGCGGCTGTACCTGACCCGGTCGAGCATGCGCAGCGCGTGGGGCCAGCCCTCCTACAACCCGCCGTCGCGGTTCCTGGAGGAGATCCCCGACCAGTACGTGACCTGGCGGCGCACCGGGCCGGCGACGCCCTCGGCGACGATGGGCTCGATGGGGTCGGGGCGCAGCGGCTCGGGCATCACGTCCGGCTTCGCGTCGTCGCGCGGTTCGGGTCCCGGTGCGGGCAAGGCGGGGCCGAGCGGGTTCGCCACGCGCCGCGCCAAGGACCGTCCGGTGGTCGCCCTGGCCATCGGGGACCGGGTCACACACGACTCGTTCGGGCTCGGCACGGTCGTCGGGGTCAAGGGCAGCGGGGACAACGCCGAGGCGACGATCGACTTCGGCGAGGAGAAGCCGAAGCGGTTGCTGCTGCGCTATGCGCCGGTGGAGAAGCTTTAGCTTTGTCGTTTTGCTGCGGGTTCGCTGTGGCTGATCGCGCAGTTCCCCGCGCCCCTTTGGGGCGCGGGGAACTTACGTCGGGTCCAGGTCGTGGCTGCGGAGCCACGGGAGGGGGTCCACGGCCGAGCCGCCGGGGCGGACCTCGAAGTGGAGGTGCGGGCCGGTGGAGTTGCCGGAGTTGCCGGAATAGGCGATGACGTCCCCGGCCTTGACCTTCCCCGAGCGCAGCTTGTAGCTGCTCAGGTGGCAGTACCAGGTCTCGGTGCCGTCCGCGGACGTCACCTTGGCCATGTTGCCGTAGGCGACGTTGTACTGCGTGCTGACGGTGCCGTCGGTGGCGGCCATGACCGGAGTGCCGTAGCTGACGGGGAAGTCGATGCCGGTGTGCACCGACATCCAGTTGACGCCCGCCTGTCCGAAGAAGGCGCTCAGGCCGTGCTGGCTGACGGGGAGCGCGAACTTCGGGCGCTCCGCCTCTTTTCGGGCGGCTTCCTCCGCCTTGCGTTTGCGCTCCTCCTCCTGGCGGGCCTGGAGGTCGAGCCGCTCCTGGTTGCGGCTGGCGCGGGAGGCGAAGTCGTCGGCGCCCTTGCTGAGACCGGCGAGCTGGGTGTCCAGCTTGCTGTTGGCCGCCGAGAGCTTCACCGGCTGCTCGGGGGCGGCCTGCGTGTGCGGGGTGTCCTTGTGCCCGCCGGCCACCACGGACGCGGCGGCGATCCCGGCCACGCCCATGACGGCCACCGAGGGCACGGCGACCGTGAGGAGCGCCCGGCGGCGGGGGCGGTAACCGGCGCGCGAGGCAGCGCCCTTGCGGCGGCTGCGGGCGGGGGCGGCCGGGGACGGCTCCGCCGCCGGGGCCTCCGTCTCCTCCATGTCGAGGACCGACATGGTGCAGGTCTCGGCGTCGGCCACACCGGAGAACCCGGAGACGGCCGAGACATCGGTCATGAGGGTCGGGGTGGGGACGACCACGGGCGTCGGCTCGGGCTCCGGGGCCGCCTCCGGCGCGGTCTCGGCGTAGCCGCTGGTGTCCCAGGCCTGGGTCTGCGAGTAACCGGTGAAGTCCCACTGGGCGGAGGTGTTCCAGGACGGGTAGTACCCGGAGGTGTCCCAGGTCTGCGTCATGGCCTGGTCGACGGGCGGTTGCTGCTGCCCGGCCTGTGCCGCGGCGTGCGCATCCGTCCCCCAGCCACCGGGCCCGGAAATGCCGGAGCCGTACGTGTCGTACGAACCGGCCGCGGCCCAGCCGGAGCCGTCCCACGACTGTCCGCCGTCGCCGAGGTCGTAGCCGCTGAAGTCCCAGGTCTGGGTCTGCCCGCTCGTGGCGCCCCAGGTGCTGGTGGTCTCCCAGTGCCCCGAACCGCCGGAGGCGTACGTGTCGTAGGCGTATCCGGCGTAGCCCTGCGGTGCGTTGTTCTGCGCGTTGTTCTGCTGCTCGTACGGCGACGGGGCGTAGTGCCCGTAGGCGGAGGCATCGGGAGCGGGAACGGTCGGAGCCGGGCCCGCCGACGGGTGACGGTCGTTCACCACCACTTCCATTTCGCCTTGGGGGCAGGAGAATTAGCGGCGACTGTACCCGGCGGTATGCGACGGCGACAATCTTCCCCACGTTTCGGGCATGCGGACGCCGGGCATTTAGCCGCCTTTTGGTGGACTGAACCCGGGCGGCTCGACTTGACGTTCGATATACGTTCGACAAGAGGCCGCCCGGGACCCCGTCGGTCAGGCCACCGAGGCCGCCCCGGCACGGCCGTCCGCCGTCTCCTCCGTGGTCAGCGCCTGCCGGATGCCGGCGGCCACCTCCGCGTGCACGGGGAGGGCGAGATGACCGACGCCGCTCACCCGCACACTGCGCGAGATCAGATCCGGATGATCGATCCGTGCAGTCTCCACGGGGATCATGATGAGATCGAGGTCGCTCCAGAAACTGACGAATTGCGTGCCGCATTGCGGCGCCGGTTCCGCGAGCTCCGCGACGATCTCGGAATCGGGGCGCATCTGCCGGGCCAGCGGGTGCCCGGGCACGATGCCCGCCAGGTGGGTGCCGGCATGCGGGGTGCCGAGCGTGACCAGGGTGCGGACCCGGGTGTCACCGCCCATCCGCTGCACGTAGTACCGGGCGATCAGGCCGCCGAGGCTGTGCCCGACGACGTCGACCTGCGGACTGCCGGTGCGGGCGCAGACCTCCTCGACATGCCCGGCGAGGAGCGCGGCCGCGGCGCGGACGTCGCACGTCAGCAGCGAGAAGTTGAGGGTCAGGACGTGCTGCCAGCCGTGCCGCCGCAGGGAGCGGCGGAGCAGGGCGAAGACCGAGCGGTTGTCGATGAAGCCGTGGAGGAGGAGCACCGGCGGGCGGTCCTCGCCGTCGTCCTCCTGCTCGCTCCGCGGCCCGGTGACGGCAGGCGGCGGGGGGCGGCGCTCCTGCGCCAGGCCCGTCGGATAGAGCAGGACGTGCACCGTGAGGATCAACAGCTCGAGCACCGTGGACCGCAGCAGCGCGGCAGAAGGGCGTACGAGCATGCGGAGATAGGGCAAGGCCCCCATTGGCCGACCTCCCGAACGGCACACATGCAGGGCATCTGTCCCCCGTGTGCCCTGGCGGGCAGCTGTGCGCTGCCTGCCGCACCGCTGAGCCATGCGGCTGGGACGGCTCTGCGGCGCGGCGGCCTCGTCGCGGCTCCCCTTGCGGCCGCCCCGCGGCCCGGCGGCTCTGGAGATCCGGGCGGCGCTGCGGCCCGTGAGACGCGGGAACGGGAGCGGTGAGAAGCGAACGTGGTGTCCCACGTGTGATTTCCCCCTCGCTCTCCACCGCGAAACGGCCGGTTGCGGGATGCTGTGGATAACGTTCGTTCACATCCCCGGCCGGTTGGCGGCGGTAGTGCATGGAGGCAGTGATGGGAGTGACCGGTCCGATCCGCGTGGTGGTGGCCAAGCCGGGGCTCGACGGCCATGATCGCGGCGCCAAGGTCATCGCGCGGGCGCTGCGCGACGCGGGCATGGAGGTGATCTACACCGGGCTCCACCAGACGCCCGAGCAGATCGTCGACACCGCGATCCAGGAGGACGCCGACGCGATCGGGCTGTCCATCCTGTCCGGCGCGCACAACACCCTGTTCGCCAAGGTGCTGGAGCTGCTCCGGGAGCGCGACGCCGAGGACATCAAGGTCTTCGGCGGCGGCATCATCCCGGACGAGGACATCCCGCCGCTCAAGGCGCTGGGCGTCGCGGAGATCTTCACCCCGGGCGCCACGACGGCATCGATCGTGGAGTGGGTCAACGCCAACGTGCGCCACGCCGTGGGCTGATCCGGTGCGGGGCCCCGGGGCGGGGCCTGTCCGGCGGATCTTCGCGCCCCGTAAGGGGCGCGGGGAACTGCGCGACCAGCCACCGCCGGCCCGCAGCCGACGCACTACCCCAGGGGTCCGGGGCGAAGCCCCGCGCCCCTTACGGGGCGCCCAACTCCTCCCGCATCACCCCCCGCAGCCGCAGCGTGCCCACGAGCCGGCGGAACGCCTCCGCCCAGTAACCGGAGGCCCCCGGCGGAGCCGACTCCTCGTCCGGCACCGAGGTGAGCACCTCCAGCCGCCCCGCCTCCGCCGGATCGAGGCAGCGCTCCGCCATCCCCATCACCCCGCTGAAGCTCCACGGATAACTCCCCGCGTCCCGCGCGATGTCGAGCGCATCCACCACCGCCCTCCCCAGCGGCTCCGCCCACGGCACCGCGCACACCCCCAGCAGCCGGAACGCGTCCGACAGCCCGTGCGCGGCAATGAAGTCGGCCACCCAGACGGCCCGTTCGGCGGGCGGCAGGGCCGACAGCAGCTTCGCCGGGTCGCGCCACGTCCCGCCTTCCGGCGCGGGCGGCGCCGTCGCCGGGCCGAGCAGCGCCCTCGCCCACGCGGCGTCCCGCTGCCGCACGGCCGCCCGGCACCAGGCGGCGTGCAGATCGGGCTGCCAGCCGTCGGCCACCGGCAGGGCCACCGCCTCGGCCGCGCCCGTGACGCCGAGCCGCTCGTACCACGTCGCCAGGGGCGCGGCCTCGACCAGCTGGGTCAGCCACCACGACCGCTCGCCCCTGCCGGACGGCGGCTTGGCGGCCACACCGTCCCGCTGCATCGCGCTGTCGCACTCGGGCGGCGCCTCCACCGCTATGCGCCGGTCCTCGCGGGTGCCCGTGAGGTCCAGGGACACGCAGGCGCGGGCCCGTTCGGCCATCCGGGCCGCGAGGGCCGAGCCGGGGAGGGCGGACAGGAGCTCGGCCGCCAGGGCCCGCACATTGCGGCTGCGGTCCGACAGGGCCTGCTCCAGGAACGGCTCGTCCGCGAGGGAGACGCCCTCCCGCAGGGTGTCGAGGAACATCAGCCGGTCCTCCGCGCGCTCCTCGGCCCACGTGGTGGCCAGCAACTCCCGGGCGGCCGCCGGATCGCCGCGCCGCAGGGACGCCAGCAGAGCGGCCCGCTCGGCGAACAGCCCCTCGTGCCAGAACTGTTCACCGGCTGCCGAGGGCAGCGCCGCGCTGCCCGCCGCGGTGCCGCGCAGGGCATACGCCCACTGCGGGTTGAGCCGGGCCAGCCACAGCGCGCGCGGCCCGGCCAGGGCGAGGGCCTCCGCCCGCAGGTCGCTGCGCGCCCGGGCCGCGTCGAGCAGGCCGGGCAGCAACGGGGCGGGAGCCCGGTAGCCGTGGCCGTTGGCGGCGGTGAGCCACTGCGGCAGCAGCTCGGTCAGATCGGGCGCGGAGCCCTGACGGCCCGCGCCGCCGGGGCCCGCCCGGTCGGCGAGCAGCAGCGCCAACCGCCGTGCGGCAGCGGGCGGCAGCGGCGGACGGGGATCGTCCGGGGCCGCCTCGGGACGCGCCCCGGCCGCCGCCGGCAGCAGGGCGGCGCGCCGCTGCACCGTGCGCAGCGCGGCCTCGTCCAGCAGCGCTGCCGCCGGATCCTGCCCCGGGCGCGGCTGCACGGGCGGGGTGCGCCGCTCGGTGCCGAGCAGGGCGGCGGCGACGAGCTCGTCCCAGGCGGGCGTGTGCGCGGTGGCGCACGGGGTGGTGGTCATGCCTCGATTCCCTTCACAGTGTCACGAGTTCCGGCGCCCACGTGGCCAGCGGTGCGAAGCCCCGGTGACCGCATTCACCGAAGACCGTCACCGGGCCCCCGCCGGATATCGCCGCGAGCTGCCACAGGCCCGTACGGTCGCTGCACCGCGGGTCGACGGGCAGCGCCGACTCGCCGTCGGCATCGGCCAGTTGCCAGCCGTGCTCGGGATCCGGGACCGGGACCACGCCCGACAGGACCACCGGCCACGCGTCCAGCCAGGGATCGTCGCGCAGGGCCTCGCCGTAGGCGCGCAGAGCCGCCTCCGCGCCGCCCCCCGGCGGGGGTGCGAGGGAGGGGGCGGGAGGCGCGTGGCGGGTGCCCAGGACGGCTCGCAGCGGGCGGGCCGATGGGTGGAAGGCGAGGTCGGCGTCCAGCACGAGGCCTGCGGGCAACGAGAGTTCGGGCGCCTTGCCCCCTCCGTCGTAGGAGAGGAGGAGCGCCATCCGGCCCGTCGCCGTGCCGCGGAGCCAGATGCGACGGGTGATCAACCGGCCGTCGTCGCCGTCCTGCTGGGCCAGGACCAGCCAGCGGTCGCGGACGGGCGCGGCCGAGGCCAGCACGGCGGCCGCGCCCGTACTGACCCCGACGCGGCTGCGCACTGTTGCCGCGAGCGGACCGGGGAGCCGGTCCGCCTGCAGAAAGCCCTGGTTGAGGGCGTGGAGCAGGGCGCACTCCTCCAGCAGCCGCGACGCCCCGGCCGCACCCGACAGCGGCGCCAACTCCCTTGCGCGCGAGGCCAGGCCCGGCGCCTGGGCGTCGACCATGCGGGCGGCCGTCTCCTCCCAGTGCCCGTACGCGGACCCTTCGGCGGCCGCGAGGCCGTGCCGCAGCAGATCCACCAGCCGCTGCTCCAGCTCCACGGCACCCGCGGCCATGCGCTGCGCCCGGCGGTCCGCCCGGCGCCGGGCCGACTCGCCGTCGGCCGCGGGTTTCCCGGGCCCGCCGCCCGGCCCCTCCACGGCCTCCGGCGCCGTGCGGGCGCGCTGCCTCCGCCGGTCCAGCCATGCACCCGCCCAGGCCGGAGGATCCTCCGCCGTGGCCGGTACCGCCTCCCCGCCCGCGGACCACAACAGCAGCAGCCCCAGGGCGTGTTTGCACGGGAACTTGCGGCTCGGGCACGTGCAGTGGAAGCCCGGGCCGGCCTCGTCCGCCAGATCCACGACCGTCCGGTACGGCGTGCTGCCGCTGCCCCGGCACTCCCCCCAGACCGCGCCCGCGCCCCCCTTCGCGCGGGCACCCGCGCCCGACCACGGGCCCGGCACCCCGAGCCGCGCGCCCGCCTTGCGTGATGCGGCGTCAGGTGCGAGCGCGAGCACCTGATCCTCCGTCCGGCGTTCCCCCTGCGGATTCATGCCGACCATGCTGGACCCAGGCACTGACAATCGGCCTCGGCGCGGAGAACTAGCAGGTCAGGGCGATTGTCAGTGGGCTGGTGCAGGGTGGTTCACGCATCCCGGAACCGCACGACGAGGGGGACTTGTGACCGTGTCCGGAATCCCAGCCACCACCATGCCGTCCACCGGGGCCCAGGCCCTGACCCAGGCCCTGACCCAGGCCCTGCGACCGCACGCCGAGGACGCCTTCGCGGACGAGCTCGCGGCCCTCGCCGCCGCCGACGACCGTCCCAGGCCCGCCCGTTGGCGCCTGTCGCCCTGGGCCGTGGCCACGTACCTGCTCGGCGGCACGCTGCCCGACGGCACCGTGATCACGCCCAAGTACGTGGGCCCGCGGCGCATCGTGGAAGTCGCCGTCACCACGCTCGCCACCGACCGCGCACTGCTCCTGCTCGGCGTGCCCGGCACGGCCAAGACGTGGGTGTCCGAGCACCTCGCCGCCGCCGTCAGCGGCGACTCCACCCTCCTGGTGCAGGGCACCGCGGGCACCGCCGAGGAGGCCATCCGCTACGGCTGGAACTACGCCCGCCTCCTGGCCCACGGCCCCAGCCGCGAAGCGCTCGTGCCCAGCCCCGTCATGCGCGCCATGGCCGAGGGCCTGACCGCCCGCGTCGAGGAGCTCACCCGCATCCCGGCCGACGTCCAGGACACGCTCATCACCGTCCTCTCCGAGAAGACCCTGCCCATCCCCGAACTCGGCGAAGAAGTCCAGGCCATTCGCGGCTTCAACCTCATCGCCACCGCCAACGACCGCGACCGCGGCGTCAACGAGCTCTCCAGCGCGCTCCGCCGCCGCTTCAACACCGTCGTCCTGCCCCTGCCGGAGACCCCCGAGGCCGAGGTCGACATCGTCGCCCGGCGCGTCGAGCAGCTCGGCCGCGCTCTCGACCTGCCGGCCGCGCCCGACGGGGCGGACGAGATCCGGCGCGTCGTCACGGTCTTCCGCGAGCTGCGCGACGGGGTCACCACGGACGGCCGCACCAAGCTCAAGTCGCCCTCGGGCACGCTCTCCACGGCCGAGGCCATCTCCGTCGTCACCGGCGGCCTGGCGCTCGCCGCACACTTCGGCGACGGAGTGCTGCGCGCCGGCGACGTGGCCGCGGGCATTCTCGGCGCGGTCGTCCGCGACCCGGCGGTCGACCGGCTGGTCTGGCAGGAGTACGTGGAGACGGTCGTCCGCGAGCGGGACGGCTGGAAGGACTTCTACCGCGCGTGCCGCGAGGTGTCCGCATGACCACGGCCCCCGCCCTGCTGGGCGTACGCCACCACGGCCCGGGCTCGGCCCGCGCCGTACGGGCGGCGCTCGACCGGTGCCGGCCGAGCGCCGTACTGATCGAGGGCCCGCCGGAGGCGGACGCGATCGTCCACCTCGCCGCGGACCCGCGGATGCGCCCGCCCGTGGCCCTGCTCGCCCACGCCACCGACGACCCCGGGCGCGCGGCCTTCTGGCCGCTCGCCGAGTTCTCCCCGGAATGGGTGGCCCTGCGCTGGGCCCTGTCCCACGACGTGCCGGTGCGCTTCATCGACCTGCCGGCCGCCGTGTCGCTCGCGCTCGGCGATGAGCGGTTGCCCGGTGCGGGGGACCCGGGCGAGGAAGGGGGTCTGCCCGCGGGGCGGCCGGATGCTGCGTCGGTGGGGAGTGCTGTGCAGGTGGCTGCCGCGTGCGGCGGTCCGTCCCGGCGGAACGGCCTGTTCGGACAAGGGGTGTTGCCCGGCACGCAGTGGTCGGGTGAGGAAGAGGTTCTGCCCGCGGGGCGGCCGGATGCTGTGTCGGCGGAAGATGCTGCGCAGGCGGCTGCCGAGCGCAGCGGCTTGTCCCCTCGGGACGGCTTCCTCGGTCAAGGGGCGCTGCCCAGGGGTCTGCCTGTGGGCAGGCCGGGTGCCGCGTGCAGCGGGCCGTCCCATGGGAACGGCCGGTTCGGCCGAGGGGTGTTGCCCGATGCGGGGTTCCTGGGTGAGGAAGAGGACCGCCCCGGTGTCGCGTGCAGCAGGCCCTCTCGCGGGAACGGCCTGTTCGGCGAAGGGGCGTTGCCCCGTGCGCGGCGCCTGGGTGAGGAAGGGGCTCCGTCCGCGGGGCGGCCGGACGGTGCGTCGGCGGGAGGTGCTGCGCAGGCGGCTGCTGCGTACAGTGGCTCGTCCCGGGCGTTGCCCGGTGCCCACCGCTCGGACGTTGATGGGGCTCTGCCTGCTGGCCGGCCGGACGTCGCCCCGGCGGGCGCCGCACCCCGCCGGGACGGCACGCTCGGCCGCACCGCATTCACCGGTGCGGCGTGCCCGAACGCCGCGCCGGATGGCGTCGCGGCGCCCGGCCCCACCGGTCGGGACGACCCGCTCGGTGCGCTCGCCGCAGCCGCCGGGTACGACGACGCCGAGGCCTGGTGGGAGGACGCCGTCGAGCACCGGCGCGGACGTGGCGCCGATGACGATGCCCTGGCGCCCTTCCTGGCCCTCGCCGAGGCCATGGCGGAGCTGCGGGCGGACAGTGGTCCCGTCGGCGCGCGGGACGCCGTGCGGGAAGCGCACATGCGGCTGAAACTCCGCGAGGCGCGGCGGGAGTTCGGGGACGGTGTCGCCGTCGTCTGCGGCGCCTGGCACGTGCCCGCCCTCGCCGAGAAGCGGACGGTGGCGTCCGACCGGCAGTTGCTCAAGGGGCTGCCCAAGGTCAAGGCGGCGATCGGCTGGGTGCCGTGGACGCACCGGCGGCTGGCCCGGCGCAGCGGCTACGGCGCCGGGGTCACCTCGCCCGGCTGGTACGCGCATCTCTTCCACGCGCCCGACCGGGTGGTCGAGCGCTGGATGACCACGGTCGCCCGGCTGTTGCGCGAGGAGGACCGTCCCGTCTCCTCGGCCCACGTCATCGAGGCCGTACGGCTCGCCGGAACCCTCGCCGCGATGCGCGGGCGCCCGCTGGCCGGGCTCGCCGAGACGACCGACGCCGTGCGCGCGGTGATGTGCGACGGATCCGACGTGCCGCTCGCCCTCGTGCAGGACCGACTCGTCATCGGGGACGTGCTCGGCGAAGTCCCCGACTCCGCACCGGCCGTGCCCCTCCAGCGCGACCTGGACCGGCTGCAGCGCAGCCTTCGGCTGAAGCCCGAAGCCGCCGTCCGCGAGCGCGAGTTCGACCTGCGCACCGACAACGACGCGGCCCGCAGCAGACTGCTGCACCGCCTGCGGCTGCTCGGCGTCGCCTGGGGCGAGCCCGTGCGCTCGCGCGGCTCGCTCGGCACCTTCCGGGAGACCTGGCGGCTGTGCTGGGAGCCCGAGTCGGCCGTCCGCGTCGCCGAGGCCGGCATCTGGGGCACGACCGTGGAGGGCGCGGCCACGGCCAAGGCGGAGTCCCTGGCCCGCGAGTCCGACAGCCTCGCCGAGGTCACGGCGCTGGCCGAGCAGTGCCTGCTCGCCGGGCTCCCCGACGCCCTCCCGGTGGTCATGCGCGCCCTCGCCGACCGGGCCGCGCTCGACACGGACGTGGGCCATCTGGCCCGGGCCCTGCCCGCGTTGGTCCGTTCCGTGCGCTACGGGGACGTCCGCCGCACCGATATCGCTGCTCTCGGCGAGGTGGCCGAGGGGATCGCCGAGCGGGTCTTCGTCGGGCTCCCCGCCGCCTGCGCAGGGCTCGACGCGGACGCGGCGGCGGAGACGCGAGGGCACGTCGACGCGGTGCACCAGGCCGTCGGCCTGCTCGGCAAGGAGCCGCTGCGGGAGCGCTGGGCCGCCGTCCTCGGCACCCTCGCCGCCCGCGAGCACCTGCCCGGGGGCATCAAGGGCCGGGCCGTCCGGCTGCTGCTGGACGACGGACGGCTCCCCGAGGGCGAGGCCGCCCGGCTCATGGGCCTCGCGCTCTCCGCCGGCGCGGCCCCGGCCGAAGCGGCCGCCTGGATCGAGGGGTTCACCGGCAGCGGCGGATCCGGCGGCATGCTGCTCGTCCACGACGAGCGGCTCCTCGCCCTCGTCGACGCCTGGCTCACCGGCGTGCCACCGGATGCGTTCACGGACGTCCTGCCCCTGCTGCGCCGCACCTTCTCCGCCTACGAACCGGGGGTGCGCCGCAGCCTCGGCGAGCTGATCCGCAGAGGCGGCGCGGGCGCGCCGGCACCGGCCGGGGACGGCATGCCCGGATTCGGCCCGGAGCTCGACGCCGCACGCGCGGCGGCCGTCCTGCCCACGCTGCGCCTGCTGTTGGGCCTCGACGCCCGGACGGAAACAGAAGAAGAGGACACCTCACCAGCACTCACCGGGGGAGCACCGCAATGAACGCCACCGTCGTCGATGCCACCGCCACCGCCACCGCCACCGCCACCGCCACCGCCACCGACGAGCGGCTGCGCCGCTGGCGCCTCGTGCTCGGCGACGACAGCGGTGCCGACGGCACCGGCTGCGCCCTCGCCGGCACCGACGCCGCCATGGACCGCACCCTGCAGGCCCTCTACGGCGACCGCTCCGGCGAGGACCGGGCCGACGGCACCCGGCGCGGTGCCGGGCTCGGCGGCTCCGCGCCGCGGGTCGCCCGCTGGCTGGGGGACATCCGTACGTACTTCCCGACATCAGTCGTTCAGGTGATGCAGCGCGACGCCATCGAGCGCCTCGGCCTGTCCGCCCTGCTGCTGGAGCCCGAACTGCTGGAGGCCGTCGAGGCGGACGTCCATCTCGTCGGCACCCTCCTCTCCCTCAACCGGGCCATGCCCGAGACGGCGAAAGAGACCGCGCGGGCCGTCGTCCGCAAGGTCGTCCAGGACCTGGAGCGGCGCCTGTCGTCCCGCACCCGGGCCACCCTCACCGGCGCCCTCGACCGCTCCTCCCGCGTCGCCCGCCCCCGCCACCGCGACATCGACTGGGACCGCACGATCAGGGCCAACCTCAAGCACTACCTGCCCGAGCACGGCACGGTCGTCCCCGAGCGCCTGGTCGGCCACGGGCGTGCGGCGCAGTCCCTGCGCAAGGAGGTGATGCTGTGCATCGACCAGTCCGGCTCGATGGCCGCCTCCGTCGTCTACGCCTCGGTCTTCGGTGCCGTCCTGGCCTCGATGCGGGCGCTCGACACCCGGCTGGTCGTCTTCGACACCTCCGTCGTGGATCTCACCGACCGGTTGGCCGATCCGGTGGACGTTCTCTTCGGCACCCAGCTCGGCGGCGGCACGGACATCAACCGCGCCCTCGCCTACTGCCAGTCCCGCATCACCCGCCCGGCCGAAACGGTCGTGGTCCTCATCAGTGATCTCTACGAGGGCGGGATCCGGGACGGGATGCTCAAACGGGTGGCGGCCATGAAGGCCTCCGGGGTGCAGTTCGTGTCCCTGCTGGCGCTCTCCGACGAGGGCGCCCCCGCCTACGACCGTGAGCACGCGGCGGCCCTGGCGGCCCTCGGCGCCCCCGCCTTCGCCTGTACGCCGGATCTCTTTCCCGATGTGATGGCGGCGGCCCTGGAGAAGCGTCCGCTGCCGATACCCGAGTCCGGATGAGGCCTCCGCCTGTGAGGCTAATCACGGCCGGAGTGTGAGCTGTGATTTAGGGCCGCCCCTCCGGCGGGGATAACCTGCGAGACGGACATGCCGCGTCAACGGTGATCGTGTGCCGCCCTCGTAATAGATCGCGTCCTCACGCTGCCCCGCGGCACGCCCGCGCAGACAACGAACCGCGATATCCATGGAAAAGGGACTGACGCGCGTGGACCTGTTCGAGTACCAGGCGAGGGACCTCTTCGCCAAGCACGGTGTACCGGTGCTGGCCGGTGAAGTCATCGACACGCCTGAGGCGGCGCGCGAGGCCACTGAGCGTCTGGGCGGCCGTTCGGTCGTCAAGGCTCAGGTGAAGGTCGGCGGCCGTGGCAAGGCCGGCGGCGTGAAGCTGGCCGCCACCCCGGACGAGGCCGTTGCCCGCGCGACGGACATCCTCGGCATGGACATCAAGGGCCACACGGTCCACAAGGTCATGATCGCCGAGACCGCTCCGGAGATCGCCGAGGAGTACTACGTCTCGTACCTCCTCGACCGGACCAACCGGACCTTCCTCGCCATGGCGTCGGTCGCCGGCGGCATGGACATCGAGGAGGTCGCCGCCACGACCCCCGAGAAGCTCGCGAAGGTCCCGGTGGACGCCAACGAGGGCGTCTCCATCGAGAAGGCCCGCGAGATCGTGGCCCAGGCGAAGTTCCCGGCCGAGGTCGCGGAGCAGGTCGCCGAGGTCATGGTGACCCTGTGGAAGACCTTCGTCGCCGAGGACGCCCTCCTCGTCGAGGTCAACCCGCTCGCCAAGGTCGCCGACGGCCGCGTCATCGCCCTCGACGGCAAGGTCTCCCTGGACGAGAACGCGGACTTCCGCCAGCCCGGCCACGAGGAGCTGGTCGACAAGGCCGCGGCCAACCCGCTGGAGGCCGCCGCCAAGGAGAAGCACCTCAACTACGTCAAGCTCGAGGGCCAGGTCGGCATCATCGGCAACGGCGCGGGTCTCGTCATGAGCACCCTGGACGTCGTCGCCTACGCCGGCGAGAAGCACGGCGGCGTCAAGCCCGCCAACTTCCTCGACATCGGCGGCGGTGCCTCGGCCGAGGTCATGGCCAACGGTCTTGAGATCATCCTCGGCGACCCGGACGTCAAGTCCGTCTTCGTCAACGTCTTCGGTGGCATCACCGCCTGTGACGAGGTCGCCAAGGGCATCGTCCAGGCTCTCCAGCTCCTGAAGGACAAGGGCGAGGACGTCTCCAAGCCGCTCGTCGTGCGTCTCGACGGCAACAACGCGGAGCTGGGTCGCAAGATCCTTTCCGACGCCAACCACCCGCTGGTGCAGCGCGTGGACACCATGGACGGTGCGGCCGACAAGGCCGCCGAGCTCGCGGCCGCGAAGTAATAGGGACGAGGTCAAAGACACATCATGGCTATCTTCCTCACCAAGGACAGCAAGGTCATCGTCCAGGGCATGACCGGCTCCACGGGCATGAAGCACACCAAGCTCATGCTCGCTGACGGCACCAACATCGTCGGTGGCGTCAACCCGCGCAAGGCCGGCACCTCCGTCGACTTCGACGGCCACGAGGTCCCCGTCTTCGGCTCGGTCGCCGAGGCGATGGAGAAGACCGGTGCCGACGTCACCGTCGTCTTCGTCCCGCCGGCCTTCTCCAAGGCAGCGGTCGTCGAGGCGATCGACGCGGGCATCGGCCTGGCCGTCGTCATCACCGAGGGCATCGCCGTCCACGACTCGGCCGCCTTCTGGGCGTACGCCAAGGCCAAGGGCAACAAGACCCGCATCATCGGCCCCAACTGCCCCGGTCTGATCACCCCGGGCCAGTCCAACGCCGGCATCATCCCGGGCGACATCACCAAGCCCGGCCGCATCGGTCTCGTGTCCAAGTCCGGCACGCTGACCTACCAGATGATGTACGAGCTCCGTGACCTCGGCTTCAGCTCCTGCGTCGGCATCGGTGGCGACCCGGTCATCGGCACCACGCACATCGACGCGCTGAAGGCGTTCCAGGACGACCCCGAGACCGACCTGATCGTCATGATCGGCGAGATCGGCGGCGACGCCGAGGAGCGGGCCGCGGACTTCATCAAGGAGCACGTCACCAAGCCGGTCGTCGGCTACGTGGCTGGTTTCACCGCGCCCGAGGGCAAGACGATGGGCCACGCCGGTGCCATCGTGTCCGGCTCGTCCGGCACCGCCCAGGCGAAGAAGGAGGCCCTCGAGGCCGCCGGTGTGAAGGTCGGCAAGACCCCGTCCGAGACGGCCCGCCTGGCGCGCGCCGCCCTCGCCGGCTGACCCTCCGCCGCTTCGGCCGCACGGCCGGTCCGTGGGCCCGCACCCCTGTCCGGGGGTGCGGGCCCACGGCCGTTTCCGGTGCTCGCGGCCGGGGTGAGGGCCCGTGAACGCGACACGACGACCATGTGACCGAATACCCGGACCAAAGCCGCGTTCTTGGCAGCATGTCTCTCGTGACCCACTACGCCGACCCTGGCCCGTTGTTCCCGTCGCGCCAACGGCCCGCCCTGCACGGCCAGTCCGCGGTGAGCACGGTCTTCCTCGGCGGCGTGGTCGCCGCAGGGCTGGGGCTCGGGGCCTTCGCCGTGGGCGTCCTGATGCTGTGGATCATCTCCCCGTACCCCGACAGCGGGCCCACGGGGGCGCTGCGCGTCGCCGCCGACCTGTGGCTGCTGGCGCACGGCGCCGAGCTCGTACGGACCGAGACGCTGTCCGGCGCGCCCGCCCCCGTCGGGCTGACGCCGCTGCTGCTCTCGCTGGTGCCGTGCACCCTGCTCTACCGCACGGCGCGGCATGCGCTGGAGCCCGTCGCCGACGAGCCGCCGGAAGAGGAGGAGGACGGCAGGTTCGTCTGCGTGGAGGACCTCATGCACGCGGACGAGGCCGTCGGGACCGAAGAGGCGGAAGCGCCGCCTGCCGCTCCTGGCTCCGCCCCCGCCATCCGGCTCCCGGTGCGCACGGCGCTCGGCGTGTACCTGGGCGGCTACCTGCTCGTGGGCACCGCAGCCGCGCTCTACGCCGCCCCGTCCCCCGTGCACGTCTCGCCGCTGAGCGCCCTGCTCCATCTGCCGCTCTTCGCCGCACTGTTCGCGGCCGCCGGGATGTGGGCGGCAGCGGGCTGGCCGGCCTGGTCGCCGGCCGGCCGCGCGCGGCGCGTGGTGGACGCGGTGCCCGGGTGGGTGCGCCACTGGTTCACGCGCCGACGCGTGATCGCGATCCTGTGGACCGCCGCCGTCGGCACCGCCGCGCTGCTCGCCGAGGGGATGCTGGTCGTCGCCGTGTCGCTGGCCGTGCACGCGGGCGGGGTGCGGGAGGCCTTCGCCCAGATCGCGGCGGGCTGGGCCGGGCGGGTGTCGGTGGGGCTGCTGAGTTTCGTGCTGCTGCCAAACGCCGTGGTCTGGGCGGTGGCGTACGTGCTGGGGGCCGGGTTCGGCGCCGGCGCGGGCAGTGTGGTCGCACCGCTCGCCGTGCAGAGCCACCACCCCGCGCTGCCGCACTTCCCGCTGCTCGCGGCGCTGCCGGGGCCCGGGGCCGCCGGGGCGCCGGCGGTGGTGGCCACGGTGGTGCTGTCGGTCGCCGCGGGGGCGGCCGTCGCCCATGCCGCGGTGCCGGGGCGGCCGGTGGTGGCGGGACGCCGCGAGGTGACCGTGACGGCCGCGCTCGGGGCGGTGCTCTGCTCGGTGGTGGTCACCTTGCTGGCGTACGCCTCGGCCGGTTCCCTCGGCACGTCCGTCCTCACGCGCTTCGGCCCGTCGTGCCTGCACACGGGGGAGGCGGCGCTGATGTGGACGGCCTCGGTCGGGGTGCCGGGCGCGCTGGTGCTGCGGTGGCTGCGGCGGAGGGCCGAGCGGGTGCCTGCGGCGGGCGGAGAACCGGTGGAGGTGCCGGCGCCGCCACGGGCGCGGAGCAGGGCGCGGGCCAGGCGGCGCTCGGCGTGGCCGGTGCGGGCCTATCGCGCGGCGGCGGCGTGGTTCGGCTTCGCGGTCGGGGGCGCCGCCCCCGAGCCGGCTGTGACGTACGCGTCGGAGACGCTGCCGTTGAAGCCGACGGTGGAGGAGGCGGTGGCCGCGGCCTCGGCGGCCCCTGCCCCCGAGGCCGCGGCGGAGCCGGAGCCGGAAGAAGTGACGGAGACGGAGGCGGAGGTGTCGCCGCCCGCGCGCCGGCGGCGGGCCAAGCCGCAGCCGAAGCGGGTGTTCCGGGGCCGTCGGCGCAAGGCGACGACGCACGGGGCGGTGCCGATTCCGGGGTCGGTGTTCTCGGCCTCGTACCACGGGCCGCCGGCGGAGGCGTGGCACGAGACCGGGTCCCGGCGGGTGCGGTGGGCCGCGCTCAAGGAGTCGGGCGGCGGGCTGATGCCGGACTTCGAGCCGCCGGAGGGTGACTGAGCGCCGGCGCTCCGCCGGGGGCCGTACCTTCGACTGCGGGTTCGTCGTGGCTGGCCGCGCCCACGCGGCGGAGCCGCACGATGTCACAGCCCCCGCCCCTTGCGGGGCGCGACCGGGCCCTAGTCCTGCACCTCCAGCAGCGGGCGCAGTTGCTTCGGCAGGTGGGTCTCGCACGACTGGCGGGACGTCTGCGTCAGTGCGTCGTCCACGCACGTGTAGTAGTCCCGGTACGCCAGCTGGAAGGCGAACGTCGTCGCCACGATCACCAGGGCCAGGCTGCCCGTGACCAGGCCGCTCACGGCCGCCGTGGTCTGCGGGCGGAAGCCGCCCGGCGGGGGCGGCGGGGCGTCCGGGTCGCGCGGCTTCGGCTTGGCGCGCAGTGAGCTGATGCCCCAGTAGACCGAGAGCGCGCCCAGCAGCAGGGCCACCTGCGGGATGCTGAACAGGGCGAAGAAGAAGCCCCACATGCCCGCCAACAGGGCGTAGCGGGCGCGCCGTTGGGCCGGGTCCGTCGGGTCCCAGCGCAGGCCGCCGTTGCCGCCGGGCAGCGGGCCCTGCGGGCCGCCGCCGGGGCCGCCGCCGAAGCCGCCGTCGTGGCGGCCGGGCTGGCGGCTGCTCCACTGGCTGCCCCAGCCCGGGGGCTGCTCCGGGGAGCCGTCGCCGGAGGAGCCGTCCTCCCCGGAGGGCGTTCCCGAGGCCCCCGACGACTGCTGCCGCGGCTGCCAGGGGCGGTCCGCCCGGCCCTCGGGCGGGGGCGCGAAGGGGTTGTCGTCCCGCTGGTCCGCGGAGGGCGGCGCCTGGCGGTCGTGCGGCGTGCGGAACGCGTGCGCGGCGGGCAGCGGGGGGCGGTGAGCCGCGTGGCGGCGTCGGTCCGGCATGTGGAGTGTGTCTTCCCCTGGTCTCGTCGTCCTGCACTTCGAGCCTACGGCGGCGTGCGTGAAGCGCCCGCTTGCAGACGCTACCTCCCGTGCGTGCCCCCGTCCCGTGGGGGCCGGGCGGTGTGCCGGTATCGTTGCTGGCGGCCGTCGGCTTCGTAGGGATCCCCGTATCGGGGAGCCTCTCCTTTTCGTACGTCCATACAAACCAGTTGTCCCGCCCCGCGAGAAAGGGCCCCACCGTGGCTGCCCCTGCTGGACGTCCTGCCCGACTCGTCGTGCTGGTCTCGGGTTCCGGTACGAATCTGCAGGCCCTGATCGAGGCCATCGACGCCGATCCGGACGGTTACGGCGCGCGGATCGTGGCCGTGGGTGCCGACCGGGACGGCATCGCCGGGCTGGAGCGCGCCGAGCGCGCCGGGCTGCCCACCTTCGTCTGCCGGGTGGAGGACCACCCCACGCGGGAGGCCTGGGACGCCGCGCTCGCCGAGGCGGTGGCCGCCCACGAGCCGGACCTGGTGGTGTCCGCCGGCTTCATGAAGATCGTGGGGAAGGCCTTCCTGGCACGGTTCGGCGGGCGGACGGTCAATACGCACCCCGCTCTGCTGCCCAGTTTTCCCGGCGCCCACGCCGTGCGCGACGCGCTCGCGTCCGGGGTGAAGGTGACCGGCTGCACCGTCCACTTCGTCGACGAGGGCGTCGACACCGGACCCGTCATCGCGCAGGGCGTGGTGGAGGTCCGGGACGAGGACGACGAATCCGCGCTGCACGAGCGGATCAAGGAAGTCGAGCGACAGCTGCTCGTCGAAGTCGTGGGCCGACTGGCCCGGCACGGCTACCGCATAGAGGGACGAAAGGTACGGATCCAGTGAATCCCGTGACCGCCGAAGGCACCAAGCGGCCCATCCGCCGCGCGCTGGTCAGCGTCTACGACAAGACGGGGCTGGAGGAGCTCGCCCGCGGCCTGCACGCGGCGGGCGTCGAGCTCGTCTCGACGGGCTCGACGGCCGGGAAGATCGCCGCGGCGGGCGTCCCGGTCACCAAGGTCGAGGAGCTCACCGGTTTCCCCGAGTGCCTGGACGGGCGCGTCAAGACCCTGCACCCGCGCGTCCACGCGGGCATCCTCGCCGACCAGCGCCTCGACGCGCACCGCGAGCAGCTCGCCGGGCTGGGCGTCGCGCCCTTCGAGCTCGTGATCGTCAACCTCTACCCGTTCCGGGAGACCGTCGCCTCCGGCGCCACCCCGGACGAGTGCGTCGAGCAGATCGACATCGGCGGCCCGTCGATGGTCCGCGCGGCCGCCAAGAACCACCCGTCCGTGGCCGTGGTCGTCGACCCGGCCCGCTACGACGACATCCTCGCGGCCGTCGCCGCCGGCGGCTTCGACCTCGCGCAGCGCAAGCGCCTTGCGGCGCAGGCCTTCCAGCACACCGCCGCCTACGACGTGGCCGTGGCCAACTGGTTCGCCGCCGACTACGCGGCCGCCGACACTGCGGCTGACAGCGGCTCCGCCGCGGGTGGCTTCCCGGAGTTCGTCGGCGCCGTCTACTCCCGCGCCAACGTGCTGCGCTACGGCGAGAACCCGCACCAGCCCGCCGCCCTCTACACCGACGAGGGCGGCAAGGGCCTGGCCTCCGCCGAGCAGTTGCACGGCAAGGAGATGTCGTACAACAACTTCGTCGACACCGAGGCCGCCCGCCGGGCCGCGTACGACCACGACGAGCCCTGCGTCGCGATCATCAAGCACGCCAACCCCTGTGGCATCGCGACCGGTTCGGACGTCGCCGAGGCGCACCGCAAGGCCCACGCCTGCGACCCTCTGTCGGCGTTCGGCGGCGTCATCGCCGTCAACCGCCCGGTGTCGGTGGCCATGGCCGAGCAGGTCGCGGAGATCTTCACCGAGGTCCTCGTCGCCCCGGACTACGAGGACGGCGCGGTCGAGGTCCTGGCCCGCAAGAAGAACATCCGCGTGCTGCGCTGTGCCGAAGCCCCGTGCGCGGTCAAGGAGGTCCGGCCGGTCGAGGGCGGGCTGCTGCTGCAGGTGAAGGACCGGCTGCAGGCCGAGGGCGACGACCCGGCGCACTGGACGCTGGCGACCGGCGAGCCGCTGTCCGCCGACGAGCTGGCCGAGCTGGCGTTCGCCTGGAAGGCTTGCCGCGCGGTGAAGTCCAACGCGATCCTGCTGGCCAAGGACAGCGCGACCGTCGGCGTGGGCATGGGCCAGGTCAACCGGGTCGACTCCGCCAAGCTGGCCGTGCAGCGCGCGGGCAAGGAGCGGGCGCGCGGCTCGTACGCCGCGTCGGACGCGTTCTTCCCGTTCCCGGACGGGCTGGAGGTGCTCACGGCCGCGGGCGTCAAGGCCGTTGCGCAGCCGGGTGGTTCGGTCCGTGACGAGCAGGTGGTCGAGGCCGCGAAGGCGGCCGGGGTGACCATGTACTTCACGGGTACGCGGCACTTCTTCCACTGAGTGGTCGGCTGCGGGCCGGTTCGTGGCTGATCGCGCAGTTCCCCGCGCCCCTTTGGGGGCGCGGGGCTGTGCGTCGGCTGCGGGCTCGTCGTGGCTGGTCGCGCCCACGCGGCGGAGCCGCACATGTAACCGTCCCACGCCCCTTTGGGGCGCGGGGGACACGCTCAGCGCGTGCGGACGACCACCGTGCCGACCATCTTGTCGGCGAAGGTCTGGTTCTTCTCGTCCCACAGCGGCCACAGGTAGCCCAGGTAGAGGAAGCCGTCGAAGAAGTGGCACAGGCTGCGCACGAAGGTCATGCCGAAGCCCAGCGGCATGCCGTCGCGCTCACGCAGGACGGCGATGTTCATCGCCTTCTTGCCGGGCGTCTGGCCGGTCTTGCCCTGGCGGTACATCATCCAGAAGCCGATGATCACGGCGACGAGCCAGCCGGCGCCCATCAGCGCGATGCCCCCGAACATCTCGCCCTTCGACGACGGCTCGCAGACGGAGTAGCCGTCGGTGCTGAACGTGCAGGTGCGGTGGGACCCCAGGACGATCATCACGGCCCCGGCGACGAACAGGGCCATCGGCAGCAGCCCGCCGATCAGGCCGTCGAGCATCGTCGCGCCCACGCGCGACCACCAGCCAGCCAGCGGCGGGCGCTGCGGCATGGCGGGCGGCATCTGCCCGTACGGCATCTGGCCGTACGGGCCGGGCTGCTGGGGGAACGGCGGGTAGCCGCCCGGCTGGGGCGGGTACCCCGGCGCGGCCGGCTGCTGCGGGTACGGGGGGTAGGGCGGGTGGGTCACCTGGATCCTTCGAGCGGTGGGGCTGTGACGGCCGACATCGTAGGCGCAGGCCACCTGAGTGGAACCGGGGCCGTCCCATCCGCGAGGATGGGGCCATGACCGCCCAGATTCTCGATGGCAAGGCCACCGCGGCCGCGATCAAGTCCGAACTCACCGTCCGTGTGGAGGCGCTGAAGGCCGAGGGCGTGCAGCCCGGCCTGGGCACCCTCCTCGTCGGAGACGACCCCGGCAGCAAGTGGTACGTGGCCGGAAAGCACCGCGACTGCGCGGAGGTGGGCATCGCCTCCATCCAGCGCGAACTGCCCGCGACGGCCACCCAGGAGGAGATCGAGACGGTCGTCCGCGAGCTGAACGAGAACCCCGAGTGCACGGGGTACATCGTCCAACTCCCGCTCCCCAAGGGCATCGACACCAACCGCGTCCTGGAGCTGATGGACCCGGCCAAGGACGCCGACGGCCTGCACCCGATGAGCCTGGGCCGCCTGGTGCTGAACGAGACCGGCCCGCTGCCCTGCACCCCGAACGGCATCATCGAGCTGCTGCGCCGTCACGACGTCGAGGTCAACGGCGCACACGTGGTGGTCGTCGGCCGCGGCATCACCGTCGGCCGGTCCATCGGGCTGCTGCTGACCCGCCGGACCGAGAACGCCACCGTCACCCTCTGCCACACCGGCACCCGCGACCTGTCGGCGCAGCTGCGCCAGGCGGACATCATCGTGGCCGCCGCGGGCGTCGGGCACCTGATCAAGCCGGAGGACGTCAAGCCGGGCGCGGCGGTCCTGGACGTGGGCGTCAGCCGGGACGGCGAGGGCAAGATCCAGGGCGACGTGGACCCGGGCGTGGCCGAGGTGGCCGGCTGGATCTCCCCGAACCCGGGCGGCGTCGGCCCGATGACGCGCGCCCTGCTGCTGGTCAACGTCGTGGAGGCCGCCGAGCGTGCCGCCGGAATCGACCATGCAGGCTGAGTCCGGCTCCGGCTCCGCCTCCGGGGCCGGCGAGCACAAGCCCGCCAAGGCCGGTAAGCCTGCCGAGGACGCCAAGGCCGCCAAGCCGGGTTCCCGCCGTCCTCCCCGGCTCACGCAGGACACCGCGCGCCCCGAGGGCGGCGGGCGCGCCGCGCCCGGCGGTGCCCCCGCGCCCGCGCGGCAGTGGCCGCTGCTGGCGGTCATGGCGGGGACCGGGCTGGGCCTGCTGGTCGTCGCCTTCGACGCCTGGCGGGTCGGCGCGATCATCATCGGGCTGGCGATGATCGGCGGCGCGGTGCTGCGCTGGATGCTGCCCTCGGTGGGCATGCTGGCGGTGCGCTCGCGGTTCACGGACCTGTTCACGTACGGCGGGCTGGGCGTGGCGATCGTGCTGCTGGCCCTGATGGCCCAGCCGCACGCCTGGCTGAAGATCCCCTTCCTGGACGACGTCCTGCACTTCACCGTGCAGTAGGTGTGCGTATCTTGAGGGCGAGGTGTTCCTTCCCCGCAGGGCCGGGGAGGGGCACTGCCTCCCGGCGGGGGACCCCGGCTGCGTGAGAGGGACGGTCCGCTCATGACGAAGATCAAGGTTGCCAACCCGGTCGTCGAGCTCGACGGCGACGAGATGGCCCGCATCATCTGGCAGTTCATCAGGGACCGGCTGGTCCTGCCGTACCTCGACGTCGAGCTGAAGTACTTCGACCTAGGCATCGAGCACCGCGACGCCACCAACGACCAGGTCACCATCGACGCGGCGCACGCCATCGCGGAGCACGGCGCCGGCGTGAAGTGCGCGACGATCACGCCGGACGAGGCGCGGGTCGAGGAGTTCAACCTCAAGGCGATGTACCGCTCGCCCAACGGCACCATCCGCTCGATCCTCGGCGGGGTGGTCTTCCGCGAGCCGGTCATCGTGAGCAACGTGCCCCGCCCGGTCCCGGGCTGGACGAAGCCGATCGTCGTCGGCCGCCACGCCTTCGGCGACCAGTACCGCGCGACGGACCTCAAGGTCCCGGGCCCGGGCACGCTCACCCTGGCCTTCGCCCCGAAGGACGGCTCGGAGCCGGTCGAGCTGGAGGTGTACGAGTTCCCGGGCCCGGGCGTGGCGCTGGCGATGTACAACCTGGACGACTCGGTCCGCGACTTCGCGCGGGCCTCGTTCCGCTACGGGCTGGAGCGCGGCTACCCGGTCTACCTGTCCACGAAGAACACGGTCCTGAAGAAGTACGACGGCCGCTTCAAGGACCTCTTCCAGGAGGTCTTCGACGCAGAGTTCCGGGCGGACTTCGAGGCCAGGCGGCTGGTCTACGAGCACCGGCTGATCGACGACATGGTCGCCACGGCGCTGAGGTCGCCGGGCGGCTACGTCTGGGCGTGCAAGAACTACGACGGCGACGTGCAGTCCGGCGTCGTCGCGCAGGGCTTCGGCTCGCTGGGCCTGATGACCTCGGTGCTGATGTCCGCGGACGGCCGGACCGTCGCGGCGGAGGCGGCGCACGGCACGGTCACCCGCCACTACCGCCGCCACCAGCAGGGCAAGGAGACCTCGACCAACCCGATCGCCTCGGTCCACGCCTGGGCCCGTGCCCTGGCCCACCGGGGCAGGCTCGACGGGACCCCCGAGGTGACCGGGTTCGCGCAGACGCTGGAGCGGGTGTGCACCGAGACCGTCGAGCGCGGCCGGATGACGAAGGACCTGGCCCAGCTGATCGGCCCCGAGCAGCCGTGGCTGACCACCGAGGAGTTCCTGGCCGTGCTGGAGGAGGGCCTCAAGAAGAGTCTGTCGTGAGCCGTGCTTTGACCCCGGCGGTGCGCGGGTAGGAAGGGGGGTGGAGGAGAGCCGGCGACCGGTCCTCCACCCCCGTGGGAGGACAGGCCGCCGCTCGTCCTTGAGGATCATGAAAACGGGAATCCGGTTCAAGACCGGCCGGTGTGCTGTGGCCCGGGGGTGACCGTTCCGGTACGAGGTCCGCATCCCGTACCAAAACCCGGCCGAATGTCACCGCCCGGTGACGCGACACGCCCCCGGGGGCGTGCGACCGGCGAGTTTGATCAACCCCAAATGCCACCGTGCGCCGCCCTGTTGGGAACTGACATGCTGAGTTGTGCCATCCCCCTGGGTAGCCGGAACCGAGGCTGTGGAGGGGGAAGCACAGCGGCACGGGGAAGACGACCGTTCGCATCGGGGGACAGGGGAGGGCAATGCCTCGTTGGAGGGCGCTACCGGAGGAACTCGATCCGCAGGTCCGCGAGTTCGCCGAACAGTTGCGCAGACTCGTGGAGCGGAGCGGCCTGAGCATCGCCGCCGTCGCGGACCGCACCGGCTACAGCAAGACGTCCTGGGAGCGCTATCTGAACGGCCGTCTGCTGCCGCCGCGCGGCGCCGCCGAGGCGCTCGCCGAGGCCACGGGTGCCGACCCGGGCCACCTCGGCACGATGTGGGAGCTGGCCGAGCGGTCCTGGAGCCGCTCGGAACTGCGGCACGACGTGACGATGGAGGCGATCAAGGTCGCCGAGGCGCGGGCCGCGCTGGGCGCGTTCGGCCCGCCGCCCGAGGAGGCGGGCCGCGGCAGGAGGTCCGGAGGCGGCAGGCGGATCCGCTCCGCCCTGCGCAGCGAGGGCGCGCTGCGCACGGCGGGGGCGGCGACGGCCGCGGCCGCGGCGGACCCGCCCGTCGGCGCGGACGGGCCGGAGGAGCGCCCCGAGCCGCAGGGCGGGTCGGGCGATGCCGGCAGGTCCGGGAGGCGCGGTCGGCTGCTGTCCCGCCCCGGCGGCTCGCCGGACGTCCGGGCGCGGGCCATCCCCGTGGACGAGGAGGGCAAAGGGGGTAAGGGCGGCAAGGGTGGCCGTAATGGCGGCCGTTCCCCGCGGCGCACCGCGGTGCTGTTCGCCCTCGGCGGAGTGGGCACGGCGCTGGTGATCGTCTCCGCGGTGCTGCTGCTCGGCTCGGGCGACGACGGCGGGAGGAAGGCCGAGGGGCCGCTCACCTCGCCGAGCGTCAGCAGCAGTCCGGCCCAGGTGCCCGCCGGGGTGAAGTGCACGGGTGCCGAGTGCGCGGGCAAGGACCCGGAGACCATGGGCTGCGGCGGCCAGCACGCGACGACGGCCGGCTCCACGACGGTCGGCACCTCGTACGTCGAGGTCCGCTACAGCAAGGTCTGCGGCGCCGCCTGGGCGCGCCTGACGCAGGCCGTGCCGGGGGACTCCCTGCGGATAAGCAACGACGCCGCGACCCCGGCGCGGACCGAGCGCGGCCGGGTGGACCGGGGCACGGACGCCCACACGAACATGGTCCCCGCCGACGGGCCGCGCCAGGCCACGGCGTGCGTGACGCTGGTCTCGGGGCGCAAGGGGTGCACGGTGCCGAGCGCCCCGTAAGGGGCGCGGGGAACTGCGCGACCAGCCACGACGTACCCGCAGGTGACCCGGACGCTCGGGGGTGGTGCGTCGGCTGCAGGCCGTCGGTGGCTGATCGCGCAGTTCCCCGCGCCCCTTACGGGGCGCCCCCGTGGCAGACGGTGAGGCGTCCCACACCGGGTCGGCCGCGGAGCGGCGGCCGGGTCGGATAGCCTGACGCCGGATCTCTCTTGATACCGAGAGAGATCCGCACACCCGGGCAGGGACACACCCACCGCCGTTTTGCAGCAGGAGATCGCCATGACCCGCACTCCCGTCAATGTCACCGTCACCGGCGCGGCCGGTCAGATCGGCTACGCGCTGCTCTTCCGCATCGCCTCCGGTCAGCTCCTCGGCGCGGACGTGCCGGTCAAGCTGCGCCTGCTGGAGATTCCGCAGGGCCTGAAGGCCGCCGAGGGCACCGCGATGGAGCTCGACGACTGCGCCTTCCCGCTGCTGCGCGGCATCGACATCACCGACGACCCGAACGTGGCCTTCGCCGGCGCCAACGTCGCGCTGCTGGTCGGCGCCCGCCCCCGCACCAAGGGCATGGAGCGCGGCGACCTGCTGGAGGCCAACGGCGGCATCTTCAAGCCGCAGGGCAAGGCCATCAACGACAACGCCGCGGACGACATCAAGGTCCTGGTCGTCGGCAACCCGGCCAACACCAACGCCCTGATCGCCCAGGCCGCCGCGCCGGACGTGCCGGCCGAGCGCTTCACCGCGATGACCCGCCTCGACCACAACCGTGCGGTCACGCAGCTGGCGAAGAAGGCGGGCGTGTCCGTCGCCGACGTCAAGAAGCTGACGATCTGGGGCAACCACTCCGCCACCCAGTACCCGGACATCTTCCACGCCGAGGTCGCGGGCAAGAACGCCGCCGAGGTCGTGAACGACGAGCAGTGGCTGGCCGACAAGTTCATCCCCACCGTCGCCAAGCGCGGTGCGGCCATCATCGAGGCGCGTGGCGCGTCCTCGGCCGCCTCCGCCGCCAACGCCGCGATCGACCACGTCCACACCTGGGTCAACGGCACGGCCGCGGGCGACTGGACCTCCATGGGCATCCCGTCGGACGGCTCCTACGGCGTCCCGGAGGGCCTCATCTCCTCCTTCCCGGTGGTCTGCAAGGACGGCAAGTACGAGATCGTCCAGGGCCTGGAGATCAACGAGTTCTCCCGCACCCGCATCGACGCCTCGGTGCAGGAGCTCGTGGAGGAGCGCGACGCCGTCCGCGGTCTCGGCCTCATCTGAACGAACCGAATCCGAGCAATCCGACGATTCGTACACGCGTAGCGCGGTACGTACGTACGGGGCGAGAATCGGCCCGTCATCTGCTCCCGGGAGGGGTCGATGGCGGGCCGTTCGGCTTATTCTGAGTTCTTCCGAACGTACGTCAACTCATGTAATCCGCAAGTGAGTTAGACGGATCGGGGGACCCGTGAACCACTCCGCTCAACAGGACTCCCGCAGCGAGGCCACCAGGCTGCTCTGTGCGGGGACCTATCTCGACATCGACTTCCGCCGTCGCGTCATCGAGGAGCTGGTCGAGCACGAGGAACGGCCCATCGCCCCCTCGCTGGGCGTGGACATCGTGCCGGTGCTCGGCCACGCCCTGCGCGCCCGCAGGCAGGACAACCAGACGGCACTCCTGCTCCTGGCACTCTGGCTGATATTCGTCTTCGTGGACGCGGTCTCCGGCGGGGCGCCGGTCTGGGCGGCGGCGTACGCCGGGGTGTGCTTCCTGCACTGGGGCGTCCAGGCGGCCGCCGGGCGCGGCTCGTCCGTCTACGTCGTCGACAGACGCACCCTGCGCCAGGCCCTCAAGGGCAGCGGCGCCCTGCGCGCCCTGCGCGCGGCCCTGCCCGTGCTGCCGCCGCTGCTCTCGCTCGGCTACTGGATCCTCGCGCTCGGCGCCCTCGCCTTCGGGGCGGACGACTGGGCCGCCGTGATCTTCCCGCTGCTGCTGGTGCTCCCCGTGTGGAACCACCGCACCCGCGTGGCGGCCGTGATGCGCGATGAACTGGGCCGGCAGAGCTTCGACCGGCAGCCCCGGGCCTTCCCGACGAGCACCTACCACCGGCGGATCGCCGAGGCCATCGCCCGCGAACAGTACGCGGGGCTCACCATCTACGACCCCTCCCGCCCCTTCATCGGCATGGGCCGCCCGTACGAGCCCTGGTCCTTCGCCCTGGAGCTCAGGCGGGCGAAACACGCTGCCGGCGCGGCGGGGGCGGACGGGGCGGCGGGGACGGTGCCGTTCACCGGCCGGCTCGTCGTCGACCTGATCCGGCCGCGGCTGGAGGCCCTGCGCGAGGCCGCCGCCGCGACCAGCCGGGACCGGCTGAAGGACCTGGAGATCGAAGAGTTCGTCTATCTGCCCGTCGGCCCCCAGCGGTTCGCGGTGGACTACACCGACCTGACGGTGCGCCGGCATCTGGACGACTCCGTCGACGAGGGCGGCGAGGGCCGCCGGTACTTCCTGCGGGTGCGCATCGGCGCGTGGGACGAGCAGGTCGTCGTCTCCGTGCTGGTCCGGGTGCACACGCAGGGCGGGATGCTGGTGCTGGAGGTCGTGCCGCATGTCCTGACGCCGATCCGGCCCGAGTTCCGGGCGGTCGACGTGATCGCGGGGCGCGGCGAGGAGGACCTGCTGCGCGACGGCCTGCGCGCGCTGCTGAGCGCGCCCGCCGCCGGGTTCGCGGCCGCGGTCTCCTCGCTCCGCTCGGCGGTCTCCGGCTTCCGCACCTGGCTCCACGACCCGCAGCGCGCCGTGCCGGACGGGCCGGCCGACTCGGTGCGGGAGCTGGCCGGGGTGGAGCGGGTGTCGCTGTTCCAGGAGATGGACATCAGCCGCTACGTGAAGACGGTCCAGGACCGCATCGCGAGCGGGGTCCGGGAGGCGCTGCGCTCCCAGGGCTACCAGACCGACCAGTTCGAGCAGCAGATCGTGCAGATCAGCGAAGGCGGCACGTACATCGGCTCGATGAGCGGCGGCGCGGTCGCCGTCGGCGCCGGGGCCGAGGCCAAGAGCACGACGGGAAGCGGGGGACGATGAACGGGCAGCAGGAAGGCGGCGGTTCCGGTGGGGGCATCTCCATCGGCCGGATGACGGGCGGCGCGGCCGCCGGCGGGAAGGGCGCGAAGGCGGAGGACCGCTCGGAGCGGGTCGGGCCGCAGGTGCCGGTCGGACCGTCCGGGACGCCGGTGCCCGCCGAGGTGCCCGTCGAAGGGGGCGTTGCCGTCGGCGAGATGAGCGGGGGTGCCGTCGCCGCGGGCGAGCGGGCCGAAGCGGTGGACGCCTCGCGGCAGTTGTTCCTGGTCACCCCGGAACTCCTGGACGCCGTACGGCTGGTGCAGCAGGACCTGCCGCTGCTCGCCCGTACCGACGGGGACCGGCTCGACGAGGTCGACGCCGAACTGGCCGGACTGCGCGAGGAGGCGTGGCGCACGGGCCGCACCGGGCGCCCCCGGCTCGAACGGCTCAGGTCCCTGCTGAGCGCCGGGGCCACGGCCGCCGGAGGACTGGCGTCGGCGGTGACCCTCGTCCAGGCGATCACCTCGTTACTGGCGTGAGGCGGCGAGGCACATGAGCCATTGGGATGCCGATCGCCAGGAGTGGGTGGAGGGCCCGCCGCAGGAGCCGTCGGACCGGCTGCCGGGGGACCGCCCTCCGGCCGGCCGCTCGCACGCGTCGGTCCTGGTCGCCTCGGTGGCCGGGGTGGTCCTCGCGGGCGGCCTGGGCGTCGGGGTGTGGGCCCTGGTACGGGACGGCGGCGGCGGGGGCGGGCGTCCGGACCCGGTGCCGTCGTCGGCGGCGCCGGGCGTGCCGGGTGCGAGCACGCCGGCGCCGGGCGTTGTCGGGACGCCGCCGTCGTCGCCGCCGGCTTCGGTCCCGGCGCCGACGGCCTCCGGGTACGTGCGGACCCAGGATCCGGCCGGGTTCCGGCTGGACGTGCCGGCCGGGTGGCTGCGGTCCACGAGCGGCAGCAGCGTCTTCTACAAGCCGGCGGACGACCGCAGCGTGATCCAGGTGTTCCAGATGACGGAGTCCGGCGTGGACTCGTACGGGGCCCTGAGCGCGACGGAGAAGGACGTCTCCGGAAACCCCGGCTACCAGCGGATCGCCCTGATGCGGCTGAGCGGGGATGCGGCGCAGTTCGAGTACACGTACACGCGGGACGACGGGAGTGCGCGGCGCGTCGTGATCTACGCGTACCTGGCGCCGGACCGGCACCGGTACGCGCTGCTGGTGGGTGGGCCGGTTGTGGACTGGGCGGCGCACCAGGAGATTTTTCGGAGGGTGGTGACGGGGTTCTGCCCTATCGGCTACTGCACGAGTTGAGCGCAGTTCCCCGCGCCCCCTGACGGGGTGCAACACGACGGCGAAAGGGCGGGTCAGGGGCACAACACCCTCCGTAACAACAAGTGACCCGCATCACTCTTTGTGAACGGCGACGCATAAGTCGCCGCCTCCCGGTAAGGCGCCACCCGTTGATCGCCGAACAGGGAAAGAAGGCAGCAAGGTCATGTCGTCAGCCGAGACCATCCATGTGAACGGCGTGTGGCGCCCCGCCGCATCCGGCGCGCAGCGGGAGGTGCTCGATCCCGCCGACGCCAAGGCCCTTGCCGTCGTGGCCGAGGGCGGGGCCGACGACGCCGACGCCGCCGTCGAGGCCGCCCGCCGTGCCTTCGACGAGGGCACCTGGCCGCACACCCCCGTCGCCGAGCGCGCCCGCGTGCTGCGCCGGGTCGCGGAGCTCCTGGAGCGCGACCGCGAGGAGATCGCGCTCACCGAGAGCCGCGACACCGGCAAGACCCTCTCCGAGGGCCGTGTCGACGTCGACGACGTCGCCAACGCCTTCCGCTACTTCGCCGATCTCGTCATCAACGAGAGCGGCGGCCGCGTCGTCGACACCGGCTCCCCGGACGTGCACAGCGTCGTCGTCCACGAGCCCGTCGGCGTCTGCGCGCTGATCACGCCGTGGAACTACCCGCTGCTGCAGGCCAGCTGGAAGATCGCCCCGGCGCTGGCCGCGGGCAACACGTTCGTCATCAAGCCCAGCGAGGTGACGCCGCTGTCGACCGTGCACCTGATCCGGCTGCTCGCCGAGGCCGGTCTGCCGGCCGGTGTCGCCAACCTGGTGACCGGCGCGGGCGACCCGGTGGGCGCGCGGCTCTCCGAGCACCCGGGCGTCGACCTCGTCTCCTTCACCGGCGGCCTCGCCAGCGGCACGAAGGTCATGCAGGCCGCCGCGCCCAGCGTGAAGAAGGTCGCGCTCGAACTCGGCGGCAAGAACCCCAACGTGGTCTTCGCCGACGCCTGCGCCACCGACGAGGACTTCGACACCGCCGTCGACCAGGCCCTCAACGCGGCCTTCATCCACAGCGGCCAGGTGTGCTCGGCCGGTGCCCGGCTCATCGTCGAGGAGCCGGTGCGCGAGCGGTTCGTCGCCGAACTCGCCCGCCGCGCCGACCGCATCCGCCTCGGCCGCGGCACCGAGGAGGGCGTCGAGTGCGGCCCCCTCGTCTCCGCGCAGCAGCTGGCGAAGGTGGAGGCCTACGTCGCCTCCGCGCTCGACGAGGGCGCGGTGCTGCGCAGCGGCGGCGTCCGGCCCGAGCCGAACGCGGTGCGCCCGGCGACCGGTTACTTCTACGCGCCGACCGTGCTCGACCGCTGCCACCGCCGGATGAAGGTCGTCCGCGAGGAGACCTTCGGGCCCCTCCTCACCGTCGAGACCTTCCGCACCGAGGACGAGGCCGTGGCCCTCGCCAACGACACCGAGTACGGGCTCGCCGGCGCCGTCTGGACCAAGGATGCGGGCCGGGCGCGCCGGGTCGCCGGGCGGCTGCGCCACGGCACCGTGTGGATCAACGACTACCACCCCTACCTGCCGCAGGCGGAGTGGGGCGGCTTCGGCAAGTCCGGCATCGGCCGGGAGCTGGGGCCCTCGGGGCTCGCCGAGTACCGCGAAGCCAAGCACGTGTACCAGAACCTCGCGCCGAAGCCGGTGCGCTGGTTCGCCGGCTGAGCCCCCGACACCCCCGGCCCCACAAGGAGTTCACCCCCATGCCCGTCTACGACTACGTGGTCATCGGTGGCGGAACCGCCGGTTCCGTCATCGCCTCGCGGCTCACCGAGGACCCCGACGTCACCGTCGCCGTCATCGAGGGCGGTCCCTCGGACATCGACCGCGACGACGTCCTGACCCTGCGCCGCTGGCTCGGCCTGCTCGGCGGCGACCTCGACTACGGCTACACCACCACCGAACAGCCGCGCGGCAACTCGCACATCCTGCACAGCCGCGCCAAGGTGCTGGGCGGCTGCTCGTCCCACAACACCCTGATCTCCTTCAAGCCGCTGCCCGGCGACTGGGACGAGTGGGCCGAGGCGGGCGCCGAGGGCTGGGACCACGCGTCCATGGACCCGTACTTCCACAAGCTGCGCAACAACATCGTCCCGGTGCACGAGAAGGACCGGAACGCCATCGCCCGCGACTTCGTCGAGGCCGCGCAGAAGGCGATCGGCGTGCCGCGCGTGGAGGGCTTCAACAAGGAGCCGTTCCACGAGGGCGTCGGCTTCCTCGACCTCGCGTACCACCCCGAGAACAACAAGCGCTCGTCCGCCTCCGTGGCCTACCTCCACCCGCACATGGAGGCCGGGGACCGCCCCAACCTCACGCTGATGCTGGAAACGTGGGCCCACAAGCTGGAGCTGGACGGCAACCGGGCCAAGGGCGTGCACGTCCGCACCAAGGACGGTGCGGAGATCCTGGTCGAGGCCGCGCGCGAGGTGCTGGTCTGCGCGGGCGCGATCGACTCGCCGCGGCTGCTGATGCACTCGGGCATCGGCCCGAAGGCGGACCTGGAGGCGCTGGGCATCCCCGTCGTGCACGACCTGCCGGGCGTCGGCGAGAACCTGCTGGACCACCCGGAGTCGGTGATCGTCTGGGAGACGGACGGCCCGATCCCCGACAACTCCGCGATGGACTCGGACGCCGCCCTGTTCGTGCGGCGCGACCCCGAATCCCGGGGCCCCGACCTGATGTTCCACTTCTACCAGATCCCGTTCACGGACAACCCGGAGCGGCTGGGCTACGAAAAGCCGGAGCACGGCGTCTCGATGACGCCGAACATCCCCAAGTCCCGCAGCCGCGGCCGCGTCTACCTCACCAGCGCCGACCCCGAGGTCAAGCCGGCCCTCGACTTCCGCTACTTCACGGACGAGGACGACTACGACGGGCGGACCCTCGTCGACGGCATCAAGATCGCGCGCGAGATAGCCGGGACCGCTCCGCTGGCGGGCTGGCTGAAGCGCGAGGTGTGCCCCGGCCCGGAGATCACCTCGGACGAGGAGCTGAGCGAGTACGCGCGCAAGGTCGCGCACACCGTCTACCACCCGGCGGGCACCTGCCGGATGGGCTCCGCCCTGGACGAAACGGCCGTGGTGGACCCGCAGTTGCGGATCCGCGGCCTGGAGGGGATCCGCATCGCGGACGCGTCGGTCTTCCCGACGATGTTCGCGGTGAACCCGATGATCGGCGTGCTCATGGTGGGGGAGAAGTGCGCGGAGCTGCTTGCAGCAGGCTCCGAGGAGGGGGTGGAACGGTGACCGGCACCCGCACCGCGACGGCGGTGATGACGGCCCGCGTGCCGCGGCCGTGCCAGGAGGGTTCCCACCCGGGGGCGGGCGCGAACGGCTCCGCCGTGAATGGCGGCGCACCGGAGGGCACTTCGGCGTCCGGTGCGTCGACCGCCGGGGCTGACAGCCGGGACGACCGCGGTGCGAGCACCCGTCCCGCCGTGAACGGCGCAGCGGCAGCGGGCGTTTCGGCGGCTGCCGTGCCCGGCACCACCGGCCTGCTGCTCGCGGCCGGTGCGCAGGACGAGCCGTCTTCCGCTGTCCCGGGCGTCGACGGCGCGGGCACCGGTGCCGCCGCAGTGGGCACGCGCCCCGAAGGGGCGCGGGGAACTGCGCGAGCGGCCACGGACGGCCCGCAGTCGTCGGACCGCATGCCCGCCGAGGCCCCCGCCGCCCCGGCCCAGGGCGGCGAGCCCCCCGTGTTCTCCGTCCGCAACCTGTGGAAGGTCTTCGGGCCGAAGGCCGCCCGCGTGCCCGGCAGCGGGCTCGCCGAGCTGTCGGCCGAGGCGCTGCGCGAGCAGACCGGATGCACCGTCGCCGTCCGCGACGTGTCCTTCGACGTGCGGCCCGGCGAGTGCTTCGTCGTCATGGGGCTGTCCGGATCCGGCAAGTCCACGCTCGTCCGCTGCCTGACCCGGCTCATCGAGCCGACCAGCGGCACCATCGCCATCGACGGCGAGGACGTGCGCGGCATGGACAAGGGCGCCCTGCGCAACCTGCGCCGGCACCGCGCCGCCATGGTCTTCCAGCACTTCGGCCTGCTCCCGCACCGCACGGTGCTCGACAACGTCGCCTACGGGCTGGAGATCCAGGGCGTGGGCAGGGCCGAACGGCGCGCCCGCGCGGCCGAGATGGTGGAGAAGGTCGGGCTCGCGGGGATGGAGGGGCGCCGCCCCAGCCAGCTCTCCGGCGGGCAGCAGCAGCGCGTCGGGCTGGCGCGCGCCCTCGCCGCCGACCCCGAAGTGCTGCTCTTCGACGAGCCGTTCAGCGCGCTCGACCCGCTGATCCGCCGCGACATGCAGGAAGAGGTCGTCCGCCTCAACCGCGAAGAGGGCCGCACCATGGTCTTCATCACCCACGACCTCGCGGAGGCGCTCCGCGTCGGCCACCGCATCGCGCTGATGCGCGACGGCCGGGTCGTGCAGTGCGGCACCCCCGAGGAGATCGTCGGCTCGCCGGCCGACGACTACGTGCGCGACTTCGTCCGGGACGTGCCGCGCGAGCAGGTCCTCAGCGTCCGGCGCGCCATGCGCCCGGCCGGGGACGCGCGCGAGGCCGAGGACGGGCCCGCCCTGGACCCGGCCACGACCGTGGCCGAGGCCATCGAGACCGTCGCCCGCACCGGCGGGCCGGCCCGGGTCGTCGAGGGCGAACGCTGCCTGGGGGTCGTGGACTTCAAGAGCCTGCTGCGCGTCGTCGCGGGGCTGGGAACCGGGGGCCGGACCGAGGAGAAGGCCGCCGCATGAGCAGCACCACCATGACGGCGCCCGCCAGGGTGGCCGTCCTGCGCCACCGCGCCGTCCGCAAGCTCCTGCTGCTCGCGGCCGTCGCGGCGGTGCTCGTCCCCTTCGCCGACGCCCGCTGGGGCAGCGGCAGCTGGCCGCACGCGCTGACCGTCTCCCTGGACGCGCCGCTCAAGTCGACCAGCACCTGGATCATCGACAACCGTGACAGCCACTGGCTGTTCCTGTACTTCTTCGGGTACATCAGCGGCGCCATCATCACCGCGATCCACGCGGTGTACGTGGTGCTGCTCGCCCTCGGCTGGGCGGGCGTGACCGCCGGCGCCGCCCTGCTGGCCTGGCGGGCCGCGGGCGTGCGGGCCGCGGTCACCGCGCTGCTGGCCTTCGCCGTGTGCGGAGCGCTCGGCATGTGGGTGCCGACGATGCGCACGCTCGCGCTGATGATCGTCGCGGTCGCGGCGTCCGTCGCCGTCGGCGCGCTGCTGGGCCTGGCCGCCGGGCTGTCCGACCGCACTTTCCGCGCCCTGCGCCCCGTCCTGGACACGATGCAGGCGCTGCCCGCCTTCGCCTACCTGCTCCCCGTCGTGCTGGTCTTCGGCATCGGCGTCGCGCCCGCGGTCCTGGCCACGGTCGTCTACGCCGCCCCGCCGATGGCCCGGCTCACGGCACTCGGCCTGCGCGGCACCGACAAGGGCGTCCTGGAGGCCGTCGACTCGCTCGGCGCCACGGCCCGCCAGCGCCTGCTGACGGCCCGGCTGCCGCTGGCCCGCCGCGAACTCCTGCTCGGCGTCAACCAGACCATCATGATGGCGCTGTCGATGGCCGTCATCGCGTCGGTCATCGGCGCGGACGGCCTGGGCGACCGCGTCTACCAGGCGCTGTCGACCGTCGACGTCGGCAGCGCGCTGGCCGCGGGCATCCCGATCGTGCTGCTGGCCATTGTGTTCGACCGGACGACGGCGGGCCGCCCCGGGTTGTGGGCAGGCGTTCCGCAGGGCGGAACGGGTGGGCACAACCCGACCACGGCCCGCACCCGAAAGATCACGGCGTGGACCACCGGCCTCGCAGTCTTGGCGGCCACCGCCCTGCTGTCGGCCGGCCACACCTGGCCCGACCGCTGGACGGTCGCCATCGCCGCGCCCGTCAACACGGCCAAGGACTGGATGGTCGACCACCTCTACTCCGGCCTGCCCGGCATCGGCGGCACCGCCGACTGGGCCGCGCACTACACCGGCTGGGTGCTCGACCCGCTGCGCTCCGGGCTCCAGGGCCTGCCCTGGTGGGCCGCGCTGCTCCTCGTCGCCGCGCTCGCCTGGCTGATCGGCACCTGGCGCACCGCCCTGACCGCGGTGCTCTCGCTCGCGCTGATCGGCGTGCTGGGCCGCTGGGACGCGTCCATGGACACGCTCTCCCAGGTCCTGGCCGCGGTGGCCGTCACGCTCGTCCTCGGCTTCGCCGTGGCCGTCGCCGCCGCGCGCAGCACGCGCGTGGAGCGGCTGCTGCGGCCCGTGCTGGACGTGTGCCAGACGATGCCGCAGTTCGTCTACCTGATCCCGGTGGTCGCCCTGTTCGGCGTCGGCCGTGCACCGGGCGCCGCGGCGGCGATCGTCTACGCGCTGCCGGCCGTCGTCCGCATCGTGAGCCAGGGCCTGCGCCAGGTGAACCCCGGCGCCCTGGAGTCCGCCCGCTCGCTGGGCGCGACGGGCGGGCAGCAGCTGCGCCAGGTCCAGTTCCCGCTGGCCCGGCCCCAGTTGCTGCTGGCGGTGAACCAGGCCGTGGTGCTGGTGCTCTCCGTCGTCATCATCGCCGGCCTGGTCGGCGGCGGCGCGCTCGGCTACGACGTCGTCTTCGGCCTGGCCCAGGGCGACCTGGCGACCGGCCTGGTGGCGGGTGTGGCCATCGCCTGCCTGGGGCTGATGCTCGACCGGGTCACGCAGCCGACGAAGGGAGTCCGTGATGGCAACGCGTAAGTTCCTGACCGCCGTGGCGGCACTCGGCCTGCTGGCCACCGCCACCGGCTGCGGTGCGGCCGACATGACCAAGCAGGGTTCGCCGTACGCGGATGCGGCGGGTGCGAAGACCGTCACCCTGTCCGTGCAGTCGTGGGTGGGCGCCCGCGCCAACGCGGCCGTCGCGCAGTACCTGTTGGAGCACGAGCTCGGCTACCGGGTCGACACGGTCCAGGTGGACGAGGTCCCCGCCTGGGACGCCCTCAGCCAGGGCCGTGTGGACGCGATCCTGGAGGACTGGGGCCACCCGGACCAGGAGAAGCGGTACGTCGACGACAAGAGGACGGTCACCCCCGGCGGCGACCTGGGCGTCACCGGCCACATCGGGTGGTGGGTCCCGAAGTACTTCGCGGACGCACACCCCGACGTGCTGGACTGGCGGAACCTCGACAAGTACGCGTCCCAGCTGCGCACCGCGGAGAGCGGCGGCAAGGGCCAGCTGCTCGACGGCTCGCCGTCGTACGTCACGAACGACAAGGCGCTGGTGAAGAACCTGAACCTGAACTACCAGGTGGTCTTCGCGGGTTCCGAGGCGGCACAGATCACCCAGATCAAGCAGTTCGCCAAGGAGAAGCGGCCGTTCCTCACCTATTGGTACGAGCCCCAGTGGCTCTTCAACGAGGTGCCGATGGTGGAGGTGAAGCTCCCGGAGTACACGGATGCGTGTGCGGCGAAGGGGGCGAAGGATCCGTCGACGTTCGACTGCGCTTATCCGACGTCCCAGTTGAAGAAGTTCCTGAACACGGACTTCGCCGAGAAGGGCGGCAAGGCCGCCCGTTTCCTGGAGAAATTCCACTGGACGAAGGCCGATCAGAACGAGGTCGCCCAGATGATCGCCGAGGACAAGCTGTCGGTTGAGCAAGCGGCCAAGAAGTGGGTGCAGCAGCACCCGGACGTGTGGAAGGCGTGGCTGCCCCGATAGGGACGTGGGGAACTGCGGGCCGTCTTCGGCTGGTCGCGCAGTTCCCCGCGCCCCTTACGGGGCGCTGCCCTTACGGGGCGAGCCGCCCGCTCAGCCACTTCAGCGCCGGCGGGATCTCCCGCCGCCACGTGTTGAAGTTGTGACCGCCACGGTCGAGGATGATCGACGACACGTGCGCGGGCGCCTTCACCTTCTTGATGAACTGCTGCGTGTCCTTGATGTTGGGCTCACCCTGCTTCGAGGACGTGACCAGGAACGAGGAGTTGCCCTGCGGCTTGTGGTCCAGGCTCCACAGCAGGTCGGATCGTTTTTCCTCGTTCTTGTTCCCCTTGAAGAGGTCACCGGAGTCGCCGTCGATCTCCGGCTTGTAGTCCGCCGACAGGCCCACCCCGGCCGAGTAGGTCTCCGGGTGCTGCAGGGCCATCTTCAGCGCGCAGTAGCCGCCGGTCGAGTCGCCCATGATGGCCCAGTTCTTCGGGGAGGTGCCGACACGGTACGTGCTCGAGATCGCCTTGGTGACGTCCGCGCCGAAGAAGGTCTCGCTCTGCGGGCCCCCGGGGACGTCGATGCACTGGGTGTTGGCCGGCGCGATGGTGGGCCGCATCATCACGAGGATCATCGGCTGCATCTTCTTCTGCTTGGCCTGCGTCCACGCCGTCTTCGGGTACCGCAGCCCCTTGAGCAGGTTCTCCGACATGCCCGGGAAGCCGGTCAGCACGACGGACGCGGGGAACTTCCGCTGCTCGTTGCCCTTCTGGAAGTACTCCGGCGGCAGGTACACGTACGCCTGCACGGCGGTGCGGGAGCGCTCCCCGTGCAGCGTGATCTTCTCGATCACGCCGCCTCCCTGCGGGTTCGCGCCGCCGGGCACCTCCGGGGCCTGCCGCCCGAGGACCTGCACGGCCGCGGCCCCGGCGGGCGCCGCCGCCTGCTGCTTCGTCTGGCCGAGCAGGTCCGCCCACGAGCTGTAGAGCAGGAAGCTGCGGTTCGCCACGAGTGCGACCGACGCGAAGACGAAGGCCTGCACGAGGACGAGCATCCCCGCCCGCCCCAGCACCTGTCTCGCGCCCGGACTCACCAGCCGCGGCCACAGCCACACCGTGACTGCGAACATCAGCGCCGTGCACAGCACGGCACATATCAGGAGCGTGTCACTCGTCAGACCCATGGAACTGCAAACCCTTGCGACGTCTCGGCCTGGACGCACCGGTCCAGCAGCACCGGCAGACCGGTGCGCACCTGGCTAGAGCGCTGCAGAGGGCAAATCGTTCCGCAATCCGACTGCCATATCCGCCACACCTGCGAGCGTCCGCCGGAACAGCCCGCCGCCGAAGGTGATCCGGGCGGCACCCAGCCGCCCCAGCTCCCGCGGTGCGGGACCCCCGTCCCGGGCCATCGCGTTGACCGGCAGCCCGGTCGCCTCGGCCAGCGGGGCGAGCAGCTCGCCGGGGGCGAGGATCGGGTAGACGCAGTCGGCCCCGGCGGCCGCGTAGAGACGACCCCGCTCCACGGCGGGGCCGAGCTCGGTCCCGCCCTTCAGGAAGGTGTCGACGCGGGCGTTCACCACGACCGCGTCGCCGGCCGCGGCCCGCACGGCCGCCAGCCGGTCCGCCTGCTCCTGCGGGTCCGCGAGCCGTCCCGAACCCCGTGCGGAGTCCTCCAGGTTGCAGCCCACCGCGCCCGTTTCGAGCAGCCGCTCCACCAGCTCCTGCGGCGCGAGCCCGTAGCCGTCCTCCAGGTCCGCGGTGACCAGCACCCCGTCCGCCTGCACGGCGCGCACGATCCGGGCCACCGCCGCGAACATCTCCGCGGGCGGCGCGGTGCCGTCCGCGTACCCGAGCGACGCCGAGACCCCCGCGCTCGGCGTCGCCAGGGCGCGGAACCCGGCCTCCGCGAAGGCCCGCGCGCTCGCCGCGTCCCACGGGCCGGGCAGGACGAGCGGGTCGTCCGCGGCGCGGCCGTGGTGCAGGGCGCGGAAGGCAGCGGCGGCGGCCGTCATCGCATGCGCCCGACGGGCGTTCGGAACGCGACGTTGATGCGGTTCCAGACGTTGATCGTGGCGATCAGCGAGACGAGCCGGGCCAGTTCGGGCTCGGAGAAGTGCGCGGCGGCCCGCTCGAACACCTCGTCCGGCACGAAGCCGTCCGTCAGGACGGTCACGGCCTCCGTCAGCGCGAGCGCCGCCCGCTCCTTCCCGGTGTAGATCTCGCCGGCCTCCTCCCAGGCGTTGAGCAGGTTGATGCGCTGCTCGCTCTCGCCCGCCTTCCGCGCGTCCGTGGCGTGCATGTCGATGCAGAACGCGCAGTGGTTGACCTGGGAGGCGCGGAGCAGGACCAGTTCGACCAGGGTCGGGTCCAGGTCCTTCTTGGCGGCCTGGGTGAGGGCGAGGGTGGCTTCGTAGACATCGGGGGCGTGCTGGAGGAAACGCATGCGAGGAGCAGTCATGCGACCGACTCTAGATCGGCAGTAGCCCACGTGTATGGTCCACTTCCATGCCGGAAGACAGGGCCACTTCGGTCCCGGGAATGGACCTCCACCTCGACCTGCCGGGGAAGGGCCACGGCGTGCGCGCCGCCCTCACCCGCGCCCTGCGCGACGCCGTGCGCTCCGGCCGCCTCGCGCCCGGCACCCGGCTGCCCTCCTCCCGCTCGCTCGCCGCCGATCTCGGGCTGGCCCGCAACACCGTCGGCGAGGCCTACGCCGAACTGGTCGCCGAGGGCTGGCTCACCGCCCGGCAGGGCTCCGGCACCCGGGTCGCCGAGCGCGCCGCCGCCCCGCCGCGCCCGCCCGCCCGGCGGCTCGCCCCGCTGCGCGCCCCCGAACGCCCCGCCTACGACCTGCGCACCGGCACCCCCGACGTCTCCGCCTTCCCCCGCGCCGCCTGGCTCTCCGCCGCCCGCCGCGCCCTCACCGCGGCCCCGCACGAGGCCTTCGGCTACGGCGACCCGCGCGGCCGCCCCGAGCTGCGCGCCGCCCTCGCCGACTACCTGGCCCGGGCCCGCGGCGTCCGGGCCGACCCCGAACGCATCGTGATCTGCGCGGGCTTCAAGCAGGGGCTCGGCATGCTGAGCCGGGCGCTGCGGGCGCGCGGCACCGAGGAGATCGGCGTCGAGGACCACGGGCTCCGGTACCACCGCGGCGTCATCGAGGAGGCGGGCCTGCGCGGCGTGCTGCTCCCGGTCGACGAGCACGGCGCCGACGTCCGCGCGCTGGACGGCAGGCCGGACGTCCGGGCCGTCCTGCTCACCCCGGCCCACCAGTTCCCCACGGGCGTCCCCCTGCACCCCGACCGCCGGGCCGCGGTCGTCGACTGGGCGGCCCGCACCGACGCGGTGATCCTGGAGGACGACTACGACGGCGAGTTCCGCTACGACCGCCAGCCGGTCGGGGCGCTGCAGGGGCTGGCCCCGGACGACGTCGTCTACTGCGGCACCGCGAGCAAGTCCCTGATCCCCGGGCTGCGCCTCGGCTGGATGGTCCTGCCGGACCGGCTGCGGGACGAGGTGCTGGACGTGAAGCGCAACGGGGCCTGGGGGACGAGCGTCCTCGACCAGCTCACGCTCGCGGAGTTCATCACGTCGGGCGCGTACGACCGTCACCTGCGCTCGATGCGGCAGCGCTACCGGCGCCGGCGCGACGCGCTCGTCGCTGCGCTGGCCGAGCAGGCGCCGCACGTCCGGGTCACCGGGATCGCCGCCGGCCTGCACGCGGTGCTCGAACTCCCGCCGGGCACCGAGCGGTCCGTGGTCCAGGCGGCGGCCTGGCAGGGCCTGGCGGTGGAGGGCGTGAGCCGCTTCCGGCATGCCGGGTCCGCTCCCGCGGGGGACGGTTTGATCATTGCGTACGGCACCCCGCCGGACCATGCGTTCGCGGGGGCACTGGATGCCTTGCTGAGGGCGTTGCCGCCGGCCCCGTAAGACGGGCGGCTCCGCCGCGTGGGCGCGACCAGGTGCCCCGTCAGGGGCGCGGGGAACTGCGCGACCAGCCCCCACCGGCCTGCAGCCGACGCACCACCCCAGGGGTCCGGGGCGAAGCCCCGAGAACCTCGTCTGCAGGCGCGTCGTGGCTGATCGCGCAGTTCCCCGCGCCCCTGACGGGGCGCCCGGCAACGGGCGCTACCCCGCCGCGTTGTACCGCCGGAGGTACCCGGCGAAGCGTTCCAGGTCCTCGTCCCCCCAGTCGGCGAGACGTTCCTCGAACGTCTCCCGCCGCTGCCGGTGCGCCTCCTCCAGCAACCGCAGCCCGGCCGCCGACGGCCGGAGGATCTGCCCCCGGCGGTCCCCCGGATCGACCTCGCGAACGATCAGCCCGAGGCGTTCCAGCACGGCGGTCTGCCGGCTGACCGTCGACTTGTCGAGCAGGAAGTGCTCGGCGAGGTCGATGCCACGGCAGCCGCCGCTCGCCTGCATGTGGTCGAGCATGCTGTAGGTCACCAGCGAGAGATCCGGATGGATCTGGGCGGCCTTGTGCCGCGCCCGCCGGGCGAAGGCGGTGAGTTCGCGCTGGATGGTGCCGAGGGTCACATCGCGGTCGGGCATGGCATCGTCCTCCAAATCAGTTGCATAATACATCTGAGTTAGTTGTATTTGCCAACCGAGGAGCGTTCCTCCCATGACCGCACACGCCGCCCACGGGCCGCGCCACCACCTCAAGCACGTCACCGTGCACCTGCTGACCCCGCTCCTCATGTGCCTCGGCATGGGCCTGGCCTACCTCGGTGCCTTCCACCAGCCCGAGCCGCACGGCATGAAGGTCGCGGTCGTGGGCAGCTCGGCCAGAGCGCAGGTGCTCGCCCAGACGATCAAGGACAAGGCGGGCGACGCGCTCGACGTCACCACCGTCGCCGACCGTGACGCCGCCGTCGCGCAGCTGAAGGACCGCGACCTGGCCGGCGCGTACGTCCCCAGCGCCACGCACCCCGAGGCGCTGGTCGCCAAGGCCAACTCCGACACCACCGCCGTCGCCGCGACCACCGTCTTCCGCACGGTCGCGGACCAGCAGGGCGTGCCGCTGAAGGTCACCGACCTCACCGGGCTCGCCAAGGGCGACCCGACCGGCCAGGGCATCTTCTTCCTGCTCGTCGCGCTCAGCATCGGCTCGTACGGCAGCGTCGCCGCCATCGGCGCCGCGGGGGCCGGGCTCGGGCTGTGGATGCGGGCGGCCGTCGGGCTCGTCACCTCGCTCGTCGTGAGCGTCATCGGCATCGCCCTCGCCGGGCCGGTCTTCCACGTCGTCGACCACGACTACACGGCCGTGTGGGGCATGGCCTGGCTCTACTCCGCGGGCGTCGTCACCATCGGCATCGGCCTGCACACCTTCCTCAAGCGCTGGACGACGCTGACGATGATGGTGCTGTTCGTGATGCTCAACTTCACCACGTCCGGCGGGGTCTTCCGCCCCGAGCTGCAGAACGGCTTCTTCGGCTCGCTGCACGCCTTCTGGAACGGCGCGGGCTTCGTCGAGGGCGCCCGCAGCCTCCTCTACTTCGACGGCGGCGCCGGCCTGGACGGCCGCGTTCTGTCCCTGGTCCTGTGGCTGCTCGGCGGGGCGGTGCTGCTCGCCGCGGCGGCCCGGGCGGAGACTCGGTGGGCGGCGAGGCGGCACCTCGCGGCACCGGCGACCGCCTGACCCATCGACCAACCGTGAGACGAGACATCATGACCACCCCGAACACCCCCGACACCCCTGCCGAGGTCCTGGCCCGCCTGCGCGCCACGTTCCGCACCGGCCGCACCAAGCCCGCCGCCTGGCGCACCGAACAGCTGCGCCGCCTGCGCGCGATGCTCACCGAGCAGGACGCGGCCCTCCTCGCCGCCCTCCACGCCGACCTCGGCAAGAGCGAGTACGAGGCCCGCCGCACCGAGATCGACTTCACGGTCCGCGAGATCGACCACACCCTCGCGCACCTCGACGCGTGGCTCCGCCCCGAACCGGCCCCGGTTCCCGCCCACTTGGGCGGGGCCACGGCCTGGACGCAGTACGACCCGCTGGGCGTGGTCCTGGTGATCGCCCCCTGGAACTACCCCGCGCAGCTCCTGCTCTCGCCCATGGTGGGCGCGCTGGCCGCGGGCAACGCGGTGGTGGCCAAGCCGAGCGAACTGGCCCCGGCCACCTCCGCCGCGCTCGCCCGTCTGCTGCCGCAGTACCTCGACACCGAGGCGGTCGCCGTCGTCGAGGGTGGCGTCCCGGAGACGACGGCCCTGCTGGCCGAGCGCTTCGACCACATCTTCTACACCGGCAACGCCGTCGTCGGCCGCATCGTCATGACGGCGGCGGCCAAGCACCTCACCCCGGTCACGCTCGAACTGGGCGGAAAGTCCCCGGTGTTCGTCGACCGCGGAACGGACGTCACGGCGGTCGCCGCCCGCCTCGCCGCCGGCAAGTTCCTCAACGCCGGCCAGACGTGCGTGGCCCCCGACTACGTCCTGACCGACCCGGAGACGGCCCGCGCCCTGGAACCCGCCCTGGCCCGGGCGGTGGAGGGGCTGTACGGCGCCGACCCGGCCGCGTCCGGCACCTACGGGCGCATCGTCAACGAGCGCCACTTCGACCGGCTCGCCGCCCTGCTCGGCTCCGGCCGCGTGGTGACGGGCGGCGGCCACGACCGTGCGGCGAAGTACATCGCCCCGACGGTCCTGGCGGACGTCGCCCCGGACGCCCCTGTGATGCAGGAGGAGATCTTCGGCCCGATCCTCCCGATCATCACCGTCGAGGGCCTCGACGAGGCCGTGGCCTTCGTCAACGACCGCGAGAAGCCGCTGGCGCTGTACGCGTTCACGGAGTCGGAGGCGACGCGCGAGCGCCTGGCCTCCGAAACCTCCTCCGGCGGCCTCGGGTTCGGCCTCCCGCTGGCCCATCTCACGGTCTCCGACCTCCCGTTCGGCGGCGTCGGCGAGAGCGGCATGGGCAGCTACCACGGCCGGTACTCGATGGAGACGTTCAGCCACCGCAAGGCGGTGCTCCGCAAGGACCTGACGGAGGCCTGAGCAGCCCCCGGTCGACCGCGGCGGCCCTGACCTCCTCGTACAGGGCGATGAGGGTCCCGCTCACCTGCAGCCGGGGCAGCTGGAGCCGGTCCAGCGCCCCGCACGAGCCGGGCCTCGGGCGTGACGCCCTCCTCGTGCTCGCGCCACACCGCCAGGAACTCGGCGCCCAGTTCGCCGGGCAGCGCCCCGTACCGGCGCTGAGCGACCTCCTCCTCGACGCGGGCCTTCTCCTCCCGGCGCCGGGTGCTGTCCTGGGTGCGCCAGGCCGAGGGGTCGCCCGCCTCGATCTCCACGAGGTCGTGCATGAGGCACATCTTGAGCATCTTCTCCAGGTCCAGCGTGTGCCCGCACTCCCGCTCGAACTCGCGGTGCAGGACCCAGCAGACCAGGGCCAGGTGCCAGGAGTGCTCGGCCACGCTCTCCTTCCGCTTCGGGGTGGCGTTGTTGTGCCGCTCGACCTCCCGGAGCCGGGCGGAAAAGGCGATGAAGTCGAAAATTTGACGGAGCTCGTCACCCACGCTGTCTACCTTCCGTATCCATATCCCTGTGCTTCGTCCGCACCGGCGACATGTTCCCCCGCCATCCATCCGGGGCGACCGAGTACCGGCCACGGGGGCCGCGCCGTGGCGGAGGTTCGGTAAAGGCGGAATGGGTAGTCATCACGCCCGTCACAGGATCACACCGAGCCGACCACGGGAGGTCACCATCAACAGCTCTGGAACGTCGATGAAGTTACGGATCGGCAGAAGACTCGGCCTGGCCGGCGCGGCCCTGACGGCGGCGGTGGCCGTCGTCGCCTCCCCGGCCGGTGCCGGGCAGGCTTTGGCGGCGGCGGACCACGGCTGCTTCGACCGGGCGAAGGAGCCGTACACCTCGAAGGTCGACAGCCACCTCCACTTCCGCCCGTTCGGCGGCAAGGCGATCCCCTTCGACGAACTCACCGGCTACCTGCGCAAGACCGGTGTGCAGCACGCCAGCATGTACGGCATCGGGCAGACGCTCCCGGTGAACTCCAGCTGTACGTACTACCTGGACTGCCCCGGCACCCCCGTGGTGCCGAGCATGAAGAACGACTTCGTCAACGCCGAGAACTGGCTGGAGACGAAGCCGGAGGACCCCGAACTCGCGGTCTCCATGACCTTCATGGACCTGGCGAAGCCGGAGACGATCCCGGCCGGAATCGCCTTGTACGACAAGGAGTTCCCCGGGGTGTTCCGCTGGGCGGGCGAGGTGAACGTCGTCAAACAGGCCCTGTTCCCGAACCACCACAAGGCGACGACGACAGAGAACATCAAGCACTGGGCCCCCTTCATGAAGGTGCTCCGTGAACGCGGCATCCCGATCACGCTCCATTCGGACCTGGGGAGCGACGCGGAGCCGACGAAATACCTCCCGCTGATGGAGGAGGTCCTCCGCCGCTACCCGCACAACAAGATCGTGTGGGCGCACATGGGCCTGTCGAAGGAACTGACGAAGATGGACCCGGACCGCCACATCCGCCTCATGGAGCGGATGCTCGGCGAACACCACAACCTGACGGTGGACTTGAGCTGGCGGGTGCTGGAGGACGCGTACTTCAGCAAGCCGGGCGTGCGGGCGAAATATGCGGCATTCCTCGACCGCCACCCGACACGGGCGATCCCCGGGACGGACTTCGTGGCGTCGGCCAACAAGGACTACAAGGTCTACGAGGAGGAGCTGGAGGTCACCAGCCGCATCAACAAGGCACTGGGTGACGAGGCGTTCCGCGACATCGCGCTGGGGCAGAACTACTTCCGCCTGCTGGGGATCAACGAGACGGCGCCGCGGGTGTGCGAGGCGGCTGCACGCTGACGCTCAAGCACCCTTTGGGGAAAGGTGGTTGACGCCCTCCATGGCTGTGTGAAGCCCCCGTCGGCGCTTCAAGAGCGCCCCCCTTCACGAGGTCCCGCCATCGGGGCACCTGCTCCAGGGTGCCCCGCCTCGGGCTCCCTCCGGCGCGGTCACCGGCGATGGCCGCAATCCGGCGCGGCGCAGGCCGGGGGTGAAGAGCAGGTCGGTCATTGCGGTGGCGATGTCGGTGCGGTGCATGGAAGCCGACCTCCGGACTGGTATCCCAATAAGCGTGCGCCGCACACGCTTACCGCTCCGTGCCGGTCAGGAGCCGGCAGGCGCCTGCCCGAAGGGCCCTTCGGTGGTGAACCGGTGCAGCTGGCGGGCGAAGGCCCGGGCCTCCTCGGGTGGCCAGGAGTTCAGTGAGGCGGTGATCCTGGCCGCCAGGCGCGAGCGCGTGGCGGCCACGGCCCGTTCGCCCGCGTCCGTCAGCAGCAGCAGGGACGCGCGGCGGTCGGCGGGGTCGGGCTCCCGGCGCACCAGCCCCGCGGACTCCAGCTGCGAGGCGCGGCGGGTCACTCCGGAGCGGTCGAGTCCCACCTCCGGGGCCAGGTCCGCCGCGCTGCGCGGCCCCGTCCTGGCCAGGCCGCTGAGGACGGGGTACGTCAGCTCGTCCAGCCCCTCGGCGATCTCCACTGTCAGATCCCGGTACAGGTGTGCGCGTGCCGAGCGCCGGAGCAGCAGCCCCAGCGCGTCGGCGATCTCCAGTCCCACGGTGTTCTCCACGCGCCTACGGTAGCGTGCGCGGCGCACGGGCTCAGAGGGTGTTGTACACGCCCGCGAGGGCCTCCTCGGTTCCCGGCCTCGTCAGGCCTTCGCCCCCAGCGCCGTTGTGATCGCCGTCGTCAGCGAGTCCAGGTAGCCCTTCGGCAGTGGTGAGCGGCCCATCACCAGGCGCCAGTACAGCGGGCCGCTCGCCAGGTCGACCGCCAGGTCGATGTCCGCGTCCGCGGGGAGTTCCCCGCGGGCGACCGCGTTGCGGATCACGGCTTCCGCGATCGTGCGCTGCGAGTCGCGGATCGCCGCCTGCACCGCCTGGGCGATCTCCGCGTTGCGGGCCGCCTCGGCCATCAGGTCCGGGATGATCTGCGCGACCATCGGGTGCCGCATCACCCGCGACGTCAGCTCCAGCAGGGCCCGGACGTCGCCGTGCAGCGCGCCCGTGTCCGGCGTGGGCAGCCCCTGGACCGCCAGGGCCGACACCACGTCCAGCACGATCGGCAGCTTCGACGGCCAGCGCCGGTAGATGGCCGCCTTGCCCACGCCCGCCCGGCGCGCCACGCGCTCGATCGACAGCCGTCCGTAGCCGACGGCGGCCAGCTCCTCGAAGACGGCGGCGCGGATCGCGTCCGTGACCTCCTCGCGCAGCACGGCGGCGCCGGCGGGGGTGCGGCGCGGTCGGGGGGACGGGGGCTCGTTCTCCATGGACCCGAGCCTACCGTGACGACGGAACGGTTGCGTTCCAGCCGTTCCGTGTCCTAGCGTGGGCCCACCAACGCCATGGAACGATCCCGTTCCGTCGTGGTGTGTGCGCACAGCGACACGGTGCGCATCCGATCAAGACCGACGAAAGCGTCCAGGTGACCGACACCATCCCCGCCCCCCGTGACTGGGCCCCGGCGCAGGGCAACGCCGCCGAGCTGGCCGAGAAGTACGGCCTGTCCGTCAGCGGAGCCCGGCCCCCGCTCGGGGAGTACGTGCGGCAGCTGTGGGGCCGGCGGCACTTCATCGCCGCCTTCTCCAGCGCCAAGCTGACCGCCCAGTACACCCAGGCCAAGCTGGGCCAGGTCTGGCAGGTGGCCACGCCCCTGCTGAACGCCCTCGTGTACTTCTTCATCTTCGGTGTGCTGATGAACACCCGGAGAGGGATGAACACGGAGACCTACGTCCCGTTCCTGGTGACGGGTGTGTTCGTCTTCACGTTCACGCAGAGCTCGGCGATGGCAGGCGTGCGGGCGATCTCGGGGAACCTGGGCCTGGTGCGGGCGCTGCACTTCCCGCGGGCGGCGCTGCCGGTCTCCTTCGCGCTGCAGCAGCTCCAGCAGCTGCTGTACTCGATGCTCGTCCTCTTCGTGGTCCTGATCAGCTGCGGTCACATGCCCAAGGCGTCGTGGCTGCTGGTCATCCCTGTCCTGATGCTGCAGTTCGTCTTCAACACGGGCCTGGCGTTGGTCCTGGCGCGGATGGGCAGCAAGACGCCGGACCTGGCGCAGTTGCTGCCGTTCATCATGCGGACGTGGCTGTATGCGTCCGGTGTGATGTACCCGCTGGTCTACAACCTCAAGAGGGCGCACGCCGCCCCGTGGCTGATCGATGTGATGAGTGCGAATCCGGCCGCGGTCTACATCGACCTGATGCGTTACGCGCTCATGGGCCACTTGAAGACGTCGCCGCTGCCGCATCATGTGTGGCCGCTGGCGGTCGGCTGGGCCCTGGCCGTCGGGATCGGTGGTTTCGTGTACTTCTGGAAGGCTGAGGAGCGTTACGGCCGTGGCTGACGAGATGATTCCCACCGTCATCGCCGATGACGTGCACATCGTGTACCGCGTCTACGGCGCGGACACCGGCCGCGGGAGTGCGACCGCGGCGCTGAACCGCATCATCAAGCGCCGGCCCGGCACGGGCGTGCGCAAGGTCCATGCGGTCAAGGGCGTGAGCTTCACGGCCTACCGCGGGCAGGCGATCGGTCTGATCGGTTCGAACGGTTCGGGCAAGTCGACGCTGCTGAAGGCGATCGCGGGTCTGCTGCCGACGGAGAGCGGCAAGGTCTACACCGACGGCCAGCCCTCGCTGCTGGGCGTCAACGCCGCCCTGATGAGCGATCTGACCGGTGAGAAGAACGTGATGCTCGGCGGTCTGGCGATGGGCATGACGCGCGAGCAGATCCGCGAGCGCTACCAGTCGATCGTCGACTTCTCCGGCATTAACGAGAAGGGCGACTTCATCACCCTTCCGATGCGCACCTACTCCTCCGGCATGGCCGCCCGCCTGCGCTTTTCGATCGCCGCGGCCAAGGACCACGACGTCCTGATGATCGACGAGGCCCTCGCCACCGGCGACCGCGCCTTCCAGAAGCGCTCGGAGGAACGGATCCGCGAGCTGAGGAAGGAAGCGGGCACGGTCTTCCTGGTCAGCCACAACAACAACTCCATCCGTGACACCTGCGACCGGGTGCTGTGGCTGGAACGCGGCGAGCTGCTGATGGACGGGCCGACGGACGAGGTCGTCCGGGCGTACGAGAAGGAAACGGCGCGATAAGCGAGACCCGCGCCCCGTAGGACAGGGGCGCGGGTCTGTTGCATGCGGGCACCGCCCGCGCAGCGCTACGCCTTCTTCACCACGCTCGACTTCAGCTGCATCGAGCCGAACCCGTCGATCTTGCAGTCGATGTCGTGGCCGTCCACGCCGTCCACGAGGCGGATGTTGCGCACCTTGGTACCGGCCTTGATCCCGGACGGGCTGCCCTTGACCTTCAGGGTCTTGACCACCGTGACCGTGTCACCGTCGGCGAGCACATTGCCGACCGCATCCCTGATCACCCCGTCCTCGGCGCCGCCCGGGGCGTCGGCGGACGCGGGCGTCCACTCGTGGGCGCATTCGGGGCAGACGAGCAGTGCGCCCATCTCGTAGGTGTAGGCGCTGGAGCATTGCGGGCACGGGGGGAGGTTCTCGGTCACCGCCAAAGGGTACTCGGCCCGGGTGCACCCGCCGCGCTCCCGCGGCATCCTGGGCCCATGGCCTTGGACCCGGAGATAGCCGCCCTGCTCAAGGAACTCGGACTCGACGTGCCGGAGCCCGCCGAACCACCCACGGTCGCCGAGATGCGGGAAGCCACCCGCGCCTTCTCGCTCGCCCTCTCGACCGGCCCGCCGATCGAGGTCGGCGCGGTCACCGACGACCGGATCACCGGAGTGCCGGTACGGATCTACCGCCCGGAGGACGAACCGGCGGGCGAAGGGGCCGTGCCCACCGTCGTCTACTTCCACGGCGGCGGCTTCGTCACCGGCGACCTCGACACCCACGACGGCATCTGCCGCCGCCTCTGCCGCGACCTGGCCGCGGTCGTGGTCGCCGTGGCCTACCGGCTCGCCCCGGAGTTCCCCTTCCCCGCCGGCTTCGACGACTGCGTCGCGGTGACGAGCCACGTCGGCGACCACATCGCCGACTACGGCGGCGGCAGCCTGGCCGTCGCGGGCGACAGCGCCGGCGGCAGCCTGGCCGCCGGGGTCGCCCTCGCCTTCCGCGACGAAGGGCGCCCGCTGGCCGCCCAGTTCCTCGCCTACCCCGGCACCGACCTCAGCGACGAGCGCCACCACCGGTCCCTCACCGAGCACGCCACCGGTTACGTTCTGACCAGGGCCGGGATAGACCGGTTCAAGGACTTCTACCTCTCCGAGATCCCGGCCGCCGCCGCCGGCGCCCCCGCCTCCCCGCTCCTCGCCGACAGCCACGAGGGCCTGCCGCCCGCGGTGATCGGCTGCGCCGAGTTCGATCCCCTGCGGGACGAGGGCCTGGCCTACGCGGACGCCCTGCTGGCCGCCGACGTGGTGGTGGACAAGCACGTGTTCCCCGGCCTCGTCCACGGCTTCCTCCACCTCGCCGCCAGGTCCCAGGCGGCGGAGGCCGCGACGGCCCGTCTGATAGCCGAGTTCGGGGAGCTGCTCCGTTCCCTGCCCCGTTAGCCAATTCGTGTAGCCAATTCGTGTGAAGTCCGGTCAAGGACCTTCCATGAATCTTGAAAAGCCAGGACCCTCTCGGCTAAGGGGCATCGGGGGCCCCGTGGGGGAGGCGACGGGGCATGGTCACCAACGGCACAGACGGCACCGACGACCCGGGCAGGGACGACGAGTTCGATCTCGACATCCGTCTCGGCGGGCCGGAAGGCCCGGCATCCGCACCGCAGATCCCGCCCTCCGACGGGGGCGTCACCTGCGACACCTGCGACGGCCCCACCTGCCTCGACACCTGCGGCGACGCCACCTGCCAGGCCACCTGCGAAGACGACACCTGCGGACACGCGACCTGCCTCCGCACCTGCGACGGTGCGACGTGCGACACGTGCCACGGCACGTGCAACGAGGCCACCTGCGCGGGCACTTGCGTCAACACCTGCGCGGCCACCTGCGCGGCGACGTGCCAGACCTGCGACACCGCCTGCGGCCAGGCGACCTGCAGCACGTGCCGGACCGACTGCGGCGGAGCGACCTGCCACACCTGCGACACGTGCAACATTCACGCGTGCACGGACTGACGCATGGCCGAAACGCGGAGCACCGGCGGCGAGGACGCCGGGAGCAAGAGATGGACAGCGGTGCTGTCCGGCGCGACGGCACGGTCGGCGGCCTCGGCCGGCGAGGACGTGGCGGAACGGCTGCGCGACACGGAGCGGGTACGGGCCTGCGCCGAGGCGGCGGCCCGCCAGACCACGCTCCCCGCCGCGGTGCGCTGGCGCCCGCATGACGTGGCGCAGGGCGACACCGGTCTCGCCCTGTTCTGCGGACACCTGAACTCCTGCGCACCGGGCCGCGGTTGGGACCGCGCGGCCCACGGCTACCTGGCATCCGCCGCCCGCGGTGCCGAGCAGGCCGGACGGCTGCCGCCCAGCCTGTTCGGCGGGCTCGGCGGCCTGGCGTTCGCGGCCTGGTTCCTCTCCGACGACGGCACCCGCTACCGGCGGCTGCGCGGCGAGCTCGACCGCCGGCTGCTCCCCGAGGCGGTCCGGCGCGGCCGTGCGGCGGCCGGAGCCGCACCGGGCTGCTCGGTCGGGGTCTTCGACGCCATCTCCGGACTGGCCGGGACCGGCGCCTGCCTCCTCGGCCGCCGCGACGAACCGGCGGCGGCCGAAGCACTGCGCGCCGTGCTCGCCGGACTGGTCGCCCTGTGCGGCGAGCACGACGGCCTCCCGCACTGGCACACCCCGCCCGCGGTCATGGCCGATCCGTCGATGGCCCGCCAGTTCCCCGGCGGCAACCTCAACTGCGGCCTGGCACACGGCATTCCCGGCCCGCTGGCCCTGATGGCCCTCGCGCTGAGCGCGGGCGTGGCCGTCGACGGCCAGCGGGAAGCGGTCCGGTCCGTCGCCGACTGGCTCACGGCACAGCGCTGCGACGACGCGTGGGGGCCGAACTGGCCGTCCGCCGTCGCCCTGCCGGACGCCTCCGGCACGGCACCGGACGCCACGCCCGCCCGCAGCGCCTGGTGCTACGGCGCCCCGGGCCTCGCCCGCGCCCTGTGGCTGGCCGGCCGGGCGCTGGGCGACGGCCGGCTGTGCTCGCTGGCCGTGGAGGCCATGGCCGCCGTCTTCCGGCGCCCGCGCGAGCACCGCGGCATTCCCTCGCCCTCCTTCTGCCACGGAGTGGCGGGCCTGCTCCAGGTCACCCTGCGCTTCGCCCACGACACCGCGGACCCCCTGTTCGTCCACGCCGCCACCGAACTCACCGAGCAACTGCTGGAGATGTACGCACCCGAACGCCCGCTGGGCTACTGCAGCATCGAACCGGGAGGGACCCGCGTGGACCAGCCGGGACTGCTCGACGGCGCACCCGGGGTCGCGCTGGCCCTGCTCGCCGCCGCCACCGACGTCCCACCCGCATGGGACCGGCTGTTCCTGCTGTCATGAGCCGCACGAGCGGTCCGCTGTACCGCCCCCTCGACTGGCTCATGGTGCGCACGCCCCTGCTCCCCGTCGCGGAGTACCTCGCCCTGGCCGGGTACGGGGACGAATGGCCCGCGGACACCCTCCCCGGCGGCCTGCTGCCCGCCGACCCCCGGGTGCGCCGCGCCCTCGCCGTCGGCGGCGGTGACCTTGCGCGCGCACTGGAACGGCCGCCCCGCGACGGGCATGCGCAGCGACGGCTGTCCGGCAAGCTGCTGCGCTATCTGATCCGGATGTCCACCCGCCCCACGCCGTACGGGATGTTCGCCGGTGCCGCCCTCGGACACTGGGGCGACCGCACGGACCTCGCGGTGGCCCCCGGGGAGCCGCGCACCCGCGCCCGGCCGGACATGGGCTGGCTGACGGCCGTGGCCGCCGCCCTCGAACTCCGCCCGGACGTACGGGCCGGCCTGCGCTGGTACGCCAACCCCACCGCGCTGGTCCGGGGCGGCCGGGTGTTCCTGGCCGAACCGGAGCCGGGCGGCGGCGCCCCTGCCGTCCCCGTCTCGCTCCGCGCCACCGGCCCCGTCCGCCGGGCGCTGGAGCTGGCCCGTACCTCCGTGCCCTACGCGCGCCTCCTCGACGAGCTGGCCGTCGGCACCCCCGGGGCGACCCCGGCCAAGGCCGGGCGGCTGCTGGAGCAGTTGTGGGAGCACACGGTCCTGCTGACCGACCTGCGGCCGCCGTTGACCACGCGCGACCCGGCCCGGCACATGGCGCAGCGGCTCGCCGGCATCCCCGCGGCCCGCGCCGACGCGGAGCAACTCCTCGCACTCCTGGAGGAGATGAGCACATGGGACCGGCTGCCCGCCGAGGAGGGGGCGGCCGGATACCCGGAGCTGGCCGCCCGGGCCCGTTCCGCGCAGCCCGCCGTGCCCGCCGACGCCGCCGCACACCCCGTGCAGGTCGACATGGCGGTGCCCCTCGCGGCCCGGCACGTCGGCCGGGCCGTCGCGGCCGAGGCGGCGCGGGCCGCCGAACTGCTGCTGCGGCTGTCGCCCGCCCCCGGAGCCGGCGGGCTGGACGCCTACCGGCAGGCGTTCCGCGCCCGTTACGGACCCGGCCGCGAGGTGCCGCTCCTGGAACTGCTCGACCCGGAGACCGGCCTCGGGCCGCCCGGGCACGTCCACGGCAGTGGTCCCGGCGGACACCGTCAGCAGATCCGCTCCCGGACCCTCCAGAACCTCGCGCTGGAAGCCCTCCGGGACCACCGGACGGCCGTCGAGCTGGACGCGGAGACCCTGTCCCGGCTGGAGACCTGGACACCGGCCCCGGCCACGGCACCGATTTCGCTCGACCTCTCCGTCTTCGTACTGGCCGCCTCCGCCGAAGCGGTGGACGCGGGCGACTTCACAGTGGTCGTCGGCCCCAACCTCGGCGGCCCGGCCGCCGGGCGGAACCTGGGCCGCTTCGCCGATCTGCTCGGCCCCGACGCCGAGGCCGCGCTGCGGGCCGCGGCCGCCGCCGAGGCCGCCGTGTGCCCCGGCCGGCTGTGGGCCGAAGTCGTCTACCGGCCCCGGCGGGCGCGGTCGGCCAACGTGGCGGTCCGGCCGCCGGTCCGCGACCACGAGCTGGCGCTGGGCACGGTGCCGGGCGGCCCCGCCGAGGGCCGCGTCCCGGTCCGGGAACTGGTGGTCGGCCTGCACGACGACCGCTTCACGCTGCGCTGGCCGGCCCGGGACCTCGAAGTGACGCCCTGCGCAGGGCACATGCTCAACACCCGCCACGCCCCGGCGGTCGCCCGCTTCCTCGACGACGTCAGCCGCGACGGCCGCGGCCGGCTCAGCTCCTTCGACTGGGGCCCGGCCGCCGGATTCCCCTTCCTGCCCCGGGTGCAGGCCGGCCGCGCCGTCCTGGCCCCGGCCACGTGGCGCCTCGACACCGGGGCGCTGCCGGCCAAGTCGCCGGAGCAGTACGCCGATTCGATCGCGGCCTGGCGCGACCGCTGGCAGGTGCCGAGACACGTGTACCTGGCCGCGGGCGACAACCGCCTCCTCCTCGACCTCGACGCCCCCGCCCAGGCCGACCAGCTCCGCGCCGAGACCGCACGCCTGCCCGCAGGCGGCACGCTCCTGCTCCAAGAAGCCCTCCCCGGCCCGGAACACGCCTGGCTCCCGGGCCCGGACGGCTGCCGCATCAGCGAGTTCGTCGTCCCGCTGGTGCTCCGCACCCCACAGCCGCACCCCGCACCACGCCCCCCGGAGGCCCGCCCGCAGACCGTCCGGACCAGGCCCCCGGTGACCGGGCGGCTGCGGGCACCCGGCAGCGACTGGCTGTTCGCAAAGCTGTACTGCCCGCCCGCGGCCGAGGAGGATCTGATCGCCGGCCCGGTCCGCGCCTTCTGCACCGACGCCGTCGCCGCCGGCCTGGCGACGGACTGGTTCTTCCTGCGCTACACCGACCCGGACCCGCACCTGAGGATCCGCCTGCACGGCGACCCCGGGACACTGGCCGCCGCACTCGCCCCGCAACTCTTCGCCTGGGCCGCCCCGTTGATCGAGGACGGGCGCTGCCGGCGACTCTGCATCGACACCTACGACCGGGAGGTGGAGCGCTACGGCGGCCCCGCCGCCATGCCCCTGGCCGAGGCCCTGTTCGGCGTCGACAGCACGGCCGTGGCCGACCTGCTGCACCTCGCCCCCGGTCCGGACCGCACCCTGCTCGCCGTCCGCACCGTCGACGACCTCCTCGCCGCCCTCGGCCTCGACGAGGCGGAGCGCCTGGCCTGGTACCGCGAGCGGTCCGCGGACCGCCGGGCCGGCGGCCGCGACTACCGGGCGAGACAGGTCGAGCTGCGGGCCGTGCTCACCGACCCCGGCTGGCCGAAGGCGCAGCCGGGCGGCGCGGAGGCGGCGGACGTCCTGGCCCGCAGGCGCACGGCCATCGAGCCGCTCGCCCGTCGCCTGCAGGACCTGGCCGCGAGCGGCGAACTGTGGCACTCGCCGGGCGAGATCGCGCGCAGCCACGTCCATCTGCACTGCAACCGCCTGCTGGGCATCGGCCGCGCGGCCGAACAGGAGGTCCTGGGCCTGCTGCTGAGGACACGGGAGAGCCTGCGGCACGTGCGGTAGGGGCAGTTCCGCCAGCCCACATCTTCACGCCACGCCGCCCGCCATGAAGATGTGGTGCCCCCGCACTCACCCCGAGCCCGGGCACACCGGCTTCGTCGCCTCTCCCCGTAGGTACGTATCCCGTTCGGCCTCGGTGAAGTCCCGGTGGAGGGCCGCACAGATTCTCCGGCCGGCTTCCTTCGTGTCCGGGAGGTACACGTCCCAGAGCCGGGTGGCGCCGTCGCTGCCGCCGGTGGCGAGCGTGGTGCCGTCGGGGCCGAAGGCCACCGATTCCACCGGGGTGACGTGGCCCGTGAGGACGTTGCGGGTCTTGCCGGTGGCCACGTCCCACAGCCGTACGGTCTTGTCGTAGCTGCCGCTCGCCAGGGACTTGCCGTCGGGGCTGAAGGCCACCGAGGTCACGGTGTTGGTGTGGCCGGTGAGGACCTTGCGGGTCTTGCCGGTGGCCACGTCCCAGAGGCGGACGGTGTCGTCACCGGGGCCCATGGCGTAGGAATTGCCGTTGTCGCTGCTGCCGGTGGCGAGTGTGGTGCCGTCGGGGCTGAAGGCGGCCGACGTCACCAGGGTGGTGTGGCCTTCGAGAGCCTTGCGGACCTTGCCCGTGGCCACGTCCCAGAGTCGTACGGGGCCGATGCCGCTGCTGCTGACGACGGTCTTGAGGTCGGGGCTGAACGCCATCAGCGACACCGGACCGGGTTGGCCGGTCAGGGTGTTGAGGGCTGCGCCCGTGGCCACGTCCCACAGCCGTACGGTGCCGTCGTAGCTGCTGGTGGCGAGGGTGGTGCCGTCGGGGCTGAAGGCGACCGACGCCATGATGCCGGCGTGGCCGGTGAGGGTGATGCGGGTGGTGCCGGTGGCCACGTCCCACAGCCGTACGGTCTTGTCGACGCTGCCGGTGGCGAGGGTTTTGCCGTCGGGGCTGAACGCCACCGAGGTCACGCCGCTGGTGTGGCCGGTGAGAGTGGCGCGGGTTCTGCGCGTGGCCACGTCCCACAGGCGCACGGTGCCGTCGTAGCTGCCGGTGGCGAGGGACGTGCCGTCGGGGCTGAAGGCAGACGACCCCACGGTGCTGGTGTGGCCGGTGAGGGTGATGCGGGTCGTGCCCGCGGTCAGGTTCCACAGGCGCACCGTGCCGTCACTGCTGCCGCTGGCGAGGGACTTGCCGTCGGGGTTGAACGCCACCGATTCCACCGGGGCGATATGGCCGGTGAGGGTGGTGCGGAGTGTGCCGGTGCCCACGTCCCACAGGCGGATGGTCTTGTCGCTGCTGCTGGTGGCGAGGGTCTTGCCGTCGGGGCTGAAGGCGGCCGACGCCACGGTGCCGTTGTGGCCGGTGAGAGTGGTGCGGGGTGTGCCGGTGGCCACGTCCCACATGCGGACGGTGCCGTCGTAGCTGCCGCTGGCGAGGGACTTGCCGTCGGGGCTGAACGTCACCGAAGCCGTGGTGCCGGTGTGGCCGGAGAGGACGTGGTGGGTCGTGCCGGTGGCCACGTCCCACAGGCGGACGGTGTCGTCATGGCTGCCGCTGGCGAGGGACGTACCGTCGGGGCTGAAGGCGATCGATGCCACGGTGCTGGTGTGGCCGGTGAGGGTGCCGCGGTGCGTGCCTGTGATGACGTCGCTGAGCCGGACGGTGCCGTCGTAGCTGCCGCTGGCGATGGTCTTGCCGTCAGGACTGAACGCCACCGAAGCCACTGGATAGGTGTGACCGGTGCGGATGATCCGGGTTCTGCCCGTGGTCACATCCGAGAGTCGCACGGTGTCGTCGTGGTTGGTGATGGCGAGGGTTCTGCCGTCGGGGCTGAATTCCACCGAGCCCACCGACTCGGTGAGGCCGTCGGCGAGGGTCTTCCGGTGTTTTCCCGTGGTGGCGTCCCACAGCTGGACGCTCCCCTCCTCGCCGTCGGTGGCGAGGGTCTTGCCGTCAGGACTGAACTTCACCGCGGGTACCCCGTAGGTATGGCCGGTGAGCCGGTTGCGCAACGGGAGCGCCGCGGCCGCATAGAGACTGCTGACGGCCTCGCCGGTGGGGCTGATCCGGTGGGCCTGGACGGCCAGCAGGGAGGCCAGGTCGGGGTCGGTGTCGATCAAGGCGGCGGACTGGGCGGCCAGTTGGCGGGACTGGGCCTCCCGCTGCGCGGCGAGCGCAGCCTCCCGCTGCCCGTACGCCACCCCGGTGGCGATCAGGGCCAGGGCCAGCAGCACCGCGAGGCCGGCGAGCAACTGGCGCAGCCGCCTGGCCTGGTGGCGGTCCCGTCGGCGTTCGGCGCTCTCCTGGTCGATGCCGGCGTCGAGGAACGCCCATGCCGCAGGCCCCAGGGCGGCCCGGCTCACCGGGTCTGCGGCCCACTCGCGGGCGACGGCCAGCCGCGTGCCCCGGTAGAGCAGGCCCGCATCGCGGCCTTCACGCTCCCACGCCTCGGCCGCCTCCAGCAGCGACTGCCGGATGCGGAGCCCCGCGCGGTCCTCGTCCAGCCACGCGCGCAGCCGCGGCCAGGCGTGGAGCAGGGCCTCGTGCGCCAGCTCCACGTGATCCGCGTCCAGCGTCAGCAGACGGGCCCGGGCGAACGCGTCGAGGACGGCCGCCGCCGCTTCCGGCGCCGGGTCCCGTTCCAGCAGGCGGCTGCGTTCCACGCGGCGTCCGGTCACGCCGGTGTCGTTGAGATGGACGAGGTGCAGCAGCAACCGGCGTGCGACAGGCTGCTGTTCCGGTGGCAGTGCGGAGTAGGCGTGCTCGGCCGTGGTGGCCACCGCCCCGGATATCCCTCCGGTCAGCTGGTAGCCCCCCACGGTCAGCGTGGTGTCCGTCCGCTGCTGCCACGTGGCCAGGAGGGCGTGGGAGAGGAGAGGCAGCACCCCCGCCCGCGGCGCGGCGGTGCCGCCCGCGTCCCGGAGCATGAGCTCCACGAGCCCCGGTTCCACCGACAGGCCCGCCCTCTCGGCCGGACCCGTGATGGCCTCGCGCAACTGCGCCGCGTCCATGGGCCCCAGGGGGACGTGACCGTGCCGCAGGGCGGCAACAAGCTCCGGGTGGGCCAGGCAGTGCCCGTAGAAGTCGGCGCGGATGCCCAGTACGGCCAGACAGGCCGGGCCTTCGGACTGCGGCGGCCCGGACGTCAGCGCGTGCAACAGCTGGATGAAGGTGCGCTGTTCGGCGTGGTCCTGGCACAGGGTGAACAGTTCCTCGAACTGGTCCACCACCAGGGCGAGACGGGGACCGGGGAGATCGCGTACCGCGGCAGCGAACCGCTGCGGTGAATCGGCCGGCACCGACGCCAGCAGGGCCAGCAGCCCTTTGACGGGGTGTTCGCCCGGCGTCAGCAGCAACGGCTCCCAGTTCCCCGGGAGCACCCCGCGCGTCAGAGCGGGAATCAACCCGGCTCGTAACAACGAGGACTTCCCCGTTCCCGACGGAGCAACGACCATCAGCGGTCCGGATCCGTCCAGGCGTTTGGTCAGTTGGGCGACAAGGCCCGCAGTGGCCTGTTCCCGTCCGAAGAACCAACGGGCATCCTGTGGCCCGAACGCCGACAGTCCCCGGTACGGGCAACCCCCGCCGTCCTGAAGCCCGAGGACGAGTTGCTCCAGCGTCCCGCCGGTGCCGAGCGCCTGGTCGCAGGCGCGTGCCAGTTCCAGCGTCATCGGCTTGTCGCCGTTCTCGACCTTGCTTAGATAACCCTTGCTGTAGAAGGCCAGAGTGGACAGTCCGGCCAGCGACACTCCGCGCTCTCGCCGTAGTTTCCGCAGGAGTCCGCCACCGTTGTCCACGGTGAAGATCGTCCCAGCGGGGTCCGGGCCCCTCAAGGGCAATATTGAGCCGCGGCGGCGTTTCCGCAGGCCGGCGACGGTTTCCCGGTCGCCTGTCGGTTGAGGAAACCGGGAAACCGCTTGGCCTGCGGCCCGCCATGGGCTGGACTGCCGGATGTCTGCCGAGACGGGTGGACCCGTCACGGGGGTACGGGCCCACCTTCCGAATCTTCAGGAGTCGTGCCAGCCGGCGCGGGGAATGCCCAGATCGAGCGATCAGTGTTGAGCTTGCGCTCGTCCCAGCGCGTCGCCAAGGCGCGCCGGTGCCGGGCGCGTTCGGCCGACGACGTGGCCAGATACGAGGTGCTCGGGGCTACTTCTGGGTGTACGTGTAGGGGCTGGTGAGCGTGATGTCCGTGCCCTTGGGGTCCCAGATGCCGATGCGGAAACCGTTGGTTTCCCCGTCCTTCGGCGCCCACCCGAAGCAGGTCGGAACGGACGTGTCGCACTGCCACTGGGGTACGACCCAGATGCTCCCGTGCTCGCCACCGTTGCCGGTCAGGTCAATCGTGTTGCACGTGCCGGACTGGACCACGTTGGTGTAGACCTGCCGGTCCGTGAGGTGTACCTGAACCCCGACGGCTCCGTACGGCGCCGGGCCGGACTTGTTGCACAGCGTGAGCTTGTGGGGGGTGACGGCCGAGGCCTGGCCGGTGCCGACGAGGCCGGCCGCTGCGGCGGTGGCGCCGAGGACGGCGAGCGTACGGGCGGTCCGCCGCTTGAAAGCGGTGAGCTTCATGGTGGTGCTCCTGGGGGATCCGACGGGCCGTGTGGCCCGCCGGACGAATCGGTGCGCGGAAGTGCGCAGGACCACCATCACGCTCCGGTGTTGCCAAAAGGTTGGCGGGTCGTTGACGCGGCGGATTTGCGCCCTCAGACGTGGGCGTGCCGCTGGTGCACGCCCATCGCCCGCAACGTCTCCGTTGCGGCCGAGCTGTTGGCGGTTCGCACCGCCTCCGCCCACGTGCGCTTGTGCGCGCGGCACTCTTCGCAGGGCGGCGGCCGGTACGCTTTCAGGGCCGCCGTGAGCAGTCGGGCCTCGGTACCGCTCAACGGGTCGTAGATGGCCAGGTACACCTGCCCGTTCACGGGCGGCTGCGGTACGACCTCGACGCTGCAACCGTGCGAGCGGAACGCGTCGTGCAGGTCGCGGGCCGCCTGGGCGGCGGCCGCGCGGACGTGTGGGGAAGTGGGCATGGGGTACCTCGGTGGTGGGGTGTGTTCTCCGTTCCGGGGTTCAGTGTCGGGGCGTGGGGCTACGCTCACCAGGGGTAACGGCTTTCGCCGCCTCGACCCGAAAATTGGGGGCATGAACGGTGCCTGCACCCAAGGAACTTGACCCGTCGGTGTCCCTGGAGGCCTTGTACGGGGCCAAGTTGCGCAAGCTGCGCGTACGGGCCGGCTGGACGCAGAGGGAGCTGGGCGACCAGGTCCCCATCGCCCACAGTCGGATCGCCCAGTACGAGCTGGGGAAGGAAGTGCCGACCGAGACCGTGTCCGGTCGGCTGGACAAGCTGCTCGGCGCGGACGGTGATCTGCACGACCTGTGGCAGCACATCAAGCGTTTCCCGTTCCCGGATTCGATGCGTAAGCACCTGGAGTGCGAGGCCAAGGCCACAGCCATTCACAAGTACCTGGCTCACTGCGTGCCTGGCCTGTTGCAGACCGAGGCGTACGCTCGCGAGGTGATGCGCGTGGGACAGCCGTGGTGCACCCCGGAGGAGATCGAGGAGAAGGTGGCCGCGCGGCTCGCCCGGAAAAGCGTCCTCACGAAGGAGGATCCGCCACTGCTGTGGTCGGTGCTGGACGAGGCGGTGGTCAGGCGGCCGATCGGCGGTCCGGCAGTCATGCGTGAGCAGTTGGTGTACGTGCTGGAGGCATCCACTGCACCGAACGTCGAGGTGCAAGTTCTCCCGTTCGCTGCCGGTGCGCACTCAGTGTTGGGCGGGTCGTTGACATTGTTCTCCTTCGACAATGCTCCGACCTTGGCCTACCTCGAAGGCGACAGCACGGGGCAGCTGGTAAGGGACCGGAAAACGGTGGCGAGGTACTCCCATCGTTACGATCTTGTCCATGCCGCAGCGCTCTCGCCGGCCGCGTCAGCAAGGTTGATCGAAAAGGCAATTGAGGAGTTGGGCACATGCAAAGCGAGCGAGTCGACCTGAGCAGCGCCAGGTGGCGCAAGTCGACGTACAGCAACGGGCAAGATGACTGCCTGGAGATAGCCGACAACATACCCGGCGGCGAAGCCGTCACCGTCGTCCGCGACAGCAAACGGCCCTCAGGCCCCGCCCTGCTCCTCCCGCACGCCGCCTGGGCCAAGTTCATCCGCACCCTCTGAAAGAGGCACCGTTTCCGTCGGCGCCTCCCCGAAACGCGCCAGCGCCAACGCACCCAGCACCGCCAGCACGAACCCCGCCACGGCCATGGGCGCGAGCCCCTCCCGCGTGCGGTCGCCGAGCCAGATGACGCCGACCAGGGAGGGGCCGAGGGTCTCGCCGATGACCATCCCCGCCGTGGCGGCCGTCACCGAACCGCGCTGTAGCGCAGAGGTCAGCAGCAGGAACGCCGAACCGCCGCCCACCAGCACCGCATAAGCCGCAGGGTTGGTGAGCACCGCCGCAGGCGACACGTCGTCGACGAGCCGCACCGCGACCTCGACCACCCCGAAGCCGACGCCCGCGCCGAGCCCGAGCACGGCGGGCCGCGCCCGCCCGGGGAGGCGCCCCCCGGCGGCACCGATGGCCAGCACGGCGAAGCCCACGCACAGCGTGCCCACCTTCAGGGCCATGGACCCCGTCTCGTGCCCCTCGGCACCGGAGGCGAGGCCCAGCAGCCCGAGCCCGCCGCACACGGTGAGCACGGCGGCCCACTCGATGCCGCTCAGGCGCGTCCGCAGCACCCGCGAAGCGGTCACCGCGGTGACCGCGAGACTCGAAGCCAGCGCAGCGCCCACCGCATAGATCGGGATCAGCCGCAGCGCGGCGACCTCCAGCACGAAGCCCACCGCGTCGAGCGCGAGCCCGGCCACGTACCGCCACTGCCGTACCACCCGCATCAGCAGCACGGCGTCCACGCCGGACCCGCTGCCGGGGGCCGTGGCGCGAGCGGCAACGGCCTGGAGGACGGAGGCGGTGCCGAAGCAGACGGCGGTGCCGAGTGCGCAGAACATTCCGAGGATCACGGGACCGACTCTAGGGGTGTCGGAGGGCGGGTTTATGGTGGGCCGCACTCTTCAGTACACGGGGGCGAGAAAAGATGGGACAGGCAGGACAACCACGCCGCTGGCGGTCGAGCACGGTCATACTCGGCGGAATGGGTCTGCTGGCCACGGCCCTGACCTCCTGCGGGTCCGAGCCGGACAAGCGGTGCGTCGACCCGAACAGCTATGACGTGTCCAAGGGTTACAAGGTCCTGGACAGCAAGGCCTGCAAGGACAACAAGGGCGGCGGCGGGGCCGGCGGTGGCGCCGGGCGCTGGTACTACGGGGCGGACCGCTCCAGCGGCTACGCGGACCGCGGCACGTTCACGAAGAGCCAGGCCGTCAACCGGGGCGGTTTCGGCTGCTCGGGCAGCCACTCCGTGGGCGGCTGAGCGCGATGCAGCGCCACCGCATCACCCCGCGCCCGGACTGGCAGGCGACGGTCGAGGAGCAGGGGCTGATCTACCCCTTGTGCCGGCACCCGGACGGTTCGCTGCGGCCGTACTGGGACGAGAGCGCGTACTACTCCTTCACGCTGCCGGAGGTCGAGGCGCTGGAGGCGGTGGTGGCGGAGCTGCACGGGATGTGCCTGGAGGCGGCGGGCCACATCGTCGAGAAGGAGCGGTTCGCGGAGCTCGGCATCACGGACCCGCGGCTGGCGGCGCTCGTCGCGGAGGCGTGGGAGCGCAGTGACGAACTCCCGTCCCTCTACGGGCGGTTCGACCTGCACTACGACGGGCGCACGGGTGCGCCCGCCAAGATGCTGGAGTACAACGCGGACACCCCGACCTCGTTGGTGGAGGCGGCGAGCGCGCAGTGGTTCTGGATGGAGGACCGGTTCGGGGACGTGCCGGGCACCGACCAGTGGAACTCGCTGCACGAGCGGCTGGTCGACGCGTGGCGGCGGCAGGCGCCGCTGCTGCCGCCGGGCGCGCCCGTGCACTTCGCGCACTCGGCGGGGGACGAGCTGGGCGAGGACCTGATGACGGTCGCGTACCTGCGCGAGACGGCCGGGCAGGCCGGCCTCGCGACGGAGGCGATCTCGATGGAGGACATCGGCTGGGACCCGCTGTCGGGCCGCTTCGTGGACAAGTCGCTGCGGTTCATACGGGCCTGCTTCAAGCTCTACCCGTGGGAGTGGCTGGCGACGGACGAGTTCGGTCCGCATGTGCTGGACACGCTCGACAACGGCGGGGGTACGGGCTCGACGCTGTGGATCGAGCCGGCGTGGAAGATGCTGCTGTCCAACAAGGCGCTGCTGGCGGTGCTGTGGGAGCTGTTCCCGGGGCACCCGAACCTGCTGCCGGCCTATCTGGACGGCCCGCGGGAGCTGGCCCGTACGACGGGGTACGCGGCCAAGCCGCTGCTGGGGCGCGAGGGGGCGGGCGTCACGCTCCATGAGGCGGGCGTCCCGGACCTTGTGGTCCGGGACGAACCCTGCTGCTACCAGGAGCTGGCACCGCTGCCGGACTTCGACGGCAACCGTGTGGTGCTGGGCGCGTGGACGGTGGAGGACGAGCCGGTCGGCCTGGGCATCCGCGAGTCGGCGGGGCCGGTCACGGACGGGTACGCGCGGTTCGTGCCGCACATCATCGCCCCGTAAGGAGGGGCGCCCCGTCAGGGGCGCGGGGAACTGCGCGATCGACCACGACGCGCCCGCAGACGACGTGCTGCGGGGTGCTGCCGCACCCTAGTGGGGGCCGCCCAACAGTCCGCCGATGATGGGCAGTCCGCCGAGCATCCCGAGAACCGGTTGCAGCGGCCCGGCGTCGGGCGCGCGCTCCGGTCCGCCCTCCTCCTCGCCCCCGTCGGGCGAGGGCATCGGCGCCTTCTTGGCCGCGGGCTTGGCCGCAGGCGCCTTGGCCTGCGGGGCGGCTTGCGGCGCCGCCTGCGGCGCAGGGGCCGCCTCCGGCGCCGTCAGCTCCTTGTCGAGATCCCGGATGTCGGAGGCCTTCGGCAGATCGGCCTGCGCGTTCAGCGCCACGGCCTCGGGGACGATGGGCCGCGCGGCCGGGGCGTCGGCCGCCGCCGCGTCCAGCGGGGCGACGGCGGCGACGGACAGGGCGGCGGCCAGGGGGGCCAGTGCGTAACGGAGGCGCATGGGGAGTTCTCCTTCGGCGCGAATAGACAAGCTTCGCAAGGAGAACGAACCGGGACAGGTGGGGTCACCCGTCAGCTGCCCAGTACCGCCCGCAGTTGCTCCAGCCCCCAGTCCAGGTCCTCCTTGGAGATGACCAGCGGCGGTGCGATCCGGATCGTCGAGCCGTGGGTGTCCTTCACCAGCACCCGGCGCTCCATCAGCCGTTCCGAGACCTCCCGTCCCGTCCCGTGCGACGGGGCGATGTCCACGCCCGCCCACAGGCCGCGGCCGCGGACCGCGGTCACCGAGCCGGAGGCGGTCAGGCGGTTGAGTTCGCGGTGCAGGTGGTCGCCCAGTTCCGTCGCCCGGTCCTGGTACTCGCCGGAGCGCAGGATGGCGATGACCTCCAGGGCCACCGCGCACGCCAGCGGATTCCCCCCGAAGGTGGAACCGTGTTCGCCGGGCCGGTAGACGCCCAGGACATCCTTCGACGAGACCACCGCGGAGACCGGCACCACGCCGCCGCCCAGCGCCTTGCCCAGCACGTACACGTCGGGCACGACGCCCTCGTGCTCGCACGCGAACGTCTTTCCCGTGCGGCCCAGGCCGGACTGGATCTCGTCCGCGATGAAGAGGACGTTCCGCTCGGCCGTCAGTCTGCGCACCCCCGCCAGGTAGCCCGGCGGCGGCACCAGCACCCCCGCCTCGCCCTGGACCGGCTCCAGCAGCACGGCCACCGTGTGCTCGTCGACCGCGGCCTCCAGCGCCGCCAGGTCGCCGTACGGGACGATCTCGAAGCCGGGGGTGTAGGGGCCGAAGTCGGCCCGCGCCTCCGGGTCCGTCGAGAAGGAGACGATCGTGGTCGTGCGCCCGTGGAAGTTGTTGTCCGCCACGACGATCTTCGCCCGGCCGTCCGGCACGCCCTTGACCCGGTAGCCCCACTTGCGCGCGGTCTTCACGGCCGTCTCGACCGCCTCCGCACCGGTGTTCATGGGGAGCACCATCTCCATGCCGCACAACGCGGCCAGCTGGGCGCAGAAGTCGGCGAACCGGTCGTGGTGGAAGGCCCGCGAGGTGAGCGTCACGCGGTCGAGCTGGGCCTTGGCCGCGTCGATCAGACGGCGGTTGCCGTGCCCGAAGTTGAGGGCCGAGTAGCCGGCCAGCATGTCGAGATAGCGGCGGCCCTCGACGTCGGTCATCCATGCGCCCTGCGCGGTCGCCACCACGACCGGCAGCGGGTGGTAGTTGTGCGCGCTGTGCTCCTCGGCGGCGGCGATGCTGCGTTCTGTGGACGTCAACACGTGCTCCGTTCGGGTCGGTGCATGCTGCTGCCGCCTTTTCTACACCCCTGTCGCTCAACCGTCGGCCCGAGTCCGCCGCCGCACCTGAGAGAATGTGTGCATGGCCCTTGATCGTCCGCGCGCCCTGTCCGGTATCCAGCCCACTGCAGGCTCGTTCCACCTCGGGAACTACCTCGGTGCCGTCCGCCAGTACGTGGCTCTGCAGGAGACCCACGACGCCTTCTATATGGTCGTCGACCTGCACGCGATCACCGTGCCGCAGAACCCGATGGAGCTGCGTGCCAACACCCGCATCGCCGCGGCCCAGCTGCTGGCCGCCGGGCTCGACCCGGAGCGCTGCACCCTCTTCATCCAGAGCCACGTCCCCGAGCACGCGCAGCTCGCGTGGGTGATGAACTGCCTCACCGGCTTCGGCGAGGCCTCCCGCATGACCCAGTTCAAGGACAAGTCCGCCAAGCAGGGCGCCGACCGCACCACCGTCGGCCTGTTCACGTACCCGATCCTCCAGGTCGCCGACATCCTGCTCTACCAGGCCGACTCCGTGCCGGTCGGCGAGGACCAGCGCCAGCACGTCGAGCTGACCCGCGACATCGCCGAGCGCTTCAACGGCACCTACGGCCAGACCTTCAAGATCCCGTCCGCGCACATCGTCCGCGAGACCGCGAAGATCTACGACCTGCAGGACCCGACGGCCAAGATGAGCAAGTCGGCCTCCACCACCAAGGGCCTGATCAACCTGCTCGACGAGCCCAAGGTCTCGGCGAAGAAGATCAAGAGCGCGGTCACCGACACGGACACCGTGATCCGCTTCGACCCCGAGCACAAGCCGGGCGTCAGTAACCTGCTCACCATCTACTCCACGCTCACGGGCACCGGAATCGCGGAACTGGAGGAGAAGTACCAGGGCAAGGGCTACGGTGCGCTCAAGACCGACCTCGCCGAGGTGATGGTGGAGTGGGTGACCCCGTTCCGCGCCCGTACGCAGGAGTACCTGGACGACCCGGAGACCCTGGACGCCATCCTGGCCAAGGGCGCGGAGAAGGCCCGCGCCGTCGCGGCCGAGACGCTCGCCCAGGCCTACGACAAGGTGGGCTTCCTGCCCGCCAAGCACTGAGGCCGATGGTCCCCCGGCCCCCGGGACCAGGGAACCTGGCCGCGGACCCGGCACAGCCGCCACACTGACCACGGGCACATACAGGCGCACAGGAGCAGCAGGAGGGAGAACGCAATGGGAACCGTGACGCTCGGCGTTTCGATCGCGGTCCCGGAGCCGTACGGCAGCTTTCTCCAAAAGCGCCGGGAGGGCTTCGGGGACCCGCACGCCCATGGCATTCCCACGCACGTGACCCTGCTGCCGCCCACCGAGGTCGACGCGTCGTCGCTGCCCGCGATCGAGGAGCACCTGGCCGGGGTCGCCGCCCAGGGCCGGCCCTTCCGCATGCGGCTGTCCGGGACGGGCACGTTCCGCCCGCTGTCGCCCGTCGTCTTCGTCAACGTGGTCGAGGGCTCGTCCTCGTGCGCCTGGCTGCAGAAGCGGATCCGCGACGGGTCGGGCCCCGTCGCGCGGGAGCTGCAGTTCCCGTACCACCCGCACGTAACCGTGGCGCACGGCATCGCCGAGGAGGCGATGGACCGGGCGTACGCGGAGCTCGCCGCGTACGAGGCGGAGTGGATGACGGCGGGCTTCGCCCTGTACGAGCAGGGGGAGGACGGTGTGTGGCGCCTTGAGCGCGACTTTCCGTTTCGCGGATCCGCACCGGCCGTGACGCCCGCCGTGCCGCGGCAGGGCGGCTCACTGCTTCCGGGAGCCGCACCGCAGGTGCCCTGAATCGGGTAGAAGAGCCCGCATGGACCGGCTCACCCAGCTCCCCGTCATCGGCCCCGCCTGCGCCCGGCTGACCCGCACCCACGCCTGGCACGCCTACGAGACCCTCACCCGGGTCAAGTGGAACCGGCTCGCCGCCACCATCACCTTCAGCAGCTTCCTGGCCCTCTTCCCGCTCCTCACCGTCGGCGCGGCCGTCACCGCCGCGCTGCTCAGCGAGGAGCAGAGCAAGAAACTCCAGCACCGGATCGCCGAGCAGGTGCCCGGGCTCGACCTCGGGTCGCTCACGAACAACGCCGGCACCGTCGGGCTGATCGCCGGAGCCCTGCTCCTGCTCACCGGGATCAACTGGGTCGGCCAGCTGCGCGAGTGCCTGCGGGCCGTGTGGGAGCTGGAGGAGGACCCCGGGAACGTCGTCCTGCTCAAGCTCAAGGACGCGGCCGTGCTGCTCGGTCTGGGGGCGGTCGCGCTGGTGTCCGTCGGCTGTTCCGCCTTCGCGACCGCCGCCGTCGGCTGGGTCGTTGAGCACACGGGGGTGGGCGGCGGCGCCCTGCTCACCGCCGCCGGGTTCTGCGCGGCGGTGCTGGCCGACTTCCTGCTGATGCTCTACGTGTTCTCGCGGCTGCCCGGCGTGCATCCGGACCGCCGCCGCCTCGCCGTGGCCGCGCTCATCTGGGCCGTCGGCTTCGAGGTGCTCAAGCTCGTGCTGAGCGGCTATCTGCGCGGGGTGGCCGCCAGGAGCATGTACGGCGCCTTCGGGACGCCGGTCGCGCTGCTGCTGTGGATCAGCTTCACGGCGAAGCTGACGTTGGCTTGCGCGGCGTGGACGGCGACACGGGACGCCCCGTAGCGGGGCGCCCCGTAAGGGGCGCGGGGAACTGCGCGCTCAGCCACCGACGGCCTGCAGCCGACGCACCACCCCAGGGGTCCGGGGCGAAGCCCCGGGGACCTCGACTGCGGGCGCGTCGTGGCTGGTCGCGCAGTTCCCCGCGCCCCTGACGGGGCGCTCTTGACGGGGCTCGGTCAGCCCTTCGGTCGACGCCGGACCAGGTCCGGCAAGGGGTGGCGGCGGTGCACCACGAAGCCCGCCACGCCCAGGACGGCCAGCGCGCCGCCCGTGAGGCCCAGGGCCGTCCACATGCCGTCGTCGGACGAGCCGGCGACGGACGCCTGTGCGCCGCCGCCCCGGCCGTCCTTGCCGCCCGACGTGTCCGCCCCGCCCTTGGGCGCCACGAGCGTGCCGACCGGCTTGACGTGGCCGGCGGCCTCGAAGCCCCAGTCGAGGAGGCGCTGGGTCTCCTTGTAGACCTCGTTGGCCTCCTTGATGTCCGGGTTCATGACCGTGACGAGCAGCTTCTTGCCGTCGTGCTGGGCGACACCGGTGAAGGTGTTGCCGGCGTTGGTGGTCGACCCGTTCTTGACGCCCGCCATGCCCTTGTAGGGCTGCAGGCCGGAGGCGCCGGTGAGGAGGCGGTTGGTGTTCTGGATGCCGAAGGTCTCCCGCTTCTTGCCCGGCTTCTCCTCGCCGGGGAACTGCGCGGAGACGGTCGAGCAGTACTCGCGGAAGTCGGCGTTCTGCAGCCCGGAGCGGGCGAAGAGGGTGAGGTCGTAGGCGCTGGAGACCTGGCCGTCGGCGTCGTAGCCGTCGGGCGTGACGACGTGGGTGTCGAGCGCCTGGAGGTCCTCGGCGTGCGCCTGCATGTCCTGGACGGTCTTCGCGGTGCCGCCGTTCATCGCGGAGAGCGCGTGCACGGCGTCGTTGCCGGAGCGGAGGAAGACACCGAGCCACAGGTCGTGGACGGTGTACGTCGAGTCCTCCTTGATGCCGACCTGGCTGCTGCCCTCGCCCATGCCCGCCAGGTCGGAGGGGAGCACCTTGTGCTTCTGGGTCTTGGGGAACTTCGGCAGCACGGTGTCCGCGAACAGCATCTTGAGCGTGGAGGCCGGCGGCAGCTTCCAGTGCGCGTTGTGCGCGGCCAGGATGTCGCCGGACTCGGCGTCCGCGACGAGCCAGGAGTCGCCGCTGATCTCCTTGGGCAACTGGGGCGCCCCCGGCCCGAGCTGCACCTGGGTGCCGGGCTTGCCCAGCAGTTCGCCGCCCACCGTGGACATCTGGGCGGGCGGCTCCTTGGCCGGCTTGCCCGGCGGCTTGGCCTTGCCGTCGGGTGCCGTCGCGCCGTGGGACGCGCCGGGGGAGGCGCTCGCGCTCGGCGACGCCGGCCCGGGGGCGGCGAGGGCGGGCGCGGCCGTCGCCAGGGGGATCAGCAGCGAGGCGGAGGCGGCCAGCAGGGCCGCGCCCCCGCGGCGCATCGCGGCGGACCGCGAGGGGAATGATGTCGTCGTCGGCACGATCGTGAACGTACCGCCCCCTCCCGCCACCCGGTACGGCGCCTCACGGCGGTCCTCCGGCGAGGACCCGATAGGAGGAGTGCGGGACGCGAAACGCATACTCGGACCCATGGTGAATTCTTCCGGGGATGCCGCTCCCCGAACCCCTCTGACGCTCACTCGCCCCGTGTCCTGGTTCCTGCTCGCCTTCGGGGCCTGGAGCTGGTGCATCTGGATCACTTTCGTCAAGAACCTGTGGAAGGACGCCAGCGGACTCGCATTTGACCGTGCGGGTGACCCGACCGCGTACTTCTGGGTGCACCTGCTGCTTGCGATCACGTCGTTTCTTCTGGGGACGGCTGTAGGGGTCATCGGGTTGCGTGGGGTGCGCGCGTTGCGGCGTACGTCATAGCCGTCATAGCGCCAGGACCCCGGCATAGCGGACGCGCGGAATCCTGGTGATCACTTGACCGATTCCCCGGACGCGTGTGCGCCCTCGTGTTTACGGTGATGCGCATCACTGGGCGGGAGGGGCGCGGCGATGCGTGGGGTCGGGGTTGCGGTACGCAGGAACACTGTGGTGCCGGTGTTGTTGGCGTTGCTCGCAGGAGGGTGCGGCTTCGCCTCGGGGAGCGAGGACCGCAGCCCGCTCGCGGTCGGCACGACGGACCGCGTCACCTCGCTCGACCCGGCCGGCGCCTACGACGCGGGCTCCTGGGCGCTGTTCGGCAACGTCTACCAGTCCCTGCTGACCTTCGCCCCCGGCTCCAGCACCCCCGTGCCGGACGCGGCCCGCAGCTGTGGCTTCCGCGGCGACGGCCTGCGCACCTACGCGTGCGAGCTGCGCCCGCACCTGACGTTCGCCAACGGGGACGAACTGACGGCGAAGGACGTGAAGTTCTCCTTCGACCGCATCAAGCGCATCCACTCCGACCAGGGGCCGGGTTCGCTGCTGGACACGCTGGAGTCGGTGGGGGCCGACGGCTCCGAGGTCGTCTTCCGACTCCGGGTGCCCGACGCCACGTTCCCGCTGAAGATCGCCACGGGCGCGGGCTCGATCGTCGACAGCACCCGCTACCCCGCGGACCGGCTCCGCAAGGGCGACACGGTCGACGGCTCCGGCCCGTACGGCCTCGCCTCGTACCGGGCGGGGGAGAGGGCGGAGCTGCGGCCCAACACCCGTTACACGGGCGCGGTCAAGAGCCTCGGGGGCCCGGTGGCGGTCCGGTACTACGCCGACCCCGACGCGCTGGACGAGGCCTGGAAGGAACGTTCCGTCGAGGTCGTCGGCCGCCAGATGCCGCCGGCGGAGATCGCCGGCATCTCGCCGACGGACTCGGGTGTCCGCGTCGTCGAGACCACGGCGCCGAACATCCGCTCGCTCGTCTTCAACGTGCGGGACGGCGCACCGCTGAAGGAGACCGCGATCCGGCAGGCGATCGCGGCCGTGATCGACCGCGAGGCGATCGCCCGCGACGTCCACCGGCGCACGGTGGACCCGCTGTACTCCCTCGTCCCGCAAGGCATCACGGGCCACGCGACCTCGTTCTACGACGCCTACCCGAGGCCGGACGCGACGCGGGCGCGGGAACTGCTGCGCGAGGCGGGGGTGACCGTGCCGGTCCGCTTCGGCCTGGCGTACTCGCAGGGCGCGGCGACGGACCAGGAAACCGCGACGGTCAAACGGCAGTTGGAGGCCACGGGCCTGTTCCGGGTGACGCCGAAGCGGGTGGGGTGGCAGGAGTTCCAGGAGGGGTACGCGCGGGGTGCGTACGACGCGTACTGCGTCAGCTGGGTGGCGGACTTCCCGGACCCGGACACGTTCACCACTCCGCTGGTCGGCGCGGACAACGCGCTGCACTCGGGCTACTCCAGCGCGCGGGTGGAGAAGCTGATCGCGCAGGCGCGGCAGATCTACCAGCGGAACCGGGTGACGGAGGACTTCCGGCAGATCCAGAAGATCGTGGCGGAGGACGTGCCGATGGTGCCGCTGTGGCAGAAGAAGGACTACGTGCTGACGAATTCGTCGATCTCGGGGGCGGAGTACCTGTCGGACGGGACCGGGATCTGGCGGCTGTGGCGGCTGGGGAGGATCTGAGGGGGCCCGGGGCCGGGGCTTCTTAGAAGCCCTCTTACACCGCACGCCCACCCTGGCCGCATGGCTACTGCACCCCAACGCCGGCTCGCCGTGGCGGCGGTCATCGCCGTCGCCCTCGGCCTCATCGCCTGGCCCGTTCTCAGTTCCTTCGGCCTGTTCTCCGACAAGGGCGACTCCATGAGCTTCGGCCAGGGGAACGGCGGCGGCTCCGCCGGCGAATCCGGCACGCTCATGCCCACCGGCCCGAAGGCCGACTTCAAGGTCGCCGGCACCGTCCAGGACGGCACCAAGATCGGTGTCGTCACGCTCGACGGCAAGAAGTCCGGCTTCAAGGGCAAGGTCTGGGTCTGGGCCCCCAAGCAGTACGACGACCCGAAGTACAGGAACAGCGGCTTCCCCGTGCTGATCGCCCTGCCGGGCGGCAACGGCTATCCGGTCAACTACTGGATGGGCACGGACCTCAAGCTGCAGCAGTCGATCAGCGAGTGGTCGAAGGAGGGCAAGAGCCTGCCCTTCATCGTCGCCATGCCCGTCCTGAACCCGGACGACAAGAACTACTACGACGGCAGCGACATCCCGAATCAGCCCAAGATGGGCACCTGGCTCACGGAGGACGTCCCCGACCTGGTCAAGGCAAACTTCCGCACCCTGAAGCAGCGCGAGGGCTGGGCCTTCATGGGCTCCTCGTCGGGCGGCTTCGCCGGACTGAAGGCGGTGCTGCAGAAGCCGGACCGCTTCAAGGCCGTCATCGCCTCCGGGCCGGACATCGTCCCCGACTCGCCGCTGTGGGCGGGGCACGAGAAGGAGAAGGCCGCCAACAACCCCCAGGTGCTGGCCAAGCAGTTGATCAAGGCCAAGGGGCCGGACGTCTATCTGGCCTTCCAGGTCGGCACGAAGGAGAAGACGGCGATGAAGAACGTGAAGGATTTCATCGGCACGTACGGCAACAAGGGGCCGGTGCACACCCTGCTCAGCGAGATACCCGACGGGGAGCACAACGCCAAGACCTATGTGCCCAACATGGGGACGGGCCCGATCGAATGGATCAGCAAGCAGATGCAGGGGCCCGTGGCGGAGTGAGGGGCGCCCCGTGAGGGGCGCGGGGAACTGCGCGATCAGCCACGACGCACCCGCAGATGACGTGCCGCCCCTTTCGGCGGTGTGTCAACTGCGGGCCGGCGGTGGCTGGTCGCGCAGTTCCCCGCGCCCCTCACGGGGCCCGGCTGCTGCCAACGTCCCCAGCATCGCCGCGAGTCACGACATGCGGTGCGGCGCTCCCGGCACCGTAGCAACGCACAAGGACACCAGGTGTCCTGATTCCGCGCAACGCACGCCACCGCAGCACCGTCTCACCGGACGAACACCCGTACAGGGAGGGGACGTCCGTGAAGTGGCTTCGTACGACGGCGTCGGCAGCGGCGCTGGGCATCGCGTCCGCCGGACTGGTGGGACTGGCGTCGGCGCCCGCCGTCGCCAAGGGCGGCATCGACTTCAAGGTGGCAGCGCACCGCACGGTGCGCGCCGGGCACGCCATCGCGATCCACGCCCGCGGGGACGACGACGCGGCGACGTACACGAAGGTCTGCATCCAGGAGCGCACCGACAAGCGCGGGTCCTGGCACACGCTGAAGTGCGGGCGAATGGCCGTCCTGGCCAAGGCCGACGTCAAGGTCACCCCGAGGCACCGCGGGACCGTCCTCGCGTTCCGCGCCGTCCTCTTCGGGGCGGACAGCCGCAACGACAAGCACCCGGTGGAACTGCGCACGTCACCGGTGAGGACGGTGCGGGTGCGCTGAAAGCCCCACCCGCACCGGCGGCTTGCGGCACCCTGGTGGGATGGCCGAATACCGCCGCCCCGACGACCCCCTCGCCGCCTACGAACGGCGGCGCCTGGCACCGCAGGGGGAGGCGCGGCGGCACCGGCCGTGGCACGGCGGCGGGAGCCATGTGCGGCCCGGCGAGCCGCGCGTGCTGCTCGAGTGGGACGGGTTCGCCTACCAGGTGGCCGGGATCGCCCCCGACCTCCCGGCCGCGCGGGCCTGGGTGTCAGAGGCCGTGCCGCCCCAGGAACTCCAGTAGCAGCTTCTGCCACTCCTCCTGGCGCTCGACCATCACGGCGTGCCCCGCCTCGATCTCCGCGTACTCGGCCCCCGGGATGCGGTCCGCCAGCAGGCGGGAGTTGGCGGGGGACACCAGGTTGTCCCGGGTCGTGGCCACGACCAGCGTCGGCACCGCGATGCCCGGCAGGTCGGCCGTCGTGTCGGCCGTCGCGACCAGGCCCGCCTGCTCCGCCGTGCCGTCGGGAACGGTCGAGGCCAGGAGGTGCAGCAGCGCCGGCACCTGCTCCTGCGGCAGCGCGTTGAAGAAGTCCGTGCTGAAGGAGCTCAGCGCGCTGAAGCGGGCGAAGGCCCTGCGGTCGTCCGCGGCCAGCAGCGTGCGCCACAACTCCAGGGAGGCCAGCATGGCGTTGTCCGGCCGCGCCATGCCCGCGGTCAGCACGAGGCCCCGGACGCGCCCGGGGTGCCGCGCCGCCGCCCGTACGGAGACGAGCGTGCCGAGCGAGTAGCCGACCAGGGTGAAGGACTCCACACCCGCCCCGGTCGCCGCGGCCACCAGTGCGTCGGCCAGCCCGTCGAGGGTGAGCGGACCGGGCGCCAGGGGGGACCCGCCCGACCCGGGGTAGTCCGGGGCCACGACCGTGTGCCGCTCGGCCAGCACCGGCATGAGCGCGGCGAAGTGCGCCGCGACGCTGCCGCCCGCGCCGTGTGCGAGCAGCAGGCCGGGGCCCGTCCCACGGACGGTGGTGCGGAGCGGCGGCAGGGATGTGGATGTCATGGGCACGAGATTGCCACGCGGCACGGGCCCCGGCTGTGTGAGCCGGCTCACCGTCAGAGCGCGTGCCTGCGCAGGAAGTCCAGGATCAGCTCCTCCCACTCCGCGTACCGCTCGTGCATCACCACGTGCCCCGCCGCGATCTCCGCGTACTCCGCGCCCGGGATGTGGTCCGCGAGGTAGCGGGAGTGCGACGGGTGGAGGAGCTCGTCCTCCGTCGTCGCGACGACGAGCGTCGGCACGGCGATGCCCGGCAGGTCGCCGGTGGTGTCCACGGTCCGTACCAGCGCGGTCTGTTCGGCGGAGCCCGCGGGCCACAGCGCGGGGTCCGGGGTGAGCAGCGCGTCCGCCTCCGCCTGCGGAAGGCCGTTCAGGTGCCGGCGCGACCAGCCGGTCAGCGTGCGGGACCGGGCGAAGGCCGCGTGGTCGCCCCGCTCCAGCAGGTGCGCCCACAGGCCGAGCGTGATGTCCGCGTGCCGGTCGGGCCGGGCCAGGCCCGCGGTCAGGACGAGCCCGCGGACGCGCTCGGGGTGCCGCGCCGCCGCCCGTACGGAGACGGCGGTGCCCAGGGAGAAGCCGACGAGGGTGAACGTCTCCACGCCGGCCGCCACGGCGCGCTCGACCACGGCGTCGGCGAGCCCGTCGAGCGTCAACGGGGCGGTGGCGCGCGGGGTTTCGCCCGAGCCGGGGTAGTCGGGGGCGACGACCGTGTGGCCCGCGGCCGCCAGGGCCGGGGCGAGGGCCGCGTAGTTGTCCGCGATGCTCCCGGTGGCGCCGTGGGCGAGCAGGATGCCGGGGCCCGAGCCGGTGACGGTGGTGTGCAGGGCCGGAATGTTTGTCATGTGCGACAGGTTGCCCCTTGACGCCGGTGTCAAGGTCAAGTCCGGAGGGGGAAACGGGGCATGCGGATCGGGGAACTGTCGCGGCGTACGGGGGTGAGTCCGCGGTCGTTGCGCTACTACGAGGAGCGGGGGTTGCTCGCAGCATGCCGTGATGCCAGTGGGTACCGCCGGTACGGGGCCGATGCGGTGGAGACCGTCGGGCGGATTCGCGAGCTCATCGTGGCGGGGCTGGGCACCGAGGCCATCCGCGAGGTGCTGCCGTGCGCCCACGGGGGTCCGGCGCTGGAGAGCTGTGACCTCACGCTGCGCGTGCTGGGGGAGCAACTGGGGCGGATCGACGCGGAGATGGCGGAGCTGCGGCGGCGCCGCGAGGCGCTGGTGGCGCTGGGCGCCCCGTAAGGGGCGCGGGGAACTGCGCGAGCAGCCCCACCGGCCTGCAGCCGACGCACTGCCCCGGGGGTCCGGGGCGAAGCCCCGGGTACTTCGGCTGCGGGCGCGTCGTGGTTGCTCGCGCAGTTCCCCGCGCCCCTTACGGGGCGCGAAAGGCCCCGCTCCCGGGAGGGGAACGGGGCCTTCGGTGAATTCGGCGAACCGAACCGGGACTAGAAGCGGCGCGTGATCAGCGCCCGCTTCACCTCCTGGATCGCCTTCGTGACCTCGATGCCACGCGGGCAGGCGTCCGTGCAGTTGAACGTCGTGCGGCAACGCCACACGCCGTCCTTGTCGTTCAGGATCTCCAGGCGCTGCTCACCGGCCTCGTCACGCGAGTCGAAGATGAAGCGGTGCGCGTTGACGATCGCCGCCGGGCCGAAGTACTGGCCGTCGTTCCAGAACACCGGGCAGGAGGAGGTGCAGGCCGCGCACAGGATGCACTTCGTCGTGTCGTCGAAGCGCTCGCGGTCCTCCGCGGACTGCCGGCGCTCGCGCGTCGGCTCGTTGCCCTTGGTGATGAGGAACGGCATGACATCGCGGTACGCCTGGAAGAACGGCTCCATGTCGACCACGAGGTCCTTCAGGACCGTCAGGCCCTTGATGGGCTCGACCGTGATCGGCTTGGCCGGGTTGATGTCCTTGATCAGCGTCTTGCACGCCAGACGGTTCTTGCCGTTGATGCGCATGGCGTCCGAGCCGCAGATGCCGTGGGCGCAGGAGCGGCGGAAGGTCAGCGAGCCGTCCTGATCCCACTTGATCTTGTGGAGGCCGTCGAGGACCCGCTCCTTGGGGTCGATCTCCAGCTCGTAGTCCTGCCAGATCGCCTCGTCCGACACCTCCGGGTTGAACCGGCGGATGCGGAAGGTGACCTTGATGTTGTGCGAGGTCTGCGCCTCGGCCTCGAGCTTGTCGAGAGTCGCGGTGCTCATCAGTACTTACGCTCCATCGGCTGGTAGCGGGTCTGCACGACCGGCTTGTAGTCGAGGCGGATGCCGTCCTTGCCGGACGCGTCCACCTCGCGGTACGCCATGGTGTGCCGCATGAAGTTGACGTCGTCGCGGTTCGGGTAGTCCTCGCGGTAGTGACCGCCGCGGGACTCCTTGCGTGCCAGCGCGGACACGGCCATCACCTCGGCCAGGTCGAGCAGGTTGCCCAGCTCGATGGCCTCCAGCAGGTCGGTGTTGAAGCGCTTGCCCTTGTCCTGGATGGACACGTTCTTGTAGCGCTCGCGCAGCTCGGCGATCTTCTCGACGGCCGTCTTGATGGTCTGCTCGGTGCGGAAGACCATGACGTTGGCGTCCATGGTCTCCTGCAGCTCCTTGCGGAGCACCGCGACCCGCTCGGTGCCGGTCGAGTTGCGCAGGTTCTCGACCTGCTGCTCGACGAGCTCGGCCGGGTTCTCCGGCAGCTCGACGAACTCGGCCCGGTCCGCGTACTCGGCGGCGGCGATGCCGGCCCGGCGGCCGAACACGTTGATGTCGAGCAGCGAGTTGGTGCCCAGGCGGTTGGCGCCGTGGACGGACACGCAGGCGACCTCGCCGGCGGCGTACAGACCCGGAACGACGGTGTCGTTGTCGGCCAGCACCTCGCCCTGGACGTTGGTCGGGATGCCGCCCATCGCGTAGTGCGCGGTGGGCTGGATCGGGATCGGGTCCGTGTAGGGCTCGATGCCGAGGTAGGTGCGCGCGAACTCGGTGATGTCCGGCAGCTTGGCGTCCAGCTGCTCCGGCGGCAGGTGGGTGAGGTCCAGGTAGACGTGGTCGCCCTCGGGACCGCAGCCGCGGCCCTCGCGGATCTCCGTGTAGATGGAGCGGGAGACGACGTCGCGGGAGGCGAGGTCCTTCATGACGGGCGCGTACTTCTCCATGAAGCGCTCACCGTCCTTGTTGCGGAGGATGCCGCCCTCGCCGCGGGCGCCCTCGGTGAGGAGGATGCCCATGCGCCAGATGCCCGTCGGGTGGAACTGGAAGAACTCCATGTCCTCCAGGGGCAGGCCGCGGCGGTAGCAGGCGGCCTGGCCGTCACCGGTCAGGGTGTGCGCGTTGGAGGTCACCTTGAAGAACTTGCCGGTGCCGCCGGAGGCGTAGACGACCGACTTGGCCTGGAAGATGTGGATCTCGCCGGTGGCGAGCTCGTACGCCACCACACCGGCCGACTGCTTGACGCCGTCGACCTCGGTGATCAGCTGGTCCAGGACGTAGAACTCGTTGAAGAACTCCACGCCCTCCTTGACGCAGTTCTGGAACAGCGTCTGGAGGATCATGTGGCCGGTGCGGTCGGCCGCGTAGCAGGCACGGCGGACCGGGGCCTCGCCGTGGTTGCGGGAGTGACCGCCGAACCGGCGCTGGTCGATGGTGCCGTCCGGGGTGCGGTTGAACGGCAGGCCCATCTTCTCGAGGTCGAGGACCGCGTCGATGGCCTCCTTCGCCAGGATCTCGGCGGCGTCCTGGTCGACCAGGTAGTCACCGCCCTTGATCGTGTCGAAGGTGTGCCACTCCCAGTTGTCCTCCTCGACGTTGGCGAGGGCGGCGGCCATGCCGCCCTGGGCCGCGCCGGTGTGGGAGCGGGTGGGGTAGAGCTTGGTCAGCACCGCGGTGCGGCTGCGCTTCGTCGCCTCGATGGCGGCGCGCATGCCGGCGCCGCCGGCGCCGACGATGACGGTGTCGTACTTGTGGATCTGCATGGTCTCGTCAGCCCCGGGCTCTAGCGGATGTTCGGGTCGAAGGTGAAGATCACCAGCGTGCCCAGCAGGACGGTGAACACCGTGGCCGTGTACAGCAGCATCTTCAGCCAGAAGCGGGTGTTGGGCCGCTCCGCGTAGTCGTTGATGACCGTACGCAGGCCATTGGCGCCGTGCAGCATCGCGAGCCACAGCATGATGAGGTCCCAGGCCTGCCAGAACGGCGAGGCCCAGCGGCCGGCCACGAAGGCGAAGCCGATCTTGCTGACGCCGCCGTCGAGGACGAGCTGGATCAGCAGGTGGCCGAGGACCAGGACGACCAGCACGATGCCGGACAGCCGCATGAACAGCCAGCCGTACAGCTCGAAGTTCGTGCGCGTGGACTTCGGGGTCTTCTGGGTGCGCTTACGGGGCGGCTCGATGACCGGAGCCGGGTTGTCCGCGTCGTAGAGCGACACGGACTCGTTCACCGCGGGGGTGGTGGTTTCAGCGGACATCTCGCGTCATCAGCTCCCGAACAGCGTGCGCAGCGTGTGGCTGAGCACGGGGTAGAAGGCGCCTGCCATCAGCACGACCCAGACACCGACAACCGTCCACAGCATCTGCTTCTGGTAGCGCGGGCCCTTGGACCAGAAGTCCACGGCGATGACACGCAGGCCGTTGAGAGCGTGGAAGAGGATGGCGGCGACGAGGCCGTACTCCATCAGGTTGACGACGGGTGTCTTGTACGTCGCGACGACGTTGTCGTAGGCCTCGGGCGAGACACGAACGAGCGCGGTGTCGAGGACGTGCACGAACAGGAAGAAGAAAATGAGGACGCCGGTGACTCGGTGAGCCACCCAGGACCACATGCCTTCCCGGCCGCGGTACAGCGTTCCAGCCGGCACGGAAAACCCTCCGGGAGCGGGGATTGGGGCCAGCCGGCTCTACTGTCGGTCGGGCCCGGCCGGGTACGGTCCACCGGCCCTGGCCATCGTAGCGACGCCTTGTCGGTTCGGTCTCCCGGGGTATGTCAGGTGTGATCAAACAGGCACGTACGGGCTAGCCGCCGATGGCGTGAATCTGCTCGCCACGGGCCGTCAGCCGCTCGCGCAGGGTGCGCAGGAGCAGGTCAAAGGCCTCCTCGGGGCCGCTGTCCGGGGCCGGGGGAAGCAGCAGCGGCTCGCCGAACCGGCTCTCGTAGGCCGCATGGGCGACCCGCAGCGCCTCGTCGGCCTCCGCGGAGATGTCCGGCGTGCCCGGGGAAACCGGGGCGGGCCGGTCCTTTCGATCGAGTCGGTCGAGAACGTGCAGGGTGGGCTCCTCGGTGATCGTGGCGAAGCCTGAGCGGGACCAAAACGTAACGACAGTTCTCGGCCACTGTCCGACGGATGCGCGAATTTCCTTCGTACGGGTCGTACGGGCGTCCTTCCGGGCGGGTCCTCGCCGCGGATGCATGGAAAAAACCTATCTTCTCCGTGAATGGGAGGTTTTGCTCCATGCGACTGTCCAAGCGACTGCCCGTCAGGATCACCCGCACGGCGGCCATCCGGGGGACCGTCTCCGCCCTCGCCCTCCTCGCCGCCATGTCCGTCATGGGCTGCCCCCGCACCTCCGGCAGCCACCGCGCCAAGGACGACGCCCGCTCCCTCCCGGCCTCCGCCGCGCCCTCCTCCTCCACGGCCCCCGCACCCCCCGGCCCGCCGCGCGTCGTCCCCGCCGTGCGCTCCTTCACCGCCGCGGGCGGCCCCGGCTGGCGGCCCGGATCCGGGGCCCGGGTCGTCGCCGACCCCGGCGGGCCGCTGGCCGACGCGGGCCGCCGGCTCGCCGACGACCTCAAGCTGAAGACCGACGCCGGCCCCGCCCGCCGCGGCGACGTCGAGCTCGCTCTCCGCCCGGGCCAGAGCGGCGGGCCCGAGGGCTACGAGCTCACCACCCACGACGGCAAGGTCCTGATCACCGGCGCCGACGAGGCCGGCGTCTTCTACGGCACCCGCACCGTCGTCCAGGCCGTGCGCTCCGGCGGCGGGCTGCCCGAGGGCACCGTCCGCGACAGCCCCGACCGCCCCCAGCGCGGCCTCAACCTGGACATCGCCCGCAAGTACTTCCCCGCCGACTGGATCAAGGACCGGCTGCGGCAGATGGCCGACCTCAAGCTCAACCAGCTCGGCCTGCACTTCTCCGACGACCAGGGCTTCCGCATCGACAGCGACTCCCACCCCGAGATCGTCTCCGAGCAGCACCTCACCAAGACCGAGGTGCGCAGCATCATCGACCTCGCCTCGTCCCTGCACATCGCCGTCGTCCCCGAGATCGACTCGCCCGGCCACCTCGGCGCCGTGCTGAACGCCCACCCCGGACTGCAGCTGCGCGACGCCGGCGGCACCGTCGCCCGCGGCGCCGTCGACATCGCCGACCCCGACGCGGCCACGGTCGTGGACGACCTCATCCGCGAGTACGCCGACCTCTTCCCCGGCCCCTGGTTCCACCTCGGCGCCGACGAGTACCGCGCCCTGATGAGCAAGGATCCGCAGACCGCCTACCCCCGGCTCGCCGAGGCCGCCCAGCAGAAGTACGGACCCGACGCCAAGGTCCAGGACCTCGCCACCGGCTGGCTCAACGACCGCGCCGCCCTCGTGCGCTCCCTCGGCAAGACGCCCAAGGCCTGGAACGACGGGTTCTTCACCGACGGCGTCGTCACCCCCGACAAGAACATCGAGGTCGAATACTGGACCGGCAAGGAACTGGGCGCCAGGCCCCCCACCGAGTACCTGAACGAAGGACGCCCGCTGGTCAACCTCAACGACGAGTACCTCTATTACGTCCTCGGCGAGCCCAACCAGTTCCGCTACCCCACCGGTGAGCGCATCTTCCGCCAGTGGTCGCCCGCCGTCCTCCGCGGCACCACGCCCGTCCCCGCAGGACAGGCCGGGCCCGACCGGATCCTCGGCGGCCGGTTCGCGATCTGGTGCGACAAGCCCGACGCGCAGACACCCGACCAGGTCGCGAACGGCATCCGGCTGCCGCTGGCCGCCACGGCCCAGCGGCTGTGGGACCCGGCGGTGCCCCAGCAGTCCTGGCAGGACTTCACCGCTCTGGTGGGTCGGGTGCTTCGCGCCCCGTAAGGGGCGCGGGGAACTGCGCGAGCAACCACGACGCACCCGCAGTCGAGGTCCCCGGGGCTTCGCCCCGGACCCCTGGGGTAGTGCGTCGGCTGCAGGCCGTCCGTGGCCGGTCGCGCAGTTCCCCGCGCCCCTTACGGGGCGCGATCCCCTAACCTCCAGGGGTGAGGCGGGAGCGCGCTCGGCCGCGCCCCCGCGCACCGCACGCGCACCGGAACTGAGGGCACGATGAAGATCGAATTCCTCCTGCACAACGCCTACGGAATCGGCGGCACCATCCGCTCGACCGTCAACCTCGCAGCCGCCCTCGCCGACCGGCACGACGTACGGATCGTCAGCGTCAACCGCCCCGCCGACGAACCCGAGCTCACCATCGACCCCCGCGTGCGCCTCACCCCGCTGCTCGACTTCCGCGAGGGCGAGGAGAGCGAGGAGTACCGCTCCCCGCTCAACCAGCGGCCCAGCGCCCTCTTCCGCGACGAGCGCATCGACAACGGCCTGATGGCCGCCACCGCCCTCACCGACGAGAAGGTCGCCGCCCACCTCGCCGCCACCGACGCCGACGTCGTCATCGCCACCCGCCCCAAGCTCATCGGCTACCTCGCGGAGTACGGCACCGGCCGCTACCTGCGCCTCGGCCAGGAACACCTCACCCACGAGGCCCACGTCCCCGAGCTGCACGCCGTGATGGACCCGGCCATCGCCGCCCTCGACGCCTTCACCACCGTCTCCGAGGCCGACGCCGGCCACTACCGCGAGGCGCTCCCGGACGCCAAGGCGAGGATCCTCGCGATCCCGAACGCCGTTCCGGCCCCCGTGGCCGAGCCCTCGGACGGCACCTCGAAGCTGATCGTCTCCGCCGGCCGGCTCGTCTCCGTCAAGCGCTACGACCGGCTGATCGCCGCCTTCGCGCAGATCGCCGCCGAGCGCCCCGACTGGAACCTGCGCATCTACGGGCGCGGCCCCGCCAAGCCGAAGCTGCGCAGGCAGATCGAGGACCTGGGCCTCTCCGAGCGGATCACGCTCATGGGCGCCCGCTCGCCCATCGAGACCGAGTGGTCCAAGGGCGCTGTCGCCGCCGTCGCCTCCGACGCCGAGTCCTTCGGCATGACCATCGTCGAGGCCATGCACGCGGGCCTGCCCGTCGTCGCCACCGACTGCCCGCACGGGCCGCGCGAGATCATCACCGACGGCACCGACGGCATCCTCGTCCCGCTCGACGGCGACGCCACCGTCGACACCTACGCCGCCGTCCTGCTGCGGCTCACCGGTGACCCCGCCCTGCGCGAACGCCTGGGCGCCGCCGCCCGGCAGGCCGCCCACCGCTACGAACCCGCCGCCGTCGCCCGCCGCTACGAGGAGCTCTTCGAGGAACTGCGCCCCGGCAGCACCGCCGCCGCCCCCGCCCGGAAGGGCGGCCTGCTGCGTGGCCTGTTCGGCGGCGGACGCGACAAGCCGAAGCCCGTGCCCGCACAGCAGGCCGGCGCCGCGCACCCCGAGGCCCGCTGCACGGTCGGGGCCGACGGCTCCCTCGTCGTCCGGCTGCGCGCCGGCCAGCTCACCGCCGCCGACACGCATCTGCTGCTGCGTCACCGCGGCAGCAAGGGCAAGGAGGCGGTGCGGGTCGCCCTGCCGCAGCAGCCGGGCGGCGCGGACGGCTGGGTCGAGGCCCGGCTCGAGCGCGGGGCGCACACCCTGTCCGAGGGGCGCTGGGACACCTACACCGAGCGCTCCGGCGACAAGAGCCGCCGCCGGCTGACCGCTTCGCTCGTCGAGCAGAAGGCCCTGCTCGGACTCCCGCTCGGCCGCGGCCCCCAGGGCGTCACCGCCTGGGTGCCGTACGGGACCAGCGACGGCTACCTCGCCCTGCGCACCTGGCTGCGCCCGGAGCACGCCGAGGCGACGGAGGTCCGGGTGGGGAGCGAGGGCATCACGGTGACGCTGGAGGCCCTGGGCACGTCCTTCGGCGAGGGCGCCGAACTCGTCGCCCGGCTGCGGGGCGCCGACGGTGCCGTGGGCGACGTCCGCGTGCCCCTGGAGAACGGCACCGGCCGCCTGCCCTGCGCGCCGATGAGCACCCGGCGCGACCCGGAGCAGGACCTGTGGGACCTGTGGGTGCGCCCGGCGAAGGGCGCGGCGCTGGTACGGGTGGGGCGGATCGCGGGCGACTTCGCGGACCGCAAGGGCGTCGACACCTTCCCGGCGGCGGTGCACGGGGACGCGCTGCTGCGGCCGTACTTCACGGTGACGAACGACCTCACGGTGAGCGTGAAGGACGCGGCGGCCGCGGAGGCGGACGCCTGACGGTCCGGCACCGCGGACGGAGGACGGCCGGGGCCGCCACCCCCCACAGGAGTGGCCCCGGCCGTCCGCCCGTTGCGAACCCTGGCAGGGCACGCACTAACTACAGCGCCGTAGACGGAAAATCCGTCACACCCTCGCTCGGGCGTGCGAAGGCGATTCTGGACGTGGGCATGCCTATGCCCGTAACGTGCGGGTCCGCGCCGTTCGGCGCACCTGTTTCGCGTGCCGGTATCCGGGGGGTCAGCCAGATGTATCCGTGCGGTCGCTGCCGCGCCGTCGCCGTGGGGCCGGACGGCCGCTGTGCGGCGTGCGGGGCCGTCGGGCTGCCGCCCGCGCCGGCGCCTGCGTATCCGTACCCGTACCCGGCGGGGCCGGTGGCCGCACCGGCCGGCGGCATCGACCTGCGGCGGGGCGTGCGCATCGCGCTGACGGTGCTGCTGGTGCTGAACATCCTCCTGCTGCTCCTCATGGTCGCCGCGGCCGGCAACGAACGCGCCGCGCTCGACGCCATGCTGAGCGACGGCCTCACCGACGCCACGGCGCGGAAGGCCGACAGCGCGGACAACGCCGCCTCGGTGCTGTCGCTGCTCCACATCCTGGCGTTCCTCGCGTCGGGCGTGCTGTGGGTCGTCTGGTTCCGTCGGGCGCGCCTCAACGCCGAGGTCTTCGCGCCCGGTACGCACCGGTTCGGCAGCGGCTGGGCGGTCGGCTCGTGGTTCACGCCCGTCGTCAACCTCTGGTTCCCCAAGCAGATGGCGAACGACATCTACCGGGCCAGCTCCCCGGCGGGACCGCAGGCCACCCCCAAGGGCCTGCTCAACTCCTGGTGGGTACTGTGGATCACGGCGAACGTCCTCAGCTGGATGGGCAGCACGATGGAGGCGGTCGCCTCGGCCCGGGTGAAGACCGCGACCAAGGGCGGTCACTACAGCCTCGACGACTGGCGCAGCGACGCCGAGTCGCTGAAGTCCGCCCTCGCGGTCCAGGGCCTGTCGACGCTGCTGCTCGCCGTCGCCGCCCTGCTCGCCCTGCTCGTCGTGCGGCAGTTGTCGCGCATGCAGGAGCAGCGGGCCGCGCTGGGCCCGCAGTTCGCCCCGCCGTTCGCGCCGCAGTCCGCCCCGCCCATGGCCATGGGCGCCCCGGCGTGGCCCGGGATGCCGCCCGCCCCCGCGCCCTACGGCGCACCCGCCCACCCGCCCGTACCGCCCGTGCCGCCCGGACCGCCGCAGAATCCTTTCGGCAATGGTCCGGCGGGCTGCTGAACAGCGGAATCCGCACGTGGTGCAGGATGAGACCGTGCAGGGGGACGACGCCGAGCTGACGACCGCGGTGCACGCGGCGCAGGGCGGGGACGAGACGGCATTCCGTACCGTCTACCGCTCCGTGCAGCCCCGCCTGCTCGGATACGTCCGCACGCTGGTCGGCGAGGCGGACGCGGAGGACGTCGCCTCGGAGGCCTGGCTGCAGATAGCCCGCGACCTCGGACGGTTCAACGGCGACGCCGACCGGTTCCGCGGCTGGGCGGCCACCATCGCCCGCAACCGCGCCCTCGACCACATACGGATGCGCGGCCGCCGCCCCGCGATCGGCGGCGACGAGACCGAACTCACCGGCCGCGCGGGCGACGCGGACACCGCCGGAGAGGCCCTGGAGGCCCTCGGCACCGGACACACCCTCGCCCTCATCGCCCAGCTGCCGCAGGACCAGGCCGAGGCCGTCGTGCTGCGCGTGGTCGCCGGCCTCGACGCCAAGAGCGCCGCCGGGGTGCTGGGCAAGCGCCCCGGCGCGGTGCGCACCGCCGCGCACCGCGGTCTGCGCAAGCTGGCCGAACTCGTGACGGCGGGCGGGGCACACCAGGAGGCAGGGGCCGACGCAGTCCCCGGACAGCGGCAGACGCACGGGTCGCCCGGGAGCGGAAGCACCGGAGGCAGTGCTTCTGCAGGTGTGACGCAATTGCGCGCGCGGACGCAGAAGGACATGTGATGGCCGACGATCGCCGGTACGACTGGCTGGATGACGACGCCGTGGAGCGGCTGCTGCGCGGCGAGGCCCTCGCCGACACCCTGGCCGGGGACACGGCGGACGACCGTGCCCGGGCCGATGCCGCACGGCTGGACGCCGCCCTCGGCGCGTTCCGGGTCCCGGCCCCCGCGGACGGCACGCCCCTGCCCGGCGAGGAGGCCGCACTCGCCGCCTTCCGGACGGCCCGGGCCGCCGAGCGGGACGTGGCCGTCGCCGCCGCGCCCGCCGGCTCCGCCGCCCCCGTCGTCCGGATCGGCCGCACCGCCGCACGCGCCTCGGCCGCCCGCTCCCTCCTGCGCCGCCCCGCCCGCTCCGCGCTGGCCCTGGCGCTGGCCGGGTGCGCCCTGGGCGGGGTCGCGGTGGCGGCCGGCACGGGCGTCCTGCCCGCCCCCTTCGGGCGCGGCGGCCGCGAACCGGCGCCCGCCACGAGCGTCGTGGCCGACAGCGACACCGAGACCCGCGCACCCGCCACCGGCGAACCCCGCACCGGCCCGTCGCACGGCGCCGCCGACAGCGGGCACGGCCGCAGCGCCGCACCCTCGGCCCCCGGCAGCGCCGCACCGGGCAGCGGCGCGAGCGCCACACCCGGCGGCGGGCTGCCCGGCACCGCCTCCCCGACGCCCGCGCCGCCGCAGCCGGACCGCAGCCGCGGCAAGGACGACGGCCGGAAGGGCGACGACAGTCACCCGGCCGTGATCGCCAAACTGTGCCGCGACTACCGCGACGCCACGCAGCGGAACAGCGGCAAGGGAGTCGACGACGACACCCTGAACGCCCTGGAGCGCGCCGCGGGCGGCGCCGCCGTGCGCGCCTACTGCGACCACGTGCTCGGCACCTCCTCCGCACCGGGCGGCGGCTCCGGCGACCGGGGCGAGGACACGGACGGGGACGGCGACCCGCGTACCCCCCTGCGCTCGGTCCCGCACCCGCTCATGGGCCTCCCGGACCTCTCCCGGACGCCGGGTGTGACGTTTTCGGAGCCCCTGGCGCTGTAGAGAGTGAGCCGACTGGTCATCGGCGCGCAGGAGCCGGAGTTCCCCCCATACCGTCGGCTCCTCGCATGTGGCGCGGGCGGGACTCTTCCCCCGGTCCTGCCCGCGCCCCCCTCCTCCCTCCTCGTGTCCCGGCCCCGCACGGGACGCCCGCGCCTACAGTGGCTGTGGGAGGAGTGAAGCCATGGCACACGAATCCGAAGCCGGTCCGCTCGGGCAGGTCGAGGACACGTCCCGCCTGAGCGAGTCCGGACTGCCGCTCGAACCGGTCTACGGCCCGCAGGACCTCGCGTCCTGGGACCCCGGGAAACAGCTGGGCGAACCCGGTGCGTACCCCTACACCCGCGGTGTCCACCGCACCATGTACACCGGCCGCCCCTGGACCATGCGCCAGTACGCCGGCTTCGGCACCGCCGCCGAGTCCAACGCCCGCTACCGGCAGCTCATCGCCCACGGCACCACCGGCCTGTCCGTCGCCTTCGACCTGCCCACGCAGATGGGGTACGACTCGGACGCGCCGCTCGCCCGCGGCGAAGTGGGCAGGGTGGGAGTGGCCGTCGACTCCGCCGACGACATGCGGGTGCTCTTCGACGGCATCCCGCTCGGCGAGGTGTCCACGTCGATGACCATCAACGCCCCTGCCGCGATGCTGCTGTTGCTCTACCAGCTCGTCGCCGAGGAACAGGGTGTCCCCGGCGACCGCCTCACCGGCACCGTCCAGAACGACGTCCTCAAGGAGTACATCGCCCGCGGCACCTACATCTTCCCGCCCGCACCCTCGCTGCGCCTGACCGCCGACATCTTCCGCTACTGCCAGGCCGAGCTGCCCCGATGGAACAGCATCTCCGTCTCCGGCTACCACATGGCCGAGGCCGGTGCCTCGCCCGCGCAGGAGATCGCCTTCACCCTCGCCGACGGCGTCGAGTACGTCCGCGCGGCCGTGGCGGCCGGCATGGACGTCGACGACTTCGCCCCGCGCCTGTCCTTCTTCTTCGTCGCGCGCACCACGCTGCTGGAGGAGGTCGCCAAGTTCCGTGCGGCGCGCCGGATGTGGGCCCGGCTGATGCGGGAGGAGTTCGGCGCGAAGAACCCCAAGTCGCAGATGCTGCGCTTCCACACGCAGACAGCGGGCGTGCAGCTGACCGCGCAGCAGCCGGAGGTGAACCTGGTCCGCGTCACCGTCCAGGCCCTGGCCGCGGTGCTGGGCGGCACGCAGTCCCTGCACACCAACTCCTTCGACGAGGCCATCGCCCTGCCCACGGACAAGGCCGCCCGGCTCGCCCTGCGCACGCAGCAGGTTCTGGCCCACGAGACCGATGTGACGGCGACGGTCGACCCGTTCGCCGGTTCGTACGCGGTCGAGTCCATGACGGACGACATCGAGGGCGCGGCCCTGGAACTCATGGACGAGGTGGAGTCGCTCGGCGGCGCCGTCGCCGCCATCGAGCGCGGATTCCAGAAGAACGAGATCGAGCGCAACGCGTACCGGATCGCGCAACAGACGGACAACGGCGACCGGGTGGTCGTCGGCGTCAACCGTTTCCGCCTGGAGGAGGAAGAACCGTACGAGCCCCTGCGCGTGGACCCCGCCATCGAGGCCCGCCAGCGCGAACGCCTGGAACGCCTGCGGGCGGAGCGGGACGGCAAGGCGGTGACTGCGGCGCTGGGGAAGCTGCGCAGGACGGCCGAGGGGAAGGGGGGGAAAGGGGCGAACATCCTGTACCCGATGAAGGACGCCCTGCGCGCCCGCGCCACGGTGGGCGAGGTGTGCGGGGCGCTGCGCGAGGTGTGGGGCGCGTACACCCCGGGGGAGTCGGTCTGACGCCCCTGGTCCGGGGCCCTCCGCGCGTGGGTCACACTGGTGAGATGTCCTCACCCCGCCGGGCCTGCCCCGTTTGCTCCCGCGAGATCGCCGTCGTCGGCGGCCGCTACGCCCGTCACGACCCGCCCGGCCGCCGTGTCGTCTCCTACGAACTGACCTCCTGCCCCGGCTCGCGCCGCTCGGCCCCGCTGCTGTCGACGGAGCCGCGGCTCTTCGACCCGGAGGAGCCGCCGATGGCGGGGCAGCAGCAGCTGTTCTAGGCCTTGGGGCTAGGGCGTGTCCGACGAATCGTGTTACCAGGCCGTGAGGCACGCAGGCCCAGTACCGGGCTGGTGGTCTTCGGTGGTCGTCACCCGTATGGAGTAGTCGAGTGGGGATGTCGTGTGCGTGGTGGCTTTCCTGGGGAGAAGGGCAATTCGCACAGTCACCACGAGGAGGCCATGATGAGTGTGTTGGACAAGCTCAAGGGGCTGCTGAAGGGCCGTGAGGAGCAGGCGCCCGAAGTCGACACTGCCGCAGTCTCAGAAAGCGGCAAGCGCGGAGCAGACGACAACACTGCTGCTGAGCCCGAGTCCGACGAGTAGCCCTATAGCTAGGCGGGGGTCGGCGGGCAGCTTGTGACGATCTCTGTCGTCATATTCGGCGGTCTCACCATGTACCTCATCAACGCGATGGCAGAAAGGGGCCGCAAGCGGCATCGGCTCCTATGCGTTGTCTCAATCTCACTGTCCGCAGGGCAGAATCCGGCCCAGTGCTTGCCCGCTGTGCCGGAGCGCTCTAGCCTCCACCGCAGGACCAGGCAGCCAGCTGTCCGGCCCGGCTCTCCCAGACCCCGAGGCCATCTCTCCCCAGGACGGTCGGAGCCGCGCCCGGCAGCGCACATGCGGCTCCGGCTCCGCCCTCCCCGAGCGCTCGGCAGGTGTCTCCCGCGTGGTGCCGGCGTCTTCCAGGAAGGGCGGATCGTGCCGGGGCGCGGGGAAAGGAGCCCCGCCCCCCGGTGCCCGGCCGCCGTCAGCCATCGGTTCTCCTCCCGGCGGCGGCCGACCCTTTCAGCCTGTACGGAACCCGTTACGAAGCACAGTGCATCAGCAGGCGCGATCCGGCAACCCGGTCTGCGGGCCCTGTCTCCAGCTGGTACGGCCGGGTTGCCGTACATACCCGGCAACCCTCAACTCCCCGGCAGAAAAGGCTGGCAGGGGACCCCTGCTCGGCAGCAGCGTCCACCGGCTCCCTGGCCCGGGCGCTGCCAGCTTCAGCGGCAGTGCACCCTCGCAGGCGGCCTGGAGGGCCGCTGCGAGGCGGTCCGTCCCCGCGGGACATCCGCTGATGTACGACCGGCCGGTGGCTGTGGCGGCCGTGGTACTGGCCGCACCCCGCCGCGCACTTCATGCGGGCGTAGCGGTGAACTGGTCCTTCGCTGCTGTCGTGTCAGCCGTTGGCGGGCATGAGCAGGCCGGGTACCTCTCCGGTGACGATCCGGCGGGCGAGTTCGGAGATCTGTAACTGGTGGGCGCGGGCGTAGGAGCGGATCGAGGTGAAGGCCCGGTCGGGGGAAGTGCCCCAGCGCTCGGCTATGACGCCCTTGGCCTGCTCGATGACGACGCGACTGGTGAGGGCCGCCTGCAGCTGGCTCCGTTCGGTCTGGGACTGCTCCAGGGTGCGCTGTTGCAGGATGCCGATGGTGGCGATGTCCGCCAGCGCCTGGGCCAGGGCGGAGTTCTCGCTGCCCAGCACCGTGGATTCGGTGTGGAACAGGTTCAGTGCTCCCACCACGTGCTGCCGCAGCCGCAGCGGGAGGGCATGGGCGGAGGCAAAGCCGGCCTCCCGTGCCCGGCGCGTGAACTGGGGCCATTGCTCCAGCATGGACGGACCGGCCAGATCGATGTCGAGCCGGGCGGTGCCCCGGGCGTAGCACTCCACACAGGGACCCTGGTCGTGCTGGAGGGCGAACAGCTCCAGCAGCCGGGTGTTCTCGTCGGACGCTGCGATGATCTGCAGCCTGTCGTGAGGGTCCGCGAGCAGGATCCCTGCAGCCGAGACATCCAGAAGGGTCACGCACCGGGCGGACAGTCTCTGGAGGAACTCGATGACGTCGAAGTCGTCGACCAAGGTGTCCGCCAGCTCTACGAATACTTCAGTTACCTGTTGTTGGCGGGACATTCTCCTCATTCCTTGCTCTCATCGGGCGTTGTTGCCCCGTCGGAAGGGTCGCCGAACCGCAGCCGGCGGGAGACGGCGGCCCGGGCCGGCTCGGTGAGCGACTCGTTGTGGCCGAAGGCGGCAACCCGCAGGCGCAGCAGCGCCGTTGTCAGCGGCACGGAAGAGCTGAACGCTGGCCTGCCCGCTGCCTGGTGCGCCACGGCCCGCTGCCATGCGCCCGGCGCTTCGGCCGGCAGCGGGGCCGCCGGATCGTTGGAACCGTCGAGGAACAGCCTGGTGAGCGCGGGCGCCAGGGCAAGTGCATCATCCATCTGCTCAAGGGGGGACAGCGGGCTGGGGCGTGAACGCACCACGGTCAGGATGCCGATCCGGGCGGCTCCGAGGCCCAGCGGGAAACGGAAGACCGCGGCCACCGCGAGCTCAGCGACGGCACGCAGCAGGGGCCGACGGTCTGAGCGGACCGAGGCGAGATCGGACACCAGCCCCATCGAGGCGCAGGCTTCCAGGCTCGGGGCCCTCCTCGAACGCGAGCTGCAGCTCGGCGAGAGTGGCCATCACGCCGCCGACAGAGCACAGGGGCTCGGGGGAGTCCCCTGTCCCCAGCGCGATGGAAACCGCCGAGCCGTCGGCGTCCGGCGTTTCGGCGATCACGCGGAGAGGTCACCGCGGTCCGCGCTGTACAGGTAACACAGAATCTTGGCCATGCGGTCACTGATCATGCCCTCACGCTTTGGTGGTCGGGCTCATCGAGCACCCGCATCAGGCCACGGTGCCGTGCGCTCAATGTAGCGGAAGGGACGACAGCGAGCTACGCCAGCTCTCGGCCACATCCCCCCTCCACGATCACCCGACAAAATATCGACAGGTAACGCCAAGTAGTAAAGGGCTTTGGCCATGAGACCGCAGATTGCGTACTCTGCCGCCTGCCCGCCCCGCGGCAGTGGCACCCTGCTGACCGAACGCCCCAGACCCCGGCGTGCAGACATCGCAGATCCAGTGCACGATCCACGCAGGGGGCGACAGCTACATGTCAGACGTCTATCTGTTTCAGCGGGGCAAAAAGCAGACCCCATACCAACTGGTCACCGCTTCCGGCGAGCTCGACCTGCGCACCATGCCGACGGTGGCGAACGACCTCCTCCAGGCCCTGCGTTCGGCCGTCCGGCCACCCCGCGTCATCCTCGACCTCACGGAAGTCACCTTCGCGGACTGCGCCCTGCTGGCCGTCATCTGTCCCACCCGGGCGGAGCTCCACGAGGGCGGCGGCTGGATCCGGCTCTCCTACACACACCCCTCGGTGCACCTCCTGCTGACCGCGGCAGGGCTCGACAAGACCTTCCCCTGCTACCCCACGGTCACCCGCGCTGCCTGGGACCTTCCCCAGGGCTGACCCATCAGACCCACATCCGGTAGATGAGCGCCGTGGGGCGGGGTGGGGTCGTCCCGCAGGGGGAGGATGTCCACGAGCCGGCGTGCTGGATCGTTTGCCACGCGTCGTCCAGGTCTCCGGCGACAAGGCCGCTGTCCTCGCCCACCATGGTCAGGGTCCCGTGCAAGTGCGCGTTGCCGAGCTAATGCAGGCTCAGGGCGATCTGCCAGGGCGCGTCACGTGTCTCCACGCTGGCCACGACGTGCCGCCTCGAAGGGCACGTCCGTGCAGTGGTGGACATCGGTGTCAGGCTTCGTGCTCCTTGATCCGAGCCGAGAGACGGTCCGCAAGTTCTTCGGCTACGGCATCCAGCTCCGGGCTGATCCCGGCGGCAAGGGCGAGCATGGCGTAGATGGCCGCTGCTTCGCCCTTCGTCAGCAGCGCCAGACGGGTCCAGACTGATCGATCTGCGCGCGGAGCTTGGCGACTTCGTCTCTGATCTCCGTGGCTGAGGCTGCTGGCATGGTCCGCATTCCGTTGACGGTGACGTCTCTGCCGTCAGTGACGACCTCGATGTCGACCCCTTGGATCGCTACTCCGACCCTGCCACTTCCGCTGATGTTGTTCGTAACGCTGACCATGCCGAAGATTCCCCCCTCTGTGCTGTGCTGCTGTGACGATCTGTGGTTCGAGCGTGGCTCGCTCTATCGGCTTGTTCGCAGCCGGTAGTCGAACCCTACGCACTCGAACGATCTTGCGGCAGAGGGATCTTCCGGGGCTCTAGGGCTTGTTCGACAGGTCAGGGTCGTACGTACGGAGGGGCTTATTCGTTCATATGTAGCGGGCGTGCCCGGTCGGGGGGCGACTGTCGTTCCGCAGTAACCGCGCTCGCTACGGAACGTAACCGCAGAGTGATGGGGTCCAATGAGCGCCGCAGGTTGCAAACGTTCATCGCAGAGCAAGGGTCTTACCGCGGGGCTGGAGGCGGTCGCGGGTGGTCTGCCCTGGGGGCTAGGTGTATTGATCACGAGCGTTGTTGACAGCTGTGGGTCTTGAGCATGGCGAAGACCTCCGGTGTGGTGGAGGTGTCGAGTCTTCACCGCACGGAGGTCTTCGTGTCCCACCGTAATGCCCGGCTGACCGTTCACGGCAGACGGATCCTGATTGAACGGGTCTGTTCCGGACGCCCCGTTGCACATGTCGCAGCGGAGATGGGCATCTCGCGGACGACAGCTCACAAATGGGTCCGCCGGTGGCGGGCCGAGGGCGAGCCGGGACTGCGGGACCGCTCCAGCAGGCCGCGCACGACCCCGCACCGCACGCCCGCCGCCGTCGAAGCCCGGGTATGCGAGCTGAGAACGACACGGAAGCTGGGCCCGGCCCGGATCGGTCCGATCCTGGGCCTGCCCACCTCGACCGTGCACCGGATACTCACCCGTCACGCACTGCACCGGCTGGCCTGGATCGACCGGCCCACCGGCCAGGTCATCCGCCGCTACGAACGCGAACGTCCCGGCGAGCTGATCCACGTGGACGTTAAGAAGCTCGGGCGTATCCCCGACGGCGGCGGACACAAGGCCCTGGGCCGCCAGGCCGGCCGCACCACCCGCAGCGGTATGGGATTCGACTACATCCACTCCGCCGTCGACGACCACTCCCGCCTGGCCTACAGCGAGATCCACCCCGACGAGAAGGCCGCGACCTGCGCGGGTTTCCTCACCCGCGCGGCCACGTTCTTCCACGCGCACGGCATCACCCGGATCGAGCAGGTGCTCACGGACAACGCCTGGGCCTACCGCAAGGGCCTGGCCTGGAGACAGGCCCTGGCCGACCTCGGCGCGGCCGGCAAGCTCACCCGCGCCTACCGGCCCCAGACCAACGGCAAGGTCGAACGCTTCAAGTGCGCCACGAGGCGCCCGGTCGTATCCCCGGTATAGCCGGGAGGAATTCGGAGGGATATTCCTGGGTCTGATGGCTTACCTGGATCCGAAAGGTGAAGGGGACCGTAGCATGCCAGCTAACCAGAGGCCGGGTCCAGACGTCAGGGACGGTGCTCTGGGGGACCCGCGTGATATGGCGAAAGCTGAATTGCCTGAACCCTAATCTCCAGGAGATGGAAGTTCGCATCCACCGGAAAGACGTCCGAAACCGGTGCCGGTCCTGCGGTCGCGGTGAAAGAAGGCCAAGCAACCTCCGGGACAGGGAGCGATGCCCAGTGAGGGCATTTAAGGAGATGAGTGGGGCGCCTACGTCACGCTATTACGTACGACAGGGACGAACGTGGGATCGCCTAACGGGCGCGAGCCCTATGGTGACGGAGGGGCCGTAGTAGTCGCCGGAGTAACGACCGGCCAGGGAGGGCGGGAAAGCCGTCTACATTCGGGCGAAGGGCCCCAGGTGATCGGACACCCGAAGTCGGGAGGTATGCGAAATGCAGAGCGCCGAGACGGTGTTGGGTGTCCTGCGTGAGCGCGGCAGACGCGGTCTGCCGTGTGAGGAACTGTATCGACAGCTGTTCAACCCGCAGTTGTATCTGCTGGCCTACGGGCGCATCTATGCCAACAAGGGTGCGATGACGCCTGGGGTCACGCAGGAAACCGTGGACGGCATGTCCGTGCGGAAGATCGACCGCATCATTGATGCGATGCGCCACGAGCGTTATCGATTCCGCCCGGTGAGGCGAGTTCATATCCCGAAGAAACAGAGCGGAAATACTCGGCCTCTAGGTCTGCCAACGTGGACGGATAAATTAGTAGGCGAAGTGATGCGTCTCCTCTTGGAGGCTTACTACGAGCCTGCCTTCTCCGATCGCTCCCACGGCTTCCGGCCAGGAAAGGGCTGCCACACCGCGCTGCGGGAGGTGGCCAACACCTGGACCGGAACAACCTGGTTTATTGAGGGCGACATCGCCGACTGCTTCGGGAGCCTCGACCATGAGGTCACGCTCCGGTTGCTGGGCGAGAAGGTCCATGACCAGCGGTTCCTGCGGCTGGTGCGCAACATGCTCGAGGCCGGATACCTGGAGGACTGGGTCTGGAACGCGACACTCAGCGGGGCTCCGCAGGGCGGCGTCGTTTCCCCCGTGATCTCCAATATTTACCTGCACAAGCTGGACGAGTTCGTCGAGAAATCCCTGATTCCTGAATACACCCGAGCGAAGCTCCGAGCGCGTAATCCGGAGTATCGGAAGGTGGAGCAAGCGATCGTACGTGCCCGCCGGCGAGGTGACCGTGCTGAAGTGCGGTCCCTCTATCGGAGGTTGCATAGTCTCCCGAGCCAGGATCCGAATGATCCGAACTATCGGAGACTGCGCTACGTGCGGTATTGCGATGACACCTTGCTCGGGTTTGTCGGGCCGAAGGCCGAAGCCGAGGAAGTGAAGCAGCGGATCGCGAAGTTCCTGCGTGATGATCTCAAGCTGGAACTGTCGCAGGAGAAGACGCTGATCACTCATGCCCGCACCAAGAGGGCGAAGTTCCTCGGCTACGAGATCTCAGTAGCAAGCATGAACCAGAAAACGAGACGGCCATCGGCAAGCGACCGGCGAAACCGCCGGTCTGTATGCGGAACGGTAGTCCTGCATGTGCCTGCCTCTGTGGTCAAGGCCAAGAGCGTCCCGTACTTGTCGCGCGGAAAACCCGCGTGCCGAAACCCTCTCGTCAACGAGACCGACTACGTCATCGTGGGCAAATATGGGATCGAGTACCGGGGCATTGTCCAGTACTACCTCCTGGCCAGTGATGTCCAGCGGCTTCACCGGCTGCGCTGGGTCATGGAGACCTCCATGCTCAAGACCCTGGCAAGAAAGCACGGCTCGTCGGTGACGAAGATGGCGGCCCGCTTCAAGGCCAAGATCACGACGCCGCACGGGCCACGCACGTGCTTCGAGGCCACCTTGGCGCGAGACAACAGGAGAGAACTGGTCGCCCGCTTCGGGGGAATTCCTCTCAAGCGGCAGAAGACGGCAGAGTTGACCGACCGTCTGACCGGTCCGGTCTATCCGCATAAAGAGCTGATCCGTCGGCTCGCTGCGAATAGATGCGAGCTCTGCAAGCAGCCGGGCGAGGTGGAAGCCCACCACGTCAAGTCGCTCGACAAGCTCCAACAGGCCGGTGACGCATCCTCCGATTGGGTGAAGATGATGGTCGCGCGCCGCCGCAAGTCCATTGTGGTCTGCGGCAGTTGTCACGACCGCATCCATCAGAGGAAACCGACTGCAACGCGCACGCAGTAGTCACTGGAGAGCCGTGCTGCCCGGAAACGGGCATGGCCGGTTCGGTGGGAGGCCGGACGGAAAAGGACCTGTTCAGCAGGCACCTCGTCGTCCGGCCGACCCTACCCGCACCCTGCTCGACGAATGGGCCTATCTGCGGCCCTACACCAGCAACGACGAACGCACCGCAGTCCTGGCAGACTTCCTCCACACCTACAACCACCACCGATGCCACACCGCACTCGGAGGCGAGCCACCCATCACCCGCGTCAACAACCCTGCGGGTCAATACAGCTAGGGCGTGTCCGACGGGTCGTGTGACCAGGCGGTGTTCATGTCGTTCCGATCCTCGTGGGGCGGGGTGACCTATCCGACGCAGAGTGGGCTCAACTGGAGCCGCACTTGCCGAGGAACACGGGGCGGGGTGGGCGGTGGAAGAGCCACCGTAAGGTGGTCAACGGCATTCTCTTCCGCCAGCGGACGGGTATCCCCTGGCGGGATCTGCCACGACGCTTCGGAAAGTGGAAAACGGTCTACGACAGGCACCGTCGCTGGTCAGCGGACGGCACATGGGACAGGGTCCTGCGGGCCATCCAGGCCGATGCTGACGCGGAGGGCCGGATCGACTGGAGCATGGTCAGTGTGGACTCGACATCCTGCCGAGCTCACCAGCACGCCGCCGGTGCCCGTAACCGCCCACCACGCGTTCCGGGCCGGCGTGGCCGACCCACTCAGCACCGTGACGACGAGGCCCTGGGCCGCTCCCGGGGCGGGTTGACCTGCAAGATCCATCTGGCCTGTGACGGAGGCAGACGTCCCCTGGCATTCACCATCACGCCGGGCCAGTGGGGTGATGCCCCGCAATTGATCCCTGTGCTCGAACGCATCCGTGTTGCCCGCCCCGCCGGAGGGCATCCGCGCACGCGGCCCGACCACGTCAGCGGCGATAAGGCGTACAGCTCCCGGGGTAACCGGCACTACTTACGCCGTCGGCACATCAAGCACACTATCCCCGAACGCAAAGACCAGCGGGCCAACCGGCAGCGCCGAGGCAGCGAGGGCGGTCGGCCCGCCGGTTTCGACGCAGCGGTCTACAAGCGCCGCAACGAGGTGGAACGGACGATCAACGCCCTCAAGGGCTTCCGGGCCGTAGCCATGCGGTTCGACAAGCGGGCATACGTCTTCCACGGCACCGTGACCGTCGCGGCCGTACGCCTTTGGCTCCGCTCATGACTGCCGACAGTCACGGATTGGCGCCTTGGTGCTGATGAAGTGACGCGCTAGGCACAGCCTTTCCAGCAGTCAGTTAATGCTGGTCGGCATCCTCCTCGGCAAGGACCGCTGCGTCAGTGGTGCCACCCTCTATGGCGTTGACCAGATTTCCCGCAGGTTTGTAAATGTCGATACCGCCCCCAAGCGCGGCCATCTTCACTTCTTCCTCTACGAAAACCTTGTGCGCGCCCAGATTCATATGACTTCTCCCATCCTCTGGTCAGGGACCGATGGGCCCCACCTCAGGCATGTTGGTAACTGCGTTACCTTACCTTCTTGATCCAACCTGTCCGGTGGCCTTGTCAACCGCAGTTCGTCGGGTTACCCAATGCGACCTCCTCCGAGGTCGCATCACGGAAGACGCGCCACGGGTTGTTGTTCGGGTCCTGCTGGGCCTTGCCCGGACAGTGGGAGGCTTCGACCCACCACTTGTTCTCGAAGACCTTGCCGTCAAAGATGACTGTGAATGGTCCTGCTCCTGACTGGCCGTTCCACGGTTCTGCCCGGTTGTCCATGAGGGTGTCCTTCCTGGCTGGAGATAGTCCGGTCCCGCCGGAACGATCATGATCAGGGCCGAGTCATTGAGTTGACCAGACTTGCCGGCAAGGTTGGCTGAAAAGGGCACTCTTGAATGGGAGAACCCCAGATCAACGAGTGACGCTGCCCGCATGGGGTGACCTATCGGACAGGCCCTAGGCCTTGGGACAGAGGACGTCGCGGGCCGGCCGCTTCCCGTCCGTCAGGAACTCGGTCACCTTCCGGTTCCCGCAGGCGTTGCCGTTGGCGAGGTACGAGCCGTGCCCGCCGGCGTCGACGGACACGAGCCGGGCCCGGTCTCCGAGGGCGCGGCGCATCTGCAGGGCACCGCTGTACGGCGTGGCGGGGTCGCGCAGGTTCTGCACCATGAGGATGTTGGAGGGCCCGTCGGAGGTGATGCGGGCGGGTTTGTCGGCCGGGTCGTGGTCCCAGAAGGTGCACGCCGAGACGTTTGCCGGCATGCCGGCCGTGAGCGGGTGCCGGACCCGGTCGGCGGCGACGGCGCGCCGGTAGGAGTCGACGGAGCGCGGCCAGCGCGCGTCGTTGCAGATGACCGCCATGCCCACGGACGCATCGCGCGGCTGCAGCGTGAGGTACGCGGGACGGGGCATGGTCAGGGGCCGGTCGGAGAGGGCCGCGCGGAAGAAGTCGCCGAAGTCCGGGAACTGCTTGTCGGAGTACAGGGCCCCCTGCAGCATCTGCCGCAGCAGATTGCCGGTGAGGAGGTGCCCGTCCGTGAACTTCTTCGGCTCGCGGTCGAGCTTCGCGGCGGTGGAAAGGAACAACGGCCGTACGTCCTCGGCGCGTTGGGCGATGCCGTGCTCGGCCGCCCAGGCGGCGAAATCGGGGAAGCGGTCGTCGGCGCCGACGGCCATGTTGGCCAGCCAGCCGCGCTCGACGCGCTCCGGGTCGGGGTCGTCGTTGCTGTCCAGCACCCAACGATCGGTGTGCTGCGGGTACTTCTGGGCGTACTCGGCGCCCACGTACGTCCCGTAGGAGACGCCGTACGCGGACAGCTTCCGCTCGCCGAGGGCCTGCCGGAACCGCTCGATGTCGCGGACCTCGTTGGCGGTGGACATGCTGCGCAGGACGGAACCGCCGTTGCGGGCGCACTGCTCGGCGATGCGGCGGGAGTGCTCGACGTTCGCGGTGATGCTCCCGTCGGGGGCGGGCCAGGAACGGTAGGTGGTGATGTCCCGGTCGTTCTCGTCGAGCCCGCAGTCGGCGGTGGTGCTGCCGCCGACCCCGCGCGGGTCGAGCCCGACGATGTCGTACGCGCCACCGGTCTCCTTGCGGATCTGCTCCGCCCTGTTCTTCACCATGCCCACCCCGGATCCCCCGGGCCCGCCGGCGATGAGCAGCAGGGTGCCGCGGCGGTGCGCGGGCTGATCGGTGCGAAGTCGGCTGACTGCTATGTGGAGTTGCTCGCCGCCGGGTTTGCGGTAGTCGAGGGGGACGGGGAGGGTGGCGCACTCCCGGGCATCGGCGGCGGAGGCGCCGTCGCAGGGGTGCCAGGAGAGGGAAGGGGGTGCTGCTGCGTGGGCGGCGGGTGCGGTGAGGGTGGCGGCTATGGCAGTAGCGGAGAGGGTGAGGAGGAGGGTGCGGCGAAAGGTCATGGGGGCAAGTGTGGTTGTGCGGTGCGCACTTGCCCATCCGGCTGGCCGATCCCCTAAGGGTGGGGATATCCCCCCTCACTCGGCACGGGTGTGCGCCACGAGGGCGTTGGCGTGCCCGTGGCCCAGCCCGTGCTCGGCCTTGAGCCAGGAGACGAGCTCCATGTGCTTGGTCAGGGGCGAGGAACGGATGAGGTCCTTCCACTCCGCCACGGGGCGGCCGTACTTCTTCTCGATGGCGGGGAAATAGCTGGCGGGGCCCTTCACGGTCTCAGTCATGCGGGCAGCATGACACGGCCCTCTGACAGCGCCGCGGGGGCCGGAGCGGCTGCCGGCGTTTGCGGGCGCGGCTTCAGGCCGACTGGAAACCGTCAAGACGGCCGGTCTGGTGTTGATCTTGAGTAGGGGGTCGGGTGCAGAATGTGACCATCCGTTTCCGATCCTCTTCCGATCCAAGGAGTTCACCATGTCGCGACGCGCGTTACGCCTCGGTCTGGCCGCCATGACGGTCATCGGCCTCACGGCCTCCGCGGCCCCCGCCGCCACCGCTGCCGATTCCGGGGCCGGCACGTGCCGCAAGGGCGAGTTCTGCCTCTTCGGCGGCGCGCACCAGACCGGGAAGATCCTCTACCGGGTCAACGTCAAGGTCACCAAGACCGGCTTCACGTTCCCCGAGGTCGACGCCCTCGACCCCGTGATCACGCCCCGCTCGGCATACAACCCCATCCCCGACGACTTCGGCTGCATCGTGCGCCTCAACGACCAGACGCACTTCGCCGGTTCCGAGCAGGAGATCGCCGGCTTCGGCACGAAGGAACTGAGCGGTGCCCCGGTCGGCTCCATGGTGAGCGACTGCGGCTGACCCGCCGTGCGAGGCCGGGCGGCGCGGCGGCACCGCCCGGCCTGCGGGCGGGGGCGGGGTGGTGTGCGGGTTCACAGCCAGCCCTTGCGCCGGGCTATCCGTATCGCGTCGAGGCGGTTGCGCGCCCCGGTCTTCTGCACGGCCGACAGGAGGTGGTTGCGCACGGTGCCGGCCGACAAGTGGAGGCGCCGGGCCGTCTCCGCGGGGCCTTCGCCCTCGGCGGCGAGTGCCAGGATCTCCGTCTCCCGCGGGGTGAAGGGGCTGGGCGTGCTCGCGCTGGCCAGCAGGGCGACGTCCGGTGCGACGGCCCTCCGGCCGTTCTTCACATGCTTGATCGCCTCGATGAGCGTCTGCGGCGACGCGTCCTCGGTGACAACCCCGGCCGGATCGGCGGCCAGTGCCCGGCGCGCGCCGCCGGGGGAGAGGCTGCGGATCACCAGCAGGACCGGCCGCCGGCCGAAGGTCCGGCGCACGCCGTCGAGCACGGCGATCTCCTCGCGCTCCGCGCTGTCCAGGAACACCAGCAGGACGTCCGGCCGCCGCAGGCCGGGGACGGGCCGGGCCGAGGCCGGGTCGCCGGCCTCGCCCAGGACCCGGATGTCCGCCTGGGATGCCAGCATGGCTGAGATGGCCCCGCGCGGCAGCGCTCCTTTGGCCAGAACGAACAACTCGATGATGCCCTGCCCCGGATCGGCCGGGTCGCCCCGGCCGGTGCATCGGCACAACTCCGGGGCAGTGCAAGGACATCGGTCGGCGACCACCGTTTCGGTGAGGCATGCACCGCTCATCAATTCCCGTCCTCCCGTAGACGAAAATCATCGGAATACCTCGGCGGGCCTGCTCCGTAATCGGACAATCTCGCTGCCGAGTGGCTGCAGAGTGGAACGGGCAGGCAAAAGCAGAGCAAGGCTGCGGAAGATGGAGAGGCTGCGGCCGGTCAGGGGCGGCCCGGCGCCCCGCGGGGCGGGCCGGTGGCTTCGCCTGTGCTGACGAGCCGAAATAAGCAGCCGAAAACGCGCATCATAAAATCCCTTCCCCCGTGCCACCCCTCCGGACACTTCCCCAAGGCACCACAATGGTCAACTGGCCGTGGATTACCGGGGATCCGTGTCCGGGCAAGGTTGATCTGATCCGCACCATGGACAGTAGGCAGCCGCTTTGCCGGTGTCAACAACGTTACATGTGGGCTGCATTGGGGTGTACATGCACTTCGATGGTGTTCCGGATACGGATTTCGGCCATGTTATGGACCGTGGAAAACCCATGGTTTTCGCGCCCGATGGGCGGTGTGTGGGTGCCCGTGCCGATCAAAGAGGTATCAAGGGGGTGTCGACAAAGGCGCCGGAGCGGACGGGCGCCGGGGGAGGGGACACCGATGCTGAGGAACACCCGCGCCGTCACCCGCGTCGTGCTGCGGCGCGCGGCCGCCGGCTGCTGTTCCGCCGTGCTGTTGCTGTGGGCGGTGGCCGGCCCCGGAGGCGCGGTCGCGCCGGCCTTCGCGTCCACCCCGCCGGACGGGCCGAAGGAGCCGTCGCTGGCAATCCCATACGGTGCCCAGGAGTTGTGGCGCAACGGCATCACGGGCCGGGGCGCGACCGTCGCCGTCCTCGTCTCGTACGGGGACCCCCGCGTCGGGGAGTTCATGGCCGACTACGACCGCCAGTACGGGCTGCCGCCCGCCGACATCCGGCGCATCGAACCCGCGGGAAAGGTCCCCACGTGCACCGATCCCGGAGTGAACACCGGTAACTGCCGCACCTGGGAGTCGGAGACCCGCATCGACGTCGCGATGATCCACACAATGGCCCCGCGGGCCCGCATCCTGATCGCGGCGACCCCGGTCGACGAGACCCAGGGGGAGACGGGGATGCCCGAGATGATGCGCGCCCTGGACCACATCACCCGGCACCGGCTGGCCGACGTGGTGTCGATGAGCTTCGGTTCGCCCGAGGAGAACTTCCGCGACCCGCACTCGATTCCCGCGTACCGCAAGGCGTTCGAGAGGGCCCGCCGCGCCGGCATCACCCTGGTCGCCTCCTCGGGCGACCACGGGCCCACCGGACCGCTCCGGGACCGTCAGGACCGCGTGCACTCCCACCGCGTCGTGGCCTGGCCGGCCTCCGACCCGCTCGTGACCGCCGTGGGCGGGGTGCAGCTGCACGTGGACGCGAGCGGGCGGCGCACGTCCCCCGACACGCTCTGGCCCAGGTCGGGGGCGGGCCGCTCGGCGCTGTTCCCTCGCCCCGCCTGGCAGTCCCGGGTCGTGGACGACGGCGCCGACGGGCGTTCGGTGCCGGACGTGACCATGCAGGGCGCCAGCGGAACGTCGCAGGCGGCCCCGCTGTTCGCGGGTGTCCTGGCGCTGGCGGTGCAGCGCCACAACGGCCCGCTGGGCGACATCAATCCCGCGCTGTACCGGCTGGGGCGGCGCGGCGCGGCGGCGAACGGGATCGTCGACGTCACCGAGGGGGACAACTCCTTCGGCGGGGTACGGGGGTTCGCCGCGGGGCCCGGATACGACACCGCCAGCGGATGGGGCACCGTGGCACTGGACCGCTTCACCCGGGCGCTGGCCCACGAGGCGGACATGGCGTGATCGAGCCGTAACGACGCTGTCCCGGTACCTGCCGATGTGCTGCGTCTGCACCAACTGTGCTAGGACGAGCAGTATTTGAGACTCGGCGCCGCCGGTGACGCCACCGCCGCCGAGCACCGACCGACCGGCAGGGGAAGGACAGCGTGGACGAGCACGTCAGCACGGGCACCGACCGCATCGGGCAGCCCGACCGGGGGACGCCCCATCCGGGCTTACCCCAGGGGTGGGCCGGAGCCCCCACCCCCCGCCCCGCGCCGGATCCCGGCGCCCGGACCTGGGCCGTACGGCTGACGGGCGTCACCAAGACGCACGGCAGCGGCCGCAACGCCGTCACTGCCCTCGACGACGTGTCCGCCGAGCTCCCCCGCGGCAGCTTCACCGCCGTCATGGGCCCCTCGGGCTCCGGCAAGAGCACCTTCCTGCACTGCGCCTCCGGGCTGCAACGCCCCGACCGCGGCACCGTCGAGATCGGCGACCGTGACCTGGGCGGCCTGAGCGAGACCGCACTGACCGAACTGCGCCGCGAGCGCATCGGCTTCGTCTTCCAGGGCTTCAACCTGCTGCCCGCACTCACCGCGGAACAGAACATCACGCTCCCGGTACGGCTGGCCGGTCGCCGGCTGCGCCTGGACAAGCAGTGGCTCGAACAACTCGTGGACAGCACGGGCCTGTCCGAACGCCGCAGGCACCGCCCCGGCGAGCTCTCCGGCGGCCAGCAGCAGCGGGTGGCCATCGCCCGGGCCCTGATCACCCGGCCGGAGGTGGTGTTCGCCGACGAGCCGACGGGGGCGCTGGACACCACCACCGGGCGCGCCGTCCTGGAACTGCTGCGCCGCCTGGTGCACGAGACGGGCCAGACCGTCCTCATGGTCACACACGACCCCGTGGCGGCCTCGTACGCGGACGCCGTGCTGCTGCTCGTCGACGGGCGCATCATCGAGGTGCTGCACAGCCCGACGGCCGAGGCGGTCGCCGGGCGGATGACGCGGCTGGAGGGCTGAGCGCCGTGCTCCTTCGACTCGCCTGGTGGACGGTGCGGTTCCGCAAGGTCTCCTTCGCCGGCTCCTACGTCGCCATGGTCTGCGCACAGGCACTGGTCACGGCATGCGCAGTGCTGCTGGAGTCCGGCAGCCGGGCCGGTGCCGGGGACGGCGGCCCCGACGTGGTGTCCTTCGCCGTGCCGTTCGGCTTCATCTGCCTGTTCGTCGCGGCGTTCGCCGTGGCGGGCACCTTCTCGCTGTCCGTGCGCCAACGGCTGCGCGAGATCGCCCTGTTGCGGGCGATCGCCGCCACCCCGGGCCAGATCCGCCGCCTGGTGGCCTACGAGGCGCTGGTGGTCACCGTGGCCGCGGCACCGCCCGGCTGCGGCTTGGGCGTGCTGCTCGCCCTGGCCATGCGGGCGCAGCTCACCTCGCAGGGGATGCTCCCGGGTTCCTTCTCGCTCGACTTCGGCCCGGTGAGTCTCCTGTCCGCGGTGGGGGTGTGCTGGGCGACCGCCGAGGCCGCGGTGTGGGCGGGGGGCCGCCGCGCCGCACGTGTCCAGGCCATCGAGGCACTGGGCGAGGCGGTGGTGCCGAGGCGGCGGCTCGGGGTGGTCCGCGCCGCCGTCGGGCTGGCCGTGCTCGGCGGCGGACTGTGGGGACTCACGGCGATCGCGGATTCCCGGGGGTCGGACCAGACCAACACGGCGACGTCCATGGTCATGGTCCTCCTCGTGGCCGTGGCCCTGCTCGGGCCGTGGATCGGCCGGCTGGCCGGGGCCGTGTGCGGGCTGCTGTGCCGGGTGCTCTTCCCCACGGTGGGCCTGCTGGTGCGGGCGAACCTCCGCACCGGTCACCACAGGCTGGCCGCCGCGGTGACCCCGCTCGCCCTCACCGTGGCGTTCGCCGCCGTGGCGTTGTTCGTGCCGGAGATGAAATGGCACGAGCTCCAACGGCAGGACCAGGGGCGTCTGGTGGCCGACCACCTCGTGCGCGTGCCCGGCAAGGAGGTGCCTTCCGGGATCGCGGAGAACGGGCCGGTGGCCGACGTCGCACGGCTGCCCGGCACCGGGACGGCCGTCGGCGTCACCGGGACCTTCGTCGACGTGATCGCCGGGTCCGGCACCCGGCATCCCGGCGCGGTGACCCAGGCCGTCTCCGGCGGGCGGCTGGACCGGGTGCTGGACCTGGGCGCACAGGACGGTGGCCTGCCGGAACTCGGGGCGCACGACGTGGCGTTGAGTACCGGCCTCGCCCATCAGGTCGGCGTACAGGTCGGCGACGGGCTGCAGCTGGAGATGGAGGACGACAGTGTCCAGCAGGTGCGCGTCGTCGGCCTCTACACCCGCAGCCGGGGCTTCGGGGACGTGCTCGTGCCCGAGCGGCTCGCAGCCCCGCACCTGGACCGCGAATGGCCCGATGACGTCATGGTGTACGTGCGCAGTCTCCCCGGCGAGGATGGCATGGTCGCCCACGGGCTGGCCGCGCTCCGTACCGAGCACCCCGGCTGGCAGGTGCAGGACCGGGCGGAGCGCCGGGCCGAGGCCCGCGAGGCGCAGAACCGCTCGATGACCGCAACCTATCTGCTCCTCGGTGTGGTCACCCTCTTCACCTCCATCTCCGTCGTGAACACGCTGGTGATGACGACGATGGAGCGGTCACGCGAGTTCGCGCTGCTGCGCCTGGTCGGGGCGACCCGGAGGCAGGTCGTCCGCATGATGCGGCTGGAGCACCTCGTCACCGTCGCGGCCGCGCTGGCGGTCGGCGCCGCCGTCGCCGCGGCGGTGCTCGTGGCTGCGGCCAAGGCACTCACCGGCTCCGCCGACCCGTACCTGCCGGCCTCGACCACCTTCCTCATCCTGGCCGGTGCCGGGGCCCTGGCCCTGGCGACCGGAGTGACGGTCACCCGCATCGCCCTGAGACAGCGGCCGGAGGACGCGCTGCGCGGAGCGGAATGACTGCGGCTGCCCGAGGCAGACCGATGCGGGGTGGCGGGCAACCGCCGCCCCGCTCTTCGTATTCCGGTGCACGGCAACTGCCTGCCGACCGTGGACAATCCACGGAGCAAACCGTGGATTTCACGCTTGTCCCGCCCCGCCCGGTCCGGCGATCATTGTTAATGCCGGGAAGAAACCGAACGCTTGGGCAGGGGGAATAGTGGACAAGCGGTACGACGTCTACTGCATGGCCGATCGCCACTTCTACGACCTGCCGGAAAACACCGCGAGCGAGGAGGAGCTGCGTGAGCAGTCCTTTGTCGCGGACGGAATCCCGCTGCCGTCCGGCTGGCAGAAGACCGCGATGGGCGACTGGCTCGTCTGCAATCCTCCCGGCCTGCAACTCCCCGACCAGGGCTGGAAGATACACGCCTCCGCGCACAAGGGAAATGCCGACACCGTCCTGGAGACTGTCCTCCGTTACTGCATACCCCGTGGGATCTCCTTCAAATACCTGGCGAACCGCCAGGCGCTGTTCAACCGGAATCTGAAGTACGCCGACCGCGGGGCGAGCGGCAAGTTCATCACGATCTATCCGCTCGACGAGGAGATGTTCCAGCGCATCCTCGAAGACCTCGCCGCCGAACTCGAAGGCCAGGAAGGGCCGTACATCCTCAGCGACCTGCGCTGGGGCGACGGTCCCCTGTACGTGCGCTACGGGGGGTTCGTCGGACGGCACTGCCTCTCGGACACCGGAGCCCTGGTCGGCGCGATCGAGAACGACCGGGGAGAGCTCGTGCCCGACCGGCGGGATCCGGTCTTCCATGTCCCGGAATGGGTCGAACTCCCCGGCTTCCTGCGCCCCCACCTCGAAGCGCGCAGCAAGGGCACCGCGGACGACATCGGCTACACCGTCGAGAATGCGGTGCACTTCTCGAACGGGGGCGGGATCTACCAGGCCCGGGACCGCAGGACCGGCCGCAAGGTGATCCTCAAGGAGGCCCGTCCGTACGCCGGCCTCAGTGCGGACTCCACCGATGCGGTGACCAGGCTGCGGCATGAACGGCACATTCTGGAGCGCCTGCGCGGCATCGCCGCGGTGCCGGAGGTCCTCGACTACTTCGAGTGGGGCGGCCACGAGTTCCTCGTCCAGGAATTCGTCGAGGGCGACACGCTCAGCAAAATGTTCGCGCACCGCTGCCCGCTCAACGAGCGGGAGACGTCCGCGGCCGAGGCGAAGTCCTTCACCGAATGGGCCGTCGGCATCTCCCGGCAGGTGGAAGAGGCCGTCGACCGCATTCACGAACGAGGCATCGTCTTCGGGGACCTGCACCCGTTCAACATCCTGGTGAGCGAGGACGGACGGGTCTCGTTGATCGACTACGAGGTGGCCTCCGAGGACACCGAGAACTTCAAGCCCTCCCTCGTCAACCCGGCCTATTCTGCCCCGATGGACCGTGCCGGATTCGAGCACGACCGCTATGCCCTGGGCTGTCTGCGGCTGGCTCTTTTCCTGCCGCTTACCACACTGCTGCGCCACGACATGGGCAAAGTGGCAGACTTCGCCGAGGAGATCCGGCGGAATTTCCCCGTACCGCCGGGATACCTGGAAAAGGCCGTCGCGGACATCATGGGCGTGCCCGAGCGGGAGGCGACGGAGTTCCTGCGTACCCGGACCGGGCGCATGCCCGGCGCCGGTGCCGCCACCACCGCGCACCTGCCACCCCTGGCAACCGGGCCGGAGGACTGGCCCCTGCTGCGCGACTCGATCGCCCGCGCCATCGTGCGCAGCGCCACCCCGCAGCGGGACGACCGCCTCTTCCCCGGCGACATCGAGCAGTTCCACACCGGCGGCCTGAACCTCATGCACGGAGCCGCCGGCGTCCTCCTCGCCCTGTCCGATGCCGGCTGCTCGTACCCCCCGGAGTTCGACCGGTGGCTCGAACGCCGGGCCCTGCAACCGCGGCCGGAGGACCGGCTCGGCCTGTACGACGGACGGCACGGCGTCGCGTACGCGCTGCTGAAGCTGGGGTACGCGGACACCGCCGAGGAACTCGTCGGCCTCTGCCTCAAGGAGAGGTGGGAGGGCCTGGGCAACGACCTGCGGAGCGGACTCGCCGGCATCGGACTCAACCTGCTCGCCTTCGAGGAGGCAACGGGAGACGCCGACTACCTGCGCGCCGCACAGCATGCGGCCGGCCTGGTCGTCGAACGCCTGGGCACCGAGGACTCCGTGCCCGCCACGAGCGGCGGAACCCACCCGTACGCGGGTCTGCTCCGCGGCGGTTCCGGCACGGCACTGTTCCTCCTGCACTTGTACGAACGCACCGCCGACAGCGCCCTGTTGGCGGCAGCCCGCACGGCGCTGGGCCAGGACCTGCGCCGGTGCGTCACACGGGACAACGGCATGATGCACGTGGACGAGGGCTGGCGGACCATGCCCTACCTGGCCACCGGCAGCGTCGGCATCGGACCGGTCCTCGACCGGTATCTGAGCCACCGGCCGGAGGAGGACCTGATCCGGTCCTCCGACGCCATCGCCGAGGCCGCCTGCTCCCAGTTCTACGTGCAGCCGAACCTCTTCAACGGCCGGGCCGGCATGATCCTTCACCTCGCCCAGCGGGCCGGCGCCCGACCGGGCGACGAGCGAACGGCACATGACCTCGCCCAGCAGGTCAAGCTGCTAGGCCTGCACACGCTGCCCTTCGGCGGCGACGCGGCCTTCCCCGGCGAGATGCTGATGCGCCTGTCCATGGACCTGGCGACCGGTTCCGCCGGAATCCTGCTGGCCCTGGCGGCCGCAGCACACGACGGCCGGGTCGGCCTGCCCTTCCTGGCCGCCCCATCGGTGCCGCGCGGCACCGCCTCGTGAGCGGCCCGCACCCTCAGCTCCCTTTCCCCGGCCACGCCACGCAAGGGCAACCGGCGGAAGGGGTCGTGAAATCCCCATGTTCGACCGATCAGCGAAAGGAGAACGACCATGGCTCTGCTTGACCTCCAGGGACTTGAGCAGCCGGAGGGCGACGAGATGGCGCCCATGAGCAGCACGAGCAAGAACTGCAGCAACTCCAGCTGGATCGCCTGCAACTGATCCGGCGGTCCCGTACCGACCGATGACAGTTTTCGAATCGACAGGAGGAACGACCATGGCTCTGCTTGACCTTCAGGGACTTGAGCAGCCCGCGGGTGACGACATGGCGCCCATGAGCAACAACAGCGAAAACTGCAGCAACTCCAGCTACGTGTTCTGCAACTGACCCGCCGGTTCATCACACGCGAGCCGCGTGGACGTCTGCGTCCACGCGGCTCGCCGCGACATCAGGAGCCACACCATGCCGGTACTGGGTCCAGGACCGGGCGCCCGGCTGCTGCGCACGGCAGCGCGTGCCGCCGCTGCCCGGACGGCGCTCCTCGTACTCGCCAACATCGCGAGCACCGCCGCCCAACTCGCCCTGCCGGCTGTCCTCGGACGCACCGTCGACTCCCTGACCGGCCACGACGACTTCGTGCCGTGGCTGCTGTGCTGCGCGGCGCTGGTGGCCGTGTACGTGAGCACCGAGGCGCTCAGCGACTGGACGGCCGGTGTCGTCCAGGCCCGCTCCGCCCTCCTGCTCCGCCGCATAGCCACGCGCCGACTGCTGGACGCCGGCCCGTACGGAGGGGGAGCCACCCGGTCCGGCGGATTCGCCGCACTCCTCCTGGAGAGTGCGGCGGCGGCCTCCGCGGGGACCAACGCCGCCGTCTGGCTCGGCTTCTCCGCGGCGCCTGCCGTCGTGAGCATGTGCGCGCTGTGGTGGACGGACCTGTGGGTGGGTGCGGTCTTCACCTGCGGCCTGCCGGTGGCGGCCTGGTGCCTGAAGACCTTCGCCACGGACAGCTCCCGGCTGGTGACGCGCTATCTGGCCGACCAGAGCGAGATCTCCGAGCGGCTGACGGAAGCCCTGGGCGGGGCACGTACGATCGCGGCGTCCGACACCGCTGCCCGTGAACAGGAGCGCATTCTCCGGCCGTTGCCGAACCTGCGCCGCAGCGGCGAGGCCCTGTGGCGACTCCAGGGGCGGACGGTCGCCCGGAGCACCGTGCTGTTTCCGCTCGTACAGATCGCGGTGATCGCCACCGCCGGGCTCGCTCTCGCTCAGGGCCGCATCACCCCCGGGCAGATGCTGGCTGCTGCCGAGTACGCGGCCATGGGCACGGGGCTGGGCATGTCGATGATGTTCCTGGGCCAACTGGCACGAGCCAGGTCCGGCGCCGAACGCCTCGGCACGGTCACGGACTTGGAGCCCATGCGATACGGGCCGCCTGAATCGCCGGACGGACACCCGGATGTGCCTTCGCCCGTGCCGTCCCCCGCACCCGGCGCCCGCGTGGAGCTCAGGGGGGTGCGCGTATGTCGCGCCGGACGGCAGGCCCTCGACGGCGTCGGACTGACCGTGGAGCCCGGCCGCGTCACTGCACTGGTCGGCAGGTCGGGCGCGGGCAAGTCCACGGTCACCGCACTGTTGGGCAGGCTCCTCGACCCCGACCACGGCGACGTGCTCCTGGACGGAGTCCCCATCGCCCGCCTGCCCAAGGACGTGCTGCGCCACCAGGTGGCCTTCGCCTTCGAAAGGCCCCGCCTGTTCGGGCAGGACGTCGCCGAAGCCGTCGCCGCCGCGCCCGGCGTCCCCCACCGGGACGTGGTGCACGCGGCCCGCCTGGCGCGGGCCGAGTCGTTCATCGACAGACTGCCCGCCGGATATGCCACCCCGCTGGGGGACGCAGCCCTGTCCGGCGGCGAGATCCAGCGCCTCGGCCTGGCCCGGGCCTTCGTGCGACCGGCCCGGCTGCTCCTGCTCGACGACGCGACCTCCAGTCTCGACATGGCCACGGAACACGAGATCGACCAGGCACTGGCCGCCGGAAGGGCGGGCACGACACGGGTGATCGTCGCCCACCGGGTGTCGAGCGCGGCCCGCGCCGACCGCGTGGTCTGGCTCGAGAACGGCCAGGTGCGCGCCGTCGGCACCCACCGGGAGCTGTGGCGGCAGGCGGAGTACCGGGCGGTCTTCCAGCCGGCGGCGGCGACGTCGGCCGTCCCCGGGACCCGGGGAGCCGCGGGATGAGCGCCGCGTGGACCGTGAGCCGCAGGTACCTGTGGTCCTGGCTGCGCCGCTCCCCGTCGGATGCGGCCCGCGTCCTCCTGTGGACGGGCGTCGAGACCGTCCCGGCCCTGCTCTCGGGCCGGCTGGTGGCGCTGTCCGTCGACACGGGATTCCTCGACGGCGCACCGGTCGTGGGCGTGCTGTGGCTGGTGGCCCTCGCCGCCTGCGCCGCCGTCGGCGCCTATGGCGCCAGGGGCGCGCTGGCACGCACCGCGGCGATCGTCGAACCCCTGCGGGACGCGCTGGTCGCGTACACGGTCGCAGCGTCCCTGCGCCGGGCGACGCACGACGATCACTGGCGCCAGGACCTGTCCGGGGTGGCCCGTATGACACGACAGGTCGAGATCGTCCGTGAGGCGGTGGGCACCCTGATCACGGTGGTCAGCCGTTTCGCCTTCACGTTCGCAGGAGTGTGCATCGGCACGCTGACGCTGGACGGCGCCGCAGCGGCATTGATCTTCGCCCCGGTGATCGTGTCGGTGGCCTGCTACGTGCTGTCCCTGCGCAAGGTCGCCCGTGCGCAGCTGCGCGCCGCCGTCGCCTCGGAGGAACTGGCTCAGAAAGCGGGCGAGTTGGCGTCCTCCTTACGTGATGTGACCGCCTGCGGCACGGAGGAACCGGCCTTCCGCAGGCTGGAGGCCGCAGCACGGGAGACGGCCCGGGCCGAGGAACTGCTGGCCCGTCTGAACGCCGTGCGGACCGTCGTCCTGGGCCTGAGCGGCTGGCTGCCGCTGGTCCTCGTCCTGGTGTGGGCGCGGTGGGGGGACGCCGGGACGAGTGCGGGGACGGTGCTGGGCGTGCTGACCTACGTGGCGCAGAGCCTGCGCCCCGCCGTACAGGCCCTCGTCCAGGGGCTTGGGACGACCGGTGTGCGCCTGTTCGTCACACTGGGTCGCATCCTGGAGGGCGGCGAGGAACCCGCGGTCGACGCGCCGGGACCGGCAGTGGACGGCGACACGGGTACGGGCGGGGGCGCGGCAGTGACCCTGGACCACGTGTCCTTCGCCTACGCCGCAGGCGGCAACGACGTGCTCACGGACCTGAGCCTGCACGTGACACCGGGAGAACACCTGGCCGTCGTGGGCCCCAGCGGCATCGGCAAGTCGACCTTGGCCGCCGTCATGGCCGGCACCCGCACGCCCACGCGCGGGCACGTCACGATGGACGGCGCACCCCTGCGCGACATTCCCCCGGAGCGCCGTGCGTACCTCCCCCAGGAGGCCTACGTGTTCACGGGCACTCTCCGCGAGAACCTGGCGTACCTGTGCCAGGGGGAGGCCGAAGAAGGACGGCTGGCCGAGGCGGTGGAGAAGATGGGTCTGCACGAACTCGCCGACCGCATAGGCGGGTTGGACGGCGTCCTGGACCCCGACCGCCTCTCCTCCGGCGAACGCCAGCTGATCGCACTGGCCCGCGCCCACGCATCGCCCGCACGCCTGCTCATCCTGGACGAGGCGACGTGCCACCTCGACCCGGCAACGGAGGCCTGCGCCGAGGAGGCCCTGCGCCGACGCGGGGGGACGCTCGTCGTCGTGGCTCACCGCATCAGCTCCGCCCGGGCCGCGGACCGCGTGATGGTGATGGACGGCTCACAGGTCCGCACGGGCACCCACGCCGAGATGCTCGCCGCATCGCCGCTCTACCGTGACCTGGTCGGCTTGTGGCACGCGGATGCGGTGTGAGGTCGGCACACCCAAGTCCAGCTCACCCACCCGCTGTTCCCCGCTCGTCTCGCCCGTCGCCCGGAAGCCGAGACCGAGGTAGAACCCTCCGGGGCCGTCCTCGCCCGGGTGCCAGGTGGTGGTGAGGCGGGTGCCACCGCGCCGTCGGATCTCGGCGGCGACGGACTCGACGGCGAAGCGGCCGTAGCCGCGGCCCTGTTCGCCGGCGGCGATGTTGAGGCGCCAGAGGCCGGAACGGATGTCGGTGCCCGTGCCGTCGCCGGCGAAGTCGATATCGAAGAAGGCCATGAGGAAGCCGACGGCCCGGTCGCCGTCGAGGACGAGACGGGGCCACGCGGTGTCGGGGTGGATGTAGGCCTCGGCCAGGGACTTCACCACGGGTGAGACCAGGTGCTCCTGGTCGGGGCGGACCTTCAGGGCTGTTGCGGCGTCGAAGTTGGCGGGGGTGATGGGCTCAAGGCGGGTGGTGGTCGTCATGTGGCGACGATAGGAGAGGTGATCAAGTGAATTGCCGTGGTCCTCTCCTCGCGGGACGTGGCGGAGGTCCGCGTTCCGCCGCACCCCGCACCTGGCTGTTTTTGCCGCTGCATCGTCAACTGCCGTACCAGTAACCTGTGTTCGAGAACACGAAGGGGGATCGTGTGACAGGGTTCATGATGGACAGGCCGGACGGACTCGACGGGCTCGCCGACCAGGCGCGTGCCCTCGCCTCCGGCGAGGTGACCTCCCGCGAGCTCGTCGAACGCTCGTTGGGCCGGATCGCGGCGACGCAGCCGACGCTCAACGCCTTCCGGCGCGTGCGCGCCGAGGCCGCGCTGGAGGAGGCCGAGCAGGCGGACCGGCTGCTGGCGGCGGGGGAGCGCGGACCGCTGCTGGGGGTGCCCGTCGCCGTCAAGGACGACATGGACGTGGCCGGGGAGCCGACCGCCTTCGGGTGCCCGGGGGACTTCCCGCCGCAGCGCGCCGACGGTGAGGCCGTGCGCCGGCTGCGGGCCGCGGGGGCCGTGATCGTCGGCAAGACCAACACCCCGGAGCTGGGGCAATGGCCCGTCACCGACGGGCCGGCGTTCGGGGTCACGCGCAACCCGTGGAGCCCGGAGCACACGCCCGGCGGGTCGTCGGGCGGCTCGGCCGCGGCCGTCGCCGCAGGTCTCGTCGCGGGGGCGCTGGGGTCGGACGGGGCCGGCTCGATCCGGATCCCGGCCGCGTGGACGCACCTCGTGGGGATCAAGCCGCAGCGCGGACGGATCTCCACCTGGCCCGAGCGCGAGGCGTTCCACGGCATCACGGTGCACGGGCCGCTGGCGCGGACGGTCGCCGATGCGGCGCTGCTGCTGCAGGCGGTGAGCGGTTCGCACGCCGGGGACGTGCACCGGCCGCGGGCCGTCGACGTCGTGGCGGCCGCCCGGCGCGAGCCGGGGCGGCTGCGGATCGCGCTGTCCCTGCGGCCCGCCTTCGCCGCCGTGCGGCACTGGCTCTCGCCCGCCGCGCGCGAGGCGACGGTGCGCACGGCCGAGCGGCTGGAGGCGCTGGGGCACGAGGTGGCGGCGGAGGAGATCGCCTACGGGCCGATCGGGCCGGCCTTCCTGCCGCGGGCCATGGCGGGGGTGCGGGACCTGGCCCTGCGGGTGCCCGACCCGGCGCGGCTCGATCCCCGGACGCGGGCCACCGCGCGGAGCGGCCGGCTGCTGGAGGCGACCGGTCTGCTGCGGCTGGCGCGGGCCGCGGAAGGGCCGCTGCGGCACCGGGTGGGGGAGATGTTCGGGCGGTACGACGTCCTGCTCACGCCGACGACGGCGGTGCCGCCGCTGCGCACCGGCGATCTCGCGGGGCTGGGCACCCGGGACACCGACGCCGCGATGACCGCGGCGTGCCCGTACGCCTGGCCGTGGAACGTGCTGGGGTGGCCGGGGGTGAGCGTGCCGTCGGGGTTCACCGAGGGCGGGCTTCCGCTGGGGGCCCAGCTGCTCGGTCCGGCGGGCGGGGAGCCGGTGCTGGTGTCGCTGGCCGCGCAGTTGGAGGCGGACCGGCGGTGGTACGAGCGGTGGCCCGGCAGCGCCGGGTGGGCCGGGGACCCGGTCTCAGCGCGGGGCGCCGCTTGAGATCAGCAGCAGGGCCGCGACGGCGGCGAGCGGGATGAGGATCACGAGGGCCAGGCCCTTGGGGTTGCGGCGGGCGTACACCCAGCGGTTGCCGTAGCGCTGGCGCGCGGGGCGCGTGAAGCGGTTCTGGTGGCGCATGGGATCGAGGGTACGGATGGGTGTTCGGGGGTGCGGTGTGGCGTGCGCCGGATGGGTGTGTCCGGTGAGCCTTCGTGCCCCGTCAGGGGCGCGGGGAACTGCGCGACCAGCCACGACGCGCCCGCAGGTGACGTGCTGCACCGGGGTGGTGCGTCGGCTGCAGGCCGACGGTGGCTGATCGCGCAGTTCCCCGCGCCCCTGACGGGGCGCTACGGCGCCAGAATGTCCAGCTCCGCCATCGCGCCGCGTGCAATCTCCCGCGTCAGCCGCTCCGCGGTCTCCGCGTCCCGTTCCCGGACCGCCTCCGCCACCCGGACGTGCAGGGTGACCGCCGCCGGGTCGGGGTCCGTGAACATCACGTGGTGGTGGGTGCGGCCCGTGAGGACCTCGGCCACCACGTCGCCCAGGCGCGCGAACATCTCGTTGCCGGAGGCGCGGAGGATCACGCGGTGGAAGGCGATGTCGTGCACCAGGTAGCCGTCCAGCTGCTGGCCCCGTGAGGTGGCCACCATTCCGAGGGCGTGCCCGGTGAGTTCGGCACACTGCTCCGGCGTGGCGAGGCGGGCCGCGAGGCCCGCGGCCACCGGTTCGACGGCGGAGCGCAGCACGGTGAGGGAGCGGAGCTGGCGGGGGCGGTCGGGACCGGCCAGCCGCCAGCGGATCACCTGGGGGTCGTAGACGTTCCACTCCTCGGTCGGGAGGACGGTCACGCCGACCCGGCGCCGGGAGGCCACCAGGCTCATGGACTCCAGGACGCGTATCACCTCGCGCACCACCGTGCGCGAGACGTCGAAGCGCTGCTCCAGCTCGTCCGTGCGCAGCACCGTGCCCGGCGGGTATGCGCCCGCCGTGATCGCGGGTCCGAGGGAGTCCAGCACGCGTGCGTGCAGCCCCTGGCCTCCCCCGTGGCCTCCCTGTCCCTGCTTGCTCATGGGGTCAGCCTACGGGCCGGGCGCCCACGCGATTAAGTATGACGTTTACGTCACAGTGTCTTGAATACGTCGTACTCATAAGTTTCAGTGTCCTCCATGTCGACGGAGACGGAACCCCGGACGGAACCCCGCGTCATCGTGGTGATGGGCGTGGCAGGAACGGGCAAGACCACGGTCGGGCCCCTGGTGGCGGAGGCGCTCGGCGTCCCCTATGCCGAGGGCGACGACTTCCACCCGGCCGCCAACATCGCCAAGATGTCGGCCGGGACTCCACTGGACGACACCGACCGCGCCCCCTGGCTCGACGCCATCGGCGACTGGGCGCGCGGGCGGGCCGGGCTGGGCGGCGTGGTCAGCTGCTCGGCGCTCAAGCGCAGCTACCGCGACCGGCTGCGGGCCGCGGCCCCGGGGCTCGTCTTCCTCCACCTCACCGGCGACTACGAGCTGATCGCCGCCCGGATGGCCGCCCGCAAGGGCCACTTCATGACCACCCGGCTGCTGGACTCCCAGTTCGCCACCCTCGAACCGCTCGGGGCCGACGAGGCGGGCATCGCCGTTGATGTCACGCCCGAAGCGGCCGTCATTGCCGAGCGGGCGGCCGCCGCACTGCGGCGGCTCTGACCCCCTCACCTCCCCCCAACTCCCCCCAACTTCCCCCCTAGGAAAGCCCCGTGAGCACTCTCAGCGTCGAGATGCTGGCCGCGGACGCACCCGCCCCGATCACTTCGGCGGGTCACGCGCAGCTGGGCATCGCCGTTCTCGTCGGCATCGCCGTCATCGTCCTTCTCATCAGCCGCCTCAAACTGCACGCTTTCCTGTCGCTGACGATCGGATCCCTCGTCCTCGGCGCCGTGGCGGGCGCCCCGCTGGACAAGGCCATCGCGAGCTTCTCGGCCGGGCTCGGCTCCACCGTCGCCGGTGTCGGCGTGCTCATCGCGCTGGGCGCGATACTGGGCCGGCTGCTCGCCGACTCCGGCGGCGCGGACCAGATCGTGGACACCATCCTGGCCCGCGCGAGCCGGAGTTCGATGCCCTGGGCGATCGTGCTGATCGCCGGGATCATCGGCCTGCCGCTGTTCTTCGAGGTCGGGATCGTGCTGCTGATCCCGGTGGTGCTGCTGGTCGCCAAGCGCGGCGGGCACTCCCTGATGCGGATCGGCATCCCCGCGCTGGCGGGCCTCTCCGTGATGCACGGCCTGGTGCCCCCGCACCCCGGCCCGCTGGCCGCCGTCGACGCCATCCACGCCGACCTCGGCGTGACCCTGGCCCTGGGCGCGCTGATCGCCGTGCCGACAGCCGTGATCGCGGGGCCGCTGTTCTCCCGGTACGCGGCCCGCTGGGTCGACATCGCCCCGCCGGAGAAGCTGATCCCGCAGCGCCCGTCGGAGGAGCTGGAGCGGCGCCCGGGCTTCGCCGTCACCGTGGGAACGGTGCTGCTGCCCGTGGTGCTGATGCTGGGCAAGGCCCTGGTGGACGTCGTGGTGGACGACCCCAAGAACCATGTGCAGCGCGTCGCGGACGTGGTCGGCTCCCCGCTGATCGCCCTGCTCGCGGCCGTGCTGGTCGGGATGGTCACGCTGGGCCGCGCCGCCGGCTTCGGGCGCGACCGGATCGCCGGGACCGTGGAGAAGTCCCTCGGTCCCATCGCGGGCATCCTGCTGATCGTCGGTGCGGGAGGCGGCTTCAAGCAGACGCTGATCGACGTCGGTGTCGGGCGGATGATCCTGGACTTCTCCAAGGACTGGTCGGTGTCGGCCCTGTTGCTGGCCTGGCTGATCGCGGTCGGCATCCGGCTGGCGACCGGCTCGGCCACGGTGGCCACCATCTCGGCGGCGGGGCTGGTCGCCCCGCTGGCCGCCGGGATGAGCACGACGCACACGGCCCTGCTGGTACTGGCCGTCGGCGCCGGATCGCTGTTCTTCTCCCACGTCAACGACGCCGGGTTCTGGATGGTGAAGGAATACTTCGGCATGAGCGTGGGGCAGACGCTCAAGACGTGGTCGCTGATGGAGACCGTTATTTCGGTGGTGGGGCTGGGGTTTGTGATGCTGCTGTCGCTGGTGGTGTAGCGCCCCGTCAGGGGCGCGGGGCAGCTACATATGCGGCTCCGCCGCGTGGGCGCGATCGGCCACGACGCGCCCGCGGTCGAGGTCCCCCAGCTACCTCCCCCAGCTACCTCCCCCAGCTACCTCCCCCAGCTACCGCTGGGGGTGCCCCCAGGAGGTGCCCCCAGGAGGTGCCCCCAGGGGGCTTCGCCCCGGACCCCTGGGGTGGTGCGTCGGCTGCGGGCCGGTGGGGGCTGGTCGCGCAGTTCCCCGCGCCCCTTAGGGGCACTACCCCGCGACCTGCGCCAGGTACCCCGTCACATCCCCCAACTCGTCCGTCGCCACCGCGACATACCCGTCCGGCCGGACCAGGAACAACCCCGAGCCGTACGCCGCCTTGGCGTGCCCCTCCGGGTCCAGGAGGTCCGGGGACGGGCCGCCTATGCGGTACGTGCGGGCCCCGGTCACCTCTGTCACCTCGGTCCCCCCGGCACCCGTCAGGTCCAGCAGCGTGAAGTGCGGGCCCCTGAAGGCGTCGAAGAGGCGGAACACCTCGCCGGAGGCGTCCCGGCAGGGGGCGTCCGGGGCGCGGTCGCCGGCGTGGAGGGCGTCCTCCGGGACGGCGTCGCGGTGCTCCCGGGTCAGCCCGCTCTCCCGGTAGTTCAGGTGCAGTTGGTGCGTCTCGGGGCCGCGGCGGCTCAAGCCGTTCGAGCCCGAGGAGCGGTCCTTGATGTGCTGGCGCGTGCTCAGGCCCAGGACGTCCGCCGCCACCCGGCCCCGCTCGTCGTCGTACGTGTCGAGCAGCGCGTCCGGCGCGCCTCCCCGCAGCACGGCGGCCAGCTTCCAGCCCAGGTTGTACGCGTCCTGGACACTGGTGTTGAGGCCCTGGCCGCCCGCGGGGGAGTGGATGTGGGCGGCGTCCCCCGCGAGGAAGACGCGGCCGGTGCGGAAGCGCTCCGCCATGGCGGCCCGCGGCCGGTAGACCGACGACCAGTGCACCTGGGTCACCCGCAGGTCCGCCAGGCCGGTGCGGCGGGCGATGGTGCGGGTCAGGGCCTGCGGTGTGGCGTCGCGCTCCAGGTCGGGCTCAAAGGCCGGGTCCGTGAAGCGGACGATGGTCTGGAACGCCTCCGTGCCCTCCAGACCCCGCAGGGCGAGGAACCCGCCCTCCGCCTTGGGCCACATGTGCCAGTGGTCGCGGTCGAGTTCGCCCTCCAGCTCCAGGTCCGCGACCACCGTGGCGGTTTCGTCTATCCGGTTGCCGTTGAAGGCCGTGCCCAGCAAGCTGCGCACGGTGCTGCGGCCGCCGTCGGTGCCGACGAGGTATGCCGCACGGACCGTCTCCGTCGCGCCGTCGGCGCCGCGCAGCACTGCCGTGACGCCGTCCGCGTCCTGCGCGAATTCCGTCAGCTCCGTACCGAAGTCGACCGTGCCGCCCAGCTCTTCGAGCCGTGCGCACAGCTCCTCCACCGTCCGCCACTGCGGCACCATCAGGATCTCGGGGTACGGAATGGCCGGCGAGGTGTCGGCCCGTTCCACCAGATCCCACGTGCGCACCCGCTCCCGGCCCTCCCAGACCTGCACCGGCGGGCACGGCCCGCCCGCGGCCGCGATGGCCCCGATCACCCCCAGGTCGTCGAACACCTCCTGCGTGCGCGGCTGGATGCCCATCCCGCGCGAGCCCGGGAAGCCGCGCTCGGCGCGCTCCACCAGCCGGTACCGGACGCCGCGCCGTGCCAGGTCGATGGCCAGGACCAGGCCGGTCGGGCCGGCGCCGGCGATCAGTACGTCGACGTTCGTCTCCACCGTGTTCACGGAAGATCCCCCCTTAACGGTGTTAAGTTCACTGCACTACCAGACTGAACTGAACAGCGTTAAGCTGTCAAGGTGGCAACGCGAATCGACCGGGCCCAAGTGGCCGACACCGCCCTCCGGTTGCTGAACGAGGTGGGTCTCGAAGGCCTCACCCTGCGCCGGATCGCCAAGGAGCTCGACGTCCAGGCGCCCGCCCTCTACTGGCACTTCAAGAACAAGCAGGAACTGCTGGACGAAGTGGCGACGGAGATGATGCGCCGCATGGCCGGGCCCCTCCGCTCCGGTGGCGGCGGCACCTGGCAGGAGTGCATGGCCGTCGCCGCCCGCGAGATGCGGCGCTACCTGCTCCGCTACCGCGACGGCGCCAAGGTGTTCGGCGGTACCCGCTTCACCGACGGCACGTACGCCGGTCCGCTGGAGGGTGCCCTGAACACCCTCGTCGGCGCGGGCTTCTCGACGCACACCGCCGCCCGCGCCTGGTTCACGATGCAGACGTACACCATGGGGTACGTGATGGAGGAGCAGTCCGTCCATCCCGTGCCGGGCGGGCCGCGGGACCCGGCCTTCGAGCCCGCGTACCGGGCGGAGCGGCTGGGCGGGGGGTATCCGCTGTCGTTCGAGGCGGGGGAGGAGCTCTTCGGCGACCTCGATGCCGGGTTCGAGGCCGGGTTGACTGCCGTCATAGCGGGGATCGAGGCGACCCTGTTGTAGGGCGGTTCTTCGGCTGCGGGTCCGTCGGGGTTGCTCGCGCAGTTCCCCGCGCCCCTAGCGGGGCACGGATCCCGCCAATGCCCTCCGCAGCACCGGTGTCAGCCGCCTTTCCACCACGCGGTGCATCAGCCACGCCAGGACCAGCATCAGCCCGATCGTCAGCACGAACACCGCCGCCGAGGGCAGGCCGAGCCTGCGGTGCAGTACGCCGATCACCACCCACCCCAGGTGCTCGTGCACCAGGTAGAACGGGTAGGTCAGCGCGCCCGCGAAGGGCAGCCAGCTCCAGTTCGCCCAGGGCACCTTGCCCAGGGCGATCAGGGCCACGGCCGCGTAGCCGAGCGCCAGCACCGCGATGATCACGTAGGCCGAACGGTACGAGAAGTAGTGCGGGTTCGGCGGGTGCCACAGCCCCGCCACCGCGTAGTGCTGCCCGATCAGGAAGCTCATCGCGACGATGCCCCAGGCCAGCGCGTCGTGCCCGAAGCGGTGGACCAGGTAGAGGCCGATGCCGCCGATGAAGTACGCCGAGTACTCCGGCATGAACACCACGCGCAGCACCTCCAGATGGGAGGCCGTGGTGATCACCGTCGCCAGGGTCCACCCGGCGCAGAAGAGCACGACCCGGTGGCGCGTGGCCCCGGGCAGCACGACGCACAGGGCGAAGAGCGCGTAGAAGCGCAGCTCGGCCCAGAGCGTCCAGCACACGCCGAGCACCCGCGTGGCGCCGACCGGCTGTTGCAGCATGGTCAGGTTCACCAGGGTGTCGCTGGGGGAGACCGTCCTGTACGTCACCCACGGCAGCGCGAACGCGAGCGTCACCAGCGCGATGGCCACCCAGTACGCGGGGTACAGCCGGGCGACGCGGGAGGCGAAGAAGGAGCGCAGCGGGCGGCCCCAGCCGCTCATGCAGATGACGAAGCCGCTGATGACGAAGAAGATCTGCACCCCGAGACAGCCGTAGGCGAACGCGCCCGACAGGTGCGGGAATTCGTGGCGCGGTGACCTGCCCCACGCCTGGGCGACCTCGCCGTCCCGGCCGCCGTAGTGGTACAGCGCGACCATGAGCGCGGCGACGAGCCGCAGGCCGTCCAGGGCGCGCAGCCGGCCCGCCGCGCCGCTGCCGTGCTGTGCACCTGCGGCCGGGGCCTCGGTGAGGCGGGGGCCGGGCACGGTGGGGGCTGTCATGAGGAGGGCACCGCCGTCTTCTTGGTCAGCCGCCGCTTCACGGCCCGGGCGCGGCGTGCCATGCGCCGGAGCGTCGGATTGCGCGGCAGGAAGGAGAGCGAGGAGGGGACCGCGCCGGGCAGGCCCAGCGACGTGAGGCGGCGCCGTTTGAAGTAGCGCCGGGTACGGGGGGTCAGGTGTGCCGCGAGGTAGCGTTCGGCGGCGGGGCGCAGGTCGGGGAGGATCTGCGGCTGCATGGAGTAACCGACGGCGGCCAGCAGCCCGTTGAGGTCCACGGCGTCCGGGGCCGCCGCCTCGTCGTCCACGTCCGGCAGCAGTGCGTCGACGATCGTCACCGGCACCCGGTTGCTGTTCTGGTACGGCGTGAGCCGCTCCAGCAGCATCTCGGTGCCCGACCGGGCGACCGGCAGGCCGTAGAAGGCCTGCGCGGTGAACAGCGCCGTCGAGAAGCAGGCGACGACCAGTGCGGGCCGCAGCCGCTGGTACACGGCCTCGGCCAGGACGGGGGTGTCCAGCACGGTCAGGCGCGCGCCGAGCCGGTCCGCCTCCTCCTCCAGCAGCCGCAACCAGCGGGCGGGTGCCGAGGGATGGGGCTTGAAGATCACGGTCCGGTGTCCGCGGCGCACCGCGCCGCGCAGCATCCGCATGTGCAGCCGCTCCTCCTCCTCGGGGGTGAGGATGCCGAGCGCCGACAGGTACTGGCCGAGCAGCAGGGCCGCGCCCTCGGGGGCGTCGTCCGGCAGGCCGGCCGCGTCGGCGAGTTCGGCCAGCACCTTGGCGAAGACCTCGCCGGGGACGGTCTCCGGTTCGACGCCGAACTCCGTGAGCAGCAGCGGCTTCAGCCCGGGCACCAGGTCCAGGTGGAGCAGGCGGCGGATCCGGGTGCCGATGAGCGGGTCGAGTTTGCTGCGCGTGGGTCCGTAGCTCATCAGGCCGTCGGCGTAGACCTCGAGCGGGGCGCCGGGGAACATCTGGGCCACCGCCATGGCCGGGTTGACCTGGAGGGACTCCAGGACGATCGTCACCTCGTCGGTGCCGAGCCCCCACAGCAGCCGCAGGTGGCGCTCCCAGAGGGGGGTGTCGTCGGGGCGCGGCGACCAGCCGGTGGGGTGGAAGGGGCTGATCGTCTCGTTCCAGGACACCACGGCGTCGAAGCGGGTGCGCAGCCGCTCGAAGCCGGGGGTCGTCTCCAGGGAGGGGGTCGTCTCGGGGACGGAGGCGGTGTTGGCGACGATCAGCACGCGGCGGTCGGCCGGGCCGAGGAGGTCCGCGTCGACGGCGGCGGCCAGGGTGGCGGCCCCGTAGAGCGTGGAGGCGAGGAGCAGTTGGGTGCGGGCTGCCATCAGGCGGCCACCTCGGCGGGGGCCGGGCGGCGGCGGAGGCGGCGCAGGCGGGCTGCGCGGTCTTCGTCCATGGAATTCAGGGCGTCCTTGAGGAGATCCTGCGGCATGCGTTTCATGGCTGCTGCACTCATCGAGCGCAGGGCTTTGGCCACGGCCGGTTCGAAGCGTTCGATGCTGCCGAGGTGGTGGGAAATGATGGCGCAATACGTCCGCACGGCCTTGGGCAGGAGTTTTTCCGCGGCGGGATCGCGGGAGGTCTCGTCGATGACCTGGTCGAAAGCGCGAATGAAATCGAGCTGGCGTACGTCGCCAATCTGTGTGAGCGACGAGGCGATTCCGCGCCGGTAGAACACGCCCAGCAGTCCGGCCACCGCGAACGACTGCGACTCGCGGTGCAGCCGCCAGATCCAGGGGCGGTCCTCGGCGGTGCGCAGGCCGTGCTTGAAGTGCAGCAGCCCCGCGTCCAGCAGGCGGCGGTGGTAGATGCCGGCCCAGGCGTAGGCGTAGTCGACGGACGTCGAGCGGTCGGCGGGGAGTATCGCGTCGCGCGGCCGGAGCGCGACATCGCGGCGGCCGATCGGCACCCGGTGCACGGTGCGGACGGGGCCGGTGCACTGGACGTGGTCGGTGCGGACGAAGTCGACGTCCAACGCCTCGACGGCGTCCAGCAGTTGCGGGTAGTAGCCGGGCGCCAGCCAGTCGTCGCCGTCCAGGAAGGTCAGGTACGTGCCGCGGGCGTGGTCCAGGCCCGTGTTGCGGGCGGTGGCGAGGCCGCCGTTCCGCTCGTGGCGCACGAGCACGGCCCCGGGCAGCTCGCGCGCCGCCCGTTCCAGGATGCCCGGCGTCCCGTCGGTCGAACAGTCGTCGACGAGAATGAATTCGAAGTCCTCGCGTGCGTTCGCACGCAGGCTGCGCAGGGCGTCCGGAGCGTATGCCTGCACGTTGAAGAACGGCACGATGACGGAGAGCTTGACCACTCACGGAACGGTAGGCGGCGCTCCGGCATTTACTCTGACCGCGGCCGGAAGCGAAGGTGAACGAAGCGGGTCGGAATGATGAACCGGGCCTGCGCGTCAACCGATTCGCCGATCGTCGTTGTGCTGTTTACCGGTTGTTGTGCCTGCGTTGGGCAGCGAAACGGAATGAATTCCTATCGTCGGCGACGTGCCCACACGTACCGAATCCCCGCCACGGGTCGCCGTGCTCGCGGACTCCGACACGCGATGGAAATGGGGAGCACTCACCGCGCACCGGCTCGTGCCCGGCGCCCGGCCGGACGGGTTCCTGCTGCGGGGGCGCGCGACGCCCACGGTGCGGCAGCTCGCCGAAGTCGGGGCCGACGCCGCCGCGTTGCGCGAGGTCACGGGCACGGAGTTCGTCCGCGCGGCACACCCGGACCGGTACGACGTGATCGTCCTCGCGTGCGTCGGCGGAGCCGTCCAGGCCATGCTGCACGGGCTCGGGCACGCGTGGGACGGCGTCGCGCAGCGGCCCGTCGTGGTCACCGGCTACGTCGGGGTCGTATACGAAAAACTCGCCGACGGGCTGCTGTTGCGGCACGGCGCAGACGTGGTCCTGGCCAACTCCCGGCACGACGCGGAGCGCTTCCGCGCCGTGTACGCCGGAGCGGGCGCCGGCGCGGAGAGCGTCACCGAGTGCGCCCTGCCCTTCCTCGGGGGCGAACCCTACGAGGCCGGGTGCCAAGTCCGCCCGTACACCGTGGTGTTCGCCGCCCAGCCCTCGGTGCCGGAGAGCCGCGCCGACCGGATGTACCTGCTGGAGCGCGCCGCCGGACACGCCCGGCTGCACCCGGACCGCGAGGTCCTCGTCAAACTGCGCAGCAAGCCCGGAGAGCACACCACACACATCGAGGAACACCCCTACCAGAAGTTGGCCGCCCGACTGAAGGGCGGAGCGCCCCCCAACTTCCGCCTCGTGTACGGGCACATGGGCGAGGTCCTGGACCGCGCCGACCTCCTCGTCACCGTCAGCTCCACCGCCGCCCTGGAGTCCCTGCACCGGGCGGTCCCCACCGCCGTCCTCACCGACCTCGGCATCCGCGAACCCCTCGGCAACCACCACTTCCTCGGCTCCGGCTGCCTCGCCTCCTGGGACGAGCTCGACGCCGGCCTGCTGCCCGCACCCGACCCGGAGTGGTCGGCCCGCCAAGGTCTCGGAGGAGGTGCCGTGGACGTCCCCCACGAGCAGGCCTTCGCCACCGCGCGCGAACGGGTCGCCCACCTGTGCGCCCAGCCGCAACTCCCGCCGCTCGCCCCCTACTACACGGCCCGCACCGCCCCCGGCTACCTCCCCGGCATCCTCGCCCGCCACGGCTTCGACCCCGGCGGCCGCCCCCTGCCCGGCCGCGCCGCCCCCGAGCGGCCGGAGAGCGCCCTGCGCCGCGCCACCCGCAACGCCCTGCGCGACGCGGCCCGCGGCGCCTACCGGCACGGGGTGCAGCGCGTGGCCCCCGTCATCCGGCGGCTGGGGGAGCTGTGACACCGACCCCGAACCCCTCCGAGGAGCGCACCATGCCCGCCGTCCTGGCCGTCGTCCCCGCACGCGGCGGTTCCAAGGGGGTGCCCGCCAAGAACCTCGCCCCGGTCGGCGGCGTGCCCCTGGTCGTCCGCGCGGTCCGGGCCTGCCGCGCGGCACGCCTGGTCACCGACGTCGTCGTCTCCACCGACGACCCGGCCATCGCGGCCGCGGCCCGGGAGGCGGGCGCGGAAGTGGTCCGGCGCCCGGACGCGATCGCGGGCGACACCGCCACCAGCGAGGCGGCGGTGCTGCACGCGATGGACGCGTACGAGTCCGCGCACGGCACGGCGGTGGACACCGTCCTGCTGGTGCAGTGCACGAGCCCGTTCCTCACCGGGGAGGACGTCGACGCGGTCGCCGCCGCGGTCGTCGAACAGGGCGCCGACAGCGCGCTCGCCGTGGCCCCGTTCCACGGATTCGTGTGGCGCGCGGCCCCGGAAGGGCCCGCCGTTCCCGTCCAGGGCGGCCCCCGCACCGCCGCCCGGCCCGACGACACGCACGGGGTCAACCACGACAAGTCCCACCGTCCGCGCCGCCAGGACCGCCCCCAGGACTGGCTGGAGACCGGCGCCGCCTACGCCATGCGCGCCGCCGGCTTCCGCACCGCACGGCACCGCTTCTTCGGCCGCACCGAGCTCGTACGCACCGACGCCGCACGGGTGTTGGAGATCGACGAGCCGCACGACCTCGACCGGGCCCGCGCCCTCGCACCCCTGCTCGGCACCGGCAACAGCAGGCCCGCCCTGGACGACGTCGACGCCGTCGTCCTCGACTTCGACGGCACCCAGACCGACGACCGCGTCCTCATCGACGCCGACGGACGCGAACTCGTCGCCGTCCACCGCGGCGACGGGCTCGGCGTCGCCGCCCTGCGCCGCGCCGGGCTGGACCTGCTGATCCTCTCCACCGAGACCAACCCCGTCGTCGCCGCCCGCGGCCGCAAGCTCGGCATCCCCGTCGTGCACGGCAGCGAGCACAAGGACCACGCCCTCAAGCAGTGGTGCGAGGAGCGCGGCATCGCCCCCGACCGGGTGCTCTACGTCGGCAACGACGTCAACGACCTGCCCTGCTTCGGCCTCGTCGGCTGGCCCGTCGCCGTGGCGAACGCCCACGGCTCCGTACGGGCGGCGGCCCGCGCGGTGACCTCCGCACCCGGCGGCAGCGGTGCCGTCCGGGAGATCGCCTCATGGCTCCTAGGGGGCGTCTGGTGAGCCAGCACGGGCCCTGCGGCGTCTGGCACGGCACCTCGCCGCGTTGTCGCATCACCCTCCCCCATAGCCCTGAACGGGCATGGGGGTGCCCCCATCGCCCAGTACGCGGGCGATGCTCCGCCTTGCGATCCACCGCACCAGACGCCGCAGGGCCCGCACTGGCCCACCAGACACCCCCTAGGCCCCGAACTCTGAGCACCCCGACCACAGCCCCTTCCCCTTAAGGAACCGCCTCACCATGAGCCCCGCCAGCACCGCAGCACGGACCCGTCTCCTCGGCCGGAAGCCCGTCGGCCCCGGCCACCCCGTCTACGTCACCGGCGAGATCGGCATCAACCACAACGGCGACCTGGACACGGCGCTCGCCCTCATCGACGCCGCCGCCGACGCCGGCTGCGACGCGGTGAAGTTCCAGAAGCGCACCCCCGAGGTCTGCACCCCGCGCGACCAGTGGGCCCTGGAGCGGGACACGCCGTGGGGCCGGATGACGTACATCGACTACCGCCACCGGGTGGAGTTCGGCGAGGACGAGTACCGCAGGATCGACTCGTACTGCCGCGAGCGCGGCATCGCCTGGTTCGCCTCGCCCTGGGACACCGAGTCCGTCGCCTTCCTGGAGAAGTTCGACCTGCCCGCCCACAAGGTCGCCTCCGCCTCGCTCACCGACGACGAACTCCTGCGCACCCTGCGCGCCACCGGCCGCACCGTGATCCTGTCGACCGGCATGTCCACCCCGAAGCAGATCCGGCACGCCGTCGAGGTCCTCGGCAGCGACAACATCGTGCTCTGCCACGCCACCTCGACCTACCCGGCCAAGGCCGCCGAGCTCAACCTGCGCGTCATCCACACCCTCCAGGCCGAGTACCCCAACGTCCCCATCGGCTACTCCGGTCACGAGACGGGCCTGCAGACCACCCTCGCCGCGGTCGCCCTCGGCGCCGCCTTCGTCGAGCGGCACATCACCCTCGACCGCGCCATGTGGGGCTCCGACCAGGCGGCTTCCGTCGAACCGGGCGGCCTGCAGCGGCTGGTGCGCGACATCCGGGTGGTCGAGGAGTCGCTGGGCGACGGCGTGAAGCGGGTGTACGACAGCGAGCTCGGTCCGATGCGCAAGCTGCGCCGGGTGACGGGCGTCGTCGCCGAGGGCGGCGACCGCGAGCCCGTCGCCGTCTGACGGGCGCGCCACGGTGACCTCTCCCGCGGGGGCCTCTGCCGGCCCCTCCCCGGAGGCGGCGGCCACTCCCGTCCGCCGTCTCCGGGGCCCACGGAGCGAGCAGAGCCCGGCCCGCACGCTGGCCTTCGTCGAGAGCCCGGTCCAGCTGCTCAACGTCCTCGAATGGGCGCACCTCGGCGCGCCCCGCCGCCCGGCGCGGCAGGCCGGGCAGGCCGGGCAGGCCGGGCAGGCCAGGCAGGCCAGTCAAACCACGGACGGCGTGCCCCGCCAGCCCGGGCCCCGCGACGTCGAGACGGAGCCCCCGGACCCCGGCGACCCGGACGAGCCGCGCGACGCGTCCGACCTGCTGGACCTGCTGGTCGTCGTGCTCGCCCCGCACGACCCCATGACCCGCGGCCAGCTGCGCCGCATGGCCGAACTGGCCCGCGACCAGGGGCACCGTGTGCAGTGGACCGAGGCCCGGGGCGGCCCCGCGGCGCCCGTGCAGACCGTCGGCTCGCTCGCCGGACCGCTGCGCCGGGCGCACCGCATCGTCATCGGCGACCCGTTCTCCCGCTATGTGCAGCTGCTGCTGACCATCACCCGGGCCCGGGAGCTGGTGGTGGTGGACGACGGCACGGCCACGATGGAGTTCGTCTCCCAACTCGCCCGCGGGGAAAGGCTGGTGAGATGGCACCGCAGAGGTGAACGCGGGGCGCGTGACCTCGTTTTCGCGCCGGTCTCTGCTTCCGCACGCCGGAGGCTCACCCCGAACGACCGCCGGAGCGTGGAGATCTTCACCTCCATGCCCGTCGAGGCCCCACCCGGCGTGACCGTCACCGCCAACGACTTCGCCTGGACCCGCGCCTCCTTCGGCCCGCCCCGCCTCACCCGCACCACGGACCTCGTGGGCACCAATCTGGTCGAGACCGGCGTGGTGGACCCCGAGCGCTACCTGGCCGCCGTCGCCGCCCTGGCCGAGGCCCACGGCGCCACCCGCTACTTCGCCCACCGCCGCGAGAGCACCGACAAGCTGCGCCGGATAGCCACCGGCCTCGGCCTGGAGGTCGTCCGCCCGGAGCTGCCGCTCGAACTGATCGCCCGCCGCGGCCCCATAGGGCGCACCGTGCTCAGCTTCCCCTCCACCGTGGTGCACACCCTGCCGCTGGCCCTCGCCGGCACAGGCGTCACCGTGGCCGTGTGCGACATCGACCCCGACTGGCTCACCGAGCACGCCTCGCCCCGCGCGGAGGGCTTCCTCTCCGGGGTCACCGGCACGGCCCGCGAGGTACACCGACTGCCGCCGATGCCCGTACCCGCGCGGTGTGTCGCCGAAGGTACGCCGTAAATACGGGTCATACCCCTCGGCAAACCCATCCATGCGGCTGAACTTTTCTTGATCGATGGGTAGTTGCCCCATTCGGGGCTCTAATCTTCCAAGGGTGAATCATCTGATGCCCTGCGAAGCCGACCCCGACACTGCCCAGGGCGACCTGCCCGGCGCGCTGCCCCCGGAGCTGCGCGCCGAACTGATCGCCTTCCGCCGGGACTTGCACATGCACCCCGAACTGGGCAACCGCGAGTTCCGCACCACCGCGGCAGTACGGGAGCGGCTCGAAAAAGCAGGCCTCAGACCACGCACGCTCACCACCGGCACCGGGCTCATCTGTGACATCGGCCGGGACAGCGCCTCGTACGCCGCCTCCGGCCGCCCCGTCCTGGCACTGCGCGCCGACCTCGACGCGCTGCCCATCCCGGACACCAAGACCGTCCCCTACCGCTCGACCGTCCCCGCCATGGCGCACGCCTGCGGCCACGACGTGCACACCACCGTCGTGCTCGGCGCCGGGCTGGTCCTCGCGGGGCTCGCGGAGCAGGGGCTGCTGCCGCACCCGGTCCGGCTGGTCTTCCAGCCGGCCGAGGAGGTGCTGCCGGGCGGCGCGCTGGACGCCATCGAGTCCGGGGCGCTGGACGGGGTGGGCCGGATCCTCGCGGTGCACTGCGACCCCAAGGTCGAAGTGGGCCGGATCGGGCTGCGGATCGGGCCCATCACCTCCGCCTGCGACCGCCTGGAGGTCACCCTCAGCGGCCCCGGCGGCCACACCGCCCGCCCGCACCTCACCACCGACCTGGTGACCGCCGCCGCCCGGGTGGCCACCGACGTGCCGGCCCTGCTCGCCCGCCGTGTCGACACCCGCTCGGGCCTCGCCGTCACCTGGGGCCGCCTGGAGGCGGGCCACGCGTGCAACGTCATCCCGCAGGACGCGCGGCTCTCCGGCACGGTCCGCTGCCTGGACATCCAGGCCTGGCGCGACGCGCCGGACGCGGTGCACGCCGCCGTCGACGAGGTCGCCGGGATGCACCGCGCCAAGTCGGAGATCAGCTACGTCCGCGGGGTGCCCCCCGTCATGAACGATCCGGAGGTCACCGGCCTGCTGCGGCGCGCCATGACGGCGCGCCGCGGCCGCTATGCGGTGGAGGACACCGAGCAGAGCCTGGGCGGCGAGGACTTCTCCTGGTACCTGGAGCACGTCCCCGGTGCGATGGCCCGCCTGGGTGTCCGCCCAGTGGGGGATACGACCCGCCGTGACCTGCATTGCGGTGATTTCGATGTGGACGAGGGCGCGATCGAGGTGGGGGTGGAGCTCTTCACCGCCGCAGCTTTGCTCGATGGCAACCGAATGTGAGCATTCGCGTCGGGAAGTGTTCGCGACGAATCGATAACGGCTTGCCTACACCCCTTTTATCTGCATCTACGCGCGTTACGATTCCCGCGAACCAGCGCCAATGGAGGCGCTTCGTAGTGAAGGGGCCCTCTGTGCGCCGGGTATCCACCATCACTGTCGCGGGCATCAGTACCGCGGCTCTTGCATTCACTCTTTCGGCCTGTGGCTCGTCCTCGACCGAGTCCAGCGGTGGCTCGGGCAAGGGCGTGGGCCTCGCCTTCGACGTCGGCGGCCGTGACGACCACTCCTTCAACGAGTCCGCCGCCCGTGGCGTGGACAAGGCGAAGAAGGACCTCGGCATCGACAACAAGATGATGACCGCCAAGAACGGCGAGACCGAGGCCGACCGCGAGCAGCGGCTGAACTCCCTCGCCGAGGCGGGCTACAACCCGGTCATCGGCGTGGGCTTCAACTACGCGAAGTCGATCGAGAAGGTCGCCAAGGACTACCCCAAGACGACCTTCGGCATCGTCGACTCGGTCGTCCCCGGCAGCAATGTCGACAGCATCACCTTCGGCGAGCACGAGGGCTCCTACCTCGCGGGTGTCGCCGCCGCGCTGAAGTCGAAGAACCACAAGGTCGGCTTCATCGGCGGTGTGAACAACGCGCTGATCCAGAAGTTCCAGGCGGGCTTCGAGCAGGGTGTGAAGGACACGGACTCCAACGTCCAGGTCACCTCGCAGTACCTGTACCCGAACAACGACAAGGGCTTCAACGACCCGGCGGCTGCCAAGGACAAGGCCAAGGGCATGCTCGACTCGGGCATCGACGTGATCTACACCGCGGCCGGCCTCTCCGGCAACGGTTCGATCGAGGCCGTCGCCGGCCAGAAGGGTGCCTGGGCGATCGGCGTCGACTCCGACCAGTACCAGCAGCCGGGCCTGGAGCAGTACAAGAGCTCCATCCTCACCTCCGTGGTGAAGAACGTGGACGTCGCGGTCTACGACCTCGTCAAGAGCGTCAAGGACGGCAAGCCGCTCACCGGTGAGCACAAGTACCTGCTGAAGGACGACGGCGTTTCGCTGGCCACCTCCGGCGGCTTCATCGACGACATCAAGGACAAGATCGAGGCCGCGAAGAAGAAGATCGTGGACGGCCAGATCACGGTCCGCACCTCTCCGTGATCTGAGGACCGGTTTTCACCCGGTCCATGGACACCGCGGGCCCGGCGGGGGAACATTCCCGCCGGGCCCGCGCATACGGGTCAACGCTACGCGCGTAGCGTCCAGTTGGCCCGTATAACGTACGTTCGCCTGTCCTGCCCTCCGCTCCTTTCCCCAGAGGAGAGTGCGCCATCAAAGCGTCCACCGAAGAATCCAGCAGTACCGCCCCCGCAGTGGAACTCGCGGGAATCACCAAGAGGTTCCCCGGCGTCGTGGCCAACCACGACATCCACCTGACCGTCCGCCGCGGCACCGTCCACGCCCTCTGCGGCGAGAACGGCGCCGGCAAGTCCACCCTGATGAAGATCCTCTACGGCATGCAGAAGCCGGACGAGGGCACCATCACGCTCGGCGGCGAACAGGTCACCCTGCACAGCCCGGCCGACGCCATCGCGCGCGGCATCGGCATGGTGCACCAGCACTTCATGCTCGCCGACAACCTCACCGTCCTGGAGAACGTCGTCCTGGGCGCCGAGAAGCTGCACGGCATCGGCGGCAGGGCCCGCGCGAAGATCAAGGAGATCTCCGACGCCTACGGCCTCGGCGTGCGCCCCGACGTCCTCGTCGAGGACCTCGGCGTCGCCGACCGCCAGCGCGTGGAGATCCTCAAGGTCCTCTACCGCGGCGCGCGCACGCTGATCCTCGACGAGCCCACCGCGGTCCTGGTCCCCCAGGAGGTCGACGCGCTCTTCGACAACCTGCGCGAGCTCAAGTCCGAGGGCCTGACGGTCATCTTCATCTCGCACAAGCTGGGCGAGGTGCTCTCCGTCGCCGACGACATCACCGTCATCCGGCGCGGCACCACCGTCGGCACCGCGATCCCCAGCCAGACCACGCCCAAGCAGCTCGCCGAGCTGATGGTCGGCGAGGAACTGCCCTCGCCGGAGACCCGCGAGTCCACGGTCACCGACATCCCGATGCTGGCGGTCGACGGCCTGCACCTGTCGGCCACCGACTCCGACGGCGTCGTGCGCGCGGTGCTCGACGGCATCACCTTCACCATCCACAAGGGCGAGGTCCTCGGCCTCGCGGGCGTCGAGGGGAACGGCCAGGCCGAGCTCGTCGAGGCCATCATGGGCATGCGTTCCCCGGACGTCGGCATCGTGACCCTGGACGGCGAGGACATCACCAAGGCCCCCACGCGCAAGCGCCGCGAGGACGGCATCGGGTACATCCCCGAGGACCGCCACCGGCACGGCCTGCTGCTGGAGGCCCCGCTGTGGGAGAACCGCATCCTCGGCCACGTCACCGAGCGGCCCAACAGCAAGCGCGGCCTGATCGACACCAAGGCGGCGCGCGCCGACACCGAGCGCATCGTGCGCGAGTTCGACGTGCGCACCCCCGGCATCGACGTCACCGCGGCCTCGCTGTCCGGCGGCAACCAGCAGAAGCTGATCGTCGGCCGCGAGATGAGCCACCTGCCCAAGCTCCTCATCGCCGCCCACCCCACCCGGGGCGTGGACGTCGGTGCGCAGGCGCAGATCTGGGACCAGATCCGCGAGGCGCGCCACGAGGGCCTGGCCGTGCTGCTGATCTCCGCGGACCTGGACGAGCTCATCGGGCTCTCCGACACCCTGCGGGTGATGTTCCGCGGCCGCCTGGTCGCCGACGCCGACCCCGCCACGATCACCCCGGAGGAGCTCGGCTCCGCCATGACCGGCGCCGCCAGCGGCCACCTCGAACACCACGAGGAGGGCGAGCAGGGCAAGGCGAGCAAGCCGGGCAAGCAGGGCGAGCAGGGGTCCGGAGGGAAGCCGAAGCCGCCGGAGCGCGGAGCGTCCGCGGAGCCGGAGGCCGACGTCCCGAAGACCGCGGCGGCGGCCCCGAAGCCCCGGAAGGCCGGCGCGTCCCCGCAGGCCAAGAAGCCCGGGAACAGCGGGCCCAGCCGGAACAAGTCCAAGAAGAACAAGAAGAAGCGGAGGCGGTGACGAAGTGAAGAAGATCGACAAGAACAGGCTGATCCTGGGCCTCGCCGCCCCGGTCCTGGCGATCGTGGCCGCCCTGGCCATCACCTCGATCATCATCGGCGTCACCGGCAAGGACCCGTTCCACGCCTACCAAGTGATGATCGACTTCGGCTCGAAGGCCGACAGCCAGGTCTGGATCATCAACAAGGCGACGCCGTACTACCTTTCGGCGCTGGCGGTGGCCGTCGGCTTCCGGATGAACCTCTTCAACATCGGCGTCGACGGCCAGTACCGCATCGCGGCCTTCTTCGCCGCCGTCGTCGGCGGCGCGCTGACGCTGCCGGGCATCATCGAGATCCCGCTGATCATCATCGTGGCGATGGCGGTCGGCGCGCTCTGGGCGGGCATCGCCGGTCTGCTGAAGACCAGCCGCGGCGTCAACGAGGTCATCAGCACGATCATGCTGAACGCCATCGGCGCCTCGGTCATCGGCTACTTCCTGCAGGACGGCCGGCTGGCGAAGAAGGAGGGCAACCTGATCCACACGCCCTACCTGCCGGACTCCGCGCACTTCTTCGAGATCCCGACCCAGACCAAGCCGATCTACGGCTTCGTGGTGATCGCCGCCCTCGCCGGCGTCGCCTACTGGTTCCTCCTCAACCGCACCCGCTTCGGCTTCGACCTGCGCACCGTCGGTCAGTCCGAGAGCGCGGCCCAGGCCAGCGGCGTGAGCGTCAAGCGCATGGTGGTCACCTCCATGCTGATCTCCGGTGCCCTCGCCGGCCTCGTCGGCATGCCGACCCTGCTCGGCGTCTCGTACAACTACGGCACCGACTTCCCCACCGGCATCGGCTTCACCGGTATCGCCATCGCCCTGCTCGGCCGCAACAACCCCGTCGGCATGGCGCTCGCCGCCCTGCTCTGGGGCTTCCTCGAGCGCACCGGCACCCAGCTGGAGTTCGAGGGCTATGCGCAGGAAATCGTCGGCGTGATCCAGGGCGTCATCGTCCTGTGCGTCGTCATCGCATACGAGCTCGTCCGCCGGTACGGACTCAAGGCCCAGCAGCGGAAGGTCGGCGAGGAGCTCGCCGCCCAGGCCCGCAAGAGCGACAAGGCGGAGGTATCCGCGTGAGTACGACCTTCACCGCCGCGCTCGCCAAGGGGCTGCGGGGCAACAACAACGACGGCGGGAAGCGCAAGCTCTCCTACCCCGTCGTCCTGCTGATCGTCGCCGGCGGCCTGGTGCTGCTCTCGGCGCTGCGCGTGATCACCGGCGCCACGGACCTCACCTCCGCGGGCCAGTTCAGCGGCGCGCTCGGCGCGGCCGTGCCGATCGGACTCGCAGGCCTCGGCGGCCTGTGGGCCGAGCGGTCCGGTGTCGTCAACATCGGTCTCGAAGGCATGATGATGCTCGGCACCTTCTGCGCCGGCTGGATGGGCTGGCAGCATGGCCCCTGGGCCGCGGCCCTCGCCGGTGTCGTCGGCGGCGCCCTCGGCGGCCTCGTGCACGCCCTCGCCACCGTCACCTTCGGCGTGGACCACATCATCTCCGGTGTGGCCATGAACATCCTGGCCCTCGGCATCACCCAGTACGCCGCCAAGACGCTCTTCGGCGCGGAGGGCAGCGCGGCGCAGCAGGCCGGCGGCAACGACAAGCAGTCGCCGCCCATGCCGAAGATGGGCGACTTCACCATCCCGGGCCTGTCCGACTGGCTGACCTCGGTCGAGAAGCACCACTGGTTCCTCGTCTCCGACGTCGCGGGCATGCTCGACAGCCTCGTCGACGGGGTGTCCTGGCTGACGATCGTCGCCGCCGCGCTGTTCGTCGGCACGTTCTTCGTGCTGTGGCGCACGGGCTTCGGCCTGCGGCTGCGGTCCTGCGGCGAGAGCCCGGTGGCCGCCGAGTCCCTCGGCGTCAACGTGTACGTGTACAAGTACGCGGCCGTCGTCGTCTCCGGTGCCCTCGCGGGCCTGGGCGGCGCGTTCCTCGCCATCGGCACGCACATGTACTCCGACGGCCAGACCGGCGGGCGCGGCTACATCGGTCTCGCCACGATGATCTTCGGCAACTGGCGTCCGGGCGGCGTCGCCATGGGCGCGGGCCTGTTCGGCTTCATGGACAGCCTCCAGCTGCGCTCCGGCGGCCCGACCGTCCACGCGCTGCTGCTGCTCCTGGCGGTGCTGCTGATCGGCATGGCCGCGCTGCGGCTCAAGCAGGGCAAGCAGAAGCCGGCGCTGATCAGCGCCGGCATCGCGGTGGCGCTGGCCGTCTGGTACGCGCTGACCAAGACCGTGCCGCTGGAGTTCGTCGACGCCACCCCGTACGTGGCGACGCTGCTGGTGCTCTCCGTCTCCGCACAGCGCTTGCGGATGCCGAAGGCCAACGGCAAGCCGTACCGGAAGGGACAGGGCAAGTGACTTCTCCCGCTTCGGTCGACGTCGACTGGGAGGCCCTGCGCGCGCAGGCCCGGGACGCCATGTCCCGGGCCTACGCCCCGTACTCGGGCTTCCCCGTGGGGGCCGCGGCCCTGGTCGACGACGGCCGTGTCGTCACTGGCTGCAACGTGGAGAACGCCGCGTACGGCGTGGCGCTGTGCGCCGAGTGCGGAATGGTTTCCGCACTCTTCTCCTCGGGCGGCGGCCGGCTCACGGCCTTCACCTGCTGCGACCGCAACGGCAACGTCCTGATGCCGTGCGGCCGCTGCCGTCAGCTGCTGTGGGAGCACGGCGGCCCCGAGCTCGCGGTGGACACCGCCTCCGGAATCCGCCCCCTGGCGGAACTGCTGCCGGATGCGTTTGGACCCGCCGACCTCGATCGCTGAGAATGACATCGAACGCCTGACGGGCTGGGATCACAATGTCCAGCCCGTTCGGCGTTCCCGCCCCCATGACGTAAGGAAACACTGTCGATGGACGCCATTTCCGTCATCCGCACCAAGCGTGACCGCGGCCGCCTGGCCGACGAGCAGATCGACTGGATCATCGACGCGTACACGCGCGGCGAGGTCGCCGACGAGCAGATGTCCGCACTCGCGATGGCCATCCTGCTCAACGGCATGGACCGGGCGGAGATCGCCCGCTGGACCGCCGCGATGATCAAGAGCGGCGAGCGCATGGACTTCTCCGCGCTGCCGCTGCCCACCGCCGACAAGCACTCGACCGGCGGCGTCGGCGACAAGATCACCCTGCCGCTGGCCCCGCTCGTCGCCGCGTGCGGCGCGGCCGTCCCGCAGCTGTCCGGCCGCGGCCTCGGCCACACCGGCGGCACGCTCGACAAGCTGGAGTCCATCCCCGGCTGGCGGGCGCTGCTCTCCAACGACGAGATGATGGACGTCCTGCGCAACGTCGGCTCCGTCATCTGCGCCGCGGGCGACGGCCTGGCGCCGGCGGACAAGAAGCTGTACGCGCTGCGCGACGTGACCGGCACGGTCGAGGCGATCCCGCTGATCGCCAGCTCGATCATGTCGAAGAAGATCGCCGAGGGCACCGGCTCGCTGGTCCTGGACGTGAAGGTCGGCTCCGGCGCCTTCATGAAGAACCTGGAGGACGCGCGCGAGCTCGCCTCCACGATGGTGGGCCTGGGCACCGACCACGGCGTCAAGACGGTCGCGCTGCTCACCGACATGTCCACCCCGCTCGGCCTCACCGCGGGCAACGCGCTCGAGGTCCGCGAGTCGGTGGAGGTCCTGGCGGGCGGCGGCCCGGCGGACGTCGTCGAGCTCACCCTCGCCCTGGCGCGCGAGATGCTCGACGCGGCGGGCGTGAAGGACGCCGACCCGGCCAAGGCCCTGGCCGACGGCTCCGCGATGGACCACTGGCGCCGCATGATCATCGCCCAGGGCGGCGACCCGGACGCCGTTCTTCCGGTGGCCCGGGAGCAGCACGTGGTGAAGGCCGCGTCCACGGGTGTCCTCACCAAGCTGGACGCCTACGCCGTGGGCGTCTCGGCCTGGCGCCTGGGCGCGGGCCGCGCCCGCAAGGAGGACCCGGTGCAGGCCGGCGCGGGCATCGAGATGCACGCCAAGCCGGGCGACTCCGTCGTGGCGGGGCAGCCGCTGATGACGCTGCACACGGACACGCCGGAGAAGTTCGACTACGCGCTCGCCGCGCTGGACGGGGGCGTGGAGATCGCCGCCGAGGGCACGGCGTTCGAGCCCAACCCGATCGTGCTCGGCCGGATCGCGTAGGACAGCGCCCCGAAAGGGGCGCGGGGAACTGCGCGACCAGCCACGATGCACCTGCAGATGACGTGCTGCCCCGGGGCGGTGCGTCGGCTGCGGGCCGACTGTGGCTGATCGCGCAGTTCCCCGCGCCCCTGACGGGGCGCACCGGGGTGCGGGCGTCCTACGCCCGCACCGTCAACCGGCGCTCCACGAGCGCCTTCCGGGTCGCGTACAGCGTGATGGACGCCGCAACCACCATCGCCAGCAGACCCAGCACCACGGTGCCGTCCCACCCGGCCGCCCGGTACGCGACAGCGCCGACGGCGCCGCCCACCGAACTGCCCGCGTAGTACGCGGTCTGGTACAGCGCCGAGGCCTGCGCACGGCCCGTCTTCGCCGTGCGGCTCACCGACGAACTCGCCACCGCGTGGCCCGCGAAGAAGCCGGCCGTGATGAGGATCAGCCCGGCCAGCACCGCCACCAGCGAGCCGCTCAGCGACAGCAGCAGGCCCAGCGACGTCGTGCCCAGCGCCAGGTACAGCGCACCCCGCCGGCCCAGCCGGCCCACCAGCTTGCCGGCCGCCGCCGACGAGGCCGTGCCGACCAGGTAGACCAGGAAGATCGAGCCCACGACGCCCTGCGGCAGCGAGAACGGGGCCGCCGCCAGGCGGTAGCCGATCACCGTGTAGACCGCGCCGAAGACGGTCATGAACAGCGCGCCGATCGCGTACAGCCGGCACAGCAGCGGGTCGGACAGGTGCGTCCCGAGCGTACGGGCCAGGTTGCGCACCGACAGCGGGGACGGCGTGAAGTGCCGGGCCCGGGGCACCAGGACGCGGAACGTCAGCGCGCACACCACCGCCAGTGCACCGACGGCCGCCAGGCCCGCCCGCCAGCCCCAGACCTGCGTCACCCAGCCGGCCAGGATGCGGCCGGTCATGCCGCCGATCGCATTGCCGGCCACGAACAGCCCGATCGCACCGACCAGCGCCTTCGGCCGTACCTCCTCCGCCAGGTACGCCATCGCCGACGCCGGCACCCCGGCCAGCGCCGCGCCCTGCACGGCACGCAGCGCGACCAGCCACCCCAGGCCGGGCGCCAGCGGCACCAGCAGCGCGAGCACCGCTGCGACGCACAGCGCCGCGGTCATCATCGTGCGCCGCCCGAAGCGCTCGGAGAGCGCGCTGAGCGGGACGACGGCGACGGCCAGTCCGCCGGTCGCGGCGGAGACGGTCCAACTCGCCTGATCCGGCGTCACGTCGAGGCCGTCGGAGATCGCGGGCAGCAGCGCCTGCGTGGAGTAGAGGAGGGCGAACGTGGCGACACCCGCGGCGAAGAGCGAGAAGCTCATCCGGCGGTAGCCGGGCCCGCCGGGGGTCAGCCGGGTGTCGGTGGAGGCGGCGGGGGACGACTGGGCAGAGGCATCCGGACGCACGATGGCGGCGGATGCCCCGGTATCAGCGGGAGGCATGTCTCAAACATTGCACCCTGCAGTTCATGCGTCCAATGCACAGAATGGCGATAATCGATGCTGTGCTGCATGAGCCCAGGTCAGCGCGGTCCCTGTCACCGCGCGGCAACGAAAAAGACATCCCTGCAACAGTCGACGTCGAGGCCGACTCGTGGGCGGCGACGCTCACTCCGCGCCTCGCGCAGTTCGTCGCCGTCGCCCGCCAGGAACACGTGACGCGCGCCGCGCACCAGCTGGACATGCCGCAGTCCACGCTCAGCCGCTCGATGGCCCGCCTCGAACACGACCTGGGCGTCGCGCTGTTCGCCCGCCACGGGCGCACCGTCTCGCTCACCGCCGCGGGCCGCGCCTTCCTCGCCTCCGTCGAGCGCGCGCTGTACGAGGTCGACCGCGCCGCCGAGACCCTGCGCGAGGACGCCGACCCCGCCTCCGGCAAGATCGCCTTCGGCTTCCTGCACACGATGGGTTCCGAGACCGTACCCGAACTCATCCGCGCCTTCCGCGCCGACCACCCGCGGGTGCGCTTCCAGCTCGTGCAGAACTACGGCGAGGCCATGCTGGAACGGCTCCGCGACGGCGGGCTCGACCTGTGCCTGACCTCGCCGGTGCCGGACGCGCCGGACCTGGTGGCGCGCCGGCTCGACGAGCAGAAGCTGCGGCTCGTCGTCCCCGACGACCACCGGCTGGCCGCCCGCAAGCGGGTGCGCCTCGCGGAGGCTTCGGCCGAGCTCTTCGTCACCCTGGAACCGGGGTACGGGCTGCGGCGCATCACCGACGCCCTGTGCGCGGAGGCCGGCTTCGCGCCGAAGGTGGCGTTCGAGGGGGAGGACCCGGAGACCCTGCGCGGCCTGGTGGCCGCGGGGCTGGGCGTCGCCCTGCTCCCACCGCCGGCCGTGCCCCGCCCCGGCATCGTGGAACTGACGGTCACGGCCCCGCGCGCGGTACGCGAGATCGGGGTGGCCTGGCTGGACGGCCACCCCGATACGCCGCCGGTTGCGGCCTTCAAACGGTTCCTGCTGTCCCGCAGGGGGCAACTCCTGCACCGGTGACGGGTTCGAAAGGGGCGCAGCCCCTTTCCCTCCCGCCGCAACGGCGAGCAATCACCGCCAACGTGCCCGGCGGTGCCGAACCCACGGTCAGTACCGCAGACTCTCCCCGAAGCCGGAGGCCAACGGCATGCGCAGCCCCAGCGGTGGCGGAGCCGCCAGTGCGTCCGTGAGGGGGCGGGCGTACGGGTGGCCGAACAGTGAGCCGCGGACGAAGTCGGCTGCCAGGGCCAGGACTTCGGGGCGGTGCTCGGCGAGCGTGTGGCCGTCCGAGTGGACCTCGAAGCGGCACACGTCGCGGTTGACCTTCTTCGCCCGCTCCGCCAGCCGGAACGACAGGTCCGGGTCCGTCCGTGTGTCGTTGGTGCCGTGCACCAGCAGCACCCGCCGCCCGGACAACTGCCGCACCGGGTCCGGGTCCAGCACCGCCTCCGGCTCCGGCAGCCACGGCGCCAGCGCCAGCACGGCCGTCACGGCCGGGTGCCCGGCCGCCCGCAGCGCGGCCCGGGCGCCCATGCCCGTACCGATCAGGCACACCGGTACGTCCCCGTAGCGCCGCGTCATCTCCTCCGCCGCCCACTCCACGTCGTGGACCGGGTCCGCGGAGGCGCCGTTCCAGCCCCGGTGGCGGTAGCGGACGACATGGGTGACGAGGCCGTCGGCCCCGGCCGCCCGAGCCAGCCGGCGGGCCAACGGCCGCTGCGCGGCGAGCGCGAGGGGCGAGGGGCGGCGCGCCCCGGCGGCCCGGCCCGCGGGCAGCAGCAGGGCCGCTGCGTGCACGGCGTCCTCGGCGGTCCCGTTGCCTCCGGGGCCGAGCGGCTTTCCGAGGCGGGGCGCCCCCGCCCGTTCTCCCGACAGCGCTTCCTGAGCCATGGCAGACAACGATGGCAGAAGGTCGGGCGGTGGCCACCCGGCCGATGGGTCACCGTTCCGTATCGTTCGCCGACATCTACGCGCGTAGGGGCTACAGTGCCGAAATGACGAGCGAGACGCACCCCCAACCGACCGCCCTGCCGACCCCGGAGCAGATCCGCCGCGCGCCGAAGGTGCTGCTCCACGACCACCTCGACGGTGGGCTCCGCCCCGGCACGGTCGTCGATCTCGCCCGCGCGACGGGCTACGACAAGCTTCCCGAGACGGACCCGGACAAGCTGGGCATCTGGTTCCGGGAGGCCGCCGACTCCGGTTCGCTGGAGCGCTACCTGGAGACGTTCGCACACACCTGCGCCGTGATGCAGACCCGGGACGCGCTGGTCCGGGTCGCCGCCGAGTGCGCCGAGGACCTCGCCGCGGACGGGGTCGTCTACGCCGAGGTGCGCTACGCCCCCGAGCAGCACCTGGAGGCCGGGCTCACCCTCGAAGAGGTCGTCGAGGCCGTCAACGAGGGCTTCCGCGAGGGCGAGCGGCGCGCCAAGGCCAACGGCCACCGCATCCGCGTCGGCGCGCTGCTGACCGCCATGCGGCACGCCGCCCGCGCCCTGGAGATCGCCGAACTGGCCAACCGCTACCGGGACTCCGGCGTCGTCGGCTTCGACATCGCCGGCGCCGAGGCGGGCTTCCCTCCCACCCGCCACCTGGACGCCTTCGAGTACCTCAAGCGCGAGAACAACCACTTCACGATCCACGCCGGCGAGGCCTTCGGCCTGCCGTCGATCTGGCAGGCCCTGCAGTGGTGCGGCGCCGACCGGCTCGGCCACGGCGTGCGCATCATCGACGACATCGAGATCGCCGAGGACGGCAGCGCCAAGCTCGGCCGGCTGGCCTCGTACGTGCGGGACAAGCGCATTCCGCTGGAGATGTGCCCGACCTCCAATCTCCAGACGGCGGCGGCGACTTCCTACGAGGAGCACCCGATCGGCCTGCTGCGCAAGCTGCACTTCCGGCTGACGGTGAACACCGATAATCGTCTGATGAGCGGCACCAGCATGAGCCGTGAATTCGAGCACCTGGTCAAGGCCTTCGCCTATTCGCTCGACGACATGCAGTGGTTCACCGTCAATGCGATGAAGAGCGCCTTCATCCCATTCGACGAACGCCTGGCCATGATCAACGACGTGATCAAGCCGGGTTATGCCGAGCTGAAGGCCGAGTGGCTGTTCCGTTAGGCCGCTGCCGGCAATCGCCTGACCTGTGACCCGTCGGTGGTTGTCGCCGCTCGCACAGGACAATCGAATACCGTGATATCGGCCGGGACTTCATTCAGTCCCGGCCGTGTCGTCTATTGCGGCCCACTCGTTCTCGTGGCTAGGTTGCAGTGCCGCTGCACATATCCCCGTTCCCTCGTCGCGAGGACAGAATTCATATGAAGCCAGGATCTCTCAGGGTTCTCGGTGCCGCCGCGTTCGGTGTTTTCGTCGCGGCCGCCGGGGCCGGTACCGCGTCCGCGGCCACCGGAGTCGTCGAGTCGGCCGCCGACACCGCCGTCACGGCGTGGCAGACCGTTCCCGCCGAGCAGGTGGGCAAGTTGGTGCCCGCGGGCGGCCCGGTCGTCCGCAGTGCGGACGAGGTGATGAACTCGCAGCTTCCGCAGCAGGTGGGCAGGGCGGCGGACCAGGCCATGGACAACAAGCTCGACCGCAATCTGCACCCCATGGACAACAAGGGCAACAAGGGCCTGCTCGGCCTGGTGCCCCCCGGGGTGATCCCGGCCAAGGGCCTCTCCCTCGGCCGCTGACGGCAGGACCCCGACAGCACGGCGCGGCGGCCGCGTACCCGGAGAACCCGGGCGCGCGGCCGCCGCGCTGTTGCGTGCAGCCGGCGGATCACCAGTCGGACTGCTTGCCGTCCCCCTCGGAGGGCAGCAGGATCCACAGGGCGAGGTAGAGCAGGAACTGCGGGCCGGGCAGCAGGCACGACAGCAGGAACAGCACCCGCATCGTCGTGCGGGAGATCCCGAACCGCCGGGCCAGGCCCGCGCAGACTCCGGCGATCATCCTGTTCTGACGGGGGCGGACCAGCGGGGCGGACATGACGGACTCCTCGTCGTAACCGGGTGGGGAACGTTTCCCGACAACCACCACGCTACGGTTGCGATCCGGAGCAAAGCGTCACTCTAGGGGGCGATCCCGACCCTGGGCATCGTAGGGGTCAGCCCCCGGTCCCGGTCCTCCCGGAGGAGGGTCCGCCGGGCGGCCGCATCCGCCGGAAGTCCACTCCCGGGCTTCGCCGTACGACCCCCGCCGGACCCCGCCCGCCTGCGCAGCCGCGCCCGCACCGCCGGAACCACCGCCAGGTGCACGAGCGTCACCCCCGCCACGTTCAGCAGCAGCGCGTCGACGTCCAGGATCTGCCCGGCCACGCCGCTCTGCACGACCTGGAGCGCCAGGGAGAGCATGGCGCAGGTGAAGACCGTGCGGACCAGCGAGCCCAGCGGCGACACGTCGAGCCGGCCCCCCGCCCACGGCAGCAGCACGCCCAGCGGCGCGTAGGGCACGACCCCCGTCCCTATGGCCCGGGCCGCGTCCCACGGGTCCATCGCCAGGTCGGCGCGGATCGTGGCCAGGGGCTCCAGGTGCACGGCGGTCACCCAGGGTGCGGTCAGCGGGCGCAGGGCGAGCCAGCCGAGCACGAGGAGGTATGCGGCCAGGAGGACGCAGCCCGCGACGCGGTAGCGGTATCGGAGGGCGGGCGTACCGCCATAGCCATGACGCTGCACGCCCCTACGGACGCCGCGCGCGGGGCGTGCGGTTCCGCCTGCCGGGCACGGAGAGTCAGCGTCGCGTCAAGAGACGGTGGTGCCGGTCCCGCGGATGCTCTCCGGGTGCGTGCGCAGTTCGTCGGTGCACTGGTAGCCCTTGGGGTCCTCGTCGCCGGGCCCGCCCAGGACCACGGTGCCCCGGCCGTCGGCCGCCGCGGTGCCCCCGAAGGTGCACACGAGTTGGGCCAGGGCCACGGCAGGCAGCTGGTCGGGGGCGATGTTCAGGCGCAGCGTCCCGGCGGGGTCGCCCTTGTGCGGGGCGCCGACGGTCACCCGGGCCTGGACGGACGTGGAGAATCCGGCCTCGTCCTCGGCGGGCGAGGGCTGCCGCCGCAGCTCCTCCAGGAGCACGGAGGCGGCCTGCACGGCGTCGCCGTCGGCGGGGAGCACGACCGCGCGCGTCACGGGCAGTAGCTGCGAGGTGCAGACCAGTTGGACGGACACGGTGACGCTTCCGGTGGGCAGCGCGTTCTGTGCGCCGGGGCGCACGACACAGGTCGCGCGCGACGGGGCACTGCCCGCGTCCACGGGGACGGCCGTGCCGCGGATGCCGCAGCCGGCGAGCAGGAACAGCCCGGCGGCCAGGGCGGCGGTACGGGCGGCGGTACGGCGGCGTCTCACTGCCCGCCCCCTTCCGTCGCGCTGCCGCCGTCCTCGCCGTCCTCGGTGAGGCTGGAGGCGTCGCGGGGCAGGGTGAGCGTGAAGACGGCGCCGCCCTCGGGGGAGTTGGCGGCGGTGATCTCGCCGCCGTGGATGTGCGCGTTCTCCAGGGCGATCGACAGGCCCAGCCCGCTGCCCTCGGAGCGCGGCCGGGAGGCGCTCGCCTTGTAGAAGCGGTCGAAGACGTGCGGCAGCACGTCCTCCGGGATGCCCGGGCCGTGGTCGCGCACGTCGATGCGCAGCGAGTCGTCCTCGGTCCGCACCGAGACCCGCACCGGGGAACCGCCGTGCTTGAGGGCGTTGCCGATCAGGTTGGCGAGGATGACGTCCAGGCGGCGCGGGTCGAGGCGGGACATGATGCCGCGCTCGGCGTCCAGTTCGACGGCGTCCAGCCAGGCACGGGCGTCGATGCAGGCGGTGACCTGGTCGGCGACGTCCACGTCGTCCAGGACCAGGCGGGCCGTGCCCGCGTCGAAGCGGGTGACCTCCATCAGATTCTCCACCAGGTCGTTCAGGCGCCGCGTCTCGCTGACCACGAGCTGCACCGCGGGCGCGATCATCGGGTCGAGGGAGTCGGCCTCGTCCTCCAGCACCTCGGTCACCGCGGTGATCGCGGTCAGCGGGGTGCGCAGCTCGTGCGACATGTCGGCGACGAAGCGGCGGCTCGCGGACTCGCGCGCGCTGAGCTCCTCGACGCGCTTCTGCAGCGCCTCGGCGGTCCGGTTGAACGTCCGCGAGAGATCCGCCAGTTCGTCGGTGCCCGAGACCTGCAGCCGGGTGTCCAGCTGGCCCTCGCCGAGCCGCCGGGCCGCCTCGCCGAGGCGCTGCACGGGCCGCAGCACCGTCGAGGCGGCGGCCTGGGCGAGCAGGGCGGAGCCGATCAGGGCCAGGCCGGTGGCGATGCCGAGCGACCAGGCCAGCGAGTTGAGGTCGGCGCGCTCGTTCTCCAGGGACTTCAGCAGGTACCCGGTCGGCCCGCCGCCGATCACCTTCGCGCCGCCCACCAGATAGGGCTTCCCGCCGAGCGTGATCCGCTGCCAGTACAGGTGGTACGGGTACGGGTTCGAGTCGTCCACCCGGCGCTCCCGGTTGACCGCCGTGACCAGGGTCTGCGGCACGACCTTGAGCGGGAACAGGTCGCGGTCGGACGGCGCGGCGCAGTCGGCGCCGCCCTTGACCTTGCCGATCAGCAGCACCTCGTACTTCTGCGAGGTGGCCGCCATCCGGTCCGCGGCCTCCTGCAGTTCGGGGCAGGTGGGCAGCAGCGGCAGGGAAGCGGTGTTGTCCTGGAGGGACTTGCGGAAGTCGTCCAGGGCGGCGTTCTGGGTCCGGGTGAGGACCGCGTCACGGTTGAGCCAGTAGGCGATGGCGGACGCCGACACCGCGGCCGCCAGGGCGACCAGCGCGAAGACGAGCATCAGCCGCAGCCGCAGGCTGATCCACCGCACGCTGAGCTTCAGCACGTTCCTGGCCGCGGCCCAGCCCCGTACCCGACCGGGCTTGTCCGTCACTGTGCGCTCTCTGTTTTCTCGGTCGTGCTCTCGTTCACTGCGGGGCGTCCAGGCGGTAGCCGACGCCGCGGACCGTGCGGATGAGGGTGGGGGAGGACGGCACGTCCTCCACCTTGGCGCGCAGCCGCTGGACGCAGGCGTCCACCAGCCGGGAGTCGCCCAGGTAGTCGTGCTCCCAGACCAGGCGCAGCAGCTGCTGCCGGGACAGCGCCTGCCCCGGCCGGCGGCTCAGCTCCAGCAGCAGCCGCAGCTCGGTCGGCGTGAGCTGGAGGTCCTGGCCGTTCTTGGTGACCGTCATCGCGGAACGGTCGATCATCAGCGAACCGAAGGTCGCCGAGTCGCTGGACTCCCGCTCGCCCCGGCGCAGCACGGCCCGGATCCGGGCGTCCAGCACCCGGCCCTGCACGGGCTTGACCACGTAGTCGTCCGCACCCGACTCCAGGCCCACCACGACGTCGATGTCGTCGCTGCGCGCGGTGAGCAGGATGATCGGCAGCTGGTCGGTGCGGCGGATCCGGCGGCACACCTCGAAGCCGTCGATCCCGGGCAGCATGACGTCCAGCACGATCAGGTCCGGCCGCTGCTCGCGCAGCAGCTTCAGACCGTCCTCGCCGCTCGCCGCGGTCACCACACGGTGACCCTGGCGGGACAGCGACATTTCGAGGGCCGTGCGGATGGCGTCGTCGTCCTCGATCAGCAACAGGAAAGGCACGGTGGTCATTCTGGCCTAAGAGTGGCCGGTAGTTCGACAGACGGATCCTGTCACGACCCCGGCTTCGCCTGTTGCAGGGCTGTGACAGTCGGCGGACAGCGCGATGAAACTGGCCCGGCAGGCTGTGATGCACCGGGCAAGACCAAGGTCCGGGAGCACTACCGGACCGGCCGGCTCCACGACGGGGGGCACGAGATGAACACCCTGCACAGCTCGACGACCAGCGCAGTTCGCACGCGCCTGCACGACGCCGGCAGGGGTTCGGAGAAGTCCGGTGCCGTGGGGGGACGGGGGTGCGCTCGTGGCACCGGACGCGTCCGGCCGCCGTACATGGTGGCTGTGGATGCAATCGCGTACGGGGAGAAGCCTGCTGCGGCGGCCGATGTCACCGACATCACGGGGGGACGCCGGCAGAGCGCTTCGCGGACGGAGGCCGAGTTCACCGCCTACGTCCAGGAGCGCCGGGCCTCCCTGTACGCGACCGCCTACCACCTGACCGGCGACCGGTACGAGGCCGAGGACCTGCTGCAGAGCGCGCTGTTCTCCACGTACCGCGCCTGGGACCGGATCACCGACAAGGCCGCGGTCGGCGGCTACCTCCGCCGCACCATGACCAACCTGCACATCAGCGCCTGGCGCCGGCGGAAGCTCAACGAGTACCCGACCGAGGAGCTCCCGGAGACCGTCGGCGAGCACGACGCGATGCGCGGCACCGAACTGCGAGCCGTCCTCTGGCAGGCGCTGGCCCGGCTGCCCGAACTGCAGCGCACCATGCTCGTCCTGCGCTACTACGAGGGCCGCACGGACCCGGAGATCGCGGAGATCCTGGACATCAGCGTCGGCACGGTCAAGAGCAGCATCTGGCGCTCGCTGCGCCGGCTGCGCGACGACGAGGCCATCGCCAACGGCCGCGCCGTCGAGGAGTGCTTCGGGGAACTGGTCGCCTGAGAGACCTGGGGACAACGGGGGACACGGGGGAAAACGGGGGGAACCACAGAGGGGGGAACGGGGGAAAGGGAGCGGGCGGGCAGCCGGGGGGTCTGCCCGCCCGCTCCCGCGTTCACGCCCCCGTGACGGTGGCGGCGGGCGCCGCATCCGGTACCGCGTCCGGCACCGCCTCGCGCACCGGCCCCCGCCGGCCCGCGGCCGCCGCGGCGATCCGGCCCATGGCCGTCTCCCCGCCGCAGGCGAAGGCGCCCAGCGCCGTCTGCCGCGCCACGATGCCGCGCTCGCTGCGCATCAGCCGCAGCCCGCGGCGGAGCAGGTAGAGCACGGGCTTGCGGGCCTCGCGCAGATCACGCACCAGCCGGCGCCGGAAGGTCGTCGAGGGACGGCCGCGCAGGCACAGCGCGTCCGCCAGCACGCCCAGCTCCCGGCAGCGGACGATGATGTCGGCGGCGAAGATGCCCTCGGCGATGAACAGCGGCGTGCGGCCGATGTCGAGCACGCTCGTCCCCGTCCGCGAGCTGGTGGAGATGTCGTACACCGGGACCGCCGTCCGGGACGTGCGGCACAGCTCCTCGACGGCGGCCACGGCCGCGTCCGCGTCCCACGACAGCGGCGAGTCCCAGTCGGTGCCCGAGCCGTCCGCGAGCAGCGGCAGCGTGGGGTCGTCGCCCTCCTTGTAGAAGTCGTCGAGGTTGAGCACGGGCAGCCCGGTACGGGCGGCGAGGGACGACTTTCCGGAACCGGACGGGCCGGTCAGCAGGACGACGCGCGGATGGCAGGAGGAAGTCACGGGACACCAGTGTGACGCATTGGGCCGAATGGGGGATCCCCCCGGGTCGGGACGTGCGCGAAGCGTCATCACTCCGATACGTTCCGTTGCCAATCGCTGACGTAATTCTCCGACCCGGCAGGTGGTCATGGCCTCCCACGCACGGCACGCACGGCACGCCCGTACCGTGCCCCATCCCCCTCCGCCCTTCGCACGCAATCTGGTGCGCGTGGGGCTGACCGTTTCCGCAGGCGCCGCGCTCGTCGCGGGCAGCGCGGCCGGCGCCAGTGCCGCGGGCGCGGGACAGGCGCGCGCCCAGTTCGGCCGTACCGACGTCCTCGCGGCCGTCGAAGGCACCCACATCGCCCTGGAGAAGTCGCTCGAGGGCCTGACTCCGGTGCTCAAGAACCTCCCGACCGACCCGCTGGCCAACACCGGCGTCGACCCGCTGGACAACGGCGCCCGCACACAGGTCGCCGACTTCAAGCCCGTGGGCACCTCGCTGGCCACCGACCCGCTCGCCAAGGGCGGCCACGTGGGCGACCTGCCGGTGATCGGCGCCGCGGCCAACCTGCTGCCGGCAGCAAGCGGCTCCTGAGACCGTCCGTACGTCTGAGCCCGTCCGTACGGACGACGACGGCGGCTCCCCTGCAGGGGAGCCGCCGTTGCGCGTGTGCGGGGCCGGGCAGGCCGTCAGTAGGAGGAACCGCCCGCGCCCAGCGAACCGGTCGGGTGCCAGACGGTCTTGGTCTCCAGGAACGCCGTCAGGCGCTCCGTGCCCGGAGTCGCGGACCAGTCCACAGGCTGTGGACGGAGCACGCGCTTGAGGTTGTCCGCCGCGGCGAACTCCAGCGCCTTGGCCAGCTCGGCGTCCGCGCCGGCCAGGTCGATCGCGTTGACGTCCTGGTGCGCGGCGAGCGACGGAGCGATCTCCGCGGCCTTGCCGGACAGGATGTTGACCACGCCGCCGGGCAGGTCCGAGGTGGCCAGCACCTCGCCCAGCGACAGCGCCGGCAGCGGCGAGCCCTCGGAGGCGATCACGATCACGGTGTTGCCGCCGGCGATCACCGGGGCGATCACCGACACCAGCCCGAGGAACGACGACTCCTGCGGGGCCACGACGGCCACGACGCCGGTCGGCTCCGGGGAGGAGACGTTGAAGAACGGCCCCGCCACCGGGTTCGTGCCGCCCACGACCTGAGCGATCTTGTCCGTCCAGCCCGCGTACCAGACCCAGCGGTCGATCGCCGCGTCCACCTGGGCGGCCGCCTTGGACTTCGACAGGCCCTCGGCATCGGCCACTTCGCCGATGAACTGGTCGCGGCGGCCCTCCAGCATCTCGGCGATGCGGTAGAGGATCTGGCCACGGTTGTACGCCGTGGCGCCCGCCCAGCCGCCCGCGGCCTTACGGGCCGCGACGACCGCGTCCCGCCCGTCCTTGCGGGACGAGAGCGGCGCGTTGGCGAGCCACTTGCCCTTGGAGTCGGTCACCTCGTACACCCGCCCGCTCTCGGACCGGGGGAACTTGCCCCCGACGAACAGCTTGTAGGTCTTGAGAACGCTCAGCCGTGCATCAGACATCGAGGTACGCCTCCAGACCGTGGCGGCCGCCCTCGCGGCCGAAGCCCGACTCCTTGAAGCCGCCGAACGGCGAGGTCGGGTCGAACTTGTTGAACGTGTTGGCCCAGACGACGCCCGCACGCAGCTTGCCCGCGACGGCGAGCATCCGCGAACCCTTCTCCGTCCAGATGCCGGCGGACAGGCCGTACTGCGAGTTGTTCGCCTTCGCCACCGCCTCGGCCGGGGTTCGGAACGTCAGCACGGACAGCACCGGGCCGAAGATCTCCTCGCGGGCGATCCGGTGCGCCTGGGAGACGTTCGTGAAGAGCGTCGGCGCGAACCAGTAGCCGGACGAGGGCAGTTCGCAGTCCGGGGCCCAGCGCTCGGCACCCTCGGCCTCGCCGCTGTCGGCGAGGGCCTTGATGCGGGCGAGCTGCTCGGCCGAGTTGATCGCACCGACATCGGTGTTCTTGTCGAGCGGGTCGCCGACGCGCAGCGTGGACATGCGCCGCTTGAGCGCGTCCAGCAGCTCGTCCTGGATCGACTCCTGGACCAGCAGGCGCGAGCCCGCGCAGCAGACCTGGCCCTGGTTGAAGAAGATGCCGTTGACGATCCCCTCGACGGCCTGGTCGATCGGGGCGTCGTCGAAGACGATGTTGGCGCCCTTGCCGCCCAGTTCGAGCGTGACCTTCTTGTCCGTGCCGGCGACGGTACGGGCGATCTCCTTGCCGACACCCGTGGAACCGGTGAAGGCGACCTTGTCGATGCCCTCGTGCGCGACGAGCGCGGCGCCCGTCGAGCCGTCGCCGGTCAGGATGTTGACGACACCCTTGGGCAGGCCGGCCTGGCGGCAGATGTCCGCGAAGAACAGCGCGGAGAGCGGGGTCGTCTCGGCGGGCTTGAGGACCACCGTGTTGCCCGCGGCCAGCGCCGGGGCGATCTTCCACGCCAGCATCAGCAGCGGGAAGTTCCACGGGATGACCTGGCCGGCCACGCCCAGCGGGCGGGGGTTCGGGCCGAAGCCGGCGTGGTCCAGCTTGTCAGCCCAGCCCGCGTAGTAGAAGAAGTGCGCGGCGACCAGCGGGAGGTCCGCGTCGCGGGTCTCCTTGATCGGCTTGCCGTTGTCCAGGGTCTCCAGGACGGCCAGCTCGCGCGAGCGCTCCTGGATGATCCGCGCGATGCGGAACAGGTACTTCGCGCGCTCCGAGCCCGGCAGCGCGGACCACTTCTCGAAGGCCTTGCGGGCGGCCTTGACGGCCGCGTCCACGTCCTCGGCCGACGCCTGCGCGACCTCGGAGAGCACCTCCTCGGTCGAGGGGGAGACGCTCTTGAAGACCTTGCCGTCCGAGGCCTCGCGGAACTCGCCGTCGATGAACAGCCCGTAGGACGGGGCGATGTCGACGACCGCGCGCGACTCGGGAGCCGGTGCGTATTCGAAAGCCATGGTCAGTCCACCGTCACGTAGTCGGGACCGGAGTAGCGCCCGGTGCTCAGCTTCTGGCGCTGCATCAGCAGGTCGTTGAGGAGGCTGGAGGCACCGAAGCGGAACCAGTGGCTGGACAGCCACTCCTCGCCGACGGTCTCGTTGACCAGCACCAGGAACTTCATCGCGTCCTTGGTCGTGCGGATGCCGCCGGCCGGCTTCACGCCGACCTGGACGCCGGTCGTCGCGCGGAAGTCGCGCACGGCCTCCAGCATCAGCAGGGTGTTCGCCGGGGTGGCGTTCACCGCGACCTTGCCGGTGGAGGTCTTGATGAAGTCGGCGCCGGCCAGCATGCCGAGCCAGGAGGCGCGGCGGATGTTGTCGTACGTCGACAGCTCGCCGGTCTCGAAGATCACCTTCAGCCGGGCGGCGGTGCCGTCCTCCCGGCGGCAGGTCTCCTTGACGGCCTTGATCTCCTCGAAGACCGACAGGTAGCGGCCGGCGAGGAAGGCGCCCCGGTCGATCACCATGTCGATCTCGTCCGCACCCGCGGCGACGGCGTCGGCCGTGTCGGCCAGCTTCACCGGCAGCGCGGCGCGGCCCGCCGGGAACGCGGTGGCGACGGACGCGACCTTGACGTCCGAGCCCGCCACGGCCTCGGCGGCCGTGGCCACCATGTCGGGGTAGACGCAGACCGCCGCGGTACGGGGGGTGCCGCGGTCGGTCGGGTCCGGATTGAGGGCCTTGGCGCACAGTGCCCGGACCTTGCCCGGGGTGTCCGCGCCCTCCAGGGTCGTCAGGTCGATCATCGAGATCGCCAGGTCGATGGCGTACGCCTTCGCCGTCGTCTTGATCGAGCGGGTCCCGAGCGCTGCGGCGCGGGCTTCCAGCCCGACCGGGTCGACGCCCGGCAGGCCGTGCAGGAAGCGGCGCAGCGCACCGTCGGAGGCGGTCACGTCCGCCATCGACGCCAGTCGCTCCGCGGCTTCGTTGCCGGATGAGGAGAACTTCGGAGGAGGGTGCATGGTCACCGGATGAGCATATCTACGCGCGTAGCGCGTGTCACTCCTCGCGAAGGTAACGAAATGGCGGGGCCCGCAAGATCGTTTGCGCGGCGCCCGGTCGTGCGGGGCGGTGGTCGGTGCAACGGTGGGGCGGGGGCGGGGGGTTGGTGCCGCCTTGCGATGGGGTGGGTCCGGTTTGGCGGGAGTGGAGGAGTGCCTCCCGGTTGCTGTTGATGTTCCGTGACAATAAGCGGAAAGTTCGGTCACTCAAGATCGTTTACTGTCTTTCTCAGCGACACCGTCTGACCTCTCCGGCCTCGCCCGATCCGAGGGAAGCGGCATGCGAAATCCCTCCCTCTTCCCTCCTCGGGTCCTTCCGGGCCCAGTTCCGCCAGGAGCCCTGCATGTCTGCTCTGTCCCCGCGCCGCCGTTCCGCACTGCGTGCCGTTGTCACCTCCGCCGCGCTGGCTGGCGCGGTCCTCACCCCCGCCGCTGCCGCGTTCGCCGACGCACCTGCGGTGCCGGGTGCGCCTGCGGCGCCTGCGGCGTCTGCCGCGCCTGCCGCCAAGGCGGCCGAGCCGGGCACCGCCACCGTGCCTGCCCCGAAGGCGTCGGCCGAGGGCGACCGGAAGCAGGACCAGCAGTCGCAGAGTGACAAGAAGACGGAGCCGTCCTCGTTCACCCTCGTCGACGGTCACCGGATGGCGGTCGGCAAGGACCGCCTGGACAACTTCCGTGGTGAGCTCGCTGTCGACGGTCACCTCGTGTTGATCCTGTCGAGCAAGGGCAACAGCGTCGGTTACTGGGGCGGCATGCGCGTGGTGCTGAACGCGAACGGCACCGTGGAGTCCTCGTGGGCCGAGGGCGGCAAGGGTGAGGAGCCGGTCTCGTACGCCCTTGTCGACGGTCACCGGATGGCGGTCGGCAGGGACCGCCTGGACAACTTCCGTGGTGAGCTTGCTGTCGACGGTCACCTCGTGTTGATCCTGTCGAGCAAGGGCAACAGCGTTGGTCAGTGGGGCGGTATGCGCGTGGTGCTGAACGCGGACGGCACCGTGGAGTCCTCGTGGATCGGGGGCGACAAGGGCGGGGAGGGCAAGGGGAATTCCGCTGCTGCCGCCACGCGTGGGCAGAGCACCGGTACCTCGGTGCAGGCCGTGTCGGCTGCCGCCGCCCAGACCAAGGCCATACCGGCGGGCGGCGTCGCGGCCGGCGCCGAGGGGGTCGGTGAGCAGGGCGGTGACCACCAGGTGCTGCTCGCGAGCGGTGGCGCGCTCGCGTCGGTCGGTGCCGCCGGCATCGGCTTCGCGGTGCTGTACCGGCGGCGCAAGGCCGTGGGTGCCAACGCCTGAGCCGTGGTTGGGTGTTGAGGGGCGGACCGCTGTCGTCGTGACAGCGGTCCGCCTTTCCGTGTTGTCCGCTTGGGGTGCTTTGCGGAACTGGATCCTTCTCTCCCGGTTGCTGTTGATGTTCCGTGACATAGAACGGAAAGTTTGCTCACAGGTGGTCAATTACAGTTTTCTCAGCGACACCGTCTGACCTCTCCGGTCTCAACCGATCCGAGGGAAGCGGCATGCGAAATCCCTACCTCTTTCCTTCCTAGGTCTTTCCAGGCCCAGTTCCGCCAGGAGTCCTGCATGTCTGCTCTGTTCCCGCGCCGCCGCTCCGCACTGCGTGCTGCCGTCACCTCCGCTGCGCTCGCGAGCGCGGTCCTCACTCCCGCCGCTGCCGCGTTCGCCGACGCGCCTGCGGCTCCCGCCGCCCCTGCTGCCCCCGCCGTCCCTGCCGCCAAGGCGGTTGAGGCCGTCACCGGCGCCGGTGCCACCACCGTCACCACCCCTGCCGCTCCGGCGCCCGCCGACAAGGAGCAGAAGGCAGGCCAGGCTGCCGCCGAGCCGTCGAAGGCGGGCAAGAAGGCCGAGGAGAAGCCGGAGGGGGGCTCCAATGCCGGTGGCGTCAAGAAGGACGAGCCCGTTTCGGGGAAGGGGTCGGTCGTCGGGACCTGGGCGCTGCACCGGACCGTGACGCTGGCCGATGGGACCGTGGTCAAGGTCTACGAGTCCGGCCCCGAGACCCACCGGGCCGACGTCATGTCGGGCGATGCGGTCGTCAAGTCGGTCAAGGCCGACGGGCGTGACGTGCCCTTCGAGTACCACGGGATGCACCTCACCCTGACCGCCCTGAGCGGCGAGATCCTCACGAAGTCGGTCGACGGCGACGGGGCGGCCGGGGAGTACATCGGGATGACCCGGCTTCCTCAGGCCGGTGTCGTGCGTGTCTACAAGCTCGGCCCGAACCACTACCGGGGGCTCGTCGCGCGCGACGGTGCCGCCGGGGTGTACCGCGAGTCCATCGAGGCCGACGGCAAGGACGGCTACGGTGAGTACAACCATCAGCGCATCAAGGTGAGTTCGGTGGACGGCACTGTCACTGCCGAGGTTCTGAGCGCCCCGCAGAACGACGGCGGGTGCATCGTCTCCCGCGAGGTGAACATCGGTGCCGGCACCATCGCGGTGCTGAGCAACGGCCCGAAGGGCCCGCAGGTCAGCTACAAGACCGGCTACGACGAGCTCAGCGGCATCATCATGGACCGTCAACACCCGTCGGACGGACGCACCGGCCACATCATCGACCCCTTCGGCGCCCACCCGAAGCTCTGGACGAAGATGCAGGGCGGCGGCTACCCGTCGGTGACCTCCGACTTCCCGGAAGCCTCCGTGGGGTGCGGCGCGGGTCACAGTGAGCCCGTCGACACCGGCTCCACCGGCGCCGGTGCCGCCAAGGCCACCAACGCCTCGGTGCAGCTGGCGTCCTCCGACGCCGCCCAGACCAAGGCCATCCCCGAGGGCGGCGTCGCCGCCGGTGCCGAAGGGGTGCGTGAGGGCAACGATGCTGCGCTCGTCGCGGCCATCGGCGGGTTTGCCGCCGTGAGCGCTGCCGGTGTGGCGTTCACCGTGCTGCGGCGTCGCGCCGTGGGCGTCCGCGGCTGATCCGTGGGGCGGGTGCGGGGCGGGAGCGGGACGGGTCCTTCCGGGGACTGAACTTTTTACGGCGGTCTGTTCCGCGTGGGGGTGCCCCGCCCTCTCGCCGCAAAAAGTTTTTACGTCCCTCTCCAGGACCCGTCCCGCTCCCGCCCCGCCCCCTCACGTCACCCCAATGCCTGTGCCCCTGCTGGGAGTTCGTATGATCCGCCGTCCCGCCGCCGTGCTGCTCGCCCTTGTGGCGGGGGGAGGGCTCGCTGCTTGCAGTAGTACCCATGTGCCCAAGGCCGGTGCCGAGGTTGTTGCCACTGCTGCGCCCCGGGCCGCCGGCAGCGTTGCCCCGATGGCGGCTTCCAAGCCCGTTCGGGTGCGGATACCGGCCGCTTCCGTGGACGCCTCGCCCGTCCTCGACCTCGGGCTCGCCGAGGACGGGACCGTTCAGGTGCCGTCCGTCGCCCAGGCCGAGCGCATCGGGTGGTACGACAAGGGTGTTACGCCTGGTGAGATTGGGCCTGCGGTGCTCATCGGGCACTACGACACCGTGGAGGGGCCGGCCGTCCTCAAGGACGTCGAGAAGATCAAGGTCGGGGATCCGATCGTCGTCGACCGGGCTGACGGCTCCACTGCCACCTTCACCGTGCGGGAGCTGGAGCAGGTGGACAAGAAGCACTTTCCGACCAGGAAGGTCTACGGCAATACCCGGCGTCCCGAGCTGCGGGTGATCACCTGCGGCGGTGCGCTGCGCGACGGGCACCGGCCCGACAACATCGTCGTCTACGCCGACCTGACCGCGGGCCCGCGCCCGTAGAACGCCTCAGGCAGAATCGGCGCCATGACGAGTACCCCGAAGGACCGGTGCTACCGCTCTCCCGCCGGTATCGCCGGTGGCGTCCTGCTGCTGGCCCTGGCCGCCTGGCTCGGCGGCGATGCGCTGCTGCGCGGCGCGGGACGGACGCCGTGGCTCGCGCTGGCGGCGCTGTTGTGCGTGGTGCCGCTGGTGATCGCGTTCACGTTGCGCCCGGCGGTGTGGGCCGGTGAGGAACGGCTGCTGGTGCGGAATCCGTTCCGCACGATCACCCTGCCGTGGGGGAGCGTGGAGCACATCCGTGCGGGGTACTCGAGCGAGGTGCTGGCCGGCGGGAAGAAGTACCAGCTCTGGGCGATCCCGGTGTCGCTGCGCCAGCGGAAGCGGGTCGCCCGGCGTGCGGCCCGCGGCGCTGCGGAGGGGCTCTCCCTGCCGACCGAGGCGCCGGGCAAGGCGCCCTCCGACCAGGCGATCGACGACCTCCGCGAGCTGGCCGAACGTTTCGCCGAGCGGGACGGCACCCCTGCAGTGCGCTGGGCGTACGAGGTGATGGTGCCGTCGGCCGTGGGATTGGTGGTCTTCGTGACCCTCGTTGTGACGTGAGGGGGTGGGGTGGGAGCGGGATGGGCCCTGGAGAGGGACGTAAAGACTTTTTGTGGCGAGAGGGCGGGGCACCCCCGCGTGGAGCAGACCGTCACAAAAAGTTCAGTCCCCGGAAGGGCCCGTCCCGCTCCCACCCCACCCCCGACCCACCCCGGACGGGTCAGATCCCGGCGGCCCGCGCCAGATCCGTCTTGATGGCGGCCAGCACCTCACCACCGCGCACCCGGGCCCCGGCCAGCGCAGCCGCATCGGCGACCGGCACCACGACCTCCAGGTAGCACTTCAGCTTCGGCTCCGTGCCGCTCGGCCGCACGATCACCCGGGCCCCGGAGACCTGTCCGGCCTCGTCACCGGCCAGGTGGTACCGCAGGCCGTCCGTCGGCGGCAGCGACTCCGTGCCCTTGCTCAGGTCCTCGGCCGACACCACGTGCAGCCCGGCCAGCACCGTCGGCGGCTGCTCCCGCAGGCGCCGCATCGCCGACGCGATGACCGACAGGTCCTCGACGCGCACCGACAGCTGGTCGGTGGCGTGCAGCCCGTGCTCGACCGCGAGGTCGTCCAGCAGGTCGCTCAGCGTGCGGCCCTGCTCCTTCAGCTCGGCGGTGAGCTCGGCGATCAGCAGCGCGGCCGTGATGCCGTCCTTGTCGCGCACGCCCTCCGGGTCGACGCAGTAGCCCAGTGCCTCCTCGTACGCGTAGCGCAGGCCGTCCACCCGGGCGAGCCACTTGAAGCCCGTCAGGGTCTCCTCGTAGGGCGTGCCGGTGCCGGCGGCGGCGATCCGCGAGAGCAGCGACGACGAGACGATCGTCGTCGCGAACGTCCCGGCGGCGTTCTTGTGCACCAGGTGCTCGGCCAGCAGCGCGCCCACCTCGTCGCCGCGCAGCATGCGCCAGCCCTCGACGGTGTCGTCCGCCGGCACGGCCACCGCGCAGCGGTCCGCGTCGGGGTCGTTGGCGATGATGATGTCCGGGGCTTCGCCGCGGGCCGCTGCCTCGCGGGCGGTCGCGAAGGCCAGGTCCATCGCGCCCGGCTCCTCGGGGTTCGGGAAGGCGACGGTCGGGAAGTCCGGGTCCGGCTCGGCCTGCTCGGCGACGACGGCCGGGGCGGGGAAGCCGGCCCGGGCGAAGGCGGCGGTCAGCACGTCGCGGCCGACGCCGTGCATCGGCGTGTAGACGACGCGGACGTTGCGCGCGGAGCCACCGGTCAGGACGGCGTCGGTGCGCTCCAGGTAGGCGCCGAGGATGTCCTCCTCGCGGAGCGTCTCCCAGCCGGCGTCCGGGCGCGGCACGTCGTTCAGGCTGGCGACCGCCGCGATCTCGGCGGCGATGCCGGCGTCCGCCGGGGGCACGATCTGGGAGCCGTCGCCGAGGTAGACCTTGTAGCCGTTGTCCCGGGGCGGGTTGTGGCTGGCGGTGACCTCGACGCCGGCGACGGCGCCGAGGTGGCGGATCGCGAAGGCGAGGACGGGGGTGGGCAGCGGGCGCGGCATGACCACGGCCTTGAGACCGGCGCCGACCATGACGGCGGCGGTGTCGCGGGCGAAGTCGGCGCTCTTGTAGCGGGCGTCGTAGCCGACGACGACCGTGCCGTCGGTGTGGCCCTGCTTCTTGAGGTACGCGGCGAGGCCGGCGGCGGCGCGGATGACGACCGAGCGGTTCATGCGCATGGGGCCCGCGCCGAGTTCGCCGCGGAGGCCGGCGGTGCCGAACTGGAGGGTGCCGGCGAAGCGGGCGCCGAGCTCGGCGAGGTCCTCGGCGTCGATGAGCTCGGCGAGCTCGGCGCGGGTCTCGGGGTCGGGGTCCTCGGCGAGCCACGTCCTGGCCTGGGCGATGAGGTCTCGCTGCACGGGGTTCCTCCGGAGGTTGCGGGGCGGATCGGGGTGCGGTGCGTGGTGGGTCGGGGTGCGGGGCGGGACGGGCCCCTCTGGGGGCTGGACTGTTTGTGGCCTCGGCGCATCCTTGGGGGTGCCCCGCACCAGCCACAAATAGTCCTTTACGCCCCCTGCCGGGGCCCGTCCCGCCCCGCACCCCTCACGTGAGTGGGGGCGTGACCCACCGTCGATGGTGGGACACGCCCCGGAGGCCAAAAGGCGGCAGGCCTAGAGGCGCGGCAGAACCTTGGCGAGGAGCTCGCCCATCTGGACGGCCGAGTCGCGGCCGGCCTGCAGGACCTCTTCGTGGTTGAGCGGCTCGCCGGTCATGCCCGCGGCCAGGTTCGTCACGAGGGAGATGCCCAGGACCTCGGCGCCGGCCTCACGGGCGGCGATGGCCTCGAGGGTGGTGGACATGCCGACCAGGTCCGCGCCGAGGGTGCGGATCATCCTGATCTCGGCCGGGGTCTCGTAGTGCGGGCCGGGGAACTGGACGTAGACGCCCTCCTCGAGGGACGGGTCCACCTCCTTGCACAGGGTGCGCAGCCGCGGCGAGTACAGGTCGGTGAGGTCGACGAAGTTGGCGCCGACGATCGGCGAGGTCGCCGTGAGGTTGATGTGGTCGCTGATCAGCACCGGCTGACCCGGGCGCATGCCCTCGCGGAGGCCGCCGCAGCCGTTGGTGAGGACGACGGTCTTGCAGCCCGCGGCGACAGAGGTGCGGACGCCGTGGACGACGGAGGCGACGCCGCGGCCCTCGTAGTAGTGCGTGCGGCCGAGGAAGACGAGCGCGCGCTTGTCGTTGACCTTGTACGAGCGCACGGTGCCCGCGTGGCCGGCGACGGCGGCGGCGGAGAAGCCGGGGAGCTCGGTGACGGCGAACTCGGCCTCGGGGGTGCCGAGGGCCTCGGTGGCGGGAACCCATCCGGAGCCCATGACCAGGGCGACGTCGTGGGTCTCGGCGCCCGTGAGCTCGCGCAGGCGGGCGGCGGCGGCGTCGGCCGCGGCGTACGGGTCGGTCTGGGGGGTAACTGATGCGTTCACGCCGACGAGGGTAACCGCTCCATGCCTACGCGCGTAGATGTCGTCGCTTACGGAGTTCCCATTGTTACTTTGTGCCTTGCGACGAAGCCCGGGCCCCGGGGCCGCGCCCCGGGGCCCTCCCGTCAGCAGGGCCGCTTGCGGAGTTCCATCACATAGTCGTGCGGCGCCCCCGCCGACTCGGCGGCGTCGGCGATCTCGCCCAGATAGCGGGCCGAGGGCAGCCCGCCCTCGTAGCCGTTGAGGACGTACACCCACGCCGGCTCCTCCCCGTCCAGCGTGTGGACCCGCACCCGCATCCGGCGGTAGATGTCGAGGCCGACACCCTCCCAACGGTCCATCGAGTCCTCGTCCATCGGAGCGATGTCGTAGAGGGCGACGAAGACCTGTGAGCGGGGGGCCTCGACGATGGTGGCGAGGGCGCCCTCCCAGCCCATCTGTTCCCCGCCGAACGTCAGCCGCCAGCCGTTGAGCCAGCCCGTGCCGCGCAGCGGCGAGTGCGGGGCGCGGCGGGACATCAGCCGCGCATCGAGGTTGCCGGCGTACGCGGCGTAGAGCGACATGGTTCCGAGGGTACGGGAGTGAGGCGGGACGGCATTTGGGGTGGCAGTCTCGAAGGGAGGTTCGTACGGAATTTTCTGCCGAAGCTCGCACGGATCCTCGCGCGGACACGGGCTGCGGACGGGTAACCGGGCCCCGGAAGGAGTCACTTCGAATGGGTGCGGGACAATGGAGTACGTGACTCGGATCGTGATCATCGGTGGCGGACCCGGCGGCTACGAAGCGGCGCTGGTCGCCGCTCAGCTCGGCGCGGAGGTGACCGTCGTCGACTGCGACGGTCTGGGCGGGGCGTCGGTGCTCACCGACTGCGTGCCCTCGAAGACTCTCATTGCGACGGCCGAGGTGAAGACCAACTTCGACTCCTCGTACGAGGAGCTGGGGATCACCGTCGACGACGGCGAGGACGGCACGGTCGTCGGCGTCGACCTGGGCAAGGTCAACCGCCGTGTGAAGCGGCTCGCGCTGGCGCAGTCCCACGACATCACGGCGTCGGTCACGCGGGCCGGCGGCCGGGTGATGCGGGGGCGCGGGCGGCTGGAGCCGAACCGGGAGCCCGACGGGTCGCGCACGGTCGTGGTGCGCGCCGCCGACGGCACCGAGGAGACCCTGGTCGCGGACGCCGTGCTGGTCGCCACGGGTGCCCACCCGCGGGAGATTCCGGACGCGCTGCCGGACGGCGAGCGGATCCTGAACTGGACGCAGGTGTACGACCTGGAGGAGCTCCCCGAGGAGCTCATCGTGGTCGGCTCGGGTGTCACGGGTGCCGAGTTCGCGGGCGCCTACCAGGCGCTGGGCTCGAAGGTGACGCTGGTGTCCTCGCGGGACCGGGTGCTGCCGGGCGAGGACCCGGACGCGGCCGCCGTGCTGGAGGACGTCTTCCGGCGGCGCGGGATGAACGTGATGGCGCGCTCGCGCGCCGCGTCGGCCAAGCGGGTGGGGGACCGGGTGGAGGTCACCCTGGCCGACGGCCGGGTCATCACCGGGACGCACTGTCTGATGGCCGTCGGGTCGATCCCCAATACTGCCGGGATCGGACTGGAGGAGGCCGGGGTCCGGCTCCTGGAGTCCGGACACATCTGGACGGACAAGGTCTCGCGGACCAGTGCGCCCGGCGTCTACGCGGCCGGCGACTGCACCGGGGTCTTCGCGCTGGCGTCCGTGGCGGCGATGCAGGGCCGCATCGCGATGTACCACTTCCTGGGCGACGCGGTGGCGCCGCTCAATCTCAAGACGGTATCCGCGAACGTATTTACGGATCCGGAGATTGCGACGGTCGGGTACACCCAGGCCGACGTCGACAACGGATTGATTGACGCCCGTGTCGTCAAACTTCCGTTGCTGCGCAATCCGCGCGCGAAGATGCAAGGCATCCGGGACGGTTTTGTGAAGATGTTCTGCCGCCCCGGCACGGGCATCGTGGTGGGCGGTGTGGTGGTGTCCCCGCGGGCCAGCGAGCTGATCCACCCGATCTCGATCGCGGTGGACAACAACCTGACCGTGGAGCAGATCGCCAGCGCCTTCACCGTCTACCCGTCGCTCTCCGGCTCGATCGCCGAGGTGGCGCGGCAGCTGCACACGCGGAAGACGCAGCGGGAGGCGTGAAACCGGGCCGGTGATGGCCCATACCACTCCTCGGGTTGCAGTGCGGACAACTTCCGTTAATTGCTGCAACCTGCTGAAAACAGATGGTCGTTGGCGTTACTGTCGGTTTCGTGTTCGCTGCAGAACGTCGTCAATTGATCCTCGAAATGGTGCGGGCCAACGGAGCGGTTTCGCTCCGTGAGCTCGCCCGCGTCGTCCAGACCTCCGAAGTGACCGTACGGCGGGACGTGCGGGCTCTGGAGGCCGAAGGACTGCTCGACCGCCGGCACGGCGGTGCGGTGCTGCCGGGCGGATTCACCAGGGAGTCCGGCTTCCCGCAGAAATCCCATCTAGCGACCGCCGAGAAGACGGCCATCGCCGATCTGGCGGCGAGCTTCGTCGAGGAGGGCGAGGCCGTCGTCGTCGGCGCCGGCACCACCACCCAGGAGCTGGCCCGCCGGCTCGCCCGGGTGCCGGGGCTCACCGTGGTCACCAACTCCCTGCTCGTCGCCCAGGCCCTGGCCCACGCCAACCGGGTCGAGGTCGTCATGACCGGCGGCACCCTGCGCGGCTCCAACTACGCCCTCGTGGGCAGCGGGGCCGAGCAGTCCCTGCAGGGGCTGCGGGTGAGCAGAGCGTTCCTGTCCGGGAGCGGTCTCACCGCCGAGCGCGGACTGTCCACGTCCAACATGCTCTCCGCGAGCGTGGACCGGGCGCTGGTGCAGGCCGCGGCCGAGGTGGTCGTGCTCGCCGACCACACCAAGCTGGGCACCGACACGATGTTCCAGACGGTCCCGACGGACGTCATCACCCGGCTGGTGACCGACGAGCCGCCCGCCCACGACGACCGTGCTGCCACCGAGCTCCAGGCGCTCGCCGACCAGGGCGTGCACATCTCGGTCGCCGGGCCCGGCGCGGGGTCGGGCTCGGCGGCAGGGGTGCCGGGCGAGCCCGTACCGGCCCGCCGCCGGGACGTGCCGCCCCTGCCGGGCCAGCGGCGCGGCCTCCCGTTGGGCCCGGGCCGGCCGGACGCCCCCGGACAGGGCGGCCCGCCCGGGGCGCAGCTGCGCAGCGCGGTCTCCCTCGACCAGCCGCCCACGGCACGGGTGGCGGACCTCCGCCGGAGATAGCGGGCCGGGTTGCGGCGGCATCTCCCTCCCGCCGCAACGGTGGCCGACGCTCCGCTGGGAGCCCCGGGACGTCGGCTGCAGGCCGTCGGTGGCTGGTCGCGCCCACGCGGCGGAGCCGTCCTGCGCCCCTTAGGGGCGCAGGCCCGTGAGTGTCAGCATCAGCAGCCGGTCGGCCAACTCCGGGTCGTCCGGGGACTGTTCGACCGCCAGCGAAATGGCGTTGGTCAGCTGCATCAGGTCGGCGATGTCCACGCCGCCGCGCACCGCGCCGGCCTGCTGGGCCCGCGCCAGCAGCATGCTGCCCGCGTCCCGCAGCGGCAGGCTGCAGCGGGACAGGGCGGAGGCCTTGTCGCTCTGTGCGGCCATCAGGGCCCGGGACAGGCCCCGGTACGTGCTGGCGTGCGTCACGATGGCCCGCAGCCAGGCCACCAGGGCCCGGCAGGGCTCGGGGGAGGCCAGCAGCTCGCGGGAGCGTGCCAGCAGGCCGTCCAGCTCGCCCTGGAAGACGGCGCTCATCAGGGCCGTGCGGTTGGGGAAGTGCCGGTAGAGCGTGCCGATGCCCACGCCCGCGCGGCGGGCGATGTCCTCGAGCGAGGCGTCCGTGCCGTGCTCCGTGAAGGCCGTACGGGCCTCGGCGAGCAGCCGCTCGTAGTTGCGCCGCGCGTCCGCACGCATGGGTCGTGGTGACGTCTGCGCCGTCTCGGCCGTCATCTCCGTCCGTCCTCCCGCTCGGTGCCCCGTGGTCCCCGCCTGCCAAGGATGCCAGGCGCATGGAGGGGTGTCCGGCGGATCATGCAGCGCCCCGAAGGGGCGCGGGGAACTGCGCGATCGGCCACGACGCGCCCGCAGCCGAGGTTCTCGGGGCTTCGCCCCGGACCTCTGGAGTGGTGCGTCGGCTGCGGGCCGTCGGTGGCTGGTCGCGCCCACGCGGCGGAGCCGCACGTGTAACAGCCCCGCGCCCCTGACGGGGCGCGAAGATCCGCGTCCGGCGGAGCCGCGTCAGTCCTTGATCTCGCAGATGACGGCGCCGGAGGAGACCGAGGCGCCGACCTCGGCGGTGATGCCCTTGACGGTGCCGGACTTGTGGGCGTTGAGCGGCTGTTCCATCTTCATCGCTTCGAGGACGACGATCAGGTCGCCCTCGTTGACCTCCTGGCCCTCCTCGACCGCGACCTTGACGATCGTGCCCTGCATCGGGGAGGCGAGGGAGTCGCCCGAGGCGGCGGAGGAGGACTTCCGTGCCGCGCGGCGCTTGGGCTTGGCGCCCCCGGCCGCGGCGGTGCGGGCGATGGTCATGCCCAGGGAGGCGGGGAGGGAGACCTCCAGGCGCTTGCCGCCGACTTCCACGACCACGGTCTCGCGGCCGGGCAGCTCCTCGTCCTCCTCGGCGGCGGCACCGCCGGCGAAGGGCTGGATGGTGTTGGCGAACTCCGTCTCGATCCAGCGGGTGTGGACGCGGAACGGGTCGGAGGTGAAGGCGGGGTCGGTGACCACGGCCTGGTGGAACGGGATGGCCGTGGCCATGCCCTCCACCTGGAACTCCGCCAGGGCGCGGGCCGCGCGCTGCAGGGCCTGCTCACGCGTGGCGCCGGTGACGATCAGCTTGGCCAGCAGGGAGTCCCAGGCCGGGCCGATGACCGAGCCGGACTCCACGCCCGCGTCCAGCCGCACGCCGGGGCCGGCCGGGGCGTTGAACTTGGTGACGGTGCCCGGGGCGGGCAGGAAGTTGCGGCCGGGGTCCTCGCCGTTGATGCGGAACTCGAAGGAATGGCCGCGCACCGCCGGGTCGTCGTAGCCGAGTTCCTCGCCGTCGGCGATGCGGAACATCTCGCGCACCAGGTCGATGCCGGTGACCTCTTCGGTGACCGGGTGCTCGACCTGGAGGCGGGTGTTGACCTCGAGGAAGGAGATGGTGCCGTCCTGGCCGACGAGGAACTCGCAGGTGCCCGCGCCCTCGTAGCCGGCCTCCTTGAGGATCGCCTTGGAGGCGCGGTACAGCTCGGCGTTCTGCTCGTCCGTCAGGAACGGGGCCGGGGCCTCCTCCACCAGCTTCTGGTGGCGGCGCTGCAGCGAGCAGTCACGGGTGGAGACGACGACCACGTTGCCGTGCTTGTCGGCCAGGCACTGGGTCTCGACGTGCCGGGGGCGGTCGAGGTAGCGCTCGACGAAGCACTCGCCCCGGCCGAACGCGGCCACGGCCTCGCGCACGGCGGAGTCGTAGAGCTCGGGGACCTCTTCGAGGGTGCGGGCGACCTTCAGGCCGCGGCCGCCGCCGCCGAAGGCGGCCTTGATGGCGATCGGCAGGCCGTGCTCCTCGGCGAAGGCCACGACCTCCTCGGCCCCGGAGACGGGGTCGGGGGTGCCGGCCACCAGCGGGGCGCCGGCGCGCTGGGCGATGTGACGGGCCGCCACCTTGTCGCCCAGGTCGCGGATCGCCTGGGGCGGCGGGCCGATCCAGGTCAGCCCGGCGTCGATGACGGCCTGGGCGAACTCGGCGTTCTCGGACAGGAACCCGTATCCGGGGTGGACGGCGTCGGCACCGGACTCGGCGGCCGCGGCCAGGACCTTGGCCATGTCCAGGTAGCTCGTCGCCGGGGTGTCACCGCCCAGCGCGTACGCCTCGTCGGCCGCACGGACATGCAACGCGTCACGGTCGGGGTCGGCGTAGACGGCCACACTCCCGATTCCGGCGTCCCGGCATGCACGAGCAACGCGGACAGCGATTTCGCCACGGTTGGCGATGAGCACCTTGCGCACGATGGCTCCCTCCTTGAAACAAGGTGAGTTTAGGTACTGGGCACACTCTGTGCCGACCCGACTTCCGGGGTGAGCTTGCCCACACGGAGCGTGAGGCGGGAGCCGTGTGCGGACCGAAGTCCCCAGAACCTCCACGGTACGCCGCGTTCGGGCGGCTGAGGCGGCGTGCCGGTGTGGTCTGGATCTCCATGATCGCGTGGCGCCCGGGGGGCGGTTTCTTTGTGGAGTCCCTACGAACGGGTGAAGCAAAGTTTGCGCCCGGGGAGCCCTCCGATTTCTTGCTTACCCATGAGTAGGCGCGGTTATCCGGGCCGGACGCGACGGCCGGGGCGGCGCTCGGGCCGACTTCCGGGCCGACTTCCGGGCCGGCTCGGACCAACTCAGACCAACTTGGCCGCCTCCGCCGCGACATGGCGCAGGGCCTCCGTGACCCGTCGGCCGTGCCGGCGGAACTCCTCCACGGGCAGCGCCGCCGACACCGCCCGCAGGGCCCCGGGCACCGGTACGGCCACACAGGCCACTCCGGCCGCGCACTCCTCGACCTCCACCGCCACCCCCTCCTGCCGCACCCGGCGCAGCTGTACGTCCAGCAGCTCCGGGGAGGTGATCGTGCGCGGGGTGACGGCGGGCATCCCCGAGGCCGTGAGCCGGCGCAGCCGGGCGGCCCGGGGCAGGGCGGCCAGCAGGACCTTGCCGTGGGCCGTGGCGTGAGGGACGGCGTCGTGCCCCACGGAGAAGCCGCCCGTGGCCGGGTGGGCGGCGGCCGTGCCGGCGAGCACGGCGATGTCGCCGTCCCGGTAGGCGCTGAAGTAGGTGTCCGTTCCGACGGCCTTGCGCATGCGCACCAGCAACTCCTGCACCTCGTCGCTCACCTGCATCTGCCGCTGGAAGGCGTGGTGCAGGGCGGGCACGCGGTAGCCGAGCGCGTAGCCCGCGGGCGTACGGACCAGGTGTCCGCGTGCGGTGAGGGTGCCGAGCAGCTCGTACACCGTGGACAGCCCGCAGCCCAGCCGGCGGGCGAGGGTCTTGGCGGGCACCGGGTCCGCGGAGGCGGCGACGGCGTCCAGGACGTCCAGGGCGCGGTCCACGGACTGCAGCACGGTGATCCTTTCCGGGGCGGGGGTGCGGGGCGGAGTCTTCCAGCGTCGCACATCGCAGGATGCCGGAGGGTGTCGGAAGATGTCGCCTGATGTGCGGATGTGTACGCGAAGTCCCGGGCGGGTGCGTGGAATTCGCGTGCGGCGCGGCACCGTCCTTGCGGGCGGCGGGTGTTGGGGGGCGCCGCCCTCGGGTGGCGCAGCACAGGGTGACCGAAATGCCATGACATCGTTGATGAAGTCATGATCAAGCGCATTGCCGCAGCCGCCGCTCTCGCCGGCGCAGCTCTCTCCGTGACCTCCGCCACCGCATCCGCCGCGCCGTCCGCGCCCTCGCCGGTGCCGCCGCCGAGAAGTGCGCCGGACGCCCGGCCGGCGGCGAAGGCGGCTGCCCAGCCGGCGGCCGAGGGCGGGAGGGCGGCGACGCCCGGGCAGGCCGCGCCCGCCGCGAAGGCTCCGGCGGGGAAGGCGGCTCCGGCGGGGAAGAGCGCTCCCGCCGCGAAGGGTGCCCCCACGGGCAAGGCCGCGCCCGCCGGCAAGGCGGCCCCCGGCAGGCCGTCGGGCGGCCGGATGGCGCCGAGCTCGCACGCCGGGCCCGTCACGGCGCCGGCGCCGGACCAGGTCCAGCAGCCGGGCCAGCCCGAGACCAGCATCTACCCCGGCGCCGTCAACCAGCTCGGCAAGCTCGACCAGCTCAACCAGCTGGGCCAGCTCAACCGCGTGACCCAGGAGCTCCCGCTCTGACGGGACGGGGCGGCGTCAGGCCCACAGGCCGGTGATCGGGACCCCCAGCTCGGCGAGCAGCCGGCGCAGCAGGGGAAGGGACAGGCCGATCACATTGCCCGGGTCCCCGTCGATGCCGTCGACGAACGGCGCCGAGCGGCCGTCGAGCGTGAAGGCCCCCGCGACGTGGAGCGGTTCGCCGGAGGCCACGTAGGCGGCGATCTCCGCGTCGTCCGGCTCGCCGAAGCGCACCGTGGTCGAGGCCGTCGCCGAGGCCCGGCGGCCGGTGGCCGTGTCGATGACGCAGTGGCCGGTCCGCAGCTCGCCGGAGCGGCCGCGCATCGACTTCCAGCGGGCCGTCGCCTCCTCGGCGTCGGCCGGCTTGCCGAGGGCCTGGCCGTCCAGCTCCAGGACCGAGTCGCAGCCGATCACCAGGGCCCCGGCGGCGTCCGGCCGGGCGGCCACGGCCGCGGCCTTGGCCTCCGCCAGCACCAGGGCCAGCTCGGCGGGGGTGGGGGCGTCCAGGGCGTCCTCGTCCACCCCGCTGACGATCACCTCCGGGGCCAGGCCTGCTTGGCGCAGGAGGCCCAGCCTTGCCGGGGACTTCGAGGCGAGGACGAGGCGGCGGCGTGCGGGTTCGGTCATACGGGCCAGCCTAGGTGGTCCGGTGCGGGTCCGTTGTGGCTGGTCGCGCAGTTCCCCGCGCCCCTTCGGGGCACGACTGCCTACTTGTCCAGGACCGCCTGCATGACCTTCTTGGCGATGGGGCCCGCGAGCTTGCCGCCGGAGATCTGGTCGTCCGGCACGCTGTCGTCGGGGTCGATCATCACGGCGACGGCGACGGGCGAGCCCTCCGCGGTCTTGGCGTAGGAGATGAACCAGGCGAGGTTCTTCTGCTTCGCGCCGCGCTCGGCGGTGCCGGTCTTGCCGCCCACGGTGACGCCGTCGATGAGGGCGGCCTGGCCGGTGCCCTTGGTGGCGGTGTCCTCCATCATCTGCTGGACCTTCTTCGCGATCTCGGGCGAGGCCGCCTGGGAGAGCTGCTCCGGCTTGTGCTTCTCGATCGTCGACAGGTCCGGGCTGCGCAGCTCCTCGACCATGTACGGCTTCATCAGCTTGCCGTCGTTGGCGATCGCGGCCGTCATCATGGCGACCTGGAGCGGGGTGGCGGTCAGGCTGCCCTGGCCGATGCCGGCGAGGGCGGTCTGCGAGGAGTTGATGTTGTCCGGGAAGGTGCTCTTCACGGCCCGGACGGGGGTGTCGACCTTGGGGTTGTTGAAGCCGAACTTCTCGGCCGTCTGCTGCATCTTCTCCTTGCCGAGGTCCGAACTGGCCTTGCCGTAGACGTTGTTGCAGGAGTGCTGCATGGCCACGTCGAGGCTGGCGTTCTTGCAGGGCGCGGTGGGGTTCTGGTTGGGCAGGACCGTGCGGGTGCCGGGCATGGTCCACGGGTCCGGCGAGTCGGTGCTCGCGTTGATGTCGGTGTAGAGGCCGTTCTCCAGGGCCGCCGTCGCCGTCACGATCTTGAAGGTCGAGCCGGGCGGGTAGACCTCCTTCAGGGCCCGGTTGAGGGTCGGCTTGTCCTTGTCCTTCTCCAGTTCCTCCCAGGCCGCCTTGTCCTTGGCGGACTGGCCTGCGAAGACCGACGGGTCGTACGAGGGCGTGGAGGCGAGCGCGAGGATCTTGCCGGTGCGCGGGTCGAGGGCGACGACGGCGCCCTTCTTGTCGCCGAGCCCCTCGTAGGCGGCCTTCTGGGCCTTGGGGTCGATCGTCGTGACGACGTCGCCGCCCTGGTTCTTCTTCCCGGTGAGCATGTTGCTCGTGCGCTGCAGGAAGAGGCGGTCGTCGCTGCCGTTGAGCAGCTTGTTGTTGAGGTTCTCGAGCTGGGTGCTGCCGTAACCCTGAGAGAAGAAGCCGGTGACCGGGGCGTACATCTTGCCGTCCTTGAACGTGCGCTTGTACTTGAGGTCGGTCCCGGTCTCGGTGGACCCGGTGATCGGCTGTCCGCCGACGATGATGTTGCCGCGGGGCTGCGCGAAGTTCGCCATGGCGACGCGCCGGTTGTGCTCGTTGGTGGAGAGCTCGTTGCTGCGGACGAACTGCACCCAGGTGGCGCGGACCAGCAGGGCGAGCACCAGCACCCCGCTGAAGATCGCTATATGGCGGACAGGCTTGTTCATGGTGTGACGGACTCCCCGGTTCGCGGCATATCACTGGGACTGACGCGAATAGGGCGAATGGAGTTCCTGATGGGACAAACCTGTGGTGTGTCTGTGACGCAGGAGGCTGCAGGAAGCTGCAGGAGACCGGGGGTGCGGGCCGGGGTTATGGCATGCCCAGGACGACGAACAGGGCCACCACGCCGACCGCCAGCACCACCCCGGCACGGCGCAGCATCCGCTGCACCTCGCGCAGGTCGTCAGGGGGGTCGTCGGGCGGGTCGGACCAGAGCATGCCCCCATGCTCCGGCCCGGCCGCGGTCCGCGCCTGAGTATGCGTACTCAGGCGCTCAGGGGGTGTACGGCGGATCTTCGTGACGCGGCACCGCCGGGCGCCCCAAAGGGGCGCGGGGAACTGCGCGACCGGCCACCGACGGCCTGCAGCCGACGCACCACCCCAGGGGTCCGGGGCGAAGCACCGGAAACCTCGACTGCGGGCGCGTCGTGGCCGGTCGCGCAGTTCCCCGCGCCCCTGATGGGGCACCCTGGCTCAGGCCGGCCAGTACGACGTCCGCCAGGCCCGCGGCCCGGGCCGCGGCGTGCGGCGCGCCGTCGTCCGGCGCTCCGCGCTGGACCACTCCGGGCGCAGCAGCGCCGCATCGGGCGCGGCCGCCGCTCCGGCGGCCGCGCGGGCCTGGACCACCGCCAGGGCGGCGGCCAGCTCCTCGGGGGTGGGGTTGCCCCGTACGACCTTGATCACTGCAGCGTCCCTTCCACAGCGTCGGTGTTCACGGCCGGGTGTTCCGGCGTCGGTGTTTCTCCGGGGTTCTACAGCGGAATGTTGCCGTGCTTCTTGGGCGGCAGCGCCTCGCGCTTGTCGCGCAGCGTGCGCAGCCCGCGCACGACGTGCCGGCGGGTGTCCGACGGCATGACCACCGCGTCGACGTAGCCGCGCTCGGCCGCCGCGTACGGGCTCAGCAGCGCGTCCTCGTACTCCGTGACCAGCCGGGCCCGCAGCTCCTCCTGTTCCTCCGGCGTCGTGGCCGCCGCCAGCGAGCGGCGGTGCAGGATGTTGACCGCGCCCTGGGCGCCCATCACGGCGATCTGGGCGGTGGGCCAGGCGAAGTTGAGGTCCGCGCCCAGGTGCTTGGAGCCCATCACGTCGTACGCGCCGCCGAACGCCTTGCGGGTGATGACGGTGATCAGCGGGACCGTGGCCTCCGCGTAGGCGTAGATGAGCTTGGCGCCGCGGCGGATGATGCCGTTGTACTCCTGGTCGGTGCCGGGGAGGAAGCCCGGGACGTCCACGAACGTCAGCACCGGGACGTTGAAGGCGTCGCAGGTGCGCACGAAGCGCGCGGCCTTCTCGCTCGCGTTGATGTCCAGGCAGCCGGCGAACTGCAGCGGCTGGTTGGCGACCACGCCCACCGGATGGCCCTCCACGCGCCCGAACCCGGTGATGATGTTGGGCGCGAAGAGCGCCTGCGTCTCCAGGAACTCCCCGTCGTCCAGCACGTGTTCGATGACGGTGTGCATGTCGTAGGGCTGGTTCGCCGAGTCCGGGATGACCGTGTCCAGTTCCCGGTCGGCGTCCGAGACCTCCAGGTCCGCCTCCTCGGGGAAGGCGGGCGGCTCGGAGAGGTTGTTGGACGGCAGGTAGGACAGCAGCGCCTTGACGAATTCGATGGCGTCCTTCTCGTCGCCCGCCATGTGGTGCGCCACGCCGGACGTGGTGTTGTGCGTCCGGGCGCCGCCCAGCTCGTCGAAGCCGACGTCCTCGCCGGTGACGGTCTTGATGACGTCGGGGCCGGTGATGAACATGTGCGAGGTCTTGTCCACCATCACCGTGAAGTCGGTGATCGCGGGCGAGTAGACCGCGCCGCCCGCGCAGGGGCCGACGATCAGGGAGATCTGGGGGATGACTCCGGAGCCGTGCACGTTTCGCCGGAAGATCTCCGCAAACAGGCCGAGCGCCACGACGCCCTCCTGAATACGGGCGCCGCCGCCGTCGTTGATGCCGATGATGGGGCAGCCGGTCTTGAGGGCGAAGTCCATCACCTTGACGATCTTCTCGCCGTAGACCTCGCCCAGCGACCCGCCGAAGACGGTGAAGTCCTGCGAGTACACACAGACGGTGCGGCCGTCGACCGTGCCGTAACCGGTGACCACCCCGTCCCCGTACGGGCGGTTGGCGTCGATGCCGAAGTTGGTCGAGCGGTGCCGGGCGAGCTCGTCCAGCTCCACGAACGAACCCTCGTCCAGCAGCAGGGCGATCCGCTCCCGCGCCGTCAACTTGCCCTTGGCGTGCTGCTTTTCGACCGCCTGCGCGGAACCGGCATGTGTCGCCTCCTCGATCCGGCGCTGCAGGTCCGCGAGCTTCCCCGCGGTCGTGTGGATGTCGGTTCCCTGGGTGTCTGGCTCGGACATCGGGCTGCGGCTCCTGCTCGTCCAGAGGGGTCATGGCGGGTGCCAGGGGGTATCCACCCCCTGCGGTGCTACCGGTCCGTAGCGTATCCGCGCGGATGCACGCTGACAGTGCGGCGTTGGCCACACCGTTCTGCTCCTAAGGTGGCCTCCATGACGCCCCCCGACGCCCCTGACGCCTCCGGCAGCCGCTGGTCCGACCTGGACCGCCCCCCGCTGAACGCCGCCGCCCTGCGGCGCGCACTGGTACGTCCCGGCAGACTCTGGACCTCGCTCGACGTCGTCCAGCACACGGGCTCCACCAACACCGACCTCGTCGCCTCCGGCGGCACCGAGGGCGCCGTGCTCGTCGCCGAGGAGCAGTCGGCGGGCCGCGGCCGGCTCGACCGCACCTGGACCGCGCCCGCGCGCTCCGGACTGTTCTTCTCCGTCCTGCTCACCCCCGGCCCCGCCGTGCCGCCCTCCCGCTGGGGCTGGCTGCCGCTGCTCGCCGGCGTCGCCACCGCCACCGCGCTCTCCCGCGCGGCCGGCGTCGACACCGCCCTGAAGTGGCCCAACGACCTGCTCGTCACCGTCGACGGTGCCGAGCGCAAGACCGGCGGCATCCTCGCCGAGCGGACCGGCGGTGGGGGTCCCTCCCAGGCGTTCAGCTCTGGGGGAGTGGTCGTGGGCATCGGGCTCAACGTCTCGCTGCGCGCCGACGAGCTGCCCGTGCCCGGCGCCGGGTCGCTGGCGCTGGCCGGGGCGCAGGTCCTGGACCGGGACCCGCTGCTGCGCGCCGTGCTCCGCTCGTTCGAGGACTGGTACGAGCAGTGGCGCGCCGCGGACGGCGACCCCGCGGCCTGCCGGCTGCAGGACGCGTACGCGGCCGGCTGCGCCACCCTCGGCCGCACCGTGCGGGCCGAACTCCCGGGCGGGCGCGAGCTGGTCGGCGAGGCCGTGGCCGTCGACGGGGACGGGCGGCTGGTGCTGGCGACCGCCGACGGGGTGCAGGAGCCGGTCGGCGCGGGCGACATCGTGCACCTGCGCCCCGCGGGTCCGGCGGCGCCGGAGCGGTCGGAAGGGTGAGCTCCGGCGGTCCGGGAAGTGAGCTACGGCACACCTGCCGTATCGTTGTCCCCGGAAACTGGGCGAGCACGATCGGCAGGGCAGTGCGCACGGATCGGACAGGGGGCGGGCGGTGACCGCCGATGAGACGGGTGGCAGTGCTGCGCGCGGGGTCGCTCCTCGGGAGATCGAGGAGAACGGTGAGGAGAGCGGCGACCCCCTCGCCCTCCGGCTGGAGGCGCTGATCCTCGGCGCCGAGCGCCGCTACACGCCCTTCCAGGCGGCCCGCGCCGCCGGCGTCTCCATGGATCTGGCCTCCCGCTTCTGGCGCGCGATGGGCTTCGCGGACATCGGCCAGGCCAAGGCGCTGACCGAGGCGGACGTGCTGGCGCTGCGCCGGCTCGCCGGTCTCGTCGAGGCCGGGCTGCTGAGCGAGCCCATGGCCGTCCAGGTCGCCCGCTCCACCGGGCAGACCACGGCCCGGCTCGCCGACTGGCAGATCGACTCCTTCCTGGAGGGCCTGACCGAGCCTCAGGAGGGCATGACCCGCACGGAGATCACGTATCCGCTCGTCGAGCTGCTCCTCCCCGAGCTGGAGGAGTTCCTCGTCTACGTCTGGCGACGGCAGCTGGCCGCCGCCACCGGGCGCGTCGTCCAGGCGCAGGACGACGCGGAGATGGTCGACCGGCGGCTGGCCGTCGGCTTCGCCGACCTCGTCGGCTTCACGCGGCTGACCCGCCGGCTGGAGGAGGAGGAACTCGGCGAACTGGTCGAGGCCTTCGAGACCACCGCGGCCGACCTGGTGGCCGCGCACGGCGGCCGCCTCATCAAGACGCTGGGCGACGAGGTGCTGTACGCGGCCGACGACGCCGGAACGGCCGCGGAGATCGGCCTGCGGCTGATCGAGACGCTCACGAACGACGAGACGATGCCGGAGCTGCGCGTCGGCATGGCCTTCGGGACGGTCACGACGCGGATGGGCGACGTCTTCGGCACGACGGTGAACCTGGCGAGCCGGCTCACGTCGATAGCGCCGAAGGACGCCGTGCTCGTCGACGGGGCGTTCGCCGAGGAGCTCGCGCGGAGCGGCGACGCCGCGAAGCCGGGCGAGGACGGGGGCGGGGAGCACCGCTTCGCGCTGCAGCCGATGTGGCAGCGGCCGGTGCGGGGCCTGGGCGTGGTCGAACCGTGGCTCCTGAGCCGGAGGGGCGACTGAGGCGGTACGGCTCCGCCGGGGTGCCGGGTTCGTCGTCTGCGGGCAGGTGGGGGCTGACCGCGCAGTTCCCCGCGCCCCTGACGGGGCGCTACCGGTGGGCCGTGCCCCGTCAGGGGCGCGGGGAACTGCGCGAGCAACCACAACCTGCCCGCAGCTGAAGAACCCCGCACCCCCGGAGGGTATGGCCCCCCGCGCAGCGGCACGGCATGATCGCCCCCATGAGCGACAGCGAACACCGCTTCGGGGAGTGGGTGGCGGTCCGCCGCCACGGACACGTCGCCGAGCTGGTCCTGGACCGTCCGAAGGCCATGAACGCCGTCTCCACCGAGATGGCCCGCCGCATCGTCGAGGCGACCACCGCCCTGGCCGCCGACCGCGACGTCAGGACCGTGGTCCTGACGTCCACGCACCCGCGTGCGTTCTGCGTCGGCGCCGACCTCAAGGAGCGCAACTCCCTCACCGACGCCGAGCTCGTCCGTCAGCGCCCCCTCGCCCGCGCCGCCTACACCGGCGTGCTGGAGCTGCCCGTGCCGGTCGTCGCGGCCGTGCACGGGTTCGCGCTCGGCGGCGGGTTCGAGCTCGCGCTGTCCTGCGACGTGATCGTGGCGGACGGCACCGCCGTCGTCGGCCTCCCCGAGGTCTCCGTCGGCGTGATCCCCGGCGGCGGGGGCACCCAGCTGCTGCCGCGCCGGGTCGGGGCCGCCCGCGCGGCCGAGCTGGTCTTCAGCGCGCGGCGGGTGGAGGCCGCGGAGGCCCGGGAGTTGGGCCTGGTCGACGAGCTCGTCCCGGAGGGCGAGGACCGTACCGAGGCCCTGGCCCTGGCCGCGCGCATGGCGGCCAACTCGCCCGTGGGCCTGCGCGCCGCCAAGCGCGCCCTGCGGCTCGGGCACGGGCTGGACCTGAGGACCGGGCTGGAGGTGGAGGACGCCGCGTGGCGCAGCGTCGCCTTCTCCGGCGACCGGGCCGAGGGCGTGGCCGCGTTCAACGAGAAGCGGAAGCCGGACTGGCCCGGGGAGTAGCCAGGAGAGCCCGGCCGTGATTCCGTAAAGCGGAATGAGCCCGGCGTTCCTACGCTGGAGTACGGGGGCTGCGCGGTGGACGAATGCGAGGCTCGGGTGGCACACGACGGGGAGTGCGACGTCCGGCTGCGTGCCGTGGTGGAGCTGGCGCAGGCGATGGCCGCCGCACGCACCCCGCTGGAGACCGTCGCCGCCGCCGCGGAGGGTGCCCTGCGGGCGCTGGAGGGCGGCTTCGCGGCGATCTCGGTGTGGGAGCGCGAGGCCGGCCGGCTGCGGGTGCTGGTGAACGCGGGCGAGCTCGCGGCGGGGGAGGAGCGCTTCCCCGGTGACGAGTGGTACCCCGTGCACGACTTCCCGGAGATCGCCGAGTTCCTGCACGAGGAGTGGGTGGGCGGCCAGCCCCGCGCCTGGGTCGACACGGCGGCGGACACCGGGCCGACGGCCCACCGCCGCCGGGCGGCCGCGCTGCGCGAGCGCGGGCGCGGCTGCTGCGTCGTGGCCCCGCTCGTGCTGCACGGGCGGGCCTGGGGCGAGCTGTACGTGGCGCGGCCGGCCGGGGCGCCGGTCTTCGACGCGACGGACGTGGACTTCGCGACGGTCCTGGCGGCCGTGACGGCGGCGGGGGTCGCGCAGACCGAGCGGCTGGAGGAGGTGCGCCGGCTCGCCTTCACCGATCCGCTGACCGGCCTGGCCAACCGCCGCGCGGTGGACGTGCGGCTGGAGGAGGCGGTGGAGCGGCACCAGGCGGAGGGCGTGGTCGTCAGCCTGGTGGTGTGCGACCTCAACGGGCTGAAGCACGTCAACGACACGTTGGGGCACGCGGTCGGGGACCGGCTGCTGGAACGTTTCGGGTCGCTGCTGTCGCTGTGCGGGGCCCGGCTGCCGGGGGCGCTGGCGGCGCGGCTGGGCGGGGACGAGTTCTGTCTGCTGGCGGTCGGCCCGGCGGCCGACGAGGTGGTGCGGGTCGCGTCCGAACTGTGCCGCCGGGCCGGGGAGTTGGAGCTGGGCGAGGGCGTCGCCTGCGGGGTGGCGTCCACCGGGGACCCGATCGGCGCGGTGCGGTCCGCGCGGCGGCTGTTCCGGCTCGCGGACGCGGCACAGTACCGGGCCAAGGGGGCGCGGGCCGCCGAGCCGGTGGTCGCGGGGCGCGCGGGTGGGGTCGAGGACCCCGTGGTGCGGATGGCCGATCGGCCGCCGGTGCCGGTTGCCGTGGAGCGGCGGATTTTCCGGGGGCGGGAAGCATGAGCGGTCCGGTGCGGGCCGTCCTGGGCTGGTCGCGCCCACGCGGCGGAGCCGCTGGGGGCACCTCCCAGCGGTAGCTGGGGGAGTAACAGCCCCGCGCCCCTGGCAGGGCGCGATAGCGCGGCACCCCGGCATGAGAGCCCCTCCACCTGCGTTGTATCTACTAGTGACAGCTCGCGATTCAGTCTCTAGGGTGCCTGAATATGGATATGCACACTGTGGTGGTGGGTACGGCCGGGACGACCGCGGACGATGTGATCGCCGTGGCGCGTCATGGTGCGCGGGTCGTCGTGGCGGAGGAAGCGCTGGCCGCCGTGGCCGCCTCGCGGCAGGTCATCGACGATCTGGCCGCCAAGCCCGAACCCGTCTACGGCGTCTCCACGGGCTTCGGTGCCCTCGCCGTGCGCCACATCAGCCCCGACTTGCGCGCCCAGCTCCAGCGCAACATCGTGCGCTCGCACGCGGCGGGCATGGGGCCGCGGGTGGAGCGGGAGGTCGTCCGCGCGCTGATGTTCCTGCGCCTGAAGACCCTCGCCTCGGGCCGCACCGGTGTGCGTCCGCTGGTCGTCGAGACCATGGCGGCCATCCTCAACGCGGGCATCACGCCCGTGGTGCACGAGTACGGCTCGCTGGGCTGCTCCGGCGACCTGGCGCCGCTGTCGCACTGCGCGCTCACCCTGATGGGAGAGGGCGAGGCCGAGGGCCCCGACGGCGTCGTGGCACCGGCCGCGCAGCTGCTCGCCGCGCACCGGATCGAGCCCGTCGAGCTGCGCGAGAAGGAGGGCCTCGCCCTGCTCAACGGCACGGACGGGATGCTCGGCATGCTGGTGATGGCCTGCGCCGACCTGGCCCGGCTGATCACCTCCGCCGATGTCACGGCCGCGCTCTCGCTGGAGGCCCTGCTCGGCACGGAGAAGGTCCTCGCCCCCGAGCTGCACGCGATCCGCCCGCACCCGGGCCAGGCCGCCAGCGCCGCGAACATGCTGCAGGTGCTTGCCGGTTCGGGGCTGACCGGGCACCACCAGGACGATGCGCCGCGCGTGCAGGACGCGTACTCGATCCGCTGCGCGCCCCAGGTCGCCGGCGCGAGCCGGGACACCCTCGCGCACGCCCGGCTGGTCGCCGACCGCGAGCTCGCCGCCGCCGTCGACAACCCCGTCGTCCTGCCCGACGGGCGCGTGGAGTCCAACGGCAACTTCCACGGCGCCCCGGTCGCGTACGTCCTGGACTTCCTCGCCATCGCCGCGGCCGACCTCGCCTCCATCGCCGAGCGCCGCACCGACCGGCTGCTCGACAAGAACCGCTCGCACGGCCTGCCCCCCTTCCTCGCCGGGGACGCGGGCGTCGACTCGGGCCTGATGATCGCCCAGTACACGCAGGCCGCCCTGGTCAGCGAGATGAAGCGGCTGGCCGTGCCGGCCTCGGTGGACTCGATCCCGTCCTCCGCGATGCAGGAGGACCACGTCTCCATGGGCTGGTCGGCGGCGCGCAAGCTGCGCACGTCCGTGGCCGCCCTCGCCCGCGTCGTCGCCGTCGAACTCGTCGCCGCCACGCGGGCGATCGAGCTCCGCGACGGCCTGACGCCGGCCCCGGCGACCCAGGCGGTGCTCCGCGCCGTGCGCGCGGCCGGTGTCGAGGGTCCGGGGGAGGACCGCTTCCTCGCCCCCGACCTGGCGGCCGCCGAGGAGTTCGTGCGCACCGGGAAGCTGATCGAGGCCGTCGAGCCGGTGACGGGGGCGCTGGCGTAGCGCGCCCCCGTCGGGGCGACCCGTTGTCAGGGGGCGCCCCGACGGCCTCGCGCCCCGTTGGCCTGGCGCCCCGTAGGGGCGCGAGGAACTGCGCGACAGGCCCCCACCGGCCCGCAGCCGAGGCAGAACCCAGGAGGTCCGGGGCGCAGCCCGGGGACATCGACTGCGGTTGCGTCGTGGTTGCTCGCGCAGTTCCCCGCGCCCCCCGACGGGGCGCCCCCGCTACGGGGCGCTGCTCCCCCGGCGTACCGCGGCGGTGACCAACGCACCGCCGATGCCCACGAATGCGATGCCGCCCACCAGATACGGAGTCGTGTCCACGCTGCCGGTGTCCGCAAGGGCAACCGGCTCCGGCTCCGGCCCCGGTGCCGGCGCCTGGCCCTGGGGCGGGGCCCCGGTGGTGACGGCGGCGGCGCCGGGGCGCTCGGCCGTGGCGTGCGCGCTGGGCACGCACCACACCGCACACAACACTGCACCTGCGGCGACGGCGGTCAGCAGCGGACGGCGTGCGGTCACGGGATGAATCCCCCTCGGAGCGCAGGAGTTCGGGGGTCGTGGAGCGGCGGCGCGTCCCGACTGACACGATGTTAGTGACAGGGGCGGGTGCCGGGGAAGCCGAGTCCACCGCTCGATACGGGGCCGGGGGCCCGGAGGGGCCTCCCCTATCAGGACCCCGGTTGCGGTGTCCGCTCCCGGAAGGGCTTTACTGGCGTGGTCTTCCCCACACTTGGCCGACGAGTGGAACGGACGATTCGGTGCATGCGTTCCTAAGCAGTAGCCGGGAGACGTGTTGCACCACGAGCCCCACGCACGGCCCGGGGGACTTAGGGGTCCAGGAGCAATGGAGAAGCGTGTGATGACCTACGGCAAGCGTCGCAAGGCCCTGGCGGCCGCGGCAGCTGTGCTCGGCGGTGTACTGACCCTCGCCGCGTGCGGCGGCGACGGTGACGGCAAGAACGGCGGCTCCGGGGACGGGAAGTCGCAGAACCAGGTGGACGCGCAGGCCGCGAAGGACGCCTCCAAGGCCCAGATCAAGATCACGCCGAAGGGCGGCACCACCGACGCCGGCATCACCACCGACGCCGTTCAGGTCACCGTCACCGACGGCGAACTCACCAGCGTCAAGCTGACGGACGACAAGGGCACCGCGGTCGAGGGCACCCTGTCGTCGGACAAGAAGAGCTGGAAGCCGGCCAAGCAGCTCGAGCGGTCGACCAAGTACAAGATCGTCGCCGAGGCGAAGGACGACAAGGACCGCAAGGCCACGGAGAACTCGTCCTTCTCCACGGTCTCGCCCGCCAACAGCTTCATCGGCTCCTTCACCCCGGAGGACGGCTCGACCGTCGGCGTCGGCATGCCGGTGTCGATCGAGTTCGACAAGCCGATCAAGGACCGCAAGGCCGTCCAGTCGCACCTGCAGGTCAGCTCCAACAGCGGCCAGCAGGTCGTCGGCCACTGGTTCAGCGACCAGCGCCTGGACTTCCGCCCCCAGGAATACTGGAAGGCCGGCTCCGAGGTCACCATGAAGATGGAACTGGGCGGCGTCGAGGGCGCCCCCGGCATCAAGGGCGTCCAGAACAAGACGGTCAAGTTCACGATCGGCCGCTCCCAGGTCTCCACGGTCGACGCCAACACCCACCAGATGACGGTGGTGCGCGACGGCAAGACCCTCAAGACCATCCCGATCTCCGCGGGCAGCCCCTCGAACCCCACGTACAACGGCCAGATGGTGATCTCCGAGAAGTTCAAGGAGACCCGCATGGACGGCTCGACCGTCGGCTTCACCAAGGGCGACGGCAAGGGCGAGTACGACATCAAGGACGTCCCGCACGCCATGCGGCTGTCCACGTCGGGCACCTTCATCCACGGCAACTACTGGGGCAGCGGCGTCTTCGGCGTGGCCAACACCAGCCACGGCTGCGTCGGCCTGCAGGACGCCCAGGGCGCCAACGACCCGTCCACGTCGGGTGCGTGGTTCTACGACAACTCGATCATCGGCGACGTCGTCGTCATCAAGAACTCCGACGACAAGACGATCAAGCCGGACAACGGCCTCAACGGCTGGAACATGGACTGGAAGGAATGGGTCGCGGGCAGCGCGACCGGTTCCTGAACCTGGTCGGAACAGGGCCCTCCCGGCGGATGCCGCCGGGAGGGCCTTTGCGTTTCCCGGCGGATGCAGGGCTCACCGCCGCTCCGCCACCATCGGCAGTGCATCCGGATGGATCTCCGCCCGGGCCACCGCCCGCACCCGGACGCCCGGGGTCGGGCGGAGGCGCCAGTGGCGGCAGATCACGGCGGCGGCGACCGTCATCTCGGTGAGGGCGAATGCGTCGCCGATGCACTTGTGGGCGCCCGCCCCGAAGGGGAGGAAGGCGCCCCGGGGGAGGTCGCGGCAGCGGTCCGGGAGCCAGCGGTCGGGATCGAAGCGGTAGGGGTCGGGGTGCCAACGGGTGTCGTGGTGCAGGGCGTACGGGCTGTAGAGGATCTCCGCACCGGCCGGGACCGTCACCTCGCCCAGCCGGACAGGGGTCCTGGCGCGGCGGGTGATCAGCCAGGGAGCGTAGCGGCGCAGGGTCTCCAGGATGACGCGCGTGGTGAACTCCAGCCGCGGCAGGTCCTCGTGGTGCGGCGGGCGGCCTCCGAGCACCGTGTCGACCTCGGCATGGACCCGTTCCTCCAGCTCGGGATGGCGGCCGAGCTCATGGAAGAACCAGGCCAGGGAGGCCCCGGTGGTCTCCACTCCCGCCATGGCGATGCTCGTCACATGGTCCTGGAACTGGCGGGCGGTCAGACCGTGTTCGCCTCCGGTGGGCCCCTCCTGCGGCGCGAGGAGGGCGGACAGCATGCCCGCCCGGCCCGCGCGCTGCGCCGCCACCGCCTCCGCGACCAGCTCCGCCATCGTCCTGCGGGCCTGCTCGAAGCGGCGGTTGCCCGGGGTGGGCAGGTGCGTCCACCACTCGGGCAGGATCATGCGGACCATCATGCCGCGCGTGAGCACCGGCAGGGCCTGCTGGAACGCCTCGCCGGAGCGCGACTCCAGGCTGTCCGGGAGCAGGGTGCGGGTGACGACCGCGAGCGAGTAGTCGTTCATCGCGTGGTTCACCGCGACCGTCCGGCCCGGCACCCAGCCGGACGCGATGCTCTGCGCGACATGGCGCATGACCGGGACGCAGCCGGCGATGCGCTGCCGGCTGAACGCCGGCTGGATGACGCGCCGTTGGCTGCGGTGCAGCGCGCCCGACGTCGCCGCGAGCCCCTCCCCGAGGAAGGCGGACGCCTTGTCGAAGAGCCGCCCGCGCGAGAAGTCCCGCGCGCCGTCGACGAGGACGTGCCGCACGAGTGCCGGGTGCGTGACGGCGTACGCGGGCAGTCGGCCCAGACGGACCCGGACGACATCGCCGTGGGCCGTCAGCGACGTGACGAACTCCAGCGGATGCCGCATCAGGACGGGCGTGTGACCGAGGACCGGCCAGGCGCCGGGTGCCGCGGGCGCGGCGACAGGGTTCCCGGCCGGGCTGCCGGTCGGGCGTTCGGTTGGGCTCTCGGTCGCGATGTCGGTTGCGATGCCGGCCGAGTCGTCGATCGGGCAGCCCGTCGGGCTGTGGGCGGCCGGACTGTCGACCGGATTGCCGGCCGGGCGCTGCAGAGGTGTTGCCACCCGCTTCCCCCTCCCCCTCCGCCACGCAGTGAACGCGCAGCGTGTTTACGCGACTACTCAACGCTACCCAGACTCCTGGTCAATACACCGACGCGCTGAAAACGCGCTGAAATCGGTGCGCACGGTGCTGCTGAACCGGGCGTGCTCCGTGCCTGCGCAGACCGAACTCGGCCACACAGGCGGCGAGTTCGCGGCAGCACACGGTTCCGGCTGCGAACCGACCCCGGGAGCAGCGCGTACCGTCCGCGAGAATGGAGGCGTACGCACATGCGTATACGCCGGCAAACGCGGCGCACGCCCGTAGGAAAGAGAGACCGTGGCCCAGCGCAGGAGGCCCGAGCGGCCCGACGAGACCGAACCGACCGCGGCAGTCGAGACGGCCGTGCGCACCCTGCGCGCCTTCACCGGTTCCGCCGACGAGCTCGACGACGCCGTCTACGCCGCCGCCTCCGCCCTGACCGCCGCCCCGGCCGGCGGGGAGGCCCTCAGCCGCGCCGTCGTCCGCGTCGCCTCCGCGTCCGTGCGCGGCTGCTGGGAACGGGGCTGGCAGCCCGCCGACGTCGTCCGGCTCGTGCGCGGCCAACTCCCGCCCGTCGAGGCGCGGTTCGCCGTCGACGTCATCGCCGCCGAGGCGCGCCGCTACGCACCCGAGACGCTCGGCGCACGCTGGACGGCGCAGCTGCACGAGCTGGAGGCCCGCGTCTGGTGGGAGACCGACGACGGCTTCCTCACGGGCTTCGCCGCACGCGAGCGGCTGAGCCGCTTCGAGACCGTAGCCTGCGCGCTCGGCGCCCTGCGCGTGATCGCCTCCCTGCCGCGGATCGGCGCCGTCGGCCCCCTGCCCGGCACCGGGCACCTGCAGACCCGCACCGCCGTGGAGCCCCGCATGCTCGGCCGGATCCGCGCCCTGCTGGCGAAGGCGGAGTCGACGCAGTTCCCGGAGGAGGCCGAGGCGCTCTCCGCTAAGGCCCAGGAGCTCATGGCCCGGCACGCACTGGACGAGGCGGCCCTTGTCGCCGCCGGCTCCGCCGCCTCCCCCGGGTGGGGGGACGGCGACGGCCCCGAGGCCTGCCGGATCGGGGTGGAGGGCCCGTACGAGTCCGCCAAGGCCCTGCTCCTGGACGCCGTGGCCGCGGCCAACCACTGCCAGGCCGTGTGGTCCGGCGAGTACGGTTTCTCCACGGTCGTCGGCTTCGAGGCGGACCTGGAGCTGGTGGAGCTCATGTACACCTCGCTCCTCGTCCAGGCCACCGCCGCGATGCGGCGCGCCGCCGACGACCACCACGCGCGCGGCCGGTCCCGCCGCACGCGCGACTTCCGCGAGTCCTTCCTGATCTCCTACGCGGCCCGCATCGGCGAACGCCTCGCCGCCGCCGTGCGCGACGTGACCGCACAGGAGCCGCGGTCCGAGGTCCTGCCGGTGCTCGCCGCCCGCGACGTGGCGGTCGGCGAGACGGCGCAGCAGCTCTTCCCCGAGACCACCTCGCACCGGCTGCGCGGACGCGACGCGGACGGCTGGGCACAAGGGGCGGAGGCCGCGGACGCGGCGGTGCTGCGGGACTGACCCCTCACTGCCCCGGGCGCCCGAAGTATGTGCCCGGGGGCACCCCCACCCCCCTGCGGAACGCCGCCACGAAGGCGCTCGGCGAGCCGTAGCCCACCCGGCGGGCCACCGACGACACCGTGGCCCCCGCCGCCAGCAGCGGCATCGCCGCCTCCAGGCGCAGCTGGGTGCGCCACTGCCCGAACGGCATGCCCGTGTCCGCGGCGAAGGCACGGGCCAGCGTCCGGGCGCTCGCACCGACCACGGCGCCCCACTGTGCCAGCGACCGCCCGTCCGCCGGGTTCGCGCGCAGCGCGTCCGCCACCTCGCGGGCGCGGGGGTCCGTGGGCACCGGCGCGCGCACGGTCGTCACCGACACGGGATGCAGCTGGTCGAGGACGACGGCCTCCGCGCGGCGCCGCTCCTCCGGGGCGAGGGCGGCTGCGTCCTGCGCGAGGTGCCCGATGAGCTCGCGCAACAGCCCCGACACGGGCACCACTTGGGGCTCCCGCCAGGTGTTCCACACGGGCGGACAGCGGTCGGGCCACACGTACGGGCTCCGCACCAGGGCCGCGCTCGTCGCCCCCGTGGCATGCCGGACGCCCGCCGGGATCCACAGCGCCACGGACGGCGGCAGCACCCAGGTCCGGCCGTCCGTCCGCACGGCCAGCACTCCCTGCGCCGCCCACGCCAGCTGGTGCGCGGGGTGTTCGTGCGGCGTGAACCACTCGCCGTCGTCGAGGACGAAGCTGCCGACGGCGATGGCGGCACCGTGCGGATCCACCACGTGTCCCTTCCGGTGTCCGTTCCGCAACATGGCCTGTCCTCCTGCCCCGTAGGCGGCACCGCCGGTCGCTTCCTAGCCTCGCAGCATGCCGATGAACCTGATCCACCGCCGCCGCTGCAGTTCCGTGAAGTGGGCCCGCGCGGTCGAGGACATGCTGCTGCCGTGGGCCCTCGACGGGGTCGAACTCGGCCCGGACACCCTGGAGATCGGGCCCGGGTACGGTGCCACGACGCGCGTCCTGCTGCCGGAGGTGCAGCACCTGACCCTGCTGGAGGTCGACGAGGCCTCGGCGGCGCGCCTGCGGAGGGAGTTCGAGGGGAGGGCGGAGGTGAGGCAGGGCGACGGCGCGAGGATGCCTTTTGAGGGCCACCGGTTCGACTCGGTGGTCTGCTTCACGATGCTTCACCACGTCCCGACACCCGCCGCGCAGGACCGGCTCTTCGCGGAGGCGCACCGGGTACTGCGCCCCGGGGGCGTCTTCGCGGGCTGCGACGCGCTGACCAGCCTGCGCTTCCGCCTGATCCACATCGGCGACACGTGCGTGCCGGTGCCGCCCGCAACCCTGGGGGAGCGGTTGCGGGCGGCGGGGTTCGCGAAGGCGGAGGTGACGGTGGGGGAGGGCCGCTTCCGCTTCCGGGCGGAGTAGGGGTTCTACAGCCCGAGCACACCCGGATCCGAGGCCAACGCCCGGAAATACACCCGCGGATCGGGCACCAGATGCCGCTCCTTGAGATCCAGCAGCCCGCCGGCGCTGGACACCTCGGCGGCGAGTGTTCCGTCCGCCGCGATGATCTCCTGCTCGAACCGGAACGTCTTCGGCGTCCTCCCGCTGCCGAAGACGTACCGGCAGCTCACCGTGACTTCGTCGCCGGCCCGCAGCTCCTTGAGGTACTTGATGTTCGTCTCCAGGACGATCAGCCCCACCCCCTGCTCCAGCAGATCGCTCTGCCGGATCCCGGCGGCCTCCAGCCCGGACCAGCGGCCGTGCTCCGCGTACTGCATGTACACGGCGCTGTTGAGGTGCCCCTGGGAGTCCGTCTCATAGCCGCGGACGACGACGGATACGGTGAATGCATCGGTCATGCCGTGCTCAACGAGGCACGGGCGGCTCCGTGTTCCCGAGTGGCTCCGCGAGCGTGTGCTTGGCCACGGCGACGAACCCGTGTATGGCCTCCTTGGCGGCCGTCCGCTTGACGTCCCAGTCGGCGCGGTCGGTGGCCTTGAAGATCTCGCCCACACAGTCCAGCACCTCCTGCGAACGCCGCACCAGCTGCTCGTCGTCGGTGAGCATCTGCAGCCGGAACAGCGCCTCTTCGGCCGCGGTCCGCAGCTCGTACGAGTGTTTCCGCAGCGCGGGCTCGTCGTTCTCGAACACCATCTCGCCGTGCTGCTGCAGCCACCGCTCCATCAGACTCCGCCGGTAGTCGACGAGCTTGCCCGCGAACGACGAGTACGCGTCCAGTCGCTCCTGCCGCAACTTCTCGTCCCGGGTGAACCGCTCGTTGCGGCGTGCGGCGCGCTGCTGGAACGTATAGGTGACGCCGGAGCCGAGCAGCGTTCCGACGACGGCGATGATGCTTGCCCCCATTCCCTGCATGGGGGCAGTGGATCACGGCGGGGGGTGGGGGTGCCACCGAACGGTGGTTGGCTCGATTTCCCGGTGATCAGGCGGCCGGGCCATGGGACGATCTTCGCAGCACCGTCCCGGCATACCGACCCGAACGGACATCATGCGCGCCTTCATCACCGCCCTCGCCGTTCTCACGATCCTGCTGAGTGCGGTGGGTGTGGCGCGGAGCCGGAGGAGGCCGGAGGCGCCGCTTCCCAAGGGGTTCTTCTGGGCTCTGGCCGCGGTCAATCTGACCCTGGCCGCTTCGGTGAGCTGGGCGCAGCCGGGGTGAGGGGGCGGGAGCACCCGCACCTTCATGTAATATTTCTCCGACGCGCCGCTAGCTCAGTTGGTTAGAGCAGCTGACTCTTAATCAGCGGGTCCGGGGTTCGAGTCCCTGGCGGCGCACAGTGAAGGGGCCCTTTGCCGGTAGGCGAGGGGCCCCTTATGTATACGTGGTTGGGGACGAGCTGCCAACCGTGGAGTTCGGCCCGGTGGCAGCGCCCCGGCAAACTGCTGATCCCCAGGCTCGCCCGGCGCGCGAACCAGGCCATCGCGGTCCGGAAGCAGGACCGCATCGATGAGCGAACCGCAGCGTCGCGGTGATCACAGGTTTTGGGCCGGCGGAACGATCCGTACCACTACCATGATGCGATCTCTTGGCGAAGCCAGGTAATGGAACCAGCCCCCTGCTGCATCCATGTACCGGAGGCCGCCCGGGCGGGGTCCCATGCCCAACTCGCCGATGTCCACGCCCATGTCTGCCAGTTCTGTCAGCTGGTCGGCGAGGCGTTCCACCTCCGCAACAACGTCCACCGGAATGCCGTCCGTCACGTGCATTTCGTCCGGGTCGTATTCCCAGTGCCAGGCATCGCTCACCGCTGGAAGATCCCCAGCGCTGCGTGTGCCTCGTCGAGGATGCGCCCGATTCCTGAAGCGGCCTGGCGGGCCTGAGCGGCGTCGCCCGTGGTGGCAAGGTCCTCCAACTCCCTGAAGCGGGCAGCGATCTCGGGCTGGCGCTGGATGTGGACGTAGACCGACCACTGGGCGATGAAGCGCCGGAGAGGGGCGATGTCGGAGCCCTGCCGGGACTGGTCCGCGGCCTGGTCCAGTTCCCGGGTGAAAGCGGGCAGGGCGGCTGGAGCGATCTGCCCGACGGCCTGTCGGAGCGCTGTCACTGTGGCAGCCGGCTGCGGGATGAGGGGCTGCCCGGCAGCGGAGGTTGTCATCGCTTCTCCCATGGGCGAGATTCTGATCCCTGCGCCCAGCGTACCCAGCGTGAACCGCGTGCCGTCCGCCGAACGGGTGACGAGTGGGTTGCGGCTCGCTCTTCTGCCCGGTCTCCACTGGCCAGAAGACACATCGCCCCGATGCTGCAAGCTGCCGGGGTCCGGTCCGAGTTCCCGGCGGCGCACGGAAAAGGGGCCCTTTGCCGGTAGGCGAGGGGCCCCTTACGTGTATTACGACTGCCTGTGACAGTCGAGGGCTTCCGCTACGGTCGCCGCCGCGTCGGCTCGCAGCATCAGAGTCTCCACATACACCTTCCCGTCATGGGTGACCACTGGGCGGATGGAGCCATGCGCCGACTCCGGAATGCCTGCCGCGGCCAGGGCATTCTTGAACGCGGTCACGGTCCTGTCGGCGAGGCCCCAGCACTCGCGCCACTTGTCAGGGGAGATCACCACGGGTGCTCCTTGGAATGTGCCGCGATCTCCACACTCCTGTCGGTCTCGGCCGAGTAGTCGCCGCGGCTACGCGCTTCGGCTCGCTGTCGGGCCAGGGCCTTGCACACGTCACAGTCCGCGGCCGGTGGCGGGGGGCTGGGCGGGAACGTCAGGTGAACGGGGCGTGCCATGGTCGTCGGTTGGTTGCTCATGAGTGGACCTCCACAGTTCTGGTTACGGCGCGCCCCTCCCGGCGCCGACAAGATTGGATGATCCACCGGCACAACGACAGATGTCAGAAATATTGGCGTTGTCGGGTAAAGATCAGGAGCGGAATCGGCTTGCCCATGCCGTCAGCCACCCCCTGGCCTGCTCGCCGAACACGGCGTAATCCTCGTACGTCGAGAACTCGTTCAGGTGGGCCGACACATCCCGATGGTCCCGGAAAATCATTGCACCCGTGGATGTCTCCACGGTTGCAATCCGGCTGTCGTACACGGTGAAAGTGTTCAACGGGGCAGTCGGCATGTGGCCTTCCAGCGGGATGACGCCGAGTCGGACGTTCGGCAGGAGGCTGATCGAGACGAGCCGGTCGATCTGCACAGCCATGACCGGAGCGGCAAGGTACGGCCACCTGACGGCTTGCTCGGTCAGAATGAATGTGAAGCGTTTTGACATGTCGTAAAGAACTGCCTGCCGCTCCAGCTTCTTTGCGATGGCCTTGCTGTGGTCGCCGGGGATGGCTGCAAGGCTTGCCCTTACGTATTCGGGGGTTGCCAGCAAGCCGGTGACCATGGAGAGCAGGAAGTAGCGGAAGTCTGTGGAGGACTTCTCGAACCCTGCCAGTTCGTTCTGCTTCTTTTCGAGCCCCGTCCGGCGCTGTGACCACACATCCTGCCACTCGGTGTTGGCTGTTCGGGCAAGGGCCGCCACCTCCGACACCAGCTTGGGCGGAGCATCGAGTGCTCTCAGGATCAGCTCTACGTCAACGAGAGTGGGCGTGAGTTTTCCGCCCTCAATGTTGCTCACCTTCGTCTGAGACATATTGCAGCGCTGAGCGAGCCAGACCTGGGTGCGTCCGGCTCGCTTGCGAAGCGTCTTCAGCGTTTCCGCCAGGTCGGCCCTGGACTGACCCAGCTCCTCAGGTTCAAAGGTCAAGGCCCTTCACGTACTCCTCGAAGGACACTGACTCGGCGACGGCGATGCGCTGATACTCGACGTAGGGACCCACGTCTCCCACGTACACTTCCCGGTTCGTCTGTGTTCCGTCCGGCTCGTAGTTCATGAGGACGACTTCCTTCTTGTCGAACATCCAGAAGTCTTGGACGTCGGCCAGCGGGTTGGGCCGATCGGTCACGTCCATGATGCGGATGTCCTCGCCGGCCCACACATGAGGCCGGTAGTACATGAACTCGAAGCGGAGGTATTCCGAGAGCGGGCGCGTCACGATGTGCACGCGTCCCTTGCTCTTTCCCTCCCTACGTACCCGCTTGAGGTCCTCGGTGTAGTCGTTGGCGTACGAATGCGGGTCGATGCGCTCCCCAGCCAGGAACGCCCGGATCTGCTCGGCTTCCTGTGGGACGTTGTACGCGGGCAGGGTTTCGAGCCGCCATGCCTCGGCCTGAAAGTCCCGGAACTTGGCCTGCCACGCCTCACCATCCAAGAGCACGGGCAGCCTCCCTCAGTACGTGCTCGGGAATTTTTACCAGTGCCTCACCGACTGGAGGCCGGAATGCTTCGCACTGCTCGCCCTGGACGACGATCCGGCCGTCTGTCTCGTCCCGGTACACGTTGGGACAGTCGTTCTGATTGCACTCCCCGTTACCGCTGCCGGTGAGCCGGGTCAGTTCCTCCCGTGCCATGCCGAACCCCCTGGCCTGTGCCCCTGGTTGGGCCAACTGGGCATGACCGTACGAGGTCGACCGCCGGTCGTCCATGCGGCATCGTCAATATTCGCGTTGTCGGGTAGATGATCACGGGCTGCCCGGATGGATGTTCGTCAGCCGGTCGGCAGTGATCACCCCTCCGCCCCCGCCACCCCCACCGGACACGAAACCCCCGTCCCCCCGATCCCGCAGTACCCCGCCGGGTTCTTGGCCAAGTACTGCTGGTGATAAGCCTCCGCCGCGTAGAACGGCCCCGCCGCCCGGATCTCCGTCGTGATCGGGCCGAAGCCCGAGGCCGTCAGGACGGACTGGTACGCGTCCCGCGACGCCTCCGCCGCGGCCTGCTGCTCCTCGTTGTGCGTGTAGACCGCCGAACGGTACTGCGTGCCACGGTCGTTGCCCTGGCGGAAGCCCTGGGTCGGGTCGTGGGACTCCCAGAACAGCTTCAGCAGGGCCTCGTACGTCGTCACCGCCGGGTCGTACACGACGCGGACCGCCTCCGTGTGGCCCGTGCGGCCGCTGCAGACCTCCTCGTACGTCGGGTTCGGCGTGTGGCCGCCCTGGTAGCCGACCAGGGTCGTCCACACCCCGGGCGCCTGCCAGAAGCGGCGCTCCGCGCCCCAGAAGCAGCCCAGGCCGAAGTCGGCCACGGCCAGGCCCTCGGGGTAGGGGGTGGCCAGGCGGGTGCCCAGCACCGCGTGGTGCTCGGGGAGCGGGAAGCCGGGCGCCTCCCGGCCGGGGAGGGCCTGGGCGGGGGTGGGGAGGACGGGTTCGCGGTGTCCGAACAGCATCACGGCTCCAGGGGGGTGCGGGCGGGCGTCATCACGTCACAACGCGCGCGCGGTCACCCGGCATTCCGGCCCGCCTGCCAGCCGGCCACCGCCATCGCCCGGAACGCCGTGTACGCCGCCACCGGATCCTGCTCGTACGTCCACGGCACCGCCCCGATGTGCCCGTCCACCGCACGCAGCTGCTCCACGGCCTCGTCGTAGCGCTCGGCGCGCACCAGGAACCACACCAGCAGGTGGCGTACGTGCGGCAGCACCGGGTGGTCGGACGGCGCGTGGTTCACCGCGTACTGCGCACCCTCGATCGCCTCCCGGACCACCGCGCTCCGGAACAGGCTGCGCACCAGGCCCGTGTCCTCCAGGTGGTCGTGCAGCGCGAACAGCGGCAGCGCCGGCAGCAGGCTGCCCTCCGGTTCGCCCGCCGCCGCGCGCCGGGCGAACGCGTCGGCCTGGTCCTGCGAGCCGTGCCACTTCGCGCTCCAGTAGCGCAGGGCGGCCAGGTGGGCGCCCATGTGCTGCGGCGCCCGCGAGAGGACCGTCTCCCACACCGACTGGAACTCCGCCTCGCTCGCGCCCAGCCCGCGCGCGACGCCGAGCTCGACGATGTACGGGACCGGGTCGCCGGGGGCCAGCAGCGCGGCCTCCGCGCACACCGTGCGGGCCTCCTCCAGGATCATGCGGAAGTCCTGCGAGGACGGGTCGCGCAGCGCCTGCTGCACCAGGAACTCGGCCTGCACGGCCGCGCCGCCCGGGTCCTTGGGGGCCACCACCCGCCAGTGGCGCAGCCACATGCCGCCCGTGCCGGGGGCCTCCGCCAGCTCGCGCACGGCCGCGCCGGCCAGGGTCTGCACCCGCTGCCAGCGCAGCTCGGCGGACCCGTCCGCGGGCGTACGGGCCAGCAGCTCGGCGGCCGGCTTCCAGTCCTGGGTGCGCCGGGCCTCCTCGACGGCGGCCAGCAGCTCCGGGTCGGGGCCGGGCAGGCGCACGTCCAACTGCCCGGGCGGCAGGAAACCCTGCCCGCACACCGGGTCCGCCGCCGCCCCGGCGCCCTGCATCACCCCCTGCGCCAGGCGCCTGCGGCGCACCATGGGGACCACCACCCCGCACACGACGACGAGGGCGATCAGGAGGAACAGCAACTCCATGGTTCGGGCTTCCTGGGATGGGTTGGATACGGGCCTGCACACGGGCAACGTCTCAGCCCGGCGGATCGTTCATCCGCCGGTTACAAGTGAACAGGGTGTTTCCCCCAACGGGGTACTACCCTCGGCCCAATGAGCGACCAGCAAGCTTTCGAGACCCTGGCCATCCACGCCGGGCAGGAGCCCGACCCGCTGACCGGGGCAGTCGTACCGCCCATCTACCAAGTGTCCACCTACAAGCAGGACGGCGTCGGCGGCCTGCGCGGCGGCTACGAGTACAGCCGCAGCGCCAACCCCACCCGCACCGCCCTGGAGGAGAACCTGGCGGCGCTGGAGGGCGGCGCCCGCGGTCTCGCCTTCGCGTCCGGCCTGGCTGCCGAGGACTGCCTGCTGCGCACGCTCCTCGCCCCCGGCGACCACGTGGTGATCCCGAACGACGCCTACGGCGGCACCTTCCGGCTGTTCGCCAAGGTCGTCGGGCGCTGGGGCGTGGAGTGGTCGGTCGCCGACACCTCCGACCCGGCCTCGGTGAAGGCGGCGCTGCGGCCCACCACCAAGGTGGTCTGGGTGGAGACCCCCTCCAACCCGCTGCTCGGCATCACCGACATCGCCCTCGTCGCGGGCATCGCGCACGAGGCCGGCGCCAAGCTGGTGGTCGACAACACCTTCGCCAGCCCCTACCTGCAGCAGCCGCTGTCGCTGGGCGCGGACGTGGTGGTCCACTCGACGACCAAGTACATGGGCGGTCACTCGGACGTCGTCGGCGGCGCGCTCGTCACCGCCGACGCCGCCCTCGCCGAGGAGCTGGCCTACCACCAGAACGCGATGGGCGCCGTGGCCGGCCCGTTCGACTCCTGGCTGACGCTGCGCGGCATCAAGACGCTCGCGGTCCGCATGGACCGGCACAGCGCCAACGCCGAGCGCGTCGCGGAGGTGCTGGTGTCGCACCCCAAGGTCACGCAGGTCTACTTCCCGGGCCTGCCGGAGCACCCGCTGCACGAGGTCGCGGCCAAGCAGATGCGCGCCTTCGGCGGCATGGTGTCGTTCCGCGTCCAGGGCGGCGAGGAGGCGGCGGTCGAGGTCTGCAACCGCGCGCAGCTGTTCACCCTCGGTGAGTCCCTCGGCGGCGTGGAGTCGCTGATCGAGCACCCGGGCCGGATGACGCACGCCTCCGTCGCCGGTTCCGCGCTGGAGGTCCCGGCCGACCTGGTGCGCCTGTCGGTCGGCATCGAGTCGGCGGACGACCTGATCGCGGACATCACCCAGGCCCTGGGCTGAGCCGGCGATCGATCCTCCTGCGGGGCCGGAAATCACCGGTCCCGCAGCGAAGAAGGTGGCGGAACCGTGTCTTCCGGTCGTGCCGCCCACGGGTGCACGACCGCGGCCCAGACACAGAAGACCACGACGGCCGCCAGCAGCAGCGTCCACGCCACCGCCCGGACGGCCCGCCGCCTGCGCAGCAGCCGGCGGCCGCGCTCGGCGGCCAGCCCGGCCAGCTCGGCCGGGACGGGCGGGTGCGGGAGGTCCAGCATCCGCCGGACCTCGTCCTCCTTGCGGTCGTAGCCGCTCACGGCACGGGCCCCGCGGGCCTGCTGCGCAGGGCGGCCACCGCGCGCGTGCACAGCGCGCGCACCCGTTCCACGGGCAGTCCCAGGCCGGCCGCGGCCTGTTCCTCGGCCACGCCCTCGTAGAGCCGCAGGACCACCACCAGGCGTTCCCTCGGCGGGAGCCGTTCCAGCACGCCCCCGCGCGGGTGCCGGTAGCGCCGGGCGGAGTGCGCGAAGCGGGCGGTGAGCTCGCGGCGGGTGTGCTCGTACGGATCGTCGCCGCCGATCCGGTCCCAGTCGGCGTAGGTACGGGCCAGGGCGGCCGTCAGCAGGCGCTCGGCGGCGCCGTCCGAGCCGGTGCGCGGGTCCTCGGCGGTCAGCAGCCGGGCGGCGTGCAGGAGCCGGCCGCCCGCGCCCCCGACGAACACCTCGAACTCCCGGGCGCGGCGGCGCTCCCGGGCCGCCTGCCGCTCTCGCACGCCCCGCCTCCGTCACATCCGGCGGCACTCCCCGGTGGCTTCCGGGGGTTCCAGCAGACGGCAGCAGAGGCACCCGGTCAAGGGCCGGGACGCCGGGACGTCAGGACGCGGGCGCGCCCGGCGGCAGGGCGGTGTGGATCTCCGAGAGCGCGGAGTTGAAGCGGGTGAGCAGGGAGCAGAAGATGTCGCGCTCGTCCTCGGTCCAGCCCTCGGTGCACAGCGCCATCAGCTCGCGACGGGAGGTGCGCACCTCCTCCAGGCGGGCCTTGCCACGGGGCGAGAGCTGCAGGACGACGGCGCGGCCGTCCTCGGGGTGCGAGGTGCGCTTGACCAGTCCGGTGTCGACCAGCGGCGCCACCTGGCGGGTGACGGTCGAGGAGTCGATTCCCATGCCCGCGGCGAGCGCCTTGACGCCCATCGGGCCTTCCTGGTCGAGGCGGTTGAGCAGCAGATACGCGGCGCGGTCCATCGTGTTGTGGACCCGGCCGACGCCGCCGAGGCGGGTCTGCTCTGCGCGGCGTGCGAAGACGGCCACCTGGTGCTGGAGGGCATCGAGGACACCGGGGGCGAGTTGGGTCGTCACGTCCGGAGGGATGGGCATGGCCTGGGGCTCACTTCGTGCGGCGGGCGGAGGGGACGGCAGAGGCTCTGCAGGGCTGTGGGACAGATAGCGGGACCAGCTGGTTGCTCGCGAATGGGGGACAGAGTACGCGGCCTTTCGCGCGCTCGTACCAGTGCTGCACAAACCGGACGGTAGGCCCGGTTCCGGTCTGCCTCGGAAAGCCGTTGACGTGCGCGTACTGCGAGACTGGCGGTATGGCCCGACGAGTTGGCGGCGCGGGCGGAACGCCTGCCTCCGGCACGTTCCCGGTCACGCTCGGCGACGTGCGCGCCGCGCAGCGGATGCTGGCCGGGGTCTGCCGGACCACGGCCCTCGCGGCCGGCCGCCACCTCTCCGTGCTGGCCGGCACCCCGGTGCTGCTCAAGTGCGAGAACCTGCAGCACACCGGCTCGTTCAAGCTGCGCGGCGCCTACGTGCGCATCGCGCGCCTGGCACCGGAGGAGCGCGCGGCGGGGGTCGTCGCGGCCAGCGCCGGCAACCACGCCCAGGGCGTCGCCTTCGCCGCCTCGCTGCTGGGCGTGCGGTCCACGGTCTTCATGCCGGAGGACACTTCGCTGCCGAAGATCGCCGCAGCCCGCGGCTACGGGGCCGAAGTCCGGCTGCACGGGCAGGGGTTGGACGACGCGCTGCAGGCGGCCCGGGCGTATGCGGGGGAGGCGGGGGCGGCCTTCGTCCACCCCTTCGACCACCCGGACGTCATCGCCGGGCAGGGCACGGTGGGCCTGGAGATCCTGGAGCAGTGCCCCGAGGTGGGCACCGTCGTCGTGGGCATGGGCGGCGGCGGTCTGGCGGCCGGAATCGCCGTGGCGGTCAAGGCGTTGCGGCCGGACGTGCGGATCGTGGGCGTCCAGGCGGCGGGTGCGGCCGCCTACCCGCCGTCGCTGGCCGCGGGCCGCCCGGTGGCGGTGCGGACGCCGGTGACGATGGCGGACGGCATCAGGGTCGGGCGGCCCGGGGACGTGCCGTTCCGGATCGTCGCGCGGCTGGTGGACGAGGTGCGGACGGTCTCCGAGGACGAGCTGGCCGCGGCACTGCTGCTGTGCCTGGAGCGGTCGAAGATGGTGGTCGAGCCGGCCGGGGCGAGCCCGGTGGCGGCGCTGCTGTCGGCGCCCCGGTCGTTCGACGGGCCGGTGGTGGCGGTGCTTTCGGGTGGCAACGTGGACCCGCTGCTGCTGCAGGCCGTGCTGCGGCACGGCATGGCCGTCGCGGGCCGGTACCTGTCCCTGCGGGTGCGGCTGACGGACCGTCCGGGCGCGCTGGCGGCCCTGCTGGAGGTGCTGTCCGCGGCCGGCGCCAACGTCCTCGACATCGGCCACGTCCGCACCGATCCGCGGCTCCGGCTCGGCGAGGCGGAGGTGGAGCTGCACCTGGAGACGGAGGGGCGGGAGCACTGCGCCGGGGTGGAGACGGCCCTGCGCGACGCGGGGTATGCGGTGCTGCACTGAGCGTGCCGGTGGCCGTGTGCCCGGCGGTGTCCAGTGATGCCCGGATTCCGGGCAATGACCGGAGTGATGCCTTCATGGGGCGAAATGAGCTGAGTGAACGTAAAATCAACTACGTCACCTCAACGGGGAGAAGCTCCATGCAAGGTGCGATATACGCCGAAGGTCTGGTCAAGACCTTCGGCGACGTCAGGGCTCTGGACGGTGTCGACCTGGACGTACCGGAAGGGACCGTCCTCGGACTGCTCGGCCCCAACGGCGCCGGCAAGACCACCACGGTGCGCGTCCTCACCACCCTCGTCAAACCCGACAGCGGCTCGGCCGTCGTGGCCGGCATCGACGTCCTGAAGAAACCCAACGAAGTCCGCCACGCCATCGGCCTGTCCGGCCAATTCGCCGCCGTCGACGAATATCTGACGGGCCGTGAGAACCTCCGGATGGTCGGCAGGCTCTACCAGATGGGCGCGCGCGACGCCAAGTCGCGGGCGGCGGAGCTGCTCGAACGCTTCAACCTCGCCGACGCCGCCGACCGCCCCGCCAAGACCTACTCCGGCGGCATGCGCCGCCGCCTCGACCTCGCGGCCGCCCTGGTCGTCAGCCCGCCCGTGATGTTCATGGACGAGCCCACCACCGGACTCGACCCGCGCAACCGGCAGCAACTCTGGGAGGTCATCGAGGAGTTGGTGGCAGGCGGAACGACTCTGCTGCTCACCACCCAGTACCTGGAGGAGGCCGACCGCCTCGCCCACGACATCGCCGTCGTCGACCACGGGCGCGTCATCGCCCGCGGCACCTCCGACCAGCTCAAGGCGCGCACAGGAGGGGAGCGCGTCGAGGTCGTCGTGCACGAGCGCGACCACATCCCCGTCACCGAACAGGTGCTGCACGCCTTCGGCAAGGGCGCGACCGCCGTCGAGGAGCACACCCGCAAGGTCACCGTCCCCGTCTCCGGCGGCGCCAAGCTCCTCGCCGAGGTGATCCGCGAACTCGACGGCCGCGGCATCGAGATCGACGACATCGCCCTGCGCCGCCCCACCCTGGACGACGTCTTCATCTCCCTCACCGGGCACACGGCCGAGGCGGCGCAGGAAAGCGGGGACCGCGAGCAGGAAGGGGCCGCACCATGAGTGCCACCGGCGAGATCGTCTCCAGGAAGGCGGTGCCCAGGGCGCGCGGCGGCGTCACCCAGTCCGTGCACGACTCCCTGGTCGTCGCCCAGCGCAACCTGATCCGGATGGTGCGCATCCCCGAGGTCGTCGTCTTCGGACTCGTCCAACCGATCATGTTCGTCGTGCTGTTCAGCTATGTCTTCGGCGGCTCGATCGCCGTCGGCGGCAGCACCGACCCGGCCACCTACCGGCAGTTCCTGATGGCGGGCATCTTCGCCCAGACCGTCACCTTCGCCACGGCGGGCGCGGGCGCGGGGATCGCCGACGACATGCACAAGGGCCTCATCGACCGCTTCCGCTCACTGCCCATGGCCCGGGGCGCGGTGCTCACCGGCCGCACCCTCGCCGACCTGGTGCAGACCGCACTGACGCTGGTGGTGCTGGCGATCGTCGCCGTGATCGTCGGCTGGCGCATCCACCACGGCGTCCTGGAGGCGCTCGGCGGCTTCGCCCTGCTGCTCCTGCTCGGCTACGCCTTCTCCTGGATCGGCGCACTGATCGGACTGTCGGTGCGCACCCCGGAGGCGGCGACTTCGGGCGGGCTCATCTGGCTCTTCCCGCTCACCTTCATCTCCAACGCCTTCGTCCCCTCCGACAACATGCCGGTGGTGCTGCGCACCATCGCCGAGTGGAATCCCTTCAGCGCCACCGTGCAGGCGGCGCGGGAGCTCTTCGGCAACCTCCCGCACGGCTATCCGGTGCCCGCGGCCTGGCCGATGCAGCACCCGGCGGCGGCGTCGCTGCTCTGGTCCGTCCTGATCATCGCCGTCTTCCGCTCGCTGTCGGTGCGCAAGTACCGCTCGGCGACGGCCTAGGCGCCCCGTACGGGGCACGCAAGAGCCCCGGACCGGTTGCGACCGGTCCGGGGCTCCACAGGGGTAGGGGAGGGCTCAGCCCTGGTACGGCTTGGCGTCCAGGATGCGCACCATGGCCTTGCGGCCGTTCGGCAGCTCGTACTGGGCGTCCTCGCCGACCTTCTTGCCGTTCACGCCCGAGCCCAGCGGGGACTGCGGGGAGTACGTCTCGATGTCCGCGCTCGCGTATTCGCGGGAGGCCATCAGGAACGTCAGCGTGTCGTCCGGGTCGCCGTCGAAGGCGATGGTCACGACCATGCCGGGCGCCACGGCGCCGTCGGTGGCCGGGGCCTCGCCGACCTTCGCCGCCTCGAGCAGCTGGGTCAGCTGGCGCACGCGGAGCTCCTGCTTGCCCTGTTCCTCCTTGGCCGCGTGGTAACCGCCGTTCTCGCGCAGGTCACCCTCCTCGCGTGCCGCCGCGATCTTCATCGCGATCTCGGTGCGAGCGGGACCAGACAGGTACTCCAGCTCAGCCTTGAGCTGGTCGTACGCCTCCTGAGTCAGCCAGGTGACGTTGTCGCTGGTCTGGGTCACAGGTGCTCCTCGTCGGTACTGGGAATGCTGGGATACAGCCGGGATACAAATGAACGCCCTACTCAGAAGGGTGCACCTTCAAAGGCGGGCGAAACCACGAGCCTAACAACTCCGCCCGTCAAGGGGGAAGAAGTAACCGGGAGGAAACGCGCAAGAAGCGCGTCAGGGCAGGTCAGCGCCCGGTTACCTGGCGACACCCCTCAAGCTCCGTGGCGGAGGCCCGCCGCGTGGTGCGGAGCTCGACCGGCTGCGTGAAGTGGGCCTCGCGACGGTCGAGGGTGACGTCCTTGCGCGCCACCTCGGTGCCGTCCTCGCCCAGCGAGCGCAGCGTGCAGACGCCGGTGGCGTCCTTCTCCTTGCGGATCTCCAGTACCGCCTGCACGGACGAGTCGGAGATCGTCTTCGAACGGATCAGCTGACCGCTGACGTCCGTCTTGGTGATGTAGTGCACACCGGCCCAGCCGACGAAGCCCAGCAGCGCGGCACCCAGCACCGCGCCGGCGATCTTCAGCTTGCGGTCGGCACGCTCGTCCGCCGAGCGGCCGTAGCGGCCCTCGGGCAGCGCTGCACCGTCCGCAGCCATGATCGTTCCTCCTGACGGGGAGTGCGGGACCGGGGGCGACCCCCTCCGGATTCCGGTTGTGGAACACGGAATGAATCGCGCCTTCCTTCGGTCACTATAGGAGGCGTCTTAAGAGACCAGTGACTGAGGATCGAGCCTTGACCGAGCAGCTGCGAATGATGGCCGTTCACGCCCACCCCGACGACGAGTCGAGCAAGGGCGCGGCCACGATGGCCAAGTACGTGTCCGAGGGGGTGGACGTGCTGGTCGCCACCTGCACAGGTGGTGAGCGTGGCTCCATCCTCAACCCCAAGCTCCAGGGCGACCCCTACATCGAGGAGCACATCCACGAGGTCCGGGCCAGGGAGATGGCCGAGGCCCGCGACATCCTCGGCGTCAAGCAGGAGTGGCTCGGCTTCGTCGACTCCGGCCTGCCCGAGGGCGACCCGCTGCCGCCGCTTCCGGAGGGCTGCTTCGCCCTGCAGGACGTGGAGGAGGCGGCCGGCCGGCTGGTCGCACTGATCCGCGAGTTCCGTCCGCACGTGATCACCACGTACGACGAGAACGGCGGCTACCCGCACCCCGACCACATCATGACCCACAAGATCTCGATGGTGGCCTTCGAGGCCGCGGGCGACCCCGAGCGCTACCCCGAGGCCGGCGAGCCCTGGCAGCCGCAGAAGCTCTACTACAACCAGGGCTTCAACCGCCCCCGCACCCAGGCCCTGCACGACGCCCTGATCGAGCGCGGCATGGAGTCCCCCTACGCGGAGTGGCTGGAGCGCTGGGAGTCGATGGGCCGCGAGCGGACCCTGACCACCTACGTGCCCTGCGGCGACTTCTTCGAGATCCGTGACAAGGCGCTGATCGCGCACGCCACGCAGATCGACCCCGACGGCGGCTGGTTCCGCGTCCCGATGGACCTCCAGCGGGAGGTCTGGCCGACCGAGGAGTACGAGCTGGCGAAGTCGCTCGTCGACACGTCCCTCCCCGAGGACGACCTCTTCGCGGGCATCCGCAACAATTGAGCCCATGATGAGCAACCTGGTGCCGCTCGCCGCCGACCTCGACCAGAACAAGGTCACCCCCGGCGTGCTCGGCTTCATTGTCTTCGCCCTCATCGGCGGCGCCGTGTGGCTGCTGATGAAGTCCATGAACAAGCACATGAAGCGGGTCGACTTCGCCGAGGATGCGGAGGCCGGCGGTCAGACGGCCGCCGACAAGGGCGCGGCCTGAGCGGTCCGGCCGTTTGACGGCTGCGGGTCGTTCTCGGCTGGTCGCGCAGTTCCCCGCGCCCCTGCGGGGCGCGCGTACGGCGGCGCGGTGACGTCCCGTGCGCCAGGATGGACCCATGTCCAACCGCCTGGCGCACGAGACGTCCCCCTATCTTCTCCAGCACGCCGACAACCCGGTCGACTGGTGGCCCTGGTCCCCCGAGGCCTTCGCCGAGGCCCGGCGGCGGGACGTGCCCGTGCTGCTGAGCGTGGGGTACTCGAGCTGCCACTGGTGCCACGTCATGGCCCACGAGTCCTTCGAGGACCCCGCGATCGCCGCGCTGATCGACGAGCACTTCGTCGCGGTCAAGGTCGACCGCGAGGAGCGGCCCGACGTCGACGCCGTCTACATGGAGGCCGTCCAGGCCGCCACGGGACAGGGCGGCTGGCCGATGACCGTCTTCCTCACGCCCGACGCCGAGCCCTTCTACTTCGGCACCTACTTCCCGCCGGCCCCGCGCCACGGCATGCCCGGCTTCCCGCAGGTGCTGGAGGGCGTGCGGGCCGCGTGGAGCGACCGGCGCGACGAGGTGGGCGAGGTCGCACAGCGCATCGTGCGCGACCTGTCCGGGCGCACCCTCGCCGTCGACACCTCCCGTGCACCCGGCGAGGAGGAGACGCACGCCGCACTGATGGGCCTGACCCGCGACTTCGACGCGGTCAACGGCGGCTTCGGCGGGGCACCCAAGTTCCCGCCGTCCATGACGCTGGAGTTCCTGCTCCGCCACCACGCCCGCACCGGCTCGGCGGCCGCCCTGGAGATGGCGCAGGCCACCTGCGAGGCCATGGCACGCGGCGGGATCTACGACCAGCTCGGCGGCGGCTTCGCCCGCTACGCGGTGGACGCCACCTGGACGGTGCCGCACTTCGAGAAGATGCTCTACGACAACGCCCTGCTGTGCCGCGTCTATGCGCACCTGTGGCGCGCCACCGGATCCGGCCTGGCCCGGCGCATCGCCCTGGAGACCGCGGACTTCATGATCCGCGAACTGCGCACCGAACAGGGCGGGTTCGCCTCCGCACTCGACGCCGACAGCGACGACGGGTCGGGCCGGCACGTCGAGGGCGCGTACTACGTGTGGACGCCGGAGCAACTGCGCGCGGTGCTGGGCGAGCAGGACGCGGCCCTGGCCGCCGTCCACTTCGGGGTCTCGGAGGAGGGCACCTTCGAGGAGGGCGCCTCCGTGCTCCGACTCCCCGACACCGAGGAGCTCCTCGACGCCGCACGGCTCGCCTCCGTGCGCGAGCGGCTGCTGGCCGCGCGCGAGGCGCGGCCGCGCCCGGGCCGGGACGACAAGGTGGTGGCCGCCTGGAACGGCCTGGCCGTCGCGGCCCTCGCGGAGTGCGGCGCGTACTTCGACCGCCCCGACCTGGTCCAGGCCGCCACGGACGCCGCCGACCTGCTCGTCCGTACGCACATGGACTGGCAGGCCCGGCTCTTCCGCACCTCGCTGGACGGCGTCGCGGGCGGCCACGCGGGCGTCCTGGAGGACTACGCGGACGTCGCCGAGGGCTTCCTCGCCCTGTCCGCCGTGACCGGCGAGGGCGTCTGGGTCGACTTCGCGGGCCTGCTCCTGGACACCGTCCTGATCCGCTTCACCGCGGAGGACGGCACGCTCTACGACACCGCCGACGACGCCGAGGCACTGATCCGGCGCCCGCAGGACCCCACCGACAACGCGGTGCCGTCCGGCTGGACGGCCGCGGCCGGGGCGCTCCTGTCCTACGCCGCGTACACGGGCAGCGCACCGCACCGCGAGGCGGCCGAGAAGGCCCTGGGCGTCGTCCGGAGCCTCGCCCCGCGGGCGCCGCGGTTCATCGGCTGGGGCCTGACGGTGACGGAGGCCCTGCTGGACGGCCCCCGCGAGGTGGCGGTCGTGGGCCCCGGCGACCACCCCGGCACGCGCGAACTCCACCGCACGGCCCTGCTCTCCCCGGCCCCGGGCGCGGTGGTGGCCCTCGGCGAACCGGGCGCGGCACCGGTGGAGGTACCGCTCCTGGAGGGCCGGGACCTGCTGGACGGGCGGCCGGCCGCGTACGTGTGCCGCCACTTCACGTGCGACGCACCGACGGCGGACGCGAAGCTCCTTGCGGAGCAGCTGGGCGCCCCGTAGGGGCCCCGTCAGGGGCGCGGGGCTGTTCACATGTGCGGCTCCGCCGCGTGGGCGCGTCCCGGGGCGGTGCGTCGGCTGCAGGCCGTCGGTGGCCGATCACGCAGTTCCCCGCGCCCCTTCGGGGCGCTCACAGCGTCAGACCGCGCCCCAGCACGTCCAGCGTGCGGTCGATCAGCGCCCCCACATCCCCGGTCTGGCCCTGGTCCACCCAGTGCATCATCGCCTCCTGCATCGCCCCCAGCACCGCCGCAATCACGACCCGCACTTCGAGGTCGTCCTCGGACCGCCCCGTCCGCTCCGCAAGGACACGGCACAGCATGACCGCCGACTCCGCCTGCCCCTCCGCGGAGCGGCCCCGCAGGGCCGGGACCTCGCGGACCAGCTTGGTGCGCTGCCGCAGTTCGACGATGTCCGTGTCGACGATGTGCTGCAGCGCGTCCCGCACACCGTGCCGGATGGCCTCGACCGGGGTCTCCTCCGCCGGGCGTGCCCGGATCGCCGCCTCCATCACCGGGTCGTACTCGTCGGTGAGGACGATGTCCTCCTTGGTCGGGAAGTAACGGAAGACCGTGCTGGGGGACACGTCCGCGGCCTCGGCGATCTGGTCGACCGGCGTGGCGTCGTAGCCCTGCTTCTCGAACAGGCGGTAGGCGGCACGCCGGATCGCCTGCCGGGTCTGGATCTTCTTCCGCTCGCGGAGCCCGAGCCTGGGGCCGGGCTGTGCGGGGGAGGACGTCTGTGCTGAGGCCATGGGTGCATTCTCAGGCATCGGTCATTTCGCCAACCACTTCATGATCCGCGGCCGCCTCCGTGGGGCGGCCGTCCGGCAGGAAGACGGCGACGAGGAGGGCCGCGACGATCGCCCCGGCGCCGCACACCAGCAGGGCCAGGCTCATACCGTGCAGGTAGGCGGTGTCCGCCGAGCGCGCGAGCGCCGTGTCGCCGAGCCTGGCGGCGACCATCTGCGCCCCCTCGACGGAGTCGCGCGCCGCCCCCGCGGCGGCGGGCGGCAGCCCGTCCGTGCCGATCCGGCCGCGGTAGGCGCCGGCGATCAGGCTGCCCAGCACCGCCACTCCGACGGCGCCGGAGACCTGGCGCAGCGTCATCAGCAGCCCGGAGCCGCTGCCCGCGCGCTCGCGGGGGAGGGTGCCGAGGGCGCCGTCCATGGCGGGGATGATGCCGAACCCGAACCCGAAGCCGGTGACGGACAGCCACAGGGCCGTGAAGCCGTAGCCGTCGTGGATGTCCGTGCGGCTGCCGAGCAGGGCGGCGAAGGCCATGACGGTCAGGCCGCCGGCGATGACGGGCCGCGCCCCGAACCGGGTGACCAGCGGGCCCGCGGCGCGCGACGCGACGATCAGTCCGGCCATCATCGGCAGCATCCGCAGCCCGGTGCCGAAGGCGTCGTGGCCCAGGACGGCCTGGAGGTAGTGCGGGAGGACGAACAGCAGGCCCGTGAGCGTGAAGGTGATGAGCGCTGCGGCCGCAGTGTTCCAGCAGAAGCCGCGGTGGGCCAGCAGCGTGAGGTCCAGCATCGGCCGGGGCTGCCGGCGTTCGCGCAGGACGAGGGCGGTGAGCAGGACGGCCGCGGCGGCGAAGGCGCCGAGGACGGCCGGTGCGGACCAGCCGCGCGTGGGTCCCTCGACGACGCCGAAGACGAGGGCGCCGAGGCCGGTGACGGTGAGCGCGGTCGAGAGGGCGTCGACCTTGGGCGAGTTGGGGTCGTTCGTCTCGGGGAGCAGGAAGACGCAGGCCGCGATGCCGATGATCACGAGCGGGACGTTGACGAGGAAGGCCGAGCCCCACCAGAAGTGGTCGAGCAGCCAGCCGCCGATGATCGGGCCCAGCGGAAGGCCGAGGGCCGAGGCGGCGGAGACCGCGCCCACGGCCTTGGTGCGCTCCGGTCCCGGGAAGAGCGAGGGCAGCACGGACAGGGCGAGCGGCATGATCAGCGCCGCGCCGACGCCGAGGACGGTGCGGGCGGCGATGACCTCGCCGGTGCTCGTCGCGAACGTGCCGAGCAGGGATCCGACGAGGAAGATCCCCAGTCCGGTCAGCAGCATGCGGCGGCGGCCGAAGCGGTCGCCGAGGAGTCCGGCGGGGAGCATCAGGGCGGCGAGGACGACGAGGTAGGAGTCGGCTATCCACTCCTGTTCGCCGCTGGTGGCGCCGAGTTGGTCCGTCATGGTCGGCAGGGCGACGGTCAGGATCGTGGTGTCGAAGCCGAGGACGAGCATGCAGGCGACCAGGGCGCCCAGCGCCCACCAGCGCCGGGGGTCGGGTCGGGTGATCGGGGTGCTCATGGCACACCTCCGGGAGAGAGCTGGCGTCAAGTGACAGTAACTCTCAAAAGATGGAGGGTGTCAATATGGCCGGTGCCGGTCGGGCGATCTTGACGGCACCCTGATTGTCAGTGGGGTGTGTGACCCTGAGTGCAGGGCAGGGGAACGGTCGGTGAGACCGTAAAAGCCTGGGAAAAGGGGGTCGTTGATGAGTGGGGTCGTCTATGCGCTGCTCGCGATGCTGTGTGTCGCGGGGTATGTGATCGCCGGCGAGATCGCGGTGCTGGCCGTGGCCGCGGCCGGGATCGGGGGCCTGGCATGGCGAGTGGCCGCGGCTTCGAAGCCACGGCCACTGCGGAGGGTCCGTCGGGAGCGCGGTGCGCGCGGTGCGTCAGGCGTGCGAATAGGCGACGAGTGAAATGCCCACGTAGTGCGTGACGAAGGCGGCCAGCGTGAGTGAGTGGAAGACCTCGTGGAAGCCGAACCATCGCGGCGAGGGATTGGGGCGCTTGATCCCGTAGATCACTCCGCCCGCGCTGTAGAGCAGCCCGCCGATGATCACCAGGACGAGGACGGCGATGCCGCCCGTGCGCAGGAAGTCGGGGAGGAAGAAGACGGCGGCCCAGCCCATCGCGATGTAGCAGGGGGTGTAGAGCCAGCGGGGCGCGCCGACCCAGAAGACGCGGAAGGCTATGCCGGCGGCCGCCGCCGCCCAGACCGCCCACAGCAGGATCCGGCCCCTGCTGCCGGGCACCAGCAGCATGGTCAGCGGGGTGTAGGTGCCCGCGATGATCAGGAAGATGTTGGCGTGGTCGAGGCGGCGGAGCACGCCCTCGGTGCGCGGACTCCAGTTGCCGCGGTGGTAGAGCGCGCTGATGCCGAACAGCAGACAGGCGCTCAACACGTAGACGGCACAGGCGATCCGGCCGCGGGGGCTGTCGGCCAGGGCGGTCAGGAGGATGCCGGACACCAGTACGGCGGGGAACATTCCGGCGTGCAGCCAGCCGCGCAGCCGCGGCTTGGCCTGGGCGGGGACGGAAGCGGAATCCTGCGGGGCGCCGGGGGCCGGGGCGTCGGTGGAGGCGGCGTTCGCGACACCGGCGGAAGCGGAGGACGCGGTGGGCGCTGCGTCGGGCGCGGGAGTCATGGGCGCCATGCTACCTACGCGACCGTAGGTTACGGATCAGTATCACGTGGCGATGGTCACGGGGGTGCCCCCTGGACAGAAGCTGGGCGGAGTCGGATGATCAAATGAGTGCGGGCGGCACCGGATGAGCGGTCACGAAGCGTCTGGGTCGCAGCCCCCAAGGGGCGACAGTGTGCAAAGGCGGACTTTCCGGCGATCCGGCCCGAGTCCGTTCCACCCTCAACATCTGACGCCGGGCAGTGTGGACCCGGCGGGACGGAGCGATCGTGGCGCGCATCAGTGCGGCTCCCACCACCCTCACCCACCACCAGGAGCTGCTCTCCTGGGTCGATGAGATCGCCGCCCTCACCCAGCCGGACCGCGTGGTCTGGTGCGACGGCTCGGAAGCGGAATACGAGCGCCTGTGCGGGGAGCTCGTCGCCAAGGGCACCTTCCGGAAGCTCGACCCGGTCAAGCGCCCCAACTCCTACTACGCCGCCTCCGACCCGAGCGACGTGGCGCGCGTCGAGGACCGCACCTTCATCTGCTCCGCGAAGGAGGAGGACGCGGGCCCGACCAACCACTGGAAGGCGCCCGCCGAGATGCGGGAGATCTTCGCCGGGGAGAAGGGCCTGTTCCGCGGCTCCATGCGCGGACGCACCATGTACGTCGTGCCCTTCTGCATGGGCCCGCTCGGCTCGCCGCTGTCCGCGATCGGCGTCGAGATCACCGACTCCGCCTACGTCGCCGTCTCCATGCGCACCATGACCCGCATGGGCCAGGCCGTGCTCGACGAGCTCGGCACCGACGGCTTCTTCGTCAAGGCCGTCCACACCCTCGGTGCCCCGCTCGCCGAGGGCGAGCAGGACGTGCCGTGGCCGTGCAACACCACCAAGTACATCTCGCACTTCCCCGAGGACCGCGAGATCTGGTCCTTCGGCTCCGGCTACGGCGGCAACGCCCTGCTGGGCAAGAAGTGTTACGCCCTGCGCATCGCCTCCGTCATGGCGCGCGACGAGGGCTGGCTGGCCGAGCACATGCTCATCCTCAAGCTCACCCCGCCCCAGGGCGAGTCCAAGTACGTGGCCGCCGCCTTCCCCTCCGCCTGCGGCAAGACCAACCTCGCCATGCTCGAACCCACCGTCTCCGGCTGGACGGTGGAGACCATCGGCGACGACATCGCCTGGATGCGCTTCGGCGAGGACGGCCGCCTCTACGCCATCAACCCCGAGGCCGGCTTCTTCGGCGTCGCCCCCGGCACCGGCGAGCACACCAACGCCAACGCCATGAAGACCATGTGGGGCAACTCGGTCTTCACCAACGTCGCCCTCACCGACGACGGCGACGTGTGGTGGGAGGGCATGACCGAGGAGCAGCCCGCCCACCTCACCGACTGGCGGGGCAACGACTGGACGCCGGAGAGCGGCACCCCCGCCGCCCACCCCAACGCCCGCTTCACCGTGCCGGCTTCGCAGTGCCCGATCATCGCGCCCGAGTGGGAGGACCCCAAGGGCGTGCCGATCTCCGCCATCCTCTTCGGCGGCCGCCGCGCCACCGCCGTCCCGCTGGTGACCGAGTCCCTCAGCTGGCAGCACGGTGTCTTCCTCGGCGCCAACGTCGCCTCCGAGAAGACCGCCGCCGCCGAGGGCAAGGTCGGCGAGCTCCGCCGCGACCCGTTCGCCATGCTGCCGTTCTGCGGCTACAACATGGGCGACTACATGGGCCATTGGATCAAGGTGGGCGAGGGCAAGGACCAGTCCAAGCTCCCGAAGATCTACTACGTCAACTGGTTCCGCAAGGACGCGGACGGCCGCTTCGTGTGGCCGGGCTTCGGCGAGAACAGCCGCGTGCTGAAGTGGATCGTCGACCGCATCGACGGCCGCGCGGAGGGCGTCGAGACGCCGATCGGCATCCTGCCGACGAAGGCCGCCCTCGACACGGCGGGCCTCGACATCTCCGAGGCGGACCTGGACCTGCTCCTCACCGTCGACGAGAAGGTCTGGCGCGAGGAAGCGGCACTGGTGCCGGAGCACCTGAACACCTTCGGCGACCACGCGCCGAAGGAACTGTGGGACGAATACCGGGCGCTGGTACAGCGCTTGGGCTGATGGGGAGGGGGTTGGGGGCAAGCCCCCAGCCCCCTGGGTGTCGACCGCGGGCCCGCTGTGGTTGCTCGCGCAGTTCCCCGCGCCCCTCACGGGGCGCTCACGCGGTGATGCCCAGCGCCTCCGCGTGCGCCCGCATCCGTTCCGCGGCCAGAGCTGCACCGGCCTCGTCGCCCCGCCCCGTGGCGACCACCAGTGCCTGCCCCGCCAGCATATGTGCGCGCTGATGCAGCGCAGCCACGGGCGTACCGCCCGCAATCGTCGGCACCGCCCGCAACGGCGCGCTCCCGCGCAGCCGTTCCACCTGCAGCGCCAGCCGGCACCCGGCCTCGTCGAGCCCGGCCGCAGGCGCCACGGCACGCAGTTCGTCCGTCACCGTGAGCAGTGCGGTCAGGTGCCAGGCCAGCCGCGCGTCCAGTTCCTCCTGGCGGGAGCGGTGCGGGCCGCGGCGTGGGCCGTGCGTATGGACCGACTTCGTGCGGATCGGCTCGTACATGGATGGCCTCCTGAGTTACCTCTGAAGACCATCCTAACTTAGACGGCGTCTAAAGTTGTCTCGAGATCAGGCTGTAAGAACCGATCACACCTGGGCGTAGCCGTCCAGGAAGTTCCCGATCCGCGTCACCGCGTCCGCCAGATCCTTCGCGCTGGGCAGCGTGACCAGGCGGAAGTGGTCCGGCTCCGGCCAGTTGAAGCCCGTGCCGTGGACGACCATGATCTTCTCGGCGCGGAGCAGGTCCAGCACCATCTGCCGGTCGTCCTTGATCTTGTAGACCTTGGGGTCCAGCCGCGGGAACGCGTACAGCGCGCCCCTGGGCTTGACGCAGCTGACGCCCGGGATCTGCGTCAGCAGCTCGTACGCCACGTCGCGCTGCTCCAGCAGCCGCCCGCCCGGCAGCACCAGGTCGTTGATCGACTGCCGGCCGCCGAGGGCCGTGGCCACCGCGTGCTGGGCCGGCATGTTGGCGCACAGCCGCATGTTGGCGAGGATCGTCAGGCCCTCGATGTAGCTCTCGGCGTGCGCCTTCGGGCCGCAGACCGCCATCCAGCCGCTGCGGTAGCCGGCCACCCGGTAGGCCTTGGACAGGCCGTTGAAGGTGAGGGTCAGCAGATCGGGGGCGAGGGCGGCGGTCGGGGTGTGGGTGGCGCCGTCGTAGAGGATCTTGTCGTAGATCTCGTCGGAGCAGACGATCAGGTTGTGGCGGCGGGCGATCTCCGTCAGGCCGCGCAGCATCTCGTCGTCGTAGACCGCACCCGTGGGGTTGTTGGGGTTGATGATGACGAGCGCCTTGGTGCGGTCGGTGACCTTGCGCTCGATGTCCGCCAGGTCCGGCATCCAGTCCGACTGCTCGTCGCAGCGGTAGTGCACGGCCGTGCCGCCCGCGAGGGAGACCGAGGCCGTCCACAGCGGGTAGTCCGGGGCCGGCACGAGGACCTCGTCGCCGTCGTCGAGCAGCGCCTGCATCGACATCTGGATCAGCTCGGAGACGCCGTTGCCGAGGTAGACGTCCTCGACGGAGAGCTCGATGCCCTTGGTCTCGTAGTGCTGGACGACCGCGCGCCGGGCGGACAACAGCCCCTTGGCGTCGCCGTAGCCGTGCGCGTCGCCGACGTTGCGCAGCATGTCCTCGAGGATCTCCGGCGGGCACTCGAACCCGAAGATCGCCGGGTTGCCGGTGTTCAGCTTGAGGATGCGCTCTCCTGCCGCCTCCAGCCGCATGGCCTCCTCGAGCACCGGGCCACGGATTTCGTAGCAGACATTGGCGAGCTTCGTTGACTGGATCACCTGCATGACGGCCACCTTAAGGGCGCCGCCCGCCCGGCGCTCGGGCATTACGACCCCACTTCCGGCCCCCACCGGGCGCACTCCGGGCGCGGATCAGCCCGCCGGGGTGCGCCGCACCGAGCGCCCCGCGAGGACGTCCGTCCGGCGCCCGTCTTTCATCACAAAGCGACCGTCGACGAGGACAAAAGGAATGCCGGTCGGAAGTACCCTCGGGGCTTCGAAAGTGGAGCCGGCGGCTACGGTTTCCGGATCGAAGAGCACGAGGTCGGCGCGGTAGCCCTCCCGCACGAGACCCCGGTCGGGCAGCCTCAGACGGGCCGCAGGACGGGACGTGAGATGCGCCACGCTCTCCTCCAGAGAGAGCACACCCAGCTCGCGCGCATACCGGCCGAGGTAGTGCGGGAACGTTCCGTAGGCGCGCGGATGCGGCTTGGCGCCGTGCAGGATGCCGTCGCTCCCGCCCGTGTGGACCCGGTGCCGCATGATCGCCCGGACGTTCTCCTCGTGACCGACGTGCTGCAGGACCGCCGTCCCCAGCCGGTCCTCGCGAAGCAGCCGGCGGGCCGTCGTCCACGGCTCCTCACCGCGCTCGCGCGCGGACGCGGCGACGCTCTTCCCGACATGACCGGCGAGGTGCGGGCGGGCCACGCCGGAGATCTCGATCGTCCCCCAGTCGATCGGCACACCGTGACAGCCGTCCGCGCCCTCCACCTCCATCGCGTGCCGGATCCGCGCCGCGGTCCCGTCGTCCGCCAGCCGCGCCAGCACGGCCTCCGGCCCGCCCTCGCCCGCCCAGCTCGGCAGCATGGCGGCGAGCGTCGTGCAGCCCGGGGTGTACGGGTACGTGTCCAGCGAAAGGTCCGCGCCCTCGGCGAGGGCCGAGTCGAGCAGCGCCAGCAGCTCCCCGGCACGCCCCTTGTTCACCTCGAAGTTGAGCGTGGCATGCGCCAGATGCAGGGCGCACCCGGCGGTGCGGGTGACGTCGATCATCTCGGCGTACGCGGCGAGGGCGCCCGCGCCGTACGAACGGTGATGGGGGCAGTAGTAGCCGCCGTACCGGGCCACCACCCGGCACAGCGCGGTCAGTTCGGCATCGGTGGCGTACATGCCCGGGGTGTACGTGAGCCCGGACGACAGGCCCACGGCGCCCTGTTCGAGGCCCTCGGCGACGAGCGCCTGCATGCGCACGGTCTCGTCCGCGGTGGCCGGCCGGTCCTCCCAGCCGACGACCAGCATCCGGACGGTGCCCTGCGGGACGAGGTATGCCGCGTTGACCGCGATACCGGCGTCCAGGCGGTCGAGGTACTCGCCGACCGTGCGCCAGGTGAAGTCGGCGTCCTCGCCCGCGCCGTTCCAGCCGGCGATCTGGGCGCGGACCTGAGGGAGGGTGCGGTCGTCCACGGGGGCGTACGACAGGCCGTCCTGGCCGACGACTTCGAGGGTGACGCCTTGTGCGGCCTTCGCCTCGTGGGAGGGGTCGGTGAGGAGGGCCAGGTCGCTGTGGGCGTGCATGTCGATGAAGCCTGGCGCTAGCGCCAGGCCTTCGGCGTCGAGGGTGCGGGGTGCTGAGGGGCGGGGGTCCTTGCCCTCGCGGGCGATTGCCGCGATGTGGCCATCGCGGATGGCCACATCGGCCCGGTACGACGGGCCGCCCGTGCCGTCGATGACGCGGGCGCTGCGGAGGACGGTGTCCATGCGGTTGCCTCTCGGGTGCGGGCCGGTTGTGGTTGCTCGCGCAGTTCCCCGCGCCCCTTCGGGGCGCGGATCTCAGAAGAACGTCCGCACGAACTCCGTCACCGTCCCGTCCCCCTCCACCACCGGAATCAACTGCCACTTGTCGAACGTCGTGCACGGGTGCGACAGCCCGAGTCCCACCCAGTCACCGACCTCCAGCTCCGCGCCCTGCTCCAGGGCCACGAACGCGTGCTGGTCCGCCAGAGCAGTGATCGTCATCCCTTCAGCGGGCCGCACCGCCCCGCTCCGCGCCGAGCGGACGAGCTGGACCTCCGGCAGGCCGAGGTCGTACGGCGCATCCCGCTTGCCGGCGTTGAGGAACGCCTTGCCCGGCTCCGGGCGGGAGACGACCTGCGCCCACAGCCGGAACGCCGGCAGCAACTCGCCCTCTCCCGCAAGCCGGTTGAACGGCGTCTTCTTGCGGTACTGCCCGTCGTCATGGGTGATGTACGCCCCCGACCGCAACAGCTTCAGCACCGGCGCCGACAGGGCCGGCAGCTCCGCGAAGGCCTCGCCCACCGCGTCGAACCACGCGCTGCCGCCCGCGCTGACGACGATCTCCTCGACGCCCGCGAAGCGGCCCGCCTTGTCGAAGGCGGCCGCCAGGGCGACGAGCCGGCGCAGCCAGGCGCCGACGCGCTCGGCGTTCGCATCCGGGACCTCGGCCTCGTAACAGGCGACACCCACCAGCCGCAGGGTGTCCGTGGCCGCGACCGCGTCCGCGACGACCTTGCACTCCACCTCAGTACGGGCACCCGTACGGCCGCCCTGCACACCGAGCTCGACGACGACGTCGAGCGGGCGGGCGAACCCGCCGGTGCGCAGTGCCGCGTCCATCAGCTCGACGCCGCGCAGCGAGTCGACGTACAGGACCAGCCGGAAGTCCGGGTCGGCGGCCAGCTCGCCCGCGAGCCAGCGCAGCGCCGCCGCATCCACGACCTCATTGGCGAGGAAGATCCGCCGGATCCCGAAGGCCCGGTAGACGCGCACCTGGGAGACCGTGGCGGCCGTGATGCCCCACGCGCCGTGCGCGATCTGGCGCTCGAAGAGCTGCGGCGCCATCGACGTCTTGCCGTGCGGGGCGAAGGCCAGGCCGTGCTCGGCGGACCAGCGTTCCATGACGCGCAGGTTGTGGTCGAGCGCCTCGGCGGAGAGGGCGAGTACGGGCGTGGTGAACCCGCCGGTGAACAGCGAGCGCCGTTCCGCCGCCAGGTCGCCCACCGTGCGGCCCTCCGCATCCGGCGGAAGTCCCTTGAAGCGGTGGTCGACGCGTTCCAGAGCCAGCCGGTTGACGGCGTCGGACATGAGGCCTCCTGTGCAGCGTGCAGTGCAGTGCAATGCAGTGATGCAGTGCAGTGCAGTACGAGTCGCGTTGTGCGTTGCAACATGTGCAACATCCGTTGCGTGTAGCGCTCGCCGCTGTCTAACATCCCCGCGAGCGCCCGGTCAACGGTGCTCGCGGAAACGTGACGGACCGGTGGGAGGGGCCATGAGCGCAGCCACAACCGACGACACATGTGACGTCGTCTGCCTCGGTGAATCCCTCGTCGCCTTCCGCCCCGTACGCCCCGGCCCCCTCGCGGACGTCCCCGCCTTCGAACGCGGCATCGGCGGCGCCGAGTCCAACGTGGCCTGCGCACTCGCCCGTTGCGGGCACCGCACCCGCTGGATCGGCCGGGTCGGCACGGACGGCTTCGGTACGCACCTGGTGGACGCCATCGCCGCCCACGGGGTCGACGTCTCCGCCGTCCAGCGCGACCCGGACCGACCCACCGGCATCTACTTCCGCACGGCGGGGGAGCGGGCCACCACCCCAGCCGTCGACCGCTCCCCCTCCGCACCCCCCTCCGCACCCCTCTCCGAACCCCTCTCCGAAGTCGCCTACTACCGCGCCGGATCCGCCGCCTCCGCGATGTCCCCCGCGCTCGTACCGCGCGAAGCCGCCTGGTCCGGCCGCATCCTGCACCTCACCGGCATCACCGCGGCCCTCTCCGCCGAGTGCCGCGACCTGCTCCGCCACCTGACGGCCCCCGTCCCCGGCCGCCCCCTGCTCTCCTTCGACGTCAACTACCGCGCCGCCCTGTGGCGCAACAGCCCCGACGGCCCCTCTGCCCTCAAGGACCTCGCCCGCCGCTGCGACCTCGTCTTCGTCGGCGAGGACGAGGCCGAAGCGGCGTGGGGCCTGCGCGGCGCCGCCGCCGTCCGGGCCGCCCTCCCGGAACCCGGCCTCCTGGTCGTCAAACACGGCGCACAAGGCGCGACGGCCATCGCGCGGGACGGCGAAGCCCTCACCATCCCCGCCCCCGCCGTCGACGTCGTCGCCCCCGTGGGCGCCGGCGACGCCTTCGCCGCCGGGTTCCTCTCCGCCACCCTGCGCGGACTCCCGCTCCCCGCACGCCTGCGCCACGGCCACCTCACGGCCGCCGCCGCCCTCACCGTCCCCGGCGACCTCGGCGAACCCCCGGCCCGCGAACGAGCCGACCGGCTGGCGGCGTTGGACGACACCGCCTGGAACGCCCTCCGCATAGACCGCGAAACCAACCGCGACACGGAAAGCACCGCATGAGCCAGACCGTCGACCGCGCCCTCACCATCCTGCCCCTGCTCGCCGAGGGCCCCGCCAACCTGGAGCAGGTCGCGCAGCGGCTCGGCGTCCACAAGTCGACCGCACTGCGCCTGCTGCGCACCCTGCACGCCCACGGCATGGTCCACCGGCAGCAGGACCAGCGCTACCGCCTCGGCGCCCGCCTCTTCGCCCTCGCCCAGCAGGCCGCCGAGGGCCTGGACATCCGCGAGACCGCCCACCCGCACCTCGCCGCACTCAACGAACTGTGCGGCCACACCGTCCACCTGGCGGTCCACGAGGAAGGCGAGGTCGTCTACATCGACAAGATCGAGAGCCGCTACCCGGTACGGATGTACTCCCGCATCGGCAAGCCCGTCGCCATCACCGTCGCCGCCGTCGCCAAACTGCTGCTGGCCGGCCTGCCCGAACCCGAGCGACGGGCCGTCGCCGAACGCCTCGACTACCCCGCCTACACGCCCCGTTCGACCCCGAACGCCGCCGCCTTCCTCAAGGAACTGGCGATCGTCCGCGAACAGGGCTGGGCCACCGACTTCGGCGGCCACGAGGAGTCCATCAACTGCATCGGCGCCCCCGTCCACGGCGTGGACGGGCGCGTCGTCGCGGCCTGTTCGATCTCCGCACCCAATGTCGTCGTCACCGCCGACGAACTCCTCGCCCTGCTCCCGCTGGTGCGCCGCACCGCGGAGGCAATCAGCGCGGACCACGCGGGACGCACCCCACCCCGACCCACCCATGAACACGAAGGTGACCGATGACCGCCAAGACCGCCGTGACCCCGACCGGCCACGCCACCCCGCCCGCCAAGTTCTCGCACGGCGTGCGCAAGGGCAACATCCTCCAGGTGGCCGGCCAGGTCGGCTTCCTGCCCACCAAGGACGGTCAGCCGCCCGCCGTAGCCGGCCCGACCCTCCGCGAACAGACCGTCCAAACCCTCGCCAACGTCCAGGCCGTCCTGGAGGCGGGCGGCGCGAGCTGGGAGGACGTGGTGATGCTGCGCGTCTACCTCACCGACACCGAGCACTTCGCCGAGATGAACGCCCTCTACGACGCCCACTTCGCCTCCCTCCAGGGCTCGCCCCCCGCGCGCACCACCGTCTACGTCGGCCTGCCCAAGGGCCTGCTCATCGAGATCGACGCCCTAGCGGTCCTCGACTGAGAAGCCGGGGCAGTCCGGGATGCTCCTGACGACAGCCGCACTGGGGGTGGGCCTCCTCCTCTTCCTGATCATCAAGATCAGACTCCAGCCGTTCGTGGCCCTGCTTGTCGTCTCGATCGCAGTCGGCCTCGCATCGGGCCTCTCCGTCACCCAACTCTTCGGCACCGTCCAGAAGTCGGACGTCGTCCCGCTGCTCGAAGCGGGCATGGGCGGCACGCTCGGCCACGTTGCCGTCATCATCGGACTCGGCACCATGCTGGGCTCGGTCCTGGAGGCCTCGGGCGGCGCCCAGGCACTGGCCGGACGCCTGCTGACCCTCTTCGGCGAGCGACGCGCACCGCTCGCCATGGGCCTGACCGGGGTGCTGTTCGGCATCCCGGTCTTCTTCGACGTGGGCATCTTCGTCCTGGCCCCGGTGGTGTACGCAACGGCCCGCCGCGGAGGCGGATCGATCCTGCGGTACGCGCTGCCCATGCTGGCCGGCCTCTCCATGACCCACGCCTTCCTCCCACCCCACCCCGGCCCGGTCGCAGCGGCCGGCCTGCTGCACGTGGACCTGGGCTGGGTGATCCTGATGGGCGCACTGACCGGCATACCGGCGGTGCTGGCGGCATGGGCGTACGCGGCATGGATAGCGCGGCGCGTGCACGTCCCGATACCGGAAGGGGTGCCGGAGGCACCGGAGAAGCCGTCGGAGCAACCAGTCCCGCTGGCAGTGCTGTTGACGGTGATAGGCACCCCGCTGCTCCTCATCCTCCTGGCGACGTTCTCCTCGGTGACACTGCCCCCGGGCACGGCGCGCTCGGTACTGGAATTCTTCGGCCACCCCTTCGTGGCGCTGACGATCGCGCTGCTCCTCGCCTACTGGCTGCTGGGCATCCGGCGCGGCTGGTCGCGCGCGTCGCTGGAGGCCCTGTCGACGGCCTCGCTCAAGCCCGTCGGCAACATCCTGCTGGTCGTGGGTGCGGGCGGGATCTTCGGCGCGGTGCTCAAGGCCGGCGGCGTGGCCCAGGCGGTGGCGGATCTGTGCGATACGGCGGGCCTGCCGGTGCTGGTGCTGGCGTGGCTGCTGTCGGCCGCGCTGCGGGTGGCGCAGGGTTCGGCGACGGTGGCCATCGTGACGACGGCGGGCATCGTCTCCCCGGTCCTGGCGGCGGGGCACCCCTCGCAGGCCCACGCCGCCCTGGTGATCGTGGCGATCTCGGCGGGCTCGGTCTTCGCCTCGCACGTGAACGACGGGGGCTTCTGGATGGTGGCGAAGTACTTCGGCATCCCGGAGCGGGACACGCTGGTGTCGTGGACGGTGCTGGAGTCGGTGCTGTCGGTCGCGGGGTTCGGGGCGGCGGGGGTGGTGAGTTTGGTGGTGTAGCAGTGACGTTTCTGTGCCCTCCACCATCACAACACGCCGTCCCCCAAGAGGATTTGCGTCCTCCCAAGGCGGGGTTATCCACAGCCCCTCGCGGGGTCACGCGGGATGCGCTGTGCTGGGGGCATGAACGAACAGCTCCGGCAGGCCTATCGCCTCGCCGCTTCCCAGGATGGCGTCCTGCTCACGTCGCAGGCCTACGGCTGCGGCCTGTCCGTGCCGAACGTCGCACGTGCGCTGCGCTATGAGGGGTGGACCCAACTGTACTTAGGCGTATGGGTGGAGCCGGGACGGCCCGTGGATCTGCGGCTGCGGTTGCTGGCGATGCAGCTGAAGTTCCCTCGCCTGGTCGCCAGCCACAGTGCGGCTGCGGAACTCCTGAACATCTGGACGGTGGGGCCGAGCGCCGTCGAGCTCACGAATCCGGGGCGCAGATACCGCACGCGTACGCCGGGGGTCCGTGTGCACAAGGCGGAAGTCGGCGAGCACGAGGTCACTGTCGCTTCGGGGATCCGTGTCACCACGGTTCTGCGGACGGTGTGCGACATGTTGCTCACGCTGCCGCTCCACCCGGCCGTCATTGCTGCGGATTCGGTGCTTGCCCGGAGGCGCGCGAGCAGGCAGTCCATTGCTGATGCGTTGAGTGCTCCGTATGCCCGGCGGATGGATGTGGGCGCTGCTCGCCGGGCGTTGGCGCTCACCGATCCGGAGTCGGGGTCGCCTGCGGAGACGAAGGCGCGGCTGGAGATACGGGAGGCGGGGCTGTTCCCCGAGTCGCAGGCCGAAGTGCACACGCAGAACGGGCGGGTGCGGCGGTTGGACTTCCTGTTCAGGGCGGAAGGACTGGGGGTGGAGATCGAGGGGTACGCCTGGCACGGGAGCCGGGGTGCGCACCAGAACGATGCCGTGAGGTTCAACGAGCTTGCCCGGTGCCCCGGGATCCGGCAGATATTGCGGTTCACCTATGACGACGTCTTCCGGCGGCCGCAACGGTTCGTCCGCACCGTTCAGGAGGCGCTGCGCAGGCTACGGGGCTGAGGTGGGGCGGATGTCGAAGCCGGTGAGGCCCTGTGGGGGCTCCTGCCTCGCCTCGACCGAGCGGACTTCGGCGCGGGCGGGGCCGCGGTGGGCCCACTGGACCATGTGGTCCACGGCGTCGGCGGGGCCTTCGAAGACGGCTTCGACGGTGCCGTCGGGCCGGTTGCGTACCCAGCCGGACACGCCGTGTGCCTGGGCCTCGCTGCGGCAGGTGTCGCGGTAGAAGACGCCCTGGACCAGGCCGGATACGGTGACGTGTGTGCGGATCATGTACACAACTCTGCCTTCGTTTGCGCCCTCGGGCGACCTGCGTAGCGTGGAAGGGGTACGCGCACAACCGTGTCAACCGTGCCAACCGTGCAGGGAGCGTGAAACACATGACTGCATTCGCCAGACTTCTCGGCGCGGCCGCTTTGGCTGCTGTGCTCTCCGTCGCCCTGGGTGGTGTCGCCTCGGCGTCCTCGGCCGACCCGGTCCCGAATCCGCCGTCGGTGCCGCCGCTGCCGGTGACTCTGCCTGTGCAACTGCCGTCGCTCTGACCGTCACCTCCCCTCCGTGTCCTGCCTCTCCGGTCACAGCCGGAGGGGCATCAACGTCCCGGGCACGAAGTCTGGTTGACAACCCTTAACGCATCGCATCACCATCGGGGCCGTGACGCGTGGGTGGTCTTCGGACTCGTCCGCGGAATCGTGCCGTTGTTCGCCGCCAGGTTCAGACTCGGTGGCGCAGTGCTTATGCGATCGCCTACGGCCTGAGCCTGACCGCCTGGGGTCGCTGGGTGGTCCTGGCCCGGATCGCCCTGCCGTTGGCGGGGCGGTTGCCGTGGTCGGTGGGCGCCTTTCTTGACGACGCCCACCGACGAGGTGTGCTGCGCCAGGCCGGTGCCGTCTATCAGTTCCGGCACGCCCGGCTGCAGGACCACTTGAGCGGGCGCGCTCAGGAGGCGGAGGCGAAGGCCTTTTCCAGGCGGGGGACGTAGTCCTCCAGCGACCGTGCCCAGCAATAGCCGTTGTGGCCGCCGTTGCAGTTGGGTGCCCAGGTGGAGCCGTTGCCGTAGTCCACGTAGTAGTAGGGCATGCCGAGGGCGTCCATGTTGTCCTTCACGTGCTTGGACGCACCTTCGAGCCAGAATTCCAGTTCGAGGGGATTGCCATTGCCGTTGCCCACGTAGATCGAGATGCCGACGTCCTTGTCCTTCAGCCTGTCCATGTGGCGGGAGGGGTCGACCTCGTTCCACTTCCAGTCGGCGTTGAACACGGGGTAGGGCGAGCCGAAGAGGGCGTCGCTCGACACGGTGGGGCCGAACGGCCCGTTGCAGTTGCCCATGATGTTGCCGCAGAGTGCGCCGGCGGCGTTGGTGAGGGAGTAGACGACGGCCAGGCGCAGGTCCATGGAGTCCACGGACATGTCGATGTCACCGGAGAACGAGGCGACCTGGCTGAACAGTTCGGGGTGGTCCTGGGCGTAGTGGAAAGCGCCGAAGCCGCCCATCGACACCCCGGCGACGGCCCGCGCCTTCTTGGTCGCGATGGTGCGGAGGTTGGCGTCGATGAAGGGGATGACCTGGTTGATGTGGAAGGTCTCCCAGTTCTGCGCACCGGCGGCGGTGTCCTGGTCGCGCCAGTTGGCGTACCAGCCCCGCTTGCCGCCGTCCGGGACGACCGTGATCATCGACTTGGCGTTGATCAGTGCCGGGTAGTTCTGGTTGACCGGGTCGTCCGGCGAGCCGTGGAAGAAGTACAGGACCGGGTAGCGCTTGGCCGGATTGGCGTTGTAGTCGCTCGGCAGGATGATTTTGATGTGGTGCTCGCCGGCCACCTGGGGCGTGGTCACGGTGATGTTGAAGTTGTTTGCGGTGCCGGTCGGTTGGCCGACCTGCGTGAGGCCGTAGCCGTCGGCGAGGACCGGTGGAGTCGGGTCGGCCTCGGCTGCCTGGGCCGGGGCCGTTCCGAGTAACGGTACGAGGGACAGCCCGAGGGCTGTGACGAGCATGGCGAGTCTTCTGATCACGCTGCGCCTCCTGAATGTCTTTGTGGACGTTGAGGAGGAGTGTCGCGCATCGGTGCCGGGTTGCGTCAGTTCCGGTCAGTCGGCCAGGGCGTCCGTGCGGATGGCGGCGACGAATGCCGCCCAGGCGCCGGCCGGTACGAGGACGGTCGCCCCGTGCGGGGCGGTCTTGCTGTCCCTTATGGGGACGGGGGCGGTGGGTATTCGGGACGGGGCCCATTCGAGGCAGGAGTTGGGGTCTGCGCCGCTGCCGCTGTAACTGGATTTGATCCATGTGGTGCTCATGAGGGAAGTTCCTTCAGAACGGATTCGATGAATGTTGCTGTGTCGCCCGGCGACAAGGCGTAGGACCTGAGGTGGTCGTAGGCCCTGTGGTACCGGTCCACGCTCTCCGGGTCTTCGAGCAACTCGATTGCATTGATGCTCTCTTCGCAGGCAACCACAGTGCCGTCGCCCAACGTGAAGAGCGACAGGTGGCCACCGATGAGGCCGTGTCCGCCGTGGGCGAAGGGGATGACCTGGAGCATGCAGGTCGGGGTGTCCACGTTCGAGATCAGAGCACAAAGTTGCGCCCTCCAGATCTCAGGTCCACCGATCGCTCGTCGCAGGACAGCTTCGTCCACAATATAGGAGACGTCCGGGGGCGGGTCGGCCTGCAGAAGGGCTTTACGGGCCATGCGTGATGCGACCCATTCCTCGATCTTTTCCTCTGTCCTCCTGGGGTCGTTGAGACGGAAGACGGTGCGGGCGTAGCCCTGTGTCTGGAGGAAGCTCGGCACGAAGCACCCGGCGTAATGCCGAATCACCCGGGCCTTCTCCTCCATCTCGCGCCGCCGCTCGTACTTGTCCGGATGCGAAGACCGCAACGCCAGCGCATACAGCAGCTTGAACACCCCGTCCGTCCCGAACAACGCATCCAGCTTCTCCGCCAGCCCCGGCGGCGGCATGTGCTCCGCGATCTCGATCCGTGCCAAGTGGCTGCGGCTGTAGCGGACGACCTCTGCCAGTTTCTCCAGGCTCATGCGTGCCCGTTCGCGGTGGCGCCGCAGTTCCGCCCCGAAGGCATGCCGGGGTGACCGGTCCGGCTTCAGTTCACGTCCTGGTCGCCCCATGTGCGGCGCCCCCTCGTTTTCTCTCAAGGTCCCGGTCGGGACACGTACCCCCTTCCGGAGCGTAGGGACCGGCCGCAACCCTGGGGGCACACCCATCAGTTGAACCCACGTACGAGGTACCCCCATGCCGTCGCCCGACGCCCCCGTACCACCGAAGCCTTCGCTCCGGCGCCGTCCCGTGCCCTGTGCGGAGTGCCGCCGTATCCGCGCCGCGTACCACGAGGCATCGCGCGACGGGAACCATGCCGCCGTCCAGTGGTGCATCGAGGAGATGGGGAGGCATCACCGTGCCGTCCACTGATGGCGGTGAATCCGGCCAAGTTCACTGACACTTGTGACCGGTTCATTGCCCCTCGGCCCCATCGGCCCCAACAATGCACACGTCAAAACGTGCTGCAGTTCGGACCGGAGAGGAACCACCCCCCATGAGAAGACCTCTCGTTGGTGCACTGGCCACCGTGCTCGTCGCCGGGTCGACCGTCGTCGGCCTCGGTGCCGGCACCGCCTCGGCCCAGGCGAATGCCGTCGACTTCGCCGGTACCGTCGCGCTGAGCAACTGTTCCGGATCGGTGGTCCGGATGCCGAGTTCGGCGGACAACGACCCCGCCCTCGTGATGACCAACGGCCACTGCCTGGAGACGGGCATGCCGGACCCCGGCACCGTCATCACCGATCAGCCGTCGTCCCGGACGTTCGGCCTGCTGAACTCGTCCGCGGGCAAGGTCGCCACGCTGCACGCGACGAAGGTCGCGTACTCGACGATGACCGATACCGACGTGACGCTCTACGAGCTGAACACGACCTACGCGCAGATCAAGCAGCAGTACGGGATCGACGCGCTGAGCCTGTCGCCCGACCATCCCGTCGCCGGCACCGCCATCAAGGTCGTCTCCGGGTACTGGAAGAAGATCTACTCCTGCAGCGTGGACGGGTTCGTGAACGAGCTGCACGAGGCCGGCTACGTGTGGAAGGACTCAGTGCGCTACACGTCCACCTGCGACGTCATAGGGGGGACCTCCGGCTCCCCGGTGATCGACGCGTCGACCGGCAAGGTGGTCGCGATCAACAACACCGGGAACGAGAACGGTGAGCAGTGCACGATGAACAACCCGTGCGAGGTCGACGCGAACGGCAACGTCACCGTTCACCAGGGCACGAACTACGCCGAGGAGACCTACGGGATCACCAAGTGCTTCGGCACCGGCAACAAGCTGGACCTGAGCCTTCCGGGCTGCACGCTGCCGCAGCCGGGCACCGAGGAGGGTGACAACGCGGTGCGTTCCGCCGTGCACCACGCGTAGCGTCCGGTCGCCGACAGTCCGCCCTGCTCACCCCCGGTGAGCAGGGCGGACGTTTTTCCTTCCGCGTCTCTTCCGCCCCTTGACTCCGGACAAATAAGGAGGAAACTGGCACTTACACCAGACAACCGGTGAGAGCCGCACCAATCGGTGGAGACGTCCATCGGTCCGCGTGACCCCCATCTCGGCACACTGGCTAGGCCCCCGGAAGGGCACGCATCGAGGACTGGGCAGTCGGCGACGACCGAAGCTCAAGAAGCGGTGTGGAGCGCCGGGGGCCGAGCATGTCAGGGGCTGATCAGGACAGGCCGTGGACGTGCGGTCCGACCCCGTTGGACCAGGTGTTGCCCGCCGTGGCGTCCCAGTTGGTGGACCAGGTCATGGCCCCGCGCAGGTCGGGGTAGGTGTGCGGGGGCTTGAACGTGCCGCAGCCCGTTCCCTTCGTCAGGCAGTCCAGTGCCGCGTTGATCACCGACGGGTCCACGTAGCCGCTGCCCGCGCCGCGTGGCGAGGCGGGGAGGCCGAGGCCCACCTGGGACGGGGCGAGGCCGCCTTCCAGCTGGGTGCAGGCCAGGGCGGTGAGGAAGTCGACCGAGCCCTGTGCGTAGACCTGGCCGTCGCAGCCGTTCATGGAACCGCTGTTGTAGAACTGGGTGTTGACGACGGTCAGGATGTCCTTGATGTTGAGCGCGGTCCGGAAGTAGGCGGAGGACGTCGACTGCATGTCGATCGTCTGCGGCGCCATGGTGATGACCGGCTTGCCGCCCGCCTTCGCCGACAGGGAGCGCAGGGCCTGGCTCATGTAGGTGGGGTTGAGGCCGTTCTCCAGGTCGATGTCCACGCCGTTGAAGCCGTACTTCTGCATCAGGGTGTAGGCGCTGGCGGCGAAGTTCTCCGCGGAGGCCGAGTCGTTGACCGACACCGAGCCCTTCTCCCCGCCGACGGAGAGGATCACGGACTTGCCCGCTGCCTGCTTGGCGGCGATGTCCGCCTTGAACTGTGCGTCGCTGTACTTCAGGGCGGGGTCGAGGGTGAAGTCGACGGCGCCGGGCGTGGTGGTGGCGTCGGCGAAGGCGACGGCGATGATGTCGTACTGGTCCTGCACGTCGCTGATCTTCTGGACGGTGGCGCCGTTGTCGAAGTTCTGCCAGTAGCCGGTGACCGCGTGCTTCGGGACGTTGCCCGGGTTGCCGCCGCTGCTCGCGGAGGTCGTGGCCGTGACCTGGGCGGACTTCGCTGATTCCCCTGCGGCGTTGGTGGCGCTGACCTGGAAGGTGTAGGCGGTGGAGGGGGTCAGGCCGGTCACCACGGTCGACGTGCCGGTCGCGGACTGGATCCTGGTGCCGCCCTGGTAGACGTTGTAGCCGGTGGCGTGGGCCGCCGGGTTCCAGGACAGGGCCACGGACGACGAGGTCACCGTCCCGGCCGTCAGCCCGCCGGGGGCGTCCGGCACCGGGTCGCCGGGGTCGCCGCCGGGGCCGGTGAGGGTGATGTCGTCGGCGAAGTAGGGCGGTTGGCCGTACCAGCCGTGGGTGTAGACGGTGACGGTCGTCGTGTTCGGGCCCGTGGTGAAGCTCGTGGTCAGCTGCTGCCAGCTGCTCGCGCTCGGGGTCCAGGTCGAGACGTCCGTGGTGCCGGTGCCGCTCGCGCCGAGGTAGACGTACGAGCCCTGGACCCAGGCACCCAGCGTGTACGAGGAGTTGGGCCGGACGCTCACGGTCTGCGAGCACTGGGCGTCGTCGGAGCCGGCGGGCGTGGCCTTGAGGGCGGCCGAGCCGCTGTGCACGGGGGCGGAGGTGGTGGTTCCGCTGCCGCCGGTACAGGACCAGCCGTCCAGCCCGGACTCGAAGCCGGGGTTCCTGACGAGGTTGGCGCCGTCCGCGTGGGCCGCCGGACCGGCGGCGGTCAGGCCTGCGGTGGCCAGGGCCAGGGCGGCGAGGAGGCCCGCGGAACGACGACCTCTCGTTCCACTTCTTCCGTGTCTGGATATTGCGCGCACTACTGCCTCCGGTGGGAAGGGAGTTGGAGCGGTTATGGGGGGTATCGGGGGGTAGGGATGTGCAGGAACGGTGGCCACCGTTAGCGCGTGAGGATGGTCTAGTCCAATCCGTTCGTCAAGGGTTTCGGGGAACGGTTCTCAGCCGCTCCCAACACGGATAAAGTGCGGAGGCACCACAGCACCACAAGCCCCCGCGGCCGGAGTGAACGGGGAAGCAGACGTGCCGATTGCGATAGCGGTCACCAGTTCCGACCTGGTGCTGCCCGCGCCGGACGGCCCTGCTCCCACCGCTGCCGTCCTCCAGCCGCCGCAGGCACAGCCGTTGGAGGCGGCGGTTGCCGAGGCGGGTGCGCTGCTGGAGCAGTGCGGCCATCTCGTCGTGCCCTATCCGGACTCGCTGGACCCCGCCCACGTGCGGCGGCTGCACGCCGTGCGCGCGCTGCTGGAGAGCGACCGCGTCGCCCTTCTGCCCGTCGCGCTGCCGCCGCTCGCCGTCGCCGTACTGGCGCGGCAGTTACGGCAGTTGTCGGCCTCCGACCTGAGCCCCGGAGTGCTCGCCTCCGCGGTCCGGCTGCTCGCCCACTACATCCACACGGGCGCCGAGCTCGCGGGCACCGGCGGCATCGCCCGCCTCGACCGGATGGACGTCGGGCTCGGCAGCCACCTCGCCGCCCTGCTGCCCGGCACCCGGTTCGGCGTGCTCGTCCACCCCGTACCGGCGCTGCTGCGCACCGGCGGCGCCGCCGGGCGGGCGGCCGCGCCCGAGGGGCCGGGCTTCGCCACTTCCCTGACCGTCGCCCGCAGCAGGCCGTGCCGCGAGGGGGACTGGGTCACCGGCACCCTCGCGCCCGCCTGGAAGGTGCGCGGCGTGCAGGAGATCCAGCCGCTGCCCGCGGAGTCCCGGCGCTGGTGGGGCACGCAGCGGGCCGTGGAGTTCGCCGCCGCGATCCCCGATCCCTCGGTGCTCTACCAGCTCGTCTCCTCCGTGCGGCGGGAGGAGTGCCACTGGTGCGGGCGCGAACTCATCGGCGACCGCTGCGGGTTCTGCAACGCGCCCCTCGCGCGCGCCGGGAGCACTCCAGCCATCGGGCCGCCGGCCCGGGCCCGTACCGCCGTCCCCGCTGCCGCCCCCGCCCCCGCTGCCGTCGCCGCCGCTCCGAACAGCCGCTGAACGAGCTGAACGAGGTTCGCCGTCCCCATGAATTCACGCCAGCGCCGCGGGATCGTCCTGCTGCTCCTGTCGGCCCTCTGCGCAGCGGGCGCCTTCGCCGGGGTGTTCGTCGTCGTCCACGACGCCGACTCCAAGGTGGGTCCGGAGGTCACCGCCTACCGGCTGAAGTCCGACGTACCCGCCTACCGGACGCTCGACGGCGGCGAGTTCGAGCGGATCTCGATGCCGCGGCGCTGGCTGCCGGACACGGCCGTCACCGACCTCGACGAGGTGAACGGGAAGATCGCCGTCACGCCGCTGCGGCGCGGATCGCTGCTGCAGAGCGACATGATCGTGGCGCGGCCCGCGCTGAATCCGGGGCAGCAGGAGATCGCCATCATGATCGATGCGGCGACGGGCGTCGCCGGGAAGATCAACCCCGGGGCGCGGGTCAACATCTACGCCACCTTCGACGGCAAGGACCAGGGCCAGGGCGCCAAGCCCGTCTCCAAGGTCATCGTCAGTGGCGCCCGGGTCATGGACGTCGGCAAACTCACCCCTCTCGACCGGGACCGCGACGGCGGTGGCGGGGCGACGGTCCGCCGGGCCGGCGACGCCGTGCCGATCACCTTCGCGCTCGACACCAAGGACGCACAACGCGTCGCCTACGCCGAGTCGTTCGCCTCCCACGTCCGCCTCGCCCTCGTCGCGCCCGGCGGCGACGACGGCGTCGGCAGCGGCGACCGCACCTACACCCTCGACGGCGACAAGTAGAGGCAGGGCCACGGTGACGATCCGAATCCTCCCGGCCATCGGAGACCCGGAGACCGCGCGGTCCGTCTGCGGACTGCTCGGACAGCTGCCCGGCGTGGAACCGCTGCACACCGCCGCCGACTCGACGCGCCTGCTGGACACGCTCGCCGCGCTGGCGGCGGCCTCGGTGCGGGAACTGCCCGAGGTCGTCCTCGTCCACGAGCGCATCGGGCCCGTGCCCGCCCTCGAACTCGTCCGGGAGATCGCCCTCCGCTTCCCCGCCACGGGCGTCGTCCTGGTCGCGGCCGACGCCGGACCGGCGCTCTACGCGGCCGCCATGGACTGCGGGGCGCGGGGCCTGGCCGCGCTGCCGCCGACGTACGACGAACTGGGGGCGCGGGTGCAGGCCGCCGCGCACTGGGCGACCGGGGTGCGGCAGCACCTGGGCGGCAGCCCGCCCGCATACACCGGCGGCGGCGCCGCGGGCGGGCGGCTCGTCGCCGTCGTCGGGTCCAAGGGCGGCGTCGGGACGACCGTGACCGCCGTCCAGCTCGCCCTCGCCGCGTGCGCCGCCGGGCGCAGCGTGGCCCTGGCCGACCTGGACCTGCAGTCCGGCGACGTCGCCTCGTACCTGGACGTCCAATTCCGCCGCTCGGTCGCCGACTTGGCGGGTATCGCCGACATCTCGCCGCAGGTGCTGCAGGACGCGGTCTTCCCGCACCCCACCGGGCTGGGTCTGCTGCTCGCCCCCGCGGAGGGGGAGCGCGGCGAGGAGGTCGGCGACCACGCGGCACGGCAGATCGCGGCGGCGCTGCGCAGCCGGTACGAGGTCGTCGTCGTGGACTGCGGCACGCAGATCACCGCGGCGGGCGCCGCGGTGATCGAGACGGCGGACCTGGCGCTGCTGGTCACCACGCCGGACGTGGTGTCCGTGCGGGCCGCCAAGCGGATGGTGCGGCTGTGGGAGCGGTTGCAGATCCGGAAGGCGGAGGAGACGACGACGGTGGTCAACCGCTATGCGCGGCACGCGGAGATCCAGCCGCCGCTGGTGGCCCGCACGACGGGCACGGCCACGGCGCGGACGACCGTCCCCGCCGCCTTCCGCGAGCTGCGGGGCGTTGTGGACTCCGGCCGGATGCAGGACCTCGACCCGCGGTCCGGGGTGCGGCAGGCGTTGTGGGCGCTGGCGGGGGAACTGGGCCTGGCGGCACCGGTGTCGCATGCGCGACGGCCTGCGCGGCGTGCCCTGGGGAGCGGCGGCGGTACGGGGCCGGATCAGTTGCTGCCGGTGCCGGCGACCCCGCCGCTGAACCGCTTCCGACGGCGCGGGGGCGGCGACCGGGGCCAGCTCGCCGTGGAGTTCGCGGGCCTGCTGCCGCTGATCCTGGTGGCGCTGGCGGTGGTGTGGCAGTGCGTGCTGGTCGGCTACGCGTACTCCCTTGCGGGGCATGCGGCGGACCGGGGGGCGCGGGCGGGGGCGGTGGGGCGCGACTGCGTCGCGGAGGCTCGGGCGGATCTGCCGGGCGGGTGGACGGCGACCCCGCAGTGCGGGGCGAGCCCTGACGGGGAGGTTGTCGCGGACGTCGCGCTGAAGGTGCCGGTGCTGGTGCCGGGGCTGGTCGACTGGCCGTGGCAGGTGCGGAGCACCGCCGGTGCGGTACGGGAGGACTGACGTGGTGACCGCGGGGTGGTGCAGGCCGGTGGTCCGGGTTGTGCCCACCCTCCCCCAGCTACCGCTGGGGGTGCCCCCAGCCCTGCGGAGCGATTGCCCGCAACCGAGGTGGGGGGTCGGGGGGCGAAGCCCCCGGAGCGGGGGTCCGGGGGCGGAGCCCCCGAAACGGGGGGTTTGGGGGGCTTGCCCCCCAAGAAACGGGAAGGGGCGGGTCAGGGGCAACAACACCCCCCGCGACCGCGGGTCCGTTTCCGTCGAGTTCCTCGGGTTCCTCCCGCTCCTCCTCGCCGTGGCGCTGGCCGCGCTCACCCTGGGCCTGGCCGCCTTCGCCGCCCAGCAGGCGGCGACCGGCGCCCGCGCCGCCGCCCGTACCGCCACCCTCGACGAGCCCCGCACCTGGCCGGAGGCCGCCGCGCGCAGCGCGATGACGGGGTGGGTCGGCGACCGGGCCGCGGTCAGCGCGGGACGGTGCCCGGGGCAGGACGTCACCGCCACCGTCACCGTCACGGTCCCCGCGATCCTCCCCGGCACCGGCTTTCACGTCACCCGGCACGCCACCATGCCCTGCCCCGGGGAGGGCGGACCATGAGCTTACGGGCCCGTATCGGCACCCCCGAAGTCCCGGACGCCGGGCGCGAGTCCGGGCACCTGGTGCCCGTCTACCGGGCCAGGCTGCTGGAGGAGATCGACCTTGCCGAGATGTCCTCGCTCGCCGCGGGCGAGCGCCGCAGCCGCCTGGAGCGCGTCCTCGGGCACATCATCAGCCGCGAGGGCCCGGTCCTCTCCACCGCGGAGCGGGACCGGCTCATCCGCCGCGTCGTCGACGAGGCCCTCGGGCTGGGCGTCCTGGAGCCGCTGCTGGAGGACCCCTCGGTCACCGAGATCATGGTCAACGGGCCGGACCAGGTCTTCGTCGAGCGGGCCGGCCGCGTCGAGGCCGTCCCCGTCCGGTTCGCCTCCACCGAGCAGTTGATGCAGACCATCGAGCGGATCGTCTCGACCGTCAACCGCCGTGTGGACGAGTCGCATCCGATGGTCGACGCCCGGCTGCCGAGCGGCGAGCGCGTCAACGTGATCATTCCCCCGCTGGCGCTCAACGGCCCCACCCTCACCATCCGCCGCTTCCCCCGCGCGTACACCCTGCAGGAGCTGACGGCCCTGGGGACCCTCGACGAGCAGACGCTGCTCCTGCTGTCCGCGCTCGTCCGGGCCACATTCAACCTCGTCGTCTCCGGGCCGACGGGCTCCGGCAAGACGACGCTGCTCAACGCGCTGTCGGGGCTGATCCCGGAGGGCGAGCGGATCATCACCGTCGAGGACGCGGCCGAGCTGCAGTTGCAGCAGCCGCACGTCATCCGCCTGGAGTCGCGCCCGCCGAACGTCGAGGGCAAGGGCCGCATCACCATCCGGGACCTCGTCCGCAACTCCCTGCGCATGCGCCCCGACCGGATCATCGTCGGCGAGGTGCGCGGCGGGGAGACGCTCGACATGCTCCAGGCCATGTCCACCGGTCACGACGGCTCGCTGGCCACCGTGCACGCCAACAGCGCGGAGGACGCGCTGCTGCGGCTGCGCACCCTCGCGTCCATGTCCGAGGTGCGCATCCCCTACGAGGCGCTGCGCGACCAGATCGACAGCGCCGTCGACTGCATCGTCCAGCTCACCCGCACCGCGGACGGCACCCGCCGCATCACGGAGGTCGCCCTCCTGGACGGCGACAGGAACGGGGGCGGCTCCGGCCACCGCCTCGTCACCGTCTGCCGTTTCGACGCCGAACCCCTCGGCCCGGACCGTGTCGTCCGTGGCCGCTTCACCCACCTCCCGCTCCCCGAACGCGCCGCGGAACGGCTCCGGCTGGCGAACGAGGCCGTGCCGCCGGCCTTCGGCGTCGCCGCGCTCCCCGGCGGGCTCACGATCCGAGAGGCCAGGCAGAGGTAGCCGCACATGGACAATCTGGCACTGCTGACCGTCGGCACCACCCTCGTGGCCGGTGCCCTGGGCGTCGCGGGCGTCCGGGGGTACGCGGCCGGGCGGGCGCAGCACCGCTCGCTCGTGGACCGGCTCTCCGACACCCCGGCCGGCGCGTCGTCCGGCACCGGGCGGGCCCGCCGGCTCGCCGGTCTCGACCGGTACTTGCGCACCACCCGGTACGGGAGACGGCTGGAGCTGCGCATCGCCGCGACGGGACTCCGCGTCACGGCGGGGGAGTTCACCCTGTACGCGGTGGGCGTCGCGGCCGGGCTGTGGCTGGTCGCGGCCGCGGCGCTCGCGCCGTTCTTCGGCCCGCCGGCGGGGGTGATCGGTGTCTGGGCGGCCTTCTCGTTCCTGGGCTGGCAGCGGCGCAAGCGCACCGAGAGGTTCATCGGCCAGCTGCCCGAGCTCGCCCGGATCCTGGCCAATGCGACGCAGGCCGGGCTGGCCCTGCGCACGGCCCTGGGCATGGCGGCGGAGGAGATGGAGGCCCCCGCGGGCGAGGAGCTCGCGCAGGTGGCGGACCGGCTCTCGGTCGGGCACTCCGTGGAGGAGTCGCTGGGCGAACTGGCCGAGCGGCTGCCGTCCCGCGAACTGGTCGTCCTCGTGACGACGTTGGTGCTGTCGAATCGCGCGGGCGGCACGGTCGTCAGCTCGCTGCGCAACCTCACCGTGACGCTGGAGGAGCGCAAGGAGACGCGGCGGGAGGTGCGTACGCAGTTGTCGCAGGTGACGGTGACGGCGTACGTCGTCCCGCTGATGGGCGTCGGCACGCTGCTGCTGATGGACCGCATCGTGCCGGGCTCGCTCGGCCGGATGACGGGGTCCTGGCTCGGACAGACGGCTGTGATCGCCGCGTTCGGGCTGTACGGCCTCGGGTTCTTCCTCATCCGCCGCATGTCGAAGATCGACGTCTGAGGGCGGGGGAGGGGAGGACGGGCATGGGGACGGGAACAGGGACGGGACTTCTGCTGGCGCTGCTGGCCGGGGCCGGCGTGGTGGGCGTCTGCTACGGCATCGCGCTCTGCCGCAGCGAGACGAAGCTGCCGCCGGACCTGGCGCTGGCGCTGGAGGTCGGCGCGACGCGCACCACGGCGATGGGCTCCGCGGTGGACCGCCTCGGCATGCGGTATGCGCCGCTGGTGCTGCGGATGATGGGCGAGAGGCGGGTGGCGCGGGTCCGTACGCGCATCGACCGCGCGGGCAATCCGGGCGGTCTCACCGTCGACCGGTACGCGGCCCGGCGGGCGGTGTACGGGATGCTGGGCTTCGGCGGCGCGCTGGTGATGGCCCTCAAGGGGCAGCTGTTGCTGGCGGTGCTGCTGGTGGTGTTCGGGCTGTTCTGGATCGAGGTCGGCATCTGGGCGGCCGTCCGCGAGCGCAGGGACGCGATCGAGCGCACCCTGCCGGACTTCCTGGACGTCCTCGCCGTGGTCGTCGGCGCGGGCCTGGGCTTCCGGCAGGCGCTGGACCGGGTGGCGGAGCGCTACGAGGGGCCGTGGGCCGACGAACTGCGCATCACCCTGCGCCAGATGGACATGGGGGTCAGCCGCCGTCAGGCCTTCGACGGTCTGCGCAAGCGCAACGACTCCGAGCAAGTGGCGCGCTTCGTCACGGCGTTGCAGCAGGGCGAGGAGCTGGGCACCCCCATCGTCGACACGCTGATCGGCATCGCGGCCGACATGCGCCGCACCGACGCCCAGCAGGCCCGGCGGCGGGCGGCGCGGGCGGTGCCGAAGGCCACCATGGTCATCACGACGTTCATGGTCCCGGGCACGATGATCCTGCTGATTGCAGGGTTCTTCCTGGGCTCGGGCATGGATTTCGGCGCGGTCACGGGAGGCAGATGAGCCCGGCCCGCCGATGGTGAGAGCGGACGACGAGAAGGGAGACCCCCGTCATGCAGCCGCCTCCTCAGGGCAGCGCATCCGCGCACGCCTCGCAGCACACCTCGCCCCATCACGCCGCCCCGTGCTCCGAACGCGCCCGGGCGGCACCGTCGGAGTTGTGTGAAGACCCTTCGCTCCTGCAACCGGATGTGGGACAGTCGGCGCGGGGCGGCCGGGGCGAGGGCTCCCCGCCGACGGAAGCGGGGTGAGGCGGATGCGGCACCGTGATCGCCAACTCCCCTTGTCCGCACGGTTCCTTACGGGGGAACGGTGGTGCGTGCTCTGTTCCGGGACGGGCGTTCCGGCGTACGTTTCTCGTGCCGTGAACGGCACCGTGAACGGAACCGCCGGGGAAACCGCCGATGAAGGGGAGCACGATGCGGAAGCAGCACTTAGCGCGCACGCGCACGCGCATGCGTACGGTCGGGGCGGTCCGGGACGACCGGGGGCAGACCTCGGTCGAGTACCTGGGCATCATCGCCGTGGTCGTCGCGATCATCCTGGTGCTGACGACCACCGACTTCGGCACCATGATCGCCACAGCCATCACCAACCAGATCTCCAAGATCACCGGTTAGGCGGCGGTCCGGGCGGCGATGCGGGGCAGGCCTTCCCCCTCTACATCACGGCGGTGGCCGCCCTCCTCTTCCTGGCCCTGGCCTTCTTCGCCGTGGGCCAGGCCGGCGCCGCCAGGAACGGGGCCCGCACGGCGGCCGACGCGGCGGCGCTGGCGGCCGCGCAGGACTACCGCGACCAGCTGCGCACGGGCCTGCTGACGGCGCTCGCCGCGGGCGCGGACGGGCAGGACTGGCTGGCCGGGCGCGGCGCCGACGGCGCCCGTGCCTGCGCGGCGGCAGCCTCGTACGCCGCCGCGAACGGCGCCCGCCGGGCCGTCGCCTGCGAGGAGGGCGACCGGCCGGGCTCGTTCACGGTCGCCGTCGTGTCGGCCGCGTCCGTGGGCCGGTCGGTGGTGCCGGGCACCGAGCACTTCCACGCGAAGGCCACGGCGACGGCCGTCGTGGCACCGCGCTGCGCGGCGGGCCCCGCGGCCGGGCAACTGACCTGTGACGGAAGGGTGCTCGACGTCGACCCCCGGCAGCAGCGCCCCGGCACCGTCGTGAAGGCCGCGGACCTCTTCACCGTCCACCTCGCGAAGTGACCGACGACCAGCAAAGGAACGTATTCATGCAGAGGTTCCGCAGATGCAGGGCGCGGGCGACGCTGTCGGCGGCCTTGCTGATATCCCTGGCGGCGCTGACCGGCTGCGGGAGCGACGGCGGAAAGGGGGACGCGTCCCCGGCCGCGGCGTCCTCCGCCCGGCCGGTGTCGGGGCCCGCGAGCGGGAACAGGTCCGCGTCGGACGCGCCGTCGGAGTCGATCGGCGAGATCAAGGGCCCCGACGGGGTGGTGGTGTCGCTCACGTCCGCGACCCGGGACAAGGGCGGCTTCGTCACCGTCAACGGGGCGGTGATCAACCGGGGTTCGAAGCCGTACACCCCGCTGACCTGGCGGTCCAAGGAGACGGCGATGAAGTCCCAGTCGTCGGTCTCGGGCGCCTCGCTCATCGACGAGGCGGGCCGCAAGCGCTACCTCGTGCTGCGGGACACCGACGGCGAGTGCCTGTGCACCACGGGCCTGGTCAACATCCGCCCCGGCGAGAGCCGCCCGGTCTTCGCGCAGTTCCCCGCGCCCCCCGACTCCGTCACGGAGGTCGACTTCCAGCTGCCGGCCATGCCGTCCGTCCACATCAAGCTCTCGGGGTGAGCGCACCGTGCCGACACCACTGCGGGTCCGCTGCGGCACCGTCGTTGCCGCGCTCCTCCTCGGTACGGCGGCCGTCTCCTCCGCACACGCCGACACCGGCCCCGGCAGCCCCGCCGACACCACCCCTCCCGTGAAGACCGACCCGGGCGCGCGCGGCCTCAAGCTCCGCCCGGGGGCGAAGCTGGCGCCCGGGCGCGTCCTGGACATCAAGTCCGTGGTGGAGACGAACGGCGGCACCGAGCGCCGCGAGGACACCAACGCGGACGTGACCTTCGCCGTCCAGGCCGAGGTCCTCTTCGGCAAGGACAGCTCGGGCCTGGGAGGCGCGGCGGACGCCCGCATCAAGTCCATCGCCGACGAGGCGCGCCGCCAGCACGCCACCACCATCCGCATCTTCGGTTTCACGGACAACCTGGGCTCCCCCGAACACGGGGTGGACCTCTCCAAGGAACGGGCCCTGTCGGTCCAGCGCCAACTCGCCGACCAGCTGGGCTCGTCGGCGGTGAGCTACCAGATCCGCGGCTACGGGGAGGACTACCCGATAGCGGACAACGCGACGGAGGAGGGCCGCAGAAAGAACCGCAGGGTGGAGATCAGTTTTCCGAGGGGCACTCCGGCCCCGTAAGGGGCGCTGGGAACCGCGCGACCAGCCATAGACGCTCCGCAGCCGTAGAACAACGCTCGAATCCGCCCCCACCCCGGTAGGGGAACCGGCAGGATAGGACCCGTCCGGTGCGAGGGAGGCGCAAGATGAGGGGCGGGTTGGCCGGGCTGGCCGTCATGGGCGCACTGGCGGCACCGCCAGGCGGCCAGCTCCCCGCATACACGATGGCACCGGACGCCCAGACGGTCCGCGGAGCGGCCACGGCGGACGACGCCCCCCAACTCAAGCCGGGCACCGGCACGTACACGGACAGCATCGCCCCCGGCGAGAAGAAGTACTACGCGGTGACGCTGGACAAGGAGTCCAGCGCCTACGTCTCGGCGGTGGCCGCGCCACGCCCCGGCGCGGCGCTCGGCCTGCGCGACGGCATCGCGGTCTCGCTGCAGACCGCGGACGGCACCCCGTGCGGCACGCCGCGGCACCGCACGTTCCTGTCGGAGGGCGGCCCCTATCCGCTCGCTGACACGGCGGAGCGCGTGGTGAAGGCGGGCGGGCCGTGCCGGGCGGCGGGCACGTACCGGTTCGTGCTGGAGCGCGGGGACGCCGCGGGCGGCGACCCGGCGCCGGTGCCGGTCGAGCTGGCGTACATGACCGCGGAACCGGTGGACGGGCCCACGGCGCAGGGCGGTCGGCCGTCGGGGCCGGCGCACCCGATGCCGGAGGGCGAGGCGCGGAAGGTGACGGGCGGCACGGGGTTCAACGACGCCGCCGAGGTGCGCGACGGTGTGTGGACGGATGCGCTCCGCCCCGGCGAGACCCGCTTCTACCGGGTGTCGGTCGACGAGGGCGAACAGCTCTTCGCGGACGCGGAGTTCGGGGGCGTGGGCGGCAGGACCGCCTACGCGGTCAGCGGGGTGCGCCTCGGGCTGAACAACGGTGTCCGCGGCCATGTGCTGAACAGGACCGGGGGCTACAAGGGCACGCCGACGGAGCTCTCCCTGGCCGCGGCCCCGACCACCCTGCCGGGCTGGCAGTTCCTCCAGGTCAGCGTCAACCCGAGGGCGGGGCAGGGGGAGGCCGTCCCGGTGACGCTGCGGGTGGACGTGTCCGGCGCGCCCAGGCCGTCGGGCTCCGCCGGGCAGGGGCACGGCGGGGTCGGCGGAACGGCGCTGGCGGCACGGGCCCGGCCGCGCAACGAGTCACTGAGGATGGTGGGTTACGCGGGGATCGGCACGGGGACGGCCCTGCTCCTGGGCCTGGGGCTCTGGACCCTGCTGGCCCGGCGCCGGGGCTAGGGCTGCGCCCCGTAAGGGGCGCGGGGAACTGCGCGACAAGCCACCGACGGCCTGCAGCCGACGCACTGCCCCAGGGGTCCGGGGCGAAGCCCCTGGGGGCACCTCCTGGGGGTACCCCCAGCGGTAGCTGGGGGAGGTAGCTGGGGGAACCTCGACTGCGGGAGCGTCGTGGTTGCTCGCGCAGTTCCCCGCGCCCCTTACGGGGCGCCGTGGTGGGCGCGAATCCGTAAACGCACCCCCGGCCGCACCCCCCACCGGGCCATCGCCCCCGCCTCGGCCTCCAGCACGTGGCGCGCCCGGAGCCGCGGTGCGCCGAGCCGCCCCGGGGGCATCCGGCGCACGTCGAGCACGGTGAACTCCCGGTCCAGGTAGGCGACATCGAGGGCGAAGCGCATGCCGAAGGTGTGGACGCTCCCGGCCGGGGTGAGCAGCAGTGCGCCGTCGATCCCGGTCCGGCCCAGCAGCCCGCGCGTCCGGGCCCGCCAGGACGCCGCGATCTCCAGCGGGATCCCGGACGCCCCTTCTGTCACGTCGAGTTGGGGCTCGGCAGTCATGCGCCCAGGTTATCCACGTTATCCACAGGCCCGGGCGAAGATTGCTCACACGCCGTAATCTCGTTGCATGGAGGCGGTGTTGATCGTTCTCGCGGTGCTGTACGGGGCGGTGGCCGGTGCGCTGCTGCCGCGCGCGCGGTACCGGCTGAGCGTGGATCCCGGTGCGGAATGGCGGTCGTGGGGGCCGTGCGGGCATCCGGTCGGCGGGTGGGCCGGGCGGGCGCGGTGCGGGGTGTGCGCCGAGGGGTACGGGGTGCCGGTGGCCGTCCCGGCGGTGGTCACGGCGCTGGTGTGCGCGGGGCTGGCCGTGGGCACGGGTGCGCGGCCGGAGCTGGCGGTGTGGCTGGCGGCGGCGCCGGTGGGGGTGCTGCTCGCGGGGGTCGACCGGTCGGTGCACCGGCTGCCGGACGTGCTGACGCTGCCGCTGGCCGCGGGCCTGGCCGCGGGGCTGGGCCTCGTCGCCCTGATACCGGGGGCGGCCGGGTCGTGGCGCGGTGCGCTGCTCGGCGGGGCGGTGCTGGGCGGCGGGTACGGCGCGCTCTTCCTGCTGCACCCCGCGGGTCTGGGCTTCGGGGACGTGAAGCTGGCGGCGGCCCTCGGCTGTGCCCTGGGCTGGTACGGCTGGCCGGCCGTCGTCCTCGGTGCCCTCGCCGGGCTGCTGTCGGGCTCGCTCTACGGCTCGGCGCTGCTCGTGACGCGCCGGGCGGGCCGCGGTGCGGCGATCCCGTTCGGGCCGTTCCTGCTCGCGGGCGCCTGGGCGGGGGTGATCGCGGGAGGTTCGGGAGCGGTGTGAGGCGGAGCGGGGCGATCAGGTGCGGGGCATCCGGTGATCGGAAATTGCCCAGAGGGGATCACTCTGCGTGTCCGTCCCGGGGCGACGCGTTGCGCGGAGTCTCGCGAATGGCGGCGACGCGTCAATCCGCCGAAAACTTTCGAAGACATTCCGGAAAGTTTCGGCGACGGTTCTCCGGATCAGACCGCTTGACCTGTTATACGGTGTATGCCCTGCGCTGGCTGGCCTTATGCGTTCCGAAGCCGCTTTGTCGACAGGCCTGTTCAAGATCAACTAAGTGGCTTCGGGTCAGCTCGCCACACGCCGTCACCCTCATCGGTGCACAAACAGAGGCCCGGGAAAGGTTATGGTGGAAACCCCCCCTCGGGCCGGTCCGTATCCCCCCCACGGACCGGCCCGTTTTCTTTCCCTCGTGTCACTCTCTGTAGGGAAGAGCGCGACCTTGGGCGACGATCGCCCGTTACGGAGCTCTTTCCGGAATCGGCGGATCCGGAAAACGATCCGTATTCCTCCGCGGCTTCACCCGCGGCGCGCCCAGATATTGATGCCTTCCGTGCTGACGGCCAGCGCCTCGATCTCCGCCAGCTCCTCCTTGGTCAGCTCCGGCGCACCGACCGCGGCGACATTGGCCTCCAGCTGGGCCACGCTGGACGCGCCCATCAGCGCGGAGGTCATGCGCTCGTCCCGCAGCACCCAGCCGAGGGCGAGCTGGGCGAGGGACTGGCCGCGCCGCTGCGCGATGTCGTTCAGGCCGCGCAGCCGCCGTACGACGTCCTCGGTGAGCAGCCCCGCGTCCAGCGAGGTGCCCCGGGAGGCGCGCGAGCCCTCCGGGACGCCGTGCAGGTACTTGTCCGTGAGCAGGCCCTGGGCGAGCGGGGCGAAGGCGATGCACCCCATGCCCTCCTCCTCCAGGGCGTCCAGCAGGGCGTCCTCCTCCGTCCAGCGGTTGATCATGGAGTAGGACGGCTGGTGGATGAGGGCCGGTACGCCCATCTCGCGCAGCAGCCGGGCCGCTTCGCGCGTCTGCTCCGCGTTGTAGGACGAGACGCCCGCGTACAGCGCCTTGCCCTGGTGCACGGCGGACGCCAGGGCGCCCATCGTCTCCTCCAGCGGCGTCTGCGGGTCGAATCGGTGCGAATAGAAGATGTCGACGTAGTCGACACCCATCCGGCGCAGGGATGCGTCGAGTGACGACAGCAGGTACTTCCGCGAGCCCCACTCGCCGTACGGGCCGGGGTGCATCAGATACCCGGCCTTGGTGGAGAGGACCAGCTCGTCGCGGTAGGGCCGGAAGTCCTGGGCGAACAGCTTGCCGAAGTTCAGTTCGGCGGAACCGGGCGGCGGGCCGTAGTTGTTGGCCAGATCGAAATGGGTGACCCCGAGGTCGAAGGCCCGGCGGAGAATGGCCCGCTGCGAGTCGAGGGTGCGGTCGTCGCCGAAGTTGTGCCACAGTCCCAGAGAGACGGTCGGCAGTTTGAGGCCGCTGCGGCCCGTACGCCGGTACTCCATGGCGTCGTAGCGCGTCTCGGCAGCTCGGTACAGCAAGGGATCGGTCATGGCCATCTGCCTATCACGGTCCTGTGACGGGCCGAGTTGGGTGCACGCGACACGCTGGCAGTAGGGTGGCGCCTTCGGGGCGACCGCCGAGCATGGAGGGGCTGGAAGACGTGAAGTTGCGCGACCTGGTGTACAGGCTTTACGCACGCCGGGTGGAGGGCCGCCTCGACCACGCCCAGGTGCCCAAGCACATCGGCGTCATCCTCGACGGCAACCGTCGCTGGGCGCGCGCCGACGGCCGCACGACGATGCAGGGCCACCAGGCCGGCGCCGACAAGATCTCCGAGCTGCTCGGCTGGTGCGCCGAGACGGACGTCGAGGTCGTCACCCTCTGGATGCTGTCCACGGACAACCTGGACCGGCCCGCGGAGGAGCTCAACCCGCTGCTCACGATCATCGAGAACACGGTGCGCGGCCTGGCGGCCGACGGCCGCTGGCGCGTGCACCACGTGGGCACCCTCGATCTGCTGCCGGCCCGGACCCAGTCCGTCCTGAAAGAGGCCCAGCAGGACACGATCGGCGTCGACGGAATAGTGGTCAACGTGGCCGTCGGCTACGGCGGCCGGCAGGAGATCGCCGACGCGGTGCGCTCGCTGATCCTGGAAGCCGCGGAGAAGGGCAGCTCTTTCGAGGAGCTGGCCGAGACGGTCGACGTCGAGCACATCACCAAGCACCTCTACACGCGCGGCCAGCCCGACCCGGACCTCATCATCCGCACCAGCGGCGAACAGCGTCTGTCCGGTTTCATGCTCTGGCAGAGCGCGCACTCCGAGTACTACTTCTGCGAAGTCTTCTGGCCTGCCTTCCGAAAGGTCGACTTCCTGCGCGCACTTCGCGACTATGCGGCGCGACACCGGCGTTACGGGTTCTGAGCGCCCCGAAAGCGCAAGTAACCACAAACGACCCGCACGTAGGCACAGGTGACCAGTGGGCTACGGCCCCTGACGGACCAACCGTTCACCTGTGAGTCGCATATGCCGTTGCATGGTCTCCCGGCACAGCGGGAATATCCCCTCCAGGCCGACGGCCGGTCATAGAGCCGTCGCTCTGCCAGCGGGCGGCATGGGGCCGCCCGCCCGGGAGGCCTTTTTGCACCAGACGACGACCGTGCGCAGCAGGATGCGGATCCGGCGAAGCCGAGTGGATCCCGCGGGCCCATGGGGCCGCCGCACGGTCGGCGCGGAGGGCCGGCGTCCGGCTCCCCGCACGGCAGGCTCCCGGACCGCTCCCCGCGACACCGTCGCGCCCCGACCTCTTCCGAGGGGGTTCGTCCACCCGTGGTGACCAGCAAGAAGCGCCGTGAGAACGACCGGCGCACCTATGTCCTCGACACCAGCGTCCTGCTGGCCGACCCAGGAGCCATGTGCCGCTTCGAGGAGCACGAGGTCGTGCTTCCCGTCGTGGTGGTCACGGAGTTGGAGGCCAAGAGGCATCACCCCGAGCTGGGCTACTTCGCCCGCAAGGCGCTGCGCCTGCTCGACGAGTACCGCGTGCAGTTCGGCCGGCTCGACGCGCCGATCCCGATCGGCGAGCTGGGCGGGACGCTGCGGGTCGAGCTCAACCACTCGGACACGGGCATACTGCCGGCCGGATTCCGCCTCGGCGACAACGACTCGCGCATCCTCGCGGTCGCCCGGAACCTCCAGGCCGAGGGCTACGACGTCACCGTCGTCTCGAAGGACCTCCCGCTGCGCATCAAGGCGTCCGCGGTGGGGCTGCTGGCCGAGGAGTACCGGGCGGAGTGGGCCGTCACGGACTCGGGCTGGACGGGCATGGCGGAGCTGGCCGTCACGGCCGGGCAGGTCGACGAACTCTTCGCCGAGGAGCGGGTGTACGTTCCCGAGGCCGCCGAACTGCCCGTGCACACCGGTCTGGTGCTGCAGTCCGAGCGGGGCAAGGCGCTGGGCCGGGTCACGGCGGACGGTTCGGTGCGGCTGGTGCGCGGTGACCGGGAGGCCTTCGGGATCCACGGCCGCAGCGCCGAACAGCGCATCGCGCTGGACCTGCTGCTGGACCAGGAGATCGGCATCGTCTCGATGGGCGGCCGGGCCGGCACGGGCAAGTCGGCGCTGGCGCTGTGCGCCGGGCTGGAGGCCGTCCTGGAGCGGCGGCAGCACCGCAAGGTGATGGTCTTCCGGCCGCTGTACGCGGTGGGCGGCCAGGAGCTGGGTTATCTGCCGGGCAGCGAGGCGGAGAAGATGAGCCCGTGGGCCCAGGCGGTCTTCGACACCCTGTCGGCGGTGACCACCGCCGAGGTGATCGAGGAGGTGGTCGGGCGCGGCATGCTGGAGGTGCTGCCGCTCACCCACATCCGCGGACGTTCGCTGCACGATGCGTTTGTCATCGTGGACGAGGCGCAATCGCTCGAACGGAACGTTCTTCTGACCGTTTTGTCGAGGATCGGGGCCAACTCCCGTGTGGTGCTGACCCATGACGTGGCGCAGCGCGACAACCTCCGCGTCGGGCGCTACGACGGCGTGGTCGCCGTAGTGGAGCGGCTGAAGGGCCACCCCCTCTTCTCCCATGTGACGCTGACGCGTTCGGAGCGTTCGCCGATTGCGGCACTGGTGACCGAAATGCTGGAGGACGGCCGCATCTAGGCCGGTTCGCCTGAGAAGGGCTCAACCTCCGCTGTGCACAGTGCGCGGCAAAGCCGAGAAGCTTAGCCGCGCGCTGTTGCCGGGTGCCGAACTTTCCGCAAAACCCCAGGAGTAAACAGGGTGTGAGCTTTCCCACGTACCCGTGAATTGCCTACGGGCGTGTCGTTCGGGCAGAGTCTCAGTCCTGTCAGGCCCCGCATACGGCACTTGAGCCCCTCAGGGGGCGGTGTGTAACACAAACTGAACAGCGTCGCCGTATGCCGCCCGAGCATCATGCGGACCTCCTTCGCGGGAGGGCCCACCGGGTCCGTGCCTCCAGTGACCAGCCGGCTCCTGCTTCTTGGGGGCCGCGCCTGACGGAGGCCAGCGCCAGGGGCACGATTGCGCCCGCGAGGTCACCGATGCGGGTGCTGCTGGAAGGAAACCGTGTGAGCCGGATTTCGGTCCGGGGATTCGCCGTGGCATCCGCCACCGCGGTCACCACCGTTGGCGCCGTCGTGGGCGTCGCAGCGGGCAACGATCAGGGCGCGACGACCGACCGGGTCGAGGCCACCGCAGCCGACACGACGCTCCTCGCGGAAATCCCCGTCGGACAGAACGTCCAGGCGCAGACCGCTTCCCTGACGCAGCAGGCCGACACCCAGGCCGACGCCGCCGACACCGCAGCGAAGAAGGACGTCGAGGAGGCCGCGCGCAAGCAGGCCGCCGAGGACGCCACCGCGAAGAAGCAGGCGGCCGACGACGCGGCGAAGAAGGAGGCCGAGGAGAAGGCCGCCAAGGAGCGCGAGAAGGACCAGGTCGCCAGCCGCTCCGCGGCGCGTGACGCCTCGGACTTCGCGGTCAAGGGCTCGTACTCCGTCTCCGACGTCCAGGCGATCGCCCGGCAGATGGTCCCCGGTGACCAGTTCCAGTGCTTCAGCAACATCGTGAACGAAGAGAGCACCTGGAACTACACGGCCGTCAACTCCTCCTCCGGCGCCTACGGTCTGGTCCAGGCGCTGCCCGGCTCCAAGATGTCGTCCGCCGGCGACGACTGGCGCACCAACCCGGCCACCCAGATCAAGTGGGGCCTCAGCTACATGAACGAGCGCTACGGCAGCCCCTGCTCCGCGTGGACGTTCCACCAGGCCAACGGCTGGTACTAGGCCACGGCCCGCCTTATATCTCCACTTTCCAGGCCCTCGACCTCAACCAGGTCGGGGGCCTGTGGTGTCTTCAACGACGGATCGTTTCGGCCGCGGAGCGGTGGCCCGGGTAACGTCGGGGCGGATGGCCACGGGGGAGTGGGGTAGAGGAAGAGAAATGTCCAGATTGCCACAGTGGGTCGGCGGCTTGGGAGCGGGCCTGACGCGGCTCGCCGAGAAACTCGACGAGCGCAAGGCCGCCGTTGCCGAGCCGTCGCCCGCACCTGCCCCGGCCGCGGACCCTGCCGCGGCCCCCGAACCGGCCGTCGCGACGCCGGAGCCGGCCGCCGGACCGACCGCCGGACCGGCCGCCGAGCAGGCCGCCGACCACGTGCCCCCGCCGCCCAGTTATGCGCCGGCCGTGCCGTCGCGGCCGGACCCGGTGGCCGCGGTGCCGTGGGGCGTACGCGTCGCCGCCGAGGCCAGCTGGCGGCTGCTGCTCCTGGCGGGCACGCTGTGGGTGCTGATGCAGGTGATCAGCGCGGTCCAGCTGGTGGTGCTGGCCTTCGTCGTGGGCCTGCTGATCACGGCGCTGCTGCAGCCCACCGTCGCCTGGCTCAAGGCGCACGGCGTGCCGCGCGGCCTCGCCACGGCGATGACCTTCATCTCCGGCTTCATCGTGATGGGCCTGGTCGGTTGGTTCGTGGTGTGGCAGGTGACGGACCACCTGGACGACCTGACCACACAGGTCCAGCACGGCATCAAGGAACTCAAGCGCTGGCTGCTGAACAGCCCGTTCCACGTCACCCAGACGCAGATCAACAACATCGCCGACAACCTCAGCCAGGCGATCGGCACCAACACCAAGGACATCACCTCGGCGGGCATAGAGGGCGTCCAGGTCGTCATCGAGGTGCTGACCGGCATCCTGCTGGCCATGTTCAGCACGCTGTTCCTGCTCTACGACGGCCGGCGCATCTGGGAGTGGCTGCTGAAGCTGGTGCCGAGCGCCGCCCGCGAGGGCGTCGCGGGCGCCGGCCCGCGGGCGTGGGCCACGCTGACCGCGTACGTGCGGGGCACGGTGATAGTGGCCCTGATCGACGCGATCTTCATCGGCATGGGGCTGTTCTTCCTCGACGTGCCGATGGCGGTGCCGCTGGCCGTCTTCATCTTCCTGTTCGCCTTCATCCCGCTCGTCGGCGCGCTGGCCTCCGGTGCGCTGGCGGTGATCGTGGCGCTGGTGACCAAGGACGTCTTCACGGCGGCGATGGTGCTGGCGGTCGTCCTCGCGGTGATGCAGATCGAGAGCCACGTGCTGCAGCCGTTCATCCTCGGCCGCGCGGTGCGCGTCCACCCGCTGGCGGTGATCCTCTCCGTCGCCTGCGGCTCGATGATCGCCGGCATCGGCGGCGCGGTCGTGGCGGTCCCGCTGGTGGCGGTGATCAACTCGGTGGTGGGCTACCTGCGCGAATACGCGAAGGCGTCGGCGGAGCCGGCGGCGCCGGAGCCGGGGGCGGGACGAGTCCCGGGTCCGCGCTGACGCGCAGCGCCCCGTAAGGGGCGCGGGGAACTGCGCGACCAGCCACCGACGGCCTGCAGCCGACGCACTGCCTCGGGTCCGGGGCGAAGCCCCGGGTACTTCGTCTGCGGGCGCGTCGTGGCTGATCGCGCAGTTCCCCGCGCCCCTCGCGGGGCGCATTCGCAACGCAAAAAGGCCCCGCCGACGAATCGGCGGGGCCTTTTTGCGTCAAAGCCTCACGCAGTGAGAACGGCTTCGGCGTCCAGCGTGGCACCAACGGCCTGCAGGACAGAGGCGATCTTGAACGCCTCCTGGATCGTCTCGCGAGAGACCCCGGCCTTGCGCAGCACCTGCTCGTGGGAGTCGAGGCACATGCCGCAGCCGTTGATCGCGGAGACGGCCAGCGACCACAGCTCGAAGTCGACCTTCTCCACGCCCGGGTTGCCGATGACGTTCATCCGCAGACCGGCGCGCAGGTTGCCGTACTCCGGGTCCGACAGCAGGTGCCGGGTGCGGTAGTAGACGTTGTTCATCGCCATGATCGCGGCAGCGGCCTTGGCGGCGGTGTACGCCTCCGGCGACAGGTTCTCCTTGGCCTGCGGCTCCAGCTCGCGCAGCACGATCGGCGAACGGGTCGCGATCGCGCAGGCGAGGACGGTGCCCCACAGCTGCTGCTGCGGAAGGTCGGAGTTGCCGATGACCGAGCCGAGGTTCAGCTTCAGGTCCTTGGCGTAGTCCGGAACGGCGGACTTCAGCTCGTCGAGCGCCATGGCGGTCAGCCCGCGAGCAGGGCGGCGGCGTCGAGGGTCTCCTCGCCCTTGCTCCAGTTGCAGGGGCACAGCTCGTCCGTCTGCAGCGCGTCGAGGACCCGCAGGACCTCCTTGGGGTTACGGCCGACGGAACCGGCGGTCACCATGACGAACTGGATCTCGTTGTTGGGGTCCACGACGAAGACCGCGCGCTGGGCGTAGCCGTCCTCACCCTCGACGCCGCAGGCCTGCATCAGCTCGTGCTTGGCGTCGGCCAGCATCGGGAAGGGCAGGTCGCGCAGGTCCTTGTGGTCCTTGCGCCAGGCGTGGTGGACGAACTCGGAGTCGCCGGAGACACCGAGGATCTGGGCGTCACGGTCGGCGAACTCGTCGTTCAGCTGGCCGAACGCGGCGATCTCGGTCGGGCAGACGAAGGTGAAGTCCTTCGGCCAGAAGAAGACGACCTTCCACTTGCCCTCGTGGGACTTGTGGTCGATCTGCTCGAACTCCTTGCCGCTCTCGAGCGAGACACAGGCGGTCAGGTCGAACTCGGGGAACTTGTCACCGACAGTGAGCACGGGCTCTCCTTGCAGCGGAGGAAACCCCTGGTGGAGAAGTTTCCTGCGGGTTGCGGGTTGGACGGCTCCCACAGTGCCACAGGAGGCATTGATAGCGGAAATAGCTAGACTGGGTCGTGTTGATCGGAGGTGGTTATCAGTGGTGGTGGACATAGGTGCCGGGCAGGCGAAGGTCGCTCCGGCGCGCCCCCGGCAGCCGAGCCTTGCGCAGCTGCGGGCGTTCGTCGCGGTTGCCGAGCACCTGCACTTCCGCGATGCGGCGACGGCGATCGGCATGAGCCAGCCGGCGCTCTCGGGGGCGGTCTCGGCGCTGGAGGAATCCCTGGGGATTCAGCTTCTCGAGCGTACGACGAGGAAGGTGCTGCTCAGTCCCGCGGGTGAGCGGCTGGCGGCGCGGGCGCGCACGGTCCTCGACGCGGTGGGCTCCTTCCTGGAGGAGGCGGACGCGGCGCGGGCGCCCTTCACGGGCGTGCTGCGGCTCGGGGTGATCCCGACGGTGGCGCCGTACCTGCTGCCGACGGTGCTGCGGCTGGTGCACGACCGCTACCCGGACCTCGACCTCCAGGTCCACGAGGAGCAGACGGCGTCACTGCTGGACGGCCTGACACAGGGCCGGCTGGACCTGCTGCTGCTCGCGGTCCCGCTGGGGGCGCCGGGCGTCACCGAACTCCCCCTCTTCGACGAGGACTTCGTGCTCGTCATGCCGAACGACCACTGGCTGGCCGGGCGCGAGGACATTCCGCGCAGCGCCCTGCGGGAGCTGGACCTGCTGCTCCTGGACGAGGGGCACTGCCTGCGCGACCAGGCGCTCGACGTGTGCCGGGAGGCGGGCCGGACGGAGGGCGCGCTGGCCACGACCAGCGCGGCCGGGCTGTCGACACTGGTGCAGCTGGTGGGCGGGGGCCTCGGGACGACGCTGCTGCCGCGGACGGCGCTCCGCGTGGAGACGGGACGCAACGACCAGCTCGCCACGGGCTGCTTCGCCGATCCGGCACCGTCGCGGCGGATTGCGCTGGCGATGCGGTCGGGGGCTGCGCGGCAGGCGGAGTTCGAGGAGTTCGCGGATGCGTTGCGGGAGGCGATGGGAAAGTTGCCGGTGCGGGTCCTGAACGGCTGAGCGTCAGCTGTCGGGGTTGGCGGGCTTGAGCTGGAGGAGTTTGTCCACGGAAAGTTCGACCTCGGCCCCGATGGAGGCGGGGAGGGTGAAGGTGGTCCCCGGTGCGTGGACGGCGTGTTCGTATGCGCCGTTGCGCGGGTCGGTCAGGACATGTACGCGCTGGTGGTGGCGGTCCACGATGACGTATACGGGGATGCCCGCTTCGGCGTACAGCGCGACCTTGGTCCGCAGGTCCGTTCTGTAGTTGGAAGAGGTGACCTCGAGAACCATGCGGAAGACGGCCGGGTCGTAGCTGTTGTACTTGATCAGGTGGTCTTCGACGTCCGCGTCGACAACGGAGATGTCGGGGATTGCGAAGTCCTCTTCGCCCGTGGGGAGCCAGAGGCCGATGGCCTGGAGCACATTGGACTCTTCGCCGTCCAGCCCAGCAGCAATGAGAGGCGCCATGACTTTGGTCAGTGCCTTCGCGTGGGCTGCGTCTGCAGGTGGGGCCACGGTGATCTCTCCCCCGAGGATCTCGACACGGTAGCCGGGGAGCTTCTCGGAGATCTCCTCGGCGGCTTCGAGGAGCGAACGCTCTTCCTCGAAGTGGTAGTAGTTGCGCTCTACTGCTGCGGCGGACATGGAGTGCCTCCTGGCGTCCGGTGTCGAGAACATCATCGTAGGCCGGACAGCCCGCCCCCGCCCCGCGCGCACACGTTCACCCATACGAGGGTTCGGCCCGGCTCCGCCCCCGGAGCCGGGCCGAACAACAGTCACTCCGACCGCAAGCCGTCCGCCCGCATCATGCGCCACAGCGGCACCAGCCCCAGCACCGTCACCGCCAGGATCACCGCCGCCCCCGTGCCGGCCACCGGTGCGAAGGACCACCAGTCCTGGACGCTCTTGTGCAGCAGGCGCAGCATGGCCCAGCCCATGCCGAGGCCGCCGCCCACCGCCAGAGCCATGCCGAGCACCACCGGCACGGCCGTCTGCCACAGCACCGACCAGCCCAGCGTCGAGCGTCGCGTGCCGAACGCGACGAGCACCGACAACAGCCGCTTGCGCTCGCGCAGTTGCTCGGCCGTTGTCACGGCCATGCTGGCCGCGATCAGGGCGAGCGTCGCCACTGCGCCGATGAGCAGGCCCTTCTCGACCGTTGCGTAGTGGTTGTCCTTCACCACGCCGCCCATGCGCCACACCCGCATCGACGGGTCGATGTGGGCCGCCGTGTTCCGGAACTCCTCGATCGCGTCCAGGTCGCCCTTCTTCACCTGCGCCACGAACGTCGTCGTCGCGTCCGGGATCTTCGCGACGTCGATGGCCGAGGGCGTGGCCAGGATGCCGAAGGGGTGGTCGCCGGCCGGGTCCGGCCGCGTCGTCACGACACGGGCCGAGGCGGGGACCGTCCAGTCGTACTGGCGCGCCTTCTGCCCGGACGGGGCGCTGTACTCCTTCGTCGTCAGCCGGGTGCCGGGCGCGAAGCGGTGCTCCGTGTCGACGTCGCCGCCCGGCTCCTGGGCCACGAAGACGTCGCCGTCGCGACAGGAGTCGATGTGCGCCATCCGCTGCAGCGTGGCGCAGTCCCCGACGCGGATCGTGGTGACCGCGTCGGCGTCGCCCGGCTTGTCGGCGTAGCGCTCCACGTAACCGTTCACCGCCTCCACGCCCTTGGTGGCGCGGAACCGCTCGGTCCAGGCGCTGGTCTCCTCGGCGGTTCCGGGGCGGTACGAGGCCCGTACCTGGAAGTGGCTCGGATCGTGACCGTCGGACTTCAGGTAGTCGTTCTGCACTCCGGCGAAGAGCATCTGCACCGCGATCGCCCCGGCCACGGCCACCGTGATGCCGCTGACCGCGCGCGCCGCCGGGCCGCTGTTGAACTGCAGTCGCCGGGCCGCCAGTTGCCAGGGCAGCGGGCCGCCGCGGAAGCGGGACACGCAGATCTCCACCGCCCAGGGCAGCAGCGTCGTCACACCGATCAGCAGCAGGACCGCACCGGCGGCGATCTGGTACGTGTCGAGCGGTACCGAGTGCATCGCATAGCCGGGGGCCTTGCGGAAGAGCGGCACGAGCAGTGCGACGCCCGCTGCGGGGATCAGCAGCCGCCACCACAGCCGGCGGCGCCGGGCGACCGTGTTGCGCACGATGCCCAGCGGCTCGATGGCGATGCGGCGCAGCGCGAACAGCGTCACGATCACGGCGCACACGGGCACGGCCACGGCGATCGTCGCCGCGATCCAGGGCTCGGGGACGATGTCGGAGGGGAAGACGCTGCTGTCCCGGATCGTGAGGTACGTCGCGAACTCCCGCAGGAACAGGAAGAGTCCGGCACCGACCGACAGTCCGAACAGCGCACCGCCCAGTGCCTCGCCCGCCGCGACGCGCCGGGTCATCCGCGCGTCGGCGCCCACGAGCCGCAGCGCGGCGAGCCGTTGATCGCGCCGTTCGCCGCCGAAGCGTACGGCGGTGGTGATGAAGATAGCGATCGGCATCAGCAGCACGACGCACACGACGATCACGAGCAGGACGATTGCGGCGTCCAGCGGGATGTCCGGTTCCTCGTAGCCGTAACCGTCGACGCGGATGGTCCCGTGGCCCGGCGCCAGCTTGTCGCTGCCCGCGTAGTAGAAGAGCTCGCTGGGGCCGACGAGTCCCGAGGGGGCGATGGTGCCGACGGTCCGGTAGCCCTCGAACCGCTCGCGCAGCAGCTTTCCGCCGTCGGAGCGCAACAGCTCGTCGAGCGCGGGGGAGACCACCATCTCGCCGGGCCGGGGCATGGCCTGCACGCCCGGAGGGGCGGGGGCCTCGGGCCCGTCGGCCTGCAGCACTGCGCCCTGGACGGGCTTGTCGTGGTAGTCGGTGTCCGCGGTCTTGTACAGGAACGTGCCGCTGCCGGGCTTGAGTTCGTGCGCCGGCCGCTTGTCGAAGAACATCTCGGGGCTGTCGACCGCGCGGGCGGCGCTGCGCTGGTGGCGCTCGGACATCATGTGCGGCACGGACGCGGCGATCATCAGCAGGGCCACGCCGAGCCCCACGCCGACCGCGGTCAGCGCGGTGCGCAGCCAGGCCTCGCGGCCGCCGGTGACGGCGAACCGGATGCCCATGGCCAGGTCGCGGACCCAGGCCGCCACGCCGGTGGGGCCTGCCGTGATCTTGGTCGTTCCGGGCTCAGGCGGCGTCATACATCCCTGCCATGTCGCGCGCGGTGCCGTCGCGGACGACGACCTCGCGGTCGGAGTACGCGGCCACGCGTGCCTCGTGGGTGACGAGGACGACGGCGGCGCGGGTCTCGCGGGCGGAGTCGGTGAGCAGCTGCATGACGCGCTCGCCGTTGAGGGAGTCGAGCGCGCCCGTGGGCTCGTCGGCGAAGACGACGCGGGGCTCGCCGACCAGCGCACGGGCGACCGCGACGCGCTGGCCCTGGCCGCCGGAGACCTGGCCGGGGCGGTGGTGGCGCACGTCTGCGACCTCCAGACGCTCCAGCCACCGCAGGGCGCGGGCCTCGGCGTCCTTGCGCTTGTGGCCGGTCAGGCGCAGCGGCAGGGCGGCGTTCTCCAGGCAGGTCAGCTCGGGGACGAGCTGGCCGAACTGGAAGACGAAGCCGAACTCGCGGCGGCGCAGGGCGCTGCGCTCGCCGTCGGACATGGCGGCCAGGTCGCGCCCGTCGTAGTGGACGGTGCCCGCGTCGGGGCGCACGATGCCGGCCAGGCAGTGCAGGAGGGTGGACTTGCCGGAGCCGGAGGGGCCCATGACGGCGACGACCTCGCCGGCGTGGATGGAGAAGTCCGCACCGTCCAGGGCGGTGGTGGGTCCGTAGGCCTTGCGCAGGCCGGCGGCGGATATCAGGGAGCCGTCGGGGGTCATGCGCGCACCGCCTTCGCGAGCTGGTCGAGACGGGCGGCGGTCAGTTCCAGCCATCGCAGGTCGGCTTCGAGGTGGAAGAGCGCGTGGTCGCAGATGAGCTGGTCGGCCAGGTCGCCGTCGCGCTTGCGCTGGGTGAGGTCGCGCATCAGGCGCAGGTGCTCCGAGCGCTGGGCGTCCAGCAGGTCGCCGGCGTCGCGTCCGGTGAGCAGGGCGAGGACGACCTTGGTGTAGAGGGTCGACTGGAGGTAGGGCTCGGGCTTCTCCGGCTGCGCCAGCCACTGGGCGACGTCGGTGATACCGGCGTCGGTGATCGCGTAGCGCTTGCGGTCCGGGCCCCCGCCGTGCTCGATGCCGTCGACCTCGACGAGACCGTTCTTCAGCAGCCGGGACATGGTCGCGTAGACCTGCCCGTAGTGCAGCGGCCGGTCGTGGCCGAAGTGCTCGTCGAAGGTCCGCTTGAGGTCGTAACCGTGCCGCGGACCGGACTCCAGGAGGGCGAGGAGGGTGTGACCTATGGACATGTGGGACACAGTACATGGTGTGTATACATGGGATGTATAGCGCCCGAAGGGGCGCGGGGCTGTTTCGATTTGCGGCTCCGCCGCGTGGGCGCGAGCAACCAAAGACGGCCCGCAGCTAGGCACCGTCGGCAGACTTCGGCGGCCGCCCCCGTTTGCGCATCGCACCGACTTCCTTGGGGAGCCGCCCGGCGTCGGCCAAGGCCTTCCGCAACAGGAACTCGATCTGCGCATTCGTGCTGCGCAACTCCTCGCCCGCCCACCGGGCCAACGCGTCATGCACCGACGGGTCGAGCCGCAGCAGCACCTGCTTGCGCTGCCGCGGCTTCCCGGATCCGGCTGCCGAGTCCTCCGTCACTGGTAGAGCGTGCCGGTGTTGAGGACGGGCTGTGCGGCCCGGTCGCCGCACAGCACCACCATCAGGTTGCTGACCATGGCCGCCTTCCGCTCCTCGTCCAGCTCGACGATGCCCTGCTCGCTGATCCGGGCCAGCGCCTGCTCGACCATGCCGACCGCGCCCTCCACGATCTGCTGGCGGGCGGCGACGATCGCGCCCGCCTGCTGGCGCTGGAGCATCGCCGAGGCGATCTCGGGGGCGTAGGCGAGGTGCGTGAAGCGGGACTCGATGATGTGGACGCCGGCGGCCTCGACGCGGGCGTGCAGCTCGATCGCGAGCTTCTCGGTGATTTCCTCGGCGTTGCCGCGCAGCGAGAGCGCGTCCTCCTCGTGCGCGTCATAGGGGTACTCGATGGCGATGTGCCGCACGGCGGCCTCGGTCTGGACGGCGACGAACTCCTGGAAGTCGTCCACCGCGAACACGGCCTGCGCGGTGTCCTCGACCTGCCAGACGACGACCGCCGCGAGCTCGATCGGGTTGCCGTAGGCGTCGTTCACCTTCAGTACGGCCGTCTCGTGGTTGCGCACCCGGGTGGAGATCTTCGAGCGGCTGGTGAACGGGTTCACCCAGCGCAGGCCCTCGGTGCGGATGGTGCCCCGGTAGCGGCCGAAGAGCTGGACGACGCGGGCCTCGCCCGGGGCGACGGTGTTCAGCCCGGACATCGCGATGATCGAGGCCAGGCCGACGACGATGCCGCAGACGATGAGCGCGGCCGCGGCCCCCTTGTTCCCGTCGGCGCCGAAGCCCGCGCCGACGATGACGCCGCCCACGCCGACGAGCAGCCCCACCAGCCCCAGCAGCAGGGCGAGACCGCCCCCGATGTCCCGGGCCGGAACTTCCTTGATGTCGATCTTTGCCGTGGCGTCCGACATGGACGTACCCCCGCTTCGTCGGCGTGCGGTGGTCGGCCGCACGCTCTCTCGGTGTCTAGCAAAGTGATAACACATTAAGGCCCTGTACGGTTTGCCGCTAGTACGCCGTTCCGGGTTCCGCCACCCGGGGTGCTATATGTCACGTCCGTCATTGCCGTGATGGATGGGCGTTTGGTGGCAGATGCGGTGTTAGCTTCATGAGCTGGGTTGGGGGCGGACGGACTGGAGCGACGGGAGAGATGGGCCGAGCGGACGCGCGACGCGCGCAGAAGAAGGGCAGTCGCCCCGGCAGGGGTGGCGGGAAGCCCAGGAAGACGGGCATACGCCGCTTCTTCACCTGGAAGATGCTGCTCGCCTACGTCGGAGCACTGATAGCCCTCGGCGTGGGCTCCTTCGTGGCGCTCTACCTCTATGTGGACGTGCCCGGTGACGGCAATGCGGCGGCCAAGCTGCAGAGCAACATCTACAAGTCGAGCGACGGCAAGACGATCGCACGGATCGGCGAGGTCAACCGCGAGGAAGTCCCGCTCTCGAAGATCCCCAAGAACATCCAGCAGGCTGTCGTCGCCGCTGAGAACAAGAACTTCTACACCGACCCCGGAGTCGACATCCAGGGCACGGCGCGCGGCATCATCAACACGCTGATGGGCCGCGGCAAGCAGGGTGGTTCGACGATCACCCAGCAGTACGTCAAGAACTACTACCTGGACCAGCGGCAGACCGTCACCCGCAAGGTGAAGGAGATGTTCATCTCCCTCAAGGTCCAGGACAAGTTCAGCAAGGACCAGATCCTCGAGGGCTACCTCAACACCAGCTACTACGGCCGCGGCGCCTACGGCATCCAGGCCGCCTCCCGCGCCTACTACAACAAGGACGTCGACAAGCTGAACCTGCAGGAGGGCGCGTACCTCGCCGCCCTGCTCCAGGCGCCGAGCCAGTACGACTGGGCGCAGGCCACCGACGCCGGCAAGCGCAACGCCACGGCCCGCTGGAACTACGTGCTCGACAAAATGGTCGAGCAGAAGTGGCTGACCGCTGCCGACCGCGCCAAGATGCAGTTCGAGCAGCCGGGCACGCCCAAGCCCTCCGAGGGCCTCAAGGGCCAGAACGGCTACCTGGTCGAGGCGGCCAAGCAGGAGATCATCCGCGACCTGGTCAAGGAAGGCCGCAGTCAGAAGGACGCCGAGCAGGACTTCGCCGCGGGCGGCTGGACGATCACGCTCAGCATCGACCCGAAGAAGCAGGCGGAGCTGGAGAAGGCCGTCAAGGACAAGCTCCTGGACGACCTGGACCCCAAGGCCCGCGAGGTCGACGGCCATGCCCAGGTCGGCTCGGTGTCCGTGGACCGCAAGACCGGCAAGATCGTTGCTCTGTACGGCGGTCAGGACTTCGTACAGCACCAGATCAGCAACGCCACGCGCCGGGACTACCAGCCGGCGTCCACCTTCAAGCCGCTGATCCTGGCCTCGGCCCTGGAGCACGGGTCGACGACCCAGGACGGCAAGAAGATCACGCCGGCCACGATCTACGACGGCACCAACAAGCGGGCGGTCGTGGGCCCGGGTGGCGACGGCTATGCGCCGGAGAACGAGGACCAGTACACCAACCCCGCGGTCTCCGTCCAGGAGGCGATGAACCGCTCGGTCAACACCGTCTTCGCGCAGATGGCCGTCGACGTGGGCCTGGACAAGGTCAAGAAGACCGCGGTCGACATGGGCATGAAGGGTGACGGCGTCGGTTTCGATGCCAACCCGTCCATGGCGCTGGGCTCCATGGGTGCGAGCCCGATGGACATGGCGGGCGCCTATGCGACGCTCGACAACCACGGCATGAAGATCACGCCGAGCATCATCAAGTCGGCCTCCCGCGGCGGACAGGAGTTCAAGCTCCCCGACGCGGCGGGCAAGGAGCGCGTCCTCGACCGCAACACCGCCGACGGCCTCACCCACGTCCTGCAGGGCGTGATCGAGGGCGAGGGAGGCACCGGCATCGCCGTGCAGAGCTCCCAGTACCAGGTGGCGGGCAAGACCGGCACCTCCGACGACAACAAGTCGGCCTGGTTCACCGGTTACACGCCGGACCTCATCACCTCGGTCGGCATGTTCGGTGAGGGTACGGGCGGCAAGCAGGTCACCCTCCAGGGCACCGGTGGCAATGGCCGTGTGAACGGCGGTGCGTACCCGGCCAAGATCTGGGCCGCGTACAACTCGAGCGCGTTCGACGACGACTCCGACGCCAAGTTCGACCTGGAGACCGACGAGCCGACCGCCCCGGTCGCGCCCCCGGCCCCGTCCGTGGCGCCGACCCCGTCGACGGGCCCGTCCCGCGCCCCGTCGACGAAGCCGTCGCCGAGCGGCCAGACCCCGTCTCCCTCGCACTCCCAGTCGCAGGAGCCGGGCCCGAACCCCTCGCGCCACACCCCGCCCGTCCCGCCGTCCCCGCCGCCGTCCCCGGTGAACCCGACGACGCCGGCCGGCGGTGACACCGGCGACACGGGCAACAAGCCCAACCGGAACGGCTGAGGCACCGCAGCACGCACAACGGCGACGGCCGCCGCCCTCCCACAGGGGAGGGCGGCGGCCGTCGCCGTATGTCCTTCCGGCAGGACGGAGTCAGTGGCCGGGTGCCTTACCGGGCTTGAACACTTTGTAGTAGTCGCCGGAGTCGAGATCCAGTTTGAACACCATGCCGTACTGCTTACGGATGTCGGCAACTGTCGTGGACGCCGGTTCACGCACGACTCGGGATACCGGCGGATCATTGGAGAGACCTCTGTAGGGATCAGGACGCCACCTGGCCGGATTGCCCGGTGTCAGCGTCTTCCCCACCGGCGCCGAGCTGTTCGTGCCGCCGCCGGGCAAGTATCTGGGAGAACGCGTGTGGGTCATGCCCGATCAGGGCGAGGGTGAGGTCACAGTGACTCTCACCGCTGCCGACGACCTCCGCGAAGCACTCGAAGGCGCTGTACGGCAGCCGGGATGCAGGACCCCGTCATAGCAAGGCTCCCCGGGGCGTACACCCCGGGGAGTAACCGTTCCGCTGTCTCTCAGGCCCCGTTGACCCGCGTAGCGATCTGGTCGCCCACCTTCTTGTCGATGTTGCGCCAGTACTGCAGCGCGCGTTCCAGGACCGGCGGGGTGACGCCGTTCTTGAGGTGGCCGGACACGTTGGAGACGAGGCGTTCGCGGGCCGCCTCGTCCAGGACCTTGCGGACCATGGTGCCCGCCTGGCCCCAGTCGTCGTCCTCGCGGTGGAGCTTGTACGCCTCGCGCACCATCTCGCCCGAGGCCTCCCAGCCCGCGATCTCGCCGAAGCGGGCGGTGTCGGCGGCCGGGCCGCCGTAGGAGTTGGGGGCGTACGGGCGAGCCGTGTTGGCCGGCTCGTAGCGCATCGGGCCGTCCTTGGCGTAGGAGTTGACGGCGGAGTGCGCGCGGTTGGGCGGCAGCTGGGCGTAGTTGGGGCCGATCCGGTACCGGTGGGTGTCCGGGTAGGAGAAGAGCCGGCCCAGCAGCATCTTGTCCGGCGAGGGGCCGATGCCGGGGACGAGGTTGGACGGTTCGAAGGCTGCTTGTTCGATGTGGACGAAGAAATCCTCGGGGTTGCGGTCGAGCGTCATGCGGCCGACCTCGATCAGGGGGTAGTCGCCGTGCGGCCACACCTTGGTGAGGTCGAAGGGGTTGAAGCGGTAGTCCGGGGCGTCGGCGAAGGGCATGACCTGGACGTACATCGTCCACGACGGGGCGTTGCCGCTCGCGATCGCCTCGGAGAGGTCGCGGCGGTGGTAGTCGCCGTCCTCGCCGGCGAGGCGGTCCGCGTCGGCCTGCGTGAGGAAGTCGATGCCCTGGTCGGTCTTGATGTGGTACTTGATCCAGAACTTCTCGCCGCCGCCGTTGACCCACATGTAGGTGTGCGAGCCGTAGCCGTTCATGTGGCGCCAGGTCTTCGGGATGCCGCGGTCGCCCATCAGCCAGGTGACCATGTGGGCGGTCTCGGGGGAGAGGGTCCAGAAGTCCCACTGCATGTCGTTGTCGCGCAGGCCGTTGTCGGGGCGGCGCTTCTGGGAGCGGATGAAGTCCTGGAACTTCTGCGGGTCGCGGACGAAGAAGATCGGGGTGTTGTTGCCTACGAGGTCGTAATTGCCGTGCTGTGTGTAGAACTTGAGGGCGAAGCCGCGGGGGTCGCGCCAGGTGTCCGGGGAGCCCTGCTCGCCGGCCACCGTGGAGAAGCGGGCCAGCATCTCCGTGCGCCGGCCGGGCTGGAAGAGGTCGGCCTTGGTGAACTGGCTGACGTCATTGGTCACCTGGAAGGTGCCGTATGCGCCGCCGCCCTTGGCGTGCACCACCCGTTCGGGGACCCGTTCACGGTTGAACTGGGCCATCTTCTCGATCAGGTAGTGATCCTGGAGCAGGATGGGGCCAGTGTCGCCGATGGTGAGCGAGTGCTCGTCGCTTTCCACCGGGACACCGGCGTTGTTCGTGGTGTACGGAGTGCTCTGCGCCGAGTCGGTCATGTCTGGAGACGCCTCCCGGAACGGGTTGGGTGAGGACGTCGTGATGCCGCCCTCCACCCGAGCCAGTGAACCCCGCCGACAGAGTGTCGGCAACAGGGGGCTGGACACTGTCCAGAATTTCACCTCGTACGAGGGAACGGAAGGCGCGGCAGGTTTCGGTGCGCGGTTCAGTGCACGTGAGTCGGCAGCGCCAGCTCGAACCACACCACCTTGCCCGTGCTCAGCCGGGTCGCTCCCCACCGTCTGGCCAGCCTGTTCACCAGGTACAGGCCGCGCCCGCCCTCGTCCGAGGGCCGGGCCCGGCGCAGCCGGGGCAGCTGCGGCACGTCGTCGCCGACCTCGCAGCGCAGCACGTCCGTCCGCAGCAGGCGCAGCGTGATCGGTCGCTCCGCGTACCGCACCGCATTGGTGATCACCTCGCTGACCAGCAGTTCCACGCTGTCCGTGAGCTCCTCCAGGCCCCAGCGGGTGAGCGCCCGGCGGGCCAGGCGGCGGGCCTGGCGGGCGGTCTGCGGGCGCGGGTCGAGGAACCAGTACGCGACGTCGCTGGGTGCGATGCCCTCGAAGCGGGCGGCGAGCAGGGCGATGTCGTCGTCCCGGTCGCCCGGGCCGAGCATGCCGAGCACCTCGTCGCACAGCGGCTCCAGGGGCGGCGGGTTGGGGCCGGTGAGCCGGGCGGTGTCGATCAGCCGCTCGCGGAGCTGCTCGATGCCGGTCCACACGTCCCGGATGCGGGACTCGACCAGGCCGTCGGTGTAGAGGAGGAGGGTGGCCCCGGCCGGGGCGTCCAGCTCGACGGCCTCGAAGTCCACGCCGCCCACGCCGATGGGCGCGCCCGGCGGGACGCGCAGCACCTCGGCGCGGCCGCCGCGGTGCAGCATGATCGGCGGCGGATGGCCGGCGTTGGCGATGACGATGCGGTGCGCGACCGGGTCGTAGACCGCGTAGAGGCAGGTGGCCATGCGGTCGCTGCCGAGGCGCTGCGCCTGCTCGTCGAGGTGGTGCAGCACCTCCTGCGGCGGCAGGTCCAGGCCGGCCAGGGTCTGCGCGGTGGTGCGCAGCTGGCCCATGATCGCGGCGGAGGTCATGGAGTGGCCCATGACGTCGCCGACGACCAGGGCGACGCGGTTGCCCGGCAGCGGGATCGCGTCGTACCAGTCGCCGCCGACCCGGGCGGTCTCGGCGGCGGGGAGGTAGCGGCTGGCCAGCCGGACGCCCGTGGGCTGGGGGAGGGAGTCGGGCAGCATGGTGCGCTGCAGCTCGTCGGCGATGTAGACCTCGCGGCCGTAGAGCACGGCCTTGTCCACGCCGAGGGCGGTGTGGGTGGCCAGTTGGGCGGCGACGAGCAGGTCGTCGCTCTCGAACGGGGTCCGGTCGGCGCGGCGGACGAACACGGCCGCGCCGATCACCCTGCGCCGCCCGCGCAGCGGCGCGAGGACCGTGCGGTGCGCCTCCGGTACCTGCCGCCCTTCGCCGAGCAGCTCGGGCAGGGCCGCCCGCGCGGCCGGCGAGTCCCCGAAGACGGGTCTGACCCCGCGCAGCACTTCCGCGAGCGGCCCGCCTATCCGCACCTCGCAGCGCTCGGCCGCGGTCTCGGCGAGCGCCGGCCCCGGGTCGGGCCGTTCGTCGGGCAGGCTGCCGGTCTCCTCGCCGTCCGCCCGCACGTACTCCGGCAGCCGGTCGGTGCGGCGCAGCCGCAGCACGACGGGGCCGACGGGCCGCTCGTCGCCCACGGGCAGCGGGTCGCGCAGGTAGACGAGGATCGCGTCGGCGAAGGTGGGCACGGTGGCCCGGCACAGCCCGAGGACGATCTCGTCGAGGTCGATGCCGCGCGCGATCCGCCGCGTCGCGGCCCCCACGAACCGGAGCCGCTCCCCGCCGCCGGGTGCCCCGTGCGGGGCGGGCTCGGTGCCGGGGGCGCCGCCGGAGGGCGAGGCGGGGCCGGTTTCCGGACCGCCGCCCTGCTCCGCGGGCTCCACAGGCGCCGTCACACCCTGCGCGGCGGGCCGGGTACGCGGGGCCTTGCCCGCTCCCGCGGCAGGGGTGCGGGGGCGTTCCGTGTCCGGTGCTGTCGGTTCGTCGCCCTGCCGGGGACGGCATACCGCGTCCGCCCCCGCAGCAGCGGTACGGCAGCGCTCCGCGCCCGGTGCCGCCGGGTCCGGGTCGCGGTGGGCGCGCGGGGACGTGCCGTACGCCCCGGCCGTGGTGCGGCCGGGGGCGGCGTCCTCACCGTGCCCGTGCGCGGGAACGTGCGAGGGCTCGTGGGCGCTTCCGTGGGAGTTGGGGTGCTCCGTCACGCGTGGGGTTCCATCCGTCGGGGCTGTGCAACCCGCCCGAGGGGGCGGGTCAGGCGCGTCGCAGGTTGAGGAAGATCTGGATCTCGGGTGGTACGTCCGTGCTCGCCGGGGCGTACGCCAGCGAGCTTTCCCCGGCGATCTCGAAACCCGCCTCGCGTACGACCTCACGCAATTCGTCCCGCAGATATCCCGATACCCGGATCGTGTGGCCCAGGAACGGAATCGCGTAGTCGTCCACGTCCGCCTCGACCATCGAGAGCGCCAGCAGGCCCCCGGGCCTCAGCAGTGCGTGCAGCATGCGCAGGGCGTGCGGGATCTCCGGGCGCGGCAGCATCAGCAGGGCGAAGAAGGCGGCGGCGCCGTCGAAGGTGCCCAGCCGGCCGTCGCGCAGCGCGGCCAGGTCGCCCTCGTGGAAGGCGGCTTCCGGCACGTTCGCGCGGGCGAGGTCGAGCATGCCGGGGGAGAGGTCGTAGCCGACCACCGTGTGCCCGGCGTCGACGAGTTGACGCGCGGTCGGCAGGCCCGTGCCGCAGCCCAGGTCCAGGATGCGGGAGCCGGGCGGCAGCGCCCCGGCCAGCCAGGCGCCGGACGCGAGCTGGCCCTCCTTGTGCGGGAAGGCCTCGTCGTAGCGGTCGCCGATGGCGTCGAACGCCTCGGCCTGGCCGCTGCGGTCCAGCCCTAAGCGGGCGTAGCCGTCGTAGTCATCCCGCTGGTCGTCACCGCTCACGGCTCCGCCCTCTCTGCGACTGTCCTGTGCGACGTGACGTGTGATCGTCCGTCACCTGCCGTGCGGTCGTGCTGCCTTGCGAGTACCGCGGAGCCCGATCCTACGGTTGCCCCGAGGGGAGACGGCAAGCGGTCAGGTCGGGAGGCGGTCCGGCGTGCGGTCCCAGTCGCCGGGCAGCGGGGGGACGGTCCAGGCGGGGTCGGGGCGCCAGTTCTCCCAGCCGGCGTCGAAGGGCGCCGCCCAGGACTCGATCAGGCCGACCGCCGTCCGCCCGGCGTCCCGCACCCGGACGGCCTGGCCGGCGCTCATCAGGCCCGCGCGCTGCGCCTGGACGAACTCGTCCTCGTCCTTCCACTCCCAACTGCGGTCCGGGTAGACGGCGATGTCCAGGAAGTGGTCCTCCGAGTCGACGCCGCCCGCCCAGCGCACCAGCGGTTCCTCGAGGTTCACGTACCAGTTCCTGAACCGCCAGTCGTCGTCCCAGAACAGCCAGACGGACCAGGGCTCGCCGGGCCGGGCGAGCTTGAGCACGCCGGGGCCGTGCCAGCGGGTGAGCGAGGTGGTGCGCGGCTTGGTGTAGCGGGTGGCGAGCGGCTCCTGGTGCACGGGGGTGCCGTCGGCGAGCAGCGGCTTGACGCAGTCGGTGCCGGGGGCCATCCACACGGCGAGCAGCTCGTCGGTGTCCCGGACCACGGTGACGGGGCGGCAGATGTGCACGTGGTCGGTGGCATTGCCGCGGTAGCGCCAGAGGATGTGGTCCCCCGGGGCCCAGGGGGCGGCGCCCGCCGCCGTCGTGTTCACCGTGTCCGCCGTCATGCGCAGATCTTAGGTGTCCCGGGCAACGAGCGCCGTGACGTAAGGCACGCACCCGCCGCAGAGGGTTTACGGGTGCGTCATGCGCAGGACATCCAGGGCCTCGTCCAGCTGCTCCCGTGTCAGCAGGCCGCGTTCGACGTAGCCGCCCTCCAGGACCGTCTCGCGGATCGTCTTCCGTTCGGCGAGCGACTTCTTGGCCACCTTCGCCGCCTCCTCGTACCCGAGGTAACGGTTCAGCGGGGTCACCACCGACGGCGACGACTCGGCGTACTCCCGCGCCCGTTCGACGTTGGCGGTGATGCCGTCGACCGTGCGGTCGGCCAGCAGCCGGCAGGCGTTGGCGAGCAGCCGGACGGACTCCAGGAGGTTCTTCGCCATCACCGGCAGCATCACGTTGAGCTCGAAGTTGCCCGCGGCGCCCGCCGTCGCGACGGTCGTGTCGTTGCCGGTCACCTGGGCCGCCACCATCAGCACCGCCTCCGGCACCACCGGGTTGACCTTGCCCGGCATGATCGAGGAACCGGGCTGCAGGTCCGGCAGGCCGATCTCGGCGAGCCCGGTGCGCGGCCCGGAGGCCATCCAGCGCAGGTCGTTGGCGATTTTGGTGAGGCCGACGGCGATCGTGCGCAGCTGTCCGCTGGTCTCCACCAGACCGTCGCGCGCGCCCTGCGCCTCGAAGTGGTTGCGGGCCTCGGTCAGCGGCAGCCCGGTCGCGCGGGCGACCTCGGCGATGACGGCGGCGGAGAAGCCGGGCGGGGTGTTGATGCCGGTGCCCACGGCCGTGCCGCCCAGCGGGAGTTCGGCCAGGCGCGGCAGCGAGGCGCGCAGCCGCTCGGCGCCGTAGCGGACCTGTGCCGCGTAGCCGCCGAACTCCTGGCCGAGGGTCACCGGGGTGGCGTCCATCAGGTGCGTCCGGCCGGACTTCACGACGTCCGCGAACTCCCCCGCCTTGCGCTCCAGCGCCGCCTCCAGGTGCACCAGCGCCGGGATCAGGTCGCCGGTCACGGCCGCCGTGGCCGCGATGTGGATGGAGGACGGGAAGACGTCGTTGGACGACTGGCTGGCGTTGACGTGGTCGTTGGGGTGCACGTCGCGGCCGAGGCGCTCGCTCGCGAGGGTGGCGATGACCTCGTTGGCGTTCATGTTGGACGAGGTGCCGGAACCGGTCTGGAAGACGTCCACGGGGAAGTGCTCGTCCCAGCGCCCCTCGGCGACCTCGTCCGCCGCCTCCGCGACGGCGGCGGCGATGTCCTCGTCGAGCACGCCGAGCTCGGCGTTGACCCTCGCCGCCGCGGCCTTGACGCGGGCCAGCGCGGCGATGTGGGCGCGCTCCAGGCGCTGGCCGCTGACGGGGAAGTTCTCCACGGCCCGCTGCGTCTGGGCCCGCCACTTGGCGTGGGCGGGGACGCGGACCTCGCCCATCGAGTCGTGCTCGGTGCGGTACTCCTGCACAGGGGCGTTCTCACTGTCGTTCATGGTCGTCGACCTCCTGACCAACAGAGCATCCGCCCCGTCAATCCTGTTCCCGGTGTTCCCAAATCCACAACTGACGAGTAAATACCGCGGGTAACAGAAAACACCGGGGAGGCTTCATGACACGCAGACCCACCCTGCGCTGTGCCCTCGCTTCCGTCGCGGCCCTCGCCGCCGCCCTGGGCGGCATGGCCGTCACCACCCCCGCCGCCCACGCGGCCACCCGCGCGAGTGCCACCGCGCTGAGCCCCGAACTGGAGAAGATCCGCGCGGCGGAGTCCGCCGAGCTGTACGGCGACGCCGCCGAGCGCCCGCTCGACCAGCGCAGGACCTCGCTGGTCTCGCTGGGCGACAGCGAGATATCCGGCGAGGGCGTCGGCGTCTACGAACCGGGCACCAACGGCCCCGTCAACTGGTGCCACCGCTCGCCCGACGCCGCCATCCACCGCACCGGGATTCCGGCCGACGTCACGTACAACGTCGCCTGCTCCGGCGCCACCACCGCCAACATCCGCATCGGCGGCACCAAGCAGTACGCGGACGAGCTCGTCCAGAGCGACAACCTGGCCGTCAAGGCCCGCACCACGCACGTGAAGATGGTGCTGCTCGTCGCCGGCGCCAACGACGACCTGCAGTTCGGCCCGGTCATGACCGACTGCGTCGAGCACTACCTGTTCCTCCAGGGACCGTGCCAGTCCAAGTACCAGCCAGGCTGGCAGGCCCGCGTCGACGGGCTCGTCCCCAAGGTCGAGCAGACGGTGCGCGACCTGCGCAAGGTCATGACGGACGCGGGGTACGCGGCCGGCGACTACAAGCTCGTGGTGATGGGGTATCCCAGCCCCATCGGCCCCGACATCGAGGACAACCCGAACTTCCCCGGCAAGCTGCCGGGCGGCTGCGTCGGCTACACCTCCGACGCGGCCTGGGGGCGCAACGAGGCCGTGCCCGCCTTCGAACGCGGCATGCACAAGGCCGCCCGGGACACGGGCGCCGTCTACCTCGACAACTCCCGCCTCTTCCACGGGCACGAGGTGTGCATGGAGGACACCTGGGCCCGCGGCCTGTGGATCGACCTGACGAACCCGATCCCGCCGGACGCCAACTCCGTGCGGCAGTCCTTCCATCCCAACGAGCGCGGACACGGCGCCTTCGCGTCCTGCCTGACGCAGCTGTACGACTCCGGCTACCAGGAGGCGGGCTGCGCGGACCCGGCCGGCACGGGCAAACCGGTGCTGCGCAAGGGCGCTTGGGACGACGCGTTCCGCCCGCTGAAGAGCGCGGCCACCGGCACGTGCATCGACGCGTACGGCGCGGCCTCGGCCAACGGCACCGAGGTGGGCGGCTGGCCGTGCTCGGGTGCCCGCAACCAGGAGTGGTGGTACGACGCGGACCAGAAGTCACTGCACTCGGCGTTGACACATGACCGGTGTGTGGACGTGCCTGGGGGCGCGTATCGCGCCGGTGCGGCGCTGGAGTTGTGGAACTGTCACGGTGGTGCCAACCAGCGCTTCACGCGCGACGGTTCGACGTTCCGGCCCCTCGCGGCGCCGGACCTCTGCCTGACCCTGGCGGGGGCCAAGGAGCCGGTGCGGCTCCAGCGCTGTGACGGCTCTTCGAGCCAGCGCTTCGCATGATCCTGTACGGGAATGGGCCCCGCTGTTGCGGGGCCCATTGTCTCGACTTCGGGTGCGGGTTCGCGCTGGTTGCTCGCGCAGTTCCCCGCGCCCCTTACGGGGCGCTCCGTACCGGAATGCTGGTGAACGTCGGCGCCGGCGCCGGGTCGGTGAAGAAGTCGTTGCCCTTGTCGTCGACGACGACGAACGCCGGGAAGTCCTCGACCTCGATCTTCCAGACCGCCTCCATGCCGAGCTCCGCGTACTCGACGACCTCGACCTTCTTGATGCAGTCCTGGGCCAGCCGGGCCGCCGGGCCGCCGATCGAGCCGAGGTAGAAGCCGCCGTGCGCGGCACACGCGTCGGTGACCTGCTTGCTCCGGTTGCCCTTCGCCAGCATCACCTTGGAGCCGCCCGCCGCCTGGAACTGCTCGACGTAGGAGTCCATGCGGCCGGCCGTGGTCGGGCCGAACGACCCGGACGCGTAACCCTCCGGCGTCTTCGCCGGGCCCGCGTAGTAGACCGGGTGGTCCTTGAGGTACTGCGGCATCTCCTCGCCCGCGTCCAGCCGCTCCTTGATCTTCGCGTGCGCGATGTCGCGGGCGACGACCAGCGGGCCGGTCAGCGAGAGCCGGGTCTTCACCGGGTACTTGGTGAGCTCGGCGAGGATCTCGTCCATGGGACGGTTGAGGTCGATGCGGACGACGTCATCGTCGCTCAGGTGCTCCTCGGTGGTCTCCGGGAGGAACCGCGCGGGATCGCGCTCCAGCTGCTCCAGGAAGACGCCCTCGGCGGTGATCTTCGCGACGGCCTGGCGGTCGGCCGAGCACGAGACCGCGATGGCCACCGGGCAGGACGCGCCGTGCCGCGGCAGGCGCACCACACGCACGTCGTGGCAGAAGTACTTGCCGCCGAACTGGGCGCCGATGCCGATCTTCTGGGTGAGCTCGAAGACCTTCTCCTCCAGCTCCTTGTCGCGGAAGCCGTGACCGAGCGGGGAGCCCTCCTCCGGCAGCTCGTCGAGGTAGTGCGCGGAGGCGTACTTGGCGGTCTTGAGCGCGTACTCGGCGCTCGTGCCGCCGACGACGATCGCCAGGTGGTACGGCGGGCAGGCGGCCGTGCCCAGCGAACGGATCTTCTCCTCCAGGAACTTCATCATGGAGGCCTCGTTGAGGACCGCCTTCGTCTCCTGGTAGAGGAAGGACTTGTTGGCCGAGCCGCCGCCCTTGGCCATGAAGAGGAACTTGTAGGCGCCGCCGTCGGTCGCGTAGAGCTCGATCTGCGCGGGGAGGTTGGAGCCGGTGTTCTTCTCGTCCCACATGGTCAGCGGGGCCATCTGCGAGTAGCGCAGGTTGAGCTTCGTGTAGGCGTCGAAGATGCCGCGCGAGAGCGCCTCTTCGTCGCCGCCCTCGGTGAGGACGTTCTGGCCGCGCTTGCCCATGACGATCGCGGTGCCGGTGTCCTGGCACATGGGCAGCACGCCGGCCGCGGCGATGTTGGCGTTCTTCAGCAGGTCGAGGGCGACGAACTTGTCGTTGGCCGAGGCCTCGGGGTCGTCGACGATCTTCCGCAGCTGGGCGAGGTGCGCGGGGCGCAGGTAGTGCTGGATGTCGTGGATCGCCTCTTCGGCGAGCTTGCGCATCGCCTCCGGCTCGACCTTGAGGAAGGTGCGACCGTCGGCCTCGAAGGTGGACACGCCCTCGGCGGTGACGAGGCGGTACGGCGTGTCGTCCTCGCCCAGGGGCAGGAGATCGGTATAGGCAAACTCGGGCCGAGACATCGCGGCGATTCCCTCACTCTGCGGATGATGGTGCTGGCTTCCTCGACAGCCCCTCCAGCGTAGGCGCCCGCGGCGCCGGGACGTTTGTGAGGTAAGGCTCACCAGTGCCCCGTACCCCTGCCCTCTATCGCGATCTATCGCGTTTGGGTACCCTGCTCCCGTGGATGAGTCATCTCTCGAAAAGCGGCCCCAGGACCGGCCGCAGGCCCCGGAAGACCGGCCGGCGGCCCCGGCGGCGCCCGCGATGCGCGCCTCCGACGCCGATCGCGACCGTGTCGCGGACATCCTGCGCGAGGCGCTGGCCGAGGGGCGGCTCACGGCCGAGGAGCACGGCGAGCGGATCGCCGCGGTCTACGAGGCCCGCACCCTCGGCGAGCTGGAGCCGCTGGTGCACGATCTGCCCGCGGGACGGCGCCCCCACGAGCCGGCAGGCTCCGCGCGCCCGTACGACGCCTCCGTGCGCCCCGCCCCCGCGCCCGCGGAGAACCTGGTGGCCGTCTTCGGCGCCGCCGAGCGCAAGGGCCGCTGGCGGGTCCCCGCGCGGACGAACGCCTTCGCGATGTTCGGCGGCGTGGAGATCGATCTGACCGAGGCGGTCTTCGAACAGCGGGAGATCGTGATCAACGCCTCCGCGGTGTTCGGCGGGGTGGAGATTAAGGTTCCGGAAAATGTTTCCGTGCGTTCCACGGGGACGGGCATCTTCGGCGGCTTCGACGTCCGGACCCACGAGGCGCCGGACCCGGACGCCCCTGTCGTCGTGATCACGGGTTTTGCGGTCTTCGGCGGGGTCGAGGCCAAGGCGCGTCGGGGCAAGCGGCTCAAGAACCTCAGGTCGGGGCAATAGCACGCAGAAGGTGGCGTCCGGCGGCGTTCCGGTCATGGCAACGGTGTGAATAAGAGCGCGCACAGCGGGTAAAGCTTGGTGCATCGTCTCTCGTACGGCTGCGGGTGCGAATGGCCGTGCAGGGTGAGACGGCAAGGGTGACTCAACCGGCCGAGCTAAGCCGTCGTCAGGAGTAGACCGTGCTGCTACCGCATCAGCCCCTGCAGGAAGCCGCCGTACCGTCCCAGCGGATTTCCGCTCGGGAACAGGCGGGCCCCTGGCATTCGGAGGCGGTGTGCCGCCGGGATGAAGCCGGGCTCTTCTTCGCACCATCGAAGGAACCCACCGCCGCGCGGCTCTCCCGGGAGGAGGCCGCCAAGCGGGTCTGCGCCCGCTGCCCCGTGATGGTCGAGTGCCGGGAGCACGCCCTGCTGCAGCCCGAGCCCTACGGGGTGTGGGGCGGGCTGACGGCCGCCGAGCGCCGGGTCGTGCTGGCCCGCCGCCGGCGCCGCGAGGCCGAGCTCCAGCGCTCGACGCGCATCGCTGCCGCGGGCTGAGCGCCGTCCGTACGGTTCACATCGGGCCGGGCCCCGCCGAACTAGCGGCGGGGCCCGGCCCGTTGTGGCCGTGCGCCGACTGCGGGCGCGTTGTGGCTGGTCGCGCAGTTCCCCGCGCCCCTGACGGGGCGCGCGATCAGCTGGGGCGCTCGAAGTCGATCGAGCTGTAGGCGCGCAGCTTCGACAGCCGGTGCTCGGACTCGATCAGCCGGATCGTGCCGGACTTCGAGCGCATCACCAGCGACTGCGTGGTCGCGGTCTCCGCGCGGTAGCGGACGCCGCGCAGCAGCTCGCCGTCGGTGATGCCGGTGGCGACGAAGAACACGTTCTCCCCGCTGACCAGGTCGTCGGTGTGCAGGACGCGGTCCAGGTCGTGCCCGGCGTCGAGCGCGCGCTGCCGCTCCTCGGCGTCCTTCGGCCACAGCTTGGCCTGGATGGTGCCGCCGAGGCACTTCATCGCACAGGCCGCGATGATGCCCTCCGGGGTGCCGCCGACGCCCAGCAGCAGGTCCACGCCCGTGCCCTCGCGCGCGGCCATGATGGCGCCGGCCACGTCGCCGTCGGTGATGAACTTGATGCGGGCGCCCGCCTCGCGGATCTCCTTGACGATGCCCTCGTGGCGGGGCCGGTCCAGGACGACGACGGTGACGTCCTCGGGGGAGGAGCGCTTCGCTTTCGCGATGCGGCGAATGTTGACGGCGACGGGGGCGTCGATGTCGACGAAGTCGGCCGCCTCGGGTCCGGTGACGAGCTTGTCCATGTAGAACACCGCCGACGGGTCGAACATGCTGCCCCGCTCGGCGACGGCCATCACGGAGACCGCGTTGGCCATCCCCTTGGCGGTGAGCGTCGTGCCGTCCACAGGGTCCACGGCGACGTCGCACTCCGCGCCCGTCCCGTCGCCCACGCGCTCGCCGTTGTAGAGCATCGGGGCGTTGTCCTTCTCGCCCTCGCCGATGACGACGACGCCGTCCATCGAGACGGTGTGGATCAGCGCCCGCATGGCCCGCACGGCCGCGCCGTCGGCACCGTTCTTGTCGCCGCGGCCGACCCAGCGGCCCGAGGCCATGGCCCCGGCCTCGGTGACCCGGACGAGCTCCAGCGCAAGGTTCCGGTCGGGTGCCTCGGGGCTGACCTCGAGCTGGGACGGCAGGTGATGATCGGTCATCGGGCGGACCTTTCTGTACGGCGGCGGCCGTGGGTGAGGGTGCTCATGACTTTATCTGTTGATTGCGAGAATGAGCAGGGCCCCCCACGCATGAGCAGCGTCAAGGCCTGTTTCGCGGCATGCCGGGCCACCTGCGTAAAGATCGGCAGAGGCATGGGGGACGATGGGGGACGTGGCAGGCAGAGACGGCAAGAAGCAGAAGATCCGCAACATGGTGCTGTCCATGGCGGTCGTGATACCGGTGGCGTGGCTCAGCTACCTGTTCATCCCGCACGACGCCGGGAAGAACCCCGTGCGGACGATCGGCTACCAGGTGGAGCTGAACGCGGCCCGGCGCGCCGCGCCGTACGCGGTGGCCGCGCCCGAGGGGCTCGGCGAGGGCTGGCGCGCGACGTCGGTCCGCTACGAGCCGCAGAGCAAGATGGGCTCCGTGTGGCACCTGGGCTTCCTCGACCCGCAGACGCAGTACGTGGGGATCGAGCAGAGCAACGGTTCGCCTGCCGTCTTCCTCGACGATGCCACCCAGCAGGCCGAGAAGACCGACAAGACCGTGCAGGCGGGCGGCCTCACCTGGCAGCGCTACGAGGGATCGCGGTACAACGCCCTGGTGCACGAGGGGAACGGGGTGACGACGGTGGTCACCGGTACCGCGTCGCTGGAGCGGCTGACGGAGATGGCCGCCGCGCTCAAGGCGGAGAAGACGCAGAGCCCCGAGGGGACGCCGTCGGCGTCCGCGGCTCCCTCGGCGACGCCGGCGGGCTGACCGCAGTACGCAGCAGGCCGGGCACCCGTGGTGGGTGTCCGGCCTTTGCTGTTTCCTGTGACGGCCGTCAGACGGTCGTGACGGCCTGGTCGAAGTCCAGGCGCGGGCCGCGCGGGCGGTAGGCGTCCTCGGCCGGGCGGCCGATGTTGACGATCATCAGCGGCGTGTGGTCCTCGTCCAGGAACTCCTTCTGCACGGCCGCGGCGTCGTAGCCGGTCATCGGGCCGGCGGCCAGGCCGGCGGCGCGCAGGCCGAGGATGAAGTACCCCGCCTGCAGGGCGCCGTTGAGCGTGGCGGACGACTCGCGGGCCGCGCGCTCGGCGAAGAAGAGGTCCTTGGCCTGCGGGAAGGCCGGGAAGAGGGCCGGCAGCTCCTCGTGGAACTCGTTGTCCGCGGCGAGGATCGCGACCAGCGGGGCGGCGCCGGTCTTGGCCCGGTTGCCCTCGGACATGAGGGGGACCAGGCGCTCGCGGGCCTCCGCGGAGCGGACCAGGACCACGCGGAGCGGGGACTGGTTGAAGGCGGTCGGCGCGAGCTTGATCAGGTCGTAGACGGCCTGCATCTGCTCGTCGGTGACGGGCTCCTCGGTGAACGCGTTGGCCGTGTGGGCCGCGCGGAAGAGAAGGTCCTGGGCGGCCTTGTCGAGGGCGAGGGTCATGTGGGGGCACCACCTGTCGCGTGGGGTTTTCAAGCTGGCGACAGCCACTCTAGGCGCAAAGTGTATTAACTTTCAACTAAATGTGGAGGGGCTCACTCCGAACCTCGCCGTTCCCGGCCGTCAGTCCTCGTCGGCCCCCTCCGCTTCCTCCCGGGCCAGCGCCGCGTCCAGCCGCGCCCGGGCGCCGTCCAGCCAGCGGCGGCACACCTTCGCCAGCTCCTCGCCGCGCTCCCACAGTGCGAGCGACTCCTCCAGCGTCGTACCGCCCGCCTCCAGGCGGCGCACCACCTCGATCAGCTCGTCCCGCGCCTGCTCGTAGCCCAGCGCCGCCTCTGCCTCTGCCTCCGTAGCCATGCGCACCAGCCTAGGCCTAGGGGGTGTCCGACGGGTCAGCACAGACGCCGCAGCGCCTGCACTGACCCGTCGGACACCCCCTAGGGACCGACAACGGCCCGCACCGTGAACCCGCCCTCCGCGACCCGCGCCCGCAGTTCCTCGTCCGCCGCGACCTCGTCCGCCGTGCGCACCACGGAGCCGTCGGCGTGCTGCAGCACCGCATAGCCGCGGCGCAGCGTCGCGGCGGGGGAGAGCGAGACCACCCGGGCCAGGGTGTGCGTCAGTTCCGAGTCCGCCCGGTCCAGCAGGTGGCCCAGGGTGCGGCGGGCCCGGTCCTCGAGCGCGGCGATCTGTTCCTCGCGCTCGTCCACCATCCGCTGCGGCCGCTCCATGGACGGGCGCGCCAGAGCCGCCGCCAGGCCGCGCTCCTCGCGGTCCAGCAGCCCCGTCACACAGCGCAGGGCGCGCTCGCGCAGGTGCTGCACGCGCGCGAGCTCCTCGCCCACGTCCGGCACGACCCGCTTCGCCGCGTCCGTCGGCGTGGACGCCCGCAGGTCGGCCACCAGGTCCAGCAGCGGGGTGTCCGGCTCGTGCCCGATCGCCGACACCACGGGCGTGCGGCACGCGGACACCGTGCGGATCAACTGCTCGTCGGAGAACGGCAGCAGGTCCTCCACGCTGCCGCCGCCGCGGGCCACGACGATCACGTCCACCTCGGGCAGCGCGTCCAGCTCCTGCACCGCCTCGATGACCCGGGGCACCGCGTGCACGCCCTGCACGGGGACGTTGCGCACCTCGAAACGCACGGCGGGCCAGCGGTGCCGGGCGTTCTCCAGCACGTCGCGCTCGGCGGCGGAGGCGCGGCCGCAGACCAGCCCGATCAGCTGCGGCAGGAACGGCAGCGGCCGCTTGCGCTCCGCCGCGAACAGCCCTTCCGCGGCCAGGGACTTCTTCAGCTGCTCCAGCCGCGCCAGCAGCTCCCCGACCCCCACGGGCCTGATCTCGGCGGCCCGCAGCGACAGTTGGCCGCGCGGGGCGTACCACTCGGGCTTGGCGTGCACCACGACGCGGGCGCCCTCGGTGACGACGTCGGCGACGCGGTCGAAGACGGCGCGGTAGCAGGTGACCGAGAGGGAGACGTCGTGCGAGGGGTCGCGCAGCGTCAGGAACACGACGCCGGCACCGGGGCGCCGGGACAGCTGGGTGATCTGCCCCTCCACCCAGACGGCACCGAGCCGGTCGATCCACCCGCCGACGAGCCGGCTCACCTCACTGACGGGGAGCGGCGCTTCGGGGGACGTGGTTGCAGCCATGCGGTCGAGCCTAGCGGCGGGCTGTGACGGGGGAGGGGGTTGCGGGGGTCCGGCACCGCACCCCGCACGCTCACCCCGGTGCGGAGCGCCGGAAGACCTCGGCGCCCAGCACGCCCAGCCCCGCCGCCAGCCACAATCCGCCCACCGCCTGCGCAGCAACCGCGGCGCGGGCGATCACCACGATCACCACCGCCAGCCCCAGCAACGGCACCACCACGTGCCGCGCCAGGCGCGAGCGCTTCCGTACCGCGAACCACCCCAGCACCGAAAGGTGCAGCAGTCCGAACGCCACCAGCGCCCCCACGTCCACCACGGACACCAGCCGGTCCAGCCCGTCGTCCCGCCGCGCCGCCCACACGGCGGCGCACAGCGTCACGACCGCCGAGCCCAGCACGGCCGGCCGCGGCACCCCGGACCCACGGTCCACCTTCGCCAGAAGGACCGGCAGCCGCCGGTCCCGCGCCATGGCGAACAGCAGCCGCCCGGCCGCCGCCTGCCCGGCCAGCGCGGCGAACGCCGCACCGACCGCCTTGCTGGCGGCCACCAGGTCGTGCAGCCACGTACCCGCCGCAGCGTCGACGGTGTCGTAGAACGCCGCCCCCTGGCGGACCGGCTTCGCCGCCAGCTCCTGCGGCGACATCGGCGCGAGCAGCGCGGCCAGGTACGCCTGCAGGACGAACAGCACCCCCGCCACCGCCAGGCACGTCAGCACCGCCCGCGCGACCTTCTCGCTCCCCCCGGCCGACTCCTCCGCGAACGCGGCGATCGCGTCGAAGCCCAGGTAGGACAGCACCGCCACCGACACGGCGGCCAGCACCGCGTTCCCGGAGAACCCGCCCACCCCGCCGAGCGGGGACAGCCAGCCGCGCCGGGGGCCGTGCTCCGCGAGTGCCACGCACGCCGCCACCACGAAGACGAACAGCACCGCGATCTCCATGGCCAGCACCAGGAAGCCGACCCGTGCGGCGGCCCGTACGCCCCACAGGTTCAGTGCGGTCGTCACGACCACCGCGACCGCCGTCCACACCCACTGCGGGACGGACGGGACGAGCGCGTGCAGCGCGATCCCCGAGAAGAGGTAGGCCACCGCCGGGATCAGCAGGTAGTCCAGCATCGCCATCCACCCGGCGATGAATCCGGCGCTCTCGCCGAGCCCCACGCGCGCGTACGCGTAGACCGACCCCGCCTTGGGGGCGACCCGCACCATCTGTGCGTACGAGAAGGCCGTGAACCCCATCGCGACCGTCGCCACGACGTAGACCAGCGCGACCGCCCCGTGCGACTTGGCGTCCAGCGTGCCGAAGACGCCGACGGGCGCCATGGGGGCGATGAACAGCAGCCCGTAGACGACGAGGTCCCGGAAGCCGAGCTCCCGGCGGAGCCCTCCGGTCCCGGAGGCGGGAGAGGTGGGAGAGGCAGGAGAGGAAGATGCAGGTGTTGGGGGCATGCGGGCTGTCCCTTCACCGTGAGCAGGTGAACAGTTGAACGATCCTGAAACGCTCCTGGTCGGAAACCGTCCTGATCGTCACGTTTCCTTGGTCATCGTCCCCCAGCCGCGCCCGGCGCGCTGTCGGTGCCGCCCCGTACGATGGACGCCATGACCACTCCCACTGCCCGCAAGGTCCTGCTCGCCGCCCCCCGTGGCTACTGCGCGGGCGTGGACCGCGCCGTGATCGCCGTCGAGAAGGCGCTGGAGCAGTACGGTGCCCCCGTCTACGTGCGCCACGAGATCGTCCACAACAAGTACGTCGTGAAGACGCTCGAGAAGAAGGGCGCGATCTTCGTCGAGGAGACGGCGGAGGTGCCCGAGGGCAACATCGTCATCTTCTCGGCGCACGGCGTCGCCCCCGTGGTCCACGAGGAGGCCGCGCGCGGCAGGCTGGCGACGATCGACGCCACGTGCCCGCTGGTGACCAAGGTCCACAAGGAGGCCGTCCGGTTCGCCAAGGAGGACTACGACATCCTCCTCATCGGTCACGAGGGCCACGAGGAGGTCATCGGCACCAGCGGCGAGGCGCCCGACCACATCACCCTGGTCGACGGCCCGGAGGACGTGGCGAACGTCGAGGTCCGCGACGAGTCCAAGGTCGTCTGGCTGTCCCAGACCACCCTCTCCGTCGACGAGACGATGGAGACGGTCGACGCCCTCAAGGGCCGCTTCCCCAACCTCCTCTCGCCGCCCAGCGACGACATCTGCTACGCCACGCAGAACCGTCAGACCGCGGTCAAGCAGATGGGCGCCGACGCCGACCTGGTGATCGTCGTGGGCTCGAAGAACTCCTCCAACTCCGTCCGCCTCGTCGAGGTCGCCCTCGGCGCCGGCGCGCGCGACGCGCACCTGGTGGACTACGCCGAGGAGCTCGACGAGGCCTGGCTGGAGGGTGTGAGCACGGTCGGCGTGACCTCGGGCGCCTCGGTGCCGGAGATCCTCGTCGAGGGCGTCCTGGAGTGGCTCGCGCAGCGCGGCTTCGCGGACGTCGAGGTGATCACCGCGGCCGAGGAGTCCATCACCTTCTCCCTCCCCAAGGAACTCCGCCGCGACCTGCGCGCGGAAGCCGCGGAAAAGGTGCAGCCGTCCGAGGGGTGACGGCGCCCGCCGCCCCGTAGCGTGGTCGGCATGAACGTATTCGGCGTGGACATCGGCGGATCGGGCATCAAGGGCGCGCCGGTCGACCTGGCGCGCGGCGAGGTGACGGCGGAGCGCTTCAAGGTGCTCACGCCGCACCCGGCCACTCCGGACGCGGTCGCGGACGGCGTCGCGGAGGTGGTGCGGCACTTCGGCGGGGTGCGGGGCCCCGTCGGCGCGACCTTCCCGGGCGTCGTCGTCGGCGGCACGACCCGGACGGCGGCCAACGTCGACAAGGGCTGGATCGGCATGGACGCGGCCGGCCTGCTCGGCGAGCGCCTGGGCGCGCCGGTCACCCTGCTCAACGACGCGGACGCGGCCGGCCTGGCCGAGATGTCCTTCGGCGCCGGACGCGGCCGCAAGGGCACCGTCGTCGTGCTCACCTTCGGCACCGGCATCGGCAGCGCCGTCTTCACCGGCGGCCGGCTGGTGCCCAACACCGAGCTGGGCCACCTGGAGCTCAAGGGACACGACGCGGAGACCCGCGCCTCGTCCCGGGCCAAGGAGGACGGCGGGCTGACCTGGGCCCGCTGGGCCCGCCGGGTGCAGAAGTACCTCGCGCACGTGGAGATGCTCTTCTCGCCCGAGCTCTTCGTCATCGGCGGCGGCGTCAGCCGCAAGGCCGACAAGTTCCTGCCGCTGATCGAGGGGATCAGCGCCGAGATCGTTCCTGCTGCCCTGGAGAACAACGCGGGGATTGTGGGGGCCGCGATGGCCGCTTCCGCTGCTGGTGCCGTTCCCGCCGCCGCAGCCTGATCAGCGCGACCCGCCGGTAGAGCCCGATGAGCGCGGCGAGCAGGGTGCCCGCGTAGAGCCAGCCGGCCTGCAGCGACAGCACGGTGACCAGGCCCATGATCCGGGCGCCGAGGCCGCCGCCGCTGCTGTTGCTGATCGGCAGCGCGCCGACCGCGAAGGCGATCGGCGCGCTCACCGGCGCCGTCAGCGCCTCGGTCGGGCGCACCCACAGGGCGCAGCCCGCGCAGGCGAGCAGGAAGCACACGCCGTAGACGGCGGGCGAGCCGTCCAGCGTCATGGCGTCGAGCTTGCCGGCCGCCAGCATCACCAGCGCGGTGAGCAGCCCGCTGCCGAGGCCCGTCAGGCGGGCCGGGGGCAGCTGCTCCAGGCGGCGCGGCCGTAGCGGCCGGGTGCGGCCCGGCAGCCGCCGGGCCCGGAAGACCGAGCTGCTCTCGCCCGGTCCCACGGGGGCGGCGGGGCGGGGCACCGGCGTGTCGCGGCGGACCTTGCGCTGGGGGGTACGCGTGCTGGGTTGCTCCACGCGACCAAAGTAGGTCGGGGGACCGCGGGAACCCCGGATGGGACACGCCCTTTGACCCCCCTTGGCCGTGCGTTCGGCCGATCACCCGGACGAGGCGGGCGCGCGGTACGGACCCGTAGACTGGGGGACCGGCCCGTCCGGGCCGCGGACCCTTTTACACCATTCCCGTACCGGCGCCCCGCCACGGGAACTCGCTACGGGAAGCTACGGGAAGTCGTCACGTGTCGCTCACGATCGGAATCGTCGGTCTGCCCAATGTCGGCAAGTCGACCCTGTTCAACGCCCTGACCAAGAACGACGTGCTGGCGGCCAACTACCCGTTCGCCACCATCGAGCCCAACGTCGGCGTCGTCGGCGTCCCGGACGCGCGGCTCACCAAGCTGGCGGAGATCTTCGGCTCGCAGAAGATCCTCCCCGCCACGGTCGACTTCGTCGACATCGCCGGCATCGTCCGCGGCGCCTCCGAGGGCGAGGGCCTGGGCAACAAGTTCCTGGCGAACATCCGTGAGTCCGACGCGATCTGCCAGGTCATCCGCGCGTTCAAGGACGAGAACGTCGTCCACGTCGACGGCAAGGTCTCGCCCAAGGACGACATCGAGACCATCAACACCGAGCTGATCCTCGCCGACCTGCAGACCATCGAGAAGGTCCTGCCGCGTCTGGTGAAGGAGTCGCGGATCAAGAAGGACGTGGCCGCGAAGGTCAAGGCCGTCGAGGAGGTCAAGGCGATCCTGGAGGAGGGGAACACCCTGTTCTCCGCCGGCATCGTCCAGGGCACCGAGAAGGCCGAGGTCCTGCACGACCTGCACCTGCTGACGGTCAAGCCCTTCCTGTACGTCTTCAACGTCGACGAGGACGAGCTGGCCGACGACGCCTTCAAGGACGAGCAGCGGGCCCTGGTGGCCCCCGCCGAGGCCATCTTCCTCAACGCCAAGCTGGAGGCCGACCTGGCCGAGCTGGACGACGAGGAGGCCCTGGAGCTCCTCCAGTCCGTCGGCCAGGAGGAGCCCGGCCTGGCCACCCTGGCCCGCGTCGGCTTCGAGACCCTGGGCCTGCAGACCTACCTGACGGCCGGTCCCAAGGAGTCCCGCGCCTGGACGATCAAGAAGGGCGCCACGGCCCCCGAGGCGGCCGGTGTCATCCACACCGACTTCCAGAAGGGCTTCATCAAGGCCGAGGTCATCTCCTTCGCCGACCTGGTCGAGACCGGCTCCGTCGCCGATGCCCGCGCGGCCGGCAAGGCCCGCATGGAGGGCAAGGAGTACGTGATGGTGGACGGGGACGTGGTGGAGTTCCGCTTCAATGTGTAGCGGGTGACTTAACACCACTTCGCTTATCTGGCAAACATGCAGTTCAAGAGGGGTCTGGCTCTTCGGGGCCAGGCCTCTAGATTTTTACCGTGCTGGATTGCTGGATGCCGACAATTCGGATGGGCATCTTGGCCCGCCGCGTCTCCGCTACGGCAGGCCCGTCACGGCCTGGGGTGGTGCGAGGCGACAGTGAAGGGCCGGGGGATGGACATTGGTGGCGATGGTGGCGGCCTGGTTCATGTGGACCTGGGCCTCGGGTGTGGCACGCATCGCCCAGTAGTGGTCCTCGGAGTCCCGCTGGGTGTAGTTGATGACGTGCTGCCCATCCTGGTCGGCGGGGGAGTTCGCGCAGAGGAACCGGCCCAGGTGCTGGCGCGAGGCTGACACGCTCTGTTTCCGCTTCGATACCCTTAACGCTGACGTCCAGAACGGCGGTTGGGAGCACGGATGGGTAAGGGTGCACCGGGGATGCCCCTTGAGGTACAGCACATTAGAAGGGCGCTGCTGCGGGAGTTCGCAGGACGGATCTCCATGGACGACTTCGAGAAGAAGGACCCCAAAGAGCGCGAGACGGCCTTGCTGTCGAGAGCCGTTTCGGCGAAGGCCGCATGCGTCCTCGCGGACTGCACCTCGGACGAGGCGGCGGCGTGGGTGATCGATGGCCGGGACGATTTCGGCATCGACTGTGTTGCGTTTTCTGCCTCGGGATCCGAACTCTGGCTGATCCAGGCCAAGTGGAAGGACAAGGGGACGGCCGGCTTCGACACAGAGGCGGCACTCAAGCTGGTCCACGGGCTGAAGAAGCTCGACAACCGCGATCTCGATCACTTCAACGAGCGGCTGCAACTGCTCGCCGACCGTGTGCACGGCGTTCTCAGGCTGCCCACGTGCAAGGTCAACCTAGTCGTCGCCCTCATGGGAGAGGGGCGCCTCTCTCCCGAGACCCGCAACATCCTGGACGAGGCGGCCAACGAGTTCGGCGGACGCGGACGGACCGTGGAGTACCGGGTGCTGGACCAGGAGGACTTCCACCGGGCGATCCGGGAGGACCTGGAGCCGCAGCCCATCACTCTCAAGGCCACCATGGACCGCGAGTGGTACAGCCGCGAAAACCCCTACAAGGCGGTGATCGGTGAGATCAGTGCTGATCAGCTTGCGCACTGGTACGGCGGCAAGGGTGGTGACGAAGATCACGACAAGGGGCACGGCGAACGTCTCTACGACCGCAACGTCCGCAAGTCGCTGGGACTCACTGGGGTCAACCAGACCATGGTGGAGTCGATGCTGGAGGACCCGGAAGGGTTCCTCTACCGTCACAACGGCATCACGGTGCAGTGCGACAGAGTCGAGCAGGAGTACCACGCCAAGAGAGCAGTCGGCCAGCCCACCACCCTCATCCTGCACAACGCCAGTGTGGTCAACGGCGCCCAGACGGTGTCCTCGGCCTATCGGGCGTACGAGAGAGATCCCGAGGCCGTCGCAGAGGCCCATGTCCTGGTGCGGATCATCTCCCTGGAGGGAGCGCCGGAGGGCTTCGGGCGTTCCATCACCAAGGCCACCAACACGCAGAACCACATGGAGCGCCGGGACTTCATCGCCATCGACACCGTCCAGAGCGAGATCCAGAAGGACTTCCGCCTCTCCCTCGATAAGGAGTACGTCTTCCGGCGGGGCGAGCTGGACCCGGCTCCCGAGTCGGGCTGCTCGGTCACGGAGGCGGCCACGGCCCTGGCCTGCATGCACCGGGACTCGTCGCTCGCCGTGCGGGTCAAGGGCTCCACGAACGCGCTGTGGGAGGAAGGCGCCGGGGGCGCTTACACGAGACTGTTCGGTCAGCAGCCGACCGCTCAGCAGATCTGGCGCGCCGTGCAGGTCTTCCGGCTGGTGCGGGACCAACTGACCGAGTTGCGGACGAGGTTCACCGGACGTCCGGCCGCCGTCGTGGACAGCGGGGGCCTGCTGGTGGCCCATCTGGTCTTCCAACGGATCGGCCGAGACCGCTTCGACGAGCCGGACGACGAGTGGACCGAGGTGCTCGCCGGCGTGCCCGGTCAGGTCAGTGCCGTGCTCCTCTGCCTCATCACCATGGTCGACACCCTTTTCACTGGCAAGAGTTACGTCACCAGCACCTTTGCCAACGAAGAGCGTTGCGCGCGGCTGGTAGCCGCGGTCCTGGGCGTCCTCGAGCGCGGCACCGGACCGGACTCCCCCATGAACCTCAAGGCCCTCATGGCGGATAGCGGATCGAAGCGGCAACGTCGGCCCCAGACGGTCCGCTTGCTCGTCGACCACGACGCCATCAGCGACGGGACTCCCCTTGTCTACGCCCCCAGCACCGTGGAGGAACTGGCTATCGGCGCATGGCTCGACGAGGACCCCCGTCGGCGCCGGGCGAGTTGGGTGAACGACCGGAAGACCCCCATCCTCTGGGAGGCCGACGGCAAGCGGTACTCCCCGACCGGACTGGTCTCCCAGATGTGGAACGCGGCCGACTGGAAGGAACAGTGGAGCGCGGTCCAGGGCCCCAAGCAGTGGAAGGTTCCGGGCGAGGGGACGCTGGTGGAGATCGCCGAGAGGCTCTGGCGGGACATCGCGGACGAGGATCAGTCGGACGAGGACAGCTTGGCGGGCGCATGAGCTCCGGGTTTCGTTCAGCGCAGGTACGCCACGAATGCCGTCCATGCGCTGGGGGAGAAGGCGAGTGTGGGGCCGGTGGGACGCTTGCTGTCGCGGACGGGGATGAGGACGGGGAGGTTGCCGGCGGCTTCGACGCACTCGCCTTGCCCGCCGCTTTAGCTGCTGACGCGCCGTATCGCCTCTGCGAAGACGTGCGAGGGGCGGGGGAGCGTCGTCCACGGCAAGTATGGCGAAGAGGTGCCGTTCCGCCGAACTCGGTGGCGATCTGTCTACGGCTGGACTGAGCCTGTACGGGATGCGATCAGGGCGGTGATCGCACTCTGCCCTCCCTGCGAGGAGGCGGGGAGGGCACGCAGGAGTGATCAGCCCTGAGCAGGTTCCCCCGGGGTGCCAGGTGCGCGAGTCGTCGTCGGTCGGACCGAGGTTTTTCTGACGACGACCTGCCTTCGTGGTCACTGCCCCGGCAGCGCCTCGGCGACTTGGCGGAAGTGGGCGGCTGCCTCGTCGAGCCGGTCCGCCACCTCGAAGGCGATCTCCCTGGGAGAGCCGAAACCACCCAGTTCCGGGGCCAGATGGGCCTTGAGGTCGAGGCTTGTCTTCGGGTGGTCGAGGAGTTCCGCCACCGGATAGCGGCGGAAACGTTTCGACTCAGTCCGTGCGGCGAAGCCCCCCTCCGGGAGGCAGGAGGCCACGAAGTCGTCGAAGTCGGCCTCGGTGACCGGGTTTCCGGTGTCGGTGTGGTGGTTGCCCGTCCGGGCGTCGTACACCCACAGGTCCTTCGTGGCGGGCTCACCGCTCGGCTTGGGGGCGGACTTCGTGAAGAAGAGGATGTTCGACTTGACGCCCTTGCGGTGGAACAGCCCGGTGGGCAGGCGCAGGAGGGTGTGTACATCGCAGTTCCTCAGCAGGTTCTGTCGTACGGAGGCCGCTGCGCCACCGCCGAACAAGACTCCGTCCGGGACGAAGACCGCCGCCCGCGCGCCCTGCGGCAGGGTGATTGCCAGGTGCTGGAGGAAGTTGGTGGGGAAATCCCCGTACGCCCAGAAGTCGTCGCGCATGGCGGCGTCGGGCTGTACGCCGTTGCTCTTGAACGGCGGGTTGCAGATGGCCACGGTGGGTGCGATCCCGGACCCCGAACGGACCACCGGGACCTTGCGCTTGAGTGTGTCGGCGAGCTGGATCGGAGTGGGGGCGGTGAACGGTCGGCCGGTGTGCAGCAGGATGTTCAGCATGCTTAGCCGACACATCTGCGCGTCGAGGTCGGCGCCCGCGAGGGCGGTCGGGGTCAGCTGGCGGTTCGCGGCGAGCATAGCGTTGTATGCGGCGATGAGCGTCGTGCCCGTGCCGCACGCCGGATCGATGACGATGTCCTCGGGGCCCACATCGAGCACCTTGGTTATGGCGTTCAAGATGGGGAGGGGCGTGAGGGTCTGGCCGGTCTCGATCTTGAGGTCGATGTCGTCGCGGCAGTCGCGCAGCATCTGTGAGAAGGCACGGCCCAACTCGGCCTGGGGGACCGCCAACCAGCGGTAGGGCCCGATCTGCTCGACGATCAGCTTGTTGAGCTCGGCCATGCGGTCGAGCCCCCAGAGCTGGGCGTCGCGGAAGACGACACTCGCGATCTGCCGGTCGGGCCGGTCGGTGAGGTCCTGGTTGCCGAGATCGTCCATGAGTTGGGTGAGGCGGGTGTGCAGGGCGTCGCCGCTGAGCAGAGCCAGGTCCGGCCAAGCGTCTGTAGGTGCGACGGGTGGGTGCGCGAACCGGGCCGAGCGCTGGGCGCGTTCGTGGTCCAGCTTGAGGAACAGCAGGTAACCGACGTGCTCCACGAACTGAAGGCGGGTGATGGCGCGGGTATTGGTTCCCTCGCGGTAGAACCTCCAGAGCCGCTCGGCAATCGCCTCGCCCGTCCAGAGCCGCTCCGCTGGTACGCCTGCTGCCGCCGCGCCGTTGCCTCGACCGAGCCCGTTGGCCATGTTTCACCTAGTCCCTGTGTGAAGTCCCTGGCGGGCCGTCTGCCTCTGTACCGTCCGCACGGATAGAGGGGCCACGCCTCCCGTTTCCAGGCGCGGGCTTCGGTCGGCCCTCGGGACCACCAGAGCCCGTACCCGTATGGGGCTTGGCAGGCTAGGAGGCCGGGCTTACCGCTCCTGGGTTGTGCTGTCGTCCGTCGTGCCGTCTTCGGAAGCGCTGGTGGTATTGCCGGCCGTCCTCGTGCTCGCGACCTTCTTCAACGCCTGTGCCACGGCGGTGAATTCAGCCAAGGCTGTCTCCAGGTCCTCCACGATCTCTTGCGCGATCACGTCCGGAGCCGCGAGGGCGGCAGAGGAAGCGGAGGCCGGCTGAAGCACCGTCAGGTCGAGGTTGACCTTGTCACGGGCGATCAGTTCATCGTACTCGTATGATCGGAAGCGCTCACTTGGCTTTCGGGCCGAGTAGTCAGTGCCGCCGGAGTGGAAGGCGGCGACGAACTCGTCGAGGTGCTCGCGGCGCAGAGCGCGTTGCTTGAGCGTAAAGCGCTGGTCGGTGCGGAAGTCGTAGACCCAGAGCTGCTTGGTCGCAGGCTTGCCACCGGGACGGGGGGGACGCTTGTCGAAGAACAGGACGTTCGCCTTGACGCCGTTGGCGTAGAAGATGCCAGTGGGCAGGCGCAGCAGCGTGTGGACGTCGGTGAGGTCCAGCAGGCGGCGGCGGATCTCTGCGCCCGCGCCGCCCTCGAACAGCACGTTGTCGGGCAGGACCAGGGCAGCCCGGCCGTTCGTCTTCAGCAGGGTGTAGATGTGCTGGACGAAGTTGAGCTGCTTATTCGTGGTCTGCGTCCAGAAGTCCTTGCGGGAGGTGTACGCCTCGCCGGTGACCGAGCCCACGCCGAAGGGCGGGTTGGCCAGCACGATGTCGTAGAACTTGTGCGGCGACTTCGCCAGAGAGTCCTGGATGGTGATCAGCGGGCGGGCCTCGGACGTGCCGATGCCGTGCAGCAGCATGTTCATCAGGGCCAGCCGGGCCGTCTCTCGGACCAGTTCGTAGCCGGTGATGGCGCCTGTCTGGAGCTTGCGCGCCTCATCGCCGTACAGCTGCTCTTCGTAGCGTTCGACGATGTGGGCGTGCGCGGCGATGAGGAAGCCGCCGGTGCCGCAGGCGGGGTCGGTGATCGACTCGCCGGGGCGCGGCTGCACGCAGTCGACCATGGCGTCGATGAGCGGGCGGGGCGTGAAGTACTGGCCAGCGCCTGTCTTGCGGTCCTCGGCCCCGCGCTGGAGCAGGCCCTCGTAGGCATCGCCCTTGAGGTCCAAATTCTCGCGGGTCCAGGTGTACGGGTCGATCAGGTCCTTGATGAGGCGTTCCAGGACAGCGGGCTCGTGGATCTTGTTCTGTGCCTTGGTGAACACCTCGCCGAGCATCGTGCCGCCGTTGCGGCCGAGCTGCCGCAGGACGTGCTCGTAGTGGTCCACGAGGTCCTCGGCCGACCGGCTGGTGAGACTCGGCCAGTCCAGGCCTGGGGGAACGAGCGGCTCCTCCGGCATGTTCCGGCGGAACTTGGCCGGCCGGTTGGCGCGCTCGTCGGCCATCTTCAGGAAGAGGAGGTACGTCAGCTGCTCGACGTAGTCGAGGGTGGAGACACCAGAGTGGCGCAGCAGCTCGCAGTACGACCAGAGCCGGTTCACGAGCGTGGAGGTCGTCTCCCCGGCGGAGCGGCTGGGGCCTGGAGTGGTGGCGCTGTTCATGAGGGCGGGGGTGGTGCTCACTGGGGCAGTTCTTCCTGACCGGGCGGGGCGGAGCGCGGTTTGCGCTGGGTGCGCTTGCGGGGTGCCTTCTGGGCGGTCGCGCGGGCGGCTCGGATGCGGTCGAGCAGGGCTGAGGCGGGCTCGTCAGCGGGGTCTTGCGGGACGAGGGTGCCGGTGAAGGCAGCGTTGAGGAGGGCGGCGCGGAGTTCGGCGCTCTCGGTCTGGGCCTCGCTTACCGATGCTGCAAGTGGGTCTATAGCTGCCTCCTGCTGTTTCACCCACTCGATTGCCTCACGTTGTTGGTGAAGTGCGGGCACCGGGAAATCGACGTTCTCGATCATCGCCTGATCGATCTTCGGCATAGAACCGGAAAGGCCGCGTGCATTTTGACGGAAATAGAAAAGGATCCGGTTTGTGCGCAGAGCCAAGGCGGTGTACTCGGGCAACACGCGGGACTGATTAACGCGCACACGGATGAGGAGATCGGGGTAGATCGCCCAGTTTCTCTCGCCGTGGTAAATTGCGGATGTCCCGACCAGTTCGGCGGAGTTGGAGCGCTGGATGAAAATATCCTGATCTTCGAGCCAGAGGCTCTTGATCCGTTTCGGGTCCGCGCTTGTGACTTTGGTGAATTGCGGGCTGAAATCATTTCGCGTGACCGCGGTTAGGGTGAGCGTTCGAATGCCGGTTCCGTCGGTCGTTGCCTTGGCCGACACGCCATTACGCAGAGGTTCGCTCAGGAGGTCCTGCAGGCGTTCCCAGGGGGACTCGGAGTGTTGAGAGATAGCTGTATCGGCGATGCTGGAGCGGAGGTCTGATACCCGCCTGGTTGCCTCGGCCAGTGCATCTTCGCCAGCCTCGATGTGGCTGATTTGCTGCTCAACCTGGGTAACGATACGGCGCTGCTCCGCAAGCGGTGGCACGGGAATCTCAAGGGCTTCCAGGTAAGGCCGTGGCACCCGGCGTTGGCCAACCGCGCCGGACATGTTCTGCTCTGCGTTGGTGCGCACGTTGCGCTGCAACAAATAATGCATCAGGTACTCGGGAAGAACTGCCCCGAGGGTGCGCAGTACATGGAATTCTGTGCTTCCGAGGGCGCGGCCGTTCAGCAGTCCTCGGGCTACCGCGATCTTCCCGTTCTCCATGCAGGGCGTGATCTTGGCGAAGAGAACGTCGTTCTCCTGGAAACGTGTCAGCGACTTCTTCTTGAAGTCGCCGTACCGCACCTGACTGGACGCATCAATACGCCCCGTTTCGGCCTCAACGGCAGCCATGGGTACTTGGGAAATGAAGTCGCCGTCTTCGGGCTCATCGTCGAAGGCACGCGGGTTGACATCGCACAGTTCCGCCAGCGTCGCCCGAGCCCACCCCCGAGGCAGCTCCCCGGTGCCCCCGCCCGGAAGCTCCTCCCGGCCGTCACCGGAATCCGCACCCAACCCCAGCGTCACGCGCCCAGCTCCCTGTCCAGTTCGTCGAGGATCTCTTCTGCCCGATCCTCGCCAAACTCCGCGAGGAATCCGTCCGTGCCGTTCATCTTCGTGAACGGGGCGTAGTCGAGGTCGGCGGTGTCGAAGCGTACACGCTCGACTGTCGCACCGGCGATGTGGTCGAGCCACCAGCGTTCGGTGTCGGTGAAGGTCACGCCCGCCTGTGCCTGCCGGGCCAGCCAGGCCGCGTACCGCTCCCGTACCGCCTCCTCATGCGGGCGCGGCAGGGCGGCGCCTTCGTCCGCGCCGCCCGCCAGCTCGTACCGCAGCAGTGCTAGCAGGTCGGCCGCGGTGCGGGCGGCGGACCGGTTCGCCGTCACGGCCTCGCCCACCTGCTCGTAGCAGCGCCACAGCTTCTCCGCCGTCCAGGCGCGCGGCGGGCGTGCCACGGCCCGCGCCAGGTCCTTCAGGCGCCGCAGAGCCTCGCGGGGTGGTACGGGTGAGTCGGCCGAGAAGGCGAGGGAGAGCGCCGCCATCTCGTCCCGGTGCTCCTTGACGTACGCCTGCCAGTCGTGGATGGTCTCGCGTGCCGTCGACTCGACCTCCGGGACGGCGCCGGCCGATACCAGAGCGTCGCGGCTCGTCTCGTCGTACAGGATGTCCTTCGCGCGGCGCATCTCCAGCAGGCGGTTGCGGAGTTCGGGGTTCGAGGCCAACGGGCGTAGCGCCCGCTCGGTCACGTCCCGTACGGCCTGGTCGGGGTCGAGGCCGAGGCGTTCGGCGGCCTCGCGGGTCTTGGCCTGCTCGTCGATCGAAACGGCGTCGACCATCTTGTGCACGATGTGCTTCAGCGGTACGCCGCCGGTGAGCGTCTCGATCTCGGTGTGCTCCTCGTCGGTCATCTGGAGGTCGAGCTTGGCCAGACGCGAGGCCAGAGTCGAGACGTGGTTGTCCTCCGCGACACCCCGGGCGGTGAGGCGGAGGAGCTTCTCAAGGTTGAGGTCCTTCTCCGTGTGCTGCTCCAGTGGACCGGCGTCCACCTTCGGCTTCCGGGTCACGCCCACCGCGTCGACGATCACGAAGTGCGTCTTGGGACCGACGCCTGGGGTGACGCGCTCGAACTCGGTCAGCGAGAGGGTGCGGGCGCCACGGCCCTTCATCTGCTCGAAGTAGGCCCAGCTCTTGACGTCCCGAAGGAAGAGCAGGCATTCGAGGGGCTTGACGTCGGTGCCCGTGGCGATCATGTCCACGGTGACGGCGATGCGCAGCTGCGGCAGGTTGCGGAAGTCGGAGAGCCGTTCCGCAGGCTTCTTCGCCGCGTGCGTGATCTTCGCGCAGAAGTCGTTGCCCTTGCCGAAGACATCGCGAATGACCTCGACGATCTCCTCGGCGTGGTTGTCGTTCTTGGCGAAGACGAGCGTCTTAGGGACGTATATTTCGTCCCACAGCAGCTCGCCGGTCTCCTTGTCGCGCTTGGCGCGCTCGGGGAAGATCTCGGTGAACAGACGCTCGCGGAAGGTGCGGACGACAGTCCGTAGCTGGTCCTTGCTGATCACGCCGACGCCGACTTCCGTCGCTCCGTAGGAGACGTCCTCGTCGAAGTCCTCGTAGCGCTGACGGCGGGTGCGGCGGTCGCGGACCGGGATGGTGCCGCGCGCGATGACGCCGCCCTCACCGGTTATCCGGGTCAGAATCTCGTACACCTGGAAGTCGACGTTGACGCCGTCGGCGACCGCCTCCGGGTACGTGTACTCGCTGACTAGGTTCCCGTTGAAGTAGCCGAAGGTCTGCGCGACGGGTGTCGCGGTGAGGCCGACGACGGGCGCGTCGAAGTACTCCAGCACGGAACGCCACTTGCCGTAGATGGAGCGGTGGCACTCGTCCACGACGATCAGGTCGAACGACTCGGGCGGGATGCCGGGGTTGTAGCCGACGCGGATGTCGCCCGCCACGTCGTACGCGTACTCCTCCTCGCCGTCCTCGCCCTGCGTGGCGGGGACGGTCGCGCCCGTCAGCTCCATATAGAGGCGCTGCACCGTGGAGACGACGACCTTCGCGGAGGGGTTCATGCCCTCGGCGCCCAGGCGCTGCACGTTGAACAGGTCGGCGAAGGTGCGGTTCGTGTCGGGCGTCGTGAAGTTCTCGAACTCGTTCTGCGCCTGGGCGCCCAGATTGTTCCGGTCCACCAGGAACAGGACCCGCTCGGCCTGCGCGTACTTGAGCATCCGGTACGAGAACGTGACAGCCGTGTACGTCTTGCCGGCGCCCGTCGCCATCTGTACGAGGGAGCGGGACTGACCCGTGCCCTGCTGGCCCTTGCCCAGCGCCACAGACTGCTCCACGCCGCGCACCGCCTTGATCTGGGCGGGGCGCAGGGGGCGCTCGTCTAGGTCGGGCATGCGCAGGCGCAGTCGGGCGCGGTAGGAGGGTGCCTGAGGGTCCTGTTCGGCCTGGCGGATCCAGCGGGACAGGGTGCGGGGCTGGTGGAAGGAGAAGATCCGCCTGCTGCGCGAGTCGGGGTCAAGGGTGTTGCGGAACCGGGTCTCGCCACCGTCCGACACGTAGCGGAACGGCAGCGGGGTGCGCCAGGCGATCAGACGTTGCTGCGCCTCGGTGGGGTGGTCGGCGTACCGGTCGGCCTGAGCCTCGGCGGCCGTCAGGTCGGCGCCCTCCCGCTTGGCCTCGATCACCCCAACCAGCTTCCGCTCCACGTACAGGGCGTAGTCGGCGCGGCCTGTGGCGGTGGTCGTCTCGCGGACGGCGACACCGCTGCCGCGCCGGTCCCCCTGGACGTACAGGTTGAGGTTGCCGCCCGCGTCCTGGACGCTCCAGCCCGCGTCGATGAGCATCTCGTCGAGACGGGTACGCACCTGCGCCTCGGTGAGGGGCTCGCGGGCCGCTTGCTCGGCGTTCTCCAGGAGACGGGCACGCTCGGCCACCGCCTCGGAGGCGGCGCTGGGGTTGGTGACCTGCTCGCGCAACAGCCGGGCGTCGGCCGCGGACTGAGCCTGCTGGAGCGCCGCGAGCTGATCGTGCATGGCGGCAACCTGGCGGGCGAGCTCCTCGCGCACCGTCGCTGCGTCGGCGAGTTCCCGCTCCGCCGTGAGGCGGGCGGCCTGTTCTGCCTGTGCCTGGGACGCCTGACCCTCGTAAGTGAGACGAGCCTCCTCCAGCGCGCGCCGGGTCTCCTCCACCTGTGCGCGCAGGGCAGTGTTCTGCGCGGCCGGTGTGCGTGCCGGATCCGGTGGAACGAACGTGTGCTGTTCGCGGGACCCGGTGATCAGTCGGTGGTACCAGACGCCGAGCCGGTGACAGGTCCGCAGGGCTCGGAAGGCATCGTCCGGGGCGTCATAGTCGTCGTGGTTGGCCTTGTTGCCGAGAACGCGGACCTCGTGGAACGCGGGTCCCACGTTGCCGTGCAGATAGCCTTCCCTATCGAGGGCTGCCAGGCGCTCGACCTGCTTGCTCCCGGCGAACTGGACACGACCCCGGCGCACCAGATCGGAAGCGAGTGCCTCACCGAACTGCCGGGACTTGATCAACGAGGTGTTCGGGTCGGTGAAGACATTGGCCTCGGCGCCCGAGCCATAAGCGACGAGCAGCGGCAGATGGTCGTACAGGAAACCGAAGTTACGTGAGGTGCGGGCAAGTTCGGCGAGTCTCGGGTCCGGCGTCTGTGCCGCGCCACCTGCGCTCATCAGAGGGGTACCGCTCTTCCTGGGGTGCTGTACGACGTGGAGTGCTCAGGTTGTCCGGGTGCGGAGAAGGGATCATCGAGCTTAGTGCCGGGGGTGCGTCGGCGCCAGGAGTTTCATGTTGCTGGAGACCGCAGCAGAGGCCGCACCCGAGATGCAGGCGGAGGGTGACTCGGCTCCGTGAAGCCGCGTACGACCCGCAGTGCAGGGAAGTCGGTGTGAATCCGGCACGGTCCCCTCACGGCGACTGGGGAGCGCGCCGTCGAGCAGGACGCCACTGACGAGCTGGACGCCGGGAACGTGGACGGCGCGCGCTGATCCGGGAGTCAGGATACCGGCCGCGGGATGTTCCGTGTTGTCCACGAGGGTGGGGCTGACGCGCATGGCACCGGTGTGTACCCACGACCGTGGCGAACCCACCCTCTGACAGGATTTTGACCATACGCGATCTCGCGCCCCCGGCATGCGTACGCCACCCGCGTACGTATGCCGGGGGCGGCGCACCATCCCCGGATCCCTCCTGAGAGAGCAAGCAGCCATGGTCCGCGAGCATGAACGGGCCTCCGTGCGCGAGTTGACTCACTTCTTCGGCGGCAAGCACACCCCGGGAACCTCAGGGGCGCACGGCGAGGTGTACGGTCCCAACACCGGCGAGGTCCAGGCCCTGGTGTCCCGCGAGTTGTACCGAGATGGAGCGGTCATCGCCAACGCCGCCAACGCGCAACTCGATTGGGGCTAGTGAACCCCGCAGCACCGTGCCCGGGTCCTGATGCGGTCCCTTCAGTTCGCCGAGCGGGAGAAGGACGGGCTGGCCCGCTTGTTGTCCGCCGAGCAGGGCAAGGTGATCGCCGACGCGCACGGCGATGTCCAGTGAGGACTGGAGGTAGTGGAGTTCGCGGCGGGTATCCTTCACCTCCGCAAGGGATAGTTCACTGACAACGCCGACACCAGCATCGCCGCCCACTCGCTGCGCGCCCCGGCCGGACTCTCGGCCTGCAGGCGTTCTGGGCTTTTCCGGTTTTTGGCAACACATCTGACGGAACATGTGCAAATTCTTGGCCGTGAATGCACCGTGCTGGACAGGTGCTGGATGCGCCCGCGTTTCTGCAGATAAAAGGCTTATTGTCGAGTTCCGCTTCAACGTCTGACGGCCGCAGCGCCTTCGGGGCCGGACCTTCGGGACGCTGTTGGTCTATTCGGTCTCTCGCGTGACGTCGGTCCTCATAACCCGGTTGTGGTCGTGGGGACCGACGTTTTTGCGCACGGGGGGGGTGGGTGTCGATGTCGATGCAGCCGAAGGGTCCGGGGGAGATTCCGGCAGAGACGGTGCGGGTGGCTCGCGCCGCGTTCCCGAAGGGGAGCCTGGCAATCCGGGTGCGGGACGAGCTCGGGGTGCTGTTCCGTGACGAGGACTTCGCGGATCTGTTTGCTGTGCGTGGCCGGCCTGCCTGGTCTCCCGCCAGGCTGGCTCTGGTGTCGGTGCTGCAGTTCGTTGAGGGGCTGACCGACCGCCAGGCCGCGGAGGCGGTTCGGGCGCGGATCGACTACAAGTACGCGCTCGGGCTTCAACTCGACGATCCAGGCTTCGATTTCTCGGTGCTGTCGGAGTTCCGGGACCGGCTGGCCGCCTCGGACGGCGGGCGTCGGGTGCTGGATGGTGTGCTGGCCGCGGCCCGGGAGAAGGGGCTGCTCAAGAGCGCGGGCCGGGCCCGGACGGACTCCTCGCACGTGCTGTCGTCGGCACGTGACCTGCGTCGGCTGGAACTGGTGGCGGAGACGTTGCGGGCGGCGCTGAACGCTCTTGCGCAGACCGCTGGCGACTGGCTGGTGCAGGTCGCGGGGCCGGACTGGTTCCGCCACTACGCCACGCGGGCCGAGGACTCCCGGTTTCCCAAAGCCAGCGCGAAGCGAGACGAAGTGGGAGCCCGAATCGGCCGGGACGGCATGCACCTGCTCCAGGCGGTCCGCGCCGCCGATGCCCCGGCGGGACTGCACGAGCTTCAGGAAGTAGAGGCCCTGCGCCGAGTGTGGGTGCAGGAGTTCTCGGTGGTGGAGGGGGAGGTGAGGTGCAGGGACCCAAAAGACCGGCCGCCGGGCGCGATGCGCCTGGTCACCCCCTATGACCTGGACGCTCGGGTCGGTGTCAAGCGGGACACCAAGTGGGACGGGTACAAAGTCCATCTCACCGAGACCTGTGGTGAGGACGTGCCGAACCTGGTCACCAACGTGGCGACCACCGTGGCCACGGTCGCGGACAGCATGATGAACGACGAGATCCACACGTCCCTCGCGGCCAGAAATTGCCTGCCCAGCGAGCACTGGGTGGACGCCGGCTATCCCACCGCCGCCCGCGTCCTCGCCGCCCGCAACGATCACGGCGTCGAACTGCACGGGCCGCTGACCGGCAACACCTCGGCCCAGGCCAACGGCGCCTTCGGGCTGGACGCGTTCACCATCGACTGGGAACGCAGGCAGGCCACCTGCCCCAGCGGGGCCACCGCCACGCAGTGGTATCCCCGCACCGATTCAAAGGGCCTGCCGGTGATCCGTGTGCGGTTTCCCGACAGCCGCTGCGGCCCCTGCCCCGACCGGCGTTCATGCATCAAGTCGGCCTCCAGCCGCGGTCGGGAGATCATGCTGCGGCAGCACCGGGCCGAACACGACGCCATCCGCAGCATCCGCGCCGAGCAGCAGACCGACGCCTGGAAAGAGCGCTACAAGATCCGCGCCGGTGTCGAGGGCACCATCTCGCAGGCCGTCGGGCGCTGCGGCCTGCGCAGATCCCGTTACCGGGGTTTGGCGAAGACCAGTCTCCAGCACCAGTTCACCGCAGCAGCCCTCAACCTCACCCGCATCGACGCCCATCTCACCGGCACACCACGAGCCCGCACCCGCACCAGCCACTTCGCGCGACTTTGCCCCGTCGAGCTGATGCTCGACGGGGCAAAGCAGGGGCCGAATTAGCCAGCAGCGTCCTTCGGGTCCGGCCCTTTCGCGTTCCTGACTCCCCGTGACCGCGACCCGCCCCGCATCGATGCAGAAGTGCTCCCGGTGCGTGCTCCCCGCATGTGCCGCTGCTTCTCAACTACGCACCGCCGACCTGCAATTCACCACATCCGGTGATTCGTTGGCCTAGAGTTGCGCTCCGCAACCGACGGTTGCCAAGCTGTTGCGGACTGTCAACCCCTTGGGAGTGGACGTGGCATTCGGTGACCAGCCCGCATATCTCCGTGTGGCCGGCGATCTGCGCCAGAAGATCGTGGCGGGCGAGCTGCCGCCGCACACCCGGCTCCCCTCCCAGGCGAGGATCCGGGAGCAGTACGGCGTCTCGGACACGGTGGCCCTGGAGGCCCGCAAGGTCCTGATGGCCGAGGGCCTGGTCGAGGGGCGTTCCGGGTCCGGGACGTACGTCCGCGAGCAGCCCGTGCCGCGGGCCGTGGTGCGCACGGGGTATCGCGCGCTGGGCGACTCGACGCCCTTCCGGCAGGAGCAGGCCGACGAGCGGGTCGGCGGCACCTGGGAGTCGCGCAGCGAGCAGGGCATGGCGGACGCGGCCATTGCGCGGCGGCTGCGGATCACTCCCGGGGACCGCGTGATGCGCACGCACTACCTGTTCCGTTCCGCCGGCGAGCCCGTGATGCTCTCCACCTCCTGGGAGCCTCTGACGGTCACGGGGCGTACACCCGTGATGCTGCCCGAGGAGGGGCCGCTGGCGGGCCGCGGCGTGGTCGAGCGGATGGCCGCCATCGACCTGGTCGTGGACAACGTCACCGAGGAGGTGGGCGCCCGGCCGGGTCTCGCGGAGGAGACGCTGGCGCTCGGCGGGGTGCCCGGGCACTGCGTTCTGGTGGTCTCGCGGACGTACTTCGCGGGCGGCTGTCCGGTCGAGACGGCGGACGTGGTGATGCTCGCCGAGCGCTATCGCGTCGCTTACCACCTCCCGGTGAAGTAGCCGTGACGTGCACATGAACTGACTTCGCAGTCAGGTTCCAGGGCTCCGGAAACCCCTTGTCATGGTCCGTACCAGCGGGTAGGAACGGCCCCTTCTGTCTGGGTTCACCCCGGTATGGAAGAGGCCCTTCCGGTGTTGCAAAACTCACAGACGCCCAGGTCAGAGCCATTTTGCGGAACCAACTCGGCGAAATCGCTCGTACGATGGCGCGGTTTGTGTCCTGCCGTGGGGGAGTAAGAAAGAAAAGGAGATCCGGGGCTTGAGTACCGAAGCGGGTTCGCACTCCAATTACCGCCGGACGCTCGGTCCGGTGGCCCTGACGGCCATCGGCCTCGGGTCGATCATCGGTTCCGGCTGGCTCTTCGGCGCCCAGCGCGCCGCGGCCATCGCCGGTCCTGCGGCGATCCTCGCCTGGGTCATCGGAGCGGCCGTCGCACTGACCATTGCGCTCACCTACAGTGAGCTGGGCGCGATGTTCCCGAAGGCCGGCGGCATGGTCCGCTACGGCCAGCTCTCGCACGGCTCGCTCGCCGGCTATCTGGCGGCCTGGGCCAACTGGATCGCGATCGTCTCCGTCATTCCCGGCGAGGCGACCGCCTCCGTGCAGTACATGAGCTCCTGGAAGTGGGAGTGGGCGAAGTCCCTCTACGACGGCAAGGAGCTGACCGGCAGCGGTGTCGCGCTGGCCTCCGTGCTGCTGCTCTTCTACTTCTTCCTCAACTGGTTCGCGATCACCCTGTTCGCGAAGACCAACAACGCGATCACGATCTTCAAGGTCGTCGTCCCCGCGCTCACCGCGGGCGCGCTGATGCTGTCGCACTTCGACACGCACAACATCGAGTCGGCCGGCGGCTTCACCCCGAACGGCTGGAGCTCGGTCTTCACCGCGGTCGCGCTCTCCGGCATCGTCTGGGCGTTCAACGGCTTCCAGTCCCCGCTGAACATGGCCGGCGAGGCCCGCAACCCGGGCAAGTCGCTGCCGAAGGCCGTCATCGGCTCGATCCTCATCGCGCTGGTCATCTACATCGCGCTGCAGATCGCCTTCCTGATGGCCGTCCCGTCCTCCGACCTGGCCCAGCACGGCTGGTCCGGGCTCGGCACGATCTACAAGTCGCCGCTGGCCGACCTGGCCATCGCCTGGGGCCTGAACTGGCTCGCGATCGTGCTCTACGCGGACGCCTTCATCTCCCCGTCCGGCACCGGCATGATCTACGCCGCCACCACCTCCCGGATGGTCCAGGGCGTCCAGGAGAACGGCCACCTGCCCGGCATCTTCGGCAAGGTCGACAAGAAGACCGGCGTCCCGCGCCCGGCCCTGCTGCTCAACCTGGGTGTCGCCTTCATCTTCCTGGCCGTCTTCCGCGGCTGGGGCTCGCTCGCCGAGATCGTCTCGGTCGCGACCGTCATCTCGTACATCACCGGCCCCGTCGCCGTGATGTCGCTGCGCCGCATCGCCCCGGACATCAAGCGCCCGGTCATGCTGCGCGCGATGCCGGTCATCGCGCCCGTCGCGATGACCTTCGGCTCCCTGGTGCTCTACTGGGCCCGCTGGCCGCTCACGGGCAAGGTCATCCTGATCATGGCCGTCGGCCTGCCGATCTGGGCCTGGTACGAGCTGCGCAAGCCGTGGGCCGAGCTCAAGCCGCACCTGCAGGCCGGCGTCTGGATGGTCGCCTACCTGCTCGTGATGGCCGCGGTCTCCTGGGCCGGCGGCACCGAGTTCGGCGGCAAGGGCTACCTCGCGCCTGGCTGGGACATCGCGGTCGTCGTCGTGATCGCCCTCGCCTTCTATGTGTGGGGCGTGCGCAGCGCGTGGCGCAACCCCACGCTTGTGGAGACCGAGAAGGAGATGCTCGTCGCCGAGCAGGCCGAGGCGGCCGCCGAGGCGGAGACCGAGAAGGTCAAGTAAGCACGCGTGCGGCCACCCTCGGTGGCCAAATGCGTACCTCTTCGTGAAAACCCGTATCCGCTGCGTAAAGGTCGGGCGTACGCTCGGGCATATGCGGACTGCGGTTTCTTCGGGAGGCGCCGAAGGGCGTGCGCCGGTGCGCGCAGCTTCGGCGGGAGGGCAGGGGCGATGACTGACACCGGACCGGTCCTGCCCTGGCTGGTGATCCGCCAGGACGAGAACGGCAACCGCTACCGCGTCGGGCGCTATGCGACCCGGACGGAGGCCGAGCGGGTCGCCGACCGGCTGGACGCCCACGGCAACCGGCAGCTCTACATCGTGGAGCGGGTGGGCCGGGCGGTCTCCTAGACCGCACACGAAAGTTCCCCGCGCCCCCCCAGGGGGGCGCGGGGAACTTTCGTAGGAGCGCCTAGACTTTCCCGCCATGGCTACGGTGCGTGTGGTGGTGGGCGGAGCGGTCTTCGACCGGGGGCGGCTGCTGGCCGCGCGGCGCAGTGCCCCGCCCGAGCTGGCCGGCCGCTGGGAGCTGCCCGGCGGCAAGCTGGAGCCCGGCGAGACGCCCCGGGAGGCGCTCGTGCGGGAGCTGCGCGAGGAGCTGGGCGTCGAGGCCGAGCCGCTGGAGCGCATCGCCGGAGAGTGGCCCCTGAAGCCCGGGTACGTCCTCCAGGTGTGGACGGCCCGGCTGCTGTCGGGCGAGGCCCGCCCCCTCGAGGACCACGACGAACTGCGCTGGCTCACCCCCGACCGCGTCGACGAGGTCGACTGGCTGGACCAGGACCGTCCCGCGGTGGCGGCTGCCATGAGGCTGCTGGAGAAGCTGCCCCGGTGAACCGGTGGAGGACCCCACGGCGAAGGGATCCTCATTACGCCGAACGTGGCATGCTCCGCGGACAGACGCCGCAGATCACGATAGGCCGCCCCCCATACCGGGTATGTGCTGATTATTATCCCCAAAGCCGGTCATACCGGCGGGGTCGCAGCGGTCTGGGAAGTGGTCGGCGTGAGCGACAGCGCAGGGACCCTGGCTTCGACGCCCGGATTCGCCGAGTGGACCTTTCCCGCCGAGGCCGGTGCCGTGCGGACGGCGCGCACCCTCGTCCGCGACACCCTGCGGGAGTGGGGTCTCGACGCGGTCACGGACGTGACGGTCCTGCTGGTCAGCGAGCTGGTCACCAACTCCCTGCGATACGCCAGCGGTCCCATCGGCGTCCGGATGTACTCGCACGCCGGCCCCACCCTGCTCGTCGAGGTCTCCGACCCCGTGCCCGACCCGCCCCGCGAGCGCCCCGCGGGCGCAGACGACGAGGGCGGCCGCGGACTCCAGCTCGTCGCCCTGGCCTCGCGGCGCTGGGGCACCCGGCCCGCCACTACCGGCAAAACGGTGTGGTTCGAGCTGAGCTTGCCGACTTCCTGACGCGGGGAGAAGACATAGCGGGTTGAGACCGTGCTGTGATCGTGAAGTCCGTGTTCCGAGGGCCCGCCGTGCTGGATACTCGGGCTTCTGATGCCGGTGCGAGCACATGAGCCGGAGGGGACGGGCACGTGAGCGAAAAGCCAGCGGGTACTGCAGCGGGCGGTCCGGAGGGTACGGGCGCCACGGCGATGTGGCAGAACAGTCCGCCCGGTTCCCTCTACGACCACATTCGTGTGGCGTCGTTCTCGCTGGGACCCGACGGGCGTATCGAGCAGTGGAGCGAACGGGCCGCGGAGCTGTTCGGCATAGCGGCCCGGCAGGCCGTCGGCAGGGATCCGCTGGACGTGCTCGCCCCCGCGCCGGCCGCGCGCCGCAGGCCGCTGACCGACACCCCGTTCCTGGGCGACGGCGGCCTCGACGGGCGCGCCTGGACCGGCCTGGTGCCCTACCAGCGCGGTGACGCCGGCCGGCAGCAGGGCCTGGCCGAGATCTATGTGATGCCCAGTGAGAACCGGCGCGGCGAGCGCTCGGCGCTCTGTGTGGCCGTCGACGTCAGGGCGTTGCGCGGAATAGAGACCGACATTGCCGCTTCGGAAGCCGTTTTCGGCCAATCTCCGCTCGGCTTCTTCTTTGTCGGTACGGACCTGACCCTGCTGCGCGTCAACGAGAGTTTCGCCCAGGCTTTCGGCCGCCCCGCCGACTGGCACCGCGGCCGCACCCCGCACGACTTCCTGCCCCGCATCGAGGCCGAGCGGCTGACGGCCGCGCTGCGTCAGGTCCTCGACTCCGGAAAGCCGGTGGCGGACCTCCAGCTCGTCGGGCCCGTGCCCGGCCGGCACGAGCGGCGCCGCTGGTCGGTGTCGCTGTACCGGCTGCACAGCGGCAGCGGACGGCCGATCGGCGTGGCTGCGATCGCCACCGATGTCACCGGACGGCGCCGGGCGGAGCGCGAGGCCGCGGGGGTGCGCCGCAACCTCGCGCTGCTCAACGAGGCGGGCGCGCGCATCGGCAACTCGCTGGACCTGGAGACCACCGCCCGCGAACTGCTGGACGTCGCCGTCCCGCAGTTCTGCGACCTGGCCTCCGTCGACCTCTACCAGGGCCTGCTCGTCGGCGACGAGGCGCCGCCCGGACTCGCCGACGGCAGCGGCGAGTTGCGGCGCGTGGCCTACTCCAGCGCGGTCTCCGGAGTGCCCGTGGACGGGGACCACAAGTCCGTCCAGGTCGGCGAGGTGCACCGGTACCCGTTCCACTCGCCCTGCGCACAGGCGCTGCGCACGGCCCACGTGCAGAACGTCCCCTGCCGCGACGGCGACGAGGGCGGCCCGGAGCTGGGCGCCGTCGTGCAGTCCACGCTGGCGGTGCCGATGGTCGCCCGGGACACCGTGGTGGGGCTGGCCCAGTTCTCCCGCACCAAGGGCAGCGAGCCGTTCGGCGAGCGCGACACCGCCCTTGCCGTCGAGCTGGCGGCCCGCGCCGCCGTCTGCATCGACAACGCCCGGCTCTACCGGCGCGAGCACGAGCGGGCGCTGATCCTCCAGCGCAGCCTGCTGCCCCCGGGCGACCCGGAGGCCGCGGGCCTCGACATCGCCTGCCGCTACCTGCCGGGCAACGCGGCCACCGAGATCGGCGGTGATTGGTTCGACGTCATCGAGCTGCCCGGGCACCGCACCGCCCTGGTCGTCGGCGACGTCATGGGACGCGGCCTGCGCGCGGCCGTCGCCATGGGCGAACTGCGCACCGCCGTGCGTACGTTGGCCATGCTCGACCTGGAGCCGGCCGAGGTGCTCTCCGCGCTCGACGAGATCGCCCACGGTCTCGGCCGGCCCGGCGGCAAGCAGTCCGCCCCGCGCGGGGTGCGCGGCAGCATCCGGCCCTCCGACCTCTCCGAGGTCTACCTGGCCACCTGCGTCTACGCCGTCTACGACCCGGTCACCCGGCGCTGCACGGTGGCCAACGCCGGGCACCTGCCGCCCGTCCTGGTCGAGGAGGGCGAGCCCGCGATGCTGCTGGACGTGCCGCCGGGCATGCCGCTGGGCGTCGGGGGCGAGCCCTTCGAGGAGACGGTCGTCGAGCTCCCCGAGGGCGCGCTGCTCGCCCTCTACACCGATGGCCTGGTCGAGTCCCGGGACCACCCGCTGGACGAGGGCCTGGAGGCCTTCCGTGAGGCCCTGCGCGACCCCGGCCGCCCGCTGGAGGACGTCTGCGACCACGTGCTGGGTGCCCTGGACACCCATCACGGCGAGGACGACATCGCCCTGCTCATGGCCAAGGTCCGGGGCCTGCCGCCCGACCGGGTCGGCGACTGGACCCTGCCGCCCGAGCCCCGCTCGGTCGCCCGCGCCCGCGAGCTGGCCCGCGACCAGCTGACGGCCTGGGAGCTGGACGCCCTCCTCGACACCACCGAACTCCTGGTCAGCGAGCTCGTCACCAATGCGCTCCGGTACGGCGAGGGCGAGATCCGGCTGCGGCTGCTGCTGGACCGCACGCTGGTGTGCGAGGTGTGGGACGGGGGGCTGGTCCAGCCGCGGCGCCGTCGGGCGCGCGACACCGACGAAGGAGGCCGGGGCCTCCAGCTCGTCGGGCTGCTGAGTGCGGCCTGGGGGAGTCGGCGGATTCCTCGGGGCAAGACCGTGTGGTTCGAAATGGCGTTGCCGGACGGGGATTCGCCGCCGCCGGACGCGGTTGAGGCGTTGCTGAGCCTGTATTGACGGTGCGGGTCGGCTGTGGTTGCTCGCGCCCACGCGGCGGAGCCGCATGATGTAACAGCCCCGCGCCCCTTCGGGGCGCGGTACTTGTGCAGTGCGTGATCGCGGCCCCGAAGGGGCGCGGGGAACTGCGCGACCAGCCACGACGAGCCCGCAGTCGACGCACTGCACTTCCCGCGGAGCGCTCAGCCGCCCAAGCGGCCCCGGGTCGAGCCGCCGCCGAAGGTCGGGGGCAGGAGGCCCGCGAGGATGATGCCGCCCAGGAGGGCGCCGCCCACGCCGTGGGCGGGGGTGTCGTAGCCGGCCACGTCGTGTTCCGCCAGGGTCCGGGCCTCGCGGGCCAGGGTCGTGGCGTGGGCCGCCTGGGCGGGGTCGCCCCGGGCCAGGGCCAGGCGGCGTTCCGCCTCGGCCAGCAGGGTGCGGGCCGGGCAGCCGACCGCGCCCCGGTGGGTGGCGACGAAGTCCCGCGCGGCGGCGGCCTCGCCGCGGGCGGCCTCCAGGGGGTCGAGGGCGCGGATCACCTCGCGGGGGTCGCGCGCGGCGTCCGCCATGGTGCGCAGTACGGCGTGCAACCGGGCCGTGGCGCCGGTGAGTTCGCGGACGTGCCGGAGTGCGGCGGCGACCAGGGTGCGGGCCTGGGAGAGGGCGGCCTCGGCGGCGCGCAGGGAGACGACGGCCTGTTCGGCGTCCCCGTCGGCCAGGGCGGCACGGGCCTCGGTGAGCGCGGTGCCCGCGAAGGCGAGGCGGTCGCGGGCCTCGGCCGGGTGGCGGGCGACGGGGGCGAGGGCGGCCTCCGGGCAGTGCGCGGCGACGGCCGCCAGCGCCGCCTCGGCGGTGCGCAGGCGCGGGGCCAGGGCGCGGGCCGCGGCCTCGGCCCGTACCAGCAGTGCGGCGGCGTTGGCCCGTATGCCGCGGAGCCGGTCGAAGGCGGCGGACTCGGCGTCCAGGCGGCGGTTGGCGCTGGTGCAGCGGGAGCAGATGTCGTCCAGGGCGTGCCGCCGGGCGTCCTCGTCCTCGTACGGCGCGTCGTCCAGCTGCTGCCGGAGCCGGAAGGCGTCGGCCAGTTCGCTGCGGGCCCACTCCACGGCCTCGGCGAAGGGGCGGGTGGCGGGCCGGCCCAGCTGGGCGGTCGCGAAGTGGAGCTCCTCGGCGCTGGTGCGGACCGCGTCGTCGGTGTCGACGAGGTTCCGGCAGGCCTCCGCGTCCAGTTCGGTCAGCGGGGTCAGCGGCTGGGCCATCCGGGCGAGTCCGCGCGGGGTGGCCGTGGCGACCAGCGGGTACGGGTCCTCGTCCAGCAGGTAGTCGGCCGCGCGGCGGCGCCGGGTGGCGCGGCGCGAGGCGAGGTAGAGCCCGCCCAGGCACAGCCCGCCGCCCCCGGCCAGGGGGACCCAGAGCCGGCGGTCGCCGGGCAGCAGCCCGTCCCCGCCCGGGTCGCTGCTGCCGGGCTTGATGAGCGGGGTGCGGACCGGCTCGCCGCGCAGCACGGCGCGGTAGCCGTCGGCGGCGCCGATGGCGGCCCCGGCCCAGTCGTGCTCCTTGAGGGCGGGGGAGATGGCCAGGGCGGCCACGGTGGAGAGCTGGTCCTGGCGGAAGCCGGAGTCCTCGGCGGCGGAGACGGCGTACTGGCGGCCGGAGGTGGAGATGGCGAGCAGGACGTCGTGCGGCCCGAGGCCGTTGCGGTCGGCGGTGGCGTCGGCCCAGTCGTGGCCGTTGCGGCCGGAGAAGTCGTGGACGTAGGTGACGTACAGCTGGACGTGCTGGGTGGCGTGCAGCCGGTCCAGGGCGGCCTCGACCTGGCCGCGGCGGTGCCCGAGGGCGCCGACGGTGTCGGTGATGCGGCCGCCGGAGTCCAGGTCGAGGGGGGTGTCGGCGCGGGCGGACGCGGTGGGGAACAGGAGGGTGCACAACGCGGACAGTGCGGCGGCGACCAGGGCCATGCCGGGGCGCGCCGCGGGTCGTTCGCACCGCGTCGAGGGCCGCGTCACATTTTGGAGCGTATGACCGGAATCGTCGGTCCGCTACCCGTAGCAGCTGTGCGGTTGCTGTGAGTGGTGGCGTGCGCCCCTTGCCCCGCCCTGCCTGCCCGTCCTACGTGCTCCGCCGCCCGATCCGGTTCCCCAGCCAGACCAGTGGGTCGTAGCTGCGGTCCACCACCCGCTCCTTGAGCGGGATCAGCGCGTTGTCCGTGATCCGGATGTGCTCCGGGCACACCTCCGTGCAGCACTTGGTGATGTTGCAGTACCCGAGCCCGTGCTCCTCGCGCGCCCCGCGCTTCCGGTCGGTGCCCGTCTCCTCGGCCGCGTCCAGCGGGTGCATGTCGAGCTCCGCGATCCGCATCAGGAAGCGCGGCCCCGCGAACACCTGCTTGTTCTCCTCGTGGTCACGGACCACGTGACAGGTGTTCTGGCACAGGAAGCACTCGATGCACTTGCGGAACTCCTGCACCCGGTTGACGTCCTCCTGCATCATCCGGTACTCGCCCGCCTTCACCCCGGGCGGCGGGACGAAGGACGGCACCTCGCGGGCCTTGGTGTAGTTGTACGAGACGTCCGTGACCAGGTCGCGCAGCACCGGGAAGGCCCGCATCGGGGTCACGGTGATCGTCTCCGCGGGGTCGAAGACGGACATCCGCGTCATGCACAGCAGCCGCGGACGCCCGTTGATCTCCGCGCTGCACGAACCGCACTTGCCCGCCTTGCAGTTCCAGCGGACGGCCAGGTCGGGGGCGGTGGTGGCCTGGATGCGGTGGACGATGTCGAGGACGACCTCCCCCTCGTGGACGTCCACCTCGTAGTCGACGAGGCCGCCGCCCTCGGCGTCACCCCGCCACACCCTGAAGCGGCCCTGGTAGGTCATGAGGTGAGCTCCTCGTCCGTCAGGTACTTGACCAGCTCTTCCTTCTCGAACAGCGCCAGCAGGTCCGGCCGCATCGGCGGCATCTCCTGCCGCTCCAGCCGGATCCGCCCCAGCGCCGGGTCCGCCGTGCCGGCCCCGACGGCCCCGTTGGCGAGCCGGCAGACCAGATTGATCCGCCGCCACTCCCGGTCCATCGCCGGGTGGTCGTCGCGCGTGTGCCCGCCGCGGCTCTCGGTGCGCTCCTGGGCCGCCCGCGCCACGCACTCGCTGACCAGCAGCATGTTGCGCAGGTCGAGGGCCAGGTGCCAGCCGGGGTTGAACTGCCGGTGCCCCTCGACCCCGGCCCGCCGGGCGCGGGCCCGCAGGGCGTCCAGACGGCGCAGCGCCTCCGCCATCTCGGCCTCCCGGCGGATGATCCCCACCAGGTCGTTCATCGACTGCTGCAGTTCCTGGTGGACGGCGTACGGGTTCTCCGGGCCCTGCGCGGGGTCCTGCTCCGCGCCCTCCGCGCCGAACGGGCGCAGCGCCTCCGCCTCCGCCAATTCCACGTCCGCGTCCGAGACCGCGGGCCGGTCCGCGGCGCCGAACGAGGCCGCGTACTCGGCCGCGTAGAGCCCGGCCCGGCGGCCGAAGACCAGCAGGTCCGAAAGGGAGTTGCCGCCGAGGCGGTTGGAGCCGTGCAGGCCGCCGGCGACCTCGCCTGCCGCGAAGAGGCCCGTGACGCCGACCGCCTCCGCGGTGTCCGGCTCGACCTCGACGCCGCCCATAACGTAGTGGCAGGTGGGGCCGACCTCCATGGGCTCGGCGGTGATGTCCACGTCCGCCAGCTCCTTGAACTGGTGGTGCATGGACGGGAGTTTGCGGATGATCGCGTCGGCGGGCATCCGGGTGGAGACGTCCAGGAACACCCCGCCGTGCGGGGTGCCGCGCCCGGCCTTGACCTCGGCGTTGATGGCGCGGGCCACCTCGTCGCGGGGGAGCAGCTCGGGCGGGCGGCGGTTGTGGTCGGGGTCCTCGTACCAGCGGTCGGCCTCGGCCTCGGTGTCGGCGTACTTCTCGCGGAAGACGTCCGGGATGTAGTCGAACATGAACCGCTTGCCGTCGCTGTTGCGCAGCACCCCGCCGTCGCCGCGCACGGACTCGGTGACCAGGATGCCCTTGACGGACGGCGGCCAGACCATGCCCGTCGGATGGAACTGCACGAACTCCATGTTGACCAGCCGGGCCCCGGCGAGCAGCGCCAGGGCGTGCCCGTCGCCGGTGTACTCCCAGGAGTTGGAGGTCACCTTGAAGGACTTGCCGATGCCGCCGGTGGCCAGGATCACGGACGGGGCCTCGATCACGAAGAAGCGGCCGGACTCGCGCTCGTAGCCGAAGACGCCGGCGACGCGGTTGTCGTCCTTCAAGACCCTTGTGACCGTGCACTCCTGGAACACCTTCAGCCGGGCCTCGTAGTCGCCCGTCTCCTTGTGGTCCTCCTGCTGCAGGGAGACGATCTTCTGCTGGAGCGTGCGGATGAGCTCCAGGCCGGTGCGGTCGCCGACGTGGGCCAGCCGCGGGTACTCGTGCCCGCCGAAGTTGCGCTGGGAGATCATCCCGCGGTCGGTGCGGTCGAAGACCGCGCCCCAGGTCTCCAGCTCCCACACCCGGTCGGGCGCCTCCTGGGTGTGCAGCTCGGCCATCCGCCAGCTGTTGAGGAACTTGCCGCCGCGCAGGGTGTCCCGGAAGTGGACCTTCCAGTTGTCCTTGGAGTTGACGTTGCCCATGCAGGCCGCGATGCCGCCCTCGGCCATCACCGTGTGCGCCTTGCCGAACAGCGACTTGCAGATCACCGCGACCCGCAGTCCCCGCTCCCGCGCCTCGATGGCGGCCCGCAGCCCGGCGCCGCCGGCGCCCACCACGACCACGTCCCAGGACTGCCGCTCCACCTGTGTCATCGAAAAAAGGCCCCTGTTCTGGAAGTTCTGGAAGTCCTGTTCCGGAAGTCCTAGAAGAACCGCGGGTCGTCGAAGGCGCCGCTCGCGATCAGATACACGTAGAAGTCCGCCACGGCCACGCTGACCAGGGACGCCCAGGCGAGCTGCATGTGACGGGCGTTGAGCCGGCTGACCCAGCCCCACAGGCGGTAGCGCACCGGGTGCCGCGAGAAGTTCCGCAGCCGCCCGCCGACGATGTGCCGGCAGGAGTGGCAGGAGGCCGTGTACGCCCAGATCAGCACGATGTTGACGAGCAGGACGAGGGTGCCCAGGCCCATGTGGCCCCACTCGCCGTCCGCGTTCCGGAAGCCCAGTACGGCGTCGTAGGTGAGGATGCCCGCGACGATCACCGCGAAGTAGAAGAAGTAGCGGTGGATGTTCTGCAGGATCAGCGGGAAGCGGGTCTCCCCGGTGTAGCGCGCGTGCGGCTCGGGCACCGCGCAGGCCGCGGGGGCGGCCCAGAAGCCCCGGTAGTAGGCCTTGCGGTAGTAGTAGCAGGTGAGCCGGAAGCCCAGCGGGAAGATCAGGACCAGCAGTGCGGGCGACAGGCCCCACCAGGCCCCGAACACTCCCCAGTCCGCGCCGCCCTTCATGGGCACGCAGTTCTCGGCGAGGCAGGGCGAGTAGAAGGGCGAGACGTAGGGCGCCGCGTAGTAGTGGTCGCCCGCGAACGCGCGCCACGTCGAGTACACGACGAACGCCAGCAGCCCGGCGGCCGTCGCGGCGGGCGCCAGCCACCAGCGGTCGCGCCGCAGGTGGCGCTCGGGGATCGCGGCGCGGGAGGAGTGGTGGACGCCGCCCCGTGCGGGGCGCGCTCCGGTGCCGGCGGCAACGGCTTGGGGGTCGGTACCAGTGGCCAAGGCGGACTCCGGGAGGAGTGGGCGGACGGTTCGGTGTCGGTGCCCGGCCCGGCTAGGGGGCGCGGCGGTCGCGCGCGCCCAGGCCCTCGTCGTCGGCGTCCCGCCACAGCGAGGCGTCGTAGGGGGCGTCCGGGACCGGCACCGGCACCATGGCGGGGCGCAGGCTCTCGGCGGGCTGTGCCCCGCGCAGCAGGGCGACGCTCTCGCGCAGGTGGTCGGCGTCGGTGCGGACCCGCCGCACGTCCAGCGGGTCCCGGCCCAGCTGTTGCTCCAGCCGGCCCAGCGCGCGGTTCAGCTCGTCCAGGCTGCGCTGGACCGAGGTCAGGTCGTCTTTGACGGACATGGTGTGCCCTCACTTCCGCGTCGGCGGTTGCGGGTGGCGGCGCAGATGCGACAGAGAGTGTCGCGCGTCACACCCCTTCAGGGGAAGATAGCCGTCCCGATCGCGCCTTCGCGGGAGCGCATTCCCTGTGCGCGTCAGGGTGATGGCCCGTGCGCGTCAGGGTGACGCCGCGAGGCTGCGGAAACGTTCGTCCAGGCGGGTGGCGTGCGGGGCGGCGGCGCCGTGTCTGCGGGTCTTCGCCGGGACCGTCGCCTTCAGTGGGCGGCGAGCAGCGGCCGCCTGCGCCGGCTGCGAACGAGCCCGGCCCAGCCCGCGGAGGTCAGCGCCCATGTCCCCCATCCGCACCCGGTCGTCCCGTGCCCGCCGCTGCGCCGCGCTGCTCGCGGCGGGTGCGCTGCTCCCGCTGCCGCTCCTGGCCGGCTGTTCCTCCGGCGAGCAGGACGCCTCCGACGGGGCCGCGGCCGCCCGGGACATCGCCGTCGCCGCGCGCGCGAAGATCGCCGACAAGGGCACCCTGACCTGGGCCGTCGACGCCCTGCCCACCACCTTCAACACCTTCCAGGCCGACGCCGACGCCAGCTCGCAGCGGGTCGCCGGGGCCGTGCTCCCCGCCCTGTTCACCCTCGACGGGCACGGCCGCCCGCAGCGCAACCCCGACTTCCTGCAGTCCGCCGAGGTCGTCCGGCGCGAGCCCCGCCAGGTGGTGCTCTACAAGCTCAACCCGTCCGCCGTGTGGAGCGACGGGAGCGCCGTCACCGCGGCGGACTTCGAGGCCCAGGCCAAGGCGCTGCGCGGCAAGGACAGCGCGTACTGGACGGCCCGCAACGCCGGCTACGACCGGATCGAGCGCGTCGAGCGCGGCGCCGACGCCCACGAGGTCAAGGTCACCTTCGCGAAGAGCTATGCCGACTGGCCCTCCCTCTTCACCCCGCTCTACCCGAAGTCCGTCATGGGCACCCCGACCGGGTTCAACGACTCCGCCCGCAAGGAGCTGCCGCTGGCCGCCGGGCCGTTCAAGGTCGGCAGCCGCGACGAGGACCAGGGCACCCTCACCCTCGTGCGGAACCCCAAGTGGTGGGGCGACCGGGCCGAGCTGGACCGGCTCGTGCTGCGCGTCGTGCCGCGCGAGCAGCGGGCCGAGGCGCTGGCGAGCGGCAAGGTGGACCTCGCCGAGATCACCCCCGACATCGCCACGCGCATTGCGAAGGCGAACATGCCGCCGAAGAAGGACAAGGCCGGGAAGCCGGTCAAGCCGTCCGACCCGCAGCTGCGCGGGCTGGTGGTCCGCAAGTCCCTGGAGCCCGCCTACACCCAGCTCGCCCTCAACGGCGCCTCCGGGCCGCTCGCCGACGAGCGCGTGCGGCGCGCCGTCGCCCGGGCCATCGACCGCCGGGCCATCGCCGAGTCCGTCCTCCGGCCGCTCGGGCTGCCCGCCGAGCCGCTCGGCAGCCATGTGCTCGTCGCCGGACAGGAGGGCTACCAGGACAACAGCGACGCGATCGGCGGCATGGACCCGCGGGCGGCCATGGCCCTGCTCGCCGACGCGGGCTGGAAGGAGGGGCAGGCGGCCCGGAAGAAGCCGGCCGAGGCGGCGGAGGACACGACGAAGGAACTGCGGGACGACCGGAACAACGGCTCCACGTCCGGCAAGGGCGCGGCAGCGCCCGTCCGCCTCAAGGACGGCAAGAAGCTCGCCCTCCGCTTCGTCCTGCCGAAGGGGTCGGGGACGGAGTCCCTGCGGGCCGTCGGCGACCGTATCGCCCGCCAGCTGGAGGCGGTCGGCATTCGCACGGAGATCACCAGGGTCGAGGACGCGGGCTACTTCAAGGACCACATCGCCTCCGGCGACTTCGACCTCGCGCTCTACTCCTGGCCCGCGAGCGCCTTCCCGGCCACCGACGCCCGGCCGATCTTCGCGAAGCCGCAGCCGGCGACGGACGGGTCGCTGACCGTCGAGCAGAACTACACGCGGGTCGGCACCGACCAGATCGACCGGCTCTTCGACCAGGCGTCGAGCGAGCTGGACGAGGACGCCTCGCGGGACCTGGTCACCCGGGCGGACGCGCGGATCTGGGCGGCGGCCGGGTCGATCCCGCTGTACCAGCGGCCGGAGCTGGTGGGGGCGCGCTCCACTGTCGTGAACGCCGGGGCCTTTGGTCTGGCGACCCCGCGGTACCAGGACATGGGGTTCCGCCGCTGAGAGCGCTCCCACCAGGAGTAACCCCAGGTCAGAGCCCCTGGAGAGCCAAAGCGGCGCCGCACCCTTACCATGGAGTGAGGCCGTGGCGTTGATCTGCCCGGCGGGCGCGCGTGCCGGACCGTACGCGCCGCCATCCACGATTCCGGGAGAAGCGCCGCAAGTATGCCCACGCGCCACGACATTCGTAACGTCGCCATCGTCGCCCACGTCGACCACGGTAAGACGACCATCGTCGACGCCATGCTCAAGCAGGCCGGCGCCTTCGCGGCGCACCAGCTGGAGTCCGTCGACGACCGTGTCATGGACTCCAACGACCTGGAGCGTGAGAAGGGCATCACGATCCTCGCCAAGAACACGGCGGTGAAGTATCACCCCAAGGACGGCGGGACCCCGATCACGATCAACATCATCGACACCCCCGGCCACGCCGACTTCGGTGGCGAGGTCGAGCGCGGTCTGTCGATGGTGGACGCGGTCGTGCTGCTCGTCGACGCCTCCGAGGGCCCGCTGCCGCAGACCCGCTTCGTGCTCCGCAAGGCGCTCCAGCAGCGGAAGCCGGTCATCCTCTGCATCAACAAGACGGACCGCCCGGACTCCCGCATCGACGAGGTCGTCAACGAGACCTACGACCTCTTCCTCGACCTGGACGCCGACGAGGACCAGATCGAGTTCCCGATCGTCTACGCCTGCGGCCGTGACGGCATCGCCTCGCTGACCAAGCCGGAGGACGGCACCGTCCCGGCGGACAGCGAGAACCTGGAGCCGTTCTTCTCCACCATCCTGGAGCACGTCCCGGCCCCGACGTTCGAGGAGGACGCGCCGCTCCAGGCCCACGTCACCAACCTCGACGCCGACAACTTCCTCGGCCGTATCGCGCTGCTCCGCGTCGAGCAGGGCGAGCTGCGCAAGGGCCAGACCGTGGCCTGGATCAAGCGCGACGGCTCGGTCTCCAACGTCCGCATCACCGAGCTGATGATGACCGAGGCCCTCACCCGCAAGCCGGCCGAGGTGGCCGGCCCGGGCGACATCTGCGCCGTCGCCGGTATCCCCGACATCATGATCGGCGAGACCCTGGCCGACCCGGAGAACCCGGTCGCCCTGCCGCTGATCACGGTCGACGAGCCCGCGATCTCCATGACCATCGGCACCAACACCTCCCCGCTGGTCGGCCGCGGCGGCACGGGCAAGGGCGCGGACGCCAAGTCCGCGGTCAAGGACCGCAAGGTCACCGCCCGCCAGGTCAAGGACCGTCTGGACCGCGAGCTGGTCGGTAACGTCTCGCTGCGCGTGCTGGACACCGAGCGCCCCGACGCCTGGGAGGTGCAGGGCCGCGGTGAGCTGGCGCTGGCCATCCTGGTCGAGCAGATGCGCCGCGAGGGCTTCGAGATGACCATCGGCAAGCCGCAGGTCGTCACCAAGGAGGTCGACGGCAAGGTCCACGAGCCGGTCGAGCGCCTCACGGTCGACGTGCCCGAGGAGCACATGGGCGCCGTCACCCAGCTCATGGGCACCCGCAAGGGCCGCATGGACAACATGTCCAACCACGGCTCCGGCTGGGTCCGCATGGAGTTCGTCGTCCCGTCCCGTGGTCTGATCGGCTTCCGCACGGAGTTCCTGACGAACACCCGCGGCACCGGCATCGCCCACTCCATCCACGAGGGCCACGAGCCCTGGTTCGGCGAGCTGAAGACCCGTAACAACGGCTCCCTGGTCGCCGACCGCGCCGGTGCCGTCACCGCCTTCGCGATGACGAACCTCCAGGAGCGCGGCGTGCTCTTCACCGACCCGGGCACCGAGGTGTACGAGGGCATGATCGTCGGCGAGAACTCCCGCGCCGACGACATGGACGTCAACATCACCAAGGAGAAGAAGCTCACCAACATGCGCTCTTCTTCGGCCGATTCCTTCGAGGCCATCGTGCCGCCGCGCAAGCTGTCGCTGGAGCAGTCGCTGGAGTTCTGCCGCGACGACGAGTGCGTCGAGGTGACCCCGGAGGCCGTCCGCATCCGCAAGGTCGTCCTGGACCAGAAGGAGCGCGGCCGCTCCGCCTCGCGCGCCAAGCACGGCTGAGCCGCGGTCACCTGACCTCACGGTCAACTGACTGACAAGAGGCCCGGAACCTCCGCTTCCAGAGCGGGGGCCCCGGGCCTCTTGCATGCCCGGATATCGGACCCGCGATCCCGGATGTTGTGTTAACAGTCCGTTTCGTAGCTGTCTGTCTGGGCGGTATTTGTCCGCTTTCTCAACTTTTTTCAGGGGTCGCTGTGACCAAAGCGAAACCCTTTAAGTGTGGTTTACAGGCCGCAGTTACTTAATAGTTGGGTTCACTGAGCTCGGGTCAATGGGTCACGCGCTGTGGGGAGCGCCGACTCACGAGCACACTCGAGGTGCCGGTTCCCTCTCCGCTGTCAGGGGTGTCAGCGGGGGACCGGCGCCTCACTCGTAGTGATAGTGGACTCATGAGGAGGCGAACCCATGCGCGGTGCAAAGAGCGCCAAGTGGGCGGCGTGCGCAATAGTCGTGGCGATGGCCGCCACGGCCTGCGGCGGTGACAAGAAGGACGGGGCGTCCGGTGACCCGGATGCCAAGGGGATCTTCACCTACCAGTCGACGGAGCCGCAGAACCCGCTGCAGCCGGCCAACGGCAACGAGGTCGGCGGCGGTCGCATCCTCAAGAGCATCTTCCGCGGTCTGACGCAGTACGCGCCCAAGGACGGGTCGCTGAAGATGGCCGTGGCCGACAAGATCGAGACCACGGACTCCCAGCACTTCACCGTCACGCTGAAGCCGGGCTGGACGTTCCAGAACGGCGAGCCGGTGACGGCCGCATCCTTCGTCGACGCCTGGAACTGGGGCGCCAACTCCAAGAACGCGCAGCTGAACAGCTCCTGGTTCTCCGACATCAAGGGCTACGACGAGGTCCACCCGGAGAAGGGCGACCCGTCCAGCGACAAGATGTCGGGTCTGGTGGTCAAGGACGACAAGACCTTCACCGTCGAGCTCAAGCAGCCGGTCTCCTACTGGCAGTACAAGACGGGTTACCCGGCCCTCTCCCCGCTGCCGAAGGAGTTCTACAAGGACCCGAAGGCGTTCGGCCAGAAGCCGATCGGCAACGGCCCCTACCAGGTGGAGAAGTGGGACCACAACACGCAGATCTCCCTGCGTTCGTGGGACGGTTACAAGGGTGACGACAAGCCGAAGAACGGCGGCGTCGACTTCAAGTTCTACCTGAAGGGCGAGGCGGCCTACGCCGACCTGCAGTCCGGCGGTCTCGACGTGCTGGACATGGTCCCGCCGTCCAGCCTCACCAAGTACAAGCAGGACCTCGGCGACCGCGCCGTGGACCAGCCGATGGCGACGCTCCAGATGATCGGCTTCGCCATGTACGACAAGGAGTGGGACGGCGTCGACAAGGCCAAGGTCCGTCAGGGCCTGTCCATGGCCATCGACCGCGACACCATCACCAAGACGGTGCTGCAGGGCTCCCGCAAGCCCGCCAACGGCTTCCTCACCCCGGGCATCCTCGGCTACGACGCGAACGCCAAGAACGACCTGCTGCAGTTCAACCCGGACAAGGCCAAGCAGTTCGTCAAGGACGGCGGCGGCGTCCCGGGCAACAAGATCACCATCCTGTACAACAGCGACGGCAACCACAAGCCGTGGGTCGACGCGGTCTGCAACTCCATCACCAAGACGCTCGGCGTCGCCTGCGAGGGCAACCCGAAGCCGGACTTCAAGACCTCGCGCGACCTGATCACCAGCAAGAAGCTGGGCGCCGGCGACATGTTCCGCACCGGCTGGCAGGCCGACTACCCGCACATCGCGAGCTTCCTCGCCGACGTGTACCGCACGGGTGCCGCCTCCAACGACTCCGGTTACAGCAGCAAGGAGTTCGACGACCTCGCGAACGAGGCCGACAAGGCCAAGACGCCCGAGGACTCGGCGAAGCTGTACAAGAAGGCCGAAGAAATCCTCTTCAAGGACATGCCGCAGATCCCGCTGTGGAACTACGAGGAGAACGGCGGCTACTCGACGCACGTCAAGGACGTGGCCTACGACTGGATCGGCGACCCGATCTGGACGAACGTCCAGGTTCTCAAGAAGTAGTTCACACACCGGCGTTCCGTCCCCGGCGCCCACCGCCGGGGACGGTTGAACCGGTCGCACGGCGGGCGGCCGGCGGGTTCCGGGAGAACCCTCCGGCCGCCGTCGTGCCGACCGCATTGGAGGCACGATGGGGCGTTATATCCTGCGACGCCTGCTCCAGATGATCCCGGTGTTCATCGGCACCACTTTGATCATCTTCCTTGCGGTGTACGCCCTCCCGGGCGACCCCGTGAAGGCGCTCTTCGGCGACAAGGCCGCCGACCCGGCCACCGTGGCCCGGCTCAAGCACCAGTACGGACTCGACAAGTCGCTGATCGAGCAGTACTGGACGTATCTCAGCAACCTGTTCCAGGGCGACCTCGGCCTGAGCTTCAGCCAGCGCGAGGTGTCCGACATCCTCGGGGACGCGATCCCCGTCACCATTCAACTCGCGCTCGTGGCCTTCGTGCTGGAGGCCGTCTTCGGTGTCGCCCTCGGCGTGCTGACGGGCCTCAAGCGGGGCAAGATCGTGGACCAGATCGTCCTCGTCCTCACCCTGCTGGTCATCTCCATCCCGATCTTCGTGATCGGCTACATCGCGCAGGTCTACGTCGGAACGAAGTGGGGCATCGTCAACCCCACGGTCACGGATTCCAACGACATCACGCAGCTGATCCTCCCCGGCATCGTGCTCGGCTCGGTCTCGCTCGCGTACGTCTCCCGGCTCACCCGCACCAGCGTGGTCGAGAACATCCGCTCCGACTACATCCGCACCGCGGTCGCCAAGGGCCTGCCGCGCCGCCGCGTCATCGGCGTGCACCTGCTGCGCAACTCCCTCATCCCCGTGGTGACGTTCCTCGGGACCGACCTCGGCGCCCTGATGGGCGGCGCGATCGTCACTGAGGGCATCTTCAACGTCAAGGGCGTCGGCAACACGCTCTACAAGGCCATCACCGGGGCCGACGGCCCGCTGGTCGTCGGGACCGTGACCTTCCTGGTCGTCGTGTACCTGGTCGCGAGCCTCCTGGTCGACCTCCTCTACGCCGTTCTGGACCCGAGGATCCGCTATGCCTGAGCTGAACGACACCACCACCGCCCGGGCATCCGCGACCGTTTCGTCCACCGGTACCGGCGCCGCCGCCCCGGAGAAGCCCAAGAAGGAAGTCTCCAACAGCCTTTGGGCCAACGCCTGGCGGGATCTGCGCCGCCGGCCGGTCTTCATCGTGTCCGCCGTCATCATCCTGCTGCTGCTGGCCATCTCGGCCTTCCCCGGCTGGTTCACCGATGCGGACCCGAAGCCGGGCGACCTGACGCACTTCCTCCAGAAGCCCAACCTCAGCCACGTCGGCGACGTCGACTGGTTCGGCTACGACGCCCAGGGCCGCAGCATCTACGCGCGTGTCATCTACGGCGCCCGCGCCTCGATCATCGTCGGTGTCGTCACCACGGCGATCGTCACCCTGCTCGGCAGCTTCATCGGCATGATCGCCGGCTACTTCGGCGGCTGGCTCGACGCCGTGCTCTCCCGGCTCACCGACATCTTCTCGGGCGTGCCGATCCTGCTCGGCTCCCTGGTCATCCTGCAGGCGTTCACCGGCCGTACGGCCTGGACCGTCTCGGCGGCCATCGGCATCCTGGGCTGGACCCAGATCACCCGCGTCATGCGCGGTGCGGTGATCACCGTCAAGCAGGCGGACTACGTCCAGGCCGCCCGGGCCCTCGGCGCGGGCAGCGGCCGGATCCTGATGAAGCACGTCCTGCCCAACTCCCTCGCGCCGGTCATCGTCGTGGCGACCATCTCCCTCGGCATGTACATCTCGCTTGAGGCGACCCTGTCCTACCTCGGCATCGGCATCCAGAACGGCATCTCGTGGGGCGGCGACATCTCCGACGGCTCCGAGCAGATCCGTAACGCGCTGCACGTCCTGCTCTTCCCGGCAGGCTTCCTGAGCGTGACCGTGCTGGCGTTCATCATGCTCGGCGACGCGGTGCGCGACGCCCTCGACCCCAAGCTGCGCTGAGGGAGACGCACGTGACCACCACCCCCACAGAGAAGACGGCGAACACCCCCGAGCAGTCGGGGAAGAAGGACGCCCCCCTCCTCGAAGTCCGCGACCTGCACGTGGAGTTCCACACCCGCGACGGCATCGCCAAGGCCGTCAACGGGGTCAACTACTCCGTGAACGCGGGCGAGACGCTCGCCGTGCTCGGCGAGTCCGGCTCTGGCAAGTCCGTGACGGCGCAGGCCGTCATGGGCATCCTCGACATGCCGCCGGGGTCGATCCCCAAGGGGGAGATCCTCTTCCGCGGCCAGGACATGCTCAAGATGTCCGCCGAGGAGCGCCGGAAGATCCGCGGCGCCAAGATCGCCATGATCTTCCAGGACGCGCTGTCCTCCCTCAACCCCGTGCTCAGCGTGGGGTACCAGCTGGGCGAGATGTTCCGCGTCCACCAGGGCATGTCCAAGAAGGACGCCCGCGCCAAGGCCATCGAGCTGATGGACCGGGTGCGCATCCCCGCCGCGAAGGAGCGGGTGAACGACTACCCGCACCAGTTCTCGGGCGGTATGCGGCAGCGCATCATGATCGCGATGGCGCTGGCCCTGGAGCCGGACCTGATCATCGCGGACGAGCCGACGACCGCGCTGGACGTCACCGTCCAGGCCCAGGTCATGGACCTGCTGGCCGAGCTGCAGCGCGAGTTCAACATGGGGCTCATCCTCATCACCCACGACCTGGGCGTCGTCGCGGACGTCGCCGACAAGATCGCGGTGATGTACGCGGGCCGGATCGTGGAGACGGCGCCCGTGCACGAGCTGTACAAGCGCCCCGCGCACCCCTACACCCGGGGTCTGCTGGACTCGATCCCGCGCCTGGACCAGAAGGGCCAGGAGCTCTTCGCGATCAAGGGTCTGCCGCCCAACCTGCTGCGCATTCCCACCGGTTGCGCCTTCAACCCGCGCTGCCCCAAGGCCCAGGACATCTGCGGCTCGGAGGTTCCGGCGCTGCACCCGGTGACCGAGCAGGACGGCACCGCCCTGGCCGGCCGCGGGAGCGCGTGCCACTTCTGGAAGGAGACGATCCATGGCTGAGACCGGTACGAAGGACGAGGCCCTCTCCGACGTCGTGGCCAGTGACGCCAGCACGACCGCCGAGGTCGAGGCCGTGCTCGACGCCCCTGTGGAGCGCGGCGAGCCGATCCTCCAGGTCCGCAACCTCGTCAAGCACTTCCCGCTGACGCAGGGCGTCCTGTTCAAGAAGCAGGTCGGCGCGGTCAAGGCGGTCGACGGGGTCTCCTTCGACCTCTACCAGGGCGAGACGCTCGGCATCGTGGGCGAGTCCGGCTGCGGCAAGTCCACCGTCGCCAAGCTGCTGATGACCCTGGAGACGGCCACCGCGGGCGAGGTCTTCTACAAGGGCCAGGACATCACCAAGCTGTCCGGGCGTGCGCTGAAGGCCGTGCGCCGGAACATCCAGATGGTGTTCCAGGACCCGTACACCTCGCTCAACCCCCGTATGACGGTGGGCGACATCATCGGCGAGCCCTTCGACATCCACCCCGAGGTGGCCCCGAAGGGCGACCGCCGGCGGCGGGTCCAGGAGCTGCTGGACGTCGTGGGTCTCAACCCGGAGTACATCAACCGCTATCCGCACCAGTTCTCGGGCGGCCAGCGGCAGCGCATCGGCATCGCGCGCGGGCTGGCGCTCAACCCCGAGATCATCATCTGCGACGAACCGGTGTCGGCCCTGGACGTGTCCGTCCAGGCCCAGGTCGTGAACCTGATGGAGAAGCTGCAGGACGAGTTCAACCTGTCCTACGTCTTCATCGCGCACGACCTGTCGATCGTCCGGCACATCTCGGACCGCGTGGGCGTGATGTACCTCGGCAAGCTGGCCGAGATCGGCACGGACGCGGAGATCTACGACCACCCGACGCACCCGTACACGCAGGCGCTGCTGTCGGCCGTCCCGGTCCCGGACCCGGAGGCGCGCGAGGGCCGCGAGCGGATCATCCTCACCGGCGACGTGCCGTCCCCGGCCAACCCGCCGTCCGGCTGCCGGTTCCGCACGCGGTGCTGGAAGGCGCAGGACAAGTGCGCGGAGGAGGTGCCGCTGCTGGCGGTGCCGGAGGTGTTCGCGGGGAAGAAGACGCCGGCGGCGCATGAGTCGGCGTGCCACTTCGCCGAGGAGAAGGACGTGGTGCACGCGGCCTGACGGCTGCGCCGGTTGGGCGGTTCTTCGGCTGCGGGTTCGCTGTGGCCGGTCGCGCAGTTCCCCGCGCCCCTTACGGGCGCGGGGAACTGTTCGTTCAGAGGCTTCTGATCTCCGCCGTGGCCTTCTTGAGCCATCGGCTCAGCCTTGGGCCCAAAGGGCGTTCCACCAGGCGGTGGAGGAGGTAGGCGGCGAGCATCATGGCGACGGTCGTCCCGGCCACCAGCACCAGCGGCGAAGCCGTATGGCGGAGGGCGGCGATGATCGTCCAGCCGATGTCCTCGTGCAGCAGGTACAGCGGGTAGGTGAGGACGCCCGCCGTGGTCAGCCAGCGCCACTGGATGCGGTCGAAGGCGCCCAGCGCCAGCAGCGCCATGAAGGCGAAGGCCAGCGCCACGATCACCTGGGCGGGCCAGGCCGGGATCGGGCGGTGCGGCTCGGTCAGGTTGAAGCCGACGCGCTTGACGATCTGGTTCTCGGCGAGCAGGAACGAGACCAGCACGATGCCGGTGAGCACGGCGTTCGGCTTGTACCGGTACATCAGGTAGAACGCGATGCCGGCCACGAAGTACGGCGAGAAGAGCGGCATGGCCCACATGTCGAGGAGCTGGCTCGGCGCGGTGTAGTCGACGATGCCGGCGACCGTCCAAAGACAGCAGAAGATCACGCAGTTGCGGTAGCTCACGCCCCGGGCCACGACCACGAGGGCGAAGAGGAGGTAGAACTTCAGCTCGCAGAAGAGGGTCCAGTACACGCCGTCGACGTCCGGGATCCCCATGCCGCCCTGCAGCATGGTCATGTTGATCGCGGCGTGCGTCCAGCCGTCCACGCGGTGGAACAGCGGGACCAGCGGCCAGAGGGTGATCACGGCGAACGACACGGCCACCGCGACCCAATAGGCCGGGTAGAGCCGGGAGATGCGGGAGGCGAAGAACTCGCCGACCGAGCGTCCCCAGCTGCTCATGCAGATGACGAAGCCGCTGATGAGGAAGAAGACCTCGACGCCGGTCCAGCTGTACTGGGAGAACGTGTGGAGCGTGGGGAAGATCGTTCTGGTGTGCCCCGCCCACGGGTTGTCCATCGCCGTGTAGTGGTAGACCACGACCATCAGGGCCGCGACGAGCCGGAGCCCGTCCAGCACGGCGAGCCGCGAGGCCTTCGCCGGGCGGGCCCGGCCGGCGGGCACTGACGTGGGGGAGGGCGCGGGCGCGGTGTCTTCCGCCGCCGGATTCATTACTTGGGACATGACAAGGGGGCATTGTACCGGTCTGTCGGTTAATCCCTCGGCTGCGGGTACCTGCTGCCGGTATGGCGGGGCGCGGCAACTCCCTTGGCCCCGGCCGATGTCGAGGCGGCCGGCCGGCTACGTCGGCCGGCCGCCCTCGATTTCGCGGTGTGCCGCTCGGACGATCTCGCCGGCCTCGCGGATCGCCTGTTCCCGTACGGCTGCGTGCTCGCTGTCCATCGCTCGCTCGGCGGTGCGCAGACGCCGGGCGATCTGCGGATGACGATCGATCTCCACGATCACGCCCCAGTGCCGGTAGAACATCCGGATGGGGGTGACGCTGCCCTCGTCCCCGGCGCGGACGAACGCCTTCTGCATGTCGTCGAAGAACTCGGGCAGACGCGACGGGGCCACCGTGGCCACGGCCCGGCGCAGAGCGGGCAGCGTAAGAGCGGGTTTGGGGATGAGCGGGCCACTGGGCTCCGTGTGCTGCACGGTCATGCGCCGTCCCTTTCGGTGAGCCGAGTTCGCTGCCGGCCGGAGGCCGGGCGGCTCCGGGTTACTTGATCCAGAGGTACGTGAGGTACGAGTCGCCCGCCCAGTCCTTGAGGGAGTAGCACGTGTGCCGGGCTATGTCCTGTCCGGCCGGGCCGCCGGAGGCGAACTGGACGTAGATGTCATTGTTCCCGCTGCACACCTGCCAGACGCTGTGGATGTTGGGGTGCGTGGATCCGGCGTTTGCGTAGCAGGTCGAGCCGTAGTCGGAGTACACGGTGACGTAGTCGCTGCCGTCGCACACCGGGTTGGTGATGGCGGGGCGCGCGGCCTCCTGGGCCGTGGCGGGTGCGGCGACGGCCAGGCCGAGTACGGCGGCTGCGGCTGCGGTCCCGAGCATGCGCTTGATCACAGATGGTCCCTCTCCGGAGACGGAGCCCGTTACCAGCGGTAGGGGCGTCAGAGATCCTGCTGATCACCGCGCCTGGCGGCCAGGTCTTTCGATGGTGATCGAATCCTGCTGATCAGCTCAGGGTCGATGCCCCGCGCGTGCCCGCGCTCCCGCATCCGGGCGGTTTATCCGCCCCTCCGGCCTCGGAGGCCCGTCCCACACCTCCGCATGGTGTGAAATCTGGCCGTAAGTGATATTTGCCGGATTACCCCACCGCGCCGACGGAGGAGCCCCCATGCGCCGAGCCGCGCGCACGCGCCGCCGCCGGGCCGTCTGCGGTGCCGTGGCCGTCGTGCTGGCGGTGGCGGCCGCCGCCGGGTGTACGGGGGGCGGGCGGGCGCGGGCCGGGGTGGTGAGGGCCTCGTGGGGGGATCCGCAGAGTCCGCTTGAGCCCGCCGACACCAACGAGGTGCAGGGCGGCAAGGTCCTCGACATGGTCTTCCGGGGGCTCAAGCGGTACGACCCGCAGACCGGCGCCGCCGAGGACATGCTCGCCGAGACGATCGAGACCCCGGACCAGCAGAACTTCACCATCACCGTCAGGCCCGGGTGGACCTTCAGCAACGGCGAGCCCGTCACCGCCCACTCCTTCGTCGACGCCTGGAACTACGGCGCGCTCGTCGACAACAAGCAGAAGAACGCCTCCTTCTTCGAGTACATCGACGGGTACGACAAGGTCCATCCCGCCTCCGGTCGCGCCACTGCCCGCACTCTCACCGGGCTCGCCGTGCAGGACGACCGCACCTTCACCGTCCGGCTGCGCACCAAGTTCTCCACCTGGCCGGACACCCTCGGCTACGCCGCCTACGCCCCGCTGCCCCGCGCGTTCTTCACCGACCACGCGGGCTGGCTGAAAAAGCCCGTCGGCAACGGGCCCTACACGATCGACTCCTACGCCAAGGGGTCCGTGATGCGGCTCAAGCGGTGGGACGGCTACCCCGGTCCCGACAAGGCCCGGAACAAGGGCGTCGAGCTGCGGGTCTACACCGACAACAACACGGCCTACACCGACCTCATGGCCGGCAACCTCGACCTCGTCGACGACATCCCCAGCGCCCAGCTGAAGAACGTGAAGAGCGATCTCGACGGCCGCTACATCAACCAGCCCGCCGGCATCATCCAGACCCTCTCCTTCCCCATGTACGACGCGAGCTGGACCGGGCGAGAGATGGCGAAGGTCCGCCGGGGGCTGTCGATGGCGATCAACCGGGAGGAGATCACCGGGCAGATCTACCGGGGGACCCGTACCCCGGCCACCGACTGGACCTCGCCCGTGCTCGGCGTCCAGGGCGGCTACAAGGCGGGCCTGTGCGGCGAGGCCTGCGCGTACGACCCGGTCCGGGCCAGGCAGCTCATCGAGGAGGGCGGCGGGCTGCCCGGCGGGCACGTCACCGTCAGCTCGAACGTCGACACCGGATCCCACCGGCTGTGGATGGACGCCGTCTGCAACAGCATCAACAACGCCCTCGGCAACGACCGGGCCTGCACCGTCGACCCCGTCGGCACCTTCGCGGACTTCCGCAACCGGATCACCGGCGAGAAGGTGACCGGCATGTTCCGCTCCGGCTGGCAGATGGACTATCCGCTCGTCCAGAACTTCCTCCAGCCGCTCTACTACACCGACGCCTCCTCCAACTACGGCAAGTTCAGCAGCAGCGACTTCGACCGGCTCGTCGACGAGGCCAACGCCGAGTCCGACCCGGCCCGGGCCGTCGCCACCTTCCAGGACGCGGAACAGGTCCTCGCCCGGCAGATGCCCGCCATCCCGCTCTGGTACCAGAACGGCAGCGCGGGGTACGCCGAAGGCCTCTCCGGCGTGATGCTCAACCCCTTCAGCGTCCCGGTCTACGAACGGATCACCGTCAAGTGAGGAATGCGATATGGGGCGTTATGTGATCCGGCGGCTGCTGCAGATGATCCCCGTCTTCATCGGCAGCACCTTCCTCATCTTCGTCATGGTCTACGCGCTCGGCGACCCCGTCGCCGCGCTCTTCGGCGACAAGGCGCCCGACCCCGCGACCGCCGCACAGATCCGCAAGGACCTGTATCTCGACCGGCCGTTGGGCATCCAGTACCTGCACTACATGGGGCAGATCCTCACCGGGAACTTCGGCACCGCCTTCAACGGCCAGAAGGTCACCGAGCTGATGGCCGACGCCTTCCCGGTGACCCTGCGCCTCACGCTCGTCGCCATCGCCTTCGAGATCGTCGTCGGCATCGCGCTCGGCGTCTTCAGCGGGCTGCGGCGCGGACGCGCCCTGGACACCACCGTGCTGCTGCTCACACTGGTCGTGGTCTCCGTCCCGACGTTCGTCAGCGGCTACGTGCTGCAGTACGTGTTCGGCGTGAAGTGGGGGACCGCCACGCCGTCCGTCTCGCCCGACGCGCGGCTCGGTGAACTGCTGCTGCCCGGCGTGGTGCTGGCCCTCACCTCCCTCGCCTACGTCACGCGCCTGACGCGCACGTCCATCGCCGAGAACTCCCGCGCCGACTACCTGCGCACCGCCGTCGCCAAGGGACTGCCGCGCCGCCGCATCGTCGTCCGGCACCTGCTGCGCAACTCGCTCGTCCCGGTGGTCACCTTCATCGGCACCGACGTCGGGGCGCTGATGGGCGGCGCCATCGTCACCGAGCGCATCTTCAACATCCACGGCGTCGGCTTCCAGCTCTACCAGGGCATCCTGCGGCAGAACTCGCCGACCGTCGTGGGCTTCGTGACCGTCCTGGTCATCGTCTTCCTGGTGGCCAACCTGCTCGTCGACCTGCTCTACGCCGTGCTCGACCCGAGGATCCGCTATGCCTGAGCCGCCGCCCGACCCGCCCGACCCCCGGGACGCCGTCACCCCTGCGGGCGGCGGTGCCATGAGCCTGGCCACCAGCGAGGCGGAGACCCTGGAGGGCGGGCCGTCCCCCGGCTACCGCCTGGAGGTGCCCCCACCCGCCGCGCCCGGCAGCGCCAAGGCACGCAGCCTGTGGTCCGACGCCTGGCACGACCTGCGGCGCAACCCGGTGTTCGTGGTCTCCGCCGCCGTCATCGTCTTCCTGGCGCTGATCGCCGTGTGGCCGCAGATCGTCGCGAGCGGGAACCCGCTGCAGTGCAACCTGGCCCTGGCCCAGGACGGGGCCCGGCCCGGGCACCCCTTCGGGTTCGACACCCAGGGCTGCGACGTCTACACCCGCACCGTCTACGGGGCCCGCGCCTCCATCACCGTCGGCGTGTGCGCGACGGCGGGGGCCGCGCTGCTCGGCAGCGCGCTCGGCGGGCTCGCCGGGTTCTACGGGGGCTGGTGGGACGCCCTGCTGTCACGGCTCGCCGACGTGTTCTTCGGCATCCCGATCATCCTGGGCGGGCTGGTCTTCCTGTCCGTGGTGACGGGCCGGTCCATCTGGCCGGTCGTCGGCTTCATCGTGCTGCTGGGCTGGCCGCAGATCTCCCGCATCGCGCGCGGCGCCGTCGTCACCGCCAAGCAGCACGACTACGTCCAGGCGGCGCGGGCGCTGGGCGCGGGCAACATGCGGATGCTGCTGCGGCACATCGCGCCCAACGCGGTGGCGCCGGTCATCGTCGTCGCGACCATCGCCCTCGGCACGTACATCGCCCTGGAGGCCACGCTGTCCTTCATCGGCGTCGGGCTGCGGCCGCCCACCGTCTCGTGGGGCATCGACATCTCCAACGCCTCCACCCAGATCCGCAACGCCCCGCACATGCTGCTGTGGCCCGCGGGGGCACTGAGCGTCACGGTGCTCGCGTTCATCATGCTCGGCGACGCGGTGCGCGACGCCCTCGACCCCAAGTTGCGCTGAGGAGCGGGGAGATGGAGCAGGACGTTCTGCTGGACGTGCGCGACCTGCACGTCGAATTCCGTACGCGCGACGGGGTGGCCAAGGCCGTCAACGGCGTGAGCTACTCCGTGGCCGCCGGGCGCACACTGGCCGTGCTGGGGGAGTCCGGGTCCGGCAAGTCCGTCACAGCCCAGGCCGTCATGGGCATCCTGGACTCGCCGCCCGGCTTCGTCACCGGTGGTCAAGTCCTCTTCCGGGGGAAGGACTTGCTGACCGCGGGCGAGGAGGAGCGCCGCAAGATCCGCGGCGCCAGGCTCGCCATGATCTTCCAGGACGCACTCTCCGCCCTCAACCCCGTGATGACGGTGGGCGCGCAGCTCGCCGAGATGTACGAGGTGCACCGGGGGGCGACCCGCAAGGACGCCCGGGCGCAGGCGGTCCGGCTGATGGACCGGGTGCGCATTCCGGCCGCGAAGGAGCGGGTGAACGACTACCCGCACCAGTTCTCCGGTGGCATGCGGCAGCGCATCATGATCGCGATGGCGCTGGCCCTGGAGCCGGACCTGATCATCGCGGACGAGCCGACGACCGCGCTGGACGTCACCGTCCAGGCCCAAGTGATGGACCTGCTCGCGGAGTTGCAGCGCGAGTTCACCATGGGGCTCATCCTCATCACCCACGACCTGGGGGTCGTCGCGGACGTCGCCGACGACATCGCGGTGATGTACGCGGGCCGGATCGTGGAGACGGCACCCGTGCACGAGCTGTACCGTGCGCCCGCGCACCCGTACACCCGCGGTCTGCTGGACTCCATCCCGCGCCTCGACCGCAAGGGCGCGGAGCTGTACGCGATCAAGGGCCTGCCGCCCAGCCTGACGGCGATCCCGGCCGGCTGCCCCTTCCATCCGCGCTGCCCACGCGCCCAGGACGTCTGCCGGACGGACCGGCCGCCGCTCTTCGCGGTGGCGCCGGGGCGGACGAGTGCGTGCCACTTCTGGAAGGACACCCTCGATGACGCACGGTGAGTCTGTTCTCGAAGTCCGGGACCTCGTCAAGCACTTCCCGCTCACCCGCGGCATCCTCTTCAAGAAGCAGGTGGGGGCGGTGCACGCGGTGGACGGCGTCTCCTTCGACGTGCGCAAGGGCGAGACCCTCGGCATCGTGGGGGAGTCGGGGTGCGGCAAGTCGACGGTCGCGAAGCTGCTCGTGAACCTGGAACGGCCGACGGCCGGGCACATCCGCTACCGCGGCGAGGACATCACGCGGCTGTCGGGAAAGGCGCTGAAGGCGGTCCGGCGCAACATCCAGATGGTCTTCCAGGACCCGTACACGTCCTTGAACCCCCGTATGACGGTCGGCGACATCATCGGCGAGCCGTACGAGATCCACCCGGAGGCCGCACCGAAGGGCAGCCGGCGGCGGAGGGTGCAGGAGCTGCTGGACGTGGTGGGTCTCAACCCGGAGTACGTCAACCGCTATCCGCACCAGTTCTCGGGCGGCCAGCGGCAGCGCATCGGCATCGCGCGCGGGCTGGCGCTGCGGCCGGAGGTGATCGTGGCGGACGAGCCGGTGTCGGCGCTGGACGTCTCGGTGCAGGCGCAGGTGGTGAACCTGCTGGAGCGGCTGCAGCGGGAGTTCGGGCTGTCGTACGTGTTCATCGCCCACGACCTGTCGGTGGTGCGGCACATCTCGGACCGGGTGGCGGTGATGTACCTGGGGCGGCTGGCGGAGTCGGGGTCGGACGCGGAGATCTACGAGCACCCGACGCATCCGTACACGCAGGCGCTGCTGTCGGCGGTGCCGGTGCCCGATCCGCGGGGGCGGGAGGGGCGGGACCGGATTCTGCTGACGGGGGAGGTGCCGTCGCCCGCGGATCCGCCGTCGGGGTGCCGCTTTCGCACCCGGTGCTGGAAGGCGCAGGCGGTGTGCGCGGAGGTGGTGCCGCCGCTGGAGGTCCCCGCGTGGTTCCGGGAGGACGGGGGGCCGGCTGCGCACCGGTCGGCGTGCCATTTTGCGGAGGAGGGGGCGCCCGGCGCCCCGTAAGGGGCGCGGGGCTGTATCTCCCCCAGCTACCGCTGGGAGGTACCCCCAGCGGCTCCGCCGCGTGGGCGCGACCAGCCGGGCGCCCCGTCAGGGGCGCGGGGAACTGCGCGATCAGCCACCGACGGCCTGCAGCCGACGCACCACCCCAGGGGTCCGGGGCGCAGCCCCCTGGGGGCACCTCCTGGGGGGTACCCCCAGCGGTAGCTGGGGGAGGTAGCTGGGGGAGTCGACTGCGGGCGCGTCGTGGTTGCTCGCGCAGTTCCCCGCGCCCCTGGCGGGGCGCATGGCGCCACGTGGTGCCACATGGCACCGCCCCCGCTTTCCCGTGGCGGCGCCACCACGGCTTGCGCATGGCGCCATAGTGGTGCCATCATCTCCGTCATGGACCTCACCCCGTATGTCGACTCCCTCCGCCGTGAACTCGCGGTGGCTGCCGAAGCCGGCGGCGACGATGCCCGGGAGCTGGCCGAGCGGCTCACCGCTCCGCTGGAGTCGGCGACCCGTCTGACCATGCTCAACGTGCTCTCCGCCGCGATGGACGAGATCACCCGTGAACTCGCCCCCGGCTCGGTCGACGTACGGCTGCGCGGGCTGGACCCCGACTTCGTCGTGACCCCGCCGCCCGCCGACAGCGGCCCCGCGGAAGCAGTGGCCGCCCCCGCCGCACCGCTCGCGCCGCCGCCCCCGGCGGAGGGCGACGAGGGCGGCATCGCCCGCGTCAACCTGCGCCTGCCGGCCCACCTCAAGGCACGCGCCGAGGAGGCCGCGAGCCGCGAGGGCCTGTCGGTCAACGCCTGGCTGGTGCGCGCCGTTTCGGCCGCGGTCGAAGGCGGCGCCCAGCCGCGCGCGACGCAGAAGACCCGCACCATCGGACAGAGCTTCACGGGCTGGGTGCGCTAGCCGCGCCCCGCCCGCACCACGCCACCCACACCGCGTCCCACCTGCGGGGACGGTGCAAGGACTCATGAGGACGGGACAGCCATGCCTTCTTTCGACACTCCCGAATCCATTTCGGTCACCGCCTACGTGTACGCCGGTTCCATGCAGTTCACCGCGGACGACCGTCTCGACACCGTCGTCGAAGTGCGGCCCCGCAACCCGAAGAAAGACCTGGATGTACGGGCGGCCGATCAGACCGAGGTCGCCTACGCGAGCGGCATCCTGACCGTCACCACGCCCAAGGCCAATCTGCTCGGGCGCGGTGGCATCGTCGACGTGACGGTGGAACTGCCCACGGGCTCGCGCATCGACACGACCGGCGCCGGGGTCAATGTGCTCGGTGACGGCCGGCTCGGCGAGGTCCGTGTGAAGACCACGGCCGGCGACGTCCGCCTCGACACCACCGGGCCGCTGAAGCTGACCGTGCCGCACGGCTCGATCACCGTGGACCGGGTCGAGGGCATGGCCGAGATCACCAGCAGCACCGGCAGCATGCGCGTCGGCATCGTCGACGGCCCCGCCGTCCTGAAGAACTCGCACGGCAACACGACCGTCGGTGCCGTGACCGGCGAGCTGCAGGTGCGCGGCGCCAACGGCAGCATCGACGTCGCGTGCGCCGAGGCGTCGGTCACCGGCACCACGACCAACGGCCCTCTTCGCCTTGCCGAAGTCGTCCGCGGAGACGTCCAGTTGGAGACCTCCAACGGCTCCATCGAGATCGGCATCCGCGAGGGCGCCGCCGCCTGGCTCGACGCCGCCTCCAGCCATGGACAGGTGCACAACACCCTCACCGCCTCCCAGGCCCCGGGGGACATCGAGGACAGCGTCAAGATCCGCGCCCGCACCCGCTACGGCAACATCGACATCCGCCGCGCCCGGCCCTGACGCCACGGCGCCACCGCCAAGCCACCCCAGCCCTCGAACAGGAGGACCTCATGCGCACTTCTGTCATGCCCATGTCTATTCGGGACGGTTCGCAGCCGCCCGCCGCCGTCTCCGCCATCGGCCTGCGCAAGGCGTACGGCGACAAGACCGTGCTCGACGGCATCGACCTGCGCATCCCGGCCGGCTCGGTCTTCGCGCTGCTCGGGCCCAACGGCGCCGGCAAGACCACCACCGTGCAGATCCTGTCCACGCTCATCGCGGCCGACGGCGGCCAGGCCCAGGTCGCGGGCCACGACGTCGCCACGTCACCGGACGGGGTGCGCGCCGCGATCGGTGTCACCGGGCAGTTCGCCGCGCTCGACGACCTGCTCACCGCCGAGGAGAACCTGCTCCTCATGGCCGACCTGCTGCGCCTGGGCAAGCGCGAAGGCCGCTCCCGGGCACGGGAGTTGCTGGAGCGGTTCGAGATCGCGGACGTGGCGAAGAACCGGGCCGCGACCTTCTCCGGCGGCATGCGCCGCCGCCTCGACATCGCCATGACGCTGGTCGGCGACCCGCAGGTGATCTTCCTGGACGAGCCCACGACCGGGCTCGACCCCCGCAGCCGCCGCACGATGTGGGACACGGTGCGCTCGCTGGTCGCGGGCGGCACCACCGTCTTCCTCACCACCCAATACCTGGAGGAGGCCGACCAGTTGGCCGACCGGATCGCCGTGCTCGACGGCGGCCGGATCGTCGCCGAGGGCACGGCCGACGAACTCAAGGCGCAGATCCCCGGCAGCCACGTACGGCTGCGGTTCGCCGACCCCGCCGAGTACGAGCGCGCGGCGGCCGCCTTCCCAGGCGCGGCCCGGGACGACGAGAACCTCGCCCTGCGCGTGGCGGGCGACGGCGGCATCGACGCGCTGCGCGCCCTGCTCGACCGGCTCGACGCCGCCGGCATCCGGGCCGCCGACTTCTCCGTGCACACCCCCGACCTCGACGACGTGTTCCTCGCCCTGACCGGCCGCGGTGCCGGCGCCCCGCTTCACGCCAAGGAGACCCTGCGATGAGCACCCTCACCTACGCCGTGCACGACTCGATGACGATGCTGCGGCGAAACCTCAAGCACGCGATCCGCTACCCCTCGGTGGGCCTCGGCAGCGCCATGATGCCGATCCTGATGCTGCTGCTGTTCGCGTACGCCTTCGGGGGCTCGATCGGCGCCGGGCTCCCGGGCGGCGGCGGCCGGGACGCGTACGTGAACTACCTGACGCCCGGCATCATCATCATGGGCGTGGCCGCCGGTTCGATGTCGACCTCGATCGCGGTCTGCTCCGACATGACCGAGGGCATCATCAACCGCTTCCGCACCATGAACATCACGCGTTCGTCGTTCATGACGGGCCATGTCATCGGCAGCGTCATCCAGACGATGGTGTGCATGGTCCCGGTCGTGGGCGTCGCCCTCGCCGTCGGCTTCCGCTCCGGGGCGACCGTGCTGGACTGGCTGGCCGCGGCCGGCCTCCTCGCGGCCATCGCCTTCGCGGTGACCTGGCTGTCGGTGGCGCTCGGCCTGATCTCCAAGACCGTCGAGTCCGCGAGCAACAAGCCGCTGCTGATCCAGTTCCTGCCGTTCCTGGGCTCCGCGTTCGTGCCGGCCGACTCGATGTCGCCGGGCCTGCGCTGGTTCGCCGAGTACCAGCCGTTCACCCCGATGACGGAAGCCCTGCGCGGCCTGCTCACCGGCGCGGAGATCGGCAACAACGGCTGGATCTCGCTGGCTTGGTGCGCGGGTATCGCGGTGGTCGGCTATGTGTGGTCGCGCGCCCGCTTCAACAGCACCACGAAGCGGTGACGGACCGTTCCGACAGCGGAAACCCTCACTTTCCGGCACCGGAAAGTGAGGGTTTCCGCTGTCGGAACGCGGGCGGGGCGTCTGAGTACGGATGCTCATGAGCACTGCCAGTGGCCTGTTCAATACACAGATCGCTCATGGTTGGCAGGTTAGACGTACGCTAGGGCGGCTTTCATTGGCTCTGCGCGCAACCTCATCACGACACGCCGTTCGCGGGTACGTGGCCGTGCAGTGGCGCGAGCCGGTTCCTCGTCATGCAGTCGGGGCAAGCGTAGATCTTTCTGGCGGCGTGGTCGCTCTCGATGATGTCGACCGCCGTGGCCTCGGGCGTTGGCTTCTTGCACCACGCGCAGTGCCTGCTCACCGCGTCTGCCCCTGTCGCCTTCCGGCCTTGCCGACGAGCAGCCGGATGTTCGCCGGGTCGCAGAGCATGCCGTTGTCCTCCGGCGCCGGCATGAGCCAGTGGGCCCCTGGTGGCTCGCGGCGTGTGGGGGCCGGTACCCCGAGGTAGTTGGTGGGGTGGTGCCTGCCAATGCACTGGGTCCCGGGTTCCGCCCAGTCCTGGGCGGTGTCCGGCGGTACGAGCAGGCAGTACCGGGTCCGCGTGCGGGAGAGGATGACGGCGCTGGTGATGCCGACCGCACGGAAGTGGTTCTGGATCGCGGCCCGGTCCTTGACGCCGCACATGCCGTTCTCCACGATTCCGGAGGGCACTTGGACGACATCGAAGTGCATGCCGACCTGAAGCGTGGCGGCCACTCCTCTCCTCCACGACTCGCGTGCGTCGTCCGGACGCCGCTCTCGGGAGACGAGCCAGAGGGCTGCTCCCCCGAGGTCCACCATCATGGGGGGAATCATCACGCCCGGCCTCCGGCTCGCAGTCGCACAGAGGAGTCCGGCCTGCCCCGTCCGGCACGATGCCGTGCGCACAGGCAATCCGGAAACCTTATGGTGCCGGGCGGCAGGTCGAGACCGTCCTGCGACATGCCCGGTTCCCGATCGGCCCGAGGAGCCAGGAGCCTGCCGTCGATGCCCTGATTCGTGATCCGGCGGGGCAGTTGTTCCCGCGCGGCGCTGCACATGGTGCGCCCCCTATGTCTTTTCGTCGCTGTGCGAAAGACCGTAGAGGGGCGAAGAGTTGGCCAGAGGGACGCCATGTCCCCCTGCCTTGCGATGGGACGAACGTCCCTGTGGCTTCGGCGCTATGCGGCAGTCACGCCGACAGCCTCGGCGAGTGCAGCTGCTTCGGCCTTGAGCGGTCCGGATGCCGTCTTGGCCAGCTTGGCGGCAAGCCCTCGCGCCATGGGTACGTATCGAACGCCTTCGGGGCTCACGCGGTGCGCATGGCCCAGGTAGTGGACAGCCGCTGCTGTCTCCTTCTTCTGCTGGTGTCCAGCGGCAATGTCCAGCAGCAGCCGGGAACGACGTTCGAGTGAGGCGATCTTCTCCGGCAGGATGGACTCGGCACGCCGCAAGGCCTCGCCCGGAGTCAGGAGGCCCACGCCGACGCTGACTCCATGAACGGCAACGTTCGCAGCGTCGAACGCCGACTGCGCGTGGGTGTAGTCGGCAGGCAACCGGCCTGCCGTACGGTCGGCTTCTGCCAAGTAGCGCTCGGCATCACCGGAGCGGCCGTCGAGGCCGCAAGAGATCGCAGCCTGGAGGTTCAGCGCGCCGTAGATGCCGAGCACGTCAGGGGAACCGCCCTCCAACTGGTCTCGCAGCAAGGCCATGCCCGCTTCATCGGTCTGCACGGCCTCCTCGGCGAAGCCCGCCGAACGCTGTCCGATTGCTGTTGACCAAGCCGCAAGAGCCAGCGACATGGGGTCGTCGGCCTCTTCGCTGTGTGCCCGGCCGCGGTCCAGGGCGACCCAGTAGAGCTCCGGCTCACAGATATGGGCCAGCAAGCGCTGTACGAGTCGATACAGGTCACTTGCGGCGGCGTGAGCCTCTCGGCGCTCATCACCCTCGTGCGCCTTGATGCACCTGTGGGCGTCACAGATCAAGTCGGGCAGCAGCGCACCGACTTCCGTTCGCTGGTGGGCGCTGCTGTGCCAGAGTCGCCAGGCGCTGTCCACACGGCCCCTCAATGCCTCTGGCCTCACCGGGCCCACGGAAGGGACGGTGCTGAACGAGGCGCCCAGCATGGCTGTCCTGATGGCCAGCACTGCGCTGTGGGAAAGCTTGCCGACTGCTTCGACAGAGATACCCAGCTCGCCCCCTGTCAGGGTTGCTACGTCCGGCACATGCAGCACGTTTGCCAAGCGGACAAGGTGGGTGATCGACCGGATTTCGCGGTCACCGTTCTCGATTTTCTTCAGCCAGTCGGACGACCGGCCAACCAGGCCGGCCAGTACCGGCCGAGACATCCCACGGCGTTCGCGGAGGATGCGAATGCGTTCACCGGTCGTCAACTCAGCGGGCAGGTCAGCCATGACGTGCGCTCCCTCGACAGGTAGGGCTCCGACACCCGCAGAGTACGCCCGTTGAACGGCCCGGAACACGCGTCAAGCCTGCTGGCAACGCCTTGTTCGGCTCCGCCTCAGCACCGCTGCCGCGATATCTCGGGCAGGCGCTGGTCCGCAGAGCCCTTCAGCTCTTCCGTCTCCAGGGTGAAGCCCACCGGTTCGGGGATCTCGATGGGTGTGCCGTACGGCCGCGACGTGAGACTCCGGTACCTGCCGTCTTCCGGCATGGAGTACACGGCAACCGAGCTGTCCTCGCGGTCCACAAGGAGGTAGACCGGGATGCCTGCCGTCGCGTATCCGTCCCGCTTGTCCACCCGTTCGCAGCGGTTCGCCTCTGCGTTGTGTGCTGTGATGCCGACGGCCATGAGCACGCCCTTCGGGTCCGACCACTCGCCGTGCCCGGCGAAGTGTCGGTGAGGAGCGAGTACCCCGTCGGGGCGTACGCGGTCCGTGCCGTTGCTGCCAGTCTTCAAGCCGCACCCCTGGTACAGCCGCGTCTCCGGGAGCTGATCCCTGCACGTCATTTGCAGCCACATGACGATCTCGCTGTGATTGCCGTCCTGCACCGGCTTGACCTCGATCCTTCCGTTGACGAGCTCCAGGCGTACGGTTTCCGGCGCCGTGCGGGCCAGGTCCTCGAAGTCTTCGACAAGCAGCGTCACGCTCTGCTCCTTTTGCGTGTGCGGTTGATGGCCCGAAGCTGTTCGACGTGGGTGCGGACCGCGGCGCGCGAGGGGCCGTGCGATTCGTGGGGACGGGCCTCGCCCCGGCACTCCCGGCACACCCCGCCCGGCAGGGCCTCCGGGCGGCCCGGGGTGGCGCAGACGGTGCATTCCAGGATGCGGAGCGGGGCGGGGGCCGGGAGCGGCTCCGGTTCCGGTGGGAGTTTGTCCGTGAGGCGGCGGCGGGCGAAGGCGGCCGCGTGGTGGACCTCGGGTGGGAGGCCTGCCGTCAGGGCGCGGACGATCGTCCGTTCGTCCGCGCCGCGTTCCAGCCACTGCATGGCCAGCGGTTCGAGGGCTTCGCAGTCCGCCGCGGAGAGTGTCATGCGGGGGTCCGTGCGTGCTGCCGAGGCCAGGGCTGTGTAGGCGGTTGAGCGAGTGGGGCGGGGTGGCTTCGGCGGTGTCGGGACATCTCCCGTCAGCACCGGACCCCACCACGCGTCGTCCCTCGGCGTGCGGGAGAAGTACGTGCGCGTCACCCAATGCGCGCTGCCGTCCTCGCCCTTGAGGTGTTCCTTCACGCGGCGCAGGTGCCCCGCCTCCGACAGGCGTCGTAGTGCCGTGCGGCACGCCGCTTGGCCGTACGAGGGGAGGTGTGCCGCCAGCGTCTTGGCGTCCATCGCCGCGCCTTCCGGCAGGCGGTCGATGAAGGCCGCGATCGTCGCCTCGCGCGGCTTCAGGTGCGCGAAGTCGGCCCGGTTGCGGGGGGCTTGGTCCGGCGCGGTGCGCTTTCCGTAGCCCGGCTTGGCAAGGGGGTGTGCGATAGAGTTGGCCATAGCCATGGGGGTCGTTTTCCTTAGTTGTCGATCTCGATGGTCAGACCCCGGTTGGTGTTCCCGCACCCTCCGGGGTTGTTTTGTTGCTGCTCCGGACGCTAGGGGCTCGCAACACCTCGTTGCAACCGCTCACCAAAGGTGAACACACGTGCTACGCACGCGACTTGGGTGGGCGGGTGGGGTCAAGCCCACCCACCATTCCTTGCATAGAGCGCTCGGATCCCGACCCCCGGAGCCCGGAGCTCACCTCAGCTCAGCTCAGCTCAACGCCGGATCCAGTACCACCTCCGTGTCCCGGTCCACCGTCGGCGGTTCCGGGAAGTGGCACGCCGACAGGTGGCCCTCCCGCGAGCCGTCCGCACGGACCAGCGGCGGGGTGTCCGTCGCGCACAGGTCCCGCGCCTTCCAGCACCGGGTGCGGAAGCGGCAGCCCGACGGGGGGTCGATGGGGGACGGGACGTCCCCGGCCAGCCGGATGCGTTCACGGCTCGCGCCGTCGCCCGTCGTCTCCGGCACCGCCGACAGCAGCGCGTGCGTGTACGGGTGGCGTGGGCGCCGGTAGATGTCGTCGCGGTCGCCCACCTCCACGATCCGGCCCAGGTACATCACCGCCACCCGCTGCGAGAAGTGCCGGACCACGGCCAGGTCGTGGGCGATGAAGAGGAACGCGATGTCCAGTTCCCGCTGGAGCTTCTGCAGCAGGTTCACCACCTGCGCCTGGATCGAGACGTCCAGCGCGGACACCGGCTCGTCCGCCACGATCAGCTTCGGCTCCAGGGCCAGCGCCCGTGCCACCCCGATGCGCTGCCGCTGGCCGCCGGAGAATTCGTGCGGGAAGCGGTTGTAGTGCTCGGGGTTGAGGCCCACGGTCTCCAGGAGTTCGCGGACACGGGCCTCCCGGCCACCCGGCGGTGCGATGCCGTTGATCTCCATCGGGCCGGAGACGATCTTTCCGACCGTCTGCCGCGGGTTCAGCGACGAGTACGGGTCCTGGAAGATCATCTGGATCTCGGAGCGGATCGGGGCGAGCTCCTTGCGGCTCGCGTGGGTGATGTCCTCGCCCCGGTAGCGGATCCGTCCGGCGGTCGGTTCCAGCAGCCGGGTCAGCAGCCGGCCCGTCGTGGACTTGCCGCAGCCCGACTCACCGACCAGGCCGAAGGCCTCGCCGGACCGGACGGTCAAATCGATGCCGTCGACTGCCTGGACGGCGCCCACCGTTCGCTTCACCGGGAAGCCGCCCCTGATGGGGAAGTGTTTGGTCAGCCCCTCGGCCACCAGGATCTCGCTCATGTCCGCCACGTCCGCTCGTTCCTCAGCCCAGCCGGGGCTTGATGCGCTCGATGAAGGTCGTACGTTTCTGGGTTGCCGTCAGATGACAGGCCGAGCCGCGGTCCGCGGGCAGCTCCGGGCGTTCCGAGCGGCAGCGGTTCCCGCCCACGTCGGCGACGAAGCCGCACCGCGGATGGAACGGGCACCCCGGCGGCGGCGCCAGCAGGCTGGGCGGGGTGCCGGGGATCGGGGTGAGCGGCTCCGTCACGTCCGAGGTGAGGCGGGGCATCGAGCCCAGCAGGCCCCAGGTGTAGGGGTGTTGGGGTGCGCGCAGCACCTCGTCCACCGTGCCGCGCTCCACCGCCCGTCCCGCGTACATCACCAGCACCTCGTCCACCGTGTGCCCGACCACGCCGAGGTCGTGCGTGATGAGCACGATGGCCGCGCCCGTCTGCTGCTGGAGCTCCTTCAGGAGGTCGAGGATCTGCGCCTGCACGGTGACGTCCAGCGCCGTCGTCGGCTCGTCGGCGATCAGCAGCTCCGGGTCGCAGACCAGCGCCATGGCGATCATGGCGCGCTGCCGCATGCCGCCGGAGAACTGGTGCGGGTAGTCGTCCACGCGCAGCCCGGCGTTGGGGATGCCGACCTTCTCCAGCATCTCGATCGCCCGCAGCCGCGCGTCCCGCTTCGAGGCGCCGGTGTGCTTGCGGAAGGGCTCGGAGATCTGGCGGCCGACGGTGTAGTAGGGGGAGAGCGCGGTGAGCGAGTCCTGGAAGATCATCGCCATCTTGTTGCCGCGCAGCTTCTCCAGGACGGACTCGGGGGCGCCGGTCAACTCCTGGCCGTCCAGCAGGATCTCGCCGCGGATCTCGGTGGACCGCGGGTCGTGCAGGCCGAGCACGGCGAGGTTGGTGACGGACTTGCCGGAGCCGGACTCGCCGACGATGCCGAGGGTGCGGCCGCGCTCCAGGTCGAAGGAGAGACCGTCGACGGCCTTGACGGTGCCGTCCTCGGTGTCGAAGCGGACGAAGAGATCCTTGACGGACAGGAATGCGGTCACGGTGGTGAACTCCCTGAGGGGCCTGAGGAATTACGCGAGCCGCACCCGCGGATCGATGAAGGCATAGGCGGCGTCGACGACAATGTTCGCCAAGACGATCGCCGTGCAGCTGATCAGCATCACGGCCATCAGCGTCGGCAGATCCGTCTGGTTGACGGAGTCGACCGCCAGCCTCCCCAGCCCGTGCAGGCTGAACGTGAACTCGGTGATGATGGCGCCCCCGAACAGGGAGCCGAGGTCGATGCCGAAGATGGTCACGATGGGGGCGAGCGCCCCCCGCCACGCGTAGCGGAAGAAGACCGTGCGGCGGTCCAGCCCCTTGGCGCGGGCGGTGCGGACGTGGTCCTCCGAGAGCTGCTCGACCATCTGGGAGCGGGTCATACGGGTGTAGTTGGCGACGAAGATGATGGAGAGGACGAGCCAGGGGATGAGCATCCCGGTGAACCACTTCCCGGGGTTCTCGGTGATCGGGTAGTAGGCGGGGTTGTCCGCCCAGTGCAGGCCGGTGACGAAGACGGCGAGGGCGAGGATGCCGACGAAGTAGATCTGCAGCGAGTTGGCGACCAGCGACAGCGAGCTGAAGAACTTGTCGATCCACCGGCCCTGGAAGGCCGCGGCGATCATGCCGAAGCCGACGCCGACGGTCAGGAAGACGACGGCGCCGCCCACGGTGAGCGACAGGGTGGTGGGGAAGCGGTCCACGATGGTGCCCCAGACCGGCTGCTGGTTGGAGAAGGAGTAGCCGAAGCAGGGGGCCGCGCAGTGGCCGACGGAGAAGTCGCGGCCGGTGAAGATGCCCGTCATGTAGTGCCAGTACTGGAGGAGCACCGGCTGGTCGAGGCCCAGGTTCTTGTGGATGACGGCGAGCGCGTCGGCGGTGCAGTTCTTGCCGCAGGACATGCGGGCCGGGTCGGAGGGCAGCGCGAAGAAGAGGAAGAACGTGATCGCGCTGATCAGCAGGATGATGACGAGCGCGCCGGCGGTCCGGCGGGCGAGGAATCTCAGCATGGCTGCGCTGCCTCACGGTTCGGGCGTGGCGGGGCGGGACGGAGAGGGGGCCGGCCGGGCCCGTACGGCCCGGCCTTCCGCCGCGGTTACTTCACGAAGACACCGGACGGGTCCGGGTAGCCGTACACCGGGTGGTACTTGACGCCGCCGAGCCCCGAACCCCACAGCGAGAACTGGAGGTTGGCGTAGGTGGGTACGGCCGGCACGTCATCGGTGAGGATCTTGTCGGCGAGCTTCATCCACTCCGGCGCCGCCTTCTTCACGTCGGGGATCGCGTTGACGCGGTCGATCTCCTTGTTGACGGCGGGGTCGTTGAGGTGGGCGTAGTTCTGGGCGCCGTCCGAGATCACCCGGCCGTCGTAGAGCGGCGGGACGACGGTCGAGGCGACCGGCCAGTCCGCGCCCCAGCCGGTGCGGAAGATGTCGAAGCCGTTCTTGACCTCGGCGATCGAGTTGTCCCAGACGTTGGCGTCGATCTCCTTCTTCTGCACCTTGAAGCCCGCCCGCTCCAGGGCCTGGGTGACGACCACCGAGACCTTCTGCTGGACGTCGGTGTTGGCGTAGGCGTAGACGATCTCCTGGCCTTCCTTGCCGGCCTCCTTCAGCAGGGCCCTGGCCTTGTCCGGGTCGCCGTTCGGCTTGGCCTTCTTGCCGAACGGGTCGGAGGCCTTGTAGCCGTCGATGGAGGGGGAGATCAGGTTGGTGGCCAGCTGTCCGGCGGTCGCCCCGCCGATCTGCTGGATGATCTGGCCGCTGGGCATGGCGTAGGCGAGCGCCTTGCGGACCTTGATGTCCTTGAGCCGGTCCATGTTGAAGTTGATGACGTCGAGGTAGGGCTGGATCTCGATGAAGCGGCGCGACTTGGTGCCCGGGTCCTTCAGCACCTGCTCGACCATCTCGGGCGCGACGGCGTTGGTGTACGACATGCCGGCCTTGTCGGGGCCCTGGTCGGCCAGCAGCCGCCGGGTGGAGTCGGTGGCCTGGTGGCCGAAGCTGATCTCGAACTTGTCGGGGTACTGGGTGCGGATCGGGTCCGTCTTGGGGTCCCAGCCCTGGTTGCGCACCAGGGTCAGCGACTTGCCCGTCTTGTAGTCGGCCACCTGGTAAGGGCCGGACGAGAAGGGCGCGTTGTCGTACTTCTGCTTCCCGTCCTTGTCGGCCTTCACCGGACCGACGTTGGGCATCGCGGTGGCGAACGACACGTCTGCGTGCGGCTTGAGGAAGTGGAAGACGATGGTCTTGTCGTCCGGGGTGTCCAGCACCGAGGACGGCAGGTGCTTGCCGTCGTACGGGCCGTCCGGCAGTGCCTTGCGGTAGCTGGTGCCCTCACCGGAGAGCCACTGCTGGATGTACTGGGGGCCGTCGGTCTCGAACGAGGCGTAGAGCCGCTCGATGCCCCAGCGCACGTCCTGCGCGGTGATCGGCGAGCCGTCCTGCCACTTCAGCCCGTCCTTGAGCGTGAACTTCCAGGTCTTCCCGCCGTCGGAGGAGGTGCCGGTGTCGGTGGCGAGGTCGCCGACGACCTTGACCTTCCCGTCGGGGGCGATCTTGTAGCCGGTGAGCGTGCGGTTGTAGAGCAGCTGGCTGATCAGCATGTCGCCGTAGTAGATCTGCCCCGGGTCCAGGTGGTGGAAGGCGTCGCGCTGGAGGACGGTGACGGTGCCGCCCTTCTTGGCGCCCGAGGGTGCCGGGGCGGGGCCGGTCGAGTCCGCGGCGGTGCCGAGGGAGTAGTTGGCGGCCACGTTCTTGTCCTGGCCGGGGCCCGCGCTGTCGGTCGCCCCGCCGCCTCCGCCGCCCCCGCTGCTGCACGCGGAGAGCACCAGGGCGCCGGCGGCCAGCACCACGGCCGTCCGGAGTGCCCTGCGGTTGACTGTCGTCCTCATCGATCTGCACCTGCCTGTCGGTTGACGGTGGAGAGTGCCGGTTCGGGCCGCCGGGGCGGTCAGCGTCGGGTGCGGGGGTCGAAGGCGTCCCGGACGGAGTCCCCGAGCAGGTTGAAGGCGACCACGAAGATGATCATCGCGAGCCCGGGAAAGAAGATGTAGGTGACGTCGCTCTCGTAGTACTTCGCCCCGTTGGCGAACATCCGCCCCCAGTCGGGGGTGGGTTCGACGACGCCGACGCCGATGAAGGAGAGCCCCGCCTCGGCGGTCACCAGCGTCGGCAGCATCAGGGTCGACTGCACCAGGATCGGCGTCCACAGATTGGGCAGCAGCTCCTTGGTGATGATGCGCCAGGGCGAGGCCCCGGTGACCTTCGCCGCCTCGACGAACTCCCGCTCCCGCAGGCTCAGTACCTGGCCGCGCAGCAGCCGCGCCAGGCCCATCCAGCCCAGCACCCACAGGACCAGGATCAGGGTGATGACCCGGAGGTAGGTCGGGGTCTCCTTCTCGGGGCTGACGAAGAGGGAGTAGACGATCGGGGTGAAAGCGACGAACGACAGCTGCTGGGGGAAGGCGAGCAGCAGGTCGATGAAGCGGCCCAGGAAGTAGTCGGTGCGGCCGCCCATGTAGCCGGCCGTCACCCCGACCAGGATGCCCGTCACCACGCACAGCGCGGTGGCCGCCGTGGCGATCAGCAGTGAGGTGCGGATGCCGTAGACGAGCTGGGTCAGCACGTCGCGGCCCAGGGTAGGCTCCAGGCCGAACCAGAAGCGGCCGGAGATGCCCCCGTTGGGGGCGATCGGGTAGCCGAACCGGTTCAGCAGGCCCGGTTCGTCGAGCCCGTAGGTCTCCGTCGGGTTCTTGCCGTAGACCATGGAGATCAGCGGGGCCGCGACGGCGACGAGGAAGAAGAAGACCACGATCCAGGCGGAGATCACGCCAGAGCGGTCGCGTCTGAAGCGCCGCCACATCAGCTGCCCGGGCGAGCGGCCCACCGGCGGGCCTGCGGCCGGCGCGTCGTCGAGGGCGCTGTTGCCGGTGCTCCGGGAAGGGCTCGTCATCGCGTGCATCCCCCGCCAAGTCGTCTCGGTCCCCGGCGTGTTGATCACGGTGTGACGTATCGAACACGTTGGGTTGAGCGGACTCTGGCAATGGAGTTACGGCGCAGTCAAGGGGGCTGCGGTGGAAGGCGCGGCGCTCCGCCGCATCTTGAGCGAAGGTTGTGCAGATCGAGGTGGCGGCGTGCTTGACAGCAAGGTCAAGCACGCCGCGGACGGTATCACTCCTCAGGGCGTGTCCGGCGGACCTTCGCTGCGCGGCACCGGCGCCCCGTACGGGGTGGTGCGTCGACTGCGGGCGCGTCGTGGCTTGTCGCGCAGTTCCCCGCGCCCCTTACGGGGCGCTATATGAAGGCGCTACGGCTACCGCATGCCCAAAGATCGTTTGACGAAGTCGACTTGGAGCAGCAGCAGGTTCTCCGCGACCTGTTCCTGCGGGGTCATGTGCGTCACCCCGGACAGCGGCAGCACCTCGTGCGGCCGGCCCGCCGCGAGCAGCGCCGAGGAGAGCCGCAGGGTGTGCGCTGCGACGACGTTGTCGTCCGCCAGGCCGTGAATGATCATCAACGGCCGGTGCTGCTGCGCCACTTGGGACAGCCCGTCGTCCGTGACGAGGGAGTTGCGGGCGTACACCTCCGGCCGCTCGCCCGGGTGCCCCAGATAGCGCTCGGTGTAGTGGGTGTCGTACAGCCGCCAGTCGGTGACCGGGGCGCCCGCGATGCCCGCGTGGAAGACGTCGGGGCGGCGCAGTACCGCGAGGGCGGCCAGATAACCGCCGTACGACCAGCCGCGGATGGCGACCCTGGTCAGGTCCAGCGGGTACTCCCCGGCGAGCGCGTGCAGCGCCTCGACCTGGTCGTCCAGGGTGACGCCCGCGAAGTCCTCGTGGACGGCCTTCTCCCACGCGGGGGAGGTGTGCGGGGTGCCGCGGCCGTCGGCGACCACCACGGCGAAGCCCTGGTCGGCGAACCACTGCGAGGTCAGATGGGCGTTGTGCGCCGCGGCCACCCGCGGCCCGTGCGGCCCGCCGTACGGGTCCATCAGCACCGGCAGCGGCCCGTCGCCGTCCCGGTACCCCGAGGGCAGCACGACCGCGCACGGAATGCGGCGGGAGCCCGCACGGGTGAGCCGGGCGCGCGTGGCGAGCACCGGCGCCTCGGCGTACGAGGGCACGACGGCGGTCTGCTTGCCGTCGCACAGCACCCGCACCTGCGTCCCCGGGCGTTCCATCGACACCGAGACGAGCACCGTCACCGCCCCCGACCGCACGGCCGAGTGCCGGCCCGGCTCCGCCGAGAGCCGTTCCACGCCCTGCCCGTCGACCCGCTCGTCGACCCGGTACACGTGCACCTCGCCCGTCTCGTCGTCCGCCGCCTCCGGTCCGGCCGACGCGGTGACGAGCACGCCGTCGTCGGCGACGTCCAGCACGGACTGCACGTGCAACTGCGGCCCGGTCAGCGCCCGGTCGCCGACCAGCAGCACCCGCGCGCCGTCCCGGTCGGCGATGCGCACCAGCTCGCCGTCCGGGGTCCATGCGGGCACGCCGACGAACAGTTCAAGCCACTTCGGATCCTCTTCCGTGTGCAGCACCTGTGTGCCGCCCGTGCCCGGGTCCACCGTCAGGTACGCCTGGGAGCGCTGGTCCCGCGCCTGGACGAGCAGCAGCGGCGCGCCGGCCGCCGACCAGTGCACCCGCGCGAGGTAGGGATAGCGGTCCCGGTCCCACGCGATGTCCGTCCGGGTGCCGTCCAGGCGCAGCAGGGACAGCGTCACCTCGGCGTTGGGCGTGCCGGCCGCCGGGTAGGCGACCTCGGCGGGCTCGCGGTCCGGGTTCGCCGGGTCGGCGATCCACCAGCGCCGCACGGGCCCGTCGTCGGTGCGGGCGGCCAGCAGCGCATCGCCCTCCGGGGACCACCAGAAGCCGCGGAAGCGGTGCATCTCCTCGGCCGCGATGAACTCGGCGAGCCCCCAGGCGACCCCGGGGCCGTCCGGCTCCGCCAGCGCCCGGTCGCCGCTGCCGTCCGCCTCCGCCACCCGCAGCGCGCCGCCGGAGACATAGGCCACCCGGCGGCCGTCGGGGGAGGGGCGCGGGTCGATCACCGGTCCGGGGACGTCCAGTTCGCGGGCGGTGCCGCTGCGCAGCTCGGCAACGAAGAGCCGCCCCGAGAGGGTGAAGGCGGCCAACTCCGCGGCGCCGTCCACCGCGTACCCCACGACCCCCGCCGACCCCTCGCGGGTGCGCTCGCGCCGCGCCCGCTCCTCGGCGGACAGTTCCTCGGCGGAACCGCCCAGCAGGACGGCGGGATCCGCCGCCGGATACTCCCGGCCCGTCTCCGGATCGAGTACCCAGAGGACGTTCGCCCGGTCCGTACCGGAACGCGAGCGCAGGAAGACGACCCGTGTGCCGTCGGGCGACACGGAGAACGACCGTGGCGCACCGAGGGAGAAGCGTTGTGTGCGGGCGTGCTGACGGGGGAACGAGGGCAGTCCGGTCATGTGCGCGAGCCTACGGCCCGTACCACCGGGCCCGTTCGGAACGGCGAGAACTCGCCGTGCGCCCCGGGTTTGCTTCCGTGCACCGAGTCATGCGGGGGCACGGAAAGTTATGATCGCTCGCGCACCGTGGGTATGTCTTCGGCATCCGCACGGTGTCCCGCCCGAGCATGCCTTCGTCCGACCCGACCGCGTGTACCTGGAGGTGAACCGCCTTGGCACTCTCGATCTCCGTGGTGGTGCTATTGGCGATCGTCGTCTTCCTGCTGGTCCAGAAGTCCGGACTGAAGACCGGCCACGCCGTGCTCTGCATGCTGCTGGGCTTCTACCTGTCGAGTTCCTCGTTCGGGCCGACCATCCGCCAGCTGACGACGAGCATCACGGGAATGATCAGCAGCTTCAAGCTGTGACCCGTGGCGTGCGGGCCCGCTCCCCGGCGGGCCGCCGCTGCTCGTAGGCTGGAGCCATGACCGACCTTCCCGGCCGCCGGCTACTCCTGGTGCACGCGCACCCGGACGACGAATCGATCAACAACGGCGCGACCATGGCCAAGTACGCCGCCGAGGGCGCCCACGTCACCCTGGTGACCTGCACGCTCGGCGAGGAGGGCGAGGTGATCCCGCCGGACCTGGCGCACCTCGCCGCGGACCGGGACGACACCCTCGGCGCCCACCGGCGGGGCGAACTCGCCGCCGCGATGGAGGAGCTGGGCGTCACCGACCACCGCCTCCTGGGCGGCCCCGGCCGCTACCGCGACTCCGGGATGATGGGCTCCGTGCAGAACGAGCACCCCGGGTGCTTCTGGCGGGCCGACGTGGACGAGGCCGCCGCATCCCTCGTTGAGGTGATTCGCGAGGTGCGGCCGCAAGTGCTCGTCACCTACGACCCGGACGGCGGCTACGGCCACCCCGACCACATCCAGGCCCACCGCGTCGCCATGCGCGCCGCCGGGCTGGCGGCCGAGCCGGGCTTCCGCCGCGACCTCGGCGAGCCGCATGCGATCGCCAAGGTCTACTGGAACTGCCTTCCGCTCTCCGTCGTCGAGGAGGGCTTCGCCCGGCTGCGGGCCCTGGGCAAGGAGAACGTCTTCCCCGGCATCGCCACCGCGTCCGATGTGCCCGGTGTGCTGCCGGATGCGGAGGTCTCGGCCGAAATCGACACCGCTGCGTACGTGCCCGCCAAGGCGGCCGCGATGCGGGCCCACGTCACGCAGATCGCCGTGGACGGCCCCTTCTTCGCCCTCTCGAACGACCTGGGCCAGCCGCTCTTCCCGCGCGAGTACTACCGGCTCGTCAAGGGCAGACCCGGCGTCGAGAACGGCCGGGAGCACGACCTCTTCGCAGGAGTGGACGCATGAACGGCCTTGTCACTCCGCCCAGTTTCGGGCGCCTCGCGGCGTATGTCCTGTTGGCGGTCCTCGGATTCGCCGTCGGCGTCGCCGGGTCGCTCGTCCAAGGCGGCTGGTTCCCCGCAGGGTTGCTGCTCGCCCTGCTCGGCATCGCGGGACTCTGCTACGGCGGCCTGACGGCCACCGGCACCCGGGTCGGCGGGGCCGCACCCGGCGCCGGCTGGCTCATTGCCGTGCTGATGCTCTCGAGCACCCGGCCGGAAGGCGACTTCCTGTTCGGGGCGGGAATCGGCTCCTACGTTTTCCTGCTGGGCGGGATGATCGTGGCTGTGATGTGTGCCACGCTCCCGAAGCTGCCGCAACCGGGCGGGCCTGCGGCCCGACTTGGCAAGTGACGTGACCATTTCTGCCTGACGACGGTGCGATTGCCGCTCGCCCGGCCCCTGGCCTGATCCGGCGGTCGTCAAATACGCGCCCGTGGTGCCCAGTATGGTGGTGCGCGCCGCCGAGCCTCCCCCTGGCCTCCGGCGATGGGTGACCCCGAGCGAGGTCAACGAGGGCGGCAAAGAGTAACCGGGAGAACCTGCTTTGAGCCGTGAATCTGACAGTTCGTCCTCCACGCCCCAGGGTCGCGGCGGAGCCACCGCCTACCCCTCGGGCACGCCGCCGTACGGGACCGCCTCCGGCCCCGGCACGGACGGCGCGGCCGCGGCTGCCGGGCCGGACGAGCCGAAGCTGACCGAGACCACGCTGACCACGCGGATCCGCATCAACATCCCGGGCTCGCGGCCCATCCCGCCCGTCGTCATGCGCACCCCCGTCGCCGGGGGCGGCGAGGACGAGGGCCCGGCCGCCGCGCCCGCCGCGCCCGCAGCCAAGGCCGCCCCGGCCGTTCCCGCCCCGGCCGCCCCCGCGGCGGAGCCGGCGGCGGAGAAGGCCGCGGACAAGACCAGCGACTGGTTCGCGCCCCGCAAGGGGTCCGCGGGCGGCGCCCCCGCCGCCCCCGCCCCTGCGCCCGCGCCTGCTCCGGCCCCCGCTCCCGCGCCGCGGCCCGCGCCCCGGACGCCGGCCGCCCCGGCGGCGGCACAGGGCGACAGGCCCCCGCTGCCGAAGCGCGGCGCCCCCGGCTCGGGGGCCCCGTGGCGCGGCGGCCCGCCCGCCGGCCTGAGCAGCGGCTCGCTGTGGGAGAAGGGCGCGCCGGGCCGCTCCGTGGGCTCGGGCGACGCCCCGTACGTGGGCGGCCCCGCCGCGGACGGCACCGCCGGTGCGGGCATGGGCATGGGCGCCGCGCCCATGGCCGGTGACCCGTCGACGACCGGTGCCACGCCGTGGGCCGGCGACTCCGCCGCCACGGGCACGGGCGGCGGTCCCGCACCCATGGCCGGTGACCCGTCCACCACCGGTGCGACGCCGTGGCAGAACGGCCAGGCCGTCGACGACTGGCCCGCGCCGGGCGGCAGCCCCGCCCCCATGGCGGGCGATCCGTCGACGACTGGTGCGACGCCGTGGCAGCAGCCGGTCGGTCAGACCGATGACTGGCCGGGTGGTTCTTCGACGACCGGTTCCATGCCCGTTCCCGGTGACCCGTCCACGACGGGGACCATGCCTTTCCCGGGCGATCCGTCGACGACCGGCACCACGCCGTGGCAGCAGCCGGTCGGTCAGACCGATGACTGGCCGGGTGGTTCTTCGACGACCGGTTCCATGCCCGTTCCCGGTGACCCGTCCACGACGGGGACCATGCCTTTCCCGGGCGATCCGTCGACGACCGGCACCACGCCGTGGCAGCAGCCGGTCGGTCAGACCGACGACTGGCCCGGCGGTTCCTCGACGACGGGAACCGTGCCCGCGCCCGCCGCCCCCGCGGCCGGCGGCAAGGGCTCCTGGGAGCGCGTCGGCCCGGCGGCGGGCGCGAACCCGTCCGGCGCCGGTGCCACGCAGCAGTTCCCCGCGGCCACGCCCGGCGAGGGCGCCCCGCTGACCCCGCAGGCGCCGCCCTCCAAGAAGAAGCGCGGCCCCAAGGGCGGCAAGGGCGGCGGCGGAACCGTTCCGGCCCCGTCCAGCGAGACGCTGGTCAGCGGCGTGCCCGCCGCCGTGCCCCCGGCGGCCGGGCAGGTGCCGAAGCCCCCGATAGACAGCGGCGCGCCCCGCATGTCGGTGCCCAAGCCCAAGACGCAGGTCCCGCCGCCGCCCGCGCCCAGGAGCGAGGACAAGAAGGCCGCGCCCGCGGCCAAGGCGAAGAAGAGCGCGCCCGCGAAGAAGGGCGGCGGCCGCTCGCGGCTCGTCCTGCTGGGCGGCGGCATCGTCGGCCTGGTCGGCGTCGCGTACGCCGCCGGCCTGCTGATGGACCACGCGGACGTGCCCAACGGCACCACCGTGCTCGGCGTCGACATCGGCGGCTCCTCCAAGGAGGCGGCCGTGCAGAAGCTCGACTCCGCCCTGGGCAGCCGGGCCGGCGCCCCGCTCCAGGTCACGGTCGGCGGCAAGACGGCGCAGCTCAAGCCGTCCGTGGCGGGCCTGTCCATCGACACCCAGGCCACCGTGCGGTCCGTGTCCGGGCGGGACTACAACCCGCTCACCGTCATCGGCTCGCTCTTCGGCGGCTCCCGCAAGGCCGAGCCCACCGTGATCGCGGACGAGGAGAAGATCGGTTCCGCGCTCAAGGCGCTGTCCGGCGAGACGGGCGCGGCGGGCGACGGCACCATCAAGTTCGAGCCGGGCAAGGCCGTCGCCGTCTACGGCAAGGCGCACGAGGGCCTGGACATCGACAAGTCGGTGCAGGTCATCTCGGACGCGTACAAGGCCCGCGTGGCCGGCGGCGCGGACAAGCCGGTGGCGCTGCCCAGCTCCGGCCAGCAGCCGAAGGTGAGCAACGCCGAGGTCGACCGGATGATGAAGGACTTCGCGGAGCCCGCGATGTCCGGTCTGGTCACCGTGCAGACGGACCCGGCGCACAAGATCCAGTTCGGTCCGGACCGTTCGCTGCCGAAGATCCTCTCCGTCAAGGAGGTCAACGGCAAGCTCGTCGAGAGCTACGACCTGGAGGCGCTCAAGGAGCTGTACGGGAGCGCGTTCAACGGCGTCCTGATCCAGCGCGGCGACGGCACGAAGAAGCCGGTCATGCCCCAGGACGTCGCCGGGGCCCTCGGCAAGGCCCTGCGCGGCAAGACCCCGGCCGACCGCATCGCCACGATCGCGGTCAACGGCAGCTGACCGAAAACCGCCCCTGCACGGGCCCTCGTACCTTCACCGGTGCGGGGGCCCGTCCCGTGCACCCATGACATCTGTCATCCCGGGTTCACGACGACCGACACTGCAGGTGCAGCTCCCGGCCGGGGATGATGGTCGGCATGACCACTACAGCAACGTTCACGGGGGACGGGCGCCGCACCGGCGGCGCCCCCGTGGTCAGTTTCGACAACGTCAGCAAGTCCTACGGCAGCGTCAAGGCCGTGGCCGATCTCCACCTCGAACTCCACCCGGGCGAAACCGTCGCCCTGCTCGGCCCCAACGGCGCGGGCAAGTCGTCCACCCTCGACCTGCTGCTCGGACTGCGCAATCCCGACGCGGGCCGGGTCCGGCTCTTCGGCACGACGCCGCAGCAGGCCATCGCGCAGGGCAAGGTCGGCGCGATGCTGCAGAGCGGCGGCCTGATGGAGGACGTGAAGGTCCGCGAGCTGGTGAAGCTCGCCTGCGACCTGCACCCGCGCGCCTACCCGGTCGACCGCGTGATGAAGAACGCGGGCGTCGAGGAGATCGCCGACCGCATGGTCAACAAGCTCTCCGGCGGCCAGGAGCAGCGCGTGCGCTTCGCGCTCGCGACCGCGGGCGCCAACGAGCTGATCGTGCTCGACGAGCCGACGACGGGCATGGACGTCTCGGCCCGCCAGGCCTTCTGGGCCGTGATGCGCGAGCAGGCAAACGAGGGCCGGGCGGTGCTCTTCGCCACCCACTACCTGGAAGAGGCCGACGCGATCGCCGACCGCGTGATCGTGCTGCACCGCGGCCGGGTCCTCGCGGACGGCTCGGCCGCCGAGATCAAGGCGAAGGCCGGCGCCCGCCGCATCGTCTTCGACCTGGAGGGGCCGATCAACGAGGCCGCCCTGCGCGAACTGCCCTTCCTGTCCAGCCTGGAGATATCGGGCCGTACCGTCCGCATCCAGTCCCACGACGCCGACTCCACCGTGCACGCGCTCTACGGGCTCGGCTTCTTCCCCCGCAACCTCGAGGTCGCGGGTCTCGGCCTGGAGCAGGCCTTCATCGCCATCACCGAAGCCGCGACCGCCGAAGAGGCAGCCCGATGACGTGTCTCCCGGGGGACACCCCCCGGACCCCCGGCCGTAACCGCTCCGCCGCAGCACCCGGACACGTCTCGCGAGGGATATCCCGATGAACACCCTGATCAAGCTCGAAATCACGCGCACGCTGCGCAACAAGAGGTTCATGTTCTTCTCGGTCGCCTACCCGGCGATCCTCTACACGGTGATCGCGGGCGGCGCGAGCACCGAGGAGCTCGTCAAGGGCACGCACCTGACGCTCCCGCTGCTGATGATGGTCTCCATGGCCTCCTTCGGCGCGATCACCGCCGTCCTGGTGGGCAACAGCGAGCGGATAGCCAAGGAGCGCGAGAAGGGCTGGGTCCGCCAGCTGCGCCTCACCGCGCTGCCGGGCCGCGGTTATGTGACGGCGAAGGTCGCCTCGGCGGCCGTCGTGTCGCTGCCGTCGATCGTCGTCGTGTTCATCGTCGCCGCGGCCGTGAAGAACGTGCGTTTCGACGGGGTCTGGCAGTGGTTCGCGCTGACCGGGGTCATCTGGGCGGGCAGCATCGTCTTCGCCGCGCTGGGCGTGGCGATCGGCTACCTCGTCACCGGTGACGCCGTGCGTCCCGTCACGTTCATCGTGTACTTCGTCCTGTCGATCCTGGGCGGCCTGTGGATGCCGACCGCGACCTTCCCGCACTGGGTGCAGAAGATCGCGGAGTGGGTCCCCACCCACGCCTACGCGGCGCTCGGCCAGGCCATCGAGCAGGGCCACGCCCCGCACGTGAAGGACGTGGCCCTGATGGTCGCCTACGGTGCGCTCTTCGCGGGTGCCGCCGCCTGGCTGTACCGCAAGGACACGCACAAGTCCTGACGGGGTGTCAGTTATCGGCCCGGGCGGCGGCGGGGAGACTGCGAGCATGAACGAGCACAACGACCCCATGGGGAAGGTCGCAGAAAGTCCCTTCGCCCGGGTCGGCAGGGCGCCGGAGGACTGGCGCCACCTGCTGATCAAGGCCTGCTGGACGCTCCTCTACATGTCGTACCTGTACTACGCGGTGGACGACCTGAGGAGCGGAAGGCACACGGAACTCGCCACCCAGCTCGGCTGGATCGGCCTGTCCGCCTTCGTGGCCGGCTACTTCTACCTCACCCTCGCCCCGCGGCCCGAGGGCTACGTCCCCAGCCGGATCGCGATCCTCGGCGGGCTGTACGTCCTCGCGTTGACGCTGGCACTGACGCTGGGCGGGGCGTGGACGGTCCTGCTCGTGTACGTCTCCATCTCCAGCGGCGTGATGCTGCCGCTGAAGTGGTCGCTGAAGTCCGTCCCGTTCGTCTCGCTCACCGTCTTCCTGCTCGGCATGATCGAGCACGCGGCCACCGTCGAGGTGCTGCTGCTCGTGCTGCCCACCTTCCTGGGCGGCGCCGCGATGATCGCCGTCATGCAGATGGGCCGCACCATGCGGGAGTTGCGCGAGGCACGGGCGACCGTCGCCCACCTCGCCGCGAACGAGGAACGCCTGCGGCTCGCCCGGGACCTGCACGACCTGCTCGGGCACTCGCTCTCCCTCATCACGCTCAAGAGCGAGCTCGCCGGGCGGATGCTCCCCGAGCACCCCGAGAAGGCCGCGCAACAGGTCGCGGACATCGAAAAGGTCAGCCGGCAGGCCCTGGTGGACGTCCGGGAGGCGGTGAGCGGATTTCGCCGCCCCACCCTGGAGGCCGAACTCGCCGGAGCTCGCACTGCCCTGGCCGCGGCCGGCATCGCCGTCGACCTCGGCGGGGCGACCGACCGCCACCCGGACCTCGCGCCCGACACGGAGGGCGCCCTGGCCTGGGCGCTGCGGGAGGCGGTGACCAACGTGGTGCGGCACAGCGGGGCCCGCCGCTGCGAGGTGACCGTCGCGGAACGGGACGACGAGCTCTGCCTCACGGTCACCGACGACGGGCACGGCCCCGGCGGCCCGTACGGCAACGGCCTGACCGGCCTGACGGAGCGCCTGGCGCTGGCCGACGGGCGGCTGGAGACGGGCCCGGCGCCGCACGGAGGCTTCCGGCTGCGGGCGTACGTCCCGCTCTCGCGCAGGGCGGAGCCCCGGCCGCCTACCCTGTCGGTGTGACACAGCAGATCCGCGTACTCCTCGCCGAGGAGGAGTAACCCCTTGCGGACCTAGGGTCTGACCTGCGGCTTTCTGATGTGGGAACCGTTGCGCTCTAGGCGCCCCAAAGGGGATACGCCTACTGGGAGCACCGGATCATGTCTGTTGAGCACGTCTGCACCATCTGCGGGAAGAGCGAGCCGAACGCTGTAGACCTCTACACGCGCAAGTCGAAGCGCTTGAGGGAAGACGACCACCGCCGAGAGCAGAGCACCGACGCGCAATGCGAGCAGGGGCACCGCTGGGCGCACCGCAACGGGTACGCGGTGCGGAAGGTCTGGCGGGACATCCAGAGCGCTTTCAAGGACGTCAAGCGGTCCGACTTCGACCGTGCGTTGCGCGCCCTGGCCGACGGCGAGGTTCCGGCGCTGTGGGCGTACGCGATCGACCGGTTCAGCCGCAAGGGAGCCGAGGACCTTCTGAAGGTGATCGGCAAGGCGCGCGTCATCTTCGACATGGACGGGCTCGACTCGAACGAGACGCGTGACCGTCGTTGGATCATCAACCGGGCCGAAGAGGCACGGGAGAGCAGCGAGAACCTTTCCAAGCGGGTCAGGGACACCAAGGAAGCACAGCGCGACGCTGGGCTTTGGGTGGCCGGTCGCGCCCCGTTCGGATACGTCGTCTCCCGCGACCGTGTCCTGATGCCGGACGAAGAACCGTACATCTGCCATGTGGCGACGCGGACGGAGTGGTCCCGCGCCGCACTTCTGCGGGAGATGTTCCGCAGGATTGCGGAGGACGGCGCCTCTACGCGTGAGGTCTGCCGCTGGCTCGACGGCATGGGCGTCCCGTCCCCTGGCGGAAGCTCCTGGGGGTACGCGTACGTCCACCGCATGACCCGGAACCCTGCCTTCTCCGGGTGGCAAGTGATTCAGATCCGCCCGGGGCATCCGGAGGCCTACCGCAATAGCAAGGGCCAGAAGGTTCGCCTCAAGGGCAAGGCGCTGGTCACCTCCGAGATGCAGCGCAAGGCGCAAGAGACGCTGACGGGCGGCAATCTCATCCCGCTTGCCCACCGGGCCCGGGATACCCGGCGCAAGCACCTGCTTACGGACCTGATGCAGTGCGAGGGGTGTGGCCGGTCGATGTCCATGGGCGGCAAGGCGTACAAGTGCCAGGCCGCAACGGGAGGCACCGGATGCAAGGCAATCGCCTCTGCCAAGGTCGAGGCCATTGAGAACTTCGTCTTCAACGCCTGGTTGGCACGGCTGACCAACGCAGCTGAAGACGACCCGATCGTGATCGCCGTCTCCGAGCGCTGGACGGCCCGTGTGAGGCCCGAGGAGACCGAAGAAGAACAGGCCGCACGCGCCGCTCTGCGAACCGCTGAGGCCGGTTTGAAGCGGCTCCTCGACGACCGTCAGGCGGGCGTCTACGACGGCGCGGCAGCGCGGTACTTCGGCCCTCTGCTGCGGGATGCGAACAAGGCTGTCGAAGCCGCCCGAGAAGAGGTCAACCACTACTCGCACGGGGGCACTGTCACGTTGCCGTTTGAAAGCGTGGAACACGAGACCCTCACGGCCACATGGGATGCGGCGGACCTGCCCAAGAAGCGTGACCTCCTCCGCCTTGCCATAGAGCGCATAACGGTCCGCAAGGCCCCGCGCCAGGGCGCCCGTTTCGACGGCCACGAGCGGTTGACCATCGAATGGGCCCAGCCCGCCCAGCAAGAGGATTTCGCAGAGGCCGCGTAAGCGCGTCTGAGCCCCTTTCAGCCCCACCTCTCCACTCCTGAGGGGTGGGGCTTTTCGCGTGCCTACAGCGGCGTATGCGGGGCGTGGCGGGCCCCACCGGCAGCCGGGCCACCCAGAGGAGCCCAGTTGTCGGCAGAGAAGGCGTGACGAAGTGCGTTAGCCCTCGCTGATCCACCAAGCCGATGACCTACGGGAAGTGATGAAGTGACGGTTTATGGGTAGGTCCACGTATCCCCATAGAGCACCTATAGGGAAAACGAGACCCGCTTTCAAACTGCCACTTCATCACCCTGGCAGTCACACAGGGGGCGCGAAGGCGCCAGCGCAGGGCGTGGCCGACATCACCGCTGTGCAAACGGCGTGCGGGCCGACAGCGGAGAACGCTTGCGCTCTAGTAGCCGTACGGGGGCGCCGCGTAGCAGCCAGCCCGCCGATGGTCAGCGGAGTGCGGTGGAACGGTGATTCTTGGTGTTTTCTGGAATGCCATAAGAAACCTATAGGGAAAACAGGATCGCCCTCCGAACCACCGTTTCACCGCGCCGTGATAGGCGTCACTCAACGGTATGCGGGAAGTGCCGGAAGCGGTGTCGCTCCAGGCAACCATAACGCTCTAGTAAGGGCACAGAACTCGTGATCACCGCATCACGTGATGCGGTGCCCTCTCTGAGCTGGCTAGACATCCGGCCCAATTGGCGCAAGCCAGTTGACGCCCGCGCAGGGGCGCACCTCGATTCTTCGGCGAATCATGTTGAGCGCACTTCGATGCCGCCCAATTCGCCGAACCGCCCCCCTTCCGGTACGTGCTGCACCGCGTTCCGGTAAGGGGGATTTTTCGTACCCAGAACCAGGAAGGTGTCAGGCTTGACAGGGGTTCGTACTACCAACTTGAAGACCTTTCGGGCTCATTGTGTCGAAGTCAAGAAGATTGAGCATCGCATTGCCGATGCCCGGAAACGTCGCCGCGAACTCATCGAAACGTACGGCGCTGGCACCGTAGATGCCCGCGAAGCTAGCCGCCCCCTCACCATGCAAATGCGTGAGGACGCTCAGAAGCTGCACGACATGTGGGACAAGTTCTTCGAGGACATGTAATGCCAGACAACAGCCCGGGAAGTCTCAACGTCGCCCAACTCGCCGCGCAGCATACGCCGGAAGAACTCGCCCGCATGGTCGTGAACCATCGGCGCGAGGCCACATCGGCCCGACAGCACGCGCGCCGTGAGCAGGACAAGGCATTGGCGGCGATGAGGGACGCGGCAGAGCAGTCCGCCAAGGCTGCCGATCTGACCAACGAGGGAAGTGAACGCCCGCCAGGTCCAAAGGAGTTGGCAGCAGAGATCCGGTTGCACGTATTCAACAAATTGCCCGTGCCGGACGAACTAAAGCGCATGTTTTCTCGACTTCAGCTCGCGCAGATGAGCCCACGGCAACGCGCTGCCTATGAGGCCGGGCGCCAGCGTTAACCACTACAGAAGGGGCTATTCATGGCTCATAAGATTCAGATTGACCAGGTAGCAACTGCCGCCCTGGGGCTGCTTTCGTACCAGTCCGTACTTGGCGCCACTGTCCACCGTGACGCCGAAGCGGAGTTTGAAGGTGGCCGGGGATCGGTTGTAGGCGTCCGCCTGCCGAAGCAGCGAACCGCTAAGAACTACACGGGCACCACCGAGTACGCTGACGTAGAGGAAGGCATCGCGCACGTCAAGCTGACCGATGAGCCGACCGACGCCGCAAAGCTTGGCACTCGCGATCTTTCCCTTAATATCCGCGACTTTGGCGGACAGGTTCTCATGCCGCAACTCGACGCGGTTTCTCGCTACATCGAGAAGAACCTGGCCGCGCTCATGAACGCTCAGAGCGAATCGGCGGATGCGGTGGTCATTGATCCGGCCGTCCCGCTCAAGGCAATTGCCGCAGCCTCCGCCGAGTTCGTCCGGCGCGAGATCGACCCGGGGGACCGTTTCCTAGCGGTAGGCCCTGACGTGTACGGGGCCCTGCTGGACGTCGAACGGCTTCAGCGCGTGGATGCGTCGGGAGATGATTCGATGCTTTCGCGCGCCGAGATCGGAACGTTGTTTGACTTCCGTGTCATCGTCTCGCCTCATCTGACGGGGGCCGTCGCTTACCACACGACGGCTTTTGCGCTGGCGAATCGGGCACCGAACGCCAACGAGGGTGCAGGCAAGTCGAGTTCGCAGACGTTCAACGGTTACGCAATTCGTGCGACGCTCGATTACTCCGCTGACGTCAAGTCGGATGTTTCTATCGTTGACTCGCTTTGCGGTTCAGCAATCCTTGATCCGAATCGAATGATTGCGTTCAAGCTCAAGAAGACTCAGAAATAACCGTCAATTGGCAGCAGCGCGGCCCGTTACGCCCGCTAACCCCCCTGCCGAGGGTCTCCCTCCGTCAGCGACCCGAGCCGGGGGCCAATAGCGCGCCCGTCCGTGTACGGGTCTGGGGTTTTTCTGTCCAGGCTTCACGGGGCGGGGCGCGGGGGTGCGGGCACGGGCAGGCCCCGCACGCCTGCGAATCAAAGGTGACCCTTTCGCCGGCTCGGGGTGTCCGATCCTCAACTCTCGTGTTGAGGCGCGGGAGTTGACCCCTTCGGTTCCATGGCCCCGCACCTTCCCCTGTCAGGGTGGGTGCGGGGCCATCCGTGTGTCCGGGGCTGCTGGCCAGGCGTACGCTGGCCGGACGAGAGCACGACACCACACGCACTAGGCGGGGATCATGAGCGCTCTAGGGGAGAACGTCAGGAAGCATCGTCGGCTACGGGGTCTGACCCAGGAACAGTTGGCCTACGCTGCTGGGCTCGCTCCCTCCACCGTCGCCAAGCTGGAACAGGGCGGAAACGTCCGCATCGAAACCCTTCACATTCTGGCTCGCGCGCTGCATGTGAAGACCTCTCAACTCATGGCATCCGACACACCGGAACCAGTTCGAAGCGAAGACTCGACCCGTGTGGGGCTGGCCGAATTGCGGAGCGCGCTTACTCCGCCCCTGGGAATCGCAGACGGCCCTAACGAAAGGCCCGATGAGGAACCCAACCTTCCCGCGCTCCTGGAAGTCATCCGCGCTGGCTCAGCGGCGTACGACTCGGACAACTTCGGTTCCGTGGCTGGCAAGATGCCTGAGATCATCCGGGACGCGAATTCAGCTGTTGCCTACTTCGGCAATGGCGAGGAGTACACACAGGCGCTGTCTGCCCGCGCGGAGGCATATTTGCTGGGCGGCCGGTATCTGACGCAGGTTCGGCAATACGATCTTGCCTATCATGCGCTGTCTGGAGCGATTCAGGATGCGCGAGCGGTGCAGGACATGAACACGGCAGGGTATGCCGTGTTCATCATGTCGTGGCTGCTGCTCCGGCAAGGGCGATTCGATGATGCGGAGCGAGCGGCTATCGAGACAGCGGACCGCCTGGAACCGCGAATCTCGAAAGCGCCGCCGGAAAGGCTGGCCGTGTGGGGCTGGCTCGCCCTGCAAGCGGCTGCCGCTTCTGTTCGCAACAACCGCCCCGAGGAGGGCGCGGAAGCCCGCCGGATTGCCGAGTCTGCCGCTGCTGCCCTGGGAAGGCATCCCGGTGCCCGGCACCGGTTCGGGCGATTCGATATCGCCGTTGCCGGAATGAAGGGGCTGGAGGATGAGCTGATCTCCGAGAACGGCGACCCCTTCCGAGTGATCGACGAATCCACCGGAAAGGCTCGATTCTCCGACCACGCCATGAAGGCCTCCCGCATCGCTGAGACCGACAAGGAGTGGAACCGGCACCGCCTCACTGTGGCAACGGCATTCGTCAAGGTGGGTGAGCACGACAAGGCACTCGACCGGCTGACGGCCGTGGACTACGCCAACCCGCAATGGCTCCGGCATCAGCGCATGGCGCAGGACGTGATGGCGGCGATCGTCCAGCGTCGTAAGCGCAGGCTCACCGCCGAGATGCGCGCCATGGCAACCCACCTGGGCGTACTGGGCTAGCTGCTACGTAGCGCGGTAGTTCCGAGTGATCGCTTCTCCAACTGCCGTGCTGCGGAGCTGGATTGAGATGTTCTGTGGCCATAGCTTCGCGGTATCCCGAAACCGAGCAGGCCAGGGGTCAAGATGGTTCACAGAACAGAAGCCGATCACCAGCGCAGGCGCGGCCTTGCCGACGATGCGGCGGGAGTCGCACGCTTGCTGCCTTGGGCGACGGATGACGGCCGACCCTGCTACCTCGCGACCGATGGCGCGGGGTGGCTGTCGGCGCTCGCCGACGACATGGAAGCCGTGCAACTCGCCGTGGGTGCTGAGCTGTTGGGGCATGTTAACGCCACGATGGGTGCCCCGAAGTTGTCGGATGGGGAACTGCGTTACCTGGTGGCCCGTCTGTACGAGGCGCTCGGCGACGCGCTGATTGTCGCTGAGAGTCGGGGCAAGCGTCTGTCAGGGGCGGACACTGGCGACGGCAGGGAGGGCCAGGCATGACCCTGGAGCCTGCCCCCGTGGAGGGCTGCAAGGTTTGCGCGCACTGTGCTCACTGGCGCAGGGCGTATCGCACGGGGGTTGGTACGCCAGAGGGCTACGCGAACCAGTCGGCGGCGTCTGACTGCAACGTGGAGATCCGGAATCACCCGCATGTGCCGCGCAAGGTAGCTCTTCCGGTCAACCGCCCGGCGGTGGCGTCGTGACGAGAAGCATCACCCTCCCCGCCGTGAAGCACGCGATCAGTACCCACCCGCGCAGCGAGATCACCGTTACGGCGCACTGCATGAGTGGTGGGTGCGGGTGGACGCTCGCGCCGACGGCAGACCTGGAGACGGCGGACGTGGCGATGATGTCGCACACGGGCCGTTCGGGGCACCCGCTGTTCGGCCGGACGTTTGAAGACGTAGCCCTCGTGCGCCGCCTTGAGTTGAACGAGGGGAAGCGGGAGATCCCGGCGCTTCCGTCCGAGGAGCCGCAGCACGAACACGCGGCCCACTGAGACCCCCACCCGGTTGCACACCCCGTGAAGCGGAGTCGGCCGGGCGGGTACCCAAGCACCATCGACAACGGAGGTACGACATGCAGAAGCACGCGTGGTGGCTGACCATGGCCGATGGCAACCCTCAGGACGACAGCGACTCGGGCAACAAGCACGGGGGCGGCGGGTCGGACGAGGGCGGCAACACCAACGACGGCAAGGACCCGGCGGACGGCAAGTGACCGAGCGCACCGCAAAGGAGGTGGGCCCCCAGGGGCTCGCCTCCGTGCTCATGGAAAAGGGAGCCCTGGCAAGCGACTGGCTCCCTGCGTTCGAGGCGGTACCGCGTCACGCGTTCATGCCGGATGCGATCTGGCCCGGTCGCGCTGGCATGAACCGGCAGAGTGACCGCGTGATCCGCAGCGAGGAACCTGACGTGTGGTGGGAAGCCGTCTACCGGGACGCGCCGATCACGACGCAATGGGATGACGGTGCGTACACCGGAACCGGCAAGGGCAAGTCACCTACCTCGTCCAACTCCATGCCCACGATGGTGTTTTCGATGTTGGACGCGCTCAGTGTGGAGGACGGGCAGACCGTTTTGGAGGTCGGCACCGGAACCGGGTGGAACGCTGCTCTGCTGTCTCACCGGCTGGGCGCTGAGAACGTCGTCAGCGTCGAAGTGGACGAGGCCAGTGCAGAGGACGCGCGTGCCCGCCTGAACCTCGCTGGACTCCGTCCGCTGGTACACGTCGGCGACGGGGCGCAGGGGTACCCGGAGCGGTCTCCCTATGACCGGCTGATTGCTACGTGCTCCATCGGCAGCGTGCCCCCGCCATGGCGGGAGCAGGTGAAGCCAGGCGGGGTGATCGTGACCCCGTGGGGGCCGACGTACGGCGGGGAGGCGGTAGCGCGTCTCACGGTCGCCGGGGACCGTTCGGCGTCCGGCCCGTTCGTGGGGTCGTCGGCGTTCATGCGCATGCGTGCTCAGCGGGTCCAGCGTCGGCACGTCCGTGAGTATCTGGGCGGGCGGAAGTGGCCAGCGGACGGCGTGAAGTCCATGACGTCACTGTCCCCGGACGACGTGGGTGACTGGCACGTCATGTTCGCGATCGGGGTCCAGGTGCCCGACGCGTTCCCGTGGATGGAGCCGTACGACGACGGTTCATACACGCTCTGGCTGCGGGACACGGCCGTCACGTCGTGGGCTACCACTGACTACGTGCCGGGGAAGGATGAGTTCGAGGTCTACCAGTCTGGACCCCGGAATCTCTGGGATGAGGTGCTGGTGGCCTACCACTGGTGGGACAGGCAGGGGCGGCCCGGGTTCGAGCGGTTTGGGCTGACCGTGGACGGCGACGGCGAGCGGGTGTGGCTCGACTCTCCGGACAACCCCGTGTCGGTGCCGTAGCCGCGCGGGCGTGCGACCGTGCCCCCTCAGCCCCGCCTGTGCGCTGTACCGATGCGCATGGGCGGGGCTTCGCCGTGTCTACCCTGGCCCGTATGACTGACGCCCCCGATCAGCCGCCCGTAAGATGTGTAAGAGTCCTCCTCGCCGAGGACCAGTCCATGGTCAGGGAAGCCCTGGCAGCCCTGCTCGGGCTGGAGGACGACATCGACGTGGTCGTCCAGGTGGCCAGGGGCGACGAGGTGCTGGACGCCGCCAAAGCCACGCCCGTCGACGTCGCCCTGCTGGACATCGAGATGCCGGGCATGACGGGCCTGGAGGCGGCCGCGGTGCTGCGGCGCGAGCTGCCTGCGCTCAAGGTGGTCATCCTGACCACCTTCGGGCGCCCGGGCTATCTGCGCCGCGCGATGGAGTCCGGCGCGGACGCCTTCCTGGTGAAGGACGCGCCCGCGGCACGGCTGGCGGACGCACTGCGCAGGGTGCTGCGCGGGGAACGGGTCATCGACCCGACCCTCGCCGCGGCGGCCCTGGCGGACGGCGCGAACCCGCTGACGGACCGCGAGCGCGCGGTCCTCACGGCCTCGGCCGACGGCTCGACCAACGCGGAACTCGCCGCGCGGCTGCACCTGTCGAACGGCACCGTCCGCAACTACCTGTCCACGGCCATCCAGAAGACGGGGGCACGGAACCGCGCGGAGGCCGTTCGCATTGCGCGGGACAAGGGGTGGCTTTAGGGCCCCGTAAGGGGCGCGGGGAACTGCGCGAGCAACCACAGACGGCCTGTAGCCGACGCACCACCCCAGAGGTCCGGGGCGAAGCCCCGGGGACGTCAACTGCGGGCGCGTCGTGGCTGATCGCGCAGTTCCCCGCGCCCCTTACGGGGCGCTGACCGCACGGTCAGTTCAGCATCGCCCGCGCGGCAAGCGCCCGGTGCCGGACGGACTCCGCCACGGTCGGGTCCGCCACCGCCACGACCTCCGCGTACTCCTCCATCTCGCGCGCGCCCCGCGCGAAATCCCCTCGCTCCACGAGGAGTTCCGCCCGCTCGAAACGCAACCGCGCCGGATGGCTGGGCAACAGCAAAGCGAGTTCAACGGCCCACAGTTGAACGTCGCTCCGCTCCGGCCGCGCCGCCGCCCACGCGCGGATGTTGTTGAGCACCCGCAGCACGATGTCCAGCGGCTCGGCCGGCGAGAACACCGACGGCGACAGCGGCGCCCCGGTCGCCCCGGCGACCAGCAGCCCCGCGTCGTCCTCGGACAGGATCCGTCCCCCGTCGAACGGATCGACCAGGACGTGGTGCCCGTACGGGTCCCCGAAGCCGACCACGAAGTGTCCCGGCAGGGCCACCCCGTACACCGGCGCCCCGGCCCGGCGGGCCGTCTCGATCCACACCACCGACAGCAGGATCGGCAGGCCGCGCCGCCGCGCCAGCACCGCGCCCAGCAGCGAGGACTCCAGCCGCCGGTAGTCGGCGGGCACGCCGTGGAAGCCGCACCGCCCGCCCAGCAGCTCCGCGAGCGCCTCCGCCCAGCGCTGCGGCTCCGCCCCGCGCAGCAGCGCGGGCAGCAGCCCGGCGAGGCGGTCCAGCTCCATCTGCGCCTCGTCGACGGCGCGCTCGCCGCAGCCCTCCTCCCCGGCCGCCGCCTCCTGCTCGACCAGCAGGCACAGCAGCGCCAGGTCGGGCCGTTCCTCCCGGGCCGCCGCGGCGAACCGCCGTCGGCGATGGGGGTCCCCCCAGCGGTAGCTGGGGGAGGCGTCGTCCATGGCTGCCTCCTTCCTCCATGGTGCGGCCGTGACTACGGCCGCGGCTCGCGGCGGTAGTGATAGGCGTGGTGGGTGGTGAAGCCGAGCTCGTCGTAGAGCGCCGCGGCCCCGCCGTTGTCCGTCTCGACCTGGAGATACGCCGCCGAGGCGCCCTCGTCCAGCGCCTGCTGCGCCAGCCGGGCCATGACCAGGGTGCCCAGCCCCTGCCGCCGGCGCCCGGGGGCCACCGTCAGTGCGGAGAAGCCCGCCCACCGGCCGTCGACCACGCACCGCCCGATCGCCGCGCCGGGCACCGTCGCGAACCAGACCGACGGCCCGCCCGTCAGCACCGCCCGCGCGTCCTCGGCGCCGCCCTCGCGCCCGTAGGCGGCGAGCCACTGTGCATCCGGCTCGCGGGAGAGCAGCACCGCCCCCGTGTCGGCACCGGTGTCGGCGACCGGCGCCAGCGCGGCCGTCCGCATCAGCGCGTGCCGCTCGGCGGCCCAGCCGCGGGCCGCGAGCGCGGCGTCGAGCGCCTCGTCCGCCGCCGCGTCCCCGGTCGTGACCTGGATCAGGGCCGGCAGCCCGCGCCGCCCGTACCACTCGACGACCCGGTCCACGGCCTCCGGCAGCGGCAGCCCGGGGGAGCCGAGGGGCAGCACCGAGTTGGCCCGGGCGGTGAAGCCGCCCGCGGCCCGCAGGGTCCAGTCGCCCAGCCGCTCCGTCTCCCGCGCGGGCCAGCCGCGCGCCGCGGTCTCCTGCAGCTCACGCACGGTGGCCGCCGGGCCCCGGCGGCGGGGCGGGGCGGCGGGCACCACCTTGCCCGCGACGAGCGCCCGCTCGGGAATTTCGATGGTTTCCCCAGTCCTGCGAGTGATCCGCAGCACACCGCCTTCCCAGGAGACGAGCTCTCCGACGGTGTCGGTGAACCGTTCCGGGGACCGGACGGAGTCGTTCAGTCGCCGCACGGAGACCCTTTTTCCCACATCTGCCGCGGTGATCCGGACTTCCAGTCTTCCGCCCGTGGTGAATTCCACAGCTCTGCCCGCCCCTCTTGTTCGTCATGTGCCCGGGGAGGGAGATACTAGGTGTGGGCATCGACGACGCCGCGCTCCCGCGCGAGATTGGCCCTACCGAGGAGGAACGACAGCGTGACCTACGTCATCGCGCAGCCTTGTGTCGACGTGAAGGACAAGGCGTGCATCGAGGAGTGCCCCGTCGACTGCATCTACGAGGGCTCCCGGTCCTTGTACATCCACCCGGACGAATGTGTCGACTGTGGTGCCTGTGAGCCGGTCTGCCCGGTCGAGGCGATCTTCTACGAGGACGACACCCCGGAGGAGTGGAAGGACTACTACAAGGCGAACGTCGAGTTCTTCGACGAGCTCGGTTCGCCCGGTGGAGCCTCCAAGCTCGGCCTGATCGAGCGGGACCACCCCTTCATCGCCGAGCTGCCGGCGGACATCAACCCGCAGCACTGACGGCAGCCGCCCGCGGCCCCGTACGGCCTTGCGCCGTGCGGGGCCGCGGTGCTACGTGCCGCACCCCGGACGGACCACCCCAGCGCAAGAACCAGCACAAGAACCGGCACTAGAGCCAGCACAAGAGAGCGAGCGATCACGTGGGCGCAGTCTCCTCCCGTCTCCCCGTCTTCCCCTGGGACCGGCTCGAGCCGTACAAGGCCACGGCGGCCGCCCACCCGGACGGCATCGTCGACCTGTCGGTGGGCACCCCCGTCGACCCGGTCCCGGCGATCGTCCAGCAGGCCCTGACCGACGCCGCGGACAGCCCCGGCTACCCCACGGTGTGGGGCACGCCCGCGCTGCGCGACGCCCTGACCGGCTGGGCGGAGAGCCGCCTCGGCGCCCGGGGCATCGGCCACGCGAACGTGCTCCCGATCGTCGGCTCCAAGGAGCTGGTGGCCTGGCTGCCGACCCAGCTCGGTCTCACCGCGGGCGACAAGGTCGCCTACCCGCGCCTCGCCTACCCGACCTACGAGGTGGGCGCCCGGCTGGCCGGCGCCGAGCCCGTCGTCTACGACGACCCGACGGAGCTGGACCCCGCGGGCCTGAAGCTGCTCTGGCTGAACTCGCCGTCCAACCCCACCGGCCGCGTCCTGTCCCTCGACGAGCTGCGCCGCACGGTCGCCTGGGCCCGCGAGCACGGGGTGCTGGTCTTCAGCGACGAGTGCTACCTGGAGCTGGGCTGGGAGGCCGACCCGGTCTCCGTGCTGCACCCGGACGTCTGCGGCGGCTCGTACGAGGGCATCGTCGCCGTCCACTCGCTCTCCAAGCGCTCCAACCTGGCCGGCTACCGCGCCGCGTTCCTGGCCGGCGACGCCGCGGTGCTCGGCGAGCTGCTGCAGATCCGCAAGCACGGCGGGATGATGGTGGCCGCGCCCGTCCAGGCGGCCACCGTCGCCGCTCTCGGCGACTCCGCGCACGTCGCGGAGCAGCGCGAGCGTTACGCCCGCCGCCGGGCGAAGCTGCGCGCCGCGTTCGAGGCCGCGGGCTTCCGGATCGAGCACAGCGAGGCCTCGCTGTACCTGTGGGCCACCCGGGACGAGCCCTGCTGGGACACGGTCGCCGATCTGTCGAAGCGCGGCATCCTCGTCGCGCCGGGCGAGTTCTACGGTGCCGCGGGCGAGCGGTTCGTGCGGATTGCGTTCACCGCGACCGACGAACGGGTGGAGGCGGCGGTCCGTCGCCTGGCGTAGGCCCGGCACCCGTGATGCGAAAGGGGCCCGGGAGAGCGAGTCGCTCTCCCGGGCCCCTGCGCGTTCCGCGTGGGGAACGGCGTCAGCCGCCGATCGGCAGCTGCCCGGTGGGCAGGTGACCCGCGGCCCCGCCGAGGGCGCTGGTGGCGGAGCCGGTGAGCTGCTGGCCGGCCGCCTGGAGCTTCGGCGCGGTCTCGCTGCCGGTCTGCCCGACCACGTGCTTGGTCGTCTCGACGGCCTTGTTGCCGACCCCGGTCGCCATGCCTCCGGCCTTCGTGGTGGCCCCGGAAACGGTGTTGACCGCGTGCGAGGTGTCCGCCGCGCTCAGCCCGCTGGCCAGGTCGGGGGTCTGCGCCAGGTCCGCGGCGTTCGCGGCACCGGAGGCGCCGAGGACGGTGCCGGCGCCTGCTGCGACGAACAGGGCGACCTGGGCGATCCGACGCGTGAGGGGGAGGGACATGTTTCTCCTTGTGACGGAGTGAGAGGTCGATTGCTGTCCGGCGAGCGGACGCAGTGACTACCGCGTGAGTCCCTTGAAGGTTGCGGTGGACCGAGGTAAAGAGTTGGCAATGCATCGCATTATCGGCTCTGCAGGAAACCCGTCAAACCGGACCCGCCGAGCGGGTGCACAAAAGCGCTACAAGCCGTTCATCGCAAGGAAGTTGGGGCTTCTTCGGGAATGTGTGCGGACGGCTTGCCGGGCGGCAATTCCGGTACGCGGGGCGTACGTCCCGGGAGTGGTCCGTCGCACTACTGAACGGTGGTGATGTGCACCGTCGGAGCGGAACCGGCGTCCTTCTTGTCCTTCGACTTCTGCCAGCCGTCCTTCGCGTCCTCGGCGGTCCACACCTTGCCGTCGAAGGACACGCGCGCGATGCGCAGTTCGGCCGCGTGGGCCACCGCCCAGGACGCCAGCGCCCAGCCGCGCCGCTGCGTCCCGTCCTCCGGCGCCTGCGGCGACGGCTGCACGGGCACCGTCACCGTGCCCGCCCCGCTCGACATCACCGGCTGTACCGACGGGCCGAACTCGCGCTCCAGCTTGGAGCTCACCGCCGACGCGTCGCCCGCCTTGCCGTCCCCGGGGCTGGGCGTGCAGCTGAACGCGGCCGGCTGGCGGCCCGTGAGCGCCGACGCCAGCAGCGAGGCGTCCGGCTCGTGCTTGGCGTACGCCTGCGGGAAGCCGCTGCGCTGCACCTTCTGCGCGGCCACCGTCAGCGGCAGCCGCGAGTAGCCCGGCACCTGCACCAGGTGGTCGTAGAACTTCCCCACCGAGTAGACCGGGTCGGTGATCTGGGCCGCGGTGCCCCAGCCCTGCGTCGGCCGCTGCTGGAACAGGCCCAGCGAATCGCGGTCCCCGTGGTGGATGTTGCGCAGCCCCGACTCCTGCATCGCCGTGGCCAGCGCGATGGTCACGGCCCGCTCGGGCAGCCCGCGCGAGGTCCCCACGGCCGAGATCGTCGCCGCGTTCACCGCCTGCTCGGGCGAGAGGGCGTACGACTGTCCCTGGGCGCGGGCGGTGCACCGCGGGGCCCCCGGGCCGCCCGTCACCAGCTGGGCGATGCCATAGCCGATCAGTGCCAGCAACACGGCACAGGCGGCGACGGTCCGCAGCAATCGGCCACGACGGGCGGTGGAGATCCGGGGCATGCGCCCACGTTACTTGAGAGACGTGGCAACATCCGTCCCTGCCCTCCGCGCCGGGCCGTAGCGTTCCCGCCCGGCCCTACCGGCGGTTAGGCTCCAGGTCATGGACCCCATGGCACTCGACCTGTCCCTCGACGCAGCCGCCCTCACCGCCCGGCTGGTCGACATCCGTTCGGAGAGCGGTACGGAGAAAGAACTGGCCGATGCCATCGAGGCGGCGCTGCGCGACCTGCCGCATCTGACGGTCCACCGGTACGGCAACAACGTCGTGGCCCGCACAGGGCTGGGACGGGCCGAACGCGTCGTCCTCGCCGGGCACATCGACACAGTTCCCATTGCGGACAATGTGCCCTCCCGGCTGGACGAGAACGGCGTGCTCTGGGGCTGCGGCACCAGCGACATGAAGTCCGGCGTCGCCGTACAGCTGCGCGTCGCCGCGACCGTCCCCGAGCCCAACCGCGACCTCACGTTCGTCTTCTACGACAACGAGGAGGTCGCCGCCCACCTCAACGGCCTCGGCCACCTCGCCGACGCCCACCCGGAGTGGCTGGCCGCCGACTTCGCCGTGCTGCTGGAGCCCTCCGACGCCCAGGTTGAGGGCGGCTGCCAGGGCACCCTGCGGGTACTGCTGCGCACCGCCGGCGAGCGCGCCCACTCCGCCCGGAGCTGGATGGGCTCCAACGCCATCCACGGCGCCGCCCCGATCCTCGCGCGGCTGGCCGCGTACGAGCCCCGACGGCCCGTCATCGACGGCCTGGAGTACCGCGAGGGCCTCAACGCCGTCCGCATCGAGGGCGGGGTCGCGGGCAACGTCATCCCCGACGCCTGCACCGTGACGGTGAACTTCCGCTACGCCCCCGACCGCTCCCCGGAGGACGCCCTCGCCCACGTCCGCGAGGTCTTCGCGGAGTGCGGCATCGCGGAGTTCGTCGTCGACGACCACTCGCCCGGCGCCCTGCCCGGGCTCTCCCACCCGGCCGCCGTGGCCTTCATGGAGGCCGTGGGCGGCACCGCACAGCCCAAGTTCGGCTGGACGGACGTCTCCCGCTTCAGCGCGCTCGGCGTGCCCGCCGTCAACTACGGGCCCGGCGACGCGTTGTACGCGCACAAGCGCGACGAGCACGTGGCAGTCGAGAAGATCCACCACTGCGAGGAGCGGCTGCGCCGCTGGCTCACCTCCTGAGACATCCCGGCTGAAACATCCCGGGTGGGCCTACGCTGAACAGCAACGATCCGCAGCGGAGGGAGCGTACGCATGGTCAACCCCGAAGGGACGCGCGCACAGCGGGAACAGCGCCGGGGGCCGGTCGTCAGACGCCACGGCCAGATGCAGGCGGGCACCACCGACCAGCATCTGCTGGACACCCGCGGGACCGCGGACTGGGTGCACGAGGATCCCTTCCGGGTGCTGCGCATCCAGTCCGAGTTCGTCGAGGGCTTCGGTGCCCTCGCCGAACTGCCCCCCGCCATCAGCGTCTTCGGCTCCGCCCGCACCCGGCGCGGCACCCCGGAGTACAAGGCCGGGGTGGCCATCGGCCGCGGCCTGGTCGAGGCCGGCTTCGCCGTCATCACGGGCGGCGGCCCCGGCGCCATGGAGGCGGCGAACAAGGGCGCCATGGAGGCCGGCGGCATCTCCGTGGGCCTGGGCATCGAGCTGCCCTTCGAGCAGGGCATCAACCCGTACGTGAACCTGGGCGTCGACTTCCGCTACTTCTTCGTCCGGAAGACGATGTTCGTGAAGTACGCGAGCGGCTTCGTCGTCCTGCCCGGCGGACTGGGCACGCTGGACGAGCTCTTCGAGGCGCTCACCCTCGTCCAGACCAAGAAGGTGACGCGCTTCCCGATCGTCCTGTTCGGCACCGCGTACTGGCGGGGCCTGGTCGACTGGATGCGGGACACCCTCATCGCCCAGGGCAAGGCGGGCGCGGCCGACCTGCAGCTGTTCCACATCACGGACGACGTGGACGAGGCGATCGAGGTGGTGACGAAGGAGGCGGGGACGTAACGCCCCTGCCCGCCGCGCCCCGTCAGGCGAGCCCGCGCCGGGCCACCGCAGGTGCCCGGTGCCCGGCAATGGTGGCCACCATGTCCACCACCTGCTTCGTCTCGGCGACTTCGTGCACCCGGTACACCTGCGCCCCCAGCCACGCGGAGACGGCCGTAGTGGCGAGCGTCCCCAGCAGCCGCTCCTTGACCGGCTTGTCGAGCGTCTCGCCGACGAAGTCCTTGTTGGACAGCGAGACCAGCACCGGCCAGCCCGTCTCCGCCATCTCGCCCAGCCGGCGGGTCGCCTCCAGCGAGTGCCGGGTGTTCTTCCCGAAGTCGTGCCCGGGGTCGATCAGGATGCCGTCGCGCCGCACGCCCAGCGCGGCGGCGCGCTCGGCCAGGCCGAGCGTGACGTCGAGGATGTCCTGCATCACGTCGTCGTAGACCACCCGGTGCGGGCGGGTGCGCGGCTGGACGCCGCCCGCGTGCGTGCACACCAGGCCCGCCCCGTACCGGGCCGCGACCTCGGCCAGCTTCGGGTCCACGCCGCCCCACGCGTCGTTGAGCAGGTCGGCGCCCGCCTCGCAGACCGCCTCGCCCACCTCGTGCCGCCAGGTGTCCACGCTGATGACCACGTCGGGGTGGCGCCGGCGGACCTCCGCCACGAAGCCGACCGTGCGGCGCGCCTCCTCCTCGGCGGTGACCTCCTCGCCGGGACCGGCCTTGACCCCGCCGATGTCCACGATGGCCGCGCCCTCCGCGACGGCCTGCTCGACGCGGGCCAGCGCGGGCTCGTCGCGGAAGGTGGCGCCCTGGTCGTAGAAGGAGTCCGGGGTCCGGTTGACGATCGCCATGATCACCGGTTCGTGAGCGCCGAACTCGCGTCGTCCCAGCCGCAGCATCTTCCCAACTCCCTCTCCAAGGTCCGGCAGCGACCTTAGCTGTCTGTCGCTGTCGGTGCGGCATGGCACGATCGGAGTGGACGGTTCGGCTGACGGAGGACTACGGGGAGACGTTCGTGTTCTGGTTCCTGCTCATCGCGCTGGTCGTGGTGGTCGCCGCGGTCACCCTCGCCGTCGCCGGGGGAGGCGGGGGCGGGGCGCTGCCCGAGTCCGGGCCCGACGCGGCCTTCCGGCCGTTCCCCGCCCAGCGGCCGCTGGGCAGGGCGGACGTCGAGGCGCTGCGCCTGCCGGTGGCCCTGCGGGGCTACCGCATGACCGAGACCGACGACGCGCTCGACCGGCTCGGCGCCGAGCTCGCCGAGCGGGACGCGCGCATCGCCGAGCTGGAGGCGGCGCTGGCGGGCGCCCAGGCCGCGGCCATCGAGCGCGAGCGCCGGGCGCCGTCCGGCGAGGAGGAGGGACGGTCGTGAGCGGATCCGGAACGGTCGTCGGGCCGGACGGGCTGCGGCGCTGCCCGTGGGGCCTGGAGGCGGAGTCCATGGCGGACTACCGCGCGTACCACGACACCGAGTGGGGCCACCCGGTCCACGGCGACGACGCCCTCTTCGAGCGGATATGCCTGGAGGCCTTCCAGTCCGGGCTCTCGTGGCTGACGATCCTGCGCCGCCGGGAGGGCTTCCGCGCGGCCTTCGCGGGCTTCTCCGTCGCGAAGGTGGCGGCCTTCACGGAGGAGGACGAGGCGCGGCTGCTCGCCGACCCCGGCATCATCCGCAACCGCGCCAAGATCGCGGCGGCGGTCGGCAACGCGCGGGTCGCCGCGCAGCTGGGGGAGGGTGAGCTGGACGCCCTGGTGTGGTCGTACGCGCCCTCGGGCCGCCGGGCCGCCCCGCGCACGAGCGCGGACGTCCCGGCGGTGACACCGGAGTCGACGGCCCTGGCCAAGGACCTCAAGAAGCGGGGCTTCCGCTTCGTGGGCCCGACGACGGCGTACGCCCTCATGCAGGCGTGCGGGCTGGTGAACGACCACCTGGCCGGGTGCGCGGCGCGCGCGGCGTAGCCGGGCGCGCCGTAAGGGGCGCGGGGAACTGCGCGAACGGCCCTCACCGGCCCGCAGTCGACGCACTACCCCAGGGGTCCGGGGCGCAGCCCCGGGGTTCCTCGGCTGCGGGCGCGTCGTGGCTTGTCGCGCAGTTCCCCGCGCCCCTACGGGGCGCCCCGGCTCAGCGCCCCAAGAACCTCGGCTTCTCCTTCTTCACGAACGCCTCCACCGCGATGCGGTGGTCCTCCGCCGCGGCCGCCCGCGTCTGGAGTTCGTCCTCCTTGGCCAGCGCCTCGCCGAGAGGGCGCCCTGCCCCGTACGTGAGCGACTCCTTGATCGCCGCGTAGGCGACCGTCGGCCCCCCGGCGAGGCGCCGGGCCACGGCCTCCGCCTCGGCGGCCAGTTCCGCCGCCGGGACGACCCGGTTCGCGATGCCCAGTTCGCGGGCCTCCTCCGCGCTCACCGTGCGCGGGAAGAGCAGCAGGTCCGAGGCGCGGCTGTGGCCGATCAGGCGGGGCAGCGTCCAGGAGACGCCGGAGTCGGCGGTGAGGGCCACCCCGGCGAAGGAGGTCGTGAAGGACGCGGTGTCCGCGACGACCCGGTAGTCGGCCGCGAACGCGAAGCCCGCGCCCGCGCCGGCGGCCACGCCGTTGACCCCCGCCACGACCGGCTTCGGCATCTGCACGATGGCCGAGACGATCGGGTTGTAGTGCTCCGCGACGGTCGACATGGCCGTCGCCGTGCCGTGCTCGCGGTCGGCGGCCAGTGCGCCGATGTGTTCCTTGAGGTCCTGGCCCACGCAGAACGCCCGCCCGGTGGCGGTCAGCAGCACGGCCCGCACGGCGGGGTCCGCCGCGGCCTGCTGCAGGCTGTCCCGAAGACCGCACTTGGTCTCGGTGTTGAGCGCGTTCATGGCGTCGGGGCGATTCAGTGTGATCGTCGCGAGCCCGTCGGCCACCTCGTAGAGCACGGCGTCGGCCATGGTGCGGATCCCTCCCTCTCGGCTGCTGCGTCTGCGGGGCTCAGCATGCCGGAGATCATCCGCAGCCGATATGTGACCTGCATCAAAGAATCGGCTCCGTGTACGGGCGCAGCCCGGGGCCAGGGCGATGGCCCGATCCCCGAATTGAGTGGTTTTGCGGGAGGGCGTTGTCGAAGGGATGCGGACCGATGTTGGTCATTGGGTCGCGCGATGCGGGATAATGGCCTGGAAGCAATGTGTTCGATGCCGGTGACACCTGGGTTGTCGGCTGCGACGAGCTGGTTTCAGGAAGGGGAACGAGCATGGCGGCCATGAAGCCGCGGACGGGCGATGGCCCGCTCGAGGTGACCAAGGAGGGGCGGGGCATCGTCATGCGGGTTCCGCTCGAAGGCGGCGGTCGTCTCGTCGTCGAGCTGACCCCTGACGAGGCCAAGGCTCTCGGCGAGGCCCTGGAGAAGGTCACCGTCTGACGACGGCCCACAATCCCCCCACTGCCCTGTCGCCTCCGGCGCGGGGCAGTGGTGTTTTTCCGGGGCGCCCCGTCAGGGGCGCGGGGAACTGCGCGAGCAACCACGACGCACCCGCAGTCGAAGTACTCCCCCAGCTACCGCTGGGGGTACCCCCAGGTGCTGCGCCCCGGACCCCTGGGGTGGTGCGTCGACTGCAGGCCGTCGGTGGCTTGTCGCGCAGTTCCCCGCGCCCCTTCGGGGCGCTACCCGCGCCGGACGGCGCAGAGGAGTCCGTCCCCCACCGGGAGGAGCGACGGCATCAGCACCGTCGACTCCCGTACCGCCCGCAGCAGTTCCCGCACCCGCTGCACCTCCGCCGGAGGCGCCACGGTCGAGTCGACCGTGCGGCCGTCCGCGAAGACGCCCTCGAAGCAGACGAGTCCGCCGGGGCGCAGCAGGCGCAACGATTCCGCTAGATAGTCCAGGGACTCCATCCGGTCGCCGTCGCAGAAGACCAGGTCGTACCCGCCGTCGGCGAGCCGCGGCAGCACCTCCAGGGCGCGGCCGGGGATGAACCGCGCCCGGTTGCCGGCGAAACCGGCCGCGCGGAACGCCTGACGGGCGAACTGCTGGCACTCCGGGTCGCTGTCCACGGTGGTCAGCACGCCGTCCGGCCGCATGCCGTGCAGCAGATGGATACCGGACACCCCGGTACCGGTGCCGATCTCGGCGACGGCCTTGGCGTCCGCCGCACCGGCGAGCAGGCGCAGCGCAGCGCCGGTGCCGGACGACACCGAGCGGAGGCCCGCCTCCCGGGCCCGGTCCCGGGCCCAGCGCGTTGCCTCGTCCTCGGCTACGAACGCATCGGCGAACGCCCAGCTCGTCTGCCGGTTGCCGGTAATGGCCCTCTCCTGTCCCCGTGGTCGACGCACCCGTGACTGTATCCGCTGCCCACGGGAACCCGCAGATGGGACCGGGCGTTGGGAGAGGTGGAAGGCGGTGGCCGGATCCCGGCGCCGGCCGGCACGGTCCGGTGACGAGGGGATCACTCCAGGTCAAGGCCAAAAAGCGGGTCAAAAAAGCTTATCCGGAGCTAACGGGCGAGGTGGATATGGTAGGGGCTCCACTGGACACCACCAGAGCCGACAGGGGAGGTGCGGCTGCGGGCGGAGACCGCCGGGGAGTGCTGAGGCGCTTCCGCAGGTCCGCCGCCGAGCCGAAATCCGTGACCTACACCGCTGACAGTTCTCCCACCGCAGCCACCGCGACGTTCACCGCCGATGCGGATGCGCAGGCGTGGACTCCTCCCAGCTGGGAGGAGATCGTCAGCACGCACAGCGCACGGGTCTACCGCCTCGCCTATCGCCTCACGGGCAATCAGCACGATGCCGAGGACCTCACGCAGGAGGTCTTCGTCCGCGTCTTCCGCTCGCTGTCGACGTACACGCCGGGGACGTTCGAGGGGTGGCTGCACCGCATCACCACCAACCTCTTCCTCGACATGGTGCGTCGCCGGCAGCGCATCCGCTTCGATGCGCTCGGCGAGGACGCGGCGGAGCGGCTCCCCAGCCGGGAGCCGTCGCCCCAGCAGCACTTCAACGACACGCACTTCGACGCGGACGTCCAGCAGGCGCTGGACACCCTCGCCCCGGAGTTCCGGGCGGCGGTCGTGCTCTGCGACATCGAGGGCCTGTCCTACGAGGAGATCGCCGCGACGCTCGGCGTGAAGCTCGGCACCGTGCGCAGCCGTATCCACCGCGGCCGCTCCCACCTGCGCAAGGCGCTTCAGCACCGGTCGCCCGCCGCCCGGGCCGAGCGGCGCGAGCCGGCAGGGGTGGCCCCCGGAGTCCAGCTGAGTGGGGAGGTCGGGATCGCGTGACCGGTTCAGGCGGTCAGTCCCCCGCCGAGCATCACCTCGGCGACCGTCTCGCGGCACTGGTCGACGGGGAGTTGGGGCACGAGTCCCGGGAGCGGGTGCTCGCGCACCTCGCGACCTGCCGCACCTGTAAAGCGGAAGCCGACGCGCAGCGCCGGCTCAAGAGCGTTTTCGCGGAGGCAGCGCCTCCGCCACTTTCCGCAGGGCTGCTCGCCCGGCTGCAGGGCCTGCCGGGCAGCGAGGGCGGAGACTCCGACCGGGGCGCCGGCGGCCAGGGAAAAGCCGCCGGCTTCGGCGCTCTCCCCGGGCCGGCGTTCACCCTCCTCCCGGCCGTCGCCCCACAGCCCCGTGACAGCGGTTTCCGGATCCACGAGGTCGAGCGCGGCAGCGGCACCCGCCGCCGCTTCGCGTTCGCGGCGGCCGGAGCGGTGTCGCTGGCGGCCCTCGCACTGGTCGGCGCCCAGCCGTTGGAGACCCCGGCCGACCCGGTGCGGGCCCGCGCGGGCGACCCGGGCGTGACGACGACCTCGCTGAACATGACGCCGGACCTGGCGCCGGGCCGCTTCGCGGACAACGACCCTTACGCGGCACCGCAGCCGGCCTTCAGCGCGGCCCTGCTGCGCCCGTCCGGCGCCCCGGTCCTCCCGCCGCTGGCGCGCGCCTCGCTCCCCGTGCACGCCACCCGCTGATTCCCGCCATCGCCCCGGGGCCCGGTCCGCGGGCCCTCCGGGACCTGGAAGAATCCTCCCCGGACGGCGGGCCCTGAGGGCGGGACAGTGGGGGAAACACGATGGACCAGGCGGAATCGGCTGCGCCGCGCACCACGAAGGGCGCCCTCGAGGCCGCGTACCCCCGCCCCACGATCCCGTCCCAGCCGACTGCCGCCCCGGGCGAGCAGCCGCCGTCCCGCACGGCCGGGGCCCCGGCGCAGCCGGATGCGGCACCCGGCCAGGGCGCCGCGCACCTCGAGGCCGTCGTCCCGGCGCAGCCGACTGCCGTGCCGTACGGGCCGGTTGCGGCCCGTACGGCCGACGCGCATCCCGAGCCCGCGACTTCGGCGTCCGGGACGCCCGGTCCGGAGAGCTCGCCCATCACTGACGCACCGTCAGGCGGCCCGGCGCACGCACCCGATCCCCACGGCACGCCCGCGTCCTGGACGCCCGGGCCGTGGCGGTACGACCCCTGGGCCGTCGTGCCCGGGCAGCGGTCCGCCGCCGGGTCCTCGGCGCGCCGTCGGCGGATCGTCGGCGGGGCCGTGCTCGTGGCGCTCGTCGCGGGCGCCGTCGGCGGCGGCGTCGGGGCCTGGCTCCAGCGGGACGGCTTCGGGCGCACCCTGAACCTGCCGCAGACGGCCGCCGGCGACCGGCCCGCCGACCGGGCACCCGGCAGCGTCTCCTGGATCGCCGCCCGGGCCCTGCCGGGCGTGGTCACCCTCCACGTGAGCGGCAGCGGCGAGAGCGGCACCGGCACCGGATTCGTCCTCGACAAGCAGGGCCACATCCTCACCAACAACCACGTGGTGCAGCCCGCGGGGCAGAACGGATCCATCACGGTGACGTTCAACGGCGGCCAGACCGCCAGGGCCACCGTCGTCGGCCGGGACAGCGGCTACGACCTGGCCGTCGTCAAGGTGTCCGGCGTGTCCGGCCTCACCCCGCTGCCGCTGGGCAACTCCGACTCCGTCCGCGTCGGCGACTCCGTCGTCGCCATCGGCGCCCCCTTCGACCTCCCGGGCACCGTCACCACGGGGATCATCAGCGCCAAGGAGCGCCCGATCACCGCGGGCGGGAAGCAGGAGGGCACCGACATCAGCTACGTCGACGCCCTGCAGACCGACGCCGCGATCAACCCCGGCAACTCCGGCGGCCCCCTGATGGACTCCGCGGGCCGGGTCGTCGGCATCAACAGCGCCATCCGCTCCGCGGGCGGCACCTCCGGCGAGCCCGGGCAGAGCGGCGGCGCGCAGGGCGGCAGCATAGGCCTCGGCTTCGCCATCCCCGTCAACCAGGCCAGGCGCGTCGCCGAGGAGCTCATCAACACCGGCCGTGCCACCCATGCGGTCATCGGGGTGACCCTCGACATGGCCTACACGGGTGACGGCGCCCGGGTGAACACCAAGGGCGCCGACGGCCCGCCCGTCACCCCCGGCGGCCCCGGCGACAAGGCGGGCATCCGGGCCGGCGACGTGATCAGGGCGGTGGACGGGGTCCGGGTGCACAACGGCCAGGAGCTGATCGTCAAGGTCCGCAGCCACCGCCCCGGCGACCGCCTCCGGCTCACCGTCGAACGCGACGGGCGCGCGCACACGGCCGCGCTGACCCTGGGCTCGGCCGGCTCCGGCTGACCCGCCGGCCCCCTGCCCCGGCCCTTGGCCTGTTGTTGGCCGAGGCGTCTCCCACCCACCTCTTCCGGCCAGGTACCGTGATAGGCGGCCTGCATCCTCGGCCACCGACGCATCAAGGAGCTGCAACGTGCTCGACATAGGACCCCTCGAGCTGGTCTCGCTCGTCGTCCTTGCGGTGCTCATCTTCGGCCCGGACAAGCTGCCGAAGGTGATCCAGGATGTGTCGCGCACGCTGCGCAAGATCCGGGAGTTCTCCGACAACGCCAAGCAGGACATCCGCTCCGAGCTCGGCCCGGAGTTCAAGGACTTCGAGTTCCAGGACCTGCACCCCAAGACGTTCGTCCGCAAGCACGTGATGGAGAACGAGGAGCTGGGGCTGAAGGAGATCCGCAACGGCTTCGACTTCAAGTCCGAGATGGGCGAGATCACCGACGCGGTGCACGGCCGTACGGACGTCCCCGCCGCCGCGGGCGGCCCCGATCTGACGAAGAAGCCCGACCTCCACAAGCCGCAGGAGCGCCTCCAGCCGGGCGAACGGCCCCCCTTCGACGCCGACGCCACCTAGAACCGCGCGGCCCGCGCATCCGGGGCCCCATTGACGCAGGTGGCTATCCTCCCTTTGTTTGGGAGCAGCCGCCCGCGGTGGGCAGGCGTCCCGGTCGACGGGGCTACGAGGAGGCGCGGCGCAGATGGAGACGACGAGTCGGGCAGTGGCACAGGGCACCGGTTCGGCCGACGACGGCCCACAGGGTGCGTCCGGCACCCGGCGTCCGGTCGACGGCTATCTGATGGCGGCCTTCCCCTGGTACGGACTGGACGAGGCCCATACGGGCCGGCGCTGGCTGATGCAGGTCGGCGCCGCCGCCGACGGCACCGTGGAGCACGGCTCCACGGGCCACGGCGAGGAGCCCTCGCTGCTGCGCACCGGGCGCGCCGTCCCGGGGGCGGAGCGCCGCCGCTTCGCCGTCGTGGTGACCGTCGCGGGCCGCCCGGTGCGGCGCAGCGCCGACGGCACGGGCGTGCTGGAGGCCACCTCGGTCTCCTCGGCCGCCTGGCTGGCGGGTTCGGGCCTGCTGTCCTGCACCTGGCCCGCACAGATGGAGCGGGCCCTGCGGCAGGACTGGCTCGACCAGCAGACGGCCCTCGCCTGGGAGCTGGCCGACCACATGGACGAGGCCCCGTGGACGGCGCTCTCGCTGCCGGTGGACGGGGTGCCGACGGAGTTCCGCTACCGGGAGTCCGAGTACGGCTGGGTGCTGGCCGGCTCGCCCGAGGAGGGCGGCGTCCATCTGGGTGCGTACGGCCGGGGGATGAGCGCGTACGGCATGGGCTTCTCGGTGATCAAGGACATCACGGCGTACGCGGAACGGTAAGGGGCGGCCTCAAGGGAGGCCGCCCCTTACTGCTGTCCGTGCCGTCAGAACTTGTTGCGCGGCGTGATGCCCAGCGACATGCCGGACAGCCCGCGCTGGCGGCCGCCCAGCTTGCCCGCGATGGCCCGCAGCGCGCTGCCCGCGGGCGACTCCGGGTCGGTCAGCACGACGGGCTTGCCCTCGTCGCCGCCCTCGCGCAGCCGGACGTCGATCGGGATCGAGCCCAGCACCGGGACGTTGGTGCCCGTCGTGCGGGTCAGCCCGTCGGCGACCAGCTGGCCGCCGCCCGTGCCGAACACGTCGACCATCTCGTCGCAGTGCGGGCACGGCAGCCCGGACATGTTCTCCACGACGCCGACGATCTTCTGGTGCGTCTGCACGGCGATCGAACCGGCCCGCTCGGCCACCTCGGCCGCGGCCTGCTGAGGCGTCGTCACGACGAGGATCTCGGCGTTGGGCACCAGCTGGGCGACGGAGATGGCGATGTCGCCGGTGCCCGGCGGCAGGTCCAGCAGCAGCACGTCCAGGTCGCCCCAGTAGACGTCCGCGAGGAACTGCTGCAGCGCGCGGTGCAGCATCGGGCCGCGCCAGACGACCGGGGCGTTGCCCGGGGTGAACATGCCGATCGAGATGACCTTCACGCCGTTCGCCGACGGCGGCATGATCATGTTCTCGACCTGGGTGGGCCGGCCGTCGGCGCCCAGCATGCGCGGCACGGAGTGGCCGTAGATGTCCGCGTCCACGACGCCCACCTTCAGCCCGTCCGCGGCCATGGCGGCCGCCAGGTTGACCGTCACCGAGGACTTGCCGACGCCGCCCTTGCCGGAGGCCACCGCGTACACCCGGGTCAGCGAGCCGGGCTTGGCGAACGGGACCTCGCGCTCGGCCTGTCCGCCGCGCAGCGAGGCCGCGAGCTCGCGGCGCTGCTCGTCGCTCATCACGTCCAGCTCGACGGTGACGCCCGTGACGCCCTCGACGCGGCCGACCGCCTCCTGCACCAGCGAGGTGATCTTGTCCCGCATGGGGCAGCCGGCGACCGTCAGGTAGACCGCCACCGCGACCGCACCGCCGGCCGCGATCTCCACCGATTTGACCATCCCCAGCTCGGTGATGGGTCGCTGGATCTCGGGGTCGTTCACCGTCGCGAGCGCGGCGCGGATCGCGTCCTCACCCGGGGCGGCGGTGCCGTTCGTTTCGGTAGCCATAGGTCTGATGGTACGGCCCGGTACGGGCCCCGGGGAAAGGCCTTCAGCGGTCGGCTTCCTCACTCTCCCGGGGGAATACGCGCCGCTGTTCCAGCTCCCTGACCAGGTCCTGGAACTCCGAGCGGATCCAGTCCCGCGTCGCCACCTCGCCGAGGCCCATGCGCAGCCCCGCGATCTCCCGGGTCAGGTACTCGGTGTCGGCGATGGACCGCTCGTTCTGCTTGCGGTCCTGCTCCAGGTTGACCCGGTCGCGGTCGTCCTGGCGGTTCTGCGCGAGCAGGATCAGCGGCGCGGCGTACGAGGCCTGCAGGGACAGCACGAGCGTCAGGAAGATGAACGGGTAGGGGTCGAACCGCAGATGGTGCGGGACCGTGGTGTTCCACACCAGCCAGACGATGATGACGACGGTCATCCAGACGATGAAGCGCCCGGTGCCCAGGAACCGGGCGATCCGCTCCGAGAGCCGGCCGAAGGCCTCCGGGTCGTACTCCGGCAGCCAGCCGCGCCGCTTCACCCGCGGCACGTCCAGCCGGGCGCGCGGATGCGGATGGCCGTGCGGGTGGACGGCCGCCGACTCCGCCTTCACGCGTTCGGCGGACCGGTCGGGGCGCAGCCCCGCCCCGGTCGGCACGGCGTCCCGGCCGCGGTCACGGCTTCCCATGAGTGGCCTCCCGGATGTCGCTCATGCCCAGCGCGCCGTGGTGCAGTTCCGTCTCGCGCCAGTCCTCGGGCAGCAGGTGGTCCAGGACGTCGTCGACGGTGACCGCGCCCAGCAGCGAGCCGCTCTCGTCCACGACGGGCGCGGCGACCATGTTGTACGTGGCCAGGTAGCTGGTGACGGCGGGCAGCGGGGTGTCCGGCGCCAGGGGCCGCAGGTCGGTGTCGGTGATCGAGCCGACGAGCGTGAACGGCGGGTCCCGCAGCAGCCGTTGGAAGTGCACGGTGCCCAGGTACTTGCCCGTCGGCGTCTCGTCCGGCGGCCGGCAGACGTAGACCTGCGCGGCGAGCGCGGGGGAGAGGTCGGGGTTGCGGACCCGGGCCAGGGCGTCGGCCACGGTCGCGTCCGGGCGCAGCACGATCGGCTCGGTCGTCATCAGCCCGCCCGCGGTCCGCTCCTCGTAGGCCAGCAGCCGCCGCACGTCCGCCGCGTCGCCCGGCTGCATCAGCGTCAGCAGCCGCTCCTTGTCGTCCTCGGGCAGCTCGGAGAGCAGGTCGGCCGCGTCGTCGGGGTCCATCGCCTCCAGGACGTCGGCGGCGCGCTCCTCCTGGAGCTTGCCCAGGATCTCGATCTGGTCGTCCTCCGGCAGCTCCTCCAGGACGTCCGCCAGCCGGTCGTCGTCGAGGGCCGCGGCCACCTCGGACCGGCGCTTGGGCGAGAGGTGGTGCAGGACGTTGGCGAGGTCGGCGGGGCGCAGCCGCTCGAAGGTGGCCAGCAGGTTCTCGGCGCCCTGCCCGTGCTCCTCGAGCGAGAAGCCGGTGACGGCCGACCACTCGACGGTCAGCGTCTCGCCCTTGCGGCGCAGCGCGCCGCCCTTGCCCCGGCGGACGAAGACCTTGTCGATCTCCCAGTCGCGGCGGGCCGGCAGCTGGGTGATGGACACGTCCAGCACCGTCACCTCCTCGTCCCCGTCCACCAGGCGCACCCGCCGGTCCAGCAGTTCGCCGAGGACGAGGGTCTCGGTCGGGCGCTGCTCGAAGCGCCGCATGTTGATCACTCCGGTCGTGATGACCTGGCCGGACTCCACCCCGGTCACCCGGGTCATGGGCAGGAAGATCCGCCGCCGGCTGACGACCTCCACGACCAGTCCGAGGACGCGCGGCGGCCGGCCGCCCACGCGCAGCATCGCCACGAGGTCGCGCACCCGGCCGACCTGGTCCCCGTTCGGGTCGAAGACGGCCACGCCCGAAAGATGCGAGACGAACACCCGGGGGGCGCCTGCTGCCATGCCGCGCACCTCCTCTCGTGTCCGGTTCAGGCTAACGTGACCGGCTTCCTCCCGCCGGGGGGAAGCGGCCGTACGGACTCGGGGCTTCCGCTCCGTTCGGGCCCGGGTACGCTGCCGCTGCCGTACTCCCGCCGGTCACAGGAGGCAGAGCAGACGTGCGAACCCGGAACGCGGCCCTCGGGGCGGCGCTGTGCGCCGTGCTCTCCACGGCGCTCACGGCCTGCGGCGGCAAGGAGGACCCCGACGCGGGGACGAACGGCGTCGGCAAGCTCGGCGCCGCCGCCATCCAGCAGAAGACGCGGTCCGCGGCGCGGTCCGCGGACGCGGTGCACCTGTCCGGCAACGTCGTCAGCCAGGGCCGCACGTACCGCATCGACATGCGGCTGAAGAAGAACGGCGGCACGGGCCGGGTCTCCTCGTCCGACACCGGGGCCGGCGCCTTCGAGCTGCTGCGCACCGGGGACGACCTCTACCTGAAGGCGCCCGCCGCGTTCTGGTCCAAGGGCGCCGCCTCGGCCTCGGCCAAGCTGGAGGGCAAGTACGTCAAGGTGCCGGCCGCGGACCCCTCGTACCCGCAGCTGCGGGGCTTCACCGAGAAGGACGCCCTGCTGGACGGCCTGCTCGGGCTGCACGGCACCCCGAGCCGCGGGGAGCACGGCAAGGTGGGCGGCGTCCCCACGATCAGCGTCAACGGCGGCAGCAAGGGCAGCGGCGGCACGCTCGACGTCTCGCTCTCAGGCGAACCGTATCCGCTGCGCGTGCAGCGGGCGGGTGGTGCCGGTCAGCTGGAACTGGGCGACTGGGGCAAGGACTTCGCCCTGACGCCTCCGGCGAAGGGTGAGACGGTCGACTACGGGAAACGGATCCCCTCCGGGGACTGAGGCCCGGTTCTTCGGGTGCGGGTCCGGCTGTGGTTGCTCGCGCAGTTCCCCGCGCCCCGGCCCCGTAAGGGGCGCGGGGAACTGCGCGACCAGCCAACGACTACCCGCAGCCGAATGCTCAGCGCCTCCGCTTGCGCAGCAGCCGCGGCAACGCTGCCGGCATCGCCTTCCGCGTCGTGGCCGGCGAGGCCACCGGCACGGCCGCCAAGGAGCCGTCCGGCAACGGCTCCACCCCGTCGCCGCGAGGCTCCAGGCGGAGCACCCGGCACTCGCGGGCCCACCGCTCCTCGATGCCCTCGGCATCCACGGCGTTCAGCCGCTTCCCCTTCAGCTCCGCCACGGCGGCGCCCCACGCCTCGCCCCCCGCAGGGAGCTCGCTGACCCGCGCGGTGAACGTGACGAGCCGGCCGCCCTTGTCCTTGCTGCGCACCGTCACCGTGGCGGTGCCCCCGTCCTCCAGGCCGAGGCCGTCCAGCGGCTGTTCGCCGGCGCCGCCGCCGACCAGGCACACGGCGCCCTCGTGCCACACGTGCCACAGCGCACGGCTGGGCCCGGCGGGGCCCTGCAGCCAGATCAGGCCCGACTTCCTGGCGGCCTCTTCGATCAGCGCACGTGACAGCGCTTCCGTCTCGGTCATGCACCCACCTTAGGTGGACCTAGGCTGGTGGGGTGAGTGCTGCCCCCACCCGACGCGACGCGATACGCACCGTCCCCGCGGACCCCGCGGGGACGGTCTCCCCTGCTGCCCTGCGCATCGAGGGACTGCTGCTCGCGACGGCCATCGCATCCGTCTCGTTCTCCGCGCCGCTCATCGCCGCCACCGCGGCCCCGGCCCTCGCCGTCGCGTTCTGGCGCAACGCCATGGCGGTCGGCGCGCTGACCCCGTTCGCGCTCGTGCGCCACCGCGCGGAGCTGCGCGGCATCGGCCGGCGGGAGGTCCTGCTGACCGTGGGGGCCGGCGTGCTGCTCGCGCTGCACTTCGGGATGTGGCTGCCGAGCCTGCACATGACGTCCGTCGCCTCCTCGACGGCGCTGTGCACCACCACCCCGATCTGGACGACCCTCGTGCTGCGGCTGCGCGGCCACCGCCCGCCCGCGCTCGTCTGGGGCGGCACCGCGGTCGCGTTCCTCGGGGTCGTGATCCTGACGGGCCTCGACCTGTCGCTCTCGACCCGCGCCCTGGCCGGCGACGCGCTCGCGCTCGCGGCCGGCATGGCGGCCGCCGGGTACGTCCTGCTGGGCGCGGAGGTGCGCCGGACGGTGGGCACGGTCCCGTACACGTACGTCTGTTACACGACCACGGCCGTTCTCCTGCTCGTCACCTGTCTGATCAGCGGCAGTGCGCTCGGCGGCTACAGCGGGGTGACCTGGCTGAAGCTGGCGGCGCTGACCGTCACAGCGCAACTGCTCGGTCACTCGCTCATCAACAGGGTGGTCAAGAGCCTCGGCCCGTCGGTCACTTCGACGGCCATCCTGCTGGAGACGCCAGGCGCTGCGCTCATTGCCGCCCTGTGGCTCGGTCAGTTGCCGCAGACGGCCGCCTACCCGGCGCTCGTGGTGATCCTGGTGGGTCTCGCCCTGGTCATCATGGGCGACCGCCGCGGCAAGCAGCAGGCGTAGCCGTAGCCCTGGCCCTACAGCCAGCCGTTGCGCTTGAAGCCGCGGTGGATCGTGACGCAGATGCCGACCGTGACGAGCATGACGAGCGGGTAGCCGTACTTCCAGTGCAGTTCCGGCATGTTGTCGAAGTTCATGCCGTACACGCCCGCGATCATCGTCGGCACGGCGCAGATCGCGGCCCAGGACGTGATCTTGCGCATGTCCTCGTTCTGCGCGACGGAGGCCTGCGCGAGGTTGGCCTGCAGAATGGAGTTGAGCAGGTCGTCAAAAGAGACCACTTGCTCGTGCACGCGCGCCAAGTGGTCGGCGACGTCACGGAAGTACTTCTGGATGTCCGGGTCGACCAGCCGCATCGGGCGCTCGCTCAGCAGCTGCATGGGCCGCATCAGCGGGGTCACCGCCCGCTTGAACTCCAGGACTTCGCGCTTGAGCTGGTAGATGCGGCCCGCGTCGCCGCCGCGCGACGTGCCCTTGCCGGAGACCGAGAAGACGTCGATCTCGACCTCGTCGATGTCGTCCTGCACGGCGTCGGCGACGGCTATGTACCCGTCGACCACCTGGTCGGCGATGGCGTGCAGCACGGCCGAGGGGCCCTTGGCGAGCAGCTCGGGCTCGTCCTGCAGGCGGTGGCGCAGAGCGCGCAGCGAGCCGTGGCCGCCGTGCCGGACGGTGATGATGAAGTCGGGCCCGGTGAAGCACATCACCTCGCCGGTCTCCACCACCTCGCTGGTGGCGGTGAGTTCGGCGTGCTCGACGTAGTGGATGGTCTTGAAGACGGTGAACAGCGTGTCGTCGTAGCGCTCGAGCTTGGGCCGCTGGTGGGCGTGGACCGCGTCCTCCACGGCCAGCGGGTGCAGGCCGAACTCCTTGGCGATGCCGGCGAACTCCTGCTCCGTGGGCTCGTGCAGCCCGATCCAGACGAAGCCGCCCTCGGCCCGCACCCGGCGCACGGCCTCGGCGGGGCCGACGTGTGCGCTCAGCCGTCGGCCGTCGCGGTAGACGGCGCAGTCCACGACGGCGCTGCTGGCGGCCGGGTCGCAGGCGACGGAGTACGTGTACGAGGAGCCGGAGGCGGCATGGCCGCGCCGCAGGGCGGGGCGGACGGCGGCGCGCAGGTCACGGATCATCGACAAGGCAGGCTCCTTCACGGGCCGGCCGTCGGCAAGTGCAGCAAACGCGGCCTGAATCGCAGACGTGCGACACGTCCGTGAATCGGGCGGCGCTTCGCGTGTTGCACAGGGCTGACGGCACTTCGCGGGAAACGTCCCGGAGAACGCAGTGAACACGGAACAAAGCGGAAAGCGGGCGGAGGGCGCTCTTCCGTCACGTGCTGCGGGCGCAGGAGCACTTCCGGTGCTGCTGCCGGCCGAGAGGCCGGCCGCGGAAGGCTTCGGGTCAGGCGGAGTACGGGTGCGTCCGGAGCGGGCAGACGGGAGAACTGCCGGTACTGCACGGTCGACTAGGATCCACCGCAGCCCCACCTCCTCCGGCCGGTCCCCGCTGGGGGACGAACGTCACGCACTTGACCAGGGGTCAAGGCCCGTCAAGGCTAGCAGCCGTCCGGCGTACCCTTGCCCGCTTTGCTTGTTCGATACGCGTTCTATGCTCACGGCATGTCAGACGTTCTCGCACGGGTCGAGGCCCGGCTGCGCTCGGCGCTCGGCGAGCCGGACGCCCGCGCCGCGGTGACCTTCCTGGGCACCGACCGCATCGAGGTCCTCCGCTTCGCGGCCGCAGATGACGCGGGCGACGTCGTCCGCTACGCCACGCTCGGTATGTCCGCCCAGCCGATGGCCGACCCGACGTCCCCCCTCGCCGACCCGGTCCGCGGCCCCCGCGCCGAGCTGCTCCTCACCGTCCGCACCGGCCGGGCCGACACGGACAAGGTCCTCCGCCCGCTGGCGGTGCTCGCCGCGTCCCCCCAGGTCGAGGGCCTCGTCGTGGCCACCGGTGCCTCGCTGGACACCGGTGAACCGCTGTGGCCGGGGGCGCCCTTCACCTCCGTGCTCGTCGCCGAGTCCGGCGGGCTGGTGGAGGACCTGGAACTGGACGATCCCATGGACCCCGTCCGCTTCCTCCCCCTCCTTCCCATGACCCCCAACGAGGCCGCCTGGAAGCGCGTCCACGGGGCCGCCGCGCTGCAGGAGAAGTGGCTGAAGCACGGCACCGATCTGCGCGACCCGCTGCGGCCGGGTGTGTCCCTGGAGTGACGATCGGGCCACGGCGCTCCGGTGCGGCCCTCCGGACGGGTGATCGTCCTTGACGCGGCGGCAACCCGGTAGGACCGTTGGAGGCTATGAGGGGCGAACCCAGTTGCCCGAAGTGCGGTGGCCGGGTGCGAGCGCCCGGTCTCTTCGCCGACTCCTGGCAGTGTGCTGTGCACGGCACGGTGCAACCCCTGCAGCCGGTCGTCCCACCGAGCGTGGAGGCGCTGGCCGTCGTGGTGCGGCGGGCCCGGGTCCCGGTCTGGATGCCCTGGCCGCTGCCCGTCGGATGGCTCTTCACCGGCGTCGTCAGTGCGGGGGACGACCGCAGCGGCGGCCGTGCCACGGCCGTGGCCTGCTCGGGCCCGAGCCCGCTCGGCGGCCCCGGCGAGCTGCTGCTGGTGGCGGAGGAGCTCGGCATCGGACTCGGCGCGCGCTACGCGGGGGTCGACGGCCCCGACCCCGGCCCCCTGCTGCGGGTGGACCGCTCGCCCCACGCCAAGGTGCACGCCGCCGGCCGCCCCACCCCCCTCTGGCACGTGGAGGGAGCCCCCGGTGACCGGGCGGTGTTCGCGGGCGAGGCGCGCGGGCTGTGGCTGTGGGCGATCGTCTGGCCGGAGCGGTCGGGCCTGCTGATGTACGACGAGCTGGTGCTGACCGATCTGCGGGACGCGGGCGCCGAGGTGGACCTGCTGCCGTGCGGTGCGCTGTCGCCGCGCATCCTCTCGCCCTGAGGCGACACGGTTCACGTTCGTACGACAGTTATCCTGAACCGGTCCTGTCCGTTCTGCTGAGTACCGGGGAGTCCGCGTCGTGCGCATCGATCTGCACACCCACTCCACGGCTTCCGACGGTACGGACACCCCCGCCGAGCTGGTCCGCAACGCGGCCGCCGCGGGCCTGGACGTCGTCGCGCTGACCGACCACGACGGGGTCGGCGGCCACGCCGAGGCCGTCGCGGCCCTCCCCGCCGGGCTGACCCTGGTCACCGGCGCCGAGCTCTCCTGCCGGCTGGACGGCGTTCCGCTGCACATGCTGGCCTACCTCTTCGACGCGGCCGAGCCGGAGTTCGCCCGCGCCCGGGACTTCGTCCGCGACGACCGCGAGCCGCGCGCCCGCGAGATGGTCGCCAAGCTCAACGCCCTCGGCGTGCCCGTCACCTGGGAGCGCGTCGCCGCGATCGCCGCCGGGGGCGCCGTCGGCCGGCCGCACGTGGCCGCCGCCATGGTCGAGCTCGGGGTGGTCCGGACCGTCTCCGAGGCCTTCACCCCCGAGTGGCTCGCCAACGACGGCCGTGCGTATGCCGAGAAGCACGAGTTCGACCCCTTCGAGGCGATCCGCCTGGTCAAGGCCGCGGGCGGGGTCACCGTCCTCGCGCACCCGCTGGCCTTCAAGCGCGGCCAGTGCGTCTCCGACAGCGCGATAGCCGAGCTGGCCTCGGCCGGGCTCGACGGCGTCGAGGTCGACCACATGGACCACGACGCCCCCACCCGGGCCCGGCTGCGCGGCCTCGCCGCCGAACTCGGCCTGCTGCCGACCGGCTCCAGCGACTACCACGGCAGCCGCAAGACCTGTGTCCTCGGCGAGTTCACGACCGACCCGGAGATCTACGGGGAGATCACGCGCCGCGCCACGGGCGCGTTCCCCGTTCCGGGCGCCGGCGGCTGCTGACAGGCGCTCGCGCGCACTCGTACGGACCCGGCGACCGCACCGGCGGCGTCCGTGCACCCCTGCATCCGTGCCCGTCGTGCACGGCACTTCCTCCTCCCCCCTTTCCTCTCGCTCACCCCCTCTGCAAGGCCTCACTGTGTTCGACTTCGCTGTCTTCGGTTCCCTCTTCCTCACGCTGTTCGTGATCATGGACCCGCCCGGCATCACGCCGATCTTCCTCGCCCTCACCTCGGGCCGTCCCGCCAAGGTCCAGCGCCGCATGGCCTGGCAGGCCGCGTCGGTCGCCTTCGGCGTGATCACCATCTTCGGGATCTGCGGCAAGCAGATCCTCAACTACCTGCACATCACCACGCCCGCCCTGATGATCGCGGGCGGTCTGCTCCTGCTGCTCGTCGCGCTGGACCTGCTCACGGGCAAGTCGGAGGAGCCGAAGCAGACGAAGGACGTCAACGTCGCGCTCGTCCCGCTGGGCATGCCGCTGCTGGCCGGCCCCGGTGCGATCGTCTCGGTGATCCTCGCCGTGCAGCGCGCGGACGGGCTCGCGGCGCAGGTCTCGGTGTGGTGCGCGATCGCCGCGATCCACGTGGTGCTGTGGGTGGTGATGCGGAACTCGCTGCACATCATCCGGGTCATCAAGGACGGCGGCGTGGTGCTGGTCACCCGGCTCGCGGGCATGATGCTCTCCGCGCTGGCCGTGCAGCAGATCATCAACGGCATCACCCAGGTGATCGCCGGGCACCACTGAGAGCCTCTCCGGACGCAGGAAAGCCCCGCACGGCCGTTGCCGTGCGGGGCTCTTCGTATGGGGGAGTCGCGCGTGCGCGTTACCGGGCCGTGGAGTCGGCCGGGCGGATGTAGATGCGCTGGCCCGTCGAGGCGGCCTGCTGCACGATCCGCTTGACGGATGCCGCGTCCACGACGGTGCTGTCCACGGCGGTGCCGTCGACGTCGTCCAGGCGCATGATTTCGAAGCGCATGGCTTCTCCCTTCGTTCGATCCTCCAGTGGAGAAACTGATGTCAGTGGCGCGTGCCGCGACGATGGGGCGCGCGCGTTCTCGATGGGTCCAACGTGCGGGGAGCCTGAAACATTCCCTACGCTAAGGAAATTTTTACCGTAAGTAATTACTGACGAAAGTCCAGAGCGTGCCGGAATGCGCAGGCCCGGAGCGAGTGGAACCCTGGAGATCCCGACCCCGGACTGAATCGAGGCGATCGGCCATGTCGGCTTCCGACCGCGCGGGGCCCGGGATGCCCTGCTGGGTGAGCCTGCTGACCGGTGACCTCGCCGCGGCCCAGCGGTTCTACGCCGCCGTGCTCGGCTGGACCTTCCGGCTCGGCTCCCTCGGCGAGGACTTCTCCGTCGCGCTCGCGGGCGGCAAGCCGGTCGCCGGCGTGGGCGAGGTCGCCCGCCGCATGGGGGTCGCCGTCTCCTGGACCTGCTACTTCGCCGTCGACGACGCCGACCTCGTGGCCGCCCGGGTGCGCGAGCGCGGCGGCACCGTGGCCGTGGGCCCGCTGGCCGTCGGCCAGGGCCGTGCCGTGCTCGCCGCGGACCCGGCCGGGGCCGTCTTCGGCTTCTGGGAGGGCAAGGTCCTGCGCGGCTGGCACATCGGCAGCGGCGTGGCGCCCGCCTGGCTCGAACTGCGCACCCGGGACGCCTTCGCCTCCGCCGTCTTCTACGGCGAGATCTTCGACTGGGACAACCGGCCGGACCTCTGCGAGGTCCGCTACGAGGACGAGGCCGTCATGGTGCGGGCCGGCAGCCGCACCGTCGCCTGCCTGCGCGGCGGTGCCATCGAGGCGGCGCCCGATCCGCGCGTCAGGCCGCGCTGGCACGTCTACTTCCGCGTCGACGACGTCGAGAAGGCCGTCGAGGCGGCCCTCGCGGGCGGCGGCTCCGTTGCCTCGGAACCCGGCGCCGGCTCCGGGCGCATCGGGCGCGAGGCGACGCTGTGCGACCCCGAGGGCGGGATGTTCACGGTGACCGAGAACGGGAACAGCGCGGACGCCTGACGGGGCGTCAGGCCACCGTCTCCCAGAACCGCACGAGCGCCTCGGCCGTGGCCGCCGGACGCTCGGCGTTGGGGGAGTGGCCCGCACCCTGGACGACGGTGCGCACCGCCGACAGCTCCTTCGCCATCGCGTCCATCACCGGCACCGGCCAGGCGTAGTCCACCGACCCGGAGACGACGTGCTTGGGCAGCGGCACGCGGGCCAGCTCCGCCGTGCGGTCCGGCTCGCCGATCAACTGACGGCCGGTGGCCACGAGTTGCTCGGGAACGGTGCGCATCCAGCGCCGGTGCAGGAACTCGGCGAGCTCGGACGGGGCCTCCTCCTCGGGCACGTTGTCCGTCTCCGCGTCCTGGCGCTGCATCTCCTGCCAGACGCTCTCCATGTCCATGGCCGCCAGCGCGCCGACGAGCAGGCGCGTACGGGCCTGCTGCGACTCGGAGATCGCGGCCGGGCCGCTGCTCATGACGGTCAGCGAGCGGAACGCGGACGGCTCGGCCAGGACCGCCGCGCGGGCGATGAGCCCGCCGAGGGAGTGCCCGAGCAGGTGCACCGTCCCCGGTCCGCCGCCGAGCGCGGCGGCCTGCGCCAGCACGTCGCGGGCCAACTCGTCCTGCGCGTAGGCGCTTTCGTCGTGCGGCCCGGCGCTCTCGTGCTGGCCGCGTCCGTCGACGGCGACGGCGCGGTAACCGGCGGCGGCCAGCGGTTCGAGGAGCGCGATGAAGTCCTCCTTGCTGCCCGTGAAACCGGGGAGGAGGAGAACGGTGCCACGGGCTTCCGCGGCCTGGGGCTGCGCGTCGTGCACGGCGAACTCCCCACGGGAGGTGGCGAGCTGGTACGCACGGGCGCACGGGGGGAGGGCGAGGAAGGGGGGCCGGCTCATGGGTCGAGATTAGCGCCACCCCTGCCGGCGCCGGACCGGGGATACGCGTCGGCCCCCGTCGCCCGGGCGGTGCCGGGTGACGGGGGCCGGAAGGCGGATCAGGCGTCGGCCTTCTTGGCCGCGGCACGGGTGCGCCGCGGCTTCGGCACGGAGGCCTCGGCGGTGTCGACGGCCGCCTCGGCCTTCTTGGCGGCGGCGCGGGTGCGCTTGGGGGCGGCCTCGGCCGTCGCCGTCGCGGCCTCGACGGCCTTCTTGGCGCGGGTGCGCCGCACCGGCTTGGCCTCGGCCTCGGCTTCGGCGGCAACCGGCTCGGCTGCGGCCTTCTTGGCCGTGGCGCGGGTGCGCTTCGGCTTGGCCTCGGCCGTGTCGACGGCGGCCTCCGCCTTCTTGGCGGCGGTGGTGCGCGTCCGCTTCGGCTTCGCCTCGACCGCCTCGGCGGTGTCGGCGGTGTCGACGACGGCCTCGGCCTTCTTCGCCGCGGCGCGCGTGCGCTTCGGCTTGACCTCGGCGGTCTCTGCGGTGTCGACCGCGGCCTCGGCCTTCTTGGCGGCGGCGCGGGTGCGCTTGGGGGCGGCCTCGGCCGTCTCCGTCGCGGCCTCGACGGCCTTCTTGGCCGTGGCGCGGGTGCGCTTGGGCTTCGCCTCGGCCGCCTCGGCGGTGTCGACCGCGGCCTCGGCCTTCTTGGCGGCGGCGCGGGTGCGCTTGGGTGCAGCCTCGGTCACCACGGGCTCGGCCTCGACGGCCTTCTTGGCGCGGGTGCGCCGCACCGGCTTCGCCTCGACGGCCTCGGCCGTCTCGACGACGGCTTCGGCCTTCTCCGCCGGAGCCTTGGTCTCGGCCACCTCGGCCTCGACGGCCTTCTTGGCGGCCGCGCGGGTGCGCTTCGGCTTGGCCTCGGCCGCCTCGGCGGTGTCGACGACGGTCTCGGCCTTCTTCGCCGTGGCGCGGGTGCGCCGGACCGGCTTGGCCTCGGCCTCGGCCTCGGCGGCAATCGGCTCGGCCTCGGTCTTCTTGGCCGCGGCACGCAGGCGCTTCGCGGCAACCTCGACCGTCTCGAAGGTGACGGTCTCGGCCTCGACGGCCTTCTTGGCCGCCGCGCGGATCCGCTTCGGCTTCGCCTCGGCAACGACGGCAACCGGCTCGGCCTCGACGGCCTTCCGGGCGCGCGTGCGCCGGACCGGCTCGGCCTCGACGGCCTTCACCGTCGTGACGGCTGCCTCGGCGACGGCCCCCGCCTCGGCGGAGGCGCCCCGCGAGCGGCGGCGGCGCGGCTTCGCCGGGGCCTCCGGCTCCGGCGCCACGGCCGGCACGGCGGCCGGGGCGTCCTCGGCGGCCGGAAGCGCGGTGACCGCGGCCTCCGCGACCGCAGCCCCCGCGGAACCGTTCCGCGTGCGGCGCCGGCGGCGCGGGCGGGCAGGCGTCTCCGGGGCGGAGGTCCCGGCGGCGGTGGCGGTGTTCACGGTCTCCGGCGTGGCCACGGCGGCCTCCGCCGTGGCGGCGAGCGGCGCACCGCTGCGCGTGCGGCGCCGGCTGCGCGGCGTACGGGTGCGCTCGGCGGGGCGCTCCTCCGTCCGGCGCGGCCCCCGGTCCCGGTCCCGGCCGCGTCCGCGGCCCCCGGGCTCGCCGAGGTCCTCGAGCACCTCCGCGTCGAGCCCGGCGCGGGTGCGCTCCGAGCGCGGCAGGATGCCCTTGGTGCCGGCGGGGATCTTCAGCTGCTCGTACAGGTGCGCGGAGGAGGAGTACGTCTCCTCCGGCTCGTCGAACGGCAGCTCCAGCGCCTTGTTGATCAGCTTCCAGCGCGGGATGTCGTCCCAGTCGACCAGGGTGACGGCCGTACCCGCCTTGCCCGCGCGGCCGGTGCGGCCGACGCGGTGCAGGTAGGTCTTCTCGTCCTCGGGGGACTGGTAGTTGATGACGTGCGTGACGTTGTCGACGTCGATGCCGCGCGCGGCCACGTCGGTGCAGACGAGCACGTCGACCTTGCCGTTGCGGAAGGCGCGCAGCGCCTGCTCGCGGGCGCCCTGGCCGAGGTCGCCGTGGACGGCGCCGGCGGCGAAGCCGCGGCGGGTGAGCTGCTCGGCGATGTCCGCCGCCGTCCGCTTGGTGCGGCAGAAGATCATCGCGAGGGCGCGGCCCTCCGCCTGCAGGATGCGGGCGACCATCTCCGGCTTGTCCATGGAGTGGGCGCGGAAGACGTGCTGGGCGATGTGGGCGTGCGTCTGGCCCTGGTCGTCCGGCTCGGTCGCGCGGATGTGCGTCGGCTGCGACATGTAGCGGCGCGCGAGCGAGATGACGGCGCCCGGCATGGTCGCGGAGAAGAGCATGGTCTGACGCTTCGCCGGGAGCATCGTGATGATGCGCTCGACGTCCGGCAGGAAGCCCAGGTCGAGCATCTCGTCGGCCTCGTCGAGGACGAGCGCCTTGACGTGCGCCAGGCTGAGCTTCTTCTGGCCGGCGAGGTCGAGCAGTCGGCCGGGGGTGCCGACGACGACGTCGACGCCCTTCTTGAGCGCCTCGACCTGCGGCTCGTAGGCCCGGCCGCCGTAGATCGCCTGGACCCGGACGTTACGGACCTTGCCCGCGGTGAGCAGGTCGTTGGTGACCTGCTGGCACAGCTCGCGGGTGGGGACGACGATCAGGGCCTGCGGCGCGTCGGAGAGCTGCTCGGGCGTGGCCCGGCCCGCCTCGACGTCGGCCGGGACGACGACGCGCTCCAGCAGGGGCAGGCCGAAGCCCAGCGTCTTGCCGGTGCCGGTCTTGGCCTGGCCGATGACGTCGGAGCCGCCGAGGGCGACGGGGAGCGTCATCTCCTGGATGGGGAACGGGTGGACGATGCCGACGGCTTCCAGGGCTTCGGCGGTCTCGGGCAGGATCCCGAGGTCTCGGAAAGTGGGCTGAGAATTCAGCGGTTCGCCTCTTCTGTGAGACGCGGCGCGGGGCGGCGAAGGGGGTCGTACGTGGGGTCGTACGTACCGCGCCGGGGTACCGATCCCGGCCGGGGGCCGGGTGGCGCGGGACCACTGCCTTCGCTCGTGCACGCGTGCCGCGAGCGGATCCCTCCAGGTGTGCGCACGTCTCGTGCGTACCGCGGGGAGGGCGGTCGGTTTTGTGGAAGCCGATCGGGCCACCGACCGGGCATCCGCTGGAGCTCAGGGGACCTGTTCCCGAGAGACACAGCTTGGGTGCGGCCCGCCGAAGAGTCGGCTGGCCTCCTAGCACTGTACCCCGGAAAGCCGCATGTGTGTCCGGACAATCCTCGGGACGGTTCAGGACGAACCGGCTGACCAGGGCCTTCCCACCGGTGCGGGGCGGGCTATCGTTCGGTCCATGGAGACGCACGGGACGCCCGAGAACGCCGCAGAGCACACCGGAATCGCCGCCCAGGACTGGGCCACGGCCTCCGCCGACCCGCAGTACCGGGCCGCGGTCGTGGACCTGCTCGGCGCGCTCGCCTACGGCGAGCTGGCCGCCTTCGAGCGGCTGGCCGAGGATGCCAAGCTGGCCCCCTCGCTGGACGACAAGGCCGAGCTGGCCAAGATGGCCGCCGCGGAGTTCCAGCACTTCCAGCGGCTGCGCGACCGGCTCGCGGCGATCGAGGCGGACCCCACCGCCGCCATGGAGCCCTTCGCCGCGGCGCTGGACGAGTTCCACCGCCAGACCGCGCCCTCGGACTGGCTGGAGGGCCTGGTCAAGGCGTATGTGGGCGACTCGATCGCCAGTGACTTCTACCGCGAGGTCGCGGTGCGGCTGGACTCCGACACCCGGGCCCTGGTGCTCGCGGTGCTCGACGACACCGGCCACGCCACCTTCGCGGTCGAGAAGGTCCGGGCCGCGATCGAGGCCGAGCCCCGGGTCGGCGGGCGGCTCGCGCTGTGGGCGCGCCGGCTGATGGGCGAGGCGCTCTCGCAGGCGCAGCGGGTGGTCGCCGACCGCGACGCCCTCTCCACCATGCTGGTGGGCGGGGTGGCCGACGGCTTCGACCTCGCGGAGGTCGGCAAGATGTTCTCCCGGATCACCGAGGCGCACACCAAGCGGATGGCCGCGCTGGGTCTGGCGGCGTAGCCGCCGGAGTAAGCGGAACACCCTGCACGCCCCCGGTTCCGGCGTCGGCCGGCTCAGACCGTGGCTGACCGGCGGGGGCGGCGGGGGTCCGGCCGGAGCAGCAGGGACAGCAGCGCGACGGCCACGCCCAGCGACACCCCCAGGGTGGCGAGCAGATGCCCGGGGCCGAGCACCGAGTGGGCCAGCAGGGCGCCGAAGAGCGCGGCGCCCGGTCCCGTGGCCAGCGCCAGGGGGCGCGATCCGAAGTGGCCGAACCGCTCGGGCAGCCAGCGCAGGGCTCCGTAGGAGACGGCGAGGCCGATGAGGACCGAGCCGAGCGCTTCCCAGAGGAGCATGTGGATACCCTCCCGTGCGGTGGCCGAGGAGCGGGGTGCAAATCGGTCGTAGCGGTGTTACCCCCGGACCGTGACGGGCAACCCTCGTTCCGGCGGCCCGTCACCCGTGACGCTCCTGTCCGTTACGACACGGCGAAGGCCCCGGTGCATTCCCGCACCGGGGCCTTCCGTTCGTGCTCGGGCGTCACATCGCGCCGAAGCCGACCTTGCGCACGGCGGGCTCGCCGATCTCCACGTACGCCAGGCGGTCGGCCGGGACCAGGACCTTGCGCCCGCGGTCGTCCGTCAGCGACAGCAGCTGTGCCTTGCCGGCCAGTGCCTCGGTGACCTGGCGCTCGACTTCCTCGGCAGTCTGCCCGCTCTCCAGCACGATCTCGCGGGGCGAGTGCTGCACGCCGATCTTGACCTCCACGGCCTGTCCCTCCGAAGGTGTGCGGTCCCCCTGGCAGGGCCCGGGGGAGGGGTGCGCGGCCAGCCGCGCCGGTACGTTCCACACATTAGCCCGGTACGGGGGCGGGCCGGGCCGGTCCCCGCACGCTCGCAGCGAACACGCGCAGGCTCCGGCCTCAGTGGTTGTCGGCCGCGGCCTTCTCGTGCCCGACCTTGGGGAAACCCGCGATGCCGCGCCAGGCCAGCGAGGTCAGCAGCTGGACGGCCGTCTCGCGCGGGACCGTGCTCTCGCTGGAGAGCCAGTAGCGGGCGACCACCTGGGACACGCCGCCCAGGCCGACGGCCAGCAGCATGGCCTCGTCCTTGGACAGGCCGGTGTCCTCGGCGACGACCTCGCTGATCGCCTCCGCGCACTCCAGCGACACCCGCTCGACGCGCTCGCGCACGGCCGGCTCGTTGGTCAGGTCGGACTCGAAGACGAGCCGGAAGGCGCCGCCCTCGTCCTCGACGTAGGCGAAGTAGGCGTCCATGGTGGCCGCCACGCGGAGCTTGTTCTCGCTGGTGGAGGCCAGGGCGGTGCGCACGGCGTGGAGCAGGCTCTCGCAGTGCTGGTCCAGCAGGGCCAGGTAGAGGTCGAGCTTGCCCGGGAAGTGCTGGTAGAGCACCGGCTTGCTGACCCCGGCACGCTCGGCGATGTCGTCCATCGCCGCCGCGTGGTAGCCCTGGGCCACGAAGACCTCCTGGGCCGCACCCAGGAGCTGATTGCGTCGGGCTCGGCGCGGCAGGCGCGTGCCTCGCGGGCGCGCCTCGGTCTGCTCGATGGCTGTCACGCCGCCTCCCATGATTGTTCTGTGCACGGCCCACGCCGCGCCCGCCATCGTACTTTTGGGTAACCGGGCCGTGCGTGGTCGGAGCGGAGAATTTCGCATCCCGGACGCTGTGGGGAGCCGACAAATTCCCGACAAATCGCATTCCGCGCCGCCCGCGGCGGCCGTGGGTCAGCGGTAGTCGTCCTCGTCGATTTCCACCACCCGGGCCTGCTCGGCGCGGTCCGCCTCGTTCGCCGCACCCGGGTCGACGTGCTCCAGCGGCTCGTCCCGGTGCGGGGCGAGGTCCGCGTGCTGCTCGGCGGCGTCCGCCTCGGGGGCCTCCACGTCGAGCTCCTCGGCGTCGGTCTCGTCCTCGAAGGTGTCGGGGTCCATCGGATCCACGGGCATGCGGAACCTCTTTCCGGCATCCAGGATGTGCGCCCTCGTACTCCTTGGTACGAGCCTAGGAGACCCGGCCCCGTACCGCCAGGCGATCTGTGACCGCCGCCACAGAGGTCCCGGCGTGATCGTCTCGTAACATTGCCCGCATGTCATCGACCGAGTCGCCGCACGCCCGTGTCGTCCCCGTGGTGCCGCCCTCGCGGCCCTCGCGGGTCGCCGAGGGCGAGGAGCTGCGCACGGTGACCCTGCCGGGCGTCACGCTCGCCGTGCGCTCCCGGCCGCCCGTGCGGGAGGGGCTGCCGCCCGCCCTCTACGTGCACGGGCTCGGCGGATCCTCGCAGAACTGGTCCGCCCTCATGGGGCCGCTCGCGGACACCGTCGACGGCGAGGCGCTCGACCTGCCGGGCTTCGGCGACGCACCGCCGCCGCAGGACGGTGACTACTCCATCGCCGGGTACGCGCGCGTGGTCGTCCGTTACCTCGACGCCTCGGGCCGCGGGCCCGTGCATCTGGTCGGCAACTCCATGGGCGGTGCGATCGCCACGCGCGTGGCGGCCGCCCGGCCGGACCTCGTCCGCACGCTCACCCTGGTCTCGCCCGCCCTGCCGGAACTGCGCCCGCAGCGCACGGCCCTGCCGACCGGGCTGCTCGCGGTGCCGGGCCTCGTCTCCCTCTTCGCCAAGGCCACCCGGGACTGGAGCCCGGAACAGCGCACGCGCGAACTGCTCGCGCTCACCTACGGCGACCCCGCACGGGTGACGCCGGAGGCGTTCGCACTGGCGGTCGAGGAGTACCGGCGGCGGCTGGAACTCCCGTACTTCTGGGACGTGATGGCGCGTTCGGCGCGCGGCATCGTGGACGCGTACACCCTGGGCGGGCAGCATTCGCTGTGGCGTCAGGCGGAACGGGTTCTTGCCCCTACTCTGCTCGTGTACGGGATGCGCGATCAGCTCGTCTCGTACCGTATGGCCCGGCGGGCGGGCGCGGCTTTCCGCGACTCGCGCCTGCTGACACTGCTGGAGTCGGGACATATCGCCATGATGGAGGACCCCGGCGCGGTGGCCCGCGCCTTCCGCGAGCTGCTCGCGGACACCGCCACGACGACTGGACGGAGCGCCCCGCCCCGTGGGTAAACACAGCGCACGAGCGGACCGGCCCGCCGACGGGCCGGCTGCCGCCCCCGGTACGGGCCGTCGGCGCGCCCCGGCCGGCCGCGGCACGGACGACCCCCTGCCCGGTCCCGGCACGCCCGCCGGGGCTCCGCGCGACCCCGTCCTGGGCTGGGGCGTCATCGGGTCGCAGCGCGCGCAGGGGGCCGGCGGGTACGGCGCTTCCGGCCGTGCGCCGACCGGATATGTCAAGGGCGAGGCGTCCTTCACCCCCGGCTTCACCCCCTCCGGGGGCGGGCGCGCCGGGGTGCCCGAGCCGCGCCGCGAGGCCGCCGGGCCGTCGGGCGGCGCCCACCGGGCCGGCAGCAGCGGCGTGGTGCGCACCGTGACCGGGGTGGCCGCCGCCGTGGTGACCGCGGTGCTGGCCGTCGCCGTCGCCGGGCAGGTCGAGGACGGCCAGGAGAGCAGGGCCCAGGCGCGCGCCGCGGACACGGACGGCCGGCAGGGCGCCGGCGCCGCCTCGCGCTCCGACAGCCGGCCGACCCCCAACGGCGGCGCCGAGCTCCCGGCCACGTACGAGCAGCAGATGGCCCGCAAGTACCCGCTGGACCCCGCCGCCAAGGGGGCGGGCGAATTCGCCACCATGGGCGGCCACGACAGCGCCCCCGGCAAGGGTGAAGTCCTGCGCTACCGCGTTGACGTGGAGAGAGGGCTGCCGCTCGACGGCACGCTCTTCGCCACGGCCGTGCACCGCACCCTCAACGACGACCGCAGCTGGGGCCACGGTGGCACCCGCACCTTCGAGCGCGTCTCGTCCGGCACGCCCGACTTCGTCATCACCCTGGCCAGCCCGCAGACGACCGCGGCCTGGTGTGCGAAGTCCGGCCTGGACACCACCGAGGACAACGTCTCCTGCGACTCCGCCGCGACCGACCGCGTCATGATCAACGCCTATCGCTGGGCGCAGGGTTCGCAGACCTACGGCGACCAGATGCACGCCTACCGGCAGATGCTGATCAACCACGAGGTCGGCCACCGGCTGGGGCACGACCACGAGACCTGCGAGAAGCAGGGCGGGCTGGCGCCCGTGATGATGCAGCAGACGAAGTTTCTGTCGACGGACGGCAGGACGTGCCGGGCCAACCCTTGGCCGTACCCGGCGAACTAGGGCCTTCGTCCCTGACGGGGCGATACTCGTGACCGCATAACGAGACTTGTCGTCTCTCGTGGTGAGACGGCTTTGCGGGCTGGCCGGATTTCAACCAGTCTTCTTCCCATGCCGCACCACCACGCCTCCGAGAACGCCAGCATCGAGCTGGCTCTGCTCGGCGTGGCCGCGCACGCAGTCGCCGACATTCTCTGTCGCTGAGACCGCCTTCCCCCTTCCCCCGGGGGCGGTCCGAGCGCTCCCGTGCGCCCCTTCTTCCCAACCGCCTTCCGTGGGTGTTCCCTGCATTCGCCCTTCCTCGCCCACCCGCGAAAGGCTTCCCTCGTCATGCCTCATATATCCGTCATATCCCGCCGCGTGGCCGCGGCCGCCGTCAGCGTGGTCCTGATCGGAGGCGCGGCGGCCTGCGGCCCGAAGGACGGCAGCGGCGCCAAGAACGACGCCGGTGCGGCCCCGAAGAAGGGCGGCACCCTCACCGTCCTCAACAGACAGCCGCAGAACAAGTTCGACCCCGCCCGCCTCTACACCTCCGGCGGCGGCAACATCCCCTCCCTCGTCTTCCGCACCCTCACCACCCGCCACCGCGCCAACGGCACCGAGGGCACCAAGGTCGTCCCCGACCTCGCCACCGACACCGGCACGCCGAGCGACGACGCCAAGGTCTGGACGTACAGGCTCAAGGACGGGCTCGCCTACGAGGACGGCACCCCGATCACCAGCGCCGACATCAAGTACGGCGTCGAGCGCTCCTTCGCCCCCGAACTCTCCGGCGGGGCCCCCTACTTGCGCGACTGGCTCGTCGGCGGCGAGGACTACCAGGGCCCGTACAAGGAGAAGAAGGGCCTGGACTCCATCGAGACGCCGGACGCGAAGACCATCGTCTTCCACCTGCGCAAGTCCGAGGGAGACTTCCCCTACTTCGCCACCTCCACCCAGTTCGCGCCCGTCCCCAAGGACAAGGACACCGGCGCCAAGTACGCCGAACACCCCGTCTCCTCGGGCCCGTACAAGGTCGTCAAGAACACCAACGACGGCGAGCAGCTGCAGCTGGAGCGCAACACCCACTGGTCGGAGGACTCCGACAAGGAGCGCCACGCCTACCCCGACCGGATCGAGGTGAAGTCCGGCCTCTCCTCCGCCGTCATCAACCAGCGGCTGTCGACCGGCGCCGGCCCCGACGCCGCCGCGGTGACCACCGACACCAACCTCGGCCCGGCCGAACTCGCCCAGGTCGGCAACGACAAGAAGCTCGCCGACCGGGTCGGCACCGGCCACTTCGGCTACACGAACTACCTGGCCTTCAACCCGGAAGTGAAGCCCTTCGACAACCCGAAGGTGCGCCAGGCCATCTCCTACGCCGTCAACCGCACCAGCGTCGTCAACGCCGCCGGCGGCTCCGCGCTCGCCGAGCCCGCGACCACCTTCCTGCCCAACCAGAAGTCCTTCGGCTACACGCCCTACGACCACTTCCCGGCGGGCGACAAGGGCAACGCGGCCAAGGCCAGGGAACTGCTGAAGGAGGCCGGTTACGACAACGGCCTGGAGATCACGCTCACCCATTCCACCGCCCAGGACTTCGAGACCAGCCCCGAGATCGCCACGGCCCTGCAGGCCGCGCTCAAGGACGCGGGCATCACCGTCAAGCTGGAGGGCCTGGAGGTCAACGACTACGACCAGAAGGTCCACAGCTTCAAGGACCAGCCCGGCCTCTTCCTCGCCCACTGGGGTGCCGACTGGCCGTCCGGTGGACCGTTCCTCGCGCCCATCTTCGACGGGCGGCAGATCGTGAAGGACGGCGCCAACTTCAACACCGCGCGCCTGGACGACGCCAAGGTCAACGACGAGATCGACGCGATCAACAAGATCACCGACCATGACGCCGCCGCACAGCGCTGGGGCGCCCTCGACCGCACCATCGGCGAACAGGCCCTGACCGTCCCGCTGTTCCACCCCGTCTACAAGCGGCTGTACGGCAAGGACGTCAGGAACGTCGTCATCAGCGACTGGACCGGTGTCCTCGACGTCTCGCAGGTCGCGGTCAAGTGACGGACACCCTCGCCACCCCGCAGCCGGAGGCGGCCGCCCCCGTCTCCGGCGCCCGGCAGGTGTGGCGGCGGCTGCGTACGCGCAAGAGCGCGCTCGCGGCCGCCGCCGTGCTGGGCCTGCTCGTCCTCCTCGCTCTCGGCGCACCGCTGCTGGCCGCGCTGGAGGGCCAGGACCCCGTCACCTACCACGACGCCCTCGTCGACTCCGCCCGCGGCGGCGTGCCGCTCGGCTCCTTCGGCGGCGCCGGTGCCGAGCACTGGCTGGGCGTCGAACCGGGCACCGGACGCGACCTGTTCGCCCGGATCCTCTACGGCGCCCGCGTCTCGCTGTTCGTCGCCCTCGGCGCCACCGTCGTCCAGGTGCTGATCGGCGTCGCCGTCGGCCTGGCCGCCGCCCTCGGCAACCGGCTGCTCGACAGCGTGCTCAGCCACCTCACCGACGTGATGGTCGCCATGCCCTCCCTGGTGTTCACCATCGCCCTGTTCGCCGTCGTGCCGTCCGACTTCCCGCGGCCGGTCCTGCTGATCGTCGTCATCGGACTGCTCAACTGGGGCTCCACCGCACGGCTGGTGCGCGCCCAGACGCTCGGACTGAAAAAACTTGACTACGTCACCGCGGCGCGGCTGACCGGCGGTTCGCCCTGGCGTGTCGCCCGGCGCGAACTGCTGCCCGCTCTCGCCGCACCCGTCATCACCTACGCGGCCATCCTGCTGCCGGCCAACGTCGTCATCGAAGCGGGCCTGTCCTTCCTGGGCGTCGGCATCAAGCCCCCCACACCATCCTGGGGACAGATGCTGTCCAGCGCCACCATGTGGTTCCGCGCCGACCCGATGTACGTCCTGCTGCCCTCGCTGCTGCTGTTCGTCACCGTGCTCGCCTTCACCGTGCTCGGCGACGGCGTACGGGCCGCACTGGACCCGCGCGAGGCCTCGCGGCTGCGCGTCGGGCGTGCCGGCCGGCGGAAGTCCGCGGACACGTCCCCCGAAGGAGGCGCCGCGTGAACGGCCTCGCCGGCTACTTCCTGCGCCGCGCGCTCGGCGCGCTCGCCGTCGTCCTCGTGCTCTCCCTCGTCGTCTACGCGACGTTCTACATCGCCCCCGGCGACCCCGCGCGCCTGGCCTGCGGCCCCCGCTGCAACCCCGAGCAACTCCGCCAGGTCCGTGAACAGCTGAGCCTCGACGACCCCTTCTACCTCCAGTACTGGCACTTCCTGCAGGGGCTCGTCGCCGGGCACGACTACTCCACCGGCACCGGCGTGCTGCACTGCACGGCGCCCTGCTTCGGGCAGTCGTACCAGAGCAACCAGCTGGTGACCGACCTGCTCGCCGAACGGCTGCCCGTCACCGCCTCCCTCGCCCTCGGCGCGATGGTGCTGTGGCTGCTGCTCGGCATCGGCACCGGCCTGCTCTCCGCGCTGCGCCGCGGCGGGGCGACCGAACGCGTGCTGACCTGGCTGACGCTCGCGGGCACGGCAACACCCGTGTTCATCACGGGACTCGGACTGCTGATGTTGTTCTGCGTCTACCTCGAGTGGCTGCCGTTCCCCACCTACGTGCCGCTCGGCGACGACCCGGAGCAGTGGGCCTGGAACCTGGTGCTGCCCTGGGCCGCGCTCGCCCTGCTGGAGTCCGCCAAATACGCCCGGCTCACGCGCAGTTCGATGCTGGAGACCCTCGCCGAGGACCACGTCCGCACCTTCCGCGCCTACGGACTGACCGAGCGGGCCGTCGTCGGACGGCACGCCCTGCGCGGCGCCCTGCCGCCCGTCATCGCGCTGACCGCCGTCGACCTCGGCTCGATGTTCGGCAACGCGGTGCTCACCGAGTCGCTCTTCGGCCTCCCCGGGCTCGGACAGCTCCTCGTCCACGCCACGCAGACCATCGACATTCCCGTCGTCGTCGCCGTGGTGATGGTCACCGGCACCGCCGTGGTGCTCGCCAACATCGTGGCCGACGTGCTCTACGCCGTCGCCGACCGAAGGGTGGCCCTGCGATGACGCCACTGGTCTCCGTGACGGACCTCTCCGTCACCTTCCCCACCGGGGGCGCCGCCGTCCGGGCCGTGGACGGGCTCTCCTTCGCGCTCGCGCCCGGCGGCGCGCTCGGCATCGTCGGCGAGTCCGGCTCCGGCAAGAGCACCGCCGCCTACGCCCTGCTGGGCCTGCACCGCGGCACCGGGGCGCAGGTCACCGGGTCCGTGCAGGTCGCCGGCCACGACGTGCAGGCCGCGGACGAGGCCGGACTGCGCCGCATCCGCGGCGGCGCCGCCGCCATGGTCTTCCAGGACCCGCTGTCCTCGCTCGACCCCTACCAGGCCGTCGGCGACCAGATCGCCGAGGTGTACCGGGCCCACCGGCCCGGGGCCTCGCGCCGCGCCGCCCGCGAGCGCGCCGCCGAGGTGCTCGACCGGGTCGGCATCCCGGACGCGGCCCGCCGCGCCCGCTCCCGACCGCACGAGTTCAGCGGCGGCATGCGCCAGCGCGCCCTCATCGCCATGGCCCTCGCCTGCGAGCCCCGGCTGCTCGTCGCCGACGAGCCCACCACCGCCCTGGACGTCACCGTCCAGGCCCAGGTCCTCGGCCTGCTGGGCGAGTTGCGGGCCGAGACCGGCATGGGCCTGATCCTGGTCACCCACGACCTGGGCGTGGCCGCAGGCAGCGTCGACGACCTGCTCGTGATGAAGGACGGGCGGGCCGTCGAGCACGGACCGGTGCGCGACGTGCTGGAGACACCGCGCGAACCGTATACGCGCGCCCTGTTGGCGGCCGTCCCGCGGGTGCAGCATTCTCGCGGGGGACAACCCCCGGACCCCCGGCCGGAAACGCGGGCCGACGCGGTTGCCCCGACTGGCGCTGCGCGGGCAACATCGGTAAACGTCCGCCGATCGGTGGAACCGGTTCCGGCCACCGACGACTCCGTCCTCCTCGAAGCCACCGGCCTGCGCCGGGAGTTCGGGCGCGGTCGGCACGCCGTGACCGCCGTCGACGACGCCACGCTGACCGTGCGGGCCGGCGAGACGGTCGGCGTCGTCGGCGAGTCCGGCAGCGGCAAGACCACGCTCGGGCGGATGCTGGTGCGCCTGCTGGAGCCCACCGGCGGCGAACTGCGCTACCGGGGCCGCGCCATCGGCGGCCTCAAGGAGCGCGAACTGCGCCCCTTCCGCAGCGAACTGCAGATGGTCTTCCAGGACCCGGTCTCCTCGCTCAACCCCCGCCGCAGCATCGGCGAGTCCATCGCCGACCCGCTCCGCGCCGCCGGGAAGCTCGACGACACCTCCATCGTGGCGCGCGTCCGCGAACTCCTCGAGCGCGTCGGGCTCGACCCGGACGCCTACCACCGCTATCCGCACGAGTTCAGCGGCGGACAGCGGCAGCGCGTGGGCATCGCCCGGGCCCTCGCCCCCGAGCCGAAGCTGATCGTCTGCGACGAACCCGTCTCCGCGCTCGACGTGACGACACAGGCTCAGGTCGTGCGCCTGCTGGGCGAGTTGCAGCGCGACCTCGGTCTGGCACTGGTCTTCATCGCGCACGACCTCGCCGTGGTCCGTCAGGTCAGCGACCGGCTGGTCGTGATGCAGGGCGGCCGGATCGTCGAGGAGGGCCCGGCCGACGCCGTCTACGAGCACCCCCGGCACGCCTACACCCGAGGTCTGCTGGCCGCCGTGCCCCGGCTCGGCACCGAGGACGGGACGGCTCTGCAGGGCGCACCCGCATAGCGCGCCATAACGTCCCGTCTGCCCGAAAGTCACTCCCGTTCACCCCTTCCGGTGGCGCGACGGACAACCGTCCATCGCGCCACCGTGCAGCCCGCATAGCGTGCTCCCGCTGCCGTTCGGCGGTGGCTTCCGACAGGGCCACGAAGGAGAGGCGGGGGTGCGCACGTGCGTGTGGGACTGCTTTCCGAGGGCGGGTATCCGTATGCCGCGGGCGACGGCGGGGAGTGGTGCGACCGGCTGGTCCGGGGACTCGGCCAGCACGACTTCGAGCTCTACGCACTGAGCCGCAGCGCCCGTCAGGAGGACAGCGGTTGGCACGCGCTGCCGGGCAACGTCCGGCGGGTCAGAGCGGCACCCCTGTGGGGCGGCCCCGCGCCGGGGTGCGCCGGGCGCGCCTACGGCGCGTACGGCCGCGAGCAGCGGCGGCGCTTCGGCGCCCACTTCGGCGACCTGGCGGCGGCGATCACCCTGCCGGGCGACCAGGCGTACCGTTTCGCCGATGGCCTGGGCGGCCTCGCCGACCTCGCCCGCGACGAGGGCGGGCTCGCCGCCGCCCTCCGCTCCGAACAGGCCCTGCGAGCCCTGGAGAACGCCTGCCGCGCGCCCGGCGCACAACCCGCCGCCTACGGGGCCCGCGTCACCGACCTGCTCGCCGTCTCCGGCCTCCTGGAGCGCGCCCTCAGACCGCTCTCCCTCGACTGGTACGGCACCGCCGACGGCGACCGCGGCCTGTCCGGCGTCGACCTCTGCCACGCCACCTCCGCCGGGCCCGCCGCCCTCCCGGGCCTGCTGGCCAAACGCTTCTTCGGCACCCCCCTGCTCGTCACCGAGTACGAGGTCGGCCTCCGCGAGTACTACCTCGACGGCCCCGCCGGCCCCTCCCCGTCCGTCCGCACCCTGCTGGCCTCCTTCCACCGGCTGCTCGCCGCCCACGTCTACGACCGGGCCGCGCTCGTCACCTCCGGCGACGGACAGGCCCGCCGCTGGCAGGAGCGCTGCGGCGCCGACCGGACCCGGCTGCGCACGGTCTACCCCGGCATGGACGCGAGCCTCTACGAGGAGGTCGGCGAGGGCGCACCCGACCCCGGCGGCGACACCCCCGCCCTGGTCTGGGTCGGCGGCCCGCCCGAACCCCGCCTGTGGGAGGCTCTCGCCGCCCTGCGCGAGGCCGAACCGGGCGTCCGGCTGCACGTCGTCGGCGACCCGGCGGAGGACGCACCGGCCGCCGAGGGCGTCACCCACGGCAGGAACGGCGGCCCCGACGTCTTCGCGACGGCCGCCGTGGTGCTCCTGGCCGGCACGGCCGACGGCTTCCCCGCCGCCCTCGCGGAGGCCATGTTCTGCGGCCGCGCCACCGTCTCCCCGGACACCGGCGCCGTCCGCGAAGTCATCGGCGGCACCGGCCTGGTCGTCCCCCCGCGCGACCCCGGCGCCCTCGCCGAGGCCTGCCTCGCCCTGCTGCACGACCCCGCGCGCCGGGCCCGGCTGGGCGCCGCCGCCCGCGCCCGGGCGCTGGAACTCTTCACCGACGAACAGAACGTCGCCGCCTTCGGCGCCCTCTACCTCGAAGTCCTCTCCCGCACCCCGGTCCAGCACCCCGCCGCGGACCCGTCGGTCCCCTTCGCCCACGCCGCCGGCGATCAGCCGCCGCTCACCCGCTCCCCCCGCTCCGCCTCGCCCACCTGGGCGGGCCGCTCATGACCACCTCGCTCCGCGACGGGAGCGCTCCCACCCCCGTCGGCATAGCCGACGCACCGGCCGACCCGGTGAAGACGCTCCTCCAGCGGCACCGCGCCCTGTGCGCCGGTGCCGTCGACCCCTGGGAGATCGCCGCGGGCCTGGAGGTGCGCGGCATCGGCGACCGCGAGGCAGCCGAGTACCGGCACCGCGACGTCTTCTCCCTGGCGGAGGAGCTCCACGCGCGCGTGGAGCACGGCGAACAGCCGGGCCCGGACGCCCCGGACGCGGAACCACCGGCCGCACGGGAACACCCGCGCGGCCGGTGCGCGGCCCTGCGCCGCGGCCGGGGCGCAGGCGTCACCCCGGCCTCGCTGTGGCTGCTCGCCTCCGGGCTCGCCGGCGACCGCGCGCTCACCGTGCTGCTGCACGGCGGACGCGGCACCGCCGTGCACGCCCTGCTCGCCGCTGCCGCACCCGCCGGGCTCGCCCTCGCGTGCGCCGTCGTGCCCGCGGCCTGCTGCGCCCACTGGTTCGCCGGCCGGGCCCGCCGGGCCGTGCGGACCAGCCGCAGCCTGAAGGAGTTCGGCGCCCGCGTACGGCCCGCACTGCTGACGGCCGTCGTGCTCCACCTCGGCACGCTGCTGCTCTTCCTGTGGTCGGCCCGCTCGGCCCTGCCCGACGGGACCGCGGGGCCGGCCGTCCCCGCACCCGTCCCCGCCTACACCCTCGTCGCCGCCCTCGGCGGGCTGCTCTTCCTCGCCCGCCTGCTCGCCTCGTACGGGCAGACCCGGGCGGCCCTCCACGCCACCCTCGCAGCCGGTGCGGCCCAGGCCGTACCGCTGTGCGCACTCCTCGCCGCGCGCCTGCCGGGCTGTGACGCCCTCGGATGGCCGGTGCGCTGGGCGGCCGGCGCTTGCACGCCCGTCGCCATACCGCTCGTCGCGTGCGTCCTGCCGGCCCTCGCCCTGCTGGTCCACGCCGTCCCCGCCCTGTCCCGGGCCTCCGTCCACTCAGAGGAGCAAGGAACATGACCGTCCACCCCCACCGCAGCGCGCGAGAGCGAGGGCAACACCGATGAGGGTCCTGTTGCTCGGTGCCAACGGCTACCTCGGCCGTTTCGTGGCCGACCGGCTGCTCGCCGACCCCGCCGTCCAGCTCACCGCACTCGGCCGCGGCGACGACGCGGACGTCCGCTTCGACCTGGCCAGCGGCAGCCCCGGAGCGCTCACCCGCTTCCTCAACGCCGTGCATCCCGGCGTCGTCATCAACTGCGCCGGCGCCACCCGCGGCGGGGCCCGCGAACTGGCCCGCCACAACACCGTCGCCGTCGCCACCGTCTGCGAGTCGCTGCGCCGCAGCGGGTGCGGCGCCCGCCTGGTCCAGCTGGGCTGCTCCTCCGAGTACGGGCCCTCCCAGCCCGGCTCCTCCACCGCGGAGGACGCCGTCCCGCGCCCGGGCGGCCCGTACGGCGTCAGCAAGCTCGCCGCCACCGAACTGGTGCTGGGCTCCGGCCTGGACGCCATCGTGCTCCGGGTCTTCTCGCCGGTCGGCCCCGGCACCCCGGCCGGCTCCCCGCTGGGCCGGCTCGCCGAGGCCATGCGGCGCGCCATGCAGAACGGGGACAACGAGCTCAAGCTCACCGGCCTGGGCGTGCAGCGGGACTTCGTCGATGTGCGCGACATCGCCCGCGCCGTGCACGCCGCCTCCCTGTCCGCCGCCCAGGGCGCCGTCAACATCGGTACCGGCCGCGCGGTGCGGCTGCGGGACGCGGCCACCCTGCTGGCCCGGGTGGCGGGCTTCGGCGGCGCCCTGCACGAACTGGACGACCCGCACCTGGGCAGCCCGCCCGCCTACCCCTACCCGGACGGCTGCGGCGCCTGGCAGCAGGCCGACGTGCGCACCGCCCGCGACCGGCTGGGCTGGCGCCCCCGGATCGGCCTGGAGGAGTCGCTGGCCGACATCTGGATGGAGGCCGCGTGTCGCATCTGACCTCCGGGCACCGCCGTTTCCTGGCCACCGGCAAGGCCCCGCTGCGGCTGGGCGTCCCCGGCTTCGCGCACCCGCTGGTCGCGCCCGCCGAGTGGGGCGGCCTGCAGCGCGCCGGCCTGCCGCTGGACTGGGTGGTGCTCGGGGGCGCGGGCGGCGGCCCCGGCAGCCGACCGGACCCGTGCTGGCGCGCGGCGGCGGCCCCGCTGCGGGAGGCGGGCGTGCGGCTCCTCGGCCACCTGGATCTGGCCTCCGGCACGCGTCCCCTCGGTGAACTCCTGTCGGACGCACAGCGCTTCCTCAACTGGTACAAGGTCGACGGATTCGCGCTGGGCCGCTGCCCGGCCGACGCGGCGGGCCTGAAGGAGACCCGCCGCGCCGCCGGCGCCCTGCGCACGCTGCGCGACGGCACCCACCTCGTCCTGCTCCAGGGCACCCACCCCTGTCCCGGATACGTCTCCCTCGCCGACCAGTTGGTGACCTTCGCGGGCTCCTGGTCCGGCTACCGCTGGTCGCAGGTCGCCGAGTGGACCGCCGACCATCCGCCCGAGCGCTTCTGCCACCTCGTGTACGGGGTGCCCCGGTCGCACCTGGACGAGGCGATGCGGATAGCCCGTTGGCAGGGCGCGGGCACGGTCTTCTTCACGGACCGCACGAACCACGCGAGCCGGACGGGCCGGGCCCACCGGGCGGGCCGCTCGGGGCGGGCGGCCCCGCTGACCTTCGTGCGCGTGGACCCCTGGGAGTCCCTGCCCGGCTACTGGGACGAGTTCGTCTCGCGCATCGGACCTGGTGTCTCGGAATGAGACCGGGCGTGGCAGTGTTACGGGAACGTACGCCCCGCGTCCGCGGGGACGTAGCCGCATGTCCGACCGACCTACGGAGTTCCCGTGTCGCTGCCACCTTTGGTTGAGCCGGCTGCCGAGCTCAGCGTTGACGAGGTTCGCAGGTATTCGCGTCACCTGATCATCCCGGATGTGGGGATGGCGGGGCAGAAGCGCTTGAAGAATGCCAAGGTGCTGTGCGTGGGGGCGGGCGGTCTCGGCTCGCCCGCGCTGATGTACCTGGCGGCGGCGGGCGTGGGCACGCTGGGCATCGTGGAGTTCGACGAGGTCGACGAGTCGAACCTGCAGCGCCAGATCATCCACTCCCAGTCCGACATCGGCCGCCCCAAGGCCGTCTCCGCACGCGAGAGCGTGCTGGGCATCAACCCGTATGTGAACGTGGTGCTCCATGAAGGCCGCCTGGAGGCGGACAACGTCATGGACATCTTCTCCCAGTACGACCTGATCGTGGACGGCACGGACAACTTCGCCACCCGCTACCTGGTCAACGACGCGTGCGTGCTGCTGGGCAAGCCGTACGTGTGGGGTTCGATCTACCGCTTCGACGGCCAGGCCTCGGTGTTCTGGTCCGAGCACGGCCCCTGCTACCGCTGCCTCTACCCCGAGCCCCCGCCGCCCGGCATGGTCCCCTCCTGCGCCGAGGGCGGCGTGCTCGGCGTGCTGTGCGCCTCGATCGGCTCGATCCAGGTCAACGAGGCCATCAAGCTGCTCGCCGGGATCGGCGATCCGCTGGTCGGCCGCCTGATGATCTACGACGCACTGGAGATGACCTACCGGCAGGTCAAGGTCCGCAAGGACCCCGACTGCGCGGTCTGCGGCCCCAACGCGACCGTCAGGGAACTGATCGACTACGAGGCGTTCTGCGGCGTCGTCTCCGAGGAGGCCCAGGAGGCCGCTGCGGGTTCGACGATCACGCCGAAGCAGCTCAAGGAGTGGATCGACGACGGCGAGAACATCGACATCATCGACGTCCGCGAGCCGAACGAGTACGAGATCGTCTCCATCCCCGGTGCGCGCCTCGTCCCGAAGAACGAGTTCCTGATGGGCACCGCCCTCCAGGACCTGCCGCAGGACAAGCGGATCGTCCTGCACTGCAAGACGGGTGTCCGCTCCGCGGAAGTCCTGGCGGTCCTGAAGTCCGCCGGGTTCGCCGACGCGGTCCACGTGGGCGGCGGCGTCATCGGCTGGGTCAACCAGATCGAACCGGAGAAGCCGGTGTATTAGGCCGCGGTGTGTCAACTGCGGGCTCGTCGTGGTTGCTCGCGCAGTTCCCCGCGCCCCTTCGGGGCGCGATCACCCAGGTGCCCCGTAAGGGGCACGGGGAACTGCGCGACAAGCCACCGACTACCCGCACGTCACCCCCTGCCCCGGCACCGTCCCCTCCAGCAGATACGCGTCAACCAGCCGCGTCATGCACGGGTCCCCCGTGTTGTACGCCCCGTGACCCTCGCCCCGGTACGTCACCTCGACGCCCACCCCGGAGCCGAGCGCCGAGGCCATCCGTCCCGCACCGGCGTACGGGGTCGCCGGGTCCCCGGTGTTGCCGATCACCACGATCGGCGCCGCGCCCTTCGCGCCGACCTCCGGCGCCTTCGTCTTCCCCTTCACCGGCCACCCGGTGCACGAGATCAGCGACCATGCCGCCGACTCCCCGAACACCGGTGAGGCAGCCCGGAATTCGGCCAGGTGCGCCTTCACGTCGTCGACCGTGTAGCGCTGCTCCTCGTCCGCGCAGGACACGGCCCGGTTGGCCGGCTGGAGGTTGGAGTAGTGGCCGTCGGGCGAGCGGCCGTTGATCGAGTCGAAGAGCAGCAGCAGGGTGTTGCCGGTGCCCTTCTGCAGGGCCTCCTCCAGACCGGCCGTGAGGTATTTCCACGTGTCCTTGGTGTAGAGCGCGGCGGCGATGCCGTTGACCGCCTCGTCCTGGGTGAGCCTGCGCCCCTGCGCCGTCGGCAGCGGCTGCGTGTCGAGCCGCTTGAGCAGCGCGGTGATGTCGTCCATGCCGGGGCAGGGCGACGACCGGGAGGAGCAGTCCTTCTCGTAGTCGTCTAGGGCGAGTTGGAACCCCTTGGACTGGGCGAGGTTGCCCTGCAGGGGGTCCTGCGTGGGGTCGACGACCGCGTCCAGCACCGCGCGTCCGACGTTCTGCGGATACAAGTGGGCGTAGACCCCGCCGAGTTCGGTGCCGTAGGAGATGCCGAAGTAGTGCAGCTTGTCGTCGCCCACGGAGGCCCGGATCCGGTCCATGTCCCGGGCGGCGCTGACGGTGTCCACGTACGGCAGGACCTTGCCGGAGTTCTTGGCGCACGCGTCGATGTAGGCCTTGTTCGCCGCCAGGTACGTGCGGACCGCGGCATCGTCCCCCGGCGTCGCGTCGATCTCGTTGGCCGCGTCCGTCTCCTTGTCGCTCTGGCACCGCACGCCCGCGCTCTCGCCGACGCCGCGCGGGTCGAAGCTCACCAGGTCGTAGCGCTGCCGGAGTTTGGCGTAGCTGTCGGCGAGGCTCGGCAGCGTCGCGACCCCCGAGCCGCCCGGGCCGCCGAAGTTGAACACCAGAGAGCCGATGCGGTGCTTGGCGTCCAGTGCCCTGGCCCGGATCAGGGCGAGGTCGATCCGCTCCCCGTCCGGCTTCGCATAGTCCAGCGGTACGGGCAGCTTTGCGCACTCCCACCCCTTGCCGGGCGCCCTGCCGCCGCCCTGGGCAGCCGTGGGGGCGTCGCAGGCCGTCCAGCGCAGGGCGGCGCCGCCCGCGGACGACTGCTTGGCGTCGGCGCCGGACCCGGCATCGCCGCTGCTCCCGCCGCACGCGGTGGCGGTGGCGGTCAGGACGAGCGCGAGGGCGGCGGAGGCGAGGGCGGTGGCCCTGGGCCGTGCGGTACTCATTTCACCGACTCTACGGAGGAATCGCCCGCCCCGGACTCGGGGTACAGGCGCGCGCGGGGGAGCGCGGCGGGGCACAGGGCGTGTCCGATGGGTCAGCGCGGGCCCCGCGACGCTCCCCCAGCTACCTCCCCCAGCACCGGACGCCGCGGGGCCCGCACTGACCCATCGGACACGCCCTGGTCCGCTCCCGCCGTCACTCCACGTGCCCGGTACGGCCCGTGTGCAGCGACGCGCACCCGATGCGCCGGCCCACCGCATCGACGAAGTCCGGGAACACCGCGCGCGCGTCGTCGAGGCGGGTGCGCGAACGGCCGGGACCGGTCCGCATGGTGAAGACCGTCGGACGGCCCGCGCAGTCCGCCTGTACCAGCGCGCCGGACGCCTCGATCCGGCCGTGCGCACGCCACCCCGGCGCGGGCGGGCCGTCCCCGGCGAGGCCGTCGAAGAGGGCGACGACCCGCGGCCGGGCGATCATGGCGAAGCGTGCCGCCCACCGGTCGTCGGCGGCGACCGCACACGTCTGGAAGTCGTCCCCGACGCTGCCCACCGTGTCCGTCAGCCGGACGGAGTCCGCAGCCGCCACCGTCAGCCCCGGTATCGCGCACTGCTCCGCCGGGCCGCCGGCCGACACCCGCACCCAGCTGGGCGGCGCGTGCTGCGGCTGCACGACCGGCATCGGGGCGCAACGCGACGCCCTCACCGCCCTGTTGGCCGCGTCCACCAGCAGGCTGCCCGTGCGGGCGGGGGAGGAGTCGTCCGGGAAGCCGGGACGGTCGGCGCCGCCCGGCCCGGCCGCGTCCGCCCCGTCTGTTCCGTCCGTCCTGCCCGACCCGTCCGCCCCGTTCGCGTCGCGGAACGAGCTCGTCACCGTCACGACCGACGGGCGGCCGTCCACGTCGCACGACGGGGGCAGCACCAGCGTGCCGGAGCCGGCGGCCACGAAGCCGGGCAGGCCGTCCGGAAGCGCACTGTCCCCTCCCACCAGCAGCCCCGAGAGCCAGGCGCGGCGGGCCTCCGCCTCCCGCGGGCCCGTCCCGTACCGCACGTCGAGCCGCTGCCGGTACGCCCCGGCGCCCCGGCCGCCGCGCCAGCTCAGCGTGCACGTGCCGTACGGGCGCCCGGGGGCGGGGGCGCTCTCCTGCGCCGAGCGGTCGTGGTCGCCGCTGCGGAACGGGCCGCCGTCCTCCGGCCAGGTGCCCCAGCAGTACGAGGACCTCGCCGGCGGTCCGAACTCCGCCTGCCAGAACGCCATCAGGGCGGCCAGCAGGGCCGCGATGGCCAGGGCGCCGGTGAACACCCGGGCCCTGCGGCCGGGGCCGCCGGTGCGCCCGGCGGTGGTCCGTAACGTACTGCTGTCGTTCGACACTTCGATCCCCCCGCCCCGTGCTCGGTCCGCAACGCGCCGTCCGCGTACGGAACTTCTGTGCGGGCGATCGTAGTGCGGGCCACTGACATTCGAGCCGGTGCAGTTCGTATTACCGGTGTGATCTGCTATGGGTGCTATGAACACACCTTGTTGGGCTCCGGGACCTTACCGTCCAGGAGATACGCGTCTGCCGCACCTTTGACGCAGGGGTTGCCGCTGTCGTACGCGCCGTGCCCCTGCCCCCGGTATGTCATCTCGATTCCGACGCCCTCGCCCAGCTCCCGCGCCATCGTGCGCGCTCCCTCATAAGGGGTCGCCGGGTCACCGGTGTTGCCGACCACGAGCATGGGTGCGGCACCCTTGGCGCTCACGTCCGGCGTCTGCCACTCGCCCTTGACGGGCCAGCCGGTGCACTGCAGGAGGCTCCACGCCATGAAGTCCCCGAAGACCGACGACGCCCTGCGGAACTCCGCCACCCTCGGCTCGATGTCCTCCGCCGTGTAGCGCTGGGCGAAGTCCGCGCAGGTGACCGCGTTGAGGGAGGCCTGGAGCGAGCTGTAATGGCCGTCCTGGCCACGGCCGTTCATGGAGTCCGCGAGGGAGAGCAGGATCCTTCCGTCGCCGTTCTCGGCGTCCTCGACGCCCTCGGTGAGGTACTCCCAGAAGTCCTTGGAGTACAGGGCCTGGGCGATGCCGCTCGTCGCCAGCGACCGCGTCAGCTCGCGGCCGCCGGCTCCGCCGGTGCCGCCCGTGGGGGAGCCGGTGCCGGTGCCGCCCGCTGCCGGGATCGGCTGCTTGCCGAGCCGGTCGAGGAGGTCGGTGATCGAGCGTTCCGTCGGGCAGTTGTCGGAGGTCTGCGGGCACGCCGTCATGTAGTTGCCGAGGGCCAGCTGGAAGCCGCGGGCCTGGGCGAGGGCGCTCTGTACCGGGTCGCTCGACGGGTCGACCACCGCGTCGAGGAGCGCCCGTCCGACGTTCTTGGGGTACAAGTGGGCGTAGACGCCGCCCAGTTCGGTCCCGTAGGAGACGCCGAAGTAGTGCAGTTTGTCGTCGCCGAGCGCCTGCCGCATCAGGTCCATGTCGCGGGCGGCGTTCGTCGTCCCGACGTACGGGAGGACCTTTCCGGAGTGCTGACGGCAGGCGGCCGCGTAGGCCTCGACGCGGCCGACGAGGGCCGTCTGTTCGGCCTTGGTCGCCGGTGCGGAGTCCGCCGCGTAGTACGCGTCCAGCTCCTTGTCGTCCAGGCAGCGGACGCCGGTGCTGCGGCCTACCCCGCGGGGGTCGAAGCTCACCAGGTCGTAACGGGTGCGCAGATTCCGGTAGTCCTCCGCGAACGCGGGGAGGGTGGTGACGCCCGAGCCGCCCGGGCCGCCGAAGTTGAAGACGAGCGAACCGATGCGGTGCGCGGGGTCGGTGGCCTTCGCCCGGATCATGGCGATGCCGATCTTCTCGCCGTCGGGGTGCGCGTAGTCCAGGGGCGCGCGCAGGGTTGCGCACTCCCAGTCGCGGCCCGGGGTCCTGGCCGCCCCGCCGTTGTCCTCGGCGGCGCTCGGGGGCGGGCACGTCTTCCAGTCCAACTTGGGGTCCTGGGCGCTGCGGGTGCCGCCCGCGGGGCCGGGGGCCGAGGCGGCCGCCTGGGGGCGGCCTGTGTGGGTGCAGCCTGTTGCGGCTGCCGTCGTGATCGTCAGCAGGGCGGCCGAGAGCAGGGCGCCGGTTCGTATGGATTGTGCGGGTCCTGTGGCCTTCGCGGCTCTCGTGGCTCTCGGCACGGCGGTGCCTCCCGGGGCTGACGTCGACGGACTGCCATCGTCTGCGGGGTGCCGCCGGGGCGCGCGTGGTGCGGGGCGTACGGGTTACAGGGGGACTGCGGTTACAGGGGGACGAACGTGGCTTCTGTGGCCTTGATGCTCGTCCAGACCGGGGTGCCCTCGGCCAGGGCGAGGTCCGCCGCGGCCGACGGGGTGATCTCGGCGACGGTCTCCGGGGCTCCGTCCGTGCCCTCGACCAGGACGCGGAGGCGGCCGCCCTGGGCCGTGATCTCGCGGACCTTGCCCTGCCAGATGTTGCGGGGGCTGCCGGTGGGGCGGGTGGTGTGCAGGGACACCGCTTCGGGGGGGACGACCGCGAGGCCGGGGGTCGCGGGCGGTGCGGCTTCGGCCGTCGTGAGGCGTGCGCCGTCCTCCAGGAGCACGGTGCCCTCCGGAGTGGTGCTGCCGGGCCAGGCGTTGCGGCCCAGCATGCGGGCCACCCAGGGGGAGCGGGGGCGGCGGGTGAGGTCGGTGGGAGTGGCGTACTGGACGGTGAGGCCGTTCTCCAGGACGAGGACGTGGCTCGCGAGCGACACGGCTTCCACCGGGTCGTGGGTGACGAGGAGGCACACGCCCGGGAAGTCCGCGAGGTGGGTGCGCAGGGTGTGGCGCACGTGGGTGCGGGTCGACTGGTCGAGGGCGGCGAGGGGTTCGTCCAGGAGGAGCAGGTGGGGGCGCGCGGCCAGGGCGCGGGCCAGGGCCACGCGCTGGGCCTGGCCGCCGCTGAGCCGGCCGGGGCGGTGGTGGGCCAGGGCGCCGACGCCGAGGCGGTCCAGCCATTGCCGGGCCTCGCGGTGGGCCTCGGCACGGGGGGTGCCCTGGGCGCGGAGGCCGTATGCGGTGTTGGCGAGGGCGTTCAGGTGGGGGAAGAGGGCGCCGTCCTGGGGGACCCAGGCGATGCGGCGGTGGTGCGGGGGCACCGCGGACACGTCCACGGTGCCCAGGGTCAGGGTGGGGGCCGTTGCCCGGGTCGTCAGGCCGAGGAGGGCGCGGAGCAGCGTTGTCTTGCCTGCGCCGTTCGGGCCTACTACCGCGATCGTTGTGCCCGCGGGGGCGTTGAGCGTTGCTTCTACCGCGCCGGTCACCGTGGTGCGCAGCGGGTGCGGGGTGGGGGCGGGGCCGGGGGGCCGGGGAGGGCCCTCCGGGGCTGCTGTATTTGCGGCCGTTGCCGTTCCGCGTGTTGTGTACCCCGTACTTGGCCGCAAATACGGCTTTACGCCCCTTGCCGGGCCCTCCCCGGCCCCCCGGCCCCGCCCGGCCTTCGTCGGCGTCTGCGGGTTCAGCCAGCTGCCGCGGAGGCTGATGAGGATTGCCGTTGCTATCGCAAGCAGGAGGAGAGATACGGCTGTTGCGCCCTCCGGGTCGTCCTGGAGGAGTAGGTAGACCTGGAGGGGGAGGGTTTGCGTTGTTCCGGGGAGGTTGCCCGCGAAGGTGATCGTGGCGCCGAACTCGCCCAGGGCTCGGGCCCAGGAGAGGGCCGCTCCTGCGATCAGGCCCGGGAGGACCATGGGGAGCGTGATCGTGCGGAAGACGCGAAGTGGCGCTGCTCCCAGGGACGTTGCCGTTTCCTCGTAGCGGGGGTGCAGGCCGGCGAGGGCTCCTTCGAGGCTGATGACGAGGAAGGGCATGGCCACGAAGGCCGAGGCCAGGACTGCGCCTGCGGTGGAGAAGGGGAGAGTGATGCCGTAATGCGCCAGTGCCGGGCCCAGGATGCCGTGGCGGCCGTAGGCCTGGAGGAGCGTTACGCCTGCCACGGTCGGGGGCAGCACCATCGGGAGCATGACCAGGCAGCGCACCAGTGACTTGCCCGGGAACTCCGTGCGGGCCAGCAGCCAGGCCAGCGGGACGCCCAGGAGCAGGGCGATCAGCAGGGCCCAGCCCGAGACGAGGAGGGAGAGGGTGAGGGCCTGGGTCACTTCGTGAGAGGCGAGGCGGGAGGGGAGCGTGTTCCAGGGGGCGTGGGCGATGACGCCCGCCAGGGGGAGGAGGAGAAACGTCACCGCGAGTGCGGCCGGTATGCCCAGGGGGAGGGGGATTCTCTTCTTCACGGCTTCTGGAAGCCCGCGGATGCGAGCAGTTTCTGAGCCTCGGCAGAGCTCAGCCACTTGACGAAGTCTGCTGCGGCTTCGGTGTGCTTGGAGCTCTTGAGCGTTGCCGCCGGGTAACTGGCCACCGCGTTCTGGGCGTCGGGGATCGCGACGGTGCCCACCTTGCCCTTGGCCGCGGTCGCGTCGGTCACGTACACGATGCCGGCGTCCGCCTCGCCGAGGGAGACCTTGCTGAGCACGGCCCGGACGCTGGGCTCCTGGGAGACCGGCTTCACGGAGAGGTGCTGCTGGTCCAGGATCTTCTTGCTGTAGCGGCCCGCGGGGACCTCGGGTGCTGCCAGGACGACCTTGAGGCCGGTTTGCGAGAGGTCCGTGAGGCCTTGGACGTGCCGGGGGTTGTGCGGGGCCGTGGCGATGGTGAGGCGGTTCTTCGCGATGACCGCGGGGGTTCCGGCCTGCGCCTTGAGGTCGTCCATCGTCTTGGTGTCGGCGGTCACCAGGGCGTCGGCCGGTGCGCCCTGGCGGACCTGGGCGGCCAGTTCCTGGGAGCCGGCGAAGGAGAACTTCACCTCGGTGTCCGGGTGCTCCTTCTCGTACGCGGCCCCTGCCTGCTTGAAGACGTCGGTGAGGGAGGCTGCCGCGAGGACGGTGATGGTGCTCGTGCTTTTGCCGCCGGTGCTGCTGCAGGCTGCCAGGGGGAGGGCGAGGGCTGCTGCGAGGGCGGTGCGGGTGAGCGTGCGGTTCATGGTGTCCCCCCGGTCAGGCGCGGTCGATGTGCACGTTGGTGGCTTTGACGCGGGCGACGGCCTCCATGCCGACGGCCAGGCCCAGTTCCTCCACGGCCTCGCGGGTGAGGAGGGAGACCAGGCGGTGCGGGCCGGCCTGGATCTCCACCTGGGCGGCGACGTCGCCGAGCTTGACGGCGGTGATGATGCCGGGGAAGGCGTTGCGCGCGGTGGTGTACGGCGCCTCGTCCTCGCTGTTCGCCTCGGAGGCGAGGGAGACCGAGTAGGCCGCCAACTGCTCACCCTCGATGAGTCTTTTGCCCGACTCATCACGCTGTGTCGGTATGCGTCCCGCGTCGGCCCAGCGCCGCACCGTGTCCGGGCTGACGCCGAGCAGCCGAGCCGCCTGGCCGATGGTGTACGTGCGCATATGCGGCACGGTATGGCGATGAGGCTCGCATATGCAAGGTGGATCCCCGCCCCGAAGGGGCGCGGGGAACTGCGCGACCAGCCACAGCCGACCCGCACCCGACCCGTACCCGAACCGAGCCGGAGGCTAAATGGCACCCTTCCGCGTCAGCTGGTTGAAGCACAGCCACCCCGGCAGCACCGGCAGCCAGAACGTCATCAGGCGGAACAGCAGGACGGCCGGCGCGGCCGTCTCCGCGGGCAGCCCGGCCAGGGTCAGCGCACCGATGAGGACACCTTCCACCGCGCCCACGCCGCCCGGCGTCGGCGCCGCCGACCCCAGCGCGTTGCCCGCGAGGAAGACCACGGCCACGCTCGCGTAGCTCATGTCCCCGCCGAACGCCCGGATCGAGGTGTCCAGGCACAGCACGAACGTGGCCGTCAGCAGCAGCATGCCGCCGATGCCGTTGAGCAGCTTCCGCGGCCGCTGCAGCAGGTCGAGCATGCGCGGCACCACGCCCGCGAAGAGCGAGCGCACGCGCGTGGAGACGAACTTCCGCAGGAACGGGATGGCCGTCACGACCAGGACCAGTACCGCTGCCGTGAGCAGGCCGCCGATGACTGTGCGGGACGGGGGGAGCGGCGACGAGGTGTTCTCGGTGCCGGTGATGTAGCCGAACGTCAGCAGCAGGATGATGTGGCTCGCCAGACCGAACAGCTGCGACGCTCCCACGCTCGCCACGGCGAGCCCCGGCCGCAGCCCCGCGCGCTGCAGGAAGCGCGTGTTCAGGGCGACACCGCCCACTGCGGCGGGGGCGACCAGTTTGACGAACGAGCCGGCGACCTGGGCGACGACCGTGCGGCCGAAGGGCACCTTCTCCGGAACGAAGCCCAGCAGGCTCATCGCGGCCGCGAAGTAGCTCAGGGCGGAGAAGGCCGCGGCGGCCAGCACCCAGTACCAGTTGGCGTGTGCGACCAGGTCGCCAAGTTTGACGTGTGCGAGCTGCGAGAGCAGGAAGTACGCGGCGAAGGCACCCGCGATGGAGCTGATGAGGGTGCGCGGCTTGATGCGCTCCAGGCGCACCGGCTCTATCGGCGCCTGCGGGCGGATCAGCAGGACCTGCCGGCGGATCTGCGCGAGCAGGTCCTCCTCGCGGGCCTCCTCGGCCGCCACGTCGAGCGCCTGCTTCTCCGCCTTCTTCTCCGCCTTGAGCGCCTTGCGCTCGTTGACGTCCGTGCCCTTCTCCGCGCGTTCGCGTGCTCGGTGCTCCTTCTCGATGCGCGAGGCCTCCAGCACCGCGTCCCGCTCGCGCTGTGCGCGCTCGCGGGCGAGCTGGCGGAGGGTGGCCCGGCTGGAGCGGGTGAGGGCGATCGGCTGGAGCAGAGGGAGGCTGTCGGCGACCGCGTCGGGGCCCAGCACGGCCACGGCCGAGGCCACGGCCCGTTCGGCACCGACCCGCAGGCCGAGCGTGGTGAGCAGCTGGGCGATGTCCATCCGCAGGACCAAGTCGCCCGCGGCGATCTCGCCGCCGCGCAGATCGGTCAGGACGACATTGCCGGAACGATCCACCAGCAGGGCGTCGCCGTCGAGGCGCCGGTGGGCGATGCGCCGCGACTGCAGGGCCTGCACCTGCTGCCACGCGCCTGCCGTCAGCTCGTCGGTGATCTCCTCGTCCGGGATGGCGTCCAGGGTGCGGCCGCCGATGTGCTCGTAGACGAGCATCACGGCGTCCGGGCCGAGCTCGGAGGTGGCGATCAGCCGGGGCGCGTTGGCGCCCGCGGCGATGGCCGCGTAGGCCAGCAGGGCCTCCTGCTCCAGGGCCTGGCGCAGCGACTGCAGGCTGCGACGCTGCGTGATGCCGCGCAGGGCGAGGCGCTGCCAGACGCGGTAGAAGAAGCCCTGCGCCTGCTGTTCGCGGTCGACGACGGTGACGTCGAGCGGTGGGCCGTCCTCCAGGGTGACGATGTAGCGGCGGCCCCGGTCGTGGTGCTCGGTGTCCTCCGGGTCCTCGGTGCGCAGGGCGGTGACGGGGTTGAAGCCCACGCGCCGCAGCCCGGCGAGCAGATGCTGACCGGTCGGTCTCACGTTCGGCGAGCCGACCGCGTAGAGCGTGCCGTAGGCCACGGTCCAGCCGATCAGCACCGTGGTGACGATGGAGAACGGTGTGGTGTAGCCGTTCACCAGCACGGCGAAGGCGTCCAGCAGCAGCACCGCCCACATGGCCACCCGCCAGCGCGGGCGGCGGGACATGCCGACGGCCGTCATGTAGGCGATGACGGGCGCCAGGTAGCCGTGCACCGGGTCGGTGGCGCCGCCGGTCGGCGAGGTCTGGGTGAGCGCCCCGCGGATCGAGGCGGGCGCGCCCTGGGCGACCCACAGGTCGGTGGCCAGCGAGACGCCGTGCGCGAGGACGGCGGCCAGCACGCCGTCGGCGATGCGCAGCCCGTCCCGTTTGATCAGCCGCTCGATGGCGAACGCGACGGGCACGATGAAGATGGCGATGTTGGCCGCGAGCCCCGCGAAGTTCGCCAGCAGCTGGGGGGCCCGGCCGGTGCTCTCGCCGATGTCCCGCTCCAGCCCGGCGGTGGTGAAGTGGGCGAAGACGGCCAGGGCGAGCACGAGCGCGATGCCGAGGATGCCCAGGAAGAGCCGGACCAGGTCGGCGGGGCGGTGGACGCGGGCGGGGAGCAGGGGCTCGTCGCCGGAGACCTTGTCGATGTGGACCTCGCCGCCTTCGTACGTGTACGAGCCGCCGTCCCCGGAAGGGGGCAGCGCGCCGGGGGCGCGGGCCTCGTCGCGAGGCTGCGCGCCCTGTTGCTCGTCCTTGTCTTCTTCTTGGTCTCGTATCACCAGTCACCGCCCGGAAGATGGTGGCACGGCCCGGCCGGGCAACAGGGCATCAGGGTGCATTTCGCGGGCGCGGACTCCGGATCGTACGCCCTGCGCTGCGGTACTGCACTCTGAGTGATCGTCCGCCCGGGGCGTTGTCGGCGGGGTGCGGCAGGATGGGCCGCGTGAGCGAGCTTCCGGAGACCCTGCCCGAGTATGCCGAGCGGGTGCTGGCCGTGGCCGAGCTGATTCCGCCCGGCCGGGTGATGACGTACGGGGACGTCGCCGAGTGGCTCGGCGAGGGCGGGCCGCGCCAGGTCGGGCGGGTCATGGCGCTCTACGGGGGCGCGGTGCCGTGGTGGCGGGTCGTCCGCGCCGACGGGGTGCTGCTGCCCGGCCACGAGCTGCGCGCCCTCGCCCACTACCGCGCCGAGGGCACCCCGCTGCGCGAGGCGGGCCGGCAGGCCGAGGGACACGTGCCGCGCCTGGCGATGGCCCGGGCGCGCTGGGACGGCGATGTGACTCCGCACACGTGAGCCGGGCCGCGCGGCGGGGCCGCGCGCACCGTCCGCGGGCCCGTGGTCCCGGGGCAGCACCCGAACGGATGAGGCCGCGACGGGCGTGCGGAGGCTCCCCGGACGCCCTGCGCCCCGGCGGCCTCCTGGCGTAGCGTCGAGGACCGCGTCGCACCCACCCCCGCAACACCACCAGGACCGGCACCCCACGTGAGTCTCTCCCCGCCTTCCCGCTCACCGCATGCCCACCAGGCACGGCAGCCCGCCCAGGGCGCCTACCGTCTGGTGCGCACCCGGCCGGGACCCGTGGTTCCTCCTGAGCTGGACGCACGGCAGCGCGCCGTGGTTGACCACCGGGACGGCCCGCTGCTGGTGCTCGCCGGGCCGGGCACGGGGAAGACCACCACGCTCGTCGAGGCCGTGGCCGAGCGCGTGCGGCGCGGCACCGACCCGGAGCGGGTGCTCGTCCTGACCTTCGGCCGCAAGGCGGCCGTCGAACTGCGCGACCGGATGGCGGCCCGCATGGGCGCCGCCGCGGCCCCGCAGGCGACCACCTTCCACTCGTACTGCTACGCCCTCGTCCGCGCCCACCAGGACGCGGACCTCTTCGCCGACCCGCTGCGGCTGCTGTCCGGCCCCGAGCAGGACGTCGTCGTGCGCGAACTGCTCGCCGGCCAGGCCGAACTGGAGCGCGCGGGCCGCGCCGCCGTGCGCTGGCCCGACGAACTGCGCGCCTGCCTGACCACCCGCGGCTTCGCCGACGAGGTGCGCGCCGTCCTCGCCCGCAGCCGCGAACTCGGCCTGGGACCCGGCACGCTCGGCGCCTTCGCCGCCCGCACCGGGCGCCCCGACTGGCGGGCCGCCGCCTCCTTCATGGCCGAGTACCTGGACGTCCTCGACGCCTACGGGGTGCTCGACTACGCCGAACTCGTCCACCGCGCCGTGCTGCTCGCCGAGCGCCCGGAGACGGCCGCGGAGCTCGCCGGCCGCTACGACGCGGTCTTCGTCGACGAGTACCAGGACACGGACGCCTCCCAGGTGCGCCTGCTGCGCGCCCTCGCCGGCGGCGGACGGACACTCATGGCCTTCGGCGACCCCGACCAGTCGATCTACGCCTTCCGCGGCGCCGACGTCGGCGGCATCCTCGACTTCCCCCGCACCTTCGCCCGCCCCGACGGCACCCGCGCCCCCGTCGAGGTCCTGACCGTCTCCCGCCGCTCCGGCGCGAACCTGCTCGCGGCCACCCGGCAGCTCACCCGCCGCATGCCGCTCACCCGCCTGCCCGCCGACGCCGTCCGCGCCCACCGCGAGCTCACCGCCGTCCGCCCCGGCGGCCGGGTGGAGGCATACACCTACCCGACCCAGGGCGCCGAGACCGACAACATCGCCGACATCCTGCGCCGCGCCCACCTCGAGGACGACGTTCCCTGGCAGGACATGGCCGTCCTGGTCCGGGCCGGCTCCCGCTCCCTGCCGTCCCTGCGCCGCGCCCTCACCTCCGCGGGCGTACCGGTCGAGGTCGACGGCGACGACCTGCCCCTGCGGCACGAACCGGCCGTCGCCCCCCTGCTGACCGCCCTGCGCACCGTCGCTGAATCCGTCCTCCCCACGGAGGAGGACACCCCCTGGCTCGACGCCGAGACCGCCCTCGCCCTCCTCGCCTCCCCCCTCGGCGGCATGGACGCCGCCGACCTGCGCCGGCTCGGCCGCGCCCTGCGCGACGAGGAACGGGCCGCCGGCCGGACCGTCCCCCGCCCCTCCGACGAACTCGTCGCCGAGGCCCTCGCCGCACCGGAACGCCTCGCCGCCCACGACCCCTCCTACGCCCGCGGCGCCCAGCGCCTGGCCGCCCTCCTGCAGAGCGCCCGCGCCCTGCTCGCCGACGGCGCCACCGCCGAGGACGCCCTGTGGGCCCTGTGGAACGGCACCCCCTGGCCCCAGCGCCTCGAACGCGCCGCCCACCGCGGCGGCGCCGCCGGCCGCAACGCCGACCGCGATCTCGACGCGGTCTGCGCCCTGTTCGAGACCGCCGCCCGCGCCGAGGCCCGCACCGGCGGCCGCGGCGCCCTCAACCTCCTCGACGAGCTCGACGCCCAGGACATCGCCGCCGACACCCTCACCCGCCGCCCCGCCCGCCCCGACGCCGTGCGCCTGATGACCGCGCACCGCTCCAAGGGCCTGGAGTGGCGCCTCGTCGTCGTCGCCGGAGTCCAGGAAGGCCTCTGGCCCGACCTGCGCCGCCGCGGCTCGCTCCTGGAGGCCGACCGCATCGGCCGCGACGGCCTCGCCGAACCGCTCACCCCCGGCGCCCTGCTGGCCGAGGAGCGCCGCCTGTTCTACGTGGCCGCCACCCGCGCCCGCGACCGCCTGGTCGTCACCGCCGTCAAGGCCGCCGCCGAGGACGGCGACCAGCCCTCCCGCTTCCTCACCGAACTCGGCACCACCCCCGTCGACGTCACCCAGCGGCCCCGCCGCCCCCTCGCCGTCGCCGCCCTCGTCGCCGAACTGCGCGCCACCACCGTCGACCCCGCCGCATCCGCCGCCCTGCGCGCCGCCGCCGCCGAACGGCTCGCACGGCTCGCCGCCCTGCGCGACGAGGAGGGCAAGCCGCTGGTCCCCGCAGCCCACCCCTACCGCTGGTGGGGCCTGGCCGAGGCCACCCACAGCGAGGTGCCGCTGCGCGACCCGGAGCGCCCCGTCGCCCTCTCCGGCTCCGCACTCGGACAACTGGAGGGCACCTGCTCGCTCCAGTGGTTCCTGGGCCGCGAGGTCAAGGCGGACGCCCCCGCCACCGCCGCCCAGGGCTTCGGCAACGTCGTGCACGTCCTCGCCGACGAGGTCGCCTCCGGCCGCACCCCCGCCGACCTCGCCGTCCTGATGGAACGCCTGGAGTCCGTCTGGGACGCGCTCGCCTTCGACGCCCCCTGGAAGTCGCTGCAGGAGAAGGAGAACGCCCGCGCCGCCCTCGAACGCTTCCTGCGCTGGCACGTCCTGGAACGCGGCGGCCGCGGCGCCGTCGCCACCGAGCACCCCTTCGACGTCATACTCAAGGCCGACGACCACCTCGTGCGCATCCGCGGCTCCATGGACCGCGTCGAGCGCGACGGCCAGGGCCGCGCGTACGTCGTCGACTTCAAGACCGGCAAGGGCACGGTCTCCGCGGGCGACGTCGAGCGCCACCCGCAGCTCGCCGTCTACCAGCTGGCCGTCGAACAGGGCGCCGTGGACGAGCTGTTCGACGGCGCGCGGCCGGAGCCGGGCGGCGCCGAGCTCGTCCAGCTGCGCCAGGGCGCGGCGAAGAAGGACGGCGGCGACGCCCTGCCCAAGGTGCAGGCCCAGGAGCCGCTGGGGGAGGGGCAGTGGATCGGAGACCTGCTGGCCGCGGCCGCCCGCCGCGTCCTCGAGGAACGGTTCTCCCCGCGCCCCGGCCAGCACTGCACCCACTGCACCTTCCGCGCCTCGTGCACGGCACGCCCGGAGGGCCGCCATGTCGTGGAGTGAGCAGGAAACGCCTGGTCAGCGCCCGTTGTCAGTGGCCGCCCTTAGCGTTTCCGGTGTGACCCCGCGCCTGACCGACCCCGAGCAGCTCAAGGAGCTCCTCGGCATCCCCTTCACCCCGGAGCAGACGGCCTGCATCACCGCGCCGCCCGCCCCGCAGGTCATCGTGGCCGGAGCCGGATCCGGCAAGACCACGGTGATGGCCGCGCGCGTGGTCTGGCTCGTCGGCACGGGCCAGGTCGCCCCCGAGCGGGTCCTCGGCCTGACCTTCACCAACAAGGCGGCCGGGGAGCTCGCCGAGCGCGTCCGCAAGGCCCTCGCGCAGGCCGGTATCACCGATGCGTACGACGACGACCCCGACCGGGCCGCGGGCGAGCCGCAGATCTCCACCTACCACGCCTTCGCCGGCCGGCTGCTGAAGGAACACGGCCTGCGCATCGGCCTGGAGCCCTCCGCCCGCCTCCTCGCCGACGCCACGCGGTACCAGCTCGCCGCCCGCGTCCTGCACTCCTCCCCGGGCCCCCACCCCGCGCTCACCCGCTCCTTCGGCGACCTCGTCTCCGACCTGCTGGCCCTCGACGCCGAGCTCAGCGAGCACCTCGTGCCTCCCGCCCGCCTGCACGCCCACGACACCGAGCTGCTCGCCGCCCTGGAAGGCGCCCGGCTCACCAACGCCGACCTGCGCAAGGTCCCCGAGGCCGCCCGCGCCCGCCGCGAACTCCTCGGCCTCGTCCGGACGTACAGAGAGGAGAAGCGCCGCCGCGACCTGCTCGACTTCGGCGACCAGATCGCCCTCTCCGCCGAACTCGCCCTCGGCAGGCCCGAAGTGGGCCGCATCCTGCGCGAGGAGTTCGCCGTCGTCCTCCTCGACGAGTACCAGGACACCTCCGTCGCCCAACGGAAGCTGCTCGCCGGGCTGTTCGGCGGCGGCACCGGACACCCCGTCACCGCCGTCGGCGACCCCTGCCAGGCCATCTACGGCTGGCGCGGCGCCTCCGTCGCCAACCTCGACGACTTCCCGCGCCACTTCCCGCACGCCGACGGCAGCCCCGCCCGGCGCCACGCGCTCGGCGAGAACCGCCGCAGCGGCGGCCGCCTGCTCCGCCTCGCCAACCACCTCGCCGCCGAACTCCGCACCCGGCACGAGGGCGTCGAGGCCCTGCGCCCCGCCCCCGGCGCCGAGCACGACGGCGTCGTCCGCTGCGCCCTGCTGCCCACCCACGCCGAGGAGCTGGACTGGCTCGCCGACTCCCTCGCCCACCTCGTGCGCACCGGCACCCCGCCCGGCGAGATCGCCGTGCTCTGCCGCACCGCCTCGGACTTCGCCCGCATCCAGGGCGCGCTCGTCGCGCGGGACGTGCCCGTCGAGGTCGTCGGCCTGTCCGGCCTGCTGCACCTGCCGGAGATCGCCGACCTCGTCGCCGTCTGCGAGGTCCTCCAGGACCCCACGGCCAACGCCTCCCTCGTCCGCCTGCTCACCGGCCCGCGCTGGCGCATCGGCCCCCGCGACCTGGCCCTCCTCGGCCGCCGCGCCCGCACCCTGGTGCCCTACGGGGCCGCGGGGGCCGACCCCGGGCGGCGCCTCGCCGAGGCCGTCGAAGGAGTGGACCCGGCCGAGACGATCTCGCTGGCCGACGCCCTCGACACCTTCCTCACCACCGACGCCACCGACGACGGCCTCCCCTTCTCGCCCGAGGCCCGCATCCGCTTCGCCCGCCTCGCCGCCGAACTTCGCGACCTGCGGCGCTCGTTGGCCGACCCGCTGATGGACGTCCTCCACCGCATCCTGGCCACCACGGGCCTGGAGGTCGAGCTCTCCGCCTCCCCCCACGCGCTGGCCGCCCGCCGCCGCGAGACGCTCACCCAGTTCCTCGACATCGCCGCGAACTTCGCCGCCCTGGACGGCGGGACGACCCTGCTCGCCTTCCTCGGCTTCCTGCGCACCGCCATGCAGTACGAGAAGGGCCTGGACAGCTCGCTCCCCGGCGGCGAGAACACCGTCAAGATCCTCACCGCGCACAAGTCCAAGGGCCTGGAGTGGGACGTCGTGGCCGTCCCCGGCCTCGTCGCCAAGCAGTTCCCCAGCGAACAGGCCCGCGAGTCCTGGACCGCCCAGCCCCGGGTGCTGCCGCACGCCCTGCGCGGCGACGCGGACACCCTGCCCGGCGTGGACTCCTGGGACAGCAAGGGCCTGGCCTCCTTCAAGGCCGCCATGAAGGAGCACCAGCGCATCGAGGAACTCCGCCTGGGCTACGTCACCTTCACCCGCCCCCGCTCCCTCCTGCTCGCCTCGGGCCACTGGTGGGGCCCGGACCAGAAGCGCCCGCGGGGCCCGTCCGCGTTCCTGGAGGCCCTGCGCGCCCACTGCGAGGAGGGCCACGGCGAGATCGAGGCCTGGGCGGACGCCCCCGAGGAGGGCGCGGAGAACCCGGCCCTGCAGGCGGCCGCGGCCGACCAGCTCTGGCCGCTCCCGCTGGACCCCGCCTCCCTGGCCCGCCGCCGGGCCGCGGCGGACGCGGTCACGGCCCACTTGGCGCGCCTGGAGGCCGAGCCGCAGCATCCCGAAGCCCTGCCCGCAGCCCTGCCCGCTTACGACCCGGACTGGCCCCCTCCGCCCGAGGACGACGAGGAACCGGCGGACGACGCCCCCCTCGGCGAGGACGAGGACTGGGACTGGGACTCCCTGCCCACCACCCGCCCCCGGGTACCGGCCCCCCGCCCCGCCCCCGCGGCAGAGCAGCTCCTCCCCGAGGAGGCGCGCACCGTCACCTCCTGGGACCGCGACCTCGACGCGCTCGCCGGCGAGCTCCGCCGCGCCCGCGCCACGGTCCGTGACGTCGCCCTGCCCGCGAGCCTCACCGCCACCCAGCTGATGCAGCTCGCCGCGGACCCGGACGCCTTCGCCCGCGACCTGGCGCGCCCCATGCCGCGCGCCCCGCAGCCCGCCGCCCGCCGCGGCACCCGCTTCCACGCCTGGGTGGAGTCCCGCTTCGACGCCGTCCCCCTGCCCCTCCCCCTCCACGACCCGGACGACCTGCCGGGCGAGGAGGACGGCACGGAGATCGCCGACGAGCGCGACCTGGCCGCGCTCAAGGAGGCCTTCGAGCGCACCCCCTACGCCCGCCGCGTCCCGCACCGCGTCGAGGTGCCCTTCCAGCTCACCCTCGCCGGCCGGCCGGTCCGCGGCAGGATCGACGCCGTCTACCGCGCCCCGGACGGCGAGGGCTACGAGATCGTCGACTGGAAGACCGCCCGCGACCGAACCCTCGCCGATCCCCTCCAGCTCGCGATCTACCGCCTGGCCTGGGCGGAACGCTGCGGCCTGCCCCTGTCCGCCGTCACCGCGGCCTTCGTCCACGTCCGCGACGGCGAGACCGTGCACCCCACGGACCTGCCGGACCGGGCGGCGCTGGAGCGCATCCTCCTCGGCGGGGAACCGGAGGCGGAACCGGGGGAGGGATCATGACGGAACCCGGTCCCGGTCACACCCCGTATCCGGCTAGGCTCGAGGCCATGAGCAACACCCCGGACAGCGCCGTCCGCACCTGGATCGAAGGCCACCGCGCCGCGTTCCTCGGCGACCTCGTCGAGTGGCTGCGCATCCCCTCCGTGTCGGCGGACCCCGGCCGCGCGTCCGACGTGCGCCGCAGCGCCGAATGGCTGCAGGCGAAGCTCAAGGAGACCGGCTTCCCGACCGCCGAGGTCTGGGAGACGGACGGCGCCCCGGCGGTCTTCGCCGAGTGGCCCTCCGGGGAGGCGGACGCACCGACCGTCCTGGTCTACGGCCACCACGACGTCCAGCCCGCCGCCCGCGAGGACGGCTGGCACACCGAGCCGTTCGAGCCGGTCGTGAAGGACGGCCGGCTGTACGCGCGCGGCGCGGCCGACGACAAGGGCCAGGTCTTCTTCCACACCCTGGGCGTCCGGGCCCACCTCGCGGCCACCGGCCGCACCGCCCCGGCGGTCAACCTCAAGCTGCTGATCGAAGGCGAGGAGGAGTCCGGTTCGCCGCACTTCCCCGGCCTCGTGCGCGCCCACGCCGACCGCCTCGCCTGCGACGCCGTGATCGTCTCCGACACCGGCATGTGGTCCGAGGACACCCCGACCGTGTGCACGGGCATGCGCGGGCTCACCGACTGCCAGATCGACCTGTACGGCCCCGACCAGGACATCCACTCCGGCTCGTTCGGCGGCGCCGTCCCCAACCCGGCCATGGAGGCCGCCCGCCTGGCCGCCGCGCTGCACGACGAGCAGCACCGCGTGACGATCCCCGGCTTCTACGACGGCATCGCCGAACTCACCGACGCCGAGCGCGAACTCTTCGCGGAACTGCCCTTCGACGAGCAGCAGTGGCTGCGCACGGCCCACTCGCACGGCACCCTCGGCGAGGCGGGCTACAGCACCCTCGAGCGCATCTGGGCCCGGCCCACCGCCGAGGTCAACGGCATCGGCGGCGGCTACCAGGGCCCCGGCGGCAAGACGATCGTCCCCTCCTCCGCCCAGCTGAAGCTCTCCTTCCGGCTCGTCGCCGGGCAGGACGTGGAGCTCATCGAGCGGTCCCTGGGCGCCTGGGTGGCGGACCGGCTGCCCGAGGGCGTCCGGCACGAGGTGACCTTCTGGGGCGCGACCCGCCCCTGCCTGACGCCCCTGGACCACCCGGCGCTGCAGGCCGTCGTCCGGGCCATGGGCAAGGCCTTCGGGCAGAAGATCCGTTACACGCGGGAGGGCGGCTCGGGCCCCGCCGCCGATCTGCAGGACGTGCTCGGCGCGCCCGTGCTGTTCCTCGGCATCTCCGTGCCGTCGGACGGCTGGCACGCGCCGAACGAGAAGGTCGAGCTGGATCTCCTCATGAAGGGCGTCGAGACCGCCGCCCACCTGTGGGGCGAGCTCGCCGCGACCGGGCGCACCGGCCGGGCCTGACCGGCGGATCCGGAACCGCGCCCATGACGCACCATCATCACCATTCGCAGGGGGAGTTGGAAGCAGCCGTGACCACCTGGACCGACCTCGCAGCAACCCGGCCCATCACGCTCAGCGACACGAGCGGCATCGACCGCGCCGCGCACCACCGCCTGGACGAGGCGTGGCTGTCCGCGGCGTGGAGCCACCCGTCGACGCGGGTCTTCGTGGTCTCCGGCGGGCAGGCACTGATCGACGACACCCCCGACGGCCGCACCGAGCTGGTGATGACGCCCGCCTTCGAGGCGCCCGTCACCGAGACGCACCGCTACTTCCTGGGAGAGGACGCCGACGGCGTCGCCTACTTCGCCCTGCAGAAGGACGCGCTGCCGGGCCGGATGGACCAGTCGGCTCGGCCCGCCGGGCTGCGCGAGGCGGGACTGCTGCTCTCGCCGCGCGACGCGGGCCTGATGGTGCACGCGGTGGCCCTGGAGAACTGGCAGCGGCTGCACCGCTTCTGCTCCCGCTGCGGCGAGCGCACGGTGATCGCGGCCGCCGGCCACATCCGCCGCTGCCCGGCCTGCGGCGCCGAGCACTACCCGCGGACCGACCCGGCCGTGATCATGCTGGTGACGGACGAGAAGGACCGGGCCCTGCTGGGCCGGCAGATGCACTGGCCGGAGGGCCGCTTCTCGACGCTCGCGGGCTTCGTCGAGCCGGGCGAGTCCATCGAGCAGGCCGTGCGCCGCGAGGTCGCCGAGGAGGCCGGCGTCGTGGTCGGCGACGTGGAGTACGTCGCCAGCCAGCCCTGGCCGTTCCCGTCCAGCCTGATGCTGGGCTTCATGGCCCGCGCCACGTCGTCGGACATCCAGGTGGACGGCGAGGAGATCCACGAGGCGCGCTGGTTCTCGCGGGACGAACTGCGGGCCGCGTTCGCCTCGGGCGAGGTCCTGCCGCCCACCGGCATCTCCATCGCGGCCCGGCTCATCGAACTCTGGTTCGGCGAGCCGCTGCCGGCGAGCTGAATACCGGGGCGAAGCCCTGACCACCGTGCCCGTGCCGGGCCCCCGCCCACGGCGGGACGGCCCGGCACCCGGCCGACCGCTTCGACCTTCTCCGGCCCGATTGCCCGGATCAGGCGCCCAGGGTCTGCTTGACCTGGGCCAGAGAGGGGTTGGTGAGCGTCGTGCCGTTCGGGAAGAGCACGGTCGGGACGGTCTGGTTGCCCCCGTTGGCCTTCTCCACGAAGGCGGCCGCCTCGGGGTCGAGCTCGATGTTCACCTCGGTGTACGCGATTCCCTCGCGGTCCATCTGGCTCTTCAGACGGCGGCAGTAACCGCACCAGGTGGTGCTGTACATCGTCACGGCGGACATCGGGGCTCCTTAGGGGTGGGTGATGCTCCGCGGGTAGAACGTGCGTCCGCCGCGTGACATTCCCGCCGGGGCCACTCCCGTGAACTCCCGCATTAATACGACCGCACGGCCCCGGCTGTGGACAACGTTCCCGGTCGCCTCCGGGGACCTGGCAGCATGGCGGGGTGACAGCAGCAACGCACTCCTCCCTCTTCCCCCAGGTGCCGGCCTCCGCCGACGCAGTGCTCGACGGGCTCGACCCGGAGCAGCGCGAGGTGGCCATGGCCCTGAACGGGCCGGTGTGCGTCCTGGCCGGAGCCGGCACGGGCAAGACCCGGGCGATCACCCACCGCATCGCCTACGGCGTCCGCTCCGGAGTCCTCCAGCCCGCCAGTGTGCTCGCCGTCACCTTCACCAACCGCGCCGCGGGGGAGATGCGCGGCCGGCTGCGCCAGCTCGGCGCGGGCGGCGTCCAGGCCCGCACCTTCCACTCGGCGGCCCTGCGCCAGCTGCAGTACTTCTGGCCGAAGGCCGTCGGCGGCGAACTGCCGCGCCTCGTCGAGCGCAAGATCCAGGTCGTCGCCGAAGCAGCCGCCCGCTGCCGCATCCGCCTCGACCGCAACGAGCTGCGCGACGTGACGGCGGAGATCGAATGGGCGAAGGTCACCCAGACCGTCCCCGAGGACTACCCGGCCGCCGCCGCCAAGGCCGGCCGCGAGGTCCCGCGCGACCCGGCCGAGACCGCCCGCGTCTACGGGATGTACGAACAGCTCAAGCGCGACCGCGGAGTGATCGACTTCGAGGACGTCCTGCTCCTCACCGTCGGCGTCCTCCAGGACCGCCACGACATCGCCGAAACTGTCCGCCGCCAGTACCAGCACTTCGTCGTCGACGAGTACCAGGACGTCAGCCCCCTCCAGCAGCGGCTCCTGGAGCTGTGGCTGGGCGACCGCGACAACCTCTGCGTCGTCGGCGACGCCAGCCAGACCATCTACTCCTTCACCGGCGCCACCCCCGACCACCTGCTCGACTTCCGCACCCGCCACCCGCAGGCGACCGTCATCAGACTCGTCCGGGACTACCGCTCCACCCCTCAGGTGGTCCACCTGGCCAACGGCCTGCTCTCCCAGGCCCGCGGCAGGGCCGCCGAGCACCGGCTGGAGCTGATCTCCCAGCGCCCGCCCGGTCCCGAGCCGCGCTACGCCGAGTTCGCCGACGAGCCCGCCGAGGCCGAGGGCACCGCCCGGCGCATCCGCGAGCTCCTCGACTCCGGCGTGTCCGCGAGCGAGATCGCCGTCCTCTACCGGATCAACGCCCAGTCCGAGGTCTACGAGCAGGCCCTCGCCGACGCCGGGGTGCCCTACCAGCTGCGCGGCGCCGAGCGGTTCTTCGAGCGCCCCGAGGTCCGCGAGGCCGGGCTGCTGCTGCGCGGCGCCGCCCGTGCCGGCAGCCACGCCGACCCCCAGCTCGCCGACGCCGACGACCTCCCCTCCCAGGTGCGCGCCGTGCTGGGCACCCGCGGCTGGTCGCCCGAACCGCCCGCCGGATCCGGCGCCGTGCGCGACCGCTGGGAGTCCCTGGCCGCCCTGGTACGGCTCGCCGAGGACTTCGCCCGGGCCCGGCCGCAGGCCACCCTCGCCGATCTCGTCGCCGAACTGGACGAGCGGGCGAGTGCCCAGCACGCACCCACCGTCGAGGGTGTGACGCTCGCCTCACTCCACGCCGCCAAGGGCCTCGAATGGGACGCCGTCTTCCTGGCCGGCCTCACCGAGGGCATGCTGCCCATCACCTACGCCAAGACCGACGAGCAGATCGAGGAGGAGCGCCGCCTGCTCTACGTCGGCGTCACCCGGGCCCGGCTGCACCTCACCCTGTCGTGGGCGCTCTCCCGGACCCCCGGCGGCCGCCCCTCGCGCCGCCCCAGCCGCTTCCTCAACGGGCTGCGGCCGGGCTCCGCCGCGCCCCGCCCGGGCTCGGCGGCCGCGGCCGTCCAGGGTGGCATCGAGCGCGGCGACCGGCGCAGACGCCGTGGGCCCGCGCGCTGCAGGGTCTGCGGCCGCACGCTGACGGATGCGGGCGAGATCAAGCTGATGCGCTGCGAGGACTGCCCCTCGGAGCTGGACGAGGCGCTCTACGAGCGGCTGCGCGACTGGCGGGCCGAGCAGGCCCGGCAGCTGGGCCAGCCCGCCTTCTGCGTCTTCACCGACAAGACCCTGCTCGCGATCGCCGAGGCCGTTCCGGGAACCGAAGCGGAGCTCGCGGGCATCTCAGGTGTCGGAGGGCGCAAGCTGGACAGGTTCGGCGCCGAGGTACTGGCCCTGTGCGCGGGGGCGGAACCGACGTCGCAGAACTCCCCGGAAAAATAGTTTGCGCGCGCGGAGGGCATACCCATAGCCTTCCGAGCAGGGAAACAGCGGTTCTTCCGAGAGCTGCTGTGTCCGTGCTGTACTTGCAGGACCGAAACCGAAGAGCAGGACCGGTAACCACCGGTCCCCCGAGACGCCGAGAGGAGGCGGAGACAATGATCAGCTTTATCGCAGGCAACAAAATGACCGATCGCCAGATCGGCTCCGCCAGCATGCTCGGCTCCGCCGCCGGTTGCTTCCGGGGCACCGGTGTGTCCGCCGACGTCCCGGTGTTCTTCGAAGAGCGACCGACCCAGGCGTCTGCGGTAGCGGCAGCAGCGGTGGCACAGGCGAAGCCCTATGCCCTCGCGGCGGCGGCCAATGGCGCCGGATCCCTGCACCTGCAGCACCAGAACGACTCGATGTGGGCCTTCCGTGGGCTCGAACCCTGGAGAGATCCAGCCTGATCGGCGAGATCAGGTCGGCACCTTCCAGGGCCGCGGAACCCACACCGGGATCCGCGGCCCTTTTGTTTGCCCCCCGAACCTGGGGAACCAGCCCGGCCACCAGCCGGAACAACAGACGAGGACACACGACACCGTGCACATCTCCACGCACACCCCGTCAGCCACCGACTTGATCCCCCCGCCTGTGCCCACGGAGGACACCTTGACCCCCCTCACCACCCTGACCGAGCTCGACGACGCGATCGAGAACCTCGGCGGCTCGGTTCCCTGCCGCAGCTATGACCCCGAGGTCTTCTTCGCCGAGTCCCCGGCCGACGTGGAGTACGCCAAGTCGCTCTGCCAGACCTGCCCGCTCCGCGAGGCCTGCCTGGCCGGCGCCCAGGACCGCCGTGAGCCCTGGGGCGTCTGGGGCGGCGAGCTCTTCGTCCAGGGCGTGGTCGTCGCCCGCAAGCGGCCCCGTGGCCGTCCGCGCAAGAACCCGGTCGCCGCATGAACGCCGCCGGCACCATCGACCGCCCCACGACGCACGACCCCAAGAAGCAGGATCCGACGATGCAGCGCCCGTCCCCCGAGCCATTCGGCTCCGAAGCCCCCGTCCGTGACACCTCCGGTGTGCTGAAGTCGCGCCAGAACAGGAACCTCGAAATGCAACTCATCCCAGAAGCCCTGGCCCGGGCCCATATGCAGGACCGCCTGCAAGAGGCCGAGTCCGAACGCAGGGCCATCCGGCTGGTCGCCGCCCGGCGGATGCAGCGCCGCGCCGAGCGCGCCTCGCTGCGCGCCCGCCGAGCTCTGGCCATGGCCGTGATGCACTGAGACGACTCACGGGGCCGGTCCATCGGGACGCTGCTGGCTAATTCGGCCCCTGCTTTGCCCCGTCGAGCATCAGCTCGACGGGGCAAAGTCGCGCGAAGTGGCTGGTGCGGGTGCGGGCTCGTGGTGTGCCGGTGAGATGGGCGTCGATGCGGGTGAGGTTGAGGGCTGCTGCGGTGAACTGGTGCTGGAGACTGGTCTTCGCCAAACCCCGGTAACGGGATCTGCGCAGGCCGCAGCGCCCGACGGCCTGCGAGATGGTGCCCTCGACACCGGCGCGGATCTTGTAGCGCTCTTTCCAGGCGTCGGTCTGCTGCTCGGCGCGGATGCTGCGGATGGCGTCGTGTTCGGCCCGGTGCTGCCGCAGCATGATCTCCCGACCGCGGCTGGAGGCCGACTTGATGCATGAACGCCGGTCGGGGCAGGGGCCGCAGCGGCTGTCGGGAAACCGCACACGGATCACCGGCAGGCCCTTTGAATCGGTGCGGGGATACCACTGCGTGGCGGTGGCCCCGCTGGGGCAGGTGGCCTGCCTGCGTTCCCAGTCGATGGTGAACGCGTCCAGCCCGAAGGCGCCGTTGGCCTGGGCCGAGGTGTTGCCGGTCAGCGGCCCGTGCAGTTCGACGCCGTGATCGTTGCGGGCGGCGAGGACGCGGGCGGCGGTGGGATAGCCGGCGTCCACCCAGTGCTCGCTGGGCAGGCAATTTCTGGCCGCGAGGGACGTGTGGATCTCGTCGTTCATCATGCTGTCCGCGACCGTGGCCACGGTGGTCGCCACGTTGGTGACCAGGTTCGGCACGTCCTCACCACAGGTCTCGGTGAGATGGACTTTGTACCCGTCCCACTTGGTGTCCCGCTTGACACCGACCCGAGCGTCCAGGTCATAGGGGGTGACCAGGCGCATCGCGCCCGGCGGCCGGTCTTTTGGGTCCCTGCACCTCACCTCCCCCTCCACCACCGAGAACTCCTGCACCCACACTCGGCGCAGGGCCTCTACTTCCTGAAGCTCGTGCAGTCCCGCCGGGGCATCGGCGGCGCGGACCGCCTGGAGCAGGTGCATGCCGTCCCGGCCGATTCGGGCTCCCACTTCGTCTCGCTTCGCGCTGGCTTTGGGAAACCGGGAGTCCTCGGCCCGCGTGGCGTAGTGGCGGAACCAGTCCGGCCCCGCGACCTGCACCAGCCAGTCGCCAGCGGTCTGCGCAAGAGCGTTCAGCGCCGCCCGCAACGTCTCCGCCACCAGTTCCAGCCGACGCAGGTCACGTGCCGACGACAGCACGTGCGAGGAGTCCGTCCGGGCCCGGCCCGCGCTCTTGAGCAGCCCCTTCTCCCGGGCCGCGGCCAGCACACCATCCAGCACCCGACGCCCGCCGTCCGAGGCGGCCAGCCGGTCCCGGAACTCCGACAGCACCGAGAAATCGAAGCCTGGATCGTCGAGTTGAAGCCCGAGCGCGTACTTGTAGTCGATCCGCGCCCGAACCGCCTCCGCGGCCTGGCGGTCGGTCAGCCCCTCAACGAACTGCAGCACCGACACCAGAGCCAGCCTGGCGGGAGACCAGGCAGGCCGGCCACGCACAGCAAACAGATCCGCGAAGTCCTCGTCACGGAACAGCACCCCGAGCTCGTCCCGCACCCGGATTGCCAGGCTCCCCTTCGGGAACGCGGCGCGAGCCACCCGCACCGTCTCTGCCGGAATCTCCCCCGGACCCTTCGGCTGCATCGACATCGACACCCACCCCCCCGTGCGCAAAAACGTCGGTCCCCACGACCACAACCGGGTTATGAGGACCGACGTCACGCGAGAGACCGAATAGACCAACAGCGTCCATCGGGACCGGCCCCGTTGTGCGCTTCCGGACCGGGCGCGGGGATATCGTCTGGGAGGTGGACCAGAAGACGCATGAACCAGTGCAGTTGGATCCTGAGGCCACCGAGACCGCCGCGCCCCTCACGTGCGCTCGCTGTGGCACCGCCGCCGACGGTACGCCGCCGACCTGGACCTGCTCCGTCGAGAACGGCACCCGCCGCTACTTCTGCGACGCCTGTGCCCGCGCCAACATCAGATCCATCGAAGGGCGCTTGGACTCGTCCTGGTGGTGAGGGGAGCGGGGGTTGGTGTTGACGTCCCTCCCGGGGGGCCTCCCCCCCCCGCCCCACCCCTCCCCCCCCTGAAACCGTCAGGCCGGTGTTTCCTCGCTGCGGGTGTCCATGGCGAAGCCGGGGACCCACGCCTCCATTTCGTCGCGCAGGCGTACCGTGGCGCCCAGTTGGCACAGCACCCCGATGGTGCTCATCGTCACCCGGTGTATCAGCAGGTAGGCCGGAGGCAGGTTGAGCTGCCGGGCCAGCTGGTACGCGGGGGAGCGCGGGTCGGCTATGCGGGTTGCCTGGGAGCGCAGCCAGTCGCGGGTGAAGGTGAACGCATCCACCTGCGCGGGCTCGATGATCGGGACCAGGTAGTCGAGGATCGCGGCCGGATCCAGCTCGATCTCAGGCTTGACGAAACCCTCGTCCTGCAGCAGTTCGTGGACCGCTTCCGCATCGCCGTCCAGGGCCAGCCGCAGGGCCGTGCCTATCTCGACCGGGAGCCCCTGCGGAAGCCGGTCGACGGTGCCGAAGTCCAGCACGCCCAGCCGCCACTTCTCCGGCGGACCGTCCGGCGCGTCCCCCGTCAGCAGCCGGAAATTCCCCGGGTGCGGATCGGCGTGCAGCAGGCCCGTGCGGGCTGCACCGGAGAAGAGGAACCGGGCCAGCAACTGCCCTGCACGGTCCCGCTGCTCCTGGGTGCCGTTCGCTATCACCTCCGACAGTGGCACCCCCTCCAGCCATTCCGTCACCAGCACTTGGTCGGAGTGATGGACCACATCGGGCACCACCACATCGCCGTCGCCGGAGAACTCCCGGGCATGGGCTCTCTGCGCCCGTGCCTCCAACTCGTAGTCCAGCTCCTCCGCGACCCGGTCGCGCAGCTCCGTGATCAGAGGCTTGATGTCCATGCCGGGAATCAGCGGCCCCAGCAGCCGGGCAAAACGGCCCAGTTGCGTCAAGTCCGACAGGAGTGCATCACCCGCACCGGGATATTGCACCTTGACCGCGACCTCGCGGCCGTCGTGCCAGACCGCGCGGTGCACCTGTCCGATCGACGCCGCTGCCGCCGGCCGGTCCTCGAACTCCTCGAAGAGATCCCGCCAGTCCTCCCCGAGCCGCTCCGCCAGGGCCGCGTGCACCGATGCCGTCGGCATGGGCGGGGCGGCCTCCTGGAGCTTGGTCAACGCGGCCCGGTAGGGGCCGGCTATCTGCTCCGGAAGCGCCGACTCGAACACGGACAGCGCCTGACCGAGCTTCATGGCCCCGCCCTTGAGCTGCCCCAAGGTGGCGAAGAGCTGCTCGGCCGTCCGCTGCTGGAGCTCCGCGGCGATCATCTCCGCAGGCCGCCCTCCGATGCGTTTGCCAAGCCCGAGCGCAGTGCGCCCCGCGAACCCCAAGGGCAGCGCGGCCAACTTGGCGGTCCGAGTGACCGCCTTGCGGGGTAGATCAGACATGCGCCCCTCCAACTCGCTGAACAGCCACGCCGCGGACGGCGGTTACCGGGTCATTGTCCCGTGCGGCATCCCCGCGGCCGGAGCGTCCCCCGGACCGGGGGAACCCGCTGCGCCGCACGGACACCGCGGATGCGGCTCCACAGGCCGCGGTGACCAGGCGGGACCCGGCAGTGCCAGATCCAGCCGGACCCCCGCGCCCGCGGCGGACCCACCGTCGAGAAAGGCCAGCGCCCGCACCACGGTCAGCCCCGCCACGACCGTGGCCAGTGCCATGTCGCAAGACGGTACCCCCGGCCCCCGGCCCGACCTCCACTGGGCGAGCATCCGCGGCCATGCAGGGTCCCGCTCGGCCCGGCCGAGCTCGATGCAGGCGGCGCAGGCCGTCGCGCCCGGCAGCACCAGCGGGCCCACCACTCCCGTGGCCTCCAGAACTCCCGCGTACATATGGGGAGTACCGGACGAGAGGAACTCCTCGGCCGCTGCCGGATCCGGTGCGTAGGCCGCGAGGCCGTCGCGCGGGGCGAACACCACCAGTGCCAGAGGCGGCTCGGCGGCCCGGTCCCCGTCGCCCCCGGCGCGGGACCGGGGGCGGGGCAGGGGCGCGGCCCGGCGGACCGCCCGGCGGGCGGCGGAGTCCCGCCGCTCGCCCGTCCGCTCCGGGTCCACCCCGCCGGGCGCCACGTCCCAGGGCTCGACGCAGCCGCCGTCCATCACGTCCACCTGCCCGACCCCCGAGGCCGAGAGCAGGGCCGCGACGGCTGCGCCCACCCGGCCGGCCCCGCGCACCTGCACCCGCATCGTCTGCCGGGCGGCCATCAGCCGCATCGCCGCGCCGGGTTCGTGGTGGAGGACGGAGAGCGAGGCCAGGTCGGGGCGGAGCCGCTGCAGGGCGTCGACGTCGCTCCGCTCGCGCAGGGCGGCCGCGCCGGCCCCGCCGCCGCGCGGATCGTCGAGCAGGCCGGCTGTGCCGAGCCGCTCCACCAGGCCGTCGGCCTTGCCCTCCGGCAGTCCCATGCCCCGGGCCTCCTCGCGGAGCAGGGGCAGGCCGCGGGTCCCGTCGAGCAGGCCGAGGAAGCAGCTTGTCGCGGTGTCGACCGGGCCGACGAGGACGGCGTGTGCCGGGCCCACGCCGAACTGCACGTGGGCCCGGTCGCGCCAGGCCCGCCGCAGTGCAGGCTTGATCATCGGGTGCGCGGAGCCGGGACGGGCCCGGACGGTGGGCGTCGGGTGTGCGGACATGGTTCCCCCTCGGTTTCGCCGGGCCGGGCCGATCCGGTCGGCGACGGGATCAGCATGCCCGTCCTGGCGAGGGGGTGCGCGGAGTTGTCCACAGGGCAGGGATGATTGTCATACAAGCCGTGCGCTACGGGTGTGTTTCGCCGACAACCGGGCCGCGGGCAGGACTTCGTGCGCCGGCAACGGGTAACGTCGGGGCGTGCCCGTCGACCCCCTGCACAGTGCCGCAAGACCACCGCGCAGCGCCCCGAGCCCGCACTCCAGAGGGCCCGAGAACCACGCGGTCGAGGTCCGGCGGAGCGCTCGTCGCCGCAGAACGGTCTCCGCGTACCGCGAGGGCGACCGGACGGTGGTGCTGATCCCGGCGCGGATGTCGGACGCGGAGGAGCAGCGCTGGGTCACCGTCATGCTCGACAAGCTCGCGGCGCAGGAGAGCAGGAGGATGCTCGGCGACGCCGAGCTCGCCGAGCGCGCCGGGCGGCTGTCCGAGCAGTACCTGGACGGCCGGGCGCGCCCCGACTCGGTCCGCTGGGTCACCAACCAGAACACCCGCTGGGGATCCTGCACCCCGGCCGAGGGCAGCATCCGGCTCTCGCACCGGCTCCAGGGGATGCCCGAGTACGTGGTGGACTACGTGCTCCTGCACGAGCTGGCGCATCTGCTCGTCCCCGGGCACGGGCCGGCCTTCTGGCGGCTCCTGGAGGCGTATCCGCGCACCGAGCGGGCCCGCGGATACCTCGAAGGCGTGGTCGCCGCCGAGCGGTTGCCGCATCTCCCGGCGGCCCGCAGCGAGTGAGGCTGCGGGTAGCCTGGCGCACATGTCCCGGGAATTCCAGCGCGGCCACAGGGCCAGGATCAGTGACCTGACGGCGGGGACCGAACTGTACGTGGGGGTGCAGGCGGGCGGTCCCGGAGTGGCCTTCGACATCAGCTGCTTCGGTCTGGACGCCGGCGAACGGCTCTCCGACGACCGGTACTTCGTCTTCTACAACCAGCCCGCCTCGCCCGAGGGGGCCATCCGCCAACTCGGGCCGCAGGCCGGTGACACGGAGTCGTTCCACGTCTCCCTCGACCGCATCCCGGCACACATCCACAAGCTCGCCTTCACCGCGACCGTGGACGGCGAGGGACTGATGTCGCAGACCGGGCCCGGCTGCATCCGTCTCGCCGCGGGAGGGGTGGAGATCGCCCGGTACTCCTTCACCGGCGCAGAGTTCAGCACCGAGCGGGCCGTGATGCTCGCCGACGTCTACCGCAAGGACGGGTGGCGGTTCGCCGCCGTCGGCCAGGGCTTCGACGGCGGGCTGGAAGCGCTGCTGACGAACTTCGGTGGCGAGGTCATCGAGGAGCAGGAACAGGAGCAGGAGCCGCAGCCCGCGCCGGAGGCGGCGCCTCCGGCGCAGGCGGTTCCGGAGCCGGTCCCGGACCAGGGCTCCGGGCTGCACTACGCGCCCACCCTCGCCGCGCCCATCGCCCCGCCCGGCTACTTCTCCGGCGAGACCACCGGCACCGCGCCGTCCGGCCCGTACGGCGGTGGGTCCCACGGCGGAGGGTCGTACGGGGGCATCGTGCCGCCGCCCGGTCCGCCCCCGCCGCCCGGAGTGCCGGGCCGGCGCGGCCCGTTCGGCCGCTGACCATGCTGTAAGGGGCGCCCACCCTCGGTGGACGCCCCTTACGCATCGGCTGTTCCCTACAGGCGCGCGAGCGTCCGCTCCAGCAGCCGGACCACGGATGCGTCCGCGACCCCGCCCACCTCGTCGTAGGCGAACCAGCGCAGGTCCAACGACTCGTCGCTGATCGTCGCCGCCGCGTCCTGAGGCGCCAGGGCCGCGTACTGCACGTCCAGGTGCCAGTTGCACGGCGCCGGGATGGGGTGGCGGTCCAGGCGCACCGGGCCGCCCGGCAGCAGCGTCAGGCCCGCGATGCCGGACTCCTCGGTGGCCTCCCGCAGGGCGGCCGCCTCCAGCGTCGTGTCACCGGGCTCGCAGTGACCGCCCATCTGCAGCCACATCTGCAGCTTGCGGTGCAGAGTGAGCAGCACCCGGCTGCGCTCCGGATCGATCACCAGCGCGCTGGCCGTGACGTGGCCCGCCTGGCAGGGCTTCCACATGCCGTCCGCATGGGCCGCCAGGTGGTCCAGGTAGAGGCCGCGCAGATCCGGCTGGTCCGCGTACTCCTTCAGCACGCGGACCGCGTTCTCGTGCAGGCTCACTTGTCGCTGCCGCCCTTGCCGTCCTCGCCGTTCTCCTTGTCCTTGCCGGAGGCGTCACCGGCATCGCCCGTGCCGCCGGCCTTGCCGCCGCCCGCGGCCTCGCCGAGCATCTTGTCGAGCTCGGAGAAGTCCAGGTGCTCGCGGTGGACGAAGCCGTCCGGGTCGTCCAGGTCGGCCGCCGTCGGCAGCATGTCCGGGTGCTCCCAGAGGGCGTCGCGGCCGTCCGCGCCGCGGGCGTCCGTCAGGGAGGCCCACAGCCGGGAGGCGTCCCGCAGCCTGCGGGGGCGCAGCTCCAGGCCGATCAGCGTGGCGAAGGTCTGCTCGGCGGGGCCGCCGGTGGCACGGCGCCTGCGCAGCGTCTCGCGCAGCGCGTCGGCGGACGGCAGGTGCGGTGCGGCCGCGGCGTGGACGACGGCGTCGACCCAGCCCTCGACGAGCGCCAGAGCGGTCTCCAGACGGGCCAGGGCCGCCTTCTGCTCCGGGCTGTCCTCCGGCTGGAACATGCCCTGCTGCAGCGCGTCCTGGAGCTGCTCGGGGTGCGTGGGGTCGAGCTGGCCGACCACGTCCTCCAGCTTCGCGGTGTCGACCTTGATGCCCCGCGCATAGCCCTCGACGGCGCCGAACAGGTGCGAGCGCAGCCACGGCACGTGGGCGAAGAGCCGCTGGTGGGCGGCCTCGCGCAGGGCCAGGTACAGGCGCACCTGGTCCTGCGGGACGCCGAGTCCGGAGCCGAACGCGGCGATGTTCACCGGCAGCAGCGCGGCCTTGCCCGCCGGGCCGAGCGGCAGGCCGATGTCGGTGGAGCCGACCACCTCGCCCGCCAGGACGCCCACGGCCTGGCCGATCTGAGTGCCGAACATGGCCCCGCCCATGCTGCGCATCATGCCGAGCAGCGGGCCCGCCATGGCCTGCATCTCCTCGGGCAGCACGTCGCCCATGGCCGCGCCGACCCGCTCGGCGACCGGGTCGACCAGGTCCTTCCACACCGGGAGGGTCGCCTCGACCCACTCGGCGCGGCTCCACGCCACGGCGGTGCCGGAGCCCGAGGGCAGCGACGTCACGCCGTCGAGCCACAGGTCGGCCAGCCGCACGGCCTCCTCGACCTCGGCCCGCTCGCCGGCCGAGACGCTGGCGTCCTTGGTGCCGTCGGCGGTGCCCTGGGCGACGGTGCGGCGGGCGATGTCCTTGGCCATGTCCCAGTTCACCGGGCCGCCCTCGTAGGAGAGCATCTGGCCGAGCTGCTGGAAGGCGGCGCCCAGGTCGTTCGGGTTCATCGAACCGAACATCGCGGCGAACGGGTTGTCCCCGCCGCCCGCGGGCCCGCCGAAGCCGAAGGGATTCGCGGGTCCCTGTCCGCCACCCTGGCCACCGCCCTTCTTCTTGCCGTTGTCGCCGTCCTCCGGCTCCTCCGGCGGAAGACCGAATCCGAATGGGGTGTCACTCACGGGTTTCCTCGGCTCGTAGGGCCACCGGCTCCGTACCGGCGGCGAATGCCCTTCAACACCACCCAGCGTAGACACCCTGCCGGTATCGGGGCTTGGTGCTCCGCCGACCCGGGGCCTGCGGCAGGATGGACGTCACCTGGTCCGTACGCGTCATGACACTCGTGATGGCGCTTACGTACCGAAGACAACCGCTGGAGACGCCCGGTGAGTTCCCCCGACCGAGAAGTTCGCGCAGCGCGAAACGGTTCCGCGCGCGACAGTACGACCCCGCACGGCCGCCGACCCGTGGTCGCGGTCACCGGTGCCGCGCGCGGTGTCGGTGCGCTGCTGACGCGGCGGCTGGCCGCGTCCGAGCACATCAAGCACGTGGTGGCCATCGACGAGCGGCGCGGTGACGTCACCGAGGCGCAGTGGCACGTGCTCGACGTCCGCGACCCGGCCATCGCCGAGAAGCTGCGCGGCGCCGACGTCGTGGTCCACCTCGCGCTCGACCTGGACCTGGAGACCGACGCCGCGGCCCGGACCGCCTACAACGTGCGCGGTACCCAGACGGTGCTCACCGCGGCGGCCGCCGCAGGTGTGCACCGTGTGGTGCTGTGCACGTCGGCCATGGTCTACGGGGCGCACCCGGACAACGACGTTCCGCTCGCCGAGGACGCGGAGCTGCGGGCCACCGCCGAGGCCACCGGGGTGGGCGACCTGCTGGAGATAGAGCGGCTCGCGAAACGGGCCCCCCGGGCGCACCCGGGCCTGAACGTCACCGTGCTGCGGCCGGCCGTCCTGGTCGGCGGCGGCACCGACACCGCCCTGACCCGCTACTTCGAGTCGCCCCGGCTCCTGGTGGTCGCCGGATCCCGGCCGACCTGGCAGTTCTGCCACGTGGAGGACCTGGTGAGCGCGCTGGAGTTCGCGGCCCTGGAGAAGGCCGAGGGGGAGCTGGCGGTCGGCTGCGACGGCTGGCTGGAGCAGGAGGAGGTCGAGGAGCTCACCGGCATCCGGCGCATGGAGCTGCCCTCGGCCGTCGCCCTGGGCGCCGCCTCCCGGCTGCACCGCCTGGGCCTGACCCCGTCCCCGGCCGGTGACCTCGAGTACACGATGCACCCGTGGGTGGTCAGCGGGCACCGGCTGCACGATGCGGGCTGGCGGCCGCGCTGGACCAACGAGGAGGTCCTGGCGGAGCTGTTGGAGGAGGCCGCGGGAAGGCACACGGTCGTCGGCCGCCGGCTGGGACGCAAGGACGCCACGGCCGCGGGCGCCGCGGGCGCCACGGTCGCCCTGCTGGGCACCGCGGCCCTGGTCCGGCGGGCCCGCAAGGCGCGCCGCCGGATGTAGCCGCGCACGCCGGGCCGGCGGCCGGACCCGGTGGATCGTACGGATGAGCGGTTGAACGCCCGGTCGAACGGTCATTGGTGGCCGGCCGCCCGTGTGCGGCACGATGGAGCGTATGGCTCCGACCCACGATCACCCCGGCGAGCTCGCCGCCGACGGTCCCGTGCGCCTGCTGGCGGTGCGGGACACCCCGTTGTCCCTGGACGAGGTCTTCGCAGCGGTCGGTGACGACGCCGCGGGCGGCACCGCGCTGTTCGTGGGCACCGTGCGCGACCACGACGGCGGCGCGGACGTCACCGGGCTCGGCTACTCCGCGCACCCCTCGGCCGGGGACGAGCTGCGCCGGGTCGCGGAGAAGGTCGCGGCGGACTTCCCGGTCCGGGCCCTGGCGGCCGTGCACCGCGTGGGGGACCTGTCCGTGGGCGACCTGGCCGTGGTGGTGGCGGTCTCCTGCCCGCACCGGGCGGAGGCCTTCGCGGCGTGCCGGCGGCTCATCGACGACCTCAAGCGCGAGGTGCCGATCTGGAAGCACCAGACGTTCGCGGACGGAACCGAGGAGTGGGTCGGCGCGTCGTAGAGATGCGGTGGTCGGCCGCGTCCTGCGCGGTGTCCGAATCGGGTCACATACGGGCCGCTCCCGGTTGCGTAACCGGCCCCCTGACGTAAGCGTTGAGACCGAAGACGACTAATCTGCTCATCGGTTCAGCTCGTCCTTGCTCGACGGTGTTCGTCATCGAGTCATGCGATTGTGTAAGGAGTCGGAGGCCGGAATGGCGGCGCTCGCGTGGTTGCTGATTCCCGTTGCCGCGGCTGTCGTCGCCGCCCTGTGGGGAAGCTGGGCGGCCCGGAACCGCAAGACCGGCGATGTCTCGGAACTGGCGGGTTATGCGCGATTCCGTGAGGCGATGGAGCGGTCGGAGTCCGGCTCCGGACCGTCGGCCTGAGGAGCAGGGGAGCGGGCTCACGCGCTGCTCACCCCCGGACGGACCGCCCCGGGAGTGGACTGTCGGACCCGTCCCGTACTGTCGTTCCATGCCCCGCCGCACTGCGACGATGCTCGCCTCCCTCCTGTCGCTGATCGCATTGCTCTGCGTCGGCGTCCTGATCCCCGTGCCCTACGCGGAGATGTCCCCGGGGCCCACGGTGAACACGCTGGGCGAGCATGGCGGCGAGCCGGTGCTGCAGATCTCCGGGCACAAGACGTACCCGACCACCGGCCACCTCAACATGACCACGGTCCGGGTGACGGGCTCGCAGTACCGGATGAATCTGGTCGAAGCCCTCTACGGCTGGCTCACCCACGACAACCTCGTCGTCCCGCACAGCACGCTCTACCCGGACGACAAATCCCCGGACGAGCTCAACCAGGAGACGGCGGAGGAGTTCAGCCAGTCCCAGGAGAGCGCCAAGGTGGCCGCGCTCAAGCAGCTGGGCATCCCGGTCGGCACCCGCGTGATCGTCTCGTCCGTGGTCAAGGGCAGCCCCGCCGAAGGGCAGTTGCACGCGGGGGACGTGATCAAGGCGGTCGACGGCCAGGAGGTCAAGGAGCCGGGCGACGTCGCCGCGCTGGTCACCAAGCACCAGCCCGGTCAGAAGGTGAGCTTCCTGGTCGTCCCCGCCAAGGAGGCGGCCGCGGCGGAGAAGGAGAAGCGCCAGCCGAAGGTGGAGGACACCGTCTCCCTCGTCACCACCAAGGCGCCCGACGACGCCAAGCGCGCCATCGTGGGCATCCAGGCCGGGACGGACCACACCTTCCCGTTCAGCATCAACATCAAGCTGGCGGACGTCGGCGGGCCGAGCGCCGGCCTGATGTTCGCGCTCGGCATAGTCGACAAGCTCACCCCCGACGACCTGACCGGCGGGAAGTTCGTCGCGGGGACGGGCACGATCGACGACAACGGCAAGGTCGGGCCGATCGGCGGCATCGAGATGAAGACGGTCGGCGCGCGCTCCAAGGGCGCCCGGTACTTCCTGACGCCCAGCGACAACTGTGCGGCTGCCGCCAAGGACACCCCGTCGGGTCTCACGCTGGTCAAGGTCGACACCATAGGCGACGCCCTCAAGTCCTTGGAGAAGATCCGTAAGGGGGACTCGGCCGGCCTCCCGAGCTGCACGGCCGGGTAGTCGGTTCGCCGGCGAGCCGTCCGTGGTTGCTCGCGCAGTTCCCCGCGCCCCTTACGGGGGGGCGGGGCGCGGTACTGCTCCGTAAGGCCTTATTCCGCGAACGTCGCCGCCAGGGCCTCCGCCAGGCCCGGGACCAGGTCGGCGCCGGTGAGGACCTCCTTGGGGGAGTCCTTCTCGCGCAGCCGCAGGGCCGTCTCCCGGGCGCCGTCGCGCAGCACGGCCACGGTCATCCGGACCTCCTGGCGGTCGGGGTGCCTGGCCACCCAGGCGGCGAGCTGCTTCTCGCTCATCCCGTGCGGCACGGAGCCCTCGGCGGACGGCGGGAGCATCTGCCGCTCCACGGTCAGGGCACAGCCCGCCACCGCGTCCGGCCAGGCGATCGTGCCGAGGAACTTGTCGAGCGGGGTGCCCGGGGGCACCTCGTCCTGCTCGATGGGGGTGTAGGAGGTGTTGTCGCCGGTGGGCTCGTCGAGGCCGAGCTGGGCGGCCAGGGCGGGCTCCTGGGAGCGCAGCTTCGCGTTGTCGACGAGGGCGAAGAGCCGGGCGGGCTGGTCCCAGCCGAGCGTGGCGGCGTATTCGTCGATCTCGAGGACGGCGCGGGTCAGCGGGCTCGCGGCCATGGGAGCACTGGGGTCGGGGAGGCTCGAGGAGCCGGTGTTGCTGGACATGCTCAATATCGTGCACCGAGAAGGGCCGAAATCGGGAACCGAGTAAAGCCTCGGTAAGTTGCCACACTGGGTCCTACTATCGCCTGGGCCTGATCGACAGCTCCATCGACAGCGAACTTCGAGGTGCGCACCTTGGCTTTCCAGATGCCGGACCGCGGCGGAGGCCCCACGGGGCCACGGATCAGAGTCGGACGGCCGTCGCGACGGCTGCGGACCCTGCTGACGACCCTGGGTGTGCTGGCGGTGCTGGCCATGCTCTTCGTCATGTTCGCAGGGTTCTGGACCGACTGGCTCTGGTACCGCTCCGTGGACTATTCCTCGGTCTTCACCACCACCCTCGGCACCAAGATCGGCCTGTTCGCCGTCTTCGGCGTGCTGATGGCCCTCGCGGTGGGGGTCAACATCTGGCTGGCGCACCGGCTGCGGCCGCCGCTGAGTGCGATGTCGATGGAGCAGCAGAGCCTCGACCGCTACCGGATGAGCATCGCCCCGTACAAGCGGTGGGCCCTGCTGGCGGTCTCCGCGCTCGTCGGCCTGGTGGCCGGGGCGTCCGCCGCCGGGCAGTGGCGCACGTGGCTGCAGTGGGTGAACGCGGTGCCGTTCGGGCAGAAGGACCCGCAGTTCCACAAGGACATCGCGTTCTACACCTTCGACCTGCCCTGGTACCGCTTCCTGCTGAGCTTCGGCTTTGCCGCGACGGTGCTCTCGCTGATCGCCGCCGCGCTGGTGCACTACCTCTACGGCGGGCTGCGGCTGACCAGCCCCGGCGGGCGGGCCACGGCCGCCGCCACGGGCCATCTGTCCGTGCTGCTCGGCTTCTTCGTGATGCTCAAGGCCGTCGCCTACTGGCTGGACCGGTACGGGCTGGCGGTGAAGTCCAGCGGGCTGAAGTCGACCGAGGGCTGGACGGGTCTGCGGTATGTGGACGCCAACGCCTATCTGCCGGCCAAGACGATCCTGTTCATCATCGCGCTGATCTGTGCGGTGCTGTTCTTCGCGACGCTCTGGCGGCGCACCTGGCAGCTGCCGGTGATCGGCTTCGGCCTGATGGTGCTCTCGGCGGTGCTGATCGGCGGGCTCTACCCGGCGATCGTGCAGAAGTTCCAGGTCCAGCCGAACGAGCAGGCCAAGGAAGCCCCGTACATCAAGAAGAACATCACCGCGACGCGTGAGGCCTACGGCATCGACGACGCGCAGGTGAAGGACTATCCGGGCAGCAGCGATCTGAACGGCAAGGACAAGCAGAAGCTGCGCGCGGACGCGGATTCCACGGCCAGCCTCCGGCTGCTCGACCCGAACATCGTCTCGCCCACCTTCCAGCAGCTCCAGCAGGTGCGCGGGTACTACCAGTTCCCGTCCACCCTGGACGTCGACCGCTACAAGGTCGACGGCAAGGAGCAGGACACGGTCATCGGTCTGCGCGAGCTGAACATCAACGGGATTCCCGAGCGCAACTGGATCAACGACCACTTCAAGTACACCCACGGATACGGCGCCATCACGGCCAAGGGCACCAATACCGTCGACGGCGGAGCCCCGGACTTCACCGAGAAGAACCTGCCGACGGACGGCAAGCTCGGCCCGTACGAGCAGCGCGTGTACTACGGCGAGAAGACGACGCAGTACTCGATCGTCGGCGGCCCGCAGAAGGAGCTGGACTACTCCGGCGACCAGGGCGAGAAGAGCTACAGCTACGAGGGCAAGAGCGGTGTGAGCCTCTCGAACCCGGTCAACCGCGCCGCCTATGCGGTGGCGTTCGGCGAGCCGCAGATCCTCTACTCCGGTGCCATCGGCGACGGCTCGCGCATTCTCTACAACCGCACGCCCAAGGAGCGCGTGGAGGCCGTCGCCCCCTGGCTGACCATCGACGGCGACGCCTATCCGGCCGTGGTCGACGGCCGCATCCAGTGGATCGTCGACGCCTACACCACGACCAACGGCTATCCCTACGCGTCCCGTACGACCCTCGGTGACACGACCGCGGACTCGCTGACCAACGGGCAGCGCGCGGTGGTCGCCCAGCAGAACCAGGTCAACTACATCCGCAATTCCGTCAAGGCCACGGTCGACGCCTACGACGGCACGGTGAAGCTGTACCAGTGGGACACCGAGGACCCGGTGCTCAAGACCTGGATGAAGGCGTTCCCGGGCACGGTGAAGGCGAAGAGCCAGATCTCCTCCGGGCTGCTGGACCATCTCCGTTACCCGCAGGACCTGTTCAAGGTGCAGCGTGAACTGCTCACCCGCTACCACGTCACCAACCCGGGCACGTTCTACACCGGCAGTGAGCGCTGGCAGGTGCCGGACGACCCGACGAACAAGTCGGGCAACGCGGTTCCGCCGTATTACCTGAGCATGAAGATGCCGGACCAGAAGGCGCAGACCTTCTCGCTCACCACGACGTTCACGCCCAAGAGCCGGGAGAACCTCGGTGCGTTCATGGCGGTGGACGCGAACGCCACGAGCCCGGACTACGGGAAGATCCGGCTCCTCAAGCTGCCGTCGGAGACCACGGTCTCCGGTCCGCAGCAGGTGCAGAGCAAGTTCAACGGCGACCCGGAGATCGCGAACAAGATCAATATCCTGAAGCGGGGCGACTCCGAGATCGAGTACGGCAATCTGCTGACCGTCCCGCTCGACGACGGGCTGCTCTACGTCGAGCCGGTGTACGTCCGCGGTGCCGGCACCAACTACCCGCTGCTGAAGAAGGTTCTGGTCACCTACGGCGACAAGACCGCCTTCGAGGACAACCTCACGCAGGCGCTCGACGTGGTGTTCGGGGTGAAGAGTCCCGAGCCCGGCACCAAGCCGCCGGCCGAGGGCACCACCAAGCCGCCCGCCTCCCAGAACGCCGACGTCCAGCAGGCCCTGAAGGACGCTCAGGACGCCTTCGAGGCGGGCCAGAAGGCGCTCGACGCCAAGGACTGGGCGGCGTACGGCAAGGCCCAGCAGTCCCTGAAGGACGCCCTCGACCGCGCCGCCAAGGCCGAAGCCGCGGTGGCCGGGAACGGGGGCAAGCCGGGCAGCCAGTAAGGGACCGCCCCGCGTCGTGGTAAGGTTCACCTACAACGACGCGGGGTGGAGCAGCTCGGTAGCTCGCTGGGCTCATAACCCAGAGGTCGCAGGTTCAAATCCTGTCCCCGCTACTCACAGGACAAGGCCCGGAGTTCTCGGACTCCGGGCCTTGTCGCGTCTGCGGGCCGTCTGTACGACCGTTGGACTGCCGTGCGCTCGTGCGGGGGTCGGACCGGACAGCAGTCCAGACCCGGCGCGGGCCGGTCTGTGCGGGTTGTGTGCGGGGGTTTTGATTAGAGTTTGGAGCACCGCCGTGTCGGGAAGTCGGGAAGTCGACAAAACGCTGAAGTGACCTCACTGGCTGCGGTATTCCAGGTGTACGCAGGTTGCGGGAGTGCGACGATGGGACTTATGGGGGACAGGGCGAGGCTGTTGGAGACCCGTCGGCTTGTGGCAGCTCCCGGCGACGGGAGCGATCAGGACGGCCGTGACACGTCCGCGTACGGCCCGGGGGCGGACGGCCCCGCAGGCGGCACCCGGGCCTCGGCCTTCGCCCCGTCGTCCGCAGGGGACGGGGGCGACCTCGAGCTGGAGACCGCCCGCCGCCGCGCCGCCGAGTCCGGCGACCCCGCGTCCCTGAGCATGCTCGGCGCCCTGCTGCTGCGCCGCGGAGACCTCGACGGGGCCGAGCGCCACCTGCGCGCCGCCACCGCCGAGGGCGACCGCTCCGCCGCCAACAACCTGGGCGTCCTGCTGCACCAGCGCGGCTACGCCGACGAGGCCGCCGGCTGGTGGCGCGTCGCCGCCGTCGCCGGCTCCTCCGCCGCCGCGCACGCCCTCGGCCGCTACCACCGCGAGCGCGGCGACGAGCCGGCCGCCGAGTACTGGCTGCGCCAGTCCGCCGAGTCCGGCCACGCCCTGGGCGCGTACGCCCTGGCCGACCTCCTGGAGCACCGCAGCGACGTGGGCGCCGAGCGCTGGTTCCGCTCCGCCGCCGAGCGCGGGCACCGCGAGGCCGCGTACCGCCTGGCGCGGATACTCGACGGCCGGGCGCCGGGCGCCGGGGCACAGGCCCCCGGCGGGCTCGGCGCGCTCGCCGGCGGGCTCGGCCCCGCCATCCCCCGGCAGGTGAGCGCGGGCGGCGGGGACACCTCCGTGCGCGACCTGCGCGCCCACGCGGCCAAGGGCCCGCGCACCGACGGCCCGGCCGGCGAGGCCGAGCAGTGGTACCGGCAGGCCGCCGCCCGTGGCCACCGTCGCGCCGCCCTGCACCTCGGCACCCTGCTGGAGGCGCGCGGCGAGACCCAGGAGGCCGCCCGCTGGTACCTGACCTCCGCCAAGGACGGGGAGCCGCGCGCCGCCTGCGCCCTGGGCTTCCTGCTGCGCGACGCCGGGGACCTGGACAGCGCGGCCGTCTGGTGGCGCCGCGCCGCCCAGGAGGGCGACGGCAACGCGGCCAACGCGCTGGGCGCCCTGCACGCCGACCGCGGCGAGGCCCAGCAGGCCGAGCGCTGGTACCGCGCCGCACTGGACGCGGGCGACGTCAACGGCGCGTACAACCTCGGCCTGCTCTGCGCCGAGCAGGGCCGCACCGCGCAGGCCGAGCAGTGGTACCGCCGCGCCGCCTACGCCGGGCACCGCGAGGCCGCCAACGCCCTGGCCGTGCTGCTGCTCCAGGGCGGCGACCCGGCCGGCGCCGAGCCGTGGTTCTCCAAGGCCGCCGAGGCCGGCAGCGTGGACGCCGCGTTCAACCTGGGCATCCTCTACGCCGGGCGCGACGAGGAGCAGCTGGCCCGCCAGTGGTACGAGCGCGCCGCCGCCGCCGGGCACACCGAGGCGGCCCTCCAGGTCGCCATGGCCCTGCTGCGGGACGGCGGCGCCGAGGACGGGGAGGCCGAGCGGCACCTGCGCATCGCCGTGCGCGGCGGCAGCGCGGAGGCGGCCTTCCGGCTGGGGGCCCTGCTCGACCGCGACGACGACACCCGTGCGCAGAGCGAGGAGTGGTACGAGGTGGCCGCCCGGCAGGGGCACCGCCGTGCCCAGGTGCGGCTCGGCATGCTCGTCGCCGAGCGCGGGGACGTGGTCGAGGCGGCGCACTGGTACCGCGAGGCGGCCGAGGCGGGCAGCCGCAACGGCGCCTTCAACCTCGGGCTGCTGCTGGCCCGCGAGGGCAGCGAGCCGGAGGCCGCCATGTGGTGGGCCCGGGCCGCCGAGGCCGGGCACGGGCGCGCCGCGCTGCGGCTCGCCCTGCTGGCGGCCCGCCGGGGCGACCTGGCCGAGGGGCAGATGTGGTGCGCCCACGCGGTCGAGCTGGGCCCGGCGGAGGTCTCCGAGCGGGCGGCGCGGCTGCGGGACGCGTTGCAGCAGGAGCTCACGGCGTGAGGGAAGCCGTTTGCTTCTTCTGTCACGCGCGGGTTAAGGTTGGTTCACCGACGCGGGGTGGAGCAGCTCGGTAGCTCGCTGGGCTCATAACCCAGAGGTCGCAGGTTCAAATCCTGTCCCCGCTACTGCTCACGAAAGGCCCGGATCCACTGGATCCGGGCCTTTCGTCATGCCGTGCCGGTGCAGCCGGGGCAGATGCCGCGGTACGTCACCTCGACCGCCGAGACCGTGAAGCCGAAGCGCTCGTCGGCCGGCAGGCCCGCCAGCAGGTCGCCGGCCGGGTGGACGTCGCGGATCGTGCCGCAGCGGGAGCACACCAGGTGCTGGTGCGCGTGGTGGGCGTTGGGGTCGTAGCGCTTGGCGCGGCCGTCCGTGCTCACCTCGAGGACCTCGCCGAGGGAGACCAGCTCCCCGAGCGTGTTGTACACCGTCGCGCGCGAGATCTCCGGCAGCAGTTCGGCGGCCTTGGCGTGGACCTCGTCCGCCGTGTAGTGGACGTGGTCCCCGTCGAGTACTTCCGCGACGACGCGTCGCTGCGCGGTCAGCCGCCAGCCGCGTCCCCGGAGCCGTTCCAGCAGGTCACTCATGCCATTCACCTATCAGTCAGATAGGACCAGCGTAGCAGTGGCCCTTGTCCACCCATGGATCCGGTCTTCAGATCGTTCTCATCTTGACTTGGACTAAGTCCAATGTAGGATCGTTTTCGAGACGAGGCCAGACGGCCGCGAGGCAGTCGAGACGACGGAGGCATACGTGACGCTGAACGGCGAGGCGGCAACGACCACGGGCCCGCTGACCACGGAGTCCGGAGCTCCGGTCGCGGACAACCAGAACAGCGAGACCGCGGGCGTCGGCGGCCCCGTCCTGGTGCAGGACCAGCTGCTGCTGGAGAAGCTCGCGCACTTCAACCGAGAGCGCATCCCGGAGCGTGTCGTGCACGCCCGCGGCGCCGGCGCGTACGGCACGTTCACGGTGACCGCGGACGTCACCCGGTACACCAGGGCGAAGTTCCTGTCCGAGGTCGGCAAGCAGACGGAGACGTTCCTGCGCTTCTCCACCGTCGCGGGCAACCTCGGCGCGGCGGACGCGGTGCGCGACCCCCGCGGCTTCGCGCTCAAGTTCTACACCGAGGAGGGCAATTACGACCTCGTCGGCAACAACACCCCGGTGTTCTTCATCAAGGACGCCATCAAGTTCCCGGACTTCATCCACACCCAGAAGCGCGACCCCTACACCGGCTCCCAGGAGGCGGACAACGTCTGGGACTTCTGGGGCCTGTCGCCCGAGTCCACCCACCAGGTGACCTGGCTCTTCGGCGACCGCGGCATCCCGGCCTCGTACCGCCACATGAACGGCTACGGCTCGCACACGTACCAGTGGAACAACGAGGCGGGCGAGGTCTTCTGGGTCAAGTACCACTTCAAGACCGACCAGGGCGTCAAGAGCCTCGCCCAGGACGAGGCCAACAGGCTCGCCGGCGAGGACCCCGACAGCCACCAGCGCGACCTGCGCGAGGCCATCGAGCGCGGCGACTTCCCGAGCTGGACCGTGCAGGTGCAGATCATGCCCGCGGAGGAGGCGGCGAGCTACCGCTTCAACCCGTTCGACCTCACCAAGGTGTGGCCGCACGAGGACTACCCGCCGATCGAGATCGGCAGGCTGGAGCTCAACCGCAACCCCGACAACATCTTCGCCGAGGTCGAGCAGTCGATCTTCTCCCCGGCGCACTTCGTCCCGGGCATCGGCCCGTCGCCGGACAAGATGCTCCAGGGCCGGCTCTTCGCCTACGGCGACGCCCACCGCTACCGCGTCGGCATCAACGCCGACCACCTGCCGGTCAACCGCCCGCACGCCACCGTCGCGCGGACCAACAGCCGTGACGGCCACGCCTACGACGGCCGTCACGGCCGGGCGAAGAACTACGAGCCGAACAGCTTCGGCGGCCCCGTCCAGACGGACCGGCCGCTGTGGCAGCCGGCCGCCGTCACCGGGCCGACCGGCACCCACCCCGCCGCCGTGCACGCCGAGGACAACGACTTCGTCCAGGCGGGCAACCTCTACCGGCTGATGTCCGAGCCGGAGAAGGAGCGGCTGATCGCCAACCTCGCCGGCTTCATCGCCAAGGTGTCGCGCGACGAGATCGCCGAGCGGGCGATCGGCAACTTCCGCCAGGCGGACCCCGACTACGGCAAGCGACTGGAAGCCGCTGTCCAGGCCCTGAGGGGCTGACGGACGCTTGCCGTACCCACCGAAGAGGCCGGACGCCACGGGGCTCCGGCCTCTTCGGCCATTTCTCAGCGCGCCGCCAGCGCGCCCGCGGGCGTCCGCTGCGGCACCCAGCAGCGCAGGATGTCGCGCACCGACACCACCCCCGCGGCCTCGTGGCGGTCGAGGACGATCAGGTGCCGGAAGCCGCCGTGCGCCATGGCGGCGGCGGCCTCCTCCAGGGTCCACCCGGGGGCCGCGAAGACGACGTCGGTCGTCGTGTGGCCCTGGACCGTCTCGCGGTCCGGGTCCAGCCCGGCGCCCACCGCGTTGAGGACGTCGCGTTCGGTGAGGATGCCGAGGCCGCCGGCATCGGGGTCGAGCACGACGGCTGCACCGACCTTGCGCGCGGACATCAGCCGCGCTGCCTGCCGGAGGGTATGTGCGGGACCGATGGTGAGGATCACCGTGCTCATGGCGTCGCGGACGAGCATGGCCTTCAGCCACCTCCTTGGCGGACCGTGAAACCCGGACGGGGATTCACAAGTTCACAAGCGTCGGAGTGTCATCTTCACACGCCGTCAGGAGGTGGACAAGAGGTGTCCCGTGGAGGAAACAGGGGGTTTACGACCCGAGGTAGCGCAGCAGTTCGTCGTGCAGCAGGCCGTTCGATGCGGCGGCGTTGCCGCTGTGCGGCCCCGGCACCCCGTCCAGACCGGTGAACCGGCCGCCCGCCTCCTCGACGATGACGACGTTCGCCGCCATGTCCCACAGCGACAGCTCCGGCTCCGCACAGATGTCCACCGAGCCCTCGGCGACCATCATGTACGGCCAGAAGTCGCCGTAGCCGCGCGTGCGCCAGCAGTTCCGGGTGAGGTCCAGGAAGTCCGGCAGCTTGCCGCGCTCCTCCCAGCCCGACAGCGACGAGTACGCGAACGACGCGTCCTGGATCCGCCCCACCCGCGAGACCTGCAGCCGCGTCGCCGAGGACAGGCTGCGTCCGGTGTACGCGCCGGAGCCCTGCACCGCCCACCAGCGGCGGCCCAGCGCCGGGGCCGAGACGACGCCCACCACCGGGTGGTAGCCGCCCGGGCCGTGCACCATGAGCGAGATGAGCGTGGCCCACACCGGCACCCCGCGCACGTAGTTCTTGGTGCCGTCGATCGGGTCGATCACCCAGCGGCGCGGACCGGCGCCCTCGCTGCCGTACTCCTCGCCCAGCACCGCATCGCGCGGCCGGGCCCGCTGCAACTGGCCGCGGATCAGTTCCTCGGCGGCCTTGTCCGCCTCGCTCACCGGAGTCATGTCCGGTTTGGTCTCGACCTTGAGGTCCAGGGCCTTGAACCGGTCCATGGTCGCCGCATCGGCGGCGTCCGCCAGTACATGGGCCAGACGCAGATCATCGTGGTAGTCGGACATGGCAGCACACTACCTGCGGCCCCGCCCCGGGCACGTGCGGCCCGCCCGTGGTCTTGACACCGTCTGGCTGCACGTCAATTCTGTGGCCACGACCGTCGTGCGGCCGAAAGGCCCAGGAGGCGACGATGCCCGCGGCACGAGAACTCTTGCTGGATGCGGCCTTCACGGCGCTCGGAGCCCGGCCCTGGCACGGGGTCCGGATGGTCGACGTCGCGGCCGCGGCCGGGGTCTCCCGGCAGACCCTGTACAACGAATTCGGCAGCAAGGACGGCCTGGCGCGCGCCCTGGTGCGCCGCGAGGCCGACTCCTTCCTCGCCGGGGTGGAACGTTCCCTCGCCGACACCGCCCGCGGCGGCGCCGACGCGGGCGACTGCTGCGCCGCCCTCGCCCTGTGGACGCTGCGGGCCGCGCGGGCCAACCCCCTGGTGCGGGCCGCGCTCACCGGCTGCCGCGGCGAGCGGCTGCCGGCCGCCGCCGCGCCGGCCGTCCCCGCCCCGCGCCCGGCGCCCGGGCAGGGCGGCACACCGGCGCGCGGGGCGCCCACCCCGGGCGCACTGGCCGAGCGGATGCGCGACAGCGCGGTCGGGGCGGTCAGCACGGGACGCGACGCGGACCGCGAAGGCACCCGGCGGGCCTGCGAGGCGGCGGTCCGGCTCACCCTGTCCTACGTGATCGCCCCGGCGGCCTCGGACGAGGAGGCGGCCGCAAACGTCGCCTGCCTGGTCCGCACCCTGCGGGGCGACGCCGTGCTCTGATGCGGAGTCAGGGGTACGGAGTCAGTGCGCCGAACCGGACAGCTGCAGCCCGATCACCCCGAGAATCACCAGGGAGATCGAGACGAGCTTGAGCGTGGAGACCAGGTCGCCCAGGAAGACCATGCCGTAAATGGCCGTGCCGGCCGCGCCGATGCCCGTCCACACGGCGTACGCCGGACCGACGTCGAGCTTCTTCAGCGCAAGGGTCAGCAGGCCGAAGCTGCCGAGCGCGAAGCACGCGAAGGCGATCGTGGGCCACAGGCGGGTGAAGCCGTGCGAGAGCTTCAGACAGACGGCGAAACCGGTCTCCAGCAGACCTGCGACGACCACCAGCAGCCACGCCATCGGATTGCCTCCCGTGTCCGTGACCGCCGTGCGCATCACGAGCCTCAGTGCCCCTGATGCCCTTGCCGCGGGCGGTCACTCGCAAACGTAGGCGATCAGTCGCCTTCGCGCCGCTCCCGGGTCGCGAGCAGCCGGCGCAGGGAGTAGAGCCGCTGCGGATCGGCGTGACCGTCCGTCACCCACTGGTCCAGCGCGCAGTCCTGCTCGTCGTGGCTGCACGCGCGCGGGCACTCCTCGGTGCCCGGCTCCAGGTCGGCGAAGGCGTGGATGACCCGCGACGGGTCGATGTGGGCCAGCCCGAAGGACCGCACGCCCGGGGTGTCGATCACCCAGCCCGGCATGTCCGGCAACGGCAGGGCCAGCGCCGACGTGGTGGTGTGCCGGCCGCGGCCGGTGACCGCGTTGACGTGCCCGGTGGCCCGCTGGCGGTCCGGGACGAGGTGGTTGACCAGGGTCGTCTTGCCCACGCCGGAGTGCCCCACGAACGCGGTGATCCGGCCCTCCAGGCGCTCCCGCACCCGGGCGGCCGCCTCCCCGTCGGCCAGCTCCTCGCGGTTGGTGACCACGTACGGCACGCCCAGCGCCCCGTACGACTCCAGCAGCTTCTCGGCCGGGGCCAGGTCCGACTTCGTCAGCACGAGCAGCGGCTCCAGCCCCGCGTCGTACGCGGCGACCAGACAGCGGTCGATCAGCCGAGGGCGCGGCTCGGGGTCGGCGAGGGCGGTGACGATCGCCAGCTGGTCGGCGTTGGCGACGACCACGCGCTCGTACGGATCGTCGTCGTCGGCCGTGCGGCGCAGCACGGAGCTGCGCTCCTCGACCCGGACGATGCGCGCCAGGGTGTCCTTGGCGCCGCTGAGGTCGCCCACGACGGCGACGCGGTCGCCCACGACCACGCCCTTGCGGCCCAGCTCGCGCGCCTTCATCGCCACGATGGTGCGGTCCTCGACGAGGACGGTCAGCCGGCCGCGGTCGACGGTCAGGACGAAACCCTCGGCCGCGTCCTCGTGTTTGGGGCGGATACTGGTGCGAGGGCGGTTGCCCTTGCGGTTGGGGCGGACGCGGACGTCGTCCTCGTCGGTGTGCTTGCCGTAGCGGCGCATGGGACGTACCGGCTTTCTCAGGCTCTCGACACCGTCGTCGCCCCCGCGGCGGACCCGAGCATGCCGGCCCAGAGCGCCGGGAAGTCGGGGAGGGTCTTGGCGGTGGTCGCGACGTTCTCCACCTGGACCCCGGACACGGCCAGGCCGATGACGGCGCCCGCGGTGGCCAGCCGGTGGTCCTCGTAGGTGTGGAAGACGCCGCCGTGCAGCGGACGCGGCCGGATGACCAGCCCGTCCTCGGTCTCGGCGACGTCGCCGCCGAGCTCGTTGATCTCCTTGGCGAGCGCCGCGAGCCGGTCGGTCTCGTGCAGCCGCAGGTGTGCGATGCCGCGCAGCACCGACTCGGAGTCGGCCAGCGCCGCCACCGCGGCGATCACCGGGGTGAGCTCGCCGACCTCGTGCAGGTCGGCGTCGATGCCCGTGATCCGGCCCGTGCCGGTGAACGTCAGGCCCGCCTCGGTCAGTTCGCAGGAACCGCCCATGGCGGTGAAGATCTCGCGCAGCGCGTCGCCCGGCTGGGTGGTGCGCTCCGGCCAGTCGGGGATCGTGACCCGGCCGCCGGTGACGAGGGCCGCGGCCAGGAACGGCGCCGCGTTGGACAGGTCGGGCTCGACGACCAGGTCGCGGCCGAGCAGGGCGCTGGGGGAGACCCGCCAGACGTCCGGCTCGCCGCCCGACTCGGGGGTGTCGACCTGGGCGCCGGCTGCGCGCAGCATGTCCACGGTCATCCGGATGTGCGGCAGCGAGGGCAGCGCGGAGCCGACGTGGCGGACCTCGACGCCCTGGTTGAAGCGCGGTCCGGACAGCAGCAGGGCGCTGACGAACTGCGAGGACGAGGACGCGTCGATCTGCACCGGGCCGCCGTCGAGGGCGCCCGCGCCGTGGACGGTCAGGGGGAGCGCGCCGCGGTCGTTGTCGTCGATGCGCGCGCCGAGGGCGCGCAGGGCGTCGATCACGCCGTGCAGGGGGCGCTCGTAGCTGCGCGGGTCGCCGTCGAAGCGCACCGGGCCGTCGGCCAGCGCGGCCACCGGCGGCAGGAAGCGCATGACCGTGCCGGCGTTGCCGACGTCGACCGTCGCCGGGCCGTGCAGCCGGGCGGGGATGACGCGCCAGGCCTCGCCGGTGCCGTCGGGGCCCACGCCCTCCTCGATGCCGACGCCCATGGCGCGCAGCGCCTCGGCCATCAGCAGGGTGTCCCGGGAGCGCAGCGGTCGGCGCAGCCAGCCCGGCTCGGCGGCCAGGGCGGCCAGGACGAGGCCACGGTTGGTGACCGACTTCGATCCTGGCACGGTGACCGTCGCGTCGACGGCTCGCGTGGCGAGCGGTGCGGGCCAGAGGTCGGTGTGCGCGGGGCTCTCGGTCATGCCCCTTACCTTAGTGGCTTGCTCACAGTCACACTCCGGGCAGTCAAACGGTCACGCTCCGAACGGTCAGACGGTCACACCCCCAGCAGCCAGCGCGCGCCCGCCGCGAGCGAACACAGGGTGACGACGTGGAAGAGCAGCAGCCAGGCTGCCGCCGGGATGTTCGTCAGCCGCGCCAGCTGGTCCGCGTCGGAGTCCGCCGCGCCTCCGCGGCGCCGCTTGCGCTGCAGCTCGAACGGCGGGCGGACGCCGCCCAGCAGCAGGAACCACACCACCCCGTATGCGAACGCGGCCTGCACCTGCGTCCCGGCCAGCCAGGACACCAGGACGAAGGCGGCGCCCGCGAGGACCACCGTCAGCATTCCGTAGGCGTTGCGGATCATCACCAGCATCGCGGCGAGCAGCACGGCCGCGCCCCACAGCAGGGCGGTGATGTGTCCGGCGGCCAGCAGCCCGGCACCGGCCAGGCCGAGCAGGGAGGGCGCGGTGTAGCCGGCGGCGGCGGTCAGGATCATGCCGAGGCCGGTCGGCCGGCCGCGCGAGACGGTCAGCCCGGAGGTGTCGGAGTGCAGCCGGATGCCGTCCAGCCGGCGCCCGCTGAGCAGGGCGACGAGCGCGTGGCCGCCCTCGTGCGCAATGGTCACGGCGTTGCGGGTGATGCGCCAGACGTTCCAGGGGACGACCGCGCCGAGGGCCACCGCGGCGGTGACGATCACCAGCCACAGCTCGGGGGCGGGCTGGCTGCCGACGACGCGGTCCCAGAGCTCGGTGGCGGTGGTGCTGTCCATCGGTGATCCGCTCCTTGCGTCTACGTGGCACTGTGGCACTCATGTGCGGTCGATATGCGGCGAGCCGGAGGCCGGAGGACCTGGTCGGGCTCTTCGGGGTGGAGAAGTGGGAACCGGAGGAGACGCTGGCTCCGGACTGGAACGTGGCGCCGACGAAGAGCGTCCATGCGGTGCTCGAGCGTCCTCTTAAAGACGCAGCGGACCGGCGTCCGGTTCGTCAGCTGCGCGTTCTGCGCTGGGGGCTGGTCCCGTCGTGGGCCAAGTCGCCGGAGGGCGCGGCGCGGATGATCAACGCCCGGGCGGAGACGGTGCACGAGAAGCCGTCCTTCCGGAGGGCGTTCGAGTCCCGGCGCTGCCTGCTCCCGGCGGACGGCTACTACGAGTGGGTCACGGGCGCGCAGGAGCGCGAACTGGAGGAACAGGGCCGCAGAAAGCGGACCCGGAAACAGCCGTACTTCGTCACTCCCGCCGACGGTTCGGTGATGGCGATGGCCGGGGTGTACGAATTCTGGCGCGACCCGACGCTGCCGCCTGACCACCCGCAGGCGTGGTGGGCCACCTGCTCGGTGATCACCACCGAGGCGGAGCCGGAGCCGTTCGCCCACGCCGTGCCGTCCGCGGAGGCCGGCGAGCCCGGACCCCGCTCGCTCGCCGAGATCCACCCGCGGATGCCGCTGGTGCTGCCCCCGGACCGGTGGGCGGCCTGGCTGGACCCCACGTGCACCGATCCCGCGGAGCTGCGGCACCTGCTGGCCCCGCCCCCGTCCGGGTCGGTCCGGGCGTATCCGGTGGCCACGGCGGTCAGCGACGTCCGCAACAACGGCCCCGAACTGCTGAAGGAGCTGCCGGCGCCGGAGGAGACGACGCTTTTCTAGTTTCTAGCGTGCCGAAGTCCGCTGTCAGTGGGTGGCGGCAGGATGGGGACGTGACCAACGCATCACAGACCCACGTCGAGTCCGTGCAGACCCCCGGCGGCGAGGCCCGGATCCACTGGCACCCCGCGGCGGGGAGGCCCCGCCTGGTGCTGGCCCTCGGGCACGGCGCGGGCGGCGGCGTCGAGGCGCGCGACCTGACGGCCCTGGCCGCCGCCCTGCCCCGCAGCGGTGTCACCGTGGCCCTCGTCGAGCAGCCCTGGCGCGTGGCCGGCCGGAAGGTCGCGCCCGCGCCCAAGGCGCTCGACGAGGCGTGGCGCGCCCTGTGGCCCGCGCTCGCCGCCCCCGGTGTGCCGGTGGTGGCCGGCGGCCGCAGCGCGGGTGCGCGCGTCGCCTGCCGCACGGCGCAGGAGCTCGGCGCCGCGGCCGTCCTCGCGCTGAGCTTCCCGCTGCACCCGCCGGGAAAGCCGGAGAAGTCCCGCGCGGACGAACTGACGGGGGCGGGCCTGCCCGTGCTCGTCGTGCAGGGCGCGCGTGACCCGTTCGGCCGTCCCGAGGAGTTCCCGTCCGGCAGCGCACCGGTCGCGGTGCCCTTCGGGGACCACGGCTTCGCGGTGCCGAAGAAGGCGGACGTCACCCAGGAGGACGCGCTCGCGGTGATCACCGGTGCGGTGGCGGACTGGCTCACGGGACTTCGGCCCCGGTGATGTCCCGGTGAATCTCCCGGTGAACGCCCCGGCGGCGCGGGAATGCGCCGCGCGGCGCGGCTGTTAACCGGACGTAGCAAAGCAACGCACCGGCACGACGTATGGAATGGGAGCTCCCCGCATGGGTTCGATCGCTTGCCCGTCCCGCCCGCAGACGGCCGACCTCGGATGGGCGGTCATGAGCGCGGGCCTGCCGGCCGCGGCCGGAGCGGCGGGTGGACCGGATCGTCGTCTATTCTCCGAAACGAGCGGGTCCCTCTCCGGTCCCGCAGCGCTGCTGGAGGAGGTGGGTCCGGTCGCCGGTACCGACGCGGGGGAGCCCGTGGAGCGCACCGCGGGTGCGGGCACGGAGAGCGCCGCCGAGCGCAGTGCCCGGTTCGAGCGGGATGCGCTCACATTCCTGGACCAGATGTATTCGGCCGCACTGCGCATGACGCGCAATCCCGCGGACGCCGAGGACCTGGTGCAGGAGACGTACGCCAAGGCCTACGCGTCCTTCCACCAGTTCCGTGACGGGACGAACCTCAAGGCGTGGCTCTACCGCATTCTGACCAACACCTTCATCAACTCGTACCGCAAGAAGCAGCGCGAGCCGCTGCGCAGCGCGTCCGAGGAGATCGAGGACTGGCAGCTGGCACGCGCCGAGTCGCACATGTCGACCGGGCTGCGCTCCGCCGAGTCCCAGGCGCTCGACCATCTTCCCGACTCCGATGTCAAGGAGGCCCTCCAGGCCATTCCCGAGGAATTCCGCATAGCGGTCTACCTCGCGGACGTCGAGGGCTTTGCCTACAAGGAGATCGCGGACATCATGGGTACCCCCATCGGCACGGTGATGTCCCGGCTGCACCGCGGCCGCCGTCAGCTGCGCGGGCTGCTGGAGGACTACGCCCGTGAGCGCGGTCTGGTCCCCGCGGGGGCCGGCAACGTGCCGAACGGTTCCGACGAGTCGCACAATCGGAAAGGCTCGGACTCATGAGCTGCGGAGACCCGCACGAGACGGACTGCTCTGAAGTCCTCGACCATCTCTACGAGTTCCTCGACCACGAGATGCCCGAGGGCAAGTGCGCCGAGTTCGAGGTGCATATCGACGAATGCTCGCCCTGCCTGGAGAAGTACGGCCTGGAGCAGGCGGTGAAGAAGCTCGTCAAGCGCTGCTGCGGCCATGACGACGTGCCCGCCGACCTGCGGTCGAAGGTGATGGGCCGGATCGACATGATCCGGGCCGGCCAGGCCGTGCCCGAGCAGGACGTGGTGGCCGAGGCCAAGGCGGCCGAGGCCCAGGCGCGCAGCGTCGCCCAGGACCGGTAGCCGGCCGCCCCCTGGCCGGACGCCGCAGGGCGGGCTCCGAGGACGGGTGCGCCCGGAGTGGCTCCGGACCGGTTCCGGGGTGATCCAAACCGTCGGACCGGGGAACGTCACCCGAACGGACGGTCCAATACCCGGATCCCGTTTGCCCGGCCCGCCGGACGCCTATTCTCCCCAACCTGACGTCATGTCCGGGACGGTACGGGGAGGGGTGCGCCATGGGGGCACTTCCAGCGGCCGCGCGCGGCTACATCGCCTGCGTGGTGCTGGCCGCCGCGGTGTGCGCCCTGCCCGCCGTGCACCCCGGATCGGGCATCCCCTGGGGTGCGGTGCTGCTCCTCGCGGCCGTGTGCGCGGTGTGCGAGCGGGTGCCGCGCTGTGCGCCCGTCCTTCCCGTGCTGCTCGCCGGGGCCTTCCTGCTGCCGCCCGCCGCCGCGGGGCTGGTCGCGGTGCCCGGTGCGCTTGCCGGGCGGGGGGAGCCACGGCCGGTGTGGGTGCGGCGGCTGTGGCATGCGGGGCAGTACGTGCTGGCGGGGGGCCTGGCCGCGGAGGTCTTCGCGCATGTGCCCGGCGGTTCCGCTTTTCCTTATGCACTGGTGCCCGCCTTGACGGCGGGTGTCGTCTTCGCCCTGGTCATGGCCGCCCTCGACGGCGGCGCCCTGGTCACCGCCGAGGGGCGCTCGCCGCGCTCGGCCTGGCGGGGCCGGCTGCCCGGGGTACTGGTGCCCCCGCTGGTCCACGGCCCGGCCGGCCTGATGATGGCCGTCCTGTGGCAGAGCGTCTACGGCCCCGTCGCGGCGCTGCTGGTGCTGCTGCCGCTGTCCATCTCCTCCTGGGTCCTGGACCGCTGCCGCCGTGAACGGGCCGCCCACCAGGCCACGGTGCGGGCCCTGGTGCAGGCCGTCGACCTCAAGGACCGCTACACGCGCGGCCACAGCGAGCGCGTGGGCCGCGCGTCGGTGCTGATCGCCCGCGAGCTGGGCATGAGCGGGGAGCGCCTGGAGGCGCTGCGCTTCGCCGGCATCCTGCACGACGTGGGCAAACTCGGCGTGCCCACCCGGGTGTTGCGCAAGGACGGGCCGCTCACGCCCGAGGAGCGGCGGGTGATCGAGCTGCACCCCGAGTACGGGCACGAGATGGTCCGCGGCATCGGCTTCCTCGACGAGGCGCGGGCGGCGATCCTCCACCACCACGAGCGCCTCGACGGAAGCGGCTACCCCTATGGCCTGACGGGTCGTCAAATTCCGGAGTTCGCACGGGTGGTGGCGGTCGCCGACGCCTTCGACGCGATGACCTCCACCCGCAGCTACCGGCGCGCCCGCCCGGTCCCCGCGGCCCTGGAGGAGCTGGACCGCTGCGCCGGAACCCAGTTCGACCCGCGCATGGTCGAGGCGCTCTCCACGGCTCTGACCCACCACCGCTGGCACCCGGCGCCGCCCCCGCCGGAACTCGCCGCCCAGGCCAGCCGAAACGTCCCTTCTGATCACCCTGGTCACCCTTCCGCCGCCGGGCCGGCCCACCACCCGGGGGGCCCCGGATGACGGGCCGGACACCGGGAGCGGCTCCGCCGCCGGGCGAGGCGGGCGGAACGGCGTGCGGGGCTCGCCCGCGCCCCGGAGCGGCCGCCACGGCGGCCGACGGGCCCGCCCCGGACGAGGCCGCGCTCCCCGCGGGCGCCCAGGTGCGCGAGCGGGTGCCCGCGCCGGGTGCCCGCGCCCGTTCCGGTTCCGCCGCCGCGGTGGCCGGCCGCGGCCGGCCACCGGCCTCCGAGGACCTTGCCGGAGGCGCCGGGGGAGGACTCGGTCAGGCCGGTCCGGGCGCCGACGAAGCGCCCGCCCCGGCAGCGGCCTCCGGGGCCGGCCGGGCCGCCGCCGCCCGGGTACTGCCGACGGGCGGCCACGCCCCCCGCCCCGCTTCCGGTTACGGCGATGCACCGGCCCCCGCACAGGCCCCGCCGGGGCCGGGGAACCGCGGAGTGCTCGCCCCGCTCCCGGCGGTCGGACGCCCGCGCCGGGCCCCCGAGGACACCCCGGTCCCGTCCGGGGAGCCGGGGCGCGGGGCCTGCGAGGCGCCGGATCCCGCAGCGCGCATTCCGGGCGGCCCGGTTCCGTCCGGGGAGGCGGGCTCCGCCCCCCGTATCCAGGACGCTCCGGCCCCGCCCCGGGAGCCGACCCCCGCCCCCCGCATCCCGCACGGCCCCGTCCCGTCCGACGAGCCGGAGCGCGCCCTCGGCGACGCGCCCGCCCCCCGCATCCCGCACGCCCCGGCCCCGTCCCCCCTGGGGTCCGGGGTCCGGCCCCGGCGGCGTTGGGTCGTGCGCGGGGTGCACGCCGCCGCCGGGACCGCGGCGCTGGCCGCGCTGCTGTGGACCGCCTGGCGCGGCGTCGCGCAGCCCGGCGTCGCCCTGGCCTACGGGGTCCTCATCGCGCTCGGCGAGGCCGCCCGGCGGCGGCCGCGCAGCGGCGGGGTGCGGGAGACGGCGCCCGTGGGCGCCGCCGCGACCCTCGCCTACGCGCTGCTCGGCGAGGTCGGCGGGCGGCCGGCCTCGCACGGGGTGCCGCAGGTCGTGGCCGTGGTGCTCGGCGCCACCCTCGCCGGGGCCGTCGGCCGCCCGCCCGCCGTCGACCGGCTCGCCCGCCGCGTCCTGAACGCCGGGTTCGCCGCCACCTGCTTCCAGCCCCTGCAGCACGCGGGCACGCCCGCCCCCGGCCCGTACTACGCGCTGTTCCTGCTGCTCCTGCTCGTCCTCACCGCCCTGTGCGACGCCGTGCTCGCCGCCGCCCTCACCCGGGCCCGCACCGGGAGCCCGTACGGGCCGCTGCTGCGCGAGGAACTGCGCACCCTGCCCGGCATCGGCTCGGCGATCTGCGCGACCGGCGTCGTGATGGCCCTCGCGGTGGCCGTCGCCGGACTGTGGGCGCTGCCGGTCTTCTGCCTCCCGCTGCTGGTCACCCAGCTGTCGATCCACCGCTACGAGGCCGTGCGCGCCACCCGGCGGCAGACCATCGCCTCGCTGGCCCGGGCGACCGAGATCGCCGGCTACACCCCGGCCGGCCACGCCCGCCGCGTCGCCGCGCTCGGCCTGGCCGTGGGCCGGGAGCTCGGCCTGTCCGACGCGGACCTCACGGTCGTGGAGTACGCGGCGCTGATGCACGACATCGGCCAGCTGTCGCTCGTCGACCCGGTGCCCGCGGGCGCGACCGAGCCGCTGCCCCCGGAGGAGCGCCGCCGTATCGCGCTGCTGGGCGCGGCCGTGGTCCGCAAGACCGGCGTCCCGGCCGATGTCGCCCTGGCGGTGGAACAGCAGGCCGATCCGTACCGCGAGCAGCCGCTCACCGCCCGCGTCGTGCGGACCGTCAACGCCTACGACGACCTCGTCGCCGACCCGGCGTGCGGCCCGCTGCGCGCCCTGGAGCGGCTGCGGCTGGCCACGGCGCACGACCACGAGCCCCGGGTGGTGGAGGCGCTCGCGAGGGTGCTCGCGCGCGGCGGCCCCGCACCACCGGGGCCGTGAAAGTGCGGGCAAACCCGGAGTAGTCCGCTGAACCCACGGGTAATGAGCGGGCGTCCGGAAGGACATGGTTGGATGCGAAGAAGACGAAGAGAATGGCGAGACAGCGGAATCGGGGGGTGTCGTGCGCGCCGTCGTCGGCAAGAAGGAGGCCTGGAGGGCGGCAGCGCTCCCCGCAGCGAACACGGTGCGGCAGGCGTCCGTCGGTGAGGACGGCGGCCGGCACCGGGACCATCCGGCGTGGTTGCACGCAGAAACCGGCAGGCGGGAATCGTGAGGATCTTCGGCAGGGTGCGGCACCGGCCTTCCGCCTCGTGGCGGCAGGCGACGGACCGTGCCTTCACACTCATCGGCGACGGCCGGTACGAGGACGCGGGCGCCCTGCTGACGCGCGCGGCCGACATGGAGCCCTGGCTGTCCGAGTCGTGGTTCAACCTCGCGCTGCTGCACAAGTTCCGTCACGACTGGGAGCAGGCGCGCGCGGCGGGCCTGCGCGCCGTGGCCCTGCTGGACCGCGAGGCGGGCGCTCCCGACTGGTGGAACGTGGGCATCGCGGCCACCGCCCTGCAGGACTGGCCGCTGGCCCGCCGCGCCTGGCAGGCCTACGGGCTGAGAGTGCCCTCCGAGGGCGGCCCGGCCGGTGAGCCGGTCGGCATGGAGCTGGGCAGCGCGGCCGTGCGGCTCTCCCCGGAGGGCGAGGCGGAGGTCGTGTGGGGCCGTCGGCTCGACCCGGCGCGCATGGAGGTGCTCTCCATCCCGCTGCCTTCCTCGGGCCGCCGCTGGGGCGAGGTCGTGCTGCACGACGGCGTCCCGCACGGGGAGCGGGTCACCGCCGCCGGGCCCTCGTACCCGGTCTTCGACGAGATCGAGCTGTGGGCCCCGTCCCCGGTGCCGACCTGGGTGGTGCTCCTGGAGGCCGCCACCGAGGCCGACCGGGACGCCCTGGAGCGGCTCGCCGCCGACGCCGGCTTCGCCGCCGAGGACTGGTCCTCGTCCGTGCGCCTGCTGTGCCGTACGTGCTCGGAGAGCCGGATGCCCAGCGACGAGGGCGACGGCGAGCACCTGGACCCGCACGACCACAGCGAGCCCGGCCACCCCGGCCCGCTCGGCCACCGCACGGCCGGCTCCGGCTCGCTGTGGGTGCCGGAGCGCGAGTGCGGCATCGCGGCGCCCGCGGGCCTGGTGCGGGGCCTGCTGGACGGCTGGGTCGCCGACAGCCCGGACACCCGGGAATGGCGGGATCTCGAAGAGGTCTGCTGAGCGGTGGCCGAGGCTCCCCGTACCCTGTATGAGCCCTGTGGATTCCGGGCACGATATTGCTTTCGGGTTGTGAGAGAGGCATACGGCGGACATGGCGCAGCAAGATACTGAGCAGTCGGTGAACGGCGAGTTCATCGTGGACACCGAGGACTGCGAGGAGCGCGAGCTCGCCCATCGCGAGCGCGGCACCTCCCGCCCGATCACCGTCGTCGGCAACCCGGTCCTGCACCGCGAGTTGCAGAACGTGACCGAGTTCGACGACAAGCTCGCCGAACTCATCGACGACATGTTCGCGAGCCAGCGCACCGCCGAGGGCGTCGGCCTCGCCGCCAACCAGATCGGCGTCGACCTCAAGGTCTTCGTCTACGACTGCATGGACGACGAGGGCGTCCGGCACGTCGGCCACGTCTGCAACCCCGTCCTCGAGGACCTGCCGGCCGAGCGCCGCGTCCTCGACGACTCCAACGAGGGCTGCCTGTCCGTCCCGACGGCCTACGCCGCCCTGGCCCGCCCCGACTACGCGGTCGTCAGCGGCCAGGACATGAAGGGCAACCCGATCCGCGTCGAGGGCACCGGCTACTTCGCCCGCTGCCTCCAGCACGAGACGGACCACCTGTACGGGCGCCTGTACATCGACCGCCTGTCGAAGCGGGAGCGGCGCGACGCGCTGCGGCAGATGGAGGAGGGCACGCCGCGGTACCCGGTCGTCGCGAACGACTAGTCGTCGTAACAGAAGGCCCGTACGGAGGGATTCCGTACGGGCCTTCGTTCGTCTGCAGGGTGCTTTAGAACTCGTCGTCGAAGGAGACCGTGCCCTCGACCGCCACCTGGTACGCGGAGGCGCGGCGCTCGAAGAAGTTGGTCAGCTCCTGGACGTTCTGCAGCTCCATGAAGGAGAACGGGTTCTGCGAGCCGTAGACCGCCGGGAAGCCGAGGCGCTGCAGGCGCTGGTCGGCGACGCACTGGAGGTACTCGCGCATCGACTCGGTGTTCATGCCCGGCAGGCCCTCGCCGCACAGGTCCCGGCCGAACTGCAGCTCGGCCTCGACGGCCTCCTTGAGCATGTCGGTGACCTGCTGCTGGAGTTCGTCGTCGAAGAGGTCGGGCTCCTCCTGGCGCACGGTGTCGACGACCTCGAACGCGAAGTTCATGTGCATCGTCTCGTCGCGGAACACCCAGTTGGTGCCGGTCGCCAGGCCGTGCAGCAGGCCGCGGCTGCGGAACCAGTAGACGTACGCGAACGCGCCGTAGAAGAACAGGCCCTCGATGCACGCGGCGAAGCAGATCAGGTTGAGCAGGAAGCGGCGGCGGTCGGCCTTCGTCTCCAGCTTCTCGATCTTCTCGACCGAGTCCATCCACTTGAAGCAGAACTGTGCCTTCTCGCGGATGGACGGGATGTTCTCCACCGCGGCGAACGCGGCAGTGCGGTCCTCCGGGTCGGGCAGGTAGGTGTCGAGCAGCGTCAAGTAGAACTGGACGTGCACGGCTTCCTCGAAGAGCTGCCGCGACAGGTAGAGCCGCGCCTCCGGGGAGTTGATGTGCTTGTACAGCGTCAGCACGAGGTTGTTCGCGACGATCGAGTCACCGGTCGCGAAAAATGCGACCAGGCGGCCGATCATGTGCTGCTCGCCCGGCGAGAGCTTGGCGAGGTCGGCGACGTCGGAGTGGAGATCGACCTCCTCGACGGTCCAGGTGTTCTTGATCGCGTCGCGGTAGCGGTCGTAGAAGTCCGGGTACCGCATGGGACGCAGGGTCAGCTCGAAGCCCGGGTCGAGCAGGTTCTTGGAACGTTCGGCGGACATTACTGGCAGGCCTCGCAGGACTCGGGGTTTTCGAGGGAGCAGGCGATGGCGTCCGCGTCGGGCGCGGCCTGCTGCACCGGAATGGTGGCGGCGGCGGCCGAATTGCCGGACGCCGCGCGGGCGATGCGGGTCGCGGGGCGCGAACGCAGGTAGTACGTCGTCTTGATGCCCTGCTTCCAGGCGTACGCGTACATCGAGCTGAGCTTGCCGATGGTGGGCGAGGCCATGAAGAGGTTCAGCGACTGGCTCTGGTCCAGGTACGGCGTGCGGGCCGCGGCCATGTCGATCAGGGAGCGCTGCGGGATCTCCCAGGCGGTGCGGTACAGGTCGCGCACCTCCTGCGGGATCCACTTCAGGTCCTGGATCGAGCCGTTGGCGTCGGTCATCGCGTCGCGCGTGGTGGCGTCCCACACGCCGAGCTGCTTCAGGTCCTCCACCAGGTAGGTGTTGACCTGGAGGAACTCACCGCTGAGGGTCTCGCGCTTGAAGAGGTTGGAGACCTGCGGCTCGATGCACTCGTACACGCCGGCGATCGAGGCGATCGTGGCGGTCGGGGCGATGGCGAGCAGCAGCGAGTTGCGCATGCCGGTCTTCGCGATCCGGGCGCGCAGGGCGTCCCAGCGCTCCGGCCAGGTGGCCGTGGCGTCCGCGTAGTGGTCGGGGTGCAGCACGCCGCGGGCGGTGCGGGTGGCCTCCCAGGCCGGGTGCGGGCCGTGCCGCTCGGCGAGGTCGGCCGAGGACTCGTACGCCGCCAGCATGATCCGCTCGGAGATCCGGGTGGACAGCGCCTTCGCCTCGGGCGAGTCGAAGGCCAGCCGCAGCCGGAAGAAGACGTCCTGCAGGCCCATCAGGCCCAGACCGACCGGCCGCCAGCGGGAGTTGGAGGAGCCCGCCTGTTCGGTCGGGTAGAAGTTGATGTCCACGACGCGGTCGAGGAAGGTGACGGCCGTGCGGACCGTGCGGTCCAGCTTCTCCCAGTCCATCTCGCCGTCGGCACCCAGGTGCGCGGCGAGGTTGACCGAACCGAGGTTGCAGACGGCCGTCTCGCCGTCGTTGGTGACCTCGAGGATCTCGGTGCAGAGGTTGGAGGAGTGGACGACCGCGCCCGGCTCGGCGGTCTGGTTGGCGGTGCGGTTGGAGGCGTCCTTGAACGTCATCCAGCCGTTGCCGGTCTGCGCGAGGGTGCGCATCATGCGGGCGTAGAGGACGCGGGCCGGGATCTGCTTGACGGCCTTGCCCTGGGCCTCGTACGCACGGTACGCGGCGTCGAACTCGTCGCCCCACAGGTCGACCAGGTCGGGGGTGTCCGCCGGGGAGAACAGCGACCAGTCGGCGTCCGCCTCGACGCGGCGCATGAACTCGTCCGGAATCCAGTGCGCGATGTTGAGGTTGTGGGTGCGGCGGGCCTCTTCGCCCGTGTTGTCGCGGAGCTCCAGGAACTCCTCGATGTCCGCGTGCCAGGTCTCCAGGTAGACGCAGGCCGCGCCCTTGCGCCGGCCGCCCTGGTTGACCGCGGCGACGGAGGCGTCGAGGGTGCGCAGGAACGGCACGATGCCGTTGGAGTGCCCGTTGGTGCCGCGGATCAGAGAACCGCGGGAGCGGATGCGGGAGTAGGAGAGCCCGATGCCGCCCGCGTGCTTCGACAGCCGCGCGACCTGGTGGTAGCGGTCGTAGATCGAGTCCAGCTCGTCCAGCGGCGAGTCCAGCAGGTAGCAGGACGACATCTGCGGGTGGCGCGTGCCGGAGTTGAAGAGCGTGGGGGAGGACGGCAGGTACGAGAGCGTGCTGGTGAGCCGGTAGAGCTCGGCGACGTCCTCCAGGGCCCGGACGGAGTGGTCCTCGGCCAGGCCGCAGGCGACGCGCAGCAGGAAGTGCTGCGGGGTCTCGATCACGTTGCGGGTGATCGGGTGCCGGAGCAGGTAGCGGCTGTGGAGCGTCCGCAGGCCGAAGTACCCGAACCGGTCGTCGGCGCCGTCGGCGAGGGCGCCGTCCACGAGCGCGTCGAGCCGCGCGGCGTGCTCGGCGACGAACGCGGCGGTGCCGTCGGCGATCAGGCCCTCACGGTGCCCGACGGCGACGGAGGCGGAGAAGGAGACCGCGCCCTGCCCGGCCGCCTCCTCCCGGATGGCGAGCGTGAGCAGCCGCGCCGCGAGCCGCGAGTACTCCGGCTCCTCGGCGATCAGCCCGGCGGCGGCCTCGGTGGCCAGGGACCGCAGCTCGGCCTCGTCCGACCCGGGGTGCCGGCCGCGCAGCGCGGCGGCGGCGACCTTGCCGGGGTCGGTGGCGGGCAGATCGGCGGTGAGATCGGTCAGGGTGCGCAGCAGCGCGGTCCCGGGGCCGCCGGTCTCCTCCGCAGTGGCTGCTGAGACCGGATCGGCGGGCGCGATGGTCACGTGTGGCTCTCCCTCGCTCGGCTGGTCGGCTGGGGCCGCTCGGGAGGCACTCGACGGAACGCGTACCGGCACACTTCTTCGGGGCATGCCGGACAGCGCCCATCGGCCCAACCCGCGGGGCCCGGACGTGTTCGTCACCCATGCCAAGCCCTGGGGCGGCTCGGACGTGGGCGCGCTGGCGGCAGGTCCTCGGACTTGTGGAGCGCATATGCGCATACATTCACCGTTGCGGGACAGTTCCGGATTTCCACCGGATTCCCCTGCGGCGACAGCGAGGACGAGCATACATCTAGTGCCGGGGGTCGGGAGCGCCCCCACATGTTGTGTCGGGGCGTCGTCGGATGGTTGCGGAATGTGCTAACGGGTGGGGGTGTGCGGGGGGTTGGGGGGTGGGCCGCGGGGGCGCGGTGAGGGGGCTTCAGGGGCTCTTCACGGGCCTGGAAACCGCCCCGGGCGGGGGTTGGCTGCCCTAGGATCGAACGGCTCGGACAGCCACGTCGGGCCCGGCGGACGGCCGGGCCGACCGCCCGTCAGGAGAAGCGGCATGAGCGCACAGCAGACCCCCGTGATCACCACGACCTTCCGCGGCGAGACGGTCACGGTCCGGGCCACCATCCGTGACGTACGCGACTTCCTGCCCGAGCATCGGAGAGAGGCCTTCACCGAGGCCGTGGAGACGACGCCCGTCGCCGACCTCATGACTCTCTTCATGGACTGGGTGTGGGAGGCGACCGGCGACGATCCGCGCGTCGCCGAGGCCTGTGCCCGGGCCCGTGCGGGTGACCGCTCCGCCGCGATCGACCACGAGGCCTACCTCGACAGCCGCAGCGACAGCCACGGTGTCCAGGGGGCAGCGTGAGCAGGCGTTTCGCTCTGCTCTACAGCGACGATGTCTCCCGCACCCTCGACAACCCTCCTGAAGAACAATGCGGACGCCTTCCAGCGGATCGCGGCCGCACTGCGGACGTTCGCCGACAATCCGTATGTACCGGGAGCGCCTCGCGTCAACGAGGACGGGTTGGCTGAACTCCGGCAACCAGGGCTGTTCAGGGCGGCCTGCCATGTGGCTGGAACACCGGAGCGAGGCGGCGTGGTGACCACGGTGCGGCTCTTGGCCCTGGCCTGACCTCTGCACCGCTGCGGGCGGACGGGAGAGGTCCGGACAGTCAGCCGTCGTGGCCGAGGTCGCGATCGTCCTGCTTCCGCTTCGCGGCCTGCGCGTAGAGCAGGGCATCGATCACTTTGCGGGCCGTGGCCAGGGGAACGGTCCCCAGGTACACGTGCGGCTCGCCGGACAGGGAGGCGCGCCCGGCCAGTTGGGGCCAGGAATCCGGGTCGCCGATCCTGATGCCCATGTGCGCCAGCACGCGCCCGAGCATGAAGGCGACGTCGTCGGCACGGCGTTTGCCCGCCATGAAGGCGTCGGCTTGGCGTGCGGCTGATTCGGTTTCCGGGGTCATGGGCACATCGTGAATGCCGCGACCGAAGTGGTTCTAGACGGTTTCCTGCTCGCGCAAAAAGTTGTCCCGGATACGTGCGATGAGGGTCCGTGCATCGTCGCCCGAAACGGCGACCTCTCCGAAGCCGGTGAACTTCCTTACATAGAGCTCGATGTCTCTGGGGTCGGTGACGACCAGTTCTGCGTGAACAGTCTCGACGGTCACCAGTCGCTCGTCCTTGATGGAGAAGGAGTGTGCCGGGAAGTCGTTCTGCTCTGCCGAAAGCGGCACGACGCGAATGTCGGAATTCGGCAGACGGGATACCGAAATAAGTCGGTCCAGCTGGCCCACCATGACCAATGGTGCAACGATTCGCCAGCGCAGCACGGGCTCGGTGATGATGAACCGGAACGACTTGGACGTGTCATAAAGGACGCTCTGGCGTGCCAGACGTGCTCCGACAACCTGAGCCAACTGCTCCTCAGTCAACTCCTTCCGGGCCCAGACGGCCCGCACATATTCAGGTGTCTGGAGCAGGCCCGGGACCAACGAAGGCTGAAACAGCCGCAAGAGCGTCGTCTTCGACTCGAGTGCCTGGACCTGTTGCTGTTTGCGGTGGTACCCCAGCCGGCGATAGAGCCGCCAGGCCGTCGCTTCGGTGGCGGCGGCCCGTGCCGCCGCCATGTACTCGGCCTTGACTTCTTCGGAAACACCTATGGCGGTGAGGATCTGCGCCACATCGACCACACTGGGCGCAACATTGCCTGTCTCGATCTTGCTCAGCTTGGACCTGGACATGACTGCGCCGCGGGCGACGGTCTTGGCCTCCAGACCGGAGGCCTGCCGGAGCGCCCGCAGCGCGGCTCCCAGGTCGGCTCGGTTCACTCGCCGTGCTTCGCCCACCATTCAGGGAACGGCTCGGCGTGGGCGAGTGCTGTATCCCGGTACGTCGTGAACTCGGACAGCCGGTCGGATCCGACGAACTCGGATCCGAGGAACTTTCCCGCCCCGTCGTAGCTCATGGCACTCACGACGCGGTTGTCGAACATCCAGAAGTCAGGGGCCTGCGGGAGCGGATTCTCCTGCTCGGTGGTGTCGAGGATGTAAAATTCTTCACCGGCCGTCATGTTGCGCTGATATCCCCAGCCGAGCTCGAAGCGCAGGTAGTCGGTGAGGGGCCGGGAAACGATGTGCACCCGGTACATGCGCTTGCCGGCCCGGGTCGCGTTTCCGATCGTCGTCACCCAGTCCGCCGACTTGAACCACTGCGGCTGTTCCTCTCCCGCCAGGAAGGCCTGGTACGCCTCCACGCTTCCCGACTTGCTGTAGTCGTCCAGTGTCTCCAGCCGGAATGCTTCCTGTTCGAACTCCGAGAACCACTCGCCCAGAGTCCTGGATGAGGTTGTCACGAACGGCCTTTCGGATCAGTTCGACGGGGATCTCGACCATGGCCTCGTGTTCGGGGATCTGCAGTCCGTGGTCGGTGATCAGCCCGCCCTGGAAGGCCAGCGTCCCCTGCTCGGTACGGTAGATGGCCGGACACTCGCCCTCATCGCAATCGCCTACAAGCCGCGTCAGTACCACGCTGCCCCCTCGTCGGGTCGATGTCGTCTCCGATCGTCCCGAGCGTGGTGGGCGTGGGGCAAGGGGTCCTTGTTTCCGTTACTGGAAACTGCGGAGATTGCTCCCGAGAGCCGATGACTCGGCTGTGGTAGCTGATCGCCGTCGCCGTCGGCTGGACGTTGCGGACGTCGGGACTCAACTGCGGCTCATCCACCAGCGGATCATGTCGGTGTCTGCTTGATCGCGTTGTCCCGGCGTTGTCAGACCCTCCCCATACGCTCGACCACAGTCGGTGACGGAGCCGGTGACGGAGGAGGGCGAGGCCGCCATGACGCACGAGGACGCGACGATGACCCGCATCGAGGCCGCGGTGACGCTGCACCGCGAGGGCGACGCGGAAGGCGCCCGGATGCGCCTCGGCGAGATCTGGCAGGACATCGGCCCGGACGGGGACGCCTTCCACCGGTGCGTCCTCGCCCACTACATGGCCGACGTCCAGCCGGACCCCGAGGACGAACTGGCCTGGGACCTGCGCGCCCTGGAGGCCGCAGAGTCGCTGACCGACGACCGCGTCCAGGAGCACCACGCCTCGCTCGCGGTCCGCGGCTTCTACCCCTCCCTGCACCTCAACCTGGCGGAGAGCTACCGCAGGACGGGGAACGCACCGCTGGCCCGGGAGCACCTGTCCCGGGCCAGGGAGCACGCGGACGCCCTCGGCGACGACGCCTACGGCGACGGCATACGTGCGGCCCTCGACCGGCTGGAGCTCCGGCTGGCGGGGACGGGCGGAACCCCGCCCGTGGGCCCCGCGACCGCAGGCGCACAATGACGCCATGTTGATCAAGGCCCGTAGGGCCGATGTGTCCCGCGAGGACCGCCGGTCGGCGATCGCCATCGCACTGGGCGGCCTCGTTCTCGCCGTCGCCGCAGGCATCCTGCTCCTCGTCACCGTCCCCGGCCTCCACGCCGAGGAACGCGACTTCAAGGAGGCCTCCCCTTGCCCGGCCACCGCCCCGTCACCGGACTGCGAACGGCCCGTCGGGGCCACGGTGACGGGCAGCGAGACGGACGACCACCGCAAGACACCGCGGTACTGGCTCGACCTCGCCGAGCGCGACGGGACGCCCCACCACGTCAGGATGAACGAGAAGGGCTACCCGGTTTTCGCCTCGGTCGGGAAGGGCGATCCGGTGACCCTGTGGTACTGGCGCGGTCACATCCGCTTCATCGACTTCCACGGCCTGCGGCAGTCCACCCACGAGGACCCGACGGGGGACTTCCGGCTCCCGACTGCCATCGGCATGGGCCTTTCGGCCTTGGCCCTGAACTTCTTCTGGTGCGCCTACTGGCTGGCCCGCCGTTCGGGCTCCTCGCGGTTGAGGGCACCGTGGCAGCTCATGGTCCCGACCATGGCGACCGTCTGCCTCGCGACCGTAGGGGGCATCTGCGGTTACTTGGGAGACGGGATGGGAGAGGCCCTGCGGTACGGCGCTGCCGGAGCTGCGCCCGTCCCGGCCGTGACGGTCGCCGTGGCCGTCTGGAACGTCCGCCAGGACCGGCGGCGGGAGACCGACACGATCGAGGTCACTCCGGTCGTTCCCGACAAGGAGGAGATCTGCCAGGGCCTGATAATCGGCGATGTCCCCTACAGCGTGGACGGATTCGGCATCCTCGTGGCCGGCCCCGGCCTGCTCGCGGCAACCCCCGACCCCACCGGCCACTTCGCCCGCAAGGTCGTACCGCGCACGCTCGTCGTGGAGCGCGTCCGCCCGCCGTACTGGACGGACCCCGGCCCGGATCTCACCAACTTCCTGATAGCGGAGTGCCGGGACGGTGGGACGCCCGTGCTCATCGCATCTCCGGAGGTGCACATGCCGTGGGTGCTGGGCGCGTTGGGGGCCGCGGAGCCGGAGCCTGTCACGGCCGAGAGCGCGCGGCCCGCAGACGGACGAACGTGACGGCGGCGTGCACGGCGAGGGCGGCCGGCACGGCGAGGAGGAGGCTCCATGGCGTGATGCCCAGCGCGGCGAGGAGGCAGAGGTACGGAACGGTCAGCAGGGTGGGGACCGTGGAGAGCAGGGCGATGCGGGTGCGGGTGGGGCGGTTCATGACCGGGCCCCCTTCTCGGTCTTCTCGGTGCTGCCTCGGGCGAGGTCCAAGTAGTCGGCGAGCGCGCGCCATTCGTCCGCGGAGGCGGCGGCAGCCGGATCACCCGACATGGCCGCCGGGTCCTCGTACCAGGCCGCCCGCACCCCGGTGCCGATCCCCGCGTCACCGCCGCTGAACAGGGTGCTCAACTCGTCCATGCGGGCCACCAGTTGCCGGACCCTACGGTCGGTGGGCGGTGTCCCGTCGACGCGGAGCCGCTCCGCCCGCCGGTACAGCTCGGGCCATTCGATCTCCAGGAGGTAGTGCATCGCGGGCCCGAGGGCCGCGGCCCGTGACTCCAGCACCTGCATCTGCTCGTCGTCCAGGTGCCGGCGCAGCGTGCGCTCGCCCTCGGGCCCCGTGCCGCCGATCGCCCGCAGCGCGTCCCACAGCATGCCGGTGCTCGGTGCCTGCCCGGTGTCGAGCGCGTCGCCGAGCTGCGCGAGCCGCTGCTGCAGCGAACCGAGCGCGGCAAGCGATGCCTCGACCGCCGCCAGGTGATCCCGTACGAGCCGCGCGGGGTCGACCCCGGTGTCGAGGCAGACGGCAATGCTCTCCAGGCTCAGCCCCAGCCTGCGCAGGGCCAGCACCTGGTACAGCCGGACGAGATCGTCCTCGGTGTACTCCCGGTGCCCGCCGGCGGTGCGCCGCGAGGGGCTGAGCAGTCCGATGCCGTCCCAGTGGTGCAACGTACGCACGGTGAGCCCGCTGGCCTCGGCGAGCGGGCCCACTTTCCAAGTCGTGGTCATGGGGCAACCATGTAGCCTCACACGACGTGAGGTTCAAGTCGCGGACCGGGTTGCTGGCGCGCATCTTCACGCCACACGGAATGGCGTGAAGATGCGCGCCGGCGGAGCGGTCTCAATGCCCGCCCGGGGCCGCTCCCGCCGTGGCCGGCGGCAGGTCCGGGCTGACGCCCGGGTCACCGGCATCGGCGGTGTAGTCCGACGCCGACGTCTGGTCGACACCGTCCGGTGCCCCGACCGCCTTGAGGACGAAGGTCAGGACGACGACCACGAGCACGTTCAGGACGAACGCCGTCAGGCCGATGTAGCCCTTCTCCCCGATGAACGGAATCAGGTTCGTATTGCCGAAGTGGTCCTGCGTGGCGCTCGGCGTCTCGTACGCCCGCCACGTCCCGTACCCCATCCCGACGGCCCATCCCGCGAGCAGCGCCCAGCGGTGCGGCCACCGGGTGAAAAGTCCGCCGACGAGAGCCGGCACCGTCTGGAGAATCCAGATCCCGCCCAGCAATTGGAAGTTGATGGCGACCGTCTTGTCCATGGTGAGGACGAAGACCAGGGCCCCCACCTTCACCAGCAGCGAGGCGAGCTTGGAGACCTTGGCCTCGTGCGCGGGCGAGGAGTCCGGCCGGATGAAGTCCTTGTAGATGTTGCGCGTGAAGAGATTCGCGGCTGCGATCGACATGATGGCGGCGGGGACCAGGGCCCCGATCCCGATGGCCGCGAAGGCGACCCCCGTGAACCAGTCCGGGAACATGTCCGCGAAGAGCTGCGGAATCGCCAACTGCCCGTTCTTCACCTTGATTCCGGCGGCGACGGCCATGAACCCCAGCATGGCCAGCAGCCCGAGCATCAGTGAATACAGCGGCAGAATGGTGGTGTTGCGCCGGATGACGTTGCGGTTCTTGCTGGAGAGCACGGCCGTCACCGAATGCGGGTACAGGAACAGCGCCATCGCCGAACCGAGCGCGAGCGTCGCGTACGCCCACTGCGCCTGCGGCCCCGTGACGAGCGATCCCCGCGGCTGGCCGGTGGCGGGGTTCGTGACGGCAAAGGCGTGGCCGGACTTGCTGAAGATCTCGCCGAAGCCGCCGAGCTTGATGGGGATGTAGATGATGGCGACGGCGATGACGATGTAGATCAGGGTGTCCTTGACGAACGCGATGAGGGCGGGTGCCCGCAGCCCGGAGGAGTACGTGTACGCCGCCAGGACGCCGAAGGCGATGAGCAGCGGAAGATCCTTGACGAACCAGTTCGCGTTCGCCCCGCCGCCCACGCCCATGACGTCCAGGACGGCCTGAATACCGACCAGTTGGAGCGCGATGTACGGCATGGTCGCGAGAATTCCGGTCAGCGCAAGGGCGAGCGAGAGCCCCTTGGAGCCGAACCGCCCGCGGACGAAGTCCGAGGACGTCACGTACCCGTGCTTGTGCGCGACGGACCAGAGGCGGGGGAGGAAGGTGAAGACGAGCGGATAGCAGAGGATCGTGTACGGCACGGCGAAGAATCCGGCCGCCCCGCCCGCGTAGATCGCCGCCGGGACGGCGACGAAGGTGTACGCGGTGTAGAGATCGCCGCCGAGCAGGAACCAGGTGATCCAGGTGCCGAACGACCGCCCGCCGAGCCCCCATTCGTCGAGGTTGTTCGCGTTCTCGGCCTGCCGCCATTTCGCGGCCAGGAATCCCATGACCGTGACGGCGAGGAAGAAGATGATGAAGACGGTGAGGGCGACGCCGTTCACGCCGTGGGCGCCGTCCGCGAGGATGGTGCGCGTCACTTCCGCTCACCCCCTCGGCGCGCCCGCTCGTGGCGCCGGACGAGGACGTAGGCGACGACCGTGAGCACGGTCGAGAGGACCACCCACAGCATCTGGTACCAGTAGAAGAACGGTATGCCGATGAGGGTCGGAGTCAGCCGGGAGTACGAGTCGACCCAGAGCATCGCCCCGAAGGGGATGGCCAGACATACGCCGGCCACGACGAGCGGCACGGTGACGACGGGGCGGCTGTGCCCCCTGTTGTTCTCGGGTGGTTCTGGTGGTGCCGACATGCGGTGACTCCGTCCGTCCCCTGTGCGAGTGATCACTTACGTGATGCGCACGAAATCTAGGCGAGGGGCGGGGCGACGTCACCCCCTGTCCGGATTTCGGTATGGCAACGTCACCCTGGGCTGAGCGCCAGCGCCTCGCGGACGGCAGCCATGCCGCGGTGGGTTGCGGCGATGGAGGCGGAGGTGTCGTACGGGGCCGCAGCACGGCGGCAGTCCCGGCACCGCTCCTCGTCGACGACGGGCCGGAACACCCGCCCGCAGGGCCCGCTGCAGGAGCGCAGCGGCTTCGGGGCCGCCTTGGGTTCCGGCGCGGGCTCCGGCATCTTCCGCACGAGTCGGTCGCGCGTGATCCCGGCGGGGGAGCGAACAGGTTCGGGGAGCCCGGAGGTCAGCGCGTCGCGGAGGTCGGCGAGGGTGGCGCCGCGGAGCAGCCATTCGCCTGCCAGCGGGGCGAGTTGGCGCAACTCGCGCCCGCTGAGGCGGAGCCGCCGTTCACCGCGGGCGACGGCGGCGAGGGCCTGGGCACCGCGGTCGGCGAGCGGGTGGTGGGGAGGGTGGGAGGTGTTCTCCTCGGTGTTTTCAGGGGAACGACCGACGGCCCGAGGGGTCGGCTCACCGACGGCCGGTTCCGGGGCGGTCGGTTGGGGCGACGGATCCGGAACGCGGCCGTCCCGTACGGCGATTGCGTCGGCGGCCGTCAACGGCACGTTGGAGATCACCTGCGGCCGCGACCACCGCCCGGATCTGTCCTGGCACCGCCACTCGTGCAAGTACCCCTCGGCGAGCAACTCGCCCTTCGCGCGGTTGAACGCGGCCTTCTTGATCCCGGCGCGTTGCGCGGACTCGTAGAGCGGCTCGCTCGCGGTGGCGGGCAGCGACAGCTGCCAGAGCAACAGCCGGACGGCGTCGGAGGAGAGGCGGGGATGGCGGATGATCTCGTTGGGAACCTGTGAGAAGAAGCGCGCTGGGGGGATAGCATGCCGGTGCATCTGCGGGGAGTCCTTCTCTCCTCGTGAGTGAAGACCCCCTGTGCCGGTTGCCGCCAGCGCGGGGGGTCGCTTGTTGCGGCCACCGTAGAGGAGTGCGGTGCAACCAGACGGACTTCACGGCAAGTTGCATGATCTGTAGCTGCTATCGCCTGTGTAACGGCCTCTCTGTCCATGAAGTTGCGCGAGGTTGCACAGTTTTGTTGTCGGCAGTGCCGGGATCTGATGCTGAATGCGACTCCCTGCACATCTGCTTGACAGTCACCTCAGCTCCGCGTGATGGTCATGCGACGGCGTGCAAACCACAAGGTGAAGGTGATCGCGATGGGCCTGAAGTTCCTCGGCATCTACCCCAACACGCCAGACGACGGTTCGCCGACCATCTGGCAGGACGAGGAAACCGGGGACCTGGTGATCCAGTCCTGGAAGGCCGACGAAGAAACTGTCCGTCAGGCGCAGGAAGTAGGTTCGATCCCTGGCCACTCGACAGATGTACCCGACCACGAGACAGTGATCCGTCTCCCTGCGAACATGCTCCAGTTCATCCCTCACCTGAACAGCGAGGTGCACGGTGGCAACGGCGGTACGTGAGTCCCTGGCCAAGGCCCGGCGCTCGGCGGTGCATCTGGAAATGCGTGACAGCTACATGCGTGACGACCCTGAGTTCATCCGCTGGCAGCAGGGCCACCGCGAAGATCCCGCCGACCGGGCGTCGTGGTGGCGGTCCTGGCTGGACGTGGTCGCCGAGACGACTGCCCGAGGGGTTTCCATGCGGCGCGCGAGGGTGGTCTCGGAACCGCTCAGTGACTATGTGCGGTACGAGCACGACGGGACGTTCACGAACATCGCGGCCGGCGAGGAGGTGCGCTGGCTGCCGCGACCCAAGGCCCGTGACCTGTTGCTGCCCGCGCTGGACTTCTGGTGCATCGACAACCAGACCTTGATCCTTCACCACTTCAGCGGTGACGGGCAGTGGACCGGCCCTGGGATGGAGGTATGCACTGATGTGGCCCTGGTCAAGTTGTATAGCGGGGCATTCGAATCGGTATGGGAACGAGCGATCCCACACACGGAGTACAGGCCTGCCTGAAGCCGCGCACCATGGCTGCATCATCAGCATCTTCGAGCGTCCAGCAAGCCCGACAGAGCCTCGCCAATCGCCTTGGCGAGATCCGCCGCGATGCCGGGCTGACCGGCCGCGACCTGGCCGCTGCGTGTGGCTGGCACCCATCGAAGTCGTCCCGCATCGAAAACGCCCGAACGTCGCCGTCCGCCGATGACATCCGGGCATGGTGCCGCATCTGCGGCGCGGAGGCCCAGGTCGATGACCTGCTCGCATCCCTCCGCGCCGTGGAGGGCATGTTCGTGGAATGGCGGCGCATGGAGCGCTCCGGGCTTCGGCAGGCGCAGGAGGCCCGGTGGCCTCTCTACGAACGCACGCACCGCTTCCGTTCGTATTCGTCCTGGCTCGTGCCCGGTCTGATTCAGACCCGTGCCTACACGTCTGCCGTACTGCACTCGATCCGAGAGCGCCGAGGCTTGATGGACGATGTCCAGGGGGCAGTGGAAGAGCGCATGGAGCGCCAGAGGGTGCTGTACGACGGGCATCGCCGGTTCGCTTTCCTCGTTGAGGAATCCGTCTTGCGCACTGGACTCGGCGGCACAGAGGTTATGGCTGGCCAGCTGGGCCATCTGCTCACGGTGGGCTCACTTCCCAACGTGAGCATGGGTGTTGTGCCGATGAGCCCCGACCGTGCTCGCTGGCCGGCGGAGGGCTTCTGGATCTACGACGCAGCACAGGTCAACGTCGAGCTGATATCCGGCTATTTGACGATCACGCAACCCAGCGAAGTGTCCATGTACGCCGAGACTTTCGCTGAGCTCGCTGCGTTGGCTGTGTACGGGGCGAGGGCACGGTCGCTGATTACGGCGGCCGTTGACGCTCTGGCGTGGGGACGTCGGTGACGCTGAACCGGTCATGACATTGGGCTCATCCACTCTGGCGAGCCAGCCCCGCAGAACTCATTCCATGTGAGGCAGTAAGCCCGGGACTCCGGTCTGGCATGGGCCCACACCAGCTGCAGATCGAAGCCTTGTCCCAGGAGTCCAACACGGCTCATCGGACTCACCCGATGGCTCCGCTTCAGGTTGGTCCTCCGGGGCGCAAGCCCAGAACTCGAACAAGGCTCGATCTGCAGTGGCGAAGGCGCTGCAGATACCGATCAGCTGGCCCCATCACCAGTGATGGCCGGCGCGCGCATGCCGGAAGCTGGGCTGTGGGCGCGGGGATACCCCTGGTCCACAGCCCAGCAGCCTGGCCCTTGAGTGAACATCCAGGGCTCATTGTTTCAGTCCTGGACAGTCCCGGTCGCGACGTCAGTGCTCAGGATTGTTTCGCTCGTTCTGCTGGCGCTTCATGTATTTCAGTGTCACCCATGCGAGCACGAGGGATGCGCTGCCGATACCCAAACCAACCATCCGGATGGTCAGGCCATTGTTGGTGATGGCGCCGACAAAACCCGCAACTGTTCCAAGGCATCCAAGAAAAAGGGAGCGCCAGCCAAGGAGCATTTCGCCAAGCATTTCGCCGAGCCCGAAAATTGACCCCTTTGCGAAGCCCCCGCCTTTCAGCGAGTTCAGCCAGTTCTCCTTGTTCGCCATTTATTTCAACCTCATGTGATGGGAGCGACGGGACGTTGCCCGAGAGGGCCAGGTGTTATATATCGTACCGGACCGCCTTCGGGCAGGAGATAGTCGATCACCGTCGCGCCGAGCGCTACCGGCCACCCGAACAGCCTGGTACCGCCTCTGCCGATGACGCCTACTGCCCCACCCATCGCTACGGCAGAGCCGCTCCAATAACCTCCGAGCTGCCCTGCGAAGAACGGGCCGATGAATCCCTTGAAAGCCTCTTTGGACTCGTCGGTACGGCCCAGCACAAAGAGTGCAGAACCATCGAAGGCCCCTCGCAGGCTGAAGAATCCGACTACGTTACGCACTCCGTCGGGGACTCCGGCGTTGCTGTGCTTCTCGAAGACGACGTCATCGTTCTTGGGGTCGTCCTGCGGGCGGTAGTTGATGTTCAGGTTCGCCTGTGCTGTGTCCTTGGCTTTTTTCGCTTCCGCCTGCTGCTCCTGGCGGCGCTTTTCGACAACGCTGGCGTATGCGTCACGCGCGGCCTGGCCGGCCTCGGCGGCTTCCTTGCCCGCGTCCAGGGCGGCCTGCCGAGCCACGCGGGCGGATGAGGCCGCATTGCTGGCCGAAATGCTGGCCTGGGCAGCGGAAGCCGTGGCCTGACTGGCTGAATAGTTCGCGGCCCGGCTGGCCTTGCGGGCGGTAGCAGCGGCGGACTTGGCCTGCTCGGCCGAGGTTGCCGCAGCTGCCGCGGATTTGTCGGCGGCCTGCGAACTCTCGCGTGCCCGTGCCGCGTGGTCACTCGCTTCCTGTGCGGCTTGCTTTGCTTGCTTGGCGTAGCCGTTTGCCTCGTCAGCCTTTCCCCTGGCGTGGGCTGCCGCCTCGGCTGCGGTGTTGGCGTCCTCGTAGGCGGTCGCTGTGGCCTTGGCGGCAATGCTGATCTGTGCACGTACAGCTGCGACGTGGGCGTCGGTGTCCTGATCGGCCTGTGCGGCCTTGAACTGGATACGCGTCACGAAGACGCCCACCATCCAGCGGGGGCCGGCCAGGGCTATGCGGGCTGCCGACTTCACGTTCGGGCCGCCCTTCTCCATGATTCGCAGAGCCTCGACCCGGTCGTCGTCGGCCTGCGCCTTCGGGTAGCTGCTGAGGAGGAAGGCGCTGAGAGCCTTGGCCGAGCCGTCGTTCATAGCTGCGTTGCCCGCTGCAGTCACGGCCTTGCCCGCGTCTTCCATCGCCCGCAGAGTCTGGATGCGGAACTCGTCACGCTGGCTCTCCACCACTCCGTCCGTCAGGAACGCCTCGACCGCCGCAGGGCCTTGAGCGAGTGCAGCTTCGGCGCCGGAAGCCGTCTTCGACGTACCGATGCGGGCCAGGTGAAGAGTGGTCTCGCGATCGTCTTCCTGCTGTGCGGTCACGCGATCCGTCGTGAGCCAAGCGAGCATGTCGGCGTCGGTGCCGGAAAGGGCCTGGCCGGCAGCCCCGCTGGTCCAGCCGCCGTCGCTGCTGAGGAGGTTGACCGCAGCCTTGCGGGCAAGGGCGGCCGCTGCCGCGGGGGCCTGCTTGACCTTGTCCGCTCCCTCGGCGAGAAGTCTCTTGGTCTCCTCGTCCATGCGGGCAGCCTGCGTCCGCGCGTACGTATTGGTGGCCTTTGCCTCGTTTTCGAGAGACTTCAGGAATTCGGCGTCCGCGATCGCCTTCGCCTCCCCCTGCTCGAGCAGGGACTTCTCAGCCTCGCGGGCCGTCTTCTCGGCCTGTTGGGCCTGAGCAGTTGCGGACGCGGCCTGTTCTGCTGCTTGGAGTGCGGCGTTGGCGTGTGCGGTGGCCTTCTTCGCCTCGGCATCGGCCTCACCGGCATGCCGAGCGGCGTCCTCCGCCGCGTCCGCAGCGGCGTCGGCGTGGCGGGCCGAAGATTCGGCGGCCTGGCGTGCTTCCCGGGCCGCCGCAGCAGCCTGGTTGGCCAGGCTCTGGGAGCGACGAGATGCATTGGTGGCCTGCGTTGCCGCTGAGCGGGCCTGGGCTGCGGCCCGTCGCGCACGTGCGGCCTCGCTGGCGGCGACCCCGGACTGCTCGCCTGCGACGGCTGCGGCCTCGGCCGCGGCAGCCGCATTCTGCCCGGCGCGGGCAGCGGCGGAGGCGGAGCTCCCGGCAGCGGCACTGGCGTCAGCGGCATGGGAGGCGGCCTGAGCTGCGGTACGGGCGCCGGCAGCGGCATCGCGGGCTGCCTGAGCCGCCTTTCGCGCATTCGCGGCCTGATTACGGTCACTGATGGCGGCATTCGCCGAGTGGTACGCCCTGGCGGCCGCCTGCCCCGCCACAGTGGCGGCGTGCGCAGCGTTGGCGGCAGCCTGTGCTGCGGTGCGCGATGCGGCCACCGCAGCGTTCGACGCTTCGATCGCGGTACGAGCAGCCGCGGCCGCGCCTTCGGCGGCCTGGGCAGCACGGGTGGCGGCACGCCCGGCCTTGTCCGCATCCCCCTTCGCAGCCCGGCTCTCTTCCGCAGCCTTCTCGGCAGCTTCCTTGGCCAAGGCTGCGGCCTCGTCGGCACGGGCAGCTGCCGCCTTGGCCTCCTCGGTCTCGGCCTTGGCACGCTTGCCTGCCGCTGTGGCCGCATCCGCGAGTTGGGTAACTGTCATCAGTTCCTGGTCACGGGCACGAGCCAGGTGCTGCCCGGTCTCCAGGAACTGGACTCTGTCCTGCGGGGTTCCGCTCATCGCCCGTGCGCCGGCCTGCTCCATGGCCTGACCGCCGGAGTTCATCAGGGCCAGCACCCGGACCCGGTTGTCCTCGTCCTCGGCCTTGGACCAGCCCTTGTCGAGAAACTCATCCAGTGCCTTGGCCGACCCGTTGTTGAGGGCCTTTTGGCCCTCTCGGTTCACGGCCTTGCCGCCATCGTTCATTGCCCTCAGCACGGCGACGCGTCGGTCATCCTGCAAGGGCTTCTCGAACCCGGACTTCAGGAAGTCGAGAACATCTTGGTCGCTTCCGGACAGTGCCTTCTGGCCTGCTTCACTCACCCCCTTACCTGCGGTAGGGAGCATCTTGAGGATCGCGATGCGCGCATCGTCGACGGTGGCGCGATGAAGTCCCCGTGCCAGAAAGTCCTGCAGATCCGCATCGGTTCCGGTCAGGGCTTTGGCGGCGGCACGCCTCACTCCCGCGTCGCCACTCATCCAGGCGTCAACAGCTTGGGCCCGGGCGTTGGCTGGCAGCGTGCCATGCTCCGGAGGGGCTGCCTCCGCGACAGCAGTGCCAAAAAGAACTATGGAGACCGTCAGTGCGCCAAGGGCGGTGAACCTCTGCCCTCGCCAACGGGACCGACCGCCTGTCAATTCTGTCCGTTCCATGTCAAGTATTCACACTGGCTTCTCGGTATCAATGATCGTTTTCCTGGGCGCACTTGACGCCGGATTTGAGGATCACACATAGCCTCGATGGATTAAAGTCAAGGTAAAGGGTGAGTAATGTCACGGTGCGTCTGGGTGGTCCCTCTGGTCGACTCCGAACTGCCCTCGTAGAGGGTGAAGTTGAACCTGGAGCTTCATCTCTGAGTGCAGCGCGATGTAGGTGCAGGGGTTCGTGTGTGGCTTCGGTCACGCCTTGCAGATTGTCGATCCGGCATGCCTGGTGATAGCTGTTTAACCCTGTCGGTTCGGGGGTGTGCCCCCAACGCGTCACTCTGGCGGACTGGTTCCGCATCTCTACTTGTCTGCCTCTGTCGATGAACTGTGGTAGACGAGCCGTATCTCAGTGAAAGATCTACAGATGAAGACCCCTTCACGCTCGCTGGCCCTGGTTCTGGCGGGCGGCACCCTGCTGTTGGCCGGAGTAGCCCACGCTGCCGGTACTGGCGCGTCGGCAGCGCCAGTGGCGACGGCAGTGCCGACGTCCAGCAAGTCCGGCCAAATGCCTTCGGCTGTCGAAGATTTCTCCTATCCCAACGCGGCAAAGATCCTCGCGGAGAAGGGCCTGAAACTTAAGCGTGGAGACGGCAACATCACGCTGGCTGAGTGCGACAGCTCCCCCGATCTGTTGAAATTCATCGCTCGTGATCGGGATGATTTCTGCTTCCGTGTCAAGGGCAACAAGGGTTACCTCAGCCTCGAAGTTCCGGCTGTCACAGGAGTGCAGACCAAGGAGCGCACTGCACGCGTCGAGATGACTGTCGAGGACAAGACCAAGTCCTATGACATCGGCAAGAACAAGTGGCAGGGCGTCGGTGAGACCACGGACCCGGCAGGGCGTGAGCACGTACTCGTGGAGATCGTCACAGGGAAGTAGATCGCGCCCCATTTCGACAGTCGCCGCCCCGCCCGGCGTCGAGAGACTGCTTGCGGAACGCTCGGGAAACTCGGATGAACACCAATCAAGGAATACATATGCCTGTAAAGCGTCCACGCGCCGTGTGGATCGCAGGGCTCCTCGCAGTGGCTGTCGGAGCCGGTCTGCTCACCGCCGCGCCAGCGAGTGCCGTCGTGGGTGACATAGCCAAGGACGGCGCGTACGCCTTCACCGCGAAGCTCGACATAGGCAACGGCGAGCGCAGCTGCGCCGCAGCCCTTGTCGAGAAGCAGTGGCTCGTCACCGCAGCCAGTTGCTTCGCCGACGGCTCCGCTCAGGGCGGCCAGATCGCCGCTGGTGCACCCAAGCTCAAGACGACGGCGACCATTGGCCGCACGGATATGTCCGGGCAAACCGGTCAGGTCCAGAGCGTCGTCGAGCTAGTCCCCCGCGAGGACCGTGACCTGGTGATGGCCAAGCTGGCCAAGCCCGTCACCGGCATCGCCCCCGTCGAGGTCGGCGCCAAGGCACCGGCCCAGGGCGAGGAGCTGCGGGTTGCCGGTTACGGCCGGACCAAGGACGAGTGGGTTCCCGACCGGCTCCACACCTCGCAGTTCACCGTCGGTTCGGTCAAGAACACCGCCGTCGAGCTCGCGGGCAAGACGGCCGACGCCGCCGTCTGCAAGGGCGACACCGGTGGCCCCGCCATCCGTGAGACGAACGGCAAGGCCGAGCTCGCCGCCGTCAACAGCATCTCCTGGCAAGGCGGTTGCTTCGGCAACGAGGACGAGACCCGCAAGGGCGCCGTCGATACCCGTGTCGACGACATCGCCGGGTGGATCCAGTCCGTCTCCTCCCGCACCCTCCTCCCGCGCTCGCAGTGGAAGTACGCCACGTACACCGCCTCCGGCTACTTCACCGGCGGCTCCAATGACGGCAAGCGCCGCATGGACCTCTTCGTCGTCTGGAAGGACGGCGAGGCCAGCCTCTTCCAGGGTGCCGACCACGACGATCCGAAGCAGCCCTTCTCGGCCGAGTACCAGATCGAGAAGCCCGGCAGCTACTGGACGCGCGCACGCGCCGTCACCGGTGGCAAGTTCACCGAGGACGGTTCCGACGGCATCACCGTCCGTTGGGAGAACGGCAAGGTGTCGACGTTCATGCACGTCGACCGGAACGGTGTCCACGACGAGAAGACGCTCCGCCCCGGCGGTGGCGACAACCCGTTCTGGAAGAACGCCCGGCTCATCACGGCCGGCCGCTACACCGAGAACTCCCTGCGCGACGACCTGCTCGTCCTCTGGGAGGACGGGTCGACCTCGATGTACTCCGACATCGGGACCAAGGGACTCAGCGGCTGGACGCAGCTGACCAAGGCCGACAACGGCTGGAAGAACGCCGCGCAGATCAGTGCCGGTGAGTTCACCGGCAAGAAGACCGCCGACCTCCTCATCCGGTGGAACGACGGTCAGGCGCAGGTCTTCCCCGGCGTCGACACCGCCGGTTACCACGGCAGCCGGGTCACCATCCGGCCCGTCGGGTCCGCGTGGAAGAACTCGCAGACGTTGACGGTGGGTTCGTTCACCGCTGCCGCCAACCGGCCGAACGACATCCTCATGGGATGGAACGACGGCAACCTCAGCTACTACCCGGGCGTCGACACCGCCGGCACCCACGGTGAGGTTCAGCTCGTCGGCTGAGCCCCCCAGCACATCACGTGGGCCGCTCGCTCCGGCGGCGGCCCACCCCCCCACCCCCCAAGGAAACGCACATGTTCGGCCGCGCCTCGCGCTCCCGCTCCCTCCTGGCCGCAGGGTTTCTCTCCACCGTCGTCGGTGCCACCGCACTGACCGTCGCCCCCGCGCACGCCGTCGTCGGTGACGCCGCCAAGGACGGGGAGTTCGCCGCCACCGTCAAGCTCGACATCGGCGAGGGCAAGCGCGGCTGCTCCGGCACGCTCGTCGACGAGCAGTGGGTGCTCACCGCCGGCAGTTGCTTCGCCGACGACCCCCAGGCCGTCACGGCCGGTGCGCCGCAGCTCAAGACCACCGCCACCGTCGGGCGTGCCGACCTTGCCACCGAGGCCGGGCAGGTTCGTGACGTGGTCGAGCTGATCCCGCGCGCCGACCGTGACCTCGTCATGGCCAAGCTCGCCGCCCCCGTCACCGGCGTTGCGCCCGCCAAGCTCGCCACCAGCGCCCCCGGCAAGGGGGACGCGCTGAGCATCGCCGGGTACGGGCGCACCAAGGACGAGTGGGTGCCCGACCGCGTGCACTCCGGTGCCTTCGGCGTCGACGCCGTGAAGGGTGCCACCCTCGATGTGACCGGCAAGCAGGGTGCCGTCTGCAAGGGCGACACCGGTGGTCCCGCGCTCCGTACCAAGGACGGCCGGCAGGAGCTCGCCGGCGTCAGCAGCACCTCCTGGCAGGGCGGGTGCTTCGGCAGCGACGACTCCGAGACCCGCAAGGGCGCCGTCGAGAGCCGCGTCGACGACGTCAACCACTGGATCCAGCAGGTTCGTTCGCTGCCCAAGCGCTCCATGACCGCCACCGGTGACTTCGACGGCGACGGCAAGACCGACCTCGCGAGGCTCGTCGACTACGGGCCGTCCAAGGACGGGCGCAACCAGGCCGCGCTCTGGGTCTACACCGCCGACGGCAAGGGCGGCTTCAACGAGCCGCGCACCGTGTGGGAGTCCGGCGCCAAGGACAGCTGGAACTGGGAGGCGAGCAAGCTCGTCGCCGGTGATTTCAACGGTGACGGCAAGGCGGACCTCGGCGTCCTCTACCGCTACGGCAAGACGTCCGACGGCCGGAACGAAACCGGTCTGTGGACCTTCACGAGCGAGGGTGCCGACGGCTTCGAGGCCCCGCGGAAGGTCTGGGAGAGCGGCAAGGACAGCTGGAACTGGGACGCCAGCAAGATTGTCGCCGGTGACTTCAACGGCGACGGCAAGTCCGATCTCGCCGTGCTCTACAACTACGGCAAGACCTCCGACGGGCGCAACGAGTCCGCCCTCATGACCTTCACCAGCAACGGCGACGGCTTCGACGCTCCCCGCAAGGTGTGGGAGAGCGGCAAGGGCAGCTGGAACTGGAACACCAGCAAGCTCGCCGCCGGTGACTTCAACGGTGACGGGAAGACCGACTTGGCCGTTCTTTACGGCTACGGCAAGACTGCCGACGGGCGTAACGAGTCCGCCCTGTGGTTCACCGCGAACAACTCCAACGGCTTCAACGAGCCGCGCAAGGTGTGGGAGAGCGGGAAGGACAGCTGGAACTGGGACGCGAGCAAGATTGTCGCCGGTGACTTCAACGGCGACGGGAAGACCGACCTGGCCGTCCTGTACGGCTACGACAAGACCTCCGACGGTCGTAACCGCACTGCCCTTTGGGTCTTCGACGGCAGCAAGAACGGCTTCGACGCACCCCGCAAGGTGTGGGAGTCCGGTGCCAAGGACAGCTGGAACTGGAACGTCAGCGAGCCGGCCGCCGGTGACTTCGACGGTGACGGCAAGACCGACATCAGCGTGACGTACGACTACGGGCAGGGTGCCGACGGCCGCGTCGGGACCGGTCTGTGGACCGTCACCAGCAAGGGCGCCGACGGTTTCGAGGCCCCCCGCAAGGTCTGGAACAACAGCCTGTAGCCGTGCCCGCGCCCCTCACGGGGCGCGGTTCCCCTTCGTCGAGGAACCCCATGAAGTTCGTCACCCCCCGCACCCGCCGCGGCCTTTGTGGGGTCGCCCTCGCCGCCTCGCTCTCCACGGCCGCGGCCGCCGGGCCGCTCACCGCGAGCGCCGACCCCGCTGCCCCCGGGCAGGACAGCCCGCAGGCCGCGCCGTCGCGCGGTGTGCCCAACCTCGCCCTCCCCGACCTCCGGAAGCCCGGTGTGCAGCCGGGGCCCTCCGCCGCCGGGGACGCCGGGATTCCCGCGACCGCCCTGGACGCGTACAAGAAGGCCGCGGAGGCGCTCGCGGGCAGTCAGCCCGGGTGCCGCATTCCCTGGGAACTGGTCGCCGGGATCGGGCGGGTCGAGTCCGTGCACGCCTCGGGGTACGGGCTGCGCGAGGACGGGTCCACCGAGACGCCCATCCGCGGGCCCCGGCTCGACGGGAAGCAGTTCGCGCTCATCCGGGACACCGACGGCGGGCGCTGGGACGGGGACACCGAGTACGACCGGGCCGTCGGGCCCACCCAGTTCATCCCCTCCACATGGGCCGCCTGGGGTGCCGACGGCAACGGCGACGGGGTCAAGGACCCCAACAACATCTACGACGCCGCCCTCGGCACCGCCCGTTACCTCTGCGCCGGCGACCGGGATCTCGACAATCCCGCCGACCTCGACCGGGCCATCCTCAGCTACAACAACTCGCGGGAATACGTCAACGCTGTGATGGAATGGATGCGGACGTACCAGGGCGGCAACGCCACCGCCATTCCCAACGACACTCCGGCCACCCCGCATCGGCCCGACCCGGCGGTTCCGAGGGTCACGGCCGTCTCCGTCAAGTCCGGGGCCGGAAGCACCGTTTCGCGGCCTGTCACTCCCGTTCCCACTCCCCAGCCCAAGCCCGACCCCAAGCCGGACCCCACACCCGTCCCCAAGCCCACCCCCGACCTCACCCCCACCCGGCTCGACGTCCTCGGGTCCGACCGGATCGGTGCCGAGACCGGGCAGGTGCTCCGGGACCGGTTCCGCGTCCGGTCCGGCAACCGCAGCGGCCAGGCCGTTCCCCGGCAGGACGTCACCTTCGAGATCGTGGGGGACGACACCGACGCCCGGTTCCCCGGCGGTGGCAAGAGCGTCACCGTCGCCACCGACGGTCAGGGCATCGCCGTCGCCCCGCCCCTCCACACCGGGGACCGGCCCGGCACCTTCACCGTCCGGGCCCGGGCCGCAGGGCGGGACGCCGGGTTCCAGGTGATGCTCCGGCTCCCGGCCACCGCCACGGCCGACCTTCTCCGGGTGGCCGGCGAGCGGCCCCTGAGCACCGTCGCCGGTACCGAATTCCCCGGTCCCGTACGCATCGAGGCCACCCGCCACGGGCAGCCCGCCCTCGGGACGCGGATCACCGCGACCCTGGACGGCAGCAGTGATGAGGCGCCGTACTTCACGGACGCGGACGGTGCCCCCGTCCGCACCCTCGTCCTCCCCGCCCCCGGCTCCGACGGCCTCGTCACGCTGCCCGTCCTCCACGCCGGCCGGAACCCCGGCACCTACGTCCTGCGCCTCACCACGCCCGAAGGCGTCACGCTGGACGTGCCGTTGACGGTCATGACCCCTGAGTCATGACCGTCACAGCTTCGAGCCGCCCGTGGCGTCGATCCGCTGCCCGGTGATCCAGCGGCCCGCGTCCGACGCGAGGAACGCGATCACGTCGGCGATGTCCTGCGGCACGCCCATCCGCCGGAACACCGAGAAGGCCGCCAACTGCTCCCGCGCCTCGGGGGACTGGCGCATCGCCGCGTTCATGTCCGTCTCGACGAAGCCGGGCGCCACGCAGTTGACCGTGATGCCCCGGCTGCCGAGCTGCTGGGCCAGGGCCAGGGTCATGACGTCGACGGCGCCCTTGGTCATTCCGTAGACGATGGCGTCGGGGAAGGCGTGGCGCGTCACCGCCGAGGTGAGGTTGATGATGCGGCCGTTGTCGCGCATGCGCTCCAGGCCCTGCCGGATGACGAACAGCGGGGCCTTGGCGTTGACGGCGAAGAGGTCGTCGAAGTGCTCCGGCGTGACGTCGGTGATCCCCCGCATCGTGCCGTCGGCCGCGTTGTTGACGAGGATGTCGAGGCCGGGTTCGGCGCCGAGCTCCTTCAGGCCCGCGTCGAAGGCGACGTACAGCTCCGTCACCGCGTCGGGTTCGCCGAGGTGCGCACGGACCGGGAACGCCCGGCCGCCCTCCGCCTCGATCGCGGCGACGGTCTCTCTCGCTGCCGCCTCGTTGCTGCCGTAGTGGACGGCCACGAGCGCGCCCTGGCGGGCGAGTTCCTCGGCCGTGCCGCGGCCGATGCCGCGGCTGGATCCGGTGACGAGCGCGGTCTTGCCTTGCAGTGCACCCATGAGTGATGCATTCCCCCGTGATTGATGTGTGTGCGTGCGTGCTGATGCGGCCGGTTCGGTCCGTCAGACGGTCTCGGCGGCCCCGTCGATCTCGTCGATCTCGGCGATCCCGGCGGTCTCTTCCGCCTCGCGTCCGCTCTCCTCGACCAGCCGCGCACCCCGCTCCGGCGAGGTGTCCAGCCGGCCCAGGACACCCGGCGCCGCGATGCCCGGCAGGATGAGCTCGTAGAGCAGGGCCGTCCGCCGCTCCAGGTCCGCCATGCCGTCCGCCGCCTCCGAGAAGAGCTGCGTGCCGGTGAACGCGCCCACCATCGTCTGGGCGGTCAGGACCGGGTCGACGTGCGGCAGGACTTCGCCCTGTTCCTTGGCCGCGGCCAGCACGGCCGCGGTGTGCTCGACCCATACGGGCCACGGCAGGCCGAAGAACCGCTGCGCGCTCTGGTCCGCGGCGATGCGGGCCGCGCCGCGCAGGAGCGGTTCGCGGGGCAGTCGGTGGGCGAGGATCAGGCCCGTGTCCACGAAGGACTGGAGCTTGATCAGCTGCTCCGGCGGCGGTTCGGTCACCGCGTGCTCGAGGACGTCGCGGGCCAGGTCCTCCTTGGACGGGAAGTGGAAGTAGAGCGCGCCCTTGGTGACCCCGGCCCGGTCGAGGATCTCGGTGATGGTCGCGGCCTCGTAGCCGCGGTCGGCGAAGACCTCCGCCGCCGCTTCGAGCACCGCCTGCCGGGTACGGAGCGCACGTTCCTGCCGTGCCATGCGGGCCTCCTGGTGTGACGGTGGCCCACGGTGGCCCTCGGTGCGACCGTGCGAAAAAACCGGTCGGTCCGTATCTTACGAGCCCCGCCCCGGTCTTCGTCTCCGGGCTCTCCGCGGAGCGGCTCCGGGGGCGGTTCGCCGGGTACCGTTCCGCGCACCAGGCGGAACACCGACGGTTGTGGAGAATCAGGCATGGCTGCTGCGCGAGGGCGCCGGGACAACGAGGTCGAACTCTGGCGGCAGTTGGTGGTGCTCACCAACCGCATCGGCAACACCCTGGACAGGCGGCTGCAGCGCGGCCACGGCGTCGGCGTCGCCGAGTACACCGCCTTGACGGTGATGCGGGACGCGGAGAAGACCGGCGGCGTGCGGATGCAGGACCTCGCCGATGCGGTGGGGCTGAGCCAGCCGACCGTGAGCAGGCTCGTCACGCGGCTGGAGAACGGCGGGCTGGCCACGCGGTCCATCAGCGACGAGGGCCGGCGGGTCATGTACGCGCGGATTACCCCGCAGGGCAAGGCCGTTGTGGCCGAGGCGGCCGGGACCTTCCAGAAGGAGATCACCACGGCGCTGGACGTGGCGGCCTTCGACGAGCGGACGGCCGCGCTGGTGGCGCGGCTGCGGCACGACCCGGGGGCGGCCGCGGGGGAGTGAGGCCGGGGGCGCGGGGAGGTGTGTTGGCGGAGGTGTGAACCCCGCCCGATACGGGCGGGGTTCACACCCGGGCGACGTCAGCCGCGCGAGGCGGAGCGGCGGCGCGCGGCGACCACCATGCCGGTGCCCGCCACGAGGGCGGCGGCGCTGCCGCCGATCAGCCACGGCGTCTCGTTGCCGGCACCGGTGGCGGCCAGCTGGGTGGTGTCACCGCTGCCGGAGGCGGTGTTGTCGCCGCCGGTCGCGGGGGCGGGGCTGGGGCTCGCGGAGGCGCTGGCGCTTGCGCTCGGGCTTGCGCTGGGCGCGGGGCTGTCGGAGGGGCTCGGCTTGGCCGAGGAGGGCGACACCGTGGGCTCGTTGGACTTGTCGCCGCCGTGGGTGTTCGGCTCGGGCGAGGGGGATGCGGGCTGGGCCTCCACGGCGATGTGGGGGAGCTTCGTATTCGTCACGCCGGAGGCCTCCACCATCACGTTGGCCTCGGGGTGCGCCGGGAAGGCGGCGTCCAGACGGATACGCAGCTTGATGGTGCGCTTCTCACCCTTCTCGAGCTTCCCGTCCTTCACCTCGCCGAACACGGAGCCGTAGGCGGAGGGCTTGTAGACCGAGCGCCACTTCGTGTCCGCGCCCTGGTATTCGAGTTCTGACTTGTCCGCCTTTGAGTGGTCCTTGTTGTCGAAAACATCGTTGAGGACGAACGAGAGCGAGAACTCCTCGACGGCCTTGCCCTTGGTGTTGTCGATGATGAAGGAGAACTCCGTCCAGTCCTTGGCCCCGGCGACAAGCTTCTTGGGGAGGTCCGGGAAGGTCAGGACGGCCTTGGCCTCCTGCTCCGTCTGTGCGGCCGGGCCACCCGCCTGCTGCCCGGTGGCCGTCTGGGCCGACGGCTGCACGGTGTTGCCGTCGTCGGCGAGGGCCGGCGTGGCGAGGAAGACGGCAGGGGCGAGGGAGACGGCGGCCGCGACCGTCGCTATTCGGGACAGCTTCATGCGAGCAACCTCTGTGTGTGACGAGACGGGACACTTGGTACGGGGGTGATGGTAATGGCCGTATAAACGCCCCGTTGCGCAGATCGCACTTACCGGCCGCCGCCGCCCGTCCCGCGGACCGTGCGGGCGTACCACCCCGGCCCGACGCCCACGATCCGCTTGAAGTTCCTTGCCAGGTGCGACTGGTCGCAGAAGCCCGTGCTCGCGGCCACCGCGGGCGCGGGCCGGCCCTCCAGCAGGAGGCGCCGGGCTCGGTCCACGCGACAGGCGGTCAGGTACTGGTGGGGGGCGATGCCGAACTCGCGGCTGAACGCCCGGACGAGATGGGTGGGATGGGCGTGCAGCAGGCCCGCCGCCTCCTGGAGGGGCAGACCCTCGGGGACGCGCTCGTCCAGGAGGTCGCGCAGCCGGTGGGCGAGGCCGCTCTGGTCCGGGCGGGGCGGGGCCGGGGGGACGCGGCGGCCCAGGTGCCGCAGGAGGCGCTCGCAGATGAGGGCGAGGCGGGACTCCGCCTCCAGGTCCTCGCCGGGTTCGGCGAGCACGGTGTGCAGTTGGTGGATGCGCCGCCGTAACAGCGGGTCGTCCAGGGCGGGTCCGTCCACGGCCCGGCCGATGTGCTCCACGCCCAGCACGTCCGCGTCCAGGTACAGCACCCGCTTGCGGAACCCGTGCGGGGTCGCCGGGCAGCCGTTGTGCGGCACGTGCGGGGGGAGCAGGGTGACCAAGTCGCTCAGGGCGCCGTGCTCGTGGCGGTCCAGGTCGTAACGGACCATGCCGTCGTCGACGATCAGCAGCGTCCACGTGTCGTGCGCGTGCATGGGGTAGACGTGGTCGGTGAAGTGGGCGTGGAGGACTTCGGCGACCCCGGCCACGGCCGGCCGCCACGCCGTGAGGTCGGGGCGGGCAACCATGCAAAGATCGTACAAGACCGGGGTCGTTGTACCAGGTCACAATCCGGTGCATGGAAACCGAGAACGCGCCCGTCCGCTTCGACACCAAGATCGCCGTCCTGCTGCGCGACGACCTGCACACCTGGCAGCGCCTGAACGTCACGGCCTTCCTGGTCAGCGGTATCGGCACCGCGCTCCCCGAAGTGATCGGCGAGCCCTACGGGGACGCCGACGGTACGGAGTACCTGTCGATGTTCCGGCAGCCCGTGCTCGTCTTCGAAGGCTCGAAGGAGCTCCTGACGACGGCGCACGGCCGGGCCCTGGGCCGCGGGATCCCGCTCTCCGTCTTCACCTCGGACCTGTTCACGACCAACAACGACCGCGACAACCGCGCCGCGGTGCGCGCCGTGGGCAAGGACCAGCTCGACCTGGTCGGCATCGCCCTCTACGGGCCGCGCAACGGCGTGGACAAGGTGCTCAAGGGCGCCACGATGCACCCCTGATCCGAGCCCCTGAACCGCCCCGACGGACCGTCAGACTGGAGCGAGCAGCGTGTCCGAGACGACCGCGCAACGACGCGACCCTGTCGATGCCCACCTCTACCTGCTGGCCACGATGGCGTTCTTCGGCAGCGCCTTCACCAGTTCCAAGGTGGTCGTGGGGCAGGTCCCGCACCAGGTGGCGGCGGCGCTGCGGTTCGGCGGCGGGGCCGTGATCCTGCTGCTGATCCTGGCCGTGGCCGGACGCAGATCCGGTGCCTTCGTGTGGCGGGAGGCCGTACGGGCCGGACTCGTCGGGCTGTTGGGTGTCTTCGCCTACAACCTCTTCTTCTTCTGGGGCCTGTCGCTCGCGCCGTCCGTCGACGGCAGCATCATCGTCCCGGTGCTCAGCCCGGTCCTCACCACGACCGCGCTGCTCGTGATGGGCAAGGAGACCGCGTCCGTCCCGCGCATCGCCGGGCTCGTGCTCGGCGTGGCCGGAGCCGTCGTCTTCTTCCTCGGCATCGGCGACGCGGCCGGGGGCGTGAGCGGGGAGCGGCTGACGGGAGACCTCGTCTACCTGCTGGGCGCGGCCGCCTGGGCGGCCTACAGCATCACCTCGAAGCGGGTGCTGGCCGGTATCGAGCCGCTGCGGGCCACCACCTACGGCACGGTCGCCGGCGCGTTCGGACTGGTGCTGCTGGCCCTGCCCAGCGTGCCCGACACCCACTGGAGCAGCCTCCCGGCGAGCACCTGGGCCAACGTCGCCTACCTGGCCGTCGGCCCGACCGCCATCGCCTACCTCTGCTTCTACCGGGGCCTGCGCAGCGTCAGCCCCTCGACGGCCACGGTGATGATGTTCGCGGTCCCGGTCTTCGGGGTGACCAGCTCGGTGCTCTTCCTGGGCGAGTCGTTCACGGCGACCCAGGTGGCGGGCGGTGTCGTGATGCTGGCAGGCGCCCTGCTGGCCGTGACCCAGGGACGGTTCGCGCGTGCCGGACGGAAGGCGGCGCCCGCGCCGCAGGCCTCCCCGTCGGCCGTGGCTCCGGAAGGCGCACGGGCGAACTGAACGGTCCGGACGTCCCCGGTGCGCCCTCAGCGGCCGCTCACGGCACCGGGGTCGTCCGGATCCGGGCCACGGGCGACCCGCGCGTGCCGGACCAGCACCTCGACGAACCCGGCGACCACCGGACCGGGAGCGGCGGAGGTGTACGCGAACAGGGGCTGCCGGACCGGTGGGTCCGGCAGCACGGTGTGTCCCGTGAAGTGCGGTGGGAGGAGATAGGCCGGGACGAGCGCGGGGCCCAGCCCCGATGCGGCCAGCCAGGGCGTGGCCGCGCTCTGTTCGGTCTGCACGGCGCTCTTCGGAGTGAAACCGGCCGCCGCACAGGCGTCGTCGAGGACGGCGCTCAGGGTGCTGCCCGGCGCCAGGCGCACCCAGGCCCGGTCGGCGAGTTCGGCGAGGGGCAGGACCCCGGCAGGGTGTGCCGCGGCCGTGTCGCCGGGCGGCAGCACCACCACGAACTCCGCCACGCCGATCAGGCGCCGGGCCCCGTGCCAGCCGTCCAGCACGGGGCCGATCGCGATGTCGGCGCGGCCCTCGCCGAGTGCGGCCGCGAGGTCCTCGGCACGGCGGTGTTCCGTCAGCCGCACTTCCATCGCCGGATGGCTCTCGTGCCAGGCGCGCAGCACGGGCGGCAGCAGCCCGAGGCTGACCGAGTCCAGTGCGGCCAGCTGCAGTTCGCTCCCGAGCCCGCTCACGGCCCTGGCGGCCGCCGGACGGATCCGGTCCGCTTCGGCCACCGCGGCGCGCACGTGGGGCTGTATCGCCTGCCCCAGGGCCGTCAGCCGCAACGGCCGGGCCTCCCGCTCCACCAGCGACCCCCCGCAGAACCGCTCCAGGGCCTGTAACTGGCGTGACAGGGCCGGTTGCGAGATGTGCAGGCGCTGTGCGGCCCGCGTGAAGGAGCCTTCCTCCACGATGGCGAGCATGTACTGGAGCTGGCGCAGGGTCACCATGATCAGAAGTTATACGACCATGCCGACTAGGACTTGGACTGGAAGCCGCGGGTCCGGCAGGGTCGTGCTGTCGGCGACGAGGGCCGTCCTCACCAGGGCGGCGGAATCGGCGCGGAGGCCCACCGGCTGCCTCGCGGGCTGACGTTCAGCACTGCACGTCTTCAGCACTGCACGTCCTCAGCACTGCAGGTCTTGAGCACTGCACGTCTTCGCGCCCTGCAGCATCTGCACCTCTGCATCTGCACCTCTGCATCTGCACCTCTGCAACCGCACTGCCGTTCCGCGTACTCGTACCGCCGCCTTTCCGGTTCCGTTTCCCCTGCCCGGACCGTGCTCCGCGCACCGGCACCGGCGGCGACGGCGAGCGCTTCGCCCCCTCATCGGCTCGAATCCCCGCTGTCCGGCCGCCCGTTGTGGTCCGGTGTCCGGACCGTCCCTCGCACAGCATTCGAAGGTTGGCGTGCCTATGTCTGTTGCCGAATTCCGGGTCCTCGGACCGCTCTCCTTGTCGATAGCCGGGCAGTCGGTCCCGCTGCACGGCGCCAAACAACAAGTCATCCTCGGCACACTGCTGTTGTGCCACGGCCGGCGGGTCTCCCTGGCCCGGCTCGCGGACACCGTCTGGGAGCACCATCCGCCGGTCACCGCCCGCAAACAGATCCGCAATGCCGTCTCCGGACTCCGGGGCGTGCTGCAGGCGGCCGGAGCCGCCGTCAGCCACGAGGCCGACGGCTACCGGCTCGACATCGGCGACGCCGCCCTCGACGCCCGGACGTTCCAGGAGCACTGCGCCCGGGCACGCTTCTGCCTGGAGCAGGGCCAGGACGACGACGCCGGGACGGAGTTGCGCGCGGCGCTGTCCCTGTGGCGGGGGCCCGTGCTGTCCGGGCTCGACCGGTCCGGGCTGCGGGCGCAGACCGCCGTCCTGGAGGAGCAGCGGCTGGCCGTCCTGGAGGAGTGGGCGGAGCTGGAGCTGGCCCGGGGCCGGCACGCCGCCCTGATCGGCGAGCTGTCCGCCGTGGTGGCCGAACACCCGCTCCGGGAACGGCTGGTGGCGCAGTTCGTCCTGGCCCTCTTCCACTCCGGGGACCGGGCCCGCGCCTTCGCCGTCCACGAGCGCACCCGCCGGAAGCTCGCGGACACCCTCGGCCTCGACCCCGGCCCCGAGCTCCAGGACGCCCACCAGCGCATGCTGGCCGACGACGCGGGCGCCCCCGGCCCGGCCCCCGCGCCGGTCCCGGAGCGCACCGCCGTCCCGCGGGCGCAGCTGCCCGGCAACCTGCCCGCCGACCTGCGGCACTTCACCGGCCGGGCCGCCGTCCGCCGCCGGCTGCTCGATCTCGCCTGCCGGGACGACGGCCCGGGGGCGGTGCGCACCGCCCTGATCGAGGGCATGGCCGGGGTGGGCAAGACCGCCCTCGCCGTGCACGTCGCCCACCGGCTCACGCCCCGCTACCCCGACGGCGCCCTCTTCCTCGACCTGTGCGGGCACAGCACCGCGGCGGCACCCCTGTCCCCGGCCGCGGCGCTGGTGCAACTGCTGCGCGCGGCAGGCGTGGAGACGGGCGGGCCCGGCGCGGTGGAGGGCCTCTCGGTCGCGGAGCTGTCGGGCCTGTGGCGTTCCTGGCTCGCCGGGCGCAGCGTGCTGCTGGTCCTGGACGACGCGGCCGGCACCGACCAGATCCGCCCGCTGCTGGCGGACGGCGCCGGCTGTCTGACCCTCGTCACCAGCCGCCGCAGCCTGACCGGGCTGTCCGCGGCCCGCCCGCACTTCCTGGATCCCTTCTCGCGCGAGGAGGCCCGCGAGCTCTTCCGGCGCCTGGCCGACGACGGCTCCGGGCGGCCCACCGGACGGCAGGAGGCGCGGCCGGACGAGGTGGACGGCCTGCTCGGGCACTGTGACGACCACCCGCTCGCCATCGCGGCCGCGGCGGCCAAGCTGCGCCACCGGCCCGCCTGGAGCGTGGGTTACCTCGCCGCCCGTCTCGCCGACCCGGACCGGCGTCTGGCCGAACTCCGCACCGAGGACGGCGGCCTGCTGAACCGCATCGACCTCTCCTGCTCCGGCCTCCATCCCGACCAGCAACGGCTGTTGAGACTGCTCGGCCTGATGGTCACCCCGGTGGTGAACGCCCACAGTGCCGCGGCGCTGTGCGGCCTTCCGGTGCAGCGCACCGAGGAACTGCTGGAAGGGCTGGTGGACGAGCACCTGCTGCAGCAGCCCGAGGCCGGCCACTACCGGGTGCCCGGCCTCGTGCAGGCCTATTGCCGTCAGCTGTCGCGCCGGCTGGACACCCCAGAGGACCGCGAGTCCGCATTCAAGGGGCTGCACGACTTTTACCTGGAACGCCAGTTGATCCTCTCCTACGCGGGCGACCCCTGCCCTCTTCAGCCTTCTTGGGACTCCATATGACCGGGCACCTCCAGACGGACTTCTTCCTCGCCCTGGCCCTCGCCCTCACCGCCGCCCGGCTCTGCGGCGCGGCGGCCCGGCGGATCGGACAGCCTCCCGTGGTCGGCGAGATATTCGCCGGCATCCTCCTCAGCCCCACCGTGCTGACCGCGCCGGTGAGCCACACCCTCATCCCGGGCGGCGTGCGGCCGCTCCTCGAAGGGCTGGCCAGCATCGGCCTCGCCATTTTCATGTTCACGGTCGGGTACGAACTCGACCTCGCCCTGTTGCGGGGCCGCAGGCGGGCCGCGCTGACCCTGGCGGCGGGGTCGTTCGTCGTCCCGCTGGCGGCCGGAGTGCTGCTGGCCGTGCCGCTGGCCCGTACGTACGCGCCGGGGAACCGCACGGGCTTCGTGCTGTTCCTCGGGGTGGCCATGTCGGTCACGGCGTTCCCCGTGCTGGCCCGCATCCTGACCGACCGCGGCCTCAACACCAGGCCGCTCGGCGGGATCACGCTCGCCGCGGCAGCGGTGGGCGACGTGGCGGCGTGGCTGTGCCTGGCGGCCGTCGTGGCGTTCTGCGGTGCGGCGGGGCAGTGGCACGTGATGTTCCTGCCCCTCTACGCGGCGGTCCTGTGGTGCGCCGTGCGCCCGCTGTTCCGGCGGCTGTCGGCGCGCACGGCGCTCGGCGGCGAACTGCCCGCCGGGCTCCTCCCGGCGCTCACCGTGGCGCTGGCGGCGTCGTGCGCGGCCACCGAGTGGATGGGCGTGCACTTCATCTTCGGCGCCTTCGCCCTCGGCGCGGTCCTGCCGAAGACGGGCCCGCAGCAGCTGCGCACCCGGCTCGTCGAGCAACTGGAGCACGCCGGCTCGCACTTCCTCCTGCCGCTGTACTTCATCGTGGCCGGGACCAAGGTGGACCTTTCGGGGACCGGCCCCGGGCTGCTCGGCACGCTGCTGGCGGTGGTGGCGGTCGCGGTGGCCTCCAAGGCGGCGGGCGCCTACGCCGGGGCACGGGTGTCGGGCACGGGACACCGGACGGCGCTGCCCATCGCCGTGCTGATGAACACCCGTGGGCTGACGGAGATCGTCATCGTCACCGTCGGACTCCAGATGCACCTCATCGACGAGCGGTTCTACTCGATCATGATGATCACGGCCGTGGTCACCACGGCCATGACCGGCCCGCTGCTCAACCTGGTGCGCGACGGCGCCGGGGGCGGCCCGGGAACCGCCGCGACCGGGGCACCGGCCGCTCCCCGGCCGGCCGAGGCCGTTTCGAGGACGCGCCGGGGCTGAGCCGGGGACGGGCCGGGGACGGCCGGGACGGGCCGGGGAGACGGCGGGGACGGATCGGGGACGGCCCTTCCTACGGTCGTCGTGTCACTCACCGACCACCTGACACACCCGCCGACGGGCATCCCGCCCGACGCTCAGGGAGGCAGGAATGCCCCAGATCCCTCCGTCCCCGCCCGCCCCCCGGCTCCGCCGCCCGGCCGGCCCGTCCCGGGCCGACCAGCCGTGGTGGAACACCCAGCGGGCGTCCGCGATGCCCGTCCACCGCTACGTCCGCACCGGATCCCGGCTGCCGGAGCCGCCGGCCGAACGCGCCTGGCCCGGCCGGCGGCTCGACCGCGCGCCCCTGTGGGCCTCGGTCGACCTGCGGGACGGCAACCAGGCGCTGGCCAGCCCCATGGACATCGCGCGCAAGAGCCGGATGTTCGACCTCCTGGTGGGGATGGGCTTCAAGGAGATCGAGGTCGGCTACCCCTCGGCCAGCGACGCCGACTTCGCCTTCGTCCGCCGGCTGATCACCCGGGACCTGGTCCCCGACGACGTCACCATCTCCGTCTTCACGCCCGCCCGGCCCGAGTTGATCGACCGGACCTTCGAGGCGGTCGCCGGGTCCGACCGGGCCATGGTGCACCTGTGCCACGCCACGGCCTGCCTGTGGCGCGAGGTCGTCTTCGCCATGACCCCGGCCGAGGTGCGGCGGATGGCGGTCTCCTCCGCCCGGCACGTGGCCCGGCGCGCCGACGCGGCCAAGGGCTCGCGGCTGCGCTTCGAGTACTCGCCGGAGACGTTCAACGTCACGGAACCGGAGTTCGCCCTCGAACTCTCCCAGGCCGTGGCGTCCGTCTGGGACGCGTCCCCCGACCGGCCCGTCACCCTCAACCTGCCGACCACCGTCGAGACGGACACCCCGGACGTCTTCGCCGACCAGGTCGAGTGGATGCACCGCAACCTGGACGACCGGGAGTCCTTCATCCTCTCGGTGCACCCGCACAACGACCGCGGCACCGCCGTCGCCTCCGGCGAACTGGCCCTGATGGCCGGTGCCGACCGGGTCGAGGGCACGCTGTTCGGCAACGGCGAACGGACCGGCAACGTCTGCCTGGCGACCATGGCGCTGAACCTCTTCAGCCAGGGCGTCGACCCCCAGCTCGACTTCTCCGACATCGACGGCATCCGTGCCACCGTCGAGCACTGCAACCAGATCCCCGTGCACACGCGCCACCCCTACGCCGGCGACCTGGTCTACACCGCCTTCTCCGGAACCCACCAGGACGCCATCGCCAAGGGCCTGGCCGCCGTCGGGGCCCGGGCCGCGGCCGCCGGCGTCCCCGCGCGGGACACCCACTGGGAGGTCCCCTACCTGCCCATCGACCCCCAGGACGTGGGGCGCAGCTACGAGTCCGTGGTGCGGGTCAACAGCCAGTCCGGCAAGGGCGGCATCGCCCACATCCTCAAGCACGGGTACGGCCTGGACATCCCGCGCGGGCTGCGCGTGGAGCTGGCGCGCACCGTGCAGAAGGTCGCCGACGCCGAGGGGATCGAGCTGACCTCGCGCGACCTGTGGGCCGTCCTCAAGCGCGAGTACCTCGAACCGCGGTCGCTGGGACTGCTGTTGAAGGAGTTCCGCACGAAGGTGCGCGGCGGGACGACGCTGGTGCGGGCCTCCGTCGTGGAGGCCGACGGCCGCGAGACGTCCGTCGAGGGCACCGGCGCGCACGCGGCGGAGGCCTTCGCCACCGCCGTGGCCCGGCTCGGCCTCGACGTCGCCCTCGTCACCGTGACGCACCACCCCCTCGCCGACAGCCACGGCGAACGCACCGTCGCCTACGCGGAGATGAACGTCGGAGGGGTGACCGTCCACGGCGTCGGGCTCGACCCGGACCCCGATGCGGCCCTGGTGAACTCCGTGCTCTCGGCCGTCAACCGGGTGCTGGACCCGTCGTAGCGGACGGCGGGGAACGGCGAGGGGAACACGGACATGGACAGCACGTTCATCGAGACGCCCAAGAGCGTGGAACGCGACTGCTTCGTCTACACGGCGCGCAGCGCGCTCGACCTCGACGGCGTCGCACGGATCCGGGCGGCCGAGCCGTACGACCTGTTCGGGATGGCCACGGCCGGCCCCGGCGACGACCGCGACGACGTCTTCGCGCCGCACACCGTGCACATGCTGACGATGGTCGACGGCCACGTGGTCGCCGCCGCCGAGCTGGTGGTCGGCTCCCCGCTCGGGCTGCCCGCCGACGCGGGCAGCGCGCTGGGCGGCGCCCTGCACAGGAACCGGCGCACCGCCCAGTTCCGGCGCCCCGTCGTGCCGGCCGCCGTCCGCCGGCGCACCTGGCCCGAGCTGCCGTTCGGCGTCGTCGGCGGCATGGTGAAGGCCTGCCTGCAGTGGAGCGTCGTCAACGACATCGGCCACGTCGTGGCGGACGTCGCCGACCGCAGGGCCGCCGCCGCGCTCGGGAGCCTCGGCTTCGAGGAGCCCGCCGGGGCCGGGCCGCTGCTGCTGCGGGTGAGCGGGCTGGTCTCGCGCTCCTTCCGGTCCGTCCGGCCCTTCTACCGCTACCTGCTGGCGTTCGACGAAAGCGTTCTTGTCGAGACCTTCCGCCCGACCCTGGCCCCGCCCCTGCCACCGCCGGTGCGGGTGCCGGAGAGGACCCCCTGAATGACTCTGAAGGGCCTGCGCGCGCCGCTGCCCGACGACACCGCCGTCCACCGCGTCGTCGAGGCCCACGCCCGCAGAAATCCGCTCGGCACCGCCCTCACCTGCGGCGACGAGCAGCTCACCTACGCCGAACTCAATGCGCGGGCCAACCGGTTCGCCCACCACCTGCTCGGTCTCGGTGTCGGCCGCGGCACGGTCGTCGGCGTCTGCCTGGACCGCACGCCGGAGCTGATGGTCGCCATCCTGGGCATCCTCAAGTCCGGTGCCGCCTACTCCCCGCTGGACCCCACCTACCCCCGCGAGCGGCTGGAGCTGATGCTCGCGAACCTGGGCCGGCTCGAACTCACCGTGGTCTCACCGGCCACCCGTGACCTCATCGGGCACGACCACACCAAGGTGCTCGACATCGAGGAGCTCGCACCCCGCCTCGACGCCCGGCCCGCCGGGAACCCGGACACCGACGTGACGGGCGACGACCTCTGCTACGTGGTCTTCACCTCGGGATCCACCGGCACCCCCAAGGCCGTCGCGGTCCGCCACGAGGGCTGGTACAACCTGCTCAACTGGCTGGCCCTGGAGTACGGGCTGGACGAGCGGTCGAGCGGCCTGAGCGTCAGCTCGTTCGGCTTCGACATCAGCCAACGCGGCCTGATGGCCCCGCTGTTCACGGGCGCCCCGCTGCACCTGCTGCCCAGCCGCAGCTTCGACGTGGGCATGGCCCACCGGATCATCGGCAGACGCGGAGTGCGCACGCTCCACTGCGCCCCCAGCACGCTCTACCTGCTGATCGAACGGGACCTGGCCGAGTCTCCCCGCGGCGGCCCGCTGACCGGCGTCGACCACGTCTTCATCGGCGGCGAGCCGCTGTCGGTGCCCCGCGTCGAGGAGTGGGCGACCCTGGAGGGCAACACCTGCACCCTCCTGCACCAGTACGGCGTGGCCGAGTGCACCGACGTGGCCTCCTCGTACGCCCTCCACGACTACCCCCGCCACCGCACGGGCTCCGCCCCGGTCGGCCGCCCGGTGTACAACACCGAGATCCGCCTCATGGACGAGACCGACGACGGCCTCGTCGAGGTGCCGGACGGAGAGACCGGCGAGATCTGCATCTCCGGAACCAGCGTCGGCGAGGGCTACCTCAACGCCTCGCCCGCCGACGCGGAACGCTTCACGACGTTCGGCACGGGCGGCGCGCAGGTGCGGCTCTACCGGACCGGCGACCGCGGATACGCCGACCCCGACGGCAACCTCGTCGTCGTCGGGCGGGTCGACGCCCAGGTGAAGATCCGCGGCATGCGCATGGACCTGGGAGACGTCGAACACGGCGTGCGCGCGAACGCCGCGGTGGAGGACGCCGTCGTCCTCGCCCTGCCCGGGAACGACGGCGAGGCCCGGCTGGTGGCCTTCGTCGTCCCGGCCGCCGCGCCGCTCGACACCAGGGCCCTGCGCGCCGGACTGCTGGCGGCACTGCCGCGGAACATGGTCCCGGAGCGGTTCGTCGAGCTGTCCGCCCTCCCCCTGAACCCCAACGGAAAGACCGACCGCAAGGCACTCGCCGCCTCGGTCCGGTGACCCGACCGCCCCTTCCCGCAGAGGAGTTGACCCCGCGTGACCACAGCCCAGCGCCCCGAGCCGGCCGCACAGATCTCCGGCAACGCCGTGGTGCCCGACGACATCAAGGCCGACATCGAGCAGTTCGGCCGGGACGGCTTCATCGGCCCGATCAAGCTCTACGAGCCCGAGGAGGCGGCCGAGCTGATCCGCGAGATACGGATCAACAACCACGTCACCGACCGTGCGCTGTACAAGAACAGCGTCAACTACGACCGCCACTACGACATCCCGCAGCTGACCCGGCACGTCACCCACCCGACCATCGTCAAGTACCTCAACGCGATCCTCGGCCCGGACGTCCTGCTGTGGCGCACCGAGTGGTTCCCGAAGTTCCCCGGGGCCAAGGCCACCGAGTGGCACCAGGTCCGCGACTACAGCTACGCGAACGGCAAACCGCAGCTGCTGCCCACGGAGTCGGACTGGAACGCCTACATCGACATCACCGTGTGGACCACCTTCACACCGGCCACCAGGGACCGGGCCTGCATGAAGTTCGTGCGCGGCTCGCAGCGCGAGTGGATCTTCGACGAGCACAAGGCGACGCAGAGCGGCCGCAGCGACGACTACGACGTCGCCCACGCCGACACCGGCTTCTTCGGCTACAACTTCTCGGACTTCGCGGTCGACCCCGACTGGGAGCCGCGGCCCGAGGACGTCGTGGAGCTGGAGATGAAGCCGGGCGAGGCGGTCATCTTCACGGCCTCGTGCGTGCACGGCTCCACGCCCAACCTCACCGAGCGCGAGACGCGGTTCGCCATCGCCGGGCGCTATGTGCCGACGCACGTCCGCGTCTACCCCGGCCAGGACTCCTTCACCGCGCACGGCGCCACCTTCGACCTGTCGGAGTACGGCAGCGTGCTCGTCTCCGGCGAGAACACCTTCGACCACAACCGGATCCGTACGGAGAACAACCACGGCGAGAAGTTCGCCGTCCGCACGGCCCGCTGACCCCCGACCCCGCACTGCGCAGAGAGGACCGCAAGGTGATCGCCGAGACGATCCACGGCATCTGGAGCCGTGAGCTGAAGCTGGAGAGCTTCTCGAACGACGACGACTTCTTCGAACTGGGCGGCCATTCGCTGATCATGACCAGGATCCAGCAGGCCATCGCCGCCGAGCTGGGCACCGAGGTCCCGATGGACGAGCTGTTCCGCAGGTCGACGGTCGCGGGCATCGCGGCCCACATCGAGGCGCTCCAGCAGGTCGCCTGAACCTCCGCGGGCCCTGTCACGGGGCAGGGCCCGCCCTCACCGGGGAACGGAAACGCAACCGATGCAGCTCTCCAGTTGGGGCACCACCATGTCCCGCCTGTCCGGCATCCGCAGCATCATGGACGACATCGCCGCCACGGCCGGCCGGCAGTCGGACGGCGCGTGGTGCAACCTCAGCCCGGGCAACCCGGCGCACATCCCGGAGGTCGTCGACACCTGGCGCCGCCTGGCCGGCGAGGCCCTGCGCGAGGACTTCTTCGCGGCCGGCGGCCAGTACGGCCCGTCGCGCGGCACGAACGCGCTCGTCGACGCCGTCGTCCGGTACTTCGACGCCGCCTACGGCTGGGGGATCGGCCCCGAGAACGTCGTCGTCGGCCCCGGCAGCCAACTGCTCGCCTACATGGCCGTCAACGCCTTCACCGGACCCACGGCCGGGGGCGAGCGCGAGCTGGTCCTGCCCTGCGTGCCGGACTACACCGGTTACCAGGGCCTGAGCATGGCCGAGGGCGGCACCGCCGGCGTCGAACCCGTGGTGGTGCACGAGGACGAACGGCGCTTCCGGTACGCCGTCGACCTGGACGCCGTGCGCCGCCGGACGTCCATGGGCGCGATGCTCGTCTCCAGTCCGGGCAACCCGACGGGCCGCTGCCTCGACGCGGCGGAACTGGACGGGCTGATCGCCATTGCCGAGGAGCGCGGCGTCCCGCTGATCGTCGACCACGCCTACGGACAGCCCTTCCCCCGCGTCGTCGACGCGCCGCTGGCACCGGTGTTCCACCCCCACGTCGTCAACTGCTTCACCTTCTCCAAGGCCGGACTGCCCGGCGAGCGCCTCGGCTTCGCCATCGGTCCGGCCGAAGTGATCGACGTCCTGGTGTCGTTCACGGCCAACGCGGCGCTGCACGCGCCGCAGCTCGTCCAGACGGCCGCCGCACGGGCCCTCGACAGCGGCGACATCGACGTCCTGGCGGCGAAGACCATCAACCCCTACTACCGGGCCAAGCGCCTTACGGCGGAAGAGCTGTTGCACGACCGCCTGCCGGAGTCGGTGGACTGGCGGCTGCACTCCAGCGACGGCGGCATGTTCTGCTGGCTGTGGATCGACCACCCCTGGTTCGACGACCTCGACGCCTACCGCGAACTCAAGAACCGGCAGGTCTTCGTCGTGCCCGGGCGGCACTTCTTCGTGCCGCCGCTCGACACGCCCTTCCTCGCCGGGCACGGCAGGCGCTGCATCCGGCTGAGCCTGAGCGGCGAGGAGGACGTCATCGCCCGCGGGATCACGTGCCTGGGCGATGTGCTGACGGAACAACAGCGGAACGCGGCCTGAGGACGTGAGGATCCGAGGAGAGGAGCATCCCATGCGATCGGGAACGTGGCTGCGGCGTCATGCCGCCGAGGGCGGGCAGACCGTCGCCCGGCTCGTGTGCTTCCCGCACGCCGGCGGCACGGCCGCCGCCTTCCAGGGCTGGCCCGCCCGGCTGCCCGCGGGCGTCGAGACCCTCGTGGTGCAGTACCCCGGCCGGCAGGACCGGATCAGCGAGCCCTGCATCGAGGACATGACGGAGATGGCCGACCGCGTCACCGCGGTGCTCCGCGACTGCTGCGACGTGCCGTTGGCCTTCTTCGGCCACAGCATGGGCTCGGGCCTCGCCTACGAGGTGGCCAGACGGCTGGAACGGGACCACGGGACCGTCGTCTCACGCCTCTTCGTCTCGTCCCGGACCGCCCCCCACCACGTGCACGGGGAGAAACGGCACCTGCTCTCCGACGAGGACCTCGTCGCCTCGATGCGCGCCCTGGGCGGCCCGGACGCCGAGGTCTACGACCACCCGCAGCTGCTGCCGCTCATCCTCCCGCCGCTCCGCGCGGACCTGCGCCTGCTGGACGCCTACCGGCCCGAACGGGCCGCGCTGCCCCGGATCCAGGCCCCCGTCACCGCCTGCGGGGGCGACAGCGACCACACCTGCCCCACGGCCGACCTGGCCCTGTGGGAGGAACTGACCACGGCGGGGGCCGAGGTTCGCATCCATCCCGGCGGGCATCACTTCCTGCGTACGCACGAGGCGGATGTGACGGACATGGTGTCCAAGCATCTGCTGACCCTGGTACAGACCCGAGGAGACACCACCGATGGCCCGTCCTGACACCCCGGTCAACCTGGCGGAGAAGCTCGAAAAGCTGGAGAAGCTCGACGCCTACTGGACTCCGAAGACCGTCATGGAGGTGAACGGGCTCGAGCTGAAAGTCTCCAGGTTCAAGGGCGAGTTCGTCTGGCACAGCCACGCGGAGGGCGACGAGCTCTTCCTGGTGCTCCGCGGCACGCTCACGATAGAACTGCGCGACCGGGACGCCGTGCGGCTGGGCCCGGGCGAGATGTTCGTGGTGCCCAAGGGCGTCGAGCACCGGCCGGTGACCCCCGAGGGCTGCGACGTCGTCCTCCTGGACCCGGAGGGGGCGCTGAACACGGGCGATGCGGGGGGTGCGCTGACGCGCGACGCGGAGTGGCTCTGACAGGTGTTTCGGGGCGCCCCGTCAGGGGCGCGGGGCTTGTCACATCATGCGGCTCCGCCGCGTGGGCGCGACCAGCCACCGTCGGCCCGCAGCCGACGCACCACCGGGGGACCCCCTTCGTCTGCGGGAGCATCGTGGCTGGTCGCGCAGTTCCCCGCGCCCCTTCGGGGCGCTACCCCGCAGGCCGCTGCAGCCGTGCCACGCTGTGTTGTCCCGGGGGCAACCCCCGGACCCCCGGCCCGTCCTGGTGCGGCCCGCGCTACCCCGTAGGCCGCTGCAGCCGTGCCACGCTGTGTTGTCCCGGGGGCAACCCCCGGACCCCCGGCCCGTCCTGGTGCGGCCCGTCCTACCCCGTAGGCCGCTGCAACCGTGCCACGCTGTGTTGTCCCGGGGGCAACCCCCGGACCCCCGGCCCGTCCTGGTGCGGCCCGTCCTACCCCGTAGGCCGCTGCAGCCGTGCCACGCTGTGTTGTCCCGGGGGCAACCCCCGGACCCCCGGCCCGTCCTGGTGCGGCCCGTCCTACCCCGTAGGCCGCTGCAACCGTGCCACGAACTTGTAGCGGTCCCCCCGGTACACCGACCGCACCCACTCCACCGGCCGGCCCTCCGCGTCGAGGGAGTGCCGGGAGAGCATCAGCATCGGCAGGCCCACGTCCGTGCCCAGCAGGCCCGCCTCGCGGGGGGTTGCCAGGGACGTCTCGATGGTCTCCTCCGCCTCCGCCAGGTGCACGTCGTAGACCTCCGCCAGGGCGGTGTAGAGCGACGTGTACTTCACCAGGCTCCGGCGCAGCGCCGGGAACCGCTTCGCCGAGAGGTGGGTCGTCTCGATGGCCATCGGCTCGCCGCTCGCCAGCCGCAGGCGTTCGATGCGCAGGACGCGGCCGCCCGGCACGATGTCCAGCAGCCCCGCCAGCCGGTCGTCGGCGGTGACGTAGCCGATGTCGAGGAGCTGCGAGGTGGGCTCCAGGCCCTGGGCCCGCATGTCCTCCGTGTAGGAGGTCAGTTGCAGCGCCTGCGAGACCTTGGGCTTCGCGACGAATGTCCCCTTGCCCTGGATGCGCTCCAGTCGTCCCTCGACGACCAGTTCCTGCAGGGCCTGCCGCACGGTGGTGCGGGAGGTGTCGAACTCGGCGGCGAGGGTGCGCTCCGGGGGCACGGGAGTGCCCGGGGGCAGGGTTTCGGTCATCTCCAGCAAGTGACGTTTGAGGCGGTAGTACTTGGGAACGCGGGCCGTCCGCGCACTGCTCGCGGCACTGCCGCTCTCCGCCGTACCACCCTCGGTTGCCATGGCGTGCCTTCCCGAGTCCGTTCCTGCTGCCGTCACCGGCTCCTCCGTTTATCGCGGTCACATGGTGGCACGGGCTGAGCCCGAGGGGCCCGTTGACGGCCGGGCCGGCCTCAGGTGTCGGTCCGGTAACGGAGCCGACAGCGACTCTTATACACCCTTGACACCCCAAAAGGTCTAGGCCAAGCTGCGGGCACTGGTCTAAACCATTAAAGACCACATTCGGTCCCTGAGGAGAGTGCCGTGAGGCGAGGGCTCATAGCGGCGACGGGTGTCGCGGCAATGTTGGTGAGTGTTGCTGCCTGTGGGTCCAGCGACAGTGACAAGGATTCGGGTGGAAACGGTTCCCAGGCCAAGAGCCTGACCGTGTGGTTCATGGATGGCTCGAATCCGCCGGGCTGGACCAAGTCCGTACAGGCCGAATTCGAACAGAAGACGGGCGCCAAGCTGGACATACAGGTCCAGAAGTGGAACGGCATCCAGCAGAAGCTCACCACCGCCCTGTCCGAGTCCGCCCCGCCGGACGTCGTCGAAGTGGGCAACACCCAGACCTCCTTCTACGCCCAGACGGGCGGCATCGCGGACCTCGGCGACCTGAAGAAGGAGATCGGCGCCGACTGGACGGACTCCCTCAACAAACCGTCCGTCTTCGAGGGCAAGCAGTACGCCGCGCCCTGGTACGCCGCCAGCCGCGTCGTCATCTACAACAAGAAGATCTGGGCCGACGCCGGCATCACGGACACGCCGAAGACCCGCGCCGAATTCTTCAAGGACCTCGACGCCATTCAGAAGAAGGGCGACGCCGAGCCGCTCTATCTGCCCGGCCAGAACTGGTACTTCTTCGACGGCCTGACCATCGGCACCGGCGCGGACCTGGTGAAGAAGGACGGCAGCAAGTACGTCTCCAACCTCGGCGACCCCAAGGTCGCCAAGGCCATGGACATCTACAAGCAGTACCAGGCCTTCAGCAAGGCGCCCAAGGACAAGGACGAGGCCAACCCGCAGCAGGCCGACGTCTTCGCCAAGGGGAAGACCGGCGCCTTCATCGGCATGGGCTGGGAGGCGGCCACCGCCATCAAGGCCAACCCGGAGATCGAGAAGGAGATCGGCTACTTCACCATTCCCGGTGAGACGGCCGACAAGCCCGAGGGCGTCTTCCTCGGCGGCTCCAACCTCGCCGTCGCCGAGGGCAGCAAGAAGAAGGAACTCGCCAAGGAATTCCTGAAGATCGCGCTGTCCGACAAGAACGAGGCCGCGCTGTCCAAGGAGGTCGGCTCGATCCCCAACAAGGACTCCCTGCTCTCCAGCGTGAAGGGCAACCTGGCCGCCGAGGCCGCGGCGCCCGCCGCCAAGGGCGGCGGCACCACTCCGCTGATTCCCGAATGGGCCGCGGTGGAGAACGCGCCGAACCCGGTCAAGGCCTATATGACGGCCGTCCTCGAAGGAAAGTCCGCGGACGAGGCCGCCAAGCAGGTCGAGGGCGACATGAACAAGCGCCTCAGCCAGAAGCAGTGATCCGGCAGAAGCAGTGATCCGGCGGGGTTGCGCGGCACCGTCCGCCGCGCAACCCCCGCACCACGCACCACAGTTCTACAGGGGAGAAGGCGGACGACGATGTCAGCTCAGACCGACGAGGCGGCGGCCGGGACCGCCCCCCGGAACAGCAAAGGCGGCGCCCCGCCGCCCGGCACATCGCCCCGGAGAACCGCAACGGCCGTTCCCTACCTGCTGATTCTCCCCGCAGCCGCCGTCATCGTCCTGCTGCTCGGCTGGACCCTGGTGAAGAACGGCATCCTGTCGTTCCAGAACCTCAACCCGCGCCAGCTGATCCGGCACGTCACGGAGTGGAACGGCGGCGAGAACTACACCAAGACGCTGGGCAGTTCCGAGTTCTGGCACGTCACCGGCCGGTCCGTCGCCTTCACCGCGGCCAACGTCGCCCTCATCATGCTGCTCGGCTGCCTCGTCGGGCTGCTGCTCGCCCGCCTCGGCAAGAGGATGCGGCTGCTGCTCTCGCTCGGCCTCGTCCTCGCCTGGGCCATGCCGGTCGTCGCCGCCACCACCGTCTTCCAGTGGCTCTTCGACCAGCGCTTCGGCGTCGTCAACTACGTGCTGGACCAGCTCGGCTGGCACTCCATGCACGGCTACAACTGGACGAGCGGGCAGCTCTCCACCTTCTTCGTGATCACCGTCCTGATCGTCTGGCAGTCCATCCCCTTCGTGGCGATCAACCTCTACGCGGCGACGACCACGATCCCCAAGGAGCTCTACGAGGCCGCCTCGCTGGACGGCGCGGGCACCTGGACGACGTTCACCTCGGTGACCTTCCCCTTCCTCAAGCCCTTCTTCCTCGCGACGACCTTCCTCGAAGTCATCTGGGTCTTCAAGGCGTTCACCCAGGTCTTCGCGATCAACGAGGGCGGCCCCGACCGGCTCACCGAGACCCTGCCGGTCTACGCCTTCGTCGAGGGCATGGGCAACCAGCACTTCGGCATGGGCGCCGCGATCTCCATCCTCACCATCGTCATCCTGCTCGCCCTGACCGCGTACTACCTGCGCATCGTGCTCAAGCAAGAGGAGGACGAACTGTGAGGCGCTCACTGCTCGGCCGCGTGTGGCCCGGGGCGACGGCGGCCGTCCTCTTCGTCGTCTTCGCGTTCCCCGTCTACTGGATGTTCGCCACGGCCTTCAAGGCCAACCAGGACATCGTCAGCGACACCCCCGTCTGGTTCCCGAAGGCCCCCACGCTCGACCACTTCACCAAGGCCGTGCACGCCGACGGCTTCTGGACGTTCGTCGGCAACTCCTTCACCGTCACCCTGATCGCCGTCGGGCTCTCGCTCGTCATCGCGCTGCTGGCGTCCTTCGCCGTCGCGCGCATGCGCTTCAAGGGGCGCAAGAGCTTCATCCTGGTGATGATGATGGCCCAGATGGCCCCCTGGGAGGTCATGGTCATCGCCTACTACATGATCGTGCGCGACGCGGAGATGCTGAACAGCCTGGTGCCGCTCACCGCCATCTACACGGTCATGGTGCTGCCCTTCACCGTCCTGACGCTGCGCGGCTATGTCGCCGCCGTGCCCAAGGAGCTGGAGGAGTCCGCCATGGTGGACGGCTGCACGCGCACGCAGGCGTTCGTGCGGGTGATCTTCCCGCTGCTGGCCCCCGGCCTGATGGCCACCTCGCTCTTCGGCTTCATCACCGTCTGGAACGAGTTCCCCATGGTCCTGATCCTCAACAAGGACCCCGGCTCCCAGACCCTGCCGCTCTGGCTCACCGGCTTCCGCAGCACCTTCGGCGACGACTGGGGCGCCACCATGGCCGCCTCCTCGCTCTTCGCCGTCCCCATCCTCGTCCTGTTCGTCATCCTCCAGCGCAAGGCGGTCGGAGGCCTCACCTCCGGCGCAGTGAAGGGTTAGCACTGCATCCATGGACACGCTCACGCGCGACGCCCTCACCGTCCTCCAGCCCGGCTTCACGGGCACCACCGCCCCCGGCTGGCTGCTGCGCCGGCTCGGCGAAGGCCTCGCCTCCGTCGGACTGTTCGGGCGCAACATCACCTCACCGGAACAACTCGCGAAGCTCACCGCACAGTTGCGGGCCGAGTGCGAGGACGTCCTCGTCGCCATCGACGAGGAGGGCGGCGACGTCACCCGCCTGGAGGTCCGCACCGGCTCCTCCTTCCCCGGCAACCTCGCCCTCGGCGCCGTCGACGACACCGGGCTCACCCGGGCCGTCGCCCGCGAACTCGGCCGCCGGCTCGCCGCCTGCGGCGTCAACCTCAACTGGGCGCCCTCCGCGGACGTCAACTCCGACCCCGACAACCCGGTCATCGGCGTACGGTCCTTCGGCGCCGACCCGCAGCTGGTCGCCCGGCACACCGCGGCCTACGTCGAGGGCCTGCAGTCCGCCGGGGTCGCCGCGTGCACCAAGCACTTCCCCGGACACGGCGACACCGCCGTCGACTCCCACCACGACATGCCCCGCATCGACGCGGACCTCGGCACGCTCCACGCCCGCGAACTCGTCCCGTTCCGGGCCGCCGTGGCCGCCGGCACCAAGGCGGTCATGAGCGCGCACATCCTGCTGCCCGCCCTCGACCCGCGCCTGCCGGCCACGCTCAGCCCGGCCGCACTGCACGGCCTGCTGCGGGCGCCCGTCGCCGACGGGGGGCTCGGCTTCGACGGCCTTGTCGTCACCGACGGCATGGAGATGCGGGCCGTTGCCGGCACGTACGGCATCGAGCGGGGCAGCGTGATGGCCATCGCCGCCGGCGCCGACGCGATCTGCGTCGGGGGCGGGCTGGCCGACGAGGACACCGTGCTGCGGCTGCGCGACGCGCTCGTCGACGCGGTGCGGGGCGGGGAGCTGGCGGAGGAACGGCTCGCCGATGCGGCGGCACGGGTGCGGGCGCTGGCAGCACCGGCACCGCTCGGGGAGGCCGTCGCCCCCGCACCGGAAGTGGGCCTCGAAGCCGCCCGCCGGGCGCTGCGGATCACGGCTGCGCCGGGGTGGAAGCCGCTCGACAGTGCCGCGTACGTCGCGGCGTTCGCGCCGGTGGCGAACATCGCGGTGGGCGACGAGACGCCGTGGGGCGTGGGTGCCGAACTGGCCCGGCTGCTGCCGGGTACGACGACGGACACGTACGGCCCCGGGGCGGCCGCGGCCGCGGTTCTGGCGGCTGCCGGGAACCGCCGCGTGGTGGCCGTCGTCCGGGACGCGCACCGCCACCCGTGGATGGCGGCTGCGCTGCGCGCCCTGCTGACGGCCCGCCCGGACACGGCGGTGGTCGAAATGGGCCTCAACCAGGCGCCTCCGGCGGGGGCTGTGCATGTGGCCACCCATGGCGCGGCCCGCGTGTGCGGGACGGCTGCCGCGGAGGCGTTGGTGCGGGGCGCGGCCTGACGGCCCCGTAAGGGGCGCGGGGCTCCGTTTGATATGCGGCTCCGCCGCGTGGGCGCGACCAGGCGCCCCGAAGGGGCGCGGGGAACTGCGCGACCAGCCCCCACCGGCCCGCAGTCGGCGCACCACCCCAGGGGTCCGGGGCGAAGCCCCGGGGGCATCGACTGCGGGCGCGTCGTGGCTGAGCGCGCAGTTCCCCGCGCCCCTTACGGGGCGCCGTGGCTGATCGCGAGTAACAGCCCCGCACCCCTGGCAGGGGCGCTAAAGCCCCTGCCAGGTCGGCTTGTTGGTGTACGTGTGGCGGAAGTAGTCCGCCAGCTTCAGCTTGGACGCCGCGGCCTCGTCCACGACGACCGTCGCGTGCGGGTGCAGCTGCAGCGCCGACGCCGGGACCACGGCCGCGACCGGGCCCTCGACGGTCTGGGCGACGGCGTCCGCCTTGCCCTCGCCCGTGGCGAGCAGGACCAGGTGGCGGGCCTCCAGGATGGTGCCGATGCCCTGGGTGATGACGTGGTGCGGCACCTGGTCGATGTCGCCGTCGAAGAAGCGCGCGTTGTCGATGCGCGTCTGCTCCGTCAGCGTCTTGATGCGGGTGCGCGAAGCGAGCGAGGAGCACGGCTCGTTGAAGCCGATGTGGCCGTCGGTGCCGATGCCGAGCAGCTGCAGGTCCACGCCGCCCGCCCCGGACAGCGCGCGGTCGTACGCCTCGCAGGCGGCCTGGACGTCCTCGGCGGTGCCGTCGGGGCCCATGAACGAGGCCTCGGTCAGGCCGAGCGGCTCGACGACCTGGCGCAGCACGGTGGAGCGGTAGGACTCGGGGTGGTCGGCCGGCAGCCCGACGTATTCGTCGAGCTGGCAGATGCGGGCGCGCGAGGCGTCCACGGCACCGGCACGGACCTTGGCCGCCAGCGCCTCGTAGATCGGCAGCGGCGTCGAGCCGGTGGCCACGCCGAGCAGGGCGTCGGGCTTGCGGCGCAGCAGGGCGGCCATGGCCTCGGCGATGATCTCGCCGCCTGCCTGGGCGTCCGGGACGATGACAACTTCCACGCTGGGCCTGCCGATCTGAAGAGGGTGGTATAGACCAATTCTCAATGTAGCAGAACGGACATGAGCCGCCTGGTGGCCGCGGCGCCCGGCCGGGACCCTCGACCCGGCCGGCGCCGCAGCCTGTCGCTCCGCCCCCTGTGCGGGAGGGGCGGGCTTTACCTTTTCATTGTGGACTAGACCATTCGACGGTGTCCATGACCGGCGGACGACTTCTCCGCGAACTTCCGGCGGTCTGCGCCCGGCCTGCGCACGGCGGACGCCCGGGTAGGCTCGAGCCGTGCCGTCCATGAACGATCTCGTACGCCAGCACACCGCGCTCGACGACTCGGACCTCGAGTGGCTCCACCTGCTGGTCTCGGAGTGGCAGCTGCTCTCCGACCTGTCCTTCGCGGATCTCGTCCTGTGGATTCCCACCCTGGACGGCACCCGCTACGTGTCCGTGGCCCAGATGCGGCCCAACACCGGACCGACCTCCTACCAGAACGACATGGTCGGCCACCTGGTGCCGCGCGGCCGCCGGCCGATGCTGGACGCCGCCCTCGACGAGGGCCGCATCGTCCGCGAGGGCGACCCGGAGTGGCGCGAGGAGGTGCCGGTCCGGGTGGAGTCCATCCCGGTCCGCCGCGAGGGGCGGGTCCTCGGCGTGATCGCCCGGAACACCAACCTGCTGACCGTGCGCACCCCCAGTCGGCTGGAGCTCACCTACCTCCAGAGCGCCTCCGACCTCGCCCAGATGATCGCGAACGGCACCTTCCCCTTCCCGGGGCAGCAGGTCGACATGGATGCCTCGCCGCGCGCCGGCGACGGGCTGATCAGGCTCGACGCCGAGGGCATCGTCCAGTACGCCAGCCCCAACGCGCTGTCCGCCTATCATCACCTCGGCCTGGCCGCCGACCTCGTCGGGCATCATCTGGGCGAGACCACCGCTCAGTTGGCACCCTCGCGCACCCCGGTCGACGAGGGCCTGGCCAAGCTCGCCAGCGGCTGGGCGCCGCGCGAGTTCGAGGTCGAGGCCAACGACGGGGTGATCCACCTGCGGGCCATCCCCCTCAAGCCCAAGGGCACGCACATCGGTTCGCTCGTGCTGCTGCGCGACATCACCGAACTGCGTCGGCGCGAGCGCGAGTTGATCACCAAGGACGCCACCATCCGGGAGATCCACCACCGGGTGAAGAACAACCTCCAGACCGTGGCGGCGCTGTTGCGGCTGCAGGCCCGCCGGATCTCCTCGGCGGAGGGCCGCGAGGCGCTGGAGGAGGCCGTCCGCCGTGTCGGTTCGATTGCGATCGTGCACGAGACGCTGTCGCAGAACCTTGACGAGCGCGTGGAGTTCGACGAGATCGCGGACCGGGTCCTGGCCATGGTCGCGGAGATCTCCCCGGGCCGCGTCCGCACCCGGCGCACCGGCCGTTTCGGTGTGCTCGACGCCGAGGTCGCCACTCCGCTGTCGATGGTGCTGACCGAACTGCTGCAGAACGCCCTGGAACACGGCTTCGGTCCGGGCGAGTCGGGAACCGTCGAGGTCACCGCGGTGCGCGGCGGCACCCGCAGCGACTCCCGGCTGCTGATCTCGGTGCAGGACGACGGGCGCGGGCTGCCCGAGGGCTTCGACCCGCAGCAGGCCGGCAACCTGGGCCTGCAGATCGTACGCACCCTGGTCGAGGGGGAGTTGGGCGGAACGTTCGACATGCTGCCCGCTTCCGGGCAGGGAACGCGCGTCACCCTCGACATCCCGGTGCGGGCCGAGAAGCCCTGATCCTGCGATCCTGCGCACAGCACTGAGCCCCGGACCTGAAGTTCAGGTCCGGGGCTCAAAGCTTCACTGTGCTGGTGCACTCCCGGATGCCAGGGGAGCTCCGGGGGTACTGCGCGCTGCGGCTCGGGGGCCGAGGGCCGTCGTGAGACGGCAGGGGGTCAGGCGGTCGCGTTGCGCGCCCGGTTGCGGGCAGCGCGGCGCTTCATCGCGCGACGCTCGTCCTCGCTGAGGCCACCCCAGACGCCGGAGTCCTGGCCGGACTCGAGCGCCCACTGCAGGCACTGCTCCATGACGGGGCAGCGGCGGCAGACGGCCTTGGCTTCCTCGATCTGCAGCAGCGCAGGACCGGTGTTGCCGATGGGGAAGAACAGCTCGGGGTCTTCCTCGCGGCAAACGGCGTTGTGACGCCAGTCCATGGCTGCTCCATCTCCTCGTGTTACGGCTACGTGGCTTGTGAATGTGAACGCTTTCACGAATCCCCCCGCAAGGGAAGGGCCGACTGCCAGTCACAAGACTGGTGTGGTCCAGGAGGTAAAGGAGGGGGTTCGGGCTCTCAGAGGAAGCCTTGATGGAGGGCTGTCCCGATCGCCATGAAGAGACTCGCAAACCTCGGCGACGGATACAACCCCTTCCGGAAAGTTTTTTTTGATTCCTCGGTGTCGGCTAGGTCACAGCCGTACTTCCAGGGGGTGCAGCCCAGTCTAAACGTTCGAGTGGAAGGACTTTAGGTCCTGGCACTCACACAATCACACGCAGTGCACGGCGAACGCCTGTGAACGTCACGCTGGTGCGCAGTCCGAGGTGGTCGCCGTCCATCTGGAACGGGAGGGGAACCTGCGAATGCAAGGTGAACGAGTCCTGGTCATGCAGTGACACAGCGTGTTTGCCGCGCGGCCCGCGCTCGGGGGTGGACGTGAGCAGCTGGGTGCCGTGGCGGCCGGCCGTCAGCGTGCTCAGCTTGGTGAATCCGAGCACGTCAAGGGCGGTGTCGAAGGACGCGTCCGGCAGCGCGTAGACCGGGCGGTTGCCCAGATAGGTCCACGGGGCCGTGTTGCAGATTATCGACATGACGAGATTGCGGAGTGGCTCCTCGCCCGGCCGTTCGAGGGTGATCGTGCCGTGCCGCCGGTGGTGTTCGCCGAAGAACTGACGGGCCACCTGTCGCACGTACAGGGAGTGGGTCGAACGCTTGCCGCGCTCGCGCTGCTGCTCCACCCGGCCCACGACCCCCGCGTCGAAGCCGAAGCCCGCGCAGAAGGTGAACCAGCGCTCCGGGACCCCCTCGTCCTCGGTGCCCGGAGTGCCCGCCGCCAGGCCGAGGCCGACCGTGCGCTCACGGCCCTCGCGCAGTGCGTCCAGCAGGGCGCCCGTCGCCTCCACGACGTCGTTGGGCAGGCCCAGGGCGCGGGCGAAGACATTGGTGGACCCGCCGGGCACCACCGCCAGCCGGGGCAGCTGCTCGGGGGCGGGGCCCGCGTGCAGCAGGCCGTTGACCACCTCGTTGACCGTGCCGTCGCCGCCGAGCGCGACCACCAGCTCCGTGTTCCCGCTCTCGACCGCGGCCCGCGCGAGGTCGCGGGCGTGCCCGCGGTACTCGGTGGTGGCGACCTCCAGCTTGAGATCGCTGGCCAGGGCGTGCGCCAGGACATCACGGGTACGGGCACTGGTGGTGGTGGCCGAAGGGTTGACCACGAGAAGCGCACGCATGCGCGCCAGCCTACCTACCTGCCGGTACATGAACGGTCCCAGGTCGGCCTTTTACGAGCAGGCCTACAGCTACCCTGCTGGGGTGAGCAGCAAGCAGTCCGCCCCGAAATCCGCCCGTACGACCCAGGCGGGGAACACGCCTGCGGCCCCCGCCGGGCCCCGGCCGCGCCGGCTGACGGCGGCCGCCGTACTGTCCGGCGCCGAGGGTGCCGTGCTCGTCGCCGGCGGGGTCTACCTGCTGGTCATGGGCCTGCTGGGACGGCCGGACAGCCCCCGCCAGGCGGAGATGGGCGGGCTGACCGTGCTCGCCCTCGCCGCGCTGCCGCTGATCGCGGCGCGCGGGCTGTGGCTGCGGCGGCGCTGGAGCCGGGGGCCGTCGCTGGCGACGCAGATCATGGCGCTGCCGGTCGCCTGGACGCTTGCCAGCGCGGGCGGGGCGTTGATCGCGGCCGGGGTCGCGGTTGCGGTTGTCGCCGTGACGACGTTGGTGTTGCTGGTCAACCCGACCGCCACCGAAGCATTGGGCATCGGGCCTCGGGACGCTTAGGGCGTGTCCGGCGCGCCCCGTAAGGGGCGCGGGGAACTGCGCGACCAGCCACGATGCACCCGCAGATGACCTGCTGCCCGGGGCGGTGCGTCGGCTGCGGGCCGGTGGGGGTTGCTCGCGCAGTTCCCCGCGCCCCTTACGGGGCGCGGCCGACGGGGGCGCGACGGGCGCTGGTCATTCCTCGATCAGCAAGCGATCCCTCAGCTGGGCCAGGGTGCGGGCCAGCAGGCGGGAGACGTGCATCTGGGAGATGCCGACCTCCTGGGCGATCTGGGACTGGGTCATGTTGCCGAAGAAGCGCAGCAGCAGGATCTTCTTCTCCCGCGGCGGCAGGTCCTCCAGCAGCGGCTTGAGGGACTCCCGGTACTCGACGCCCTCCAGCGCCTCGTCCTCCGCGCCGAGGGTGTCCGCCACGGCCGGGGACTCGTCGTCCGTGTCCGGCACGTCCAGCGAGAGCGTGCTGTAGGCGTTGGCGGACTCCAGGCCCTCCAGCACCTCCTCCTCGGAGATGCTCAGGTGCTGGGCCAGCTCGTGCACCGTGGGCGCGCGGCCGTGCCGCTGGGAGAGCTCGGCGGTGGCCGTGGTCAGGGCCAGCCGCAGCTCCTGGAGCCGGCGCGGTACGCGTACCGCCCAGCCCTTGTCGCGGAAGTGCCGCTTGATCTCGCCGACGACCGTGGGCGTCGCGTACGTGGAGAACTCCACCCCGCGCTCCGGGTCGAACCGGTCCACGGACTTGATCAGACCGATCGTGGCGACCTGGGTGAGGTCGTCCAGCGGCTCGCCGCGATTGCGGAACCGCCGGGCCAGGTGCTCCACCAGGGGCAGGTGCATCCGCACCAGGTGATTGCGCAGCTCGGCCCGCTCCGGCGAGCCCTCGGGCAGCGCGCGCAGCTCGACGAACAGGGCCCGGGCACCGCTGCGATCGTGTGGATCGCCGTGCTGCTGCTGGTGCTGGACATGATCCATGTGGTCCGCCCGCTCTGACGGGTCGCCCGCCTGGACCGGCAGCGGCCGGGCAGGCTGCTGCGGGATGGCCGGGGTACGCACTCCCCGCGGTGACGCAGTACTCACGGAGCCCCCTCTTCCGTCACGGCTGCCCGGGGCCGGCGCCGCGCTTCTTGTGCAGGCTGATGCTGACCGTGCGGTCCTCCGCGACGGTGGAGTCGACCTCGCCGGCCAGGGCGGAGAGCACCGTCCAGGCGAAGGTGTCGCGCTCGGGCGCGCGGCCGTCGGTGGTGGGTGCCGAGACGGTCACCCGGAGCGCGTCCCCGACGAGGCGGAAGACGCAGCTGAGGACGGAGCCCGGAACGGCCTGCTGGAGCAGGATCGCGCAGGCCTCGTCGACGGCGATGCGCAAGTCCTCGATCTCGTCGAGGGTGAAGTCCAGACGGGCCGCGAGGCCGGCTGTCGCCGTCCGCAGCACCGACAGGTAGGCACCCGCAGCGGGCAGCCGGACTTCCACGAAGTCCTGGGTCGTCCCAGGCTCGCCTGCGATGGGGGACACCCTCACCTCCAAGGTGGCACAAGCTTCTTGAGCTGTAACGGGGCCCGGTCCCGAGCGGCCCCCGGCCGGTGGAGGACGGGGGAGAAACGGGCCGGTGCGGCACATGGTCCGGCTGAGACGCTATCGCGATCTGCGGTTCCGCGCCGCAGCCCCGCGACTGTCACTCATGGTAAGCCCACGAGTACGCACAGTGGCTAGGGCCGTGCGGTCTCAAATCGAAAGAGAAATCGCCCTGTTGGGATTTTCGTCACTCTGCGCGAGTGCCGCAAGAGTCCGGAGCGGCTCTCCCGACATCCGGTGCACCGTCCACTCGCTCATGGGCTCGGCGCCGAGGGACTTGTAGAAGGCGATCGAGGGCTCGTTCCAGTCCAGCACTGACCATTCGAAACGCTCGTAGCCGCGGTCCGTGCAGATCTTCGCGAGAGCCGCGAGGAGCGCCCTGCCGTGGCCCGCGCGGCGCGCGTGCGGCCGGACGTAGAGATCCTCGAGGTAGACACCGTGTGTGCCCGTCCAGGTGGAGAAGTTGCGGAACCAGAGGGCGAAGCCGACCGTTTCGCGCTCCGCGCGGCCGTCCTCGGGCGTCGATTCGTCACTCTCCGCTATCAGGGCGAAGGCCGCCGGATGGTCCCCGAAGAGCGCCTCGTGCAGCTGCTCCTCGGTCGCCTTCGCGGCCTCCAGCGCCCGTTCGTACGCGGCGAGTTCGCGGATCATCGCGTGGACGGCGGGCACGTCGCCGGGCGTCGCGGGTCGGATCATGTGTGCATGCTAGCGGGCCACGCCGACAGGGCCCCGGAAACCGGCGCCCCCGCCGGGGGCACGCGCGGGGGCGTGCGTGCGGCGCCCGATCCGGTGCGGGCGCTCAGACGAGGTGCCGGTCCACGAAGCACCAGCGCCAGCTCTGTCCCGGTTCGTGACTGCGCATCACCGCGTGGCCGGTCTCCTCGAAGTGCCCGGTGGCGTGCCGGTACGGCGAGGAGTCGCAGCAGCCGACATGGCCGCACACCAGGCACATTCGCAGCTGTACGGGGTGGCTGCCGACTCTCTCGCACTCCGGGCAGGTGGCACTCGCCGGCTCCGGCTCGGGGCGCGGCAGCGCATTGACATGCGTGCACTCGATCATGATTGCCAGGGTAGTTCGCACGCTCGCAGACTCCGAGGGATGACCGGACACATGAATGTCATGCCGCTGCTGTTGCTGGTCGCCGGCAGCACCGCCGTCGCGGGCGCCGCCCGCCGCACCCCCGTGCCCGCGCCCCTGCTGCTCGTCGCCGCCGGGCTGGTGGCCTCGTACGTGCCCGGCGTGCCGGACTACACGCTCGACCCGGACATCGTGCTGCCCCTGGTGCTGCCGCCGCTGCTGCACACCGCCGCGCTCGACAGCTCGTACCTCGACCTGCGGGCCAACTGGCGGCCGGTCGCCCTGCTCTCGGTCGGGTACGTGCTCTTCGCGACGCTCGTCGTCGGGTACGTGGCGTTCCTCGTCGTGCCCGGGCTGCCCGCCGCGGCGGCGCTCGTGCTGGCCGCCGTCGTCGCCCCGCCGGACGCGGTGGCCGCAACGGCCATCGCACGCCGCCTGGGGCTGCCGTCGCGGCTCACGACGATCCTGCAGGGCGAGTCGCTGGTCAACGACGCGACGGCCATCACCGCCTACCGCGTGGCCCTCGCCGCCGCGGTCGGCGCGGGCGCCACCTGGGCCGAGGGCGCCCGGGAGTTCGCGGTCGCCTCGGTCGGAGGCATCGGCGTCGGCCTCGTCCTCATGGTGCCGCTGCACTGGCTGCGCAAGCGGCTGCGCGAGCCGCTGCTGCAGAACACCCTCTCGCTCCTCATCCCGTTCGTCGCCTACGGCGCCGCCGAGGAGGTCGGGGCGTCCGGCGTGCTCGCCGTGGTCGTCGTCGGCCTGTACCTCGGACACCGGTCCTGGCAGGTCGACTTCGCGACCCGGCTGCAGGAGGAGGCCGTGTGGCGGATGGTCGCCTTCGTCCTGGAGTCGGCCGTCTTCGCCCTCATCGGGCTCCAACTCCCCGTCGTGCTGCGGGGGCTGGGGACGTACGGGCCGGGGCCTGCGGCCTGGTACGCGGTGGTGGTGTTCGCGGTCGTGCTCGCGACGCGCTTCGTGTGGGTCTACCCCGCGGCCTTCATCCCGCGCGCGCTGTTCCCGCGGATCCGCGAGCGCGAGCCCGACACCGACGTCCGCGGGGTGTTCGTCATCGGCTGGGCCGGCATGCGCGGCGTCGTGTCCCTGGCCATCGCCTTCTCGATCCCCGTCGCCACGCACGGCGGGGCGCCGTTCCCGGCGCGGAATCTGATCCAGTTCCTGGCGTTCACGACGGTGATCGGCACCCTGGTGGTGCAGGGCCTGTCCCTGCCGCCGCTGATCCGCCGGCTGCGGCTGCGGCGCCCCGAGGCGGAGGCGCTGACGCTGGTCGAGGCCCAGGCGCAGAGCGAGGCGTCCGCGGCGGCGGAGCGGCGGCTGGCGGAACTCCTCGCGGACGACCGCAACGCCCTGCCGTCACCGCTGGCGGACCGCCTGCGCGCGGTCCTGGAACGCCGTCGCAACGCGGTGTGGGAGCGGTTGGGCGTCGTCGACGAACGGACGGGCGAGACGGCGGACGACGCGTACCGCCGCCTGACCCGCGAGGTCATCGGCGCGGAACGGGAGGTGTTCGTGCGGTTGCGGGACGAGCGGCGGATCGACGACGAGATGCTGCGGGTGCTGCTGCGCAGGCTGGATCTGGAGGAGGCGGCTGCCTACCGGGAGGACTGAGTGCGGTAGCGCCCCGTAAGGGGCGCGGGGAACTGCGCGACCAGCCACGATGCACCCGCAGATGACCTGCCGCCCGAGGCGGTGCGTCAACTGCAGGCCGTCTTCGGCTGGTCGCGCAGTTCCCCGCGCCCCTGACGGGGCGCCCGTTACGGGGCCCCCGTGATGACAGCAGCCACCGTGCTTCCGGGCGTGAACGCCCCCTCCTCCGCCAAGGCCGTCAGGCCGAACAGCATCTTCGCCACGTACACCCGCTCCACCGGCACCCCGTGCCGCCCCGCGAAGTCCTCCGCGAACTCCTCCAGCTCGGCAGAGCTCTTCGCGTAGCCGCCGAAGTGGAAGCGCTCGTCCAACTGCCAGTCACCGCGCCGCCCCCCGAACGCCTCCCGCTGGAGGCGTTCCACCTCCGGGCCGAGGAAACCGCCCTTCAGCACCGGGAACCCGACGGCCCGCTGACCGCCGGCCAGACCGGCCGCCAGTCCGGCGAGCGTGCCGCCGGTCCCGCACGCCACTCCCACCACATCCGCCACCCCGTGCAACTCCCGCCCCAGTGCGGTGCAGCCCTGAGCGGCGGCCGCGTTGCTGCCGCCCTCCGGGACGACGAACGCCCCTTCGGGGACCAGCCGTGCCAGCACCTCCGGCTCGGCCTTGCGTCGGTACGTTCCCCGGTCGACGAACCGCAACTCCATCCCGTCCGCCGCGCACTGCGCGAGCGACGGGTTGAGCGGCCGGTCCGCCAGTTCCTCGCCCCGTACGACGCCCACCGTGGCGAAGCCGAGCAGCCGCCCGGCGGCGGCCGTCGCCCGCAGGTGGTTGGAGTAGGCGCCGCCGAAGGTGAGCAGGGTGCGCCGCCCGGCCGCCGCGGCGGCGTCGAGATTCGGCTCCAGCTTGCGCCACTTGTTGCCCGGAAGGTCCGGGTGTATCAGATCGTCCCGTTTGAGCAGCAGACGCAGCCCGCGCCGGGCGAACCGCTCGTCGGTCACCTCGGCGAGCGGCGACGGCAGCAGGGGCCGGAGGGCGGCGAGCCCGGCCGCGCCGGGGGGATTGTCGCTGGTCACGTCACCCATTTTGTACGCTGGCCCGGCCAGCAAGGAGAGACAGGAAGCGCACCACGTGGACTACCAGGCCGTACTCGAAGAGGTGGCCGCCTTCGCACGGCCGCTGGTCGGCCGGGGGCAGGTCGCCGACTACATCCCGGCGCTCGCCGAGGTGGACATCAACCACTTCGGCATGGCCGTCGCCGACGTCGACGGCGGCGTGTACGGCGTGGGGGACTGGGAACGGCCGTTCTCCGTCCAGTCCATCTCCAAGGCGTTCGGCCTCGCGCTGGTGCTCGCCGAGGGCGGCGAGAAGATCTGGGAGCGCGTCGGCACCGAGCCGTCCGGCAACCCGTTCAACTCCCTGGTGCAGCTGGAGTACGAGAACGGGATCCCGCGCAACCCGTTCATCAACGCCGGCGCGCTCGTCGTCACCGACCGGCTGCAGACGCTGACCGGCGACGCGAGCACCACGATGCTGGAGTTCCTGCGCGCCGAGAGCGGCAACCCGGACGTCTCCTTCGACCCGACGGTGGCCAAGTCCGAGACCGAGCACGGCGACCGCAACGCGGCGCTGGCCCACTTCATGGCCAGCTACGGCAACCTCGACAACCCCGTGCCGACGGTCCTGGAGCACTACTTCTGGCAGTGCTCGATCCGGATGAGCTGCGGCGACCTGGCCCGCGCGGGCAGCTTCCTGGCCCGGCACGGCCTGCGCGCCGACGGCTCGCGGCTGCTGCCGCGCCGCGAGGCGAAGCAGATCAACGCCGTGATGCTGACGTGCGGCACGTACGACGCCGCAGGCGACTTCGCCTACCGGGTGGGCCTGCCCGGCAAGAGCGGCGTGGGCGGGGGCATCGTGGCGGTGATACCGGGCCGCTGCACGCTGTGCGTGTGGAGCCCGGGCCTGGACGCCCGGGGCAACTCGGTGGCGGGCGTGGCGGCCTTGGACCACTTCACGACACTGACCGGATGGTCGGTGTTCTAGGTTCCAGGTGATACCGCGCCCCGTTAAGGGGCGCGGGGAACTATGCGACCAGCCACAGACGGTCCGCAGCCATGGGTGGCGCCCCCGCCGGGGTTCCCGCATGGTGGGTTCATGGAGCACGAACTCCGAGCCGAGTACGTGGACGGCCGCGCCGCAGCGGACCCGCTGGCCGAGGTCAAGGTCTGGCACGTGGTGCGGCAGGAGGAGTCGACCGCGATGTGCGGCCGCGAGCTGGAGGCGGCCGCCGAAGTCCGCTCCGCCGACGACTGGGGGTCGCCGAACGTCCCCATCTGTCACTCGTGCGGCGCGCTCTACCTGCGGGAACAGCCGTAGGCGGCTACGGCTACGGGCACCGCACGACCATCCCCGCGTACGACAGGTTCCCGCCGAACCCGAACAGCAGGACCGGGGCACCGGGCTCCACCCGGCCGGAGGCCACCAGTTTCGACAGGGCGAGCGGGATGCTCGCCGCCGACGTGTTGCCGGACTCCGTCACGTCCGTGGCGACGACGGCGTTCACCGCGCCGATCCGGCGGGCCACCGGCTCGATGATGCGCAGGTTCGCCTGGTGCAGGACCACCGCCGCCAGGTCCTCCGGCCGCACCCCGGCCCGTTCGCACGCGCTGCGGGCGATCGGCGGGAGCGTCGTGGTGGCCCAGCGGTAGACGGACTGGCCCTCCTGGGCGAAGCGGGACGGGGCGCCCTCGATGCGCACCGCGTGGCCCATCTCGGGGACCGAGCCCCACACCACCGGCCCGATGCCGGGTTCGGGGGAGGCGGTGACCACGGCGGCCCCGGCGCCGTCGCCGACCAGGACGCACGTGGTGCGGTCCGTCCAGTCGGTCACGTCGCTGAACTTCTCCACGCCCACGACCAGCGCGTTCGTCGCCGCTCCGGCGCGGATCGCGTGGTCGGCCTGGGCGAGGGCGTGCGTGAAGCCGGCGCAGACGACGTTGACGTCCAGCACCGCGGGGGCGGTGAGGCCCAGTGCGGCGGCGACCCGCGCCGCCGTGTTGGGGCTGCGGTCGACGGCGGTGCACGTGGCGACGAGGACGAGGTCGACGTCCTCCGCCGCGAGCCCGCTGTTGGCGAGGGCCTTGGCGGCGGCCTGCGCGGCCATCGAGGCGACCGACTCGTCGGGCGCGGCGATGCGGCGCGTCTGGATGCCCACCCGGGAACTGATCCACTCGTCGCTGGTGTCGACCATGGCGGCCAGCTCGTCGTTGGTGAGCACCCGGGACGGCTGGTAGTGGCCCATGGCCAGTACACGAGACCCGGACATGGCGGTTCCTCCTGCGCGCGCGAGTGATGCGGGTGACCAGTCTCGACGCTTTCCGTCCGGTTCCCGGTGCGTGATCCGCCAATGTTGCGCGGGAACTACTGTCGTGATCCGATCATCGGCCGGTCATCGGCGCTGCTGCCCCGGCTGTGTCCGGGCATGCGAAAAAGCCCGTGGTGCGCAGCCTCCCGGCGCGGGCCGGGTGGTGCACCCGGCCTCCAGGAGGCTCACCACGGGCCGATGTCCCCGAGGGGTCGGCTCACCGAGCGCTGTCGGCGGTGCTTCCGTTGGGGGAGGAGGGGGTGGAGGGGTGCACGATGCCGGTCACCGGGGCTGCGGCGGTGTCGCTCGCGGCGCCCGTGTTCGCGGGTGCGGTGCCGCCCTCGTCCTTCATCGCCTTGGCCTCGCTCTTGAGGATGCGCATGGACTTGCCCAGCGCACGGGCGGTGTCGGGCAGCTTCTTCGACCCGAACAGGACGACAACCACGAGCACGACCACCAGGAGGTGCCAGGGTTCAAGGGCGTTGCGCAGCATGGCCGCCCACCTCTCTTTCCGCTTGCTCCGGCTCGGATGCCATAACAGCTTTCCCCACCATACTTGCTAGATTGCGCAAATGGACAACCAAAGCCCATGGCCAATCGTCTAACCGGGCGTGAACAAACGGGCGGCGCTGGAGCGGAACGAGGCGCGCATATGAGTGGCAAGCGGGGCAAGCGCCCCGAGGGGACGTCCCCGGGGAAGCCCGCGAAGCGCGGAAAAAAGATGCGGGGGGTCACCGTTGTCGCCGTGGCCTTCCTGGTGCTGCTGACCGCCGGTGCGGGCTGGCTGTACCTGAAGTTCAACGGCAACATCAACACCTTCGGCGCCGACGGCCTCTCCAAGAACCGCCCCCCGGCCAATGCCGCCGGGCAGAACGTCCTGGTGATCGGTTCGGACTCGCGCGCGGGCGGCAACGCCAAGCTGGGCGGCGGCACGGGCGACGTGGGCCGCTCGGACACCGCGTTCATCCTGCACGTCTACGGTGACGGGAAGCACGCGATCGGCATCTCCATACCCAGGGACACCCTCGTCGACGTCCCGCCGTGCAAGCTCCCGAGCGGCAGCTGGACGTCCGGGGAGCACCACGTGATGTTCAACTCGGCCTTCTCCGTGGGCGACACCGCCAAGGGCAACCCCGCCTGCACCCAGAACACCGTCGAGCAGCTGACCGGGCTGCGCGTGGACCACACCGTCGTGGTCGACTTCTCGGGCTTCTCCTCGATGACCTCCGCCGTGGGCGGCGTCGAGGTCTGCGTCCCCAAGGACCTCTACGAGGGCGACCTCAACCCCAACCTCGGCTCGCGCGGCGACCTGATCTTCCCCAAGGGGCCGCAGAAGGTCTCCGGGCAGAAGGCGCTGGACTACGTCCGCGTGCGCCACGGCATAGGCGACGGCTCCGACATCGGGCGCATCCAGCGCCAGCAGGCCTTCGTCTCCTCCATGATCAAGAAGGTCAAGTCGCAGGGCCTGAACCCCACCACCCTGCTGCCCCTGGCCGACGCCGCCACCAAGTCGATGACCGTCGACCCCGGGCTCGGCAGCGCCGACAAGATGATCTCCTTCGCGATGGCGATGAAGAACATCGACCTGCACAACATCAAGTTCGTCACCATGCCCTGGCAGTACGACGGCGCCCGCGTCGACGTGAAGCAGCCCGACGCGAACGCCCTGTGGGCCTCCCTCAGGGCCGACCGGACCATCGACGGCAAGAACGCCGCCGGCAAGGACGGCCACGGGTCCGAGCCCTCGCCCTCGGCATCCTCCTCGGAGGCCGTCAACGGGGCCGGCGTCAAGGTCTCCATAGCCAACGGCACCACGGTCGCCGGCCTCGGCGCCCGCGCCACCGGACTGCTCCAGGAGCACGGTTACACCGTCACCGGCACCGCGAACTCCCGGCTGCGCGGCGAGGCCACCACCGTGATCGAGTTCGGACCCGGCGAGGCGGACCACGCCAGGACCCTCGCGAAGCTCTTCCCCGGCTCGTACGTCCGGGGCGCCTCCGCGAGCGGGATCTCGGTCACCCTCGGCAAGGACTACGCGGACGCCCCCGCGGACGGCTCGGGCCCGAGCCCGTCGGCCTCGGCCTCCACTCCGGACGCGGTGTCCTCGGAGGTCGCGGACAAGGCCCGCTCCGCCGACGACGACCCCTGCGCCAACCTCTCCTACGGGGGGTGAGGAACCTCGTGACCGTTCGGCCCGTTTTGTAGGTGAGCGAAGAGTAAAGCCATGACCCTCATGAGCCCTTCCTGGAGGAGCAACGCCATGTCCGCCACTCCCCGGGTGCTGGCAAGGCCGCTGGCGGCCCTGGCCATCGCCCTGCTCGCGTTGGCAGGCGCGGCGTCGTACGCTCCTGCCGCCCACGCCGACACCGGCACGGACACCGGCCTGAAGGCCGTGGCCGAAGGGCTGAAGAAGAGCCCGGTCTACGTCGACCCGAGGGCGAGCTCGCAGCTCTCCGACGCCGATGCCAAGGACCTCGCGAAGAAGATCGAGGACGCGGGCAAGCCGGTGTTCGTCGCGGTGCTGCCCAACGCGCCCGAGTTCCCCGAGCAGACGATCCGCGCCAACCTGCGCAGCCTCGTCGGCATCAGCGGCGTCTACGCCGTCCACCTCGGCGGCAAGTTCAACGCCGCCGCGGACCGCAAGGTGATGTCGCCCGACTCCGTCCGCAACCTGGTCAGCGCCGTCAAGGCCGAGGGCGGCGACGCCAGGACCGTGGTCAACAACTTCGTCGACCAGGCCGACAAGCAGGCCAAGGGCCACGCCCCCGACTCCTGGGGCGGTGGCAGCGGCGACGCCGCCACCACCGGGCTGCTGGTGATCGGCGGCGTCGTGGTGGCCGGCGGCGCCGGCGGCTACGCGCTCTACCGGCGCAACAAGAAGCGGCGCGAGGAGCGCGAGCGCGCCGAGCTGCAGGCGCTGCGCGTCGTCGTCGACGAGGACATCACCGCCTTCGGCGAGGAGCTCGACCGGCTGGACTTCAAGCCGTCCGAGCCCGGCGCCACCGACGAGATGCGCCACGACTACGAGCAGGCCCTCGACGCCTACGAGGAGGCCAAGACCCGGATCGCCGCGGCCACCAGGCCGCAGGAGGTCACCGGCGTCACGGACTCCCTCGACAAGGGCCGCTTCGCCCTGGCCACCCTCGCCGCCCGCCGCACCGGGGCCCCGCTGCCCGAGCGCCGGATGCCCTGCTTCTTCGACCCGCGGCACGGGCCGTCCGTCCAGGACGTGGCCTGGGCCCCGCCGGGCGGCGCGATGCGCACCGTGCCCGCCTGCGCGGCGGACGCGGCCCGGCTGGCCGACGGACAGGAGCCGATGTCCCGCACCGTCCAGACCGAGCACGGCCCCCAGCCGTACTGGAACGCCGGACCGGCGTACGGGCCCTGGGCCGGCGGCTACTTCGGCGGCGGCATGCTGCCGGGGCTGCTCGCGGGCACGCTGCTGGGCAGCATGCTGAGCGGCCCGTCCGCCTGGGCGGCGGAGCCGTCCTTCGACCCCGGCGTCGACGGCGGGGACTTCTCCGGCTCGGACTTCAACTCCAGCGACTTCGGCGGAGGCGGCTGGGGCGACGGCGGCGGCGACTTCGGAGGCGGGGGCGACTTCGGGGGCGGCGACTGGTAGTCCCTTCGAACGCCGGACGGGCCGACGCTCTTGCGTCGGCCCGTCCGGCGTTCTCGGTGACGGCCGGTCGGCTGCGCTCCGAAGGGGCGCGGGGAACTGCGCGATCAGCCACGACGCACCCGCAGTCGAGGTTCTCGGGGCTTTGCCCCGGACCCCTGGGGTGGTGCGTCGGCTGCGAGCCGTCGGTGGCTTGTCGCGCAGTTCCCCGCGCCCCTTACGGGGCGCTCGGCTGGTCGCGCCCACGCGGCGGAGCCGCATATCAAAAGGAGCCCCGCGCCCCTTCGGAGCGCACCCCTCAGCGATCGAACCGCGCCCGCGCCGCCGCGAGGCCAACCGCGTAGAGCGCCAGCACCACCGCCAGCAGCGCGTAGTACATCGCGGGCAGCACCGCCATCCCCAGCAGCGGCCCCACCGGGGACAGCGGCAGCAGCAGGCCCACCACCGCCAGGCCGGCCGTTGCCCACCGGATCGGGCCGGGCGTGCCGCCCTCCGCCAGCTGCCGCCCGGACCGCAGGAGCAGCATCACCATCGCCTGCGTCAGCAGGTTCTCCGTGAACCACCCGGCGTGGAACGCCTCCTGGCCGTCCTCGCCCAGCGAGTGCACGGCCAGCAGCAGCACCCCGAAGGTGGCCAGGTCGGCGGCCGCGTTCAGCAGGCCGAAGCCCGTGACGAAGCGCAGCAGCGCGCGCGGGCGCAGCACCACGGGACGGTTGTGGGCGCCGGGGTCGGGGCGGTCGAAGGCGAGGGCCAGCTGGGCCGCGTCGAAGCACAGGTTCTGCACGAGCACCTGCGCCGGGAGCATCGGCAGGAACGGCAGCATCAGCCCGGCCACCAGCATCGCGATGACGTTGCCGACGTTCGACGACAGGGTGATCCGCAGATAGGCGGCGATGTTGGAGGTGCTGCGCCGCCCGGCGACGATGGCCCGGTCCAGGGCGGTGAGGTCCTTCGAGGCGAGCACGACGTCGGCCGCCTCGCGCGCCACGTCGACCCCGTCGCGCGGGCAGATCCCCACGTCGGCGGCGTGCAGCGCGGCCAGGTCGTTGACTCCGTCGCCCAGGAACCCGACGGTGTGCCCGCCTGCGCGCAGCGCCTGGACGACCCGGGCCTTGTGCTCGGGGGTGCAGCGTGCGAAGACGGTCGTCCCGGCGGCGAGTTCCGTCAGCTCCGCCTCGTCGGCGAGGGCGTCGATGCGGTCGGCGGTGACGGGCACGCCGGGGTCGCCGCCCAGTTCTCGGCAGACCCGGGCGGCGGTGCCCGGGTGGTCGCCAGTGAGGAGCTTGACGGCGACGCCGCCGCGCGCGAGCTCGGCGATGGCCTCGGCGGCGGTGGGGGCGAGGGCGTCGCGCAGCCCGACGAAGCCCGTGAACGTCAGGCCGTGCTCGTCGGCGTGGGTGTACGGGCCGGGGCGGGCGGGGCGTTCGGCGACGGCGACGGCCAGCACCCGCAGCCCGTCGGCGGCCAGGGCGGCGGCGCGGGCGGCCAGCCGTTCCCGCTCCGCGTCGTCGAGGGTGCAGCGGTCCAGGACGTCCTCGGGGGCGCCCTTGACCACCAGGGTGTGGGCGCTCGCGAGGGCGAACCGGGAGTCGCCGGGCAGCCCGACGACGGCGGTGGAGACGCGGCGGCCCGGCCCGCAGGGCAGCGAGGCGACGCCGTCGTAGTCGTCGAACGCCCCCGCGCACGCCGCGCCCGCCTCCTCGTCGGCGTCCAGGAGCGCCTCGTCCAGGGCGTCGGGGACGGGCACCTCGGCCAGGTGCAGGGTCCACAGGGCGTTGACCGCGGCCCAGCGCAGCACGGCCGGGTCGGGCTCGCCGTCGGCGTCCACGGAGCACTCGACGACCGGGCGGTCCTGGGTGAGGGTGCCGGTCTTGTCCACGCACAGCACGTCGACCGCGCCGAGGTCGTGCAGGGCCGGCAGCCGCCTGACGATCACCTCGCTGTCCCGCGCGAGCAGCGCCGCGCCGCGCGCCAGCGCGGACGTGACGATGACGGGCAGCATCTCGGGCGTGAGCCCGACCGCCACCGCGACGGCGAACGGCAGCGTCTCCAGCCCGCGCCCGCGCAGCAGCGCGCTCGCGATCAGCACGAGCGGGGCGGTGAGCAGCATGAACCGGATGAGGGTCCAGGCGATCCCGTTCACGGACCGGTCGAAGGGCCCGCGGGGGGTGTGCGTCCGCCACGACGGGCCGGCCAGGGCGCCGGAGAGCAGGGTGTCGCGGCCGGTGGCGACGACGACGCCGCTGGCGCTGCCGGAGACGACGCTGCTGCCCTGGAAGCACAGGTGCCGGCGGTCGTCCGGGGCGCCCGCGTTCCCCGGGGCGCTCTTGTCGACCGGCGTCGACTCGCCGGTCAGGGCGGCCTCGTGGACGGTCAGGCCCGTCGTGCGCAGCAGCCGCAGGTCGGCCGGGACCAGGTCGCCGGGGGAGAGGAGCACCAGGTCGCCCGGGACCAGCTGGTCGACCGGGACCTCGCGGGCCGCCGGGGGCGAGGTCTCCGTCGTCCGGCGGCGGACGGTGGCCGTGGTGGCGACGAGCTCGCGCAGGCCGGCCGCCGAGCGGTCGGCGCGGTGCTCGCCCATCGTGCGCAGCACGCAGCTGACCGCCACCAGCACGACGATGACGCAGGCCGTGGCCCAGCTCGACAGGACGGCCGAGACCAGGCCGAGGCAGACGAGGACGGCGGTGAAGGGATCGCGCAGGCTGTGCGCGAAGCGCAGCGGCAGGGGCTCCGGGCGGCGGCCGGGGAAGACGTTCTCCCCGTGCTGAAGGAGCCGTTCCTCCGCCTCCGCCTCGACCAGCCCGCGCGGCCCGCTCTCCAGCGCGCGCAGGACCTCCAGGTTCGTACCACCGCCCCCCGCGGCCGTACGCGGAGCCTCAGGCGCCCAGGCCACGAAGGCGTCCGGACAGAGAGGTGGCGCCGGTCTCCGGCTCGCGGGAGGCCAGTTGCTTCAGCATGAGCCGGACCATGGCCACGACATGGGGGTCGTCCACCAGGTAGACCACCCGGCGTCCCTCGCGCCGGGACCGCACCAGGCCGCCCAGCTTGAGCTTGGCCAGGTGCTGGCTGATCGCGGGCAGTGCGCCGCCGACCCGCTCGGCCAGTCCGCTGACGTCGCTCTCGCCCTGGGCCAGGGCCCAGACCAGGTGCAGCCGGGCGGAGGAGGCGAGCAGCCCGAAGGCGGCGGCGGCCTCGGCCAGCAGGTCCGCCGGGGGATCGGCCGGCGGATCGGCGGGGTCGGCGGGGTCGAACGGACCGTAGGGGTCGCCGAAGGACCCTTCGATGCTTTCGAAGTTCCCGACGCCTGCCGTCACAGTCCCTCTCCCGTCCCCGCGCTCGGGCGCCGGTCGTGCGCCCGGGAAGTCACCAGTCTAGGCAACCGGGAGAAGTCGGGCGGGCTGCGGCACCGGGGCGGGTCACGGGCGGGGCGCGGGGAAGTCGGTGGGGAAGCCGGGCGGGGGCCCGGTCGGGAAGTCGGTGGGGAAGTCGGTGGGGAAGCCGGGCGGCGGGCCGGAGGGGAGCGGGGCGGGCTGCGGCGCCCGGCCCTTGTCGTCGGACTCGGCCATCTCGTGGCCGATGGTGAAGAAGAGCGTCGCGATCGTGACGGACAGCAGGGCGAAGAAGCAGAGGAACCCGATCCGCACGCGGGCCCGGGCCCTGGTCCCGGGGTCACCGGGCGGGAGGGCCGTGGCCTGGTCGGGCCGCCCGGGCGGATGCCGGACGACGACCGTGTCGCCCTCGAAGACCGTTGCCGGCCCCGCCTCCTCGAAGCGCCGTCGCTGCCCGTCCCCGTCGGTGAACTCGTAGACGTGCTTGTGGTGGCTGCTCGACGAGACGGGCCGGTTGCCGCGCATCGTCGTGGTGTTGACGATGTACGACCGCACGCAGCGGGCCTCGATCCCGATGCCGCTGTTCCAGGCGGCGCGGAGGCGGCGTTGCTTCCGGATCACCCCGGCGATGCCGGCGACCGAGCCGGCCGCCATGAGGCCGGGTATGGCGGGGAAAAGGAACTCGAACGCGGCGAACATGTATCCCTCGGGAGCTGCCGGACAAGTAATGATCTTGGTGTGGTTCACTATCCGGCGCTGTGGGACGCTTTGTCCAGACCAATTCTGCGCGGCCGTTTCCGCGAGCCCGTCAGGCCGCTGCCTCGGCCTCTTCCTTCACCATCTTCTCCATCGGGTCGGCGGCCGCCCCGCCCCCGACGACCATCGCCGCGACGAAGGCGACCCCGAAGATCACGTTGCCCAGCCAGGCCATCACGTCGGGGGACAGGGTGTACGCGCCGACGATCCGCGCGACGGCCTCGATCAGCAGCGCACCGCCCCAGATCGCCGAGAACCTCCGCTCCAGGCGGCGGAACCGGGCGGACTGCTCCGACAGCCGCTCCCAGGCGGCCTCCTTGGCCGCCGACCCCTTCGTGGCGAACGGCTTGAGCCCCGCACTCATCAACGGCCGCCCGGCGCAGGCGGCCGCGAACACCACGAGCCCGAACACCCCCGTTCCGGCACTGTCCTTGGCGAGCATCAGCCGGACGTCACCGGCGACCGTGCTGAGCAGCACCCCGGCCACGTTGAGGACGAGCATCACCGCGGCGAGCGCGTTCAGCTTCCGCTCCTTGGCGATGCCCCAGACCGTACGGGCGAGCGGAACGACACCGCTCCAGGCGAGCGCGGCCATCGTGCTCATGCCGCAGCCCCGGGTGAGCACGTAGTACGCGGCCATGGGGATGCCGGCGTCCACGAACAGCGGCTTGAGGCTCTGCAGCAATGCCCGGCGCTGCGCGGCGGCCTCGGTGGTGGCTTCGGTAGCGGTCTCGGTGGCGGCTTCGGTGGTGGTCGTGGTCTGGAGCATGGTCGGAGTCCCCCGTCTCGTGGTGCTGCGCATCCCGTCCCGCGGGATGCGTCCAGCTTCGCGGCCGGGGCGAGGACGGGGGCAGTGTGGGCCGTCCATGGTTGGGAGTGACTTTTGTCAGGCACGGTCGTGGGCCCGGACGCCTAGACTCGGCGGCATGAGCGAGAGGGTGAGCTTTCAGATCGTCTACACGCCCGACGAAGGCGGATACAACGCCCTGGAACCCGTAACGGGTACGACGAGCTGGGGCGAGACCATCGACGAGGCCCGGGCAATGATCACCGAGGCCCTGGAGCTGTACTTCGCGGAGATCGCCGACGACGTCGAGGCCCGGCGTTACATCGAAGCTGCGGCCCGTGCCGTGACCGGCTCGGTCAGCCTCCAGGTCGCGTGATGCCGCCGCTGCCCCAGATCAGCAGCGAAAGCCTCATCAAGGCCTTGTGCCGACTCGGCTTCACCGAGCGCCGGGGCAAGGGGTCCCATACGGTGCTGCGGCACGGACCGGTCGTCGTGGTGGTCCCTCACCGGAATCCCGTACCCAGGGGAACGCTCGCCAATGTGCTGCGACAGGCCCAAGTGACACCGGAGCAGCTTCGGGACAATCTGTGACCCAGGAGCCGGAAGTGACCGAACCCCCCGCCCGCATCGACGTCCACGAGCACGCGATCCCGCCCGCCTACCGGCAGTTCCTGGCCGACCGCGGCCTCGACTCCGGCGGCTGGCCGGTCCCCGCCTGGGACCGGGACAGCGCCGTCGCGATGATGGACGCCCAGGGCATCGCCACCGGCGTCCTCTCCGTGAGCGCCCCCGGCGTGCACTTCGGCGACGACGCCGAGGCCCGTGCCCTGGCCCGGGAGGTCAACGAGTACGTCGCCGAAGCGGTCAAGGACCGCCCCGACCGCTTCGGGCTGTTCGCGAGCATCCCGCTGCCGGACGTGGACGGCGCCGTGGCCGAGGCCGCGTACGCCCTGGACGAGCTGCACGCCGACGGCGTCGTGCTGATGGCCAACGCCCACGGCCGCTACCTCGGCGACCCGGCCTTCGAGCCGCTGTGGGCCGAACTCGACGCCCGCGGCGCCGTGGTCTTCGTCCACCCCGCCGAGCTGCAGATGCCGATGATCCCGGGCATCCCCGCCCCGGTCGTCGACTTCACCTTCGACACCACCCGCACCGCGGTCCACATGGCCCTCAACGGAGTCATGTCCCGCCACACCCGGATGAAGGTGATCCTCTCCCACGCCGGCGGCTTCCTGCCGTACGTCGCCCACCGGGTGGCGGTCGCGGCGAGCCTGGCGCAGCCGGAACGGCACACCGTCGACGGCGTCCTGACGGATCTCAAGCGCTTCTCCTTCGACACCGCCCTGTCCGGCAGCCCTACCGCGCTGCCGTCCCTGCTGGCCTTCGCCGAGCCCGGCCACGTCCTCTACGGCAGCGACTGGCCGTTCGCCCCGGCCGAGGCGGGCGCGTACTTCAACGGCCACCTGGACGGCTACGAGGGCTGGCGGCCCGGCGAGCTCGACGCCGTGGGGCGGGGGAATGCCGAGGTTCTTTTTCCGCGCCTCGCGCGGGCGTGAAACAGCCCCCGATGCGTTGCACCGGGGGCTGGATCGCGAAGGCGTCAGGCCTTCTTCGTCTCCTAGTAATGGGCGGAGGCGGCGACTTGCGGCGATGGGTGCTGCGGGTCGCTGACCTGGTCCAGAGCGGAAGTCTCCGTTTCAGCTCAGCGATCATCATGACCGGCCAGACTGGCGCTTGGCTGCCGAGGAAGCTGCTCATGCGCGGTCGTACACCCACGTCCGGCCAGTCTGCCGGTACCTCCTCCATACGCCAATCGATCGCTGTGTCCGGTGAGTTGCCCGTAGGTGAGCCAGACGGGCTTGTGGCGGCGGACAATGCGGGTCGCGCCTCCTCATCTGCGGTGAGGAGGCGCGACCCGCGGTCTTCATATCTGGCCGCCGAGGGTGTCCTGGGCTGTCGGCTGCTATCGGCTGAGGCGGAGGTCCCAGCCGGGGACGTCGGCGTTCATGTCGGGCACGAGGGTGGGGGTGTAGGCGTCGAGGCCGGGGCGTCCTGCGTCGTCCCAGGCGGCAAGCCAGCCTCGCAGGACGGTGAGGGAGCCGGAGCCGGAGGAGTCGGCGAGGATCGTGCCGTCCTCCTGGATCACGGCGACCGAGTGGCGGGTGGAGTGCCCGAGGCCGGGGATGTCTTCGGCCAGTTCGGTCATGGTCAGCCGTGTCCCGGTGGCGGCCAGCCACAGCCGCAGGCTGGACCAGTCGATGGTCTCGCCCTGGTACTGCTCGGTGTGGCCGGGGTCGAGGAGCCGGTCGAGGGTGGCGTGGGCGCCTGTGTTCTTCCAGTCGTCCTGGTCGCGCCAGGCGACCGAGATCCACGAGGTGGCTGGGACGCGGTTCTCCCAGTCCACCCACCGGGGCGGGACGGCGAAGGTGCTGCGGGGTGAGCCGACGGTCTCGATGTAGGCGCCGGGGAAGACCTGCTCGACATAGGGGCGGCCGTCGGTGATGCGGATCGTGGCGCCGACCACGAGGTTCGGCACGGGGGCGATCGGCAGGGTGGCGACGATCAGGCCGCCGTCGTTGACCTGTTCCACCCATGTCTTCGGTAGCCGGGGCGGGGTGCACCAGGCGCCCAGGCGGTGGAACGGCGCCTTCTCGGGGAATCCGTCGGTGCCGTTGACCGCGTGGCAGCGGATGTTGCCGATCCCGCGGGCGTCGTGGATGTGGTTCGCCCAGCGGGTCAGGAACGGGTCGATGTCGAGGGAGACGACCGAGCCGGTTCGGCCGACCAGTTCGGCGAGCAGGCCGCCGGTCAGCCCGGAGCCGGTGCCGATCTCCAGGACGCGCATGCCCGCTTCGACGTCGAGGAAGGACAAATCCCGGCGGACGAACGTCGGGTTGGTGCGGTGGATGGTCTCGCCCCGGGCCTCGTTGTGGGTGTAGTGCCGCTCGGGGACTCTGGCGGCAGCTTGCGCGACTGCGGGGGCGATGGCGGTGGTCATGGGGGTTGGCTCCTCGGGAGTGGGGTCAGGACGCGTTCCTCAACGGGCGTGTGCGTTTGGGGGACACGCGAATCGCCAGGTTGACGAGGAGGGTTGACGGGTTCAGATCGTCAGGGCCACGTAGTGGTGCCATCCGGCCTCGGTGTACTCGCCGATCGGGCGACAAGAGGGGAGGGATGCCCATGCGGGGTACTCGGTGGGCGGCGGGGAGAACCCGCACTCCCAGACACCAGTCGAGGCGGCGGCCGAGGAGGGCAGCGGCGAGCATGGCGCCGAGGCGGGTCTCCATGCAGGCGGCCGGTGTGCCGCACGGCGGCGACCAGGTCCTCGGCCCGTTCCGGGTCGAGGGGGTGTCGGCCGATGCGTCGGGCACACTGGGCGGCCCGGACGGTGTGCAGGAACGGCAGGGCCGGCAGGACCAGGGCCAGGGCGAGTCCGATGGCGGCGGTGAGGCGGTCAGGGAACGGTCCGGTGCGGGCGGTTGAGAACGACTCCCGCGCTCGTCTATTTCCATCCGTCCAGCGATACTTGGGGTCCGCTAGTCAGATAGCAGTGGAGGGCGCTGGCCGTGGTGTCCACGAAGTTCTCGGGGAGGGCGTTGGCGTCGAACCAGCGGACCTGGGCGTGTTTGCGTGGTTCGCGGTTCTCGGGGGCACCGGCCCACTCGTGGGCGACGAAGACGACTGTGAGGAAGCCGTTGGGGGCTTCGACGCCCCAGGCGCCGTGGATGATGTGGGCGACCTTGAGGGACTCGGGCTTTACCGTGAGGCCGGTCTCCTCGTAGAGCTCGCGGACGGCGGTCTCGGTGATGGGTTCGCCGGGTTCGCTCTTGCCGACGGGGAGGTCCCACAGGCCCTGGGCGAACTTGGCATTCTCGCTGCGCTGGAGGAGGACGACGCGGTTGGCGGCCTTGTCGTGGACGATGACGGCGGCGACCAACAGGGTCATGGATTCCAGGGCAGGCTTGAGGGCCTTCGGCTGAACCACGGTCTTCCCTTCGTCGGGCGGGTTGTTGGGCATGTTAGGCCAGGGCCTCGCGGGCGCGACGGGCGAGATCGGCGGCGCCAGGCACTTTGCGCCGTTGGTAGACCGCGAGGGTGGAACGGATCGAGGCGATCGCCTTGCGGGTGCGGTCGGAGGTCATGCCTTCCATGAGGACTAGGGCTTGGGTCCAGGCGGCGACGGCTTCGTCGGCGCGCGCTTGGGCGGCGAGGCTGTCGCCGAGGTCGGCGTAGGTGAGGGCGTGGACGCGCTTGTACTTCTCGGGGTCCCAGCGGACGAGTGCGTCGCGGTGCTGCTGCTCGGTGCCGACATGATCGGCGAGGTCGGTCAGCGTACGGGCAGTGTGGCTGGCGACGGTGCCGGCAGCTGGCCCGCTGACGAGGGAGAAGCTGGGCTGGGGCCCGTCATCGCGGAGTAGGGCGCCTTCTGCGGAGAGTAGGGCGCGGGCTGCTGCAGGCTTCTCGCCGACGGCGGCGAAGGCGCGGGCGTGGGTGATGTGGAGGAGCGCCTCGGTCTGGCCGTCGACGTGGCCGAGGCCGCAGCTGAGGGCCCCCTCGACGAGGTCGACGCAGTGGTGGGGCTGCTTGAGGCTGAGGGCCTGGTGGGCGAGGGTGCGCATCATCCAGGCGGCGTGGCCGTGCGGGTCGGCTTCGCAGGCGAGTTGGTAGCCGACCTGGTAGTAGCGCTGGGCGGCGCCTTCCTGACCGAGGTCGTGGTGTTTCCAGCCTGCGAGGTAGGCCAGCTCGGCGACGGCGCCGAAGGCGGCACGGCGTAAGGCGTCGGAGGGGAAGCGGGCGCGGAGCATGGGGGCAGCAGTGTCGGCGAGGTAGGCAGTGACGGTGGTCAGCCCGTGGCCACCGCCCAGGCGTTCATCGGCCACGCTGAACGCAGCGGTGATCTGGCGGACCACCTCGACGTCTTCCACTCCAACCAGGGCTCTGCCGGTGCGTGCGCGGAGCATGCGAGATGCGGCCTCATGGTCGTAGGCCAGCGGCATGGCCACGCCTGCGGTGGTGAAGGCGGCCACGGCAAGGAAGCGGCGCCGTTCGACGTCCGCGCGGCCCAGGTCGGTAGCCGTGACGACGGGATCGGGATCGTCGGGGATGGCTACCTCGGGATCGCGCAGGCCGATCTCGGTGAGGGTGACGGTGCGGTTGGCCCGGCGGGAGAGGGCCTCCGCGAGGTAGTGGCCGGTCTGACTGGTGGGCTGCCGACTGCCGTTGACCCAGTGGGAGATCGCCGACTTGTTGGTGTGGATGATCTCGCCGTTCTCCGCGGCGATCCGGCGCACGTCCCTGGCCAGCGCGTCGTAGGTGCAGCCGATCGCGTCGATGACCTCGCGCAAAAGGACGTTGGGTCTGTTGGGTGCCGCCATGACCTCCTCCGTCCTGGGGCTGTAAACCGCGTATACCGCTTCGCCTCGCCCTCACCGTACCCACTGTGCGTGACGGCCGGTTCACTTAATCGCAGCCGCTCGGAACTGCCCGACCGTAATCCCGGCTCTCCTCTCTGATCCGGGTGGCTCCCTGAAGTTCCGTGCTTCTGCATGTACAAGTTCACCGCCCGATCTGACGGGCGGCCTCTGAAGCAGCAGCGGGCCCTCGGCGCCCACCAGTTGTCTCCTCGCCGCGTCGGCGGCCCGCTGCACCCATCCCCGAAGGAGACGACGGTGACGTACACGTCCCGTACGACCAGCGGCAGCAAGCCCTGCGGCGACTGGCTAGGGGTGACGCTGGGCTGGATCTGGGCTCTCGGCACGCTCGCGGCGGCTGGTGGCCTGGCCGTCAGCGTCGGCCACGACCTCACCCACCGCGTGAACGGTGCTGTTGCGATGTCGTGGCCGGAGGGCGAGGCGCCCTCGGCATCGGAGGGCCACTGAGATGGCGGGAACATCGAGCGCCGCCCCGGCGGTCGCAGAGGTTTTCGCCTACGCGGACCGGCAGATCGAGCAGGCTGCGGCCATGCTGTGGCCGGAGGCTGCGGTGCGGCTCGGGACACACACGCCGAGCGTGACGGCCTACGTTCGCCGGGTTCAGGTGGACGGGCGGGCCCTGTTCGCCAAGGTCTCGCTGCTGGGCCTGTCGCTGGTGTCGGTGCTGCGGGGCACGGCCGGGGACTGGGCCCAGGTCCGGGCCGCCCAGGCGGCCTACCAGGGCTCGCCGGGCACTCTGCTGGAGCGGGAGGCCCGGGGTCTGGACATCCTGCGAGAAGAGGCCGGAGCGCTGGCCTGTCGCGTCGCTGGGCACCAGTGCGGGGTGCTGTTCACTGAGCAGGTCACGGGCCCGACGCTGGCCGACCTGCTGGCCAAGGAACCCCACCGCAGCGGTGAGTTGATGACCCGTGTTCTGGTGGAGCTGACAGGCCTCCAACGGCCTGTGGTCGCCCGGTCCGTGGATGAGGTGGCGATCGTCGAACGGGGCATCGGAGCGACTTTCCACCGCAAGTTCAACGGCATCAGTGGCCCGACCTACCTGCGTAAAGCGGGGGAGACAGGCGAGGTGCTTGCGGGCGTGGTGGGAAGGCTGCGGCGGCTGCGGCCGGTTCCGGCAGCCGGGCTACGGCCGGTGGTCTACGGCGACCTCAAGCCGGACCACGCGGTCTTCCCCGACGGCCCCGAGGGCCGCCCGGTCTTCCTCGACCCCGGACTTGCCCGTGGCCGGCCCCAGACGGATGCGGCGAAGCTCATCTCGCGGACCGTGCTGAATCTGGCTGCTTCCTCTCCCGACCGGGCGGCGGCCAAGGCAGTCGTTGGCGGCATCGAGGTGTTTGCCGATGCGATGACGGCCGACCTCGGGCCCGATGAGCGAGCCGTATGGATCAAGCACTTGGTGGTGCTGTGGCTGATGGACACCACCAACATCCTCAGCACCTACCTGACTTGCCCGGCTGATCTGCCCCTTCCCGAGCACGCTTGCCAGATCACCCGTCAGGCCGTGGCGGTGTGCACCCTGCTCGACCGCACCACCGCAAACCTGCTCGCCGGGACGGACCCGCGGGCGGTGTGGCGGCTCGCCCTGGCCGACGCGGCGAAGGCGGCCGACCGGTGACGGCGCCGTCGGTCGGCGCGGTCGGAGTGATCGGCGCCGGGGCCGTTGGCCAGAGCGTGGCCATGCTGCTGGCGGCCGGAGGCTGGTGCGAGTCCGTCCGCGTCGTTTCCCGCACCGGGCTCTCGGCCCAGGCCCTGGTGACCGATCTGGAGGACATGTGCCAGGTCACCGCCTCCTCCGTCCGAGCTGTTCACGTCACCAACGCCGGACAGCTCGTCTCCTGCGAAGCAGTGGTCGTCTGCCCACGGGCCGACTTCACCAACACCGCCCGCACGGACGTCCGGATGGCTGGCCTGAACGCCAACGCCCCTGTCATCGTCGACCTAGCCAGGCAACTGGCCCACTACCAGGGGCTCGTGGTCATGGTGACCAACCCCGTCGATGTCCTCACCCGCCTGTTCGCCGAGGTCTCCGGCTGCCCCCGCGTCTACGGGGTCGGCTCGAACACCGACACTGCCCGCTACCGCCTCGCCCTCGCTCGCCTCCTGGATGTGCTCCCACATGCCGTGGATGGCCACGTGATCGGCGAGCACGGAGACCAGGCCGTGGTGTGCGCGTCGGCTACCCACGTCGGCGGCCTGCCCGTGCCGGTACCCCTGCGGCAGGTCCGCGACGAGATGACCGACCGTCCCCGGCGGATCAACGCGGGACTGGGCCGCACCCGCTGCGGGCCCGCCGGGGCGGTGATCGCTGCCCTCCGCGCGGGCCTGGGCCTGGACGACACGGTGACGGAGCTATGCGTCAACCACGAGGGGCGGTGGAGGGGAATTCCGTTGCGCTTCACCGCCGGAGCCCCGACCGTGTGCCTCCCTCGGCTGGACGCCGCCGAGGCCCGCCAGCTGATTGTCGCCGACGCCAAGCTCCGTGATGCCTACGAGCCTCTGGCCCGCCTGTACGTCCCTGCACATTCCGAGACGAAGGAGAAGACCGCAGTGCCTCAGACCGCTGTCCGTATCGCCACGGCCGCCCAGGCCGCGACCGTCACCAGCAACCGCCCGATGGTCACCGACTGGGCTCTTCGCTACTTCGGCCCCTGGTGGAATGCCACCAGCACCGCCCCGGACGCCGACGCAGCGGTGATCGCCGATGTCAACGCCGACCGGGTCGCCGAGATCGCTCAGCGCGTGGCTGACCACTCCCATGAGGAGACCGTCTACGCGAACTCGCGCATGCTCGTTGACCGGGACGACGACGGCACCGTGGTCGCCGCTCAGCCCGATGACAAACTTGTCTACCGGGCCGAGCCCGGCGGGCCTCTGCACATCTACGGCTGCGAGGACGTCCCCGTTGCCCTGGCCACTGCTCGCCTCGCCCGCGAGGTCGTCCGCGGACAGCTGCTGGCGGACGGCTGGTCGATCCTGCACGCCTCCGCCGTCGTCCGCGATGGGCAGACCGTGCTGACCCTGGGGGACAAGGGTGCGGGCAAGACCACCACCGCCCTTCTCCTGGCCCGCGCCGGCTGGCAGCTGCTGGCCAACGACCGCGTCTTCATCCGCCGCGAGGACGATCGGCTGCGGGTCCTGCCCTGGCCGTCGGCCGCTGCCATCGGCCTGGGGCTCCTGGACGCCCTCGACTGGTACGAAACCGTCCGCGAACGCCTCCAGAGCGGCGAACAGCTCCACCCCACCCAGCACCAGAAGGTCACTGACGCCCTCAACTCCGGCAGCCGTACACCCCTGTGGAAGGAGTCCGGCAAGGAGCTCAAGCCCCAGTTCTTTCCCGATCAGCTCCACACCTGGCTCGGCCTGACTCTGGCCACCGAAGGACGCGCCACCCACCTCCTCTTCCCCCGCATCACTCCCGGCACCGAGTCCGCCCTTCTCGACGAGGACCGAAGCGTGGAGGCCGGTGACTTCTTCACCGCAGGCACCGAGGACCGCTACCCGGACGTTTTCGGGCTCCTCCCCGCCGACATTCCCAGCACCGGGCCCTTGCTCGACCTCCTCGGCGAGCTTCCCCGGCACGCTCCGGCCCTCGGACATGACGTGAAGGCGAACACCGACTTCCTCATGCAGGTCACAGGCCCGACTGCCTGAACGAACGATGGCGGAGATGCCGTTCGGCATCTCCGCCATCGTTGGGCAGGCATGCACCGCTATCGATGTCGTCCGTGTTCCTCGGCCTTCGTGTTCACCACCATGTCAGGACTCTGTGAAGCGCTGGGGCGCCGAATGTGCCGTTGACGGTGCTTCGCCTGCGTGCCGCTTGTGCGCGCCTGCTCGGCTGAGTGGCGATGCGCCAGTTGAGGACCTCGGCAGGGTGCTCAGCACTGTCGAGTTCTCGTTGGGTGCCGACCTCCGCCAAGAGGCGCCGGGGGCTGTGGCCGGCGGTCTCGGCACGGGCGAGGGTTGTGGTCAGGGCAGTCCAGGCGGGGTCGGCGAGGACGCGATTGCAGGAGGGCGAGCCACTCAATTACCGCCGCTGGAAGACCGAGTGGAACTGCGCCCGCCGGGCCCTGCAGAAGGCGGAGAACGAGGCGGCCGGACGCGAGGGGCGCAAGCCCGTCGAGTTGCCGCACATGGTGACCCACGACCTGCGGCACTTCTTCGCCTCCGCGCTCATCGCGGGTGGAGCGAGCGTCAAGCAGGTGCAGTTGGTCCTCGGCCACGCATCCGCCGTCATCACGCTGCGGATCTACGCGCATCTGTGGCCGGGTGAAGAAGACCGCACCCGGTCCGTCATGGACGCCGTGCTCGGCGGTTTGCGGACCGGGTGCGGACAGGTAGACCGGGCGATCGAAGAAATCGCAGGTCAACCGGTATAAGCCAAGATCAGGCCTTCTTGGTCTCCCAGAAGATCTTGTCGATCTCGGCGATGAGCTCCAGCGCCTTCTCGCCCGTCTTCGGGTCCGTCGACGCCTTGGCCGCGCTCAGGGCCTTGAGCGTGTCGTTGACCAGCTGGTGCAGCTGGGGGTACTTCTCGAAGTGCGGGGCCTTGAAGTAGTCGCTCCAGAGCACCGAGACGTGGTGCTTGGCCAGCTCCGCGCGCTGCTCCTTGATGACGACGGCGCGGGCGCGGAAGTGGGGGTCCTCGTTGGCCTGGTACTTCTCCTGGACTGCCTTGACCGACTCGGCCTCGATGCGGGCCTGGGCCGGGTCGTACACGCCGCAGGGGAGGTCGCAGTGGGCGCTGACCTTCACCTTGGGGGCGAACAGGCGGGAAAGCATGTGCTGTCCTTCCTCGTGATCGTCTTCTCGGGTGCGAGATTACTCGGTGCGGGAAGGCTTTTCCCGGGCGGCCCGGGGGGATTGGGTCAAAAGGCCGGTGTCAGTCTGGGACCGTGGACGGAGAGGACGACGGAGGTGCCGTGGTGCAGGTGGGACTGGACGAACGCGGGCAGGAGCTGGACCGCGAGCGTCGCGGGCTGCTGCGGATCGGGCTGGCCGAGGTCTACAACCCGTCGATGGTGCCGACGCTGAACCCCGGGGACCAGCTGCTCGTGCAGTACGGGGCGGCCGTGCGGCCGGGGGACGTGGTGGTGCTGCGGCACCCGTTCCGGCAGGACCTGCTGATCGTCAAGCGCGCCGTCGAGCGGCGCGCGGGCGGCTGGTGGGTGACCGGGGACAACCCGCTGGTGGAGAACGACAGCCGGGAGTTCGGGGCGGTGCCGGAGGAGCTCGTGGTGGCCCGGGCCCGGCTGCGGCTGCGCCGGCCGCCGGAGCGGGGTCAGCGGTCGGTGGCGGCCTGGGTCCGCTGGGCGGCCTCGGCGGTGCGGCCGCTGCGGGGGACGGTCTCCGAGCGGGCGTTCTCCAGGCGCTTGCGGGCCCGGTAGGCGGCCACGTTCGCGCGGGTGGCGCAGCGGTCCGAGCAGTAGCGGCGGGAGCGGTTGGTGGAGGTGTCGAGGTAGGCGTTGCGGCAGGGCGCGGCGTGGCAGATGCCGAGCCGGTCGACGCCCAGCTCGGTGAGGTGGACGGCCAGGCCCATGCAGGCGGTGGCGGTGTAGGAGGCGCCGGCGTTGGCCGCGTGGTCGGCGATGTGCATGTGCCACTTGGGGCGGCCGTCCTCGTCGCGGTGCTCGTGCCCGGAGATCTGCGGGCTGACGGGGAACTCCATCATCAGCGCGTTGAGCAGGTCCACCGCGCGGACCTCGTCGCCCTCGTCCGCCGCCTCGAAGACGGCGCGCAGCCGGACCCGTACCGCGCGCAGCCGGGTCAGGTCGCCGTCGGTGAGCCGCCGGGCCATCTGGGTGCTGGATCCGCAGAGCTCGCGGACGGCGTCGAGTGAGGTGAGGGTGTCGGTGCCGCGTGCGGGTTCTTCGGTGTTGACCAGGCGCACGGCGTAGTCCGAGTAATAAGCCAGTTCCACTTGTGGTCCTTACGCGGCGAGGTCTATGGTGCGGGGCATCGATCAGTAATGGCCGGTCCTGCTTCGAGGGTATTACACACGTTCGCTTTGCAGGGGCCCGGCCCGTAGGCATGTGCGACCGCGTCGCCGCGGCGCATCCGACGAGCGGAGCTGAAAGATGTCCGAGACGTCCGAGACCATGGCGTCCGAGACCATGGCAACTGCCCCGGACTGGAACGCCTGGCAGACCAGCTGGGACCGGCAGCAGGAGTGGTACCTGCCCGACCGCGAGGAGCGGTTCCGGGTCATGCTCGACATGGTCGAGGCCTGCGTCGGAGCCGAGGCCCGGGTCCTGGACCTCGCCTGCGGCACGGGGTCGATCGCCCAGCGGCTGCTGGAGCGCTTCCCCAAGGCCACGGTCACCGGGATCGACCTCGACCCCGCGCTGCTGACCATCGCCCGCGGCACCTTCGAGGGCGACGACCGCGTGGAGTTCGTGACGGCGGACCTCAAGGACCCGCACTGGACGGACCGGTTGCCGCACGGCGAGTACGACGCCGTCCTCACGGCCACCGCCCTGCACTGGCTGCACTCCACCGACCTGCGCGTCCTCTACGGGCAGATCGCGGGCGTGGTCCGCACGGGCGGCGTCTTCATGAACGCCGACCACATGCCGGACCCGGCCACCCCGCGCATCAACCAGGCCGAGCGCGCCCTGCGTCACGCCCGCCAGGAGCGGGCGCGGGCCGCGGGCGCCCTCGACTGGCGCGACTGGTGGCAGCTCGCGGCCGCCGACCCGGTCCTTGCCGAGCCGACCGCCGAGCGCTTCCGGATCTACGGCGAGCACGCCGACGGCGACACCCCCGCCGCGGGCTGGCATGCGGCGACGCTGCGCGAGGCGGGCTTCGGCGAGGCGCGGACGGTGTGGGGTTCGCCGTCCGATGCGATGGTGCTGGCGCTGAAGTGACGCTATGCGCCCCGTCAGGGGCGCGAGGAACTGCGCCATCAGCCACGACGCGCCCGCAGTCGATGCCCCCGGGGCTTCGCCCCGGACCCCTGGGGTGGTGCGTCGGCTGCGGGCCGGTGGGGGCTTGTCGCGCAGTTCCCCGCGCCCCTTCGGGGCGCACCCCCTTCGGGGCGCACCCCCTTCGGGGCGCTACAGCACCTTCGACAGGAACGACTTCGTCCGCTCGTGCTGCGGGTTCGTCAGCACCTCGCGCGGCGCGCCCGACTCGACGACCACGCCGTCGTCCATGAAGACGACCGAGTCCCCGACCTCACGGGCGAAGCCCATCTCGTGGGTGACCACGATCATCGTCATGCCGTCCTCGGCGAGGCCCCGCATGACGTCCAGGACGTCGCCCACCAGCTCCGGGTCCAGGGCCGAGGTCGGCTCGTCGAAGAGCATCAGCTTCGGCTCCATCGCCAGCGCCCGTGCGATGGCGACGCGTTGCTGCTGGCCGCCGGAGAGCTGCGAGGGGTAGTTGCCGGCCTTGTCGGCGAGGCCGACCCGGTCCAGCAGCTTCATCGCCCGTTCCCGCGCGACCGACTTGGTCTCGCCCTTGACCTGGACGGGGGCCTCCATGACGTTGGCCAGTGCGGTCATGTGCGGGAAGAGGTTGAAGCGCTGGAACACCATGCCGATGTCCCGGCGGTTCTGGGCGACTTCGCTGTCCTTGAGCTCGTAGAGCTTGTCGCCCTTCTGCCGGTAGCCGACGAGCTCGCCGTCGACGTACAGCCGGCCGGCGTTGATCTTCTCCAGGTGGTTGATGCACCGCAGGAAGGTCGACTTGCCGGAACCCGAGGGGCCGATGAGGCAGAACACCTCGCGCGGTGCGACCTCCAGGTCGATGCCCTTGAGGACCTGTGTGGCGCCGTAGGACTTGTGGACGCCCTCGGCCTTGACCATGGCGCTCATGCGCTGACGCCTCCCTTGGTGCGGCTGCCCAGACTGGCCAGGTTCGCCCTGATCTTCTGCCAGGGCGTGAGCGGCAGGCTGCGCAGCGAGCCGCGTGCGTAGTACCGCTCCAGGTAGAACTGCCCGACGCTGAAGACGCTGGTGAGGATCAGGTACCAGGTGGCGGCGAGGAACAGCATCTCCACCGTGGCACCGGTGGTCTGCCCGATGTCGGAGGTGGAGCGCAGCAGTTCCAGGTACTGTGCGGCGCTCGCGGCCAGCGACGAGGTCTTGAGCATGTTGATGAACTCGTTGCCCGTCGGCGGCACGATCACGCGCATGGCCTGCGGCAGCACGATCCGGCGGAGCGTTTTGCCCTGGCTCATGCCGAGCGCGTGCGCGGCCTCGGTCTGGCCCTCGTCGACCGACTGGATGCCGGCCCGGACGATCTCGGACATGTACGCGGCCTCGTTGAGCCCGAGACCCAGCAGCGCGGCCATGAACGGCGTCATGAACGAGCTCATGTAGTCACGGTAGATCGGGCCGAGGTTGATCTCCGGGAAGATCAGCGCGAGGTTGAACCACAGCAGCAGCTGGACGTAGACCGGGGTGCCCCGGAAGAACCAGATGTAGAGCCAGGAGACGGAGGACGTCACCGGGTTCTTGGACAGCCGCATCACGGCCAGCACGATGCCGAGGACGAGGCCCAGCAGCATGGCGAGGAGCGAGATGAGGACGGTCTTGCCGAGGCCGGAGACGACGGAGGAGTCGAAGAGGTAGTCGGGAATGGCGCCGTAGTGGACGTTCGCGGAGGCGAAGGCGTTGACCAGCAGCCCCAGCAGAACGATCACGACGGCGGCGGCTATCCAACGCCCGTAGTGCCGCACGGGGATGGCCCGGATGGCCTCGGGCTCGAAGGCCGTGGCCGTCACAGCCCCGGGCGCGGCGTCCGGCTTCTCCTTCTCCGGCTTTCCCGGCTCCGGCTTCTCTGGAGAGTCAGTCATGGATGTGACCTTTCAGCGGTCAGTACGAGGGAAAGGAAGGTCAGGAACCGCCGTTGATCTTGGGTTCCTTGATCGTTCCGGCCTCGACACCCCAGGTCTTCATGACCTTTGCGTAGTCGCCGTTCTTGATGATCGCGTCCATCGCCTCCTTCAGGGCGTCGCGCAGCTGCGTGTTGCCCTTGGCGACGGCGATGCCGTACGGAGCGGCCTCCACCTGGTCGCCGACGATCTCGAAGTCGTTGCCGCCGCCGGAGGTCTTGACCGCGTAGGCCGCGACCGGGAAGTCGCTGGAGACGGCGTCCACGCCGCCGGCCTTCAGCCGCGTCTGGGCCTCCAGGTCGGTGTCGAAGGCCTCGATGCCGATCTTGCCCTTGTCGGCCTTCTCGCACTTGTCCGACTCGGACTTGGCCATGTCGTCCGAGACCGTGCCGCGCTGCACGGCGATCTTCTTGCCGCAGAGGTCGTCCCAGGACTTGATGTCCTTGGTGTCGCCCTTCTTCGTGTAGATCGACACGCCCGCGGTGAAGTAGTCGACGAAGTCGACGCCTTCGCCCACCTTCTTCTGGGTCTTGGAGTCGACGCCCTCCTGCCGGTCCTTGGTGTCGGTCATGGCGGACATCGCCATGTCGTAGCGCTTGGAGCGCAGGCCGGTCAGCAGCGTGTCGAACGTGCCGTTGTTGAACTCGAAGGTCACGCCGAGCTGCTTGCCGAGCGCGGCGGCGATGTCCGGGTCGATGCCGACGGTCTTGCCGTCCTTCTTGAACTCGACCGGCGGGTAGGCGATGTCGGAGCCGACCTTGATCACACCGGCGTCCTGGACGGACTTGGGGAGCTTGGCGAAGAGCGGCGCCGAGGAGGAGGCCTTGCCGGTGGCCTCGCCGCCACCGCTGCCGGACTTGCCTCGCTGGTCGCCGCAGCCGGTCAGCAGCAGGGCGCCGGCGACCGCGATCGCGCCGGCCGCGGCCAAACGACTCCTGGCGGCAGCCGGGCGGGGGGTGGAGCTTGCGGTCATTGCTGGTTCCTCCTGCGGGTGAGGGGATCGCCGACTGGTCAACACTGCATGTGGTTCACAAGCGGTAACGCGTTACCCGGGGTGCACAGGGGTACCGAAGAGGCCCGGCGCACCTGCTGTGCGGTCGCAACCTCGTGCGGTCTGCGCATCTTGCCATCCGGAGTGCCCCATTCGGGGGCCCAGCTATATCAAAATCGGATAACGGGCCGTCCGCATGCGCTACTGGTCAGTAAGGAACCGGTCGCACTTGGCATGGTTTTGTCATGAGGATTCGCCCATACCCGCAGAACGCCCGGGAACTCGCTCGTCCGCCGCCGTACTCATCCGGTAGAAAGGCCGGGGACCCCTCACCCGGGGCTCAGGGCGCGCCGTCGCAGCGCGCGCCCGGCGTCCGTACCACCCCTGTCACGGACGCGGCGTCCCACCCGCCCCGTATCCCGGGGCGGCTACCCTCGACAGCAGTTACGACAAAGGGGTCAACAACAGTGTCAGCGGAGATTGTGAATCCTCGGAGCGACAGCGGCCGGCAGGACGGAGACGCTCACGACGAGCTCTTCGACCCGGCCTTCGCACTGCACCGTGGCGGCAAGATGGAGATCCGGGCGACGGTCCCGGTCCGGGACCGGGACGACCTGTCCCTCGCCTACACGCCCGGCGTGGCCAAGGTGTGCAGCGCGATCGCCGAGCAGCCCGAGCTCGTCCACGACTACACCTGGAAGTCCCAGGTCGTCGCCGTGGTGACGGACGGCAGCGCGGTGCTGGGCCTGGGGGACATCGGGCCCGAGGCGTCGCTGCCCGTCATGGAGGGCAAGGCCATCCTCTTCAAGCAGTTCGGCGGCGTCGACGCGGTGCCGCTCGCGCTCGACTGCCGCGAGGTCGACGAACTCGTCGACACCGTCGCCCGGCTCGCGCCCTCCTTCGGCGGCATCAACCTGGAGGACATCTCGGCGCCGCGCTGCTTCGAGGTCGAGCGCCGGCTCCAGGAGCGCCTGAACATCCCCGTGTTCCACGACGACCAGCACGGCACCGCCGTCGTCACCCTCGCCGCCCTGCGCAACGCGGCCCGCCTCACCGGCCGCGAGCTCGGCGACCTGCGCACCGTCATCTCCGGCGCGGGCGCGGCCGGCGTGGCCATCGCCCGCATCCTGGTCGAGGCCGGCATCGGCGACGTCGCCGTGTGCGACCGCAAGGGCATCGTCTCCCGGGACCGCGAGGACCTCACCGACGTCAAGCGCGAGCTGGCCGGCTTCACCAACAGGTCCGGTATCTCCGGCACGTTGGAGACGGCCCTCGACGGCGCGGACGTCTTCATCGGCGTCTCCGGCGGCACGGTCCCGGAGAGCGCCGTGGCCACGATGGCCGACGACGCGCTCATCTTCGCGATGGCCAACCCCAATCCGGAGATCCACCCGGACGTCGCCCACAAGTACGCGGCCGTGGTCGCGACGGGCCGCAGCGACTACCCGAACCAGATCAACAACGTCCTCGCCTTCCCCGGCATCTTCGCCGGTGCGCTGCAGGTGCGGGCCACGCGCATCACCGAGGGCATGAAGCTGGCGGCGGCCGAGGCGCTGGCCGCCGTGGTGGCCGACGAGCTCAGTGCGGAGTGCGTGATTCCGTCGCCGTTCGACCCGCGGGTCGCGCCGGCCGTCACGGCAGCCGTGGCGCTTGCCGCGCGGAAGGACGGGGTTGCCGGGCGGTAACGCCGTTGGTCGGCTGCGGGTTCGCCGTGCTTGCTCGCGCAGTTCCCCGCGCCCCTTTCGGGGCGCGGGGGACGCGTGTCACACCCGCGTACGGTTCCGCCGCGGACGCGCACCCCGCTAGGTTCGGATCATGTTCGCCGCCTATGCCGCACGCATCGACCGTGACCAGCCGCTGAACGGCCTTGAGTTGGGGGAGCGCCCCGAGCCCGAGGTGCGGCCCGGCTGGACGACCGTCACCGTCAAGGCCGCCTCCCTCAACCACCACGACCTGTGGTCGCTGCGTGGTGTGGGCCTGTCCGAGAAGGCCCTGCCCATGATCCTCGGCTGTGACGCGGCCGGGATCGACGAGGACGGCAACGAGGTCGTCCTGCACTCCGTCATCGGCCAGACCGGTCACGGCGTGGGCCCGGACGAGCCCCGCTCGATCCTCACCGAGCGCTATCAGGGCACGTTCGCCGAACGGGTCTCCGTGCCGGCCTGGAACGTGCTGCTGAAGCCGAAGGAGCTGTCCTTCGAGGAGGCGGCCTGCCTGCCGACCGCGTGGCTGACCGCCTACCGGATGCTGTTCACCAACGCGGGCGTGCGGCCGGGCCAGAGCGTCCTGGTGCAGGGCGCCGGGGGCGGCGTGGCCACGGCGGCCATCGCGCTGGGCGCGGCGGCCGGGCTGCGGGTCTTTGCGACGAGCCGCGACGCGGCCAAGCGGGCGCGCGCCCTGGAGCTGGGCGCCGTCGGGGCCTTCGAGGCGGGCGCGCGGCTGCCGCAGCGCGTGGACGCGGTCATCGAGACGGTGGGCGCGGCGACGTGGTCGCACTCGGTCAAGTCCCTCAAGCCCGGCGGCACGTTGGTGATCTCGGGCGCGACCAGCGGGCCCAACCCGCCCGCGGCCGAGCTGACCCGGATCTTCTTCCTGGAGCTCAAGGTCGTCGGCTCGACGATGGGCACGAAGGAGGAACTGGCGGACCTGCTGGCCTTCTGCGCGGCGACCGGCGTCCGGCCGGTGATCGACTCGGTCCTGCCGCTTGACCGGGCGCGGGAGGGCTTCGCGAAGATGGAGGGCGGAGACCTGTTCGGGAAGGTGGTCCTGACCACCTGAGCCCCGTAAAGGGCGCGGGGCAGCCCTGCATCATGCGGCTCCGCCGCGTGGGCGCGACCAGCCACGGACGGCCCGCAGTCGGAGGACCGCGGGTTCAGCGGAACGCTGAGGAGGCGCCGGTGCGCGGTATGCGGTCGGTCGTGGCGGCGACGGCCCTGACGGCGGTGCTGGCCCTGACGGCCGCCCGGCCCCCGGCAGGGGACCCCGTTCCGCGGCTCACCGACGCGCGCCACCGCCCCCTCGTCCTGCGCGGCTGGAACGTCGAGGACAAGACCCACCGCGGCCCCGACGCCCTCCGGGACATCACGGAACGTCATTTCCGCGACCTTTCCGCGCACGGATTCAACCTCGTCCGCCTGCTGGTCTTCTGGGACGACCTGGAACCCGCCCCGGGGCAATACAGCGAGCGATATCTCGCCCGTATCGAGCGCATTCTGGACTGGTCCGCCCGATATCGCCTCCATGTGGTGCTGGATGCCCATCAGGACGTCTACGGACCGGCTTTCGGCGGTCACCGCGGCATTCCCGAATGGGCCACGCGCACGGACGGCCTGCCGTATACGCCACATCCCGGCGACTGGTTCTCCGAGTACTACGAGCCCGCGGTGCAGGCCGCGTTCGAGCACCTTTACCAGGATGCGGATCTGCGGAATGCGCAGGCGCGCATGTGGCAGGTGCTGGCGGGGCGATTCGCACGGCACCCGGCGGTTCTCGGCTACGACCTGATGAACGAGCCGATGGGAAAACTGCGCCCGGGCGAGGACCTCCCCGCGGCGGCGCGCCGGATCGAGGCCACGCAACTGACGCCGATGTACGGGCGTATCGCCGCGGCGGTCCGCCGGGTGGACCGAGGGCACTGGCTGTTCGTGGAGCCGACCCCCGCCGCCGGCGAGGGCCTGCCCACCGGGCTCGGCCGGATCGCCGACCCGAAGGTGGTGTACGCGCCGCACCTGTACGACGCGGCGATGGAGGCGGGGCGGGACTACGACCCCGCCTCCGGCTGGCTCGCGCGGTACGAGACCGCGGTGGTGCGGTACGGGCGGGAGCACCGGGTCCCCGTCGTGGTGGGCGAATGGGGCTCGCCCCGCAGCGAGTTGCCGCACATGCGGCGGTTCTACCGCGACGCGCTGGCGTCGATGCAGCGGTACGCCTCCGGCTGGGCGAGCTACACGTGGTGCTACGGGGGCGGGTACTGCGCGGTCGACGCCGCGGGCCGGTTCCTGCCGAACAAGGAGCTCACCGCCCGCCGGTTCACTCCTTCCCGCCCCGCCCCTGGCTGAGCACGGCGCCGATCCCGGCCGCCGCCTCCGCCAAGTGGGCGCGCACCTCGGCGAGTTGATCGGACGTCACCCCGTGGTCCCGGGCGGTGTCCCGCACCTCGTCGCGGAACCGGTCCAGCAGGCGCTCAAGTTCGCGGCCGGCGTCCTTCCACGCCTGCCGGGCGCGCCGGCTCTCCTCCTTGGCCCGCCGGGCCTGCTCCTTCCACTCCTCCTTCGCGCGCCGCAACTCCTCCTTGGCGCCGGCGAAGTAGTCGGAGATCATCGCCTCCCCGTTGCCCGCGCGGGACCGCAGTGCGGCCTCGCGCATCTCGCGCCGCAGGTCCCCGGCCGCGCCGCGGACGTCCTCGCGGATGTCCGCGGCCAGTGCGGCGACGGATTCGCGGATCTCCAGCTCCAGCTCGGCCAGTTCGCCCTGCCGGTCGGCGAGTTCGGCGCGCCCGGCGTCCGTGATGGAGTAGACCTTGCGGCCGCCCTCCGTCGCGTGCGTGACGAGCCCCTCGGTCTCCAGCTTGGCCAGCCGCGGGTACACCGTGCCGGCCGACGGCGCGTAGAGCCCCTGGAAGCGCTCCTCCAACTGCCGGATGATCTCGTACCCGTGGCGCGGCGCCTCGTCGAGGAGCCCCAGCAGATAGAGCCGCAGCCGGCCGTGGGCGAAGACGGGGGCCATCAGAGCACCTTCCCTTCCGCCGGGCCCGGGCCCGGTTCCGTGGACTCCGCCGGCCGTCGCAGCAGGGCCACGCCGCCGGACACCGTGGTGATCTTCAGGCGGCCGTTCCCCGTCCCCAGCCGGCCGGTGATGCGCCGGGCGCCCCACTGCCCGCCGACCCGCAGGTCCTCGAAGGCGCAGGAGACCGGGCCGCTGGCCGTGTTGGCCTCGACCTCGGCGTCGACGGGGTGCGGCAGCCGGATCGCGATCTCGCCGGAGACGCTGGTGAGCGTGAGCGAGGGGCTCGTCCCGGCGGTGCCGGAGAGGTCGACGAGCATGTCGCCGCTGACGGAGTCGGCCTTGACGGTGCCGCCCTCGGTCTCGATCAGCGTGAGGTCGCCGGAGACGGAGTTGAAGCGGAGCTCGCCGCCGAGCGACTGGGCCTCCAGGCGGCCGGACACCGTGTCGGCCCGGACCGTGCCCGTCAGGCCGACGAGGGTGGCTTCGCCGGAGACGGTGGCGATCTTGGCGTCGCCGGCGGTGCGGGAGACGACGGCGCCCGCGGAGACGGTGCCGACGTCGACGGGCGTGGCCGTCGGGACGGTGAGCGTGACGACGACCCTGCGGTGCCGCTCCTTGGGGTCGAACCACTTGAGGAAGCCCGTCCAGGGCACGTCGTCATAGGTGACGGTGAGCGTGCCGCTCGTGTGGGTGACGACGAGCGGGGGACCCTCGATCTCCGTCAGCTCCAGTCGGGCGGGCCCGGAGTCCGTGCCGACGATATTGACCGTGCCGCCCACGACGCGCGCCTTCAGGGCCGTGACCGGCTCGTCGAAGGTGAGCTTCTGTGGCGTGGCCAGTGACCACTTCGACTGGGTGGGCATTCCGGGCCTCCTCTGACCGACGACGCAACATATCGCGTCTCACAAGACACGATATATCGCGGTCACTGGAAGTCAAGTGCCGCCCCCGTGGCTTAGCGTTGACGCATGTCCGCAACTGATCACAGCCGGGCGGCGGGGGTTCTGCTGCTCTGCCGGGCCGAGCCCGACCGCGTCCGTCCTTCCGCGCAGCTGCTGCGCGAACCGCTCCTCCTGGCCCCCGCGGGCGAGGGGTGGAGCGTACTGGTGCCGGGGGAGGAGGCCTGGCGCGAGGAGGGCTCGCAGATCGCCGCCATGACGGCGGACTGGGCGCACGCGCTGACCGTCGCCGAGACCTGGCCGGCGGTCGGGCTGTGGTGGGACGAGCAGGGCGCGGGCTTCGTGGTGGCGTCCGGCTTCCGCCGCACCGTCGGCTACACCTGGCTCGCGGACGGCACCCCGCTGGGCGGCGAGGACGCGATGACCGCGCTGCGCGCGCGGCTCGGACTCGATCCGGTGCTGGACGCCGAGGCGTTCGACCGGCTGACGGAGGCGGACTCCGACGCGGATGCCGCTGCGCGGGTGCTCGGGCTGATCGCGGTGCTGTCGCGGGCGGGCCTGCACCTGGGCACCGGGCTCGCGCCCGGCGCCGGGGCCGAGCGGCTGCGGGCCGCGGCGGGGTCCCTGCCGGAGGCGGAGCCGGTGGAGTGGCCGGGGTGGCGGGCCGCCGTGCGCGGGCCGCGGGCCCGCGCGCTGGGGGTGGCCGAAGTCGCCGTCGGCGCCGGGCTGCTGCTGTGGGGGCGACGGCGCCCCCGGGTCCGGCTGGCGGGGGCGTTGCTCTGCGCCGACGGGGCGCTCACGATCGCGTACGACACGTGGCGCGCCCGGCGGGACCGGGACTGAGCGGGGCTGCGCCCCGCGCCCCGCTTCGTCGTCGGCTGCGGGTCCGCCGTGCTTGCTCGCGCAGTTCCCCGCGCCCCTGACGGGGCGCGGGCGAAGCCGACTACTCGTCGTCGTCCTCGTCGTCCAGTCGCGCCAACCACGTCGCGAGACGTTCGACCGGCACCTCGAAGTCCGGGTTGAGGTCCACGAACGTGCGGAGCTGCTCGGCGACCCAGCCGAGGGTGACCTCGTCCTCGCCCCGCCGGTTCTCCAGCTCCTCGATGCCGCGGTCGGTGAAGTACAACGCACTCTCCGTCATTGATAGTCGGCGCTCGTCACGCATTACGGGTAGAGAGCCAGGATAGGTCCCGACTAGCCTGCTGCATCATCGCGGCTAGCGGGGGGTGGGACGCGTGGCTCAGGGGATCACTCAGGTCCGGCTGGACGACGGCACCGTCGTCTGGGCACGGATCACGGACGCGCACGAACTCGACGAGGACGCGGCGGAGGACGGCGGCTACGCCGACTCCAGCGCCGTGAGCAGGGTCGCCGAGATGACCGACGGCCTGTCCGACGTCGTCCGCGGCGTCGTCGGCTCGCTCCGCATGGGCCTCGCGGCAGCGGCCCCGCAGGAGGTCGAGGTCGAGTTCGGGATCGAGCTGTCGGCCAAGGCCGGCAAGGTCATCAGCCTGCTCGCGGACGGCGAGGGCCGGGCGTCGATCACGGTGCGGCTCACCTGGAACCAGGCGGAACGAGCGGAGCTCGCCGCCGCGACCCCGGCTGCTCCTTGAGCGCCTGGGACGGCCCCGCGCGCCGGTCGGTCGTACGCATTTCCACGCCGGGCGGCGGGTATGAGCGAAGCGGCACCGGGTTCTGGGGCAGTGGCTTCTTCATCGCGCCCGGGTGGGTGCTGACCTGTGCCCATGTGGTGGGAAACGGGGGTGGCGGCGTGCTCGGCGGCGGTACGGCCATCGACATCACCGACGCGGACGAGCACACCGTGCAGGGCCGCGTCGCGCTGGTGCTGCCCGTGCCGGCCGACCCCGCGTCCCCGCCCCGCCGCTGGCCCCTGCCGGACCTCGCCCTGGTGGAGGTGGCTGAGGCGGACGGCGCCGAGTGCCTCTGGCTGAGCGACCGTTCGACGATCGTCCCGGCCCCGGTCAGCCTGCACGGCTGGTCGCTGGAGACGGGCGAGCTGGCCCTGCGCTTCGGCGTGGGCACCGCGACCGGCGGCGACGGCAGCGAGGGCAACGCGATGCTGCTGCGCGGCGAGATCCCCGTGGCCGGCTGCTCGGGCGGGCCCGTGGTGGACACCGCCCGCGGCGCGGTGATCGGGGTGAGCAAGGGCCGCGGCAAGGACACCGCGGGCCTGGCCGTGCCCATCACGGCGCTGCGCCGCATCGCCGACGACGCCCCGGGCCGCAGTCTGCTGCACTCCGTCGTGCGGGCCCACGACCGCCACCACTTACGGCGCTACCGCACCCTGGGCATGCGCAGCTGGACGGGCCTGCAGCAGGACCGGCGCCTGCACGCGGCCGACAGCTTCACCCCGGTGCTGCGCGCCCATCTCTTCGCCCGGCTCGCCGAGTTGCCGCCGCCCGGCACGCCCGCCGAGGTCATGGCGCTGGTGGACCGGGCCAAGCGCCGGGTGATCCAGGGGCCGTACCAGCCGGGGGTCGAGCACGACCCGCGCAGCTGGCGCGAGGGCGTGGGCCTGCTCTACGACCTGCGCGGCGACGACGGCGACGGCGGCGGCGAGGCGGGCCGCGGTCCCGGGCGGGACCTGGAGCTGGAGGCCGTGCTGCTGTACGCGGCCCTGGTGGTGGCGGAGCTCGGCCGGCCGGGGCGGCCGGGTCCGCCGGTGGACGTGCAGCTGCTGCGCGACGTCAGCGCCTGGCTGGAGAACCACGCCGAGCCGCTCACCGACGTCATACGGTGGGAGATCGACGACATCCTGCACGGCGGCGCGCCCGACGGCCAGGACGGGCCGGTGCCGCTCCGCCCGCTCCGGTCCGACGCCGTCGACCTGGGCAAGCGCCCGGCGCGGCCCGTCGAGCCGGCCGCGTCCCCGGCGCGCGCCCGCGCCGACGTGATCGTCGAGGTCGACCCCGTGCTCTACGGCAGCCGCTACCCCTGGCGCGTCAAACTCCTGCTGGAGGACGACCTGGTGACCCCGCTGACATCCGACGAGGAGGGCGTGCCCCGGGCCGGGCTGCGCGAGGCGCTGCGCGAGCCGATCGCCCAGGCGCTGAGCCTGGGCGACGTGGGGGACCATCTGGCCGCCCTGCACGTGGTGTTGCCGCGCGAGCTGTTCGACGAGCCGCTCGACTCCTGGCAGTTGACCCCGCCGGGCCGCGCCGCCTCGGGCATCGACCCGCACACCATGCCGCTGGGGCAGCGCCGCGTGGTCGTCGTGCGCGACCGGCGCCGCCGCGACTTCCCCGCGATACCGGAGTGGCGCCGGCGCTGGAAGGCCGCGGCCTCCGGCCCGATGACGGCCGTCTCGCTGCGCAACGAGGTGCCGGAGCCGGGCCACGACAGCCCGCGCCGGGAGACCGGGCACGCGACGTACCGGAGGCTGTCGTTCGCGGCCGACACGGCGGTGCCGGTCTACTGCGGCGAGGTGGCCGGGGGCGCGGGGGCCACCGCGATGGAGGCGGCGCTGGCCGCCGGGCACGCGGTGGCGATCTGGCGGCGCTGCGCCCCGGACCACCACGACTGCGCCGACTTCCACGACCGGGTGTCCCGGCTGGTGAGCGAGGCCGGCTCGGCCGAGGGGCTGCACCACCGGATACGCGAACTCCGCATCGCCTGCGGGGATCCCGACGAGCCCGACCCCGGGGCGCAGTGGGCGCAGTCGATCGCCCTGCTCTTCGACTCGCCGGACCATCCGCCGCTGCCCGACACGCCGTTGTACGCCCCCGGCACGTGGCCCGGGGCGTCGTGATGGCGGTGCGCGCGGCTGCGGCGGCCGGTACCTTCGGTCGGGGAACGGCGCCGGCCCATCGGACACCCCTGAGGTCACCATCAGCCGTGAGGAGCCACGCGTGAACGATTGGCGCATCTACCGAGGGGCGGGCCTGCCGCACGACGGGATCCGGCGGCTGCCGCCGCCCCCGCCCTGGCGGGACTTCGCCGCGACGGCGCCCGACGCGGGGGCCGGCACCGATCCCAGCGCCGCACGCCGGCTCGGGGTGCTGCGCCGGCTCGTGGAGAACCACCACCCGCGCCCCGAAGAGGTCGAGGCCGTCAACGCCGCGCTCTATCTGCGCCGTCCGCTGCTGGTGACGGGCAACCCGGGCACCGGCAAGTCGACGCTGGCGCACGCCGTGGCCTACGAGCTGGGACTGGGGCGGGTGCTGCGCTGGCCGATCGTCAGCCGCTCCACGCTGCGCGACGGGCTCTACCACTACGACGCCATCGCCCGCCTCCAGGACGTCCAGCTGGAACGGGCCGGGGGCGACGGCGGGGAGCGGCGCTCCATCGGCTCGTACGTCCGCCTGGGCCCGCTCGGCACGGCCCTGCTGCCGGCCGGGCAGCCGCGCGTCCTGCTCGTCGACGAGCTCGACAAGAGCGACCTGGACCTGCCCAACGACCTGCTCAACGCCCTGGAGGAAGGGGAGTTCCACCTTCCGGAGCTGGAGCGGATCGCCGACCGCGAGCCCGAGGTCGAGGTGCTGACCGACGACGGCGGGCGGGCCGCGATCCAGGGCGGGCGGGTGCGCTGCACCACCTTCCCGCTGATCGTCCTCACCTCCAACGGCGAACGCGACTTCCCCGCCGCCCTGTTGCGGCGCTGCATCCAGCTCGACCTCAAACCGCCCGGCGAGGAGCAGCTGACCGCGATGGTGCGGGCGCACCTGGGGGACGACGCCGTGACCGACGGCGACGCCCTCATCCAGCGCTTCCTGGACCGCGAGCCGGGCGAGGTCATCGCCGCCGACCAGCTGCTGAACGCCCTCTTCCTCACCCAGCACGCGCCGCGCACCGAACGGGTCACGCGGGACCGGCTCGCCGAAATGCTGATGCAGCCACTCGACCGTCCGAGGTGAATGAGATGACGGCGCCGCCCCCCGAGCAGCCGCTGGGGCAGCTGGTCGCCCGGCTGCGGGCCGCATCCTGGGAGCTCACGGCGGAGGAGCTCGCGGACGCGGTGTGGCTGGCCCAGTGGACGGGCCCGGCCCCCGCGGAGCCGGGGGACCGGGCGGAGACGGAGCCGCCGCGCTCCGCGTTCGTCGACGGCAGTGACGGCAGTGTGCACAGGGCCGTCGACGGCCCGCCGTCCCGCCCGCCCGGGCCGGGCAACGGTGAACCGCCGGCGGACGGCTCCGGCGCGTCGCGGCTCGCCGAACGCACCGGTCCCGTCCAGCTGTACGCCGCCCGCGGCGGCCGCACCGGCGGAGGCGTCGACGCCTTTCCGATACGGGTCCCGATGGCCGCCTCGCTGCCCGGGCTGCTCGGCCTGCAGCGCGCGCTGCGGCCGCTGCGCGGCTACCGGCCGGCGGCGGCGCGCGCCCGGGGACCGCTGGACGAGGACGCCACCGCCGAGCGCGGCGCCTGCACCGGCGTCCTGCACCCCGTCTTCCGGCGGGGCGGGCGGCGGGCGGCGTCCATGCAGCTGCTGATGGACGCCTCGCCGTCCATGGCGGTCTGGGAGCGGACGCTGGAGGAACTGCGCCAGACCTGCGCCCAGTTGGGCGTCTTCCGGGACGTCCAGGTGCGCTATCTGCACCGCGCCGACGACGGCACGCCGCTCGTCGGCACCTCGGCCTCGCCCGCCGCGGCGCGCCGCCAGCGGCCGCGGCCCGCGGACCAGTTCCGCGACCCCACCGGGCAGCGGCTCACGCTCGTCGTCAGCGACTGCGTGGGGCCGCTGTGGCAGGAGGGGCGGGCGCAACGGCTGCTGCACCACTGGTCGCTGAGCTCGCCGCTGGCCGTCGTACAGCCCCTGCCGCCACGGCTGTGGCCGCGGACGGCGCTGCCCGCGGGCGGCGGGACGCTGGTGCGCGACCCCGGGCCCGGCGGCCGGCTGGGCTTCGCGTCCGAGGGCTACGGCCCGCTGCCCGGCCCCGGCGCGCTGCCGGTGCCCGTGCTGCTGCCCACGCGCGAGGCGCTGGGCAGCTGGGCACGGCTGCTGTCCGGCCCCGGCCGGACGGCCGTGCACGGTGCCGCGGGCTGGCTGCTGCCCGACCACCCGGCCCGGCCGGTGCCGCCGGGGTCCGCCGGCCGCGATGCCGACCAGCTGCTCCGGACGTTCCGGGCGGGCGCCTCGCCCGGGGCGCTGCGCCTGGCCGTGCACCTGGCCGCCGTTCCGCTGACGCTGCCCGTGATGCAGGTGGTGCAGCGCGCGATGCTGCCCGACACCGGCCCCATGGAACTGGCCGAAGTTTTGCTCAGCGGGCTGCTGCAGCGCCTGCCCGACCCGCGGGACGACGCCTTCCCCGGCCTGGACGCGGCCTCGTACTGGTACGAATTCGCCGACGGCGTCCGGGAGATGCTGCTGCGCACCCTGGACCGCAGCGCGGCGGCGCTGGTGCTCAAGCACTGCTCGGAGTACGTGGAACGGCACTTCGGCAAGGGCGCGCGCAACTTCGCCGCCCTCGCGGCCGCCCAGCTCGCAGGCGCGCAGTTCGCGGCGCCGGACCCCGGGCGGCAGGTGCCCGGGGCCGCGGAGCCCGAGCTGTTCGCGGAGGTCCCCGCCCGCGTGGTGCGCTGGTACCGGCCCGTGCCGGTGGGCGGCGGCCCCGTGGGCGAGGCGGAACGGCTGCTGCGCCTGTGGCGGGTCCAGGCCGACCCGACCCTGCTGCACCGTGCCCGCACCCTGGCGGGCCCGGCGGCCGGCGCCCCGCTCGGCGGCGAGGGGGACGCCGACGGCATACGGGCCAGGATCGTGCTCGGCGAGGTGCTGCTGGCCCTCGCGGGCACCGAGTCGGTGCGGGGCGACGCGCAGGCGTGCCGCAGCGTGCTGGAGGAGGCCGTCGACCTGCTGGACGAGGTCCACGGCCACACCCCGACGGGCAGCCCCCGGCACACGGAGGCGGCCCTGGAGCTGGCCGCTGCGCACCACGCCTGCTGGAAGCAGCACGGCGGCGACCACCACCTGCTGACCGCCGCCCGCATCCTGCGCGACCTGCCCGGCGGCCGCCCGGTCCGGCACCTGCGCCTGGGCCGCGTCCTGCTGGACCTGGGCGCCGCGCACGCGGACGAGGCCGCCGCCGAACTCCGCATCGCCTGCGACCTCCTGGACACCACGGAGGCCCCGGGCGGCCGGCGCTGCGCGGCCCTGCTGGACCTGGCCCGGGCGCTGCGCCTGGCGCAGGCCCCCGCGCCCGGGACCCTCGCCGTCCTGGCCCGCGCCGCGGACCTGGCCGCGGACGACCTCCAGCGGCTGACCTGCCTGACGGAACAGGCCCGCGCGCACGACTCCGCCGGGGCACCGGCGGAGTCGGACGAGGCCTATGCGGCGGCGGTCGCCCTGACGGACCGGCACAGCGTGCAGCGCTGCGAACTCCTCACGGAATGGGGGGAGTCCCTGCTGCGCCGGGCCGCGGCCGAGGCGCCTCCTCCTCCGCCGCCCCGCGGCCCGGACCTGTCGACTCCTCCGCACGGCACGCCGGTGGCGCCGCTGCCGGCCACCGCCCAGGAGCCTGCCGACCCCGGGGAAGGGGAGACGGCCGCCCGCGCCGAGGCCGTGCTGCGGGAGGCGTTCGCCATGAGCCCGGGGCGGTCGCCCCTGCTGTCGCGGACGCAACTGCTGCTCGGGCGGGCGCTGGTGCTGCGGTTCGGGCGGCAGGGGTTCCTGCCCGACCTGTACGAGAGCTGCCACCTGCTGGAACAGGCCGCCCGGCGCGCGCCGGACGGGCTCACCCGGGCCGAGGCGTGGCTCGAACTCGGCGAGGCGCGGCTGGCGTTGTCCGCCCGCGGAGCGGTGCCGCAGGCCGACGCGGCCGCGGCGTTCGCGTCCGCCGCGGGGGAGGCCCGCACCGAGGAGGCGTACCTGGTCGCGGCCCGGGCCGCCCACCGGTACGGCACCGTCCTGGAGGGCATGGGGCTGCACCGCTCCGCCCTCACCGCCTACCGCGACGCGCAGCGCGCCTGGCACGAACTCACCGACCGGCTGGCCGAGGTGCCGTGGGACGAGGTCGAGGCCAACCGGAACAGCATCCGGCGGCTCGAACGCGTTTCCGGATGACGGGGCCTGGGAAGAACCGTGCAGCCGCGGGGCCGTTCCGCGGCGGGCGGCAGGGAGGAGAAGAGGGTGCCGAAGCACGAGAGCGGAACGCCGCCACTGCCCGACCTCACCGGGATGAGCCTGCGCTCGCTGCGTGCGGCGCGCACCGACCGGGACCCGGCGCTGGCGGCCGCCGTCGACCGTGCCCTGCAGCACCCGGCGGACCTGGGGGAGACCTGGTACTCGTGCGGTACCGAGGGCGGCCGGGCGCGCGGATGATGCCCGGCCCCCGGCCTGCCGGCCCGGCCCTGGCGCGCCTGGCCCGCACCCGCTCCGCCCACGGCGATGTCGCCCTGCTGCTCGGCGGGGTGCACAGCCGCCGCCTCGTGCTGCTCAAGTCCCTGCTCACCCGCCTGGAGCGGCACCCCGGCGCCGCGCCCGCCCCGGCCCGCCGACGCTTCGAGGAGCACTGGCGGTTGCTGGAGCAGGCCGAATCGCTGCACCCCCACTCGGTGCGCCGCACCCTCGACTACCCGGCCGTGGGCCACTGGCTGGCCCGCACCCTCGCCGCCGCCGACGGCGAACAACTGGGCGGCCTCCTGGAGCGGTTCGGGGCCGTCGCCGCCTCCGCCGCCCTGCGCGCGGGCACCGACTTCACCCTCGAACTGCCCGCCCCCGACGGCCTGCTGGCCCTGCCCGGCATCGGCCTGCTGGGCTGCGACACCCCCACGGTCCGCCTCACCGCCCGCGGCCCCGCGGCGCACCTGGCCCCCGGCCCCGTCCTGCACCGCGCGGCCGGCCGCGTGCACGGCAGCGGCACCGGCTGGCGCGGCCTGCGCCCGCTCCCCGGCAGCGCCGGGTACCTGGACGACCTGGACCCGCACCGCGCCCCGCCCGGCGGCGTCGGCCACGCCGCCCTGCCCGCCTCCCCCCGCTCGGCCACCGCCGTCCAGCCCTGGCTGTCCCGCTGGCGCGCGGCCCTGGCCCTGCTGCGCTTCGCCGACCCGCTGCGCGCCGCGGAGACCACGGCCCTGCTGCGCTGCCTGGTGCCGCTCGCCGGCGGGGACGCCGGCCAGGTCAGCGCCACCCTCCGGGCGGCCCCCGGCGCGGTGCTCTGCACCCTGCCGGACACCGCGGAGGACCTGGCCGAGGTCCTCGTCCACGAGACCCAGCACGGCAAACTGGCCGTGCTCCACGACCTCGTACCGCTGCACCACGCCGGCCCGCACGCCGTCCACCGGGTCCCCTGGCGCCCCGACCCGCGGCCCTTCGAGGGCGTGCTCCAGGGCACGTACGCACACCTCGCGCTGGCCGACTTCTGGACCCGGGCGGCCCGCCGCGACGGCCTCGCGCCCACGGTCCGGAGCGTCGCCGTGGCACGGGGTGACGCCTGCCGCAGGCAGGTCGCGCAGGCCCTGCCGCTCCTGCTTGAATCCAGGGAACTGACGCCCGCAGGACGGGAGTTCGCGGCCTGTATGCAGCAGCACCTGGTGTGCCTGGGGCGGTCCGTGGGCCCGTTCCCGACGGTCTGCGGAACGTCACCTTCCAGTGACGTACGGTAATCTTGGGGCAAAGCCGGCCGGTGGCCGGAGCACCGCGACGGAACGAGGGAGACGGGCGATGAGCACGCAGCGGCAGGGTTCCGGCAGCGGTTCGGTGCGGGCCGGCGAGAGCTTCGTCGTCGTCTTCGCCGGCTTCCACCGGCCCTGGGGCACCTGGATCGCCCACCGCCTGGAGAGCCACGGCCACTCCGTCACCCTGCACCGCTGGGACCCGCGCCGCGAGGTCCCGCTGGAGGACTACCTCGGCGACCTGCTGCTGGCCCCCGGCCGGATCCTGCTGGTGCTGGACGACTGGTTCTTCGCCCTCGGCCCGCGCCGCGAGGGCGAGTGGAGCGAGGCCCTGCGCGGCGTCGTCGCCCTCAACGCCGACCGCTTCGCCGCCGTCAACCTCACCAACCGCCCCCTGCTGCCCGCCACCGTCGTCCTCAAGCCCGTCGAACTGTGGGGCGTGGGCGCCCAGGAGGCCGAGCGCAGGCTGCTCGGCCGCCTCGACCTCCCCGCCGGCCCCGCCCGCCGCACCCTGCCCCCCGGCCCCGGCACCCGCTACCCCAACGACCCGCCGGCCGTCTGGGGCGAGATCCCCCGCCGCAACGCCCGCTTCACCGGCCGCGACGACCTGCTCAACTCCCTCCAGGAACACCTGATGGACGCCGACCAGGGCACCGCCGTGTGCGCCCTGGTCGGCATGCCCGGCATCGGCAAGACCCAGATCGCCGCCGAGTACGCCCACCGCTTCAGCTCCGACTACGACGTCGTCTGGTGGGTCAACTCCGACACCCGCGGCACCCAGCGCGAGCGCCTCGGCGAACTCGCCCCCGAACTCGGCCTGATCGCCGGCTCCGAGCCCGGCGAGCGGATCCGCGCCGTCCACGAGGCGCTGCGCCGCGGCGACCCCTACCCCCGCTGGCTGCTGATCTTCGACGGCTGGGACGACCCGGAGGGCGCCGAGGACCTGCTGCCCGACGGCGCCGGCCATGTGCTGATCACCTCCCGCAACCGCCGCTGGGCCGAGGCCGGCGCCACCCCCGTGGAGATCCCCGGCTTCCAGCGCCACGAGTCCACCGGCTACCTGATGCGCCGCGCCCCGCGGATCACCGCGGAGGAGGCCGACGCCGTCTCCGTCGAGCTGGAGGACATCCCCCTCGCACTCGTCCAGGCGGCCGCCTGGCTGGGCGAGTCCGACATGGACGTCACCGACTACCTGCGCATGGTGCGGGCCGGCGAACTCGCCGGATTCGCCGACCAGCCGGGCTTCGACAGCGTCCCGCGCTCGTCCCTCACCTCCTGGTCGATACTGATCAACCGGCTCCGCGAGGCCCAGCCCCACGCCGTCGAACTCCTGTCGCTGTGCACGTCGTTCGCCCCCGGCCGGATCCCCATCGGCCTCGTGCGGCACCTCCCGCAATCCCAGCTGCCCGAGGGCCTCGCCTGGCTCGCCGGCGACCTGCCCAGCTGGACCCGCGCCCTCGACACCCTCCTCAGCTACTCCGTCATCAGCGCCCGCGACACCCGCACCGCCCTGGCCGGCGAACCCGGCCCCGAACAGGAGTCGGTGCACATGCACCGGCTCGTCCACGACATCGTCTCCCGCCTCACCGCCCCCGACGAGCAGCGCGAACACCGCCGCGTCGTCCGCCGGATGCTCGCCGCCGCCGACCCCGGCAACCCCCAGGACAGCCGCCTGTGGCCGCGCTACGCCGAACTGCTGCCCCACCTGGAGCCCTCCGGCGCGCTCGCCAGCCACGACGCGGGCGTCCAGGAGACCGTCCTCAACCTGCTGCGCTACTGCTACCGCAGCGGCGAGTTCCGCCTCGGCGCCGAACTCGCCGACAAGATCCGCACCCAGTGGTCCGAGATCTTCCCGCCCGAGCACCCACGGATGCTCGACCTCACCACCCAGCAGACCAACATCCTGCGCGCCCACGGGGACTTCAGGACCGCCGGCGAACTCGACCGCGCCGTCCTCGAACGGCTGCGCTGCACCACCGGCGTCGAGCCCACCGCCCTGATGACCGCCACCAGCAGCCTCGCCGCCGACCAGCGGTACCTCGGCCAGTACGCCGAGGCGCTGCAGATGCAGCGCGAAGTCCTGGACACGGCCCTGCGGCTGCTGGGCCCCGACGACTACCTGACCCTCCTCGCCCAGCACAACCTGGGCCTGGGCCTGCGGCTGCTGGGCCGCTACGCCGAGGCGTACGACATCGACCTGGAGACCCTGCGCAAACGCGAGGCCCTGCTGCGCACCCGGCACGCCGCCACCCTCGTCTCCGGCCTCTCCTGCGCCCGCGACCTGCGCCTGATGGGCCGCTACGCGGACGCCCTGGCCCGCCAGGAACTGGTGGTCCGCATGCACATCCAGGTCCTCGGCCCCCAGCACCCGCAGACCCTGCGCGCCCGCCACAACCTGGTGCTCTGCGAACGGCGCGCCGGAACGCTCCAGGACATCGGCGGCGCCATGGCCGGCCTGCTGGAGCAGCTGGAACAGGTCCACGGGCGCCGCCACTACGCCACCACGGCCTTCGTCGTGGACTACGGCAACTACCTGCGCGAGCACGGCGACCTGAGCCACGCGCGCGAGCTCGTCCTGGAGGGCGACCACGCCTTCCGCGAACTGCTCGGGCCCGCGCACCCCATCAGCACCGGGATGCAGTCCAACGTGGGCCTCATCCTGCAGGCCGCGGGCGAACGGGCCGACGCCCTCACCCTGTTCGAGCAGGCGTACGCGGGCCTGGCGGCCACGCTGGGCCCGGACCACCCCGCGGTCCTGGGCTGCGCCCTGAACGCGGCCGCCGGCCGCAACTTCAACGGCCGCCTGGACACCGCCGAACAACTCAGCCGGGACACGTTGCGCCGGGCGCGGCATGCGCTGGGGCAGGACCATCCGTTCACGCTGTCGTGCGAGGTCGCCCTCGCAATGGATTTGCGGGGGCTCCGGCAGCATGAGGAGGCGGGGAAGGTGGAGGAGGACGCTTTGCAGCGTCTTACGCGCACCTTGGGTGCGCAGCACCCGCATACGCTGTCGGCGCGCCAACGGGTGCGTCCGTACTGGGACTTCGAGCCGTATCTGGGGTAAGTGCAGGCTGTCCTGGGCTGGTCGCGCAGTTCCCCGCGCCCCTGACGGGGCGCCCGTGTGCGGTTCCGCGCCCCGTCAGGGGCGCGGGGAACTGCGCGAGCAACCACAAAGGGCCCGCACCGAAAAACGATGCGGGCCCCCGGTGACGCGGTTACGCGTCAAAAACCTCCGCCACAAGCTGAGCCTGCTCGGCCTGGTGCCGCTTGGCGGAGCCGACCGCCGGCGACGACGAGTGCGGACGCGAGATCCGCCGCAGCCGCTCCGACGCCGGAACGTCCGCGCCGACCGCCAGGTCGAGGTGGTCGATCAGGTTGAGCGCGATGAACGGCCACGCACCCTGGTTCGCCGGCTCCTCCTGCGCCCACAGGTACTTGGCGGCGTTCGGGAACTTGGCGATCTCCGCCTGGACCTCCGCACCCGGCAGCGGGTACAGCCGCTCGAGGCGGATGAGGGCGGTGTCCGTCGCGCCGCGCTTGTCCCGCTCGGCGGCGAGGTCGTAGTAGACCTTGCCGGAGCAGAAGACGACCTTGCGCACGTCGGCCGGGTTGACGGTGTCGTCACCGATGACCGGACGGAACTGGCCGCTCGTGAACTCCTCCGCCTTCGACGCCGCGGCCTTCAGACGCAGCATCGACTTCGGGGTGAAGACGATGAGCGGCTTGTGGTGCGGGTTGTGGACCTGCCAGCGCAGCAGGTGGAAGTAGTTCGACGGCAGCGTCGGCATGGCGACCGTCATGTTGTTCTGCGCACAGAGCTGCATGAACCGCTCGATGCGGGCCGACGAGTGGTCCGGGCCCTGGCCCTCGTAGCCGTGCGGCAGCAGCAGGGTGACGCCGGAGGTCTGGCCCCACTTCTGCTCGGAGGAGGAGATGAACTCGTCCGTGATGCTCTGGGCACCGTTGACGAAGTCACCGAACTGCGCCTCCCACAGCACCAGCGCGTCCGGGCGGGCCAGCGAGTAGCCGTACTCGAAGCCCATCGCCGCGTATTCGCTGAGCAGCGAGTCGTAGACGTTGAAGCGCGCCTGGTCGTCCGAGAGGTAGAGCAGCGGGGTGTAGTCCTCGCCGGTCTCGCGGTCGACCAGCACCGCGTGGCGCTGGCCGAAGGTGCCGCGGCGGGAGTCCTGGCCGGCGAGCCGGACCGGGGTGCCCTCCATCAGCAGGGAGCCGAAGGCGATGGTCTCGCCCATGCCCCAGTCGATGGTGCCGTCCTCGATGCTGGCGGCGCGGCGCTGCAGCTGCGGCACCAGGCGCGGGTGCACCGTGACGTTCTCCGGCGTGGTGACCTGCGACTCGGCGATCCGCTTGAGGACCTCCTGGGAGATCGCGGTGTTCACCGCGGCCGGGAACTCCGGCAGCTCGGCCGGGGGCTCGTAGGCCGCGGGGGCCGTGTCGGCGTCCCGGACCTCGACGAAGACCTTCTCCAGCTGGCCCTGGTAGTCCTGCAGGGCCTGCTCGGCCTCTTCCAGGGTGATGTCGCCACGGCCGATCAGCGACTCGGTGTAGAGCTTGCGCACCGAGCGCTTCTTGTCGATCAGGTCGTACATCAGCGGCTGGGTGAACGAGGGGTTGTCCGACTCGTTGTGACCCCGGCGCCGGTAGCAGATCAGGTCGATGACGACGTCCTTGTTGAACGCCTGGCGGAACTCGAAGGCGAGCCGCGCGACGCGGACCACGGCCTCCGGGTCGTCACCGTTCACGTGGAAGATCGGCGCCTCGATCATGCGCGCGACGTCGGTGCAGTACATCGACGAGCGCGAGGACTCCGGCGGCGCGGTGAAGCCGACCTGGTTGTTGATGACGATGTGCACGGTGCCGCCGGTGCGGTAGCCGCGCAGCTGCGACATGTTGAGGGTCTCGGCCACGACGCCCTGGCCCGCGAAGGCCGCGTCGCCGTGCAGCTGGATCGGCAGGACGGTGAAGTCCGTGCCGGCCTTGCCGATGATGTCCTGCTTGGCGCGGGCGATGCCCTCGACGACCGGGTCGACCGTCTCCAGGTGGGACGGGTTGGCGGCCAGCGAGACCTGGATCTGCTCGCCGTCCAGGCCGGTGAAGGTGCCGACGGCGCCCAGGTGGTACTTCACGTCGCCGGAGCCGTGCATCGACTTCGGGTCGAGGTTGCCCTCGAACTCGCGGAAGATCTGCGCGTAGGACTTGCCGACGATGTTGGCCAGCACGTTCAGCCGGCCACGGTGGGCCATGCCGATGACGGCCTCGTCCAGGCGGGACTCGGCGGCCGCGTCCAGCACCGCGTCCAGCAGCGGGATGACGGACTCGCCGCCCTCCAGCGAGAAGCGCTTCTGGCCGACGTACTTGGTCTGCAGGAACGTCTCGAACGCCTCGGCCGCGTTCAGGCGGCGCAGGATGCGCAGCTGCTCCTCGCGCTCCGGCTTGGCGTGCGGGCGCTCGACGCGGTCCTGGATCCACTTGCGCTGCTTCGGGTCCTGGATGTGCATGAACTCGATGCCGGTGGTGCGGCAGTACGAGTCGCGCAGCACGCCGAGGATGTCGCGCAGCTTCATCATCGACTTGCCGGCGAAACCGCCGACCGCGAAGTCGCGCTCCAGGTCCCACAGGGTGAGGCCGTGCTCGGTGATGTCCAGGTCGGGGTGCTTGCGCTGGCGGTACTCCAGCGGGTCGGTGTCGGCCATGACGTGGCCGCGGACCCGGTAGGAGTGGATCAGCTCGAAGACCCGGGCGGCCTTGGTGACGTCGTCGTCGTGCGAGGCGTCGATGTCCTTGAGCCAGCGGACCGGCTCGTAGGGGATGCGCAGCGCCTCGAAGATGTCGTCGTAGAAGCCGTTCTCGCCGAGCAGCAGCTGGTGCATGATCCGCAGGAACTCGCCGGAGGCGGCACCCTGGATGACCCGGTGGTCGTACGTCGAGGTCAGGGTCATGACCTTCGAGATGCCCATCTTGTTCAGGGCGTCCTGCGAGGTGCCCTGGAACTCGGCGGGGTAGTCCATGGCACCCACGCCGATGATGAGGCCCTGGCCGGGCATCAGGCGCGGCACGGAGTGCACGGTGCCGATGCCGCCGGGGTTGGTCAGCGAGGCGGTGACCCCGGTGAAGTCGTCCATCGTCAGCTTGCCGACGCGGGCGCGGCGGACGATGTCCTCGTAGGCCTGCCAGAACTCGAAGAAGTTCAGGGTCTCGGCCTTCTTGATGGCCGCGACCACGAGCTGCCGGTCGCCGTTCGGCTTGACCAGGTCGATCGCCAGGCCGAGGTTGACGTGCTCGGGCTTGACGAGGGTCGGCTTGCCGTCCTTCTCCGTGAAGGAGTGGTTCATCGACGGCATCAGCTTCAGCGCCTGCACCATGGCGTAGCCGATGAGGTGCGTGAAGGAGACCTTGCCGCCGCGGGCGCGCTTGAGGTGGTTGTTGATGACGATGCGCTGGTCGAACAGCAGCTTCACCGGGACGGCGCGGACGGACGTGGCCGTCGGCAGCTCCAGGGAGGCGTTCATGTTCTTGGCGACCGCGGCGGACGGGCCGCGCAGCGTCACGAACTCCGGACCGGCGCTCGGCTCGGCCGGCTTGGCCGGGGCCTTCGGCCGGGCGGCCGGGGTCTTGGCGACCGGGGCCGGGGCGGCGGCGGGCTGCGCGGGGGCGGCCGGGGCCTGCACGGCGGGCGCAGCCGGGGCGGCAGCCGCCGGGGCAGCGGGCGCGGGGGCTGCCGGAGCGGCGGGAGCCGCCGGCGCCTGGGCGGCGGCAGGGACCTCAGTGCCCGGCGCGGCAGCGACCGGGGCCGTACCCGCCGGGGCAGCGGTGCCGGGGGCCGCGCCCCCGGTCACTGCCTGCGGCGGCTTCGCCGCCGCAGTGCCCGGCTTGTAGTCGGCGAAGAAGTCCCACCAGGCTCGGTCGACCGAGTTCGGGTCCTGGAGGTACTGCTGGTAGATCTCGTCGACGAGCCACTCATTGGGACCGAACACATCGGCAGGACTCTTGCCCTGCCCTGCTTGATCGGCCGAGATGCTCGAGTTACTGGGGGACTGTGGCGACACGGCGGCAACCGCCCTCTTCCGCTTACCTAAGACTGGTGGACAGCGGGAATAAAGGCTACGCCTCTCGGCACCTTTGATGCAGGCCACCCGGGCCAGCAGTCGCCTAAGTCACACTCTGGACGTGGTTTGAGGGCATGGCTTGGCGGGAAACACACCGGGTTTTAGCGGCCGGGTGACGGTGCCGCGGGTTTCCGGTACCCCGGAACCCCGCCCCACATCCACCGAATGTGTGCTTCCACCACCGACCCTACGTCAACTCCGCTCTCAGGGAACGCCTGGAAGACTGACCTTGATGCGACAGCCACGCGGGGATTCGGCCACCCCTATGCTCCCGCCGTGCAGGTCCACCGCCCAGCGGGCGATCGCCAGCCCCAGGCCCGTACCGCCGTCCGTGCCCGGCCCCTGCTGGCAGGCCGCGTCGCCCCGGTTGAAGCGCTCGAAGACGCGGTGCCGCTCGTCCTCCGGGATCCCCGGGCCCTCGTCCAGCACCTCCAGGGCCAGCGACTGCGCACCGTCGCCGCGCCGGGCACGCACGGTGACGCGCCCGTGCGGGGGGCTGTGCTTGACGGCGTTGTCCACCAGATTCGCCACCACCTGGTGCAGCCGCTCGGCGTCCGCGTGTGCCGTCAGTTCGGGAGGTGAGACGTCCAGGTGCAGGTGGACGTCCTTGCGGGCGCGCGGCGAGGCGCCGCTGCCGCAGGCCATCGACGCCTCCTTGAGCACCCCGGCCAGGTACGGCCACACCTCGAAGCGGCGCGAGTGCAGCGGCACCACCCCGTTGTCCAGCCGCGAGAGGTCCAGCAGCTGCTCGACCAGCCGGCCCAGCCGCTCGGTCTGCCGCAGGGCGATGCGCATGGTCTCCGGATCGGGGGCCGAGACCCCGTCCACCACGTTCTCCAGCACGGCCCGCAGCCCCGCGATCGGGGTGCGCAGCTCGTGCGACACGTTGGCCACCAGCTCCTTGCGGTGGGTGTCCACCGCCTCCAGGTCCGCGGCCATCCGGTTGAACGCCCGGGCCAGGTCCCCGAACTCGTCCCGCCGCCCGGTCCGCACCCGCCGGGAGTAGTCCCCCTGCGCCATGGACCGGGTCACCGCGGTCATCTCGTCCAGCGGCGCCGTCAGGCCGTGCGCCACGAACTGGGTGATCAGCAGCGAGGCGATGATCGAGAAGATGGTGATCACCCTGAGCTCCGTCGCCGAATGGATCGCGACGAACACCAGCAAGGTGGTGATCACCACCGAGACGGTGACCAGCGCCCCCAGCGCGGCCTTGACCGAACGGTAGGGGTCCAGCGGCCGCAGCGCCTCCCACGCACGGCTCCACAGGCCCCGCACCGGCCACCGCCCGGTCATGCCGCCGGGGTCTCCAGTGCGTACCCCACGCCGTGCACCGTGCGGATTCTCTCGGCCCCGATCTTGCGGCGCAGCGCCTTGATGTGGCTGTCCACCGTCCGCGTGCCGGAGGCGTCCGCCCAGTCCCACACCTCCGCCAGCAGCTGCTCCCGGGAGAGCACCGCGCGCGGGGTGTTGGCCAGACAGACCAGCAGGTCGAACTCGGTCGGCGTCAGGTGCACGTCCGCACCCCGCACCCGCACCCTGCGCTGCGCGTGGTCGATCTCCAGCTCGCCGAGCCGCAGGATGCCGCTGCGCGGCGTGTGCGCGGCCAGCGTCGCCCGCTCCACGCGACGCAGCAGCACGTGCACCCGTGCCGCCAGCTCGCGCATCGAGAACGGTTTGGTCATGTAGTCGTCCGCCCCCACGCCCAGCCCGACCAACATGTCGGTCTCGTCGTCCCGTGCGGTGAGCATCAGGACGGGCACCGGACGCTGCGCCTGCACCCGGCGGCAGACCTCCAGCCCGTCGAAGCCGGGCAGCATGACGTCCAGGACCAGCAGGTCCGGCTGCCACGCCTCGGCCGTGTCCACGGCCGCGGGCCCGTCGCCCGCGGTCCGCACCTGAAATCCCTCGGCCCGCAGCCGTGCGGCGATGGCGTCGACGATCGTCCGGTCGTCCTCGACGATCAGTACCCGACGCTGTGCCCCCGCGGCTGCCGCGGTCCCGCCCGGGCCGATGTGTGTCTGCTCCATGCGCCCCGCCCCTAAGCGTCTACCCGTGCCGATTTCGCTGGCCACTCGGCCGTTGTGGCAAGCAGCGTACGGGCACCCGGGTGGGGTCGGCTACGCGGCGCGGAGACCGAGATGGACCACGTCGGGGACGCCCCGGGCAACGCTGATCTCTTCGGTTTTTACCCCGGCGAACCCGGCATTCCGGAGCGCTTCCTCGAACTCCGGAGAGGGCTGCGCCGACCACACGGCGAGCACTCCGCCGGGCGTCAGCAGCTCCCGGCAGGCGGCCAGACCGGCCGGGGAGTAGAGGCCGGCGTTGTCCTCGGTGACGGTCCAGCCGGGCCCGTTGTCGATGTCCAGGCAGAGCGCGTCGTGGCACGCGGCCGGTGCGGAGCGGACGTACGCGACGAGGTCCGCGTGCACGATCTCCGTGCGCGGATCGGCGAGCGCCGGGCCGGAGACCGCCGACAGCGGCCCGGTGCGGTGCCAGTCGACGACGGCCTGCTCCCGCTCCACGACCGTGATCCGCCCCCAGCGCGGCTCGCCGGCCGCCCGCGCCAGCGAGAAGCCGACGCCCAGGCCGCCGATCAGCACCGCCGGGTCCGGGCGCTCCGGCGGCAGGGCCGCGAGCGCGGCGTCGACCAGGAGCCGCTCCGAGCGGCCGTCGGAAGTGTCCATGAGGAAGCACCCGTTGGCGATGATCTCGTAGTGTGGGCCCCGCTGCCGCAGCACGACTTCGCCGTGCGGGCCGTCGCGGCGGTCGAGGGTGACGGGCGGGGCGGGCGAGATGGGCATACGGCCTCCGTAAGGGGCTGCGGCCAGAGCTTGCTGCACAGAACTCCCGTGCACCTTAATGTTTCCGGTGCGAAGGCGGGACAGGCCGGAAGGGGCGGCCCACGTGATCGAGCACGCACGGCGCGGGCTGCGCGGACTGTGGCGGATGCTGCCGAAGCCGACGAATACGCCCTTCACTTTCTGTTACGCACTGATCCTGCTCGGTACCGCCCTGTACGCCGACTTCGGCGACCAGGAGACGGTGAGCCTGCTCCTGCGCGAGTCCAGCACGGACGGCGCGCACCTCGCGGAGCGCCCGCTCGTCGTGCTGATCGCAAGCGCGCTGTGGGTCGCGGGCGGCCTCTTCTCGGCGTACGGCCTGGCCTTCGCCCTGGTCCTGGCGGCCCTCGAACGCCGGGTGGGCGGCGCCCGCACGGCCGGCGTCTTCCTCCTCGGCCACGTCCTGGCCACGCTGGCCACGGAACTCCCGGTGGCGGGCGCGGTGGCGGCGGGCTCCCTGCCGGAGGCGTCGATGCACCGCCTCGACTACGGCATCAGCTTCGGCCTGATGGCGTGCGTGGGCGCCCTGTCGGGCCTGCTGCCACGCCGCGGCGAGGTGGCCCTGCTGGGCGTGGCGGTCCTGGTGTGCGCGCAGGACCTGATCGAACTGATCGACCCCCTGTCGAGCTGGGGGCACCCGATCGCGCTGCTGACGGGGGTGGCGTGCCGGTCGCTGATCCGCGAGGACGGATCAGCGGGGGGTGCCGGGCCGGCGGTGCCGGGCCCCCGGGCGGCGGAGCCGACGGACGAGGACCAACTCCAGCCACGCTGACTGCGGGCCGCCTGTGGTTGCTCGCGCAGTGCCCCGCGCCCCTTTCGGGGCGCGGCACCCCGGGGTTGTGGGCAATCGTTCGCAGGGCTGATCGCTCAGAGCGAACAACGGCGGGAACATCCCGCACCCCCGGCGCAGTTGAGTCCGAGTAGCTCAACTTGCCTGCCGAAGGGAAGATCATGGCTTCGACGTCCACACCGCTCACCCTCCCGGTCCTGCCCCTGGACGACGAAGTCGTCCTCCCCGGCATGGTCGTGCCCTTGGACCTCTCCGCCGCCGAGGTCCGCGCCGCGGTGGAGGCGGCCCAGGCCGCGGCCACGGGCGGCGCCAAGCCCCGCGTCCTCCTCGTCCCGCGCATCGACGGCACCTACGCCGCCGTCGGCACCCTCGGCACCGTCGAGCAGGTCGGCCGCCTCTCCGACGGCGACCCCGGCGCCCTCATCCGCGGCGTCGGCCGCGTCCGCATCGGCGCCGGCACCACCGGCCCGGGCGCCGCGCTCTGGGTCGAGGGCGCCCGCATCGACGAGGCGTCCCCCGCCCCCCTCCCCGGCGCCGTCACCGAGCTGATGAAGGAGTACAAGGCCCTGGCCACCACCTGGCTCCGCAAGCGTGGCGCCTGGCAGGTCGTGGACCGGGTGCAGCAGATCGAGGACCCCGGCCAGCTCGCCGACAACTCCGGCTACTCGCCGTTCCTCACCCTCGTCCAGCGCGTCGAACTGCTGGAGACGGCCGACCCGGTCGCCCGCCTGCGGCTCGCCGTGAAGTGGCTGAGCGACCACATCGCCGAGCAGGACGTGGCCGAGTCGATCGCCAAGGACGTCCAGGAGGGCGTGGACAAGCAGCAGCGGGAGTTCCTGCTGCGCCGCCAGCTGGAGGCCGTCCGCAAGGAGCTGGCCGAGCTCAACGGCGACCCGGAGAACGAGTCCGAGGACTACCGCACCCGCGTCGAGGCCGCCGACCTCCCGGAGAAGGTCCGCGAGGCCGCCCTCAAGGAGGTCGACAAGCTGGAGCGCGCCTCCGACCAGAGCCCCGAGGGCGGCTGGATCCGCACCTGGCTGGACACCGTCCTGGAACTCCCGTGGAACAAGCGCACGGAGGATGCTTACGACATCCCCGGTGCCAAGGCCGTCCTCGACGCGGACCACGCCGGCCTGGAGGACGTCAAGGAACGGATCACCGAGTACCTGGCGGTGCGCAAGCGGCGCGCCGACCGGGGGCTGGGCGTGGTCGGAGGGCGGCGCGGGGGCGCGGTGCTCGCGCTCGTCGGCCCGCCCGGCGTCGGCAAGACCAGCCTCGGCGAGAGCGTGGCCCGGGCGATGGGCCGCGATTTCGTGCGGGTCGCCCTCGGCGGCGTCCGCGACGAGGCCGAGATCCGCGGCCACCGGCGCACGTACGTCGGCGCCCTGCCCGGCCGGATCGTCCGCGCCCTCAAGGAGGCCGGGTCCATGAACCCGGTCGTCCTGCTCGACGAGATCGACAAGGTCGGCTCGGACTTCCGCGGCGACCCGGCCGCGGCCCTGCTGGAGGTCCTGGACCCGGCCCAGAACCACACCTTCCGGGATCACTACCTGGAGGTCGAACTCGACCTCTCCGACGTGGTGTTCCTGGCCACGGCCAACGTCCTGGAGGCCATCCCGGAGGCCCTGCTGGACCGCATGGAGCTCGTCCGCCTCGACGGCTACACCGAGGACGAGAAGGTCGTCATCGCCCGTGACCACCTGCTGCCGAGGCAGCTGGAGCGCGCGGGCCTGGAGCCGGGCGAGGTCGTCCTGGAGGACGGGGCGCTGCGCAGGCTGGCCGGCGAGTACACGCGCGAGGCGGGCGTGCGCAACCTGGAGCGCGCCGTGGCGCGCCTGCTCCGCAAGGTGGCGGCCCGGCACGAACTGGGCGAGCAGGACCTGCCGTTCACGATCGGCCCCGAGCAGCTCCGCCCGCTGATCGGCCGCCCGCACCACACCCCCGAGTCCGCGCAGGACCCGGCGGAGCGGCGTACGTCCGTACCGGGCGTGGCGACGGGCCTGGCGGTGACGGGCGCGGGCGGCGACGTCCTGTACGTGGAGGCGTCGCTGGCCGACCCGGAGACGGGCGGGGCCGGCCTGACCCTGACGGGCCAGCTCGGCGACGTGATGAAGGAGTCGGCGCAGATCGCGCTGTCCTTCCTGCGCTCCCACGGCGCGGAACTGGAGCTTCCGGTCGGCGACTTCAAGGAGCGCGGCGTCCACCTGCACGTCCCCGCGGGCGCGGTGCCGAAGGACGGGCCGAGCGCGGGCGTCACGATGACGACGGCGCTGGCGTCGCTGCTGTCGGGCCGTCAGGTGCGCCCGGACGTGGCCATGACGGGCGAAGTCTCGTTGACGGGCCGGGTCCTGCCGATCGGCGGCGTGAAGCAGAAGCTGCTGGCGGCGCACCGGGCCGGAGTGACGACGGTCATTATCCCCAAGCGGAATGAGCCGGACCTGGACGACGTTCCGGCAGAGGTGCTGGCCAAGCTGGACGTGCACCCGGTGTCGGACGTCCGCCAGGTCCTGGAGCTGGCACTGACACCGGCGACGGCCGCCGCGGTGCCTGCTGCGGCGGCGTGACGACGAAGGGGTGGGACATGAGTGAACGGCTGAGCCGCCCGGCGGGGATCCGCTCCCTGCAACTGGGCGAAACGAAGGTCACGTACGTACCGGACGGCGTGGCGCAGCTGTCGCCGCGCCACTGGTTCCCGGACACGACGGACACCATTGCACCCTCGTACCTGGACGAGTCCGGCTACCTCGTGGCGAGCGTCGGCGGCCTCCTGGTCGAGCGCGCCGACCGCGCCCTCCTGATCGACTCGGGCATCGGTCCGGTGTCCGCCCCGGCCGAGCCCGGCAACCCCGTCGGCGCCATGTCGGGCGGCACCCTGCTCGACAACCTCACCCGCCTCGGCCGCCCGGCCGACCGGATCGAGGCGGTGGCCTTCACCCACCTCCACGGCGACCACGTGGGCTGGGTCGGCCACGAGGCCCTGAGCGGCGCGGAGTTCCTGTTCTCGGAGGCGGAGTGGCAGCACCGCGACGTGGTGCACCACGCCCCGCCGGCGGAGGTCCTCAAGGAGATGGAGCCGAGGGTCCGCACGGTGACGGACGGGGAGGAGATCTTCCCGGGGGTGCGGGTGCTGCTCACTCCCGGCCACACGCCGGGCCACGCGGCGTACGTGATCAGCGGGGACGACGGCCGTCGCGTGATCGCCTTCGGCGACGCGTTCCACACGCCGCTGCAGATGGCCCACCCGGAGTGGCGGGTGTCGGTCGACCACGACGCGGAAGGCGCCATCGCCTTCCGGCGCCGCCTGGTGGAGCAACTCACCGAGCCCGGGACGGTCGGTTTCGGCATCCACTTCGCGGACGTGCAGTTCGGACGGGTGGCGGTGGACGGCGGGGCGCCGGGGTGGGAGCCGGTGGACGAGTGAGCCACGTCTCACCGGCTGCGGCGTGTCCGGGCAGCCGCGCGTATCGTTGAACCGCGCGGCTGCCTGCGGTATGCGGCAGCGGGGAGGAGCGCAGAGTGACCATCGTGCTGACCGACAGGACCGAGATGGCCGACAGCGACGAGCTCAGCCTGGACATGCTGTTCGACTGGCTTGAGCGGATGCCCGTCCCCGAGGGCTACAAGGTGGAGATCGTCGAGGGGGCCATCTACATGTCGCCGCAGCGGGACAATCACTGGGACATTATCGCCAACATCTACGACCAGCTGCGGACCAAGTATCCGCGGAGGCGCGTGAAGAACGAAGTCCGTATTGACTTTCCCGGCCATCTGAATGGCTTTTGTGCCGACGTCCTGCTGGTGAAGGACGGCGTGTCCAAGGACTCCAAGGGGCACTGGCGTTACCAGGACGTCGAGTTCGTCGCCGAGGTGATCTCCAAGGACACGGCGAAGAACGACTACGGGCCCAAGCGGGATGCCTATGCACTGGCGGGTGTTCCCGTCTATCTCATCGTGGACCCGTACATCGGCCAGTGCCACGTCTTCACCGAGCCCAAGGACGGCACGTACCGCACCGGTCCGGCCGTCAAGTTCGGGGACCCGATCGACCTCACCGACACCGTCGTTGGACTGACGCTGGCCACCGACGACATGGACTGGGAGTAGGCCGCATTCCAGCGCGTGGCTGCAAGACGCCGGCGGCCGGCTTCACCCCTCGTCCACCGCCGGCCTCCGGTCGGTCAAACGGTCCTGGTCCGCCGCGTTGCCGGTGCGGGCCTCCGTGCGGCGGCCCCTGGCCAGGTAGTCCCGCACGATCAACTCCACCGCGTCCTGCGGGTTCCTGGTGCCGGACAGCAGCATGACCTCGATCGCCAGATCGCTGTCCAGGCTGATGGTGACCTTGGCCATGACACTCCTCGACACTCCTCGTGAAGACGACGGCTCAGTCTGCATCGCCTTGCCGGAACCGGCAATTGGGTTCCCACGCGTCGGATCGGCCGCTTTCGGCCGGAAGTTGACCCTCTGGGTCCACGCACCATTGATCCGGCCCCGTCCCGCCGGTTGCATATGCGCGACCGTATGCGACGGAGGGGGAACTCCTTGCGCAAGCCCAGAGCACGTTCAGGCAGACCGGCCGGCAGAGGCCGGAAGAACGGCATAGCAGGGGCGGCAGCGCTACTCGGCGCTGCCGCCCTCGTCGTTTCCGCGGTGCCCGCTCAGGCGGTTGCCGCGTCCGCTGCGGCGGGTCCCGAAGTCGTCCCGGGGAAGGGCACTTCCACCCCCTCCCTTGTCGACGGCATCCGTGACCGCACCAAGGCCACCGGCAACGCCGCCGATGCCGCCCGCGAGCACCTTGCCGACAAGCAGAGCCGGTACCACATCGGCAACCCGCAGCGTGATCTCGCGCCGCTCGGGACGCAGAGCTCCGGCGCCACCGAGACCGTCCGGCTGCAGCAGAAGCACCACGGGATCGACGTCCTCGGCGGGCAGTACGTCGTCCGGATGGAGAAGAAGGACGGCAAGCGCCTCGTCACCGGTACCTCCGGCCGGTACTTCACCAGGCTGACGGCCGACACCAAGGCGGCCGTGACCCAGGACGTCGCCGTCGAGCGTGCCGTCGCCGCTGTCCGGGCGCAGCTCGGCGGGCGGACGCTCGACAAGTCCGACATCGCCCAGCCGGGGCGCCAGGGGCTGACCAGGTCCGCCGAGTCCTTCAGCGGCACCGCCCGCGGGCTCGTCGTGCTGCCCAAGGGCGACGGCGTGCTCACCCAGCACGTCACCGTCCGTGGCACCCACCCCGCCACCGGCGAACCGGTCCTCCGCGAGGTCTACATCGACGCCAAGGCCGGCTACCCCGTGCTGCAGTACAGCGGGATCAAGACCTTCGGGGTGGACAAGAACAAGACCGCGGCGCCTGCCAAAGGCGGGATCAAAGCCGACGCCCCCGCCCCCACCCCCGGCTCCGGCGTCAAGTACGACGGCACCACCGTCGACCTGAACCTCACCAAGGACCCCGGCCGCAATGAATACCTCATGCGGGACACCGTTCGCATGAGCAGCACCAGCCACAACGTCCTCGCCACCTGGGACGCCCGCGGCAAGGACGTCGGCGAGGTCTCGGGCCGCTGGCCCGACGGGATCAAGGAGTTCGGGTCGGCCACCCCCGCCTTCGGCCCGGACGCCACCGAGGCCGGTGCCGTCGACGCCCACTGGGCGGCCGGCAAGGTCTACGACTACTACAAGAACGTCCACGGCCGCGACAGCCTCGACGGCCGCGGCATGACCGTCAACTCCCTCGTCGGCGTCACCGAGTTCGGTTCGGCGTACGTCAACGCCTTCTGGGACGGCACCAAGATGGTCTACGGCGGCGGCAACGACGAGTACAAGACGCTCTCCGCCGACCTGGACGTCGTCGGCCACGAGATGACCCACGGCGTCGTGGAGCACACCGCGAACCTCGTCTACGCCGGCCAGTCCGGCGCCCTCAACGAGGCCCTCGCCGACTACTTCGGGCAGTCCATCTCCGTGGACGCCGCCGGAGTGTCCATGGACGACCCGGACTCCGGGCTCCTCGGCGGGCACCTGTGCCGCAGCAAGTCGCCGCGCGAGTGCGCCTTCCGCGACCTCAACGACGGCGCGACGACCTCGAAGAACTTCCTCGGCGTCGGCTTCGCCACCGACAACGGCGGCGTGCACCTCAACTCCACCATCTTCTCCGGCTCCTTGTGGGACATCCGCAAGGACCTCGGCGGCAAGGTCGCCGACCGCATCGTCTACAAGGCGCTGTCGGAGTACATGACGCCCCTGGACGGCTACACCGAGGGCCGCAACGCGGTCATCGCGGCGGCCAAGGACCTCGGCCTCTCCTCCGACGACGTCAACACCGTCACCCGCTCCTTCAACGCCCACGGCATCGTCCCCAACTGGGAACTGGCCCTCGGCGTCGACACCGACGTCCTGCTCGGCAAGGTCAACACCGCCGGGTCGTCCGTCGGCGCGGGCGGCGGCTGGTGGACCGCGTCCCAGTCCGACGACTCCGGTACCGAGGCGTACTCGGTCTGGGCGGGACGCGCCGACGGCAAGGGCGCCCCGAAGCTCATCAGCCCCAACGACGGCCGCTACCACGTCAACCCGGTGACCGACGGCAAGACCGTCGTCTGGCTCGCGTACGGACCGAAGAGCGTCGACATCCTGGCGCGGCCGCTGGCGGGCGGGCCGATCAGGACGCTGCGGTCCGGCAAGGTGGCGCTCTCCGGGGTGCAGGTCGACGGTGACGTCGTGGTCTTCGAGGCGCCGTCGCGCCTCGGCACCCGGCACGTCGGCTATCTGCGGCTGCGGGACACGGACCCCGTCTGGGTCGAGGACCGGGCCGACGAGCAGTCCGCCACCGCCCTGCCCTCGATCGGCAACGGCCGCATCGCCTACGCCAAGCTCTACGCCGAGAACGGCACCTCCAAATTCGGTACCGAGGTGCTCGACCTCAAGACCGGCAAGAAGACCCTGACCCAGCAGCTCGGCACGCCCGAGGGCATCGGCCAGACCGGCATCAACGGCAAGAACGTCTTCTGGCTGGCCGACGAGTCCAAGAGCACCGGGCAGATGGGCGTGCGCCGCGCGGAGTTCGACGGCACGGGCACCCTGGACCTCGGCAAGGGCAAGACCGCCGCCGCGGGGCTCTTCCCCTACGACCTGACCGTCTCGCAGGACGCCGTGACCGTCACCTCGCAGGCGCCGGGCCTGTCGGCCGGCAACCAGTCGACGGCCAAGCTGTGGCAGTTCTCCGTGGACGGCCGGACGCTCGGCCGGGTCTCCTGCAACCGCGGCGAGCAGCTCTCCGCCGCCGCGGCCGGCGGCCGGCAGGTGGTGTGGCTCGACGGCACCACCGGCTTCACCGACCTGGTGACGCGGACCCGCCCCGCGGGCACCTGCGGCTGATCCGCTGATCCACTGATCCACGACACGCCAAGGGCCCCCGGCGCCGATGTGCCGGGGGCCCGCTGGGTGCTGAGGGCTCAACCGTCGGCCAGCGCCTGGAGGCGGCTGAACGCACCGTTGAAGCGGTTGTGGTCACCGACCGTGGGGCCCGAGTCGGTGTACTGCCAGATGGTGTGGAAGGACCAGCCCTTGGGGAGCTCCCCGACCGACGAGCCGTATTGCGGTATCCACAACGGATTCACCGAGCCGAACCTGCTGTAGTTCCCCATGCACTCCTTCCACCACTTGGTGGCGGTGTAGAGCACGGCCTCCCGCCCGGTGCGGCGGTAGTAGCGGTCGAAGAAGTCGCCCACCCAGTCGATCAGCTCGTCCGAGCTCATCCCGTAGCAGCTGTCCCCGTAGGGGTTCCACTCCAGGTCGAGGACGCCCGGCAGCGTCTTGTGGTCACGCGACCAGCCGCCGCCGTGCCGGGCGAAGTAGTCCGCCTGCGAGGTGCCGCTGGAGTTGTCGGGCAGGGCGAAGTGGTACGCGCCGCGGATCATCCCGGCGTCGTACGAGCCGTCGTACTGCTGGGTGAAGTAGGGGCTGGTGTAGCTGGTGCCCTCGGTCGCCTTGACGTAGGCGAAGCGCACCCCGCTCTTCTTCAGCTTGGACCAGGAAACGTTGCCGTTGTGGCTGCTGACGTCGACGCCTTCGACGGAGGCGGACCGCGGGCCCTGGCCCTCGTCCTGGCCGCCGTGTTCGTGGTCCGGGACGGTCACGCCCATCCAGTCCTGCGCGGGGTGGGTGGGGTGCCTGGCGGCGGGCGCGTACGACGCGTCGGCCGCGCCGGGCAGGGCGATCAGCAGGGCCAGGGCGGCCAGGACGGACAGCAGGGGGGCGAACAGCCGGGGCGCCGCAGGGGGTCTGCGGCGCTCCCGGCTCGAGCAGTGCACGGGCATTGGCGTGCCTCCGGTGCCGAATGGCCTTCGTTCGGCGGTCTAGGTTGGTATGACCATGCCATTACCGAAGCCATGGGCGCAGATACACGCCGCGACAGGGCCCCGGGGTGCTGCCGTTGGTCTAATCCTGCGAAATACTGACAGAGCTGCGGCGACGGTCCGCGGACACAAGAACTTTTCATCGGCTGAAAGCAAGCTGAAAAGGCGGAGAGGGCCTGACGTGCACCAGACCGGTACCCCGGAGCCCGGCGACGGCGTGGACCACGAGGAATTTCTCGCCCTGGAGCGCGAGCTGGCCGTGTTCCTGCGCCGGGCCCGCGCCTCGTCCGGGGAAATGGCCCGGGAGGTCCACCCCGACCTGGAGCCGGCGGCCTACGGGCTGCTGATCCGCCTCGTGGAGGCCGGGCAGCAGCGGGCCACGGACCTCGCTGCGTATTTCGGGGTCGGCAAGGCCACGATGAGCCGTCAGCTGCGGGCGCTGTGCGAGCTGGGGCTCGTCGAGCGGGAGCCGGATCCGGCCGACGGCCGGGCGTCCCTGATCCGCGTCACGGAGGAGGGCGGGGCCCGCTTCCAGCGGGTGCGGGATGCACGGCGCGCGCAGTACATGAGCAAACTGGCGGACTGGGACCGCACCGAGATCGCGGAGCTGGCGCGGCTGCTGCATCAGCTGAACGCGAGCGCGGAGGCGTAGCCCCGCGGGGGCGGTGCGGGGCGGGTGCGGGTCCGTTGTGGCTGATCGCGCAGTTCCCCGCGCCCCTTACGGGGCGCACCCCGTGGTTTGTCGGCTGCGGGTTGCCGGTGGCGGAGCCGCTGGGGGCACCTCCCAGCGGTAGCTGGGGGAGAAACAGCCCCGCGCCCCTTCGGAGCGCTACGGCACCACGTACAGTGCCGTCGCGTCGTCGTGCCGCTTGCCGAGCCGTCGCGTCGTACCCCGTTCAATCGCCCGCACCCGGTCGATCAGTGCCTGCGGCCCCTCCTTCGCCAAAAGGGCGTGGCAATCCGCCCAGTCCCCCTCCCCGAACACCTCCACCCATCGGCTCGCCCCGTCCGTCATCGCCGCCATCGACCGGACCTCCGCCCGCGGCAGCGCACCCGTGACGGCCCGGCCGGCCACGGCCGGGTCCGCGGCTGCGGTGAAGAAGCCGCCCTCCGCGTTGCGCTGGGCGTCCGTCACGGGGCCGAGCGCGGCCAGCCGGTCGATCCGGTCGTCCAGGACGGCGCGCACCGCGCGCCCGTCCGCCAGCAGCAACACCGAGTCGGACAACACCAGATACTCCACCCGCTCCGCGTCCCACCGCACGACGACCACCGTCGCCTGCGGCGTCCGCCGGTGCGTCAGGTCACACGTGTCCCGATGAGCCGCAGCAGTACGGTCGATGGCGGCCGACAGACATGACGCAAGGGGCAACTCCCGCTTGCCGCACGCGAGGTGCAGCAGCGCTCCGCCCAACCGCTCGACGAACCACGGCACACCGTGCCGGCACCCCGTACCGCCGTCCTCCGGCGGTGTCACCCCGTCGAGAAGGACGAACGCTCCGTCCGCCTCTCCGCTCACCGACGCGAAATCCTCGTTCCGGCGCCCCGGAACACCCGGCTGAGTGGCGAGTTCGATACGCATGCGGCCAGTGTGCAGGATGCCGGAATTTCCCTGGCTGTTGGCGCGCATCCTTCCGGCGTGCCGGGCGGTTTACCGGGTGGGCATGCGCCGGGGGGAAGTGCGGCGCGCGCCGTCAGCAGGAACCAGGGGATCAAAAGTGAAGTTCCGGGTGGGCTTCACTCCTTCGAATGAGCGGGGGAGTGAAGCAGGCCTGCCTCAGACGGGTGCTGAAAGGGTCAAATCAGTACCGCAGGACCAGGGGCGGGCGGGACGGACGCGAGCAGATTGTGAGCACCGGTGCGGAAGAAGCGGCTTCGGGGCGGCCAGCGCGAGCAGCAGACCACGGCGGTGCCGGAGCGCACCGCCCGCGTCCGCAACCGGCTCGTCGCCTCCGTGACGGTCGTGTCGCTCACGGTCGCCGGTGCAGGCGCCTTCGGTATCGCCGACGTCCTGCGGGACCGCGCCGAGTCCCAGCGGCTGGCCGCGTTCGCCAAGACCGACAGCGCCGCCGTCGCGCTCGCGCACTCCCTGGCCGACGAGCGTGACGCCATGACCGTTTACGCGGCCGCGGGGCGCGGCAGCGCGCCCGCCGTGCCGGATGCCCAACGGGCCCGTGTGGACCGGCAGATCGAGGAGTTCGGGCGCTCCGCACCGGCGTCCGTGCGGGAGCTCCTCGACGGGCTCCCCGAAGTGCGCCGCAAGGCCCTTGCCGGGCCCGGTGACGCCCTGACGGTCTTCACCGCCTACACCGCCGTCGTACAGGCCCTGCACGGGGTCAGCGGCGCGCTCGTCCACCGGCTGCCCGCCCGGGCCGCCGCGGGGGACGCGGCCGCGCTGCCCCCGCTGGGCCGCGCCGTCGAGGAGGCCTCGGCCACGCGCGGGCTGCTGCTGGCCGCCCTCGCCTCCCGCGGGCACCCCGAACTCGGCGCCGCCGCCCAGCAGTCCGCGCTGCGCGAGCGGTCCGCCCTCGCTGACTTCCGGCAGCTGGCCGGGGCCGACACCCGGGACGCGTACGCCCGCGCCGTCGGCGGCCCGGGCGTCGCCGACGCCGCCGCCCTGCTCGACCACCTCGTCACCGCACCGCCCGCGACGGCGGCGGCTGACGCGGAGGGCGCCAGGGCGCCGGAGGAGATCCGTGCGGCCCTGACCACCCGGATCGAGGCCATGCGCGGGGTCGAGTCGGGCCTCGCCACGGACGCCATGGCCCGCCTCGCCCGGCTGCGCACCCACGACCTCGAAGCCCTCGAAGTCCGCAGCGCGCTGGCCGCGTTGTGCTTCCTCCTCACTCTCGGCACCGGCATCGCCGCCGCCCGCTCCGTCACCCGGCCGCTGTCCGCGCTGCGGCGCGGCGCGCGGCGCGTGTGCGCCGAGCCGCTGACGCGCGACCCGGTCGCCGTCAAGGGCCGGGACGACGAGTTCGCCGAGATCGCCCGGTCGGTCAACGTGCTGCACGGCACGGTCGTCCGGCAGCGGGAGCGCATGAACTTCCTGGAGGGCGAGCGCACCCGGCTCGACGGCGCCCGGCGCGACATGGCCGAGGAGCGCGACACGCTCCGCACCCGGCACCAGGAGCTCGCCGACCGGCTGTCCTGCCTCACCGGGCGGATCCACGCCACCGTCGTCAACCTCTCGCTGCGCACCCTCGGTCTGGTCGAGCGGCAGCTGTCGGTCATCGAGTCCCTGGAGGCCCACGAGGCCGATCCCGACCGGCTCGCCGTGCTGTTCAAACTTGACCACCTTGCCACGCGCATGCGCCGCCACAACGAGAACCTGCTGGTCCTCGCCGGTGCCGAACACGGCGGAGGGCACACCGGGTCCGTCCCCCTGCTGGACGTCCTGCGGGCGGCCGTCAGCGAGATCGAGCGCTACGAGCGCGTCCGCATCCATTCCCTCCCCGCCCGGTCCCAGCTCGTCGGGTTCGCCGCGGACGACGTCAGCCACCTGGTGGCCGAACTGCTGGAGAATGCCACCGCGTTCTCACCACCTGACGTCCAAGTGCAGGTCTCCGGATGGCTGTTGGAGAACGGCGAGGTCATGCTCTCCGTGCAGGACGAGGGCATCGGCATGTCCCCCGAGCGCCTGGAGGAGCTCAACTCCCTCCTCGCGCAGCCCGACCCTGACCCCGGCCGGATCCCCATGGGGGTGCGCAAGCAGGGCCAGGGGCCGGGGCAGGGCGACGAGACCTCCCGCCCGGTGATGGGCCTCGGCCTGTACGTCGTCGCCCGGCTCGCCGCCCGGCACGGGGTGCGCGTCAAACTGCGCGAGCAGCGGCCCGGCGGCATCACCGCCGTCGTGGTGCTGCCCGCCCACCTGCTGCCCGCCGACGCGCCCGCTCCCGACCCCGCCGCGGCACCGCCCGTGCCCGGCGCCGGGACGGCACCGCCCCGCGTCAACCTCCCGGGCGCCGTCGCCGAGGCCAACTCCCATACGCTGCCCGGCCGCTCCCTCCGTACGGCTGAAACCGCACACCGCTCCCCGGTCCACGCCACGGCGCCCGACGACTCCGAGCAGACGATGGAGATCCGCGCCGTACGGGACGGCCACCGCCCCCCGCCGGGCCGCCACGCCCGCCCCGGGGCACCCGCCCCCCGCCGCCCCGCGGAGCCCGTCGGACCCGCCCCCGCCCCGGAACCACCGGCCCCCCGGCCCGTACCGCCGCCCCGCGAGGCCACCGGGAACGGCCTGCCCAAGCGCACGCCGAAGGCCGTGGCCCAGAAGCCGGTGCCGCTCAGCGTGCGGCACGGCGTGGACGCCGAGGCCCTGCGCCGCAAGCTCGCCGGATTCCAGCAGGGCGCCCGGGACGGACGGCGCGACGTCGAGGCGGAGTTGACGGAACGTGATATTGGTCGGCGTCGCACGGGGGCATCGGACGACGGCGGCACTGTCGAGGAGGCACGCGGTTGACTGCATTTTCCCAGGGGGCGACGCCCGTCACCCCCGTCGGCACCATGGACACCACGCTCGGGGGACTGAGCAGCGAAGCCCGCAATCTGCACTGGCTGCTGACCGATCTGGTCGAGGAGGTCGCGGGCGTGCTGTCCGTCGCCGTCGTCTCCTCGGACGGGCTGCTGTTGCTCTCCTCCCACCAGGAACGGCAGCCGGCCGCGGGGCCGGACCGGGAGGAGGGCCCGCGCGGCTCCACCGCCGACCTGGCCACCATCGTCGCCGGGCTGGGCAGCCTGACCACGGGGGCGGCGACGCTGATGGACGGCGGCCTGGTCAAGCAGACCATGGTCGCCATGGACCACGGCAGCCTGTTCGTGATGACCATCAGCGACGGCTCGCTGCTGGGCGTCCACACCGCCCCCGACTGCGACATGAGCGTCGTCGCCTACCACATGGCGCTCTTCGTGGGCCGGGCCGGCCACGTGCTCACCCCCGAACTCCGGCGGGAGCTGCGCCGGTCGGCGGAGGCGGTCAGGTGACTGCCGCACCGGTCATCTCCGCCGTCGGCCCGGTCGCCCGCGCGGCCGCGCCGGACCGGGGAACGGCGCGCGTCCGCCCGTACTCGCTCACCGGCGGACGCACCCGCTTCGGCCACGTGCTGCTCGTGGAGACCTTCGTGGCAGCCTCGGCCGACCCCGACGAGGAGCCCGCACCGGCCCCCGGCGGGCTGGCCGCCCGGGTGATGCCCGAGGTCCGCGCCATCGTCGGGCTGTGCCGGAGACTGCGCTCGGTCGCCGAGGTCTCCGCACTGCTGAAGATGCCGCTGGGCGTGGTGCGGGTGCTCCTCGGCGACCTCGCAGACCAGGGAAGGATCCGCGTCTACGGCACCGGTGACGCCACCGGACGGCCCGACCGCGCGTTGCTCGAAAGGGTGCAGAGTGGACTACGCAGGCTCTGACACGACAACGGGACCCGAAGCGGACCACCAGGGCCCGCGGAGCTGGCAGACCGACCGCTCCCGGGCCCCCGCCGTCACCAAGATCGTCATCGCGGGCGGCTTCGGCGTCGGCAAGACCACCTTCGTCGGCTCCGTCTCGGAGATCACCCCGCTGCGCACCGAGGCCGTCATGACGGAGGCGGGCGAGGCCGTGGACGACTTCGAGGCCGTCCCCGACAAGGGCACCACCACCGTCGCCATGGACTTCGGGCGCATCACGCTCGAATCCGACCTGGTGCTCTACCTGTTCGGCACCCCCGGCCAGAAACGGTTCTGGTTCATGTGGGACGACCTGGTGCGCGGGGCCATCGGGGCGGTGGTGATGGTCGACACCCGGCGCCTGGAGGACTGCTTCCCCGCCCTCGACTACTTCGAGAGCGGCGGGCTGCCCTACATCGTCGCCGTCAACCACTTCGAGGGCACGGCCCGTTACGAGCCCGAAGTGGTGCGCGAGGCGCTGTCCCTGCCCGCACAGGTGCCGGTGCTGGTGATGGACGCCCGCAAGCGGATCACCGTCGTCGACACCCTGCTCACCCTCGTGGGCAGGGCCCTGGAAATCACCCCCGGACGTCACTGACATGCGCCGGATCCTCATAGTCGGAGCCGGCCAGGCCGGCCTCCAACTCGCCCTGGGACTCCAGGGACGGGGCTACGACGTGACGCTGATGTCGCACCGCTCGCCCGACGAGATCCGCTCCGGCCGCGTCATGTCCACCCAGGTGATGTTCCACACGGCCCTGCAGCACGAGCGCGGCCTCGGCCTCCACTTCTGGGAGGACCGGGCCCCGCGCATCGAGGGCCTCGGCGTCTCCATGGCCGGCACGGTGGCCGGCCGGCCCGGGGTCCGGCGCGTGGTCGACTGGGCCGGCCGGCTGGACCGCTGCGCCCAGTCCGTCGACCAGCGGCTGAAGATGGCGGGCTGGCTGGAGACCTTCGCCGAGCGCGGCGGCCGGGTCGTCGTGCACGGCGTCGCCGTCTCCGACCTCGACTTCCTGGCCCACCGCTACGACCTGGTGCTGATCGCGGCCGGCAAGGGCGAACTCGCCTCGCTCTTCGCCCGCGACCCCGCCCGCTCCCCGTACACCGCACCGCAGCGCTGCCTCGCGCTCGCCTACGTCCACGGCCTGGGCCCGCGCCCGGAACACCCCGAGTACGACGCCGTCCGCTGCAACCTCGTGCCCGGCGTCGGCGAGCTGTGGGTGATCCCCGCGCTCACCGCCTCCGGCCGCGCCGACATCCTCTTCTGGGAGGGCGTCCCCGGCGGCCCGCTGGACGTCTTCCGCCGGGCCGAGGGCCCGGGCGAGCACCTGGCCCGGACACTGGAGCTGATGGAGCGGTTCACGCCGTGGGAGTACGGGCGCGCCACGGCCGTCGAACTCACCGACGCGCAGGCCACGTTGGCCGGCCGCTACACCCCCGCCGTGCGCGAGCCGGTGGGCCTGCTGCCCTCGGGGGTGCCGGTGCTCGGCGCGGGGGACGCCGTCGTGATCAACGATCCGGTCGCGGCGCAGGGCGCCAACTCGGCGGCCAAGTGCGCCGCCGTCTACCTCGCCGCGATCACGGAGCGCGGCGACGCACCGTTCGACGCGGCGTGGATGCGGGCGACGTTCGCCCGCTGGTGGGCGGGGGCGCGGTATGCCACGAAGTGGACGAACGCGATGCTGGCGCCGCTTCCGGTCCATGTCCGGGACCTTTTCGGCGCAGCCGCCGGCCTCCAGCCGGTCGCTGACCGCTTCGCGAACGGGTTCGACGATCCGGCGGATTTCGACGAGTGGTTCTATGACGCGGCCAGGGCCGGGGAGTTTGTCGCTCGGGTGCGGGCCGGTTGTGGCTTGTCGCGCCCACGCGGCGGAGCCGTTGGGGGTACCTCCCAGCGGTAGCTGGGGGAGTTGCAGCCCCGCGCCCCTGACGGGGCACGGGGCGGTGAGTCAGCTACCGGTCGGCGGTTCGTACGACGCCAGCGAGGCCTGCCCCGAATCCGGACGTACCGCCCCCAGCAACGGATTCCCCGCCACCGGCGAGATCTTCACCCGGTCGCCGGTCCGGGGTGCCTGTATCACCATGCCGTTGCCGATGTAGAGCGCGACGTGCGTGGCGCCCTCGAAGTACAACACCAGGTCGCCCGGCCGCAGTTCGTTCAGCGGCACCCTGGGCAGGGACGCCCACTGCTCCTGGCTGGTGCGCGGTATCGCATCGCCCGCGTGGGCCCAGGCCTGGGAGGTGAGACCGGAGCAGTCGAAGGACTCGGGGCCCTCGGCGCCCCACAGGTACGGCTTGCCCAGCTGCCGGTACGCGAAGTCGATCGCCTTGGCGCCCGCCGCGGACGGGGCGCGGGAGCCGATCAGGGGAGCGGAGGCGAGGAACCGGCGCTGGGCGTCGTCCGCCTGGCCGGCCTCCAGGCGCTGGAGCTCGGCGAGCTGTGCGCCGTTGAGGGAGGAGAGCAGCCGCTCGACGTCGGAGAGGTGCTTCTGCACGGTGTCGCGCTGCTGCTTCTGCGTGGCGGCCAGGGTCTGCTGCACGTTGAGGGCGTCGCGGGCCTCCGAGGCGAGCGTGGCGGAGCGCTTCTCGCCGGCCGTCAGCCGGTCGACGGTGACGGCCCGGCGGTCGGCGGCCCGGTGCCACTGGTGGCTCTGGTCGAGGGCCTGCTGCGGGTCGCCGCTGAGGAGGAACGTCACGTACGGGGAGAGCGGGCTCGCGGTGCCGCGGTACTGCTCGCGGGCGAGCCGGCCCGCGGCGTCCCGGCTCGCGGTGAGCGCGATCCGGGTCTCGGCGAGGTCCTCGTTGAGCTTGTCGACCTTGGCTCTCTGCTTCTTCAGCTTCTCCTCGGTGGCGTTGTACGCCTCGGAGGCCTCCTCGGTCTTCTGGTACAGCGACCGGAGCTGGGCGAGGAGAGCGCTGACCGGCTGCGTGGGCGGCGGCGCCGGGGCTGCGGAGGCGGGCGGTGCGAGGGCGGTGGCGGTCGCGCCGGCGGCCAGCGCGATGATGCAGATGGAACGCACGAACCGTCCTGACACGGGCTCACCTCCGGTATCGGGCAGCATGATCGTGCCCCCGGGAGGATCGTGCCATGCGCGGTGCGATTAATCGCAATCGTGTGGGTGAGTGCCTCGCGGGCCCGGTCCGTCGGCTGCGGGCGCGTCGTGGCTGGTCGCGCAGTTCCCCGCGCCCCTTACGGGGCGCGCCCCCACTACCCCTCGTACACGTACTTCCAGCCCTTGGGCAGCCCCAGCCGCCGCGTAGTGGCAGCCGGTACCCGCCGGTACACGAGCACCGTCGGCGCCCCGCCGTCCTCGCCGGCCGGCACGGGGATCCGGTACACCTTGGGCGGCAACCCGTTGAGCCCGACCAGCACCGGCAGCACCCGCCCGTCCATGGGCCCGCCCTCGAAGGGCGTCTTCTCGCTTCTCACGCCCCCAGTCTCACAGCAAGTGCCCCGCACCCTCGAACAGCGGCACCGCGCGCCTGGCCAGCCGCCCGGCCGCGCCCTCGGCCGGCTCCCCGGCGAAGGCGGCGCGAGCGACCTCCGCCGCCTGGGCGTCGCTCGCCGCGGTCGCCGTCAGCAGGGCCACGAAATGGTCCACGAGCCAGTCGCGGAGCTCGTCCCGCGGCGGTTGTTTCTCCTCGTCCAGCCAGATCAGCGACGCCGCCTCGACGGCCGTGATCCAGGTCCGCACCATCATGCGCAGCCGCGGCCCGGGTTCCGGTACGGACAGGTGCTTGAGGATCTGGGCGGCGGCCGCCCTGCGGACCCCGTCCACGATGGCGCCGGTGCGGGAGGTCCCGACGACGCTGCCGCCCTGCAGCAGGGCGCTGAAGCCCGCGTCGTGCTCGTCGACGAACCCCAGGTAGCGGTCGAGCGCGGCTCCGAGGCGGTGCGTGAGGGGGCCCGACTGGGGCTCGGCGAAGCACAGTTCGAGGTCGTCGGCGGCGCTGCGCAGGGCGGCCTCGTACAACTGCTGCTTGCCGCCCGGGAAGTAGCGGTACACCAGCGGCCGGGAGACCTCGGCGGCGGCCGCGACGTCGTCCAGCGAGACCTCCTCCGGGGCGCGGTGGGCGAAGAGCCCGAGCGCGGCGGCGATCAGCTGTGCCCGGCGCTCGGCGACGCCCAGCCTGCGGTAGGTGGTGCGGACGGCCCCGGTCATGCCCCGCAGGGTACCCGTCAGGCCAGCAGGCCCGAGCTCTTCCACAGCCTCCGGCCGGTGCCGCGCAGCACGCCGATCTCGTCGAGGAAGTCGGTCAGCCGTTTCGCGCCCGCCTGCATCACCTCGCGCCGGTGGCCGCTGGCCCGCACCTGGGCGACGGCCTCGCGGCGGTCGAGGCCCACGTTGGTGTAGACGGCGGGGTTCACGAAGGCGAACGCGAAGATGCGCGCGGCCTCGCCCGAGCTGACGCGGGTCAGCGCGGCTTCCCAGCGCGGCGCGCTGACCATCTGGCGCCGCAACTCCTCGCGGGCGTACCGCACATGGCGGGCCTCCTCGATGACGTGGATGCGGGTGACGCCGCGCACCAGGGTCTGCACCCGCTCGTCGGGGAAGGTCAGCCGCTGCATGTGGTCGAGGATCTCCTCGCCCAGCAGGGTCATGGCGAACGCACCCGGTGTGGTGGTGATCGTCTTGGCCACGCGGCCGAGTGCGTGGTGCAGTCCGGAGACCGGGTAGGCGGGGGCGCCGCCCTTCTGGATCATGCGGGCGAACATCTTGGAGTGCCGGCACTCGTCGGCGATCTCGGTGAGCGCGTAGCGCACGTGGGCGCTGGTGAGCGGCTTGTCGTAGATGTGCCGGACCAGCAGCTGCATCAGGATGATCTCGAACCAGATGCCCAGCGAGGCGAGTGCCGCGGCCTCGTGCCGGGCGAGTTCCCTGCGCTGTTCCTCCGGCATCCGCCGCCACAGCGGGGTGCCGTAGAGCGAGAGCAGCTCGGGGGGCCAGTACCACTTGCCGTCCTCGGGCGGTGCGTCCCAGTCGAGTTCGGCGTCGGGGTCGAAGGAGTGCCGTGCGGAGGACTCCAGCAGGCGCTGCGCGACCCGTTCGCGGTCCCTGAGCGGGCCGAGGGCGTCGTGGGGGAGCCGGTCGGGCCGGGGGCGGCCGGGCGCGGTGGTCATGGCCGATGCCTCCTCATCTGCGGGCCGTCCGGGGTACGTTGGGAGTTACCGACGGTCACAGGCTTATGAGACTGCTTGTCAGCAAGGGGAGTCAATCCCCGCGACGGCACAGGAGGCCGCGACGATGACGACGCCCGCCCGCCCCGACGGCACCGCCTGGGAGGTCCCGGCGACCGGGGCCGCCCGCTTCAGCTGGGACTACGACGACGGGCGCGAACGCCTGCTGGCCCTCTACCAGAAGGGCAAGGACAAGCAGTGGGACGCCGTCACGCGCATCGACTGGGAGCAGGAGGTCGACCCGTACGACCCGCTGGGCGTCCCCGACGCCAACCTGCCGGTGTACGGCAGCCGTTACTGGGACCGCATGAGCGCGGCCGACCGCCGTGCCCTCCGCCACCACTACGCCTCCTGGCAGTTCAGCCAGTTCCTGCACGGCGAGCAGGGGGCGCTGGTGTGCGCCGCCCGCATCGTGGAGTCCGTGCCCGACCTGGACGCGAAGTTCTACTCCGCCACCCAGGCCATGGACGAGGCCCGGCACGTGGAGATCTACAGCCGGTTCCTGCGCGAGAAGATCGGGATGATCTACCCCGTCAACCCCAGTCTGCAGGCCCTGCTGGACGACACCCTGCGCGACTCCCGCTGGGACATGCCCTACCTGGGCATGCAGGTCCTCATCGAGGGCCTGGCCCTCGCCGCCTTCGGCCTGCTGCGGGACGTGACGGACAAGCCGCTGCCCAGGCAGATCCTCGCCTATGTGATGCAGGACGAGGCCCGGCACGTCGCCTTCGGCCGCATGGCGCTGCGCGACCACTACCGGCAGCTGACGGACGCGGAGCGGCGCGAGCGCGAGGAGTTCGTGATCGAGGGCTGCCTGCTGATGCGCGACCGGCTGCGCGGCGACGAGGTGCTGACGGACTTCGGGGTGCCCGCGGCCGACGCGGTGGAACTGAGCGAGCGGTCGGAGTACCTGCAGATGTTCCGCAGACTGCTGTTCAGCCGCATCGTGCCCTGTGTGAAGGACATCGGCCTGTGGGGCGAACGGCTGCAGCAGGCCTACGTCGACATGGGCGTCTTCGAGATGGGCGACGGGAACCTCGACCTCCTCATGGCCCAGGACGAGGAGATCGCCGAACAGATCGACGCACAACGGTTCGCCCGGGAGGAGGCGGCCCGTACGGCGGAGGTCGCCGAGACGATCGCGAACGGATAACAAAGTCGGGGTAATTGGGGATGATTCATGGGCGGGGTGCCGGTTCTGCCGCCATCCTGTGAGCGAGGGCGTGCGGGGGAACGTCCTGCGGTAAGCCGCCGTCTACGAGCAGGAGAAAGCAGACGGGCGCTCCAGGGGGAGGCTGCTCATGGCTCGAACGACCGGCAGGAATCGGTACATCGCCATAGTGGCGGTGTCCGTCGTGGCGCTCAGCGGAGTGATAACGGGATCCTTGGCCAAGGCCACCGAGTACGCACGAGCCGCTCCCGCCGCCGCCCCGGAGGGGGCGGCCCCGGTCCCCCGGGACCCGGACCCCGCGGCTCCGCGGGAGCTGACTCCCGAGCCCGTGGCGACGCCCACCGGCTCGGCCTCCGCCGCGCCCGGCGACGGCCCGGTGGCCTCGTCGATCACGCACGACACCGAGGCCGGCGGCAGGTCCGTGAGCATCACGGTCGACGACGGGCCCGACCCCGTCTGGACCCCCAAGGTGCTGGCCCTGCTGAAGAAGTACGACGTCAAAGCCGTCTTCTGCATGATCGGCCCGGAGGCGAGGGCCCACCCGGACCTGGTCCGCAAGGTGCTCGCCGACGGCCACCGCCTCTGCGACCACTCCGTCGACCACAACACGGCCATGGACCAGCGCTCCGAGTCCTACCAGGAGCAACAGGTCCTCGACGCCCAGCAGATGATCGAGAAGGCGGCGGGCGACGGCGTGCCGATCCACTACTACCGGGCCCCCGGCGGCGCCTTCACCCCCTACAGCCGCGGCCTGGCGGCCCAGCACGGCATGCGCCCGCTCGGCTGGAGCGTCGACACCCGCGACTGGGAACGCCCCGGCGTCGACCACATCGTCAAGGCGATCGAGCAGGGCCTGACCGACGGCCCGATCGTCCTCGTCCACGACGGCGGCGGCGACCGCGGGCAGACGGTCGCCGCACTGGAACAGACGATTCCGTGGCTGAAGGAGCACGGGTACGTGTTCAGCTTCCCGAAGATCTGACCCCCGGCACCGAGGTGAAGAACGCCGAAGGCCCGCTCCGAGTGATCGGAACGGGCCTTGGCCTCATGTGCGCTCGGCAGGATTCGAACCTGCAACCTCTTGATCCGTAGTCAAGTGCTCTATCCGTTAAGCTACGAGCGCTTATGTACCGCAGGAGACCGTGAGGTCTGATGCGGATTCTTTTCGCACCTCATGCGAGGTGCCCCCGGCAGGATTCGAACCTGCGCACACGGCTCCGGAGGCCGTTGCTCTATCCCCTGAGCTACGGGGGCTTGTCTTGCTTGTCGTCCGCTCGCTCGCGGCGACAGGTAGAACATTAGCAGCTCCGGAGGGGTGCCCCGCAACGAGTGATCGTCCGCGGCCGGCGGGCTCGCCCGCAGGGGGGTGGAAGTGGGGAAAACCCGGACGCAGCGTGGGGGGCGCGCCTACTCTCGGGGTGTGCCTGGCTTGTCCGGCCGGGTCCTTGTTGTGGACGACAACAGGGTCATCCGGCAGTTGATCAGGGTCAACCTGGAGCTGGAGGGCTTCGAGGTGGTGACCGCGGCCGACGGTGCCGAGTGCCTGGAGATCGTGCACCGGGTGCGGCCCGACGTGGTGACCCTGGACGTCGTGATGCCCCGGCTCGACGGACTGCTCACCGCCGCCCGGCTGCGGGCCGACCCGCGCACCCGGGACATACCCGTGGCCATCATCAGCGCCTGCACCCGCTGGGAGCAGGAGAGCGGGCGGTCCGCGGGGGTGGATGCGTTCCTGGCCAAACCCTTCGAGCCCGCGGAGATGGTCCGCCTCGTCCGAGGCCTGGCAGGGCACCGCGCAGCGGCGGCCGAGGCGGTGGCCCCGCCGGACGCGGGCACGACGAGGTGCGGTGCGTGATCGCGCCCCGAAGGGGCGCGGGGCGGTTACATGTGCGGCTCCGCCGCGTGGGCGCGACCAGCCACAAGCAACCCGCAGTTGCAGAACCGCGCCCCCAGCGGAGCGCATAGGCTTGCCCTGTGACCCCCGCCGATGTCTCCCGCACCGTGCTGCACACCGTGCGCTGCGCCGTCGAGGTCGACGAGCTGCGCGCCGCCGTGCCGTCGCGGGTCACCGTGCGCGTTCCGCCCCGCCCGGACTGCGGCGACTACGCCACCAACATCGCGCTGCGGCTCGCGAAGGACAGCGGCCGACCCGCCCGCGAAGTGGCCGAGATCCTGCGCCGCCGGCTCGCCGCGGAGCCCGGCATCGCCCGGGTGGACATCGCCGAACCGGGCTTCCTCAACATCACGCTGGCGAGCGCCCCCCAGGCGCGCATCGTCCGCAGCCTGCTCCGGGCCGAAGCCCCCGGCGAGCCGCCGGCCCTGCCGCCGCTCCCGCCGGACCTCCTCGCCCGTCTCGGCCCCGACGCCGCCCGCTGGAGCCTGCTCTCCCCGCCTGGCCTCGACCGCGACCTGCTCCTCGTGCAGCGCGAGAGCAATCCCCTCTTCCGTGTCCGGTACGCCCACGCCCGTACCGCCGCCCTGCTGCGCAACGCCCGTGACCTCGGCTTCGGGCCGGAGCTCGCGGACGATGCCGCGGAGCTCGCCGACGGCGCCGGGCCGCTGTTCGCCGCCCTCGCCGACCACCCCCGCATCGCCGCCGCCCGCGACGCAGCCCGGCTCGCCCGGCACCTCGAGCGGCTCGCCGAAGCCTTCCTGCGGTGGCAGGCCGACTGCCCGGTGCTGCCGCTCGGGGAGGAGAAACCCTCGGCCGTCCACCGAGCCCGCCTGGCCGTCGCCGAGGCCACGGGCAAGGTGCTGGCCGACGGCCTCCACCAGCTCGGCGTCACCGCACCTGCACACCTCTGAGGAGATTCAGAGTCATGAGCCGTTCCGCCCACCCCGCCGGTCCCCGCTACGCCGACGTCCTTCCGGAGGGCCACTACACGGCGCCCCCGGCCGACCTCAACGTGCTCGACGCGCACGTGTGGTCCCGGACGGTCACCCGCGACGCGGACGGCGTCGTCACCGTCGCCGGTCTCAAGGCCACGGCGCTCGCCGAGGAGTTCGGCACCCCGGCCTACTTCCTCGACGAGGAGGACTTCCGCGCCCGCTGCCGCGCCTGGCGCGACGCCTTCGGCACGGAGGCCGACGTCTTCTACGCCGGCAAGGCCTTCCTCTCCCGCGCCATCGTGCGCTGGATCCACGAGGAGAACCTCAACCTCGACGTCTGCTCCAGCGGCGAGCTGCTCACCGCCCTCGACGCCGGAATGCCCGCCGAGCGCATCGCGCTGCACGGCAACAACAAGTCCACCGAGGAGATCACCCGCGCCGTGGAGGCCGGCGTCGGGCGGATCGTGCTCGACTCCTTCCAGGAGATCGCGCGCGTCGCGCACATCGCCGAGCGGCTCGGCAAGCGGCAGCGCGTGCTGATCCGGGTGACGGTCGGCGTCGAGGCGCACACGCACGAGTTCATCGCCACCGCCCACGAGGACCAGAAGTTCGGGCTCGCACTGGGCGGCGGGCAGGCCGCCGAGGCCGTGCGCCGGGCGCTCAAGCTCGACGGGCTGGAACTGCTCGGCATCCACTCGCACATCGGCTCGCAGATCTTCGACACCTCCGGCTTCGAGGTCGCCGCCCACCGCGTCGTCGGCCTGCTGCGGCAGATCCGCGACGAACACGGCGTCGAACTGCCCGAGATCGACCTCGGCGGCGGCCTCGGCATCGCCTACACCGCCGAGGACGACCCGCGCGAGCCGCACGAGATCGCCACCGCGCTGCGCGAGATCGTCACCCGCGAGTGCCGGGCCGCCGGGCTCACCGTGCCGCGGCTGTCCGTCGAGCCGGGCCGCGCGATCGTCGGCCCGACGGCCTTCACGCTGTACGAGGTGGGCACGGTCAAGGAACTGCCGGGCCTGCGCACCTACGTCAGCGTGGACGGCGGCATGTCCGACAACATCCGCACCGCGCTCTACGACGCCGAGTACAGCGTGGCGCTGGCGTCCCGCGCCTCCACCGCCGAGCCGATGCTCGCGCGCGTGGTCGGCAAGCACTGCGAGTCCGGTGACATCGTCGTGCGCGACGCCTTCCTGCCCGCCGACACGGCCCCCGGCGACCTGCTCGCCGTCCCGGCCACCGGCGCGTACTGCCGCTCGATGGCGAGCAACTACAACCATGCGCTGCGTCCGCCGGTCGTCGCGGTGAAGGACGGTGCGGCGCGGGTGATCGTCCGGCGCGAGACGGAAGAAGACCTTCTGCGTCTCGATGTCGGCTGAGGTCGAAAGAGATCTCGAATAGTGGACGGGGTCCGAAAAGCCCCGTCCAGTGAGTGAGACTGGTGCTACCGAAGATGAGCGAGAAACGAGGTCGGATGATGCGTACGCGTCCGCTGAAAGTGGCGCTGCTGGGCTGTGGAGTGGTCGGCTCCGAGGTGGCGCGCATCATGACGACGCACGCGGACGACCTCGCCGCCCGTATCGGTGCGCCGGTCGAGCTGGCCGGCATCGCCGTGCGCCGCCCGGACCGGGTCCGGGCGGGGGTCCCCGCGGAGCTCGTCACCACCGACGCCACCGCGCTGGTCAAACGCGGCGACATCGACGTGGTCGTCGAGGTCATCGGCGGCATCGAGCCCGCCCGCACGCTGATCACCACGGCCTTCGAGCACGGCGCGAGCGTCGTCTCCGCCAACAAGGCGCTGCTCGCCCAGGGCGGCGCGGAACTGCACGCGGCCGCCGAGACGCACGGCACCGACCTCTACTACGAGGCCGCCGTGGCCGGCGCCATCCCGCTGATCCGCCCGCTGCGCGAGTCCCTCGCGGGCGACAAGGTCAACCGCGTGCTGGGCATCGTGAACGGCACGACCAACTTCATCCTCGACAAGATGGACACGAGCGGCGCCGGTTATTCCGAGGCGCTCGACGAGGCCACCGCCCTCGGTTACGCCGAGGCGGACCCGACCGCCGACGTCGAGGGCTTCGACGCGGCCGCCAAGGCCGCGATCCTGGCCGGCATCGCCTTCCACACCCGCGTCCGCCTCGACGACGTGCACCGCGAGGGCATGACGGAGGTCACGTCCGCGGACTTCGCCTCCGCGAAGCGGATGGGCTGCACCATCAAGCTGCTGGCCATCTGCGAGCGCGCCGAGGACGGGAAGTCGGTCACCGCCCGCGTGCACCCGGCCATGATTCCGCTCAGCCACCCGCTCGCCTCCGTCCGCGAGGCGTACAACGCGGTGTTCGTCGAGGCCGAGGCGGCCGGCCAGCTGATGTTCTACGGGCCCGGCGCGGGCGGTTCGCCGACCGCCTCCGCGGTCCTCGGCGACCTCGTCGCCGTCTGCCGCAACAAGGTCGCCGAGACCACCGGCCCCGGCGAGTCCGCCTACACCCGGCTGCCCGTGAGCCCCATGGGCGAGGTCGTCACGCGCTACCACATCAGCCTCGACGTGGCCGACAAGCCCGGCGTCCTGGCCCAGGTCGCCACCGTCTTCGCCGAGCACGGCGTGTCCATCGACACGGTCCGTCAGCAGGGCAAGGACGGCGAGGCGTCCCTCGTCGTGGTCACCCACCGCGCCGCCGACGCCGCCCTGCAGGCGACCGTCGAGGCGCTGCGCAAGCTGGACACGGTCCGCGATGTCGCGAGCATCATGCGGGTTGAAGGGGAGTAACGAGAACAATGTCCGGTAACAGCAACTCCCGCGGTTCCGCGGGCACTCACCAGTGGCGCGGCATCATCGAGGAGTACCGCGACCGCCTTCCGGTCACGGACAGCACCCCGGTGGTGACCCTGCGCGAGGGTGGCACGCCGCTCGTCCCGGCGCAGGTCCTCTCCGAGCGCACCGGCTGTGAGGTGCACCTCAAGGTCGAGGGCGCCAACCCCACCGGTTCCTTCAAGGACCGCGGGATGACGATGGCCATCACGCGTGCCAAGGAGGAGGGCGCGCAGGCCGTCATCTGCGCCTCCACCGGCAACACCTCGGCGTCCGCGGCCGCTTACGCGGTGCGCGCCGGCATGGTGTGCGCCGTGCTGGTCCCGCAGGGCAAGATCGCGCTCGGCAAGATGGGCCAGGCGCTGGTGCACGGCGCCCGCATCCTCCAGGTCGACGGCAACTTCGACGACTGCCTGACGCTGGCCCGTTCGCTCTCCGACAACTACCCGGTGGCGCTGGTCAACTCGGTCAACCCGGTGCGCATCGAGGGCCAGAAGACCGCGGCCTTCGAAATCGTCGACGCCCTCGGCGACGCCCCCGACATCCACGTCCTCCCGGTGGGCAACGCGGGCAACATCACCGCCTATTGGAAGGGCTACCGCGAGTACGCCGCCGACGCGGTGTCCACGCACAACCCCCGGATGTGGGGATTCCAGGCCTCCGGTTCGGCGCCGATCGTGCGCGGCGAGCCGGTGAAGGACCCGCACACCATCGCCACCGCCATCCGCATCGGCAACCCCGCCTCCTGGCAGTTCGCCGAGCAGGCGCGGGACGAGTCCGGCGGCCTCATCGACGAGGTGACCGACCGCCAGATCCTGGCCGCCTACCGCCTGTTGGCCTCCCAGGAGGGCGTCTTCGTCGAGCCCGCCTCGGCGGCGAGCGTGGCCGGCCTCCTCAAGGCGGCCGAACAGGGCCTCGTCGACCCGGGCCAGCGCATCGTCTGCACGGTCACGGGCAACGGCCTGAAGGACCCGGACTGGGCCGTTGCGGGTGCCCCGCAGCCGGTCACCGTTCCGGTGGACGCCAACGCGGCTGCGCAGCAGCTCGGGTTGGGGTAAGAGGTGTTCCCGGGGGCTCCGCCCCCGGGTCCCCGGGTCCGACGGCTGCGGGCCGTCGGCGGCCGGCCGCGCAGTTCCCCGCGCCCCTTACGGGGCGCACCACCCCGCCAAACCGGGGCAAACCCCCATAAACCAGGCACGCCGCAGGCGAAACGCATCGTGCGCCTCCCGTGCGCCCTATGTCGCCACAGAACCTTCCTTCGATAGGCTGTGCTCACTCCGCCCCGTCGCAGACCGCTGCCGCCCCCACGCGGCATCGCCGTCACGGCCCTTGCGGTAGTCGCACGCCCTGCCAAGGCCACACCAAGGAGAGTCATCGAGCGATGGCCGGTCCCGCCTTCCGCGCCGCCGCCGTCCGAGTGCGCACCCCCGCCACCAGCGCAAACCTCGGTCCCGGCTTCGACGCCCTCGGCCTGTCCCTGGGCCTCTACGACGATGTCGTGGTCCGGGTGGCGGAATCAGGGCTGCACATCGACATCGCCGGAGAGGGCGCCGAGACCCTCCCGCGCGACGAGAGTCATCTGCTCGTACGGTCCCTGCGCACCACTTTCGACCTGCTGGGCGGCCAGCCCCGCGGCCTGGAGGTCGTCTGCGCCAACCGGATTCCGCACGGGCGGGGCCTGGGCTCCTCCTCGGCGGCGATCTGCGCGGGCATCGTGGCCGCCCGCGCGGTGACCATAGGCGGCGACGCCCGGCTCGACGACGCGGCGATGCTGGAGCTGGCCACCGAGATCGAGGGTCATCCGGACAATGTCGCGGCCTGTCTGCTCGGCGGATTCACCCTGGCCTGGATGGAGTCGGGAGTGGCCCGTGCCGTGCGGATGGACCCTGCGGATTCCATCGTTCCGGTGGTCTTCGTGCCGGCGAACCCGGTGCTGACCGAAACCGCACGGGGGCTGCTGCCGCGCACCGTCCCCCATGTGGACGCCGCGGCCAACGCGGGCCGTGCCGCACTGCTCGTCGAGGCCCTGACCAAGCGTCCCGAGCTGCTGCTGCCGGCCACCGAGGACCGGCTTCACCAGGAATACCGCACTCCGGCCATGCCGGAGAGCATCGCCCTGGTCAACCGACTGCGTGCGGACGGGGTCGCCGCAGTCATCTCCGGTGCGGGCCCGACGGTGCTCGCGCTGGTCGAGAACGGTGCGGCCGACAAGGTCGCACGGCTGGCGGGCGAGGGATGGGCGGCCAATCGGCTGTCCCTCGACGCCGGGGGGACGAGCGTGCTGCCGCTCGCTTGACCTGTGCGTTCCGGGGAGGGGCCCCGGGGCCACGAAAAACGCGGTTGCCGGTCTTGGAGAGGGGGAATGTTTGTGGGATCCGGTAGTGTTAACCTCAAGTCTGCACCCGAAGTCACATCGGCTCGGTGCTCTGTGTCCCGATCAGGGACCGCTTTTCTTCCGGGAGCCTCCCAAACTGCCTGAGCAGCCTGCCTGAGCAGATTCGAGCACGCTCCGGAATCGGCGTGGGCGACATGAGTGAAGTTGGTCGTCTTGTCTTCACTGATTTCTTCACGCCGGAACCAATGAACTGATTCTTCCGCCGTACCGGCGGACCACCGCCCCGGCACGGTCCGCACATCAGGACCGCAGCCGGACAGCACAACCGGTCGCCGAGCCAAGACAGGCCGACGCCCGCTCCAGGGAAGGACCCCTTCGTGAGCGACACCACCGATCTGATGGGCGTGAATGCCTCCGCGCCCGCCACGGACGCTCCCGCCGCGTCTGCCACCGGTGCCACCACCGCCCCCAGGCGGCGCCGCTCGGGCACGGGCCTCGACGCCATGGTCCTGGCCGAGCTCCAGCAGCTCGCCTCCAGCCTCGGCATCAAGGGCACCGCGCGGATGCGCAAAGGCCAGCTGATCGAGGTCATCAAGGAGAAGCAGGCCGGCGGCAGTGCCGCGGCGCCCGCCAAGACCGCCAAGACCGAGGCCGACGCAGCAGCCGAGAAGCCGAAGCGCCGTACGACCTCCCGTGCCCGTACCGGTGACGCGGAGAAGCCCGCCGAGAAGGCCGCTGCCCAGCAGCAGATCGAGATTCCGGGTCAGCCCGGCGGCGACGAGGCCCCGGCCGGCGAGCGCCGCCGTCGGCGCGCCACCGCGCCCGCCGGCAGCCCGGAGCAGGCCGAGCAGGCCGCCGGCGGCGAGGACCGCGCCGAGGCCAAGGAGGCCAAGGCCGAGGCGGCGCTGGACAGCGCCGAGGGCAAGGCCGCCAAGGGCGGCGAGCGCCAGGAGCGCGGCGAGCGCGCCGAGCGCGGCCAGAAGGGCGAGCGCCGGGAGCGCGGTCAGCGCGACCGCGACCGCCGCGGCAACCGCGACGGCGAGGCCGGCCAGCAGGGCGGCCAGGGGCGTCAGCAGCGGGACAACCGTCCGCAGCAGCAGGAGGACGACGACTTCGACGGTGGCCGTCGTGGCCGTCGCGGCCGCTACCGCGACCGTCGTGGCCGTCGCGGCCGCGAGGACTTCGGCAACGAGCCGCAGGTCGCCGAGGACGACGTCCTGATCCCCGTCGCGGGCATCCTGGACATCCTTGACAACTACGCCTTCATTCGTACGTCCGGCTACCTGCCGGGCCCGAACGACGTCTACGTCTCCCTCGCCCAGGTCCGCAAGAACGGCCTGCGCAAGGGTGACCACGTCACGGGTGCGGTCCGCCAGCCCAAGGACGGCGAGCGGCGCGAGAAGTTCAACGCCCTCGTCCGCCTCGACTCGGTGAACGGCATGGCGCCCGAAACCGGCCGCGGCCGCCCCGAGTTCGGCAAGCTCACCCCGCTCTACCCGCAGGACCGGATGCGGCTGGAGACGGACCCGGGCGTGCTGACGACCCGCATCATCGACCTGGTCGCGCCCATCGGCAAGGGCCAGCGCGGTCTGATCGTGGCCCCGCCGAAGACCGGCAAGACCATGATCATGCAGGCGATCGCCAACGCGATCACCACCAACAACCCCGAGTGCCACCTGATGGTCGTCCTGGTCGACGAGCGTCCGGAAGAGGTCACCGACATGCAGCGGTCGGTCAAGGGCGAGGTCATCTCCTCGACCTTCGACCGCCCGGCCGAGGACCACACCACCGTCGCCGAGCTGGCCATCGAGCGCGCCAAGCGCCTCGTGGAGCTGGGTCACGACGTGGTCGTCCTGCTGGACTCGATCACCCGTCTGGGCCGTGCCTACAACCTGGCCGCCCCGGCCTCGGGCCGCATCCTGTCCGGTGGTGTCGACTCGACCGCGCTCTACCCGCCGAAGAAGTTCTTCGGTGCCGCGCGCAACATCGAGGACGGCGGCTCGCTGACCATCCTGGCCACCGCGCTGGTCGAGACCGGCTCGCGGATGGACGAGGTGATCTTCGAGGAGTTCAAGGGCACCGGCAACATGGAGCTCAAGCTCGACCGGAAGCTCTCGGACAAGCGCATCTTCCCCGCGGTGGACGTGGACGCCTCCAGCACCCGCAAGGAGGAGATCCTGCTGGGCGGCGAGGAGCTGTCGATCGTCTGGAAGCTCCGCCGGGTGCTGCACGCGCTCGACTCGCAGCAGGCCATCGAGCTGCTCCTCGACAAGATGAAGCAGACGAAGTCCAACGCCGAGTTCCTGATGCAGATCGCCAAGACCACGCCCGCCCCGGGCAACGGCAACGACTGATCTGCCGCGCAGCACCGCAGCGCATTCCGGGCCCCCGCCACACGCCGTGGCGGGGGCCCGGCCCTTTTGTGATCTCTCCGTGACCTTTTGAGACATCCGCCACAGGAGCACCAGCGGCAAACGGGCGGCAGCAATCCCGCCAATCTGGCCGAAACCGCAGGTGACAGGGGGTGGTGGCGGCCCTCTGGGCGGGGGAGTGGCCTCCGGTTTTCTTAGAAACCCCTCAGAACCCGTTGTGCAACCCTGGCGCATGCTTCCCCGTCTGAATGGGGCAGCCGGACCAGCACGAAGGACTGAGGAGCGCATGGCCGACGAGAGCAGGAGCACGAGGGCGGGATCGGGCCGCCGCCGTGCCGGCGGGAAGCGCGGCCGGCGACGCAAGCCCCCGGAGCGCAAGAAGGGCTGGCGAATAGCCGGCTGGACCACCGCCGCCGTGCTGCTGGTGGGTGGTTCCGGGCTCGGCTTCGCCTACTTCAAGCTCAACGGCAACATCAACGGCGTCGACATCAACGCCGCGCTCGGCAAGAACCGCCCGGCCAACATCGACAACGGCTCGCAGGACATCCTGGTCCTCGGCTCCGACTCCCGGGCCGGCGCCAACAGCGAGTACGGCCGGGACGAGGGCAGCGCCCGCTCCGACACGGCGATGATCGTCCACATCTACGCGGGCCACAAGAAGGCCAGCGTGGTCAGCATCCCGCGGGACCTGATGGTTCCCCGGCCCGCGTGCAAGACGCCCGGCGGCAAGACCGCCCCCGCCACCCAGCGGGCGCAGTTCAACGAGGCCTACTCGGTGGGCGGCGCGCCCTGTGCCGTCGCGACCGTCGAGGCCATGACGAACATCCGCATGGACCACTACATGGAGGTCGACTTCGCCGGCTTCCAGAAGCTGATCGACCAGCTCGGCGGCGTCGAGGTCACCACCACCAAGCCCATCCACGACAAGTACAGCCACCTCGACCTGGACGCGGGCACCCACAAGCTGGGCGGCGAGCAGGCGCTCGGCCTCGTCCGCACCCGGCACGGCGTCGGCGACGGCAGCGACCTGGGCCGGATCAAGGTCCAGCAGGCCTTCGTCAAGGCGCTGATCAAGCAGGTGAAGTCCATCGGCCTGTTCACCAGCCCCACCAAGCTCTACGGGATCGCCGACACCGCCACCAAGGCGCTGACCACCGACTCCGAGCTTGCCTCCGTGGACAAGCTGCTGGGCTTCGCCGAGGGCCTCAAGGGCATCGGCGCCGACGACATGCACATGGTGACGCTGCCGGTGGGCACCGACCCCCTCGACAGCAACCGGGTGGCCCCCATGAAGGCCGCCTCCCAGCAGGTCTGGGACGCGCTCCGGGAGGACAAGGAGATCCCCGAGGCCGCCCTCAAGGACGGCGCGGGCACCAAGACGGAAGCCGACGACGCGGTGAAGTAGCGGCCGGGGGCCCCGGGAATACCGGGGCCCCACCCCCCGTTTTGGGGGATGCGGCCAGTACTGGCAAACTGGTACGTCGGCCCCGGTTCACGTAAGGCAATCCCGCCTCTACGACCCGGTGCCCTCCCGAACCTAGGAGAACCCTTGAAGCGCGACATCCACCCGGAGTACGTGGAGACCCAGGTCAGCTGCACCTGCGGCGCCTCCTTCACCACCCGTAGCACGATCGCGGCCGGCGCCATCCGTGCCGAGGTCTGCTCCGAGTGCCACCCGTTCTACACGGGCAAGCAGAAGATCCTCGACACCGGTGGCCGTGTGGCGCGGTTCGAGGCCCGCTTCGGCAAGAACGCCGGGTCGGCCAAGAAGTAGCGACCCGCAGGCGCCGGTTCACGGTCGCCCTTCGCGTGCGAGGGGTGACCGGACCGGCGCTTTCGCGTCCAGCAGGCCCCTCCCCCATCGCTGAGGAATCTTGATGTTCGAGGCAGTCGAGGAACTGATCGGTGAGCACGCCGACCTCGAGAAGCGGCTCGCCGATCCCGCCGTGCACGCGGACCAGGCGAACGCCCGCAAGCTCAACAAGCGCTACGCCGAGCTGACCCCGATCGTCGGCACGTACCGCGCCTGGAAGCAGACCGCGGACGACATCGACACCGCGCGCGAGTTCGCCGCCGACGATCCCGACTTCGCCGCCGAGGTCAAGGTCCTGGAGGCGCAGCGCGAGGTGCTGACGGAGAAGCTGCGCCTGCTGCTGATCCCGCGCGACCCCAGCGACGACAAGGACGTCATCCTGGAGATCAAGGCGGGCGCGGGCGGCGACGAGTCCGCCCTGTTCGCCGGCGACCTGCTGCGCATGTACCTGCGCTACGCCGAGCGCGTCGGGTGGAAGACCGAGATCATCGACTCCACCGAGTCCGAGCTCGGCGGCTACAAGGACGTCCAGGTCGCGGTGAAGACCAAGGGCAACGTCACCCCGGAGCCCGGCCAGGGCGTCTGGGCCCGGCTGAAGTACGAGGGCGGGGTGCACCGCGTCCAGCGCGTGCCCGCGACCGAGTCCCAGGGCCGTATCCACACCTCCGCGGCCGGTGTGCTCGTCACGCCCGAGGCCGAGGAGATCGACGTCGAGATCAACCCCAACGACCTGCGGATCGACGTCTACCGCTCGTCCGGCCCGGGCGGCCAGTCCGTCAACACCACCGACTCGGCCGTGCGCATCACGCACCTGCCGACCGGTGTCGTCGCCTCGTGCCAGAACGAGAAGAGCCAGCTCCAGAACAAGGAGCAGGCCCTGCGCATCCTGCGCTCCCGGCTGCTGGCCGCCGCGCAGGAGAAGGCCGAGGCCGAGGCCGCGGACGCGCGCCGCAGCCAGGTCCGCACCGTCGACCGCTCCGAGAAGATCCGGACGTACAACTTCCCGGAAAACCGGATCTCCGACCACCGCGTGGGGTTCAAGGCGTACAACTTGGACCAGGTGCTCGACGGCGAACTGGACGCGGTCATCCAGGCCTGCGTCGACGCCGACTCGGCCGCGAAGCTCGCGGCCACCAGCTGACCATCCACCGGGCCTTGTCGAAGGCCCGGCCCGGAAGACCCCGGGACGACCGTGACGATGCGAGAGGGAACACCGTGAACCTGCTGCTCGCCGAGGTGGCGCAGGCCACCCAGCGGCTGGCCGACGCCGGCGTGCCCTCCCCGCGCTTCGACGCGGAGGAGCTGGCCGCCTTCGTGCACGGCGTCAAGCGGGGTGAGCTGCACAACGTCGCCGACGCGGACTTCGACGCCCGCTACTGGGAGGCCGTGGCCCGCCGCGAGGCCCGCGAGCCGCTGCAGCACATCACCGGCCGCGCGTTCTTCCGCTACCTCGAACTCCAGGTGGGCCCGGGCGTGTTCGTGCCCCGCCCGGAGACCGAGTCCGTGGTCGGCTGGGCCATAGACGCCGTCCGGGCGATGGACGTGGTCGAGCCCCTCATCGTCGACCTGTGCACCGGCTCCGGGGCCATCGCCCTCGCCCTCGCGCAGGAGGTGCCCCGCTCCCGGGTGCACGCCGTCGAGCTGGACGAGACCGCGCACGGCTGGGCCGGCAAGAACGTCGAGGGCTCCAGGGTCACCCTGCACCACGGGAACGCCCTCACCGCCCTCCCCGAGCTCGACGGCCAGGTCGACCTCGTCATCAGCAACCCGCCGTACATCCCGCTGACCGAGTGGGAGTACGTCGCACCCGAGGCCCGCGACCACGACCCGGAGCTCGCCCTGTTCTCCGGCGAGGACGGCCTCGACACCATCCGTGGCCTGGAGCGCACGGCCCACCGCCTGCTGCGCCCCGGCGGCGTCGTCGTCATCGAGCACGCCGACACCCAGGGCGGCCAGGTGCCGTGGATCTTCTCCGAGGAGTCGGGCTGGGCGGACGCGGCCGACCACCCCGACCTCAACAACCGCCCGCGGTTCGCGACGGCCCGGAAGGCCATGCCGTGACCGGGGCGCAGGGAACCGACCGTTTCGCGAAGGAGATGTGATGGCACGGCGATACGACTGCAGCGACGCGACCGACCGCAAGACCGGTCTGCGCGAAGCGGCCGCCGCGGTCCGCCGCGGCGAGCTGGTCGTGCTGCCCACCGACACCGTCTACGGCATCGGTGCGGACGCCTTCAGCCGCGAGGCCGTCGGCGGCCTCCTCCAGGCCAAGGGCCGTGGCCGCGGCATGCCCTCGCCCGTCCTCGTGGGCTCCCCCAACACCCTGCACGGGCTGGTCACCGACTTCTCCGAGCAGGCCTGGGAGCTCGTCGACGCCTTCTGGCCCGGCGCGCTGACCCTGGTGGCCAGGCACCAGCCCTCGCTCACCTGGGACCTGGGCGAGACCCGCGGCACCGTCGCCGTGCGGATGCCGCTGCACCCGGTGGCCATCGAGCTGCTCACCGAGTTCGGCCCCATGGCCGTCTCCAGCGCCAACCTCACCGGCCACCCCGCGCCGCAGACCTGCGACGCCGCCCAGGAGATGCTCGGCGACTCCGTCTCCGTCTACCTCGACGGCGGCCACACCCCGGCCGACGTGCCGTCCTCCATCGTGGACGTCACCGGTCCGGTGCCCGTGCTGCTGCGCGCCGGTGCGGTCGGCGCCGAGCAGCTCCGCGAGGTGGTACCCGACCTCGAGGTGGCGAATTGATCGCCCCACAGGGGCGTGGCATAGCGGGACCGGTCACTTTCGCCGACACCTTCCGCATCCTCCACGTCAGCACCGGCAACGTCTGCCGCTCGCCCATCACCGAGCGGCTGACCCGGCATGCCCTCGCGCACCGGCTCGGCGACCCCTCCACGGGCGGCCTGGTGGTCGAGAGCGCCGGCACCTGGGGACACGAGGGGGCGCCCATGGAGGCGCACGCCGCCACCGTCCTGGCCGACCTCGGCGCGGACCCGCACGGGTTCATCGGCCGTGAGCTCCTCGACGAGCACGTCATCCGTGCCGACCTGGTGCTCACCGCCACCCGCGACCACCGCGCCCAGGTCATCTCCATGGGCCACTCCGCGGGCCTGCGCACCTTCACACTGAAGGAGTTCACCCGGCTGGTGCGGGCCATAGACCCCGCGACCCTGCCGGACCCCGAGCAGGCCGGCGGCGTCGTCGACCGCGCCCGCGCCCTGGTGCAGGCCGCCGCCGCCCTGCGCGGCTGGCTGCTCGCGCCCAGCGCGGAGGCCGACGAGGTGCACGACCCCTACGGCGCCCCGATCACCTTCTTCCGCTCCATCGGCGACGAGATCAACCAGGCCCTGGACCCGGTCGTCACGGCTCTTACGGGAGTCCCCCGGCCCCGATAGGGGCGCGGGGCTGTTGCACTGTGCGGCTCCGCCGCGTGGGCGCGAGCAACCACAGACGACCCGCACCGGGCATACAAGGCAATACCGGCATACATTGGTGGCAGGCCCCCCGCAGGGGCCCCGCATCCGCCGCCCACCGCTAGGAGCCGGCGATGTCCGTCACCCCCGCACCGGCCCGGAGCAGCGCCCCGGTATCCCGGCTCCCCGCCTGGGGCACCGGCTTCGAGGCGCTGGTGCGCCAGGACCCCGAACTGGCCGGACTCCTCCTCGGCGAGGCCGACCGGCAGGCGACCGGGCTGCAGCTGATCGCCGCCGAGAACTTCACCTCGCCCGCGGTCCTGGCCGTCCTCGGCTCGCCGTTGGCCAACAAGTACGCCGAGGGCTATCCCGGCGCCCGCCACCACGGCGGCTGCGAACTGGTCGACCTCGCCGAGCGCATCGCCGTCGAGCGCGCCAGGGGCCTCTTCGGCGCCGAGCACGCCAACGTCCAGCCGCACACGGGCTCCTCCGCCGTGCTGGCCGCCTACGCCGCGCTGCTGCGTCCCGGCGACACGGTGCTGGCCATGTCCCTCCAGCAGGGCGGACACCTCACCCACGGGTCCCCGGCCAACTTCTCGGGCCGCTGGTTCGACTTCGTCGGCTACGGGGTCCGCCGGGACACCGGCCTCATCGACTACGACCAGGTGCGCGACCTGGCCCGCGACCGCCGGCCCGCCGCGATCGTGTGCGGCTCGATGTCCTACCCGCGGCACCCCGACTACGCCGCCTTCCGGGAGATCGCCGACGAGGTGGGCGCCGCCCTCATCGCCGACGCGGCGCATCCCCTCGGACTGGTCGCCGGGGGAGCGGCGCCGAACCCGGTCCCGTACGCCGACATCGTCTGCGCCACCACGCACAAGGTGCTGCGCGGGCCTCGCGGCGGGCTGATCCTGTGCGGCGCCCGGCTGGCGGAGCGGGCGGACCGGGCGGTGTTCCCGTTCACCCAGGGCGGCGCCCAGATGCACGCCGTCGCCGCGAAGGCGGTCGCCTTCGGGGAGGCCGCGACCCCGGCCTTCACCGCCTACGCCCACCAAGTCGTGGCCAACGCCCGTGCCCTTGCCGCCGCCCTGGCCTCCGAAGGCCTCGTCATCGCCACGGGAGGCACCGACACGCACCTGGTGACCGCCGACGTCTCCCCGCTCGCCCTGGAGGCCGTCACGGCCCGCCGGCGCCTCGCCGCCGCCGGCATCGTGCTGGACACCTGCGGCCTGCCGCACGGCCGGGCCCGCGGCCTGCGGCTGGGCACCGCCGCCCTCACCAGCCAGGGCATGCGGGAGCCCGAGATGCTCCGGGTCGCCGCCCTGCTGGGCGCCGCACTGCGCGGGGAGGGGAAGGAGTCCGAGGTCAGGGCGGCCGTCGCCGAGCTGGCCGGAAACTTCCCCCCGTATCCGCCGCACATGTGATCATTTGGCGTCCCCGGCAACCACCCGCAGGGCCCCCGCGTCTTCCCCGGCATTCACGGATCGGGGGCGGACGCGAATATGGTGTGGGGCTGTGATGTCCGGCGAGATTCCTGGGGCAGCCCGTGCGTGAATACCTGCTGACGTTGTGCGTCACCGCAGCAGTCACCTATCTGCTGACGGGTCCGGTGCGGAAGTTCGCGATCGCGGCCGGCGCAATGCCGGAGATCCGCGCCCGTGACGTGCACCGGGAACCGACGCCACGGCTCGGCGGTATCGCCATGTTCGGCGGGCTCTGCGCGGGCCTGCTGGTCGCCGCGCACCTGGCCAATCTCAAGCCCGTCTTCGAGCTGTCCAACGAGCCGCGCGCGCTGCTCTCGGGCGCCGGGCTGATCTGGCTGCTCGGCGTGCTCGACGACAAGTGGGGCGTGGACGCCCTGGTCAAGCTGGGCGGCCAGATGATCGCCGCCGGCGTGATGGTCCTGCAGGGTCTGACGATCCTGTGGATCCCCGTCCCCGGCGTCGGCAATGTCTCGCTGACGCCCATGCAGGGCACGCTGCTCACGGTGGCGCTGGTCGTCATCACCATCAACGCCGTGAACTTCGTCGACGGCCTCGACGGCCTGGCCTCCGGCATGGTCTGCATCGCCGCCGCCGCGTTCTTCGTCTACGCCTACCGGCTCTGGTACGGGCACAACCTGGAGGCTGCCGCTCCGGCCGCGCTGTTCGCGGCCGTGCTCATGGGCATGTGCCTGGGCTTCCTCCCGCACAACATGCACCCCGCCCGGATCTTCATGGGCGACTCCGGCTCCATGCTCATCGGCCTGGTGCTGGCGGCCGGTGCGATCTCCCTGACCGGGCAGCTCGACCCGGACGCCCTCAAGCTCTTCGAGGGTTCCGAACGGGCCGCCGTGCAGGCCACGGTGCCGGTCTACATCCCGCTGCTGCTGCCGCTGACGGTCATCGCGGTGCCGGTCGCGGACCTGCTGCTGGCCATCGTCCGGCGCACCTGGAAGGGCCAGTCGCCGTTCGCCGCCGACCGGGGGCACCTGCACCACCGGCTGCTGGAGATCGGCCACTCGCACAGCCGCGCGGTGCTCATCATGTACTTCTGGTCGGCGCTCATCGCCTTCGGCACGGTGGCCTATTCGGTGCAGTCGGCCAGTGTCTGGATCCTGCTGGTGATCACCGCGCTGAGCGCGGTCGGCCTGGGCCTGCTGCTGATGCCGCGGTTCACCCCGCGGGCACCCCGTTGGGCGGAGCGGTTCGTCCCGCCGCGCTACCGCCGGCGGGCCGTCTCCGCGGCGGCTCCGGAGGGCACCGTTCCGGAGGAGGAGCGCGAGCCCGTACCGGCCGGCCTGCACGGCGCAACAGCCGTCGGGGACCGCTCCCGTTTCACGCGCACCAGCACGCACCACGGGTAAAGTTCGCCTCTAGCAGACGAATTGGCGGTCCGTCAGCCCGTCGACCAGGGGGTTGACCCTTGGGTGTGACGCGTGGCACACGAACCAGGTAAAGACCTCATCAAATAGTTTGTGATACCGTTCACTAAACCCGGTGGTAGAGCCGAAGGGCCCGACTGAAACGCTGTGCGGCGGACCTTCGTCGCAGAGTCGCCTCTGATTCCCGGGGATACGCTCGCCCACGACGAATCGTTGCTTCCGACCCTTCGCCGGAGAACCCTTCATGCAGTCCAACGACGCCCGAACCCTTCTTCAGTGCGCCGTCCCGACCGCCGTGAGCGGGATCGTCGCCGTCGCCGTGGCCCTGGTGTTCGCCGGTGGCAAGGGCGGCATCGGTGCCGCCGTCGGCACGCTCCTCGCAGGAGGTGTCATGGCCATGGGCCTGATCGTCCTGCAGCGGACCGCGAAGCACCTTCCGCATCTCTTCCAGTCGATGGGCCTCGTGCTCTTCATGGCGCAGTTCCTGCTCGTCGCCGTCTTCCTCGGCGTCTTCAAGCACACCACGCTGTTCGACACCAAGGCTTTCGCCTTTGCCCTGCTCGCCGCGGTCCTCGTGTGGATCGGGGCGCAGACGCGTGCCTACATGAAGGCCAAGGTCCTGTACGTGGATCCGGAGTCCGGCGATGCGCAGAAGCCTGCGCCCGCCGGTTCTCCCTCATGAGAGGTAGGGCCGCGATAAAGGCTCCCGTGCTCACCTGCTATCGTCCGGTGCCATCTGAGGTGCAGCGGACGAAGGCAGCCGGACCCCCGAGTCCCGGGGAGAGGACCGGCCGCCCGTGCAGCTGACGCCTGCGATGTCTTCCGGCCTCCGGCCGACCTGCCGCACCCCTATCCGTAAGACCAGTCCAGTGCCGTTCCGTGGCTGCACGCCGCGCCGACACAACGAGGTTGCCGTACCTATGCGCCACGCTGAAGGAGCTCGCGGTGAGTGCTGACCAGATGCTCGCCTTCGAGACCGATTGCCACATCTTCGATGGGTGCGGCTTCCCGGCCCCAGGGCTCCACTCGTTCGTCTTCGAGCCGCTCTTCTCGATCGGCGGATACGACTTCAACAAGCCGATGCTGCTCGCCCTGCTGGGCTCGATCGCCATCGTCGGTTTCTTCTGGGTGGCCTTCGGCAAGGCGAAGGTGGTGCCGGGCAAGCTGCAGATGGTCGGCGAGGCCGGTTACGACTTCGTCCGCCGCGGCATCGTCTACGAGGCGCTCGGGAAGAAGGAGGGCGACAAGTACGTCCCCTTCATGGTCTCCCTGTTCTTCTTCGTGTGGATCATGAACCTGTGGTCGGTCATTCCGGTCGCCCAGTTCCCGGTCACGTCGATCATCGCCTTCCCGGCGGGCCTCGCCCTGATCGTCTACGTCCTGTGGATGTACCTGACCTTCAAGAAGCACGGCTTCGTCGGCGGCCTGAAGAACATCACCGGCTACGACAAGTCGCTCGGCGGCATCCTGCCGATGGTCGTCGTCCTCGAGTTCTTCTCGAACGTCCTGGTCCGGCCGTTCACCCACGCGGTCCGGCTCTTCGCCAACATGTTCGCCGGCCACCTGCTGATCCTGATGTTCACCATCGCCAGCTGGTACCTGCTGAACGGCATCGGCATCGCCTACGCCGGTGTCTCGTTCGTGATGACCATCCTGATGACCGCCTTCGAGCTCTTCATCCAGGCCGTCCAGGCGTACGTGTTCGTGCTGCTGGCCTGCAACTACGTGCAGGGCGCGCTCGCCGAGCACCACTGAGCCCCCAGCCCCACCCAGACCCACTGACCGTCCGGTGGCCAACCCCCACCGGTCCGTGAAAGAGAAGGAAGAACCGGCATGTCCGCTCTCCAGACCCTTGCCGCCGACGGTGTCACCGGCTCCCTCGGCTCCATCGGCTACGGCCTCGCCGCGATCGGCCCCGGCGTCGGCGTCGGCATCATCTTCGGCAACGGCACCCAGGCGCTGGCCCGTCAGCCCGAGGCGGCCGGCCTGATCCGCGCCAACCAGATCATGGGCTTCGCCTTCTGTGAGGCGCTCGCCCTGATCGGCATCGTCATGCCGTTCGTGTTCGGTAAGTAATCACTGCTTGCTGACACACCTTTTCGACGAAAGGCACTGATGTGAACGCCCTGGCACAGCTGGCGGCCGAGGAGATGGAGAACCCTCTCCTCCCGCCGATCCCAGAGCTTGTCATCGGCCTTGTCGCCTTCCTCATCGTCTTCCTGTTCCTCGGCAAGAAGCTCCTCCCGAACATCAACAAGGTTCTGGACGAGCGCCGGGCGGCCATCGAGGGCGGCATGGAGAAGGCCGAGGCCGCCCAGGCCGAGGCTCAGCAGGTACTCGAGGACTACCGGGCTCAGCTCGCCGACGCCCGCCACGAGTCCGCGCGTCTGCGCCAGGAGGCGCAGGAGCAGGGCGTCGCGCTGATCGCCGAGATGCGGCTCGAGGGCCAGCGGCAGCGTGAGGAGATCATCGCTGCCGGTCACGCCCAGATCGAGGCCGACCGCAAGGCCGCTTCGGCCTCGCTCCGTCAGGACGTCGGCCAGCTGGCCATCGACCTGGCGGGCCGGATCGTGGGCGAGTCCCTGCAGGACTCCGCCCGTCAGAGCCGGACCATCGACCGCTTCCTCGACGCCGTCGAGGAGAAGTCGGTGGACGTGACGAAGGCCGAGGCCAAGCGATGAGCCTTGCGAGCCGTGAGGCCCTGGCCTCTGCACGGGAGAGCCTCGACGCGCTGGCGGACAACACGTCCGTGGACGCGGCGAAGCTGGCGGACGAGCTTGCCGCCGTCACCGCACTGCTGGACCGCGAGGTGTCGCTGCGCCGGGTCCTGACCGACCCGGCGCAGCCCGGCGAGGCCAAGGCCGAGCTGGCGAAGCGTCTGCTGGGCGGTCAGGTCGGCGGCGAGTGCGCCGACCTGCTGGCCGGCATGGTGCGCCTGCGCTGGTCGCGCTCGCGCGACCTGGTGGACGCGACCGAGGAGCTGGCGAGCAGCGCCGACCTGGTCGCCGCCGAGCGCCAGGGCGTCCTGGACGACGTCGAGGACGAGCTGTTCCGCTTCGGCCGGATCGTCGCCTCGGACTCCGCACTGCGCTCCGCGCTGACCGACAAGGTCGCCGACCGGGCCGCGAAGGCGGGCCTGGTGCGCCGGCTGCTGGACGGCCGGGCCAACCCGGTCACCGAGCGGCTCGTCGCCCGCCTGGTGACGGCGCCGCGTGGCCGTAGCCTGGAGGCGGGGCTCAACGCCCTCTCCAAGCTCGCCGCGGAGCGCCGGGACCGCACGGTCGCGGTGGTCACCTCGGCGGTGCCGCTGGACGACCGGCAGAAGCAGCGCCTCGGCGATGCGCTGGCCAAGCTGTACGGGCGGCGCGTCCACCTCAACATGGACGTCGACCCCGAGGTCATCGGCGGCATCGAGGTGCGCATCGGTGACGAGGTCATCAACGGCACCATCGCGGACCGCCTCTCCGAGGCGGAACGGCGGATGGCCGGCTGACCGGCGACCAACTCAAGAGCATGACTGACGGCCCGGGTTGGGCCGACGGTGTCCTCCGGGGGAACTCCCCCGGGGAAGAAATACTTCGGGCCCAACAAGGAGAGCAGGGAACCCAGATGGCGGAGCTCACGATCCGGCCGGAGGAGATCCGGGACGCGCTGGAGAACTTTGTCCAGGCGTACAAGCCGGACGCGGCCTCGCGCGAGGAGGTCGGTACGGTCAGCGTTGCCGGCGACGGCATCGCGAAGGTCGAGGGCCTTCCCTCGGCCATGGCGAACGAGCTGCTGCGGTTCGAGGACGGAACCCTCGGTCTCGCCCTCAACCTCGAGGAGCGCGAGATCGGTGCGGTCGTCCTCGGCGAGTTCAGCGGCATCGAGGAGGGCCAGCCGGTGCAGCGCACCGGTGAGGTGCTCTCCGTCGCGGTGGGCGAGGGCTACCTCGGCCGCGTCGTCGACCCGCTGGGCAACCCGATCGACGGCCTCGGCGAGATCACCGGCATCGAGGGCCGCCGCGCCCTCGAACTGCAGGCCCCCACGGTCATGCAGCGCAAGTCGGTCCACGAGCCGATGGAGACGGGCTACAAGGCCGTCGACGCCATGACCCCGGTCGGCCGTGGCCAGCGTCAGCTGATCATCGGTGACCGGCAGACCGGCAAGACCGCGCTGGCCGTCGACACGATCATCAACCAGCGCGACAACTGGCGCACGGGCGACCCGAAGAAGCAGGTCCGCTGCATCTACGTCGCCATCGGCCAGAAGGGCTCCACCATCGCGTCCGTGCGCGGTGCACTGGAGGAGGCCGGCGCCCTGGAGTACACGACGATCGTCGCGGCTCCGGCGTCCGACCCGGCGGGCTTCAAGTACCTCGCCCCGTACACCGGTTCCGCCATCGGCCAGCACTGGATGTACCAGGGCAAGCACGTCCTGATCGTCTTCGACGACCTGTCCAAGCAGGCCGACGCCTACCGTGCCGTCTCCCTGCTGCTGCGCCGCCCGCCGGGCCGTGAGGCCTACCCGGGTGACGTCTTCTACCTGCACTCCCGTCTGCTGGAGCGCTGCGCCAAGCTCTCCGACGAGATGGGTGCCGGCTCGATGACCGGTCTGCCGATCGTCGAGACCAAGGCGAACGACGTCTCGGCGTTCATCCCGACCAACGTCATCTCCATCACCGACGGCCAGTGCTTCCTGGAGTCGGACCTGTTCAACGCCGGTCAGCGCCCCGCGCTGAACGTCGGTATCTCGGTCTCCCGTGTCGGTGGCTCCGCCCAGCACAAGGCCATGAAGCAGGTCTCCGGCCGACTCCGCGTGGACCTCGCCCAGTTCCGTGAGCTGGAGGCGTTCGCCGCCTTCGGTTCCGACCTGGACGCGGCCTCCAAGGCCTCCCTGGAGCGCGGCAAGCGCATGGTCGAGCTGCTGAAGCAGACGCAGTACGCCCCGTACTCCACCGAGGACCAGGTCGTCTCCATCTGGGCCGGTACCACCGGCAAGATGGACGACGTTCCGGTCGAGGACATCCGCCGCTTCGAGCGCGAGCTGCTGGACCACCTGCACCGCGAGCACAAGGGCCTGATGACCAGCATTCGTGAGGGCGGCAAGATGTCCGACGACACGCTGCAGGCCGTGGGCGACGCGATCGCGTCCTTCAAGCAGCAGTTCGAGACGGCGGACGGCAAGCTGCTGGGCGAGGGCTGAGCATGGGTGCCCAGATCCGGGTCTACAAGAGGCGGATCAAGTCCGTCACTGCGACCAAGAAGATCACCAAGGCGATGGAGATGATCGCCGCCTCGCGCATCGTCAAGGCGCAGCGCCAGGTGGCCGCATCCACTCCGTACGCCAGTGAGCTCACCCGGGCAGTCACCGCGGTTGCCACCGGCTCCAACGCCAAGCACGCCCTGACCACCGAGGTGGAGAACCCGGTCCGGGCCGCGGTGCTGCTCGTCACGAGCGACCGTGGTCTGGCCGGCGGTTACTCCTCCAACGCCATCAAGGCGGCGGAGCAGCTCACCGAGCGGCTCCGCGCCGAGGGCAAGGACGTCGTCACGTACATCGTCGGCCGCAAGGGCGTCGCGTACTACGGCTTCCGTGAGCGCCCGGTGGTCGAGTCCTGGACCGGCTTCACCGACAGCCCGGCCTACGCCGATGCCAAGCGCATCGCGGGTCCGCTGATCGAGGCCGTCCAGCGGGACACGGCCGAGGGCGGCGTGGACGAGCTGCACATCGTCTTCACCGAGTTCGTCTCGATGATGACGCAGACGCCGGTGGACAACCGTCTGCTGCCGCTGAGCCTCACGGCGACGCCGGAGGAGACCGAAGCTGCTCAGGGGCGGATCCTTCCGCTCTACGAGTTCGAGCCGTCGGTGGAGGGCGTGCTCGACGCGCTGCTGCCGCGGTACGTCGAGTCCCGGATCTACAACGCGCTGCTGCAGGCTGCTGCTTCCGAGCACGCCGCCCGCCGCCGCGCGATGAAGTCCGCGACCGACAACGCCGAAGAGCTCATCAAGTCGCTCAAGCGGCTTGCCAATGCGGCCCGACAGGCCGACATCACCCAGGAAATCAGCGAGATCGTCGGTGGCGCGAGCGCCCTGGCCGACGCGACCGCGGGGAGTGACAAGTAATGACGACCACTGTTGAGACGGCCGCCGCCACGGGCCGCGTCGCCCGGGTGATCGGCCCGGTCGTCGACGTGGAGTTCCCCGTCGACGCGATGCCGGAGATCTACAACGCCCTGCACGTCGAGGTCGACGACCCGGCCGTCGAGGGCGGGAAGAAGACCCTGACGCTCGAGGTCGCCCAGCACCTCGGCGAGGGCCTCGTGCGCTCCATCTCCATGCAGCCCACCGACGGCCTGGTCCGCCAGGCCCCGGTGTCCGACACCGGCGCGGCCATCTCCGTCCCCGTCGGCGACGTGACCAAGGGCAAGGTGTTCAACACCCTGGGCCAGGTCCTCAACGAGGACCCGTCCACGGTCGCCGACGCCGAGCGCTGGTCGATCCACCGCAAGGCCCCGGCCTTCGACCAGCTCGAGTCCAAGACCGAGATGTTCGAGACCGGCCTGAAGGTCGTCGACCTGCTGACCCCGTACGTCAAGGGCGGCAAGATCGGTCTGTTCGGTGGTGCCGGTGTCGGCAAGACCGTTCTGATCCAGGAAATGATCATGCGTGTGGCGAAGCTGCACGAGGGCGTTTCCGTCTTCGCCGGTGTCGGTGAGCGCACCCGTGAGGGCAACGACCTCATGGTCGAGATGGAGGAGGCCGGCGTTCTCGACAAGACCGCGCTGGTCTTCGGTCAGATGGACGAGCCCCCGGGCACCCGTCTGCGCGTCGCCCTGGCCGGTCTGACCATGGCGGAGTACTTCCGCGATGTGCAGAAGCAGGACGTGCTGTTCTTCATCGACAACATCTTCCGCTTCACCCAGGCGGGTTCCGAGGTGTCGACCCTGCTCGGCCGTATGCCCTCCGCGGTGGGCTACCAGCCGAACCTGGCCGACGAGATGGGCATCCTGCAGGAGCGCATCACCTCGACCCGTGGTCACTCGATCACCTCGATGCAGGCGATCTACGTCCCCGCGGACGACCTGACCGACCCGGCCCCGGCGACCACCTTCGCGCACCTGGACGCCACCACGGTTCTGTCGCGTCCGATCTCGGAGAAGGGCATCTACCCGGCGGTCGACCCGCTGGACTCGACGTCCCGCATCCTGGACCCGCGTTACGTCGCGCAGGACCACTACGACACCGCCATGCGGGTCCGCGGCATCCTGCAGAAGTACAAGGACCTCCAGGACATCATCGCGATCCTCGGTATCGACGAGCTGGGCGAAGAGGACAAGCTGGTCGTCCACCGCGCCCGTCGCGTCGAGCGCTTCCTGTCGCAGAACACCCACGCGGCGAAGCAGTTCACCGGTGTCGACGGTTCGGACGTTCCGCTGGACGAGTCCATCGCCGCGTTCAACTCGATCTGCGACGGTGAGTTCGACCACTTCCCGGAGCAGGCCTTCTTCATGTGCGGTGGCCTTGAGGACCTGAAGAAGAACGCCAAGGAGCTGGGCGTCTCCTGAGCCCCGTGCTCTGACGTCCGGGGGTGGGGCAGTCCCGCCCCCGGACGTCACGTCCCCTATTCTTTGACCCAACACCTGCCGTACCCGGCAGGTGGAGACCCGAGGAGCCACGTTGGCTGCTGAGCTGCACGTCGAGCTGGTCGCGGCGGACCGAAGCGTCTGGTCCGGCGAGGCCACTCTGGTCATCGCGCGTACCACGTCGGGCGACATCGGCGTCATGCCCGGCCACCAGCCGCTGCTCGGTGTGCTGGAGTCCGGCCCGGTGACCATCAAGACCGCCGAGGGCACCGTGGTCGCCGCGGTGCACGGTGGTTTCGTCTCGTTCGCCGACGACAAGCTCTCGCTGCTCGCCGAGATCGCGGAGCTGGCCGACGAGATCGACGTCCAGCGCGCCGAGCGTGCGCTGGAGCGGGCCCAGTCGGAGGCGGACGCCGCCGCCGAGCGGCGCGCGGATGTCCGGCTGCGTGCGGTCGCGGGGCACTAGGACCGCGACCGGCCATCGATACGTCCCTCAGCCGCGGGCCGCACTGGATCTTCCAGGGCGGGCCGCGGCTGAGGCAATACAGGTGCGGTTGCTCTAGATGATGCGAGGAGGTCGGTGGAGATGGTCCTCGCTCTGCTCGTGAGCGGCATCGTCGTACTGCTGGTGGTACTGGGGCTCTTCGTCTTCGGGCTGCGCAGGCGGCTCATCCAGCGGTCCGGCGGGACCTTCGACTGCAGTCTGCGGTGGAACATCCCCGAGGATGACCCCGAACCCCTCGGCAAGGGCTGGGTGTACGGCGTCGCCCGCTACAGCGGTGACCGGATCGAGTGGTTCCGGGTCTTCTCGTACGCGCCGCGCCCCCGGCGGATCCTGGAGCGCGCCTCGATCGAGGTCCTGGAGCGCCGGACGCCGCAGGGCGAGGAGGAACTGGCGCTGCTGTCCGACGCCGTCGTCCTGGTCTGCCTGCACCGGGGCACGCGCCTGGAACTCGCGATGAGCGAGGACGCCCTGACGGGCTTCCTGGCCTGGCTGGAGGCGGCCCCTCCGGGGCAGCGGGTGAATGTGGCGTAGCCCTGTAAGGGGCGCGAGGAACTGCGCGATCAGCCACGAACAACCCGCAGTTCAGGACAGACCGTCAGTGACGGCAGTCATCAGCGTGCCACTGTCACCGGACATCTCCCAGATCATCACGCCCATCAGATTCTTCTGGCGAAGCCAGGCGGTCTTCTTGCCGATCGACCAGGCGTCGTCGAACGTCCACCACTGCCCGTTGTCCCCGGTGTAGCCATAGGTGGCCACCACCTGATCGTCGTGGTAGACGGTCATGTTGGGAACCGAGGCAACCAGGTTGTCGTAGCCCCGCGTACCCGCCTCCTCAGGGAACTGCCCGGGCGCAGCCCCATTGGCCGTCTGCCAGACGCCGTGCGCGCCGCCGTCGGCGACCTGCTGCCAGCCGCGCCCGTAGAAGGCCAGGCCCAGGGCCAGTTTGCGCGGGTCGACGCCCGCGTCGAGATAGGTCTGGACGGTCTTGTCCACGCTGAACTTCGTGGTGTACGGGTCCTTGGGGTCGGCGTAGAGGTTGCCCTGGTGGCCGGTGCGGTTGGGCTCCCAGCTGTTGTCGCTGCCGGAGCCGTGGAAGTCGTAGCCCTGGACGTTGGCGTAGTCCATGGAGTCGAAGACGTTCGGCCTGCCGCCGATCTGCCAGCCTGCCGCGATCTTGGCCGGGTCGGCCGGGGTGAAGGCGGTGAGCAGGTAGTGCTTGCCGGTCGTGGCGCCCAGTGCGTCGAGCTGCTTGCGGAACTCGGCCATCAGCAGGGTGAGGTTGGCCTTGTCGTCCGCGGAGACGTGGTTGCCGGGGTGGCCGTCGGAGCCGGGCCATTCCCAGTCGATGTCGAAGCCGTCGAAGATGCCGGCCGCCGTGCCGGGGCCGCCGCGGCCGTTGCTGACCGGCAGGTTGCCCTTGATGTACATGTCGATGCAGGACTGGACGAACTTCTGCCGGGAGGCGTCGGTCTTCGCGACGTCCGAGAAGTACTTGCTGTAGGTCCAGCCGCCCACCGAGATCAGGGTCCTGAGGCCGGGGTACTTGGCCCTGAGCTTCTTGAGCTGGTTGAAGTTGCCCGCGAGGGGCTGGTCCCAGGTGTCGCCCACGCCGTCGACGGACTCGCCGGCCGCGAAGCCCTTCTCGTAGTCGGCCCACGAGTCGCCCGCGCCGTCGCCCTGGCTGGGGTCCTCGGGGTTGGACGTGGTGGCCTTGGTGACGCCGTTGAGACAGGTGAGGTTGACCGGATCGATGTTGGAGAACGCGTAGTTGAGGTGGGTGAGCTTGGCGGCGGCGCCCGTGGCGTCCAGGGACTTCACGGTGTACGCGCGGCCGTAGATGCCCCACTGCACGAAGTAGCCCACCTTGGCGTAGCCGGTGCCGGGCTGCGGGGTGCCGCCCCCGCCGGTGGTCTTCACTGTCAGCGCCGGGCTGGCGGGCCCGGTCCGGTCGGCGGTGTCGCGGCCGACGACGGTGTAGGTGTAGCCGGTGCCGGGGGTCAACCCGGTGTCCGTGTAGGCGAGTTTGGCGACGGTCGCGACCTTGCTGCCGCCGCGGTAGACGTCGTAGTTCTTCATGCCCGTGCCGGACGCGGACGCCGTCCACTTCAGGGAGACGGCCGTGTCGGTGACGGCCGTGGCCTGCGGGGTGCCGGGGGCGCCCGGCGGGTTGCCCTGGGAACCGCCGTCGCAGGAGCCGCCGTTGAGCCTGCACCCGGCGGGCGCGTTGTCGCCCGCGGCGACGAAGCCGAAGGTGACGGAGGCGCCGGGGGCGATGCTCCCGTTGTAGTCGCGGTTCTTGGCGGTGTAGTGGGTGCCGCTGTTGCTGATCAGGGCGTCCCAGTACGAGCCGACGGTGGTGGTGGAGGGGAAGTCCCACTCGACGGTCCAGCCGTCGACGGTCGTCGAGCCCGTGTTCCTGATCGTCCATTCGCCCTGGTAACCGGTGCCCCAGTCGGAGGTCTTGGCGAAGGTCGCCGTCGCCGAGGCCGCGGCATGGGCCGGGGCCGCGAGGCCGACGAGTGCGGCGAGGGGGAGGAGGAGCGCGGCGAGTGCCGCGGTGAGGGTGAAGCGTCTGCTGTGTCCCGCTGTTCCTGTGCTCAAGGGTGCTCCTCGAGTGGAGTCTGGACAGGGTGGGGGGTGCGCAGTTGTGGGGAGCGTAAGAAGGTCCGTACCAACGGTCAAGAGGTCTGGACCAGACCCAACTCCTGGGCCAGGACGGCCGCTTGCAGCCTGCTGCGCAGCTCCAGCTTTCCCAGCAGCCGGCTCACATGGGTCTTCACCGTCGCCTCCGCCATGTGCAGCCGCTCGGCGATCTCGGCGTTCGCCAGGCCCTCGCCGAGGCAGACCAGCACCTCGCGCTCGCGGCGCGTGAGCACGTCCAGGACCGCGAGGTCGGCGGACGGGCGGGCCGCTGCCGCCGCCGGCCGGGCGAACTCGGCGATCAGGCGGCGTGTGACGGCCGGGGAGATCAGGCCCTCGCCGCGGGCCACGGTCCTGACGGCCGCCACGAGTTCGGCGGCCTCGCTGTCCTTGAGCAGGAAGCCCGCCGCGCCCGCGCGCAGCGCCCCGAACACGTACTCGTCGAGGTCGAAGGTGGTCAGCACGAGCACGTCGGCGAGCTGCTCCGAGGTGATCTGCCGGGTGGCCGAGACTCCGTCCAGGCGGGGCATCTGCACGTCCATGACGACCAGATGGGGCCGCAGCACCCGGGCCAGCCGCACCGCCTCCTCGCCGTCGGCGGCCTCCCCGACCACCTCGACGCCGGGCGCGGAGCGCAGGATGAGCACCAGGCCGGACCGGACGGCAGCCTGGTCCTCGGCGACCAGGACCCGGATGTTCATGGCTTCTCCTCGCTCTCCACGGGCAGTTCGGCCCGTATCTCCCAGTACGCCGCTCCGTCGCTCTGCGGCCCCGTCTCCAGCCGGCCGCCCAGGAGGGCGACGCGCTCCCGCATGCCGACGAGTCCCGCTCCCGAGCCCGGGGCGCGCGGCGCCGGGCGGTCGTCGCCCAGCGGGCTGGTGACGCTGACGGTCAGCGGCCCGTCGGCCGTGCGCGACAGGCGCACCGTCACCTCGCCGGGCGCCGCGTGCTTGACCGCGTTGGTCAGAGACTCCTGCACGATGCGGTAGGCCGCCAACTCGACGGGTGCGGGCAGCGGTCCGGGGCCGCGCCCGTCGTGCAGCACGAAGCGGAACCTGCCTTCGTCGGGCACGGCGCCGCGCGCCTGCGCCAGCAGCGCGTCGAGGCCGGCCAGCGTGGGCGTGGCCGCCGGTACGTCCTCGCCGGTGCGCAGGAGGGTGATGAGACGGCGCATCTCGGCGAGCCCCTGGACGCTGTTCTCCCGGATCACCGCCAGCGCCTCCCGGGACGTCTCGGCCTCGCCGATCGACAGCGCCGCCGTGGAGTGGATCGCGATGGCCGACAGGTGCCCCGCCACCATGTCGTGCAGCTCCCGCGCCATCCGGGCGCGCTCCGCACCGACCGCCTCGCGCCGGTCCAACTCGGCCAGCAGCGCGGTGCGCTCGGCCGCCAGCCGCGCGGACCGGGCGGCGTCGCGGTGCACGCGGACGCCCACGCCGGTCCAGGCCGGTGCGATGGTGATCAGGCCCAGCGCGATGCCGACCAGCAACGCATCCGGCTTGCGGATCAGGGCGACGGCCAGCAACGTGCCGAGCACGGTGAGGACTTCGGTGGCGCGTGGGATGAACCGGTACGCGGCCTGCGGCCCGTACAGCACTGCCGCGTAGACGAGATCGGTGAACATGCCGACATTCGCGATGAGGCTGCCCGAGCACACGTCGAGCACGAGGGCGCACGTGCCGACGGCGAGCGCCGCCAGCGGGGCGCTGCGGCGCAGCAGCTCGGCACCGGCCATCACGGCCAGGGCGGCCAGCGCGAGCCACGGCGGCAGCGGCAGCGCGGGCGTGCTGCGCAGGCCCAGCGCGTACAGCAGGACCCCGCCGAGCAGCCCGGCCGCCGCGACGAGGACGGCATCGCGGTCGGGGCGGCGGGGGAGGGGCAGCTGGACGGGTCCATCACAACACGGCGTCGCCGCAGGTCAGTACATCGAACGATGCAGTCCGGGATCGTCTTCTGCGACGAGGCGGGGGCGTCCGTCGGCGGTGACGCTGGAGGGGAGGGAGAGGAGCGGAGCCGTGATCGTCACGCTGATCGTCGTCTGCGAGGTGGGCTTCTGGGTGCTGCTGGCCGGCGGACTGAGCCTGCGCTATCTGGCCCGCATGCCGCGCGCGGGAGTCGCGGTACTGCTGCTGGAACCCGTACTGGAGCTCGTCCTGCTGATCGCGACCGCGGCCGACCTGAAGAACGGGGCCGCCGCCGACTGGAAGCACGGCCTCGCCGCCGTCTACATCGGCTTCTCGGTCGGCCTCGGCCACTCCACGCTCCGCTGGGCCGACGCCCGCTTCGCCCACCGCTTCGCGGGCGGCCCGCCGCCGGTCGCGCCGCCCCGGTATGGGACGGCGCGCACGGTCCACGAGTGGAAGACGGCGGGTCGCTGGATCCTGGCGGCGGCCGTTGCCGCTGCGCTGTTGCAGGCGGCGGCTTGGTACGTGGGCGACGGGGGTGATGTGAGCTCGCTGCGGGCGTGGCAGTCGAAGATGCTGTGGGTGGCGGGCATCAACGTGGTTGTTGCCCTGAGCTACACGGTGTGGCCGAAGAGCGCCCCGAAGGGGCGCGGGGAACTGCGCGATCAGCCGTAGACGACCCGCAGTCGGCAAACAACGCAGAGCGCGGGGGCGGTGCCGGTCGTCCGGCGGCTGCGGGTCCGTTGTGGCTGGTCGCGCAGTTCCCCGCGCCCCTACGGGGCGCGGCCACCGCAGAGGTCAGCGGTTCTCGCCCGGTACCCACAGGACGTCCCCGACGTCCCGGTTCGCGGTCCGCGCCAGGATGAACAGCAGGTCCGACAGCCGGTTCAGGTACGTGGCCGTCAGGTGGTTCATGATGTCGCCGTGCATCTCCAGCGCCGCCCACGTGGAGCGCTCCGCGCGCCGCACCACCGTGCACGCCTGGTGCAGCAGCGCCGCCCCCGGCGTGCCCCCCGGCAGGATGAAGCTGCGCAGCTTCTCCAGTGGCTCCAGGAAACGGTCGCAGTCCGCTTCCAGGCGGTCGATGTAGGACTGCTCGACGCGCAGCGGCGGGTACTTGGGGTTCTCCACGACGGGAGTCGCCAGGTCGGCGCCCACGTCGAAGAGGTCGTTCTGGACCCGGACGAGCACCGCGACGACGTCCTCCGGCAGCTGACCGAGCGCGATGGCCACCCCGATCGCGGCGTTGGCCTCGTTCGCGTCGGCGTACGCCGCGATGCGGGTGTCGGTCTTCACGGTCCGGCTCATGTCGCCGAGGGCGGTGGTGCCGTCGTCGCCGGTGCGGGTGTAGATACGCGTCAGGTTGACCATGCCCCGAGCGTAGTCAGGCGCCGGCCTTACGGAAGTACCGCGTCCCGGCCGTCACCGAGACGGCCAGCAGCGCCAGGGCCGCCAACGTGCCGCGCAGCAGCGCCGGGTCGGAGTAGTGCCCGACGAACGCGGCGCGGACGGCGTCCACCAGATAGCGCAGCGGCATCTCCCGGATTTCAGGTGCGTGGACGCAGGCGGCTCTCGGTCGACATGCCGCAAGCTCAAGCACTCAAGGTCGCGCGCCTGAGCCGGAAATGGGGAGAAGCCAACCTGACGCTCGTGGGGCGCGTCCGGTTTCGGTACTCGAGCGAGCTGCCAGGCATCGGAAAGGACGCACCGGAGGGCAGGGTCACGGGCGCCCGGCTGGTGAGGGACTCCAACGGCTGGCACATCGCCTTCCGCTGCGCCTTCAAGTGCGAGGTACCGGCAAAGGGGACGCACCAGGGTCCCACTGTCGGACTGGACCGAGGCGTGACAGTGTCACTGGCGACCTCCGACCCGGATGAGGCGTACCTCACTCATGTCCCCCGCCGTGGCCGTGCTGCGCACCCTGCGCGCGGAGGTCGTGACCGTCTCGCCGCGGATGGGGCTCGTCGACGGGTTCGAGCGGTTCATGCGCGTCATCGAGGAGTCGCCGGCCCTGCGCTCCCGGGTCTTCGGCATGCGGCGCCGCGCCGTCGACCGGCTCGCCGCCGTGCTCGCCGAGGAGGCGGGGGAGGATGCCGGGCCGCTGCCCGCACTGGTGGCCGGTCAGCTGGGCTGGGTCCAGGCGCAGGTGACCGAGTACATCCAGGCCGAGCTGGTGGCGGGCCGCACCGCCGCGGAGACCTCGCGTGCCGCGCTCGGCCTGCTGGACGAGATCGAGGGGCTGCTGAGCGACCGTCTGCTGGAGTACGGCATCCGCCCGGCGGTGTGATTCGGGGTGATCCCGCTGTGATCCCTGGGGTCCGTGTGGCTCAACTGCAGCGTGTGGTCCGGCCGGTGGCCGTCTCGGTGTGATGTCCGTCATTCGGGACGTGACGCGCATCTCTTCCCTCCCAACGGCGCGCTCCCGGGCGCTAAGGTCCGGCCAAGAGCCGTAAGAACACGCAGGTGTACAGGGAGTAAGGGGACAGTCGTGGCCAAGAAGCTCGCCGTCATCGGTGCCGGACTGATGGGGTCCGGCATTGCGCAGGTCTCCGCGCAGGCCGGCTGGGACGTCGTGCTGCGGGATGTGACCGATGCGGCGCTGCAGCGCGGCACGGACGGCATCCGGGCCTCGCTGGACCGGTTCGTGGCGAAGGGGAAGCTGGAGGCGGCCGCGGCCGAGCAGGCGCTCGCCCGCATCACCCCGACCACCGACCTGGACGCGGCCGCCGACGCCGATATCGTCGTGGAGGCCGTCTTCGAGGACGTCGACACCAAGCGGGACATCTTCCGCACCCTGGACGGGCTGGTGAAGGAGGACACCGTCCTCGCCTCCAACACCTCCGCCATTCCGATCACCAAGATCGCGGCCGCCACCGCCCGCCCGGAGCGCGTGGTCGGCGCCCACTTCTTCTCGCCGGTGCCGATGATGCAGCTGTGCGAGCTGGTGCGCGGGCACAAGACCAGCGACGAAACCCTCGCCGCCGCGCGGGAGTTCGCCGAGGGCATCGGCAAGACCTGCATCGTCGTCAACCGCGACGTCGCCGGCTTCGTCACCACCCGCCTGATCTCGGCGCTGGTCGTCGAGGCGGCCAAGCTGTACGAGTCCGGGGTGGCCAGCGCCGAGGACATCGACATCGCCTGCAAGCTGGGCTTCGGCCACGCCATGGGCCCGCTGGCGACCGCCGACCTGACGGGCGTCGACATCCTGCTGCACGCGACCGAGAACATCTACACCGAGTGCCAGGACGAGAAGTTCGCCCCGCCGGAGCTCATGCGCCGCATGGTCGACGCGGGCGACCTGGGCCGCAAGAGCGGCCAGGGCTTTTACCAGCACTGAGGCTCCGTCGGCTACCGGGTTCACCCTGTGGGGTGAATTCGGTAGCAATTCGCTTACAGGCGGCAACTTTGCCGCGCGAAAGGCAGTCAGTTCTTTAGAACCTCGGAAGACTCGGAAGACAACCTCGTTCCGCCGGTCATCTCACGCACCACTCCCGGGAGCGCATATGCACATCAGGGGCGACCACGCCGAACTGGTCGTCGGGGGGCGCCTCGACGTCCGCAGCGCGGCGAACGCCCGTACGGTCCTGCACTCCGCCCTCGACGGCGGCCGGGGCGACCTCGTCCTCGACCTGACCGAGCTCGACTCCTGGGACGCCACCGGACTCGGCGTCATCATGGGCGCCCACCGCCGCGCCGGGCGCACCGGGCGCCGGCTGGTGCTGCGGGGCGTGCCGGACCGGATGCAGCGGCTGCTGGTCGCCACCCGGCTGCACCGCATCCTCGCGATCGAGGGTGAGAACCTCGCGGACGGCAGCCGGCCCCGCGTGTGAAACGGGGCGCCGAGCGGGCCGGATGAGCCCCCTGCGGCGCCGAGCACCCCCAATGCTCATAAGACTGTGACGTCCTGGGCGACGCGGCACCCTCTTGTTCGTAGATACTGTGCCAAGGTCTGTTCGGTTTCCCGCCGCCACGAAAGCCCACGGCGGGCACCGGACCGGTATCGACGGCCGGGTGCCACCATGCCCGCCGCAGGTCGAAGGAGTGCGGACAGGCCGGAGGGCACGACGGCACGCCACGCATCTGGGGGCTCTGAACCATGGACCCGACGAACCGGGCATCCGAGGAATTCCGCGACGACGCAGTCCACGACGACGAACGCGCTCCCGGCACCGGGAGCGGCCCGCGCCGGCCGCCGCGCTCCGAACTCGTCGGGGCGCAGGAGTCCGGCGCCCCGGGCCCCGTCCGCGTCGTCCAGCTCGTCGCCGGTGACTACCTGCTCACCGTCAACCCCCTGGACGGCAGCGAGATAGAGCCCTGCCCGCCCGGCCGGCTCCCCGCCGCCCGGCCCGAGCGCCACGGGCCCGAGGAACGCGAGGCGCTGCGCCGGGCCGCCGCACCGACACCGCCCGCCCGGCCCGTCGGCCCCGAACTGCCCCTGCTGCACCGGGGCGAGGAGCGCGAGCGGCTCTCCCGGCTGCTCTCGCGCGGCCGTTCCGTCCGGCTGACCGGCCCGTCCGGCTCCGGGCGCACCACCCTGCTGGACGCCGTCGCCGAGGACTGTGCGGGCCTCGCGCCCGACGGGGTCGTCCGGCTGAACGGATATCACCGCACTGCGACCGATCTGCTCCACGAGCTCTACGCCGCCGTGCACGACGCACCGCGGTACCGGCCCGACCGGGCCGCGCTGCTGGCGGCCGTCGCGGAGGTCGGGGCCGTGGTCGTCCTGGACGACCTGGAGTTCGGCGGCACCGCGCTCGACGAACTGCTCGACGCGACCCCCGAGTGCGCCTTCCTGCTCGCCGCGACGCCCGACGTGGCGGCCCCCTCGGCCGACTCGCACGTGGAGGAGGTCTTCCTCGGCGGCCTCGACCGCACCGGCTGCCTGGAGCTGCTGGAGCCGGCCGTGGACCGGCCGCTCACGGACGAGGAGGCGAGCTGGGCCGCGGACCTGTGGTTCGAGTCCGAGGGCCTGCCGCTGCGGTTCGTCCAGGCCGGTGCGCTGCTGCGGCACCGGGACGGACAGAACGTGCCGGATGGGGCCGAAGAGCCCGGCGCCGTCGACGAGTTCGGCGTCACCGCCGAACGGCCCTACGTCGCCTCGACGGAGAGCGACCCGGACGGGGTGCGCCGCCCCGCGCTGCCGAGCCTCGCCCAGGCCGCCGCGCCCGCCGCGCTGCTCGCCTCCCGGCTCGGCGAGGCCGCACGGGACACCCTGCGCTTCGCCGTCGCCCTCGGCGGCGAACTCCCGCACCAGGCCCACCTGCCCGCCCTCGTCGGGGACACGCACGCCGACGCGGCCGTCGGCGAACTGCTCGCCTGCGGCCTGGTCACCGCCGCCGGGGCGCACTACCGGCTGGCCGCCGGCGTCGCCGACCAGCTGTCGGCCGAGGGCTACGGCGACGACGCCGCCGCCCGGGCGCACACCGCCGCCCAGCACTACGCCTGGTGGGCGGGGCACCCCTCGGTCGCCCCGGAGCGCATCGCCCAGGAGGCCGACGCGATCCTCGCCGCGCTGTCCGCGCTCGTCGCGGACGGGGAGGCCGGACATCCGGCCGCGGCCGTCCTGCTGGCCCGCACGGCGGCCCCGGCCTTCGCGGCCGCGCAGCACTGGGGCGCCTGGGAGCGCAGCCTCCGGCACGGGCAGGAGGCGGCCAGACTCGCCGGGGAAGTCGGCGAAGAAGCGTATTTCCACCACGAGTTGGGCGTCCTGGCGCTCTGCACCGGCAACCTCGACCGGGCACGTGCCGCGCTGGAGGCCTCGATCGGGCTGCGCGGGGTGCTGGCCGACAAGCGCGGAGCGGTCGCCGGGCGACGGGCGCTGGCCCTGGTCGCCGACCGCACCGGGCTGGCCATGGGCGCGCGCGGCGTGCCCGCGGTCGCCCCGCGCACCGACTTCGCGAAGGCGGCGCCGCTGCTCTCCGGGTTCGAGCCGGCCACCCAGGCGGGGGAGGAGGTGCCGGACGCGCGCAGCGAGGAGTCGGCTGCGCCGCCCGCCGTGGCGAAGGGTCCGGTGTCGGCGCCGCTGTCGGTGACCGTGCCGCCGGTGCGGCCGGCCGGCCGGAACCCGGACGACGTGACCACCGCGGTCATCAGCCGGGTGCCGGCGCCGCGGCCCGCCGCCAAGCAGCCGTGGACCAGGCGGCTGGTGGCCGCCGGCACCCACCGCAACATGGCGGCCGCCGGTGCGGGGGCGCTGCTGGCGGCGGTGCTGGGCACCGTCGTCACGCTCGGTGCGGCCTCCGGCGGCAGCGGGCAGCACTCCGGCACCGTCAAGCCGGGGCGCAGCGCGTCCCAGCAGGACGGGGGCGACGGGCTGAACGCGGACCAGCCTGCGGCGGTGCAGAACGGAGGGCCCGGGGTGCCGGGCGGTTCGGGCGCCGGCGTGCCCGAGCGCAGCGGGGCGCCCGGGGGTCCGGGTGCGCCGGGGGCGTCGCGGAGCGCGGGGCCTTCGTCGGGGACGGGTACGGGGCGGGGCAGTGCGTCGCCGTCCTCGCCGGACGTGCCGACGGATCCGACGCCGTCGAAGTCGCCCTCGCAGTCGCCGTCGCAGTCGCCGGGCGGGGATACTCCCACGCCGCCGTCGAAGTCGCCCTCGCCGTCCAAGTCGGCGGATCAGCCGCCGACGCAGCCGTCGACCACCGGGGGTGGGACCGGTGGCGGGACCGGTGCCGGGGGTACCACCGGGGGCGGTTCGACGCCGGTCAAGCCGGGGGCCTCGGCCTCGTAGCCCCGTAAGGGGCGCGGGGAACTGCGCGACAGGCCACCGCCGGCCCGCAGTCGACGCACCACCCCCAGGGGTCCGGGGCGCAGCCCCGGGGACCTCGGCTGCGGGTGCGTCGTGGCTGATCGCGCCCACGCGGCGGAGCCGCACGGTGTCACAGCCCCGCGCCCCTGACGGGGCGCGGGTACCGGGGCGTGGGCCCCTGTGCCTCAGAACAGGCGGAGCTTGTCGTCCTCGATGCCGCGGAGGCCGTTGTAGTCCAGGACGGCGCAGTCGATGCCCCGGTCCGTGGCCAGGACGCGGGCCTGGGGCTTGATCTCCTGGGCCGCGAAGATGCCGCGCACCGGCGCGAGGTGCGGATCGCGGTTGAGCAGCTCCAGGTAGCGCGTGAGCTGCTCGACGCCGTCGATCTCGCCGCGGCGCTTGATCTCGACGGCCACCGTCGCCCCGTCCGCGTCCCGGCAGAGGATGTCCACCGGGCCGATGGCCGTGGGGTACTCGCGGCGGATCAGGGTGTAGCCCTCGCCGAGGGTCTCGATGCGGTCCGCGAGCAGTTCCTGAAGGTGTGCTTCCACGCCGTCCTTGATGAGGCCGGGGTCGACCCCGAGCTCGTGCGAGGAGTCGTGCAGCACCTCTTCCATGGTGATGATGAGCTTCTCGCCCGCCTTGTTGATCACCGTCCACACGCTGCCGTCCCCCTCCTTCAGGGTGCACGGCGGGGACATCCAGTTGAGGGGCTTGTAGGCCCGGTCGTCCGCGTGGATCGAGACACTGCCGTCGGCCTTGACCAGGATGAGCCGGGGGGCGGAGGGCAGGTGGGCGGTGAGCCGGCCCGCGTAGTCCACGGAGCAACGGGCGATGACGAGACGCATGGTGAGCCACGCTACTCGACTCCTGCCACCTGACGCGATTCGCCCTGGATCGGCCCGTTCGGCATTGGCCAGTTGTATGTGCGTTCTCCTGGTGGGGCCGCAGTGGCCGGATTACCGTTGAACCCGGGCGGTCGTCGTGCGAGCACAGGGCGTCGTCGTCCGCTCGCCCAACCGTGAGACCCCGCTCGCGGGGTCGCGAGAGGAGAACCCATGTCGCTCGACGTCTCACCGGCCCTCCTCCTACAGGCCGAGCGAGGCGAGGTCGACGAAGCCGATTTCGTCGACTGCGTCCGGACCTCCCTGCCCTACGCATGGGAGATGATCAGTTCTCTGGTGGCCCGGCTCGAGTGCGAAGGCGGCGAGTTCGCCGACAACCGGACACCGCCGCCGGACGAGCAGGCGCGCGGCCAGCTCCTGCGTGCCCTGGCGAGTGACGCGATCCGTGGTGCACTGCAGCGACACTTCGGGGTACGCCTGGCGTTCCAGAACTGCCACCGGGTCGCGGTCTTCCCGCCGGACCCTTCCGTGGACGAGCGCCTCGCCCGTTTCACATCGGTCCGGGGCCAGTTGCTGAACCAGTCCCCGGAGCTGCGGGACTGCTGAGGCCTTCCTGCTGCCGCTCCGCAGGCTTTCCGGCGTGTGCACCGACAGGAGCGGCAGCTCCCCGGGCGGGGGAGATCAGACGAGTTGCGGCAGCACGTCCGCCCCGAGGCGGCGGAGGTTCTCCTCGGTGGCGGCGAGGTCCCCGGAGCCCTCGGCGAGCAGGGCGAAGCGGGTGATGCCGGTACGTTCCGCCGTGGCCGAAAGCCGCTCGGCGCACAGCCGGGGCGGGCCGACCGGATGGAGCGCGCAGAGCAGCTCCGTGTAGGCGTGGGGATCGCGCATCCGGCGCAGCCGCCCGTCGACCGTCACATGGGCCGAGAGCCCCTCGTACAGCCATCCCGGCATCGCCTTGAGCAGCGTCTCGGCGGCCTCCTCGCGCCGGTCCGCGATCTGCACCACACCGGCCGACACATGACCGGCCGCGGCGACCGCCTCCGGTGAACTCCCCGCCTCCAGCGCGCACTTGCGCCACAGCGTCACCATCTCCGCCTTCTCCTCGTCCGTGCTGTGCATCCCCAGCAGCATCGGCAGCCCGTGCCGGGCAGCCAGCCGGACGCTGGTGGGCGAGGTGCAGGCGACGACGACCCCCGGGGCGGAACGGTCCAGCAGCTCGTCCGGCCTTGGTACGACGGGGACTTCACGGAACGCGAACCGCTCCCCGGCCGCTCCCACGCGGGGTTCGCGCAGCCAGCGCATCAGCAGTTCGAGGGATTCCGGGAATCCCTCTTCGTACGCTCCCAGGCCCGAGTTGAAGACTTCCAGATCGACCCAGGGGCCGCCCCGGCCGACGCCCAGCACGAACCGGCCGCCGGACGTCAGATGCAGCAGTGCGGCCTGCTCGCCGAGGGCCACCGGGTGCGTCGTCGGCAGGACGCTCACCGCCGTGCCCACCTCGATGCGCCGGGTGCGGCCCAGCAGCAGCGCGGCCAGCGTCACCGCCGAGGGGCAGACCCCGTAGGGCACGAAGTGGTGTTCCGCGAGCCAGACGGCGTCCAGCCCGGCCTCCTCGGCGACCTCGGCCGAGCGCACGGCCCGGTACAGCGCCTCCCCGTGGCCCTGGCCCGGAAACTGGGCGGACAGGACAAATGCTCCAATGCGCATCGCTCTTGTTCCTCCTAGCGACCGACGCGGCATCCCCCTGGAGGCAATAACGGCCGACACGTGCCAAAGGTACGGCCGGGCGTGAAGTTTTCATGATGATCGGAGAGCAAGCGCGATGCCGCCTCAGGGATGCCCGCCCGGCCGGGCGGCCGTGCCGCGTACGCTGGGTCACGGTCCGTCGCTCTTCCGACTCCCCGAGGTGCCCCGTGTCCCCGCGCCGAAACCGCCCGCGAGGCGGTGTCGAGAAACCAGCTGCAGCGCCGTACGACATGAACAGCGAACGCTACGGTCTGGAGCGCACCGAGAGCTGGCAGGGCGAGGAGTGGTCGGTCCGCATGATCGGCGGCGGCGCGGCCGCCAAGCGGTACCGGTGCCCCGGCTGCGACCAGGAGATCCCGCCCGGGGTCCCGCACCTGGTGGCGTGGCCGCAGTACGGCGCCGGCGTGGAGGACCGGCGGCACTGGCACAAGGCCTGCTGGAACGCGCGGGACCGCCGGAGCGCCAAGCTCCAGCGGTCCAGGAATGCGCCGAGGTACTGAGGCAGTGCGCCGACTGCGGGCGCGTCGTGGCTGATCGCGCAGTTCCCCGCGCCCCTGACGGGGCACGATCACACACAAGCTGTGCCCCGTCAGGGGCGCGGGGAACTGCGCGACCAGCCCGAGCCGGCCCGCAGCCGAAAGCCAGCCGTAGCCCGCGCAGCGCTCAGGCGTCGCGCCGAGCGATGGCGGCATAGGCGCCGCCCAGGCCAACGGCCGCCAGCCCGGCCATGATCAGGACCGGCTCCCAGCCGGTCGGCCCCGTCCCGCCGCCGGACGTCGTCCCGTACATCGCGGCCAGCTCCGCCGGGATCGAATACTGGAGCAGGGCGTCGCGAACGTCCCGCAGGGAATCCAGCATCAGGAACAGTGCCAGCACCATCGGCAGCATCACCACGCCCAGCATGATCGTGATCGCCCCGGCGGAGTGCCGCACCAGCGCGCCCACGGCCAGCGACAGCAGGCCCAGCAGGGCCATGAACAGGCTCACGCCCACCGTCGCCCGCAGCCAGTCCCCGCCCGTCGGTTCGTAGGTGCTCCGGCTGCCGAGCACCGAGGAGTGCACCGCGGCGACGACGAACGTCGAGACGGTCGTGATCACCAGGGTCAGCAGGGAGAAGACGATCGCCTTGGCCGTCAGCACGCGGGACCGGCTGGGGCAGGCGGTCAGCGTGGTGCGGATGAGCCCGGTGCCGTACTCGGAGGAGATCGTCAGCACGCCGAGCGTGATCACACAGATGGTGGCGAGGAGCACGCCGATGAAGCCGAGCGCCAGCGGGGAGGCCTCGTTCATCTCGGTGGGGCCGCTGGTGTCGACGGCCGCGGCGATGAGCATGCCGATGCCGACGATGAGCGCCACCATGACGCCGAGCGTCCACATCGTGGACCGGACGGAGCGGATCTTGGTCCACTCGGCGAGGACCGCGTCGGCGAGCGTGGCCCTGCGCACGGGGACCGGCGAGACGAAGCCGCCCGCCGCGGGTGCGGTGCCCGGCCAGTAACCCGGTGCCTGCGAGGGCAGTTGGGGCGTCGGGGAGTGCTGCTGCTGGGGCGTGCTCATCGGGCGTCCTCGTCGTCACGCTGGGGGGCGGTTGCGGGCTGCGCGTGCGGGTTGGGCTGTTCGCCCGGCAACACCGGATACGCCTCGCCCCAGTTGGGCGGGACCGCGCCCGGCAGCGGCTGCGCGCCGTACGGGGCGGGCGGGGCCTGGAAGCCGTGGCGCTGGTCCGCCGTGGAGCGGTAGTCCACCGCCGACTGCGTCATCCGCATGTAGGCCTCCTCCAACGAGGCCTGGTGCGGGGAGAGTTCCCAGAGGCGGATGTCCGCGCCGTGGGCGATGTCGCTGATGCGGGGGAGTGTCAGGCCCGTCACCCGCAGCGCCCCGTCCGGCTCCGGCAGCACCTGGGCGCCCGCCTCGACCAGCGCGGCGGTGAGCTTGTCGCGGCTCTCCGGCTCGGGGGCTCGGACGCGCGCGAAGTCCGCGGAGTTCGCGGAGATGAAGTCCTTGACGCTCATGTCGGCGAGCAGCTGCCCGCGCCCGATGACGATGAGGTGGTCGGCGGTCAGCGCCATCTCGCTCATCAGGTGCGAGGAGACGAAGACGGTCCGGCCCTCGGCCGCGAGCCGCTTCATGAGGTTGCGGACCCAGAGGATGCCTTCGGGGTCGAGCCCGTTGACCGGCTCGTCGAAGAGCAGCACCGCGGGGTCGCCGAGGAGCGCCGCCGCGATGCCGAGGCGCTGGCCCATGCCCAGCGAGAAGCCCTTGGAGCGTTTGCGGGCCACGTCCTGGAGGCCGACGACGCCGAGCACCTCGTCCACCCGGCGGGCCGGGATGCCGGCGAGCTGGGCGAGCGAGAGCAGGTGCAGTCGGGCGCTGCGCCCGCCGTGCACGGCCTTGGCGTCCAGCAGGGCGCCCACCTGGCGGGGAGCGTTGGGCAGCTGGTGGTACGGGTGGCCGCCGATCGTCACCCGGCCCGAAGTGGGCATGTCCAGGCCGAGGATCATGCGCATCGTGGTCGACTTGCCGGACCCGTTGGGGCCCAGGAAGCCGGTGACGGCTCCTGGCCGCACCTGGAACGACAGATTGTGCACGGCCGTCTTGGCGCCGTAGCGCTTGGTGAGGCCGACTGCCTCGATCATTCTCCGCCCCTCGCGAGCTCGTCGGGCAAATGCCTCCGTAAGGGTTAGGAGGATAGACGAGGGGTTGACGGTTCCCCAGTGATGACCAGTCCGGCGGGCCGGACCCAGCCCTCCTCGACGAAGATCCGCTTCCCGGCCTCCCGCACCTCCGGCTCCGCACGGGCCCGGGCGACCCAGTGCTCCGGTCCGGGGCCGAGCAGCGCACGGAGGCGCGGAGAGGCGGCCAGGAGCGCGGTGAGGAGCGCGCGCTGGTCGTGCGCGCCGGGGCGGGGGCGGCCGGTGTCCGGGTCGGCGAGGACGCCGTGGCGGCTGACGTAGAGGAATCCGGTGCCGGGCACCAGGACCCGTTGGTAGTTGAACTCCGTACGGTCCACGGAGGCCAGTTGCTCCGCATCGAGCCAGGTGATCACCAGCGTCCGGACGGTGCCGGGGGCCGCGTACGGCGCGGCCGCCACGTAGCCGTGGACGCCGATGTGGGCGGAGCAGCCGACCGCGATGCCGTGGACCTCGGCGGGGGCCATGGGGACGAGGCACGGGAGGCCGTCCTGGCGCAGCTTGTGGCGCAGCTGGGCCGGGCAGGCGTTGGAGCCCACGGCGATGACGGGAGTGCGGTCCGTGAGGGCCGCGGGGTCCCAGGGGAGAAGTTCGTCCCCCGCCAGCAGGCACGGCTCGGTGACGGGGCGTCCCGGGTACGTGAGCGGCTGCTCGGCCGGTACCGGGCCGAGGTCGGTCGGTGTCATGCCCCGGTCCCTCCCCCAGCTACCGCTGGGTGGTGCCCCCACTTTCGCCGTTTCTCAGGGGGCTTCGCCCCCCGAACCCCCCTTGTCGCGGCTCCGCCGCTCGTCCTCAAATGCCGGACGGGCTGAGATTGCGCCCCGTCAGGGGCGCGGGGAACTGCGCGATCAACCCAAGCCGGCCCGCAGCTGCCGGATCGCTCACGCGTCGCGCCGCGCCAACAGGATGTATGCCCCCGCCAGGGACCCCGCCACCCACAGGACCATGATCGAGAAGCCGCCCCATGGGCCGTACGGCGCCTCGTCGCCCAGGGGGGTCACCACCTGCATGACCTTCTGGCCCGCCTGGTCCGGCAGGTAGCGGCCGACCTTCTGCGTCGCCGGCACGTTGCCCAGAATGCTGGAGATCAGGAAGAAGAACGGCATGAGAATGCCGAGCGACAGCAGCGGACTGCGCAGCATCGTCGCGACGCCCATCGAGAAGACGGTGATGAGCGTCATGTAGAGACCGCCGCCGATCACCGCCCGCAGCACGCCCGGGTCGCCGAGGTGGGCCCCGTGCTCGCCCAGCATGGCCTGGCCGAGGAAGAACGCCGCAAAACTCGTGATCATGCCGACGGCGAATGCGAGCGCCGCGGCCACGGCGATCTTGCTGAAGAGGAAGGTGCCGCGCTGCGGAACGGCGGCGAGCGAGGTGCGGATCATTCCCGTGCTGTATTCATTCGAGACCACCAGCACACCGAAAACGATCAATGCCAGCTGACCCAGTCCCATCCCCGCGAAACTCGTGAACGTAGGATCGAATTCGATCTTGCTTTGCCGGGACAGCCGGTCGAAGTCCCGTTTGGACAATGCGCTGATCAGGGCACCGAGACCGACCGTCACCACGACCGCGATGCCCAGGGTCCACACCGTCGAGCTGACGGATTTGATCTTCGTCCATTCCGATTGCAGGACCTGCGCCGCCACCGCCATCGTCACGATCCCTTCTTCTGCCAGCCGGCCCCCCAGCCCGCCCCCGGCGCAGCGGGCGGCGGCGTCTGGTGGTTCGCGTGGGCGTGGTACTCGACCGCGCCGGCCGTCAGCCGCATGAAGGCCTCCTCCAGCGAGGCCCGCTGCGGGCTCAGCTCGTGCAGCACGATCCGGTGCCGCGCCGCCAGCTCGCCCAGGTGCGCCGCGTCCTCGCCGTGCACCTCCAGCGCGCCCTCCGGGCCGGCCACCGCCGTGATCCCAGCGCCGGACAGCACGTCCTTGAGCCGTTCCTGGTCGGGGGAGCGCATCCGGACGTAGCCGCGGGAGTTCTCGGCGATGAAGCCGGACATGGACGTGTCGGCCAGCAGCCGGCCCTGGCCGATGACGACCAGGTGGTCGGCGGTCAGCGCCATCTCGCTCATCAGGTGGGACGAGACGAAGACCGTCCGGCCCTGCGCCGCCAGGCTTTTCATCAGGTTGCGGATCCAGTGGATGCCCTCGGGGTCGAGCCCGTTGACCGGCTCGTCGAACATCAGGATCTGCGGATCGCCCAGCAGCGCCGCCGCGATGCCCAGGCGCTGGCCCATGCCCAGCGAGAAGCCCTTGGTGCGCTTCCCGGCCACCGCCGTCAGGCCGACCGTGTCCAGCACCTCCCGCACCCGGGCCCGGGGGATGCCGTTGCTCTGCGCCAGGCACAGCAGATGGTGGTAGGCGCTGCGGCCGCCGTGCATCGCCTTGGCGTCCAGCAGGGCGCCGACGACCCGCAGCGGGTTGTGCAGCTGTCGGTAGTGCCGGCCGTCGATGAGCACCGTGCCGCTGGTCGGGTTGTCCAGATCGAGGACCATGCGCATCGTGGTCGACTTGCCCGCGCCGTTGGGGCCCAGGAAGCCGGTGATGACGCCGGGCCGCACGGAGAAGGTGAGGTGGTCCACGGCGAGCTTGTCGCCGTAGCGCTTCGTCAGCCCGTCGAGCTCGATCATTCACTCACGGTAAGAGCCCCCACAGGGCCCCGCCACCCGTGCGGAAACGACTCAGCGCGCCGCACGCCGCCGTGAAGGCGGCATACGACGCGCTGAGCGACAGGTTCCCCCGAACGTATGACGTGCTGTCGATGTGCCTCCGGGTCAGCGGCTCTGCTGGGCCGGAACGCCCCGCGAGATCGGCTCGTCGTCACTCGGCACACCGGCCGCGGCCACCGCCGCACCCGTCAGCGTGGCCAGCATCTCGCGGACGTTGGTCAGCTGGGCGTTGATGCTGTCGCGACGGTTGGTCAGCGCCGCCAGCTCGCGCTCGGACTCGCTGCGGATACGGTCCGCCTTGGCGTTGGCGTCGGCCACGATGTCCTCGGCCTGGCGCTGCGCCGTCTCCACCGTCTGCCGCGCCCGGCGCTCGGCGTCCGTGCGCAGCTTCTCCGCCTCCAGGCGCAGCTGCTCCGCCCGGTGCTCGATCTCCGCCAGCCGCTTCTCCGCCTTCGCCTGACGGGAGGCCAGGTCACGCTCGGACTGCTCGCGGCGCTTGGCCAGGTTCGTCTCGAAGTCGGCTGCCGCCTGGGCGGCCTTGGCGCGGGTCTCCTCGAAGAGGGCGTCCGCCTCCTCGCGCTTGGACTGCGCGTCCTTCTGCGCCTCGGCCCGCAGCGCCGCTGCGTCGCCCTTCGCCTTCTCGACGATGCGTGCGCCCTCGTCCTCCGCCTTCGCCTTGCGGTCGGCGGCGAACGACTCGGCGTCGTTGCGCACCTGCTGAGCGGCCGACTCGGCCAGCTCCCGGTGCTGTTCGGCGGCCCGGCGGGCCTCCTCACGCAGGTCCTTGGCCTCCTCCTCGGCCAGCCGGAGGATCTTCTCGACCCGCGCACCGAGACCTGCGTAGGACGGCTCCGCGTCGTTGATCTGGGCCTGAGCGTTCTGCGTTTCGAGGTGCAGCTCCTCGATGCGCTTTTCCAGCGAGGTGATCCGTGCCAGTGCGCTGTCACGGTCCGCTACGAGCTTGGTAATGCGGTCGTCCACCTGGCCGCGGTCGTATCCACGCCGCACCAACTCGAAGCCGAAGGGGGAGGAAGTGTCGCTCATGGGGTTCCTGTCATAAGAGACCGGTGAGGTGTTAGAGGGAATCCTAGGGGTGTGAGCGGCGTGTCATCGAGTAGACGATGGTAGACGGTTGGGAAATCCGGAAAATGCCCCCTCGATTGAGTGGCTACTTCTCGGACTGCTTGCCACCCGATCGAGTAGCGCCGACACCCGCCGCCGCCTTCACCCCGCCGTCCTTGGAGCCGCCTGCCCCAGGGGACTCAAATGATTCCAACGCCTCCAACACGTCCTGGACACGGGAAATCTCCGCATTGATGTCCTCGCGCCGGCGGACCAGCACCTCCAACTCCCGCTTCGCGTCGTCGAGAAGGCGCGTGGCCTCGTCCGTGGCCTCGGTGCGCAGGCGCTCCGCCTCGCGTACGGCGGCGGCCTTCTTCTGCTCGGCCTCCTTCAGGAGCCCCTCGGCCTTCTTCACCGCGGCGATGCGGACCTTGCTCGCCTCGCTGCTGGCGTCGGAGAGCAGCTTCTTCGCCTTCTCCTCCGCCTCGGCCAGCTGGGACGTCGCCGCGGCCACGAGCTTGTCGCAGCGCTCGCCCGCCGACTGCATGGCCTCGGAGGCCTCCCGGCGCGCCCGGTCGTGCAGCTCCTCGACCTCGCCCTCGATGCGCGAACGCAGCTCCTCGGCCCGGTCCCTTATGGCCGTCGCGTCCCCGCGCGCCTCGGCGAGCAGGGTGTTGGCGTCCGTACGGGCCTGCTCCACCAGGGCGTTGCCCTCGCCGGCGGCCTCCTTGACGATCCGTTCGGCCTCCTTGCGGGCCGCGGCGACCATCGTGTCGGCCTGCTCCTCGGCCACGGTGGCCGTGAGGACGGCCTCCTCCTGGGCCTTGGCGATGAGCGCGTCCGCCTGCTCGGCGGCCTCGGTGCGCCGCTGGGCGGCGGCGTCCCGCGCCTCGTCGACCGTCCGCTCGCCCTCGGCCCGCGCCTCGGCGCGCAGCCGCTCCGCCTCCTGGACGGCGTCGGCCTTGATGCGCGCGGAGTCCGCACGGGTGCTGTTGGCGTTCTCCTGCGCCGCCGCCAGCGCCTCCGCGGCCTCCGTGGCCATCCGCTCGGCCTCGGCCGTGGCCTCCCGCACGAGCGCATCCGCCTGCTCGGCGGCCTCCGCACGGCGGGTGCCCGCGGCCTCGCGGGCCTCGTCCAGGGCGCGCTCCGCCTCGCGGCGGGCGGCCTCCAGGGCCTCGGCGCCCTCGGCCCGCAGGCCGTCGGCCGCCTCACGGGCCTCGTCCAGCGCCCGCGCGCCGTCGGCCCGCAGCCGCTCCGCCTCCGCGTTCGCCGCGGCCACGGTGCGCTCCGCCTGGCCCTCGGCCTCCGCGCGGCGCGCGTCGGCCTGCCGGCCCGCCTCGGTGAGCAGCTCCTCGGCCTGCTGCGCGGCCTCGGCGCGGTGGCCCTCGGCCTCCTCCTTGGCCGTGGCGACGATGAGGTCGGCGTCGTCCTGCGCCGAAGAGGTCAGCTCCGCCGCCTCGTTGACGATGCGTTCGGCCTCGGCGTGCCCGTCGGCCCGCATCCTGTTGGCGTCCTCGCGGGCCTCGGCCCGGGTGCGGGACGCGTCCTGCTCGGCGGCCGCCAGCGCGTCGGAGGCGTCCGTACGCATCTGCTGGGCCCGCGCGGACGCGTCCGACACCAGCCGCTCGGCCTCGGCGCGCAGCCGGTCCGCCTCCGCGGCGGCCTCCTCCAGCGCCTGCTCGGCCTGCTCCTCGGCCTCGGCCCGGTGCCCGTCGGCGTCCTTGCGCGCCTGGTCCACGGTCCGCGCCGCCTCGGCCCGGAGGGCCTCCGCGTCCTCGCGGGCCTGCTCCAGCGCGGCCTCGGCCTCGGTGACGAGGCGCTGGGCCTCGGCCTTGCCTTCGGCGATGAGTTCGTCCGCCTGGCCTGCGGCTTCGGTGCGCAGGACGCCTGCGGCCTCGCGGGCGTCGTCGACCGTCTTCGCGGCCTCGGCGCGCAGCCGGTCCGCGTCGTCGCGGGCCTGCTCCAGCGCGGCCTCGGCCTCGGTGACGAGGCGCTGGGCCTCGGCCTTGCCTTCGGCGATGAGTTCGTCCGCCTGGCCTGCGGCTTCGGTGCGCAGGACGCCTGCGGCCTCGCGGGCGTCGTCGACCGTCTTCGCGGCTTCCGCGCGCAGCCGGTCCGCGTCGTCCCGGGCCTGCTCCAGCGCGCCTTCGGCCTCGGTGATCAGGCGCTGGGCCTCCGCCGCACCCTCGGCGATGAGCTCGTCCGCCTGCGCGGCCGCCTCCGTGCGGTGGGCGTTCGCGGCCTCGCGCGCCTGGTCGAGGGTCTGCTCGGCCTCGGCCGTCAGGCGCTGGGCCTCGGCCCTGCCCTCGGCGACGAGCTCGTCGGCCTGGCTCGCGGCGTCTGCGCGCAGCGCACCCGCCGCCTCGCGGGCCTGGTCGACCGTGGCGGCCGCCTCGGCGCGCAGCCGCTCGGCCTCGGCCTCGGCCTCGGCACGCAGCGCCGCGGCCTCGGTGCGGGTGCGGGACGCGTCCTCGTCGGCGCGCTCGCGTTCGGCGTAGGCCTCGGCACGGACCCGGTCGGCCTCGATCTGGGCCTCGGTGACGGTCCGTTCGGCATTGTGCTCGGCGGCCGAGCGCAGGCCCGCGATCTCCTCCTCGGCCTGCTCGTGCAGCCCGGCGACGGAATCCCGCACCTGCTGGGCGGTCTGCTCGGCGGCGGCCAGCAGCTCCGCAGCGCGCTGCTCGGCCTCCTCGACCAGCTCCCGCGCCTCCTCCTGCGCCTCCGCGACCCGCTTGCGCGCCGACGCCAGCAGCTCCTCGCTCTGCTCGCGCGCCGCCTCGCGCTCGGCCTGCGCCTCCGTACGGGCGTCCCCGAGCGTCTCCTCGGCCTCCCGGCGGCGCCGCGCGGCCTCCTCCTGGGCGGCCGCCAGCGCCTCCGCGGCCTCGGCCGCGGTGCGCTCGGCCGCCGCGTTCGCCTCGGCCCGCATCCGGTCCGCGGTCTCCTGCGCCTCGGCGCGCAGCCGCTCCGCCTCCGCACCGGCCTCGCTGCGCAGCCGCGCACCGGCCTCCTCGCCCTCGGCACGGGAGGCGGACGCCTCCTCCGCCGCCTCGGCACGCAGCCGCTCGGACTCCTCCTCGGCCTGCGCCTGCAGCGCACGGGCCCGCTCGGCGGCCTCCGTCCGCTGCCGCTCCGCCTCCTCGGCCGCCTCCCGGCGCAGCCGCTCGGCCTCCGCACGGGCGTCGCGCAGCGCCGACTCGGCGGCCTCCACGCGCTGTTCGGCCTCGGTGTGCAGGCGCGTCAGCTCGGCGTCGGCCTCCGCACGGCGCGCCTCCGCGGCCCGCTCGGCGTCCTCGCGCAGCTGCCGCGCGGCCTCGGCGGCCTCGGCGCGGGTGCGCTCGGAGTGGTCCTCGGCCTCCTCGGCCATCTCCTCGGCCTCGGCGCGGGCCTGCTCCAGGGCCTCCTCGGCCTGCTTGCGCAGGGCCGCGGCCCGCTCGGCCGCCTCGGCGCGCAGCCGCTCGCCGTCCGCGGTCGCGGCGCCGCGCGTCTCCTCGGCATCCGCCTTGGCCTTGGCCAGCAGCTCCTCGGCGGTGCTGGCCGCCTCCTCGATCTGCTGCAGCGCCTCGCGGCGGGCCTCGCCCCGGATGCGCTCGCCCTCGGCCACGGCCTCGGACCGCAGCTGCTCGGCCTCGCCGCGCAGCCGCCGCGCCTCCTCCTGGAGCTCGACCGTCCTGGCCCGGTACTCCTTGGTGTCGTCCTGCGCGGCGCCCTTGAGCTGCTCGGCGGTGTCCGCGGCCTCCTCGCGCAGCCGCGCGGCCTCGGCCTCCGCCTCCTTGCGGATCCGCTCGGCCTCCGCGGCGGCCGCCTTGGTGGTCGCCTGCGCGTCCTCGGTCGCCTTGGACAGCACTTCCTCGGCCGTGCGCGCGGCCTTGGCCAGCTGGGCCGCCGAGTCCTCGGCGACGGCGCTGCGGGCCTTCTCGGTGGCCTCGGCCAGGGCCCGCTCGGCCGCGGCGGCCGCGTCGTCGCGCAGCTGCTGCGCCTCGGCCCGCAGGGCCTCGGACTCCTTGGTGGCCTCGCTCACCAGCCGGGCGATCTCCGCCCGGGCGGTACGGGTGCGCTGCTCGTTGTCCGACTCGGCCTCGGACAGCCGCTTGGCCGCGGCCTCCTTCGCCTCGGCGAGCACCTTCTCGGCCTCGGCCCGCGCCTCGCGCAGCGCCGTGTCGGCCTCCTGCATCCGCGCCTCGGCGGTGCGCGTCAGCTCCGCCGAGGCCGTACGGGCCTGGTCGCTCTCGGTGCCGGCGGCGGTGCGCAGCCGCTCGGCGTGGTCGGTGGCCTCCTGCGCCTGCGCGGAGGCGGCGGCCAGCAGCCGCTCGGCGTCGGTACGGGCCCGGCGCAGGATCGCTTCGGCTTCGGCGCGGGCCTCCTCGGCGGCCGCCCCGAGCCGGCCGCGGGCCTGCTCGGTCAGCACCTGGGCCTCGGTACGGGCGGCCGCCAGCGACTGCTCGGCCTCCGCCCGGGACTCGTCCAGCAGCCGACGGGCCTGCGCCTCGGTGCGCGAGCGCAGCTGCTCGGCCCAGGCCACGTTCTCGTTGACGTGCGACTCGACGGTCTGGCGGCGCTCGTTGAGCTCCTCGTCCAGCCGCTGCCTGCGGGCCACCGCCTCGGCGTGCAGCTCGCCCTCCATGCGCGCCTGCCGCTCGGCGTGCTCCTGCAGCAGCCGCTGCGTCTGGGCGCGGGCCTCGCGCACCTCGCGCTCGGCGTCGCTGCGCAGCTGCTCGGCCTGGATCTGCGCGTTGCGCAGCAGCTGTTCGGCCTGGTAGCCGATGTCGCCCGTGTCGTAGGCAGGACGGTGGGCGAGGTTGCGGCGCGCCTCGTGGAGCTTGGCGCGCAGCACCTCGACCTGGTAGCCGAGGTCGTCGGCGTGCTGGACCGCCTTCTCCCGCTCGGTCTTCAGCCGCTCCATCTCGGCCTCGAACTTCGAGAGGTGGTCGGCCTCGGCCCGTTGACTCTCCTGGCGCTCGTAGCCCCGCACAGCGCGGTCCATCCGTCCCCTGGTCGCGTCGGCGGCCGGCCCCGTCATGTGTCGTGGTGGAACCCGGAGCCCGCCCTTCCGAAGAAATGGTGTCAGATCATCGGTACAGCCCGGCCCGGGGCCCACCCGTACCCGGCCGGACCTGCACTCTACCGGCCGGGGAAGGGGAGGGTCAGTGCTCCGCCGCGGGGCGGGGCGCGGAGGTGACCAGTTCCGTCAGCACGCCGTGACAGTCCTTGGGGTGCAGGAAGGTGATGCGGGAGTCCATGGATCCGCGGCGCGGCTCGTCGTAGAGCACCCGGACCCCCTTGCCGCGGATCGCCTCCGCATCGCCGTCCACGTCGGCGGTGCCGAAGGCGATGTGGTGGACGCCCTCGCCGTTCTTCGCCAGCCACTTGCCGACCGCGGAGTCCTCCCGGGTCGGCTCCAGCAGCTGCAGGTAGGAGGCCCCGCCGTCGGAGGTCCCATTGATTTTCAGCATGGCCTCGCGGACGCCCTGCTCCTCGTTGACCTCGGTGTGGAACACCTCGAAGCCGTACGTGGCACGGTAGAACTCGACAGTCCTGTCGAGGTCGAAGCAGGCGATCCCGATGTGGTCGATACGCGTCAGCATGGGTCCAGTGCACCGCTCGCACGCACCGTCACGCAACGTGCGCGCGATCACATCTTCCGCCCGGTGACCCGGAGGCAACCCGTCAGTACATTGACGGAAACCATCGTTAACCTCCTCCGCTCGAAGGGGTCGCGCCCATGTCCGGTACGAACGGAAAAACCGCAGCCAGCTCAGTGATCGTCGCGGGCGCCCGGACGCCCATGGGGAGGCTGCTGGGCTCGCTGCGCTCGTTCTCCGCGGCCGACCTCGGCGGCGTGGCCATCAAGGCCGCGCTCGACCGCGCCGGCATCGGCGGCGACCAGGTGCAGTACGTGATCATGGGGCAGGTGCTCCAGGCCGGCGCCGGGCAGATTCCCGCGCGCCAGGCGGCAGTCAAGGCCGGCATCCCGATGAACGTGCCGGCGCTGACGATCAACAAGGTATGTCTGTCGGGGCTGGACGCCATCGCGCTGGCCGACCAGCTCATCCGCGCAGGGGAGTTCGACATCGTCGTGGCCGGTGGCCAGGAGTCGATGACCAACGCCCCGCACCTGCTCCCCAAGTCCCGCGAGGGCTACAAGTACGGCGCCGTCGAGATGCTCGACGCCATGGCCCACGACGGCCTGACCGACGCCTTCGAGAACATCGCCATGGGCGAGTCCACCGAGAAGCACAACACCCGCCTGGGCCTCCGCCGCCCCGAGCAGGACGAGTTCGCCGCCCTCTCCCACCAGCGCGCGGCCGCCGCCCAGAAGAACGGCCTCTTCGAGGCGGAGATCACCCCTGTGGAGATCCCGCAGCGCAAGGGCGAGCCCGTGCTCTTCAGCAAGGACGAGGGCATCCGCCCGGAGACCACGGCCGAGTCGCTCGGCAAGCTCCGCCCCGCCTTCGCCAAGGACGGCACCATCACCGCCGGCACGTCCTCGCAGATCTCCGACGGCGCCGCCGCCGTGGTCGTGATGAGCCGCGCCAAGGCCGAGGAGCTGGGCCTGGAGTGGATCGCCGAGATCGGCGCCCACGGCAACGTGGCCGGCCCCGACAACTCCCTGCAGTCCCAGCCCTCCAACGCCATAAACCACGCGCTGGGCAAGGAGGGCCTCGGCGTCGCGGACCTCGATCTCATCGAGATCAACGAGGCGTTCGCGGCCGTCGCCGTGCAGTCAATGAAGGATCTCGGGGTCTCCCCGGAAAAGGTGAACGTCAACGGCGGGGCCATCGCACTCGGCCACCCCATCGGCATGTCCGGCGCCCGTATCGTGCTGCACCTCGCGCTGGAACTGAAGCGGCGCGGCGGCGGCGTGGGCGCGGCGGCGCTGTGCGGTGGCGGCGGCCAGGGCGATGCGCTGATCATCCGGGTACCGGGCAACTGACCTTCCGAACCCACGGATCCGACGGAACGGAGCAGCCATGGCGGACGTCCCCGCACTGGTCGAGCAGGCACGGGAGGGCCGGCCGCGTGCCGTGGCCCGGCTGATCTCACTGGTGGAGGGGGCGTCGCCGCAACTGCGCGAAGTGATGGCGGCGCTCGCCCCGTTGACGGGCGGTGCGTACGTCGTCGGGCTCACCGGCTCGCCGGGCGTCGGAAAGTCCACCTCGACCTCGGCCCTGGTGACCGCCTACCGCCGGATGGGCAAGCGGGTCGGGGTGCTGGCCGTGGACCCGTCCTCGCCCTTCTCGGGCGGTGCGCTGCTGGGCGACCGGGTCCGGATGTCCGAGCACGCCTCGGACCCGGGCGTCTACATCCGCTCCATGGCCACCCGCGGCCACCTCGGCGGCCTTGCGTGGGCCGCCCCGCAGGCGATCCGCGTCCTGGACGCGGCCGGGTGCGAGGTGGTGCTCGTCGAGACGGTCGGCGTCGGGCAGTCGGAGGTGGAGATCGCCTCGCAGGCGGACACGTCCGTGGTGCTGCTGGCGCCCGGGATGGGCGACGGCATCCAGGCCGCGAAGGCGGGCATCCTGGAGATCGGTGACGTGTACGTCGTCAACAAGGCCGACCGGGACGGCGCGGACGCGACGGCGCGCGAGCTCAACCACATGCTGGGCCTGGGCGAGGCCAGGGCGGCGGGCGACTGGCGCCCGCCGATCGTCAAGACGGTCGCCGCGCGCGGCGAGGGCATCGACGAGGTCGTCGAGGCGCTCGAGAAGCACCGGGCGTGGATGGAGGAACGGGACGTCCTCGCGGACCGGCGCCGACGGCGGGCCGCGCACGAGGTCGAGACCATTGCCGTCACGGCGCTGCGGGAGCGGATCGGGGATCTGCGGGGGGACCGGCATCTTCCCGCTCTGGCCGAGCGGGTGGTGAATGGTGAGTTGGACCCGTACACGGCTGCGGACGAGCTGGTGGCTGGGCTGACGGGGGAGTAGGCCCCGGTCCCACCCTTCCTTTCGCCAGTGGCGCCCCGTAAGGGGCGCGGGGAACTGCGCGACCAGCCACAGCCGGCCCGCAGCCACAAGGGGGCTTGGGGGCGTGCCCCCAGGAAACGGCGAAAGGGCGGGACCGGGGCCTCAACCCCCTACACACGCCCCCGCGTCGACCGCAGATGCTGCGCCACCGGAGTCAGCGAAGCGTGAAGGGCCTTGAGCTCCTCCGCCGACAGCAGATCGATGAAGTGCTGCCGCACCGAGGCGACATGGTGCGGCGCCACCTTCCGCATGGTCTCCCACCCGTGGTCCGTGAGGACCGCGAACAGCCCGCGGCGGTCCGACTCGCAGTTCTCCCGCCGCACCAGCCCCGCGTTCTCCATGCGCGTGATCTGGTGGGAGAGCCGGCTCTTGGACTGCAGGGTGGCGGTCGCGAGATCGCTCATCCGCATGCGGTGGTCCTTCGACTCCGAGAGGTTGACCAGGATCTCGTAGTCGTTGTTGGTGAGGCCGAACGGCTGCAGGTCCCGTTCGAGCTGGTGCATCAGGAGCCGGCTCACGTCCAGGTGAGTGCGCCAGGCGCGCTGCTCCTCGTCGGTGAGCCAGCGGGTGCCGTTGTCCTGGGTGTCCTCGGTGTCCATGAATGGATTCTACCTAAGAAGTTGAATGTTTAATTAATAACGAGAGGGAGAGGTCAAGCGTTCGACCGTCACACTCCGCAGAGTACCGCTCACAGCCCGAAGCGGCGCTGGAGGTCCCCCAGCTGGCCCGGCAGCCGCGGGTTCATTGGCTGGTTTCCGTGGTTACCCGGATGTGCGTGCGGTACGCCCTCCTGCTCCGGCGCCTCCTCGCCGACGGCCCGCTCCTCCATCAGCTGCTCGGTCGACTGCAGCAGCACCGTACCCGCGCCGGTGAACTCGAACTGGTGCTCCTCGCCCGAGGTGCCCCCGAGCCCGGTCAGCCGCCGCACCCCGCCCATGACCCCGCGCAGGTAGTGGTGGTCGTAGTGGTGGCACGGCGACGGGCAGTCCGCCCAGCCCACCAGCGCCTGCGGATCCACCCGGATTGGCGGCTCGGCGAAGACGACCGGGCCGTTGGAGGCGGCGACGAACTTGCCAGTGCCGATGAGCGTCAGGAAGCCGGGGACGATCGACTGCTTCAGCGCCAGCGTCGGCTGGAAGGCCAGCAGGTTCCCCGAGCGCACCGTGAGGTTGCCGTCTTCCAGGTCGTAGGAGTTGACGTCGAACGAGCGGTCCGCGAGCAGCATCTTGCCGCGGCCCTCGGCCACCACCCAGTCCGCGGCGTGCAGCGGGGAGTGGAAGCAGGCCGCGATCAGCCGGTCCAGCGGGCCGTGGCCGATGCCGTGGAAGTCGATGTGCCCGTAGTAGGCGATCATCTTCCCCTTCTGCAGGAACCACTGCCCGTCGAGGTCCACGGAGAAGGCGTACGGATTGACGTTGTCGTTCGCGGGCAGGGAGTGCGCGTCGTGTACGACGGGCCCGTGACCGGGGTTGCTCATGGGACCGTTCACAGCTTTTCCTCCGACGCCTGGACGTACACCGTGCCGCTGCCCGACAGCTCCAGCTGGAACGCCTCGCCCGAGCCGCGGCCCACGAACTCGCGCCAACCGAGCGCCGTGGACAGCTTGTTGCGCACGTCGCCGCGGTGCGCCACGTAGGCCTGCGGGTCCACGTGCACCGGGCGGCCCGGCACGATCGGCAGCTCGATGAAGCCGCCGTGCGCCATCACCGCGACGGCGCCGTGCCCTCGGAGGGTGGTGGTGAACAGGCCCTGCCCGGTCACCTGGCCGCGCACCATGCCCATCACGCCGCCCTGCGACCCCATGAACATCGTGCCCTGCTGCAGCGTGCCGTCGAAGGCGAGCAGCCGGTCGGCCTCCACGTACAGCGTCTCGCCGGACAGTTCGATCACATGGCAGTGGTGGCCGCCGTGGCCGAACATCACCGTGCCGTGACCCTCGACGGTCATCAGCGGCGTGGCCTCGTTCGCCACCCGGCGGCCGATCATCCCCATCACGCCGCCCTGGCCGCCGGCGATGCTCGGGGTGAAGGAGACGTCGCCGCGGTAGGCGAGCATCGCCCCGCGCTGGCTGAACAGCCGCTGCCCGGGCAGCACCTGGGCCTCGACCATGCGCGAGTTCAGAAGCCGGAACGGCATCAGAGGTCACCGCCGATCGTGTTCCGCTCGCTGGGCTGGACGTAGACGAGCCCGTCGCCCTCGAAACGTATCTGGAACGCCTCGCCCGAGCCCTCGCCGATGAACGTGCGGAAGTTCACGCCGGACTGGAAGTGCTGGCGGAGGCTGCCGGTGTGCGCGATGTACGCGCCCGGGTCGACCTGCAGGGGCGTCTGCGGCGTCACCCGCAGGGCGATCGCCGTGCCGTCGGAGAGGATCGCCGCCAGGCCCGTGCCCTCGACGGTCGTCGTGAAGAAGCCGTTGCCCTGCGAGGCGCCGCGCAGGCCGGTGAACGTGGTGCCGGTGCGCAGGGCGGCGTCGGTGCAGAGCAGATTGCTCGACTCGACGTACAGCGTCTCGCCGTGCAGTGCCACGAGGTTGATCTCGCTCGCCCGGTCGGCGAAGTAGCAGGTGCCGTGGCCCTTCACCTCCATCACTTCCATCTGCTCGCCGGTGAGCCGGCGCGTCACCATGCCGCGCAGGCCATCGCCTCCGCCGGTCATCTTCTTGAACGTCATCTCGCCCTCGTACGCGACCATCGAGCCGTTCTTGGCCTTGACCGCATCACCTGCCATGTCGACAGCGAGAACCTTGCTCCCCTGGAGCCGAAACTGAGCCACGCGGCAGACGCTATCGGCAGGACATACCGCTCGAACAGGCCCGTGGGCCCCAGCGGCTCCCGGTGCATCCCGTACCGGATCCCGTACCGGATCCCGTACCGGACCCGGATCGTGTGATCGATTTCCGGGCTGCGACAATGGGGAACCGCTTGTGAATGCCGTCACAAGCGGTGACCGATCCGACACTGCGACCGAAGGTGCGCCCCCGTGGACATCAAGACCGCCGAATCTCTGCGCCGGCTCCGACTGGTCTCCGCCCCGGAGGCCGTCTCCTTCCTGCTCCTGCTCGTCTGCTCGATCCTCAAGCGGACCACCGACTTCAATGCGGTGCCGGTGATGGGCGCGGTGCACGGCATCCTCTTCATCCTCTACGTGATCTTCTGGATCGACGCCTGGAACAAGGCGAAGTGGCCGCTGAAGCGCGCCGCCCTCTACTTCGTCCTCTCCGTGCTGCCCACCGGCGGCTTCTTCGGCGACCGCATGCTGCGCCGCGAGGGCGAGGCGAGCGTCATCGCCGCCCGCGCCCGCAAGGAAGGTGTGGTCAACGCATGATCGTCGCCTTCTCCGTGAGCCCGCTGGGCGTGGGCGAGGACGTCGGCGAGTACGTGGCCGACGCGGTGCGCGTCGTGCGCGAATCGGGCCTGCCGAACCGTACGGACGCGATGTTCACGTCCGTCGAGGGCGAGTGGGACGAGGTCATGGACGTCGTCAAGCGCGCCGTCGCCGCCGTCGAGGCGCGCTGCGGCCGGGTCTCGCTCGTCCTCAAGGCGGACATCCGCCCGGGCGTGACGGACGGGCTGACGTCGAAGGTCGAGACGGTCGAGCGGTACCTGGCCGCCCCGTAGGGGCGCGGGGAACTGCGCGACCGGCCCCCGCCGGCCCGCAGCCGACGCACCACCCAGGAAGTCCGGGGCGCAGCCCCGAGAACCTCGACTGCGGGCACGTCGTGGTTGCTCGCGCCCACGCGGCGGAGCCGCACATGTCAACAGCCCCGCGCCCCTAAACGGGGCGCAGCCCCGCTAGGCTCGGGCCCGTGGCCAAACCGCTCAGTCTCCCCTTCGACCCCATCGCCCGTGCCGACGAGCTGTGGAAGCAGCGCTGGGGGGCCGTGCCCTCCATGGCCGCGATCACCTCGATCATGCGCGCCCACCAGATCCTGCTGGGTCAGGTCGACGCGGTCGTCAAGCCGTACGGCCTGACCTTCGCCCGCTACGAGGCGCTGGTGCTGCTGACGTTCAGCAAGGCCGGCGAGCTGCCGATGTCGAAGATCGGCGAGCGGCTGATGGTGCACCCCACGTCCGTCACCAACACCGTCGACCGCCTGGTCACGGCCGGTCTGGTGGACAAGCGCCCGAACCCCAACGACGGCCGCGGCACGCTCGCTTCGATCACCGACAAGGGGCGGGAGGTCGTGGAGTCCGCGACGCGCGACCTGATGGCGATGGACTTCGGCCTGGGCGTCTACGACGCGGAGGAGTGCGGGCAGATCTTCGACGTCCTGCGGCCGCTGCGCGTGGCGGTGAAGGACTTCGCGGATCCCGACGAGGACGGGTCCGCCGAGGCCTGAGCGACACGGCGGGGGCGGCGAAGATCGCCCCGGAACATACGGATACGCTCGACGGACGGCAGTCCGAGATCCCGATGCGAGGAACCCTCCAGTGAAGAAGAACGTGCTGACCCGCTACCGCGTGATGGCGTACGTCACCGGCGTGCTGCTGGTCCTCCTGACGCTCGGCGTCATCGCCAAGTACCTGCTGACCGTGGACGGTGCGAGCGGCTTCGTCAGCATCGTCGGCATCGCGCACGGCTGGCTCTACGTCCTGTACCTGGTCCTCGCCTTCGACATGGGCTCCAAGGCGAAGTGGCCGTTCGGCAAGCTGGTGTGGGTGCTGATCGCGGGCACCATCCCGACCGCCGCGTTCTTCGTGGAGCGCAAGGTCAGCCGTGAGCTGGAGCCGCTGGTGGCCGCGGAGGCGGTCCAGGCCGCGGCCTGATCCCCCGCACCCCGCACGACACACCTGCCCCGAACACGACACCTCTTGTGTTCGGGGCACTCTTGCGCGACGATTTAGTAGGACGTCCTAGTAAATCTGGCCGACTGCTCACGAGGCGGCGGCCCGAGCGGACGCGCGACGGGGCGCGGAGAGGTTGGGCGACACCCATGGACGCAGCAGGCATCGAGGCGGGGCGCAACCGCTGGCAGGCGCGGTACGACGCCTCCCGCAAGCGGGATGCCGACTTCACCACGCTCTCCGGGGACGAGGTCGACCCGGTCTACGGCCCCCGCCCGGGGGACGCGTACGAGGGCTTCGAACGCATCGGCTGGCCCGGCGAGTACCCCTTCACCCGAGGCCTGTACGCCACGGGCTACCGCGGCCGCACGTGGACCATCCGCCAGTTCGCGGGCTTCGGCAACGCCGAACAGACCAACGAGCGCTACAAGATGATCCTCGCCAACGGCGGCGGCGGACTGTCGGTGGCCTTCGACATGCCCACCCTCATGGGCCGCGACTCCGACGACCCGCGCTCGCTCGGCGAGGTCGGCCACTGCGGCGTCGCCATCGACACGGCGGCGGACATGGAGGTCCTCTTCAAGGACATCCCCCTGGGCGACGTCACCACCTCCATGACGATCAGCGGCCCGGCCGTCCCCGCCTTCTGTATGTACCTGGTCGCGGCGGAGCGCCAGGGCGTGGCCCCGTCCGTCCTCAACGGCACGCTCCAGACGGACATCTTCAAGGAGTACATCGCGCAGAAGGAGTGGCTCTTCCCGCCCGAGCCCCACCTGCGCCTGATCGGCGACCTGATGGAGCACTGCGCCACGTCCATCCCCGCCTACAAGCCGCTCTCCGTCTCCGGTTACCACATCCGCGAGGCGGGTGCGACGGCCGCGCAGGAGCTCGCCTACACGCTGGCCGACGGCTTCGGCTACGTCGAACTGGGCCTGAGCCGCGGCCTGGACGTGGACGTCTTCGCCCCGGGCCTCTCCTTCTTCTTCGACGCCCACGTCGACTTCTTCGAGGAGATCGCCAAGTTCCGCGCGGCGCGCAGGATCTGGGCGCGCTGGATGAAGGAGGCCTACGGCGCGCAGACGGAGAAGGCGCAGTGGCTGCGCTTCCACACCCAGACCGCGGGCGTCTCGCTCACGGCACAGCAGCCGTACAACAACGTGGTGCGCACGGCCGTCGAGGCCCTGGCGGCGGTGCTCGGCGGCACCAACTCCCTCCACACCAACGCCCTGGACGAGACCCTCGCCCTGCCGAGCGAGCAGGCCGCGGAGATCGCGCTGCGCACGCAGCAGGTCCTGATGGAGGAGACCGGCGTCGCCAACGTCGCGGACCCGCTGGGCGGTTCGTGGTACGTGGAGCAGCTGACGGACCGCATCGAGGCGGATGCCGAGAAGATCTTCGACCAGATCAAGGAGCGTGGCCTGCGGGCGCACCCCGACGGCAAGCACCCCATCGGCCCGGTGACCTCCGGCATCCTGCGCGGCATCGAGGACGGCTGGTTCACGGGCGAGATCGCCGAGAGCGCCTTCCGCTACCAGCAGTCCCTGGAGAAGGGCGCCAAGCGCGTGGTGGGCGTCAACTGCCACGAGGGCTCGGTGACGGGCGACCTGGAGATCCTCCGGGTCAGCCACGAGGTGGAGCGCGAGCAGGTGCGCGCGCTGGGCGCCCGGAAGGCGGAGCGGGACGACGTGAAGGTCCGCGCCTCCCTGGACGCGATGCTGGCCGCCGCGCGGGACGGCTCCAACATGATCGCCCCGATGCTGGACGCGGTGCGGGCCGAGGCCACGCTGGGGGAGATCTGCGACGTGCTGCGGGAGGAGTGGGGGGTGTACGTGGAGCCGGCGGGGTTCTGACGCCTCAGATGGCACCGACAGCGGAAACCCTCACTTTCGGGGCTTGAAAGTGAGGGTTTTTGCTGTCGGAAGCTTTACCCCGCCGTCAGCCCGCCCACCACCAGCGCCGCGAACCCCCGTGCCCACTCCTCGTCCACCGGTTCCGCGCTGACCAGCGTGCGGTGCACCACCGCGCCCGCGATCACGTCGAAGATGAGGTCCGCGTTGCGGGCCGCCTGGGTCTCGTCCGGTTCGTGGGGGAGTTCGCCGCGGGTCTGGGCGCGGGCCCGGCCGATCAGGACCAGGGACTTCTGGCGGTCGACGATCGCCGAGCGGATGCGGTCGCGGAGGGCCGCATCCCTCGTCGACTCCGCCACCACCGCCATCAACGCCGTCTTCGTCTCCGGGCGTTCCAGCAGGGACGCGAACTGCAGCACCACGCCCTCCACGTCCGCCTGGAGGCTGCCCCGGTCCGGGAGTTCCAGGTGCTCGTCGAAGAGCGCCGCCACCGCGTCCACGACCAGTTCGTTCTTGCCGGCCCAGCGGCGGTAGAGGGTCGTCTTCGCGACTCCGGCGCGGGCCGCCACGTCGCCCATCGTGAGCTTGCCCCAGCCCAGTTCCACCAGGGCCGCCCGTGTCGCGTCCAGGATCGCGCGGTCCGCCTCCGCGCTGCGCGGGCGACCGGTGCGACGGGTGGGGATGGAGGGCATGACGGTGACCTTACCGCCCAGTAGGGCTCTGCGTATGACCCAGATCACGATTCGTCGAAACGCTTGCCGTGGCTCCGGGGGAGGGAGTTACGCTACGGCTCGTAGCGTAAGAGCGACAACCAACGACGCCAGGTGGGGACCCGGCGTCAGCGTACTTTTCCGATTCGCCGCGTGGAGGGGGGAGGATAGGGCCATGCAGCCACGGAACATGTCCATGAGTGGAGTGGTCGACCTCGCCGCGGTGAAGGCGGCCGGGGAAGCCAAGCAGAAGGCGGAGCAGGCGCGTGCCGACGCCGCCCGCCACGGCGGTGTGCCCGCCTCCGCGGGGCCCCTGGTGTTCGATGCCACCGAGGCCGGCTTTGAGGCCGACGTCCTCCAGCGCTCCGCCGAAGTGCCCGTCGTCATCGACTTCTGGGCCGACTGGTGCGAGCCGTGCAAGCAGCTCGGCCCCATGCTGGAGCGCCTCGCCGCGGAGTACCGCGGGCGGTTCGTCCTGGCCAAGGTGGACGTCGAGGCCAACCAGCTGCTCTTCCAGCAGTTCGGCGTGCAGTCCATCCCGGCCGTCTTCGCGGTCGTGGCCGGCCAGGCCCTGCCCCTCTTCCAGGGCGCGGCCCCCGAGGCCCAGGTCCGTGAGGTGCTGGAGCAGCTGATCGCCGTTGCCGAGCAGCGTTTCGGCATCGTCGGCGCGCCCGTCGAGCCGGGTGCCGAGGGTGAGGCCGCCCCCGCTCCTCAGGCCCCTGCGAGCCCGTACGACGCCGCACTGGGTGCCGCGCACGACGCCCTGGATGCCGGTGACCTCGGCGGCGCCGTCCGCGCGTACCGGAACGTGCTGGCCGACGACCCCGCCAACCCCGAGGCCAAGCTGGGCCTCGCCCAGGCCGAACTCCTGCAGCGCGTCCAGGGGATGAACGCCCAGGAGGTGCGCAAGGCGGCCGCCGATGCGCCGGGCGACGTGTCGGCGCAGATCGCCGCTGCGGACCTCGACCTCGTGGGCGGGCACGTCGAGGACGCCTTCGGGCGGCTCATCGACACCGTCAGGCGGACCTTCGGCGAGGACCGCGACGCCGCCCGTGTGCGGCTGCTGGAACTGTTCGAGGTGATCGGCCCGGACGACCCGCGGGTGTCGGCCGCGCGCACCGCGCTGTCGCGCGCACTGTTCTGACACCTGTGTCACACACGGCACAGACGCCGCGCTTTGCCAAAACTTGGCAATCGGGGGCGTAGTTACTGCCAGTAAGAAGAGCCCGGGCATTCGCCCGGGTTTTTCTTTTTCCTCCGCTTGTTCGTGAACACGGAGCGGCGCGCTCTGGTGGGTGCTTGATGCGCTCCGGGCATCCCGTGGTTATCGGCCCGTTACTCGCTAGTAATGAACCTCTTGTGCCCCGGCCCGTAATGCACCACGATCGGCCGCACGCTCGGTCCATTCGTACAGCCCGGCATCCGGTCGGTGCATGCGGGTGGGTCCCCACCGAGCAGGGACAGGGGGGTCTCCGCCTCAACGGCGGTGCCTGTCCCATGGGTTGCGCGAAGGCGTGGCCGTTGGTTGTCGCTCGGGGGTGATCGCCGGTGTGTCGGGCGCGTTGCGCCTCCGTCATGCGACGGCGCTCTCCTTCCCGAGGACGTAACAGCTCTCCCCTCCGGGGTACGAGGCCGGACCGAGTGGTCCTTCCGCCCGTGCCGGAGATGTACGTCCGAGAAGGAGGAATGTGTCATGAAATCCCAGGCTCGTGGAGGGACGAGATGGCGACGGTTCGCCGTCGTCATGGTCCCCAGCGTGGCGGCCTCCGCCGCGGTCGGGGTGGCGATAGCGCAGGGCGCGCTGGCGGCGTCGTTCAGCGTTTCGGGGCAGCAGTTCCAGGTGACTGCGAAGAGCCTGCATGGCGAGGGATTCGTGCAGTACGGGGCGATGGACCAGACCAAGAAGGGCGCGCAGCCCGTCGCGGTGGTCGGTCTGGAGTCCGCGACGATCACCGCTCTGTGTCAGGCGGTCACCATCCCGCTCCCCTTCAATGCGGGCAAGGTCTCGATGACGCTGAAGGCCGGAGACGGCGGCAACAGCGACAAGGACAAGGTCCAGGCGTCCAAGCTCTACATCGACGCGAGCGACATGAAGGCCAACGCCACGTTCCATCAGGTCGACATCGGCGTTGCTGTGGACGGTACGACCAAGGGCCCCGGCCCGGCGCAGCCGGGTGAGAACGGCCGCGGATCGTACGTGCCGGGCTCCTTCGCCCAGCAGGCGCAGAGCGTCGACTTCACCGAGGTCGACCAGAAGGCCTGGGCAACCTCGGCCGGAACGTTCACCCTGCCTGGTCTGCACATGGGCGTAAGCATGGGCGACGCCGAGTGCAAGAACTGAGGCGCTGAACACGCGGGTACGGGGCGACCGTTGACCGCCCCGTACCCCTACCGTTCTGTGCCCACGTACCACCGATTCGCCAGTCCCGAGGAGCTGTACACCATGAGCGCCGAAACGCGACCACGGCTGATGGACACTCTCGGCCGCACCCGCCGTTCGTTCTGGGACTGGCGGGGCCGACGCCCCTTCTGGGGCGGGCTGTTGACGCTGCTCGCCGGGTTTCCGATCATGTACATCCCGTACCAGACCGTGACGTTGGGCGACCTCAGCATCCGGCTGGCCACGACCGCCGGCGCGGGCTCGCTGATCATAGGGGTGCTGCTGGTCGTGCTCGGCCTGACCATGTGGTTCCAGCCGCAGTCACGGGTGTTCGCCGGCGTCGCGGCGATCCTGCTCGGGCTGGTCTCCCTGGTCGTCTCCAACTTCGGGGCCTTCATCGTGGGCTTTCTGCTCGCCCTGATCGGCGGCGGCCTCGGTGTCTCCTGGATGCCCGGCACGCCGGAGGCGGTCGTGGACGAAGGTGAAGGGACGTCCCGTGCCGACTGACGAGACCGGCGAATCGAGAACCGGCCCGCGCCACGCGGCGCCCCGTAAGCCCCTGCTCTCCCGCCTGCACATGCCCGCCGGCAAGGCCGTCGCCCTCGTCGCCATGCCGAGTGCCGTGCTGATGGGCATGGGCCTCACGCCCACCCTGGCCCAGGCGAAGCCGTCGGCGCCGCGGCCCTTCGGGGACGCGCAGTGCGCCACTGCGCCCGACGCCGATGCGAGTCCGAGTGCTCCGAGTGCGGAGACCTCGCCGTCGCCCTCCGCGTCGCCGTCCCCGTCTTCCTCCGCGTCCGCCTCCGCCAAGGCCGGTCCGGACAAGGGAAGTTCGGACCATGCGGCCAAGCCCGTCGCGCCTCCGGCGAAGCCGGCCCCGGGCGCGGATGCTTCGCCGTCCCCCTCGGCCTCTCCGTCCCCGTCCGCCTCCCCCTCCACCAAGGCGTTCAACCCGCTCGACCCGCTCGGCCTCGGTGCCAAGCTCGGCGAGATCCTCTCGGGAGGCGGTAAGAAGGCGGCGCCGACTGCGCCGAGCCCGTCCGCCTCACCTTCGGCCTCACCTTCGGCTTCGTCGAGTCCGTCGGCCTCCGCATCCCCGTCTCCGTCCCCGTCCGGGCATCAGGCCGACAAACCCGCCGCCGCGGCGTCCCCGTCCCCGAGCGCGAGCCCGTCCGCCTCCGCCTCGGCGAGCCCCACCCCAGACTCTTCGGATTCCCTGCCCCCCTGCCCCAAAGGCACCGTCGTCGACGAGAACGAGCACCACGCCTTCCCGAACCAGCCCTGGTACCTGGAAGCGAGCAGGCTCACCCTCAACGGGCTGACCTACGAGGGCGTCAAGAAGATCACCACGGTGAACGGGCAGCAGAAGTCCATCCTCAAGTTCACCGCGGACTCGATCGCGATCAAGGACCTGCACCAGATCGTCAACAGCCAGGGCAAGGAGTACCACGTCGCCGGTATCGGGACGACCTCCACGGTCACGGGCGGCAAGGTCACCCTGTACACCGAGGAGTTGAAGGGCAACCTGCTCGGGCTGATCCCCTCGACCCAGTCGCCGAGCAGCCTGCCCCCGATGATCCCGGGGCTGAAGCTGCCGATCCCCGTCTTCTTCACGAACGTGAAGCTCCGCCAGGCCGGCCAGTTCGGCGGGACGCTGCACATCCCCAACCTGCATCAGTACCTGACGGACGGCACGTACTCCTGACAGCGGAAACGACCGGGGCCGCCACTCCGAAGAGTGGCGGCCCCGGTCGCGTCTGTCCGTACGACCTGCGAGAGGCAGAACCTACCGGTTCTCGCCGCCCAGGTGGTGCACCCGCACCATGTTGGTCGTGCCGGGGACGCCGGGCGGGGAGCCCGCCGTGATGATCATGGTGTCGCCCTCGTTGTAGCGCTTGAGCTTCAGCAGCTCCGCGTCGACGAGGTCGACCATGGCGTCCGTGTTGTCCACGTGCGGCACGACGTAGGTCTCGACGCCCCAGCTCAGGGTCAGCTGGTTGCGGGTCGCGGCGTCCGTGGTGAAGGCCAGGATCGGCTGGACCGTGCGGTAGCGGGACAGGCGGCGGGCCGTGTCACCGGACTGGGTGAAGGCGACGAGCGCCTTGCCGCCCAGGAAGTCCGCGATCTCGCAGGCCGCGCGGGCGACCGAACCGCCCTGGGTGCGCGGCTTCTTGCCGGGGACCAGCGGCTGCAGGCCCTTCGACAGCAGCTCCTGCTCCGCGGCCTCGACGATGCGGGACATCGTCTTGACGGTCTCGATCGGGTAGGCGCCGACCGAGGACTCGGCGGACAGCATGACCGCGTCCGCGCCGTCCAGGATCGCGTTGGCGACGTCGGACGCCTCGGCGCGCGTGGGGCGCGAGTTGGTGATCATCGACTCCATCATCTGGGTCGCCACGATCACCGGCTTGGCGTTGCGGCGGCACATCTCGATGAGCCGCTTCTGCACCATCGGGACCTTCTCCAGCGGGTACTCCACCGCCAGGTCGCCGCGCGCCACCATCACACCGTCGAAGGCCATGACGACCTCGTGCATGTTCTCGACGGCCTGCGGCTTCTCGACCTTGGCGATGACCGGGACCCGGCGGCCGACCGCGTCCATGACGCGGTGGACGTCACGGACGTCCGCGGCGTCGCGGACGAAGGACAGCGCGACCATGTCGCAGCCCATCGCGAGCGCGAACTTCAGGTCCTCGACGTCCTTCTCGGACAGCGCCGGGACGTTCACCGCCGCGCCGGGCAGGTTGATGCCCTTGTGGTCGGAGATGACGCCGCCCTCGATGACGATCGTCTTCACGCGCGGGCCGTCGACCTCGGTGACCCGCAGCTCGACGTTGCCGTCGTTGATCAGGACCTGGTCGCCCTTGACGACGTCACCGGGCAGGCCCTTGTAGGTCGTGCCGCAGATGGTCTTGTCGCCGGGGACGTCCTCGGTGGTGATGGTGAACTCGTCACCGCGCACCAGCTCGACGGGGCCGTCCGCGAAGGTCTCCAGGCGGATCTTCGGGCCCTGGAGGTCGGCCAGCACGCCGACGGGGCGGCCGGTCTCCTCGGAGGCCTTGCGGAGGCGGTGGTACCGCTCCTCGTGCTCCGCGTGGGACCCGTGGCTCATGTTGAAACGGGCCACGTTCATACCGGCCTCGATCAGCGTCTTCAGCTGGTCGAAGGAGTCGACGGCGGGGCCCAGGGTGCAGACGATTTTGGAACGGCGCATGGGGCAGATCCTATCGGTTTGTTTCGGAGCGGAATATTCGAGCTGTGGGAACGACCGAGGAACGTGCGGTGATCAAGAGCTGACCAGCGCGTACGCCTGGGTGGCGATCTCCAGCTCCTCGTCGGTGGGGACCACGGCGACCGCGACCCGGGCCGAGTCCGGGGAGATCAGCCGGGCGTCGCCGGACCGCTCGGCGTTGCGGGCCGGGTCCACGGCCAGGCCCAGCTCCTCCAGGCCCGCCACGGCGGCCTCGCGCACGGGGGCCGCGTTCTCGCCCACGCCCGCCGTGAAGGCGACGGCGTCGACCTTGCCGAGCACCGCGTAGTAGGCGCCGATGTATTTCTTCAGCCGGTGCACGTAGATGTCGAAGGCGAGCTGCGCCTGCTCGTCGCCCTCGTCGATGCGCCGGCGGATCTCGCGCATGTCGTTGTCGCCGCACAGTCCGATCAGACCGCTCTTCTTGTTCAGGAGCGAGTCGATCTCGTCGACGGACATCCCGGCGTTCCGCGCCAGGTGGAAGATCACGGCCGGGTCGAGGTCACCGGAGCGGGTGCCCATGACCAGGCCCTCCAGCGGGGTCAGACCCATGGAGGTGTCCACGCAGCGGCCGCCGCGCACGGCCGAGGCCGAGGCGCCGTTGCCCAGGTGCAGCACGATGACGTTGGCCTCGGACGGGTCCTTGCCGAGCAGCTTCGCCGTCTCGCGGGAGACGTAGGCGTGCGAGGTGCCGTGGAAGCCGTAGCGGCGGATCATGTGCGCGTCGGCGGTGGCGGTGTCGATCGCGTAGCGGGCCGCGGACTCCGGCATGGTCGTGTGGAACGCGGTGTCGAAGACGGCCACCTGCGGCAGGTCCGGGCGCAGCGCCTGCGCGGTGCGGATGCCGGTGACGTTGGCCGGGTTGTGCAGCGGGGCGACCGGGATCAGGGCCTCGATGTGGGCCAGCACCTCGTCGGTGATCAGGGTCGGCTCGGTGAACTCGCTGCCGCCGTGCACGACGCGGTGGCCGATCGCGGCCAGCTCGGGGGAGTCCAGGCCGAGCCCGTCGGCGGCCAGCTCGGCGGCCACGGCCTCCAGGGCGGCCTTGTGGTCGGCGATCGGGCCGGTGGTCTCGCGCTTGGCGCCGCCGGTCGCCAGCGGGGTGTGCGCGAGGCGGGAGGTCTGCTCGCCGATGCGCTCGACGAGGCCGACGGCCAGCCGGGAGCCGTCGGCCATGTCGAGCAGCTGGTACTTGACGGACGAGGAGCCGGAGTTGAGGACGAGGACCCGGGTGGCGTTGGCAGTCATGAAGGGCTGAGGGGCTTTCCGTGTGGGGACTGGGGGCTGGGGGCCGGCGGATGCCTGACGGGCCCGGGGCCGGGGCGTCTGTGCCCCGGCCCCGGCGGCCGCATCAGGGCTCGGTGCGCTCGCTGGGCTGCTCGCCCTGCGCCTGGATGGCCGTGATGGCGACGGTGTTCACGATGTCCTGCACCAGCGCGCCGCGGGAGAGGTCGTTGACGGGCTTGCGCAGACCCTGCAGCACCGGGCCGACCGCGACCGCACCGGCCGACCGCTGCACGGCCTTGTAGGTGTTGTTGCCGGTGTTGAGGTCGGGGAAGACCAGCACCGTGGCCTTGCCGGCGACCTCGGAGCCGGGGAGCTTGGTCTTGGCGACCGCGGCGTCCACGGCGGCGTCGTACTGGATCGGGCCCTCGACGAGCAGGTCGGGGCGGCGCTCGCGGACGAGCTCGGTGGCCCGGCGGACCTTGTCGACGTCCGCGCCGGAGCCGGAGGTGCCGGTGGAGTACGAGAGCATCGCGATCCGCGGCTCCACGCCGAACTGGGTGGCGGTGGCGGCGGACTGGATGGCGATGTCCGCCAGCTGCTCGGCGTTGGGGTCGGGGTTGACGGCGCAGTCGCCGTAGACCAGGACCCGGTCGGCCAGGCACATGAAGAAGACCGAGGAGACGATCTGGGCGCCCGGCGCGGTCTTGATGATCTCGAAGGCGGGGCGGATGGTGGCGGCGGTGGAGTGCACCGCGCCGGAGACCATGCCGTCGGCCAGGCCCTCCTGGACCATCAGCGTGCCGAAGTAGGAGACGTCGGCGACGATGTCGTGCGCCAGCTCCACGGTCATGCCCTTGTGGGCGCGGACCTTGGCGTAGATCTCGGCGAAGCGCTCGCGCAGCGGGGAGGTCTGCGGGTCGATGACCTGCGCCCCGCCCAGGTCGATGCCGAGCTCGGCGGCGCGCTTGCGGACGGCGTCCTCCTCGCCCAGCAGGGTGAGGTCGCAGACGTCGCGGCGCAGCAGCACGTCGGCCGCGCGCAGCACGCGCTCCTCGGTGCCCTCGGGCAGCACCACGCGGCGGCGGGCGGAGCGGGAGCGCTCGATGAGGTTGTGTTCGAACATCATCGGCGTGACGCGGCCGGAGCCGGCGACGGCGATGCGGTTCGCCAGCGCGGCGGTGTCCACGTGCCGTTCGAAGAGGCCGAGCGCGGTCTCGGCCTTGCGCGGCGACTCGGCGCCCAGCTTGCCCTCGATGGAGAACAGCTCGGCCGCGGTCGGGAAGGAGCCGCCCGGCACGGAGATCACCGGGGTGCCCGGGGCCAGCCGGCCGGCCAGGGCGAGGATGTCCGGGCCCGGGCGCTCGTCCAGCGTCAGCAGCACGCCCGCGATGGTGGGGGCGCCGGCGCTGTGCGCGGCGAGGGCGCCGACGATCAGGTCCACGCGGTCGCCGGGGGTGACGACCAGGCAGCCTTCGGTCAGGGCCGGCAGGAAGACCGGCAGCATCGCGCCGCCGAAGACGAAGTCGCGGGCGTCGCGGTCCAGTCCGGCCGCGTCGCCCAGCAGCACCTCGGCGCCCAGCGTCCGCACGATCTGCGCCACGGTCGGGGCGGAGAGCGAGGGCTCCTCGGGGAGCGCGAAGCACGGCACCGGCAGGCTCGCGGCGAGCAGCTCGGCGACGGCCTCGCGGTCGGCCGGGGCGACCCGGTTGACGACGAGGGAGACGACGTCGCAGCCCAGGGTCTCGTAGGCGCGGTAGGCGTTGCGCGCCTCGGCGCGCACCGACTCGGCCGACTGCTGCTGGCCGCCGACGACCGTGATCACGGAGGCGCCGAACTCGTTGGCCAGGCGGGCGTTGAGGGCCAGCTCGTCGGGGAGCTGGGAGCCCGCGTAGTCGGTGCCGAGCACGAGCACGAAGTCGTACTGGCGGGCCACGGCGTGGAAGCGCTCGACGAGGGAGGAGACCAGTTCGTCCGTGCCGCGCTCGGCCTGCAGGGCGGAGGCCTCGGCGTAGCTCAGGCCGTAGACGGTCTCCGGCGACTGGTCCAGGCGGTAGCGGGTCCGCAGCAGCTCGAAGAGCCGGTCCGGCCCGTCGCCGTGCACCAGCGGGCGGAAGACGCCCACCCGGTCCACCTGGCGGGTGAGGAGCTCCATGACTCCCAGCTCGATGACCTGGCGCCCGTCGCCCCGGTCGGTCCCGGTCACGTACACGCTGCGCGTCACGCGTGCTCTCCTTGATGCGTCTCGATGCTTCGCCGTGTTACTGATCATGAAAATAAACCCGTTAGGGTGGGCTTGCCCTCTTGACAATACCTGCGCCCGTGGATAAGGCGCGCGTCAGGCCAGGGGTGACGGAATGCGGCAGCAGCGGCCGGGCCGTGAAACAATCGGCGCGGCTCACAGGTACCAGTAGCGAGCAGGAGACACAGCACGATGCGCATCGGAGTCCTCACCGCGGGCGGCGACTGCCCCGGCCTGAACGCTGTCATCCGCTCGGTCGTGCACCGCGCGGTCGTCGGCCACGGTGACGAGGTCATCGGCTTCGAGGACGGCTTCAAGGGCCTGCTCGACGGGCGCCACCGCAAGCTCGACCTCGACGCGGTCAGCGGCATCCTGGCCCGCGGCGGCACCATCCTCGGCTCCTCCCGCCTGGAGCGCGCCCGGCTGCGCGAGGCGTGCGAGAGCTCCAAGGAACTCGCCCGCGAGTACGGCATCGACGTCCTCATCCCCATCGGCGGCGAGGGCACCCTGACCGCCGCCCGGATGCTCTCGGACGCGGGCCTGCCCGTCGTCGGCGTTCCCAAGACCATCGACAACGACATCTCCTCCACCGACCGCACCTTCGGCTTCGACACCGCCGTCGGCGTCGCGACGGAGGCCATCGACCGTCTCAAGACCACCGCCGAGTCGCACCAGCGCGTGATGGTCGTCGAGGTCATGGGCCGGCACGCCGGCTGGATCGCCCTGGAGTCCGGCATGGCCGGCGGCGCCCACGGCATCTGCCTGCCGGAGCGGCCCTTCGACCCGGCCGACCTCGTCTCGATGGTGGAGGAGCGCTTCGCCCGCGGCAAGAAGTTCGCCGTCATCTGCGTCGCCGAGGGCGCGCACCCGGCCGAGGGCTCGATGGACTACGCGAAGGGCGCCATAGACCAGTTCGGCCACGAGCGCTTCGCGGGCATCGGCACCAAGCTGGCCGCCGAGCTGGAGAAGCGGCTCGGCAAGGAGGCCCGGCCGGTCATCCTGGGCCACGTCCAGCGCGGTGGCACGCCGACCGCGTACGACCGCGTGCTCGCGACCCGGTTCGGCTGGCACGCCGTGGAGGCTGCGCACCGTGGGGAGTTCGGCAAGATGACGGCCCTCAAGGGGACCGACATCCGCATGGTGCCGATCGCTGACGCGGTGACCGAGCTGAAGCGGGTGCCGGAGTCCCGGATGGACGAGGCGGAGTCCGTTTTCTAGGGCTGAGCCCGGCTGCCGGCTGCGGGTCGTTCGTGGCTGGTCGCGCAGTTCCCCGCGCCCCTTTGGGGCGCGGGGAACTTTTGCTTACTGTGCCCCGATCGACTCCAGCATGTTCAGCTTCGCCGCTCGTCTTGCCGGCCATACCGCCGCCAGGACGCCCACCACCAGGGCCAGGAGCAGGAAGAGTCCGAGGCGGGCCCACGGGACGGTCATCTCGTACTGGGGGAAGGACGAGCGCAGCAGGTGGCCGCCCGACCAGGCGAGGAAGATGCCCACGCCGACGCCCAGGACCGCGCCGAACATCGCGATCATCACGGACTCCAGGCGCACCGTCTGCTTCACCTCGCGGCGGGCCATCCCGATGGCGCGCAGCATGCCGATCTCGCGGGTGCGCTCGAAGACCGACATGGCAAGGGTGTTGACCACGCCGATGACCGCGATGAGGACGGCCATGCCCAGCATCCCGTAGGACAGGTTGAGGATGGGGTCGATGTTCCCGGACGCCTGGCGCCGCAGGTCCTCGGGGGTCTCGACCTTGATGAGCGGGTTGCCGCCCAGCGATTCCTTGATCTTGCCCGGCAGACCTGCCGCCCGGCCCGGGGCCGCCTTCACCAGGATCTCGTCGTCGCGGACGCGCTGCAGGTGCGGATCGAGCAGGGCGGGGGCCGCGAGGACCTCGCCCAGGACGTCGTTGTCCGCGTAGACCGCGGCGACCTTCGGGGCGGCCTTCTTGCCGTCGTAGAACGCCATCGGCACCGTCGAACCGACCGTCAGCGCATGCTCCTTGGCGAACGTCGCCGAGACGGCCACCGCGGCCGTGCCGCGCACGCCGGACAGCGAGCCGCCCGTGACGCGCACGTCCGCCACCTTGCCGATCTGTGCCACGTCCGCCGCCTTCGCCAGCGCGGGCTTCTCCTCCGACTGGAAGCCCGCCGAGCGCAGCGGGACCGCCGCGGCCACGCCGGACTGCTTCGCCAGCTCCTTGCCGACCTCGGGCGAAAGCCCCATGTAGCTGGAGGACTTGACCTTGAAGTCCGCGGTCAGCTGCTGCGGGCCTCTCTTGTCCATGCCCTGGTTCGCGGAGACCGCACCCACGGTCAGGCCGGTGATCAGGGTGAGGCCGATCATCAGCGCCGAGGCCGTGGCGGCCGTGCGGCGCGGGTTGCGCAGCGCGTTCTCCTTGGCGAGCTTGCCGCTCACGCCCGAGAACCGCATGGCCGCCTTGCCGAAGAGGTGCACGAACGGGCGGGACAGCAGCGGCGCCAGGACGATGACGCCCGCGAGGGTCAGCGCCGAGCCCGCCATGGCGACCGTCAGGCCGCCGCTGTCGCGCAGCGTGGTGACGTACAGCATCAGGGCCACGCCCAGCGAAGTCAGCACCGCACCGAGGGAGTTGCGGACGACCAGGCTGCGCGTCGCGGGGGCCTGGTCCACGCTGGCCAGCGCCTCGACGGGGGCGATCTTGGCGGCCTTGCGCGACGGCAGCCAGGCGGCCAGGACCGTCACCACGACGCCCACCCCGAGCGCGGTCAGCACGACGGAGGGCTCGATCACCAGCGGCCCGTCCGGCAGTTCCGCACCGGTCGCCGTCAGCAGCTGCGGCAGGCCGACGGCTATGCCGAGGCCCAGGGCGAAGCCCGCGGCCGAGGCGACCAGGCCCAGGACCGCGGCCTCGGCCAGCACCGAGCGCACCACCTGGCGGCGCGAGGCGCCGACGGCCCGCAGCAGGGCGATCTCCCGGCTGCGCTGGGCGATGAGCATGGTGAAGGTGTTGGCGATGATGAACACGCCGACGAACAGGGAGATCCCGGCGAACACCAGGAAGGTGTTGCGGATCGAGCTGGTCTCGTGGTCGATCATCTTCGACTGCTCGGCCGCCAGTTGGGTGCCGCTCTGCGCCTCGAAGGTCTTCGGCAGCACCTCGCGCACCTTGGCGGTCAGCTGCTGCTGGTCCGTGCCGGGCTTCGCGCTCACGACGAGCTCGCTGAACTCGCCCTTCGTGCCGAGGAGTTTCTGCGCGGTCGCGGTGTCGAACAGTGCGAGGCTGCCGCCCGCGGTGACCCGCGGGTCTTCGGTCTCGACGATGCCGACCAGCTTCTTCGTCAGCACCGGCCCGTCGACGGCCAGCCGCACGGTGCCGCCGACCTTGGCGCCGGCCTTCTCGGCGGTCCTGCCGTCCAGGGCGATCTCGCCCTCGGCGGCCGGTCCGCGGCCCGTCACGAGCGGGTAGCGGCTGTCCTTGCCGTCCTTGCCGGGCACGTAGTTGGCACCGGCGCTGCCCCACTCGCTGCCGGCCGGGTCGTTGTGCCTGTCGGCGACCACGACGACGCCGGAGACGGACGGGCGCACGGAGGCCACGCCCGGCAGCGCGGCGACGGTGTCCACCGTGCGGGAGTCGAGCGCGCGGCCGTCCTGCGTATCGGGGTCGGGGCGCCCCGCGGTCACCTGGACGGCGACGTCGTCGAGGCTCTTGGCCATCTTGTTGCGGAAGGCGCCCTCGACGGTGTCGCTGAAGATCAGCGTGCCGGAGACGAAGGCGGTGCCGAGGAGGACCGCGAGGGCGGTCATCATCAGCCGGGTCTTGTGCGCAAGGACGTTGCGCAGGGCGGTACGAAGCATCAGTGGGTGTCGTCCTGGGGTGTGGGCGGCAGAAGGAATCGCGCCCCGTCAGGGGCGCGGGGAACTGCGCGACCAGCCACGGATAACCCGCAGCCGGAGAACAGCAGTTCAGCGGGAGCCTCAGTTCGTCCGGCCCGTGGCCTCAAACGCCTTCATCCGGTCCAGCACCGCGCCAGCGTCCGGTTCGTGCATCTCGTCCACGATGCGGCCGTCGGCGAGGAAGACGACGCGGTCGGCGTAGGAGGCGGCGACGGGGTCGTGCGTGACCATGACGACCGTCTGCTCCAGCGCCCGCACCGATTCGTGCAGGAAGCCCAGCAGTTCGGCGCCGGAGCGGGAGTCGAGGTTGCCGGTGGGCTCGTCCGCGAAGATGATCTCGGGCTTGGCGGCGAGCGCGCGGGCCACGGCCACGCGCTGCTGCTGCCCGCCGGAGAGCTGCGACGGGCGGTGCGCGAGCCGCCCGGACAGGCCCAGCGTGGCGACGATCCGCTCCACCCACTCGGCGTCGGGCCGGCGGCCCGCGATGGCCAGGGGGAGCGTGATGTTCTCCAGCGCCGTCAGCGTCGGCAGCAGGTTGAACGCCTGGAAGACGAAGCCGATCCTGTCCCGGCGCAGCCGGGTCAGCCGGCGGTCGTCGAGCGTGGCCAGCTCGACCTCGCCGATCCGGGCGGAGCCGGAGGAGATCGAGTCGAGCCCGGCCATGCAGTGCATCAGCGTCGACTTGCCGGAGCCCGACGGGCCCATGATCGCGGTGAACTCCGCACGGCGGAACTCCACGTCGACCGCGTCCAGGGCGGCCACCCGGGTCTCGCCGTGGCCGTAGACCTTGCTCAGGGCGGTGGCACGGGCGGCGACGGTGCCGACGGCTCCGCCGGGGGCGGGAGGGGCAGGGAAGGCCGTCGCACGGGACATGGGGGCTCCTCGGGAGGGGTGGAATCGGTGATTCCATCCTCTGCGCCGCATCCCGTCCTTACCTCAGCCGTACGACCGGAATCCCGCGTCGGACTTTCGGCCGGAAGGGCCGTCCGCCCGTAGTCCCTGAGACGGACACCGTCATCCTGCGGATGCACACGTGCCCCTGAGACCGCGCCCCGTAAGGGGCGCGGGGAACTGCGCGAGCAACCACGACGCGCCCGCAGTCGAGGTACCCGGGACCTCTGGGTTGTGTGTCGGCCGCGGGTCGGCGGTGGCTGATCGCGCCCACGCGGCGGAGCCGCATAATGTCACCGCCCCGCGCCCCTGACGGGGCGCTACGCGCGCAGCGTCGCCGACGGTGTGTGCCCGTAGCGCTGCTGGTACACCGCCGCGAAGCGGCCCAGGTTGGAGAACCCCCAGCGGTAGGCCACCTCGGAGACCGTGACGTCGCCGTCGCCGCGTGCGGCGGCCAGTTCCTCGTGTGCCCGGGCCAGCCGGACCTCGCGCAGATAGCCGAGCGGCGTGGTGTCCAGGTAGCGGCGGAACGCCTCCTGCAGGGCGCGTGGGCTGACCCGGGCCGTCGCGGCCAGGTCCGCGAGCGTCAGCGGCTCCGCGGCCCGCTCCTGGGCCAGGGCCATCACCCGGCGCACCGCGGGGTGACCGACGGCGCCCGTGCGGCGGACGTCCACGCCGGGGGTGATCAGCTCGTGCGTCTCCATGAGGATGGCGGCCGCCGCCTGCGTCAGCTGCGACGCCACGATCGGGCTGTGCTGCGCGACGCCCTCGCCGAGCACCTCGCGGTGCAGCGCGGCGGAGATGCCCTCCCAACTGCGCACCGCGGCCGGCGAGACGGCCCCGTTGAGGGAGAACCGGGCCCGGACCGGCCCGTCGCCGCCGAGCGCCTGGCCGGCCGCCGCCTCGACCGTCTCGCGCGAGAGCCGCACGGTCGTCATCCGCGCCCCGCTCTCCCAGTACACCTGGAACTTGCGGTACGGGTCGAGCACATAGGTCTCCCCGGCCGAGACGACCCGCTCCTCGCGCCCCGGCGAGACCACGCGCACCGTGCCGTGGCTGAGCCGGCAGACCAGCAGGTACGAGGTGAGGGGCTGCGGGTCCACCAGGGTCACGGCACCGCCGTACTGCAGCCCGGAGACGGTCACGCCGGGGAAGCCTCCCTCGGCGTACCACGCGGAGAAGGCGTCGGCGCTGCCCAGCACGCTGAGCCGGTACGGGCTGTAGGCGCCACTGATGATCGCCTGGGTCTCCTCCAGGCTCTGGCCGCGCACCAGCGTGCGCATGCTGCCGCCGAGATCGTCGGCGGGGGTGTCTGCGTCGGGTTCACTCATCGGGGCTCCCCACGGAAGACCGCGTTCTCCGGCCGAGATCCGCGTTTTCCGCATAGCTGACGGACGGCCCAGTGAGTACCTTCATGGTTGTCCGCAGTCAAGGCGGGGCCTCGTCCCATCAGTGGTTTCGGGACAGGTCCGGGGATGCGGGCGGCCCTGGGCAGCACGGGGGAGAACGGGGGAAACCCAGGGCCGGTCATCCGAAGTGGTGGCGCCCCGCCGTTCTGGTCCGGACGGCGGGGCTCGCCGTGTGCCCGCACCCGGGCGGCGGGTCAGCCCTTCACCGCTCCACCCAGCGCGAATCCGCCGCCGAGGCGGCGGGCGACGATCCCGTACAGCAGCACCACGGGCGTGGAGTAGAGGATCGAGAAGGCCGCGAGCTGGCCGTAGGCGACCTGCCCGTAGTTGCCGAAGAACGTGAAGATGCTGACGGAAGCGGGCAGTTTGCCGGGGGACAGCAGCAGCATGAAGGGCACGAAGAAATTGCCCCACATCATGATGAAGCTGTAGATAGTCACGACCGTGAGGCCCGGCCCCATGAGCGGCAGAATGACCCGTACGAGTGCCTGGAGCCGGCCCGCCCCGTCCGTCCACGCGGCCTCCTCCAGAACCGTCGGGACGCCGTCCATGAAGTTCTTCATCAGCCAGATCGAGAAGGGCAGTTGGGCGGCGGCGAGGAAGAGTGCCGTGCCGTAGACGGTGTCGATGAGGTTGGTGCGGACGAACAGCCCGTAGACCGGCACCATGATCGCCGTCATCGGCAGGCACGTCGCGAACAGCACCCCCATCAGGTACGGGCGCGTGAGCCGCGAGCGGTAGCGCGAGAGCGGATACGCGGCGAGCGCCGCGCAGGCCACCGTCAGCAGGGTCGCCCCGCCGCACAGCAGCAGGCTGTTGAGCATGGGCGTGAAGGTGATCTCGTCCGTCAGCACCGCCGAGAAGTTGTCCCCCGTCGGGGACGCCGGCAGATGCACGCGCAGGTCCGCCGCGCCGTCCACGGAGGCGCTCAGCAGCCACACCAGCGGGATGGCGAAGGCTGTGGCCACCACGAGCAACGCGGCGTCGGCGGCGAGCTGTTGGCGGGTGCGACGGGCGGAGAGCGAGGGCATGACGGCCACCTCCGTGCGCGTGCGGCGCTCGGAGGATAGCGCGGCGTCCCCGCCCGCGGCAGCCTCGCCGAGGCCGGTCGGCGGCGGCCTCAACCCTCGTGCCCCGAAGCGGCGCGGGGAACTGCGCGGCCGGCCGGGCTCACCGCTGAGCCGGTGCGGGGGAGTAGATGTGACCGGCGAACTCGGCGAGCTGGTTGTCCGGCAGGTGCCGGGCCAGATCGGCCTCGCTGATCATGCCGACCATGCGCTTGTTGTCGATGACCGGCAGCCGGCGGATGCGGTGGCTCTCCATCTCGTGGAGGACGTCCTCGATGTCGGCGTCCGCCGCGATCCAGCGCGGCGTGCCCTCGATGACATCGGCCGCCTTGCAGCTCGCCGCGTCGCGGCCCTCCGCCACGCACTTCACGACGATGTCGCGGTCGGTGATGATCCCGCACAACCGCTCGTTGTGGGTCTCGTCGCCGACGGGCAGGGCGCCCACGTTGAGCTCGCGCATCAGCTGGGCCGCGTGCTGGAGGGTGTCACTCTTGGTAATCCAGTGAGCACCGGGGTGCATGATGTCCCTGGCCGTGGTCATGGTGTGCCTCCTGGTTCCGGCGTCATGAACGGCTCTGCGCCTCCATCGTCTCCCCGTACGCCGTCCACGGCGATCCGGCGGCGACAGGCGACGTAGTCCGACCGGGTGAACCCGCTGTGCGCCGCGCGACTGTCAGTGGCCGGTGCCAGACTGAATCGCGCCGGGGCAGCCCGGCGCGAATCCGTCGAAGGGGCACCCCACCATGCTCACCACAGACTTCGTCACCGGCTCACCGAACTGGCTCGACCTGGGCAGTCCGGACATCGATGCGGCGGCCGCCTTCTACACCGCGGTCTTCGGATGGGACTTCCAGTCCGCGGGTCCCGACTCCGGCGGCTACGGGTTCTTCCAGAAGGACGGCAGGACCGTCTCGGCGATCGGCCCCCTCACGGAGGAGGGCGCGAGCTCGGCATGGACGGTGTACTTCCAGACACCGGACGCGGACGCCACGGCCAAGGCCGTGGAGCAGAACGGCGGGCGGGTCCGCAGCGCGCCGTTCGACGTCTTCGAGGCCGGGCGGATGGCCCAGTTCACCGACCCCGGCGGCGCGGACTTCGCCGTCTGGCAGCCGGCCGCGGTCAAGGGCCTGGAGAAGGCCTCGGAGTCCGACTCCCTGTGCTGGGCGGAGCTCCACACCGGGGACCCGGCGGGCGCCTTCGGCTTCTACCAGGCGGTGTTCGGCTGGCGCTCGCAGACGATGGACATGCCGGGCATGGCGTACACGGTGCTCTCCACGGGCGAGGGCGACCAGCAGGATGCGTCCTTCGGCGGCGTCGCCGGGCTGCAGGGTGATGCGGAGGAGACGCGCTGGATCCCGTACTTCTCGGTGGACGACGTGGACGAGACCGTCGCCAGGACGCAGGGGAGCGGCGGTTCGGTCCTGATGCCGGCGTCCGACGTCCCGGAAGTCGGCCGGATGTGCTGGCTGACCGATCCGTTCGGCGCCCCGTTCGCCATCATCAAGCCGGAGCCGCCGCAGTAGGTACTGGGGCGCCCCGTCAGGGGCGCGGGGAACTGCGCGATCAGCCACGGCGTGCCGGCAGCCGAAGTACCCGGGTGGTGTGTCGGCTGCGGGTCGACGGTGGTTGCTCGCGCAGTTCCCCGCGCCCCTGACGGGGCGCAGCCCCTCGAAGCGGGGGCTTGGGGGCCTGCCCCCAAGAAACGGTGAAAGGGCGGGACCGGGGCACCACCCCCCTCACACCTCATCCCGCATCAGCCGCAGATACATCACTGAGAACCCCGCTCCCACCAACAGCAGCAGAAGGGCAACGGCCGTCCCGTACCCGATCAAGGCCTTCAAGAAGGCCTGGTCGTACATGAACACCGGCAGCGTCTCGCTCCGATTGCCCGGCCCCCCGCGCGTCATCGCCCAGATCAGCCCGAACACCGACAGCGTCTGCAGGGTGTTGAGCATCAGGTTCGTCCCGACCGACCGCCGGATCATCGGCAGCGTGACGTGCCAGAAGCGCCGCAGCCCCCGCGCGCCGTCGACCTCCGCCGCCTCCGTGACGTCCTGCGGGATGCCGTCCAGCGCGGCCGCGTACACCAGCATGGAGAAGGCCGTGCCGCGCCATACATTCGCGAACGAGACCGCCAGGATCGGCAGGGTGAACAGCCAGTTCTGCATGGGGAGATGGAGCCATTCCAGCAGGGCGTTGAGCGTGCCGCGCCGGTTGAAGAACGTGTACAGCAGGAACGCCGCCACGATCTCCGGCAGCACCCACGCCGCGACCACCACCGTGCCCACGGCCGTCCGCACCGGCTTCGAGGCGCGCCGCATCAGGGACGCCAGCGCGAAGCCCAGGCTGTTCTGGCCCACGAGCGACGACACCACGGTGAAGATCAGCGTCATCGCCACCGCATTGCGGAAGTCCGGATCCCCGAAGGCCCGGCGGAAGTTGGCGAAGCCGACGAAGGAGGCGGAGGCCTGGCCGGTGAGCTGCATGTCCGTGAAGGCGAGGTACACGCAGTAGGCGATGGGCCCGGCGAGGAAGAGCAGCAGCAGTGCGGTCGCCGGCGCGAGCGGCAGCCAGCGGGAACTCCGGGTGCCCTGCAAGGACTTCACGGATCTCACCGGTCTCACCGGTCTCACCGCCCGGCGATCGACTTCAGCGCGCCGTCGTAGCGCCGCGCCGCCACCGCCGCCGTCGCGTCCCCCGTCGTCACGGACTCCATCGCCTCGCGGATCGCGCTGGAGACCTGCGGATAGACCGGCAGGGCCGGGCGGTAGTGGGTGTACGCGACCAGCCCCGTGAAGAAGCCGATGCCCGGCAGCGAATCGCGGTACTTCGGGTCCGCGGCGACGTCCGTGCGCACCGCGATCTGGCCGTCCCGCACCGTCCACTCGGTCGCGTTGGCCAGGCTCTGCAGTTCCTCGACCGCCTGCCACGCCAGGTCCGCCTTGCGGGACTTGGCGCTGATCGCCCACGTCCAGCCGCCGGAGAGGCTGACCCTGCCCGGGGCCCGGCCGTCCTGCGTGGGGAAGGCCGCCCGGCCCATCACCTTCGGCCACTGCGGCCACGGATGCCCGCTGCCCGGCTGCCAGTTCTTGCCGAGCCAGGAGCCGTCCAGGTCGATCGCGAGTTTGCCCGAGGGCAGGAAGTCGGAGGCCACCCGGGAGTCGATGTTGGGGTCGAGCGCGTCCGAGGGGTCGGGCCCGAGCTTCTCCGCGTAGACCGTGCGCACGAACTCCAGCGCGTCCCGGAAGCCCTTGCCACCGGTCACCCAGGTCCGTTCCGCCGGCTTGTAGAGGGGATCCGCGCCCGTCCCGTACAGCAGCATCTCGAAGCCCTGCATGGTGGCGTACTCGCCGGCGGCCTTGCCCGTGTAGACGTTGAGCGGGATGACGCCGGGCACCTTGCGCTTGACCGTGCGGGCCGCGTCGAGGACGTCCTGCCAGGTGCGCGGCTGCCAGTCCGCCGGGAGCCCGGCCCTGGCGAAGATCTCCTTGTTGAACCACAGGCCCCGGGTGTCCGTCCCGTCCGGGACGCCGTAGGTCTTCCCGTCCTCGGCCCGGGCGGCCGCCTTCGCCGTCGGGACGAAGCGGCCCCAGTCCTTCCAGCCCGCCAGCTTGTCGTCCAGCGGTCTCAGGTAGCCCGCCTTGATGTCGGAGTTGATGAGGAAGGTGTCCTCGTGGACCAGGTCCGGCGCGGTCTTCGCGGACCGCATCATCTGCTGGACCTTGGCGTAGTAGTCCTCCTGGGCCGCCTGGATCGGCACCGGTTCGAGGTGCTTGCCCGGGTGGTCCCGCTCGAACTGCTTCTTCACCGCGGCCAGGAAGTCGTCCATCGTCCGCACCTTGCTGTCCGTGGTGCGCTGATAGGCGATCTTCACGGTGTCCGGGCTGCCGTTGGCATCACCCCCGCAGGCGGGCAGCGTGCCGAGGACGACAGTGACGACGACGAGTACGGGGGCGGTGGGGCGCACGGCAGGACCTCCTGATGCCCGGCTGACGTCCGACTCTGGGACGTACGTTCCCTTCCGCGCCCCCGCGCACGCGTCGGTCAGCCCCGGCTCAGCCACCGGTACAGCAGCTCCGGGCGCCCGACCTGCCCGTATTGCGGTGCGCGGGCCGCCCGCCCGGATTCCACCAGGTACTCCAGATAGCGGCGCGCCGTGATCCGCGAGGCGCCCACCGCCTCGGCGACCGCCCCCGCGGAGACGCCCTCGGCGTCGGCCTTCCGCAGCGCCTCGGTGACCGTGTTCAGGGTGTCCACGGAGAGGCCCTTGGGGAGCGCGGCGGGCTGCGGGGCGCGCAGCACGGCCAGCGCGCGGTCCACCTCCTCCTGCCCGCTCGCCTCGCCCACGGCCGTGCGGAACTCCGCGTACCGGCCGAGCCGGTCCCGCAGCGTGGCGAAGGTGAACGGCTTGAGCACGTACTGCACGACCCCCAGGGACACGCCCTCCCGCACCACGGCCAGGTCGCGGGCGGACGTCACGGCTATGACGTCCGCGCCGTGGCCCGCGCTGCGCAGCGAGCGGACGAGCTGGAGGCCGTGCCCGTCGGGCAGGTAGAGGTCGAGGAGCAGCAGGTCGACCGCCGTCCGTTTGAGGAACTGCGAGGCGTCGTTCCGCGAGTGCACCACGCCGGCCACGCTGAAGCCGGGCACCCGGCTCACGTACAGCGCGTGCGCGTCCGCGGCGAGGGGGTCGTCCTCGACGACGAGGACCTTGATGGCGGCGCCGGGCGGGACGGGCGCGGGGCTCGGGGTCGGCTGGGCTGTGCTCATGCGCGTGCTCCTGTGGGGTCGTCTGCGGCGGTGTCGTTCCGGGGGCGGTCGGCCCGGCGCAGCGGCAGCCGGACGGTGAACTCGGCGCCGCCGGACGGGGACCGGCCGAGCCCGACCGTGCCGCCGTTGCGGCGGGCGGCCTGCTGGACGAGGGCGAGCCCGAGCCCGCGGCCGTGGGCGCCGCCGCGGTCCGGGCCGGCCGGCGTCTTGGTGGACCAGCCGCGCCGGAACACCTCGGCCACGGCGTCGGGGGCCACGCCCGGCCCCGAGTCGCCGACGCGCAGCAGCAGTTCGCCGGCCTGTGCGTCGGCCCGGACGGTGACGGTGACCTGGCCGGTCCCGCGGACGTCGCGGGCGGCGTCGACAGCGTTGTCGATCAGGTTGCCGAGAACGGTGACGAGGTCACGGGCGGGCAGCTCGGCCGGCAACAGCCCGTCGTCGATCCTGGTGTCCGGCGTCATCACCAGCTCCACGCCCTGCTCGTTGGCCTGGGCGGCCTTGCCGAGCAGCAGCGCGGCGAGCACGGGCTCGGCCACGGCCTCCACGACGCGGTCGGTCAGGGCCTGGGCGAGCTCGAGTTCGGCGGTGGCGAACTCCACGGCCTCGTCGGCGCGGCCGAGTTCGATGAGCGAGACCACGGCGTGCAGCCGGTTCGCGGCCTCGTGCGCCTGCGAGCGCAGCGCCTCGGCGAAGCCGCGCACGGAGTCCAATTCGCCCGAAAGTGCCTGAAGTTCGGTGTGGTCGCGCAGGGTGACGACGGTGCCGCGGCGCTCGCCGCTGGACACCGGCGACGTGTTGAGGACGATCGTCCGGTCCGCGGTCAGGTGCACTTCGTCGACGCGCGGGCCGGGGGCGAGCAGCGCCTCGGTGAGGGACGCGGGCAGCCCCAGCTCGCCGACGTGGCGGTGGATGCAGTCGCCCGGCAGGCCGAGCAGTTCGCGCCCGCCGTCGTTGACGAGCGCGATGCGCTGTTGCCCGTCCAGCATCAGCAGGCCCTCGCGCACCGCGTGCAGCGCGGCCTGGTGGTAGTCGTGCATATGGCTGAGCTCGGTGGCGTTCATGCCGTGCGTGTGGCGCCGCAGCCGCCCGTTGAGCAGGTACGTCCCGACGCCGCCGAGGAGGAGCACGAGCAGGGCCACCGCCGTGAGGGCCATGACCTGGTGGCGCACCTGTGCGCTGATCGCGTCGACCGTGATGCCCGCGGCGACGAGCGCGGTGACCGTGCCGTCGGCGTCCCGCACGGGCGTGACGACGCGCACGGACGGGCCCAGGGTCCCGGTGTACGTCTCGGAGAACGTCCGCCCCTGCAGCGCGGGGCCGGTATGGCCGAGGAAGCGTTCGCCGATGCGGGTCGGATCGGGGTGCGTCCAGCGGATGCCGCCCGGGCTCATGATCGTCACGAAGTCGACGTCCGTCTCGTGCCGGACCTGCTCCGCGTACGGCTGGAGGACGGCCGCCGGATCCGGCGACCGTACGGCCGAGCGTACGGCGGGCGAGGCGGCGACGGCCGTGGCCGCGGCCGTCGCCTCGCGGCGGGCGGCCTCCTGGGCCTCGTTGTGGTCGGAGACGTAGGCGAACGCGGCGCACCCGGCCACCACCAGGACGACCAGCACGATCTGCATCGCGAACAGCTGACCCGCCAGACTGCGGGGGCGTCGTATGCGGGGTTTGCGCATGGCCGGAATTCTGCCCGCTGGTGCGTTCATGAACGTAATGCACGGAAGCGTGACCACGGTCACATCGCGATGCATAGTTCGCGGTGCCCCACTCGTGCGGGAGCGGGGCGCGTACCGAGCACGACCTCGATGGCGAGGAGACCCCCCATGGCCATGGCAGCGCAGACACCGGCGCCGGACACCCCCGGGCGCCGCCGGGACCGGACCCACTACCTCTACCTCGCGGTGATCGCGGCGGTGCTCGCGGGCATCGTCCTCGGCTTCGCCGCACCCGGCGTGGCCGTCCAGCTCAAACCGCTGGGCACGGGCTTCGTGAACCTGATCAAGATGATGATCTCGCCCGTCATCTTCTGCACGATCGTGCTGGGCATCGGCTCGGTACGGAAGGCGGCGAAGGTGGGCGCGGTGGGCGGCCTGGCCCTGGGCTACTTCGTGCTCATGTCCACCATCGCCCTGGCGATCGGCCTCCTGGTAGGCAACCTCCTGGAGCCGGGCAGCGGCCTGCACCTGACCGAGAGCCTGCGGCACGCGGGGGCGGCGCAGGCGAAGGGGGCGAGCGAGTCGACGGCGGACTTCGTGCTGGGCATCATCCCCACCACGCTGGTCTCCGCCTTCACCGGCGGCCAGGTGCTCCAGACGCTGCTGGTGGCGCTGCTGACGGGCTTCGCCCTGCAGGCGATGGGCACGAGCGGCGAGCCGCTGCTGAGGGGCATCGGACACGTCCAGAAGCTGGTGTTCCGGGTGCTGGCGATGATCATGTGGGCCGCTCCCGTGGGCGCGTTCGGGGCGATCGCGGCGGTGGTCGGGGCGACGGGTGTGGATGCGCTGAAGTCCCTGGCCGTCATCATGATCGGCTTCTATGTGACGTGCGTGCTGTTCGTGGTGGTGGTCCTGGGGACACTGCTGCGCGTGGTGGCCGGGGTGAACGTCTTCGCCCTGCTGAAGTACCTGGGCAGGGAGTTCCTCCTGATCCTGTCGACGTCGTCGTCGGAGTCGGCGCTGCCGCGCCTGATCGCCAAGATGGAACACCTGGGCGTGAGCCGCCCGGTCGTCGGCATCACGGTCCCGACGGGCTACTCGTTCAACCTGGACGGCACGGCCATCTACCTGACGATGTCGTCGCTGTTCGTGGCGGAGGCGATGGGCAAGCCGCTGTCGCTGGGCCAGCAGGCGTCGCTGCTGCTGTTCATGATGATCGCCTCGAAGGGCGCGGCGGGCGTGACGGGCGCGGGGCTGGCGACACTGGCGGGCGGCCTGCAGTCGCACCGCCCGGACCTGGTGGACGGCGTCGGCCTGATCGTCGGCATCGACCGCTTCATGAGCGAGGCACGGGCGATGACGAACTTCGCGGGGAATGCGGTGGCGACGGTCCTCATCGGTACGTGGATGAAGGAGATCGACGGGGACCGGTGCCGCGAAGTACTGGCGGGGCGGCTGCCGTTCGACGAGGGGGTGCTGGCGGATCAGGCTGCGCCTGCGCCTGCGGCGGCGGACGGGGCCGGGGCTGCGGTGCCGGCGCCGTCGGCCGCGGCGCGGGTGGCGGCCTGAGTGATCCGGAGTTCGGCACTCCGGTGTCAGAAATCCTCGTTTTTGCCGGCGAGGAGGGAGGGTTTCTGACACCGGAAGGCCGGGCCTGTCCGGCGGATCTTCACCCGTGGGTGCGGCAGCGCCCCGTAAAGGGCGCGGGGCAGTGACAATATGCGGCTCCGCCGCGTGGGTGCGACCAGCCACGATGCGCCCGCAGATGACCTGCGGCGCCGATCCCGGGGCTTCGCCCCGGACCACGGGGTGGTGCGTCGACTGCGGGCCTTCGACGGCTGGTCGCGCAGTTCCCCGCGCCCCTTCGGGCCGCGGTACATCCGAGGCGAAGAGGATCGCCGAGATCCTCCGCAGACACAGGCATTGAGGAGACAGGGATGAACGCCTGGGAGTTCACACTCGTCCTGAACCGACACATCACTGAGGCCGAGACCGAGCAACTCGACACCTCGGATGATCTGTTCTACGCCCGGGGCGACATGTCCTACACCGTCGGCGGCCCGGGCCCCTCCACCGTTCTGTGCAACATTGAGGCGTCCACACTCCTCGAAGCTGTCACCGAGGCCGCCCAGGAGATCCGTAAGCTCCCTGGCCTCCGCGCCGTGCAGGTCGAACACAACGACCTGGTCACTCTCGGAGAGGCCGCGCAGCGGTGCTCGCGAAGTCGCCGGTCCCTGGTGCAGCTTGCCCATGGCCAGCGCGGCCCCGGCGGCTTTCCGAAACCGGAAGGAGAAACCGGCGGGACGGTGTTCTACTCCTGGGCGAAGATCGCCGATTTCCTGCGTGGCCTGGGCGATGACGTTCCTCCCGCGCCGCGCGATCTCATCCTTGCCGACCATGCCCTGCGACTGGCCGACGAACTGGAGCAGGTTGATGTGCCGCCCGGGGTGTTGCGGTCCCTTGGGGTGCATGCGGCTTGATTCGGGCTTGACGGTCCCGCTGCCCGGGAGTCGGTACCGGGCAGCGGACGGTTGCCGATCAGGCGGGGTGGGTGGTCAGACGTCGCCCGCAAGGTCGGACAGGAGGCCTGCGAGAACAGCGAAGAGGACGTCGGTGACCCCGTGGGCGTCACCGTGGTCGTCAGCTGGGCTGGCAATGGTCGGCGCTGCCGGAGCGGCGGCTTGTGCGGGGGCGGCCAGTGCGATGCCGCCGAGGGCAAGGACGGCGCTCGCGGTGGCTGTGGCGACGGTGCGGTGGAAGGTCTTCAAGGCGGCGCTCCTGAAGAGGAGTTGGGGACGGGTCGGCCCGGAGTCTGCCCCGCGCGCGGCAAGGCGCAACGCAGCTCCACTCCTGTGGGTGAGGGTGTGCTGCCTCGCTAGGGGCGCAGTTCGAACCAGACCTGCTTGCCCACGAGTTCGAGTCCGTCCCAGATCCAGCTGACGCCGAAGGCGTGGGAGAGGCAGCGCACGAGCATCAGCCCGCGCCCGCTCTCGTCACCGGGGCCGGGAAGGCGTGACCAGGGCATGCGGCGCGGGTCGTTGTCGCGGACGGCGATGACGATGCGGTGGCCATGGGCGGTCACCTCGACGGTGAGGGTGGGGACGCGGGCGTGGGTGACGACGTTCGTGACGGTGTCGGATACGCAGATGCGGGCGTTCTCGGCCAGGGGCTCGTGGCCCGTCGCGGCCAGGGTGGCGGTGACGAACTCCCTCGCCACGCGGACGGTGGTGGGTGCTGCCGGTGCGGTCAACTCGAAGGCGTGCGCGGCCTCGTACGGTTCTGCGGTGGGGGGAGTGCTGAGTGTTGCCGTACTCATGGTCGGTCTCCCGGTGGAGGGGGGTGTGTTCATCCCGCGCGTGGTTGCCGTCCGTGGCATTGGCCAACCATTTGGGTTCCTCAACTGGGCAATGGCAGGCTGCACTTCGGGTCTCGCCGGGCCCGCAGCGCGGTGTGCGACGACCATAGGGCAACTCGTCGCACTCGTTCTACCGATTCGTCAAACCTGTTGGTGCGTGGCAACATCAGGTGCATCCAGGGAGGGGAGGTCGGACATGCCACCGAGGTCGGCGCCAACTGCCCGGCAACAGAGGCTCGGTGCGGAGCTGCGCAAGCTGCGCGAGCGCGCCGGGATGAGCGCACCGCAGGCGGCTGCGCAGCTGGGTACGAACCGCACGGGTATCAGCAACATCGAGGCGGGCCGCTTCGGGGTGAGCGCGGAACGCGTCAGGTCGCTGGCGCGCATCTATGCCTGCGCCGATCAGCGCTACGTCGACGCCTTGGCCGCGATGGCGGAAGAGCGGGGCAAGGGGTGGTGGGAGGAGTACCGAGGGAAGGTCTCCGTCTGGTCCCTCGATCTGGCGGAACTCGAACACCACGCCACAGGGCTGCGTTCGGTCCAAATCATGCATGTCCCGGGGCTTCTGCAGACCGAGGACTACGCCAAGGCCGTGTTCTCGACGGCCGTTCCATCCCCCGATCCGGTGGAACTCCGGCGCAGGCTGTCGTACCGGATGAGGCGTCGCGACGTCCTGGACCGGGACAACCCGCCGGCCTGCACGTTCTTGATTCATGAGTGCGCCATGCGGATGGAGTTCGGCGGCTCGAAGGTGGCGCGTGGCCAGCTCGAGTACCTCCTGGAGGTGTCGGAGCGGGAGAACGTCACCATCAGGGCAATCCCGTTTTCGGTCGGGGGATTCCCCAATGCCGGTATGTCGACCAAGTACGCCTTCGGTCCGGTTCCACAGCTTGACACCGTGCATCTCGATGTAGCCGGTGGCAATGCGTTGTTGGATGCGGAGACCCATCTGGCGAACTACCGGGCTATCCTCGAACGAACGGAAGAGATCTCCCTCGCCCCCGAGGGGACGCGAGACCTTGTGCGCAGCATCGCTCGACAATTGTGAAGGCGCAGCATGTCGGATATCCGGTGGCAAAAATCATCCTTCTCGACGGAAACGGCTGATTGCATAGAAATCGCCCGGGTGGCCGGGGTGGCCCACTTGCGTGAAAGCGACACCCCGCACGTCATCGCGACCGCCGGGCGGGTCGGGCTGCGCGCGCTCGTGCGCGGAGTCAAGAGAGGCGCCCTTGACCTCAACCTCGGTTGAGTTTCTAACGTCGGGGCCATGACGACCCGAACCACCGAAGACCTCGACGTTCCCGCCCTGGCCGCGCAGCCGGCCGCCTACTGGACCTGGACCACCACCCAGGCGCTGCTCCGGCACGCCCGCAATGCGCTGGCCCGGGTGGACGTCACCCAGCCGCAGTGGTGGACGCTCGTCCACATCGGCGGCGCCGAACACGGCCTCACCCGCGAGGAGCTCTGTGTCCGGTCGGAGGACTTCCCGTACGGCGTGGGCCCCGACGACATGGGCCACGCCGTCGACAGCCTCCTGCACCGCGGCTGGCTCGTCGCCGACGGCGCCGGCCGCCTCACGCTCACGGCGGCCGGCACCGAGGCCAGGGCCCGGGTCAAGGAGCTGATGTCCCAGGCGCGTTCGGAGGTTCACGACGGCATCACGGACGAGGAGTACGCTGCCGTGCTCACCGTCCTGCAGCGCATGATCCGCAACGTCGGGGGGTGATCGGTTACGATCACCGCACGGCATCGCGTGTCGGTCACCGACCGGGTGAGGCATGGAGGTGCCCGTGAGATTGCCTTGCGGAGGCATTCCACACGTGTCAGTCGAGTTGAATCACACCATCGTTCACGCCCGGGACAACCGGGAGTCCGCCGAATTCCTGGCGCACATTCTGGGCCTTGAAGTGGGCATTCCCTGGGGCCCGTTCGTTCCCGTCGACACCGCCAACGGGGTCACCCTGGACTTCGCCTCCATTCCTGCGGAGTCGATCGTCATGCAGCACTACGCGTTCCTCGTCTCCGACGACGAGTTCGACGCGGCCTTTGCGCGGATCGAGGACGCCGGGATCACGTACTACGCGGATCCGCGGGCCCAGCAGCCCGGCGAGATCAACCACAACTACGGTGGCCGCGGCCTGTACTTCATGGATCCGGCCGGGCACGCCCTGGAGATCATCACCCGTCCGTACGGCGGGTGAGCGCGGGGCGGTTGCTGCCGGGCCGAAGTTCCGGCCCGGCAGCGGCCGTTCAGCCTGCGAGGGCGCTCGCGATGGCGGCGTCGGGATCGATGAGGTACTGACTCAGGAACTGGTCCAGGGCGCTGTCGTCGTCGAGACCTGTTGTCGACGAGTCGTCGTCGCCTGTACCCGGAGGCCAGGGGTCGTTCGCCACGGCGGTGGGCACCGCCTGTGCCGCGGTGGCGGCAACGGCCGGGCCTGCGCCGAGCGCGAGCGTGCCGCACACGGCGGCCGCGGTGACGGCAAGTGGTCGGGTGAATCGCATCGCTCTGCTCCCTTCGGGTCGAGCGGCCAGGGACGGCAAGTGTGGTCCCGCGGCTGGCCGCGCGCGATTCGGGAGGGGCGGGGGCGGGCCGGCACGGCGTTGACGTACACCCGAAAGGGTGAACGGGGCCGGGCGGAGGGGCTCGCGTGCGGGGCGGTGGCTGGGATAGCGTGGAGCAGCGGTACCGCAACAAAGACGCCCCCGCCCACGGCGGCCACCGCAGGCGAGGGCGAACCGTAGCTAGACGGTTTCTTGACTGTCAGTCCTCAGTGGTTCGGAGGACTGACAGTCACCGTCCAGTGCACCACCTCCAGAGTTCCCGGATCACTGCTGCAATCCGCTCGTGACGTGGCTTCCTACGGTGACGCCCCACTGGCGCCCCCCTTCATCGGGTTGCGGCCGTGGCCGGTGGCCGCGCCGGAGGGAGCCCAGAAGCGGGGCACCCTGGGCCAGGTGCCCCGATGACGGGACCTCGTGAAGGGGGGCGCTCTCGAAGCGCTGACGGCGACTTTACACCCAGCAGACCATGTCAATCTGCCTATGGCCAAAGGAAGTTCAGGGTCACCCCGGCCGCAACCACACCGTCCCCAACGGCGGCAACACCAACACCACGCTCACCGACCGCCCATGGCTCTGCACCCCCTCCGTCTTGACCGGGTCCGGGGTGACGACCCCGCTCCCCCCGTACCGGACCGCGTCCGTGTTGAGGATCTCCTCCCACGCCGTGTGCCCGTCCGGCACCCCCAGCCGGTAGCCGTGCCGGACGACCGGGGAGAAGTTGCAGACCGCCAGCAGTGGTGAGCGCTCGGCGTCGTAGCGCAGGAAGGCGAGGACGTTGTCCTCGGCCGCATCGCCGTCGACCCACTCGAAGCCGTCCGGCACGGTGTCCCGTTGCCACAGCGCGGGTGTGGCGGCGTACCGCCCGTTGAGGTCGCGCACCAGGTCCCGTACGCCTCGGTGGTCCGCCTCGGCCGCGTACGAGGGGTCCAGCAGCCACCAGTCCGGGCCGTGGCTCTCCGACCACTCCGCACCCTGGGCGAACTCCTGGCCCATGAAGAGCAGTTGTTTGCCGGGGTGAGCCCACATGAAGGCCAGGAACGCGCGGTGGTCGGCGCGCTGCTGCCACCAGTCGCCCGGCATCTTGGACACCAGCGAGCGCTTGCCGTGCACCACCTCGTCGTGCGAGATGGGCAGCACGTAGTTCTCGCTGTACGCGTACACCATCGCGAAGGTCATCTCGCCGTGGTGGTACTTGCGGTGCACCGGCTCCTTGGCCATGTACTGCAGGGAGTCGTGCATCCAGCCCATGTTCCACTTCAGGCCGAAGCCCAGCCCGCCGAAGCCGCCGGGGCCCGTGTGGTGGGTGGCGCGGGTGACGCCGTCCCAGGCGGTGGACTCCTCGGCGACGGTGACGACGCCGGGGCAGCGGCGGTAGACCGTCGCGTTCATCTCCTGGAGAAAGGCGACCGCGTCGAGGTTCTCCCGGCCGCCGTGGACGTTCGGGGTCCACTGGCCCGGCCCGCGGGAGTAGTCGAGGTAGAGCATCGAGGCGACGGCGTCCACGCGCAGGCCGTCGACGTGGAACTCCTCGCACCAGTAGACCGCGTTCGCCACCAGGAAGTTGCGGACCTCCTTGCGCCCGTAGTCGAACTCCAGCGTCCCCCAGTCGGGATGGGCCGCCCGCACCGGATCCTGGGGCTCGTACAGCGGGCGGCCGTCGAAGGCGGCCAGTGCCCAGTCGTCCTTGGGGAAGTGCGCGGGCACCCAGTCGACGAGCACCCCGATGCCCGCCCGGTGCAGGGCGTCCACCAGGTACTTGAAGTCGTCGGGCGTGCCCAGCCGGGCGGTCGGGGCGTAGAAGCCGGTGACCTGGTAGCCCCACGAGCCGCCGAAGGGGTGCTCGGCCACCGGCAGCAGCTCCACGTGCGTGAAACCGAGGTCCTTGACGTACGCGGGGAGCTGTTCGGCCAGCTGCCGGTAGCCGAGGCCGGGGCGCCAGGACGGCAGGTGCACCTCGTAGACGGAGAACGGGGCCTCGTGGACGGGCCGTTCGCCGCGGCGCTCCATCCAGGCGCCGTCCTGCCAGCGGTGGTGGGAGACGTGCACGACGGACGCGGTGGCGGGCGGGGCCTCGGTGCGCCGGGCCATGGGGTCGGCGCGCAGTGTGTGCGAGCCGTCGGGGCGGACGATCTGGAACTTGTAGAGTGCGCCCTCCCCGACGCCGGGCAGGAACAGTTCCCACACGCCGGTCGCGCCGAGCGAGCGCATGGGATGCCCGGTGGCGTCCCAGAAGTTGAAGTCGCCCGCCACGCGCACGCCCTGTGCATTGGGCGCCCACACCGTGAACCGCGTGCCGCTCACGCCCTCGTGCACCATCGGGAGCGCGCCGAGCGCCCGCCACAGCTCCTCGTGCCGGCCCTCGCCGATCAGGTGCAGGTCGAGCTCGCCGAGGGCGGGCAGGAAGCGGTACGGGTCGTGGAGTTCGGTGTCGTCGGCCTCGTCGTAGACGACCAGGAGCCGGTAGTCGGGGACCTCGCTGAGCGGCAGGACGCCGGAGAACAGCCCGTCCCCGTCGTCGAACAGCTCCGCCCGGAGTCCTTTGGCGGTGACCGCCACCGCGTGCGCGCAGGGGCGCAGGGCGCGGAAGAGGACGCCGCCGGGCACGTGGTGGGCGCCCAGCAGGGCGTGCGGGTCGTGATGCGCGCCGTGCAGCAGGCGGGCGCGGTCGGCGTCGGGCAGGGGGTCGGCGGGCCGGGTGCCGCCGGGGGTCGCCCCCGGGCGGGGGGCAACCGGGCGGCGGACGACGGGAGTTGTGGGGGCCCGGCGCGGGGGAGGGGGCGGGGCCGGTACCGGAGCCGGTGCCGCCGGCTCCGGGTGCGCCGGGGGTCCGTCGGGACCCGGGTCCGGACCGGGAACGGGAGCCGGACCCGGATCCGGCTCCGCCGCCCGCGAGGGCCTCGGTACGGCGCCGGACCGGGCCGGCAGGAACGTCGCCGGGACGGGGACCCCGGCGGAGTCGCAGGGGACGGGGCCGGACGGGGGTCGTGCGGTCACGGGGTGGTCCTCCCAGGGGGTGCGCGGTCAGACGGGGTTCGGGCCCGGGGCGCGGCGGCCGGACGGCGCCCCGGCGAGGCGGTGGATCGCGGACATCGGGACGGACAGCCAGTCCGGGCGGTGCCGGGCCTCGTACAGCACCTCGTAGACGGCCTTGTCGGTCTCGTGGGCCCGCAGCAGCCGGGGGTCCTCGCGGGGGTCGTGGTGGACGGCGGCGTAGCCCTCGCAGAAGGCGTCGCGGGCGCGCTGCGCCCAGTCGGTGCCGGTCGCGTGGCCGACGGCCGCCGCGTAGTCGAAGGAGCGCAGCATGCCCGCGACGTCCCGGGCGACCGGCTGCGGCCGGCGCCGCTCGGCCAGCGGTCGGGCGGGTTCGCCCTCGAAGTCGATGAGCGACCAGCGGCCGTCCGCCGCGGTGCGCAGCGCCTGGCCGAGGTGCAGGTCGCCGTGGATGCGCTGGGCGTGCCAGGTGCGTCCGGCCCGGCCGAGCGCGGCGAGTTCCTCGTAGGCGGCGCGCAGGGCGTTCCGGTACGGGCGCAGCGCGGGCACGGCGTCGGCGGCGGCGTCCAGGCGCCGGGTCATGGCGGAGGCGAGGCGTTCGAGCTGCGGGCGGCGCAGCACGACGGTGGGCAGGGCCTCGGCCAGGGCCAGGTGCACCTCGGCCGTGGCGTGGCCGAGGGCGCGCGCGGAGGCGGTGAAGTCGGCGCGCACGGCCAGGGCGCCGAGGGCCAGTTGCCAGCCGTCGGCGGAGCCGGGGAGGTAGGGCTGGAGCACGCCCAGGGTCATCGGCTCGGCGCCGGACCGGCCGGGCGGTTCGGCCTCGAACCAGGCGACGGGCGCGGGGACGCGCGAGCAGCCGGTGTTCGCGAGTGCACGGGGGAGTTCGAGGTCGGGGTTGGTGCCGGGGCCGACCCGGCGGAAGAGCTTGAGGATATACGTTTCGCCGTACACGGCCGAGGAGTTGGACTGTTCGGCGCCCAGCAGGCGGGGGGTGAGACCGGACGGGATGTCCGCGTCCGCTTCGCGGCTGAAACGGAGCGGGCCGAGCCGGCCGGGCATCCGGAGCCGTTCCAGCAGGAGCGCGGCGAGCCGGGGGTCGGCGAGCCCCTCGTAGAGGGTGCAGCCGTGCAGGGGCCCGTCGGCCGGACGCCCGATGAGGGCGGGGGCCAGCTGCGGGGGCAGCACGTCCTGGACGCCGAGCAGCAGTTGGTAGCAGTCCTCGGTGCCGCGGCCCTGGCCGGGGGCCGCGGGCTGCCGGGCCCGGACGAGCAGGTGCAGCAGCCCCGGGGCCGTCCCGCCGCGGGTCCGGGGCAGCAGTTCGGTGGCGGACACCAGGGCGAACCCGGTGATGGGCCGCCCCTTCCCCGCGAACCACCGCTGCCGCGGCAGCCATTCCCGCAGGAGCGGGGCCAGCGAGACGACCAGCCCGGGCCCCGCGGCGCCGGGCTGCCCGGCCGTCTCGCGGGAGCCGTCCGCCGGAGCGGCAGCCCGCGGCGACCACGGTGCCGGCTGCGGGGCTTCTTCTGCCGCCGCGGTGGATGCGGTGGTCCCGGCGTCCGTATGGGGCTGCCCCTCGGGGCAGTTGCCATCCTCCCGGGTGGGCCCGGCGGGCTGTGCCGCACCGGGAACCGGTGGCGGCACCGCCGGGCCACCGGGGTCCGCCCCCGGCCGACTGCACTCCGCGGATCCGGTCTGCTGGGGTGCAGCGGGCGTCGGCGGATGCCCGCCCGGTGCTGCCGTGTCTCCCCGGGGCACGCCTGCCGCGGCGCCCGGTTGCGGGTTCTCGGGGGGTGCCGCGCCTTCCCGAGGCGCGCGTGACGGGCTGCGCGGTCCCGCGGGGACCTCGGCAGGGGCTGCCACTCCCCGAGGGCCCCCCGCCAGGGGCCTGGGTGCGTCCGACATGACGTCGCGTCCTTTCCCCGGGCACACGACAGATTGGGCAAAGTGTCCCGGATTGCGGCTTTGTCCAGTGCGCGGTGCGGGACGTGTCGGGCGAGGATCGTCCGTACGGTCAGCGACTACGGCCCGTGTGTGCGGATGCGATCTCTTCGGCCCGGCCCGTGCGTAGTAGTAGGGGTTCCCAGGGTCGGAGCGGGAAAACGCCTGTGCGCGGTCGGGCCGCGCACAGGGGTGGTTCAGTGGCCGACGACCGCGGCCGGGGTGTTGCGGCGCAGACGGAACCAGTAGAAGCCGTGGCCTGCGAGGGTCAGCAGGTACGGCAGTTCGCCGATGGCGGGGAAGCGGACGCCGCCGATCAGCTCGACCGGGTGCCGGGTGTTGAACGCCCGCAGGTCCAGCTCGGTCGGCTGTGCGAAGCGGGAGAAATTGTTCACGCACAGGACCAGGTCGTCACCGTGCTCGCGCAGGAAGGCCAGCACCGCCGGGTTGCTCGACTGCAGCTCCGTGTAGGAGCCGAGGCCGAACGCCGGGTTCTGCTTGCGGATCTCGATCATCCGGCGCGTCCAGTGCAGCAGCGAGGACGGGGAGGACATGGCCGCCTCCACGTTCGTCACCTGGTAGCCGTAGACCGGGTCCATGATCGTCGGCAGGTAGAGCCGGCCCGGGTCGCACGAGGAGAAGCCCGCGTTGCGGTCCGGCGTCCACTGCATCGGCGTGCGCACCGCGTCCCGGTCGCCGAGCCAGATGTTGTCGCCCATGCCGATCTCGTCGCCGTAGTACAGGATCGGCGACCCCGGCAGGGACAGCAGCAGTGCGGTGAACAGCTCGATCTGGTTGCGGTCGTTGTCGAGCAGCGGGGCCAGTCGGCGGCGGATGCCGATATTGGCCCGCATCCGCGGATCCTTGGCGTACTCCGCCCACATGTAGTCGCGCTCTTCGTCCGTGACCATTTCGAGCGTGAGCTCGTCGTGGTTGCGCAGGAAGATGCCCCACTGGCAGCCGGACGGGATCGCCGGGGTCTTGGCCAGGATTTCGGAGACGGGGTAGCGCGACTCCCGCCGCACCGCCATGAAGATGCGCGGCATCACGGGGAAGTGGAACGCCATGTGGCATTCGTCGCCGCCGTTCTCGAAGGAGCCGAAGTAGTCGACGACGTCCTCGGGCCACTGGTTGGCCTCCGCCAGCAGCACCGTGTCCGGGTAGTGCGCGTCGATCTCCGCCCGTACGCGCTTGAGGAATTGGTGCGACTGCGGAAGGTTCTCGCAGTTGGTGCCTTCCTGGGCGAACAGATACGGCACGGCGTCCAGCCGGAAGCCGTCGATGCCGAGGTCCAGCCAGAACCGCAGGGCGGCCAGGATCTCCTCCTGCACGGCCGGGTTCTCGTAGTTGAGGTCCGGCTGGTGGGAGAAGAAGCGGTGCCAGTAGTACTGCTTGCGCACCGGGTCGAAGGTCCAGTTCGACGTCTCGGTGTCGACGAAGATGATGCGCGCGTCCGGGTACTGCTTGTCGTCGTCGGCCCACATGTAGTAGTCGCCGTAGGGGCCCTCGGGATCGGAGCGCGACTGCTGGAACCAGTCGTGCTGATCGCTCGTATGGTTCATGACAAAGTCGATGATGACGCGCATCCCGCGCTGGTGCGCCGCGTCCACGAACTCCACGAAATCGGCCAGGTCGCCGAACTCCGGGAGCACCGACGTGTAGTCGGAGACGTCGTAGCCGCCGTCCCGCAGCGGCGACTGGAAGAACGGCGGCAGCCAGAGGCAGTCGACGCCCAGCCACTGCAGGTAGTCCAGTTTGGCGGTGATTCCCTTGAGGTCGCCGATGCCGTCACCGTCGCTGTCCTGGAACGAGCGTACGAGCACCTCGTAGAAGACGGCGCGCTTGAACCAGTCGGGATCCCGGTCCTTCGCGGGGGTGTCCTCGAACGTGTCCTGGACGGGCTCATTGACGATCATGGTGTGGGTGACCCTCCGATCGGTGAGGACGGTCGCAGCGAGAACACGTGCGCAGGCGCCATTGCACGGCCCGGCTCGAGGCGCACATAGTTGTCCCTGCCCCAGTGATAGGTCTCTCCGGTGAGCTCGTCGCGCACCGGCGCGGACTCGCCCCATTCGAGGCCGAGTTCCGGCATGTTCAACGAGACCGTCGCCTCCTGGGTGTGGTGGGGGTCGAGGTTGACGACCGCCAGGACGCACGAGCTGCCGGAGCGCTTGGAATAGGCGATCACGGCATCGTTGTCGGTGCCGTGGAAGCGTAGATTGCGTAGCCCGCGCAGGGCCGGGTGACGGCGCCTCAGCCGGTTGAGGGCGGTGAGCAGCGGGGCGAGGCTGCGCCCTTCGCGCTCGGCCTTCTCCCAGTCGCGCGGCCGCAGTTGGTACTTCTCGGAGTCGAGGTACTCCTCGCTGCCCTCGCGCACCGGCGTGTTCTCGCACAGCTCGAATCCCGCGTAGACGCCCCAGGACGGGCTCAGCGTCGCCGCCAGCACCGCGCGTGCCGCGAAAGCGGGCCGGCCGCCGCCCTGGAGATGGGCGTGCAGGATGTCGGGGGTGTTCACGAACAGGTTCGGGCGCATGAATGCGGCCGATTCACCGGAGAGTTCGGTCAGGTACTCCGTGATCTCGTGCTTGGTGTTGCGCCAGGTGAAGTAGGTGTACGACTGCTGGAAGCCGATCGCGCCCAGGGTGCGCATCATCGCGGGCCGGGTGAACGCCTCGGCGAGAAAGACGACATCGGGATCCGTGCGCCCGATCTCCGCGATCACGCGCTCCCAGAACGCCACGGGTTTCGTGTGCGGATTGTCGACGCGGAAGATGCGGATCCCGCGCTCCATCCAGAAGCGCAGGACGCGCAGGGTCTCCCGGGTCAGCCCCTCCGGGTCCGCGTCGAAGGCCAGGGGGTAGATGTCCTGGTATTTCTTCGGCGGATTCTCGGCATAGGCGATGGAGCCGTCGGCCCGGTGGTGGAACCATTCCGGGTGCTTGCCCACCCAGGGGTGGTCGGGCGAGCACTGCAGCGCGAAGTCGAGCGCCACCTCCATGCGCAGCTCGCGCGCCCGGGACACGAAATGCGCGAAGTCCTCGAAGGTGCCCAGGTCCGGGTGCAGCGCGTCGTGCCCGCCCTCCGGGGAGCCGATGGCCCAGGGGCTTCCGACGTCCCAAGGGCCCGCGGTGAGCGCATTGTTGGGGCCCTTGCGGAACGAGGTGCCGATGGGGTGGACCGGGGGGAGGTAGACGACGTCGAAGCCCATCGCGGCGATTGCCGGCAGCCGTTCGGCGGCCGTGCGGAACGTGCCGCTGCGGGGCCGGCTGCCCTCCGCCACCACTGCGCCCTCCGAGCGCGGGAACATCTCGTACCACGCGCCGAACAGCGCCCGCTCGCGCTCCACCAGCACCGGAACGGGCCTGCTGACGGTGACCAGTTCGCGCAGCGGCCACGCGGCCAGCGCGGCCGTGACCCCGGGGGCCAGGGCGGCGGTGAGCCGGTCGGCGGGGCGCCGGCCGCGGTCGCGCAGGGCGTCCACCGCGCTCAGCACCGCCTCGCGGCCGCTCTTCTTCGGCACTCCGGCGGCGGCCCGTTCGTGCAGCCGGGCGCCCTCCTCCAGCACCAGGTCCGTGTCGATCCCGGCCGGGATCTTGATCTGCGCGTGGTGCCGCCAGGTCGCCACCGGGTCGCTCCAGGCCTCCACCGCGTACGTCCAGCGGCCCTCGCCGTCGGGGGTGACCTCCGCGCCCCACCGGTCGCTGCCCGGGCCCAGCTCCCGCATCGGCGTCCACGGCCCGCTGCGGCCCTGGGCGTCCCGCAGCACCACGTTCGCCCCCACCGCGTCGTGCCCCTCGCGGAACACCGTGGCGGTCACCTCGAAGGTCTCTCCCACCACGGCCTTGACCGGTCGCCGGCCGCAGTCGACGAGCGGCGCGAGGTCGAGGACGGGAATACGGCCGATCATGGGATCACCTGGGAATTCGACGCCGGTGGAAGGGGAATGGGCGGATCCGGACGCTGTTCTTTCTAGCCGTTTCGCCGGCCGTCGGCGGAGTGCGGGCATGAGTGCTCCTGTCCGCGTTCACTCGGGTGGGCGGAGACAACGCGCTGACGTAGCTGGAGTAAAGGCGACGGACGGCCGCCCGTGGATACGGATGAGCTTTCCCACCGGCCCCCGCCCTGCATGCCGGGTCCGTATGAACTACTCGTGCGTAGTTCGCGTGGCACCGTGTGGGGAGGGTGGCCGGACCCCCGTCACCCGTACGGAGTCTGCTCGCTGGGCCGACCGTGTGCAATGTGACGAAAGGAGGCTTCCGGCAGCCAAATGAGGGAACGCTCCCCGGCTTCACCTTCGAAGGCCGTAGCGCCCGTTGGCCTTAGACCCTGGTGATGTACGCGCGGCGTATTTTTGCCTAGTACTTTCTTACTGGACGCAAACCCCCCGCACGGACTCGGGTGCGGTCAGGCGGACGAGGGTACTTGGCGGCTTGGGCCCTGCCGCCGGGCGGTGCGGCGCTACCGTCGGGGGAGTGAAGGCCATTCGTCGATTCAGCGTGCGCCCCGTCCTTCCGGAGCCCCTACGACCGCTCAGCGAACTGGCGCGCAATCTGCGCTGGTCCTGGCATGCCGAGACGCGCGAACTCTTCCAGTCCGCCGACCCCGAGGGCTGGCGTGCGGCGGGCGGAGATCCGCTGCGCCTGCTCGGCGCCCTCTCCGCCGACCGCCTCGCGGCCCTCTCCGGGGACCGCCGCTTCCGGCGGCGCCTCGCGGCCGCCGCCGACGACCTGCAGGACTACGTCACCGGCCGCCGCTGGTACCAGGAACAGCCGGCGGGACTGCCCGCCGCCGTCGCCTACTTCTCTCCCGAGTTCGGCATCACCGCCGCCCTCCCGCAGTACAGCGGCGGGCTCGGCATCCTGGCCGGCGACCACCTGAAGGCCGCCAGCGACCTGGGAGTTCCCCTCATCGGCGTCGGACTGCTCTACCGGCACGGCTACTTCCGGCAGTCCCTCTCCCGCGAGGGCTGGCAGCAGGAGCACTACCCCCTGCTCGATCCCAACGAGCTCCCGCTGGCCGTGCTCCGCGAGCCCGACGGCACCCCCAGCAGGGTCACCCTCACCCTGCCCGGCGGCCGGCGCCTGCTCGCCCACATCTGGCAGGCGCAGGTCGGCCGGGTGCCGCTGCTGCTGCTCGACTCGGACGTCGAGGAGAACGCCCCCGGCGAGCGCGACGTCACCGACCGGCTCTACGGCGGCGGCAGCGAGCACCGGCTGCTGCAGGAGATGCTGCTGGGCATCGGCGGCGTGCGGGCGGTCCGGGCGTACTGTCGGCTCACCGGCCACCCGGCCCCCGAGGTCTTCCACACCAACGAGGGCCACGCCGGCTTCCTCGGCCTGGAGCGCATCCGCGAACTCACCAGTCAGGGCGTGGAGTTCGACGCCGCGCTCGAAAGCGTGCGGGCCGGTGCCGTCTTCACCACGCACACCCCCGTGCCCGCCGGCATCGACCGCTTCGACCGCGAACTGGTCGGCCGCCACTTCGGCGACGACGGCGAACTGCCCGGCATCGACGCCGGACGCATCCTCGCCCTCGGCCTGGAGACCTACCCCGGCGGCGAGTCCAACCTCTTCAACATGGCCGTCATGGGCCTACGCCTGGCGCAGCGCGCCAACGGCGTCTCCACCCTGCACGGCCAGGTGAGCCGCGAGATGTTCGCCGGGCTCTGGCCGGGCTTCGACGCCGAGGAGGTGCCGATCACCTCCGTCACCAACGGCGTCCACGCGCCCACCTGGGTCGCCCCCGAGGTCTTCCGGCTGGGCGCCCGCCGCGTCGGCATCGGCCGCGCCGAGGAGGCGTTGAGCGTCGGCGGCGTCGAACGCTGGGACTCCGTCGCCGAGATCTCCGACGACGACATCTGGCAGCTGCGGCGCACCCTGCGCGAGCAGCTGGTGGAGGAGGTGCGCGAGCGGCTGCGCGCCTCCTGGCGCGAGCGCGGCGCGGGCACCGCCGAACTCGGCTGGATCGACGGCGTGCTGGACCCCGACGTCCTCACCATCGGCTTCGCCCGGCGGGTGCCGTCCTACAAGCGCCTCACCCTCATGCTCCGCGACCGCGACCGGCTGATGGAGCTGCTGCTGCACCCCGAGCGCCCCGTGCAGATCGTCGTCGCGGGCAAGGCCCACCCCGCCGACGACAGCGGCAAGCGGCTGGTCCAGGAGCTCGTCCGGTTCGCCGACGACCCGCGGGTGCGCCACCGCATCGTCTTCCTCCCGGACTACGGCATGGCCATGGCGCAGAAGCTCTACCCCGGCTGCGACGTGTGGCTCAACAACCCGCTGCGCCCGCTGGAGGCCTGCGGCACCTCCGGGATGAAGGCCGCGCTCAACGGCTGTCTCAACCTGTCCGTCCTGGACGGCTGGTGGGACGAGTGGTTCGACCCGGACTTCGGCTGGGCCATCCCCACCGCGGACGGCTCCGGCACGGACGAGGACCGCCGCGACGACCTGGAGGCGGCCGCGCTGTACGAGCTGCTGGCGCAGCAGGTGACGCCGTGCTTCTACGACCGGGGTCCGGGCGGGCTGCCGGTCCGCTGGATCGAGATGGTCCGCCGGACCCTGGCGACCCTCGGCCCGAAGGTGCTGGCCGGGCGCATGGTGCGCGAGTACGTGGAGGAGCTCTACGGTCCGGCCGCCGAGGCCCAGCGGGCGCTGAACCCGTCCGCCGCCGCCGAGTTGTCCGCCTGGAAGGCGCGGGTCCGCGCCGGGTGGTCCGGGGTGGCCGTCGACCACGTGGAGGCGGTGACGGACTCCCCGCTGAACGGCACGGCCGAGCTGGGGGCGACGGTGTCCCTGCGGGTGAGCGTCCGGCTGGGGGAGCTGGAGCCGTCCGACGTGGAGGTGCAGGCCGTTGCGGGCCGGGTGGACCCGGCGGACCGGCTGACCGCTCCGGCCACGTTCCCGCTGAAGCCGACGGGGGCGGCGGGCCTGGACGGGCGCCGTCTCTACGAAGGCCCGCTGACCTTCGACCGCACCGGCCCGTTCGGCTACACGGTGCGCATCCTGCCGGCGCACCGGCTGCTCGCCGGCGGGGCGGAGATGGGCTTGGTGGCGGTCCCGGCCGAGGCCTCCGGCGAGGACGGCGGGGTGCTCATGAGGTGACCTTCGGCGGTGCCGCCTGAGCGGGTTGCCCTCGCCCAGGCGGCGCTGCCGGCTCACCCGAAGGTCAGCCGCCAGCTGTTGACGGTGCCGGTGTCGGCTGCGTACATGTCCTGCACCTGCAGCTTCCAGGTGCCCTTCGCCGGTACAGCGGAAGCGTCCACCGTGTACGTCTGCTTGACGTCCGCCGCGGAGTCCCACGGGTCCGAGTTCTTCAGCCGCCACGTCTTGCCGTTCGGTGCGACGAGGTCGATCTGCAGGTCGCCCCGGTACGTGTGCGTGATGTTGACGGTCGCCTTGAGCGCCTTCGGGCCGTTGCCGGTGCGCGTCACCGTGATCGGCGAGGTGACGGCCGGGCCCGCGTCCGGGATGGCGACCGGTGTGGTGTTCTCGAAGACCGTGCCGCCGCCGTCCGCGGTGTTCACCGTCCAGGTGAAGGAGACCGTGCCGGTCTTGCCGGACGCGTCCTTCACGGTCACGGTCACCGCGCTGTTGCCGACGGTGGTCGGCGTCCCCGTGATCAGACCGGTCGACGCGTTGATCGACAGGCCGGCCGGCAGCCCGGTCGCCGTGTAGGACAGCGAACCGGCCGTGGAACTGCTCGCCTTGATCTGCAGCGAGACCGCCGTGTTCACGACGCTGGTCTGGTCGCCGGGGCTGGTGACCGAGACGCCGTTGGAGAGCCGGCCGCCGACGTTGATGCCGGCCCACGCGTTGCCCACGTTGTTGTACGTGTCGCTGCCGACGCCGAAGAGCTGGCCCGCCGCCCACAGCGTGGCGTCGCGTGCGGCCGCGTAGTCGGTGGTGGACGTCATGCGCTCGGTGAGCGCCTTGTACCAGACCTTGGCGACGTTCTCCCGGCCGATCGGGGTGACCGGCAGGCCGTCGGAGGTCGGGCTGTCGTAGTGGGTGCCGTTGATGTCCTTCGGGCCGCTGCCCTCGGAGGCCAGGTAGAACCAGTGGTTGGCCGGGCCGGAGGAATAGTGCACGTCGATGTTGCCGAGGCCGGAGTACCAGCTGTCCTTGGAACTGCCGTCCTTGCTCGGCTGGTCCATGTAGCGCAGCGGGGTGCCGTTGCCGTTGATGTCGATCTTCTTGCCGATCATGTAGTCGCCCGGATCGGCGGGGTTGGCGGCCCACCACTTGACGGCGATGGCCATCATGTCCGAGGTGGCCTCGTTGAGGCCGCCGGACTCTCCGCTGTAGGTGAGGTTGGCGGTGGCGGCGGTGACGCCGTGCGTCATCTCGTGCGCGGCCACGTCGATGGCGGTGAGCGGGTGCGTGTCGCCGGAGCCGTCGCCGTAGGTCATGCAGAAGCAGCCGTCGTCCCAGAAGGCGTTGACGTAGCTGTTGCCGTAGTGGACCCGGCTGTAGGCGCCCACGCCGTCGCCGCGGATGCCGCTGCGGCCGTGCACGTTCTTGTAGTAGTCCCAGGTCAGTTGGGCGCCGTAGTGCGCGTCGGCACCGGCCGTGGCGGGGTCGTTGACGGTGCCGTCGCCCCAGACGTCGCTGGAGCTTGTGAACAGCGTGCCGGTGCCGCTCGACCCGTGGCCCAGGTTGTAGGTCTTGTGGCCGCCGCGCGAGGCGTCGTTGAGCTGGTACTGGCCGCCCGACTGCGAGGTGCCCAGGGTGACCTGGCCGCTGTACTGGGTGTTGCCGGTGCCGGTCTTGACGCCCTGGTACTCGAAGAGCTTCTTGCCGGTGCGCGCGTCCGTGATGACGTGCAGCTGGTTGGGGGTGCCGTCCTCCTGGAGGCCGCCGACGACGGTCTCGTAGGCGAGGACCGGGGTGCCGTGCCCCGCCCAGATCACCTTGCGCGGGGCCCGGTCGGCCCGGGTGGCCTTCGAGCCCTGCGCCGCCGCGGACCTGACCGCGTCCTGCTCGGCGGCGGAGGCGGCGAAGGAGGGTGTGGTCGTCGCCACGGCCATGCGGGCCTTGTTGGCCTTGGCGACGGTGGTGACCTTCCCGCCGGACGTCGCGTCCACGACGAGGTCGCCGCCGAGGACGGGCAGGCCGTCGTAGGTGCGCTCGTAGCGGGTGTGCAGCGTGCCGTCGGTGTCCCGGGCGACGTCCTTGACGACCAGCTGTTCCCCGGCGCCGAGGCCGAGGGTACGGGCGGTCCGCGCCCGGGTCGCGGTGGCGTTGCGTATCAGCTCCGCGCGCTGGGAGGGCGACAGCCGGGCCGGGACGGCGCCGGCGTCGGCCTTGGCGGCCTTCTGGCCGCCGGGCTCCGGGCGGGCGGTGGCGGAACCGGTCTGTACTCCGACGGCGAGCATCGCCGTCACGGCTACCAGGGCGCCGGTGGCGACGGCGCGCCGATGGGGGGTGGATCTCACTCTGATCTCCTTCAGCCGATGGGCATGGAGAGAGGTTCGATCGGCCGCGGGCCGGAGTGGGGATGTGGGGGTGGCCCGCGCCAGTTGAGGTGAGAGTGCCACCGCAACCAAGGAAGTGTCAGGGGCGGGTCAAGAAGTTGGCCGGAAAATGTTCGTTGGCCGAGGGGCGCCGTCCGCATAACGGGAAGCGCCCCGAAGGGGCGCGGGGCTGTGCCGATATGCGGCTCCGCCGCGTGGGCGCGACCATGGTGCCCCGTAAGGGGCGCGGGGAACTGCGCGACAAGCCCCCACCGGCCTGCAGTCGACGCACGACGCCCGAGGGTTCGGGGCGCAGCCCCGGGTCCTTCGACTGCGGGAGCGCCGTGGCTGAGCGCGCAGTTCCCCGCGGCCCTTCGGGGTGCCATGGTGCGGGGCACCATTCCGTTGCCCTACACCAGGCTCTCGCGCCACGCCTTGTGGAGGTCCGCGAACCGCCCCGCCCCCGCCACCAGTTCGGCCGGTGCGCCGTCCTCCACCACCCGTCCGCCGTCCATCACCAGCACCCGGTCCGCGATCTCCACCGTCGACAGCCGGTGCGCGATCACCACCGCCGTGCGGCCGCACAGCACCGTGGCCATCGCCTGCTGCACCGCCCGCTCGCCCGGGATGTCCAGGGAGGACGTCGCCTCGTCGAGGATCAGCACCGCCGGGTCGGCGAGCAGGGCGCGGGCGAAGCCCACCAGCTGGCGCTGGCCCGCCGAGATGCGGCCGCCGCGCTTGCGGACGTCCGTGGCGTAGCCGTCGGGCAGGGCGGCGATGAAGTCGTGCGCGCCGATGGCCCGTGCCGCCTGCTCGATCTCCGCGTCCGTGGCGCCGGGCCGGCCGATGGCGATGTTGTCGGCGACCGTGCCGGAGAACAGGAAGGCCTCCTGCGTCACCATCACCACACCGCGCCGCAGTTCCTGCCCGGACAGTGCGCTGAGCGGCACCCCGTCGAGCAGCACCCGGCCCTCGGTGGGGTCGTAGAAGCGGGCCAGCAGCTTGGCGAGGGTGGACTTCCCGGCGCCCGTCGACCCGACGACCGCGACCGTCTCCCCGGCGCTCAGCGTCAGGTCGAGGCGCGGCAGCACCTCCACCCCGGCGCGGTACGCGAAGCGCACCCCCTCGAAGACCACCTCGCGGCCGGGGCTGCCGGCCGGCCGCCCGGGCAGCGGTACGGGCTCGGCCGGCTCGGGGACGGAGGGGCGCCGGGCCAGCAGCCCGGCGATCTTCTCCAGCGAAGCGGCCGCGGACTGCCAGGAGTTGAGGAACGACCCCAGCCGGTCGATGGGGTCGTACAGCCGCCGCAGGTACAGCACCGCCGCCGCCAGCGCCCCCAGCCCCAGGCTGCCCTCGGCCACCCGGTAGGCGCCCCACACCACGATCGCGGCCAGCACCGCATTGGCCACCAGCCGGGACGAGACCACATAGCGGGCCATCTCCAGCAGCGACTGGGCGTTGCCCTCCATGTGCCGCTCGTTGAGCACGGCGAAGTGCGCCTCGTTGGCGGCCTCGCGGCGGAACGCCTGGACCGGGCGGATGCCGTTCATGGTCTCGGTGAACTTCACGATGACCGCCGCCATGGCCGAGGAGCGCCTGCGGTAGACGACCGCGGAGCGTCGCCGGTAGGAGCGCACGAGCACGGACAGCGGCCCGAAGGAGAGCAGCGCGGCGGCGCCGATGCCCGGGTCCAGGTACAGCAGCATCGCCGAGACGTACAGCACCGCCAGCGCGACGCCCATCAGCTCCTGCAGGCCGTCGTTGAGCAGTTCGCGGATCGACTCGACGTCGGTGGTGGCGCGGGCGATCAGCCGGCCGGAGGTGTAGCGCTCGTGGAAGTCGAGGCTGAGGGACTGCGCATGGCGGTAGAGGCGGCCGCGCAGCTCCAGCAGGGCGTCCTGGCCGATCCGGGCGCCCAGCCGCACGAAGGCGAGCTGCAGCAGGCCGGAGGCCACGGCGCACAGCGCGTACCCGGCGGCGACCGCGGTGAGCGGCCCGTAGTCGTGCCGGCGGACGGCCGGCACGGCCCGGTCGATGGCGTACGCGACGAGCAGCGGTCCCGCCTGCACCGCGGCCTGCTGGAGCAGCAGCAGGACGGCCGCGGTGCGCACCCGGGCGCGGACCGGGGCCAGCAGGGAGCGCAGCAGCGCTCTGGAGGCGTCCTGGGGGGTGTCGCCGACGGGGGAGTTCATCGTGGGGTGCCCTTCGGTCCGGACATCAGCGAGGCGTACTCCCGGTTGCCGTGGAGGAGTTCGTAGTGGGTGCCCACGGCGGTGATGCGCCCCTCCGACAGCAGCGCCACGCGGTCCGCCAGCAGGACCGTGGAGGGGCGGTGGGCGACGACCAGGGCCGTCGTGTCGGCGAGGACCTCGCGCAGCGCGTTCTCCACGAGGGCCTCGGTGTGCACGTCGAGCGCGGAGAGCGGGTCGTCGAGGACGAGGAAGCGGGGGCTGCCGACGACCGCGCGGGCGAGGGCGAGCCGCTGGCGCTGGCCGCCGGACAGGCTCAGGCCCTGCTCGCCGACCTGGGTGCGGTGCCCTTCGGGCAGTTCGTGGACGAAGCCGGCCTGGGCGACGGCCAGGGCCCGGTCGAGGTCCTCCTCGTCGGCGTCGTCGGCGCCCATGAGGACGTTCTCCCCGGCGCTGGCGGAGAACAGCGTCGGCTCCTCGAAGGCGACGGCCACCCACTGGCGCAGCCGGCTGCGCGGCACCGCGGTGACATCGGTGCCGTCGAGGGTGATGCGGCCCGCGGTCGCCTCGTGGAGCCGCGGGATGAGGGAGACCAGGGTGGTCTTTCCGCTGCCGGTGGTGCCGACGAGGGCCATGGTCTCGCCGTGGCGGATGTGCAGGTCGACCCCGCGCAGCACGGGCGGGGCGCCGGGCGGCGCGTCGGGATAGCGGAACTCGACGCCCTCCAGCCGCAGTCCGCCGTCACGCCGGCGCGGCGCGCAGCGCTGCCGCCGGATCCGCGGCTCCCGGGCGGCGGGCGGCGCGACGTCCATCACCTCGAAGAAGCGGTCCGCGGCCGTCGCCGTCTCGTTGGTCAGGGCGAGCAGGAAGCCGATCGACTCGACCGGCCAGCGCAGCGCCAGCGCCGTCGACAGGAACGCCACCAGGGTGCCCGTGGAGAGCTGCCCGTCGGCGACCTGCAGCGTGCCGAGCACCAGGGCCGTGCCGACGGCCAGTTCGGGCAGGATCACGATGAGCGCCCAGAGCGTGCCCAGCAGGGCGGCCTTGTGCAGCTCGATGGCGCGCAGCCGCTCCGCCAGCGTGCCGAAGGCCCGTTGCAGGGCGGGGTGGCCGCCGAAGCCCTTGACGATGCGGATGCCGAGGACGCTCTCCTCGATGACGGTCGTCAGATCGCCGATCCGGTCCTGCGCGGTGCGCGCCGCCCGGGAGTAGCGCTCCTCGAAGAACCAGCACAGGGCGACCAGCGGGACGACCGGGGCGAGCAGAACGAGCCCGAGCCGCCACTCCTGCATCAGCAGGATGGTGAAACCCACCACGACCGTCGCCCCGTTGACCAACAGGAAGGTCAGCGGGAACGCCAGGAAGATGCGCACCAGCATCAGATCGGTCGTCCCGCGCGAGAGCAACTGCCCGGAGGGCCAGCGGTCGTGGAAGGAGACCGGCAGGCGCTGCAGATGTGCGTACAGCGCTGCCCGCATGTCCGCCTCGACCCGTGCCAGCGGCCGCGCCACGAGCAGCCGGCGCACCCCGAACAGCCCCGCCTCGGTGGAGCCGACCAGCAGCAGCGTCAGCCCGCCCAGCCACACCCCGGACGGCTCGCGGCGCGCTATCGGGCCGTCCACGGTCCACTTCAGGGCGAGCGGGATCACCAGGCTCAGGCAGGAGGCCGCCACGGTCACCAGCGCGGCCGCGGCCAGCCGCCGGTGCACGGGCCGCACATGGGGCCACAGACGCAGCAACGACCTTACTGCCGACCGCTGTTCGGCCGGGCGGGTCGTCTCACGGGTTCCGGTCATCAGGTGCGAGACTACGGTTCACCACTGACACCGCCCACCGGGATGTCCGCCCCGGGTCCGCGGGCGGTGGCGAGCGCCGGTCCGTGCGCGGGACGCGTGCCCGCACGCTCCCGGTGCCCGCTACGCACGCACCCCCCGGCCCGTCGGCACCGCGCGCAGGAGCAGTACCGAACGCGCGGGCACCACCGTCCGCGCGCCCGCTCTGCGCCGGGTGCCCGGAGCGGTCTGCTGGTCCTCCCGCGAGGTGTCCGCCACCAGTTCGTACGACTCCGCCCACGGCGGGCCCGGCAGCAGGAAGCGGACCGGGCGGGGGCCCGCGTGCAGGATCACCAGGAAGCTGTCGTCCGTGACGGGTCCGCCCGTCGGGCCGCGCTGCGGGATGTCGCGGCCCGAGAGGTACATGCCGAGGGTGGCCGTCGGGGCGTACCAGTCGGCCTCGGTCATCTCCGTGCCGCCCGGCGTGAACCAGGCCAGGTCCCGCAGGCCGTGCGCGCTCTGCCGGCGGCCGGAGAAGAACGCGCTGCTGCGCAGCACCGGATGGGTGCGGCGCAGGGCCAGCAGCCGGGAGCAGAGGCGGACGACGGCCCGCCAGCCGGGGTCCTCCAGTGCGGACCAGTCGACCCAGCCGGTCTCGTTGTCCTGGCAGTAGGCGTTGTTGTTGCCGCCCTGCGTGCGGCCCATCTCGTCGCCGGCCACCAGCATCGGCACGCCCGTGGACAGCAGGAGGGTGGTGAGCAGGTTGCGGATCTGGCGGCGGCGCAGGGCGCGGACGTCCGGGTCGTCGGTCTCCCCTTCGGCGCCGCAGTTCCACGAGCGGTTGGCGTCCGTGCCGTCGCGGTTGCCCTCGCCGTTGGCCTCGTTGTGCTTGCGGTCGTAGCTGACGAGGTCGCGCAGCGTGAAACCGTCGTGCGCCGTCACGAAGTTGACGGAGGCGTGGGGGCGGCGGCCGCCCCAGGCGTAGAGGTCGCTGGAGCCCGCGAGCCGGTAGCCCAGGTCGCGCACGTCGGGCAGGGCGCCGCGCCAGAAGTCGCGCACGGCGTCCCGGTAGCGGTCGTTCCACTCGGCCCACGGCGGCGGGAAGGCGCCCACCCGGTAGCCTCCGGGCCCCACGTCCCACGGCTCGGCGATGAGCTTGGCGCGGCGCAGCACCGGGTCCTGGGCGACGACGGCGAGAAAGGGTGCGCGCATGTCGGGCTCGTCGGTGCCGCGCATGTCCCGGGCCAGCGTCGCGGCGAGGTCGAAGCGGAAGCCGTCGACGCCCATCTCGGTCACCCAGTAGCGCAGCGAGTCGGCTATCAGGCGCAGCACGTTGGGCTGGGCGACGTGCAGGGTGTTGCCGCAGCCGGTGTAGTCGGCGTAGCGGCGGGCGTCGCCCTGGAGGCGGTAGTAGCGGCGGTTGTCGATGCCGCGCAGCGAGAGGGTGGGGCCGAGCTCGCCGCTCTCGGCGGTGTGGTTGTAGACCACGTCGAGGATGACCTCGATGCCCGCCGCGTGCAGGGTCCGCACCATCCGCCGGAACTCCGCGACCTGCTGGCCGCGCGTGCCGGAGGCCGCGTAGGCGGCGTGCGGGGCGAAGTAGCCGATGGAGTTGTAGCCCCAGTAGTTGCCCAGGCCGCGCCGCAGCAGGTGGTCCTCGTGCGCGAACTGGTGGACGGGCAGCAGCTCCACGGCCGTCACGCCCAGCCGCACCAGGTGCTCCACGGCCGCCGGGTGGGCCAGGCCCGCGTAGGTGCCGCGCAGCCGTTCGGGCACGCCGGGGTGGCGCATGGTGAAGCCGCGCACGTGCAGTTCGTAGACGACGGTGTCGGCCCACGGGGTGCCGGGGCGGCGGTCGTCCGCCGGGTCGTCGCGGTCCGCGACCACCACGCCCTTGGGGACGTGGGGCGCGGAGTCCCGCTCGTCGCGCACGGTGTCGGCCACGTGCTGCTGCGGCCAGTCGCGCACGTGCCCGTAGACCTCGGCGGGGAGCGCGGTGCGGGGGCGCCCCGGCGGGCCGCCGAAGTCGCCGTCGACGGCACGGGCGTAGGGGTCCAGGAGCAGCTTCGCCGGGTTCCACCGGGCGCCGGTCCAGGGGTCCCAGCGGCCGTGCACGCGGTAGCCGTAGCGGCGGCCGGGGAGGACGCCGGGCACGAAGCCGTGCCATATCTCGTCCGTCAACTCCGTCAATGGATGACGGGTTTCACCCTCCGCCGGGCCGTCGGTCCCGTTCTCGCCGAACAGGCACAGTTCGACGGCTTCCGCGCCTCCGGCCCACAGCGCGAAGTTCGTTCCCGCCACGCCGTGCGCGTCCACCGTGAAGTGCGCCCCGAGCGGTTCGGGGCTGCCCGGCCACACCGGCGCCCCCGGCTCCGGGGCCGGGACGGCCGGGCGGGGACGGCCGTTGACGCCCGCCGCGCGGGCGTGCCGTCCCCCGTCCGCGGGGAGCCGCGCGGGGCTCCGGCCGAACTCGGCGCCCTGCCGCGCCTCTTGCTCGGACGCGCTCTGCTCGGATGCGCTCGACACGTGTTCGCCTCCGGCGGCTCTGGGACGGCGCTCCGGGCACCCGGCGTCCCTTCCGGGGGCCCGGCGATTGCGCTCTTTCCCGGTCTTCCCCGGTTTCTTCCCGGATCCACGCATGCGCTCACACGTGTGATCGGCCGCAGCAAGCGAGTGCAGTGACGTTTCTCGGGAGGAAGAGCGTCGTTGGGCCCGGTGTGACACATGGACTCTCGCGCGCGGCACGGGGACTGACCGTGCTGGCGGCGGCCCTCGCCTCCCTGGCCGTGCTCGGCGGGTGCACCTCGGTCTCCCCGGTGACCCCGGCCGCCCCGCGGACCGCGTTCACCGACGACGCGCGCCCCACCGCCGGGCTGATCCGTGTCGTCCCCGGCGACCGCGCGGAGGACGTCCCCGCGGACGCCCGGTTCGAGGTGCGGGTCCCGCACGGCACCCTGGAACGGGTGGACGTCACCGAGACCCAGGACGGCGGGGAGCGCCCCCTGGCGGGCCGGATCACCCCGGACGGCCACACCTGGCGGCCCACCGCGCCCGGCCCGCTCGGGCTGGCCGCCCGCTATGCCGTGGACGTCGTGGCCCGTGACGTCTCCGGTCACCGCGCCGCCCGGCACACCACGTTCACCACCTATGTGCCCGAGCACCGCTTCATCGGGTACTTCACGCCGGAGCCGCACAGCACCGTGGGCACCGGCATGATCGTTTCGCTCGGCTTCAACCGGCCCATCACCGACCGGGCCGCCGTCGAACGCGCCGTCCGCGTCACCTCCGACCCGCCGGCCGAGATCGCCGCGCACTGGTTCGGCCCCACCCGCCTCGACTTCCGGCCGCGCACGTACTGGAAGCCCGGCACCGAGGTCAGCCTCGCCCTGCGGCTGCGCGACGTGCGCGGCGGCGAGGGCGTCTACGGCTCGCAGGACAAGACCGTCACCTTCACCGTCGGCCGCAGCCAGGTCAGTACGGTCGACGCCGCCCGGCACAGCATGGAAGTCGTCCGCGACGGCCGGTCGATGGCGACGCTGCCCATCACGGCCGGCGGCCCGGGCAACGCGACCTACAACGGACGGATGGTCATCAGCGAGAAGTTCGACGTGACGCGCATGAACGGCGGAACGGTGGGTTTCGGGGGCGAGTACGACATCTCGGATGTTCCGCACGCGATGCGCCTGACCGCGTCCGGGACGTTCCTGCACGGCAACTACTGGGCCCGGCCGGGGGCCTTCGGCACCCTGAACACCAGCCACGGCTGCATCGGACTGCGCGACACCCAGGGCGGCAGCGCGTCGAGCCCCGCGGGCTGGTTCTACGACGCCTCGCTCATCGGCGACGTCGTCGAGGTCGTCCACTCCGGGGAGCGGACCGTGGCCCCGGACAACGGGCTGGGTGGCTGGAACATGTCCTGGGAGGAGTGGCGTGCGGGGTCGGCGCTCGGGGACTGACCCCGCCCCGTCGGGTGCCACGCCCGTTCGCTCGCCCCCGAGTTCGACCCGCCGGACGTCTCGACATATGCTGCGCGCCTGGTGACCGTGTCCGGAAACATCCGCTTCACTTCAGTCACCTCCCTCACCCCAGGCGCACGGTTCGTATCACCCCTCTCATTTGGGACCGAACGGTGACATTCGCTAGGTCAGCGTCGCCAAAGGCGTGTGGTTATCTATCGACATGCGCGTGAGCCGCGCACAGGGGGCGCCGCGTGGCCGTGCGCCATGCGAAGGGAGACAACCGTTGTGAACGTGCAGCCGATACCGGTGCGCCGGGGCCGTCGGGCAGGCCTGTCCGCACTGTTCATCGGAGCGGTGCTGACGCTGGTCAGCGCCTGCGGTGGGGACGGCGACGGCGGGGGGAAGTCGAGCGGCAAGGCCGCCGACGGTGCCTCGGTGGCTGTGGTGGACATCGCGCCCAAGGACGGCGCGAACGACGTCGCCACGAGCGGCGCGCTCAAGGTCACCGCGGAGAAGGGCAGTCTCACCTCGGTGAAGGTCGCCGACGCGAAGGGCAACGCGGTCGACGGCAAGATATCCGGCGGCGGTTCGGCGTGGGAGCCCTCCGGGCACCTCGCCGCCTCCACGAAGTACACGGTCGACGCGGTGGCGAAGGACGACAAGGGCCGCGAGTCGGCCAAGCACGCCGTCTTCACCACCCTCACGCCCCAGAACACCTTCGTCGGCTACTTCCAGCCGGAGGACGGGACCACCGTCGGCGTGGGCATGCCCGTATCGATCAATTTCAGCCGCGGCATCACCGACCCCAAGGCCGTCCAGCAGGCCGTCAAGGTGACCGCCGAGCCGGCCGTGGACATCAAGCCCCACTGGTTCGGCAACGACCGCCTCGACTTCCGTCCGGAGAAATACTGGGCGGCCGGCACCAAGGTGACGGTCAGCATGGACCTCGACGGCGTGCAGGGCCGTGAGGGCGTCTACGGCACCCAGAAGAAGACGGTGAAGTTCACCGTCGGCCGCAGCCAGGTCAGCACGGTCGACGCGAGCAGCCACCAGATGACCGTGGTGCGCGACGGCAAGACCCTCAAGACCATCCCGATCTCGGCCGGCGGCCCGGGCCACTCGACGTACAACGGCCAGATGGTCATCAGCGAGAAGGACGAAGTCACCCGCATGGACGGCCGCACGGTCGGCTTCGGCGGCGAGTACGACATCTCCGACGTGCCGCACGCCATGCGCCTGTCGAACTCGGGCACCTTCATCCACGGCAACTACTGGTCCGGCGAGGGCACCTTCGGCTCGGAGAACGCCAGCCACGGCTGCGTCGGCCTGTCCGACGAGCGCGGCGGCGGCGACCCCTCCACGCCGGCCTCCTGGTTCTTCAACAACTCGCTCATCGGCGACGTGGTGGTCGTGAAGAACTCCGAAGACAAAACGATCCAGCCGGACAACGGGCTCAACGGCTGGAACATGCCGTGGTCCCAGTGGACGGCCCCGAGCGGCGGCTCCGACAGCTGACGTTCCTTCCGGCGGCTGTTCGTAGGGCCCGGTGCACTGTGACCAAGTGCACCGGGCCCACCGTCGTTAACGGGGGCTAACCTGCTGCCATGACTGTGCATCTTGAGGTCTCCGAGGGCGTCGGCACCATCCGCCTGGACCGCCCGCCGATGAACGCACTGGACGTCGCCACCCAGGACCGGCTCCGCGAGCTGGCCGAGGAGGTCACCCACCGGGACGACGTGCGCGCCGTCGTGGTGTGGGGCGGGGAGAAGGTGTTCGCGGCCGGCGCGGACATCAAGGAGATGCAGAACATGGACCACGCCGCGATGGTGGTCCGGTCCCGCGGCCTCCAGGACGCCTTCACCGCCGTCGCCCGGATCCCCAAGCCCGTCGTCGCCGCCGTCACCGGCTATGCGCTCGGCGGCGGCTGCGAGCTCGCGCTCTGCGCCGACTACCGGATCGCCGGGGAGAACGCCAAGCTCGGCCAGCCCGAGATCCTGCTGGGCCTCATCCCCGGCGCGGGCGGCACCCAGCGGCTGTCCCGGCTCATCGGCCCGTCGCGGGCCAAGGACCTCATCTTCACGGGCCGTCAGGTGAAGGCGGACGAGGCGCTCGCGCTCGGCCTCGTCGACCGCGTGGTGCCGGCCGGTGAGGTGTACGAGCAGGCGCACGCCTGGGCGACCCGGCTCGCGACCGGTCCGGCCCTCGCCCTGCGCGCCGCCAAGGAGGCGGTGGACGGGGGCCTGGAGACCGACATCGACACCGGGCTCACCATCGAACGCACCTGGTTCGCCGGGCTCTTCGCCACCGAGGACCGCGAGATCGGTATGCGCAGCTTCGTCGAGGAAGGTCCCGGCAAGGCCAAGTTCGTCTGAACCGCGGGCCGTTGAGGGGATGCGCCCGGAGTCCCGTACTCCGGGCGTTGCCTCTTGTGGGGGAATTCCGGTACGGGTCCGCATGCTCCCGGCGGCCTTTCGCCAAGGCTTCGGCGCCCTGTGCCGTATCACGGTCCGCCGCAGGTCAGTTGGGTTCTCCCTGGGGTGCCGGAGCCAGTGGCATATGTCGCAGAGGCGGCCCGGAGGGCTCTCCTCCGTCGAATCGGATCCGGCCGTTCCTCATCCCTTGCGGCGAAACGGCGGCCATGATGGGGGACATGGCGGGCCTGGAGGGAATGGAGCAGCCGCGGCAGCGGGCCGTTGCGACCCCGGTGCGGTGGACGCCGAACGTCGAGGACGAACTGGCGCTCAAGGCGCTGGAGCTGTTCGGCAATCCGATGACCGGTGAGATCCGGCTGCCCTCCCAGCCCCGGTCCGCCGTCGCCGCCCGCCGGCTGACCCAGACCGTCTGCCTGCGGCACTGGGGGCTCACCGCCCAGATCACCGAACACGCGGTGCTGCTCGTCTCGGAGCTCGTCGGCAACGCCGTCCGGCACACCGGCGCCCGCTACTTCGGGCTGCGGATGCGGCGCCGGCGCGGCTGGATGCGCATCGAGGTGCGCGACCCCTCGCGCGGGCTGCCGTGTCTGATCCCGGTGCGCGAGATGGACACCAGCGGGCGCGGGCTGTTCCTGGTGGACAAGCTGTCGGACCGCTGGGGCGTGGACCTGCTCGCGTGCGGCAAGACGACCTGGTTCGAGATGCGGGTGGCCGACCGCTGAACCGGCGGGCGCCGGGCCGGAAGACGGGCCGGAAACACGAAGAGGCCCCCATCCGTCGTCGTGCGACGGGCCGGGGGCCTCTTCGTGGTGGCCGCGGAAAGGGGTGGGGTGTATTCCGCGGCGCGATGACGACCTGGCCCGGGTCAATGGGGGTCGTGGCTTCGACTATGGCAGACGCGGGTAGTCAATACCAAAACGAGCCCTGCTCATTCCAAGGTGAGCTCCGACACTTGCCTTGCAATTCATGAATGATTCAGCGGAACGGCCTATTTTTATGCAAGGAGGTCTGGTGGCTTCGCTTCTGTCCTACCCGCCGACCCATTGGATTCCGGCCGCCCGGGCCGACTTCACGGTCTCCCGCCGGCCCGCTGCCCATCCGGTGGAGATCGTCGTGATCCATGTGACCCAGGAGACCTTCCAGGACGCCCGGAGAATCTTCCAGGACCCCAACTCCCGTGTCTCGGCGCACTACATGGTGGCCTCCGCCGACGGCTACGTCGGCCAGTTCGTCCGCGAGAAGGACATCGCCTGGCACGCGGGCAACTGGGACTACAACACCCGCAGCATCGGCATCGAGCACGAGGGCTGGATCGACCGCCCCGAGTACTTCACCGACGCCCTCTACGCCGCCTCGGCCCGGCTGACCGCCGCCGTCTGCGACCGCTACGGCATCCCGAAGAACCGGGACCACATCATCGGCCACGTCGACGTGCCGGGCTCCACACACACGGACCCGGGGCCGCACTGGGACTGGGACCGGTACTTGGGAGACGTCCGGCGGATGTTCGCCCCGTAAGGGGCGCGGGGAACTGCGCGATCAGCCACGACGCGCCCGCAGTCGAGGTGCTCGGGGCTTCGCCCCGGACCCCTGGGGTGGTGCGTCGACTGCGGGCCGTCGGTGGCTGGTCGCGCCCACGCGGCGGAGCCGCACATGTCAACAGCCCCGCGCCCCTGACGGGGCGCACCGCTCAGCGCCAGCCCCGCCGCTGCGCGGCGTTCGCCCGGCGCCGCCGGTCGTTGCACAGCAGACAGCGGCCCCAGCCCGGCGGCAGCGGATCGTCCTTGTCCCCGTACAGCGGATCCACCGCACCCTTGGGGTGCTCGGTGCAGCCCGTGGCCCCCGCGCCCGCCCCCAGCGCCGCCGCCGCGGCCGACGCCCTGCGCAGGGCGTCGAGCAGCTGCTCGGCCTCGTGCGGGGCCGGCGCGGCGGCGTCGAGGGAGAAGGCGATGTCGGAAGCGGTGTTGAGCGCGTTCTGCAGCTCGCGCAGGTCTGCGTAACCCATGGCTTCGAGCGTACGGGGCACCACTGACAACGCCGTCGGGCGCCGTCAGGGTGCGACGGACGTCAGCACTCGATGACGTTGACCGCGAGGCCGCCGCGGGCGGTCTCCTTGTACTTGACCTTCATGTCCGCGCCCGTCTCCTTCATGGTCTTGATGACCTTGTCGAGGGAGACGTGGTGGCGGCCGTCGCCGCGCAGGGCCATACGGGCCGCCGTGACGGCCTTCGCCGCGGCCATGCCGTTGCGCTCGATGCACGGGATCTGCACCAGGCCGCCCACGGGGTCGCAGGTGAGGCCGAGGTTGTGCTCCATGCCGATCTCGGCCGCGTTCTCGACCTGCTCGGGGGAGCCGCCGAGGACCTCGGCGAGGCCGCCGGAGGCCATCGAGCAGGCGGAGCCGACCTCGCCCTGGCAGCCGACCTCGGCGCCGGAGATCGAGGCGTTCTCCTTGAAGAGCATGCCGATCGCGCCCGCGGCGAGGAGGAAGCGGACGATCCCGTCCTCGTCCGCACCCGGCACGAAGTTCATGTAGTAGTGCAGGACGGCCGGGATGATGCCGGCGGCGCCGTTGGTGGGAGCGGTGACGACGCGGCCGCCCGCGGCGTTCTCCTCGTTGACCGCCATCGCGTAGACGGTGATCCACTCCATCGCGCGGGCCTGCGGGTCGCCCTCGGCGCGCAGCTGCCGCGCCGAACTGGCCGCCCGGCGGCGGACCTTCAGGCCGCCCGGCAGGATGCCCTCGCGGGACATGCCGCGCGCGACGCAGGCCTGCATCACGCGCCAGATCTCCAGCAGGCCCTCGCGGATCTCGTCCTCGGTGCGCCAGGCCTTCTCGTTCTCCAGCATCAGGGCGGAGATCGACAGACCCGTCTCGCGGGAGAGCCGCAGCAGCTCGTCGCCGGTGCGGAAGGGGTACTTCAGGACGGTGTCGTCCAGGACGATGCGGTCCTGGCCCACCGCGTCCTCGTCGACGACGAAGCCGCCGCCGACCGAGTAGTAGGTCTTCTCCAGCAGCGGCGCCCCGGCCTCGTCGTAGGCGAAGAGCGTCATGCCGTTGGCGTGGTACGGCAGGGCGCGGCGGCGGTGCAGGATCAGCTGGGTGGACTCGTCGAAGTCGATCTCGTGGGCCGAGCCGATCTCGGTGCCGAGGAGCTTGAGGCGCTTGGTGGTGCGGATGCGCTCCACCTCGTCGTCGGCGATCTCCACGTCGACGGTGCGCGGGGAGTGGCCCTCCAGGCCCAGCAGGACGGCCTTGGGGGTGCCGTGGCCGTGGCCGGTGGCGCCGAGGGAGCCGAAGAGCTCGGCCCGCACGGAGACGGTGTGGGCGAGCAGGCCCTCGTTCTTCAGGCGGCCGACGAACATCCGTGCCGCACGCATCGGGCCGACCGTGTGGGAGCTGGACGGGCCTATGCCGATCGAGAAGAGATCGAATACGGAGATGGCCACGTGGCTGCTCCTCTGGTCGGTGGTACTCGGTGGTACGCGTCTTGCGGGGGGTGTGTCACACGGTGCGGGGCACCAGGTCCACCTTTCAGTGTGCCCTGATGCCCCTTACCGGCGGGTAAAGCGGGAGCTGACGGGTTACTTCAGTCCGGGGTACAGCGGGTGCTTCGCCGCGAGGGCGGTGACGCGGGCCCGCAGGGCCTGCGCATCGTAGCCCGGCTTCAGCGCCTCGGCGATGACGTCCGCCACCTCGCGGAAGTCCTCCGCCTGGAAGCCGCGCGTGGCCAGCGCCGGGGTGCCGATCCGCAGGCCCGAGGTGACCATCGGGGGACGCGGGTCGTTCGGGATGGCGTTGCGGTTGACCGTGATGCCGACCTCGTGGAGGCGGTCCTCGGCCTGCTGGCCGTCCAGCTCGGAGTGGCGCAGGTCCACCAGGACCAGGTGCACGTCCGTGCCGCCGGAGAGGACGGAGACGCCCTCCGCCGTCACGTCGTCCTGGACGAGGCGCTCGGCCAGGATCTTCGCGCCCTCCAGGGTACGGCGCTGGCGGTCCTTGAACTCCTCGGTCGCCGCGACCTTGAAGGACACCGCCTTGGCCGCGATCACGTGCTCCAGCGGACCGCCCTGCTGACCGGGGAACACCGCCGAGTTGATCTTCTTGGCCAGCTCGGCCGTGGAGAGGATCACACCACCGCGCGGACCGCCCAGGGTCTTGTGCGTGGTCGTGGTGACGACGTGCGCGTGCGGCACCGGGTTCGGGTGCAGACCGGCGGCGACGAGGCCCGCGAAGTGGGCCATGTCGACCATCAGGTACGCGCCGACCTCGTCGGCGATCCGGCGGAAGGCCGCGAAGTCCAGCTGGCGCGGGTAGGCGGACCAGCCGGCCACGATCAGCTTCGGGCGGTGCTCCTTGGCGAGGCGCTCGACCTCCTCCATGTCCACCAGGTTGGTCTGCTCGTCGACGTGGTAGGCGACCACGTTGTAGAGCTTGCCGGAGAAGTTGATCTTCATGCCGTGGGTCAGGTGCCCGCCGTGGGCGAGGTTCAGACCCAGGATGGTGTCGCCGGGGGAGAGCAGGGCGAACATCGCGGCGGCGTTGGCCTGCGCGCCGGAGTGCGGCTGCACGTTCGCGTGCTCGGCCCCGAAGAGCGCCTTGATCCGGTCGATGGCGATCTGCTCGACGACGTCGACGTGCTCGCAGCCGCCGTAGTAGCGGCGGCCCGGGTAGCCCTCGGCGTACTTGTTGGTGAGGACCGAGCCCTGGGCCTCCATGACCGCGACCGGAGCGAAGTTCTCCGAGGCGATCATCTCGAGGGTGGACTGCTGGCGGTGGAGTTCGGCGTCGACGGCGGCGGCGACGTCGGGGTCGAGCTCATGGAGGGAGCTGTTCAGAAGCGACATGAGTTCTTCCTGGACTTCCTGGGCGGGGAGGGGGCGAGGTCAGCCGGCGAAGTCGGTGTACTCGTCGGCGGTCAGCAGGTCCGCCGGCTCGTCCGTGAGCTTCACCTTGAACAGCCAGCCGCCCTCGAACGGGGCGGAGTTCACCAGCGCCGGGTCGTCCACGACGTCCTGATTGGTCGCGACGACCTCGCCCGTCACCGGGGCGTACAGGTCGCTGACCGACTTGGTCGACTCCAGCTCGCCGCAGGTCTCGCCCGCGGTGACGGTGCTGCCCACCTCGGGGAGCTGGGCGAAGACGACGTCACCGAGCGCGTTGGCCGCGAACTCGGTGATGCCGACCGTCGCCACGCCGTCCTCGGCGGCCGACAGCCACTCGTGCTCCTTGGTGTAGCGCAGCTGCTGGGGGTTGCTCATGACTAGATTCTCCTGGATGCGCGTGAGTGGTTGTGCAACGGGTCTTGACAGGTGAGACGGGATGGGCTGGGGATCAGCCCTTCCTGCTCGGTTTTCTCATCGTTCCCGCTTGTAGAACGGAAGCGCGACGACCTCGTACGTCTCATGGGTGCCACGGATGTCCACGGCCACGCCCTCGGTGCCGGGCGCCGCGTGCGCCGCGTCCACGTAGGCGATGGCGATCGGCTTGCCGAGGGTGGGGGAGGGGGCGCCCGAGGTGACCTCGCCGACGACCTCGCCGCCCGCGACGACCGGGTACCCGGCGCGCGGCACGCGGCGGCCGGCGGCCACCAGGCCGACCAGCTTGCGCGGCGGGGCGGTCTCGGCGCGTTCGGCGGCGGCCTGCAGCGCCTCGCGGCCGACGAAGTCGCCCTGCTTGTCAAACTTGACCACTCGGCCGAGTCCGGCGTCGAACGGCGTGGTGGAGGTGGTCAGCTCGTGCCCGTACAGCGGCATGCCGGCCTCCAGTCGGAGCGTGTCGCGGCACGAGAGGCCGCACGGCACCAGGCCGGCCGCGGCGCCCGCCTCGGTCAGGGCCTGCCACAGCTTCTCCGCGTCGGCGGGCGCGACGAACAGCTCGAAGCCGTCCTCGCCGGTGTAGCCGGTGCGCGCGATGAGCGCGGGCACGCCCGCGACCGTGCCCGGCAGACCGGCGTAGTACTTCAGGCCGTCGAGGTCGGCGTCGGTGACGGACTTCAGGATCCCGGGGGAGGCCGGGCCCTGGACGGCGATCAGCGCGTAGTGGTCGCGGTCGTCGCGGACCTCGGTGTCGAATCCGGCGGCGCGCTCGGTGAGCGCGTCCAGCACGGTCTGCGCGTTCGAGGCGTTGGCGACGACCATGAATTCCTGCTCGCCCAGGCGGTAGACGATCAGGTCGTCGAGGATGCCGCCCTCCGCGTTGCAGATCATGGTGTACCGGGCCCGGCCGACCGCCAGCGCGGAGATGTTGCCGACCAGCGCGTGGTCCAGGGCGGCGCCGGCCTGCGGGCCGGTGAGGGTGATCTCGCCCATGTGGGAGAGGTCGAACAGACCGGCACGGGTGCGCACGGCGAGGTGCTCGTCGCGCTCGCTGCCGTAGCGCAGGGGCATGTCCCAGCCCGCGAAGTCGGTCATGGTGGCGCCGAGCGCGCGGTGCGTCGCGTCGAGGGCCGTTCGGCGAGGGGCAACGGTCATGTGGGGCTCCCAGGCATGGCAGTGAGGACGTCCTCCCCATCTGTCATCGGAACCTGAGAGGTTCACCGGGAGACTCCCCCGGCTTGCACCTTGGGTGGGGCCGCCGCACGGGCGGCCCGCTTTTCAGATCTGCCTCGCCCGTGCGGTATCGGGGCCTGAGAGATTCAAGGGAGGAACTTGCTCCTTCGGCGCCCGGGTCGGTGCCCAGGACTCTCCCGCACGGATTCGAGCGGCCGGTATGCAGTTGGACGTGCCGGTCGTGCGTTGGCGCGCACATCATTGCACGTACGAGCGTGCGATGGACCAGGTGCAGCCCCGTGAATTGGATTACCTTTCCTTTACGTTCGACGGGTATCGGCCGGTGGGAGGTGCCATGGCGGAGGTGGTCGACCTGCGGTACCCGGCCGGCGACCTGCTGGTCGTCTCCGGGCTGCCCGGCAGCGGGAAGACGACGCTGATCCGGCGGGCGGTGGCCCCGCTGGACGCCGCGGGCGCGCCGGTGCAGTGCGTGGACTCGCAGGACACCCGGCTCCGGCTGGAGCGGCGGCTGCCGGGCGGGCTGCCGTACGGGCTCTACCGGCCCGTGGCCCGGGTGCTGCACTTCGCGGCGCTGCGGGGTGCCCTGCGGGCGGGCGGGAGCGTGGTGGTGCACGACAGCGGGCGGGTGGGCCTGGTGCGGCGCTGGCTGGCACGGGGCGTGCGGCGGCGCGGGGGTGCGCTGCACCTGTTGCTGTTGGTCGTCGAGCCGGCGGTGGCGCTGGAGGGGCAGATGCGGCGGGGGCGTTGCGTGTCACGGCGGGTGTTCGCGCGGCACCGGCGAGCGATGGGGCGCCTGGTGGCGGGGGCCGCGGCCGGGCGCCTCCCGCGCGGGGTGGTCTCGGTGGCGGTCCTGGACCGTGCGGCCGCGGACACGGTCCGCGTGATCACTTTCGGCTGAGCGCTCCGCCGGAAGTGCAGTGCGTCGACTGCGGGCCGTCGGTGGTTGCTCGCGCAGTTCCCCGCGCCCCTGACGGGGCGGGGCTTGTGCGTGATCGCGCCCCAAAGGGGCGCGGGGAACTGCGCGACCAGCCACGACGAGCCCGCAGTCGACGACGGCCCCGTACCGCCCAAGCCCAGGCGCAGCCGTTAAGGTTCCCCCTGCGCGCCTTTGACGACACGGTGGTTGGACGACATGAGCATCCCTGAGCAGCACCCCTACGACTGGCCCGCCAACGAGCTCGAGGCGGTGCTCGCCGTTTCGGCGGGGGTGGCCGGGGCCGGGCCCCGGATCGTCGAGGTGCTCGTGCGCAGCAGCGTGTGGATCCCGCTGCCCAACGGCGGCGGCCCCGGCAGCCCGGATCTCGACGTCCCGGCGATGGATCTCGACGGTGCCGCGTTCGTCCCGGTGTTCAGCTCCGAGCAGGAGTTCCGCCGCGTCGTCGGTGACCGCACCGACTTCGCCGTGGCGCCCGCCGTCGAGTTCGCCCGCGGTCTGCCGCCGCAGGTCGGGATCGTCGTCAACCCGGAGGGCACCGTCGCCGTGCCGCTGCCGCCGCCCGCCGTGGCCGAGCTGTGCCGGGCCGGGCGCACGGCGCTGGACGGCGACGCCACCGGCGGCCGCGTCCGGCTCTTCGAGCCGGACTGGCAGCAGGAGCCCACCGCCTTCCTCGCCGCCGCCGGGCTGGAGTTCGCCGCGACCGGCCCGGTCCGGACCGCCCGGCGCGCCCTGGCCAGCATCGAGGGTGCGGATCCGGCCCTCTTCGTGGGGATCGAACTGGACCTTCCGGATCCGGGCAGCCGGGAGGCCGCCATGGCGGCCGTCGGCCGCGCACTGGGTTCGGCGCCCGTGCCCTGGCCCGTCCAGCTGGTCTTCCTCGACGTCGCCCAGGACCCGGTCGGCGACTGGATGCGCGGTCGGGTGCGTCCGTTCTACGACCGTGACCTGTGACAGCACCCGTGTCCGCCGCCGCGGGCTCGTAAGCTGGTTGGACGACCAACACGGGGAGCGCGGCCGCGCTCCCCGTGCCGAGAGAAGAGGCGGACCAGGTGAGCGCGGGCGCGGAGAGCGGCGTGGAGCAGGTGCTGCGCCAGGTGGCGCCCGGACGGTACGACACCTATGAGGCGCTGCTGCGGTCCGTGGCCGAGGGCCGGGTGTGGATGCTGCTGTGGCACGGTCAGGCCGGCTCGCCCGACGCCCAGTACGGGAACATGGAGGTCGACGGCCTCGGCTACGCGCCCTGTGTGACCTCCGCCCAGGAGCTCGCCGCCAGTGGCTGGAACCGGGCCCACGAGGTCGTCTCCGGCCGGTCCGTCGCCGCCGCGCTCTATCCCGACCGCTGGGGCCTGTGGCTCAACCCCCATGCGCCCGGCGGCGGTGTCGGCATCCCCTGGCTGGACCTGCGCCGGATCACCGGCGGCCTGGACCGGCTGCCGGCCGGCCCGCTGCGGCTGAGCGAACCCGCCGCCGACATCCCGCAGTTCTACGCGCTGCTGGCGCAGAACGCCCGCAGCACCCCCGTCGTCCGGGCGCTGCGCCGCGCCTGGGTGCAGCCCGCGCTGGGCGCCGCGTACCTGGCGATCGGTCTCGACCTGTACGACACCTCCCGGGCCGCCGTGGAGTCGGTGCGTCTGATGATGCAGCAGTCGATCGGCGTGGTGCCGGACGGGCTGCCGGTGTCGACGGTCTCCCTCGCGGACGAGTACGACCCCGTCGCGATGTGGATGCGCGCCAACGCCCATCCCTTCTACGACCGCGACGCCTACGGCGGCGGCACCCCGGCCCCCGCCGCGCCCTCCCCGGTGTCCGGATACGGCTACCCGCCGCAGCACGGCTGGCAGGCCGGGGCGTACTGAACTCCGAACTCGCCACGCCTCGTGGCCGGTTGCCGTTCCGCTGTCGGGACCGGTCTGTCCGTATAACGGAACCTCCCTACGCACATCACGGTTGCGCATCCATTGAGGGCCAGGTCTGGCGAGTGATCGCGGCCACATTGAAGACTCCCGCTTCACAGGGATGTTCGGTCCTGTGTACGACCTGCTCCGCGTGATGTTTCCGCACCACCCCGCACCATCGCTCCACACTGCGCACCTCCTGCACCAGTGATGTGAACCAGCCACTTCGGTGGCGGGCGTCGGGCCGGACGGAACCGGCCGAGAGGGGTCCCTGCAACGATGACAGCACCGATCGAGACCACCGGGTCCGCTGCCGGCGCGCAGCCCGAGGCTGTCCTCGCCGGGGCGAAGCGGAGCCAGATCGAAGGGCGTTCGCTCTACCAGATCGCCTGGCTCCGCTTCAGGCGCGACCGGGTCGCCGTGGCCGGCGGGATCGTGGTGATCCTGCTGGTCCTGCTGGCGGCGCTCGCCAAGCCGATCGAGTCCGTCTTCGGCCTCGATCCCAACGCCTTCCACCAGGACCTCATCGACCCGGACCTGCTCGCCCCCAAGGGCTCCTGGGGCGGCATGAGCTGGGAGCACCCGCTGGGCGTGGACCCGCAGTACGGGCGCGACATCCTGGCCCGGATCATCGAGGGGTCCTGGGTCTCGCTGCTGGTCGCCACGGGGGCCACGGTGCTCTCGGTGGTCATCGGCACCGTGCTCGGCGTCGTCGCCGGGTTCTACGGCGGCTGGGTGGACAGCGTGATCAGCAGGATGATGGACACCTTCCTGGCCTTCCCGCTGCTGCTGTTCGCCATCTCCATCTCGGCCGCCCTGCAGGACGGCGCCTTCGGGCTCTCGGGGCTGCCGCTGCGCATCAGCGTGCTGATCTTCGTGATCGGCTTCTTCAACTGGCCCTACATGGGCCGCATCGTGCGGGCGCAGACGCTCAGCCTGCGGGAGCGGGAGTTCGTGGAGGCGGCCAGGAGCCTGGGCGCACGCGGTCCGTTCATCCTCTTCCGGGAGCTGCTGCCCAACCTGGTCGCGCCGATCCTCGTCTACTCGACGCTGCTGATCCCGACCAACATCCTCTTCGAGGCCGCCCTGAGCTTCCTCGGCGTCGGCATCGCCCCGCCGCAGGCCTCGTGGGGCGGCATGCTCACCGGGGCGACGGAGCTCTACCAGGCCGACCCCGAATACATGATCGTGCCGGGCCTGGCCATCTTCGTCACGGTCCTGGCCTTCAACCTGCTGGGCGACGGGCTGCGCGACGCGCTCGACCCCCGCAGCAAGTGATCAGCGCGACACATCTCTTGAGCGGCGCCGCCTGCCGGTCCGCCGTACCGCCATCGATCGAGGAGGCGTTCCTCAGGTGAAGAGAAGCAAAGCGACGGCCGCGATAGCCGCCGCCGTGGCCCTGACCCTCGGGGCGACGGCCTGCGGCGGCGGGTCCAAGAGCAGCGGCGGGAAGGACGGCGGCAACTCCGCAGCCGACGCGGCCCTCACCTCCGTCGTCAACACGTCCGACAAGAAGGGCGGGACGCTGAAGTTCGCCCTGTCCGACGTTCCCGACTCCCTCGACCCGGGCAACACCTACTACGGCTGGGTGCAGAACTTCGCCCGGCTGTACGCCCGTTCGCTCACCACCTTCAAGCCCGCGGCCGGAAAGGCCGGGCTGGAGATCGTGCCGGACCTCGCCGAGTCGCTGGGCAAGCCGAGCGACGACGCCAAGACGTGGACGTACACGCTGCGCCAGGGCGTCAAGTACGAGGACGGCACCCCGATCACGTCCAAGGACGTCAAGTACGCCATCGAGCGCAGCAACTTCGCGCCCGAGGCGCTGTCCAACGGGCCGACCTACTTCAAGGCCCACCTGGTCGACGGCGACAAGTACCAGGGGCCGTACAAGGACAAGAGCCCCGACGGCATCAAGGCCATCGAGACCCCGGACGACCGGACGATCGTCTTCCATCTCAAGGACGCCTTCGCGGACTTCGACTACCTCGCGGGTCTCCCGGGGTCGGCTCCCGTGCCGCAGAAGGCCGACAAGGGCGCCGACTACGTCAAGCACATCATCTCCTCGGGCCCGTACAAGTTCTCCTCGTACGAGGACGGCAAGGGCGCGACGCTGGTACGCAACCCGCAGTGGGACCCGAAGACCGACCCGGTGCGCAAGCCGCTGCCGGACAAGGTCGACATCAAGTTCAAGGTCAACCAGGTCACCATCGACAACAACCTGCTCAACAACAGCCTCCAGGTCGACGCGGCGGGCACCGGCGTCGCCCCGCAGACCCAGCCGAAGGTGCTGCAGGATCCCAAGTACAAGAAGCTGACGGACTCCTCGTACGCGGGCGCGACCTCGTACATCGGCCTGAACGTGCACGTGAAGCCGTTCGACAACATCGACTGCCGCAAGGCCGTCCAGTGGGGCATCGACCGGGCCTCCGTGCAGGAGGCGGCCGGCGGCGCGCCCAAGGGTGACGTGGCCACCACGCTGCTGCCGCCGACGGTCAACGGCTACACCAAGTTCGACCAGTACCCCACGCCGGGCGGCAAGGGCGACATCGCCAAGGCCAAGGAGGCGCTGGCCAAGTGCGGTCAGCCCAACGGCTTCACCACCAACCTGACCGCGCGCTCCGACCGGCCCGCCGAGATGGCCATGGCCACCGCGGTGCAGGCCTCGCTGAAGAAGATCGGCGTCACGGCCGAGATCAAGTCCTTCCCGACCGGCAAGTACTTCACCAACTTCGCCGGGGTGCCGGACTACGTGCACAGCCACGACCTCGGCATGATCATGACCGCGTGGGGCGCCGACTGGCCCACCGGCTTCGGCTTCCTGGACCAGATCGCCAACGGCGCGGCCATCAAGCCCTCCGGCGGCAACAACGTCCAGGAGCTCGACGACCCCAAGATCAACCAGATGCTCAACGACACCATCAAGAACACCGATGCCGCCGCGCGGAACAAGGGCTGGGGCGAGATCGACAAGATGATCGCCGACAACGCCTCGGCGGTGCCCCTGATCTACCGCAAGAACCTGCTCTTCCGCCCCACCAGCGCCACCAACGTCACGGTCACCCAGGCATACCTCGGCATGTACGACTACCTGCTGATGGGCGCCTCCAAGTAAGCGCTTCCAGGTAAGCGCCTCCGCATCAGCGCCTCCAAGTAATTAGCGGAATCGTTCCGCCGCCCGCACCCGAAAGGCAGGTGAAGGCACCCCGGCGGCCGCCGGACGGATCCCCGTCCGGCGGGCCCGGCGCCGCACAGCTGTGGCTGCGTACATCATCCGACGCGTGTTCGCCGCGGTGCTGTTGCTGCTGGTGGTCAGCGCAGTCACCTTCGCGATCTTCTTCCTCGTCCCCCGGATCGCCGGGCAGACGGTGGACCAGCTGGCCGCGCAGTACGTGGGGAAGGACGCCAACCCCACCTCGATCGCCGCGGTCAAGCACAACCTCGGCCTCGACCAGCCGATCTACGAGCAGTACTGGCACTTCGTCAAGGCCATCTTCGCCGGCGCCGACTACACCTTCGGCCCGGACGCGGCCCACTGCTCGGCGCCCTGCTTCGGCTACTCCTTCAAGAACCACATCGAGGTCTGGCCGCAGCTGACCTCGCGCATCCCCGTCACCCTCTCGCTCGCCGTCGGCGCGGCCGTGATCTGGCTGGTGTCCGGCGTGGCGGTGGGCGTGCTGTCCGCGCTCCGGCGCGGGTCGTTCTTCGACCGGCTGTCCATGGGCATCGCCCTGGCCGGTGTCTCGCTGCCGATCTTCTTCACCGGCATGCTGGGCCTGGCGATCTTCACCGTCCAGTGGCCGCTGTGGAGTTCGGGCGTGAACTACGTCAGCTTCACCGACAACCCCGCCCAGTGGGCCTGGAACCTGCTGCTCCCCTGGTGCAGCCTCGCCTTCCTCTACTCCGCGCTCTACGCCCGGCTCACCCGGGCCGGAATGCTGGAGACGATGAGCGAGGACTACATCCGCACCGCCCGCGCCAAGGGCCTCAAGGAGAACGTCGTCGTCGCCAAGCACGGGCTGCGTGCCGCGCTGACCCCGATCGTCACCATCTTCGGCATGGACTTCGGCCTGCTCGTCGGCGGCGCGGTCATCACCGAACAGGTCTTCTCCTTCAAGGGACTCGGCGAGTACGCCGTCTCCGGCATCCGCGACAACGACCTGCCCATCGTCATGGGCGTCACCCTGGTCGCCGCCTTCTTCATCGTCGTCTGCAATCTGCTGGTGGACCTGGTCTACGCGGCCATCGACCCCAGGGTGAGGTACTCGTGAGCGAGCAAGAAGCCCCGGCCGCCGAGGACGCGTTCCTCTCCGTGCGGGACCTGCGCATCCACTTCGACACCGACGACGGCCTGGTGAAGTCCGTGGACGGCGTCAGCTTCGACGTGCGCCGCGGCAGCACGCTCGGCGTCGTCGGCGAGTCCGGCTCCGGCAAGTCGGTCACCTCGCTCGGCGTCATGGGCCTGCACCGCACGGCGCGGGCCCGGATCTCCGGTGAGGTGTGGCTGGACGGCGAGGAGCTGATCGGCGCCGACCCCGACCGGGTGCGCCGGCTGCGCGGCAGCAAGATGGCCATGATCTTCCAGGACCCGCTGTCGGCCATGCACCCGTACTTCACGGTCGGCGCGCAGATCGTCGAGGCCTACCGCGTCCACCACGACGTGAACCGAAAGACCGCCCGCAAGCGGGCCGTCGAGCTCCTGGACCGCGTCGGCATCCCGCAGCCCGACCGCCGCGTGGACGACTACCCGCACCAGTTCTCGGGCGGCATGCGGCAGCGCGCCATGATCGCCATGGCGCTGGTCAACAACCCCGAACTGCTCATCGCCGACGAGCCGACCACGGCCCTGGACGTGACCGTGCAGGCGCAGATCCTCGACCTGATCCGCGACCTGCAGAAGGAGTTCGGCTCGGCCGTCGTCATCATCACCCACGACCTGGGCGTCGTCGCCGAACTGGCCGACGACATCCTGGTGATGTACGCGGGCCGCTGCGTCGAGCGCGGCCCGGCCGAGGCGCTCTTCACCCGCCCCCGGCACCCCTACACCTGGGGCCTGCTGGGCTCCATGCCGCGCATCGACCGCGAGCAGACCGACCGGCTGATCCCCGTCAAGGGCGCCCCGCCCAGCCTCATCAACGTGCCCGAGGGCTGCGCCTTCAACCCGCGCTGCCCGTACGCGGACGTCCCCGAGGGCGGCATCACGCGGACGGAACGCCCCGAACTCGGGGTCGTACCGGACGAGGACGCGCACTACTCCGCCTGCCACATGTCGCACGAGGAGCGGACGCGCATCTGGACCGAAGAGATTGCGCCGAAGCTGTGAAGGAAGCCGTGAAGGGCGGAACGATGACGGACCCCGGCACCCCCGAAGCTCTTCTCACCGTCGAGGGGCTGGTCAAGCACTTCCCCATCACCAAGGGGGTGCTGCGGCGCCAGGTGGGCGCGGTGCAGGCGGTGGACGGCCTCACCTTCGACGTGCGCACGGGGGAGACCCTGGGCGTGGTGGGCGAGTCCGGCTGCGGCAAGTCGACCATGGGCCGGCTGATCACCCGGCTGCTCGAACCCACCGCGGGGCGGATCGAGTTCGAGGGCCGGGACATCACCCACCTCGGCGTCTCCGGGATGCGCCCGATGCGGCGCGACGTGCAGATGATCTTCCAGGACCCGTACTCCTCGCTGAACCCCCGGCACACCGTGGGCACGATCGTCGGTGCCCCCTTCAAGCTCCAGGGACTCGCCCCCGAGGGCGGGGTGAAGAAGGAGGTCCAGCGGCTGCTGGAGCTCGTCGGCCTCAACCCCGAGCACTACAACCGCTATCCGCACGAATTCTCCGGCGGCCAGCGGCAGCGCATCGGCATCGCGCGGGCGCTCGCCCTCAAGCCGAAGCTGGTCGTCGCCGACGAGCCGGTGTCGGCGCTGGACGTGTCGATCCAGGCGCAGGTGGTCAACCTGCTGGACGACCTCCAGGACGAACTGGGCCTGACGTACGTCATCATCGCGCACGACCTGTCGGTCATCCGCCATGTCTCCGACCGGATCGCGGTGATGTACCTGGGCAAGCTGGTGGAGCTGACGGACCGGACGTCGCTGTACACGGCGCCCGCGCATCCGTACACCAAGGCGCTGCTGTCCGCGGTGCCGGTGCCGGATCCGCGGCGGCGGAAGGAGAGGGATCGGATTCTGCTCAAGGGTGATGTGCCGTCGCCGATTTCGCCGCCCTCGGGGTGCCGGTTCCGGACGCGGTGCTGGAAGTCCGCCGAGGTGTGCGCGGAACAGGAGCCGCCGCTCCTGGAGTTGCGGACGGGGCACCAGGTGGCCTGCCACTTCCCCGAGTAGGCCGGGTACGGGGCGCGTTACAGGTGCGGGGCATGTGCATGACGAGGCTCCTGCGTGGGAAGGGTCGCCGCATAGCGCTGAACTCGCCCCGAAGGGACGGAACATGCCCCGCACCCCCACCAGACTGCTCGCCCTCGCCACCGCCGCCGCATCCGCCTGTCTGATATCCGCGGCCCCCGCCGACCACCCCTCGCCCGGCGCGCCCGGCATCGGTGACTCCTACTTCCCGCACGAGGGCAACGGAGGTTTCACCGTCCGGCACTACAACCTCGACGTCTCCTACGCCCCGGGCACCGGCAGACTCGACGGCCGCGCCACCGTCTCCGCGCGGGCCACCCAGAGCCTGTCCTCCTTCGACCTCGACCTCCAGCAGCTGGGCGTCTCCAAGGTCGAGGTGAACGGCCGGCCCGCCGCCTTCCGCCACGACGGCGACGAGCTCGTCATCACCCCGCGGCACGCCCTCGCCAAGGGCCGCGCCTTCACGGTGACCGTCACCTACGGCGGCATCCCGCAGGCGCTCGGCGGCCCGATCATCTTCGGGTCCAAGTACGGCTGGATGAAGACCAAGGACGGCGTCTTCGTGGCCTGCGAACCCAACGCGGCCTCCACCTGGTTCCCGTCCAGCGACCACCCGTCGGAGAAGGCGACCTTCGACATCACGGTCCGGGCCCCCAAGGGACTCACCGCCGTCTCCAACGGCAGGCTGATCTCCACCCGCGACCGTGGCGAGACCACCGTCACCCACTGGCGTGAGAGCCGCCCCATGGCCACCTACCTGGCCACCGCCACCATCGGCAACTTCGACGTGCGGACGGGGGAGACCCCCGGCGGCATCCCGGAGTACGTCGCCGTGAACAAGGGTCTGCAGACCGGCAAGACCGACTTCTGGGGCATCACGGCGGCGGCCACCGACTACTGGTCCAAGATCTTCGGTCCGTACCCCTTCGAGGAGACCGGGGCGATCGTCGACGACATGCCGGACGCCCACTTCTCCCTGGAGGTCCAGTCGAAGCCGGTCTACTCGGCGGTGCGCAGCGAGACCACCATCGTCCACGAGCTCGCCCACCAGTGGTTCGGCGACTCGGTCTCCGTCGAGCGCTGGAAGGACATCTGGCTCAACGAGGGCTTCGCCAGCTACGCCCAGTGGCTGTGGGACGAGCACAAGGGCACCCGCAGCGCGCACGACGCCTTCCTGAAGGCGTACGACAGCTACAAGCCGGACGACGCCTTCTGGAAGATCAACGTGGCCGACCCGCAGCGCGACACCATGTTCTCCGACCCGGTCTACGAGCGCGGGGCGATGACGCTGCAGATGCTCCGAGAGCGGATCGGCGACAAGGCGTTCTTCAAGCTGCTGCCCACCTGGACCGCGCAGCACCGGTACGGCAACGCGAACACCGCCCAGTTCATCGCGCTCGCCGAGAAGATCTCCGGCAAGCACCTCGGCGACCTGTTCACCACCTGGCTGTCGACCTCCGGAAAGCCTGCCCTGCAGTAGCCGTGGCCGAAATCATGTACGCGACGAGTAAGAATGTCGCGTGCTCACCGATCTGTTCAGTCCCACCGTCCAGCACTCGCTGGACCTGGCCGGGATCTTCGTCTTCGCGATCTCCGGCGCGCTGCTCGCCGTCCGCAAGAACTTCGACGTCTTCGGCATGGCGGTACTGGCGGAGGTCACGGCGCTGGGCGGCGGACTGTTCCGGGATCTGATCATCGGCGCCGTGCCGCCCGCGGCCTTCACCGACCTCGGCTACTTCCTCACGCCGCTGGTCGCCACGCTGATCGTCTTCTTCCTGCACCCGGAGGTCGAGCGGATCACCAAGGCGGTGGGCGTCTTCGACGCGGCCGGCCTGGGGCTGTTCTGCGTCGCCGGCACGGTCAAGGCGTACGACCGGGGGCTCGGCCTGACCTTCGCCGCCACCCTCGGCCTGGCCACGGCCGTGGGCGGCGGCGTGCTGCGCGACATACTCGCCCATGAGGTGCCGTCGCTGCTGCGCTGGGACCGTGACCTGTACGCCGTGCCGGCGATGGTCGGTTCGACCATCGCCGCCCTGATGATCCGCTACGACGCACTCAACGGCCCCACGGCCGTGGTGCCGGTCGTCACGGCCTTCGTCCTGCGACTGCTGGCCATGCACTACCACTGGCGGGCACCGCGCGCCTGGCACCGCAGGAGCGCGGCCGCCGAGGAGGCCTGAGCGCCCCGTAAGGGGCGCGAAGATCCGCCGGACGCGCCCTAGAGCGCCCGGCCCAGCCACGCCGCCAGCCGCCCGTACGCGTCCGCGTCCTGCGGAGCCGTCCGCACCGGGCCGAACGGCACGCCCTCGCCGCGCCGGTCGGCCGTCAGCGCCTGCTGGGCCCACTGCAGCGCGTACTCGCCGAGCTCCTGGTCCAGCGGAAGCGGGTGGCCGAGGGCCTGCGAGAGGTCCCAGGTGTGGGCGACGGTCTCCATCACGCACCCCGAGGCGAGGTACGCACGGCCCGGCATCTCGCCCCACGGCACGGAGATGGGCATGTCCAGCTTGGCGTCGTCCGCCCAGGCCGCCGCGAGGCGGGCCCGGCCCGCCTCGTAGGCGGCGGCCCAGCCGTCGTCGGCCACGTCCGCGACGGCCGTCAGATGCTCGGGCTTCCCCGTCTCGCCGATCGCGGCACCGGCGTTCAGGCCGCCGACGAGGTGCGCGAGCAGACCGCGTATGTCGAACTCCTCGCACGGCGTCGGGTCGCCGAGCCGCTCGGCGGGGACGGCCGCGATGAGCGCGGCCAACTGGCCGGTGGCGCGGGCGGAGAGGACGCGGGGATCGCTTGTTGTGTTCATGTGGACCACGTTAGCGATCATGTAGGCCGGGTCGCGTCCTACTTCGTCACCGGACCGACCGGCAGCAGCCCGCGCTCGGCGAAGACCTTCTTGGCCACGAACGTCGCGTTGAGGGCCTTCGGGATGCCGCAGTACACCGCCGAGTGCAGCAGCGCCTCGACGACCTCCGTCGGCGTCAGCCCCACGTTCAGCGCGCCGTTGACGTGCACCTCCAGCTGGGGCTCGCAGCCGCCGAGGGCCGTCAGCATGCCGAGCGTGACCAGCTGGCGCTCGCGCGGGGCCAGTTCCGGGCGGGCGTAGATCTCGCCGAAGGCCCAGGAGATGACCTGGTTGCCCAGCTCCGGGGAGATGTCGGCGAGGGACTCGACGACGCGGTGGCCGGCCTCGCCGTCGACCGTGTCCAGCATGGCCAGGCCGCGCTCGTGGCGCTCGCCGAGGGTCATGTCCTGCGGGTTGTTCATGTGGTCCCCGTTCTTCATGGACATGACGGTAGAACTTCGAGTGAGCTCCAACGCAAACCCCGTTCCCTGCACGGCCGGGACGCCCCGTACCACCCGGCGGGCCGCCTCGTAGAATCGTGCCCACCATGGCCTACCTCGACCACGCCGCCACCACCCCGATGCTCCCGGAGGCGGTGCAGGCGATGACCGCCCAGCTCGCCCTCACGGGCAACGCCTCCTCGCTGCACGCCGCCGGGCGGCGGGCGCGCCGCACCGTCGAGGAGGCGCGCGAGTCGCTCGCCGCCTCGCTCGGCGCGCGCCCCAGCGAAGTCGTGTTCACCGCGGGCGGCACCGAAGCGGACAACCTCGCCGTGAAGGGCCTGTACTGGGCCCGCCGCGCCGCCGACCCGGCCCGTACGCGCGTCCTGGCCAGCCCCGTGGAACACCACGCCGTGCTCGACGCCGTCGACTGGCTCGCCGCGCACGAGGGCGCGACCGTCGAGTACCTGCCGGTCGACGCCTACGGGCGCGTGCACCCGGACGCGCTGCGCGAGGCGATCGCCCGCAACCCGGACGATGTGGCCCTGGTCACCGTCATGTGGGCCAACAACGAGATCGGTACGGTCATGCCGGTCCGCGAACTGGCCGATGTCACCGCGGAATTCGGTATTCCGCTGCATGCCGACGCGGTGCAGGCCTTCGGCCAGCTGGACGTGAGCTTCGCCGACTCCGGGCTCGCCGCGATGACGGTCAGCGGCCACAAGATCGGCGGTCCGTACGGGATCGGCGCGCTGCTGCTGGGGCGCCAGTACGCGCCCGTGCCGCTGCTGCACGGCGGCGGCCAGGAGCGGCACGTGCGCTCCGGCACGCTCGACGTGCCGGCCGTCGCCGCGTTCGCCGTCGCGGGCGCGCTGGCCGCGGAGCGGCGCGAGGAGTTCGCCCGCGAGGTGGGCGCCCTGCGGGACGAGCTGATCGCGGGCGTGCGGGGGTCCGTCCCGGACGCGGTCCTGGGCGGCGACCCGGACCCGGCGGGCCGGCTCCCGGCCAACGCCCACTTCTCCTTCCCGGGGTGCGAGGGCGATTCCCTGCTGCTCCTGCTGGACGCCCAGGGCATCGAGTGCTCGACGGGCTCGGCCTGCACGGCCGGGGTGGCCCAGCCGAGCCACGTCGTCCTCGCGACGGGCACGGACCCGGAACTGGCACGGGGGACGCTCCGCTTCTCTCTGGGCCACACGTCGACGCGTGAGGACGTGGCGGCGGTGATCGAGGCGATCGGCCCCGTGGTGGAACGGGCGAGGAGCGCGGGGCTGAGCTAGGGGGAGGGGCGCGGGGAACTGCGCGACCAGCCACAGACGACCCGCAGCCGCAGAACCTCACCTCCTCCCGCCCCCGTACCCTGGAGGGGTTATGACTGACTTCCCCGGTGCCCCCGACTCCAAGGCCCCCCGCAGGGGGCTCCGCGTACTGGCCGCCATGTCCGGCGGAGTGGACTCCGCCGTCGCCGCCGCCCGCGCCGCCGAGGCCGGCCACGACGTGACCGGCGTGCACCTCGCCCTCTCGGCGAACCCGCAATCCTTCCGCACCGGCGCCCGCGGCTGCTGCACCATCGAGGACTCCCGCGACGCCCGCCGCGCCGCGGACGTCATCGGCATCCCCTTCTACTGCTGGGACCTCGCCGAACGCTTCCGCGAGGACGTCGTCGAGGACTTCGTCGCGGAGTACGAGGCCGGCCGGACCCCGAACCCCTGCCTGCGCTGCAACGAGAAGATCAAGTTCGCGGCCCTGCTGGACAAGGCCCTCGCGCTCGGCTTCGACGCGGTGTGCACGGGCCACTACGCGACGGTCGTGGTGAACGAGGACGGCACGCGCGAGCTGCACCGCGCGAGCGACATGGCGAAGGACCAGTCGTACGTCCTCGGCGTCCTGGACGAGAAGCAGCTCGCCCACGCGATGTTCCCGCTGGGCGACACGATCACCACCAAGGACGAGATCCGCGCGGAGGCGGAGCGCCGTGGCCTGGCGGTGGCGAAGAAGCCCGACAGCCACGACATCTGCTTCATCGCGGACGGCGACACCCAGGGCTTCCTGGCGAAGCGGCTGGGCAAGGCCGAGGGCGACATCGTCGACGAGTCCGGCACCAAGGTCGGCACCCACGAGGGCGCCTACGGCTTCACCATCGGCCAGCGCAAGGGCCTCCGCATCGGCCACCCGGCCCCGGACGGCAAGCCGCGCTACGTCCTGGACATCTCGCCGGTGAACAACACGGTGACGGTGGGCCCGGTGGAGGCGCTCGACGTGATCGCCCTGACGGCGATCAAGCCGCGCTGGTGCGGGGTCGCTCCCGCGGGGGAGGGCACGTACACGGCCCAGCTGCGCGCCCACGGCGGCGAGACGGCGGTCACGGCGGAGCCGGTGGGCGATGCGGAGCTTCGCGTCCGCTTCACGGAGCCGGTACGGGGCGTGGCCCCGGGGCAGGCGATCGTGCTGTACGACGGGACGCGGGTGGTGGGGTCGGCGACGATCGCGGCAACCGAGCGGGCGCGCGAGGGCAACCCGTCGATGATCAGTACACGATCACGCTGACGATCACCACGCATTCCCCTCGGACGTGCGTTGCGTAGTTGATCGTGAACTCCCGGCCGGTTGCGGTCTTCCCGCTCTCGAACCGCAGCCCGGGTGACAGGCCCTGGTAGGCGGCTCCGTCGAGATAGACCATCGAGTTGAGCTCTGCCAGGTCTGCACCCAGGCGCTCGACCGCGGCCTGCACGTCGGGAGGGAGGCTGTCTCCGTAGCCGTCCGGATCGTATGCCCAGGTCCACGTGCTCATCGGGGGTTCAGAGCCTCGACTTCCTGCTGAGCTGCCCGCATGATCGTTCCGATCTCGTGGATGGCGGCCCGGACTTCGGCGTTGTCATGGCTCGTCTGCATGCGCTCTTCCGCGGCGTGGAAGCGGGCGGACCGTTCGGGATCCCGCTCGATGGCGACGATCGTGCCCCACCGAATGTAGAACAGATGGATGGGGCCGATGCTGTGGTTCTTGCCGGCCTCGTCGAATGCGGTCTGCATTTCGGTGAACAGTTCCGGCAACCGTTCCGGAGCGACCGTGGCGATCGCCGCACGCAGCGAGGGCAGGTTCAGTTCGGGCATGGGGATCAGGGGCCCGTCGTGGTGGTGCACAGGCTGGCTGCTCATCCGGAGTCGCCTCCTCGCTCGGTCGGGGTGCCCAGCCTATCCACGGACCGTCTGGGACCGACGTGATTCGTGTAGCCGGGTGAAGAGTGTGGGCACCAGGCAGACGGTTGTGCTAAGGGGCGTGGAGGAGCTCCGGGGCCGCTTCGTGGAGCCGGTACGGAGCGGGGTGCCCTGCGGGCGGCTCAGTAGGTGAGGAGGCCTGTCGTATCGAGCTCCGTGTTGATGGGGGCTCCGATGGACACCGGGTCGCCGAACGGGGTTTCCGTGGGGGAGTCGTAGTGGCCGTCTTCAGGGTGTGAGTAGAGCAGACACTTGCCCTCAATGGCGTTCACGATGAGGTAGTAGGGCACCCCGGCCTGGGCGTACTTCCTGACCTTCTTGACGGTGTCGTTCTCCGGGTTCGACTTGGAGGTGACCTCGGCCACGAGGACGAGTTCGTCCGCCGGGAACTCTTCGAGATCGACTCGCCGGTAGGACGGGTCCGAGACGGACACGTCCGGGCGCAGGTACGTCGTCCCGTGCCAGCCCTCGTAGACGGTGTTGACTGCGGTCGTAACGCACCACTTCGCCAAGAGCTGAGCTGCAATGGCCATCACCATCGCGCCGTGAGCAGGCGTAACCACGGTGTCGAAGTCGACTTCTCCGTCGATCATTTCGGCGTTGTAGTCCGGGAATGCCTCGTCGAATTCCTTGAACCGCTGCATTTCCGCAGTCGTCACCGGGCGCTCCAACTGTGTGGTCCGACGTGGCCACGACCCTGCCCTGGTGTCGGGGCCCCGTGCAGGCGTTCTCACTCAGAACGCCCGATGGAGTGAACGGCAGTTGGTGTCCCGGCATACGTGCTCCAGGCCGGCGAGGAGCACCTCGCCGGCCTGGCGTCGGTCGTCCGGAGCGGTGCTACTCGCTCGGCTCGTCACCGGCGATTGGCCCGAGGAAGTGGAGGCTCCACGCCTCGTTGGGGGAGTCGTCCTCTCTCCCACCCGTCATCGGCGTGTGTAGGGGCAAATATCGCCAGGGCGATCGTGTCCGTATCGGCCCTCTTGATTCGCGAGGGCGTTGCGAGGAATCAGCCGGTCGCGAGAGTCCGGGCGAAGAACGGCAGCAACCGGTCCCAGTGCAGCTGCAGGCCGGACGGGCTGAAGGCTGCCGTGTCGGACATGGTGAAGCCGTGGATGGTGCCCGGGTAGACCTCGGAGGTGTAGCGGACCCCGGCGGCGTCCAGGGCCTTGTCCAGCTCGGGCATGGGCTCGTCCTGCTCGGCCAGACCGAAGAGGAGTTCGCCCCGCAGCTGCGGGGCGAGCCGGTGCGGGCTGTCGGGCTCCTCGGTGACCATGCGGCCGGGGTGGAAACCGGCCGCGGCGGCCACCTGGTCGGGATGGGCCGCCGCCGTCCGTACCGCCAGGGCCGCGCCCATGCAGTAGCCGACGGACCCGACCGGGCCGGGGCCGACCTCGGGCTGTGCGGCGAGGAAGTCCAGGTAGGCGCCGGCGTCGCTCAGCACCCGCTCGGCGGTGAGCGACTGGAGCAGCGGGCCGAGGGTCTCGAAGAACGCCCCGCGGGCCTCGGGGGTGCTCAGGTCGGGCACCTCGAACAGGGGCGCGCGGCCTTGGCGGTAGTAGACGTTCGGGGCCAGGACGTAGTAGCCCTCGGCGGCCAGCCGCTCGGCCAGCGCGTGGATCACCGGGCGAAGCCCGAGGGCGTCCATGTACAGCAGGACGGCGGGGTGCTGCTCGCCGTCGTCGGGGAAGGCGACGAAGGCGTCGGCGGTGCCGTCGGGGGTGGTGATGTCAACTGTCTTGGTGGGCATGCGTTGTCAGTCCCTATCGGTTGCGAAGTCGTGCGGTCCGACTCTGCCCGCCTTTATACCGGCGAGTAGTGCCCCGAGGGCGCCCCGGCCCGCCCTTATGACCCCTGCCGGGACTTCGCTCTCGCGGAGGGCCACCGTCGCGGTGCCGGTTGCTGTGCACTCGACGCAGTTGTTGCCGCCGCCCCCGCTGAAACTTGAGCGCTGCCAGTTGCGGTCTATCACGGTCTGGGCCTCTCACATTTCGCGTGCGATGGACCAGATGAGGCTTTGTGACTCGTCAGGCGGGAGTGCCGAGCTTTCCATCAGGTCCAGCAGAGCACGGTAGTTGGCCAGTGGCGTGGGTGCGTCGATGAAGTGGGCCCCGAGTTCGGTGTCCAGGTGGACCGTGTCGAGTTGAGGCACGGGACCTTCCGCGTAGAGGATCGAGTGGCCCGCGCCGTGGAAGCCGCCTGCGCTGAATGGGATGACCCGAAGGGTTACGTTCTCCCGGTCTGCGGCTTCCGCCAGGTGCTCCAACTGCTTGCGAGCAACGTCGCGCCCTCCGAACTCCAGGCGGAGGGCGGCCTCGTGGATGATGCCGACGTACGGAGTTGCACGGTCCCCGTTGACGACGGATTGGCGACCGAGGCGATGAGCGACCCCCAGTTCTACCTCCAGACGTGGCAACTTGGGAACGACGAGCTCGAAGAGGGCTCGCGCGTGGTCCTCGGTCTGGAAGAGGCCGGGCAGATGCACGGTCTGTGCAGTGCGGATTCGGGTTGCGTAGTGCTCGATCTCGGAGACGCCCAGATGTCCGTCCGGGAGCTTTCCTCGGTACTCGTCCCACCATGGGCGTGGCCGGCGATTGCCTGCCATGGCGGCCAGTGCATCGGTCAGTTCCGGGTCCGGGCATCGGTACCGACAGGCCAGATGCCGGACGCGCTCCTCGCTGAGTCCGGTGCGGCCTGCCTCGATATTGGAGATCATCGTGCGGTCCGCGCCGAGCATGGCAGCCGCCTGCTGGACCGAGATTCCTGCCTGTTCGCGTAGCCGGCGCATCTCCGTGGCCAGGCGTTTCTGGCGGCCTGTGGGGCCGTTTCGTGGAGCCATGGATCCTCTCTCATACGCGCCAAGCAGTTTGGCAGCGTGCTGCGTTCCGGTCTAGTGAGTTCGCCGCCAGCTCACTCATTCGTGAAATGTGGCTCACGCGTGAGTCGCGAGGCTCTACGGTGTGAGCCACGCCACTCAACCGCGCCGCGCCCCGCGGAAGCGCACCGCGTTCAACGCGGCAAGGACACCGCACGGCACGGCCCCATCGGAGGTGCTCCCCATGGACAACCCGCACCTGCACCCACGCCCCCCACGCCCCGCCCCCATCCCGTTCACCGAACCCTGGGAGTACGAACTCGCCTTCCCCCGCGACCCCCGCGGCCCCGGCATCGCCCGGATCACCCTCCGCGCCGTGCTCTCCGCCCACGGGCTCCACGAACTAGCCGACCGCGCCGAGCTGTTGACGTCCGAGCTCGCCACCAACTCCGTCCGGTACTCGCGCGGCCCCGCCGCCGTCCGGCTCACCTGGGCGCACCCCGTGCTGCGGGTGAGCGTCACCGACACCGGGCCCCATCTCCCCGTTCCCGTGCCGAACCCCGCGAGCGACGCGCACTGCGGCCGTGGCCTGCTCATCCTCGACCTCGTCGCCCACCGCTGGGGCGGCTTCCCCCTCGGCCGGTCCCCGCTCGGGGTGCTCGGCAAAATCATCTGGTTCGAGCTGGTGCTGGACCCCGGGTCCCCGCCCCCGGGAGCGGTGCCCGCGCTGGCCGCGTAGGCCCGCGCGTACCGTTGACCCCATGAACATCACCGTCTTCTGCTCCGCCGCCGACCTCGACGACCGATACACCACCCCCGCCCGCGAGTTCGCCGAACTCATCGGCAAGGGCGGCCACACCATGGTGTGGGGCGGCTCGGAGTCCGGGCTGATGAAGGTGATGGCGGACGGCGTGCAACAGCACGGCGGCCGACTGGTCGGCGTCTCCGTCGAGTTCCTCGCCGCCAAGGCCCGGCAGAACGCGGACGAGATGGTCGTCGCCAAGGACCTCGCCGAGCGCAAGGCGGGGCTGCTCGCCCGCGGTGACGCCGTCGTCGTCATGGTCGGCGGCACCGGCACGCTCGACGAGGCGACCGAGATCCTGGAGCTCAAGAAGCACGGGCTGCACACCAAGCCCGTCGTGCTGCTGAACACCGCAGGCTTCTACGACGGGCTCAAGCAGCAGTTCCAGCGCATGGAGAACGAGGGGTTCCTGCCGCTGCCCCTCGCCGAGCTGGTGTTCTTCGCGGAGGACGGGGCGAGCGCGCTCGCGTATCTGGAAAGCGTCGGCGCGAGCCGGTAAGGCAAGCTGTCACCCATGGCAACACATGTGATCACAGGCGCCGGCTCCGGCATCGGCGAAGCCGTCGCACAGCAGCTGCTGGAGCGCGGGGACGAGCTGTGGCTGTTCGCGCGGGACGCGGGACGGGCCAAGGAACTGGCCGCCCGCTTCCCCGGCGCGCGCACGCTCGTCGCCGACCTGGCCAACCCCGACCGGCTCTCCTGGGCCCTCGGCCACCAGACCCTGCCGGACCGGATCGACTCGCTGCTGCACATCGCCGGGGTCGCCGACCTCGGCGGGGTCGGCGAGCTCACCACGAAGACCTGGAACAACACCCTCGCGGTCAACCTCGTCACCCCCGCCGAGCTGACCCGCCTGCTGCTGCCCCAGCTGCGGGTCACCAAGGGGCACGTGGTCTTCATCAACTCCGGTGCGGGGCTGCGGGCGAACGCCGAGTGGGGCGCGTACGCGGCCAGCAAGCACGGGCTCAAGGCGCTCGCCGACGCCCTGCGCGAGGAGGAGCACACCAACGGCGTGCGGGTCACCAGCGTCTACCCGGGGCGCACGGCCACGCCCATGCAGCAGAAGGTGCGGCAGCAGGAGGGCCAGGAGTACGACGCAGAGCGCTGGATCGACCCGCGCTCGGTGGCCGCGACCGTGCTGCTCGCGCTCGACCTGCCGCGGGACGCCGAGATCAACGACCTGTCCGTGCGGCCCGGGCACTAGGGCTTCGCCCCGTCAGGGGCGCGGGGCTGTTTACATATGCGGCTCCGCCGCGTGGGCGCGATCAGCCACCGGGGCGAAGCCCCGAGAACCTCGACTGCGGGCGCGTCGTGGCTGATCGCGCAGTTCCCCGCGCCCCTGACGGGGCGCCTGAGCCGGCAGGCTGAGTACGCTTCCGGGGTGAGCGAGAAGAACAGTTTCACTGCCGCCCCCGGAACCGCGACCGGGGTCGGGTCGATGCCCGGCGGCGATGCGCGCGAGGCCGCCAAGACCGTCACCGGGTCGCTGGAGACCCTGCCGTACCTGCCGGAACTCCCCGGCCGCGGGCCGGGAGCCGACATGATCGGCCGGACCGCCGGGATGCTGGTGGAGGTCTTCGCCCACGTCGAGCCCAGCGGCTGGCGGATCAGTGACCGGCCCGGGCGGGACACCCGCCGGGCCCGCTCCTGGCTGGGCGAGGACCTCGACGCCCTGGAGGAGTTCACCCAGGGCTACGAGGGCACCCTCAAGGTCTCGGCCGTCGGGCCGTGGACCCTCGCCGCCGCGCTCGAACTGCGCGGCGGCGAGGCCGCGCTGAACGACGCCGGCGCCTGCCGGGACCTGACCGGCTCGCTGGCCGAGGGCCTGCGCAACCACCTCGCCGAGGTCCGCCGCCGGGTGCCCGGCGCCCGGGTGGTGCTCCAGCTCGACGAGCCCTCGCTCACCGCCGTGCTGCGCGGACAGATCCGTACCGCCAGCGGCTACCGCACCTACCGGGCCGTCGACCGGGCCGTCGTCGAGGGGGCGCTGCGGGACCTCGTCGCGGTCGCGGACGGCCCGGTCGTCGTGCACTCGTGCGCCCCCGGCGTGCCCTTCGCGCTGCTGCGCCGTGCGGGCGTCACCGGCGTCTCGTTCGATTTCTCCCTCCTCACCGAGCGTGAGGACGATGCGATCGGTGAGGCGGTCGAGGCGGGGACGACGCTCTTCGCGGGCGTGGTGCCCGGCACGGACGGTCCATTGTCGGACCCTGCCGGTAGCGTCATGGGTGTCAGGACGCTGTGGCGCAGGCTGGGGCTGGCACCGGGGACTCTCGCGGAGTCCGTGGTGGTCACTCCCTCGTGCGGGCTCGCGGGCGCTTCGCCCGCATATGCCCGCCGGGTTCTGGAGCACTGCGTCCGGGCTGCCCGATCGCTCGCGGACAACCCGGAGTGACGGCACGCATGGAGCAACGGGAGGACGGAACGGTGGCTGTCGAACAGCGAGGCGGGCAGCGGGGCGAGGAGCTCGACGAGCTCGCGGCGCAGGCCACGGTGCCCGCGGAGGCGCGGGAGAAGCACGCTCGGCTCGCCGAGCAGATCGAGGAGCACCGCTTCCGGTATTACGTGAAGGACGCCCCGGTCATCAGCGACGCCGCCTTCGACAAGCTGCTGCGCTCGCTGGAGGCCCTGGAGGAGGAGCACCCGGAGCTGCGCACCCCGGACTCCCCGACCCAGAAGGTCGCGGGCGCGTACGAAACGGAGTTCACGGCCGTCGAGCACCGCGAGCGCATGCTGTCGCTCGACAACGCCTTCGACGACGAGGAGCTCGCCGCCTGGGCCGAGCGCATCGCCAAGGAGATCGGCGACGGCGAGGGCACCGCGTACCACTTCCTGTGCGAGCTCAAGGTCGACGGCCTCGCCGTCAACCTCACCTACGAGCACGGCCGGCTCACCCGCGCCGCCACCCGCGGCGACGGCCGCACCGGCGAGGACATCACGCCCAACGTCCGCACGATCTCCGAGATCCCCGACCGTCTGAAGGGCGATCGCATCCCGGCGCTCGTCGAGGTGCGCGGCGAGGTCTACTTCCCGATGGAGAAGTTCGAGGAGCTCAACGCCCGCCTGGTGGAGGCCGGCAAGCCCCCCTTCGCCAACCCGCGGAACGCGGCGGCCGGTTCGCTGCGCCAGAAGGACCCGCGCATCACGGCCACCCGCCCGCTGCACATGGTGGTGCACGGCGTCGGCGCCCGCCAGGGCTTCGACATCGACTGCCAGTCGCACGCCTACGAGCTGCTGCGCGAGTGGGGCCTGCCGACCGCCGCGCACGCCAAGGTCGTCGACTCGCTGGACGGCGTGCGGAAGTTCATCGCGCACTACGGCGACCCGGACGTCCGCCACTCCATGGAGCACGAGATCGACGGCGTGGTCGTCAAGCTCGACGAGATCCCCCTGCAGGGGCGCCTCGGCTCCACCTCGCGCGCTCCGCGCTGGGCCATCGCCTGGAAGTACCCCCCGGAGGAGGTCAACACCAAGCTGTTGGACATCCGTGTGGGCGTCGGCCGCACGGGCCGGGTCACGCCGTACGCGGTCGTCGAGCCCGTCACGGTGGCCGGCTCCGAGGTCGAGTTCGCCACCCTGCACAACCAGGAGGTCGTCAAGTCCAAGGGCGTCCTCATCGGCGACACGGTCGTGCTGCGCAAGGCGGGCGACGTGATCCCCGAGATCCTGGGCCCCGTGGCCGACCTGCGGGACGGCACGGAGCGGGAGTTCGTGATGCCCGCCGAGTGCCCGGAGTGCGGGGCCGGGCTGCGGCCCATGAAGGAGGGCGACATCGACCTCCGCTGCCCCAACGCCCGCTCCTGCCCGGCCCAGTTGCGCGAGCGCATCTTCTACCTCGCCGGCCGCAAGTCGCTGGACATCGAGGCGCTGGGCGAGGAGACGGTCCGCGCGCTGACCGCGCCCGACGAGGGCCCCCGCGTGCTCTCCAGCGAGGCCGACCTGTTCGACATCAAGGTCGAGGACCTCCGCGACGTCAAGATGTGGCGCCGGGACACCCGTAAGGGTGCGAAGGAGGACGACCGCATCCTCGCCTCGTACTTCTACGGCCAGGAGAAGACCGTGGGCCGCGGCGAGGAGAAGCGCACGCTGCCCGCCGAGCCCAAGGAGAACACCAAGCGGCTCATGAGCGAGCTGGAGAAGGCCAAGCAGAGCCCGCTCTCCCGCGTGCTCACCGGCCTGTCCATCCGGCACGTGGGCCCCGTGGCCGCGGTCGCACTGGCCCGCGAGTTCAGGTCGCTGGAGCGGATCGCGGAGGCGGGCGAGGAGGAGCTGGCGGCGGTCGAGGGCGTCGGCGGCACCATCGCCGCCTCGGTGCGCGAGTGGTTCGCCGAGGACTGGCACCGCGAGATCGTCGAGAAGTGGAAGGCCGCCGGGGTCCGTATGGAGGAGGAGGCCGGAGCCGACGAAGGCCCGCGTCCGCTCGCCGGACTGACGGTCGTCGTCACCGGTACGCTCTCCACCCACACCCGGGACGCGGCCAAGGACGCACTCCAGAGCCGGGGGGCGAAGGTGACGGGTTCGGTGTCGAAGAAGACGGACTTCGTGGTCGTCGGGGACAACCCGGGCTCGAAGTTCGACAAGGCGATGCAGCTGAAGGTTCCCGTGCTGGAGGAGGACGGTTTCGCCGTCCTGCTCGAGGAAGGACCCGAGGCGGCGCGCGCGGCTGCCGTGCCCCAGGAGGCCACCCCGGCGGAGTAATGCCCGCATAGTCAGTGGGCATTACCCCTACAGCGCCTGCTGGACGGCTGCAGAAGGCCGGATCGCATTCGGGCAACCGCTGCCGATCGCTGCCCGCCGTAGCCTTCTGCGGCCTACTGTTGAGATGTGCGCCTGCCGTGGCGCGGGCACCGCCGGCTGTGAGAGGGACGGGCATGAAACCCACCGACAGCGCCGAACCGGCATCCCGGCTGCGCAGGCTCCGCCCACCCGCGCTGCCGACGGTCTGCACGGCCGCGGCCGCGCTCGCGTTCGCGGCCGGAACGGCCCGTGCGGCCGTCACGGGCCGGGCCCTGTTCCCCGGTGGCACGACCGGCTGGTCGCTGGCCACCCTCACCGCGCTCATCGTCGCCCATCTCGTCGCCCTCGGCCGGGACCGCTGGTGGGGCGGCACCGGCTCCGGTGCCGCCCTCACGCTGGCCGTGCTGCTGCTCTACGGCTGGCTCCCGTCCGCGCTGGTGAGCATCGCGGTCGTCACGCTCGTCGCGGCCGCCCGCCGGCACCGCTGGCGGCAGGCCTTACTCCACGGCGCGGTCGACATCCTCGGCATCGCCGCGGCCGGGCTGGCGCTCGCCGAAAGCGGCGTCAGCGCGAGCGTGGAGTACCCCTGGCCACCGGACAGCTGGCAGCTGTCCGCCGCCCCCCGGATCGCCCTGGCGGCCTTCGTCTACCTCGCCGTCACCCGCTCCCTGCTGTGGTACTCCATGGCCCCGCGGGTGGCGCTCACCAGCGTCGCCCGGGCCGCCCTGGTGCGGCAGGCCCTCGTCGGCGGCGCGCTGCTCGGCATCGCCCCGCTCATCGCCGTCGTCGCCGACCACTCGCCGCTGCTGCTCCCGCTGTTCGCGGTGCCGCTCGTCGCGCTGGACTCCACGCTGTGGATAGCCAGGGCCCGCGCCGAGGAACAGCTGCGCGACCCGCTCACCGGGCTGCCGAACCGGCAGTGGCTGCTGGAGCGCACCTGGACGGCCCTGGACGAGGCCGAACAGGCGGGCACCCGGGCCGCGTTGGTCCTCATCGACCTGGACCGCTTCCGGTCCGTCAACGACACCCTCGGCCATCTCGCCGGCGACCGGCTGCTGCTGCAGATCGCGGACCGGCTGCGGCTGGCCCTGCCGCGCGACGCGGAGGCCGCCCGGCTCGGCGGCGACGAGTTCGCGGTGCTGCTGCCCACCGCCGACTCCCTCACCAGCGCCCAGCGGGTGGCCCGTTCGCTGGTCGGCACCCTCGGCTCCCCGCTCGACCTCGACGGGCTCACCCTCGTCCTGGAGGCGAGCGCCGGCGTCGCCGTCTACCCCGACCACGCGCTCGACGCCGAAGGCCTGCTGCGCCGGGCCGACGTGGCGATGTACCAGGCGAAGCGGGACCGCAGCGGCGTCGAGGTCTACGAGGCCCGCCGCGACGGCAACACACCCGACCGGCTGGGGCTGTTGGGGGATCTGCGGCGCGCGCTGGACGCCGGTGACGTCGAGCTGCACTACCAGCCGAAGGTCGGCTTCGACGGGCACGTCGAGGGCCTGGAGGCGCTGGTGCGCTGGGTGCACCCGGAGCGGGGCCGGGTCTCCCCGGACGAGTTCATCGCGATAGCCGAGTCGTCCGGGCTGATGCCGCGGCTGACCGAGTACGTGCTGGAGACCGCGCTCGGCCAGGTCGCGAAGTGGCGGGCGATGGGCCTGGAGGTGCCCGTTGCCGTCAACGTCTCGCCGCGCGACGTCCACACGCCCGGCTTCGCGGGCTCGGTGGCGGCCCGCCTCGCCCGGCACGGGGTCCCCGCCGGGGCGCTGCAGCTGGAGATAACCGAGCACGTCCTGCTGGAGGACCCGCAGCGCGCCGCCGACACCCTCGCCGGCCTCACCGGCCACGGCGTCAAGATGTCCCTGGACGACTTCGGCACGGGCTACTCCTCTCTCGTCCACCTGCGCCGTCTCCCGGTGAGCGAGCTCAAGATCGACCGTTCCTTCGTGGCCCGCCTCGCCATCGACAACGAGGACGCCGAGATCGTCCGCTGCACGCTGGACCTGGCCCATTCGCTGGGCCTGCTGGTGGTCGCGGAGGGCGTGGAGGACGACGAGACCTGGGAGCGGCTGCGGGATCTGGGCTGCGACGCGGTCCAGGGCTGGCTGGTGGCCGCCGCGATGCCGCCGGACGAGACCACGGCCTGGCTCCGGCTCCGCCAGGAGGGCGGCTGGCGCCGGGAGGCCGCGCCCCTGCGCGCGGGCGCGGCCTCGGTCTCGCCGGCCGAGGAGGACGCGGTCACCTGACCGAGCCGGTGCGGCTGCGCCGCGGGCCAGGGCGTGACCGGTCACCGGCGGCCCGCAGCCGACGCAGCACCTCGGGGGTCCGGGGCGCAGCCCCGGGACTTCATCCGCGGGAGCGTCGTGGCTGGTCGCGCAGTTCCCCGCGCCCCTGACGGGGCGCTGTGATGCCGTGTGACAGGCGAGTTGCGGCGGAGGGAGCGGGGCGGCGGCCCGGCCCCGGATCAATGGTCAGGCAGGCCGTCGCCCGGAGGCCATAGGATTGGCCCCGAAACCTACACACTCACCCTGAGGATCGCTGCATGCCTGGCATCACGCGCGAGGAGGTCGCCCACCTCGCCCGGCTGGCACGTCTGGAGCTGCAGGACGAAGAGCTCGACCACTTCGCCACTCAGCTCGACGACATCATCGGCGCGGTCGCCCGCGTCTCCGAGGTCGCCGAACAGGACGTCCCGCCGACCTCCCACCCGCTGCCGCTGACCAACGTCATGCGCCTGGACGAGGTCCGTCCGTCGCTGACCCCGCAGGAGGCGCTGTCCGGTGCCCCCGCCCAGGAGCAGCAGCGTTTCAAGGTGCCGCAGATCCTGGGGGAGGACTAATACCGTCATGACGGACATCATCATCAAGCTCACGGCCGCCGAGATCGCGGAGAAGATCGCCTCCGGCGAGCTCACGGCCGTCCAGGTCACCGAGGCCCACCTGGCCCGGATCGACGCCGTCGACGAGAAGGTGCACGCCTTCCTGCACGTGGACCGCGAGGGCGCCCTCGCCCAGGCCCGTGCCGTCGACGAGAAGCGCGCCCGCGGCGAGAAGCTCGGCCCGCTGGCCGGCGTCCCGCTCGCGCTGAAGGACATCTTCACCACCAAGGGGATCCCGACCACCGTCGGTTCCAAGATCCTCGAGGGCTGGATCCCGCCGTACGACGCGACGCTGACCAAGCGGCTGAAGGACGCGGACGTCGTCATCCTCGGCAAGACCAACATGGACGAGTTCGCCATGGGGTCCTCCACCGAGAACAGCGCCTACGGCCCGACCGGCAACCCCTGGGACCTGACCAAGATCCCCGGTGGTTCCGGCGGCGGCTCCAGCGCCGCCCTGGCCTCCTACGAGGCCCCGCTGGCGATCGGCACGGACACCGGCGGCTCCATCCGCCAGCCCGCCTCCGTCACCGGCACCGTCGGCGTCAAGCCGACCTACGGCGCGGTCTCCCGCTACGGCATGGTCGCCTTCTCCTCCTCCCTCGACCAGGGCGGCCCCTGTGCCCGCACGGTCCTGGACGCGGCCCTGCTGCACGAGGTGATCGCCGGCCACGACCCGCTGGACTCCACCTCCATCGACGCCCCGGTCCCGCCGGTCGTCGAGGCGGCGCGGAACGGCACGGTCCGGGGCATGCGCGTCGGCGTCGTCAAGCAGTTCCGCGGCGAGGGCTACCAGGCCGGTGTCGTGCAGCGCTTCGACGAGTCCGTCGAGCTGCTCAAGGAGCTGGGCGCCGAGATCGTCGAGGTCGACTGCCCGTCCTTCGACCTGGCGCTCGCCGCGTACTACCTGATCGCGCCGTCCGAGTGCTCCTCGAACCTGGCCCGCTTCGACGGCCTGCGCTACGGGAAGCGGACCGGCGACGACGGCACCCGCTCCGCCGAGGACGTCACCGCCCTCACCCGCGAGGCCGGCTTCGGCCCCGAGGTCAAGCGCCGCGTCATGCTCGGCACCTACGCGCTGAGCTCGGGCTACTACGACGCCTACTACGGCTCGGCGCAGAAGGTCCGCACGCTCATCACGCGGGACTTCGAGAAGGCCTTCGAGCAGGTCGACGTGATCGTCTCGCCGACCACCCCGACCACCGCCTTCGCGATCGGCGAGCGCGCCGACGACCCGATGGCGATGTACCTCGCGGACCTGTGCACCATCCCGACCAACCTGGCGGGCAACGCGGCCATGTCGCTGCCGTGCGGCCTCGCCCCGGAGGACGGGCTGCCGGTGGGTCTGCAGATCATCGCTCCCGCCATGAAGGACGACCGGCTCTACAAGGTCGGCGCCGCGGTCGAGGCCGCGTACACCGAGCGTTGGGGCCACCCGCTGCTGGAGGAGGCACCGTCGCTGTGAGTGCAGAGAAGTCGAGCGCGCTGAAGAAGGCCAAGGGCTTCAAGAAGTCCAAGGCCGGTACGTACCTGTCCATCGGCACCACCCTGTTCGGTGCGGTGAGCGTGGCGAAGCAGGCGAAGAAGGCGCGGAGCGAGCAGGACACCCTCCAGCTCGTCGACGCGGTCGTCTCCGCCGCCGCCATCGTCACCGGCGTCGCCCTGCTCGTGCGCGAGCTGCGCCGCATGAACAGCGACGACGTCCTCGCCGGCTGAGCCAGGGACTTGAGAGGTTAGTTTTCCGTGACCGTCACTGAACTGGTGCCGTACGAGGACGCGCTGGCGTCCTACGACCCCGTCATGGGCCTGGAGGTCCACGTCGAGCTGGGCACCAAGACCAAGATGTTCTGCGGGTGCTCCACGGAGCTGGGCGCCGACGCCAACTCGCAGACCTGCCCCACCTGCCTCGGCCTGCCCGGCGCGCTGCCGGTCGTCAACGCGACCGGCGTCGAGTCCGCGATCCGCATCGGCCTCGCGCTCAACTGCGAGATCGCCGAGTGGTGCCGCTTCGCCCGGAAGAACTACTTCTATCCGGACATGCCGAAGAACTTCCAGACCTCCCAGTACGACGAGCCCATCGCCTTCAACGGCTACCTCGACGTGCAGCTGGAGGACGGCGAGATCTTCCGTGTGGAGATCGAGCGCGCCCACATGGAGGAGGACACCGGCAAGTCCACGCACGTGGGCGGTGCCACCGGCCGCATCCACGGCGCCCAGCACTCGCTGCTGGACTACAACCGCGCCGGCATCCCGCTCATCGAGATCGTCACCAAGCCGATCGAGGGTGCGGGCGAGCGGGCCCCCGAGGTCGCCAAGGCGTACGTGGCCGAGCTGCGCGAGCTCATCAAGGCGCTCGGCGTCTCCGAGGCCCGCATGGAGATGGGCCAGATGCGCTGCGACGTCAACCTGTCGCTGCGCCCCAACGGCACCGAAAAGTTCGGCACGCGCTCCGAGACGAAGAACGTCAACTCGCTGCGTTCCGTGGAGCGTGCCGTCCGGTACGAGATCAGCCGTCACGCCGGCGTGCTGAACGCCGGTGAGAAGATCGTCCAGGAGACCCGCCACTTCCACGAGGAGGACGGCTCCACCACCTCCGGCCGCATCAAGGAAGAGGCCGAGGACTACCGCTACTTCCCCGAGCCGGACCTGGTGCCGGTGGCCCCCGCCCGTGAGTGGGTCGAGGAACTGCGGGGCACCCTCCCCGAGCTGCCGCGCGTGCGCCGCAACCGGCTGCGCGAGGAGTGGGGCGTCTCCGAGCACGACATGCAGTCGATCCTCAACGCGGGCGCGGTGGACCTGATCGAGGCCACCATCGCGGCCGGCGCCGACTCCGCCGCCGCCCGCAAGTGGTGGATGGGCGAGCTGGCCCGCCGGGCCAACGAGGAGGGCACCGCCCTCGCGGAGCTCCCGATCAGCACGGCCCAGGTCGCGCGGATCGCGGCGCTGGTCGCCGACGGCTCGCTCAACGACAAGCTGGCCCGCCAGGTCATCGAGGGCGTGCTGGCCGGCGAGGGCGAGCCGGACGCGGTCGTCGAGCAGCGCGGCCTGAAGCTCGTCTCCGACGACAGCGCCCTGGGTGCGGCCGTCGACGAGGCGATCGCGGCCAACGCGGGCATCGCAGACAAGATCCGCAGCGGCAAGGTCGCGGCGGCGGGTGCGCTCGTCGGCGCGGTCATGAAGGCCACCCGGGGCCAGGCGGACGCGGCGCGCGTCCGTGAGCTGATCCTGGAGAAGCTGGGCGTCGAGGGCTGACGGTCCGCAGACGCACGCCACGGCCGCTTCTCCGCACGGAGGAGCGGCCGTTGGCGTATGTACCGAGTTGGCTGGATTTTGCCCGTACGCACCCCACATGCCGGAACGGTCCGGCATGATCGCCTGGAACGGGCCGGTCCGCGTGCCCGGACGAGGGCTGACGAGGGCTGGGGAGTGGCAATGCGACGGGTGAGCACAGCGCTGGCGGCGCTCCTGCTGACGGGCGCGGGGCTGGCGGCGACGACCGGGACGGCGGTCGCGGTGGACGGGGCCACCACGGTGGCCGGCATCGAGGCGGCGTGTGCGGGCGACTGGGGCAGCCTTCCCAAGGTCGCGACCGAGACGGCCGGTTATTCACCGCTGGTGAACATCAGAACCGGGCAGCACGCCTGCTTCGACCGCATGGTCTTCGACATCCGCGGCGCCGAGGGCAGCGCGGAGCACGGCCCGGTCCGCTATCACGTGCGCTACGTGGACGAGTTGCACCAGGACGGCTCCGGTGACCTGATCCCGGTCGGCGGCGGCGCGATCCTCGAAGTCCGCGTCGGCGCGCCGAGTTACGACCCGGAGACGATGCAGCCCAGCTACCGGGCGCACGTCGGCAAGCCGTTGCCGGGCGTGGGCATCGAGGGGTACCGCACCTTCAAGGACATCCGCTACGGCGGCAGTTTCGAGGGCGACACCCAGGTCGGGGTGGGAGTGCGGGCCCGGCTGCCGTTCCGGGTCTTCCAGTCGGGCAACCACGTGGTGGTGGACGTGGCGCACAGCTGGAACGGGACGGCTCGCTGAGGGGCGTTCACCTGCGGGATGGCCGGGGGCCTTCCCTTGGACATCATGCGTCACTACCGTGCCCTGTAAGGGGCGCGGGGCTGTCCACATATGCGGCTCCGCCGCGTGGGCGCGACCAGGTGCCCCGTCAGGGGCGCGGGGAACTGCGCGACCAGCCCCCACCGGCCTGCAGCCGACGCACAACCCCAGGGGTCCGGGGCGAAGCCCCGGGACGTCGGCTGCGGGCGCGTCGTGGTTGCTCGCGCAGTTCCTCCCCCAGCTACCGCTGGGAGGTGCCCCCAGCGCCCCTGACGGGGCGCCGTGGTGCCGGACACGCCCCAGCACCCCGACCGGGAGGGATCCCCCTTTGTCACCCGACATCTCGCGCAGGCGCGCACTCTCGCTCGGCGCCGGCGCCGCGACCATCGCGGCGGCAGGCTCGCTGCTGCCGCCGTCGTTGCAACAGGCGATCGCGGACGGGGCCGGGCACTCCGGAGGAGCGGACGGCGGCGGTCTCGCAGACATCCGGCACGTGGTCGTCCTCATGCAGGAGAACCGTTCCTTCGATCACTACTTCGGCACCCTGCGCGGCGTGCGCGGCTACGCGGACCGCAACGCCGTCCGCCTCCCCGGCGGCGGCAGCATCTTCGAACAGCCCGGCCCCAAGGGCCCCGTGCTGCCCTTCGCCGTCCGCGACGCCGCCGCGGCCCAGCACAAGGACCTCCAGTACATCGGCGCCCTCGACCACAGCTGGGCCGGCGGCCACAAGGCCTGGCGCGACGGCTGGATGGACAACTGGATCGCCGCCAAGACCCCGGCCACCATGGCCCACTACGACCGCGCCGACGTGCCGCTGCACTACGAGCTCGCCGACACCTTCACCGTCTGCGACGCCTACCACGCCGCGATCCACTCCTCCACCAGCCCCAACCGCAACCACCTGGTCAGCGGCTGGACCGGCTTCGAGCCGGGCGGCGCCCGGGCCGTCGGCAACGACGCCTACGACGAGGACAAGCACACCGGCTACACCTGGACCACCTACGCCGAGCGGCTGCAGAAGGCCGGCATCGGCTGGCAGGTCTACCAGGAATGGGACAACTTCACCGACAACAACCTGGAGTTCTTCGCGAGCTTCAAGGCGGTGGCCCGCAAGGCCCTGGCCAAGGTCGACGGCGTCCGCACCATGACCGCCTTCTACGAGAAGCTGGCCGCCGCCGACGCGGCGGGCCGCACGCGGCTGCAAGGCCTGCTCGACGAAGGCGTCGCCGCGCTCACCCGCACCGAGCACACCCTCTTCCGGCGCGCCCTGCACCGGGGCGAACCCGGCTCCACGGCCACGGCGTTCGCGGCCGACGTGGCCTCGGGCAAGCTGCCGAAGGTCTCGTACATCGTCCCCTCCGGCGCCGACTCCGAGCACCCGGGCGCCTCCTCGCCCGTCGCCAGCGCCTCGATCGTCTACAAGATCCTCGACGCGCTGGGCCGCAACCCCGAAGTGTGGCGGCACACGGCCCTGTTCATCACCTACGACGAGAACGACGGCTTCTTCGACCACGTCCCGCCGCCGGTGCCGCCGGCCGGGACGAAGGACGAGTTCTGGCAGGGGCAGCCGGTCGGGCTGGGGATCCGGGTCCCCATGCTCGTCGTCTCGCCCTGGTCGCTGGGCGGCTACGCCTGCTCCGAGGTCTTCGACCACACCTCGATCACCCGCTTCCTGGAGCGCTGGCTGGGCGTGCACGAGCCCAACATCAGCGCCTGGCGGCGCACCGTCTGCGGCGACCTGACCGGCGCCTTCGACTTCACCCGCGGCCGCCGGCTGCCCGCGGTGCACGCCCCCGGGGCCGTCCCGCCCTTCACCGGCCGGTGGAGTCCCGAGCCCCCGGCCCGGCAGCGGATGCCGCGCCAGGAGCCGGGCAGCCGCCCGGCCCGCCCGCTGCCCTACCGGCCCGACGCCGACGGGGCGTTCGACGCCGCCGCGGGGGTCGTCCGGCTGAAGCTGCGCAACACCGGCCGCTGCAGCGCCCACTTCGCGCTCTACCCGTACGCGGGGGAGTACGCGGTGCCGCAGCACCGGGACGTCCTCGGCGCGGCCGACTGGGACGTACCGGTGGCCAAGGGCGCGTACGCCTTCACCCTCACCGGCCCGAACGGCTTCCGCCGCGAGTTCGAGGGGACGGCGCAGGGCGCGGCGGCCGCCCTGCACGTCACCAGCGAGGCCGACGCCCGGCGGCGTGAGCTGCACGTCACCCTGAGCAACCGGGGCCGTGCGACGCTCACCGTCACCCTGGCCGTCGACGGCTACGGCGACGAGCGGCCGCGCACCGTGCGCCTCGCGCCCGGGTCGACGCGGACCCTGCCGTACGCGGCGCACCGGGAGCACGGCTGGTACGACCTCGTGGTCAGCGCCGCGGAGGATCGTTCCTTCAAGCGCCGGCTGATGGGCCACATCGAGAACGGAAAGGAATCGGTCACCGGCTGATCCGGGATTTCGTCCCCTTTGTGGTGTGAGCCACAAAGGGGACAAAGGATCTTTTCCGGCTGTCAGAGTGTGGGGGATTTTCCCGTGACAGCCCGGAAGCCCGTCCATGACCTCACTCGCCCGCTGGTGCCTGCGCCGCCGCACCGCCGTCGTCGTGCTGTGGCTCCTGGCCCTCCTGGGCACCGCGGCGGCCGCCACGGCCGCCGGGTCCGGCTACTCCGACGACTACCGCGTGCCCGGCACCGAGTCCGCGCGGGCGACGGAACTCATGCAGCAGGCCTTCCCCGACGCGGGCGGCGACGACGTCATCGTCTGGCACACCGGCGAGGGCACCGTGAAGGCCGCGGACGTCGAGCAGCGCATGAAGTCCGTCCTGCACGAGGTCGAGCGCCTGCCCGGCGTCGCCGACGTCGGCCCCCGGCACACCAGCCGGGACGGGCACACCGCCTACGCCTCCCTCACCTTCGCCTCGGGCGGCCCCTCCAAGGCGCAGGTGCAGAAGGTCGTCGACACCGTGCGGAAGGCCGGTACCGGCAACCTCAGCACCGCCCTGGGCGGCAGCGAGATCGCCACCACCGAGAGCGCGAGCGGCCACCTGAGCGAGATCGTCGGCGTGGCCGTCGCAGCGGTCGTGCTGTTCGTCGTCTTCGGGTCGCTCGCGGCGAGCCTGCTGCCCATCGCCACCGCCCTGGTCGGCGTCGGCACCGCCGCCATGGGCACCGTCCTGCTCGGCCACGTGATCACGGTCGCCGACTTCGCGCCCATGCTGGGCACGCTCATCGGCCTCGGCGTGGGCATCGACTACGCCCTGTTCATCGTCACCCGGCACCGCAAGGGGCTGCGGCAGGGCCTGCCGGTCGAGGTCGCCGCGGAGCGTGCCGTCGCGACCACCGGGCGTGCCGTGGTCTTCGCCGGCGGCACCGTGTGCGTGGCGCTGCTCGGCATGCTGATCCTGCAGCTCGGCTTCCTCAACGGCGTGGCCGTGGCCGCCTCGCTCACGGTCGTCCTCACCGTCGCCGCCTCCGTCACCCTCCTCCCGGCCCTGCTCGGCATGATCGGCCCGCGGGCGCTGAGCCGCCGCGAGCGCCGTCTGCTCGCCGCCGAGGGACGCTGCCCCGAGGCCCCCACCGGACTCGCGGCGCGCTGGTCGTCCTTCGTGGAACGGCACCCCAAACTGCTCGGCGCGGTGGCCGCCGCGGTGATGCTGGTCCTCGCCCTGCCCACGCTCTCCCTCCACCTGGGCACCTCCGACCAGGGCAACAACCCGGCCTCCAGCACCACGCGCCAGGCCTACGACCTGCTCGCCGACGGCTTCGGCCCCGGCGTCAACGGCCCGCTCACCCTCGTCGCCCCGCTCGACAGCGCCGCGGACCGCCTCGCCTTCGACAGGCTCCCCGACACCCTCCGCCGCACGGAGGGCATCGCCTCCGCCACCCCCGCGGCCCTGAGCGGCAACGGCAGCACGGGCCTGATCACGATCGTCCCCACCACCGCGCCCCAGGCCCGCGCCACCAGCGACCTCGTCGACCGGCTGCGCACCGAGGTCCTCCCGAAGGCGGCGGACGGCACGGGCCTGAAGGTCCGGGTGGGCGGCGTGACCGCGAGCTACGACGACTTCGCCGGCGTCATCCGCGGCAAACTCCCGCTGTTCGTGGGCACGGTGGTGGGCCTGGGCTGCCTGCTGCTCCTCCTGGCCTTCCGCAGCATCGGCATACCGGTGAAGGCGGCGCTGATGAACATCGCCGCGGTGGCCTCGTCGTTCGGCGTCGTCGTGGCGGTCTTCCAGTGGGGCTGGGGCAGCGAACTCCTGGGCCTGGGCCACCAGGGCCCGGTGGAACCGTTCCTTCCGGTGGTCATGGTCTCGGTCCTGTTCGGCCTCTCCATGGACTACCAGGTCTTCCTCGTCAGCCGCATGTACGAGGAGTGGCTGGCGACCCGCGACAACTGCCGCGCGGTACGGGTCGGCCTGGCCGAGACCAGCCGCGTCATCAACTCGGCGGCCGTCATCATGATCTCGGTCTTCCTGGCGTTCGTCCTGAGCGGCGACCGCGTGATCGCCATGTTCGGCATCGGCCTGGCCTCGGCGGTGGCCCTGGACGCGTTCGTGCTGCGCACGCTGCTGGTGCCGGCGCTGATGCACATGCTGGGCGGGGCCAACTGGTGGTTGCCGGGTGCGCTGGAGCGCTGGCTTCCGAGGGTGAGCATCGAGGCGCCGGAGGCGTCCGATCCGGTGCGGAGTGCCGAACTCACCCGGGGCACGGCCCCGGTGGCCTAGCCCCGTCAGGGGCGCGGGGAACTGCGCGAGCAACCACGACGCGCCTGCAGCCGACGTCCCGGGGCTTCGCCCCGGACCCCTGGGGTTGTGCGTCGGCTGCGGGCCGGTGGGGGCTGGTCGCGCCCACGCGGCGGAGCCGCACATCGATACAGCCCCGCGCCCCTGACGGGGCGCCCGGTCGCGCCCACGCGGCGGAGCCGCATATGTCAACAGCCCCGCGCCCCTGACAGGGCGCCCCTTACGGGCGCTAAGGCCCCCGCCACCCGCAGATAAGGCACCTGCCCAATGCCCCCGCCCCCTCCTTAGGGACGAGGCTTCTCCACGAAGCCGAATCCCGAAGGGGGAAACCCGTGTACATCCACTACGAACTCCACCAGATCCGCAGCGCCGAGCTGATCCGCAAGGCTGCTGAGGCCCGTCTCGCCCGCGCCGCCCGCAGGGCACCCCGGCGGCTCCGCCGGTTCGTCCTCGCCGCCTGACCCCGATGTCAGCCCCGTGTGCCATGCTCGGCGACGTGCAGAAGACCTCCGTCAGCCCCGTGTTCGTCGGCCGTTCCGACGAACTCGACACGCTCGCCGACGCGCTGGAGCGCGCAGCCGCCGGCGAGCCCCAGACCGTGCTCGTCGGCGGCGAGGCGGGCGTCGGCAAGACGCGCCTCGTCGAGGAGTTCCTGGCCGGTGCCGCGGCCGCCGGTGCCGTCACCGCGACCGGCGGATGCGTCGAGATCGGCGAGGACGGCCTGCCGTTCGCACCCCTGGCCACCGCCCTGCGCGCCCTGCACCGCCAGGTCGGCGACGCCCTGGCCCGGGCCGCCGCGGGGCACGAGGGCGAGCTCGCCCGCCTCCTGCCCGAACTGGGCGAGACCGCCCGCGAGTCGCACGACGAGGACGGCCGCGCCCGGCTCTTCGAGCTCACCGCCCGCCTGCTGGAGCGCCTCACTGCCGACCGCACGCTCGTCCTCGCCGTCGAGGACCTGCACTGGGCCGACCGCTCCACGCGTGAACTCCTCGGCTATCTCTTCCGCTCGCTGCACAGCGCACGCCTGCTCATCGTCGCCACCTACCGCTCCGACGACATCCACCGGCGCCACCCGCTGCGCCCCTTCCTCGCCGAGCTCGACCGGATGCGCTCCCTGCACCGCATCGAGCTCTCCCGCTTCACCCGGGCCGAGGTGCGGGCCCAGCTGGCGGGCATCGCCGGCGGCAGCCAGCCCGAACGGGACGTGCTGGACCGGATCTTCGACCGTTCCGACGGCAACGCCTTCTTCGTCGAGGAGATCGCGGCCTCGCTGGCCGACGGCTGTCCGGGCGGGCTCAGCACCTCGCTGCGCGACCTGCTGCTGGTCCGCGTCGAGGCGCTCCCCGAGGACGCCCAGCGCGTGGCCCGCATCGCCGCCGCGGGCGGCTCCGCCGTCGAGTTCGAGCTGCTGCACGCGGTCGCGGGCCTCGGTGAGGACGAGCTGATCGAGGCGCTGCGCGCGGCCGTGGGCACCGGCATCCTGCGGCCCACCCCGGACGGCGACGGCTACCGCTTCCGGCACGCCCTGGTGCGCGAGGCCGTGGTCGACGACCTGCTGCCCGGTGAGCGCTCCCGCCTCAACAGGCGCTATGCGCACGCCCTGGAGGCGGACCCGGGCCTCGTCCGGGCCGACGAGCTCCCGGCCCGGCTCGCCAGCCACTGGTACCACGCGCACGATCCGGCCAAGGCGCTGCCCGCCGTGCTCGCCGCCGCCGTGCACGCCCGCAGGCGCTACGCCTACACCGAGCAACTGCGCCTGCTGGAGCGCGCGCTGGAGCTGTGGGAGGACGTCCCGAAGGAGGTCCGCGAGGCGCAGCGGCCGTTCGACCACGCGGACGTCTATCCCGCATGCGGCTGTGACGACGAGGCGCTGCGCCGGCTCGACCTGCTGGCGGAGATCGTGGTCGCCGCGCACATGTCGGGGGAGCGCGAGCGCTCGCTGGCCGTGGCCAGGAAGGCGCTGCGCATGCTGGACGAGACCAAGGACCCGCTGCGCGCGGCCTGGTTCTGGACCCACCAGGGCAAGGCGGCGGAGGGCCTGGCGCGCGGCGACGGCAGGGCGGAGCTCGTCCGGGCGCAGGAGCTGGTACGGGGGCTGCCGCCGTCCCCGGTGCACGCCGAAGTGGTGGCGCAGGCCGCCGCCTGGAGCGCGATCCACACCCCGGGCCCGGAGAGTTACGCCACCGCCGAGCAGGCGGTCGAGCTGGCGCGGCTCGTCGGGGCCGAGGGCACGGGCCTCAACGCCCGGCTCACCCTGGGCGGGCACCGGATCGACTCGGGGGACGTCGAGGGCGGCCTGGCCGAGATGCGGGCCGTCTGCGCCCGGGCCGTCGAGCTCGGTGAGGTCCAGGTCCTGGGGCGCTGCTTCACCAACCTCTCCTCGGCCCTGGAGGGCGTGGGCCGTTCCGCGGAGGCCGTCGCCGTCGCGGACGAGGGCATCGAGGTGCTGCACCGGTTCGGCCTGCGCGACTCGACGGCCTGGGTCCACGGCAACAGGGCCTGTGCCCTGCATTCGCTGGGCCGTTGGCCGGAGGCGGAGGAGGCGGCCTGCGAGGCGCTGCGCCTGGCACAGACCCGCATGCCCCGGGGCGCGGCGGCCAAGCGCTTCACGATGCTGGCCCTGGCGCGCGGCGAGTGGGACACGGCCGAGCGTGAACTGGCCGCGGCCCGCGCGCACTACGGCACGCACGACCCGCAGCCGCAGTACGAGATCCCCTTCGGCTACTGCACCCTGGAACTGGCCGCCGCCCGTGGCCGGTTGGCCGATGCCCGCGCCACGCTCGACGAGACCCTGCGCCCGGGCCTGCCGGCCGCCGCCCAGCGCTACGCCTGGCCCCTGCTGATCGCAGCGGCCACGGCCGAGGCGGACGCGCACGGACTGCCGGGGGCCGAGCAGGGCCGGGCCGCGGTCCTCGACGGCATCCGGGACGCCGCCAAGCGCCTGCCGCGGTTCGTCCCCGTGTGGCAGGCCCACGGGCTCTTCCTGGAGGCCGAACTCCTGCGCGCGGAGGGCCATGAGGACGCGCACCGCTGGGCGGAGGCCGTGGCCGCCTTCGAGCAGCTCGACCGGCCCTACGAACTCGCCCGCGCCCGGTACCGCTGGGCCGCCTCCTTGCTGGGCGCAGGCGGGGAGGGAGCCGCCGAACCGCTGGCCGCGGCCCACGCCACCGCCGTGCAGCTGGGCGCCCGGCCGCTGCGCGAGGCCGTCGAACTGCTGGCGCGGCGGGCCCGGCTGCCCCTGGGCGGGAAGCAGCAGGTAGGCGACGGCCTCGGCCTCACCCCGCGCGAGCGCGACGTCCTGCGCCTGGTGGCGCTGGGGCACAGCAACGGGCGGATAGCCGAGGAGCTGTTCATCTCGCCGAAGACGGTCAGCGTGCACGTCTCCAACATCCTTGCCAAGCTCGGCGTGTCGGGCCGCGGCGAGGCCGCTGCGACGGCGCACCGGATGGGCCTGTTCAGCTCGCCGGCCCCGCCTGCCGAGGCCGTATGACCACGTGCCCCGAGTCCAGGTCGACCGGCCCCCGGGCCGGATCCCCGTCGCCCACGTCCTCACGCGTCAGTTCGAGCCGGTTGCGCTCCTCTTCGGTGTGCTTGCGCCCTGGCGCGAAGATCTCCTCGAACACGTTGAACACGGGAGCCCCCATTCATTGTGGCTCCCTCCAGTGAAACACCCGCTCGGTAAACACCCGTTCAGTCCCACGACCCCATGGCCTTCGGCAGCGCGGCTATCTCCGCGAAGTCCTCGGCCGTCAGGCGCAGTTCGGCGGCGCCCGCGTTCTGCACCGCCCACGCGGCCTTCTTGGTGCCCGGCACCGGTATGACGTGCCGGCCCTGGGCCAGCACCCAGGCCAGGGCGACCTGTGCCGCGGAGGCGTCGTGGCGCCGCGCCACGCGCCGCAGCCCGGCCACGATCGGCTGGTTGGCGGCCATCATCTCCGCGGTGAAGCGCGGGTGCCGCGCCCGGACGTCCTCCGGCTCGAAGCCCTGGCCGGGGGTGAGGGTGCCGCTGAGGAAGCCGTTGCCCAGCGGCATCGCGGCCAGCAGCCCCACGCCGCGCGAGGAGCACCACGGCATCAGCCGGTCCAGCGCCTCCCGCGACCACACCGACAGCTCGGCCTGAACGCTGCTGACGGGGAAGACCTGTTGGATGCGGTCGAGCTGGCGGATCGTCGCGTCGTACATCCCCGCCGGGGGCGTGCCGGACCGCAGTCCCTTGCGGCGCTGGGCGCGTGCCCCGACCGCGGACCAGCCCAGTGCGCGCACCTTGCCCGCGGAGACCAGGTCGGCCATCGCCCCCCAGGTCTCCTCGACCGGTACTTCGGGGTCGGGCCGGTGCAGCTGGTAGAGATCGATCACATCGGTCTGCAGCCGGCGCAGCGAGGCGTCGCACGCGCGCTTCACATAGCCGGGCCGACCGTTGGCGACGATGTGCTGATCACCCACCAGCAGCCCGCACTTGGTCGCCACGAAGGCCTCGGAGCGTCGCTCCCGCAACACCCGCCCCAGCAGCAGCTCGTTGGTGAACGGCCCGTACATGTCGGCCGTGTCCAGCAGGGACGTTCCGGCATCGAGTGCCGCATGGATCGTCCGCAGCGATCCCTCGCCGCTCCGTTGGGAGGCGGTGTACGCCCAGTGCATGGGCATGCACCCGAGTCCGACGGCGCCCGCTTCGAGTGCCGTCGCACCGATTCTCCTGCGCTCCACCGCCCGTATCCCCTCCCGTTCCTCGCCCCCAAACTAACCTCTGCCGGTACCGCTCCTTCGCATAGCCTCCAGGCATGAGCGCAGATCACAGCGGTACCACGACGCGCGCGGCCCGCCCCCTGGCCTGGCTGCCCATCCGGCCCGAGGAGATCGCGGACCTCCCGGGCGGCCTGGAGTACGCCTACTGGAACGGCGAGCCCGACTTCCCCACCGACCCGGCCCGCGTCGTCTTCTACGCCGCCCCCTACATGAAGGGCGACGAGGCCTGCACCCGGCCGCTGCCGCTGATGCCGCACCTCAAGGTGCTGCAGGCGCTCACCGCCGGCGTCGAGAACCTGCTGCCCGCCGTGCCCTCGCTGCCCTCCGGGGCGAAGCTGTGCAACGCCCGCGGGCTGCACGACGCGAGCACCGCGGAGCTGGCCCTGACCCTCACGCTCGCCGCCCTGCGCGACATCCCGGGGTTCGTCCGGGCCCAGGACGCGGGGGAGTGGCGGCACGGGTTCCGTCCGGCGCTCGCCGACAGGTCCGTCCTCATCGTGGGGTACGGCTCGATCGGCAGTGCCATCGAGGACCGGCTCGCGCCCTTCGAGTGCGCGCGGGTGGCACGTGTCGCGCGCTCTGCGCGGACCACCGCGCGCGGGCGGGTGCATCCGGTCTCCGCCTTGCCCGGTCTGCTTCCCGAGGCGGATGTGGTGATCCTCGCGACACCGCTCACCGAGGAGACCCGGGGTCTCGTCGACGCCGGGTTCCTCGCGCGGATGAAGGACGGCGCCCTCCTGGTGAACGTCGCCCGCGGCGCCGTCGTGCGCACCGAGGCGCTGCTCGCCGAGCTGGAGAGCGGCCGGCTGCGGGCCGCGCTCGACGTCACCGACCCCGAGCCGCTGCCTCCGGGGCACCCGCTGTGGAGTGCACCCGGCGTTCTCGTCACCCCCCATGTGGGTGGCCCGAGTTCGGCCTATTTCTCACGCGCCAAGGCCCTCTTGCGCGATCAACTGGCCAGATTTGTACTGGACGAGCCTCTGCGGAATGTCGTAGTCGCTGCGGACTGATGCCACGTAGAGGCACGATTTGACTGCACTGTGTATCCGTAATCCCGTAGCCAGTTACGCTATGTATATGAGCTATGTCCCTGAGTGACGAGTCTGGTGTATCGTCCGGTCCGGGGGCTGCGCCGCGCAGCGTACGGCGCAGCGATGTACCGGAACTCGAGGGGGGCGACGGGCGATGCACGGCCAATGGACGATCAACCCGACGCGGCAAGGGTACGGACCGCGCATCCACTGTCCGGTGACCTCGGACCACCTCCTCCCGTCCCCGGTCCCCGCCGGGACCCCGGCCGGGGAGGCGGCGCGGTGAGCGCCCCCGGAGCGGCCCTGCCGCGGCGGACGATGCCCGCCTCCGGCTCGGGGGTGGTCCCCCAGCTCCTCCTCGCCCTCGTCTGCGGCGGCTACGCCACGGGCGCGGCCTTCGGCTGGGGATCGGCCGAGCTGGCCCTGACCATGGGCGACTTCGGGCTCAGCGGCGCGGCGGGCCTCGCCGCCGCCTCCTGCTTCTGGTACGGGCGCACCCACAGCAGCCGGTTCCGGCCCGCCTGGCTGCTGTTCGCCGCCTCCTCCGCGATGGCCGGCTTCGGCAACTTCTTCTGGGGCTGGTACGAGGTCGTCCTCGGGCGGCACGTGCCGAGCCCGTCCCCGGCCGACTTCTGCTTCCTGCTCTTCGCGCCGCCCGCCATCATCGGCCTGCTGGTGCTCGCCCGCCGCCCGGTCACCCGGGCCGGCTGGGTCTGCCTCGGCCTCGACTCCTGGCTCATCGGCGGCTCGCTGCTGACCCTGTCCTGGAGCCTGGCCCTCGCGCACACCGCGCACTTCGCCGGCGAGACGGTCGCGCAGGCCGCGCTCTCGCTGGCGTACCCGCTGCTGGACATCGTGCTGGTGTCGATGGTGCTGGCGCTGCACTTCAAGCGCTCGTCCGCCAACCGCTCCGCGATCAACACCGCGATCGCGGCCCTCGCGCTGACGGTCCTGTGCGACGCCCTGTTCACCTCGCCGCTGCTGCGCGAGCACTACCGCTCGGGCCAGATCCTGGATGCGGGCTGGTTCGCGGGCTACATGCTCATGGCCTACGCGCCCTGGGTGGCCCGCGAGGAGGGCGAGGACGGCAGCCGTTCCGTGCCGCACTCCGGCCGGCCCATCGCCGGCTCGCTGGCCGCCCTCACCCCGTACCTCGCGGCCGCCGTCTGCACCCTGGGCATCCTCTACAACGTGCTCGACGGCCATCACGTCGACCGCGTCGTGCTGTTCACCGGCTGCACGGTCGTCCTGGCGCTCGTCGTGCGCCAGGGCATCATGCTGCTCGACAACATCTCGCTCACCCAGGAACTGGCCCAGAAGGAGAACCACTTCCGCTCCCTGGTGCAGGGCTCCAGCGACGTCATCATGATCGCCGCGCCCACCGGGATACTGCGCTACGTCAGCCCCGCCGCCGCCGGGGTCTACGGGCGCGAGGCCGAGGAGCTCATCGGCTCCGAACTGGCCTCCCTGATCCACCCGGAGGACCTGGGCCGCGTCGTCCACGAGGTGCGCCGCTTCCTCGCCGCACCCCCCGCCGACGAGCCCACCACCCGCATCGAGTGCCGCTTCCGCTCCGGCAACGGCGACTGGCTCAACGTGGAGTCCACCGTCAACCGCCACCACGGCGGCCTCATCTTCAACAGTCGCGACGTCACCGAACGCGTCCGGCTCCAGGCCCAGTTGCAGCACACCGCCGAGCACGACCCGCTCACCGACCTGCCCAACCGCGCCCTGTTCACCCGCCGCGTGCAGCAGGCACTGGCCGGCCGGAGAGTGACCGACGCGGGCACCGCCGTGCTCTTCATCGACCTGGACGGCTTCAAGGCCGTCAACGACACCGTCGGCCACCAGGCCGGCGACGAACTGCTCGTCCAGGCCGCCCGCCGGCTGCAGGACTCGGTGCGGGCCGGCGACAGCACCGCCCGCTTCGGGGGCGACGAGTTCGCCGCGCTCATCATCGGCGACGGCACCCGCGACCCCGCCGCCCGCGAGTACCGCATCCTGGAGATCGCCGACCGCCTGCGGGCCACGCTCTCCCAGCCGTACCTGGTCGAGGGCGGCACCGAGGTCCGCGTCAACGCCAGCATCGGCGTGGCCTTCGCCGAACCGGGCATCACCCCCGGCACCCTCATGCGCAACGCCGACCTCGCCATGTACCGCGCCAAGCAGGCGGGCAAGGGGCGCGTCGAGCTCTACGCCCCGCAGATGCAGGCCGAGGTGGTGCGCCGCGCCGAGCAGGCCACCCGGCTGCGCACCGCCCTGCACGACGGCCAGTTCGCCCTGTTGCACCAGCCCGTCGTCGAGCTGGACACCGGCCGCCTCACCGCCGTCTCCGCCCAGCCCCGCTGGCGCTCGGCCCAGGGCATCCTCTTCACCCCCGACGAATTCCTGCGGGCCGGCGAGGCGGGACGCGGCGACGCCCGGCCCGGTGACGGCGGAGCCCTGGCCGAACTCGGCCGCTGGACGCTGGAGAAGGCCGTCGAGCAGGCCGCCCACCGCCGCCGCGCGGGCCACGCCGTGCCCGTCCACGTGCGCGTGTCCGCCGCCCGGCTGCTCGACCGGGCGCTGCCGCAGAAGCACGTCGAGGAGCTCATCCTGCGCCACGACCTGCCCTCCGGCGCCCTAGTCCTGGAGCTGACCTGCAGCGACCCGCGGGTGCCGCTGGAGGAGCTGGAGCGGCGGCTGGAGGGGCTGCGGCGCTTCGGCGTCCGCATCGCGCTCGACGGCTTCGGCAGCGGCTACGCCGCCATGAGCGCCCTGCGGCGGCTGCCCGTCGACGTGCTCCGGCTGGACCGCGAGCTCGTCGACGGCGTGGCCGACTCCGCCCGGCTGCACAAGATCACGGCAGGGCTGCTGCGGATCGCCGGCGACCTCGGCCTGCAGTCCGTGGCCGACGGCGTGGACGACGCCGAGCAGGCCCGCGCCCTGCGCGCCATGGGCTGCACCCACGGCCAGGGTCAGGCCTTCGCCGGCGCCCTGGACGAGCACCGGCTGCGACAGGCCCTGGACCGCGGCGGGTACCCCCTTCCGGGTGATTCTGCCGACGGCCCGGACGAGCTGCTGGTGGGCGGCGCACTGCCCGTTCGTTCCGGTGCGGTGGGCAGTGCGGGCGCTCTGGCCCATGCGCCGCTCCGTTCACATAATGAGACGCCTGTCCCACCCACTTGACACCCCGCGGGGAGCGGAGGGAGGGTCAGTGACATGCGCACCCGAATTCTCGTACTTGGAAAGCGCGTCGGCTGAAGCAGGACCCCGTTCAGGTCCTGCTGACCGCACCGACGCGCTCCCCTCGCTTGCCCTACGGCACGAGGGGTTTTTTGTTGCACCGGGAGCGTTCGGGCGAAGGCCCGGCCACCTCCACCGACCCAGCCGATCCCATCCGTCTCCACCGTCGAACCGTCGAATCCTTCGAGAAGAGAATGTCGATGACCGAGCAGGCCACCGGGGCCCATCATCCGCAGCCGCGGGCCCGTAACGGCGGAGCGCAGCAGCCCGCCACCGTCGAGCACGTCACGGGCGCGCAGTCCCTCATCCGAGCGCTGGAGGAGGTCGGGTGCGACACCGTGTTCGGCATCCCGGGCGGTGCCATCCTCCCCGCCTACGACCCGATGATGGACTCCTCGAAGGTCCGCCACATCCTCGTCCGCCACGAGCAGGGCGCCGGCCACGCCGCCACCGGGTACGCGCAGGCCACGGGCCGGGTCGGGGTGTGCATGGCCACCTCCGGCCCGGGCGCCACCAACCTGGTCACGCCGATCGCGGACGCCCACATGGACTCCGTCCCGCTGGTCGCCATCACCGGCCAGGTCGCCTCCAAGGCGATCGGCACGGACGCCTTCCAGGAAGCCGACATCTGCGGCATCACCATGCCGATCACCAAGCACAACTGGCTGGTGACGGACCCGGCGGAGATCCCCCGGACGATTGCCGAGGCCTTCCACGTCGCCTCCACCGGCCGCCCCGGACCGGTGCTCGTCGACATCGCCAAGGACGCCCTCCAGGCCCGGACCACCTTCGTCTGGCCGCCCCACACCGACCTGCCCGGCTACCGCCCGGTCACCAAGCCGCACTCCAAGCAGATCCGCGAGGCGGCCAAGCTGATCACCCAGGCCCGGCGTCCCGTGCTCTACGTCGGCGGCGGCGTCCTCAAGGCCCGGGCCACCGCCGAGCTCAAGGTCTTCGCCGAGCTGACCGGCGCGCCCGTCACCACCACGCTGATGGCGCTGGGCGCCTTCCCCGACAGCCACCCCCAGCACCTGGGCATGCCCGGCATGCACGGCTCCGTCGCCGCCGTCACCGCCCTGCAGAAGTCCGACCTGATCATCGCCCTCGGCGCCCGCTTCGACGACCGCGTCACCGGCAAGCTGGACTCCTTCGCCCCGAACGCCAAGATCGTCCACGCGGACATCGACCCCGCCGAGATCGGCAAGAACCGCGCCGCCGACGTCCCCATCGTGGGCGACGCCCGCGAGGTCCTGGCCGACCTGATCGTCGCCGTCCAGCACGAGCACGCCGAAGGCCACCGCGGCGACTACGCCGGCTGGTGGGAGGACCTGAACCGCTGGCGCGAGACGTACCCGCTCGGCTACGACCAGCCCGACGACGGCACCCTCGCCCCGCAGCAGGTCATCCAGCGCATCGGTGAACTCGCCCCGAAGGACACCATCTACGCCGCGGGCGTCGGCCAGCACCAGATGTGGGCCGCCCACTTCATCCACTACGAGCAGCCCGCGACCTGGCTCAACTCCGGCGGCGCCGGAACCATGGGCTACGCGGTGCCCGCCGCGATGGGCGCCAAGGCCGGCATGCCGGACCGCACGGTCTGGGCCATCGACGGCGACGGCTGCTTCCAGATGACCAATCAGGAACTGGTCACCTGCGCGCTCAACAACATCCCCGTCAAGGTCGCCATCATCAACAACGGCGCCCTGGGCATGGTCCGGCAGTGGCAGACGCTGTTCTACAACCAGCGCTACTCCAACACCGTGCTGGGCACGGAGGCCGCGCCGGGCACCCGCGTCCCCGACTTCGTCAAGCTCGCCGAGGCGATGGGCTGCGTGGGGCTGCGCTGCGAGGACCCGTCCGAACTGGACAAGGTCATCCAGGAGGCCAACGCCATCAACGACCGCCCGGTCGTGGTGGACTTCATCGTCCACCAGGACGCCATGGTCTGGCCGATGGTCGCCGCCGGCACCTCCAACGACGAGATCCTCGCCGCCCGGGGCGTCCGCCCGGACTTCGGCGACACCGAGGACGACTGAGAACAGGCGAGGAGACCGACCCCATGACCAAGCACACGCTCTCCGTCCTCGTGGAGAACACCCCCGGCATCCTGGCCCGGATCGCCGCCCTGTTCTCCCGGCGCGGTTTCAACATCGACTCGCTGGCCGTCGGCGTCACCGAGCACCCCGACATCTCCCGCATCACGATCGTCGTCAACGTCGAGTCGCTGCCGCTGGAACAGGTCACCAAGCAGCTCAACAAGCTCGTCAACGTGCTCAAGATCGTCGAGCTGGAGGACACTCAGGCCGTCCAGCGCGAACTCGTCCTGGTGAAGGTCCGCGCCGACAACGAGACCCGCTCCCAGATCACCGAGATCGTCCAGCTCTTCCGCGCCAAGACCGTCGACGTCTCCCCGGAGGCCGTCACCATCGAGGCCACCGGAGGCGGCGAGAAGCTCGGCGCGATGCTCAAGATGCTGGAGCCGTACGGCATCAAGGAGCTGGTGCAGTCCGGCACCATCGCCATCGGCCGCGGTGCGCGGTCCATCACCGACCGCAGCCTGCGGGCCCTCGACCGCAGCGCCTGACGTTCCACTGGGGTTCGGTGCTTCGGCTGCGGGTTGTCCGTGGCTGATCGCGCAGTTCCTCCCCCAGCTACCGCTGGGAGGTGCCCCCAGCGCCCCTGACGGGGCGCGTACCCCCTGCCCCTCAACACTCGTCCCGTCGCCCGTCATACGGTGGGACGTAACACCCGCGAACAAGGAGAAACCTCACGTGGCTGCCGAGCTCTTCTACGACAACGACGCCGATCTGTCCATCATCCAGGGCCGCAAGGTCGCGGTCCTCGGCTACGGCAGTCAGGGGCACGCCCACGCGCTGTCCCTGCGCGACTCGGGCGTCGACGTCCGCGTGGGCCTGCACGAGGGCTCGAAGTCCAAGGTGAAGGCCGAGGAGCAGGGCCTGCGCGTGGTCACCCCCGCCGAGGCCGCCGCCGAGGCCGACGTCATCATGATCCTGGTCCCGGACCCGATCCAGGCCAAGGTCTACGAGGAGTCCGTCAAGGACCACCTCAACGACGGCGACGCCCTGTTCTTCGGCCACGGCTTCAACATCCGCTTCGGCTTCATCAAGCCCCCGGCCGGCGTCGACGTCTGCATGGTCGCCCCCAAGGGCCCGGGCCACCTGGTGCGCCGTCAGTACGAGGAGGGCCGCGGCGTGCCGTGCATCGCGGCCGTCGAGCAGGACGCCTCGGGCAACGCCTTCCAGCTCGCCCTCTCCTACGCCAAGGCCATCGGCGGCACCCGGGCCGGCGTCATCAAGACCACCTTCACCGAGGAGACCGAGACCGACCTCTTCGGCGAGCAGGCCGTGCTGTGCGGCGGCGCCTCGGCGCTCGTCAAGGCCGGGTTCGAGACCCTCGTCGAGGCCGGCTACCAGCCGGAGATCGCCTACTTCGAGTGCCTGCACGAGCTCAAGCTCATCGTGGACCTGATGTACGAGGGCGGCCTGGAGAAGATGCGCTGGTCCGTCTCCGAGACGGCCGAGTGGGGCGACTACGTCACCGGCCCGCGCATCGTCACCGACGCCACCAAGGCCGAGATGAAGAAGGTCCTGGGCGAGATCCAGGACGGCACCTTCGCCAACAACTGGATGAAGGAGTACCAGGAGGGTCTGCCGAAGTACAACGAGTACAAGAAGGCCGACGAGAACCACCTCCTGGAGACCACCGGCAAGAAGCTGCGCAAGCTGATGAGCTGGGTCGACGACCAGGAGTGAGCCTTGGCGCCCCGTAAGGGGCGCTGGGAGGTGCCCCCAGCGCCCCTACGGGGCACGGGCCTACGGGGCGCGGGTGACGTTTCCGCAACGGCGACAGGTCCCGGGGGCAACCCCGATACACTGCGGAGCACAACGCGTCAGGCTCACAGCGTCGTGCGTCTTCCACGCGGCTGCCCCCTTCTTCACCGCCGTCTGCGGGACCGTCGGGACACGGCCCGCCGACGAAGGACCAGTGAGGACTGAGACCCGTGAGCACTGCTTCGCCACGCAAGCCCGTCGTGCTGATCGCCGAAGAGCTGTCGCCCGCCACCGTCGAGGCCCTGGGCCCCGACTTCGACATCCGGCACTGCAACGGTGCCGACCGCGCCGAACTCCTGCCCGCCATCGCCGATGTGGACGCCGTCCTGGTGCGCTCCGCGACGCGGATCGACGCGGAGGCCGTCGCGGCCGCGAGGAAGCTGCGCGTCGTCGCCCGCGCCGGCGTCGGCCTCGACAACGTGGACGTCTCCGCCGCCACCAAGGCCGGCGTGATGGTCGTCAACGCCCCGACCTCCAACATCGTGACCGCCGCCGAGCTGGCCTGCGGTCTGCTGATCGCCACCGCCCGCAACATCCCGCAGGCCAACTCCGCGCTGAAGAACGGGGAGTGGAAGCGGTCGAAGTACACGGGCGTCGAGCTCTCCGAGAAGGTCCTGGGCGTCGTGGGCCTGGGCCGCATCGGCGTGCTGGTGGCCCAGCGCATGTCCGCCTTCGGCATGAAGATCGTCGCGTACGACCCCTACGTCCAGCCCGCGCGCGCCGCGCAGATGGGCGTCAAGCTCGTCTCGCTGGACGAGCTGCTGGAGGCCGCCGACTTCATCACCGTGCACCTGCCCAAGACGCCCGAGACGATCGGGCTCATCGGCGACGAGGCGCTGCGCAAGGTCAAGCCCTCGGTGCGGATCGTCAACGCGGCGCGCGGCGGCATCGTCGACGAGACCGCGCTGGCGGCGGCGCTGAAGGAGGGCCGCGTCGCGGGCGCGGGCCTGGACGTGTACGCCGTCGAGCCGTGCACGGACTCCCCGCTCTTCGAGTTCGACAGCGTGGTCGCCACCCCGCACCTCGGCGCCTCCACGGGCGAGGCCCAGGAGAAGGCCGGCATCGCCGTCGCCAAGTCCGTACGGCTGGCCCTGGCGGGCGAGTTGGTGCCGGACGCGGTCAACGTCCAGGGCGGCGTCATCGCCGAGGACGTCAAGCCCGGGCTGCCGCTCGCGGAGAAGCTGGGCCGCATCTTCACGGCGCTGGCCGGCGAGGTCGCGGTCCGGCTCGACGTCGAGGTGTACGGCGAGATCACGCAGCACGACGTGAAGGTGCTCGAACTCTCCGCGCTCAAGGGCGTGTTCGAGGACATCGTCGACGAGACCGTGTCGTACGTCAACGCACCGCTGTTCGCGCAGGAGCGCGGTGTCGAGGTGCGGCTGACGACGGCCTCGGAGTCGGCGGACCACCGCAACGTGGTGACCGTGCGCGGCACGCTGTCGGGCGGCGGCGAGGTCTCCATCTCCGGCACGCTCTCCGGCCCCAAGCACCTGCAGAAGATCGTCGCCGTCGGCGAGCACGACGTCGATCTGGCGATGACCGACCACATGGCGTTCCTGCGCTACGCGGACCGTCCCGGTGTCATCGGCACCGTGGGGCGGGTGCTGGGCGAGGCGGGCATCAACATCGCCGGTATGCAGGTCTCTCGGGCCGCGGAGGGGGGCGAGGCGCTGGTCGCTCTGACGGTGGACGAGTCGATTCCGGCTGCGGTGCTCGCCGACATTGCCGAGGAGATCGGCGCGGTTTCGGCTCGCGCCGTCGACCTGACCGACTAGGGCGTGTCCGGCGGCTCTTCGCGCCCCGTAAGGGGCGCGGGGCTCCTCTCGATATGCGGCTCCGCCGCGTGGGCGCGACCAGCCCCCACCGGTCCGCAGCCGACGCACCACCCCGGGGGTCCGGGGCGCAGCCCCGAGAACCTCGACTGCGGGCGCATCGTGGTTGCTCGCGCAGTTCCCCGCGCCCCTTACGGGGCGCGTACCCTGCTCCGCATGGGTGCACCAGGACAGCCCGCCGATCCGCCCTATCTCCGGATCGCCGCCGAGATCCGCGCGCGGATCTCCTCCGGCGAGCTCCGCGCAGGGGACAAGGTGCCGTCCACGCGGCAGATCACCCAGGAGTGGGGGGTGGCGATGGCCACCGCCACCAAGGTTCTCGTCGTGCTGCGGCAGGAGGGGCTCGTCCGGGCCGTGCCCGGTGTGGGCACGGTCGTCGAGGCCCCGGACCCGCGGTCCGGGGCCGCCGGCCGGAGCGTCCGGCGGGCCAGGTCCCGGGCGGCGGGCGGCGGGGTGCTCACCCGGGAGCGCATCGTGCGGACCGCGGTCTCCATCGCCGACGCCGACGGCTCCGCGGCCGTCTCCATGCGCACCATCGCCGCCGAACTCGGCGTCTCCACCATGGCGTTGTACCGTCACGTGCCCGGCAAGGACGAGCTCGTCGAGCTGATGGCCGACGCGGTCTTCGGCGACGTGCGGCTCCCGGCGTGCGCCGCGACGGACTGGCGGGGCCGGCTGGAGGCGTCCGCGCGCACGCAGTGGGCGCTCTACCGGCGGCACCCGTGGCTGGCGAAGGCCATGTCCTTCACCCGCCCGCTGATGTCGCCGCACGCGATGGCGCAGATGGACTGGGCGATGCGCCCCCTCCATGAACTCGGCCTCCGCCCGGGCGCGTTGCTGCACATCACCGTCGCCGTGGCCGGCTACGTGCGGGGCGTCGCGGTCAACCTGGAGGACGAGGCGGACGCCGAGCAGGACACCGGGATGACGCAGGACGGGTGGATCGAGACCCGCGCCGCGGACATGGAACGGATTCTCGCCGCCGGCCACTTCCCCGTCTACGAGCGGATGTTCAGGGAGGCCGACGAGGAGTTCTCGCTGGACTCGATGTTCGAGTTCGGGCTGGCCCGGCTGCTCGACGGCCTGGAGCCGTTCATCGCTGCGTCGCAACGGCGTCCCGGTCCGGGAGGACGGGGACCGTTGCGCGGCGGTGCAGTGCGACGAGTGTGACGACCGCGCCGAGGAGCAGTACCGCGATGCCGCCGACGGCGGCGACGTGCATGCCGTGGACGAAGGCGTCGCGCGCCGTGGCGAGGACCGCTTCGCCCGCCCGGCCGGGGAGCCGGTGCGCCACGGCCACCGCGCCGCCGAGGGTTTCGTGGGCGCTGTGGGGGAGCCCGCCCGGCAGTCCGGCGTCGGCGTCGCGGCGGTAGACGGCCAGGCCGATGCTGCCGAAGACCGCCATGCCCAGTGCGCCGCCGAACTCCTGTCCCGTCTCCAGGAGGGCCGCGGCCGAACCCGCCTTCTCCACCGGCGCGGAGGCGAGGGCCATGTCGGAGACCACCGCCATGACGGCGACGATCCCGCAGGCGATGACGGCCGCGGCGACCAGGGTCAGCGCGAGGGAGTGCGGGCCGCACAGGGCGAGCAGGGCGTAGCCGAGGGCGGCGATGCCGAACCCGGTGGCGATGACGCGGGACTTGGCCGTCCGCTGCCCCGCCCCGGCTGCCACGGATGCGGCGATGCCGACCGCCACCGAGGGGATCACTCCCCACAGTGCGGCCTCCAGCGGGGTCTTGCCCAGCACGGCCTGCAGGTACTGGGTGGTGAAGTAGGACGAGCCCATCATGCCGACGGCGGCGAGGGTGTTGATGCCGATGCCCGCGCCGAAGACCCGGTGCCGGAAGAGCTCCCGGCTGATCATGGCGTCCGGGTTGCTGCGCTGCCGGTGCACGAAGACGGCGCCGACGGTGAGCCCGGCCCCGATGCACAGGCCCATGGCGGGCGTGGGCCCGTCGGCCGCGATCCGCTTGGTGCCGTAGATCACGGGCAGCACCGCGCCCATCGAGAGCACCGCGCTCAGCGGGTCGAACCGGCTCGGCCGCGGGTCGCGGGACTCCGGCACCAGGAACGGTGCGAGCACCAGGAGCAGCAGCATTGCGGGCACGTTGATCAGGAACGCCGACCCCCACCAGAAGTACTTCAGCAGCACGCCGCCCAGCACCGAGCCGAGCGCGATGCCGCCGGCCATGGCGCCGGACCAGATGCCGATCGCCTTGGTGCGCTCCGCCTCGTCCCGGAACAGGTTGCGCACCAGCCCCATGGTGCTGGGCATCAGCGTGGCCCCGCCGATGCCGAGCACGGCCCGGGCCGCGATGAGCATCTCGGGGGTCCGGGCGTACGCGGCGGCGACCGACGCGGCGCCGAAGGCCGCGGCCCCGAACAGCAGCAGCTTGCGGCGGCCGATCCGGTCGCCCAGCGAGCCCATGGTGATCAGGAGGCCGGCGAGGGCGAAGGCGTAGCTGTCGAAGATCCAGAGCTGCTGGGTGCTGGTGGGGGCCAGCTGCCCGGTGATGGCGGGCATCGCGAAGAAGAGGACGGAGACGTCCATCGAGACCAGGAGGAGGGGCAGCAGGAGCACGGCGAACGCCGTCCACTCCCGGCGCCCGGCGCGTGCGCTGGGGTTCGTCATGCCGAGGAATATACGGATGTCTTAAACGCTTGTCTATGACGCACGTATGGGACGTGCGTATAGGACGGGTGTATGGGACGGGCGTATGGCGCCGGGCTAGGGTGTCCGCATGGGACATCGTGAAGATCTGCTGGAAGGTGCCAAGCGCTGCCTGCTCGACAAGGGCTGGGTGCGCACGACCGCGCGCGACATCGTGGCGGCCTCCGGGGCCAACCTCGCCTCCATCGGCTACCACTACGGGTCCAAGGACGCGCTGATGCTGGCGGCCTTCATGAAGATGACCGAGGAGTGGGGCGAGAGCGTCGGGCGCAGCTTGCAGGGCGTCGTCCGCTCCGGCGTCTCGGCGGACGAGCGCAACGCCGCGACCTGGGACGCGGTGATCGAGGGGTTCGCGGCCAACCGCCAGTTCTGGCAGGTGCAGATGGAGGTCGTGGGGCAGCTGGACCAGCACCCCGAGCTCAAGAAGACCTTCGCCGAGGTCCTGCCCAGCGGCCGGGAGGGGATGGTCGCCATCTTCGAGGGCGTCGACGACACCGAGGTCGGCGCCGAGGCGACGCGCACGGTGGGCTCGCTCTACCACGCCCTGTTCATCGGCCTGTGGGTGCAGTGGCTCATCGACCCGGCCGCCGTGCCCAAGGGACGGGACATCGTCGAGGGCATGCGCCGGGTCCTCGAAGGGCGGGTGCTCGATCCGGCGGACTCCCCGGCAGGAGCAGTTTCGGACAAATAGAGTTGCGCCGCGGTGCGCTTACCGGGCGTACTGGACACCTGGCGGGTGACCCGGTTCTCATGGTTGCCTGAGGACATCAGTCCCGACCCGGGAGCTGCTCATGAACGAGACCGGCACCACCATCCCCGTCGCCGCACCCTCCGCAACTTCTGCACCCGCCGCACCCGTGTTCCCGCAGGGCCGCGGCTGTCCCTACCAGCCGCCCGCCGCCTACCCGAAGCTGGCGGAGCACGGCCCGGTGACCCGTGTGCGGCTCTACGACGGCCGCGAGATCTGGGCCGTGACCGGACACGCCGAGGCCCGCGCGGTGCTCACCGACCCCCGCTTCTCCTCCGACCGGACGCATCCCGCCTTCCCGGCGATTCTGCCGCGCTTCGAGGAGCAGCGGGAGCTGCCCGCGGTGCCGATGCTCGGCGTCGACGATCCGCTGCACGCCCGTCAGCGGCGCATGTTCATCTCCGCGTTCGGCCTCAAGCGGATCAACGCGCTGCGGCCGCAGATCCAGCAGATCGTCGACGGCCTCGTCGACGCCATGCTCGCCGCCGGCCCGGGCGCCGAGCTCGTCTCCGCGTACGCCCTGCCCCTGCCGTCCATGGTCATCTGCTCGCTGCTCGGAGTGCCGTACGCCGACCACGAGTTCTTCGAGAGCAGGTCGCGGCGGCTGCTCCTCGCGCAGACCGCGCAGGAGGCGCGGGCACCGCGGATCGATCTCCAGGAGTACCTGGGCGACCTGATCGACGCCAAGCAGTCCGCGCCCGGCGACGGGCTGCTCGACGGGCTCGTCGCCGAGCAGTACGCCGACGGGCGGATCGACCGCGACGAACTGGTCATGATGTCCCTGCTGTTGCTCGTCGCGGGCCACGAGACCACCGCCAACATGATCGCCCTCGGGGCCTACACGCTCCTCGAACACCCCGACCAGCTGGCGGCGTTGCGGGCCGAGCCCGGGCTGATGCCCGGTGCGGTCGAGGAGTTGCTGCGGTACCTCTCCATAGCCGACGGCCTGGTCCGGGTCGCCGTCGAGGACGCCGAGATCGGCGGGCACACCATACGGGCCGGGGACGGCGTCGTCCTCCCCGCCTCGGTGGTCAACCGCGACTCCGCGGCCTACGACCGGCCGGACGCCCTCGACGTGCGGCGCTCGGCGCGCCACCACATCGCCTTCGGCTTCGGGGTGCACCAGTGCCTCGGCCAGAACCTGGCGCGGGCGGAACTGGAGATCGCCCTCACCACGTTGTTCGCCCGCATACCCTCGCTGCGAACGGCCGTCCCGGCCGACGAGTTGGTTCTCAAACCGGCCGGTTCGCTGCAAGGACTCGTCGCCTTGCCGGTCACGTGGTGACCGGAGAACGGAGCTTCACCATCATGAGCGTACGCATCACGATCGACTCCGGTGTGTGCATCGGGTCGGGGCAGTGCGCCCTGACCGCGCCGGCGGTCTTCGACCAGGACGATGACGGATACGGCATGGTCCGCCCGGGCAAGGAGGACGGGTCCGGGGACCCGCTGGCACGGGAGGCGGTGCGGGCCTGCCCGGTGCAGGCCATTTCCCTCCGGGAGGAGTGAGGTTCGGGGCGCGCCCCGTAGGGGCGCGGGGAACTGCGCGATCAGCCACGACGCTCCCGCAGTCGAGGTACCCGGGGCTTCGCCCCGGACCCCTGGGGTGGTGCGTCGGCTGCGGGCCGGTGGGGGCTGGTCGCGCAGTTCCCCGCGCCCCTGACGGGGCGCGCCTAACCCAGCCGTAGGCGGGACGCCTTCAGGCTGAGGTGCAGCAACAGCCGATCCTCGCCGTCGTCCAGGTCCAGGTCCGTCAGCTGTTCCACCCGGTTCAGCCGGTAGTAGAGGGTCTGGCGGTGGATGCCCAGCGCCGCCGCCGCACGGCCCGCCTGGCCCGCGCAGTCGAGGAAGACCTCGGCCGTGCGGGCCAGTTCCGTGTGGGTGCGGGCCAGCAGGGGGCGGACCGCCGGGTCCGCCGTGCGGTCGGGCGGAAGGGCGGTCAGCACCCGGTACGCGCCGATCCGTTCCCACTCCGCCACCGGCCCCAGGCGGCGCTCCGCGGCCGCTGCCCGGGCCGCCGCCAGCGCCTCCGTCCAGGCCTCCGGCAGCTCGGCGAGTCCGCGCCGCGGCTCGGCGAGGCCGGCCGCCGCCAGGCCGGGGCGGCCGGCGCGCGGCGAGTGCAGCAGCCGGTCCGCGGCCGCCATCGCAGGTGCGGGCGAGCCCAGCGCCCGCAGCCGGATCAGCGCGGCGAGCGCCGCCGAACCGTCCGGCAGCGCCTCCGGCACCGCGCACATCGCGGCGACCCCGGACTGCGCGGCCAGCGCCTCGCCGTCCGCGGCGTCGCCCGTCAGCTGCCAGGGCGCGACGGCCAGCAGCGCCAGCGGCCCGTCCGAGGCGGAGCCCAGCGCCTCCCGCAGCGCGTCGCGGGCCGCCTCACGGGCCGGGCGGCGGGCCGTCAGCAGGTCCCGCAGCAGCTCGCCCAGCTCGGCACCGGCCCGGGCCTCGGCCGCCAGCAGGGCGCCGATGCGGGCCGCCGTGTCCATGGCCTGGGCGAGCCGGGGGTCGGCGAAGGGCACCGACAGGTCCAGCCCGGCCAGGTGCTCGTCGTCCAGCAGCCAGACGTAGCCGAGGACGACGCCCCGGTGCCGCACGGGCAGACAGATCCGGCCGGTGAAGACCCCGGCCGCCGGGTCCGGCGGGATCCGCAGCGGAGCCTGGGCCCGCGCGATGCCGAACGCCTCGAACCAGGCCCGCACCGCCGCCGTCGAGCGCCGCTGGAGGATCGAGCGCGTGCGCACCGGGTCCATCAGGAGGTCCGTGTCGTCGTCACCCCCGTGGGCGCCGAAGGCGATGAGCCCGAAATCCCTGTCCTCCAGGGTCGCAGGAGCCCCGAGCGCCGCCGATATCTCGTCGACCAGCTGCTGATACTCACCCCGCATGCTGCTCAGTGCTCCCTTCCTGTCTGACCGGCCACCATTGTCATACATCTGTCTGAGATGCCGACCACGGATGCGTGACAGCTGTCGATGGTGACGCCGTGGCTGGAAACCTAGGTTTCACGATGAGTTACTTATGCCGTCCCCCGTCGTGGCGACGGCCGTCATCGTGGAGGTGCCCAGTGCTGGGTCCTGTGCTGCTCGCCGCTTCCCGCAGCGACGCGATCCGCCGTATCGTCTCGGCCGCGCCGGTGACCCGTCCCGTGGTCGACCGGTTCGTCGCCGGCGAGGTTCTGGACGAGTCCATGGCCGCCGTGCGGTCGCTGAACCAGCGCGGCATGGAGGTCACCCTCGACCACTTGGGCGAGGACATCACCGACCCCGCCGAGGCGCTGCGCACCCGTGACGCCTACCTGGCGCTGGCCGAGGCGCTGCGGACCGAGGGCCTGGGCGTGCGCGCCGAGATGTCCGTCAAGCTGTCCGCCTTCGGGCAGGCGCTGCCGGGCGGTCACGACCTGGCGCTGGCCAACGTCACCCCGGTCGTGGAGGCCGCCGCCGAGGCCGGCACCACCGTGACGCTGGACATGGAGGACCACACCACGGTCGACTCCACGCTGGCGATCCTGGCCGAGCTGCGCAAGCGCTTCCCGCAGACCGGTGCCGTCCTGCAGTCCTACCTCTTCCGCACCGAGGACGACTGCCACGCGCTGGCCGGCGAGGGCTCGCGCGTGCGCCTGGTGAAGGGCGCCTACAAGGAGCCCGCGTCCGTCGCCTTCCAGGACAAGCGCGAGGTCGACCTGGCCTACGTGCGCTGCCTGAAGATCCTGATGGCCGGCAAGGGCTACCCCATGATCGGCTCGCACGACCCCCGCATGGTGGCGATCGCGCAGGAGCTCGGCCGCCGCTACGGGCGCACACTGGACGCATACGAGTTCCAGATGCTGTACGGCATCCGTGAGGCCGAGCAGCAGCGCCTCGTCGCGGACGGCCACCGCATGCGCGTGTACATCCCGTACGGCACCGACTGGTACGGATACTTCATGCGGCGGCTCGCCGAGCGCCCGGCGAACCTCGCGTTCTTCCTGCGCTCGCTCGCGACGCGCGGCTGACCATCCGCTTCGCGCGGCTGACCCCGACCCCCGACCCCCGAAGGAGACATGGCAGCCATGGATGCTGTGACCCAGGTCCCCGCGCCGGTCAACGAGCCGGTGCACTCCTACGCCCCCGGTTCCCCCGAGCGCGCCCGCCTCGAGGCCAAGCTCAAGGAGCTGGCGAGCAACCCCATAGACCTGCCGATGACCATCGGCGGCGAGAAGCGGATGGGCGGCGGCGAGCCGTTCAAGGTCGTCCAGCCGCATCACCACGCCGCCGTCCTCGGCACCTTCAACAACGCCACGCAGAAGGACGCGCAGGACGCGGTCGACGCCGCGCTCGCCGCGGCCCCGGCCTGGCGCGCGATGTCCTTCGACGACCGCGCCGCGATCATCCTGCGCGCCGCCGAGCTGCTGGCCGGCCCCTGGCGTGAGACGCTGGCCGCCTCCACCATGCTGGGCCAGTCCAAGACCGCCCAGCAGGCCGAGATCGACACCCCCTGCGAGCTCGTCGACTTCTGGCGCTTCAACGTGCACTTCGCGCGCCAGATCCTGGCCGAGCAGCCGGTCGCCAACTCCGCCGGCGTGTGGAACCGCAGCGACCACCGCCCGCTGGAGGGCTTCGTCTACGCGATCACGCCGTTCAACTTCACGGCCATCGCGGGCAACCTGCCGACCGCCCCGGCCCTGATGGGCAACGTCGTGGTCTGGAAGCCGTCCCCGACCCAGACCCACTCCGCGGTGCTGCTGATGCAGCTGCTGGAGGAGGCGGGCCTGCCCAAGGGCGTCATCAACCTGGTGACCGGCGACGGCATCGCCGTCTCCGAGGTGGCCCTGAACCACCCCGAGCTGGCGGGCATCCACTTCACCGGCTCGACCAAGACCTTCCAGTACCTGTGGAAGACGGTCGGCAACAACATCGAGACGTACAAGTCCTACCCGCGCCTGGTCGGCGAGACCGGCGGCAAGGACTTCGTCGTCGCCCACCCGAGCGCCGACCCGGCGATCCTGAAGACCGCGCTGACCCGCGGCTCCTTCGAGTTCCAGGGCCAGAAGTGCTCGGCCTCGTCCCGTGCCTACGTCCCGCGCTCGATCTGGGAGAACGGCTTCAAGGACGAGTTCGCGGCCGAGGTCGACGGCATCACCATGGGTGACGTCACCGACCTGGACAACTTCATCGGCGCCGTCATCGACGACCGCGCCTTCGCCAAGAACAAGGCCGCGATCGACCGCGCCAAGGCCGACCCGACCTGCACGATCGTCGCGGGCGGCACGTACGACGACTCGGTGGGCTACTTCGTCCGCCCGACCGTCATCGAGTGCACCGATCCGGCCAACGAGGTCTTCACCACGGAGTACTTCGGCCCGATCCTCGCCGTCCACGTCTACGAGGACGCCGAGTACGAGGCGATGCTGGCCCAGATGGAGTCCGTCTCGGCGTACGCCCTGACCGGCTCGATCATCGCCGCCGACCGCGCCGCGGCCGCCGACGCGATGGAGAAGCTCCGCTTCGCCGCGGGCAACTTCTACATCAACGACAAGTCGACCGGCGCCGTCGTCGGCCAGCAGCCCTTCGGCGGCGGCCGCGCCTCCGGCACCAACGACAAGGCCGGTGCCGCGAGCAACCTGATGCGCTGGACCTCGACGCGCTCCATCAAGGAGACCCTGGTCCCGCCGACCGACTACCGCTACCCGCACATGGGCTGACCGCGTCCTGCCGCAGATTCCGCCCCCCGACCGGCCCCCACGCCGGCCGGGGGGCGGTGTCGTGTGGCCGAACGGGCCGTCTCAGATAGTAGGAAGTCCGAGTAGTCGTGCAGACAGCGGAGCGCCGCTGGCTTAGCGTGGAAGAAGCCGATCGTTCCGCTCCATCGAGCGATGGCGGCTGTGGCCTCGTGCGCTCGGGCAGGCGATCCCTGCCGCACCCGGCCCCCGCCCTTTGTTTCCGGCTTTCTTCCGAACTTTCTCGGGGCTCAGCAGAGGAGACACGACCCATGGCCGACACCGCTGTCCGCAGGACCCGCCGCACCGCCCGCACCGCCGAGCGCGACACCGACCGGGCGAATGCCGCCGCCGCCCTCCAGCGTGCGCTGGACCGCCGTGACAACGGCGGCTCGACAGGCCACTGAGGCCTTGCGCCCGAAGGGGCGCGGGGAACTGCGCGACCAGCCACGACGCACCCGCAGCCGAATCCCCCAGGTGGTGCGTCGGCTGCGGGCCGGCGGTGGTTGATCGCGCAGTTCCCCGCGCCCCTTACGGGGCGCCCCGCGTCACCTCGAAGTGGTCGATCCGCGCCCCCGTCTCCGCCAGTGCCGTCACCCGCAGCCGCGGGTGGCGGCCCGGTTCCGACTCCACCGCGAGGAAGGAGTAGTCGGTGTAGCGCACCCGCGACCACTCCACCTCCTCCTTGTGCTTGCCGCCGCCCTTCACCCAGTGGAAGGTGGGGACGCTGTCGAGGTCCTTGACGTGGCCCTCGTAGCTGTCCGGCACGGGGAAGTCGTAGAGCGACTTGCCGGCCGCGCCCGCCGTCACGTAGACGATGCCCTCGCGCGAGGAGTCCACGGTGCCGCCGATCGGCACCTTCTTGGAGACCCGCTGCCCCTTGATGGCGTCGGTGCGCTCGTAGACGTGGTTGTGGCCGTTGATGACCAGGTCCACCTGGTGCTTCTCGAAGAGCGGCAGCCACGTGTCGCGCACGCCGCCGTCGGAGGCGTGGGAGTTGGTGGTCGAGAAGGTGCAGTGGTGGAAGAACACCACGATGAAGTCGACGTCCTGGCGGCCGCGCAGCTCCCGCAGGCGCCGGTCCAGCCAGGCGGTCTGCTTCCCGCCGCTGTAGCCGGTGTTGGCGGTGATCTCGTACGAGACGTCGTTGGCGTCCAGCGCGACGATGCCCACGTTGCCGTAGACGAACGAGTAGACACCCGGCGAGTGCTTCGGGTCGAAGCCGTTCTCGGGCAGGGCCCAGCGGGCGCTCTGGCCGCCGTAGCCGTTGGGCGAGTACCAGGCCTCCATGTCGTGGTTGCCGGTGGTGACCATCCACGGCACGGTCTTGGCCACGGTCTCGGTCTGGGCGAGGAACTGGTCCCAGGTGCGGGCGTCGTAGACGTCGTCCGGCTTGCCCGCGCCGCTGTTGTCGGCGTAGCAGATGTCGCCCGCGTGCAGGTGGAAGGCCGGGTTCTGACCCAGGATCACCTGGTCGTTGCCGAGGGCGTGGTAGCTGACGCCCTGGTCGCCGAAGGCCGTGAAGGTGAACTTCCCGGCCCGCGCAGGCGCGGTGCGGAAGGTTCCTATGGTGCCGAAGTGCTGGGTGTCGGCCGGGTCCCAGCCGTCGTGGCCGACGCCGTAGTAATAGGTCTGCCCGGGGCGGAGGTTGTCCAGGGCGGCGTGCAGATAGACCTGGTCGACGGCGGGGAGCTTCTTGGACAGCGCGGGCGTGTGCAGGGTCCGCACCTCGGCCGGGATGCGCTGGCTGAGGTCCCACGGCTTCAGACCGACCCGGACGAACGGGCGCTTGACGGCGAACGGGACCGCCCAGGAGATCCGCATCTGGGTCTTCGGGTCGGCGCCGAAGGCGAGGTGCCGGCCGAAGGGGGCCACGAGGTGGCCGTCGACTCTCGTGGTGGCGGGGGAGGTCAGCAGCGTCGGGGAGAGGGGCTTCGCGTAGGCGCTGGTGCCCGCGCCGAGGAGGCCCGTGCCGGCGACGGCGCCCGCGCCTGCGGCGCCGGCCCGCAGCATGCCGCGGCGGGTGAACCTGCTGCGCAGGTACTCGTGCTGCTCGGCCATGCTCATCCGGCCGGCGAGGTGCTCGGGAATGCCTACCCGTGGTGTGTCCATGCCCGGCAACGTGCCAGGAAATGACGACCGGGTCACGTACTTGGGGTGAACGAGACCTTTACGGATCGCAACGTGTCCGGATCGTGGACATCGTGTGTCATAGGGCGGGACGGAGGAGTACGGTCCAGTCATGTCTCGCAGCATTCGTCTCGCAGTCATCCCCGGTGACGGCATCGGCCCGGAAGTCGTGGCCCAGGGCCTGAAGGTCCTCTCCGCCGTCCTCCCCTCCGACACCAAGCTGGAGACCCAGGAGTACGACCTGGGCGCCCGGCGCTGGCACGCCACCGGCGAGACCCTGCCGGACGCGGAGCTGGAATCGCTGAAGCAGCACGACGCGATCCTGCTCGGGGCGATCGGCGACCCCGGCGTGCCGTCCGGGGTGCTGGAGCGCGGGCTGCTGCTCAAGCTGCGCTTCGCCTTCGACCACTACGTCAACCTGCGTCCCTCCCGGCTCCACCCGACGGCCGAGACCCCGCTCGCCGGGCGCCCGGACATCGACTTCGTCGTGGTCCGCGAGGGCACCGAGGGCCCGTACACGGGCAACGGCGGTTCGCTGCGCACCGGGACGCCCGCCGAGGTGGCCACCGAGGTCAGCGTCAACACCGCCTACGGCGTGGAGCGCGTCGTGCGGGACGCGTACGAGCGGGCCCAGGCGCGGCCGCGCAAGAAGCTGACCCTCGTGCACAAGAACAACGTGCTCGTGTACGCCGGTCACCTCTGGAAGAACATCTTCGACCGGGTGGGCCGCGAGTACCCCGAGGTCACCACCGACTACCTGCACGTCGACGCCGCGACGATCTTCTTCGTCACCCAGCCCGAGCGCTTCGACGTGATCGTCACCGACAACCTCTTCGGCGACATCCTGACCGACCTGGCCGCCGCCATCACGGGCGGCATCGGCCTCGCCGCCTCCGGGAACGTCAATCCGAGTGGCGCATTTCCGTCCATGTTCGAGCCCGTGCACGGCTCCGCGCCGGACATCGCGGGCACCGGCAAGGCGGACCCGACGGCCACGGTGCTCTCCGTCGCCCTCCTGCTGCGCCACCTGGGCCTGGACGCCGAGGCGGACCGGGTGGAGGCGGCCGTTGCCGAGGATCTCGCGGGGCGCGGAAGCGCGCCGCGCACGACCGACGAGATCGGCGACGCCCTCGCCGTACTCGTAGGCCGACGAGCCGCTGACTAGCCCGGACCCTGTGCTACCGCGCGGTTCGGTGCGACTATCGACCCGGACCGCGCGAACGTTTTTCGTCAAAGCCCCACGAGAGCGATAATCGAACGTGGGGCCGCAGCGCGGTCCGACACGCATCAAAGGTGAAGGACACGCACTCATGACGACGACGCCCCCGATCGAGCTCAAGCCCTCCGCGCACCCGCTGTCCGCCCCGGAGCGCGAGCAGATCCTGGCCAACCCCGGCTTCGGCCGCCACTTCACCGACCACATGGTCACCATCAAGTGGACCGAGGGCCGTGGCTGGCACGACGGACAGCTCGTCCCGTACGCGCCGCTCTCGGTCGACCCGGCGAACATGACCCTGCACTACGCACAGACGATCTTCGAGGGCCTCAAGGCCTACCGCCAGCCGGACGGTACGGTCGCCACGTTCCGCCCGGACGAGAACGCCAAGCGCTTCCAGGCCTCCGCGCGCCGGATGGCCATGCCCGAGCTGCCGGTCGAGACCTTCGTCGCGGCCTGCGACGCCCTGGTCAAGCAGGACAAGGCATGGGTGCCGAGCTCCGGCGAGGCCTCGCTGTACCTGCGCCCCTTCATGATCGCCACGGAGGTCGGGCTGGGCGTCCGCCCGGCCAACGAGTACCTCTTCGTCGTCATCGCCTCGCCGGCCGGCGCCTACTTCGCGGGCGGCGTGAAGCCGGTCTCGGTCTGGCTCTCGGAGGAATACGTGCGCGCCTGCCCCGGCGGCACGGGCGCGGCCAAGGCCGGTGGCAACTACGCCGCTTCGCTGGTCGCCCAGGCCCAGGCGGCGCAGAACGGCTGCGACCAGGTGGTCTGGCTGGACGCGCTGGAGCGCCGCTGGATCGAGGAAATGGGCGGCATGAACCTGTACTTCGTGTACGGCCAGAAAGATGGAACACAGCGGATCGTCACCCCCGAGCTGACGGGCTCCCTGCTCCCGGGCATCACCCGCAAGTCCCTGCTGCGCATCGCCGAGGACCTGGGCTACGAGGTGTCCGAGGGCCGCATCTCCGTGGACGACTGGAAGAACGGCAACGCGGACGGCTCGCTGACCGAGGTGTTCGCCTGCGGCACGGCCGCCGTCATCACGCCGGTCGGCTCGGTGAAGTCGACGCGGGCCGACTGGACCGTCGGGGACGGGCAGCCGGGCGAGGTGACGATGAAGCTCCGCAAGGCGCTGCTGGACATCCAGACCGGTGCCGTCGAGGACGTCCACGGCTGGATGCACCCGCTGGGCTGAGGCAGTTGAAGGGCCGGACAGGAGTCCGTGACCACAACGCACGCAAGTACGCGTGATCGTTGTGATCGGACCCTTGTCCGAAACCCGTCGCTCCGCCACCGTTTCCCCTCATGGAAACGTCAACGGGGCACTGGAAGAAGATCTGGATCGGCTCGGCCGGGAACATGGTCGAGTGGTTCGACTGGTTCGTGTACGCCAGTTTCGCCACCTACTTCGCCGGCGCCTTCTTCCCCCAGGGCAACGACACCGCCAAGCTCATGAACACCGCCGGCATCTTCGCCGTCGGCTTTTTCATGCGCCCCGTCGGCGGCTGGCTGCTCGGCCGCGTCGGTGACCGGCGCGGCCGCAAGGCCGCGTTGACGCTCACCGTCACGCTCATGTCGGCCTCCGCCGTGCTCATCGCCCTGGCCCCCACCTACGACGTCGCCGGCTACGGCGGCGTCGCCGTGCTGCTCATGGCCCGGCTCCTGCAGGGGCTGTCCGTCGGCGGCGAGTACGCCGCCAGCGCCACCTACCTCACCGAGGCCTCCGCCCCGGGGCGCCGCGGGTTCGCCTCCAGCTTCCAGTACGTCTCCATGACCGCCGGCCAGATCGCCGGGCTCGGGCTGCTGATCCTGCTGCAGCACACCCTCACCGGTGCCCAACTGCACAGCTGGGGCTGGCGGATCCCGTTCGTCGTCGGTGCGCTCGGCGCGGCCGTCATCTTCTACCTGCGCCGCAGCATGCTGGAGACGGAGGCGTACGAGGAGAGCACCGCCGCGGACGACGACCGGGGGACGATCAAGGCGCTGCTGCGCCACAAGCGCGAGGCGCTACTGGTCGTCGCCCTCACCATGGGTGGCACGGTGGCGTACTACACGTACACCACCTACCTCACCAAGTACCTCTCCAACACCGCCGGTCTGTCGAAGCAGACGGCGACCCTGGTGAGCTTCTGCGCCCTGATCGTCTTCGCCTGCATCCAGCCGCTCGCGGGCGCGCTCTCGGACCGGATCGGCCGCCGTCCGCTGCTGATCACCTTTGCCGTGGGCTCGACGTTCCTCACCGTGCCGATCATGTCGATGCTCAGGGACGCGGGTTCCTTCTGGCCCGCCCTGGGCCTGTCCCTGCTCGCGCTCGTCATCGTCACCGGCTACACCTCGATCAACGCCTGTGTGAAGGCGGAGCTGTTCCCCACCGGCGTCCGGTCGCTGGGCGTGGCCCTGCCCTATGCCATCGCCAACGCCCTGTTCGGCGGGACGGCGGAGTACGTGGCGCTGTGGTTCAAGAACGCGGGCATCGAGTCCGGCTTCTCCTGGTACGTGGCCGGCTGTGCGGCCGTCTCGCTCGTCGTCTACCTCACCATGCGCGAGACGCGCGACGTCGACATCAAGACCACCGGGGTGCCCACATCGTGAGACCGGTCGCCACGGCGGCGGCGAACCGTGCAAGGATGCCCCTCGTGTTCTCGTTTGCCACGATTACGGGCAGCAGGCGCGCCGGTCCGCAGTGACCGCCTCGTACGAACCAGTACGACGCGGACACCGTCGTCCCAGACCCGCGCGCAGACCTCTCGCACCCGCGAGAGGTCTTTTCGTTTCCCGGACCACCTGCACCGGGAGCGGAGCGAGCGGGATCATAGGGGAACGGTGGAACGGGTCATTCCGGTCAGACCGAGATCCCGACAGGAGTCAGAGCAGCAATGACGGACGCAACCGACGGTCCCGACGAAAGCCTTCGGCCCGACGACGGCTTCCACGTCTTCGACACCACGCTGCGCGACGGAGCCCAGCGCGAGGGCATCAACCTCACCGTCGCCGACAAGCTGACCATCGCCCGGCACCTGGACGACTTCGGCGTCGGCTTCATCGAGGGCGGCTGGCCCGGGGCCAACCCCCGGGACACCGAGTTCTTCCAGCGCGCGCAGCAGGAGATCGACTTCCGGCACGCCCAGCTGGTCGCCTTCGGCGCCACCCGCAAGGCGGGCGTGCGCGCCGAGGACGACCCGCAGGTCGCCGCCCTGCTCGACTCCGGCGCCCCGGTCGTCACCCTCGTCGCCAAGTCCCACGACCGGCACGTCGAACTGGCCCTGCGCACCACGCTGGAGGAGAACCTGGCGATGGTCCGCGACACGGTCGCGTACCTGCGCTCGCGCGGCCGCCGGGTGTTCGTCGACTGCGAGCACTTCTTCGACGGGTACCGCGCCAACCCGGACCACGCCACCGACGTCGTGCGCACCGCGTACGAGGCGGGCGCGGACGTGGTCGTCCTCTGCGACACCAACGGCGGCTGCCTGCCCGCCCGCATCGGCGAGGTCGTCCGCGCCGTGCGCGAGGCCACCGGCGCCCGGCTGGGCATCCACGCCCAGGACGACACCGGCTGCGCCGTCGCCAACACCCTTGCCGCCGTGGACGCCGGCGCCACGCACGTGCAGTGCACCGCCAACGGCTACGGCGAGCGCGTCGGCAACGCCAACCTCTTCCCCGTCGTCGCGGCCCTGGAGCTCAAGCACGACCGCCGCGTCCTGCCCCCGGGCAAGCTCGCCGAGATGACGCGCATCTCGCACGCCATCGCCGAGGTCGTCAATCTCACGCCCTCCACGCATCAGCCGTACGTGGGCCTTTCCGCGTTCGCGCACAAGGCCGGGCTGCACGCGTCCGCGATCAAGGTCGACCCGGACCTGTACCAGCACATCGATCCCGAACGGGTCGGCAACACCATGCGGATGCTCGTCTCCGACATGGCCGGCCGCGCCTCCATCGAGCTCAAGGGCAAGGAGCTCGGCATCGACCTGGGCGGCGACCGCGAGCTGATCGGCCGCGTCGTGCAGCGCGTCAAGGAACGGGAGTCGGCGGGCTACACGTACGAGGCCGCAGACGCCTCCTTCGAACTCCTGCTGCGGGGGGAGCTGCAGCGGGAGGAAGCGGGGCGTGCCCGGCGCTACTACCGCGTGGAGTCCTGGCGGGCCATCGTCGAGGACCGCCCCGACGGCACGCACGCCAACGAGGCGACCGTGAAGCTGTGGGCCAAGGGCGAGCGCATCGTCGCCACCGCGGAGGGGAACGGCCCGGTCAACGCCCTCGACCGGGCGCTGCGGAGTGCGCTGGAGCGCATCTATCCGCAGCTCGCCTCGCTGAAGCTGACCGACTACAAGGTCCGCATCCTGGAGGGTTCGCGGGGCACCGGCTCGATCACGCGCGTGCTCGTCTCGACGAGTGACGAGCAGGGGGAGTGGTCGACGGTCGGCGTCGCGGAGAACGTCATCGCGGCGTCGTGGCAGGCACTGGACGACGCGTACGCGTACGGATTGCTCAGGGCGGGGGTCGAACCGCAGGAGTGATGCGGTAAGTACCGCGCCCCGTAAGGGGCGCGGGGCTCTGCTGAATATGCGGCTCCGCCGCGTGGGCGCGACCAGGCGCCCCGTCAGGGGCGCGGGGAACTGCGCGACAAGCCCCCACCGGGCCCGCAGTCGACGTACCGCCCCAGGGGTTCCGGGGCGCAGCCCCGGGCTCCTCGGCTGCGGGCGCGTCATGGTTGCTCGCGCGGTTCCCCGCGCCCCTGACGGGGCGCGAGCGCTACCCGTAGTGGCTCCCCAACCCGGCGCCGAGCAGGTCGAACGCCCGCTCCGCATCGGCATGGGCACGCTCCAGCGCCTCGGCAGGGGTGCACCCCGAGGTCAGGGTGCGCCAGTTGGCCAGGGCGAGGCGGTGATGGAGGGTGACGATCTGCGCGGCGGCCAGCCGCGCCACCAGCTCGTCGCCGGCGCCGTCGCCGGCCTCCCGCAAGGCGTCGGCCAGTTCCTTCTCGTCCCGCACGGTGAAGCTGAGCGCGCGGGCCAGCAGGCTGGGCGTGCCGTAGAGCAGATCGTGGAGCGCCCGTACCGCCGGGTGGTCGCTGAACCCCGTCACCGGGTCGTGCGCGTCCAGCCGTGCGTGGAAGTGCGCGCGCAGGGCCGCGAGGGGAGACTGGCCCGCCTCCCGGCCGCGCACCACGCGCGCCGCCTCGCCCTGGTGGTCGGCGATGCGGTGCAGGACCAGGTCCTCCTTGGCGGGGAAGTAGCGGAACAGCGTGGGCTTGGACACCTCTGCCGCCGCCGCGATGTCCGCGACCGACACCTTGTCGAAGCCGTGCTCCAGGAAGAGCGCGATGGCCACGTCGGACAGGGCCTGCCGCGTGCGCTGCTTCTTGCGTTCCCGCAGTCCGGTCTGCTCCTGCTGCTCGCTCACGCGTCCAGCCTAGCAGAAAAATCATTACCCGGAAACTTTTGTTACTCGGTTGCGTTTTCTCTCCCGACGGGCTTGTAATGGGCGTACCGAAACCCAGGGAGGGAACCTTCATGACCGCCACCGACGTGCTGATCGTGGGCGCCGGCCCCACCGGACTGACGCTCGCCTGCACGCTCGCCCGCGCCGGGGTGTCCGTACGCATCCTCGACAAGTCGCCCGGACATCACCCCGGTTCGCGCGGCAAGGGCCTCAACCACCGCAGCCGCGAGATCTTCGACGACCTCGGCATCGGGGAGCGGGTGACCGCCGCGGGCACCGAACACACGGTGCTCCGCAAGTACCGCGCCGGCGTCCCGGTCGCCGACCACGTCGCCTTCGGGGACCGGACCCCCACCCCCGACGTCCCCTACACCAGTTCGCTGCTGATCCCGCAGTGGCGGATCGAGGGCATCCTGCGCGACCGCCTCGCCGAGCTCGGCGTCCAGGTCGAACTCGGCTGCGAGGTCACGGAGTTCACGCAGGATGCCGCCGGGGTCACGGCCACGCTCGCCGACGGGCGGTGCATCGAGGCCGGCCGGCTCGTCGGCTGCGACGGAGGCCGCAGCTTCGTGCGCAAGGCGCTCGGGGTGGGCTTCGAGGGGGAGACCGAGGCCGAGGAATGCATGATCATCGGTGACGTGCGGGCCGACGGCCTCGACCGGGGCTACTGGCATCAGTGGTTCGACGAGGACGGCGGCCTGATGCTCTGCCCGTTCCCCGGCAGCGACCACTGGCAGCTCCAGGGCGTGCCCGAACGCGACGCGCAGGGCAAGCTCATGGCGCCGACGCTGGAGGTGTTCCAGCGGCTCTTCGACCGCCACGCCCGGATCCCCGGGGTGCAGCTCGCCGACCCCACCTGGGTGTCGACCTACCGCATCAACGTCCGCATGGCCGACCGCTTCCGCGTCGGCCGGGTCTTCCTCGCCGGTGACGCCGCGCACGTCCACTCCATCGCCGGGGGACTGGGCATGAACACCGGCATCCAGGACGCGTTCAACCTGGGGTGGAAGCTCGCCCTGACCGTCAACGGGCAGGCCGGCGAAGGGCTGTTGGACACCTACGAGGAGGAGCGGCTGCCCGTCGCCGCGTGGACGCTGAACGTCACGACCGAGGGCATGCGCCGGGTGCGCGAGGAAATCAGGGAAGCGGGCGTGGGCACCGAGGCGGGGGTCACCGCCGACGTCACCACGCTGAGCGTGGGCTACCCCTGGAGCTCGCTCGCCTGGGGCGGCCCGCAGGCGGGGGAGCGGGCGCCGGACGCGCCCTGCCGGGACGCGGCGAGCGGCAAGACCGTCCGCCTCTTCGAGGTCTTCGCGGGGCCGCACTTCACGCTGCTCGGCTTCGGCGCGGGCAGCGAGGCGGCGCTGGCCGAGGCGGGGGAGCGGTTCCCGGGGCTGGTGCGCACGTGCCGCATCGACGGCGAGCTGACGGACGAGGACGGGCACGCCCGCAGGGCCTACGGCATCGAGGGCGACGGGCTGGTGCTCGTACGGCCGGACAACCACGTCGCGCTGAGCACGGCGGCGGACCGGGGCGCCGAGGTCATGGACCGTCTGGAGCGCCTCGGTCACTGAGCCGCACGTGGGGTCAGGCCTGGGGAGCGGACTTGACGGCGGAGATGTCGAAGGTGAGCTTCACCTTGTCGCTCACCATCACGCCGCCGGTCTCCAGCGCCGCGTTCCAGGTCAGGCCCCAGTCGGAGCGCAGGATCTCGGTGCTGCCCTCGAAGCCGACGCGCTCCATGCCGTAGACGTCGGTGGCGGAGCCGTTGAACTCCAGGTCGATGGCGAGCGGGCGGGTGACGTCCTTGATGGTGAGGTCGCCCGTGATGCGGTAGCGGTCGCCGCCGAGCTGCTCGGCCTTGGTGGAGCGGAACGTCATCTTCGGGAAGCGGTCGGCATCGAAGAAGTCGGCGCCGCGCAGGTGGGCGTCGCGGTCCTTGATGCCGGTGTCCACGCTGGCGATGGTCACGTCGAGCGAGGCGGTGGACCGGGACGGGTCGGAGCCGTCGAGGCGCAGGGAGCCCTCGTGCTCGGTGAAGGAGCCGCGGACGTTGGTGACCATGGCGTGGCGCACGGTGAAGCCGATGCTGCTGTGGGCGGCGTCGATGGTGTAGTCGCCGGTCAGCGCGGCGAGGGCCGGGTCGACGTCGAGGACGGCGGTGGCGGCGGGGGCGGTGCTGTTCCTGCGGGAGAAGATGCCCATGACTGGCTCCTTGGCGAGATCGAGTTCGTTGAAGCTTCAACGACACTCACGAAGGTAGCGCGATCTGGTTCAACTTTCAACAGTTCTGTGCGGAGGCTTTCCGGCAGGGCCATTGCGGCCTCGCCACCGCCGTGCCACCGTGTCCCTCCGGCTCCGCCGTCACCGGGAGGGATCCCTGTGCCCGCAGCTCCCTGGACCCGCCGAGGCTTCCTCCTCGCCGCCTCCGCCGTCGGCGCCCTCGGGCTCGCCCCCGCCGCCGACGACCCGTTCGCCCGGCTGCGGCGCCGCTGGCGGGACCTGACGCTCGGTACCGGCTTCGACCCGGCCGCCGAGCCCTACGCGTCCGTCCTGCGCCGCACCGGCGACCTCGCCCGCACCTACCGGGCCGGCATGCGCCCCGCCCCCGGCTCGCTCTGGCCCGACGCGCCCTTCGACCCGCCCGCCGGCATCACGCTCAGCCACGCCCGGCTGTTCACCATGGCCCGTGCCTGGGCCCAGCCCGGCACCGGGCTCACCGGCGACCCCGGTCTGGCCGCCGCCGTCCTCGCCGGGCTCGACCACGTCCACGACCGCGTCTACCGCCCCGGCACCACCCCCTACGGCAACTGGTGGGAATGGCAGATCGGCACCCCCCGGCTGCTGCTGGACACCCTGACCCTGCTGTACGACGAGGCCGGCGCCGCCCGGCGGGCCGGACTCCTCGACGCCGTCGGCCACTTCGTGCCCGACGCGGTCCTCGGCTCGTACACCGGCACCAGCACCGGCGCCAACCGCGTCGACCTCTGCCGCGTCGTCGCCCTGCGCGGCATCCTCGGCGCCTCCCCGGCCCGGACCGCCCTCGCGCGGGACGCCCTCTCGCCCGTCTTCCCCCACGTCACGCAGGGCGACGGGTTCTACGCCGACGGCTCGTTCGTCCAGCACACCCGGGTCGCCTACACCGGCACCTACGGCTGCGTGCTGCTCGACGGGCTCGCCCGGCTCTTCGCCCTGCTGCACGGATCGGACTGGGAGGTCACCGACCCCGCCCGGCAGAACGTCCTCGACAGCGTCGAGCACGCCTTCGCGCCCCTGATCCACGACGGCCTCGTCACCGACAGCGTCTCCGGCCGGGCCGTCAGCCGGGGACTGCAGAGCGCCGACCCCGACGGGCTGCTGCAGAGCGACCACCAGCGGGGCCACGCGGTCATCGCCGCCGTCGCGCTGCTCTGCGAGGCCGCCTCACCGGAGGAGCGGGCCCGCTGGCAGGGGATGGTCAAGGGGTGGATCGCGCGCGACACCACCCTTCCGGTGCGCACGGACCCGCAGTTCGGCGTCGCCGACCTGGCCCGGCTCGCCGCCGTCGACGCCGCCCCCGTCCCGCCCGCGCCCGAACCCGTGGGCCACCGGCTCTTCGCCGCCATGGACCGTGCCGTGCACCGCCGCCCGGACTGGGCCGCCGTGATCGCCATGTGCTCGGACCGCATCACCTACTACGAGAACGGCAACGGCGAGAACCCCCGCGGCTGGCACACCGGCGCCGGGATGCTCACCTGGTGGGGACCCGGCAACGGCGCCCAGTACACCGACCACTTCTGGCCCACCGCCGACCCCTACCGGCTCCCCGGCACCACGGTCTCCGCCCTGCACCTCGCCGACGGCCAGGGCGGCGGCTGGGGCGCGCCGAAGCCGGACGTGCGCTGGGTGGGCGGGGCCACGGACGGGGAGTACGCGGCCGTCGGGCAGCACCTCAAGGGGCTCGGCTCCTCGCTGGAGGCGCACAAGTCCTGGTTCTGCACGGAGGACGCCGTCGTCTGCCTCGGCGCGGGCATCACCGCCGAGGACGGCACGGCCGTCGAGACGGTCGTCGACCACCGCAACCTCGGTGCGCACGGCACCGCCGCCCTCACCGTCGACGGCGAACGGCAGCCCTGCGCCGACGGCTGGTCCGCCTCCTTCGACTGCGCCCGCTGGGCCCACCTCGCGGGGCACGGCGGCTGGCTCTTCCCCGGCGGCGCCCGGCTGGAGGCCCTGCACGAGGCGCGCACCGGGCGCTGGTCGGACATCAACACGGGCGGCTCCACCGCCCCCGTGACCCGCAGCTACCTGACCCTGTGGCACCCCCACGGCACGGACCCCGAGGACGCCGCCTACGCCTACGCCCTGCTGCCCGGCGCCACGCCCGCCGCCCTCGCCGCCCGTGCCGCGGACCCCGGCTGGCTCGTCGTCCTCGCCAACACCCCCGCCGTCCAGGCCGTCCGCCTCCCCCGGCAAGGACTGACCGCGGCCACCTTCCGCGCCCCGGGCCGCATCGGCCCCGTCGAGGTCTCGGCCCCCGCCTCCGTGCTCGTCCGGGTCCGCCGGCAGGAGGGGACGGTCTCCCTCCACCTCGCCGACCCGCTGCGGGCCGGCGCCCCCGTCGACCTCACCTGGCACCACCCTGTGACGAACGTCACCCGATGCGATCCGTCGGTTCGGGTGATCGTCGCGGATTCCGTGTTGCGCCTGCGCATCACGCCGGGTGGCGAATGCGTCACCCACAGTTGTCATGCAAAAGTCGGGGGAATTCCCTAAACGCCTGAATGCTCACCCTGGTCAGACGGTGCATGTCACCTTCGACTCCAGTGATACTTGTGGGGTATCCACAGCGTGGATCGAGTGGAGTTCCACCGGGAACTGATAAGGGCGCAGTGCAGTTCTGTTCTGCCTGCCCACCAAATCGCGCACTACGTTGTGAGGAATCGACATGATGTTTCGGGGGCCTCGCCACGTACCGTCTATCCATGAGCAATCTCGAAGGTGCGCCCGAAGAGGCGAGTGACGTCCGTGGGCGCGTCGCCGAGCTGCACGCCATCCGCGAGCAGGTTCGGCGAGGTCCGAGCGAGCGGGCTACCCAGGCACAGAAGGCCAAGGGGAAGCTGACCGCTCGCGAGCGCATTGATCTTCTGCTGGACGAGGGCTCGTTCTCCGAGGTGGAGCCGCTGCGGCGGCACCGGGCAACCGGCTTCGGGCTGGAGGCCAAGCGCCCCTACACGGATGGCGTGATCACCGGCTGGGGCACGGTCCACGGCCGCACGGTCTTCGTCTACGCACACGACTTCCGGATCTTCGGCGGCGCGCTGGGCGAGGCCCACGCGACCAAGATCCACAAGATCATGGACATGGCCATCGCGGCCGGTGCCCCCCTGGTCTCGCTGAACGACGGCGCCGGGGCCCGCATCCAGGAGGGCGTCTCCGCCCTCGCCGGCTACGGCGGGATCTTCCAGCGCAACACCAAGGCCTCCGGCGTCATCCCGCAGATAAGCGTGATGCTCGGCCCCTGCGCGGGCGGCGCCGCCTACTCCCCGGCGCTCACGGACTTCGTGTTCATGGTCCGCGAGACCTCCCAGATGTTCATCACCGGCCCCGACGTGGTCCGCGCGGTGACGGGCGAGGAGATCACCCAGAACGGCCTGGGCGGTGCCGACGTGCACGCCGAGACCTCCGGCGTGGCCCACTTCGCCTACGACGACGAGGAGACCTGCCTGGAGGAGGTGCGCTACCTCCTCTCGCTGCTCCCCCAGAACAACCGTGAGAACCCGCCGCGCGTGGACTCCACGGACCCCGCCGACCGCACCGGCGAGGCCCTGCTGGACCTGGTGCCCGCCGACGGCAACCGTCCGTACGACATGCGCAAGGTCATCGAGGAGATCGTCGACGACGGCGAGTACCTCGAGGTCCACGAGCGCTGGGCGACCAACATCATCTGCGCGCTGACCCGGCTCGACGGCCAGGTCGTGGGCATCATCGCCAACCAGCCCCAGTCGCTGGCCGGCGTGCTGGACATCGAGGCCTCGGAGAAGGCCGCTCGGTTCGTCCAGATGTGTGACGCCTTCAACATCCCCATCGTCACCCTTTTGGACGTACCCGGCTTCCTGCCCGGCGTCGACCAGGAGCACGGTGGGATCATCAGGCACGGAGCAAAGCTGCTGTACGCGTACTGCAACGCGACCGTGCCCCGGATCTCGGTGATCCTCCGGAAGGCCTACGGGGGTGCGTACATCGTCATGGACTCCCAGTCGATCGGCGCCGACCTGACCTACGCCTGGCCGACGAACGAGATCGCCGTCATGGGCGCGGAGGGCGCGGCCAACGTGGTCTTCCGCAAGCAGATCGCCGAGGCCGACGACCCGGAGGCCATGCGCGCCCGCATGGTCAAGGAGTACAAGGCCGAGCTGATGCACCCGTACTACGCCGCCGAGCGCGGCCTGGTCGACGACGTCATCGACCCGGTCGAGACCCGGCAGGTGCTCATCCGTTCCCTGGCCATGCTCGCCACCAAGCACGCGGACCTGCCCTCGCGCAAGCACGGCAACCCGCCCCAGTAGACGAAAGCCGGCACCCACCATGAGTGACACGCTCGTACGCGTCGAGAAGGGCACCGCGGACGCCGAGGAACTGGCGGCCGTCACCGCCGTCCTGCTCGCCCGCGCCGCCGCCACCCAGGACAGCACCCCCGCCCGCCCGCGCCGCTCCACCGCGGCCTGGCGCCGCCTGGAGCGCAGCTCGGGCTTCCGCGCCCCGCACAGCTGGCAGGGCTGAGACGGGAACGACAAGGGCCCGGCACTCCGCAAGGAGTGCCGGGCCCTTGTCGCGCGCCCGTAAGGGGCGCGGGGCTGTTACATTGTGCGGCTCCGCCGCGTGGGCGCGACCAGCCAAGAACCGACCCACGCTGGACGAACTACCGCAAACGCGCCATGAGCGCATGCTCGACAAGCGTAATAAGGGCACTCTTGGCCTCGTTCCGATGCCGCGCATCGGTAGTGATGATCGGCGCGTCGGGGCCGATCTGGAGCGCTTCGCGGACCTCGTCCGGGGTGTAGGGCTGGTGTCCGTCGAAGCCGTTGAGGGCGATGACGAAGGGGAGCCCGCTGTTCTCGAAGTAGTCGACGGCCGGGAAGCAGTCGGCGAGACGGCGGGTGTCCACCAGCACCACGGCACCGATCGCGCCGCGCACCAGGTCGTCCCACATGAACCAGAAGCGGTCCTGGCCCGGGGTGCCGAACAGGTAAAGGATCAGGTCCTGGTCGAGCGTGATGCGGCCGAAGTCCATGGCCACGGTCGTCGTGGTCTTGTCCGGCGCGTGGGTGAGGTCGTCGATGCCCGCCGAGGCGGAGGTCATCACGGCCTCGGTGCGCAGCGGGTTGATCTCCGAGACCGCGCCGACGAATGTGGTCTTGCCCACACCGAAGCCACCCGCGACCACGATCTTTGCGGAGGTGGTGGAGCGGGCTGCCTCGCCGCTAGAGGTTCCGAAGTCCACTGAGCACCCTTTCGAGCAGTGTCACGTCAGGCTGTCCGCCGGCGGACGCGTCGCCGCCGGGCTGATGAATGGCGACGAGTCCGGCCTCCGCCAGGTCGGCTACGAGGATCCGGGCGACGCCGAGCGGGATGGAGAGAAGTGCGGAGATCTCGGCAACCGACTTGATCTCGTGGCACAGGTGGCAGATGCGCTGGTGTTCCGGCAACTGCCCGTGGAGCTGGGACGGCTGGGCCGTGGTGTGCACCAGCGCCTCGATGGCGAGCTGGTACCGCGGCCTGGTCCGGCCGCCGGTCATCGCATAGGGACGGACCAGCGGATTGTGCTTGCCGCCGGAGGCCGACGGCCCGTTCGGCGCGGCGGCGCGCCGGTGGTTCTGGGGCTGGACCGGCACGCGCGGAGGGCGTTGCTGCTCCCCCTGTGCGCGGTGGCTCGGCGCGGAGGGGAAGTTGTAGTGGTTCAGCGGGGGTTGGGCCTGCTGGTCATGTCCATACGGGTAACCGCCTGGGGGCGTTGCCACGTCTCCTCCTCCAACTCGCCTGTCTGCTGCTGGTCGCGCCACCGCACCCTATGGCGCGGTGGCGCGAAACGCACTGCCTCTTTGCTAGTTGAGAAGGCTCCCCTGCAGTTCGGAGCGGAGCTCCGGCGTCAGGACGTTGCCCGCGCGGTCGACGAGGAGGGCCATCTCGTAGCCCACGAGGCCGATGTCGCACTCCGGGTGCGCCAGGACGGCCAGCGAGGAGCCGTCCGAGATCGACATGATGAAGAGGAAGCCGCGCTCCATCTCCACCACGGTCTGGTTGACCGAGCCTCCCTCGAAGATCCGGGAGGCACCCGCGGTCAGCGAGGTGAGGCCGGAGGCGACAGCCGCCAGCTGGTCGGCGCGGTCCCGCGGAAAGCCTTCGGACATCGCCAGAAGGAGTCCGTCGGCGGAGACCACGACGGTGTGGGACACCCCTGGGGTGTTGTCCACGAAACTGGTGATCAACCAGTTCAGGTTCTGCGCCGCCTGGCTCATCGGGCTCACACTAACGCTCCTGATCGTAGGTGCCGCCGGGGCCGAAGCCCTGGTCGTGTTGCTCATGCTGCTGGTGCGAGGGCGACGGGAACTCCGCGGAGTCCGTGCCCGCACTGCGTCCCTGCTGGATGCCGCGGCGCAGGTTGGCGAGCCTGCCCCGGACGTCCTCGGGTGCGCGGGAGATCTGGGGGCCGTCCTGGGCGGTCTGGGCCGCCTTGCCCTCGACCAGGTTGGCCTTGGGCACCCGGCGGGGGAGACCGGAGGAGGTCACTCCGCCGGCCTTCGGCTGCCGGAGCTGCTCGGCGCGCTGCCAGCGCTCGTCGTTCGCCGACTGCCAGCCGCCGTCCTCCTCCTGAGGCTGCGGTGCGGCCTCAGGCCGGGACTGCTCCGGCTGTGCGCGGTTACCCGTGGCCTCCTCACCCGTCGCGGGCTGCTGCCACTGCCGGTCGCGGCGCGGCAGACCGGACCCGGTCAGCGAGTGGGAGCCGCTCGAGGCGGGGCCCGGACGGTCGAACTCTACGCGCTCCGGCTGTGCCGTGTCAGCGGTCGGCCGGGATTCCGATTCCGCCCCGTAACCCTGGCCGTAGCCGTGCTGGTACGGACCTGCTTCGCTCCACTCCCCTTGGTACCCGGGGGTGTTGAGGGCGTCGTAGGCCTGCGGGACCTCGGCGGCCGGCTCCGCGTAGGCGCCTTCCGGATACGTCTGCGGGAACTGCTGCTCCACCGGTGCCTGCGGCTGCGGCGGGAACTGCTGGTCCTGCGGCGGTACGGGCTCCTGCTGCACCGCGGGTATCTCGTCGCGGAACAGCGGGCGGTCGCCGGCCAGCGCGGCACGCCGCTCCCCGCGCCGCAGCGAGCGGCCCACGGAGTCCAGCGGGGCGCCGTCGGCGTCCGGCCGGGGCTCGTACTGCGAGTCGTCGAAGCCGAGTTCGGCGGCCGTGAGCATGCCGCCCATGGGCTGGGCCTGTTGCTCGGGCACGATCCGGGAGACCTGGAAGTCGTCGTCGGCCTGGGCCTCGCCACCGCCACCGTGCGTGATCGCGTCCGGCAGCATGACCAGCGACGTGGTGCCCGCCTGCTCGCCCGAGGGGCGCAGCTGGACGCGGATGCCGTGCCGGGTGGCCAGCCGGCCGACCACGAACAGGCCCATGCGCTGGGCGATGGCGACGTCGACGGTCGGCGGGTTGGCCAGCTTGTGGTTGATGTCCGCGAAGTCCTCGGGGGTGAGCCCGATGCCCTTGTCGTGGATCTCGACCATGATGCGGCCGTCCGGCAGCCGGGTCGCGGTGACGCGGACCTTGGTGTGCGGCGAGGAGAACGTGGTGGCGTTCTCCAGCAGCTCGGCCAGCAGGTGCACGAGGTCGGTGACGGCCAGGCCGTGGATCTCGGCCTCGGGCACGCCGGACAGCTCGATGCGCTCGTAGGCCTCCACCTCGGAGGTGGCCGCGCGCAGCACGTCCACCAGCGGGATGGGCTGGTCCCAGTGCCGGCCGGGCTCCTCGCCCGCGAGGATGAGGAGGTTCTCGCCGTTGCGCCGCATACGGGTGGCCAGGTGGTCGAGCCGGAAGAGGTTCTCCAGCTGGTCCGGGTCGGCCTCGTTGTTCTCCAGGTCGGTGATCAGGGTCAGCTGGCCCTCGATCAGACTCTGGTTGCGGCGCGAGAGGTTGGTGAAGATCGCGTTGACGTTGCCCCGCAGCAGGGCCTGTTCGGCGGCGAGCCGGACGGCCTCGCGGTGCACCTGGTCGAAGGCGCGGGCGACCTCGCCGATCTCGTCCTTGGTGGTGATCGGGATCGGCTGGACGCGGGTGTCCACCTTGCCCGGGTCGGTCCGCGAGAGCTGGTCGACGAGCGCGGGCAGCCGCTGCTCGGCGACCTCGAAGGCCGCGCCGCGTAGCCGGCGCATGCTGCGGCTCATCGAGCGGGCCATGCGGCCGGCGATCACGAAGGCGCCGAGGAGCACGAGCACCAGGATCGAGGAGGTGACGATGGCGTAGGTCTGGGCGTCCGAGGAGATCGTCTCGGCCTCGTCCACGGCCTTGTTGGCCATGTCCGCCTCGACCGAGCGGTAGGCGCTGAACTTCGCGGTGGCCGCGGGCAGCCAGGTGTCGGCCGTGATGCCCTTGGCCTTCAGCTGGGAGGCGGTGGCGCCGGAGCTGATGACGGTGGCCATCTTGGTGGCGTCGCCGACCGCCGCGTCGGCGGCGAAGGTGTCCTGGAGCTTCTTGATGTCCGACGGGGTGCCGCCGGCCTCGTACTCGCCGTAGGCGATGTACTCCAGGAAGTTGTAGGAGGAGAAGGACGTCAGCAGCACCTGGCGGTTGGCCGCGCTGCCCGGGTCGAGCAGCAGGTGGGTGCCGATGGAACGCTGCAGCGAAACGGCGGCCTTCGCCAGGGAGATGGCGTAGACGGTACGGCCGTAGGAGGACACGTTGCCGGTGCCCAGGCCGACGCCCAGCTCGTTGGTGAAGGCCATGAGCGGACGCTGGATGGCGCCGTAGCCGTCCTCGGTCTGCGCCCCGGGCAGGGCGGAGGTGTAGGCGGCCTTGCGCAGCTTGGGCAGCGTCGCCTCGGTGTCGCGGACGAGCTTGAGGCGGCGCTTGAGGCTCTCGGTGGCCGGCATCTTCTCGACGGCCTTGTCGAAGTCCGCACGGGCGGAGTCCGTGGCGTCCCGGGCCTTCTTGATGACCGGGTCCTCGCTGCGGCCCTCCAGCAGCGGCTTGGCGGTCAGGTCGCGCTCGTCGATGAGGAAGTGCGCGTACGTGTCCGCGGCCCGCACGACACGGGCGGTGTTGGCGGCGTCCTTGGCGTCGAACCAGGTGTTGACCGAGTTCGCCACGTCGAGGCCGCCGAAGATCAGGGCGACGATCACCGGGATCAGCAGGATCGCGTTCAGCCGTACCGGCACCCGCCAGTTGCGCGGGGAGAACCTGCCGCCGCGGCCCGTGTCGGGCACGGGGGCTTCGGGAACGTCGGAAGGCGGCGCCGCATCGCGCGACGGCGGGGTGAAGTTGCCCCGCTCGGCTCGCGTCTCCTGCGCGGCGCCCGACTTTCTACGCCTCACTCGACCAACAACCTCTCGGCGTCTGCACCTGTGCTGTGCCGTCTGTTCCTGTACCGGTCCCCGACGGATCGGTCCGGGAATTCCAGCACGCCGGGCAGGTGCATTCCAAACAACGGACAGAGCCCGTAAAGGCCGCGATGTGCCGGACATAAAACGGGCATTAAGAGCGAGCGGCGCCAAATGACCGGGGAAACATGTGCAGAAAGCGATCGACCGGACGCGGCGAGTGGCCGCGTCCGGTCAATTCACTGTCGAAACCGTTATGAAGCCCAAGGCAACCACTCGCCGACCGTGGTGTATCCCACAGCGCTCGCGGGTCTATTTCAGCCGGGCCATCAGGGCGTGCTCGACCAGAGTGATCAGAGCGCTCTTGGTCTCGTTCCGGTGCCGGGCGTCCGTCGTGATGATCGGGGTGTCCGGACCGATCTGGAGCGCCTCGCGGACTTCCTCCGGTGCGTAGGGCTGGTGTCCGTCGAAGCCGTTGAGGGCGATGACGAAGGGGAGCCCGCTGTTCTCGAAGTAGTCGACGGCCGGGAAGCAGTCGGCCAGGCGGCGGGTGTCCACCAGGACCACGGCGCCGATCGCGCCGCGCACCAGGTCGTCCCACATGAACCAGAAGCGGTCCTGGCCCGGCGTGCCGAACAGGTACAGGATGAGATCGTCGTCCAGCGTGATGCGGCCGAAATCCATCGCCACGGTGGTCGTGGTCTTGTCCTGGACGTGGCTCAGATCGTCGATGCCCGCCGAGGCGGAGGTCATCACGGCCTCGGTGCGCAGCGGACTGATCTCCGAGACGGCGCCGACGAACGTGGTCTTGCCGACGCCGAAGCCGCCCGCCACCACGATCTTCGCCGACGTGGTGGAGCGGCCGACGCCTCCGCTAGAGCTTCCGAAGTCCACTGAGAACCCTTTCGAGCAGTGTCACATCCGGCGTCCCGCCGGACTCCCCGCTGCCGCCCGGCTGGTGGATCGTCACCATGCCGGCCTCCGCCAGGTCCGCGACCAGAATCCGCGCCACGCCCAGGGGCATGTTCAGCAGCGCGGAGACCTCCGCGACCGACTTGACCTCGCGGCACAGGTGGCAGATCCGCTGGTGCTCGGGAAGCAGCCCTCCCAGGTGGGCCGGGTCGGCCGTCGAGCTCACCAGCGCCTCGATGGCGAGCTGGTAGCGCGGCCGGGTGCGACCCCCCGTCATGGCATAGGGGCGGACCAGCGGCTGGTCACCTTCACTCCCGTACGACGCGTAATCATTGGCGCCGTACGGGCCGGGCGAGGCGGGCGGGGTCATGAATCCTCCGGACGGGACAGCAGGAAGGCAATAATGCCGCCGAGCAGGGGGCCGGTGGGGGGTTTTCGGCCGTACGGTCGGACGGTTTATGCGGCGTGTGCGGTCAGTTGAGCAGGCTGCCCTGGAGTTCGGAGCGGAGCTCCGGCGTCAGGACGTTGCCTGCGCGGTCGACCAGGAGGGCCATCTCGTAGCCCACGAGGCCGATGTCGCACTCCGGGTGCGCCAGGACGGCCAGGGACGAACCGTCCGAGACCGACATGATGAAGAGGAAGCCGCGCTCCATCTCCACCACGGTCTGGTTGACCGCGCCCCCTTCGAAGATCCGGGACGCTCCGGCCGTGAGGGAGGTCAGTCCCGAGGCGACCGCGGCCAGTTGGTCGGCGCGGTCCCGCGGGAAGCCCTCGGACATCGCCAGCAGAAGGCCGTCGGCGGAGACGACCACCGTGTGGGACACCCCCGGGGTGTTGTCCACGAAGTTGGTGATCAACCAGTTCAGATTCTGTGCCGCCTGGCTCATCGGACTCAACTAACGCTCCTGCTGGTAAGTGGGGCCAACATTGTGACTGCCGGTGGTCGAGCCGTTTCCGGCCTGACGTCCCTGCTGGATGCCCCGGCGGAGATTGGTCAGCCGGCCGCGCACGTCGTCGGGCGCACGCGAGACCGCCGGACCGGTCGGGAGGGACTGTGCCTGCTCGGCCGTCCCGTCGACGAGATTTGCTCGCGGCACGCGGCGCGGCAGACCCGAGGAGGTGATGCCTCCGGCCGCGGGCTCGCGGACCTGCTCGGCGCGGCGCCAGCGCTCGTCGTTCGCGGACGGCGCGGGGGCCGGCGCGGCCGCTCGGCGCGGCTGCGCGTCGTCACCGGACTCCACGCCGCCCGCAGCGCCGCGGAACCAGTGCGACTCCAGCTCGTCGAAGAGCGGAGACGGTTCGCTTCCGGCGGGCGGTGCGAACCGGTCGGCACCGCCGAGGGCGTCGCCTGCCGGGTCGCCTGCGGCGGGCAGACGGTTCTGCCCGGTGTCACCGGACCCGGCCGGCGCCGCGAACTGACCGGTGTTGCTTCCCAGCGGGTCACCGGCGGTGCCGGGCTGGGTGAACTGGCCGGTCGTGCTGTTCGGGCGCTCGCCGGAGTGCGGCAGGGCGAACTGTCCGGTGTCGCCGGGTAGGTGGTTCTGTCCGGTGTCGGACGGGTCGCCGGGGAGGGCGAACTGTCCGGTGCTGCCGGGGAGGCGGTTCTGGCCGGTGTCCGAGGGGTTGCCGGGCACGGGGAACTGGCCCGTACCGCCGGGGAGGTGGTTCTGTCCGGTGTCCGAGGGGTTGCCGGGGAGGGCGAACTGTCCGGTGCCGCCGGGCAGCTGGTTCTGTCCGGTGTCCGACGCGTCGCCGGGCATCGCGAACTGTCCGGTGCCACCCGGGAGGTGGTTCTGTCCGGTGTCCGAGGGGTTGCCGGGGAGGGCGAACTGTCCGGTGCCGCCGGGCAGCTGGTTCTGTCCGGTGTCCGAGGGGTTGCCGGGCACGGTGAACTGTCCGGTGCCGCCGGGGAGGCGGTTCTGGCCGGTGTCGGACGGGTTGCCGGGCACGGGGAACTGGCCCGTACCGCCCGGCAGGTGGTTCTGGCCGGTGTCGGACGGGTCGCCGGGGAGGGCGAACTGTCCGGTGCCGCCGGGCAGCTGGTTCTGGCCCGTGTCCGAGGGGCCGCCCGGCACCGCGAACTGGCCGGTGCCGCCGGACGTGCCCGCCGGGGCGGGGGTGTCGTCGGTGATGGGCGCGAACTGGGCCGTGTCGCCCGGACCGCCGGACAGCTTCGCGCCGCCCGGAGCCGGCTGGGCGAACTGCCCCGTGCCCTCGACGTCCTCGTGGCCGCGCGGGGTCTCCTGCGCACCGCGCGGGGCGCTGTCCGAGGACATCGGCCAGTCGTCCACGGGAGCCTTGCGGCCGCCGGACGGCTGCCCGGCACCGGGACCGGTGCCGTTGCCCCAGCTCGGGGCCTGGCCCCGGGCCGGAAGCTGCGGAGCCTTGCCGGCCGCCCCCGCCGGAGGCGGCACGGCGCCGCCCTTGCGGCCCGCACCGCCACGCGGTGAGGTGTCGAAGAGGCTGCCCGCCGCGGCACCGCCGCTCGGGCCGAGGCCGGCACCACCGCGGGTCGGCAGGCCGCCCGGCGTCGCGCCACGGCCGCCGCCCAGCGCCGGGCGCGGACCGCTGCCCGGCACCTCGCGCCGCTGGCCGGGACCGCCGGCCGGACCGGCCGGGAGGCCGCCCTTGCCGCCGGGACCGCCCTGCGCACCCGGTGCCGGCTTCTTGTGGCCCTGGGCCACGTCGACCGGCAGCATGACGAGCGCGGTGGTGCCGCCCGAGTCGGACGGGCGCAGCTGGATGCGGATGCCGTGTCGCAGGGACAGGCGGCCGACCACGAACAGACCCATGCGCCGCGAGACGGAGACGTCCACGGTCGGCGGGCTGGCGAGCCGCTCGTTGATGGACGCGAGGTCCTCGGGCGACAGGCCGATGCCGGTGTCGTGGATCTCGACGAGCACGCGCCCGTCGGGCAGCGCGTGACCGGTGACCTTGACCTTGGTCTGCGGGGACGAGAACGAGGTCGCGTTCTCGAGCAGCTCGGCGAGCAGGTGCACGAGGTCGTTGACGACGCGGCCGGCGACCTCGGTCGGCGGCACGCCGCTGAGTTCGATGCGCTCGTACTGCTCCACCTCGGACGCGGCGGCGCGGAGCACGTCGACGAGCGGCACGGGCCGGGTCCACCGGCGGCCGGGCTCCTCGCCCGCGAGGACGAGGAGGTTTTCGCCGTTACGGCGCATACGGGTCGCGAGGTGGTCGAGCTTGAAGAGCGAGGACAGCTGGTCCGGGTCCGCCTCGCGGCTCTCGAGCTCGGAGATGAGCGAGAGCTGACGCTGGATGAGGCCCTGGCTGCGGCGCGAGAGGTTGGTGAACATCGCGTTGACGTTGCCCCGGAGGAGGGCCTGCTCGGCGGCGAGCCGGACCGCTTCCTGGTGCACGTGGTCGAACGCCGCGGCCACCTTGCCGATCTCGTCGCGGCTGTGCACGCCGACGGACTCCACGGACGTGTCGACGTCCTGCGGGTCGGTCTCGGACAGCTGCTTGACGAGCTCCGGCAGACGGTCCTGGGCGACCCGGGTCGCGGTGTCCTGCAGCCGGCGCAGCGAGCGCACCATGGAGCGGGCCACGACGAAGGCGCCGACGAGGGAGATGCCGAGGACGAGGACGATCAGCGCACCGTTGAGGATGGCCTCCTGGTTGGCCTCGTCCTTCAGGTCGGCGGCCTTCTGGTCCATCTCCGTGAGGAGCGTGGTCTCGATCTTGGCCATTTCCTCGAGCTTCACGCTGTCCTGGTCGTACCAGTCCAGGTAGCTCTTGGGCTCGCTCTTCAGGCCGTCGGCCTTGCCCAGGACGCGCTCGGCGAAGGTGTTCGCCGAGGTGATGTCGGGGATGCCGCCGTTGAGCGCCTTGAGCAGGGAGGCCGAGTTGTTGGCGTCGATGGCCGTGAAGCGGCGCATCGCCTCGTCCTCGGCGTCCAGCGCGGACTTGCCGTACTGCCGGTCGTTGGCCGAGAGGGCGGCGCCGCCGGGGCGGGCCAGGGCGGCACTGATCACGGCCCGCTGGATGGACGCGTACTCCTTGGCGGCGGAGAACGTGGCCAGCGCGCGGGTCGCGGTGATCATGTCGCTGTCGCTGGTGGCCTGGGCCATGTCCTGGGACAGGGTCAGCAGCGAGTTGATCAGGCCGTCGTAGTTGTTGACGGACTGGGAGAGGAAGTCCTTGTCCGTGTAGGCGCTCTGCCGGATTTCCTTGATCTTGTCCAGCTGCTTGGAGATGTCGACCAGGGTGGTCGTCACGCCGACCATCGTGGGGTCGTTCGGCTTGACCTTCGCCGTGGTCTGGCGGAACGCGTCGATGGCCCGGTCGGCCTTCTGCCGGGAGGCGAGGACCTTGTCGTCCTTGGGGTTGCCCGAGATGATCGGGCCCGCCGACTGGTCGCGCTCCTGCTGGAGCGCGTCGGCGAGCTGGGTCGCCTTGCCGGTCATCTCCGTCAGGAGCTTCATGTGGTCGAGCTGGTCGACCTTCTGCAGCGAGGTGTCGATGCGCAGGGCGCCCAGGGTCGTCGCGGCGACGACCGGGAGGGCGAGCAGGGACACCAGACGGGTACTGATGCGCCAGTTGCGCAGGGCTATTCGTGAGCCCGTTCCGCTCGGCTCCTTGGCCTGCGGCTGCTCGGCGGCCTCGGCGCCGTCCGGCGTCGCGTTCGGCGCGTCGGGCGGAGTGCCGCGGTCGGTCGCACCGCGCGGCTCCGGCTCCGCCGCAGCGCTGCCATCCCTCTTGAAACGTCCCTGCACTAGCGTCGCAACCTCTGGACCAGGCGCCCCGCCGCAAGCGGAGGGACGGTGTCGAGTCGTGGGGGGACCGCGGTGCCCCCCTGGCGGTCCCCGGAATTCCAGCACAGTGCCCGATCTCCCAACAAGGCCGGTGGTCCGGGTCGCACATGCCACTACGCGGCGTATCCGGCATCGTCACTCACTGTCGAATATCGGTTTGCTCAATTCGGACTTTTGGCGATGAGTCGTCAGTCCGGTGCTGGTCGCAGGGTCCTGTCCCAGTCGCCATGATCAGGAGCGGAACGTCTGATTCAGCCCCCCAATGTCCGTTTCGCGGCCGTGGGGTGAGCGTCCGTTATGCGGCATTTCCGGGCTTCCTCGTGAGCAAACTCACAGGAAACCCATGACTTGCCGGGCGACTCCGTGGGGAGGGACGCGCCTAGCCTGGTCCTTTACACAACCGCGAGAAGGACAACGCGAGGCCCTCAGTGAAGTCAGTGAAGACCGCCAACCCGCGCCGCACCACGCTGGCCCACCTCGAGGACGCCGCCGGGCTGGGCGTCGCCGAGGCCGACCGCCCGCAGCACGCCCTGCAGCTGCCCCAGGTGACCGCCAATCCGCGGCGCACGGTCCTGATGACGGCTCCCGTCGTCCAGGTGCCGCAGGACTGACCCCCGGCCGCGCACGGGCCGCCTGCGCACCCCCGCGATAGCCTGGGGTTCCAGATTCCGGCCGGACAAGACAAAAAGGGGCACAGGCTTCCCGTGCGCATCGCCAGGTTCTCCATCGACGGCAACGTCGCTTTCGGCGTCGTGGAGGGGGACGCCTCCACCGAAGGCGGCCCCGTCCTCGACATCATCAAGGGACATCCCTTCGCCGAGTTCGAGCGCTCAGGGAAGAAGATCCCGCTGAGCAAGGTGCGGCTGCTGCCGCCGGTGCTGCCCAACAAGGTCGTCGCCATCGGCCGCAACTACGCCGAGCACGCCGCAGAACTGGGGAACGACGTCCCCGAGGTGCCCGTCACCTTCTTCAAGCCGTCCACCGCGGTGATCGGCCCGGGCGACCCCATCGCCTACCCCTCCTTCTCCAGCGAGCTGCACCACGAGGCCGAGCTCGCCGTCGTCATCGGCCGCATGTGCCGCGAGGTCCCGCGCGAGCGCGTCAAGGACGTCGTCCTCGGCTACACCTGCGCCAACGACCTCACCGCGCGCGACGTCCAGCGGCGCGAGCAGCAGTGGGCCCGGGCCAAGGGCTTCGACACCTCCTGCCCGCTCGGCCCGTGGATCGAGACCGAGATCGAGGACCCGGCGAACCTCGGCATCATGTGCACCGTCAACGGCGAACAGCGCCAGCTGGGCCGGACGAGCGACATGGTGCGCTCCGTCGAGGACCTGATCGTCCACATCACCGAGGCGATGACGCTGCTCCCCGGCGACGTCGTCCTCACCGGCACCCCGGCCGGGGTCGGACCCCTCAACGTCGGCGACGAGGTCGCCGTCACCATCGAAGGCATCGGCACTCTCACCAACAAGGTGATCAAGCGTGGCTAACGGATCCGTCCGCGTACGTTTCTGTCCCTCCCCGACCGGCAACCCCCACGTGGGCCTGGTCCGGACCGCCCTGTTCAACTGGGCGTTCGCCCGGCACCACGGTGGCACCCTGGTCTTCCGCATCGAGGACACCGACGCGGCGCGCGACTCCGAGGAGTCGTACGAGCAGCTCCTGGACGCCATGCGCTGGCTGGGCCTGGACTGGGACGAGGGCCCCGAGGTGGGCGGCCCCTACGCGCCGTACCGCCAGTCGCAGCGGATGGACACCTACCGGGACGTCGCGGACAGGCTGCTGGAGCGCGGCTTCGCGTACAAGTGCTACTGCACCACCGAGGAGCTCGACGCCCGCCGCGAGGCCGCCCGCGCCGCAGGCAAGCCGTCCGGCTACGACGGCCAGTGCCGCGAGCTGACCGCCGAGCAGGTCGCCGCGTACGAGGGCGAGGGCCGCGAGCCCATCGTCCGCTTCCGGATGCCCGACGCGCCGATCACCTTCACCGACCTGGTGCGCGGCGAGCTCACCTTCACCCCGGAGAACGTGCCGGACTTCGGCATCGTCCGGGCCAACGGCGCGCCGCTCTACACGCTCGTCAACCCCGTCGACGACGCCCTGATGGAGATCACCCACGTCCTGCGCGGCGAGGACCTGCTCTCCTCCACCCCGCGGCAGATCGCCCTCTACCGCGCCCTGGCCGAGATCGGCGTGGGCAACGGCAGCGTCCCGCAGTTCGGGCACCTGCCGTACGTGATGGGCGAGGGCAACAAGAAGCTCTCCAAGCGCGACCCGCAGTCCTCCCTGAACCTCTACCGGGAGCGCGGCTTCCTGCGCGAGGGCCTGCTCAACTACCTCTCGCTGCTGGGCTGGTCGCTCTCCGCCGACCAGGACATCTTCACGATGGACGAGATGGTCGCGGCGTTCGACATCAAGGACGTCAACGCCAACCCGGCCCGCTTCGACCTCAAGAAGTGCGAGGCCGTCAACGCGGACCACATCCGCCGCCTGGAGCCGAAGGCGTTCGCCGACGCCTGCGGCCCGTGGCTGCGCGCCCCGCACGCCCCCTGGGCACCGGAGCAGTTCGACCGGGCCGCCTGGGAGGCCATCGCGCCGCACGCCCAGACCCGCCTCACGGTGCTCTCCGACATCACCGCCAACGTCGACTTCCTCTTCCTGGACGAGCCCGTCGAGGACGAGGCGTCCTGGCAGAAGGCGATGAAGGAGGGCTCGGACGCGTTGCTGCGCACGGCCCGCGAGAAGCTGGCCGCCTGCGACTGGACCGCGGACGCGCTCAAGGCCGCAGTCGTCGCCGCCGGCGAGGAGCACGGCCTGAAGCTCGGCAAGGCCCAGGCCCCGGTCCGCGTCGCCGTCACCGGCCGCACGGTCGGCCTCCCGCTGTTCGAGTCCCTGGAGGTCCTGGGACGCGAGCGCACGCTGGCGCGCGTGGACGCCGCGCTGGCGAAGCTGGAGCGCTGACGCGCGGTCCACTCCGTGCACGCCGTGCCCGAGGGGCCCGGCCGCCGATCCTGGCGGCCGGGCCCCTCGGGCTTCTACCGTCGGAAGCATGGCCGTACGCGCAGTGCTGTGGGACGTCGACGACACCCTCTTCGACTACACGGGGTCCGACCGCCGTGGGGTGCTGCGGCATCTGGAGGCCGAGGGCGTCGCCCTCGGCGACGGCGGGGCCGAGTCGGCCTGGCGGCTGTGGCGCGACGTGATGGAAGTCCAGTTCGCCCGCTTCCTCGCCGGCGAGCTCGGCTTCCGGGAACACCGCCGCGAGCGCGCACGCGCCTTCCTGGGCGCCCCGCTGGGCGACGCGGAGGCCGACGCCTGGTTCGCCCGCTACATCGCGCACTACGAGGCCGCCTGGACCCTCTTCCCGGACGCCCGCCCCGCCCTGGACGCCCTCGCCCCGCTCTACCGGCAGGCGGTGCTCTCCAACTCCGCCACCAGGCACCAGAAGCGCAAGCTGCGCACCCTGGGAGTCCGCCGCCGCTTCGAACGCGTGCTGTGCGCCGACCGGATCGGACGGGCCAAGCCCGACCCGCGCGCCTTCCGCGCCGCCTGCGCGGCCCTGTGCCTGGCCCCCGGCCAGGTCGTCTACGTGGGCGACCAGCTGTGGACGGACGCCGTCGCGGCCCGGGACGCCGGGCTGCACGGCGTGTGGCTGGACCGTACGGGCGAGGCCGCGGAGGCGGTCGTTCCGGAGGGGGTGCGGCGGATCGGAGGGCTCGGTGAGCTGCCCCTGCTGCTGCGCGGAGTTATCGATTTTGGAGCCCCGTCCACCTTCGGGTAATGTTCTTCCTGCGCCGCCCGAGAGGGCCGAGAGGCCGGAGCGGAGGGCGCAAGCCGGACAAGACCCCTTCCGGGGGGTGGAGTTACGGTGGGGTATGGTGTAATTGGCAGCACGAGGGTTTCTGGTTCCCTTAGTCTAGGTTCGAGTCCTGGTACCCCAGCAAGAGAAAATCGCTTCGAATTCTCTTGATAAGCTTCGGAACGAAGCAAGAAGCAAAAGCGCAGTGCAAGCCCCCGTTGTGTAGCGGCCTAGCACGCCGCCCTCTCAAGGCGGTAGCGCCGGTTCGAATCCGGTCGGGGGTACTGATTCCTGGAGGGGGAAACCTCAAAAGGGATCGCTAGGGCCCCCGTTGTGTAGCGGCCTAGCACGCCGCCCTCTCAAGGCGGTAGCGCCGGTTCGAATCCGGTCGGGGGTACTGGTTGAAACCACCATGGGCTATGGTGTAATTGGCAGCACGAGTGATTCTGGTTCATTTAGTCTAGGTTCGAGTCCTGGTAGCCCAGCGCGTTTTGTTCCGAAATCTTCGGGACGAAAAGCAGGCCCCCGTTGTGTAGCGGCCTAGCACGCCGCCCTCTCAAGGCGGTAGCGCCGGTTCGAATCCGGTCGGGGGTACAAGAGGAAAGAATGCCTTTCGCTTCGGCGGAGGGCATTTTTTCGTGCGCCCTTCCGCGGTATCGGGGGCGGCGCGATAATCCCCGCATGGTCCATGCCCATGGCGTGCGCCGCCGCGTCCACGTCGGTGACCTCCGGCCCGGCGACCACGCATGTCTGCTGTTCACGTCGGACGAGGAGCGGGCCTCGGTCCTGCGGGACTTCGTCCTGGGGGGCCTGGACGCGGACGACAAGATCCTCTACCTCACCGCGGAGCCGGCCCCGCCCGGACCCGACGCCCTGCTCCGGCGGTGCCGCCCCGCGGGCGTGCCCGCCGTGCCGGCCGGGCGGCTCGAAGTGGTCGCGCTCGCCGAATTCCTCACCGCCGAGGGGCGGTTCGAGCCCGCGGCCGTGCTCGCGCGGCTGCGCACGGCGGCCGACCGGTCGCAGGCCGAGGGGCGCCGCGCGCTGCGCGTCGCGGGGGACCTCTGCGCGGACGGGGTGCCGGACCTCCAGCGGCTGCTGGAGTACGAGGCGCTGCTGGACGGGGAGTTCGGCTCCGGCCGGGCACTGGCCGTCTGCCAGTACGACCTGCGCCGCTGCGGGCCGGGCGCACCGGACGCCCTCGAATCGGCGCACGCCGGCAGCGTCGAGGCGGACCCGCTGGTCCGCACGGCCGACCTCGTCGTGGTCCGCACCTACCGGCCGCAGGGCCTGCGCATCGAGGGCGTGGTCGACGCCGGGGCCCACCCCCGCCTGCGGGACGCGCTGCGCTCGGTGGCGGCCGTCCGCGAGGACGTGCGGCTGGAGATGTCCCGGGTGGAGTTCCTGGACCTGGCGGGCCTGCGGCTGCTGATGACCTTCGCCCGGGCCCGTGCCGCCCGGCACTGCACGGTCGAGCTCACCGGGCTGCTGCCGCACCTGCTGCACGTCATCACGATGATCGGCTGGGACCGCACCCCGGGCCTCCGGCTGGGGGCGGCGGCCCATGCCTGCTGACGGATTCGTGCACCATGCATGTCTGTACGGCACCGACGCGGAGTTCCTGGCGACGGCGGTGCCGTTCGTCCGGGACGGGCTGGCGGCGGGGGAGCCCGTGCTGGCCGCCACGACGCCCGCCAACATCGACCTGCTCCGGCGGGCCCTGGGGGAGCGGGCGCACGCGCTGGACACCGCCGAGACCGCGTACTTCGGGCGCCGGCCCGTGGAGCGCGTCTCGGCCTTCCTGCGCTACCACGACCGCCGCGCCCGCCCCGGGCGCCGCACGCGGGTGCTCGCGGAGCCGGTGTGGTGCGGGAGGTCCGCGCGCCAGGTCGCGGAGTGGAAGCGCATGGAGTCCGGGCTCAACGTGCTGCTGGCCGGGCTGCCGGTGTGGATGATCTGCCCGTACGACACCAGGAACGTCCCGGCGGACGTGGCCCGGGCCGCCTGTGCCACGCACCCGGCCCGGCTGGACGGCCGGCGCCTGATCCCGTGCACCGGCTACGCCGAGCCGGCGGCCTACGCGGCCGGGGTGGCCCCGCCGCGGGCCCCTGCGCCCGCAGGGGCGGCGCGGACGGGCCCGACGGCCACGGCGGCCACGGTGCGGCTGTTCGCCCGCGAGAGAGCCGTTGCGGCGGGTCTGCGCGGGGAACGGCTGGGGCTGGCCGTCCTGGCCGTCTGCGAGGCCGCGGGGTACCTGCTGGCGCCGGCGGGCACCCGGGTGGCCCTCCGGGCCTGGGAGGAGCCGGGACAGCTCGTCTACGAGCTCCTGTGCACGGGGCTTGCCCCGGTTCCGGCACCGATGTTCGCGGGCTACCGCCCGCCGGGGGAGCGGCCGGGGACGGAGGACGGGCTGTGGCTGGCGCGGTCCTTGGCGGAATCCCTGGACATCAGGGCCCAAGGGGCCCTGACCCGGCTGACCCTACGGGTGAAGGGACCGCGCACGTTCGGCTGAGGCGGGGTGGTTGCTGCCCGGTGGGCACAACCGAAGTGGGCCGCGCCCCGTCAGGGGCGCGGGGAACTGCGCGAGCAACCCCCACCGGCCCGCAGCCGACAGAAGACCAGGGTGACCGCCCACCCCCAGGGGACCCTCACCCGTTACGGCGCAGGGACTCCGTCAGCCGCGCCGCCGCGTCCAGCACCGCCTGGGCGTGCATCCGCCCGGGGTGGCGGGTCAGCCGCTCGATCGGCCCGGAGACCGACACGGCCGCGACCACCCGGTTCGACGGCCCCCGCACCGGCGCCGACACCGAGGCGACGCCCGGCTCGCGCTCGCCGATGGACTGGGCCCAGCCGCGCCGCCGCACGCCGGACAGCGCCGTCGCCGTGAACCGCGCCCCCTGGAGCCCGCGGTGCAGCCGCTCCGGCTCCTCCCAGGCCATCAGCACCTGCGCAGCAGACCCCGCCTTCATCGGCAGCGTCGAGCCCACGGGCACCGTGTCCCGCAATCCGGACAGCCGTTCCGCCGCGGCGACGCAGATGCGCATGTCGCCCTGGCGCCGGTAGAGCTGCGCGCTCTCGCCCGTCACGTCGCGCAGGTGCGTGAGCACGGGCCCGGCCATGGCCAGCAGCCGGTCCTCGCCCGCGGCGGCGGCCAGCTCGCTCAGCCGGGGGCCGAGGACGAACCGGCCCTGCATGTCGCGCGCCACCATCCGGTGGTGCTCCAGGGCGACCGCCAGCCGGTGCGCGGTCGGGCGCGCGAGACCGGTCGCGGTGACCAGCCCGGCGAGGGTCGCAGGACCGGCCTCCAGAGCGCTCAGCACGAGGGCTGCCTTGTCGAGTACGCCCACACCGCTCGAGGGGCCATTGGTGTTGTCCATGAAACGATACTCACGTCTCACACTGTGAAACGCAAGTTCACATTTCCGCGAGACGCGCCACTCTGGACGGACACCACCCACGAACCGACGAATGGGACAGCGATGGGACGGACACTCGCGGAGAAGGTCTGGGACGACCACGTCGTCACGCGCGCCGAGGGCGAACCCGATCTGCTCTTCATCGACCTGCACCTGCTCCACGAGGTGACCAGCCCGCAGGCCTTCGACGGCCTGCGCAAGTCCGGCAGGAAGGTCCGCCGGCTCGACCTCACCATCGCCACCGAGGACCACAACACCCCGACCCTCGACATCGACAAGCCCATCGCGGACCCCGTCTCCCGCACCCAGCTGGAGACCCTGCGCGCCAACTGCGCCGAGTTCGGCGTGCGGCTGCACCCGCTGGGCGACGTCGAGCAGGGCGTCGTCCACGTGGTGGGACCCCAGCTGGGGCTGACCCAGCCCGGCACGACGGTCGTCTGCGGCGACAGCCACACCTCCACCCACGGCGCCTTCGGCGCCCTCGCGTTCGGCATCGGCACCAGCCAGGTCGAGCACGTCCTGGCCACCCAGACGCTCCCGCTGGCCCCGTTCAGGACGATGGCGGTGACGGTCGAGGGCGAACTGCCCGACGGCGTCACGGCGAAGGACCTGATCCTGGCCGTCATCGCCCGTATCGGCACCGGCGGCGGCCAGGGCTACGTCATCGAATACCGCGGCCCCGCCATCGAGAAGCTGTCGATGGAGGCCCGGATGACGGTGTGCAACATGTCCATCGAGGCGGGCGCCCGGGCCGGCATGATCGCCCCCGACGACACCACCTTCGCGTACCTCAAGGACCGCCCGCACGCCCCCCGGGGCGCGGACTGGGACGACGCCGTCGCCTACTGGCGCACCCTGCGCACCGACGACGACGCGGTGTTCGACCACGAGGTCGTCATCGACGCCTCCACGCTGACCCCGTTCGTCACCTGGGGCACCAACCCGGGCCAGGGCGCACCCCTGTCGGCGTCGGTTCCCGACCCGGCCTCGTACACCGACCCGTCCGAGCGCAGCGCGGCCGAACGGGCCCTGGAATACATGGGATTGACGGCGGGTCAGGCGCTGCGCGACATTCGCGTGGACACCGTCTTCGTGGGCTCGTGCACCAACGGCCGCATCGAGGACCTGCGCGCCGCGGCGGACGTGCTGCGCGGCCGCGCGGTGGCCGACGGGGTGCGGATGCTGGTCGTCCCCGGCTCGGTACGGGTGGGCCTGCAGGCGGTCGACGAGGGCCTGGACAAGGTGTTCACCGCGGCGGGCGCCGAGTGGCGGCACGCGGGCTGCTCGATGTGCCTGGGCATGAACCCCGACCAACTCGCGCCCGGCGAGCGGTCGGCGTCGACCTCCAACCGCAACTTCGAGGGCAGGCAGGGCAAGGGCGGCCGCACCCACCTCGTCTCGCCCCAGGTGGCCGCCGCCACCGCCGTGCTGGGCCGGCTCGCCTCGCCGGCCGACCTGTCCGACGTCACTGCCACCACGGGGGTCTGAGCCACCATGGAAGCCTTCACCACGCACACCGGCCGGGCCGTTCCGCTGCGCCGCAGCAACGTCGACACCGACCAGATCATCCCTGCGCACTGGCTGAAAAAAGTCACCCGGGACGGTTTTGAGGACGGGCTCTTCGAGGCCTGGCGCAAGGACCCGCAGTTCGTGCTCAACCGGCCCGAGCGCGCAGGCGCCTCGGTGCTGGTCGCCGGACCGGACTTCGGCACCGGCTCCTCGCGCGAACACGCCGTGTGGGCCCTGCAGAACTACGGCTTCCGCGTCGTGGTCTCCTCCCGGTTCGCCGACATCTTCCGCGGCAACTCGCTCAAGAACGGCCTGCTGACCGTGATCCTGCCGCAGGACACCGTGGAACGGCTGTGGGAGCTCACCGAGGCCGACCCCACCGCCGAGGTGACGGTCGATCTCGTCGCGCGCGAGGTACGGGCCGAGGGCATCACGGCCGGTTTCGACCTTGACGACAACGCCCGGTGGCGACTCCTGGAGGGTCTGGACGACATCGGACTGACCCTCCGGCACGAGGCGGACATCGCCGGGTACGAGGCCGCCAGGCCCGCGTTCAAGCCCTCGACGACCGTCGTCTGAGGCCCATTCGAGCTCATTCGGCCCAGTCCGTACCCCCGCTTCGGGACCCCGGATTTTCGCTGCTCACCCGGGGTTTGGCATGATGCGCCCCCTGTCTTCGGACAGGGGGCGCACCGCTTTGTTGAGGCCCCGTGAAGCGACAACTCGCCTCAGATGGCACAATCGGTGCATGGAACGCGACAGCCAACTCGAGCTCTACCGGCTTGTCGCCGACCGAATGAAGGAAGCGCACTCGAGGGTGCGCGCACTGCAAGTCCCCGAGGACGTACGGGTGGCACTGTCCAGGCAGCTGCTGGCCATCACGGCTTCGGCGAAGCACGATCTCTCAGGCGCGGCAAGGCGTCTGGACCGGCTGATGAACGACCTCGACGAGGGCCGTTTCCCTTCAGAGCGCGGCACCGACGGAACTCCGTGACGGGTCGGGTTCGTTGCGGCACAAGGGTGATTAGACCGTTTCGTGTTTGATTTGCGGTATATATCTGCCTAACGTGCGAAAAAAGCTGGAACACTTTCCGGCGAAGTCTCCGAAGGGGAAGACGTGAACAAGGCGCAGCTCGTTGAAGCGATTGCCGACAAGGTCGGTGGCCGGCAGCAGGCCGCGGACGCGGTCGACGCGGTGCTGGACGCGATTGTCCGCGCGGTGTGCGCCGGCGACCGTGTTTCGGTCACCGGTTTCGGCTCGTTCGAGAAGGTCGACCGCCCGGCCCGTTACGCCCGCAACCCGCAGACGGGCGAGCGCGTGCGGGTCAAGAAGACCTCGGTGCCCCGCTTCCGTGCGGGCCAGGGCTTCAAGGACCTGGTGGCCGGTACCAAGAAGCTCCCGAAGGGCGGCGAGGTCGCCGTCAAGAAGGCGCCCAAGGGCAGCCTTTCGGGCGGCACGGCCGTGAAGAAGGCCGCTGCGAAGAAGGCCACGGCCAAGAAGGCGGCCGCGAAGAAGACCACCGCCAAGAAGGCAGTGACCGCGAAGAAGACCACCGCGGCGAAGAAGGTCACGGCGAAGAAGACCACGGCCAAGAAGGCGGCGACCACCGCCAAGAAGACCGTGGCGAAGAAGACCACCGCCAAGAAGACCGTGGCGAAGAAGACCGCTCCGGCGAAGAAGGCCGCCGCGGTCAAGGCTCCGGCCAAGAAGACGACGGCGCGCAAGACCACCGCCAAGAAGACCACTGCCAAGAAGAAGTAGGCAGCGGACGCAACGGCGTCACCGCCGGGCCGGTCTCCCTGAAGGGGAGGCCGGCCCGCGGTGCGTTGTGCCCCGAAGGGGCGCGAGGAACTGCGCGATCAGCCCGAGCCGACCCGCAGTCGACGCACAAACGTCAAAACGTCTGCAACGTCACCAAAGTCACACGGCGCTCCCCGGAGCCGCCTTCGGGCGCGGCGAACTCGATCCGCACCCGCTGCCCCGCCCGAAGCAGCCGCAGGCCCCCCGCGTCGAACGCGGCCGCGCCGAACGGCACCGGCGTGCCGTCATCCAGGAGAACGCTCCCGGACCGGGTCTGGGGATCGAAGGTGAACGCGGTGGCCTGCATGCCGTCCAGCCTATGCCCTGGCGCGCCCCGCGCCGGACCGCAGCGGTCCGGCCACCGCCGCCGTGCGCGGCCCCGTGCCCAGCGCGAGAACGGCCCGCAAATCGACTTCCGTGTCCACGTCGCGGCGCACGGAATCCACGCCGTCGAGCAGGATCTCCCGTGCCCCGGAAGCCCGGTGCCGGGCGCGCGAACGGCCCTCGAACGCCGGAGCCAATTCCATTCCGGGGGCCGCGGCCAGCAGGGTCGTACCGATTCCCGCGGCATCCGCGAGAAATGCGCGCGGGAATTCCGCGGCACGCTCGAGTACCCGCTCGAGTTCTGCGGGCCGGAGTGCCGGAAGGTCCGCATTGAGTGTGGCCACCGCGCCGTCCGGGAGCCGTTCCCGTACGCTCCGCGCGCCGTGTGCCAGCGCCGCGTTCAGCCCGCCGCCCCCCGGCGGCTCGGGCAGCACCCGGGCGCCCAGGGCGGCCAGTCCGGCGCCTGCCAGCGGGTCGTCCGTGACGACCGCCACACCCCGCACCACCGGGCACGCCAGTGCGGCCTCCACGGTGTCCAGGGCGAACGCCAGGGCCAGCGCGGGCCGCGGCGGGCGCCCCGGGCCCGCAACCCCGAGGCGGCTCTTGGCCAGGGCCAGCGACTTCACCGGCACCACCAGAGTCCAGCGCACCCGTCCCCCTCTCTTCGCTCCGGTCCCATTCTCGCCGCTGCCGCGGCCGCCCGCGGAGCGCGGGGTTACGGTGTTCTCGACAGACCGGGCACCTGGGGCGACACTTGTCCGGCCCCGGGTGCGTTACCGGCCCGTGCCGGATCCATGTCCCAAGAGAAGGGTGACCGAGTGTCCCGCCGCAGAATCGGCTTCTGGTACCGCCTTGCCGCGGTGTTGGCAAAACCGCCGCTCGTGGTTCTGTTCAAGCGGGACTGGCGTGGAATGGAGCACATTCCGGCGGACGGCGGATTCATCACGGCCGTCAACCACAACTCGTATCTCGACCCGCTGTCCTACGCGCACTACCAGTACAACACCGGGCGCGTGCCCCGCTTCCTGGCCAAGGCCGCACTGTTCAGGGGCAGCTTCGTCGGCGCGATACTGCGCGGCACCGGGCAGATCCCCGTCTACCGCGAGAGCGCCGACGCCGCGACCGCGTTCCGGAACGCGGTCGACGCCATCAACAAGGGCGAGTGCGTGGCCTTCTACCCCGAGGGCACCCTCACCCGCGACCCCGACATGTGGCCCATGGAGGGCAAGACGGGTGCCGCCCGCGTCGCCCTGCTCACCCGTGCCCCGGTCATCCCGGTCGCCCAGTGGGGCGCCAACGAGGCGATGCCGCCGTACGCGAAGGAGAAGAAGCTGCGGCTCTTCCCCCGCAAGACCCTCAAGGTGCTGGCCGGTCCGCCCGTCGACCTCTCCGCCTTCTACGGGCAGGAGCCCACGGCCGAGGTGCTGCGCGCGGCCACCGAGAAGATCATGGCGGCCATCACCGAACTCCTCGCCGAACTCCGCGACGAGCCCGTCCCTGCAGAACCGTACAACCACAAGAAGGCGCGCGCCGCTGCCCGCCGGAAGGACCAGGAGGACAGCAAGTGACGCGCTGCGCCGTCTTCGGCACCGGCTCCTGGGGCACCGCCTTCGCGATGGTCCTCGCCGACGCGGGCTGCGAGGTGACGATGTGGGGCCGCCGCGCCTCGCTCGTCGAAGCCCTCAACACCGGCCGCACCAACCCCGACTACCTTCCCGGCGTCGAACTCCCCACGGGCATCCGGGCCACCACCGATCCCGCGGAGGCCGCCCGCGACGCGGACTTCACCGTCCTCGCCGTGCCGTCGCAGACGCTGCGCGCCAACCTCACCGAGTGGGAGCCCCTGCTGGCCCCCGGCACCGTGCTCGTCTCCCTGATGAAGGGCGTCGAACTCGGCACCGCCAAGCGGATGAGCGAGGTCGTCGAGGAGGTCGCCAAGGTCGGCCCCGAGCGGGTCGCCGTCCTCACCGGCCCCAACCTCGCCAAGGAGATCGCCGCCCGGCAGCCCGCCGCCGCCGTGGTCGCCTGCCGCGACGAGTCCGTGGCCCGGCGCCTCCAGGCGGCCTGCCACACCGCGTACTTCCGCCCGTACACCAACACCGACGTGGTCGGCTGCGAACTCGGCGGCGCCGTCAAGAACGTCATCGCGCTCGCGGTGGGCATCGCCGACGGCATGGGGCTCGGCGACAACGCCAAGGCCTCGCTCATCACCCGCGGTCTGGCCGAGACGACCCGGCTGGGCCTGGCCATGGGTGCCGACGCGCACACCTTCGCCGGTCTCGCGGGCATGGGCGACCTCGTGGCCACCTGTGCCTCGCCGCTGTCGCGCAACCGCACCTTCGGCGCCGGCCTCGGCCGCGGGATGACCCTCGCCGAGACGATCGCGGTCACCAAGCAGACCGCCGAGGGCGTCAAGTCCTGTGAATCCGTGCTCGATCTGGCCCGGCGTCATCATGTCGACATGCCGATCACGGAGACCGTCGTGGGCATCGTGCACGAGGGAAAGCCGCCCATGGTGGCCCTCAAGGAACTGATGTCGCGCAGCGCCAAGCCCGAGCGGCACTGACGCATCCCCGCCCAGCAGGTACTCTCGACGCGATATGAGCAGCGAGACCTCCCCCCAGAGCACCGGCCGCAAGCCGCGCGTCGCGGTCGTCTTCGGCGGCCGCAGTTCCGAGCACGCCATCTCCGTGGTCACCGCGGGCGCCGTGCTGCGAGCCATCGACCGGACCAAGTACGACGTGCTGCCGATCGGCATTACCACCGACGGCCGTTGGGCGCTGACCGCCGACGACCCCGAGCGGATGGCGATCGCCGACCGCACGCTGCCGAGCGTCGAGCAGCTCGCCGACTCGGCCGACGGATCGGTGCTGCTGCCCGTCACCCCGCACAGCCGTGAGGTCGTCTACACCGAACCCGGCGCCGTTCCCAAGGCGCTGGGCGAGGTCGACGTCGTCTTCCCCGTGCTGCACGGCCCCTACGGCGAGGACGGCACCCTGCAGGGCATGCTCGACCTGGCCGGCATCCCGTACGTGGGCGCGGGCGTGCTCGCCTCGGCCGTCGGCCAGGACAAGGAGTACATGAAGCGGGTCTTCACCTCCTTCGGACTGCCCGTCGGCCCGTACACGGTGATCCGCCCCCGCGAGTGGCAGACCGGCCCCGAAGGGGAAAAGGGCGCAGCCGCCCGCAAGAAGATCGTGGACTTCGCCGGCGAGCACGGCTGGCCGCTCTTCGTGAAGCCCGCCCGGGCCGGCTCGTCCATGGGCATCACCAAGGTCGACGACCTCGCCGGCCTGGACGAGGCCATCGCCGAGGCGCAGCGCCACGACCCCAAGATCATCGTCGAGTCGCTGCTGCGCGGCCGCGAGATCGAGTGCGGGGTGCTCGAGTTCGAGGACGGCCCGCGCGCCAGCCTGCCCGCCGAGATCCCCCCGGTCACGGCCCACGACTTCTACGACTTCGAGGCCAAGTACATCGACTCGGCCGCCGGGATCGTGCCCGCGCCGCTCACCGAGGACGAGACCCGGCGCGTCCAGGAGCTCGCGGTACGGGCCTTCGACGCGGCCTCCTGCGAGGGCCTCGTCCGGGCGGACTTCTTCCTCACCGAGGACGGCGAGTTCGTCATCAACGAGATCAACACCATGCCCGGCTTCACCCCGATCTCCATGTACCCGCGCATGTGGCAGGAGAGCGGCGTGGGTTACGCGGAGCTGGTCGACCGCCTCGTCCAGGCGGCGCTGCGCCGCCCGACGGGCCTGCGCTAGGCAGCGGCTAGGAGATGATCCCCTCGGGGATCGTCTTCTTGACGGCGTCGGCGAGATCGGTCAGCGCACCGATGTCGCCGGCGTCGCCGGTGACCTGCTTCGGCAGCGTCACCTCGACCCAGGCCTCGCGCAGGGTGGTGGTGCAGCGCACGCTGCCGTCGGACTGCTTCTCGGGCAGCCAGTCGACACCGTTGATCTCCGCCGCGTCCGCGCCCGGATTGCGCTGCAACAGCTCCGGCTTCGGAACCCCGCAGCGCAGGACGATCGCCGGACGGCTGCCCCAGGCGGCGGTAAAGTCCGAAGCGGGAACCGGATCGTGCCGCTCGCGGCCGTCCACGGTCCCCGGCAGTTCCTTGTGCAGCGCCCGGCAGAGCGCGGCCTCGGCGGCCGGCGGCGTGGGTGCCGCCGGCGCCGCGGGCCCGCCCGGGGCCGAGCAGGCCACGGCCGTCAGCAGCAGGGCAACAGCGGACAGGCCGGGGGGCCGGCGGAGCGAAGACTTCACCGGCCGAGCATACGGGGGACCTAGATATGGACGACCGGGCAGGTCAGCGTGCGGGTGATGCCCTCCACCTGCTGGACTTTGGCCACCACCATGCGGCCGAGGTCGTCCACCGTGTCGGCCTGGGCGCGCACGATCACGTCATAGGGACCCGTGACGTCCTCGGCCTGGATCACCCCCGGGATCTTGGAGATGACATCGGCCACGGTCGACGCCTTGCCGACCTCGGTCTGGATCAGGATGTACGCCTGTACCACGGAACCTCCAGGGCGGCTACGAGGATCATGTGGGGAGAAGAGACGCCACGGTACCGCGTCACTGCAGGCTGAGGGGAGACCCGCGCGGCCTGCGCGGCGCGGCAGCACCCGGTGAGGACACCGGAACGGAACACTCCGAGGAGGAGCTCAGTGAAAGGCACCGTGGGCGAGCTGGGGGAGTTCGGGCTCATCAGAGAGCTCACCTCCCGGCTCACCACCACCCCGGCGGTACGGCTCGGGCCGGGTGACGACGCCGCGGTGGTCGCCGCCCCCGACCGCAGGGTCGTGGCCAGTACGGACGTCCTCCTGGAGGGGCGGCACTTCCGCCGCGACTGGTCCACGGCCTACGACGTGGGCCGCAAGGCGGCCGCGCAGAACCTGGCCGACATCGCCGCCATGGGCGCGGTGCCCACCGCGGTGCTGCTCGCCCTCGTGGTGCCCGCCGAACTGCCCGCCACCTGGCCCGTGGAGCTGATGGACGGCATCCGCGACGAGTGCCAGGTCGCCGGGGCCGCCGTGGTCGGCGGGGACGTCGTGCGCGGGGAGACCATCACGGTGGCCATCACGGCCCTGGGCGACCTGCGCAACCACGAGCCGGTCACCCGCTCCGGCGCCCAGCCCGGCGACGTGGTCGCCGTGACCGGCTGGCTGGGCTGGTCCGCGGCCGGGCTCGCGGTGCTCGTCCGGGGCTTCCGCTCGCCCCGCGCCTTCGTCGAGGCCCACCGGCGCCCCGAGCCGCCGTACCACGCCGGTCCCGCCGCGGCGGCGCTCGGCGCCACCGCCATGACCGACATCAGCGACGGCCTGATCGCCGACCTCGGGCACATCGCCGACGCCAGCAAGGTCCGCATCGACCTGCACACGGCCGCGATCGACGTGCCCACGCAGATGTCCGACATCGGGCAGGCGGTCGGCGTCGACCCGCTGCAGTGGGTGCTGACCGGGGGAGAGGACCACGCCATCGTGGCCACTTTCCCGCCGGACGTGAAGCTGCCCGCCCGCTGGAAGGTCATCGGCGAGGTGGTCAGCCCCTCCGCCCTGCCGCAGGTCACCGTCGACGGCGCCCCCTGGGACCGGGCGGGCGGCTGGGACCACTTCGGGGACCTGGACGCCGAGGACCAGCGGGGCGACTTGTAGATTCGGCCGTATGCCGATACCTCCACGCGTGCTCACCGTCGCCGGGTCCGACTCCGGCGGCGGCGCCGGCATCCAGGCCGACCTGAAGACGATGCTCGCCCTCGGCGTGCACGGCATGAGCGTCGTCACCGCCGTCACCGCCCAGAACTCCCGCGGCGTCCAGGGCTCCTGGCCGCTGCCGGCCGAGACGGTGCGGGCCCAGTTCCGCAGCGTCGTCGACGACATCGGCGTCCAGGCGGTCAAGACCGGCATGCTCGCCTCGGCCGAGCTCGTGGAGACCGTGGCCGGTCTGCTGGCCGGGGTGCACGCGCCCGTGGTCGTCGACCCCGTGGGCGTCTCCAAGCACGGCGCCCCGCTGCTGGCCGCGTCGGCGCTCGACGCGGTCCGCGGCAGGCTGCTGCCGCTGGCGACGGTCGCCACGCCCAACCTGGACGAGGTCGCCTGGCTGACCGGGGTCCGCGTGGTGGTCGAGGCGGACCTGCGCAAAGCGGCGGACGCCGTGCTGGCCTTCGGCCCGGAGTGGGCCCTCATCAAGGGCGGCCACCTGGACGGCCCGGACGCGGTGGACCTCCTGACGGACGGCGAGGAGGAGTACTGGCTGCGGGCGGTACGCCACCCGAACCGCCACACGCACGGGACGGGCTGCACGCTGGCCAGCGCGATCGCCTCGGGGCTCGCGAAGGGGTATCCGGTGCCCGAGTCGGTGACCCGGGCCAAGGACTACGTGACGGGCGCGATTGCGGCCGGCTTCCCGCTGGGCGGGGGGATCGGGCCGGTGGATCACGGGTGGACGTTCCGCGCCCCGTAGGGGCGCGGGGAACTGCGCGCCCAGCCACGGACAGCCCGCAGACAAAGCAAAAACCGGCCCACCGCGAGGTGGACCGGCTTCGGCAACCGGCGGGGCTGCGCTAGCGATTAGCGCGAGACCTTGCCGGCCTTGATGCACGAGGTGCAGACGTTGAGGCGCTTCGGCGTCCGACCGACCACGGCACGCACACGCTGGATGTTCGGGTTCCAGCGACGGGACGTACGGCGGTGCGAGTGCGAAATGTTGTTGCCGAAGCCCGGCCCCTTGCCGCAGACGTCGCAGTTGGCAGCCACGGGTCACTCCAAAGACTTCAGATGCACTTACGGGAAATCCCAGCGTGCCGGGTCGATGGTGACTTGGCTTGCCAGGGAAAGCCTGACTCTCGTCAGGCAACCGGAGCAGCATACAACGACCGCTCCTGGACAACGAAACTACCATGACCGGCCCGGACCCCGCCCGGCCTGCCCTTCCCCGCCCGGGACGGGAACCACGCCGGACTAGGCTGCCCACTGCCCCAGCCCCGAGCCGTCCGAGGAGGACCCAGGTGCCGCACACGCTCGACGCCGACGCGGTACGCACCTGGTGCGCCCTGGCGCTGGACGCGCTGGGCCGGGCCCGCGAGGAGATCGACGCGATCAACGTGTACCCCGTCGCCGACGGGGACACCGGCACCAACCTCTACCTGACCGTGGAGTCCGCGGCCCGCGCCGTGGACGCCGCCTTCGACGGCCACGCCACCACCGGCCCCGGCTCCCGGCCCGGGCTCCCCGAGGCCGTCCGGGCCATGGCCCACGGCGCGCTCATAGGGGCCCGCGGCAACTCCGGCACGATCCTGGCCCAGCTGCTCCGCGGCATGGCCGAGGTGCTGACCTCCGCCGGTGACGAGGATCACCACGGCGGCACGGGCGGCGCCCTGCTGCGCCGGGCCCTGGAGCGCGCGGTGGAGTCCGCGTACGAGGGCGTGGCCCGCCCGGTGGAGGGCACCGTGCTCACCGTGGCCGCGGCCGCCGCCGAGGCCGCCGCGGCCGTCCCGGGCGCCGCCGCGGCGGAGACCGCCCGCGCCGCGTACGAGGGCGCCCGCACCGCCCTGGAGGCCACCCCCCGCCAGCTCGACGTCCTCGGCAAGGCCGGCGTGGTCGACGCGGGCGGCAGGGGCCTGGTGGAGGTGCTGGGCGCGCTGTCCAGCGCCCTGGCGGGCGGCACGCCCGGCCCGGAGACCGCCGGGCCCGCACCGCTGGCCACGCGCGCGTGGACGGAGGGCGCGCACCACCCCGAGGGCTGCCGGGCCGACTTCGGCGGCGCCGGCACCGGCGCCGAGCCCGCCTTCGAGGTGATCTACCTGCTGGAGGCCGCCGACGAGGCCGTCGCCCGGCTGCGCACCTGCCTGGACGCGCTCGGCGAATCGCTGGTCGTCGTGGGCGGCGACGGGCTGTGGAACGTCCACGTGCACGTCGACGACGCCGGAGCGGCCGTCGAGGCGGGCATCGACGCCGGGCGCCCCCACCGGATCCGCATCACCCACTTCGGCGGCGCCGCCCAGGAGCGCACCCGCACCCGCGAGCGGGTCCAGCGCGCCGTGGTCGCCGTCGTCCGCGGCGAGGGCCTGGCCACGCTGTGCACGGAGGCCGGGGCGACCGTGGTGGCCGTGCGCCCCGGGGAGCCGCCCGCCAGCGGCGAGCTGGTCCAGGCCGTGCGCCGGGCCCACGCGCGCGAGGTGGTGCTGCTGCCCAACGACGACGACCTGCGCCACACCGCCGCGGCCGCCGCCGAGCAGGCCCGCGCCGAGGGCGTGCGCGTCGCCGTCATCCCCACCCGCTCCCCGGTCCAGGGCATCGCCGCCCTCGCCGTCCACGAGCCCGGCCGGCGCTTCGACGAGGACGTCGTCGCCATGACCTCCGCCGCGGGCGCCACCCGGTACGCGGAACTCGCCGTCGCCGAGCGGCAGTCCTGGACCATGGCCGGCGTCTGCCAGGCCGGGGACGTCCTCGGCCTGATCGACGGCGACGTCGCCGTCATCGGACAGGACCTGGCCGCCACCGCCGGGACCGTCCTGGACCGGATGCTCGCGGCGGGCGGCGAGATGGTCACCCTCGTCCTCGGCGACGAGGTCCCCGACGCCGTGGCGGACCGCCTGGAACGGCACGTGCGGGACGCCCACCTGGCCGTGGACACCGTCGTCTACCGCGGCGGCCGGCAGTGCGCGCCGCTGCTCATCGGGATCGAATGATGCGCACCTGACCGGCACTGTCACACCCATGGTGTGCAATGGGGCATGTGCCCGCCCTAGACGAACCCCTCAAGAAGACCCTCGGCGGCAACACCGCGCTGCGGTTCTCTGGGGGATAACCCCCAGACCCCCAGCCGAAAACCCGTGGCGGAGCCCCTGGAGACAACGTGCTGCTCTCTGAGCCCCTCAACAAGAGCCTCGGCGGCAACACCGCCAAAGTGATGGCCGAGCACCTCGGCCTGCACACGGTCGGCGACCTGCTGCACCACTACCCGCGCCGCTACGCCGAGCGCGGTGAGCTCACGCGGCTGAACGACCTGCCGCTGGACGAGCACGTCACGGTCGTCGCCCAGGTCTCCGACGCCCGCGTGCACAAGTTCAACGCCGGCCGGGGCCAGCGCCTGGAGGTCACGCTCACCGACGGCAGCGGGCGGCTGCAGCTGGTCTTCTTCGGGCGGTCGATCTACCACCACCAGAAGGAGCTCCTGCCCGGGCGCCGCGGCATGTTCGCGGGCAAGGTCGGCACCTTCCGCAACGTCCGCCAGCTGTCGCACCCCGCCTACGAGATGCTCGGCAAGGACAGCGGCGCGGACGCCGTCGAGGCCTGGGCCCAGCAGCTCATCCCGCTCTACCCGGCCTGCGCCCAGATGGAGTCCTGGAAGATCTCCAACGCGGTGGACGTGGTGCTCGCCTCCCTGGAGGCCACCGGCTGGGAGGCCGTCACCGACCCGCTGCCGCCCGCCCTCCAGGAGGGCCGCGGACTGCTGCCGCTGCCCGAGGCGCTGCGCAAGGTCCACCGGCCGCGCACCAAGGCCGACATCGAGGACGCCCGCGCCCGGCTGAAGTGGGACGAGGCCTTCGTCCTCCAGGTCGCCCTGGCCCGCCGCCGGCACGCCGACGCCCAGCTCCCGGCCGTGGCCCGCAAGCCCGTCGCCGGAGGCCTGCTCGACGCCTTCGACGCCCGGCTGCCGTTCACCCTGACCGAGGGCCAGCGCCAGGTCTCCGCCGAGATCTTCGACGACCTGGCCACCGAGCACCCCATGCACCGGCTGCTGCAGGGCGAGGTCGGCTCGGGCAAGACGTTGGTCGCCCTGCGCGCCATGCTCGCCGTCGTCGACGCGGGCGGCCAGGCCGCGATGCTCGCCCCCACCGAGGTCCTCGCCCAGCAGCACCACCGGTCGGTCACCGAGATGATGGGCGACCTCGCCGAAGGCGGCATGCTCGGCGGCTCGGACCAGGGCACCAAGGTCGTCCTGCTCACCGGCTCGATGGGCACGGCGGCCCGGCGGCAGGCCCTGCTCGACCTGGTCACCGGCGAGGCCGGCATCGTCATCGGCACGCACGCCCTCATCGAGGACAAGGTCCAGTTCCACGACCTCGGCCTGGTCGTGGTCGACGAGCAGCACCGCTTCGGCGTCGAGCAGCGCGACGCCCTGCGCTCCAAGGGCAAACAACCGCCGCACCTGCTCGTCATGACCGCGACCCCGATCCCGCGCACCGTGGCCATGACGGTCTTCGGCGACCTGGAGACCTCCGTCCTGGCCCAGCTCCCGGCCGGCCGCTCGCCGATCGCCAGCCACGTCGTGCCCGCCAAGGACAAGCCGCACTTCCTCGCCCGCGCCTGGGAGCGCGTGCGCGAGGAGGTCGAGGCCGGGCACCAGGCGTACGTCGTCTGCCCGCGCATCGGCGACGAGGAGGAGCGCGCGAACGGCAGGAAGAAGTCCCCGGAGTCTCCGGAGTCCCCGGAGGACGAGGCAGAGAAGCGCCCGCCGCTCGCCGTCCTGGAGGTCGCCGAGCAGCTCGCCAAGGGCCCGCTGGCCGGGCTGCGCGTCGAGGTGCTGCACGGCCGTATGCAGCCCGACGCCAAGGACGACGTGATGCGCCGCTTCGCCGCGGGCGAGGTGGACGTCCTCGTCGCGACGACGGTCATCGAGGTCGGCGTGAACGTCCCCAACGCCACCGCGATGGTGATCATGGACGCGGACCGGTTCGGCGTCTCCCAGCTGCACCAGCTGCGCGGCCGCGTCGGCCGCGGCTCGGCGGCCGGCCTGTGCCTGCTGGTCAGCGAGATGCCCGAGGCCAGCCCGGCCCGCGCCCGGCTGGGCGCGGTCGCCTCGACGCTGGACGGCTTCGAGCTGTCCCGGATCGACCTCGAACAGCGCCGCGAGGGCGACGTGCTCGGCCAGGCGCAGTCCGGCGTCCGCTCGTCGCTGCGGATGCTGGCCGTCATCGACGACGAGGAGATCATCGCGGCAGCCCGCGAGGAGGCGGCGGCGGTGGTGGCGGCCGACCCCGAGCTGGACCACCTTCCCGCCTTGCGCACGGCTCTGGACGCCTTGCTGGACGAGGAACGGGAGGAATTCCTCGACAAGGGCTAGCGTCCCGAAGGGGCGCGGGGAACTGGGCGACCAGCCCCCACCGGCCCGCAGCCAACGAACCGCCTACGCTGATGACGCGGCGCCAGCCGCACAGCGCACTCACACCGCGAAGGACCCCGACACCATGACCCGCGTGATCGCCGGCACCGCCGGCGGACGCCGCCTGGCCGTGCCGCCCGGCACCGGCACCCGCCCGACCTCCGACCGGGCGCGCGAGGGCCTGTTCTCCACCTGGCAGTCCCTCCTGGGCACCCTGGACGGCATCCGGGTGCTGGACCTCTACGGCGGTTCGGGCGCAGTGGGCCTGGAGGCCCTCTCGCGCGGCGCCGGGCACGTGCTGCTGGTGGAGGCCGACGCCCGCGCGGTGCGCGTGATCCGGGAGAACGTCCGGGTCATCGGGCTGCCGGGAGCCGAGGTGCGCACGGGCAAGGCCGAGCAGATCGCCTCCGGAGCCGCGCCCTCCGCCCCGTACGACGTGGTCTTCCTCGACCCGCCCTACGCCGTCACGGACGAGGAGGTGCGGGAGATCCTCCTCACACTCCGCACCGGGGGCTGGCTGGCCGAGGATGCGCTCGCCACCGTGGAGCGCAGCACCAGGGGCGGGGAATTCCGCTGGCCGGACGGCTTCGACGGACTGAGGGCCCGTCGCTACGGCGAGGGGACGCTTTGGTACGGTCGCGCCGCCTCGGCGTGCACTGCTGAGACATCATCAGGCACGTCATGAATGGACCGGAGAGCGAGGAACCACCGTTGCGCCGCGCCGTCTGTCCGGGGTCGTTCGACCCCGTCACCAATGGACACCTCGACATCATCGCCCGGGCCTCCCGGCTGTACGACGTCGTGCACGTCGCCGTGATGATCAACAAGTCCAAGCAGGGCCTGTTCACGGTCGACGAGCGGATAGACCTGCTCCGCCAGGTCACCGCCGAGTACGGCAACGTCCGGGTGGAGGCCTTCCACGGGCTGCTCGTCGACTTCTGCAAGGAGCGGGACATCCCCGCCATCGTCAAGGGGCTGCGGGCCGTCAGCGACTTCGACTACGAGCTGCAGATGGCCCAGATGAACAACGGCCTCTCGGGCGTCGAGACCCTGTTCGTCCCCACCAACCCCACCTACAGCTTCCTCTCCTCCAGCCTGGTCAAGGAGGTCGCGGCCTGGGGCGGCGACGTCTCCCACCTGGTGCCGCCGCTGGTCCTGGAGGCCCTCACCGAGCGGCTCGCGCAGAGCTGACGCCCCGGCGCGACGCCGGTGAGTGCCCGGCGGGGTCCGCTGGCCTTACAGTCGTCCCCGTCCGTTCCCATCGGTCGGAAGAGAGTGGCGAGCGCCAGGTGGACGTACAGAAGAAGCTCGACGAGATCGTCACGGCCGTCGCCGGTGCCCGCTCGCTGCCCATGTCGGCCTCCTGCGTCGTCAACCGGGCCGAGCTGCTCGCGCTGCTGGAGGAGATGCGCACGGCGCTGCCCGGCTCGCTCGCCCAGGCGCGCGAGGTCATCGGCGACCGCGAGCAGCTCGTCGCGGACGCCCGCGAGGAGGCCGAGCGGATCCTGGACGCCGCCCGCGCCGAGCGCGGGACGCTGATCTCGGACACCGAGGTCGCCCGCCGCTCCCAGGACGAGGCCGACCGCATCCTCGCGGAGGCCCGTCTGGAGGCGGAGCAGGTCCGCGCCGAGGCCGACGACTACGTCGACAGCAAGCTCGCCAACTTCGAGGTCGTCCTCACCAAGACCATCGGCTCCGTCGACCGCGGCCGGGAGAAGCTGCTCGGCCTGCAGGACGGCGGCGGCCCCGGCGAGGACGACGCCCCGGAGCGCAGCGCCGACCCCGGCGTGCAGCGGCAGCGGGCCGACGCCTACGTGGACGCCAAGCTCGGCGCGGTCTCGGCCGTCCTGGCCAGGACCCTGGAGGCCGTCGGCCGCGGCCGCGAGAAGCTGACGGGGGCCCGCCCCGCGGACGAGCTCGGCGCCCTGGCCGACCAGGGCGGCCCGCTGGCGGGCACTCCCACCAGCGACGCGGACTTCCTCGCCGAGCTCGCCGCCTCCCAGCAGCAGCCGGTGAGCCCGCCGCAGCAGGTCCCGCAGCAGCCCGTCTACGCGGACTACCAGGAGCCCGCAGCGGCCTACCAGGACCCGTACGGCTATCCGCAGGCCTACCCGGCGCAGCCGGACCCGTACGCCGTCCAGAGCGGCTACCAGGACCCGTACGGCTACCACCAGCAGCACTACGCGGCACAGCCGCAGCAGGTGCAACAGCAGCAGGTACCGCAGCAGGTCCAGCAGACGCAGGTGCAACAGCCGCACCAACAGGGCGCCGGGCTCGACGAGAAGAGCTTCTTCGACACCGGGATGATCGACCTCGACCAGCTCCGCCGGTACGAGCAGGGCCGCTGACCGGCCGCGTCCGCAGCGGGACAACCGGAGCGGATTGGGCCCAGAGCGGGGCGTCCAGTATCCTGGCTCTTCGGTCGCGCATGCATCCGCGATCCAGGCTGCCCTCGGCGTTCCGCGCGGGGTGCGGCCTCACCCGCGTAGAAAGCAGGAAGCCCTGAACGCCCGCCTTGATCACCGTGACCCTCTCGTGTTCGACACACGCGAGCTGGGCCGGCGTCCCGGTGCGCTGAAGCGGCTCTCCCGCTCCGTCCCCGCTCCCAAGGATCTCGGTATCGAGGTCATCGGGGTGGCCGAGGGTGCGACCGTTGAGCTTGACCTCCGGCTGGAATCGGTCATGGAAGGGGTGCTTGTCACAGGCACCGCCCGTGCACCGCTGACCGGGGAGTGCGTAAGGTGTCTGGAGCCGCTCGAGCAGGAGCTCGAAGTGGATTTCCAGGAGCTGTACTCCTACCCCGACCTCGACGAGCGTGGCCGCCTCGCGGCCGCCGACGACGAGGACGAGGACGACGAAGAGGACACGCTCTTCCTCGAGGACGACTTGCTCGGCCTCGAACCCGTGCTGCGGGATGCGGTGGTGCTCGCACTGCCGCTGCAGCCGGTGTGCCAGGACGACTGCCCCGGCCTGTGCTCCGAGTGCGGAGCGCGGCTGGCGGACGACCCGGACCACCACCACGAGACCGTCGACATCCGTTGGGCGGCACTGCAGGGACTCGCCGGTTCCGACCAGGACGGCGAGAAGGACAACGCACCCCGTGCCAACGGGGATGACTCACAGGAGAAGTAGCCGTGGCTGTTCCGAAGCGGAAGATGTCGCGCAGCAACACGCGCCACCGCCGGTCGCAGTGGAAGGCTGCGGTCACCCCCCTGGTGGCGTGCGAGCGCTGCCACGAGCCGAAGCAGCAGCACATCGCGTGCCCGAGCTGCGGCACCTACAACAAGCGCCAGGTCCTCGAGGTCTGATCGGCGGGTGACAGGCTCCATGTCAGACGCCACTACGCCATCCCGCAGTCGCGGGAATGGGGCGCCTCAGGCGGACGCGGCCTCGTCTCACACGCTTCTGGAAGGGCGGCTCGGGTACACACTCGAGACCGCCCTTCTGGTGCGTGCGCTGACGCACCGGTCCTACGCCTACGAGAACGGCGGCCTGCCCACCAACGAGCGGCTGGAGTTCCTCGGGGACTCCGTTCTCGGCCTGGTGGTCACGGACACCCTGTACCGGATCCACCCCGACCTGCCCGAGGGCCAACTGGCCAAGCTGCGGGCCGCGGTGGTCAACTCCCGGGCGCTGGCCGAGGTCGGCCGGGGTCTGGAGCTGGGCTCCTTCATCCGGCTCGGCCGCGGTGAAGAGGGTACGGGCGGCCGGGACAAGGCCTCGATCCTCGCGGACACGCTGGAAGCGGTCATCGGCGCGGTCTATCTGGACCAGGGTCTGGACGCCGCTTCGGAGCTGGTGCACCGGCTCTTCGACCCGCTGATCGAGAAGTCCTCGAACCTCGGCGCCGGCCTGGACTGGAAGACCAGTCTCCAGGAGCTCACGGCCACCGAGGGTCTCGGTGTCCCGGAGTACCTGGTCACGGAGACCGGTCCGGACCACGAGAAGACCTTCACGGCTGCTGCCCGCGTCGGTGGTGTCGCGTACGGCACCGGCACCGGCCGCAGCAAGAAGGAAGCGGAGCAGCAGGCGGCGGAGTCCGCCTGGCGCGCCATCCACAAGGCGGCGGAAGAGCGTATCGCCGCCGCCAAGGAGGGCGGCTCCCCGTCGGCGGACTCCGCCGGCGGCGCGCAGCAGAGCGCGTAGTACGAACCGTCGGCCGGTTCGCGGCACCGACTCCGGTGCTGCGAACCGGTCTTCGTCTTTCCGCCGCCGGGGGGCGGCAGCCTGGAGGAGCGCACCCATGCCCGAGCTGCCCGAGGTCGAGGTCGTCCGCCGTGGCCTGGAGCGCTGGGTCGGCGGCCGCACCGTCGCCGCCGTCGAGGTGCTGCACCCGCGGGCCATCCGCCGCCATCTGGCCGGACCGGCCGATTTCGGCACGCAGTTGACGGGGCAGCGGCTCGGTGCGGCCCGGCGGCGCGGCAAGTACTTGTGGCTTCCGGTGGGGGACGGGAGCCGGGCGGTCCTCGCACATCTCGGCATGAGCGGCCAGTTGCTGGTGCAGCCGCCGGACGCCCCCGACGAGAAGCACCTGCGCGTCCGCATCCGCTTCGCCGACACCGAGGGCACCGAACTGCGCTTCGTCGACCAGCGCACCTTCGGCGGGCTCTCCCTGCACGACACCGTCCTCGGCGACCCCGACGGCCTCCCGGACGTCATCGCGCACATCGCCCGGGACCCCCTGGACCCGGCCTTCGACGACGCCGCGTTCCACACGGCGCTGCGCGGGCGCCGCACGACCGTCAAGCGGGCTCTGCTCGACCAGTCGCTGATCAGCGGCGTCGGCAACATCTACGCGGACGAGGCGCTCTGGCGCACGCGGCTGCACTACGAGCGCCCGACCGCGGGCCTGACCCGCCCGCGGACCGCCGAACTGCTCACCCACATCCGCGAGGTCATGAACGAGGCCCTCGCGGCCGGCGGCACCAGCTTCGACAGCCTCTACGTCAATGTGAACGGCCAATCCGGCTATTTCGACCGGTCGTTGGACGCCTACGGGCGCGAGGACGAACCGTGCCGCCGCTGCGGTACGGCCATCCGCCGCCGCCCGTGGATGAACCGCTCCAGCTACTTCTGCCCCCGCTGCCAGCGGCCGCCGCGCGCCGCGTAGGGGCGCGGGGCTGTCACATCATGCGGCTCCGCCGCGTGGGCGCGACCAGCCACAACGGACCCGCAGATATCTACGGTTGCCGCTCCACGTCATAGGCATCGCGTGCGGCAAGCACATCCGGCATGCGGTTCTCCAGCAGCGAGATCAACCCCAGCAGCCGCTCGGCGACTTCACGTCCGAGCGGCGTCAACCCATAGTCCACGCGCGGCGGATTCACCGGCTGTGCCTCCCGATGCACGAGCCCGTCCCGCTCCAGGGCCTGCAGGGTCTGGGACAGCATCTTCTCGCTGACGCCCTCGACGCGTCGGCGCAGTTCGTTGAAGCGCAGCGTGTCCTCGCGCAGTGCGCCGAGGGTGAGGGCGCCCCACCGCCCGGTGACATGGCCCAGGGTGTCGCGGGAGGGGCAGTTCCGCGCGAAGACGTCGAACGGCAGCTGGTCCTGATCCTGATCCATGGGCACACCCTACTCCGACACAGCGCTCACCAACAGATTGCGCTTTCTGAAAGTTAGTGCTTTCCTTTCTGCATCGCACCGCCCTGCGGTGCGTGCCCCCCCACTCGCGTCTCCGAGAGGCATCTGCCGTGTCTGCCGTGACCACCCCCGTCGTCTCCATCGCCTACCACTCCGGCTTCGGCCACACCGCGGTCCTCGCCGAGGCCGTCCGCTCCGGCGCCTCCGCGTCCGGTGCGACCGTTCACCTGATCAAGGTCGACGAGATCACCGAGGCGCAGTGGGAACTGCTCGACGCCTCCGATGCGATCGTCTTCGGCTCGCCCACCTACATGGGCACCGCCTCCGGCGCGTTCCACGTCTTCGCCGAGGCGAGCTCCAAGCGCTGGGCGACCCGGGCCTGGCAGGACAAGCTGGCCGCCGGTTTCACCAACTCCGCCTCCAAGAGCGGCGACAAGCTGCACACCCTGCAGTTCTTCTCGCTGCTCGCGGCCCAGCACGGCATGAGCTGGGTGAGCCTCAACCTGTTCCCGGGCTGGAACGCCTCCACGGCCTCCGAGAACGACCTCAACCGCCTGGGCTTCTTCCTCGGCGCCGCGGCCCAGTCCAACAACGACCAGGGCGCGGAGGCCGTTCACCAGGCGGACATCGAGACCGCGCAGCACCTGGGCCGGCGCATAACGGAGCAGGCGCGCATCTTCGCGGCGGGCCGCGTGGCGGTGGCCTGACGCAGGATCTGCGCCCCGTCAGGGGCGCAGCCCTAGTACCCGAAGTCCTGCGTCCACCAAGGGCCGCCGTCCCCCATGTGCACCCCCACACCCAGCCGTTTGTACTCGCAGTTGAGGATGTTCTGCCGGTGCCCGGCGCTCTGCATCCACGCGTTCATCACCGCATGGGCGTCCGGATGCCCGCGGGCGATGTTCTCGCCGCCGAGGTTCTTGACGCCGCGCCGTGCGGCGCGGTCCCACGGCGTCCTGCCGTCGGGGTCGGTGTGGTCGAAGAAGCTCCGCCGGGCCATGTCGTCGCTGAACGACTGGGCCAGGCCGTTGAGTTTGCCGTCCGCCCGCAGTGGCTTGCAACCCGCCTTCGCCCGTTCCTCGTTGACCAGGGACAGCACCAGGTGCGCTGCCGCGCTGTGCGGGTCGGCCAGTTTCCCGTGCAGATGCGCGGAGTCCTCCACGGCCGCGCCGGTACCCGCCGAGGCGATGCCCGCGTCGGTGGCCGTGTGCGCCGACGCGGAGGTGTGGACGGAGCCGCCGAGCGGATCCGGCTGCTCCGGCGCGGCGGCCGCCATGGGGGAGTCGGGTCCGTGTGCCCGCTCGGCCCCGCGTCCGGCGCGGGCGTCCTCGGCGGTCCTGCGGTCCGCGGCCGGCTGCTGTTCCTGCTCCGCCACCGGCCGGGCCCGCGCCCGGTGTTCCTCGCGCCCGCCGCCCGGTGCGGCCGGCCGGGAACGCTGGCTGGGCGTGCCGGGCTGCGGCTGGTCCGCCCGTACCTGCCCGGTGGTGCCGGCGGCGCTGGTGCCCCCGGTGTCCTGGGTGGAGAGGCCCCCGGTCGGGAGCAGCCCGGAGATCATGGCCGCGGCGCCCATGGCCACGGCCGCGGACGCGCCGAGCAGACCGGCCCGCCGGGCGGCGGGGGCGCCGACCCGCGCCTTGATGCCCTTGGCCCGCCCGGGGCGCCGGGCGCTGCGGTGACGGCCGACGTCGTCGGCGGGGACGACGGGGATGGGTTGAGTGCTCGCTTCCGAAGGGTCCTCGCCGGGGCCGAGCGGCTGGGGCCGCTCTCTCGTCTGGGGAGCCCTCGCTTTCCGGGCAATCGCTGCCGCTTCGTCAGCGGTGAGGGGGGCAGAGCGTCGATGGCGACCCATCCGCTGCCTTCCTTGTGTGCTCGGCGTGAAAGTGCGTCACTCGTACGGGGGAGCCTTATAGAGCCGCGACTGTACGGCACGTGATGCGGGGTCGAAGTGCTTCGTATGCAATTGGCCAGTTAGCGTGCAGACATGAACAAGAATGTCCGTCTCACGGCGTGGGTCCGTGGTCATGTGCAGGGTGTTGGCTTCCGTTGGTTCACTCGGGCCAATGCCTTGGCAATCGGTGACCTGATCGGCTTCGCCTCGAACCTCGCCGACGGACGGGTGCAGGTGGTCGCCGAGGGGCCCCGCACCCATTGCGAACAATTGCTCGACTGGCTGCGCGACGGCGACACGCCCGGCCGGGTCGACGGTGTCACGGAGATCTGGGGCGTCCCGCGCGGCGGTTATGACGGATTCGAGATGCGCTGACCCCTCGCCGACGCCCCGGATGCCGACCGCTCCGGGGCGTCGGACATTCCCTTAATATGTCTTTGGCATATTCGTTCCACGGGAATTGCCTGATGGTTGCCAACTCGGCGGCGGCGTGCAAGGCTGCCTTCCAACGGATGATCTCCACACCCCTCGGGCCCCGGGTGCGGACAGCGGCGCGGATCACCCCCCGCCACCCCTGGGACGCCTGCGGATACGGGGTGTGATCGTGTTGACCGTCAAACCTTTTGGTGAGACTCTGGAAGCCCCGCGCACCTTAGCTGTTTGGCATTGAAACACCGCAGTAGCGATGGCAGACACCGCGGGTGCGAATCCCTCACGACCCACACCGCTTAGGTCGGTCACTCAGTGTGGAGGACCATCCATCATGGCAAAGGCGCTTCTCGGTTACGTCGGCGGCTCCGACCCCCGAGTCCTCGCCGAGATGCGACGGCTTCAGCAGCGAGTCCAGGACCTGGAATCCGAGCTCATCCGGATGCAGGCCGAGAACGACGCGCTGACTGCCGCCGCTCACCACGGTGACTCGCTGCTCGACAGCATCGACGTATCCAAGGCGGAGCCTGCGCTCGCCTGACCCTACGCCCTGCCCCGGGGGCCTGGTCGGGCTGCACTGTTCAGTCAGCTCAGTCAGCCGCTTCAGATTCTGCAAGGGACGCTCCGGCGTCCCTTCGTCGTATCCGTCGTATCTTCGGCCCCCTGCCGTTTTCCTCCGCAGCCCCCTTACGTTCAGGATGTGCCCGGCACCTTCCGGGGTGAAACCGAGATGAACGGTAGAGTCCTGCTGCGTGCACCTCAAGAGCCTGACCCTGCGCGGGTTCAAATCCTTCGCCTCCGCGACGACCCTGCGCTTCGAACCCGGCATCACCTGTGTCGTGGGCCCCAATGGTTCGGGTAAGTCCAATGTCGTCGATGCACTCTCCTGGGTCATGGGCGAGCAGGGTGCCAAGTCGCTGCGCGGCGGCAAGATGGAGGACGTCATCTTCGCCGGGACCACCGGCCGCCCGCCGCTGGGCCGCGCCGAGGTCTCCCTGACCATCGACAACTCCGACGGCGCCCTGCCCATCGAGTACGCCGAGGTCACCATCACGCGGACGATGTTCCGCAACGGCGGCAGCGAGTACCAGATCAACGGCGACACCTGCCGGCTGCTCGACATCCAGGAGCTGCTCTCCGACTCCGGCATCGGCCGCGAGATGCACGTCATCGTCGGCCAGGGCCAGCTCGACTCCGTCCTGCACGCCGACCCGCTCGGCCGCCGCGCCTTCATCGAGGAGGCGGCCGGCGTCCTCAAGCACCGCAAGCGCAAGGAGAAGGCGCTGCGCAAGCTCGACGCGATGCGGGCCAACCTCGCGCGCGTCCAGGACCTGACCGACGAGCTGCGCAGACAGCTCAAGCCGCTCGGCCGGCAGGCCGCCGTGGCCCGCCGGGCCGCCGTGATCCAGGCCGACCTGCGCGACGCCCGGCTGCGGCTGCTCGCCGACGACCTGGTCGCCCTGCGCGAGGCGCTGAGCTCCGAGATCGCCGACGAGGCGGCCCTCAAGACCCGCAAGGACGCCGCCGAGCAGCAACTGCAGGAGGCGGCCCGGCGCGAGGCCGAGCTGGAGGAGCAGGTCCGCGAACTGACGCCGCGCCTCGCACGCGCCCAGCAGACCTGGTACGAGCTCTCCCGGCTCGCCGAGCGCGTCCGCGGGACCATCGGGCTCGCCGACGCCCGCGTCACCAGCGCCACCGCAGTCCCCGCGGAGGAGCGGCGCGGCCGCGACCCGGAGGACCTGGAGCGCGAGGCGGCCCGCATCCGCGAGCAGGAGGCAGAGCTGGAGGCCGCGCTGGAGGCGGCCGGGCGGGCCCTGGAGGACACCGCGCGGCACCGCGCCGAGCTGGAGCAGCGCCTGGCGGAGGAGGAGCGCCGGCTGCGCGACGCGGCCCGCGCCGTCGCCGACCGCCGCGAGCAGCTCGCCCGGCTGCACGGCCGGGTCACCGCCGCCCGCGACCGGGCGGCGTCCGCAGAGGCCGAGTCCGTCCGCCTGACCGCCGCCCGCGACGAGGCGTACGAGCGGGCCGCGGCCGCGCGCGAGGAGTACGAGCAGCAGCAGGCCGAGGCCGACGGGGCCGACGCCGGCGACGCGGACCTGGCCGCCCGCCACGACCGGGCCAGGGCGGAGCTGGCCGCGGCGGAGTCCGCCCTGGACGCGGCCCGCGAGGCGGCGGGGGAGGCCGGGCGGCGCCGCGCGGCGATCACGGCCCGCCGCGACGCACTGGCCCTGGGCCTGCGCCGCAAGGACGGCACGGGCGCACTTCTGACGGCGAAGGAACGTTTGTCCGGGCTCCTCGGTCCGGCGGCGGAGCTCCTCACCGTCGCCCCCGGCAGTGAACTCCCCGTCGCCGCGGCGCTCGGCGCGGCCGCGGACGCCGTCGCTGTCACCGGCCCGGCGGCCGCGGCGGAGGCGCTGCGCCTGCTGAAGAAGGAGGACGCGGGACGCGCGGCACTGCTCCTCGCGGGAGCACCGGACGAGCCCCCCGCAGCCCCCGCCGCCGGCTTCCGGACGGCGTCCGAACTCGTCCGCGCCCCCGAGGAGTTGCGGCCCGCGGTCCGGCGTCTGCTGGGCCGCATGGTGGTCGTCGACACCCTGGAGGACGCCGAGCACCTGGTCGCCGCACGCCCCGACCTGACCGCCGTCACCGCCGAAGGCGACGTGCTGGGCGCGCACTTCGCGCAGGGCGGCTCCGGCGGAGCGCCGAGCCTGCTGGAGGTACAGGCGGCCGTCGACGAGGCGACGGCGGAACTTGCCGAACTCGAAAAGGAATGCGCGGAGTTGAGCACGGCTCAGCGCGCAGCGGAAGAGAACAGAACACGGACCGCCGCCCTCGTCGAGGAGCTGGCGGCCTCCCGCAGCACGGCCGACCGCGCGAAGTCGAAGGTCGCCCAGGACCTGGGCCGCCTCGCCGGGCAGGCCCGCGCCGCGGAGGGCGAGGCCGAACGCAGCGCCGCGGCCGTCGGGCGCGCACAGGAAGCACTGGCGCGCGCCGCCGAGGAGGCCGCGGAACTGGCGGAGCGGCTGGCGGCCGCCGAGGAGCTCGCGGACGACGACGGCACGGACGACCCCGACACCGCCGCCCGCGACCGGCTCGCGGCCGACGGCGCCAACGCCCGGCAGACGGAGATGGAGGCGCGGCTGCAGGTCCGTACCCACGAGGAGCGCGTCAAGGCGCTCGCGGGCCGGGCGGACGGGCTCGACCGCGCGGCGCGTGCCGAACGGGAGGCGCGGGCGCGGGCGGAACAGCGCCGCGCCCGGCTGCGCCACGAGGCCGAGGTGGCCGGGGCGGTGGCGGCCGGGGCCCGGCAGCTGCTGGCCCATGTGGAGGCCTCGCTGGTGCGCGCCGACGAGGAGCGGCAGTCGGCCGAGGCCGCCAAGGGGGAGCGCGAGCGCGAACTGGTCGCGGGGCGCAATGCCGCGCGCGAGCTCAAGAGCGAGCTGGACAAGCTGACGGACTCGGTCCACAAGGGCGAGGTGCTGGGCGCGGAGAAGCGGATGCGGATCGAGCAGCTGGAGGCCAAGGCTCTGGAGGAGCTCGGCGTCGAGCCCGCGGGCCTGGTCGCCGAGTACGGTCCCGACCAGCCCGTGTCACCCTCGCCGCCGGCCGAGGGCGAGACGCTGCCCGAGGACCCGGAGCACCCCCGCAACCAGCCGGTGCCCTTCGTGCGGGCGGAACAGGAGAAGCGCCTCAAGGCGGCGGAACGGGCGTACCAGCAGCTCGGCAAGGTCAATCCGCTCGCGCTGGAGGAGTTCGCGGCCCTGGAGGAGCGGCACAACTTCCTCTCGGAGCAACTGGAGGACCTCAAGAAGACCCGCGCCGACCTCCTCCAGGTGGTGAAGGACGTCGACAAACGCGTCGAGGAGGTCTTCACGGCGGCCTACCGTGACACGGCCCGCGAGTTCGAGGGCGTCTTCTCCCGGCTCTTCCCCGGCGGCGAGGGGCGCCTGATCCTCACCGACCCGGACGACATGCTGGCGACCGGCGTCGACGTGGAGGCCCGCCCGCCGGGCAAGAAGGTCAAGCGCCTGTCCCTCCTCTCGGGCGGAGAGCGCTCCCTCACGGCGGTGGCACTGCTCGTGGCGATCTTCAAGGCCCGCCCGAGCCCGTTCTACGTGATGGACGAGGTCGAGGCGGCGCTGGACGACACCAATCTCCAGCGGCTGATCGGGATCATGAAGGAACTCCAGGAGAGCTCGCAGCTGATCGTGATCACCCACCAGAAGCGGACGATGGAGGTCGCGGACGCGCTCTACGGGGTGTCGATGCAGGGCGACGGCGTTTCGAAGGTCATCAGCCAGCGCCTTCGTTGATCAACTTCACTACTTGAACTCAACTGCCCGGCAAACGGGGGGAAACAAGTTCATCACATTCTCTTGACTTAGAAAATTGAAGGCATAGGGTCTCCCACGTTGCTTACGCCTTCACGTGGTGGTCATTCGATCTTCCACCGGAAAGGCCGCCCCCCCACCCCCGGCAGTGTGGCCGGGGTGCCCCAGGAGTACACGTTGACCAGCACAGCGACGGCAGCGAAGGGATCCGAGGGCCGCAAGGCCCAGCCGGACCACCTCGGCCACGTCATCTTCATCACCGCGGCCGCGGCCATGGGCGGCTTCCTCTTCGGTTACGACAGCTCCGTGATCAACGGCGCCGTCGAGGGCATCCGCCACAAGTACGACATCGGCTCCGCCGCGCTCGCCCAGGTCATCGCGATCGCGCTGATCGGCTGCGCGATCGGCGCCGCCACGGCCGGCCGCGTCGCGGACCGCATCGGCCGCATCCGTGTGATGCAGATCTCCGCGGCCCTGTTCACCGTCAGCGCCGTCGGCTCGGCCGTGCCGTTCGCCCTGTGGGACCTCGCCCTGTGGCGCGTCCTCGGCGGCATAGCCATCGGCATGGCCTCGGTCATCGGCCCGGCCTACATCGCCGAGGTCTCCCCGCCGGCCTACCGCGGCCGTCTCGGCTCGTTCCAGCAGGCCGCGATCGTCGTCGGCATCGCCGTCTCGCAGCTCGTCAACTGGGGCATCCTCAACGCCGCGGGCGGCGACCAGCGCGGCCACCTCCTCGGCATCGAGGCCTGGCAGCTCATGCTCGGCGTCATGGTGGTCCCGGCCGTCCTCTACGGCCTGCTCTCCTTCGCCATCCCCGAGTCCCCCCGCTTCCTGATCTCGGTCGGCAAGCTCGACAAGGCCAAGACCGTCCTGGCCGAGGTCGAGGGCAAGGGCACCGACCTCGACGCGCGCGTCGCCGAGATCGAGCACGCGATGCACAACGAGCAGAAGTCCACCTTCAAGGACCTGCTCGGCGGCCGCTTCGGCCTGCTCCCGATCGTCTGGATCGGCATCGGCCTCTCGGTCTTCCAGCAGTTCGTCGGCATCAACGTCGCGTTCTACTACTCCTCGACGCTGTGGCAGTCGGTGGGCGTCAACCCCGAGAGCTCGTTCTTCTACAGCTTCACCACGTCGATCATCAACATCGTCGGCACCGTGATCGCGATGGTCCTCGTCGACCGCATCGGCCGCAAGCCGCTCGCCCTCGTCGGCTCCGTCGGCATGGCCGTCTCCCTCGCCCTCGAGGCCTGGGCCTTCGCCTCCAAGTCCGCGGACGGCACCCTGCCGACCGGCCAGGGCACGGTGGCCCTCGTCGCGGCCCACGCGTTCGTGCTCTTCTTCGCGCTCTCCTGGGGCGTCGTGGTCTGGGTCTTCCTCGGCGAGATGTTCCCCAACCGCATCCGCGCCGCGGCCCTGGGCGTCGCCGCCTCGGCCCAGTGGGTCGCCAACTGGGCCATCACGGCCAGCTTCCCGAGCCTCGCGGACTGGAACCTCTCGGGTGCGTACATCATCTACGCGGTCTTCGCCGTGCTCTCCATTCCCTTCGTGATGAAGTTCGTGAAGGAGACGAAGGGCAAGGCGTTGGAGGAGATGGGCTGACCTACCCCGCCGCCCACTCCTCTGCGAGGCGCTGACCCGACTTCGGGTCAGCGCCTTTGCGTTTGCCGTGGCCGTGGCCGTGGCCGGGGCCCGTGTCCGACTGTCCCGCCGCCGTGGCGTGCGTGGGCCACCCTCCCGCTCCACCCGTTGCTCCGCACCGCAGGCTCGGGCTTCCTGCAAGGGCTGATCGCCGTCGGCGTCGAACGGACGCGAGGGGGTGGGGCGGGGACGGGCCCTGGAGGGGGACGTAAAAACTTTTTGGGACGAAAGGGCGGGGCGCCCCCACGTGGAACGGACCGTCACAAAAAGTTCAGTCCCCGGAAGGGCCCGTCCCCGCCCCACCCCCGACCCACGCACGCAAAACGGCCCCCTGCGAAACGCAGGGGGCCGTCCGACGTGGAGAGCGAGGGCTTACTTCTCCTGCTCCCGCGGAGTGGGAAGCACAGCCATCAGCACAGCCGAGATCGCGATCGTCGCGGCCCAGCCCAGCCCGTACTTGCCCACGAACGTCCCGGACAGCGGCCCGCTGAACCACGCGCACTGGGTGAAGCAGAGACCGGCGATCAGCGCCACCGCCCACGCCGTCATGGCCTGCCAGCAGAAGCCGCCCGCGTACCAGTACCGACTCGACGGGCTGGTGTCCATCAGCCCCTCCGCGTCGTACCGCACGGCCCGCACCCGCCGCCGCGCCATGTCGACCGCGTAGACACCGATCCACGCCGAGAACGAGACGGCCAGCAGGATCAGGAAGGTGATGAACGAGCTCAGGAAGCTCTTCGCGACCAGCATCAGCATCAGACCGCCCACCAGCGAGATGGCGGCGTTGATGCTCACGGCCATCGCACGCGGCAGCTTGACGCCCATCGTCTGGGCGGTGAACCCGGCCGAGTACATCGACAGCGAGTTGATCAGCAGCATGCCCACGATCGCGGTGATCAGGTACGGCACGGCCAGCCACGTCGGCAGGATGTCACCGAGGAAGGACACCGGGTCCGGCGCCTCGGCGAGCCCCGGCGCGGCCACGGCCATCACGGCACCCATGAGCACCATCGGCACCATCACCACGCCGGCACCGGAGACCGTCGCACCGACGATCTTCTTGCCGGACGCGGAGTGCGGAAGGTAGCGCGCGAAGTCGGGACCGGTGGGCACCCAGCTGATGCCGCCCGCCGCGATCGTGCCGATGCCGGCGATCATCATCGCGGTCGAACCGGCCGGCTTCGAGAAGACGTCGTGCCACTTGATGTGCACGACGAGGTACCCGAGCACCAGCACGCTGAAGACGCCGAAGAGGTAAGTCGACCACTTGTTGCAGACGTTGAGGGCCTTCCGGCCCATGCCGCTCACGAGGAACGTGCACGCGACGAAGACGAACAGCGTGATGACGATGAGCACGCTGTTGCTCTTGATCCCGAACAGCAGGTCGAGCACGGTCAGTACGGCGTACGCACCCGTGACCGCGTTGATCGTCTCCCAGCCGAACCGGGCGACCCAGAGGATCGCACCCGGGAAGAGGTTGCCGCGCACGCCGAACGTCGCGCGGGAGAGCATCGCGCCCGGCGCGCCGCCCCACTTCCCGGAGACCGACAGCACGCCGACCATGCCGAAGGACGCCAGGGCGGCGCATCCGGCGACGATCAGGACCTGCCAGAAGTTGAGCTTGTTGAAGACCACCAGGGCGGCGCCCATGGTGAGCAGCAGCACGCTGATGTTGGCGGCGACCCAGGTCGGGAAGAGCTCCCGGACCCGGCCGTGCCGCTCGTGGTCCGGTACGGGCTCGATGCCGCGGGTTTCTATCGCGCCTTCGGAGTCGGCGGCTGCAGTGGTGGACACATCGTCCAGCAGAGCGCCGTCCTTGCGGACGGCGCTGTCCGTGGTGGGGGCCATGGGGATGGGGGCTCCGTGCAGGTGATGCGGGGGGCGGGAGGCCTCAAGGGGTGTCGGCGAGCCGTTCCGGCCCGCCAAGGCCTCTGACCAGAAAAGGTCTTTGCGGACTCTACGCGCGTCACGTAGGTGCACGCCATCGTACTTTGCTCCAACTTTGGCCGGATAGTGCCATTGGTCCTCGTGGTAAACCACAAAAACCCGGCAACCGCACCGCGAAAATCCGGGGCCGACGAGGCGGCACCGGCATGCCGCCCCGGTGTCCGATACTGGGGGCGTTATGGAATTCGTCATCCTTGCCGTAGTCATCGCTGTGGTCGCGCTCGGCGCGATCAGCGGGCTCGTGGTGAGCAGCCGCAAGAAGAAGCAGCTGCCCCCGGCGCCGCCGAGCAGCCCGTCCGTCACCGCGCCGCCCGCCGAGCCCCACGTCGGCGAGGAGGCCGAAGCCCCGCGCGAGGAACCGCGCCGCACCATCGAAGAGGTGGAACTGCCGGAGGCCGCCGAGGCCCCGGCGGAGGAGGCGCCGGTCGTCGAGCCGGAGACCGCGGCCGAGGCCGCCGCTCCGGCCGAGCCCGCCGTGGAGGTCCCCGAGCCCACCGCCGGCCGCCTCGTCCGGCTGCGCGCGCGGCTCTCGCGCTCGCAGAACTCCCTGGGCAAGGGTCTGCTGACCCTGCTCTCCCGGGAGCACCTCGACGAGGACACCTGGGAGGAGATCGAGGACACCCTGCTCACCGCCGACGTGGGCGTCGCGCCCACGCAGGAGCTGGTCGAGCGGCTGCGCGAGCGCGTCAAGGTGCTCGGCACCCGCACCCCCGAGGAACTGCGCACCCTGCTCCGGGAGGAGCTGCTCACGCTCGTCGGCACCGACTTCGACCGCAGCGTCCACACCGAGCCCGGTGTCGGCGTGAACGGCGAGGAGAAGCCCGGCGTCGTCATGGTCGTCGGCGTCAACGGCACCGGCAAGACCACCACCACGGGCAAGCTCGCCCGGGTGCTGGTGGCCGACGGAAAGTCCGTCGTGCTGGGTGCCGCCGACACCTTCCGCGCCGCCGCGGCCGACCAGCTGCAGACCTGGGGCGAGCGCGTCGGCGCCCGCACCGTCCGCGGTCCCGAGGGCGGCGACCCGGCGTCGATCGCCTTCGACGCGGTCAAGGAGGGCATCGCCGAGAACGCGGACGTCGTCCTGATCGACACCGCGGGCCGGCTGCACACCAAGACCGGCCTCATGGACGAGCTGGGCAAGGTCAAGCGGGTCGTCGAGAAGCACGGCTCGGTGGACGAGGTCCTGCTGGTCCTGGACGCCACCACCGGCCAGAACGGCCTGGTGCAGGCCCGGGTGTTCGCCGAGGTCGTGAACATCACGGGCATCGTCCTCACCAAGCTGGACGGCACGGCCAAGGGCGGCATCGTCGTTGCCGTCCAGCGCGAGCTGGGCGTGCCGGTGAAGCTGGTGGGTCTGGGCGAGGGCGCGGACGATCTGGCGCCGTTCGAGCCGGAGGCGTTCGTCGATGCGCTGATCGGCGACTGAACGTCGCGATCTCCTCGGGCGTGAGGAAAGGGCCTCTCCGCAAGGGCGGAGGGGCCCTTTGCCGTGGTCCCGTAAGCGCCCCGTAAGGGGCGCGGGGAACTGCGCGACCAGCCCCCACCGGCCCGCAGGTAACGCACCACTCCAGGGGTCCGGGGCGCAGCCCCGAGCACCTCGACCGCGGGTGGGCCGTGGTTGCTCGCGCAGTTCCCCGCGCCCCTTACGGGGCGCCGCCTCCCGACCGGTGGGACACGTACGCCAGCGTGCCCAGCAGCAGCCTCGCCTCCGGGGGGCGGTCCGCCGTGTCGAGGGCGGGCGGGCGGAGCCAGCGCATCGGGCCGAGGCCGGCGAAGTCCGAGGGCGGGGCGGTGATGTGGTCGCCGGGGCCCAGGCCGCGCAGGTCGAGGCGGGTGTCGTCCCAGCCCATCCGGTAGAGCAGCTGGGGGAGTTGCGCGGCGGCGCCCGGCGCGACGAAGAACAGGGCGCGGCCGTGCGGGGTGAGGGCGACGGGCCCGAGCGGGAGCCCCATCCGTTCGAGACGGGCCAGCGCGTGCCGCCCGGCCGCCTCGCTGACCTCCAGGACGTCGAACGAGCGCCCCACCGGTAGCAGCACGGCCGCTCCCGGCACCTCGGCCCAGGCCGCCGCCGCCTCGTCCAGCGTGGAGCCGGCCGGGACGGGCGGGGCGAAGGAGAGCGGGTGGGCCCCGGGGGCGGGGCAGCCGACGGCGCCGCAGGAGCAGCTCACGCGGCCGCCGCGCGCGGCGCGGGCGCCCGGCGCCACGTCCCACCCCCACAGGCCGGTGTACTCCGCGACCGTGGTCGCGGTGTCGGACGCGCGGCCTCGGCGCCGAGAGCCCGAGCGCAGATCCCGGATGCCGCCGATTGTGAAGCCCATGCCCCCTCCAACGGGTCTCTTCCGCGGTTGGTTACGTGTCGGAGTGTCTCGGACACGTACGGTCGCGGACCTCGTCTCCGGGGCGGCGCGACGGTGCGCGGGAGGTGGTGCGGAGCGCGGTGCGCGCCGCCCCGTGCACCGGTCCACCCGTCGTCCGGCCGCCGCCGCCCGGCGCCGCGGCCGACGGCTCGCCGACTCCCTTGATCCTTTCCGGGGTTGCCGGATGTCAAGTCAATCGCGGCCGGTGGCACAGCAGTTCATTCGTTGGGGTGGCGAATGGTGGCGTTTGCTGGACTGCTCTCGCCTGATCGGTGATCGTAGGATTACTTTCGGTGCAAGAACCCCGGGAGATGCGCCCAGCAGTGGGTATGCCGGAGGCATGTGACGCTTCCCGTCGTTCCCGGCGGCGCCCGCGCATCGCCGGACAGGCCGCCGCAACAGGCGGCATGCTGTTGGCGGTTCGCGCGGCAGCGCGCACAGAGCAGAGTTCGGGATGGGGGCATTCCAGTGGGCGGCAACGTCAGCGGTGCCGATGGAGCCGGCAGGGCCGATCGGCAAGAGCGGTCCGAGAGGTCCGAGAAGCGTCCGAACGAGCAGCTGAACTCCTGGTTCCTGCGGAGCGGCTGGTCGAAGGGCGAGCTGGCCCGGCAAGTGAACCGCCGGGCCCGCCAGTTGGGTGCCCATCACATCAGCACGGACACCTCCCGTGTGCGCCGCTGGCTGGACGGTGAGCAGCCGCGCGAGCCGATCCCGAAGATCCTCTCCGAGCTCTTCTCCGAGCGCTTCGGCTGCGTGGTCGGCATCGAGGACATCGGGCTGCGCTCCGCGCACCAGTCGCCCTCCGTCGGCGGGGTGGACATGCCCTGGGCCGGCCGGCAGACGGTCGAGCTGCTCAGCGAGTTCTCCCGCAGTGATCTGATGCTGGCCCGGCGGGGCTTCCTCGGCACCTCGCTCGCCCTCTCCGCGGGTCCCGCCCTCATCGAGCCGATGCAGCGCTGGCTGGTCCCCGGCCCGTCGAGCCGGGAGGAGCGGTCCGAGGGGGCGGCCGCGCAGGAGCGCTCCCGGCGCGGCACCCGGCTTTCCAAACCGGAGCTGGAGCTGCTGGAGTCCACGACGAAGATGTTCCGTCAGTGGGACGCCCAGTGCGGCGGCGGCCTGCGCCGCAAGGCCGTGGTCGGCCAGCTCCACGAGGTGACGGACCTGCTCCAGGAGCCCCAGGCGGAGGCCACCGCCAGACGCCTGTTCAAGGTCGCCGCCGAACTGGCCGAGCTGGCGGGCTGGATGAGCTACGACGTCGGCCTGCACCCGACGGCGCAGAAGTACTTCGTCCTGGCGCTGCACGCCGCGAAGGAGGCCGGGGACCGCCCGCTCGGTTCGTACGTCCTCTCCAACATGAGCCGCCAGATGATCCATCTCGGCCGCCCCGACGATGCGTTGGAGCTGATCCACCTCGGCCAGTACGGCTCGCGGGAGACGGCCACCCCGCGCACCCAGGCCATGCTCTACGCCATGGAGGCGCGGGCTTACGCCAGCATGGGGCAGCCGGCCAAGTGCAAGCGCGCGGTCACCATGGCGGAGGACTGTTTCGCCGACTGCCTGCCCGCCGACGGGGATCCCGACTGGATCCGCTTCTTCTCCGAGGCCGAGCTCAACGCGGAGAACGCCCACTCCTTCCGCGATCTCGCCTATGTGGCGGGCCGCAGCCCGACGTACGCCTCGCTGGCCCGGCCCAAGATGGAGCGGGCCGTCGAGCTGTTCTCCCAGGACCCCGAGCACCAGCGGTCGTATGCGCTCAATCTGATCGGCATGGCCACCGTGCACCTGATGGAGCGCGAGCCGGAGGAGTCCACGCTCCTGGCCGGCCAGGCCCTCAGGATCGCCAAGCAGGTCCGCTCGGAGCGGGTGAACAACCGCCTGCGCAAGACCGTGGATTCCGCCGTGCGTGATTTCGGCGGGGTGTCCGAAGTCCGTGAGCTCACCGACCAACTCGCCCTTCACCTGCCGGACTCGGTGGAAGCCGCCCAGGCGGTCTGACGCCCTCCGGCCCCTCGGACCCGGCCGCGACGACCCTCCCGTACAGCCCGACTCGGCTCCCCCACGCCAGGTCACACCGGGTGGTCGTCGCGGTCGGTTTGCATGGTCGCCGGGCGGTCCGGCGGAGGGTAGCGGCAATTCCGGCCGGGCTCCGGGCAGTTCACCCGGGCGTAACACGGGCGATGTGTTCGTCACTGGCGCGAAACAACCTGCGGCATCGGCTGAAACGGTGCTGCGCGAGCCTGACGCGACACCGGCCCGGGGAACGACGGCCCGCACGGGGGTCAGGGCCGTGGCTATCGAGGAGACACCGACTTGAATGGCGCAGATACCGCATTCGTACTGATCAGTGCCGCGCTCGTGATGCTGATGACGCCGGGCCTGGCCTTTTTCTACGGCGGCATGGTGCGGGTGAAGAGCGCCCTCAACATGCTCATGATGTCCTTCATCTCGCTCGGCATCGTCAGCGTGCTGTGGGTCCTCTACGGCTATTCGCTCGCCTTCGGTGACGACATCGGCGCAGGACTGCTGGGCAACTTCGACCACATCGGGCTGAAGGGCATCAGCCCCGAGACGCTGACCAACGGCAAGGACGGCATCCCGGTCCTCGCCTTCGCGTTCTTCCAGCTGATGTTCGCCGTCATCACCCCCGCCCTGATGAGCGGCGCCCTCGCGGACCGCGTGAAGTTCAGCGCCTGGGCCCTGTTCATCACCCTGTGGGTGACGGTCGTCTACTTCCCGATCGCGCACTGGGTCTGGCAGCCCGACGGCTGGCTGGCCCAGCTCAAGGTCATCGACTTCGCGGGCGGCACCGCCGTCCACATCAACGCGGGCATCGGCGGCCTGGCCGCCGTCCTCGTCGTCGGCAAGCGCATCGGCTTCACCAAGGACCCCATGCGTCCCCACAGCCTCCCCCTGGTGATGCTGGGCGCGGGACTGCTGTGGTTCGGCTGGTTCGGCTTCAACGCCGGCTCCGCCCTCGCCGCCAACGGCACCGCTGCCAATATGGCCTTCAACACCCAGGTCGCCACGGGCGCGGCCATGCTCGGCTGGCTGGTCTACGAGCGGATCAAGCACGGCGCCTTCACCACCCTGGGCGCGGCCTCCGGGGCCGTCGCCGGACTCGTCGCCATCACGCCCTCCGGCGCCGCCGTCAACGCCTTCGGCGCCCTGCTCATCGGCGTCGTCGCCGGGGCCGTCTGCTCCTGGGCCGTCGGCCTCAAGTTCAAGCTCGGCTTCGACGACTCGCTCGACGTCGTCGGCGTCCACCTGGTCGGCGGCGTCATCGGCACCCTGCTCGTCGGCGTCCTCGCCGTGAACGGCGTGGGCGGTGCCGTCCAGCTCGGCCGCCAGGCGGTCGGGGCGTTCTCGGTGCTCGCCTACTCCTTCGTCGTCTCCTGGCTGCTGGCCAAGCTCGTCGACAAGCTCGTCGGCTTCCGGGCGAGCGAGGACGACGAGATCAGCGGCCTCGACCAGGCCCTGCACGCCGAGACCGCCTACGACTTCAGCGCGGTCGGCGGCGCCCCGGCGCACCGCACCGCCGCCCCGTCCGCCGCCACGGAGCAGCAGCCCCCGGCCCCGAACAGCAAGAAGGTCGATGTATGAAGCTCATCACCGCAGTCGTCAAGCCCTTCCAGGTGGAGGCGGTCAAGGAGGCCCTGGGCGAGTTCGGGGTCCACGGCCTGACCGTCACCGACGCCCAGGGCTACGGCCGGCAGCGTGGCCACACCGAGGTCTACCGCGGCGCGGAGTACCGGATGGACCTGCTGCCCAAGACGCGCATAGAGGTACTCGTCGACGATGTCGATGCGGAGGAGGTCGTCGACGTCATCGTCAAGGCCGCCCGCACCGGCAAGATCGGCGACGGCAAGGTGTGGGTCGTCCCCGTCGAGACGGTCGTCCGCGTCCGCACCGACGAGCGAGGCCCGGACGCGCTCTGAGATGCCCCAGGGAGACCGGGTGACGGACATCGAAGGCGGCTACGCGGCCGCCCGGCTGCGCCTCCTGCACGAGGAGGCGCAGGCCGGGCCCCGGCTGCGGGCCGAGCTCGCCCGGCTCACCGACGGCTGGCTCGGCGGGCTGCTGGGCCGCACCCGGGGCGTCGCCCTCGTCGCCGTCGGGGGCTACGGGCGCGGGGAGCTCTCCCCGCGCAGCGACCTGGACGTGCTGCTCCTCCACGACGGCACGGCCGACGCCAGCGCGACGGCGGCCCTGGCCGACCGCGTCTGGTACCCCGTCTGGGACATGGGCCTCGACCTCGACCACTCCGTCCGCACCCCCGCCGAGGCCCGCAAGACCGCCGCCTCCGACCTCAAGGTCCACCTCGGCCTGCTCGACGCCCGGCACCTCGCCGGGGACCCAGCCCTCACCGCCGCCCTGCGCACCACGGCCTACGAGGACTGGCGCGCCCAGGCCCCCGGCCGGCTGCCGGAGCTGCGCGAGATGTGCGAGGACCGCGCCCGGCGCCAGGGCGAGCTGCGCTTCCTGCTGGAGCCCGACCTCAAGGAGGCCCGCGGCGGGCTGCGCGACGCCACCGCCCTGCGCGCGGTCGCCGCCTCCTGGCTCGCCGACGCCCCGCGCGAGGGCCTGGAGGAGGCCCGCAACCTGCTCCTCGACGCCCGCGACGCCCTCCACCTGGCCACCGGCCGCGCCTCCGACCGGCTCACCCTCCAGGAACAGCACCAGGTCGCCACGGCCCTCGGCCTGCCCGACGCGGACGCCCTGCTGCGCCGGGTCTACGAAGCGGCCCGCACGGTCTCGTACGCGGCCGACGTCACCTGGCGCGAGGTCGGCCGGGTGCTGCGCGCCCGCTCCGGACGGGCCCGGCTGCGCCGCATCCTCGGCGGCCGCGGGGGCCGGGGCGGCTTCGTGGAGCCCGAGCGGATCCCGCTCGCCGAGGGCGTCGTCGAACAGGAGGGCGAGGCGGTGCTCGCCCGTACCGCGCGCCCCGAGCGCGACCCCGTGCTCCCGCTGCGCGCGGCCGCCGCGGCCGCGCAGGCGGGGCTGCCGCTGTCGCCGCACGCGGCGCGGCGGCTGGCGGCCGCCGGACCGCTGCCGGTGCCCTGGCCCGCCGAGGCCCGGCAGCAGCTGGTCACGCTGCTGGGCGCGGGGGAGCCGGCGGTGGCCGTCTGGGAGGCGCTGGAGGCGGAGGGCGTCGTCGCGCGGCTGCTGCCCGAGTGGGAGCACGTCCGCTGCCGCCCGCAGCGCAACCCCGTCCACCGCTGGACCGTCGACCGGCACCTCGTCGAGACGGCGGTGCAGGCCTCCGCCCTCGCCCGCCGCGTGGACCGGCCCGACCTGCTGCTCGTCGCCGCCCTGCTGCACGACATCGGCAAGGGCAGGCCCGGCGACCACTCCGAGGCGGGCGAGGCCCTCGCCCGCGCTGTCGCCGCCCGGCTCGGCTTCGGCGCCGCCGACACGGACGTCCTCGGCACGCTCGTCCGCCACCACCTGCTGCTCGCCGAGACGGCCACCCGCCGCGACCTCGACGACCCGGCCACCGTCCGCACGGTCACCGACGCGGTCTCCACCGCCGGGACGCTGGAGCTGCTGCACGCCCTCACCGAGGCCGACGCCCGGGCCACGGGACCGGCGGCCTGGAATCCCTGGCGGGCCTCGCTCGTGGACGGCCTCGTCCGCCGCGCCGCCGCCGCGCTCGCGGGCGCCCCGCTCGCGGACCGCCGGGAGCGGGGCGCCCCGACGGCGGAGCAGGAGCGTCGCGCCGCCGAGGCGCTCGGCGCGGGCGGGCCCGTCGTCACCCTGGCCGAAGAGCCCGTCGGCGTCGAGGTGTTGATGGCCGTCCCCGACCGGCCGGGCGTCCTGCCCGCGGCGGCCGGCGTGCTGGCCCTGCACCGGCTGACGGTGCGGGCCGCGGAGCTGCGGACGGTCCGGGGCGTGCTGCTCCTCGACTGGCGGGTGGCCGCCGAGTACGGCTCCCCGCCGGAGGCGGCCCGGCTGCGCAACGACCTCGTGCGGTCCCTGGACGGCTCGCTCGACGTCGCCGCACGCCTCGCCGAGCGCGAGGCGGCGTACGCGAACCGTCGCAGGCTCGCCCCCGCGCCCCCGCGCGTGACGGTCGCGCCCGGGGGCTCGCACGCGGCGACGGTCCTGGAGGTGCGGGCCCAGGACGCCCCGGGCCTGCTGCACCGGATGGGCCGCGCACTGGACGCGGCGGGGGTGCGGGTGCGCAGCGCGTATGTCAGCACGCTGGGTGCCAGCGTGGTGGATGCGTTCTATGTGACGGGGGCGGAGGGGCGGGCGCTGCCGGCAGAGGAAGCCGCCGCACTGGCCGCCGGAATGCAAGAGACGCTGGGGGGTGCCCGATGGGGCGGTACGGGCCCTGCGACTCCCCCAGCTACCGCTGGGAGGTGCCCCCAGCACCAGACACCGCAGGACCCGCACCGACCCGGACCCATCGGGCACCCCCCAGGCGGCTGACCGCACCGGGGGCGTACGGATACCCTTGGGGGTCAGCCGCCGACTCGAGCCTCGACCAGAAGGATCCGCGACCACCGTGTTCGATACCCTCTCCGACCGCCTCGCAGCGACGTTCAAGAACCTCCGGGGCAAGGGGCGCCTCTCCGAGGCGGACATCGATGCCACCGCGCGCGAGATCCGCATCGCCCTGCTGGAGGCCGATGTCGCGCTGCCCGCCGTCCGCGCCTTCATCAAGCAGGTCAAGGAGCGTGCCCTCGGCGCCGAGGTCTCCCAGGCCCTGAACCCGGCCCAGCAGGTCATCAAGATCGTCAACGAGGAGCTCATCGGCATCCTCGGCGGCGAGACCCGCCGGCTGCGCCTTTCCAAGACGCCCCCGACCGTCATCATGCTCGCCGGTCTGCAGGGTGCCGGTAAGACGACGCTCGCCGGAAAGCTCGGCCTCTGGCTGAAGAACCAGGGCCACGCCCCGCTGCTCGTCGCCTGTGACCTCCAGCGCCCCAACGCCGTCAACCAGCTCTCGGTCGTCGCCGAGCGCGCCGGCGTCGCGGTCTTCGCGCCGGAGCCGGGCAACGGCGTGGGCGACCCGGTGCAGGTCGCCAAGAACTCCGTCGAGTTCGCCCGCTCTAAGCAGCACGACATCGTGATCGTCGACACCGCCGGCCGCCTCGGCATCGACGCCGAGATGATGCAGCAGGCCGCGGACATCCGCGACGAGGTGCAGCCGGACGAGATCCTCTTCGTCGTCGACGCGATGATCGGCCAGGACGCGGTCAACACCGCGGAGGCCTTCCGTGACGGCGTCGGCTTCGACGGCGTCGTGCTCTCCAAGCTCGACGGCGACGCCCGCGGCGGTGCCGCGCTGTCGGTCGCGCACGTGACCGGCAAGCAGGTCATGTTCGCCTCCAACGGCGAGAAGCTGGACGACTTCGACGCGTTCCACCCGGACCGCATGGCGTCCCGCATCCTCGGCATGGGCGACATGCTCAGCCTCATCGAGAAGGCCGAGCAGACCTTCAGCCAGGACGAGGCCGAGAAGATGGCGGCCAAGCTGGCGAAGGGGCCGAAGGAGTTCACGCTCGATGACTTCCTGTCGCAGATGGAGCAGGTCCGCAAGATGGGCTCCATCAGCAAGCTGCTCGGCATGCTCCCGGGCATGGGCCAGATGCGGGACCAGATCAACAACCTCGACGAGCGCGACGTCGACCGCACCGCCGCGATCATCAAGTCGATGACCCCGGCCGAGCGCCAGGACCCGACGATCATCAACGGCTCCCGCCGCGCCCGTATCGCCAAGGGTTCCGGCGTGGACGTCAGCGCCGTCAAGAACCTGGTCGAGCGGTTCTTCGACGCCCGCAAGATGATGTCCCGCATGGCCCAGGGCGGCGGCATGCCCGGGATGCCCGGCCTGCCGGGCATGGGCGGCGGTGCGGCCCGCAAGAAGAAGCAGACCAAGCAGGCCAAGGGCAAGCGGCAGTCGGGCAACCCGATGAAGCGCAAGGCCGAGGAGCAGGCCGCCGCCGAGCGCCGCGCGCAGCAGCCGGCGAGCCCGTTCGGCCTGCCGGCCGGTGGCCAGGACGGTCAGGACTTCGAACTCCCCGAGGAATTCAAGAAGTTCATGAAGTGAGGCTGCGGGCGCCCGCGATGGCGGGCGCCCCTGCCCCGCTAGTGGTGCGCCACCAGATACCGGAACACATTCGGCATCCACACCGTGCCGTCGTGCCGCAGATACGGGTGCAGCGCCTCGGCCAGTTCCTTGGCCACCTGCTCCTCGTCCGTGGCCCGCTCGGCCGCGTCGAAGGCGCCGGTGGAGAGCAGTCCGCGGATGGCGCTGTCCATGCCGGCATATCCGTACGGGCAGGCCACCCGCCCCGAACCGGCGGGCCGCAGACCCGCCGCCCGGGCCAGCTCCTCCAGGTCGTCGCGGCCGCTGGGCCGCCACCGGGCGGGCGCGCACATGGGGTCCGCGAGCCGGGCCGCGACCCGGAACGCCCCCGATGCGGCACAGCGCTCCGGCGGCCCCCACCCGGCCAGCACGACGGGTGCCCCGCGCTCGGCGAGGCCCGCCGCGCGGACGAGCTCCGGCACCCCGACGCCGGGACCGCCGCCCGTCGGGCAGAGCGGGCCGAAGGCGGTGACGAGGGTGAACGGCCCGTCGCCGGGCCGCCGTACGGCCTCCGGGCCGCCCGGCCGCAGCCGGGCACCGGACGCACGGGCGCCGGGCGCGCCCTCCGGCAGCAGCCGGTCGCGGGCCAGTTCCAGCCGGGACGGGTCGTGTTCGGTGCCCCACACCTCGGCGCCGCGGGCGGCGGCCATCAGCAGGGCGAGGCCCGAGCCGCAGCCGAGGGCGAGCAGCCGGGTGCCGGGTCCGGTCTCCAGCCGTTCGTAGACCGCCTCGTAGAGCGGCACCAGCATCCTTTCCTGGATTTCCGCCCAGTCGCGGGCCCGGGTGTCGGGCGAGGTCGAGGACGGCCGGTGCCGCCGAGCGAGCGTTGGTGTCATCGAATGCGCCCCAATCCGCCGAGAGCCGTGTCCACGTCCGAAAAGCCGCCCCCATGTGTGGTGCCGTGCGCGCTGCTGCAAAAGCCCCCCGATGCCAGAGAACTCCGCTTCCGTCCCCGAGTCCAGGGGCTGTGGGGAGAACGTTCGGGGGGCCGGACGGGCGGGGTTGCGGAGAGATGGATTCACACTCGGCGTGACGCGCCCCGTACCATTCCCACCATGGCAAAGGCTCCCATTCTCACTCCCCGTGCGGAAGACTTCCCGCGCTGGTACCAGGACTTGATCAACAAGGCCGAGCTGGCCGACAACGGCCCGGTGCGCGGCACCATGGTCATCCGACCGTACGGCTATGGGCTCTGGGAGCGCATGCAGCAGGAGATGGACGCGCGGATCAAGGACGCGGGCGCCTCCAACGCGTACTTCCCGCTCTTCATCCCGCAGTCCTACCTGACCAAGGAGGCGGAGCACGTCGAGGGCTTCGCCCCCGAGCTCGCGGTCGTCACGCACGGCGGCGGCAAGGAGCTCGAGGAGCCGGTCGTCGTCCGGCCCACCTCCGAGACGATCATCAACGAGTACTTCTCCAAGTGGGTGCAGAGCTACCGCGACCTGCCCCTGCTGATCAACCAGTGGGCGAACGTGGTGCGTTGGGAGATGCGCCCGCGCGTCTTCCTGCGCACCAGCGAATTCCTCTGGCAGGAGGGCCACACGGCCCACGCCACCTACGAGGACGCCCGCGACTACGCCGCCCGCATCCACCGTGACGTCTACTACGACTTCATGGTCAACGTCCTGGGCATCGACGTGGTGCTCGGCCGCAAGACGCCCAAGGAGCGCTTCGCGGGCGCGATCAACACCCTCACCCTCGAGGGCATGATGGGCGACGGCAAGGCGCTGCAGATGGGCACCAGCCACGAGCTCGGCCAGAACTTCGCCAAGGCGTTCAACACCTCGTACCTGTCGAAGGACGGGCAGCAGGAGCTCGTCTGGCAGACCTCCTGGGGCGTCTCGACCCGCATGGTCGGCGGTCTGATCATGTCGCACGGCGACGACAGCGGCCTGCGCGTCCCGCCGCGGCTGGCGCCGGTCCAGGCCGTCGTTCTGGCGATCAAGGGTGACGAGGCCGTGCTCGCCAAGGTCCGCGAGATCGGCGACGTGCTCAAGGCCGCGGGCGTCCGCGTGCAGGTCGACGACCGCACCGACACCCCCTTCGGCCGCCGCGCCGTGGACTGGGAGCTCAAGGGCGTGCCGGTCCGCATCGAGATCGGCCCGCGCGACCTGGAGAACGGCACCGCGATGCTGGCCCGCCGCATCCCGGGCGGCAAGGAGACGGTACGCGTCGACAATGCGGACGAGCTGGCCGCGCTGCTGCCGAAGGTCCTGGAGGAGGACCAGGAGCTGCTGCTGCGCCAGTCGCGCGAGCGCCGCGTGTCCCGTACGACGGACGTGAAGACGATCGACGAGGCGGCCGAGGCCGCGATCGCCGGCGGCTGGGCGCGTATCCCGTGGTCGGTGCTGGGCACGGACGGCGAGGCCGAGCTGGCCGAGCAGGCCGTGACGGTGCGCTGCCTGGTCAACGAGGACGGCTCCGTGCCGGAGTCGGACGACGCGGCGGGTGCCCTGGCGATCGTCGCGCGCGCCTACTGAGGCGTCGTGCGGTGAGCGCGTGAGCGCTTACTGATGCGTCAGTACGTCCCACCTTGCGAACAGGTGCGCGGGTTCTCCGCAGTTCTGCGCACCCGCCCTCGTCAGGGCGTATGAGGCGGGAAACTGACTGGTACGTGCAAAATATTTGGGATGGCCCGGTATCGGAACACCGGGCCGTCCCTGCTCGTTGTCACGACGTGAGCACGACACCACCTGTACTCGCCGCAGAGCTGGCGCAGGCGTGGGCCGACATTCAGCGGTACCACCCCGAGCTGCCGGATCTAGCCGCGCCCGAATCGTTGATCGGGGAGTCGTCGTCCGCCTGTGGCGCCGAGCTCTCCTTCGAAAGGCTGCTGCACGAGGCAGTGCACGGCATCGCGGCCGCCCGCGGTGTCCGGGACACCTCACGCGCCGGCCGCTACCACAACCGCCGGTTCCTGGCGATCGCGGAGGAGCTCGGGCTCGACCACAGCGAGGAGCCGCATCCCAGCAGCGGCTTCTCCCTGGTCGCGCTCAACCCGGAGGCGCGCAAGCGCTACCGCCCCACCATCGACAGACTCCAGCGGGCGCTCAAGGCGCACACGGTCGCCACGGCGGCCGACACCACCCGTACCTTCCGGGGTCCGGCGGCCCGGCACGGGTCGTCCGGCGGCGGGGTGCGGGTGAAGGCGGTCTGCGACTGCGGGCGCAACGTCCGGGTCGTGCCCTCCGTGCTCGCGCAGGCGCCGATCATGTGCGGCGGCTGCGGCCAGCCGTTCCGCATTCCCGAGGCCGTTTCCGTCGGCTGAGGCGGATCCGGGCCGGTCACGGGGCGCGGCCGGCCGATCCGGGTCGGCCGCCCCCGGCCGGTATGGCACAATGGGGGGCTGTACTCGACAGTCGCACAGGACCCCTCTCTCCTCCGGCTGACGCGTCCATCGGGCACCCGAGTACCGCAACCCCACGTGGCATCCCGTTGTGCCCAACCACGTCAAGACCAGGAGACACCACTCCAGTGGCAGTCAAGATCAAGCTGAAGCGTCTGGGCAAGATCCGTTCGCCTCACTACCGCATCGTCATCGCCGACTCCCGCACCCGCCGTGACGGCCGTGCGATCGAGGAGATCGGCCTGTACCACCCGGTGCAGAACCCCTCGCGCATCGAGGTCGACAGCGAGCGTGCCCAGTACTGGCTGAGCGTCGGCGCCCAGCCGACCGAGCCCGTCCTGGCCATCCTCAAGGTCACCGGCGACTGGCAGAAGTTCAAGGGTCTGCCGGCCCCGGCCCCGATGCTCGTGGCCGAGCCGAAGGACAAGCGCGCCGCGTTCGAGGCCTTCACCAAGGCTCTCGAGGCGAACGACGCGAAGGGTGAGGCCATCACCCCGAAGGCCAAGAAGTCGGAGAAGAAGGACGAGGCCGCCGAGGCCGAGTCCGCGTCGACCGAGGCCTGAGGATGCTCGAGGAGGCCCTTGAGCACCTCGTGAAGGGCATCGTCGACAACCCCGACGACGTGCAGGTCGCCTCGCGCAACCTGCGCCGCGGGCGCGTGCTGGAGGTCCGGGTCCACCCCGACGACCTCGGCAAGGTGATCGGCCGCAACGGCCGCACCGCGCGTGCACTGCGGACCGTCGTGGGCGCCATCGGCGGCCGGGGCATCCGCGTCGACCTCGTCGACGTGGACCACGTTCGCTGAGCAAGCGATTGAGCACCGGCACGGGCCGGGAAGGGTTCTCCTTCCCGGCCCGTTGTCGCGTTCGTACGGAATTTCTGAGTACGGGACTTTTTGAGTGAGGACAGGATCGTGCAGCTCGTAGTCGGCAGGATCGGCCGCGCCCACGGGATCAAGGGCGAGGTCACCGTTGAGGTGCGTACGGACGAGCCCGAGCTGCGGCTCGGACCCGGGGCCGTGCTGGCCACCGACCCGGCCGGTACGGGGCCGCTCACCATCGAGTCCGGCCGGGTGCACAGCGGCCGGCTGCTGCTCCGCTTCGCCGGCGTGGGCGACCGCACCGCCGCCGAGGCGCTGCGCAACACCCTCCTGATCGCCGAGGTCGACCCGGACGAGACGCCCGAGGACCCCGAGGAGTTCTACGACCACCAGCTGATGGACCTCGAGGTCGTCACCGTCGACGGCACGGTCGTCGGCCGGATCACGGAGATCTCCCACCTGCCCTCGCAGGACCTGTTCATCGTGGAGCGCCCCGACGGCGGCGAGGTCATGATCCCGTTCGTCTCCGAGATCGTCACGGAGATCGACCTGGACGCCCAGCGCGCGGTCGTCGACCCGCCCCGCGGGCTGCTCGACGGCGCCGAGGCCGAGGTCGCGAGCTCCCGCGAAGAGAGCTCAGGCGAGGAGAGCTCAGGCGAGGAGAGCTCCCGCGAGGAGGGTGACGCCTGATGCGCCTCGACGTCGTCACGATCTTCCCCGAGTACCTCGAACCGCTGAACGTCTCGCTCGTCGGCAAGGCCCGCGCCCGCGGGCAGCTGGACGTGCGCATCCACGACCTGCGCAGCTGGACGCACGACAAGCACAACACCGTCGACGACACCCCCTACGGCGGTGGCCCCGGCATGGTGATGAAGCCCGATCCGTGGGGCGAGGCACTCGACGAGATCATCGCCTCGGGAGAAGGGGCGCCCGTGATCGTGGTGCCCACCCCGAGCGGCAGGCCGTTCACCCAGGAGCTGGCCGTCGAGCTCTCGGAGAAGCCGTGGCTGGTCTTCACCCCGGCCCGCTACGAGGGCATCGACCGCCGTGTCATCGAGGAGTACGGCGACCGCGTCGACGTGCGCGAGGTCTCCATCGGCGACTACGTGCTGGCCGGCGGCGAGGCCCCGGTTCTGGTGATGGTCGAGGCCGTCGCCCGGCTGCTGCCCGGCGTGCTGGGCAACGCCGAGTCGCACCGCGACGACTCCTTCGCGCCCGGCGCCATGGCCGGCCTGCTGGAGGGCCCGGTCTACACCAAGCCCCCGGAGTGGCGCGGCCGCGGCATCCCGGACGTCCTGGTCAGCGGCCACCACGGGAAGATCGCCCGCTGGCGCCGCGACGAGGCGCTGCGCCGGACGACCGCGAACCGGCCCGATCTGATCGAGCGGGCCGACCCGGCGGCGTTCGACAAGAAGGACCGCGAAATGCTCTCGATCCTGGGCTGGGCCCCGGGTGAGGACGGCCGATTTGGGCGACTGGGCCAGGCCGTGGAAGAATGAGCCGTTGCCTTGCGTCCGGCGCGCGCCCCTGCCACAGGGGGAACGACGCCGCCCGTCGCTCGGGCACGATTTTCGACTTTCCCGAACCGTTCCGCCGATGACCTGTGGCATCGGCGAGGAAGCAGACTCCTATGTCTTCCCTGCTCGACAACGTCAACGCCGCGTCGCTGCGCACCGACGTCCCCGCCTTCCGTCCCGGTGACACCGTGAACGTCCACGTTCGCGTCATCGAGGGCAACCGCTCCCGCATCCAGCAGTTCAAGGGTGTCGTCATCCGCCGTCAGGGCGCGGGCGTCAGCGAGACCTTCACGGTCCGCAAGGTCTCCTTCTCCGTCGGCGTCGAGCGCACCTTCCCGGTGCACAGCCCGATCTTCGAGAAGATCGAGCTCGTGACCCGCGGTGACGTCCGTCGCGCCAAGCTGTACTACCTCCGTGAGCTGCGCGGCAAGGCCGCGAAGATCAAGGAGAAGCGCGACAACTGAACTGCTCGCGGGCGTTCCGACCGGGCCGGATAGGCTTTCGGCCCGATGGACACCGACGCACAGTTCGCACAGCTTCCGGAGCGCGACCACTCTCCAGAACCCGTCGAGGGGGAGGAGCAGGGGTCGCGCTCTGCGCGTGTCCGGGGCTCCTCCCCGCTGCGCGCCCTGCGGGAGTGGGCGACGGGCGGCGGGCCGCTGCGCCGGGCCGTGCTGCTGCTGGCCTGCTGCATGGTGTTCGTACTCCTGGTCAGCAGCTATCTGGTGCAGCCCTTCCTGATCCCGAGCGGCTCGATGGAGAACACGCTCCGGATCGGCGACCGGGTGCTCGTCAACAAGCTCGCCTACCGCTTCGGCGACACGCCCCGCCGCGGCGACGTGATCGTCTTCGACGGCACCGAATCCTTCGTCCAGGACCCGCCCGCCGAGAACCCCGTGACGGCCGTGATCCGCAAGGCGGGGTCGTCCGTGGGCCTGATGACCCCGGCGGGGACGGACTACGTCAAGCGGGTCGTGGGCATCGGCGGCGACCGCGTCACCTGCTGCGACAAGCGCGGGCTGTTGCAGGTCAACGGCCATCCGGTGCTGGAGGACGGCTATCTCCACCCCGGCGACGCCCCGTCCCGGGTACCGTTCGACATCGTGGTGCCGGAGGGAAAGCTCTGGGTCATGGGGGATCACCGCGACGACTCCCGTGACTCTCGTGATCATTTGGGGGAGCCCGGCGGGGGCACGGTCCCCGTGGAGCGGGTCATAGGGCGTGCCGACTGGATCGGCTGGCCGTTCGGCCGGATCCGCTCGCTGCCGAGGACCGGCGCCTTCGACGGCGTACCGGCCCCGGGGCCGGGGACCGCCCACGGCGGTATGCCGCATGGGTAGCCACAGTCGTACCGCCGCGAGGGGACGCGGCAGGGCGGCGGGGCGTGCGGCCGAGGAGCCCGTACCGGAGGGGCGGGCCGCACGGCGGAAGGCCGCGCGCCGGGTCGTACGGCGCAGGCGCCGGGCCACGATCCGGGAGGTGCCGGTCCTCATAGCGGTGGCGCTGCTGATCGCGCTGGTGCTCAAGACCTTCCTGGTGCAGGCGTTCGTCATCCCGTCCGGTTCCATGGAGCAGACCATCCGGATCGGCGACCGGGTGCTCGTCGACAAGCTGACGCCGTGGTTCGGGTCCACGCCGCACCGCGGCGACGTGGTGGTCTTCAAGGACCCGGGCGGCTGGCTGGAGGGCGAGCAGACGCACACCGGGCAGGATCCGGTGGGCATCCGCCAGATCAAGCAGGGGCTGACGTTCATCGGCCTGCTGCCGTCCGCCGACGAGCAGGACCTGATCAAGCGGGTGATCGGCACCGGCGGCGATACGGTCAAGTGCTGCGACAAGGACGGCAAAATCACGGTCAACGGAACGCCGTTGGACGAGCCGTACATCCACCCGGGCAACCCGCCGTCCCAGATCCGCTTCGAGGTGAAGGTCCCTCGGGGGCGGCTGTTCGTCATGGGGGACCACCGGTCCAATTCGGCCGATTCCCGCTTCCATCTGGACGAGGCCGGGCAGGGGACCGTACCGGAGAACCTGGTGGTCGGGCGGGCGATCGTGATCGCCTGGCCGTTCGGCCACTGGAGCCGGCTGGCCGAACCCGGCGGATTTTCATCGGTCGGGGACGCGCCGCGGGCGGGAGCGCGAGCGGAGGTCCCGGAGCATAGGGTGTCCCCCACGGATCAGGACGGAATGATCCGGCTCCCGACCCCTGCGGAACTCCCGCTCGTTATGGGAGTGGTGGGCCTGCGTCGTATGTACGACAGGCGGCAGCGTGGAGTGAGGAGTGGATTGTGGGGGATTTGGCGGTCGGCGCACGGTCCGGTCACGGAGAGCCCGAGAAGCGGCCCGGCGGGCCGGACGGGTCACCGAGGGGTGACGCGTCCGATGAGGCCATGTCCCAGGCGGCGGTCGGACCGGCCGGGCCGGAGCACGACGAGGTGACGTCCGGGGAGGAGCCCGGGCGGCCGGCCGGCCGGGGTGCGAACAGCATGGTGCCCAAGAAACAACGATCCTTCTGGAAAGAGCTGCCGATCCTGGTCGGCATCGCTCTCGTCCTCGCGCTCATCATCAAGACCTTCCTGGTGCAGGCGTTCTCGATCCCCTCGGAGTCGATGCAGAACACCCTGCAGCGCGGCGACCGCGTGCTGGTCGACAAGCTCACGCCGTGGTTCGGCTCCAAACCCGAGCGCGGCGAGGTCGTCGTCTTCCACGATCCGGGCGGCTGGCTCGGCGAGACCCCGCAGCAGGACAACGGTCCGATCGCGGGCGGCCTGCAGAAGGTGCTCAGCTTCATCGGCCTGATGCCCTCGGCCGAGGAGAAGGACCTCATCAAGCGGGTCATTGCGACCGGCGGCGACACCGTCGAGTGCAAGGGCAACAACGACCCGGTGGTCGTCAACGGCAAGCCGCTCAACGAGCCGTACATCTTCCCGGGCAACACGCCCTGCGGTGACAAGCCGTTCGGCCCGATCAAGGTCCCCAAGGGCCGGATCTGGGTCATGGGCGACCACCGCCAGGACTCCCTCGACTCCCGCTACCACCAGGAGCTGGACAAGTACCAGGGCACGGTCTCGGAGGACGAGGTCGTCGGGCGCGCCATCGTCGTCGCCTGGCCGCTGAACCGCTGGTCCACGCTGCCGGTGCCGGACACCTTCAACCAGCCGGGGCTGAGCGCCGCCGCCGCTGCGGCACCGCCGGCCCTGGGGCTGGCGGGCGCGGTGCCGCTGGTGCTGTGGCGCCGCCGCCGGATCGCCGGGAAGGCCGCGCAGAAGGGCTGACCGGCGCCGGTACCCCCGGGTAGGGTGCGATTCCATGCCGCCGCGGGCGGAGGGATGCGGATCCGAGGCACACGGGGGTCGCGATGAGCACAGCGGAACGTACGGGCGAGGGCCACGGCCGCCCGGGCAGGGCACTGTCCGGGCTGGCCGTGGCCCTCGGCTGTGTGCTCTTCCTGGGCGGCTTCGCCTGGGGCGCGTTCCTGTACCGGCCGTACGCGGTGCCCACCGACTCCATGGCCCCGACCATCGGCCGGGACGACCGGGTGCTCGCCCAGCGCATCCACGGCGGGGACGTGCGCCGCGGGGACGTGGTCGTCTTCCGGGACAAGGTCTGGGGCGACGTGCCGATGGTCAAGCGGGTCGTCGGGGTGGGCGGGGACACCGTCGCGTGCTGCGACAAGCAGGGGCGGCTGACGGTCGACGGCCGGTCCATCGACGAGCCCTACCTCGGTACCGAGGGGCCCGCTTCGCCCACCGGTTTCTCGGCCACCGTCCCGGAGGGCCAGCTCTTCCTGCTGGGCGACCACCGCACCGACTCCCTCGACTCCCGGTACCACCTCACCGACCCCGGCCACGGCACGGTGCCGCGCGACGCCGTCCGGGCGCGCGTCGACGCCACGGCCTGGCCGGCATCCGGCTGGGGCATGCTCGGCCGCCCGGCGTCCTTCGCCGCGCTCCCGGGCGGCACCTCGCAGCCCGGACCGCTGCCGCAGGTGGTGACCGCAGTGATCGCCGGTGCCGTGCTCATCCTGGGAGGTGCGGCGTACGGTCCCCTCGCACGCCGGGCGGAGGGACGGGCGGCGCGGCGGGAGAAGCACGGGAAGGCGGTGGCGTCCCATGGCTGAGCACGACGCGCTCCGCAGAGCAGCCCGGGTGGTGCTGCTCGACCGGCAGGACCGCATCCTGCTGCTGCACGGCTACGAACCGGACGACCCCTCCGACACCTGGTGGTTCACCCCGGGCGGCGGGCTGGAGGGCGCCGAGGACTGGGCGGACGCGGCGCGCCGGGAACTGGCCGAGGAGACCGGGATCACAGAGATCGACCTGGGCCCGGTGCTCTGGCGGCGCATCTGCTCCTTCCCGTTCGACGGGCGGCGCTGGGACCAGGACGAGTGCTATTTCCTGGCCCGGACGGACCAGGAGCCCGACTGGACCGGCGGCGGGACGGAGCTGGAGCGGCGGAGCCTCACGGGTCTGCGGTGGTGGACCTGCGAGGAACTGCTCGCGACCCGTGAGACGGTGTATCCGACCAGGCTCGCCGAGCTGCTGCAGAGGCTGCTCGACGAGGGTCCCCCGAGCTCACCGGTGCGCCTGGAGACGGAGCGCGCCTGAAGCACAATGGGGGGACGCACGGCTGAAGGGGAACATGCCATGAGCGCCGAGGACCTCGAGAAGTACGAGACCGAGATGGAGCTGAAGCTCTACCGGGAGTACCGCGATGTCGTCGGGCTGTTCAAATACGTGATCGAGACCGAGCGGCGTTTCTACCTCACGAACGACTACGAGATGCAGGTCCACTCCGTGCAGGGAGAGGTCTTCTTCGAGGTCTCGATGGCCGACGCGTGGGTCTGGGACATGTACCGGCCGGCCCGGTTCGTGAAGCAGGTACGGGTGCTCACGTTCAAGGATGTGAACATCGAGGAGCTGAACAAGACCGACCTCGACCTCCCGGGAGGGTGACGGGGTTTTCCACAACCGCCGGGTTATCCACCAAGATCCAACAGTTTCCGGCGCAGGCGTCACTCTCGGTGCGGGAGGTGGTGCCGAATGGACGCTCGACGAGCGCTCGGACGCTACGGGGAGGACCTGGCGGTGCGCCGGCTGGCCGCGGCCGGGATGACGGTGGTGGCGCGGAACTGGCGGTGCCGCGAGGGCGAGCTGGACATCGTGGCCCGTGATGCGGACGCCCTGGTCGTGTGCGAGGTGAAGACCCGCAGGGCCGGGCGGTACGAGCATCCGCTGGCGGCCGTGCGGCCCGGCAAGGCCGGCCGGCTGAGACTGCTGGCCGAGCGCTGGCTGGAGCGGCACGGCGGGCCGCCGCCGGGCGGTGTGCGGATCGACGTGGTGGGTGTGACCGTCCCCGACCGCGGTGCACCCGTGGTGGAGCACGTCAGGGGGGCGGCCTGATGGGCTTCGCCCGTACCTGCTCGGTCGCCCTGGTCGGCGTCGAGGGCGTCGTGGTCGAGGTCCAGGCCGGCCTGGAGCCCGGCGTCGCGGCCTTCACCCTGGTCGGCCTGCCCGACAAGAGCCTGGTCGAGTCGAAGGACCGGGTCAGGGCGGCCGTGGTCAACTCCGGTGCCGAATGGCCGCAGAAGAAGCTCACCGTGGGCCTCAGCCCGGCCTCCGTCCCCAAGGGCGGCAGTGGCTTCGACCTCGCCGTGGCCTGCGCCGTCCTGGGCGCGGCCGAGCGCGTGGACCCGCGGGCCATCGCCGATCTGATGCTGATCGGCGAGCTGGGCCTCGACGGCCGGGTCCGCCCGGTCCGCGGCGTCCTCCCGGCGGTGCTGGCCGCGGCCGACGCGGGATACCGGCACGTCGTCGTCCCCGAGGCCACGGCCGCCGAGGCGGCGCTGGTGCCCGGGATCTCGGTCCTCGGGGTGCGCAGCCTGCGCCAGGTCATCGCCGTCCTGGCCGACGAGCCGGTGCCCGAGGAGGACGAGAGCCTGCCGGGCGAGGGCCACCCGGACCCCGTGATGGCCGGGCTCCTCCTGCCGGGAGCCGCCCTGGGCGTGCCCCTGCCGGACGCCCTCGACCGGCCCGACCTGGCCGAGGTCGCCGGGCAGCACCGTGCCCGCCGGGCCCTGGAGGTGGCCGCCGCCGGGCGCCACCACCTCCTCTTTCACGGCCCTCCGGGAGCAGGGAAAACGATGTTGGCCGAGCGGCTGCCCGGGCTGCTGCCGCCCCTCACCCGTCAGGAGTCACTGGAGGTGACGGCGGTGCACTCGGTGGCCGGGGTGCTTCCGCCGGGGCAACCCCTCATCGACCGCGCGCCGTTCTGCGCGCCCCACCACTCCGCCTCCATGCCGTCCCTGGTCGGCGGCGGTTCGGGGATGCCGCGGCCGGGGGCGGTGTCGCTGGCGCACCGGGGCGTGCTGTTTCTGGACGAGGCCCCGGAGTTCCCCGGGCGGGTGCTCGACGCGCTGCGGCAGCCCCTCGAATCCGGTCACGTGGTCATCGCCCGCTCGGGCGGGGTGATGCGCCTCCCGGCCCGCTTCCTGCTCGCGCTGGCCGCCAACCCCTGCCCGTGCGGCCGGCACGGTATGACGGGGGACGGCTGCGACTGCCCGCCGCGGGTGATCAGGCGTTATCTCGCCCGGCTCTCCGGGCCGTTGATGGACCGCGTGGACCTGAGGGTGACGGTCGAGCCGGTGGCCCGCTCCGAGCTGACCGGCCCGGGCACCGCCGAGCCGACCGCCGTGGTCGCCTCCCGGGTGCTCGCCGCGCGCGAGCGGGCCGCCGACCGGTACATGGGCACGCCGTGGCGCACCAACAGCGAGGTGCCCGGGCACGAGCTGCGCACACGCTGGCGTGCCGGTCCGGGGGCGCTGGCCGAGGCCGAGCGGGACATGGAGCGCGGCCTGCTGACGGCCCGTGGGCTGGACCGGGTGCTCCGGGTGGCCTGGACCGTGGCCGACCTCGCCGGTCACGACCGCCCCGACGCCGAGGACGTCGCCCAGGCCCTGGAGCTGCGCACCGGCATTCAGCGGGGTGCGGTCCTGGCGGGAGGACGGCCGTGACGGGTCCCGGCCGCGACGAGCGGCTGGCGCGGGCGGCGCTGACGCGGCTGACCGAGCCCGGTGACGAGACCGTCGGCCGATGGCTGCGGCAGATGGGGCCCGTGGGGCTGGTGCGAGGGCTGACGGGCAACGGGCCGCCGCCGAAGGGCGCCCGGGAGGAGCGGCTGGCCGGGTGCAGGGCCCGTGCCGAGATGCTCGACCCCGTGGCCGACCTCGCCGCCGTCGCCCGGCTCGGCGGCCGTTTCGTCTGCCCCGGCGACCTCGAATGGCCCGGACAACTGGACGACCTGGGCGACGCCCGGCCCATCGGCCTGTGGGTGCGCGGGAGTCCGGGCGTGCGGACGTGGGCGCTGCGCTCCGTGGCGGTGGTCGGCGCCCGGGCCTGCACCGGCTACGGCTCCCATGTGGCGGCCACCCTGGGCGCCGGGCTCGCGGAGCGCGGCTGGGTCGTCGTGTCCGGGGCGGCCTACGGAGTCGACGGCGCCGCCCACAGGGGAGCGCTCGCCGCCGACGGGGCGACGGTGGCGGTGCTGGCCTCGGGAGTGGACGTGCCCTATCCGCGCGGGCACACCGAGTTGCTCGACCGCATCGCGGAACAGGGGCTGCTGCTGGCCGAGTTGCCCCCGGGCGGGCACCCGACGCGCAGCAGGTTCGTCCTGCGGAACCGGGTCATCGCGGCCCTGACGCGCGGCACCGTGGTCGTCGAGGCCGAGTACCGCAGCGGATCGCTCGTCACGGCGCGGCGGGCCCGGGAGCTCGGACGACACACCATGGGCGTGCCCGGGCCCGTCACTTCGGGGCTCTCGGCCGGGGTGCACGAACTGCTGCGCGAGGGCGCGTGCCTGGTGTCCGACGCCGATGACGTCGCCGAGCTCGTCGGCGGCATGGGGGAGCTGGCACCGCTGCGCCGGGGGCCGGTGGTGGCCCGGGACCTGCTCGACCCCGAGGCGGCCAGAGCACTGGAGGCGGTGCCCGCGCGCCGGGGCGCGCAGGCCCGCGCGATCGCCCGCGAGGCCGGGATGGGACGGGAGCGGACCCTGGCCCGGCTCTACGAGCTCCAGGCCCTGGGCTTCGTGGAACGACAGGGTGATCTCTGGCAGTTGGCTGCCACGACGTCAACATCCAGCACCCCCAAGCCCCCCGGACGGCAAGCCGGTGTGCGGCGAGGCGGTGCTTGACCTGGGGTGATCGGGTGAAAGGGTGAAGAGGGCGACCGCTGCGGCCCTACGACGGGCCCCTGCCGTCGCGGGCGCCCCGCGGCCGTCGCCGTGACGTGCGGTCCGCGGAACGTATCTGCGCACACCGAAGGGGTCTCCTCGCGCACCGCAGTCCTCCAGTCACGCTACGCTCACGGGATTCCAGCCATCCGCACCACCCGATCCACGTCACAGCAGAACGGCTCAAGACGACGCATGCACCGGCACACCTCGGGTTCCGACCGCGCGGCGGCCCCTCCCGCGGCCCGCGGCGCCGTGCGCCCGCCCGCGCCCGCCACGCTCGACGAGCTGTGGCAGGCGTACAAGACCTCGGGCGACGACCGGCTGCGGGAGCAACTGATCCTCCACTACTCGCCGCTGGTGAAGTACGTGGCGGGGCGCGTCAGCGTGGGCCTGCCGCCCAACGTCGAGCAGGCGGACTTCGTCTCGTCCGGAGTCTTCGGACTCATCGACGCCATCGAGAAGTTCGACCCCGCGCGGTCGATCAAGTTCGAGACCTACGCCATCACCCGGATCCGCGGCGCCATGATCGACGAACTGCGCGCGCTGGACTGGATCCCGCGCTCGGTCCGGCAGAAGGCGCGGGCCGTCGAGCGTGCGTACGCCACCCTGGAGGCCGCCCTGCACCGCACGCCCACCGAGGCCGAGGTGGCGGCGGAGATGGGCATTCCGCTCGACGAACTGCACGCCGTCTTCAGCCAGTTGTCGCTGGCCAACGTGGTGGCCCTGGAGGAGCTGCTGCACGCGGGCGGCGAGGCCGGCGACCGGCTGAGCCTGATGGACACGCTGGAGGACACCACCGCCGACGACCCCGTCGAGGTCGCCGAGGACCACGAGCTGCGCCGGCTGCTGGCCCGCGCCATCAACACCCTTCCCGACCGGGAGAAGACGGTGGTGACCCTCTACTACTACGAGGGCCTCACCCTCGCCGAGATCGGCCACGTGCTCGGCGTGACGGAGAGCAGGGTCAGCCAGATCCACACCAAGTCGGTGCTCCAGCTGAGGGCCAAGCTGGCGGACGTGGGACGCTGAATCGTCCCTCCAATTCCTCCCCTATTTCCTCCCTCCAACGTCGTCCCCGGCAAAGCCGGTCCGTAGAGTGGGACCGTGCCCAGGATTCGAGCGGCCTCAGTGGCCGAGCACCGGACCATGCAGCGCGGCGCCCTGCTCGACGCCGCCCGCTCCCTGCTGTCCGAAGGCGGTACGGAGGCGCTGACCTTCCCCGCCCTCGCCGAGCGCACCGGGCTCGCGCGGTCCTCCGTCTACGAGTACTTCCGCTCGCGCGCGGCCGTGGTCGAGGAGCTGTGCGCCGTCGACTTCCCCGTCTGGGCCGCCGAGGTCGAGGCCGCGATGGAGCGCGCCGCCACCCCCGAGGACAAGATCGAGGCCTATGTGCGCCGGCAGCTGGCGCTCGTCGGCGACCGCCGGCACCGGGCCGTGGTCGCCATCTCCGCGGGCGAGCTGGACGCCGGTGCCCGCGAGAAGATCCGCGCCGCGCACGGCGGGCTGATCGCCATGGTCGTGGAGGCCCTCCAGGTGCTGGGCCACGAGCAGCCCCGGCTGGCCGCGATGCTGCTCCAGGGCGTCGTCGACGCCGCGGTGCGCCGCATCGAGCTCGGCGCGGCCGAGGATCCCGGGCACATCACCGAGGCCGCCGTCTCCATGGCCCTGAGGGGCGTCCGCGGCTGAGGCCGCGGACGCGGCCGCACTCTCCAGGCTGCCCGTCAGCGGCAGCAGCCGCGACGGCGGGCGCCGCAGCATCCACGGCGGCAGCAGGCTCAGCGGGTCGAGATAGACGTCCCCGCGCAGCAGGCCCCAGTGCAGGCAGCCCGCCGCGCAGTGCCCGAAGTCCGCGTCCAGCACCGCCACCACCTGGCCCGCCGCCACGTGGTCGCCCTCGTGCACCGTCGCCCGCACCGGTTCGTACGTCGTCCGCAGGGGCGGGCTGCCGGTCCCGTCCAGCTCCACCGACAGCACCCCGCGGCCCGCGACCGTGCCCGTGAAGGACACCCTGCCCGGCGCGGCCGCCCGCACCGGGGCTCCCGCACGGGCGCCGAGATCCACCCCGCGGTGCCCGGCCGCCCAGCGCACCGGGGGCGGCTCCCAGCCCCGCACCACCAGCGGCCGGCCGCCCCGGGCTCCGGCCACGGGCCAGGCCCGGTCCGCGCTGCGGCCGGCCGGAGCCGCCGGCAGCAGCGCCGCACCGGCGGGCGGGGCGCAGACACAGAGCGCCACCGCCAGACAGAGGAGGCAGAGAAGACGGAGAGGACCGGGAGCGTGCCGTCGCACGTGGTTCCATCGCATGTGCCCACGGTGACGGAGCGCGGCGGATTGCGGGGATCATGACCGGGTTCTGTGGACTACTCGCGGGTTGTGCACAACGCCGTCACCCGGGCCTTCTCCGGTCCCGTACACTTCTCATGGCGATCCGGGTCACCGGGTCGACTTCGCACGCCCCGCCACCGGTCTCCCGGTGGACGTGTCCCTCGGTCCGACGATCTCCTGTGCCTGCACGGAGTGTCACGGCTGGCGCGTCGGGGCGTCAGGAGCGGCGGCCGGCCGGCCGCCGTGGAAACCGAGTATCTCAAGGAGCGCGGCCATGGCCGTCGTCACGATGCGGGAGCTGCTGGAGAGCGGCGTCCACTTCGGTCACCAGACCCGTCGTTGGAACCCGAAGATGAAGCGTTTCATCTTCACGGAGCGCAACGGCATCTACATCATCGACCTGCTCCAGTCGCTGTCGTACATCGACCGCGCCTACGAGTTCGTCAAGGAGACCGTCGCGCACGGCGGCTCCATCATGTTCGTCGGCACGAAGAAGCAGGCCCAGGAGGCCATCGCCGAGCAGGCGACCCGCGTCGGCATGCCCTACGTGAACCAGCGCTGGCTGGGCGGCATGCTCACCAACTTCTCGACCGTCTACAAGCGCCTGCAGCGCCTGAAGGAGCTCGAGCTCATCGACTTCGAGGACGTGGCCGCCTCCGGCCTCACCAAGAAGGAGCTCCTGGTCCTCTCCCGCGAGAAGGCCAAGCTGGAGAAGACCCTCGGCGGCATCCGCGAGATGCAGAAGGTGCCGAGCGCCGTCTGGGTCGTCGACACCAAGAAGGAGCACATCGCCGTCGGTGAGGCGCGCAAGCTCCGCATCCCGGTCGTCGCCATCCTCGACACCAACTGCGACCCTGACGAGGTCGACTACAAGATCCCGGGCAACGACGACGCCATCCGCTCCGTCACCCTGCTCACCCGCGTGATCGCCGACGCCGTCGCCGAGGGCCTCATCGCCCGCTCCGGTGTCGCCACCGAGGGCAAGGGCGAGAAGGCTGCCGCCGAGCCGCTGGCCGAGTGGGAGCGCGACCTGCTCGAGGGCGAGAAGAAGGCCGACGAGCCCGCCGCCGAGGCCGCTGCCGAGGCCCCCGCCGAGGCCGAGAAGCCGGCCGCGGACGCCGAGCAGGCCTGACCCTCCGCACCGCACCGTGGGGGCCCTGTGCCCCCGCGGTGTCCCGGTGGATCCACGGCCGGATCCCGTCCGTTGGACGGGGCCCGGTCGTTGTGGTGACCTCAAGACGGACCAGCCCATGCCCGGTGCCCATGGCCCGGGACCAGGCGTAGTGCACGAGAAGGATTCAAGGATGGCGAACTTCACCGCCGCTGACGTCAAGAAGCTCCGCGAGCTCACCGGCGCCGGCATGATGGACTGCAAGAAGGCGCTCGACGAGGCCGAGGGCAACCTCGAGAAGGCCGTCGAGATCGTCCGCGTCAAGGGCCTGAAGGGCGTGGCCAAGCGCGAGAGCCGCACCACCGAGAACGGTGCGGTCGTCTCGAGCATCGCCGCCGACAACACCTCCGGCGTCATCGTCGAGCTCAAGTGCGAGACCGACTTCGTCGCCAAGGGCGAGAAGTTCGTGGCCGTCGCCGAGGCCCTGGCCGCCCACGTCGCCAAGACCGCTCCGGCCGACGTCGAGGCCCTGATGGCCTCCGAGATCGAGGCCGGCAAGACCGTCCAGGCGTTCGTGGACGAGGCCAACGCCACCCTCGGCGAGAAGATCGTCGTGGACCGCTTCGCCGCCTTCGGCGACGGTTACGTCTCCGCGTACATGCACCGCACCGCCGCGGACCTGCCCCCGCAGGTCGGCGTGCTGGTCGAGCTGGACAAGGAGAACGCCGAGGTCGCCAAGGACGTCGCGCAGCACATCGCCGCCTTTGCGCCGAAGTTCCTCTCCCGCGACGCCATCCCGGCCGACGTCGTCGAGAACGAGCGTCGCGTCGCCGAGGCCACCGCTCGCGAGGAGGGCAAGCCCGAGGCCGCCCTGCCGAAGATCGTCGAGGGTCGCGTCACCGGCTTCTTCAAGGAGCAGGTCCTGCTGGACCAGCCCTTCGCCAAGGACAACAAGAAGACCGTCCAGAAGATCCTGGACGAGGCCGGTGTCACGCTGAAGCGCTTCGCGCGCATCCGCGTCGGCGCCTGAGCCGCCCGGCAGGACAGCGAACGACCTGCGACCCGCTAGGGTCGTATGCAGCCGACCGTCCACCAGTCGGCCGCTGATGTGACGAGGAGGCCATTGCCGCAGAGGGATTCGAAGAGAACCCGTCCGGCAATGGCCTTCTTCGTATGTGCACGAGGAGATTTCCAATGAATCAGGGTGCGGACGCCACGCAGGCCGCCGAGAACAGCGCCATCAAGGGCACTCGCCGGTTCCTGCTGAAACTGTCAGGTGAGGCCTTCTCCGGCGGCGGCGGGCTCGGCGTCGACCCCGATGTCGTGCACGCCATCGCCCGTGAGATCGCGGCCGTGGTCCGCGAGGGCTACGAGATCGCCGTCGTCATCGGCGGCGGCAACTTCTTCCGCGGCGCCGAGCTCCAGCAGCGCGGCATGGACCGGGCCCGCTCGGACTACATGGGCATGCTCGGCACCGTGATGAACTCCCTCGCCCTCCAGGACTTCCTGGTCAAGGAAGGCGTCGAGACGCGGGTGCAGACCGGCATCACCATGGGCCAGGTCGCCGAGCCGTTCATCCCGCTGCGCGCCGTGCGCCACCTGGAGAAGGGCCGCGTCGTGATCTTCGGCGCGGGCATGGGCATGCCCTACTTCTCCACGGACACCACCGCCGCCCAGCGCGCCCTGGAGATCCACGCCGAGGCGATCCTCATGGGCAAGAACGGCGTCGACGGCATCTACGACGCCGACCCGAAGAAGAACCCCGACGCGGTCAAGTTCGACGCGCTGGAGTACGGCGAGGTGCTCGCCCGCGGCCTCAAGGTCGCCGACGCCACGGCCATCAGCCTGTGCATGGACAACAAGCTGCCGATCCTCGTCTTCGAGCTGCTCGCCGAGGGCAACATCGCCCGTGCGGTCAAGGGTGAGAAGATCGGCACGCTCGTGAGCGACCAGGGCTCGCGGGACTGAGAGCCCGCACGGCCGCCCGTACCGCCCGCCGACGGCCTCGGCGGGCCCGGGGCGGCAACTCCGTGCCGCGGGAAGACCCTCGGCACGGGGATGGACAACTGCCTGCCGGTCGGACACCGTGCAGGAGAAGACGCGCGCAGGGGCGAGGCTCTGCTTACTGATAACACCAGGAGCAAGTGGTGATCGAAGAGATCCTCCTCGAGGCCGAGGAGAAGATGGAGAAGGCCGTTGTGGTCGCCAAGGAGGACTTCGCGGCGATCCGCACCGGGCGTGCGCACCCCGCGATGTTCAACAAGATCGTGGCCGACTACTACGGCGCACTGACGCCCATCAACCAGCTGGCGTCGTTCTCGGTGCCCGAGCCGCGCATGGCCGTCGTCACGCCGTTCGACAAGAGCGCGCTGCGCAACATCGAGCAGGCCATCCGCGACTCGGACCTGGGCGTCAACCCGAGCAACGACGGCAACATCATCCGTGTGAACTTCCCCGAGCTCACCGAGGAGCGCCGCCGCGAGTTCATCAAGGTCGCCAAGGGCAAGGGCGAGGACGCGAAGGTCTCGATCCGCTCCATCCGCCGCAAGGCCAAGGACGCCCTGGACAAGCTCGTCAAGGACAAGGAGTCCGGCGAGGACGAGGTGCGCCGCGCCGAGAAGGAGCTCGACGACACCACCGCGAAGTACGTCGCGCAGGTGGACGAGCTGCTCAAGCACAAGGAATCCGAGCTCCTCGAGGTCTGATGAACGACGCATCCTGGGGAGCTCCGCCGCACATGGGACACCGGTGGTCCCCCGACGGGGGTCCCTCCGGCCCGGCGGGTCCTCTGCACGAGGCGGGCGCGGCGGCGCAGACTCGCCCCATGCCCATCGTGCCCGACGCAGGCGGAGACCAGGACGACCGTGAGCAGGGTGCCGCTCATGTCGGCGGCCCCCTGTTCCGCGATGAACAGGAGCCCGACATCCTGCCTCAGGAGCCCGCCGCCCCCCAGGCGGCGCAGGCGGGGAAGAAGAGCGCGGGCCGTGACCTGCGGGCCGCGATAGGGGTCGGGGTCGGCCTCGGCGCGGTCATCCTCGCCTCCCTGTTCGTCTACAAGCCCGTCTTCCTCGGCGTGATCGTGCTCGCCGTGGTGGTCGGGCTGTGGGAGCTGACCTCCCGGCTCGCGGAGCGGAAGGGCATCAAGGCCCCCCTGGTGCCGCTGGCGATCGGCGGCGCGGCGATGGTGGTCGCGGGCTACGTCAACGGTGCCGAGGGCGCGTGGGTGGCCATGGCCTTCACGGCGCTCGCGGTGCTCGTCTGGCGGATGACGGAGCCGCCGGACGACTACCTCAAGGACGTCACCGCCGGCCTCTTCGCGGCCTTCTACGTGCCGTTCCTGGCGACCTTCGTGGCGCTGATGCTGGCCGCGGGGGACGGCGCCTGGCGGGTGCTGACCTTCCTGATCCTGACGGTGGTCAGCGACACCGGTGCCTATGCGGTGGGCTGGCGGTTCGGCAAGCACAAGCTGGCGCCGCGCATCAGCCCCGGCAAGACCCGCGAGGGCCTGGCCGGTGCGGTGGCGTTCGCGATGGTGGCGGGCGCGCTGTGCATGCAGTTCCTGATCGACGACGGCGTCTGGTGGCAGGGCCTGCTGCTGGGCCTCGCGGTCGCGGTCAGCGCCACCCTGGGCGACCTGGGCGAGTCCATGATCAAGCGGGACCTGGGCATCAAGGACATGGGCGCCCTGCTCCCCGGCCACGGCGGGATCATGGACCGGCTGGACTCCCTGCTGCCGACCGCTCCGGTGGTCTGGCTGCTGATGGTGGTCTTCGTCGGCTCCTGAACTGCACTTTTGCTATACGGGGCCCGCAGTCCGACGGACGGCGGGCCCCGTTCCGTACGTCTGCGACACTGGAAGAACCATGCCTAAGCCCGGAGAACTCACTTTCGTCGCCCCCCGCGGAGCCAAGAAGCCCCCGCGGCACCTTGCCGACCTCAGCCCTGCAGAGCGCCGTGAGGCGGTCGCCGCGATCGGCGAGAAGCCGTTCCGCGCGAAGCAGCTGTCCCAGCACTACTTCGCCCGGTACGCGCACGACCCGGAGGCATGGACCGACATCCCCGCCGCCGCCCGCGAGAAGCTCGCGAGCGAGCTGCTGCCGGAGCTCATGAGCGTCGTGCGGCACATCTCCTGCGACAACGACACCACCCGCAAGACCCTCTGGCGGCTGCACGACGGCAAGCTCGTCGAGTCGGTGCTGATGCGCTACCCCGACCGCGTCACCATGTGCATCAGCTCCCAGGCGGGCTGCGGCATGAACTGCCCGTTCTGCGCCACCGGCCAGGCCGGTCTGGAGCGCAACCTGTCGACCGCCGAGATCGTGCACCAGATCGTGGACGGCATGCGCGCGCTGCGCGACGGCGAGGTGCCCGGCGGTCCGGCGCGGCTGTCCAACATCGTCTTCATGGGCATGGGCGAGCCGCTCGCCAACTACAACCGCGTGGTCGGCGCCATCCGCCGGCTCACCGACCCCGAGCCGGACGGCCTCGGGCTGTCCCAGCGCGGCATCACCGTCTCCACGGTCGGCCTGGTGCCCGCGATGCACCGGTTCGCGGACGAGGGCTTCAAGTGCCGCCTCGCGGTCTCGCTGCACGCGCCCGACGACGAGCTGCGCGACACCCTGGTGCCGGTCAACACCCGCTGGAAGGTCCGCGAGGTCCTGGACGCCGCCTGGGAGTACGCGGAGAAGTCCGGCCGCCGGATCTCCATCGAGTACGCCCTGATCCGGGACATCAACGACCAGGCCTGGCGCGGCGACCTCCTGGGCCGGCTGCTCAAGAACAAGCGGGTGCACGTCAACCTGATCCCCCTCAACCCCACCCCGGGGTCGAAGTGGACGGCCTCCCGCCCCGAGGACGAGCGGGCCTTCGTCGCGGCGATCGCCTCGCACGGCGTGCCGGTGACCGTCCGGGACACCCGCGGCCAGGAGATCGACGGGGCCTGCGGCCAGCTCGCCGCCACCGAGCGCTGAGCCCGGCTGATACTGTCCGTCTGCATCATTCGCACAAATGAACATCCGACAGGGGAGCGCACACAGCGCTGAGAGTGCGGCACGGCCCGCAGACCCTCGGACCTGATCCGGTTAGTACCGGCGTAGGGAGTCAGCTCGACCATGAACACCACCTTCCGGCGTGCCCTCGGGGCCGCCCTCGTCGGCGTGCTCGGCCTGCCCGCACTCGCCGCGTGCGGCGGCTCCGGCAGCTCGAAGAGCTCCGAGTCGTCGGGCGGCAAGGGCGACAGGACCGTCACGCTCGTCTCGCACGACTCCTTCGCGGCCTCGGACTCCGTGCTCAAGGAGTTCACGCAGCAGACCGGCTACACCGTCAAGGTGATCAAGAGCGGAGACGCCGGGCAGGCCGTCAACCAGGCCATCCTCTCCAAGAGCCACCCGCAGGGCGACGTCTTCTTCGGCGTCGACAACACGCTGCTCTCGCGCGCGCTCGACAACGGGCTGTTCACTTCCTACGAAGCCAAGGGCCTGAGCCGGGTGCCTCAGGATCTTCAACTCGACGCCGCGCAGCACCGCGTCACGCCCATCGACACCGGCGACATCTGCGTCAACTACGACCGGGCCTACTTCGCCGACCACAAGCTGGCCCCGCCGCAGACCCTCGACGACCTGATCAAGCCGGAGTACAAGAACCTCCTGGTCACCGAGAACTCCGCCACCTCCTCCCCGGGCCTCGCCTTCCAGCTCGCCACCATCGCCAAGTTCGGCGACGAAGGCTGGCAGAACTACTGGAATGCTCTGAAGGACAACAACGTCGAGGTCGTCGACGGCTGGGAGCAGGCCTACAACAGCCGCTTCTCCGGCTCCGCCGCCGGCAAGAAGGCCAAGGGCGACAAGCCGCTCGTCGTCTCCTACGCCTCCAGCCCGCCGGCCGAGGTGCTCGACATGAAGCCGCAGCCGGACCCCAAGGACGCCCCGACCGGCGTCGCGACCGGCACGTGCTTCCGGCAGACCGAGTTCGCCGGACTGCTCAAGGGCGCCAAGAACACCGAAGGCGGCAAGGCCCTGATCGACTTCCTGCTGGGCAAGACGTTCCAGGAGGACATGCCGCTCCAGATGTTCGTCAAGCCGGCGAACCAGGACGCCAAGCTGCCCGAGGTGTTCACCAAGTACGGTGCGCAGATCGACAGTTCGGCCACCGTCGACCCGCAGAAGATCGCCAAGAACCGTGACCAGTGGGTCAAGGCATGGTCCTCGCTCGTCCTGAAGTAGATCGTCCTGAAGCAACGGACCGTCCCGAAGTGACCGCGCGGGGCGCCGACAAGGCGTCCCGTGCGACCCTCCGGCAGACGGTTGTGCGGCTCGGTCTGATGGCCCTGCCGCTCGTTTTCTTCGGGGTCTTCTTCGCCTTCCCCGTCGCCTCGATCGTTTCCCGGGGGCTGAAGAGCGACGGGCAGTGGCAGTTCGGCCGGATCGGCGAGGTGCTCTCCGACCCGGAGACCGTCCACGTCCTGTGGTTCACCACATGGCAGGCCGCCGCCTCCACGGCCCTCACCCTCGCGCTCGCTCTCCCCGGCGCGTACGTCTTCGCACGCTTCGACTTCCCCGGCAAGCAGGTGCTGCGGGCCGTGGTCACCGTCCCGTTCGTGCTGCCGACGGTCGTCGTCGGCTCGGCCTTCCTGGCGCTGCTGGGCCACGGCGGACTGCTGGACGAGTGGTGGGGCATCCGCCTGGACACCACGGTCTGGGCGATCCTGATCGCCCACGTCTTCTTCAACTACGCCGTGGTCGTACGGACCGTCGGTGGCCTGTGGGCCCAGCTCGACCCCCGCCAGGAGGAGGCCGCCCGCGTGCTCGGCGCAGGCCGCCTGGCCGCCTGGCGGCGCGTGACGCTGCCCGCACTCGCACCCGCCGTCGCGGCGGCGGCGCTCATGGTCTTCCTGTTCACCTTCACCTCCTTCGGCGTCGTCCAGATCCTCGGCGGACCGCGCTACGCCACGCTCGAGGTGGAGATCTACCAGCAGACGGCACAGCTGCTGGACCTGCCCACGGCCGCGGTGCTCACCCTGCTGCAGTTCCTGGCCGTGGCCCTGCTGTTCGCGGTGCACGCCAGGACCGTGCGCCGGCGCGAGGCCACCCTCAGGCTGGTGAGCGCGGCACGGACCGCGCGCCGCCCGCAGGGGGCGGGCCAGTGGGCCCTGCTGGCCGCCGTCCTCGCCACGGTCGTCCTCCTGGTGCTCGTACCGCTCGCCGTCCTCGTCCTGCGCTCCTTCGACGGGCCCGACGGCTACGGGATCGCCTTCTACCGCGCCCTCGCCTCGGCGGGCGACAACGGCGGCACGTTCGTCGTCGCCCCGCTGGAGGCCATCGGCAACTCCATGGCCTACGGGCTGGCCGCCACCGGCATCGCCGTCGTCGTGGGCGGGCTCGCCGCCGCAGCGCTCGCCCGGCGGGAGGGCAGGCTCGTCCGCGGCTTCGACGCCCTGCTGATGCTGCCGTTGGGCACCTCGGCCGTCACCGTCGGATTCGGCTTCCTCATCAGCCTCGACGAACCCCCGCTGGACCTGCGGACCTCCTGGATCCTGGTGCCGCTGGCCCAGGCGCTGGTGGGCGTGCCCTTCGTCGTGCGGACCATGCTGCCGGTCCTGCGTGCGGTCGACCACCGGCTGCGCGAGGCCGCCGCCGTGCTGGGCGCCTCGCCGCTGCGGGCGTGGCGCGAGGTCGACCTGCCCCTCGTGGGGCGGGCGCTGGCGGTCGCGGCGGGCTTCGCCTTCGCCGTCTCGCTGGGCGAGTTCGGGGCGACCGTCTTCATCGCCCGCCCCGACAGCCCGACCCTGCCGGTGGCCGTGGCCCGGCTGCTCGGCCGTCCCGGTGAGTTCAACTACGGGCAGGCGATGGCCCTCAGCACGATCCTGATGCTGGTGTGCGCCGTGGCGCTGCTGGTGCTGGAACGCCTTCGCACCGACCGCACGGGAGAGTTCTGATGTCCATGCTGCGACTCGACGGCGTGACCGTCCGCTTCGGCGAGCGTGCGGTGCTGGACGCCGTCGACCTCGACGTCGCCGAGCACGAGACCGTCTGCGTGCTCGGTCCGAGCGGCAGCGGCAAGTCCACGCTGCTGCGGGTCGTCGCCGGGCTGCAACGCCCCGACGCCGGGCGGGTGTTCCTCGCGGGCGAGGACCAGGGCGGCGTGCCCGTGCACAAGCGCGGCGTGGGCCTGATGTTCCAGGACCACCAGCTCTTCCCGCAGCGGGACGTAGCGGGCAACGTCGGCTTCGGACTGCGCATGCGCAAGGCCGGGCGGGCGGAGACGGAGCGCAGGGTCGCCGGGCTGCTCGACCTCGTGGGGCTGCCGGGTGCGCAGCGGCGTGCGGTCGCGGCGCTCTCCGGCGGCGAACAGCAGCGCGTCGCCCTGGCGCGGGCCCTCGCCCCGGAACCGCGGCTGCTGATGCTGGACGAGCCGCTCGGCCAGCTCGACCGGGGCCTGCGCGAGCGGCTGGTGGCGGAACTGCGCGAGCTGTTCGGCCGGTTGGGGACGACCGTGCTGGCCGTCACGCACGACCAGGGCGAGGCGTTCGCCCTGGCCGACCGGGTGGTGGTGATGCGCGACGGCCGTATCGCGCAGTCGGGCACCCCGCTGGAGGTGTGGCAGCGCCCGGCGTCGGAGTTCGTGGCGCGCTTCCTCGGTTTCGACAACATCGTCGAGGCGACGGTGAGCGGCGAGCGGGCCGAGACGGTGTGGGGCGCGATGCCGGTGCCGGCGGGTACGCCGGAGGGTGTGTGCCGGGTGCTGGTGCGGCCGGCGGGGGTTCGGCTGGGGCCGGTTGCGGAGGGGGTGCCGGGCGAGGTGGTGGCGCGGACGTTCCGTGGGGATCATGTGGCGGTGCGGGTGCGGCCTGCGGCCGGGCCCGAGTTGGAGGCGGTGTGCCGGCTCGGCGAAGCGCCGGAACCTGCTGAGCGGGTGGGGGTGCGGTTCGATGTGGCCGAGGTGGTCGTCCTCCGCTGAGGCCGTGACCCGGGGGCTTCGCCCCCGGACCCCCGGTTTTCGCCCGCCCACCCACCCGATTGCCCCGAACGTTACGACCTGGCCGGTTCAGGTTCCCGTTCCGTCTTCGGCTCCGGAGCAGCCGAATGCGCGTCCGGTTCGCCGAACCATGCCACCGCCACCGCGCCCGCAACTGCCAGCAGGAAGCCCAGGATCGCCACCCACGCGAAGCCGTCGCGGGAGGCGTCGCCGAGCCAGACCACGCCGATGATGCCGGGCAGTACCGTCTCGCCCACGACCAGGGCCGCCGTGGCGCCGTTCACCGAGCCGATCTGCAGGGCGACCGTGTGCAGGTACATGCCGACGGTGCCCGAGATGAGGATCGCGTAGAGGGCCGGGTCCGCGATCAGGGTCGGCAGGTCGAAGGGGTCGATGCCGTTCAGGATGCGGACGCCCACGCCGATCGCGCCGAAGCCGAGGCCGGACAGCAGGCCGGCGAGGATCGCGGCGCGCGAGCCCATCAGGCGCACCGCGACGGTGCCGCCGCCCATCAGCACGACCGAGATGACCAGCAGCCACCAGTGCGTGGACATCGCGGCGTCGCCGCTGCCCTCGTGACCCGCTGCCGTGGCCAGCAGCACCAGGGCCGAGCAGACGACGCCGATGGATATCCACTCCGGCCTGGTGAGCCGGATGCCCAGGAGCTTGATGCTCAGCAGGGCGGTGACGATGAGGTTGGCGCTGATGACCGTCTGGGAGAGGAACAGCGGCAGCATCCGTGCGGCCAGCGCGCCGAGCCCGAAGCCCACGAAGTCCAGCACCGTGCCGACCATGAACTCCCAGGTCACCGCGGCCTTCGCGGTCGAGGAGAGGCTCGGTCCGCCGTGCTGGGTGGTCCCGGTGCCGGAGGCCGCGGCGGCCTCCCTGCGGGCCGATTTCCGCGAGCCCACGGCTTGCAGGACCGAGCCTGTGCCGTAACAGACCGAGGCCGCGACAGCCGTCACAAGGCCGATGATCACCACTTGCTCCGTTCACCCGAAAACGTCAGTAAACCGTCGTGCCTGTAGCAGACGTGGTTTTCGGGGCCGGAGTTGCTTGGAGTCAAGAACTGGTCAAAAGTCGTGACCAGCAGGGTTTTCCGTCCGGGGTCACCTGGTGAGCGGGAGCGCCGCCAGCTCCGCGACGGCCCACGTGAGCGGCGTCAGCACGGCCAGCATCGCGCAGGTCCGCACGGCGGCGGCGCCGCGCAGCAGGGTCAGTGGAATCCCCAGGCGCAGCAGGGCCGTTGTGGCTTCGCCACGGGTCTGCCGGGCCTCCAGGGCCGCGGTGATCGCGGTGGCCGTGACGCAGGCCATCACCACGGCGGCCCCCAGGCCGGTGAGCGGACCGAACGGGCGGGGACCCGAGTGCTCCCAGGCCGCGCCGTACAGCTCGACCGCGGCCAGGGCGCCGGAGGCGACCGCGCACAGCACCCCGAGGGGCCTGCCGATCCGGGTCGCCGCGTCCTGCAGTATCCGCCCGGCCAGCAGCCGCACGGCCCCCGGCCGCCCGGTGGCCAGCAGTGCTCCGCACCAGTGCGTCAGGCCCGGCCCGGCCAGCACCAGGCCGGCACAGGCCAGCAGCCAGCCGCCCAGCAGGCCGGGGGAGGCGGCGCCCTCCCGGCCCGGCAGCGCCAGCAGGGCGCCCGGCTCGGGCGCCGGGGCGTGGCCCACGTACGCCTCCAGGGCAAGGCCCGTCGCGATGACCGCGATGCCCCAGGGCAACCCGGCGTAGGACGGCCGGGGGTCGTGGCGCGCGGCTTCCGCGGCGCCCGGCTCGACGGGCTCGGCAGCCCGGTCCTTGCGCTCCTTGCGCGGGCGCAGCAGCACGGCGCACGCGCCCGCTGCGAGCGCGGGCAGTAGTCCCAGCAGGGTGAGGGCCGCGCCCCACGGGAGCCCGGCGTCCGCATCCAGCAGGTGCGCCGCCGCACCGCTGAGCGGGGTGCCGCCCAGGTCGCCGCGGAGCTCCAGGTAGACCAGGAGGGCGACGCCGCTGCCGGCCAGGCAGGCCACGGCGGTCGAGGCCGCGGCGAGCAGCGACAGCTGCACCGGGCCGAACCCGGCCGCGTCCAGCCCGTCGCGCGGACGGGTCGCCGGGTCCGAACGGGCCACGGCGACCGCGAACTGCACCGCGGCGGCCAGCGGGACCACGCACCACAGCAGCCGCACCAGCGACTCCTCCGGCTGCCCGGGGTGCGCCACCGCGAACCCCAGCGTGCACAGCAGCAGGAAGCCGACCCCCGACGCGGCCAGCGCGACCAGCAGCCGGCGCAGCAGGACGAGCGGGTGCGCCCCGCGCGCTAGGCGGAGACTGAGCACGCCGCTCTGCCCTCCCCCTCGGTCGCGTCCGGCACCGGGATGCCGCCGCCGCGGCGGCCGTCGACCAGCGTGACCGAGCGGTCGGCCAGGGCGCCGCTCTCGTCGTCCAGCGTGGCCAGGACGACCGTGATGTGGTGCGAGCGGGCGGCCGTGGTCAGGGTGCGCAGCACCTGGGCGCGGTCGGCGCTGTGCAGGGGGGCGGTCGGCTCGTCGGCGAAGACCACGGTCGGCTCGGCGGCCAGCGCGCGGGCGATGGCGATCCGCTGGCGCTGTGCCTGCGTCAGCGCACCGGGCTTCCTGCGCGCACAGTCGCCGACGTCGAGCCGCTCCAGCCATTCCAGGGCCGTCTGTTTGGCCGCCCGGTGGGCCGTGCCCCGCACCAGCAGCGGGAGCGCGGCGTTCTCCCAGCCCGACAGCTCCGGGACCAGGTGCGGGGTGGAGTCGATCCAGCCGAAGCGCTCGCGGCGCAGCCGCTCGCGGGCGGAGCGGGAGAGCGTGTGGACCGGCGCGCTGTTGAACCACACCTCGCCGGGGTCGGGCAGCAGCTGGCCCGACAGGCACTTCAGAAGCGTGGTCTTCCCGGCGCCGCGGGGCCCCGTGACGGCCAGGACCTCGCCTTCGCGGACACCGATCGAGACGCCCGTGAGGGCGGGGGAACCGCTGTAGGAGTAGTGCAGGCCACGTGCCCAGAGCACGTCGTTGTCCGGCGGGGCCACCATGTGAAGCACACCTCGGGTCGCTGAAGGGTCCGTTCCCCTGTGCGGGTGAACGAACCGGAGGCCATTGGGTCACTGGCACCGTACGGAACCGGGATCCTAGCCTCGGTCCAGGCTCGGCGCGGGAGAGCCCGACTTTCCTCCCATCGGACTCATCCCATCGGTCTCAACCGCCCCGAGGACTACCCGTGTGCTGCGGCGGCCATGCGCCGGACGTCGGTCAGATCCTGCTCCACGCCTCCGTCAGGACGCCGCGGACGATCTGCTCGATCTCGTCGAACGTCGACTGGTCCGAGATCAGCGGCGGCGCGAGCTGGACGACCGGGTCGCCGCGGTCGTCGGCCCGGCAGTAGAGCCCGTTCTCGAAGAGCTTCTTGGAGACGAAGCCGTACAGCAGCTGCTCGCACTCCTCCGCCGTGAACGACTCCTTGGTGGCCTTGTCCTTCACCAGCTCGATGCCGTAGAAGAAGCCGTTGCCGCGCACGTCGCCGACGATCGGCAGGTCGTGCAGCTTGGACAGGGTGCCGTGGAACGCGGCCTCGTTGTCGAGGACGTGCTGGTTGAGGCCCTCGCGCTCGAAGATGTCGAGGTTGGCGAGCGCGACCGCCGCGGAGACCGGGTGGCCGCCGAAGGTGTAGCCGTGCAGGAAGGTGTTGCTGCCCTTGAAGAACGGCTCGGCGATGCGGTCGGAGACGACGGCCGCACCGATGGGGGAGTAGCCGGAGGTCATGCCCTTGGCACAGGTGATGATGTCCGGCACGTAGCCGAACTTGTCGCACGCGAACATCGTGCCGAGGCGGCCGAAGGCGCAGATGACCTCGTCGGAGACGAGCAGCACGTCGTAGGTGTCGCAGATCTCGCGCACCCGCTGGAAGTAGCCGGGCGGCGGCGGGAAGCAGCCGCCTGCGTTCTGCACGGGCTCCAGGAAGACCGCGGCGACGGTGTCCGGGCCCTCGAAGAGGATCTGCTGCTCGATCTGGTCGGCGGCCCAGCGGCCGAAGGCCTCGGGGTCGTCCCCGAAGAGGGGCGCCCGGTAGATGTTGGTGTTGGGCACCTTGTGGGCACCGGGGACCAGGGGCTCGAAGGGGGCCTTGAGGGCCGGGAGGCCGGTGATGGCCAGGGCGCCCTGCGGTGTGCCGTGGTAGGCGACGTTGCGGGATATGACCTTGTACTTCGTGGGGTTGCCGGTGAGCTTGTGGTACTGCTTCGCCAGCTTCCACGCGGTCTCGACGGCCTCGCCGCCGCCGGTGGTGAAGAAGACCTTGTTGAGGTCGCCGGGGGCGTAGTGGGCCAGGCGCTCGGCCAGTTCGACGGCCTTGGGGTGCGCGTAGCTCCACACGGGGAAGAAGGCCAGCTCCTGCGCCTGCTTGGCGGCCGCCTCGGCCAGTTCGGCGCGGCCGTGGCCGGCCTGCACCACGAACAGGCCGGCGAGACCGTCGAGGTAGCGCTTGCCCTGCTCGTCGTAGACGTAGGTGCCCTCGCCGCGCACGATGACGGGCACCGGGTTCTTCTCGTACGACGACATCCGGGTGAAGTGCATCCACAGGTGGTCGTACGCGGTTCGGGAGAGGTCCTTGCTCACGGCTATCGGGTTCCCCAGGTATAGGTCTGCTTGCGGAGCTTGAGGTAGACGAAGCTCTCCGTGGAGCGCACGCCGGGCAGGGTGCGGATCCGCTTGTTGATCGTTTCGAGGAGATGGTCGTCGTCCTCGGCCACGATCTCGATGAGGAGGTCGAAGGAGCCCGCCGTCACCACGACGTACTCCACTTCGTCCATCGCCGTCAGGGCATCGGCGACCGGGTCGAGGTCTCCCTCGACGTTGATGCCGACCATCGCCTGCCGCCGGAATCCCACGGTGAGCGGGTCGGTGACGGCGACGATCTGCATCGCACCCTGGTCGAGCAGCTTCTGCACGCGCTGCCGGACCGCCGCTTCGGACAGTCCGACCGCTTTGCCGATCGCCGCGTAGGGGCGGCGGCCGTCCTCCTGGAGCTGCTCGATGATCGCCAGGGAGACGGCGTCGATCGGCTGCGCGCCGGTCACGCTCTTGAGGTCTGCGTTACGAGTGGCCACGGGCACCACTGTGCATGAGGACTCGTCTGTGTGGCAAGCCCGGATCGATGAAATTCGTTGTCGAGGATCTTATAAATCACTGATTCCGTTGTTCATGTCGTGTGGGTATGTCGAAAGCGTGGCCCGACTGACTAGGGTGGGCATCTCAGCAATCGGACATGGACAGAAGGGGTGGCGCATCGTGACCACCGAGCTGCGTCGACTGCGCAACTACATCGACGGGGAGTTCAGGGACGCCGCCGACGGGCGGACCACCGACGTGGTCGATCCGGCCACGGGCGAGGCCTACGCGACCGCCCCGCTGTCCGGCGCCGCCGACGTCGACGCCGCCATGGCCGCCGCACAGGCCGCGTTCCCCGTCTGGCGCGACCTGGTCCCCGGCGAGCGGCAGAAGGTCCTCCTCAAGATCGCCGACGCGGTCGAGGCGCGCGCCGACGACCTGATCGCGACCGAGTCCCGGAACACCGGCAAGCCCCTCGCGCTCACCCGCAGCGAGGAGGTGCCGCCCATGGTCGACCAGATCCGCTTCTTCGCCGGCGCCGCCCGGATGCTCGAGGGCCGCTCGGCCGGCGAGTACATGGAGGGGATGACCTCCATCATCCGGCGCGAGCCGGTGGGCGTCTGCGCCCAGGTGGCGCCGTGGAACTACCCGATGATGATGGCCGTGTGGAAGTTCGCCCCGGCGCTCGCCGCGGGCAACACCGTCGTCCTCAAGCCCTCCGACACCACCCCCGCCTCCACCGTGCTGCTCGCCGAGATCATCGGCGGGGTCCTGGAGGAACTGGGCCACCCCAAGGGCGTGTTCAACGTCATCTGCGGCGACCGCGAGACGGGCCGGCTGATGGTCGAGCACCCGGTGCCCGCGATGGCCTCCATCACCGGCTCCGTGCGGGCCGGCATGCAGGTCGCCGAGTCCGCCTCCCGCGACCTCAAGCGCGTCCACCTGGAGCTGGGCGGCAAGGCGCCGGTCGTCGTCTTCGAGGACGCCGACATCGCCAAGGCCGTCGAGGAGATCTCCGTCGCGGGGTACTTCAACGCCGGCCAGGACTGTACGGCCGCGACGCGCGTGCTGGTCCACGAATCGGTGCACGACGAGTTCGTGACGGCCCTGGCCAAGGCCGCCGCCGACACCAGGACGGGCCTGCCGGACGACGAGGACGTGCTCTACGGCCCCCTCAACAACGCCAACCAGCTCAAGCAGGTCTCCGGCTTCATCGAGCGCCTGCCCGCCCACGCCAAGGTCGAGGCCGGCGGTCACCGGGTGGGGGAGAAGGGCTACTTCTTCGCGCCCACCGTGGTCTCCGGGCTCAAGCAGGACGACGAGATCGTCCAGCACGAGGTCTTCGGCCCGGTGATCACCGTCCAGTCCTTCGCCGACGAGAAGCAGGCCGTCGAGTACGCCAACGGCGTCGAGTACGCGCTGGCCTCCTCGGTGTGGACCAGGGACCACGCGCGGGCCATGCGGATGTCCAAGGCCCTCGACTTCGGCTGCGTCTGGATCAACACGCACATCCCGCTCGTCGCGGAGATGCCGCACGGCGGCTTCAAGAAGTCCGGCTACGGCAAGGACCTCTCCTCCTACGGCTTCGAGGACTACACCCGCATCAAGCACGTGATGACCTCGCTGGGCTGAGCGAGCGCCCCGTCAGGGGCGCGGGGAACTGCGCGATCGGTCACGATGCGCCCGTGGCTGGTCGCGCCCACGCGGCGGAGCCGCTGGGGGTACCTCCCAGCGGTAGCTGGGGGAGCAACAGCCCCGCGCCCCTTCGTGGCACCCCTGCCGGGCGGGATATCATCGGCCCCCGCCGCCCACCGTGACCAGCCGTCCTGCCGGAATGCGAGAGAAGCCCGTGAAGCCCCTGTCCCGCCGGACCCTGCTGCGGGCGCTGGGCGCCGGCGCCGGGGCCGCCGCACTCGCCGGTTGCGGCGTGCCCGCCGCCTACGTCGCCCCGCGCGACCGGGCCGCGGCGGATCGTTCCGCCACGGACAGGCGGCTGGTCTTCGCCAACTGGCCGCTCTACATCGACACCGACGACAAGGACCCGCAGCGCCGGCCGACGCTGGACGACTTCGAGAAGCGCACCGGCATCTCGGTGAAGTACACCGAAGAGATCAACGACAACGACGAGTTCTTCGGCAAGATCAGTCCGGCGCTGATGAACCACCAGCAGACCGGCCGGGACATCATCGTCGTCAGCGACTGGATGTGCGCCCGCTACGTCCGGCTGGGCTGGGTCCAGGAGATGGACCGGGACCGCCAGCCCCACGTGGCCCGCAACCTCGACCCGCTGCTGCGCAAGCCGTCCTTCGACCCCGGGCGGCGGCACACCGTCCCCTGGCAGTCGGGCATCACCGGCATCGCCTACAACCGCAAGAAGCTCGGCCGGGAGATCCGGCACACCTCGGACCTGTGGAAGGACGACCTGCGCGGCCGGGTCACCCTGCTGGCCGGGATGGACGAGGCCTTCTCCCTGCTGATGCAGGGCAACGGCACCGACGTCACCCGCTGGACCGCCGACGACTTCCACCGCATGGCCGACCAGCTGCGCGAGCTCGTCCGCACCAAGCACATCCGCCGCTTCACCGGCAACGACTACATCAAGGACCTGTCCTCCGGCGACGTGCTCGCCTGCCAGGCCTACTCCGGCGACATCATCCAGCTCCAGGCCGACAACCCCGACATCGAGTTCGTGGTGCCGGAGGAGGGTGCCGAGCTGTGGGCGGAGAGCATGATGATCCCGAACCTGGCGGCGCACAAGAGCAACGCCGAGCGGATCATCGACTACTACTACGAGCCGGAGGTGGCCGCCCGGCTGGCGGCCGCCGTCAACTACGTCTGCCCGGTGCCCGCGGCGCGCGAGGTCCTGGCGTCGTCCAAGAACAAGGACGAGGCGGCGCTCGCGGAGAACCCGCTGGTGTTCCCGACCGAGGACATGCGCAAGCGGCTCGCGACGGCACGGGACATGACGGCCAAGGAGCGACCGGGATTCACGAAGACGTGGAACGAGATCGTGGGGCTGTGAGCCCGCGCAGGGTCCCGATCCGGTTCGTCGTGATCGAGTCCACCCCTGCGGCCAGCAGCCGCCGCATCGTGCGCCGCGTGTCCGCCGTCCACGCCGAGACCAGCAGGCCGTCCGCATGGTTGCGGGCCACCAGTTCCGGACTCACCAGCCCGAAGCGGTAGTTGAGCCACCGCGGCCGCACCTCCGCGAGGAGGGCCGGCCGGGGCGGGACCAGCGTGGTCCAGGTCAGGGCGATCTCCGCATCGGCGTCCGCGCGGCGCACCGCGAGCATCGACGGGGCGCCGCCGCAGTAGTACACGCGACCGGCCGCACCGGACGCGTGCACCTCGGCGACGGCAGCGGCGGCGGCCGACGGGTCGGGCAGGTCGACGAACAGCCGTGCCCCGTCGGCTCCTTCGGCCGCCTCCGCGAGCGTCTCCCGCAGCGTCGGCACCCCACCGCCGGTCCGTCCGCGCACCTCGTCGGCGGTGAGCGCGCCGAGCGGCCGGTCCACGCCCCACAGTCGCTGCAGCGTCGCGTCGTGCAGCAGGACGGGCACCCCGTCGCGGGTCAGCCGGACGTCGATCTCCACGGCCCCGGCCCCCGCCCGCACCGCGGAGCGGATCGAGGGCAGGGTGTTCTCACGGTGGACGTACGGGTCGCCGCGGTGGGCGACGGCAGTGAACGCTGTGGCCATGGGGCTCATTGTGGCGGAGGCGTGGCGGAGACGCGGCGGAGTCCGGGGGCGGACCGTCAGCCGCGCCAGGCCGCCGTGTAGGCGTCGATCTCCGCGGCGAGCGCCGACTTGCCCGCCGCGTCCATGAACGAGGCCTCGACCGCGTTCTTGGCGAGGGCGGCGACGCCCGGGGCGTCGAGGTCCAGGAGGCGGGCCGCCACGCCGTACTCGGTGTTGAGGTCGGTGCCGAACATGGGCGGGTCGTCGCTGTTGACCGTCACCAGGACGCCGGCCGAGACCATCTCCCGGACCGGGTGCCGATCCAGGTCCGCCACGGCCCGGGTGGCGAGGTTGGAGGTCGGGCAGACCTCCAGCGGGATGCGGTGCTCCGCGAGGTGGGCCAGCAGCTTCGGGTCCTGGGTGGCGCTGGTGCCGTGGCCGATGCGCTCGGCGCGCAGCTCGGTGAGGGCGTCCCAGATCGTCTGCGGGCCCGTCGTCTCGCCGGCGTGCGGGACGCTGCGCAGCCCGGCTGCGATGGCGCGGTCGAAGTACGGCTTGAACTGCGGCCGCGGGACGCCGATTTCGGGGCCGCCGAGCCCGAACGAGACCAGGCCGTCCGGCTGCAGGTCGCACGCGATCCGGGCCGTCTCCTCGGCGGCCTCCAGCCCGGCCTCGCCGGGGATGTCGAAGCACCAGCGCAGCACCACGCCCAGCTCGGATTCCGCCGCCTTGCGGGCGTCCTCGATCGCCTCGACGAAGGCGCCGTCCGGGATGCCGCGCTTGGTCGAGCTGTACGGGGTGACGGTCAGCTCGGCGTAGCGGATGTTCTGCCGGGCCATGTCGCGGGCGACCTCGTACGTCAGCAGGCGCACGTCCTCGGCGTCGCGGATCAGGTCGACCACGGACAGGTAGACCTCGATGAAGTGCGCGAAGTCGCGGAAGGTGAAGAAGTCGGCCAGCGCCTCGGGATCGGTCGGCACCGGGGAGTCGGGGTGCCGGGCGGCCAGTTCGGCGACGATGCGCGGTGACGCCGAGCCCACGTGGTGCACATGCAGCTCTGCTTTCGGCAGTCCTGCGATGAACGGGTCGAGTGCGGACATGCGGGCCTCCAGGGCTGTGGGCACGGCTGGTGCGACTGCCCGTCATCGTATGCGGGGCGGGCGCGGGGCCTTTGTCCAGGCCTTAGCATGACGGGGTACCGAGTGGGGAGGACCATGTCCGGCAAGGACGGCAACAGCGAAGCGCAGCACGAGCAGCGGGAGCAGCGGGAACAGAACCCGTGGGCTCCGCCCGGGGAACGGGTCTCGCTGGACAAACCGGACAGCGCGGCGGTGCCGCCGCAGGCACCGGCCGGGGGAGAGGCCCCGGCGGCCGCTTCCCCTTCCGACGCCGCTCCGGTGCAGGACGCAGCAGTGGCCACCGCAGCCGCCGCACCCGCCGCGGATCAGCCGGCCGGCCCGCAGGCCGTGCCGCCGATACCGCAGGCCCCGACCGGGCCGGGCACGCCGAGTGCGTACCCGGGCGGGCCGTATCCCCAGTACCCGCAGCACCCGCAGCAGCCCCAACCGCCGTACTGGCAGGGCGGCATACCCGGCCCGCACCCGCAGCAGCCCCAGGGGCCGTACGCCCCCGGGCCGTACGGATACGCGCAGCCGGCCTACGGCACCGCATGGGGCGCCCCCGGCTGGCAGCCCGCGCAGCGGGCGATGCCCGACAACGCCCTCGGCACCGCAGCCCTGGTGCTCGGCATCGTCGGCACCGTGTTCGCGCCGACGATCCTGTTCGGCGTCATCCTCGGGGTGCTGGCCATCGTGCTCGGCGCGATAGGCCGCAACAAGGCGAAGACCGGCCTGGCCACCAACGGCGGGCAGGCGCTGGCCGGGCTGGTGCTCGGCGGCGTGGCGCTCCTCGCCACCGCGCTGATGCTCGCCCTCTACATCACGGCCGCGGGCCACCACAGCAGCCGCACCCCCGAGGACGACCCCGACGCCACCTACGGCGCCTATATGCACCGGCCTGCCGCACCCGGGCCGCTGGTGCTCCCCGCCAGGCGCTGACGCGCCTCCATCAGGGCGAAGCCCAGCAGATTCAGCCCGCGCCACTGCGCGGGATCCTGCGCCCGCTCGTCGTCGGCGGCCAGCCCGATGCCCCAGACCCGGTCCAGCGGGCTGGCCTCCACCAGCACCCGGTCGCCCGTGCCCAGCAGGTAGGCGCGCAGCTCCGGGTGCTGCGCGAACTTGTGGACGCTGCCCTGCACGACCAGCTCGAAGCGGTGCCGGCGCCACTGCTCCTCGTCGAAGCCGCGCACCGAACGGCCCGCGTCCTTGGCCTGTTTGGGATGAGCCGCCGCCAGCGCCGCGGCCTCCGCCCCGGCATCGCCGAACAGCCGTGCCTTGCCCGCCATCATCCAGTGCTCGGCCGTGGCGTAGACCGTGCCGTCCACCGTGAAGGGCGACGGCCACCACTGGCTGAGGCACCCCGGCCCCACGCTCCCGTCGCGGCGCGGGCGGTGCCCCCAGAAGTGCACGTACGTCACGCGCTCGCCGCGCCCGACGGCTGCCGTCAGCTCCGCCGCCGAACGGGCGGCGTGCGGTGGTTTCTCCCCCGTGTCGTTCATGCCGTCATTCTTGCAGCGGCCTCTGACAACACACCGATTCCGTCGCCGAGTTAAGAAACTGCTACGGAATCCCTTGTTGTCATCGCATCGCTCTGCCAGGATCGGCAATCAATTCCGGTCGGTCGATGCGGAGGAGGGTGCGCGGACGACATCACCGCAGGTGCCCGCACGGGCCGGCAGCGCGCCGTCTTCGGGACGTGTCGAGCCCTTGGCGCGCGGGCGATTTATCCGGCATTGGGGATGCATGTCCCCGGTGGCGGCACGCCCGTACAAAAGCGGGCCCCGGCGTATGTCACTGTTACGTGTTCTCCGTCCCCGCGAACCCCCCTGGACCCAGCCCCATGACGACCACCGCACCGGCCGGCACCAGCGGCACCGATGTCCGCCTCACCGGCATCAGCAAGACCTACGGCGCCTTCACGGCCGTGCACCCCCTGGACCTCTCCGTCCCCGCGGGCTCGTTCTTCGCGCTCCTCGGTGCCTCCGGCTGCGGCAAGACCACCACCCTCCGCATGATCGCCGGCCTGGAGGAGCCCAGCACCGGCACCGTGGAACTCGCCGGCAAGGACGTCACCGGTCTGCCCGCCTACAAGCGGCCCGTCAACACCGTCTTCCAGAGCTACGCACTCTTCCCGCACCTGGACATCTTCGAGAACGTCGCCTTCGGCCTGCGCCGCCGCGGCATCAAGTCGGTGAAGAAGCAGGTGGACGAGATGCTCGAGCTCGTCCAGCTCGGCGATCTGGCCCGCCGCAAGCCGCAGCAGCTGTCCGGCGGACAGCAGCAGCGCGTCGCCGTCGCCCGCGCCCTGATCAACCACCCGCAGGTGCTGCTGCTCGACGAGCCCCTCGGAGCCCTGGACCTCAAGCTGCGCCGGCAGATGCAGCTGGAGCTCAAGCGCATCCAGCACGAGGTCGGCATCACGTTCATCCACGTCACCCACGACCAGGAGGAGGCCATGACCATGGCCGACACGGTGGCGGTCATGAACGCCGGCCGGATCGAACAACTCGGCGCCCCCGCCGACCTCTACGAGACCCCGCGCACCACGTTCGTCGCCAACTTCCTCGGCACGTCCAACCTCATCACCGCAGACGTGCTCGATACGTCCGGCGACGACATCCTTCTGCGGGCCTCCCATACCAAACTCGCCCTTCCGGCGACACGATGTACAGCCACCGCCCGCACGGGCGAGAAGCTCCTGGTCGGCATACGGCCGGAAAAGATCACCCTGACCCACGCCGACGACGCGGGCAGCATCCCCGACGGCCGCAACCGGATCCCCGGCCGGATCACCGAGTCGAGCTTCACCGGCGTCTCCACCCAGTACCTCGTCGACAGCCCCGCCGCCTCCGGCCTGTCGGTCTACGAGCAGAACATCGAGCGCGACTCCCGCCTGGTCCCGGGCGCCGAGGTCGTCCTGCACTGGAACCCCGGGCACAGCTTCGGCCTGGACGCCGCCCAGAACATCGAGGCCGGCACGGACGTGGAAGCGGAGGGCGCAGGATGACCCTCACGACCACCCACGGCGAGCCCCCCGCCTCCGCGGCCGGACCCGTACCCGGCTCGCCCGCGGCCGCCCGCCGCCGCAAGAAGCTCGTCCCCTACTGGCTGCTGGTCCCCGGCATCCTCTGGCTGCTCGTCTTCTTCGCCGCCCCGCTCGTCTACCAGGCCTCCACCTCCCTGCAGACCGGATCGCTCGAAGAGGGCTTCAAGCTCACCTGGCACTTCGGCACCTACGCCGACGCGCTGAGCGAGTACTACCCGCAGTTCCTGCGCTCGGTCGGCTACGCGACCGCGGCCACCGTGCTGTGCCTGGTGCTCGGCTACCCGCTGGCGTACCTCATCGCCTTCCGCGCCGGCCGCTGGCGCAACCTGCTGATGATCCTGGTCATCGCACCGTTCTTCACCAGCTTCCTGATCCGCACGCTGGCCTGGAAGACGATCCTGTCCGACGGCGGCATCGTCGTCTCCACGCTCGACTCGCTGCACGTCCTCGGCCTGACCAACGCGCTCGGCATCACCGAGGGCCACCGGGTCCTCGCCACCCCGCTCGCCGTCGTCTGCGGACTGACCTACAACTTCCTGCCGTTCATGATCCTGCCGCTCTACACCTCGCTGGAACGCATCGACAGCCGTCTCCACGAGGCCGCCGGCGACCTCTACGCCCGGCCGCTGACCACCTTCCGCAAGGTGACCTTCCCGCTGTCCATGCCGGGCGTCGTCGCCGGCACGCTGCTGACCTTCATCCCCGCCGCGGGCGACTACATCAACGCCGAACTGCTCGGCTCCACCGACCAGAAGATGATCGGCAACGTCATCCAGTCCCAGTTCCTGCGCGTCCTGGACTACCCGACCGCCGCCGCCCTGTCCTTCATCCTCATGGCTGCGATCCTCGCCCTGGTCACGCTCTACATCCGCAAGTCCGGGACGGAGGAACTGGTCTGATGGCTCCTCTGGCCACCCCCGCACGCTGGCTGCGCCGCCACTTCGTGGTGATCGCGGGCCTGGGCACGCTCGCCTATCTGCTGCTGCCCAACGTCGTCGTGACGGTCTTCTCGTTCAACAAGCCCAACGGCCGCTTCAACTACCAGTGGCAGCGGTTCTCCACGGACGCCTGGACGCACCCCTGCGGCGTCGCCGACCTGTGCGGCTCGCTCTCGCTCAGCCTGCGCATCGCCGTCTGGTCCACGCTCGGCGCGACCGCCCTGGGCACGGCCATCGCCTTCGCGCTGGCCCGCTACCGGTTCCGCGCCCGCTCGTCCGTCAGCACCCTGATCTTCCTGCCGATGGCCATGCCCGAGGTCGTCATGGCCGCCTCGCTGGCCACCCTCTTCCTCAACATGGGCATCACCTTCGGCTTCTGGACCATCCTCATCGCCCACATCACGTTCTGCCTGAGCTTCGTGGTGACGGCGGTCAAGGCCCGCGTGATGAGCATGGACCCACGCCTGGAGCAGGCCGCGCAGGACCTCTACGCCTCCCCGCTGCAGACCTTCCTGCGGGTCACCCTGCCCATCGCCGCCCCCGGCATCGCCGCGGGCGCGCTGCTCTCCTTCGCCCTGTCCTTCGACGACTTCATCATCACCAACTTCAACGCCGGCTCGAGTGTGACCTTCCCCATGTACGTCTGGGGAGCAGCACAACGGGGCACACCCGTTCAAATCAATGTCATCGGAACGGCGATGTTCGCCATCGCCGTGCTGTGCGTCCTCGCCGGACAACTGGTCGGGAGACGCCGAAAAAGGAGCTGAGAACCATGGCCCCCAGTGCCATGCTGCATTCTTCCGGGGGAACCCCCCGGCCCCCCGCTGCCAAAGCACTTTCCGATGCCGCACTGCGGCCCTACTGGCTCGACGACCCCTCCCGGCCGGAGGCGCTCCCCGCGCTCGTCGGCGACGAGCACTGCGACCTGCTCGTCGTCGGCGGCGGATACTCCGGTCTGTGGACCGCGCTCCTCGCCAAGGAGCGCGCTCCCGGCCGGGACGTCGTCCTCATAGAAGCCCAGGAGACCGCCTGGGCCGCCTCCGGCCGCAACGGCGGCTTCTGCTCCGCCTCCCTCACCCATGGCTGGGCCAACGGCGCAGCCCGCTGGCCCGACGAGCTCGTCAAACTTGAACAGCTCGGCCATCACAACCTCGACGCCCTCGAAGCCGACCTCGTCCGGCACGGCATCGACTGCGACTTCGAACGCACCGGCGAGATCGACATCGCCACCGCCCCGCACCAGGTCCTGGAGCTCCAGGAGGCCGCCGAGGAGGCCGCCTCGCTCGGCGTGACCGGCCACGAATTCCTCGACCGCGACGCCCTGCGCGCCGAAGTGGACTCCCCGACCTTCCTCGGCGGCCTCTGGAACCGCACCGGTGTGGCCATGCTGCACCCCGCCCGGCTCGCCTGGGGCCTCAAGCGCGCGTGCCTGCGCGCCGGAGTGCGGATCTACGAGCACACGCCCGGCACCCGGCTCTCCTCGCGCGGCGCCGGGGTGGCCGTGGGCACGCCCTACGGCCGCGTCTTCGCCCGGCACGCGGCCCTCGCCACCAACGCCTTCCCCGGCCTGGTCAAGCGCCTGCGCCCGTACATCGCACCGGTCTACGACTACGCCCTGATGACCGAGCCGCTCACGGCGGAGCAGCTCGCCTCCATCGGCTGGAAGCGCCGCCAGGGTCTGAGCGACAGCGCCAACCACTTCCACTACTTCCGCATCACCGCGGACCACCGCATCCTGTGGGGCGGTTACGACATCGTCTACCGCTACGGCGGCGGCGTCCGGGCCGAGTACGACCACCACCCTGCCACCTACCAGCGCCTGGCCGAGAACTTCTTCCACTGCTTCCCGCAGCTGGAGGGCGTGCGTTTCACGCACACGTGGGGCGGTGCGATCGACACGTGCTCGCGCTTCTCGGCGTTCTTCGGCGCCGCGCACGGCGGCCGGGTCGCCTACGCGCTCGGCTACACCGGGCTGGGCGTCGGCGCGACGCGCTTCGGCGCCGAGGTGATGCTCGACCTGCTGGCCGGCGAACGCACCGAGCGGACCGGACTGGAGATGGTGCGCAGCAAGCCGCTGCCGTTCCCGCCGGAGCCGGTGCGGTCGATGGGGATCGGCATCACCCAGTGGGCGATGACGCGGGCCGACCGCAACGGCGGTCGGCGGAACCTGTGGCTCAAGGCGATGGACAAGGTCGGGCTCGGTTTCGACAGCTGAGGGCCGGCCCCCACAGCACCACCCCCGACAGGCACCACGCCCCCGCCACGTCCAGCGGCCAGTGGTAGCCGCAGCGGACCAGGCCGACGCCGACGGCGGCGTTCAGCAGCGCGTACCCGGCGGCGGCCCACCGGGCCCACCGGGAGCCGCGGAACAGCAGCAGCACGGCGGCCCCGTACGCCACCGCCGCCGTGGCCGCGTGGCCCGACGGGAAGAAGCCCTCGTGGACCCCGGCCATGGGCGGCGGGCCGGGGCGCGCGATCCAGGTCTTGAGCGGGACGACCAGCGCCGGCACCGCCGCCATCGCCAGCGCGGCGGCGAGCGGCGGCAGCCACGGCCGGGCCGCGGAGTGCCGGAAGCGCAGGAACCACACCGCCATGGCCACGACGAGGACCGGCACCGCCACCGTCGCGTTGCCCAGGTCGGCGAGGAAACCGGCGAGCGGCCGCGGGAAGGCGGAGCCGGCGACGGCCCGGCCGAGGTGCTCGTCGAGCGTGCGCAGCGGGCCGTGCGCGGCGACCTGCCAGGCCGTCAGCGCGAACAGCAGCGCGCAGAGGAGAGGGAGAAGAAAGAGACGAGAAGACGGCGACCCCGGAACAGGGGGGATGGTTCCGGAGTCGCCGTTCCGGCCGTCGGACCGCGCGCCCCGGGGGGTATGGGACGAGCAGCCGTTCGATCGGTGAGGATGCCCGGGGCCTGCGGCCCCGGTGGTGTGCGCGAGGGCACGGCCTGACCGGCGCTGGGGAGGCACCGGCTCGGCGTCGCCCGCAGTCCCCTGCGGGCCGGGTGTTGCGTTCATCTGAAGAAACCGTACGGCAGGCAAGAGGGGGCGGAGAAGCCGGATCACCCGTCCACCACCCGCCCCGCACAGGTTCTTCACTCACTCACAAGGGGCGCACATGGGGCTCACAGGCGCGCGAACGCGGCCTCGATGATGTCCAGGCCCTCGTTGAGCAGGTCCTCGCCGATGACCAGCGGCGGCAGGAAGCGCAGCACGTTGCCGTAGGTGCCGCAGGTGAGCACGATCAGGCCCTCCGCGTGGCAGGCCTTCGCCAGCGCACCGGCCGCCTCGGCGTTGGGCTCCTTGGTGCCGGACTTCACCAGCTCGATGGCGATCATGGCGCCGCGGCCACGGATGTCACCGACGATGTCGTGCTTCTCCTGCATGGCCGCCAGACGGCCCTTCATGACCTCCTCGATGCGCTTCGCCTTGGCGTTGAGGTCCAGCTCGCGCATGGTCTCGATCGAGCCGAGCGCCGCCGCGCACGCCACCGGGTTGCCGCCGTAGGTGCCGCCGAGGCCGCCCGGGTGCGCCGCGTCCATGATCTCCGCGCGGCCGGTGACGGCCGCCAGCGGCAGGCCGCCCGCGATGCCCTTGGCGGTGGTGATCAGGTCGGGGACGATGCCCTCGTCCTCGCAGGCGAACCACTGGCCGGTGCGGCAGAAGCCGGACTGGATCTCGTCCGCGACGAAGACGATGCCGTTGTCCTTGGCGAACTGGGCGATCGCCGGGAGGAAGCCCTTGGCCGGCTCGATGAAGCCGCCCTCGCCGAGCACCGGCTCGATGATGATCGCGGCGACGTTGTCCGCGCCGACCTGCTTGCTGATCATGTCGATGGCCGCGGCGGCCGCCTCGGGGCCGCAGTTCTCCGGGCCGGTCGGCCAGCGGTAGCCGTAGGCCAGCGGGGCGCGGTAGATCTCGGGCGCGAACGGGCCGAAGCCGTGCTTGTACGGCATGTTCTTGGCGGTGAGCGCCATCGTCAGGTTCGTCCGGCCGTGGTAGCCGTGGTCGAAGACGACGACCGCCTGGCGCCTGGTGTACGCACGGGCGATCTTGACCGCGTTCTCGACGGCCTCCGCACCGGAGTTGAACAGCGCCGACTTCTTGGCGTGGTCGCCCGGGGTCAGCTCGGCGAGCTGCTCGCAGACCTCCACGTAGCCCTCGTACGGGGTCACCATGAAACAGGTGTGGGTGAAGTCGGCGAGCTGCGCGGACGCGCGGCGCACCACGGCCTCCGCGCTGGCGCCGACCGAGGTCACGGCGATGCCGGAGCCGAAGTCGATCAGGGAGTTGCCGTCCACGTCCTCGAGGACGCCGCCGCCCGCGCGGACGGTGAACACCGGCAGCGTCGAGCCCACGCCACCGGCCACGACGGCGGTGCGGCGGGCCTGGAGCTCCAGCGACTTCGGGCCGGGGATCGCGGTGACGAGGCGGCGCTCCTGGGGGAGGGCCGCGCCTCCGGTCTTGTCGGTCATGAGGGGCTCCCGAGGGGTGGAAGGACAGGCTTTCCCCCGCAGGCTAGGGGCGGGTGCCCCGGCCGGGCATGTTCCGTTCGGGAGAAGTGCGCGCGTCGCGTTGTCCGTACCGGATATGGCGGACCGGCACGGCGGGGAAAACGCCGGTAGGTTGAGCCGGTCGGACACGTCGGACACACGTGGGCGCGAGAGGGCTCGCGGGGGGCGAGGGGCAGTGATGGACACCGAGGGCACGCACGACTCACCCGGTACCCGGCGCGACCGGGTGCCGCGTCCCGCCGAGCCCCCCGCCATGCCGTCGGCACCCCCGCGCCCCGCCGCCCTGCCCGGGGCCGGGGTGGAAACGCCCGTCGTGCCGCCCCCGTTCCTCACCTGGCTGCGCACCCCGCGCCCGGCCGCCGCGCCCGGCATCTGGCGCTACGGGCACCGGCCCAAACCGCCGGAGGAGCCCGACCGCATCCCCGGCCGGCAGCTGTTCAGCGGGGCCCTGATCTCCCTGCTCTGCGGCTGGCTGCTGTGGTCCCTGCTGTGGAACGGCTACCTCGGCCACTACTGGATGTGGCCGCTGTACGCGCTGACGCCCGACTCCTGGCGCGACGGCATGGTCGCGGTCTGGACCGTCTACATCTACTACGGGCTCTGCATGCTCGTGCTCGTCGTCGTCTTCGGCCGCCTCGGCCGCTGGCCCCAGGTCTGGCGCCGCTGGGCCGTGCCCGCCCTGCGCCGGCTGTGGGACGACTCCGGCAACCCGCCGCCTGTCGCCCCCGCCCCGCAGGAGGACCCGGCCGAGTGGCCGCTGCTGCGCGCCGCCGGGGCGCACGACGCCGCCGACCGGCTCGCGGCGGACGCACAGGCCGGGCTGATGAGCGACGTCGACCACGCCCGCATCGAGCGCGCCTGGCAGTCCGTCCGCGCCCAGCCCGGCCGCCTCGCCTCCTTCACCGACACCGTGCTGCGGCACGGCGCCGCGGCCTGCGCCCACCCGTCGGGGGCGCGCGACCTGCCCGTACGCGCCGCCCCGCACGACCTGATCACCCGTCAGGTGCGGCTGGGTGTTGCCGCCGTGGACGCCCGCAACCCCTACGAGCACCGCGGCGCGGGCTGCGCCCTGGACCCCGCACTGCTCGGCACGTCCCTGCTCGCCGTCGGACCGCCCGGCTGCGGCAAGACCGGCCGCCTGGTACGGCCCGTCCTGGAGTCCCTGTGCCTGCAGGCCCTCGCCGGGCGGGCCGCGGTCGTCGCCGTCGGCGCGGCGGGCGCACCGCTCGCCCCGGACGAGGCCTTCGACGTCGTCGTGAAGATCGGACGCCCCGACTCCGCCTACGACCTCGACCTGTACGGCGGCACCGACGACCCCGACGAAGCGGCCGGCGTGCTCGCCGAGGGCCTGGTCGGCGACCTCGCCCCCGGCACGCCCGGCGAGGACGGCCGGCGCGCCGCCACCGCCCTGGCCCAGCTCCTGGGCCCGTTCCGGGCCGTCCATGGCCGCTTCCCGTCCGTCCCCGAACTGCGCGAACTGCTCGACGGCACCGCCGCGGCCCTCGACGCCCTGCGGACCGCCCTCAAGGCAGGCGGGCACGATGCGCTCGCCCGCGAACTCGACGCCCGCGAACGGCAGGCACAGCGCCCCGGCGACGCCGGCTCGCTGCTCGCCGACCGGCTCGCCCTCCTCGACCGGCCCGCCTTCGCCGGCTTCTTCGGCACCTCCGACCCCGCCCGCACCTTCTCGCTGCGCGCCCTCGAACACCCGCTGCGCGTACGGATCGACCTGCCCGAGCGCGGGCACGCCGAGGCCTCCCGGATGCTCGCCCGGCTCGTCCTCGCCCAGTTCACCGAGAGCGCCGCCGGGCGCGCCGACCGCTCGCTGTTCGCCTGCCTCGTCCTCGACGACGCCACCCGCACCGTCACCCCCGAGTCCGTCCGCGGTCTGCAGCGGCTGCGCTCCGCCCACGCGGGCGCCGTCCTCACCCTGCGCACGCTCGACGACGTGCCCGAGACGCTGCGCAGCGCCCTGCTCGGCGCGGTCGGCTGCCGGATGGCCTTCTCCGGCGTGACCACCTGGGACGGCGCGCGCTTCGCCGAGGTGTGGGGCAAGGAGTGGGTCGAAGCCCGCGACGTCACCGACCGGCAGGTCATCGCCCACGAGCCGTTCACCCGGGCCACGCACGTCGTGCGGCGCATCGTCACCGGCCGGGCCGTCACCGCGCAGTCGGTGACCGTCCGCAAGGTGGAACGGGAGCGCTGGTCCGCGTCCGAGCTGGCGCACGGGGTCCCCGCCGGGCATGCGGTGCTGTCCGTGACGTCCGTGCGCGGCGAGAGCACGCCCCCGGTGCTGGTGGACCTGGAGGGCTGACTCCTTGGTGACATGTCGCCCATTGCTCCACTGAGGCAGAATCGGGGACAGCCGTTCATACGGGACGGCAGTGTTGCTTCATGTTGCTCCACCGAAGGTGCCATGCCCCCCACGCTCGCCTCGCTCGTCCACCACTCCGCGCTCAAGCTCGGCGTCCTCGCCGGGCGGGACCGGCTGGACACGCCCGTCCGCTGGGCGCACGTGAGTGAGCTGCCCGACCCCGTGCCGTGGATGGACGGCGGCGAACTGCTGCTGACCACCGCCCTGCAGATCGATGCCGAGGACCCGGTGGCGGCCCGCGACTACGTCCGCCGGCTGGCCCGGGCCGGAGTCGTGGGCCTGGGCTTCGCGGTCGGCGTCAACTACGAGCAGGTGCCCGGGGCGCTCGTCGAGGCCGCGGAGGCCGAGGGGCTGCCGCTGCTGGAGGTGCCGCGCCGCACCCCGTTCATCGCCATCACCAAGGCCGTCTCCGCGGCCATCGCCGCCGACCAGTACCGCGCGGTGACCGCGGGCTTCGAGGCCCAGCGCGAACTGACGCGGGCCGCGCTGAGTCCCGAGGGGCCCGCCGCACTGCTGGCGCGGCTCGCCGCGCACCTCGACGGGTGGGCCGCGCTGTACGACGCGTCGGGCGCCGTCGTGGCCGCCGCGCCCGACTGGGCGGCACGCCGGGCGGCCCGGCTCGGCGCGGACGTCGGCCGCCTGAAGGAGCGGCCCGCGCCCGCCACGGCGGTCGTCGGCTCCGTGACCCCCGACGGGGCCGGTGACGAGGCCGACGGCGAGGGCGGCGACCGCGTCGAGCTCCAGTCCCTCGGCTCCGGGCGGCGCGCCCGGGGCGTGCTCGCCGTCGGCACGGGCGCACCCCTGGGCACGGCCGAGCGCTACGCGGTGCAGTCCGCGATCGCGCTCCTCACCCTCACCACCGAGCGCTCCCGAGCGCTCCAGGACGCCGAGCAGCGGCTCGGCGCGGCGGTGCTGCGCATGCTGCTCGCGGGGGAGCCGGACCATGCGCGGGCCGTCGCGGGGGAGTTGTACGGAACGCTGCTGGACGCGCCCTTCCGGGTGCTCGTCGCCGAGGCCGCGGCTCCTGCGGAGGGCTCGGAGGCCGTGGTGCCGGCCGATCCGCTCGGGACGCTGGCGGACGCGGTGGACACCGCGGCGAGCCGGGGGGCCGAGACGGTCCTGGCCGTCCCCGAGGACGGGCGGCTCGTGGTCCTCGCGCCCGACGGCGGTGCGGCGGTGGCCGCATGCGCCGGGGCCCTCGGCGTCGCGGTCGGGCTCTCCGCACCGGCGGGACCGGCCGGGGCCGCGGCCGCGCACCGGCAGGCCGAACAGGCCCTGTCCGTGGCCCGGCGGCGGGGCCGCGCCCTGGTGGAGCACGAGGACGTCGCCGCGGGCTCCGTCCTGCCGCTGCTGGCCGACGACGCGGTACGCGCCTTCGCGGACGGCATGCTGCGGGCCCTGCGGCAACACGACGAGACCGGGCGCGGCGACCTGGTCCGCTCGCTGCACGCGTGGCTCTCCCGCCACGGCCAGTGGGACGCGGCGGCGGCGGACCTGGGGGTGCACCGGCATACGCTGCGCTACCGCATGCGGCGGGTCGAGGAGATCCTCGGTCGCTCTCTGGACGACCCGGACGTGCGGATGGAGTTGTGGCTGGCCCTCAAGGCGACGGGGTCGCCATCCGGGGCCGGGGAAGCCTGAGCGGCCGTCGGCCGGGTGCGCTGCGCGCAGGCCGAGGGGCCGGGTTGCGGCGGGGTCAAGGGGGCGGGCGCCCCCTTGACCCCGCGCAGGTGCGCAAGGAGCCGAAGAGGCCTGCCTCTTCGAATCCGCCGCAACGGCGAGCAACCACGACGCCGGAGTCCGGCGGTGCCGAACCCGCCGCAACCCGGCCGCCCCGCCCCGTGGGCCGGCACCGCCACGGCCGCCCCCGACCAGGGCATGCCCCGAACCCTTCCAGTGCGGCACCCCGTGCCGCCCCACCGCTCCATCGCGGACAAACCGGCCCCGGCCGTGCGGCCCCTACCGTGGGGGAACCACATCGCACACCACCACTTGGGAAGGGGCCGGGACTGTGACTGACGCTGCCCCGCGCGGATTCTGGCTGGCCGGCCGCGAGGCCACCGGCGAGGAGTCCTTCGAGGTCACGAACTCCTGGGACGGCCGTCTCGTCGGCACCGTGAGCGTGCCCACCGAGGCGCAGGTCGAGGAGGCCGTCGCCGCCGCGCACGCCGTGCGGGACGAGTTCGCCGCGACGCCCGCGCACGTACGCACCGCGGCCCTCGACCACGTCGCCCGGCGGCTGACCGAGCGCGCCGAGGAGATCGCCCTGCTGATCTCCGCCGAGAACGGCAAGCCCGTCAAGTGGGCCCGCGGCGAGGTCGGCCGCGCCGTCTCCGTCTTCCGCTGGGCCGCCGAGGAGGCCCGCCGCTTCAACGCGGGCGAGGCCCAGCGCCTGGACACCGACGCGGGCGGCACCGGCCGCCTCGCCCTGACCCGCCGCTTCCCCCGCGGCGCCGTCCTCGGCATCGCGCCGTTCAACTTCCCGCTCAACCTGAGCGCGCACAAGGTCGCCCCGGCCATCGCCGTCGGTGCCCCGATCATCCTCAAGCCGGCCCCGGCGACCCCGCTCTCGTCCCTCGTCCTGGGCGAGATCCTGGCCGAGACGGACCTGCCCGCCGGCTCCTGGAGCGTGCTCCCGGTGCCCAACGACCGGATGCCCGCACTGGTTCAGGACGAGCGCCTGCCGGTCATCTCCTTCACCGGCTCCGGCCCGGTCGGCTGGTCGATCCTCGACTCCGCCCCGCGCAAGCACGTCACCCTGGAGCTCGGCGGCAACGGCGCGGCCGTCGTCCTGGCCGACTGGTCCTCCGAGCAGGACCTGGACTGGGCGGCGCAGCGCATCGCCACCTTCTCCAACTACCAGGGCGGCCAGTCCTGCATCTCGGTGCAGCGCGTCATCGCCGACGCCTCCCTCTACGAGCGCCTGGTGCCGAAGGTCGTCGCCGCCGTCGAGGCCCAGGTCACCGGTGACCCGTCGGACGACGCCACCGACGTCGGCCCGCTCGTCAGCGAGGACGCGGCCAAGCGCGTCGAGGCCTGGGTGGACGAGGCCGTCGAGGCGGGCGCGAAGCTGCTCGCCGGCGGCAAGCGCGACGGCGCCACCTACGCCCCGACCGTGCTCGCGGACGTCCCCGCCGGGGTCACCATCGCGTGCGAAGAGGTCTTCGGACCGGTCCTCACGCTCACCCGCGTCGACGGCGAGGAGGCCGCCTTCGCCGCCGTCAACGACTCGCCGTACGGCCTCCAGGCGGGCGTCTTCACGCACGACCTGCAGACCGCCTTCCGCGCCCACCGCGCGCTGGAGACCGGCGGCGTCATCATCGGCGACGTGCCGTCGTACCGGGCCGACCAGATGCCGTACGGCGGCGCCAAGCAGTCGGGTGTCGGGCGCGAGGGTGTGCGGTACGCGATGGACGACTACACCTATGAGCGGGTGCTCGTCCTTACCGGGCTCGACCTCTGAGTGCTTCGTCTGCAGGCCGAGTTGGGCTGATCGCGCCCACGCGGCGGAGCCGCAAAATGTAGCTGCCCCGCGCCCCTTCGGGGCGCGGGGTTCCACCGTCAACCCCATGCGGTAGCCGCCCCTCCGCCTGCAACCGGTGCAGTAGGCGGCACTGCCTCCGTATGACCGATGTCCGGCCGTCCTCAAGGCCGTTACGCTGCGGTGATGTGGACGGTCCGGACGCTGGGACGGCGCGTCGCCGGCTGGCCGCGGGCGGCCCTCGACGTGCCGCTGGCGGCCGGATTCGCCGTCGTCGCCCTGCTGTTGGGGCATGAGCCGCCCCCCGAGGGCTGGCGTCCGCTGGACCCCGTCGGCTACGCCCTCACCGTCACGCTGTACGCGTCGCTCGTGGCCCGCAGGCGGGCGCCGGTGGTCGTCCTCGCCGCGCTGCACTCCCTGTGGCTGCTGTACATCGCCCTCGGCTACTGGCCGGTGGTCGAGTCCGCTGGCGCCATGCTCGCCTTCTACACCGTCGCCGCCTCCCGCCCGCCCCGGGTCACGGCCGGGTGCGCCGTGGTCCTGTGGGTGGTCTGGATGGTCGCCGGGCTCTCCAACCCCGGCCACAGCGACATGTGGACCGTCACCGCCCAGAGCACCCTGGTCCCCTGCGTCTTCTGGTGGTTCGGCAACAGCGCCCGCCGACTCGCCGAACGCAACGCCCAGTTGTCGGCCGTCACCGCACAACTCCGCCGGGAGCAGGCCGAGAACGCCCGCCGCGCCGTCGCCGAGGAACGCGTCCGCATCGCCCGCGAGCTCCACGACGTCGTCGCCCACCACATGTCCGTGATATCCGTTCAGGCCGGGCTCGCCCACTACGTCTTCGCCACCGACGCCGACACCGCCCGCACCGCCCTGGGCACGATTTCGGCCACCAGCGGCGAGGCCCTCGAAGAGCTCCGCCGGCTGCTGTCCGTCCTGCGCGTCGGCCCCGAGGGCGTCGGGGAGACCGCGGGCGAGGGCGCGTACCAGCCGGCCCCCGGGCTCGACCGACTGGAGGAGACCGCCGAGCGGGTGCGGGCCGCCGGCGTGGCGGTGACGGTCGAGGTCACCGGGGAGCGGCGCCCCCTGGCGCCCGGCCCCGACCTGTGCGCCTACCGCGTCGTCCAGGAGGCCCTCACCAACGTCATCAAGCACGCCCGCCCCGCCCGCGCGGCCGTCCGCCTCGACTACGGCGCGCACCGGCTGACCGTCCGCGTCACCGACGACGGGACGGGAACGGTTCCGGCCATCCCGGGCCCCTCCACCGGACACGGGTTGATCGGCATGCGCGAGCGCGCCAGGATCTACGGGGGGACCCTGGCCGCCGGGCCGCGCGACGAGGGCGGGTTCGAGGTGTTGCTCACGCTCCCGCTCTGAACTCCCCCCGGCCGCACGGGAGTGGGACATGACCGGCAAGCAGGAGGACATACGCGTCCTCGTCGTGGACGACCAGGTCCTCATCCGCGCAGGCGTCGCCGCCCTGCTGCGCGCCGCCCCCGGCATGGAGGTCGTCGGCGAGGCCGCCGACGGCGAGGAGGCCGTCGCCCTCGCCGCCGCACACCGGCCCGACGTCGTCCTGATGGACATCCGCATGCCCGGCATGAGCGGCATCGCCGCCACCGAACGCATCCTGGAGGACGCCCCCGACCCCGCACCCCGGGTGCTCGTCCTGACCACCTTCGACCTCGACGAGTACGTCTACGCCGCCCTGCGGGCCGGAGCCGCCGGATTCCTCCTCAAGGACGCCGGCCCGCAGCGCCTGCTCGCCGCCGTCACGGCCGTCGCGGGCGGCGACACCCTCTTCGCCCCGACCGTCACCCGCCGCCTGATCGAGTCCTTCACCCGCAGACAGTCGCTCGAAGCAGGACCGGAGCAGCCCGCCGCCCTGGAGGTCCTCACCGGCCGGGAGCGGGAGGTCCTGCGGCTCACCGGCCGCGGCCTGTCCAACGGCGACATCGCCGACGAGCTCGTCATCAGCGAGGCCACCGTCAAGACCCACCTCAACCGGGCCATGGCCAAGCTGGGCCTGTGCAGCCGCGCCCAGGCCGTCGTCGCCGCCTACGAGAGCGGGCTCGTCGTCCCCGGCTCGCCCGGCTGAACGCCGGACCGGGCCGCGGGCCGGAACCTTGCGCGGGGTCTGGTAGAGGGCGTAAGGATCGGGTAGGTACATACGGACGAGTAGCACCGGTCGGTAGTCGACCGGGACCACCGACTCAGCGGTGAGGTGCCAGATGACCGCACCATCCGTACGACCGGTATCCGAGCGAGAGGCGCGCCAGGTCGCCGAGGCGGCCCGGGAGCAGGACTGGAAGAAGCCCAGCTTCGCCAAGGAGCTCTTCCTCGGCCGGTTCCGGCTCGACCTCATCCACCCGCATCCCACGCCCCTGCCCGACGACGTGCGCCGCGGCGAGGAGTTCCTGGCCAAGCTGCGCGACTTCTGCGAGACCCGCGTCGACGGCGCCCGCATCGAGCGCGAGGCGCAGATCCCCGACGAGACGGTCGCCGGGCTGAAGGAGCTCGGCGCCTTCGGCATGAAGATCGACACCAAGTACGGCGGCCTCGGCCTCACCCAGGTCTACTACAACAAGGCCCTCTCCCTCGTGGGCTCGGCCAGCCCCGTCGTCGGCGCCCTGCTCTCCGCGCACCAGTCCATCGGCGTGCCCCAGCCGCTCAAGCTCTTCGGCACCCAGGAGCAGAAGGACGCCTTCCTGCCCCGCTGCGCCCGCACCGACATCTCGGCCTTCCTGCTCACCGAGCCGGACGTCGGCTCCGACCCGGCCCGGCTGGCCACCGCCGCCGTGCCCGACGGCGACGACTACGTCCTCGACGGCGTCAAGCTGTGGACCACCAACGGCGTCGTCGCCGACCTGCTCGTCGTGATGGCCAGGGTCCCGAAGAGCGAGGGCCACAAGGGCGGCATCACGGCCTTCGTCGTCGAGACGGCGGCCGAGGGCGTCACCGTCGAGAACCGCAACGCCTTCATGGGCCTGCGCGGCATCGAGAACGGCGTCACCCGCTTCCACCAGGTCAGGGTCCCCGCCACGCACCGCATCGGCCCCGAGGGCGCCGGCCTGAAGATCGCCCTGACCACGCTCAACACCGGCCGCCTGTCCATCCCCGCGATGTGCGTCTCCAGCGGCAAGTGGGCGCTGAAGATCGCCCGCGAGTGGTCCCTGGCCCGCGAGCAGTGGGGCAAGTCCATCGCCGAGCACGAGGCCGTCGGCGCCAAGATCTCCTTCATCGCCGCGACCACCTTCGCCCTGGAGGCCGTCCTCGAGCTGTCGAGCCAGATGGCCGACGAGGACCGCAACGACATCCGCATCGAAGCCGCCCTCGCCAAGCTCTACGCCAGCGAGATGGCCTGGCTGATGACGGACGAGCTGGTCCAGATCCGCGGCGGCCGCGGCTACGAGACCGCCGACTCCCTGGCCGCCCGGGGCGAGCGCGCCGTCCCCGCCGAGCAGATGCTGCGCGACTCGCGCATCAACCGCATCTTCGAGGGCTCGACCGAGATCATGCACCTGCTCATCGCCCGCGAGGCCGTCGACACCCACCTGTCGGTCGCCGGCGACCTCATCGACCCCGACAAGTCCCTCGGCGACAAGGCGAAGGCGGGCGCCAAGGCCGGCGGCTTCTACGCCCGCTGGCTGCCCAAGCTGGTCGCGGGGCCGGGCCAGCTGCCGCGCACCTACGCCGAGTTCCACCCGGCGGGCCACCGCGACCTCTCCGGCCACCTGCGTTACGTCGAGCGCTCCGCGCGCAAGCTCGCCCGCTCCACGTTCTACGGGATGTCGCGCTGGCAGGGCCGGATGGAGACCAAGCAGGGCTTCCTCGGCCGCATCGTCGACATCGGCGCCGAGCTGTTCGCCATGAGCGCGGCCTGCGTGCGCGCCGAGCACCTGCGCTCCCGCGGGGAGCACGGGCCCGAGGCGTACCAGCTGGCCGACGCCTTCTGCCGGCAGGCCCGGGTCCGGGTGGAGGAGCTCTTCCACCGCCTCTGGGCCAACACGGACGAGCTGGACCGCAAGGTCGTCTCCGGGGTGCTGAAGGGTTCGTACGAGTGGCTCGAGAGCGGCATCGTCGACCCCAGCGGCGAGGGCCCGTGGATCGCCGATGCCACTCCCGGCCCTTCGAAGGCCGCCAACCTTCACCGACCCATTCGCTGATCGGCGGTACGGCCACAGTGACTCCGCCGTCCCTCCCGGGACCGCTTCCCACTCGGCTCCGGAGAGTCTCGTGGCGGTCAAGCCCTGACCGCTGCCCGAGGGCAGGGCAGCACCGTACTACGCCGCTGTGCGGCCGCGTCGGCGAAGCGTGCGTTTCCCTCCCGAGGCCGGGGAGGGAAACGCACGGGGGATGATGGAGGGATGACGGACTCTCTCGCTGACCCGCACCTGCGCTATTCCGCCCCCGCCGACGCCGCCGGCGGCCCGCGCGAGATCGTGATCCTCGGCTCGACCGGCTCGGTCGGCACCCAGGCCATCGACCTGGTCCTGCGCAACCCCGAGCGCTTCACGGTCACCGCCCTGTCCGCGGCCGGCGGCCGGGTGGAACTGCTCGCCGAGCAGGCGCACCGGCTGCGCGTGCGCACGGTCGCGGTCGCGCAGGCCGACAAGGCCGGCGCCCTGCGCGAGGCGCTGGCCGCCCGGTACGGCGGCGAGCCGCTGCCGGAGATCCTGGCCGGGCCCGACGCGGCCACCGAGCTGGCCCGCAGCGAGTGCCACACCGTCCTCAACGGCATCACCGGTTCCATCGGCCTCGCGCCCACCCTCGCCGCCCTGGAGGCGGGTCGCACCCTGGCGCTGGCCAACAAGGAGTCGCTGATCGTCGGCGGCCCGCTGGTCAAGGCCGTCGCCAAGCCGGGGCAGATCATCCCGGTGGACTCCGAGCACGCCGCGCTCTTCCAGGCCCTGCTCGGCGGCACCCGCGCCGAGGTGCGCAAGCTCGTCGTCACGGCCTCCGGCGGCCCCTTCCGCGGCCGGACGAAGGCGGAGCTGGCCGGGGTCACCCCGGCCGACGCCCTGGCCCACCCCACCTGGGCCATGGGCCCGGTGATCACGATCAACTCGGCCACCCTGGTCAACAAGGGCCTGGAGGTCATCGAGGCCCACCTGCTCTACGACATCCCCTTCGAGCGCATCGAGGTTGTCGTCCACCCGCAGTCCTATGTCCACTCGATGGTGGAATTCACGGACGGTTCCACCCTGGCCCAGGCGACCCCGCCGGACATGCGCGGACCCATCGCCATCGGCCTCGGCTGGCCCGAGCGGGTGCCCGACGCGGCCCCCGCCTTCGACTGGTCGAAGGCCTCCACGTGGGAGTTCTTCCCGCTCGACACCGAGGCCTTCCCCTCCGTGGGCCTGGCCCGGCACGTCGGCGCGCTCGGGGGCACGGCACCCGCCGTCTTCAACGCGGCCAACGAGGAGTGCGTGGACGCGTTCCTCAGCGGACACCTGCCGTTCAATGGGATCGTGGACACCGTCGCGGAAGTGGTGGCGGAACACGGCACTCCGGCCGCGGGAACCCGCCTGACGGTCTCGGACGTCCTGCAGGCGGAGGCCTGGGCCCGCGCCCGGGCCCGGGAACTGGCAGCACGTACGGCCCCCGCGGTGCGTACGGCGACGGCGAGCTCGGAGGCTCCTGCATGACGGCACTGATGACGGTCCTCGGCATAGTCGTCTTCGTGGTGGGCCTGCTCTTCTCCATCGCCTGGCACGAGCTGGGCCACCTCTCCACCGCGAAGATGTTCGGCATCCGGGTGCCGCAGTACATGGTGGGCTTCGGGCCGACGATCTTCTCGCGGAAGAAGGGCGAGACCGAGTACGGCGTCAAGGCCGTGCCGCTCGGCGGCTACATCCGCATGATCGGCATGTTCCCGCCCGGGGAGGACGGCCGGATCAGCGCCCGCTCCACCTCCCCGTGGCGCGGCATGATCGAGGACGCCCGCTCTGCGGCCTTCGAGGAACTGCAGCCCGGCGACGAGTCGCGGCTGTTCTACACGCGCAAGCCCTGGAAGCGCGTGATCGTGATGTTCGCCGGGCCGTTCATGAACCTGGTCCTGGCCGTGGCGATCTTCCTCGGCGTGATGATGTCGTTCGGCGTCAACACCCAGACCACCACGGTCTCCACCGTCTCCGACTGCGTCGTGGCGGCCGGCGCCAAGACCGACAAGTGCCCGGCCGGGGCCAAGGACTCCCCGGCCAAGGCCGCGGGCCTGCAGCCGCGCGACAAGATCGTGGCCTTCGACGGCCACAAGATCGACGACTGGGCCACGCTCCAGAAGGACATCCGCAAGACCACCGGCCCCGCCACGATCACCGTCGAGCGGGACGGACAGCGGCGGACGCTCAGCGCGGACCTGATCTCCAACCAGGTCCAGAAGTACGACGGCAAGGGCGCCCCGGTCCAGGGCCAGTACGTCACGGCGGGCTTCCTCGGCTTCACGCCCGCCAGCGGCGTCGTCCAGCAGTCCTTCGGCCAGTCGGTCGACCGGATGGGCGACATGGTCCAGTCCGGGGTGGAGTCCCTGGTGGCCCTGCCCGGCAAGATCCCCGACCTGTGGAACGCGGCCTTCGACGGGGCCGAGCGCAAGCCCGACTCCCCGATGGGCGTGGTCGGTGCGGCGCGCGTCGGCGGCGAGGTCTTCAACCTGGACATCCCGCCGTCGCAGCAGATCGCGACCATGCTCTTCCTGGTCGCCGGCTTCAACCTCTCGCTGTTCCTGTTCAACATGCTGCCGCTGCTGCCGCTGGACGGCGGGCACATCGCGGGAGCCCTGTGGGAGTCCCTGCGCCGCGGGCTGGCCAAGGTCTTCCGCCGCCCCGACCCGGGCCCGTTCGACGTCGCCCGGCTGATGCCGGTCGCGTACGTGGTCGCCGGGATCTTCGTCTGCTTCACGCTGCTCGTGCTGATCGCGGACGTGGTGAATCCGGTCCGGCTCACCTGACGCCGGGCCCTGCGCGACGGTCCACCCGGAGGGCAACTGTCCGGGCAGCGGATGTGCCCCGGGTGGATCGCGTGCCGTAATCTCGAAGGCCGAGGCCGGAGCACGCCGATCTCGGGACCTTGAATCAGACCTTGGGGTTGCTCACCAGATGACTGCGATTTCGCTGGGAATGCCGTCCGTACCGACCAAGCTGGCCGACCGCCGTGTCAGCCGCAAGATCCAGGTCGGATCCGTGGCCGTCGGTGGTGACGCTCCGGTGTCGGTCCAGTCGATGACGACCACGCGGACGTCCGACATCGGTGCGACGCTGCAGCAGATCGCGGAGCTGACGGCGTCGGGCTGCCAGATCGTGCGGGTGGCGTGTCCGACGCAGGACGATGCGGATGCGCTGAAGGTGATCGCGGCGAAGTCGCAGATCCCGGTGATCGCGGATATCCACTTCCAGCCGAAGTACGTGTTCGCCGCGATCGACGCGGGCTGTGCGGCGGTGCGGGTGAATCCGGGCAACATCAAGCAGTTCGACGACAAGGTCAAGGAGATCGCCAAGGCGGCCTCCGAGGCGGGCACCCCGATCCGTATCGGGGTGAACGCGGGTTCGCTGGACCGGCGGCTGCTGGAGAAGTACGGCAAGGCCACGCCCGAGGCGCTGGTGGAGTCGGCTTTGTGGGAGGCGTCGCTGTTCGAGGAGCACGGCTTCCGTGACATCAAGATCTCGGTCAAGCACAACGACCCGGTGGTGATGGTCAACGCCTACCGGCAGCTGGCCGCGCAGTGCGACTACCCGCTGCACCTGGGTGTCACCGAGGCCGGTCCGGCTTTCCAGGGCACGATCAAGTCGGCGGTGGCGTTCGGTGCGCTGCTGAGCGAGGGCATCGGCGACACCATCCGTGTCTCGCTGTCCGCGCCGCCGGCGGAGGAGGTCAAGGTCGGTATCCAGATCCTGGAGTCGCTGAACCTGCGCCAGCGCCGTCTGGAGATCGTCTCCTGCCCCTCCTGCGGCCGTGCGCAGGTGGATGTGTACAAGCTGGCGGACCAGGTGTCGGCGGGTCTGGAGGGCATGGAGGTCCCGCTGCGGGTTGCGGTCATGGGCTGTGTCGTCAACGGTCCCGGTGAGGCCCGTGAGGCCGATCTGGGTGTGGCGTCCGGCAATGGCAAGGGGCAGATCTTTGTGAAGGGCGAGGTCATCAAGACCGTGCCGGAGTCGAAGATCGTCGAGACCCTCATCGAAGAGGCGATGAAGCTCGCCGAGCAGATGGAGAAGGACGGCATCGCCTCCGGCGAGCCCGAGGTCAGCGTCGGCTGACGCTCCTCCCGTGCGTACCGGTGCCCCGCCCCTCGTGGCGGGGCACCGCCATATCCGTACACAAGGGAGGTGCGCGGAGGAGACGGGAGGTACAGTTCCAGGACCTGTTTCCCCTGGCCTCCGGCCCTGCGACGGTGAGGCAACCCCAGAAGTGCTGACGACGACCACCACCAAGGTCCTGGAGCCCGGCGAGCTCGACGCCGCACTGGCCGTGCTCGACCGCGACCCCGTCGCCAACGCCTTCGTCGCAGCCCGTGTCCGCATCGCCGGACTCGACCCCTGGCGGCTCGGCGGCGAGATGTGGGGCTGGTACGCGGGCGGCCGCCTGGAGTCCCTGTGCTACGCGGGCGCCAACCTCGTCCCCATCGGCGCCGGACCCGAGGCCGTCCGGGCCTTCGCCGACCGCGCCCGCCGGGCCGGCCGCCGCTGCTCCTCGATCGTCGGCCCCGCGGGCCCGACCGCCGGGCTCTGGTCGCTCCTCGAACCCCACTGGGGCCCGGCCCGCGAGGTCCGCGCCTGCCAGCCGCTGATGGTCGCCCGCGGCATGCCCGCCGGGATCGCGCCCGATCCGCTGGTGCGCCGCGTCCGCAGGGACGAGATGGACGCCGTCATGCCGGCGTGCGTGGCCATGTTCACCGAGGAGGTCGGGGTCTCCCCGCTCGCCGGGGACGGCGGCCTGCTCTACCAGGCCCGCGTCGCCGAACTCGTCGGCTCCGGGCGCTCGTTCGCCCGCTTCGAGAACGGCCGGGTGGTCTTCAAGGCCGAGATCGGCGCCGCCACGCCCCAGGCCTGCCAGATCCAGGGCGTGTGGGTGGCCCCCGAACACCGCGGGCGGGGGCTGTCCGTGACGGGCATGGCCGCCGTGCTGCAGTACGCGCTGCGCGAGGTCGCGCCCGTGGTGAGCCTGTACGTCAACGACTACAACACGGCGGCCCGGGCCGCGTACCGGCGCGTGGGCTTCGAGGAAGTCGGCGCGTTCATGAGCGTGCTCTTCTGACCGCAGGCCCCGGGCCGTACGGGCGGGTAGCCTCCCGGACATGGATGACATCGCGGTCGGACCGCTCGACCTCGCCGCGCGGGTGGACGACGCGCTGGCCGTACAGGCGGTCGCCTTCGGCCTCAGCGCCGAAGAGGTCGGCGTACGGCGCCACATCGTGCTCAGGCACCTCACCTGCCCCGGTGCGCGTGCCCTGGGGGCCACCACCGGGGACGGCCGGCTGGTGGGCTTCGTCTACGGCATGCCGAACGACCGCGCCCACTGGTGGTCGACGATCGTCGAACCGTATCTGCGGGCGACCGGGTACGAGAACTGGCTCGACGACTCGTTCGTCATCACCGAGCTGCATGTGCACCCGGCGTTCCAGAACCGGCGGATCGGGCGGACGCTGATCACGTCCATCACGGCGGACGCCGACGAGCCGCGGTCGATCCTCTCCGCGGTCGACCGGGAGAGCCCGGCGCGGGCGCTGTACCGGAAGCTGGGGTATCAGGATCTGGCGCGGCAGGTGCATTTTCCCAGTGCGCCGATGCCGTATGCGGTGATGGGGGCGAAGCTGCCGTTGCTGGGGTGAGGGGGCTCCCCTGCGAGTGCGGGTCCGCTGTGGTTGCTCGCGCAGTTCCCCGCGCCCCTTCGGGGCGCGTTACAGCAACCCCGCGAACTCCAGCAGCAGTTCGCCCTGCGCCCGCCGCCCCGCGGCAATCTCGCGCACCCCGGTCACCGTCGACCGGAACACCGCCCACCCCCGCAACCGCTCCCGGTCGACGTCCAGGGAGTCGGCCAGCTTCGCCACCCGGCGCCGCGCGGCGGCCGCGGCCCCCGGTGAGGCCAGGAGGGTGTCGAGCCGGTCCCGTACCAGCCACGCCACGTCGTACGCGCGCTCGCCGACCACCGGCCGCGGTGCGATCGCCAGCCACGGCGCCCGGTCCCCGGCGAGGACGCTGCCCTGCTCGAACTCGCCGTGCAGCAGCACGGGATCCCCGTCGGCCTCCCCGGCGGCCAGCGCCTCGCGCAGCTCCAGCGCCTCGTCCACCACCGCCCACGGCTCCTCGCAGAGCTCCCGCAGGCCGCCCGCCAGGGCCCCCGTGTGCTCGGCGACGCTCGCGAAGGGGTGGCCGGCCGGCGGCGGCACCCACAGCCGCTGCAGCGTCGCCGCGGCCTCCAGCTGCGCCTTCGGCTCCGCCAGCGACCGCAGGCTCACCTCGCCGTGCAGCCGTTCCAGCAGCAGCGCTCCGGCCGCGGGGTCCGCGTCCAGGACCTGTACCGCGCAGCGGCCGTCCCAGTGGACGAGGGCCGCGTGCTCGCGGGCGGGCGCGCCGTCCGGAACGCCGAGCTTGAGCGCGGCGGGCGTGCCGTCGGCCCGGTGCACCAGGACGACCAGACTCGTCCGCCCGCCCGGGGTCCGTACCCGTTCGGGCGTCAACTCCCAGCGCTCCAGATACTCCTGAACGGTGATCGGCAGCCGGGCCAGCCACTGCTGCGCCGCCTCCCCGTACGCGGGGTCGGAGCTCAGGGTGCGAACCAGCCGCTCCGGCGGTTCGAGGCGGTCGTGCACGTTTGCCATCCCTGGGCTGTCCTTTTCGTCTTCGCTGGTCAGGCCCGCTCGGCGAGCCCAGGGAAGGCTACGCTGCCACCCCGCCAGCGCGCCTCGCGCACCGCCGCCTCGCGCAGTGCCGCCGCCGCCTCGGCCCGCAGGGAGCCGTCGGCGGCACGGACGAGATCGGCGTAGACGCCCGCGACCCGGCCCTCCAGACCGGTCGCGAGCCGCACCGCCGCCTGCGCGTCCTGCACCGGGAAGGGGAGCGCGTACGCGGCCGACGCCGCCTGCGGGGTGCCGCCGAGGCCGCGCACGGCGCGGTCCATGGCGTCCCGCCGGGCGCGGTGCGCGTCGTAGGCCTCCCGGGCCTCCGCGGCCCGGGACTCCTCGACGCGGCTGCCGACCACCCCGTACCCGTACACGGCGGCGTGCTCGGCCGCGAGCGCGGCCTGGGCCGCTTCGAGCGCGGTCACGCCGCACCACCTCCGGAGCCGAGCAGGTACGCGTGGGCCGCGCCGGCCGCGGCGACGGAGGCGAGCAGCCGGGCGAGTTCGGGCGGGGCCCCGGCGAGCGCGGCGGTCCGGGCGTCGGCGGTGCGCCGCTCCGCGTCGGCGAGGGCGGCCAGCGCGGCCTTCTCGTCCGCGGGGGCCTGCACCCGCGGGGCGGGCGCGGAGGCGGAAGCAGAGGGGGCCGGCTGCGGCCCGAACGCCTCGGCGTGCCGGGCCACTTCGGCCCGCAGCGGGCGCAGCCGCGCCGCCAGCCCCGCATGGGCGGCGATCGTCGCGTCGTACCGTTCCAGCAGTGCCGCGGAATCGCGTCCCGCCCGTATCCGCAGCTGCTCCGCGGCCGAGGAGTGCTCGGCGCCGGGGCTGCCGGAGCAGCCGCCCAGCAGCGCGGCGGCGCCCCCGGTCAGCAGGGCCGCGGCACCCCCCGCCAGTACCCTGCGTCTGTGCGGGCCGACTGCACCTCGCGTCGTCGTCGTGAGCGGCACGGTCCTCATTTCCGGCTCGTACGGGCCTGATCACCGCACGCGAGCGTACCGGCGCGCGGCAGCACGGCCGTGGACCGGGCACCGAATCGTCAGGCGGCTGCCGGAACAGATAGGCTTTGACCTGACACGCGACTTTCCCACAACAGCACACGCGGCCGAGGAGTCACCCGGATGAGCACCACCCAGAGCGAGAGGCTGCGCGAGCTGCTCGCCCCTCTCGTCGACGCGCGAGAGCTGGATCTGGAAGAAGTCGAAGTGACTCCGGCCGGCAAGCGGCGTGTGCTGCGCATCGTGGTGGACTCCGAGGACGGCGTCCAGCTGGACGAGTGCGCGGAGCTGAGTCGCGAGGTCTCCGCGAAGCTCGACGAGACCGATGCCATGGGTGGCGCCCCGTACGTCCTGGAGGTCACCTCTCCCGGCGCCGACCGCCCCCTCACCCAGCACCGCCACTACGTCCGTGCCACGGGCCGCCTGATGAGGGCGCAGCTCACGGAGGGCGGTGAGCTCGTCGCACGGATCCTCTCCGTGGACGAGGACGGGCTCGATCTGGAGATCCCGGGCGTGAAGGGCCGCAAGCCCACCGCCCGCAGGCTGGCCTTCGGCGAGATCGCCAAGGCGCGGGTGGAGATCGAGTTCAACCGCAAGGCCGCGGACAAGGCCGAAGAGACCGACGACATTCAAGAGGAGGCGTAGCCGTGGACATCGACATGAGCGCCCTGCGGGGTCTGGTGCGAGAGAAGGAGATCTCCTTCGACCTGCTGGTCGAGGCGATCGAGTCGGCCCTCCTCATCGCCTACCACCGCACCGAGGGAAGCCGCCGCCGGGCCCGCGTCGAGCTGGACCGGTCCTCCGGGCACGTGACGGTCTGGGCCAAGGAGGACCCGCAGGATCTTGAGGAGGGCGAGGAGCCCCGCGAGTTCGACGACACCCCGTCCGGTTTCGGCCGGATCGCCGCGACCACCGCGAAGCAGGTCATCCTCCAGCGTCTGCGCGACGCCGAGGACGAGATCACTTTCGGTGAGTTCGCAGGCCGCGAGGGCGATGTCGTCGCGGGCATCGTGCAGCAGGGCAAGGACCCGAAGAACGTCCTGGTGGACATCGGCAAGCTGGAAGCCATCCTGCCGGTCCAGGAGCAGGTGCCGGGCGAGGAGTACAAGCACGGCACCCGCCTGCGGACGTACGTCGTCCGGGTGGCCAAGGGCGTCCGCGGCCCGTCCGTGACCCTCTCGCGCACCCACCCCAACCTGGTGAAGAAGCTTTTCGCCATGGAGGTCCCGGAGATCGCGGACGGCTCGGTGGAGATCGCCGCCATCGCCCGCGAGGCCGGCCACCGCACCAAGATCGCCGTCCGGTCCACCCGGTCCGGCCTCAACGCCAAGGGCGCCTGCATCGGCCCCATGGGCGGCCGGGTGCGCGCGGTGATGGCCGAGCTGCACGGCGAGAAGATCGACATCGTCGACTGGTCGGACGACCCGGCCGAGCTCGTCGCGCACGCCCTGTCCCCCGCACGGGTGAGCAAGGTCGAGGTCGTGGACCTCGGGGCGCGCTCCGCACGGGTGACCGTGCCCGACTACCAGCTCTCCCTGGCCATCGGCAAGGAAGGGCAGAACGCCCGGCTCGCGGCGCGGCTGACCGGCTGGCGGATCGACATCCGCCCGGACACCGAGCAGCCGGCCGAGCAGGCCTGACGGCGGACGGAAGCAGCAGGGGGCGCACGGTGCGCCCCCTGAGCCCGTCCCCGGGCCCGGAAAACTGGCCGATCTTGGCCGAAACGCATACGCGCACGATCAGTGCCCCAAAGGGGTGAGGTCGGCGCGGGGAGGTAGACTTAACCAGTGTCTGGCCGGACGCATGCCCGCGCATGCCCTGAGCGCACCTGTGTGGGGTGCCGGGAGCGAGCGGCCAAGGGCCAACTGCTGCGGACCGTGGTGATCGAGGGCGCCGTCGTCCCCGATCCTCGCGGTACGCTGCCCGGCCGGGGTGCATCCGTGCATCCCACACCGGTCTGCCTCGATCTGGCGGTGCGCCGCCGGGCGTTCCCGAGGGCGTTCAAAGCCCCCGGGCCGCTCGACACCGCGGAGCTGCGCCGGTACATCGAAGGGACCGGCTGATGGCCGGCAGCACCGGCAGGCAACACCGTAAGAAGAACGGCACGGGCGACCGTGCGGTCAGGTACCTCGCGAGTTGGAAGTAGGTCGAGATTGCGATGAGCACTCGATGAGTACGCGATGAGTACGCCCATGAAGTAGCGACGGTCCGGTGGACACCCCGGACCTAGAAGGAGCGAAGTGGCTAAGGTCCGGGTATACGAACTCGCCAAGGAGTTCGGAGTGGAGAGCAAGGTCGTCATGGCCAAGCTCCAAGAACTTGGTGAATTCGTCCGTTCGGCGTCCTCGACGATCGAGGCGCCGGTCGTCCGTAAACTGACTGATGCGCTGCAGGGTCCCGGCGGAGGCGCCGGCAAGCCCTCGGCAAAGCCCGCGGCGCCGCGCAAGGCTGCCGCGAAGCCGGGCGCACCCACTCCGGGTGCCCCGAAGCCCGCCGCCCCGGCCCCCAAGCCGGCCGCGGCTCCCACCACCCCCAAGCCCGCAGGTGCCGCGCCGACGCCCGGCCCGCGCCCGGGTCCCAAGCCCGCCCCGGCGGCTCCGGCCAAGCCCGCCCCGGTCACCCCGGTGCCCGCGGCCGAGTTCTCCGCGCCGGCCCCGGCCGCTCCCCAGGAGCGTCCGGCCCAGGAGCGTCCGGCCGCGCCGCGTCCGGGTGCCACGCCCGGCCCGCGCCCCGGCGCCCGTCCGGGTCCCGCCGGCCAGCGTGAGGGCGGCCGTCCCGGCGGCCCGCGTCCCGGTGCTCCGGGCGAGCGTGCCCCGCGTCCGGGCGGCCGTCCGGCCGGCCCGCGTCCGGGCAACAACCCCTTCACCTCCGGTGGCTCCACCGGCATGGCCCGTCCGCAGGCCCCCCGTCCGGGTGGCGCCCCGCGTCCGGGTGCGCCCGGCGCCCCCGGTGCTCCCCGTCCGCAGGGCGGTCCCGGCGGTGCCCCGCGCCCGCAGGGCCAGGGTCCCCGTCCGACCCCCGGCGGCATGCCTCGCCCGCAGGGCGCTCCCGGTGGCGCTCCGCGTCCCGGTGGTGCTCCCGGCGGCAACCGTCCGAACCCGGGCATGATGCCGCAGCGTCCGGCTGCCGGCCCGCGTCCGGGCCCCGGCGGCGGCGGTCGCGGTCCCGGCGGCGGCGCAGGCCGTCCCGGCGGCGGTGCCGGTCGTCCCGGCTTCGCCGGTCGTCCGGCCGGTCCCGGCGGCGGCGGTCGTCCGGGCGGTGGTGGCGGCGGCTTCGGCGGCGGTCGTCCCGGTGGCGGCGGCCCCGGTGGCGGCGGCGGCTTCGGCGGCGGTCGTCCCGGCGGCTTCGGCGGTCGTCCCGGCGGTCCGGGTGCCCGTGGTGGCACGCAGGGCGCCTTCGGCCGTCCCGGCGGTCCGGCCCGTCGTGGCCGCAAGTCCAAGCGCCAGCGTCGCCAGGAGTACGAGGCCATGCAGGCCCCGTCCGTGGGCGGCGTGATGCTGCCCCGCGGCAACGGCGACACCATTCGCCTGTCGCGCGGTGCCTCCCTCACCGACTTCGCGGAGAAGATCGGCGCCAACCCGGCGTCCCTCGTCGCCGTGATGATGAACCTCGGCGAGATGGTCACGGCCACGCAGTCCGTCTCCGACGAGACGCTGCACCTTCTCGGTGGCGAGATGAACTACCAGGTTCAGATCGTCAGCCCGGAGGAGGAGGACCGTGAGCTGCTCGAGTCCTTCGACATCGAGTTCGGCGAGAACGAGGGCGGCGAGGAGATGCTCGTCGCGCGTCCGCCGGTCGTGACCGTCATGGGTCACGTCGACCACGGTAAGACGCGACTCCTCGACGCGATCCGCAAGACCAACGTGGTCGCGGGCGAGGCCGGTGGCATCACCCAGCACATCGGTGCCTACCAGGTCGCGACCGAGGTCAACGACGAAGAGCGCAAGATCACCTTCATCGACACCCCGGGTCACGAGGCGTTCACCGCCATGCGTGCCCGTGGTGCGAAGTCGACCGACATCGCGATCCTCGTGGTGGCGGCCAACGACGGTGTCATGCCGCAGACGATCGAGGCCCTGAACCACGCCAAGGCGGCCGACGTGCCGATCGTGGTCGCGGTCAACAAGATCGACGTCGAGGGTGCCGACCCGACCAAGGTCCGCGGTCAGCTGACCGAGTTCGGTCTGGTGGCCGAGGAGTACGGCGGCGACACGATGTTCGTCGACATCTCCGCCAAGCAGGGTCTGAACATCGACAAGCTGCTCGAGGCCGTCGTCCTCACCGCCGACGCCGCGCTCGACCTGCGCGCCAACGCGGAGCAGGACGCGCAGGGCATCGCGATCGAGGCCCACCTCGACCGTGGTCGCGGCGCCGTGGCCACCGTGCTCGTCCAGCGCGGTACCCTCCGCGTCGGTGACACGATGGTCGCCGGTGACGCCTACGGCCGTGTCCGCGCCATGCTCGACGACAAGGGCCAGAACGTGGAGGAGGCGGGTCCGTCGACTCCGGTCCTCGTCCTCGGTCTGACCAACGTCCCGGGCGCCGGCGACAACTTCCTCGTCGTCGACGAGGACCGCACGGCACGCCAGATCGCCGAGAAGCGCGCTGCGCGCGAGCGCAACGCCGCCTTCGCCAAGCGCACCCGCCGGGTTTCCCTCGAGGACCTGGACAAGGTGCTCAAGGCCGGTCTGGTGCAGGATCTCAACATCATCATCAAGGGCGACGCGTCCGGTTCGGTGGAGGCTCTCGAGTCCTCGCTGCTCCAGCTCGACGTCGGCGAAGAGGTCGAGATCCGCGTGCTGCACCGCGGTGTGGGTGCGGTCACCGAGTCGGACATCAACCTGGCGACCGGCTCCGACGCCATCGTCATCGGCTTCAACGTCCGCGCCGAGGGCCGTGCCACGCAGATGGCCGAGCGCGAGGGCGTCGACGTCCGCTACTACTCGGTCATCTACCAGGCGATCGAGGAGATCGAGGCGGCCCTGAAGGGCATGCTGAAGCCGGAGTACGAAGAGGTCGAGCTCGGTACGGCGGAGATCCGCGAGATCTTCCGCTCGTCCAAGCTGGGCAACATCGCGGGTGTGCTCATCCGCTCCGGCGAGGTCAAGCGCAACACCAAGGCGCGCCTCATCCGCGACGGCAAGGTCGTGGCCGAGGACCTCACCATCGTCGGTCTGCGTCGCTTCAAGGACGACGTCACCGAGATCCGCGAAGGCTACGAGGGTGGTATCAACCTCGGAAACTTCAACGACATCAAGGTCGACGACGTCATCGCGACGTACGAGATGCGCGAGAAGCCGCGCGGCTGATCACCGCACAGCAACCGGGGCCGGTCGGCGGAATGAATATCCGTCGATCGGCCCCGGCCGTTGCGTGTACGGTGCGAGGAGCGCTGTGCACCAGGCACAGGCACCACACGCCTTCCGGGTGGGCTTCACCCGTCACACATGTATGTAGGGACGCTGTCCTTCGACCTCCTCCTCGGCGACGTCCGGTCGCTGAAGGAGAAGCGCTCCGTCGTCCGCCCGATCGTCGCCGAGCTGCACCGCAAGTACGCGGTCAGCGTGGCGGAGGTCGGCGACCAGGACCTCTACCGCCGTGCCCTGATCGGGGTGGCGGCGGTCTCCGGGGACACGGGGCACCTCACGGACATACTGGACCGCTGCGAGCGCCTGGTCGCCGCACGGCCCGAAGTGGAGCTGCTGTCGGTCAGGCGGCGGTTCCACGGCGACCACGACGACTGAGCACGTCGCGGGCGCCGACAGCACAATGGTTGGAAGACGAGAAGGAGTAGGACCAGTGGCCGACAACGCGCGGGCGAAGAGGCTGGCGGACCTCATTCGCGAGGTGATCGCCAAGAAGCTCCAGCGCGGAATCAAGGACCCGCGGCTGGGCACGCACGTGACCATCACGGACACCCGGGTCACCGGCGACCTGCGGGAGGCGACGGTCTTCTACACGGTCTACGGCGACGACGAGGACCGGGCCGGCGTGGCAGCGGGCCTGGAGAGCGCCAAGGGCATCCTGCGCTCGGAGGTCGGGCGCGCGGCGGGCATCAAGTTCACGCCGACGCTGACCTTCGTTCCCGACGCCCTGCCGGAGAACGCCCGGACGATCGAGGACCTCCTCGACCGTGCGCGCTCGTCCGACGCCCAGGTCCGCGAGGCCTCCTCGGGTGCGAAGTACGCCGGCGAGGCCGACCCGTACCGCAAGCCGGGCGAGGACGGGGACGCAACCGCCGAATGAAGCACAAGAACACGACGCCGGACGGGCTGGTCATCGTCGACAAGCCCGCCGGCTTCACCTCGCACGACGTCGTGGCGAAGATGCGCGGCATCGCCAAGACCCGCCGCGTCGGCCACGCCGGGACCCTCGACCCGATGGCCACCGGCGTGCTCGTCCTCGGCGTCGAGCGGGCCACCAAGCTCCTCGGTCACCTCGCGCTGACCGAGAAGGAGTACGTCGCGACGATCCGGCTCGGCCAGAACACCGTGACGGACGACGCGGAGGGCGAGATCACCTCGTCCACGGACGCCTCCGGGGTCACCCGCGAGGCGATCGACGCCGGGATCGCCAAGCTCACCGGCGCGATCATGCAGGTGCCGTCGAAGGTCAGCGCGATCAAGATCGACGGCGTGCGCTCGTACAAGCGGGCACGCGACGGCGAGGACTTCGAGATCCCCGCCCGCCCGGTGACCGTCTCCTCCTTCGTCGTGCACGCCGTGCTCCCGGCCGAGGCCGAGGACGGCACCCCGGTGCAGGACCTGCTGGTCTCCGTCGTCTGCTCCTCCGGCACCTACGTCCGCGCCCTGGCGCGCGACCTCGGCGCCGACACCGGAGCAGGCGGGCACCTGACGGCCCTGCGGCGCACCCGCGTCGGGCCGTACCGCATCAACGACGCCCGGACGCTCGACCAGCTCCAGGAGGAGCTGACCGTGATGCCCGTCGCGGAGGCCGCTGCCGCCGCCTTCCAGCGCTGGGACGTGAACGAGGAGCAGGCCCGCCTGCTGGGCAACGGCGTGCGCCTGCGGCTGCCGCTCTTCGAGGGCAGCGGTCCGATCGCCGTCTTCGGCCCGGACGGCCGCTTCAAGGTCCTCGTGGAGAACGAGCAGGGACGGGCCAAGAGCCTGGCCGTCTTCGGCTGACACCGCTCACCGTGGGACGGGGAGGTGTCACCGGACACGCTCCCCGCCCCACGATCCCCCTCCCACAGCTCTCTATCCATCCCGGCCCCTTGATTCACCCCAACGGGCAGGCGCTCGGAGTGAACCAGGGGGGTGGAAGGGGGCGCGTTCAGGATGTGATCTGGCCTCGCCGATCATCCGCTGCCTACCGTCGTGTGTACGAGCACGGCGGGGAGGTTCGACGGATGAACGGTCGGCGGGCCGACGCGGAAGACTCTCTGGTGCGTATCCGCGATCTCGCCGGGCGTGTGCGGGGTACGGGATTCCTCGCCGACGACCGTGGCACGCTGGTCACCAGCCACGAGGTCGTCGACGGTCTGGCGCGTCTCGTCCTGCACGCTCCCGGCGAGCTGACCTGCGTGGTCGGCGCGGAGGACGTCGTCGCGCTGCCCGAGTGCAACCTGGCCCTGGTCCGCACGGAAGGGCTCGCCGTCCCCCCGCTGCCCATCGCGGCGGCGGAGCCGGTGGCGGGCGGGGCGGAGGTCCGGCTGCGGACGAGCCGCTGGCAGACGGCCCGGGTCGTCGGCCACGCCGAGATCACCTACACCGCGACCGACCGCTTCCACCTCCTCGGCTCCGCGCTCGAACTCTCGCTGCCCGGGCGCGCCCAGCTGCGCCTCGGCGAGGAGGCCACCGGCGGGCCGGTCCTCGACGCGCGAACGGGCGCGGTGATCGCCGTCCTCGGCACCGCCCACCACTCGGACCGCCGCGCGGGCGGCTTCGCGATCCCGCTGCGCGCCGCGGCCCGCACGGCGGCCGGCGGCCCGCTCGCGGACCTCCTGGAGCGCAACGCGGCCACCGTCCCGGCCTACGGCAGCGAGCTCAACCTCGCCGGCGCGCTGCACCTCACCGCCACCTCGCTCGGTTCGGTCGTCACCCCGCGGCCCTGGCGAGAGCCGGTCGAACGGCCGGACGCGGAGCGGGAATTCGCCCGCTTCCTGGACCGCGGGCCGGACGCGCCGGACGCCCCGGAGGAGCACGGCGGACCGGGCGGCGCCGCCGGCCCGGTCCATGTGTTCGGTCTCGTGGGCGACCCCGGCACGGGCCGCACGACCGAGCTGGGCGCACTGGCCGCACGGCGGGCGCGCGGCGCCGAGCCCGCTCCCACCCTCTGGCTGCGCGGCGCCGATCTCCAGGTGGGCGACGAGAGCGTGCGTGACGCCGTCGCGCGCGCCCTGGAGGCGGCAGGCCGGATCGTCTCCGCCTCCGCGGGCGCGGCGGGCCTCGTCGGCGGCACGGCCGCGCCCACCCCGGAGGCCGTCGCCGAGCTGGGCCACCGGGTGGGGCGCCCGCTGCTCGTCCTCCTCGACTGCCCCGAGGAGATGCCGCCCGTCCTCGCCCACGGCCTGGCCGCCTGGACCGAGGCCACCGCCGAGTGGCTGGCCGCGACCGAGACGCGGATGGTCGTCGCCTGCCGCCCGGAGCACTGGGAGACGGCCGGCGCCCTCTTCCCGCCCGGCATGCTGCACACCCCGGAGCACGGCCCGGAGGGCGACGACCCCCGGGCCCTGCCGCCCTGCTCGCGCATCGGCGGGCTCAACCCCGGCCAGGCCGCCGCGGTCCGCGCCTCCTACGGCATCCCGCCGGACGCCATCGACCTGGCCGACGCCGGGCACCCGCTGGCGCTGCGGCTGCTCGCCGAGGTCCGCGCCGCCCTGCCCGACGGCACCGCGGGCGGCGACGGCACGGGCGAGGCCGCGCCGGACCGGTGGGAGGTCTTCTCCGGCTACCTCGACCTGGTCTGCCTGCGGATCGCCGTCCGGCTCGCCGCCGCGCGCCGCCCGCCCCTGCGCGGCACCGCGGTGCGCCGGCTGGCGGCCCGGGTGGCCGGGCAGGTCCACGAGGCGGCCCGGCGGTGCCTCGGCCCCGGACAGGGCGAGCTGGAGCGGGAGGCCTTCGAGGAGCTCTTCCCATGGCGCACGGGCTGGGCCTCGGCCGTCCTCACCGAGGGCCTGCTCGTCCCGGCGGGCACCGGGTACCGCTTCGCGCACGAGGAGTTCGCCGACTGGCTCCAGGGCGCCCATCTCGACCTGGACGCCGCGCTGTACGCGCTGGTCCACCGCTGGTACGAGCCGGAGGGCCCGCCCGCGGAGGCGCCCGTCCGGCTGCCGTCCCGGCCGGGCAACGGCCCGGCGCCCGCGCCCGCGGGCCACGTCCCGCCCCCGCCCGGCTCCTCGCCGCGCCCCACCGCGGCCCGCCGCAGGCGGCGCGGCGATCCGCCGGAGCCGCCCAAGCCGCTGCCCGTGCCGCGGCACCGGATCGGCCCGGTCATCCAGGCACTCCTGCTGCTGGCCCGCCGCTCCGGCCCCACCGAGCTCTCGCGCCGGCTGACCGCGCTGGTCCACGCGGTGGAGACGCTGGCCGGCGGGCGGCGCGGCGGTGCCGGGCCCGACGGCCAGGGCAGGGCCGTCAGCGATCCGTCCTGGTGGGCGGCCCATCTGCTGGGCGAGGCGCTGCTGCGCGTCCCGGACGCCACGCCCTACATGGGCGTGCTGCGGCTGCTCGCCGAGCGCATCACGGCCCTCTCCCGGGCCGCCGGGGGCTTCGACAACGACCGGGACCGCACGCTGGGCGGCCTCGCCGAGTTCGGCCCCTGGTTCTGGCTCCGCCTCAAGCTCGACCTCGCGGACCGGCTCGACCTGCTCCGTCTGCTCGTCCCCGCGGACGGCCCGCCCCGCGGCTCGGCCCAGGCGGCCGCCGCCCGTGTCCTGGGCGGCAGCACCGCGGCCCGCGCGGAGGCGGCTCCCAGGGGGCTGCGGGGACGGGCGGCGGTGCCGGGGCAGGCCCGGCCGGCAGGCCCTGCGGAGGCGGCTCCCGCATCGTCCGGCGAACGGCCGGAGGCTCCCGCGGTTCCCCGGGCGCGGACGTCCAAGTGGGAGCGGGTGGGCCGGATCCCGACCCGGGCGGAGGCCGCGGCGGGGGCCACCGTGCCGGAGGTCTCGCCCGAGCCGTGGACCCGCAGCCCGGAACAGGCCGGGGCCGGACAACGGGCCGCTGTCGGCCCGGACGACGGGTCCGTGACTGCGGGCCGCCCCGGCGACGGGCCCGGTGACCCCGAGCGGTCCGGAGACGGGCGGACGGCGGCGACCGCCGCCTCGCAGCCGTCCGGCAGCGAGGGGCAAGAGCCGGTCACATCGGCGGTCGGCCACGCCGGCCACGGGCCCGCGGCCCCGGAGCCGTCCGGCAACGACCCGCAAGAGCCCGCCGCCTCCGCGGCCACTCGCACCGGCAGCGGGCCGGCCGCCCCCGCCGGACGGTCCGGCCACGAAGAGCCCGGCCACGAGCACCCCCACTCCGGCACCGTGCCGCCGGAGGCCCCCGGCAAGCGGCCCGCCCCCCAGGCCAACCGTTTTCTCCCCGCCGTCGCCACCCTCCTCGCCCACGACCCGTTCGCCGCCCAGCCGCTGCTCTGCCGCTGGTTCACCGACGACCGGCCGCTGCAGACCGCGCCCGGCGCCGGGCCCCGCCCCACCGTGGCCACCGCCGCGCAGGCCCTGCTGCACACCCACCGCCGCCGGGCCGTCGACGACCTTGCCGAGGCGCTCGTCGACGCGGGCCACCCGAAGGCCGACGAGCTGCTGGCCGCCCTCGCCGAGGACGAGCCCTCCGCGCTGTGCCGGGCCGTCGACCGCTGGGCGCACGACGAGCGCCTGGAGCGGCACGTGGCCGCGGCCGCCTACGGGCTCGGGACCGCCCACCACGTCACCACGGACGCCGACCGCGAGCTGCTCCGCTTCTCCGCGCTCGCGCTGCTCGCCCGTCCCGCCGAGGGCTCCCTGCACGGGGCCGCGCTGGGCCTGCTCGTCCTGGACGGCGGGACCCGCGAGCGGTACCTGCCGCAGGCCGTCGCCCGCTTCGCCGCGGGCGACCCGCACCTGCCGCCCGACGTCCTCGCCCCGGCCCTGAGCACGCACCCCGAGCCCGTCCTGGCCGCCTTCCGCGCGCGGCTGTACGAGCCGGGGGACGGCCCCGCGGCCGTGCTGCGGACCCTCGCCCGGGTCACCGACCCGACCCTGGCCCGGCACGCCGCCGCGCTCGTGCGGGAGCACGTCGACCACCGTCCCGAGGGCGCGGCGAACGCGGCCGAGTTCGTCGACCGGCGCCTGGAGGACGGTCCGTCGGCCCGCGCGGTCCTCTTCCCCCTCGTCGTCTCGCTGCTGCGCACCCGCCCACCGCAGGTCCGCCGGGCCCTGGCGCCGGTCCTGGCGGCCCCGGGCAGCGCGGTCTCGCGCCCGCTGCGGCAGGAGCTGCTGGAGGTGCTGCTGGAGCGCGAGGAGTTCGGGCCGTACGAGCGGGACGTCACGGTGCTCGACGCCCTGCTGCGGGCCGTCGCCAAGGGTGCCCCCGAGCGTCTGGAGAGCCGCACCCGTGATCTTGTTCACCGCACCGGCCTCCTGATGTCCCGCACCCCGGAGGGCGCCGCGTGCTTCGACCGGCGGGTCACGCAGCTGGCCCGGGAGGTGCCGGTGTTCGGCAGCCAGGTGCGCGGCTGGCTGAAGGAGGCCCCGGCGCTGTGGGCCGTGGTCGTCGGACCGAGTGCCCGGATCCGGCTCACGGCGGACGCACAGCACGTGGAGCGGGAGCGGAGCGGGGGTGAGGGGGAGGCGACCGACCCGGCCGATGCGGGGCGCCGTGAACCGGCATGGCACTCTTAGTTCTGCGTAATCGACAGACAAAGGTTCGGGTTCGGCGAGGAGCGGGCACAGTGCAGCGCTGGCGTGGCTTGGAGGACATCCCCCAGGACTGGGGGCGCAGCGTCGTCACCATCGGCTCGTACGACGGTGTCCACCGCGGACACCAGTTGATCATCGGGCGTGCGGTGGACCGGGCGCGGGAACTCGGGGTGCCCGCGGTCGTCGTGACCTTCGACCCGCACCCCAGCGAGGTCGTGCGCCCCGGCAGCCATCCGCCGCTGCTCGCGCCGCACCACCGCCGGGCCGAGCTGATCGCCGAACTGGGCGTGGACGCGGTGCTGGTGCTGCCGTTCACGGCGGAGTTCTCGCAGCTGTCCGCCGCCGACTTCGTGGTGAAGGTCCTGGTCGACAAGCTGCACGCCAAGCTCGTCGTCGAGGGCCCCAACTTCCGCTTCGGCCACCGCGCCGCGGGCAACGTCGACTTCCTGAAGGAGCTCGGCGGCACCTACGACTACGACGTGGAGGTCATCGACCTCTACGTCACCGGCGAGGCGGGCGGCGGTCTGCCCTTTTCCTCGACCCTGACCCGGCGCCTGGTCGCCGAGGGCGACGTCGCGGGCGCCATGGAGATCCTCGGCCGCCCGCACCGCGTCGAGGGCGAGGTGGTGCGCGGCGCACAGCGCGGCCGTGAACTGGGCTACCCGACGGCCAACGTGGAGACGGTCCCGCACACCGCGATCCCGGCGGACGGCGTCTACGCGGGCTGGCTGAACGCCGGCGGCGAGGCCATGCCCGCCGCGATCTCGGTCGGCACGAACGTCCAGTTCGACGCGACGGAGCGGACGGTCGAGGCGTACGCGATCGACCGCGTCGGCCTCGACCTCTACGGGCTGCACGTGGGCGTGGACTTCCTCGCCTACCTGCGCGGGATGGAGAAGTTCGACTCCATCGAGGCGCTCCTGGAGTGCATGGCGGACGACGTGGAGCGGGCCCGCGCGCTGGTCGCGGCGCACGAGGCGGCGGTCACCGCGGGCTGACCGCAGGACGGTCGCGCGGTCGCTCCGCAGGCCGGGCCGAGGCCCTCTTCCTCGGCCCGGGGAACGCCCCTTACGCTACGGACAAGGCTCTCACGAGCGGGCAATACCGGCAGTTCTGTTCAGTGCCTCCGTTTCAGTACCTCCGTTGCTGAAAGCCAGGTGCCTGTGGACCTTCGGGGAATGCTGCGCGGCGCCGACTCCGACGCCCTGCACAAGGAACTCCAGGACGTCGTGCGCAGCGAGGCGTTCCGCCAGGACGCCTGCGGGACCGACCGCACGGCGCGGGTGTACGGGCAACTGCGCGTGGCCTGCGCCGCGTTGGGCCCGGCGCGCGAACTGGCCCTGTACCCCCGGAAGTTGTCGGCGTTCCTGGAGTGGACGGCCGTGGCGGCGCCGGATGCCGTGCCCGTGTTCCTGCTCCACTACCAGCTGGCGGTCGGCACCGTTCTCGCGCTGGGCGAGGGCTGTGCCGGACTCGAGGAGCACCTGGCCGAGCTGGACGACGCCTCCGCGGCCGGCGCCTTCCTGGTGACCGAGCTCGGGCACGGCGGCTCGGCCCACGACCTGGAGACGCGGGCGGTGCACGACGCCGCGACGGGGGAGTTCGTCGTCGACACGCCGGCCACGCGCGCCGTGAAGTTCGTGGCCAACCTGGCCCACGCCGACACGGCCCGGACCGGCGTGGTCGCGGCCCGCCTGATCGCCGGCGGCGAGGACCACGGCGTCTTCCCGTTCGTCATGCGGCTGCGGGAGCGCGACGGGCGCCCTGCCCGGGGCGTCACCATAACGCCCCTTCCGGAGAAGCCCTTTCCGCCGGCGGACTGCGCGGCGGTCTCGTTCGATCAGGTCCGGATCCCCGGCCACAGCCTGCTCACCGGCGGCACCGCCGGGTTCCGCGCCGACGGTTCCTTCCGCAGCAGCATCACCGCGCCGCGGGAGCGGTTCCGGCACACGATCGGGCAGCTGTACCACAGCCGGACCTCCCTCGCGGCCGCGGCCATGGCGATGGCCCGGGCCGCCCTGGTCATCACCCTGCGGTACGCCGCGCAGCGGCAGGTCCCGGGGCCGGGCGGCGGCACCGTCCCGATGCTCGCCTACCGCACCGTGCAGCGGGACCTGTTCACCGGCCTGGCCCGGGTGTTCGCCGGGAGCCTGCTGGCGGAGCGCGCCAAGGACACCGTCGCCGTGCCGAGCCTGGACCGGGAGGCGGACGAACTGTTCGTCATGGTGATCAAGGCCCTGCTGACCGAGACGGCCCTGCAGACCGTCCAGGTGTGCCGCGCCCGCTGTGGGGCGCAGGGGCTGTTCACGGTCAACCGGATCACCGAATTCCTCACCGCCTGCCAGGGGTTCGTCACGAGCGAGGGGGACAACCAGGTCCTGCGGATCACCGCGGGCCGACGGCTGTGCGCGGATCCCCGCCACGGTCCCGGTGAGGTGTGCCCCGGCCCCGGCGGCCCGGACGGCCCCGCCTTCTGGTCCGCCCTCATGGCCGAGCGCGAACGGCGCCTCGTCCGCAGCGTCCCGCACCACGACACCGTGGACGGTTTCGACGCGTGGAACGCCCAGGTCCTCCCGGCGGCCGCGCTCGCCGACGCACGTGCCCAACGGCTGGCGCTCGACGCACTGGTGGAGGGGGCGGAGCGGTGCACGGACCCCTCGGACGCCGAGGCGCTCACCCTGCTCGCCGAGCTCTGCGCCCTCGACCACGGCGACCGGCACAGCGGCTGGTATCTGCGCGAGGGACTGCTCACGCCCGCACAGGCGGGCCGGATCGAGGAGCGCACGGTCGAGGCGTGCGACCGGCTGGTGCCCCATGTCCCCGCGCTCCTGGACGCGTTCGGCATCCCGGACGACCTGCTGGCGGCGCCCATAGCAGCGGCGGACTACACACAGGCGTGGCGCGACGTCCTGCACCTGGCGTCAACTTCTCGGCCCTGAAGGACCGGGCTTGTCGGCTCGGCCGGAGGGGCGTTGATTGCAAGTGGAGCGCGGCTGGCTGTCGCGTGGTCCCCTGCGTTCTGTCCTACCGTGTTGTGGTGGGACTGGGGCGGTTGACTGCGCCCCGCTGCCACGCGGTTTCGCCGCGGTGGGCGATGTTGCGGGAGCCGTTGTGGTCCGCGTGCATGACTGCTCCGCAGGAGCGGCAGGCGAACCGTGCCTGGGTTACCCGGTTGGTGCGGTGGGTGTGCCAGCACTGGGAGCATTGGCGGGAGGTGTTGCGGGGGTCGACGAAGACCACCGCTACACCTGCCCGCCGGGCCTTGTACGCGATGAATGTGCCGAGTTGGGCGAACGCCCACGAGTGCAGCTGGGACCGCTGTTGTTTCCCGGCCGTGACCCTCTGCCGGATGCCGCCCAGGTCTTCCAGGGCGATCCCGCGTGAGGTGCGTTCAGCGGTCGTGACGAGCTGTTTGGCGATGATGTGGTTGGTGTGGGCCGCGTGCCGGGCTTCCCGGCGGCGGAGTCGCTTCAAGGCGCGCTTGGCGGACTTGGTGCGCTTCTTCTGGAGCTTGGCCCGCAGGTCGCGGTGGCGCCGGCGGTACCGGTTCAGGCGGCGTCCGGCGAGCACGGTGCCGTCGCTGGTGGTGGCGATGTTGACGATGCCCAGGTCCACACCGAGAAACCCGTCCGGCTCGTACGGATCAGGTTCGGGCACGTCGACGGTGGCGATCAGGAAGAACATGCCGTCGCGCAGCACCAGATCGGACTCCCCCTTGCGGGAGGCCAGGAGCTTGAGTGCCTGCCCGGAACAGGCGAACGGGATGCCCTTGATCCGCCCGGCCACCGTCCAGATGGACACCGTTCGCTCGTCCAGGTTCCAGGTCAGGATGCGGTCGTCGAACGGCTGCGCCGCGTCCTCCCGGAACCGGACCGGCCTGGACTGCGCGCGCGTCCGGCGTTTCGAACCCTCCGGGCCGAGATTCCCGGCCTTGATATTCGCCTTCAAGGTGGCGTAGGCGTCACACACCTTCTTCACCACCCGGACAGCAGACTGAGCACCGAGACCGAAATCCGCCTTGAGACGGAAGTAGACCTCCTTCTGCAACACATTCCGCCGCTTGAGGCCCTTGGCGAACGCCACCTCGGAGGCAAGATTCGCGGCCCGGTTGCAGGCACGCAAGGTCGCCGCCAGCGCGTCCGCATCATGAGCGGACACAGGCAACAACTTCACCTGCGCGACAACCTTCACGCAAAACACGCTATGAGGCTCAGAGGAGTTGAACAACCTGAGGCCAAGCATTCCGGAGCGATGCCGCGGCGCTCTGCGCCGCAAGACTCAGGAGCCGACTCCTCCTGGGGCCGAAGCCCCCGGGATTCCTCGGCAGGACTAGGTAAAAGGGGCGGGAGGCGATCGTCTCCCGCCCCGTCGTGTCACTGCCGGGGGTTGCCGTACCCCGGGTGCGGCGGCTGCGGCTGCTGCGGCGGTACGGGCCAGCCGGCGCCCGGCTGGGGCAACTGCTCCGGGGAGTACGGGGCGTACGGGCCCGGGGCGGCCGGCCGGCCGGGGACCTGACCGGGGCCGGCCGGTGCCTGGTACGCGCCCGGCAGGGGCGGCGCCTGGTGCTGCGGCGCGGTGCCCGTGCCGGTCCACAGGCCCTGTTGCTGCTGGGCCCGGACGAAGTCCTCGGCGACCATGGCCGAGAGGTTGAAGTACGCCTCCCGGGTCTTGGGCCGCATCATCTCCAGGTCCACCTCGGCGCCCGCGGCGAGGTGCTCGTCGAACGGCACGACGACGACGCCGCGGCAGCGGGTCTCGAAGTGCGACACGATGTCCTCGACCTTGATCATCTTGCCGGTCTCGCGGACGCCGGAGATCACCGTGATGCTGCGCGAGACGAGCTCGCCGTAGCCGTGCGCGGCCAGCCAGTCCAGGGTGGTGCTGGCGCTGCTCGCACCGTCGACGGACGGCGTCGAGATGATGATCAACTGGTCGGCGAGGTCGAGCACTCCGCGCATCGCGCTGTAGAGCAGACCGGTGCCCGAGTCGGTGAGGATGATCGGGTACTGCTTGCCCAGGACGTCTATGGCGCGCCGGTAGTCCTCGTCGTTGAACGTCGTGGAGACCGCCGGGTCCACGTCGTTGGCGATGATCTCCAGCCCGGAGGGCGCCTGCGAGGTGTAACGCCGGATGTCCATGTAGCTGTTGAGGTGCGGGATCGCCTGGACGAGGTCGCGGATCGTCGCGCCCGTCTCCCGGCGCACGCGGCGGCCGAGCGTGCCGGCGTCCGGGTTGGCGTCGATCGCGAGGATCTTGTCCTGCCGCTCGGTGGCCAGCGTCGAACCGAGGGCGGTGGTCGTGGTCGTCTTGCCGACGCCGCCCTTGAGGCTGATGACGGCGATGCGGTAGCAGGAGAGCACCGGCGTACGGATCAGCTCCAGCTTGCGCTGCCGCTCTGCCTCCTCCTTCTTGCCGCCCAGCTTGAACCGGCCCACGGGGTTCTGCTTCTTCGGCTTGGGCTTGCTCTTCAGCAGCCGCTCCGAGGACAGCTCCACGGCGGCCGTGAACCCGAGCGGCGCCCCGTGCACGGACCGCTGCCGCTGCTCGGGCGTCACGGAGGGCCACCCGCCGGACCGCGGGTCGACCGGCGCCTGCGGCATGCCCTGCGGGGCCCCTTGCGGGGCTTCGGGGGACGGCGCGAACGGGCCGGGACCGGGGTAGCCGTAGCCGCCGCCCGGCGGGGGGACGGGGGCGCCCGGCTGGGCCTGGTACGGCTGCGGGGGCGCGGTCGGCTGCGGGGCCTCGGGGGAGTTGGGGTAGCCGTAGCCACCGGGCGCGGGCGCGGGTGCGCTCGGCGGGGTGGCGGGGACGGCCGGCCCGTTCGGGTATCCGTAGCCGCCGGGCGGGGTGGGGACGGCACCGTACGGTGCGCCCGGACCCTGCGGGCCCGCGTGACCGTACGGACCCTGCGGCGCGGGGCCGCCCCACGGAGCGTTCGCCGGGACGGCGGCCGCTTCGGCGTCGGGACGGTCGTGAACATCCTGCGGGGCAGGCGGGGTTGCGGGCTGCGCGGGTGCATCCTGCGCGGCGGGGGAAGGGTATGCGGTGCCGTTGTCGGCGGTGGCCGCGGCGGCGGGTTCCTGGACGCCGGGCAGGCCGAACGGGGCCTGGGGGGCTTGGGGAGCCGCCGGTGCTTGTGCGTTGTCGTTCTGCGGGGCGGCGGGTTCCTGGACGTCGTGTGGACCGAAGGGGACCTGGGGAGCCTGAGGGGCCGCCGGTGCCTGCGCGTTGTCGCCCTGCGGGGCGGGCGCGGTCGCGGACTCGGCTGCACCGGTCGGCGCGGGCGCGTCCTGCGGGGCGGCGGGCGGCTCAGTAGTGCCGTTGCCGTTGCCGTCCGCCGCGGCCTCCTGGGCGCCGGTCCGGCCGAACGGGTCCTGCGGGTCGGCCGGGGACGTCGCGTCGTCGCCGTCCGCAGGGGGCGGGGCGGTGGCCGTGGCCGTCATGGGCTCCGGGTCGGCCGGGGCCGGGACTTCGGCGTCGGTGGCGGCGTCCTGCGGGGCAGGCGCGGGCGCGACGGGCCAGTCATCGCTGTCCTGCGCGGCGGGGGCGTTGACGGCCGCCGGCTCGTCGCCCTGCGGCGCGGGGGAGACGCTCGGCGCCGGCGGGTATCCGTAACCGCCCTGCTGCGCAGGGATGTGCGGCACCGGCACGCCGGGAACCGCGGGCGCCCCGGGGTAGCCGTAACCACCCTGCGGCGCCGCCGGGTTGGGGGCGGGAACAGCCGGCGCGGCCGGGGCTGCCGGGTAGCCCGGGCCGTATCCGTAGCCGCCCGGCGGGGTGACCGGACCCTGCGGTGCCGGAACCGGCGGGAAGCCCGGCGGCGGCGTGGCGGGCGCCGCAGGCGGGAAGTTCGGCGGCAGCGGCGGCAACGAGGCCTGCGGCGCGCCCGGAACGCTCCACCCCTGCGGGGCGGACGGGGCGACCGGCTCGGGCTCGGCCGGCTGCACCGGCTCCGGCTCGCGCGGCGTCACGCCGGGGAACCGCATCGTGGACGGGCTCTGCCCGGCACCGTCTTCCGCGACAGGAGCGGTCGGAGCAGTCGGCGCGGCCGGAGCGGCCGGCGGGGTCGGAGCAGCAGGGACGGCAGGCGCGGGCGGTGCGGCCGGAGCCGGAGCCGCGCTCGCCAGGCCCCCCGCAGGGGACTGCGTGTACCACGCGGGCGGCGTGTAGTCGATCGTGAACTCGCCCGTGTGCTCCGGTTCCAGCTCGTGCTCGGGATCGTGCCCGGCGCCGGGCAGGCCCTCGCCGGCTGTGGTCCCGGCCGCGCGGATCTCGTCCCGATCGCTGCTCACAATGCCTCCTGCTGGTGTGGTCCGGCGCCCATGATTCCTCGTCGGGGCCGACCTGTTCCTGTCGTCCGACTGTCCGGGATTGCCCCGTCTGCTACGCGACAGGCCCCCGGTGCCGGGGATTCTCCACGTGCGTACGCCCACCAAGACTAAACGCCGCCCGTACCGCGGGGGCAGGCCCGCCCCCGGCGCATCGGCGGCCCCCGGGGTCACCTGCCCCGAATCACCGATTCCATGTGACTTCCCCACTCACCGGCCCCAACACCGCCATATCTGCGCCCGATTCGCTCCGTTTCGGGGGAATGGCGGCGTGGTGCCGGTCACTCCATCCGGCGTGCGGCGCCCAACAGGCCCGTCTCCGGCTCGGTCGGCGTCGTGGCGACGTACGTCCGCGCCGTCCGGGTGCACCACAGGGTGACCCCGTCCGGCAGCGTGGACAGCGTCTCGACGTCGTCCGGCGGGAGCCCCATCGAGCGGCCCATGCCGCGCGCCTCGTCCGGCGAGACCCGCTGCACGCCCACGAGATCCGCGCCGGACAACAGCCGTGGCGTGGTGGGCCCGGGGTAGGGGAGCAGGGTCAGCACGGACTGCCAGGGCGCGGCGCCGGCCCGCCCGCGCGGCGGCCGCACGCCGCAGTCGCGGACGACGAGCACGGGGCTGTGCACCGACGGCCCTTGCGGCGGCACGCGGCCGACGTCGTGCAGCGTGATGGACTGCTGCCCGCTGTTGGCGGCCTGCGCCAGGGGCGTCCACAGCTCCCGGCGGCCCGTCTCGACCGCGACCCTGGTGCCCGTGGCGACCGCGCGCAGCGCGATGACCTGAGCCGTCCAGGCGCCGCCCACGAGAACGACCTCGTAGGGAGCCGGCCGGCCGATTCCGAGCACGGCCGGTGCGCCGTCGGAGCCGGAGCCGATGACGACCCCGTCGTCGCCGACGGGCAGTTCCAGCGCCTCGAACTGCTCGGGCAGCAGCTCGTGCCTGCCGCGCCGCGGCCCGAGCAGCCCGAAGCCGAGCCGCGGCCTGCGGGCCGCAGGCGCAGGCGACCTCCTCGCCATCAGTGCGTCCCTCCCAGCGGCAGCGTCGCCAGCACGCCCGGCACCTGCTCGTGGTCCAGACGCACCAGCCCGGCCTTCACGGCCCGGGAGGCGCGCTCCAACGCACGGCCGACCGTGACCAGTTCGTCGGCACTGCGGCCGCATATCCGTATGTGCCCCGCCAGCGTCGGCGCGTGCCGCCCGCCCTGCACACTGCCGCGCCCCAGCGTGAGGCTCATCGTCGTCGACAGCGCGGGCATCGACGTGAGCAGTGCGGCCAGCTGCGGCAGGGACGCCGCCCCCGGCCCCAACTGAGGCCAGCGGCCCACCCAGTACGTGGCGTGCCAGCGGTCGTCGCAGCGCCAGGCCCGCGCGGTCTCCTGCGTCCGCCGTGCGGGCGCGCCCGCACGACTCGCCTGGCCCGCCTGCGCGGTGGCCGCAGGGTTGACGTTCGCGGCCGTGGCGAGCGCGGCCGTCAGCCCGTCCTCGGACAACAGCGACGCGGAGAAACCGGCCCCGCGCAGTCGGCTCGCCAACTGCTCGCCCGCCCGCAGCAGACAGCGCTGCGCGCCTTCCAGCCCGCCTCCCCGTGCCGTGACGGCCTCCGGGCACAACTGCGGGTCGAACTTCAGCGCCACCCACGTGAGCCGGGCGGCCGGAGCGCCCGTCCGCTCCTGCAACGGCGCGTAGTTGCGGGCGGCCAGCGTCTGCGCGGGCAGATGGGGGGCGGGCGCGGGCAGGGCGCTCTGCACCACCTGGACCGACTCCAGCAGGATCCCGTCGACCTCCATCGCGTCCCGCAGCAGCGCGAGCGGAAGCCCCTTCTCCGTGCGGTGCCGCCGCAGCGGCGCGTCCACCGCCTCGACCTGGAGGACGGCCGTCAGGAACGTCCCGTCCCCGACCACGCCGACCTGCCGCTGCTCGCGGTCCGTGAACGAGCCCGTGCGCAGGGCCGGTTCGCACTCGGCCACGGGGGCGAAGCGCGGGTCCGTCCCCGGCGGCACCGGCTCCGCGGCGGCCCGGCGGGCCCGCCGCCGCAGCGCGGCCGCCGTGAACAGCCACTCCGCGACGGGCCGGCGGCCGCGGCGGACGAGCGCCAGGAGCAGCAGGCCCACGGCGACGACCGCGGCGGGCGCCAGCAGCATCGGGCCGACGATCCAGCCGACCAGCACCACGGCGGCCGCGAGCTCGATCAGGACGAGTTGTTGCAATCGCACAGGGCCGACGCTGCCCGCCTGCGTGGCGAGGCGTGGGGTCACCAGGCCCTGCCCGCTTGGGGGTGCGGCGGCGGGCACCGCGGCGGACGCCCGCGCCCGGCCCCGCCCGGCAGGCCCCTGCCCGCCCGCGGCACCGCGCCCGCTCCGTACCCGCGCAGCGACACCCATCCCCGCCAACGCCCCCTCAAACCCCGAACCCCGTACCGGGAACCGCCCCCGGCATCGTGTGTCGATCACTTACCGGCATAGTAGAGGGTCGGTATGACAGCGGGACCGAGGGCGGAGCCCGTCGGCGAACCGCCGACGAAGGCCGGACAACGGGGAGATACGGCGACAGATGGCATCACGCCGGGATGAGCTCAACGCCTACACGTTTGCGAAGAAACGGACGGTTGCCGCGTTTCTGCAACCCTCGCCCACCGGCACGGAGGAGGGCGCGCCGCGCCCGCTGCGCACGGTCCTGCCCGGCATCGTCGCCGGGGCCCTGCTCGTCGCGGCCTGCGGCGCCTGGGGCATGTTCCGGCCGACCGCACCCAAGGGCTGGGACGACCCCGAGGCGCACGTCATCATCGGCAGCGACTCCACCACCCGCTACGTCGTCCTGAAGACCGACGGCAGGAAGCAGCTGCACCCCGTCCTCAACTTCGCCTCGGCCAAACTCCTCCTCACCCCCGACAAGTCCACCGTCATCAAGGTGAAGGAGTCCGAACTCGACAACGGCCACATTCCGCGCGGCCCGACGCTCGGCATCCCCTACGCGCCCGACCGCATGCCCGCCGCCACGGAGGCCGGCAGGAAGAAGCAGTGGGCGGTGTGCGAACAGCCCGGCGGCAACGGCAAGACGACCCAGAAGGCCGTCTTCGTCTTCGCCGACCGCGACCCGAAGCTCAAGAAGCTGACGGGCGCGCAGCGGCTGCACGACAACCAGGCCCTGTACGTCCAGGGTCCTGACGACGCCCGCTACCTCGTCGGCCCGCAGGGCGCCAAGTACCTGCTGGGCGGCACCGACTGGAAGTCGGCGGACCCCGGCGACCGCAACCTGCTGCTCCGCTCCGTCTTCAAGGACGGCGCCGAACCGCAGCGCGTCACCAAGGACTGGCTCGACACCTTCACCGACGGCGCCCCCATCGCCTTCCCGGACATCCCGGGCGAGCCGGGCGCGAAGGCCGGAGTGACCACGCTGCCGCCCGCGGCCGATCGCGTCGGCACGGTCCTGGAGGCCCCGACGGGCAACGGCACCCAGAACTACGTGGTGCTGCCCGGCAAAGTGCAGCGCGTCTCGGAGTTCGTCGCCAAGCTGCTGCTCGACAGCAGGAAGCTGGCCGTCCTCGACCAGGCGGGCCGCCCCGCGCGCGTCGCCGCGTCGGCCTTCACCCCGGACGCCACCGAGTTCGCCGGACAGCAGCACTGGCCGGCCCGCGTGCCGGTCCAGGCCAACTCCGTCGACCCGACGGCGGCCGACCCGAGGAACACCGTCTGCAGCATCTTCGGCGGCCTCGACGACAAGGGCGCTCCCCAACTGTCCACATGGGCCGGCACCGACTACCCGGCCACCACCCCCGACGGCGCCACCAGTGCGTACGTCACCCCGGGTTCCGGACTGCTGTACCGCCAGGTGACCGGACACCAGACGAAGAACGGATCGGTCTTCCTCGTCACGGACACGGGCCTGCGGTACGCGGTGCAGTCCAACAACGACAGCGGAACGGACAAGTCGAAGATCGGCGACGTAGGCAAGCAGGCGGCCGAGGACCCCACTGCGCCACAGGAGGTCAACCAGGCCCAGGTGCGCCTCGGTTACCAGAACGTCGACCCCGTACCCGTCCCCGCGAACTGGTCGGGCTTCCTGCCGACCGGACCGCGCCTGGACACCAACAGCGCGCGACAGCCGCAAGGTTCGTAGGGCGGGGCACACATGAGGACGACAGGACGAGCGACCGTTCTGCTGATGCTGATGACAGCACCGGTGACGGGCACCGCAATGGCGGAGACGCCCATGTCCCTGACGGGCAGGGGCCAGTGCACGTATCCCGCCAAGCCCATCAAGGGCACGCCCTGGTCGCTGCAGCGCGTCATGCTCGACCAGCTCTGGCAGGACACGAAGGGCAGGCGGCCGGACGGCCGCCCGGTGCGCGTGGCGGTCATCGACACGGGCGTCGACGTCACGAACCCGCAGCTCAAGGACGCGGTCGACACCAGGAGCGGGGCGGACCTGCTCTCGCGGCCCGAGGATCCGGACAAGGGCCCGACGGCGGACGTGGTCGGTCACGGCACGAAGGTGGCGGGCATCATCGCCGCCCGCCCGCAGCCGGACACGGGCTTCGTGGGCCTCGCCCCGGAGTCGGTGATCATCCCTGTCCGGCAGAACGACGAGAAGGGCACGGGCACGTCGAAGACCCTCGCCCAGGGCATCGCCAAGGCCGTGGCCGACGGCGCGGACGTCATCAACATCTCGCAGGACACGACGAAGCCGCTGAGCCCCGACTCGGACCTGGAGCTCGCCGTCAAGGACGCGCTGGCCAAGGACGTCGTCGTCATCGCCTCGGCGGGCAACGACGGCACGGACGGCAGCGTGAAGGAGACATATCCCGCCGCGTACAAGGGCGTTCTGGCGGTCGGCGCCTCCGACCGCAACAACGAGCGCGCGGTCTTCTCCCAGGCGGGCGACTTCATCGGCGTCGCGGCACCGGGCGTGGAGATGGTCTCGACGGTCCCCAAGGGCGGCCAGTGCGCGGACGACGGGACGAGCTTCTCGGCCCCCTACGTCGCCGGTGTCGCCGCCCTCATCCGCGCGAAGCACCCGGACTGGAAGCAGTACCAGGTCGTCGCCCAGATCGAGCAGACCGCGGAACGGGCCGTCAACGGCCGTGACCGCTACATCGGCTGGGGCGTGGTGGACCCGGTCCGCGCCCTGACGGACGACGGGCACCCCATCGACGCGGTGACCCTCCCCAAGGGCCCGGCCCACGACGTCCACCCGCCGACTCCCGCCCGCCTGGCCCTCGGTGAGACCCCCGAACAGCGCCAGGAACGTCTGGCCACCTACGTCCTGGGCGGAGCGGCGGTCCTGGTCGCGGCGATCACGGGCGTGGCCGTCGTCGTACGCGACCACCACCGTCGCCGCAGGCCCGCCGCCTGAGGCGCGGGGCGGCACCGATCACGCCGATCGCACTGATCACACGAAGGAACACCGACTCATGACTCATCCCGTGCCCCCGCAGGAGCCGGGCGCGCGGCGCCCGCCCCAGGTGTGGGATACGCGCTTCGATCCGCCGTCGTCGGGCCCGTCCGGGCCGCAGGGGTTCGGCCCGGCGCCGGTGCCGTACGGCCCGGGCGAGGGGGGAGGCGACACGGGCGGCGGACCGGGCCGCGGACGGCGCAAGGCGCTGCTCGTCGTCCTCGCGCTCGTGCTCGTCGCGGGCCTGGGCGGGGGAGGCTGGCTGCTCTGGGGCGATCACGGCAAGGGGGTGAAACGGAACGCCGGGCCTGCGGAGTCGGCACAGGTCGACACCCGGCTGGACTGGATGATCCCGACTCCCGACAAGGAGAAGGGCGCCGACGTCCACGCCTCGAACCCGATGACCTGGTTCGCGCACGGCAACATCGTCCGCACGCGCGACCGGCAGATCACGGCCTACGACATCGAGCACGGCAAGCAGCAGTGGAACGTCCCGCTGGCGGGGGAGGTGTGCAAGGCGGCACGCCGGCCCGAGAACGACATGGTCGCGGTGTTGTACGAGAAGGAGAAGTACAAGTGCAACAACTTGATCCTGGTGGACTTGAAGAGCGGGCGCGCGAAGTGGGAACAGAAACTTCCCTCGTACTCCGGTGACGGGGAGTACATCGACCCTCAAGTTCGCCTGTCGCGCGGTACGGTCAAGGTCATGGGGACGAGCGAGGAGGCCACCTTCGCGGTCGCCGACGGCAAGGTCCTCGACCACCCCAAGACCAATGTCATCTACGACTGCGCGGAAACCGATGCCCCCACCGACGGCAAGATTCTGATATCGATCGTCAAATGCTCGAGCAGCAATCGTGAGTTCCTGCGCAAAATCGATTCCGCAACCGGCCGGGTGGACTGGACGTGGAAGGCCCCGGAGGGTCTCGACATCCTGTCGGTCCCTTCCATCGACCCGGTCACGGTCTCCGTCGGCAAGAGCGAGGCGGACGGCCCGACCGACCTGCTGAGCGTCAACTCCGAAGGCCGCACCCAGTCCACCTACTCCCTCACGGGACAGGCGGGTGGACACGTCTCGGTACGAGGAGACACGGCATATCTGGCGACCCAGCCGAAGGAGACCTCGGCGGGCATCAAGCAGAACGAGATCCAGGCCATCGACCTCAAGACGGGTGAGAAGCGCTGGTCCAGCACCGCGGGCGGCAACCGGGTCAACCGGTCGCTCGATTTCGACGGGGACAAGCTCCTCGTCTACCAGGCACCTCAGGCGGGCGAGGGCGGAAAGCTGGTCGACCTCGACCTGCGCGACGGCTCACCGTCCGTCCGCAAGAAGCTTCCGGCGGAGAGCAGCTCGATCCAGTACGACGCGGATTTCGGCAGTGAGATCTATCTGCAGGACGACCGGGTCTTCATCGTTGCCGACATCGCCATTCCGAGCAACTACCTGATCATGTCGTTCACGTGACGGCCGACGACCGAGCCGACGACCGCACCGCACACGGAGATGTACCTGTGTCCCAACCGCCACCGTACGGACCGCCGCCGTCGCGGCCTTCGCTGTCCCAGTTCACCCACTCCGGCATCACGAAGACCGGCTCGGGACGACGCAAGGTGTGGGTCATCGGCCTGGTGATCCTCCTCGTGCTCGCGGGCGGCGGTGCCTATGCCCTGTGGGGCAGAACGGGCAACGGCCCGTCGTCGAAGACGGGCGGTTCCGGTGCAGCGCCGGGAGCCCTGGCATGGAGCACGGCCCCGAGCACCGCGCCGTCGAAGAACTCCCGTAATGCGTGGGGTACTTGGTTCACGCAGACGACGGTGGTGAAGGCGGAACCCGACACGGTGACGTCCTACGACATCAGGACCGGCGAGAAGAAGTGGTCCCTGATCCTGCCCGGCACGCAGTGCGCGGCCTCGCGGGACGTCGATGCGGACCGTGTGCTCATCGCCCTGAGATACACGGACGCCTGTGACGCGATGACCGTCATCGACATCCGCAAGGGCAAGGCGCTGTGGACACAGCCCATCGTCCTCCTGAAGGCCGACGATCCCGAAATGGACAGCTTCCGGCCGGACAAGTGGCCTGCCGAAATGGAAGTGTCGGTCAGCCAGGGACACGGCCTGATCAGCTGGGCCACGGGCGCCCACATCGTGCGCCTCTCGGACGGCCAGCTGATCGGCGACACGGGAAAACAGGACGCGTGCAGCGACGTCGGCACGGCCGGCGGAGCGCAACTCCTCACGCAGAGGTTCTGCGGGCACCGGGCGACGATTCGCGCACAGAACCTGAAATCGCTGGAAAAGGCCAACTGGCAATGGGACGGCCCCGAGAACCAGACGGTCTCCGACATCCTCTCGACCAAGCCCGTGGTGCTGCTCATGAGCGACGCGGACGGCAAGAACATCGGCAAACCCACCCAGCTGATCGTCCTGGGCGATACGGACGGCAAGGAACGGGCCCGCATCCAGCTCCAGCACGACCACGAGAGCAGCTACTGCACATCGAGCATGAGCCGGTGCGCGGAATACCTGGTCACGGGAGATACGGTGTACGTCGCCGGAAAGGGTTCGACGACGGCGTACGACCTGTCCAACGGCCGTGAACGATGGACGTTCAAGGCGGACGAGAACCGGCTCGCACTCCCGGTGTCGGCCGATGACGGTGAGCTCAGCATCTACGTGGCCGCGACACCGGAACGCGAGGGCAAGCTGATCCGCGTGGCGACACGGACGGGCAGGGAAATCCGCACCGCGGACAACACCCCGGACCTCCGCACCACGGAATGGCAGCTGGCCCACAGCAAGAGCGCGGTCCCGTATCTGGGCGATGGACGCCTGTTGGTGGTCAACGAGGGCCTGCTGGAATCGCAGGACAACGATGTGATCGTGGCGATCGGGGCGCGGACGGGGCAGGGCTGAGAGGGGCGTGCCGGTGGGCACGCCCCGGCCGGTCTCCGCCGGTTCAGGACTCCGGCACCTCGATGTCGAACTCCCCGTCCCGCGCGCCGAGTACGAAGGCACGCCACTCGGCCTCGGTGTACCGCAGCACGGTGTCGGGATCCTCGGACGACCGCATGGCCACGGCGCCGCCCGGCAGATAGGCGATCTCGACCCGCGCCATGTCGGGCGGGCTGTCGGGGGCGCTGAGCCACTCGACCCCCGAGATGTCCATGGCGTAGAGCTCGTCTTTTTCCTGTTCGGTCGCCACTGCGCGGGGCTCCTCGATCGACGGTACGGACGGTAGCGGGGCCGACGCTAGCAACCGGGGCGGGGACGGGACAGGGGTTCGGGCGACTCGGCCGTTATGTGGTGGGGGATCGCCCTTGCGGGTGACTAGAGTTGACGGTGGTGCGGGGGAGCACCGTATGGGGAGGGACGGGGTGGACAACCCGAGTTCGGGCGGCGGGTACTTGGCCAAGGAGGCCGAGACGCTGACGACGTTCAAGGGGCGCATCGACGAACTCTTGGCCAAGCTGGAGAAGTCGTCGGCGTCGCCGAAGGCGATCGGTGATCGCCGGATTTCCCAGGGGGCGTACGGCAAGGGCTTCGACTCGGCACACGATCTTGCCGCGCTCTACGACAGGGTCCATGGACGACTGCAGGAGCTGTCCAAGGTCTTCGGGGACCAGATCGAGGCGACGGGCCTTGCGGCGCTGATCTCCGACCGGGGGTACGACGGTGTCGACGCCGAGCAGGCGGCGCGCATGCGGGCGATTCAGGAGAGCACGCAGAAGCACTACCGGAGCCCGAAGAGCGGCGCAGCGCAGCAGCACACCGGCGATGTCGGCGGGGCCGACGGCTTCTAGGGGGGGGAAGCGAAGAGATGAGTGCGGGCAAGTTCGACGGACTCAGCCACAACGAGCTCTACGCGATGGTGGCCGATGCCAGTCCGAGTCAGCTGACGGAGATGGGCTCGGCGCTGAGCGAAGCATCCATGGAGCTCAACGCGATCAGCGATCTGTTGCGGCACCACGTGGAGCGGGTCAAGTGGCAGGGCGAGGGCGGCGACGCGTTCCGCGAGTGGGGCGGGGAGATGGTCAAGCAGGCGGCCAAACTGGCCGACTACACCGTCTTCGCGGGCAGCTACCTCGGACAGGCCGGCGAAGGCCTGTCCGAGGTGAAGTCGGCCATGCCGAAGCCGGATCCGGCTTCGGAGTGCTTGACCGATCCGGAGAAGGAGCAGGCGCGGCTGAAGGTGACGGAGTCGCATCGTCAGGAAGCGATCAACCTGATGAACAAGCTCGACTCCTACTACCGGGTGGCGCATGAGGGGCTGGCGGGGCTGGAGGAGCCGGTATTCAGGCCGATTCCGTCGGCCGGCGATGTCGACCGATGGGAGCGGCCCTACGGGGGACCGGAATCTCCTGGTGGCACGGGAAGCAGAGGCAGCGACGCCTACTCTTCTCCCTCGGTCGGCGCAACCGGGGCTGCACACACGGCCGGGTCACAACACCAGAGCAGCGCTGTCGGGGCACTTGCGGGCATGGCGAGCCACCCGGCAGACGGTGCACAACCTCATGCGTCCTCAGGAGCCGATGGGGAAGCGGGAACGGCTATTGATTCGAGCGGGGTTGCTGCCCCGTCATCGGATACCGGGATGAGGCCTGGCAACGCTGCGGTACCCGACACTCCGAAGCACATTGGTGGGGTCGGGCCCATGGGCCCGATCGCACTGAGTGGGCCGCTCCCCGGTATGCCTTCTACGGGAGCAAGCCGAACTGTGGCCGGACTGCCGGGAGGCCCCAGCGCGGGCGGGAGCTCCAAGGGCGGCCTCTCGGTTCCGCGGTATGGCAGTGTCCCCCGCGCCGGTGCAAGTGACGGGATCGTTGGCGGTACTCCAACACGGTCCGGCGGTGACTCAGGCGGCCCGCGGTTGCCACGCGGGATGGTCGTCGGAGAAGAGCGCGGGGCGGTGAATCGGATCCCTGTGGGGATGGGCGGACCGACCGGTGCGGCTGGCGGAAGCGCCTCGAGCCCGCAGCGTTTCGGAACGGGCCGCAGGCTGGCCATGGAACCGGGCGGTGTTGTGACCGGTCCGCATGGCAACGGGCAATTGCCGCCGACGGGGTCGAGGCTGCCGCGGGGAACGGTTGTGGGGGCGGAGCGCGACTCCTATGGAGGCGCCGCCAACTTCACACCAGGTGGTTCTGGGCTTGTGCGCGAGAACCCGCCCCCAGGGCCTCTCCATTCCGGCGCCACTGGGGGTAGCGGTGGCCGTCGTCGTGCTGTCAGCAGGCCCGACTACGTTACGGAGGACGAAGAAACGTGGACGGGCGGCCGACGCGATACTGTCCCACCCGTAATCCAGTAACTCGCTGATCTGCTGCTCAAGGAGACGCTGCCCCATGTCGCTCGTGACTCGGCCAGGGCGACGACGTGCCGTGCTCGTGTTGTCGCTGCTGGGCGCGGGACTGATGCCGCTCGGCGTACTGGCGGCTCAGGCGACAGCGGATGATGTGCGTTCGCGGGCGTGGCACTTGGACGCCATGCAGGCGGATGACATGTGGAAGGTCAGTCGAGGAGAAGGCGTGACGGTCGCGGTCCTCGACACCGGCGTCGACTCGTCTGTTCCCGAGCTCCGGGGACAGACGTTGGAAGGCGTTGACCTGTCCAGTGAGCCAACTGGCCCTGACCGTGATCAGGACGGGCACGGCACGAACATGGCGTCTTTGATCGCCGGGACAGGTGTTGACGGTGGTGTTCAGGGACTTGCACCTGGAGTGAAAATCTTGCCGGTCAAGGTAGTTGGCAAGGGCGACCAGGTCTTTTCCGGCGATGATCCTGTCTGGGCCGGAGCGATCCGCTACGCAGTGGATCACGGTGCTCGGGTGATCAGCATTTCAATGGTCGCCCATGGGCTCGTCGGTAATTCGACGAGGACGGAAGCGGCGCTGAAATACGCTCTCGGCAAGGGAGGTTTGGTATTTGCCGGTGCGGGAAACGATGGAGACGGGGCAAACGTCGAGAACTTCCCGGCATCGTTTCCCGGAGTCGTGTCAGTAGGCGCCGTCGACAAGGACCGTAAGGTCACCAAGTGGTCGAACAGCGCAAGCCACGTGGCGCTCGCGGCTCCTGGAGATGACATTCCGGAGCGTTGCACCAAGACGTCCGGCTTCTGCGCATCCGGAGGTACGAGCCAGGCCACCGCCCTCGCCTCCGCCTCCGCAGCCCTGATCTGGTCCAAGCACCCTGACTGGACCAACAATCAGGTCCTGCGCGTCATGATGGACACCGCAGGAAAGCCGGCCACCGGAGGAGTGCCCAGCATCTACCTCGGCTACGGTATCGTCCGCCCCCGCAAGGTCCTGGTGGACGGCGAAGGCAACCCGGGCCCCGCGGACGTCAACCCGCTCCTGGCAGCCGGCAAGGCGGCCGCATCGCCGAAGCCCTCGTCCTCCGGCGAGCCGAAGCCATCGACTTCGACCCGCGACTCCGCGACCAAGTCGAAGCAGGATGAAGGCGGTACGAGCATTTCGTGGCCGAGCATCGCCATCGGCGCGGCAGCCGTCGTCGTGGTGGCAACCGGAATCGTGTTCCTGCGGCGGCGCGGACAGCGCTAGCCGCATCGAGGATCCGCAAAAAAGAGCAAGTCGTACGCAACTCGTGGGGGAAGGTGAACCATGTCGGACAAGCAAAAGGTAACCGACGCCAGTTTCAATGCCTTTAAGAGCTCGATGGAAGAGTCCAGTCAGGCCTTTACGGCCAACCTGCGCACCCTGGTGAACGCCATCGAGAACGTGAGCGGCAGGTGGCAGGGCCAGGCTCACGACGCCTTCGTGCGGGCACAGACGGAACTGAACGATGAGCACGACGCCGTGCGGCGACTCATCGACCACGTCGGAGAGGCTGTCGCCCTGACTCACAAGAACGCCTCGGCCAACGATGGAGACATCGCTTCGCGCATCAAGGGCGTCGACGTGAGTGGCGGTGCGCCGCACGCGTCCGGTGAGAGCGCGCTCAATCACTTCTGAGTCATCCGTAAGCAACGCCACGGGGAGTGGGGAACATGTCGGAAAACTTTGGCGACCTCGTCGTCACTTACGGTTCGCTGCAGGACACGGCCAGGGACATCAAGTCTGCCGGAGCGGTCATCAAGCGCGAGCTCGAGGCCATGAGCAAGGCCGTAAAGGATGTCTCGCACGGTTGGGAAGGCGAGTCGTTCGCAGCGATGACGGACGCGCAGAACCAGCTTGCGAACCGGGCCGCGCGTATCCAGGAGGTTCTGGACCGCGTATCGACTCTGATCCTGACGGGCAGTGACGATTACCAGCAGACGGACAGGAAGTCCGCAGGGCTCTTCGCGGGCCACTGACGAGCGACGCTGGAGCGGGGTGGGCGCCGACAGGATGCCCACCCCACTTGCGCACTCAAAGGGCGGCGTATGCCCGCGCCGCCTCCCGCGAAAGCGCTACCCACGTCTTGCTGCCCGCGAGCGGACCGCCAGCGTCGTCCAGGCCGACGATGCCGCCGCATGCGCCGACCACGGTATCCAGTGTGGAGAGCGCCTCGCGCCGCCGCGCCTGGCATGCCTGCTGAGCCTTCCTGGCGTGCGCAGGGTGCTCGTCGAACACGGTCAGTCGCAGCACTCCGAATCGCCATCGCATGGACAGGTTGGCGTTCTGGCCAGGGGTGAACTGATAGGCGCTCGCGAGGAGTTCTGGCGCGGCGAAGGTGCCGAGCTCACTCATGTCGGGAAGCCCGTGGTCGGTGAGCAGACGTCTCACGATCGTCCGCGCCATGGAGAGGCAGTACGCCCCGGCGGGCAGGCCGAACGAGTAGTCGAGGTTGGCGGGGATCGGTGTCAGCCACGTCGTCGGTGTTGTTCGGGGCAGGCACGAAGGCGGGTTGCTGCTCGTATGTCGAACGTTCCTGCGGGCGTGGGTTGTTCGGACAGTGAGCGGCCCAGGCGACGCTGACCATCGGCGCCCCTACGGCGTACCCTCCGGCCGGCGCCTTCCCCCCTCGTACCGTGGCCTGTTCGACGCGACGACGACATATCCAACGGTGAGGGCCAACCCCAGAAGCCCGATCCCGATGAAGCCGAAGGCGTCCAGCACCGCGGCCCCTGCGCAAATCCCCCCGACGGTGCCCACGACCCCGGCCAGCGTCCCCAGAATCCCCATCATGAGCGTCCGATGGTTCCCGAAGAGCACATAGGCGGCCGGAGGTTGGCCGCTCCGCCTCGGTGGTGTTTTTCCCTGGTGCATTGCGCAGCTCCCCACTTCCAGTGCATTCGCCCGGGTTTTGCGGGGCCGAGCGTTCCGGCCTTGTTCATCAGCCAGTGGGCGTGTCGCTGATGAACTGCGTCCTCGCGAACACTCGTCAGGTCACGACGGCTACACCCACGGCCAGAGCCCCGACACCGACCGCACCGTAGAAGGCACTCACGGCGATCTTCACCTGCACGCGCACGGCCTTCGGCCTCGTGCGGTCGTTCCATCGCGCCCCGAAGACGAGCGCCGGCAGTCCGAACGTCAGGAAGCACACCGCGAAGGCCGTCCCGGCGAGCCAGCCGAGGAAGCATGCCGGGCCGACCACGTAGTACGTCCACGGGGCGCGAGACACCGTGACACGGCGCCCCAGCGCGTACTCCGGTTCGACGACCGCTTTCGGGTCGGTCGTCCCGCCGTCGTCGGAGCGGAACGTGCCCCGGGACGAAGTCGTGGTGCCGCCCCGTGAGCTGTAGCTGTACTTGTAGCCGTCCACGGTCAGCGTGCCCGGCGTTCCGGCGAGGCCTGAGGCGTACGGAAGGGCAGGTACGCAGAAGCTGCCGATGAGGACCGCCATCAGGAGCATGGCCGCACCGCCGAACCGTACCGCTGCGCTGGACGGCGGCGTCCTGTACCGCTTGGCCATGACCTTCTGTTCCCCCGTAGCCGATCGCGTCGGGGATCACCGTAGGCAGATGCAGGCTCCGCCCAACCGTGCATATCGGCACAAGATGTTGGGCGGACAGGCAATCCATACGCGGTCTTTGCCGGGCCCGCTCACACGGCACCCGCGAGCCGCCCTCACTCCGCGATCCCCCGCGTCAGCATCACAACCGCAACGAACCTCCGGTACAGCCGGATCGGGTCCTCATCCGTCATCCGGACCGTCACGGCGTCCTCGCGCACGACGCCTGCGATCCACGTCGCCATCTCGGCGAGGTCCGGGTTGCGGAACCGTACGGTCAGCGTGGCCGGCAGGGTGATGTGCGGTGGTGCGGACCGGGGCAGGGCCAGGACAGCTTCCCTTGCCGTCTCGTGGATCAATTCGCGAGCCGCAGCCGGGTGGACGCTGTCCGCGGCGAACCGCGACACCGACGACTTGACCACGGCGGTGCGGATGCCCGGGCAGAAGGGCTCGATCTCGGCGGCCGTCGTGTCGTCACCGGTGATCAGCACCACCGGCACGCCGTGGCCCAGGGCCACCAGCGCGTTGATGCCGCTCTCCCCGGCGGTCACGCCGTTGAGCCGGACCTCGCTGATCGCCAGGGGGTTGTACGTGTGCGAGAGCGTGGCCGGCGCGCCCGTCATGGAGCCGTGGTACGAGACGAAGAAGACGGCGTCGAAGGAGGCGTCCAGCCCCTGCATCATGTAGAGGGGCTTGTGGCGTCCGGACAGGTAACGGGCCCGGCCCGCAAGGGCGTCGGGGCGCAGGTTGGTCATCTTCGAGTGTGCGTCGTTGACCAGGAATTCCGTCGCTCCGGCTGCCATCGCCCCCTCGATCGCGGCGTTGACCTCCTGCTGCAGCAGGTCCCGGTAGTACGCGTAGTCGCCCGCGGTCTCCGCGGGCCGGCACTGCGACCAGTCGACGACGCCTGCGGTGCCCTCCATGTCGGAGGAGAGGAAGATTCTCACCCCCACACCAGTGCCCCTGCCCAGGGACTCCTACCGGCCATCTCCCTGCCGCCGCTGCGCCGTCACCGTCTGCGCCATCCCCGGCAGGAAGTCCGTGAACAGTTCGTGCACCTCGTGCACGAGCGGCCGCAGCACCCTGAACCGGGCCAGCGACACGCCCCGCGTCGTCAGGCGGGCGCCGCGGTCGGCGAGGCGGCGGCTGCGTTCGCGGGCGGGGGAGCGGTCGAAGACCCAGTAGAGGACGAGGCCCATCTGGGAGAGCCACATCAATTCGGGGAGCACCTCTGCGAGTTCGCCGGGGACCTTCGCCTTGCTGCCCGCCAGGACCTCGCGGTGGACCGCGATGGCCGCCTCCCGTGCGTGTTCCGACTCGGCGGAGAAGGGGCTGAGCGGGCTCTCCGGGTCCGCGGCGTTCTTGAAGAACTGGGCCGCGAACTCGTGGTACGGCTCCGCAATGTCCAGCCACGCCTGGAGCACTCCGGCCAGGCGGGCGTGCAGATCGGTCTCGCGGTCCAGGACGGCGCGGGCCGCCGTCTGGTGTTCGGCGGCGATCCGGTCGTAGAAGCCCTGGATCAGGTGCTCCTTGCCCGCGAAGTAGTAGTACGCGTTCCCGACGGAGACCCCGGCCTCCTTGGCGATGACCCGCATCGTGGTCTTGTCGTAGCCCCGCTCCTGGAAGAGCCGCATCGCGGTCTCGAGGATCAGGGTGCGGGTCTGCTCGCTCTTCTCGGTCTTCGGCTCGGGCTTGGGTTCGGTCCTCGGCCCGGTCGTCCGCTCGGGTTTCGGCTCGGGCCCGGCCGGACGGGGCTCGTTCTCTGGTGGCACGGTGCAGAGCCTAATCCGCGGCTATTCCGCGGGAGTGCAGCCGGTGGCCCCGCAGCGCGCCGGACGCTGCGCCGCGCGGTACTTGGCCGCCGCCAGCACCGCGCCCCGCGCGAGGCGGAGCCCGGTCGGGGTGCTGAGCCGGTGCGCGAGCGGGCGGTGCTCGGCGAGGGCCCAGAGGCAGGTGACCCAGGCCGCGGCTCCCCGGTAGACCTGGCCGCCGTCGCCGACGACGGTGATCTCCTCGGAGGCGGCGGCGTGGTCGAGGCCGGGGAAGCGGCGCCGGGCCTCCTCCGACCCCACCGGCACCAGGTCGAGCGGCACCAGCTGCGGTTGCCGGGCGAGCCAGTTGCGCAGGTGAGTGCAGAGCGGGCACTGCGCGTCGTACAGCACGGTGAGCCGGCGGACCGGGACGCTCAGCGCGTCCCGGCCTGCGGCAGCGGCGGCCGTCGTCGTCATCGGACTCAGTGCCCGGTCGGCGCGGCCCATGGACCCTGCGGGGCGGCGGGGCCCGCCCAGCCCTGCGGCGGGACCGGCGGGATCTGCTCCCGCTCCATCATGCCGCGGCGGCGGAACTTGTTGAGCGCGAAGACGTTGCCGAGGTGCATCACGCCCAGGACGAGCAGGACGACGCCGAGCTTCTGCGACAGCGCCTCGAACACCCCGCGGGCGTCGGTGATCCTGTCGTCGTCCTGCAGGTACAGCGCGATGAACCCGAGGTTCACGAGGTAGAAGCCCACCACCAGGAGGTGGTTGACGGCCTCCGCGAGCTTCTCGTTGCCGTGCAGCACGTCGGCGAGGAAGACCTGCCCGTTGCGGCTGAGCGTCCGTGCGACCCAGACCGTGAGCCCGACGCTGACCAGCAGGTAGATGACGTACGCGACGACTGTGAGGTCCATGTCTTGTCCCCACCCTTTCTTGAACACGTTCAAAACTGCGTCGGTCAGGACTGTAGACCTGTTTTTGAACGCGTTCAACTTGGCGGTGCGGGACGTGACCCGAGGGTCAGGAGTCCAATTTCGATCCTGGTCAAAAGGCTTGGTGCGCCGTTGTGGTGCGCGGGACATTGGGGCTGCCCGAGGGCGCCCCACTCGTCACGGGCGGTCAGGAATCAGTACGAACCAGGCACGACCAGGTACGAACCAGGCACGATCCCAAGGGGGAACCATCATGCGCAGGACGCTGAAGACCGCCGCGGCACTCGCACTCGCCGTCGGCGCGTTCACCACGGTCGGCGCGACCACCGCCTCGGCCCGTCCCGCGGACTCCAGCCACGGATGTCCCTCCGGCGACGTGTGCTTCTACCCGGGCGCCGGGTGGAACAACGACCAGCCGACCAGCACGTACTACAGGTACGGGACCTACAACCTCAGCAACATGTACGGGACCTACCGCATCTTCAACAACCAGACCGGCGGCGCCACCATGCGCACCTGCACGGGCTACAACGGCGCAGGCTGCCAGGGCTACCTGCCCGCCGGCTGGTACATCGACAAGGACATGACGCCGATCAACTCCATCACCCTGGAGCCGTAGTCGGGTCGTCCACGATGCAGCGGACACGTACGCGCGGGCCGGTCCTCCTGTCGGGGAGGGCCGGCCCGCTGCTCATACGCCGGTCGCGCCGTCGATGCGCTCGCGGATCAGGTCCGCGTGACCGTTGTGCCGCGCGTACTCCTCGATCATGTGCACCATGATCCAGCGCAGCGAGACGTCCCGGAAGCCGATCTGCGCGGCGTCCTGCTCCGAGAGCCGGCCGGAGTCGTCCAGCGAGGCGCCGGCCGCCGTCGCCCGGCTCGCGTCGGTCTCGGCGCGCCAGGCGGCCAGCGCCTCGTCCATGCCGTGGTCCGCGGCCGCGTCCGGCGCGAACCCGTAGGCCTGCTCCTCGCCGTACGGCAGCGCGACATCCCGACCGGCGAACACCTTCTGGAACCACTGCCGTTCGACGTCCGTCATGTGCCGGACGAGGCCGAGCAGGGTCAGCCGGGACGGCTCCGCCGAGGCGCGGCGCGTCTGTGCGTCGTCGAGGCCCGCGCACTTCAGCGCGAGCGTGGCGCGGTGGAACTCCAACCAGCTCTCCAGCATGGCGCGTTCACCGGCCTGCGGGGGCGGGATCGTGCGTCCGTCCGGTGTCTTGGTCATGGCGCTCACCCTGGCATGCTCCACCCGCCACGGACAGGGTGCGACCGTGCCGGGTGCATCGGGTCTGTGCCGGGCCGCCGGTGCTCAGCCGCGGGTGGAGAGATGGAATCCCGCCATGTCCGGACCCGTTCCGGACCAGGACCGCCCGTAGCGGGCGGCCACGGCGTCCAGCGGGTGCGTCTCGACGTGCCAGCCGTGCCGGCCCAGCCAGTCGCCGAGCCCGGTGCCGAGACCGCCCTTCCAGAGCGAGGTGAGGTGGGCGACGCTCGGATCGCCGGCGCCCGCCGCCGAGACGTCCCGCCCGCGTTCGTGCGCGAGCCGGCTGCCGGGTGCGGCGAGCCCGCCCAGGGTGTCCAGCAGGCCGGCGGCCTGCTCCCCGGTGAGGTAGACGAACAGCCCCTCGACCAGCCAGGCCGACGGCGCCTCCCGGTCGAAGCCCGCCGCGGCCAGCCGGGAGCCCCAGTCCCCGCCGGTCAGGTCGACGTCCAGCGCGGCCCGTTCGCAGCGCGGTCCGGCGCCCTGCCCGGCCAGGACGCGCTCCTTGAACTCCAGCACCGGCGGCAGGTCCAGCTCGTACAGCCGCACCCCGTCCGGCCAGGGCAGGCGGTAGGCGCGGGTGTCCAATCCGGCGGCCGGCAGCACCACTTGGCGGATGCCGTCGGCGACGGCCCCGAGCAGGTAGTCGTCGTAGAAACGCGTACGGATCACGGCGTAGTTGGCGAGCGACAGCGCGTACGGGCCGGGCTGCCGGCCAGGGGTGTACCCGGCGGCGGTGACGAACGCCCTCGCGTACGGGTCGGTGAAGAGCCCGCCGGGGCGCTCGCTCTCCAGCGCGCGCACGTGGGCGACGGACAGGGCCGTCCTGCTGACGGGGTTCAACGGGCCGGGAGTTGCCATCGGGCCGGGAGTCGTCATGAGGACCGAGGATACGGGTCGGCCGCCGGAGCCCGTCAGGCGCCGTTCAGCAGCGCGGGCAGCTTGCGTATGTCGCCGAAGGAGCGCATGCCCGCGGAACGGGCCGCCTGGACGCCGTACTTGCGCTTGCCGTGCGCGACCTCGGTCGCACCCGCCGTACGTCAGGCGACGAACCAGACCCGTTCGATCTTCTCCGGCCCCACGTCGTACATCGCGACCGCCGTGCGCACGCCGCCGCCCAGGAATCCGGTCACGCGCTCCTGGTCGATCACCACGCGGCCGTGCACGACACGCGACACCAGCTCCGCGTGCAGCTCCGGGCTCGACGCGAACAGCTCGCGGTACCGCTCCCGGAAGGCCGGTCCGGAGCGGTCGGCCATCGCCTTCCCGTCCGGGAAGGCGTGGACGGGGACGTCGTCGACGTAGAAGCTCAGGAACGTCTCCAGGTCACGGGCGTTGTACGCGGCCAGCTGGCCGTCGACGATCTCTTCGGGCGACATGGGGGTCCTCTCGATCGGTTGCGGGGAAGGGGCGCGCCCCGTCAGGGGCGCGGGGAACTGCGCGATCAGCCACGACGCGCCCGCAGCCGACGCACCACCCGGGGGTCCGGGGCGAAGCCCCGGGAACATCGTCTACGGGGCCCTAATCCTCCGGCAGCCACCCCACCTGCACCAGCGGTGCCCCCCGCTTCCGGGACACGAAGAAGCCCCGCCCCGGCGGCATCGGCCGCGGCCGGACCCCGCCGAGGACGTCGCCCTCGCCGGGGTCGCCGGACAACACCACGCCCTGCGCGCCCAGTTCCTTGACGCGCTGCATGAACGACTCGAACATCGAGCGCGACGCACCCGCCGAGCTCCGCGCGACGATGAAGCGGATGCCGACGTCCCGGGCGAACGGCAGGTTCTCCGTCAGGACCGCCAGCGGGTTGTTGCCGCCGGCCGCCACCAGTTCGTAGTCGTCGACGAAGACGAAGAACTGCGGGCCCTTCCACCAGCTGCGCTCCCGCAACTGCTGCGGCGTGATGCCCGGTTGCGGGGCCCGCCGCTCCATCAGGCCCTTCAGCGCGTTCGCGTGCACCGTCAGCGACGAGGCGATCGGCGCGTACTCCAGCAGGTGCGACGGCGGGACGACGTCCAGCAGCGTGCGCCGGTAGTCGCCGACGACGATCTTCGCCTCGTCGGGGCCGTACCGCTCCGTGATCTGCTTCGCCAGCAGCCGCAGCAGGGCCGTCTTGCCGGACTCGCTCTCGCCGAACACCAGGAAGAAGGGATCGGTCTCGAAGTCCACGAAGACCGGTTCGAGCCGGGTCTCGTCGATGCCGATGGCCACGCCGCGCTCCGGGAACTCGAAGCCCTTGGGCAGTTCGCCCGCATCGAGCCGGCGGGGCAGCAGCCGCACATGCGGGGCGTGCGGGCCGGACCAGGCGTCGCGCACCGCGTCGGCCAGCGCCGCCGTGGCCTCCGTCGTGTCGCCCGGGTCGTCGCCCCCGTCGATGCGCGGCTGCGCACCCATGAAGTGCAGCTTCTCGGGCAGCTGGCCGCGGCCGGGCACCCCGGCGGGGACGTTCGCGGCGACCTTGCGGTCGAACTCGGAGTCCATGGTGTCGCCGAGCCGCAGCTCCAGCCGGCCCAGCAGCTGGTCCTTGAGCGCCGGGCGGACCTCCATGTTGCGGGAGGCGGTGATGACGACATGGACGCCGTAGCCCAGGCCGCGGCCCGCGATGTCCGTGACGACGCCCTCCAGCATGTCGTACTCCTGCTTGAAGGCGCCCCAGCCGTCGACGAGCAGGAAGACGTCGCCCCAGCCCTGCTCGGCGAACTCGCCCAGCGCCCGGCGCCGCCGGTACGAGGCGATCGAGTCGATGCCCCGGTCGCGGAAGAACTCCTCGCGCCGCGCCAGGATCCCCGCCACCTCCGCGACCGTGCGGCGCACCCGCTCCGGGTCCAGCCGCGAGGCCACCCCGCCGACGTGCGGCAGGCCGGCGACGGCACTCATCCCGCCGCCGCCGAAGTCGAGCCCGTAGAACTGCACTTCGGCCGGGGTGTGCGTCAGCGCGAACGAACTCACCAGCGTGCGCAGCAGCGTCGACTTGCCGGACTGCGGGCCGCCGACGACGAGCATGTGGCCCGCCGCGCCCGAGAAGTCCCGGTAGAGCACGTCCCGGCGCTGCTCGAAAGGCTTGTCGATGAGGCCCAGGGGCACCACGAGGCGCCCGGGGCGCGGGTATTCGGCGGCGGTCAGGCCGCGGCCCGGCACCACCGACAGCGGCGGGAGCAGCTGGTCCAGGGACGGCGCCTTGTCCAGCGGCGGCAGCCACACCTGGTGGGCCGGCGGGCCCTGGCCCTCGATCCGGCGCACGACGACGTCGAGGACGGTGTCGGCGAAGGCCTCGTCCTCCCCGCACCCCGGGGCCGCACGCAGGGCGGACGGATCCGGGGCGGCGTACGTGACCGGGACCGGCTCCGCCGTGAACAGCACCGGACGCCGCTCGACCGGCAGCCGCCCGCCGTCGCCCGCCGCGGCCGCCGTGGCCGAGCGGTAGGTGCCGGAGACGTACGCGGCCTTGAAGCGCGTCATCTCGTCCGTGCCGAACTTCAGGTAGCCCGAGCCCGGCACGGACGGCAGGTGGTACGCGTCCGGCACGCCCAGCGCCGTCCGCGACTCCGCCGCGGAGAAGGTCCGCAGACCGATGCGGTACGAGAGGTACGTCTCCAGACCGCGCAGTCGGCCCTCCTCCAGGCGCTGCGAGGCCAGCAGCAGGTGCACGCCCAGCGAGCGGCCGATACGACCGATCTGGATGAACATGTCGATGAAGTCCGGCTTCGCCGTCAACAGCTCGCTGAACTCGTCGATCACCAGGACGAGTGAGGCCAGCGGCTCCAGCGGGGCACCGGCCGCGCGCGCCTTCTCGTAGTCGTGGAGGTTCGCGTAGTTGCCCGCCGACCTCAGCAGCTCCTGGCGGCGCTGCAGTTCGCCGGTGATGGAGTCGCGCATGCGGTCGACGAGCGTCAGGTCGTCGGCGAGGTTGGTGATGACGGCGGCGACGTGCGGCAGCGTGGACATGCCCGCGAAGGTCGCACCGCCCTTGAAGTCCGCGAGGACGAAGTTGAGCGTCTCCGAGGTGTGCGTGACGGCCAGGCCCAGCACCAGGGTGCGCAGCAGCTCCGACTTGCCGGAGCCGGTCGCGCCGACGCACAGGCCGTGCGGGCCCATGCCGTCCTGCGCCGCCTCCTTGATGTCGAGCATCACGGGCGCGCCGTCCTCGCCGACCCCGATCGGCACGCGCAGCCGCTCGGCGGCCGAGCGGGGCCGCCAGGTGCGCGACACCTCGATCGAGCCCGCGTCGCCCAGGCCCAGCAGATCGGTGAAGTCCAGGTTGGCGAGCAGCGGTTCGTCGCCGTCGCCCCCGCCCGTGCGCAGCGGCGCCAGCTGCCGCGCGAGCGCCTCCGCGGCCTCGGGGGAGAGCGTGTCCGGCACGCCGTCGTACGCGGCGACCTGCGAGAGCAGCTGCAGCGCACCCGGCCGGACGACCACGGACAGACCGCCGCGCGGCTCGTCCAGTTCGCCCTGCACCAGCTCCACGATCGTCACGCCCTGCAGCCCCTCGGGAGCCGCGAACACCGAACCGGGCGGCACCATCGCGCCGTCCAGCACCACCACGACGTGCGGCTGGTCGAGCACCGGCTGTCCGTCCCGGCTGAACCGCGAACGGCCCTCCAGCCGCGGCATCAGCAGCTCTTCGAGCTCGCTCAGGTCGTCACCGATCAGCCGCCGCGGGCCCGCGCCGTCCACGGCGCCCGGAACCTGCACGTGCGGCAGCCACTTGGCCCACTCCCAGTGCGCCATCGCCCCGCGCGCCGGGACCACCGCCACGACCAGGTCCTCCGGCGAGTGCAGCGTCACCAGCTGCGCGACGAGCGCACGCGCCGTGCCCTGCACCGTCTCCGGCTCGCCCGAGAGCGTCACGTGGTAGAAGGCGCGCAACGACAGGGCGACCGGCATGCCGTCCAACGACGCGTGCGTCGCCAGGAACTGCTGCATCGCACCGGCCGTCAGCGGCTCCAGCTCGTCCACCGGCGCGGTCTCCGGAGCCACCAGGGGAGTGGCCAGCTGCTGCGCGCCCAGCCCGACGCGCACCTGCGCGAAGTCGTCGTCGGTCGCCCGCCGCTCCCACAGCCGGCTCCCCTCGGCGACCACGGACCACAACTGGTCGGGAGAGGGGTGCAGATAGAACTGCGCATCGCGCTGCGCCCGGGCCGTCCGGTGCACGGTGCGCCGCGTCTGCGCGAGGTACTTGAGGTAGTCGCGGCGCATGTCCGCCAGCCGCCCCTGCGAGCCCTGACGGTGCCTGACGAGCATCGCGACGGTCATGCCGATCGTCGAGAACATCATCATGACGCCCATGATCTTCATCATGGGCGCGGCGCCGGGCATGAAGAAGTACACCATCGACGAGGCCATGCCCAGCGTGGGCAACAGCTGCATCAGCATGCCCTCTTGCGGCCCGCGCGGCAGTTCGGGCGGCGGTTCCAGGCGGAGTTCCTCGCTGGGCACCTCCGGCGGGTAGGCCCGCGGCTGGCGCTTGACGACGACCTGGCTCACCGGATCCCTCAACCCCTCCGCGCGGTGGGGCAACAGTGCCGCGCGGACGCCCCTGTGGCGCCGGCCTCCCCCCGCGAGACGGCGATCCTACCGACGCGCCGGTCCGCGGCCCCGATAGGGTGACCGCCGCGCGTATGCACGAGCGAACGGCATGCGTGGTTGTACCGATTCAGGGGGCCCACAAGGTGAACACGTCCGCTGCGACCGGATTCTGCAGAGTGACCGTCGTCGCACCCGACAGCCGGATCGACGTCGCCCTCCCCGACGACATCGCCGTCGCCGACGTGTACCCGGAGATCCTGCGCCTGACCGGGCAGACCCAGCCCGCCGGCGCACCCACCGGCTATCACCTCGTCCGCCGCGACGGCACCGTCCTCGACGGCGCCCGCTCGCTGCTCGCCCAGCGCGTCCTCGACGGCGACCTGCTGTCGCTGCGCCCCTTCGCCGAGTCCCTCCCGCCGGCCGTCCACGACGACGTCAGCGAGGCGGTCGCCTCGGCCGTCACCCGCGGGAACAGCCTCTGGAGCAGCCAACTCCTGCGGGGCACCGGCCTGTTCGGCGGCGCGCTGCTGCTCGTGCTGATGGCGTTCGCGCTGTGGTTCGCCGACCCGGTGCGGCACGACATGCACGGCCTGCCGGGCGTGGCCGCCGCCGCGGCCGGCGTGCTGCTGGCCGCGTTCGCGGGCGTACGGGCCCGGGTCTACGGCGACCGCGGCGCCGCCGTCGCGCTGGGCCTGGCGGCCCTGCCGCACCTCATGACCGCGGGCTCCGGGGTCCTCGCCCTGGACCCCGGGCACGGGACCGGGCGGCTGCAGTTCCTGCTGGGCTGCGTGGCCGTCCTCGTCGGCTCCGTCGCGCTGACCGCCGCGATGCCGGGGGGCGACGCCCCCTTCGTCGCCGCCGTGGTCGCCTCGGCCACCGGCACGCTGGCCACCTTCGGGACGATCCTCACCGGGGCCGCGCCCTCGGGGGCCGCGGCGGTGTGCGCGGTCCTCGCGATCGGGGCGCTCGCCTTCCTGCCCGGGCTCTCGGCGCGGGTCGCCCGGCTGCCCGTCGGCTATGCGGCGCCGCGCTCCGCGACGGCGGACGGCGAGGGCTTCCGGGCCGAGCCGGTCGATGCGGAGCGCATCGCGGTGCAGGTGCGGCGGGGGCACGAGCTGCTGCTGGGCCTGGTCGGGGGCTGCGCAGCCGTCGCCGTCGGCGCCACGGCCGTCCTGGCCTTCTCGGCCGGGGCGTGGGCACAGGCCCTGGCCCTGGCCTCCGGACTGGCGCTGCTGCTGCGGGCCCGGCTCTTCCGCTACACGGCCCAGGTCGGCTCGGTGCTCGGGGCGGGCCTGCTCGCGCTGGCCCTGCTCGTCGTGGGCACGGCCCTGCACGGCTCCACGGACATCCGCACGGTCTGGCTCTCCGCAGCCACGGCGGCGGTCGCCGCCCTCCTGACCGGGGTGGCACTGATCGTGCCGGGCAAGGGGGTGTCCCCCTTCTGGGGGCGCTTCACGGAGCTGGCGGAGAGCGCACTGCTCCTGGCGCTGGTGCCGCTGTGCCTGGGGGTACTGGACGCGTACGGGACGGTCCGGGGGTTGACGGGGGCGTAGGGGGGTGCCCCGGTGAAATGGCGCCCCGTAAGGGGCGCGGGGCTGTCCATATATGCGGCTCCGCCGCGTGGGCGCGACCAGCCACGAACGGCCCGCACCGGACCCACTCGGTGCACCTGGTAAGGTGCGGGGTGGTCGTTTGTGTACGCGCCCCCGGAGTCACATCCGAGGTCAGCGCCCAGCGACCCCGCCTCCCGAGTAACGGAAGCCTCCCTGAGACAGAGACCAGGGGCGCTCGGTGGCCAAGAACACTCAGAAGGAGTACCGCGTGTCGCTCGACGCCGCTACGAAGAAGCAGATCATGGCCGAGTTCGCCACCAAGGAAGGCGACACCGGTTCCCCCGAGGTCCAGGTCGCGATGCTCACCCGTCGGATCACCGACCTGACCGAGCACCTCAAGACGCACAAGCACGACCACCACTCCCGCCGTGGTCTGCTGCTCCTGGTCGGCCAGCGTCGCCGCCTGCTGCAGTACCTGGCCAAGAAGGACATCACGCGCTTCCGCGCCCTGGTCGAGCGCCTCGGCATCCGCCGCGGTGCGGCCGGCGCCAAGTAAGACGCCATGAAGGGAGCGGTTCCCGTCCAAGGGAACCGCTCCCTTTGCGTATCTCGTGGGAAGCAGAAGCTTTGTAGTCTGGTCCCACAACGCAAAACCTGACGAGGAGGAGCGCCGGTCTCTCCGCCGGTCCTCGGTAGTGGCCCCCGGAACAGGGAATTCCGGGTGCTTCGATCGAAGACCGGCCCGCACGGAGCAACGCAGCGCCCTCCGCCACCGTCCCCCGCCACACGGGCAGGGGACGCAGACGAGGAGATAACCCTGGTGGAGAACGAGACCCACTACGCCGAGGCCGTCATCGACAACGGCGCCTTCGGCACCCGCACCATCCGCTTCGAGACGGGCCGCCTGGCCAAGCAGGCCGCCGGTTCCGCCGTGGCGTACCTGGACGACGACACCATGGTGCTGTCGGCCACCACCGCTTCCAAGACCCCGAAGGACCAGCTGGACTTCTTCCCGCTGACCGTCGACGTCGAGGAGCGCATGTACGCGGCCGGGAAGATCCCCGGTTCCTTCTTCCGCCGTGAGGGCCGCCCCTCCGAGGACGCGATCCTCACCTGCCGTCTGATCGACCGCCCGCTGCGCCCGTCCTTCAAGAAGGGCCTGCGCAACGAGATCCAGATCGTCGAGACGGTCATGGCGCTCAACCCCGACCACCTCTACGACGTGGTCGCGATCAACGCCGCCTCCTGCTCCACGCAGCTCGCGGGCCTGCCCTTCTCCGGCCCCGTCGGCGGTACCCGGGTTGCCCTGATCAAGGGCCAGTGGGTGGCGTTCCCGACCCACACCGAGCTCGAGGACGCCGTCTTCGACATGGTCGTGGCCGGCCGCGTGCTGCCGGACGGCGACGTCGCGATCATGATGGTCGAGGCCGAGGCCACCGAGAAGACCATCCAGATGGTCAAGGACGGCGCCGAGGCTCCGACCGAGGAGGTCGTGGCCGCCGGTCTCGAGGCCGCCAAGCCGTTCATCAAGGTCCTGTGCAAGGCCCAGGCCGACCTCGCCGCCAAGGCCGCCAAGCCGACCGGCGACTTCCCGGTCTTCCTCGACTACCAGGACGACGTCCTGGAGGCGCTGACCGCCGCGGTCCGGACCGAGCTCGCGCAGGCGCTCACCATCGCCGGCAAGCAGGAGCGCGAGGCCGAGCTGGACCGCGTCAAGGGTCTGGCCGCCGAGAAGCTCCTCCCGGAGTTCGAGGGCCGCGAGAAGGAGATCTCCGCCGCGTACCGTTCGCTGACCAAGTCCCTGGTCCGCGAGCGCGTCATCAAGGAGAAGAAGCGCATCGACGGCCGCGGCGTGACGGACATCCGCACGCTCGCCGCCGAGGTCGAGGCCATCCCGCGCGTCCACGGCTCGGCGCTGTTCGAGCGCGGCGAGACCCAGATCCTGGGTGTCACCACGCTGAACATGCTCCGCATGGAGCAGCAGCTCGACACGCTGTCGCCGGTGACGCGCAAGCGCTACATGCACAACTACAACTTCCCGCCGTACTCCGTCGGTGAGACCGGCCGCGTCGGTTCGCCGAAGCGCCGCGAGATCGGCCACGGCGCCCTGGCCGAGCGTGCGCTCATGCCGGTGCTGCCGACGCGCGAGGAGTTCCCGTACGCGATCCGCCAGGTGTCCGAGGCCCTCGGCTCCAACGGTTCGACGTCCATGGGCTCGGTCTGCGCCTCCACCATGTCGCTGCTGAACGCCGGTGTGCCGCTGAAGGCCCCGGTCGCCGGTATCGCCATGGGTCTGATCTCCCAGGAGATCGACGGCAAGACGCACTACGTCGCCCTCACCGACATCCTCGGTGCGGAGGACGCGTTCGGCGACATGGACTTCAAGGTCGCCGGCACCAAGGAGTTCGTGACCGCGCTCCAGCTCGACACCAAGCTCGACGGCATCCCCGCCTCGGTCCTGGCCGCCGCGCTGAAGCAGGCCCGCGACGCCCGCCTGCACATCCTCGACGTGATGATGGAGGCCATCGACCGTCCGGACGAGATGTCCCCGCACGCCCCGCGGATCATCACCGTCAAGATCCCGGTCGACAAGATCGGTGAGGTCATCGGCCCCAAGGGCAAGATGATCAACCAGATCCAGGAGGACACCGGCGCCGAGATCACGATCGAGGACGACGGCACCATCTACATCGGTGCCGCCGACGGCCCCTCCGCCGAGGCCGCCCGCGCCACGATCAACGGCATCGCCAACCCGACCATGCCGGAGGTCGGCGAGCGCTACCTGGGCACGGTCGTCAAGACCACCACCTTCGGTGCGTTCGTCTCCCTGCTCCCCGGCAAGGACGGCCTGCTGCACATCTCGCAGATCCGCAAGCTCGCCGGCGGCAAGCGCGTGGAGAACGTCGAGGACGTGCTCGGGGTCGGCACCAAGGTCCAGGTCGAGATCGCCGAGATCGACCAGCGCGGCAAGCTCTCCCTGATCCCCGTGATCGAGGGCGAGGACGCTGCGTCCGACAGCGGCTCCGCCGCGGGCGCCGACAACAACAAGGACGAGTCCGCCAAGTGACCCGTAGTCCCCGGAAGACGGCCCGCACCTCCTCGGAGGGGCGGGCCGTCGCCCGTACCCAAACGCTTCTCAAGGGCGAGAACGGCATCGGCACGGTCCGCCGGACCACCCTGCCCGGCGGCCTGCGGGTCGTCACCGAGACCCTGCCCTCCGTGCGCTCCGCGACCTTCGGCATCTGGGCCAACGTCGGCTCCCGCGACGAGACCCCGACGCTCAACGGCGCCACGCACTACCTGGAGCACCTGCTCTTCAAGGGCACGGCCAAGCGCAGCGCGCTCGACATCTCGGCCGCCATCGACGCGGTCGGCGGCGAGATGAACGCGTTCACGGCCAAGGAGTACACCTGCTACTACGCGCGGGTGCTCGACACGGACCTGCCGCTGGCCATCGACGTCGTGTGCGACATGCTCACCGGCTCGCTGATCACCGCCGAGGACGTCGACGCCGAGCGCGGCGTGATCCTCGAAGAGATCGCCATGACCGAGGACGACCCGGGCGACTGCGTGCACGACCTGTTCGCGCACACCATGCTCGGCGACACCCCCCTCGGCCGTCCGGTGCTGGGCACCGTCGACACGATCAACGCGCTCGGCCGCGACCAGATCGCCCGCTTCTACAAGCGCCACTACGACCCGACCCACCTGGTCGTGGCCGCCGCGGGCAACGTCGACCACGCCAAGGTCGTCCGCCAGGTCCGGGCCGCCTTCGAGAAGGCCGGCGCCCTGACCCGCACGGACGCGGAGCCGGTCGACCCGCGGGGCGGCAGCCGCACGATCCGCACCGCCGGCCGCGTCGAGCTGCTCGGCCGCAAGACCGAGCAGGCGCACGTCGTCCTCGGCGTCCCCGGCCTGGCCCGCACCGACGACCGCCGCTGGGCGCTCGGCGTGCTCAACACCGCCCTCGGCGGCGGCATGAGCTCGCGGCTGTTCCAGGAGGTCCGGGAGAAGCGCGGACTGGCCTACTCGGTCTACTCCTACACCTCCGGCTTCGCCGACTGCGGCCTCTTCGGCGTCTACGCCGGCTGCCGCCCCGGCCAGGTCCACGACGTGCTCAAGATCTGCCGCGACGAGCTGGACCGGGTCGCCGCCGAGGGCCTGCCGGAGGACGAGATCGCCCGCGCCATCGGCCAGCTGTCCGGCTCCACGGTCCTCGGCCTGGAGGACACCGGTGCGCTGATGAACCGCATCGGCAAGAGCGAGCTGTGCTGGGGTGACCAGATGTCGGTCTCCGACATGCTCGCCCGCATCGCAGCCGTCACCCCGGACGAGATCCGCGAGGTGGCCCGCGATGTACTGGGACAGCGTCCTTCGCTGTCCGTCATCGGCCCGCTGAAGGACAAGCAGGCAGCCCGTCTGCACGAGGCCGTTTCGTAATCCGAGGGCAAGCAAGGGAAGCAGGGACGATGAGCAAGCTGCGCGTGGCCGTCATCGGCGCCAAGGGCCGCATCGGCTCCGAGGCCGTACGGGCCGTGGAGGCCGCCGAGGACATGGAACTGGTGGCCGCGCTGGGCCGGGGCGACAGCCTTCAGACCCTGACCCGGGCGGGAGCCCAGGTCGTGGTCGAGCTGACCCACCCCGACTCGGTGATGGACAACCTCGAGTTCTGCATCGCCCACGGCATCCACGGCGTGGTCGGCACCACCGGCTGGACCGAGGAGCGCCTCGCGCAGCTGAACTCCTGGCTGGACGCCAAGCCGGGCACGGGCGTGCTCATCGCCCCCAACTTCTCCATCGGCGCGGTCCTGACCATGGCCTTCGCCCAGCAGGCGGCCCGGTTCTTCGAGTCCGTCGAGGTCGTCGAGCTGCACCACCCCAACAAGGCCGACGCCCCCTCCGGCACCGCCACCCGCACCGCGCAGCTGATCGCCGCAGCGCGCCGCGAGGCAGGCTGCGCCCCGCAGCCCGACGCCACGACCACGGCCCTGGAGGGCGCACGCGGCGCGGACGTCGACGGGGTGCCGGTGCACGCCGTGCGGCTGCGCGGCCTGCTGGCGCACCAGGAGGTGCTCTTCGGCGACACCGGCGAGACGCTCACCATCCGCCACGACTCGCTGCACCACAGCTGCTTCATGCCGGGCATCCTGCTCGGCGCGCGGCGCGTGGTGACCACCCCGGGCCTGACCTTCGGCCTGGAAAACTTCCTGGACCTGGGCTGAGGACATGCGCGCAAAGATCATCTACTTCGCCCTGGCAGCCGTCCTGGTCGTCTACTTCGTCCTGGTCGGCAGCCGCGGCGTGATGCTGATCGAGCAGGGCACGGTGATCACCGTCGCCTTCGGCGTCGCCGTGCTCGTCCTGCCGTTCATCGGGGCGTGGTTCCTCTACAAGACCACCAGGTTCGCGCGCGACGCGAACCGCCTGGCGCGGGAGCTGGAGGCGGAGGGCGGCCTGCCGGTGGACGAGCTGGTGCGCACCGCGAGCGGCCGCATCGACCGGGACTCGGCGGACGAGGTGTTCCGGCGCCGCCAGGCCGAGACCGAGGCGGCACCGGGGGACTGGCGCTCGTGGTTCCGTCTGGCGGTGGCGTACCACGACGCACGGGACACCCCGCGGGCCCGAAAGGCGATGCAGCACGCGATCGCTTTGCGTGACGGGAAGGCAGCCCGCGCCCTCTAGGGGCGCGGGGAACTGCGCGACCAGCCACAGACGGCCTAAGCCCGCCCTCCAAGCTCGGCGACCCGCTCCTCCAAGGAGGCCACGGCCTCGGCAAAAGCCAAGGGCCGCTCCAGGAAATCCGCCCCGTGATCGGTGACGAGCACGGGGAACGGCTCCACGACGAGGCCCCGCCCGGGGACCCGCCGCGGCAGCCCGAGCCACCGCACCGGCTGCTCCACCACGCGCACCGCGCCGGCCTCGGCCCACGGCAGGGTCCTGGTCGAGAGCAGCCGGATCTGCCGCAGCCCGGCGGGGCTGAGCCAGATGCCCGTCCGCACGAGCCGCACCGCCAGGGCGATCAGGGCGACGGCGATCACTGCGCACACTCCGGCGAGGAGAAACGCTCCGGCAAAGGCGATGATCATTGCCGAGCAGAGCACGTACGCCGCGAGCAGCAGCACCAGTGCCGTGCCCCCGACCCGCAACGGCCCGGGCCGGTACGGCCGCCGCCACCGCGCGGGGTCCTCGTACACGGACACCACGGGCGCGTCGCGGTCGGCAGTCAGAAGGGGCAGGGGCACGGCGATTCCTCACTCACACACACGCTCGAAGGTCCTGTGCCGGGTGAGGTTACCCGTTGATCGAAAAAAATTGGGCCCCGGAGCGGTTTCGCTCCGGGGCCCGACTGCCTTCGGTCAACGGCCGTCCTTGGCCTCGGACTGCTGTGTGTGGTGCGCGTTCTGCGGGCCGGCCGTCTGCAGTGCGGGCCAGCCGAAGAGCAGCGCACCGACCAGCCCTGCGGCCACCGTCAGCCCCACGAGGGCACGTCCGGCGACCTCGGAACGGCTCGCGCGATCCGGGGGCGGCGGAGTGACGTTGCTGCGGTAGCGCTCGGCCTCGGCGACGAAGGCGAACGGTACGGGCTCTCGCCGGCGGAACATGGTGGGCTCTCCTAGGAACCTCGGCGTGTGGTGTCACACATAAGGACGTGCGAACGCCCTTCACGGTGCCCGATTTCCGCGACTTCTGTGAAAAATCTCAACCGGCGCCCCTCTTCCCCCGGCTCGCACCGGCGTCCCCCGGCCCGTTGTCGGTGGTGGCCCGTAGGCTTGTCGCCGCCCGAGCAATGCAACTGGAAGGACCGCCGGTGACCGACAGCACCACCGAGGACGCCACGGCAGACAAGCCGACGTTTCGCAGCGACGTGACGGTCGAGCTGGTCAAGCACAGCGCCGCCGACAGCGACGTGCTGTGGGCCGCCCGCGTCTCCACGGCCGGCGAGCAGTCCCTGGAAGAGATCACCAAGGACCCGGAGCGGTCCAAGGGGCTCATCAACTACCTGATGCGCGACCGCCACGGCAGCCCCTTCGAGCACAACTCGATGACGTTCTTCATCAGTGCTCCGATCTTCGTCTTCCGCGAGTTCATGCGGCACCGCGTGGGCTGGTCGTACAACGAGGAGTCCGGCCGCTACCGGGAGCTCCAGCCGGTCTTCTACGTCCCGGGCGAGTCCCGCAAGCTGGTCCAGGAGGGCCGCCCCGGCAAGTACGTCTTCGTCGAGGGCACCCAGGCGCAGCACGAGCTGACCGCCCGCGCGATGGAGAGCTCCTACCGGGACGCCTACGAGGCCTACCAGGAGATGCTGGCCGCGGGCGTCGCCCGCGAGGTGGCCCGCTCGGTCCTGCCGGTCGGTCTCTTCTCCTCGATGTACGCCACGTGCAACGCCCGTTCGCTGATGCACTTCCTCGGCCTGCGCACCCAGCACGAGCTGGCGGCGGTGCCCTCGTTCCCGCAGCGGGAGATCGAGATGGTGGGCGAGAAGATGGAGGCGGAGTGGGCCAAGCTCATGCCGCTCACCTACGAGGCCTTCAACAAGAACGGCCGTGTCGCTCCGTAGCCGACGACGACCGTCCGCGCTTGCCGGCGCGGGCACCGGGTGCCCGTCAGGTGTCCGTATTGCGGCATTTCGGCACCTTCATCTAGGCTGAAAAAACGGACCCGGTACTGCTTGAACCCCCGAGCAGGCAGTACCGGGATCCCTTTGGCACTCCCCGAGGGAGCACCTCACGGTGAGCAACGAGTAGCGTGGGCCCCATGGCTCCGACCTCCACACCGCAGACCCCCTTCGGGCGCGTCCTGACCGCCATGGTCACGCCGTTCACCAGCGAGGGTGCGCTCGATCTCGACGGCGCGCAGCGGCTCGCCCGGCACCTCGTCGACGCAGGCAACGACGGCCTCGTCGTCAACGGCACCACCGGTGAGTCCCCCACCACCAGCGATGCGGAGAAAGCCCAGCTCGTACGTGCCGTGGTCGAGGCGGTCGGAGACCGCGCCCACGTCATCGCCGGAGCCGGCACCAACGACACCCGCCACAGCACCGAACTCGCCCGCGCCGCGCAGGACGCAGGCGCCCACGGCCTCCTTGTCGTCACGCCGTACTACAACAAGCCCCCGCAGGAGGGCCTCGTCCGCCACTTCACGGCGGTCGCCGACGCCACCGACCTCCCGGTGATGCTCTACGACATCCCCGGTCGCAGCGGCGTCACCCTCGAGACCGAGACCATCGTCCGGCTCGCCGAGCACCCGCGCATCGTGGCCAACAAGGACGCCAAGGGCGACCTGGGGGCCGCGAGCTGGGCACTCTCCCGCTCGGGCCTCGCCTGGTACTCCGGCGACGACATGCTCAACCTGCCGCTGCTCTCCATCGGCGCCGTCGGCTTCGTCTCCGTCGTGGGCCACCTCGTCGCCCCCGAGCTGCGCGCCATGCTCGACGCCCACCGCTCCGGCGACGTCGCCAAGGCCGCGGAGATCCACCAGCAGCTGCTCCCGGTCTTCACCGGCATCTTCCGCACCCAGGGCGTCATGACCACCAAGGCCGCCCTCGCCCTCAAGGGCCTGCCCGCGGGACCGCTGCGGCTGCCGCTCGTCGGCCTGAGCCCGGAGGAGACCGGGCAGCTCAAGCGCGATCTCGCGGCCGGCGGGGTACAGCTGTAACAGGGGAAGCGGCCGGGACGGCCGCCGCGCCGGACACCCAGCGTGACCGCGGCGCACCACAGACTTCACAACTCAATACGCAGCACCACGCAACACCACACATCACTTGACACCACTGCAAGTGCACGAAGGTCACGCGCGCCATGTGCCCCCGAGGCATGTGGCGCGCGTGGTGAGGAGAGTCTTTTGAGTCACCCGCACCCTGAACTCGGCCCGCCGCCGCAGCTGCCCGAGGGCGGCCTGCGCGTCACCCCGCTCGGCGGCCTCGGCGAGATCGGCCGCAACATGACGGTCTTCGAGTACGGCGGCCGCCTGCTGATCGTCGACTGCGGAGTGCTCTTCCCCGAGGAGGAGCAGCCCGGAGTCGACCTGATCCTGCCGGACTTCACGTCCATCCGGGACCGCCTCGACGACATCGACGGCATCGTGCTCACCCACGGGCACGAGGACCACATCGGCGGTGTCCCCTTCCTCCTCCGCGAGAAGCCGGACATCCCGCTCATCGGCTCCAAGCTGACCCTCGCCCTGATCGAGGCCAAGCTGCAGGAGCACCGCATCCGCCCGTACACCCTCGAGGTCGCCGAGGGCGACCGCGAGCGCCTGGGCCCGTTCGACTGCGAGTTCATCGCGGTCAACCACTCCATCCCGGACGCCCTGGCGGTCGCCATCCGCACCCCCGCCGGCATGGCCGTGCACACGGGCGACTTCAAGATGGACCAGCTCCCGCTGGACCGCCGCCTCACCGACCTGCCCGCCTTCGCGCGGCTCGGCGAGGAGGGCATCGACCTGCTCCTGGTCGACTCCACGAACGCCGAGGTCCCCGGCTTCGTCCCGCCCGAGCGCGACATCTCCGGCGTGCTGCGCCAGGTCTTCGCGGGCGCCCAGAAGCGGATCATCGTGGCCAGCTTCGCCAGCCACGTGCACCGCATCCAGCAGATCCTCGACGCCGCCCACGAGTACGGCCGCCGGGTCGCCTTCGTCGGCCGCTCGATGGTCCGCAACATGGGCATCGCCCGCGACCTGGGCTACCTGCGCGTCCCGGCCGGCCTGGTCGTGGACGTCAAGACCCTGGACGACCTGCCGGACGACGAGGTCGTGCTCGTCTGCACGGGCTCCCAGGGCGAGCCGATGGCCGCGCTGTCGCGCATGGCCAACCGGGACCACCAGATCCGGATCGTCCAGGGCGACACCGTGATCCTGGCCTCGTCGCTCATCCCGGGCAACGAGAACGCGGTCTACCGCGTGATCAACGGACTGACCCGCTGGGGCGCCAACGTCGTGCACAAGGGCAACGCCCGCGTCCACGTCTCGGGCCACGCCTCGGCCGGCGAGCTGCTGTACTTCTACAACATCTGCAAGCCGAAGAACCTGATGCCGGTCCACGGCGAATGGCGGCACCTGCGGGCGAACGCGGAGCTCGGTGCTCTCACCGGGGTTCCCAAGGACCACATCGTCATCGCCGAGGACGGCGTGGTGGTGGACCTGGTCGACGGCCGGGCGAAGATCGTCGGCAAGGTCCAGGCCGGTTACGTCTACGTCGACGGCCTCTCGGTCGGCGACGTCACCGAGGCCTCCCTCAAGGACCGCCGGATCCTCGGCGACGAGGGCATCATCTCGGTCTTCGTGGTGGTGGACAGCACGACCGGCAAGGTCGTCAGCGGTCCCCAGATCCAGGCCCGGGGTTCGGGCATCGACGACGCCTCGTTCTCGGCCGTCGTCCCGAAGATCGAGGAGGCCATCGCCAGGGCCGCCGCGGACGGCGTCGCCGAGCCCCACCAGCTCCAGCAGCTGGTCCGGCGCTCGGTGGGCAAGTGGGTCTCCGACAGCTACCGCCGGCGCCCGATGATCCTTCCCGTGGTCGTCGAGGTCTGATCCCTGACGTAGCGTCAGCCGTACGGACGGCCGCCCCGGTTCTCGATTTGCATCCGGGCGCGGCCGTCCAGTACGTTTACGACTCCGCCGCGACGGGAACCCCCCACACTTCGTGTGAGACGGGAACTCCCGGAAGCGGTCGGAAAATCGGCTCGATCAGAATCTGATAAAGTCGGTGAGCCCGGTCCGACAGGGCACTGGAAAAGAATTCCGAACCGGAAACGGAACGGAAAACGGATCTGGTAAGGTTGGAAACAACGAAGGGAAGCGCCCGGAGGAAAGCCCGAGAGGGTGAGTACAAAGGAAGCGTCCGTTCCTTGAGAACTCAACAGCGTGCCAAAAGTCAACGCCAGACTATAAAACAACCCCGTCCCGCTTCGGTGGGATGAGGTTCCTTTGAAACACACAGCGAGGACGCTGTGGACGCGCCGGGCCTATTCCGCCCGGTGGTGTCCCGCTCAACGCGAGTGTCAGCCCGCAGTTTTTAATTAAACGCAGTCGGGTAAGCATTCACGGAGAGTTTGATCCTGGCTCAGGACGAACGCTGGCGGCGTGCTTAACACATGCAAGTCGAACGATGAACCGGTTTCGGCCGGGGATTAGTGGCGAACGGGTGAGTAACACGTGGGCAATCTGCCCTGCACTCTGGGACAAGCCCTGGAAACGGGGTCTAATACCGGATACGACCTTCGAGCGCATGCTCGGGGGTGGAAAGCTCCGGCGGTGCAGGATGAGCCCGCGGCCTA
>NZ_CP179755.1:0-2472500 GCF_047456005.1 Streptoverticillium reticulum | reverse complement strand
TTAGGTGCAGCGTCGTGTGTTTCTTGCCGGAGGTAGAGCACTGGATAGGCGATGGGCCCTACCGGGTTACTGACCTTAGCCAAACTCCGAATGCCGGTAAGTGAGAGCGCGGCAGTGAGACTGTGGGGGATAAGCTCCATGGTCGAGAGGGAAACAGCCCAGAGCATCGACTAAGGCCCCTAAGCGTACGCTAAGTGGGAAAGGATGTGGAGTCGCAGAGACAACCAGGAGGTTGGCTTAGAAGCAGCCACCCTTGAAAGAGTGCGTAATAGCTCACTGGTCAAGTGATTCCGCGCCGACAATGTAGCGGGGCTCAAGCGTACCGCCGAAGTCGTGTCATTGCAGCATAAGGACCAACGTCTGCTGTGATGGGTAGGGGAGCGTCGTGTGCCGGGTGAAGCAGCCGTGGAAACGAGTTGTGGACGGTTCACGAGTGAGAATGCAGGCATGAGTAGCGATACACACGTGGGAAACGTGTGCGCCGATTGACTAAGGGTTCCTGGGTCAAGCTGATCTGCCCAGGGTAAGTCGGGACCTAAGGCGAGGCCGACAGGCGTAGTCGATGGACAACCGGTTGATATTCCGGTACCCGCTTTGAAACGCCCAGTATCGAATCAGGCGATGCTAAGTCCGTGAAGCCGTTCTGGATCCTTCGGGTGAAGGAAAGTGGTGGAGCCGACGACCCAGACTTGTAGTAGGTAAGCGATGGGGTGACGCAGGAAGGTAGTCCAGCCCGGGCGGTGGTAGTCCCGGGGTAAGGGTGTAGGCCGTGTGATAGGCAAATCCGTCACACGTTGAGGCTGAGACCTGATGCCGAGCCGATTGTGGTGAAGTGGATGATCCTATGCTGTCGAGAAAAGCCTCTAGCGAGTTTCATGGCGGCCCGTACCCTAAACCGACTCAGGTGGTCAGGTAGAGAATACCGAGGCGTTCGGGTGAACTATGGTTAAGGAACTCGGCAAAATGCCCCCGTAACTTCGGGAGAAGGGGGGCCATGTCCGGTGATCACTCTTGCAGTGTGAGCTGGGTGTGGCCGCAGAGACCAGCGAGAAGCGACTGTTTACTAAAAACACAGGTCCGTGCGAAGCCGTAAGGCGATGTATACGGACTGACGCCTGCCCGGTGCTGGAACGTTAAGGGGACCGGTTAGCGCATCTTCGGGTGTGCGAAGCTGAGAACTTAAGCGCCAGTAAACGGCGGTGGTAACTATAACCATCCTAAGGTAGCGAAATTCCTTGTCGGGTAAGTTCCGACCTGCACGAATGGCGTAACGACTTCTCGACTGTCTCAACCATAGGCCCGGTGAAATTGCACTACGAGTAAAGATGCTCGTTTCGCGCAGCAGGACGGAAAGACCCCGGGACCTTTACTATAGCTTGATATTGGTGTTCGGTTCGGCTTGTGTAGGATAGGTGGGAGACTGTGAAGCATGCACGCCAGTGTGTGTGGAGTCGTTGTTGAAATACCACTCTGGTCGTGCTGGATGTCTAACCTGGGTCCGTGATCCGGATCAGGGACAGTGTCTGGTGGGTAGTTTAACTGGGGCGGTTGCCTCCTAAAGGGTAACGGAGGCGCCCAAAGGTTCCCTCAGCCTGGTTGGCAATCAGGTGTTGAGTGTAAGTGCACAAGGGAGCTTGACTGTGAGACCGACGGGTCGAGCAGGGACGAAAGTCGGGACTAGTGATCCGGCGGTGGCTTGTGGAAGCGCCGTCGCTCAACGGATAAAAGGTACCCCGGGGATAACAGGCTGATCTTCCCCAAGAGTCCATATCGACGGGATGGTTTGGCACCTCGATGTCGGCTCGTCGCATCCTGGGGCTGGAGTCGGTCCCAAGGGTTGGGCTGTTCGCCCATTAAAGCGGTACGCGAGCTGGGTTTAGAACGTCGTGAGACAGTTCGGTCCCTATCCGCTGCGCGCGTAGGAGTCTTGAGAAGGGCTGTCCCTAGTACGAGAGGACCGGGACGGACGAACCTCTGGTGTGCCAGTTGTTCTGCCAAGGGCATGGCTGGTTGGCTACGTTCGGGAGGGATAACCGCTGAAAGCATCTAAGCGGGAAGCCTGCTTCGAGATGAGGACTCCCACCCACTTGATGGGGTAAGGCTCCCAGTAGACGACTGGGTTGATAGGCCAGGTGTGGAAGACCGGTAACGGTTGGAGCTGACTGGTACTAATAGGCCGAGGGCTTGTCCTCAGTTGCTCGCGTCCACTGTGTAGGTTCTGAAGTAACGACCCGTGTGAACATCCGGTTCGATATCTTCATAGTGTTTCGGTGGTCATAGCGTTAGGGAAACGCCCGGTTACATTCCGAACCCGGAAGCTAAGCCTTTCAGCGCCGATGGTACTGCATGGGGGACCGTGTGGGAGAGTAGGACGCCGCCGAACTATTATTCAAAAAAGCTCTGGTGTTTGAACTTCGGTTCAGACGCCGGAGCTTTTTTGTTTCCGTGATGCAGTGCGGAGCGTCATGCCGTGTTCACGTTGCGCCGTCACCATCCGCAGGTATGGGGACAGAGGAGATCCTGACGGCGGCAGGTGTGGGCTCCGGGGACGAGGTCGTCGTGCCCTCGTATGCAACTCCCGGTGCGGCCGAGGCGGTTCGGCACGTCGGTGCCGTGCCGGTTTTCGCGGACATCGACCCCGGCACCTTCTGCCTCGACCCGGCGGCGGCCGAGGCCGCTGTGACCTCGCGCACCGCGGCCGTCGTGGCCGTACCCCTCTTCGGACACCCGGCGGATCTGCCGGCCCTTCAACGCGTCGCCGTTCGCCGGGGGTTGCTCGTCGTCGAGCATGTCGAGCACGGTCGACCCGAATCCCCGGATCCCCGCAGGCAGGCCAACGCGGCCTATCTCGACGCCCGTCTGACCGGGGTGCTGACGCCGCCCGTGGCCCCGGGAGTTCGGCACGGCTATCACTCCTATGTCGTCCGTGTGCCCGGCAACGGACGTCCCGACCGGGACGCCTTCGCGCGGGCCCTCCGTTCGCGCGGCGTCGGGTGCCACGTACCCGTACAGACTCCGGTGCACCGAATGCCCGCGTTCCGGCGGGAGTTGTGGCTCGCCGAGACCGAGCGGGCCGCGGACGTCTGTCTCGCGCTGCCCGTGGACGAGAACATGTCGCGGCGCGAACTCCAGCGCGTGGTGTCGGCATGCAATGCGCTCGGCGGGCTGTTGCCCGCGGCAGCGTAGCCAGGTGGTCAAAAGGCCGTCCGACCATGGGGTATGCTTTATCTCGTTGCCGGCCCCAATAGCTCAGTCGGCAGAGCGTCTCCATGGTAAGGAGAAGGTCAACGGTTCGATTCCGTTTTGGGGCTCTGAAGAAGAAGGCCCCCGCCACTCGGCGGGGGCCTTCTTCGTATGCGGATCAGTCGTCCTGGCGCAGGGGCTGACGCTCCGGCACCCGCATCGCGAGGATGGCCATGTCGTCGGAGGCGGGCTCCGCGGCGAAACGTTCGACCGCTCGCAGCACGCGGGCCGCGACCGCACCCGCCGTCAGGCCCGTACAGGTCGTCAGGACGTCGGTCAGGCCGTCGTCGCCCAGCATGCGGGTGCCCTCGCGGCGTTCGGTGACGCCGTCCGTGACGCACAGGAGCACGTCGCCCGGCTCCAGGGTGACCGTCTGCTCGTAGAGCTCGAGGTCCTCCATGACCCCCAGCAGCGGCTGGGGTTCGGCGGCGGCCTCCACGGTGCCGTCCTGGCGCAGGCGCAGCGGCAGCGGGTGGCCGGCGCAGACGACCTTCAGCACGGCGCTGCCGTCGTGCTGGGGCCACAGCTCGCCGTAGAGGAGGGTGAGGAAGCGGCTGCGGGCGCCCTCGTCGAGGATCGCCGCGTTGAGCCGCTCCAGGACGGCGGGGCCGCCGAAGCCCTCGCGGGCCAGCAGGCGCAGGGCGTGCCGGGCGAGGCCCGTCACGGCCGCGGCCTCCGGGCCCGTGCCGCAGACGTCGCCGATGGCGAAGCCGTAGGCGCCGTCGCGGATGGGGAAGAGGTCGTAGAAGTCGCCGCCGACCTCGTTGCCCTCGCCCGCGGCGCGGTAGATGACCTCGACCTCGACGCCGGGGACGTGCGGGAGCTCGGGCGGGAGGAGGCTGCGCTGGAGGCTCTGGCTGATGGCGGTGCGCTCGGAGTAGAGGCGGGCGTTGTCCAGGGCGAGGGCGGCCCGGCGGGAGAGGTCCTCGGCGAGTTCGAGGATCTCCTGGCGGAAGTGGTCGTCGCTGGGCTTGCCGAGGGTGAGCATGCCGATGACGCGGTTGCGGGCGACCAGCGGCAGGACGACGGTCTCGCCGCCGACCGCCGCCGCCGTGGCGAGCGAGGTGCCCGGGCCGGGGATGTGGCCGGTGGCGTCGGCGAGGCCGAGGCTGCGCAGGGAGGAGCGCAGGGCCGCGGAGTGGGCGGCCTCGGAGGGGGCCGACCAGACGCGGGCGCCGGGGGAGTTGACCGGGTCCGGCGGCGGGACCTTGGAGAGCAGGTTCTTCAGGCCGTCGATGCGGTCCTCGTCCTCGTGCAGGACGTAGGACAGCTCGGGGTCGGAGCTCTGGTCGGCGATGGTGTAGACCGCGCACCAGGTGGCCAGGGTGGGGACCGTCATCTGGGCCATGAGGGCCAGGGTCTGGTCCCGGTCGAGGGTGCCGGCGAGCAGGTCGGAGGCCTCGACGAGGAAGGAGAGGGAGCCGCGGCGCAGCCGCTCCAGCTCGCCGAGGCGGGCGGACTCGACGGCGAGGGCGATGCGGTCGGCGGCGAACTGCAGCCGCAGGGCCTCCTCGTTGCCGTAGCGCCGCGGGGACTCGGCGGCGACGCCCAGCGAGCCCGTCAGGCGGCCCTCCACCTTGAGCGGGACGGTGACGACCGAGCGCATGCCGGTGTTGGCCAGCAGTGGGACGGCGCCGGGGACGGCGCTGAGGTCGTCGTGGACGGCGGGCATCCGGGCCGAGCCGTAGCGGCCGGTGCCGGCCTCGACGGGGACGCGGGCGAACCGCTGGCGGGCGGAGGGCAGGCCGGTGGAGGCGCGGACCTCCAGCTCGGTCTCGTCGTCCGTGGCCAGCAGGAGGTAGGCGGAGTCGCCGTCGAGCATGTCGCGGGCGCGCTCGACAGTGCGCTGGAGGAGGCCGTCGAGGTCGTCGGGGGCGGGGGAGCCGATGAAGACCTCGAAGGGGTCCGTGGCGGTGCCCCGCTCGGCGGTGGCGGCGTCGGCCGCGGGGGCGCGCTGCGGGCTCTGCAGGACGGCGCGCTCCTCGTCGCGCACGAGCAGGCAGACGGTGGAGGGGGCGCCCTCGGCGTCGCGGACGCGCAGGTGCGAGGCGTAGACCGGGACGACGCGGCCGTCGGCGCCGCGGATGCCGTAGGAGCCCTCCCAGCGGGACAGCCGAAGGGCCTCGGCGATGCCGGTGGAGGTGCCGGGGGTGTGCGGCCAGGCGGCGAGGTCGGTGAGGGGCTTGCCGGTGATCTGGTCGGCGGTGAAGCCGAAGAGCTCGTGGGCGTCTTCGTTCCAGAAGGTGATGCAGCCGGTGCGGTCGATCTGGATCACGGCGACGCGGACGCGGGGGTCGGCCAGCGGCAGGGCCGCTGCGGGCAGGGCGGGGCCGGCGGAGCGGGTGCCCGCGGGGCGGTCGGGGAGGTCGAGGCGAAACCACACCTTCTTGCGGGTGGACGTGTACTCGACGCCCCAGCGGGAGGCCAGTGCGGCACAGAGCAGCAGGCCGCGGCCGCCCTCGCGGTCGACGCCGCCGAGCCGGCCGGCGGGGCTCTGCAGGGGCAGCTCGCGCTCGGGGTAGCGGTCGGCGACCTCGACGCACACGCCGCCGTCCGCGCGGGTGCACAGGACCTCGGCGGCGGTCCCGGCGTGGACGACGGCGTTGGTGACGAGTTCGCTGGTCAGGACGACGGCGTCGTCGATGATGTCCGGAAAGCCCCAGCCTTGGAGGGTGTCCCGGACGAACGTCCGGGCGGCGGCGACCGAGCGTCCGACCGGCTCGAAGGTGGCGGCTGCCCGCGCGGTGATCACAGGTCTCCTCGTGTGCGTCTCGGCGATCTGCTCACGCATGTGCAGCGCCCCTCCATTGCCCTGGCCGGATGCCAGGTTACTTACCCCCGCGCCCCGGGCGGAGGCCGGTGCACAGTGATTCCACCTTGGGGGTATCGGGTGGACTGTGTGCGATGCTGCCGGAGGTTATGACCTGGTTGGGCTGGAGTGAAACACTGGGAAAGCTCGAAGCGGAAGCCCGACGAGGATGATCGACCCAGCGGGAGGGACACGGTGGAGTCTGGCGCAGCGGCGCGGGGCGTGAGCACGCGCGCGAAGGGCGGACGGTCCCGATCCAATGGGACGACGGAGGTGGACACCGCGGCTCTGAACCGGCTGCTGTCGGCTCTGGAGGCCATGCGGGACGGGAACTTCCGCAAACGTCTGACGGTCTCGGGCGACGGCGCGATGTCCGAGATCGCGGCGGTGTTCAACGAGGTCGCGGACCGTAATCTGCAGCTCACGGGCGAGCTGGCGCGGGTGCGCCGGGTGGTCGGCCGGGAGGGCAAGCTCACCGAGCGGCTGGAGGTCGGCGCGTGCGAGGGGGCCTGGGCGGCCGCGATCGACGCGTCGAACGCCCTGGTCGACGATCTGGTGCGGCCGGTGTCCGAGGTGGGCCGGGTGCTCTCGGCGGTCGCCGAGGGCGACCTGGAGCAGCGGATGGACCTGCGCTCGCAGGGAGCGGACGGTTCCGCGCATCCGCTGCGCGGCGAGTTCCTCAAGGTCGGGCGCACGGTCAACGGGCTGGTCGACCAGCTGTCGGCGTTCACCGACGAGGTGACGCGGGTGGCCAGCGAGGTGGGCACCGAGGGGAAGCTGGGCGGGCAGGCGCGGGTGCGCGGTATGTCCGGCTCCTGGAAGGACTTGACGGACTCCGTCAACACGATGGCGTCCCGGCTCACCGCCCAGGTGCGTGATATCGCGCTGGTGACGACGGCGGTCGCCAAGGGCGATCTCTCCCGGAAGGTCACGGTGCATGTGGCCGGGGAGATGCTGGAGTTGAAGAACACCGTCAACACGATGGTGGACCAGCTGTCCTCGTTCGCGTCCGAGGTGACGCGAGTGGCGCGTGAGGTGGGCACCGAGGGCGAGTTGGGCGGCCAGGCGCAGGTGCCGGGTGTGGCAGGCGTCTGGAAGGACCTCACCGACTCGGTCAACCTGATGGCCGGGAACCTGACGGCCCAGGTGCGCGGCATCGCGCAGGTGACGACGGCGGTTGCGAACGGCGACCTGTCGCAGAAGGTCACGGTCAGCGCGCGCGGCGAGGTGGCGCAACTGGCCGAGACCATCAACCAGATGACCGAGACGCTGCGCACGTTCGCCGACGAGGTGACCCGGGTGGCCAGCGAGGTCGGCGCCGAGGGCCTGCTGGGCGGTCAGGCGCAGGTGCCGGGTGCTGCGGGCACGTGGAAGGACCTCACGGACTCCGTGAACACGGCCTTCCGCAACCTCACCGGCCAGGTGCGGGACATCGCCCAGGTGACCACGGCGGTGGCGAACGGCGACCTGGGTCAGAAGGTCACGGTCGATGTCTCCGGCGAGATGCTGGAGTTGAAGAACACCGTCAACTCGATGGTCGACCAGCTGCAGTCCTTCAGCGGTGAAGTGACCCGTGTGGCACGGGAGATCGGTGTCGAGGGCGAGCTGGGCGGCCAGGCGGCCGTGCCGGGTGCTGCGGGCACGTGGAAGGACCTCACGGACTCCGTGAACACGGCCTTCCGCAACCTCACCGGCCAGGTCCGCAACATTGCGCAGGTGACCACGGCGGTCGCGAACGGCGACCTGTCGCAGAAGGTCACGGTCGATGTCTCCGGCGAGATGCTGCAGCTGAAGAACACCGTGAACACGATGGTGGACCAGCTGTCGTCCTTCGCCGACCAGGTCACGCGGATGGCGCGGGACGTGGGCACGGAGGGCCGGCTCGGCGGTCAGGCCCGGGTGGACGGGGTCAGCGGCACGTGGAAGGAGCTGACGGACTCCGTCAACTTCATGGCGGGCAACCTGACATCGCAGGTGCGGCAGATCGCCCAGGTGACCACGGCGGTGGCGCGCGGCGATCTGTCGCAGAAGATCGACGTGGATGCGCGCGGCGAGATCCTGGAGCTGAAGAACACCATCAACACGATGGTCGACCAGCTCTCGGCGTTCGCCGAGCAGGTGACCCGCGTGGCCCGCGAGGTGGGTACGGACGGCCGGCTCGGCGGTCAGGCGCAGGTGCCGGGTGTGGCGGGCGTGTGGCGCGATCTGACGGACTCCGTCAACGGCATGGCCGGGAACCTGACCGCCCAGGTCCGCAACATCGCCCAGGTCGCCACGGCGGTGGCGCGCGGTGACCTGTCGCAGAAGATCGACGTGGATGCGCGCGGCGAGATCCTGGAGCTGAAGAACACCCTCAACACGATGGTGGATCAGCTCTCCTCGTTCGCCGAGCAGGTCACACGGGTGGCCCGCGAGGTCGGCACCGAGGGCATCCTGGGCGGCCAGGCCGAGGTGCAGGGGGTCTCGGGCACCTGGAAGGACCTCACCCAGTCCGTGAACTTCATGGCCAACAACCTGACGTCCCAGGTGCGCAACATCGCCGAGGTGACCACGGCGGTGGCCAAGGGCGATCTGTCGAAGAAGATCACGGTCGATGCCAAGGGCGAGATCCTCGAACTCGTCACCACCGTGAACACGATGGTGGACCAGCTGTCGGACTTCGCCGAGCAGGTGACCCGGGTGGCCCGCGAGGTGGGCACCGAGGGGCAGTTGGGCGGCCAGGCGCGGGTGCGCGACGTCACCGGCATCTGGAAGGACCTCAGCGACAACGTCAACCTGATGGCCAACAACCTGACCAGTCAGGTCCGCGGGATCGCGCAGGTGGCCACCGCGGTCGCCAACGGCGACCTGACCAAGAAGGTCGGCGTGGAGGCGCGCGGCGAGGTCGCGCAGCTCGCGGACACGGTCAACATCATGGTCACCACGCTGTCGTCCTTCGCCGACGAGGTGACCCGGGTGGCCCGCGAGGTGGGCACCGACGGCATCCTCGGCGGCCAGGCGCGGGTGCCGGGCGTGAGCGGTACGTGGAAGGACCTCACCGAGTCGGTGAACTCGATGGCGTCCAACCTGACCGGGCAGGTGCGCAACATCGCGATGGTGACGACGGCCATCGCGCAGGGCGACCTCACCAAGAAGATCGACATCGATGCGCGCGGCGAGATCCTCCAGCTGAAGACGACCATCAACACGATGGTCGACCAGCTGTCCTCGTTCGCCGACCAGGTCACCCGCGTGGCCCGCGAGGTGGGCACGGAGGGCCAGCTGGGCGGCCAGGCCCGGGTGCGGGACGTGGACGGCACCTGGCGCGACCTGACGGAGTCGGTGAACGAGATGGCCGGCAACCTGACCCGTCAGGTGCGGGCCATCGCCGAGGTCGCCACGGCCGTGACCCGCGGCGACCTCAACCTGCGGATCGACGTGGACGCGGCGGGCGAGATCCTGGAACTCCAGGACAACATCAACACGATGATCGCCAACCTCCGCGAGACCACGCTCGCCAACAAGGAGCAGGACTGGCTCAAGGGCAACCTGGCCCGCATCTCCGGTCTGATGCAGGGCCGCCGCGACCTGGAGGACGTCGCCGGGCTCATCATGAGCGAGCTGACCCCGGTGGTCTCCGCGCAGCACGGCGCGTTCTTCCTGGCGATGGCGACGGACCTGCAGGAGGGCGGCAGCGGTGAGGACGCCTACGAGCTGCGGATGCTCGGCTCGTACGGCTACTCGATGGGCGCGATGCCCACGTCCTTCCGGCCGGGCGAGTCGCTGATCGGCACCGCGGCCAAGGAGAAGCGGACGATCCTGGTGGAGAACGTGCCGCCGGGCTACCTGAAGATCGCCTCCGGTCTGGGCGAGGCGCCGCCGGCCCATGTGATCGTGCTGCCGGTGCTGTTCGAGGGCCAGGTCCTGGGCGTGATCGAGCTGGCGTCCTTCCAGCCGTTCGCGCAGATCCAGAAGGACTTCCTCAGCCAGATCGCCGAGATGATCGGCACCAGCGTCAACACCATCAGCGTCAACACCAAGACCGAGGTGCTGCTCAAGCAGTCGCAGGAGCTCACCGAGCAACTGCGCGAGCGGTCCGCGGAGTTGGAGAACCGGCAGAAGGCGCTGGAGATCTCCAACGCCGAGCTGGAGGAGAAGTCCGAGCGGCTGGCGCGCCAGAACCGCGACATCGAGGTGAAGAACACCGAGATCGAGGAGGCCCGGCAGGTGCTCGAGGAGCGCGCCGAGCAGCTCGCGGTCTCGATGCGCTACAAGTCCGAGTTCCTGGCCAACATGTCGCACGAGCTGCGCACCCCGCTCAACTCGCTGCTGATCCTGGCCAAGCTGCTCGCCGACAACGCGGAGGGCAATCTCTCCCCGAAGCAGGTCGAGTTCGCCGAGACCATCCACGGCGCGGGCTCGGACCTGCTGCAGCTGATCAACGACATCCTGGACCTGTCGAAGGTCGAGGCGGGCAAGATGGACGTCAGCCCGACCCGGATCGCGCTCGTCCAGCTCGTCGACTACGTGGAGGCCACCTTCCGGCCGCTGACCGCGGAGAAGGGCCTGGACTTCTCCGTGCGCGTCTCGCCGGAGCTGCCGGCCACGCTGCACACCGACGAGCAGCGGCTGCTGCAGGTGCTGCGCAACCTGCTGTCGAACGCGGTGAAGTTCACGGACTCGGGCGCGGTCGAACTGGTCATCAGGCCGGCCGGGGTGGACGTCCCGGACAGCATCCGGGAGCAGTTGCTGGAGGCCGGCTCGCTGCGGGACGCCGACGCCGACATGATCGCCTTCTCCGTCACGGACACCGGCATCGGCATCGCGCAGAGCAAGATGCGGGTCATCTTCGAGGCGTTCAAGCAGGCGGACGGCACGACGAGCCGCAAGTACGGCGGCACGGGCCTGGGCCTGTCGATCAGCCGGGAGATCGCCCGGCTGCTCGGCGGCGAGATCCACGCGGCCAGCGAGCCCGGCCGCGGCTCCACCTTCACGCTCTACCTGCCGCTCAACCCCGGCGAGCTGCCGCCCCAGGGCTACCACCCGGAGGCGGGCGGTGCGATCGCGGCCGTGGAGCCGGGCGGGCTCGTGCCCTCCGAGGACGGTGCCGGTGCGCACACGCCGGAGCGCGGTGCGGCGGGGCTCTTCCTGCGCCGCCGGCGCGCGGCGCAGGCCGCGGCGGGGCTGCGGCCCGCGCTGCCGGCGTCCGGCCAGGGGGAGACGGCGGTGCCGGGGGCGCGCAGCGCCCGGGTGGCTGCAGGGCACGAGCCATGGCCGGTGGATGCGCACAGTGACGGCCCGGACGGGACGGCGCACGGCTTCAGCGGCGGCTTCCACGGTGAGAAGGTGCTGATCGTCGACGACGACATCCGCAACGTCTTCGCCCTCACCAGCGTGCTGGAGCAGCACGGGCTCTCGGTGCTCTACGCGGAGAACGGCCGTGAGGGGATCGAGGTCCTGGAGCAGCACGACGACGTGGTCGTGGTGCTGATGGACATCATGATGCCGGAGATGGACGGCTACGCGACGACGGCCGCGATCCGCAGGATGCCGCAGTTCGCGGGGCTGCCCATCATCGCGCTCACGGCGAAGGCGATGAAGGGCGACCGGGAGAAGAGCATCGACGCCGGGGCTTCCGACTATGTCACCAAGCCGGTCGACACGGATCACCTGCTGACGGTGATGGAGCAGTGGATGCGCGCCGAGTGACAGGTGCTCGGAAGGACTTTGAACGTCCGCTGACTGACTGTGGCCGATGACGTGTGGGACCGCGGTATTCGGGGAACCTTCTGGTCCCCTGCCACGTTTCTGCTACGTGCACAGTGACATCGCGGTGACAGGGTGTGGCGACAGGCGGGGTGCGGCTACCATGACCGGCACAAGGGCGGGCGGCGCAAGGGAGCCGTCCCCGGGGGCGGTGCCCGGTGCTTCTCCCGGCTCCGCGAGCCGGGAAGACCCCAAGCCGGGACGAGGAGGACGGGGCATGGTGCAGAAGGCCAAGATCCTCCTGGTCGATGACCGGCCGGAAAATCTGCTCGCGCTGGAGGCCATCCTCTCGGCGCTCGATCAGACACTGGTGCGGGCATCGTCAGGGGAGGAAGCGCTCAAGGCGCTGCTGACGGACGACTTCGCGGTGATTCTGCTGGACGTCCAGATGCCCGGCATGGACGGGTTCGAGACCGCCGCGCACATCAAGCGGCGCGAGCGGACCCGGGACATTCCCATCATCTTCCTCACCGCCATCAACCACGGCCCGCACCACACCTTCCGCGGCTACGCGGCCGGCGCCGTGGACTACATCTCGAAGCCGTTCGACCCCTGGGTGCTGCGCGCCAAGGTCTCGGTGTTCGTCGAGCTGTACATGAAGAACTGCCAGCTGCGCGAGCAGGCCGCCCTGTTGCGCCTGCAGCTGGAGAGCGGGCAGGCCGCCCGGGCCGGCGCCCTGGAGACGCAGGAGCCGGCCGGGCTGCTGGCCGAGCTCTCCGCGCGGCTCGCCGCCGTCGAGGAACAGGCCGAGGCCCTCTCCAAACAGCTGGACGAGTCCGCCGACGCGGCAGCGGTCGCCACCGCCGCCCACCTGGAGCGCAAGCTCACCGGACTGCGGCGCGCCCTGGACGCGCTGGAGCCCGGCGCGGGCAGCGCCGCCGGCCCGCTCCCCTCGCCGAGCTGACGGGCCGTCGGCCCCGCGTCACCGCACCCGTCTCCGCTTTGACGTCCTGTCACCGGCTCAACCGCGCCATTGCGACACGAATGGGTGAACACCCGGGCCCACGTGTCCCATGCGTCGGACGACGGTAACCTCGGCACCATGGCCTCACGTACGTCCGGCAAGGGTTCCCAGAGCACGGCGGGCACCTCGAAGCAGCGCGCCGGGCGATCCGGGACCGCCGCCAAGAAGGCGCCCGCGAAGAAAGCGGCAGCACGGCCCGCGGGCCGCGCCCCCGCTCGCAGGGCGCCCGCCAAGAAGACCGCCCCCAAGTCCGCCCCCCGCCGCGTCGGGCGCGGCGTGGCGAACGGCGTCGGCGCGATGTTCCGCGGCGTCGGCCGCGGCGCCAAGGGCCTGCACCCGGCGCACCGCAAGGACGGCCTGGCGCTGCTGCTGCTCGCCCTCGCCCTCATCGTTGCCGCGGGCACCTGGTCCAACGTCCGCGGTCCCGTGGGCGACCTCGTCAAGATGCTCGTCACCGGAGCCTTCGGCCGGCTCGACGTGGTGGTGCCGATACTGCTCGCCTTCATGGCCGTCCGGCTGTTCCGGCACCCCGAGCGCCCCGAGGCGAACGGACGGATCGTCATCGGCCTGTCCGCCCTGGTGGCCGGCGTCCTCGGCCAGGTCCACATGGCCTGCGGGTCACCCGGCCGCGGGGACGGTCTGCACGCCATGCAGGACGCGGGCGGGTTCATCGGCTGGGCGGCCTCCAAGCCCCTGCAGTACACCGTCGGCGACGTCCTCGTCGTGCCGCTGCTCGTGCTGCTCACGGTCTTCGGCCTGCTGGTGGTCACGGCCACCCCGGTCAACGCCATTCCGCGCCGGCTGCGGGACGCGGGGATACGGCTCGGGATCATCGAGCCGCACCCCGACGAGTACGCCGTCGACGAGGGGTACGCCGACGACTGGCGGGAGACCCCCGCCCGGCGGCCCCGGCGCACCGCCCCCGCGGCGGACGACGGCGGCCCCGGGCTGGACCGGGCCGAGGAGGAGGCGCTCGGCAAGCGCCGCAAGCCCCGGCGCACTCCCGTGCAGCCGCCCGAGAGCCGCGAGCCGGACGCCGTGGACCTGGCGGCCGCCGCGGCGGCCTCGCTGGACGGTGCCGTGCTGCACGGCGTACAGCCCTCTCCGCTCGTCGCCGGGCTCAGCAGCGGCATCGCGCAGGACGGCGGCCGTACGGAGCCGACGGTGCCGGCCACGCGCGGCGTGTCCATGGACAAGCGGCCCGCGGCCGTTCCCGACCTCACCAAGCCCGCTCCCGAGCCGCCGTCCGGGCTGCCCGCACGGGCCGAGCAGCTCCAGCTCGCCGGGGACATCACCTACGCGCTGCCCTCGCTCGACCTGCTGGAGCGGGGCGGTCCGGGCAAGACGCGCAGCGCGGCGAACGACGCCATAGTGGCCTCGCTGACCAACGTCTTCGCGGAGTTCAAGGTCGACGCCGCGGTCACCGGCTTCACCCGGGGCCCGACGGTCACGCGATACGAGGTCGAGCTGGGCCCGGCCGTGAAGGTCGAGCGCATCACGGCCCTCACCAAGAACATCGCCTACGCCGTGGCCTCCCCGGACGTACGCATCATCAGCCCGATCCCGGGCAAGTCCGCCGTGGGCGTCGAGATCCCGAACACCGACCGCGAGATGGTCAACCTCGGGGACGTGCTGCGGCTGGCCGACGCCGCGGGCGACGAGCACCCGATGCTGGTGGCGCTCGGCAAGGACGTCGAGGGCGGCTATGTGATGGCCAACCTGACGAAGATGCCGCACGTGCTGGTGGCCGGCGCCACCGGCTCCGGCAAGTCGTCCTGCATCAACTGCCTGATCACCTCGATCATGGTCCGGGCCACCCCCGAGGACGTCCGGATGGTGCTGGTCGACCCCAAGCGCGTCGAGCTGACCGCCTACGAGGGCATCCCGCACCTGATCACGCCGATCATCACCAACCCGAAGCGGGCCGCCGAGGCCCTGCAGTGGGTCGTCCGCGAGATGGACCTGCGCTACGACGACCTCGCGGCCTACGGCTTCCGGCACATCGACGACTTCAACGCCGCCGTGCGCGAGGGCCGCGTCACCCCGCCCGCGGGCAGTGGGCGCGAACTCCAGCCGTACCCGTACCTGCTGGTCATCGTCGACGAGCTCGCCGACCTGATGATGGTGGCGCCGCGCGACGTCGAGGACTCGATCGTGCGCATCACCCAGCTCGCCCGGGCCGCCGGCATCCACCTGGTGCTGGCCACCCAGCGGCCGTCGGTCGACGTCGTCACCGGCCTGATCAAGGCCAACGTGCCCTCCCGGCTCGCGTTCGCGACCTCCTCGCTCGCCGACAGCCGGGTCATCCTCGACCAGCCTGGCGCCGAGAAGCTCATCGGCAAGGGCGACGGCCTCTTCCTGCCCATGGGCGCCAACAAGCCCATCCGCATGCAGGGCGCCTTTGTGACGGAGGGTGAGGTCGCGGCCGTCGTCAAGCACTGCAAGGACCAGATGGCGCCGGTCTTCCGCGACGACGTGACCGTCGGTTCCGCGAAGAAGAAGGAGATCGACGAGGACATCGGTGACGACCTCGATCTGTTGTGCCAGGCGGCCGAGCTGGTCGTCTCCACCCAGTTCGGCTCGACGTCGATGCTGCAGCGGAAATTGCGTGTGGGATTCGCCAAGGCGGGCAGACTGATGGACCTGATGGAGTCGCGCAACATCGTGGGTCCCAGCGAGGGCTCCAAGGCGCGCGACGTCCTGGTCAAGCCCGACGAGCTGGACGCGGTCCTCGCCGTCATCCGCGGCGACTCCGCGTAGCGATCCGGCTGCGAAGGGACTTGGGCCAAGCCGTTTCTCTTGATGCTCTGCGTAGTTGAGAGAGGGGGGTGGGGCGATGTGCCACCGTCGGTGCCACAGAGCATTCTGATGGCCTACAAAGCCCGGCTTTCCGCTTGCCCGACGCTTTCGCATGCCCCCTAGACTGAATCTCCAGCAGGTGGCTGCACGCTCGAAAGGCGCCCACGTGTCCATCGGCAACTCTTCCGAGGACGACCGGCCTTCCGTCGGACGTTCCCTCCAGCAGGCCCGTATCAGTGCAGGACTGACCGTCGATGAGGTCAGTTCGACCACCCGTGTACGCATCCCGATCGTGCATGCGATCGAGCAGGACGACTTCACCCGATGCGGCGGACACGTCTACGCGCGCGGTCACGTCCGCACCCTGGCGCGCGCCGTCGGCCTGGACCCGGCCGAGCTCGTCGCGCAGTACACCGCCGAGAACGGCGGACGCCCCTCGCCCACCCCGGCGGCCCCGGTCTTCGAGGCCGAGCGGATCCGCCCCGAGCCCCGGCGTCCCAACTGGACCGCCGCCATGGTCGCCGCGATCGTCGCCGTGGTCGGCTTCGTCGGGTTCACGCTGTTCAACGGCGGGGCCAAGGGTCAGAACTCCGCCGACCCGCCCTCCGCCAAGCCGTCCGTGGCCCCCAGCGCCAAGTCCAACCCCGGCAAGGCCACGGACCCCAAGCCGGAGGCGTCCAACAGCGCCATCGCCGGCGCCCCGGTCAACAAGGTCATCGTCAAGCTCACCGCCGAGAACGGGCAGACGTGGATGTCGGCCAAGGACCACGACGGCAAGCTGCTGGAGGAGGGCGTGCTCCAGCGGGGGGCCTCCAAGACCTTCACCGACAGCAAGCGGATCGACCTGGTGCTCGGCAACGCCGGAGTCGCACGACTGTTCGTGAACGGTAAAGAGGTCAAGAATCTCGGCGAGGACGGCCAGGTCCAGCGCCTCAGCTACACCAAGGGCGACCCGGCAGCGGGCTGACCAGCGAGGAACCGCATGACGGCACGGTTGCGGAGAGCCCCCGGGTGATCAGGCTCTCCGCGCCTCGCTGCCACTCGGCAGCGGACCCGGCGCCGGGACAAAGTAGGCTGAGCCCTATGCCCGAACGCCGTACCGTCGCTCTTGTCACACTTGGCTGCGCCCGTAACGAGGTGGACTCGGAGGAGCTGGCAGGCCGCTTGGCGGCGGATGGCTGGGACCTCGTGGAGGACGCCGCCGACGCCGATGTGGCCGTCGTCAACACCTGTGGCTTCGTCGAAGCCGCGAAGAAGGACTCCGTCGACGCCCTCCTGGAGGCGAACGACCTCAAGGATCAGGGTCGTACCCAGGCCGTCGTGGCCGTCGGCTGCATGGCCGAGCGGTACGGCAAGGAGCTCGCCGAGGCCCTTCCCGAGGCCGACGGCGTGCTCGGCTTCGACGACTACGCCGACATCTCCGACCGGCTCCAGACCATCCTCTCCGGCGGCGTCCACGCCTCCCACACCCCGCGCGACCGGCGCAAGCTGCTGCCGATCAGCCCCGCCGAGCGGCAGGGCGCCAGCGCACCGGCCCTGCCCGGACACGCCCAGGCCCCGGAGGAGAACGCCCCCGAGGACCTGCCGGAGGGCCTCGCCCCGGCCTCCGGGCCGCGCGCCCCGCTGCGCCGCCGGCTCGGCTCCAGCCCCGTCGCCTCGGTGAAGCTCGCCTCCGGCTGCGACCGGCGCTGCTCCTTCTGCGCCATCCCGTCCTTCCGCGGCTCCTTCATCTCCCGCCGCCCCTCCGACGTGCTCGGCGAGGCGCGCTGGCTGGCGGAGCAGGGGGTGAAGGAGATCATGCTGGTCTCCGAGAACAACACCTCCTACGGCAAGGACCTCGGCGACATCCGTCTGCTGGAGACGCTGCTGCCGGAGCTCGCCGCCCTCGACGGCCTCGAGCGCATCCGCGTCAGCTACCTCCAGCCCGCCGAGATGCGCCCCGGCCTGATCGACGTGCTGACCTCCACGGACAAGGTCGTGCCCTACTTCGATCTCTCCTTCCAGCACTCGGCCCCCGCCGTGCTGCGCGCGATGCGCCGCTTCGGCGACACCGACCGCTTCCTGGAGCTGCTCGACACGATCCGTTCCAAGGCCCCGCAGGCGGGCGTCCGTTCCAACTTCATCGTCGGCTTCCCCGGCGAGACCGAGGAGGACGTCGCCGAGCTGGAGCGCTTCCTGACCGGGGCCCGCCTGGACGCCATCGGCGTCTTCGGCTACTCCGACGAGGACGGCACCGAGGCGGCCACGTACGAACACAAGCTCGACCAGGACGTCGTCGACGCGCGCCTGGCGCGCGTCTCGCGGCTCGCCGAGGAGCTCACCGCGCAGCGCGCCGAGGAGCGCATCGGCGACACCGTCGAGGTCCTCGTCGACCGGGTCGACGAGGAGGACGGCGTCATCGGCCGGGCCGCCCACCAGGCGCCCGAGACCGACGGCCAGGTGCGGCTGACCGGCGAGGCGACCTTCGCCCCCGGCACGCTGGTCGTCGCCAAGGTGATCGCGAGCGAGGGCGTGGACCTCGTCGCCGAGCCCCTGGCGTCCGCCACGGGCGGGTGTACCGGGGAGGCGGGCAGATGAGCGGAGTCCCGGCCCCCACCGCGGGAGGCCCAGCCCCCGCGTCGGCCGGGCGCCCGGCGGGCCTGTGGAACATCGCCAACATCCTGACGATGGTGCGGCTGCTCCTCGTGCCCGGGTTCGTCGTGCTGATGCTCCACGACGGCGGTTACGAACCGGCCTGGCGCTCCTTCGCCTGGGCGGCGTTCGCGGTCGCCATGATCACCGACCTCTTCGACGGTCATCTGGCCCGCACGTACAACCTGGTCACGGACTTCGGCAAGATCGCCGACCCGATCGCGGACAAGGCGATCATGGGCGCGGCGCTGCTCTGCCTCTCCGCCCTGGGCGACCTGCCGTGGTGGGTCACGGGCGTGATCCTCTCCCGCGAGATCGGCATCACGCTCATGCGGTTCTGGGTGATCCGGCACGGGGTCATCCCGGCCAGCCGGGGCGGCAAGCTGAAGACGCTGGCCCAGGGCGTGGGCACGGGGATGTACATCCTGCCGCTCGAAGGGCCGCTGGCCACCTTGCGCTTCTGGGTGATGGCGGTCGCCGTCGTCTTGACCGTGCTGACCGGGCTCGACTACATCAGGCAGGCCGTCGCCCTGCGCCGTGCGGCGCGGAGCGGGGGTGCCGCGCGGTGAGCGGAGCGGATGCCGGCCGGGCACCCGAGGTGCTCGCCGAGCTGGCCGCTCGGGGGGAGACGCTGGCCGTGGCCGAGTCGCTCACGGGCGGCCTCGTCGCGGCCGGGCTGACCGCGGTGCCCGGGGCCTCGCGGGTGGTGCGGGGGTCCGTCACCGCGTACGCCACCGATGTCAAGCGCGAGGTGCTGGGCGTGGCCGGGCCGCTGCTCGCCGAGCGCGGTGCCGTCGACGCCGAGGTGGCCCGCCAGATGGCCTGCGGCGTACGGGCGTTGCTGGGTGCCGACTGGGGCGTGGCGACCACCGGCGTCGCCGGTCCCGAACCACAGGACGGCAGGTCCGTCGGCACGGTCTTCGTGGCCGTCGCCGGCCCGGGCGGCTCCGGGGCCGTCCGGGAGCTCTCGCTGGACGGAGACCGTGCCCGGATCCGGGCCGGAAGCGTCCGGGAAGTCCTCGCGCTGCTGCTGCACGAACTGACGGGGAACGCGGGGGCAAAGGATACGGAACACAACGGGGGGAATTGATGTTTGCAGCCCTGAGTGAACACGACATAGCTCCCCGCACGGCCGCACCCCGAGGCGGTACGGTGGGGCGTGAAGGAACCGGATTCGCGGTCCAAGGAGGGAGCCACCGATGATTCTGCTCCGTCGCCTGCTGGGTGACGTGCTGCGTCGGCAGCGCCAACGCCAGGGCCGCACTCTGCGCGAGGTCTCCTCGTCCGCCCGGGTCTCGCTCGGATATCTCTCCGAGGTCGAGCGCGGGCAGAAAGAGGCGTCCTCCGAGCTTCTCTCCGCAATCTGCGACGCTCTGGACGTCAGGATGTCCGAGGTCATGCGCGAGGTGAGTGACGAACTGTCGCTCGCCGAGCTGGCGCAGTCGGCGGCGGCGAGCGAGCCGGTACCCGCGCCGATGCGGCCCATGTTCAATTCGGTGTCCGTGACGTCCGTGACGGGCGTTCCGGGGGAGCGCGTGACCATCAAGGCCCCTGCGGAGGCAGTGGACGTGGTCGCAGCCTGACGGCTGAGCCGTTTCGTGTTCCGGATCCCGGTCGGTACTCCGACCGGGATCCCGGCGTTTCCGGCCGGTTTCCCGCCGTTGTGCCATGGTGGAGAAACGGGGAGTGAACGGAAAAGACGGTTTCAACCGCCCTAAAGGGAGGCTGCGAATGTCCGTCGTCAAGAGCCCGCTGTCCGAGCAGGACCGCAAAATCGTGGGGGACGCGCTCCAGGGCGCGCTCGTCGACCTGGTGGACCTCTCCCTGGTGGCCAAGCAGGCCCACTGGACCGTGGTGGGCCCGCGCTTCCGCTCCGTCCATCTCCAGCTCGACGAGGTCGTCGCGAGCGCCCGCACGCACGCCGACACCGTGGCCGAGCGGGCCTCGGCGCTCGGCATCGCGCCGGACGGGCGTGCCGAGACCGTCGCCAGAACCAGCGGCATCGAGGCGGTCGGCGGCGGCTGGCACCAGGACACCGACGCGGTGCGCCTCCTCGTCGCCGGGCTCGGTGCCGTGATCACGCGGATGCGCGAGCGCATCCACGCGACGGCCGACCCGGATCCCGTCACCCAGGACCTCCTCATCGGTCTCACGGGCGACCTGGAGAAGCACCACTGGATGTTCCAGGCGGAGAACGCCTGAGGTAACCGCTTGAACCCCTCGCCGCCTGCCGGGGCCGCCCGGGTGGCGGCCGCGGCCCCGCCACGGTCTCCTGAGGGCATGGACGAGCATCCGGTCATCCGCTTCACGCGCGATCTGATGGTGGTCTCGGACCTCGATCAGGCGACGGCCGGTGCGTTCGTCCGGACCGTCTACCAGGAGGGCATGCACGACGGGGAGCAGCGGGTGATCGTCGAACTGCACCGGCGGGACCGGATGATCGAGGAACTGGAGCGGGAACTCGCACGGCTGCGCGCGGAGGAGCCCGGAGGGGGCTGACAAGGACCTGCGCGGTGCACCGCGGCCGAAGGGAAAGGGCCGAAGGAGGCAGCCATGATCCGGCGGCAGCACGCCCGGCACCGCAGCCGGCCCCGTGGGGCGGCCGGGCGGGTGGTCCTGCTCGTGCTGGGTTGTGTGTGGTGGTGGGCCGCGGTGCGGCTGGCCGTCCAGCCCGGGCGGCTCGGAGCCGTGGACGGGCTGGTGGGCGCCGGGGGGTGGGGGCTGAGCCTGCTGCCGGTGCACTGTGTGCCGCGGAACGGCCGGGAGAGCCGGATCGCCGTGGCGTGGCGCCGGCGCCGGTCCGCCGTACGGCGACGCCCGTGATCCTTCCTTGATCCTTCCTTCCGCCGGGCCCGTCTGCCCTGCCTGCCCGTTCACCCGTTCGGCCCATCCGGGGCGGGGCCTTCCTGGCAGCGGGGGCACCAGTACGTGGGCCGCTCCTGCCCTGCTCTTCCCTGCGCCGCGCTGCGGACCGGGGTGCCGCAGCGGCGGCAGGGGCGCCGCGCGCGCCCGTACACCCACAGCCGGTGGTCCGGGCGGGGGTCGGCGGTGGTGATGCGGGCGGTGCGGGCCTTGTTGGCCTCCAGGAGCTTCTTGGCGAGGGCCGTCAGACGCTCGGGGGACGGCAGTTGCGCGACGGGCAGCCACGGGGAGATGCGCAGCAGGAAGCAGAGCTCGGACTTGTAGACATTGCCGATCCCGGCGAGGTTGCGCTGGTCGAGCACCGCGTCGCCGACGGCACGGGAGGGGTCGGCGAGCAGGCGGTGGACGGCCTCCGCCGCATCCCAGCCGGGGCCGAGCAGGTCGGGGCCCAGGTGGCCGACGACCGTGGTCTCGTCGGCAGTGCGCAGCAGGTCCAGGGCGGGCAGGCGATAGCCCACGGCGACGGCGGACGCGGTGCCGAGGACCGCGCGGACCTGGTGCTCCGGTCCGCCGCGGCGGCGCTCGCCGGGGGCGTGGATCCGCCAGGAACCGTCCATGCCGAGATGCGAGTGCAGCGTGAGTCCGTCCTCGGTGCGGGCGAGCAGGTGCTTGCCGCGCGGCACCACTTCGGTGATGCGACGGCCGGTCAGGTCGGCCGTCGCCAGGGCGGGGACGCGCAGGTCGCACTGGGTCAACAGCTGTCCCGCCAGGGCTCGGTGGAGGACCCGGGCGGTGCGCCAGACGGTGTCTCCTTCGGGCATGCGGCTTCTCCTCCGCGGTCAGGGCGCGCGCAGGCGCAGGCCCTTGGGGGTGGCGTGGAAGCCCGCGGACTCCAGCAGGGCGCCCAGCGGGGACGTCAGCGCCGGGGCGCCGTTGATGCGCTCCACCGTCACCGTGCCCAGCGCGCCCGCCCGGGCGGCCTCGGCCAGGGCCGCGGCCGCTTCGCGCAGACCGGGGTCCTCGCCGTGCGCCTCCTCGGCGCCCTCCTCCTGGGGCCAGGCGAGCACGGTTCTGCCGCCGCGCTCGACGTAGAGGGCGAGGGCGCCGTCGAGAAGGACGACCAGGGAACCCGCCTTGCGGCCCGGCTTGTGGGAGGCGCCGGCAGGCGGATCGGGCCACGGCAGCGCCGCGCCATAGGCGTTGGCCGGGTCGGCTGCGGCGAGCACGACGGCCCGGCGACGGGCCGGCCGCGCCGTACCCGGGCCGCTCTCCGGGTACGCGGCGCCGCCGCGCTCGCGGGCCGTGCCGACGGCGCGCAGCCGGTCCACCGCGCCGTCCATCGCGAACTGGGCCGCCCCCAGGCCCTCGACGACGTAGCCACGGCGGGCCTGGCCGCTCTCCTCGAAAGCGGACAGCACCCGGTACGCAGCGGAGAACCCGCCCTCGACGCCCTCGGCGGCGACCGCGCCGCGCGTCACCACGCCGTGCCGGTCGAGGAGCGTGCGGGCCAGGGCGTGGGCCCGGTGGGTCGGGTCGGGCTCGCGCTCGGGGAGCAGCGACCAGCGGCCCGCGACCGTCGGCGGCCCGCCGCGGGAGGCGGTGGGCCGGGGCACCGCGCCCGTACGGCCGAGGAAGGCGCCGTACCGGCCGCGGGGGACGGAGCGCCGCGCGCGGTGCGCCGTGGAACCGGCCGTGCGGCCCGAGCCGAGGAGGGCGCGGAGCGGGGCCAGCGTGTCGTTGGTGAGCCGGCCGGACCAGGCGAGATCCCAGACGGCCTCGGCGATCCGGGCGTCGCTGCCGGCGGCGTCCCCGCTGTCGGCGCCCGCGGTGCGGACCCGCTCGGCGATCTGCCGGAAGAACAGGCCGTAGCCGCCGGAGAGGGCATCGAGGACGGCCTCGTGCAGCGGCGAGAGCTCCAGCGGATGCGGCGGGGGCAGCAGCAGGGGTGCGGTGTCGGCCGGCAGCAGTGCGACCCAGCCGTCCTTGCCGGGGAGCGCGCCGGCCCCGGCCCAGACGACCTCGCCCGCCGCAGTGAGCTCGTCGAGCATCGCCGGGGCGTAGTCCGCGACCCGGGCCGGCAGGACGAGCTTCTCCAGGGCCGAGGCGGGGACCGGAGCGCCCTGCAACTGCTCGACGGCGCGCAGCAGTCCGTCGATGCCGCGCAGGCTGCTGCTCCCGACGTGCTGCCACTGGGGGAGGAAGGCGGCGAGCGCGGCGGGCGGCACCGGCTCCATCTCCTGCCGGAGCGCCGCCAGGGAGCGGCGGCGCAGTCGGCGCAGCACGGCGGCGTCGCACCACTCCTGGCCGATGCCCGCGGGGTGGAACTCCCCTTGGACGATCCGGCCGTTCGCCGCCAGGCGGTGCAGCGCGCCGTCGGTCACGGCCGTGCCGAGGCCGAAGCGGGCGGCGGCCCCGGCCGAGGTGAACGGACCGTGGGTGCGGGCGAAGCGGGCCAGGAGGTCGCCGAGCGGATCCTTGACCGGCTCCGTGAAGGCCTCGGGGACGCCGACGGGCAGGGCGGTGCCAAGGGCGTCGCGCAGCCGTCCCGCGTCCTCGATCGCCGCCCAGTGCTCCTGCCCGGCGATGCGGACGCGCAGGGCGCGGCGGGCGTCGGACAGCTCCTGCACCCAGGCCGGCTCGGCGCCCCGCGCGGCCAGTTCGGCGTCGGTGAGGGGGCCGAGGAGGCGCAGCAGGTCGGCGACGCCCTCGGCGTCCTTGGCCCTGCGGTCCTCGGTGAGCCACTGCAGCTCGCGCTCCAGCTCGGCGAGGACCTCGGGGTCGAGCAGCTCGCGGAGCTCGGCCTGGCCCAGGAGTTCGGCCAGCAGACGCGAGTCGAGGGACAGCGCGGCGGCGCGCCGCTCGGCCAGGGGGGAGTCGCCCTCGTAGAGGTACTGGGCGACGTAGCCGAAGAGCAGCGAGCGGGCGAAGGGGGAGGGTTCGGGGGTGGTGACCTCGACCAGCCGGACGCGGCGGGCCTCGACGTCCCCCATGAGCTCGGTCAGTCCGGGGACGTCGAAGACGTCCTGGAGGCATTCGCGGACGGCTTCCAGGACGATGGGGAACGAGCCGAACTCGCTCGCGACCTGGAGCAGTTGGGCGGCGCGCTGGCGCTGCTGCCACAGTGGCGTGCGTCGCCCGGGGTTGCGGCGCGGCAGCAGCAGGGCACGGGCGGCGCATTCGCGGAAGCGGGAGGCGAACAGGGCCGAGCCGCCCACCTGTTCGGTGACGATCCGGTCGACCTCGGCCTTGTCGAAGGTGACGTCGGCGGCGCCGACGGGGGACTGCTCCGCGTCGTACTCCGTGCCCTGGCGGGCCGGGTCCGCGTCCAGCAGGTCCAGGCCCATCAGGTCGGCGTCGGGCAGGCGCAGCACGATGCCGTCGTCGGCGTGCATCACCTGGGCGTCCATGCCGAAGCGCTCGGCGAGCCGGGCCCCCAGGGCCAGCGCCCAGGGGGCGTGCACCTGGGCGCCGAAGGGGGAGTGGATGACGACGCGCCAGTCGCCCAGCTCGTCGCGGAACCGCTCGACGACGATGGTCCGGTCGTCCGGCACGTGGCCGCAGGCGCGGCGCTGCTCGTCGAGGTACGACAGGACGTTGTCCGCCGCCCAGGTGTCGAGGCCGGCGGCGGTGAGGCGCTCGCGGGCCGCCTCGGGTGCGTGGCCGCCGATCTCGCGCAGGAACGCGCCGAGCGCGCGGCCGAGTTCGAGCGGGCGGCCCAGCTGGTCGCCCTTCCAGAACGGCAGCCGGCCGGGGGTGCCGGGGGCGGGGGTGACCAGGACCCGGTCGCGGGTGATGTCCTCGATGCGCCAGGAGGTGGTGCCCAGGGTGAAGACGTCGCCGACGCGGGACTCGTAGACCATCTCCTCGTCCAGCTCGCCGACGCGCCCGCCGCCCTTCTTGGGGTCGGCGCCCGCCAGGAAGACCCCGAAGAGGCCGCGGTCGGGGATGGTGCCGCCGGAGGTGACGGCGAGCCGCTGGGCCCCGGGCCTGCCGGTGACCGTGTTCGCCACCCGGTCCCACACCAGGCGCGGGCGCAGCTCCGCGAAGGCGTCGGACGGATAGCGGCCCGCGAGCATGTCGAGCACGCCGGTGAACGCGGACTCGGGCAGCGCGGCGAAGGGGGCCGCGCGGCGCGCCACGGCCAGCAGCTCCTCGACGTCCCACACGTCCATGGCGGACATGGCCACGATCTGCTGGGCGAGCACGTCCAGCGGATTGGCCGGGACGCGCAGGGCTTCGATGGACCCCTGGCGCATCCGCTCGGTCACCACGGCGGCCTGCACCAGGTCGCCGCGGTACTTGGGGAAGACGACGCCGGTGGAGACCGCGCCGACCTGGTGACCCGCGCGGCCGACGCGCTGCAGCCCGGAGGCGACGGACGGGGGCGACTCGACCTGGACGACCAGATCCACCGCGCCCATGTCGATGCCCAGCTCCAGGCTGGAGGTGGCCACCACGGCGGGCAGCCGGCCGGCCTTCAGATCCTCCTCGACCAGCGCCCGCTGCTCCTTGGACACCGAGCCGTGGTGCGCGCGGGCGAGCAGCGCGGGCGCACCCTTGGCGGCGCCGGACTCGGCCATCAGCTCGGCGGGGGAGTGGTGTTCGGGAAGGGGCTCGCCCGTCGTCCGTTCGTAGGCGATCTCGTTGAGCCGGTTGCACAGGCGCTCGGCGAGGCGGCGGGAGTTGGCGAAGACGATCGTGGAGCGGTGGGCCTGGACGAGATCGGCGATGCGCTCCTCGACGTGGGGCCACACCGACGGCTTCTCCTTGCCGTCACCACTCTCCTGCACGGGCGAACCGCCGAGCTCGCCGAGATCCTCGACCGGCACGACGACGGAGAGGTCGAACTCCTTGCCGGACGGCGGCTGGACGACCTCCACCCGGCGCTGCGGGGACAGGAAACGGGCCACCTCGTCCACCGGGCGCACCGTCGCGGACAGGCCGATCCGGCGGGCGGGCCGGGGCAGCAGGAGGTCCAGGCGCTCCAGGGACAGGGCGAGATGGGCCCCGCGCTTGGTCCCGGCGACGGCGTGCACCTCGTCGAGGATCACGGTCTCCACGCCCTTGAGCGCCTCCCGGGCCGCGGAGGTGAGCATCAGGAACAGCGACTCGGGCGTGGTGATCAGGATGTCCGGCGGCCGGGTGACCAGCGCGCGGCGCTCGGCGGCCGGGGTGTCGCCGGAGCGGATGCCGACGCGGATCTCCGGCTCGGGCAGGCCCAGGCGCACCGACTCCTGGCGGATGCCGGTGAGCGGGCTGCGCAGATTGCGCTCGACGTCCACCGCGAGCGCCTTGAGCGGGGAGACGTACAGCACGCGGCAGCGCTTGCCGCGCTCGGCGGGCGGCGGCGTGCTCGCCAGCCGGTCCAGGGCGGCGAGGAAGGCGGCCAGCGTCTTGCCGGAGCCCGTGGGCGCGACGACCAGGACGTCCGAGCCTTCCCCGATCGCGCGCCAGGCGCCGGCCTGGGCGGCCGTGGGCGCGGTGAAGGCTCCCGTGAACCATGCGCGGGTCGCGGGGGAGAATGCCGATAGTGCTGTGAGGGCCGGGGACGAGTCCCCCGCAGTCGCCGACTCCGTGTCGTTCGCCATGCACCCCATCGTGCACCGGGCCACTGACAAGGCCCCGTCCGCGCAGGCCGGAGGCGGTTTCCGGGGTGGTGTCCGGGGCCGGGAGGCCGCGTCGCGTCACACGGGGCGGCCGTGGGCGCGCAGCGTGAGGAGGGCGTCGATGGTCGCCCTCGGGCGGCACTCCAGGGCCGTGCCGGGCGCCCACGCGCGCCAGTTGACGGGCCAGCCGCCGTCGGTCTCCTGCGCGGCGGCCAGGAAGTCGAGAGAACGTTCCATCTCGGCGTCGGTGAACCAGGACCGGGCCACCGAGCCGGGGGTCCGTGCGAAGTCGTGCGGGTAGTGGTGCTCGCCCGGCGCGTAGCCCTCGGGCAGGGGGTACTCGGCCGCCCGGTCCGGTTCCAGGACGGCCAGCCGCCGCTCCCGCACGGTGCGGCCCAGCCGCTCGGCAGCGGCCCGGGCGCGGTCCCGGTCGGGGACCCCGTCGAGGAAGGCCACGGCCGCCTCGACCTCGTACGGATGGGTCCTGGCGCCGCGCGTGATGGCCTCGACCGCGGCCCAGCAGAAGTCCGTGGCCCGGAACAGCCAGGCGTGCCACACCTCGTTGCGGTGCAGGAGGCCGACCACCGGACCGGTGGCCAGCAGGTCGCTGGGAGGGTCGTCGATCACGGGGATCCAGGGGGCCGCGGGGTAGCCGCGCAGCGACGGGTGGAGCGCGGGCAGCGCACCGTCCTGCGTGGAGACCGCCGTCAGATAGCGGCACACGCGCTCGACCCGCCGGTCGCCGCAGCGGCCGATCTCGTCCAGCACGCGCAGCGCGTGCGCGGTGTGCAGCGGCTGGCTCACCGGGCCGCGCAGGTCGGGTTCCAGGGCGTGCCCGTAGCCGCCGTCGTCGCCGAGGTAGGCCGACAGGGCCGCTTCGACCGCGTCCGCACCGCCGTCGAGGAAGTGGAACGCGAATCTGCGCTGTTCCAGGACGCGGGCGGTGAGCCAGACGAACTGCTCGGCACGGGCTGCGGCGGATGCTCCGGAAGGGGCCATGGACAAGACCGTAGGGGGGCACGGCGGCGCCCGGCAGCGGCTCGTGCCCGGCTGCACTCTCAGGGGCGGGATACTGGGTCCATGCGGTTGACGGTCTTCTGGCAGCGGATGGCGGATCATTTCGGCGCGATGTACGCCGACTCCTTCGCGCGCGATCACGTGATGTCCGAGCTCGGCGGGAGGACCGTGCACCAGGCGCTGGACGCCGGCTGGAACGCCAAGGACGTGTGGCGCGCGGTGTGCAGGACGATGGAGATCCCCGAGCACTGACGCCGGCCGGAGGGACGGCGGCTCGGGGTGTCCGGGGTGTCCGGGGTACCTGGGGTGTTCGGGGGTATTTCGCCCTGTAGGTCAGACTTGCTCCGTGGCAGCCACCGACGACACCTCCCCGGACGACTCCCGACCGACCCGGCCCGGCGACGGCGCGCGCATGCCGCGCTGGCTGCCCCGGGCGGTCGTGGTGGCGCTCGCCCTGTTCGCCTGCTTCCAACTGGGCGTCTGGGCCTTCCACCAGCTCCTCGGGCTGCTGGTCGACATCCTGATCGCCTTCTTCCTGGCACTCGCCGTCGAGCCCGCCGTGGACCGAATGGCCGCGCGCGGCATGCGGCGCGGTGCGGCGACCGGACTGGTCTTCCTCGGGATCACCCTGGTGTTCACTGCGTTCTTCGCCATGCTGGGCTCGATGCTCGCCGGGCAGATCCAGAACATCGTGGAGAACTTCCCCGCCTATCTGGACGCGGTGATCGGCTGGCTCAACCGGACGTTCCACGCCAGGCTCTCCCGCGTCGAGATCCAGTCGAGCCTGCTGCACTCCGACTGGCTGCAGAAGTACCTGCGCAACAGCGCCGGCGGGGTGCTCGACGTCTCGGCCACCGTGCTCGGCGGGCTCTTCCAGCTGCTGTCCGTGGCGCTGTTCTCGTTCTACTTCGCGGCCGACGGCCCCCGGCTGCGCCGTGCCCTGTGCTCCGTCCTCCCGCCGCGCCGGCAGACCGAGGTGCTGCGCGCCTGGGAGCTCGCGGTGGCCAAGACGGGCGGCTACATCTACTCGCGCGCCCTGATGGCGCTCGTCTCCGGCATCGCGCACTACGTCCTGTTCGTGGTCCTCGGCGTGCCCTACGCCCCGGCGCTCGCGATCTGGGTCGGGCTGGTGTCGCAGTTCATCCCGACCATCGGCACCTACCTCGCGGGAGCGCTGCCGATGCTGCTCGCCTTCACCGTCGACCCCTGGTACGCGCTGTGGGTGCTCGCCTTCGTCGTGGCCTACCAGCAGCTCGAGAACTACGTGCTCCAGCCGCGCATCACCGCCAGGACCGTGGACATCCACCCGGCCGTCGCCTTCGGCTCGGTGATCGCGGGCACGGCGCTGCTCGGCGCGGTGGGCGCGCTCGTCGCGATCCCCGCGACGGCGACGCTGCAGGCGTTCCTCGGGGCGTACGTGAAGCGGTACGAACTCGTCGAGGGGGCGGCCGCGGCGGCCGGGGGCGGGTCGAGGCGGCCGGGCGGGCCGGGGGACGGGGGTCGTCCCCCGGCCCTCGTACGGCTGTTCCGGGCGCTCCGGAGGCGGTGATTCCGGGCCCGGCGAGGCGCGCTTGACAGCAAAATCGAACATCCATTCTCATGGACTTCTCCGAGCCGCGGAACCGAGTTTTCCACAGGCCGGGGCGACGCCCGGGCCCGTTGTCAGTGGCAGGCGCTAGCGTCGTGGACGTGAAGCGATCGACTCAAGCAAACCGGGTGGAACCCATGGCAGGCACGGACCGCGAGAAGGCGCTGGACGCCGCGCTCGCACAGATTGAACGGCAATTCGGCAAGGGCGCGGTCATGCGCCTGGGCGAGCGGCCGAACGAGCCGATCGAGGTCATCCCCACGGGCTCGACGGCCCTCGACGTCGCCCTCGGCGTCGGCGGACTGCCGCGCGGCCGCGTGGTGGAGGTCTACGGGCCGGAGTCCTCCGGCAAGACCACCCTCACCCTGCACGCGGTGGCCAACGCCCAGCGCGCAGGCGGCACGGTGGCCTTCGTGGACGCCGAGCACGCCCTCGACCCCGAGTACGCCAAGAAGCTCGGGGTCGACATCGACAACCTGATCCTGTCCCAGCCGGACAACGGCGAGCAGGCTCTGGAGATCGTCGACATGCTGGTCCGCTCCGGCGCGCTCGATCTGATCGTCATCGACTCCGTGGCGGCCCTGGTGCCGCGCGCGGAGATCGAGGGCGAGATGGGCGACTCGCACGTGGGTCTCCAGGCCCGGCTGATGAGCCAGGCGCTCCGGAAGATCACCAGCGCGCTGAACCAGTCCAAGACCACCGCCATCTTCATCAACCAGCTCCGCGAGAAGATCGGCGTGATGTTCGGCTCCCCGGAGACCACGACCGGTGGCCGCGCGCTCAAGTTCTACGCCTCGGTGCGTATCGACATCCGCCGCATCGAGACCCTGAAGGACGGCACGGAGGCGGTCGGCAACCGCACCCGCTGCAAGGTCGTCAAGAACAAGGTCGCGCCCCCCTTCAAGCAGGCCGAGTTCGACATCCTCTACGGCCAGGGCATCAGCCGCGAGGGCGGCCTGATCGACATGGGCGTGGAGCACGGCTTCATCCGCAAGGCCGGCGCCTGGTACACCTACGAGGGCGACCAGCTCGGCCAGGGCAAGGAGAACGCCCGCAACTTCCTCAAGGACAACCCCGACCTCGCCAACGAGATCGAGAAGAAGATCAAGGAGAAGCTCGGCGTGGGCACCCGGCCCGAGGCACCGGAGGCCGAGCCCGGCGCGGACGCCGCCGCGAGCGAGCCCGCCAAGTCCGTCCCGGCCCCGGCCAAGGCCACGGGCAAGGCCGCCAAGGCCACGGCCAAGAGCTAGCCCGCCATGTCCGGAACGAGGACATGGCGAGCCGGCCGGCTGGAGCCGCATGCGGGCGACCGTACGGACGGGAGCGTCCCCCACCCGTCGAGGGCCGGGGACGGGGCGCCCCCGTCCCCGGAGGAGCAGGCGCGGGCGATCTGCCTGCGCCTGCTCACCGGATCCCCCCGCACCCGCAGACAGCTCGCCGACGCCCTGGCCAAGCGCGGCATACCGGCCGAGGCGGCCGAGGAGGTGCTCTCCCGGTTCGAGGACGTCGGACTGATCGACGACGCGGCCTTCGCCGGGGCCTGGGTGGAGTCCCGGCACCGCGGCCGCGGGCTGGCTCGCCGTGCCCTGGCGCGCGAACTCCGCACCAAGGGCGTGGACTCCGCGCTGATCGACGAGGCGGTGGGGCAGCTCGACCCCGAGCAGGAGGAGCACACGGCCCGCGAGCTGGTCGGGCGCAAGCTGCGCAGCACCCGCGGCATGGATCGCGAGAAGCGGCTGCGCCGGCTCGTCGGGATGCTGGCCCGCAAGGGGTACTCCGAGGGTCTCGCCCTGCGCGTGGTACGCCGGGCCCTCGAGGAGGAGGGCGAGGACCCCGAGCTGCTCGAGCACTACCTGCCCGGCGACTGACCCCAGCCCGGAAGCCGGCCACCCTCCGGCGGCGTCCCGTCCCCGGAGGGCCGGGGCCCGGGCGGCTGCACCGGCAGTCCCGCCGCACGCCACGCCCGGAAGCCTCCGGTCACGTCCGTGGCGTGCCGCAGCCCGAGCCGGTGCAGGGAGACCGCCGCCAGGCTGGAGGCGTACCCCTCGTCGCAGATGACGACCACGCGCAGGTCGTGCCCGGTGGCCTCGGCCGCACGGTGGGCGCAGGCCGGGTCCATCCGCCACTCCAGCTCGTTGCGCTCCACCACCAGCGCCCCCGGGATAGTGCCGTCCCGTTCCCGCAGTGCCGCGTAGCGGATGTCGACCAGCAGCCCGCCTTCGGCCTGGACGGCGGCCGCTTCCACCGGTTCGAGCCGGTCGAGCCCCGCCCGGGCCTCGGCCAGCAGCTCCTCCACCTTCATGCCCACTCCTGCGCCCACTCGACCTGCTCCAGCCTGAGCACCTGCCCACTGCGGTGATAACGCCGCATCATCGGCAGCGGCGGGTAATAGGCGTGCACGGACACCGCGTGCTCCGCCGAGGCGTTGAACACCTGGTGCACGTGATGCGGCCCGAAGGCCCGCCCGTTGCCGCCCTCCAGGTGCTGCTCACGGTCGATGCCGTCGGCGAGTTCCAGCAGCTTCCAGCCCTCGGTGGGCAGCCGGGCGGCGAGCGACTGCTCGGTCAGCCGGCCCACTGCCGTGGCGAAGGCGCCGTACGAACCGCCGTGGTCGTGCCAGCCGGTGCCCGCGCCGGGCGGCCAGCCGATGAGCCACGCCTCGCTGCCGCCCGGCCCCTCCAGGCGGATCCAGGTGCGCCCCTGAAGGTCGAGCGGCAGCGAGGCGACGAGCTCCGCGTCGGCCGCGACGCGGCGCGCGAAGGTGAGAAGTTCCTTGGCCCGAGGCCGACTTGGCGGTGCATCGGGTGCGGCGGGCACGGCGGACGCGGTGGAAGAAGGAAGGAGAGAAGACACAGGGACCGTCCTGGGTGATCGCGAAGGAAATGCGCAGCACCCGGCACCCGCAGGGGCGGACGTGCCGGCAGGGCGCGCAGGGGAGCGGATCAACAGGACGGACGACAGACGCAGCCCGCATAGCGGACGAGGTCCAGATGGACCCTCCGCCAGAAGAGCATGCTGCTGTCGGTCACACTCCGGACTCAACCATGACGGAACGGGCGGGTCAACGGTTGGCCGTAGCCTCACTGGCCGCCCCGCCGGCCGCCTCCTCGTGCTCCTCGGGCGCGGACGCCGCCGGACCGCCCGCCGCTCCGCCCCTGGCGGCGTCCGCGCACGCGTACAGCTCCGCGGGCCGCACTCCGGCCAGCGCCGCCACCAGATGCCCGTCCGGGCGCACCACCAGCACGGTGTGCGCGGCAGCTCCCGGATACCCTTCGGCGACCAGCAGTTCGGCCCGCATGGGCAGTGCGGAGACCGCCGCCGCGAGCCTCGGCATCAGTCCCGCCCCGAGCCAGTGCCGCCGCTCCCACACCCCCGTCCCTGGGGCCACCAGAACCACCAGCAGATCGCCGCCGAGCCGTTCGTGCAGCAGTACTTCCGCCCCTTCCGGATCCGTCACCGGCACGTCGGCGACCCGCTCGCCCACCTCCGTCCCGACCGGCACGGCCCCCGCGGGCGGTGCGGCCGGCGTCAGGGGCGTACGGGCGTACACCGGCAGCGCGCCGAGCGCCCCGCGCCCCAAGTGGCCCTCGGTGAGCAGGAGATCGTGGGTGCGTGCGGCGCCCGGCACCATCGCGCGCCGCACCGTGCGCCATCCGCCCTCGGCGCGCACCGACGGCAGCGCGCGGTCGGCGGCGCGCAGCCGGGCCACGATCGTCGCCCGCCGCTCGGACTGGTAGCTGTCGAGCAGCGCGTCCGAGGCGCCGTGGTGCCAGGCGAGTGCCAGCTTCCAGGCGAGGTTGCCGGCGTCCTGCAGCCCCTCGTCCAGACCCTGGGTGCCCAGGGCCCCCAGCAGGTGCGCGGCGTCCCCGGCGAGGAAGGTGCGCCCGCTGCGCCAGCGGCGCGCGAGGCGGTGGTGCACGGCGTGCACCCCGGTGTCCAGCAGTTCGTACGCCGGCGTCTCGCCGCACCACAGCGCCAGCGAGTCGTCGATGTGGGCCAGCAGGGCATCGGGGGTGACCAGTCCGCCGTCCGGCGGCAACAGCCAGTCGAGCCGCCACACCCCGCCCGGCAGCGGGCGGGCCGTCACCTCGCATCCGCGCGGAGGCGCACGGTGCAGCACCGCCTCGCCCGGCCAGGGCAGTTCGGTGCGCAGGGCCGCGACCGCGAACCGCTCCACGGCCGTGCGCCCGGGGAAGCGGGCACCGGTGAGCTTGCGGACCACCGAGCGGGCGCCGTCGCAGCCGACCAGGTAACTCGCCCGCCACGCCTCGCTGTTGTCGCTCCGGGTGCGTGCGGTGATGCCGGAGGCATCCTGCGTCAGGATGGTCAGACGATGACCGCGGGCGATCGTCACGCCGTCGGCTCCGGCGAGCGCGGCCCGCAGCTCCCGCATGAGCGCGTGCTGGGGCAGGTGCAGCGGAGACGGTTCTCCCGGGGCCGGGTCCGCCGCCTCGTCCTCCTTCTCGGCATCCCCGGAGGCCCCGAACGGCATCTGCAGTGTCACGGTCCTGCGGTGCAGGGTCCGCCAGCCCGTCCACCGGGCGCCCTCCGTCGTGGCGCAGCCGAGCCGTTCCAGCAGGGCGGCGGTCTCCGGCCGCAGTACGACCGTGCGGGCCGGGCGCCGTTCTTCGTGGTCCTCCTCCGCGGTCTCGTCCAGGACGACCACGGGGACCTCGTACCGGGCGAGGGCCAGGGCCAGGGCGAGACCGACCGGGCCGGCCCCGACGACGATCACCGGGTCCACGGCACGGCCCCCTGACGTGCGCGGCGGCGGCCGACGGTCCCTGCACCGGCGTGGTGCGTACGGGACGTACAGGGACTGCCAGGGGGAAAACGGTGCGCGATCACAGAACGTATGCAACCCATTGCTGCTGCTTGCGTCAAGTGATCAACGGCTTTGCCGCGGCGCGCCGTACGCGTGCGCCCCGCCGGTCCGGAGCAACCGACGGGGCGTCAGCGGCGGCCGGATCAGTCGGCCTTGGGGACGTCCGCGCCGGAGGCGCCCGGGCCGCCCCCGGCGGCGCTGTGGCCGGGATCGGCCATGACGGTCGCACCGGTGGCGGCCAGGGGAGGCGGAGTGCCCTTGCGCGAGCGCTTCGTGCGCCGTTCGACCCACGTGGCGACGGACGACAGTGCCAGGCACAGCAGTACGTAGATCGATCCGAAGACGATGACCATGGGGATGAAGGCGTAGACGCCGTTCACGGGTGGTGTCTGCTGGGCGAAGGACTTGCCGACGAACAGGAGTTCCTCGTAGAGGATGATGAAGCCGAGTGAGGTGTCCTTGAGGGTGACGACGAGCTGGCTGATGATCGAGGGCAGCATGGTGCGTACGGCCTGCGGCACGAGCACGGATGTCATCACCTGGGTCTTGCGCAGCCCGAGCGCGGACGCCGCCTCGCTCTGGCCCCTGGGCACGGCGTTGATGCCGGAGCGGAAGATCTCCGCCTGCACCGAGCCGTTGTAGAGGGTCAGGCCGATGACCAGGGCCCACATCGGGTCGGAGGTGAAGACGGCTGCGTAGAGCAGGAAGATCATGATGAGCAGCGGCATGGCCCGGAAGAACTCCACGAGCACGGTGGCCGCCCAGCGCACCGGCCGGTGGTCGGACAGCCGGGCGGTGGCCAGCACAGCACCGAGTGCGAGCGACAGGACGGCGGCGATGGCGAAGGTCTTGAGCGTGGTGAGCAGGCCGTCGACGATCCGCTGCTGGGTGTCGGTGTACTCGTAGGCACTCCACAGCCCGCCCTGGAACTGCCCCGTGGCATCCAGGCGGTAGACGGCGAAAGCGATCAGGCCGAGCAGCACGGCGGTGGCCAGGACACCGTAGACCCGGTTGCGCACCCGCGCCCGCGGGCCGGGGACGTCGTAGAGGACGCTGGTGCTCATCGGGCCACCGCCAGCCGGTTCTCCAGCAGCCGGAAGAGGCCGCTGATCGTGAACGTGATGATGATGTAGCAGAGCGCGATCCACAGGAAGATCACGTAAATGTTGTAGCCCGCCGCGGCGTTGAGGGTCTTCTGCACGGAACCGAGCTCGCTGACGTTGAAGCCCGAGGCGATCGCGGTGTTCTTGGCGAGGGCGATCAGCAGGCTGCCGATGGGCGGTATCGCGGTGCGGGTGGCCTGCGGGAGCACGATCTGCGTCAACGTCTGCCCGAAGGTCATCCCGATCGACCGGGCGGCCTCCGCCTGCCCCACCGGCACCGCATTGATCCCCGACCTGACCGCCTCACAGATGAACGCCGAGGTGTAACACCCCAGCGCCAGCACGGCCAGCCAGAAGGAATCCCACCCCTTCAGACCGAGCGCCGGCAGCCCCAGGGTGACGGCGAGGAACAGCAGCACCAGCGGGGTATTGCGCAGGAGCGTCACCCATGCCGTGCCGAACGCGCGCAGTGCCGGCACCGGAGAGACGCGGAACGCCGCGACGAGGGTGCCCAGCACCAGGGCGAGCAGGCCGCTGAGCGCCGTCAGTTCGACGGTGCCGAGAAACCCTTCGCGGAACATCGCGAAGTTGTCCGACAGAACGTTCACATCAACTCTCCGGGAATCGCATGCTGCCGGTCAGTACCGCTCGATCGCGGGCGGCGTGGGCGCCGGAGTGCCGGAGAGCCCCAGCGTGGCGTCGTACGCCTTCTTCCAGTCGCCGTTCTTCTCGTGCGCCTCGATGGCCTTGTCCACCGCCTCGCGCAGCGCCGTGTCGTCCTTCTTCAGGCCGACGCCGTAGGGCTCCTTGGAGAAGGGGTTGCCGACGACCTTGAGTGCGCCTTTGTTCTCGGCTGCGTAGCCCTTGAGGATCGAGTCGTCGGTGGTGACGGCGTCGACGGTGCCGTTGACGAGGTCCTGGACGCACAGCTGGTAGCCCTGCTGTGCCTTGGCCTCGGCGACGCCGTACTTGGGCTCCTTGATGCGCTGCAGCGGGGTGGAGCCGGTGGCCGAGCAGACCTTCTTGCCCTTGAGGTCCTCCGGGCCCTTGACGGGGCTGTCGGCCTTGACGAGGAGGTCCTGGCCGGCGATGTAGTACGGGCCGGCGAAGCCGACCTGCTTCTTGCGCTCGTCGTTGATCGTGTACGTGCCGACGTACAGATCGACGCCGCCGCTCGCGATCTGCGTCTCCCGGGCCTCCGAGGGCACCGTCTTGAACGTGATGTGCTTCTCGTCGAACCCCAGATCGGCCGCGATCATCCGGGCGATCTCCACGTCGAAGCCGGTGCGCTTCTTGGTGCCCGGGTTCTCGTAACCCAGGCCGGGCTGGTCGGCCTTGGTGCCGATCGTGATGGTCTTGCCCTTGATCTTCTCGAAGACCGACGATCCCTTGACGTCGGCCGAAGTGTTCACCGGATACGTCGGCACCGCCGGGGCCGACGCGCCGCCGGACGCCTTGTCGCTCTTGTCGTCGTTCGGGCTGCCCGACTTGCCGCACGCGGTCGCGGACGCGGCGAGCGCCAGCACCACGACGGCCGCTGCAGCGGTATTGCGGAGCTTCATGAAGAACTTCCTTTGCGTCTGCGGGCGTTGCCCGGCCTTCGGTGCGGCGGGGAGAGGCACAGCGAGGAGAAGCACAAGGGAGGTTTGGAACGGACCGTCCGCAGAAGGGCGGAGGGCTCGGGCGGAGCGGTCAGTGGTGCAGGATCTTCGAGAGGAAGTCCTTGGCGCGGTCGCTGCGGGGGTTGCTGAAGAACTGGTCCGGGCGTGCTTCCTCGACGATCCGGCCGTCCGCCATGAAGACCACCCGGTGGGCGGCGGAGCGTGCGAAGCCCATCTCGTGGGTGACGACGACCATCGTCATGCCGTCCCGGGCGAGCTGCTGCATGACTTCCAGCACCTCGTTGATCATCTCCGGGTCCAGGGCCGAGGTCGGCTCGTCGAAGAGCATCACCTTGGGATCCATGGCCAGTGCGCGGGCGATGGCGACCCGCTGCTGCTGTCCGCCGGAGAGCTGGGCGGGGTACTTGTCCGCCTGGCCGCCCACACCGACCCGCTCCAGCAGGCTCCGGGCGGCGGCCTCGGCCTCCCTGCGGTCCTTCCTGCGGACCTTGGTCTGCCCCAGCGTCACGTTCTCCAGAACCGTCTTGTGGGCGAAGAGGTTGAAGGACTGGAAGACCATCCCCACATCCGCCCGCAGCCGCGCCAGTTCCTTCCCCTCCTGGGGCAGCGGCCGGCCGTCGACGGTGATGGAGCCCGAGTCCGTGGTCTCCAGCCGGTTGATCGTCCGGCACAGCGTCGACTTCCCCGACCCCGAGGGGCCGATGACCACCACGACCTCACCGCGCGCGATGGTCAGATCGATGTCCTGGAGCACATGCAGCGCGCCGAAGTGTTTGTTGACCTTGCTCAGGACGACCAGTGCATCCGCGGCAGGAGCCGCGTCCTTGGTCACCGATACCTCGCTCATCGGCGTTCCTCGCTCCGTCCTCCTCGGTTGGGGAGGACCCTAATGAGCCGCAACGACCAGCGTCATTACATCTGAGCTGAAATTGAGCATAACGATCCGGCTTCGAGCGGACACCATGTGGACACAAGGTCTCCTGCCGTACAGGGGTACCGGCTGCATAACGGAAGGCCCCCGGCGGGCAGAACCCTCTTGACGCACCGGGCATCCATCGGCGTGGATGCGGTGTTGCCGCACCAGCCGCGCGGAGGGCCGATGAGACTGCTGCTCGTGGAGGACGACGATCATGTCGCCGCTGCCCTGTCGGCCGTCCTCGCCCGGCACGGCTTCGACGTCACCCACGCCCGCAGCGGCGAAGAGGCGCTCCAGGCCCTGCTGCCCGCGACGGGCGTGCCGTTCGGAGTCGTCCTGCTCGACCTCGGGCTGCCCGGCCAGGACGGCTTCGAGGTCTGCGACAGGATCCGCAAACGCACGGCCACGCCCGTCATCATGGTCACGGCCCGGGCGGACACCCGCTCGAAGATCCACGGCCTCAACCTCGGAGCCGACGACTACGTGGTCAAGCCCTACGACACCGGGGAGTTGCTCGCCCGCATCCACGCCGTCGCCCGGCGCACGCCGCCCGCCGAGAGCCCCCCGGCCGGGCAGCACGACCCCGGCGGGCCGAACGCGCTGCGGCTGGGGCCCGTCACCATCGAGGTGCCCACCCGCCGTGTCGCCGTGAACGGCACCGCCGTCCCGCTCACCCGCAAGGAGTTCGATCTGCTGGCGCTGCTCGCCCAGCGACCCGGAGTGGTCTTCCGGCGCGAGCAGATCATCAGCGAGGTGTGGCGCACCAGTTGGGAGGGGACCGGACGCACGCTCGAGGTGCACGTGGCCTCGCTCCGCTCCAAGCTGCATATGCCCGCGCTCATCGAGACGGTCCGGGGCGTCGGCTACCGGCTCGTCGTCCCGGCGTGAGGGCCGTACCCGCCCGTGCGCACCAGACTGCTGCCGCTGCTCATCGTCCTTATGGCAGGCGTGCTGCTCGCCCTCGGCCTGCCGCTCGGCGCCGGCATGGCCGCCGTGCAGCAGCAGCGCGTGGTCGTCGACCGCATCGACGACACCGCCCGCTTCGCCGCGCTCGCACAGTTCGTCACCACCAGCGCCCTCGAACCCGCTGCGGCGGCGGACGAACGGCTGCGCACCCTGCAGGCCGAACTCGCCCGCTACCAAGACCTCTACGGCATACGGGCCGGTGTCTTCTACCGCAACAGCAAGGCCATGGCCGTCGCCCCCGCCGACTGGTCCGTACCGCCCGCCGGGGAGGGCGGCCAGGCCTTCCAGGAGGCCCTCGCGGGCCGTCGCAGCCACGACCCCCAGCAGGTCTGGCCCTGGCGGCCCAGCCGGCTCACCGTCGCGTCGCCCGTCATCCGGGACGGCGACGTCGTCGCGGTCGTCGTCACCGACTCGCCCACCGGGAGGCTGCGTTCGCGGATCATGCACCGCTGGCTGGTGCTCGCAGCCGGTGAGACCGCGGCCATGCTGGTGGCGGTCGGGGCCGCCTTCCGGCTCACCGGATGGGTGCTGCGCCCGGTCCGCACCCTCGACGCGGCCGCCCACGGCATAGCCACGGGCCGGATGAACTCCCGGGTGGCCGCCGACTCCGGACCGCCCGAACTGCGCCGCCTGGCCCGGTCGTTCAACGAGATGGCCGACAACGTCGAGAACGTCCTGGAACAACAGCGGGCGTTCGTCGCCGACGCCTCGCACCAGCTCCGCAACCCGCTCGCCGCACTGCTGCTGCGCATCGACCTGCTGGCGCTCGACCTCCCCGAGAGCCACGACGAGGTGGTCTCCGTGCGGACGGAGGGACAACGGCTGGCACACGTCCTGGACGACCTGCTGGACCTTGCACTGGCCGAGCACGCCGACGCCGATCTGCAGGTGACCGACATCGCCGAGCTCGTCCACGACCGGCTGGACGCCTGGACCCCCGTCGCCGTCCGGGAGCGCGTCGCGCTCGCCTGCCGCGGCCCCGCCGCGGTGACCGGCTGGGCCGATCCGATCGCCCTCTCCAGTGCGCTCGACGCGGTCGTCGACAACGCCCTCAAGTTCACGCCTGCGGAGGCCCGCGTCGAAGTCGTCGTCGAGGCCGCGACCGACCGCATCACCGTCACCGTCGCCGACGAGGGGCCCGGCCTGGCCGACGACGAACTCGCCCGCATCGGCGACCGCTTCTGGCGCAGCAGCCGGCACCAGAACGTCTCCGGATCCGGTCTCGGCCTGTCCATCTCGCGCGCCCTCCTGGCCGCGGGCGGCGCCACCCTCTCGTACGCCCGGAACGATCCCCGCGGACTGCGGGTGACCATCACCGTGCCGCGCACGGCGGGGGAGGACGTCAGGGCTTGACCGACACGTAATAGCGCCGCGCACCCGCGTGCAGCTGCACCGGGTCGGTGAAGACGGCCGTCCGGAGGTCCACTTTCTGTGCCGCGTGGACGTACGTGCCGATGCGGTCGCGGCTTCGGATGACCGTCCGGGTGATGCCCTCGGTGAGCTCCGGGTCGGTGCTGTCCAGAGTCAGCAGGAGGTTCGCCACCGCGATGGTGTTCACCGCCCCGGCGGCGTGCAGCTCCGGATAGGCGTCCACCGGCATCACAGCGGCCCGGTAGAAACGCATCTGAGGGCCCTGAGCGTGCAGCGGGCCGACCAGGTCGCCGAGCTGGACCAGCCGGACGGGCGTTCTCTTGCCGAGCGATCCGATGGCGGTGGTGGGCAGCCCGCCGGACCAGAAGAACGCATCCAGCTCGCCGCTCTCCAGCAGCGCGATTGCTTTGTCGAGGCCGACCCGCACGGGCCTGACGTCCCTGTCGAAGTCGAGCTGCGCAGCGGCCAGCAGCCGTCGGCTGATCAGCTGGACGCCCGACTCGTCGGCGCCCACCCCGATGCGCAGCCCCTTCAGGTCCCGCGCGGACTGCACCGGCGAGTCCTTGCGGACCACGAGGTGTATGTAGTCGTCGTACAGCCGCGCGCACGCGCGCAGGCGGTGGGCACCCGGCTGCTCCTCGTCCAGGTAGGCGGCCACCGCGTCGGAGGCAGCCAGGACGAAGTCGGCCCTGCCCGACGTGAGCAGCCGGATGTTGTCGGGCGAGCCCCGGCTGTAGCGGATGGTGACGTCCAGATCGGGCAGGTCCCGCGCCAGATCCTCTTTCAGGAGCGTGCCGTACTTCGCGTACACGCCACTCGGGGCGCCCGTCGCAACGGAGATCCGCCCGCCCGGCACCGGCCGCCGGTCCGACGGCAGCAGCCACCACACCAGCAGCACGAGCACCGCAGCGGCCACCGCGCCCGTCCTCAAGAGGCAGCGCCTGGCCGGATGCGGTGGTCGGGGAGCCATGGGCGGATCCTGCCAGTCCGCCCGGCGGCCGGGAAGAGCAGAGAAGGGGCGGGGAGGGGCCGGGCCGACGGAAGAGGCGAGCTGTCCGGACGACCACGTACCCTGGTCGATTGAGATGAGTGCGAAGACATACGAGGTGCGCACCTACGGGTGCCAGATGAACGTCCATGACTCCGAGCGGCTGTCCGGCCTGCTGGAGGATGCGGGCTACGTCCGCGCGCCCGAGGGCACCGCCGAGGGTGACGCCGACGTCGTCGTCTTCAACACCTGCGCGGTGCGGGAGAACGCCGACAACAAGCTGTACGGCAATCTCGGCCGGCTGGCCCCGATGAAGACGAAGCGGCCCGGCATGCAGATCGCCGTCGGCGGCTGCCTCGCCCAGAAGGACCGCGACACCATCGTCAAGCGGGCCCCCTGGGTCGACGTGGTCTTCGGCACGCACAACATCGGCAAGCTGCCTGTCCTGCTGGAGCGCGCCCGCGTCCTGGAAGAGGCGCAGGTCGAGATCGCCGAGTCGCTGGAGGCGTTCCCCTCGACGCTGCCGACGCGGCGCGAGAGCGCGTACGCGGCCTGGGTGTCCATCTCCGTCGGCTGCAACAACACCTGCACGTTCTGCATCGTCCCGGCGCTGCGTGGCAAGGAGAAGGACCGCCGCCCCGGCGACATCCTCGCCGAGGTCGAGGCGCTCGTCGCCGAGGGCGTCAGCGAGATCACCCTCCTCGGTCAGAACGTCAACGCCTACGGCTCCGACATGGGCGACCGCGAGGCGTTCTCCAAGCTGCTGCGCGCCTGCGGCCAGATCGAGGGTCTGGAGCGCGTCCGCTTCACCTCGCCCCACCCGCGCGACTTCACCGACGACGTGATCGCCGCCATGGCCGAGACGCCGAACGTGATGCACCAGCTGCACATGCCGCTCCAGTCCGGCTCGGACACCGTCCTCAAGGCGATGCGCCGCTCGTACCGCCAGGAGCGCTTCCTCGGCATCATCGAGAAGGTGCGCGCCGCCATGCCGGACGCCGCCATCTCCACCGACATCATCGTGGGCTTCCCCGGCGAGACCGAGGAGGACTTCGAGCAGACCATGCACGTGGTCCGCGAGGCCCGCTTCGCGAACGCCTTCACCTTCCAGTACTCCAAGCGCCCCGGCACGCCGGCCGCCGAGATGGACGACCAGATCCCCAAGGAGGTCGTGCAGGCGCGCTACGAGCGTCTGGTGGCCCTCCAGGAGGAGATCTCCTGGGAGGAGAACAAGAAGCAGGTCGGCCGCACGCTGGAGGTCATGGTCGCCGAGGGCGAGGGCCGCAAGGACGACGCGACGCAGCGGCTGTCCGGCCGGGCCCCCGACAACCGCCTGGTGCACTTCACCAAGCCCGCCGAGCCGGTCCGCCCGGGCGACGTGGTCACCGTCGACATCACCTACGCCGCCCCGCACCACCTGCTCGCCGAAGGCCCGGCCCAGGCCGTGCGCCGCACGCGCGCGGGTGACGCGTGGGAGAAGCGCAACGCCGCGGAGGCGGCCAAGCCGCAGGGCGTGATGCTGGGCATCCCGGCCATCGGCGCCCCCGCTCCCTCCCCGGCCCCGGCCTCCGCCGGCTGCGGCTGCGACTGATCCGCTCAGGCCGATTCCGCCCCGTCACCCGGCCCGCCACGGCGGAGCCCGGGCGGCGGGGCGTATCGTTCGCCGCATGCTCGTCGCCGCCGCCGTATGCCCCTGTCCGCCGCTCCTCGTCCCGGAGGTGGCCGCCGGTGCCGCGGCCGAGCTGGACGGGCTGCGAGCCGCCTGTCTCGACGCCGTGGCCGTGCTCGCCGCTGCTCGTCCCGACCGGCTGGTCGTCGTCGGGCCCGCCGGACCGGAGGGCCGCAGCACGCACCCGCAGGGCGCGGTCGGTTCGTTCCTCGGCTTCGGCGTGGACGTGCAGGTGCAGCTCGGGACCGGCGGACCGGCCGGCGAGCGCGAGCTGCCGACGTCCCTGGCCGTGGCCGCCTGGCTGCTGGGGCGCACGGGCTGGTCGGCCGCGCCCGTGGAGGGCCTGGCGGTCGAGGAGCCGCTGGAGCCCGGACGCTGCCTGGAGCTGGGCCGGGAGCTGGCCGACGGCGCGGCGCGCACGGCACTGCTGGTGATGGGCGACGGCAGCGCCTGCCGGAGCCTGAAGGCCCCCGGCTACCTCGACGAGCGCGCCCGGCCCTTCGACGCGGAGGCGGCACGCGCCCTGGGAGCCGCCGACACCGCCGCACTGGCCGCGCTGGACGCACGGCTGGCCGCCGAGCTCCAGGCCGCCGGACGCGCCCCCTGGCAGGTGCTCGCGGGCGCGGCCGAGGGCACCGGGCTGAGCGGCGCGCTGCTCCACGACGAGGCGCCGTACGGCGTGGGCTACCTGGTGGCCGCCTGGTCCTGAGGGCGGACATGGCGACGGCCGTGGAGCACCCGCTCCACGGCCGTCCGCCGACGAGGTCTCAGGAGGTTCCGGAGCCCGTACCGCTGCCCTTCTCGCCGCCCTCGGCGAGTCGGCCGAGAGCGTCCTTGGCCTTGCCCGTGCCGGTCTCGATCTGGCTGCTGTACTTGCCCTTGGTCTTCTCGTCGACCGCCTTGGCAGCCTTCTCCAGCCCCTGCTCGATCTTGCCCCCGTGCTGCTGCGCGAGGTCTGCCGCCTTGTCCTTGAGCGGGTCGAGCTTCGCCTTGAGATTGTCCAACAGGCCCATGGAAACCGCCTTCGTCTTTCCTCGTTCAAGCCGTCATTTGCGGGCGCTCTCCCCGGCTTCGCTGTCGGCCGCCTGGTCCGCGGACTGCTGCTTCGGGATGTCCACTCCCTCGGCAGCCTCGTCCTCGGCGCCGCCCTCGGCCTCGGCCGCCTGCTCCGGGGCTGCCTCCTCCGGCTTCGCTTCGGCCGTCTCGGCGGCGTCGGCGGATTCCGCCGTCAGAGTGGCAGTCGCGGCCTCTTCCGTTGACGCCGAGGACGACTTGCGGCGAAACCTTGAAAACACGCCCATATCTACTCCATAACCTTACTGGTGTGAGCGAAATCCCGCGCCGTCCGGAGCGCCTCATTGCGCCGCTCCCGGACACCGGTCCGTGAACCGGCTCTCGGAACCTCGCAACAGGCAACGAGGCCGTCGGCGTCGCGTCACGTCGCTCGTTCGTGGGGCACTCCCGATGTTTGGGACACTGAACCGGTGAAAAACGCAGTTCCCGCACCCCGGGTCATCGCCGTCGTCGGTCCCACGGCGGCCGGCAAGTCCGATCTGGGCGTGGCCCTGGCCCAGCACCTCGGCGGCGAGGTCGTCAACGCCGACTCCATGCAGCTCTACCGCGGCATGGACATCGGCACCGCCAAACTCACCGAGGCCGAGCGGCAGGGGGTGCCGCACCGCCTGCTCGACATCTGGGACGTCACGGAGACGGCCAGCGTCGCCGAGTACCAGCGCCTGGCCCGCGCGGAGATCGACCGGCTGCTCGCCGAAGGACGCACCCCCGTGCTCGTCGGCGGCTCGGGCCTCTACATCAAGGGCACCATCGACGCCCTCGAGTTCCCCGGCACCGACCCGGCCGTCCGGGCCAGGCTGGAGGGCGAGCTGGCGGAGCTCGGCCCCGGCGCCCTGCACACCCGGCTGGCCGCCGCCGACCCGGACGCCGCCCGCGCGATCCTGCCCGGCAACGGCCGGCGCATCGTGCGCGCCCTGGAAGTCATCGAGATCACCGGCCGGCCCTTCACCGCGAACCTGCCGGGCGAGCGCCCCGTGTACGACGCCGTGCAGATCGGTGTCGACGTCGAGCGGCCCGAGCTGGACGAGCGCATCACACTGCGGGTGGACCGCATGTGGGAGGCCGGACTCGTGGACGAGGTGCGGGCGCTGGAGCGCGAGGGGCTCCGCGAGGGACTCACGGCCTCCCGCGCGCTCGGCTACCAGCAGGTGCTCGCGTTCCTCGCGGGGGAGTGCACCGAGGACGAGGCGCGCGCCGAGACCGTACGCGCCACCAAGAGGTTCGCGCGCCGCCAGGACTCGTGGTTCCGCAGGGACAGCCGGGTCCTGTGGCTGAACGGTGCCGCCGACCGGCGTGCGGAACTCCCGCAGAAAGCGCTGGCGTTGGTCGAACGGGCGATTACAGCCTGATCACGTGATGGCATCGGGACGCTCCGGGCGACATGACGGACCGTCCGGGCGTGCCATCATCAAGCTTCGATCGAGCCGTGAAGTCCGAGTCTGGGAGGGCGCGTGGCGATGGAGGCCGGCCCTCGCGACAGACCGCAGCAACCGCAGCGCGGAGGGCACCCCCCGGTGGCCGGGGGAGAGCCGGAAGCGCTGACGCCGGACGGCCCCGAGGACGTGCCCGGGAGCGTGCCGGAGAGCACGGTGCCCGCGTCGTTCCGCGAGCTGCGCCCGCAGCGCAGGCTGCGTCTGTGGCAGCTCGCACCGATCGTCGTGCTCGCCGCCGTCGGCTCGCTGATGTTCGCCTTCCCGCTGGCCTTCGAGTTCGGCGACGGCGGCCCTGTCGTCGCCATGCTGGGCCTGCTGCTCAGCTGCTGCGCCGCGGGCTGGGGCGTGATGGCCGCGCGCCGCGTGGGCTACACCTGGCCGGGCCTTCCGCCGCGCGGCTCCGGCCGCCGGCCGGACTGGCGGTACGTGGGCATGTACACCGTCATGGTGGCCGTCATGGTCGTGCTCGCCGTCTGGCGGGTGGCCCGCCTGCGCTGACCGCCCGGCTGCGGGGGCTGTCACAGGCGCCTCGTACCATCTAAGGGTGAGCACTGCGCAGATCGCCTTCCTCAAGGGCCACGGCACCGAGAACGACTTCGTGATCGTCCCCGACCACGAGGGCCGCATCGAGCTGTCCCCGGCCGACGTCGCCCGGCTGTGCGACCGCCGTGCCGGCATCGGCGCCGACGGCGTCCTGCGGGTCGTCCGGTCCGCCGCGCACCCCGAGGCGCACGCGATGGCCGGCGAGGCCGAGTGGTTCATGGACTACCGCAACAGCGACGGCAGCATCGCCGAGATGTGCGGCAACGGCGTCCGCGTCTTCGCCCGCTACCTCGAGCAGGCAGGCCTCGCGGAGGCCGGCGACCTCGCGATCGCGACCCGTGCCGGCATCCGGCAGGCCCACATAGCCAAGCCGGGCCCCTCCGGCGAGCCGGGCGGGATCACCGTCACCATGGGCCGCGCCCTGCTGCCCGAGGGCGAGGTCACGGTCACCGTCGGCGAGCGCACCTGGCCCGCGCGCAACGTCAACATGGGCAATCCCCACGCCGTCGCCTTCGTCGGCGATCTCACGGACGCGGGAAACCTGTTCACCGCCCCCCTCGTCACCCCGGCCGCCGCCTACCCGGACGGCACCAACGTGGAGTTCGTCGTCGACCGCGGCCCGCGCCACGTCGCCCTGCGCGTCCATGAGCGCGGCTCCGGCGAGACGCGCTCCTGCGGCACCGGCGCCTGCGCGGTGATGGTCGCGGCCGCCCGCAGGGACGGCGCCGATCCGGCGGTCACCGGCACCCCGGCGACGTACACCGTGGACGTGCCCGGCGGACGCCTGGTCATCAGCGAGAGCCCGGACGGGACGGTCGAGATGACGGGTCCCGCAGTGATCGTCGCGGAGGGCGTGTTCGACGCCTCCTGGCTGTCGGCCGCCGGCTGACGCCCCTGCACGAACGGCGCCCCGGCACCGGGTTCCGGTGCCGAGCTCCCTCGAATGGGTGATCCGTTTCACTCTGGGCGAGAGCGGGTCAGCGGTGCGTGATGGGCTCGGTAGCATCAAGCACCGGTCCGGAGGCGCGAGCCGACCGCCGGTCGACGCTGCCGGAGGTGCCCATGAGCGCAGAGGCCACGAACGCAGGTGCTCCCGGCCGCAGGCGCGGCCGTCGCATCGACCTGAGACGGCTCGGGCGCGCCGCGCTGAGCGGCTCCGGGGCCCGCGGCCGCCTCCCCGACGCCATCGACCACGTCGCCAAGGTCCACCGCAGCCACCACCCCGGCGCCGACCTCGACATCCTGCGGCGCGCGTACGTCCTGGCCGAGTCCTCCCACCGCGGCCAGACCCGCAAGAGCGGCGAGCCGTACATCACCCACCCCCTCGCGGTCACCCTGATCCTGGCCGAACTGGGCGCCGAGACGACGACGTTGACGGCCTCCCTCCTGCACGACACCGTCGAGGACACCGAGGTGACGCTCGATCAGGTGCGTGAGCACTTCGGGGAGGAGGTCCGCTTCCTGGTTGACGGCGTCACCAAGCTGGAGAAGGTCGACTACGGCGCCGCTGCCGAGCCGGAGACCTTCCGCAAGATGCTCGTCGCCACCGGCAACGACGTCCGTGTGATGTCCATCAAGCTCGCCGACCGGCTGCACAACATGCGCACCCTCGGCGTGATGCGCCCCGAGAAGCAGGCCCGTATCGCCAAGGTCACCCGCGACGTACTGATCCCGCTGGCCGAGCGGCTGGGCGTGCAGGCGCTCAAGACGGAGCTGGAGGACCTGGTCTTCGCGATCCTGCACCCCGAGGAGTACGCCCGCACCCGTGAGCTCGTCCTCGCCCATGCGGGCCGCCCGGATCCCCTGGAGGCGACCGCCGGGAGCGTACGGGCCGTCCTGCGCGAGGCGGGCATCAGTGCCGAAGTCGTCGTCCGCCGCCGCCATTTCGTCTCCGTGCACCGGGTGCGTCTGAAGCGGGGCGGGCTGAGCGGGTCCGACCTGGGGCGGCTGCTCGTCCTCGTCGCCGAGGACGCCGACTGCTATGCGGTCCTCGGCGAACTGCACACCTGCTTCACGCCGTTCATCTCGGAGTTCAAGGACTTCATCGCCGCTCCCAAGTTCAACCTCTACCAGTCGCTGCACACGGCGGTGGCGGGCGACGGCGGCCAGGCGGCCGAAGTGCTCATCCGCACGCACCAGATGCACCGCGTCGCAGAGGCCGGCGTCGTCGCCCTGGGCAATCCCTATGCGGCTCCGGAGGCGCCCGACGCGGCCGACGGCGAGCGCGCCGACCCGACCCGCCCGGGCTGGCTGTCCCGCCTGCTGGAGTGGCAGCGTGCCACCCCCGACCCCGACACCTTCTGGTCCTCCCTGCGCGACGAGCTGGCCCAGGACCGCGAGATCACCGTCTTCCGGGCCGACGGCGGCACGATCGGCCTCCCGGCCGGCGCGAGCTGCATCGACGCGGCCTACGCGCAGCACGGCGCCGATGCGCATGGCTGCATCGGCGCCCGCGTCAACGGCCGCCTGGCGACGCTGAGCACGGTCCTGCACGACGGCGACACCTTGCACCTGCTGATGTCCCGGGACACTTCTTCGGGCCCCGCTCCCGACTGGCTCGACCACGCCCGCACCCCGGCGGCCCGCATCGCCATCGGATGCTGGCTCGCCACCCACCCGCTGCCGGACCCTGCAGCACCCCCGGCCCCGCCCGTGCCCCCGAAGCCTGCTCCGCGCACCGCTGCCCCCGCGGCCCGCAGGCCGGTCGCCGTCGTCGCCGAGGGCGCGGCGCTGGCGGCCGCGAGCGTGCGCCTCGCGGGCTGCTGTACGCCCGTACCGCCGGACGAGGTGACCGGCTTCGCCGTGCGCGGCGGGGCGGTGACCGTGCACCGTGCGGAGTGCCCTGCAGTGGCCCGGATGGTCACTGCAGGGCGTGAACGGGTGACCGTGCAGTGGCGCACTCCGGACGGTGAGGGCGGCGGCGACTACCGGGTCACGCTGCGAGCCGAATCGTTCAGCAGGCCGCATCTGCTCGCCGATCTGACCGAGGTGATTGCGGCTGAGGGCGCAGCCGTCATCTCGGCCGCCGTCGAGCCGCCGCACGAGCAGCGTGTGCGGCACACCTACACCCTCCAGCTGCCGGACGCAGCACAACTGCCCGAGCTCATGCGTGCCATGAAGCGGGTGCCGGGCGTCTACGACGTGGAACGGGCCGGACGGACGGTGGCCACGGCGCAGTTGTGACCCGGAACGGAGCCCTGAGCCCGGGGCCGACGGCCCTCCGGGCGTCTTCTCGCGAGTCAGTAAATCGTCGTACGACCATTTGAGACGCTCATATGGGTGTGGCGGCGTCGTGGCGCCACGGTGCGGTGTCCGCCCGCTGGTAGCCGTGGACGCATGCCGCACTCACCCGGGACGCCCTCCCGGCGGCGCCGGTGGTTGTGCCGCCGTGCCGCCGCCCTCGTCGTCGCTGCCGCCTTCCTGATCGGGGCGACCGACCCGCCGTCCGTGGCGGCAGTGGGAGTCGACGACCGGCTGTTCCCGAACCTGGGCAACCCCGGCTACGACGTCGCCTCGTACGACCTCTCCTTCGACTACCGGGCCAAGGACCAGCCGCTCGACGCCGTCACGACGATCGTCGCCAAGGCCACCGCACCGCTGGGCCGCTTCAACCTCGACTTCGCCCATGGCACGGTCCGTTCGGTCCAGGTCGACGGCGCGCCCGCGACCTTCGCCCCCGTCCAGGAGGACGTGGTCGTCTCCCCGGCCCAAGCGGTCCCGCAGGGTGCGACGTTCACCGTGACCGTGCACCACACCAGCGATCCGCGCGGCAACACCGATGCGGGGTGGGTGCCCACGACCGACGGGCTGGTCATGGCGAATCAGCCCGACGGCGCCCACCGGGTCTTCCCCGGCAACGACCACCCGTCCGACAAGGCGCTGTTCACCTTTCACGTCACCGCCCCGAAGGACCTGACCGTGGTGGCCAACGGCCTGGCCGTCGGCCGCACCACACAGGGCGACCGCACGACATGGACGTACCGCACCGTCCACCCCATGGCCACCGAGCTCGCGCAGATCTCCATCGGGCACTACGCCGTCCCCCAGCGCACCGGACCGCACGGGCTGCCCGTCCGGGACGTCGTGCCGGCCGAGGGCGCCGGGACGCTGGAGCCCTGGCTGGCGAAGACGCCGGACCAGATCGTCTGGATGGAGCGGAAAACGGGCCCGTACCCCTTCGAGAACTACGGGCTGCTCGTCGCCGACGCCTCCACCGGATTCGAGCTGGAGACGCAGACCCTCTCCCTCTTCGAGAGCGGCATGTTCAGCCGGGCCGGCGTCCCGCCCTGGTACATCGAATCGATCATGGTGCACGAGCTGGCCCACCACTGGTTCGGCGACAGCGTCAGCCCGCGCACCTGGTCCGACCTCTGGCTGAACGAGGGCCACGCCACCTGGTACGAGGCGCTGTACGCAGAGGAGCGCGGCGGCACGAAGCTGGACGACCGGATGCGGGTCGCCTACCAGCTCTCCGATCAGTGGCGGGTCGAAGGAGGGCCGGTCGCCGTTCCCAGGCCGCCCGTCCAGGGCAACAAGGAGGGCATCTTCCGGCCCAACGTCTATGACGGCGGTGCGCTGGTCCTCTACGCCCTCCGCCAGCGCATCGGTGCCCCCGCCTTCGACCGGCTGGAGCGCGAGTGGGTCGCCCGGCACGCCGACGGCACGGCCTCGACCGCCGACTTCACCGCCCTCGCCACCGAGGTCTCCGGGCAGGACCAGGCGGCCTTCCTGAACACCTGGCTGTACGGCGAGCGGACCCCGCCCATGCCCGGCCACCCGGACTGGAAGGCGGCCACGCCGAAACTCGCGTGACGGTCCGGCGGCGACCGTGGGACCATCGACGGGTCGGCGAGGCCGCCGGCCCCGGGAATCTCCGGGGGTCACCGGGCGTTGTCGACGCTGAGAGCTCCCGTCCGGGGGCAGTCACCGATCATCACGTAAGGATCAAATGACCTCCTCTTCTTCCCTTCCCCAGGACCGGCAGGACCGGCAGAGCCTCCCGGAGAGCCTTCGGGCCGACGCCCTGATGGAAGAGGACGTCGCCTGGAGCCACGAGATCGACGGGGAGCGCGACGGCGACCAGTACGACCGCTCCGAGCGCGCGGCGCTGCGCCGCGTCGCGGGGCTCTCCACCGAGCTGGAGGACGTCACCGAGGTCGAGTACCGGCAGCTGCGCCTGGAGCGCGTGGTGCTGGTCGGCGTCTGGACGTCGGGCACGGTCCAGGACGCCGACAACTCCCTGGCCGAGCTCGCCGCCCTCGCCGAGACCGCGGGCGCCCTCGTCCTGGACGGTGTCGTCCAGCGCCGCGACAAGCCGGACCCGGCCACGTACATCGGCTCGGGCAAGGCGCAGGAGCTGCGGGACATCGTCCTTGAGTCGGGCGCCGACACCGTGGTCTGCGACGGTGAGCTCAGCCCCGGCCAGCTCATCCACCTCGAGGACGTCGTCAAGGTCAAGGTGGTCGACCGCACCGCCCTGATCCTCGACATCTTCGCCCAGCACGCCAAGTCCCGTGAGGGCAAGGCGCAGGTCTCCCTGGCGCAGATGCAGTACATGCTGCCGCGGCTGCGCGGCTGGGGTCAGTCGCTCTCCCGGCAGATGGGTGGTGGCGGCTCCGGTTCGTCCGGGGGCGGCATGGCCACCCGTGGTCCCGGTGAGACCAAGATCGAGACGGACCGGCGGCGGATCCGCGAGAAGATGGCGAAGATGCGCCGGGAGATCGCGGAGATGAAGACCGGCCGTGACATCAAGCGCCAGGAGCGCCGACGGAACAAGATCCCGTCCGTCGCCATCGCCGGTTACACCAACGCCGGCAAGTCCTCCCTGCTCAACCGGCTCACCGGTGCGGGCGTGCTGGTGGAGAACGCCCTGTTCGCCACCCTGGACCCGACCGTGCGCCGGGCCGAGACGCCCAGCGGGCGGCTGTACACCCTCGCGGACACCGTCGGGTTCGTCCGGCACCTGCCGCACCACCTCGTCGAGGCGTTCCGCTCCACCATGGAGGAGGTCGGCGACTCCGACCTGATCCTGCACGTGGTGGACGGCTCGCACCCCGCGCCGGAGGAGCAGCTGGCCGCCGTGCGCGAGGTCATCCGCGACGTCGGTGCGGTCGACGTGCCCGAGATCGTCGTGATCAACAAGGCGGATGCGGCCGACCCGCTCGTCCTGCAGCGGCTGCTGCGCATCGAGAAGCACTCGATCGCGGTGTCGGCGCGGACGGGCGAGGGCATCCAGGAGCTGCTCGCGCTGATCGACTCCGAGCTGCCCCGGCCCGCCGTCGAGATCGAGGCGCTCGTGCCGTACACCCACGGCGCCCTGGTCGCGCGGGCCCACGCCGACGGCGAGGTGCTCTCCGAGGAGCACACCCCGGAGGGGACCCTGCTCAGGGCGCGGGTGCACGAGGAGCTCGCGGCCGAGCTCCAGAGGTACGTCCCGGCGGCCCGTTCCTGAGCGGACCGACGGAAAAGGAGGGGCACCCCGACGCGGTCGGGGTGCCCCTCCTTCATGTCACCTGCGGGTGACTACTGGTTGACGAACTTCTGGCTGATGGCGTCGTAGACGCCCTTCGCCTCGGGGCCCAGGTGCGGACCCGCCAGCCACGTGCTGTTGGCCGGGCCGATCGAGGTGTTGGAGACCAGCACCGCCTTGCCGTCCGGGCCCTGGGTGAACCAGCCGCCGCCGGACGAACCGCCGGTCATCGTGCAGCCGATGCGGTACATCGTCGGCTGCGCCGGGTCGAGGCTCAGTCGGCCCGGACGGTCGACGCAGTCGTACATCTTCTGACCGTCGAAGGGCGGAGCGGCCGGGTAGCCCCAAGCGCCCATGCTCTGGAGCGACTTCACCTGCGGGACGTCGAAGTCGACGGTCAGGGCGTTGCCGACCGTCTCCTCGAGGGACTTGCCGGAGCCGGCCTCGGGCTTCACGTGCAGCACGGAGAAGTCGTACGGGGCGCCCGCGCCGCCGGTCTCGGCGCCCTGGCTGATCCACTGCGAGGAGGTCTGGGCCCAGTCCGCCCAGTACACGCCGTACGGGGCGACGTCCTGCACCGGGGCGCTGTTGACCTGCGCGCCCGGGAGGCCCTTGTCGTTGTAGGACGGCACGAAGGCGATGTTGCGGTACCAGCCGCCCTTCTGGCCGGCGTGCACGCAGTGACCCGCGGTCCACACCAGGTTGGACTTGCCGGGGTGCGCCGGGTCCTTGACGACCGTGCCCGAGCAGACCATGTGGCCCTCGGGGCTGTCGAAGAAGACCTTGCCGACCGGTGCCGCATTGTTGTGGTACGGCAGGTCGACGGACTTGGCCTGGACCGGGGACGGCTCGGGGTCGGTGACGCCCTGGTCGCCGGAGGACCCGGGGACGGTGCCCGGAGCGCTCTGCTTGGCCAGCGTCTTGTCGCTGGAGTGGGCGTCCTTCATCGTGTCGGGCTTCCAGTGGCCCTTGATGACGGGGTTGATGAAGTCCCGGGCCTCACGCAGCCACTGGTCCTTGTCCCAGTTCTTCCAGGCCCCGTCCTGCCACTTCTTCTTCCACTTCTGGATGTCCGCGGCGGAGGTGGGGAGACCCTTGGGCAGCTGGACGCTGTCGTCACCCTTCTGGCTCGCTGCCGCACTGGAGCTGTCGCTGCCCGCGGCCTTGTCGTCGGACGGGCCGCATGCGGTGGCGGTCAGCGCCAGCGCTGCGGTGAGGGCGGCCGCGGCCAAGGCCGACCTGCGGTTCGATGGCATGGAGTGGGTCCCCCTGAGTCATCTGTACGTGTTGTTGCGAATGCCTGCCGAATGCGGGCATTTGATGTGAACTTGTCATGCGAAACCCGGTGAAGGGCAGGGCCCTACTATGCCGGTGCCGTGGGAGACGGGTGCTGCCGGGTCCTCGGTTCCGGTTCGAAGGATCTTGTGCCCGAGCCGTGATCCGCAGCGCGCGGCGTCGTTGGTACGCACGGGGGACAGTCGGCCGGAGACCAGCGGCGGAAGAGAGGACCCGGAGCCGTGGCCTTGACCCAGCTACCGTCTGCGGTGCCGTCCGAGGCGTCGTCGTCCGCGCCGTTCGCCGCTCGTACGTATGCCCGCTCACTGCCCGTCGTCCCGGTGCGGGCCCGTGGACTGACGATCGAGGGGGCGGACGGCCGCCGTTACCTCGACTGTCTCTCGGGAGCGGGCGCCCTCGCGCTCGGCCACAACCATCCCGTCGTCCTCGAGGCCATCCGCTCCGTGCTCGACTCGGGTGCCCCGCTCCATGCTCCCGGACTCGCCACTCCCGTCCAGGACGCCTTCACCGGCGAGCTGTTCGCCACTCTGCCGCGCGGCCTGGCGGAGTCGGGCAGGGTCCTGTTCTGCGCGCCGGGCGGCAGTGACGCCCTCGACACCGCGGCCCGGCTCGTGCGGTCCGCGACCGGGCGGGACGGGCCCCTCCTGGCCCGTCGGCCGGAAGGCCCGTGCGACGCCCCCGGCGGACCGGAGCCCGCGGGGATCCTCGTCGAGGCCGTCCAGGGCCGGGACGGCGTACAGCCCGCACCGGACGCCTGGCTGCGCCGGGTACGGGCGGACGCCACCGCCCGCGCCCTCCCGCTCGTCGCCGACGAGACCGAGACCGGAGTGGGCCGCACCGGAGCCTTCTGGGCAGTCGGGCACAGCGGGATCGTCCCCGACGTGATGGTGCTGTCCAAGGCCATCGGCGGCAGCCTGCCGCTCGCCGTCGTCGTCCACCACGACAGCCTCGGCTCCGGACAACCCGCCGACCCCGCGGGCCTCTTCCGCGGCAACCAGCTCGCCATGGCCGCGGGAACGGCCACCTTGCGGTACGTCAGAGAGCACGGTCTGGCCGAGCGGGCGGCGGTGCTCGGCGAGCGCCTGCTGAACGGACTGCGCCCGCTGGCCCACGCGTACGGATGCGTGCAGGACGTCCGCGGGCGAGGACTCATGATCGGCGTCGCCTGTGCGGACCCGGAGGCACCGAACGATGCAACCGGCCGCTCAGCCGCACTCGCACAGGCCGCCACAGTGCAACAGGAGTGCCTGCGCCGCGGACTGATCGTCGAACTGACCGGCCGGTGCTCCTCCGAGATCCGCCTCATGCCGCCCCTCACCATCACCGACGAACAGGCGGACGCCGTGCTCGACCGGCTGTCCGACGCCATCGCCACGGTCTCCCGCACAAGCCGCCGCATCCCCACCCCCCGAACGCCGAAGGAGGCAGGCGCCGCATCCCCGGCCCGCAGGCCGTGACCCATGCACGCCGCACACCCATGAGCGCATCTCCGTACGCCGATGCGGCCACCGTCGGCCTCGCACCGGACGCACAGCCGTCGGCCCCTGTGACGACCGTGCCCCGTCCCGCAGCCCCTCACGATCCTCCGCCGCACGGTGTGCCCGACCCCCTGGACCACCCCGACCCGGCCACCGCGGCGGATGCCGCCGCCACCGAGAACCTGCTGCGCTGCTGGGTACGCGAGAACGGGGTCGCCCAGCCGCACGGCGACACCCTGTACGTACCGCTCACCGCCGGCGGAACCGTGCTCCAGGTGCCGGTGCACTACTGGTCCGTCACCGGATGGCACCGCTTCGGGGCACCCGTGCTCGGCGGGTGCCCCGACGACGCCCCGCCCCTCGATGCCGTCACACTGGCCGCCCTGCTCGGCCGGGAGGCCGCACACCACGCGGCACGCAAGGACGAGCCGCCCGTGCAGGACGGCGCCGGACTCGTCGGCCGCGTCGTCGACTCGATGCACCGCACCGCCGGATTCCTCGCCGGCCGGCGCGCCCGGCCGGCCGACCCGGACACCGGTCACCTCTTCCTGCACGGCGAGCAGTCCCTGATCCTCGGTCACCCGCTCCACCCCGCACCCAAGAGCCGCGAAGGGCTCGCCGAGTCCGAGGCGGACGACTTCTCACCGGAGTCGAGAGGATCGTTCCCGCTGCACTGGTTCGCCGTCCACCGCTCCGCGCTGGCCGCCGAGTCGGCCTGGACCGAGCGCGGCCGCGGCGTCGACGCCCCCACCCTGACGGCCCGTCTCGCCGGACCGGCCCTGGAGGCCGAACTCCCGCCCGACACGGCCGCCCTGCCGCTCCACCCCTGGCAGGCCCGCACCCTGCGCCGCCGCCACGACGTGGCCCGGCTCTTCGCCGAGGGCCTGCTCCACGACCTCGGGGCGAGCGGCGAGCCGTGGTTCCCCACCTCCTCCGTGCGCACCGTGCACCGGCCCGGCGCCCCCGCGATGCTGAAGCTCTCCCTCGGCCTGCGCATCACCAACTCGCGCCGGGAGAATCTCCGCAAGGAACTGCGGCGCGGCGTCGAGGTGCACCGGCTGCTGCGCAGCGGACTCGCCGAGCGCTGGCGCACGGCCTGCACGGGCGGGCTCGGCTTCGACATCGTGCGGGACCCCGCCTGGCTCGCGGTGGACACTCCCGACGGGACGCCGGTGCGCGGGCTGGACGTGGTCGTCCGGCACAACCCCTTCGGCCCCGGGGACGACGCCGCGTGCGTCGCGGGCCTCGTCTCGCCCCGCCCGTGGCCCGGCCGGACGACGCCCTCCGGACAGCCTGCGGTCTGCTCGCGGCTCGCCCACATCGTCGCCGGACTGGCCCACCGGACCGGGCGGCCGGCGGGCGCCGTCTCCGCAGAGTGGTTTCTCCGCTATCTGGACGCGATCGTGCGGCCGCTCCTCTGGCTCGACGGCGAGGCGGGCATCGCCCTGGAGGCGCACCAGCAGAACACCCTGGTGCTCCTGGACCGCGACGGCTGGCCCGTCGGCGGACGCTACCGCGACAACCAGGGCTACTACTTCCGTGCGTCCCGGCGGGCGGAGCTGGAGCAACGGCTCCCCGGCATCGGCCGCGACAGCGACACGTTCGTCCCCGACGAGGTGGCCGACGAGCGCTTCGCGTACTACCTGGGCGTCAACAACATCCTCGGTGTGGTCGGGGCGTTCGGCTCCCAGCACCTCGCCGACGAACGGATCCTGCTCGCCGCCCTCCGCCGCTTCCTGCAGGACACCTGCACCGGGCCCGCCCCCACCCGGTCCTCCCTCCCCGGGCACCTGCTCGGCTCCGCCGCACTGCGCTGCAAGGCCAACATGCTCACCCAGCTGCGCGGGCTCGACGAGCTCGTCGGCCCGGTCCAGACGCAGTCGGCGTACGTGACGATCGCCAACCCCCTCGCCATCCCCGCCGGATGAGCGCCGCAACCCCCGGCCCCGGGGTGAACGGGGCGGAAGGCACCGCAGGAACCGTCGGAGAAGGCGACACGCTCGAACTGCGAACGGCCGACGCGTTCACCGACGAGCTGGTCCACGTTCTGACGCAGGAGTTGCAGCAGGGAGCGACGCAGCAACAGGACGAGGCACAGGGCGGCGACTTCATCGAACTCATCGCCTGCGACCGCCCGAGCACCCCGGCCGCCGGCCGCGGCCCGGACCTCCTGGACGGCCTGGCCGAGTGGGGCCCCGTGAGCACCGGGGAGGGGCCCTTCCAGCTCGTCCCCGTGCGCGTCGAGCGCGACCTGCCACTCGTCGCACAGTGGATGAACGATCCGGCCGTCGCCGCCTTCTGGGAGCTCGCGGGGCCCGAGAGCGCCACCGCGGACCACCTCCGGGCCCAGCTCGACGGCGACGGGCGGAGCATCCCCTGCCTCGGCGTGCTGGGCGGCGTCCCCATGAGCTACTGGGAGGTCTACCGCGCGGACCTCGACCCCGTCGCCCGGCACTACCCGGCGCGCCCGCACGACACTGGACTGCACCTGCTGATCGGCAGGGTGGCCGACCGGGGCCGGGGCATCGGCACCGATCTGCTGCGCAGGGTCGCCGACCACGTCCTGGACCACCGGCCCTCGTGCACCCGGGTCGTCGCGGAGCCCGACCTGCGCAACACCGCCTCCGTCGCCGCCTTCCTCGGCGCGGGCTTCCGGCTCACCCGGGAGATCGAGCTGCCGGGCAAGCGCGCGGGGCTGATGATCCGCGACCGTGCCCTGCGGGGTCTGCTCTGACCTCGGCGTTCTCCGTTCGGCAGCCCGATGTCACTGCGGCCCCTTAGGCTGGCTGCGCTATGACTTCCTCCTCCTCGCCCTCCCTCACCGACCTGCTGCACGCCGCCGTCTCCGCCGTCGGCGGCACCGAGCGGCCCGGTCAGGTCGCCATGGCCGAATCCGTGGCGGAAGCCATCGAGGACGGTTCCCACCTGCTCGTCCAGGCCGGCACCGGCACCGGCAAGTCGCTCGGCTATCTCGTGCCCGCCCTGGCCCACGGCGAGCGCGTCGTGGTCGCGACGGCGACGCTCGCGCTCCAGCGCCAGCTCGTCGAGCGCGACCTCCCGAGGACGGTCGACGCGCTGCACCCGCTGATGCGCCGCCGCCCGGAGTTCGCCATGCTCAAGGGCCGGTCCAACTACCTGTGCCTGCACCGGCTGCACGAGGGCGCACCCCAGGACGAGGAGGACGGCCTCTTCGACGTCTTCGAGTCCGCCGCTCCGACGAGCAAGCTCGGCAAGGACCTGCTGCGGCTGCGCGACTGGTCGGACGACACCGAGACCGGCGACCGCGACGACCTGACCCCGGGCGTCTCCGACCGCGCCTGGTCGCAGGTCTCCGTCACGTCCCGGGAGTGCCTGGGTGCCTCGAAGTGCGCCTACGGCGCCGAGTGCTTCGCCGAGGCGGCCCGCGAGCGGGCCAAGCTCGCCGACGTCGTCGTCACCAACCACGCGCTGCTGGCCATCGACGCCATCGAGGGCGCCCCGGTGCTGCCGGGCCACGAGGTGCTGATCGTCGACGAGGCCCACGAGCTGGTCTCGCGCGTCACCGGCGTCGCCACCGGTGAGCTCACCCCCGGTCAGGTCAACCGCGCCGTGCGCCGGGCGGCGAAGCTGGTCGACGAGAAGGCCGCGGACGCCCTGCAGACCGCGTCCGAGAGCTTCGAGCGGCTGATGGAGCTGGCCCTGCCCGGCCGCCTGGAACAGCTCCCCGAGGACCTCGCCCACTGCCTGATGGCCCTGCGCGACGCCGCGCGCACGGTCATCACCGCCATCGGCAACACCCGCGACAAGTCCGTCCAGGACGAGGACGCCGTCCGCAAGCAGGCCCTCGGCGCCGTGGAGAACGTCCACGCGGTCGCCGAGCGCATCGTGCAGGGCTCCGAGTACGACGTCGTCTGGTACGAGCGGCACGACCGCTTCGGGGCCTCGCTGCGCGTGGCGCCGCTCTCGGTATCCGGTCTGCTGCGCGAGAAGCTTTTCAACGAGCGCTCGGTGGTCCTCACCTCGGCCACGCTCAAGCTCGGCGGTGACTTCAACGGGGTGGGGGCCTCGCTGGGCCTGGCCCCCGAGGGCACTGCGGGCGAGGACCAGCCGCAGTGGAAGGGCGTGGACGTCGGCTCGCCGTTCGACTACCCCAAGCAGGGCATCCTCTACGTCGCCCGGCACCTGTCCCAGCCGGGGCGCGAGGGCAGCCGCACCGACATGCTCGACGAACTGGCCGAACTGATCGAGGCCGCGGGCGGGCGGACGCTGGGCCTGTTCTCCTCGATGCGGGCGGCGCAGGCCGCTGCGGAGGCGCTGCGCGGGCGGCTGGACATGCCGATCCTGCTGCAGGGTGAGGAGACGCTCGGGGAGCTCATCCGCACCTTTGCCGGGGACGCCCGGACGTGCCTGTTCGGCACGCTGTCGCTCTGGCAGGGCGTTGACGTCCCCGGGGTGAACTGCCAGCTGGTGGTGATGGACCGGGTGCCCTTCCCGCGCCCCGACGATCCGCTGATGAGCGCCCGGCAGCAAGCGGTGGAGGAGGCCGGCGGCAACGGCTTCATGGCCGTGGCCGCGACGCACGCGGCGCTGCTGATGGCACAGGGCGCGGGCCGTCTGGTGCGGGCGGCGGGGGACCGGGGGGTGGTCGCGGTGCTGGACCCGCGCCTGGCGACGGCCCGCTACGGATCCTTCCTCCGGGCCTCGATGCCCGATTTCTGGTACACCACGGACCGCAATCAGGTGCGCCGCTCACTGGCGGCCATCGACGCGGCGGCGAAGGCCGCGGAGAGCTAGGGCCCTGTCCGAGCAGGCCCCAGGGCCTGCTCCGGGCCGCCGAGCGGCCCCGGGCGCGGCCTCCTGGGAGCACGGGCGAGCCCCGGAACCGGCGCAGTGGTTCCGGGGCCCGGTCTCTCGGGGCTTTCACACCCGGCGCAGTACGGCCACGACCTTGCCGAGGATGGTCGCCTCGTCGCCGGGGATGGGCTGGTAGGAAGCGTTGTGCGGCAGCAGCCAGACGTGGCCGTCCTCGCGCTTGAAGCGCTTGACGGTGGCTTCGCCGTCGAGCATGGCCGCCACGATGTCGCCGTTCTCCGCGACGGGCTGACGGCGCACCGTCACCCAGTCGCCGTCGCAGATCGCGGCCTCGATCATGGAGTCGCCGACGACCTTCAGGACGAACAGCTCGCCGTCGCCCACGAGTTGGCGCGGGAGGGGGAAGACGTCCTCGACGGACTCCTCGGCCAGGATGGGGCCGCCGGCGGCGATCCGGCCGACGAGGGGGACGTAGGAGGCGGCGGGCTTGCCGGTGGTGTCGGTCGGCTGGGTGCTCGGCTGGTCGGAGCCGCGCACCTCGTAGGCGCGGGGGCGGTGCGGATCCCTGCGCAGGAAGCCCTTGCGTTCCAGGGCCATCAGCTGGTGGGCCACGGAGGAGGTGCTGGAGAGCCCCACCGCCTGGCCGATCTCGCGCATGGAGGGCGGATACCCGCGGCGCTGGACGGAGTCCCGGATGACCTCGATGACACGGCGCTGCCGGTCCGTGAGGCCGGAGCTGTCCGCCCGGATTCCTGGTGGGCGTCCGGGGAGCGAGCGGGCCGGCTTCTGCCCCTCGGGGTTCATGGCTGCGTCATTCATCGGGTGCGTCTGGTCGAGTCGGTTCTGGGAGCGGTCCTGGGCGGTGATGGTGGCGCTGTCTGCGGTGGTGGTCACGTCGGCCCCTCTCGAGATGTTCTCCCTAGCTGGACAACGGTAGTTGCTTTCGAAAGGTTGCGCCAAACACACGTTCGAGTGAAATATCGCGGATCGGCTGACGCGATCAGGCGGCAGGGTGTACGGGCGGAGATCGATTCCACCCATTACGGTACTCTTCGGTCCGAAGTCCGCCGGTTCGCGGAGGGCCGCCGGCCGGGTGGCTCCGACCGCGGACCGATCCGTTCCGGCGGGGTTGCGGCCGGATTGCGGCCGGAACCGCCCGGGCCTCGCGGCGGTGCGCGCGGGGCGCCGCGCCGCCGGGTCCAGTGTGGCATCCGAAGCTCCCCGGGCATGCCCCGAGGGCCCCTCGCGTAGGCTCGTGTCCTGCCTCCACGGCGCGACACGCGCTGAGGGTCATTGGCCGCCCGGCACCAGATCTAGTGGTTTGATTGCGACGGCTACCCACAAGTTGTGGTCGACGGTCCTCCCCCGGTCAATTCCGGTCGCGGCCATCGCCTATGCTGGGGGCTGCTTCGCGGGGCCCCTCACGGGGTCCGCCGAAGCGGAGATCGTGCACAGTTGTCTCGAGGTTTCTCGGGGTTACCCAGAGGGTGAAGGAGGGTGGAGAGCCATGCACTGCCCCTTCTGCAGGCACCCCGACAGCCGCGTCGTCGACAGCCGGACCACCGATGACGGCTGTTCGATCCGCAGGCGCCGCCAGTGCCCCGACTGCTCCCGCCGGTTCACCACCGTCGAGACCGCGTCGCTGATGGTGATCAAGCGGAGCGGGGTCACCGAGCCCTTCAGCCGCAACAAGGTCATCTCCGGCGTGCGCAAGGCGTGCCAGGGCCGCCCGGTCACCGAGGACGCCCTGGCCCAGCTCGGTCAGCGGGTCGAGGAGGCGGTGCGGGCCACGGGCAGCGCCGAACTCTCCACGCACGACGTCGGGCTCGCCATACTCGGCCCGCTCAAGGACCTCGACCTCGTCGCGTATCTGCGGTTCGCGTCCGTCTACCAGGCCTTCGACTCGCTCGAGGACTTCGAGGCGGCCGTCGCGGAACTCCGCGCCGGCGCCCCCGGCCCCGCGTCGGCGGAAGGCGCCGAAGGGTCCGCAACCGATGCCGGCGGCCGCGGCGGGGACACCCCCGGAGTCCCCGCGCCTGCCGTCGCCGCCGACTGAGGCGGCGGCACACCAGACCTGCCCGGAGCGCTCGGCGCTCCTGGGCGACAGACACACATCGCGCCACGGAAGAAATGGGCGCATGAGGGCGTTTTGCCCGTAGAGGGAGGCGGCATGACCGAGACGACGAGCGGCCCGGCACGAGGTTCCCGCTCCAAGGGAAACAAGGGCGGCAAGGGTCTGCGCATCGAGCGCATCCACACGACCCCCGGCGTGCACCCGTACGACGAGGTGGTCTGGGAGCGTCGTGACGTCGTCATGACCAACTGGCGCGACGGCTCGATCAACTTCGAGCAGCGCGGCGTCGAGTTCCCCGACTCCTGGTCGGTGAACGCGGTCAACATCGTCACGAGCAAGTACTTCCGCGGCGCCGTCGGTTCGCCCGAGCGCGAGTCCAGCCTCCGGCAGCTCATCGACCGCGTGGTGCTCACCTACCGCAAGGCCGGTGAGGAGCACGGCTACTTCGCCTCCCCCGCGGACGCCGAGATCTTCGAGCACGAGCTCACCTACGCCCTGCTGCACCAGGTCTTCAGCTTCAACTCCCCGGTCTGGTTCAACGTCGGCACCAAGCAGCCGCAGCAGGTGTCCGCCTGCTTCATCCTCTCCGTCGACGACTCCATGGAGTCGATCCTCGACTGGTACAAGGAAGAAGGGATGATCTTCAAGGGCGGCTCCGGCGCCGGCCTGAACCTCTCCCGCATCCGCTCCTCCAAGGAGCTGCTCTCCTCCGGCGGCAACGCCTCCGGCCCGGTCTCCTTCATGCGCGGCGCCGACGCCTCCGCAGGAACGATCAAGTCGGGCGGCGCCACCCGTCGCGCGGCCAAGATGGTCGTCCTCGACGTCGACCACCCCGACGTCGAGGCCTTCATCGACACCAAGGTGAAGGAGGAGGAGAAGATCCGCGCCCTGCGCGACGCGGGCTTCGACATGGACTTGGGCGGCGACGACATCACGTCCGTCCAGTACCAGAACGCCAACAACTCGGTCCGCGTGAACGACGAGTTCATGAAGGCCGTCGAGTCGGGCTCCGACTTCGGCCTGCGCTCCCGCATGACCGGTGAGGTCATCGAGGAGGTCGACGCCAAGGCGCTCTTCCGCAAGATGGCCGAGGCCGCCTGGCAGTGCGCCGACCCGGGCATCCAGTACGACGACACCATCAACCACTGGCACACCTCGCCGGAGACGGGCCGGATCACCGCGTCCAACCCGTGCAGCGAGTACATGCACCTGGACAACTCCTCGTGCAACCTCGCCTCGCTGAACCTGATGAAGTTCCTGCGCGACGACGACAAGGGCAACCAGTCGTTCGACGCCGAGCGCTTCGCCAAGGTCGTCGAGCTGGTCATCACGGCGATGGACATCTCCATCTGCTTCGCCGACTTCCCCACCGAGAAGATCGGTGAGACCACCCGCGCCTTCCGTCAGCTGGGCATCGGCTACGCCAACCTCGGCGCCCTGCTGATGGCCACCGGTCACGCCTACGACAGCGACGGCGGCCGTGCCCTCGCCGGTGCCATCACCTCGCTGATGACCGGTACCTCCTACCGCCGCTCCGCCGAGCTGGCCGCGGTCGTCGGCCCGTACGACGGCTACGCCCGCAACGCCGACGCCCACAAGCGCGTCATGCAGCAGCACGCGGACGCCAACACCGTCGCCGTGCGCATGGACGACCTGGACACCCCGGTGTGGGCCGCGGCGACCGAGGCGTGGCAGGACGTGGTCCGCCTCGGCGAGAAGCACGGCTTCCGCAACGCCCAGGCCTCCGTGCTGGCCCCCACCGGCACCATCGGCCTGATGATGGACTGCGACACCACGGGCGTCGAGCCGGACCTGGCCCTGGTCAAGTTCAAGAAGCTCGTCGGCGGCGGCTCCATGCAGATCGTGAACAACACGGTCCCCAAGGCGCTCAAGCGCCTGGGCTACCAGCAGGAGCAGATCGAGGCGATCGTCGCCCACATCGCCGAGCACGGCAATGTCGTCGACGCCCCCGGCCTGAAGACCGAGCACTACGAGGTCTTCGACTGCGCCATGGGCGAGCGCGCGATCTCCGCCATGGGCCACGTGCGCATGATGGCCGCCGCGCAGCCGTTCCTCTCCGGCGCGATCTCCAAGACCGTGAACCTGCCCGAGTCGGCCACCGTCGAGGAGGTCGAGGAGGTCTACTTCGAGGGCTGGAAGATGGGCCTGAAGGCCCTCGCGATCTACCGCGACAACTGCAAGGTCGGCCAGCCGCTCTCCGCCAAGAAGAAGGAGGAGGAGAAGAAGGCCGAGGCCGCCCCCGCCCCTGCAGCCGCGGAGAAGGTCGTCGAGTACCGCCCGGTCCGCAAGCGTCTGCCCAAGGGCCGTCCGGGCATCACCACCTCCTTCACGGTGGGCGGTGCCGAGGGCTACATGACCGCCAACTCCTACCCGGACGACGGTCTGGGCGAGGTCTTCCTGAAGATGTCCAAGCAGGGTTCGACCCTCGCGGGCATGATGGACGCCTTCTCCATCGCCGTCTCGGTGGGCCTGCAGTACGGCGTGCCGCTGGAGACCTACGTCTCGAAGTTCACCAACATGCGCTTCGAGCCGGCCGGCATGACGGACGACCCGGACGTGCGGATGGCGCAGTCGATCGTCGACTACATCTTCCGCCGCCTGGCGCTGGACTTCCTGCCCTTCGAGACGCGCTCGGCCCTGGGCATCCACTCCGCCGAGGAGCGCCAGCGTCACCTGGACACCGGTTCGTACGAGCCGGCCGACGAGGAGGTCGACGTCGAGGGCCTGGCGCAGTCCGCGCCGCGCCAGACGGAGGCCCCGAAGCCCGAGGTCCCGGCCCAGCCCGCCGCGGTGGCCCCGGCGCCCAAGCAGGCCCACAACTCCACCGAGCTGGTGGAGATGCAGCTCGGTCTGAACGCCGACGCTCCGCTGTGCTTCTCCTGCGGCACGAAGATGCGCCGTGCGGGCAGCTGCTACCTCTGCGAGGGCTGCGGCTCGACCAGCGGCTGCAGCTGATGCACTGCTGACGGTCCTCGACCGTCGCCCGTCCGATGGCGGAGCCGGCACCTGCCGGCTCCGCCATCGGCGTTCGGCGGACGTGCTGCGAGGGACCGTGGTGCGGGAGCGAAACGGGCGCCCAGTGCGCCGGAACGCTCGCCCGGGTGCACTCCTGCGCTCCCTGATGCGGATCACTGCGCGGGCCGTACGATGGCCCGGTGCTGGTCAAGTGGATTCGCTGCACCGTGGTCGACCGCCGGGGCTTCGAGCGGGGGCAGCGAAAGTGGGCGGGGCTGCTCGGCGAGCCGGGGTTCCGGGGACAGGGCGGCGGCTGGAGCCGCGGACGCCCCGATGTTGCACACCTGTTCGGCTTCTGGGAGAGCCGTGCGTTCTACGACTCCTTCATGGCCCGGTCCCACGACAGGCTGGCAGCCGCCCAGTTCGGCACGTACAGGAACATCCAAGTGCGGCTGTTCGAGCACCGTTTCGACGTGAAGGTGGGCTTCCGGCCGCAGTTCACGGATGCGGACGTGGTGCGCATCGCCCACTGCCGGGTGCGCCCGGAGCGCATGGAGCACTTCACGCTGATGCAGGAGAAGGTGTGGAACCCGGCGATGGCCGGTTCGCCGGGGATGCTGCGCGGCGTCTTCGGCGAGGCGCCCGGCCCGGAGTTCCTCGTGCTGTCGATGTGGAACTCCGTGGCCGAGCACGGCAAGTACCGCGCGGAGCGGGTGGAACGGCTCGCACTGCGTGCGCAGACGGAGGCCGACATCGCGGCGATCACGGGCGACGTCGTGGCGATGGAACCGTCCTGGACGGTGTGAACGCCCGGGCGACCGCCCTCTCGACGACCGGGGTGCAGCGTGCGAAGCGTTCAGTACGTGTTCCGTGTAGAGGGCCCGCAGATCGCCCTGCAGGCTCCCGGTGCCGGGCGGCGTCGCGGACCGCGGCGCGGGTACGGGCGGTGCGCCCGCCGGGGCGCACCGTGCCGGTGCCGGATCGCGGTCCGACACAGGACCGCGTACGGCGCGCGGCGGCCGGGCGCTCTAGGGTGGCGGTATGGCACGGCCCCGGCGCATCGTTCTCATCCGGCACGGAGAGTCGGAGGGCAATGTCGACGACTCGGTCTACGAACGGGAGCCGGACCACGCCCTGAGTCTCACCGCGAACGGCCGTCGACAGGTCGAGGAGGCCGGTGTGCGGGTGCGGGAGCTCTTCGGCGACGAGCGTGTCTCCGCCTACGTCTCGCCCTACCGCCGCACTCACCAGACCTTCCACCTGCTGAGGCTCGACCCGGCCCGGGTCCGGGTCCGGGAGGAGCCGCGCCTGCGCGAACAGGACTGGGGCAACTGGCAGGAGCGCGAAGACGTGCGTCGGCAGAAGGCCCGCCGGGACGCCTACGGCCACTTCTTCTACCGCTTCGCGCAGGGCGAGTCGGGCGCCGACGTCTACGACCGGGTGGGTGCGTTCCTGGAGAGCCTGTGGCGCAGCTTCGACGATCCCGATCACCCGCCGAACGTCCTGCTGGTCACGCACGGCCTCACCATGAGGCTGTTCTGCATGCGTTGGCTGCACTGGACCGTCGCCGAGTTCGAGTGCCTGTCCAACCCGGGCAACGCCGAGACACGGGTGCTGCTGCTCGGTGCCGACGGCCGGTACCACCTCGACCGGCCCTTCGAGCGCTGGTGCACGCCCGAACCGTACGGCTTCACCGGTTAGACACTTCGCGGTGCCGAGCGGTCCGCATCTGCGTTCTCGTCAGACGAAGTCCCGTCAGACGAAGAAGGCGTTCATACCGGGGACGTCGGACAGGTAGGTCTCGATGTCGGCGATCCTGCCGTCCCGCAGGCGGCAGACAGTGGTCAGGTGCTCGTCCAGGATCGCGTCCGGGCGCTGGGCGGTGTTGTGCAGTGACAGGGCCATGTTCTCGCGGCTGACCAGGATGTGCAGCAACTCGAAGGACGGGCCGTAGGAGGCGATCTTCCGCGCGCGGTCGACCACGGCGTCTGCGCCGACGACGGTGCCGCTGATGGTGTTGTCGCCCGGCAGGGTCCAGGTGGCGTTGTCGTGGAGCATGGACCGGATGGCCGGCCAGTCGCCGGTGATGAGTGCGGCGTGGAAGCGCCGGCCCAGCTCGCGGGCAGTGGTGGTCATGGCAGTTCCCTCCGGAGCGATGGCGACGACCGCTTAAAGCAGATCGATTTGCTTTTGGTGAGGCTAGCGCTCCTCCGCCACTAAAGCAATCTGCCCTGCTTTAAGCTGGGGGCGTGAACGCCGAACCTCCCGCCAAGCGTCCCGGTGGCCGCAGCGCCCGCGTCCAGGCGGCGGTCCATCAGGCCGTCATCGACCTGGCCGGCGAGCGCGGCGCGGCCCAGCTGACGATTCCCGCGGTGGCCGAGCGCGCCGGGGTCAACCCCACCACCATCTATCGGCGCTGGGGCACATTGCAGGCCCTGCTGGCCGAGCTGGCGGACCAGCACGAGGCCGATGCCCGGATCCCGTCCAGCGGCGATCTCCGCACGGATCTCGAGGCCTACGCGGTCCGGACGCTGGCCGACCTGACCCGCCCCGGCGGCATCGCCTTCTTCCGCGCAGAGGTCTCCTCCGACATCGACGAGCGTCGCAGCGGCCTGCGGGAGTGCCTGCAGCGCGCCACCACCGGCCTCGACATGGTCCTCGAAGCCTCCCGCGGCCGGGGCGAAACGCCGCCTTCACTGGAACGGCTACTCGACCGGATCGTCGCCCCGCTCTACTTCCGCGTCGTCTTCTCCGTGCCGGACACCGACGACGCCTACGCGCACGCCTTGGTGGCCGACCTGTTCAGCGATCTCTCCCGACCGGAACGCTGACCGTCCGCCGACCGTGAGCCCCTCCGGGACCGCCGTGGCCGTTGAAAAGGAATTAGAGTTCGCTGCGATGAGCGCTGACCGTTTCCACCGAGCCCTGGCGAGCCTGCGCGGGCTGGCCGTGGGCGACGCCCTCGGCTCCCAGTTCTTCTCTCGCGCCAACTACCCGTCGCTCAAGCGCCGCGAGCTGCCGCCCGGGCCCTGGCGGTGGACCGACGACACGGAGATGGCCTGCTCCGTGCTGGCCGTCCTCGCCGAGCGCGGGCGCATCGACCAGGACGCCCTGGCGCGCTCCTTCGCCGAGCACCACGATGCGGACCGCGGGTACGGGCGGAGGGTCACCGGCCTGCTGCGCCGGGTCTCCGAGGGCGACGACTGGCGTGAGCCTGCAGCGGCCATGTTCAAGGGCCAGGGTTCCTGGGGCAGCGGGGCCGCCATGCGGATCGCCCCGCTCGGCGCCTGGTACGCGGACGACCCCGAGCAGGCCACCCACCAGGCGGAGATCTCCGCCTACACCACGCACCAGCACCGTGAAGCGGTGGCCGGGACCATGGCCGTGGCGGCCGCAGCCGCGATCGCCGCCGGGCCGGGGGGCTCCGCCACCCCCGGGAGCCTCCTGGACGGAGTGATCGCGCTGGTGCCGAAGAGTGCGGTGCAGGCAGGGCTGCGGCGTGCCCGCGACATGCTCGACTACGGCGACCCCACCACCGTCGCCGCCGTGCTCGGCTGCGGGCGCCGCACCAGTGCCCACGACACCGTGCCGTTCGCGCTGTGGGCCGCGGCCCGCAACCTCGGCTCCTTCGAGGAGGCGTTCTGGACGACGGCCCGGGCCGGCGGCGACGTCGACACCACGTGCGCCATTGCCGGGGGAGTCGTCGCGGCTGCGGAACGCGGTGCTCCGCCCGCCGGCTGGCTGGAGCTCGCCGAGGCGCTCCCCGGCTGGCTCCCCGCGGCCCCGCACTGATCCGTGCGGGGAGCCGGGGGCGGGGCGACGCCGGACGCCCCGGGGAGCGTAACCTTGCTGACGCCATGCCCTACCAACCGCCCACTCACAGCGTCGAACGCTCGCTCCGAGCGACGACGGGAGCCAAGGTCGTCGCCGGTGTCGACGAGGTCGGCCGCGGTGCCTGGGCCGGTCCGGTCACCGTGTGCGCAGCCGTCACCGGTCTGCGCCGCCCGCCGGACGGCCTCACCGACTCCAAGCTGCTGACCCCCAGGCGCCGACTGGTGCTCGCCGGGGAGCTCGAGACCTGGGTCACCGCTTATGCCCTCGGCGACGCCTCCCCGCTGGAGATCGACGAGCTGGGCATGACGGCCGCCCTGCGGCTGGCCGCGACCCGAGCCCTGGACGCGCTGCCCGTACGGCCCGACGCGGTGATCCTCGACGGCAAGCACGACTACCTCGGCGAGCCCTGGAAGGTCCGTACGGTCATCAAGGGCGACCAGTCCTGCGTGGCCGTCGCGGCGGCTTCCGTGATCGCCAAGGTCCGGCGGGACGCCATGATGGCCGAACTGGGCACCGGCCACGCCGACTTCGGCTTCTGCGACAACGCCGGCTATCCCTCGCCGGTGCACCGCGCGGCCCTGGCGGAGCTCGGACCCACCCCGTACCACCGGCTGTCCTGGTCCTACCTGGACTCACTGCCCAAGTGGCAGCACCTGAAGCGGGTTCGGGTCGTTCCGGCACCCCGCGCCGGTGCTTCCCCGGAAGCGGGCGGTCAGCTCGGGTTCGACTTCTGACCGGCCCGAAGCGGCACCCGCCGACGCAGCCCGCACCGGCGTTTGATAAACATCAACTCATGCCTCTCATCCCCGAGGAGCCTCAGATTCACGAGAGCGTCCCGGGTCCTCGCGCAGTGGCGGCCGTCGGCCGCACGGCGTCGACCCCCCGTCCTGTCCCTGGCCCCCGCCCGGCCCCCATGCGGCCCGGCAACCCCGGTGCTGCAGCTGTGCCGTCCCCGCGCACCCCGCAGCGGACGGCCCCGGCGGCCACCCCGCAGATCCAGCTCATCCCCGCTTCCGCGGAGGGTGCCCTGGACGCCGCGGACGAGGCCGTCGACCTGTTGCTGGACACCGGGCGCGCCCCCGGTGAAGTCCTGGTGCTCACCACCGGCGACCTGCACCCGTGGGCCGCGCACGAACTGTCCTTCGGCGAAGCGTCGTACTGGGCGCAGTACGACGCGGCCGACGACGTCTTCTACGCGGGCGCCGACGCACAGCGCGCGGCATTCCGCCCGGTCGTCGTCGTGGCCGTCAACGGCGGTTCGGACTCCGTGGTGAGCACTGCGCTTCCCACGGCCATGGCCCGGGCCGGCGCCCTGCTGATCGTCTGCGGGGACCCGCAGCGGGTCAACACCCTTCTGGCCACGGGCGTCTGAACGTCCGCGCCGCCGAGGGCCGGCCGGGTCCGGTCATCGGCGGCGCAACAGGCGGCCTGCGCGGTCATCGGGCTGCCGTGTGGCGGTGCGCCCCGGGCGCCCCGCCACCGGCGCTGAGCGGTGCGGGGACACGTGCCAGGGAGCACGGCTGCCGTCCGCTGCGGCCTTCGCCGAGGATGTGCCAGCCGCTTGCCGTCAGCGTGATGTACGCGCCGCAGCGCAGCCCGTGCAGGCTGCAGGCATCACGCAGGCCCCACATCCAGGCGCCGTCCTCCTGCGTCCAATGGGCCTCGCCCTCACGGCAGTAGAGCAGGACGGCGGTGCGGACGGGAACGCGCCTGCGCAGGTCGTGCGGGATCACCCGGCGCAACTGGGCGAGCAGCGCGTTGCGCAGCTCCCAGCCGTCGGGCGGGCCTGTACGTCTGACGAAGGAGGCGCTCGCGGCGAGCCGTTCGTCCGGGTCGAGCACGGCGACCACCGCCGTGGCCGGTGCGGGCAGATGGCGTGCATGCAGCCCGGTGACGACCTCGCGCGGGTTGCGCAGCAGCGGGACGCCGCACGCGGCCCATGCGGCGGGCTCGAGGAGCCTGCCCAGACGGGGAACGGGATCGGCCGGGGGAGGCGGAGCCAAGCCGAAGGCCATGATTCTCCCTTCGTCTGCACGCCCGTGTCCGGGCGGGAGTTCGGGCAGGAACGCACACCGCGGCAGCCGTCCACGGAAGCCGTGGACGGGCGGGAGCGGGGAGCCGGGGCAATTCTCCCGGGACCGATGGCCGTGCGGCAACGATCGATTCCCACCCGTGACCGGTATCCGGCGGTCCGCCGACTGAATTCCCCCCTCCGCCGCGCTCATCCCCGGCGGTGTTGCCCGCCTTCGCCCCCACTCATCCCTGCACGGCCAGGACCAGCGGAAACACCTGCCCGGCCCCGGACCGCCGCAACAGCCGCGCAGCGACGGCCAACGTCCAGCCCGAGTCGGTGAAGTCGTCGACCAGGAGCACCGGACCGCCTGCGGCCGCGAGAGCCTCCGCGAGCTGCGGCGGTACGGCCAGCGCGCCCTCCAATGCGCGCAGGCGCTGGGCGCTGTTGGAGCGCGGCACTCTGGTGTCCGTGTGGGCGTCGCGGTACTCGACCGTGCCGAGCAGGGGCATGCGGCCGACGGCGGCGATGCGTTCGCCCAGCGACCGGATCAACTGGGGGCGGGTGCGCGAGGCCAGGGTGACGACGCCCACCGGCCGGGCGGGGGCGTCCGGGGCGCCGGAGGCCCAACCCCCGGGGCCCCGGGCCCAGTCGGCCAGGACGGTCACCACGGCAGCGGAGACATCGTCCGGAACGGGGCAGTCCGGTGCCTGGGGTGCGAGCAGCGGCCGCAGGCGGTTGCCCCAGCCGATGTCGGAGAGCCGGCCGAGGGCACGCCCCGGAGCGGCCTGTTCGCCCGCGGGAATGCGGCCCTTGAGGTCGACACCGACGGCGGGCAGGCCCGTCGGCCACATGCGCCGCGGCTCCACTTCCACGCCGGGACGCCCCAGCTCGCCCCGCGAAGCGCCCAGGGCGGCCTCGGACACCTCGGCGGTGAACCGCGGCCCTGCGCAGTTGTCGCAACGGCCGCACGGGGCGGCCTGCTCGTCGTCCAACTGCCGCCGCAGGAACTCCATCCGGCAGGCCGTCGTCGTCGCGTAGTCGCGCATCGCCTGCTGTTCGGCCGTGCGCTGCTCGGCGACCCAGGCGTAGCGCTGGGCGTCGTACTCCCAGGGGCGGCCGGTCGCCGTCCAGCCGCCGCGCACCCTGTGGACGGCGCCGTCCACGTCGAGCACCTTGAGCATGGTCTCCAGGCGCGAACGGCGCAGTTCCACCCGGGGTTCCAGTGCGGGGAGGGAGAGCGGGACGTCCGAAGCGGCCAGCACGTCGAGAGTGCGACGCACCTGCTCCTCCGGGGGGAAGGCCAGTGAGGCGAAGTAGCTCCAGATCGCCTCGTCCTCGCGGCCGGGCAGCAGCAGCACCTCCGCGTGCTTCACCCCGCGCCCGGCTCGGCCCACTTGCTGGTAGTAGGCGATGGGGGAGGAGGGGGAACCGAGGTGGACCACGAATCCCAGATCCGGCTTGTCGAATCCCATACCCAGCGCGGATGTGGCCACAAGTGCCTTGACGCGGTTGGCGAGCAGATCCTCCTCGGCCTGCTGGCGGTCGGCGTTCTCGGTCTTGCCCGTGTAGGAGGCGACGGTGTGGCCGCGGTGGCGCAGGAACGCCGCGACCTCCTCGGCGGCGGCGACGGTGAGGGTGTAGATGATGCCGGAGCCGGGCAGCTCGTCGAGGTGGTCGGCGAGCCAGGCCAGCCGGTGGGCGGCGTCGGGCAGCCGGAGGACGCCGAGGCTCAGGCTCTCCCGGTCCAGCGGCCCGCGCAGGACGAGCGCCTTCTCCGCCCCCTCGCCCGTGCCCAGCTGTTCCGCGACGTCCGCGGTGACGCGGGCGTTGGCGGTGGCCGTCGTCGCCAGCACGGGGACGCCCGGGGGCAGCTCGGCGAGCATGGTGCGCAGCCTGCGGTAGTCGGGCCGGAAGTCGTGGCCCCAGTCGGAGATGCAGTGCGCCTCGTCGACGACGAGCAGGCCGGTGGCGGCGGCGAGCTTGGGCAGCACCTGGTCGCGGAAGTCGGGATTGTTGAGCCGCTCCGGCGAGACCAGCAGCACGTCGACCTCGCCCGCGGCGATCTCGGCCTGCACGGTGTCCCACTCCTCGGTGTTCGAGGAGTTGATCGTGCGCGCGCGGATGCCTGCGCGCGCGGCCGCCTCTACCTGGTTGCGCATGAGCGCCAGCAGCGGGGAGACGATCACCGTGGGGCCGCTGCCGCGCTCGCGCAGGAGCGCCGTGGCCACGAAGTACACCGCGGACTTGCCCCAGCCTGTGCGCTGGACGACGAGGGCACGGCGGCGGTCGGCGACCAGCGCCTCGATCGCTCGCCACTGGTCCTCGCGCAGTCGCGCTTCGCCCGTGGCGTCTCCGACGAGACGGGCGAGGACGGCGTCGGCCGAGGCACGGAGGGCTTCGTTGGTCATGCCCCCATGCAACACGACATCACTGACACCGCGCGAACGCACTGTCCACAGCCCTCAGTATTAGTAGGACCATATGGCAGGAGTTATCCACAGGGCTGGCGGGCCGCGGCGGGCTCACGGGACCCTCGGGCCATGAGCAACCGCGACGAAACATCCCGCCCGTCCGCCGCATCCGCCGACTCCTCGTCCGCCCCCTGGGATCCCCGGCCGGAACCCCAGATCACTCTCCGCAGTCCGGCCGAACTCGCCGATGCCCTCCCCTATCTGATGGGCTTTCACCCGACCGACAGCATCGTCATGGTGGCGCTGCACGGCGACCGCGGCCGCTTCGGCGGGCGGCTCAGGCTCGGCATCCCCGGCAGCCGGGACGAGTGGCCCGACGTGTGCGACCAGCTCGCCGAGACCCTGGTCGCGGGCAGCGCCAAGCGGGGCGCGCGGCCCGACGGCATCGTGCTGTTCCTCTGCCGGGACCCCGGCGAAGGGGAGACGGCCCTCGAGGTCATGAAGCGGCTCCAGCCGCTCGCGCAGTGCCTGCGCATCGCGTGCGGCGGCCTCGACGTGCCGGTTTACGAGGCGCTGTGCATCTCCGGCGGCCGGTTCTGGTCCTACTGCTGTCCCGACGAACGCTGCTGCCCGCCGGAGGGCGTGCCGCTGGCCCTCCCCGGGACCTCGGTGATGGCGGCGGCCGCCGCCTACGCGGGCATCCAGGTGCGGGGCACGCTGCGCGAGATGGAGGCCCGCTACGCACCCCTCACCGGAGACCGGGCCGAGGCGCAGCTGCGGGCGCTGGACGGGGCCGCCGCCGACCTCGTGCCCCGCATTCTGAGCGGCACGAGCTGCGAGACGGTCCGGCAGGAGACGCTGGACCTGGTGCGGCTGCTGCTGGACCGGTTCCACGAGGCGGGGCCCGGCGCGCAGCGCACGGAGTCCGATGCGCGGGACGACGCGCTGGTCGGCGTCGACGAAGCAGCGGCGGTCATCATCGGCCTGCAGGACCGCGCCGCGCGCGACCGCGCCGCCGAGTGGATGGAGGGCCCGCAGGCCCCGGCGGCGCTGCGGCTCTGGCGGGCCCTCGCCCGCCGCTGTGTGCCGCCGTACCAGGAGCACGCCACGGCGCCGTTCGCCCTGGCCGGCTGGGTGGCCTGGTCCGTCGGGGACCATCCCGAGGCGAGGGTCGCCCTGGGCGGTGCGCTGACCATCGATCCGGGATACCTCTTCGCCCAGCTGCTGCACCGCGCCTGCAACGAAGGCCTGGATCCGGAGCTCCTGCGCCGCTGCCTCCGCCAGGAACGGGCCGACCGGGCACTGTCCGCCGCCGTCGAGGCCGGGGCGAACGGTGCCGGGAGCGACCGTGCGAGGGCGGGCCGGTCCGGGGGAGTGGAGGAGAAGCCGGGTGCATCCCCGGCAGCGGACAAGGCACCGCCCGCCAGGCGCCGCCGCCCTGCGACGACGGACGCTCCCGGCGGCCCGGCGACGGCCAACGGCCCCGCGGGCAGGGCCCGGCCGCGGCGGCGCACCGGGCAGCGGGGCGCGCGGAGTCGGCAGTGACCGCGCTGTGGAACGGCCACCGTGACCTCCGCGGGGCCCGCACCGTTCACCCATGTAGCCCGCAATGGCTGTTCGACATCCGGACCGCGATGCCCCCAGGGAGCGCAGACGAGTGCAAGGCATTGCCCCCAACGGTCAGCAGGCCCACCGCCCGCCCGCACCCCGGCGCCCCGCCGGCGGACGCCCTCCCGGACCGGTCCCCGTGCACGGGGCGTTGATCTGCGTCGCGCTGCCCGCCCTGGCCATCTCCGGCGAGCACGGGCAGCTGACCGGCCAGGGCCTCGACGGCTTCTACCGCGGAGGGCGGCGCCTGCTCGCGCGGTGCAGGGTGCGGGTCGCGGGCGCCGAGCCGGTGCCCGTGCAGGGGCGCATGGTCGCCGCGGGCCGGGCCCGGTTCGTCGGCACGGTGCGGACGGCGGCCGATGCCGGGCCCGACCCGGCCGTCACCGTCGAGCGGCTGCGGGACGCCGAGGGCACCGAGCGCATCACCCTGCGCAGCGCGGCGGTCCAGGAGGTGCGACTGGCCTTGGAGGTGTCCCTGGGCACCGACCTCGCCGAGCTGGGCGCGGTGGCGGCGGGGCTGGCCGGTCCGGAGCTCCCCGCCGGGGTGCACGCCTCGGGGCTCCGCTGGTCGGGCCCCGGCGGTCAGGCGGTGGTCACCGCCGACCCCGCGCCCGGTGACGTCCTGGCCTCGGCAGGCTTGTTGTGCTGGGAGATACGGCTGCCGCCCGGCGGCAGCCACAGCATCAAGCTCCGGGTCCGTCCGGACGTCCCCGGCCGCCCGCATGCGGGCGGGAACGGCTGCCGTGACCGTGGCGGAGCACCCCCATGGAGCGACGCGGAGGCCGAAGGGGACGACCCGCGGGCCGCTGCCCTGCTGGCGGCGAGCCTGGAGGATCTGCGGGCCCTGCTGGTGCGCGACCCCGTGCACCCGGGCGACGCCCATCTCGCCGCCGGCATCCCCTGGCGCTGTGGCCGCCTCTCCCCGGCCGAGGCCCTGTGGGCCGCCCGGATGTCGCTTCCCCTGGGCACCGGCCTCGCCGCAGGGACGCTGCGCACGCTGGCACGCACCCAGCTCGCGGGGCCCGGCCCCGATGCCGGCCGCATCCCCGGCCCCCTGCGGCACGTCGGCGGCCATGTGCCGCCAGGCTGCACGGGCGTCGAGGCGACGCTGCTCTTCCCGACGGTCCTGGCCGAGGCCCGGCGGTGGGGGCTGCCACCGCAGGAGACGGAGCCGCTCGTGCCCGCGGCCGAGAGGTGCCTGGCCTGGCTCCGCGCAGCGGCCGGGGACAGCGGGTACCTCGCGGACCCGGTGCCCGGCGGCCCCTACCGCTGCGAGGTACAGGCCCATGCGCACCGGGCCGCGATGCTCGGTGCGGACCTCCTGATGGCGTTCGGCCGGCCCGGGGCAGAGGAGTTGCTCGACTGGGCCGCCGGGCTCAGGCGCCGCTTCCGGGAGGACTTCTGGGCCGACGACGTGGGCGGTGGCCGACCGGTGGCGTGCCTCACCCCCGACGGCCGCCGGATACCCCACCTGGGCTGCGCCGCCGCGCACCTGCTCGACACGGGGCTGCTCGGTGAGGGCCGGGTCGCCCCGGGGCTGCTCGACAAGGTGCAGACCGAGCAGGTGGCCCGGCTGTTCGGCGGGCCGGCCCTCGACTCCGGCTGGGGCCTGCGCAGCCTCGGTGCGAGAGAGGCCGGGTACAACCCGTTCGGGCACCGGAGCGGCGCGGTGCGGGTCCACGAGACGGCCGTTGCCGTCGCGGGCCTCGCGGCGGCCGGATACGAGAACGAGGCGAGCGGGCTGTTGCGAGGAGTGGTCGACGCCGCCGAGGCCTTCGGCCACCGGCTGCCGGAGATGTACGCGGGGGAGCAGCGGGCCAGAGGCGGCGTGCCGCTGCCGCATCCGGCCGCCTGCCGCCCCGCGGCCGTCGCCGCCGCGGGTGCAGTCCAGTTGCTGACCGTGCTGGCCGGGGTGCGGCCCGACGTGCCCGGGGGCAGCGTGGCGGTCCGCCCGCTGCGCAACGCCCCGCTGGGGGCCCTGCGTTTCACCGGGCTGCGCGTCGCCGGGCAGCCCTTTGCCGTCAGGATCAGCAGGCTCGGGCTCGGCATGGTCGAGGAAGCCGCCGACGGCCTGCAGTTGGGGATGTGAACGCCGTGCACGCCGGACTGACCGAAGGACCGCCTGCGGGCGTCGCCCAAGAGCCTGTTTATCGTCAGGCAGACGACTATGATCGCGTCATGCCCTACGACCCGTCGGCCTTTCCGCCCTTTGCCGTGACCGTCGACCTGGTCGTGCTGACCGTGCGCCGCCATGCGCTGTGCGCGCTGGCCGTGCGCCGTGGTGAGCCCCCGTTCCAGGGCCGCTGGGCGCTGCCCGGCGGGTTCGTACGGGCCGACGAGGACCTGACCACGGCCGCCGCACGGGAGCTGGCCGAGGAGACCGGCCTGCATGCCCACGATCCCGCGGGCCCCGTGGTCCCCAACGCCGCGCACCTCGAACAGCTCGCCACGTACGGCGATCCCAAGCGCGACCCCCGCATGCGCGTGGTGAGCGTGGCGCACCTCGCCCTCGCCCCCGACCTGCCGGCCCCGCGGGCGGGAGGCGACGCGCGCAGCGTCCGCTGGGCGCCGGTGGAGGAGCTGCTGGATCAGGAGGCCGGCTACGGGCGCGAGGGCGAGCAGGCCGTTCCGCTCGCCTTCGACCATGCCCGCATCCTTGCGGACGGCGTCGAGCGCGCCCGCTCCAAGATCGAGTACTCCTCGCTGGCCACCGCGTTCTGCCCCCAGGAGTTCACGGTCGGCGAACTGCGCCGGGTCTACGAAGCGGTGTGGGGCGTCGCGCTGGACCCGCGCAACTTCCACCGCAAGGTCACGGGCACTCCCGGCTTCCTGGTCCCCACCGGCGGTACGACGACGCGCCAGGGCGGGCGCCCGGCCCAGCTGTTCCGCGCGGGCGGGGCCACGCTGCTCAACCCGCCGATGCTGCGGCCCGAGGCGTGAGCCGTGGGGCGGGCCGTGAGCGGCCTGCCCCACGGGGCCGCCCATCGGGGGTGACACACCCCGGAAGAGCCGTCATTGCGTAGCAAATAAGACATACAGGGTTACGGTGCTGCGGTACGTCCTCCCGCCCCGCGCGCCGAGCCGGCCGTCGTGACCCCGCCGGTCACCGCTGATCCCGCGCGCCGAGCCGAATCACGTCACGCGCCCGCGAGAGAAGCCATGATCCAGGCCATCGGACTCACCAGCGCCCCCCGCCGCAACAAGCACCTCGCCGTCGACGACCTCACCTTCGAGGCCCGCCCGGGGCGGGTCACCGTCCTGCTCGGCGAGCCGGGAGCCGGCAAGACCAGCGCCCTGCGCCTGATGCTGAGGCTCGACCCCGGGCGCGGCGTCGCCCTCTTCCGCGGCCGCCCCCTGGACCAGGTGCCCCACCCCACCCGTGAGATCGGGATGCTCCTGGGCGACGTCCCCGGCCACCCCGGACGGACGGCCCGCGGACACTTGCGCATGCTCAGTGCCGCCGCCGGGGTCCCCGCCGAACGCGCCGACGACGTCCTCGAGGTCGTCGGGCTCAGCGGGCTCGCCGACCAGCGCCTGGGCGGGTTCTCCCTCGGCATGGACCGTCGCCTCGGCCTGGCCGCCGCGCTCCTCGGCGATCCCCACACGCTGATCCTCGACGAACCGGCCCACGGCCTCTCCCCCCGCGAGACCGCATGGCTGCACGGAATGCTGCGCGGCTACGCGGCCCAGGGCGGCGCCGTCCTCGTCACCTCGCGCGAGGCCATGGAAGCGGCCCGCCTCGGCGACCAGGTCGTCACCATCGACCACGGCCGACTCGTCGCGGACCAGGAGGCCGCCGCGTTCGCCGCATGCCGACTGCGCCCGCGCGTCGCCGTCCGCTCGCCGCACGCCGCCCGGCTCGCCCATCTCCTCGGCGAGGAGGCCGAGGCGGCAGCGGGGCCGGGGGGCGCGCCCCCCGGCCGTCCCGTCGAGGTCGCGTTCGACGGGAGCAGTCTGCTCCACGTCTACGGCAGCAGCGGCGCGGCCGTCGGCGAGGTCGCGTACCGGCACGGCATCCTGGTGCACCGCCTGACCGAGGAGACCGGCGACACCGGCCCCGTGACCCCGCTGGAACGCGCCGACGGCCGTACCCCCGAGGCCGCGGGCGGCCCGGCCGGCGTGAACTCCGCCGGGGACGAAGAGCAGGCCGCCGACGCCTCCTCGTCCCGCACACCTCCCCGTCTGCACAAACGCCGGTCCGCACCCGGTCCCACCTGGCCGCTGCGCTACGAACTGCGCCGCTCCGCGGGGGTGCGCACCGGCTGGACGGTGGGAGTCGTGGCCCTGGCCGCCTCCCTGGCCGTCTCCGTGCTGCTCGCCCGCACCGGGAACCCGCCGGCGCTGCGACTGCTCACCGGCTGGCCGCTCGCGTTCCCGCTCCCGCCGGTCGCCTTCGGCGCCGGGCTGCTGGGCGCGCTCGCCTTCGGACAGGAGTTCCGCTACCCCGCCCTCGGGCCGGACCAGGGCGCCGTCCCGCGCCGCCTGGGGCTGCTGGGCGCCAAGATGACGGTCACCGCCGCAGCCGCGCTGTTCCTCGCGCTCGCCTCCGTCGGCGTCGACGCCGCCGTCCTGCGCCTGCTCTTCGGGGAGCCGATCGCGACCCTTCCTGACGACTGGGGCATCACACTCACCGGGTGGGCTGCGCTGTCGGTGGGCTGCGCCTGGGCCGGTCTCTTCGCCGCAGGGCTCTTCCGGTCCACCGGGCTGGGGCTGCTCGCCGTCCTGGCGGTGCCGGTGTTCGTGGTGCCAGTGCTGAGCGGACTGTTCGCCCAGCCCGCGGTGCGCTCACTGACCGGTCTCCCGGAGCGGCTGCGCTCGACGGCCGTCGTCCAGTGGCCGTCCGGGATGGACCAGGGCTTCACGGCGGTGCTGCGGCTGATGGCCCAGCCGGTCGGCTGGGCACTGGCACTGGCTCTTGCAGGGCTCGGAGGGGCTTACCTCCTCGCCGTGTTGCGCGGGCGGCCGCGCTGAGGCTGTGCTAAGGCAACGAGCCGCGCGGTGATCCACGCAGAGTGACAATCAGTCCGGGGGTGCGAAGGCTGTCGCCGGGTCATGACCGTGGCAGATGTGGCCAGGGCACTGTCCGGGCAGCGAACCGACGAACGGGAGGCCGTGACACTCCGCATTCACTCTGCCGTGAGCTGTGCGGCCATATGTCCAATTGGGCGTCAATTGTCAGGTAATGGGCGATCACCCTTTCGTGTGCTTTTCACCAAAGACCTCAAGGGGCCAGAAGGTGTAGCCGACAAAGGAAGCGTGAGTACCCTTGCGCACACCATGATGACCGCGGCTCGCCCCGCCGATTCCGGCCTCGCCGGCCCGGGCGAGCTTGACCGCTACTCCTACGCCGAGGCCCCCGGGGCCGACCGTGGCGCCCCGCCCGCCTGGGAGGGCGAGGCGGAGCTCGGCCGTGCGGGCCGCCGTGCGGCCGGCAGCCGCGGCCGGGGCCTGCACGGCCAGCTCGTCCAGCAGCTGGGCCAGATGATCGTCTCCGGGGACCTGGGCGCCGACCGCCCGCTGGTCCCGGAGGAGATCGGGCAGCGCTTCGAGGTCTCCCGCACCGTCGTCCGCGAATCCCTGCGTGTGCTGGAGGCCAAGGGCCTGGTCAGCGCCCGCCCCAACGTCGGCACCCGGGTCCGCCCGGTCAGCGACTGGAACCTGCTCGACCCGGACATCATCGAATGGCGGGCCTTCGGCCCGCAGCGGGACGACCAGCGCCGCGAGCTGTGCGAGCTCCGCTGGACCATCGAGCCGCTCGCCGCGCGGCTGGCGGCGGGCCACGGCCGCGAGGACGTCCAGCAGCGGCTGGCCGACATGGCCGAGATCATGGGACACGCCCTGGCTCAGGGCGACTCGCTCACCTTCTCCCGCGCCGACGCCGAGTTCCACTCCCTCCTGCTGCAGGTCGCCGGCAACCGCATGCTGGAGCACCTCGCGGGCATCGTCTCGGCCGCCCTGCACGTCTCCGGGGCCTCGTCCAGCGGCTGCGACCGGCCCACCGAGGCGGGCGTCGGCCAGCACCTGCGAATCGTCGACGCGGTGGGAGCGGGCGACGCGGCCGGAGCGGAGGCAGCGATGCGTCAACTGCTGGTCGCCCACCCGGAGGTCGAGCGCGTCGTCCCCGCGCCGCGCGAGCACTGACCGGTTGGCGGGACCGTACGGACGGGACGGTTCAGCGCGGGATCGCTCATCCGGCGCGCGCGTACGGCCGTGCGCGCGGGCCGAGTGGGCCGTTCCGCGCGGCTGCCGGAGCCAGGAGCGACGATCTGCCCGGTTCGGTGTCCTTTCACTCCGTTATGGGGTGTGACTCGGGCCACGAGGATTGGGCGTAACGCTCTTTGAGGCAGCGCGATGACTAAAGAGGTGGTAGCCGCGGAGGGAATACAGGACTCCCGTGAGGCGCTGTGTTGCTCTGCACTACTGCCCGCGCCGTCGGTTCATCCTTGCCGGCGGTCGTCGGAACCGGTCGCCCGAAACGGCTGGCCGGGGCCGGAAGCCGTTTCCATCGTTCCGAGAGGTTGTTCGTGTCGGCCAGCACATCCCGTACGCTCCCGCCGGAGATCGCCGAATCCGAGTCTCTGATGGCGCTCATCGAGCAGGGAAAGGCCGAGGGGCAGATCGCCGGCGACGACGTGCGTCGGGCCTTCGAGGCTGACCAGATTCCGCCAACCCAGTGGAAGAACGTACTGCGCAGCCTCAACCAGGTCCTCGACGAGGAGGGTGTGACGCTGATGGTCAGTGCCGCAGAGGCGCCCAAGCGCACCCGCAAGAGCGTCGCAGCGAAGAGCCCGGCGAAGCGCACCGCCACCAAGGCCGTCGCCTCCAAGACGGTCACCTCCCGGCAGGCGGCACCTGCCGGATCGGCTGTCTCCGGCACGTCCGCCCAGTCGGGCGCGTACGGGGAGGACGAGGTCGGCGAGGGCGTGGCGCCCAAGAAGACTGCCGCCAAGAAGGCGGTGGCCAAGAAGACGGTGGCCAAGAAGGCCGCCGCCAAGAAGACGGCGGCCAAGAAGACCGCCGGCAAGAAGGATGCCGACGAGCTGCTCGAGGACGAGCTCCTCGACGAGACCCCTGCCCCGGGCAAGGGCGACGAAGAGGAAGAGGCCGGCGAGAACAAGGGCTTCGTGCTGTCCGACGAGGACGAGGACGACGCTCCTGCGCAGCAGGTCGCGGTGGCCGGTGCCACCGCCGACCCGGTCAAGGACTACCTCAAGCAGATCGGCAAGGTCCCCCTGCTCAACGCCGAGCAGGAGGTCGAGCTCGCCAAGCGCATCGAGGCCGGTCTGTTCGCCGAGGACAAGCTGGCGAACGCCGACAAGCTGGCCCCGAAGCTCAAGCGCGAGCTGGAGATCATCGCCGAGGACGGGCGCCGCGCCAAGAATCACCTGCTGGAGGCCAACCTCCGTCTGGTGGTCTCGCTGGCCAAGCGCTACACCGGCCGCGGCATGCTCTTCCTGGACCTCATCCAGGAGGGCAACCTCGGTCTGATCCGCGCGGTGGAGAAGTTCGACTACACCAAGGGCTACAAGTTCTCCACGTATGCGACCTGGTGGATCCGCCAGGCCATCACGCGCGCGATGGCCGACCAGGCCCGCACCATCCGTATCCCGGTGCACATGGTCGAGGTCATCAACAAGCTCGCCCGCGTCCAGCGCCAGATGCTCCAGGACCTGGGCCGCGAGCCCACCCCGGAGGAGCTGGCCAAGGAACTCGACATGACCCCCGAGAAGGTCATCGAGGTCCAGAAGTACGGCCGCGAGCCGATCTCCCTGCACACCCCGCTGGGTGAGGACGGCGACAGCGAGTTCGGTGACCTCATCGAGGACTCCGAGGCGGTCGTGCCGGCGGACGCGGTCAGCTTCACGCTCCTGCAGGAGCAGCTGCACTCCGTCCTGGACACGCTCAGCGAGCGCGAGGCGGGCGTCGTCTCGATGCGCTTCGGCCTCACCGACGGCCAGCCCAAGACGCTGGACGAGATCGGCAAGGTCTACGGCGTGACCCGCGAGCGCATTCGCCAGATCGAGTCCAAGACGATGTCCAAGCTGCGTCACCCGTCGCGCTCCCAGGTGCTGCGCGACTACCTGGACTGATCCACCGGATCCGGTCTGCGGGCAGGGCCCGGTCCCTCTTCGGAGGGGCCGGGCCCTGCCCGCTTCCGGATGCGGCGACCGCTCGTGGGAACGACGCTGGGTATGCGAAGAACTCCATTCGGTCAGGAGAGGTGGGTGTATGCGTGCCCTGAGCTACCCGCTGGTCGGGGCGGCCGTGCTGGTCCTGCTGGCGCCGGGCCCCGTCCGGGGGGACGACCGCGGGGTGGTCGGCGGGCAGGCGGTGAGCATCGCGGACGCGCCCTGGGCGGTGGCTCTGGCGAGTCGTGACCGGTTCGGCCCCATCCGGTCCGGGCAGTTCTGCGGCGGGGCGCTGGTGGGGCGCACGACCGTCGTCACGGCGGCGCACTGTCTGAGCCGTGAGGTGCTCGGAGGTGATCCGTCGGACGCGAAGGACCTGCGCGTCATCGTCGGCCGCACCGATCTGCGGACCCGGCAGGGCAGCGAGCTGCCGCCGAAGAGCATCTGGGTCAACCCGGACTTCGACCCGGAGACCAACGCGGGGGACGTCGCCGTCATCACTCTGGCCACTCCGGTGCCGGACAACTACCCGATCACCATGGCGCAGGCCGGGGACGGCGCCTACGCCCCCGGTACGTCGGCCGGTGTCTACGGGTGGGGGGACATGATCGGCAACGGCAACTATGCGGACGGGCTGCGGGCGTCCCAGGTGTTCGTGCTGGAGGACGAGCAGTGCCGACGGGTGTATCCGGGCGGCCAGGAGGCCGTGTACCAGTCGTCGTCGATGCTGTGCGCGGGCGTGCTGCAGGGCGGGCGGGACGCCTGCCAGGGGGACAGCGGAGGGCCGCTGGTGGCGGGTGGACGGCTGGTGGGACTGGTGTCGTGGGGCAGTGGCTGTGCCCTGCCGCAGCATCCGGGGGTGTACACGCGCATCTCCGCCGTGGCCGCCCTGGTGCAGCAGCACAGCACCGACAGCCTGCTGCGGCCGCCTGCCGTGGACCCGCAGCCCGCCGCGCCGCCCGCAGCGGTCACGCCACCGCAGGCTCCGCCGCCGGCCGCGGCGCCTCCGCCGCCGCCCCAGACGGCTGTTCAGGGGCCTCCGCAGCCTCCCGTGCAGGTACTGGCCGCTCAGCAGCCACAGGGCGCTCAGCCGCCCGGGAAGACCCCGCGGTGAGGGTACGAGAGCGGGCGGCCTCCCCGTGGGGCGGCCGCCCGCGGCTGTCCAGCCCTGGGTGGCGGGACCTCGCTCGTCGTGGAATGCGATGTATCAGCGTTCCGAGAGGGACTCAGCGGTCCTCGTCGGACGCGGACGCCGGGACGGCGGTGAGCCGCTCCGTCTCGTCCTGTATCTCCGCGGCGATCTTCTTGAGTTCTGGCTCGAACTTGCGTCCGTGGTGGGCGCAGAAGAGCAGTTCACCGCCGCTCATGAGAACGACGCGCAGGTATGCCTGAGCGCCGCACCGGTCGCAGCGGTCAGCGGCCGTCAGCGGGCTCGCGGGGGTCAGAACAGTAGTCACGTCGCCTCTTCTCTAGCTCGACGAGCTGTCGTACCAGGGTCAACATCCAACCAGGCCGAAAACGTTCCCGCTCGTGGCTTTTCCTCGAAACTTCCTTCCGAGTGAGCCGGATCTTGACGATTTGGCGGCGAATGAGCCGTATTGCGTGGGCCTACGGTTTCACGTCGCTGGGGGTTGTCGTCCGCCCCGGCTGGCTGCCGGGTTGTTCTTGAGGACGTGCCCGGAGCCTAAATGGTTCATGCCTCCAAGGGAACGTGATGTGCACGTCACCCCGGGGAGGTATCGAACACGTGATCTAGGTCTGGATTAGCATGGCCTGGTTACGGGTGGCGGCACAAAGGCTCTACCAGGCCTCGGTACCCTCTGAACGGCGACCCGAGCCATCCATGTGCCCGAACGCGGGCCAGACAGAAATTCAGCGAGGAGCGAACCGCGTGACCGCCGAAATGTCCGTGCCGTCCACTGCGCTGCTGACCGGAGCAGACCGGGACGGCTCCAACTACACCGCGCGGCACCTGCTCGTCCTCGAGGGCCTCGAAGCCGTCCGCAAGCGACCCGGCATGTACATCGGGTCCACGGACAGCCGCGGCCTGATGCACTGCCTCTGGGAGATCATCGACAACTCCGTCGACGAGGCCCTGGGCGGCTACTGCGACCGCATCGAGGTGGTCCTCCACGACGACGGTTCGGTGGAGGTGGGGGACAACGGCCGCGGCATCCCCGTGGACGTCGAGCCCAAGACGGGCCTGTCCGGCGTCGAGGTCGTGATGACCAAGCTGCACGCGGGCGGCAAGTTCGGCGGCGGCTCCTACGCCGCCTCCGGCGGTCTGCACGGCGTGGGCGCCTCCGTCGTCAACGCGCTGTCGTCCCGGCTGGACGTCGAGGTCGACCGCAGCAGCAGGACGCACGCGATCAGTTTCCGCCGCGGCGTCCCCGGCATCTTCACCGAGTCCGGCCCGGACGCCCCTTTCGACCCCGCCAGCGGCCTGCTCAAGGGCAAGAAGGTGCCCAAGAACCGCACCGGCACCCGCATCCGCTACTGGGCGGACCGGCAGATCTTCCTCAAGGACGCCAAGCTCTCCCTGGAGACGCTCTACGGACGCGCCCGGCAGACGGCGTTCCTGGTGCCGGGGCTGACCATCGTCGTGCGCGACGAGCGGGGCCTGGACGGCGCCGAGGCCACCGAGGAGACGTTCCGCTACGACGGCGGCATCAGCGAGTTCTGCGAGTACCTCGCGCAGGACAAGGCCGTCTGCGACGTGCTCCGGCTGACCGGCCAGGGCACCTTCAAGGAGACCGTCCCCGTCCTGGACGAGCGCGGTCACATGACGCCCACCGAGGTCACCCGTGAGCTCGGCGTGGACATCGCGCTGCGCTGGGGCACCGGCTACGACACCGCGGTCAAGTCCTTCGTCAACATCATCGCCACCCCCAAGGGCGGCACGCACGTGGCCGGATTCGAGCGGTCGATCACCAAGACCGTCAACGAGGTGCTCCGCTCGGCCAAGCTGCTCCGCGTCGCCGAGGACGACGTCGTCAAGGACGACGCCATGGAGGGGCTCACCGCCGTGGTGACCGTGCGGCTGGCGGAGCCGCAGTTCGAGGGGCAGACCAAGGAGGTCCTCGGCACCTCGGCCGCCTCCCGCATCGTGGCGAACGTGGTCGCCAAGGAGCTCAAGGCGTTCCTGACCTCGACCAAGCGCGACGCGAAGCAGCAGGCCCGGGCGATCCTGGAGAAGGTCGTCGCGGCCGCCCGCACGCGGATCGCCGCCCGGCAGCACAAGGAGGCCCAGCGGCGGAAGACGGCCCTGGAGTCCTCCTCGCTGCCGGCCAAGCTCGCCGACTGCCGCAGCGACGACGTCGAGCGCAGCGAGCTGTTCATCGTCGAGGGCGACTCCGCGCTGGGCACGGCCAAGCTCGCCCGGAACTCGGAGTTCCAGGCCCTGCTGCCGATCCGCGGCAAGATCCTCAACGTCCAGAAGTCGTCGGTCTCCGACATGCTGAAGAACGCCGAGTGCGGCGCGATCATCCAGGTGATAGGAGCGGGCTCCGGCCGCACCTTCGACATCGACGCGGCGCGCTACGGCAAGGTCATCTTCCTCGCGGACGCCGACGTGGACGGCGCCCACATCCGCTGCCTGCTGCTCACGCTGTTCCAGCGCTACATGAGGCCGATGGTGGAGGAGGGGCGGGTGTTCTCCGCGGTGCCTCCGCTGCACCGGGTGGAGCTCATCAACCCCCGCAAGGGCCAGGACAAGTACATCTACACCTACTCCGACAGCGAGCTGCGGCAGACGCTGCTGGAGCTGGAGCGCAAGAACATCCGCTACAAGGAGAGCATCCAGCGCTACAAGGGCCTCGGTGAGATGGACGCCGACCAATTGGCCGAGACCACGATGGACCCGCGCCACCGCACGCTGCGCCGGATCAACATCAGCGACCTGGAGGCGGCGGAGCGCACCTTCGACCTGCTGATGGGCAACGAGGTGGCCCCGCGCAAGGAGTTCATCACCAACTCCGGGGCCACGCTGGACCGCTCGCGCATCGACGCCTGATCCCCGGCGGCCGGGCCGGCGTCCACCCCCGGGTGGAGAAAGATCTCCACCCGGGCTCCACCCCGGGCCCACCCGTGCTCCGATCCCCGCCGGGAGCCGGATCCGTAGCGTCGGACGTGTCCTTCCCGCGGTCCTGCCGCGGACGTCCCCGCTCACCGGAGGCTCCTTCATGTCCGGCCTTGTCGACGTCGCCGTCATCGTCGCCGTCATCGCGATCGTGCTGGTGCGGCAGCTGAAGCCGCGCAGGCTGGCCCAGGACGCCGGGCGCTGGTGGCTGCTGCCCGCCGTGCTCGTGGTGATGGCGGTGCGTCAGCCGGGCCTGATCGACGCCGGACACCGGGCGGCCTCGGCCGGGCTGCTGGCCGCCGGGGTGCTGGCCGGGCTCGCCACGGGAGCGGCCTGGGCCTGGACCAGCCGCATCTGGACCGACTCCTCGGGAACGGTCTGGGCCAAGGGCGGCAAGGCGACAGCGGCGGTGTGGGCCGGCGGCCTGGTGCTGCGGCTCGTGCTCTACGGGATAGGAACGCTGGCCGGGGTCCACCAGGGCGGGCCGGGCGTCATGGTCACCGTGGCGGCGATGCTCCTCGCCCGCACGGGGGTGCTGGCCCACCGGGCCCGTGGGCTGGCCCCGGCGTACCGTGTCCCTGCCGGTGGCTGAGGCCGGCGTCGTGGCGGAAGGACCGTACGTGCCGATGCAGAGCTGGACCGTGTGGCCGGCCCGCGAAGCACTGTCCCCGGTGGGGGTTCCGCCGGCGCGCAGAACGATCTCGTGGGCGGTCCGGATCGTCTTCGCCTGCATGTTCCTGTGGAGCCTGCTGCACCAGGGCGTGTTCCAGGGGTGGGGTTACGGGGCCTTCGCCGCAGGTGTCCTGCTCGGCGTCGTCGCGGTCTGGCGGTACCGGCTCACGACGCTCGGGCAGCGGCTGTGGCCGTCGGTCGGGTGGCTGGGCGTGCTGTTCGCGGTGGGGGTGCTCGCCGAGGCCGGCGGGGCGCACCTCGCGGCCACCGGGTTGTGGTGCCTGTGCGGCGGTATCGCCATCGAGCGGCTTCCCCTGGCGTATGGGTTCGGTGCCGCGGCCGTCGTCATGGGGACGTACGCCCTGGTGAACACGGGCAGCTTGGCGGGGACGGCTCTCACGGTGGGGCTGGTGGGGCTCATCGGGTACACGCTGAGGCTGGACGAGGAGGCGCGCGGGGCCGGATTCCGGCTGCTGGCCCAGGAGCGGGCCGCGCGCAGTGCCGAGGCCGAGTCGGCGGCGCTGGCGGAGCGGGCCCGGATCGCCCGGGAGATCCACGACGTGCTCGCGCACAGCCTCTCCGCGCAGATGGTCCACCTGGAGGCGGCGCGCCTGCTGATCGAGGGGGGAGGGGAGCGGGAGCAGATCCTGGAGCGGGTCACCGCGGCCCGGCGCATGGCGCGTTCGGGGCTGGCCGAGACGCGGCAGGCGCTGTCGGCCCTGCGCGGCGAGATCGCCCAGGTGGAGGACTTCCTGCGGGAGGTGGCGGCTGCGGAGGGAGCGGTGCTGGAGGTGACGGGCGAGCCCCGGAGGGTGCCGGCCGAGGCCGGGCTGGCGGTGCGCAGGGTGGCGCAGGAGGCGCTGACCAATGTGCGCAAGCACGCCCCGGGGGCGCGGGTGGAGATGAAATTCGCCTATCTGGAGGGAGAGGTGGAGCTGTCGGTCCGTGACAGCGGGGCGCGTCAGCCCGTGGGCGGTCTCGCGGTCTCCGGCGCCGGGTACGGTCTGATCGGGATGCGGGAGCGTGCGGAGCTGTTGGGCGGCACGCTGGAGGCCGGGCCGGCCGGGAGTGATGAGGAGGGGTTCGTGGTGCGTCTGCGGGTGCCGGCGTGACGGGCGGCACGGGCGACGGTGCCGGGGGAGAGCAGCGTCGGCGGGCGCGGGTCGTGGTCGTCGACGACCAGACCGTGGTGCGCGAGGGCATTGTGATGCTGCTGGGGTTGCTGCCCGGTATCGAGGTCGTCGGTGCGGCGGCGGACGGCCTGGAGGCGGTGCGGCTGGTCGCCGAACAGGCCCCGGACGTGGTGCTGATGGACCTCAGGATGCCCCGCTGCGACGGGGTGGAGGCCACGCGCCGGATCCGTCGTGACCACCCGGGCACCCAGGTCGTGGTGCTCACCACGTTCGGCGACGACGGCTCGCTGTTCCCGGCGCTGCGGGCCGGGGCGCGGGGCTATCTCACCAAGGACGCCGGCGCGGAGGAGATCGTCCGGGCCGTCGAGCAGGTGATGTCGGGCGAGGCGGGGCTGTCGCCGAAGGTGCAGATGCGGCTGCTGGAAAGCCTGTCCGCGCCGGTGGCCGAGGTGCCCGGGGCCGGGCCCGTGGCTCCCCGGGAGCTGCCGGACGGGCTGACGGCCCGTGAGGCGGAGGTGCTCTCCCTGGTGGCCGACGGGCTGTCGAACACCGAGATCGCGCGGCGCCTGCACGTGAGCACGGCGACGGTCAAGACGCACATCAACAACCTCTTCGCCAAGGCCGGGGTCCGCGACCGCGCCCAGGCCGTGCGCTACGCCTACCGTCACGGCATCGCCCGGCCCCCGGGCGCGCAGGTCACCTGAGCGTGCCGGAAGGGGAGTTCAGCTCCGGCCCGCCCAGGTGTAGCGGTGTTCCGGGCGGCCCGTCTCGCCGTAGCGGAGGGTGAGGTCGAGCCGGCCGGACTCCTCGAGCCGCTTGAGGTAGCGCTGGGCCGTGGAGCGGCTCAGGCCCGAGCGCTCCGCGACCTCGTGTGCGGACAGGGGGGACGCCGCGTCCGAGAGGACCCGGCGGATCAGTTCGGCCGTCGGTGCGGAGTGGCCCTTGGGCAGGGGAGCGGTGACGGCCGCGGTGCGCAGGGTGCCGAAGATCCGGTCCACTTGGTCCTGTTCGGCCTCCTGGGTGCCCTCCAGGGCCCGGCGCAGCTGGGCGTACGCCTCCAGCTTCACCCGCAGCCCCGCGAATGTGAACGGCTTGACCAGGTACTGCAGCGCGCCGTAGCGCATGGCGGTGCGCACGGTCGTGATGTCGCGGGCTGCGGTCACCATGATGACGTCCGTGTGGTGGCCGAGCTGGCGGATGCGGCGGACCAGGGACAGGCCCGACTCGTCGGGCAGGTAGTGGTCGAGGAGCACCAGGTCGACGCCGCCGCCCGCGAGTTCGGCCAGCGCCTGGGCCGCGCTGTGGGCGGTGGCGCGGATGCGGAAGCCCGGAACGCGGGACACATAGGCGGCGTTGATCTCGGCGACGCGGAAGTCGTCGTCCACGACCAGGACTTCGATCACCGGGCCACCTCCTGCAGCGGTACCGTGACCCTGAGCGCCTCCGGCAGCTCCACTGTGAACACCGCACCTCCGCCGTCCCGTTCGCCCACCCGGGCCGATCCGCCGTACCGCTCCGCCAGCCGTTGCACCAGCGGGAGCCCCAGCCCCCGTGGCCGGTTCGGGGCGGCCTGTTTGGTGGACCAGCCGTCGGTGAACACCAGCTCCCGTGCCGCGGCGGGGACCCCCGGCCCGTTGTCCGCGACCCGCATCACGACCGTCGTCCCCACCGTCCGCACCTCCACCTCCACGCATGCCCCGGCGCGCCCTGCGGCCGCGTCCAGTGCGTTGTCCACGAGATTGCCCAGCACCGTGACCAGGTCCCGGGGGTCCACCACCTGCTCGGGCAGCTGTGTCGCCCCGCTCACCCGCAGGGCCACCCCGTGCTCGGCCGCGACCGCGCTCTTGCCCACCAACAGGGCTCCGACCAGCGGCTCGTGGACCTTTTCGAGGACCTGCTCGGCCGTGGCCCGGTGCGCGCCGGTCACCTCGGCCACGAAGTCCACGGCCTCCTCGTACAGCCCCAGTTCCAGCAGTCCCACGATGGTGTGCATGCGGTTGGCGTGCTCGTGGTCCTGTGCGCGCAGCGCCTCCGCGAGGCCCCGGGTGCCGTCCAGTTCCCGGGCGAGCTGCTCCAGTTCGGTCCGGTCGCGCAGGGTGGCCACGGTGCCGCCGTCGCGGGTCTCCATCCGGTTGGCGACCAGCACGCGCCCGTTCCAGACGGTGAGCAGGTCCGTCCCCGACACCCGTCCCGCCAGCACGTCGGCGGCGCGGCCGGGCGGCAGGACGGCGTCGATCGGCCGTCCGGTGGCCCCGGGGCCGATGCCCAGCAGCCGTTGTGCCTCGTCGTTGACCAGCCGCACCCGGCCGCGCCGGTCGAGGGCGACGACGCCCTCGCGGATGCCGTGCAGCATCGCCTCGCGCTCGTCCAGGAGGGCGGAGATCTCGGAGAGTTCGATGCCGTGCGTCCGGGCGCGCAGCCGCCAGGAGACGGCGAACACGGCCAGTGCACCGACCGCGAGCGCGGCGCCCGCGTACGTCAGGATGCCGGGAAGCGCCCTGATCACCCCGCCGCGTACGTCGTCGTAGGCGATGCCCACCGACACGGCGCCCACGATGGCGCCCTCGGTGTCGCGCAGCGGCACCTTGCCGCGCGCGGAGCGGCCCAGGGTGCCGTTCTCGATGCCTGTCCACTCGCCCCCGGCGAGCGCGGGCCCCGGATCGCTGCCGACGTGGCGGCCGATCTCCCCGGGGGTGGTGTGCGACCAGCGGATGCCCCGGGTGTCGACCACCACGACGTAACGGGCGCCGGTGGCCAGGCGGATGCGTTCGGCGGCGGCCTGTACCGGGCCGTCGGCGTCCGGCCGCCCGGCGAGGATGTCGTGGGCGATGCCCGGCTGGGCGGCGGTGGCCTGCGCGATCGCCAGCGCCCGGCGCTTGGCCTGTTCGTCGAGCTGGGACCCCAGGGGCGCCAGGAGCAGTCCGGTGGTGAGCGCGATGACCCCGGTGGTGATCAGCAGTTGCACGGACAGCACATGGGCGAAGACGCGGCGGGGCCACCGGGGGCGCATGTCGGTCCCTTTCGTCTCGGCACCACCCCGTAGCGGTTGTTGCAGGGTGTCGCATTCCGTCCGTTCCGTTGCGCTGCGATGCAGCAGCATGAACCGAACGTAGCCGGATCACACCGCTTTCCTCAGCCCCTGTGGCGCTTTGTTGTCCTGACTGTTGTTCTAATGCGCGCAAAACGAGCAGAACAGGGTTCGTGCACTCAAGCCGCACAGCGCTCACAAGGCTGCCCCTGTGCCCTGGGTCACTCCTAGCCTCCACCTCCGGCCGCCCCGTCACGGAGCGCGGGGCCGGACGGCCGGTGCAAGGTGCAAGTGCAAGGAGGCGGACGTGAACAGCGGCAATCGGCCGGGCAGTGTCCCGGCGATCGAGCTGCGCGGTGCGAGCAAGGTGTTCCGGACGCCGTCGGGCGGGGTGCACACGGCTGTGCGCGATCTCGATCTGACCGTCGGGCGGGGCGAGTTCGTGGCCGTCGTGGGTCCCACGGGGTGCGGGAAGTCCACCACGCTGACCCTGGTCAGCGGGCTGGAGGAGCCGACCGAGGGCGAGGTGCTGATCGACGGCGGGCCGGTGGAGGGGATCCGGCCGGAGGTCGGTTTCGTCTTCCAGCAGGACGCGGTGTTCCCCTGGCGGACGGTGCTCTCCAACGTGGCGGCGGGCCCCCGGTTCCGCGGCGTGCCCAAGGCGGAGGCCCGGGCGCGGGCCCGCGACTGGCTCGGCCGGGTGGGGCTCGCCGCCTTCGCCGACCGCTATCCGCACCAGCTCTCCGGCGGTCAGCGCAAACGCGTGGCCCTGGCCCAGACGTTCGTCAACGACCCGGCGATCCTGCTCATGGACGAGCCTTTCTCCGCGCTCGACGTGCAGACCCGCGCGCTGATGTCGGACGAACTCCTGGAGCTGTGGGGCGGATCCCGCGGATCCCGCCCCGGCGCGCAGGCCGCCTCCGTCGTCTTCGTCACCCACGACCTGGAGGAGGCGATCGCGCTGGCCGACAAGGTCGTGGTGATGACCGCGGGACCGGCCACTGTCAAAGAGGTCTTCCCCATCGGCCTGCCGCGCCCCCGCAAGGTCGAATCCGTGCGTCTGGAACCGCAGTTCATCGAGCTCTACCGGGAGATCTGGGCCTGCCTCGGCGAGGAAGTCCGCATCACCCGCGAAAGGGGTGCCGCCCGTGTCGCCTGAAGCCGTCTCCGCCGCCGTGGCCGTCCGGGGAAGGAAGGAGGGCCGCGCGGAGGCCCGGGCGCGGGCCGCCCGGCAGTACCGGCTGCTGGTCCTCGGCGCCCGGGTGCTGCTGCTGGCCGTCGTCCTCGGCGCCTGGGAGGTCCTGGCCCGGACCGAGGTCATCGATCCCTTCAACTTCTCGATGCCGTCGAGGATCTGGGGCCAGATCGTCCAGTGGACCATGCACGGCACCGCCCAGGGGTCGCTCGGGGAGCAGATCTGGTACACGCTCCAGGAGGCCCTGCTCGGCTGGGTCATCGGTGTGACGGGCGGTGTGGTGCTCGGCATCGTGCTCGGCCGGGTGCGCTTCCTGGCCGACGTCCTCGGTCCGTACATCAAGGTCCTCAACGCGCTGCCGAGGATCGTGCTGGCACCGATCTTCGTGATCTGGTTCGGCCTCGGGCCCGGCTCCAAGATCGCCTCGGCCGTGGTGCTCGTCTTCTTCCCGGTCTTCTTCAACGCCTTCCAGGGCGCCCGCGAAGTGGACCGCAACCTGGTGGCCAACGCCCGCATCCTGGGCGCGAGTCACCGCCAGGTCACCCTCCAGGTCGTGGTCCCGTCCGCCACGTCGTGGATCTTCACCAGCCTGCACGTCAGCTTCGGCTTCGCCCTCATCGGCGCCATCGTCGGCGAGTACCTCGGTGCGTCCAAGGGCATCGGTCTGCTGGTCTCGGCATCTCAAGGGTCCTTCAACACGGCCGGCGTCTATGCGGCGATGGCGATCCTCGCCGTCGTGGCGCTGCTCGCCGAGGGGCTGCTGACCTTCGCCGAGAAGCGGCTCTTCCGCTGGAAGCCCGGCGCGCCGGGCGACGCGCGCTGAAACGGTTTCACCGACGGCCCCCCACCGGCCGGACCACCCCACCCCCCTGTACGGGCAACTGCCACCGACTTTCTGACCGTGAGGAACGTGTGATGCGTACGTTCGGCAAGTGCACCAAGGTATCCGCGGCGGCCGTCGCGGGGGTGATGTGTCTCGCGCTGTCCGGCTGCGCCGACGACGCGTCGGCCGGCAGCAACAAGGCGGGCAACGAGGCGCTGAAGGGCGAGGCCGTCAAGATCATGGTGGGCGGCCTGGACAAGGTGATCTACCTGCCGGTGGTGCTCACCCAGCAGCTGGGCTACTTCGAGAAGGAGGGCCTGACGGTCAAGCTGCTGACCGAGCCGGCCGGCGTGCAGGCCACGACCTCCCTCGTCTCCGGCGACGTGCAGGGAGCGGTGGGCTTCTACGACCACACCCTCGACCTGCAGGCCAAGGGCAAGCAGGTCGAGTCCGTGGTCCAGCTGGCCCAGACGCCGGGCGAGGTGGAGATCGTCTCCAAGAAGGCGGCGTCCGAGGTCGCTTCGCCGAAGGACTTCAAGGGCAAGAAGCTCGGGGTGACCGGACTCGGCTCCTCCACCGACTTCCTGACGAAATACCTGGCGGTGAAGAACGGGCTGACCACCAGCGACATCACGCCGGTCGCCGTCGGCGCCGGGCAGACCTTCCTCGCCGCCCTGCAACAGGGCTCCATCGACGCCGGCATGACCACCGACCCGACCGTCGCCCAGGCCCTCGCCAAGGACCTCGGCACGGTGCTCGTCGACATGCGCACCCCCGAGGGTTCGCGGGCGGCGCTCGGCGGGCTCTACCCGTCGTCGAGCCTCTACATGAACACCAGTTGGGTCGAGAACAACAAGGACACCGTCCAGAAGCTGACCAACGCACTGGTGAAGACCCTCAAGTGGATGTCCTCGCACTCGCCGGAGGAGATCGCGGCGAAGATGCCCGAGGACTACGCGAAGGGCGGCAAGGAGCTCTACGTCAAGTCCATCGAGAGCACCCTGCCGATGTTCACCAAGGACGGCGTGATGCCCGCCGACGGGCCGAAGACCGTCCTGGAGGTCCTCAAGTCCTTCAACCCCGCCCTCAAGGGCGCCTCGGTGAACCTGGAGAAGACCTACACCACGGAGTTCGCCAAGAAGGCCGCGGGCTGAGGCCGGGCGAGCGGGGCGACGGACACGACGTCCATCCGGGCCGGCGAGCCCGGCGCCCTGCCGCAGCTCTCCGGGCGCGGCGTCTCGGCGGCGCCCTGCTCGACGACCGCCTGCCAGGCGCGGCCGTCGGTGTGGGCGACGGTGACGGTCCAGCGGGGAGCCGCGCCCTCGGCCGCCGTGACGTCCAGGGCGTCCGCGCGCTCCTCGCCGGTCAGGTCGCGGACGGCCAGCTCGGCGGCCTGGGCGGGCCGCTCCCAGGCGGAGCGGCCCCGGCAGCCCGTGGTCGTGATGCGGCCGTCGCGGGCCGCTTCCAGGGCCTCCTTGACGTCCTGCGCGGTGGCCCGCCCGTACGCGTAGCCGTAGGGGAGCACCATGAGGGTCGGGGCGAAGCGGTGGCCGCCGAGGTGGGTGATCTCCCAGACCTCGCCGCAGGCCGAGGCGGCCAGCTCCGCGGCGAGCGGCCGGCCGAGCAGGGCGCAGCAGCGGTCGCGCCTGCCGTTCGTGCACACGAGGGCGAGCGGATCGCCCTCGTACGGCTCCCACAGGCCGCCGTGCCTGCCCGCGCCGAGCGCCGCGAAGTCCAGGCCGGGCAGCTGCGCGGGGTCCGTGACGACCGTGGTGCGGATCCAGGAGTTGCCGGGTGCGGTGTGCGCGGCGAAGACGCGCCGCCCGGCGGGGTGGTGGCAGTCGGCGTGCCGTCCGGGGCGGCGGATCAGTGCGATCCGCACGCCGGTGCCCGCGGCCGCCTCGTCCAGGGCGCGGCTCACGGCCGGGTCGAGGTGGCTGGAGGCGAGCGCGTCGGAGCCCCACGGCCCGGGCTGCTCGATCAGCAGCCACGTGCGGGCGGTGGCGGCGGTGCCTGCCAGGGGTTCGGCCAGAAGGCGGGAGGCGCTCGCGCAAGTGCTCACGTAGGTGAGCCTAACCTGGCCCGGCAGAGTTGCCGCATCGGGCCTCAGGGCAGCGGCTGCGGGGGCCGGGGACCGCAGTATTCGCCGGACGGGCGCAGCCGCATCGGGCGCTCGGCGTACTCCTCCAGCGCGTGGGCGATCCAGCCGGCCGTGCGGGCCACCGCGAACACCGTCTCCCCGGCCTCGGGCGGCATGCCCGCGGAGACGGACAGGACGGCGAGCGCGAGGTCCACGTTGGCGTGCAGGGGCGTGTGCCGGGCGGTGGTCGTCTCCACCTCGCGGGCCGCGGCCAGGGCCTGTGCCGCGGCGGGCACGGACTCCAGCCGGGCGAACAGCGCCTCCGCCCGCGGGTCCGGCCCCGGGTAGAGCCGGTGGCCGAGGCCCGGCACCCGCCGGCCGCCGCGCAGGTGGTCCGCCACCACCGCGGCCGCGCTGCCCCGCTGCAGCACCTCGGTCAGCATCCTGTGCGCCAGGCCGCTGGCCGCGCCGTGCAGCGGGCCGTCGAGGGCGCCGAGCCCGGCCGAGACGACGGCGTACGGGTGGGCCTGTGACGACGCCGCCACGCGCGCCGCGAGGGTCGACGTGGCGAGGTCGTGGTCGATGAGCAGCACAAGTGCCGCCTCCAGCGCGGACAGTGATGCCTCGTCGGGTGCCTGCGCGCTCAGCCGCGACCACAGCCGCCACGCGAGCCGTCCGTCGCCGCGGTGCGGCTGCCCGGCGGGCGGCAGCGCGTCGACCAGCGTCGGGATCAGGCCCCGGGCGGTGCCCAGCACGGCCTCGGGCGACAGGTCGAAGCGCAGCGGGTCGGCCGCCGCCGCGGCGATCGCGGCCACCCGCAGCCGGTCGACGGTCCCGCTGTGCGCGGGCAGCGCCGCCACCGCGCTGCGGGCGGCGGCCAGGGTCTCGGCGGGGGAGACGAACCGGACGCCGCGGCGCAGTTCGCCGGTCCACAGCCAGTCGGCGACCTCCTCGTAGCCGTACCGCCCGGCGAGCGCGGTCGCGTCGACGCCGCGGTAGTAGTGCCGGTCCGCGGTGATGAGGGTGACGCCCGTGCGGATGGCGCTCTCGCCGCCGAAGGAGGGCTCGCGGCGGGTGCCGCCGCGGCGCACCAGCGCCTCGACCTCGCGCGGGTCGAAGGTGCTGCCCCTGCCGCCCGGCCCGCGGCGGGCGGTGAGCCGGCCCCGGCTCACGTACGCGTAGACCGTCTCGGGCTTCACCCCGAGCCGCTCGGCGACCTCGCGCGTGGTCAGCCGCTCCCTGTCCGGGGGCTCCGGTCCCGTCCCCTGCTCCACCATGCGCCCACGGTAGTCCATGCTCTTATATTGATTCAATCAATATTGACACCGTTTGAGTCAAGCATGGACAGTCGTCATCAAGTTCGAGGATGCAAGGAGGCACGAGATGACCCTCACCGAGGTGCCCCGCGGGCTCGCGGGCGTCGTCGTCACCGACACCGCCCTGGGCGACGTCCGCGGCCGCGAGGGCTTCTACCACTACCGCCAGTACTCGGCCGTCGAGCTCGCGCAGAACCGCACGTTCGAGGACGTCTGGCACCTGATGTTCCACGGCCGGCTGCCGGACGCGGCGGAGTCCGCGGCCTTCGCGGCACGCACCGCCGCGCTGCGCCGGCTCCCCACGGACGTCCGCGCGGCCCTGCCCGGCATCGCCCGCGCCTGCGCCGAGGCGGGACCGCTCGCCGGGCTGCGCGCCGCGCTCTCGCTGCTCGGCGGCGCCCACGGGATGCGTCCGCTGTACGACATCGGCCCCGCCGACCGCTCCACCGACGCCCTGGCCGCCTGCGCCGCCGTGCCCGTGCTGCTCACCGCGCTGCACCGGCTGGGCCGCGGTCTGGAGCCCGTCGAACCGCGCGACGACCTGCCGTACGCCGCCAACTACCTGTACATGCTCACCGGAGAGGAGCCGGACGCGCGGCGCGCCCGCGCCGTCGAGCAGTACCTGATCTCCACCGTCGACCACGGCTTCAACGCCTCGACCTTCACGGCCCGCGTCATCGCCTCCACCGGAGCCGACCTCGCCGCCTGCCTGTGCGGAGCGATCGGCGCCCTGTCCGGCCCGCTGCACGGCGGCGCCCCCAGCCGGGCCCTGGACACCCTGGACGCCATCGGCACCCCCGACCGCATCGGCCCCTGGGTCCGCGAACAGGTGCTCGCCGGCGAGCGGATCATGGGCTTCGGGCACCCCGTCTACCGCACCGAGGACCCGCGCTCGCGGATGCTGCGCGGCATCGCGCAGGAATTCGGCGGCCCGCTCGTGGAGTTCGCCGTCGAGGTCGAGCGACAGGTCGAGGGGATCCTGGCGGAGCTCAAGCCGGGGCGCGAACTGCACATCAACGTGGAGTTCTACGCCGGAGTGGTCATGGAGCTGTGCGGACTGCCCCGGGAGATGTTCACCCCGACGTTCTGTGCGGCCCGGACGGTCGGCTGGAGCGCCAATATCCTGGAGCAGGCGGAAGACTCCAAGATCATCCGCCCGGCGGCCCGCTACGTCGGCCCGCCCCCGCCGCAGCCGGTGCCCGCCGCGCTCGGCTGACGACGCCCGCACGACGAGGAGGCGCCCCCGTGGCCAAGCGACAGATCCCGGTCATCGTGCTCGCAGGATTTCTGGGATCGGGCAAGACCACCCTGCTCAACCACCTGCTGAGCAGAAGCGGGGGCAGCCGGATCGGCGCGGTCGTCAACGACTTCGGCAAGATCGAGATCGATGCCATGAGCATCGCCGGCCAGGTCGACTCCATGGTCTCGCTCGGCAACGGATGCCTGTGCTGCGCCGTGGACACCAGCGAACTGGACGTGTTCCTGGAGAAGCTGGCCCGCCCGTCCGCCCGCCTCGACGTCATCGTCATCGAGGCCAGCGGACTGGCCGAGCCGCAGGAGCTCATCCGCATGATCCTCGCCAGTGAGAACCGCAACATCGTCTACGGCGGTCTGGTCGAGGTGGTCGACGCGGCGGAGTTCGAGCGCACCCGGACCACCCACCCCGAGCTGGACCGGCACGTGGCCATCGCCGACCTGGTGGTCCTCAACAAGGCCGACCGGGTCGCGGACGGCGTCCGTGACCGGCTCCTGGGGACGCTGGGGGAGCTGAGCCCCGGGACCCCCGTCGTCCCGGCCTCCTACGGGCGCATCGACCCCGAGCTGCTCTTCGACCGCAAGCCGCGCGAGGAGCACCTGGAGGCGGTACGGCAGCTCTCGTTCGAGGACCTCTGCCACGGGGACGACGGGCACGATCACCACAGCCATCTCCACGCGGCCTACGAGAGCGTGGAGTTCGTCTCCGACGAGCCCATGCACCCGCGCCGGCTGATGGAGTTCCTCGACAGCAGGCCCGAAGGGCTGTACCGCATCAAGGGGTTCGTCCACTTCGGGATACCCGGCCACCGGCAGAAGTTCACCGTCCATGCGGTCGGGGACTTCCTGCGCTTCTATCCCTCGTCGTGGGCGCGCGGGGAGCAGCGCGTCACGCAGTTGGTGATGATCGGGCGGGGGGTCGATGCCGGGGCCCTCCGGGGGAGGCTGGACGCCTGCCGGGGCGGTGACGCACCGCAGGACGCCGACCCGAACAGCATGTGGGGCGTTCTGCGGTACGCGCAGTCCTGACCTGCAGGTCGGCTGTGGTTGCTCGCGCCCACGCGGCGGAGCCGCTGGGGGTACCTCCTGGGGGCACCCCCAGCGGTAGCTGGGGGAGGTAGCTGGGGGAGTAACAGCCCCGCGCCCCTTCGGGGCGCGGGGTGCGGGGAACGGGGCGCGCGGGTTGTTTACACCGGCCCCGCCACCGACAGCACCGGCTTTGCCAGCGGGACGCCCGAGCCGTCGCGGCGCGGGTCGATGGGCGGCAGCTCGGCCGGGACGCCGCCCGCCTGTGCCGCGCGGGCCGGTGCGGTGCCCGCCCAGCCCAGGACCAGGCAGTCCTCGCCCTTGAGGAAGCGCTGGCAGCGCACGCCGCCCGTCGCCCGCCCCTTGCGCGGGTACTGGTCGAAGGGCGTCAGCTTCGCCGAGCCCATCGAGGCCGCACCGGGCAGGCCGCCCCGGGCACCGGCCACCGTGAACACCACCGCGTCCTCCGCGGGGTCGACGGCCGTGAAGGAGATGACCTTCGCGCCGGACGACAGCTTGATGCCCGCCATGCCGCCCGCCGGGCGGCCCTGCGGCCGGACCTGGGAGGCCTGGTAGCGCAGCAGTTGGGCGTCGTCCGTGAGGAAGACCAGATCCTCCTCGCCCGTGCGCAGTTCGACCGCGCCGATGATGCTGTCGCCCTCCTTGAGGGTGATGACCTCCAGCTCGTCCTTGTTCGCCGGATAGTCGGGGACCACGCGCTTGACGACGCCCTGCTCCGTGCCGATCGCCAGACCGGGCGAGGACTCGTCCAGCGTGGTCAGGCACACCACCCGCTCGCCGTCCTCCAGCGACAGGAACTCCGAGACCGGGGCGCCGCCCGACAGATTCGGCGCGGCCGCCGTCTCCGGCAGCTGCGGCATGTCGATGACCCGGATCCGCAGCAGCCTGCCGCCCGAAGTGACCGCGCCGACCTCGCCCAGGGCCGTCGCCGGAACCGCCGAGGCGATCACGTCGTGCTTGACGCGCTTGGCCTCCTCGGCACCCGCGAACGGCTCGCCCGTGGCCGTACGGGCCAGCAGGCCCGTGGAGGACAGCAGCACGCGGCACGGGTCGTCCGCCACCTGCAGCGGCACCGCGGCCGCCGGCGCACCGGCCGACTCCAGCAGCACCGTGCGCCGGTCGGTGGCGAACTTCTTGGACACGTCGGCCAGTTCGGCGGAGACCAGCTTGCGCAGCTCCGCGTCGGACTCCAGGATCTCGGTGAGGCGCTCGATCTCCTCGGTCAGCCGGTCGCGCTCCGACTCCAGCTCGATCCGGTCGAACTTGGTCAGACGGCGCAGCGGAGTGTCGAGGATGTACTGGGTCTGCACCTCGGAGAGCGAGAAACGTTCGATGAGTGAGGCCTTCGCCTCCGCGGCGTTCTCGCTCGATCGAATGATTCTGATGACCTCGTCGATGTCGACGAGCGCCACCAGCAGACCCTCGACCAGGTGCAGCCGGTCGCGCCGCTTGCCGCGCCGGAACTCGCTGCGCCGGCGGACCACCTCGAAGCGGTGGTCGACGTAGACCTCCAGGAGCTCCTTGAGGCCCAGCGTCAGCGGCTGGCCGTCGACCAGCGCCACGTTGTTGATGCCGAAGGACTCCTCCATCGGCGTCAGCTTGTAGAGCTGCTCCAGCACGGCCTCGGGGTTGAAGCCGTTCTTGACCTCGATGACCAGCCGCAGGCCGTGGGCGCGGTCGGTGAGGTCCTTCACATCGGCGATGCCCTGGAGCTTCTTGGAGCCGACCAGATCCTTGATCTTGGAGATGACCTTCTCCGGGCCCACCGCGAAGGGCAGTTCGGTGACCACCAGGCCCTTGCGGCGGGCGGTCACGTTCTCCACGGAGACCGTTGCGCGCATCTTGAACGTGCCGCGGCCCGTCTCGTACGCGTCGCGGATGCCGCTCAGCCCCACGACGCGGCCGCCGGTGGGCAGGTCCGGGCCGGGGATGAACCGCATCAGGGTGTCGAGGTCGGCACCCGGGTGCTTGATCAGGTGCCGGGCGGCGGCGATCACTTCGCCCAGGTTGTGCGGGGGCATGTTCGTCGCCATGCCGACCGCGATCCCGGACGAGCCGTTCACCAGCAGGTTGGGGTAGGCGGCGGGGAGGGCGACGGGCTCCCGCTCGCTGCCGTCGTAGTTCGGGGCGAAGTCGACGGTGTCCTCGTCGATCGACTCCGTCATCAGCGACGAGGGCGACGCCATGCGGGCCTCGGTGTACCGCATGGCCGCGGGCGGGTCGTCGTTGCCCAGCGAGCCGAAGTTGCCGTGGCCGTCGACCAGGGGCAGCCGCATCGAGAAGGGCTGCGCCATGCGCACCAGGGCGTCGTAGATCGAGGCGTCGCCGTGCGGGTGGAGCTTGCCCATCACCTCGCCGACGACGCGGGCGCACTTCACATGGCCCCGCTCGGGGCGCAGGCCCATCTCGTTCATCTGGAAGAGGATGCGGCGCTGGACGGGCTTGAGGCCGTCGCGGGCGTCGGGCAGGGCGCGGGAGTAGATGACGGAGTAGGCGTACTCGAGGAAGGAGCCCTGCATCTCGTCGACGACGTCGATGTCGAGGATGCGCTCCTCGAACTCTTCCGGCGGCGGGGTCTTCGTGCTGCGGCGGGCCATCGCGGCTGCTGCTCCTTCGATCGGTTGCCGGTGCGGGTGTGCTGACGCCGACCATTGTGGACCGCGCCACCGACAACGCCGACCGCGACCCGTCCGCAGGGAGTGAGGCGGCCGGGAACTTCGCCAGAAGCCGACGCGCTTGCATACAGTGACAGGACTGTTCATCACGCGCGCCGCCGCGAGGCACCGCGGGATTTTCGAGCAATCGAAGGGACGTACATGCCCATGGGTCACACGGCCACGCAACAGGCCGGTTCCGGCGGCCTGAAAGCGACCGAGCACCGCCTGGCCAACGGCCTGCGGGTGGTGCTCTCCGAGGATCATCTGACCCCGGTCGCCGCCGTCTGCCTCTGGTACGACGTCGGCTCGCGCCACGAGGTCAAGGGCCGCACCGGCCTCGCCCACCTCTTCGAGCACCTCATGTTCCAGGGCTCCGCCCAGGTCGAGGGCAACGGCCACTTCGAGCTGGTGCAGAACGCGGGCGGCTCGCTCAACGGCACCACCAGCTTCGAGCGCACCAACTACTTCGAGACCATGCCCGCCCACCAGGTGGAGCTGGCCCTGTGGCTGGAGGCCGACCGGATGGGCTCGCTGCTGGCCGCCCTGGACGACGAGTCCATGGAGAACCAGCGCGACGTCGTCAAGAACGAGCGCCGCCAGCGCTACGACAACGTGCCCTACGGCACGGCGTTCGAGAAGCTGACGGCCCTGGCCTACCCCGAGGGCCACCCCTACCACCACGTGCCCATCGGCTCCATGGCCGACCTGGACGCCGCCTCCCTGGAGGACGCGCGCGCGTTCTTCCGCACGTACTACGCGCCCGGCAACGCCGTGCTGTCGGTCGTCGGCGACATCGACCCGGAGCAGACGCTCGCCTGGATCGAGAAGTACTTCGGCTCCATCCCCGCGCACGACGCCAAGCAGCCCCCGCGCGACGGCGCCCTGCCCGACACCATCGGCGAGGAGCTGCGCCAGGTGGTGGAGGAGGAGGTCCCGGCCCGCGCGCTGATGGCCGCCTACCGCCTCCCGCACGACGGCACGCGCGAGTGCGACGCCGCCGACCTGGCGCTGACCATCCTGGGCGGCGGTGAGTCCTCCCGCCTGCACAACCGCCTGGTGCGCCACGACCGCTCGGCCGTCGCCGCCGGCTTCGGCCTCCTGCGGCTGGCCGGCGCCCCCTCGCTCGGCTGGCTGGACGTCAAGGCCTCCGGCGGCTTCGAGGTGCCCGCGATCGAGGCGGCCGTCGACGAGGAGCTCGCCCGCTTCGCCCTGGAGGGCCCGACCCCGGAGGAGATGGAGCGCGCGCAGGCCCAGCTGGAGCGCGAGTGGCTGGACCGGCTGGCCACCGTCAGCGGCCGGGCCGACGAACTGTGCCGCTTCGCCGTGCTGTTCGGCGACCCGCAGCTCGCCCTGACCGCCGTGCAGCGTGTCCTGGAGATCACCCCCGAGGAGGTGCAGGCGGTCGCCAAGGCCCGGCTGCACCCGCAGAACCGCGCCGTGCTCGTCTACGAGCCCACCGGCCAGGCCGGCGGCGACGCCGACGAGAACGCAGACGCACCCGCAACCGAAAGCGAGACGGACCGGTGAGCGACACCGCAGCCGCGAACGGCACGGACACCGCAGCCCCCACGATGCAGTTCCACCCGCAGCCCGCGCCGGGCACGGCGACCCCCTGGGCCTTCCCCGCCCCCGAGCGCGAGGCGCTGCCCAACGGCCTGACCGTGCTGCGCTGCCACCGCCCGGGCCAGCAGGTCGTCGCCGTCGAGGTGAACCTGGACGCGCCCCTGGACGCCGAGCCCGAGGGCCTCGACGGCGTGGCCACGATCATGGCCCGGGCCTTCTCCGAGGGCACCGACAAGCTCAGCGCCGAGGACTTCACGGCCGAACTGGAGCGCTGCGGCGCCACCTTGGACTCGCACGCCGACCACCCCGGCGTCCGGCTCTCCCTGGAGGTCCCCGCCTCCCGCCTGGCCAAGGCCCTCGGCCTGCTGGCCGACGCCCTGCGCGCCCCGGCCTTCCCCGACGACGAGGTCGAGCGGCTCGTGGGCAACCGCCTGGACGAGATCCCGCACGAGCTGGCCAACCCCGCCCGCCGGGCCGCCATGGCGCTCTCCGCGGAGCTCTTCCCGGCCGGCTCCCGGATGTCCCGGCCCCGCCAGGGCACCCAGGAGACCGTCGAGCGCATCGACGCCGCCGCCGTGCGCGCCTTCTACGAGGCCCACGTGCGCCCGGCCGCCGCCACCGTCGTGGTCGTCGGCGACTTCACCGGCGTCGACCTGGACCAGGCCCTCGCCGGCACCCTCGGCGCCTGGACCGGCTCCGCCGCCGAGCCCCGGCTCGTGCCGCCCGTCGCCGGGGACGACACCGGCCGCGTGGTGATCGTGGACCGCCCCGGCGCCGTCCAGACCCAGCTGCTCATCGGCCGCACCGGCCCGGACCGGCACGACCGCGTCTGGCCGGCCCAGGTGCTCGGCACCTACTGCCTCGGCGGCACCCTCACCTCCCGCCTGGACCGGGTGCTGCGCGAGGAGAAGGGCTACACCTACGGCGTGCGCGCGTTCGGCCAGGTCCTGCGCTCCGGGCCGGACGGGACGGGCGCCGCCATGCTGGCCATCAGCGGCTCGGTGGACACCCCCAACACCGGTCCCGCGCTGGAGGACCTCTGGACGGTGCTGCGCACCCTCGCGGCGGAGGGCCTGACGGAGGCCGAGCGGGACGCGGCCGTGCAGAACCTCGTCGGCGTCGCACCGCTGAAGTTCGAGACGGCGGCCGCCGTCGCGGGCACGCTGGCGGACCAGGTCGAGCAGCACCTGGCGGACGACTTCCAGGCGCGGCTGTACGAACGCCTCGCGGACACGGGCACGGTGGAGGCCACGGCGGCCGTCGTGAGCGCCTTCCCGGCCGACCGTCTGGTGACCGTCCTCGTCGGCGACGCGGCACAGATCGAGGAGCCGGTCCGGGCGCTGGGCATCGGCGAGGTGACCGTGATCCCTGCCTGACGGATCGTCAGAAAAGAGCGCAGCGAGGGAGGTGCGCGGGTCCACAGGGGCCCGCGCGCCTCCCTTATGTCCAATTTCGGGCAGAGGTTGCATGTTGGCGGTGTGGCGTACGTCATAAAACCCGGCTTCTGTTTGCCGTTCGAATCTGACGGCGATTAGCGTCGGGGCGGCAGTCCGTCAGACCGGAACCGCAACCGCGGCTCCCGGACCGCCATCGCCGAGTCCCCGTACGGCGCGAGCCAGGGGAGCCGGGGAACCACCGTTCCCTTGGGGTGAATCGGGTCCCTCTCGCGAGGGAGCCGTAGGAGACCTTCCTGCTCCGAACCCGTCAGCTAACCCGGTAGGCGAGAAGGAAGGAAAGGAAAAAGCCTCAGCATGGCGTTCACCCGTCCCACCGGGAAGCACCGCCGTCCGAGCCGCGCCGTCCGTTCCGGCGCCAACGTCGCCGGCATAGCCACCCTCACCATGGGCGGTGTGGTCGCGGGCTTCGCCGCCCCGGCGATCGCCGCCGCGGACGAGGCGCACCGCACCGAGGACACCGGCCTCACCCAGGCCATCGTGATGAGCGACGCCATCTCCGGCAACGTCGACGCCCAGGCCCAGACGCAGCGCAGCGCGGCCGACGAGGCCAGCGTCCGGCAGCAGGCCGAGAAGGACGCCAAGCAGCGGGCCTCCGAGGCCAAGAAGCGCGCGGACGAGGCCCAGCGCAAGGCGGACGCCGAGCGCGCCGAGAAGGAGCGCGCCGCCCGCGAGGAGGAGCGCAAGCGCCTCAACCTCTTCGTGATCCCGATCGACGGCTCCTACGTCTCCACCCCGTACAAGGCCTCCAGCGGCCTGTGGTCCTCCGGCAGCCACACCGGCGTCGACTTCCATGCGGAGTCGGGCACTTCGGTGCACGCCGTGGGCGCGGGCACCATCGTCGAGGCGGGCTGGGGCGGCGCCTACGGCAACAACATCGTCATCAAGATGAACGACGGCACGTACACCCAGTACGGCCACCTGTCGTCCATCGGCGTCTCCGTCGGCGACACGGTCACCGCCGGTCAGCAGATCGGCCTCTCCGGCGCCACCGGCAACGTCACCGGACCGCACCTGCACTTCGAGGCCCGTACGGCCCCGACCTACGGTTCGGACATCGACCCGGTCGCCTACCTGCGCTCCCACGGCGTCAGCCTGTAACGGCCCGCTCCGCAGACTCTCGGGACCCCGGCTCCGGCCGGGGTCCTTTGCGTCGGCGTGCGGCCCGGCTGGCCAAAACATTTCCATGGCGACGGCGGCGCCATCGGAAACCGGATGCGATTGCCATAGAGTCGCCGGACATGAACGGAGACGGCGGAGAGACGCGCGAGGGCAGCCGCATTTCCCCGCACGCGGTCTGCACCGCGATCCGCGACGACATCGTCTCCGGCACCTTTCCGCCCGGCAGCCGGCTCATCGAGGAACTCCTCGCCCGCCGTTACGGCGTCTCCCGGGTCCCCGTGCGCGAGGCCCTGCGCACGCTGGCCTCCGAAGGCTTCGTGACCACCCGCCGGCACGCCGGGGCGTGCGTGGCCGAGCCGACCGCCCAGGAGGCCGCCGACCTGCTCGAAGTACGGGCCCTGCTGGAACCGTTGGGCGCCGCGCGCGCCGCGCAACGCCGCACGGAGGCGCATCTGAAGGTGCTGCGCGGCCTCGTGCGCCTCGGCCAGGAGCGGGCGCGCGCCGGGCGCACGGGCGAACTGCGGCCGCTGGCCGACTGGTTCGACGAGACCCTCGCCCAGGCCTCCTGCAGCCCCAGCCTCACCACGCTGCTGACCCAGCTGCGCCGCAAGATCGCCTGGGTGTACGCGGCCGAGCCGCCGGCGCGCCCGGCGGAGACCTGGGAGGCCTACGGGGCCCTGGTGGACGCCGTCGCCCGCGGCGACGCGGAACGGGCGCGGGCGCTGGCCGCCGCCCGTACGGACCGGGCGCCGGGCGCCTACCGGCTGCGGCGGCCGGTGCTGCAGGCCGTGCCGGGCGCGAAACCGTCCGCAAGCACGGCGGGCGCACGCGCCTAGGGCCTGCCCGGCGGATCGTGCAGCGCCCCAAAGGGGCGCGGGGCTGTTTCGATGTGCGGCTCCGCCGCGTGGGCGCGACCAGCCCCCACCGGCCTGCAGCCGATGCGCCACCCCAGGGGTCCGGGGCGAAGCCCCGAGAACCTCGACTGCGGGTGCGTCGTGGCTGATCGCGCAGTTCCCCGCGCCCCTTTGGGGCGCAGACCCTAGGCGACAGTGGGGCCGCGGCCGCCTCGGTCGGCGGCCGCGGCCCCACTGCAGGGAAACCGGTGGATCAGACGGTCTCGGGGAGCTCCTCGAGACCCTCGGCGACCAGCTTGGCCAGACGGTCGAGCGCGGCCTCGGCACCGTCCGCCTCGGAGGACAGGACGAGCTCCTCGCCACCCTGGGCGCCCAGGCCCAGCACGGCCAGCATCGAGGCGGCGTTGACGGGGCTGCCGTCCGCCTTGGCGACGGTCACGGGGACGCCGGCGGCGGTCGCCGCACGGACGAAGATCGACGCCGGGCGGGCGTGCAGGCCCTCGGCCCAGCCGACGTTTACGCGGCGCTCAACCATGGTGTTGCCCTTCGAGTCGTGAGCGGTTGTCTAGACCAGTGTCGCACGCGCCGTGCGGTGCTCGGTCGCACGGTCGCGCTGGTCGCGTTGGCCGTACTGTCAGGGCCTCGCCGTACTCTGGCCCCATGCAGACGCCGTCCGAGCACGCGTACCCGACGCACTGGGAAGCCGATGTCGTGCTGCGCGACGGCGGCACCGCGCAGATCCGTCCCATCACCGCCGACGATGCGCAGCGCCTGGTCAGCTTCTACGAACAGGTCTCGGACGAGTCCAAGTACTACCGCTTCTTCGCCCCCTACCCCCGGCTCTCCGACCGGGACGTGCACCGCTTCACCCACCACGACTACGTGAACCGGGTCGGCCTCGCCGCCACCGTCCACGGCGACTTCATCGCCACCGTGCGCTACGACCGCGTGCCCGCGTCGGGCGCCACCGACGAGGCCGAGGTCGCCTTCCTCGTGCAGGACGCCCACCAGGGCCGCGGCGTCGCCTCCGCCCTCCTGGAGCACATCGCGGCCGTCGCGCGCGAGCGCGGCATCCGGCGCTTCACGGCCGAGGTGCTGCCGGCCAACACGAAGATGATCAAGGTCTTCACGGACGCGGGCTACACCCAGAAGCGCAGCTTCGAGGACGGCGTCGTGCGCCTCGAGCTCGACCTGGAGCCCACTGACCGCTCCCTGGCCGTCCAGCGCGCCCGCGAGCAGCGCGCCGAGGCCCGCTCCGTCCAGCGCCTCCTCGCGCCCGGCTCCGTCGCCGTCGTCGGCACCGGCCGCGAGCCCGGCGGCATGGGCCGCACCGTCCTGCGCAACCTGCTCGCGGGCGGCTTCACCGGGCGCACCCACGCGGTCAACCACGCCTTCCCGGAAGGGCTTTCGAGGCTGGAGCCCGAGGGCGTCCCCGCCCACCGGTCGGTGCGCGGCATCGCGGAGCCGGTCGACCTGGCGGTCGTGGCCGTGCCCGCGGAGCAGGTGCCGTCCGTCGTGGCCGACTGCGGGGAGCACGGGGTGCAGGGCCTCGTCGTCCTCTCCGCCGGGTACGCCGAGAGCGGCCCCGAGGGCCGCGAGCGCCAGCGCGAGCTCGTCCGGCAGGCCCGCTCGTACGGGATGCGGATCGTCGGGCCCAACGCCCTCGGCCTGATCAACACCGCCGGGGGCGTCCGGCTCAACGCCTCCCTCTCGCCCGAACTCCCCGCCGCCGGGCGGCTGGGGCTCTTCAGCCAGTCCGGCGCCATCGGCATCGCCCTGCTGGGCGGGCTGCACCGGCGCGCCGCCGGTCTGGTCGGCATCTCCACCTTCGTCTCCGCCGGCAACCGCGCGGACGTCTCCGGCAACGACTTCCTCCAGTACTGGCACGACGACCCGGAGACGGACGTCGTCCTGATGTACCTGGAATCCATCGGCAACCCCCGCAAGTTCACCCGCCTGGCCCGGCGCACCGCCGCCCGCAAGCCGGTCGTCGTCGTCAAGGGCGCCCGGCACGGCGCCGCTGCCCCCGCCGGGCACACGGTGCCCACCACCCGCATCCCCGACGCCACCGTCTCCGACCTGCTGCGGCAGGCGGGCGTCATCCGCGTCGACACCGTCACGGAGCTGGCCGACGCCGGGCTGCTGCTCGCCTCCCAGCCCCTCCCCGAGGGCCCGCGCGTGGCCATCCTGGGCAACTCCGAGTCCCTCGCGCTCCTCACGTACGACTCCTGCCTCACCGAGGGCCTGCGGCCGCTGCCCCCGCACGACCTGACCACCGCCGCCACACCGGAGGACTTCCGCACGGCCCTGGCCGAGGCCCTGGAGGACCCGTCCTGCGACGCGATCGTCGTCACCGCCATCCCCTGGGTCGGCGACACCTCCGCCGAGGACCTGGCGTCCGCCGTCCGCGAGGCGGCGACCGCGGCCCCGGCCGCGAAGCCGGTGGCGGTCGTCCACCTGGAGATCCCGGGCCTGGCCGAGGCGCTGGCGGCTCCGCCGGACCGCCTTGCGGCGGAGCCGGGAGCGCCGGGGTGCGGCCCGAGGCCGGAGGGGGGTGTGCCGGGTGCCCCGGCTCGCCCTGCAGCGGAGCAGGGGCGTGGCCCGAGGCCGGAAGACGTCGCACCGGCTGCGTCGGACCGCCTTGCGGCAGAGCCGGCGTCGACGGGCCGTGGATTGTCGACGGAGGAGGGTGAGTCGGGTGTGGGGGGCGGGCCTGCGGCCGAGCCGGCCCCGCCGGGCAGGCACGCGCCGCAGACGCGGGATGCCGCGGCTCGCCTTGCGGCGGAGCCGGGGGCGCCAAGGCGGGAAGTACCGCAGTCATCGGGTGCCGCGTGGGCGGCTGTTCCGTCTCCCGGCGCACAGGCCGGAGTTGTGCCTGCGGCGCCGGGACGGCCGATGCCGGGGGCGTCGCCCGAGGCCGCGCCCGGGGCGAGGCGGCCGGAGCCCGGCGCATCGGCCGGGGCCGTGCCGCCCGGGTCGGGCCGGTCCGACGCGCCGGGTGGCGCCGTGCCTGCTGCGTCGGGGCGCCCGGAGTCCGGCGCATCGGCCGGGGCACCGGGGCGGGGCGAGGAGGGCGGAGCGCCGACCGGGCGGGCGGCGTCCGGCGGTGGTGCGCCGCATTCCCCCGGCAGCGACCGGTCCGCCCCCTGCGCCGCCGACCCCGCGCAGGCCCTCCGTGCGGACCGGTCCGCACGGATACCGGCCTATCCCGCCGCCGAGCGTGCCGTCCGGGCCCTCGCGGAGGCGGTGCGGTACGCGTGGTGGCGGCGGCAGGCCGCCGAGCCGGGGCGGGTGCCGGAGTTCGAGGACGTCGACGAGGCGGGGGCCGCCGCCGACATCGAGGTGCTGCTCGCGGCCCACGGGGCCCGCGCGGAGCGGGCCGTCACCCTGTCCGCCGCCGACACCCAGCGCCTCCTGGCGCGCTACGGCATCGCCGTGCTGCCCGCCGTGCCCGCGCCGGACCCGGAGGCCGCGGTCCGCGCTGCGCAGCGCCTCGGCTTCCCCGTCGTCCTCAAGCCGACCGCCCCGCACCTGCGGCACCGCGCCGACCTCGGCGGCGTCCGCCTCGGCCTGGGCAGCGAAGCGGAACTGCGCCGCGCCTACGGCGAGTTGACCGGGCTGTTCGGCCCGGGCGAGGAGTCCCGGCTGGTCGTGCAGGCGATGGCGCAGCGTGGCGTCGACACCGTGGTCCGGGCCGCCATCGACCCCGCCGCCGGTGCCGTGCTCTCCTTCGGCCTGGCCGGAGCGCCGTCCCTGCTGCTCGGGGACACCGCCCACCGGCTGATCCCCGCCACCGACCGGGACGCCGCCGAGATCGTCCGCTCCATCCGCACCGCCCCGCTGCTCTTCGGCTGGCGCGGCGCCGCCCCGGTGGACACCGCGGCCCTGGAGGAGCTGCTGCTGCGCGTCTCGCGCCTGGTCGACGACCACCCCGAGGTCGTCGGCGCGGACCTGGAGCCCGTGATCGTCGCGCCGCGCGGGGTGCACGTTCTCGGCGCCTCCCTCCGGCTCGCCCGGCCCCCCGCCCGGACGGACCTGGGCCCGCGCAGTCTGCCGCACTACTGACGCCCGTCGACGGCAAGGGCCCGGCGGCCGGGCCCCGTACGCCCCGTAGGATGGGCGTATGGCGAAGACCGGTACGACGACCCAGGGGCTGCGCGCAGCCATTGAGCGCAGCGGCTACTACCCGGCCCTCGTGGCCGAGGCGGTGGAGGCCGCCGTGGGCGGGGAGCCGGTCGTGTCGTACCTGGTCCACCAGGAGACGACCTTCGATTCCAACGAGGTCCGCCGCCATGTGACGGTCCTGGTCCTCACGGGCACCCGCTTCATCGTCAGCCACACCGACGAGCAGGCCGCCGACAACACCTCCCCCTCGCCGTACGCCACCACGTCCACGGAGTCCGTCAAGCTCGACCGGATCTCCTCGGTCGTGGTCAGCCGCGTCGTCGCCAACCCCGAGTCCTACACCCCGGGCATGCTGCCCCGCGAGGTCGTCCTGACCATCGGCTGGGGCGCGGTCTCCCGGATCGACCTGGAGCCCGCCGCCTGCGGCGACCCCAACTGCGACGCCGACCACGGCTACACCGGCTCGTCCACCGCCGACGACCTGAGCCTGCGGGTCAGCGAGGCGGGCGACGGCCCGGACAGCGTCCGCCAGACGCTCACCTTCGCCCAGGCCCTGTCCGAGGCGACCGTGGTGACCGCCCGCTGATGCATCAGCCGACCACCACGGGCTCCGGCTGGCACGAGCCGGTCCCGCTCGACCCCCGCACCGCCCCGCTGCCGCGCTACGGCACGGGCGCGCTCGCGGACCTGCTGCCGGCCGTCGCCTCCGGCATGGGCGTGCCCGGGCTCACGACGGGCCTGGAGCTGGCGCCCGCCGACCGGGTCTGCGTCTTCCTGATCGACGGCCTGGGCTGGGAGCTGCTGCGCGCGCACCCGGCCGAGGCGCCGTTCCTGCACTCGCTGATGGCGAGTTCGATGAACGGCACCGGCACGCCGATGACCGCCGGCTTCCCGTCCACCACGGCCACCTCGCTCGCCTCGGTGGGCACGGGCCTGCCGCCCGGCGCCCACGGCCTGGCGGGGTACACCGTCGCCGACCCGGGCACCGGGCAGCTGATGAACCAGCTGCGCTGGCGGCCCTGGACCGACCCGCACGTCTGGCAGCCCTACCCCACGGTCTTCCAGCTCGCCGACGCGGCCGGGGTCGCCACCTGCCAGGTCTCCGCACCGGACTTCCAGCACACCCCGCTGACGAAGATCGCGCTGAGCGGGGGCACCTTCCACGGCCGCCTCTCCGGCGAGGAGCGGATGGACCTCGCCGCCGACCGGCTGGCCGCCGCCGACCGTGCGCTCGTCTACACCTACTACAGCGAGGTCGACGGCAAGGGGCACCGCTTCGGCGTCGACTCCGACGAGTGGCGCGGCCAGCTGATGTACGTCGACCTGCTCGCCCGGCGGCTGGCCGAACAGCTGCCGCCCCGCTCGGCGCTCTACGTCACCGCCGACCACGGCATGATCGACATCCCGTTCGACCCCGAGTCGCGCATCGACTACGACGAGGACTGGGAGCTGCGCGCCGGCGTCGCCCTGCTGGGCGGCGAGGCCCGGGCCCGGCACGTCTACGCGGTGCCCGGCGCGGCCGCGGACGTACTGGCCGTGTGGCGCGAGGTCCTCGGCGAGCAGATGTGGGTCGCCGGGCGCGACGAGGCCATCGAGGCCGGGTGGTTCGGACCGCCGGGCGCGGGCGTCGACGACCGGGTGTACGCCCGCATCGGCGACGTGGTCGCCGCCGCGCGCGACGACGTCGCGGTGGTCGCCACGGAGACCGAGCCCAACGAGTCCGCGATGGTCGGGCTGCACGGCTCGATGACGCCCGTCGAACAGCTCGTACCGCTGCTCGAAGTGCGCTCCTGACGGCGCGCAGGACCGTCCCCCCCAGCACCCCCACGCAAGTCCCCACGACCGAAAGGCAGTCGGCCTTCCCATGCCCGAGCTGGTGTTCTTCTCCGGAACCATGGACTGCGGAAAGAGCACCCTCGCTCTGCAGATCGAGCACAACCGCTCGGCCCGCGGCCTGCAGGGCCTGATCTTCACCCGCAACGACCGCGCGGGCGAGGGGAAGCTGTCCTCCCGGCTCGGTCTCGTCACCGACTCCGTGGAGGCGGGCGAGGGGTTCGACTTCTACGCGCACGTCGTCGCACAGCTGTCCGCGGGCGGCCGGGCCGACTACGTCATCGCCGACGAGGCGCAGTTCCTCGACCCCGAGCAGATCGACCAGCTGGCCAGGATCGTCGACGACCTCGACCTCGACGTCTTCGCCTTCGGGATCACCACCGACTTCCGCACCCGGCTCTTCCCCGGCTCCCGGCGCCTGGTCGAACTCGCCGACCGGATCGAGGTCCTCCAGGTCGAGGCCCTGTGCTGGTGCGGGGCGCGGGCCACCCACAACGCCCGTACGGTCGGCGGGCAGATGGTGGTGGAGGGCGCGCAGGTCGTCGTCGGCGACGTCAACCAGCCGCAGGCCGAGGTCGGTTACGAGGTGCTGTGCCGGCGCCACCACCGCCGCCGGATGACGGCGGCCGCGGCCCATGCCGCCGCCCTCTCGCCCGACGTGCTGCCGGTGGACCCCGACGGGCCGTCCGCCTGACGGTCCGCACGGTCAGCGGCCGGACTGCAGCAGGGTGAAGACCGCGCCCTCGAGGTCCTCGACCGTGGCCTGGTGCCCCGCGGGGCCCCGGTGCGGGGCCTCGTCGATCCGTCCGCCCAGCTCCACGACCCGGCGGGCGGCGGCGTCGACGTCCGTCACCTCGAAGTACGTCATCCACAGCGGCATCCGCAGCTCCGGGCCCGCACTGCGGATCGCCGCGACCGGGCGGCCCTCCAGGTGCAGGGTGAGCGTGTCGGACTCCAGGCCCCCCGAGGCCTTGGTCTCGTAGCCGAACAGGGACTGGTAGAACTTGACCACGCTGGTGCCCTGATGGGTCACCAGTTCGTGCCAGACGGGGACGCCCGGCGTGCCCGCGGGGCCTTGGCCCACCAGGTCCTGGCCCTGCCAGACGCCGAAGAGCGCACCGGCCGGATCGGACGCCAGTACCAGCCGCCCGGCGTCGTCCGCCGCCAGCGGGCCCACGCCGACCGTGCCGCCGCAGCAGCGGATCCACTCCGCGGCGGCGTCCGCATCGTCGCTCGCCAGATAGGTGGTCCAGGCGATGCGGAGTTGACGGTCCGGCGGCAGCTCGCCGATGCCGGCCACGTCGCGTCCGTCGATCGTGGCACGTACGTACGGGCCCAGTTGACGCGGACCCGGGTTGTAGTAGTCCCAGCCGAACAGGCCGCTGTAGAAGTCCTTGGTGGCCTCCAGGTCGTGCACCAGGAGGCTGGTCCAGCACGGCGTGCCCGGTGCGTGCCGCGTCTCCTCCTCGTGGCTCTCGGAGAATCCCCATACCTCGGTCATCGTCACTCTCTCCTCGGCCATTCGCGGCGGCAGCGCGACCGCGGCGATCCGCGGCGCGCGGGGGTGGTACGGGACGGTGCCCGACCAGATGCTTGCACCACCCGTCGCGGCGCGCTCCCCGGCCGCGCCGAATGTCACGGGTTCGCGCAGGAGAATGCCCGAAATCGCGTTTCGCTTCCGTTTCCGCGGCATTGCCGTCCAGTATCTGTCCGTCAGGTGCCGTCCCGCCAGGGGGCCATGGGGCGTAGAGACCTCCGGTCCGTCTGCGCCAGGATGGTGGCCATGGATGCGATCATCACGGCAAGCCGATGGGCGGGCGAGGCGGCGGGGGAGCGGCCGCCGACGCTCCTGGACGTCCGCTGGGAGATGACCCTCGCGAAGGCGGGCGGCTCGCCGGCGGGGCCGACGGGCCGGGCCGCGTACGAGGCCGGGCACCTGCCCGGCGCGATCTTCGTGGACCTGGACGCCGAGCTCGCGGGACCTCCGGGGCCGCAGGGCCGTCACCCGCTCCCGGACCTCGCGGTGTTCGGCGCGGCCATGCGCCGGGCCGGCGTCTCCGCGGACCGGCCGGTGGTCGTGTACGACGGCGGCCAGGGGTGGGCCGCGGCGCGCGCCTGGTGGCTGTTGCGCTGGGCGGGGCACCCGGACGTCCGCGTCCTGGACGGCGGCGTCGCCGCGTGGACCGCGGCCGGCGGCGCGCTGACCACCGAGGTCCCGGCGGTGCCGGAGGGCGACTTCGCGCCCCGGCCCGGAGCGCTGCCCGTGCTCGACGCGGACGGCGCGGCGGTGCTGGCGCGCCGGGGCGTGCTGCTGGACGCGCGGGCGGGGGAGCGGTACCGGGGCGAGGTGGAGCCGGTCGATCCGGTCGCCGGGCACATCCCCGGGGCGGTCTCGGCCCCGACGACGGAGAACGTGGCCGCGGACGGACGCCTGCGCCCCGCGGCGGAACTCGCTGCCCGCTTCGCCGCCCTGGGCGCCGGCCCGGACGCCGAGGTCGGCGTCTACTGCGGCTCGGGCGTCTCGGCCGCCCACGAGCTCCTGGCCCTGACCGTGGCCGGGGTGCCGGCGGCGCTGTACGTGGGCTCCTGGAGCGAGTGGTCGGCCGCGGGGCGGCCGGTCTCCACGGGGGCCGAGCGGGGCTGAGGGTTTCGGATCTTCGCGCCCCGTAAGGGGCGCGGGAAACTGCGCGACCAGCCACCGACGGCCCGCAGTCGACGCACTGCCCCGGAGTCCGGGGCGAAGCCCCGAGGCAACATGTCATCTGCGGGTGCGTCGTGGCTTGTCGCGCAGTTCCCCGCGCCCCTTACGGGGCGCGACCCGACCGGAGGTCACTCCGGTTTCTTGCGCCGGGTGCCGAACACGATCTCGTCCCAGCTCGGCACCGCCGCCCGGCGCCCGGGGCGGACGCCGTCCGCCTCGGCCTGGCGGTCCGTGGTGCCGACGAGCCGCTCCCGGTGCCCGGCGACGGAGCGCGGCATGAGCACGTCCGCATAGGCGGACCCCGCACTGGCCGCCGGGGCCGGCGGCTCCGCGGCCTCCGGCTCGTCCGCTGGCGACTCGGGCGCGGCGGACGGGGTCTCCGGCACGATCATGTCGCCCCGGAAGCTGGGCACCGCTTCGAGCAGGCTCGTCAGGGAGTCCCGCTCCTTCTCCGGCGGCTCCTCCGAGGAGGAGCCCGCACCGGAATCCGGGGCGGCGGAGGCCGGCTGGCGGTCGCGGTCCAGCGGCCGGTCCCGCGGCAGCCGCGCGATGCGCGGCACGAACGGGAAGCTCGGCTCGGGGGTGTCCTCGGCCTCGCCGATGAGCGCCCGCGCCTCGTCGTCCAGCGCCTGAACGATCCGGCGCGGCGGGTCGTACGTCCAGCTCGCCGCGCGCGGCTCGCCGGAGGCGCGGTAGACGAGGAGCACCTCCCAGGTGCCGTCGTCGCGCCGCCAGGAGTCCCACTGTGCGCTGTCCTTGTCGGCGCCGCGCACGATCAGCCGCTCGGCGACCGTCTCGCCCAGCTGCGGCCCGGTGCTCTCGCCGGGGCGGCGGACGGGCGTCTTGCGGGCCCGCTCCGCCATGAAGGCGCGCTCGGCGAGCACGGGGCCCTCGAAGCGCCGGACCCGCTCCACGGGGATGCCGGCGTGCTGGGCGACCTCCTCCGCCGACGCGCCGGCCCGGATGCGGGCCTGGATGTCGCGGGGCCGGAGGTGGCTCTCCACCTCGATCTCGATCTGGCCCAGCCGTGCACGGTCGTTCCGCACGGCGGCGCGCAGTCGCTCGTCGATGGGAAGCGTGTACTCCGTGCTGTCCGCAGCCTTGAGCACCAGACGTGTGCCGTCGTTGGAGACTGCCACGACACGCAGTTCGGGCATGGGGACCTCCCGGGTGGTGCCTGCCGACGTCACCTGCGTCGCTGCTTCCGCTAGTCGAGTGTGGCCTGCCCGGGTAACAGCCTGCCACAACATTGCCGAGTTGACGGGGCGAGAGCCGCCCGGGCCCCTCCCGTCGGGTCCGTCCGGGCAGCCGGACGGGATATTGGGGCCAGGGCTCGTCACAGTACTCCATTCGGGCCACTGGGCGTGGATCGGCGCGCCAGTGAAGTTCACGTGCCGCAAGGGAGTTGAGCGCGCCCCTCGAACCGTAGGACGTTGTCGCAGGTGGCGAGGTTCACACAATCGCCCGATTCGGAACTGTTCGTTACTCTCGAATGTCCCTTCTAGCTGCAAGACGGCATGAAAGGACCGACAGAGGCGGGAGATGGACGACAAAGCCGAAACTGAGGCAAAAGCCAAGGGCAAGCGGCTGGACCTGAGTGTTGCGCAGGTGGCCGGTAGTGCCCTTGCGGCGGTCGTCGCCGCCATGCTCGCGGGCAAGCTCGGCGTGTATGGCACGGTGATCGGCGCCGGTGTCGTCAGCGTGGTCGCCACCACGGGTGGAACGGTCTTCCAGCACGTGTTCAGACGTACGGGCGAGCAGGTGCGGGAGGCGACCACCCAGGCGGCCAGGCCCAAGCTGCGCCAGGTTCCCGTCAGGGATGCCGGCCGGGCCGTGGGGCGCGGCGGGCCCGACCTCGACCGCACCCAGCTCCTCGGCCAGGTCGACGCGACGCGGGCGCTCCCCGTCGACGCGGACCGTACGCAACTGCTGCCCCAGGCGGCACACCCGGAGGACGGCCCGGCGCAGCCCGGGGCGCACGCCGGTGCGCGCCCCGGCGCGCAGGACGCGGCGTACACCGATCGCTACTCCGGGGAATACACGGACGGCACAACGCACGGCACCAGGCTGCGCGGCTGGAAGCGCACGCTGCCCGCCGCCGGTGCGATCTTCGTGCTGGCGATGGGCACGGTGACGACCGTCGAGCTGGTCTCGGGCTCCAGCGCGGACGGCAGCAAGGACGGCACGACGGTCGGCCGGATCTTCAACCCGGGCTCGGACGGGAAGAAGCAGGACCCGGGCCCGTCGAAGCCCCCGACGCACCACCCGCAGGACGACTCGGGCGACGGCGGCCAGGGCGGCACGGCACCGTCCCCCGACGCCTCCCCGCAGGGCGGCGGTTCGGGCAAGCAGAGCCCGGGCCCGACGCCCACGCCGTCCTCCGGCGGCGGCTCCTCGCCCTCGCCGCAGCAGCCGACCCCCGGCCCCAGCGGCTCCCAGGGCGGCGGCAAGGGCGACGACGGCAAGAGCGGCGGCACGACCGGCGGCCAGGGCACCGGCGGCCAGGGCGGGGCGAGCCCGCCCCCCGCGCAGGGCGCCGCGGCCGGTGCGGCCGGCACGGGCACCGGCCCCGTCTCGTAGGGCTCAGTCGCCCAGGACGCGCCGCAGGTAGTCGTTGCCGAAGACGCGGTGCGGGTCCAGCCGGTCCCGCACCGCGGCGAACTCCGCGAAGCGCGGATAGGCCTCCGCCAGGTAGGCGGCGTCCCGGGTGTGCAGCTTCCCCCAGTGCGGGCGCCCGCCGTGGGCCGTCATGATCCGCTCGGCGGCCGTGAAGTACGCCCGGTGCGGGGTGCCCCGGTACAGGTGGACGGCGAGGTAGGCGGTGTCCCGGCCGGAGGCGGTGGACAGCGGGATGTCGTCGGCGGGCGCGGTGCGCACCTCGACGGGGAAGCCGACCCGCAGCCGCATCCGCTCGATCGTGGCCCGCAGCTCGTGCAGCGCCGTCATCGCGGCCTCGCGCGGCAGCGCGTACTCCATCTCCAGAAAGCGGACGCGGCGCGGACTCGTGAAGACCTTGTAGGGGACGTCCGTGTAGCTGCGGGCGGACAGCGCGCTGCCGCTGACCCGCGCCAGCCCCGGAACCGTGGCGGGGACGGCCCGGCCCAGGGCGCAGACGGCGGCGAAGAGCCCGTTGGAGAGCAGCTCGTCGTCCACCCAGGCACCGATGCGACCCAGCGGATCGGCGGGGCCCGCGCTGCGGTTGTTGCGCTTGGTGATGCAGTTCTCGGTGTGCGGGAACCAGAAGAACTCGAAGTGCTCGTTCTCGTCGGTCAGTTGTCCGAACTCCGCCGTGACCCGGCCGAGCGGCATCGGTTCCTCCTGCGCCCGGAGCAGGAACTCCGGCTCCACCGCGAAGGTCACCGCGGTGATCACGCCGAGCGCGCCGAGGCCGGTCCGGGCCGCGGCGAAGACCTCGGGGTTCTCCTGCGCGGAGCAGGTCAGTACGGAGCCGTCCGCCGTCACCAGCTCCAGGGCCCGGATCTGAGCGGCGATGGCGGCCGAGTCGCGGCCGGTGCCGTGGGTGCCGGTGCTGACGGCGCCGGAGACGGTCTGCTCCATGATGTCGCCCATGTTCGTCAGCGACAGGCCGTGTGTGGACAGCGTCTCGTTGAGCCGCCTGAGCGTGGTGCCGGCGGCGACCGTCACCGTTCCTGCGGCGCGGTCGACGGCGCGGACGCCGGTCAACCGGCCGGGGCGGACGAGGAGTCCGTCGGTGACGGCCGCGGTGGTGAAGGAGTGGCCGCTGCCGACCGCCTTCACCCGCAGCCCGTCCGCGGCGGCCGAGGCGACCGCCGCGGCCACCTCCTCCGCCGAGGCGGGGGCCACGGTCCGCCGGGGCCGGGCGGTGACGTTTCCCGCCCAGTTACGCCAGGTGCTGCTCGTTCCGGTCGCTCTGCTCGGTGCGGTGGTGCCGGTCTTTCCCGTCATACGCGTCGGACCCTCCCCTTGCCAGCGGCACGGATGCCTCCGCCCGCTCCGGCGCCGGCCGCAGCCGGCGGTATCCGAGGAACGCGACCGCCGCCGCGAGCACACCCGCCGCGCCGGGCACCGCGTACCCCGCGCGGGCGCCCGCGGCGTCCACCACCCATCCGGCGGCCGACGACCCGAGCGCCACGCCGACCGCGAGTCCGGTGCTCGTCCAGGTCATGCCCTCGGTCAGCTTCGCGCGCGGTACGTGCTGCTCGACGAGGGCCATCGTGGTCACCATCGTGGGTGCGATGGACAGGCCCGCGACGAAGAGCGCCACGGCCAGGAGCGGCAGGTTCCCGACCAGTTGGAGGGGGATCATACTCACGGCCATCGCACACACGCCCAGAACCCAGCGACGTGCCGGATCGCCCTTGAGGTGCAGCAGCCCGAAGACCGCGCCGGCCAGGCAGGAGCCCAGCGCGTAGACGGCGAGGACCAGGCTCGACGCGGCCTTGTGCCCCTGCTCGTCGGCGAAGGCCACGGTCACCACCTCCATCGCACCGAAGAGCGCACCCGTGGCCACGAAGGCCACCACCAGCACCTGGAGTCCCGGCGCGCGCAGCGCGGAGCCGCTGCTGTGCTCGCTGCGCGGGTGCGGGACGGGCTCGGTGGCGCGCTGCGCGGTCAGCCAGAAGACCCCGATGCCCAGGAAGCACGCGGCCAGCAGCGGCCCGGCCTCCGGGAACCAGGCCGTGGACAGCCCGATCGACAGGATGGGCCCGAGGATGAAGACCACCTCGTCGACGACCGACTCGGCCGAGTACGCGGTGTGCAGCTCGCGCGGGGACCCGGCGTAGATCGCCGCCCAGCGCGCCCGCACCATCGAGCCCACGCTCGGCACGCAGCCGACGCCCGCGGCGAAGACGAACAACGTCCAGTCGGGCCACCGCTGCTGAGCACTCACCAGCAGCCCGGCGACCGCGGCCAGCGAGATCAGCGTCGCCGGGCGCAGCACGCGCCGCTGCCCGTGCCGGTCGACCATCCGGGAGACCTGCGGGCCGATGAGCGCGGCGGACAGCGCCAGCGCCGCGGAGACCGCGCCGGCCAGCCCGTACCGCCCGGTGAGCTGGGAGATCATGGTCACGACACCGATGCCCAGCATCGACAGCGGCATGCGGCCGAGCAGGCCTGCCGCGGAGAACCCCTTGGCACCGGGGGCGGCGAATATCGCGCTGTAGGGACTGGACAAGACCGGCTCCGCTGACGTGGACGAGAGGGACGTGACGAGGGTGCCGTAAGGCGCGTAGGTGGCCGATACAGCTTACGGCCGGACGTCCGTACGACGCACGGCATTTCCCGGCTGTCGGTGCCGGGTGGCAGGATCGGAGCCATGCCGGATCAGCCAGCCCATGCCCCGTACGACGCCCTGTTGCTGCTCTCCTTCGGCGGACCGGAGGGCCCGGACGACGTCGTCCCGTTCCTGGAGAACGTGACGCGCGGCCGTGGCATCCCCCGTGAGCGGCTCAAAGAGGTCGGGCAGCACTACTTCCTCTTCGGCGGCGTCAGCCCCATCAACGACCAGAACCGGGAGCTCCTCGCCGCCCTGCGCAAGGAGTTCGCCGCGGCCGGCACGGACCTGCCGGTCTACTGGGGCAACCGCAACTGGGCGCCCTACCTGACCGACACGCTGCGCGAGCTGGTGGCCGACGGGCACCGCCGCGTGCTCACGCTCGCCACGAGCGCCTACGCCTCCTACTCCGGCTGCCGCCAGTACCGGGAGAACCTCGCGGACGCACTGGCCGCTCTGGAGGCCGAGGGCCTGCCGCTGCCGCGCATCGACAAGCTGCGGCACTACTTCAACCACCCGGGCTTCGTGCAGCCGATGGTGGACGCCACGCTCGCCGCCCTGGCGGAACTGCCCGAGGGCGTGCGCGCGGGGGCCCGGCTGGCCTTCACCACGCACTCCATCCCCACCGCCGCGGCCGACGCCTCCGGCCCGCCGGCGACCCACGGCGACGGCGGGGCCTACGTCGCCCAGCACCTGGAGGTCGCGGGGCTGATCGCCGACGCCGTCCGCGAGGCCACGGGCACCGACCGGCCGTGGGAGCTGGTGTACCAGTCGCGCAGCGGCGCCCCGCACATCCCCTGGCTGGAACCCGACATCTGCGACCACCTGGAGGCCGAGCACGCCGCGGGCGCGCCGGCCGTCGTCATGGTCCCCATCGGCTTCGTCTCGGACCACATGGAGGTCAAGTACGACCTCGACACCGAAGCCATGGCCAAGGCGGAGGAGCTGGGCCTGCCGGTGGCCCGGGCGGCCACGGTCGGAGCGGACCCGCGGTTCGCCGCCGCCGTGCGCGAGCTGGTGCTGGAGCGCGCCGCGAGCGAGCGCGGCGAGCGGCCGGAGCGGTGCGCGCTGGGCGCCCTCGGCCCGTCCCACGACCTCTGTCCCGTCGGCTGCTGCCCCGCCCGGGCCCCGCGCCCGGCCGCCGCCGGCGCCGACAGCCCGTACGCGTAAGGAGCACCCCGCACGTGACCGAGAACGCCGAGAACGCCGAGAACGCAGCCGGATCGACGGCCGAACTGCTCGCCGTGGCCCTGGAGGCCGCCGACCGGGCCGGCGCCCTGCTCAAGGACGGCCGCCCGGCCGACCTGGGCGTCGCCGCGACCAAGACCAGCCCCATCGACGTCGTCACCGAGATGGACATCGCCGCCGAGAAGATCATCACCGGCTTCCTGGCCGAGCGGCGCCCGCACGACGGGCTGCTGGGCGAGGAGGGCGCCAGCACCGAGGGCACCAGCGGGGTGCGCTGGGTGATCGACCCGATCGACGGCACGGTCAACTACCTCTACGGGCTGCCCTCCTGGGCCGTCTCCATCGCCGCCGAGATCGACGGCGAGGCGGTCGTGGGAGTCGTGGCCGCGCCCATGCGGGGCGAGACGTACCGCGCCGTGCGCGGTGAGGGCGCCTTCGCCGGGGACCGGCGGCTGGAGGCGCGGTCCGCGCCCGCGGGCGGGCTCGCCCAGGCGCTGATCGGCACCGGCTTCGGCTACCTCACCGAGCGCCGGGCCGCGCAGGCGCGGGTGCTGCACACGCTGCTGCCGGAGGTGCGGGACATCCGGCGCGGGGGATCGGCGGCGATCGACCTGTGCGACGTGGCCTGCGGCCGGCTGGACGGGTACTACGAGCGGGGGCTCAATCCCTGGGACTTCGCGGCGGGGGCGCTCATCGCACGGGAGGCCGGTGCCCTGACGGGCGGCCGGCCCGGGGCCCCGGAGTCGGGGGAGCTGACGGTCGCGGCTGCGCCGGGGGTCTTCGAGCTGCTGCAGGGGAGGCTGGAGGAGCTGGGGGCCTGGCACGACTGAGTGCTCCGCAGGAAGCGCAGCGCGTCGACTGCGGGTCCGTCGTGGCTGGTCGCGCAGTTCCCCGCGCCCCTGACGGGGCACGGCCCCCGGTGATCGCGCCCCGAAGGGGCGCGGGGAACTGCGCGAGCAACCACAGTCGGCCCGCAGCAAAAAGGGGGCGCCCCCGGTACCGCCAGGACGGCGGTACCGGGGGCGCCCCGGAACAGCAGGTCAGGCGCTGACTCGTACGCCGTGTTCCGCCGCCAGGCGGTGGAGGTCGGCCAGTTCGGCCTCCTCGACGTCGGCGAGAAAGTCGTCGCCGCTGCGGCGGGCTCGGTCGAGGTCGGTCCGGGTGTTCTCTATGCGCTGCAGAATGCCAGCGGTGAACGCGTCCATGGTGCTGCGCCCCCTTGTCGTGGGTCGGCGGCACGGGGGTGTGCCACGGCAGAAACGATCACGCCCGAGGGGTTTCCGGGTACACGCGTACCCCGTGGGGAGCGTGATCGCGGGTGTGCAGACGTCTTCCCCACCCCCGTCCGACGGGAAACCTGTGACCGCCGGGCAATCCGGAACCGGGCCTCTTACGGCCGGTTTATCGACGTTCAGGGCAGGATGGAGGGACCTACAGGAGTCTCGAAGGAAGGACCAGCGCCGTGCGCGTACTCGTCGTCGAGGACGAGCAGCTGCTCGCCGATGCCGTCGCCACCGGACTGCGCCGGGAGGCCATGGCCGTCGACGTCGTGTACGACGGGGCCGCGGCACTGGAGCGGATCGAGATCAACGACTACGACGTCATCGTGCTCGACCGCGACCTGCCGGTCGTCCACGGCGACGACGTCTGCCGCAAGGTCGTCGAGCTCGGCATGCCCACCCGCGTCCTGATGCTGACCGCCTCGGGCGACGTCAGCGACCGCGTGGCGGGCCTGGAGCTCGGCGCCGACGACTACCTGCCCAAGCCGTTCGCCTTCAGCGAGCTGGTGGCCCGGGTCCGGGCCCTGGGCCGGCGCACCACCGTCGCCCTGCCGCCCGTCCTGGAGCGGGCTGGCATCAAGCTGGACCCCAACCGCCGCGAGGTCTTCCGCGACGGCCGGGAGGTGCAGCTGGCCCCGAAGGAGTTCGCGGTGCTGGAGGTGCTGATGCGCAGCGAGGGTGCCGTGGTCTCCGCGGAGCAGCTGCTGGAGAAGGCCTGGGACGAGAACACCGACCCGTTCACCAACGTCGTCCGCGTCACCGTCATGACCCTGCGCCGCAAGCTGGGCGAGCCCGCCGTCATCGTCACCGTGCCCGGTTCCGGGTACCGGATCTGATCCGCGATGCCGACGACACCCCCCACCCCCGCCCCGCCGGCCGGGGCGCCCACCGCGCCCCCGAAGCCGACCTGGGACCCGCGCCAGCCGGTCGTCCGGCCGTTCCCCTGGCTGCGCCCGACGATCCGCATAAGGCTCACGCTGCTGTACGGCGGCATGTTCCTGATGGCGGGCGTGCTGCTGCTGACGATCATCTACCTGCTGGCCGCGAACGCGCTGAGCACCGGCAGCCAGCCGCTGATCAAGCTCATCGAGGGCAGCAAGGTCCAGGTCACCGGCGACACCTGCCCGGACCTCAAGAGCCCCGGGCTCACCGCCGACCAGGCCAACAACATCCTCACCGCATGCATGTCCCACCAGCGCAGCCTGGCCCTGGAGGGCCTGTGGCGGCGCTCGCTGTTCGCGCTCCTCGGCCTCGCCGTGATCGCCTTCGCCTTCGGTTACGCGATGGCCGGCCGGGTGCTCTCGCCGCTGGGCAAGATCACCAGAACGGCCCGCAGGGTGGCCGGCACGGACCTGTCCCGGCGCATCGAACTGGGCGGCCCGGACGACGAGTTGAAGGAGCTCTCGGACACCTTCGACGAGATGCTCGACCGGCTGGAGCGGGCCTTCACCGCGCAGCAACGGTTCGTGGCCAACGCCTCGCACGAGCTGCGCACCCCGCTCGCGATCAACCGCACGCTGCTGGAGGTCAGCCTCTCCGACCCCGGAGCGTCCCCGGAGCTCCAGCAGCTCGGCAAGACGCTGCTGGCCACCAACGAGCGCAGCGAGCAGCTCGTGGAGGGCCTGCTGCTGCTCGCCCGCAGCGACAACGAGATCGTCGACCGCAAGCCCGTCGACCTGGCCGAGGTGGCCTCCCAGGCCATGGACCAGGCCCGGGGCGAGGCCCAGGAGCGCGGCGTGGAGCTCCGGGGCACCCGGCAGCCCGCGGTCGTCCAGGGCAACGGCGTGCTGCTGGAGCGGATCGCGCTGAACCTGGTGCAGAACGCCGTGCGCTACAACGTCCCGGACGGCTGGGTGGAGGTCACCACGCAGATCCGGCCGGGCCAGGCGGTGCTGGTGGTGGAGAACACCGGCCCGGTCGTCCCGGCCTACGAGGTGGACAACATCTTCGAGCCCTTCCGCCGCCTGCGCACCGAGCGCACGGGCAGCGACAAGGGCGTCGGCCTGGGGCTCTCCATCGTGCGCTCCGTGGCCCGCGCGCACGGCGGGCGGATCACCGCGGAACCCCGCGAGGGGGGCGGACTCGTGATGCGGGTGGTGTTCCCGCTGTAGTTCTCTGGGAGAATAGGGCGCCAACAGGTTCGCTTTGGGCGGAATTCATCCGGTCCGCCCGGCGCTGTGGGCGTGTGTGATCGATCACATGCGGCCAGTTCTGGCCATCTACTCTCCGTGACCGTATCGGCCGCCGGAACGCCGGGAAAATGCGGGTTTCCGGCAGCCTTGATCACGGGAAGTACACGGGATGGCGTTGCAGCACCCCGTACCGGGACCGTGTACGGTCCCCTTCGCCACCCCACCCCATCACCTCTTCAGGTGTGCGGTTGGGTGTCGATTGAGTAACAGACCTTGATGTGAGGCAAAATCTCCGCCTCGGGTCGGGCACAAGTCCGGCCTCTCATGCGTTACGTGCGCTGGAGATACCGCAACCACCCAGAGGGGGAGAGCGACATGGCAACGGACTACGACACCCCACGCAAGACCGATGACGACGTCGATTCCGACAGCCTTGAAGAGCTGAAGGCCCGGCGGAACGACAAGTCGGCGTCGTCCGTCGACGTGGACGATTTCGAGGCTGCAGAGGGCATGGAGCTGCCCGGCGCGGACCTCTCCAACGAGGAGCTGGCCGTCCGGGTCCTGCCCAAGCAGGCCGACGAATTCACCTGCATGAGCTGCTTCCTGGTGCACCACCGCAGCCAGCTGGCCCGCGAGAAGAACGGTCAGCCGATCTGCCGCGACTGCGATTGAGGCAGGGTCTGCCATGGCAGGCTCGACCCCGTTCCGGAAACGGCGCTCCCGCAGGCCCGGCCAGACCACCGGTGCCGCCGGGGGCGCCGCTTCGCCGACGGGTGACATCGTCCCCGCAGCGGTGACCGGCGGCCCGGTCGACGCGGACGCCGGGCGGGGCCGCACGGCCTCGCTCGCCGCAGCCGTCGGCCGCGGTGCCAGGAAGGGCGGCCGGGGGGCACGGGCGGGCCTGTCCGCCGTCGCCGACCGGATCATCGCGACCGCCCCGCGCATCCCCGTGCGCGACCTCGCGACCCTCCGCGCCCAGTTCCCCGGCCTCGGCCCGGAGGAGCTCGCGGACAAGCTGGTGGCCGGTGCCGCGCACGGCACCTCCACCGTCGGCGCCGGAGTCGGCGCCGCGGCCATGCTCCCGGTGCCGCCCGCCCTGCCGGCCGAGCTGGCGGCGGAGGTCGTCGGCGTCGCCGCCGTGGAGCTCAAGCTGATCGCCGAGCTGCACGAGGTCTACGGCCTGCCGGCCCCCGGCAGCCCGGTCCAGCGGTCCATGGCCTATCTGGGCGCCTGGGCCGACGAACGGGGCATCGATGTCACGGTCCCGTTGACGATCAATGCGGCGCTCGGCGTCCAGATGCGCCGCGAGCTGCGCCAGCGCGTCCTCAAGCGCACGTTCCGCAGCCTGCCCAACGTCACCCCCTTCATGATCGGGGCGACCGTGGGCGCGGTGATGAACCGCCGGGACACCCGGCGCCTCGCCGAGAAGGTGCGCAAGGACCTGCGCGCCCGGCAGATCCCCTGGGACGCCCCTACCGACCGGCCCTGACGGCTTCGAGCGCCGCGGCCAGCCGCTCGGGGGAGCGGGTGGAGAGGTACACGTACGGGGTGGGGTCCGCCGGGTCGGTGACGTCGATCTTCACCGCCGTCGGGATGTAGCCGCGCAGCAGCATGAAGGCCCGGGTGTCGGCCTTGTACGTCCGCCAGGCCCGCGCCTCCTCCGCGTCCAGGATCTCGGGCGCCCCCAGCGCCTCCGCCGGGATGCGCGCCTCGCCCGCGACGAGCGCACCCCCCACCACCCGGATCCGCACGGAGCCGTACGAGCTGACCGCCACCGAGGCCAGGGCCGCACCGCCGATGAGCCCGCCGAGCATCGGCAGCGAGCCCAGGGGCAGCAGGATCAGCGCCATCGCGACCCCGACGAGGACCGCGATGAACCACCAGGAACGGGGTGCGGTCAGGCGTTCTTCGTAAGGCTGCATGGGTCCAAGCTTGGCACGGGCGGGACCGGGTGCCGTCGGCGCGGGTAAGGTCAGCCCCTGTGAGTGGACGAACGACATCGCTGACACCGCCGGCCGGCGCCCGGCCTCCGGTGCGGCACCCCGAAGCCCCCGCGCCCGGAGAGATCATCGGGTCGCACTACGAACACTGCTTCGGCTGCGGCGGCGGCCAGCCGCACGGGCTGCACCTGGAGACGCGGGCCCGTGAGGGCGTGCGCGTCACGGCGGAGTTCCGGGTCAAGGAGGCCCACCAGGGCGCTCCCGGCCTGGCGCACGGCGGCGTGCTGGCCACCGCCCTGGACGAGACGCTGGGCGCGCTGGGCTGGATGCTGCGGGTGATCGCGGTGACCGGGCGACTGGAGACCGACTTCCTGCGGCCCGTCCCCGTGGACACCGTGCTGCACCTGGACGCCGAGGTGCTCGCGGTGCACGGCCGCAAGATCTTCTGCACGGCCACCGGCCGGATCGGCGGCCCCGAGGGCCCGGTCGCGGTGCGCGCGGACGCGGTGTTCGTCGAGGTCAAGATCGACCACTTCATCGAGAACGGCCGGTCCACCGAGATCCAGGCCGTGCTGGCCGACCCCGACCAGGTCAAGGTTGCACGAGCCCTTGAGGTGAACCCCTGATGCGCGAGCCCGTCGACGTCCTGATCCGCCGTGTGGACCCCGAGGTGCCGGTTCCCGCGTACGGGCACCCCGGCGACGCCGGGTGCGACCTGGTCACCACCGAGGCCGCCGTGCTGGCGCCCGGCGAGCGGGCGGTGCTGCCCACCGGCATCTCGATCGCGCTGCCCGACGGCTACGCGGCCTTCGTGCACCCCCGCTCGGGGCTGGCCGCCCGGTGCGGGGTCTCCATGGTCAATGCCCCGGGGACCATCGATGCCGGGTACCGTGGAGAGATCAAGGTGATTGTGGTCAATCTGGACCCGCGCGAGAGCGTGCGGTTCGAACGGTTCGACCGCGTCGCCCAGTTGGTTGTCCAGCAGGTCGAGAAGGTCCGCTTCCACGAGGTGGCGGAGCTTCCCGGCTCGGCGCGGGGCGACGGGGGCTTCGGGTCCACCGGTGGCCACGCTGCCGTGGGGAATGGATTCGCTTCGGTCGTAGCCGACCGGGAAGGACAGTGACGTGTTCGGTCGTCGCCGCAAGCGCAGCGAGGACGCCGTCGACCAGGTCGACGGCGTGACCTCCGAGGAGTTGGCCGAGAGCGGGGAGACCACCGCGGACGCCGCGGACGCCGGGCGGGTCCGGCTGGAGCCGGAGCCGCGCCCCGACGGGCCGTGGGACGTCTCCGAGGTGTCCGACCCCCCCGAGGGCCGGGTGGACCTGGGCGGGCTGTTCGTGCCCGGCGTCGAGGGCATGGAGCTGCGGGTCGAGGTGGCCGGCGATGCGATCGTCGCCGCCACGGTGGTGCTGCGCGACAGCGCCGTCCAGCTGCAGGCGTTCGCCGCGCCCAAGCGCGAGGGCATCTGGGGCGAGGTGCGCGCCGAGATCGCCGAGGGCATCACCCAGCAGGGCGGTGCCGTGGAGGAGGTCGAGGGGTCGCTCGGCTGGGAGCTGCGGGCCCAGGTGCCGGTGGCGCTGCCCGACGGCACCAACGGCGTGCAGCTGGTGCGGTTCGTCGGCTGTGACGGTCCGCGCTGGTTCCTGCGCGGTGTGATCTCCGGCCAGGGGGCCGTGCAGCCGCAGACCGCCGGGCTGCTGGAGCAGATCTTCCGGGACACGGTCGTCGTGCGCGGCGAGTCCCCGATGGCGCCCCGCGACCCGATCGTGCTGAAGCTCCCCGACGACGCCCAGATGGTCGCCGAGGGGCTGCAGCAGGAGGAGCAGGGCTCGCGCTTCGCGGGCGGCGTGGACCGTCTGCAGCGCGGCCCGGAGATCACCGAGGTCCGCTGAGAAAGGCCGTGAAAACGGCCGAAGAAGGTGTTCACAACGGCCTGAACAAGCCGTTTCGCTGGGCCGGAACCCGTATACCGGGTTCCGGCCCAGCGGCGTTTTCGCAGGTCCGAGCCATTCGCGTATGAATCCCGTCAAGGGGGCGCTAATGGCCGTAAGGGAGACGTCAACGAAACCTGTACCCGCCGGTAACGGAGGTTTCCTCTAGAGGTCCGTTCATCCGAACCTCTCTAGGAGCACACGATGGCCGACGTGGCCTTCGTCGTCACCACGATCGCGGTCTTCGCGTTGGTGGCTCTCGTCGCCAAGGGGGTGACCAAGCTGTGACCGTCGAGAACATCGTCGGCCTGGTCGTGGCCGTCGCCCTGCTGGGCTACCTGATCCTCGCCCTCGTCTTCCCGGAGAGGTTCTGAGCACCGATATGAGCCCCGTCCTCTCCGGCGTCCTCCAGCTGATCGCGCTCATAGCGGCGCTCGTGCTGGTCTACCGTCCGCTCGGCGACTACATGGCCGCCGTCTACACCTCCGACAAGCACCTGCGCGGCGAAAAGCTGCTCTACCGCCTCATCGGTGCCGACCCGAGTGCGGAAATGCGCTGGCCGGCCTATCTGCGCGGCGTCCTCGCCTTCTCCGCGATGAGCCTGCTGTTCCTCTACCTGCTCCAGCGGGCCCAGGGCGTGCTGCCGCACTCGCTGTCGCTCGGCTTCCACGCCATCAGCCCGGACCAGGCCTTCAACACCGCCGCGTCGTTCGTCGCCAACACCAACTGGCAGTCGTACTCGGGCGAGCAGTCCATGGGCCACGCGGTCCAGACGCTCGGCCTCGCGGTGCAGAACTTCGTCTCCGCCGCCGTGGGCATGGCCGTCGCCGTCGCCCTGGTCCGGGGCTTCGCCCGGTCCCGCACCGGCGAGCTGGGCAACTTCTGGGCCGACCTGGTGCGCGGCACGATCCGCATCCTGATCCCGATCTCGGTGATCGGTGCACTGATCCTGGTCGCCTGCGGCTCCATCCAGAACTTCTCGGGCATCCACGAGATCGGCCAGCTGGCCGGTGGCACCCAGCAGGTCAACGGCGGCGCCGTGGCCTCGCAGGAGGTCATCAAGGAGCTCGGCACCAACGGCGGCGGCTACTTCAACGCCAACTCCGCCCACCCGTTCGAGAACCCGAACGCCTTCACCAACCTCTTCGAGATCTTCCTGATCCTCGTCATCCCGTTCGCGCTCACCCGCACGTTCGGCAAGCTGGTCGGCAACGTCAAGCAGGGCTACGCGATCCTCGCGGCCATGGGCGTGATCTGGCTCGGCTTCACCGCGCTGATGCTGTGGACCGAGTTCGCCCACCACGGTGCGGCGCTCCAGGCGGCCGGCGGAGCGCTGGAGGGCAAGGAGCAGCGCTTCGGCATCGGGGGCACCTCGATCTTCGCCACCGCCACCACGCTGACCTCGACGGGTGCGGTGGACGGCTTCCACTCCTCGTTCACCGGCTTCGGCGGCGGCATCGCGATGCTGGGCATGATGCTCGGCGAGATCGCGCCCGGCGGCGTCGGCTCCGGCATCTACGGCATGCTCGTCATGGCGGTCATCGCGGTCTTCATCGCGGGCCTGATGGTCGGCCGTACGCCCGAGTACCTCGGCAAGAAGATCGGCACCCGCGAGATCAAGCTCGCCGCGTGCTACATCCTCATCACCCCGACCCTGGTCCTCGGCTTCACCGCCGTGTCGATGGTGATGCACACCCCGCCGAACTCGATCCTCAACACCGCGGCCAACTCCGCGAACGGCAGCGGGGCCCACGGCTTCTCCGAGGTCCTCTACGCCTACACCTCCGCCGCCAACAACAACGGCTCGGCCTTCGGCGGCCTGAACGCCAACACGGAGTGGTACAACACCACGACCGGTCTGGCCATGCTGCTCGGCCGCTTCCTCCCGATGGTCTTCGTGCTGGCACTGGCCGGCTCGCTCGCCGAGCAGAAGCCCGTCCCCGAGACCGCCGGCACCCTGCGCACGGAGAAGCCGCTCTTCGCCGGTCTGCTCGTCGGCGCGATCATCATCATCACCGGCTTGACCTACTTCCCGGCCCTGGCCCTTGGCCCGATGGCGGAGGGACTTTCATGAGCACCACCACCCCTGTCCGACCCACGTCCGGGGACCCCGAGAACGACCAGGAGCACGGTTCCGCAGGAGCCGGCCGGGTCTCCGGCGGCCTCTTCGACCCCGCGCAGCTGATCAAGTCGCTGCCCGACGCCTTCCGCAAGCTCGACCCCCGGGTGATGGTCAAGTCCCCGGTGATGTTCGTGGTCGAGATCGGCTCGGTGATGACCACCGTGCTGGCGCTGAAGAACCCGGGCGACTGGTTCGGCTGGGCCATCACGGTCTGGCTGTGGCTGACGGTCGTCTTCGCCAACCTCGCGGAGGCCGTCGCCGAGGGCCGCGGCAAGGCCCAGGCCGACACCCTGCGCAAGGCCAAGACGGACACGGTCGCGCGCCGCCTGAACGGCGACGCCGAGGAGTCGGTGGCGGGCACCGAGCTGCGCGTGGGCGACCTGGTCGTCTGCGAGGCGGGCGACATCATCCCCGGTGACGGCGACGTCGTCGAAGGCGTCGCGTCGGTCGACGAGTCGGCGATCACCGGTGAGTCCGCGCCGGTCATCCGCGAGTCCGGCGGCGACCGTTCGGCCGTCACCGGCGGTACGAAGGTGCTGTCCGACCGCATCGTCATCAAGATCACGACGAAGCCGGGCGAGACCTTCATCGACCGGATGATCAACCTGGTCGAGGGCGCGGCCCGGCAGAAGACGCCGAACGAGATCGCCCTCAACATCCTGCTGGCCTCGCTCACGATCGTCTTCCTGCTGGCGGTCGTCACGCTGCAGCCCTTCGCGATCTACGCGAAGGCCGAGCAGACGATGATCGTGCTCGCGGCCCTGCTGGTCTGCCTCATCCCGACCACCATCGGCGCCCTGCTCTCCGCGATCGGCATCGCGGGCATGGACCGCCTGGTGCAGCGCAACGTCCTGGCCATGTCCGGCCGCGCGGTCGAGGCCGCCGGCGACGTCTCCACGCTGCTGCTCGACAAGACCGGCACCATCACCTACGGCAACCGCCGCGCCTCCGAGTTCGTCCCGGTCAAGGGCACGATGGCCGCCGAGGTGGCCGACGCCGCACAGCTCTCGTCGCTCGCCGACGAGACGCCCGAGGGCCGCTCGATCGTCGTCCTCGCCAAGGAGAAGTACGGCCTGCGCGAGCGCCACGAGGGCGAGCTGGTGGGCGCCGAGTGGATCCCGTTCACCGCCCAGACCCGCATGTCGGGTGTGGACGTCGACGGGCGCAAGGTCCGCAAGGGCGCGACCGGTTCGGTCATCGCCTGGGTCGAGGAGCGCGGCGGCAGCGTCGCCGAGGACGCCCGCACGCTCACCGACGAGATCTCCCAGGCGGGCGGCACGCCGCTGCTCGTGGCGCTGGAGGACGAGAAGGGCGCGCGCGTCCTGGGCGTGATCCACCTCAAGGACGTCGTCAAGGAGGGCATGCGCGAGCGGTTCGACGAGCTGCGCGCCATGGGCATCAAGACCGTCATGATCACGGGTGACAACCCGCTGACGGCCAAGGCGATCGCGGAGGAGGCGGGGGTCGACGACTTCCTGGCCGAGGCGACGCCCGAGGACAAGATGGCCCTCATCAAGCGCGAGCAGGCCGGCGGCAAGCTGGTCGCGATGACGGGCGACGGCACCAACGACGCCCCGGCGCTGGCCCAGGCCGACGTGGGCGTGGCCATGAACACCGGCACCTCGGCCGCCAAGGAGGCCGGGAACATGGTGGACCTGGACTCCAACCCCACCAAGCTCATCGAGATCGTCGAGATCGGCAAACAGCTGCTGATCACCCGCGGTGCGCTGACCACCTTCTCCATCGCCAACGACGTCGCGAAGTACTTCGCGATCATCCCCGCGATGTTCGCGGTCGCCTACCCCGGCCTGGACAAGCTCAACATCATGAGCCTGCACTCGCCGCAGTCCGCGATCCTGTCGGCCGTCATCTTCAACGCGCTGATCATCGTGGCCCTGGTGCCGCTCGCCCTCAAGGGCGTGCGCTACCGGCCGATGAGCGCGGACGCGATGCTCCGGCGCAACCTCTTGATCTACGGACTGGGCGGCCTGATCTCCCCGTTCATCGGCATCAAGATCATCGACCTGCTCATCTCCCTCATCCCTGGCATCGGGTGACGTCATGAACAACTCCGTACGCAGCACGGCACGGCTGCTGATGGCGGGGCTCCGGGCCCTGCTGGTGCTCACCGTCGTCTGCGGTGTGATCTACCCGCTGGTCGTCACCGGCATCGCCCAGGCCGCGTTCCACGACAAGGCCAACGGCTCCGAGATCAAGGTCGACGGCAAGTCGGTCGGCTCCGAGCTCCTGGGCCAGAGCTTCTCGCTGGACAAGAAGGACAAGGACGGCAACCCGCTGCCCGACCCGCAGTACTTCCAGCCGCGGCCGTCGGCCGCCGGGCCCAACACCGAGAACACGCAGTACAAGCTGCTGGTCTCCGGGGCCTCCAACCTCGCCGCCGACAGCAAGGTCCTGCTGACGAGCATCCAGCAGCGCCGCGCGGACATCGCCGCCTTCAACGGCGTCGCGCCGAAGGACGTCCCCACGGACGCCGTGACCGCCTCCGGCTCGGGTGTCGACCCCGACATCTCCCCGGCGTACGCGCGGCTGCAGGCCGACCGCGTGGCCAAGACCAACCACCTGCCGGCGGCCAAGGTGCGTCAGCTGGTCGAGGACCACGTCGACGGACGCCAGCTGGGCTTCATGGGTGAGCCGCGGGTGAACGTCCTCAAGCTCAATGTCGCGCTGCGGGAGCTTGTGAAGAACTGACGGCCGGATGTGGTTGATCGCGCAGTTCCCCGCGCCCCTTACGGGCGCGGGGAACTGCGCGTTTCACCAGACGTCCCCCGGACGCCAGTCGCACACCAGCTCCCCGTCGAGGTCCAGCGCCGAGCGCATGGGCAGGACGTAGATGTGGCCCTCCTCCTCCGGCGTGCGCACGACGCCGTCCGGGGTGAGCACGGCGGTGCGTCCCCGCCACTGCTGCCAGCCGCGGCCCCTGTAGAGCGGGACGGCCTCCTCCGCGGCGCCGAGCGCGCCGAGGTGGTACCCGCCGGAGTGCAGCACCCGCTCCAGCGCCTCCATCACGGCGCTCGCCAGGCCCTGCCGCCGGTGGTCCGGGTGGACGGCCACGGCCTCCACGTAGCCCGTGCGCAGCGACCGCCCGCCGTGCAGCAGCCGGCGCTGCACCAGCGAACCGTGGGCGAGCAGCCTGCCGCCCTTGTGGACGGTGGCGTGGATGCCGCAGACGGTGTGGTCCCAGTCCTCGGCGGTGAAGTCGCCCTCGAAGGCGAGGTCGAGCAGGGCCCGGATCTTCTCCAGCCCGGCAGGCGTGAATGCGGACGTGTGAGCGGTGGATGCCCGGTGCATCGGGGCATCTTCGCAGAAGGACACGGCGGACGGCGTCAGAACTGCGTCAATACCCGGCCCGCGACCGGCTCCCGCCCGATATGTCCCGAACCTTGGCCGTAAGGTCGACGTGCGCGGCAGTGCTGCACCTCGCGGCGGAAAACCGCCCCGAACACGGCTGCGCATCGTGAAAGACAATGGGGCCATGGGACGCGGCAATCTCCGGATCTATCTCGGTGCGGCACCGGGCGTCGGCAAGACCTACGCCATGCTCTCCGAGGCACACCGCCGCGTGGAGCGCGGCACCGACGCCGTCGTGGGCTTCGTCGAGCACCACAACCGGCCGCGCACGGAGGTCATGCTGCACGGCCTGGAGGAGGTGCCGCGCCGCGAGATCGTCTACCGCGACTCCACCTTCACGGAGATGGACGTCGACGCCGTCCTCGCGCGCCGCCCCAAGGTCGTCCTCGTCGACGAACTGGCCCACACCAACGTGCCCGGCTCGCGCAACACCAAGCGCTGGCAGGACGTCGAGGAGATCCTCAAGGCCGGCATCGACGTCGTCTCGACCGTCAACATCCAGCACCTGGAATCGCTGGGCGACGTCGTCGAGTCGATAACGGGCGTGCGGCAGCGCGAGACCGTGCCCGACGAGGTCGTGCGCCGCGCCGACCAGATCGAGCTCGTCGACATGTCGCCGCAGGCCCTGCGCCGCCGCATGGCGCACGGCAACATCTACAAGCCCGACAAGGTCGACGCCGCCCTCTCCAACTACTTCCGGCCCGGCAACCTCACCGCGCTGCGCGAACTGGCCCTGCTGTGGACCGCCGACCGCGTCGACGAATACCTGCGCCAGTACCGCACCGACCACAGCGTCTCGACCATCTGGCACGCGCGCGAGCGCATCGTCGTCGGCCTCACCGGCGGGCCCGAGGGCCGCACCCTCATCCGCCGCGCCGCCCGCATGGCCGCCAAGGGCTCCGGCAGCGAGATCCTCGCCGTCTACATCGCCCGCAGCGACGGCCTGACCTCGGCCTCGCCCAAGGAGCTGGCCGTCCAGCGCACCCTGGTCGAGGACCTCGGCGGCACCTTCCACCACGTCATAGGCGACGACGTGCCCGCCTCGCTGCTGGAGTTCGCCCGCGGGGTCAACGCCACCCAGATCGTGCTGGGCTCCAGCCGCCGCAAGACCTGGCAGTACATCTTCGGCCCCGGCGTCGGCGCCACCGTCGCCCGCGACTCCGGGCCCGACCTGGACGTCCACATCGTCACCCACGACGAGGTCGCCAAGGGCCGGGGCCTGCCCGTGGCCCGCGGCGCCCGGCTGGGGCGCGGGCGGATCGTGGCGGGCTGGCTGGTCGGCGTGGTCGCGCCCGTCGCGCTCAGCATGCTGCTGACGACCGTCGTGCCCGAGGTCGGCCTCGCCAACGACATGCTGCTGTTCCTGTGCCTGACGGTCGGGGCGGCGCTGCTCGGCGGCCTGTTCCCGGCCCTCGCCTCGGCGGCCGTCGGCTCGCTGCTGCTCAACTACTACTTCGTCGAGCCGCTGCACGAGTGGACGATCACGGACCCGAAGAACATCGTCGCGATCGTGATCTTCGTGTTCGTCGCGGTGTCCGTGGCCTCCGTGGTGGACCTCGCCGCCCGCCGCACCCACCAGGCGGCCCGGCTGCGCGCCGAGTCGGAGATCCTCTCCTTCCTGGCCGGCAGCGTCCTGCGCGGCGAGACCAGCCTGGAGGCCCTGCTGGAACGGGTCCGGGAGACCTTCGCCATGGACTCCGTGGCCCTGCTGGAGCGGGCCAGCGAGGTGGACCCGTGGACCTGCGCGGCGAGCGAGGTGACCAACTCCGGCAGGCCGCTGCTGCGCCCCGAGGACGGCGACGTCGACATGCCCGTCGGCGACAACATGGCCCTCGTGCTCTCCGGCCGCGTCCTGCCCGCCGAGGACCGCCGCGTGCTGGCCGCCTTCGCCGCCCAGGCCGCCGTCGTCCTGGACCGGCAGCGGCTGGTCGGCGAGGCGGAGCGGGCCCGCGAGCTGGACGAGGGCAACCGCATCCGCACCGCCCTGCTCGCCGCCGTCAGCCACGACCTGCGCACCCCGCTCGCCGGCATCAAGGCCGCGGTGACCTCCCTGCGCTCCGACGACGTCGCCTGGTCCGAGGAGGACGAGGCCGAGCTGCTGGCCGGCATCGAGGACGGCGCCGACCGGCTCGACCACCTCGTCGGCAACCTGCTCGACATGTCCCGCCTGCAGACCGGCACGGTCACCCCGCTGATCCGGGAGATCGACCTCGACGAGGTCGTCCCGATGGCCCTGGGCGGCGTTCCCGAGGGCAGCGTCGCGCTCGACATCCCCGAGACGCTGCCGATGGTCGCCGTCGACCCCGGCCTGCTGGAGCGCAGCGTCGCCAACATCGTCGAGAACGCCGTGAAGTACAGTCCCGACGGCGTGCCCGTCATGGTCTCCGCCAGCGCCCTGGGCGACCGGGTGGAGGTCCGGGTGGCCGACACCGGCCCCGGCGTGCCGGACAGCGCCAAGAACCGGATCTTCGAGCCCTTCCAGCGCTACGGCGACGCGCCGCGCGGCGCCGGGGTCGGCCTGGGCCTGGCCGTCGCCCGCGGCTTCGCGGAGGCCATGGGCGGCACGCTCACCGCCGAGGACACCCCCGGCGGCGGCATGACCATGGTCCTCACCCTGCGGGCCGCAGCCGGCCTGGCGCCCGTGCGCGCCGACCTGCCGGCGCAGGTCACGACATGACCCGCCGGCGCACCGCCGCCCGCACAGCACAGCACGCACAGACCGACAGACCGAGACCGCGCGCCCAGCGGATGGGCCGCATGAACAGCAGAGGTGGTTCAGCATGAACCGGGTGCTCGTGGTGGATGACGAGCCGCAGATCGTCCGCGCTCTCGTCATCAACCTCAAGGCGCGGAAGTACGAGGTCGACGCCGCGCCCGACGGCGCCACCGCACTCCAGCTCGCCGCCGCCCGCCACCCCGACGTGGTCATCCTCGACCTCGGTCTGCCCGACATGGACGGCGTGGAGGTGATCAAGGGCCTGCGCGGCTGGACCCGGGTGCCCATCCTGGTCCTCTCCGCCCGCCAGACCTCCGACGAGAAGGTCGAGGCGCTGGACGCCGGCGCCGACGACTACGTCACCAAGCCGTTCGGCATGGACGAGCTGCTGGCCCGGCTGCGGGCCGCCGTGCGGCGCGCCGAGCCGACGGGGCCGTCGGCCACGGGCGACGACGCGATCGTCGAGACGGAGGTCTTCACGGTCGACCTCGCCGCGAAGAAGGTCAACCGCGACGGGAGAGACGTCCGGCTGACCCCGACCGAGTGGCACCTGCTGGAGGTCCTGGTCCGCAATACGGGCCGTCTCGTCAGCCAGAAGCAGCTCCTCCAGGAGGTCTGGGGCCCGTCCTACGGCACCGAGACCAACTACCTCCGCGTCTACATGGCCCAGCTCCGCCGCAAGCTGGAGCGGGATCCTTCGCACCCGAAGCACTTCATCACGGAGCCGGGGATGGGGTACCGGTTCGAGGTGTGAGCGCCCCGGGGGCGTCCGGCCGGGGGGCCGGGGGTTGCCCCCCGGGAATTGCGGCATCACGGAGCCGGGGATGGGGTACCGGTTCGAGGTGTGAGCGCCCCGGGGGCGTCCGGCCGGGGGTCCGGGGGTTGCCTCCCGGGAATTGCGGCATCACGGAGCCGGGGATGGGGTACCGGTTCGAGGTGTGAGCGCCCCGGGGGCGTCCGGCCGGGGGGCCGGGGGGTGCCCCCCGGGAATTGCGGCATCACGGAGCCGGGGATGGGGTACCGGTTCGAGGTGTGAGCGCCCCGGGGGGCGTCCGGCCGGGGGTCCGGGGGTTGCCTCCCGGGAATTGCGGCATTACGGAGCCGGGGATGGGGTACCGGTTCGAGGTGTGACGCAGGTGGTCACGGGAGGGGATCGGGCACGGCTCGCCCCGGTACGCTGGGTTCATGAGCGCCGCACCACGTTCCGACAAGCCGACCGGCCGTTTCCGCCGGATGCTCGACAGGCTGTCCAGCTCGCAGGAGGAGCTGCACCACGCCGAGCTGCAGCAGGACACGGAGGCCGTGGGCTGCACCCGGATCTGTGACTGTGACGACCGTCAGATCGTCAAGGTCACCGGCACGCTGCGCACCGTCACGCTGCGCCCCCGCGCCGGCGTCCCCGCGCTGGAGGCCGAGCTGTTCGACGGCTCGGCCCCGCTGGACGTGGTCTGGCTGGGACGACGGTCCATCGCCGGCATAGAGCCCGGCCGCAAGCTGATCGCCTCCGGCCGGATCTCCATGAGCCGCGGCCGCCGGGTGCTGTTCAACCCCCGATACGAACTCCGACCCGTCGGACAGGAGTAGCTGTTGACGTCTCTCGACAAGCCGGTGGACCAGCAGGAGCAGGGCCCCGGCGGCGATGCGAGAGCAGCCACCGAGGCCGCTCTGTTCGAGGCCTTCGGCGGGGTGCGCGGCATGGTGGAGACCACCGTCCCCGGCCTCGTCTTCGTCGCCTTCTACACGGTCAAGCGGGACATCCACCTCGCGGCGATCGCCGCGCTGGGCCTGTCCGTGGTGCTGGGCGTGGCCCGGCTGGTGTCCCGGGACACCCTCAAGCACGCCTTCAGCGGCGTCTTCGGGGTGGCCTTCGGTGCCGTCTTCGCGATGATGTCCGGCGACGCCAAGAACTTCTACCTGCCGGGCATGCTCTACACCCTCGGTCTGGCGGTGGCGTACATCGTCAGCTCGCTCGCGGGCTTCCCGCTGCTCGGCGTGATCCTGGGCCCGCTGTTCAAGGAGAACCTCTCCTGGCGCACCCGTAACCCCGGCCGCAAGCTGGCCTACACCAAGGCCAGCTGGGCCTGGGGGCTGATCCTGCTCGCCAAGTCGGCGATCCTGTTCCCCCTGTACTGGTGGGGCGACGCCACCCAGCTGGGCTGGGTGAAGGTGGCCCTGGGCATCCCGCCGATGCTGCTGTCGGTCTACCTGACCTGGATCTTCCTGGCCAAGGCCCCCGCGCCGATCGACGTCTTCGCCGAGATGGAAGCGGCCGAGGCCGCGGAACGCGAGAAGGCGCAGGCCTAGCGAACAGCCGAAAGCCGAAGGGCCCGGGAACCGAAACGGTTCCCGGGCCCTTCGGCTGTCCGCGCCCCGCAGGGGCGCGGGGAACTGCGCGACCAGCCACAACGGGCCCGCAGCCGAAGCACCGGCACCCCCAGCGGAGCGCTCAGGCGTCCTCGCGACGCACCGACAGCAGGTCCTCCAGCTGCTCCTCCCGCGCCGGGGCGGCGACGAAGAGGAGCTCGTCGCCGGCCTCCAGCGCGTCCTCCTTGTTCGGAGTGAGCACGCGGTTGCCGCGGATGATGGTGACCAGCGAGGTGTCCTCGGGCCAGTCCACGTCCCCGACCCGGGTGCCGGCCAGGGCCGCCTCCGGCGGGAGGGTGAGCTCGACGAGGTTGGCGTCGCCCTGGCTGAAGCGCAGCAGCCGCACCAGGTCGCCGACGCTCACGGCCTCCTCGACCAGCGCGGACATCAGGCGCGGGGTGGAGACGGCGACGTCCACGCCCCAGGCCTCGTTGAACAGCCACTCGTTCTTGGGGTTGTTCACGCGGGCCACGACCCGCGGCACCCCGTACTCGGTCTTCGCGAGCAGCGAGACCACGAGGTTGACCTTGTCGTCACCGGTCGCCGCGATGACCACGTTGCAGCGCTGCAGCGCGGCCTCGTCGAGCGAGGTGATCTCGCAGGCGTCGGCCAGCAGCCACTCGGCGAGCGGCACCCGCTCCACGGAGATGGCGGACGGCGCCTTGTCGATCAGCAGGACCTCGTGCCCGTTCTCCAGCAGCTCGCCCGCGATGGAGCGGCCCACGGCACCGGCACCGGCAATAGCGACCCTCATCGGTGCGCCTCCTCAGGCCCCTGGGCGAAGGCCGCTTCGACCTTCTCCACATCGTCGGTGCGCATCATCACGTGCACCAGATCGCCTTCCTGCAGCACCGTCGAGGACGACGGCAGCATCGCCTCTCCCAGCCGGGTGAGGAACGCGACCCGCACGCCGGTCTCCTCCTGGATCAGGCTCACCTTGTGGCCGACCCAGGCCTCCGAGACGGGCACCTCGGCGAGCTGGACGCCGCCGCTCGGGTCGCGCCACAGCGGCTCGGCCCCGGAGGGCAGCAGCCGCCGCAGCATCTGGTCGGCCGTCCACCGCACGGTGGCCACGGTCGGGATGCCCAGGCGCTGGTAGACCTCGGCACGGCGCGGGTCGTAGATGCGCGCCGCCACGTTCTCGACGCCGAACATCTCGCGGGCCACCCGGGCCGCGATGATGTTGGAGTTGTCGCCGCTGCTGACCGCGGCGAAGGCGCCCGCCTCCTCGATGCCCGCCTCGCGGAGGGTGTCCTGGTCGAAACCGACCCCGGTCACCCGCCGCCCGCCGAAGCCGGAGCCCAGGCGACGGAAGGCCGTCGGGTCCTGGTCGATCACGGCGACGGTGTGGCCCTGCTGCTCGAGGGTCTGCGCGAGGGCCGAGCCGACCCGCCCGCACCCCATGATCACCACGTGCACGTCGATGCCCCCGTATTCCGGAATACCGCGCTGACCTGCACCAACACCCTGCTCACACTTCCTTGCTCCGGTTTGCGGCACACCCATCGGAGCATCATCCGAATCGGTGCACGACACCACCGTATCCGTTGTGCCGCGCCGACCGGAGGCCAGGACGGCCGACCGGGCGCGGGGACCATTTCATCACCCGGTGAAATGATCTCGTCCGACTCCGGGCCCCGCCGGGCCCGCGGCCGGAGCCGATCGTCGAGGACCGGCCACCCCGGTCGTGCAGCCGCCGGGGGCCGGTCGGGGGCTCACGAGGGGTAATGGTCCGGACCGGAACCGTCAACACGGCTGCAGAAGTCCGGAATTGGACTTCCCTTTCCGTGCAGTCCGTGCCGGACACGCCGAAAGCGGAAGCGTGTTCGTCTTTCGTGACGAAGATCGGACACACGGTCACCCGCGTGGTTAGGATGATCCGCGTATTCCGCTTCTGGACGGGACGTCAGGTCCTTCCCCTGTCCCGGCGCCCTCAATGCCCCCGTAGTCCAAGAGGAATTGATGTCACATCACATACCGGAGGTGGTGATCTGGTGTCTGGCCATCGCGCTGACCGTTGCGGTCGTGCTCCTGATGCGCCAGCGGACGATCACCACCGGTGTGCGCAGGCGAGCCGACCAGCTGGAGGACGGCATCCGGGCGCGTGACGAGGAGATCGGTCACCTCGTCCGGGTCCGGCTGCCCGCCGTCGCGGATTCCGCGGACCAGTCCGTGCCGCTGCCCGGGCTGCTCGACGAACGTCTCGCCGGCACCGTGTTCGCTCAGGGCATGCAGTCCGTGATGGAGCTGTTCACCCGGGCCGTGGACAAGGCGCAGTCCCGAGCGGACCAGTCCGCCAAGGCCGCGCTCAAGGCGTCCATGCGCGCCCTCCAGGGCCTGGCCCACGAGCAGCAGCTGGCCATCTCCGACATGCAGGACCGGCACGACAACCCCGACGTGCTGCGCGACCTGCTGGAGATCGACCACGCCAACTCCCAGTTCGGCCGCCGCGCCCAGGCCATCGCCGTGCTGTGCGGCTCCTGGCCCGGCCGGCAGCGCGTCGCCTCGCCGCTCACCGACGTCGTCCGCGGCGCGACCTCGCGCATCCGCGACTACCGGCGCGTCCGCGTGCACAGCCAGGCGGACATCGCCGTCGTCAGCCGGGCCGTGGAGCCCGTGGTGCTCGCCGTCGCCGAGCTCCTCGACAACGCCGCCCGGCACTCCCAGCCGAACACCACCGTCGAGGTCAGCCTCCAGCCGGTGCACAACGGCGCCTGCATCGTCATCGACGACGCGGGCGTCGGCATGGACGGCCAGGAGGTCCAGCAGGCCGTCGCCTTCCTCTCCGGACGCCGCACCGTGGACGTCTCCCGGCTCGGCGACCCGCCCCAGTTCGGCTTCCCGGTCATCGGCGTGCTCGCCGCCCGCTACGGCTTCAGCGTCTCCGTCGACACCCGCTCGCCGTACGGCGGCGTACGGACCGTCGTCTTCCTGCCCAGCGCCCTGCTGACCCAGCTGGAGGTCGACGGGCCGGACACCACGCCGCTGGCCCCGCCCAACCGGCAGGCCGCCAGGGGCGCGCGCCCGGGCGGCCGTCCGCACCCGCGCCCGGTGGAGCGCACCCACCCCGACCCCGTGCCGCCCGCGCCGGACGCCCCGCCGCCGGTCACCGGGTCCACCGCGGGCGGACTGCCCAAGCGCCGCCGCCGGCAGCCCCCGGCCGACCACGGGCGCACGGGCTCGGTGCCCCTGCCCGCCGAGGCCCCCCAGGAGCGCACCGCGGAGGAGACCGCCCGGCGCATGGGCGCCTTCGCCCGCGGCACCCGCAACGGCCGCGCCGCCCGGCACCAAGGAATCGACCGGTACGAAGGCCCCACCCGGCACCCCGACCGGGCCCCCGGAGAAGACGAAGGGAACCCCTACGCGTGAACGACCACATGAACAAAGAGCTGGGCTGGATGCTCGACGAGGTCGTCAAGATGCCGGAAGCGCGCCACGCGATCCTGCTCTCCGCCGACGGCATGCTGCGCGCCCACTCCCAGGGCATCGGCCGGGACGAGGCCGAGCGCCAGGCCGCCGCCCTCTCCGGGCTGCAGTCCATCAGCCGTTCCACCAGCGACTTCTGCACCCACCCGGAGCACCGGGAGAGCGCCTGGCAGCAGACGCTGGTGGAGTTCGCCCACGGCTACGTCTTCCTCATCGCCGCCGGCCCCGGCGCGTACCTCGCCGTCTCCGCGGGCGAGAACGTCGACATGGAGGCCGTCACCTACCGCATGCAGAAGACGGTCGACCGGCTCGGCAAGGAACTCGTCAGCCCGCCGCGGCTGGACAGCTGGCAGGGCAACCGGGCATGACCCCTCCCGCGCCGAGGCACGAGAGGGGGCTGGTGCGCCCGTACGTCGTCACCGACGGGCGCTCCCACCCGACCCGCAACACCTTCGACCTGGTCACCCTGGTCATGGCGCACGAGGACCGGCCGCTCGGCGGCCTCAGCCCGGAGAAGCGCAGGCTCATGGAACTCTGCCTCGGCGGCGCGCTGTCGGTCGCCGAGATCGCCGGCCACCTGATGCTGCCCGTCAGCGTCACCAAGGTGCTGCTCGGCGATCTCGTCGACAGCGGCCACCTGTCCACCAGGGCTCCCATTCCCTCGGCGCAGCTGCCCGAGGCCCAGATCTTGCAGGAGGTGCTCGATGGACTCCGTGCTCGCCTCTGACGGAGACCTCTATCTGCGACGGACCGTGCAGACCGCCGTGAAGATCCTCGTCGTCGGGCACTTCGCGGTGGGCAAGACCACCTTCGTGGGCTCGCTGTCGGAGATCCGGCCGCTGCGCACCGAGGAGACGATGACGCAGGCCGGCGCGCTCGTCGACGACCTGGCCGGCATCGACGGCAAGACCACCACCACGGTCGCCATGGACTTCGGCCGGCTCACCCTCAGCGACAGCCTGGTCCTCTATCTCTTCGGCGCCCCCGGCCAGCAGCGCTTCACCCGGCTCTGGCAGGACATGACCCAGGGGGCGCTGGGCGCGCTCGTCCTCGCCGACACCCGGCGCCTGGAGCAGTCCTTCGACGTCATGGGCCTGCTGGAGGAGCAGGGTCTGCCGTACGCCGTGGCCGTCAACCACTTCGACGGCGCCCCGGCGCACCCGGAGGAGGAGATCCGCGAGGCCCTCGACCTGCTCCCGGAGACCCCGCTGATCACCTGTGACGCCCGGGACCGGATCTCCTCCACGCACGCGCTGATCACCCTCGTGGAATACCTGCAGAACCGCACCGTCCAGGAGCACGTGTGACCCACCGTCCGCCGCCCGGCTGCCCCGCGCACCAGGGGGACCGACCGGGCCCGCCCGTCACCCCGCTGTACGGGCCGGACTTCGCCGCCGACCCGCAGGCCGTCTACCGGCGGCTGCGCACGTACGGCCCCGTCGCCCCGGTGGAGCTGGCGCCCGGGGCGCACGCCAGCCTCGTCACCGACTACCGGGCCGCGCTCGAGGTGCTGCGCAGCCCCGAGCGGTTCGCCAAGGACGCCCGCCGCTGGCGCGCCCTGGCGGACGGGCGCGTGGCGCCGGACAATCCCGTCGTGCCGATGATGGCCTACCGGCCCAACTGCCTCTTCTCCGACGGGGACGCGCACCGCCGCTACCGCGAGGCCGTCAGCGACAGCCTCGGCCGGATCGACCCCAACGCCCTGCGCGGGTACGTCGAGCGCAGCGCCGACAGCCTCATCGACCGGTTCACCGCCGACGGCAAGGCCGACCTGCTCCGCTCGTACGCCAAGATGCTGCCGCTGCTGGTCTTCCAGCAGCTCTTCGGCTGCCCGCCCGAGCTCGGCGACCGGCTGGTGAAAGGTTTCTCCGGCATTTTCGACGGCGTCGACGCCGAGCGGGCCGACGCGCTCATCACCGGCAGCCTCGTCGAGCTCATCGCCCACAAGCGGGAGCAGCCCGGCGCCGACATGACGTCCTGGCTGATGGCGCATCACGCCGAGCTCACCGACGAGGAGATGATCCACCAGCTCGTCGTCCTCATCGGCGCCGGCACCGAGCCCCAGCAGAACCTCATCGCCAACGCGCTGCGGCTGCTGCTGGCCGACGACCGCTTCGCGGGCGACCTCCGCGGCGGCAGCATGCCCGTCGAGGACGCCCTGGACGAGGTCCTCTGGCTCGACCCGCCGATGGCCAACTACGCCGTCCACTATCCCGTCGACGACCTGGACTTCGGGGGAACGCGGCTGCGGGCGGGCGAGCCCGTCGTGGTGAGCTTCGCCGCCGCCAACACCGACCCGGCCCTGCACTCCGAGCACCGCTCGGGCAACCGCGCCCACCTCGCCTGGAGCGCCGGCCCGCACCACTGCCCCGCCAAGGAGTCCGCACGGCTGATCGCGGCCGTCGCCGTCGAACGCCTCCTGGACCGGCTGCCGGACCTGGAACTGGCCGTCCCCGTCGACCGGCTCGTGTGGCGCCCCGGCCCCTTCCACCGGGCCCTCACCGCCCTGCCCGTGCGCTTCCCCCCGGTGCCGGTCCCCGTACCGGCACCCGCACCGCAGCACGTACAGCCCGGCTACACCGCCGAACCGCAGTCCGATCCGTCCGCAGCAGCAGAGACCTCTGGAGACAGCCGATGGAACGCCACAACTGCCCCGTCGCATCCGTCGCCATCGATCCCTCGGGTCGCGACATTCACGGAGAGGCAGCCCGCATCCGCGCCCACGGCCCGGCGACCCCTGTGGAGCTCCCTGGCGGCGTGGTGGCGTGGGCAGTAACGTCCCAGCCCCTGATCAAGCAGCTGCTCACCGACCCGCGCGTCTCCAAGGACCCGCGGCAGCACTGGCCCGCGTGGATCAACGGGGAGGTCTCCCCGGAGTGGCCGCTCTACACCTGGGTGGCCGTGCAGAACATGTTCACCGCCTACGGGCGTGAGCACCGGCGCCTGCGCAGCCTCGTCGCCACCGCCTTCACCGCACGCCGTACGGCCGCACTGCGCCCCCGCATCGAGCGGATGACCGCCGACCTCCTCGACGGTCTCGCCGCCCGTCCGCACGGCGAGATCGTCGACCTGCGCGAGGAGTACGCGTACCCGATCCCCATCCAGGTGATCTGCGAGCTCTTCGGCGTCGACGACGAGGCGACCAGGGAGGGCCTGCGGCACTGCGTCGACTCGATCTTCCACACCTCCGCCGACCCGGCGGAGGTCACGGCCACCTACGCCCGGATCTACGAGCTGCTCGGCTCGATCGTCGCCGCCAAGCGCGTGACCCCCGGGGACGACATGACCAGCGTCCTGATCTCCGCGCGCGACGAGGAGGACGGCAGCCGGCTGAGCGAGCAGGAGCTCGTCGACACCCTGCTGCTGATGATCGGCGCCGGGCACGAGACCACCGTCAACCTCCTCGACAACGCCATCCACGCGCTGCTCACCCACCCGGAACAGCTCGCCCTCGTCCGCGAGGGCAGGGCCGGCTGGGACGACGTGGTCGAGGAGACCCTGCGCTGCCAGGCGCCCGTCGCCAACCTTCCGCTGCGCTACGCCGTGGAGGACATCGAGCTGGAGAACGGTGTGACCCTCCGCAAGGGCGACGCGATCGTCGCCGGTTACGCGGGGGCCGGGCGCGACCCCGATCTGTACGGCGACGACGGCGACCGCTTCGACATCACCCGGCCCGGCAAGGAGCACCTCTCCTTCGGCCACGGCGTCCACTTCTGCCTCGGCGCACCGCTCGCCCGGCTGGAGGCGGCTGTCGCCCTGCCCGCCCTCTTCGAGCGCTTCCCGGACCTGACCCTCGCGGCGGAGCCGGCGGAGCTGGTGCCGGTGGACTCCTTCATCTCGAACGGCCACCGGACGCTGCCGGTTCGGCTGCGCGGGTGAACGAACTCGTGACTGACCTCGGTATTTGACGACCCCTTTACCCGCCGGACCGGAGGCGCGCGGAATGCTCGCTTCCGGTCCCGGCGGGTGGCGGGTGGGCGCACGCCATTTCGAACGCTTACGATCCTCTGCGTGTCCAAACTGACCGACCTGCCGAAACGGATCCTCATCGGCCGGGCGCTGCGCAGCGACAGGCTGGGAGAAACACTCCTGCCGAAACGTATCGCGCTCCCCGTCTTCGCCTCCGACCCCCTCTCCTCCGTGGCGTACGCGCCGGGCGAAGTGCTGCTCGTCCTGTCCGTGGCGGGTGCGTCGGCCTACCACTACAGTCCGTGGATCACCCTCGCCATCGTCGCCCTGATGGTCACGGTCGTCGCCTCCTACCGGCAGACCGTGCACGCCTACCCGGGCGGCGGCGGTGCCTACGAGGTGGCCACTACCAACCTCGGCCAGAAGGCCGGCCTCTCCGTGGCCAGCGCCCTGCTGGTCGACTACGTCCTGACCGTCGCCGTCTCCGTCGCCTCCGGCGTCGAGAACCTCGGCTCGGCCATGCCCTTCGCCGTCCAGCACAAGGTGCTGTTCTCGCTGGCGGTCATCGCGCTGCTGATGGTGATGAACCTGCGCGGCGTGAAGGAGTCCGGAACGCTCTTCGCGATCCCCACCTACGCCTTCGTGGGCGGCGTGATCGTCATGGTGTTCTGGGGCGGCTTCCGCGGCCTGGTCATGGGCGACGTCATGCGCGCCCCGACGGCCGACTACCAGATCAAGGCGGAGCACGCCGGCCTGGCGGGCATCGCCCTGATCTTCCTGCTGCTGCGCGCCTTCTCCTCCGGCTGTGCCGCGCTCACCGGCGTCGAGGCGATCAGCAACGGCGTCCCCGCCTTCCGCAAGCCCAAGAGCAAGAACGCCGCCGCGACGCTGTCCCTGATGGGCGTCCTGGCCACCGTCATGTTCGTCGGCATCATGATCCTGGCCATGACCACCAAGGTCCGCATGGCCGAGAACCCGGCGACCGACCTGCTGGTCAACGGCAAGCCCGTGGGCGACGGCTACACCCAGAACCCCGTGATCGCCCAGGTCGCGGAGGCGGTCTTCGGCAACGGCTCGTTCGCGTTCGTCTTCCTGGCCGCGGCCACCGCCCTGGTGCTGTTCCTGGCCGCCAACACCGCCTACAACGGCTTCCCGGTGCTCGGCTCGATCCTCGCCCAGGACCGCTACCTGCCGCGCCAGCTGCACACCCGCGGCGACCGGCTCGCGTTCTCCAACGGCATCGTGCTGCTCGCCCTGCTGGCCGGCGCGCTCGTCTACGCCTTCGGCGCGGACTCCACCAAGCTGATCCAGCTGTACATCGTGGGCGTCTTCGTGTCGTTCACCTTCAGCCAGGGCGGCATGGTCAAGCACTGGAACCGCCACCTGGCCGCGGAGACCGACCCCGCCGCCCGCCGCCGGATGCACCGTGCCCGGGCGATCAACGCCTTCGGCATGGTCTTCTCCGCGCTCGTCCTCGTCGTCGTGCTGCTCACCAAGTTCACGCACGGCGCCTACGTCGCCGTCATCGGCATGGTCGGCTGGTACGCGATCATGACCGCCATCCGGCGCCACTACGACCGCGTGTCCGAGGAGATCGCCGCCGAGGAGGAGGGCGTCGGCGACGAGACGGTGCGCCCCTCGCGCGTCCACTCCATCGTCCTCGTCTCGAAGATCCACAAGCCCACGCTGCGCGCCCTGTCGTACGCCAAGCTGATGCGCTCGTCCGGCACGCTGGAGGCGCTGAGCGTCAACGTCGACCCGGCCGACACCAAGCTCCTCCAGGAGGAGTGGGAGCGGCGCGGCATCGACGTCCAGCTGAAGATCCTCGACTCGCCCTACCGCGAGGTGACCCGCCCGGTCATCGACTACGTCAAGAGCCTGCGCAAGGAGAGCCCGCGCGACGCGGTCAGCGTCTACATCCCGGAGTACGTGGTCGGCCACTGGTACGAGCATCTGCTGCACAACCAGAGCGCACTGCGCCTGAAGGGCCGGCTGCTGTTCACGCCGGGCGTGATGGTGACGTCGGTACCGTGGCAGCTCGACTCGTCGGAGGCGGCCCGCAAGCGGGCCCGCAAGCGGGCGGAGTGGAGCGCGCCGGGTGCGGTGCGGCGGGGGCCGGTGACGCCGCCGAAGAGGGAGAAGGCGGCGAAGAAGTAGCGACGCTGCCGAATCAGCAGGTGAATTAGCTGACGAGGTGCGGCGGGACGTAGACTGGACGGCTGTTGTCCAGGCGGATCCCGCCGCACCTTTTCTCGTCTTCTGGAGCTGACCACCATGCAGCAAGACCCCAACGCATCGCTGGTCGGCACGGAGTACGAGGTCGAGGTGGGCCCGGTGGCGCACGGCGGCCACTGCGTCGCCCGTACGGAGTCGGGCCGCGTCCTGTTCGTGCGGCACACGCTGCCGGGGGAGCGGGTGGTGGCCCGGGTGACGGAGGGCGAGGAGACGTCGCGCTTCCTGCGGGCGGACGCGGTGGAGATCCTCGAACCGTCCAAGGACCGGGTCGAAGCCCCCTGCCCCTTCTCCGGCCCCGGCAAGTGCGGCGGCTGCGACTGGCAGCACGCCAAGCCGGGCGCGCAGCGCCGCTTCAAGGGCGAGGTCGTCGCCGAGCAGCTGAAGCGGCTGGCGGGCCTGACCCCCGAGGAGGCCGGCTGGGACGGCACGGTCGTGCCGGCGGAGGGCGACAAGCTCCCGGCGGGCCAGGTCCCGGCGTGGCGCACGCGCGTGCAGTACGCGATCGACGCGGAGGGCCACGCGGGCCTGCGCAAGCACCGCTCGCACGAGGTCCAGGTGATCGACCGCTGCCTGATCGCGGCGCCCGAGGTCACGGAGCTGGGTGTGGAGAAGCGGGAGTGGCCGCAGATCGCCTCGGTCGAGGCGATCGCGTCGACCGGCTCGACCGACCGCCAGGTGGTCCTCACCCCGAAGCCGGGCGGCCGCCTGCCGATCGTGGAACTGGACAAGCCGGTCTCGGTCCTGCGCGTGGGCGAGAAGGACCAGCAGATCCACCGCGTCCACGGCCGCCCCTTCGTCCGCGAACGCGCGGCCGACCGCACCTGGCGCGTGTCGGAAGGCGGCTTCTGGCAGGTCCACCCGAAGGCGGCGGACACGCTGGTGCAGGCCGTGATGCAGGGCCTGATGCCGCGCAAGGGCGACATGGCTCTCGACCTGTACTGCGGTGTGGGTTTGTTCGCGGGGGCGCTGGGCGAGCGCGTGGGGGAGAAGGGCGCGGTGCTGGGCATCGAGTCCAGCAAGCGGGCGGTGGAGGACGCGCGGCACAACCTGCGCGACCTGGACCGGGTGCGGATCGAGCACGGCAAGGTGGAGTCGGTGCTGCCGCGGACGGGGATCGACAAGGCGGACGTTGTTGTGCTGGACCCGCCGCGGGCGGGGGCCGGGAAGCAGACGGTGCGGCACCTGGCGTCGCTGGGGGCGCGGCGGATTGCGTATGTGGCGTGCGACCCGGCTGCGTTGGCGCGGGACTTGGGGTACTTCGCGGAGGAGGGGTACCGGCCGGCGGTGCTGCGGGCGTTCGACCTGTTCCCGATGACGCATCATGTGGAGTGTGTGGCGGTTTTGAAGCGGGTGAGGGAGGACGGCTGAGTGCGGGTTCCGGGGCGAGCCGGTGACCCATCGCTGTGTGGCATGTGGACTGCCACACTGGCCTCATGGCTGAGGACACCGGTTCCGCCTCGGGCGATGGCCCACGAGCGGTATCTCCGTCATCTTGACCGAGGGAACGCTGCAGGCCATCCGTGAGTGGGTTGGCAGGCGCGGCGTTTCTGCGTACCTGGAGCGGGCCACGCAACGTCAGGTTGAGCGCGAAGCCCTGGTCGAGTTGATAGCCGCCTTCGACGAGGTACACGGTCCGGCCGCCCCGGAGACGGTGGCGGGCAAGCGGGCCAAGCTCACCGGTTAGGCGCCCGAGGCTGGGGCGGCCGCATCACCGGTGCCCTTGTCCTCGACAGCGGGGTGAACAGTGGGTTGCCGACCAGCTGTTGGTGCTCAAGGAGTGTAGATGGAGGCTGCTCATCGATCGAGGGTGGCCGGGGATCCGCCTCGCCAACGTAGAAATGCTGCTGGTGGACCTGTCTTGCAAGTCGCCAAGAGCGCGGTCGCGTCACTCGGCTTGTCCCCGGTAGGTTAGGCGGCCTCGGGGAGCTCGCTTTTGGATGCGCTGCAGATGCCGACGACTTCCACGGTCACGCCGCGGGCCATGAGCGCCTTCGCGGTCTGGGCGATAGTGATCTGAGAGAAGCCGAAGATCGCCTCAGGGGTGAGCTCTGCCCGGTTCTTGATGAGGATTGCGAGGACGACGCGCTTGGGCGTGAAGTCCTCGGGCAGGGTGCGCCGACCTCCGCTCTCCTTGAAGACCTTCGCGGCGAACTGAGCCCGCACGTCTGCCGATTCATACAGCAGCTCCACAGCGACCCTGGCCTGGCTGAACAGGTGGCTGAGAGGGCCAGAGCTGTCGGCGCGCTTGACCAGGACGAGGGTGTTGTCCTCGGTGAGCAGGTCACAGATCTCGACCTGGTCGGTGCGGCGCAGGGGGTTGGCGACGTTCTTGGTGTCGAGGCAGACCCAGCCAGGGCGGCTGTCGGCGACGGCGTTGTTGTAGCCGTTCTCGGAGGTGCCCTGTTCCCAGGCGGGCGCGTCGAAGTACGGGGTGGGCGGAAACAGCCCGGCTACGACGTTGGCGGTCTCTTCCAGATAGGCGGCCCCGATTTCGTACCACTCGCCGTCCATGAGACAGAACCGGCGGGATCCCAGTGAGATCTCAGTCTCAAGCCAGACCACGGCGCTAGTGACAGCAAGCACCTCGGTCGGGCCCATGTATCGGTCTCGCAGCAGCGTTACCGTTCCCTCGCGCAGGACGTCCAGGCGCTCGCCGGGGCGTGCGAGGCGGGCCCGGGTGAGCGCGTAGTCAAGGTCGAAGGCGTCGGAGTCAAAGGCGCCCGTGCTGTTGATCCTCGTGCGGTACGCGGTTGCCGCGGCGTAAGCATCGTGGTGGTCGGAGGGGACGGATACAGCGATCCGCCCGTCGGCAGGGCGTCCGAGCATCTTGTCCAGAGCCTGATCGAGCGCGCTCAAGGTGGGCTCGTCCTTGACCGGCACGATGTGGTCGACGAATTCCAGCTCGCGGTGCGGCGTGCGCTCGCCGCAGACCCGGGCGATTTCCCGGATGTCGGCGATCAGGTCCTGCGGCTCGATCCCGCGAGCCACTCGCAGGCCGCATCCACCGTGCGCGGTGAAGGCCTTGCCGCGCGTGTAGCGGGAGCGCCTCGACGACACCGAGCGCACCCGCATCGAGCGGGCCGTGGCCAATATGAACGCCATGTACGGAGCTCCGGCCCGGATACGCGACTTGACCCACGACCTGGTCGAGCACTGGGAGGCCCGGCGCGCACGGATGAAGCCGTTCGTCGGGGTGTCCGAGGAGCCGTGCGGGGCAGCCGGCAAGGCGATGATTGTGTGCGCCACTCGCGACATCTGTGTCCGGGTCTACGACGCATTGCGTGAGCTGCGGCCCGAGTGGCACGACGACGACATCGAGAAGGGCGCGATGAAGATCGTGTTCTCCTCGGACTCCCGCAAGGACCCGGACCACCTCAAGGCCCACGCCCTGCGGGACTCCCAGCGCAAGGCCGTCATCAACCGAGCCAAGGATCCCGACGACGAGCTCGAACTGCTCATCGTCAACAACATGCTGTTGACCGGCTTCGACGCCCCGCCGATTCACACCATGTACCTTGACCGCCCCCTTAAGGGCGCCAATCTCATGCAGGCCCTCGCCCGCGTCAACCGCCGATACCGCGGTAAGGAAGACGGCCTGCTCGTCGGGTATGCGCCTCTGACCGAAAACCTCCAGAAGGCCATCGCTGAATACTCGGCGGCCGACCAGCAGGACCGTACGCTCGGCCAGGACATCGAGCGTGCCCTGGACGAACTGCGCAACGGGTACGACATCCTGGCCGCCATGTTGCGTGGTTGGGATTGGAAGGCACTGCTCGCCCAGCCCTCCCAGCGGGCCTTCATCGACGCCGCCCTACGCACCGCCAACCACGTGCGCTCCCCGGGCACCCCCGGCAACAACCCAGAGCAACTCGACAACCCCAACGACACCCTTGCCCGCCGATTCCGCGAGCACGCCCACCGCCTGGAACGCTTCTACGCTCTCGCCGGCTCGTCCGCCGACATTGGCTCACGCTTCCGGGACGAGCCCCAGTACCGGCGCTACATCCAGTTCTTCGTTGAAGTACGGGCGTACATGGCAAAGCTTGACGCCATGGACCGCGAGGCACGGGGCCTGCCCATCGCCCGCGACGTTGAGATCTACCTGGCGCACCTCACCTCCACCGTGGTGGAGACCGACGGCGTGACTGACTTGTTCGCCGAGGCCGGTCTCGATATCGCCGAACTCACCCACCTCAACGATGCCGTGGTAGCTCAGCTACAGAGCGGAAAGACTCCGCACCTGGTTGCGGAAGCCCTGCGTCGCCTCGTCGAGAAGAAGATGCGAGAGGTCACCCGGCACAACATCGTCCGCCAGACGGCCTTCTCCGATCGGCTCCAGGACCTTATGGCCAAGTACATGCGGCAACAGCTGACCAGCGCGGAGATTATTGCGAAGCTGGTCGAAATGGCCAAAGAGATCTCCGAGGAGGCCAAGCGCGGTAAGAAGTTCGACCCCGAGCTCAGCAACGACGAACTCGCCTTCTATGACGCCGTCGCCGACCTCGGCACCGCCCGCGAACTTGTCACCCAGGTCCGCAGCCAGCTCAAGCCGGACTGGATCTCCCGCGAGCCGGTACGAGCCAAGCTCCGCACCACGATCAAGCGGCTCTTGGCCCGCCGCGGCTACCCGCCCAAGCAGGCTCCGAAGGCCATCGAGCTGGTGCTGAAGCAAATGGAGTACTTTGCCAATGAGTGGTCCCAGGAGGGCTCCACGAGCTGACTGGGTGATTCTGCTGGCCGAAGGCGGCACCCGGCAGACCAATGTGCTGTCGGGTGGCGCCTCCTCCAGGGACGGCGCAGGTCGGCTCAAAGAGTGCTGGTGCCGGAGTACTGTCTCTACGGGACCCGGCGGTTCCCTGGTGGTACGTCGCTTCGGTGCACTCCGACGACCACAGATCCGGCCCCGTTGACAAGGACTTCCTGGATCAGCTCGAGCAAGTAGTCGTAGTTGACTCCTCGGGCACCAAGCCAGCCGTCCTTAAGGAGCGTAGTGAATGTGGTGTTGTTGAGGTAGCGCGGTACCGCCTCCTCCAGGATGCGACGGCCGCTCCGCGGGCCAACGGAGTCGGGGTCCCATAGCACGATCTCGAAATGCTCTCTTGTCAAGTACATACCGGGGATCAAGCTTGTCGAACCCATCACGAAGGGGACGGTTCGGCAGAGCTTCACCATGCTGGGGGTGGTGAGCAGCCGTAGTTGGTCGCCACGGTCCTGGAACTCACACGCCTTGTCCACGCTGCGCATTCGCTCAAGCTCGCGTTCGGTGGTGACGTCGTGACGGTATACCCACGAGCGCCCTTCCTGCCGCATGCGTTTGTACTGGACCGTGGTGACACTCTGGGTGAACTCGTTGACGTAGATCATGTCCACCCCCATGACAGTCTCGACGTCGCTCCGGTTGGCGTTGTACACGAAGAGGCGGTGGGAGGATCCGCCGGGCCTGCGAAAGACTCGCCAGCCCACCTGGACAGCATCGAAGCCTTCCATTCCAGGGAATCGGTGGTAGTCGTGCGCGATCTGCTGATCCTCGATTTGCCGGAGATCGGGGAGACCTTCGAGGAAAGGTATGGAGAGGTCCTCTGCCCCGCTTGGTCTGCGGAGCGGCCGCCAGGCTTCAATGTGATCCCGGTCGATTCCAGAGGCGTCCAGCATTGTGCCGACGGCGTCTTTCTCGAAGCTGAGCCGCTCGGCAGCCGGGCCTGTGGGCGCAGCGATGTCGAGTGACGCTTCGAGATCTGCCAGGGCATCCGCAGTTTCGGGGCGCAACTGGCGTATGGATTCAACGAGGCGCTGCCCAGCAACGGGAGGCAGCCGCCCGTCGTCGTGCAGGTACTTGCGGCTCGATTCCATGGGGCGCTCAAGGTCAGTCAGACGCAGTGGTCTGTCTAGAGGCTTGAAGTCTCGGGCTATCACAGTTCGTTCGTACGTTCCGCTACGTCTGCCGGGAAACGCTGCCCCGATACCCATGATGTGCCGCTGCTCATAGTTGGGATCTGCATTGGTGAAGAAGGCCAAGCACCAACTGCGCGGCCTTCTCCACTCGTTGTGAGGATAGGCGAAGCTCCGCTCACCGCGTTCGCTCCATCGAGGTGGAGGCTCCGGGAGCCTCTTGGACATCAGATTGGTGTTGTGCATCAGTGCGACCGCCACCACGGTTGAGCTCCCTACCAGAATCGAACGGAGATCGACATTCTGGATCAGGAGCGTGGGCGCCTGCCAGACGTTCCCGAAACTTCTTCGGTCACGACACGAGGCATGCCCTCGCGGTGATGGCTGAGCGGTCTGCCGGGTCTTTGTTGCGTGATGACGGGGCTGGAATGACGGGCAACCCAGGCGGGTGCAGGGTGTGGCAGCCTGTGAAGTGGTGCGTTCTGCAGGTTGGGCCAACGCTCCGTGTCGGTCTCCGATTCCCAGTCGTATGCGTGTGGACAGTCGCTGACGTTTCGGCCTACGGCGCGTATGGACTCGCCCTCGGCGGGGCTGTGGGTACCAGGTTCCGCAGCGGGGTGAGCGGGAGGTCGCCAATGGGCAGCCAGGAGTACCGGTCTCGTGGCGATTCCGGGGAGTCGGGAGAGGCCTCGAAGAGGTACCAGAAGTGCAGTCGGTCTCGTTGCGGCCGGTTGTCGCGGAGGGCGGGCCGGCGCTGTTCGATCCACAGCGGCATGGCTGTTTCGGTCGGCTCAAGCAGAAGTCCGGTTGCCTCGACGGTGATTCTGAGTGCGGCGGCTTCCAGTGACTTGTCCTGTCGCTTCAGCGCCCCGTCGAGCAGGCGCACCCGGTCGCCGGAGTGTACGACCGAGCCAACGGTGACGGTGAGGCAGCGGCGGCCACAGCGTTCTCCGGTGGCCAAGTGGTCGCAGGCGAGAGGGGCGTAGTGGATGACCTCTGTCAGCCATTCGGGGTGAGCGATTCCGTAGCGGTGGATCTCGCTGATGACATGCGCTCGGCTGACCGTCTTGGTTGGCGGTGCCCCCTGCGAGATATCGAACAGGCAGTGGATCTCCTTGCCTCCGCCAGGCGACTGCGCCACCACGTTCCAGCATCCGTGAGTGAGTACGTCAACCAGCGCCAGGCCGCGTCCGGTTGTTCGGTCGGCCTGAGGCGTCTGCTTGATCGGCATTCCGCCGTAGTCGTCGCTGACGCGTACGTGGAGGAGGTGCGCCTTGTGCATCAGGATCAGCTTGCAGCTGGCGCCCGGTACGTGCTCTACGACGTTGGTCAGCAGCTCGTTGACCACTGTCACCACGTCGTCTGCCTGCGCTGCCAGGTTCCAGTCCTGAAGTTGGGAGTGCACGATTCGGCGCACTTTGGCCAGCTCTGTTGGTCTCAGTACGAGGTCCATCGTCAGCTGCCGGCCTGATCGTTGCGGGCGGATCGCCATGTCCTCTCCAAGTCCTAACAGATGGAAGCCTGGGCAGGGTTGATCAACTTGCTGTCACGTGTCGACTGCGGATCGTGATGCGTCTCGATGGTGGACCAGCGCCGCACGTGTGGGCAACTATTTCCAGCAAGGTGATACATGCCCGGAGGGATTGGCATATGACAGCGCTGATGTGTGGGCGAGTGGGCCATGATGCACGCATGGATCAGAGAAGCCTGCCGACCATGCGTAGCAAGCGCCTTGGCAGCGAACTGCGGCGTCTCCGTACGGAGCGGAACCTCACCGTCTCAGAGGTGGCGAAACGCCTGGGATGTGGCCAACCTAAGGTCTCGCAGATCGAGAACGGCAACCGCGGTATCAGGCTCGGGGATCTGACGGCGCTCCTCGACCTCTATGAAGTGGCGGATGACAGGTACCGTCGACGCTTGGGCAAGCTGGCTGCTGATGTGCGCAAGGTCGACTGGTGGACGTCACAGGGGCCGCTGGTCGATGCGCTGCGGGACTACTTGATGCTGGAGTCCGACTCGGGGCTTGTTCGGGTGTATGAGCCGACCCTCGTGCCGGGGATGCTGCAGACCGAGGCGTATATGCGTCAGTTGTTCGCCTCGCGACTCCCCGAAGATCAAGTGAATGCACTCGTGGAGACGCGACTCAAACGCAAGGAACTCTTGGACGATCACCTGGGCTTCAGGCTGCGTGCGGTGGTGGACGAACCGGCGCTGCATCGCATCGCGGGGCCCCGTGCCATGGTTGCCGAGCAGCTTCGGTATCTCGAGCAAGTGGGTCGCCGGCCGAACGTCACTGTGCAAGTCCTCCCGCTCAAGGCGCGGTTCGTGGTGGATCAGTTCGGGTCCTTCAGCCTCTTCACGTTCCGAGGCGAGTCGTCAATCGATGTTGCATGGCTGGAGTACCTGACTGGTGGTACGTTGCTTGAACAGGCGCGCGACGTGCAGGCGTACGCATGTGCATGGGAGGAGCTGACAGCCGTCGCACTGTCCCCTTCCGACTCGAGGCAGCTCATTCGCGCACTCATCGAGGAAAACGGGTCATGACTGGCAGAGTGCCCGCGTGGCGCAAGAGCAGCTACAGCGGTAGCAACAACAACTGCCTCGAGCACGCCGCCTTCTCTGATGGTCGTCATGCAGTTCGCGACACCAAGGATCCCAGACGTCGAATAACCATCTCCTTCAGTGCGAACGCCTGGCGGGCGTTCATAGACAGTCAAAAGAGATCGGACCGCTAACCCTGTCGGACTCGCGTGTCGGCGCGTTGAGTCTGTCAGTGCGCTGTACCTCCTCTGGGCGTCAAACCTGTTGCGGGGCTGGGATGGAGCAGGTTACGGCCGCCCAGCCCCCGGCTGGCTCCCCACCAACTCCACCCCGTGCAAGTGCTGCGACCTGCCTTCGCAGTTCTGTGTGCGCCCCTTACCGCCGGGTGGCTGCCCTGGGGCGCCCGCCTCTGGCAGGGGGACGCCCGGGCCGGCCTGCGTCTGGCGTTCTGCGGCCAGTACCGACATGAGTTGTGGTACCGAAGCCGAAGCCTGCGGAGTGGTCGTCCGGGCGGTGTTCGGCGCGGCGGTGCAGTGGAGGGCACGAATCCGCACGCCGACCGAACTACAGGAACCGTCAGTGGAGAGCAGTGCCCGGCGCCGTCAGCCGCCCGCCAGGCACCCTGTTCTCTCAACCACGGCTCTCACTAGGTCGCGTTCTGCCGGTACCAGGTCACCGTCTTGGCCAGGTCTCTCGCGCGACGCCCTACGGTCGTGCTCGAGGCGAGCAAGAGGCGGGGGCGGGGTCTCAGTGCCCCACCCGCTCCAGCGCCTGAACCGGGTACCGTTCGCCCGCCACCGCCTCCTCCGGCACGGCCTCGCGTAGCAGGGCGAGGTCGCTCGGGTCCAGGCGCAGGTCGACCGCACCGGCGTTCTCATCCAGGTACCGGCGGCGCTTGGTACCGGGAATGGGCACGATGTCGTCCCCCTGGGCCAGCAGCCATGCCAGTGCCGCCTGGGCCGGGGTGCAGCCGATCCGCGCGGCGACGTTCCCCACGGCCTGGACGAGTGCCAGGTTCCGGGCGATGTTGTCGTCGGCGAACCGCGGCCAGCGGCGCCGGTTGTCGTTCGGGTCCAGGTCATCGCGGGAGGAGAGCACCCCGGTGAGCATGCCGCGTCCCAGGGGGGAGTACGCCACGACCGCGATGCCCAGTTCCCGGCAGGTGTCGAGGAGTTCGCCCTCCACCACGTTCCGGGTGAAGAGCGAGTACTCGACCTGCACCGCGCTGACGGGATGAATGGCGTGCGCCCTGCGGAGCGTGTCGGCGCTGACCTCGCTCAGGCCGACGTGACGCACCAGCCCTTCGTCCACGAGACGGGACAGCGCGCCCATCGTCTCCTCGACGGGAGTGTCCGGGTTCCTGCGGTGCGCGTAGTAGACGTCGATGTGGTCGGTGCCCAGGCGGCGCAGGGAGGCGCGGCAGGCGACCGGGACGTAGACGGCGGAGGTGTCGACGTCGCCCACCCGGCCGGTGGCTGCGTCGTGGCGCAGGCCGAACTTCGTCGCGACCACCACCCGGTCCCGGTCTCCCGTGTGCCGGCGCAGCCAGCGGCCCACCAACTCCTCGTTCAGGCCCTGTCCGTAGGCATCCGCGGTGTCGAGCAGGGTGACGCCCGTCTCCAGGGCGCGGTCCAGGGTGCGCTGGGACTCCTCCTCGTCGGGGACGCCGTAAGCGATCGACATGCCCATGCAGCCCAGGCCTATCGCCGACACCTCGGGCCCGTCGGCCCCGAGCTTGCGGTACTTCATCGAGTGGTCCTCTCAGTGGTCTCGGCGGATGTCTCGGTGGAAGTCTCAGCGGATGGAAGGACGGTGTACGCCTGGGCGACCTTCAGCAGCCACGCCACCTCGTCGGCGTAGCCACCGCCCCTCGTCGCGTCCGGGCCGAGAGGCGCGGGCTCCTCTCCCGGCTGCTGCCGGTGGTCGCGCTTCGCGCGCAGGGCTGCTGCCAGCGACACGGCCTGTGCCTGGGCCTGCAGCGCGTCGCCCGACAGCCCCGCCTCGTCTGCCGACCGCCGGGCGGCGGCGATGATGTCCGAATCCATGTAGGGACGCAGGGCGAGCAGGCCGTCTTGTATCTCGATGACCCTGCGGTAGAGACGGAAGTTGATGTCGCCCGGCAGCAGACGGGCGAGGCGGCCGGCCGGCTGCGGATCGAGCGCGATGCCGGGGACCGCCGTGGACAGCGCATGCCACAGCGGGTGCAGCCGCTGGTACGTGATGAAGTTACGGGCCATGCGCCGCCCGTCGGACACCCGGGGACCCCACGACGGCATGGTGAGCCCCGCCACCAGGAAGAAGATGCCCACGCCGTTGGCGACCGGCGTCAGCAGCTCCCACTCCAGCGGGTCGAGCCCGCACTGCGAAGTGATCAGGGCGAGCAGGCGGTTGAGGCAGTAGACGAGGCACGCGCCCGCGCCGACCGCCGTGGTGTGCAGCCCTCTGCGCAGCCACTGTCGCCCCGCCACCCGCCCGTACCTCAGGCACAGGCGGATGATCTCGATCATCCCGGAGCCGAAGGCGCTGACGTACAGGAGCAGATATGCGGCCACGACCGGGCGGTGCACGTTCTGCACGAGGTAGTGCGCACTGCGCTGCTGGCCCCCGTGCTTCGCCGCGACCCACAGACCGATCATGACGACCGCCACTGCGGCCGCGGCCAGGAGCCGTACGAGCGCGCGTCGTTGGGCCTCCTCGCGCGGGTACACCCAGTAGACGATCGCGGTGAGGAATGCGGCACTGGAGGCCACGCCGCCGAACAGATGGATGCCCAACGCCCCCAGGTCGTCCACTCCCAGGGCGACGTCCACCTTTCGCGCGACGAGCGGCGTGGAGAGCGTGAAGGAGACACCCTTGCAGGAAAAGGCGACGAGCAGCGCCAGCAGCGCCGGGTCGTCCCGCCGGTGCCGTACGTCGCGCAGCTTGTAGAGGAAGGCCAGCGCGCACAGGGCCGCGCACGCCGGGAACACCACGGCCTTCACGTCGGCCATGACACCTCCTGGCATCGCCGCAGTCCGACGACGAGAGGGCGGCGGTGTGCGCGAGCTTCGGCAGGGACCGCGAGGTCAGCCGGGTCAGCCGGGTTTGCCGGGATTGAGGGAGTGATCGATGCGCGCGACGGTCTCGGCGTCGACGGGCGGGACGTCCCAACGGGGCTCCACCGGTGGGCGGGTGACCCGTTCGAGGATGAGGGAGGCGACGGTTTCCGCCTCCTGCTCCTCCGTACTGGAGTAGCTCGTACGCCCGAGTATCTCGCGGACGCGCCGAGGGTCCAGACTCGGCAACAGGTGCCCGAGCCCCGTCGGGTCCGGTCCGGTGGAGTCGCGATGCCCGCACAGCATGTGCGCGAGCTCGTGGGCGATGATGTGATCACGATGCAGCCGGCTGGTGTTCGATTCGACGACGATGATGTCGGCTTCGTCGGTCGCCAGCCACATGCCGCAGGGCGACTTTGCTCCCAGAGGGAGTTCCACGAGCTGGATGGGGCGGCCGCGATCCGCGCTGAGCCGCTCCATGAGCGTGGCGATGCTGCATCCGTCGGGCAGATCCAGACGGGCCAGGACCGCTTCCGAGGCCCTGCGCAGTCGTTTGAGGTCTCCTCTGCAGACCTGCTGTTGCGCCGGGGAGAGGGCGGCCGCGGCTGAAGTCTCCCGTGTGCCCGCCAACGGCGCGCCGAGCCTTTGCAAGAGAGCGTGTTTTCTGTGCACGCGCGAACCCCGCGACATGTCATTCTCCCTGACGCACCATTCCACTAACGCTGTCCGTGCAACTGCGCGGCTGTCGGCGATGGTAACTCGCGCGGCCGACGGCTCATGGGTGGCGGCCGAAACCATTCGGCAGCGGAACGCTGCGAGGCGAGCCTGGACGTCCGAACGTGGGTTGCCGGTTCCCGACTCGCTGGGCGCATTGGCTGTCCGGTGCGCCGCTGGTGTGTCTTCGGGCCAGCAGTCTGCGGCTGCCCTCGTATGAGGGCGGCGTGTCGGAGAGGAGCGCGGTCCCATGGCAACTGCCCTACGCTCCTGCCTGTTCTCCAGCCCCCCGCTCCCCGTACCCCCGCGCCAAATACCCCTGCAACCGCGCATGCCGGAACTGATACACCGCCCCCGCCTGCCGCAGCACCCCCCGCTCGTACGCGTCCTCCAGGAATGCCATCACCGACCACGGCAAACGCCCCGTCAACGGCAGCCAGATGCGGGAGAAGACCACCCACTGGCCCCACGCCGTCAGGCCGAGTGCGTAGCCGAGGCCGCCGCCCAGGGCGCTGGCCGTGCCCAGTTTGAAGGCTCCTGAGAGGTTCCAGTTGTACGGGCCCATGAAGGCCGGCATGTTGTGGATGACCACTCCGGAGCAGGAGCCGACGAGGAGGCCGAAGGCGGGGGCCCAGACGGTCAGTTGGGTGAGGACCGTGCGGCTGTTCTCCTGCAGCAGGCTCACCGGGTTGACAGCGGACCGGATGTCGCGCGGGGTTTCCAGGAGGGCCAGGATGCCGAACGCCGGGCCCGCTCCCAGGGCGAAGACGGTTCCGTAGAAGAGACCGTCGCCGAGGGCGGCGCGCAGGCAGGTCGTGAGGGCGGCGCCCTGGAAGAGGTGGGACAGTCCGTGCAGGGCGCCGAAGCCGGAGCCGAAGGCGAGGCCGAAGAGTACGCCGATCAGCAATCGGTGGACGGTTCTTCGTAGCGGTCTGCCCGCTCTGCCGAACAGTCTCAAGCGCACACTGGTCGGCGCCACCGCCGTGCCCTTGGCCGCCACCATGAACCAGTACGTGACGCCGAACACCAGCCCGGCGAAAGGCCCTGCCATCAGCCCGTCCACGATCTGGCCGACGACGGTGTCGGTGAGGAGGCCGACCAGGCAGTCCGTCAGGCCTATGACGACGCATATCACCACCGCCGTCGCCAGCGTGCGCGTCGAGCGCCGCGCCGCGCAGCCGAGGCGCCACCACTCCAAGTTGGGGGTGTCGAGCCGCGTCAGGTGGTCGGCGAGGTAGCCGAGCCAGTATCTGGCCCGTTCCGGATCGAATTCATGGCGCCGGTCCCCGGGGCGTGGGCGGTAGGCAGTCGTGGTGAAGTTGTCGAGGAGGTGGTCCTCCAGTTCCTCCGGGCTTCCGAAGCGCCCCGTGTCCAGGAGTGCAGCCGGGTCCTGCCCGGGGGTGTCGCTGTACACGGCGCGGGCGAGGGTGACCATGAGGGGAGTGGTCAGCACCGCAGCCAGGTTGGCGCCGGCCCGGTCCTCCGGTCGTTCGCGCAGTTCGGTCAGGACCGGGTCCCAGGCCGTCGCCGTGGGGTCCCCGCCGCGGGCCTTGCGCGTGGTGCGCGGCAGGTAGTCCGCCAGGTCGTCCAACGTCAGATCGGTCAGCTCCACCGCCGCGGCGGCGGTGAGCACGTCCGTCTCCGCCACTGCCGCCGCGTATTCGGACGGACGGCTCGTCAACACCAGGGGGAGCGTTGTCGCGTTGAGCGACTCCAGGGCCGGGCGGCGCAGGCCGTCGGCTATCTCGTCGAAGCCGTCCAGCACCGGGAGCACCCGGCCCGTCTCCACCAGGACGGCCGCCAGGGTCGAGCCGCCCGGCGCCGGTGCCGCGAGGCCCGGGTAGTCCCGCGTCAACTGTGCGGTCAGCCAGGCGCGGAACGTGATGACCGTGGGGTCCCACGAGCCGATGCTGAAGATCACCGGTACGGCGTCGGCGTGGGTGCGGGATTTGAGGCAGTCCAGGACGAAGCGGACGGTCAGTACTGTCTTCCCCGAGCCGGACCGGCCCAGCAGCACCAACCGGCCCGACGGGATCCTCCGGTACACCGCCACGATCTCGTCCAGCCGCCCGCTCAGGTCGAGCGGACTGTGCGCACTTCCCGCCGGCAGGCGGCGGATGTTGGCCCAGTGGTCCGTCAGCTCCTCGGGGACCGCCTGCCAACGCACCGGCAGCGGGTACGGATCGTGGACCTGGCGCTGTTCCTCCTCGCGCTGCCAGCGGGCCGCCACCGCCTGCGCCAGCTGATCGGCGACATCGGCCAGGCTTTCGTCCAATGCCGAACCGGGTGGCGCCGGGGCGGGTTCGACGGGCGGAGCCTCCGGTGGGATCTCCGGCGGAATCGGAGATTCCACCTCCCCTCCCTGCCGCACCACCGCCGCCAGCAACTCCTCGCGTTCCTCGGGCTCCAGCCCGAGCGCGTCCGCCAGCAGTCGCACCGTGGTCACCCTGGGGTCGGCGCGCTCGCCCGTCTCCAGCCCGCGGATCGTGCGCACCCCCACGTTGGCGCGCTCCGCCAAAGCCTCCTGAGTCATCCCCGCCCGGCGCCGGAACCGCCGCAACAGCGTGCTGAACTCACTGGTCACAAGTCCTGACCTTCCCGCCCCCGGACATGCCGATTTCCCCAGGTGAGGGACTCTATCGCGGCCACCGGCCGCATACGGCCGGTCCCTTGGCCTGTCCGTTTTCCGGCCCCGCGGCCAGCGTCGGCGGCATGCGTCAGACCGCCCAGCACACCGAGCCGTCCGGAGTCCCGGGAGCCACGATGCCGACGACCGCAACCATTTCCCAGCCCGCCCTTGCCCCCCTCACCCATCAGGAGCGCGAAGTGCTCTACGCAGTCGGCTGCGGCATGCGGGACGCCGAGATCGCCACCGCACTCTCCATCCCCCAGGACGCCGTGGCCGGACACCTCACGCGGATCCTCGCCGTCCTCGGGCTGCGCGACCGGGCCGCCGCCATCGTCCACGCCTTCGACTGCGGCCTCGTCACACCCGGCCGCGGCCCCCGCCGGCAGACGAAGGTCCCCGCGCCGCGTGCAGCCGTCCACCGGGCGACGGAACGTCGTGCTCCGGAACCGCCGTTGCGGATATCCGTCCTCGGACCGCTCCAGGCATGGCGCGGCGGACAGCCTGTCGACCTCGGACACCTCCGTCAGCAGGCCGTGCTCGCCGCGCTCGTGCTGTGCCCCGACCGGGCGGTCAGCCAGCAGGAACTGCTCGACGGGGTGTGGGGGATGGAGCCTCCCCTGACGAACGTGGTGCCGGTGTACATCTACCGGCTGCGCAAGATCCTGCGCAGCGGGGACGGCCCCGGCTCGGTGATCGAGCACAGCCGGTGCGGCTACCGGCTGCTCCCCGGCGCGGCCAAGGTGGACATGGCGCGCATGGAGGAACTCGTCACCGCCGCCGGAACGGCCGAGCGGGCCGGCGAGCTGACCGAGGCGGTCCGCTTCTGCTCCCAGGCGCTGGGCCTCTTCCGCGGGGAGCTCCTGGCCGGCCTGCCCGGACCGTTGGCCGAGCTGGAACGGCTGCGGCTCACCGAGCGCAGGACCGCCCTCGCTCAACGCAAGTTGAACTGGCAGCTCCGGTTGGGCCGGCACACCGAGGCGATCGAGGAGCTGTGGGCCCTGACCGTGGCGCAGCCCCTGAACGAGCCGGTCGCCGCGATGCTGATGCGCGCGCTCTACCTCGGCGGCCGGCAGGCGGACGCGCTGACCGTGTTCGAGCGCACCCGCCGTCGGCTGGCCGACGACCTGGGCGTGTCCCCGGGCCAGTTGCTCCGCCGGACGCACCAGATGATCCTGCGCGGGTACGACGCCGGTCTCGGCCTCGCCGGAGCCACGCCGTGACCGGGGCGACGCCGCCGAAGCGCGGCGAGGAACTGCTGCTGGCGAGGATCTCCGCAGCGGCCGGCCGCGCGCACCTCGGCAGACGACGTGCCACCTACGCGGCACACGTGGACGGTACATGGAAACGTCGGGGGATCCGTGGCCTGCTGGCCCTCGTCCGCAGCGGCCTGCCCTCCGCGGCGAGGGCGAATCCGGACGCGCGGCTGGATCTGTACGAGCGCGGAATGACGGTCGTCGTCATGGGGCGGATCCGCGTCCTCCGCTACGACACCACCTCTGTGTTCCGGCAGGACGGCACTTTCACGTTCACCGATGCCGAAGGAGAACGGATCACGCTGTCGCACGGCGAAGAGGAGGAATGGGTCCCGGAGATCCAACGGGCCGTCACCGATGCCCAACTGCCCCTGGCGCTCGCCCGCCTCGGCGAGGGTGAGCGGCTCGCCTTCGGGGACATCTGGCTGACCAGGGAAGGGATCGGGTTCGGAGAGACATCCGCGCGCTGGTCGCAGGTGCAGCGGATCGAGATCCGGGACGACGCCGTCGTGATCGGCACTGCGGAGACCGCCGCGTCCGCGACCCCGAATCTCTTCGTCCTCCGGGCCCTCGTCGAGCACCTCCGGACGGAGGGTGGACACCCGTAACCCCGGCACCTGCAGGTTCATCGCGATTTCAAAGCCGTCACTAACGTCGATGACGACTACAGCAGTTGAGTTTCTGCGTGGCCGCAACCGTGACCGTGACCGGACGTGACTGGAGGAGAGGAGAAGCAATGACTCTGGCCAGCAGATGGAAGAAGACGACGGGCGCTGCCGGCGCGGCGGCGGCCATGATGGTTGCCTCCGTTGTCGCCGCACCCGTCGCCCACGCGGATCCGGTGCACCACTACTACCTGGAGGTGGGCGGCACCGGCTCGGCGGCCTCCGCGCCCGACTGCACGAGCACCTATGCCTTCGCCAACAAGCACCTCGACGGCGGCATCCCGGTGCCGGTCTGCTATCCGGCGAGCGCCGGCCCCTGGCTCAACGGCCACAATGTCCCGGATGCGACCGCCCTCAGTTTCGACGCGAGCGTGCGCGAGGGGTACCGCAATCTGCTGACCGCCGCGGAGGACACCCACCGCCGCGACCCCGGCGCCCGCTTCACGATCGTCGGATACTCCCAAGGCGCACAGATAGCCGACCAGGTGCTCCAGAAGATAGCCGTCGGCGACACCGGCATACCGCGCTCGCAGGTGAACGGAATGCTGTACGCCGACCCCATGCAGCCCGGCACCGGCATCTGGGCCCATGTGCCGAACGGCTGGAGCGCCTTGGGATTCACGTCCCCCGGCGCCGGTCCTGCGACGTTCGAGGGCGTTCCGGTGCAGCGGTTCTGCATCCGCACCGACGGCGTGTGCGACGCCACGTCGGTCCAGTCCATCGGCGGCTTCCTGGCCCAGCACCCCAAGTACTGGCAGGACGGCAACGTCATGACGCAGACCATCGGGCACGACGGCGGTGACGGAGTCGTCTGGTACGACTCCTGATCACCCCCCAGAACTCCGCAATTCGGGGGATTGCGGGGGCAACGGTCCGGCCGGTGCAGCCCCGGCCGGACCGTTCGCATGAGGCCCTCTACGCGACCTTCCCCACCAACTCCCGCAGGATCCGCTCCCCGTGCGTCCACAGCACCAGGCCCCCCGCCTCCGCCACGACATGACGGCGAGCGGTCGGGATCGCCTCCGCCAACGCCGCGCCCGATTCCGGCGAGTGGAACATGCTGGTGTCCAGGCCCCCGTGCCACAGGTCCACGGGCCCCGTGATGCCTCCCACGTCGAACGGCCACCGCCCCATCGTGAGCACGGTGTCCCGTGCGTAGCCCGACGGGCCCTGGGCGAAGCCCTCGGCGAGGGCTTCGCGGTACGCGGCCGCAAACGACGGGGTGCCGAAGAGGGCACGGTCCGGCGCCGCACAACTCCCCGTCACCATCGCCCATATCGCTTCCGCATCCGCTCCGGCGGCGAACGCCGCCTCGGCCGCCGACGGGTCCGCCGCCACCGCCTCCACCATGGCGCGGATCTCCGGGGCCAGATATGCCGACATAAGGGTCATGTCGGGCCCGCCCGAGACGACGGCCGTGGCCGTCGCGATGCCGCGCGCCGCGCAGGCCAGCGCGAAGGGCACGCCCTGCGAACAGCCCACCACCCGCAGGCCGTCGAGACCCGGGCCGAGGTCCGCCGCCAGCGCGCAAACGTCGTCCGGCCAGTCCGCCAGCGTGCGGCCGGGTGCCGGGTCCGAGGCGCCCAGGCCCGGGCGGTCCGCGGAGACCAGGCGGACGCCGAGTGCTTGCACCGCCTCGGTACCGAAGCCCAGCCGGCGGCTCGTCGCGCCGCCCGGGCACAGCAGGACCGGGATGCCGTCGGCCGGGCCCCACTCCGCCCAGGCCAGCCGACGGCCGTCCGGCATCCGGGAGGTGCCCAGGCGTTCGGGAGGGGCGACGACGGGGGCGACGACGGTCACGCGAGCGCCACCAGGTCCGCGTAGTCCGCTCCCCAGAGGTCTTCGACGCCGTCCGGCAGGAGAATGATGCGCTCGGGCTGGAGGGCGTCGACGGCGCCCTCGTCGTGGGTGACCAGGATGACGGCGCCCTTGTAGGTGCGCAGGGCGCCGAGGATCTCCTCGCGGCTGGCGGGGTCGAGGTTGTTGGTGGGCTCGTCGAGCAGCAGCACGTTCGCCGAGGAGACCACCAGGGTGGCCAGGGCGAGACGAGTCTTCTCGCCGCCGGAGAGGACGCCCGCGGGCTTGTCCGCGTCGTCGCCGGAGAACAGGAACGAGCCCAGCACCTTGCGGATTTCGGCCAGGTCCATGCCCGGTGCCGCCGAGCGCATGTTCTCCAGGACGGTGCGGTCCGCGTCCAGGGTCTCGTGCTCCTGGGCGTAGTAGCCGCGCTTGAGGCCGTGGCCCTCCACCACCTGGCCGGTGTCGGGTTTGTCCACACCCGCCAGCAGGCGCAACAGGGTCGTCTTCCCCGCGCCGTTGAGGCCGAGGATGACGACGCGGGAACCTTTGTCGATCGCGAGGTCGACGTCGGTGAAGATCTCCAGCGAGCCGTACGACTTCGACAGGCCCTCCGCCGTCAGCGGCGTCCTGCCGCAGGGCGCGGGCTCGGGGAAGCGCAGCTTGGCGACCTTGTCGGCGCGGCGCTCCGGCTCCAGGTCGGCGAGCAGTTTCTCGGCGCGGCGGGCCATGTTCTGCGCGGCGACCGCCTTGGTGCCGGCGCGCAGCTTGTTGGCCTGGAAGCTGAGGGCGGCCGCCTTCTTCTCGGCGTTGGCCCGTTCGCGCTTGCGGCGGCGCTCGTCGGCAGTGCGCTGGGCCTGGTACTGCTTCCAGCTCATGTTGTAGACGTCGATGACCGCCCGGTTCGCGTCCAGATGGAACACCTTGTTGACGACGGTCTCGACGAGGTCGATGTCGTGGGAGATGACGACGAAGCCGCCCTGGTAGGTCTTGAGGAAGTCCCGGAGCCAGAAGACCGAGTCCGCGTCCAGGTGGTTGGTCGGCTCGTCCAGCAGCAGGATGTCGGCGCTGGAGAAGAGGATCCGGGCGAGCTCGACGCGGCGGCGCTGACCGCCGGAGAGGGTGTGCAGCGGCTGTTCCATGATCCGGTCCGGCAGGCCCAGGCTGGCGGCGATGGTGGCCGCCTCGGCCTCGGCCGCGTAGCCGCCCTTGGCCAGGAACTCGCTCTCCAGCCGCTCGTACCGCTTCATCGCCTTCTCGCGCGTCGCGCCCCGGCCGGAGGCGATGCGCTCCTGGCACTCGCGGATCGAGCGGATCACCGTGTCCAGTCCGCGGGCGGACAGCACGCGGTCGAGCGCCAGGACGTCCAGGTCGCCGGTGCGTGGATCCTGCGGCAGGTAGCCGATGTCTCCGGAGTGGGTGATGGTGCCGGCTGCCGGGATGCCCTCGCCCGCGAGGCACTTGGTGAGGGTGGTCTTGCCGGCGCCGTTGCGGCCGACGAGGCCGATGCGGTCGCCCTTGGCGATGCGGAAGGACGCCGACTCGATGAGGACGCGGGCGCCGGCGCGCAGTTCGAGACCGGTGGCAGTGATCATGGAAAGGGGGCTCCAGGGCCGTAGTTCGGGGGTGGTACGGGGCTCGGGGCATGCCGGTTCCCGCCCCGGAGCGGGAACCGGCATGCCCCGTCAGGCCGTTGCCTGGTGCGTCACTTGACGGCGGTGACGATGGGCAGGACGCCGCCGGCGTTGTAGCGGACCGCCTGCACGGTGAAGCCCGCGGCTTCGAGCTGGGCCCGGACCTCGTCCTCGGCGGAGAAGTTCAGGTACGTCACCTGGACGATGTCGCCCATGATGGACAGCTCGCGGCGCAGGTCGGCCTCCGGGATGTCGTACTTCTCCCAGGCGGCCGCGTGCTCGGGCGCCACCCACGGCGGCGGGGGCGGCGGGGTGAGGAAGCTGAGCAGCAGTCGGCCGCCGGGGCGCAGCGCCTGGTGGAAGCTGCGGTACAGGTCCGTCAGCCGCTGCGGGTCCGACTCGTACATGTTCAGGCCGTTGCTGACGATCAGGTCGAACTCGCCGTCCACGCCCAGCTTCCAGGCGTCGCGCACCTCGAACTCGGTGTGTGCGGAGAGCCCGCGCTGCTCCGCGTTCTCCCGGGCGTAGGCGACGGACTCCTCGTCGATGTCGATGCCGACGATCCGGAAGTCCTCGACGCCGCTGTAGTCCTGCTGCAGCAGGTCGTCCATCACACCGCAGGGTATGGACGCCAGGGCCGCGCCCTCGGTGATGCGGCCGGCGATCTCCTCCTTGAAGCGGTGGTAGCGCTCGCGGGCCTGGCACAGCAGGGAGTCGTTGAGCAGCCAGTGCTCGAGCGGGGTGACGGGACCCTCGGGGGCGTTGCGGAAGATGTACGAGGTCCAGTAGCCGTTGAGACCCCGGTTGTGCAGCAGGAAGCGGCCGAGCTCGAACTCCTGCAGCTGGTCCAGGATGTCCAGGGTCTCGTCGAGCGGCAGCACGAGCTGTTCCGCCTGACGGAGCCGGTCCGCGATCTGCGCCGCGAGTTCCTTGGTGGCGACGTCGTCGGAAATGCGGGTGGAGGTGCGGTGGGAAATGGTGGAGGCGGGGGAAGTCGTGGGTTCCATGGGTGCGTCCTCAGTGGTTCCTGGGCTGGGCGGAAAGGCGGTGTACCGGACCGGGGTTCAGACGGTCCAGCCGATCCGGGCGAAGCTCTCGCGGACGGAGGGGTGGGCGAGCATTCCGGCATTGCGCAGCGCGCGCAGGACGTTCTTGACGATCGGCACGTCCGGGGTGATCTCGAAGCCCGCGTAGAGCGCCTCGACGGATTTCTGTGCCTGCTGCCGGTCGTCGATGAAGGAGTCGAGCAGTTCGATGTTGAAGAGCTTCTCCGACTCCACGGAGAGGTAGAGCGTCGTGAACTCGGCGAGGTGCGTGCCGATCGCTTCCCGGTATTCCTCCGGGATTTCCGCCCACAGGTAGGTCATCAGGTCGTAGAAGAAGGCGTAGTGCCGCGACTCGTCGTTCATGTGGTCGTTGATGTAGTACTTGATCGACGGGTGCACGCCGGGGCTGTTGAAGAATTCGACGAGTTCACGCACGAGCGTGGTCTCGAAGCAGCAGTTGGCGAGGATCTCGAAGATGTCGTGGTACTTGGGGTCGAGCTTCTTCTTGATCTCGGCCACGGCGCGCTGCGAGTCCGATATCGGGTGCTCGAGCGTGCGCAGGTCCGGGTAGTGCTGCTGCAGCTGCAGGATCATGTCCTGGGCGATGTAGACGTGGTAGTACTCGTCGATGATGACCGAGTGGGTGTTGAGTTTCGTCTCGGCGGTGAACTCCACCGGAAGGTCCGTGTAGAGGATCTTCGAGCAGGCGGAGACGATCTCCTTGATCTCCAGGTTCACGATGTCGTGCAGGTACTTGTAGAAGGACTGGACGAGGATCTCCTCCTTGCCCGCCCGGCCCAGCGACGCGACTTCCTCTGCCAGTAGCAGCGGCTGCTTGTCCTCGGGGAAGAAGTAGCCCTCCTGCGTGAAGTCGATGGTCTTGCGCGGGCGGGTGCGGACGGAGGAACGGGATTCCCACCTGGCGACGTACTCCGCGGTCAGGCTGGGCAACGTCCGGTCGGCTGCGGGGTTCTCCTGGCCGATGGCGCTCATGACGGGCCTCTCTCCGGGCGCGGGGCATGACGGTGCAGCCCCGCGCCCTCGGTGCGTGTGCGTCCGTGCGGCGGCGGCGACCGGTGTCGCCGCCTCGCTGTCGGAAAAGGGAAGGAGCAGAAGGGGATCGGGGACGGCCGGGCCGTCGGCTCAGCCGGCCTCGGCCACCGCTTCGGCCTCGGCCGTCTCGGCACCGGCCGGTGCCGTCCTGGGCTTGAGGAAGGCCAGGGGTGCGGCGACGGCGATGGCGACGGCCATCACTCCGGCGGTCACGATGGAGTGGCCGGTGAACAGGCTGCTGGCGACGCCCGTGAGCAGGGTGACCAGCAGGGCCCGCCCGCTCATGGTCAGCGAGGAGGCCGCCCCCTGGAGCTCGGGGAAGACGTTCATCGAGCGGCCGAAGACGACCGGGTAGACCGCGGCGAAGCCGATACAGAAGACGGCGATCGGGCCGGTGGTCGCCCAGGCGCCCTCGCCGAAGACGAGGAACAGCACGATGCCGGCGACCGTGACGGCGATGCTCCAGGCCACCGTGCGCTCCGGGCCGCCCAGGAGCGCAACGATCTTCGAGGCCAGGAGGCTGGTCACCGCGAACGAGGCCACGATGATCAGCAGATGGCCGGCGAACTCCACAGTCGACAGGCCGAAGGTGTCGGTGTAGAGGAAGGAGCTGGACGCGATGAAGACCATGTAGGAGGCGAACAGCAGGCTGGGGACGAGCGAGGCGGCGACGAACTCCTTGCTCGCCAGCAGCCTCCGGTAGTCGGCGGCGACCTTCCGCGCGCTGACCTGCTCCAACTCGCCCTTGCTCTCGGGCAGGAGGAACGCCATCAGCAGCAGCGACACCAGCGTGATGCCGAAGACCGTCGCGTAGTTGCCGCGCCAGCCGATCGTACGGTTGATGAGGCCGCCCAGCGCGGGCGCCGCCGTCATGAAGGCGGACATCGCGGCGTTGGTGAGCCCGTACATCTTGAACAGCTGGTTGCCCTTGTAGACGTCGGCGATGATGACGAAGACGAGGACCACGGACGTGCTCGCGCCCACGCCCTGGACGAGCCGGGAGGCGAGGAGGGCGGTGATGTTCGGCGCAACGGCGCAGCCCAGCGCGCCGATCAGCATGACCGTGTTGCCGGCGAGCATCACCGTGCGCCGGCCGAAGCGGTCGGACAACGGCCCGTAGGCCAGGGCGCCCAGGCAGTAGCCGAAGAAGTTGTACGTGATCGTCAGCTGCACCGAGGAGCCGGACGTGCCGAGGCTGTCGGCGATGTCCGGGAAGCTCGGCACGGACATGTCGAGTTCCATGATCGTGCCGATGAGCGAGATGACGAGCAGGGCAGGCAGAAATCTGTGTCTGTTCATGGCCTCATGAGGGACGGACCGGAAGGGGAAGGGTGTGTGAGGGCACGCCGAACCGAGCCCTGCCGAGAGTCGGCAGAGCTCAGTGATGCGCCGGCACCGGTCTTCGGACCAAGGGCCACCAGGTGGCGTGGGCGTTGCGAGGCCTGCGGCTCGCCCTTGCACCACCCACGGCAGATAACGCCGGTCGCACCGTGTCCCCTTCTGGGAGTCGAGGCATTCGTCGCACCAACGTAAGCATGTGGCCGCTTGGTCCCACAAGTCATTTTTGACCTGCGATGTTGTGGCCGGAGTCGCCGAAGTGGCCGATGCGGGACAGGAGTTCCTCGGCGAAGAGCTCCGGCTGCTCCAGATAGGGCATGTGCGAGGCGCCCGGGATCACCACGGCCTCCGCTCCGGGGACCGCCCGTGCGTACGCCTGGCAGGCCCGCGGCGGCACGAAGTCGTGCTCCCCGCACACGAACAGGGTGCCCGGCCCCAGCCGTTCCAGCTGCCCGGTCCGGTCGTACGTGCGCAGGTTGCCCGTCACCCGGAACTCGGTGGGACCCCACATGGCGTCCCGCACGTCCGCCGCGCTGCCGACGGTGGCGTCCAGCAGTTCGTCCGGCCACTCGGTGCGGCACATGTGGCGCTCCGCGAAGTCGATCGAGGCTTCCGCGAACGCGGACGTGCCGTACCGGCCGGTGCGCATCGCGTCGGTGAACGCCTGGGCCGTCTCCGGCGGCAGCCGGAACAGTAGATTCCGCATGTCGTCCTCGTACTTGCGGACGTTCAGCACCGGCGAGACCAGAATCAGCCGGTCGGGGCGGCGCGGGCCGCCGCGCAGGGCGAAGTCGCACGCGATCATCGTGCCGAAGGAGTGCCCCAGCAGATGGAAGCGCTCCAGGCCCAGCGCCGCGACCAGCGTGTCGAGTTCGTCGACGAAGCGCCCCAGGTGCCACAGGCCGGGGTCCGCGGGCCGGGCGGAGCGGCCGCAGCCCAACTGGTCGTACACGACGACCGGATGGCCCGGCAGCAGGTCCGCCAGGGGGCGCAGATAGCCGTGCGGGGTGCCGGGGCCGCCGTGGACGGTCACCACCGGGGTGCCCGGGGCGTCGGCGTTGAGCACCTCGTACCAGATGCTGCCGCCGGGGACGTCGCACAGCGCGCCGGCCGTCTTCTCACTCACCGTGTTCTCCCTGGTTCGTTGCGAGGCGGGCGCCGATCGCCGCCACGTGCGGCATGCCGTTCATGCTCAGGTGGTTGCCGGACACCGGCACGTGCGCCCAGCCGCCGCGCGCCAGCCGCCGCCAGTGCGGGGCCTGGTCCGCCGGGAACTCCGGGATCTCCTCCTCGTGCGAGAAGAACACGATGTCGCCGGCGTACGGGCGCGGGACGTAGGCGTGCATGGCCCGGCTGTGCTGCTGCCAGGCGTGGATGTAGCGGGGCAGGAAGTCGGCGGAGAGCATGTCCTCGAACTCCGTGCCACGCGCCTTCTCCGCGATGTAGCCGATCTTCGCCTCGACGGTGTCCAGGGCCTCCAGCTCCGCCATCGGGAAGTCCAGCCGGGCCAGGCCGTAGCGGAGCAGGTAGTCGATGATGTCCTGGCCGGTCATGTCGGCGGGCAGGTTGCCCCGGGCCGGGCTGTCGATCAGCACCACCTCCGGCCGGTACCCGTCGCGGGCGTCCAGCAGTTGGGCCATCTCGTAGGCGACGATGCCGCCGAAGGAGGACCCGCCCAGCCGGTACGGGGCCGTGAGGCCGAACTCCGCCAGCTGCTCCAGGTAGTGGGCCGCCATGGCCTCGACCGTGGTCAGCTCCGCGGTGCCGTCGAGCATCGGCGAGCGGACCGCGTACACCGCCTGGTCGTCCGGCAGACAGGCCGCCAGCTCCCGGTAGAAGTACACGTCACCGCCGATCGGATGCACCAGGACCAGGGGCGGGCACGACTGCGGGTCGCCCTTCCTGATCACGACCACCGGCGACGCGTCCTCGGGTGCGTACCGGTTGCCGAGGTGCTCGGCCAGCCGGTCCGCGAGGGCCTGCGGCGTGTGCCGCTCCAGTGCCATGAACTCCATCCGGACGCCGGTGCGTTGCCGGATCCGCGCCACGAGCTGAACGGCGGCCAGCGAGTCGCCGCCCTGGGCGAAGAAGTCGTCGTGCGGCCGGACCTGCTCGACGCCCAGGACCGCGCGCCAGGCCTCCGCGACGACGGCGCCCACCTCGTCCTCCTCGACGGACCCCGCCACCGGCTGCGGCGTCCGCAGGGGCTGAACGGCCGTTCCGGAGCGGTCGATCCAGTGCTCCTGCCGGTCGAAGACGTAGCCGGGCAGCCGCACCCGGTCCGCGGCCGTCAGGCCGTGGAACGCCTCGGCATCGACATCGGCGCCCGCGGCCCACGCCGTGCCGAGGGCCGTCAGGACGACAGCGGGCTCCTCGCCGCTCCGGTCGGCCCGGGGCACGGCCGGCACGACGGGGCGTCCGGCGCGGTCCGGGTGCCGGCGGGCGGGCCGGCTCAGGATGCGGCCCGGGCCCAGTTCGAGCAGGACCGCGTCCCGGCCGGCCTCCGAGCAGTACAGCGTGGTCAGTCCGCGGTGGAACTGCACCGTGCTGCGCAGCTGCGCCGTCCAGTACTCCGGCGTGCGGACCTGCTCGGGGTCGGCCCAGTCGCCGGTCAGGTTGGAGACGAACGGGACGGTGGGCGCCCGCAGTTCGATCCGTGCCAGTACCGCGGCGAACTCGTCCAGCACCGGGTCGAGCAGCCGGGAGTGGAACGCGTGCGACACGGCGACCCGCCGGGCGGTCACGCCGTCGGCGGCGAGTTCCGCCGCCAGTGCCTCGATCGCCCCGGGCGGGCCCGAGACCACGCAGGTGCTCGCGTCGTCGACGACGGCCAGGTCGAGGCCGCGCTCCCGCGCCCGCGGCTGTACCTGTCCGGCGGGCAGCGGTACCGCGAGCATCGCCCCGGGGGCGGTGCCTGCGAGCAGCCGGCCGCGCTCCAGGACCAGTGTCAGCGCGTCCTCCAGCGAGAACACGCCGGCCAGGCAGGCTGCCACGTACTCGCCCAGGCTGTGCCCGAGCATCGCGGCCGGCCGGACGCCGAGGTCCATGAACCACCGGGCGAGCGCGTACTCGACGACGAACAACGCGGTCTGCGTATAACGGGTGTTGCCCACCTGATCGGTGCGGCCCAGCAGATCGGCCTCGTCGACGCCCTCCGGAAGGTGCGGCCGGAGGAGCTCCAGACAGCGGTCCACGTGGGCGCGGAAGCCGGGCTCGGCCGCGTGGAGGGCCTGCCCCATGCCCTGGTGCTGGGCGCCCTGTCCGGGGAACAGGAACACGGCCTGACGGCCCGCGCGCCGGGTGACCGGCTCGTGCTCCCCGGCCGTCAGCCGGTCGACGAGCTCCTGCCGGCCGCCGCCGACGACCACCCGGTGGTGCGGGAAGCGGTGCCGGGCCGTGTGCAGGGTGTACGCCACGCGCTCCAGCGGCACTTCAGGGCGCTCGGTCAGATGGCGGGCCAGGGCCTCGGCCTGCGGGCCGAGGGCGTCGGCAGTGTGCGCCGACACCATCAGCAGGTGCTGCTGCCCGTCCCGGACGGACGCGTTGCCGTCCTCCGGCACGGCGGCCTGCGGGGCCTCCTCCAGCACCACGTGGGCGTTGGTGCCGCCGATCCCGAAGGAGCTGACACCCGCGCGCAGTACCGGATGCTCGCTCGTCCACGGCGTGCAGGCCGTGTTGACGTAGAACGGGCCCTTCTCCAGTTCGAGCGCCGGGTTGGGGGCGGTGTGGTGGAGGGTGGGCACCAGCGTGCGGTGCTCCAGGCACAGCACCGCCTTGATCAGACCGGCGATGCCCGACGCGACGTCGAGGTGGCCGATGTTGGTCTTCACCGAGCCCAGGGCGATACGTTCGCCTGTTCCGCTGCCGGTGCCGAACGCCTGGTGCAGTGCCGCCACTTCGATGGGGTCCCCGAGTGCCGTGCCGGTGCCGTGCGCCTCCACGTAGCCGATCGTCGACGGTTCGACGCCGGCCTTCTCGTGGGCGCTGCGGATCACCGCGGCCTGCCGGTCCTGGCTGGGCGCGGTGTAACCGATCTTGTGCCGGCCGTCGTTGTTGACGGCCGTGGCCTTGATGACCGCGCGGACGGGGTCGTTGTCCGCGAGTGCCCGGTCGAGCGGCTTGAGCACCACGATGCCGACGCCCTGCCCCTCGACGGTGCCCTGCGCGGCCTCGTCGAAGGCGCGGCAGGTGCCGTCGGGGGAGAAGACCATGCCCTCCTGGTGGACGTAGCCCTCCGTGCCCAGCTTGCCGATCGACACACCGCCGGCCAGGGCGATGTCGCAGTCGCCTGCGAGCAGGGCCACGCACGCCTGGTGCACTGCGACCAGAGAGGTCGAACAGGCCGTCTGCACGGTCACCGCAGGGCCGGTCAGGTCGAGCTTGTAGGCGGCCTTGGTGGACAGGAAGTTCGCCTGGTTGTTGATCATCACCTGGTACCGGGTGGCCAGATCGGCGTCGCCCAGGCCGGGCAGGACGTGCCCGGCGGCGTAGTCGTTCTGCCCCGCACCCGCGTACAGCCCGATGTCGCCGGTGTAGGAGTACGGGTCGCACAGCGCGTCCTCCAGCGCGTGCCACGCGCACTCCAGGAACACCCGGTGCTGCGGATCCATCTGCTCGGCCTCGCGGCGGGAGTAGCCGAAGAACGCCGCGTCGAAGCCCCGGACGTCCTGCATGCGGCTCTGCGCGCGCACGTAACCGGGCTGGTCGAGCTCCTCCTCGGGCACTCCGGCCGCGAGCAGTTCCTCCCGGCCGTACCGGACGACGGACTCGTGTCCGGCGGTCAGATTCCGCCAGTACTCCTCCAGGGTGTCGGCGTCCGGGAAACGGCCCGCCATGCCGATGACCGCGATGTCCCTGCTGCCGGTCCCGGCCGTCCCGCGCACGGCCGGCTCGCGGCGCGGCCGGGTCTCCTCCTGCTGCTGCCCGCGGATGCGGGCGGCGAGGGAGGCGATGGTCGGGTGGGCGAACATCTCGGTCAGGCTCACCGACTGCCGGATCTCCTCCGGCAGCCGGGCGTGCAGCTTGGTCAGCAGGATGGAGTTGCCGCCCGCCTCGAAGAAGCGGTCGTGCACCCCCACCTCGTCCAGGCCGAGCACCTCCTGCCACAGCCGGGCCAGCATCAGCTCGGTCTCCCCGGCCGGGGCCACGGCCGCGGCGGCCCTCCTGCGGCGCGGCCGCGGCAGCGCCTTGGCGTCGAGCTTGCCGCTGTAGGACAGCGGCAGTCCGGCCAGGTGCACGAGGGCGGCGGGCCGCATGTACTCCGGCAGCAGGCCGGCCAGATGCTCCTGGAGCACCTCCTCGTCGAGGGCCGCGTCGGCCACGTAGTAGCCGATCAGGGCCTGGGCGGCGGCGGACGTGTCCGGGCCGCCGTCGAGCGTGCCGACGATCACCGCGCTCTGCCGCACGTCCGGGTGGGCCGAGAGCGCGCTCTCCACCTCGCCCAGTTCGATGCGGTGGCCGCGCAGCTTGACCTGCGTGTCGACGCGGCCGACGAACTCGATCTCGCCGCCCTCCAGCCAGCGGGCCAGGTCACCGGTGCGGTAGAGACGTCCGTACCCGCCGGACGGGCTCTCCACGAAGCGCGCGGCGGTCAGTTCCGCGTCGCCGAAGTAGCCGCGGGCCAGCGCCGCTCCGCTCAGGTACAGCTCGCCGACCGCCCCCACGGGCAGAGGGCGCAACTGCGCGTCCAGAACGTGCGCCTGCTCGTTCGGCAGCGCACGGCCGATCGTCACCGCAGGGCGATCCGCCGCGTCCGCGGCGTACTCCCGGGACGCCGACCAGATGGTGGTCTCCGTCGGGCCGTAGACGTTCACGACGCGCGGGCAGCGCTCCAACGCCGCGTGCAGCAGGTGTCGTTCGAGCCGCTCGCCGCCGACCAGCAGCCGGGTGCCGGGCAGGCCGCGCAGCGCGTCCAGCTTCATCTCCAGCAGGCTGGGAGTCATCTGCACGAAGTCGTATGCCGCGCAGTCCAGTTCCTCGAAGAAGTGGTCGCCCATGACCATGCTGCCGCCGTCGAGCAGCGTCAGACCGTACTCCAGCCCGAAGATGTCGAAGACGTAGTTGGTCAGGCTGTACGTGTGCAGCGCTCCCGGCTCCGGGAAGTGCCGCGCGCGCAGGGCCGACATGGTCGAGGTGAACGCCCGGTGCTCGACCATCACGCCCTTGGGCTGACCGGTGGTGCCGGAGGTGTAGAGGACGTACGCCAACGCGTCACCGCCGACCGGAAGGCCCAGGTCGTCGCCGCTCTCCGCAGCACACGCCTGAACGGTCTGCGGGTCGTCCACGGCCATCACGGTCAGCCCGGGCCAGCGCGCCTGCACCCGCTCGCGGTGCCGGGCATGGGTGAGCAGCAGCCGGGCGCCGCACCCTTCGACGATGCGCGCGGTGCGCTCGTCCGGGTAGCCGGGGTCGAGCGGCACGTAGGCCGCACCGCACTTCAGTACTGCGAGCAGACCGGTCACCGTGTCCGCACTTCGGTCGAGCAGCAGCAGAACGGGCTCCTCCGGCGCCACCGGCACCTGCTGGCGGACCACGCGGGCAAGCCGGTTGGCGGCGGCGTTGACTTCCGCGTAGGTCAGCGTCCGCCCGTCGTGGACGACGGCCGGGGCACCGGGAGTCCGGGCGGCCTGTGCCTCGAAGGCGCGGTGGATGACGGGCTCGGCAGGCTCGGCCATGCCCGTGTCGTTCCACTGCTCCGTGAGCTCGACATCCGCTGCGCCGGCCGGTACCAGGGCGTCCGGGGCGTCTTCCGGTGCACGGGCGATGTGCTCGAGCACCGACTCCACACCCGCCAGCAGGCGTCGGACCGCCTCGACCTCGAACAGCTCGCCTGCGTAGTCAAGTTTGAACACTACGTCGGTGCCCTGCTCCGTGACCGACACCACCAGCGGGTAGTCCCGCTTCTGGTACCGGGATCGGAACTCCGGTCGCAGCAGCCGCTCGTGCTCGTCGTCCACGACCGCCGGGTAGTTCTCGTAGATGAAGAGGCTGTCGAAGAGCCGCCGGCCGCCCGGCTGCAGCGCAGCCAGGTCGACACCGCTGCGCCGGCCGATCTCGTGGATGTCGTCCTGCAGCCGCTGGACCTCCTCGATCAGGCTGTCCGCTCCCGCACGGTGCCGGGCGATCAGCGGGACGGTGCTCAGGTACAGGCCGACCGAGGTGTCGATCCCGTCCACCGGCAGGTCACGTCCTGCCAGCACCGTGCCGACCACAGTGGAGTCGCAATGACCGTAGACGCTCAGCGTCTTGTGCCAGGCGTACTGCAACACCGCGTTGGAGGTGACGCCGTACTCCTGGGCGACGGACCGCAGCGCCGACAGCAGCTCCGGGTGCAACGGCAGCGACAGTTGCTCCTGGCGGCGTACGTGCTTGTAGGTGCCGAGGTCGACGTGGCGGGCTTCGGCGGCCAGCAGCCCGCCGAGATCACAGTCCGCCCCGGCGTCCGCCGCATAGGCCTGCCAGAAGGCCTCGTGGTCGCCTGCGTGCCGGTGCAGATGACGCTGGATGCCGGCATAGTCCTCCGCCGGCAGAACAGCACGCTCGCCGTCGCGCAGTGCGAGGTAGCAGGCGTGCACGGTCTGCAGCAGCAGCGGGCTGCTCCAGCCGTCGAGGATCGCGTGGTGGGTGTTGAGCACACAAGTGAAGTGCTCCGCATCCCGCTTGACCAGGTACACCCGGAACAGACCGCTCACACCGAGGTCGTACGGGATGCCGCGGTCGCGCTCCAGCAGCTCCTCGAAGGCCGCGGCGGGGTCCCGGTGACCGCTCAGGTCCACGAACTCCCATACCAGCCGGGACTCCCGGTCGACGACCTGCACCATCTCGTACTGCCAGTCGAAACGCAGTCGCAGAGCGCTGTGGGCCTGCTGCGCCTGCTCCCACGCCCGGCGGAGAAGACCGGGGCCGACGGGGGAGTGGTAGTCCCAGACGGCCTGGACGCGGTAGGCGTCGTCGACGTCGCCCTGGGTCAGGGCGTGGTGGATGAAGCCCTGCTGGAGACTGCCGGCGGCGAAGACCCCGTCCAGCTCGCCGGCCGCCTGCAGCCGGTCCAGGTGCTCCTGCGGCAGCAGACCGTCGACGTCACTGCTCGTGAGCCAGGTGCGCGAGCAGTGGGCCGTCATGTCGACCAGCGCCGTCAGCCGGTCCTCGAACGAGCGGGCCAGCTGCTCCGCGTCCTGCTGCGGCAGCCTGCCGAGCAGCGTGAAGCGCAGCTGTCCGCCGGTGACCATGCCGGTCATGCTGACCGTGTAGGGCAGCCGGTTGTCCTCGTGCATCCACACGCCGCTCGGCTCGTCGGCGAGCTGCCAGTCGCCGTCCCCTTCGGCGTCGAGCCTGCCGAGGTAGTTGAAGCACACTCGGGGCAGTTCGCGCTCGTAGCCGACGAGAGGCCCGAAACCGATGCCCTTGTCGGGGACCGCCCGCAGGCCGTCCTTGACGGACTTCAGGCTGTCGGCAGGGTCGTCACACACGTCAAGACGTACAGGATGCAGCGTGGTGAACCAGCCGACGGTGCGGCTGACGTCCGTCTGTGCGTCGAACTCCTCGCGCCCGTGCCCCTCGACCATCAGATGACTGACGGACCGGCCGGTCAGCCCGGTCAGCGCCTGCCCGAAGGCGGCCAGCAGGAACTCGTCGATGCGCGTGCCGAAGGCGCGCTGGCAGCTGTCCAGCAGCAGAGCGGTGCGCTCGGCGTCCAGGGAGATGCCGATTTCGGCGGAGGTGCCGGTGTCCTGTCGCAGGACCGGTGCTTCGTCCAGGTCGGCGAGCAGGTCGTCCCAGTAGGCGTGTTGTTCGGGGTGGTTGTGGGCGTAGGTGGTGACGGCGTGGGTCCATTGGCGGTAGCTGGTGCCCTTGTCGCCGAGCTGCCGGTCTTCGTAGAGGGTGTGGAGGTCTTCGGCGAGGATGCGCCAGCTGACGGTGTCGGTGAGGAGGTGGTGCAGGGCGAAGAAGACCCGGCTGCTGCCGTCCGCGTAACCGTGCAGGTAACCCACGGCGTACACCGGTCCGGCGGCCAGGTCGAAACCGCCCTGCCACTCGGTGAGTACGCGCTCCAGAGCCTCGTTGAACTCGGGAGTGCCTTCGGCCGCGGGCAGGCCGCGCACGTCGAGGACGTTGAGGCCAGGGAAGGGGGCAGCGGGGTCGTAGAACTGCTCCGTACCGCGGTACCGCAGTCGCAGCGCATCGTGGTGCTCGGCGAGCGCACGCAGGGCGGACTCCAGCCGCGGGACCGCCAGTTCGGGCGTACGGACCAGGAAGGCCTGGTTCCAGTGGGCGGGCCGGGGGAAGTCCTGGGCGAAGAACCACGACTGGACGGGCAGCAGGGGCACATCGCCTTCGAGCACGCCCTGCTCGGTCCGCACGGCCGTTGTCACGACCGCTTCGGAGCCGGCGACGACCCGGTCGTAGAACCGCTCGATGGTGCGGTGGGCGAAGACGTCGCGCACGCTCACCTGCAGGCCAAGCACCTTGCGGAGACGACTGACCAGCCGGATGGCCACGATGCTGTCCATGCCGAGGCGCATCAGGTCGGCGGTGATGCCCAGTTGCTCCTGCGGCAGACCCAGCACGTCGGCCCATGCGTCGCGCAGCTGCCGCTCGCGCTCGGTACGCGGTGCGACGTGCTCGGCGGCGACCGCCGTCCCCGGGTCGGGGAGCGCATTGCGGTCCAGCTTGCCGTTGGGGCTCAACGGCAGCTCGGGCAGGTGCACCAGCGCCTCGGGAACCATGTACGCCGGCAGGCTCGCGGACAGCCGCTCCAGCAGGGGAGCGGGATCGAGCTCGGTGTCGGACACGTAGTAACCGACCAGGAGTTGTCCACGGCGGCCGGCCGCCGTGTCGTACTCCTTGATCAGTACGACGCTCTGGGAGATGCGCGGGTCCTGGGAGAGCGCGCTCTCGATCTCACCCAGTTCGACGCGGTATCCGTTGAGTTTGACTTGGAAGTCGTTGCGGCCGATGAATTCGATGTGGCCGTGGGGGTGCCAGCGGCCGAGGTCGCCGGTGCGGTAGAGGCGGCCGAGGGTGGGGTGTTGGATGTAGCGTTCGGTGGTGAGGGTGGGGGCGTTCCAGTAGCCGAGTGCGACGCCGGTGCCGCCGATGTGGATTTCGCCGGTGACGCCGGTGGGGCAGTGTTCGTTCTCGGTGTTGAGGATGTACATGCGTTGGTTGGGCATGGCGGTGCCGTAGGGGATGCTGGTCCAGGCGGGGTCGACGTGCTGGATGTCGTACCAGATGGACCAGATGCTGCCTTCGGTGGCGCCGCCGAGGCTCATGATGGTGGCGTGGGGTGTGGTCTGGCGGATGCGGTCGGGGAGGCTGGTGGGGATCCAGTCGCCGCTGAGGAGGTAGAGGCGCAGGGAGTCGAGGTGTCCGCCTTCGTCGATGAGCAGGCCGGCGAGCTGCGGGACGCTGTTCCAGACGGTGACGCGGTGGTGTTCGACGAGGTGGGCCCAGTGGGCGGGGTTCTTGGTCTCGTCCTGTGCGGGGAAGACGATGGCCGCTCCTGCGGCGAGGGTGCCGAAGAGGTCGTAGACGGACAGGTCGAAGCTCAGCTCGGAGAGTGCGAGTATCCGGTCGTCGGGTGTGATGGTGAAGCGTTCGTTGATGGCGAGGAGGGTGTTGACGGCGCCGCGGTGGCTGATGGTCACGCCCTTGGGGCGGCCGGTGGAGCCGGAGGTGAAGATGACGTAGGCGACGTCATCCGCGTGCACAGCCGGCAGTTCGGCATCTTCAGATGTTTCGTCGAGCAGCTCGTCGATGACGAGCACCCGGCACGCCTCTGCGAGCGCCTGCACATCTGATCGCTCTGACTGCGCACGCGACACCAACAACGTTCGGACACCGGCCTGGTCGAGGATCTCCGCGATCCGGCCCGTCGGCCAGTCGACGTGCAGCGGCAGGTAGCCGAGCCCGGCCTTCATGACGCCAGCGGTGGCCAGTACCTGCCCGTAGCCCTTCTCCGCGAGGACGCCGACGAGCAGCTCGCCCGGCTCCTCGCCCAGTTCGCTGCGCAGCCGCAGGGCGAGGGTCCTGCTCTGCTCGATCAGTTCGCCGTAGGTGTGCGTCCGCCCGGTTGCGCTGTCGATGACGGCGGTTGCATCCTCCCAGCCCTCCGCACGGCATCGCTCCTCGTACAGGCCGAACATCGTCTGCTCGCAGCCGGCCATGTCGGAGGAGTTCGCGGCGGCGACCAGCGCGCGGTCCGGCTCGGGCAGGTAGCGGTCCCTGGGCAGCCCGGCCTCCCAGCCGCCGTCCGCCAGGCGCTCGATGAGCAGGCAGTAGAGCCGGTTGAGGTGTTCGACGGCCGACCGGTCGAAGAGCTGCTCCACATAAAGCCACTTGCTCATGAAGCCGTCCGCGACCTCGATCGCCTGGAGGTCGATCCAGGCCTGTGAGGTCTGTGCGCTCCAGTGGCGCTCCTCGACGAGTTCGCTGTCGTCCAGATATGCGGCTCGTTCGAAGTCACGGGTCTCGTTGCCCACGACACCCGTGAACACGATCGGCGAGACGGCCTTGGTCGTGTCCAGGCCGTGCAGCCTGCTCAGGTCGCGCTGGACCTCCACACCCGAGTAGAGGGCGTGGCTGATGTCCTCCCACAGCACGTCGTGGGTGCGCCGGGCCAGCGAGACGATGTCGGCGCCCCGGTCGGCGTAGTGGAACAGCACGGTCGAGGTGAAGTTGCCGAGGAGCTCCTCGGCGCCCTCCAGGACCGGATAGCGGTTGAACAACGTGAGTGTGAGGGGGAATTCACGGGATCCGGAGAAGTAGGAGATCACGTTGCCGAACAGGCTCAGCAGGACGGAGGACGTGGACACCCCGTGCTGCCGGGCCTGTTCCTTGAAGCGCTCCCAGACGTCCCGCCCGACGTAGAGGGTGTGCTCGTCGAAACGCGGGTGCTCGACGGCGTCCGGCGACTCCTTGAACGGCAGGGTGCACCGCAACGGCATGCCGGTCAGGCGCTCCTGCCAGTAGGAGCGGTCCTCCTCGTACCACTGCGAGTGCTTCAGCAGGCCGATGTAGTCCTGGTAGTCCTTGAAGCTCGCACGTGGCAGCTCCGGGCGCCGGTCCGTGCCCCGGTAGATGTCATCGAGGCGGCGCAGGACGGCGAGCCTGCTCTGCACGTCGAGGATGATCAGGTCCCAGCTGAAGTGCAGCACGCAGCGGTCGCGGAAGCGGCTCACCTCCAGGGTGAACAGCGGGAACCGCTCAGGGTCGTAGAGCTGGTGCGACAGCCGCTCCCGGATGCCGGCCAGGTGGGACGCGTCGTAGTAGTGAGTGCTGAAGTCGTGGACGATCAGTTCGCAGGGCGGGACGTCCGCGGGGTCGAGCACCCGCTGCTGGAGCCGGTCGTAGGAGAAGACGGTGCGCAGCACGTCGCACTCGGCGACGAGCCGGTCGACCGAAGCGGCCAGCCGGTCGGTATCCAGCTCCCGGTACAGGTACTCGTTGTAGACGTGGTTGGCGACGTTGCCGATCTCGTAGTTGCCGAGCCGGCCGACGAGGTAGGCCTTCTGGATCTCGGTCATGTCGAACCAGCCGTCCGGATCCGCGCCCGTTCCCGCGGGCAGGGCCGTCAGGTCGGCCTCGCTGCGGACCGCGCGGAAGTCGCTGGGCGTGTAGCGCACGCCTGTCCGTTCCGTGCAGTGGTCGATGCAGGCGGCCAGCGCGGTTTCGAGCTCCCGGGCCAGTGCACGGGTGGTCCCGGCGGCGAGTCGGCTGTCGACGCGCACCCGGAGGCGGCCCTCGGTCACGTAGGCGAAGACCGTCAGCAGTGTGCCGGAGGCGTTGCGCGGCGGCATGGCCTCGCCGCTGTCCTCCATCACGATCCGCCAGTCGCCGTCCTCTTCGGCGTCGAGCCTGCCGAGGTAGTTGAAGCACACTCGGGGCAGTTCGCGCTCGTAGCCGACGAGCGGGCCGTAGCCGATGCCCTTGTCGGGGACCGCCCGCAGACTCTCCTTGACGGCCCGGATGCTCTCGCCGAGTTCGGCGCCCAAGGGGAGCCGCACCGGGTACAGGGTGGTGAACCACCCCACCGTGCCGGAGACGTCGAGCGCGGGGTCGATGTCCTCGCGGCCGTGGCCCTCGACGAGGACGTGGTGGGTGCGCCCGCCGCCGACGGCCTCCAGGGCGCATCCGAGCGCGGTCAGCAGGAGGTCGTCGATGTGCGTGTGGTACGCGCGGTGCGCCGGCCCCAGCAGGTCCCGGGTGTGCTGCTCGCTCAGGACGAACTGTTCGGCGTGCGCCGCCCCGGTCTCGTCGGCGAACCGGTCGATGAACTGGTCGCCCGGCCGGAAGTCGGTGAGCAGGTTGTTCCAGTAGGCGTGTTGTTCGGGGTGGTGGTGTGCGTAGGCGGTGACGGCATGGGTCCATTGGCGGTAGCTGGTGCCCTTGGCGCCGAGTCGTTGTTCTGCGTAGAGGGTGTGCAGATCCTCGGCGAGGATGCGCCAGCTGACGGTGTCGGTGAGGAGGTGGTGCAGGGCGAAGAACACGCGGCTGCTGCCGTCCGCATAGCCGTGCAGGTAACCCACGGCGTACACCGGCCCGTGCTCGAGGTCGAAGCCGCGCTGCCATCCGGTCAGCGTCCGGTGCAGGGCCTCGGCGAACTCGGGGGTGCCCTCGGCCGCGGGCAGGCCGCGCACGTCGAGGACGTTGAGGCCGGGGAACGAGGCGACCGGGTCGTAGGACTGCGTGGTGTCGCGGTAGCGCAGCCGGAACGCGTCGTGGTGGTCGGTGAGTGCGCGCAGTGCGGACTCCAGCCGGGGCAGCGACAGTTCGGGCGTACGCAGCAGGAAAGCCTGGTTCCAGTGTTCGGGGCGGTCGAAGTCCTGCTCGAAGAACCAGGACTGGATGGGCAGCAGTTCCAGCTCGCCCGTCAGCGTGCCCTGTTCGGTGAGCACGTCGGTCCGCGGTTCGGACGCTGCGGCCCGGCGGCTCTCGATGTAGTCCGCGAACTGCTCGATGGTCGGCAGGGAGAACACGTCCCGGACGCCGACCGCCAGGCCGAGCTGCTGGCGCAGCCGGCTCGCCAGCCGGATGGCCACGATGCTGTCCATGCCCAGCCGGGTCGCGTCGTCGCGGATGCCCAGCTCGTCGGGGCGCAGCCCCAGGTGTTCGGCCCACAGTGCGTGCACCTGCTCCTGCAGGGCGGTGCGCGGGGCGATGCGCTCCCGGCCGGCGTCCGACGGGCCGGGTTCGGGCAGCGCCTTGCGGTCGAGCTTGCCGTTGACGGTCACGGGCACGGCCGTCAGATGCACCAGGGCGTGCGGGATCATGTAGGACGGCAGGGCGGCGTGCAGCGCGCCCGTCAGGGCGGTCTCGTCCAGCGGGTGGTCCGCGACGTAGTAGCCCACGAGGTGCTTGAGCTCGGGCCGCTGCGGATCGGGCTGCCGGACCAGGGCGATGCCCTGCCTGACGCCGGGGAACCGGGCCAGGGCGGCCTCGATCTCGCCCAGTTCGATGCGGTAGCCGCGGATCTTGACCTGGAAGTCGTTGCGGCCGAGGTACTCGATGCCGCCGTCGGGCAGGCGCCGTACGAGGTCGCCGGTGCGGTAGAGGCGCCCCGCGCCGAAAGGGTTGCCGACGAAGCGCTCGGCGGTGAGCTCGGGCCGGTTGAGGTAGCCGCGCGCCAGGCCGGCACCGCCCAGGTACAGCTCGCCGATCGCATGGACGGGCAGCGGCGTCCGCGCCGCGTTGAGCACGTGGGCCTGGGTGTTGTCGATCGGCGTGCCGATGCGGACTGCGTCGGCCGACGGGTCGGTGCAGGGGTGGTGCAGGACGTCGATGGACGCCTCGGTCGGGCCGTACAGGTTGTGCAGACGCGCGCCGGGCAGCAGCGCGTGTGCGGCGCGGACCTGGGCGAGCTTGAGCTCCTCGCCGCTGCAGAAGACGTACCGCAGGCTCGCGAGCCCCTGCGGGGCAGGTCCGGCGGACGCCTCCACCGCCTCCAGGAAGGCGCTGAACATCGACGGCACGAAGTGCACGACACTGATCTGTTCGCGCTCGATCAGCTCCATCAGCGCGTACGGGTCCTTGTGGTCCTCCGGTTCGGCGAACACGATCGTCGCGCCGAACCAGTTGGCCCACAGCAGTTCCCACACCGACACGTCGAAGACGTACGGCGTCTTCTGCAGCACCCTGTCGGCAGGGTCCAGCGGGAAGGCCCGGTTCATCCATTGGATGCGGTTGACCAGGCCGCCGTGCTCGCACAGCACGCCCTTGGGCTGCCCGGTGGTGCCGGAGGTGTAGATGACGTAGGCAAGGTCGGAACCGGTGAGCGGCAGGCCCGGGTTGCCGGCCGGCTGTGCGCCCAGCTCGTCGTCGGCTCCGTCGACGGACAGCACGGGCACCGGCAGTCCGGCATCGCGGCAGTCGGCGGCGTTGCGCTCGTCCGTGAGCAGCAGCGGGCTGCCGGTGTCGGAGAGGATGAACCGGATCCGCTCGTGCGGCGAGCCGGGGTCGACGGGAACGTACGCGCCGCCGGCCTTCATGACGCCCAGGACCGCGACGAGCATGTGCTCGCTGCGGTCCAGCAGCAGACCGACCAGGCTGCCGACACCGACGCCGTGCCGCTGGGCGAGCAGATGTGCCAGCCGGTTGGCGCGCTCGTTCAGTTCGGAGTAACTGAGCTGCCGGTCACGGAAGACGACGGCGGGAGCGTCCGGAGCCCGCTGCGCCTGCTGCTCGAACATCTCGACGGCCGTCTGCACGCTGCCGTGGTCCCACTCGGTGCGGTTCCAGTCGGCGAGCTGCCGCAGCCCCTCGGCGTCCACCAGCGCCAGCCGGTCGGTGACCTCGTCCTCCGGCGACGAGGCGACCGAAGCGAGCAGTGTCAGGTAGGCGTCGAAGAGCGCCTGGACATAGGCGTGTTCGTAGCGGGCCTCGGCATAGGTGACCGTGAAGGAGACCCGGTCGCCGTCCTCCTTGGCGATGACCGAGATGCCGAACTTCTCCGCAAGGTCGTCGTAGGGCAGCACCCGGTGCCCGGCCGCGGTGGCCGTCTTCTCCACCGGGGCGAAGTTGTGCATGGTGAACAGGACCGGCAGCACGTCGGCCAGGTCCGCCGCACCGCCCGGCAGGGCATCGGTCAGCATGTTCAGGTTGAGCTGGTGGTGCTGGTTGAGCTCGACGACCGCCTCGTTCACGCGGCGCGCGTTGTCCAGGAACCGGTCACTGCCGCGGAACTCCGGCAGCAGCGGAAGGGTGTTGATGAACGGGCCGACGGCCGTCTGGAAGGCGGGCGGGCGGTTCGCGACGGTGATGCCGACGGCGAAGTCGGTCTGACCGCCCGCGAAGCTGCTCAGCGTCTGGTACAGGCCGGTGAACAGCAGCGCGTACAGGCTCAGCCCGTGCCGGCCGGACAGCTCCGACAGCGCCCGGTGCTGCTGCGGTGCGAGCTCGTAGCGCAGTATCCCGGCCCGGTTGTCGGCCCCGTGCGCGGGAGTGTGCTGGAGCCGCAGCTTCTCGGCAGCGGCCAGCCGGGCGGCGAGAGCGTCGCGCGCGGCGGCGTACTCCGGCCGTGCCAGGTCGATCCGCTGCTGCTCCGCAAGGTCGAAGTAGTTCAGCGCACGTGCGGCGGCGTCCGCACCGGCCGGTGCGTCGTGCAACTCGGTCAGTCGGCCGGCGAGCAGCTCCATGGAGTACGCGTCGGACAGCATGTGGTGGTGCGTCAGGCCGACCACCACGCCCTGCCCGTCGCCCAGTTCGACGACCTCGGGCCGGATCAGCTGTCCGTCGGCGAGCGGGAAGACGGTGCGGGCCCGGTCGTCGCGCAGTGCGTCCAGCTCGCCGACGGCGATCCGGGTGCGGGCGATCTCCAAGGAACCGGCCGGCAACAGCTCGTACGACAGGTCCTCATGCACCCGCATCCGTAGGATCGGCTCGGCGGCGAGCAGCGCACGCACCGCGTGCTCGGCCGACTCCGCGTCGGCGTCGGGAAGTTCGACGAACAGCGGGATGGTGTAGGTGAACCCGAGCTCGTCGATCCGGCTCTGCAGATACATCCCCTTCTGGATGGACCTGAGCGTCCTGTCGTGGGCGGCGTCCGGCAGCTTGTAGTGCGTGGCCTGCCGGGCGCGGTCCTGGGAGTCGATGCCGGACAGCTCCAGCACGTGCAGCAGCTGTTCCTTGCGCTCCTTCACCCGGTCCTTGAGCTCCTGAGGGAAGCCGGTGTCCTGGGGGAAGGAGAAGCCGAGCCGGTCGTCGCCCTTGTTCCAGATGAGAACGTGAGCCGACCGGAGGTCGTTCAGCAGTTCCAGCTCGGGGTTCACAGCTCTCCCTCTTCGCGCACGGTGTCCGTCAGGGCCGTGCCGACGTGCTCGGCAAGCTTGAGAATCGTGTCGTTCCGGTACAGGTCCCGGAGTTTCAGCTCGAACCCGAGGTCCTGCTGGAGCAGGCGCACCAGCTTCATGGCGGCCAGCGAGTTGCCGCCGACCGAGAAGAAGCTGTCGTTCGTGCTGATGGCCTCGGTCGGCCGACCGAGAACGTCTGCCCATACGGCGGCCAGGGCGCGTTCGGTCTCCGTCGCGGGCGCGACGTGGACGCCGGCGAACTCGACCGGCGGGAGCCGGTCGGCGGCCAGCTTGCCGTTGGCGCTCAACGGCAGCGCGTCCAGGACGCCGTAGCCGCTGGGCAGCATGTACTCCGGCAGGGCTTTGGCGAGTTCTTCGGTGACCGCAGCGGTCAGCGTCGGCGGATCGGCCGGACTGTCGGAGGCCGCACGCGCCTGCTCGTCCACCGCACCGACGGCCATGGTGTAGACGCCGCGGTCGGTGAGCTGCAGACCCAGCGGGCAGGTGCCCAGGCCCTCGGCCCGCAGCCGCTTGCTCAGCCGCTGGAACAGGAAACCGGCCGACACCGTGTCCGCGGCCCCTTCACCACCTTCCAGGGTCAGCAGGCACCGGGCCCGGCGGAGGACCGCCCACACGTCGCTCGCGCGGTCGAAGACCGGAAGATCGCCGGCCGCGTAGCGGCGGCTGCCTTCGTGCTCGGTGTAGTCGGTGGCGTCCGCGTCCCTCAGGAAGCAGGCCAGGCCGAGCCGTGACGGCTCGAAGCCGCCGGTTGCGCCCAGGACGATGCGGCACACCGCGGTGTGCTCGCCGTCCAGGGGACGGTCCTCCAGCTCGACCGCATACGGAATGCGGCGCGCGTCCAGCACATCGGTCAGCAGAGCGAGCATGTGCCCGGCCTCAAGAAGCGCCAGACGCCGCGCCTGTTCCCCGTACAGCGGAGTGATGGCGGGCCAGTGGACGACAAGCTGCAGTTCGTCGCCTCCGGTGCCGGAAAGGGCGGCCACGGCGTCGAGGTCGTGCGGGCGCAGCTCGCCGGTCGGCGCGTGGTACGTGAAGTGTCCGCTGCCCAGGCCCTCGGTGCGGCCCGACAGCTTGACGAACGTGCGCACCGGATAGGTGCTTCCGGCAGACGGGTAGCGGTACTTCGGCAGGGCCCGGTCGGGCAGCGACACGGCGGACAGCTGCTCCAGCACCGCCGTCCAGTCCTCGATGCCGAGGCGGGTCTGACCGGTGGCGGACGAGGCCGCCGTGGCCGTTGCCAGCACCTCGGAGAAGTGCTTGCGCGGCAGGGAGGGATCGACGTCCTCGGGCAGGAAGTGCCGGTAGCTCTTGGCACGGGCGTACGCGGCCGTGTCGGCCGTGGGCGTCAGCGGGATCCCTGGAGCGGTGCCCTCCAGCACGCCGTGCCCGCTCATGAGGAACGTCTGCTTGTCGAGCCCCGGGTCACCGGCTCCGGTCAGCGGCGTGTAGTCGGCGGACGGGACCAAGTATCCGACCAGCCGGTCGTGCTTGTCGCCCCGCTGAATCCTGGCGACCGCACGGTCGACGCCCGGCAGCCGGTTCAGCTTGGCGGCGATCTCGTCCAGTTCGACGCGGTAGCCGTTGAGTTTGACTTGGAAGTCGTTGCGGCCGATGAATTCGATGTGGCCGTGGGGGTGCCAGCGGCCGAGGTCGCCGGTGCGGTAGAGGCGGCCGAGGGTGGGGTGTTGGATGTAGCGCTCGGCGGTGAGGGTGGGGGCGTTCCAGTAGCCGAGTGCGACGCCGGTGCCGCCGATGTGGATTTCGCCGGTGACGCCGGTGGGGCAGTGTTCGTTCTCGGTGTTGAGGATGTACATGCGTTGGTTGGGCATGGCGGTGCCGTAGGGGATGCTGGTCCAGGCGGGGTCGACGTGCTGGATGTCGTACCAGATGGACCAGATGCTGCCTTCGGTGGCGCCGCCGAGGCTCATGATGGTGGCGTGGGGTGTGGTCTGGCGGATGCGGTCGGGGAGGCTGGTGGGGATCCAGTCGCCGCTGAGGAGGAAGAGGCGCAGGGAGGCCAGGTTGCCGCCTTCGTCGATGAGGAGACCGGCGAGCTGCGGGACGCTGTTCCAGACGGTGACGCGGTGGTGTTCGACGAGGTGGGCCCAGTGGGCGGGGTTCTTGGTCTCGTCCTGTGCGGGGAAGACGATGGCCGCTCCTGCGGCGAGGGTGCCGAAGAGGTCGTAGACGGACAGGTCGAAGCTCAGCTCGGAGAGTGCGAGTATCCGGTCGTCGGGTGTGATGGTGAAGCGTTCGTTGACGGCGAGGAGGGTGTTGACGGCGCCGCGGTGGCTGATGGTCACGCCCTTGGGGCGGCCGGTGGAGCCGGAGGTGAAGATGACGTAGGCGACGTCATCCGCGTGCACAGCCGGCAGTTCGGCATCTTCAGATGTTCCGTTGAGCAATTCGTCGATGACGAGAACCCGGCATACATCCGTCAGGGCCTGCACGTCCGCTCGTTCCGCCTGCCCACGCGACACCAACAACGTCCGCGTGCCCGCCGATTCGAGCACCTCACCGATGCGTGCGCCCGGCCACGCCACGTTCATCGGCACATACGCCGCGCCCGCCTTCATCACGGCGAGCGTGGTGAGGACCTGGAAGTATCCCTTCTCCGCCAGGACTGCCACCGTCTCGCGCTCGGCGGGCAGCGTGCCGGGGGCCAGGAGCGCCCCGGCGAGGCGGACCGAGTCGTCGTGCAGGCGTCCGTACGTGAACGAGGCGCCCGTGGCCGCGTCGACGACCGCCGTGCTGTCGCGGCGGCCGGTCTCGGCCAGTCGGCTCTCGTAGAGGCCGAAGAGGGTGTGCTCGCTCACCGGCCGGTCATCCGCGTTGGCCGCTTCGATGAGCGCGAGGTCCTCTGCGGGCACCGGGAGCGAAGGGAACGCCGCGGTCTCCCAGTCCAGTTCGGCCAGCTGCTCGATGAGGCGGCAGTACCCGTCGTGCATGGCGTCGATGACTGCATCGTCGAAGAGCTGCTCGACGTAGTCCCATTCGGCGACGAAGCCCTCGTCGGTCTCGTACGCCTTGTTGTCGAGCCACACCTGGGGCGTCTGCGAGATCGAGTGGTCGACGCCCTGGTAGCTGTCGTCGAGAGGCAGCTCGAACATGCTCGCATTGCCCTTGGCGCCCAGCGTGCTGGTCAGCACGACCGGAGCGACAATCTTGCCGACCGGTATGGAGTGGCGCGTCTTCAGCAGGCGCTGGAAGTCGACGCCGTCGAAGAGGTTGTTGTCGACGTCCTGGAGGAGTTCGCCGTGCACCCGGCGCAGCTTGGCGGCGATGCCCAGCTCGCGTTCCGTCCGGTAGTCGAAGAGCTCCAGGACCGTGAAGTCACCGATGACGCCGTTGATGTCGGGGTGCAGGGGCAGCCGGTTGAAGAGCGTGAGGTTCATGCACAGCTGGTCCTGACCGCTCCACTGGCTGAGCACGCGGCTGAACAGTTCGACGATCAGTGCGGTCGGGCTGATGCCGTACTGGCTGCACCGGTCGGCCAGCCTGTCCCACACCGCCGCCGGGATCACCTTGCTCTTGCGCCGGAAGACGGGGGTGTCGACGGCGGAGGGTCGCTCCTTCAGCGGCAGCTTCAGGTCGAGATTGTAGTCGTCGGCCTTGTTCTCCCAGTACTCCTGGGCCTGGAGCAGCAGGGGGCTCTCGCGGATCCTCTCGTACTGCAGCACGTAGTCGCGGTAGCTGGTGCCGAGGGCGGGCAGGCAGCGCTGCGGGTCGGCGTAGAGCTGTGCCCACTCGTCGAAGAGGATGTCGAAGCTGCCCATGTCGATGATGAGCGCGTCGAAGCTGATGTGCAGGCGGAAGACGCCGTCGAGACGGCTGAGCACGACGTCGAACAGCGGGTACTGCTCGGGGTCGTAGAGCTTGTGGGAGTAGGCGCTCCGGAGGCGCTCCAGCTCCTCCGGGTCCTTCAGGTCGTGGAACGCGATGCGGTAGTGGGGAACCTCGGACAGGAAGCGCTGCTGTCCGTCGGTGAACACGGTGCGCAGGGCGAGGTGTCGTTCGAGCAGCCGGTTGTACGCGGCTTCCAGGCGGGCACGGTCGATGCTGCTGTAGCGGAACTCGCTGTAGACGTGGGTCGAGACGCTGCTGAGCTCGAAGCTGTTGAACCGGCCCAGGTAGTAGGTCTGTTGCACGTTGGTGAGCGGGAACGGCTCGTGCAGCTGCTCGATGTCGGTGCCGTCGAGCACGTAGTCGCGGTAGGCGAAGTCACCGAGGGTGGCCTCGACCAGGGGGGCCAGGTTCCGGATCGTCTTCTCGCGGAAGACGTCGCGGATCCTGATGTCGGACCCCAGCTCGCTGTTGATCTTGTTGACGAGCTTGATGCCCAGGATGCTGTTGCCGCCGAAGTTGAAGAAGTCGTCGGTGACGCCGATGCACCGGCCGCCCTTCGCAGTGCTGCCGAGCACCTGGTCCCAGATCTCGCACAGCTGGGTCTCCAGCTCGCCGGCCGGTGCGACGTAGCCCCGGGTCAGGAACTGCGCGGGGTCGGGCAGGGCGCTCCGGTCGGCCTTGCCGTTGACGTTCAGCGGCATGCTCTCCAGGTGGACGAGCACCGCCGGGACCATGTAATCGGGGACGAGCGAGGCCAGGTGCGTCTGCAGCTCCGTGCTGTCGACGGGCCCGTCGGAGACGTAGTAGCCGACCAGGAAGCGGGATTCGTCGCCCTGGTCCGCGGCCGGCCGGTGGACGACGACGAGGCTCTGCTCAACGGCCGGGTGGGCGTCGAGGGCGCTCTCGATCTCACCGAGCTCGATGCGGTGACCGCGCAGCTTGACCTGGAAGTCGTTGCGGCCGACGAACTCCAGCTCCCCGCCGGGCAGGGCGCGGACCAGGTCGCCGGTGCGGTAGACGCGCTCCTCCGGCACGGCCGGTCCGCTGCCGTCCGCCGCCTGCGGCGGTGTGACGAAGACTCGTGCCGTCAGCTCCGGTTCGCCCAGGTAGCCGCGGGCGAGCCCGCTGCCTCCGATGTACAGCTCGCCGGTGACGCCCGGGGGCAGCGGCTGCATCTGCTCGTCGAGGACGTAGCAGCGGGTGTTGGCAACGGGCTTCCCGATCAGCGGCTCGGGGTGCTCGGGCGACAGGAGGTGGCGGGTCGACCACACCGTGGTCTCCGTCGGCCCGTACACGTTCCAGCAGGTGTCGACGGATGCGGCCAGCACGGGGGCGAGCTGGGGCGAGAGGGCTTCGCCGCCGCACAGGGCCCGGACGGGGAGCCGCTTGCCGTCGAGGCTCTGGGTGATCAGGTGCCAAAGGGAGGGTGTCGCCTGGACGATGGCGACGCCCTGCTCGATGAGACCGATCAGCCTGCCGACGTCGAGCAGGTCGGAGCGGCCCGCCAGGACGACCGTGCCGCCGTGCAGCAGCGGCATGAAGATCTCCAGGGTGGAGATGTCGAAGGCGATGGTGGTCACGGCGAGCATTCGCTCGCCCGGCCGGAAGCCGATGCACCGGCCGATGTCGGTGGCGATGTTGACGTAGCTCCTGTGCTCCACCGCGACGCCCTTGGGCCTGCCGGTCGTGCCCGAGGTGTAGATGACGTAGGCGAGGTCGGTGCCAGCGACGGGCGTGTCGAGGTTGCCGCCCGGCTGTGCGGCCCATGCGGCGCGGACGTCCTCGGAGTCCATGGCGAGCACGGGGAGTTCGCCGGAGATGCCGTCGAGCCGTGCTGCGTGAGCGGTGTCGCTGACAGCCAGGGCGGCCCGGGCGCCGTCCAGGATCGCGGCGGTGCGGCGGTCGGGGGAGTTCAGGTCCAGCGGGACGTAGCCGCAGCCCAGTTTGAGCACGGCCACAGCGGCGACGAGCAGATTCTCGGTGCGGTCCAGGTACAGGGCGATCAGATCGCCGGGCCGGGGCGCGTACCGGTCGTTCAGGAGCCGGGCGAATCGGTTGGCAGCTTCGTTGAACTCGCGGTAGGTGAGGGCGGTTTCTCCGTGGACGACGGCCGTTCCGTCCGGGTGCAGCGCGGCCTGTTCCTCGATGAGGCGGTGAATGGGCAGGTCCCCGCGGAACGGCGCCTCGGTGCGGTGCAGCTCGTCGTGGAGGCGCTGCCGCAGCGGTGCGGGAAGGGCCAGGAGTTCGCCGAGTCCCGTGGCGCCGTCGGCGAATTCCGGCAGTCCCGCGAAGAAATGGTCCAAGTGCTCACGGAGCACGGCAGTGAAGGGGAACCGGCCGGTGGTGACGATGTCCAGGACATTGCTGTCGGGCCGGTAGCGCAGGGTCAGAACAGCGCTGCTGCGGTCGGCCGTGTCGTCAGCCGCATCGAATTCCACCACGACGCGGGGGTCGAGGGTGTCGCTGTACAGCGCGTCGAAATCGTGGAACAGGTTGGTGCGTACGTCGTGGGACGTGTCGTCGATGTCGTCGTCCAGACGGGACGAGTGGAAATACCGGTCGGCCTCGACGTGTTTGCGCGCCTTGCCGTGGCGGGTGATCAGGTCGTAGCCGTAGACGCCTGTCTTACGGGAGTTGAGCAGCATCTGCAGGGTGACGCAGAGCCATTCCAGGTGCTTCGCCGTGAGGGGCGTCGACTGCAGGTCCGGCCGGTACGTGGTGACGTCGGGTGAGTGGTCCGGGTGGCCCGTTCCGGCGACGTCGGTGATGTCGAAACGGTCCTCGCGGGCGTCGGCGGCGCGGGCGCGCCCGGTGAGCGCGGCAGCGGCGGTCTCCCAGCGCAGGAGTTCGGCGAGGTCGTGCGGGCGTTCCTGGCGGGGGTGGAATTCCAGGGAGTCGTGGCCCTCGCGGGTGAGGTGGATCAGGGCGTCGACGCAGACGTCCGCCAGGGTGGCCCGGAGGGCGTCGGCCGGCGGGACGGCGGCCCCGTCGGGCGGGCTGTCCCGGCAGACGGTGCTGCGGACGAGCGCCTCGCTGCCGGGCAGCTGCACGAGACAGCCTGCCGTCGAATGTCCCGCCGCCGCGCGGAGCTCGAGCCCCAGCACGGGTGCGGCGGAGCGGCTCGTGGTTCCCGCCGGGCGGATCTCGTAGTCGATCCGCCGGATGTCCGGTGCGTCTTTTTCGATGACGCGTGCATTGTGCGTGAAGCGCTGTTGCCATATGCCGCTGCGGACCGCCGGGTCGTCGTCCCATGCATAGACGAAGTGGCCGGCATCCACAAGGTAATCGGCGATCTCCTCGCCTAACAGGCCGAGTTCCGCGCCGACCAGCACATGGAGAACCTTCACTTTCGCCCCCTGTTTCCACGATACGGCGGCATGCAGGGGCCTTCACCGGATTGCATCCCCGCATGCACTGGCATCTCCTCGGCGACATGCGCCGGGCACTCTGACGGCCCGGGGGACTCCCGCATATTGCGCCCCGTCCTCCGGGAAGGTTGCATCAACCACGGGTGAGGCAATCACCGGGTCTCGTCGACTGTCAAGGAAAAAGCCTCAGTTGATCGCCGACGACTTCTCTAGCCCCTCTGCATAAGGGTGGCTTGGGGTTTCCAATGCAATTCCTTATGGGGGCTGCGGGTGGAAAGCGGGCCCGTTGCCGGAGGCCCGGGCGGCGGCACGGTGGGACGATGCAGAAAATCCGTGGTCACGGCCCGGGTTCAACTGCAGTCGGCTGTCTTGCCAGACCGCGTCGCGTCGTTGATGGTCTGCTGCGGAACCAGGCCCCTGCATGGCGCCCGGTCCAAGTCCCGCGGCCCGGCGGGGGACTTCTGCATTCGCGGGTTTTCCCGGGGCCGACAACACCATGGGAGGTATGCGTCATGACGACGATTGCAGTCGAGACGGAATTCGACCTGGACCTCGACCTGGAGGTCGTGCCGCAGGAGGGGACCGCCTTCGGTCCGCACACCAGCGTCACCATCACGGGCACCTGCATGTCGTGTCCGGTGACCGTCATGTACTGCCACTGAGCAACCGCTGCCGAGTGATCGGCCGTTTGTCAATGACCAGTTGACCCGTGTGCGGCGGGAGGCGCGGACCACCGCGCTTCCCGCCGCACCGGCGCCGTGGGAACGGGTGCGAATGACTGCCGAGGCCGAATTCGATTGTGCGGGCGTGGCATTGCTGCGTGCGGCCGTGCTGCCCCTGCCGGCCGCGGGAGTGCCCGGCGTCGGGCCCGCCGCGGGGGACGGCGGGGCCGTCGGGGACGAGCGGCACATCAGGAAGCGCATCGAGCAGTTGACGGCCGATGCGGCGTTCATGGCGGCGGTGGGCCTGGCGAGCCCGAGCCTCGCGGGGGAGGCCCGGCGGGCGGCGGACGGGGAACCACTCAAGCCCAGGAGACTGCGCCGGATCCTCGTCTCCCTGGTCAAGTACCGCCTGCGCATGACCTGTCGACCCACCCCCTTCGGATTCTTCGCGGGAGTGGCCCTCGCCGAATCCGAGTCAGAATCCGAGTCCGAATCCGGACCCGTGCAGGAACTCGGCAGCGAGCACCGCAGCATCAGCCGGCCGGACGCGGCATGGCTGAACGCGGTCGTGGACAAGCTGGCCAAGGTGCCAGGCGTCCTGGAGCGCACCCGGCTGGTCGCCAACGACCTGCACACGGTGCGGGACGGCAGGCTGGTCCTCCTCGACTTCTACGACGCCGACGGATCCAGCCAGTTGGCGCATTCCGTGCGGATGACGAGCGTGGTCCGGTGCGCCCTCGAGTGCGCGACTGCGCCCTTGCCCTGGCCCGAGCTCGTGAAGCAGCTCGCAGAACGCTTCCCCCACGCGCCCGATGGCGCTGTCGAGCGCGTGGTCGCCCAGCTCGTGCACGGCCGGTTCCTGCTCAGCGACCTGATGCCGCCGCCCGACGCCGTCGACCCCCTCGGACACGTGCTGGAACGCCTGCACGGCTGCGACCACTTCCTCGCGGGGGAACTGCGGGAGGTCCGTGCCGCACTGTCCGGCCTGGACGCGGCGCGGCCCGCCGACCGCGGCACCGCACTGACGGCCGCGAGCGAGCGGATGCGGGCCCTGCACCCTGCCGAGAACCTCGTCCAGACGGATCTCGCGCTCGACGCCCGTCTCGTGCTGCCCGTCGGCGTGGGCCGGGAGGTCGAGCGCGCGGTCACGGCGCTGTGGCGCACCTCCCAGGCCCGGCCGGGCAGTTCGGCACTGCGCGCCTACCACGGGCGCTTCCTGGAGCGGTACGGGACCGGTCGGCAGGTGCCGCTGCCGGAACTGCTCGACGAGGCCCGCGGACTGGGCCTCCCGGAGGAGTTCCGGCAACAGCCCGGCGGCCCGCCGGAGCCGCACCCCGACGCCGAGCACAGGGACCGCGTGCTGGGCGAGCTGTTCCTCGACGCCACCCGCCGCGCCGCAGCCGTTCCGGGAACCGTGCCCGAAGCCGTGCTCGACGAGGCGGCGCTGCGGTCCCTCGCCCCGCAGGACCCCCGACCGCGACCCGCCTCTCTGGAAGTGGGAGCCGAAGTGGTGGCGGACAGCTGGGACGCACTGTGCGCGGGGGACTTCCGGCTCGTCCTGGGGGCCAACCCGGGCTCACCCCTGGCCGGGGCGACCTTCAGCCGGTTCGCACCGGTCCTCGGCCAGAGCGCCGGACACATCCGCGATCTCGTCCGCACCGGCGCCGAGGCCACGGCGGACACCGTCCGCACGGCATGCGTCGCCTACCGGCCGCGCGTGATGCGCTCGGCGAACGTGGCCACCGTCCCCCAATGGCTCCCGCACCGCATCCCCCTCGGCGTCGGCCCCGCAGCCGCCGGCACGGTGACGGACCTGCGCGCACCCGGCCTGGCCGTGTACGCCGACCTCGACCGGCTGCACCTCGTCGACACGGCCACGGGGGAGAAGGTGCGGCCGGTGTCGTACTCCATGCTCAACCCGATGAGCGGGCATGTTCCTCCCACGGCACGCTTCCTCCTGGAACTCGGCCGGGAAGGACAGGAGTGGTGCCTGCCGTGGACCTGGGGCCCGTATTCCACCGCCCCCGCCCAGCCGCGGGTGACGTACGGCAGGACCGTGCTCTTCCCCGCGCGCTGGCTGCCCGACCGGCAGTTGACCGACGCAGTGGGCAGCAGTGACGCCGCCTGGTCCGAGCAGGTGCGGCGGTGGCGGGAACAGTGGGGCGTGCCGCGCCACGTCCTGCTCACGCGCGTGGACAACCGGATCGCCGTCGACCTCGACGACCCGCTGCACCGGCTGGTCCTGGAGGACGAGTTGAAACGCCCTGCCGGTCTCGTCGTCGTGGAACAGTACGGCGGACACGAAGGACGACAGTGGCTGTGCGGCCCGGACGGCGCGCACGCGAGCGAGTTCGTCTTCCCGGTCGCCGGGCGGCGGGCGCCCGGTGCGTCGGCCCCGTCCGCTGCGTCGCAGCACGTCCCGGCCCCGGTCCCAGAGCGCGCGGCCGGCGTGCACGTCCCCGGCGGGGAGTGGCTGTACGCGAAGATCTACGTGCCTGAGGCGCTGCAACCCCGCGTGCTCTCCCGGCACCTGCCGGAGCTGACGGATCCCGAACGGCTCGCAGCGGTCGGTTCCGACTCCTGGTTCTTCCTGCGCTACGCGGACCCCGACCCCCATCTGCGGCTGCGCTTCCACGGGAAACCGGCCGAGCTGTGGTCGCTGCTGCTGCCCGGACTCCGGGAGTGGGCGGAGCGACTGCGCGGTTCCGGGCTGGCCGGCCGGCTCGTCCTGGACACCTACGACCCCGAGATCGAGCGGTACGGCGGCGCAGCCGCGATCCACCACGCCGAGCAGGTCTTCCACACGGACAGCGCCGTCGTGCTCGGGCAGTTGACCGCGACGTCCGGCGAGCCGGACGCCCTTCCGTCCTCCGTCCTCGCCGCCTTGGGGGTGCTCGCCGTACTCACCCGGCTCGGCACCGAGGACGAGGCCCTGACCTGGCTCCGGAGCGGCTCTGCCGTGGCCCGGCGCGGCGACGTCCCGCGCGACCGGAAGACATACGTGGCCGACCTGCTCGACGACCACGGGCGCCCGCGGCCGCCTGCCGCGCTGGAGACCGTACCGGGGCTCGCCGCGAACTGGTCGCGCCGCTCCGCCGCCCTGGACGCCCTGCACGACGTCCTGGCAGGAACGGAGGACCACGGCAGGAGCCGGCCGACGGCCGCGCTGAGCCTCGCGCACATGCACTGCAACAGACTCCTGGGCCCGGCACGCGATCAGGAGACGCTCGCGCACGCGACCGCTCTCGAAGGGCTCGCCCTGCACCTGAACAGGAAGAGGCACGCCCGATGAGCCAGTTGCTCCCCTCCTGCGAACAGGCCCGGGAGACCGCAGCCGAGGTGGCCGGACTCCTGGCCGACCCCGCCCGGGTCGCAGCCGTGACGGCCGGGGCGTACGAGACCGCACCGGCCGCACTGCTGCTCCCCGGCTGGCGGCCGTCCTCTCTGCTGCTCGGTCACGCCGGCATCGCCATGCTGCACGCCCGCCTGGCCCAGGACGACCCGCGGTCGTCCGCCACAGCACACGCCCACCTGGCCGCTGCCGCAGCAGCGGCCGCGAAAGCCGGACCGGCGGGCGCAGGCGATCTGACGCTGCCCGCCCTGCTGCAGACCGCCGTATCAGGCGGATACACCCGACTCCTGACACGCAGCGCCGAAGTGCACGCCTCCTATGTGGCTGCGGTGACCTCACAACTGACGGACCGGCGCCGGTCGGACGGCCCCGGACTGTCGTACGCCGACTACGACGTGATCGCGGGCCTCGCAGGTCAAGGACGTGTCCTCCTGCTCAACGCAGAGCACGGCGATGGGCGCAGCGCCGACGTGCTCGCGGACGTACTCATCTGGCTGACCGGTCTCGCACGGCCCGTCCGCGTCGCAGGACACGAGGTCCCGGGCTGGTGGTGCGCACCTGACCGGTACGTCGTCGAGCGCGACCGCAAGACCTTCCCGGGCGGTGACTTCAACGTCGGTGTCGCACACGGCATCTGCGGTCCGCTCTCGCTGCTGGCGCTGGCGTACCTGGCGGGGTACCGGGTGCCCGGCATGCAGGACGCCCTGCGCACCATGGCCGACTGGGTGACGGGCAAGGAGCGCAGCGACGCGGAGGGCGCCCGGTGGCCGGGCCGTGTGTCGTTCGAGGACGAGACGGCGCCCGCGTCGGGAGAGCGGGTGCCGCGGTCCGGCACGGGCTGGTGCTACGGGACGGCGGGCATCGCCCGGGCCCTTCACCTCGCAGGCGAAGCGCTCGCGGACCCGGCCGTGCAGGAACGGGCACACAGCGCTGTGCGGGAGGCGTTCCACAGCCCGCCGGAGCCCGGCATGCGCGAGGACCTGACGCTCTGCCACGGCCGGTCGGGTCTGCTGCACGCGGGCGTGCGGACGGCCGCGGCAACCGGTGACGCGACGCTGTGGGAGGACGTGGACGCCATGGCCGCTGCGATCGCCGCCGGGTTCGATCCGCAGGCCGCCTTCGGCTACCGGCAGGTCCTGCCGCCCGGCGCCGGGGCCCGGGCGCTCGACGCCCCCGGCGTGCTGGACGGAGCCGCGGGCATCGCCCTCGCACTGCTCTCGTACGCCGACGCCCGCGCGGGTCGGCCCGCTGCACGGTCCGGCGGGAGCGTGTGGGATGCTGCCTTGCTGACGAGCTGACTGCGCGGCGATCCACCGGACCGTCAACAGCTGTTGCGACAGCGGAAGTGACGCGCCCCCGCGGCGGAGCACGCCCGCACGGCGCGTGTCATTGGGCCGAATGGGGCCGGTTGTCCCTAGAATCGCGGGATGTACATAGTCAGCACGTTCCCCGGAGGGGTGAGCCGGTGAACAGGTCCGAGGCCACCGATGAGCAGTGGGAAGGGCTTGCCGAAGTGGTCCCGCTGCGCGGGCACCACGCCTGGCCGTCCTGGCCAGACCACAGGGCCCTGCCCGAGGAGGAGACGGGGCGGGACCGGCGGCGTCTGGTCGTTCTGCGCGTGCAGTTCTTCGCAGACATACGAGAGGTCGCCGAGCATTTGATGGATGCGGTGCCGGTGGTGCTCGACCTCACCAGTGCCGACACCGAGGTCGCCCGGCGGATCCTCGACTTCGCCAGCGGCGTGGTCTTCGGCCTGGGCTGCGGGATGCACCGGATCGACACCAACGTCTTCCTTCTCGCACCCGAAGGAACCGAGGTGGGGTCCGGGTACCCCGATCGTAGGAAGAGTGATCAGCTGAAACGGTTTGGCTGAACGGTCGCCGCATACGGTCCGGGCATGGACACACACCGTGCCCGACCGGCCGCCGTCTTCGAGCGGCCCACCGTCACCGAACTCCGGCTCTCCGCCTTCAAATCCCACCGCAACGCCGTCTTCCGGCTTGCCCCGTTGACCCTCTTCCGGGGCGCGAGCGGCAGCGGCAAGTCCAGTGCCCTGCAGGCCTACGAGGCCCTCGCCCGGCTCGCCGGCGGCGACACCCTCGAAGAGGCCCTCGTCCCCGTGGCCGGCGGTGCCGGCGCGTGCGTGCCGCAGCACGCCAGGCCGGACGCCCAGGGGAGGCGCGGGTTCCGGATCGGCTGCACGGTCGAGGGGCCCGTGGGACCGGTGAAGCTGGACGTTGCGGTGCAGGCCGAGCCCGAACTGCGCGTGGTGGGCGAACGGTTGACCGGCTCGGGGCGGACACTGCTGTCCACGGCGCTGCGCGACCCGGAACAGCCCCGCGTCGAGGCCGCCTGGCACACGGCCGGGTCCGTGCCCGTCACCCGGGCACCCCTGCCCGACGACCGGCTCGGCACGGCGCTGCTGCCGCTGCGCGTCGCCGGCAAGACCGCGGGGCAGCGCATGGTGCTCGACGCGGCCGAACAGGTCCTGATCGCGCTGCGCTCGGTCTTCGCCTGCGACCCGCGCCCGGAGCTGATGCGCGCCCCCGTCGCCGCGCGCGACGGGCGGCTGCGCAGCGCCTGCGACAACGTTGCCGCGGTCCTGGGCCGTACCCGCAGCGAGTGCGTCACCCGGCACGCTGCGCTGGTGTCGGCGGCGGAGGCGGGGTGCCGCGGGCAGGTCGAGGGGCTGTCGGTGCAGGGGCTGGAGGGCGGCTTCGTGCGGGCCGTCCTGGCCCGCAGCGCGGGGGCGGCCACGCCGTTGGAGCGGCTGGGCGACGGGGAGTTGCGGTACCTGGCGCTGTGCCTGGTCCTGCTGACCGGCCCCGGGGTGCTGGCCGTGGAGCCGGTGACCGAGGTGCTGCCGGCCCGCCAGGTGCTGACGGTGCTGGCGGACGGGCTGGACCGATGCCTGGACCCGCACCAGGCGCGGGAACTGCTGGAACTGGCGGGGCGGATGTGTCACCGGGGGCACATCCGGCTGGTGGGGACGGTGCGCGGGGAGGCGGGTGCGATGGCGGAGGAGGTGGAGGGGGCGTCGATGGTAGACCTGGGGTGTGATGGATGAGCGTGAAGAAAAGGGACGCGACGGACGCGATGGGCGGCGGGGCGAGTGCGGCGACGACGCGAGCGGTGGCGCCGCGGACGTGAGGGCGTTGCAGCAGCGCCTCGCCGCGTTCGCCGCGGCGCGCGACTGGCAGCCGTTCCACACGCCCAAGAACCTCGCCGCGGCGCTGAGCGTCGAGGCGTCCGAACTGGTCGAGATCTTCCAGTGGTTGACGCCGGAGCAGTCGGCCCGGGTGATGGCGGATGCGGGGACGGCGGCGCGGGTCGAGGACGAGGTCGCGGACGTGCTGGCCTACCTGTTGCAGTTCTGCGAGGTGCTGGGGATCGATGCGCTGGCCGCGCTCTCCGCGAAGATCGACCGCAACGAGCGGCGGTTTCCGGTAGGAGGGCGGGGGCCCGGTGCGGGCGGCGATCATGGCGATCGTCACTCTCCGGAGTGATTGAGTTATCCACACCCGATTTGGTATCCACAGATTTCTGAATTCCCCTGGCTTTTCCGGCAGTTAGTCATCACTCTGGGTAGTGAGAGTGCGCAGTCGGAAAATGTGGGGGACGGGGCATGGACGCGGTGCGGCTGATCAAGACCACGCAGGCCGCCCTGGCGCAGGCCAGGACGGTGCGCGAGATCGTGGTCGAGGCATGGCAGACACAGGCGCTGGCCGAGGCGGTCGGCAGCCACCTGACGGTCCACGGGCCCTTCGAGGCCCGGGCCGCGGCCGGCGGCCTCAGCGAGGCGGGCGGCAGGGCCTCCGGCGCGCTGCGGCAGATCACGCTGCGCGCCGGAGTGTTACGGGCGTCGCAGCTCTCCGAAGTGCGAGACCCGTGGCAGGCGTTGAGGGAACTGGGCGATCTCCTCGGCGAGGTGGGCATAGCCCTGGTGGGCGTCGCCTGCGTCTGCGAGGAGGATGCCGTGTACTGGCAGTGCATCGAGGCCATCGATGCCGCGGACGAGACCAGCGACCGGGTGGGCGCCCTGCTGAGACGGCTCGCCCTGCGGGAGCACGGGGGTGCCGCATGAAGCCCGCACGGCCAAGCGGCCGGTCAGCCCTCGGTGCGGTCCCCGGCCGCGGTGTCCGGGCCGGCGCCGCCCGCGTCGTGCGCAGGCTCCGCCCCGGGCGGGAAGCGCTGGGCCGAGGACTGAAGGTCGGCGTCGAGCTGCGACAGGTTGGCGTTCAGCGCTGCCATCAGCTCCTCCATCTGCTGCAGCAGGCCCTTCGGTGCATCCTGCTGCGGGGAAGCGGCCTCGCTCGGCACTGCCTCGTCGGGCACGGCTCCCTGGGTCATGGTGGCCTCCTCGGCCCCGGCCCTCCCGGTGCGGGCGGGCGGTGTTGCGGTCGTCGTCTCCGGCAGCGGACACCGGCGCGGGTGCCGGGCGGTCCGGCTCCGCCCGAGCCAACGATCACCGGGCGCGCCGGATACTGGCGGGCGGTCCGACGGTCGGCGGAGGTGACGGAAATTCACCCGACCGAGGTGGGCGGGGCGGGTCGGGTGCTGATCGGTTGACGCACGTTCGAGCAGGCAGGATGGAGGGATGGACCTGCGCATTTTCACCGAGCCCCAGCAAGGGGCGAGCTACGACACTCTGCTCACCGTCGCCAAGGCCACCGAGGACCTGGGTTTCGACGCCTTCTTCCGCTCCGACCACTACCTCGCCATGGGTTCCGCGGACGGTCTGCCCGGGCCGACCGACGCCTGGATCACCCTGGCCGGGCTCGCCCGGGAGACCCGCCGCATCCGGCTGGGCACGCTGATGACCGCGGGGACGTTCCGGCTGCCCGGGGTCCTCGCGATCCAGGTGGCCCAGGTCGACCAGATGTCGGGCGGCCGGGTCGAGCTGGGCCTGGGGGCGGGCTGGTTCGAGGAGGAGCACACCGCGTACGGCATTCCCTTCCCAAGGGAGAAGTTCGGCCGCCTGGAGGAGCAGCTGGCCATCGTCAGGGGTCTGTGGGAGACGGAGGTGGGCAGCACCTTCAGCTTCGACGGGAAGCACTATCGGCTCGTCGACTCCCCTGCGCTGCCCAAGCCCGCGCAGGGCAGGGTGCCGGTGCTGATCGGTGGTCACGGTGCCTCGCGTACGCCGCGGCTGGCCGCGAAGTACGCCGACGAGTTCAACATCCCCTTCGCATCCCTGGAGGACACGGAGCGGCAGTTCGGCCGGGTCCGGGCGGCGGCCGAGGCTGCCGGGCGCAAGGCCGACGAGCTGGTGTACTCCAACGCCTTGGTGGTCTGTGTCGGCAAGGACGATGCCGAGGTGGCCCGGCGGGCCGCCGCCATCGGCCGCGAGGTGGACGAGCTCAAGGCGAACGGTCTGGCGGGCTCCCCGGCCGAGGTGGTCGAGAAGATCGGCCGCTATGCGGTGGTCGGCTCCTCCCGGATCTACCTCCAACTCCTCGACCTGGACGACCTGGACCACCTGGAGCTGATCTCCTCCCAGGTCATGTCCCAGCTGGGCTGAGACCACGGCACCCCGGGACCGAGGAGAACCGAGGAGAACCGAGGAGAACCGAGGAGAACCAAGGAGAGGAGCACCCGATGCCCGCGCCTTCCGTACCGCTCGCCGACGCCTTGGCGCGCGGACCGCTCGTCCTGGACGGCGGGCTGTCCAACCAGTTGGCGGCGCAGGGCTGTGATCTGTCCGACGAGCTGTGGTCGGCCCGGCTGCTCGCCGACGATCCGCAGCAGATCGAGCAGGCGCACCTGGCGTATGTGCGGGCCGGGGCGCGGGTGCTCATCACGGCCAGCTACCAGGCCACGTTCGAGGGGTTCGCCCGCCGGGGCAAGGGGCGGGAGGAGGCCGCGGCGCTGTTGCGGAGCAGTGTCGCCCTGGCCCGGCGGGCGGCGTCCCGGGCGGAGGACGAGGTGTGGGTGGCCGCGTCCGTCGGGCCGTACGGGGCGATGCTCGCGGACGGCAGCGAGTACCGCGGGCGGTACGGGCTGGGCGTGGCCGAGCTGGAGCGGTTCCACCGGCCGCGGGTCGCGGCGCTGGCCGCGGCCGGGCCGGACGTGCTCGCGCTGGAGACGGTGCCGGACGCCGCCGAGGCCGAGGCGCTGCTGCGGGCGGTGCAGGGGTGCGGGGTGCCGGTGTGGTTGACGTTCAGCGCCTCCGGGGAGCGCACCCGGGCCGGGCAGCCGCTGGCGGAGGCGTTCGCCCTGGCCGCGGGGAACGAGCAGGTGATCGCCGTCGGGGTCAACTGCTGCGATCCGTACGACGTGGGCCCCGCGGTGGAGACGGCGGCGCGCGTCACGGGCAAGCCGGTGGTGGTGTATCCGAACAGCGGGGAGGGGTGGGATGCCGCGGCGCGGGACTGGCAGGGGCGTCCCACCTTCGAGCCCGGGCTCGCCCGCGCGTGGGTGGCCGCCGGGGCGCGGCTCGTGGGCGGCTGCTGCCGTGTGGGGCCGGAGCGGATCGCGGCGCTGGCCGCCGTGATCGGCGGCGGACCGGCCCCCGGCGGGGCACGGCCCGTGTCATAGGGTGGGCAGGGCGTGAGGTGATCTTCGCCGTCCTGTGCACCGTCGGCGCGGCCCGCCGTGCCCGTCGGGGCGTCGCCGTCACACCCGGTGCGCGACGGCGGCGAGGCCGGACAGGCCAGGCAGGAAGGCGAGGCGGCATGAGCACGAACGAGGCGGGAGGCGTCCACACTCCCCGTGTGACGCCCCGTGTCACTCCCCGCGTCCTGTCCGTTCCCGAGTTGTGCCTGGTGGTGCTCGTCGGGGCCACCGGATCCGGTAAGTCCACTTTCGCCGCACGGCACTTCAGGCCCACCGAGGTCGTCTCCTCCGACTTCTGCCGTGCCCTGGTCGGTGACGACGCGGACGACCAGAGTGCGAGCGCCGCCGCCTTCGAGGTGCTGCACTGCATCGTCGACAAGCGGCTGGCCCGCGGTCGCCTCACCGTCGTCGATGCGACCAACGTCCGGCCGGAGAGCCGCAAGGAACTCCTCCGGCTGGCCCGCGAGCACGACGTGCCGCCCGTCGCCGTCGTCCTCGACGTCCCCGAGCACGTGTGCGCCGAGCGCAACGCCGCCCGCCCCGGCCGGGTCGCCCCGCCGCGTCAGGCCCTTCAGCGGCACCGGAGCGAACTGCAGCGCTCCCTGGGCAGGTTGGAGAGCGAGGGCTTCCGCCGTCGTGTGCACGTCCTGCGCGGCGCCGAAGAGGTCGAGGCGGCCGAGATCGTCCGCGAGCGCAACCCGCACGATCTGCGCCGTCTCACCGGTCCGTTCGACATCGTCGGCGACGTGCACGGCTGCCGCTCCGAGCTGGAGAGCCTGCTCACCGCGCTCGGTTACGCCCTCACCCGCGACGCGGCCGGCCGGCCCGTCGGTGCCGTCCACCCGGCAGGGCGCACCGCCGTGTTCGTCGGCGACCTCGTCGACCGCGGCCCGGACAGCCCCGGTGTGCTGCGCCTGGTGATGGGCATGGTCGCCGCCGGTCACGCCCTGTGCGTCGCCGGTAACCACGAGAACAAGCTCGGTCGCCGCCTCGACGGCCGCGGGAACACGGCCGCGAACGGCCTCGCGGAGACCCTCGCCCAGCTGGAGCGGGAGAGCCGGCGGGATCCGGAATTCCCCGGGCGGGTGCGGGAGTTCGTCGATTCGCTGGTCAGCCACTACCTCCTCGACGACGGCCGCCTCGTCGTCTGCCACGCCGGGCTGCCCGAGAAGTACCACGGCCGCACGTCGGGCCGGGTCCGCGCGCACGCCCTGTACGGCAGGACCACGGGCGAGACGGACGAGTACGGCCTGCCCGTGCGCCACCCGTGGGCCGAGGACTACCGCGGCCGCGCCGCCGTCGTCTACGGCCACACCCCGATGCGCACGGCGACGTGGCTGAACAACACCGTCTGCCTCGACACGGGAGCCGTCTTCGGTGGCCGCCTGACCGCGCTGCGCTGGCCCGAGCGCGAGCTGGTGGACGTTCCTGCGGAACAGGTCTGGTACGCGCCGGCGCGCCCGCTGCCCTGAGGCTGTGCCCCGTCAGGGTCGCGGGGAACTGCGCGACCAGCCACCGACGGCCCGCAGTCGACGCACCACCCTGGGGGTCCGGGGCGAAGCCCCGGGGCAGCACGCCATCTGCGGGTGCGTCGTGGCTGGTCGCGCAGTTCCCCGCGACCCTTCGGGGCGCGAAGATCCACCGGACTCGCCCCGGGGCGGCAGCCGCGCGGCACTCCGTGCCGTCCATGCCGAGTATTCACCCCGCTCCGGGGCGAGGATGGAGGCATGGGATTCCACGTCGATTCCGAGGCCGGGCGGCTGCGCCGCGTCATCCTGCACCGCCCGGACCTGGAGCTCAAGCGCCTCACCCCGTCGAACAAGGACGCCCTCCTCTTCGACGACGTGCTGTGGGTGCGCCGTGCCCGCGCCGAGCACGACGGCTTCGCCGACGTGCTGCGCGAGCGCGGCGTCGAGGTGCACCTCTTCCAGGACCTGCTGCAGGAGAGCCTGCAGGCGCCCCGGGCCCGCTCCCTGGTGCTGGACAGAGTCTTCGACGAGAAGGAGTTCGGCCCCCTGGCCACCGGGCATCTGCGGGCCGCCTTCGACGGGATGTCCGAGGCCGAGCTGACGTCGTGGCTCATCGGCGGCATGACCAAGCGGGAGTTCCTGGAGCGGCACGCCGAGCCCGTCTCCATCCGCTTCCACGCCATGGACCTGGACGACTTCCTCCTGAACCCGCTGCCCAACCACCTCTTCACCCGCGACACCTCGGCATGGATATACGACGGCGTGAGCATCAACGCGATGCGCTGGCCCGCCCGTTGGCACGAAACCGTGCACTACGAGGCGGTCTACCGGCACCACCCGCTCTTCGCCATGGGCGACTTCCGCGTCTGGTGCGAGGGGCAGTCGGCCTATCCGTCCACCATCGAGGGCGGCGACGTGCTCGTCATCGGCCGCGGTGCCGTGCTGATCGGCATGAGCGAGCGGACGACTCCGCAGGCGGTGGAGATGCTGGCCCGCGGGCTGTTCGCCGCGGGCTCGGCGAAGACGATCGTGGCGCTGGACATGCCCAAGCGGCGAGCGTTCATGCACCTGGACACCGTGATGACCATGGTGGACGGCGATACGTTCACGCAGTACGCGGGCCTCGGCATGCTCCGCTCGTACACCATCGAGCCCGGCGCCGGGGAGCGGGAGCTGAAGGTCACCGACCACCCGCCGGAGCACATGCACCGCGCCATCGCCGCCGCCCTGGGGCTGGACTCGATCCGCGTCCTGACCGCCCGGCAGGACGTGCACGCGGCCGAGCGCGAGCAGTGGGACGACGGCTGCAACGTGCTGGCCCTGGAGCCGGGCGTCGTGGTCGCCTACGAGCGCAACGCCACCACCAACACCTACCTGCGCAAGCACGGCATCGAGGTCATCACCATCCCGGGCAGCGAGCTGGGCCGGGGCAGGGGAGGGCCGAGGTGCATGAGCTGCCCGGTCGAACGGGACGCGGTATAGGGGCGGCAGGTGAGGGTGTGCATAATGATACGAAAACTTGTATGAGCTTCCATATCCCGTGCAGTTGTCAGACCTAGGAGCCACCCCATGGCGACAGACCTCAAGGGCCGCCACCTCCTCAAGGAAACGGACCTCACCGCCAAGGAGTTCCACAGCCTGATCGAGCTGGCCGCCGAGCTCAAGGCCTCCAAGCGCGCGGGCACTGAGGAGCGTCGGCTCCAGGGCCGGAACATCGCGCTGATCTTCGAGAAGACCTCCACCCGCACCCGCTGCGCCTTCGAGGTCGCCGCCGCCGACCAGGGCGCCTCCACCACCTACCTGGACCCCGCGGGCTCGCAGATCGGCCACAAGGAGTCCGTCAGGGACACCGCACGGGTGCTCGGCCGGATGTTCGACGCCATCGAGTACCGCGGCCACGGCCAGGAGACGGTCGAGGAGCTGGCCGCCCACGCGGGCGTCCCCGTCTTCAACGGCCTCACCGACGAGTGGCACCCCACCCAGATGCTGGCCGACGTGCTCACCATGACCGAGCACACCAGCAAGCCGCTGGAGCGCGTCGCCTACGCCTACCTCGGCGACGCCCGGTACAACATGGGCAACTCCTACCTCGTCACCGGTGCCCTGCTCGGCATGGACGTCCGCATCGTGGCGCCCGAGGAACTGTGGCCGTCCGCCGAGGTGGTGGCCCAGGCGCGCCGGATCGCCGAGACCAGCGGCGCGCGGATCACGCTCACCAAGGACGTCGGGGAGGGCGTGCGCGGCGCCGACTTCATCGCCACCGACGTGTGGGTGTCGATGGGCGAGCCCAAGGAGGTGTGGGACGCCCGGATCGCCCTGCTCGCCCCGTACGCCGTGACCATGGACGTCCTGCACGCGACGGGCAACCCGGCGGTGAAGTTCCTGCACTGCCTGCCGGCCTTCCACGACCTGGGCACCTCGGTGGCCCGCGAGATCCACGAGCGGCACGGGCTGACCGCGCTGGAGGTCACGGACGAGGTCTTCGAGTCCGTCCACTCGGTGGTCTGGGACGAGGCGGAGAATCGCATGCACACCATCAAGGCGCTGATGGTGGCATCGTTGGGGGACTGAGTGCCCCGAAGGGGCGCGGGGAACTGCGCGACCAGCCACCGACAACCCGCAGACGCTGGGCGGCAGTACGTCCCAATTCCTATCGCGCACTCGTGACGACAGTCACGGAGCGGTGATAACTTCGCCGGGCAGGCACTCCGCACCTCCCTTCGGTCGAAGGAGGACGCCCGATGAGTCCGTTCACCGGCTCCGCATCCCGCACCGGCGTCGAGGAGTGGCGGCACCTGCGCCTCGCCCTCGACGCCGGAGTCGCGACCGTCACCCTCACCCGGCCCGGCAGGCTCAATGCCCTCACCTTCGGCGCCTACGCCGACCTGCGCGACCTGCTGCCCGAACTCGCCCGGGACGGAGGCGTGCGCGCCCTCGTCCTCGGCGGCGAGGGAGGCGGCTTCTGTTCCGGCGGGGACGTCGACGAGATCATCGGCGCCACCCTCGCCATGGACACCCGGCAGCTCCTGGACTTCAACCGGATGACCGGCCAGGTCGTCCAGGCCCTGCGCAGCTGCCCGTTCCCCGTGATCGCCGCCGTGCACGGGGTGGCCGCCGGCGCGGGCGCCGTGCTCGCGCTCGCCGCGGACTTCCGCGTCGCCGACCCGACCGCGCGCTTCGTCTTCCTCTTCACCAAGGTCGGCCTCTCCGGGGGCGACATGGGCGCCGCCTACCTGCTGCCCCGCGTCGTCGGCCTCGGCCATGCCACGCGGCTGCTCATGCTCGGCGAACCGGTCCAGGCCGAGGAGGCCGAACGCATCGGGCTGGTGAGTCAGTTGACGGACACAGGGGGTGCCCCCGCCGCCGCCCGTGCCCTCGCCCGCCGTCTCGCCGACGGGCCCGCCCTCGCCCATGCACAGACCAAGGCCCTGCTCACCGCCGAACTCGACATGCCGCTCTCCGCCGCCGTCGAACTCGACGCCACCACACAGGCACTGCTGATGAACGGCGCCGACTACGCCGAGTTCCACGCCGCCTTCACCGAGAAGCGGCCGCCCAAGTGGCAGGGCCGATGAGCGCACCGGCCGCGCAGCGCGTCGCCGTCATCGGCGGCGGGCCCGGCGGCCTCTACGCCGCCGCCCTGCTCAAACAGCGCGCACCCGAACGCGAGATCACCCTCTGGGAACGCAACGCCCCCGACGACACCTTCGGCTTCGGCGTCGTCTTCTCCGACGAGACGCTCGACGGCATGGAGGGCGCCGACCCGGTCGTCTTCGCCGTGCTGCAACGGGAGTTCGTACGCTGGGACGACATCGACGTCGTCCGCCGCGGCACGGTGCTGCGCTCCGGCGGCCACGGCTTCGCCGCCCTCGGCCGGCACCGGCTCCTGGAGATCCTCCACGAGCGCTGCCGCACCCTCGGCGTCGGCCTCCGCTTCCGCACGGAGGCTCCGCCTGCGACGGAACTTGCGCGCTCGTACGACCTCGTGATCGCCGCCGACGGCGTCCACAGCCGGACGCGCGACACCCACCGTGACCACTTACGTCCCACGCTGACCACCCACCGCTGCCGCTACATATGGCTCTCCGTCGAACTCCCGCTGGACGCCTTCCATTTCGAGTTCGCCGAGACCGACTACGGCATCGTGCAGCTGCACGCGTACCCGTACGACGCCGGTTCCAGCACCGTCATCGTCGAGATGCGCGAGGAGGTGTGGAGGCGCGCGGGATTCGACCGGTGCGACGAGGCCGAGACCCTGAAACGGTGCGGCGCCCTTTTCGCGGACCTCCTCGACGGCCGACCGCTGCACTCCAACCGCTCGGCCTGGACGGCCTTCCGCACTGTCGTCAACGAGCGCTGGTGGCACGGCAACACGGTCCTGCTCGGCGACGCCGCCCACACCGCCCACTTCTCCATCGGCTCCGGCACCAAGCTGGCCGTCGAGGACGCCGTGGCCCTGGCCGACCGGCTGGACCGGCAGCCCGACGTCGCCACGGCCCTGGCCGCGTACGAGGCCGAGCGGCGCCCGGTGGTGGAGTCCACGCAGCGCGCCGCCCGCGCGAGCCTGGAGTGGTTCGAAGACCTCCCCGTCCACATCGGGGGCCCGCCGCGGCGGTTCGCGTTCGACCTGCTCACCCGGAGCCGCCGGGTCACCCATGACAACCTGCGCCTGCGCGACCCCGGCTTCGTCGCCTCGGTCGAGCGCGAGGCCGGCGTTCCGGCCGGGACACCGCCGATGTTCACTCCCTTCCGGCTGCGCGGACTGACCCTGCGCAACCGGGTGGTCGTCTCGCCTATGGACATGTACTCCGCCGTCGACGGCACTCCCGGCGACTTCCACCTCGTCCACCTCGGCGCGCGGGCGCTGGGCGGCGCCGGGCTGGTGATGACGGAGATGGTGTGCGTCAGTGCGGAGGGCAGGATCACGCCGGGGTGCGCGGGCCTGTACGCGCCCGCGCACGAGGAGGCCTGGAGCCGCATCACGGACTTCTTCCACGACCGGGCCCCGGGCACCGCCATCGGCGTCCAGCTCGGCCACTCCGGTCGCAAGGGCTCGACCCGGCTGATGTGGGAGGGCATCGACCAGCCGCTGCCCGACGGCAACTGGCCCGTCGTGGCGGCGTCGGCGATCCCGTACCGCGCGGGCGTCAACCAGACGCCGCATGCGCTGACCGCGCCCGAAATGACCGTGATCCGCGAACAGTTCGCGGCAGCGGCCGGGGCCGCGGCACGGGCCGGATTCGACCTGCTGGAACTCCACTGCGCCCACGGCTACCTGCTGTCGGGCTTCCTGTCACCGCTCACCAACCACCGCACGGACGCGTACGGCGGCAGCCTCGACGCCAGACTCCGCTACCCGCTGGAGGTCTTCGACGCGGTGCGGGCCGCGTGGCCCGCGGAACGGCCCATGACGGTACGCATCTCCGCGACCGACTGGGCGGAGGGCGGCACGACGGGCGACGACGCGGTCGCCATCGCCCGGGCGTTCGCGGCCCGCGGGGCCGACGCCGTCGACGTCTCCACGGGGCAGGTGGTCCCCGAGGAGCGTCCGGCGTTCGGGCGCTCGTACCAGACCCCGTTCGCGGACCGGATCCGGCACGAGGCCGGGGTGCCGGTGATCGCGGTGGGGGCGATCTCGTCGTGGGACGACGTCAACTCCCTGATCCTGGCGGGCCGCGCGGACCTGTGCGCGCTCGCGCGTCCGCACCTGTACGACCCGCACTGGACCCTCCACGCGGCGGCGGAGCAGGGGTATGAGGGGCCGGGTGCGGTGTGGCCGGTGCCGTACCGGGCGGGGAGCAGGCGTCCGCCCACGGGGCGGAGGGGGTAGGGGGCTGCGCCCCTCTGCCGTGTCCGGCGGATCTTCGTCACACGGCACCACGGCGCCCCGTCAGGGGCGCGGGGAACTGCGCGACCAGCCACCGACGGCCTGCAGCCGACGTACCACCCCAGGGGTCCGGGGCGAAGCCCCCTGGGGCACCCCCAGCGGTAGCTGGGGGACTCGGCTGCGGGCGCGTCGTGGCTGGTCGCGCAGTTCCCCGCGCCCCTGACGGGGCGCAGCCCCCGAACCGGGGGCTTGGGTCCCCTCACAGCACCGGCGTCACAAATTCCTCCCCCGCATCCCGCAACCGCCCGTGCAGCGCCGCGAAGACCCGTGACGCCCGCCCCCCGGGCCAGTCGGACGGCAACAGCCCCGCCGGCAGCCCGGGGTCGGCGTACGGCAGGCGCCGCCACGAGTCCAGCGCCAGCAGATAGTCCCGGTACGCCGCCTCCGCCGGTACCGGCCGCCTGCGGGACCAGCGCCGCAGCACCGGCTCGTGCGTCTCCAGGAACGTCCGGTGCTGCTTGGCGAGCGCCTCCAGGTCCCACCACCGCGCCACCGACTCCACGGTCGGCTCGAAGCCGAGGTGGCTGCCGCGGAACAGGTCCACGTACCCCGACAGGCCCAGCCGTTCCAGCGTGTGCCGCGTCTCGTCGTGCACATGGGCCGGTGCGATCCACACCCCGGGCGCGGCCGTCCCGAAGCCGAGCCGGGCGAGCCGGGAGCGCAGCAAGTGCCGCTTGTGGCGCTCCTCTTCGGGGACGGAGAAGACCGCCAGCAGCCAGCCCTGGCCCGAACGGGCCGACGGGCGGCCGTAGATGCGCCGGTCGCCGTCCTCCAGGAGCTGCCGGGCGGCGTTGGACAGCCCGTATCCGGCCGCACCGGACGCCGTGCGGCCGGATACGAGCAGCCCGCGCCGCTTGAGGCGGGAGACGGCGGACCGCACCGAGGGTGCGTCCACGCCCACCGAGCCCAGCAGCCGGATCAGTGCCGCGATCGGCACCGGTCCGGCCGGTGTTCCGGTGCTGCCGCGGCCGTAGGCGCCGTAGAAGGTGACGATGAGGGACCGTGGAGTGTGGGGCGGTTGCTGGTCAGTCACGGGGAAACTGTAAAGGGCCGGAGCGGAGCCGGAACCGCTGCAGTTTGCCGGTTGGCGTGCGGGGCAGGGTATCGAGGAACACGATCTCGCGAGGGCACTTGTAGGGAACGATCTCCTTTTTGGTGAACTCCCGTAGTCTCGCGACGGTTTCGGGACCGCGCGGCACTCCGTCCCGTAGCACCACATAAGCCACCACGATCGCACCCCGGTGTGCGTCCGGCCGTCCGACGACGGCCGCCTCCCGCACGTCGGGATGGCGCAGCAGGGCCTCCTCGACCTCGGGGCCGGCGATGTTGTTGCCGGCGGACACGATCATGTCGTCGGCGCGGGCGACGAAGGTGAAGTAGCCGTCCGTGTCGCGGATGTAGGTGTCGCCGGTGATGTTCCATCCGTTGCGCACGTAGTCGCGCTGCCTCGCATAGGCGTCCGCGCCGGCATCCGCGTCGACCAGGTAGCGGCACCCGGTCGGCCCGCGGACGGCCAGCAGTCCCGGCCGCCCGTCGGGGACCGGGCGCCCGTCGGGCCCGAGGACACAGGCCTCGTAACCCGGTACGGGCAGGCCGGTGGCGCCGGGGCGGGCGGCCTCGTCGGCGGCGGAGATGAAGATGTGCAGCATCTCGGTGGCGCCTATGCCGTTGATGAGGCGCAGCCCGGTCGCCCGGTGCCAGTCGTGCCAGAGGGCGGCGGGCAGGTGCTCGCCCGCGGAGACGCATCTGCGCAGCGACGAGACGTCGTAGGGGCGGTCGTGGCCGTGGAGTGCTCCGAGCATGCTGCGATAGGCGGTCGGGGCGGTGAACAGCACGGATATCCGGTGGCGTTGGACGTCGCCGAGCAGCCGCTCCGGTCCGCCCCAGTCGGCCAGCACGGTCGACGCGCCCGCGCGCAGCGGGAAGACGACGAGCCCGCCGAGCCCGAACGTGAACCCCAGGGGCGGGCTGCCGGCGAAGACGTCGTCGGGGCGCGGTCGCAGCACTTGGGCGGAGAAGGTGTCGGCGACGGCGAGCACGTCGCGGTGGAAGTGGGCGCAGGCCTTGGGCCGTCCGGTGGTTCCCGAGGTGAAGGCGATGAGGGCGACGTCGTCCGCGGAGGTCTCCACCGGAGCGTAGGACGGGGGTTTGTGCACGGCGCGCCACAGCAGGTCGTCCGCCGTGCCGCCCCCGTACGGCGTGATGCGCAAGTGTGGTATATGCGCGTTCGTCAGGCCGTCCGTCGACCGGGTGTCGCAGAGGGCGTGCCGGATGTCGGCGATGCCGCAGATCGTGGCGAGTTCGCGGGGCCGCTGTGCGGCGAGGACGGTCACGGCGACGGCCCCGGCCTTCATCACCGCCAGCCAACAGGCCGCCAGCCAGGGCGTGGTGGGCCCGCGGAGGAGGACGCGGTGTCCGGGCAGGACGCCCAGGTCGTCGGTGAGGGTGTGCGCGATCCGGTCGACGTTCTCCTTGAGTTCCCCGTACGTCCACACGCCGCCGGCGCCGTCAAGGACGGCGGGCCGGTCCGCTCCGAGCCGCGCGATCGTGCCGTCCAGCAGCTCCGCGCCGCAGTTGAGGCGCGCGGGGTGGGGGAGGGGCCGGAGCCCGGGCCACCGGTCGGGGGACGGGAGGTGGTCGCGGGCGAAGGTGTCGACGTGGGCGGACGGCATGAACTCCATGGCGGATGCGCCCCCTTGGGGGAGGTCGTCGGGGGTCTTGTGTCGCTACCGATCCGCTGTCAGCGTATCGAGTTGATGACGACAGTCAACAGAGCGCGATATGGGTCGGAGGGTGAGGGGGAACGATCGATGGCGATGCCGTTCGCACTGGACCGGGAGCAACAGGCGTGGTGCGCCGAGCTGCGTGCGCTGGCTGCGGAACGGCTGCGCCCGCTGACGCCGAAGAGCGAGCCGGGACGCGTCAACAGGCCCCTGGTGGCGGCCCTGGGTGAACTCGGCCTGCTGAGCCGGGTGTTCCCTCCGGACGGCACCCCCGTCCGGGCCATGGACCTCTGCCTCCTGCGGGAGTCCCTGGCACGGGAGTGCACGGAGGCGGAGACGGCCCTCGCCCTGCAGGGCCTGGGCGCGTACCCGGTCGCCCGCCACGGCACCGCGCGACAGCGCTCCCGCTGGCTCCCGGAGGTGGCGGCCGGCCGCACGGTCGCGGCCTTCGCACTGAGCGAGCCGGGCGCGGGCTCGGACGCGGCCGCACTGGAACTGCGGGCGGTTCCGGCGGCCGGTGGCGGCTGGCGGCTGACGGGCGAGAAGTGCTGGATCTCCAACGCCCCGGACGCGGACGTGTACACGGTCTTCGCGCGGACGGGGGAGGCGGGCGGGACGCGGAAGGGCCGCCGCTCCGGCATCACGGCCTTCCTCGTCCCCGCCGACCGCCCGGGCCTGCACGGCACACCGCTCGACATGCTCAGCCCGCACCCCATCGGCACCCTCGCCTTCGACGCGGTGCCGGTGGCACCGGACGACGTGATCGGCGAGGTGGGGGAGGGCTACCGGGTGGCCATGGCGACCCTCGACCTCTTCCGCCCGAGCGTCGGCGCGTTCGCGGTCGGCATGGCCCGCGCCGCGCTGGACGCGACGATCGCGCACGCCGCGGAACGCCGGGCCTTCGGCGGCCCGTTGAAGGACCTCCAGTCCGTCTCCCACCGCCTCGCCGAGATGGCGACCCGCACCGAGGCCGCGGCCCTGCTGGTCTACGCGGCGGCAGCGGCCCACGACGCCGGGGAACCCGGCATCGCCCGCCGCTCGGCGATGGCGAAGCTCTTCGCCACCGAGACCGCCCAGTACGTCGTCGACTCCGCCGTCCAGCTCCACGGTGCCCGCGCCCTCCGCCATGGCCACCTCCTGGAACACCTCTATCGCGAGGTACGGGCCCCGCGCATCTACGAGGGCGCGACGGAGGTCCAGCGCACGATCATCGCGAGGGAGCTGTACCGATGACACCGCACCTGCACCGCCTGAACCCGGAAGGCCTGCCGCCGCCCGTCGGCTTCACCCACGCGGTGACCGCTGCAGGCGGCCGGCTGGTCTTCCTCGCAGGACAGACGGCACTGGACGGGGAGGGCCGGCTGGTGCCGGGCGGCCTGCCGGAACAGTTCGAGCAGGCCCTGACGAACCTGCTGGCGGCCCTGCGGGCGGCGGGCGGAGAGCCGCGCGACCTGGCGCGCGTGACGGTCTACGCGACGGACGTCGCGGACTACCGCGCGTGCGCCCGCCAATTGGGCGCCGTCTGGGGCCGCTTGGCGGGCCGCGACTACCCGGCGATGGCGGTCGTCGGGGTGACCCGGCTGTGGGACGAGGCGGCGGTGGTGGAGTTGGACGGGGTGGCGGTGGTGCCTTGGGCCGTGTCCGGCGGATCTTCGTCACGCGGCACCGCAGCGCCCCGTCAGGGGCGCGGGGAACTGCGCGACCAGCCATGACGCGCCCGCAGATGCCGTGCTGCCCAGGGCTTCGCCCCGCACCTTCGGGTGGTGGGTCGACTGCGGGCCGTCGGTGGCTGGTCGCGCAGTTCCCCGCGCCCCTTCGGGCGCTAACCCTCGCCGGGGAGGTGCGTGACGAAGGCGGGCCGGCCCTGCACGGTGCCGGCCGGCCGGAGCTCGTGCGCTGCGGCGCTCACGGCGCGCTCGACGATGGTGTAGGCGAGGCCGACGTCCATGCCGTCGTCCCCCAGCCCGGCCAGAGGGACATGGATCGTCACCACGTCACCGCGACCGGTACGCCCGACGGCGACATCCGTGGTGCGGTGTCCGTCGGTGACGACCCGGAGCAGGTCGACTGGTTCGGCGAGGTACGCGTACCAGGCATCGCTGCGCCGCCCGAGCTCGTCGAGGAGCCAGGCGTGGCCGGTGAGCGGAGGGAACTCGTCGGCGGGGAGCCGAGCGGGGCCGGCCGCGGCGATCTCCCGCAGGAGCGCGTCGCGGCCGGCCTCGGGATCGGACAGGAGGAGCTCGATGCCGCCGGGGACGCCGGGCCATTGCACGGTCACCCGTGCCCGGCCGGAGGCGAGGTCGACGTCACGGACGCAGAGTCCGAGGTCGGTGCTCCCGCACTGCACGGCACCCAGGTCGACGAGCAGCGGCGCCCACCACTCCGCGGCCGGCAGGGTACGGGCCGGCCGGACGGGACGTCGGCTCATCGCAAGGTCCTTTCCCGGCAACTCGGATCAGATGTTGATGGCGTTCTTGACCCAGTCGGGACAACGCCCTTGCACGCCTTCGCAGTAGGCGGTGATGACGCCCTTGGGCAGCATCGGGATTTGGGCGCCGAAGTCTACTCCCGCCCGGACGGCCTGGACCTTGTCGACGCGGCAGGTCCTGAAGATCCACCATCCGCTGCACTTCACGTGCAGCACGTCGGTGAAGTAGTTGTAGGTGTTCGGACGCCCGTTCATCTGCTGCTTCCCGGCGGCGCCCGGACGCGGGTACTGCGTGGTGGCTTGGACGGCCTTCATGGTGAGGTTGTGCTTCTGCTCTATTTTCGTGAACCCGAAGCCCCTGTCCCTGGCAGGGTCGTAGTAGCCCCGCCGCATGTAGACGGTCCAGCCGTCACGGTCCTTCCACTGCCCGACCAGGTCGTCGGGGCCGCTCATCGTGTGACTCTCCGCATCGGCCCCGGCCGTGCGGGGCGCCTTTCCGGCGCCGAGCTGCTTCACCGCGGATTCCGGAACTCCGTGCTGACGGAGATCGGCGAGCCGGAACGAGCCGTTTCTCGGAATTCCGGATCCGTTGTCGAAGACGGAGAACTCCACGTCCCCGGACGAGCCCTGGGCGGAGGGCGCTGCTGTCGCTGCGGACGCCGGCGCCGCCGTGAACAGCCCGGCCGCGAGGCCGAGTGCCGCCGTGGCGACGGCGTACCGTCGTGCATTCACCTTACGCATGGTCCCCCTTGAGGTGACTGCCGTGCACTTCCGTTGCCGGACCCTCGCGACGCGATCCGGCCACCAGCAAGCTAGGGAGACCCCGCGCGGCGCGTCGACCCCGGCCGGGGTGAATCGGACAGGCTCAGTTGGTGTGCACGGCAATCACCATTTGCAACAAGGGTGTTGGGGGTCGCACAGTTCACGCGCCCGGGCTCGCGGAGCGGGGACCGGTTCCGTTTTCAGCAGGCTGGGGGCTGCAATGTGACCGAAAGGTTTCGGACACAGGGTTCAGGTGCTTGCTGCTTCCAGTGCGAGCTCCCACGGGTAGGAGTCCAGCCATTCGCTCCCCGCGCCGGGGGCGTGCGGCATCCACTGCCCTTCGCCGTAGAGCACACGAACTCCGGTGCTGCGCAGCACCTCCACCGCGCGGCGCGTCGCAGGGTGCACATCCAGCGCCGTCGACCAGCAGGGCAGGGCCACCACGGGAAGCCCGAGCCCGACGGTCTCGGTGAGGGCGCCGAGGGCGTACGTGTCCGCGATGCCGGCCGCCCACTTGTTGGCGGTGTTCATCGTCATCGGCGCCACGATGACGGCGTCGGCGGGAGGAATGCGCTTCTCCTCGCCGGAACGGCGCCAAGTGCTGTACACAGGGCGCCCGCTGAGGCTCTCAAGCTCCTGCGCGTCGATGAACTGACCGTCGACAGCGGCAGGGGTGGCGATGACGCACACGTCCCAGTCCTGTTCCTTCGCGGCTCGCACCAGACGCACGGCGTCCCGGGCCGGGCCGGCGGCACAGATGATGATGTACAGCACGCGGGTTCTGCTCATGCGGCCGGTTCTCCGATCGGTGAGGCGGGGCTCAGGTGATGTATGCCTCTACTCTTGCAGTGACGAGCTGTTCGGAGAGGGGCTGGCTATGCCATCCGATGCCGGGAACGAGCCGTACACCGACCCGTTGGCCTTCGGTCAGCGACTGCAACTGCTGCGTACACGCCGAGGAATGACGCGTACGGTCCTGGCCGGGCTGCTCGGCCGGTCGCCCTCGTGGGTGAAGGCCGTCGAGTGCGGGCGGCTCAAGACGCCGAAGCTCGACGTCATCCTGCAGATCGCCGAAGTCCTGCGCGTGCGGGAGCTCTCCGAACTCACGGGGGACCAGAGCACCCGCGTCGACCTCTTCATCGGCCCCGGTCATGCGCGGCTGCCGGCGGTACGGGACGCTGTGAACGCGTTCCCGTGCACGGCAAGAGGAGAGGCGCCGACGACGGCGGAACTGCGGATGCGTCTTGCCGGTGCGTGGCAGGCCCGTCACTCGTCGCCGAACCACCGTGAGGTGGTCGGGGCCCTGCTGCCCGGCCTGATCCGCGATGCCCAGCTCGCCGCGCGACAGGCGGACCGGGCGGTGGAGAGGCGGGCAGCGCAGTCCGTCCTCTCGGAGGTCTACAGCCTGAGCCAGTTCTTCCTGGCCTACCAGCCCGACGCCGCGCTCCTCTGGCGCGTGGCCGAACGGTCGATGCTCGCGGCCCAGGAGTCCGAGGACCCGCACGCCATCGGCGTTGCGGCCTGGCTCGCGGCGCAGGCGCACCGCGACTCCGGCCCCGCACACTTCGATGCCGCCGATGCCGTCACGTCGGAGACGCTGGCATTTCTGGAACCCCTGCTGCCCGACGCACCGGACGACGTTCTCGCGGTCACCGGAGCACTCCGCTTCGAAGCGGGGTACACCGCGGCGCGGCGGGGCGACAGCGGAACGGCCTGGTACCACTGGGACAGCGCCCGCGCCATGGCGGACCGTCTGCCCGTGGACTACTACCACCCGGTCACGTCGTTCTCCCGCGCTGTGATGGGCGCGCACGCCGTCACCGTCGCCGTCGAACTCCACGCAGGCGGCGAGTCCGTACGCCAGGCGGCTGCAGCGGACGCGCTCGCGATTCCGTCCCGCCCCCGCCGGGCACGCCACCGCATCGAGGAGGCGCGCGGGTACCAACTGGACGGACAGCACGAGGCCGCGCTCGCGACACTCGACAAGGCCTACGAGGCGGCGCCGGAGACCATCCGTTACAACGGCTACGCCCGGACGATCGTCCTCGGTGAGTCGGAGTCGAGGAGCCCGCACCGACGGCAGCGGGCGGCCCGGCTGGCGGTGAAGCTGGGGGTGTTGGGGGCTGCGTAGGGGGGGCACAAACTGTGCCTCTGCCGTCGTCTGCGCCGCCCTACCGTCTCCTTCGGATCCGCCCCACCGACGATCTGAAGGAGCAACGTGCGTACCTCCACCACCCGTTGGCTTTCCCAGGCAGCCATGGACCCCCGCACTGCCGTCCGCCTCTGGAAGTCGGGCCGGACGGCCCCGCTCCAGATCGGCTGCCGGTGGGAACTGGTGCGCACGGACTTCACCCTGGGCACGGCCGCTGTCAGTCGGCTCAAGGCCGGCGGGGCTCACATCGGCCCCTACCTGATGGGCGGCGCGGAACGCGTGATCTGGTGGCTGCTGCCGCTCGGTACAGGCAAGCGCCTTGCGGCAGTTACCGGCGTCGCTGTCCACCCCAGGGGCGCCGAAATCTTCGCCCCGCCCCCGGGCCGATATCTCGGCGACCGCGTCTGGGTCCTCCCCGACCAGGCCGGGGAACGGTGGAACACCCTCACCTCCGCCGACGATCTGCGCGCGGCCCTGGATGCCGCCGATCACCGTCGTCACAACCCCAGCAACTGAGCCGCGTTGCCCCCCAGCACCCGCTCCCGCACCTCGCCGCTCGGCGTCACCCGCTCCACCATCGCGCACGCCAGCACCGGATCCCCGTACGGTGCATCCGACCCGAACAGCGTCTGTTCCGGGATCTCACGGATCGCCAGCCGCAGAGCGAAGACGATGTTCGCCGTCGACAGCTCCAGGTACATGTTCGGCGTGTCCCGTACGAGTTCGATCGCCGTCATCCAGTGCTGGCCGCCGACCTGGCTGACGACCAGCGGGACCGACGGGTAGCGGGCCGAGAGGCGGGCCAGCGTGTGGAGGTCGGGCTCCGTCGTGGGGGCGGAGCCGTGGACGACGACCGGGAGGCCGCCGTGGTCGTGGGCCGCCTGCAGCACCGGTTCGACGGCGGCCGCGCCGCCCGGCGGCGGGGTCAGTTCGCCGATGCCGTGCAGGCCCCGGCCGACCACGTCCCGTGCCACCGCCTCGGCGATCCCCTCCGGTGTGCCGTCCAGCCGCACCGAGCCGAAGCCGATGAAGCGGTCCGGGTGCGCGGCCAGTGCCGCGTCCAGCTCCTGCCAGGCGCGGGCGAAGCCGTCGTCCCCGTTCTCGGAGCCTGCGAGTGCGCGGTGCAGCACCGCCATCTCCCGGCGCAGCCCGGCCAGATCGGTCGCCCGCTCCGGGTGCGGGCGGGTGGGGAACAGCACCGCGCGGTCCACACCGGCTTCGTCCAGCAGTGCGATGTGGTCCGCCACCGGGTCGTGGACGTGGCTGTGTGCGTCGATAATCATCGGGTCTCCTGAGCGGTTTGAACGGTCTGAACCGTCGGTGGCCAGGAGACCAACGTCGCACCTTGCCACGGTGGCAAGGTCAAGTCAGGGGGGACAGCACGTGCTCATCGGGGAACTGGCCGAACGCACCGGCACCAGCGAACGGCTGCTGCGCCACTACGAGCGCGGTGGACTGCTCACACCCGACCGCCTCCCCAACGGTTACCGCTGGTACAGCGAGCCCCACGTCGAGACCGTGCGACGGATCCGCGCCCTCCTCGCCGCCGGGCTGCCCGTCCGCACCATCCGTGCCGTGCTGCCCTGCACGGCCTCCGCGGGAGAGGCCGTGCGCCCGTGTCCGGGCGTGCTGGACGCCCTCCACTCCCGGCTGGCCGACCTCGACGCCCGGGCCGCGGAACTCGACGAGGCGCGTGCGGTGCTGCGCGCGACGATCGACGGGACGCAGCGTGCGGCGGCGCCGGTGTCATGACGTCTGCGCGGTGCGCCCGCGCCGTCGAAATTGGCGTCCAGCAGGTCGAGTTCGACGGGGAGTGCGCGCAGTCGGTGCACCACCTGCAGGCCCAGGGATACTGGCCCGGTGACGGAATCTGCGACAACACCCTTCACGGCGGCCTACGACGCCGTCCTCGGCAGCTGGCCCGTCCCCGTCGAGCGCATCGACCTGACGTCGGCCTACGGCACCACGAGGGTCGTCGCGTGCGGCCCCGCCGACGGGCCGCCGCTGGTGCTGCTGCACGGCGGCAACGCCACCTCGGCCGTGTGGTTCGCCAACGCGGCCGAGCTGAGCCGCACTCGGCGTGTCTACGCGGTCGACCGGATCGGCGAGGCCGGCCGCAGCGTGCCGGGGGAGCGCCCGGTCCGCTCCGTCGACGACCTCCTCGACTGGCTGGACGGCGTGCTCGACGGCCTCGGCCCAGGCCTCGGCCCAGGCCTCGGCCCAGGCCTCGGCCTGGACCGGGTCGACCTGTGCGGACACTCCTACGGCGGGTGGATCGCCCTCACCTACGCGCTGCACGCGCGGCAACGGGTCCGCAGGCTCGTCCTGCTGGACCCCACCCAGTGCTTCGCCGGATTCCGCGCCGGGTACCTGCTCCGTGCCCTGCCGCTGCTCGCCCGGCCCACCGCCCGACGGGCCCGGGCCTTCCTGGACTGGGAGACCGGTGGCGCCGACATCGACCCTGCGTGGTGCGAACTCCACGGTCTCGCCGCCGAGTTCCCGCGCCGGAAGATCGTCACCGGCAGGCGCCCGGCCGCCCGGCAGCTCGGTGAGCTGACCGCACCGACGCTGGTGCTGCTCGCGGGGGACAGCCGGGCGCACGACGTCCGGCGCGTCGAGGCGGCGGCGCGGCGCCGTCTGCCGCACGTGGAGACCGTCGTCCTGCCCGGACTCTCGCACCACGGCATTCCGTTCCGCCACGCCGCCGCACTCGACAGGACGGTCGAGGCCTTCCTCGACAAGCACTCTCAGGACTAGATGTCCCGGAAGATCTCGATCTGCGCCCCGATCGAGTTGAGCCGCTCCGCCAGGTCCTCGTAACCCCGGTTGATCACATAGACGTTGCGCAGCACCGACGTCCCCTCCGCCGCCATCATCGCCAGCAGCACCACCACGGCGGGCCGCAGGGCCGGCGGGCACATCATCTCCGCGGAGCGCCAGCGCGTCGGGCCCTCGACCAGGACGCGGTGGGGGTCGAGGAGCTTGACGTGGGCGCCGAGGCGGTTGAGGTCGGTGAGGTAGATGGCGCGGTTGTCGTAGACCCAGTCGTGGATGAGGGTCTGGCCCTGGGCGAAGGCGGCGATGGCCGCGAAGAACGGCACGTTGTCGATGTTGAGGCCGGGGAACGGCATCGGGTGCACCTTGTCCAGCGGGGCGCTGAGCTTGGACGGGCGCACGGTCAGGTCGACGAGCCGGGTGCGGCCGTTGTCCGCCGCGTACTCCGGGCCGCGTTCGTGGTCGAGGCCCATCTCCTCCAGGACGGCGAGCTCGATCTCCATGAACTCGACCGGCACCCGGCGGATCGTCAGCTCCGACTCCGTGATCACGGCGGCGGCGAGCAGGCTCATGGCCTCGACCGGGTCCTCGGAGGGCGCGTAGTCCACGTCGCGGTCGATGTGGGCCACGCCGTGGACGGTGAGGGTGGTGGTGCCGACGCCCTCGACCCGTACGCCCAGCTCCTCCAGGAAGAAACAGAGGTCCTGGACCATGTAGTTGGAGCTGGCGTTGCGGATGACGGTCACGCCGTCGTGCCGGGCGGCGGCGAGCAGCGCGTTCTCGGTGACGGTGTCGCCGCGCTCGGTCAGCACGATGGCGCGGGTCGGCGAGACCGAGCGGTCGACCTGGGCGTGGTACGTGCCGTCGGTGGCCGTGACCTCCAGGCCGAAGTGGCGCAGCGCCGTCATGTGGGGCTGGACCGTACGGGTGCCGAGGTCGCAGCCGCCGGCGTACGGGATCTTGAAGTGGTCCATGCGGTGCAGCAGCGGACCGAGGAACATGATGACGCTGCGGGTGCGGCGCGCCGCCTCGGTGTCCATCGAGGCCAGGTCGAGTTCGGCCGGGGGAACGATCTCGAGGTCGTTGCCGTCGTTGATCCAGCGGTGCCGGACGCCGATGCTGCTCAGCACCTCCAGGATCCGGTAGACCTCCTCGATCCGCGCGACGCGGCGGAGCGTGGTGCGGCCGGCGTTGAGCAGGGTGGCGCACAGCAGCGCAACGCATGCGTTCTTGCTGGTCTTGACGTCGATGGCGCCCGAGAGGCGCCGTCCGCCGACGACCCTCAGATGCATCGGCCCCGCGTAGCCGAGGGAGACGATCTCGCTGTCGAGGGCCTCACCGATGCGGGCGATCATATCAAGACTGATGTTCTGATTTCCCCGCTCAATGCGGTTGACCGCGCTCTGGCTGGTCCCCAGTGCGTCGGCGAGCTGCGTCTGGGTCCAGCCCCGGTGCTGACGTGCGTCACGGATGAGCTTGCCGATGCGGGCGAGGTAGGCGTCTGTCATGAGACAGACGGTATCTCAGATATGAGATTTCTTCGCCCCCTACAGCCTTCCCAGGTTTTTCTATTACTATGCGAACAACTTGGAGGTGTCATGAACGTGACCGCAAAACCCTCGGGCAGCCGTGGCCGCAGCCGTCTCCGGCCGCTGCTCGCCGGGGCTCCCTGGCTCCTCGCCTGTGCCGTCTTCCTGACGGTCTTCCAGACCAGCAGAACGCGCCTGCCCGACCCCATAGCCACCCACTTCGTCGGCTCGGGCCGCGCCGACGGCTTCACCTCCCCGGGGACCTTCCAGCTCCAGGGCCTGGGGCTGCTGCTCGGCCTGGCCGTCCTCTTCGTCGCCCTCGGCTATGTGACGGACACTCCGCGACCGCTGGTGGTGATCGCCTGGGCGACCGTCGGCCTGCTCTCCTTCGTCCTCGTCCAGGTCGTCCTGGGCAACGCCGGGGCGGAGTCGGCCCGTCAGGTCCGGCTGGCCCCCTGGCAGCTCCTGGCGGCCCTGGGTGTGGCCGCCGCCACCGGGGGCGTCGGCCTGCTGGTGACGCGCGGCTGGTACCGCGCCGAACCGGGGGCGGGCGCACGGAAGGGCGCGGGGCACCCTCCCGGCCTTGCCCTCCGCCCGGGTGAGACCGCGTTCTGGACGCACACCCAGGTGTCGCGCGGTTTCGGCATCGCCGGGCTGACAGTGCTCGCGCTGGGCTCGACGCTCATCCCGCTGACGGGCGCGGCCCCCGGCATCGTCCTGCTCGTAGCAGGCCTGACCCTCGCCCTGTTCTCGGGCATGCGGACCACCGTCGACCGGCACGGACTGACCGTCGCCATGCTCTGGCTGCCCTGGCCGCGGCTGCGCATCCCCCTGGAGCACATCGCCGAGGCGACCGCCCAGGACGTCGACGCCCTGCGCGACATGGGCGGTTGGGGCTACCGCGTCAGGAGGGGGCGCAGCGGAATCGTCCTGCGCTCCGGCGAGGCGCTGGTGGTGCGGCGGGCGCACGGCAGCGAGTTCGTGGTGACGACGGACGACGCGGCCAGGGCGGCCGCACTCCTCAACGGGCTCGTGGAGCGCGGTCGCGGCCATGCGGCCCCCACGGATCGCAGGGGCTGACGTGCTGATCCGGCTGGACCACGGATCCACCGTGCCGCTCGGCGACCAGATCGCCGCAGCGATAAGAGGCGCCATCGCCGGCGGCTCCGTCCGCCCCGGCGACCGCCTCCCCGCCGCCCGCACGCTGGCCGACTCCCTGGGCGTCAACATCCATACCGTGCTGCGCGGTTACCAGCGTCTGCGCACGGAGGGCCTCATCGAACTCCGGCGCGGCCGTGGAGCGGTGGTGACGAACGGCGGCGACGAGGCGTCGCGGGGCCGCGCCCGGCTCGTCGAGGGCGTGGGGCATCTGGTCGCGGATGCACGGGCGTTGGGGATGACGGACGACGAGGTGATCGACCTCGTGCGGGCGGGGCTGTCGCGGACGTAGGTGTGTTGCGTGTTGCGTGGTCGGCGGGGCCTCGGACGGGCGCGCCGGGCTGCGGCGCGCCGAGCCGATGACGTCAGAACTCGGATGTGTCCAGCCCGAGTTCGAACGGCTCGGGGACGTGCAGCGGCTTGCCGAAGGAGTGTGGCCCGTCCGCCTGCTGGTAGCCGATTTCTCCTGGCTCGCTGAACAGAGTGCATGTACGGCCCTGACGGTCCACCAAGAGGTAGAAAGATGCGCCGAATTCCGCATAGCGGCGACGCTTGACGATCCGGTCGGTGTCGCCGTTCGAGTCGGATGTCACTTCGACGATGAGGAGGGTCTGATCGGGGAGCAGGGCCCCGGCGCCCTTCGTCAGCTCTTGCGGGACGACCGCGACGTCCGGGACGTACCAATTCGTGGTGCCGGGAAGATCCAGGTCTCCTGACCCCGAGATGCAGCCCAGCTTGCGCACCACGGGTTCGAGCTGCCCACGGATGGAATCACCGACGGATTCGTGATGGATCTACAGCGTCGAACGCCTGCCCTGTGCCGGTTCGCTGCAGCAGCCACTCGTACAGGTGATGATACCCCCATGTCACGCACCTTCGAAGATCTCGTCGCCGAAGCCGAGTCCGTCTCCGTGGAGGGCTGGGACTTCTCCTGGCTGGACGGCCGGGCCACCGAGGAGCGGCCCTCGTGGGGGTACCAGCGGCTGCTGGCCGGGCGGCTGGCGGAGGCGTCCGCGGCGCTGGACGTCCAGACCGGCGGCGGCGAGGTGCTGGCGGGGGCGGGGCCGTTCCCGCCCGTCATGGCGGCCACGGAGTCGTGGCCGCCGAACCTCGCCAAGGCGACCGGGCTGCTGCACCCGCTGGGTGCCGTGGTCGTCGCCGACCCCGACGAGCCGCCGCTGCCGTTCGCCGACGAGGCGTTCGACCTGGTGGTCAGCCGCCATCCGGCGAGCGTGTGGTGGAGCGAGATCGCCCGGGTGCTGCGGCCGGGCGGCACCTATTTCGCCCAGCACGTCGGTCCGGGTTCCGTGTTCGAGCTGGTGGAGTACTTCCTCGGGTCACAGCCCGTGGCGCGCGGCAAGCGGCATCCGGACGCCGAGACGGCCGCGGCCCGGGCGGTCGGCCTGGAGATGGCGAATGTGCGCATGGAGCGGCTGCGGATGGAGTTCTTCGACGTCGGCGCGGTGATCTACTTCCTGCGGAAGGTGATCTGGACCGTGCCCGGTTTCACGGTCGATGCCTACCGCGACCGGCTGCGCGAGCTCCACGAGCGCATCACGGCCGAGGGGCCGTTCGTGGCCCACTCGTGCCGGGTACTCGTCGAGGCGCGGAAGCCGGCCTGAGCCGGCACCTACGTCGCAGACCCAGACCCAAAGCCCCGGCCGGGCGTGGACCGGCCCGTCGGGACATCATCAGGACATGACCATTCACCGGCCATGTACTACTGTTATCTCGACATCGAGATATCTGCCGAGAAGGCGTACCGCTGTCGCGCCAGTAAGGCGTACCTAACTTAGGCACACCTTAGCGGGTCCGCGCGGTGATGGGGCGGCAGGATTGCCGTAGTACGCGAATTCATGCACATGAAGGAGACTGTCGTGTCGGCGAACAGCTTCGACGCTCGCAGCACCCTGCGGGTGGGCGACGAGTCGTACGAGATCTTCCGGCTGGACAAGGTGGAGGGCTCCGCGCGCCTCCCCTACAGCCTCAAGGTCCTCCTGGAGAACCTGCTCCGCACCGAGGACGGCGCCAACATCACCGCCGACCACATCCGCGCGCTCGGCAGCTGGGACTCCCAGGCCCAGCCCAGCCAGGAGATCCAGTTCACGCCGGCCCGCGTGATCATGCAGGACTTCACCGGCGTGCCCTGCGTCGTCGACCTCGCCACCATGCGCGAGGCCGTCAAGGAGCTCGGCGGCGACCCGGCGAAGATCAACCCGCTGGCACCGGCCGAGCTGGTCATCGACCACTCCGTCATCGCCGACAAGTTCGGCACGAAGGACGCCTTCGGCCAGAACGTCGAGCTGGAGTACGGCCGCAACAAGGAGCGCTACCAGTTCCTGCGCTGGGGCCAGACCGCGTTCGACGAGTTCAAGGTCGTCCCGCCGGGCACCGGCATCGTGCACCAGGTGAACATCGAGCACCTGGCCCGTACGGTCATGGTCCGGGGTGGCCAGGCCTACCCCGACACCCTCGTCGGCACCGACTCGCACACCACCATGGTCAACGGCCTCGGCGTCCTCGGCTGGGGCGTCGGCGGCATCGAGGCCGAGGCCGCGATGCTCGGCCAGCCGGTCTCCATGCTCATCCCGCGCGTCGTCGGCTTCAAGCTGACCGGCGAGCTGCCCGCCGGCACCACCGCCACGGACCTCGTCCTCACGATCACCGAGATGCTGCGCAAGCACGGCGTCGTCGGCAAGTTCGTCGAGTTCTACGGCGAGGGCGTCGCCGCCACCTCGCTGGCCAACCGCGCCACCATCGGCAACATGTCGCCGGAGTTCGGCTCCACCGCCGCGATCTTCCCGATCGACGGCGAGACGCTCAAGTACCTGCGCCTGACCGGCCGCAGCGAGCAGCAGGTCGCGCTCGTCGAGGCCTACGCCAAGGAGCAGGGCCTGTGGCTGGACCCGGCCGCCGAGCCGGACTTCTCCGAGAAGCTGGAGCTGGACCTCTCCACGGTCGTCCCCTCCATCGCCGGCCCCAAGCGCCCGCAGGACCGCATCGTCCTCGCCGACGCCAAGGCCCAGTTCGAGCGTGACGTCCTCAACTACGTCTCCACCGCCGACGAGGCGGGCGAGGAGTCCTTCCCGGCCTCCGACGCCCCGGCCGCCGCCAACGGCGTCCCGTCGAACCCGGTCACCGTCACCGCCCCCGACGGCACGACCTACACGATCGACCACGGCGCCGTCACCGTCGCCGCGATCACCTCCTGCACCAACACCTCGAACCCGTACGTCATGGTCGCCGCCGCGCTGGTGGCCAAGAAGGCGGTCGAGAAGGGCCTGACCCGCAAGCCGTGGGTCAAGACCACCCTCGCCCCGGGCTCCAAGGTCGTCACCGACTACTTCGACAAGGCGGGCCTGACCCCCTACCTCGACAAGGTCGGCTTCAACCTCGTCGGCTACGGCTGCACCACCTGCATCGGCAACTCCGGCCCGCTGCCGGAGGAGGTCTCCAAGGCCGTCAACGACCACGACCTGGCCGTGACTTCGGTGCTCTCCGGCAACCGCAACTTCGAGGGCCGGATCAACCCCGACGTCAAGATGAACTACCTGGCCTCCCCGCCGCTGGTCGTCGCGTACGCCCTCGCGGGCTCCATGAAGGTGGACATCACGCGCGACGCCCTGGGCACGGACACCGAGGGCAACCCGGTCTTCCTGAAGGACATCTGGCCCTCCGAGGCCGAGGTCAACGACGTCGTGGCCAACGCCATCGGCGAGGACATGTTCAACAAGTCCTACCAGGACGTCTTCGCGGGCGACGCCCAGTGGCAGGCCCTGCCGATCCCGACCGGCAACACCTTCGAGTGGGACGCCGAGTCCACCTACGTCCGCAAGCCCCCGTACTTCGAGGGCATGCAGATGGAGCCGGCCCCGGTCGTCGACATCACCGGCGCCCGCGTCATGGCCAAGCTGGGCGACTCGGTCACCACCGACCACATCTCCCCGGCCGGTGCGATCAAGGCCGACACCCCGGCCGGCAAGTACCTCACGGAGCACGGCGTCGAGCGCCGCGACTTCAACAGCTACGGCTCCCGCCGCGGCAACCACGAGGTCATGATCCGCGGTACGTTCGCCAACATCCGCCTGCGCAACCAGATCGCGCCGGGCACCGAGGGCGGCTTCACCCGCGACTTCACGAAGGTGGACGGCCCCGTCTCCTTCATCTACGACGCCTCGCAGAACTACCAGGCCGCCGGCATCCCGCTGGTCGTCCTGGCCGGCAAGGAGTACGGCTCCGGCTCGTCCCGCGACTGGGCGGCCAAGGGCACCGCGCTCCTGGGCGTCAAGGCCGTCGTCGCCGAGTCCTACGAGCGCATCCACCGCTCGAACCTGATCGGCATGGGCGTCCTGCCCCTGCAGTTCCCGGAGGGCGCCTCGGCGGACTCCCTCGGCCTGACCGGCGAGGAGACCTTCTCCATCACCGGCGTGACCGAGCTCAACGAGGGCCGCACGCCGCGCACGGTCAAGGTCACGACCGACACGGGCGTGGAGTTCGACGCGGTCGTCCGCATCGACACCCCCGGTGAGGCGGACTACTACCGCAACGGCGGCATCATGCAGTACGTGCTGCGCTCGCTGATCCGCAAGTAGCAGCCAAACGCCGAGGGCCGCACCCCGATTGTCCGGGGTGCGGCCCTTTGCCATGCGCTTACGGCATCCGCCGGTCAGAACAGGTTGGTGTACTCGTCCCAGCCGCCGCCGATGCGGACCCGGTTGTCGAACGGATCGTTCTGGTTGCCGTTGCCCTTGTAGAGCCAGAGGACGCCGTCGTGGTCGCGTGCGAGCAGGTCGCTGCGCCCGTCGAGGTTCACGTCGCCGGACGAGACCAGCATGTCGTAGGCGTCCCAGCCGCCGCCGATGCGGACGCGGCTCTCGAACGGGTCGTTGATGTTGCCGGTGCCCTTGTAGAACCACAGTACGCCGTTGCGGTCCTTGGCGACGATGTCCGTGTGGCCGTCGCCGTTGAGGTCGCCGCGGCCGACGATGTCGGTGTAGACGTCCCAGCCGGGACCGACGCGGACACGATCGGTCAGGGTGCCGTCCGGGCGGGCCTGGTAGATCCAGAGGTCGCCGGTCTTGTCACGGGCGAGGAGCGACGGCGTACCGCTGCCGGTGAGGTCACCGGGGGAGAGTAGACGGTTGTAGATGTCCCAACCGCCGCCGATGCGCCGGACGTTGTCCTTGAGGTGCGCGAGGTAGAGCGAGCCGTCGGCCGTACGGAAGTAGTGGCTGTCGACGAGACCGTTCTGGTCGAGGTCGACCTGGACGGTGGCGGTGGCGCGCCAGCGGGGGGCGACCTGCTTGCGGTCGCCGAACCCGCCGTGCCCGTCGGGCAGGTACTCGAAGAGCGCGCCGGCCCCGTCGGTGGCCAGCAGGGGGAAACGGGGCGACTCCGCCCGCGATTCGTGGGACGGCGCCGGGTCGGCGTTCGCGATTCCGGCGGTGGTACCGACCAGTACGGCGGCTATCGCCGCGGTGGCGAGGCGGGACAGGGCGCGCCTGCGCGTGCGGCCGGGAAGTCGGGCCATGTAGTGCTCCTATGGCAGGGAGGAGGAAGAGGAAAAGGAGCGGCGCCCCGGGAAACGGAGCGCCGCGAAGTACCGGTGAATTGCCGGGCCTTGAGAAGAGGGCGTCTAGAAGAGGCTGTTGTACTGGCCCCAACCGCCGCCGATGCGGACACGGTTCTCGAAGGGGTCGGACTGGTTGCCGTTGCCCTTGTACAGCCAGAGCACGCCGTCGTGGTCGCGGGCGAGCATGTCGCTGCGGCCGTCGGCGTTCATGTCGCCGGTGGACAGCAGCATGTCGTACGTGTTCCACCCACCACCGACGCGGACGCGGCTCTCGAACGGGTCGTTGATGTTGCCCGTGCCCTTGTAGAACCAGAGCACGCCGTTGCGGTCCTTGGCGACGAGGTCGGTCTTGCCGTCGCCGTTGAGGTCGCCGCGGCCGACGATGTCGGTGTAGATGTCCCAGCCGCGGCCGATACGGACGCGGTCACCGAGGGTGCCGTCCTGGCGGGTCTGGTAGAGCCACAGGACACCGGACTTGTCCCGGGCGATGAGGTCGGCGTGACCGCTGCCGGTGAGGTCACCGGGGGAGAGGATGCGGTCGTAGATGTTCCAGCCGCCGCCGATCCGCCCGGTCTTCGGCTCCTCGTTCTCGTTCTCGGGAACGCTGGTGAAGACCAGCGAGCCGTCGGTGGCGCGGAGGTAGAGGCCGTCCATCAGACCGTGCTGGTTGAGGTCGACCTGCACCGATGCGGTGGCGTCCCGCGAGTCGCTGTCCTTGACGATCTCCCGGTCGCCGAAGCCGCCCTGGAGGTTCGGCTCGTACGTGTAGACCTCGCCGGACGCCTTGGTGGCGAACAGCGGGAAGAAGGGCGCGGCAGCGGTCGGGTGGACCGCGTCGCGCGGAACCGCCGGGGCGGCCTTCAGGGGTGCCGGGACGGGCGGCGCCGGGGTGGCGACGGCGGTTCCGGCAGTGGCACCGACCAGTGCGGCAGCGATTGCTGCGGTGGCGAGACGCGAGAGTGCGCGTCCGCGCTTGCGGCCGGAGAGTTGGGCCACGTGGTGCTCCTATAGCAGGTAAGGCAGGTAAGAAAGACGTGACGCCCCTGAACGGGGCGTCACAAGATCTCCTGGATCCTTCCACAGGATCTTCAAAAATCAACCAGCTCTGCTTCTCGGTTCAGAAAAGGCTGGTGTACTGGTCCCAACCACCCCCGATGCGGGTGCGGTTCTCGAAGGGGTCGCTCTGGTTGCCGTTGCCCCTGTAGAGCCACAGGACGCCGTTGCGGTCGCGGGCGAGCATGTCGCTGTGGCCGTCCTGGTCGACGTCACCAGTGGCGACAAGTGCGTCGTAGGCGTCCCAGCCGCCACCGATGCGGACGCGGCTTTCGAAGGGGTCGTTGATGTTGCCGGTGCCCTTGTAGAACCAGAGGACTCCGTCGCGGTCCTTGGCGACGACGTCGGTCTTGCCGTCGCCGTTGAGGTCGCCGCGGCCGACGATGTCGGTGTAGATGTCCCACCCGCGGCCGACGCGGACGCGGTCGCCGAGCGTGCCGTCGGGACGGGCCTTGTAGAGCCACAACACGCCGGACTTGTCGCGGGCGAGGAGGTCGGACTGGCCGCTGCCGGTGAGGTTGTCGGGGGAGAAGATCCGGTCGTAGATGTCCCAGCCGCCGCCGATGGTCAGGGACTTGCCGCTGGTGTTGAAGTGCAGCGTGCCGTCCTGCCAGCGGGTGTAGAGGCCGTCGGGGAGACCGTCCTGGTTGTGATCGGCGCGGGTGGCCGCGGTCATGTACTGGAAGTCCTCGGCGATGCGCTCACGGTCGGAGAAGCCGCCGTGCCCGTCGGAGCCGTAGAGGTAGACATTGCCGGAGCGGTCGGCTGCGGTGAGCGGGAACTGAGGCGCGCCGGGGGTCGGGGCGGTGGCGGCGACAGCGGTTCCGGCGGTGGTGCCGATGAGTGCGGCGGCTATCGCCGCGGTGGCGAGGCGCGCGAGCGCGCGCCCGTGCTTGCGGCCAGGGAGTTGAGCCACGTGGTTCTCCTGTGGATCGGGGCAAGGTGCGACATTCCGTGCGGGATGCCGCGATACGCCTTGATCATTCCACGGGGCACTGACAACGGCAGGGGTCGCACCGCGTGCCGGTGCGACCCCTGCCATTGTGTGGAAGGCTTAGTACATCAGGCGGTATTGGTCCCAACCGCCGCCGATGCGGGTGCGGTTGTCGAAGGGGTCGTTCTGGTTGCCGTTGCCCCTGTAGAGCCACATGACACCGTTGCGGTCGCGGGCGAGCAGGTCACTGCGGCCGTCCTGGTCGACGTCGCCCGTGGCCAGCAGCATGTTGTACTGGTCCCAGCCGCCGCCGATGCGGACGCGGCTGGCGAAGGGGTCGTTGATGTTGCCGGTGCCCTTGTAGAACCACAGGACGCCGTCGCGGTCCTTGGCGACGATGTCGGCCTTGCCGTCGCCGTTGAGGTCGCCCAAGCCGGCGATGTCGGTGTACTGGTCCCAGCCGCGGCCGATGCGGACGCGGTCGCCCAGGGTGTTGTCCGCGTGGGTCTGGTAGAGCCACAGGACACCGGACTTGTCCCGGGCCAGAAGGTCCGGCTTGCCGGAACCGGTGAGGTCACCGGGGGACAGGAGGCGGTCGTAGATGTTCCAGCCGGGGCCGATCTCCTGCTTGGGCTCGACGCCGTCCTTGTAGAAGAGCAACTCGCCGTCGAAGCCGCGGAGGTACTGCCCGTCGGGGTGGCCGTCCTGGTCCTTGTCGACCTGAACGGCGGCGGAGACACCTTCCCAGTTGGTGCCGGACCAGTCACGGTCCTTGAAGTTGCCGCTGCCGTTGGGAACGTAGTCCCAACGCCAGCCGATGTCGTCGACCGCGCGCAGCGGGAAGGACGGGGCGCTGGCGCTGGCGGAGTAGGCCGTCGCCTGCGGCGCGGCCTGCGGAATGCTGGCCTCCGCGGCCTTCGGGGCCGGGTCGGTGGCGGGGGCGGCGGCAGCGGTACCGGCGGTGGTGCCGATCAGTGCGGCGGCTATCGCCGCGGTGACGAAGCGGGACAAGGTGCGAGCGCCCTTACGGCCGGAGATGTTGGCCACGAAGTTCCCCCCAAAGAAACGAAAGTGACGCAGTGACCCTTCTGGGGTGGCTGCGATGTGTTCTGATCATTCCATAGGATCCCCGCATTTCCACCCGTTTTTCGGACAGTTGGTCTTCACCAACGCGCAGGGCCGCACCCCCGTGTCGGGGGCGCGGCCCTGCGCGTTGGTGGTCAGGCTCAGAACATCAGGCGGTACTGGTCCCAGCCGCCGCCGATGCGGGTGCGGTTCTCGAACGGGTCGCGCTGGTTGCCGTTGCCCTTGTAGAGCCACAGGACGCCGTCGCGGTCGCGGGCGAGCAGGTCGCTCTGGCCGTCGCGGTCGACGTCGCCGGTGGCGATCAGCGTGTTGTAGGTGTTCCAGCCCTGGCCGACCTTGACGCGGTTGTCGAAGGGGTCCTTGGTGCTGCTGTTGCCCTTGTAGAACCAGAGGACGCCCTGGCGGTCCTTGGCGACAATGTCGGGCTTGCCGTCACCGTTGAGGTCGCCCAAGCCGGCGATGTCGGTGAACTGGTCCCAGCCGCCGCCGACGCGGACACGGTCGGTCAGGGTGTTGTCCGAGCGGACCTTGTAGCGCCACAGCACACCGGACTTGTCCCGCGCCAGAACGTCCGCCCCGTCGGCGCCGCCGAGGTCGCCGGGGGAGAAGATGCGGTCGTAGGTGTTCCAGCCGGGGCCGATCTCCTGCTTGGCCTTGTTGCCGGCCGGGAAGAAGAGCAGCTTGCCGTCGTAGCCGCGGAGGTAATCGCCGTCAGGACGGCCGTCCTGGTCCTTGTCGACCGGGACGGCGGCGGAAACGCCGTCCCAGTCCCAGCCGTACCACTCCCGGTCCTTGAAGTTGCCGCGGCCGTTGGGCTCGTACTCCCAGACCCAGCCGATGTCATCGACCGCGCGCAGCGGGAAGGACGGGGCGCTGGCGCTGGGCGAAAAGGCGGTTGCCCGCGGAGCCGCCTGCGGAGCACCGGATTCCGCGACCTTCGCGGCGGTCGGATCGGTGGCAGGGGCAGCGGAAGCGGTCCCGGCTGCGGTGCCGATCAGTGTCGCGGCGATCGCTGCGGTGACGGCACGCGACAGGATGCGTCCGCGCTTGCGGCCAGGAAGGTGAGTCACGTAAGACTCCATCGAATCGAAGGCGGAGGTGTGATGCCCCTTGCCGAAGCGAAGGTTCATCACGCAATCATCAGGATCTTTTCACATTCCCTTTACCTGTCAAATGGGATCTCTTGGTGCGGGGGAGCGGTCAGGGGCGGCTTGCGGGTGTTGCGGCGGTTGGCCTCGCAAACCCTCCTGCGGGGGGATGAGCGTCTTCGTCCGGTCCTTCAGGTCGATTCGCCGACGGGGGGATCCGGTATCTCGCTCAGAAGCCTGGGGTTCCGGGCAGTCCATATGGGCAGGCGACATCGGGGACCGCAGCCTGGTCGTGGACCAGGTGCAAGTCACTGAGCGCGTTGTGCCCGAACGTGTGGCTGGAGTGCTGGCCTTGCCTGCAATCGCAGCGGTCTGTGTGCGAACTTGGCGCTTCGTCTTTGACGGTAAGCCGGTGCTGCTTTCCGCTTCGTGCCTCTCCGCGGAGCTCGTGACCGGGTGGGTCGTCACTCGACGGCTAGCGTGCCCATGCTCGACATCCTTCCGGGATCGGCTACGTGAGGATGGAACTGGGCGTGGTGCCCAAGAATCGACGTTGCCCCGCCGGGTACAACCCGGCGGGGCAACGTCGATCGGCGATCAGTTGTTTACTTCACGGTCCGGCTATTCCTCCAGGAGGTACTCGATCGTCGAGAGCATGAACTCCCCGTAACCGAACGCCTGGTTAACCTCTTCGAAGCGAGGCCAGAGGCTGGCCGGGACAGGGCTGTCGTAGGCCGAGTAGGCGCGCAAGAGGAATCGGAAGGCGAGGGATGGACTTACTTCCCTCGCGCACCGCTCCACTGCCGCTACCACCGACTTGGCCGGCAAGGGCTCCAATGGGAGCTCCGACCGCGGCGTCAGACTCTCGGCCAGTGCGATGACCGCTGACTGCACGGAATCGTTCACCGATTCCATTGCGAGCGCCTCGTGCGCCGAGTCCCCGAGGAAGGGGTGCAGCTCATGGTTGATCTCCGTTAGCCATACCCGGCCCCGTGCAGGTTCGTTCTCCTCCACCGGGAAGTCCGGATAATAGCGCGCTGCAGCTCTCCACAGTGCATGGACCTCCTCGTCCGAGAGCGGCGACGCGAGCAGCATCAGCACATCGCGGCGCAGAAGTCGCAGCTCCTCCAAGCCGTCCTCGTCAACCCCTACGAGGTCGGCCCAGCCGCGCACAACCTCCCGAGGGTTGGCGCCGCTGTGCACCCAGTCCATGTGGAACCGGCCGCCCAGCGCCGTCAGCCCGAAGTCGAAGTCCACTGACCATCCCCTATTTCTCGAGCGGGTACGCAGTGAAGACATAGTATCCGCCTGGGACCTTCTTGCCTGCCGGGTCATACTTGGCCTTCACGATGATTACTTGGACACGGCTACCGGTCGCTCCCGAACTTCCGTCCTTCTTGAGGAAGGTTCCCAGCGAATCGGAGCCGAAGGACTTGACCGGAAGTTCTACCTGCTCCCCATCGCGCCACTTGGCGATCCGCTTGCCGATAAAATCCTTGTTCTCTGCAAGAACATGGTCAACTGCCTTCTGAGCCGTCTCTGCATTCACCCACTTCGAGTTGATGCCCTTCTTTTCGGCGAGCTTCCGCATCAGATCCGCGTCCGCATTCACGTGTTCTTTGAGAGTGTGGGCCATGTCGGGGAAGCGGCGTTCTGCAGCTTCCAGGTCACCGCAGTTGTGGACCAGGGCGTCCGCCGTGCCCACCCCGACGTAGTAGCTGTGGAACCCTCCCACCGTGAGGTCGTGCGTCCGCTGCTGTTTGTGGTAGGTGACGACATCGGTAACGGCAAGGCTCGCGCCCGACGGGGTGCGCAGCTTGTTGCCGACGTGCACGTCCCCCGCGTCCACCCAATCCTTCCGGTCAGTCAGCCAGAAGGGGTGGTTGGCGGTTGCCGTGATGGTGGCAAGGCCCTGAGAGGTCGCGATGGTGAGCCGGGCGAAGTCCTTGTCGGTCTCCGTGGTGAAGAAGTTCACTACCGGTCGCGAGTCGGTGACCCCGCTCTCCGGGTCGGTGGCGACGACCCGGTCTCCGATCCGGATGTCCTCGATGGGCCGACGGGTTCCGTCGGCCAGCAGGACCGGGGTCCCGGGCGGGAAGCTGTGCTTCCTGGGGCAGTCGAGCTGCTTCCAGAGCTTCGCGAGAATGTCCTCGCTCTTTTCGAGCAGCTTGTTCGCGCTGGCCTTCTCCTTGAGGAACTTGCCGACTCCGGCAAGCCGCTCGACAGCCTTGGCGATCTTCGGGAACTCCTCGATGGCCTTAAGAGCCTTGCCCCAGGGCAGATTGTTCACCAGCGCCCAGAAGCAGGCTTCGGCGTTGCCCTTCGTAACGCACTGCACGATGTCATCGATGGAGAAGTACGCCTTGAGGATCTCGCCGCCGGCTTCCATCAGGAAGTCCAAGAGCTTCTTGCTCTTGATCTGCCGAGCCTTTTCGATTTCCTCAGGGGAGAGACCGGCTGCTGCCAGATCTTCCTTATCCTCGTCGGTCAGTTCAGGAGCGTCACCATCGTCCTTGGCAGCCTCCGCTTGGGCGTCGTCGTCGCGCTTGCGCTGCTCCTTCTCGGCCTCCTGCGCGTCCTTGTCGGCCTTTTGGGCGTACTCGAGGGCGTTGTCAGCGGCCTCCTTCGCCGACTTGGCGTGGCTTTCGGCGGAGTCGGCCAGCTTGCCGGCGGCTTCCGCGTCCTCATGGGCCTTCGTCGCTGCACCCTGCGCGACGGTCGCCTCGTGCTCGGCCAGGTCGGCAGCGCTGCTGGCCGCAGCGGCGTGCTGGTCGGCCTCGGCCGCGGCACCGCGGGCCTGGGCTGCTTCGGCCTCGGCGTCGTTGGCGGCCTGGCGGGCCGCAGCCGCGTCCGCGCAGGCCTGGTTGGCGGCCTGGCGGGCGAGCCTGGCGTCCTCCTGGGCCTGGGCGTCGGCCTGGTTGGCGCGTGCCGCGGCCGCGCGGGCCTTGGCGCCGTCCACTGCTGCCTGCGCGGCGGACTTCATCGCTGCGGCAGCCGAACGAGCAGCACTCGCCGAGGACTTCGCGGCATCGGCAGCGGCCTGGAAGGCCGGGGCGACCTGGGCGTTGGCGCGCTTGGCGGCAGCGTCGGCGTCATCCGCGGCCTTGACGGCCTCGGCGGCCTTGGTCTCGGCAGCCGCGACCTGCTCGTCACCCATCTGCTCTGCGGACTTGGCCACTTCGGCGGCGAAGTCGGCGTCGACGTCCGAGCCGGAGAACGGAGCGGTCAGCGCGATCGCGGTGTTGGCCGGGTCGGCGATGCCGGCTGCGGTCGTGCGGGCAGCACCGGCCGCCTGGACGGCGATGCGGGCCTGAAGGTTGGCCATGGCGGCCTCGCGCATCGCGCCGTCGGCCTCGTCCTTGGTGCGGTTGGCCGCCTGCAGGGCGTTGTTGGCCTCGATCGCGGCCTGACCGGCGAGGCGGGCAGCCTCGTGGGCAGCGATACCCGCGCGGGCCTCCTGTGCCGTGGCCTCCGCGGCCTTGGCGTTGGCGCGCAGTGCAGCAGCATGCGTGGCCTGGGCCTCGGCCTCGGCACGGTTCGCCGCAGCGTTTGCAGCGGCGGCAGCGGCCTCGGCCTTGTTCGCCGCCTCATTGGCACGGGCAGCGTGCGCGGTGGCCTCGGCCGCCGCAGCACGAGCGCGAGCAGCCGCCCCCGCAGCCTCGGTGGCCGCGGAACGAGCCCGCACTGCCGCACCACTTGCGGTGTCGGCGGCACCCTGGGCTTCATCGGACGCAGTGGAAGCGTTGTTGGCGTCCTCGCGGGCAGACGCCGCGGCAGCCTTGGCCTCCGTCGAATGAACGGTGCCGCGGGCCGCTGCCTCCATCGACTCGGTGGCCTTTGCCCGGGCCTCCTGAGCATCCTTGTGCTGCCTGGCCTCGAACGCCTTGTTACGGGCCTCGCTGGCCTTGGACTCCTCGCCGCGGGCGTTGTCGTCCGCCTTGGCCGCCGCGCCCTCCATCTCCTCGGCATGCGCCCGTGACGAAGCCGCCGTGGCCGCAGCCTCCTGCGCCTCCGCACGCGCAGCCGACGCCGTGCGGGCCTCGGCCTCTGCCTGCGCCCGCGCCGCCGCCGCGTTGTCGCGCTCGCGCTCGGCGCGCGCCCGCGCCTCGGCGGCCAGGTCGCGCTCCTGCTCGGCGATCTTGCGCTGCTCGGCGGCGATCTGCGCCTGGCGCTCGGCTTCGAGACGCGCCTCGCGCGTCTTCTTGGCGTGCTCCCACGCCTCCGCCTCGGCCTTCTCGGCCTCGATACGCGCCTTGCGGGTCCGCTCGGCCGCATCGGCGGCGATCTGGGCCTGCTTGTCGGCGGCCTCGGCCAGCTTGGCCGCAGCCTTCGCATGCTCCTCGGCGTTCGCACGCCACTGCTTGGCCTGCTGCTCGTGCAGCTCGGCCTCGTTCTTGGCGTTCAGGCCTTTCGCGTCCGCCTCGGTGGCGTCCACCGCGTGCTGCGCCGTCTCGCTCGCCTTAGCCGCCGCGTCCGCAGCCGCCGCGATGCCCTGCGCGACCTCGGACCACTGGGTGCCGTAGGTCAGGCCCGTCTCCACGAGTACATCGGCCTGGACCTTGGCCTGGGCGGCTGCGACCTGGGCCGACTTGGCGTAATCGGCGGCGTATCCGACCTGGCGGGCGACCTCGGCCTTGACGTTGTCGTAGGAGGACAACTGCTTGCCGGCGCGGTCGGCCGACAGCATCCGGTCGGCCTCACGCGATGCCGAAGCCGCCGAAGTCATCGCGTTGGAGGCAGCCTTGAGCGCCTTCACGGCATCGCCGTGCGCGGCGATCAGCTTCGTGCGGGCCTCAGCGGCACGAGCGGCCTTCTGGGCCAGGTCGCGCAGCTTGTCCGCCGCCTCCTGGGCCTCCTTCTGCGCCTTCTCGTACGCGGCCCGGTCGTCGGCGTCCTTCTGCGCGGCGGCCTGGTAGCCCTTCTCCAGGAACTCCGCAATCTTGGCGTCGTCGTTGGTGGCCAGTGCCGCCTGCGCGGCCTTCTTCACCTCGGGTCCGCCCGACGCCGCCAGCAACTCCACGCGCTTGCGGAGTTCCGCCGCGCGGTCCTTGGCGTTCTGCTCGTCCTTCTTGTCCAGCTGCCGCGCGATGTCGGCACCGAAGGCGAGGAAGTCGGCACGGTCCTTGGCGGAGCCCTTCAGGACACGGTCGACCTCGGCGTTGAACTTCGCGCCGCCCGTGCCGCGCATCGCCTCGATCTTCTGGCGATTGTCGGCGTCGGCGCCGTCCTTCTTGTCCTTGGCGCGCTTGCGGGCCTCGGCCTCACCGTGCGCCAGGAACTCCTTGATCGCGTTCGGGTCGCTGCTCTCCAGCGCCTTCTTCGCGGCCTCCTGGACCTCCGGCTCCTCATCGAACTCCGCGAAGTCCTGAACCAGTTGCCGGTCACGTTCCGCACTGAGCTTGTCCAGATCGGACGGCGGCGCGGCAGCGGTCGTGGCCGCAGACTTCGGCAACGCAGCAGCCAGCTTGTCCAGGGCGGCCATGCCCTGGGCGAACGTGGCCGCCTGAGCCGACTTCGTGGCGGTTGCGGCAGCGGCCTCCCCCGTCAGACCCATCACCAGCGCTGCAACGACCGCCGTGGAAACGGCCTTTCTCGCTACGCGGCCGGTATCGCCGCGTAGTCTTCCGGCTCTCGGCCGGAATCCACCCATCACGGGAAGAAACCCCCTGCTGAAAAGGAAAGAGAAACAGAAAAATGCCCCTGCCCTATACGCGAGCAGGGGCAGATCAGAAGCGATGAACTGCGTGACAGGGCCTGGTCGTCAGCCCTTTACGCGGTTCTCGCCGTCCTGGGCCCTGGTGAACATGTCCTTCCAGAACGCGGCCGCATCGCCCGCGCCCGACTGTTCCCGTGCCCAGGCGTCCTGGTTGGCCGCGGCCGGATCGCCGATGTTCTTCCAGATGCCGTCCGCGGACTCCTTGGCGGCCTTGGCGGCCTTGGCGGCGTTGGCGACGTTCTGCCAGTTCTCCGCCTGCGCCCTGGCGGCGGCCTGTTCGGCCAGCCAGGCCAGCTGCGCGGCAGCGGCGTGATCGGCCACCGCCTTCCACGCCCGTTCGGCCTCCGCCCTGGCCTTCGCGGCATCCGCCGAGCCCTGCAACGCCTTCTCGGCCGCGGCGGCTTCGTCGATCAGACGGTTCAGGGTGGAGTGCCGCACGGCCTCGGCGTCGGCGATCCGGGTGCGGTACTCCTCCAGGTCGAGAGCCCCGCCGGTCACCCAGCCGTAGCCGTAGAACTCCACCACGTCCGCATCGCCGGCACCCGCCCGCAGCGCCCACTGCGCCGCTGTCCGTACCTGCTCGCCCGGGTCGTGCTCCGCAAGCGAACTCACGAACTCCCGGTCCTTGGCGGCGACTTCCAGCTTGTGCTGCGTGTCGGCCTCCCGGGCAGCCCGGTCGCGCTGCTGAGCCTCGGCATAGCCGGACTTCACGAACGCGGCCTGCTCGGCGACGCTGCCCTTCAGCGCCCGCTCGGCAGCGGCCCGCACCTGGGGGGAGAACTCCGGGGTGTGGGTGCGCACGACCCGTTCGATGTAGGCCTTGTTACGGGCCCGCGTGTCCCGCGCCCGCTGCTTCGCATAGTCGAAGCCGCCACCGGGGGCCAGCCACTCCGTGATCGCCTCGTCGCCCCGGGAGTTGCGCAGTGCATTCCACGCCGACGTGCGTACCTCGGCGGCCGGGTGGTACAGCGCGTAGTAGTGCACCCGGTTGCGTGCGTCCTCGGCCGCCGCGGAACGCAGGGAAGCGAGCTGATCGGCCGGCTGCGCGGCGGGTACGGCGGCCGTCACCGTCGGGACGTCCGCCCAAGCCGGGGCCACACCCGCGACAGCGATTCCGCCGGCCAGCATGCCGGCCGCCAGCGCCTGTGCGACCCACCACTGACGACTCACTCTGGACCTCTCAAGTACATGGAATTTCCGGCACCGTTCCTCGTGCAGGTCACTTGGCCGGCTTGACCGGCAGGATCCGCCACAGCTGGGCGTCGGTCTGGTTGCAGTTCCACTGCTGGGCCGTGGCGCGGTTCTCCGTCGAGGCGTTGGTGATGTCCAGGCAGCGGTCCTCGGTGTGCGTGGGACGCAGCTGGTAGACCTTCTTGACGGGGTCGACGAGGACGGTCTGCCAGCGCGTGTTCTTGCCGCCGAAGCACGTCCACTGCTGAACGGCGGCGCCGGCTTCGGTGCCGCTGTTCTCCACCTCGAGGCACTTGCCGCTGGAGACGGAGCGCAGTTCGTAGGTGGAGCCGGGGGCGGGCACCATGCGCCACTGCTGGGCGGGGACGGAGCCGTAGCAGTCCCACTGCTGTGCCCGCTGGCCGTTGTCGGTGCTGCCGTTGTTGATCTCCAGGCACTTGCCGCTGCGGACGACCTGCAGCTGGACGATCGTTTCCGGCATCTTCGTGCGGGTGTCGGCCTCTTCGGCGGCCGCGGCCGCCTCTTCGGCCGCCCGTGCGGCGTCTTCCGCCGTCGACTGTGTGTTGGCTTCCCTGGCTGCCCGTGCGGCGTCCTCCGCGGCCCGCCTGGCCGCATCTGCGGGGCTGTCCGCGTATGCAGTGGTCGTGACGCCGGTCAGCGCGGCGATGCTGACGCCGATGGCCAGCGCGGCTCGGACGATCCGTGCCATGGTGTGGTCCGTTTCTCTTCGAAGTCTGTCGGTGGTGGTGGTGCTCAGGCCTTGGCCGGCTGTATCCGCCAGCGCTGGGCCTCGGTTCCGTTGCAGTACCACTGCTGTGCCTTGGCGCCGTCGTCCTTGCTTCCCCCGCTGATGTCCAGGCAGCGGTTCGGCGCGTGGCTCGGGTGCAGCTCGTACAGGTCCTGGGCGACATCGACCAGGACCAGCTTCCAGCGCTGCTGGGGAGCGTCCACGCACCACCACTGCTGGGCGTTCGCACCGGCCTTGGTGTCGCGGTCCTCGATCTCGAGGCACTTGCCGCTGTGCTTGGCCCGCAGCGTGAAGGTCGCCGAACCGGTGGGGGTCAGCTCGAAGAGCTGGTTGTCGAGGCCGTCGTCACACGTCGACTGCACCGCGTTGCCGCCGTTGCGCAGGCTGCCGTTGGCGATGGTGAGGCACTTGCCGCTGTGCTGCGCCTGCAGCTGGACGTAGGACGGAGCGGCGTCGGCGGCGTGCGCGGGGATCGCGACGCCGGTCAGTGCGGCGACACTGGCACCGACGGCGAGCGCGGCTCGGGTGATCCGAGACATGGGGGTGGTTCCGTTCTTCTCAGGAATGAACTCTGCGCGGAGCGGGTGGGGTCAGCGCGCGAGCGGAGCGGAGATCTTCCAGGTGGCGTCCTGGGCGAAGGCGTCGGCGGCGTCGAAGCGGTTCTTGCCGCTCTTGTCGGCCGCGTAGAGGTCGCCCCAGAACTGCCGCAGCCAACGGCCGGGCAGGCTCGCCGACTCGAAGGAGACGCCGGAGCCGAACGCGTTCTTGCGCGCGCACCAGGTGGCGTTCTTGCGGAAGGCGTCGCTGTCGTCGTCCGGGAGCATCTTCACCCGGAGGTCCTTCTGCGCCAGGTAGTAGCCGCGCTTGCGGGCCGACTCGAAGGAGTAGCACTGGCCGGCGGAGGAGCCCTTGGCGAGGGCGGGCACGATGACCCAGGTGGCGTCCTCGCGGTCCGTCTGCTTGCCCTTGGCGTCGACGGGGGCGAGGAAGGCCTCACCTGCGTCCGCATCGGACTGGCGGATGTACCAGCCGTTCATGTTGCTCGCCTGGAGCGACTGGCGCTTCAGCCGGTACTGGGTCTCCTCCTTGAGGAAGTTGGTGACGGCTTCCGCGTCGTCACCCTTCGTCGCCTTCAGTCCCGCGGCGACGTAGGCAGGGTTGACGGCCGGGTCCGCCGCAGCCGTGCGCTGCTGGGCGAGCAGCTTGTTGGCCAGCACGATCTTCTCGCGACGCTTCTTGTCGTCGAGCTTGTAGGCCTCTTCGGCCCCGGTGTGGATGAACTTCTTCCAGTCCGCCGGGTCGGAGCTCAGCACCGCGCGCTGCGCCGCGGCGTAGAGCTCGGGGCTCGGGCCTTCGTACCGGCCTTCCTGGGACAGGGGCATGCCGCGCAGCAGCTCGCGGATGAAGTTGTCGTCGCTCAGGCTGAGCTGGGCCTCGGAGGGCGTGGTGCCGAACAGCGCCGCGGCGTTCTTGCGGGCGGCCAGCTCCTTGCGGCGCTCGGCCTCCTCGCGGTTCTTCTGCTCCAGGTCCTTGAGCTCGTTGGCCACGTCGCGCTGGTGGGCCTCGCGTGCACCGTTGGTGATGAACTCGCGCCAGGCAGCGGCGTCGCCGGCCAGGGCCTTGGCAGCTGCGTCCTTGACCTCCGGCCCGGCGGCCTCGTGCTTCATGACGGCGCGGACGAAATTGTCGTCGCTGAGCCCGAGCAGGTCGGGGCTCGCGGGTATGCCCACGGCTATCAGGGCCTGGGACTTGGCGAGCCGGGCCGCGCGGTCGGCGTCGGACCGGTCCTTCTCCCGCTGCTTGTCGACCTCGTAGGCCTCGTGGATGCCGGTGGTGATGAACCGCACCTGGTCGTCGGCCGAGCCGCTGATCATGGCGGCCTCGGCGGCCAGGCGCACCGACTCCAGGTTCTCGCCTGCGTCCTTGGCCTTCTGCCAGAGCGCGTGGACGAAGTCACGGTCGCTGAGGAGGAGCACGTCGGGGCTCGGGTCGAGGTGGACCACGGCCGCCGCGTCGACCCGCTGCTTCTCGTCCGTCGAGACACCGGCGGCCGACGCCACCGCGTCCGAGGCCGTGGCGACGACGGCGACCGGTGCGACCACGCCGGCGACCGCGGCCAGCGCGGTGGTCGTCACGATCCCGCGCTTGATGACCCTCCGCATGCGTGCGGAGGTGATGTGGCTCTTGTGCATTCTGTTCTCGGTAACCCCTCTTGCGTCCCGCATGCCCGATACATGACAGGTGCCGTGGAGGCGCAGTTTCAGGGGTATGCCCGGCAGGAGTCAAACCGTCACCATGTACTGGTCAAGGCCCGGTTGGGTGGGATACGATCTTGGTCAACTCGTCCCGGACGTACGGGGTGGGGAGTGGTGTCGGCTTTGCGGGCAGTGTGTGCATGTCGGTGCTGCTTCGGTGCCGCTCCGGTACTGCTGACGAGGGGTCATCAGCGATCCCCCCGTCCCGCCAGCAGCTCCACCTCCGCCAATGTCCCCGTACCCCCCACCACCCGCAGTCGGTACCGCCCGTACGCCCCCGCCCGCGTCACCTGGAACACCCGGGTCTGCCGGTTCCAGGCAAAGGACTCCCCGTCCCGCCTGTCGACCTCCGCCCACGTCTCCCCGTCGTCCGCCGAGCCCTCCAGCACCCAGCTCCGCGGGGCCCGGCCCCGGTCCGTGCCCGACGTCAGCGTGTAGGACGTCACCGGCCCCGCACCGTCCAGCACCTCCAGATCAGCGGTCGCAAAAGTCGCCTCCGTCCGAGACGAGTTGTCCGTCAGCGGCGAGCTCCCCGGTACCGTCACATCCACCGCCGGCGACGGCACCCGGCCCTCGTCCCGTGTGATCGACGTCGGGCCCGCGTCCGCCCCCGCCCCCCACTTCGACGGCTTCAGGCCCATCGTGAACTCCAGCGTGCCGCCCGCCGCCACCACCGCATGCGGCAACGCCGTTGAATTCCACGGCTTTCCGTTCACCTTCACGCCTTGCACGTACACATTCCGTGCGCTGTTGCCCGGTGCGTGGATGACGAAGTCCTTCCCGTTCTCCAGGTGCACCGTCGCCTTCCTGAACAGCGGTGAGCCGATCGCGTACTCGCCCTCGCCCATCACCAGCGGATAGAAGCCCAGCGCGCTGAACACGTACCACGCCGACATCTCGCCGTTGTCCTCGTCGCCCGGGTATCCCTGGCCGATCTCGCTGCCCAGGTACAGACGTGACAAGACCTCCCGCACCTTCGCCTGCGTCTTCCACGGCTGGCCCGCCGCGTCGTACAGGTACGCAATGTGGTGCGACGGCTGGTTGCTGTGGCCGTACATGCCCATGCGGACGTCCCGCGCCTCCGTCATCTCGTGGATGACGCCCCCGTACGAGCCCGCGAATTCCGGGGCTCCCGTCTCCGGAGTGGCGAAGAACTCGTCCAATTTCTCGGCCAGTCCGGATCTCCCCCCGTACAGCGCCGCCAGGCCCCTCGTGTCCTGGACCGCCGTGAAGGCGAAGTTCCAGCCGTTCGTCTCCGTGTAGTCGTAGCCCCACACCCGCGGGTCGTACTCCTCCGGGGGCAGGCGCCATTCGCCCTGCTCGTCCTTGCCCTGGAAGAAGCCGATGCGGTGGTCGAAGAGGTGGACGTAGCCCAGCGCGCGGTTGAGGAAATACTCCGACTCCTCGCGATAGCGCTGCTGGTGCGTCTTCTTGTACAGCGCCTCACCCATCTTCGCCAGGCCGAAGTCGTTCAGGTAGCCCTCCACCGACCACGAAACGCCCTCCGGCGTCTTCGTGTTCGTGTAGCCCAGGAACGGGGACGTGTCCATTCCCTTGCGGCCCACCCCCGGGTTGTCCGGCGCCACCGTCGCGTTCTTCAACGCGGCCTCGTACGCCGCCTCCCCGTCCAGCGCCACGCCCTTCACGTACGCGTCCGCAAACGCGACGTCCGAGCTCGTGCCCGTCATCAGGTCCGCGTAGCCGGGGGAGGACCAGCGGGAGATCCAACCGCCGTCCTTGTACTGCTGGATGAAGCCGTTGGCCATCTTCGCCGCCTGTCTCGGCGCGAAGAGCGCATACGCCGGCCACGCCGTGCGATACGTGTCCCAGAAGCCGTTGTTGACGTACACCTCGCCGTCCACGATTTTCGCGCCCGTACGAGTGGGAGTGTTCTCGCCTGTCGGCGGGGAGAACGGGCTCGCGTAGCGCGCTACCGGCCGCGCCGCCGTGCCCGTGTTCTCGTAGCCCGAGTTGGGGTAGAGGTACAGGCGGTACAGGTTCGAATAGAGCGTCGTCAGCTGGTCCTCGGTCGCGCCCTCCACCTCGATCCGGCCCAGCAGCGCGTCCCACGCCGCCCGCGCGCGGTCCCGCACGCCCTCGAACGTCGCGCCCTCCGGGATCTCCTGGGCGAGGTTGGCCTTCGCCTGGTCGATGCCGATCAGGGACGTTGCGATGCGCAAGGTGACCGTACGGGCCCGGAAGCGCATGTAGCCCGCGACGCCTCTCGTGTCACCGCCCCCGCTCGCCGTCACCGGTGCGTCGAAGACCCCGTACACGAACATCCGCCCCGCACCCGTCGACAGGCCGCTCTTGACGTCCGTCCACGCGCTGAACGCCGAGTGCTCCGGGTCGAGCGTCAGGCCGCCCTCCCGCCGGACGTTGTCGAGGATGACGGACGCGTCCGCCCCCGGGAACGTGAAGCGCATCATCGCCGCGTGGTCGCTCGGGGCGATCTCCGCCCGCAGGCCGTTGTCGAACGTGACGCCGTAGTAGTGCGGGCGCGCGGTCTCGTGCTCGTGGCGGAAGGGGAGGGCGCGTGCCTTGCGCGCCGGATCCGGGACGCCGCCCGCCGTCGACGGCATCACCTGGAACGTCTGCCGGTCGCCCATCCACGGGCTCGGCTCGTGGCTCGCGCTGAACGCCTGGATCGTGGGGAGGTTGTCGTCGTTGTTCGCGGCCGCGTACTGGTACAGCCAGTCCGTCGAACCGGCGTTGGTCACCGGGGTCCAGAAGGTGAAGCCGTGCGGGACCGCGGTGGCGGGGAAGGTGTTGCCGCGGGAGAAGTTGGAGCTGGAGTTGGTGCCGCGGGTGGTGACCGCCCGGTCCGCGGGGTGGGCCGGAGGGTGCTCCTCCGGGGCCGGTGCGATCGAGACGTCGTCGATCCAGCCGCGGAACTTCGCCGGGCCGACGGGGGAGTCGTACGCCACCAGGATGCGGGCGACGGTCTTGCCGGCGGCGACCTGGCCGATCCGGGACTCCTTGTTGTTCCACTGGTTCACGTACAGCGTCTTCGACTCCGCCTGGCCCTGCGGGGTCAGCGGCGCGCCGTGCTGGTCGACGGCGCCCAGCCGGCTGAGGTAGGTGCCGTCCGTGAAGGCCAGGTCGAGCGCGACGTGGGTGGCCGGGTAGCGCGGGTCGCGCTCGGGCATGGCGGGGAAGACCTTGTACGCGAGCACGGTCTGCGGGGTGACCTCGGTGTGCACGGCGAAGACCTTGTTGTACGAGTACGCGTGGCCGGTGGCCAGGTGGGTGCCGCCGTAGCGCAGGGCGTGGGTGCCGGTGAAGCCCGCGTGGGCCTTGGCGGTGGGTGAGCCGGTGGGGCCGCGGTCGATGTAGCTGCGCATCTCGGGGGGCGGGGGCGGGCCGGCGTCGGCGGTGGCGATCTGGACCTCGGCGAGCTGGGTGATGGCGTCGCCGTTGTTGCGGGTTATCTCCAGGCGGTACTGGCGGTACGGGTGGTCCGGCTCGAAGGCGAACTCCCGGGTCTGCTGACGGCGTTCGAAGGTCTCGTCCTCGCGTGTGTCCAGGGCGGTCCAGGACTTTCCGTCGTCGGAGCCGAGGAAGGTCCAGTCCCGCGGGTCGCGGGCGGGGGCGTCGTTGGCGGAGGTCAGAGCGTAGCGGACGGCCGCTACGGGCTCGGACAGCTGGAACTCCAGCCAGGCCGTGCGCGCGAAGACCAGCCATTTGGTGGCGCTCTCGCCGTCGATCAGGTTCTCCTTGACCTCGCCGGCCTCGGTGTTCTCGCCGCTCGCGCGGACGGCGGTGACCTTGCCGGTCGCATTGCCGGGGATGCCGCTGGTGTCGCTGCCGTCGACGCCGGAGGCGAGCTTGTGGCCGCCGGGCCCCGTCTCGACCGTATTGAGCCAGTCGGGCTGCGGCTCGCCGGGCTCGAAGGAGGAGGCGAAGCGCTCCTGCCCGGCTCCGGCGGTGCGCCCGGCGGATGCCGCCATGGCGTTGCTCCCGGTCATCTGAGGGGTAGTCATCAGCAGAGCCGCCACGACGAGGACCGCGAGGGCGGTCCACCGCCGGTGCCCGGGACGGAGTCCGAGTCTGTGTCGCATCCCTCGCCTCTCCACGCAGCAGACAACGTTGTCACCCCGTATTGCGCAGTGATAAGTAGGGCGTGAGACGTCAGTGGTGTCAAGAGTCCCGAGGGCGGTGTCGTCAGGGCGGCCGGGGGTGCTGACGAGGTCTCAACTCGGGAAAGACTGACGGCCGAAGCTGTCCACGATCTTGCCCAGTTGATCGGAGTGGACTATACCTGTCCGCGCACCATCAGCACGTCCGGCACGTCATCATCATCACGTACTGAGCATGTACCCAGCACGCCACGCACCAACGCTTCAACTGACCCGCGGTGTCGGGCCCTTCGTACGGCGAGTCCTCGACGGCGAATCGGCAAGGGGAGACCGGTGCACCGCCTGAGTCCTGTGGGAGAGCGAGGACTTGCGCATGGGAACCACCCCGGAATTCAGCCGGCGTGATCTGATCAAACGGGCGGCCGCGGCCGGACTGTTCGCGGTTCCGGCGATGAGCGCGCTGAGCGCCTGCGCCAGCAGTGGCGGCGGCAGCGGTGAGAACCAGGTGGACAAGGGGAAGAAGAGCGCCAAGAATCCTCTGGCCGTCAATGAGACCGCGCCGCTCGACGTCGTCATCTTCAACGGTGGCTTCGGCGACCAGTACGCCAAGGACGCCGAGGCGGCGTACCTGTCCGCCTTTCCCAAGGCCCGGGTCAAGCACGCCGCCACGCAGGACATCCAGACCGAGCTGCAGCCCCGGTTCAACGGCGGCACCCCGCCGGACCTCATCGACAACTCCGGTGCCAAGCAGATGGACATGGGCACGCTCGTCGGAAAGCAGCAGCTGACCGATCTCAACGCCCTGCTGGACGCGCCGTCCTTCGACGACCCCGCCAAGAAGGTGCGCGACACCCTGCGCCCCGGCGTCGTGGAGATGGGGCAGTTCGAGGGGAGCGAGACCTGGATCCTCTACTACGCCTACACGGTGTACGGCGTCTGGTACTCGAAGACCAATCTGCAGAAGCTCGACGCCCAATACCCCGAGACCTGGGACGACATGCTCAAGGTCTGCGAGGCGGCGAAGAAGAAGGGCATCGCCGGCTGGACGTACGCCGGAAAGTACCCGTACTACCTGCCCTTCAGCCTCTACCCCTTCATCGCCAAGATCGGCGGTGTCGAGGTGCTGAACCGCATCGACAACCTGGAGCCGAACGCCTGGAAGGACCCGGCCGTCAAGGCCGCCTTCGACGCGTACTACGAGCTCTACAAGAAGGGCTACATCCTCCAGGGCACGCCCGGCCTCACCCATATCGAGTCCCAGACCGCGTGGAACGAGGGCAAGGCGCTGTTCATCCCCAATGGTTCGTGGGTGGAGAACGAGTCGAAGAAGACCACGCCCAAGGACTTCCGGATGGCCGTCGGGGCGCCGTCCAGCCTCGACAAGAACGACAAGATGGCGTTCGGCACCCTGTGGGCCGCGGGCGGCGAGCCGTTCATCGTGCCGAAGAACGCCAAGAACCCGCAGGGCGGAATGGAGTTGCTGCGGGTGATGCTCGGCAAGAAGTCCTCGCAGAACTTCGTCCAGAAGGTGTCCTCCCTCACCTCCTTCAACGGCGGCACCGAGGGGCTCGCGCTCCCGCCGGGGCTCGCCTCCTCCCAGGAGGCCCTGGCCAAGGCCGGGAAGAACGTCGTCAACCCCCGTATCCAGGACTGGTACGTGGCCCTGCAGAAGGAGAAGATCGGGGTGGGGGCGCTCGGCGAGATGATGGCGGGCCGGCTGACCCCGGACGAGGCGATCACGAAGATCCAGCGTTTCGCCGACGAGACGGCCAAGGACGACTCCGTCAAGAAGTACAAGCACAAGTAGGCGCTTGAGCACACACGCACGGATCGGGGTCGGAGGGCATGCAACACGGCAAGTACCGCTTCATCGTGGGGTTTCTGGCCCTGCCCCTGGCGATCTACGGGATCTTCGTGATCTCGCCCTTCGTCCAGGCCATCTACTACTCCTTCACGGACTGGACGGGCCTGAGCCCCGACTTCGCGGTGACGGGTTTCAAGAACTATCAACGGCTGTGGAACGACGAGGTGTTCTGGAAGGCCGTGGGACACAATGTCCTGCTGCTTCTGGTGCTGCCGGTGGTGACGCTCGGCCTCGGGCTGTTCTTCGCGTTCATGCTCAACGTCGGCGGCCGCCGCAGGAAGAACGCGGCGGTGGCCGGGGTGCGCGGCTCCGGTCTCTACAAGGTCGTGTACTTCTTTCCCCAGGTCCTCTCGATCGCCATCGTCGCCCTGCTCTTCCAGTTCGGCTACAACCCCAACAGCGGTGCCCTCAACTCCCTGCTCCGGGCGGTCGGTCTGGGGTCCGTCCACCCGGAGTGGCTGGGCGATCCGCGGCTCGCGCTGTGGTGCGTGATGGCGGTGATGGTCTGGAGCAACGTCGGCTTCTACGTCGTGCTGTTCTCGGCCGGCATGAGCTCCATTCCGAAGGATTTCTACGAGGCCGCACTGCTGGACGGCGCCAACCGCCTCCAGACCTTCTTCCGCATCACGCTGCCGCTGCTGTGGGACACGGTGCAGACCGGCTGGGTCTACATGGGCATCATGGCGCTCGACGGATTCGCGGTCGTGCAGATCATGACCGTGGGACCGGGCGGGCCGGACTACTCCACGGAAGTGCTGTCCTTCTACCTCTACACGAAGGCGTTCCGGGACGGGCAGGCCGGATACGCCACCACGCTCGGGGTGGCGCTGCTCATCGTCACCCTCCTCTTCGCGGGCATCGTGATGAAGCTCGGCCGGCGCGAACGACTGGAGTACTGATGCCCGTACGCGATTCCCGACGGACCGAGCAGCGGCGGACCGAGCAGCAACGGACCGAGCAGCGACGGGCGGGCGGCGAGGGGCGGGTGCTCAACGTCTTCTCGCACGGGGTCCTCGTGCTGTGGGGACTGATGGTGGCGCTGCCGCTGCTGTGGGCGGTGATGAGCGCCTTCAAGACCGACAAGGAAATCTTCACCTCGCCCTGGGCGCTGCCGGGCCGGCTGCACTTCGACGCCTGGGGGCGGGCGTGGTCCCAGGCGCACATGAGCCAGTACTTCCTCAATTCGCTGATCGTCGTGGCGGGTTCGCTGTTCGGAACGATGCTGCTGGGGTCGATGGCGGCCTATGTGCTGGCCCGTTTCGAGTTCCCCGGGAACCGCCTGGTCTATTTCCTCTTCGTGGGCGGGATGAGCTTTCCTATCATCCTGGCGCTGGTGCCGCTGTTCTTCGTGATGAAGAACATGCAGCTGCTGAACACCTATCCCGGGCTGATCCTGGTCTACATCGCCTACTCGCTGCCGTTCACGATCTTCTTCCTCAGCGGCTTCTTCCGGACGCTGCCGTCGTCGGTGGCGGAGGCGGCGCTGATCGACGGGGCGTCGCACACCCGGACCTTCTTCCAGGTGATGCTGCCGATGGCCAAGCCGGGGCTGATCAGCGTCGGCATCTTCAACTTCCTGGGCCAGTGGAACCAGTACCTGCTGCCCACGGTGCTCAACGTCGGCGACGAGAACCGCAAGCTGCTGCCGCAGGGCCTGGTGGCCCTCGCCGTGAACCAGGGCTACCGGGGCGACTGGTCGGGGCTGTTCGCGGGGCTGGTGATGGCGATGCTGCCGGTGCTCGCCGCGTACATCGTCTTCCAGCGGCAGGTGCAGGCGGGGCTGACGGCGGGTGCGCTGAAGTAGGCGGTGCCGGGGAACCACCCCCGACTGCATAAATTCGCCATGTCTCTACCCCTGTGGGTGACTGTGCGCTCCGCGTTCCTGCAGGCAGACTCCTTGTCCCATAGAGGGAGGGGCCCACAGGGGGAGGGGGAACGCCATGGGACGGAAACCGCCACCGACCATCCGGCAGAAGCGGCTGGGCGCCGAGCTGCGTCGGCTGCGCGAGGCGGCCGGCATGTCGGGGGAGCACGCCGCGGCGGCGCTGGAGTGCGGGCAGGCGAAGATCAGCCGGATCGAGACGGGTGCGAACGGCATCCGGCCGTTCGAGCTCCGCGGCCTGCTGAAGGCCTACGGGGTCACGGACCAGGAGCTGATCGAGTCGCTCGTGGAGATGGCGAAGGAGGGACGCCGCCAGGGCTGGTGGAACCAGTACGCGAAGGCCTTCCCCGGCATCGTGGACCTGGCGCACCTGGAGTCCACCGCCGTGTGCATCCGCACCTGGCAGACCGTGCTCGTCCCCGGCCTGCTCCAGGCGCCGGGCTATATGCGCGCACTGTTCCGGCGCGGCCGGCGCGCGTACACCGAGGCCGAGGTCGAGCAGTGCGTGCAGGCCCGGACGGCCCGGCAGCAGGTCTTCGAGAAGGCCGATCCGCCGGAGTACCGGGCCGTGCTCTACGAGGCGGTGCTGCACGCGTGCGTGGGCGGGGAGACGGTGATGCGCCGGCAGCTGGAGCACATCGCGGAGCTGGCGGAGAGCGGGCGGGTCTCGGTGCGGGTCGTGCCGTTCGGCAGCGGGGCGCACGGCGGGCTGGACGGTTCGTTCGTGCTCTACGGCACGGCGTGCCCGGGGATGGACGTCGTCCTCATGGACGGGCTGGCCGGGCCCACCCACCTCGATCAGGAGGAGGAGGTCCGGCGGTACCGGGGCGTCTTCGACGGCCTGACGTCCCTCGCGCTGGATCCTGCGCGGTCGCTGGAGATGATCAGGAAGCACACGGTGCGGCCGTAGGCCCCGCACCCCTTCGGGGCGCGGTTTCGGGGCGTGCCGCCCCCGTACGATGAGGGGTCGGTTGTTTCCGGACCTTGACGTGAGGCAACCCGGACGGCTGAGCTTAGAGTTCAGATGTTGTAGAAACGGCTTGGGAGTGGATGGGCGTGGAGACTCCGGGTTCGCAGTCGTCGCTGCACCGGGCCAACCTGGAGCGCGTCGTGCGCGCGGTGCGCATGGCGGGGTCGCTGACCCAGGCCGAGATCGCCCGCACCACGGGCCTGTCCGCCGCCACGGTCTCCAACATCGTCCGGGAACTGAAGGACGGCGGCACGGTCGAGGTGACGCCCACCTCCTCCGGCGGGCGGCGGGCCCGCAGCGTCTCGCTCTCCGGTGACTCCGGGATCGTCGTGGGCGTCGACTTCGGCCACACCCACCTGCGCGTCGCCGTCGGCAACCTCGCCCACCGGGTGCTGGCCGAGGAGGCCGAGCCGCTGGACGTGGACGCCTCTGCCGAGCAGGGCCTGCAGCGGGCCGAGCAGCTGGTCGGGCGGCTGATCACGGCCGCCGGGATCAGCCCGGGCAAGATCGTCGGGGTGGGGCTGGGCGTGCCGGGGCCGATCGACGTGGAGTCCGGGGTGCTGGGCTCGACCGCGATCCTGCCGGGCTGGGTCGGCACCAACCCCCGGGAGGACCTCGCGGCCCGGCTCGGCGTCCCCGTCCACGTCGACAACGATGCCAACCTCGGCGCCCTCGGCGAGCTGGTCTGGGGCGCCGGCCGCGGGGCCACGGACCTGGCCTACATCAAGGTCGCCAGCGGCGTGGGCGCCGGACTGGTGATCAACGGGCGGATCTACCGGGGCCCGGGCGGCACCGCCGGGGAGATCGGGCACATCACGCTGGACGAGTCCGGGCCGGTGTGCCGCTGCGGCAACCGCGGCTGCCTGGAGACGTTCGCCGCCGCCCGGCACGTGCTGCCGCTGCTCCATTCGGCGCACGGCACCGACCTGACCGTGGCGCGCATGGTCGAGCTCGCGCGCGCGGGCGACCCCGGCTGCCGGCGCGTGATCGGGGACGTCGGGCGGCACATCGGCAGCGCCGTGGCGAGCCTGTGCAATCTGCTCAACCCGAGCCGCGTGGTGCTCGGCGGGGAGCTCGCGGAGGCCGGCGAGCTGGTGCTCGGGCCCATCCGCGAGTCGGTCTCGCGGTACGCGATCCCCAGCGCGGCACGGCAGTTGGAGGTCGTGCCGGGGGCGCTGGGCGGCCGCTCCGAGGTGCTGGGCGCGCTGGCGCTGGTGCTGAGCGAGATGGGCGACTCGAGCCTGCTGGAGGAGACCCGTCCGGCGGACGCCCCTGCGCTTGCCTGACGGGCGCCGCGGTGGTCCGATGGCTCTGACCATCCTGCGGTTTCACCCCTGGCTTCGCCCTTGGTTCCGAGTGCTTTGAGTTCACAGAGGTAACGAATGGCATCGTTGCCATGTCGTTAAGACGCTACTTCTTGACGCTTTCTGGGCTGCGCAGAAGACTTCCAGCCACCTCGGCCGCGATGACGCGGCCTCGTCAGGGAGGTATCTGCACGTGAACACGCATCTGCGCCGTGCCGTTGTGGCCGTGGTGGCGCTCTCCATGGCGGCAGGCCTCGCGGCCTGCGGCAAGGCCAAGGAAGCGGGCGGCGGCTCCACGAAGGGGAAGAAGGGCGCGCTGACGATCGGGCTGTTGCTGCCGGAGAATCAGACCGCCCGTTACGAGCGGTTCGACAAGCCGTTGATCGAGAAGAAGATCAAGGAGCTGGCGGGTTCGGACACCAAGGTCCTTTACGAGAACGCGAAGCAGGACGCGTCGGTTCAGCAGCAGCAGGTCGACACGATGATCACGAAGAAGGTCGATGCGCTGATCCTGGATGCGGTGGATGCGAAGTCGATAGCGAGTTCGGTGAAGAAGGCCGTCGGCAAGGGCATTCCGGTCGTCGCCTACGACCGTCTCGCCGAGGGCCCGGTGAAGGCGTACACCTCGGTCGACAACGAGCGCGTCGGCAAGATCCAGGGCGAGTCGCTGCTCAAGGCGCTGGGAGACAACGCCTCCAAGGGCCAGATCGTGATGATGAACGGCTCCGTCACCGACCCGAACGCGAAGATGTACAAGGACGGTGCGCATTCCGTGCTGGACGGGAAGGTGAAGATCGGGAAGGAGTACGACACCAAGGAGTGGAAGCCGGAGAACGCCAACGAGAACATGAAGGGCGCGATCTCCTCGCTCGGCAAGGACAACATCGTCGGCGTCTATTCGGCCAACGACGGTATGGCGGGCGGCATCATCACCGCGCTCAAGAGTGCAGGCTTCGACAAACTCCCTCCGGTCACCGGCCAGGACGCCGAACTCTCGGCAGTGCAGCGGATTCTGACGGGCGAGCAGTACATGAGCGTCTACAAGCCCTACAAGCCCGAGGCCGACGCAGCCGCCGGACTGGCCGTCGCGCTCGCCCGCGGCGAGAAGCTCGACGACATCGCCACATCGACGGTCGACAGCGGCTCCGAGAAGAAGATCCCCGCCATCATCGTCACGCCCTTCGCCCTGACCAAGGATGCGATCGGGCAGTACGTGGGCAAGGAGGGCTTCTTCACCCTGAGCGAGATCTGCACGCCCAGGTACAAGGCGGACTGCGACAAAGCCGGTCTGAAGTAGAGCGCGCGGCAAAGGGAGTTGATGCGTCATGTCTGCTGCACCCGTGCTGGCGTTGCGTGGGATTTCCAAGCGGTTCGGTGCCGTCCAGGCGCTCACCGAGGTCGATCTGGAGGTCCGTGCCGGTGAGGTGGTCGCCCTGGTGGGTGACAACGGTGCCGGAAAGTCCACCCTCGTCAAGACGATTGCCGGAGTGGGACCGGCCGATGACGGGGTGATCGAGTGGGAGGGCCGGCCCGTCACCGTCGACCGGCCCCACACCGCCCAGGAGCTGGGTATCGCGACCGTCTACCAGGATCTTGCGCTGTGCGACAACCTCGACGTCGTCGGCAACCTCTTCCTCGGCCGGGAGACGGTGCGCGTGGGGGTGCTGGACGAGGTGGAGATGGAGCGCCGCGCCCGCGAGCTGCTGTCCACGCTCTCGATCCGGATCCCGAGTGTGCGGATCCCGGTCGCCTCGCTGTCGGGCGGGCAGCGGCAGACGGTTGCCATCGCCCGTTCCCTGCTGGGCGAGCCCAAGGTCGTCATCCTCGACGAGCCCACCGCCGCCCTCGGCGTCGAGCAGACCGCGCAGGTCCTGGACCTGGTGGAGCGGCTGCGCGAACGCGGTCTGGCGGTGATCCTCATCAGTCACAACATGGCCGACGTCAAGGCCGTCGCCGACCGCGTCGCCGTCCTCCGCCTCGGCCGCAACAACGGCACGTTCGAGGTGCGCAGCACCAGCCAGGAGGAGATCGTGGCCGCCATCACCGGCGCCACCGACAACGCCGTCACCCGCCGCCGGGCGCGTGCCGCGGAGGGGGAGGGGGAGCAATGACCACGGACCTCACACCGGCCGAGGACAACGGCCGTCCGCAGGAGGCCCCGCCCGCCGCCGTCGCCACGGCCGTCGATCCGCGGCTGCTGGTCCGCCAGGAGGGATTCGCGGGCTACTGGAGCGAGTTCGGGCGCAAGCTGCGCAGCGGTGAACTGGGTTCGCTGCCCGTGGTGGTCGGGCTGATCGTCATCGGCCTGGTCTTCCAGCTGAAGGACTCCGCCTTCCTGGGCGCCGAGAACCTCTCCAACCTCTTCGTCACCGCTGCCGGCACCGGACTGATCGCGGTCGGCATCGTCTTCGTCCTCGTCCTGGGCGAGATCGACCTCTCCGTCGGCTCGGTCAGCGGACTCGCAGCAGCCGTCTTCGCGGTCCTCAACGTCCACCACGGCATGCCGGAATGGCTCGCCCTGGTCGTCTCTGTCCTCTCCGGCGCGGTCATCGGTGCCCTGCACGGCTTCTTCTTCGCGCGGATCGGTGTTCCGGCGTTCGTCGTCACCCTGGCCGGACTGCTCGGCTGGAACGGCCTGATGCTCCAGGTGCTCGGCTCCGACGGCACCATCAACCTCGACGACTCCGGGTTGGTCGCCCAGCTGACCAACCACTACTTCACCGACATCTCCGCGGCCTACGGCCTGGCGACGGTCGGGGTCGCGGCGTTCTTCTGGTTCTCGTACCGGGACAGCAGGCGGCGGGAGGCAGCCGGGGTACCCAGTCGGCCGCTGAGCGAGATCGTGCTGCGCACGGCCGTGCTCGCGGTGCCGGCGTTCGTGGTGGCGTGGCTGTTCAACCAGTACAAGGGCCTGCCGCTGGCCGTGGTGATCTTCCTCGGGGTGGTCGTCGCCTCCGACTTCGTGCTGCGGCGCACCCGTTACGGGCGCACCGTCTACGCACTCGGCGGCAGTGTGGAGGCGGCCCGGCGCGCGGGCATCAACGTGGCGGCGGTGCGGATCTCGGTGTTCGCGCTGTCCGGCACGATGGCGGCCCTCGGCGGGATGTTCCTGGCCTCGCAGATCAACGCCGCCAACCAGTCCTCCGGCGCGGGCAGCCTGCTGATGAACGCCATCGCCGCCGCCGTCATCGGCGGCACCAGCCTCTTCGGCGGCCGCGGCCGGACGTGGTCGGCGCTGCTCGGCGTGCTGGTGATCCAGTCCATCGCCTCGGGCATGGCGCTGCTGGGCATCGCCTCGGCGGTGCAGTACATGATCACGGGCGCGGTGCTGCTGGCCGCCGTCGTCATCGACTCGGTGTCGCGGAAGACGCAGAAGACGGCGGGGCGGGTGTAGGACCGCGCCGCGCCCCGTAACACGATGGGCCCGGACCCCCAACGGTCCGGGCCCACCGCTGTGTTCGCTCAGCTCACATCGAGCGCGGTGTCGTCAATGACGAAGCTGGTCTGCGCGGAGGCGTCCTCCGTGCCGGTGAACTTGACCGTCACCACCTGTCCTGCGAAGGAGGACAGGTCGACGGACTTCTGGACGTAGCCGGGTTTGGCGTCCAGGTTGGACCAGGTGCCCACGGTGGTGGAGTTCGCCTGGAGGGTGAGCTTGTCGTACGCGGTGGTCGTGCTGGTCTCGTCGGTGTCGATGTGCAGCCAGAAGCTCAGCGTCGCACGGCAGTCCGCCGGCACGGTCACGGTCTGCGCGAGTGTGTCGGTGTGGGCGGAGCCGTAACCGTCCAGCCACGCCTTCCAGTTGCCCGAGTGCGCAGGCTGCGAGGCGCTGTTGTCGATCACGCCGGAGGCGGCGGTCCAGGGGCTCGCGGTGCCGGTCTCGAAGCCGGGGTTGCCGAGCAGCTGGGCCGGGGTGCAGGTGCCGCCGCCCGCGGGCTTGACGGTCCAGGTGAACGAGGCGCTGCCGCTCGCCTTGGTGGCGTCCTGGGCGGTCACGGTGACGTTGAACGTGCCGGCGGTGGTCGGGGTGCCGCTGATCAGGCCGGTCGATGCGTTGATCGACAGGCCGGCCGGCAGCCCGGCGGCGCTGTAGGTCAGCGTCTGGGTGGTGTCGGAGTCGGTGGCCTTGACCTGGAGGGAGACCGGCGAGCCGGCCGTGGAGGTCTGGTCGCCCGGACCGGTCACCGAGATTGTGTTGCCGCCGGTGGAGCCGGAGGTGAAGGCAGCGGTGCCGTTGGGCGTGCCGAGGCCGGTGGGTCCGTCGTAGCCCGGGCCCGCGGTGCACAGGTACGCCGGGGTGCAGCTGCCGTTGGCGCCGCTGGTCACGTCGTTGAGCGCCGACGGGTTGGCGTACGGGTACGAGGCCGGGTAGCTGTTCGCGGCGGGGGTGCCGGCGAGGGCGTACACGGAGGCGATGATCGGCGACGAGGCGCTGGTGCCGCCGTACACGTTCCAGCCGCTGGCCTGGTAACTGTCGTAGACGGCGAGGCCGGTGGCCGGGTCGGCGACGGCCGAGACGTCGGCGACGGTGCGCTTGCTGCAGCCGGTGTCCTTCTGCCAGGTCGGCTTGGGGTCGTACACGGAGCAGCCGGAGCCCGCGCCTTGTCCGCCGGAGCTGGAGCCCCAGGCCGACTCGGTCCAGCCGCGGCTGTTGCTCGCGCGGCTGAGCGAGGTGCCGCCGACGGCGGTCACGTACTGGGACGCCGCCGGGTACTCCACGCCGTAGCCGCTGTCGCCGGAGCTGACGGTGATGGCGACGCCGGGGTGGTTGAAGTAGGAGGAGTCGGAGGCCGGGTCGGTGCTGTCCTCGGGGCCGCCGTAGCTGTTGGAGACGTATTTGGCGCCCATGGCGACCGCTCGGTTCACGGCGGTGCCCAGGTCGGCCATGGTGGCGCTGTTGGCCTCGACGAGCAGGATGTGGCACTGCGGGCAGACGGCGCTGACCATGTCGACGTCGAGGGATATCTCGCCGGCCCAGCCGGAGTCGGCCGTCGGATAGCTGGTGCCGCCGTTCTGGTCGGCCTTCCGGAAGCAGCCGTTGGCGGTGGTGCAGGCGGGCAGGCCGTACTGGGAGCGGTAAGTGGCCAGGTCCTGCTCGGCGTTGGGGTCGTCGTACGCGTCGACGATGGCCACGGTGGCGCCGGCCCCGGCGTTCGCCGGAAGCGCGTACGCGGTCCTCAGGTCGGACGGGCCGTAGCCGGAGGGGGTGATGTCCGGGGAGATGCCCAGGTGCTGCTTGACGTCCGTGCGGGCCAGGGCCTTGCAGGCCATCCGGCCGGGGGTGGTGCTCTGCGAGCACAGGTGCTCGGCGTGGGCGCCGCCCGGGGCGGCGGACGCGTTCGCCGCGGGGGCGGCGGCGAGGAGGCCGCCGGTGACCAGGGCTGCGAGGGACAGCAGGGCGGTCGTGGCGCGGCCGGTGGGCCGCCGGGATCCGGGGGATCCGGGTCTGGATCTCATCGATGGCACGGAACAGCCCTCCATGGGGGGTGTCGCCTGCGGAGAGGGCAGGCGGGCCGATGAATGGCGAGGGCATGACAATCACGCCCTCGGAAAAGTGCCACCCCGGTGAGTGGTGGCACTGCCCAGAAAGTAGCGATGCCCTATCCGGCCGACAACCGCCTTACGGCAAAGGCTTGTTATGGGAGCAGTCCCGGCAGGTCCCCCGTGATCGCCGGCGGCTAGCGTGGTCGTCATGGAGCCGGAGCAGGAAACCGTCGCCGGCCTCGTGGCGCTCGGGCTGTCGCGCTACGAGGCGCGCGTCTACCAGGCCCTGGTCAGACGCGAGGCGTTCACGGCCGCCCAGGTGGCCCGCGAGGCCGGGGTGCCCCGCCAGCGGATCTACGACGTCCTGGACGCGCTCGCCCGCAGCGGACTGGCCACGGCCCACGGCGGACGGGTCGCCACCTGGTCCGCCGTCGCCCCCGAGCTGGCGCTCACCCGGCTGATGGCCCGCCGCAGGGAGACGCTCGAAGAGCTGGAGCGGGTCTCGGCCGGACTCGCGGCGGCCCTGCTGCCGCTGTGGACCGACGGCCGCACGCACACCGACCCGCTGGACTACATCGAGGTGCTCCGCGACCCCGGCTCCATCGCCGACCGCTTCGCCGACATCCAGACCCAGGCCACCGGCGAACTCCTCACCTTCTGCCGGCCCCCCTTCGTCGCCCCCACCCGCAACACCGCCGGCATCAAGGCGGCCCGCCGCATCAGCCGCGAGGGCGGCACGGTCCGCGCCGTCTACACCAGGGAGGCGCTCGACGACCCGGAGCTGAGGGAGAGCGTCCTGCGCTTCGGCCAGGCGGGGGAGGAGGCCCGCTTCGCCGCGGAGCTGCCGCTGAAGCTCGTCGTCGCCGACGCCTCGCTCGTCCTGTGCGACATGCCCGATCCGGTGGCCGGCACCGGATCCACCACCGCCCTCTACATCGAGCACCCGGCCCTGGCATCCTGTCTCCGCCTCGCTTTTCAGACGGTTTGGGACCGTGCTGAGCCGAACGCGTGACATAGGTCGCATTACCCGTTCACCGTGATCGCGGACGGAAGATTAGACTCGACGGGATCATTAGTCAGCGTCGACCGACACTCAAGGAGGCACGGGTGGCCCTGCTGACCCGCATCGGGGGACCGCGCGACCTGGACCGGCTCGGCCCGGAGCAGCTCGGCCGGCTGGCCGCGGAGATCCGGTCCTTCCTCGTCGACGCGGTCGCGAAGACCGGCGGCCACCTGGGACCCAACCTCGGCGTGGTGGAGCTCACCATCGCCCTGCACCGGGTGTTCGACTCCCCGAAGGACAAGATCCTCTTCGACACCGGCCACCAGGCCTACGTCCACAAGCTGCTCACCGGCCGCCAGGACTTCTCCCGGCTGCGTGCCAAGGACGGCCTGTCCGGCTACCCCTCCCGCGCCGAGTCCGAGCACGACGTCATCGAGAACAGCCATGCCTCGACCGTCCTGGGCTGGGCCGACGGCCTCGCCAAGGCCAACGAGGTGCGGGGCCGCAAGGACCACGTCGTCGCCGTCATCGGTGACGGCGCGCTGACCGGCGGCATGGCCTGGGAGGCGCTGAACAACATCGCCGCCGCCAAGGACCGCCCGCTCGTCATCGTCGTCAACGACAACGAGCGCTCCTACGCGCCCACCATCGGCGGCCTGGCCAACCACCTCGCCACCCTGCGCACCACCGACGGCTACGAGCGCTTCCTGGCCCGCGGCAAGGACCTGCTGGAGCGCACCCCCGTCCTCGGCAAGCCCCTCTACGAGACGCTGCACGGCGCCAAGAAGGGCCTCAAGGACTTCATCGCCCCGCAGGGCATGTTCGAGGACCTCGGCCTGAAGTACGTCGGCCCCATCGACGGCCACGACATGGAGGCCCTGGAGTCCGCCCTGCAGCGCGCCAAGCGCTTCAACGGACCCGTCCTCGTCCACTGCCTCACCGAGAAGGGCCGCGGCTACAAGCCCGCCGAGCAGCACGAGGGCGACCGCTTCCACGGCATCGGCGTCATCCACCCCGACACCGGCCTCCCCGTCTCCTCCGGCGGCACCAGCTGGACCTCGGTCTTCGGCGAGGAGATGGTCAAGCTCGGCCGCGAGCGCGACGACATCGTGGCGATCACCGCCGCCATGATGCAGCCCGTCGGCCTGCAGCCCTTCGCCAAGGCCTTCCCCGACCGCGTCTACGACGTGGGCATCGCCGAGCAGCACGCGGCCGTCTCCGCCGCGGGCCTGGCCACGGGCGGCCTGCACCCGGTCTTCGCGGTCTACGCGACCTTCCTCAACCGTGCCTTCGACCAGGTCCTGATGGACGTCGCCCTGCACAAGTGCGGAGTGACGTTCGTCCTGGACCGGGCCGGCGTCACCGGTGACGACGGCGCCTCCCACAACGGCATGTGGGACATGTCGATCCTCCAGGTCGTCCCCGGCCTGCGGATCGCGGCCCCGCGCGACGCCGACCAGGTGCGCGCCCAGCTGCGCGAGGCCGTCGAGGTCAAGGACGCCCCCACCGTCGTGCGCTACTCCAAGGGCACCGTCGGCCCGGCCGTCGAGGCCGTCGGCCGCATCGGCGGCATGGACGTGCTCCGCCGCCCCGCCGAGGACGCCGCCCGGCCGGACGTGCTCCTCGTCTCCGTCGGCGCGCTCGCCCCGATGTGCCTGGAGATCGCCGACCTGCTCGACAAGCAGGGCATCTCCTCGACCGTCGTCGACCCCCGCTGGGTCAAGCCGGTCGACGAGGCCCTGCCCGGGCTCGCCGCGGAGCACCGCGTCGTCGTCACCGTCGAGGACAACGGCCGTGTCGGCGGCGTCGGTTCGGCGATCGCCCAGGCCCTGCGCGACGCGGGCGTCGACCTCCCGCTGCGCGACTTCGGCATCCCCGCCCGCTTCCTCGACCACGCCTCCCGCAAGGAGATCATGGCCGAGATCGGCCTCACGGCGCCGGACATCGCCCGGCAGGTGACGGGCCTGGTGGCCAAGCTGGACGGACGTCTGGACGAGGCCACGGCCTCCGACGCGGCGGAGCCGGCCCGGGACTGAGGGTCGTCCTCGAACGCCGGACGGGCCGGCATCAGCCCGTCCGGCGTTTCTCATACCCCTCCATCGGGTGAAACCCGCGCGGGGGTGGCTGTGGTCACCCCCGAACGGGTCGCATCATCGCGGAGACTCGCGCGGTGGAGGTGAGGGCATGGCCCGTGGTACGAGCAGCATGTTCCGGACCAAGACGGTCGAGCAGTCCATTCAGGACACCGAGGAACCGGAGCACGCACTCAAGAAGTCCCTCTCCGCCCTGGACCTCACGGTGTTCGGCGTCGGTGTTGTCATCGGCACCGGCATCTTCGTGCTCACCGGCAAGGTCGCCAAGCAGAACGCCGGGCCCGCCGTGGCCCTGGCGTTCGTGCTCGCCGGCATCGTGTGCGGGCTCGCGGCCCTGTGCTACGCCGAGTTCGCCTCCACCGTCCCGGTCGCCGGGTCCGCGTACACCTTCTCGTACGCCACCCTCGGCGAACTGCCCGCCTGGATCATCGGCTGGGACCTGATCCTGGAGCTGGCGCTGGGCTGCGCCGTGGTCGCCGTCGGCTGGTCCGGCTACGTCCGCTCGCTGCTGGACAACGCCGGCTGGCACCTGCCCGCCGAGCTCAGCGGCCCGCACGGCGGCACGTTCGGCTTCGACATCCTCGCCTGCGCCCTGGTGCTGCTGCTGACGGTCATCCTGGTCGCCGGGATGAAGCTCTCCTCGCGGGTGACCGCAGTGGTCGTCGCGGTGAAGGTCACCGTCGTCCTCATCGTCATCGTCGTGGGCGCCTTCCTGATCAACGGCGACAACTACAGCCCGTTCATCCCGCCCGCCGAGAGCACCTCCGGCGGCAGCGGCCTCGCCGCACCGCTCTCGCAGCTGATGTTCGGCTTCACCCCCTCGAACTTCGGCGTCATGGGCATCTTCTCGGCCGCCGCCGTCGTCTTCTTCGCCTTCATCGGCTTCGACATCGTCGCCACCGCCGCCGAGGAGACCCGCAACCCCCAGCACGACGTCCCCCGCGGCATCCTCGGCTCGCTCGCCATCTGCACCGCGCTCTACGTGGGCGTCTCCGTCGTCGTCACCGGCATGGAGAAGTACAGCCGGCTCTCCACGGAGGCGCCGCTCGCCGACGCGTTCAAGAGCCAGGGGCACCCCTTCTGGGCCGGGCTGATCAGCTTCGGCGCCGCGGTCGGCCTGACCACCGTCTGCATGATCCTGCTGCTCGGCCAGAGCCGGGTGTTCTTCGCCATGAGCCGCGACGGGCTGCTGCCGCGGTTCTTCTCGACCGTCCACCCCCGCTTCGGCACCCCCTACCGCTCGACGGTCCTGCTGGGCGTGGTGGTCGCGGTGGTGGCGGGCTTCACCTCGATCGACGTCCTGGCCGAACTGGTCAACATCGGCACGCTGTTCGCCTTCGTCGTCGTCGCGCTCGGCGTGATCATCCTGCGCCGTACGCGGCCCGACCTGCCGCGCGCCTTCCGCACCCCGTTCGTCCCGGCCGTGCCGGTGCTGTCGGTGACGGCGTCGGTGTGGCTGATGCTCAACCTGCCCGCGGAGACGTGGCTGCGGTTCGCGGCGTGGATGGTGCTGGGCGTGGCGGTGTACTTCGCGTACGGGCGCCGGCACAGCCGGGTGGGCGGAGCCCGGTAGGGGCCCCTCAGCCCCGTACCGTGCGCGGCCCCACGACCTCTGCACCCAGTGCCCGCACCCGGTCACGCAGCTCCCGGTCGGCGGTGACCACGATGCACCGCCGGCCGGGGGCGCGGCCGCCGACCAGCTCCACGATGCGGTCGTCGCCGCTGCCGGTGGCCGCCTCGACCACGACCCCCGGCACCGGGACGACCCCCCGGGCCGCCCCCTCCACGACGAGCACGATCTCCAGCGCCCCGGTCGGCGGCTGCACGGCCCCGGCCGGCAGCCCGTCCGCCGCGAGGCGGTCGCGCAATCGTTCGGCCGCACCGGCGCGGTCGCGCCACCAGCCGTCGGGCACGGACCCGACGACGTTCGCCGCATCCACGACAAGAAGTGCTGCGTGATCGTTCACGCCGGACAGCGTCGCACGCCCGACGGCCCGTCGGGCATGCAATGTTAGGGTCGGGCCGTCGGCAGAGCCGGCGAACTTCCCCACGAGAGAGGCTGGCAGCGAGTCATGGCAGTGCGGACGGCCGCCCCCACCACCGGCTGGTTGCTGCGGGGCAAGGACGGCCGGCTGACGGCCTACGCCCCGGCCCAGGACGGCCTCACGCGCTGGACCGAGACCCGCCCCGGCGGCCCCGGCTGGACCGGCCCCCAGCACCTGGCGATGCCCGGCCTGGAGCCGTACCTGTCCATAGCGCAGAGCCCCGAGGGGTACGTGTACCTGACCGGTCTGCGCCGCCGGGAGCACGAGGACGGCCGGGCCGAGACGGACGTCGTCTACGCCACCCAGTTCCAGACGGGCCGCGCCGTCACCAACTGGCGCACGATCGGCACCCCCTACGGCCGTGACTGGGAGCGCGCCGACCGGCTCGGCGCCCCGACCGCGTTCGTCGACAGCGAGGGCCTCTTCATCGCCCTGCGCAACGCGGGCAACGGGCTCAGCGCGCGCAAGCAGAACGCCAAGGGCATCTGGGGCCCGTGGCTGGACCTGGAGGGCAACCGGCTGCTCGACGCGGTGTCCGCCGCGGTGACCGCCGACGGCCGGGCGGAACTGCTCGCCTCCGCGAGCGAGGTCGTCCTGCGCTGGCGCCAGGAGGAGCCCGGCGGCGAGTTCGTCCGGACCCGCACCCCCGCCAAGCCGGTGCCCGGCTCGGAGGCGTCCGTGTCCCTCGGCGACGACCGCATCGCGCACTTCTGGCGGGATGCGACGGACTCCGTCCTGTTCGCCCAGTATCCCGAGGCCCCCGCCCCGGCCCCCCTCGCCTCTCCGGACCCGGGCGGCTCGGGCCCGGTCGCCGCGCTGCGTGCGACGGTCGACGGGCGGTCCTGCACGGTTCTCGCTCAGCGTGGTGCTTCGGGGCGGGCGGCCGTGGCCGTGGTGCCGGACGACCAGGGCGACCCGGCCCTGGTCTCGTGGGTGGAGGCGGGCACCGAGCCGTGTGCCGGTGCGCCGGCGCTTGCGCTCGACGGGGACGACCGTGTCGTGCTCGCCTTTGTCGCGGAGGACGGCGGGCTGCGGGTTGCCCGCCAGCGGGCCGTTGGCGCGGAGCTCGAGTTCGGGGAGTGGGAGCGGGCCTAGCGGTCCGTTGTCGTTCGGCTGCGGGTCGGTTGTGGCTGGTCGCGCAGTTCCCCGCGCCCCTTCGGGGCGCTTCCAACGCCAAAGGGCCGCGCAGTCGCGCGGCCCTTTGTGTGTGTGTTGCTTGTTACGCCGGCACGCTCGCCACGCCCTGCGTCAGGAAGCGCTTGCCGTTCACCCGCTCCGAGACGCCCTCGCGGTCCAGGTACGGCGTGATGCCGCCCAGGTGGAAGGGCCAGCCGGCACCGGTGATCAGGCACAGGTCGATGTCCTGGGCCTCGGCGACGACGCCCTCGTCCAGCATCAGGCCGATCTCCTGCGCGACCGCGTCGAGGACGCGGTCGCGGACCTGCTCCTCCGTCAGGGCCGTGTCGCCCTGCACCAGGAGGGCCTCGACCTCAGGGTCAAGCTCCGGCTTACCGGAGTCGTAGACGTAGAAGCCGCGCTTGCCGGCCTTGACGACCGCCGCCAGGTTCGGGGAGACCTTGAAGCGGTCGGGGAAGGCGGCGGCCAGCGTCTCGGAGACGTGCAGGCCGATCGCCGGGCCGACCAGCTCCAGCAGGACCAGCGGGGACATCGGGAGGCCGAGCGGCTCGACGGCCTTCTCGGCCGTCGCGACCGGGGTGCCCTCGTCGATGACGTTCTGGATCTCGCCCATGAAGCGGGTCAGGATGCGGTTGACGACGAACGCGGGAGCGTCCTTCACCAGCACGGCCGTCTTCTTCAGGGACTTGGCGACCGCGAAGGCGGTGGCCAGCGCCGCGTCGTCGGTCTGCTCGCCGCGCACGATCTCCAGCAGCGGCAGGATCGCGACCGGGTTGAAGAAGTGGAAGCCGACGACCCGCTCGGGGTGCTCGAGCTTCGACGCCATCTCGGACACCGACAGCGAGGAGGTGTTGGTGGCGAGGATGGCGTGCGCCGGCACGACCGCCTCGACCTCGGCGAACACCTGCTGCTTGACGCCCATCTCCTCGAAGACGGCCTCGATGACGAAGTCCGCGTCGCCGAAGGCGGCGGCCTTGTCGAGGGAGCCGGACACCAGGCCCTTGAGGCGGTTGGCCTTGTCCTGGTTGATGCGGCCCTTGCCGAGCAGCTTGTCGATCTCGCCGTGGACGTAGCCCACGCCCTTGTCGACGCGCGCCTGGTCGATGTCGGTCAGTACGACCGGCACCTCGAGGCGGCGGGCGAAGAGCAGCGCCAGCTGCGAGGCCATCAGGCCGGCGCCGACGACGCCCACCTTGGTGACCGGGCGGGCCAGCGACTTGTCCGGGGCGCCGGCGGGGCGCTTGCCGCGCTTCTGCACCAGGTTGAACGCGTAGATGCCGCTGCGCAGTTCGCCGCCCATGATCAGGTCGGCGAGGGCCTGGTCCTCGGCGTCGAAGCCCTGGCGCAGGTCGCCGTTCTTGGCCTGGGCGATGATGTCCAGCGCGCGGTACGCGGCCGGAGCGGCACCGTGCACCTTGCCGTCGGCGATGAAGCGGCCGCGCTCGACGGCCCGGTCCCAGGCCTCGCCGCGGTCGACCTCGGGACGGGAGACCTCGGTCTCGCCCTTCAGGACGGAGGCGGTCCAGATCAGCGACTGCTCCAGGAAGTCCGCACCGTCGAAGATCGCGTCGGCGATCCCGAGGTCGAAGACCTGCTTGCCCTTGAGCTGCTTGTTCTGGTTGAGCGAGTTCTCGATGATCACCGAGACCGCGCGGTCCGCGCCGATGATGTTCGGCAGCAGGGTGCAGCCGCCCCAGCCCGGGACGAGGCCGAGGAAGACCTCGGGCAGCGAGAAGGCCGGGATCGCCCGGGACACCGTGCGGTAGCTGCAGTGCAGGCCGACCTCGACGCCGCCACCCATGGCCGCGCCGTTGTAGTACGCGAAGGTCGGGACCGCGAGGGCCGCCAGGCGCTTGAAGACGTCGTGGCCGCCCTTGCCGATGGCCAGCGCGTCCTCGTGGCGCTTGAGCAGCTCCACGCCCTTGAGGTCGGCGCCGACGGCGAAGATGAACGGCTTGCCGGTGACACCGACGCCGACGATGCCGCCCTCGGCGGCCTCCTTCTCGACCTGGTCGATCGCCGTGTTGAGGTTGGCGAGCGACTGCGGGCCGAAGGTGGTCGGCTTGGTGTGGTCCAGACCGTTGTCCAGCGTGATCAGGGCGAACTTCCCTGCGCCCTGCGGGAGGTCGAGGTGGCGCACGTGCGCCTGCGTGACGACCTCGTCGGGGAAGAGCTCGGCCGCGCCCTTCAACAGTTCGGCGGTGGTGCTCACTTGTTGCCTCCGTCGAAGTGGGGGTTCTCCCAGATGACCGTGCCGCCCATGCCGAAGCCGACGCACATGGTGGTGATGCCGTACCGGACGTGCGGCTGCTCCTCGAACTGCCGGGCCAGCTGCGTCATCAGACGGACACCGGAGGAGGCCAGCGGGTGGCCGAACGCGATGGCGCCGCCGTACTGGTTGACGCGCGGGTCGTCGTCGGCGATGCCGTAGTGGTCCAGGAGCGAGAGCACCTGCACCGCGAAGGCCTCGTTGATCTCGAACAGGCCGATGTCGTCGATCGACAGGCCCGCCTTGGCGAGTGCCTTCTCGGTCGCGGGGACCGGGCCGATGCCCATGACCTCCGGCTCGACGCCGGCGAACGCGTAGGAGACCAGGCGCATCTTGACCGGCAGGCCCAGCTCGCGCGCCACGTCCTCGGAGGCGATCAGCGAGGCGGTGGCACCGTCGTTGAGACCGGCCGCGTTGCCCGCGGTGACCCGGCCGTGCGGACGGAACGGGGTCTTCAGCGTGGCCAGACCGTCCAGCGTGGTGCCCGGGCGCATCGGCTCGTCGGCGGTGGCCAGGCCCCAGCCGGTCTCGCCGCCGTCGGGGCTGGTGCGGCGCACGGAGATCGGCACCAGGTCGGCCTGGATCTTGCCGTCGGCGTAGGCCTTGGCAGCCTTCTCCTGGCTGCGGACCGCGTACTCGTCGGTGCGCTGCTTGGTGATGTGCGGCAGGCGGTCGTGCAGGTTCTCCGCCGTCATGCCCATGAACAGGGCGGACTGGTCGACCAGCTTCTCGGAGACGAAGCGCGGGTTGGGGTCCACGCCCTCGCCCATCGGGTGGCGGCCCATGTGCTCGACGCCGCCCGCGACGGCGAGGTCGTAGGCACCGAAGGCGATGCCGCCGGCGACGCTGGTGACGGCCGTCATCGCACCGGCACACATGCGGTCGATGGAGAAGCCGGGCACCGACTGCGGGAGGCCCGCGAGGATGCCGGCGGTGCGGCCCAGGGTCAGGCCCTGGTCGCCGATCTGGGTCGTGGCGGCCAGGGCCACCTCGTCGATCCGGGCCGGGTCCAGGTCCGGGTTGCGGCGCAGCAGCTCCCGGATGCACTTGACGACCAGGTCGTCGGCGCGGGTCTCGTGGTAGATGCCCTTCGGGCCCGCCTTGCCGAACGGGGTGCGGACGCCGTCGACGAAGACGACGTCCCTAGCGGTACGAGGCACGTTGGCTCTCCTCCAGATGCGGGGTCGCTGCGCTCGGGCATGCCGGAACGGGGGTACGCCACAGCGCGGAAGCTCACCGTCATGCTACTTGCGGGTAACCATGCTGCCCAGCCCTCTGGCGGGGAGCGTCACAGATCACACGCGGGGCGCGGTTCCCGCTGGTCCGGGTACGCCGACGGGCCCGGTCCGCCGCCTGGGGCGGGGCCGGGCCCGTCGGGAAGGGGGATCAGGCCGTGGGCGTGCGGAGCGCCGTGACCAGTACCGGAGTCACCTGCTCCACCTGCCAGGGGCGGGCGCCGTGGGCCGCGAGGACCTCGGCGACCGCCTCCGGGGTGGGGTCCCTGGGCGGCTCCCAGCACAGCCGGCGCACGGTGTCCGGCGTGATCAGGTTCTCCTGCGGCATCGTGAGCCGCTCGGCCAGCCCGGAGACCGCGGACCGCGCCGCCGCCAGCCGGGCAGCGGCGACCGGGTCCTTGTCCGCCCAGGCGCGCGGCGGGGGCGGGCCCGTGAGCGGCTGGCCGGGCTGCGGGAGCTCCGCCTCCGGGATGGCCCGGGCCCGGTCGACGGCCGACTGCCACTGCTCCAGCTGCTTGCGGCTCATCCGGTGCCCGAAGCCGGGCAGGGCGGCCAGGGCGTGGGCGTTCGGCGGCATGTTCAGGGCGGCCTCGACGATCGCGCCGTCGCCGAGCACCTTGCCCGGCGAGACGTCGCGCCGCTGTGCCACGTGGTCGCGCACGTTCCACAGCTCGCGCACCACGGCCATCTGGCGGCGCCGGCGCACCTTGTGCATGCCGGAGGTGCGGCGCCAGGGGTCCTTGCGGGGCGGGGGCGGCGGGGCGGCGGCGATGGCGGCGAACTCCTGCCGGGCCCACTCCAGCTTGCCCTGCCGGTCCAGCTCGGTCTCCAGGGCGTCGCGCAGGTCGACGAGGAGCTCCACGTCCAGCGCGGCGTAGCGCAGCCAGGGCTCGGGCAGCGGGCGGGTGGACCAGTCGACGGCGGAGTGGCCCTTCTCCAGGGCGTATCCCAGGACGTTCTCGACCATGGCGCCGAGTCCCACCCGTGCGAAGCCCGCGAGCCGGCCCGCGAGCTCGGTGTCGAAGAGCCGCGTGGGCACCATCCCTATCTCGCGCAGGCAGGGCAGGTCCTGGGTGGCGGCGTGCAGCACCCACTCGGCGTCCGCGACCGCTTCGCCCAGGGCGGACAGGTCGGGGCAGCCGACCGGGTCGATCAGCGCCGAGCCGGCGCCCTCGCGGCGCAGCTGGACGAGGTAGGCGCGCTGGCCGTAGCGGTAGCCGGAGGCCCGCTCGGCGTCGACGGCGACGGGGCCGGTGCCCGCGGCGAAGGCGGCGACGACATCGGCCAGGGCGTCGGGGTCGGCGACGACCGGGGGGATGCCCTCGCGCGGCTCCAGCAGGGGGATCGGCGCCGGTTCGACGTCGTCCGGGGGGCCGCCCCCGGGGGTTCGCAGTGTCGCTTCTGCTGCGGTGTCTTGGGCGTCGGTCACCGGTCAAGGGTATCCGTGGATGGCAAGCGCCCGTCGCCGGAACGTTCCGGCGACGGGCGCGATGCGGTCGGGAGGGGTCAGTGGATGATGCCGGTGCGCAGTGCCACGGCGACCATTCCGGCCCGGTCCCCGGTGCCCAGTTTGCGGGCGATCCGGGCCAGGTGGCTCTTCACGGTGAGTGCGGACAGCCCCATCGAGACGCCGATGGCCTTGTTCGACTGGCCCTCCGCCACCAGCCGCAGGACCTCGACCTCGCGGCCGGACAGTTCGCGGTAGCCGCCCGGGTGCCCGGGGGCCCCGGGCGGGCGGCGTTGCATCCGGGCCGCGGCGGAGCCGATGGGGGCGGCTCCGGGGCGGCCGGGGACGCCGAGGTTGGTACGGGTTCCGGTGACGACGTAGCCCTTGACGCCGCCCGCGAGGGCGTTGCGGACGGCACCGATGTCGTCGGCGGCGGACAGGGCCAGGCCGTTGGGCCAGCCGGCGGCGCGGGTTTCGGAGAGGAGAGTCAGCCCGGAACCGTCCGGGAGGTGCACGTCGGCGACGCAGATGTCGCGCGGGTTGCCGATGCGCGGGCGGGCCTCCGCGATGGACGAGGCCTCGATCACGTCGCGCACTCCCAGGGCCCACAGATGGCGGGTGACCGTGGAGCGGACCCGGGGGTCGGCGACGACGACCATGGCCGTCGGTTTGTTCGGGCGGTAGGCGAGGCTCGCGGGTTGCTCGAGGAGAACGGACACCAGGCCTCCAAAAGGGAGTGGCGGGGACGGGTGCCGACTTCGGGGGATAAGCCGGGCGATCCGTGCAGGAAGGGTCACAAGGTCCTTCGGCACTCAAACGGCCCGGCTTTAGGGAATGATCACGAATTGGTGAGTAACAATTCGGGCAATTGGGATGATTGCCCTATCAGGGGTGCCCGATCAGCGGTACCGGAACACGATTCCTTGACGAACGTGAGCAACGCGAGGGAACACCGGGCGGCCCGACGCCCCCTCAGACGACTCGGCGGACCGGTGACTCCGTGACTCCGTGGCTCAGCGGCTGTTCGGGCCCCGGCGCTGAGGCAGCGTCACCACACCCGCCTCCGGGGCGCCGCCCGGCGGCAGCCCCGCGATCTGGCAGAGCAGGTCGCACCACGCCGACAGGTGCGCCGCCGTGTCCGGCACGCCCTGCCCCGACGCCGGTGCGGCCGGGCCCGGCCGCACCGGCGACCACGACGCCCGGATCTCGATCCGCGTCGACGGCTCGCGCGCCTGCAGCCCCCCGAAGTAGTGCGAGCTCGCCCGCGTCACCGTCCCGCTGATCGCCGCGTACGGCACCCGGCGCGCCTCCAGCGCGCCCGTCAGCCAGGACCAGCACACCTCGGGCAGCAGCGGGTCCTCCGCCATCTCCTCCTCGAGGTCGGCGTGGATCAGCGTCACCAGGCGGAACGTCCCGCCCCACGCCTCGTGGCCCGCCGGGTCGTGCAGCAGGATCAGCCGGCCGTCCGCCAGCTCCTCGTCGTCCACGACGACCGCCGCCTCCAGCGCGTACGAGAAGGGGGCGAGCCGCTGCGGGGGCGGAGTGGCGTCCAGTTCGATCTCCGGCCGCAGCCGGACCCCTTGGAGCCCCGCGACCGCCTGCCGGAAGACGGACGGGATGCCCTCCCCATCCGCGTCGTCCGGACCGTCCGAGAGGTGTCCCTGCGCCGCAGCCATGCCCGGAAGACTAGGCGGAAGGACGCGCGGTTCCGCGTAGGGACACCCACATGGGCGGGTCACTCGTTCGGCCCGTGCGAAGATTTGGGACATGAGTGAGCGCAGCCAGCAGCAGACGGGCCGCACCGCGGCACACGATTCGGCCTTCCTGAAGGCGTGCCGGCGCGGACCCGTCCCGCACACGCCGGTCTGGTTCATGCGGCAGGCGGGGCGTTCACTGCCCGAGTACCGCAAGGTCCGCGAGGGCGTCCCGATGCTCGAGTCCTGCATGCGGCCCGAGCTCGTCACCGAGATCACCCTGCAGCCCGTCCGCCGCCACGGCGTGGACGCCGCCATCTTCTTCAGCGACATCGTCGTGCCGCTCAAGGCCGTCGGCGTCGACCTCGACATCAAGCCGGGCGTCGGCCCGGTCGTCGCCGAGCCGGTGCGCACCCGCGCCGACCTCGACCGGCTGCGCGTGCTCGACCCGTCGGACGTCCCGTACGTGACCGAGGCCATCGGCATGCTCACCGCCGAGCTGGGCAGCACCCCGCTGATCGGCTTCGCCGGCGCCCCCTTCACGCTCGCCAGCTACCTCATCGAGGGCGGGCCCTCGCGCAGCTACGAGCGCACCAAGGCCATGATCTACGGCGACCCGGAGCTGTGGCGCGACCTGGTGGACCGGCTCGCGGACATCACCGCCGCGTTCCTGCGCGTCCAGATCGAGGCGGGCGTGAGCGCCGTCCAGCTCTTCGACTCCTGGGCCGGCGCCCTCGCCCCCGCCGACTACCGCCGGTACGTGATGCCCGCCTCCGCCAAGGTCTTCGACGCCGTCGCCGGTTACGACGTTCCGCGCATCCACTTCGGCGTCGGCACCGGCGAGCTGCTCGGCCTCATGGGCGAGGCCGGCGCGGACGTCGTCGGCGTCGACTGGCGCGTTCCGATGGACGAGGCCGCCCGCCGCGTCGGCCCGGGCAAGGCGCTGCAGGGCAACCTCGACCCGGCCGTCCTCTTCGCCCCGACCGAGGCGGTCGAGGCGAAGACCCGCGAGGTCCTCGACGCGGCGCGTGGCCTGGAGGGCCACATCTTCAACCTCGGGCACGGCGTGATGCCGAACACCGACCCCGATGCGCTGACCCGGCTGGTGGCTTACGTGCACGAGCAGACCTCGCGCTGATCTTCAGCTGCGGGCCGTGTGTGGCTGGTCGCGCAGTTCCCCGCGCCCCTGCGGGGCACGGGGTTCCAGGAACACCGTCTCCGCCTCGCCCCGCAGACGTACGTCGAAGCGGTACCCCGCCGGATCCGGCTTCGCCAGCAGTGTGGTGCGTCGCTCCGGTGGGACGGTCCGCAGCAGCGGGTCGTCCTCCGGCAGCGTGAAGTAGACGCGCGTGAACAGGTGATGGGTCAGGCCCCGGGCGAAGACGCACACCGCCAGGCAGGGCGCCCCGCCCGGCGGCAGCGTCCGCAGGGCGTAGTGGCCGTCGCCGCCGGTGGGCACGCGGGCGAAGCCGGTGAACCGGGCGCCGTCGCGGCGCAGGCTGCCGGGGGCGCCCGTGCGCGAACCGTCCGGGGCGGCCTGCCAGAACTCCAGCAGGGCGTCCGGCACGGCCTCCCCCGCGCCGTCCAGCACGTACCCGTGCACGGTGACGGCCTCCGGGTGCCCGGCGGGCGCCAGGTCGCCGCCGCCGGGGAACGGCAGGCCGATGTGGAAGTACGGGCCGATCGTCTGCGAGGGCGTCGCGGGCATCAGCGGCTCCCCTCGGCCCAGGTGGTGTGCGCTCCGTCCAGCACGACGTCCCAGCGGTAACCGAGCGCGTGCATCGGCTCGTCGAGCGCCGGGTCGTGCGCGGCGACCAGGGACCGGCGGGCGGCCGGGTCGGCGACCGCGTGCAGCACCGGGTCGTACGCCAGCAGCGGATCGCCCGGGAAGTACATCTGGGTCACCAGGCGCTCGGTGAACGCCGTGCCGAAAATCGAGAAGTGCAGGTGCGCCGGGCGCCAGGTGTTCGCGCAATCCTCCAGGGGATAGGCCCCGGGGCGGATCGTGGTGAAGCGGTACCGGCCGTCGTCGTCGGTCAGACAGCGGCCCGTACCGGTGAAGTTGGGGTCGAGGGGCGCCGCGTGCCGGTCGCCCTGATGGACGTAGCGGCCCGCGGCGTTGGCCTGCCACAGCTCCAGCAGCTGGCCGCGGACCGGGCGGCCCCGGCCGTCCAGGACCCGCCCGGTGACGACGATGCGCTCGCCGATCGGCTCGCCCGGGTGCTGCCGGGTCAGATCGGCGTCGAACGGGCCCACGTCGGCCGTGCCGAAGACCGGCCCGGCCGCCTCGACGGCGTCCGGGTCCGGGACGAACGGTATCGGCGGCCGCTGCGGGCGGCGGCTCTCCAGCCCGCTGTAGCGCGGGGATGTCTGCCCCGTCAGAGGTTGAGGTGCTGTCATGACTGTGCCCTACCCCGGCCGGACCGGTCATCCGCCGCCGGTTTCCGGTCAGTTCGGGTCAGCGTTCGAGGACCAGGGCCTGGCCCTGCCCCACCCCGATGCACAGCGCCGCCAGGCCCGTGCCCGAGCCCGCGGCCGCCAGCTGGTGGGCGACGGCACCGGTCAGCCGGGCGCCGGAGCAGCCCAGCGGGTGGCCGACGGCGATGGCGCCGCCGCGCGGGTTGACGATGCCCGGGTCGAGGTCGGGCCACTCGGCGAAGCAGCCCAGCGCCTGGGCGGCGAAGGCCTCGTTGAGCTCGAAGTGGGTCACCTCCGCGAAGCACCGGCGCGCCTTGGCGAGCGCCCGCCGCACCGCGTCCACCGGCCCGAGCCCGTACAGGTCCGGCTCGATGCCGGTGACCGCCGTGGACCGCACCCGGGCGAGCGGCTCGCGGCCCGTCTCGCGCAGCCCGTCCTCGTCGCACAGCAGCAGCGCCGCCGCACCGTCGCTCAGCGGCGAGGAGTTGCCCGCCGTGACCGTGCCGCCGTCCTTGCGGAACGCGGGCTTGAGCGCGGCGAGGGCCTCCGGCGAGGTGGCGTCGCGGATGGACTCGTCCCGCGCGAACGACACCCCCGGCACGGGCACCACCTCGGCCGCGTACGCGCCCTCCCGCCACGCCCGCGCGGCCTTCTCGTGGCTGGCCAGCGCGAACGCGTCCTGTTCGGCCCGGCCGATGCCGTGCTTCTCGGCGATCAGCTCGGCGCCCTCGCCCAGCGAGACCGTCCACCGCGGCGGCATGGCGGGATTGGTCATCCGCCAGCCGAGCGTGGTCGAGTACATCTCCTGGTGCCCCGCCGGGAAGGCCCGTTCGGGCTTGGGCAGCACCCAGGGGGCGCGGCTCATCGACTCCACGCCGCCCGCGATCACCACCGACGCGTCGCCGAGCGCGATCGCGCGGTACGCCTGCACGACCGCCTCCATCCCGGACGCGCACAGCCGGTTGACGGTCGCGCCGGGCACCGAGACGGGCAGCCCGGCGAGCAGCACGGCCATGCGGGCCACGTTCCGGTTCTCCTCGCCCGCGCCGTTGGCGTTGCCCAGGACGACGTCGTCGATGCGCCCCGGGTCCAGTGCCGGCGACCGGCCGACCAGGGAGCGGACGACGTGCGCGGCGAGGTCGTCGGGGCGGACGCCCGCGAGCGCGCCGCCGTACTTGCCGACGGGCGTGCGGACGGCGTCGACGATGTACACATCCCGGATGCGGTCGGTCATGGGGTCTCCGTAAACCATCGGTGATCGCTGCGCGCGAGTCTCGGCGGGGCGCCGGTACCTGTCAATGGGGTTGCCGACTGCGGCCGTACGGCGGTTTGAGACAGTGGACCCATGAGCGCAGCGCACACCTCCTCGCGGCATGTGGTCGTCGTCGGCGGCGGAATCTCGGGGCTGGCAGCGGCCCTCCGGCTGCTGGAGGGCGGGGCGCGGGTGACGCTCCTGGAGGCCTCGGACCGGGTCGGCGGCAAGCTGCACGCGGGCGAGATCGCGGGCATGCCCGTCGACCTGGGCGCCGAGTCGGTGCTGGCGCGGCGGCCGGAGGCCGTCGGGCTGGCCCGCGCCGTCGGCCTCGCCGACCGGCTGCAGCCGCCCGCCGCCACCGCCATGCTGTGGACCCGCGGCGGACTGCGGCCGCTGCCCCAGGGCCATGTGATGGGCGTTCCCGGGGACCCGGCCGCGCTCGCCGCCTCCGGAGTCTTCTCCGCGGAGGGCCTCGCCAGGATCGCCCGGGACGCGGAACTGCCGCCCTCCGAGGTCGGCGAGGACGTCGCCATCGGCACCCACGTCGCCGAGCGCATGGGCCGCGAGGTCGTGGACCGGCTCGTCGAGCCCCTGCTGGGCGGTGTCTACGCCGGCGACGCCTACCGGATCTCGATGCGCGCCGCCGTGCCCCAGCTCTTCGAGGCCGTCCGCACGCACCGCACGCTGACCGAGGCCGTACAGGCCCTGCAGGCGCGCGCCGCGAGCGCACCGCAGCAGGCCGGGCCGGTCTTCCAGGGCATCGAGGGCGGCATCGGGCAACTGCCGCTCGCCGCCGCCGACGCCGTGCGCGCCGCCGGAGGCGAGATCCGCACCGGCACGCCCGTCCGCTCGCTCGCCCGCGGCGCGGACGGCTGGAGCGTGACGACCGACGCGGGCGTGCTCGCCGCCGACGCCGTGGTGCTCGCCGCGCCCGCGCCCGCCGCGGCGGCCCTGCTGGCGGACGCGTCCCCCGCGGCCGCCGCCGAGCTCGCCGCCGTCGAGTACGCCTCCATGGCGCTGGTCACCATGGCCTTCCGCCGCTCCGACGTCGAGGGGCTGCTGCAGGGCAGCGGCTTCCTCGTCCCGCCCGTCGACGGACGGACGATCAAGGCGTCCACCTTCTCCAGCAACAAGTGGCGCTGGAACGCCGAGGCCGCCCCGGACCTCTTCGTGCTGCGTACCTCGATCGGGCGGTTTGGCGACGAGGACGACCTGAGGCGCGAGGACGCCGATCTGGTATCGCTGTCGCTCAAGGACCTCGGTGAGGCCGTGGGCCTCGCGGCGGCACCGGTCGACAGCCGGGTCACCCGCTGGGACCGCGGACTGCCGCAGTACCCCGTCGGCCACCTCGGCCGCGTCGCCCGCATCCGCGACCACGTCTCCCGGCTGACCGGCCTGCAGGTGTGCGGCGCGGCCTACGACGGAGTGGGCATCCCGGCCTGCATTTCCAGCGGACAGCGGGCCGCCGGCGAGGTACTCGCCACCCTGGCGGCACGCGCCGACAGCGGCGAGTGAGAATAGGGACATGACTGACGCCCCTGTGAAGACCCCGAACGCCGGCAAGAAGGCCAAGGACCTCAACGAGGTCATCCGCTACACCCTGTGGTCGGTGTTCAAGCTGCGCGACGTACTCCCGCAGGACCGGGCCGGCTGGGCCGACGAGGTCGAGGAGCTCTTCGCCCAGCTCGCCGAGAAGGACGTCACGGTGCGCGGCACCTACGACCTCTCCGGGCTGCGGGCCGACGCCGACGTCATGATCTGGTGGCACTCCGAGACCTCGGACGCCCTCCAGGACGCGTACAACCTCTTCCGCCGGACGAACCTGGGCCGCGCCCTGGAGCCGGTCTGGTCGAACATGGCCCTGCACCGCCCCGCCGAGTTCAACAAGTCGCACATCCCGGCGTTCCTCGCCGACGAGACCCCGCGCGACTACGTCAGCGTCTACCCCTTCGTCCGCTCCTACGACTGGTACCTGCTGCCCGACGAGGACCGCCGCCGCATGCTCGCCGACCACGGCAAGATGGCCCGCGGCTACCCGGACGTGCGGGCCAACACGGTCGCGTCCTTCTCGCTGGGCGACTACGAGTGGATCCTGGCCTTCGAGGCGAACGACCTGTACCGGATCGTCGACCTGATGCGTCACCTGCGCGCGTCCGAGGCGCGCATGCACGTGCGCGAGGAGGTCCCGTTCTACACGGGCCGCCGCAAGGCCGTCGCGGACCTGATCGCAGGCCTGGCGTAAGGCCGTCGGCACCACGCGGAGGGGCCCGGGAGCGCACTGCTCCCGGGCCCCTCCGCCGTCCGGCCCCGCTCAGGTCGCGCGGGGCTCCGCGCGCGGAGCGCAGTACGTGCGGCGGGCGGGGAGGCGTCCCGTCAGCAGGTACGTGTCCAGGTACCGGTTGACGCACGCGTTGGGGCCGCCGCCGATGCCGTGCGTGCCCGCACCGCGCTCGGTGACCAGGGCCGACCCCGGCAGCTTCTTCTGGAGCTCCAGCGCTCCCCGGTACGGCGTGGCCGCGTCCCGTTCGGCGGCCAGCAGCAGGGTGGGCGGCAGGGCCGAGCGGCGCCCGACGCCGACATCGAGGACTCTCTGCCGGGGGCCCTGCCAGAAGGCGCACGGCAGGTTCATCCAGGCGTTGCTCCACGTCTCGAACGGTGCGTGCTTGGCGAGCCGGGTGTTGTCCTTGTCCCACACCTCCCACGACTTGGGCCAGGGCGAGTCGTTGCACTCGACGGCCGTGTAGACCGCGTTCTCGTTCTCCGAGCTCGCCGCGGTGTTCGCGTCGGGCGGCGAGGCGATGGCCAGCAGCGGCCCCTCGTCACCGTGCACGTACGCGGAGAGCGCCTGCGCGTCGCGCGCCCAATGGCTGTCGCTGTAGCCGGACTTGAGGAGCGCGCCCTGCAGCTGGCCGGGGCCGACCACGCCGCCGGCCGGGTGGTGCTCCAGCTGCCTGCTCGCCTTCTCGTACGCGGCCAGCACCTGCTCCGGGCGGCGGCCCAGGTGATAGACGGCGTCGTGCTTGGCCACCCAGCGGCGCCAGTCGCCGAAGCGCCGGTCGAAGGCGGCGGACTGGTCGAGGTTGTTGCCGTACCAGATCTTGCCCGGCTCGGGGTTGACCACGCTGTCGAAGACCATGCGGCGCACGTGCCCGGGGAAGAGCGTGGCGTACAGGGCGCCGAAGTAGGTGCCGTAGGAGGCGCCCACGTAGTTGAGCTTCTTCTCGCCGAGTGCGGCCCGCAGGACGTCGAGGTCGCGGGCGTTGTTGATGCTGGTGAAGTACCGCAGGGACGCCCCGTTGCGGCGTGCGCAGCCCGCCGCGTAGGAGCGGGCCTGGGCGATCTGCTTCTTCTTGAACGCGGCCGAGGGGTGCTCCGGGGCGGCGCTGGGGCCGCCGTCGAAGCCCGCCGCGTCGACGCAGGAGATGGGGGCGGAGCGGCCGACGCCGCGCGGCGCGTAGCCGACGATGTCGTAGGCCTCGGCGACGTTCCGCCAGGCGGGGAGGCCGGCGATGAGCGGGTAGAACATGCCGTTCCCGCCGGGCCCGCCCGGGTTGAAGACCAAGGCCCCCTGCCGCTCGTCGCCCGTGGCGCGGTGGCGGCTGACGGTGAGTCTGATCTGCCGGCCGTCGGGGCGGGCGTAGTCCAGGGGCACCAGGACGGTGCCGCACTCGACGCTGGCGGGCAGTCCTTCGACCGCCGCGCAGCTGTCGAAGTCGATGCCCCGGTCCGCTGCGCGCCGGGCCGCGAGGGTCTCGCCGCGGGCCTCGGCGGCGCTGCTGCCCGGGGGCGCGGTGCCGGTCGCGCCGGCCGGGGCGACCGGCAGGCCGGTGAACCCCGTGAGGATCAGTGAGCCGATCGTGCCGTACAGGGCTGCTGCTTTCACGGGGCCATCCCTCCGATGATTGTGCGATAAAGGGGATAATTGGGATGGCGGTTGACGAAGTAAAGCACCGTCCTGCGATGTCGGGCCAATGCGCCCGAAGGGACCTGATGGGGCCTCCTGTCAGCCGCAGCGGCGGCCCTCGTCGATGCAGTGCACGACCGTCGTCATCAGTGCCCGCGGCATGACGTCGGCGAAGTCCGCATGGTCGGTGACGGGTTTGCGCAGCTGCTCGGGGAAGCTGTCGACGGCGAAGGCCGGGCCGCGTGGCACGGTGTAGGTGAGCTCCATCCGCAGCTGCGGCACGGCAACGGTGCGCGCTGTGCAGCGTCCTGACGCGGCGTCGGGGAAGCGGAGATGGGAGCGGTGGTCCGTGCTGTCCCGGTGCCGCCCGTCCCAGCAGCTGGGGAAGTCCAGCAGCCGGACGACGCGGCTGCCGCGCGGGCACAGCGGGTACCGGTCGGTGAAGTGCCGTCCGGCGACGCCGGTGCAGCCCCAGCGGGCCCGGGCGTTGGCGGTCCCGGCGGTGAACGCCTTGGCGTCGCCGGTGATCGCGCGGAGTCCTTCGGGCATGGCGGTGACCGGGGCGGCGGGGTTGCCGCGGAAGGTCAGGGCGACGCTGTCGGGGGTGAGGATGCGCCCGGAGTTCCGTACGTCGCGGAGCACGGGCCAGAAGTACGCGGACTTGTCGCCCCGGGCGCAGGTGGTGCCCGCGGCCTGCAGGGAGGCGTCCGTCGAGAAGGCGTCGGTGGAGAGGTTGCCGACGTAGTCGTGGACGTGGTGGGCGCCGTTGGCGACGCCGGGCGTGACGATGAAGTTGTCGGGGTTGCGGTGGCCGTTCCCGTTGCGGCCGCAGCGGGCGGTGAAGGTGCCGGTGGACGCCCCGGGGCCGGGGTCCGGGTCGGGCGCGTCGCGGGGGGCCCGGCGGATGTCGGCGAAGTCGGCGGGGGAGGGGCCCGCGTGGGCGTGGCCGGGTGAGCCGGGTTCGCTGGGGGCGCTGTCAGTGCCGGACGGCACACTGGACGGTGCCTGGTGGGCGGAGGCGTTGCCGGTGACGGCGGCGAAGGTGGCGGCCGAGCCGAGCAGGGCCAGTAAGGCGATCAGGATCAGGTGCGTGCCGCCGAGGCGGCGGCGGTGGCGGGTCGGCATGGGCTCATTTCTCCGAGGGGGAGTCCGAAAGGGAGGGGGAATCCGGTGCAGGAGCCGGTGGCCGGGGCAGCTGGGAGGCGAGGGCGTCGAAGTCGACGAGGCCCGTGTCCTCCAGCACTTTCATGTGGTCGAGGACTGTCGCGTTGGCGTCGTCGGCCAGCTCGCGCACGGCCGAGTTGCGGGTGGCCGCCCGCACCTGCCCGACGAGGGCGAAGACCCTGCCGTGGGCGAGCCGCAGGATGTTGGCGAACTCCCGGTCGTACGCGTCGCCCTGCGCGGCGTCGAGCCGGGTGAGCCAGCCGCGCTGCTCGGCGGTCGGCTGGCTGGGCAGCGGAAGCCCCAGTCGGCCGGCCACGTCGCGCACGTGCTTGTCGAGCGCGGTGTGGCCCTCCACCAGGTGCTCGCCCGCGCGCCGCACGGCCTCCGTCGTGCCGCGCGCCACGGCCTGCTGCCCGGCCGGCATCTCCCACAGGCCGGCCTGCCGGACCCGGGTGACGAAGTCGCGGTCCGCGGCGGACAGCGGCCCGTAGCGGGTGGGGACGGAGCCCGACGCGAGATCGACGGTGACCGTCCCGGTGCGGGGGTGGTAGGTCCAGAGGGGGAAGAGCAGCGCGGCCAGGGTCGCCGCCAGCGCGGCGACGAGCAGGCCGGTGCCGGTGCGGGATCGCATGGCGCCTCCTGGGGGCACCCCCAGCGGTAGCCGGGGGAGCGGCGGCACCGCACGGTAGACGTCCGGAGGTGATCCCCGAGGAGGTTCGCCGGGTGCGGGCGGCCGGGCGGGGCCGGCAATGCGGCGCTGAGCTGGGATGCGACCGGTTGCAGATGTTCGACGCACGGATGTGTGCTGCGTCACTGCGCGGGCAAGGCCGCCCGCGCGGGGAAGGGCCGTTGGTACGGTGCTCGGTTCGCCGCACCGGCCGGGCACTGGTGAGGCCCCGCGAACGGGGGGAGTCGCGGGGCCTCACCCTGTCCAACGGGCGGCCGATTGGGTTGGTTCCCGCGCTTCTGCGGCAATATGGCGGATGGGGGTGATGGGCGTGCACGAGCCGAAGAGCAGCGCGAACGGAAGGCGCTACGACCCCGAGAGGCTCTTCCTGCCACCCGACGACGACCTCGCCCCCAACCGCCCGGGCGAGACGCTGCGCGCACGCCTCGACGGCTCCCGCACCGGGCGCGCCGGGCTGCTGCTCGCCCGGCTCCTCGGCCGCCGTCCCGTCGAGGACGCCTGGCGCCGCTCGCTCGCGGCCGAACAACTCGTCGGGGCCCGGCTGGACGGGCTGACCGCGGGCGGCTGGGAGGTGGTGCACTCCATCGCCCTGCCGGGCGACGCGGTCATATCCCACCTGCTCATCGGCCCCGGCGGCGTCTTCTGCATCACCGCCGAGCAGACCCGCAGGGCCCGGGCCCTGGTGGACGACACCATGGTCCGGGTCCCCCGGGAGCGCCCGCGGCCCTGCGTCCGCCGGGCCCGGCAGTGCGCCGCGCGGTCCGCGTACGTGCTCTCGTACGGCTGCCGCTTCACGGTGCGGGTGGAGCCGGTCCTGGCCCTGGCCGGGGCAACGGGCGTGGACGGGGCGGACGCGGTGGAGGACGTCCGGGTGCTGCGGGAGCCTGAGGTCGCGGGGCTCGGTGCGCTGGGCGGCGTACTGCACCCGGAGCAGGTCGACCGGATCCACACGGTGGCCCGCGACCGCCGTGTCTGGACGGCCGCCTGATGTGACGTCGGACGGGTGAAGTCCGGGGGGTGTTCCCGACCGGCACGGCGCAGGCAGGCACGGTGCCGGAGATCGCCGTGCCTAGCATGAGCCGCCGTCAGCCTGTTGTTGACGTCTGCCGCAGACCGTGTGGGGAGACCCCGGAATGCCAGCTGCCCCTCCCGCCGTGCCGCGGCCGCGCTCCCTGGTGCCTGCCGTGTGCGGAGGGCTGCTGGGCGCGGGCGCACTGGCCGTTGTCGCCGCCTGGGTGCCGGGCGCGGCCGGGAAGGCGCCCGCCCGGCCGGGCGGCGGGCCGGACCGCACCGCCGTCGAGGTCTCGCCGGGCGGCTGCGGAACGGGCTGGTCCCGCCCGCACGCCGGGATGCAGGACTTCGCCCTGCGCAACACCTCCGCCACGGCGGCCGACGTGCGGCTGCAGGACGCCCGCACCGGAGCGGTGTTCGGCGAGGCGGAGGGGCTCGGGCCGGGCACGGTCCGGGAGCTGCGGGCCCGGCTGGGCCCCGGCGCGTACACGTTCGTCTGCCTGCACGAGGACGCGGACGCCGTCACCGGCCCCACCGTGCGGATCGGCGGCGCCGCCGCGGCCGGTGGCCCCGCCGCCGTGCCCGTCACGCGGCACGACCTGATCCCGCCCGCCCTGGACTACCAGCGATGGGTGGCCCGGCGTCTGGACGGCCTGGTGGCGCGGACCGACGCCCTGAGCGCGGCCGTCGCCGCCGGGGACCGGGACGCCGCCCGCGCGGCCTGGCTCTCCGCCCACCTCGGCTACGCGCGGCTGGGCGCCGCCTACGGCGCGTTCGGCGCCGCGGGCGAGGCCGTCGACCGGACGACGGCCGGCCTGCCCGGCGGCGTGCACGACCGGCGCTTCACCGGCTTCCACCGCGTCGAGTACGGGCTGTGGCACGGCGAGAGCGGCCCCGGCCTGCGCCGGGCCGCGCAGCGGCTGGCCGCGGACGTCCGCACCCTGCGCGCGCAGGGGGACCGGGCCCGCATGGATCCGGCGGACCTGCCGCGCCGCGCGCACGAGATCCTGGAGGACGCCTTCCGGCAGGAGCTCACCGGCCGCGCCGACTACGGCAGCGGCACCGGCCTCGCCACCGTCCGAGCCGGTGTGGACGGCACCCGCGCCGTACTCGCCCGGCTGCGGCCGCTGTTGAGCAGCCGGTACGCGGACCTGCCGCTGCTGGACCGGCGGCTCGACGGTTTCGGGCGCACGCTGGAGGCTCACCGCCGGGGCGGCACCTGGACACCGCCCCGGCGGCTCGCGCGCGCCGACCGCGAGCGCATCGACGCCGGACTCGGCGACCTGCTGGAGCACTTGGCGGACGTGGCGGCGCTGTGCGAGCCGCGGAGGACTGCATGAGCGGCGAGCCGACCGCAGCAACTCGCCCGGTGCGTCGGCGTGGCGTGCTGCGCGGGGCCATGGCAGGCTTCGGCGGCGTGCTGGCGGGCAGCCCGGCCCTCGCGGACGTCGGCGGGCCGGACGCCGCTAACAGGCCTGTGGCCGGGGCCGGTTCCGGCAAGAACGGGTGTGCAGTCGGCGCCGAGGCCCCCGGCGCGAGCGGGCCTGTGCCCGGTGTCGTCCGCAGCAGTGACGGGCTCGCGGAGGGCGCCCACGGCGCCGAGACCTGTGCCGACCTCGCCGGGGGGCGGCCCGCAGACGGCACCGGGCCCCGTACCGGCGCCGCCCCCCGCAGGGGAACCCCCTTCCACGCCCCGCGCCAGCAGACCCTGCTCACCCCGCCCGCCCGGGCCACCGCCTTCACCGCCTTCGACGTCACCGCCCCCGACCGGGCCGGGCTCGTCGAGCTGTTGCGCACCCTCACCGCCCGGGCCCGCCTCCTCACCCGCGGCGGCGCCCCGCCCCCGGCCGGCATCACCGCGCCGCCCACCGACTCCGGGGTGCTCGGCCCGCGCATCCCCGCCGACGGCGCCGTGCGGATCACGCTCGGGGTCGGGGCCTCGCTCTTCGACGGGCGGTACGGGCTCGCGGACCGGGCGCCCCGGAGGCTCAGGGCCATGCCGGTCTTCCCGGACGACGACCCCGACCCGGCCTGGTGCCACGGGGACGTGAGCCTCCAGCTGTGCGCCGACAGCCCGGACACCGTCCTGCACGCACTGCGGGACATCACCCGCCACACGCGCGGCGGCCTGCAGATCCGCTGGCGGCTGGACGGCTTCACCGCCCCGCCCCGGCCCTCGGGCGCCCCGCGCAACCTCTTCGGCTTCAAGGACGGCACCGCCAACCCCGACGTCCGCGACGCCCGCCTCATGGACCGGCTCGTGTGGGTGCCGCCCGGCCGCGGCGAACCCGCGTGGACGGCCGGCGGAAGCTATCAAGTGGTGCGGCTGATCCGGATGTTCACCGAGTTCTGGGACCGCGTCACCCTCCGCGAACAGGAGCGGATGCTCGGCCGCAGCCGGGACACCGGCGCACCGCTGGACGGCGACCGGGAGACCGACGCCCCGGACTACGACCGCGACCCCACGGGCGAGGTGATCCCCCTGGACAGCCACATCCGGCTGGCCGGCCCGCGCACCCCGGAGGCCGACGGGCAGCGCCTGTTGCGCCGCTCCTACAGCTACGACCGGGGCGTGGACGCGGGCGGCAGCCTCGACATGGGGCTGCTCTTCTGCTGCTACCAGCAGGACCCCGTACGGCAGTTCACGGCCGTACAGCAACGGCTGGCGGGCGAACCGCTGACCGACTACGTGAAGCCCTTCGGCGGCGGCTGGTTCTTCGTGCTCCCCGGTGTACGGGACGGTGCGGACTGGTACGGGCGCGCGCTGCTGGACGCGAGCGGAGAGCGAGGCGGAAAGTGAGACGGAACATGGCCGGCAGACCTGTCGCCAGACGTGCAGCAGCACTTGCCGGGGTCGCCGCGGCCCTGGGCGTGACCGCAGGGGCCGCGGCACCGGCACCCCCGGTGCCCGTGACCACGGCGACACCGGTCAGGCACCTGGTGGTCGTCTACGACGAGAACATCTCCTTCGACCACTACTTCGCGACCTACCCCCACGCCGCCAACACCGACGGCACGTCCTTCACCGCCACCCGCGGGACCCCCGCCCGCGTCGACAACCTGCGCACCGCCGGGCTGCTGCGCCGCAACCCCAACCAGTACCCGCCCCGGCGGCTGGGCCCCGACCGGGCCATGACCTGCGACCAGAACCACAGTTACAGCCCCGAGCAGTACGCCGCGAACGGCGGCCGGGCCGACCGGTACGTCCAGTACACCGAGACCAGCACCTGCTCCGGACCGCTCTACGGCGAGCCCGGACTGGTGATGGACTACTACGACGGCAACACCGTCACGGCTCTGTGGAACTACGCCCAGCACTACAGCATGAGCGACCGTTTCTTCGGCACCGTCTACGGCCCGTCGACGCCCGGCGCCGTCAATCTCGTCTCCGGCCAGACGCACGGCGTGATCTCCACCGACCCGGCGTCCGGCACCGAGTACCCGCGGCAGACACACACCCCGGACCGGTCCGCCGTGACCGTGCCCGACGCCAAGGGCGTGGGCACGCTGACCGAGGACCCCGACCCCGCCTACGACGACTGCTCGGGCAACGACCACACCGCCCGCAGCGCCCTGGCCGCGCTCACCGGGCGCAACGTCGGCGACCTGCTCAACGCCAAGGGCGTGACCTGGGGCTGGTTCCAGGGCGGCTTCCGGCCGAGCACCGCGTGGGACGGCAAGTCCGGGCACTACGCGCGCTGTTCGGGCACGGCGCACGCCAATGTGGGCGGCGCCCGGGTGATCGACTACTCGCCGCACCACGCACCGTTCCAGTACTACCGCTCCACCGCCAACCCGCACCACCTGCCCCCGGCGTCCGTCGCCGAGATCGGCCACGGCGGGCGGGCCAACCACGCCTACGACCTGGCCGACTTCGACGCGGCCCTGCGGGCGGGCCGGCTGCCCGCGGTGAGCTTCCTCAAGGCCCCCGCCTACCAGGACGGGCACGCGGGCTACTCCGACCCCCTCGACGAACAGCACTTCCTGGTGGAGTGGATCAACAAGATCCAGAGCGGGCCGCAGTGGCGGGACACGGCGGTGGTCGTCGCCTACGACGACTCCGACGGCTGGTACGACCACGTGTACGCGAAACCGCTGAACGGCTCGCGGATCCGCAGCAAGGCGGCGGGAGGCAGGCCGACGGACGCGTCCGCGTGCCAGAACGGGCCGACGCCGGTGGGGAGGTTCGCGGGCCGCTGCGGGCCGGGGCCGCGGCTGCCGCTGCTGGTGATCTCCCCGTACAGCAAGCCTGGCACGGTGGACCACACGCCGACGGAACAGACCTCGATCCTGCGCTTCATCGAGGACAACTGGCACACGGGCCGGATCGGGGGCGGGGCGTTCGACGAGCGGGCCGGTTCGCTGGCGCACCTCTTCGACTTCGCGCACCCGAACGGGGAGCGGGTGCTGCTGGAGCGGGACGGCTCGGTGAAGTCGGTGCAGCGGGGAGCGGCCGCGCCGCCGCTCGGGGCGCCGCCGGGGTCCGCCGAGCGGTGGGCACCGGAGCCGGCACCGCGTCCGCACGGGCTGCGGTCGGCCGTCGCGGCCGGCGCGGTGGCCGTGGGGGCGGTGAGCGGGGCGGTGGCGCTGGCGGTCCGACGCCGGGGCGCCCCAAAGGGGCGCGGGGAACTGCGCGACTAGCCACGACGCGCCTGCAGCCGAGGTCCCCGGGGTTTCGCCCCGGACCCCTGGGGTGGTGCGTCGGCTGCGGGCCGGTGGGGGCTTGTCGCGCAGTTCCCCGCGCCCCTTACGGGGCTAAGGCAACAGCTCGCGCAGCAGGCCCGCATCCGCCGCAGTGAGACCGCCCGCGAAGCGGGCGAGCACGACCTCGCGGTCCGCCCTGGCGTCCAGGATCCGGTGCATGCCCCGCGCAGCGAGCCCCGCCTCGTCCGTCACCGGCGCATACGCGTAGGCCCGCCCGCGCGGCGTCCGCGTGAGGACGTCCTTGGCGTGCAGCCGGGACAGGATCGTGACCACGGTGCTGTACGTCAGCTCGCCCGGCAGCGTGTCCTGCACCTCGCGCGGGGTCAGCGGGGCGCCCGCCCGCTGCAGTGCGGCGAGGACCTCGCCCTCCAGCGCTCCGTTGGCGCGGCGGCGGCCGCGGCGCACCGCGGCGACAGGGGTGGCCGCTTGCATCGTCGGGGGGTTCCTTCTGCCGGTCTTCCACCTCTACAGGGCTGTAGAGGGACCTCAGCAGTGTAAAGGACGGATATGAAAGACTCTGCCCGTCATCGAGCAGTAGATGTACAGACGGATGTTCGGACGAGGTCGGGGTCAACCGGTGGTCGAGCGGCGAGAGAGGGCACGCAGCCGGCGTGCCCACAAGGACTTCAGCCCTGCCCGCGGCGGCCGCACCGGCAGCCGCCGCAAGGCGAGGGCCGGCAGCCGGTTCGCATGGCTCGCCAGGTTCGCGCCCCTCGTGGAGCGCCTGCGCCGGATGCGTCCCGCCTACCCCCGGCCCGGCCGGACCGGGTTCCGCCGCTGGGTGCCGTCCTGGCGCCAGGTGCTCGGCCTCTTCGGCGCCGGCTTCGGCACGCTCGTCGCCGCCGTCGGCGTCCTCTACGTGCTGACCGACATCCCCACCGACCTCAACGCCTCCGCCACCCAGCAGGACAACGTCTACTACTGGGCCGACGGCACCGAGATGGCCCGCACCGGCGAGGTGAACCGGCAGGACACCTCGCTGGACAAGGTCCCCGAGAAGGTGCGCTGGGCGGCCGTCGCCGCCGAGAACGAGACCTTCTACACCGACAGCGGCATCTCGCCCCGCGGCATCACCCGCGCCATCACGAAGATGGTCACCGGCGGCGACACCCAGGGCGGCTCCACGATCACCCAGCAGTACGTGAAGAACGCCTATCTCAACCAGCAGCAGACCCTCACCCGCAAGTTCACCGAGATGTTCATCGCGATCAAGCTCGACAACAAGATGAGCAAGTCGGACATCCTGGAGGGCTACCTCAACACCAGCTGGTACGGGCGCGGTTCCTACGGCATTCAGCGCGCCGCCCACGCCTACTACAACAAGGACGTCTCGCAGCTCGACCCGAGCGAGGGAGCGTTCCTGGCCTCGCTGCTCAAGGGCGCGGGCATGTACGACCCGGCGGTCGGACCGAAGAACCACGAGCGGGCCGTCGAGCGCTGGAAGTGGATCCTCGACCGGATGGTCGTCATCGGGAAGCTCACGCCCGAGGAGCGGGCGAAGTACACGACCTTCCCCGAGCCCAAGGCCCCGCCCAAGCCGGCCGGGCTGACCGGGCAGGTCGGCTATCTCGTCGACACGGCGCACGCGTATGTGAGCGCCCATACCGACGTCTCCGACGCCGACTTCGACCTCGGCGGCTTCCAGATCCACACCACCTTCGAGAAGCCGAAGGTCGACGCGCTGAACAAGGCCATCGTCGCCGTCCGCGAGCAGCGGCTCGACCCGGGGAAGCGGGACGCCGACAAGAACGTGCGGATCGGTGCCGCCTCCGTCACCACCGACGGGCGCATCGCCGCCCTCTACGGCGGCCCCGACTACCTCAAGCAGGGCTTCAACGACGCCAATTCGGGCGTCGTCCCGGCCGGGGGCACCTTCACGCCCTTCGTCTACGCCGCCGGTCTCCGCGACGGCATCCAGCGCGAACGCAACGGGGCCCGCACGCCCGTGAGCCCCGGCACCCTCTACAACGGGGACAACAAGGCGGCCGTCCGCACGCCCGAGGGGCCGTACTGGGACCGGGCCGGAAAGAAGGCCAAGACGGTCAACGAGGGCGGCAAGTCCTGGGGGAACATACCCCTCAAGGAGGCCGTCGTGCAGAACGTCAACTCCCCAATCGTGCAACTGGGCATGGACGTGGGCCTGGACCGGGTGAGCCGGACGGCCGTGCAGGCCGGGCTGCTGGAGGAGAGCCTCGGCCCGCAGGTGCCCGGCTTCTCCCTCGGCACCACCCGGCCCAGCGCCATCCGCCTGGCGGGCGCGTACGCCACCTTCGCCGCCCAGGGTCTGCACAGCGAGCCGTACTCCGTCGACCGGCTCAGCCGCAACGGCGACGCCGTCAAGGTGGAGAAGCCCACCGCCGACCGCGTGCTGCCCGCGAGCGTCGCCGGGGCCGTCGACGACGCCCTGCACGACGTGGTCAAGCGCGGCACCGGGGGCACCGCCAAGGCGGCCGGACCCGATGCCGCGGGCAAGACCGGCACCGGGCCGGACGACAAGTCCGCCTGGTTCGCGGGCTACCGGGGCAAGCTGGCCACCGCGATCTCGCTCTCGCGCATCGACCCCAAGAGCCAGGAACTGCTCCCGCTCACCGGCATCGGCGGCACCGCCGCGTCCGTGACCGGCAGCACGTTCCCCATCGACATCTGGACGGCGTACATGACGGCCGTCAAGTGACCGTAGTCCACCGTTACTTGAGGAACGTCTTCCAGTCCGGCGACTGCGCCGGGTCCAGCGTGCGCAGCTTCGCCAGCACCTTGGGGTCCTGGACGTCCAGCCAGTCGGCCACCTGGCGGAAGGACACGCAGCGCACCCCGTCCCGGCGGCACACGCTCTGCATGACGTCCTCCATGGCCTTCATGTAGATGCCGCCGTTCCACGTCTCGAAGTGGTTGCCCATGAACAGCGGTGCGCGGCTGCCGTTGTAGACGCGCTCGAAGCCGTTGAGATAGCCGTCGCGGGTCGTCTTCTCCCACTCGGCGTACTTCGCGGGGTCACCCTTGGTGCTGTCGCCGGACTGGTTGTAGAGGAAGTTGAAGTCCATGGAGAGGACTTGGCGGTCGCTCTTCGGGTAGGGGAGCAGCTGCAGCGGGAAGTTCCAGACGCCGTCGGTCTTCGACGGCCATATCTGGAAGTCGCCCGGGGAACTGGCGTCGTAGCGCCAGCCCATCGACTTCTCCACGGGTATCAGCGCCTTCTGCCCCTCCAGGCACGGGGCGCGGCCGCCCACCAGCTCCTTCTTGTAGTCGAAGGGCAGGGGGGCGACGTCCTTGAAGCCGGTGTTCGTCTTCCAGTTCTGGACGAAGGAATACGACTGGTCGATCTCCTTGCGCCATTCGTCGGACGTCCAGTCGCGGCCGCCGCCCGTGCCGCAGAAGTGGCCGTTGAAGTGTGTGCCGATCTCGTTGCCGTCGAGCCAGGCGCCGCGCAGCTGTTCCAGGGTGTCCTTGATGTGCGCGTCGGAGGTGAAGTCGATGTCCGCCGCGCCCTGTTTGTGCCGGGGCGCCTGGTAAAGGCTCCGCTTGGCGTCGGGCAGCAGGTAGATGCCGCTCAGGAAGTACGTCATCTGCGCGTTGTACTTCTTACCGGCCTCGCGGAAGTGGGAGAAGAGCTTGTCGTCGTTCTCCAGGGCGCCGTCCCAGGAGAAGACGACGAACTGCGGGGGCTTTTCGCCTGGTTTGAGCTTCTCGGCCTTGGGCACGTGGGGCTGCGGGCCGGTGAAGGACGTCGAACCGTCCCCGAGCACCTTGACCTTGCCGTCCCACGGCTCGTCCTGGCCGTCGGCGCCGCCCTCCGGGCGGGCCTTGGCCTGCGCGGTGGAGGCGGCATTGCCCGTACGGCCCGAACCGTCGGAGCCGCCCGTCAGCAGGCCGACCGCGAGGGCGGTGACCAGGGCGGCGGCGCCCACGGCCGACGCCGCGCAGAGGGTCGTCTTCTTCGAATATTTAGGCGGCTTCGCCCTTTTCGCCCGCTTCCCCCTTGGCAACGTCGAACTCCCTGACGCCAGTACGGATGTTCCGCCGCCAGTATCACAGGCCTATGTGACAGTTCGGTCGCGAAGGTCCGGGTGGTCCGCGACCACCGTGCACGAGCCGGGAGCGATCTCGGTGAAGCCGGCGTCCCGCACCACGGGCAGCCCGCTCGACGTGAGCCGCACCCAGCGGGCCGCGTCCGCCGTCCGCACGGACAGCGCGAAGCCGTCCTCCTGCCAGGCCTTGCGGGCCGCCCCGTCCAGCGCCCACCACGCCAGCTGGGCACCGTGCCCGGCCTGGGCCATGGCCTTGCCCGCCGACATGTCCAGCTCCGGATTCAGCCACAGCACCGGCCGCGCGGGGTCCGGCGCCGCCGGGGGCTCCGGATCGTCCAGGTCCGTGCCCGACACCTGGAGCTTGACCAGCTCCTTCGGCCAGCCGTCCAGAGGCACGGGCGGGAAGACCCGCACCTCGGCCCCGGCCCCGTGCACCGTGATGCCCGGCAGCCCCGACGCCTTGCGCCACTCCGCGCCGCGCGCCCTGCGCACCACCTTGCGGATGCGGGCGTCCTGCCAGTCCCGCACGGCCTGCGCCCACGCGCCGTCCTCGCCGGTCGCGCGCTCGTCCGACAGCAGCATCAGCACCGCCCGCGCCGCCGTCTCCAGCGCGTCCGTGCGGGCCGGGGGAGCCGTCTTCTCGATCCGGACCACCAGCGGCAGCACGAACTGCGGTGCGCCGTCGCGCGGATCAGTCGTGGCGGGGATCTCGTCGGGGGTGTCAGGGCTGGTCACACCCTCACGCTACCGTGAGGCCATGAGGCTGATGGGGGTCGGTCGCCGCTACGGAGTCGGCGGACCGTGGGTGCTGCGCGGCGTCGATCTCGACGTGCCGGCGGGAACGCTGCTGCGGATCGAAGGAGCCAACGGCAGCGGCAAGTCCACGCTGCTGCGGCTGCTCGCGGGCATCGACGCCCCGAGCACCGGCCGCATCGTGGACCGCCCCCGCACCGCCTATGTCCCCGAACGCTTCCCGTCCGCGCTGCCGTTCACCGCGCTCGGCTGGCTCACGCACATGGGCCGCGTGCAGGGCCTGGGCCGCGCGGCCGCGGCCACTGCGGGCCGCGACTGGCTGGAACGATTCGGCGCGGGCGGCCACGCCCGCACCCGCCTCGCCGAACTCTCCAAGGGCATCAGCCAGAAGGTGGCCGTCGCCCAGGGCCTGCTGGGTGCCCCCGGCCTGCTCGTCCTGGACGAGGCATGGACGGGCCTCGACCGGGCCTCGCGCACCGTCCTCGACGACGCGGTACGGGACCGGGTGGCGGCCGGGGCGTCAGTGGTGTTCGTCGACCACGACCCGCGCCGCCTGGCCGGTTCCGCTCACGCGGGGTACCGGGTGGAGGCGGGGCGGCTGGTCGGGGCTCCCGTACCCGGCGGGGTCCCCGCGGGTCCCCGTATCTGCATCGAGGCCCAAGCCCCGCCCGGCGGCGAGCCGTTGCCCGCCGGACTTCCCGGTACTCCGTGCCGGGAACCGGCTCCCGGCGGGGTCCGGCTGACCGTCGCCGCCACACACTCCGACGCACTGCTCCGGGCGCTCCTCACCGCCCAACCCCCTTGGCACGTCCGGGCCGTGGCGGCCCTGGACCCCGGCATCCACGAAGAGGAGCCCCGCCCGTGATCCCGTTGCTCGGCTATCAGGCGGCCCTGCTGCTGCGCTCGCACCGCTGGCTGCCGCCGTTGCTGTTCTACGGCGCCGTCATGGCCGTCGGGCTGCAGAGCGGCCAGCCCGTCCTCGACTCCTTCGGCTGGGCCGCCGCCGTGCTCGTGCCCGTCGCCGCCTGGTTCGTCCGGGTCTGCGTGACCAACGAGCCCGACGCGGCGCGCAATTGTGCTGTCGCGGCGGTCGGCCCCTGGCGGGTGCACCTCGCCGGGGTGCTCACCGCCCTGCTCGCCTCGACCGTGCTCGCCGTCGTCGGCACGGTCGTCGTCGCCGCGATCAGCGACCCCCGCAGCGCCGACCACCGCGTGGACATCCCCCTCCTGTCCGCCTCGGTGGCCGGACTGACGAGCGCGCTGGCGTGCGCGCTGCTCGGCACGGGCGTGGGCGCGCTCTGCAACCGGCCGCTGCTGCGCAGCACGGCGTGGGCGGTGCCCTCGACCGTCCTCGCCGCACTGGTCGTGACGGTCGCCACGGGGTCACCCGCCAACGCCGCCGTGACCGGGCTGGTCACCGGCTCCCGGGACGGGACCGTCACCGTGCCGCTGCTGCCGCTCTGCATCGCCGCCGTGCTCGTGGCGGGGGCCACCGCGGTGGCGTGCGCGGTCAGTGCGCGACGATAGGGACATGAACGAGCACCGCCCCCTCGCCGACTGCGTGCAGTGCGGCAAGCCGACCGAGTACCCCGCGGAGCAGCCGGGCATCACCCTCTGCCCGGTCTGTGAATGGCAGGAGGCCCAGCGCCTGGCCTGTTCGGGCTGACCGGCCGGCCCTCAACTCCCGTCGCGGATCAGCTCCGAGACCCGTACCAGCTCGTACCCCCGCGCCCGCAACTGCGGCACGATCTGCCGGACGGCCTCCTCCGTCGCCGGGGCCGCGCTGCGCGTGCAGTGCATCACGACGACCGAGCCGGGCCGGACCTTGTCGAGCACCTCGGCGGCCACCGGCCCCGCCTGCTCGGCGAACGCGTCGCCGCTCACGACGTCCCACTGCACGGCCGTCACCCTCGTCGGCCCGAGCTCGCGCAGCACCGCATCGGTGTGACAGCCGCCCGGGAAACGGAAGTACGGCACCGTGCGCGCGACTCCGGCACGCCGGAAGGCGTCGAAGGCACGCTCCACATCGGCACGGGCGGTGCCCGGCGCGACGGCCGGCAGGCCGAAGCAGGGTGCGGAGAACGCGTGATGGGTGTACGAGTGGTTGCCGACCTCGAACAGCGGGTCGTCGCCGAGGGATTTGGCCTCGGCGGGGTACTGGTCGGCCCACATGCCCGTCATGAAGATGGTGGCGGGCACCTTCAGCCGGCGCAGCGTCGCGATGAGGGCGGGATTGTCGAAACGCTCACCGCGCGCGGCACGCGCGCGTTGATCGACCGTCATATCGGCATCGAAGGTGAGGGCGACACGTTTGGGACCGTCGCGCTTGCCGTGCGTGAAGACGGGGACGGGGCCGATGGAAGGGGTAGGGGAAGGGCTCGGTGGGGGAGGTGTGTGGCTTTCGCCGCCGCAGCCGGCGAGCACACAACTCAACAGCACAGCAAGCACGGTGACCCGAAGCACCCGCGCACGGTACCGCGCGCCCCGTAAGGGGCGCGGGGAACTGCGCGATCAGCCACCACCGACCCGCAGCCGAAGAACCGCCCCCTACACCCCGTACCGCTCCACGAGCGGCTTCGCATCGCGCGCCAGCGCGGTCAGCCGGGAAATGGCCCGGAAGTACTTCTTCCGGTACCCGCCCAGCAGCATCTCCTCGCTGAACAGCTCGTCGAACGGCCTCCCGGAGGCCAGCACCGGCACCTCGCGGTCGTAGAGCCGGTCCGCCAGGACCACCAGCCGCAGCGCCGTCGACTGGTCGGGCACCGGCTCGACGCCGGTCAGGCACACCGCGCGGATGGAGTCGCACATGGCGCCGTAGCGGCTCGGGTGGACCTTGGAGAGGTGGGCGAGCAGGGAGGGGAAGTCGTCGAGCGAGGCGCCCTCGGCCGCGTGCGCGACGCGCTTGACGGTCTCGTCGTCGTACGGCGCCGGGGCCTGCGGCAGACCGCGGTGACGGTAGTCCTCGCCGTCGATGCGCAGCGGGCGGAAGTGGGCGGAGAGGCCCTGGATCTCGCGCAGGAAGTCGGCCGCGGCGAACCGGCCCTCGCCGAGCTTGCCGGGCAGCGTGTTGGAGGTCGCGGCCAGGGCCACCCCCGCCTCGACCAGCTTGCGCAGCAGGCTGGAGACGAGCACGGTGTCGCCCGGGTCGTCGAGCTCGAACTCGTCGATGCACAGCAGCTTGTGGCCGCTGAGCGTCTGAACGGTCTGCTGGAAGCCCAGCGCGCCGACGAGGTTGGTCAGCTCCACGAAGGTGCCGAAGGCCTTCTGCGCCGGCTCGGCCGGGGCGGCGTGCCAGAGCGAGGCCAGCAGGTGGGTCTTGCCGACGCCGTAGCCGCCGTCGAGGTAGACGCCGCGCGGACCGGAGGCCGCGGCGGGCTTCGCCTCGCGCCGGAACCAGCGCTTGCGGGCGCCGCCCTCGCCCGCACCGCCGCCGAGCCCGGCCGCGAAGCCGCCGAGGACGGTGACGGCCTCGGCCTGGCTGACCTGGTTCGGGTCGGGGATGTAGGTGTCGAACCGCACGGAGTCGAAGCGCGGCGGCGGCACCATCTCGGCGACCAGACGGTCGGCCGGTACGTGCGGGGCGCGCGAGGTCAGCGCCACCGGGGCGGTGGCGGACTCGCCTATAGGACCGTTGACGGACCCGGAGGCATCGGCAGGTGATGCGGTGGAGGATGACACAGCTGTCCAGCGTAGCTGCTGTGGGAGCCGGGACGGCCACGTGATCAGCGACCCATGTCACACTGCGGCCTATGCGACGCCTGTTCCCCTCCCCGCTCAGCCCCGCCGACCTCGACGAGCGCGAATGGGGGCTGGACGAGCTCGCCGACTTCTACGCCTACCCCGACGCCCCGCCCGCGCAGGGCAGGGCCTGGCTGCGGGCCAACATGGTCTCGTCCCTGGACGGCGCCGCCCACCACGAGGGGCGCTCCCAGCCGCTCTCCTCGGACGCCGACATGCGGATCTTCGGCACCCTGCGCGGGCTCGCGGACGCCGTCGTGGTCGGCGCCGAGACCGTACGGCAGGAGGGCTACCGGCCGGCGCGGGCCCGGGAGGCGTTCGCGGCGCGGCGCGCGGCGCTCGGACAGGGCCCGGCGCCGGTGATCGCGGTGGTGAGTGCGGGGCTCGGCCTGGACTTCTCGCTCCCCCTGTTCACCTCTCCGCTGGTGCCGACCATCGTCCTCACGGGCGCGGAGGCGCCGGCCGACCGGGTGGCCGCGGCCCGGGCGGCGGGTGCCGAGGTGGTCGTGGCGGGCGAGGGGCGGGGCGTGGACCCCGCGCTGGTGCCGGGGGCGCTGGCGGAGCGGGGGCTGACCCGGCTGCTCACCGAGGGCGGCCCGCGGCTGCTCGGGCAGTTCGCCGCGGCGGGGGTGCTGGACGAGATGTGCCTGTCCCTGGCCCCGATGATGGCCGCGGGCAGCGCGCCGCGGATCGCGGCCGGGCCGCATCTGGAGGTGCCGGAGCGGTTCGCTCTCGGTTCGGTCCTGGAGGAGGACGGCTTCCTCTTCACCCGCTACACCCGGCACCAAAGGATCTGAAGGATCTGACAATCGGCGGAATTTATCGTTCCGCTTCGCATCCGCTGGGCAGAATGGGGATCAGACGCGAGTCAGACGCTCCCCCGAGGGCACGGGATCAAAACAGGCGGGCTCGGGGGGAGCACGCGCAGGATGGTTTCTGTTGGGCCCGGTGGCCCACGGAGAAGAAGGGCGCCCACCGTGTTCACGAGCGTATTGATGATCGAGCAGCCGCTGTCCGCCACAGACGTCGAGTTCGTCACCACGCTGCACGAGGACGACATGTCCTTCGTGGTCCTCATGCGGCCCAGAGGCAACGAGGACCGGCTGTTGCGTGCCATCGACGACGTCGCCCTCGGTGAGCTGGAGCAGGCCGTCCACGAGGCCGACGAGCCCGAGGGCGAGGACGCGCTACGGCCCGCCGCGGTCGCGCTGGAGCACTCGCTGCGCGCCCTGCGGGCGGCGGGCTGCGAGGCGGTGGGCCAGATCATCGACAACCACCCGCTCGACCTGCTGCGCTCCGTCGTCGAACAGACCCACGCCGACGAGGTGATCGTGCTGACCGCTCCGCACCTGGTCGAGGAGTTCTTCCACCGCGACTGGGCGTCGCGGGCGCGGCACAAGGTGGGGGTGCCGGTGCTCAAGCTCTACGCTCACGCAGAGGAAGAGAGCGCCCCGTAAGGGGCGCGGGGAACTGCGCGACCAGCCACCACCGCCGACCCGCAGTCGACGCACCGCCTCAGGGCCCGGGAACTTCGGCCGCAGGCGCGTCGTGGCTGCTCGCACAGTTCCCCGCGCCCCTTACGGGGCGCTCAGCCGGCCGTCCGTCATCGTCAGCACCCGATCGGCCCGGCCCAGCAGCCCGCGGTCGTGGGTGACCAGCACCGTCGCCGTGCGATGCCGCCGCGTCACCTCGGCCAGCAGGGCCGTCACCTGCTCGCCCCGCTCGTGGTCCAGCGCCGACGTCGGCTCGTCCACCAGCAGCACGGACGGCCCGGTGCACAGCGCACGGGCGATGTTCACGCGCTGCCGCTCGCCCCCGGACAGCTGGTGCGGGCGGCGGCGCCGCTCGGCCGCGTCCAGACCGACCGACTCCAACAGCTCCTCGGCCTGCGCGCGGGCGGCCCGGACGTTGCCGCCGCGCAGGTGCTCGACCGCCAGCAGCTGTTCCACGGCCGTCAGCGACGGCAGCAGGTTCGCCTGCTGGAAGACGATGCCGACCTGCTCCCGCCGCAGCCGCGTCCGCTCCCGCTCACCCAGGCCCGCCGTGTCCCGGCCGGCCACGACGACCCGGCCCGCGTCGGGGCGCAGCAGAGTGGCGGCCACCGCCAGCAGGCTGGACTTCCCCGAGCCGGACGGGCCCACGACGGCCACGAGTTCGCCCGGCGCCACGGCCAGCGAGACCGCGTCGAGCGCGGTGAGCGTGCGGTCGCCGTCGGGATAGGTGAGGGTGACCGACTCCAGGGCGAGGGCCGTGGCGGTCGTGGTGGCGGTCGTGGCGGTCATCGGGCTGCTCCCAGGGCGGTCAGCGGGTCGACGGAGGTGATGCGGCGTACGGCGAGCACGGAACCGGCCAGGCCCAGCAGCACCATCGCCGCCACCGGGACGGCCACCGTGGCCGCGCCCAGCTCGAAGGGCACGGCGGCGGAGGCCAGCCATCCGCCCACGACCCCGGCCGCGCCGCCCAGCGCCGTTCCCGCGACCAGCACGGCCAGCGCCTGGGCGAGGGCGTCGCGCACGAGGTAGCCGCTGCTCGCCCCGACCGCCTTCAGCACGGCGATGTCCGGGCGGCGCTGCACGGTCCACACCGTGAAGAAGGCCCCCACCACCAGCGCGCTCACCACGAACAGGAAGCCCTGCACCAGCTGCAGCGTGCCGTGCTCGGCGGCGTACCCGTCGATCCCGTCCAGGGCGTCGGCGAGCGGCACGGCCTCGGTGGTCCGGGCCGCCGTCCCCGCCGGCTTGCCGCCGCCGGTGACGGCGAGCGCGGTCGGCTGCTGCTGGTGGGAGACCCGCTGCCAGGCGGGGAGCGTGGTCCAGACGCCGGGCGCGTGACCGTGGCTGCGGTCGGCCGTCAGCCCCGAGACGGTCAGCTGCTCGGTGCCGAGGGCGACGGTGTCGCCGATGCGCAGGCTGCTGTCGCGGGCCAGGCGCTCGCTCACGGCCACCGAGCCGTCGCCGGGCGCCGACCCGCGGACGAGAGCGGGGCGCAGCCGCTCGGAGGTGCCGAAGACGCTCACGGACGAGGCCTTGCCGTGCGCCGTCAGCCGGGTCATCGCCACGCCCAGCGGCTCGGCCGACGTCACTCCGGGCGCGGCGCGCCAGGCGGCGGTCTGCGGGCCGTCCACGGTGCTGTTGGTGAACGACACCTCCGGCGCGGCCCCGGCGGGGGCGCCGAAGACGATCCGGTCCGCCGGCAGCCCCGCGACCGCGGACGTGGCCTCGCGGGCCAGGCCGCCGGTCAGCCCGTAGAGGAAGACCACGAGCGTGGTGATGAGTGCGACGACCGTGCCCATCAGGGCGAACCGCCCCCGGGCGAAACGGATGTCGCGGAGTGCGACGAACACGAAGAGGACCTTTCCAGGCTTCGGATGGGGTGGTCTCCACCGTCGCGTGTGCGCGCTCCCGGCGGTATCGGGAAGGGGAGTGGTCCGGAAATCAACCGAAGGGTTGACGGTCCCGGGGGAAAGCGCCCGGGCAGGAGGCCCGTACGCTCGACGGGGTGAGCAGAACCAGCCCCCCGCCCGCGCCCGCGGCCCCCGACGTGCCCTCGCTGCGGGTGGTCCGGCTCGCCGTGCACATCGCGTTCTACGCGCTGCTCGCCGTGGCCCTGGGGCCCGCCCTGCTCGGGGAGGAAACCGCGCTCGTGCTGCTGCCGGGCGCGGTGCTGGCCGCGGTGTACGCGGCCGGGGTCGTCCGGCACCGGGACCGTCCCGTGCCGTGGCTGATCGCCGTCACCGCCCTGTGGCTGGTGCTGCTGGCGATGGACCCGCGCTCCAGCTACGTCGCCTTCCCGCTCTTCTTCCTCTACCTGCACGTCCTGCCGGTGCGCCGGTCGCACCCCGCGATCGCCGCCGCGACCGCCGCCGTCGTGGCCGCACAGGCCGCGGCGCCCGGCGGCCTCACCGCGGCCAAGGTGATCGGCCCGGTGGCCGGCGCCGCGGTCGCGATCATGACCGGGTACGGCTACGCCGCGCTGTACCGCGAGAGCCAGAAGCGGCAGCGCCTGATCGACGACCTGGTGCGCACGCGCGACGAACTCGCCGCTGCCCAGCGCGAGGCGGGCCGCCTCGCCGAGCGGCAGCGGCTCGCCCGCGAGATCCACGACACCCTCGCCCAGGGCCTGTCCAGCATCGTCCTGCTCGCCCGCGCCGCCGAGACCGCGCCCGGCGCGGCGGCCCGCGCCCGGGTCCGCGAGATCGGCCGCACCGCCGCGGACAACCTCGCCGAGGCCCGCCGCTTCGTCCAGGCCCTCACCCCGCCCGCCCTGGAGGACGCCCCGCTGCCCGAGGCCCTGCGCCGCACCACCGCGCGCACCGTGCCGGGCGCCGTCTTCCGCGTGGACGGCGAGCCCTGCCCGCTGCCCGTCGAGACCGAGGTGGCCCTGCTGCGCCTGACCCAGGAGGCCCTCGCCAACGTCGCCCGCCACGCCCGCGCCGAGCACGCCGCGGTGACCCTGGCCTACCTGGACGGCCAGGTGGCCCTGGACGTGTACGACGACGGCGTGGGCTTCGTCCCCGGCGAGATCCCCTCCGACGGCCGCCGCACGTTCGGCCTGCACGGCATGCACGAGCGCATCGCGGAACTGGGCGGCACCCTGACGGTGGAGTCCGCCCCGGGCGAGGGGACGGCGGTGGCGGCGGTGGTGCCGGTGGGTTCCGCTGCCGGGGCGCAGGTCGCCGCGCCGGGGAGGGCGGCCGCATGAGCGTCGTCACCCCCGTCCGGGTCCTGCTCGTCGACGACCACCCCGTCGTCCGCCGCGGCCTGCGCGCCATGGTCGACGAGCTGCCCGACGTCGAGGCCGTCGGCGAGGCGGCCGACGGCGCCGAGGCGCTGCGGCTGCTCGACGCGCTCGGCGCGGGCGCCCGCCCGGACGTCGTCCTCATGGACCTCCAGATGGGCGCGGGCATGCACGGCGTCGAGGCCACCCGGCACATCACCGCCCTGCCCTCCCCGCCCGCCGTGCTGATCCTCACCACCTACAGCACCGACGCCGACATCCTCGCCGCCGTCGAGGCGGGCGCCACCGGGTACCTGCTCAAGGACGCGCCCCCCGAGGACGTCGCCGCCGCCGTGCACGCCACGGCCCGCGGCGAGACCGTCCTCGCCCCGCCGGTCGCGGCCCGGCTGCTCGGCCGCGTCCGGGCGGGCGGCCGGCCCACCCTCTCGCCGCGGGAGACCGAGATCCTGGGACTCCTGGCCGAGGGCCTGGCCAACCGGCAGATCTCCCGCCGCCTGTTCATCAGCGAGGCGACGGTCAAGACCCACCTCGTGCACATTTACGGGAAGCTCGGCGTGGACAGCCGCACGGCGGCGGTGACGGCGGGCCTGGCGGCCGGGTTGATCCGCCCCGTCTGACGGGTGCGAGAATCGTGGCGAACGCCCACGAGCACAGGGAGCACCGCACATGGCACCGGCCGTCCCCACGACGATGGACCGACCGCACTTCATCGGCATCGGCGGCGCCGGCATGTCGGGCATCGCCAAGATCCTCGCCCAGCGCGGTGCGGCCGTCGCGGGCAGCGACGCCAAGGAGTCGGCGACGGCCGAGGCGCTGCGCGCCCTGGGCGCCACGGTGCACATCGGGCACGCCGCGGAGCACCTCGCCGAGGACGCCACCTGCGTGGTCGTCTCCAGCGCGATCCGCGCCGACAACCCCGAGCTGGCCGCGGCCGCCGAGCGCGGCATCCCCGTCGTGCACCGCTCGGACGCGCTGGCCCGCCTGATGGACGGCCTGCGCCCGATCGCCGTCGCCGGCACCCACGGCAAGACGACCACCACGTCCATGCTGGCCGTCTCCCTCGGCGCGCTGGGCCTGGCGCCCTCGTACGCCATCGGCGGCGACCTGGCCGGCCCCGGCACCAACGCCGCGCACGGCAGCGGCGAGATCTTCGTGGCCGAGGCGGACGAAAGCGACCGCAGCTTCCACAAGTACGCGCCCGAGGTCGCGATCATCCTCAACGTGGAGCTGGACCACCACGCCAACTACGCGTCGATGGAGGAGATCTACGAGTCCTTCGCGACCTTCGTCGGCCGCATCCGCCCCGGCGGCACGCTCGTCGTCGCCGCCGACCAGGACGGCGCCCGCGAGCTGACCCGGCGCATCGACCGCCAGGACATCGAGGTCGTCACCTACGGCGAGGCCGAGGACGCCGACGTCCGCGTCCTCAAGGTCATCCCGCGCGGCCTGACCAGCGAGGTCACCGTCGACCTCAAGGGCCGCACGCTCACCTTCGGCGTCTCCGTCCCCGGCCGCCACTACGCGCACAACGCGGTCGCCGCCCTCGCGGCCGGTGCCGCCCTCGGCATCCCGGCGGACGAACTCGCCCCGGCCCTCGGCACGTTCACCGGCGTCGGCCGTCGCCTGCAGCTCAAGGGCGAGGCGAACGGCGTCCAGGTGATCGACTCCTACGCCCACCACCCCACCGAGATGACCGCCGACCTGGAGGCCATCCGCGGCGCCGCCGCCGGCTCCCGCGTCCTCGTCGTCTTCCAGCCGCACCTCTTCAGCCGCACCCAGGAGCTCGGCACCGAGATGGGCCAGGCCCTCGCCCTCGCCGACTCCTCCGTGGTCCTGGACATCTACCCGGCCCGCGAGGACCCGGTCCCCGGCATCACCAGCGCCCTGATCATCGACGCCGCCCGCGCCGCGGGCGCCGACGTCCGCCCCGAGTCCGACATGACGGCGATCCCCGAGGTGATCGCGGGAATGGCCCGCCCCGGCGATCTCGTTCTCACGATGGGCGCGGGCGACGTCACGGACCTCGGCCCGAAGATCCTGGCCCGCCTGGAGAGCTGAGCCGAGAGAGGACACGGCCGATGACGTACGAGGTCGAGAAGCCGGACGAGCAGTGGCGCGCGGAGCTGACCCCGGCGGAGTACCAGGTGCTCCGCCAGGCGGGCACCGAGCCCGCGTTCCGCGGCGAGTACACCGACACGAAGACGGAAGGCGTCTACGCCTGCCGCGCGTGCGGCGCCGAACTCTTCCGCTCCACCGAGAAGTTCGAGAGCCACTGCGGCTGGCCGAGCTTCTACGACCCGAGGGACTCGTCGGCCGTCGAACTCGTCGAGGACCGCTCCCACGGCATGCTCCGCACGGAGGTGCGCTGCGCGCGCTGCGGCTCGCACCTGGGCCACGTCTTCGAGGGCGAGGGCTACCCGACGCCGACGGACCAGCGGTACTGCATCAACTCGATCTCGCTGCGGCTGGTGCCGGCGGAGGGGTGAGCGGGCGGGTCAACAAATGGAGCTTTCGTTCACCCGTTGAGCTGCCGGTATAAGGATTCGCTTTTTCGCTCGGCGGCGTACGCTGAGATGCGGAGCATGAACTGGGAGATCAGGCTCCATCCAGCGGTGGAGCTGTGGCTGCTGAAGCTGACGGAAGAGGACCCGGGCAGTGCGGATCTGGTCGAAGCGGCGATCGACGCCTTGGCGGGCAGAGGCCCGATGCTCGGGCGGCCGCTCGTGGACCGCATCCATGGCAGTCGCATCCACAACCTCAAGGAACTGCGTCCGGCGAGCGGGGGCCGCACGGAAGTGCGTCTTTTGTTCGTGTTCGATCCCGAGCGTGAGGCGATTCTTCTCGTGGCGGGGGACAAGGCCGGTCGTTGGAGCCAGTGGTACGTCGATGCGATCCCGCTTGCCGAGGCCCGCTACGACGAGTACCTGGCCGACGTGCGACGCACAGGAGAGGACGGTGATGCCCGATGAGTGGCTACAGCAGCTGGGTTGAGGCGAAGCGCCGAGTTCGCGAGGCGCATCCCGAAACCTCCGATGCGGAATGGGAGACCCGCAAGCAGGCGGCGCGCACGGCGACTGAGGCGTACGTGCTCGGACATCACCTGCGCGAGATCCGTGAGGAGCAGGGCCTCACTCAGGCACAGGTCGCGGTCTCGGTCGGCATCTCCCAGGCCCGGGTGTCCCAGATCGAGCGGGGCGAGATCCACAACTTCGAGACGATGCGCAGGTATGCCGCGGCGCTCGGCGCTCGCATCACGGTGTCGATCGAGTACGGGGACCGGACCATCGGGGCTGCTTAGCGGGGTGCCTCAGCCCCGCCTGATCCCGCCAAGCCCCTTGCGCAGGTCGTCCACGTTCATGACCGGGTGCACCTCGACCTCGGCCTCCAGCTCCAGGAAGAGCGTCTCCACGAGGCCGGGGAGCTGTGACGGGTCCTGCAGGTCGAAGACGAAGAGGCACGAGCGGCCTCCGTCCATCGTGGTGAAGTAGGCCGCTTCGGGGTGGAGCTTGTCCAGCATCGTCTGGATGTGCTCGGGCATGGTGCCGTTTCTGATCGCCTCGTTCGCGGTGTGCGTGTCCAGGCGGGCCCTGAGGAGCGTACGCATGATCCTCACTCCTTCGTGGCGTGATCGCGTCACTTTCAGGGTCCGTCCCCTCGTACCGGGGTGCAAACCCGGTCAGCGCAGCACCGCCGCCGTCTCCGGCGGCAGCCGCAGCGTGCCGTCCGGGGCGGGCGGGCTCATGGGCCGCCAGGAGGCGATGACCTCGCGCGCTGCCACGTTCAGTTCCGCCGGCCGGTCGCCCAGGTTGGCCACGACGTCGTACGGGCCGCGCCGGAAGTGGACGAGCGGGCGGGGCGGGCCGGTCACCGAGAGGGCGTCGTACGTCCAGTGCGGATCGGTCAGTTCGGGCGTGGTGCGCCGCAGCGCGATCAACTGGCGGTACCAAGCGAGCAGTTCCGCATGCGGAGTGCGCTCCCGCTCGTTCCAGTCCAGGCAGGAACGGTCACGTGTGGCCGGGTCCTGGGGATCCGGGATCTCGTCCTCCGGCCAGCCGTGCGCCGCGAACTCCCGCCGCCGGCCCTTGCGGACGGCCTCCGCCAGGGCCGGGTCCGTGTGGTCGGTGAAGTACTGCCACGGCGTACGGGCACCCCACTCCTCGCCCATGAACAGCATCGGCGTGAACGGCGCGCACAGCACGAGTGCGGCGGCGCAGGCCAGCAGGCCGGGGGAGAGGCGGGCGGAGAGCCGGTCGCCGAGAGCCCGGTTGCCGATCTGGTCGTGGGTCTGGGAGTAGGCGAGCAGCCGGTGCGCGGGAGTGGTGCGGGTGTCCAGCGGGCGGCCGTGCCGGCGGCCGCGGAAGGAGGAGTACGAACCGTCGTGGAAGAAGCCCCCGCGCAGCGTCTTGGCGAGGGCGTGCGCCGGGTCGGCGGCGAAGTCGGCGTAGTAGCCCCGGGATTCGCCGGTGAGGGCGGTGTGCAGGGCGTGGTGGAAGTCGTCGTTCCACTGGGCGTGGATGCCGTGGCCGCCGGCCTCGCGCGGTGTGATGGTGACCGGGTCGTCGAGGTCGGACTCGGCGACGAGGAAGAGGGGCCGGCCGAGGCGCCGGGCCAGCCCGTCCACGGCGGCCGAGAGCTCGGCCAGGAAGTGCCGGGGCCGGGTGTCGGCGAGCGCGTGCACGGCGTCCAGGCGCAGCCCGTCGAGCCGGTAGTCGCGCAGCCAGGCCAGGGCGCTGCCCACGAAGTACGCCCGGACCTCGTCCGAGCCGGGTGCGTCGAGGTTGACGGCAGCGCCCCACGGCGTGTGGTGGGTGTCGGTGAAGTACGGCCCGAAGACGGGCAGATGGTTGCCGGAGGGGCCGAGGTGGTTGTGCACGACGTCGAGCACGACGCCCAGCCCGTGCGCATGCGCGGCGTCCACGAACCGCACGAGCCCGTCCGGCCCGCCGTAGGGCTCGTGGACGGCCCACGGTGCCACGCCGTCGTACCCCCACCCGTGCGTGCCCGGGAAGGGGCACACCGGCATCAGCTCCACATGCGTGATCCCCAACTCGGCCAGGTGCCCGAGCCGTTCGGTGGCGGCGTCGAAGGTGCCCTCGCCGGTGAACGTCCCGACATGCAGCTCGTACAGCACGGCCCCCGCCAACGGCCGCCCGGGCCAGGCCCCTTGCCGCCAGGCGAACCGGGAGGGGCTGACGACGGCGCTGAGCCCGTCCGGCCCGTCGGGCTGGCGCCGCGAGCGCGGGTCGGGGAGCAGGGGACCGCCGTCCAGGGCGAACCCGTACCGGCTTCCGACGGAGGCGGGGGCGGAGCAGCACCACCAGCCGACGCGGACGGGATCGGGCTCCATGGCGTACGCGGCACCGTCCACGTGAAGGGTCACGCGCCGCCGCGCCCTGGGCGCCCACACCTCGAACAGCACGACCGGCTCCCTTCGACGGCGGTGCCGCTCATCGTGCCACTGCCAGCGTAAATACGTGACGTAAATGCGTGGCCGGGTCCGTCACGGTCGCAGTAGAGTGACCGCACTCTGACGTGGGCCCGCCTCGCCGACGCCGGCCCGTTCTTCTACTGCTGGGCCACGGACCCGGACCAGGTCGGGCGGCTCGGGGACGTCGCGCCGGTCACTTGCCCTTGACCTGCTTGCAGTACGCGTTGGTCAGCTGACGTCCCCGGTCGCGGATGGTGTGCCCGTAGACGTCCTGGTTCAGGGAGTTCCGCCTCATGGGCATGTCGCACACCACGGTCCGCTCGGAACTCCTGAGCCGGAACGGGTGTGTCGTGTCCCCGTCGGCGTTGCCCAGATGATTGCCGAGCAGGTCGACGCCTGAGGTCCAGTTCTCGCCGCCCACAGCCCTGTTGGGCACGTTGCAGTTCTCGCCGATGGTGTCGTGGTAGGGGCTGTGCTCGTCGACCTGGTGGTGCAGCGCGAGCTTGGAGGTGCAGGTGTAGGTCGGCAGATCCTTCGCCTGAGCGGCCGGCGCGACAGAGACGACCGTGGCCAGCGTGCCGGCCGCCAGGGCGACGGCGGCCAAGGAGTGCAGAGGCTTCACGTGGGCCTTTCCGGAGCCGGGGATCGGGAGGCGCCACGGGGGCGCGGCCCCATCTGTATCTGTCCGGCGGGGCGGGGGAGCGGGGCATGCTCCGACGTTCACCCGGATTGCGCACACCGTCGCCGGGTCCGGACACGCCCCGGCGCGTGAAAACTGCGGTGCCGCCGCACCGCAGGTCCCCGTACCGTTTCGCGGATGAGGGAACGCACGATCGATGTCCCGGGCGGCACACATATCCGGCCGCACGAACACCGGTCGCCCGCTGTGCGGGTGGGTGCGCGTCGCAGTGCGGAGCCGTCGGGCGTGCCGGAACACCCGGCAACGGCATGTGCTCGGCCATTGCCGGGTGTTCGCACGCATGCGGGCGATCTCGGTGGGAGTGCCTGACGTGAACAGCTGGGGCTGGGGGCAGGCGAGTGTGGGGCAGCCCGCCATACAAGTGGCATATGCGATGACCGGGCCGGTGGCCGGCAGTCGAATCGGGCGGCGTGTAAAGGCCGCTCCACGACCCCTGGCGCAAAGCCGACCTTTTGGGGAAACGATGCTGCGCGCAAGGCTGTTGGGCGTCGAAAGAAAACGGAATGCAGAAGGGGGCGCCATGGAATTCATCGGGTACTTTCCCCAATGGTCCATCTACGAGCGCAAGGTGTTCCTCAAAACCATCGACGACAACGGCACGGCGGAGCGGCTGACCATCCTCAACTACGCCTTCGAGAACATCACCTCGGGTGATGTGCCGGCGTCCCCGAAGTATCCCGAGGGGTACTCGGGGTACCGCTGCTTCGAGGAGGTCAGGGCCCTCGACAAGGACAAGCCGAACCACGCGGACGCCGGGATCAACGCCGAGGACGCCGGCGCGGACTACCTCACCCCGTTCATCGCGGGTTCGGGCAAGGAACCCATCGGCTCCAACGACCCCGGCTGGGGTGCACAGGCCCTCATGGGCAACTTCAACCAGCTCAAGAAGCTCAAGCAGAAGCACCAGCAGCTGAAGGTCCTCGTCTCGCTCGGCGGCTGGACGTACAGCCGCAACTTCTCGCTCGCCGCGGCCACCGAGCAGGGGCGCAAGGACCTGGTCTCCTCGTGCATCGACCTCTTCATCAAGGGGAACATCCCCACGGAGATCTGGGTGCAGAACTGGCAGAACCCGCAGGAGATCACCAAGAAGCAGGAATTCGGCGGCACCGGCGTGGCCAAGGGGATTTTCGACGGCGTCGACATCGACTGGGAATGGCCCGGCTGCGACAAGGGACTTCCCGGGAACAAGTTCGACCCGGTGCACGACAAGGCGAATTTCGTCGCGCTCCTGAAGGAGTTCCGCAAGCAGCTGGACGACCCCGAGCTGGTCCGCAACTACCCGCCGCGCGGCGGGAAGTACCTGCTGACCGCCTTCCTCCCCGCCGACCCGGGAATCATGGCGGCCGGCTGGGACGCATCAGAGGTCATGAAGTGCCTCGACTTCGGCAACATCCAGGGATACGACTTCCACGGAGCGTGGGAGAACACCACCGACCAGCAGTCCGCCCTCCTCCCGCCGGCCACCGGGCTCACCGTGGAGGCCGCGGTCGACGCCTGGATCAAGGCGGCGGGGGAGAACGTCCGGTCGAAGCTCACCTTCGGGATCCCGTACTACGGCCGCGGCTGGAGCGGCGTGGGAACGCAGAACCCCGACGGCCTGCACAACACGGCAACCGGCCCCGCGCCCGGCAAGTACGAGCCGGGCGTCAACGACTACCGCGAGATCGCGAAGCTCGGCGACAGCTACAAGGTGTACTACAGCCCGGACAAGGCCAACTGCAGCTACGCCTGGCGGTACAGCGAGACGGACCACGTCTTCTGGACCTTCGACGACCCGACCCTCGTCTACCGCAAGGCGGCCCATGCCAAGGCGCTCAAGCTGGGCGGCGTCATGGCCTACTCGCTCGACGGCGACGACCCGACGACGGGCGCGCTCTCGCAGCAGATCCGCGCCGGACTCGACGGCACGAAGCCGCCGTTCAACGGGGTGAACGGGGGCTGATCTCCCGGTTCTGTGTGTTGGCCCCTGCCGCTTCGTGGCGGGGGCCGATCGCTGCTTTCGACGGTCACGCGACGTGCGCGTACGCCGGCCGCCCTGCGTGGAGTTCGGCGCAGGTTCCGGTGCGAGCGGCGTACAGGGCTGCGGCCACTCTGTGGGCCTGGTACGTGGTGCAGTGCGTGTGCAACTCGTGCTGCGTCAGCCACTTGTACGAGACCAGCTCGGGCACGTGACCGCTGTTCGGGTGCGCCAGGCGGACGGCCGTGTCGTCCGCGATCGTCAGCGTCTGATAGACGAAGTCGATCGCGGCCGGCGCGCACGTGCGGTGGTCGCGCGGCGTGAAGTCGGTCAGTACGAGCCGGACGGGCGACAGGGCCAGCCCCGTCGCCCGCTTGCCCTCGCGCACCATCGCCTCCCACGCCGGTTCGTCCTCCCACGCGGTTCCGCCCGGCAGTTGGAAGTTTCGTCCGGCGTTCGGGGCGCCCTTGCAGTACGGCGAGACGAGCAGCACCTTGCCGTCGCCGTTGAGGATGAGGGCCAGCGCACGGATGCGTGGTGAGGGCATGGGGGCGCCTTTCGGGTTGTGGGGGTGTTCGGGCGCACTACCGAACGTGGTGGTTCGGCGGCTCAACCAGCGTGCGGGCTGCAAGAGTTGGTCTGCAAGTTGCGGCGACACTCTCGCCGAAAGTGGCATATTCGACGTGCAGGGCACGGGGTTTGGTGCGGTGGGCACGGGGTATCGCCCAGCGGATACGCGCGCGTGCCCAGGGGACAGCCGCGCCACCGAGCCCGGCACAGGAGGGTTCACGGATGGCAGTGAAGACGGGGCCGACGCTTCGCAGGGTGCAGCTCGGCAAGGAGCTCCGGCGGCTCAGGGACCGCGCCGGGATGACGCCCGCCCAGGCGGTCGAGGGCCTGGGCTTCAGTGAGACGAAGCTGTGGCGGGTCGAGCGCGGGCTGACGAGCCTGGACAAGGTCCAGGACCTTCGCAATCTGTGCGAGCGGTACGGGCTGGAGGACGAGGAGGATGTTGAGTTCCTCGTCCAGATCCAGCGGGAATCGCTGAGTCGGGACTGGTGGAGCCCGTATCGGAACATCATGCCCTCGGGCATGGCGATGTTCGTCGGGCTGGAACGGGACGCGCGGCGTGTGCGGGGCTGGCAGCCGGAGGTCGTGTACGGGCTGTTGCAGTCGGAGAACTACGCGCGCGCCATGTTCGAGACCGCGAAGCCGGTTGAAGAAACGACGACCGAGTTCGTGGAGCAAAGCCTCGCGCTCCGCATGGAGCGGAGGCACCTGATCACCAGGACCCACAATCCTGTGGAACTGAGGGTCATCATGAGCGAAGCTGCCCTACGACTGGTCATCGGCAGCGATGAGGTGATGCGTGAGCAATACGCCTTGATCGCTGAGCTGGCCAAGCTCGACAACGTGACGGTGCAGATCATGCCCCTGGCTACCCCTGCCTATCGCGCTTCCGGCAATTTCGTCCTGATGGACTTCGATCCTCCGATGCCGACGGTCGTGGAAATCGACGAAGCCAAGTCGGTGACCCTCGTCGACAAGCAGGCGGAGATCTGGAAGCACACGCGCAGGTTCGACGCCATGTGCGCGGGCGCGCTGGGGCCAGGGGAGACGCCTAAGTTCTTGGAAAGGCTAGCGAAAGAGCAGGCACGGTAATGAACGAAGCGTTCTGGTTCAAGTCGTCCTTTAGTGGCCAAAACGGAACCAACTGCGTTGAGGCTGCCTGGATCAAGTCCTCCCACAGTCACGAGAACGGGGATGCGTGCGTCGAGATCTGCCACCCCAAATCCTCACAACACGCCGAAAAACTTGAGGATCCGCGTCCCCACATCCGCATACGCGACTCCAAAAACCCCACCCTTCACCCCCTCACCATCCCCGCCCCCTCCTGGGCGGCGTTCGTCGCCGGACTCCGCACCACCGCCTAACCGGCTTCACTCCCGCACCAGCAACGCCACCGGCGCCGCCCCCAACAGCTCCGCCAGGGGCACCGGCGGGCCCGCGGGGTGGGCGTGCCCGCTGAGCGCATCGCGCCAGGCCCCGCCCCCGGGGAGGGGGAGCACCGTACCCCGCCAGCCACCGCCCCCGGCCAGCCGGCGAGGCAACCGTGTTGCGACCGCGACGACGTGGCCCGCGCGGCCGAACGCGATGCAGTGGTCGGCCGCAGGCCCGACGGCCGCGAACGGTTCGTACGACGATGCGGCACCGAACCACTCCGGATGTGCGCGCCGCAGGCGCAACGCCGCTCGCGTGAGCCACAGTTTCTCCCCGGGCAGCCCTTCCACCGCGGGGCGGCCGCCGTCCTCCGGCGGTTTCCGGTTGTCCGGGTCGACGAGTGCTCGGTACACGGTCTCCGTCCCCATGTACAGGTCCGGCACCCCCGGCATGGTCAGGTGCAGCAGTGCCGCCCCCAGCGTGTGGGCCCGGATCGACGGCTCGGCCTCGTCGGCGAGACGCACGAGTTCCTCGTGCAGCACCCCGCCCGGTCCGGCGGCAACAAACGCCTCGACCGCCGCCTCGTAGGCGGCATCCGGCTCCGTCCACGTCGTGAGAAGGGCGGCCTCCCGCACTGCCTTCCGCATCGCCGGCGCCAGCCGCCCCGCGTCCGCCGCCCCCAACCCGAAGGCGCTCTGCCAGGCCACCCATGCCACGTGCGGGTCGGGCGCGGGGCACCGGGCCCACAGCCGGTGCATCAGTGCGGCCCACGGGGCCGGGTACTCGCTCAGCGCGGCGATCCGTGCCCGTACGTCCCCGCTCCGCTTGGTGTCGTGCGTGGACAGCACGGTTCCCGTCAACGGCCAGTCCCGCTGCAGCCGTCCGCAGAAGGCGTGGAATTCGGTCGGGCAGACCGCAGGGCGGTCCGGTGTGCCGCCGACCTCGTTGGCGGAGAGCAAGGGGGCGTAGCGGTAGAAGGCGGTGTCCTCCACCGACTTGGCCCGTAGGGCGGTGGCCGTCTGGGCGAAGCGGGCGCAGAAGTCCCGGTGGTCCGGTCCGTCGCCCAGGCGCCCCAGGGCCGCGTCCCGTACCACTTCGACCACTGCTGCCTCCTCCGGCACGGTGAAGGCCGAACGGGCGCCCTGTGCGGCCTCGTCCAGCATGGCCCAGTCGACCGGTGCGACGGGCGTCGCGCCGCCCGGTGCCGCGTAGGGCCGGTACACCGGGAGCCGTACCAGGATCTCCCGCAGGGCCGCCCGCAGGGCCCAGGGGGCGTGGTCGCGGAGGACGTGGGAGGAGTCGCAGACGCGGATGCCCACCCGGACGAGCCGTTCGACCTCGGCTGCCAGCTCGTGGGTGACGATGCGGTACGCGGCGCGGCGCACGGTGGCGGGCCAGTCGCCGCCCTGGTCGGCGGGGCGGCCGGTGAAGGTGCGGTAGGCGGCGGCGAGTTCGGTGGCGCCTTCGGGGTCGGTGAAGAGGCCGTCCAGGTGGCGGAGGGTGTCGTAGCCGGTGGTGCCGGCGACGGGCCAGTCGGCGGGGAGGCGCTCGTCCCCGCTGAGGATCTTTTCGACGACGATCCACCTTCTCCGTGCACCATGGTGCAACCGCCGCAGGTAGCCGGACGGGTCGGCGAGGCCGTCGGGGTGGTCGACGCGGAGGCCGTCGAGGACGCCGTCGCGCAGGAGGTGGAGCAGTTTGCTGTGGGTGGCGGCGAAGACGTCCGGGTCCTCGACCCGTAGCGCTATGAGCGCCGAGACGGTGAAGAACCGGCGGTAGTTGAGCTCGGTGCGGGCGAGTCGCCACCACGCGGGGCGGTACCACTGGGCGTCGAGCAGCTCGGGCAGCGGCAGCTGCTCGGTGCCCGGGCGCAGCGGGAACGTGTGGTCGCGGTAGTGCAGGACGCCGTCCTCGGTGCGGAAGTGGGCGAGCTCGTCGCCGAGCCGTCCCGCGAGGACGGGCAGCAGGATCTTGCCGCCGTGTTCGGCCCAGTCGACGTCGAACCAGCGCGCGCAGGGCGAGGCCGGGCCGTCCCGCAGGACCTCCCACAGCGGGCCGTTGAGGTGCTCGGGCACCGGGACGGCCATGTGGTTGGGCACGACGTCGGCGATCAGGCCGAGCCCGTGGGCGTGTGCCGTGCGGGCGAGGGCCCGCAGCCCGTCCTCACCGCCGAGTTCGGCCCGGACGGCCGAGTGGTCGGTGACGTCGTAGCCGTGGGTGGAACCGGGCGCGGCCTCCAGGACGGGGGAGAGGTGGAGGTGGGACACCCCGAGGGAGGCCAGGCGCGGAACGCTGCGCTCGGCTGCGGCAAAGGGGAAGCGCGGTTGGAGCTGGAGCCGGTACGTGGCCGTCGGCGGGCCGCCGGATGCGTTGCGCTGCATGGAACGTACGTACCCGCTGCGCGGGAGCGCTAGCTTTGCCGCTGCGGGTTGTCTGTGGCTGGTCGCGCAGTTCCCCGCGCCCCTTACGGGGCGGGCCTCTGCAGGATCACCAGGCTCCTGTCCGTCAGTGTCAGACGTTCGCCCGCCGCCACCTTCGGGCCGTCCGTCGAGACGCCCTCCGGGCGGGCGGTGTCGACGACGACCTGCCACTCCCTGCCGTGGTTGACGGGGACGAGGAAGTCCAGCGGCTCCTCGTGGGCGTTGAACATCAGCAGGAAGGAGTCGTCGACGACGGGCTCGCCGCGCGGTCCGGGTTCGGAGATGGCGCTGCCGTTGAGGAAGACGGTCAGGGACTTGGCGTGGGCGGCCTGCCAGTCGCTGTCCCGCATTTCATCGCCATCCGGTGTGAACCAGGAGATGTCGGACAGTTCATCGTGCGTACCCTGCACCGGGCGGCCGTGGAAGAAGCGGCGGCGCCGGAAGACCGGGTGGTCGCGGCGCAGCCACACCAGGGAGCGGGTGAAGCGGAGCAGCCTGCGTGCGCGGGCCGAGGACTCCTCGGCGGCGTGCGGCCAGTGCAGCCAGGAGAGTGGGTTGTCCTGGCAGTAGGCGTTGTTGTTGCCGTGCTGGGTGCGGGCGAACTCGTCGCCGTGGCTGAGCATGGGCACGCCCTGGGAGACCATGAGCGTGGCGATGAAGTTGCGCATCTGCCGTTCGCGCAGGGCCAGTACCGCGGGGTCGTCCGTCTCGCCCTCGGCGCCGCAGTTCCAGGAGCGGTTGTGGCTCTCGCCGTCGCGGTTGTCCTCGCCGTTGGCCGCGTTGCGCTTGTGGTGGTACGAGACGAGGTCGTTCAAAGTGAAACCGTCGTGGCAGGTGACGAAGTTGATGGAGGCCAGCGGCCGCCGCCCGTCGCCCTGGTAGAGGTCGGAGGAGCCGGTCAGCCGGGAGCCGAACTCGGCCAGGGTCGCCTGCTCGCCCCGCCACAGGTCGCGCACGGTGTCCCGGAACTTGCCGTTCCACTCGGTCCACAGCGGCGGGAAGTTGCCGACCTGGTAGCCGCCCTCGCCGACGTCCCACGGCTCGGCGATCAGCTTCACCTGGCTGACGACCGGATCCTGCTGCACCAGGTCGAAGAACGACGACAGCCGGTCCACCTCGTGGAACTGCCGGGCCAGCGTGGCCGCGAGGTCGAAGCGGAAGCCGTCCACGCGCATCTCGGTCACCCAGTAGCGCAGCGAGTCCATGATGAGCTGCAGCACGTGCGGGCTGCGCATCAGCAGGGAATTGCCGGTGCCGGTGGTGTCCATGTAGTAGCGCGGGTCGTCCGCGAGGCGGTAGTACGAGGCGTTGTCCAGGCCCCGGAAGGAGAGCGTGGGCCCCAGATCGCTGCCCTCGGCCGTGTGGTTGTAGACGACGTCGAGGATGACCTCGATGTCCGCGGCGTGCAGCGCCCGCACCGCCTGCTTGAACTCCAGCACCTGCTGGCCCCGGTCGCCCCAGGAGGCATAGGCGTTGTGCGGGGCGAAGAAGCCGATGGTGTTGTAGCCCCAGTAGTTGGCCAGCCCCGCGTCCACCAGCCGGTGGTCGTTGACGAACTGATGGACCGGCATCAGCTCGATCGCCGTCACGCCCAGTTCTGTGAGATGCCCGATGAGTGCGGGGTGGGCGAGCCCTGCGTACGTGCCGCGGATCTCCTCCGGCAGTGCGGGGTGAAGCATCGTCAGACCCTTGACGTGGGCCTCGTAGATGACCGTGCGGTGGTAGTCGGTGCGCGGCGGGCGGTCGTTGCCCCAGTCGAAATACGGATTGACCACTACGGACGTCATCATGTGGGGTGCGGAATCAAGGTCATTGCGCTTGTCCGGGCGTCCGAAGGGATAGCCGTAGACCGCCTCGCCCCAGTCCACCGCGCCGCTGATCGCCTTCGCGTACGGGTCGAGCAGCAGCTTCGCGGAGTTGCAGCGCTGCCCGCGCCCCGGCTCGTACGGGCCGTGCACCCGGAAGCCGTACCGCTGACCGGGCATCACGCCGGGCAGATACGCATGCCACACGAAGGCGTCGCTCTCCCGCAGTTCCACCGCAGTCTCGGAGCCGTCCTCGTGCAACAGGCACAACTCGACCCGCTCGGCGGCCTCGGAGAACACCGCGAAGTTCGTCCCGGCGCCGTCGTACGTGGCGCCGAGGGGGTACGCCTGTCCAGGCCACACCTGCATGGAGGGAGTCTTCCACCTCGCAGCGTCTCTTCCCGGTCATTCACACCGGCGCTCACGGAGCACCGGCGGTGCATCCGGTGCGGACGAGCGTCCGCAGGGGGCAACCGGCGGGACGGCGAAGCTCGTCCAAGCGGGTGACAGCAGCGGCCCGGAGGACGACCGCACGAGGGGCGCACGGTGGCCGCAGGACGACCCGAGGACGATCTGGCTATGAATCAGCTCACGTGCTCCGCCCGGGCCGAGGACAACACGGCGGCCGATGGACCCAGTTGGCCGAAGCCCGGTGGAGCGCGTGTGCGCCGCGTCCCGCCCGCACAGTAATCTGCCTTGATCGTTGGACGGGGGCGGAAGGCGGGTGCACAGGTGAGCTCGGGCGGACTGGAGCTGCCCCCCGGAGACGGCTGTCCCGAGGGAGACGGTTCGACCGGCACACCACCCGGTGTGGTGTCCCTGACGCGTCCCAGGGAGATCGGCGCGGAACTGGACTGGGACAGCGGAGCCTGGGGCGAGGTGCGCACGCGCGCCCGCCGGGCCGGGCGGGCCTACATCTGGCTGAACCTGGTGGAACAGCGGCTGCGCGCCGTCGTCGCCGCCGTGCTGCGGCCGGTCTACGAGCCGGTGCACGGCGAGGACGAGTGGGTCGTCGCCGCCGCGGGCCCCGCCGGGCAGGAGTGGGTGCAGCGCGCCGCGGCCGTACGGGAGGTCAGCCGGCGCAAGGGCTATCTGCTCGACCCGGCCGACGACAACGTCCTCAGCTTCCTCACCCTGCCCCAGCTGCGTGAACTGCTCGTCCAGCACTGGCCCTGCTTCGAGCCCTACCTGGACGACCGGCGCGAGCTCGAACTGGCACTGGACGAGCTGGAGGTCGCCCGCAACGTCGTCTCCCGCAACCGCGCGCTCTCCCAGACCGTCCTCGCCCAGGCCGAACGGGCCTCGGCCCGCCTGCTCGACATCCTCGGCGGCAGCGGGACGGGCCCCACCTCCGCCGACCGGCTGCCCATAGACGCCGTCGAGGACCTCGTCGGCGACCGCTACGCCGACGTCGTCGGCGTGCACCCGGACCGCGTGCGCCTGCAGCGGCAGCTGCCCGTCGAGGACCTCTTCGGCAACGCCCGCCGCCTGGACGCCGTCGGCATAGGCCTCAACCTGCTCGTCCAGAACTACTCCGGGCGCCGCCTGGTCCGCCTCGCCGAGTCCGGCTGCCGGGCCCGGCTGCTCTTCCTCAACCCGGCCAGCAGCGCGGTGCGCCGCCGGGAACGGGAACTGGGCATCAAGAAGGGCGAGATGAGCAGGTCCGTCGAGATGAACATCATGCACATGCGCCGGGTCCGCGACCGGCTGCGCGACCCCGGGGCCTTCGAGATCCGCGTCTTCGACGAGACGCCGCGCTTCACGGCGTATCTGGTCAATGGGGACGGACCGGACGGACTCGCCGTCGTGCAGTCGTACCTGCGCAAGGCGCGCGGCATGGAGTCGCCGGTGCTGGTGCTGCGCGGGAGCGGCCGGTCCGTGGTGCGTGAGGGGCGCGGCGCCGACGACACCGGCGGGCTCTTCGAGACCTACCGCGAGGAGTTCGAGGGCGTGTGGTCGGACTCCCGGCCGGTGTCCTGAGCGGATTTCCTCAGCGGTGCCCTGAGCGGTGCCCTGAGCGGTGTCCTGAGCGGTGTCCTGAGCGGTGTCCTGAGCGGCCCTTTCCGGCCGGGAGGGCCGGTTGTCAGTGGTGCGTGGCAGGCTGGGTGACCAGACGGGGGAAGCACCACCTGAGGGGGGATCGCCATGGGCTGGCACGGTGAGCTGCTGGTCGGCTTCGACCTGGAGACCACGGGCACGGATCCGGCGCAGGCCAGGATCGTCACGGCGGCTGTCGTGGAGACCAAGGGCGGGGTGCTCCTGGGGAGCCGGCACTGGCTGGCTGATCCGGGGGTGCCCATTCCGGCCGAGGCGGCGGCGATACACGGCATCTCGAGCGAGGAGGCGGCGGCCCGCGGCCGCCCCGCCCGTGAGGTGGCCGAGGAGATAGCGGCCGCGCTGGCCGGGCACTGGTCGATGGGCGTGCCGGTCGTCGCCTACAACGCCCGCTTCGACCTGAGCCTCCTGGAGGCGGAGCTGCGCCGGCACGGGCTGCCGTCGCTGGGCGAGCGGCTGGGCGAGGGGGCCGAAGTGGGCCCGGTCGTCGATCCGTTCACCATCGACCGCGCGGTCGACCGCTACCGCAAGGGCAGGCGGACGCTGGGCGCGACGTGCGAGGAGTACGGCGTCGAGCTGGCCGGGGCGCACGAGGCGGGCGCGGACGCCCTCGCCGCGGTGCGGGTTGCGCGGGCGGTGGCCGCGCGGTATCCGGAGGTGGGGGAGGCGGACATCCGGCAGCTGCACGCGGACCAGCGGCGCTGGTACGCGGAGTGGGCGGCGGGCTATCAGGCGTGGCTGCGCCGACGGGGGGATGAGGGGGCGGTGGTCGAGGGGGAGTGGCCGATGAGGTGAGTTCGGCTGCGGGTTGGGTGGGGTTGCTCGCGCAGTTCCCCGCGCCCCCGTCAGGGGCGCGGGGAACTGCGCGACCAGCCACGGACGGCCTGCAGTTGTCGAACTGCCTAGAACGGGTACCAGCGCACTGCCGGGTCCCCGTCGCGCAGCGAGGCGACGCGGCGCTCGAACTCCGCGAGGGCAGCCGGATTGGCGGGGGCGTGCTGGGCCACCCAGGCGCAGCTCGCCGTCTCGCGGGCGCCGCGCAGGACGGCGCAGCCCGCCCATTCGCGGACGTCCCAGCCGTACGCGTGCACGAACGCCTCGTAGGCCGCCGGGTCCAGCCCGTACCGGTCGCGGCTGAGCGCCATGACGACCAGGTCGTGCTCCCGGAAGTCCGTGGCGAAGGTCTCCAGGTCCAGCAGGACGGGACCGTCGGGGCCGATGTGCACGTTGCGGGGGAGCGCGTCGCCGTGGATCGGCCCGGGGGACAGGTGCGGGGTGAGGGCGGCGGCCGCGGAGGCGAAGCCGTCGCGCCGCTCGCGGAGGTAGTCGGCGTCGCGCGGGTCGATCGCGTCCCCGGCCAGCCGCAGCCAGCGTTCGACGCCGCCGAGCAGGTCGCGGTGCGGGAGCCCGAAGTCGGGTTCGGGGAGGGAGTGCACCTTGCGGAGGAGGGGGGCGAGGTCGGCGGGCCCGGCGGGGCGGGCGGCGTCGGGGAGACGGTGCCAGAGGGTCACCGGGTGGCCGTCGGCCATGAGGACGTCGGGCTCGGCGGCACGGACGGCCGGGACGTCGTGCTCCTGGAGCCAGGCGGCGATGCGGAGTTCGCGCTCGGCGCGGGGGAGGAGCGAGGCGTCGCGGCCGACCTTGGCGACGAGGCCGTCGGTGGCGAAGACGGCGTTCTCGCCGAGGGAGAGAAGCGTGGTGGCGGAGGCGGGGAGGGGTGCCCCGGAGGCGGCGAGCAGGGCGCGCGCCCGGTGTTCGGTGAATGCCACGTCCGTACCTTCGCCTTCGCTCTCCGTCGGCCTGCCGGCCCGAACCCTGCCAGTGTCCCCCGGGGCCGATGGCCGGATCGCATCGGGTACCGGAAAATCAGTGGACGCGAGACGGTGCGTCTCGCCTAGTCTGCGGTCATGCGCAAACACCGAACCCACCTTGCCATGTTCAGCATTGCGGCCCACGGCCATGTGAACCCGAACCTGGACGTCATCCGCGAACTCGTCGCCCGCGGCCACCGGGTGACGTACGCCATACCCGAGTCCTTCGCGGAGATCGTCGCCGCGACCGGCGCCGAGCCGGTGATCTACCGCTCGACGCTCCCGGACGCGGGCGACCCGGATGCCTGGGGATCCGGGCAGCTCGACTACATGGAGCTGTTCTTCGACGACGCGGTCCAGGTGCTTCCGCAGCTCGCGGAGGCGTACGAGGGCGACGCGCCGGACCTGGTGCTGGCCGACAGCACCTCCTACCCGGCACGGGTCCTCGCCCACGGCTGGGGCGTTCCCATCGTCCAGCTGGCGCCGCACATGGTGGCCTGGCAGGGCATCGAAGACGGCCCCGCTGCCCAGCAGTTCGAGGAGATCAAGCGGAGCGAGCGCGGCCGCGCCTACTACGACCGCTTCGCCGAGTGGCTCGCCGGCAACGGCGTCACCATCGACCACGACCGTTTCGTCGGTCACCCCGACCGCTGTCTCGCCCTGATCCCGCGGGCGATGCAGCCGCACGCCGACCTGGTCGACGAGAGCGTCTACACCTTCACGGGCCCGTGCCAGGGTGACCGCAGCGAACAGGGCGACTGGGAGCGCCCGGCGGACGCCGAGAAGGTGCTGCTGGTGTCGCTGGGGTCCACGTTCAACAAGCGGCCGGAGTTCTACCGCGAGTGCATCAAGGCCTTCGGCGACCTGGCCGGGTGGCACGTGGTGCTGCAGATCGGCAAGCAGGTGGAGGTTGCCCAACTGGGCGACATCCCGCAGAACTTCGAGGTCCACCACTGGATACCGCAGCTGGCCGTCCTGCGTCAGGCCGACGTCTTCGTGACCCACGCCGGCATGGGCGGCTCCCAGGAGGGTCTCGCGTGCGGGGTCCCGATGGTGGCGGTACCGCAGGCGGTCGACCAGTTCGGCAACGCGGCGATCCTGGAGGAGCTGGGAGTGGCACGGCACGTGCCGAACGAGTCGGCCACCGCCGAGGTGCTGCGGGAGGCGGTGCTGTCCCTTGCGGGCGACCCGGGGGTCGCGGCGCGTTGCGCCGAGCTGGAGGCGGAGCTCGCGGCGGAGGGGGGTACGCAGCGGGCGGCCGACCTGATCGAGGCGGAACTTCGGCTCAGGGGGTGACCCCTGGTACGGTCCGCTGTCGGCGGCCGTCGTACCTCACCCCCACGGGGTGCGGCGGTCGCTCGCGCTGTGCGCGTAACGGCGCCCCGTGTCGCCTGCGGGCCGGTGGGGGCTGGTCGCGCAGTTCCCCGCGCCCCTTGCGGGGCGCTGGGTGCGGGGGCGGGGGGTGAGGGTGACGGCGTTCGGGGGGAAGCGGTCGAGGCCGAGGAGTAATCCTGCGTTGACGACTTTGACCCTCAGCCCGTCGACGTCCGCGAGGCTGGTCAGGTTGACTGTGTTGTCCGGCGCTCTCGCTATGAGTGTGAGGCAGCGGAGGCCGGGGAACGTGGTCTTCACGGGCGTGAGATCGAAATGTTCGAGCGGCGCGTTGAGGACAAGATGACTCACGTGAGGCAGGGGCGGGCTGTCTGCGAGAAGCCGCACGTACTGGTTGTGGATCTGCAGACGGACCAATGCGGGCATCTCGGCGAGTTCGCCACGAGAAGCTTCGGGGACATCCGATGCCGGGAAGCTGAGGAGTTCGAGCCGTGCGGCGGATGAAATACCGCTGAGCGTGGTCGTTGTGAACGATTTCTGCCAGAGGTGGAGTTCGCGAAGACCGGGTAACCGAAGCAGCGAAGCCATGGAGCGGTAGGTCAACGGTGCGTCGATATTGGCGCGTTCAAGAGTCGGCAGCGCGTCGAGCATCTCCAGTTCCATGGGCTGAGTCAGGGTAAGGGCAAGATCGGTCAGTGGCAGCCCGCGGAGCGGGGAAAGGGTCAGGACGTGAGGCAGGCCTGACAGGCCGATCCTGCGGAGCTCGCCGAACATGCCCACGAAATCAAGGTCGAGCAGTGCTGTGTTGTTGCAGATGTCGAGCCCCCGCAGCTCATGCTGGTTCAGTACCGACAGCAGTTCTTCCTCCGAGAAATTGCCGCTGAAATAGAAGTCGGACTGCTGTGGAAGGGAGGGGATTGTCTCCAACTCGGCCCGGTTTCTGACGGCGATCCGGGTGCCGGGTGAGAGGTGGCGAATGATGTCCTGCGTGTAGTCGTGGGTGTCGAAGGCCCGCCACTCCAGGGCCAGCACGCTTTGAACGTCGGGATCGTCGCATGTCCGAAACCGCTTGAGGAACGTCATCGCGGCATCGCCGCCGAGCTCGGTGGCGATGCTGATGACGGGTACGAGTTCGTCCTTGAGCAGGCCTTCCGGCCCCGGCAGCAGGTCGAGGATCACCGGGCCCACCGAGGCCAGACGAGTGGCTTCGTCGTACGTCCGCGGCGGGAGCATGGCCGCCGTCCGCTCCTCAACCGTGGCCCGCACCTCCGGATCCAGTTCCGTCGCCTGCTCCAGGCAGGCCATGGCCACCAGATGCAGCCGCGTGCGGTGCTTGGACGTACGGTCACCCCGCGCCACGAGTCGGCGCAACAGCGTCCCCCGCTCCGCGGGCCGGGCGTGTGCGACCGCCATGCGCAGCACGTCCTCCCACTGCTCGTCGTGGGCGTTGCGCACCAGCAGACCGAGATCACGGGACTCGACGGCCGCCTTGGCTCCCAAGTAGTCCTGGAATGTGCGATGGATGAAGTCGATGGTGTCCGCCGAAGGCCGCCGCAGCAGGCCGCTGCGGGAGACCAGATGGCCGAGGACCTGCTGTGCATCCCCCTGCGCTGCCACCGTCGGCATGGCCGGCAGCGCGTCCTCGATGACAGAGAGAGCAGTCTCCTCCTCCATCTCCGCCTGCCCGTTGCGGATGAGCCAATAGGCAAGGCGTTGAAGAAGCTGAACGGCCTGATGGCGGTCGAGGGCGATACCCTCCGGAGCTTTGACCTCACGCTCGTCGTCCCGGCGGATCAGCAGCATCGACAGTGCTGCCTCATACAACTCCATCCGCCCCCGCGGCAGATGGCCCCGCCGGTCACGATGGAGAGCGCATACGAGAGCGCACATCAGCGGTGTCGTCGCCAACTGGCTCAGGTCGCGCTGCCCGCGCACCACGTCCTTGAGGCTCTCCTCCAGTTCCATCGAGGCCCCCGCCGCCCGGTGCCAACGCTGGACGAACACCAGGACGTCGCGTCTGCTCATGGGCCTGACGGTGCATTCCGTGAACTCCTGGCCGGAAAGCCACCGTTCCGGAACAGCGGAAGGTCTCGTCGTGACGAGGAACCGTGCTTGCGGGTACGCGGCAATGAGCTCCCACAGCCACGCTCTGGTGTGCTCGCGCTGCTGTTTCGGTACTTCGTCGAGCCCGTCGACGAGCAGCAGGCCGCGTCCGGCCGAAAGCAGTCGATCCTCCCAGCCCTTCGGCTGCATACTCGCGAGCGCGCATCCCGTGGCCGCCAGGAAATACTGCGGAATCGGCAGTGCACCACCGTGGCGGACCAGGGTGCGCAGAGGGAGGACGAACGGGACGAGGTCCGGCCCCGAGGTGACCGCCAGCCATTGCAGCAACGTCGTCTTGCCGCTCCCCGCCTGCCCGCGGATGAGTACGCGCCGACGCCCGGCAAGTGCCTGCTCCGCACGTTCCACGGTCGTGGCGGGAGCGGGGAGGCCCCGTTCGGCTTCGCTTGCCAGCTCAAGGCTCAAGTAAGCCGTGTCCAGCGGCCAGCACGCCGACTCCGGCCGGCTGAGATCCAGTCCGACGATGGTCAGGCCGCTGTGGCGCTCGACGATGTAGTCCCGGTAGCGCTGTTCAAAAGCGACGTCTTCGGTCGACAGACGCGGACCGGCACCCCGCGCCCGCAGCGCCAGCAGCTCCCCGGCATCCACGCCCAGCGCCCTGGCCAAGGCGATCACCGTCGCCTCGCTCGGCATCTTCCGCCCGTTCAGCGCCTGGCTGACCGTCGTGTGTCCCAGCCCGGCCCGGCGCTGCAACGCCTCCACCGTGAACCGTCTCTCCATTTGGGACAGCCTTAGCCGAGCCGCCAGTTCCTTCAGCGCGTCCGGATCCGAAGCCCGCATCTGTTCATCTTCGTACGCCCGAACGTCGGCGAACGCGAAACCGGCGAACTTGCTCCCATGACTCACACACAGCTGGCCGTCACCCTCACCGCCCTCGCCGTCGTCCTCATCCTCGCCGCCGCCATCGGCGCCGTCGCCGCCCTCCTCGCCCGCATGGACGGCGCCAGCCGCCCCGCCGCCGCGACCCGTGCCGGCGCCGCCTTCGGTGCCGCGCTCACGGTCGTCACTGCCGTGCTGGCCCTGGCCCAGAGTCTGCTGCGGTCATGACCGCCGTCGCCGCGCGGCTCGGCAGCGGGCTCGAATAGACGACGCTCGTCGTCACGGAGCCCAACGTGGCGATGCGGCCCGCCGTCCGCTCCAGGTCGCGCATCGAGCGGGCGACGACCTTGAGGACGAAGCAGTCCTCGCCCGTGACGTGGTGGGCCTCCACGATCTCGGGAGTGGTGTCCAGCAGGTCGTGGAACGGCTTGTAGTTGCCGGTGGGATAGCGGAGGCGGATGAAGGCCAGGATGCCGAGGCCCAGGGCCTCGGGCCGCACGACGGCGGAGTAGCCGGAGATGACGCCGCTCTCCTCCAGCCGCCGGACGCGTTCCGTGACGGCGCTCGGGGACATGGAGACGGCGCGGGCCAGCTCGGCATAGCTGGCGCGCCCGTTGCGCTGGAGGGCTTCGAGGATGCGTATGTCGGTGGTGTCAAGGGAATCGTCGGCCATCGCCGATTGATACCACGGATTTCACGGCGGAAAGCGGGCAGGGGCGTTGATCGCGGGTTCAGCCGAACAGGCCGGGGCCATAGCGTTCGGGCATGACCACACCGCAGCACGCAGTTGCCTTCTTCGCCGCCCGCCTCGCCTTCCAGATGGACGTCTCCGACGTCCGTGCCGCCCTGGCCTCCGACGACCCGGGTTTTGTGCTCGTCGACTCCCGCGGTGCGGAAGCCTGGGCGCAGGGGCACGTGCAGGGTGCGGTGCACCTTCCCACGGCCGAGATCCCGTACCGCGCCGCCCAGTTGCCGGATCCCGCGGTGCCGGTCGTCACCTACTGCTGGGGGCCCGGCTGCAACGGTGCGACCCGTGCGGCGCTCGCCTTCGCCCAGCTCGGCTACCAGGTCAAGGAGATGATCGGCGGGATCGAGTACTGGATCCGTGAGGGCTTCCCCGTCGAGGGCGCGGCCGGCGTCGTGCAGCAGCCGGCCGACCCGCTGACGGCACCGATCGGCTCCATCACCTGCGCCTGCTGAGCCGCGCCCCGTAAGGGGCGCGGGAACTGCGCGACCAGCCACGAACGGCCTGCAGGGGTCAGGCGGCCTGAGCGCGCACCGCCAATTGCGGCGGCGTGGCCGCCCTCGCCTTCGCCCGCGAGCCGTACTCGTCCACGTACTCCTGCTCCGACAGCTTCAGCAGCGCGTACATGATCTCGTCCGTCGCCGCCCGCAGCACCTCGCGCGACTCCTCCATCCCCGCGTAGCGGGAGAAGTCCAGCGGCTCCCCGAAGCGGATGGTGATCGGGACCAGGCGCGGCAGGCGGCGGCCGATCGGCTGGGCCTCGAAGGTGCCGATCATGGCGCACGGTATGACCGGTGCGCCCGACCGAATGGCCATCTCGGCCACGCCCACCTTGCCCTTGTAGAGGCGGCCGTCGGGCGATCGAGTCCCTTCGGGGTAGATGCCGAGGAGCTCTCCGCCGTCCAGCACTTTGAGGCCCGTCTCGACCGCGGCGCGGCCCGCGCCGTTGCCCGAGCGGTCCACGGGGATCTGGCCGACGCCGCGGAAGAAGGCTGCCGTGAGGCGGCCCTTGAGGCCGCGGCCGGTGAAGTACTCGCTCTTGCACAGGAACGTGACCCGGCGCTTCACCATCACCGGCATCAGGAAGCTGTCGCAGAACGACAGGTGGTTTCCCGCGATGATCGCCGAGCCGGTGTCCGGCACGTGCTCCAGGCCCTCGACCCGCGGACGGAAGAACCAGCGCAGGAACGGGACGAGCACCACGGCCCTGAAGAGGAAGTAGAACAACTCAGTGAGCCTCTCTGACCAATCTGATCACTGACCAATGCGACCCCCCGCGCCGCGTGACGCTAATGGGCTCGGGGGAGCAGTGGCGAGAGGGCCTATTGAGCCAATTCGAGGGCGGGTGATCCTGCCATCGCCGTCGCCTCGTCGAACCGTCGCAGCAGCAAATCCACCACCTCCGGTGCCGGACCCAGTACGTCCGCCACCACGTCCGCCCCGGCCGCCGCCGCGCCCGTCGCGATGCGGTCCGGCAGGCGGCCCGGTGCGAGGACGTACGGGGCCACCACGACGTGTTCGGCACCCGCCGCCCGCAGTGCGCGCACCGCGTCCTCCGTGCGCGGTGCACAGGCGGAGGCGAACGCGGGCCGCACGGCGCACCAGCCGGTGTGCCGCCACTCCCGCGCGATTGCTGCGATCACCGCGATCGCCTCCGGGTCCGAGGAGCCCGCCGAGGCCAGGACGACCCCGGTCGAGCGCCGGTCGCCGGGGCGTACCCCGGCCTCGTGCAGCCGCCGTTCCAGCGCGGTCGTCAACAGGGGCGACGGGCCCAGGACATCGGCCTGGACCAGGGAGAGCCCCGGCAGGCGGGACGCCGCCCGGCGCAGGGCCGCCGGCACGTCCGCCTTGGCGTGGAAGGCCCGCGTCAGCAGCAGCGGCTGCGCCACGGCCTCCCGCACGCCCTCCGCGGCCAGCCGTTCCAGGACCTGCCCCACGCCCGGTGCGTTGAAGTCCAGGAAGGCCACCTCCACGCGCAGTCCCGGCCGTTGCTCCGCCACCCGTGCCCGCAGCTGCGCCACCGTCGCCGCGTGGCGCGGGTCGCGGCTGCCGTGGGCGACCAGGACGAGGGGTGCTCTCACCGGCCCGCCGCCAGGCCCCGGGTGCGCAGCACGCGCCGTTCCAGCGGGCTGAAGACGGCCAGGTCGATGGCGATCCCGACGAACAGGATGAGGATGATGCCGAGCAGCACCCCCGGCATGTCCGAATCCGTTCGTGCGTTCTCCAGGTACTGGCCCAGGCCCAGGCCCAAGTCGGGGGAGGAGGCGATGAGTTCCGCCGCCATGAGTGATCGCCACGAGAACGCCCAGCCCTGCTTCAGGCCGGCCAGGTAGCCCGGCAGGGCCGCCGGGAGCAGGACGTACCGTGCGCCCAGCACTCCGGTCGCCCCCAGGGTGCGGCCCGCCCGCAGGTAGAGCGGGGGCACCTGGTCGATGCCCGACACCAGGCCGTTGGCGATGGACGGCACCGCGCCCAGCAGGATCACGGCGTACATCGCCGCGTCCGTGATCCCCAGCCAGATGACGGCCGCCGGCACCCAGGCGACCGAGGGGAGGGACTGGAGGCCCGAGAGGACCGGGCCCAGTGCGGCGCGGACGAACGGGACCCGGGCGACCAGCAGGCCGAGCGGGGTGCCGATGGCGAGTGCGGCGAGGAAGCCGAGCAGGCCGCGCGAGACGCTGGTCCAGATGATGTCGAACAGGGTGCCGTTCAGCCAGAGTTGGCGCAGGCTGTGCCAGACGGCCGAGGGATCGGGCAGCTTGTAGTCGTCGGTGACGTGCGCCAGGACCAGCAGTTTCCAGACGGCCAGGACGACGATCACCGCCGTGACGGGCGGCAGCACCTTCCGCCACAGGATCTCCCGCCACGGCGTGCGCCGCACGGGAACGGTCTCCAGCGCGTCGAGTCCGGCCTCCAGGACGGCCAGTTCGGAAGTGGTCGTACGCGTCGTGTCAGTTCCGGCCATGACGGCGGATCTCCCCCCGCAGCTCTTCGGTGATCTCGACGGACAGGTCCGCCACCGCCGGGTCCTCGATGCGGCGCGGCTGCGGCAGGCCGACCGTCCACTCGCGGGCCACCCGGCCCGGTCGTGAGGACAGCAGCACGACGCGCTCGCCCAGCCGCACGGCCTCCCGCACGTTGTGCGTGACGAACAGCACCGACAGCTGCGTCTCGGCCCAGATGCGGGCCAGTTCGTGGTGCAGCACGTCGCGGGTGATGGCGTCGAGGGCGGCGAACGGTTCGTCCATCAGCAGCACGCGGCTGTCCTGCGCGAGCGCCCGGGCGAGGGCGACACGCTGCCGCATGCCGCCCGACAGCTCGTGCACCCGCTTGTCGTACGCCCCGCCGAGGCGGACGAGGTCGAGCAGCCGCTCGGCCTCCGTGCGGCGTTCGGGCCGGGGCACGCCGCGCAGCCGGAGCGCCAGCTCGATGTTGCGGCCCGCGGTCAGCCACGGGAAGAGCGCGTGGTCCTGGAACATCAGGGCCGGGCGGCCGCCGGGCACCTCGATGCTGCCGGACGTCGGGCTGTCCAGGCCCGCGACCAGGTTCAGCAGGGTGGACTTGCCGCAGCCGGACGCGCCCAGCAGGCAGACGAATTCGCCCCGGCGGACGTCGAGGGTGATGTCGTCGAGGACGGGCACGGCGGGGCTGCCGGGGCCCGGCCGTCCGAAGCTCTTGTGGACATGGTCGAGCCGGACGGCCACGGCCGCGCCGGTGGTGAGTGTTGCCGGGGCCATCCGGCCACCTCCAGGGGAGCAGGGCCTATTGCTTGCCGAGGTCGGCGGCGCCGACCGGCCGTTTGCCCTCGCCGGCGAGGACTTTGTTCAACAGCCTCAGGTCGTAGATGCCGGTCAGGTCCGGCCTGTCCAGCAGTCCGGCCGCGACGGCGTGGGACGCCTCGGCGTCCAGGGTCGTGGCCAGCGGGTCGTCGGTGGTCGTGAGGGACGTCCACGCCGGGTCGAGGATCGTGGCGGGCAGTCCGCTGCCGGAGAGCTTCTTCAGCGCGGCGTTCGCGCTCTCCTTCGCCTTCTGCGGGTTGGCCGCGATCCACGCGTTGGTCTTCACCGAGCCGCGCAGCACGGCCTCGACGACGTCCGGGTGCGTGGCGAGGAACTTCTGCGACACCACCACGTTGGTGATGACGAACTTCCGGTCCGGCCACAGCGTGCTCTCGTCGAGCAGCACCTTGCCGCCCTCCGCGACCAGCTTGGAGGCCGTCGGTTCGGGCACCCAGGCGCCGTCCACCGAGCCGGACTTGAAGGCGTCCGGTGTCACCTTGTTGTCCAGGCGGACGACGGAGACGTCGCCCTTGCCGCTCTGCGGGTCGACCTTCCAGCCCTTCTCCGCGATCCAGTTGAGGAACGCCACGTCCTGCGTGTTGCCCTTCTGCGGCGTGGCGATCCGTTTCCCCTTGACGTCGTCCAGGGTGGTGATCTTCTTGGGGTCGACGACGAGCTTGACGCCGCCGGACGCGGAGCCGGAGACGATGCGCAGGCTGCGGCCCTTGGACTTCACGTAGCCGTTGATCGCGGGGGCGGGGCCGATCCAGCCGATGTCGATGGATCCGGCGTTGAGGGCCTCGATCTCGGACGGGCCGGCGTTGAAGGTCGTCGACTTCAGCCGGGTGCCGCCCAGTTCCTTCTGGATCAGGCCCTCCTGGTCGCCGACCAGGGCCGTGGCGTGGGTGATGTTGGGGAAGTAGCCGATGCGCACGGTGTTCGCGGACAGTTTCCTGCCGGACGATGCCGTGGCCGTGGCGTCGGCCTGTTTCTGCGAGCCGTAACCGCAGGCGCCGAGGGCCAGGGTGAGCAGGGGCAGGGCGGCGAGGGCCGCGAGGGCGCGGCGGGCGGCTGCGGGCACGGGGTCGTTCCTCTCGGTGGGGCGGGGCTGGGGTGCGTCCGGCTGATTTCCGCGCCCCGTAGGGGCGCGGGGAACTGCGCGACCAGCCCGCGACGGCCCGCAGTTGACGCGCCACCCCAGGGGTCCGGGGCGGAGCCCCTGGGGGTACCCCCAGGGGTGGCTGGGGGAGAACCTCGGCTGCGGGTGCGTCGTGGCCGATCGCGCAGTTCCCCGCGCCCCTTACGGGGCACGAAGGCGTCCCCCCAAAGACGTTCCCGCCATGCCCGCCGTGAGCGTCGTCCCGTCGGCCGGGTCGATCAGCAGGAACGAGCCCGTGCGGCGGGAGTCGGCGTAGGCGTCGAGCGCGAGAGGCTCCGCGGTGCGCAGTACGACCCGGCCGATGTCGTTGGCGGCCAGCCCGCCGGGGTCGGCGTGCTGGGAGAGGTCGTCCAGGGCGAGGCGCGAGGGGACAGCCTTGACGATGGCCTTCACGGTGCGGGTGGTGTGCTTGAGGAGCACCCGGTCGCCGGGGCGCAGGGGCCGGTCGGCGACGTGGCAGACGGTCGCCTCGACGTCCTGCGTCGGCGTCGGGGCGGCAGCAGTGGGGGCGATGAGGTCGCCGCGCGAGACGTCGAGGTCGTCGGCGAGCCGCACCGTCACCGACTGCGGCGCCCAGGCCACGTCGACAGGCTGCCCGAGCGCGTCGATCGCGGCGACCGTGCTCGTCCGCCCGGACGGCAGCACGGTCACCGGCTCGCCGACGCGCAGCACGCCGGAGGCGATCTGGCCCGCGTAGCCGCGGTAGTCGGGGTGCTCGGTCGTCTGGGGGCGGATGACGTACTGGACGGGGAACCGGGCCGGTTCGCCGCTGGGGTCGGCGACGACGGGCACGGTCTCCAGGTGCTCCAGCACGGTCGGGCCGCCGTACCAGTCCATGTGGGCGGACGGCTCCACGACGTTGTCGCCGGCGAGCGCGGAGACGGGGATGGCGGTCACGTCGGGCACGCCGAGGGAGGAGGCGTAGCGGCCGAACTCCTCGGCGATCGCGGCGAAGACGGGCTCCGCGTAGTCGACGAGGTCCATCTTGTTGACCGCCAGCACCACGTGCGGCACGCGCAGCAGGGCGGCGACGGCGGCGTGCCGCCGGGTCTGCTCGACGACGCCGTTGCGGGCGTCGACGAGCACCACGGCCAGTTCGGCGGTCGAGGCGCCGGTGACCATGTTGCGGGTGTACTGCACGTGGCCGGGCGTGTCGGCCAGCACGAACCGCCTGCGGGGGGTGGCGAAGTAGCGGTAGGCGACGTCGATGGTGATGCCCTGCTCGCGCTCCGCGCGCAGCCCGTCGGTGAGCAGGGCGAGGTCGGGCGCGGCGGCGCCGCGGCTGCGGGAGGCGTGCTCGACGGCCTCCAACTGGTCGGCCAGCACCGCCTTGGAGTCGTGCAGCAGCCGCCCGACGAGGGTGGACTTGCCGTCGTCGACGGATCCGGCGGTGGCGAACCGCAGCAGCGAGGTCGTGCCGGCCTCGATGGTCGTACTGGACATGGCTAGAAGTACCCCTCGCGCTTGCGGTCCTCCATTGCGGCCTCCGACAGCTTGTCGTCGGCCCGGGTGGCACCCCGTTCGGTGAGCCGGGACGCGGCGATCTCCGCGATGACGGCCTCGATGGTCACGGCGTCGGAATCCACCGCGCCGGTGCAGGACATGTCGCCGACCGTCCGGTAGCGGACGAGGCGTCTCTCCAGCTCCTCGCCGTCCTTCGGGCCGCCCCAGCCGCCCGGGGCCAGCCACATGCCGCTGCGGCGGAAGACGTCGCGCTCGTGCGCGTAGTAGATCGACGGCAGGTCGATCCCCTCGCGGGCGATGTACTGCCACACGTCCAGCTCGGTCCAGTTGGACAGAGGGAAGACGCGGACGTGCTCGCCGGGCGAGTGGCGGCCGTTGTACAGCTGCCACAGCTCGGGGCGCTGGCGGCGCGGGTCCCAGCCTCCGAACTCGTCGCGCAGGCTGAACACCCGCTCCTTGGCGCGCGCCTTCTCCTCGTCCCGCCGCCCGCCGCCGAACACCGCGTCGAAGCGGTGCGCTGCGATGGCGTCCAGCAGCGGCACGGTCTGCAGCGGGTTGCGGGTGCCGTCCGGCCGCTCGCGCAGCCGGCCGGCGTCGATGAACTCCTGCACCGAGGCCACGTGCAGCCGCAGGCCGTGCTCGGCGACCGTGCGGTCGCGGTAGGCGAGCACCTCGGGGAAGTTGTGCCCGGTGTCCACGTGCAGCAGGGCGAACGGCAGGGGAGCGGGGGCGAACGCCTTGAGCGCCAGGTGCAGCATGACGATCGAGTCCTTGCCGCCGGAGAACAGGATCACCGGCCGCTCGAACTCGCCCGCCACCTCGCGGAAGATGTGCACCGCCTCGGACTCCAGGGCGTCCAGGTGCGTGAGCGCGTACGGGCTGTCCGTCGGGCTGTCCGTCATATCAGGCCCCTTTCCTTCAGCAGCACGTGCAGGGCCGCTGCCGACTCCTCCACGCTCTGCTCGTGCGTCTCGATCCGCAGGTCCGGGTCGGCCGGCGCCTCGTACGGGTCGTCCACGCCCGTCAGCCCGGACAGCTCGCCCGCGGCCTGCCGCGCGTACAGGCCCTTCACGTCGCGCACGGAGCACACCTCCACCGGGGTCGCCACGTGCACCTCCAGATAGCCGGTGCCGTGCGCCTGGTGGCGCTTGCGCACCGCCTCGCGGGAGTCCGCGTACGGTGCGATGACGGGCACCAGGACGGTCACGCCGTGCGAGGCGAGCAACTGAGCGACGAAGCCGATCCGTTGCACGTTCGTGTGACGGTCCTGTCGCGAGAAACCGAGCCCGGCGGAGAGGAACTCGCGGATCTCGTCGCCGTCCAGTACCTCCACCCGGTGCCCTTCGGCGTGCAGCAGGTCGGCCAGTGCGCGGGCGATCGTCGTCTTGCCCGCGCTCGGCAGGCCGGTCAGCCACACCGTGGCTCCTGCTGTCGCCTCTGTGGTCTCTGTCGCTTCTGTCGCTTCTGTCATTCGTGCAGTCCGCATTCCGTCTTGGCGCGGCCGGCCCAGCGTCCGGCGCGCACGTCCTCGCCCTCGCGCACGCGGCGGGTGCAGGGCGCGCATCCCACTGATGCGTAGCCGTCCTGGAGAAGGGGGTTGGTGAGCACGCCGTGTTCGGCGACGTAGGTGTCGACGTCGTCCTGCGTCCACCGGGCGATCGGCGAGACCTTCACCTTGCCCCGCCGGGCGTCCCAGCCGACGACCGGAGTGTGTGCCCGGGTCGGGGACTCGTCGCGGCGCAGGCCCGTCGCCCAGGCGTCGTACGCACGCAGGCCCTCCTCCAGCGGCTTCACCTTGCGCAGCGCGCAGCACAGGTCGGGGTCGCGGTCGTGCAGGCGCGGCCCGTGCTCGGCGTCCTGTTCGGCGACGCTCCGGCGCGGGGCGAGCGTGATGAGACGGACGTCCATGACGGCGGCGACCGCGTCCCGGGTGCCGACGGTCTCGGGGAAGTGGTAGCCGGTGTCCAGGAAGACGACGTCGACGCCGGGCCGGGCGCGGGACGCGAGGTGGGCGACGACCGCGTCCTCCATGGAGGAGGTGACGCAGAAGCGCTCGCCGAAGGTGTCGGCCGCCCAGGAGAGGATCTCCAGCGCGGACGCGTCCTCGAGTTCGCGGCCGGCCTGCAGGGCCAGCTGTTCAAGTCCGGGCATCGGGCGTCCCCTTGGTGAGTCCGCGGGCGAGGAGCCCGAGGAACTTCAGCTGGAAGGCACGGTTGCAGGCAGCGCACTCCCAGGCCCCGTGGCCCGCCTCGTGCGGGCGCAGGTCCTCGTCGCCGCAGTAGGGGCAGAAGAATGGGGCTGCACGCTCACTCACGACAAGTCCTCCTCGCTCGCCCGGGCCGTCCAGGCGGCGAACCGCTCGCCGTCCGTGCGCTGTTCGAGGTAGCGGCGCAGCACGCGCTCCACGTAGTCCGGCAGTTCCTCGGACGTGACCTTCAGGCCCCGCACCTTGCGGCCGAACCCGGCCTCCAGGCCGAGCGCTCCGCCCAGGTGCACCTGGTAGCCCTCGACCTGGCGGCCCTCGTCGTCCAGGACCAGCTGTCCCTTGAGACCGATGTCCGCCACCTGGATGCGTGCGCAGGCGTTCGGGCAGCCGTTGATGTTGATCGTGAGGGGTTCGTCGAACTCGGGCAGCCGGTGCTCCAGTTCGTCGATCAGCGCCGAGCCGCGGGCCTTGGTCTCCACGATCGCCAGCTTGCAGAACTCGATGCCCGTGCAGGCCATCGTGCCGCGCCGGAACGGGGAGGGGGAGACGCGCAGGTCGAGCGCCTCCAGCCCGGCCACGAGCGAGTCGACCCGGTCCGCCGGGACGTCGAGGACGATCATCTTCTGCTCGGCGGTGGTCCGCACCCGGCCCGAGCCGTGCTCCTCCGCCAGCGCCGCGATCTTGGTGAGGGTGGGGCCGTCGATGCGGCCGACGCGCGGCGCGAAGCCCACGTAGTGCAGGCCGTCCTTCTGCCGGTGCACGCCGACGTGGTCGCGCCAGCGGGCAACGGGCTGCTCCGGCGGCGGTCCGTCGGCCAACGGGCGCAGCAGGTACTCCTGTTCCAGCACCCGGCGGAACTTCTCCGCGCCCCAGTCGGCGACGAGGAACTTCAGGCGGGCGCGGTTGCGCAGCCGCCGGTAGCCGTAGTCGCGGAAGATCGAGACGACGCCCTCGTAGACGTCCGGGACGTCCTCCAGCGGCACCCAGGCGCCCAGGCGCACCCCGATCCGGGGGTTGGTCGACAGCCCGCCGCCCACCCACACGTCGAAGCCCGGCCCGAGGTCGGGGTGGCGGACGCCGACGAAGGCGATGTCGTTGATCTCGTGGGCGACGTCCAGCAGCGGGGAGCCCGAGACGGCGGACTTGAACTTCCGCGGCAGGTTGGAGAAGGCGGGGTTGCCGACGATTCTGCGCTGGATCTCGTCGACGGCCCAGGTGCCGTCGACGATCTCGTCCTCGGCGATGCCGGCGACCGGCGAGCCCAGGATCACGCGCGGGGTGTCACCGCAGGCCTCGGTGGTGGACAGGCCCACGGCCTCCAGACGGCGCCAGATCTCGGGGACGTCCTCGATCCGGATCCAGTGGTACTGGATGTTCTGCCGGTCGGTGATGTCGGCGGTGCCGCGGGCGAACTCCTCGGAGATCTCGCCGATCACGCGCAGCTGGCGGGTCGTCAGGCGGCCGCCGTCGATGCGCACCCGCAGCATGAAGTAGCGGTCGTCGAGTTCCTCGGGAGCCAGGACGGCGGTCTTGCCGCCGTCGATGCCGGGCTTGCGCTGGGTGTAGAGCCCCCACCAGCGCATCCGGCCGCGGAGGTCGTTGGGGTCGATCGCGTCGAAGCCGGCCTTGGAGTAGATCGTCTCAATGCGTGTCCGCACATTGAGACCGTCGTCGTCCTTCTTGAACTGTTCGTTGCCGTTGAGCGGGGTGAAGTGGCCTGCGGCCCACTGACCCTCGCCCCGGTGACGGCCGGTTTTGCGCCGCGGTGGGACGGCGGGGGTTTCCGAGGTGGCAGCCATGACGGTGTTGTCCTTTGGTGACCGAACTCAAGGGGCTGCGCAGCCGGCCGTGGCGCCCGCGTCCGTGCAGGTGGAGGCGGTGTGCGGCGGCGATGCGCGGCAGGGGGACGCCCGTCCGCGGCGGTGGGGACGGCGACAGGCGGAGCGGCGGAACGATGAAGCCGGTGAAGCGCGAAGCGGCGAACGGGGGCCGGGCGAAGGTGCGCTGAAGCGGGTCAGCCCGCCGGACAGATGGCGCTGGACATGCGGCAGAGGTCGACGTGACGCCGACTCACCAAGACGATTCCAGCTCCGGACATGACGGAAGCGTGGCACGGCGGTCTCCGGCGAGTCCACCATTGCCCGTAATGCGAGACGCACTGTCTCTTATGGCGAGACAGTGCGTCGTGTTCGGTGGTCGTTCAGGCGGTCGTTGCGCCGTGCGCGCCCGGCCACGGGCCCGGAGGCGGAACGTCCGGCTCCTCCTCGGTCTTCACGTCGAACACCCGGAAGCCGCGCCGCTCGTAGTTCGCCATCGCGTACGGGCCGTCCTTGCTGCAGGTGTGCACCCACACCCGCTTCGTCTGCTCGCGCCCGGGCCAGCGCTCGGCGAGGTCCCAGGCCCGGGCGGTGCCGAAGGAGAGCAGGTAACCGCCGATGCGGCGGCCCTGGAAGGGGCCGATCAGTCCGAAGTAGGTGATTTCGACCGTCCCTTCGGGCTGCGGGTCCAGCTCGATGTACCCGGCCGGCGTCCCGCGGTCGTAGGCCACCCAGGTCTCCACACCCGGCCGCTCCAGGTACGCCCGCCACTGCCCGTACGTCCAGGGCAGCCGGTCCGTCCATGTGATGTCCCCGCCCACGGCCGTGTACAGGTACCGGCTGAGCTCGGGCGAGGGGACCTCGGCCCGTTCGATCCGAATGCCGGACATCGCGTCCGGCTCGTGGGCCGGGACGAGGTCGTCGGGGGACGTCTGCTCCAGGGACCAGGTGGTCACGGTCTGCGTGCCATTGCTCATGGCGTCAGCCAATCATGGGGCCTGCGCCCCGTAAGGGGCGCGGGACGTGACATTGTGCGGCTCCGCCGCGTGGGCGCCACCAGCCCCCACCGGCCCGCAGGCGAAGCCCCCGAGAACCTCGACTGCGGGCGCGTCGTGGCTGATCGCGCTCACGCGGCGGAGCCGCACATGTCAACAGCCCCGCGCCCCCTACGGGGCGCGAAGTCACGCCGAAGTACGTGCAGTCACGACCACCGGCGCCGACGACGCCGGCAGCAGGTCCGCCGGCCGCGTCGGCGTCAGCAGGCTCACCTCCAGCCCGTCCGCGAAGCGGTACGGGCGGTGCCCCAGCACCCCCGCCAGTGTGCGGCGCACCCGCGACATCTCCGCCCGCACCGTCACCGTGCGCGAGGCGTCGCCGAACAGGTCGGCCGCCAGTTCCGCGGCCGTCCGGCCCGCCGGATGCAGCGCCAGGACGTACAGCAGCTCGGCATGGCGCGGGCTGAGATCCTGCGACCAGTCGCCCGCCTCGCCCGAGACCGTGACCGTCCGGCTGTGCGGGTCGCGCAGATCCAGCACCACCCGGCCCGGCGCGGCCGGACCGTCCGCCGCCTCCAGCCGCACCAGCCAGCCGTCCGGCAGCGGCTCCACGAAACAGGGCCCGAACGACGGCAGCCACACCGGCCCCGGCTGCACCGCCTTGGGCAGCACCACCCGGCCGACCGGGCCCATGCCCGTCACCGCCGCCGTCCAGCCGTCCCGGTCCACGGCCAGCGCCCGCCCGCGGATCCGGGCCAGCATCGGCGCCGCCACCGTGCGCAGCCGGTCCACGGACTCCCAGTGCCGCGCCCGCAGCTCGGCCTCGGCGACCTTGCCCACCGCCGTCACCAGCGCCAGTGTCGCCGGATTGAACGCGGGCGCCGGGCCGCTGACGTTCAGCACCCCCAGCGTCCGCCCGCTGCGCGGATCGTGCAGCGGGGCCGCCGCACACGTCCAGGCGTGGTGCGAGCGCACGAAGTGCTCGGCGGAGTGCACCTGTACCGGCCGGTCCTCCACCAGCGCCGTGCCGATGCCGTTCGTCCCGACCGTCTCCTCGGTCCAGCAGGCACCCACCTCGAACCCCAGTCGGTCGGCACTCCGCCGCAGCGCCGGCCCGCCCTCCCGCCACAGCACCCGGCCCCCGGGGTCCGTCACGACCGTCAGCTGCCGCTCCCCGTTGCTCGCCGAGGCCAGCCCCTCGCGCAGCAGCGGCAGCAGGGCGACGAGCCCCGACGCGTGCCGGCGGTGCTCGACCTCGTCCGCCGGCAGCACGGCCACGGGCCGGACCGCCTCCGGATCGAGGCCGTGGCCGCGCACCCGCTGCCACGACCGGCCGATCAGCGGCCGCGGGCGCAGCGGCGGCCCGGAGCCGGCGAGCGCCGCCTCCCGGATCGCCGGAAGCAGCGCAGCATCGATTGGTCTGGGATTCACGCTGCAATGGTGCCGCCGCCGTGCCCCGCCCGCAGGAGCATCCGCGAGATTGCAACGCTGTGCAACCGTTGCCAACGCCCCCGCCCCGGGCGGAAGGTGACTGACGAGCGGTCGGAGGGTGGTGCCGAGTCGGCGCAGCATCACCCTCCGCCGGGCTCCCCGGAGCCGCCGTCCGGGCCTCCCGCCTGCCGGGCGCCGGGTTAATGCACACGTCCGCGGCCTATACGGTTAGGACGTGCAGGCAGCAAACGAACCACCGGCGCGGCAGCCCGGACGGCTCCACAGGGCACGGGCCCTCTACCGGAACGTCTCCAAACGCAAGATGGCGTGGCTGCTCCTGAAGGACACGGTCAACTCGTGCATGGAGTACCGCGTCACCGGACTCGCCGCCGAAGCCGCCTTCTTCACCCTGCTGTCGCTGCCGCCCCTGCTGCTCGGCCTCATCGGTCTGCTCGGCTACTTCGACTCGTGGTCCGGCACGCACACCATCGAGAGCATCCGGGACAACATCCTCTCCGCCTCGGCGACCGTCCTGTCCGACAAGGGCGTCAAGGAGATCGCCCGCCCGCTGCTCGACGACATCATCAAGGGCGCCCGCCCGGACGTCATCTCGGTCGGCTTCGCCATCGCCCTGTGGTCCGGCTCCCGGGCGGTCAACGTCTTCGTCGAGACCATCACCATCATGTACGGCCTGGAGGGCAAGCGCGGCATCGTCCACACCCGGCTGCTGGCCTTCGGCCTCTACGTCGTCGCCCTCCTCATCGGGGCGATCGCCCTGCCGCTGATGGTGATCGGGCCGGAGACCGTGACGGACATCGTCCCGTGGAGCACGGACGCGGTCCAGTTCCTCTACTGGCCGGTCGTCATCGTGCTGTCCGTCGTCTTCCTGACGACGCTCTACCACGTCTCCGTACCGGTCCGTTCGCCCTGGCAGGAGGACATCCCGGGCGCGCTCGTCGCCCTGACGATGTGGGTGATCGGCAGCCTTCTGCTGCGCATCTACCTCACCCACACCGTGGAGGGCCCCACCATCTACGGCTCCCTCGCCGCGCCCGTCGCCGTGCTGCTGTGGATCGGCGTCTCGGCCTTCGCGGTGCTCGTCGGGGCGGCCGTCAACGCCGCCATCGACCGGGTGTGGCCGTCGGTCGCCACGGCCGCGGGGCGTGCGGAGGTCGACCGGCAGCGGGAGGCCTTCGCGGCACGGACGGCGGCCGAACGGGCCGCGCTCGCGCTGGCGATGGACGACGAGGACCTCTACGAGGAGTCGCCGGAGGAGGGGGCCGCCGGGCGGGACCGGGAGCCGCCGTCGGAATTCCCGGAGCGGTGGGCGCAGTTCCTGCCTCCCGAGGACGTGCGGTCGCGGCTGCACAAGGGGGAGCCGCACCATCCCAAGCACGCGAAGCGGCGGGATTAGAGCCGGTTCGCGGGTGCGGGTCCGCGCCCGGAAAAATCATTGGCGGGGCGTCCTCGCCCCCGCCTACGCTCGTCGAGCACACGTACCCCAGGAAGGAGGTCGGGACTGATGACTGTCATGGCCCGTACTCGGAAGTCCGTCCATTCCACCTCCCTCCTCAAGGGGCACCGTCTTGTCCGAGCACACCGCTCAACACCCCCTCGTCCGCTACGGCTGGGACGAGGGCTTTGCCGCTGATTTCGCCGCGCACGCCGCCGAGGGCCTGACGCCCGGGCGGATCGTCCGCGTCGACCGCGGCCGCTGCGATCTCGTCGTCGCCGACGCCGACGGCGTCCGGCACGTCCTGGCCGACACCGCGCTCGTCACCACCGGCGACCCGGTGGCCATCATGTGCACCGGCGACTGGGCCGCCGTCGACCTCGACTCCGGCTACGTACGGGCGCTGCTGCCGCGGCGCACCGCGTTCGTCCGCTCGACCTCCTCCTCGCGCTCCGAGGGCCAGATCCTCGCGGCCAACGCCGACTGCGCGATCGTCGCCGTCCCGCTCTCTGGCGACCTCGACCTGGGCCGCATCGAGAGGTTCCTGGCCCTGGCCTGGGAGAGCGGGTCCGAGCCGCTGGTCGTCCTCACCAAGGCCGACCTCGTCACGGCCGAGGTCCTCGGCCATCTCGTCGCCGACACCGAGGCGGCCGCGCCGGGCGTGCAGGTGCTGGCGGTCAGTGCGGAGACGGGCGAGGGCCTGGACGTCCTCGCCGCCGTCCTCGGCGGCCGCACGTCCGTCCTGCTCGGCCAGTCCGGCGCCGGGAAGTCCACGCTGGCCAATGCGGTCGTCGGCGCGGAGGTGCAGGACGTGCAGGCCACCCGCGACCGGGACGGCAAGGGCCGGCACACGACCACCACCCGCAATCTGCTGCCGCTGCCGCTGCCCGCGGGCGGTGTCCTGATCGACACCCCGGGGCTGCGCGGCGTCGGGCTGTGGGACGCGGGGGCGGGCGTGGCCCAGGCATTCTCGGAGATCGAGGCCCTGGCCGGGCAGTGCCGCTTCCACGACTGCGCGCACGCGGCCGAGCCGGGGTGCGCGGTCCTGGCGGCGGTGGAGACGGGCGACCTCCACCAGCGCCGCCTGGACAGCTACCGCAAGCTGGTGCGGGAGAACGAGTGGATCGCCTCCCGCACGGATGCGAGGCTCCGGGCGGAGATCCGGCGCGACTGGAAGGCGAAGCAGGCGGCCGGGCGCCTGGCCATGGAGTACAAGAGGGGGCGTTCACGCCCCTAGGGGGCGCGGGGAACTGCGCGATCGGCCACGACGCTCCCGCAGATGACATTCCCGGGGCTGCGCCCCGGACCTCGGGCAGTGCGTCGGCTGCAGGCCGTCGGTGGCTGATCGCGCAGTTCCCCGCGCCCCTGACGGGGCGCAGGTCCGTCGGACACCTCGGGGGCTTGGGGGCTTGCCCCCCAAGAAACGGTGAAGGGGCGGGACCGGGGCGCCCCACCACCACGTCCGATTTCCGCCAGTCCCGCCCGGAGGGGTGCCGCACACTGGAGCACATGAAGGACGACGACCGCTACCAGGCGGTCCGCAGCAAAGACGCCCGCTTCGACGGTGCATTCTTCACCGCCGTCAGGACCACCGGCATCTACTGCCGCCCCAGCTGCCCCGCCGTGACCCCGAAGCGCGAGAACGTGTGCTTCTATCCCTCGGCCGCGGCCGCCCAGGGCGCCGGGTTCCGGGCCTGCCGCCGCTGCCGGCCCGACGCCGTCCCGGGCTCCGCCGAGTGGAACGTCCGGGCCGACATGGTCGGCCGCGCCGTGCGCCTCATCGGCGACGGCGTCGTCGACCGCGAGGGTGTCTCCGGCCTCGCCCACCGTCTCGGTTACAGCTCCCGCCAGGTGCACCGCCAGCTCACCCAGGAGCTGGGCGCCGGGCCCGTCGCCCTCGCGCGGGCCCAGCGCGCGCACACCGCCCGCACGCTCCTGCAGACCACGGACCTGCCGGTCACGGAGATCGCCTTCGCGGCCGGGTTCGCGAGCGTACGGCAGTTCAACGACACGATCCGCGAGGTCTACGCCGCCACCCCCAGCGCCCTGCGCGCCCGGCCGGGCCGCCATGCCACATCCAGGGAACCCGCGGCCGGGATCCCGCTGCGGCTCGCGCACCGCGGCCCGTACGCCGCGGACGAGATCTTCGGCTTCCTGCAGCGCCGCGTCATCCCCGGCATCGAGGAGACGGCCGGTGTCCCCGGTGCCCGCACCTACCGCCGCACCTTGCGGCTCCCGTACGGCACCGGCATCGCGGAGGTCCACGAGCCGCGCCACGGAGGTGACGGCGCCTGGCTCGACTGCCGGCTGCACCTGACCGACCCGCGCGACCTGTCGACGGCGGTCCAGCGCGTCCGCCGGCTGTTCGACCTCGACGCGGACCCCTGGGCCGTCGCCGAACGCCTCGGCGCCGACCCCCACTTGAGGGCGCTCGTCGCGGCCCGCCCCGGGTTGCGCTCGCCCGGAGCGGCGGACGCCGAGGAACTCGCGGTACGGGCCGTGCTCGGCCAGCAGGTGAGCGTGGCCGCGGCCGCCGGCCTCGGCGGCACGCTCGTCGCCGCGTACGGCAAGCCGCTCGCCGCACCCGACGGCGGACTCACCCACGTCTTCCCCGACCCCGGCACCCTGGCCGGCGCCGCCCTGGACGAGCTCGGCATGCCCGACTCGCGCCGGCGCGCCCTGCGCGCGGTCGCCGAGGCGCTCGCCGAGGGCACCGTCCGGCTCGACCCCGGCGCGGACCGGGGCGACGCCCAGCAGAAGCTGCTCGCCCTGCCCGGCATCGGCCCGTGGACGGCCGGTTACATCCGGATGCGGGCGCTCGGCGACCCGGACGTCTTCCTGCAGGGCGACGCCGGGGTGCGCCACGGCCTCGCCGCCATCGGCGCCGCACCGGCGGACGCCGCGGCCTGGGGACCCTGGCGCTCGTACGCCGTGCACCACCTCTGGAACGCGCCCGCCCCGACGGCCGGTTGACGCACAGACCACGAAGGACAATCCGATCATGCTCTACACCGAAATCGACAGCCCGCTCGGGCAACTGCTCATCACCGGCCGCCCCTCCGCCACCGCACCCGGCGGCATGGCCCTGGTCTCCCTCTCCGTCCCCGGCCAGAAGAACGCCCCGGCCGTGCAGCCCGACTGGCGGCGCGAGCCCGCGGCCTTCGTGGAGGCGGAGCGGCAGCTGGCGGCCTACTTCGCGGGGGAGGCCAAGGACTTCGAGCTCGAATTCGACACCGGTGGGACCGAGTTCCGCCGGAAGGTCTGGGACGAGCTGGACGCCATCCCGTTCGGCGAGACCACCACGTACGGCGAGATCGCCCGGCGGATCGGTGCCTCGCGCGCAGCGGTTCGGGCGGTCGGGGGCGCCGTCGGCGCCAACCCCTTGATGATCCTGATTCCGTGCCATCGGGTGATCGGCGCGGACGGTTCGCTGACCGGATACGCCGGGGGGCTGGAGCGCAAGGAGCTGCTGCTGAAGCTGGAGGGTTCCCTGCCCTGATACGCCTCATGCGCCGCTCCACCCCCTGGGGTGGTGTTGGCCGTGCACTCTTCCCGTATGCCACGCAGTGTGGACAATAAGGGCATGGACCAGCGTGGGGACGATCTCGCCGGACAAGAGGACGCCTGGTGGCGAGAGTTGTACGGCAGAAGCGCGTCCGATACGGGCCCCGTCACCGGGGGAGACAGCCTCGACGAGCGGTTCACCTCCGCCGCGGCGGTGGTGAGAGCGGAACCGCCCCGGCAGCGGGCGCCCGAGCCGCCGGTCGTCCCCACGGCTGCATCCTCGACGTCCCCCCCGTCCTCACCGCCCAAGCTCTCGCGCAGAGTGCCCCGGCAGTCGACGGGCTGGGGGGTGCTCCGCGACTCGCTCCCGGTGCCGTATCCGCCGCCCCCGCCGCCGCCCCTGCTCACCGGCCGGGTGGAACTGCCGCCGCCCCGGGGGTCGGAGCGGCTGGTCCGTACCCGGCGCCCCGGTCCGGAGGAACAGAGCGCCCGCCCGCCGTCCTCGCCGCCGGCACCGGAACCGGAAGCAGAAGCCGATGGTAAAGCGGCAGGCACAGCGGGCGGGACATCCGAAGAGGCCGACAAGCCGGGCAAGGCCGACAGCAATGGCGGGGCGGTGGCCAAGGCCCCCAGGAACCACGGCAGTCGCACCCCCAAGGCCGTCAAACCCGTGCGGACCGGGGGCAAAGCCGTCCGGCCGGCCAGGTCGGCCAAGCCCGCCGCCAGGGCCCCCGAAGCCGGCGAACTGGTCGATCCCGTCGGGCCGATCGCCCCGCCCTCGGTGGACAAACCCACCGAGCCCGTCGACCCGGCCGAACTGCTCGGCCCCGCCGAGCCCGTCGAACTCCTCGAACCGCCTGCACCTCCCGACCCCGTCGCCTCCGCGGAGCCGCTCGCCCCGCCCCCGTCGGCCGAGACGTCCGCGCCCGTGGTCACCCCCGAACCGTTCGACACGCCGGAGGTCTCCCCGGTACCGGGAATGCCCCTGGTCCCGGCCACCCCCGCCACACCGCCCGCCACCCCCTCCACCCCCTCCTCCGAAGTCGCGGTCATCACCGCCTCCACCGTCGCCCCGGCCGTCTCCGAAGCCACCGCCGGGCACGGCCTCGTCGAGGTGTCGGAGGTGCCCCCGCCGCCGGTCCGCCGCCGGGGCCCCCGCTCGTACACGGCCGACTTCATCGGCCAGGGCCCGCCCACCTACGAGGCGGAGCCCACCTCCTGGCCCGGCGCCGACCCCGGCAGCCTGGACGACCTCGTGCCCGACACCGTGCTGGACGGCGCCCGGTACGGCGCGATGACGCTGCGCGCCGTGTCCCTGCGCGGCGACTCGGCGCGCTACCGCGGGGAGCCGCGCCGCGACGCCCTGCTCTCCGCGCGCTTCGGCACGGGGGACGACGCACTGCTGCTCGTCGCCATGGCCAGCGGGGCCCGGGCCGCCGAGGGCGCCCACCGTGCGGCGCGCGACATCTGCACCTGGATCGCCGGTTCGGTCGGCCGCAGTCACGCCCGGCTGTCCGAGGACCTGCACAACGGCCGGCGCAGCGAGCTGAAGTCGGGGCTGCACCGGCTGACCGACCGCTCCTACGGCCGACTGCGCGCCCGCGCCGCCGATCTCGGCCTGCCCGCCGCCGAGTACAGCGCCTCGCTGCGCTGTCTGCTGCTGCCCGGCGACCCCCGGTGCCGGACGCGGGTCTTCTTCGGGGTCGGCACCGGCGGCCTGTTCCGGCTCCGCTCGGGTGCCTGGCAGGACCTGGACCCGGACCCGTCCCCGCCGGAGCCCCTGGCCGCCGAGCCCGCGGTCGCGTACGGCCCCGGCGACCGGATCACCATCGACCTCGGCATCGCCACTCCCGGTACCGCACCCGTCATCGACCCGGCCGAGGTGCCGGGCGAGCCGTTCCGTTTCCGGGCCTCGATTTCCCGGCCGGGTGACGCCTTGCTGGTGTGCACCACGGGCTTGTCCGAACCCCTGCGCGGCGAACCGGAACTGGGCATCCGGCTCGCGGAACGCTGGGCCTGCGAGGAGCCGCCCGGACTGGCGGCGTATCTCGCGGACTCCCAACTCCGGGTCAAGGGCTACGCGGACGACCGCACCGCGTGCACGGTGTGGGAGGCGTAGGAAGTTTCGTTTCCGAACGCCATGTTGGTGCAGTCAACAGGCGTCGTCCCGCCGAACCCGGGGCATGCATTGGCGTGAGCGTGTTCGACGCCGGGCGCCGGGAGGGGGCGGGTCCGAAAAGCATGGAACGGCGGACTGCACAGTGGGCGGGCGCGGAGAGCGGCGACGGTCCGGGAGGCACGGGGGAAAACGACCGGTGGGATGCGGAGCCCTCCTGGGAAAGACGGCTCCGGCACCGGGATGTGGCGGCCGTCGCGGAAGTGCGCGCGGCCCTGCGGCAGATGCTCGCCGCCTGGGGGGAGCCGGGGCGGGCGGGCATCGCGGAATTATTGGCCAGTGAATTGGTGACGAACGCCCTGGTGCACACCGACGGCCCCGCGGTCGTCACCGCCCGGCTCACCGGCGGCGGCCCGTCCCCGGCCACCAAGGGCCGGCTGAGAGTGGAGGTGCGGGACCTCGTACCGCGCCATCCGACGCTGCGCGTACGCATCCCGGACTGCGACCCCACGGCCGAGGCGACGTCCGGGCGCGGCCTGCTGCTCGTCCACTCCCTGGCGGACGCCTGGGGGGTACAGGCCCACGGGGTGGGCAAGGCGGTGTGGTTCGAACTGGACGCACAAGAGCCCTGAGCCGACTTGGGCTCAGGGCACTTTGTCGCGCCCCGTCAGGGGCGCGGGGAACTGCGCGATCGACCATGGACGACCGGTAGTGGCAGAACGACCGCAACTCGGCAGAGCACTCAGCCGAGTCGACGCTCCCCGTGCCCCAGCCGGGCATCGCGTTCGATCCGGGCGAGCTTGGCCTCCAGCGAGTCGAGCCGGGGGATGGCCTGGGTGTCGTCCTCGGCGGTGAGGTCGATCGGCCCCGGACGCCCCGCCGGCTGCAGCGGGCGGGAGCGCACGGGGAACTCCCCCGGGTCGGCTATGGAGGGCTCCGAGCCGCCGAGCTGCGCCGGTTGGGCGGGGGGCGGCACGGACGCCGCGGCGACCTCCACCTGACGTCCGCCGCGCACGCGGCCCCACACCCGGTTCTGCCGGTTGTAGGCCTTGAGCCGGGCCCGCTCCAGCTTGCCCGCCTCGCGGCGGCGCATCCGGTGCTGTGCCTGCTGCCGCTTGTCCTCGCGGACCTCCTCGACGGCCTCGTCCAGCGACCGCACGCCCTCCAGGAGCATCAACGACCAGGCGCCGAAGGTCTCGCGCGGCGCCCGCAGCCATCGCACTATCCGGATCTGCGGCAACGGGCGTGGCACCAGGCCCTGTTCGCGCAGCGCCGCCCGGCGGGTCTGCTTGAGCGCGCGGTCGAAGAGCACCGCGGCCGACAGCGACATGCCGGCGAAGAACTGCGGTGCCCCGGCATGGTCCAACCCCCGTGGCGCGTGCACCCAGTTGAACCAGGCCGCCGCACCCGCGAAGGTCCACACCAGCATCCGGGAGCCGAGCGCCGCGTCGCCGTGGCTGGCCTCGCGCACCGCGAGGACCGAGCAGAACATGGCCGCGCCGTCCAGACCGAAGGGCACCAGATACTCCCAGCCGTCCGTCAGCCCCAGGTTCTGCTGCCCGAAGCCGACCAGGCCGTGGAAGGAGAGGGCCGCGGCGACCGCGGCGCAGCAGAAGAGGAGGACGTACGAGACGCTGCCGTAGATGGCCTCCTTGCGGCGTCTGCGTTCCTCGCTGCGCTCCCAGGAGTCCGAGCCTGCGGCGGCCTCCTCGGGGCGGGCGTGCCGGCCGCGCGCGTACACCGTCACCGCCACCACTGCCCCGAGGAACGCCACGGCACTGGGGAGCGCCCAATTCAGCGGTATGTCGGTCACTCTCATCTTGCGTCCCTTGCATCGCAGTACGGCGTTTCGCGCGCCATCCTGACGGAATCGCGCCGGGCGCCATAGGGGATCGCAGCAACTCGCCGCCAATGGAGGCCAAAGACATACGGATAGGTGTGAAAATTTTCGAACGCCGGTCAGAGGCAAGGGATTTGGGTTCTAATTAATCCACTCGAACGGGTGGCGTAGTCGATTCGGCATGCTGACAGTCGGTCGATGCGGTCCATGTCACTCGTGAGAGGGCAGGTGCAGCAGTGTCCGGGGGTGCGGAGTGCACGAGGAAGGCGAAGGAAACAGCAGCTCGTGCCGATCGTTAATAGGTTAGGTTTACCTTATCCGGATGGATCCGGGTTTGAACTGCCGGATCCGCCGCCTATGGTTCCGTTTGGACACCAGGAGGACCGGATGGAGCAGGGCAGACCCCACGCCGCCGTGCCCGCACAGGCGGACGCCCGCGGCGAGCACGTCCACGAGGCGTACGAGCGCCCGGCGCGCCGGGTCCCCCAGCGGTACTCCGTGCGCGGCCAGGTGCTGGACGCGCTGCGCAAGGCGCTGGTGAGCGGCGAGCTCACACCCGGCGAGGTCTACTCCGGGCCGGTGCTCGGCGAGCGGTTCGGGGTGTCGGCGACACCGGTGCGCGAGGCGATGCAGCAGCTGGTCCTCGAGGGCGCCGTCGAGGTCGTCCCCAACCGCGGCTTCCGGGTCGCCAGCCGCACGGCCCGCGACCTGGCCGAGCTCGCCGAGGTGCGCGCGCTCCTGGAGGTCCCCGCCGTGCTGCGGCTGGCCGGCGCGGCCCCCGCGGGCTGCTGGGCCGGGCTGCGCCCGCTGGCGGAGCGGGCGGCCGCGGTCGCGGTGTGCGGCGACCGGGCCGCTTACGCGGAGGCCGACCGCGCCTTTCACGCTGCGCTGCTGGCTCTGACGGGGAACCGTCAGCTGGTCCTCGTCGCCGAGGGCTTGCAGCGGCGCACCCCTGCCACGGACCTTACGCGGGACGCGGCCGAGCATCTGGTGCTGTTGGACGCATTGGCGTCCGGGGATCTGGCGCGTGCCGAGGATGTGCTCAGGCGGCACGTTCACGGTTAGCTGCGGGCCGGTGGGGGTTGCTCGCGCAGTTCCCCGCGCCCCTTACGGGGCGCGATCACGTATGGCAGTGCCCCCAGTCGACGCACTGCGCTGCCTGCGGGGCGCTCAGTCGCCCCCCAGCCGTCGCGCCAGCCACGTCGGCACCCCGCCCAGCAGGCGCACCAGGCGACTCGCCTCCCTGCGGAGCCGGGCGGCCTCGTTCTCGTCCTCCGTCACGGCCGCCAGTGATACCAAAGCGGGCGCAATGCCCACCAAATACCCCAATTCCTCCCGAATGCGGAGTGATTCGGTGAAGCCGTAACGCGCCTCGCTGAGCCGTCCGTCCTGCTCCGCCATGGCCGCCACATGGCGCCACGTGAACGACAGGAGCAGCCGCTGCCCCCGCGCCGTGGCCCCCGCGTGCGCCCGCTCGAACGCCGCCGTCGCATCGCCCGGGTTCTCCGACAGGTGCTGGGCGATCAGTCCCCGGCGGAAGTCCAGCAACGGCCGCGTGGGCGACTGCGGCCCGAGCAGCGCGGCCGCCCGCCCGAGCGCGGAGCGCGCCTCGTCGGCCCGGTCCCGTACGCTCAAAAGAGTGGAGGCGTACGCGAGATGGCCCCGTTCGCACGCGGCCGCACCGCGCTCCTCGTCGTCGCCGGCGAGCGCCTCGGCCGACCGCAGCGCATCCTCCGCGGCCCCCCAGCCCCGGCCCGTGTACATGCACTGCTCGATCAGCACCGCCGTGCGCCGCTGCGCCGCCTCCGGCCCCTCCGCGGCGTGCGGGGCCAGCAGTGCGGCGGCGTCCTCCCAGCAGGCGCGCGACCGCAGCCGCCACACGGCCCGGCCGAGCGGATCGTCCTGTCCGCAGGGGGAGTCGGGGGGATCGTCCCCGCCGCGAGGTCCCCTCGGCTCCGGCAGTCCGGAATTCCGCATGGCGGTGTCCGCCACAGTCCCCTCCCCAAGTCTTCGAGCGCGCCGTCGAGCTGGAAGCCTGCGCGCATCTCAGCACGAACGAGCAGGTGCAGCCAAGAGGTAAGTGTGAACCAATTCACAATCTTCCGGCGGCGCATCGCAGGGAAAAAATCGCTGGCGACGGCACGCGCCGCGATGCGAGCATGCCCTCGCCACTGCTGCCGAGGAGACGCGGAGACCACGGGCATGCGCCAGACCTTCGAAAACACCCACCGCCCCGACCGGACACCTGTTTTCGAGGACTTCTGCACGCATGCGCGCCCCCAGCACACCCAGCACACCCAGCACGCTCAACATCGGGATCCTGGCCCACGTCGACGCCGGTAAGACCAGCCTCACGGAGCGCCTGCTCTTCGACACCGGGGCGATCGACCGCCTCGGCAGCGTCGACGAGGGCAGCACCCGCACGGACACCGGCGAGCTGGAGCGCCGCCGGGGCATCACCATCCGCACGGCCGTCGCGCCGTTCACCGTGGGCGGCCTGAGGGTCAACCTCATCGACACCCCGGGCCACAGCGACTTCATCGCCGAGGTCGAGCGCGCGCTCGGCGTACTGGACGCGGCGGTGCTCGTCGTCTCCGCGGTGGAGGGCGTCCAGGCGCAGACGCGCGTGCTGATGAAGAGCCTGCGCCGACTGGGCCTGCCGGTCCTGCTCTTCGTCAACAAGACGGACCGCGCGGGCGCGGACGTCGGGCGCACGCTGCAGGACATCCGCGCGCGGCTGACGCGCGGCGCCGCCGCCGTGCCGATGACGGGCTCGCTCGCGGACCCGGAGTTCCGCGAGCGCGTGGCGGAGATCCTGGCGGAGCAGGACGACGCGCTCCTGGCCGATCTCGTCGAGGGCCGCACGCCGGACGCCGGCGCACTGCGCGCGCGGATCACCGAGGGCACGGCACGGGGCGAGGTGCATCCCGTCTACTGCGGATCGGCCCTGTCGGGCACGGGAGTTGCGGGCCTGATCGAGGGGATGGCGACGTGGCTGCCGCACGCCTCCGCCGCCGCGAACGGTACGGGTGCGCCCAGCGGTACGGTCTTCGCGGTGGAGCGCGCGGCCGGAACGGGCGAGAAGACGGCGTACCTCCGCCTGTTCGCGGGGGAACTGCGCAGCAGGGACCGCATCACGCTGAGCAGCGGCGCAGGGGAGCACTCGGGCCGCGTCACGTCCCTCGACGTCGTCGGCGGAGGAAGCGTCCTCACCGCGGGGGAGATCGCGCGGATCCGCGGCCTGCCCCGGGTCCGCGTGGGCGACCGCCTGGGCCCGGCCCGTTCCGCAGAGGGGGAGGGGTACTTCGCGCCGCCGGCGCTGGAGACGGTGGTGCGTCCCGTGCACCCGCAGGAGGCGGCGCGCCTGCACGCCGCGCTCGCGGCCCTGGCCGACCAGGACCCGCTGATCGCCGCCCGCGCGCTGCCGGAGGGGGAGGGCGGCGGGACGAGCGTCCTGCTGTACGGGGAGATCCAGAAGGAGATCCTCGCGTCGACGCTGGGCGAGGAGTTCGGCGTGACCGCCGTCTTCGAGCCGAGCCGCACGGTCCACCGCGAGCGCCTGCTCGGCACGGGCTCGGCCCACGAGGCGATCGACCGCCACGGCGGGCACGTCTTCTGGGCCACGGTGGGCCTGCGCGTGGAGCCGGGAGCCTTCGGGGCCGGGGTGACGTTCCGTCGCGAGACCGAACTGGGCGCACTCCCGCACGCCTTGGACCGCGCCATCGAGGAGACGGTCCACCGCACCCTGGAACAGGGCCTGTACGGCTGGGCGGTGACGGACTGCACGGTCACCCTGACCCACTCCGGCTACGCGAGCCCGGTCAGCACGGCGGCGGACTTCCGCAACCTGACCCCGCTGGTCCTGATGCGCGCCCTGGCGGAGGCGGGTACGCGCGTGTACGAGCCGTGCCACGCGTACGAACTGGAGCTCCCGGCGGATGCGCTGGGCGCGGTGACGGCGATGCTGAGCGAGACGGGAGCCGGCATCGCGGAGACGGTGCCGGAGGACGGCGGGTCGGCATGGCTGCTGAAGGGCACCATTGCGGCCCGCCGTATCCCTCTGGTGGAGCGGCGCCTGTCACCGCTGACGCGCGGGGAGGCCGTCTGGTGGTCGACCCCGACGACGGACCGACCGTACGAGGGCCGCCCGCCGAGGCGTCCCCGGACGGACGGCAATCCCCTGAACAGGGCGGAATACCTGAGGCACTTGGCGCCCCGATAGGGGCGCGGGGAACTGCGCGACCAGCCACAGCGAACCCGCACCCGCAGAACTACCCCTCGACCCCCCGCCCGTCCGCCAGGACGAACCGCACGCGCCGCAGCGCATCCAACTCGACCAGAGGATTGCCGTCCACGACAAGAACATCGGCCCGGTACCCCGGGGCAAGCCGCCCCACCTCGCCCCCGATCCCCAGAGCCAGCGCAGCGTCACCGGTCGCCATGTCGACGATCTTCGCCAGCGGGATGCCCAGGTACTGGTAGAACTCCAGGCTGTTGACGAACTTGTCGAACACCGCGCGCGTCACGCCCGCGTCCGTGCCAGCGATCATCGGGACGCCGAGCTCCGCCATCCAGCGCATGGACGCGAAGAGTTCCTCGGCGCGCTCGTGTCCGACGCGCTCGGCGAACCCGCGCCAGTTCGGGCTGGTGGCCGTGCAGACGTGGATCCCGGCGGCCTTGATGGCGTCCACGAGGTCCTCGCGGAGGTCGAATCCGCCGTCCTCGGCCATCCACGTGCAGTGCTCGATGGTGGACACGCCCGCGGCCACGGCCGCCTCGATGCCCGCGGTGCCGTGGGCGTGGACGGCGACGGGCAGCCCGGCCCGGTTGGCCTCCTCGACGACGAGCCGGAGCTCGTCCGCGGTGAACTGGCTCTGCCAGACCGCCGGTCCGCCGCGGGTGTGCCCGCCGCCGGTGGCCATCACCTTGATGACGTCGGCCCCGGCGTCGATGTTGCGCCGGACCAGGGCGCGGAGGGCGTCCGGTCCGTCGACCTCGCCGCCGAAGAACCAGCAGTGCCCGCCCGGCGCGGTGACCGGCGTCGCCGCGGAGAGGATGCGCGGACCGGGCAGGGCGCCCTCGGCGACGGCGTCGCGCAGGCGCAGGGCCAGGCCGTTCCGGTCGCCCAGGTCGCGCACCGTGGTCACGCCGCTGCCGAGCAGCCGGCGGGCCCGCTCGGCCATGCCGGCCAGGAGGGACTCGTCGTCGCTGTTCTGCAGGGCGGTCACGGGGTCGTCGCTGCCGTCGAACGCCAGGTGGACGTGGCAGTCGATGAGGCCGGGCAGCACGGTGGCGTCCCCGAAGTCCCGCCGGGCGGTGCCGTCGGGAGCCAGGGCCTCGACCGCCGCGCGCGGGCCGGCGGCCGTGACCGTGCCGTCCTGCACCAGCATGGCGCCGTCCTCGACGTGCTCCCCGCCGGGGCCGGTGAGCACCCGGGCCGCTGTGATCAGTGCGTCTGTGCGCAGTGCGTCTGTGCGCAGTGCGTCTATGAGCTGTGCGTCTGTGAGCTGTGCGTCGCTCATGGTGTGTTCGGAACTCCTATGCCGTCGTCACCAAGGCCTCGGCCACGGCAACCAGTTGCCGCGCGTCGGCGTCGATGCTGTCTTCACCCGGAAGCGCCACCGCCAGCGCCTCGGTCGTCACGGGCGTGCCTGCGGCCTGGGCGCACAGGGCCGCGCGCAGGTGCTCCGCCACCGCCTGGGGCGTGGCACCGTCCTGGACGCCCAGTTGCGCCAGGTACGGGCTCACCCGGACCAGGCCGTCGCGGCACTCGATGACCCGCCGGTAGTACCTGCGGTGCACTCCGCGCATGTGTATCGCCTCGCGCCACCTGCCGCCGGGCGAGCGGCCGAGGGCGTCCTGCGGGAATGCGTCGTGCAGCAGGTCCCACAGCGGGCGGAGGCGCTGGTACGTGCGGCGGTGCTGCCGCCAGATCCGGAAACCGGCCAGCCGCATGGCCAGACCGGGGTAGCTCAGTCCCACGACGAAGGCCGGCACCGCGAGCGCGAACAGCAGCGCCACGCTGTGCGACAGCCCGGCCGGGGCGGTGCCGCTGCCGAACCAGCCCGTGAGGTCCATCACCACGCGCAGCGCGTTGGCCGCCGCCATGCCGGCCAGCGAACCGGCGGTGATCCACAGCCCGGTGGCGGACGGTTTCTGCGACATCCGCGCGTAGCGGGCGGTCCACCGGGCCGTGGTCGCCAGGGAGTAGACCAGGTACAGCTGTGCGGCGACGAAGAAGACGGCGACCTGCGGTGTGTGCAGGTCGGCCTGCCCGTAGGGGCGGCCGCGGACGTCGGCCGGGGCGGTCACGGTGGCCACGGTGATGACGATCGCCGTCAACACCAGGGGCACCGCTTCGAGACGGGCACGGCGGCTCGCCCGGTGCCGGTCCGCGGCGGAGTGCAGGAAGAACGTCAGCAGCGAGTACACCGCCGCCAGGAGCAGCACGTTGGACAACAGGCTGGCCGCACCGGTGCCGAGCGCGGCGTCGAGAGCGCGCTTCTCGGGCGGGAACCCGGTCGAGAACGAACCGGCCGTGCACACGAGACAGGCGGTGACCGCGCGGAGCGCACGGTCGTACGGGGCCTGGGTGAGCTGGTAGACCTTCCAGAGCACGGCCAGGACGAACAGGGCGGCCGTCAGGCACATCACGACGGTCACAGCCACCCCCTGCGGTCGCCGAGGGCGGTCTGGACGCGGTTGACCGAGGGGTCGGCGACCGGGCGGGGCGCCACCCGGTCCAGGACCGACGCCCACTCCAGGATGATCGTGGCGACGAGCTCCGCCTGGCGCTCGTGCTCCTCGTCGTACGAGGTGCGCCGCAGGCCGCGGGTGACGGTGTCCGGTGCGAGTCCGGGCATGGTCGCCTGCAGGAAGTCGGCGCCGGTGTCGACGCCTTCGTGGTCGGCCATGATGTGACCCACTTCGTGCAGGATGATGTGGTCCTGGTGGGTCTTGCTGGTTTCCTGCTGGTACAGGATGTAGTCGGCCGTCGGCGTCGCTATCCAGCAGCCGAACGGCCCCGGCATGGGCAGCGGATGGGGGACGAGCCGGATGGGGCGCCCGCGGCGCTCACCGAGTTTCCGGCACAGCTCTTCCACGCGGAGCGGCGGCTTGATGTCCAAGGCCCGCAGTTCGCGCTTGCAGCGGCGTCGGAGCTCCCGCTCCGTCAAGTGGATCAAGTAGATCTCTCCTGCATTTCCTGTGCAAATGCGGCATGAATCCCCCTTTCCTGCCCCCTCGTCTACAACGGTGCATACCGGAACGCCGGCGTCGGTGTCGTCAACCGTTCATGCCGTCTCCGCGCTCTGCTTGCTCCAACTTGTAGACGACGTCCAGGAGATCCATGACCTGCTTGCGCCGCTCCGGGGAGAGCTCGCCGGCCCGCATCGCCATGAGCTTCACGTCACCGCTGCCCATGGCCTCCTTCATCCGGGCCTGCTGGGCCTCCAACGCCTTGAGCTTCCCGTCGACTTCGCCGGCCGCTTCGTCGTCGAAGAAGTAGGCGACGGGAATGCCGAAGAAGTCGGCCAGGGCCTGGAGGTGGCTGATGGTGGGGTTGGTCTTCTTCCCCTTGCGCAGCTGCCAGATGTAGCTCTGCGAGATCGTGGTGAGCCCCCGCTTGCAGATGCCCTCGGCCACTTGCTCGTTGCTGTACTCGTGGCCGCTCGGCGGCCTGATGCTCTCGAACAGCCGGTTGATCTTCTCCGCAAGACTGCAGGGTCGTGTCTGCTCGCTCAAGCCTCCCCCTCTCCCGTGATCGGACGCGGTCACCCTACCCGAGTGAAATTTTTCGCCCCGGCCGGATTCATCGCAGTGGAGAGGCGGGGAGGGGATGGTGGCGAGCACTTCCACTGACGTGAGAAGCTTCAGCCGCGACGGCGTTCACGTGAGTGAAAACGGGGGCGTCGGCTGCCTGATGCTGGGCTCACGGGGGTAGTCCAGCGCCGGCTCGCCGACGTGCCGTCGCAACGCCGGGTCCGGCGCCGGGGGGTGACCCTCCGGCGCCGGGTCGGGTCGACGACGGGGGCGGCAGCCGGCGGGGGAGGGGAACGCCGGTCGGCGCTCGCCGTTGGCGCGGGCGCAGCGTGTACGTTGAGGGTGTGACCGAGCAAAGCATCTACCGGCACCTGCGCGAGTACCGCGACACGTTCGACAAGCCTGCTCCCCTCGCGTGGCCCGAAATCAGCCACGGTCAGCTGCTGATGATGATGAGCCCCGCGTTGCACCACCAACGTGTCGCGCACCGCGTGCGCGTACAGCTCGACGCGCAGCTGTCGGGAACCGGCCTGGTCGCGATGACGGAAACCGACGTCGAGGACGTCGCACTCGGCATCCTGCGCATCCCCGATATCGTCGTCATCGACGAGGACATGGCCGACGCCGAAGCCGAGGCGATCGACCCGCGCCGGTCCCACCTCGTCGTCGAGATCGTCTCCCGCTCCAACCCGGAGAACGACTACGAGGGAAAACTGCGCGACTACCCGGCGATGGGCATTCCGCACTACCTGATCATCGATCCCCGCGACGGAACCGCCCTCCACTACTGGGGTCTCGCGGTGCAGAACGGCGTACCTGCCTACGACAACCGGCAGCGTTACACCTTCGGTGAGACCGTCACCGTCGGCGACTGGAAGATCGAGACTGCCGATCTGCCGCTCTACACGCAGAGCACCACCCGGTGACCGTCACGGTACGCCTCGCTGCCGTGCCGCCTCGGCGATAGCTGCCGCACCCTCAACTCATCCGCAGCGCCAGGAAAAAGTCCAGCTTGTCCTCCAGGCGCGACAGGTCCCGCCCCGTCAACTGCTCGATCCGGCCCACCCGGTAGCGCAGCGTGTTCACGTGCAGGTGCAGCCGCGTCGCACAGCGCGTCCAGGAGCCGTCGCAGTCCAGGAACGCCTCCAGGGTCGGGATCAGCTCCGCGCGGTGGCGGTGGTCGTAGTCCTTCAGCGGGTCCAGCAGACGGGCCGTGAAGGCGCGGCGGACGTCGTCCGGGACGAACGGGAGCAGCAGGACGTGCGAGGCCAGTTCCTGGTGGCCCGCGGCGCAGACCGGGCCCGGGCGGGCCGCGGCCACGCGCCGGGCGTGACGGGCCTCCTCCAGGGCGCCGCGCAGGCCCTCCGCGGAGTGGACGGGGGCGCTGACGCCGAAGGTCAGGCGGCCGTCGTCGGCGAGGCCGGCGGCCAGGGGGGTGCGGACGGCCGCGAGCAGGGCGTCCGCGTGCAGACCCGTGGCCGTCGCTTCGTCCGTACCGGTGACGACGGCGGGGAGCGGCACCAGGGCCACCGCCTCGTCGCCCGTGTGGGCGACCGCGATGCGGTCCGACGGCTCGGGGCCGGTCGCGTCCGGGTCGACCAGGACCTCCTCCAGGAGCGCCTGCGCGACCGGGCCGGCCTCGATGTCGCCGTCCGCCCACTCGACGCGGGCGACCACGATCTGCCAGTGCGGTGCCGTGCCCAGGCCGGGCAGCAGCACGGGCGCGGCCACCCGCAGGCGGGCCGCGATCTCGGCGGGCGCGGCGCCCGTCTGGACCAGCTCCAGGACCTCCTGGGCGAGCCGGCGCCGCACGGTGCGCGCGGCGTCGCGCCGGTCGCGCTCGACGGCGATCAGCTGGGTGACGCCCTGCAGCAGGTCGAGCCGCTCGGCGGGCCAGTCCGCGGCGTCGGCCTCGACGGCCAGCAGCCAGTCAGACAGGACCGTCTCGCGGACGTCCCGGCCGGCCGTCATGCGGCCGCCGCTGCGGATGGGGAAGACCGAGTACGTGTGACCGCCGGCCGTCACCCGGTGCGGCTCGCGGCGGCCGGTGCGGGCCGCGGCCAGGTGCTCGCCCGCCAGCACCGCGCCGACCGGCGCGGCCAGGGCGGCGCCCGCGATGCGGCGGCCGGTGGGGGAGAGTACCCAGGCCGGCAGGTCCAGGTCCGACTTGAGCAGGTCCAGGACGACCTCGGGGCCGCCGCCCGCCGGGCCGGAGGTCATCAGCCGCCGGTGCCGGTCCACGACGGCGGCCAGGTCGCCCGCGCGCTCGCTGGAGACCTGCCGCACCACGTGCTCGGTGATGGAGGCGAAGGAGACCGTCTCGTCGACGGAGAACAGTGGCAGCCGGTGCCGGGCGCAGGCCTCGATCAGGTCGTCCGGCGTCGAGGCGATCTCGGCCTCGCCCGCCGCCAGCCCGGCCACCCCGGCCGCCGTCAGGATGCGGACGAACCGCTCCGAGTCGGCCGGCTCCCGCCGCCACGCCAGTCCCGTGAGCACCAGCTCGCCGCCGGAGAGGTAGCGGCTGGGGTCGCGCAGGTCGGTGGTCATCACCCCGCGGACCGTACGGTCCAGCTCGTCCTCACCGCCGAGCAGCCGAAGGCCCAGCGCATCGGTCTCCAGCAGTGCGCGCAGCCGCATCCTCGTCGCCGCCGTTCTTCTTGTAGCCGGTCGTGTAACCGGTGGAATGCTGTGAGGTTTCCGAACCCCGTCTTTCGTTCGAATCTACAAGACCATGGGCCTGGCCAGCCAACCGCTTCATGGTTTCGGTGACTGCACGGGCCCGTTCCGCCCTCGCTGTACTGGCTCCACCCGCACCCCACCGCCGCAGCGAGAAGAGAACCGCCATGGACTTCCTGCGCCCCACCGGCTGGGAGGAGGCGCTCGCGCTCAAGGCCGAGCACCCCACGGCCGTGCCCATAGCGGGCGGCACGGATGTGATGGTCGAGATCAACTTCGACCACCGCCGCCCGCAGCAGCTGCTCGACCTCACCCGCATCGACGAGCTCCGCGCGTGGGAGACCGGCGAGGACAGCGTACGGCTCGGCGCGGCCGTCCCGTACGCCCGGATCATCGCGCAGCTGCGGACCGAGCTCCCCGGCCTCGCCCTCGCCGCCCGCACCGTCGGCTCCCCGCAGATCCGCAACCGCGGCACCGTCGGCGGCAACCTCGGCGCCGCCTCCCCGGCCGGCGACGCGCACCCCGCCCTCCTGGCGGCCGGCGCCGTGATCGAGGCGGAGTCGGTGCGCGGTACGCGCATGATTCCCGTCGATTCCTTCTACACGGGCGTCAAGCGCAACGCCCTCGCCCCGGACGAGCTGATCCGGGCCGTGCACGTCGAACGGGCCGACGGGCCGCAGCAGTTCTCCAAGGTCGGCACCCGCAACGCGATGGTCATCGCGGTCTGCGCCTTCGGCCTCGCCCTGCACCCGCGCACCCGCACCGTGCGCACCGGGATCGGCTCGGCGGCCCCCACGCCCGTACGGGCCGAGGCGGCCGAGGAGTTCCTCGCCGCGGCTCTGGAGGAGGGCCGGTGCTGGGAGACCGGACGGCCCGTACCCCCTTCCGCCGCGCGCCAGTTCGCCGAGCTGGCCTCCGGCGCCTGCAGCCCGATCGACGACGTCCGCGGCAGCGCCGCCTACCGGCGCCGGGCCGTCGGCGTCATGGCCCGCCGCACGCTCGACTGGGCCTGGCAGGAGTACCGCAGCAACGGGGAGGAAGTGCAGCAGTGCGCGTGAAGTTCACGGTCAACGGACGGCCGCAGCGGGCCGACGACGTGTGGGAGGGCGAGAGCCTCCTGTACGTCCTGCGCGAACGCCTGGGTCTGCCGGGCTCCAAGAACGCCTGCGAGCAGGGCGAATGCGGCTCCTGCACGGTCCGGCTCGACGGCGTGCCCGTGTGTGCCTGCCTGGTGGCCGCCGGACAGGCGGAGGGCCGCGAGGTCGTCACCGTCGAAGGGCTGGCGGCGGGCACACCGGGCGAACTCGCGCCCGTGCAGCAGGCGTTCATCGACGCCGGGGCCGTCCAGTGCGGATTCTGCACCCCCGGCCTCCTCGTCGCCGCCGACGACCTGCTCGCCCACACCCCGCAGCCCTCCGACGCGGACATCCGCGAGGCGCTCTCCGGCAACCTGTGCCGATGTACCGGCTACGAGAAGATCCTCGACGCGGTGCGCCTGGCGGCGGCCCGCGCTCAGGCCGGACAGGAGGTCTGAGCCGTGCGCGACCTCACCCAGGGCATCCGCGCCAGGGGCGGCATCGGCGAGTCCACGCTCCGCCCCGACGGCACCCTCAAGGTCAGCGGCGAGTTCGCCTACGCCTCCGACCTGTGGCACGAGGACATGCTGTGGGGCTTCACCCTCCGCAGCCCCCACGCCCACGCCCGGATCCTGTCCGTCGACGTCTCCGAGGCGCTGCGCACCGCCGGCGTGCACGCCGTCATGACCCATGACGACCTCCCGGCCGAGACCCGCTACGGGCTGGAGATCAAGGACACGCCCGTCCTCGCCGACGGCATCGTGCGCTGCCACGGCGAGCCCGTGGCCCTCGTCGCCGCCGACCACCCCGAGACCGCCCGCCGCGCGGCGGCGAAGATCAAGGTGGAGTACGGGCAACTCCCCGTCGTCACCGACGAGAAGACCGCCACCGCCCCCGGCGCTCCGCTCCTGCATCCCGCCCGCGACGACGTCCACTCCCGCCACGTCCCGCACCCCAACATCGTCCACCGCCAGCCGGTCCTCCGCGGCGACGTCGCCGCGGCACGGAAGCGGGCCGATGTCGTCGTGCACGGCGAGTACGAGATGGGCATGCAGGACCAGGCTTTCCTGGGCCCGGAGTCGGGTCTGGCCGTGCCCGCCGAGGACGGCGGCGTCGACCTCTACGTCTCCACCCAGTGGCTGCACGCCGACCTGCGCCAGGTCGCCCCCGTCCTCGGCCTGCCCGAGGACAAGGTGCGCATGACCCTCTCCGGCGTCGGCGGCGCCTTCGGCGGCCGCGAGGACCTGTCCATGCAGGCCCACGCCTGCCTGCTGGCGCTGCGCACCGGCAAACCCGTCAAGATCGTCTACAACCGCTTCGAGTCCTTCTTCGGGCACGTCCACCGCCACCCCGCCAAGCTCGCCTACGAGCACGGGGCCACCCGCGACGGAAAGTTGCTCTACGTCCGGTGCCGCATCGTCCTCGACGGCGGCGCCTACGCCTCCTCCTCCCCGGCCGTCGTCGGCAACGCGGCCTCGCTCGCGATCGGCCCGTACGTCGTCGACAACGTCGACGTCGAGGCCCTCGCCCTCTACACCAACAACCCGCCCTGCGGGGCCATGCGCGGCTTCGGCGCCGTGCAGGCCTGCTTCGCCTACGAGGCCCAGATGGACCGCGTCGCTGCCGAACTCGGCATGGATCCGGTCGCGTTCCGGCAGCGCAACGCCATGGCGCAGGGCGCCGTGATGCCGACGGGCCAGGTCGTCGACTCCCCGGCGCCCGTCGCCGAACTCCTGCGCCGCGTCAAGGCGATGCCGCTGCCGCCCGAGCGGCAGTGGGAGACGGCGGGCGGCGCCCCGGACCTGCGCGCCCTGCCCGGCGGCCTGTCGAACACCACGCACGGCGAGGGCGTCGTGCGGGGTGTCGGCTACGCGGTCGGCATCAAGAACGTCGGCTTCTCCGAGGGCTTCGACGACTACTCCACCGCGCGCGTCCGCCTGGAGGTCGTGGGCGGCGAGCCCGTCGCCACCGTGCACACCGCGATGGCCGAGGTCGGCCAGGGCGGCGTCACCGTGCACGCCCAGATCGCCCGCACCGAGCTCGGCGTGGCCCGCGTCACCATCAACCCGGCCGACACCAGGGTCGGTTCGGCCGGCTCCACCTCCGCCTCCCGGCAGACGTACGTCACCGGCGGCGCGGTCAAGCACGCCTGCGAGGCCGTGCGCGAGGACGTGCTGGAGCTGGGACGGGCCCGCTTCGGCTCGTACCACCCGGCGTGGGCGACGGCCGAACTCCTGCTGGAGGACGGCAAGGTCGTCACCGACGGCGGCGAGGTCCTCGCCGATCTCGCCGACGTCCTCGACGACACGTGCGTGGAACGCGAGCTGGAGTGGCGCCACCGGCCCACCGAACCGTTCGACCTGCGCACGGGCCAGGGCAAGGGGCACGTCCAGTACTCGTTCGCCGCGCACCGGGCCGTCGTCGAGGTCGACACCGAGCTCGGGCTGGTGAAGGTCGTGGAACTGGCCTGCGCCCAGGACGTCGGCAAGGCGCTCAACCCGCTGTCCGTCACCGGCCAGATCCAGGGCGGCTCCACCCAGGGCCTGGGGCTCGCCGTCATGGAGGAGATCGTGGTCGACCCGGCGACCGCGAAGGTGCGGAATCCCTCCTTCACCGACTATCTGATCCCCACCATCCTCGACACCCCCGCCATTCCCGTCGACATCCTCGAACTCGCCGACGACCATGCCCCTTACGGGCTGCGGGGGGTTGGGGAGGCGCCCACGTTGTCCTCGACGCCGGCCGTTGTGGCGGCCATTCGGCAAGCCACGTCGCTGGCGCTGTGCCGGGTGCCGGTGAGGCCCGAGCATCTTACGGGGACCTGAGGTTGTTCGTCGGCTGCGGGTAGGTCTTGGTTGATCGCGCAGTTCCCCGCGCCCCTTTCAGGGGCGCGGCTACCCCCCTTGGAGCGGGCTCCATGACCCAAGCGCCCGCACGGCCGGAGGCTCCGGTCGTGCAACTTCCCTGGCACGACCGGTACTTCCATATCTCCCACCGTGGCTCCACCCTCGCGCGCGAAGTGCGCGGCGGCATCACCACCTTCATGGCGATGAGCTACATCCTCCTCCTCAACCCCCTCATCCTCTCCGGCCCCGACGTCCGTCACCACACGCTCGGCCACGCCCCGTTGATCACCGCGACCGCCTTCGCCGCGGCGGTCTCCACGCTGCTCATGGGGTTCGTCGGCAAGGTGCCGCTCGCCCTGGCCGCCGGACTCGGCGTCTCCGGTGTGCTGTCGAGCCAGGTCGTGCCCCACATGACCTGGCCGCAGGCGATGGGCATGTGCGTGGTCTACGGCTCCGTGATCGTCCTGCTCGTCCTCACCGGCCTGCGCGAGCGCGTCATGGACGCGATCCCGACGGCCCTCAAGCACGCCATCACCATGGGCATCGGCATGTTCATCGCCCTCATCGGCCTGGTGAAGGGCGGCTTCGTGCACGAGGCCAAGGGCGGCGGCGGGCCCGTCACGCTCGGGCCGGCCGGGGAACTCGCCGGCTGGCCCGTCCTGGTCTTCTGCATCACGCTGCTGCTCGTCTTCATGCTCCAGGCCCGCAACGTCCCCGGCGCGATCCTCATCGGCATCGTCGCCGGCACCGTGCTCGCCGTCGTCGTCGACGCGACCGGCGTGTCCGGGCCGGGTGCCTGGCAGAACGGGCCTCCCCGGCTGCAGGGCGGCGCGGTGTCCATGCCGGACTTCTCCCTCTTCGGGCACGTGGAGTTCGGGGGCTGGGGCTCGGTCGGCGCCCTCACCGTCGGCATGGTCGTCTTCACGCTCGTCCTCGCGGGGTTCTTCGACGCGATGGCCACGATCATCGGCGTCGGGTCGGAGGCGCAACTGGCCGACGCGCAGGGCCGGATGCCGGGTCTGAGCAGGGCGCTGCTGGTCGACGGCGCGGGCGGGGCGATCGGCGGACTGGCCGGCGCGTCGGGCCAGACCGTCTATGTGGAGTCGGCGACGGGCGTGGGGGAGGGCGCACGCACCGGACTGTCCTCGGTGGTGACCGGACTCCTCTTCGCCGCCTGCCTGTTCTTCACCCCGCTGACGCGCATCGTGCCCGGTGAGGTCGCCGCCGCGGCGCTGGTGGTCATCGGCGCGATGATGATGGGCAGTGCCCGGCACATCGACTGGACGGACCGGGCCGTCGTGATCCCGGTCTTCCTGACCGTCGTGCTCATGCCCTTCACCTACTCCATCACCGTCGGCGTCGGCGCGGGCGTCATAGCCTTCACCGTGATCAAGGCCGCGGAGGGCAGGTGGCGCGAACCCGGCGCCTTCATGTGGGCGCTCAGTGCGGTCTTCACGGGCTACTTTGCCCTGCATCCGATCGAATTGTGGCTGGGAGCCACGTGAGGGGGGCACGGTGCTGGATCTGGCGGACGAGCTGGACCGCTGGTGCACGGAGGGCCGCGACTTCGCGGTGGCGACGGTGACGGCGGTACAGGGCAGCGCACCCCGGCAGCCCGGTGCGGCGCTCGCCGTCGACGCGGACGGCACGGCCGTCGGCTCGGTGTCGGGCGGGTGCGTCGAGGCAGCGGTGTACGAGCTGTGCCGGGAGGCGCTGGAGAGCGGGGAGCCGCTGACGGAACGGTTCGGCTACTCCGACGAGGACGCGTTCGCGGTCGGCCTGACGTGCGGGGGCGTGATCGACGTCCTGGTGACCCCGGTGCGGCGCGACGCGCCCTGGCGCGCGGTGTACGCCGCGGCGCTGGCGGCGGCCGCCCGGAAGGAGCGCGCGGCGCTCGTCCGGGCGCCGCACGGCGGCGCGTTGCTCGTGCGGGCCGACGGAGCCGTGGAGGGCACGCTGGGCGGCGGACCGGAGCGCGACCGCGCGGCCGCGGCGGAGGCCGCCGCCCTCCTGGACGCGGGCGGCCGCACCGCGCTGCTGGACCTCGGCTGCGACGCGCCCGTCACCGTCCTGGTGGAGCCGAGCGGGCCGCCGCCGCGCATGCTCGTCTTCGGCGCGATCGACTTCGCGGCGGCACTGGTCAGGGCCGGGAAGTTCCTCGGCTACCACGTGACGGTCTGCGACGCCCGCCCGGTCTTCGCCACCGCCCGCCGCTTCCCGGAGGCGGACGAGGTGGTCGTGGACTGGCCCCACCGCTACCTCGACGGGCAGGCCGCGTACGGGCGCCTGGACGCCCGTACGGTCCTGTGCGTCCTCACCCACGACGCGAAGTTCGACGTGCCGCTGCTGGAACGGGCGTTGCGGCTGCCCGTCGCCTACGTCGGGGCGATGGGCTCGCGCCGCACGCACCGGGACCGGCTGTCCCGGCTGCGCGAGGCGGGCGTGGACGAGGCCGGGCTGTCCCGGCTGCACTCCCCGATCGGCCTGGACCTCGGGGCCCGTACGCCCGAGGAGACCGCCCTGTCCATCGCCGCGGAGATCGTCGCGGTGCGCAGGGGCGGATCGGGGATGCCGCTCACCGGGACGCGGGCGCCGATCCACCACGACGGCCCGCCGGCCGCCGCGTCAGCCGCGGGAGGGGAGCAGCGGAAGGTAGCCGCGTGACTGCCCGTCGGCGGTGGGGTGGTAGGACTCCTCGACGGGGAACGTGAGGCTGTGCAGCCAGGGGTGGGGGTCGGCGGAGCAGATCTCGTGCCCGCGGAAGGTGGGGTTGGCGTCCACGAAGGCGAACCGGTGACGGGCGGCGGCCTGGACGGTCGCGGCGTTGAGCTCGTCCTCGGCCCGGTCGATCGCCGTCCGCTTGCGCTCGCTGAGGCCGATGCGGCAGCTGCCGTTGAGCTTGTAGAGGCGCGGGTAGCCGAGCACGACGACGTGGGCGGCGGGGGCCCGGCGGCCGATCTCGTCGTAGAGCTTGCCGAGCTTGTCGGGCAGGACGTCCGCGATGAACGCGCGGGACTCGTTCACACGCTCGATGCACGAGTCGTCGTCGGGGCTGACGGCGCAGTTCTGCATCACCTTGGCGAACCCGGCGTCGTTGGCCCCGGCCGTGAGGGTGACGAGCCCGGTCTGCCGGGAGAGCGGCCCGAGTTGCCCGTTCCGCACGTCCTCGGTGGTGGCACCGGAGCAGGCGGTGAAGGAGAAGGACTTGGGGGAGTGGGCCTTGGCCCAGAGGGCCGGGTAGGCCCGGGCGCTGCGCTTGCACTCCCCGCTGCCGAAGTCGTAGGAGCCGGCGCCGAGACCGGAGGAGTAGGAGTCGCCGAGGGCCACGTAGCCGGAGCCGTGCAGGGTGTCGGGCTCGGCGGCGGCGGTGGTCGCGGTGCCGGTGAGGAGGAGCGCGATGACGGCGCCGAGGAGAGCGGCGCGGGGCACGCGGCGGGGGGTGGGGTCCTGGGTGGTCATGTCCCGCCAACGAGGTGGGTGTTGGGCCGGACACGGGGGTGTGCTCCGCCGGTGGGGACTGCGCCCCGTAAGGGGCGCGGGGAACTGCGCGACAAGCCACCGACCGCCCGCAGCCGAAGCACCACCTCAGGGGTCCGGGGCGAAGCCCTGGGGGCACCTCCTGGGGGCACCCCCAGCGGTAGCTGGGGGAGGTAGCTGGGGGAACCTCGACTGCGGGTGCGTCGTGGCTGATCGCGCAGTTCTCCGCGCCCCTTACGGGGCGCTTCGCGTCTCGTCCCCGATCCAGGCCAGGTAGCCGGGGCTTCCGGCGGAGATCGGCACTGCGATGATCTCGGGGGTGTCATAGTCGTGCAGCGCACCGATGCGCTCGGCGACCCGCTCCACGAGCGCTCCTCGCGTCTTGAAGTCGACGCGCCACTCCTGCGCCTGCTCGACCTTCCCCTCCCACCGGTAGACGGAGGCGACCGGGTAGACCTGGGCACAGGCGGCCAGCCGGTCGCCGATCACCTCGGCGGCCAGGAAGCGGGCCTTGCTCTCGGCGTCGGCGGTCGTGGTCACCACGGCGTAGTCGGGGAGCGCTGGTGTCATGCGGGTGAGCGTAGCCCGCATCGCATCCGTCACCCGCGCCACAGGTACTCGGCGTACGTGCCGAACCGGCCGCCGCCCTGGGTGAAGTAGCCCCCGAACACCAGGTGCGCGGGATAGGTGTTGCTGCCGCCGAGCCACAGTGTGTAGACCTGCGTGGGGTTGAACGGGCGCACCAGCGTGAGGGTCCAGGTGGTCGCGTCCCACGTGCCGTTGACGTGCTCGTCGCTATTGATCACGTCGTACCGGAAGTCGGCCGTGACCTGGCCCTGGGTGACGCTCAGGATGTGCAACGTGCCGGTGGAACCATTGGCGTTGAGGCGGTAGAGGCCGGTGATGTCGACGTCGTCCCGGACCTGTGCGCTTGCCGGGCGGGTGTGGCCGGCCGGTGATACGCCGACGGCCGTGGCCGGTACTGCCGCGGCCAGCACGGCCAGCAGGGCGACGACCGTTCGTCCAGATCTTCTGGGTCTTCGCATCTGTCGCATGGAGATGCCGTCCCTTCGGTCCGGTGCACCTGAGCATGCCCATGCCCGTTACCGGTGTCCAGGGCGACGGCCGGACATTGCGCGGGTTGACGCCCTGCATACCTATGGCATGCTGGGCAGCGAAAGGTGCCGTGCAGGCCCGCGCTTCTGCGCGGCTTTTCTGTGCACTCCGCGGCGTACGCGCCGTGCGGCACCGACGCTGTCCGTACGAGCGAGGAGGTGATCGGGATGACCAGTCGGAGTCCCGAGGGAAGTCCTCGCTGCAGCGTACCTTCGTGCTGATCACTGTCTGATCACTGTCCGACTGATCGCATTTCGCTGTTCAGCGCTGTCGCGCGCATTTCCCCTCTCTGAGAATTCCTGAACGGCCGCCCCCGGCCTCGTCCCCGGGCACTTCGTCCTGCCCGCGCCGGGACCTTCGGCCTGTCATCCATCCGCTCACTGTCCGTGCCACGGTCGTCGGCCGGCCGCGCCGCCGGGCCATGCCTCGCCATGCCCCGCGGTGCCGCGCCGCCATGCCGTCGTGCCCGGAGAGAGGTTCCGCCATGACCAACACCGTCCTCACCCCCCAGAAGCTCGCACCGCCGGGCCGCGGCCGCCGTGACCGCAGGACCGCCGAACTGGAGGCGCGCACCCGCGCCGTCGGCGAGCGCCTCGTGCGCTTCAGCTCCATGCCCGCGCCGCAGGTGCTGCGCGACACCGACGCCACCACGCACGGCCTCCGGCAGGACGAGGCCGCCGAACGCCTGGAGCGCTTCGGCGCCAACGCCGTCGCCCAGGAGCGCACCCCGCGCTTCCTCGCCCAGCTGGCCAAGGCCTTCTGGAACCCGTTCATCCTCGTCCTCGTCGCCCTCGACGCCGTCATGCTCTGGCAGTGGCTGCAGGTCGCCGACGAGGAGCCCTTCGACCCGGGCATCGCCATCCTCGCGACGATGGTTCTGGTCAGCGGGCTGCTGCGGTTCTGGCAGGAGTTCCGCTCGGGCCGCTCCGCGGCCGCCCTGCGGGCGCTGGTCACCACGACCACCGCCGTGCAGCGCCGCGCCGGCCGTACCACCGAGCCGCTGACCGTCGAGGTCCCGATGGAGCAGGTCGTCCCCGGCGACATCGTGCGCCTCGCGGCCGGCGACCTCGTCCCGGCCGACCTGCGGCTGCTCACGGCCAAGGACCTCATGGTCGGCCAGGCCGCACTGTCCGGCGAGTCCCTCCCGGTCGCCAAGGCCGACACCAGGACCCGCGACTACGGCCAGCACGCCACCACCGACCCGGTCGAGGCCGACAACCTGTGCCTCATGGGCACGTCGGTCACCTCCGGCACCGCCACCGGCGTCGTCGTCGCCACCGGCGCGGACACCTACTTCGGTTCGATGGCCGGCTCGCTCGTCGGCGAGCGCCCGCAGACCAGCTTCGACACCGGGGTGAAGAAGGTCAGCTTCCTGCTGATCCGCTTCATGCTCGTCATGGTCCCCGTCGTCCTCGCGATCAACGGGTTCACCAAGGGCGACTGGGCCGAGGCCTTCACCTTCGCGGTCGCCGTCGCGGTCGGGCTCACGCCCGAGATGCTGCCGATGGTGGTCACCACCAACCTCGCGCGCGGCGCCGTCGCCATGGCCCGGCGCAAGGTCGTCGTCAAGCGCCTCAACGCCATCCAGAACCTCGGCGCCATGGACGTGCTGTGCACGGACAAGACCGGCACGCTCACCGAGGACCGCATCGTCCTGGACCGCTACCTGGACGTCCACGGCCAGGAGGACATGGAGGTCCTGGAGTACGCCTACCTCAACAGCCACTTCCAGACCGGGCTGCGCAACCTGATGGACCAGGCGGTCATCGACCGGGTGCTCGAGGCCGAGGAGGTTGTCGTCGACGCGCGCTTCACGATGGTCGACGAGATCCCCTTCGACTTCGCCCGCCGGCGGATGTCCGTGGTGCTCAGCCGCAACGACCTCGCCGGGCCCGCCGCCGAGCACGTGATCATCACCAAGGGCGCCGTCGAGGAAGTCCTCGCGCTGTGCACCCACATGACCGACGACGGCAGGAGGACCGAGCTCACCGACGAGCTGCGCCGCACGGTCACCCGCACCGCCGAGGACCACAACCGGCAGGGCCTGCGCGTGCTGGCCGTCGCCACCCGCACGCTGCCCGCCGAGAGCGAGACCTACACGGTCGCGGACGAGGCCGGGCTGACGCTCATCGGCTTCCTCGCCTTCCTCGACCCGCCGAAGCAGGACGCCGCCGAGGCGCTGCGCGCGCTGGCCGACAACGGCATCGCCGTCAAGGTCGTCACCGGCGACAACGAGCTCGTCGCCGCCCGCGTCTGCGCGGACGTCGGCATCGACGTCGGCGAGGTCGTCACCGGCTCCGTCATCGACACCCTCGACGAGGCCGGACTGCGCCGGCTGGTCCGCGGCACCACGGTGTTCGCCAAGACCAACCCGGTGCAGAAGGCCCGCATCGTGCGCGCCCTGCAGGCCGAGGGCCACACGGTCGGCTTCCTCGGCGACGGCATCAACGACGCGGCGGCGCTGCGCGAGTCCGACGTCGGCATCTCCGTCGACACGGCCGTCGACATCGCCAAGGAGTCCGCGGACATCATCCTGCTGGAGAAGGACCTCACGGTCCTGGAGCAGGGCGTGCTGCAGGGGCGCCAGACCTTCGGCAACACCATCAAGTACATCAAGATGACGGCCTCCTCGAACTTCGGGAACGTCTTCTCGGTGCTGGTGGCCTCCGCCTTCATCCCCTTCCAGCCGATGCTGGCCGTGCAGCTGCTCGTGCAGAACCTCGCGTACGACATCTCGCAGCTGGCCACCCCCTGGGACCGGATGGACAAGGAGTACCTGCGCAAGCCCCGCACGTGGGACGCCAAGGGCATCGGCCGCTTCATGCTCGTCATGGGACCGACCAGCTCCGTCTTCGACATCAGCACCTTCCTGCTGATGTGGCACGTCTTCGGGGCCAACAGCGAGGCGCACCAGTCGCTCTTCCAGTCAGGCTGGTTCGTCGAGGGCCTGCTGACCCAGACCCTGGTCGTGCACATGCTGCGCACCCGCAAGGTCCCGTTCCTGCAGTCGCGCGCCACCGCGCCCGTGCTGCTGATGACCGCGCTGGTCATGGCCGTCGGCGTCGTGCTGCCGTTCTCGCCGATCGCCTCGGCGCTCGGCATGCAGGCCCTGCCGATGAGCTACTTCCCGTGGCTGGTCGGCACCCTGGTGGCGTACTGCCTGCTGACACAGGGTGTTAAGACCTGGTACATCCGCCGGTTCAACAGCTGGCTGTGACGAGCCGATAGAGATCAGGGCGAGAACGAGGAAAGACGAGGGTGGATCGTGGTCGTGATCAATGAGTGGCACATGGCGGCCAACATCGGGGCCGGGCTGGGCTTCGGCGCGGTCATCGGGCTGGAGCGCCAGTGGCGGGCCCGGATGGCGGGCCTGCGGACCAATGCGCTCGTCGCGGCCGGATCCGCCCTGTTCGTCCTGCTCTCGCAGTACGGCTTCGTGGCGGCGACGAGCAGCACGGGATACGACGGCTCGCGCGTCGCCGCACAGATCGTCTCCGGCATCGGTTTCCTGGGCGCGGGCGTCATCATGCGCGACGGGCTGAGCGTGCGCGGCCTGAACACGGCCGCCACGCTGTGGTGTTCGGCCGCGGTCGGCGCCCTGGCCGGGACCGGGCTGTACGTGGTCGCCGGGCTGGGCACGCTGGGCGTGGTCGGCGCCAACACCCTGCTGCGGCCGCTGGCGCGCGGCCTGGACCGCGGGACGCGCGGCGGCGCCGGGGCCGAGGTGGCCACCGACTACCACTTCGAGGTGGTCTGCACCGAGCCCGAGGAGGCGCACGTGCGCACCCTCGTCGTCCAGGCCGTCGCCCGGCCCGGCTTCCTGCTGCGCTCGGTGCGCAGTCAGGACGCGGAGACGGCGGGCAAGGTGATCGTCTCGGCCGAGCTCACCACCGAACGCCGCGACGACAGCCTCCTGGAGGAGGCCGTCAGCCGGCTGTCCCTGGAGCCCGCGGTCTCGGCCGTGAGCTGGACGGTGCTGCACGCGCCGGATGACGGCTCGGACGACTCCGATGACGACTACCCGGCAGGTCGGGCCCGGCGGCGGGTGCGGAATCTTTTCACCGGGCGGTGGTCTTAGGGCGATCTGGGCCCCGTCAGGGGCGCGGGGAACTGCGCGACCAGCCGCTGACGGCCTGCAGCCGACGCACTACCTGGAGGTCCGGGGCGAAGCCCCGGGACTTCGACTGCGGGCGCGTCGTGGTTGCTCGCGCAGTTCCCCGCGCCCCTGACGAGGCGCACCGTCACACCGGCTGGCCGACCGGGCGCACCAACACCTGGTTCACGTCCGTGCCTTCGGGCTGTGCCAGCACCCACGCGATGCACTCGGCGATCGCGTCGGCCGTGAGTGCGGGCCCGGCCGGCCGGGCCCCGCTGGGGTGGCCGTCCCAGAACGGCGTCTCGACCCGCCCGGGCGCGATCAGGCTCACCCCGACCCCGTCCGCGGTGACCTGCATCCGGGTGTTCTCGGCCAGCGCGTGCACGGCCCACTTGGTGACGGAGTACATGTTGCCGGGTGTGTTCTTCACCCCGGCCACGCTGCCGAGGAGCACGATCCGGCCGCGGCTCTCCCGCAGCGCGGGCAGGGCGGCGTGCACCAGCAGGGCGGGGCCGAGGACGTTGGTGAGGACCATGTCGCGCCAGCCCTCGGGGTCGCCGTCGGCGATGCTGTCGTGTGTGGAGAAGCCGGCGTTGGCGACGGCGTGGTCGAGCCGGCCGAACCGCTCGACCGTGCCCGCCACGGCCGCGGCGACGGCCGCCGGGTCGGTGGCGTCGCCGGGCAGGGTGAGCAACTGTCCGGGCGCGGCGGCCTGTTCGGCGAGGGCGGCGAGCCTGTCGGCGCTGCGGCCGGTGGCGGCGACGCGGTGGCCCGCCTTGAGCAGCCGGTGCACGGTGGCGGCCCCGATGCCGGTGGAGCCGCCGGTGATCAGTGTGACGGGACTGTGGGCGCGGTCGTGGTCGGGCACTGGACGTCTCCCCGTGGTGTCGGCGGATATGTCGGGCACCGCGCGATTCTCCCGCAACCCGGGCCTCAGCGCGCCGCGTTGTTGCGGAACCGCGGGCCGTAGAAGACCGGCCGGCCGAGGTCGGTGTACTCGGCCAGCAGTTTGTACTCCTCGGGGTAGAGGACGTCCAGGCGTTCCACGGTCTCTGCCGGGATCTGCCGGCGCATGATGGTGAAGCAGGACAGGACGCGCATGTCGTTCATGCGCTCCACCGCCGCGCCGAGCGACGGCCAGGAGGTCTCCTCGGGGCCGTTCCAGGCCAGGTCCAGGGCGGTCATCATCGCGGTGCAGGCGGCGTCGAAGGCGTCCAGCTCCTTGCGGGCGGCCGGGGCGTCCGGGTCTGCCGCCAGCACGGCGGCGTAGCCGTCGGACGGCACGGCGAGGGTGTTGATGACCACGGGCCAGGGGATCTCCTGGCCCTGGAAGAAGGCCGGTTCGGTCTCCCGGGTGAACGGGATGCCGGGCTCGGGCGGCAGATAGCGCCGCTGGTGGCGGAGTTCGGCGAAGCGCGCGTAGTGCGAGCCCTCGTGCTGGTAGGCGCCGCCCGCCTCGACGGTGGCGGAGTGCGCGCCCTCGCCCTGGTCGGTGATGAGGTCGAGCGTATCCAGGAACTGCTCGACGGGGTCGGCGGCTTCGGCGTCCCGGCCGAAGACCGGGTAGCCCAGGTTGCCGCCGACTTGGTTGGCCGGGCCCCCGGCCCGTACCGCGCGGCGCACGGCGTCCGCGTTGGCGGCGAGGGCCTCGCGCAGGGCGTCGTAGAAGTGGCCGATGGTGGGGTAGGCCGGGCGCCGTTCCCGTTCGGTGAGCAGGAAGGCGGGGGCCTCGATGCGCATGAAGTCGGCCAGGTGGCGCGGGGAGAGCGGGGCGAGGACCGCCGTGAGGTCCGGCATCACGCCGCCCGGCAGCCCGGCGGCCGGCCAGTCGGGGGCCAGGCCGCCGATGGCGGGCGAACCACCCAGTGCCGCCAGCATGTTGGCGGCGGCGGCCATGTGGACCATCTCCTCCATCAGCACGCTGCGGATGATGTTGTAGGAGGGGTAGTTCTGCACTTCGAGCGAGTACATCGCGGCGGAGTACAGCGGCATGGTGGCGTGCTCCAGTGCGATCGCGGTCTGCAGGGCGCCGCGGATCCAGTCCAGGTCGCGCATGCCGGTGGGCGTCGTGCGGATCGGCGGACCCGGCCGCCCCGCGGCGGCCGGCGGGGTGACGGCCGTGACGACGGAGCGCGGGCTCACCGGCGGGCCTCCGCGGCGGCCGGCGCGTCCGCGGTCACGCGGGGCAGCAGCATGTCCTGGAAGTAGTCCTGGAAGGATTCCTCCAGTTCGGGGTGGTGGTAGAACTCCGGCCCCACTTCCTCGAAGATCACGTCGCCCAGGCCGCTGAGCGTGTCGAACATCATCGACACGATCGTCCCGGTCTCCCGCCCGAGGTAGTGCGCCACCAGGGCGACGGCGCCGCCGTGCACCCCGTAGGAGCCGGTGGAGGTCCAGATGCCGGTGGCGGGGTTGCCGATCCACATCCTGCGGCCCACCGGCACGTTGAACCCCTCGGCGCGCAGCCCGCGGGCGACGGCCGCGACGCAGGTGACGGGGGAGTCGTCCAGGACGCCCGCGCGGGCGAGCACGCCGACGCCGGAGCAGTTGGCGGCGACGACCCTGCCCGCCTCGTGGTGCCTGCGGATCGCGCCCAGCACCCGCTCGTCGGAGGTGAGTTCGCCGGAGCCGACGCCGCCGGGCACGTAGAGGACGTCGAAGAGCTCGTCCTCCTTCAGGGTCGAGTCGGCGATCACCTGGGTGCCCATCTGCATCGTGACGACGCCGGGGTTCAGCCCCACCAGCCGCACGTCCAGCTCCCGCGGCTGCACCTCCCGCTGCCACGGCGCGATGCCGCCGGAGGTCACCATGGCGGCGCCCTTGAAGATCTCCAGCGGGGTGATCGTGTCCTGCTCGCTGCACTTCTCATAGCCCAGTACCGCAATGGAATCGACGGTGCCGGTCGCTCCGGTCTGCACGGTGGCTCCCCCCTCGGACTCGCTGACGCAGCAGAGTGAATCAGCGGGGCGGCCGGGGCGGCAAATAAGGGAACCTGTGCGGGACATAAGCAGCACGGTGCGGAGATCCGGAATTCAACTTCGCATGATTCGCATGCAGTGCTGCACATTCCATGGACGGTTGCCGCACGGTTCATTATGGGGGGTGCCGGAAGAACTATTTGGAGGTCGATTCCCGCCGGGTATAGCGTCGGTCATGTCGGCCCGCGGAGCGAGGGGTTGGGGACGGTTTCGCCGGGGCGGGTGAAGAGAGCACGCAACAGGGGGGAACCGTGACCGAGCTCGCCGACGACCATGTGCCCGTGGCCGTGCGGGGCAATCCCGTCGTACGCATCGACCCGGGGCCGGGCGACTTCGCCGCGCTCCGGGACGCGGTGCGCAGGGGCAACCGGGTGGGGAACGAACAGCACGACGCCGACGCGCACCTCGACGAGGTGATCCCCAAGCCGTGGGGGCTGGAGTACCGGGTCTTCGCCGACGACTTCCTCGACGTGTGGCACCTGACGATCGAGGCGGGGCACGCCACGTCGCTGCACGTCCACCCGCGCAAACTCACCTATCTGCTCTGCCTCGCGGGGCAGGGCGTGACCAGGACCCTGTCCGGCGAGCACCCGGTGGGCGCCGGGACGGTGCTGCGGATCGGCGGCGGGGCGTTCCACTCCACCGTCTCCCTGGGCCCCGGGCCCCTCGCGCTGGTCGAGGTCGAGGCGCCGCGCAACAAGTTCGACCTCATCCGGCTGCGCGACGGCTACCGGCGGGAGAACACCGCGTACGAGTCCGAGCACCGGAAACTCGACGAACTCCCGGTCCGCCCGGTGCCGTATCTGCCCGAGGCGAGGATGCGGGACCGCTCGCCCTGCGCGGAATTCCGCTTCGACATCCGTGCCGGGATGGACATCTTCTACCGGCGGCGCCGGGAGGACCTCTTCCACATTCCGCTCGGGCCCACCGGAGTGGTCACCGGCGAACTGGACATCCTCGCACCGGCGCAGGGCGACATCCGGCGGCCGGCCGTCGACGAGTACTACCTCAGCCTTTCCATCGCCTGAAAAGAAAAGAAAGGAACGCCATGAACCGTCGCGCAGTGATCATCACCGGTCCGGGATTCCAGGACCACGACGTCGTCTACACCTACTACCGGCTGCTGGAAGAGGGCTGGCAGGCGGACGTCGCCACGAAGGACGGCGGCGAGGTCACCGGAAAGTACGGCATTCCGCTGCCCATGGACAAGACGGCCAAGCCGCTCGTCTCCTTCGACCAGCTGGACGTCGCCGCCTACGACGCCGTCATCCTCACCGGCGGTCACGAGGCCCCGGACCGGGTGCGCCAGGACGCGCGGGTGCTGGACTTCGTGCGCGGGATGGACGCCGCCGGAAAGGTCGTCGCGGGGCTCTGCCACGGCCCGTGGATCATGGTCAGCGCGGGGGTGCTCAAGGGCCGCACCGCGTGCGCCTACGTGGGCCTGCGGGACGACGTGATCAACGCGGGGGCGCACGTCGTCGACAGTGACGTGACCGTCGACGGGCACATCGTCACCTGCTCCTACTACGGCTACGTCGGCCGGTTCATGCAGGCCGTCTTCGAGACCGTCCGGACGCGGACGGGCGACCGGGAGCCGGTGGCCGCCTGAGCGTGCGGGCGGGCCACCCGAGCGCGGGGACGGGCGAGCCGTTCCGTCCCGAGAACCCCCGCCCGTCCCCGCGCACCCGGCCCTGCCCGGTCCCGGCCGAGGGAGGAACTTTCGATGCTCATACTCGACTTCGACGGCGTCGTCTGTGACGCTTTCGAGGAATGCGCGGTCGTCACCCGCCACGCCGGGGCCGATCCCCGGGCGACCGCCGCCGCACCGCCCGCCGAGCTGGCCGCCGCGCTCCCCCCGGCCTTCCTCGACCGGTTCCGCACCGTACGGAAGCACTCCCGGCTGCTGGAGCACTTCATGGTGGCGAACGACCCGCGCAGCGAATCCGTCCGCACCCAGGCCGAGTTCGACGCGCTGTACGCCGCACTGCCCGCGGACCGGTGCACCCGGCAGGCCGCGGGCGCCGCCGCGCTGCGTGCCGAACTCCGCCGCCGGCACCGCGGCCAGTGGCTGGCCATGCACCGGCTCTACCCCGGCATCCGCACCCTGATGGAACGGCACGAGCGGCGGACCAGCATCGTCACCGCGAAGGACGAGGCGTCCGTGTGGGAGATCCTCGCCCACCACGGCCTCGACCGGACGGTGGCGTCCGTCGTCGGCGAGTGCGCCGACAAGCGCACCGCGGTCCTGGAGCTCGTCGAGGGCGACGGACTGCGGCCCGAGCACGCCACGTTCGTCGACGACAACCTGCGCAACGCCCTCCAGGTGCGGGACACCGGCGCCCGCACGCTGTGGGCCTACTGGGGCTACCACACCGACGACCACGTACGCACAGCACTGCAGCGCCGCATGCGCCGGGTGTACCTGCCGGAACTGGCCCGGCTGACGGCCTGACCCACGACCGAAGAGAGGACTCGTCATGACGGTGAAAGTACGATTCGCCCTGACCAGCCACGGAGAGCTGGGCGACACCGGCCGGAGAACCGGCTTCTACGTACCCGAAGTCGCCCACCCAGCCCGGGTGTTCAGGGCTGCAGGCTGCGAGATCGGCTTCGTCTCGGTCCTGGGCGGGAACCCGCCGCAGGACGGCGTCAAGCCCGGCGACACCGTCGTCGCGGACTTCCTCCGGGACCACCGGGAGGCCCTGGCCGCCACGCCCGCAGCCGGGCAGGTGGCCGCCGAGGACGTGGACATCCTCTTCTACGCCGGCGGGCACGGCACCATGTGGGACTTCCCCGACGCCACCGCCCTGGCCGGACTGGCGGCCGGGGTGTACGAGCGCGGGGGAGTGGTGGCCGCCGTCTGCCACGGCCCGGCCGGGCTGGTGAACGTGCGCCTCTCCGACGGCAGTCACCTCGTCGAGGGCAAGCAGGTCTCGTCCTTCACCGACGCGGAGGAGGCCGCCGTCGGCCTCACCGGCGTCGTGCCCTTCCTGCTGGAGAGCACGCTCGTGCGGCGCGGCGCGAAGTTCACCAAGGCGGCCGACTTCACCGAGCACGCCGTGGCCGACGGCCGCCTCGTGACCGGGCAGAACCCGGCCTCCGCGCACCGCGTGGCCCAACTGGCCCTGGAGGCGCTGCGGCACTGACCGCGGCAGCAGGCGACACCGCAGCGACGAAGCACCGGCTTCCCGGGGAGGAGCTGGTGCTTCCGCACGATCCGGCGGCCCGGGGTCCGCAAAGACCGGTGCCGTCACCGGTGCCGTACTGCAACGGCTCGGCAACGCCGAGCGTCCGAGCGAATGAACAGCGAACACACAGATGATGGTGCAAACGGGGGGAAGCCACCATGCAGGAACTGCGGTTGAGCTGGTTGCGCACATTCGTCTCCGTCTACCGGCGCGGCTCGTTCACCCGCGCGGCGCGGGAGCTGGGACTCTCCCAGCCCGCGGTCACCCAGCAGATCCGGGGTCTGGAGAAGAAGCTCGGCAGACCGCTGTTCGAGCGGCTCCCGGAAGGGGTCCGCCCCACGGAGACTGCAGAAACGCTCATGCGCGACGTCCAGGCGCCCATCGACGCCCTGGGCGCGGTCGTCGACCGACTCGTGGCCTGCCCGAAGTCGATGAGCAGCAGACCCGTCCGCCTCGGCGGCCCCAACGAACTCCTCACCACCCGCGTCCTGCCCGCCCTCGGCGAACTCGTCCAGCAGGGCCTGCAGTTGCGGCTCGGCTTCGGACCCTCCGAAGAGCTGCTGCAGGAACTCGCGGACGGCCGCTACGACCTGGTGCTCACCACCAGGCGGCCGCGCGCCCGGGCCTTCTCCGCCCACCCGCTCTTCGACGAGGAGTACGTGCTGCTCGCCTCGCGCCGGCTGCGCGACGAGATCCCCGTGGACCGGCTGCCGGAGGAGGGCCCCGCGGTCCTGGAGAAGTACCCCGTCGTCGCCTACGCCGAGTCCCTGCCCTACCTGCGCTGCTACTGGCGCAGCGTCTTCGAGGACGTCCCCGGGACCGTGCCCGCCGTGGTGGTGCCCGACCTGCGCGGCGTGCTGGCGGCCGTACGCGCCTCGGCCGGCATCTCCGTCCTGCCGACGTACTTGTGCAGGGAGGAGCTTGTGCGCGGTGAAGTGGTGCCGCTGCTGGAGCCGGAGGTGCCGCCGATCAATACGGTGTACCTGACCACTCGGGCCGGGGGGTTGCCGCAGCCGCATGTGCAGCTGGTGCACGGGGTGTTGCTGCTGCAGGCGCAGATGTGGGGCTAGCGCCCCGCTGGGTGCGCAGATTTTCGGCTGCGGGTCGGTTTGGGTTGCTCGCGCAGTTCCCCGCGCCCCTTTGGGGCACGGGGTGCGGGGAACAGGATTACTTGGCGGCCGGCCGCGCCGCCGCCACCAGGCCCAGTGCCACGACGGCGCCCACGGCCAGCACCACCCCCGAGGCGTGCAGCGTGGCCTGCGTGCCCAGCACCGCGACACCCAGCGCGGCACCCGCCTGCCGGCAGGCGTTGAGCGCACCCTGGCCCGTTGCCGCCAACTCGGTCGGAGCCGCGGCCGACATGTCCGCGGTGGCACCGGGGATCGCCAGCGTGGAGCCGAAGGCCAGCAGCACCTGCGCCACGGTGATCAGTGCGAAGGGCGAGTTCTGCGAGCAGAACGCGAGCACCGCACCCGACGCCGCGTCCAGTGCCAGCCCCGCGTACAGCACGTGCCGGGCACCCCAGCGCGCCACGATCCGGCCGGTGAAGTACGGCATGAAGCACATCGGCAGCGTCATCGGCAGGAACGACAACCCGGTGTGCAGCGGGGACAGCCCGCGCTCGTTCACCAGCCACTGGGTCAGCGCGAACAGCAGCCCGTAGAAGAGGAACGAGGCCATTCCGCCTGCGATCAGGTCCGCCCGTACCCGCGGCAGCCGCGTCAGCGCGGGCGGCAGGGCGGGCGACTCGGCACGCCGTTCGGCCACGGCCAGCAGGACGAACGCCCCGGCCGCCACCGCCAGTGCGACGAGCGGCAACGGCCGTCCCCAGCCGTCCGTGTTGGCGGCGATCAGCCCGTAGGTCAGCGTGCCCAGCGCGAGGACCGACAGCAGCATCCCGGTGCGGTCGGCGCGGGCGGAGGACTCGGGCCGGTGCCCGCTCAGCCCCCGGGCCGCCAGCAGGGCGAGCAGCGCGATCGGCGGGTTCACCAGGAACACCAGCCGCCAGCCGCCCGCATCCACCAGTGCACCGCCCAGCACCGGCCCCGCGATCAGGCCGATGCTGCTGAGCGCCGCCCACGAACCCACCGCGCGCATCCGCTCCTTGGGCTCCGGGAAGAGCCGGGCCAGCAGGGCCAGCGAGGCGGGCACCAGCCCGGCGGCCGTCACCCCCAGCAGCGCCCGGCCCCCGATGAGCGAGCCGATGTCCGGCGCGGCGGCACACGCCAGCGACACCGCACCGAAGGCCACCAGCGCCGACCGGTACACGCGCCGCGGCCCGAACCGGTCCGCGATCACCCCAGCGACCAGCAGCAGACCCGCGAAGACCACGGTGTAGGCGTCGGCGGCCCACGGCAGGGCGGAGGCCGGAGTACCCAGGTCGTCCCGGACGTCCGGCAGCGCCACGTTCAGGATCGAAGTGTCGAGCAGCACCAGGAAGTTGCCCGCGACCACTCCCGCGAAGAGCAGCCCCGGCCTGCTGCTGCGAGGGGCCGCCCGATCCCCTGCGCCGGGCGGGACGGTACGCGCGGCAGGCGTCTGCGCCGCTCTGTCATTCGTAGTGGACATGCGCACAGGGTCGCGGTGCGGAAGGCATCGGGCCAGACCGGCTCTCCGATGGCCCCATCGGACTTCCCGATGGCACCCCGGAACGGCAGACTGAAGCCATGGATTCGCGCTACCTCAGGGCCTTCGTCTCGGTCGTCGACTCCGGCGGTATCTCGGCCGCCGCCGAACGGCTCGGCTGTGCCCAGTCCACCCTCAGCGTCCAACTGCGCCGCCTGGAGCAGGAGCTGGACGCCGAGGTGCTGCACCGCGGCCCCACGGGCACCACGCTCAGCGAGGCCGGCCGGCTGCTCCTGCCGTACGCGCGCGAGGCGCTGGCCCTGGACGAGCGCATGCGGCGCGCGGTCGGCGGCCGGGTGCCCCGGCTGCGGATCGGGGCGCTGGAGTCCCTCGCCGCCGCATGGCTTCCGGACATCCTCGCTGCCTTCGAACGCGGCGCGGCCGGCCCGGGCACGGGTGCCGAGGTGACGCTGCGGGTGGCGGGCCGGGGCCCGCTCCAGGAGGAACTGGCGGGCGGCGAACTCGATCTGGTCTTCCTGTTCGACAACGGGACGGGCGCGGTGGGCCCGTCCTCGGTCGTCGGCCACGACCGCACGGTGGCGGTCGCGGGCCCCGGGCATCCGCTGGCCGGAGTGTCGGAGCTGTCCGCGGAGAAGCTGCTGGACGAGCAGTTCCTGATCGCGGAGGCGGGCTGCACCTCGCAGATGCTCGTCGACCGCTTCGGCCGCGACCTGGCCCCGCACCTGCGGCTCGGCATGGTCACCGGCTCGCTGGCCGCACTGCGCCGGCTCGCCGCGCACGGGTGCGGGCTGGCACTGCTGCCGAGCCTTGCGGTCCAGCAGGACCTGGACGCGGGCGAGCTGGTCGAACTGGACGTGCGCGACGGCCTCGCCCCGGTCAGCATCGAGGCCCGCTGGCGCACGGGCCTGGGCACGGCGGAGCGGCCGGTGCAGGCACTGGTGGAACTGGCACGGCGGAACCGGCCGTGGGTGCCGGAGATGGCTCATACGGCGTGAGGCCTAGCGCCCCGAAGGGGCGCGGGGAACTGCGCGACAAGCCACGACGCGCCCGCAGTCGAGGTCCCCGGGGCTTCGCCCCGGACCCCTGGGGCAGTGCGTCGGCAGCAGGCCGTCGGTGGCTGATCGCGCAGTTCCCCGCGCCCCTTCGGGGCGCAGTGGCCTCCGGCCATTACACGGCCAATGCCCGCCCGATTCCCGCTTATTTGCCGCCCCGTCGGCCCCCTGCTTCACTCGGTGCTGCCGAAATCCGAGGGATCAGGGGGCGTGCAGCACATGATCACCGTGACCGCGAAGCAACAGGTCAAACCCGGCCGCGAAGAGGAACTCGACGCACTGATGGCCGCACTGCGCAACGACATCCTGGCCAACGAACCGGGCTGCTTGCGCTTCGACTACGTCCGCGACCAGGACACCCCGCTGCGCCGCCTCGTCATCGAGGAGTACCGCGACGAGGCGGCCCTGGAGTTCCATCGCGGCACCACCTACCTGCGGGAGTTCCTGCCCAGGCTGCTGCCGTGCCTGGAGGAGTTCCCCGAGGTGACCACGTACCGCACGGTGGCACCGGTGCCGGACTCGGTGCCGGACGGTCTGTTCCACGTCGGCATGGTGGTCCCGGACCTGGAGAAGGCGGTGGCGCTCCACTCCGACGTCCTCGGCGTCGAGTTCACCGAGCCGCACGTCTTCCGCATCCCGCTGCTGGAGGACCCGGACCCGCACCCCGCCGAGCTGACCGCGGTGTTCTCCCGCACGGGAGCCCCGTACTACGAGCTCATCCAGGCCGCAGGGGACGGCATCATCTCCGCCGAACACTGCGGCAGGATCCTCTACTACGGGGTGTGGGAGCCGGACATGGCGGCGCGGCTGGAGCAGTTGGAGCGGCAGGGCGTGGGGATCGACGCGTACTTCCGCCCGGCCCCGGGAGAAACTCCGTTCGCGGTCATCACCGCGCCGGACCTGCTGGGGGCGCGGATCGAGTACGTGGGCCTGGCGGACCGGGCACCGATCGAGGAGTGGGTGCGGACGGGGCGGTACCCGGAGTGAACGGCGCGCTCAGCCTGTGCCGTTGACCAGCAGGACCACGCCGTCGGTGCCCGCGTGCCGGTCCTCGGCGATCTCGCGGTACTCGGGCGAGTCGGCCCAGCGGGCGAACGCGTCCCGGTCGGGGAAGGCCACGACGATCACCTTGTCGCGGTTCCACTCGCCCTCGACCACTTCCACCCGCTCGTCCGCGGCCAGCAACCGGCCGCCGTACCGGTTGAGTACGGGCATGAAGGCGGCCACGTAGCGCTCGTAGCGGGGGCGGTCGTGGATCGATATCTGGGCTATCGCGTAGACAGTCATGGGGTGGTTTCTACCCGTCCCCGCACAGGTCGTCGAGATGGGCGCGCAGCACACCGGCGCAGGTCTGCACGTCGAGAACGTCCGGGTGCAGCACAGCGCTGAGGCCGAGGCCGTCCAGGAGGGAGGCCAGGCGCTCGGTCTCGAACGCCAGGTCGCGGCCGGGGCGCAGGGTTCCGGTCTCGTCGAGCCGGGTCAGGACGCGGTGGGTGAGCCGTCGGGTGTCCGTGGCGGTCCGGCGGGAGAGGGCGGCGAAGGCGGGGTCGGTGCGGGCCGCGGCGTTGAAGTCGAGGAAGACGGTGACTTCGGCGCGGCGGCGCCCGTCGAGGGGGAGCAACTCGGCCAGGAAGTCCGCGGCGAGGCGGAGTCGGTCCTCGCGGGGGTGGTCGCCCAGGTTCCCGATGCGCTCGATGTGCTGCTGGAGCCGCTCGTCGAGGCGGTCGAGCATCGCCTGCATGGCGAAGTCCATCAGTTCTTGCTGGTTGGCGAAGTAGTGCCGCACGGACCCGATGTTGAGCCCGGCCTCGTCGGCCACGGCGCGCAGCGAGGCCCGTTGGAGGCCGTCCCGTACGACGACGCGGAAGAGGGCGTCGACGACGTCGCGGCGGCGGGCGTCGGGGTCCACGAGCTTGGGCATGCTCTCTTTTTATCACGGCCGTGATAACTTCCTTGGTATCACGACCGTGATAAAAAAATGCCCGGGAGGACGTCCGTGCAGAGGTACCTCGACTTCATGCTCATCAGGTTCGGCGTGCTGGCCGGCGGCATCGTCGTGCTGGCCCTGGTGATCTTCGCCGTGGCGCTGTCGCTGAAGCGGAGGGGCAGGCTCGACGAGGCGCGCCGGTATGCGGAGCCGGCGGCACGGGCGGTGCTGCGGGCGGCAGCGCGGCGACGGGACGCCCGACGGTGATCGTCATCGCCATCACCATGGAACCGTCCTCATTCCTCCATGAGTTGATCGTGGACCGTCTGATCAAAGGCATGATCGTGGTGGCCGCCCTGGCCGTTCTCGCACTGGGGACGGCAGTGATCCGATGGTGGGTGGGCCGCAGACGACGGTGATGGCGGGGGTGGGCAGATGAAGCGGGGGCGTTTTCCTGCGGCGTACTGGTGGGTGTGGGCCGGCAGTCTGGTCAACTACGCGGGCTCCTTCGTGGTCCCGTTCTTCGCCTACTACCTCACCGGCCGGCAGGGGTTCGGCCCCGCACAGGTCGGCCTGGTCGCCACCCTCTACGGGGCCGGCGGCGTGGCCTCGACCGTGGCGGCCGGAGTCGCCGCCGACCGCTTCGGCCGGCGCCCGACCCTGCTGGTGGCACAACTGGCGGCCGCGGCCGCGACGTTGGCGGTCGGCTTCGCGGACGGGCTGCCCCTGATCGCGGTGCTCGCCTTCGTCCTGGGCTTTACGGCCTTCGGGGCGGCGCCGGTGCTGTCTGCGCTCGTCGCCGATGTGGTGCCGGAGCAGGACCGGAAGCGCGCGTACGCCCTCCACTACTGGGCCGTGAACCTCGGCTTCGCCGCGGCCCCGGTCCTGGCGGGCCTGCTGGCCGGGCACGACTACCGGTGGCTGTTCGCCGGGGACGCGCTGACGACGGCGCTGTGCGCGGTCCTGATCGCCTGGCGCGTCCCGGAGGTACGGGCCACCAACGCCGAGGAGAAGGAGGCCGCTTCCGGACCGGGCCTGCTGCACGCCGTCCGTGACCGCGCACTGATCACCCTCCTGCTGACCGTCTTCGGCATCGTCGTGGTCTACACCCAGTACCAGGTGACCCAGCCCATCGCCATGCGGGAGGCCGGGCTGTCGCCCGCGGTGTACGGGCTGGTGAGCGCCGTCAACGGGGCGGTCATCGTGGTGTTCCAGCCGCTGGTGGCACGGCTGGCCGAGCGCTGCGACGACAGTCGCCTGCTGGCGGCCGGCGCGTTGCTGCTCGGCGTGGGCATGGCGTCGACCGCGTTCGCGCACAGCGCCGCGGGGTTCGCCGCGTGCGTCGCCGTGTGGACGCTGGGCGAGGCGATCGCGATGCCGACGAGCAACGCCGTCGTCGCGCGGCTCGCCCCGCCGGGTCTTCAGGGCCGGTACCAGGGGCTGTACGCAATGACCTGGGCCCTGGCCGCAGTTGCCGCCCCGCTGGCGGGCGGCTGGACCTTCGGCTGCTTCGGGGGCGCGCCGGTGTGGGCGGGATGCCTGGTGCTGGGCACGCTGGCGGCGGGCGGTGCGGTGGTGTTGGGGCGCGGTGCGGAGCGTCCCGTTCCGACAGCAGAAACCCTCACTCTGGGCGCTCGAAACTGAGGGTTTCTGCTGTCGGAAGGTCTTGCTGGGCGCCGGTCCGGTACGTGTGGGCCTGCGGCCTCGTCGGTCCGTAGGTGGTGCGGGGAACCGCGCGATCAGCCACGATGAGCCCGCAGTTGACACCCTGCACGTCCCGCGGAGCGCTTGGCCGTCACTGGCCCCGCCAGATGTTGTCGAAGGCCGCCTGCTCGATGTCCCGTCGCTGCCGGGCGGCTTCCAGTTCCAGCAGGGCGTCGTTGACCGCGGCCAGTACGGTCGCGGTCACGTCGTCGGCCGGGACCGGGATGTCCTCCGGCCCCTCGTCGCGGATCCCGACAGCCGTGGCGAGCGCGGTGAGGACGGGTTCGTCCGCGGCCCAACGGTCCTCCGCCAGGCGGCGGTCGAGCGAGTCGGTCAGGGTCGCCCGGCCGGCACCGAAGGGCTTCCAGTGTGGGCGCTGCCGCGTGAGCTGCCCGTCCGCCTCCAGGGCGGCCGTATAGGCCGCGGCGAGCCCGCGGCCTCTGCGCCACAGCCAGTCGTCGACGGACTCGTACGGCGCCTCGCGGGTGAGCGCCGCCGCGGCCTCGTCCAGCAGGCGGTCGGCCGTGACCGCCGCGCGGCCGGGCACGATCCGGTCGTCGTCCAGCGTGACGGCCTCCGCGGCCAGGAGGTCGATCAACTCCGCTCCCGCGAGCGCGAGCGACAGCCGGCCCTGTTCCACGGGGTGGCCTGGGGTCGTGCCCATGGCGATGATGGCCAGGTCCCGGGGAGTGGTCATGGGAGCTCCACGTGCCGTGATCGGCGGGTACGTCCGTACTACGAGCCTAAAGAGTACGGACGGCGCCTGCACCCCGTACCCACGCGTCGGCCTTGACGGCCGCCACGAACAACGACCAGGCCCCGGCCGGGACCGCTAGCGCGGGGCCTGCCGGGGCCGTCTTGCTGTCGCGTATGGGGACTGTGCCGGGGAGGGCGTCGGATATCTCCAGGCAGCTACCGCCGGCTCCGTCGCTGTGTGCGCTCTTGCGCCAAGCTGCTCGGACGGTCGCTTCCCGAAGCCCTACTTCCACGCAGCTTCCGCCTTCGCCGTCGCTGTACGTGCTCTTGCGCCACGTTTGCCAGGTGCTCATCTTGCGTAGTCCTCTGCTGCTGAACGGATCAGGGTTAGGGACGCCTCCGGGGACAACGCAGCGGCCCTGACGTGATCGTAAGTCAGCTCGCAGTGCGTGACTGCAGCCGGATCATCCAGGAGATTGCCCGTCTTCGGCCCCTCGTGGTAGGCCACGGGAGGTGCGTCCTCGAAGGTCATGAGCGTGAGCATCCCCGAGAGGGCCGGGGCGCCCGCTCCGAAGGGCAGCACCTGAAGGATGATGCGGCGCCTCTGCACCAGTTCCACAAGGTGACGGAGCTGTTCGTGCATGACGGCGGCTCCGCCCACCACACGCCTGAGGACGCTCTCGTCGAGAACTGCCCAGAAGGCGGGCTTGGTCGGATGGTCCAGAAGGCGCCCACGGTCGAGTCGCGCGGCGACCTTGTTCTCGATCCATTCTTCGGGTGCTACGGGACGACTGGCCAGGCAGACGGCCCGGGCGTAGGCCGCCGTCTGAAGCAGACCCGGGACGAACATCGTTGCGAACTCCCGGATGGTGACGGCGATGCCTTCGAGGTATACCGCCTCCGCGAAGTAGCCGACATAGGGCGAGCTTTCGACCAGCTTCTTGCACAGGCGGCCGAGCAAGCCGTCCGTTCCGAGCACGATGTCCATCTGCTCGGCCAGATACAGCTGCGGCTTGCGGATCGCCGTCTCGAACTGGCCGATGTACGCAGCGGAGCAGAAGATGCGGCTCCCCAACTGCTGCTGGGTGAGCCCTGCCGCTTCCCGGAGCCGCTTCAACTCGGTGCCGAAGAACTCCCAGCCGGTTTTCGGGTTGCCGTACCGTACACCGGCCATGGCTCAACTCCCCCTGGACCACAGGTCTGTTGTCAAGCCATGCTAGCGCCGATCGGCCACTCCGCGTGCCCCCGTGCTCACTCCCCGACGTCACGCCCCCGCAAATCCTCCAGCGTCTCCCGGCGCACCAGGAGCCGGGCCCGGCCGTCCGCGACCGCGACCACCGGCGGTCGGCCCACCAGGTTGTAGGCCGAGGCCATTGACACGTGATACGCACCCGACGCCGGGACCGCCAGGACGTCCCCGGGCCGGATGTCGCCCGGGAGCGGGACGTCCTCGGCGAGGACGTCGCCGGCCTCGCAGTGGCGGCCGACCACGGTCATGGTGCGGACCGGCACCGGTGAGGTGCGTCCCACCAGGCGGACCGTGTAGCGGACGCCGTAGAGGGCCGGGCGGGGGTTGTCGCTCATGCCGCCGTCGACGGCGACGAAGGTGTGGCTGCCCGTGGTCTTGACGGCCAGGACGCGGTAGAGGGCGACACCCGCCGGGCCCGCGATCCAGCGGCCGGGCTCGACCGTGAGGCGGGGGACCGGAAGGTCGGCGTGGGCGCAGCGGAGGGAGAGCTCGGCCGTCACCCGTTCGGCGTATGCGCGCGGGTCGATGGCGTGGTCGCCGTCGCGGTAGGCGATGGCGAAGCCGCCGCCGAGGTCGAGTTCGGGGAAGGTCACGCCGTGCACGTCGCGCAGGCGTTCCAGCAGGGTCACCAGGCGGCGCACGGCCGTGACGTACGGGTTCACGGAGGCGATCTGGGAGCCCAGGTGGCAGTGCAGGCCGACCAGTTCGAGGCGGGGCTGGCCCAGGATCCGGGCCACCGCCTCCTCCGCCTCGCCGCCGGCGACGGGCAGGCCGAACTTCTGGCCCTCCATCCCGGTCTGCACGGCCACGTGCGCACCGGCCGTCACGCCCGGCACCACGCGGACCAGCACGCGCTGCCGTGCGCCCGCGGGCACCAGGGAGGCGATGCGGGCGATCTCGCAGGTGCTGTCGATGACGATGCGGCCCACGCCCAGGCGCAGGGCGGTGCGCAGGTCGTCGGGGCTCTTGGCGTTGCCGTGCAGGATGATGCGCTCGGCGGGGAAGCCCGCGTGGGCGGCGAGTTCGAGCTCGCCGGCCGAGCAGACGTCCAGGTGGAGGCCCTCCTCGGCGATCCAGCGGATCATGGCGCGGGTGAGGAAGGCCTTGCCGGCGTAGGCGACGTCGGCGTCGGGCAGGGCCGCCTTCCAGGCGCGGGCGCGGGCCCGGATCTCGCCCTCGTCGATGACGTAGGCGGGGGTGCCGAAGCGGTCGGCGAGTTCGGCGAGCGGGACGCCTCCGACGGCCGGGACGCCGCCCGGGAACGGCTCGGCGAAGGACGCGGGCCAGAGGGGAGCGGTGGGGGGAGGGGACGGGTGCGGCAGCCGGGGTGCGGCGGCGGAGGCAAGGGGAAGGGACACGAAGGGCCTCCTTCGGGTGGTGCGGCGGGCAGTGGTGCGGTGCGGGGGCCGGACGGCGGAGGTCAGGCGGGGGTGACCGGAAGGAGCTCGGGGCCCTCGGGGAGGGACGTCACGGCGGGGGCCGTCAGCTGCGGGTCCACGGAGACCAGGGCGACGCCGAGGGGCTCGGCCAGGGCCCGTACCGCGGGGAGGGAGAGGCGCACGGAGTCCGCTCCGGGGCCCAGACAGTCGAGGAGCCGCCGCCCGGAGGTGAAGGCGACGGCCGTGCGGGAGCCGAGGGGGGTGCGGAAGACGCGGAGCGCGTAGCCGCCGCGGCAGCGCCGTACGGGCACGTACAGGGGCTCGGTGGCGCGCGGGGCGGTCACGGGATGGGAGGGTTCCCCGTCGTCGGCGCGGGAGGAGTCGCCCGTGATGTCGCTGATGACGGCGGCGACTGCGGCCGCCTCGGAGGGGGTACGGCTGAGATGCATGACGGTCCTCGGGAGGAGTGGGAGCTGCGTCGCTCACGCTATGCCCGGACCTGTGCCGGACGAGCGCCTCCTTGACAGCCTGTTGACCCTGCCCGGTGCACCCTTGACGGCTCGTTGACGTGGGCCTGTGAATGGGCCTGTGCCGAACGCCGACGATCGCCGCCGCCTGTCCAGTCTGGGGCGGACCACGGCATTCCGCATGCCGGACCGGGGGCTGTCCTGCACCACCGGCGACAGCACGGCAACGCAGCAGAACGCAGGAGCAACGCAGCAACAACGCAGCAGTGATCAGGAGGAACAGTGACGGCAACGAAACCCGCCGACGAGAACGGGGCCGCGAGCGGATTCCGGGCCGCACGGGATTTCCTGCTCGCCCACCGCGAGGACTACAAGGCGGCGTACGACGGCTTTGCCTGGCCGAGGCCCGAGATGTTCAACTGGGCGCTCGACTGGTTCGACCGCATCGCCGAGGGCAACGACCGCACCGCCCTGTGGATCGTGGAGGAGGACGGCAGCGAGGAGCGCCACTCCTTCGACGCCCTGCGCCGCCGCTCGGACCAGGTGGCCAACTGGCTGCGCGGCCACGGGGTACGGGCCGGCGACCGCGTCCTCGTCATGCTCGGCAACCAGGCCGAGCTGTGGGAGACGGCCCTGGCCGCCATGAAGCTGCGCGCCGTCGTCATCCCGGCCACCCCGTTGCTGGGCCCCGCCGACCTCGCCGACCGCATCGCGCGCGGCCGCGCGCGGCACGTGGTCGTCCGGTCCGGGGACACCGCCAAGTTCACGGACGTGCCGGGCGATTACACGCGTATCTGCGTCGGAGACACCCCGCCCGGAGGACCGTGGCTCGCCTACGAGGACTCCCGCACCGCCCCCGCCGGCTTCACCCCCGACGGGCCCACCCGGGCTGGCGACCCCCTGCTCCTCTACTTCACCTCCGGTACTACCGATCGCCCCAAGCTCGTCGAGCACACCCATGTGTCCTACCCCGTCGGCCACTTGACCACCATGTACTGGATCGGCCTGCGGCCCGGCGACGTCCACCTCAACATCTCCTCGCCGGGCTGGGCCAAGCACGCCTGGTCCAACCTCTTCGCCCCCTGGAACGCCGAAGCCACCGTCTTCGTGCACCACTACACCCGCTTCGACGCCGCGCGTCTCATGGCCGAGATGGACCGCTGCGGCGTCACCACCTTCTGCGCCCCGCCCACCGTGTGGCGCATGCTCATCCAGGCCGACCTCGGCGCGCTGCGCACCCCGCCCCGCGAGGCCGTCTCCGCGGGCGAGCCGCTCAACCCCGAGGTCATCGAGGCGGTGCGGCGCTCGTGGGGAGTGACCATCCGCGACGGCTTCGGCCAGACCGAGACCACGGTCCAGGTCGCCAACCCGCCCGGCCAGCTGCTCAAGACGGGCTCCATGGGCCGGCCCAGCCCCGGATTCACCGTCGTCCTGCTCGACCCGCACACGGGGGAGCCCGCCGACGAGGGCGAGATCGCCGTCGACCTCTCGGCCCTGCCGGTCGGTGTGATGACCGGGTACGCGGGCGACCCCGAGCGCACGGCCGAGGCGATGGAGGGCGGTTACTACCGCACCGGGGACATCGGGGCGCGGGACGCGGACGGGTACATCCGCTATGTCGGGCGCCGTGACGACGTGTTCAAGTCGAGCGACTACAAGATCTCCCCCTTCGAGCTCGAAAGTGCCCTCCTCGAACACGAGGCGGTGGCCGAGGCCGCGGTCGTCCCCGCGCCCGATCCCGTGCGGCTGTCCGTGCCCAAGGCCTACGTCGTCCTCGCCGAGGGATGGGAGCCCGGACCGGAGACGGCCGCGGCCCTCTTCTCCCACTCGCGCGCCGTGCTCGCCCCCTACAAGCGCATCCGCCGCCTGGAGTTCGCGGAGCTGCCCAAGACCGTGTCCGGCAAGATCCGCCGCATCGAGCTGCGCGAGCGCACCGCGCAGGGCGACGGGACGGCCGAGTACCGGGAGGAGGACCACCGGTGAGCGCTCTCCCGCTCTCCTATGCGGCGGGCCCCACCGACACCCCGCTGTTGGAGGAGACCATCGGCGCCAATCTGGCCCGCACGGTCGCGGCCTTCGGGGACCGCGAAGCGCTCGTCGACGTCCCGAGCGGACGCCGCTGGACGTACGCGGAGTTCGGCCGGGCGGTCGAGGAGGTCGCGCTCGGGCTGCTCGCCAAGGGGGTGGCCAAGGGCGACCGGGTGGGCATCTGGGCGGTCAACTGCCCGGAGTGGGTGCTGGTCCAGTACGCCACCGCCCGCATCGGCGCCGTCATGGTCAACGTCAACCCCGCCTACCGGGTGCACGAACTGGACTACGTGCTGCGCCAGGCGGGCATCTCGCTGCTCGTCTCCTCCGTCGAGCACCGCACCAGCGACTACCGGCGCATGGTTGAGCAGGTGCGTTCCGGCTGTCCGGCCCTGCGCGACGTCGTCTACATCGACGACCCGACCTGGACCGGGCTCGTCGAGCTCGGCCGGAGCACCGACCCGGCCCGGCTCGCCGTGCGCGAGGCGGGCATCCGCTGCGAGGACCCGGTCAACATCCAGTACACCTCGGGTACCACCGGCTTCGCGAAGGGGGCCACGCTCTCCCATCGCAACATCCTCAACAACGGCCATTCCGTGGGGGAGGCCCTCGGCTACACCGCGGCGGACCGCATCGCGCTGCCCGTGCCCTTCTACCACTGCTTCGGCATGGTCATGGGGAACCTGGCGGCCACCTCGCATGGCGCCTGCATCGTCGTGACGGCTCCGTCCTTCGACGCCACTGCTGCGCTGCACGCCGTCGAGCGCGAGCGCTGCACGGCACTGTACGGGGTCCCGACGATGTTCATCGCCGAGCTCGCCCTGCCCGACTTCGCCACGTACGACCTGTCGTCGCTGCGCACGGGCATCATGGCCGGATCGCCCTGCCCGGCAGAGGTGATGAGGCGGGTGGTGGCGGAGATGCACATGGCCGAAGTCGCCATCTGCTACGGCATGACGGAGACCTCGCCGGTCTCCACCCAGACGGGCCGGGACGACGACCTGGAGCGGCGCACCGGGACGGTGGGGCGGGTGCTGCCGCACGTCGAGGTGAAGGTCGTCGACGCCGCGACGGGCGAGATCGTGCCGCGCGGGGAGCCGGGGGAGCTGTGCACCCGGGGGTACTCGGTGATGCTCGGCTACTGGAACGACCCGGAGCGCACGGCCGAGGCGATCGACGGCGAAGGCTGGATGCACACCGGCGACCTGGCGGTGATGGACGAGGAGGGCTTCGTCCGGATCGTCGGCCGCATCAAGGACATGATCATCAGGGGCGGGGAGAACGTCTATCCGCGGGAGATCGAGGAGTTCCTCCACACCCACCCGAAGATCGCCGACGTACAGGTCGTCGGGGTGCCGGACGAGAAGTACGGCGAGGAGATCATGGCCTGCGTGATCCTGCGGAACCCGGCGGAAACGCTCAGCCGCGAGGAGCTCGCACGCTTCTGCAGGGGGAGGCTGGCGCACTACAAGGTGCCGCGGTACGTGCGGATCCTGGAGACGTTCCCGATGACGGTGAGCGGCAAGGTACGCAAGGTGGAACTGAGGGAGCAGGCGGCCGCGTTGGCGCCGTAAGCACGGCGCCCCGTCAGGGGCGCGGGGAACTGCGCGATCAGCCCCCACCGGCGTGCAGCCGACGCACTACCGAGGTATCCGGGGCGAAGCCCCGGATACCTCGGCTGCGGGTGCGTCGTGGCTCGTCGCGCAGTTCCCCCCGCCCCTTCGGGGCGCGGCTCAGCCGCGCCCCGGCCGCTTCACCAGTTCGTCCGCCCAGTCGTTCAACGGCTGCGGCGTCCCGGCGAGGTCCAGGACGAAGAGCGGCACGCACAGGTCGTCGGCGCGGCACCGGGCGTCCGGCGCGTACCCGGCCAGGGAGAAGCAGACGGAGGCCGCGGAGTCCAGGAGGCCGTGCAGCCACAGGCATTCGACGTCGCGCAGTGTGGTGGGGAGGGTCGTCGGGTCGACCCGGGCGACGAGGCCGGTGGCGCGCAGGTCCACTCCCGCCACGGCGGGGGCCGGGCAGCTGCCGGGACGGCGCACGTCGGTGAAGCCGAGCCAGCGCAGGTACCGTTCGGCCGCCATGATCGCATCGCGTTCGGTGCGGATGGCGACGGGCCGGAAGGCGGGGCGCACCGCGGCCCGCTGTCCGGGCTGCCCGTGCGCGGGATCGTCCGGTGCGGCGGCTTCGCCCGCCGGCACCGGCAGCCGCATCACGGCGCCGCACGAGCAGCCGAACTCCGGCCGCGGCCACTGGCCTTCGCGGTCGCAGGCGGTGCAGCGCACCGACACCCAGGAGTCCCGCCAGGTGCGGTGCCCGAGTAACTCGGGTGCCGCGTCCGGCAGGACGGGGAGGGTGAGGGGAGCGCCGCAGGCGCAGGGGAAGGTGGGAGGGGTGAAGGAGTGCTCCCGGTGGCACGTGGGGCAGTGCACCGGCACGCTCTTGGCCATCTTCGGCTCCAGCGGGGTATGGAGGGCGGGGTATGGGACCCCATCGTCCACGATGCGGAGCGCTCGGGGGAGCGATTCGGTAAGCCGTGGTTCCGCCGGAGGCGCGGATCTTCGGGTGCGGGCTGTTTGTGGTTGCTCGCGCCCACGCGGCGGAGCCGCACAATGAACCGCCCCGCGCCCCTTACGGGGCGCTCTCGAACTCCTGTACCGAGTCGATGTTCTGGCCGTGCGGAGTGTTGGATTCCCGTTCGATCATGATTTCGACGAGTGCCGGACGGGACGTCGCCACCGCCTCCTTGCGGGCCCACTCGATCGCCGGGCGGATGCCGGCCGGGTCGGTGACGCGACGGCCGGAACAGCTGTAAGCCTCCATGATCTTGACGTTGTCGGTGCCCGTCTCGTCGTAGTGGATGTCGACCTGGTAGTTCATCCCGTAGCCGGCGGAGGCCTGGCGGATCAGGCCCAGATAGGTGTTGTTGAGCATGATCAGGACGAGCGGCACGTCGTACTGCGCCGCCACGGCCAGCTCCTCCACCGTGTACTGGAAGCCGTAGTCGCCGACGATGCCGACGACCTCGGTACTGCCGCGGCCCATGCCCTCCAGGGCCTTCTTGACGCCGATGGCGGCGGGCAGCTCCCAGCCGAGCGGCCCGGCCTGGCCGCACACCTGGTAGTGGCGGGGCAGATGGGCCTTCTGGTGCTGGCCGCCCCAGATCTGGTAGAGACCGATGGCGGTGACGAAGTAGGTGTCCTCGCCGAAGACTTCGTTGATCTCCTTGTACACGCGGGGTGCCTTGACGGGGACGTCGTCGAAGTCCTCGCGGCGGGTGAGGGTGCGTTTGAGCTCGCGGCAGCGTGCCGTCCAGGCGGCGGTGCGGGGCCGGGCGCCGCGGGCCCGGGCCGCGTCGAGCAGGGCGGCGAGGAAGAGCCGCGCGTCGGAGACGATGCCCAGGTCCGGCGCGATGACCCGGCCGAGCTGGGTGGGTTCGACGTCGACGTGCACGAAGGTCCGGTCGCCCCGGTAGACGGCGGTGTCCGCCCCGGTGTGCCGGTCGCCGAAGCGGGCGCCCACGGCGAGGACGAAGTCGGCCTCCAGGAACGAGGCGTTGGCGTAGCGCTGCGAGGTCTGGATGCCCGTGGTGCCCAGGTGCAGCTCGTGGTCGTCCTCGATGACGCCCTTGCCCATCAGGGTCACCTGGAAGGGCACCCGGAGGTGTTCGACCAGCGCCCGCAGTTCCGCCGTCGCGTCGGCCAGGATCACCCCGCCGCCCGCCAGGACCAGCGGCCGCTCGGCGGCGAGCAGCAGGTCCAACGCGGCCTCGACGCACGGGGGATGAGGCGCGACAGGCGCGACGGGCAGCCGGGTGTCGAGGGCGGGGTCGTACGCGATCTCGCGCTTCGCGACGTCGACCGGGATGTCGATGAGCACCGGCCCCGGCCGCCCGGTGCGCGCGACCCGGAACGCCTCGCGGAAGATCCACGGGATCTGTGCCGCCTCCTTGACCTGTACGGCCCACTTGGTGACGGGCCGGGCGACGCCGACGATGTCGACGGCCTGGAAGGCCTCTTGGTGCAGTTTGGCGGAGACGGCCTGGCCGGTGATGCACACCATCGGGATCGAGTCGGCGAAGGCGGTGTAGAGGCCGGTGACGAGGTTGGTGCCGCCGGGGCCGGAGGTGGCGATGGCGACGCCGGGCCTGCCGTTGGTGCGGGCCCAGCCGTCGGCCATGTGCGCGGCGCCCTCCTCGTGGCGGACGATCAGGTGGTCGATGCCGCCGAGTTGCTGCATCGCCTGGTAGAGGGGGAGGACGGCGGCGCCGGGGCAGCCGAAGGCGATGTCGACGCCCTCGTCCTTGAGGATGTGCACGGCGGCGTGCATGGCGGGCATGGTGGGCACGTCTACTCCTCGGGTGAGATGCCGGAGAGCCGTTCCACCCCGCGCAGCAGTGCGGAGTGGTCCAGGGCGCCGTCCCCCTGCGCGCGGAGTGCGGCGACGAGTTCCGCGACCACGCCGCCGACGGGGAGGGCGGCGCCGGCCTCGCGGGCGGCGGCGGTGACGATGCCCATGTCCTTGTGGTGCAGGTCGATCCGGAATCCCGGGGCGTAGGTGCGGTCGGTGAAGTTGCGCCGCTTGCGCGTCAGGACCGTCGAGCCGGCGAGTCCGCCCGCGAGGACGTCGAGGGCGGCGTCGAGGTCCACGCCGGACTTCCGGAGGAAGACGACGGCCTCGGCGCAGGCCTGGAGGTTCACGGCGACGATCAGCTGGTTGGCGGCCTTGACGGTCTGGCCGGAACCGGGGGCGCTGCCGCAGTGGACGACGGTGGTGCCGAGCGCCGCGAACAGCGGTGCGGCGGCGCGGAAGTCGGCCGCCGGGCCGCCGGCCATGACGGAGAGCGAGCCCTCGACGGCTCCGGCCTCCCCGCCGGAGACGGGAGCGTCGAGGAAGCGGACGCCCTTGGCGGCGCAGGCGGTTGCGAGGCGGGCGGCGGTGCCGGGGGAGACGGTGGACATGTCGAGGAGGAGGGTGCCGGGGGCGGCGTGGGCCAGGATCTCCTCGGCGACGGCCGTGACGTCCGGGTCGGCCGGGAGCATGGTCACGACGACGTCCGCGCCGCGGACCGCGTCGGCGACGGAGGCGGCCGGGGTGCCGCCCGCGGCGGCGAGGCGGTCGAGCTTGTGCGGTTCGAGGGTGTACCCCGTGACCGGGTGGCCGGCCTTGAGGAGGTTCTCGGCCATGGGGGAGCCCATGATGCCGAGGCCTATCCAGGCGATGCGCATGGTGTTCCTTCCATCGGTTGTGGTGTCCGTTGGCCGTGGCGTCCGGTCAGTGCAGCCAGCCGAATGCGTCCGCGCTCGGCCGGCCGCCCGCCAGGTACTCCAGCCCGATCCACCCCTCGTAGCCCGCGTCCCGCACCCGCTGCACGAGCTTCCCCAGGGGGAGCGAGCCCGTGCCGGGTGCTCCTCTCCCCGGCACGTCGGCGATCTGGACGTGACCGGCGCTCGCCGCGTGGCGGTCGACGGCCGCCTCGACGTCAGCCCCGCCCATCGCCACGTGATACAGGTCCAGCAGGACCTTCGTATTGCCCAGCCCCGTCGCGGCGTTCACCGCATCCGCCACGTCCGCAGCACGGTCCACGGTGGTCACCGGATACTGCGGCGACTCGGCCGCGTTCAGCGCTTCGACGAGCAGCACAGCCCCGATCCGGTCGGCGGCGCGGGCCGCGAAGGCCAGGTTCTCCAGGGCGAGTTCGTCCTGTCCGGTGGCGGATGCGACGCGATTCCCGTACAGCGCGTTGAGCGCCCCGCATCCGACCGATTCCGCGAAGGCCGCGGCCACTTCGACGTTCGCGCGGAACCGCTCCGACTCCGCACCCGGGAGCGAGAGCGCACCCCGGTCCGGGCCGGGCAGCCGGCCCGCGTAGAAGTTCAGTCCCACGAGCTGTGTACCGGCGTCCTTCAGCGCACGGCGCAGGGCGGCGAGTTCCGACGGCTCCGGCACCGGCTCCTCCGGCCAGGGCCACCACAGCTCCACCGCGTCGAATCCGGCGGCTGCCGCCGCCGCAGGCCGCTCCAGCAGCGGGAGTTCGGTGAAGAGGATCGACAGATTCACATCGAAGCCGTGCACAGTCCCTGCACTCCTTCCGCAATATGGAAGTTGACTTCTGTAATGCGAAAGACTCCTCCCGGTCGTCCGGAGCTGTCAAGGCCCGCCGCAACGCAGTAGGTTGACGGCGTGCGATTGCGAGCGGAGTTCACGACCGAGCCCTTCGACCTCGACGAGCCCCCGCCCCACGCGGTGGCCGCCCGCGAGGCCGTGCAAGGTTCCGGGCTCGACGCGGTGGACGTCGGCCCGTTCGGCAACACGGTCGAGGGCGGGGCCGACGCCGTGCTCGCCGCCCTGGGCGAGGTGCTGCGCAGCTCGCTCGCCGCCGGGGCCACCCGTGTGTCGTTGCAGGTCAACGTCCTTGGCGAAGCAGGGGGACAGGAACCGTGAGCGACGAACACCCCTTCCGGGCCGCGGTCGAGCCGCTCGTGGACGCTCTGGGCGGGCAGCTGCTGGAGCCGGAGGCGGCCGGCGCCGACGACGTGGTGCTCTCCTGGGAGGGCCGCCCGGTCGTCGCCGTGCGCCTCCCGCACCTCGCGGACTCGCTCGACCGGATCCTGTCCGACCTGGAGCGCCGCCACGGCATGCCCCTGGCGCAACTCGGCCGCAAGGAGAAGCAGTCGGTCGTCCGCAACCTGGAGGCGCGCGGCGCCTTCACCCTGCGGCACGGCGTCGAGACGGTGGCCGCGGCACTCGGCGTGAGTCGCTTCACCGTTTACAACTATCTGAACAGGGATCTGAACAGGGAGTAGGCAAAGCCCGTCCCAGGTATCTCAACAAACTGTTGACGCGGTCATCGCCCGGGCGTTAGCTGTGCGCAGCGAATCGCGCCACGGAGGTTGCCGTGACACCGAGTTCGACACCGTCCACGCTCGGCCGTTTCAACGCGGCCGACGACGCCACCGCCCTCGCCGCCCTGCGCACCGTCTGTGCAAGTGACGCGTGGGGCAAGGAAATCCTCGCGGGGCGCCCCTATCCCGATGCCGCGGCCCTGTTCGCGGCGAGTGACGCCGCCGTCGCCCGCCTCGGCACCGCCGGCCTCGCCGAGGCGCTCGCCGGGCATCCGCCCATCGGCCGGCCGAAGCCCGGCGACCCCGACTCCTCCCGCGAACAACGCGGCATGGCGGGCGCCCCGGCCGGACTCCGCGCCGAGTTGCTCGCCCTGAACCTCGCCTACCAGGAGAAGTTCGGGCACGTCTTCCTGATCTGTGCCACCGGCCGCAGCGCCGAGGAGATGCGGGACGCCGTCCGTCACAGGATCGACAACCCGCCGCAACACGAGCGCGAGATCGTGCGGGAGGAACTCGCGAAGATCAACCGCCTGCGGCTCGCCCGCCTGGCCGGCCCGGAAGGAGCGACCGTCTCCACACACATCCTGGACACCGCCGCGGGCCGCCCGGCCGCGGGTGTCGCGGTCGCCCTCTCGGTACGCGACGGCCGCGACACCGGCTGGCAGCCCCTCGGCACGTCGGCGACCGACCCCGACGGGCGCTGCAAGGACCTCCCCGCCCTCCCCGCAGCCGCGGCCCACGCCCGCCTGGTCTTCACGACGGAGCCCTGCGGCGCCGGCTTCTTCCCCGAAGTGGCCGTCGCCTTCGCCGTCGCCCCCGGCGAGCACTACCACGTCCCGCTGCTGCTCAGCCCGTTCGGCTTTTCCGTCTACCGAGGGAGCTAGCCCATGCCTGCGATGCTCGGCCAGAACCAGTACGGCAAGGCGGAGAGCCGCGTCGTGCGGATCACCCGCGACGGGCCCGTCCACCACATCAAGGACCTCAACGTCTCGGTCGCGCTCTCCGGCGACCTGACCGCGACCCACCTCACCGGATCCAACACCGACGTCCTGACCACCGACGCCACCAAGAACACCGTCTTCGCCTTCGCCAAGGAACACGGCATCGCCTCCGCCGAGCAGTTCTGCATGCGCCTCGCCCGGCACTTCGTCACCAGCCAGGACCCGATCACCACCGCCCGGATCCGCATCGAGGAGTACGCGTGGGAGCGGATCGCGCCCTCCGACGCCCGTGAGGCGCGGCACTCCTTCGTGCGGGCGAACCGGGAGACGCGCACCGCGCAGATCGCCTACGACGGCGAGCGGTGGCAGATCATCTCCGGGCTCAGCGGTCTCACCGTCCTCAACTCCACCGACTCCGAGTTCCACGGCTATGTGAAGGACCGCTACACCACGCTCAAGGAGACCCGCGACCGGATCCTCGCCACCGAGGTCAACGCCCGCTGGCGGCACGGCGCGACGGACGACGCGGGCCTCGACGGTGCCGACTGGGACGACTCCTACGCGCGGACGCGCGACCACCTCCTGCACGCCTTCGCCGAGACGTACTCGCTCTCGCTCCAGCAGACCCTCTACGCGATGGGGGCGCGGGTCGTCGACCGGTGCCCGGAGATCGACGAGATCCGGCTCTCCCTCCCCAACAAGCACCACTTCCTGGCGGACTTGGAGCCGTTCGGGCTCAAGAACGACAACGAGGTGTTCTTCGTCGCGGATCGCCCTTACGGGCTTATCGAGGCGACGGTGCTGAGGGACGGTGCCGAGTCCGCCATAGCGGTGGACCTCACCAATCTGTGAGTGCGGGCCGCATGTGGCTGGTCGCGCAGTTCCCCGCGCCCCTGACGGGGCGCGATTCCCCTGAAAGGATTCACTGTGCGCATCGTCATCGAGAACTGCGCCGTCGCGACCGTGGACGCCCACGACACCGAGTACGCCTCGGGCCACGTCGTCGTCGCGGGCAACCGGATCGAGTCCGTCGGCCCCGGGGCCGCGCCCGCCGGGCTCGACGGAGTCGTCCGGCGCGTCGACGGCACCGGGCACCTGGTCACGCCCGGCCTGGTCAACACCCATCACCACTTCTACCAGTGGCTCACGCGCGGCCTCGCCCAGGACGCCATCCTCTTCGACTGGCTCGTCGCCCTCTATCCCGTGTGGGCCCGCATCGACGAGGAGATGCTCTACGCGGCGGCGCGCGGCTCCCTGGCCATGATGGTCCGCGGCGGTGTCACCCTGGCCGCGGACCACCACTACGTCTTCCCCCGCGGCGCCGGTGACCTGCTCGGCGCCGAGATCCGCGCGGCCCGCGAACTGGGCGTGCGCTTCAGCCCCACCCGCGGCTCGATGGACCGCGGGCAGTCGCAGGGCGGGCTGCCCCCGGACTTCGCCGTCGAGACCACCGAGGCCGCGCTGGCTGCCACCGAGGAGGCGATCGACACCCATCACGACCCGTCCCCCGACTCCATGCTGCGCGTCGGGGTCGCGCCCTGCTCGCCGTTCTCCGTCTCGACCGAACTGCTGCGGGAGGCGGCCGTGCTCGGCCGCCGCAAGGGGGTCCGGCTGCACACCCACGGCTCGGAGTCGGTGGAGGAGGAGCAGTTCTGCAAGGAACTGTTCGGCATGGGACCGACCGAGTACCTGGAATCGACCGGTTGGCTCGGCAAGGACGTGTGGATGGCCCACTGCGTCCACATGAACGCCGCCGACATCGCGGCCTTCGCCCGCACCGGCACGGGCGTGGCGCACTGCCCGTCCTCCAACGCCCGCCTCGCGGCCGGGACCGCGCCCGTCCCCGCCCTGCTCGCCGCCGGCGTCCCGGTCGGGCTCGGCGTGGACGGCACGGCCTCCAACGAGTCCGGGGAACTGCACACCGAACTGCGCAACACCCTGCTCGTCAACCGACTGGCAGGCGGATCACGAGCACTGACGGTGCGTCAGGCACTGCGCATGGGTACGTACGGCGGTGCCCGGGTGCTGGGCCGGGCCGCGGAGACCGGGTCGCTGGAGGCGGGCAAGCTCGCGGACCTGGTGCTGTGGAAGCTGGACGGGCTCGGCCACTCCACCATCGCCGACCCCGTCGCCGCCCTGGTGCTGGGTGCCCCCGCGCCCGTCACCCTCTCCCTCGTCAACGGCCGTGCGGTCGTGGAGAACGGGCGGCTGACCACCGCCGACGAGGACGACATCGCCCGCGAGGCCCGCGCCCAGGCCCGGCGCCTCGCGCGGATCGCCGCCGGCTGAGCCGGGCGCCCGGCGTCCCCACCCCCCACCGACAGGAGGAACTGCCGTGGCCGCTGTGTCCAGTGGCGTCCACCCCGTGGACCGGCTGCCGGGGCCCGGCAGACTGCTCGCCAGTGGCCTGCAGCACGTCGCCGCCAGCTACGCGGGGGTGGTGGCGCCGCCGCTGGTGATCGGCGCCGCCGTCGGGCTCCGCCCGGCCGAGCTCACGTTCCTGGTGGGCGCGAGCCTCTTCACGGCCGGGCTGGCCACGCTGCTCCAGACGATCGGCTTCTGGAAGGTCGGGGCGAGGCTGCCGTTCGTGAACGGCGTCTCGTTCGCCGGTGTCGCGCCGATGCTGGCGATCGCCGACGGCCAGGCGGACCGGAGCACTGCGCTGCCCGTCATCTACGGGGGCGTCATCGTGGCCGGCGTGCTGGGCTTCGTGCTGGCTCCGTACTTCTGCAGACTCGTCCGCTTCTTCCCTCCGGTCGTCAGCGGGTCCGTCATCACGCTGATCGGCATGTCGCTCCTTCCGGTCGCCTTCGAATGGATCCAGAACGGGCATCCCGAGCGTCCGGCGTCGATGACCGATCTCGCCCTGGCGGGAACGACGTTGGTGATCGTGCTGGCACTGCGGCGGCTGTTGCGGGGTTTCCTGCAGCAGATCGCGATCCTGCTGGGCATGGTGGCCGGAACCCTGATCGCGGTACCGGCCGGTGCCGTCGACACGACAGCCGTGAGGGAAGCGGCGGTGGTGGGCTTCCCCGCCCCCTTCCACTTCGGGCACCCACAGTTCACGCTGCCGGCGATCGTCTCGATGTGCGTGCTGATGCTGGTGTCCATGACGGAGAGCACGGCCGACATGCTCGCCCTCGGCGAGGTCGTCGAACGCCCCGCGGACGAGAAGGTGATCGCGGCCGGCCTGCGGGCGGACACCCTCGGCACGGCGCTGAGCCCCTTCTTCAACGGCTTTGCGAACAGCGCGTTCGCGCAGAACATCGGCCTCGTCGCCATCACCCGCGTACGCAGCCGGTACACCGTCGCCGCGTGCGGGGTCCTCTTCGTCCTCCTCGGGCTGAGCCCGGTCGCCGCGTCGCTGATCGCGGTGGTGCCGCGGCCGGTGCTGGGCGGCGCGGCCATCGTGCTGTTCGGCTCGGTGGCGGCGAGCGGGGTGGGGGTGCTGGCGCGGGCCGGACTCGAGAAGGGGGAGGGCCTGCTGGTGGCGGCGGTGTCGCTCGGGGTGGGCCTGATTCCGGTGGTGTCCCGGGACTTCTACGGCGCCAGTGCGATCCCTGCGACCCTGAGGACCATCCTGAATTCGGGTGTGAGCGCGGGATGCCTCACGGCGGTGGTGCTGAATGCGGTGCTCAACCGGCATACGGATCGTCGCCCTTGACGCGGTCGGCGGAGGGCCCGGCGGGGCAGGCCCCGGCCTCCCGGCGGTGCAGGAACGCCGGGAGGCGCTGCCCGGTGCGCCGTCTGTGGTTGCTCGCGCAGTTCCCCGCGCCTGCCCCTTACGGGGCGCGGCAGCCTCATAATCTTGGGCAAATCTGCGCAAAATGAGCACCGTGACCCACCCACCTGAAGGCCACAAGCCCCGTTTCGCCTTCCCCAGTGCCCTCACCGTGCTCGCCGTCGTCACCGTCGCCGTCTGGGCGTTGGCCTTCGTCGTCCCCTCCGGCATCTACCGGCGCAACCCCGCGGGTCATCCGGTCCAGGGCAGTTACCACCACGAGGCCGCCCCCGGCGGCTTCCTCCACCGCCTCGGCGACCTCTTCCTCGCCCCCGTCAACGGGCTCTACGGAGTACGGGACCCGGTCACCGGCCGGATCGCGCCCGACGCCACCGGCACGCTCTACGGCAGCGCGGGCGTCTTTCTTTTCGTCCTCGCGATCGGCGCGTTCATCACCGTCGTCTTCGCCACCGGGGCCCTGGACCGCGGCATCGAGCGGCTCGCCCACCGGCTGCGCCACCGCGGGGCGCTGCTGATCGCCGGGATCATGACCGTCTTCTCCCTCCTCGGCACCGTCGAGGGCTTCGCCGAGGAGACGCTGGGCTTCTACGGGCTGGTCGTGCCCCTGATGCTCGCGCTCGGCTACGACCGCATGGTCGCGACCGGCACGATCATCCTCGGGGCGGGCGTCGGCGTGCTCGCCTCCACCGTCAACCCCTTCGCCACGGGCGTCGCCTCCTCGGCCGCCGGGATCTCGCTCGGCGACGGCATCGGGCTGCGCTTCGCGATGTGGCTCGTCCTGACGGGCGTCACCATCGGCCACGTCATCCGCTACGCGCACCGGGTACGGGCCGACCCGGGCCGCTCGCTGGTCGGCTTCCTGCCCGGCGACCGGGAGTTGGCCGCCGAGGCGATGGAGCCGCCGGAGCTGACGGGGCTGCAGAAGGCCGTGCTCGTGACGGTCGCCCTGGTCTTCGCCTTCATGATCTTCTCGGTGATCCCCTGGTCCACGGCTCTCACCGGCAAGGCCGAGGCCGCCCCCTACGGCTGGGAACTCGGCTGGTCCTTCGCGCAGTTGGCGGCGCTGTTCATCGTTGCGGCCGTGCTCGTCGGGCTCGTCGCCCGCCTCGGCGAGCAGCGGCTGAGCGCCGCGGTCGTCCAGGGCGCGGCCGACTTCATCGCACCGGCCCTGGTGATCGTCCTGGCGCGCGGCGTCACCGTCATCATGACCAACGCCAAGATCATCGACACGGTGCTGCACTCCATGGAGGGCATCGTCTCGGGCACCCCCGCCGTGGCCTTCGGCATCCTGATCTACCTGGTGAACCTGCCGCTGGCCTTCCTCATCCCCTCCACCTCCGGCCACGCCACGCTGGCGATGCCGATTCTCGCTCCGCTCGCGGAGTTCGCCGGCGTGGCGCGGCCGGTGGTGGTGACGGCTTGGCAGTCGGCCAGTGGGTGGATGAACCTGTGGGTACCGACCACTGCCGTGGTGGTGGGCGGGGTGTCCCTGGCCAAGGTGGGCTACGACCGATATCTGCGGTTCATTTGGCCGCTGTTGCTCATTCTGGCTGTGCTCATCTGCGGGTTCGTCGCGCTGGGCGCGGTCGTGAGCTAGGCGGTTTCGTTTGGATCGGTTGGTCGCCGGTCCGCCGCCCTTTCCGCCCTTTCCCGGTGAAAGGGCGGAAAGGGCGGAAGGCCGAGGTGAACCTACGGCGTGCGCAAGGCCCCGCTCGTCCACGCGGCGCGCAGCGCCTTCTTGTCCACCTTGCCCACCTTGGTCGTCGGCAGCCGATCCATCAGCACCGTCTCCCGTGGCGTGTACAGCTCGCCCAACTCGGCGGTCACCGCCGCGCCGACCGCCTCCGGGTCGACGTCAGCGCCCTCGGCCGTGGCCAGGAAGATCTGCACGGCCTCCCCGTACTCCTCGTCCGGCATTCCCACCGCCGCCGCATTGCGCACACCGGGCAGCGTGAGGAGGAAGTCCTCCAGCACCCTCGAGTACACGTTGTCGCTGGTGCTGCCGGTGACGATGATGTCCTTGGCCCGGTCGACGAGGTAGAGGTACCCCTCGGCGTCGAGGTACCCCAGGTCCCCGGTGCGCAGCCAGCCGTCGTGCAGTGCCGCCGCGGTGCGCTCCGGGTCCTCGAAGTAGCCCAGCATCACCGTCTCGCCGCGGACGCACACCTCGCCGACCTGCCCGACGGGCAGTGCCGCTGTGCTCTCCTCACCACGGATCTCGATCTCGGCATCCCTTATGGCGCGACCGCAGCTGCGCCAGAGCTCGGGGCGCCGGGCTGCCTCCGAGGCGAGTTCCTCTGCACCGAAGGCGCTGATTCCGAGCGCCTCCGACTGCCCGTAGCCCTGGCTGAGCACGGGCCCGAACACCTCGACCGTCTGCTGCAGCCGGCTGGGCGACGTGGCCGCGCCGCCGACGACGATCCCCCGCAGCGCGGGCAGGGCGCCCGGCTTGCACTCCGGGTGGTCGAGCACCGCGTAGAGCATGGGCGGTACGAACATCGTCGCGGTGATGCGCTCCTCGCGCAGCACCGCCAACGCCGCGCCCGCTTCGAATTCGGGCAGCACGACGAGGGTGGACCCCGTCACCAGAGCCTGGAGCGAGGTGAGGTGACCGCTGCCGTGCGTGAGCAGCGTGGCGACGAGCACCCTGTCCGTGCCCTCGTCCATGGTCGGGAAGAGCGTGGAGCCGGAGTCCTGCCGGGCGTCATCCACCAGGTCCAGCAGCATGTTGTAGAGCCGGTGGCTGTGCGCGGCCAGCTTGGGCCGGCCCAGGGTGCCGCCGGTGTAGAGGACGGTGACGGTCTCGTCCGCTCCCGGAGCGGGCACGCCCTCCGGGCGCACGTCCGGGCACTCGGCAGCCAGGGCCAGCAGGTCCGTGCACTGCTGCTCACAGGGCCCGAGGCTGAGCAATACGGGGGCGTGGATGCTGCGGCCGGCCGCGTCGGCGGCCCGTTGCGCGAAGGTCGGGTCGGTGACCACGACGCGCGCCCGGGACTGCTCGACCAGCGCGGCGAGTTCGCCGGGCCCTGGCTCGGGCGGCAGGAACACGACGCGACAGCCGATGAGATGGACGGCGAGTTGCACGAGCACGGAGTCCACGCGGTTGGCCAGAAACAGCCCCACTCCGTCGCCGGGCGCGAGCCCCTGCCGGCGCAGCGCATGACCCAGCCTGAACAGCTGCCGCCGAGCCTCCCGCCTGGTCAGTCGCTGCGCCCCCTGGACGAGCGCCTCGGCTTCGTCGTCCAGGTTCCAATGCTCCAGAATGCGGTCGATGTATATCCGCGGCCCGGATGTTTCCTGTGCATTAACGATCACCAACACATCCAAACATGCCGTTCGGAGGCAGTGGCAGCACGGGGTCATCTGCGAGGCGACCTTTGAGACATGAACGGCGCCTCGCCGACGGACACTGTGCCCCGCGCGACAGCACGGCCCGGGTGTACGGGGTGCGGCCCCTTACTCCAGCAGCTCGTACGCCGGCAGCGTCAGGAACTCCGCGTAGTCCTCGTCCAACGCCACCTTCAGCAGCAGGTCGTGGGCCTCCTGCCAGCGGCCCGGCTCGTCGATCGCCGTCAGTTCCGCCGCGGCGAGGCGGCGGACCAGCTCCGCGGTGACCTTCTCGCCCGTGTCCAGCACGACCCCGGCATTCACCCACTGCCAGATCTGGGAGCGCGAGATCTCCGCAGTGGCCGCGTCCTCCATGAGGTGGAAGATGGCGACGGCGCCGTGGCCGCGCAGCCAGGACTCGATGTAACGGATGCCGACCTGGACGGCGTTGAGCAGACCGGCGTGCGTCGGCCTGGCGGTCAGCGAGTCCACGGCGATCAGCTGATCCGCCGTCACCTGGACGTCCTCGCGCAGCCGGTCCTTCTGGTGCGGACGGTCGCCGAGGACGGCGTCGAAGGAGGCCCGGGCCACCGGGACCAGGTCGGGGTGGGCGACCCAGGAGCCGTCGAAGCCGTCGGCCGCCTCCCGGTTCTTGTCGGCCCTGACCTTCTCCAGGGCGATCTCGTTGACCTCGGGATCCTTGCGCGAGGGGATGAAGGCCGCCATGCCGCCGACGGCGTGCGCGCCGCGCTTGTGGCAGGTGCGGACGAGGAGTTCGGTGTACGCGCGCATGAACGGCGCGGTCATGGTGACGGCGTTGCGGTCCGGCAGGACGAACCTCTCCCCGCCGTCGCGGAAGTTCTTCACGATCGAGAAGAGGTAGTCCCAGCGGCCCGCGTTGAGGCCCGAGGCGTGGTCGCGCAGCTCGTGGAGGATCTCCTCCATCTCGTAGGCCGCGGTGATCGTCTCGATGAGGACGGTGGCGCGGACCGTGCCGTGCGGCAGGCCCGTCCAGTCCTGGGCGAAGACGAACACGTCGTTCCACAGCCGGGCTTCGAGGTGCGACTCGGTCTTGGGGAGGTAGAAGTAGGGGCCCTTGCCCAGCTCCAGCAGGCGCCGGGCGTTGTGGAAGAAGTAGAGGCCGAAGTCGACGAGGGCGCCGGGCACGGGCCGGCCGTCGACGGTCAGGTGGCGCTCGTCCAGGTGCCAGCCGCGCGGGCGCATCACGACGGTGGCGAGCTCCTCGGCGGGCCGGAGGGCGTAGGACTTGCCCTCGGGCGTGGTGAAGTCGATGCGGCGCTCGTAGGCGTCGATCAGGTTGAGCTGGCCCAGGACCACGTTCTGCCAGGTGGGGGCGGAGGCGTCCTCGAAGTCGGCGAGCCACACGCGGGCACCGGAGTTGAGGGCGTTGACGGTCATCCTGCGGTCGTCGGCCGGCCCGGTGATCTCCACGCGCCGGTCCTCCAGGGCGGCGGGTGCCGGGGCCACGCGCCAGGTGGGGTCCTCGCGGATGCGGGCGGTCTCGGGGAGGAAGTCCAGCCGGCCGGTGCGGGCGATCTCCGCGCGGCGCGCGGCCCGTCGGCCGAGCAGCTCGTCGCGGCGCCCGGTGAAGCGACGGTGCAGGCCGGCGACGAAGGCGAGCGCCGCATCGGTCAGCACCTCCTCCTGACGCTCCACGGGCGGCCCTTGGACGACGGCCGGTGCGGAGGATGCTGCTGCGGACATGGCGGTCAACTCCTTCAACTGGCGGGAGGCAGCGGGAGGTTCCCCGGGATGGCACGCGATGCCGTGCCGATCTTTGGACAGTAGTTTCCTCATGGTGGAAGTTCAATGCCGCCTGCCGTGAGCCGCGCCAGATCCTCGGGGGTGTCGAGGTCGTCCGGCGCGGCCACGTCACCGCACTCGACCAGCACGACGTCCGCGGCATGCGCCCGCAGATACGCCCGCGCCCCCTGGTCGCCGCGGGCCGCAGCCGCCACGCCCGCCCAGTGCTCCCGCGCGAACAGCACCGGGTGCCCCCGCTCGCCCTCGTAGGCCGCCGCCGCCAGGCCCGCCCCGGCGCTGTGCGCGGCCAGCACTCGCGCCACCGCCTCCGGGCCGATGCCGGGCTGGTCCACCAGCATCACCAGGACGGCGCCGGTGCCCGGCACGGCGGCGAGCGACTCCAGACCCGCCCGCAGCGAGGAACCCATGCCCGCCGCCCAGCCGGGGTGCTCCACGAGGACCGTCCCCGGCGCGAGCGGACGGATCCGCTCGCGCACCTCCGCGGCCCCCGCGCCCAGCACGGCGTGCACCGGGGAACAGCCGCCCGCGCGCAGCACCTCCAGGGCGTGCCCGGCCAGCAGACCGCCTCGGTACCTCAGTAGGGCTTTGGGCCGGCCGCCCAGGCGCCGTCCGCCGCCGGCCGCCAGCAGCAGACCGGCGACCGAAGGCCCGTGTGCAGGAGGGTTCTTGGAGTTGCTCATGGTTCCTGCATACCCCACGGCCGGGCGCCTGTGCGCCGGACGCCAGTTCGTCACCCGCACGGGAACGCGCGGCCTGAATTTCGCTGTGCGTGTGGCGCGTCGCACAGAAAGTGGCGTTAACTGATCCGCGCGGACGGGCCGTGGGAGGGGGAGAGTCGTGACGGAAGGCGCCGTAGTGGTGGAAGAGGAGCGAACGGGTCATTCCGGCCGTAATCCGGACCCCAGAGCGGCCGTGCTGTGCGCCGCCGTCTCCCGGCTGCGCAAGGCCCTTGCCGGGCACCCCGCCGCTTTACCCGACCGGGAGGCCGCCGACGACGAACTGGCCGCGCTGGACGCGATGGCGCGGGCGGGCGAGCCGGATGTTTCGCGGTTGCGGAGTGCCCTGTTGCTGGTGGCCGGTGCGGTCGGCTCGGTGAGCGCGCTTGCCGGGGCGCTCGGCGAGGTTCGTGCGGCGGTGGACAGTTTCGACGAGACGTCTGTGGTGCCTCAGCCCCGCGAGGGGGCCTAGCGCCCCGAAGGGGCGCGGGGAACTGCGCGAGCAACCACGACGCGCCTGCAGCCGAGGTCCCCGGGGCTGCGCCCCGGACCCCTGGGGTGGTGCGTCGGCTGCGGGCCGGTGGGGGCTGGCCGCGCAGTTCCTCCCCCAGCTACCGCTGGGAGGTGCCCCCAGCGCCCCTGACGGGGCGCCTGGTCGCGCCCACGCGGCGGAGCCGCACATCGACACAGCCCCGCGCCCCTTACGGCGCGCAGAGTTCCGTCGACAACTCTGCCGCCGCCCGCTTCAGCAACGGCACTATCCTCTCCGTCGCCGCATCCGTCACCCGCCCCGCCGGGCCCGAGACGGAGACGGCCGCCGCCGTCGGGGAGTCCGGCACCGGTACCGCCAGGCAACGTACCCCGATCTCCTGCTCGTTGTCGTCCACCGCGAAACCCGTCTCGCGCACCAGCGCCAGCGCCGTCAGGAAGGCCTCGGGCGTGGTGATCGTCTTCTCGGTCGCGGCCGGCATCCCCGTGCGCTTCAGCAGGGCGCGCACCTCGTCATCCGAACACTGCGCGAGCAGCGCCTTGCCGACGCCCGTGGTGTGCGGCAGCACCCGCCGGCCGACCTCGGTGAACATCCGCACCGAGTGCCGCGAGGGCACCTGGGCGACGTAGACGACCTCGTCCCCGTCCAGCAGCGCCATGTTGGCCGTCTCGCCCGTCTCCTCGACCAGCCGCGCGAGGTGCGGGCGGGCCCAGGTGCCGAGCAGCCGGGAGGAGCTCTCGCCGAGGCGGATCAGCCGGGGGCCCAGCGCGTAGCGGCGGTTGGGCTGCTGGCGCACGTAGCCGCAGGCGACGAGGGTGCGCATCAGGCGGTGGATGGTGGGCAGCGGAAGCCCGCTGCTCGTGGAGAGTTCGCTCAGCCCGACTTCGCCGCCCGCGTCGGCCATCCGCTCCAACAGGTCGAAGGCGCGCTCCAGCGACTGGACGCCGCCGGTCGGCGAGGCGGTTCGGGACTCGGCGGGCGAGGGCACGGTGCGGTCCTTCCGTGACGGCAGTGGGAGCAGCCTACCGGTGTACGGAAGGGGTCTTGACGGGGTCGGGCCACCGCAGAAGACTGCGGGCCACCCGCGTATCAACACTATGTTGAAGCGCGGGCCCGGTCGGCGGATCGAGGAGGGGGCGTCATGCCCGCGGTGGAGCTGTTGCTGCGCTCGACGAGAGTGGTCACCCCGGACGGCACCCGCCCCGCGTCCGTCGCCGTCGCGGACGGGCGGATCGCCGCCGTGCTGCCGTACACGGCCGAACTCCCGCCCGGGGCAGTCCGCGAGGACCTCGGCGACGACGTCCTGCTGCCCGGCCTCGTCGACACCCACGTGCACGTCAACGACCCCGGCCGCACCGAGTGGGAGGGTTTTCGCAGCGCCACCCGCGCCGCGGCCGCCGGGGGCGTCACCACGCTCGTGGACATGCCCCTCAACAGTCTGCCGCCCACCACCACCGTGGCGCACCTGCGCGTCAAGCAGGCCGTGGCGGAGCAGGCGGTGCACGTCGACGTCGGCTTCTGGGGCGGGGCCGTGCCCGGCAACACCGGCGACCTGCAACCCCTGCACGCCGCCGGGGTCTTCGGCTTCAAGTGCTTCCTCTCGCCCTCCGGCGTCGAGGAGTTCCCGCCGCTCGGCCGCAGCCAACTGGAGGCCGCAGCCGCCCGGATCGCCGAGTTCGGCGGACTGCTGATCGTGCACGCCGAGGACCCGGACCGGCTCTCCGCCGCACCGCAGCGCGGCGGCCCGCGCTACGCCGACTTCCTCGCCTCCCGTCCGCGGTCCGCCGAGAACGCCGCCGTGACCGCCGTCGTCGACGTGGCCCGGCGCTTCGGCACGCGCGTGCACGTCCTGCACCTGTCCTCCGCGGACGCCCTGCCCGTCATCGCCGCCGCCAAGGCCGAGGGCCTGCCCGTCAGCGCCGAGACCTGCCCGCACTTCCTGACCCTGACCGCGGAGGAAGTGCCCGACGGGGCCACGGAGTTCAAGTGCTGCCCACCCATCCGGGAGGCGGCCAACCAGGACGCGCTGTGGGCGGGGCTCGCCGCCGGGACCGTCGACTGCGTCGTCTCCGACCACTCGCCCTGCACCACCGTCCTCAAGTTCCCCGACTTCGGCGCCGCGTGGGGTGGCATCTCCTCCCTCCAGCTCGGGCTGCCCGCCGTCTGGACCGCGGCCCGGCGGCGCGGGCACACCCTCGACGACGTGGCCCGCTGGATGTCCGCCGCCCCGGCCGCCCTCGCCGGACTGGCCCGCAAGGGCGCCGTCGAGGCGGGCCGCGACGCCGACTTCGCCGTCCTCGCCCCCGACGGGACCTTCACCGTCGACCCGGCCGCACTCCACCACCGCAACCAGGTCACCGCCTACGCGGGCCGCACCCTGCACGGCGTCGTGCGGTCCACCTGGCTGCGCGGCCGGAAGATCGCCGACCACGGCACCCCCACCGAGCCCACCGGCCGACTCCTGGAGAGGCAGCACACGGACAGATGAGCGACACAAGTGACATAGCCGAAACCGCCGGCGTCCCGCCGCAGTTCACCGGACCCGCCCGTCCCTACCCCGGTGGCGACCCCTACGCCGACTACCGCACCGCCCCTTTCGCCTTCGACGTCCTCCCCGACCTCGCCGACCGGCAGCTGGGCGGCGCCGTGACCGCCGCCAACGACGAGTTCTTCGCCGACCGCGAGAACCTGCTCGCCCCCGGGCCCGCCCGCTTCGACCCCGAACTCTTCGGCCACAAGGGCAAGATCATGGACGGCTGGGAGACCCGCCGCCGCCGGGGCACCGCCGCCGTCCCGCACCCGGCCGCCGACGACCACGACTGGGCGCTCGTCCGCCTCGGGGTGCCCGGCGTCGTCCACGGCATCGTCGTCGACACCGCCCACTTCCGCGGCAACCACCCGGAATCCGTCGCCGTCGAGGCCACGATGCTGCCGGGCACCCCCTCCCCGGAGGAGCTGCTGGCCCCCGACGTGCCGTGGGCGACCCTCGTGCCGCGCACCCCCGTGGGCGGCCACGCCGCCAACGGCTTCGCCGTCGCCGTCCGCGAGCGCTTCACCCACCTGCGGCTCGCCCAGTACCCCGACGGCGGCATCGCCCGGCTGCGGGTGCACGGCGAGCCGGCCCCCGACCTCGCCTGGCTGGGCGCGCTCGGCACCTTCGACCTCGCCGCACTCGAGAACGGCGGCCACGTCGAGGACTCCTCCGACCGCTTCTTCTCCTCCGCCCTCAACTCCATCCATCCGGGCCGCTCCCTGCGGATGGACGGTGGCTGGGAGACCCGCCGCCGCCGCGACTCCGGCCACGACTGGGTGCGGTACCGGCTCACCGGCCAGGCGACCCTGCGCGCCGTCGAGATCGACACCGGCTGCTACAAGGGCAACGCCCCCGGCTGGGCCGACCTCCACGCCCTGGACGCCACCACCGGCGCCGACCCCGCCGACCGCACCGCCGGCTGGACCCCCTTGCTGCCCCGCACCCGCCTCCAGCCCGACACCGTCCACCGCTTCCTGCTCGACGGCGCCCCGACGGCCACGCACGTCCGCATCGACATCCATCCCGACGGGGGCGTCGCCCGGCTGCGCGTGCACGGCTCCCTGACGGGGGAGGGGCTCAAGCGGAAGCCAGGGGCCGGCTCATGAACAGGGCCGTCTCGCCCTCGGAGACGGTGCCGGTGTAGAGCGTGGTGTCCAGCCCGGCGAACGTGAACCCCATCTTCCGGTAGGCCCGGACCGCCGGGGCGTTGACGCTGGTGACCTCCAACCAGGCGGTGCGGGCGCCCAGTTCGCGGCCGCGGGCGAGGGCCCGGTCCATCAGGCCGCGGCCGATGCCCCGGCCGCGGTGGGCGGGGGAGACCCGCAGGTCGGCGATGTGGAGACGGCGGTTCCAGTCCTGGTACGCCACGGTGATCGCGCCACACAGCTCGGCGCCGTCGTACGCGGCCACGACCTCCGCGCCGTCCTCGCGCTCCTCGCCCTCGTCCGGATACTCCTTGAGCAGCGGCGGGTCCACCGGCGTCTCGCGCAGGGCGAACCCGTCGGCGTGGGCGGTCACTTCGAGGACGGCGCCGGTGACGAAGGAGTTGTCGAGGGCGTCGACGGCGGCCAGCGCCTCGGTGTCGTCAGCAGAAATTGCACGGTATATCGGCATGGGCACCTGTCTATCACCACGGCCACCCCGCGGCGGACACCCCGTCCAGGCTGTCCCAGAACATCAACTCGTAGGCCTGAAGCAGCCGTCCGTGCCGGCGGGCCAGCAGCTCCGAGAACGTGCCGTCCTCCAGCCCCGACTGCACCGCCGCGAGCGCCAGCGCCTCGCCCTCCGGGTCGGGCCCGGCGAAGAGGTCGAAGAAGCCGCAGGCCGCGTCGTCGAAGCCGTAGTGGGCGCGCAGGGCCCGGCTCATCGTGGCGCAGTAGCCGCCCCACGCGGCGAAGTTGGCGGTGAGCGCGACCACGACGTCGGCCGGCTCGGCGCCCAGGGCCAGCGAGGCCACGTACGCCGGGTAGGCCTGGCAGCCGGCCTGCGGCTCGTAGGCCCGTACCGCCTTGTCGTCCAGGCCGCAGGCGGCCGTCAGCGCACCCAGGCGGTCCAGCGCGGCGGTCTCGCCCCCGGCGAGGTGCGTGAAGAAGCCCGCGACGGCCGGGCGGTCCGCGGACCGGGCCGCGAGGTGCGCGAAGCTGCGCCGGTCACCCGTGATGATGTGATGCTGTTCCAGCGCGAAGGCGGAGACCGCCTCCCGGGGCGCGGTGCCCGCGGCGATCCGCGGGACGAGCCGGTTCGCCGCGGTGTCCGGTGCCAGCTCCTGCACCGCCTGCGCGAGGACTTCCTGGGCTGTACGGGCCATGGCGCCAGGTTAGGGCGCGCCCGGTCACTTCGCCCCGGCAAGCCAGAAGATGAGGAAGAAGAAGGCGACGATGAAGTGGACGGCGACGAGGTAGATGAACACCCGGATCGTCATCCCCATGGGTGCCCGGTCCTCTTCCACGTACTGCTTGACGTTGTCGCTCACGGCATTCCCCTCCGGGTCGGTGCGGTGTCGCCCAGGCACAGCCCGGCGGCGCCGCTCTGCATCAGCGTGTGCATGAACAGCAGGTCCACCCCGCCCTGCCCGACGGCGGCGATGCGGTGCGGGGTGAGGGAGTCGAAGTGGGCGGCGTCGCCGGGGCCGAGCTCGTGCACGGTCTCGCCGAGCGTCAGCCGCATCCGGCCCCGGGTGACGTAGAGCCATTCCTCGCCCGGGTGCACCCGGACCAGCTGCTCCTGGCTGCCCCGGCCCTGCGGCACGTGCAGCCGCAGGGCCTGCATCGCCCGCCCGGAACCCCCGGCCCGCCAGTACGTCCAGCCGCCGGCCTGCTGCGCCTCCATGCGGTCGGCCCGTACGATCGGATCGGACTCGGGCGGCACCTCGCCCAGCAGGTCGGAGACGGTCGTGCCGTACGTCCGCGCGAGTGCGAGGAGCATCGGCAGCGACGGCGTCCGGTGACCGGTCTCCAGCCGGGAGAGGTGCGCGGGCGAGAGCCCGGCCCGGGCGGCCGCGGCCTCCAGCGTCAGCCCGCTGCGGGTGCGCAGGGCGCGCAGCTGCGGGGCGACGAGGGGGAGCGGTTCGGGCGGCTGGCTCATGCCTCCGGTATATCCCCGCTTTACCTCCCGGACAAAAACTTTTGCCTTGGAGGCAAAGATTCCTTCGTGTACGCGTCACACCTGGTGAACATCAGGAAAACATCAAGATCACGCCATTGACATGGCACGGTCACCGGCCGCCATGCTGTCGGACATGACAACCCCCCATCGCTTCGCCCGCATCGGCGCGCTCGCGGCCCTGTCCTCCGTCCTGCTGCTCGGCACGCCCGCCGTCGCCGCCCCGCACACCGTCGCCGTGGCCGCGGTCGCGAGCGTGCAGTCCGCCGACGTGCAGTCCGTCGGCGACGTCTGCTACTCGCAGCTGCCGTCGCAGGCCCACGACACCCTGAACCTCATCGACCAGGGCGGCCCCTTCCCGTACCCGCGGGACGGGATCGTCTTCTCCAACCGCGAGGGCGCGCTCCCGCAGCAGGCCAGCGGCTACTACCACGAGTACACGGTCATCACCCCGGGCGCCCCGACCCGCGGCACCAAGCGCATCATCACCGGACAGGGCGACCACGAGGACTACTACACCGCGGACCACTACGCGAGCTTCGCCCAGGTCGACTGGACCTGCTGAGCAACCCGCCCTGCGGGAGGGCCCGTCACCGTTCCACGGTGGCGGGCCCCGCCTTTTCCCGGTTCCCCGGCAGGGGGCGCGCGCCGGCACGGCCGCGCGACGCCCGCTGCGGCGGGCGGGGGCGGGCGCGCTCCCCTTTTCGCGCCTTCACGCGACCCATGCCGCCCGTCCGGGGCCGATTGTCGGTGCCTCCCGTTAACGTTTCGGTAGAGCGGCGTTCCGGGGAGGGGGCGTGGTGTCCATGGCATCGACGATCGTGCACGAAGTTCCGCAGCGGAGGCGGTGGTCGACCGCCTGACGCCCGTCCCGGCCCATGAGCCCCGCCTGTCGACAACACACGCCATGTACACCGAGAAGGGCGGCGAACTGCCGTGTACCGCTGGGAGATCACCCGAGCCGCACTCGCGCAGCGAGTCCTCGCCGTCGTCCGCGGCGACAGCTACGACCAGGCCGCGGTCACGGCGGGCACCCTGATCTCCGCGGGGGTCACCAGCCTGGAGATATCCCTCACCACGCCCTTCGCGCTGGAGGCCGTCACCACACTGGCCCGGGAGGTCGGCGACGAGGGCCTGATCGGCGCCGGCGCGGTGCTGGACGCGGCCTCGGCCCGGATGGCCATCGACGCGGGCGCCTGCTTCCTCTCCTCGCCCATCCTCGACCACGAGGTCATCAGCACCGGCCACCGCTACGGCATCCCGGTCTTCCCCGGCGTCGCGACGCCGACGGAGATCGTCCGGGCGCTGGAGATGGGGGCCGACGCGGTCAAGCTCTTCCCGTCGCCCTCGCCGCACCCGGACTGGGTCAAGGACCTCCGGGCCGAACTGCCGCAGGCGGCACTGGTGGTGAGCGGCGGGGGAGTTTCGGTCGACAGCGCGCCGGAGTGGATCGCCGCAGGAGCGGTGGCCTGCGCCCTGGGTGCGGACCTGGCCGAGGGCGACCGCGACTCGGTGGCCAAGCGCGTGGGCGAACTGCTGGGGAGGCTGGCGGAGGTGGATCCGTACGGCGAGCTGTGACGGTGGCCGCGCCTCGTAAGGGGTGCGGGGCGGTTGCCTCACCCGCCGCCGACCGATATGTCCGAACAACCGAACGTCCGGACTTCCCGTCAACAGGCGGCCCGGCTACGCTCCCTCCGTGGCGAAGCAACCCCTCCAATTCACCCTCGACCGCACCAGCCCCGTCCCCCTCTACTTCCAGCTGTCCCAACAGCTGGAAGCCGCCATCGAGCAGGGCGTGCTCGCCCCCGGCAGTCTCCTCGGCAACGAGATCGAGCTGGCCGGGCGCCTCGGCCTGTCCCGGCCCACGGTCCGCCAGGCCATCCAGTCGCTGGTGGACAAGGGCCTGCTCGTACGCCGCCGAGGCGTGGGCACCCAGGTCGTGCACAGCCAGGTCAAGCGCCCGCTGGAGCTGAGCAGCCTCTACGACGACCTGGAGGCGGCGGGCCAGAAGCCCGCCACCCGCGTGCTGCGCCAGGGTGTCGAGCCCGCAACGGCGCAGGTCGCCGCGGCCCTCGGCGTGCCGGAGGGCGCCGAGGTCCACTACGTCGAGCGGCTGCGCCTGGCCCACGGCGAGCCCATGGCCCACCTGCGCAACCACCTCCCCGTCGGCCTGCTCGACCTCGGCGCGGACACGCTCGCGGAGACCGGCCTTTACCGCCTCATGCGCACCGCAGGCATCACCCTGCACAGCGCCCGCCAGACGATCGGCGCCCGCGCCGCCACGGCCGAGGAGGCCCGGCTACTCGCCGAGCCCGAGGGCGCCCCGCTGCTGACGATGGAGCGGACCACCTTCGACGACACGGGCCGCGCGGTGGAGTTCGGCTCCCACCTCTACCGGGCCTCGCGCTACTCCTTCGACTTCCAGCTGCTGGCCCGCCCGTAGCAGGCGGCCAGGCTTGTCCCGTCGTAAGAATGTTCTGACAAAGTCTTGACGCGGTGTGGCGTCCGCCACTAGAACTCCACCCACACGGCACAGCCCGGTACGTACCGCCGACGCCCCGGCCGACAGCGGTGACGGATGGTGACGGATACTTGGGCGGTTGGGCCTGCACGATCGGGGTCCGGCCGCACCGTGACAGACAGTGGGAAGGGCAAGTCCTCGTGGCAAGGGTTCGGACAGGCGTACGCGCGCTGAGCGTGGTGCTGGCAACGGTGCTCGGCGCCACTCTGGCGGGGTGCAGCAGTACGGGCGGCAAGCGCGCGGAGGAGCGGGCCAAGGCGGCCGCCCAGGGGCACGCTGCGGTCGACACGCCCCGGTGGACCTTCGCGATGGTCACCCACTCGGGTGATGGCGACACGTTCTGGGACATCGTCCAGAACGGTGCGAAGCAGGCGGCGGTCAAGGACAACATCAAATTCCTCTACGCCCATGACGTGGAGGGCAACAAACAGGCCCAGGACGTCCAGGCCATGATCGACCAGAAGGTCGACGGCCTGATCGTCACCCTCGCCAAGCCCGACGCGATGAAGGACGTCGTGGCCAAGGCAAAGGCGGCCGGAATCCCGGTGATCACCGTGAACTCGGGCTCCGAGGAGTCCAAGGCCTTCGGTGCGCTCACCCACATCGGCCAGGACGAGACCATCGCGGGCGAGGCCGTCGGCGACGAGCTCAACAAGCGCGGCAAGAAGAAGGCCGTCTGCGTCCTGCACGAACAGGGCAACGTCGGCCACGAGCAGCGCTGCGCCGGCGTGCAGAAGACCTTCAAGGGCGACCTGCAGAACCTCTACGTCGAGGGCACCAACATGCCCAACGTGCAGTCGTCCATCGAGGCCAAGCTCCAGTCCGACAAGGACATCGACGCCGTGGTCACCCTCGGCGCCCCCTTCGCGCCCACCGCGGTCAAGGCCGCCCAGCAGGCCGGCAGCAAGGCCGAGGTCGACACCTTCGACCTCAACGCCAAGGTCGCCGACGCCCTCCAGGACGGCTCCCTCGGCTTCGCCGTGGACCAGCAGCCGTACCTCCAGGGCTACCAGGCGGTCGACCTGCTGTGGCTGTACAAGTACAACGCCGACGTCCTCGGCGGCGGCCGGCCGGTGCTGACCGGCCCGCAGATCATCACCAAGGACGACGCGAAGGCCCTGGCCGACTACACGAAGCGGGGCACCCGATGAGCGCAGCAGCCCCGGCGGAGGCCGACGAACGCCTGGTGCGCCAGAGCTGGCTGCGCCATGTGATGGGCCGCCCCGAACTGGGCGCGGTCGTCGGTGCCGCGGCCGTCTTCCTCTTCTTCTCGTTCGTCGCCGAAAGCTTCCTGCAGGCGTCGAGCCTCTCCACGGTCCTCTACGCCTCGTCGACGATCGGCATCATGGCCGTGCCCGTCGCGCTGCTGATGATCGGCGGCGAGTTCGACCTGTCGACCGGTGTCATGGTCACCAGCTCGGCGCTGATCTCGTCGATGTTCAGCTACCAGATGACGGCCAACGTCTGGGTCGGCGTGGGGGTCTCGCTGCTGGCGACCCTCGCGATCGGCTTCTTCAACGGCTTCATGCTGACCCGTACCAAGCTGCCCAGCTTCATCATCACGCTCGGCACCTTCCTGATGCTCACGGGTCTCAACCTCGGCTTCACCAAGCTCATCAGCGGCACCGTGTCCACCAAGACCATCGGTGACATGGAGGGCTTCGAGTCGGCCCGGGCCGTCTTCGCCTCCCACCTGACCCTCGGCGGCGTGGACCTGCAGGTCACCATCCTGTGGTGGTTCGGCCTGGTGGCCCTGGCCACCTGGGTGCTGCTGCGCACCCGCGTCGGCAACTGGATCTTCGCGGTCGGCGGCGGCTCCGACGCGGCCCGCGCGGTCGGCGTCCCGGTCAACAAGACCAAGATCGGCCTGTACATGGGCGTGGCCTTCTGCGCCTGGATCTCGGGCCAGCACCTGCTGATGTCCTACGACGTCGTGCAGTCCGGCGAGGGCGTGGGCAACGAGTTCCTCTACATCATCGCGGCCGTCATCGGCGGCTGTCTGATGACCGGCGGCTACGGCTCGGCGTTCGGGTCCGCGGTCGGTGCGTTCATCTTCGGCATGACCAGCAAGGGCATCGTCTACGCGCAGTGGAACCCGGACTGGTTCAAGTTCTTCCTGGGCGCCATGCTGCTGCTGGCCACCCTGCTGAACGCATGGGTCCGCAAGCGGGCGGAGGCGAGCAAATGACCGCGCTGGTCAGGCTCACGGACGTGAGCAAGTACTACGGCAACATCCGCGCCCTGGAGGGCGTCTCCCTGGAGGTGCACGCGGGGGAGATCACCTGTGTGCTGGGCGACAACGGCGCGGGCAAGTCCACCCTCATCAAGATCATCGCGGGGCTGCACCAGCACGACGCGGGCACCTTCGAGATCGAGGGCGAGGAGAGCCGCCTCGGCTCCCCGCGCGAGGCGCTGGACCGCGGCATCGCCACGGTCTACCAGGACCTCGCCGTGGTTCCCCTGATGCCGGTGTGGCGGAACTTCTTCCTGGGCTCGGAGCCGACCAAGGGCCGCGGTCCCTTCAAGCGCCTCGACGTCCAGCAGATGCGTGAGACCACCCGCGCGGAGCTGCTGCGCATGGGCATCGACCTGCGCGACGTCGACCAGCCCATCGGCACCCTCTCCGGCGGCGAGCGGCAGTGCGTGGCCATCGCCCGGGCCGTCTACTTCGGCGCGAAGGTCCTGGTGCTGGACGAGCCCACGGCCGCGCTCGGCGTCAAGCAGTCCGGCGTCGTCCTCAAGTACGTCGCGTCCGCCCGGGACGCGGGCCTGGGCGTGGTCCTGATCACGCACAACCCGCACCACGCCTACCTCGTCGGCGACCGCTTCGTGCTGCTCAAGCGCGGCGCGATGGCCGGCAGCCACACCAAGTCCGGGATCGCCCTGGACGAGCTGACCCGCCAGATGGCGGGCGGCAGCGAGCTGGACCAGCTCAGCCACGAGCTGGAGCGGGCCCCGGGCCCCGACGTGATCGGCGGGAAGAAGGTCGACACGGACCCGGCCGGCTGACCGCCGGGCCGGCGCGGCGGGGGCGGGACGGGGCGACCGTCCCGCCCCCGCCGTTGTGCACCGCCCACCCCCGGTGAGGCACAATCGGCGACGACCACACCCACGAGGCCGCGGGCCTCCCGAGACCACCGCAGGGACGACGACTCGTGCGAGCACGCCCCCGAACACCCGCCGGACCGCGCAGCGCGGAGGTGGCGCGATGAGCATGTACCGCGACAGGGTGCACCGGGGTACCGCCAGAGCGACCGTCCTGCGCACCGTGGGCACCCGCGAGCGCCGCTCCCACCTCACCGCCCCCCGCGTCCCCACCGTCGGCATCGACATCGGCGGCACCAAGGTCATGGCCGGCGTGGTGGACGCCGACGGCACGATCCTCGAGAAGATCCGCACCGAGACGCCGGACAAGTCCAAGAGCCCCAAGGTCGTCGAGGACACCATCACCGAACTCGTCCTCGACCTCTCCGACCGGCACGACGTGCACGCCGTCGGCATCGGCGCGGCCGGCTGGGTCGACGCCGACCGCAACCGCGTCCTCTTCGCCCCGCACCTGTCCTGGCGCAACGAGCCGCTGCGCGACCGCCTCGCCGGCCGGCTCGCCGTGCCCGTCATGGTCGACAACGACGCCAACACCGCCGCCTGGGCGGAGTGGCGCTTCGGTGCCGGCCGCGGCGAGGACCACCTCGTCATGATCACGCTCGGTACCGGCATCGGCGGCGCCATCCTCGAGGACGGCCAGGTCAAGCGCGGCAAGTTCGGCGTCGCCGGCGAGTTCGGCCATATGCAGGTCGTCCCCGGCGGACACCGCTGCCCCTGCGGCAACCGCGGCTGCTGGGAGCAGTACAGCTCCGGCAACGCGCTGGTCCGCGAGGCCCGCGAGCTGGCCGCGGCGGAGTCCCCGGTGGCACAGGGCATCATCGACCGCGTCGGCGGCAACGTCCAGGAGATCACCGGCCCGCTGATCACCGAGCTGGCCCGCTCCGGCGACGCCATGTGCGTCGAGCTCCTCCAGGACATCGGCCAGTGGCTGGGCGTCGGCATCGCCAACCTCGCCGCCGCCCTCGACCCCTCCTGCTTCGTCATCGGCGGCGGCGTCAGCGCCGCCGACGACCTCCTCATCGGCCCGGCGCGGGACGCCTTCCGGCGCCACCTCACCGGCCGCGGCTACCGGCCGGAGGCCCGGATCGTCAAGGCCCAGCTCGGCCCCGAGGCCGGCATGGTCGGCGCCGCCGACCTGGCCCGCCTGGTGGCGCGGCGCTTCCGGCGCGCCAACCGGCGCCGGGTCGAACGATACGAGCGTTATGCGAAGGCAGGTCGCGGGTGATCACCATGGAACACACCGGAAACCAGGCGCCCACCGCGCCGGAACAGCCCATAGGCGGCGGCGACGGCGGACGCCCGCCGCGCCGCTGGCTCAAGGCCGTCATCGTCTTCCTGCTCATCGCCGTCCCCGCCGGGTACCTCTACATCTCCGCACTGCAGAGCCGCGGCCCGGCAGGGGAGAAGGAGGAGCAGGCCACCGACGGCCAGCTGGAGGAGGGCTGGCCGTCGCGCCTCCAGCGCCGCATCTACGGGATGTCGGTGCCGTACTACGCGACCGGGGTCGCGCACTACGAGGACAACTCCTGGAAGTCCAGCTCGCTGTACCTCCAGTTCACGACCACGCCCGCCAAGTTCGACAAGTGGCTCAAGAGCGTCGGCACGAATGCGTCCGCCCTCAAGGACGGCGAGATCACCATCGACCAGGACGAGGCGGCCGTCGTCGGCTGGAAGTTCGGCAGCGGCCACCACTGGAAGGGCACGGTCCACCAGCAGGGCGACCGCCCCAAGCCGGAGCTGGAGATCACCGCCAACCTGGACGACCCGAAGCACCCGAAGGTCTACGTCGTCTCGACGACCACCCCCTGACGGCGGGGAACCCCGCACTGCGGACAGCGTGGCGCGGGTGAGCGAGAAGCAGACCCTTCAGCACCGGCTGGACGGCCCCGAGGGCGGGCCCGTCCTCGCCCTCGGCCCCGAGCCGGGCACCACCTGGCACAGGTTGTAGACACCGTCTTCGGGCGTCCACGTCAGTCCAGGGCGGGTGCGTAGTAACAGGTCAGGGCATCGCGGTCCGGGGGAGCCGGCGTAGTCGGTGACAGACGTGTGATGGCCGCGGAAGCTGCGACCTGTTCCGTCTGATGGACGCTGCCGACTGGCATCGTCCGCCCCTGCAGGCCCGCGAGGTGCGGTTGGACCGCGAGACGCTCGCCCTCGGGCACGCGGGCGTGTACTCCGGTTTCCTCCGGCACGCCGTTGCCGTGGCGCGACGGTCTCCTCGGGGGTGACCGACGTGCCGGGCCCCGAACGGCGGTTTGCGATCGCCGGAAGGCGGTGCGAGCATTTTTCCAGGGGCGCAACGGCCGGGCCGAGCTTTGAATGCCGGCGCCATGGGAGGAGGGACGCGCCCTTCGCGCTGCGACACTCCGACAGACGTCACCCGTGAAGCGGCAGCGCAGCGAATAAGACCGGACCTGCTCAGCCGGGGTTCCGGGCTGACGGGTAGAACACCCGCGGTCGGCTCACCTGGCAGACGGCCTGAACCCCGCCACAGCCGCATGACCGTGTCGGTGGTCCGCCGTGGGGCGGTCGGCAGAGCGGAAGGAGTCTGCCCATGCGGATCGTCGTGGACTTGAATCGCTGCCAGGGATACGCACAGTGCGTGTATCTGGCGCACGAGGTCTTCAGGTTGAACGGTCAGGAGGCGCTCACCTATGAGCCGAACCCTGATGACCAGCGGCGCCTGCAGGTCGAGCGAGCCGCTGCGGCGTGCCCGGTGCAGGCGATCGTGATCGACCGCCTGGACGGCGAGGAGCGGGGCCAGACGCCATGACCTTGCGGGCAACGGTCGCGGAGCTGGTGCGCGAGTTCCGGGCCAGCGGCCGGATCGTCATCGTGGGTGCTTCTCTGGCCGGGCTGCGGGCCGCGGAGACTCTGCGCGAGGAGGGCTTCACCGGTTCTCTGACCATCATCGGGGACGAGCCGTACGAGCCGTACGACCGTCCGCCGCTGTCCAAGCAGGTGCTCAAGGGCTGGGTGCCGGCCGACCACACCAAGCTGCCCCGCATGCGGGAAGTGGATGCCGACTGGCGACTCGGGGTGGCTGCCATCGGGCTGGATCGGGCCGCCAAGCAGGTGCGCCTGGCCGACGGTGCGCAGGTCCCGTACGACCGGTTGCTGATCGCCACGGGCACCCGCGCGCGGCAGTGGCCCAACCCGGCCGAGGCCGCCCTGCACGGGGTCCACACGATCCGCTCGCGCGATGATGCCGCGCAGCTGCAGAAGGAGCTGGCCGAGCCGCCGTCGCGGGTGTTGGTCATCGGCGCCGGGTTCATCGGCTCGGAAGTGGCCTCTGTCTGCCGGGAACTGGACATCCCGGTGACCGTCGTCGAGCGGGGTTCGGCGCCGCTGGTCGGCGCGCTCGGCGGGGTGATCGGGGAGATCGCCGCGCAGCTGCAGCGCGATCACGGCGTGGACCTGCGCTGCGGGCTGGGCGTGTCGTCGCTGGAGGGCGACTCCGGCGGGCACGTGCGGCGTGCTCAGCTTTCGGACGGTTCGACCGTCGACGCCGATGTGGTGGTGACTTCGCTGGGGTCGATACGCAACGTGGAATGGTTGGAGGGCTCCGGATTGGCGGCCGGTTTCTGGGGCGTCGGATGCGACGCCGGCGGACGGGCCTTCGACATCAACGGCGTGGTCACCGACAGCATCTTCGTGGCAGGGGATGTGGCACGTGCGCCGCATGTGCTCTACGAGTATCAGTTCCTGGCGATGGAGCACTGGGACAACGCGGTGCTCGGCGCGGAGGCCGCGGCCCACAACATGGTGAACCTCGAACCCGACTACCGCCCGCATCTGCTGCTGCCCGGCTTCTGGTCCGGTCAGTTCGGCGTGAACATCAAGTCCGTCGGCGTGCCGCCTTTCGGCGACGAGATCGTCTTCACCCAGGGATCCGTCGAGGAACGCCACTTCGCCGCCGCCTACGGTCACCGGGGCCGCATCGTCGCGGCCGTCACCTTCGATCACGGCAAGTGGCTGGAATACTACGGGAAGTTGATCGAGCGGTCCGGTCCGTTCCCGCCTCCGCCGCCGGGCTGGGACCAGCCGCCCGACATGAAGCCGATGCCGGCCGAGTTCCCGGACCCGAGGGTCCCGACGGCGATCCCCGACGTCGTCCTGACCGGACACGCCCCGAGCGAGCGTACGGCCGAGTTCCGGCCGCGACATCGCTGACCCGACCGCCGACCGGGCGGACGAGCGGACAGCACCGACAGGAAGAAGGAGGGGAGCCTCGTGGTCGAGGAAACCCCCTGGCAGCAGGCCCTGCGCTACGCCAACCGCGCCAACCCGTACCCGTTCTACGAGGAACTGCGCAAGACACCGGTGGCGCGGCAACCGGACGGCACCTATGTCGTCAGCACCTACCGGGAGATCGTCACGCTGCTCCACGACCCCCGGGTCAGTTCGGACCCGAGGAAGTGTCCGGTCCCGGTCGCGGCCCGTACGGAGGACTCGGGGGAACCGGCGGCTGAGCCGATCAGAGAGGCGCTGACCGAGCCGAACATCATCACCTGCGATCCACCCGAGCACGACCGGGACCGCCGGACGATGATGCCGCACTTCGTCGGCCCGCCCCAGGCGCCTCACCTGATCTCCGACTTGGAACCCGACATCCGCCGCCTCGTGGACGGCCTCCTGGACGGCATGAGGGGCAAGACCCGGATCGACGCCGTCGACGACTTCGCCTACCCCCTGCCGGTGACGGTGATCTGCAAGGTCCTGGGCGTGCCACTGGAGGACGAGCCACGCTTCCACCACTGGATCGAAACGGCCCTGGACGCCCTGGACTTCGGCCCCGAAGCCGCCTCCGAAGAGATCCGGAGCCGACTGGCCGGGGCCCGGCAGGCCGTGCAGGACTTCGGACAGTTCGCAGCCGAGCTGCTCGACCGGTACGCCGACCAGCCCGGTCCGGGCATGCTCTCCGCCTTGGTCAACGAGGACGGCCCGGAAGGACGGATGTCCAAGGGCGTCCTCGCGAGCAACGCCCTGCTCCTGATCTTCGCGGGACACGAAACCACGGTCAACCTGATCGCCCACAGCGTCCTCACCCTGCTGCGCCACCCCGACGCGCTGGAGCAGCTGCGCCGCAGGCCGGAGTTGATCGTGCCCGCGGTGGAGGAACTGTTGCGCTTCGAGTCGTCGGTGCAGTTCTGGCACACCCGCTCCGCCCTGGAAGACATCGACATCGCCGGCACCACCATCCCCAAGGGAGCACCGATCTTCCTGGCGTACGGCTCGGCGAACCGCGACCCGGAACGGTTCACCGACCCCGATGAACTCGATCTCGAGCGCCGCGACAACCAGCACCTCGGCTTCAGCCAGGGCATCCACTTCTGCTTCGGCGCGCCGCTCGCCCGACTCGAGGTCCAGGTCGCGGTCGGCGAGTTCGTCCGCCGGGTGGAGAGCCCCCGGCTCGTCGAGGACCCGCCGCCGTACCGGCACAACCAGATCTTCCGCGGACCGCGGCACGTCCTGGTCGACATCGACGGTATCCGCGACTGAGCGCGTGCGTGTGACGGATCGCAATGCGGGTTTTTCAACTGGTCGGGTGGCGGCATTCGCCGGAGCTGCGCGAGGTGCCGGTTCCCGAGCCCGGACCGGGGCAGGTGCTGGTGAAGGTCGCGGGTGCCGGTGCGTGCCACTCCGATCTGCACATCATGGAGGCACCCGGGCCACCACCCGGGCTCGTCACCGAACTGCCCTTCACCCTCGGCCACGAGAACGCGGGACGGGTGGAACGGCCGGGAGCGGGCGTCACCGGGTTCACGCCCGGGGACCCTTTGGAACGCGCCGCCGAGGCGTACCAACTCCTGCACGACGGCAAGATCCAAGGACGTGCCGTCATCACCCCCCACGCATGAGTACCGACGCCAACGCGACCGACACGCACATGACGTCGATTTCCACGAGCAGATGCCGACGGTCTTCCCGGTCCGAGGCGAGACGCTGCGAACGGCGTCGGCCGACGAGGATGAGCAGCGTGAGGTTCCGTGAAGTCAGGTCCCCTGCGCCGTGGTACCGGAGGTTCCCCCGCGTCGGCTTGGGCACCTGGACACGGGGACGTGTGAGCCCAGAGAAAGCCGTGTCACCTGTGATCTACCGCGCCGCTTGCTCATTGGCTTTGCGAGGAGCGTGCCCGAGCGTCCCGGTGGCTGGAAACCCTCCCGCCCTCTGTCCGCCGTGACGGGCTCTTTGGCAGCATCGGCTCTTCGGTCCCGCACTGCTGGGCGAGTCGAGGAGCGCCGACGGCCATGCCTGCCTACAACCTTGCCATGCAGGAGCTTTCCCACCCCTACCCGGCCCCGGGGAGCGGGACGGTCTCCGGCCATCAGGTCGAGCTCATGTACCACCACATCGTGCCCAAGAGCCCCAGAGTCGGGCTGATCTGGTTGTGGAACGCGGTCCTGGAGGACAAGGTCCTGACCGCCGCGGACCCGGTGCTCAACGCGATCATCCAGAACGTCGACAAGTACGGGACCACGCTGGTGCCCGCGGACCGTCAGCACGTCAAAGACCTCGCCACCGGCATCAAGAACAAGACCATCACCCACCAGGCCGGTGCCGCCCGGCCTACCGGCTGGGACAGCTTCGCCCAGGTCTACATATGGCTGCCCGGCAACCTCTTCACGGGCCCCAAGAACCGCGCCGACGACCCCGGCGACCAGTTCGACGCCGCCGTCCGCTTCATCATCGGCGTCGGCAGCGCCCAGTACACGACGCTCCAGACGGTGAACGGCAAGATCGACCAGTACGCCAAGGACCGTAAGAAGACCGGTTACGCCGAGGAGGCATACATGAGCCTCGGCACCATTGCCCGCACCTGCTTCCAGCGCACGCCGTTCACCAGCACCCAATGGACCTGGGACTCCGGCACGAACAAGCCGAAGGTCAAGGGCTCCTGACCCAGCCGCGCCGCACGCTCTCGCAGGAGCAATGGTCAAACCCCGTGGGTCAATGGGCCGTTCACGCGGCTTGTGAGCACGGGCGTTTGACGAGCTGCCCTCGTCCTGCGGGCAAACTCCCTGGGTGGGCTGCGGGTTGACATTGACGTCCGGTCTCCCGGTGTCCGGTCAGAACAGCGCCAGCCCTTCACCGCTGGTGTCCGCGATGACTGGCCGGGGCTGGGCGGGGAGGTCGTCCAGGCGGTCGGGACCGGCCGCGGCGGACACGGCAGGGGCGGTCTCGGCCAGCCAGGTGCGGAACTGCCCGGCGGCTTCGCGGTAGGGGACGTGCGCCAGGAAGCGGTGCTCGCCGGAGGGGCAGAAGTCGACGGTGACCGTGAGCAGGCAGGAACGCGGCGCGTTCTGGCTGCCGGTCCAGGACACGCGCAGCACACCGCAGGGTTCGCGCCCTCGGGAGACGCGGTGGGTCGGGCGCAGCGGCCGGCAGGCTATGTGGGCGGTCCATGCGGCGAGGTGGGGCAAGGGCAGGGTGGTGCGGGCGCGGCAGCCGGGGCAGCGGTGCCAGTGGCGCAGCCAGTCCGCGGCGTGGGTGTGGAAGAGGTGCCGGTAGTGGCCGGCCACGCGGATGTCGTTGCTGTACAGATGGTCGGGCCGCTCTTGCGTGTTGCAGGACCGGCAGACGGGGGCACGGGCGTAGCCGTGTTCGTGGCAGTGGTCGAGCACGGTGGCGGGTGCGGTGCGGCACACGGCGCAAGCCCACTGGGCCACCTTGCGGGAGATGCCAGGTTTCCTGCTGAGCGCCGAGTACAGCTGGCCCTCCAACTCCCCGTTGTACGGGCGCAGCGGGGCGGTTGGGCCCTCGGGGCCCGCCGTCTGCCGGCTGTCGGCAGCACGGGTCTGCCGGTGGTGAGAGGCCCGCTCGGTGGCGACCGCGCTTGCCTGACGGGCCGGCGCGGCGTGCAGCCACTGCGATTCGGCGTGCTCGGCCGCGTCCAGCAGCCTGACCACGGCACGCGGCAGCCACCATGTCCGCCCCGCCCCCTCACGGGTCCGCTCCACCATTACCTGCCGCCAGTCGATCCCCGCCAGATGGCATGACCTGCCATCTTCACCTCGTGCTGCCCGCCCCGGGCCGCCCGGTTCCTGCACTTCCCGCATGACGCGCCGGCGCCAGCGCAGCAGCGTCCCCTCGTTGCACTGCTGCTCCGGCGCGCCACGGAACGGACCGATACGGAACGGACCGATACGGACCAGGTCCCGGCAGTCCATCTCCAGCGTGCTCAGCTCCGCCGCCGCCCGGCGCACCTCATGCTCCGCAACACTCCACCGGCCGCCGCTTGTCTTCGCCATCCCCACCACACGGCCGCCGAGCAGGACGTACTCCACCCGGGCATCGGCAGGAGGGCCGGTGAACACCCCAGAAGCCGTTGGCACAGCACTGTCAGCCGTCAAACCGGCCCACAGGGCGTCCGCAGCGCCCAGAGAGATCAGGCCACCCGTGCGACCCAGGACGACATGCTCTGACATAACGACAGGCTATCGACCGGCATGCCAGACCAGTGGCGAACGGTGCGCTACCCGACGTCGGAAGCCGTCGGCTGACCCGGAGCAGGACAGTGCCCTGGCCGGCGTTCGTCCCTCCGTGGGGCTCTTGAAGCCTTCGGCCTCGATGCACTCGCCTGCGCTTCGACCCGCGTACCCAGGACTACTACGAACGCCGCATCAAGGAGGGCAGGACCCACATCAGGCCCCCCCTCATAGGGGCTGTCGTGACAGATGAGAGGGTCTGGCGGGTGAGTGAGACACCGGCGAACACCCTCCAATACCGCTCTGACGGGCCAGAAGACGCCCCAGTCCTGGTCCTGGGGCCCGCGTTGGGTACCACATGGCACAGGTAGGCGAAGTCGTCTTCTGGTGTCCATGTGGTCCAGGTCGGGTGTGTTTGACCGAGTTCGGATCTCACCGTCCAGGTGCGTCAACGCTGTTGGTGACACCGGCGTGACAGATGTTGACCCCCGTCGGCTTGTTTCGGCGGGGGTGCTGTCTGCGAGTTCGATGGTACGGCGGTGGTCGGCAGCGGCTGGGGAGGAGATGATTCCGGTAGGTTGCGGGACCCAATTATTCGAACAACTGTATGCGCCGTGGCGTGGTATGGCTACGATCGCAGTCGCTCGTCCGTGGCCTGTTGTGGGTGGAGATTGTGCAGCGAGGCGGCGGCGGATGACCGATGCGGAGCGATCCCGGGAGGCGGCCTACAGTCGCACGAGTGTCCGTACTAACCTTGCCGTTCGCTTGGACGCATTCCCGTGCCAGGGTCGGTTGAGGTCCGTTGGTTTTGTTGTTGAGGTTGCTTCCGGTGGCGCGGGGCAAGCGGTAAGGATGAGCGCGTACAGCCCTGCTGGGGAGAGCGTTGGTGCAGGACGAGAGCGGGTTGATCGATGGCGATCGCGGCACGAGAGCCCTTGGGTGTGGTTGCGGAAGCACTGTCTCCCGGTGATCTCGTACCCCGCGAAGCGAGCTTGGGAGTCATTGAAGCTTTTGGGGCGAAAGTCGTTGCGGCCTACCGTTTCGATGCGGGAGAGCGGGAGCGACGGGCAGCTGCAGGGATGGCTGCGCTGACGCGACCTGATGCCCTGAACCTCTTGATGGCGCTGCCCCTCGGCGAGCCTGTTCCTGCCGGATCACTGAGCGATAGGGAACGCCGGGCATTGATGTGCCTCCCCAAGGGGGCGGTGATTCGACGCGACGGATTGATTACCCGACAGGCGACCCAGCCGGTCCACGTCGACATGGTGTTCGTGCCCGGACGCAGCTGGGAGTCGGCGATGGAGCAGGCGGAGCGGTTCACACCGTTCACTGCTCGTTCCGTACTGATCGATGGTGTGTTTCGGCGCAAGGGCGAGGCTGCGATGCGCGCTGACTTCTACGGCATCGGATTGCTGCATGTTCAGGGGGCTGCGGTCGAGGTCGTTGTGCCGCCAAGCCCCTTCGTGCGCAGGCGCCATACGGTTGCCGGCTGGAGGTTCCTGGAAGACGTCCACCGTCAGCTGGCCTGAGGTTTCGCGTCCGATTACGGCGTGATGGGCAGCGTCGCCCATGCCTTGAGCGGCGCGGGTGCTTGGAATCCGGACCTGGGGGTAGCCCCCTGCCCGATGCGCTGGTTTTCCAGTGCGTAGCGGTCGACGGCGGCAGCGCACTTGTTGCGCCACCACGCCTTGCGCTCGGTTCCCGCCCGGTAGCTGGCCATGTCGCTGACCCATTCACTCCAGGTGAAAATGTTGTGGCTGTCGGCCTCACGCCGCGTTTCACCGTCGGACAGGAAGAAGCGGTCGAGACCCCGCCCGTTGCACTCCTCGCAGGCGCAGGCTGCCGGATCTGCGTTGGCGTAGAGGGTGGACAGCGACTCGGCGCCTTTAAAGCACATCAGCTGTGGCATCAGCACGTGCGGATACGTTGGTCCGCCACCTCGCTTGCCTGTCTGGGCCTTCTCGTCGGGCGGTATCGCGTGGCGGAGTGAGCTTCGGACGCCGATTCCCGCGCAGAGGGCGCCATGCGCCATCACGTCGAGTGCTGCGAGGTCTGTACGCAATAGCGACATGTGCTCGACCTCGGTGAATAGCCGCCGCAGGTTGGCCGGAATGTCCTTCGCTTGTTCCAGCGGGTCGAACTGGCGAAAGAGGATGACGGCCTTGGGGTGACGAATCTTGGCGCAGACCGCGATCAGCTGACTGATGTTCTCCCGGTTCAGCCAGGTGGCATCGATCGGCAGGGAGACCAGGGTGTCTGCTCGCTCGATCCGGTTGGCTTCCCTCAGTACTGCCTTGAGGGCAAGGGAGTTTGCCGGCGGTATGTAGCCGGTGGGTGTCAGCGCTGCGCTTGCTCCCCGAGCCTTTTGGAAGTTCAAGGAGTCGTGCACGGTGGCGAACAGTTCGTCGGGGGGAGCCATGAATGGCCTTTCCGCCGTTGCCGTGTAGGTGGTGTACGCGGCGCTGTCGATCAGAAGCGTGCCTGTGAAGCCGACATCGGCGCGGAGCTGGAAGGCGCGTGCGTCGGCGTTGGGGCCGGTCATGACCACGCCGCCCAGGTCATCATCCAGGGCCGGGCGCGGCCGGGGAATTGGCTGGGTATGTTCGTGCAGCAGTACGCGGCCCTGTAGGAGCGGCACCGCTGCCACGGTGTGGTCGAGCGTCTTCACGGCGGATGGTCGCCGCCTGGGATCGGGGGCGTTGCTCATGAATCACCTCGCAGAAGGGTCCGGCACGTCCTTGTGTCCGGACGGAGAAGAAGCGCACAAGTAGATCTCGTGGAACTCCTCGCGACCCAGGCCCGCCAGGTGAGCGGCCTCGGTTGCACTGAGGTGGTGCTGTCCCTCAAGCCGGGTGACGGCCTGAGCGATGTAGCGCGGGGTCTCGCGCCGGATGACGATTGGTTCGTTGGTGCGGTAGCCGAGTGCGGACAACTCGACCATGAGCGTGCGGTACTGCCATTCGCTGATGACTCCCAGGTCCACGGCCCGCCGGGTGAGTGCGGCCATCGACACCCCCCACCGTGCTTTGAGATCCATGAGGCGGGCCACGTCGATGCCGGGCTTCAGCTCGCCCAGGATCACCTCGTGTGGCATGAGGAACTCGGCGGCGAATCGGTCGGCTTGGACCTCCTGCGCGCGTCCTTCGCCCGGTTCGAGGTGCATGATCAGATGGCCCAGCTCGTGAGCGAGGCTGAAGCGTGAACGGTCACCGGGGGCAGTGGAGTTGAGGAGCACCAGCGGCGCCCTACCAGGCGGCCACTGGCTCACGGCGTCGAGTTCGGTGGTGCCCAGGTCGCGGACTACGACTAATGCGCCGGCGTCTTCGAGTAGAGCGACCAGGTCGTCGATGGGGCCGGCAGGAACGTTCCACTCTTCGCGTACCATCTCCGCAGCGTCCGCGGGAGTGTCGAAGTCATTGACCTCAATGTGCCTGAACCGGTGGGGATGACGGAGGGCGGCCGCTTGGGTCACCGCTTCGACCTGGAGGCGGGTAAGCGCCAGCGTCGCATGGATCCGGCGCAGCGCGGGGGCTCCCAGAGACGCCCGTTTGTGGTGGTGTATCAGCCCGATGCCGGCCCCGGTGGCATCAGCGGCCTGGCACAGCATTTCGGGAGTGAAGCGAAGCGCGGCAGCGAACAGGCGCACCCGCTCGGCCCGGACCGGGATGCGTCCGGCTTCGGCCCGGCTTACGTACCCCTGCGTGATGCGGGTGCCGTCCACGCGCGACATCTGGTCAGCGAGCTCGGACTGGGTCCATCCCCGCGAGTCGCGAGCCAGGGTGAGCATGGCGGGATCCGCGACCCACTCCTTCTGATCACTCACAGCCCACCTCCAATCCCGTTACGTCTCAACTCCGCTGAGGATACACAGTTTTATGCCCAAAAATATTCCGCTCATGATTCGCGGGATGTCATGCCTTCAGGGATACCACACGCCGCTGACAGTCCAACTGCACTGCTGCTTCCCGGCGTTAGGTCCAACCCTTGGGCGCTCACCCAACGAGGACGTAGGCGGAGGTCAGTTGACCCGCGTTGGTGGGGCAGTAAGGCGCAGGATAGGCGGCCCTCCGGTCCGCCCACGGACGCTGGCTCGGACCTCGTCTGAGGGTCGGTCGATGTTCACGCGGGGCGCGTTGAAGCGCGCTGGAGCCGCCCCTGCGGCGCGTGGAGCTTGAGGGAATAGGGGCGGGCTGTCGTCGGGAAGCATGACGACCACCACTGCTGCTGCACTGCGGATTGGCTCCTGACATCTCGGACCGACGTGTCCTAACCATCCTGTGTCGACGCGGGGCGATGCAGTGCGCTTGGACGCCGGACCGGGCGAACGTGTCTGGAGCACTGGAATGCGGGGTGTCCTTCTGCGCCGGGTGAGAGCGCGCCTATGAAGTTGAGCAGACCGTCCTTGCCCACCACGCCCTGCTCGGTCCGGCAGCAGCCGCGCCCAGTTCCATCGGTCAGTGGGACGACAGCCTTGGCCATTCCTTCCGGCGGTCACTTCGGAGAGTTCCCACCCGCTGCGATCGCGCCAGCTGGGCGCTCCCCAACGATGCCAACGTGGGCCAGCCCACACCGCTAGCGATCTGTCCATCGACGTCCAACCCATTGCGTTCACTGCCGCCTCGCCGCCAGATGCGGCCGGATACAAACAGCAGCGAACCCCTCAAGGGTCTACACAATCCCCGGTTCGTAACCGGGGATCACCTGCTATAAAGCGTCTCCCTCAATGCCCCTCACTCCGTGCCGCGACTTCGGCCAGGAGGCGGATCGGTATGGCAGAAGTACGGGGACACACGAACCGCGGAGAGGTCTGACACTCCAAAGGTGACGGCTCTGGCGGCATAGGTGAGCAGGAGGCTGGAGATGCTCAACAGCCAGCACAGCTCACTCGGACTCGGCGCCCCTGAGGCGGAGTTGAGCTCCACACCCTCCGTTCGGAGACAGTGCTTCTTGGTCGCAGAAGTGACGTCCACGGCGCGCTCCCCGAAGCACGCTCACGATGACGATCGCGTAGCGGCCGCGAAGGGCGGGGCAGACGGCGATCGCTCAAAGGAGAGGCCCGCCACCGGCGTTACTGCCGCGGCTCACTTCCGACGTGGAATGACTGGCGGCTGCGGATGGCGGGCGGGCTGCCACACCTGCGCCCCACGAGCATTCGCACTTGGATGTCAGAGGCCGCCGGTAAGTTGACGTCGTCTGTTGAATGGCCTGATGAAGGGGTGGTCGTAGGTGGCGGAGCGCGGTGGGCAGGCGGCAGCCGATGGTTTCCAGTACCAGTACCTTGTCACGTTGGAAGCGCTCCTTGACGCTGTAGAAGACCGCTTCCCTGGAGTCGCCTCCGCACTGATCGAGCCGGCGCTCACCCCAGATGGGGATGCAACCGACCCTGACGCCATCGACTTCGAACTCGTGAGCCATGACCGTCTCTCCGTGCGCGCAGTCCAGGTGAAGTCGGGCGGAACGGGCACCGAGATGTCCGGCCCGGAGGCCTTCGGCATCCTGCTGCGCATGGTCCGTGCACGTCCACGGGCGCAGACGTATCAACTGATCACGAACATGCGGCTGCATCCCAAGACCGTGCAGCTGAACCTGGCATTGGCATTGGATGATCCACAGAAGGTCCGCGCTCAGCTGCGGCAGTTGATGGAGCGCAGCCGACGCTGGCACCACGAGCCCGCAGCGTTGAGCGACGACGAGGTGGACCGTCTGCGCCACGCTCGCGTCGTGGTGGATGGCAGGGAGCGGTTTGAGCTGCGTGAGCAACTGCGGGAGCGGATGCGACGGATCCGTAATGAGCACCGCAGCGGACTCGGCTACGAATCCGCCGGCCGTCTCACGAACTACCTGGCGTTCGAGATCTTCCGTCGTGCTTCAGGCGAGTTCAGCGGAGTGTTTTCGCTCGGGGAGTTCCGCGAGGAGTTGCTGACGTCGAGCCGGTATCTCGCCTACGAACTCGGCGCGTTCGACTGGGGAATCATGGTGGGCGCGGTACCTGCCCCTCCTGACATTCCCCGCCCCGACCTCGTCAGCCGGATCCGCACGAGCTTGGCCGACAGCAGCGGAGAGCGCATCGTGGCCAGATGCGCGCTGCTCGGCCCGTCCGGGATCGGCAAGACCAGTATCGCCGCCGCGTACGCCCACGACGTCGCGGATTCCTACGACCACATCTTCTGGGTCAACGGCGAGAACGGTGCGTCCATCCGCGCCTCCTTCCAAGGCATTCATGACGTACTGCCCCACACGGACATGGGCGCTGCTGCGGACAGCAGCCGACTTCGCACCCGGGTGCGTGCCTTGTTGAGTGCCTCGCCACGGCCCTGGCTCATGATCATCGATAATGTCGTAGATCATGAGATCCTGCAGCCGTGGGTGCCCACCAGCGGACGTGGGCACGTCATCATCACCTCGACGAACCAGGCCAAGTGGGCAACGCACCGGGCCAAGGTAGTGGTGCAGAGCATGACGCCGGATCAAGCCACCGCCCTGATCCGGATGCGCATGTGCCAAGACGACGAATGGGATAGCCACAGCGAACAGACTGCGTCAGGTCTGGCCGAGCGGCTGGAGTACTGGCCACTGGCCATCGAGCTGGCCTGCGGCCATTTGGCAGGCGGCGAGTTCGGGCTCAACGAGGCAGCTCGATATCTCGAGCAAATCCGCGACTGGGCGCTGGACGACACGTCCTCCATCCCGGATGGATACCCCCACACGCTGGTCGGAGCAATCCGGCTGGCCCTGCGGCGCCTGCTGGACAAGGGAGACGAGCAGCCGGCATGTGCCGGTGCGGCCAACGCGCTCTTTCCTGCCGCCTACTTTGCGTCCAGGCAGATACCGATCTGGCTGCTCTACTTCTCCACCCTGATGTCCCCCGAGGACGCCACCCGGGTCGGGCTCCGCCATCCAGCAGTCCTTGATGCAACCGCCAGGGTCCCGTTCACCGTTGTCGACATGCATCGCGCACTTCGCACTGAGTCGCTGGCCCAGCGCGATGAGTCGCTGTGCGCCTTGCCGCCGCAGGAGTGGTCTGCCGTACACCGCGAGGGCGTCGACGACACCATCAGCGTGAATGAGATCGTGCAACACGTCATCCGCACGCTGGCGGAACGCGGCAGCGGCGTGTCCGGAATCCTGAGCCAAGCCGCCTACCACGCTCAGAGCTGGCTGACGTCGTTCAACGAGGCGGATGACGAGACACATCTGCTCGCTGTGCTGCCTCACGTGCAAAGCCTCGCCGACCACGCGCGCCGACTCGGCATCGCCACCGACGTACTGGCCGTCATGTGGGGCAACCTGGCCGGGATTTATGTAGCCCTCGGGGAACTTGCCGAAGCCCAGGCAGCGTTGGAGAACGAGCTCGCACACCTGCTCGCACGTCCGGAGCCTGCGCCCCTACTGGAACTCAAGACCCGCACCCAGCTCGCCGACGTCCTCTCCAACACAGGCGGGCCTGCGACCGTTTGGCTGCAACACCTGCACCACGCGCGCGACCTCGCCCGTCAGCTGGCCGAGTCACGGCCCCAGGACGTCTCAGTCGTCGTCGCGAACTGCCTCACCGTTCTCCTCAACCAAATCCGCCGCGGGTCAGCCTCAGCAGAACTACAGGGCCTTGTCAACGACTTCGAGGCGCTGCACCAACAGTTGCCGCACACGCCACGCTCACACGCTCAACGCGAGATCGGCCGGATCAACGCTGCGTTGAGTTCGGAGAACCTCACCAACGAGGAAGTAGAGCAGCGATGCCGGACACTCCTGGACAGCGGCGATCTTTCCCGCCCCCAGAGCCTCCAAGTGACCGCGTTCCTCACCGAGGCACTTGCGTTCCAGCATCGCTGGAACGCTGCCTTGGAACAGCTGCAGATCATCCACGAGTACATGATCGAATGGCCGCTGCACCCACAGCTCACGGCCAGAACCCTACACAATGTCGGCCTGCGTGTTGGACTGGCCGTGGCATCCGGCGAGCCGGAGTGCCGTGCAGCCTGCATCGCGCTGGTCGGCGGTGCCGAGCCCTCGCCCGTACCTGAGTGCCGACCACTCCTGTCCCTCCTCGTCACCATGGCATCACGCATGCCCGCCGAATACCTCAGCCTGGAAGCCGGGATGACGTGCATGCCATACAAACTGCAGACACTCTGCCTCCTTGAAGCAGTCTGCGATCAAGACCACGACAGGATCCGCGCCATTTACAGATCCATGGCCGATCTGGACACGGATGCCCTTACTCAAGATCACGAAATCGGTTGGCGGACCCTGTCCAACATCGTCACGGCCTCGAGCGTGAGCATGATGCTCGGAGGATCCTGACCTGGGCAGTTTCCGCGGCCGCCGGACGAGCGCGGGTTCCTTCGCCGTCCCCGTGCTCTTGTAGGGAGGATCCCTGAGAGTTCAGGGTGAAGGTTGACCGACCTGCGGTCGCGCAGGTCCGCGTAAATCGCGATGGCACCCTGTCGGCGGTCGGTCCAACAGTCTGCCGCGCGAGGCGCATCGTGTTCAGTTCGTCAGACGCGGCACGGAGGGAGCCTCCGAGCAACCCCGCGTCGTCGTAGTCCGGGTGGGAACAGGCGGATCGCGTCGGCATTCACAGGCGCGTGACGCGCGTCGCCAAGCGGTGCCAGTGCGGCCCGAATCCGGTGGTCGAGATCGACGTCGCCAGCGACGTGACTGAAATGCTGCACTGGTCAGACAGCTACAGCCAGGACCCCGTCATAGGGGCAGTCGTGAGAGATGAGAGGGTCTGACGGGTGAGCGAGAGACCACCGAACACCCTCCAATACCGCTCTGACGGGCCAGAAGACGCCCCAGTCCTGGTCCTGGGGCCCGCGTTGGGTACCACATGGCACATGTGGGACCGGCAGATCCCGGAGCTGAGCCGGAACCGGCGCGTCCTGCGCTTCGACCTGCCCGGTCACGGCGGCTCGCCCGCCGAGCCCGCGAGCACGGTCGGCGAGCTCACCGACCGGCTCGTCGCCACCCTCGACGCCCTGGGCATCGAGCGCGTCGACTACGCCGGCTGCTCCTTCGCCTCCGCCCTCGGCACCGACCTCGCCCTCCGCCACCCGCACCGCCTCTCCGGGCTCGCCCTGCTGGGCTCCGCGGCCCGCTTCAGCGCGGTCGAAGCGGAGGGGGTGCGCCGGAACGGTCTCGAACCGGTCGCCCGCGCCGTACCGGAGCGGTGGTTCGCACCCGCGTTCGCGAGCGCACAGCCGGCCATCGTGGACTGGGCCGTCCAGATGGTCCGCAGCACCGACCTCAACTGCTTCGCGGCGGCGTGCGAGGCGCTGGCCGCGTTCGACGCGCAGACGGACCTGGCCCGCATCGCCGCCCCCACGCTGGTGGTCGTCGGCGCGGACGACCAGGTCACCCCGCCCTCCCAGGCCCGCGCCCTGGTCGCGGGCATCCCCGACGCCCGCCTCGCGGTCGTACCGGGCGCCTGCCACCTGACGCCGGTGGAACAGCCTGCGGCGGTGACGGACCTGCTGCTGCGCCACTTCACGACACCGGCGTCCGTGCGCCCTGGTGGGCGCACGGACGATTGGCCGGTGCCGTCGGGGAGCACTCCGGCGGGCCCGGCTTCCGGGCCTGCTCGTCTTGGCGATGCGGCGGCGGGTGCGGGTGCCAGGCGGGATGACTGGCCTGTTCCGTCGGGGAGCACCCCGGCTTCCGGGCCCGGCCGCCCTGGTGACGCGGGGGCCGGTCGGGGCGATTGGCCGGTGCCGTCGGGCAGCGGGCAGGCGTCCGGTCCCGGGGGCGCGGTTGGCGACTGGCAGCCGGTGCCGGGTCCGCGCCCGGACGCCGCACCGAGGGGCGCCGCTCCGGCGGGCCCGGCCTCTGGGCCTGCTCGCCTTGGTGATGCGGGTGCAGGTACGGGTGTTGGGCGGGATGACTGGCCTGCGCCGTCGGGGAGCACCCCAGCGGCCCCGGCTTCCGGGCCCGGCCGCCCCGGTGATGCCGTGCCGGGCACGGGTGACTGGCGGGTCGGGCAGGCGTCCGGCCCTGGGTCCCCGTCCGGTGACTGGTCGTCGGCGCCGGCTCCGCGTCCGGATGCTCCGGCGGCTGCCTCGACGGTGACGGTCGGTGGCCGGCCTGTTCCGCCGACTGCCTCGCCGTCCCGTTCGGACGACTGGCCGGTTGCGGCGGGCAGCACCCCGCCGGGGACCGCCGTGCCCGCTCGCGCGGCAGGCGTGACGGATGACTGGCCTGCCCAGGCGCCGGGTGCGGTGGGCGGTGCCCTGAAGAACGGCACGCCCGGCGGAGGGGCTGCGCCCGCCCGGCCGCTGACGATCGGCGACTGGCCCGCTCCGGCCGCCCCGGGGACGGCTGGTGACTGGCCTGCCCCGCCTGCCGGTTCTGCCGCAGCCGGGCCGAATGGCGCGCCTGCCCGGCCGATGACGGTGGACGATTGGCCGGTTCCGGCCGGCAGCACTCCGGCGACGGATTCCGGCGCGCCCTCGGTTCGCCCGGCAGTCCCGACGGCTGCCGGGCCCGCCACGCAGGACGGCAACCCGGCCACCGTGCGTCCGACAGGGGCCGCGACAGGTGCCGTCGGCGTGCCGGTTCGCCCGTCGGGCGCGGTCGACGACTGGCCCGGGGCCGATGGCCCGTCCGCTCGTCCCGCAGTGGCGGTTGACGGTCGTGCCGTCCCGCAGGGCAGCGCTCTGTCTGGTGACTCGGCCGCGACTGGTGCCGCTGCTGTGTCCGTCGGCCCGTCGGGCGCGGTCGGCGACTGGCCGGTCCCGCCGGGCAGCGCCCCGGCTCCGGCAGGGCCCGTCGACGGCCCTTCCGCCTCGCCGTCCGGTGGCCCGGTTACCGCAGGTGCCGCTGCCGCTGCCGCTGCTGTGTCCGTCGGCCCGTCGGGCGCGGCCGACGGCTGGCCCGTCCCGCCGGGCAACGCTCCCTCCGGGACCGATGCCCCGTCCGCCCGTTCGGCGGCGACGATCGACGGCCGCCCCGTCCCGCCCCGCGAAGCCCCGTCCACGCGTCCCGCAGCGACGGTCGGCGGCCTCCCCGTTCCGCCGCCGCCCGGCGGCCCGTCCACGCAGTCCGCAGCGGCCATGGACGGCCTCCCCGTCCCGCCGCCCGGCGGCCCCGCCACCGCAGGAGCCGTCGCCCCGGCCGCCCGCCCGGGCGGCGCCGTCGACGGCCTCCCCGTCCCGCCCGCCGGTGTCCCCTCCGCCCCCGACGCCCTGGCCACGCGTCCGGCCGCGACCGTCGACCGGCGCCCCGCCCCCGCCGCGGGAACCCCTTCCGCGGCGGGCGCCGCGGCCGTGCCCGCCGCCGGGCTCCCCGTGCCGTTCCCGCTGCCCGCAGGGCTGCCGGGCGAGGACGATTTCCACGAGCTCGTCGTGGCCCGCGACGCCGCGATCTGGGCCCGGCCGGGGCTCGATCTGCGGAGCCGGCTGCTCGTCACGCTCGCCGCGCTCACGGCCGGCGGGCATCTCGACGAGCTGGAGTTGCACCTGCGGGCGGCGCTCCGGCACGGCGTGGCGGCCGAGGAGGTCAAGGAGGTGCTGCTGCAGTGCGCGGTCTCGTGCAGTCCTCCGGCCGTTCGCGCGGCCTACGCCGTGGCGCGGCGGGTCGTCGCCGAGGAGGGCGAGCAGGAGGAGGCCGGGGAACCGCAGCCGTAGCAAGATGGGCGGCATGAAGCTGACCAAGCACTCCCACGCCTGCGTCCGGTTGGAGAAGGACGGCCGGACGCTCGTCATCGACCCCGGCGGGTTCAGCGAACAGGACGCGGCCGTCGGGGCGGACGCCGTGCTCGTCACGCACGAGCACCCGGACCACTTCGACGAGGGTCGGCTGCGCGCAGCGCTGGAGGCGAACCCGGCCGCAGAGCTGTGGACCCTGCGCAGCGTCGCGGAGCAGGTGTCGGCGGCCTTCCCGGGCCGGGTGCACACGGTCGGCGAGGGGGACGCCTTCACCGCCGCCGGGTTCGACGTGCGCGTTTACGGGCAGCTGCACGCGGTGATCCACCCGGACATCGACCGGATCACGAACGTCGGCTACTTCGTCGACGACTCCGTCTTCCATCCCGGCGACGCGCTCACCGTCCTCGACCGTCCCGTCGACACGCTGATGCTGCCGGTGATGGCCCCGTGGAACAAGGTCTCGGAGGTCGTCGACTACCTCCGCGAGGTCAAGCCGCGCCGTGCGATCGACATCCACGACGGGCTGCTGAGCGATCTGGCCAGGCCGGTCTACGACCGGATGCTCGGCCCGCAGGGGCCGGGCGGCACCTCGGGGGCCGACCACGAGCGGATGATGGCGGGGGAGAGCCGGGAGCTGTGAGGGGCGACGCGGGGGCGTTGTCGGACCCGGCCGTTAGGGTGGCCCCATGCGCATCGCCACCTGGAACGTGAACTCGATCGGCGCCCGGCTGCCCCGGCTCCTGGCCTGGCTGGAGAGCAGCGGTACGGACGTGCTGTGCCTGCAGGAGGCCAAGTGCACGGCGGAGCAGTTCCCGACGGCGGAGCTGCGCGAGCTGGGCTACGAGGCGGCGGTCAACGCGACGGGCCGGTGGAACGGGGTGGCGGTGCTCTCCCGGGTCGGTCTGGACGAGGTGGTCACGGGCCTGCCGGGCGGTCCGGAGTACGAGGGCGAGCAGGAGCCCCGCGCGATCTCCGCGACGTGCGGGGGCGTGCGCGTCTGGTCGGTGTACGTGCCCAACGGGCGCGATGTCGAGCACGACCACTACGGCTACAAGCTCCGCTGGTTCGAGGCCCTGCGCGATGCGGTGGCGGCGGACGCCGCGGCCGACCGCCCGTTCGCGGTCCTCGGCGACTACAACGTGGCCCCCACCGACGAGGACGTCTACGACCCGGCCGTCTTCGAGGGCCTCACGCACGTCACGCCCGCCGAGCGCGCCGCCCTCGCCGCCCTGCGCGACACGGGCCTGTCCGACGTGGTGCCCCGCCCGCTGAAGTACGACCGTCCGTACACCTACTGGGACTACCGGCAGCTGTGCTTCCCCAAGAACAGGGGCATGCGCATCGACCTGGTCTACGGCAACGCCCCCTTCGCGGGCGCGGTGAAGGACGCCTACGTGGACCGCGAGGAGCGCAAGGGCAAGGGCGCCTCGGACCACGCCCCGGTCGTCGTCGACCTCGACGTGTAGGGCAACGGCTCGGCCGGTCAGACGAGTTCGCGCAGTTCCACGGAGTCGCTGAAGGCCCGCATCCCGGCGTCGTTGGGGTGCAGGTGGTCGCCACAGTCGAAGCGCGCCAGCATCCGCTCGGGGTGCTGCGGGTCGTGGACGGCCGCGTCGAAGTCGAGGACGGCGTCGTAGGAGTCCTCGTCGCCCCGGATGTGCCGGTTGACGGCGACGCGTTTCGCCTCGGCGGCGGCCGTGCAGTCGTGGAAGCCGCCGCACGGCGCAATGGTGGCCGCCACCACGCGCATCCCGCGCTCGTGCGCCTGTTCCGCGATCGAGCGCAGGGCGGCGACGATCTGTTCGGCCGTCGTGTTCGTCCGGATGTCGTTGACGCCCTCGAAGACGATCAGCGTCCGGGCCGAGGTCTGGGCGAGGACGTCGCGCTCCAGCCGGTGGCCGGCGCTGACCCCGGCCATGACGCCGCTGGTGCCGTTGCCGGGATAGCGGTCGGCGACGACCTGGTTCCCGGAGATCCCCGCGTTGAGCACGCCGAGGGCGGGCACGGTGTGCTGGGCGCGCAGCCTCCGCGCCAGCAGGTCGGGCCACCGGCCGTTGGTGCCGGGCGTCGAGCGCTCGCCGTCGGTGATCGAGTCGCCGAGCGCCACCACGGAGCCGGGCCCGCCCTCGGCGTCCACGCCGGTGAGCAGCGGCCAACTGCCCAGCGTCTGCCGGAAGGAAGCGTCGCCGCCCTCCAGCGTGCGGTCGCCGGCGCCGTCGACGGTGAGGTACGAGACCTGGTTGGTGGTGTAGCTGTGCACCGGCAACGACCGTACGGTGCCGGGCAGATGGAGGCTCACCAGCAGATTGCTGTCGGCCGGCACCCGGAAGCCCACGGGGTCGCTGAACTGCTGGGCCCCGGCGGGGATCTCGGTCCCGGGCCGGCCGCCGAAGGCGAGGGGGACGGGCCGTCCGGCCGCCGTGGCCCCCCTGCCCTGCAGGGCCACGCTGGCGGCGCCGATGCGCACCGGGCGCCCGGCGAAGGTGTTCTCCAGCCGGATCCGGGTGCGCGGGCCGCCCGCGCTGCTGTGCACGACGAGCCGTAGCGTCCGCTCGTTCCACGGGCCGACGGAGGCGTACCCGGACGTGGGTGCCGCCCAGCTGCCGGTCCACCCGTTCGAGGGAGTGCGGAGCGCCAGTGCGAACACGTGGAGCGCGGCGGAGCCGCCGGTGCGCGGCAGGACGACGGAGCGGACCTCGCGGTTGCGGACGACCGGCACGGTCACCGCGTACAGCCGTGCGGTCGTGGTCTGCTGTCCCGCCGGGGAGTTGATGTGGGGCAGCCCGACGGCCTTGGTGGCGAGGGGGCCGCGCTTCCAGTCGGGGGCGGTGAGGGTGTAGCCGCCGGAGGAGCCGTCGCGGTAGCGGACGGTGCCCCGGCCGCTCGCCCGGCCACCGGTGCCGGCCACGAGGAAGGTGAGTGCCTCCCCGCGGCCGGTCAGCTGTACGGCCTGCCCGGCAGCCCGTACGTTGTCGGGCTGCCCGGCGCCGGAACGGGGCCAGTGCAGCGGTGAGGCGTCGAGGGTCAGGGTGCGGCCGGGTGTCCAGCCCGCGGCCCGCAGGTCCTGGGCGGAGAGCGAGGCGCCCGAGCCGTCGAAGTCCGCGGCCCGGGCGCGGCCGTCGTCGCTGACCGCCGTATTGTCGAAGAGCCGCTCCAGGGGGAGCGGCTCTCGTGCTGCTGCCGCCGGGGCGGCGAGGGCGGGGGAGTGCGGGAGGATCAGGGCGCACACGGCCCCCGCGGCGACGGCGCCGGCCGCCCTCCGCCACCGTCTGTGCCGGGTCCCGCCGATCTTCGCTGTGCGCAGCATGCGACTCGTGCCTTCCTGCGTACCCGCTCCGACTGTGGCGGGATGAAGTTAAGGAGACGCCGGGGGAACGTCAAGGAGGCCGTGCCGCCACGTCGTGTGCAGCGCGCCTGTGGTGGGGCCATCCGTGCGAGTGACATCCTGGCCGGTATGAACATTCCCTTCTTGGACGGCTGGCGCAGGCGGCACGGCGCTGCGCGCGGGGTGGCGCTGCTCGGGACGGGAGAGTGGGACCCGGAGGGCCTGGCCGCGCTGCTGTCGGAGTGCGAACTGCTGCGCGCGCACGCGCAGTCGGCGGGGGTCGCGCTCGACGACTCGCCGGAGTCCCTGGAGGGGCTGGACCAGCTGCAGCCGCGCTGGCGCGAGGACCCGGAGCTGGTGCCCTGGCTCGGGAACGACGCGGGGCTGTACCTGGGCACGGTGGTGGTCCGCACGGTCGCGGGCGCGGGCTGGCGGGTCCGGTCCGACGGACAGCCGGTGGTGCTGCTGGCGAACGGCCGCGAAGCGGACGTGGTCGGGGCGGGGCGGGAGTGGGCGGCGGACGGTGCCCCGGAGCTCTCCCAGCTCTATGCGGAGCTCGCCGAGGGCTGACGCTCCGTCAGTTCCGTCAGGCCCGCCAGATCCGTCAGATCGGCTGGAAGGGGCTCAACTGGTGAACGGAATCGTGTACTCCAGCCGCCAGCGGTCCGCGCGGACCACGATGTCGGAGGTCTCCACGGCCCGGTCCTCGCCGTCGAAGTGGGTGCGCTCGACGACCGTGACGCACTGCCCGGCCGTACAGCCGAGCGCCTCCGCCTCCGGTGTGGTGGCCGGCCGGGAGCCGACCAGCTCCCGGGCCCGGACGACCCGGATCCCGATGGCCGCCAGCCGGCCGCGCACCCCACGCCGGGCGTAGGGGCCACGCTCGGGGAGGGCGACGTCGGTGCCCGCGGTGATGGTCAGCGGCTCCCAGCTGGTGGCCAGCTGCACCGGGTGCCGATTGGCCAGGTACTCGTACTGCGTGCACAGCACGGGCTCGCCGGGCCCGATCCCGAGCCGCTCGGCGATCGGTGCCGGGGCGGGCGTCTCGGCGGAGGTCGCCTCCCAGGTCAGGGCGGTCGCGGGGCGGCCCTGCGGCGGCACGGTCCCGTAACCGCGGATCTGTGCGGCGAACGGGGTGTCGACCGCGCCCGTCGAGCGCAGCAGCGTCCCCAGCGGTGCCCGGTCGGTGACGAACACGCCCCGCCCGAACTGCCCTTCCGCGTACCCGGCCGCCTTGAGCACCCGCACCGCGCGGTCCACCGTCTGGTCGCTGGCCGCGTAGGCGCGCTTGAGCTCGGAACGGGACGGGATGCGGTCGCCCACGGCGAGCCCGCCCTCGTCGATGCGCCTCCGCAGATCGTCCGCGATGCGCAGATACACCGGCCTGCTGTCCCCCACGCCAGGCTCCCCTCTCCCGGGCTCCCCCGTATGGACCCACAGGCTAGGTACCCAGGCTCGGTCTGTGTACCTAGGGCAAATGGCGGCTGATGCGGCCTCTATTCTGATCAATCCCCTTTTGCGTGCGTGTCGCCGCCGAAGTCCCGTACCGATGCGGATAGTTTGCGGCGACTGCGGGGCAGCTGAGGACAGGTAGGGCTGGTATGGCCGTCGAGCCGTTGATCGAACTGCGCAACGTCAACAAGCACTACGGCAAGGTGCACGTGCTGCAGGACATCAACCTGACCGTCGGCCGCGGCGAGGTCGTCGTCGTCATCGGCCCCTCCGGCTCCGGAAAGTCCACCCTCTGCCGCACCATCAACCGCCTGGAGCCCGTCGAGTCCGGCACCATCCTCCTCGACGGGCAGCCGCTGCCCCAGGAGGGCCGGGCGCTGGCGAAACTGCGCACCGAGGTCGGCATGGTCTTCCAGTCCTTCAACCTCTTCGCGCACAGGACCGTGCTCGCCAACGTCTCGCTGGCCCAGGTCAAGGTGCGCAAGCGCGGCAAGGAGGAGGCCGACCGGCGCTCGCGCGAGCTGCTGGAGCGCGTCGGGCTGCTCGCCCACGCCGAGAAGTACCCCGCGCAGCTCTCCGGCGGACAGCAGCAGCGCGTGGCCATCGCCCGCGCGCTGGCCATGGACCCCAAGGCGCTGCTCTTCGACGAGCCGACCTCGGCCCTCGACCCGGAGATGATCAACGAGGTCCTGGAGGTCATGCGCCAGCTCGCCCGGGACGGCATGACGATGGTCGTCGTCACCCACGAGATGGGCTTCGCGCGCTACGCCGCCAACCGCGTCGTCTTCATGGCCGACGGGCGCATCGTCGAGGACCGCACACCCGAGGAGTTCTTCACCGCCCCCGAGAGCGAACGGGCCAAGGACTTCCTTTCCAAGATCCTCAAGCACTGAGCGGGGTGACGACGCATGCGACGCCGCATTGCCGCACTGGCCCTCACCGCCGTGGCCCTCCTCGCCGCCGCCTGCGGCAAGGAGGGCAGCCCGCCCGTCAAGGGCCCCAAGCCCGAACAGCTGCCCGCCTACCACGTCGCCACCGGCTTCGAGCTGCCCGACTCGCCCACCTGGCGCGCCGCGAGGAACCGCGGCCACCTCGTGGTCGGCGCCAAGGAGGACCAGCCCTACCTCGGCGAGAAGGACCCCGCCACCGGCGTCTACTCCGGCTTCGACATCGAGATCGCCCGGATGATGTCCGCCTCCCTCGGCTTCGACCCGAAGACCATCGTCTTCCGCACCATCGCCTCGGCCAACCGCGAAACCGCCCTGCAGAACGGTCAGATCGATTACTACGTCGGCACCTACACCATCAACGACCTCCGCAAGAAGCAGGTCGGCTTCGCCGGGCCCTACTACATCGCCGGCCAGTCGCTGCTGGTCCGCAAGGACGAGAAGGGCATCAACGGCCCCCAGGACCTGGACGGCAAGAAGGTCTGCTCCGCGGCGGGCTCCACCCCGCTGCAGCGCATCCAGCGCGACTACCCCAAGGCCAAGGCCGTCGCCTACGACACCTACTCGATCTGCGTCGACAACCTCCTCACCCTCCAGGTGGACGCCGTCACCACCGACGACACCATCCTCATGGGCTTCGCCGCCAAGGCGCCCGACGAGCTGCGGATGGCCGGAAAGCCCTTCTCCCGGGAGCCCTACGGGATCGGCGTGCCCCGCGCCGACACCGCCCTGCGCCTCGCGCTCGACGACGCCATCGAGGAGCACGTGAAGAACGGCGACTGGAAGAAGGCCTACGACGCGACCCTCGGCCTGTCCGGGGTGCCCGCCCCGCAGCCCCCCGCCGTCGACCGCTACGGGACCGCCACATGAACGTCCTCACCGACAACCTCTCCCTGTACGGCAAGGGGCTGCTCGGCACCGTCGAACTCACCGTCTACGCCTCGCTGCTCGCACTGGCCCTCGGCTTCGTGATGGCTTCCTTCCGGGTCGCCCCCGTCGGCTCGCTGCGCGCCTTCGGCACGGCGTGGGTCGCGGTGCTGCGCAACACCCCGCTGACGCTGCTGTTCTTCGCGGTGCTGCTCGGCCTGCCGCGCTTCGGTGTCGTCCTGCCGTTCCAGCTCTTCGCCGTCCTCGCCCTCGGCTGCTACACCTCGGCGTTCATCTGCGAGGCCGTGCGCTCGGGCATCAACACCGTGCCCGCCGGCCAGGGCGAGGCGGCCCGCAGTCTGGGCATGACCTTCGGGCAGACCCTCGGCACCGTCGTGCTGCCGCAGGCCTTCCGCTCGGTCATCCCGCCCATCGGCTCGACCCTCATCGCCCTCGCCAAGAACTCGGCGATCGCCGGGTCGTTCAGCGTCACCGAACTCCTCGGCACGTACAAGACGCTCAACGAACTCGGCTACAGCATCATCTGGTCCTTCATCTGGATCGCCGTCGGCTACCTGCTCGTGACCCTGACCATCAGCGCGCTGTTCAACGCGTTGGAGAAGCGCTGGGGGATCGCCCGATGAGCACGACCGGCACCGCGCTGTACGACGTCCCCGGCCCGAACGCCGTCCGGCGCCACCGCCTCTACGGCGTCGCGGCGACGGCCGTGATCCTGGCCGTGGTCGCCCTGGTGCTCTATCTCCTGTTCGACACCGAGCAGTTCACGACGGCGAAGTGGCGGCCCTTCGCGTACAAGGGCATCCAGGAGATGCTGCTGCGCGGCCTCGGCAACACGCTCAAGGCGTTCGCCTACGCCGCCGCGCTCTCCCTCGTCCTGGGCGCACTGCTCGCCTGCGGGCGGCTGTCCGAGCACCGCGCCGTGCGCTGGGCGGCCACCGTGCTCGTGGAGTTCTTCCGGGCGATGCCGGTCCTCGTCATGATCTTCTTCGTCTTCGTGGCCCTGAAGGTCCAGCCCCTGCCCGCGCTGGTCACGGGGCTGACCCTCTACAACGGCTCGGTGCTCGCGGAGGTCCTGCGCACCGGCGTGAACTCCGTGGAGCGCGGGCAGCGGGAGGCGGCGTACTCGCTGGGCATGCGCAAGACGCAGGTGATGTCGTACGTGCTGGTGCCGCAGGCGGTACGGGCCATGCTGCCCGCGATCATCAGCCAGCTGGTCGTGGCCCTGAAGGACACCTCGCTCGGCTTCCTGATCACCTACGAGGAGTTCCTGCACGCGGGCAAGCTGATCGCGAGCAACCTGGACTACGACCTGCCGTTCATCCCGGTCGTGATGATCATTTCCCCGATCTACATCGGGATGTGCATGCTGCTGTCACGCTGCGCGACATGGGCCTCGCGCTGGGAGCGGCGCAGCGTCAAGACGGACGCGGTGGAGGTGGCCCCCGCAGAGCCGGGCATGCTGCTGCCGGGGGCCGAGGCGACTCACCCCTCCGCGCCCAGCCACAGGTCCGGGCCGAACACCTCGTAGTGGATGTCCGCGGCGGCGACACCGGCCTCCAGCAGCTGCGCCCGCGCCGCGCGCATGAACGGCAGCGGACCGCACAGGTAGGCGACGGTTCCCGAGGGGATGTCGAGCTGCGAGAGGTCCGCGCGGCCCGTCCGGTCGGCGGGCCAGTCCTCCTCCGGAGCCTCGTACCAGACGTGCGCCGCGGCGTCCGGCAGCTTGGCGACCAGCGAGTGCAGGTCGGCCCGGAAGGCGTGCACCGACGGGCTGCGGTCGGCGTGCACGGCAATCACCTTGCGCTGCGCGCCCGTTGCGGCCAGATGCGTCAGCATGCCGACGACGGGCGTGCACCCGATGCCGGCCGAGGCGAGCAGCACCGGCGCGTCCCCGTCCTCCAGGGCGACGTCGCCGAAGGGGGCGCTGACGAGAATCGTCTCTCCCACCCGCACGTGGTCGTGCAGGTGGGCGGACACCTCGCCGTCGCCGACCCGCTTGACGCTGAACTGCAGGGCCCCGTCCGGCTGTCCGGACAGGCTGTACTGGCGGATCTGCCGCGCCCCGTCCGGGAGCGTCACCTGGACGGACACGTACTGGCCGGGCCGTCCGGCCGGCACCGGCCGTCCGTCGGCCGGCTGTACGACGAAGGTCGTCACCTCGTCCGTCTCCCGGAAGCGGCCCACGACCTCGCAGGGGACCCCGGCCTCGCCGGGGACCGTCCCGGCCTGCTCGTAGAGCCGCGCCTCCAGCGCGATGAGCGCGTTGGCCATCAGCCAGTACACCTCGTCCCAGGCCGCGGCGACCTCGGGGGTGACCGCGTCGCCGAGCACCTCGACGATCGCGGCGAAGAGGTGCTCCTGGACGATCGGGTACTGCTCGGGGGCTATGCCCAGCGACGCGTGCTTGTGCGCGATGCGCGCGAGCATCGCGTCGGGGCGGACGTCCGGGTGCTCGACCAGCGCCGAGGCGAACGCGGCTATGGAGCCCGCAAGGGCCTGCTGCTGGCTGCCGTTGGCCTGGTTGCCGCGGTTGAACAGGTCGCGCAGCAGCGCGGGGTGGGCGGTGAAGAGCTTGTTGTAGAAGAGCGGCGTGATCTCGCCTATCGCACCGCCGACCGCGGGCAGGGTGGCGCGGACGACCTCGGTCGACTTGGGTGACAGCATCGACGGCTCAGCTCCTTAACTTGCATCTTGGATTCGCATTAAAGGGTGCGAGGAAGCGCCCCCGGTGAAGGCGGAGGGCCTGTCAGGTCTGCGGTGGGTGCGGGCTCAGGCTCAGCAGGACCGGTCCGGTGGGCGGGCCGGTCAGCTCCTCGACGGTGAGCGGGTCGAGGGCGGCGAAGAAGGCCTCCTGCGCGGCGCGCAGCGCACTGCGCAGCCGGCACGCCGAGCGCAGCGGGCACGGTGGGTCGTCCTCGCAGCCGACGACGTCGCCGGCGCCCTCCAGCTCGCGCACCAGCCGGCCGACCGAGCCGGTCCGCCCGGCGGGGGTGAGGCTGAGGCCGCCGCCCCGGCCCCGGCGGGCCTCGACGACCCCGAGGTGCTGAAGGCGGCTGACCACCTTGGCGGCGTGCGTGTACGGCACCCCGACCGCACCGGCCACCTCGCGGGTGGTCGGCGCCTGCGCTTCTTCGTCGGCAACCGCCAGGCGCATGGCGATGCGCAAGGCGATATCCGTGCTTTTGGTCAGTCGCACGACAGCAATCTATCTAATTGGATTCTTGAAGTCCAATTAAAGTGCCGCGCCGATGAGATTGACAGGCCGTTGACACGAGGTGAATCTGACCTGATGTTGATCACTCAACAGTGATCGCGTACAGATCTTTTTTCGACATTCCAGGAGGCGATGGTGTCGCAGGTGCAAGGACGCGGTGGGCAGTACGGAAAGGCACTGGCGGCGTTCGGCGCGGCCACGGCCCTGGCGGCCGGCGCGGCCGCCCCCGCGGCCGCCGCCCCGGCCGCCCGCGGCGGCGAGGCCTACGTCGCCCTCGGCGACTCCTACACCGCCGGCCCCGGCATCCCGCAGCAGTCCGGCGGCGACTGCGCCCGCTCCAGCGTCAACTACCCGTCGCTGACGGCCGAGAAGCTGCACGCGTCGTCCTTCAAGGACGCCAGCTGCAGCGGCGCCACCACGGACGACCTGTGGCGCGCGCAGGGTGCCAACCCGCCGCAGCTGAACGCCCTGAGCAAGCGCACCACGCTCGTCACCGTCGGCATCGGCGGCAACGACATCGGCTTCGGCAGCATCATCGGCACCTGTGCCCAGCTCTCGCCCACCGACCCGGCCGGCGCCCCCTGCCGCAAGCAGTTCACCGCGGGCGGCACCGACCGGCTCGTGAACCGCATCAACGATGCCGCGCCCAAAATCGCCAAGGTGCTCAAGGCCGTTCACCAGCGCGCCCCGCACGCGCGCGTCGCGCTCGTCGGCTACCCCGCGATCATGCCGGACAACGGCGTCGGCTGCTTCCCGGCCGTGCCGATCGCCGCGGGCGACGTTCCCTACCTGCGCGACACCGAGAAGTGGCTCAACGCGATGCTGCAGCAGCAGGCCCGCAAGGCGCATGTCCGCTACGTCGACACCTACCGCCCGACCGTCGGCCACGACGTCTGCAAGCCCGCCGCCGACCGCTGGATCGAGGGCGCCCACCCCGAGAACCCGGCCGCGCCCTTCCACCCCAACGCCAAGGGCGAGCAGGCGATGGCCGGTTCGGTGCTCGGTGCACTGCGCCGGCACTAGCGCCCCGAAGGGGCGCGGGGAACTGCGCGATCAGCCACGATGCACCTGCAGTTGAGGTTCTCGGGGCTCCGCCCCGGTCCCCGGGATGGTGCGTCGGCTGCGGGCGGTCGGGGGTTGCTCGCGCAGTTCCCCGCGCCCCTTACGGGGCGCTAGGCTCCGGGGCCCGTACGCCCGATCGGAGACAGTGATGGCACTCCCCAGACCGATCAACCACCGGCGCCTGACCGTTCTCGCCGCGGTTGCCGCCCTCGCCGCGGGGGCGGCAACCGCCCCCGCCCACGCGTCCGTTGCCGCCGCTCCGCCCTCGAAGTCCCCCGTCGCCGCCGGTTACGGCGGCGCGGTCGCCAGCGTCGACGCCGACGCCACGGCCGCGGGCATCGAGGTGCTGCGCAACGGTGGCAACGCGGTCGACGCGGCCGTGGCCACCGCCGCCGCCCTCGGCGTCACCGAGCCCTACTCCGCCGGCATCGGCGGAGGCGGCTACTTCGTCTACTACAACGCCCGTACGCACAAGGTCGCCACGCTCGACGGCCGCGAACGCGCCCCGCTCGGCGCGAGCAAGGACCTCTTCCTGGAGAAGGGCAAGCCGCTCGCCTTCGCCGACGCCGTCACCAGCGGCCTGAGCGTCGGCACGCCCGGAACCCCCGCCACCTGGGACACGGCCCTGCGCGCCTGGGGCAGCCGGCCGCTGGCCCACGTGCTGCGCCCGGCCGAGCGGCTGGCGCGCAACGGCTTCGTCGTCGACGCCACCTTCCGTCAGCAGACCGCCGACAACCAGGCGCGCTTCAAGGACTTCCCCGCCACCGCCAAGATCTTCCTGCCCGGAGGGAAGCCGCCCGCCGTCGGCAGCACCCTCAAGAACCCCGACCTGGCCCGCACCTACGCCCTGCTGGCCGAGCAGGGCGTGGACGCCGTCTACCACGGAGCCGTGGGGCGCGACCTCGTACGGACCGTCCGCAAGCCCCCCGTCGACCCGGCCTCGCACCGCCTGGCGCGACCCGGCGGCCTGACCGCGAAGGACCTGGCGGCGTACGGGGTGAAGCAGCAGGCGCCGACCCGGGTGACGTACCGCGGGCTCGACGTCTACGGCATGGCCCCGTCCTCCTCCGGCGGTACGACGGTGGGGGAGGCCCTCAACATCCTGGAGCACGGCAACCTCCGGAAGGCGGACCAGGCGACCTATCTGCACCGCTACCTGGAGGCCAGCCGGATCGCCTTCGCGGACCGCAACCGATGGGTCGGCGACCCGGCGCAGGAGAGCGTCCCCGAAAAGGGGCTGCTGTCCAAGAAGTTCGCGGACTCGCGCGCCTGCCTCGTCACGGACGACAAGGCGCTGACCAGCCCGCTGGCCCCCGGCGACCCGCGTCACCCGGCGCCGTGCGGGACGCAGGCCGGCACGCCCGCCCCGACGCCGTACGAGGGGCAGCAGACCACGCACCTGACGGCGGCCGACAAGTGGGGCAACGTCGTCGCCTACACCCTCACCCTGGAGCAGACGGGCGGCAGCGGCATCACCGTGCCCGGGCGCGGCTTCCTGCTCAACAACGAGCTGACCGACTTCTCGTTCACCCCCGTCACCCCGGGTGTGCACGACCCCAACCTCCCCGGTCCCGGCAAGCGCCCGCGCTCCTCGATGTCGCCGACGATCGTCCTGGACCACGGCAGGCCCGCCTTCGCGCTCGGCTCGCCCGGCGGCGCGACTATCGTCACGACCGTGCTGCAGACCTTCCTCAACCACGTGGAGCGCGGCATGCCGCTCGTCGACGCGATCGCCGCGCCGCGGGCCAGTCAGCGCAACGCGGCGAAGACCGAGCTCGAACCGGGCCTGTGGAACAGCCCGTTGCGCGCCCGGCTGGAGGCGCGAGGGCACGCGTTCAGCCTGAACCCGGAGATCGGTGCGGCGACCGGGGTGCAGCGCCTGCCGGACGGGCGGTGGCTGGCGGCGGCGGAGAAGGTGCGGCGCGGCGGCGGCTCGGCGATGGTGGTGCGGCCGAGCGGTCCGTCGCACTGAGCACCGGTCCATCCCCCGTACGGGTGTATCGGCCTGCGGATCCGGTTGATCCGCGCGGGCGCTGCACAGCATAAGTCCCGTGGGGGAGAATGCAGTTCACGCAGTCCGGCGAGTCCTGCTCGCCGGTACGGCCGCGTCGGTCCTGCTGGCCGCCGTGCTGGCGGCGTTGGGGTTGTGGTCCGCCGTCCCCGCGGCGGCGGCCACGGTCCCGGCTGCCGCGTCGGGCGTTCCGACGTGCGAACTCGGGGCCTATCTCAACGACTTGTACAACCTGGACCCGGTCAAGCACTCCTTCGACGCCCGGTTCACCCTGTGGTCCGTGTGCCCGCAGAAGGACCTGGACCCGCTGCCCACGGTGTCCTTCAGCAACGGCAACAACCCGCAGAAGGACGACCCCAGGCTGTCGGAGTCCCGGGGCATGTTCCGCGATCTGGTGCGGGTGCAGGGGACGTTCCGGCAGGACTGGGACCTGCGCGCCTTCCCCTTCGACCGGCACCGGCTCGAGATCGTGCTCACGGCCAACTCCGACATCGAGCACTTCCGGTTCACCCCGGACAACGCCAACTCGGCACACAACGCGGCGATCGCGCCGGACGGCTGGAAGCTGACGGGCTTCCGGCTGGCTCCCGCCGAGCGGAACTTCCCGACCAATTTCGGTGACCCCGCGCTGCCCCACGGCGCGGGCAGCACCCGCAGTGCGGTCGTCATCGAGGCCGACCTGGTGCGTCAGGACCCCACCGTCTTCTGGAAGCTCACCGGTCCGCTGTACCTCACGCTGCTGCTCGTCACGGCGACGTTCCTGCTGCCCGCGCACCACAGGGAGTTGGGCGTGGCCGAGCGCCTGGACTCCCTGCAGAGCCGGCTGGCCCTGCTGGGCGGCGGGCTGTTCGTCGTGATGCTGAACATGCAGCAGGCCGGCACGGTGGTCACCAGCACGCGCGGGCTGACGCTCGTCGACTGGCTGCACCTGCTGACCCTGGCCTACGTGCTCCTCGCCGTGCTGGCCACGGTGCTGTGCTGGCGCTGGACGGTCGACGGGGACGACCCGGCGAAGGTGGAACGGCTGAACCGCCGTGCGGCGGTGCTGGGGCTGGTGGGGTACTGCGCGGTCGCCGGCGTGCTGGTGGGGCTGTCGGTCGGCTGACCGGCCGGGTCAGCCCAGCAGCGCGATGACCGCGTCGGTCGTGTCCGTCTCCGCCAGCCGGGGAAAGATCTTCTCCAGGCTGTTGCGGTGCGCCTGCGCATCCAGGTCCGTGACCGCGTCCGTCGCGATCGTCACGTGGTACCCGTGCTCGTGCGCGGCGCGCGCCGTCGACTCGACGCCGATGCTCGTCGAGATGCCCGCCAGCACGATCTGCGTGACGCCCCGCCGCCGCAGCTGCAGGTCCAGGTCGGTGCCGTAGAACGCGCCCCACTGGCGCTTCGTCACGACGATGTCGTCGTCCGTGCGGCCCAGTTCGGGCCGCAGCTCCGTGAACTCCGCGGGGAATTCGGCCGCGTGCCCGGCGACGTCCGCCCGCCCCGGCGGCGTGGCGGCGACGCGGACGAGGATCACCGGCAGGCCGTGCTTGCGGAACGCCTCGGCCAGGCGGGCGCCGCGTTCGACGATCTCCTCGGCGGGGTGGACGGTCGGCAGGGCGGTGATGCCCTTCTGGAGATCGACGAGAACGAGTGCGGTCCGAGGGTCGAGCGTGGTGGCAGTCATGCCGCCAGCCTACGAAATAAAAAGGGAAACTTGCAAGCCTTCCTTTCGAGTGCGTGCCTCCGGCAAACCGCGGGAGCGATGGTCTTGCCACGGCGAGTGACGGGTCCTACGGTCGCATCCATCCCCACGCGGAGCGGATCTTCGCGTGCCAGCCAGGCGCAAGCCGGTTCCGGCAGAGGAGCAGCTCATGGCCAACGTTGTCCGCGCCGCCCTGGTCCAGGCCACCTGGACCGGCGACACCGAGTCGATGATCGCCAAGCATGAGGAACACGCCCGCGCCGCCGCTGCACAGGGTGCCAAGGTGATCGGGTTCCAGGAGGTCTTCAACGCGCCCTACTTCTGCCAGGTGCAGGACAGTGAGCACTACCGCTGGGCCGAGCCCGTCCCTGACGGGCCCACCGTTCAGCGCATGGGCCGGCTCGCCCGCGAGACCGGCATGGTGATCGTGGTGCCGGTCTTCGAGGTCGAACAGTCCGGCTTCTACTACAACACCGCCGCCGTCATCGACGCCGACGGCAGCTACCTGGGCAAGTACCGCAAGCACCACATCCCCCAGGTCAAGGGCTTCTGGGAGAAGTTCTACTTCAAGCCGGGCAACGCCGGCTGGCCCGTCTTCGAGACGGCCGTCGGCCGCGTCGGCGTCTACATCTGCTACGACCGGCACTTCCCCGAGGGCTGGCGGCAGCTCGGGCTCAACGGCGCCCAGCTCGTCTACAACCCCTCCGCCACCTCGCGCGGCCTGTCCGGCTACCTCTGGCAGCTCGAACAGCCCGCGGCCGCCGTCGCCAACGAGTACTTCGTCGCCGCCATCAACCGCGTCGGGCAGGAGGAGTACGGGGACAACGACTTCTACGGCACCTCGTACTTCGTCGACCCGCGCGGCCAGTTCGTCGGCGACGTCGCCAGCGACACCAAGGAGGAACTCGTCGTCCGCGACCTGGACTTCGGCCTCATCGACCAGGTGCGTCAGCAGTGGGCCTTCTACCGGGACCGCCGCCCCGACGCCTACGAGGGGCTGGTCCGGCCGTGACCGGCCTGCATGCGCGGCACCGCGCCGTCATGCCCGAGTGGCTCGCCCTCTACTACCGCGAGCCGCTCGAACTCACCCACGGCGAGGGCCGGTACGTGTGGGACGCCCAGGGGCGGCGCTACCTGGACTTCTTCGGCGGCATCCTCACCACCATGACCGCCCACGCACTGCCCGAGGTCACCAAGGCCGTCGCCGAGCAGGCGGGCCGCATCCTGCACACCTCCACCCTCTACCTCGACCGGCACATGGTCGAACTCGCCGAACGCATCGCCGCCCTCTCCGGAATCCCGGACGCGCGCGTCTTCTTCACCACCTCCGGCACCGAGGCCAACGACGCGGCCCTCCTGCTGGCCACCACCTTCCGGCGCTCCAACCAGGTGCTGGCCATGCGCAACAGCTACCACGGCCGCTCCTTCTCCGCCGTCGGCATCACCGGCAACTCCAGCTGGTCGCCCACCAGTCTCTCCCCGCTCCAGACGCTCTACGTGCACGGCGGGGTGCGCACCCGCGGCCCGTACGCGCAGCTGTCCGACGCGGAGTTCACCGCGGCGTGCGTGGCCGACCTGGAGGACATGCTCGGCCAGGCGCACGGCACCGTCGCCGCCCTGATCGCCGAACCCGTCCAGGGCGTCGGCGGGTTCACCGCCCCGCCCGACGGCCTCTACGCCGCCTTCCGCGACGTCCTGCAGCGGCACGGCATCCTGTGGATCACCGACGAGGTGCAGACCGGCTGGGGCCGCACCGGCGACCACTTCTGGGGCTGGCAGGCCCACGCCGCGAGCGGCCCGCCGGACCTGCTCACCTTCGCCAAGGGCATCGGCAACGGCATGTCGATCGGCGGCGTCGTCGCCCGCGCCGAGGTCATGAACTGCCTCGACGCCAACTCCATCTCCACCTTCGGCGGCAGCCCCGTCACCATGGCCGCCGGCCTCGCCAACCTCACCCACCTGCTGGAGCACGACCTCCAGGGCAACGCCCGCCGCGTCGGCGGCCTGCTGGCCGAACGGCTGCGCGCCGCCGCCGCGGGCCTGGCCGTGGTCCGCGAGGTCCGCGGCCGCGGACTCATGATCGGCATCGAGCTCGCCGAACCCGACGGCACGCCCTCGCCGCGCGCCGCCTCCCTCGCCCTCGAACACGCCCGCGAGGCCGGGCTGTTGATCGGCAAGGGCGGCCGCGAGGGCCACACCCTGCGCATCGCGCCGCCGCTCAGCCTCACCGTCGCCGAGGCCGAACAGGGCGCGGAGATCCTCGACAACGTGCTGCGCCGGGTCCAGGAGGCCGTCGGCGGGAAGGAACGGCCATGACGCAACGGACCGTCATCCGCGGCGGGCTCGTCATCACCGCCGCCGAGGAGACGTACGCGGACGTCCTCGTCGAGGGCGGCACGATCGCGGCCCTGGCCGCGTCCGACAGCGACTGCGCCCGGGCGTGGACGGCCGACCGCACCATCGACGCGACGGGCAAGTACGTCATCCCCGGCGGCGTCGACGGCCACACCCACCTCGAACTGCCCTTCGGCGGCACCTCCTCCTCCGACACCTTCGAGACCGGCACCCGTGCCGCCGCCTGGGGCGGCACCACCACCATCGTCGACTTCGCCGTCCAGCCGCGCGGACAGGCCGCGCGCGAGGGGCTCGACGCCTGGCACGCCAAGGCCGAGGGACGGTGCGCCGTCGACTACGCCTTCCACATGATCCTCTCCGACGTGAACGAGGGCGTGCTGAAGGAGATGGACCTCCTCGTCGGCGAGGGCGTGACCTCCTTCAAGCTCTTCATGGCCTACCCGGGCGTCTTCTACAGCGACGACGGGCAGATCCTGCGCGCCATGCAACGGGCCTCCGGCAACGGCGGGCTGATCATGATGCACGCGGAGAACGGCATCGCCATCGACGTCCTCGTCGAACAGGCCCTCGCCGCCGGGCGGACCGACCCCCGCCACCACGGCGAGGTCCGCAAGGCCCTGCTGGAGGCCGAGGCCACCCACCGCGCGATCCAGCTCGCCCGCGTCGCCGGCAGCCCGCTGTACGTCGTGCACGTCTCGGCGCAGGAGGCCGTCGCGGAGTTGGCGCAGGCCCGCACGGCCGGGCTGCCGGTCTTCGGCGAGACCTGCCCGCAGTACCTGTTCCTCTCCACCGACAACCTCGCCGAACCGGGCTTCGAGGGCGCCAAGTACGTCTGCTCCACACCGCTGCGCCCCCACGAGCACCAGGCGGCCCTCTGGCGCGGGCTGCGCACGGACGCCCTCCAGGTGGTCTCCACCGACCACTGCCCGTTCTGCTTCGCGGGCCAGAAGGAGCTCGGCCGCGGCGACTTCTCGAAGATCCCCAACGGGCTGCCCGGCATCGAGAACCGGATGGACCTCCTCCACCAGGCCGTCGTCGACGGGCACCTCACCCGCCGCCGATGGATCGAGATCGCCTGCGCCGCCCCCGCCCGGATGTTCGGCCTGGCCCCGCGCAAGGGCACCATCGCCCCGGGCGCCGACGCCGACATCGTCGTCTACGACCCGCAGGCCCGTCAGACCCTCTCCGCCCGGACCCACCACATGAACGTCGACTACTCGGCGTACGAGGGCAAGGAGATCACCGGACAGGTCGAGACCGTCCTGTCCCGCGGCGACGTCGTCATCGACCGGCGGACGTTCACCGGACGCGCCGGACACGGCCGCTACATCCCCCGCACCACCTGTCAGTACCTCCCGTAAGGAGCACGTGCACCGTGGACTTCGGCCTCGTCCTGCAGACCGACCCGCCCGCCACCGCCGTCGTGGAGCTCATGCACCGCGCCGAGCGCGCCGGCTTCCGCTACGGCTGGACCTTCGACTCGGCCGTGCTGTGGCAGGAGCCGTTCGTCATCTACAGCCGCATCCTGGAACGGACCGAGCGGCTGATCGTCGGCCCCATGGTCACCAACCCCTCCACCCGCACCCCGGAGGTCACCGCCTCCACCTTCGCGACCCTCAACGACATGTACGGCAACCGCACGGTGTGCGGCATCGGCCGCGGCGACTCGGCGATGCGGGTCGCGGGCCGCAGGCCGAACACCCTGGCCGCGCTCAGCGAGTCGATGCGCATCATCCGTGACCTCGCCGAGGGCCGCGAGACGGACGTCCACGGCACGGCGCTGCGCATCCCGTGGGTGCGCGACGGCCGGCTCCCGGTGTGGATGGCCGCGTACGGGCCCAAGGCGCTGGCCCTGGCCGGGCGGGAGGCGGACGGCTTCATCCTCCAGCTCGCCGACCCGTACCTGACGGAGTGGATGGTGAAGGCGGTGCGGACCGCGGCCGAGGAGGCCGGGCGCGACCCCGCGTCCCTCACGATCTGCGTGGCCGCGCCCGCCTACGTGGGCGACGACGTGGCCCATGCGCGGGAGCAGTGCCGGTGGTTCGGCGGGATGGTGGGCAACCACGTGGCCGACCTGGTCGAGCGCTACGGGGAGGCCTCGGGGGCCGTTCCCGAGGCCCTGACCGCGTACATCAAGCAGCGGCACGGCTACGACTACAGCCACCACGGCCGGGCGGACAACCCGTCCACGGACTTCGTGCCGGACGACATCGTGGACCGCTTCTGCCTGCTGGGCCCGGTGGCCGCGCACCGCGAACGGCTGGAGCGGCTGCGGGAGTTGGGCGTCGACCAGTTCGCCATCTATGCGATGCACGATGCGCGCGAGGCGACGATCGACGCGTACGGGGAACACCTGATCCCGGCCTTCGCCTGACGTTCGCCCGACACGGCGGAGGCCGCGGGGCCCGGTGCGGCACTGCGCGCCCGGTCCGCGGCCTCCCCGGCTCATGCCGTGAACGGCGTCAGCCGGCCGTGTTGGTCTGCCAGATCGCCTGTCCCTTGGAGTAGATGACCACGTTGTGGTCGTCCTGGACGACGAGGACGGCTCCGGGGTGGCCGGAGGTGTTCGAGGCCCAGACGGCCCTGCGGTCGCGGTTGTAGAGGACGAAGTTGCCGTCCTCCTGCATGATGGCCTCGTAGCCCTGGTGCCAGGCGTTTTCGGCCTGCCAGGCGGGCTTGGGCTCGCCGGTCACCTTGTAGACGACGAGGTTGCCGTCCTCCTGCAGGCGCAGCAGGGTGTTGCCGCTTCCGGATGTGAACGCCATGTTGTGGGTCATCCTCGACCCTGCGGGGAAGTCCGCGTTGGCCATGTCCGCACCTCCTGGAACCGGACCGGGGTCCCTCCCCGGACGCCCACCACGCTAGTCACGGGCCCGTCGCGGCCGGAGAGCGAATGCCGCTGACCGGAAGAGGCGGGGGAATACCGTCGGTTCACGGCCATGAGTGCGAGAGAGGGTATAGAGGGAGAAACCCCTTGTGCAGGTGGGGAGTTGGCTCATTCCCGCCCTTATCTCTGGCGTGAGGTGTGACGTGGGTCACGCACTCCCGGCCATGCGCCGGTCCTGTCCGGATCGTCGAATGTCCGGCAGTGCACGGTTGACGCGCGCCGGAGCGCGCCCCTGCTACGGGACGCGCGCGGTCCACTCCTCCGTCGCGAACTTCGCCGCGGCCAGCTCCTCGGCCCGCGCCAGCTCCTCGGGCGTGACCGCGCCGTCCGTCAGCCCGTAGCGGCTGCGGAAGGTGTCGATCATCCGCTCGATGACCTCGGCGCGGGGGAGCCCGGTCTGCCGGCGCAGCGGGTCCACGCGCTTCTTGGCGCTCTTGGTGCCCTTGTCGGAGAGCTTCTCCCGGCCGATGCGGAGGACGTCCGTCATCTTGTCGGCGTCGATGTCGTAGGCCATGGTCACGTGGTGCAGCACGGCGCCGTCGCCGGAGACCATCCGCTTCTGTGCCGCGCCCGCGATCTTCCCGGCCTCGGTGGCGATGTCGTTCAGCGGCTGGTACCAGGCCTTGACGCCCATGCCCTCCAGGGCGCCGAGCACCCAGTCGTCCAGGTAGGCGTAGCTGTCGGCGAAGGACAGCCCCTGCACCAGGGCCTCCGGCACGCTGAGCGAGTACGTGATGGTGTTCCCCGGCTCGATGAACATCGCACCGCCCCCGGAGATCCGCCGCACCACCGTCATCCCGTGCCGGGCCGCGCCCTCCGGGTCGACCTCGTTGCGCAGCGACTGGAAACTGCCGATGACCACGGCCGGGGCGCCCCACTCCCACACCCGCAGGGTCGGCGGGCGGCGGCCGGCGGCGACCTCGGCGGTGATCACCTCGTCCAGCGCCATGTGCAGGGCGGGGGACTGGGGGCCGGTGTGGATCAGCTGCCAGTCGTAGTCGTGCCAGTCGGTCGCATTGGCCAGCGCCCGCCGTACGGCGATGCCCACGGCCTCGGAGGAGAACCCGAACATCACGGTGCCCTCGGGCAGCGCCGCGTCGATCCGCGCCCCGAGCTGCGGGGCCGTCAGGTCGGCTGGGGCGCCCTCCAGGGCACGGTCGATGTCGAGGAGCGCCTCGTCGGGCTCGAGGAAGAAGTCCCCGGCGACCCGGACGTGGCGCAGCACGCCGTCCTCGGCTTCGAGGTCCACGACGACGAGCTTGCCGCCGGGCACCTTGTACTCACCGTGCACGGTATGTCTCCTTCTGCGTGAATGCTGCCGGGGTGCCACGGTAACCCCGCCCACGGGCACCCTTGCGCACGGGTCGCGAACATGCCTTGCTGGGGCCCATGTTCACCACGCGCCCCACCCTGCAGGGCACCTTCGGCATGGTGTCGTCCACCCACTGGCTCGCCTCGCAGTCGGCCATGGCCGTGCTGGAGAGCGGCGGCAACGCCTTCGACGCCGCCGTGGCGGCCGGGTTCGTGCTGCACGTCGTGGAGCCGCACCTGAACGGGCCCGCCGGGGAGGTGCCCGTCGTGTTCGCGCCGGCGGGCGGGGCCGTGCAGGTGCTGTGCGGGCAGGGGCCGGCGCCCGCGGGGGCGGACATCGCGCACTACACCTCGCTCGGCCTCTCCCTCGTCCCCGGCACCGGGCCCCTCGCGGCGGCCGTGCCGGGCGCGTTCGACGCCTGGATGCTGCTGCTGCGCGACCACGGAACCAAGCCGCTCGCCGAGGTCCTCGGCCACGCCATCGGGTACGCGGAGACCGGCCACGCCCCCGTCGGGAGCGTCGGCCGGTCCGTGGCGGCCGTGGAGGGGCTGTTCCGGAGCGGGCCCGAGTGGGCGGCCTCCGCCGAGCTGTACCTGCCCGGTGGCAGACCTCCGGCCATGGGCCGGCTCTTCCGCAACCCCGCGCTCGCCGCCACCTGGCGCCGCCTCCTCGCCGAGGCCGACGCGGCGGGCGGCAGCCGCGAGCAGCGGATCGACGCCGCGCGCCGGACCTGGCGCGAGGGCTTCATCGCCGAAGCCCTCCTGCGCACCGCCGCCCGCCCCACCCTCGACACCAGCGGCGAGCGGCACACCGCCACCCTCACCGGCGACGACTTCGCCGGCTTCCGGGCCACGTACGAGGACCCGGTGACGTACGACTGGAACGGGTGGACCGTCTGCAAGCCGGGCCCCTGGTCCCAGGGGCCCGTCCTGCTCCAGCAGCTCGCCCTGCTGCCGGACGCGCTGCCGGAGTACGGCACCGCGGACTACGTCCACACCCTGATCGAGGGCAGCAAGCTCGCCATGGCCGACCGCGAGGCCTGGTACGGGGACGCCTCCGGCGGCGCCGGCGTGCCGCTGCACACCCTGCTCTCCGGCGAGTACAACGCGGCCCGCCGCGCCCTGATCGGCGCCACGGCCTCGTACGAGCTGCGCCCCGGCAGCCCCGACGGCCGCACCCCGCGCCTGGCCGCGGCCGCTGCGGGCGAGGTCCAGGGGGGTACCGACATCGGCGAGGGCGAGCCGACGGTCGCCATGAACGGTGTGGTCCACGGCGACACCTGCCACGTCGACGTCGTCGACCGCCGGGGCAACATGATCTCCGCAACGCCCAGCGGCGGCTGGCTGCAGTCCAACCCCGTCGCACCGGAGCTCGGCTTCCCGCTCGGCAGCCGGCTGCAGATGACCTGGCTGGAACCGGGGCTGCCCAGCTCCCTCACCCCCGGCCGGCGTCCGCGCACCACCCTGTCGCCCTCCCTCGCGCTGCGCGGCGGCGAGCCGGTGATGGCTTTCGGCACCCCCGGCGCCGACCAACAGGACCAGTGGCAGCTGCACTTCTTCCTCGCCGTCGCCCTGCGCCCGTCCTGGCGCGGCGGGCCCGATCTCCAAGGCGCCGTCGACGCGCCCAACTGGCACCAGGCGGGCTTCCCCGGCTCCTTCCACCCGCGCCGGGCGCAGCCCGGCAGCATCACCGTCGAGTCCCGCATCGGCGAGGAGACCATCGCGGAGCTGCGCCGCCGGGGGCACGACGTGACCGTGGGAGGGCCGTGGTCGGAGGGGCGGCTGTGCGCCGTGACCCGCGACCCGGAGACCGGGGTGCTGTCGGCGGCCGCCAACCCGCGCGGGATGCAGGGGTACGCGGTGGGGCGCTGAGCCGGCCGCGCGGCCCGGCCGGCCACCTGTTCACCTGTAATACGTGCTGCATACACCCGGGCCTCATCGATTGTCGGTGGGGCATGGTTCGATGGATGCATGATCGATGAGTTTCTCGCGGGTGATCTGAACGATGTCGAGGAAGCGGTCCGCAAGGCCGCGGCCGCCGAGATCATGCCGCGATTCCGGCAGCTGGCCGCCGACGAGATCGTCGAGAAGAACGGCCCGCACGACCTGGTGACCGTCGCCGACCGGCTCGCGGAGGAGCGCCTCACGGCGGATCTCACGGCGCTGCTGCCCGGCTCCGTGGTCGTCGGCGAGGAGGCCGTGCACGCGGACCCGGCCGTCCTGGACGCGCTCGGCGGCGACGCCCCGGTGTGGATCGTCGACCCGGTCGACGGCACCCGGCAGTTCGTCCACGGCGACTCCGGCTTCGCCACCCTCGTCTGCCTCGCCCACCACGGCGAGCTGCTCGCCTCCTGGACCTACGCCCCCGCCCTGGACCTGATGGCCGTCGCCCGCCGCGGCGGAGGAGCGGTGCTCAACGGCGAGCGGATCCACAGCGGTTCGCCCGGGCCCGGCAAGCACCTCGAAGTCGCCATATCCCACTACGACTTCACCACCCCCGAGGAGAAGCGCGTCCTCGGCACGCTGCTGACCGACGGCATCACCCCGCGCCCCTGCGGCTCGGCGGGCCTCGAATACCTGCACGTCGCCCAGGGATCGCTCGACGGCCTGGCCTTCTCCTGGGAGAACGCCTGGGACCACGCCGCGGGACTGCTGCTGGTCGCCGAGGCGGGCGGCGCGAGCGCGACCGTCGCCGGCGAGCCCTTCCGCATCACCGGGGGCAACGCCCTGCCGTTCGCGGCCGCCCGGGACGCGGAGACGCTGCGGCATATGCTGGGCCTGCTGGCGTCCGCCGGCTGACCAGACTGCAGGGGATCCCGCAGGGGAGCTCGCAGGGGACGAGGGGAGTCCGACCGGTGGCCACCATGCTCGACGCGGTCGTTGTAGGGGCCGGACCCAACGGGCTCACCGCCGCCGTCGAACTGGCCCGCCGCGGCCTGGCGGTCGAGGTGTACGAGGCCGCCGACGGCATCGGCGGCGGCGCCCGCACCGAGGAGCTGACCCTCCCGGGCTTCCGCCACGACCCCTGTTCCGCCGTGCACCCGCTCGGCGTCCGCTCGCCGGCCTTCAGCGCCATGCCGCTCTCCCGGTACGGACTGGAGTGGGTCCACCCCGACCTGCCGATGGCCCACCCCTTCCCCGACGGCACGGCCGCCGTGCTCTCCCGCCTGGTCGGCGAGACGGCCGGCTCGCTCGGGCCGCGCGATGCGGGTGCGTACCGCCGGCTCGTCGCACCGTTCCACGGCAAGTGGCCCACGCTCGCCGCCGACTTCCTGCGCACCCAGTGGGACGGGCTGCCGCGCGACCCCGTCACCTACGCCCGGTTCGGCCTGCTCGCCGCCCAGTCCGCCGCGCTGCTCACCCGCCGCTTCCACGACGAGAAGGCCCGCGGCCTGTTCGCCGGGCTCGCCGCCCACGGCATCGCCCCGCTCACCGGCTTCGGGACCGGCGGCATGGCCCTGATGTTCGCGATCGCCGCCCACGAGTGCGGCTGGCCCGTGCCGCGCGGCGGTTCGCAGTCCATCGCGGACGCCCTCGCCGGGTACCTGCGCGCCCTGGGCGGCACGATCCACACCGGCTTCGAGGTCAAGCGGCTGGACGACCTGCCGCCCGCCCGTGCCTACGTCTTCGACACCTCGCCCACGGCCATGGCGCGCATCGCCGGGCTCGGCAACGCGTTCGCGAACTACCGGTACGGCCCCTCCGTCTTCAAGATCGACTACGCGCTGGACGGCCCCGTCCCCTGGACCGCGGAGCCGGCCCGCAAGGCCGGTACGGTCCACATCGGCCCCACCTACGGGGAGATCAAGGGCGCCCTGGGCGCCGCGCTCGACGGCAGCGACCCCTCCGTCCCCTTCCTCATCACGGCCCAGCCGACCCTGGCGGACCCGACCCGCGCCCCCGAGGGCAAGCACACGTTCTGGGTGTACGGCCACGTGCCCAACGGCTGGGAGGGCGACGCGACCGAGGTGATCGAGCGCCAACTGGAGCGCTTCGCACCGGGGTTCCGCGACCTCGTCCTCGCCCGCGCCACGGCCGGGCCGCCGCAGCTCGCGGTCCGCAACGCCAACTATGTGGGCGGCGACATCGCGATCGGCTCGGTCGCGGCCCTGCGGCTGGTCGTCCGGCCGAAGCTGGCCCGCGTGCCGTACGCGACGGCGCACCCCGCCGTCTTCCTGTGCTCCTCGGCCACCCCGCCCGGCCCCGGGGTGCACGGCATGTCCGGCCACCACGCGGCCAAGGCGGTGTGGCGGAGCCTGCGCCGCGCGCGGTAGCGCCCCGTCAGGGGTGCGGGGCGGTGACATTGTGCGGCTTCGCCGCGTGGGTGCGACCAGCCACCGACGGCCTGCAGCCGGAGCACTGCCCCAGAGGTCCGGGGCGAAGCCCCCTGGGGGAGGTAGCCGGGGGAGTCGGCTGCGGGCGCGTCGTGGCTGGTCGCGCAGTTCCTCCCCCAGCTACCGCTGGGAGGTGCCCCCAGCGCCCCTGACGGGGCGCCGTGGCTCAGGCGGCCTGTTCCAGCTCCGCCAGCAGGCCGGCCCGTACGGACTCCATGTCCGTGCCGAGCCTGACCAGCAGTGCAGAGGTCTGCTTGTCCTCCGGGTCGAGGATCCCGAGCAGCACGTGCTGGGTGCCGATGACGTTGTCCTTGCGAGCCTTCGCCTCCCGCAGTGAACGTTCCAGCACCTTCTTCGCGCGGGGCGTGAACGGGATGTGCCCCTTCGGCACGCTCTTCGTGCGGTCCAGCGCTCCGGGGCCGAACACCTCCTCGACCCTGTCCCGTACGGCACTGAGGTCGATGCCGATCGCGCCGAGCGCGGCCGCGTCCTCCTCGTCGAGCTCGCCCGCCCCGGCCGGCGTGAGCGCGGCCCGGCACGCCGAGGGCGTCACGCCGAGCCGCTCCAGCGTGGCCGCACCGGGCGCTCCGGTGCGGGAGGCGATGCCGAGCAGCAGGTGCTCGCTGCCGATCCACGAGTGGTGCAGCATCCGCGCCTCCTCCTGCGCGAGGACGACGACGGTGCGGGCTTCTTTGGTGAACCGTTCGAACATGCCTACCTCCTGGCGTGTTTCTTGTGCACTGCCTGCCTGCTGACTCCCAGGGCGGCCCCGATCTCCTCCCAGGACCAGCCCTGTGTACGCGCGTTGTCGACCTGCAAGGCCTCCAGTCGTTCGACGAGCCGCCGCAGCGCGGCGACGGCGCGCAGTCCCACGCGGGGGTCTGCGTTCATGGCTGCCTCGGTGGTGCCGAGCGCGTCCTTCGCATCCGTTCCGGCCATGGTGTCAATGTAGGTTGACGGCCCACGGCGTGTCAACGTCTGTTGACGGTGGATGTTGGGTGTGATGTCGATTTTGTGGATGTGTCGACTTTTCGATGGCGCCATCACTCCCGCGGAGTCGTTTTGTATGCCCGCGCATCCCCTGCCGGGGTGATGCGTCGATGGCATCCGGGCCAAGGTCCGGGCCCGTCTCGGCAGGGTGTTCCCGGCGGTGTGGTCCTGTGCGACTCGAGGGTCCCTGAGGGTGAAAGGAGAGACATGTCGCTATTTCGAGGACGAACGGCGACGGCGGCATCGATGCCGGGACGCGGCGCTGTCACGACGGGCGTGGTGTTCGCGCTGTGCGCGTCGGCGGGCGGGGCCGCGTTCGGCCTCGCCGGCGGTAACGAGCAGGACGGGGTGCCCGGGAAGGTGGTCTCCCGTACGGGCCAGCACGTGCGCAGTGAGCCCACGACGACCTCGCGGATCGTCGGTACGCGCGCGTCCGGCGAGCGGGTCCTCATCGCCTGCAAGGTCGTCGGCGAGGTGGTGTCGGGGGACGGCTACTGGTATCAACTCGCCGATCGTGCCGGGTGGATGAGCGCGCACTACGTGCAGAACTACGGGGAGGTGTCGCTGTGCGGGGGCGGGCCGGGTGGCTCGCAGGGGGGTAAGGGGGAGGCCGGATCCGCCGGTCCGGCGGGGCCTGTCGGACCGAAGGGCGACAAGGGCAACCCGGGGCCGACGGGACCGGCAGGACCGATAGGGCCTGTTGGCCCTGCGGGGCCAAGGGGAGACAAGGGGGAGAGGGGGGAGAGGGGCGATGCAGGGGGGTCGGGAGGCTCGCCCGGGCCCAAGGGGGACAGGGGTGACAAGGGGGAACGAGGGCCTGCCGGGCCGACGGGGCCTGCCGGTCCTGCAGGACCGGCAGGACCGAAGGGGGACAAGGGGGATCAAGCTGCCCCCGGGGGTCCGGGGCCGCAGGGGCCTGCCGGGCCCAAGGGTGAGAAGGGCGACCCGGGCGCGGTCGGTCCGGTCGGCCCGAAAGGCGACAAGGGCGACCCCGGGGCCGTGGGTCCGGCGGGACCTGCCGGTCCGCAGGGGTTCGTCGGCCCGAAGGGTGACAAGGGCGACGTGGGTCCTGCGGGACCAGTGGGAGCAGGAGGACCAGCGGGCCCAACAGGGCCGTTGGGGCCCGTCGGCCCTGCCGGGCCCAAAGGTGACCCGGGCGTCGTAGGTCCTGTAGGTCCGGCCGGTCCCGTCGGCCCGGTCGGTCCCGCGGGGTCGGCAGGCCCCGGTGGTCCCGTGGGCCCGGTCGGCCCCGCCGGTGCCGTTGGTCCTGTGGGTCCGGCGGGGCCCGCCGGCCCTCTCGGTCCCGTGGGGCCCAAGGGCGACCCGGGCGTCGTGGGGCCTGTGGGTCCGGCCGGCCCTGCCGGTCCGGTCGGTCCCGCGGGCTCGGTCGGTCCCGCCGGTCCCGCCGGCGTCATTGGTCCTGTGGGCCCGGTCGGTCCCGTCGGCCCTCTCGGTCCCGTAGGTCCCAAGGGTGACCCCGGCCTCACTGGCCCTGTGGGTCCCACGGGCCCCCTTGGCCAGCAGGGTCCCGTCGGCCCGCAAGGACCCGTCGGGCCGCAGGGAGCCAAGGGGGACAAGGGCGAGCCGGGTGTCACGGGCCCTGCAGGTCCCGTGGGGGCAGTCGGTCCGGCGGGACCCGGGGGACCGGCCGGGCCCACCGGTCCGTCCGGTCCGGCGGGGCCCACAGGGCCCATCGGTCCCGCTGGTCCCAGAGGTGACAGGGGAGAGCAAGGACCCACGGGCCCTGTGGGTGTTCAGGGGCCCATGGGCCCTGCCGGTCCCGCGGGCCCCGTGGGGACTGCCGGGCCGCAAGGGCCCGCAGGGGCCAACGGGCTCACCGGTCCCATGGGGCCGAAGGGCGACAGGGGGGACGTCGGACCGATGGGCCCGACCGGTCCCGTAGGCCCCCTCGGTCCGCAGGGGCTCGTCGGCCCCGCCGGCCCTGCCGGTCCGAGCGGCCCCACCGGCCCCATGGGCCCGACCGGGCTCACCGGCCCCGTAGGCCCTCCCGGCCCCCTGGGACAGGTCGGCCCCGCGGGACCGGCCGGACCGCAAGGACCTGCAGGGCCTGCCGGACCCGTCGGCCCTCCCGGTCCCGCGGGTGGATCCGGCGGCGGCGTACGGCCGTTGCTGGTCCAGCAGGACTTCACCGTGCCGGGCACGGCTGCCCGTGGCCCGGCGCCCGCGGGGCAGCGCATCGTGCTGAAGAGCCCGCCCTGTCCTGCGGATTCACGGATCATCAGCGGCGGCTACTTCCAGGTCGGCAGCTGGGACGGCACCCTGCAGAAGATCGACTCCTATCCCAGCTTCGAGGAGAACCTCTACCTGGTGGGGGTGAACAACACGAGCCCGACCGCCGTCACGCTGAGGGTCTACGGGGTCTGTCTGCCCACGTGACCGGAACGGCACCGGCGGCAGCCGCAGGGCGGGTCAGGTGGGAGAACCACCGGACCCGCCCTGTGCCGTGTACCGATCCAGCACCTCCGGCAGCGCATTCCCGATCGGCTCCCGCACCAGTTCGTCGGCCCGATCGTCATAGGGGGTCGGCTCCGCGTTCACGATGACCAGCCGCGCCCCGTGGTCGGCCGCCAGGCCCGTGAGCGAGGCCGCCGGGTGCACCGTCAGGCTCGTACCGACCGCGACGAAGACGTCGCACGCCTTGGTCACGGCCACCGCCTCGCCCAGCACCGCCGGGTCCAGGCCCTCGCCGAACATCACCGTCGCCGACTTCAGGATGCCGCCGCACGCCGTGCAGGCGGGGTCCGGATCCCCCGCCTCCACCCGGGCCAGCGCCTCCGCCATGTCCGAGCGGGCCTTGCAGCGCGTGCACACCACCGCCCGTGCGGTGCCGTGCAGTTCGAGCACCTTGCGCTCCGGCATGCCCGCCGCCTGGTGCAGTCCGTCGACGTTCTGCGTGATGACGCGCACCGGGGTGCCGGACCGCTCCAGCCGGACGACGGCCTCGTGCGCGGCGTTCGGTCGTGCGTGCCGTGCCGGGGACGAGAGCCGCATCTGCCAGGAGCGCCGCCGGAGGGCGGGGTCGGACATGTAGTACGCGTACGTGACGAGCTTCTCGGCCTCGGGGTCGCGGCGCCACAGCCCGTGGGGGCCGCGGTAGTCGGGGATGCCGGAGTCGGTGGAGATCCCGGCCCCGCTGAGGATGGCCACCAGGGGGCGGGCTCCCGGACGTGTGCTCTCGCCGCTGCTCATGGCGTGAGAGTAGACCGTGGGCAGACGGGCTGGATCTATGGATGTGTCGACATTTTCGGTTCGCGGCGCCGGTCACCTGCGTGGAGTCGTTCTGTATGTCCGTAGGTCCCTCGGGTGGGTGATGAGACAGCGGCATCCGGACCAGGAACCGGACCCGTCTCGCAGCTGTATTACGACAAATATGTTCCTGTGCCACTTCAGAGTCTCTGTGAGTGGAAGGGGCGACATGTCGCTTTTTAAGACTCGGGCCGCGTTCTTTATGACAGGGCGCGGAGCCGCCGCCATGGGGGTGACGCTCGCCCTGTGTGCCACGGCGGGCGGGGCCGCATTCGCCATCGCGGGGGACGGGCACAGCAGCAGGGTGCCCGGCATGGTGGTCTCCCGTACGGGCCAGTACGTGCGCAACGGGTCGACGACCACCTCGAAGGTCATCGACAGCCGTGGGCCGGGGGACGGGGTCCTCATCGCCTGCAAGCTCCAGGGCGAGACCGTGCAGGGCGAACGCTACTGGTACCGGCTCGCCGAGAACCACCAAGGCTGGATGAGCGCGCACTACGTGAAGAGCTACGGCGTGGTGCCGCTCTGCCACGCGGGCGGCGCCGCCGGAGGGGCTTACAAGGGGCCCGGAGGCAAGGGGCAGGGGCACGGGAAACCCGTCGCTCCCGCGAAGCCTGCGGGAGCCGTGAAACCCTCGGGGCCCGTGAAGCCCGGCGGCCCTCCCAAGCCCCTCGTGCCGAAGGGGAGCGGCGGCCCCGTCGCCCCCTCCCGCCCGCCCAAGGGCAATCCCGCGGCACCGGTGAAACCCGCCGCGCCCCCGCGGCCGAGCGCGCCCGTGTCCCCCGCCGTGCCGAAGAGCGACCAGGGCAGACCGCCGGGCCTCGCCCCGTTGGCGCCCTCCCGGCCCCCCAAACGGTGAGCGGCATCCCGTAGGACCCGTACCCCCCTGAGGAACGGCCGGTGGCCCGCCAGCAATGGCGGGCCACCGGCCTTTTGTCGTCGTGGGTCCGCGCCCCGGAATATCGTTCGAACTGGCGACTCGTCACCCGTATCGTTCCCGGTCGAACGTCCGATACATGAGAAGGCAGTGGCCAGGTGAAGCACAACGGTTGGGCCGACGAGGGGTTCGGGCCCGTCGCGGACGAGTTCTCGCGCAACTTCGACGAGTTCGGGGAACTCGGCGCGGCCGTCTCCCTGTTCGTGGGCGGGCGCAAGGTCGTGGACCTGTGGGGCGGCATCGCGGACGAGCGGGACGGCAGGGCCTGGGAGGCGGACACGGCCGCCCCGGTGTTCTCCACTGCAAAGGGCATCGTGACCGTCTGCGCCCTGCTGCTCGCCCAGGAGGGCCGCCTCGACCTCGACGCCCCGATGGCCTCGTACTGGCCGGAGTTCGCGCAGCGCGGCAAGGAGGGGATCACGCTGCGCATGGTCCTCGCACACCGCGCCGGACTGCCCGTCATCGACCTGACGCCGACCTTCGCCGAGATCATGCAGTGGGACCCGGTCGTCCGGGCCCTGGAGGTTCAGGAGCCCTACTGGGAACCGGGCACCGCGCACGAGTACCACGGCCACACCCTCGGCTGGCTCGTCGGCGAGGCGATCCGGCGCGTCACCGGCCACACCCCGGGCGCCTACTTCCGCAAGGCGATAGCGGACGACCTGGGCCTGCGCACCTGGATCGGCGTGCCGCAGGAGGAGGTCCCCCGCCTGGCCCGGCTCACCGAGGCCGAGGGCCGGCCCGGGCTGCCGGGCACCGACTCGATCTTCTACCGGATCCTCACGATGAACGGCGAGTTCGTCTTCCCCGGCATCGACGACCCGCGCGGCTGGAACTCTCCCGCGATGCTGACCGCCGAGGTCCCCGCGACGGGCGCGGTCTCGTCGGCGAGCGGCCTGGCGGCGCTGTACGCGGCGGTGGCGACCGGTGTGGACGGCCGGCCGCGCCTGCTGTCGCGCGAGACCGTCACCGATGCGTTGCAGGAGCAGACGGCCGGTGCGTCGTGGGGCGGTCTGCCGGACATGGGCGCCCGCTGGGGCACCGGCTTCAAGCTCGACGCGCCGGGCCTGTTGCCGATGCTCGGGGCGCGCAGCTTCGGTCACGACGGTTCGGGCGGCCCGGTGGCCTTCGGCGACGACGAGTTCGGCGTCGGGTTCGCCTATGTGCCCAACCGCATGATCGGTTACGGGGACCCGCGCGCCGAGCGGCTGCTGGCGGCGGTCCGGGGGTGCGTGAAGGGCTGAGCGGCTTCTGCCGTGCACAGAGCGCCGCCCGGGGGTTCCGCACGCCCGGGCGTCCGCCTGTGCGCCGCACCCTACGGGGAGACGGAAGCGGTACCTCCGCCCACACTCGTACCGCCAACCCGAAGGAGGCGCATGATGCACGCCATACGCATGCACACCACCCGCCGGTTCAGCGGTCGCGTCAGGAGACTGTCGGCGTGGGCCGGTTCCGTCGCCCTGATGGCGACCGTGGTCGTCGCCGGACCGGCCGCCGTCCCGGCCCGGGCGACCCAAGGGGACCTGGCCTGCGAGGGCCAGTTCACGATGGCGATGAGCCCCGCACTCAAGCCCGGCGGGAGCGCGTCCGTCAACGTCTCGGCCACCCTGGCCAGTTGCACGTCACCCGACGGCAACTACCCCCAGCTGCAGTCCGCCACGGGACAGGCGAGCGGCACCGCCACCTCCAGCGGTACGGGCAAAGGCCCGTGCGGTGTGCTGTTCACGGCACAGGGCACCGGCACGCTCACCTGGTCCGACAAGTCCACGAGCACCATCGCGTTCACGGTGAACACCGACCCCACCAACGGGACCGTCACCTTTCACTGCGTCATCACCGGCGGCGCGATGAACAACGACGGGGACACGGTGGTACCCGTCATCTCGAACGCCCAGTGCTGCCCGGGCGGGCTGCAGTCGATGAGCGCCCACATGGCGGTCGACTTCGCCTGAACGCGGACGCGACGCGCCCGAAGGGGCGCGGGGAACTGCGCGATCAGCCACCGCCGGCTCGCAGTCGACGTACTGCCCCTGGGGTCCGGGGCGAAGCCCCGAAAACCTCGACTGCGGGAGCGCCGTGGCTGGTCGCGCAGTTCCCCGCGCCTCTGACGGGGCGCGAAGATCCGCTGGACACCCCCTAGCCCTTGCCCCCCTCCGTGTCGTCCCCCCGCTCCCGCGCGCTCTTCGCCACGCGCCGCAGCCGCGGGTGCCGCACCGGGCCCGTCTCCGTGACGGCCTCGCCGACCATCGTGCGCAGCGCGTCGCCCAGGCCGTGCAGCGCATGGTGCCGGGCCGGGCCCGCGCCCGGGTCCTCGCGGAGTTCGCTCAGCAGGGACCAGCACAGGGCCAGCATCACCAGGACGAACGGCAACGCCACGAGGATCGTCGCCGACTGGAGCGAGCCCAGCCCGCCGGCCACCAGGAGCACCGCCGCCACCGCGGCCATCAGCACGCCCCACGTCACCACCAGCCACGTCCGCGGGTGGAGCGCGCCCCGGCTGGACAGCGAACCCATCACCAGGGACGCGGAGTCCGCGCTCGTGATGAAGTACGTCATCACCAGGACCATCGCCGGCCACGACACCACCGTCGACAGCGGCAGCGTGTCCAGGAGCGCGAACAGCGAGGCCTCCGCGCCCTCCTTGACCGTTCCCGCCATGTCGGCCGCACCGGTCATGTCCAGCCGCAGGGCGCTGCCGCCCATCACGCAGAACCACACCACCGTCGCCCCACTGGGCACCAGCAGCACGCCGATCAGGAACTCGCGGATCGTCCGGCCGCGGGAGATGCGGGCGATGAAGGTGCCGACGAACGGGGCCCACGACAGCCACCAGGCCCAGTAGAAGACCGTCCACGCGCCGAGCCACTTCGAGTCCGTGAAGGCGCCGGTGCGCGTGGCCAGCGTCAGCAGGTCGTGGAGGTAGCCGCCGGCCGCGGCGGGAATCGTGTTGAGGACGAAGACCGTCGGGCCGACCACGAAGACGAACAGCATCAGGCAGGCGGCCAGCACGATGTTGAGCGTGCTGAGCCACTTCACGCCCTTGTGCAGGCCCGAGAAGGCGGAGAGCACGAAAGCGGCCGACAGGACGGCGATGATGACGAGCTCCAGCGAGCGGGAGTCCTGGACGCCCGTGGTGATGTTGAGGCCCTTGGAAACCTGGAGGGCTCCCAGGCCCAGGCTCGTCGCCGTGCCGAAGACCGTGGCGAAGACGGCCAGCAGATCGATCACCCGGCCCGGCCAGCCGTCCGCCCGCTCCTCGCCGAGCAGCGGGGCGAACGCCGCGCTCAGGCGGTTGCTCCGGCCCTTGCGGAACCCGGCGTAGGCCAGGGCCAGGCCGGACATCCCGTAGATGGCCCACGGGTGCAGGGTCCAGTGGAAGAACGAGTACTCCAGCGCCGTCCGGGCCGCCGCGGGGGAGCCCGCGGTCACCCCGCTGCCCGGCGGCGGGGAGACGAAGTGCTGCAGCGGCTCGCCGACCCCGTAGAACATCAGGCCGATGCCCATCCCCGCGCTGAACATCATCGCGATCCAGGCGAGGTTGCCGAACTCGGGCTGGTCGTCGTCCTTTCCGAGCCGGATCCGGCCGAACCGGCTGAAGGCGATGACCACGCACAACGCGAGGAAGACGTCCGCGGCGATCACGAACAGCCAGGCGAAGTTGTTCAGCACCCAGCTCAGGGCCGTCCCCGACACCCGGTCGAAGGAGTGCTTGCCGAGAGCCGCCCAGGCGACCACCGCCAGCACGGCGAGACCGCCGATGGCGACCAGCGGCCGGTCCGGAGGGCCCGCCTGGGGATCGTGTACGTCGGTGCTCATGACGCCCCACTATGGCCGGGAAGAGGTCGATTGCCCGGCCTGGCACGCCGCCCTGCCCCTGGGCGTCACCGGTTCCCGCCGATAGGGTCACTGCGGCGCGACGGACGGAGGGTGGCGGAGCGATGCGAGTGCTGATCGCCTCGGACAAGTTCAAGGGCTCGCTGACGGCCGTCGAGGTCGCCGAGCACGTCGGTGCCGGGCTGCGGAGGGCTGCGCCGGGGACCGAGGTCGTCGCGCTGCCCGTCGCGGACGGGGGCGACGGGACGGTCGACGCGGCCGTCGCGGCCGGCTTCGAGCGGCGCGAGGTGCCGGTCACCGGCCCGGCGGGCCGGCCGGTCCGGGCGGCGTACGCCCTCCGGCGCGCGGACGGCACCGCCGTGGTGGAGATGGCCGAGGCGTCCGGACTGCGGTACGGGGCCGGGGCGCCGCTGACGGCCACGACGTACGGCACGGGCGAGCTGGTGCGGGCCGCGCTCGACGCGGGGGCGCGGACCGTCGTCCTCGGCGTGGGCGGCAGCGCCACCACCGACGGCGGCGCCGGGATGCTCACGGCCCTCGGGGCGCGGTTCCTGGACGCGGGGGGACGTCCCGTCGGGCCCGGGGGTGCGGGGTTGGCCGGACTCGTCACGGCCGATCTGTCCGGGCTCGACCCGCGGCTGCGCGGGACGGCGGTCGTGCTCGCGAGCGATGTCGACAATCCGCTGACCGGGCCGCGGGGCGCGGCCGTGGTGTACGGGCCGCAGAAGGGGGCCTCGCCCGAGGACGTGGCCGTGCTGGACGCGGCCCTCGCGCACTATGCGCGGGTGCTGGACGGCGCCGGGGGCGCCGATGCCCCCGGCGCCGGGGCCGCGGGCGGTGTCGGGTACGGGGCGCTGGTGGGGCTGGGCGCGACGTTCCGCCTGGGCATCGAGGTGATGCTGGACGTCCTGGGCTTCGCCCGCGCCGTGGCCGGCTGTCGCCTGGTGATCACGGGGGAGGGGTCGCTGGACGGCCAGACCTTGCACGGGAAGGCCCCGGTGGGGGTTGCGGCGGCTGCGCGTGCCGCGGGCGCCGAGGTGGTCGCCGTCTGCGGACGGCTCGCCGTTGCGCCTGCGGCGCTGGCCGGGGCGGGGATCTCGCGCGCCTATGCTCTGGCCGAGCTGGAGCCGGACGCGGCGCGGTGCATGGCCCACGCCGGTCCGCTGCTGGAGCGGATTGCGGAGTCCATCGCGCGGGACTTCCTGGGCTGAGCTCAGAGCCTTTCCCGCCCACCCGCCCGTTACCCGGAATCCGGGCTGTGCCGTGAACGGCATTGGGGGCACAGGCCAGGTGCCGGGTAACGGGCGGGTGGGCGGGAAAAACAACGGGCCCCGAACCATGACGGTTCGGGGCCCCACGTGTTACCCGGAACTACGGCAGCTGCGCGGCACGCGCCTCGCGGCGGTTGTCGCGGAACGTGTTCACCCGGCGTGCCGTGGCGAACAGCGGAATGACCGCACCCAGGACCACCTGCAGCGCGCACCCCGTCTGCATCAGCAGCTCGCCGCCGGGGGCCTCGAAGGCCCAGGCCGCCAGCAGGCCCATGCTGAGGACGATCCAGCTGAGCATCGCCACCGCAAGCCGGCCCCGCGGCTTGGGGTACTCGACCCGGCTCACCATCAGCCACGCCACACCCACGATGGCGAGCAGCGTCGGCACGAAGGGGAGCTCCAGCAGCACGATGGAGACCACCGTCAGCGCCCCGAAGGGGCTCGGCATGCCCCGGAAGATGCCGTCCCGCATCGGTACGCACGAGAAGCGGGCGAGCCGCAGCACCACGGCCAGCAGCACCACGATCGCCGCCACGGCCGAGACGCGCTGCATGGCGTCGTCGGCGACCATGCCCCAGACGACCACGAAGTACGCGGGCGCCAGGCCGAAGCTGATCAGGTCGGAGAGGTTGTCCAGCTCCGCCCCCATCGCCGAGGCGCGCAGCTTGCGTGCCACGAGCCCGTCGAAGAGGTCGAAGACCGACGCGAGCAGCATCAGCATCACCGCGGTCGCCGCGCTGTGCCGGGACATGCCGCCGTCCTCGTTGCCCGTCAGGTGCGGGATGAGGACGCCGGTGGTGGTGAAGTACACCGCCATGAACCCGCAGATCGCGTTGCCCAGGGTGAGGGTGTCCGCTATCGACAGCCGGGTCGACAGCGGCATGTCGTCCGTGCCGTCGGGGTCCAGGGGGTCCGCCTCCGGGACCCAGGCGGCCTGTGTGTCGGGATCAATCACGGTCAAGGCGGGTCACTCCTGCCGTGGTGGCCTGACCGACCTCGACCGCGACCTCGACGCCCTCGGGGAGGTAGATGTCGACGCGCGAGCCGAAGCGGATCAGGCCGATGCGGTCGCCCTGCTCCACCTTGGTGTCCGCGGTGACGTAGGGCACGATGCGACGGGCGACGGCGCCGGCGATCTGCACCATCTCGATGTCGCCGAGCTCGGTGTCGAAGTGCCAGACGACGCGCTCGTTGTTCTCGCTCTCCTTGTTGAACGCCGGAACGAAGCCGCCGGGGATGTGCTCGACGGACGTCACCGTGCCGGCCAGCGGCGCGCGGTTGACGTGGACGTTCAGCGGGCTCATGAAGATGGCGACGCGGGTGCGTCCGTCCTTCCACGGCATGATGCTCTGCACCACACCGTCGGCGGGCGAGATGACCCGGCCCCGGGTGATCTCACGTTCCGGGTCGCGGAAGAACCACAGCATGCCCGCCGCGAGCGCGGTGGCGGGCACGGCCAGCGCCGCCCAGCGCCCGGAGCGGCGGGCCCGGGTGAGGCTGACCGCGGCCGTGGCGACGGTCGGGAGGAGCCACGGCGATGCTCCGCGCGCGAGGCGTACGCCGGCGAGGCTGTCTCGATGTGCAGAGGAAGAGCTGTGGGGCATGGGTGACCTTCGTAGCGGAGGGTGCCGCGTAATGATCGGGGGACGGCGGCTTTCCGGGGATGTTATCGGTTGCGGGCGGCAACTGGCCAAGCGCCAGGGCCAGTCACTGGCCGGACAACGATGACGGGGTGTGATCTTCTTCTCTGCTATATCGCCTCTTACCGGACATTCAACCCTGGATCCGGTACTCCTCGAGTAGCCGGCGCCCAATGATCATTTTCTGGATCTCGGCGGTACCTTCACCGATGAGCAGCATCGGCGCCTCGCGGTAGAGGCGCTCGATCTCGTACTCCTTGGAGAAGCCGTAACCGCCGTGGATGCGGAAGGAGTCCTCGACGACCTCCTTGCAGTACTCGGAGGCCAGGTATTTGGCCATTCCGGCCTCCAGGTCGTTGCGCTGACCCGAGTCCTTCTTCCGCGCCGCATTCACCATCATGGCATGGGCCGCCTCGACCTTTGTAGCCATTTCGGCCAGTTTGAACTGGATCGCCTGGTGTTGTGCGATGGGCTTTCCGAAGGTTTGACGCTGCTGCGCGTAGGAGACGCCCAGTTCGAAGGCACGCTGTGCGACACCGCAGCCACGCGCCGCGACGTTGACGCGGCCCACCTCGACGCCGTCCATCATGTGGTAGAAGCCACGTCCGGTGACCCCGCCGAGCACGCGATCGGCCGGAACCCGCAGGCCGTCCATGATCAGTTCGGTGGTGTCGACGCCCTTGTACCCCATCTTGTCGATCTTGCCGGGGATGGTCAGTCCCGGCTTGACCTGTCCGAATCCGGGTTCCTTCTCGACGAGGAAGGTCGTCATCGACTTGTGCGGCGCCGTCCCCTCGGGATGGCCCTCGTCGGTCCGGCACAGCACCGCGACGAGGGTCGACGAGCCGCCGTTCGTCAGCCACATCTTCTGGCCGTCGAGAACGAAGTCGTCGCCGTCGCGCACCCCCTTGGATGTGATCGCCGACACATCCGAGCCCAGGCCCGGTTCCGACATGGAGAAGGCGCCGCGCACCTCGCCCGTGGCCATGCGCGGCAGGAAGTGGTCCTTCTGCTCCTGCGTGCCGTGCTGCTTGAGCATGTAGGCGACGATGAAGTGCGTGTTGACGATGCCCGACACGCTCATCCAGCCGCGGGAGAGCTCCTCCACGCACAAGGCATATGTGAGAAGGGACTCACCGAGGCCGCCGTACTCCTCCGGGATCATCAGCCCGAACAGGCCGAGTTCCTTGAGGCCCTCGACGATCCGCGTCGGGTACTCGTCGCGGTGCTCCAGGCCGGTGGCGACCGGGAGGATCTCCTTGTCGACGAAATCGCGGACGGTGGCGAGGATTTCCCGCTGGACGTCCGTCAGGCCGTCGGTCTGCGCCAGGCGCCCCATGTCACTTCTCCCGGACGATCGGCTCGGGGCGGCCGGGCTGTTCCCCGCCGCGCTTGTCGGTGTATTCGGCGGTGGGAACCATCACCTTGCGCCGGAAGACGCAGACGACGGTGCCGTCCTGTTTGTAGCCGCGGGTCTCCACGTACACGATGCCGCGGTCGCTCTTGGACTTCGACGGCGTCTTGTCCAGCACGGTCGTCTCGCCGTAGATCGTGTCGCCGTGGAAGGTCGGCGCGATGTGCCTGAGCGACTCCACCTCGAGGTTGGCGATCGCCTTGCCCGAGACGTCCGGCACGGACATGCCCAGCAGAAGTGAGTAGATGTAGTTGCCTACCACCACGTTCTTGCCGAAATCGGTGGTCTTCTCGGCATAGTTGCCGTCCATGTGCAACGGGTGATGATTCATCGTGAGCAGACAGAACAGGTGGTCGTCGTATTCGGTGACCGTCTTTCCCGGCCAGTGCTTGTAGACGTCCCCGACGGTGAACTCTTCGTAGGTACGGCCGAACTGCATCGCCCTCACGCCTCCGGGATCTCGAACTTGGACGTGCGGGTCATGCCGGCCGCCCGGCCCTTGCCGGCGACGACCAGGGCCATCTTGCGGCTCGCCTCGTCGATCATCTCGTCGCCGAGCATCGCCGAGCCCTTCTTGCCGCCCGCCTCGGAGGTGCAGTAGTCGTAGGCGTCCAGGATCAGCTCGGCGTGGTCGTAGTCCTCCTGCGAGGGCGAGAAGACCTCGTTGGCCGCCTCCACCTGGCCCGGGTGCAGCACCCACTTGCCGTCGAAGCCCAGCGCCGCGGCGCGGCGGGCGACCTCCTTGTAGCCCTCGACGTTGCGGATCTGCAGGTACGGGCCGTCGATCGCCTGCAGGTCGTGCGCACGGGCCGCCATCAGGATCCGCATGAGGATGTAGTGGTAGGCGTCCGCCGGGTAGCCGGGCGGCTGTTCGCCGACCACGAGCGACTTCATGTTGATCGAGGCCATGAAGTCCGCGGGGCCGAAGACGATCGTCTCCAGGCGCGGCGAGGCGGCGGCGATGTCGTCGACGTTCACCAGGCCCTTGGCGTTCTCGATCTGCGCCTCGATGCCGATGCGGCCCTGCTCGAAGCCCATGGTCCGCTCGATCTGCGTCAGCAGCAGGTCCAGGGCGACGACCTGCTGGGCGTCCTGCACCTTGGGCAGCATGATGCAGTCGAGATTGGGGCCCGCGCCCTCGACGACCGTGATGACGTCGCGGTACGTCCACTGCGTGGTCCAGTCGTTGACCCGCACCACGCGCGTCTTGCCCGACCAGTCGCCGGTGTTGAGCGCCTCGACGATGGTGTGCCGGGCACCCTCCTTGGCCAGCGGTGCGCAGGCGTCCTCCAGGTCCAGGAAGACCATGTCCGCGGGGAGGCCCTGGGCCTTCTCCAGGAAGCGCGGGTTGCTGCCCGGGACGGCGAGGCAGGAGCGGCGCGGGCGCAGCCGGTTGACGGGGGCAGGCGTGGAAGACGCGGTCATGCGGAAACCTCCAGAGGGTCGAGCCGGTTTGCTGTACGGATCTCGTCGACGATACGGCCGATGATCTCCGTGATCCCGAAGTCCTTCGGGGTGAAGACCGCTGCGACGCCAGCTGCCCGCAGGGCGGTGGCGTCGGCGGACGGGATGATGCCACCGACGATCACGGGCATGTCCTCCGCCCCCGCGCGCCGCAGCCGGGCCAGGACGTCCGGGACGAGTGCGGCGTGCGAGCCGGAGAGGATCGACAGGCCCACGCAGTGGACGTCCTCGGCGACGGCCGCCGAGACGATCTGTTCCGGGGTGAGCCGGATGCCCTGGTAGACCACCTCGAACCCGGCGTCGCGGGCCCGTACGGCGATCTGCTCGGCGCCGTTGGAGTGGCCGTCCAGGCCGGGCTTGCCGACCAGCAGGCGCAGCTTGCCGCAGCCCAGGTCGGCGGCCGTGCGCGCGACCTTCTCGCGGACCGCGGCCAGCGGGGTGCCGGCCTCGGCGGTCACGGCCACGGGGGCGCCCCCGACGCCCGTGGGCGCCCGGTACTCGCCGAAGACGTCCCGCAGGGCCCAGGACCACTCGCCGGTCGTCACGCCCGCGCGGACGCACTCCAGGGTGGCGGCCATCAGATTGCCGTCCCCGGCCGCGGTCTTCTTCAGGGCCGACAGGGACTCCTGGGCGCGCACCTCGTCGCGGTCGTCGCGCCAGGAGTGCAGGGCGGCGACGACGCGGGCCTCGTTCGCCGGGTCGACGGTCATGATGGCGGTGTCGAGATCGGCGGTGAGGGGGTTGGGCTCGGTCGTCTCGAAGCAGTTGACGCCGATGATCTTCTCCTCGCCCGCCTCGATCCGGGCGCGCCGCTCGGCGTGCGAGGAGACCAGCTGGGACTTCAGATAGCCGGACTCCACGGCCGCCAGTGCGCCGCCCATCTCCTGGATGCGCGCGATCTCGGCCGTGCACTGTTCGACGAGGGCGCCGACCTTGGCCTCGATCACGTGCGAGCCGGCGAAGATGTCGTCGTACTCCAGCAGGTCGCTCTCGTGCGCCAGCACCTGCTGGATGCGCAGCGACCACTGCTGGTCCCAGGGGCGGGGCAGCCCCAAAGCCTCGTTCCACGCGGGCAGTTGGACGGCGCGGGCGCGGGCGTCCTTGGAGAGGGTGACGGCCAGCATCTCCAGGACGATCCGCTGGACGTTGTTCTCCGGCTGTGCCTCGGTCAGGCCGAGGGAGTTGACCTGCACGCCGTAGCGGAAGCGGCGCTGCTTGGGGTTCTCGATGCCGTAGCGCTCGCGGGTGACCGTGTCCCAGATACGGGCGAACGCCCGCATCTTGCACATCTCCTCGATGAACCGGACGCCTGCGTTGACGAAGAACGAGATACGGGCGACGACCTCGCCCCTGCGCTCCTCGGGAACCTGGCCGGAGGCGAACACGGCGTCCAGTACGGCGATCGCGGTGGACATCGCGTACGCGATCTCCTGCACCGGCGTGGCGCCCGCCTCCTGCAGGTGGTAGCTGCAGATGTTGATCGGGTTCCACTTCGGGATGTGGTTCACCGTGTAGGTGATCAGGTCCGTCGTCAGCCGCAGGGACGGCCCCGGCGGGAAGACGTGCGTCCCGCGCGAGAGGTACTCCTTGACGATGTCGTTCTGCGTCGTCCCCTGCAACTGCGTGATGTCGGCGCCCTGTTCCTCCGCGACCACCTGGTACATCGCCAGCAGCCACATGGCGGTGGCGTTGATGGTCATGGAGGTGTTCATCTGCTCCAGGGGGATGTCCCGGAACAGCCGCCGCATGTCCCCGAGATGGGCGACCGGGACCCCGACCCGGCCCACCTCGCCGCGGGCGAGCACGTGGTCGGGGTCGTAACCGGTCTGCGTCGGGAGGTCGAACGCGACCGAGAGGCCGGTCTGGCCCTTGGCGAGGTTGCGCCGGTAGAGCTCGTTGGACGCCTCGGCGGTGGAGTGGCCGGCGTACGTCCGCATCAGCCACGGACGATCCTTCTGACGCTCAGTCATATCGTGGTCTCACACGTTCCTGAAGCGGTTGATGGCGTCGATGTGCTGCGCCCGCATCTCCGCGTCACGCACGCCCATGCCCTCCTCGGGCGCCAGGCACAGCACGCCGACCTTGCCCTGGTGCAGGTTGCGGTGCACGTCGTACGCCGCCTGCCCGGTCTCGGCCAGGGCGTAGGTCTTCGACAGCGTCGGGTGGATCTTCCCCTTGGCGATCAGGCGGTTGGCCTCCCACGCCTCGCGGTAGTTGGCGAAGTGGGAGCCGATGATGCGCTTCAGCGACATCCACAGGTAGCGGTTGTCGTACTGGTGGTTGTAGCCCGAGGTCGAGGCGCAGGTGACGATCGTGCCGCCCTTGCGCGTGACGTACACGGACGCGCCGAAGGTCTCGCGGCCCGGGTGCTCGAAGACGATGTCCACGTCCTCGCCGCCGGTGAGTTCGCGGATGCGCTTGCCGAACCGCTTCCACTCCCGCGGGTCCTGGTCGTGCTCGTCCTTCCAGAACCGGTAGCCCTCCGCGCTGCGGTCGATGATCGCCGTGGCGCCCATCCGGCGGCATATCTCCGCCTTCTGCTCGCTGGAGACCACACAGATGGGGTTGGCGCCGCCGGCGAGCGCGAACTGCGTGGCGTACGAGCCGAGTCCGCCGCTCGCGCCCCAGATCAGCACGTTGTCGCCCTGCTTCATCCCGGCGCCGTTGCGGGAGACCAGCTGCCGGTACGCGGTGGAGTTGACCAGGCCGGGGGCGGCGGCCTCCTCCCAGCTGAGGTGGGCCGGTTTGGGCATCAGCTGGTTGGACTTCACCAGGGCGATCTCGGCGAGCCCGCCGAAGTTGGTCTCGAAGCCCCAGATGCGCTGCTCGGGGTCGAGCATGGTGTCGTTGTGCCCGTCGGCGGACTCCAGCTCGACGGAGAGGCAGTGGGCGACCACCTCGTCGCCGGGCTTCCAGGCGTTGACGCCGGGGCCGGTGCGCAGCACCACGCCCGCCAGGTCGGAGCCGATGACGTGGTACGGCAGGTCGTGCCGCCTGCCGAGCGGGGAGAGCTTCCCGTAGCGCTCCAGGAAGGCGAAGGTGGGGACGGGCTCGAAGATCGAGGTCCACACGGAGTTGTAGTTCACCGAGCTGGCCATGACGGCCACGAGTGCCTCGCCGGGCCCGAGTTCGGGCACCAGCACCTCCTCGACGTGGAGCGACTTGCGCGGGTCCTTCTCCCGGGAGGGGAGTCCGGCGAACATCTCCGCTTCGTCCTTGTGCACGGTGACCGCGCGGTACGACTCGGGGACGGGCAGCGAGGCGAAGTCCTCGCTCGATGTGTCGGACGCGAGGATCGCGTCGAGTATCTGGTTCACGGTGGGCCTCCGGCGAAGCACGTCTACGAACGGCTCGAGGGAACGTCGGGGGTGGTGCAGAGGCGGTGCCGTCGGTTCGGCGGGGTGGTGCTCGGCGAGCGCTGGTGGCGCAACTGATGCCTGTGACGCAGGCGTCCGGGCGCACAAGGTGCTTGTGGGGACAGCCGGCACACGACGTTGGTGTCTGCGTGCCGGCCGCCCGGACATGCACAACGTATGACACCGCGTGCCACTCGACAAGGCACTGCGTGCCAACAATTTCTCTCAGATGTCATCTGAGGGGCGCGAATGAGCAACAATGGCCGCCCCGTTGGGGCAGCCATTGTGCCGATATGGGTGGTATCGCGCCTCGTAAGGGGCGCGGGGCTGTTACTCCCCCAGCTACCGCTGGGGGTGCCCCCAGCGGCTCCGCCGCGTGGGCGCGACCAGCCACAGCCGGCCCGCAGCCGCTCAAACCTCCTTGAGCGCCCTCTCGATCGTGCGCATGACCTCACCGAGCGGCGCATCGGTACGCGCCACGGTGACCAGTACCTGCCCCTCCGCCCGCGCCGAAGCGGCAGGCGCCCCCGCGTCCCGCCCCGCCCCGATCCCCGTACCGAAGGTCGCCCGCACGATCGCGAACGCGTGGTCGAGCTGCGCCTCCAGATCGCCCTCCCCGCCGCCGCGCAGCCAGCGCCGCAGCACGTGGTTGTGCGCCGTGACCACTGCCGAGGCGGCGACCTCGGCGAGCAGCGGGTCGTCGCCCGTGTGGTGGGCGCTCTCGTCGAAGTGGCCCAGCAGATAACGGGTGAACAGCCGCTCGTAGCGGGCCACCGAGGCGATCTCGCGCTCGCGCAGCGCCGGTACCTCGCGCGTCAGCTGGTAGCGCTCGACGGAGACGGCCGGGGAGGCCGCGTACATCCGCATGACCTCCTTGATCCCCCGGCAGACGGTGTCCAGCGGGTTCTCGTGCGCGGGAGCGGCCTCCAGCACGTCGGCGGCCCGCACGAGGGTGTCGTCGTGGTCGGGGAAGATGGCCTCTTCCTTGGAGCGGAAGTGGCGGAAGAAGGTGCGGCGGGCGACCCCGGCCGCGGCCGCGATCTCGTCGACCGTCGTCGCCTCGTAGCCCTTGGTCGCGAACAACTCCATGGCGGCCGTTGCGAGTCGGCGGCGCATGGTGAGCCGCTGGGCTGCGGCACGGCGGGAGCCGGCGCCCAGGGAACTCGCGCTGCGCGGCGCCCGGGCACTCGCGGGCGCGGCGGGTTCGGATGCGGCGGCGCTCCGGGAGGCGCGGGTGCCGTGGGCGGACTTGGCGGGCTGGGACATGTGGGGAACGTAACACGCGTCCGAGTGGGCGTGCCGGGGCGGACCGCCCGTGGGCTCCAGCAGTCCGCCCCAGCCGGCGTCCGGGTCAGGCCTTCGCATACTCGCGGAAGCCGCGGCCCGTCTTGCGCCCCAGGCGCCCCGCCGCCACCAGGTGTTCCAGCAGCGAAGCGGGCGCGAGCCCGGGGTCGCGGAACTCGCGGTGCAGGACCTTCTCGATGGCCAGCGAGACGTCCAGGCCCACCACGTCGAGGAGTTCGAACGGTCCCATCGGGTATCCGCCGCCGAGCTTCATCGCCGCGTCGATCTGGTCCAGCGACGCGTAGTTCTCCTGCACCATCTTCACCGCGTTGTTGAGGTACGGGAACAGCAGCGCGTTGACGATGAAACCGGCGCGGTCCCCGCAGTCCACCGCGTGCTTGCCGACTCCGGCGCACACGTCGCGCACGGTGGCGTGCACCTCGTCGGAGGTGAGCACCGTCCGCACCACCTCGACCAGTTTCATCGCGGGCGCGGGGTTGAAGAAGTGCATGCCGATCACGTCCTGCGGGCGCGAGGTCGCGCGGGCGCAGGCCACCACGGGCAGCGAGGACGTGGTCGTGGCCAGCACCGCCCCCGGCTTGCAGATCTTGTCGAGCGCCGCGAAGAGCTGCTGCTTGACCTCCAGGTCCTCCGCCACCGCCTCGACCGCCAGGTCGACGTCCGCGAGCGCGTCGAGCGAGCCCGCCGTGGCGACCGCCGCCAGCGCCGCCGTCCGCTGCTCCGCGGTGATCCGGCCCTTCTCCACCGAGCGGGCCAGGGACTTGGCGATGCGCGCCCTGGCCGCCTCCGCCTTCTCCGGGGTGCGGGCCACGAGCACCACCTCGTAGCCCTTCTTGGCGAACACCTCGGCGATCCCGCTCGCCATCGTTCCCGACCCCGCGACGCCGACGCTCCGCACGCCGCGTCCGACCGTCGCGCCCCGCGTCCCGCCGGGGCTCTCCGCATCCGCGACGACCACGGCGGAGCCGGGGGCCTCGTAGGTGTAGAAGCCGCGGCCCGCCTTGCGGCCGGTCAGTCCCGCCTCCGACAGCTGGCCCAGGATCGGGGCGGGCGCGTGCAGCCGGTCGTGCGAGGCGGCGTACATGGCCTCCAGGACCGTGCGGGCGGTGTCGATGCCGATCAGGTCCAGCAGGGCGAGCGGTCCCATGGGCAGTCCGCAGCCCAGCCGCATCGCCGCGTCGATGTCCTCGCGGCTGGCGTAGCGCGCCTCGTACATCGCGGCCGCCTGGTTGAGGTAGCCGAACAGCAGCCCGTCGGCGACGAATCCGGGTCGGTCGCCGATCGCGACCGGCTCCTTGCCCAGCTCGCGGGCGAGCGCGGTGACGGCGGCGACGGCGCCGGGCGCGGTGAGCACCGAGGAGACGACCTCGACCAGCTTCATGGCCGGCGCGGGGTTGAAGAAGTGCAGGCCCAGGACGCGTTCGGGGCGGGCGGAGTCGGCGGCCAGCCGGGTCACCGACAGCGCGTTGGTGCCGGTCGCCAGGATGGTGTCCGGGCGCACCACGGCGTCGAGGGCGGTGAACACCTCGTGTTTCAGGGCGTAGTTCTCGGGCACGACCTCGATCACCAGGTCCGCGCCGGAGGCGTCCCGCAGCTCGCAGGAGGTGCGGAAGCGGGCCAGGGCGGCACGGCGCTCGTCGTCGGTGATCCGCCCGCGCTCCACGGCACGGGCGGTCGCGGCCTGGAGCGCGGCGGTGGCCCGGGCGGCGGCCGCCTCGCTGACGTCGATGCCCACGACGGTCCGGCCGGAGCAGGTGAGCACTTCGGCGATGCCGGTGCCCATGGTGCCGAGGCCGACCACGGCGACGGCCGGGAACGGGGGGAGGGGGGACGGATCGGGACGGGACGGTCGGTCCATCACGGACTCCAAGGGAAGCCCCCGTCTGCGGACACGGGGGAGACGGCGGCCGGCGGGCCCCGCACGGGGCGCGGCGACTGAGGAAAACCGCGGACGGGTAACGGGTAAAGGGGGTCCGCGGAACGGGAGTTGCTGGCGGCGGGCCCTGTCCCGGGGCCTGCCGTACTGCCGAACCGACGTCAATGCAGGGGCGGCTGCGTCACCAGGCCGCCAGAGCCGGGGGTACCTCCTGGGGGCACCTCCTGGGGGCACCTCCCAGCGGTAGCTGGGGGAGGTAGCCGGGGGAGGGGCGGCCCGCTCTTGCCGGGAGATTAACTCACGGGTAACCAAGAGCACCAGGGGCTGTGCGCGCGACTTACGATGTGGTCCAGGCCACTCGGGGAGGAGAGCGGGAAATGGAAGAGGAATTCCGCGCGCTGCTGAAGCGGGTACGGGCCGAACTGGTCTCCCCTGCCGAGTTCTCGGCGTACGAACAGCTCCTCGCGCTCGTCCGCACCGACGGCCGCGCGGCGCGCGACGAGCTGGCGCACGTCCTCGTCGCCCCCGAACGGCCGCTGTGGGCGCGGGAGATCGCCGCCTTCGCCCTCGGCTCCCAGGGCGACCGCCGGGCCTTCGAGACGCTGGTCCTCCTCCTCAACTACCGCGAGCCGGTGCGCTGCGCGACGGCCGCGCGCGTCCTGGCCCGGCTGCGCGACCCGCGCACCGCCAAGGCCGCGGCGGCCCTTGCCACCAATCCGCTGCGCACGGCGTACGCCCTGCACCCGGTGCGGCTGCTCACCGAGCTGCGGGCCCCCGAGTCGGTGCCCGCGCTCCTCTCCACGCTGGAGCGGCTGCTCGCGGCGCGCGACCACTGCTGGCCGGTCGCCCGCGCGTGCGTGGAGGGGCTGGGGGTGCTGGGCGACCGGCGCGCGGAGGCCACCTTGGTGGCCGCGCGCGAGCATGAGCGGTTGCGGCCCGCCGCGGTGGTGGCGCTGGCGCGCCTGGGGGGCCGGGCGCCGCGGTAGGGCTCGCGCCCGTAGGGGCGCGGGGCTGTTTTGATGTGCGGCTCCGCCGCGTGGGCGCGACCAGCCGCGACGCGCCCGCGCCGGGCGCCCCGTCAGGGGCGCGGGGCTCCTCTCGATATGCGGCTCCGCCGCGTGGGCGCGACCAGCCCCCACCGGCCCGCAGCCGACGCACCACCCCAGGGGTCCGGGGCGCAGCCCCGAGAACCTCGACTGCAGGCGCGTCGTGGCCGGTCGCGCCCACGCGGCGGAGCCGCACATCGAAACAGCCCCGCGCCCCTGACGGGGCGCCCCGGTGCCCCGCACCCGGATTTGGGCGGCTACCCGCAAGGGTGGTTGGCTGAGCCCACACCAAGTACGAAACGTCCGGAGGACAATGCCATGGGCCAGGTCGAGGCGACCACGGAGCGGATCATCGCGGCGAGCGCGGAGGACGTGTTCGACGCGCTGGCGGACTACAGCGGCGTCCGCCCCAAGCTGCTCCCCGAGCACTTCAGCGAGTACGAGGTGCGCGAGGGCGGCGACGGCGAGGGCACCCTGGTGCACTGGAAGCTGCAGGCCACCAGCAAGCGGGTCCGTGACTGCCTGCTGGAGGTCTCCGAGCCGTCCACCGGCCGCCTGGTGGAGAAGGACCGCAACTCCTCGATGGTGACGACCTGGACGGTCACCCCGGCCGGCGAGGGCCGCGCCAAGGCCGTGGTCCACACCGTCTGGAACGGCGCCGGCGGCATCGGCGGCTTCTTCGAGCGGACCTTCGCACCGAAGGGCCTCTGCCGCATCTACGACGCCGTGCTCGCCCGCCTCGCGGCCGAGACCGAGGGCGGGCAGAGCGCCGGCTGAGCGTCTGCCGCATCCCCGGCACCCGGGCCCGGACCGGAACAGGCCGTTCCGGGCTCACCGGTTCGAGTGGTTTTCCCGGCCGGGCTTCCCCCTTCCGACCGCCCCCGACCCCGCTCCGACCGGCGGAAAGTCCGTCTGTACGGCAATCTGGGGTGAATCGTCGCGCTTGCCCGCCCTTGCAGCTAAATGCGAGAAAAAGGCGGCAACGCAGGCGCGACGAAGGGGAGAAGTTACGTGGGCGGGTCCATCGTCGAGACCACCGTGGTGAAGGGCGACAGCACACTCCCCCCGCCCCCGGCCGCAACCGTACCCGTCGACGGGGAACCCCCGCCGGGCCCCGCGAGAGTGCGCGTGGTCTTCGCCGGGCTGATGCTCACGCTTCTCCTCGCCGCCCTCGACCAGACCATCGTCGCCACCGCCCTGCCCAAGATCGTCGGCGAACTGCACGGTCTCGGCAGGATGTCCTGGGCCGTCACGGCCTACCTCCTCACCTCCACGGTCGTCCTGCCGCTCTACGGCAAGTTCGGCGACATCTCCGGGCGCAAGACCGTCTTCGTCTTCGCCATCGTCGTCTTCGTCGCGGGCTCCGGCCTGGCCGGCTGGTCCCGCACGATGGAACAGCTCATCGCCTTCCGGGCGTTGCAGGGCGTCGGCGCCGGCGGGCTGCTGATCGGCGTGCAGGCCATCATCGCCGACATCGTCCCGGCCCGCGAGCGCGGCCGCTACATGGGCATGATCAGCGCCGCGTACGGACTGGCCTCCGTCGCGGGCCCGTTGCTCGGCGGCTTCTTCACCGACCACGCCTCCTGGCGCTGGTGCTTCTACGTCAACGTCCCCTTCGGGCTCGTCACGCTCGCCGTCGTCGGCGCCGCCCTCAAGCTGCCCCGGCCGCCGCGCCGGGCCCGCTTCGACGTCCTCGGCGCCCTGCTGCTGACGACGGCCTCCGTCTGCCTGGTGCTGCTGACCACGTGGGGCGGCACCGAGTACGCCTGGACCTCCCGCACGATCCTCGGACTCGGCGCGGGGGCGCTGGGCACGACGCTGCTGTTCGCCGTGGTCGAGCAGTTCGCGGCGGAACCGATCATGCCGCCGCACCTGTTCCGCGACCCGGTGTTCACCGTCACCGCGCTCGTCGGGGCCGTCGTCGGCGTCGCCATGTTCGGCGCCGCCAGCTATCTGCCCAGCTTCCTGCAGATGGTCGACGGCGTCGGCGCGACCGCATCGGGCCTGCTGATGCTGCCCATGATGGGCGGCATCGTCGTCGCCTCGCTCCTCGCCGGCCACCTCATCAGCCGCACCGGTCACTACAAACTGCTGCCCATCCTCGGCCTCGCCCTCTCCTCCGAGGGCATGTACCTGCTGTCCCACCTCGACACGAGCACCGGCCGGATCGTCTACAGCCTCTGGATGGCCATCCTCGGCGTCGGCATCGGCCTGTCCCTGCCCGTCCTCGTCCTCGCGGTGCAGAACTCCGTGCACCCGCAGGACCTCGGCACCGCCACCAGCGCCAACAACTACTTCCGGCAGATCGGCGGTTCGCTCGGCGCGGCCGTCTTCGGCACGCTCTTCGCCCACCGCCTCTCCGCCCGGCTCGTCACCGAACTCCCGCACCGCGCGGACCTCCCGGCCCCGGACTCCATCACCCCGCAGCTGGTGCACGCCCTGCCCGCATCCCTGCGCGACGGCTACGTCCGGGCCTACGCCGAGGCCATGCCGCGGATCTTCCTCTACCTCGTACCGGTGCTCATCGTGGGCTTCGTGCTCGCCTTCCTGCTGAAAGAGAAACCACTGGTGTCCCACCCCAACGCCCCCGAGGCCGCCATCCCGTCCGCGCGCACCGCATCCTTCATCGACCCGGTCACCCCGGCCCCGGCGCCGCCCCCGCTCGTCGCGGGCATCCCGGTGACGGGCGCCGTCCAGCACCTCGACGGCAGCACCGTGCCGCGCGCCGCGATCACCCTCATCGACGTCCACGGACGCCAGATCGGCCGCGGCGCGAGCGGCGACGACGGGCGGTACGCCCTGAGCACCCCCGGCACCGGCTCGTACGTCCTCATCGCCGCGGCCGGCGGACATCAGCCGCAGGCCGTGACCGTGACGGTCGGCGAACGCCCCGTCGAACTGGACGTGGTCCTCGGCGGCGCCGGCCGCCTGGCCGGGACGGTCCGCACCGCCGACGGCTCACCGGTGCGGGAGGCGCTCGTCACGCTGACGAACGTGCACGGAGAGGTCGTCGCCTCGACGCGGACCGGCCCCGAAGGGGGCTATGTCATCGCGGAGTTGATCGCCGGCGAGTACACGCTGGCATCGAGCGCTCCGGCGTTCCGCCCGGCCGCGCTCCCGGTGACGGTCCAGTCCGCGCGCGAGACCCGCCAGGACATCGAGCTGGCGGGCGGCGCGGTCCTGCGCGGCACCGTCCGCGCGGGCGGCGGCCGCCTGGTGGAGGACGCGCGGGTGACGCTGCTGGACGCGGCGGGCAACGTGGTCGACTCGACGGTGACGGGCCCGGACGGCACGTTCCGTTTCGTGGACCTGTCGGCGGGCGAGTACACGGTGATCGCGGCGGGGTACCCGCCGGTGGCCACGGTGCTGCAGGTTGCCGGGGGCGGGCGGACGGAGCGGGATCTGATGCTGGGTCACGCGGACTGAGCCCCGTAAGGGGCGCGGGGAACTGCGCGTTCAGCCACGATGCGCCTGCAGTCGGGGTTCTCGGGGCTGCGCCCCGGGCCCCTGGGGTGGTGCTTCGGCTGCGGGCCGGTGGGGGCTGGTTGCGCAGTTCCCCGCGCCCCTTACGGGGCGCCTGGTCGCGCCCACGCGGCGGAGCCGCATATGTCAACAGCCCCGCGCCCCTTACGGGGCGCGGACCGGGGCCGAAACCCCCCTTGTCGCCCTCCCGCCCCGCACTCGATACTCAACGCATGGTGAATAATCGATACCGTCAATCCTGGGAAGGCTTCTGGAGCGAGGCCTCCGACGCGCCGGGGGAGGTCCTCTGGGATGCCGACCCCTCCGTCACCTCCCAGCGGCACCTCGAACTGCTCACCCCGCACATCGACCCCGCCCTCCCCATCGTCGACGTGGGCTGCGGCAACGGCACCCAGACCCGTTACCTGGCCACCCGCTTCGCCCGCGTCGTCGGTGTCGACCTGTCCCAGGCCGCCGTGGAGTACGCCCGGCGCGTCGATGCGACGACGTCCGCGGAGTTCGAGCAGCTCAACCTGGCGGACATCGACGAGGTCCGCGCCCTGCACAAGCAGCTGGGGGATGTGAACGTCTACATGCGCGCCGTGCTCCACCAGTGCGACCCGGAGGACCGGGCTCCGGTCGCGGCCGCCGTGGCGGAGCTGGTCGGTGCCCGCGGCCGGGCCTTCGTGCTGGAAGTGGCCAGTACCGCACGACAGTTGATCGAGGAGCTGGCCCGGCAGCCCTCGGAGCAGGTCGTCGCGGCCGTCGCCCACGACCTGAAGCCGGCCCGTACGGAGCCCGGCGAGGTCGAGGCGCTGCTGCGCGGCGCGGGCCTGGAGGTCCTCGCCTCGGGGGCGGCGGAGATCGTCACCACCCTGCCCGGCCCGGACGGCGGTCACGGCGCCCTGCCGGGCGAGTGGTTCGTGGCAGGCCGCGGCTGACGCTCCCGCGTTCCGCTGACGTGTCCCCGTTCCTGCGATAGAACGGGGACATGGTAAAGATCCTGATCTCGGCCGACATGGAGGGCGCCACCGGGGTCACCTGGCCCGGCGACGTGCTGCCCGGGGCGTCGCAGTGGGAGCGTTGCCGCCACCTCTTCACCTCGGACGTCAACGCCGCCGTCGAGGGCTTCTTCGACGGCGGCGCCGACACCGTCCTCGTCAACGAAGCGCACTGGAGCATGCGCAATCTGCTGCTGGAGAAGCTGGACGAACGGGCCGAGATGCTCACCGGCAAGCACAAGGCCCTGAGTATGGTCGAGGGCGTGCAGCACGGCGACGTCGACGGGATCGCCTTCGTCGGCTACCACGCCGCGGCCGGCGCCGAGGGCGTGCTGGCGCACACGTACCTGGCCAATTCGCTGACCGGCGTCTGGGTGGGCGGCACGCGCGCCAGCGAAGGGTTCCTCAATTCCCTGGTCGTGGCCGAATACGGTGTGCCCGTGGTGCTGGTGACCGGCGACGACCGGACGTGCGAGGACGCCAAGGGGTATGCGCCCCGGGCCCGTTCGGTCGCGGTCAAGGACTACGTCTCGCGGTATGCGGCCGTGTGCCGCCCGCCGGCCCGTACGGCGGCCGACATCCGGGCTGCGGCCAAGGAGGCCGCCGGGCTCGCCGTGCGGCACGAGCCGGTGCGAGGCGGGCCGTTCGCCTGGGAGCTGGAGTTCGACGCCGAGCATCTCGCCGGCCAGGCGACCTGCGTGCCCGGCGTCGCGCAGTGCGGCGAGCGCCGGATCGCCTTCACCACGCCGACCATGTACGACGGCATCCGCTGCTTCAAGGCGGTCACGACCGTCGTGTCGGCGGCGGTGGAGGAAGCTTATGGATGACGGCACGGCGGACCGGGTGGACGGGCTCGCGCTCGACGAGGTGGTGCGGTTCACCTCGGACCTGATCCGGATCGACACCACCAATCGCGGTGGCGGGGACGGCAGGGAGCGCCCGGCCGCCGAGTACGTGGCGGAGCGGCTCGCCGAGGCGGGCCTGGAACCGGTGCTGCTGGAGAAGGAGCCGGGGCGGGCCAACGTCGTGGCCCGCCTGGCCGGTTCGGACCCGGGCGCCGCGGCGACGCTGGTCCACGGGCACCTGGACGTGGTGCCGGCCGAGCCCGCCGAGTGGAGCGTCCACCCCTTCTCGGGCGAGGTCCGCGACGGGGTGGTCTGGGGCCGCGGCGCGGTCGACATGAAGAACGCGGACGCGATGGTGCTGGCCCTGGTGCGTTCCTGGGTCCGGGCCGGGGTGCGCCCGCGCGGCGACGTCGTGCTCGCCTTCACGGCCGACGAGGAGGACCGCGCCCTCACCGGGGCCGACTTCCTCGTCCGGGAGCACGCCGGGCTGTTCGAGGGGTGCACGGTCGGCATCGGCGAGTCCGGCGCGTACACCTTCCACGGCGACGGCGGTCTGGAGCTCTACCCCGTGGGTGCGGGGGAGCGCGGCACCGCCTGGCTGAAACTGACCGCGCACGGCACGGCGGGGCACGGCTCGAAGGTCAACACCGACAACGCGATCGTCCACCTCGCCGCCGCCGTCCAGCGGATCGCCGGGCACGAGTGGCCGGTCCGGCTCTCCCCGCTCGTCCGGTCCGCGCTGCGCGAACTCGCCGCGGCGCACGGCATCGACGCCGACCCGGACGCGCCGGACTTCGACGTGGAGTTCCTGCTGCACAAGCTGGGCGCGGCGGCCAGGCTGGTCGCGGCGACCGTGCGCAACAGCGCCAACCCGACCATGCTGCACGCCGGATACAAGGTCAACGTGATCCCCGGCACGGCCACCGCCCACGTGGACGGGCGGATCGTGCCCGGCGCCGCGGAGGAGTTCCGGGACACCCTCGACCGACTCACCGGGCCGCACGTGGACTGGGAGTACTACCAGAAGGGCGAGGCGCTCCAAGCGCCCGTCGACACCGCGATGTTCGCCCGCATGAAGGCGGCGATCGAGCACTTCGCCCCGGAGGGGCGGGTGGTCCCGTTCTGCATGTCCGGCGGAACGGACGCCAACCAGTTCTCGCGCCTGGGCATCGCGGGGTACGGCTTCAACCCGCTGCGGCTGCCCGCCGGCTTCGACTACCAGGCGATGTTCCACGGCGTCGACGAGCGGGTGCCGGTCGAGGCTCTGCACTTCGGCGTCCGCGTCCTCGACCGCTACTTCATGGATGAGCCCATGGATGAGCACAATGAACGGGCACGACGTGAGGAAGACAGCTCGGTGAACTGAGCGAACATCGTCCCGAGGAGGAGTGGCCCATGGTGTCCACGGCGCCGTACGGAGCCTGGCAGTCCCCGATCGACGCGGAGCTCGTGGCGTCGCGCAGCGGCCGGCCCACGTGTGTGGGCACGGTGGGCGACGAGGTGTGGTGGATCGCCCCGCGCCCGGCCGAGGCGGGCCGGGCCACCCTGGTGCGGCGGCGTGCCGACGGCACCGAGGAGTCCGCGCTGCCCGCGCCGTGGAACGTGCGCAACCGGGTCTTCGAGTACGGCGGTTTCCCGTGGGCGGGCGTGCCGCGGCCGGCGGGCGGACCGCTGCTGGTCTTCACCCACTTCGGGGACCAGCGGCTGTACGCCCTGGAGCCGGACGCGCCCGGGGGTGCGGAGCCCCGGGCGCTGACCCCGGTCTCGGCGGTGGGCGGGGGCCTGCGCTGGGCGGCCCCGGTGATCCTGCCCGAGCGCGGCGAAGTGTGGTGCATGGCCGAGGAGTTCACGGGCGAGGGCCCGTCGGACGTGCGCCGCTTCCTCGCGGCCGTCCCGCTGGACGGCTCGGCGGCCGAGGACCGTTCGGCGGTGCGGGAACTGTCGGACGACGCCCACCGCTTCGTCACCGGTCCCCGGCTCTCCCCGGACGGGCGGCAGGCGGTGTGGCTCGCCTGGGACCACCCGCGCATGCCGTGGGAGGGCACCGAGCTCAAGACGGCCCGGGTGACGGAGGACGGCCGCTTCACGGACGTCCGCACGCTGCTGGGCGGGCCGGAGGAGGCCATCGCCCAGGCCGAGTGGGCGCCTGACGGCTCGTTGATCGTCGCGACCGACCGCACGGGCTGGTGGAACCTCCACCGCGTCGACCCCGCCACGGGCGCGGCCACCGAACTGTGCCGGCGCGAGGAGGAGTTCGCGGGGCCGCTGTGGACGCCGGGCCTGCGCTGGTTCGCGCCGCTGGCCAACGGGCTGATCGCGGTGGTGCACGGCAAGGGCGCGGCCGTCCTCGGCATACTCGACCCCGAGTCCGGGGAACTGGTCGACGCGGCCGGGCCGTGGACCGAGTGGGCGGCGACGCTCACGGTGAACGGCACCCGGGCCGTGGGCGTCGCGGCGAGCCCGCGCACCGCGTACGAGGTGGTCGAACTGGACACGGTCACCGGCCGGGCCCGCACGATCGGCGCCCGGCACACGGACCCCGTGGACCCCGCCTATTACCCCGAGCCGCAGATCCGCACCTTCACGGCCCCCGACGGCCGCGAGATCCACGCCCACATCTACCCGCCGCACAGCCCCGACTTCACCGGCCCGGCCGACGAACTCCCGCCGTACGTGGTGATGGCCCACGGCGGCCCCACGTCCCGCGTGCCCGCCGTCCTCGACCTGGACATCGCCTACTTCACCTCCCGGGGCATCGGCGTCGCCGACGTGAACTACGGCGGCTCGACGGGCTACGGGCGCGAGTACCGCGAACGCCTGCGGGGCCGCTGGGGCGTCGTCGACGTCGAGGACTGCGCGGCCGTGGCCGCTGCGCTGGCCGAGGAGGGCACGGCGGACCGCGCCCGGCTGGCGGTGCGCGGCGGCAGCGCGGGCGGCTGGACCGCGGCCTCGTCGCTCGTGTCGACGGACGTGTACGCGTGCGGCACCGTCCTCTACCCGGTGCTGGACCTGGTGGGCTGGGCGGACGGCGGCACGCACGACATGGAGTCCCGCTACCTCGACTTCCTGATCGGCCCGCCCGACGAGGTCCCCGAGCGGTACCGGGACCGGGCCCCGCTGACGCGGGCGGACCGCGTGAAGGCTCCCTTCCTGCTCCTGCAGGGCCTGGAGGACCCGGTGTGCCCACCGGCCCAGTGCGACCGCTTCCTGGAGGCGGTGGCGGGGCGCGGGGTGCCCCACGCCTATGTGTCTTTCGAGGGGGAGGGGCACGGTTTCCGGAGGAAGGAGACGATGGTGCGGGCGCTGGAGGCGGAACTGTCGCTGTATGCGCAGGTGTTCGGCATCGATGCGCCGGGGGCGCCGTTGCTGAAGCTGGGGGAGTAGCCCGTCTGCGGGTCGGTTGTGGCTGGTCGCGCAGTTCCCCGCGCCCCTGACGGGGCGCACCGTGGTTGTGGGCAATCGTTCCGCTGGGCGGAACGGGTGGGCACAACCTGACCACCGGGCAGCAACCGTCCCGCGGTCACCCCGGTAGGGTGATCCACATGGTGATACGGCCCCGCATCCTGGGCAACGATCCGTTGCCGCAGCAGTGGACCCGCGGCGGCCCGCCGCACGTCTGGCTCCTCCGCATCGCCGACCACGGCGCGCCCTCCGCGGAGGAGTGCAACGCGATCCTCGACCCCGAGGAGCGCGACCGCGCAAAGGCCTTCATCCACGACCTGCACCGCACCCGCTACGCCGCCTCCCACCTCGCCCTCCGCCGCCTCCTGGGCGCCTACCTCGGCGAGGCCCCCGAAGAAGTGCGGCTCACCCGTGAGCCGTGCCCCGGCTGCGGCGGCCCCCACGGCCGCCCGGCCGTGGCAGGGGCACCCCTGCACTTCAACCTCTCCCACGCCGGCGACCTCGCCCTCCTCGCCTTCGCCGACACCCCGGTCGGCGCCGACGTCGAGGTCCAGCAGCCTCTGTCCGTCGTGACAGAGGTGTCCCGCATGCTCCACCCCCGCGAGGTCGCGGAACTCGACGCCCTCCCGGCCTCCGCCCGCCCGCAGGCCTTCGCCCGTTGCTGGACCCGCAAGGAGGCCTATCTCAAGGGGACGGGCACCGGCCTCTCCGAGAGCCCGGCCGTCACCTACGTCGGTTCCGGCGAGGTCCCGGCCTCGCCGCCCGGCTGGGGGCTCACGGACGTCGACGCAGGTCAGGGCCATGCAGCGGCCATCGCGGTGGCGTCACCCGGGGGACGCTGGGATCGTTGAGGCATGAGCCTGGCACGTCGCGTCCGTGACGCGCTGACGCCCTCCAGGGTCGTGGTGCTGGCCGTCCTGGTGCTGCTGCTCGTCTTCGTGCTGGAGAACACCCAGCGCCTCACGATCCGCCTGATCGTCCCCGAGGTGACCGCGCCGCTGTGGCTGACGCTGGTCGCGATGCTGGTGATCGGCTGGGTGCTGGGGCGCTTCGTGCACATACGGCGGCGTCCCTAGGCGGTGAAGGGTGATGGCGCTCCTGGAGAAGAAGGTCGCCCTCCTCTACGGCGCGGGCGGCCCTGTCGGCGGTGCGGTGGCGCGTGCCTTCGCCCGTGAGGGGGCGAAGGTGTTCCTGTCGGGCCGGTCCTTCGAGTCGCTGGACGCGGTGGCCGACAAGATCCGCGCGGCGGGCGGTTCGGCCGAGACGGACCGGGTCGATGCCCTGGACGAGCAGGCGGTGGACCTCTATGTCGACGCGGTGGCCGAGCGGGCCGGGCGGATCGACATCTCGTTCAACCTGATCTCGTACGGCGACGTCCAGGCGCCGCTGATGGAGATCTCGGCCGAGGACTTCCTGCGGCCGGTCGTCACGGCCAGCCGCACGCACTTCCTCACCACCCGCGCCGCGGCCCGTCACATGATCCCGCGCGGCTCGGGCGTGATCCTGGCCTTCGGCGGCTCGGGTCCGCACACGCTGCCGGAGCTCGGCGGCTTCAAGATCGCGCTGGACGCGCTGGAGGGCCAGCGCCGCCAGTGGTCGTGCGAGCTGGGGCGGCACGGCATCCGGTTCGTCACGCTCAAGACGGGCGGGGTCCCGGAGACCATTCCGGAGGGCTTCCCCGGCCGCACGGAGATGATCGCCGGCCTGGAGCGGGCGAGCCTGCTCACGTGGACGGCGAACCTGGCGGACGTCGGCCACGTGGCGGCCTTCGTCGCCTCCGACCGGGCCCGCACGATGACGGCGGCCACGGTGAACATCTCGTGCGGGGCGATCATGGACTACTGAACGGCCGCCTCGTCGCAGGTGCCGCAGACCCGGTCGGCGTACTCCGGCGGGTACCACGGCTCACCGGGATGCTCCGAGGGCCGCCACGAGGCCGCCCGCATCGCGAAGGTGTCCTTGCCGCAGAACGTCCGCGGACCGGGAAGCCCCGGGTCCCCCGGAGTACTCGGCGCCGCGTGCACCTCGTGCACCGGGACCCGGGCCCCGGCGGGCTGGTCGAGCTCGTACACGACGAAGATCTCCATGTGCCGACGGTAGTCCAGGCCGGCCGGCGGCGCCGTGCGCAGGACCGGCCCTGTCGCCTGGCCGGCTTGCCCGGCTGATCGTGGGTCGAGCAGTGGGTGCCGCCACCGCCCGAGGCGATAAGCGCTGTCCGGTGGGTCGGGACGGTGCGACTCACCGGACGCACTGCCTAGGGCCCCACGAACCGCCGGGCCGATTCCTGGATGTGGGCCAGTCTGCGCAGGCTGAGCAGCACCGGTTCGTACAGCACGGTCAGTGCGACGGCCGCCTCGATCTGTCCGTCCGCCGTGGGCTGTTCCTCCACCAGGTCCAGGTCGGTGACGGCGAGTTCGGCGGCGAGGCGGCCGTACGGCAGCAGGTGCGCGGTGTCGCAGGGGTAGCCGAGGCGGCCGAGCGCGGCGACGGAGGCGACGAGCGTGGCGAGGGCGGGGGAGGGCTCGTCGTGCATGCCGTGCCAGCCCAGTTGCTCCAGCAGTGCGTCCACCGAGCGGCGTGCGGTTGTGGCCGCCTCGTCGTCCTCGGCGGGTCCGGGGTCGTGCGGCAGTGCCCGGGTGGCCGCGCCGAGCCGGAGGTGGTGGTCCTGTGATGCGTCCTCCGCGGCGCCGATCACTTCCCGCGCGACGGCCACCGGCACCTTGCCGATCTGGATCAGCGCCCGCACCAGGCGCAGCCGGCGCAGGTGGTCCTCGCCGTACTCGGCCTGGGTGGCGGTGACCCGGCGGCCGGGCTGGAGCAGCCCTTCCCGCAGGTAGTACTTGATCGTGGCGGTGGACACCCCGCTGCGCTCGCTCAGTTCGGCCAGTCGCATCCTCTTGCACCCTCCTTCGGATACTGGCACTATCCAAGCATGGATAGCGACGCTATCCAATGATGGGGAGTGGGGGAGAACGGCATGGGTAGGGCACCGATAGCGGAACGGGTCACGACGGCGGCCGAGGGGGAAGTGGTGGTCTTCCTCATCGGGATGCGCATCAACCGGTGGCGGGCGGTGCGCCATTGGCTGCCCGTCCTCAGGGCCATGCCGCGCATGCTCAAGGAGCTTGCGCGCGAGGAAGGCAGCGGGCTGCTGGGACACCAGGCGTACACGTCCGGGCCGCGCACCTATACGACCGTCCAGTACTGGGAGTCGCGCGAGAAGCTGCTCGCCTACGCCTCGGCCCCGGACCGGCAACACCGCCCCGCCTGGGCCGCGTTCAACCGCAGTGCGCGCAGCGCTGCCGGGAGCGTCGGCATCTGGCACGAGACGTACATCGTGCCGGCGGGCTCGTACGAAGCGATCTACCACGGCATGCCGGCGACCGGGCTCGGCGCGGCGTTCGGAGTCGAGCCGGTCGGGCGGCGGGGCGAGCGGGCCGCGGAGCGGCTCGCGGGCTGACCGGGGCCGGCACCGAGGCGCCCCGTGAGGGGCGCGGGGCGAAGCCCCGGGACGTCGACTGCGGGCGCGTCGTGGCTGATCGCGCAGTTCCTCCCCCAGCTACCGCTGGGAGGTGCCCCCAGCGCCCCTTACGGGGCGCTGCGCTCGGCCAGGAAGTCCTCCCAGGTCCGCCGGCCGACCGAGGCGCCCTCGAGCGTCAGGTTCTCGCCCGCGCGGTAGGCGCGGCCGACCTTTCCCGGCACCCGGACGGGCAGCGTCAGCCGGTGCTTGCCGCGCGCCTGCAGGTAGCCGCGGCTGAGGTCGCCCAGCTCGTACACCTTCGGCCCGGCGAGGTCCGGCACCAGACCCGCCGGCCGGCCGAGGGTCAACTCCGCGAGCCGGGACGCGACGTCGCGCGCGTCGACCGGCTGCCAGCGCAGGCCGCCCGGGGCGGGGACCACCGGCAGCTTCGCCATCTTCTCGACGACCGTCAGGGTCAAGTCGTGGAACTGGGCGGCCCGCAGCGTCGTCCACGGAATGCCGGATTCGGCCACGGCCCGCTCCGCGCCGAGCTTGGCCCTGAAGTAGCCCAGCGGCAGCCGGTCCGCCCCGATCACCGAGATGTACACCAGGTGTTCCACCCCGGCGCGCTGCGCGGCCCGCACCAGGTTCCGGGTGGCCTCGTCGTCGCCCTTGGGGCCGCCCGCGAGGTGCAGGACGGTCGTGACGCCGTCGAGCGCGGCGTCGAGGCCCTCGCCCTTGAGCAGGTCGGCGGCCACGTGCTCGACACCGGCGTCCTCGGACGCGCCGCCGCGCCGGCTGAGCACCCGCACGGTGCGGCCGGCGTCCCGCAGCAGCGGCACGACGTGGCGGCCGAGCGTTCCCGTGCCACCGGTGACCAGAACGGGAGCGGTCTTCGCGGTCTTCGCAGCCATCTCGGCACCATCCTCTGCGCTCGCCCGGGAGATGATCTCCCGGGTCTCTGGCCCTATGACCCGACGCGAGCAAGGAATGTGACAGGTGGACGAGAAAACTTCCGTGACCGTGCTTTTCGAGGAACACCGGCCGCGCCTCAGGGCGGTGGCCTACCGGATGCTCGGCTCGCTGAGCGAAGCCGAGGACGCGGTCCAGGAGACCTGGCTGCGGCTCGACCGTACGGACACCGCTGCCATCGAGAACCTCGGCGGCTGGCTGACCACGGTCGTGGGGCGCGTCTGCCTCAACATGCTCCGCTCGCGCGAGCAGCGGCGCGAGGACCCGCTGGAGACGGAGATACGGGTCCCCGACCCGGTCATCAGCAGTGAGGGGGGTGCCGTCGGTGTCGTCGACCCGGAGCGGGAGATCCTCCTCGCCGACTCGGTCGGCATCGCCCTCATGGTCGTCCTGCAGACCCTCGGCCCCGCGGAGCGGCTCGCCTTCGTCCTGCACGACATGTTCGCCGTGCCCTTCGACGAGATCGCGCCGCTGATCGAGAAGACGACGGCCGCGACCCGCCAGCTCGCGAGCCGCGCCCGCCGCCGGGTCCAGGGCGGGGCCGCGGTACCCGACCCCGACCTCGCCCGCCAACGCGCGGCCGTCGACGCGTTCTTCGCCGCCGCGCGCGAGGGCGACTTCGAGGCGCTCGTCTCGGTCCTCGACCCCGACGTCGTCCTCCGCTCGGACGCCGGCGCCGGCGCCGGTCTGACGCTCACGCTCCAGGGCGCGGGAACGGTGGCAGCCCAGGCGACCACGTGGGGCAAGCTCTCCCCGTTCGTGCGCCCGGCGCTCGTCAACGGCACCGCGGGCGCCGTGGTCGCCCCGAACGGGCGGCCGCTGTCCGTCATGGCCTTCACCGTCGTGGCCGGGAAGATCGCCGCCATCCACGTCCTGGCCGACCCGGAACGGCTCGGCCGGCTGGACCTGTCGGTACTGGACGCCTGACGGCGACTGTCCGGACCGGGCGGGCGCCGATAGGTTCACGCCCATGAGGTCATCACAGGCGGTTGTGCATCATTCGGCTTCGTCCTGGAGGCAGCCGTGCCCTCCGGCTGCCTCCGTCGAGCGCAGCATGCTGGTCGAGGGAATAGCCGAGCGCATCCTGGCCCTCGGCCAGGGCCGCCTGCTCGTGGGGGTCGACGGCTCCACCGCTGCCGGGAAGACGAGCTTCGGACATGAACTGGCCGAGCGGGTCAGTGCTGCGGGGCGGCCGGTGCTTCGGACGACACTCGACGACTTCAAGAAGCCGTGGAGGGACAGGCACCTCTACGACCGGGAGTCCGGTGAGGGGTACTACCGCAACGCGTACGACTATGAGGCGGTCAAGCGCCTGCTGTTGGACCCCTGCAGGTCACCGGAAGCGACAGCCTGTGCGCTGTGCAGCATCGACCCGCTGACCCAACGGGACCACTCGTCCGACGTGACGCAGCTCGGGGCGGACACGGTGCTGATCGTGGACGGTGTCTTCGCCTTCCGCCCCGAGATCGACGACTACTGGGACTTCCGCATCTGGCTGCAGGTGGATGAGGACCTGTCCGTTCAGCGGGGCGCCGAGCGCGACCGGAACTGGGCCGGAAGCGAAGCGGAGTCGATCCACCGCAACAGGTATCTGGTGGCCGAGCGCATCTATCGTCAGGAAGTCGACCCGTTGCCGGTGATGGACGTCGTCATCGACAACTCGGTGTTCGCGCGTCCGCAGATCGTGACCCCGTGACGAGGAGGTCATCATGCGGTGACCTCGGAGCGGGCGGGGACCGGCGGGCGAACGCCGGTGAGTGCTTCCGCGTGGGCAAGCAGGCGGGGTCCGAGCTCCCGGTACCAACCTCGGGCCACGGCTTGCAGCATCTCTGCCACCGCCGACAACTCCCCGATACGACCGGCGGGCGTGTTGAGGATCGCTGCGAACTCTGCGCGAATGCGCGCTGCAACGTCGGGGACGAGAAGGCTGTTGGCGTGGAGGAGCCCCGCGTCGTAGCCCATGGGGACCAGGCCCCACCGCTCCCAGTCCAAGAGCTTCAAGGGGGCGGTCGTCAGGTTGCCCCAATGCAGGTCACCGTGACCGGTCACTCTCTCCATGCGTGCCGGGGCGGGGACACCGAGGAACTGTGGGAAGGCGCGCTCGATCCATCTGTCCCGGACGGTCGCCTTCACGCCTTCCGCCTCGGCCAGCAGAGTCAGAGCTCCGCGCAGGTCGTCCCACCATTCGTCGGGCAATCCGGGGTCGCGGTCGAGGTCGGCCCGCTCCGGGGACACGACGGGCTGCGTCACGTAGCCGAGGACTTCCGCTTCGAAAGCCCAGTCCCCGTCAACCCAGTCGTGCACGGCGTACAGGCGGGGACGCGGAACGCCATCAGGCACCAACTCGGAGGCACCCACGATGCCTTCGCCCTGCTTCCTCCCCGCGTTGGCCCTGGCCGTCCGGCTCACCCTGAGCCATCGGTCCCCGGCGCGGCGCCCCAGGGTCACGCCGAGGAACCCCCACGCCGGCGGACCTGTGCACGTGAGGCCCAGAGCCCTGGCCGCCCGGTCGTGGGCGGCTTCCATCAGGACCTTCACCTCCTCATTCAGAGGCGAGTTCATCGATCACCCTCCTGAGTTCCCGGGCTGTCAGCGGCGCAGCCAGAGCCTTGGCGGCATCGTCCCAGTGTTCCCGGCTGCTCGCGGAGGTCAGGACGACATCGAGGGCCGGGCACGATCCGACAGCCAGGAGGGCGGCGGCTGCGGGCGACAAGCCGGGGCGGATGAGGTTCACCAGTTCGGGGGTCATGGCGCCGAGCAGTTCGCCGCCGTGCAAGGGCGCGGAGCCGAATGTGATCAGCCCGGCGTCCCTCGCCTGCACCAGCGGCCCGCCGCCGTTCAATGCCTGCCGGATCGGATCATCCATGATCAGGCTGACGGGCATCTGCAACCCCGTGAAGTGATGCTCGGCGGACCCCGCCGCCTGCCGGGCCGATGCGATCAACTCGGGAACAGTGAAAGTCCCGGAGAGCAGGCCCGACCAGGTTGCGACACCGTATCCACCGATCCGGCCCGCGTGGGCGAACTCTTCCAGGACCGTGAAGGCATCGCGGACACGCTCGTGCAGAGCAGCACGGGCAAGGCCGCGATCGTCATGCTCCGGGTTGTGTACAAAGACCAGGTCCACGCGGCCGAGCACGTCCAACGAGCGTTCCGTCTGCCGGCGGACGAAGCCCGGTTCAAGGCTGTGCCCGCCCGTGAAGAACCCCGTCTTGGTGGCTACTCGAACGGTTGAGTACTCCTCCAGAACGGGACGCAACTCCTCATGCGCCCGGCCCTGTGCGTAGTTGGGGGCCGTGTCCACCCAAGGGCTGCCGGCAGCCAGGGCGGTGCGCGCCGCATGACTGACGGCGCGCACCCGGTATGTCCCCAGGGAGAGCGCGGCGGTCACCGCGCGGTCCGCACAACTGCGACGGCATGGCCGTCGATGAGGAGGGCGACCAGGTCGGCCACTTCCTTGACCTTCAGTCCGGCGGAGTCGGCAAGTTCGCCCAGCGTGGTCGGCTGATTGTTCAGCAACGCATTCAGGACGGGCGCGGCGGATTCGGCGAAGTCCCACGCAGTGCCGGCCGCCGAGAAGGTGACCGTGCCCTTTGCCCGGTTCGCCGTCACACGACCCCTGGGAGTGGTGAGCTTGACCGTGATCTCCGGCCGTGCGGGGAGCCCGTCCACGTACGGCAACGAGGGAATCGCGTGTCCCGGATCGGTCGTGTCGATCGACTCCGCCCACCGCACGATCAGACCGGGGTCCGCCAACTCGTCCACCAGCTCACGGCGGAGCACGGTGGTGAAGTCCGACTGCTCTGCCGACGAGCCGAATCGTGGAATGTCCTTGCGCAGCGCGAGGGACGCCCGAAGCTGATCCACCACCCAGAGCAGCAGATCGGCGCCGGTGTGCGGGACCATGCCGAACGTCAGATGAAGGGACTCCGTGCCCTGGTCGGCGGTGACCGCGTGCCACCAGCCGCGCGGGAGATAGAGCAAGTCACCACGGGTCAGGACGATGTCCGCCACCGGGTCGCCCTCGGGCTTCTCCGGCGACTCCACGTCGCGGAAGGCTGGAGCCTCACGAGTGACTCCGTACAGGCGCCACCGCTTCGAGCCGTGCAACTGGATCACGACGACATCGTGGTCGTCCCAGTGCAGGCCGAAGCCCTCCCGCTCGGTCCACGACGCGTATGCGTTGGCCTGCACGGAAGTGCCGAGGAATCGTTCAAGGCCTTCGGCGGCCGCGCCAACGACAGGGTGGATCTTCTCGACCGCATCGAGGACGAGCGACGCCCCGTCTCTGAGCTGGGCGTGGAAGTCGGTTGGCTGGATGCGGGACCAGGTGACCGCGCGGCGGTTCGTGGTCGGTACCGCGTAACGGTGGAGCGGGACCAACTCCCCATCCACCGACAGGCGCAGCCGGGGCGGTTCAAGGCGTTGCGCCGCGATGATCCGGTTCAGGTCGTCCCACGAGAACAGACCCGCCACGTCGGCTGTACCGGGGATGTGAGCATAGGAGCGGTGGTACGTCTGGGCGAGGAATGTGTCCCCACCCAGACGCCCCGCCCACGAGGCGGCGTCAAGCATCGTGGGCGCCTCCGTCAGTCGTTGCCGTCGGAGCGGCCGCTGCTGACGTCGGACTCCTGCTCGGCCCGCGTCCGCGCAGTCATGATCTTGCGCTTCGCGACAAGCAGGCTGCTTCCTTCGGGGGTCGAGCCGTCGATTTCCTCCACCATGGGACCACCTTTCTTCTCGGGGACTCCACCAAGGACTTGGGGAAATGATTGCCCCGGAAGGCAGCGGCTGTGCAGTTCTTTCCCGTCATGGACTAAAGATCATGAACGGTAGGCAGCTGACCATGACGTCAACAGGGCCCTGGCTTCCTGACCGAAGAGCGCATATCCCTCCAGCGTGGAGAACAGTTCCAGATGCATCTCGATGTCCCTCGGATCTCTCAGGACGACGACACCGGTGGTGTTCTCCACGGTGGCCAGGGTGTTGTCGTAGACGGTGAACGTGTCCATCGGAGCCATCGGCTTGTATCCGGCCATCGGGATCACGCCGAGCTTCACATTCGTCAGGTGCGTGAGCGAAGCAAGCCGGTCGATCTGCAGCGCCATTGCGGCAGCCGGCAGAAGCGGCCACCTGACAGCCTGTTCGGTGAGGAGGAACGTGAACCGCTTCGTCGTGTCGTAGAGAACCTCCTGCCGTTCCAGTTTCCTCGCGATCGTCTTGGTGACATCAGCCGGAGAGTGGGCAAGGCTGGCCCGAACGTAGTCGGGTGTGGACAGGAGCCCAGTGATCATCGACAGCAGAAAGAAACGGAACTCCGTGGACGAGGATTCCAGGGCGGCAAGTTCGGTCTGTTTCTTCTCCAGGCCCCTCCGGCGCAGTGAGCGCAGGTCCTGCCATTCGGTGTTGGCCAGCCTTGCGAGAGCAATGACATCCTCGATGACCTCGGGTGGAGCGACAACAGCCCGGAGGATCCGCTCCAGATCGAGCAGGCTCGGCTGCACCTTCCCGTTCTCGATCCGACTGACCTTTGACTGGGACATGTTGCAACGCCGAGCGAGCCGATCCCCAGTGAGACCGGCTCGCTTGCGCAGTTCTCTCAGCAGGACGGCCAGCTCCTGTTTCGGCTGCCCCAGCTGGCCCGGATCGAACGTCACCCGCTCACGTACTCCAAGAACGGTACGGATTCGGCGACGGCAATTCGCTTCCACCGCCGGTACGGCTCCGGGTCACCCTCGTGGAGTTCCCGGTTGATCTGCGTTCCGTCCGTCCGGTAGTTCATCAGGACCACCTTGGAATCGTCGAACATCCAGAAGTCCTGGTCCGGTAGGCCGGGGTTCTCCCGGTCGGTGAGATCGAGAATGCGGATGTCTTCGCCGGCCTTCACGTGGTGCCGGTAGTAGTACTCGAACTCGAACCGAAGGTAGTCAGAGAGCGGCCGGGTCACAACGTGCACCCTGCCGACGTTCTTGCCTTCCGAGGCCCATCGTCGAACCTCGTCCATCCAGACCGAGGTGTAGTCGTCCGGCGACTTCTCCCCGTCGAGAAAACGCTGCAGCTTCTCCGCTTCCTGGGGCATGGTGTAGACGGGCAGCATCTCCAGTCGCCACGCCTCGTGCTCCATGGAATCGAAGCAGTCGTTCCACGCGTCACCATCCAAGTGCACGGATCGCCTCCCTGAGAACAGACTCCGGGATTTCCACGAGTCCTTCCCCTGCGGGCGGGGCGAACGCCTCGGACACGTCGCCCTGAACGATGAACGATCCGGTCGCCGTGCGGTACACGTTCGGGCAGTCCTTCTCTCCGCACTCGCCGTTGCCGTTGCCGCTGCCCGTGAGCCGGGTGAGTGCCGCACGTTCAGACATGCCAACCCCCTTGCTCCGGCCCAGGTTGGGCCGCCTGACCCCCGACGGTAGAGAGGGTGACGCTCGGCGTCCATGCGTGCGCGCGACTATGCGTGTTGTTGCATAAAGAGGCAGGTAGGCCGTTTGTTCGTAGGCGGCTTGACCTCAACCGCAGTTGAGGATCTAGCGTGTGGCAGGACGTGACCTCGGGGGAGGGAAACGGAGACGTGAGCATGATTCTGGTGACCGGCGCGACGGGGACCGTCGGCAGCATCCTGCTGGAGCAGTTGCACCGTTCCGGAGTTTCGCCTGTGCGTGGGCTGACGCGCGACCCGCAGCGGGCCGCGTTCCCGGAGGGGATCGAGGCCGTGGAGGGCGACTTCGCCCGGCTCGAGACGCTCAAGAACGCGCTGGACGGCGTGCGTTCGCTCTTCCTCGTGCCGGGCTTCGGCGGCGAGGCGGACGTCCTGGCCGCCGCCCGCTCCGCCGGCGTGGAGCACGTCGTCCTGCTGGGGTCCCTCGGCGCCGGGACCCACCCGCACCTCATCACGAGCCGGGAGCGGCTGGCCGTCGAACAGGCCCTGAAGGACAGCGGGATGACCTGGACGATCCTGCGCCCGACGCAGTTCGACTCGAATGCTCTGTGGTGGGCGGTCCCCATCCGCGAGCACGGGTCGGTGTTCTCGCCGTTCCCCGACACCGGCCTGCCTGCCGTCCACCCCGCCGACATTGCGGCCGTCGCACACGCCGCCCTCACCGACCCGGCTCGCCACCGCGGGTGCACGTACCCGCTCACCGGCCCCGAGACGGTCACGCCGCGGCAGCAGACCGCGGCCATCGCCGAGGCGCTGGGCCGGGAGCTCACCTGCGTCGAGGTCGCGCGGGACGCCGCGCACCGGCAGTACGCCGCCGGCCTGGGCGACGAGAGGGCCAAGGAGGTGCTGGACCTCATGGGCGGCGACCCCCGGCCCGGCCTGTTCGAGGTGCACGACACGGTGCAGCGCGTCACGGGCCGTCCGGCCCGGACCTTCGCGCAATGGGCGCGGGAGAACGTGGCCGCGTTCCGCTGACGAAGAGACCAGTTGACCATCAGCACCGCGCAGCGGATCCGCTGCGCGGTGCTTGATCGCGCCCTGAAGGGGCGCGGGAACGGAGTGCTCAGTACAGGACTTCGCCCATCGGGGAGTCGTCACCGACGACGTAGGCGCGGATCGCCGCCAGATACGCGTCGCGGGCGACCCGCCCGTCGCCATCGGTGTCCAGCGCGTCGAACGCGGCCTCGGCGTTGCCGGGCGGATTGTTGAGCGCGGTGCGCAGGGTGGTGAACTCGGCGCAGTCCAGGGCGCCGTCCCCGTCGGCGTCGACGAGGTCGAACAGCGAGCCCAGTGCGTACTGGCAGACGTTGTCGAACTTGTCGCCGTCCACCCATGCGTCGTAGTCGTCGAAGGCCAGTCGGCCGTCTGCGTCGGCGTCCATCGTCTCCCAGGCCTTGAGCCCTGCCGCACGGGGCGGTGGCGACGAGGGGGTCCTCCTCCGTGCGCCCCGTCGCGCTGACCACCCGGTCGATGCGGGAGAGGTAGTCGTGCGCCGAGATCACGCCATCCCCGTCCCTGTCCATCATGGCGAAGACGCGCCGGGTGGGGGTGGCGGCGGCTGTGGTGCTCGTACGGTCCACGCGGATTTCCTCCTGCTCGCATCAGCTCGACGATGTCTCGTCCCGCCCTTCCTACCCAGCGTGCTCCGAGACCTCGTACGGCCGTCGCAACAGGTGAAGCCGACGGAAGCGGTGGCGTGTGGGGCCGCGCGCCAGGGAGGGCGCGCGGGCGGCGCGCTGCGAGGCGCCGGGGTGGCGACTGCGGCCGGGGGCAGTCAAGTGGCAAGCGGTTCGGACGTTTTGGAGGGTATGTGTTCGGAATGCGTGGTGCGGCGGTGGCGCTGGGCTCTCTGGCGCTGGTGGTCTCGTCGTTGGTGTGGGCGCCGGACAGTCAGGCGTGGCCCGGCGGCGGGCAGGGGGCTGTCACCTGCACGGGCAATTCCGAGGGCCGCTACGCCCCGCCACTCGTTCTCCTGCCGCAGCCGACCCGCATTCACGCGGACGTGCGCTACTTGTGCACCGTACGTACCGGCCACACCGTCCCGGCCACCAGCTCCTTCGACTCCTCCCTGACCATGGCGTCCTGCGCCTCGGATTCCGATGCGCTCGGCGTGGAGAAGGTCCGGTACGACGGCGGCGGACGGTCGGTGATCGTCATCGACAGTGCCACCACAGCTCGTGTCGCGGGAGTCCTGTTCGTCCTGCAATCGGGCCGGGTCACCGAAGGACGCGGCGCAGGGCACCAGGTACGGCGAACCGTGGCCGCCCCGCCCCGGCAACTGATCACGGACTGCCTCACTTCCGGCCTCCGAGGCAGCAGCAGTGGCGTTCAGCTGGAGATCCTGCCCTGACACCGGAGCAGGGATACTGAAGGCATGGAGCTGCGTGGGGACAAGGTTGTGCTGCGGCCAGTCGCAGAGAGCGACGGGGAAGTCTTGGGCAGGATCGTGCGGGAGCCGGAAGTGGCGGCGTGGTGGTCGCCCCCGGAGGACTTCGAGGGCATGCTCGTCGTCGTCTTCGAGGACGAGGTCGTCGGGGCGGCCCAGTTCGAGGAGGAGACCGACCCCGAGTTCCGCCGAGCAGGCATCGACATCTTCCTGACGGCACGGCAGCACGGAAAGGGAGTCGGTACCGACGCCGTGCGCACGCTGTCCCGATGGCTGGTGCACGAACGCGGCCACCACCGACTGACCATCGATCCCGCTGCGGCCAACACCGCGGCGATCCGCAGCTACAGCAAGGTCGGGTTCAAGCCTGTGGGGATCATGCGCGCTTACGCTCGCGACCACCGGACGGGTCTGTGGCAGGACGGGTTGCTCATGGACCTGCTGGCCGAGGAGCTGACATGACCGGTCAGCGGGCTACGTTCCGCTGACGCGGTGACCATCAGCACCGCGCAGCGGGGCCGCTGCGCGGTACCGGCTCACCCTCCAGACCGTCCTGGCAATCATGCGGCCGAGGATGCTCACCAAGAGGTAGTCCCGCATAGCGCTTCCTGTGCGGTGCCTTGGACTTGCTGCAGTCAGCCACGCTTCCACCACCATGCAAGGCACGCGATGGTCATGATGAGCAGGATCAAGAGTGCGGCGAACGCAACTCCTATGACGGCCATGGCGTATGTGTCGTCGGTGATGGTCATTCATCCCCCTGCCGGACGTCCCTGGCATCGTTCCTCCTGTCAAGCTCTGCGTCTATCGCTCGCATGAGCGCATCTTTCAACTTCGGCGAACGCGCTTCGCGCCATTGGTCGGTGAGATGCTCGAGGAAGCGCTCGGAAATCCCACTCGTCCCCGGCGGGTGCTTGCTCGGCATGATCAACCCCGTTGCGTACGTGGAGTCAGAGGTCGTAGTAGGGCTCTTTCTGGCCGTCGGTGTTGATCGTTTCGGGCTGGCAGAGTCGGTGCTCTCCTTCGGTGACGATGTTGGTTTCGGCGGTTCCCAGCAGCATGGCTTTTCTGTTCCCGTCGGCCATGTCGAAGGAGTTGGTGTTGTTGGCGATTTCGGCGAGCGGCCATGCGATGACCTGGGCGTAGTTCGGCGGGGTGGGCTGGGGGCCGGGTTGGGGCGGCGGTGGCGTCCACGTCGGTGCCGGCGGTGGCGGGACCTGTACGGGTACGGGGTAGTGCACGGCGACCCACCCGCCGAAGGTGACGGGGATTTTGTAGTTGTAGGTGCAGATGCGGCGCCGGACCGTGGCGATGACGTCCACCCGGCTGGGAATAGTTCCACTGATCTCGGACTCGCGTGTCCATTCAGTGGTCAAATCGCCGCTGATAGAACCGGTGATCCCGAGCATCAGCTGTGCCGACACCTCCCCGGTGCCCGTGGCGCTACCCGTTGCGGTTGTCGAGCTTGTCGCCTGCGTCTGGGTCTCGTTGTCGACGCCGATGTCGTCTTTGCTGTTCTTCAAGGTGGTCGTCTGGGACTGGAGCAGCTCCATGCTCTTCTCCAGGTCCTGTTTCAGCTCGGCGGTGGCCACTGCCCCGTACGTGAGCTGGATGTCCCCCTGGAGCGACCAGCTGATGGTGGCCTGCATGCCGAAGGTGACAGTGTCTGTGAAATTCCTTGTGGTTTGGTCGGTTCCGTTGATGTACGTGTTCTTGGAGACCACTTCGGGGGGAGGTTTCATGATGGGGCATTGTTCTTCGATGAGTGGCACGCCCAGATTGAAGTAGGGGTGCCATCCGCGCTGGTTCGCGGTGGGCTCGCCCGAGGGGTATGCGAGATAGATCGAGTCGCCCAGGGAGAATCCGTCGGGGGCGACTGGGTTTCCCCCTCCTTCGGGGGTCAGCTTCAGCCTGTCCTGGTTCCGTGCCAGGATGTCTGCGGCTTTGCCGCTGATATTGAGCTCCGATTGGTTCAGTGTCGTCAGGGGGTGGCGTACAAAGATATCGGGGAGAAAGCATGTGCCTACAGGGTTGATGATGTCTTCGCCGCTAGGGCCCTTTGTGTAGCCGGTCATTGCCTTCAGGCCTCCTTCCGCCGCAGTGCTGCATGATTTGTCGATACTGGCAACCACGGTTCTCTGCGCGGGAAGCGCAAGGGTGGACAGCCAACGAGGCCCCCGGGCTGTGGTGTCGAGACGTCAGACGTCTAGATCAACAGTCCGGGGGCCTCGCCTGTTACAGGCCGTTACTCGTCACTTGACCGTGGCCGAGTTGAAGATTCTTGCTCGAACCCTGCGCGGGTCCGTGTCCGTCAGGCAGGCTGGGCCACCGCGCCGACGCCGCCCCTGGCCTTGGTGGAGTCCTGGTCGATCTGCCACAACTGGTTATTGCGGTTGCTGATGTAGAACTTGCGGTTGACGGGGTCCAGTGTGAGGCCTTCGCAGTCCTTGAGGTTGCTGGCCACCGAGCGGTACGCGCCGTTGGCCAGAGTGATCTCGTACAGGCGCCCGCCGCCCGAACCGGAGTTCAAGTGGCTGATGGTGTATGCCAGGCCGGCGGAAAGGTCGAGCGCTACGCGAATGGTGCTGTCCCCGGGAATGGAGGTCACGACGCTGACGGTGCCGCTGTCCACGTTGACCTGGTACAGCTGGTAGCCCTGGGAACCAGGGTTGTCCTTCCGGCCGACGTACGCCGTGCGGTTGGCCATGTCCAGCGCCACTCCGGCGACACCCGCCGGCGAAAAGGTGGTGATGGGGGTGGGTTTCACCGGCAGCGGCTGCGACAAATCGACCGAGTACAGCGTCCCGCTGCTCCAGCTGGCGACGTAGGCAACATTGCCCTTTGTATCCAGCGCGAGGCCGTACGCGCCGGAGATGCTGGCAACCGTTGTGGGGGTGGGAGAGCTGGCGGTCAGGTCCAGTGAGGCCAGGCGTCCACCGCTGTAGTCGGCGTAGTAGGCCACCTTGCCCTGCTGGCCCAACGTCACATCGCGGATGTCGCCCAGGCCGCTTGCGATCAGGTCCACGGCGCCGGTGGCGATCGTCACCGCGTACAGCCGTCCGCCGGCCTGGTCGCCGACATATGCCGTCTTCCCCAACGGGTCCACCGCGACGCCTTCGGACACCCATTGACCCGTCGCGATCAGGGCGTACTTCGTCGTCGGGGGGCCCATGAGCCTGTTGATGTCGCCCGTGCTCGGAACGTCTGCGTCGCTGATGCTCACATTCACCGATTTGTTCGACGTGTCCCTGGTCGACGATGCCACATCGGACGTCGTGCTCGGGTTCTCGAAGTCTTTGTCCTGTTGCGTGAATGCAGCCTGGGAACCGCCGAAGAAGGTGGGGAAGAAATTCTCCATCAGATTGAACGATTCAAGTGACACGGGGGGCACGGCGCTCGGCCCGTATTTCATCTCCCAGTCGCGAAAATCCGCCGAGCGGCCCTTGGAGCCGGAAGTGGTGCCAAGGATCCCTTGAATGGTCTTCTGCCCGGAAGCGGCTTGGTCTCCGCCAGTTCCGAAGATTTTACTAAAGAACATGACTTTCCCTCCTCGTGGCCTCGGCGGACGTAGAATCAGAGATCATAGTAGGGTTCCTTCTGGCCGTCGGTGTTGATCGTTTCGGGCTGGCAGAGTCGGTGCTCTCCTTCGGTGACGATGTTGGTTTCGGCGGTTCCCAGCAGCATGGCTTTTCTGTTCCCGTCGGCCATGTCGAAGGAGTTGGTGTTGTTGGCGATTTCGGCGAGCGGCCATGCGATGACCTGGGCGTAGTTCGGCGGGGTGGGCTGGGGGCCGGGTTGGGTCGGCGGTGGCGTCCACGTCGGTGCCGGCGGTGGCGGGACCTGTACGGGTACGGGGTAGTGCACGGCGACCCACCCGCCGAAGGTGACGGGGATTTTGTAGTTGTAGGTGCAGATGCGGCGCCGGACCGTGGCGATGACGTCCACCCGGCTGGGAATGGTTCCGCTGATCTCTGAAGTGCGTGACCACGAAGTGGTCAACGAACCGCTGATAGAGCCGGTGATCCCGACCATCAGCTGTGCCGACACCTCCCCGGTGCCCGTGGCGCTGCCCGTTGCTGTTGCCGTACTTGTCGCCTGTGTCTGGGTCTCGTTGTCGACACCCTGATTGTCCTTGCTGTTCTTCAGTGTGACCTTCTGATATTGCTGCAACTGCATGCTCTTCTGCAGTTGCGCCTGCACTGATGCAGAGGCTCTGGCCCCGAACGTGAGCTGGATTGTGCCCTGGAGCGACCAGCTGATGCTGGCCTGCATCTGGAACGTGACACTGTCCCTGAAGTTCCTTACAGTTTGGTCGGTTCCGTTGATGTACGTGTTCTTGGAGACCACTTCGGGGGGAGGTTTCATGATGGGGCATTGTTCTTCGATGAGTGGCACGCCCAGATTGAAGTAGGGGTGCCATCCGCGCTGGTTCGCGGTGGGCTCGCCCGAGGGGTATGCGAGATAGATCGAGTCGCCCAGGGAGAATCCGTCGGGGGCGACTGGGTTTCCCCCTCCTTCGGGGGTCAGCTTCAGCCTGTCCTGGTTCCGTGCCAGGATGTCTGCGGCTTTGCCGCTGATATTGAGCTCCGATTGGTTCAGTGTCGTCAGGGGGTGGCGTACAAAGATATCGGGGAGAAAGCATGTTCCTACAGGGTTGATGATGTCTTCGCCGCTAGGGCCCTTTGTGTAGCCGGTCATTGCCTTCAGGCCTCCTTTCGCCGCTTTTTCCGTTCGACGGCATCGAATTCGGAAATTACAATTCTTTCGGTGTCTGCCACTGTTCCTCTTCGGGGGTTCGGGTCGAGGTCGGTCAAAAACGTTGTTCCTGAGGGGTGTTGGTTCCGTTGTGGGTCAACGCCCGGCCAAGGTGGACCACACGGTCAGAGCGGCGGTCACCAGCAGTGCCGCCATGGGGATCACGGCCTGGTACATACGGACCTGCCGGTCCCGTTCCGCCCGTTCCCGGTCGGCCATCCGTCCCTCTTCCAGGTGCTGCAACAGCGCCCGGTGTTCCGTCTGCTGTTGGTCGACCCGGCTTTCCAGTGCCTGCAGACGCATCTCGTCCCCCCTGCGCGACGCAGTCCACACCGCCAGGGGAACGTAACGGGCGAGGTCCTCCTTCAACTCGGTCATGTCGTCCCGGATGAGCCGTGTTTCGCGTTCGATCATTCGCCACAGCTCGCCGAGCGTCGGCCCGCCCCCGCTGGTGTCCGTTTCCATTGCGGGGCCCTTCCGTCGTGCTGCTTGCAGGCCGATGGCATCGGCCTGCCGGTACCGGGCCCGGCCGGGGAAACTCGTCGGCCTCGGCCTCCGGAGCGGCCCGGGAGTCTCAGGTGTGGGTCCAGGTGTTCCAGTCCATGTTCCAGGCGTTGAGCCCGTTGTCGGGGCGGACGGCGGGTGCAGTGGAATGGGTGACCACGATGATGTCGCCGGGCTGGGAGTTGTTGTAGAACCAGGCGGCGGGGGCGTGGGGGTCGTGCGCGTGGCGGGCGTCTTCGAGGCCGATGCAGCCGTGGGTGATGTTGGTGGTGCCGAAGATGGCTTTGGGGGTCCAGTAGTTGCCGTGGATGAAGGTGCCGGTGTCGGTCAGGCGCATGGCGTGCGGCACATCGGGGATGTCGTAGCCGCCGGCTTGGTCGTGGGGGAAACCGACGGTGGCGCCGTTCATGCGGATCGTGGGGTGTTTTTCGGAGATGACGAGGATGCCGTTGTAGGTGGGGAGTTGGGGGGCGCCGGTGGTGACGGGCAGGGTTCTGAGGTGGACGCCGTCGCGGGTGACGGTCATGTGGTGGGTGCGGGTGTCCACGGTGGAGATCTGGGCGTGGCCGGTGGTGAAGTGCACCGTCAGTTTCTGGATTCCGCGGATGCCGGGGGCGGTTTCGACGCCGTCGAGGTCGATGTCCAGGGTGATGTCGCTGTGGTGGCGCCAGTACCGGCAGGGGCGGAAGACCAGACGGCGGTCGCCGAACCAGTGCCCGACGACTCTCTGGCCACTGCTGGAGCGGACGGTGACATGTGAGCGGACGGCGTCGCGGTACTGCACGGGCTGATCGAAGACGAGGGAGACGGGCATGCCGACGCCGACGAGGGCACCGTCGTGGGGGGTATAAGCAGCTGTGGTCCGCCGGGAGTTGACGACGGCGAGTGCGGTGGAAGTGCTGGGCGGTGCGATGATTCCGGCGCCGGCGGTGAGGATGCCGGTTCGGCCCGGGTGGGTCTGCGGCGTCCCGTCGGGATGTCTTGTGCTTTCCCGGACGTCCCGGACGGCCACTCGCGCCTGGACGCGTGCATCGCCGGGGGATGTTGCGGCAGGTAACCGGGCAGTGGTTCCCGTGGGGGTGGCGCAGTCCTGCTGCGCGGTGGTCTGCGGGGGACGGGGGGCTTCCTCCGCCTCGGCGGACCTGTGGCTGCCTCTGGGCCGGGTGCCCTGCAGCGTTTCGTAGACGGCGAAGTTGATGACGAGGAGCCCGCACAGGGCCACTGCCGCGATCAGGTACGTGGTGGGGTGGGTCATGGTGCTTCTCCGGGCTGTACTTCGGCGGTTGAAGGACGGGCGGGGCCCGGCCCGGCGGTGGCGACGCGGGTGGTGAAGGAGAGGGTGGCTCTTCCGTGGTGTCCTTCGACGGGTACGGCGTGGCTGCCGAGGCGTGCGCCGGCCTGCCACCAGACGGTTCCGTAGGCGAGGGTGCGGTGTCGGCCGCGGGGGGCGGGGCTGCGGTGGAGGAGGTCGGTCTGGAGGGCGAAGGAGCTCGCGGCGGGGAAGAGCAGGGGGTGGGAGAGGAGATTGGCGCCGGGGCGGTGGCTGTGGGGGCGGGGGAGGGCACATTCCCAGACGGTGTGGGGGCCGCCGGTGTCGGTGGTGACGGTGACGGTGCCGTACGGGGCGGGTGGGCCTGTAGTGGTGGGGTGGGTGGCGAGGCGGATGGCGGTGAGGCAGAGGTCGTAGCGCCCGGGGCGGCTGGTGATGCAGGCTCCGGCGAGCACGGGCTGGTGGTCGCTGTAGTCGGTGTAGTGGCGGGTGCCGGCGGTCCAGGGGGTGCGGGAGACGAGGACGCGGCTGTTCCACTTCGACGGGCGGGCGTGCCCGCGGCGCAGGAGGACGTGGTCGAGGTCCTGGGCCGGCCGTCGGGGCGGGCCGGAGGGACGGGCGTGGCGCCGTCGGGCGATGGTGTTGTTGGTGGTGTCGAGGGAGTAGGGCCAGCCGGTCTTCGCGGTGGGTTGCTCGGCGTGGAGCGTGGCCAGCATGCGGGTGAACTCGCCGCTGCCGCAGGGCACGTTGAGGGTGCCTGCCACGGCCACGGTGTCCTCGGGCGGCAGCGTGCCGTCCTCTTCCCGTTCCGCGAGGTAGTGGGCGAGGCGGGCGAGCTGGTCCTCGCGGATCCTCTGCGCCTCGTGGTCCTGTCCGCTGTACAGGTGGGTGTCGATCAGGTGGAGGGTGCCGCTGCCGGTGCGGACGGCCGCGTAGGTGAACCCATTGCTCATGCCGTTGCGGGCACGGGGCGGCTCCGGGAAGAGGTGCTCTTCCGCCCGGGTGATCGGATGACGGCTCACCACGGCGGTGCCTCCGCCGACGGAGCTGTCGTACATGCCACCGCCCGGTGTCCCGGAGACCCGTCGGGAGGCGTCCGGGCGGGACACGGCAGGGCTCTGGTGGGTGAATCCGCGGCGGGCCAGGGCACGGAGCAGGCTGCGGGAACCGGCCGTTTCGAAGAGTCCCTGGAGGACGACGACGTTGGCGTCGTGGAGGAATCCCGCCGCCCCGATCAGCTGTGCTCTGCGGGCGTTGGCGAATCCGTCCTTCCCGGCCGGAGAGATGTGGAGCATGGTGTTGTAACTGACGATGCGCCAGGTGTCGGGGAGCGTCACCTGCCCGCCTTCCCCTCAGCAGCCCGGGAGTTCTTCGGGGGGAGCGTCCTCGGGGAGCACCCGGACCTGTTCGGCCTGCGGGCCCCGTGTGCTCTCGGCGACTATGAACTGGACTCGCTGGTTTTCGTGGAGCAGCCGGTAGCCGGGCATGTCGATCTGCGAATGGTGCACGAAGATGTCGGGCCCGTCGTCCCGGGTGATGAATCCATAGCCTTTATCCGGGTTGAACCATTTCACTGTTCCTGTGGTCACTGAGGTGCCTGCCTTGCTGGTGTGTGAGGGGTGGGTGAACTGCCCGTTTCCCGCCCGGAGATGACAGCCGGGGAGCGTTGGTTGCGGCGGGTGCGTTCGGCCTCGAGAACGTGGTCTTCGCGGTAGAGGTTGGTCCTGCCCTGGCGGGCTGCGGGCACGAGATGGCCGCGGTGGGTCCACTGTCGGATGCAGGACGGGGAGACGCGGGCGACGGCGGCGGCCTCCTGGGTCGTCAGGAGCCGGTGGCGAGGGGAGACGCTGCGCAGGGCGGCTGCGGCAGCGGTACGGCGGGTGGGGGCCATGGTTGGTGCCTCCGCAAGGGGTGGGTGGACGACCGGGCCGCTTCAGTCCGGGGTCCCGGTGAAGCGGCTGTGGCAGGAGTGGCAGACGGTTCCGGCAGCGTCGCGGTACAGGGAGCGCAGGTCGCAGCCGGGGCACGGGGTGTCCAGACGCTGCGGTGCGGTGTCCTGGTGGAGCAGGTGCAGGGCGCGCAGGTAGGCGTCCTGGACGGCCTGGGGGTGTTCCGGGAGGACGGGAGGCTGCACGGCTGTGGGCAGGTTCCGGGCCAGCGAGCGGCACAGCTGCTGCAGGAGGGGGCCGGGCCGGACCGGGGCGGTGGGCAGGCTTCCGGGCAGTGCATGCAATGCCCAGGTGCGGACGGTGTGGACGGTGTGTTCGGCGTGCACCAGGAGGGGCATGCGCACAGGCTCCGGGGAGGCGCGGTACCGCCAGGGAAGCCGGGCGGTACGGGCGGTGCCCAGGCGAGGGGCGGTACGGGGGGAGAGCTCTGTGTGGAGTCGGACGTAGAGGACGGGCAACTGGTCGAGGACGTGCCGGAGGCGGGCGAGACAGGCGGGGCATGCACGCAGGCTCCTGCCTTCGGGCAGGGTGACTGCGCACATGGGGCAGGCGGCTTCCATGGGCTCGGGTTCCTGGGTGGTCGACGGGGCCGGCGGCCTCTCCCGGCCGCGTCCGGGTTCAAGGGCCGACGGCGTCCCCCGGTGCGAGGGCCGGTGCCACGCGGGCGGCGGAGCAGGGCTGTTCGGGAGGAGGGCAGCAGGCGTCGAGGCGGGCGAGATCGCCGGGGGTGAACACCGGCTGGTCCAGAGCGGCGCGGGCTTCGGCGAGATGGCGGGGGCGGGTTGCGGTGATCAGGGCCGAGGTGATCCGCCGGTCGCGCAGGGCCCAGCTCAGGGCGAGCTGGGCAAGGTTCTGCCCGCGGTCCGTGGCGATGCGTGAGAGGGCGGGCAGGGGAGGCATCTCCTCGTCCTGGGGAGCGGCCGGGGGAGCGGGAGTGAGAGCCCCGTGGGCCAGCGGAGCGGCAGCCACACAGCCGATGCCGTTGCGCTGCAGGAGGTCCAGCAGGCTGTCCTCGATCCACCGGTCGAGCAGGGAGTAGGAGGCCTGGCAGGAGACCAGGGGGGTGCCCAGGGCCTGCAGACGGCGCAAGGCGACGCGGACCATGGACGGGGCATAGCCGGAGAGGCCGATGTACATGGCTTTGCCCTGCTGCACGGCGGATGCCAGTGCTGCGGTGGTCTCCTCCAGCGGGGTGCCGGAGTCGAAGCGGTGGGCGTAGAGGATGTCGAGGTAGTCCAGACCTGTGTGCAGCAGCAGGCTGTCCAGCCCGGACAGCAGGTGCTTGCGGGAGCCGAAGCTGTGCATGCTGCCGTGCCGGCGGTCCAGGCCGATGCGGGCGGAGAAGACGAGCGCGTCACGGTAGGGGATGAGGGGAGACAAGGCCTGGGCCGTGGCCGCCACGGTGCTTTCGGGGTTGCGGGCATCGGGCGTGATGTCGAAATGGGAGATCCCCAGATCGGTGGCGTGACGTAGGAGAGTCCGCAGCGGGGTGGGGGCGGTGAGGTCGGCGGCGCAGCTTCCCACGCTGAGGCTGATGGCTGACAGCTGTAGTCCGTGGGTGCCGCTGCGGCGGTGGGGCATGGGCTCATTGGTGCTCTGGCTCGGGGGGCAGGGCATGGCCGTCCTTCGTACGGAACCGGGTGGAATGATGTGAACAGAGGGAGGGAAGAGGGGAGTTGGCGGTGCGGCCTCCACCTCTCCCGAGGGGTGAGGCGTGAGGGACTTGAACCCCCGACCGCGGGATTATGAGTCCCGTGCTCTGACCGACTGAGCTAACGCCTCCTGTTGCTGTCTGCCAGATGCACGGTGCCGGTGGTGCCGGTGCTCGTGGTGTAGTGGGCCAGGGTGACCCCGCAGGAGACGAGGAGATGCTGGCAGCGGGGGCAGGGGCGGGCGAGCATGGGGGCTCCGGTGCTGCTCAGCCGGGCCACGTAGACCTCGGATCGGCGCGGTGCATCGATGCTGCGCATCAGCATTTCCTCGGCGTGGAACGTGGCGTGCCGGAAGTCGGTACGGGCGCTGTTGCGCCTGCGGTTGCACGAACGGCCCAGGATGCGGCCGCCCTTGACAAGAACGGCACCCACCCTGAAGCGGCACTGGGAGCGGGTGGCCTCCTTGAGCGCGATCGTCACGTGCCGGTGTGCCATCCGGCCTCCCGGGGAAAGGGCGGTCAGCCGAGTGCCGCCGTGCTGTTGTCGTCTCCTGCTTGCAGGGCATGTCCGGCCCTGTGCGGCCGTGTGCCCGCCTGGGGAAGGGGTTGTGCGGGCACACGGTGTGGGCGAGGTGGGATTCGAACCCACAAGCCCGTTGAGGGCGACGGATTTTAAGTCCGCGGCGTTTGCCGATTTCGCCACTCGCCCCGGCACGCAGTGGCTCACGCCGGCTGCTCGGCACAGTATTCGGCCCGGGCGCGCTCCAGCAGGGCACGCCAGGAGGTGACTTCGGGACGTCGTGCAAGGAGGTTCCCGCGCCACCGGGCGGTGGTGCCGCCGAAAATCCCTTCGGCGATGCGCTCGTCCAGCGCATAGGCCAGGCACTCGGTGGTCACCGGGCAGCGACGGCAGATCCGCACCGCCTCCTCCTGTCGGAGGGCCTCGTGCCCGAAGAACAGGCTGTCGCCCTGACGGTGAGTGCAGACGCTGCGTCGACGCCAGTGAGGGTCCCAGCCCTGCACACGTGCCCGGGTCAGCTCGCCCACAGCGTTCGCCACGTCTCGGCGTCGGGGTAGCCGTCCGCGCGGTCGCCACGACGGCCCTGGCCGAGCTGGAACCGCGTGCATGCCGCCCGCAGGGCATCGTCCCACTGCCGGGCAGCTTCCCATCCGGCGTACTGTTCCAGGGACTTGCGCTGCTCCGGTGCCCATCCCGTGGTGATCAGCTTCAGGCGCAGCAGCAGGATCCAGATGTTCGCCCGGCCGGGTCCGAAGTGCTCGCGGCCGGGATACTCGGGGGCCGGTCCGGTGGGCAGGTCCCCCCGGCTCGGATGCGGACGGGGCCCCGGCCCACGGAGGGCCAGGCTTCTGTGCGCGGCCCGTCTGCGCGGACCGAGCAGGGCAAGACATCGTGTTTGACGGACAGTCCTCACCACAGCAATTCCTCACTTTGTGTTTCAACGATGCGGCGACGTCAAGGCGAAGAGCACCACAGTTATTGCAAACACCGCAATTTCCGCCACTACGGATGCATGCGATGGTTATCAGCCGTTCAATTGCCCTTCAGTGCCGGTGTTGTTGGGGCGCCACCTGTCTGCTGCCCCGTATCCGTTGAGTCGAGGTGTGTCAGCAGTTATCGCCGCCGGCGTACGCCACGTGGGCGAGAGTGGGGCTGCTGTCTTCCCGTCCGGTTATCTCCGGCATCGCTTGCGGATGCGACGCCCTGGCAGGAGTGGACGGCCGGAGATGCCGGAAACAGAAGAAGCCCGGCACGCGGAGGCGGGCCGGGCTGCATGCGTCACGTTCACCCGGTGAGGGCGCAACTGCAACAGCTTGTATGGAAAGAGTGACAGCATGGGGCAAAAAAGTCAAACGCCGTCAGATGTGCTCAAGGGGAGGGCTGTGGCCGCGGCTCGCCGCCCGTACCCGCTCACCGGGCCGGACACGGTCACGCCTCGGCGGCAGACGGCAGCCATCGCGGAGGCGCTGGGACGTGAGCTCTCCTGCGTCGAGCTCACCCGCGTCGCCGGGCGCCCCGGCGCGGACGTTCGCGCAGTGGGCGCAGGAGAACGTGGCGGCCTTCCGCTGACCGCCTTCCCATTACCGGGCCTTCGAGCCGACCGGCGCCGGCAACTCTCACGGAGGAACGGCGCCGGATAACTCTGCGCTGCCCTTGTGTGCTTGCCTGCCGGTCCGCCGCCGGGTGTCACCGTCGTGCCCACGATGACCACGGTGCGACGCGACAGGCCCGTTCATTGCCGTCGTGCGGATAACTGTGTTGCTCTGTCGGCCATGCAATACCGGGCAAGTGGAAACAGCGGGTTGTTCATGTCGCCGGTGGGGGTGAGCCTGAAGAACCACTTCGGCCATGACCGGCCCCTGAACAGCATGCACAAAATCCTGGACACTGCAGTGGCGAGTGGTGTGACACACTTCGATCTGGCTCCTCACTACGGGCCCCCTTACGGAGGGGCGGAGGAGAATTTCGGGCGACTGCTCCACGGTCTCCGTTGCCGGCCGGAAGAGATTGTGGTCTCGGCGCGGTCCGGTCACGGGCCGCAGACCAGATTCCTGGCAGGGTTCGGCTCGCGCAAGGTTCTGATGTCCTCCCTCCATGCAACCCTGCGCAGGACCGGCCTGGATCACGTCGACATCTTCTATGCACATCGATACGACCCGTTCACGCCGGTCGAGGAGACGGTCACGGCCCTGGATTCCCTGGTCAGGCAGGGAAAGGCTCTCTACGTCGGGCTTTCCGGCCATACGCTCGCCACCTTCCGCTTGGTGTCGGAGGCGTTGAGCGACCTCGGTACTCCGGTCACGGCCTGCAGGATGACCTACTCGATCCTCGACCGCTGGCCGGAGTGCGGCCTCTTCGCTCTGCTGAAGGAACAAGGCGTCGGCTGCGTCGTCGACGATGCGCTCGATCTCGAGGGCGAGTTCCGAAGACGTCTGAAGAGTGTTTCCGGGGAACGGGGCCAGACCTCCGCGCAATGCGCGTTGAGCTGGACGTTGAGGAAACAATCGGTGACGTCGGCATTGACAAGTCCCGCCTCATCTGAAGAGTTGGAGCAATATTGTGCCGCCGCAGCGCAGACCTATTTCACGGAAACGCATCTTTCGGTTATCGACAGTCTTCTCCCGGGGTTTGAGAAGCCGCGGCAGTGAGCCGGGCCGAGCCGGCCTCATGGTGATAGTGATCGCAATCGCATCTCCCATGCTCTTGTTGCCGCCCTCGGACGCGCAAGCCGACAGTCTTTCCTCGAAGGCCCTGCGGATCGCTGCAAGCAAGAGGGGCTCGCCCTACCGCTACGGGGCTCAGGGGCCAGATCGATTCGACTGCTCCGGCCTGACGTTCTATGCGTTCAAGAGAGCGGGCCGGAAGATCCCCCGCACGGCTCAGGCGCAGTACCGGAAAACGGTTCACAAGAACCCGTCGTCCAGAGTTCCCGGCGATCTGGTCTTCTTCCATCGGCGTGGCGTCGTCTACCACGTGGGGATCTACTCCGGGCGCAACATGATCTGGCATGCGCCGAGGCCCGGCAGGGTCGTCCGGCGCGAAACCATCTGGACGAACCAAGTGTGGTACGGGCACGTGTTCTGACGGTCGGCTCCAACTGCCCTGTGTCCGCGAGGGATCGATTCGATAGCGGAAGGCCTCATGCGCTATGGTGTGCCATACACCTTCAGTGTCAGCCATGACGGCTGGTCGCCTGTATTCCGGAAGCAGCTTTTCCGCTGTGTCACTTACATGAACATCCGGACAACGCGCCTGCCTTCCTGGGCAGCCGGTCCCTTTGCTGCTCGAGAGGTGCTTGCCCGGTCTTCATGTGCACAAACAGCTCATCCACCCGAACACCCAGCGCATGGGCGATGCGCCAGGCCGTCACCGGGCGTGCGGTCCGACTCCCGCGCAGTAGCTGGGAGATGAAGGCCTGTGACACTCCGGCCTTCACAGCGACCCTGCGCTGGGACATGCCGAGGAGGAACATGAGGTCCGAAAACGTTTCTGGATCGGTCACTTCGTACATGAAGTCTCCTTGGTCCTGGGTGATTTCACGGTTCCCTTGGTTCGGTCGAGACGGTTCGGAAAGGTGACGGTCCGGTACTTGTCCTATCACGCGCCAACTACGCCGTTGTAATTGCCGGCAGGGCTTGGTCAAGTTGTGTGGTGTGTTGGTATGTTGTGCTGGCTGCCACAGGAAAGCGAGACCGGCTCCTCGGACCGCTTCGCCAGCCTTTGAAGGGTGCCGAAGGCATGTGCTGCGGAGACGAGGGCGACATGATGATGCCAACCTCTCCAGGTGCGCCCTTCGAAATGAGTCAGGCCGAAATCGTCTCTTATCTCGCGATGGCATTCCTTGCTCCGTCGTCGCAGATACACCAGTTCCACAAGCGTGTGGAGAGGCGTCCTGGTGGCCAGGTTCGAGAGCCAGAACCGTGGCGGTCCGGTTCGTTTTGCGGGCCATTCGACCAGCAGCCAGCACGTGTACCGTGTCGGCTCATGGTTCGGCCCGGCAGGCCGGACGCGCAGGGCTGCGAATTTTGCCGACTGCTGTGGGAACCCTTCTCCGGTGCGTACAGGAGTGCACTGATGCCACGCTGCTGCGCCCTTGGCGGCCCGGCTGACCGTGGTGATCAGCTTCTCCACGCTGATCGGAGTCACGCTCCCCACGGGCAGTTGCTCCGGTCGGCATCCGTGCACGACCGGGTACAGCCGGGCATCAGCCGGGTGGGCGGCCATCGAGTCGGAGATGCCCACCAGGTACCTGAGGCCTTGCATTTGCAGATTCCGGCGAAACGCGGCGGAGTCTCCGTATTCGGTGTCTGCCATGATCAGAGGTGGTCTCACGTTCCATGAGTTGACCTCGTCGATCATGTCCAGAGCGAGCTGCCATCTCTCGACATGGCCCACGTCGTGGGGGATACCGCAGGCGACGCGGCGGCGTACCCTCGCAGGATCTGCGGCTGGCAACGCCGGATCCCAGGACTTCGGGACGAAGAGCCGCCAGTTCACTGCGCTCCAGGCGCGGAGGGAGGCGAGGTTCAGCGAGACACCCACCTGACAATTGGTGATCTTCCCGTGCTCGGCGGTGTATTGCGGCGCCACACATACCGACGCATCACCCTCTTTGGGGAAGACGGCATCCTCGATCACCAGAGCGGAAGGCTCGATGAACGGCTGTATTTTCCAGGACACCTGAGCGAGCACGTGGGCGGGATCCCAGGGACTGGATGTCACGAAGTGGGCCAGTGCCTGTCGGTTCATCTCCCCGCCGAGCCGTGCCGCCATGGCCTTCACGGACTTGCGTCCGCCTTCTTCCAGTAACAGTCCGTTGAGGTAGGCCAGTCCGCACCGGCGTTGATCCATCCGGCCGAACGACTCGAACACCTCTGCCGCGAAGTCTTCCAAGCGAAGCACTGTCTCTGACAACTCGCCAGGTTTCACACCATCCCAACAACATGCCTGATCAGCTGGACACGATTTCAGTTAGTAAAGCGATGCCCAAGAACCTGCTGGCGCCCTGGCGAACTGAGGTCTTGACACAGAGGTCGTTGCCCCTTCAAGCAGGTAGGGCGCCATTGCGGCAACGTCGCGGCTGTGTTGCTCGCAGATGACCTGGCGCTGGTCGTGTGTCGCCCACACAGTCAAGTCGGCAGACGACGGGTTGACGGACATCAGCGGGGGGGCACCTGCAGGGGGGGTGAGGCATGAGAAGCAGCTGAGGCCGGCCTGCAGGGTTCACCAAAGAAGCTCCCGGTCGGGAATGCAGCGGTCGATGGTCGAGACGTCCGAGTCGGTGAACCGTGTCTGCCCTGCTGCTGCACAGTACTTCAAGAGTTCGCGTACTGAACAAGGGGTGATCAGGACCGATGTCACCACCGGCTTCCTCAGGACCCAGCTCAGTGCACATTGACTGGACGACTGTCCACGCTGCGCTGCCACGCTGCTCAGGCGTTCCCAGAACCTGTCCATCTCGGCTTCCGAGAGATGCGTACTCGCATTCCGTTTGAAGTCCAGCGCTCCCTCCACCACGCACCCGAAACCCTCCTGCTCCAGCAACGAGAGAAGGCCGTATTCAGGCCAGCGGTTGAGCATGGAATACGTGACCCGGAAGGCAGCGACAGGGGTTCCCAGGTCCCGCAGCAGGTCCGAAACCTTGCCCGCGATCGCAGGAGAATATCCCGAGAGGCCCACGTACAGCGCCTTGCCCTGACGGACGGCGGCATCAAGGGCCGAGGCGGTCTCCTCGATCGGGGTGAGCGGGTCGTGTCTGTGCGCGTAGAACACATCGATGTACTCGAGGCCCGTACGGCGCAAGGTGGCGTTGAGGGAGGACAGCAGGCGTTTGCGTGAGCCGAACCCGACCAATGGCCCGGGTTGCGTGCCGAGCCCTGAACGGGTCGATACGACGAGCTCCTCCCGTCGGCAGGGGAGAGCGTGAGCCAGATGCCCGAAGTTCTCCTCCGCTGCTCCGTAGGGGGGTCCGTAGTGCGGCGACAGGTCGAAGTGGGTAATGCCGTTCTGCAGGGCTGCATCCAGCAGATTGTGCATCTTCTGGAATGCCTGGTCGTATCCGAACTGCCCTTCCAGGCTCAACCCGACCGATGACATGTAGAGCCCGCTCTCCCCGCTTGCCCGTAGTTGCACGGGGTGGTGCTCCTTCTTGCGGGCGTCGGCGATCTCGACAGTTGTGCAGTTCATTTACGTGTTCCAGACGTGACGTGGAAGTGGAATGCTGATCACCGGTAAGCGGCAGTCACGCGATGGCCGATGCGTGTCATCCCCTGTCGATCACGGGGACGTCCGCGTCCGAGGTGAGTTCCTGGATGCTGTTCGCCTACGGCTCCGACGGCCCTGCTGTGCGGGGTTGTCGAGTTGAGGGTTGCCACGTGTCCGGCGGTACCGATGCCCATCCCGACCCTGCGAACGAAGAGTTCCTCAGTGAGAACTCCGAGGGCTGTGGCGATCCTCCATGCAGTCTCCGGTCTGACGCCACGCTGCCCTTGCATGACCAGCGAGATGAAGGGTTGAGTCACGTGGGACTTTTGCGCCAAAGCGCGTTGGGAGATTCCTTTGAGCTGCATGAGCTCGATGAAGCGTTGTCGATCGCGGAGGTACATGTCTTCTCCTCGTGAAGCGAGTGGCGATGTGCGGTCTTGATGACAGGTCAACACAGTTATCGCAACTTGGGCAATTTTGGCCCTGCTTAAGTGTCGCCCCAGTTATCGGCGTTCAGGCCGGGAGTGCGGCGATGGCTGGGAAAGCGATCCCCAGGAGCCGAACTGTGGTTATACGCGCGACTTCCTCCGTTGAGGTGCACCGGATCCGCGTCGAGCAGTAACTCGGTTATGCCCGGTCATATCGCGCCGGTTGCGGAGGGGAGGCCGTGCTGTCGAAAAGGCGGCTGCCCCTGGGGTGTTCACCCCAGGGGCAGTAGTGTCCGGTCAGCCATCAGCACCGCGCAGCGGGGCCGCTGCGCGGTGCTGAATCCCCCTTGCCGGCGCCGTTCGGGCTGTTCGGCGGCAGCGGAATGAATCCTATGGGCACGGGTTCCGGTATTGGCTCGTTTCCTGCTTGCGCAGTTGAACAGTTGCGTTCGGCGATGTCGATGCGGAGTGCCTCGTACCCGGGGTAGCGTCGTGTCCCGCAACCGGCGGCGCAGTGGGCGACGCCGTCGTGGACGGCCCACCCTTGCGGGTGGGCGCAGTTGTTCACCCGTGGTCCGAGCGCTGGTGACGGCCCATCAGGACGACCCATTTGTCGGCCGCCATGCGGTCGCCCGCCGCCGTCGCCTTGGCATGCTCGTCCTTGATCCACGCACACGCCGCACAACGGGGTGCCCTGCGGGCGGCTTCGCGGGTCGGTTCCGGGGTATGGGGCATCGGGGCAACCTTTGTTTGCCGGTCGCTCACTCACGCGAGCGATGTTCTTCGGGGTTCGCCCCCAGCGTGGTGCTCCGCCCGTACGGTGAACCAGAGGGAGCGCCTGGACGGCGCCAACTGTCCAGCCATCGTTTGGAGTTCTTGCGGTGATCGAAGACGCAGACCCCGCGGACCCGGGGGTGTCGCCACTCGCGCACTTCGGGGCGGAAGTTCGCTTGGAACGTGAACGGTTGGGGCTCACCCGTGAGCAGGTTGGCAAAGCGGCGCATTGCGGCTACTCGCTCGTCGCCAAGATCGAGGCCGGGAAGCGAGTTCCGACGCTGGACTTCGCGGAGGCCTGTGACCGGCTGTTTCCGCACGGGCATGGGCGATTCGGCCGACTGTGGCCTCTGGCTCTGAAGTGCGCCTTCCCGACGTGGTTCCGCAGGTACGTGGAGCTGGAATGGGAGACGAAGGCGCTCCGCATGTTCCATCCCGTGATCCTGCCCGGGATCGTGCAGACGGAGGCGTATGCACGTGCCATCTTGAGCTCCGGCCGACTGGCCGACACCGACGATGCGGTCACTGCCCGCATGGAGCGACAGCGCATCTTCGAGCGCAACGATCCGCCGGAGCTGTGGGTGGTGCTGGACGAAGGGGTCCTCACGCGCACGGTCGGCAGCCCGGACGTGATGAGGGAACAGCTCGTCAAGTTGCTGGACTTGGCCGAGACGCGGCCGCACGTGGTCCAGATCGTCCCGGAAGGCGGCGGCCACACGTATCACGGGTGGGGGAGCCCGTTCGGCCTCATGTCTTTCAACGAGGGCGCAGACGTGGTCCATGTCGATGGTTGGCCGAAGGGCTATTTGCTGGCAGAGCCGGGCGACGTCGGCACAGCCGGCCGCACGTACGACCTTCTCAGGGCGATGGCTCTGCCACCCAAGGAATCGGCTGGATTGATCGAATCCGTGATTAAGGACAGATATTCATGACCCGCACCTCGACCATGCCGGATTCGGCATGGCGTAAGTCCAGCCACAGCATGCCGAATGGCGGCGAATGCCTGGAGGTCCTCGACCTCATACCCGGCACTGTCCCCGTCCGGGACAGCAAACGCCCCCGCGGGGCGATCCTCGCCATCCCCGTCCCCGCCTGGGCCGCCTTCATAGCCGCCCTGCAAGGGCAACCGTAGCCGCCCGCAAGGCATCCGCGTTGAGCGGGTATGAACCGAATCGCGAGGGCACTCGCAATCGCAGCCGTCCTGCTCGGCACCGCCACGGCCCCGGCGGCGAGCCGACCCGCGGCGAGCCGACCGGCGCAGCCCGACGTCTGCCGCACCGAGGTCCGCCGGATCCCCACCACCGAGCGCGTCGTCGCGCTCACCTTCAACGCCGCCTGGGACGAGGGCGGCATCGCCGCCACCCTCGCCACCCTCCGCCAACGCGCCGCGCCGGCAACCTTCTTCCCGACCGGACAGTTCGCCGAGCGGCACCCCGCAGCCGTACGGGCCGTGGCCGCCGCAGGCCATGGCCTCGGCAGTCACTCCTACAGCCACCCGCACTTCAGCACCCTCACCCGTCTCGCGATGGCCAGAGAGGTGTGGCGTGCCGATGCCGCCATCCGCAGAGCGGGACACGCCGAGCCGTTGCCGCTGTTCCGGTTCCCGTACAGCGAGACCACCCCGCAGGCGATTGCGGAGGTGAACGCCTTCGGTTTCACCGACGTCGAGTTCACCACCGACACCAAGGGCTACCTCGGTACCGCGCGCGGGATGACCGTCGACAAGGTCGTGGAGAGGGCCCTCGCGGCCCTCACGCCCGGCGAGATCGTGCAGATGCACGTGGGCAATGACGTGGGGGACGGCGGGCACGTCCTCGACGCCGAGGCCCTGCCGCGGATCATCGACGCCGTGCGGGCACGCGGCTACCGGATCGTCGGTCTCGGGGCCCTTATCCGGCTTTGCCCTCAAGGGGGTTAGGGTGAGCTGACTCGAATCCGAAGGGGTGTCGTATGACCGAGTACCGCTCACGGATGATGCAACTGGCGTTCGGCCCGATGATCGGGCATCTGATAGGCACCGCACTGCGTCTCGGGGTGCTGGACCGGATAGGCGAGGGCGAGCGCAGCGCGGAGGAGCTGGCCGCGGAGGGGAAAGCCGACCTGCAGTCGACGACCCGGATGCTCCGGGCGCTGACCGGGATCGGGCTGCTCGCCGAGACCGCCCCCGGCACCTTCGCCGCGACCGAAACCGGTGCGTTCCTGCGCACCGATCACCCTGAATCCATGGCCTTCATGGTCAAGTTGCTGACCGATCCGTCGATGCTCCGCTCCTGGGAGCACCTCGGGGAGAGCGTACGGACCGGCGAGCCATACTTCGCGACGGTCTTCGGCAAGGACTACTTCAGCTTTCTCAAGGACAACCCGGAGCTGTCCGAGCACTTCAACATCGCCATGAGCCAGGGCACCCGGGTCACCGCGCAACTCCTGCCCAAGGCCTGTGACTTCGGGCGGTTCGGCGTCGTCGCCGACATCGGGGGCGGCGACGGCACACTCCTCGCGGGCATACTCCGGGCCCATCCCGCCCTGCGCGGAATCCTCTACGACTCCGCCGAGGGGCTGTCGCAGGCCGGGGCGAAGCTGGAGCGGGCGGGGCTGGCGGGGCGCTGCGAGCTCGTCGCCGGTGACTTCTTCGCCTCCGCTCCCGCGGGCGCCGACGCGTATGTGATCAAGAGCGTGCTGCACGACTGGTCGGACGACCAGGCCGCGACGATCCTCGGCCATGTCCGGGCCGTGCTGCCCGCGGACGGCCGGGTGATCGTCATCGAGACGGTGCTGCCGGATGTGGCGGACGACCGGCAGGAGGGGCTGAACTATATGAGCGACCTCAACATGCTGGTGAATCTGGGCGGTCGGGAACGGACGCGCGACGAGTTCGCGGAGCTGTTCTCGCGGGCGGGGCTGTCGCTGGCGTCGGTCGTCCCCGTGGGGCCGCAGGTGCCGTACTGCGTGATCGAGGCGGAAGCCGTCTGAGACGGCGGGTCAGCAACGGCTTCGGCTGCGGACCGTGCGTGGCTGGTCGCGCAGTTCCCCGCGCCCCTGACGGTGCGCGGTAGCCCTTCCCATCACCTGGCACCGAGTGCCAGACTGCGGGGATGATCAACCACGCCTGGGCCGTCCTCGGCGGGGACCCCGCCCACACGGCCGCGATCGAGTACGGCGGCCCCGTCGCCGTACTCCCCGCGCGGCTGCCCGTGCGGGAGTTGGCGCGTTCCACCGTCGCCGTGTGCGCCCTGGCCGCCGCGGAACTGGCCGGTGCGCGGAGCGGCGGCCCGCTGCCGACCGTACGCATCGAGGACGGGGCCGTCGCCACCGCGTTCGTCAGCGAACGGCACCTGCGCATCGACGGCCGCGCCCAGGTCAATTTCGCGCCCCTGTCCCGGTTCTGGCACACCGCCGACGGCCGGGTGCGGACGCACGCCAACTACCCGCACCACCGCGCCCGGCTGCTCGCCGCGCTCAATGTCGCCGACTGCGGTGACGACGAGGCGCTCGTCCCGCGCGTGGCCGCCGAACTCGCCCGCCGCACCGCCGTCGACGTCGAGGAGACCGTGTACGCGGCGGGCGGGCTGGCCGTCGCCGTACGCACTCCCGAGCAGTGGGCCGCCCACCCGCAGGGCGCGGCCGTGGCGGAGCGCCCGTTGCTCACGCTGGAACGGTTCGCGGACGGGCCGTTGCGGACCCTCGGTCCGGCCGAACCCGCTGCCCCGGCCGCGGGGCTGCGCGTGCTGGACCTCACCCGTGTCATCGCCGGGCCCGTTGCCACGCGCACCCTCGCCCTGCTCGGCGCGGACGTCCTGCGCGTCGACTCGCCGCAGCTTCCCGAGAGCCAGGACGCCCACAGCGACACCGGTTTCGGCAAGCGCTCGACCGTCCTCCACCTCGCCCGCCGCACGGACCGGGCCGTCTTCGAGGGGCTGCTCGCCTCCGCCGACGTCGTCGTCACCGGCTACCGGCCCGGCGCGCTCGACGCCCACGGGCTGGCCCCGGAGGACCTGGCCGCGCGCCGGCCGGGGCTGGTCGTCGGGCAGTTGAGCGCCTGGGGCGCGTACGGGCCGTGGGGCGGGCGGCGCGGGTTCGACTCCCTGGTGCAGGCCGCCTGCGGCATCGCGTCCGTCGAGGGCGACGGCGGCGAACCCGGTGCCCTGCCCGCCCAGGCCCTCGACCACGGCGCCGGGTACCTGCTCGCCGCCGCCGTACTGCGGGCCGTCACCGAGCAGTTGACGGACGGCGGCAGCCGGCTCGCCGTCCTCTCCCTCGCGCAGACCGCGGCATGGCTGATGCGGGGCGTGGGCAGGGACGGGGGAAGGCCCTCGGGGGCGTACGACCCCGCCGCATGGCTGGCCGAGGCGGACGGGCCGCTGGGGCGCGTCCGGTACGCCCTGCCGCCCGTGTCCTTCGACGGCGGGCCGCGCGACTGGTCCCGTCCGCCCGGGCGTTGGGGCAGCGATGCCCCTGCCTGGCGCGGACAGCAGACGTCCGATGCCGAGAGGTGAGGTTTCCGTGGCCACGACCACCATCCGCCGAGCCGTCCTGTCCCTGCCCGCCGCTCCGCTGGGCCCCGAGAACCCGCTGCCCGCGCTGCGGCCCCCGGGGGACGTGCACCGGATCGACCCGGAGGAGGCCACGGGCCTGCCCGCCGACATGGCGCGGCAGATAGGCAACGCCCCGCTGCGCACCGTGCAGCCCGTGCGCCGCCGCGACGACTACTCCCGCAAACGCGTGCAGACCGACCTCGATGCGATCGTGATCGAGAACGACCGGCTGAAGGTCACCGTCCTCCCGGGACTGGGCGGCCGGGTGCACTCCATCGAGCACAAGCCGACCGGGCGTTCGCTGCTGTACACCAACCCCGTGTTCCAGCCCGCCGGTTTCGCTCTCAACGGTGCCTGGTTCTCCGGCGGTATCGAGTGGAACATCGGCGCCACGGGCCACGCCACCCTCTCCGTCGCCCCGCTGCACGCGGCCCGCGTGCCTGCGCCCGACGGCGGCGAGATGCTGCGGCTGTGGGAGTGGGAGCGGCTGCGCGACCTGCCGTTCCAGGTGGACCTGTGGCTGCCCGACGGCTCGGACTTCCTCTACGTGGGCGTGCGCATCCGCAATCCGCACCACGAACCCGCGCCCGTCTACTGGTGGTCGAACACCGCCGTACCCGAGACGCCGCACACGCGTGTCCTGGTACCGGCCGACTCTGCTTGGTACTTCGGCTACGAGCACACGCTGCGCCGCGTCCCGGTGCCGGTCCGGGACGGGGCCGACCGCTCGTACCCACTGAGCGGCGAGGAGCCCGCCGACCACTTCTACGAGGTGCCGGACGGCGAACGCCGCTGGATCGCCGCGCTGGACGAGCACGGCCACGGCCTGGTGCAGACCTCCACCGACCTGCTGCGCGGCCGCAAGCTGTTCACGTGGGGCACGGGAGCGCGCGGGCGGCGCTGGCAGGAGTGGCTCACCGAGCCCGGCACGGGCGGGTACGCGGAGATCCAGGCCGGGCTGGCCCGCACCCAGCTGGAGCACGTCCTGCTGGACGGCGGCGGGGAGTTCGCGTGGCTGGAGGCGTACGGGCCGCTGGCCGCCGACCCGTCCGTGGTGCACGGTGCGGACTGGGCAGCGGCCCGCGGCGAGGTGGCCGGGCGGCTGGAGGCGGCGCTGCCGCGGGCCGCGGTCGATGCCGCGTACGCGGCGTGGCGGCCGTTCGCAGACCACGAGCCGAAGGAACTGCTGGCGGTGGGCTCCGGGTGGGGCGCGCTCGAAGTCGAGCGCGGGGGATTTGAGCTGCCCGGGACGCCCTTCGGCGCGGCGACGCTGGGCGAACAGCAGGCGCCCTGGCGCGCGTTGCTGCACACCGGGGCGTTCCCGGACGAGGGGCCCGAGCCGGGGCCGTCGCTGGTCTCGCCGCACTGGCGCGAGGTGCTGGAGGCGGCCGAGCCCGGTGCGCACGGCGCGTATCACCTGGGTGTGGCGCAGTGGCACGCGGGGGACCGCTCGCAGGCGGTGCGGAGTTGGGAGCGGGCGGGTCGGCTCGGGCTCGGGTGGGCGGCGTTGCGGTGCCTGGCGGCTGCGGACGCCGCGTCCGGGCACCCGGAGCGGGCCGCCGAACGGTATGCGCAGGCCGTGGCCGGGGCCCGCGAGGCGGGGGCCTCGCGGGCGGCGCGGGTCGCGCTGGCGCGCGAGGCCGTGGGCGCGCTGCTGGAGGCGGGGCGGGCGGAGGATGCGGCCGCCGTGCTGGCTGCGCTGCCGGCTGCCGTGCGGCAGCGGGGGCGGTTCCGGCTGTTGCACGCGCGGGTGCAGGGGGAGCCGTTCGACGAGGGCATCGAGGTGGAGGACCTCGCCGAGGGCGAGGACCTCGCCCCGTAGTTCTCTGCGGGCGCGTCGTGGCTGGTCGCGCAGTTCCCCGCGCCCCTAAGGGGCGGCGTCCGCTTTACGGTCCACGTATTCGAAGACCGAGCCGTCCGGGTGGCGTGCCACCAGGTTGCGGCCGATCGGGGTCGGGACCGGGCCTGCGATGATCTCCGCGCCCACCGCCCGGAGGTCGTCGGCGGCCTCGTCGACGTCCGACACCGCGATCGTCGCCGTGATCTTCCGCAGAATGGAGAGCTCCGCCTCGGGGCCGCTCATCAGGAAGAAGCAGCCGACCGCCGCCACCTTGACGCCCCCGCGCTGGAAACGCAGCGCCTCCGTTCCGGTCAGTCGTTCGTACACGGCGACCGCGTGGTCCAGATCGCCGACGCACACCCTTAGCGAGGTCCCCAGAATGTTCATGGGATCAAGGCTAGTTGGCGAAGGGTGTGCCGCGGGAGCATGCCGTGGCCTCAACCTTCAGGCGTGGCACAGCAGTTCGCCGTTCAGGACTGCGAACCAGCCGTCCTCCTGCCGCCCCCATTCCCGCCAGGCCTCCGCAACGGCCTCCAGGCCGGCGCGGTCCGTGTGCCCGCCGTCCACGGCGAGGGCGGCGTAGGAGGAGGCGACCGTGCGCTCGGCCCACAGGCCGCTCCACCACGCCCGGTCCTCCGGCGTCGCGTAGCACCAGGTGCCGGCCGAGGCGGTGACGTCCGTGAACCCGGCCGCGCGCGCCCACGACAGCAGCCGCCGCCCGGCGTCCGGCTCCCCGCCCGCGGCGCGGGCGACGCGCCCGTAGAGCTCCCGCCAGTCGTCCAGCCCGGGTATGTGCGGGTACCAGGTCATGGCCGCGTAGTCCGCGTCGCGCACCGCGACCACGCCGCCGGGTCGGCACACCCGCCGCATCTCGCGCAGCGCGCCCACCGGGTCGGGCACGTGCTGGAGCACCTGGTGCGCGTGGACGACGTCGAAGGAGCCGTCGGGGAAGTCCAGCGCGTGGATGTCACCCGTGGTGAACTCGACGTTCCCCAGGCCGCGTTCGTGCGCCACCGTGCGGGCCCGGTCCAGCACCTCCGCCGCCGCGTCCAGACCGGTGACCCGGCCCTGTGGGACGAGCGCGGCCAGGTCGGCCGTGATGGTGCCGGGTCCGCAGCCCACGTCCAGGATCTCGTGGTGCGGCCGCAGCGCGGGCAGCAGGTAGGCGGCGGAGTCGGCGGCCGTGCGCCGGCTGTGCGAGCGCAGGACGGACTCGTGATGGCCATGGGTGTACACGGGTTCCACGGGTTCCCCTTTCGGTGGTTCGTCGCTCCGACGGTACGCGCGCGTCCCGCATGGCGAGAACCGTGTTTCATCATGTGGGACCACTTCGTCACCCGCCCGCCCGTGTCGGCCCGCCGCCCACCACACGCGTCTGCAAAGGTGTAGCCAAGGCGTGTCCGGCGCCCCGTCAGGGGCGCGGGGAACTGCGCGACCAGCCACCGACGGCCTGCAGCCGATGCACCACCCAGGGATCCGGGCAAGCCCCTGGGGGAGTCGTCTGCGGGTGCGTCGTGGCTGGTCGCGCAGTTCCCCGCGCCCCTGACGGGGCGCGAAGGTCCGCCGGACACTCCCCGGAGAAGGCCGGGTGGAGCCGAGCGCGTCGGAGGTACGGATGCAGAAGGGCAAGGGCTCTCCGGCGGCCCCCGCCCTCCCGGCGGCCGAGCACGGTCTGCCCGTCCTGCCGGAGCTCGCCGCACGGCTGGCGGAGGCGGCCGGGCGCAGCGGGCCGGAGCCGGTGGGCGGCGGCACGGAGGTGCGCGAGGCCGCCTGCCGCTACTGGGCGCGGCGCGGCCTGCCCGTGGGGCCCGAGCGCGTGGTCGCCGCCTCCGGCGCCCAGCCCCTGCTCATGGCGCTGCTCGCCGCGGCGGGCGGCGAGGTGCTCTTCACCCGCCCGTGCGCCGCCTGGTACGCGCCGGTCTCCCGGCTCGCCGGGCGGTTCGCCTACCCCGTGCCCGTACCGGCCGAGTGCGGCGGCGTCCCCGACCCGTTCGCGCTGCTGGAGACCGTCCGCAGGATCCGCGCCGAGGGCGGGCGGCCGCGGTTCCTGGTCCTGTCCGTCGCCGACGACACCACCGGCACCGTCGCCCCGCCGGAGATCCTGCACGAGGTCTGCGAGGCCGCCGCCGCCGAGGAACTGACCGTCATCAGCGACGAGACCTGGCGCGACACCCGGCACGACCCGCACGGCACCGTCTACGTCGGCCCCGCCGAGATGCGCCCCGACAACGTCGTCGTCCTCACCGACCTCGCGGGCACGATCCTCCCGGCCGGCTGGCCCGCCGCCGTCGCCCGCTTCCCGGAGGACGGCCCCGGCACCGTGCTGCGCACCCGCGTCCTGTCCGTCCTCACGGCCCTGCGGGCCGAACTCCCGCCCCCGCTCGCGGCCGCCACGGCCTGGGCGCTGACCGAGCCCAAGCCCGTCCGCAACCGGATCAACGCCGCCGGGCGGCTCTACGGGGCCCTGGCCGGCGCCGCGCGCGAACGGCTTGGCGCGGCCGGGGTGCTCTCCCGCCCGCCGCAGACCGGACCGCACCTCTACGCCGACCTGGGCGAGCTGCGCGAGCCCCTCGCCGCCCGCGGCATCACCGACTCCGTCGAACTGGAGGCCCACCTCACCGAGGCGCTCGGCCACCCGGCGCCCGGCAGCCACCACTTCGGCGACGAACCCGACGCCCTGCGCGTCCGCCTGGCCACTCCACCGCTCCTGGGTCCCACCGACGAGCAGCGGCAACGCGCCCTGGACGCCCGCGACCCGCTGGCCCTGCCGGACGTCGCGGAGGCGTTGTCCACTTTTGGATCGGTGTTCAGTGAACTCGCCGGTGGCTGACCTACCGTCATGAGCGAGCCTCGGTTCCCCACGAATGGAGCCCGTAGATGACCGAACAGACCGAGCGCCCCCTGGCGGGTCCACGCCCCTTCGGCGAGCGCCGCATCTGGCCCCGGTCGTTCACCGACCGCCTCACCGCACCGCTGCCCGGGGTCCGCGCCCTGGCCCGCCTCGCCCGCGAGGGCCGGCTGCGCCCGGGACCCGAAGCCCTGCTGGAGATCGCCGAACTGCCCGTCGAACCCGGTCCCGTCCCGGCCGCCCCGCCCGCCTCCGTCGCCGCCACCTGGGCCGGGCACGCCAGTTGGGTGCTCTCCGTCGGCGGGCTGACCGTGCTCACCGACCCCGTGTGGTCCCGCCGCATCCTGGGCACGCCGTCGCGGATCACCCCGGTCGGGGTGCGCTGGGAGGACCTGCCGAGAGTCGATGCGGTCGTCATCAGCCACAACCACTACGACCACCTCGACGCCCCCACCCTCAAACGGCTGCCCCGTGACACCCCGCTGCTGCTCCCGGCGGGCCTGGGCGGCTGGGCGCGCCGCCGGCGGTTCACCCGGGTCACCGAGCTCGACTGGTGGGAGGGGGTCGAACTGCCGGGCCCGGCGGGCATGGTGCGCTTCGACTTCGTCCCCGCGCACCACTGGAGCAAACGCGGCCTGCTCGACACCTGCCGCTCGCTGTGGGGCGGCTGGGTCGTCACCGCACCCGGCGGGCGGCGCGTGTACTTCGCGGGGGACTCGGGCTACGGCCACTGGTTCGAGCGGATCGGGGAGCGCTACCCGGGCATCGACCTCGCCCTGCTGCCCATCGGCGCCTACGAGCCCCGCTGGATGCTCGGCACCGTCCACACCGACCCCGAGGAGGCCGTCCGCGCCTGCCAGGACGTGGGCGCGCGGATGATGGCCCCCATGCACTGGGCCACGTTCCTGCTCTCCGCCGAGCCGCCGCTGGAGCCGCTGCTCCGCGTCCGGGCGGCCTGGGCGGCCACGGGCAGGCCGCGCGAGGACCTGTGGGACCTGCCGGTCGGCGGGTCGCGGGTGATGGACGCGGCGGGAGTGAGCGTCACTCCCGAGCCGTCGCCGTCGCCGTCCAGGTGAAGGTGAAGCGGTTGGCGCCGTGGCCGGTGCACAGGAGATGGGACGGCGGGCGGCCGGCCCGGGTGTCGATGCCGACGACCCCGGTGATCTCGTCGTAGGTGAAGCACACCGAGCCGTCGCCCAGCACCTCGTCCCGGCCGGGCGCCATCCGCCGCACCACCACCTGGACGGGCACGCCCTCCCGGATGCCGAAGTCCCGGGCGGGCTGCCCGGAGACCAGGGTCGCGTCGAGGCCGTCGTCCGCGCGCAGGAACTGCAGGGACAACCGCTCGCGGACGCCGGCCGCGGTGCGGAAGTCCGCCCGGACCGCCCGGCCCCGGGGCCCGTCCGGCGCGACCACCGCGAGGCTGTGTGCACCGCCCGCCGCGACGGCGAGGACCGTCCGGCCCTCCACGGCCGCCGCGATCTCCGACACCTGGCCGTCCCGGTCCCGGCCGGCCGCCAGCAGCCGGCCGTCCTGCGTCACGGCCAGCCCGTGCAGGCTGCCGACCGAGGCCGCGCGGATCCGCTTGCCCTGCGCGGCCCGCAGCAGCCCGGAGACCTGGTGGTGGTCGTCGCGGCCGGATCCCAGCAGCTCGCCGTCCTCGGTGACGGCGAGGCTGTGCATGCCCATCGCGGCCACCGACGCGATCCTCCTGCCCTGCGCGGCCTGCAGGATCGCCGACACCTGCCCGAGGTCGTCCAGGCCCGCGGCGAGCAGCCGCCCGTCCTCGGTCACCGCCAGGCTGTGCAGCTCGCCCGCGGCCACCGCGGCCACCTTCGCGCCCTCGGCCGCCGCCATGATCCCCGACACGCTGCCGTGCCGGTCCTGGCCCGCGGCGAGGAGCCGGCCGTCGGCGGTGACCGCCAGCGCGTGGAACCCCCCGCAGGCGGCGGTGACGACGTGCCGGCCGTGCGCCGCCTCGACGATGCCCGCCACCTGCCGGAAGTCGTCCAGGCCCGTGCCGAGGAGCCGCCCGTCCGCGGTCACCGCCAGACTGAACAGCGGCCCGGCGGCGACCGCGGCGATCCGCTTGCCCTGCGCCGCCTTCCACAGGCCGTGCGCCTGCCCGTCGCTGTCGTACCCGGCGGCGAGCACCTGCCCGCCGGCCGTGACGGCCAGACTGTGGTGCGCCCCGGCCGCGATCGCGGTGACCTCCTGGCCCTGCGCCGCCTGGAGAATGTCCCGCACCTGCCCGTAGCCGTCCTGGCCGGCGGCGCGCAGCTGTCCGGGTGTCCGTGTCCTGCCGTCCGCGACGTGTTCTCCCGGGGCGGTGGACGTGGACATGGGCCCTCCTGGCGATGCAGTGCGGTGCGCGGTGGTCTCCCGCACGCCTCCACGCTGGGCGCTGTGCCGTGCACCGGCATCCGCGGACCGGCGAACGGGTGATGCCAGGGCGCCCCGTAAGGGGCGCGGGGAACTGCGCGACCAGCCACAGACCACCCGCAGTCGAGGCACCACCCCAGGGGTCCGGGGCGAAGCCCCGGGTACTTCAGCTGCGGGAGCGTCGTGGCTGGTCGCGCAGTTCCCCGCGCCCCTTACGGGGCGCCCGGTGCAGGCGCGTCGTGGCTGGCCGCGCCCGCGCGGCGGAGCCGCTGGGGGTACCTCCTGGGGGCACCCCCAGCGGTAGCTGGGGGAGGTAGCTGGAGGAGAAACAGCCCCGCGCCCCTACGGGGCGCTACGTCAGGGGCGCGTCTCCAGGACATGCACCCGCAGCGGCGTCCCGAACTCCGGGTGCACCGTGTCCCGCTCCGGACGCATGCCGAGCTTGCGCATGACCCGCTGGGAGGCGGTGTTCCCGGCGGCGCTGATGCTCACGATCCGGGCCAGGCCGCGCTCGCGCAGCGCGAAGTCCAGCGCCGTGCGGGCCGCCTCGGTGGCCAGCCCGTGCCCCCAGAACGGCCGCCCCAGCCGCCAGCCGATCTCGAAGGCGGGCAGCACCTCCGGCAGGAACAGCGGCACCGATAACCCGGCGAATCCGGCCAGTTGGCCGCTGTCCCGGCATTCCACCGCGAACAGCCCGACCCCGCGCTCCTCCCACGTGCGCTCCCACACCGCGATCCGGGCCGCCGTCTGCTCCCGGTCCTGCACCGAGCCGTCCCCGATCCAGCGCATCACCTCGGGGTCGGCGTTGATCGCCGCCATCGCGTCGAGGTCGTCCTCGCGCCAGCGGCGCAGCGTCAGCCGGGGCGTGCACAGGGTGGTCGTCATGGGGGGATCCTGCCCGCGGGGATGCGGATGTCACCCGCGCGGGCCGTTCCGCTCAGCCCGTCGCCGGCACGGAGGTCGCCGCCGAGGTGTCCGACGGCAGGGGGCCCGCGGTCCGCCACCACTGCAGCAGCTGCGTGTACGAGGACGAGTCGCCCGACGTGGTCTTCGCCAGCGAGAGGATCGACAGGTCGTTGTTGATCCACTCGACGTAGGTGGAGCCGTCCTGGGCGTCCTTGTAGCAGGACATGACCCCCACGGGCTTCTGGCCGACCTGGTACGACTGCTTGCCGTTGAGCGGTGTGGACGCATTGCAGGCGTCGTAGCCGAAGGAGTACGGGTTCAGGTCCGCCTCCCACTGCTTCTGCATGGCGTCCTTGTCCGGGAACTGCTCGTACAGCACGGGGAATCCGGCAGCGGACTTGCAGGTCGCCGCGGCGACGGCGGCGGCCGGGAGGTCCGGCTTCCCGGTGGGGGTGCAGGCGCCGCGGATGGCGGGGGGTATGTGCGAGAGGAGCGAGTCGTCGGCGGCGGCCGCCGCCCGGGCCGGCGCCCCGGCGAGCAGGGCGAGGCCGGCGACTCCGGCCGCCACCGCCCCGGTCCTGAGGAAGGCCGACGACGGGCGGAAGACGGCGGGCACGCTGCGCATGGCTTGCTCCTCGGGACGGGCGGCGGCAGGTCTGCGGAGAGTTTGTTGAACATCGCACCGGCTACGGTGGGGTACACCACCGTGCGCCCCTTTTCCTGCGCCTTTGCGCTTCGCCGCTGCGGGCGAACCGTTACTGCAACACAGTCTCCGGACCGTGGACGAATCACGGCCACCGACCATGATCGCCACACCTTTTACGGTTCCCATGCGCTCCTCGCAGGACAAAAATCGCTGATTTTGCGGGGTGCGATGCCAGGGTGAACATGTGCAGTCGCACAGCCCTGTGCTGTCGCCCGGAACCGGCGACCTGCCACGCCAGACGAGAGGCGCACCACACCCATGCACGACACCGACGACGGCACGCAGTCCCGCCGCTTCGGCCTCCCCACGGCCACCGCGCTGGTCATGGGGAACATCATCGGAGGCGGCATCTTCCTGCTGCCCGCCTCCGTCGCCCCCTTCGGCACCGTCAGCCTGCTCGCCTTCGGCGTGCTCACCGTCGGCGCCATCGCGCTGGCCCTGGTCTTCGGCCGGCTCGCCGAGCGCGACCCGCGCACCGGCGGTCCGTACGTCTACGCGCGTGAGGCCTTCGGCGACTTCGCCGGGTTCCTCTCGGCCTGGTCGTACTGGACCATGACCTGGGTCAGCAACGCCGCCCTGGCCGTGGCGGGCGTCGGCTACTTCCACTTCCTGACCGGCGTGAAGCCGTCGACGGGCGCCGACCTCACCGTGGCCCTGGCCTTCCTGTGGCTCCCGGCGCTGGCGAACCTCGCCGGCACGCGCTGGGTGGGTGCGGTGCAGATGGTCTCCACGGTGCTGAAGTTCCTGCCGCTGCTGTTCGTGGCCGTCGTGGGCATCTTCTTCTTCGACCCGAAGAACCTCGGCCCCTTCACCGAGGGCGGCGGCAACTGGACCGGCGGCCTGACCGCGTCCGCCGCGATCCTGCTCTACAGCTACGTGGGTGTGGAGTCCGCCTCCGTCAGCGCGGGCGCGGTCCGCAACCCCGAGCGCAACGTGGGCCGCGCGAGCGTCCTGGGCACCATCGGTGCCGCTCTGGTCTATCTGCTGGGCACCCTGTCTGTCTTCGGGAGCGTCCCGCACGACAAGCTGGTCAAGTCCACCGCGCCGTTCTCCGACGCCGTCGACGTGATGTTCGGCGGCAGCTGGGGCGGCATGCTCATCGCGGCCGCCGCGGCGATCTCCATCTTCGGCGCGCTCAACGGCTGGACGCTGATGAGCGCCCACTCGCCGTTCGCGGCCGCCAAGGACGGCCTGTTCCCGGCCGCGTTCGCCAAGGAGAAGCGCGGCGTGCCGACCTTCGGCGTGCTGGCCGCGGCCGTGCTGGCCACCGGCCTGACCGTCATCAACTACACGTCCGGCTCGGGCGGGGTGTTCAACATCCTCGTCCTGGTCACGACGTTCTCCGCGACGGTCCCGTACCTGCTCGCCGCGGCGGCGCAGGTGTACTTCCTGCTGACGGGCCAGGGCCACAAGGTCAACCCCGGCCGGATGACGCGGGACATGGTGCTGGCGGTGGGCGCGTTCGCGTTCTCCTTCTGGCTGGTGGCGGGCGCCGGTTACGCGGCCGTGTACCAGGGCACGCTGTTCCTGTTCGCGGGCATCCTCGTCTACGTGTGGATGGCCGGCCGGCGCAAGGCGGCCGAGGCCGCCGATGCGGCTCCCGCTGCCGCGGAGCAGGTGTCGGAGCCGGTCGCCGGCTGACGACGCTCATCTCCGACGCAGCGGGCTGCCGGTTCGGACCGGCAGCCCGCTGCTGTCTTCACCAGCCTTGCTTCACCTTGGCGGGTGCGGTGTTCCAGCTCTTGGGTATGAACGTGATGGCGTAGGTTCCGCGGTCGAAGTCCGCGTATCCGGCGGACCAGTTCCGGAACTTGCTCTCGTATACGTGCATGGGACCCAGGTCGCTATTGGGCGCGTGATAGTGGTTGGCGTGGGTCCATATGGTGTTGTCGGCATCCGCTTCCGTCTGGGCCCCGAACCAGCCGTAGTCGAAGTTGACCCAGCCTTCGCCGGGGTTGGCGGGGCTGCGCGGAATGTTTCTGTCCTTCGACATGTCGACCAGGCCTGTGCCCTGGTCGGGGCGGAAGGCGTCCGGGTCGCCGTACTTCCTCTTGTCGGAGGAGCCCCGCTGGTCCTGCCCGCTCCAGAAGTGCTTCGAGTAGATCACCGCCTTCATCTGGGACGGGTCGTAGTTGCCTCCGTCTCTTTCCCGGAAGGACGGTGTGTTCCTCAGCGCCGAGTAGAAGTTCGAGCGGCTGTCCTCGTGGAGCAGAGCGTCGTTGCTGTTCGTGAGCTCCGTCTTGAGGTTGTCGAGGTACGTCCCCTCGTCGTGCGCGTTTTCCAGGGCCTTGTTCATGATGGCTGCCACATCACGCGCCCGCTGGAAACCCTTCCCCTCGTCGAAGCTGTCCTTGGCGATGCGCCCCTCGAACTCCGCCTGCGTTTCGTCGGGCCGGGGCCTGGCGTTCTTCAGGTTGTTCTTGTACTTGTTCTCATCGAAGTACGCGAACGCCAATTTGTTCGTCGGGTAGGGGCCCGAATTGACCCAGGTGACACCGACGCAGCCGTAGGACAGCTTTTCCCGCTCTTCTTCGGTCATCTGCTGCTTCGCGCCGTCGTGTTGGCTGTAGACCTGCTGCCACTTGCGTATGTAGTTGTTGACGATCGTGGTGGCCCTGCCTCCGTAGGCACGGTACGCGTCGGGCATCCTGTTGAGCGGCTCGGCGGGAGGGGTCTCCCTGTCGTCGGAGGCCCGGAAGGAGGCGCCGGGGCTCGGCGACAATCCCGCCGGAGGCTTGCCGGGCTGACCCGCGGTCAGGGCCGCTTCGTTCAGTGCGTTGATGTTCTCGACATCAACTGCCGTCAGGCCGTGCGTCGTGGCGTAGGAACCCTTCATTTCCGCGTCGCTGCCGCCGGCGGCCTGGCTGACGGACGGCACGAGTCCAGCGGTGCATATGACCGCACCCACAGTGGCGAAGGCGAGGAATCTCCGACGGTGATACACGAAAATCAATGACTCCCTTGTATTGGAATTCCATGACATGAGGGCGTGCGAGACCGCAGACGCAACCGTCAGGGTCGTCACGTCTCGGCTCCTGGATGAGTGATCAGGGCGATACGAGGAGTGATCATGTCCCCCGGTTAACTCCCCGGCAACATCACGGCTTTGAAATCGGCCACTCTGTGACGTACGGCGGTATCTGGCCAGGTATCCGGTCCGGCCGGCGTGGGGTGCAGGCAACTACCCCTGAGGTAATCGCGCCGGGAACCGTCCCACGGCAAGGTGATGGCCACGGACCTCCGGACCCGCGCACTCGGGTCCGGAGGGACGTGGCCCTTTGCATTCAGCCGTCCGAGGAGATCCGTCATGTCGCAGTACGAGACCGCCGTCGCCCGCTACTTCGCGGCCTGGAACGCCACCGACCCCGCCGCCCGGGCCGAGGCCGTGGCCGCCGCGTGGAGCGAGGACGGCTCCTACACCGACCCGCTCGCCGACGTCAGCGGGTACGAGCACCTCGCGGCCGTGATAGCCGGTGCACACGAGCAGTTCCCCGGCTACGTGTTCCGGCAGACCGGCGCCGTGGACGGGCACCATGACACTGCGCGGTTCTCGTGGGAGCTGGTGTCCGCCGCCGACGGGTCGGCGCCCGTCGCCGGTTCTGACGTGATCACCCTGGCCGGGGACGGCCGGATCCGTACCGTCCTCGGCTTTCTCGACCGGGTGCCCTCCGCTAGCGCGTGAACTCCTTGAGGGCAGCGGCCGTTTCCGGATCGGCGGGGAGGAAGGCCTCCAGGGCCAGTTCGGAAACGGTCACGTCCATGGGGGTGTTGAACGTCGTGATGGCCGAGACGAACGACAGGGTCCGGCCGGCGTGCTCGATCACCAGCGGCAGCGCGAGGGGCGCGGCCGCCCGCCCGCCCGCCGTGACCTCCTCGCCGGGCCGCTCCGCCTGCTCCGGCAGGGGATACGCGCTCACCTCGTCGTAGACGGCCCGCAGGGCGGCCGACCGCACGTGTGCCAGCTGCCGCTCCATCTGGTGCAGCAGGTGCCCGCGCCACTCGCGGAGGTTGCGGATGCGCGGAGCCATGCCGTCCGGATGCAGGGTGAGACGCATGGCGTTCAACGGGGGAGTGAGCAGCGACTCCGCGACGCCCTCCAGGAGCATCGCGATGCCGCTGTTCGCCGCCATCACCTGATAGGCGCCGTCCACCACCAGCGCGGGGAAGGGCTCGTAGCCCTTCAGCAGGCTCTCGACCCCTTCCCGCAGGCCGTCCAGCGCCGGGTCGTCCAGCGGACGTTCCGGGTAGTGCGGTGCGTAGCCGGCGGCCATGAGCAGGACGTTGCGCTCGCGCACGGGGACGTCCAGATGATCCGCGAGGCGGAGCACCATCTCGGGGCTCGGGCGGGAGCGCCCGGTCTCGATGAAGCTGATGTGCCGGGCGGAGGAGTCGGCACGCAGGGCGAGTTCGAGCTGGCTGATACGGCGCCGGGTACGCCAGTCGCGCAAGAGCGCGCCCACGCCGCCCACACCGGTTCCGGGTGTCACCACAGTTGTCATGGCCCGACCGTACAAACGGCCGGTGTGCATGGGCGCGACAACGCCCCAGTCCCATGGGACGCTTGCATCACTGCGGATGCGACGACGAAGGGACGGGCGATGGCTGTCGAACCGCTCTCGCAGAAGGACGTGGAGGTACGCCTTCAGGAACTGCCCGGCTGGGCCGTCGACGGTGACCGGATCACCCGGACGTATTCCTTCGACGGGCACTTCCAGGCTGCCGCCATGGTGATCCACATCGCGCAGATCCAGGAGGAGCTCAACCATCATGCGGACGTGATGCTGGGGTACAACACGGTGTCACTCGCCGTGAACACGCACAGCGCCGGGGGCAAGGTCACGGAGCTGGACGTGCAACTGGCCCGCCGGGTGGAGGCGGTTGCCTCGGGTCACGGAGCGCGGTGACCCTTCACGCCGGACGGACCGGAGCGGTCCGCCCGGCGTGTCATCGACTCAGTTCCAGTCGAAGTCGTCCGGGTTCGGGCCCAGTCGGGTGCCGTTGTCGAGGGCGGCGATCGCCTTCATGTCGTCCTCGTCGAGGGTGAAGTCGAAGACGTCGATGTTCTCGCGGATGCGGGAGGGCGTCACCGACTTCGGGATCACCACGTTGCCCAGCTGCAGGTGCCAGCGCAGCACCACCTGGGCCGCCGACTTGCCGTGCTTGGCGGCGATGCCGGCCAGCACCGGGGCCTTGAGCAGCTCGCCGCCCTGGCCGAGCGGCGACCACGCCTCCGTCGCGATGCCGTGCTCGGCGTGGAACGCGCGCAGCTCGGCCTGCGAGAAGTGGGGGTGCAGCTCGATCTGGTTGACGGCCGGGACGAGCGACGTCTCGGCGAGCAGCCGCTCCAGCTGCGGGACGTGGAAGTTGGAGACGCCCACCGCCTTCGCCCGGCCGCTCTCGGCGATCTCGGCGAAAGCGCGCCAGATGGTCAGGTAGTCGTCGCGCATGGCGCGCGGCCAGTGGATGAGGTACAGATCCACGTAGTCGAGGCCCAGCTTGGCCAGGGACGCGTCGAACTCCCGCAGGACGCCGTCGCGCGTCCAGGTCTCGGACGCGCTGTTCCACAGCTTGGTGGTGACGAACAGCTCGTCACGCGGGATGTCCGAGGAGGTCAGCGCCTTGCCGGTACCCGCTTCGTTCTCGTACACCGCAGCCGTGTCGATGCTGCGGTAACCCGCCTCGAGGGCGGTCGACACCGCGGCGGTCGCCTCGGCATCCGGAACCTGCCAGACGCCGAGGCCGAGCTGCGGCATCTCGACGCCGTTGTTGAGGGTGATGGACGGGACCTTGCTCACGAGCAATCGATCCTTACTGGTTCGGTTCGGAAGCGCTTACTCCAAGCGTCAACCGGAACCACTCGCGTCGCATTCCCGCACACCTGGCTCATTTGCCGTAGAGCGCCTCGACCTCCACGGCATACGCCTTCTCTATCGCCCTGCGCCGGAGTTTCAGCGTCGGTGTCAGCAGGCCCTGCTCCTCGGTGAACTGCGCGCCCAGGATCCGGAAGGTCCGGATGGACTCGGCCTGCGAGACCAGGGTGTTGGCGGCCACCACGCCCCGCCGGATCTCGGTCTCCAGATCCGGGTCGCGCACCAGCTCCGCCGGCTCCATCGGCGGCTTGTCGCGCATCTGCAGCCAGTGGGCCACGGCCTCCGGGTCGAGGGTGACCAGCGCGGCGACGTAGGGGCGGTCGTTGCCGACCACGATGCACTGGGAGATCAGCGGGTGCGCCCGCACCCGCTCCTCCAGCACCAGCGGCGAGACGCTCTTGCCGCCGGAGGTCACCAGGATCTCCTTCTTGCGGCCCGTGATCGTCAGATAGCCGTCCTCGTCCAGCGAGCCCAGGTCCCCCGTGGCCAGCCAGCCCGACCGGAGCGCCGCCTCCGTCGCCCGCGGATCGCCGAGGTAGCCGCTGAAGACCTGGCCGCCGCGCACCCACACCTCGCCGTCGTCGGCGATGTGCACCGTGGTGCCGGGGACGGGCACCCCGACGGTGCCGAAACGGGTGCGCTCGGGCGGGTTGGCGGTGGCGGCGCCGGTGGTCTCCGTCAGCCCGTAGCCCTCGAAGACGGTGATGCCCGCGCCCGCGAAGAACAGCCCCAGACGCCGCTCCATCGCCGAACCGCCCGACATCGCATAGCGCACCCGCCCGCCCAGCACCTCGCGGAAGCGCGCGTAGACCAGCCGGTCGAACACCTGGTGCTGCAGGCGCAGGGCGGCGCCGGGCCCGGGCCCCGTGCCGAAGGCGCGGGCCTCCTGCGCCTCCGCGTAGCGCACGGCCGCCTCGGCGGCCCGCTCGAACGGGCCCTCCCGGCCCGTGCGCTCGGCCTCGCGGCGGGCCGTGGCGAAGACCTTCTCGAAGACGTACGGCACCGCCAGGACGAACGTCGGCCGGAACGCCTGCAGGTCGGGCAGCAGTTCCTCGGCCGACAGCTGGGGCTGGTGGCCCAGCTTGACCCGGCCGCGCACCGCCGCGACCTGCACCATCCGCCCGAAGACGTGGGCCAGGGGGAGGAAGAGCAGGGTGGACGCCTCGTCGCCGGGCCGGGAGCGGAAGACCGGCTCGTAGCGGCGGACGAGGTTGTCGGTCTCGGTCATGAAGTTGGCGTGGGTCAGCACGCAGCCGCGGGGGCGGCCCGTGGTGCCCGAGGTGTAGATGACGGTGGCCGGCGAGTCGGGGGTGACGGCCATGCGGTGCCGGTGCACGACCTCGTCGTCGATGCGGGCCCCGGCCTCGGCCAGCTCCTCCAGCGCCCCGGCGTCGAGCTGCCACAGCCGGGCCAGGTGCGGGAGCCTGCCGATGACCGAGCCGATGGTCATGGCGTGGTCCTCGTGCTCGACGACGCAGGCGGTCACGCGGGCGTCGTGCAGCATCCAGAACACCTGCTCGGTGGAGGAGGTGGGATACAGCGGCACGGGCTGGGCGCCGATGCACCACAGCGCGAAGTCGAACAGCGTCCACTCGTAGCGCGTACGGGACATGACGGCCACCCGGTCGCCGAACCGGACGCCCTGCGCGAGCAGGCCCTTGGCCAGGGCGAGCACCTCGTCCCGGAAGGCGGCCGCCGTGACGTCCTGCCACGCGCCGGCCACGCGGCGGCCGAGGGCGACCCGCCCGGGGTCCGCCTCCGCATGGTCGAAGACGACGTCCGCCAGACCTCCGGCCCGGGGCGCCGTCACCAGCGACGGCTCGGTGACTTCGCGCAACGGCTCCTCGCTCCTCGCGGTGTCCGGGCGTGCGGCGGCACGGCCGGCGCGGCACGGCAGGGTGCCCGCACAGCGCCGTGACCGTACCCGGCTCCTCGGCGGAGCGAACCCCTCCGCCGCGCCGCGCCGCGCGGCCTCGACGGGATCCGCACGGAACCTCCGCGCCGTCCGACGGCTATCCGCACAGGAACGTCACGGACCCACGGGGGACCCGGCAACACCGCGGGCATCAGGGCACCATGTCGCCCCGTGAGGGGCGCGGGGCCGTTTCCATATGCGGCTCCGCCGCGTGGGCGCGACCAGCCACGACGTACCCGCGGTCGAAGTCCCGGGGCTCTGGGGTGGTGCGTCGGCTGCGGGCGCGTCGTGGCTGAGCGCGCCCACGCGGCGGAGCCGCATATGTGAACAGCCCCGCGCCCCTCACGGGGCGCCAGGGCGTCACGGGCCCGTCGTCGTGGCCGCGGGGGCCTGGAGACGGTCGCCGCCCGCCAGGATCGCCTCCGCGAGCGCCTCCGCGGCACCGCGGGCCGCACTGCCCCGGGCGGCGCCGTGGAGCAGCACCACGTCGATGCCGCCGAGCTCCGGCAGCCCGGCCCGGGCCGGGAGCCGCACCAGGCCCGGCGGGATCATGCCGCTGGTGTGCGCCATGACGCCCAGGCCCGCGCGGGCCGCCGCCACCAGACCGTTGAGGCTGCCGCTGGTGCAGGTCACCCGCCAGGCGCGGCCGTGCTGCTCCAGCACCTCCAGGGCGCGGGCCCGGGTCACGGCGGGCGGCGGGAAGACGACCAGCGGCAGCGGCCGGTGCGGGTCCAGGCGCAGCCGCTCGCTGCCGATCCACACCAGCTGGTCCCGCCAGACCAGGCGGCCCGGCGGTTCCTGCGGGCCGCCGGGGTGGTCCGGGCGGCGCTTGGCGAGCACCAGGTCCAGCCGCCCGGCCGCGAGCCGGCGCTGCAGGGTGCCGGAGAGCTCGACGGTCAGCTCCAGGTCCACCTCGGGGTGGTCGCGGCGGAAGGTCTCCAGGATCTCCGGCAGCCGGGTCAGCACGAAGTCCTCCGAGGCGCCGAAGCGGAGCCGCCCGCGCAGCCGGGTGCCCGCGAACCAGCTCGCGGCCCGCTCGTTGGCCTCCAGGATCGTGCGGGCGAAGCCGAGCATGGCCTCCCCGTCCTCGGTCAGCGTCACGCTGTGCGTGTCCCGGGCGAACAACTGCCGCCCGGCGGCCTCTTCCAGGCGCCGCACCTGCTGGCTCACCGTCGACTGCCGCACCCCGAGGCGGCGCGCGGCCTGGGTGAAGCTGAGCGTCTGGGCCACGGTGAGGAACGTGCGCAGCTGCGTCGGATCGAACACATGGCCAGAGTAGCTCTGGTTATCGGATGGCGTGATGGCAGTGAGCACGGTGAACGGGGTTCCCGATGAAACGGGGGAAGGGCAGGCTGGACGGCATGCGCCGCCTCCTCGCCCGTCTCCCCGTGGACCCCTACATAGCCGCCCTGCTCGGCACCGTCCTCCTCGCCGCCCTGCTGCCGGCCCGCGGCACGGCCGCGACCGCCGTGGACGGCGCCTCCACCGGCGCGGTCGCCCTGCTCTTCTTCCTCTACGGCGCACGGCTCTCCACCCGTGAGGCCATGGACGGTCTGCGCCACTGGCGGCTCCATCTGACCGTCCTGGCCTGCACGTTCGCCGTCTTCCCGCTGCTCGGGCTGGCCTCCCGCGGCCTCGTCCCCTACGTCCTGACCCCGCAGTTGCAGACCGGGCTGCTCTTCCTGTGCCTGGTGCCGTCCACCATCCAGTCCTCGATCGCCTTCACCTCCATCGCCCGCGGCAACGTGGCGGCCGCGATCTGCGCCGGCTCGTTCTCCAGCATCGTGGGCATCGTGCTGACCCCGCTCCTCGCGGCGGCACTACTGGGCAACAACGCCGTCGGCTTCTCCCTCGACTCCCTCCTGTCCGTCGTGCTGCGGCTCCTGGTGCCGTTCGTCGCCGGACAGCTCCTGCGCCGCTGGATCGGCGGCTTCATCACCCGCCGCAAGAAGGTCCTGGGCTACGTCGACCGGGGCTCGATCCTCCTCGTCGTCTACGCCGCGTTCAGCGAGGGCGTGGTCCGGGGCATCTGGCACCAGGTCACCCCGCTGCGGCTGCTGGCGCTCCTGGGGGTGGAGGCCGTGCTGCTGGCGGTCATGCTCGCCTTCACCAGCCTCGGCACCCGCCGGCTCGGCTTCGGGCGCGAGGACCGCATCGCCATCACCTTCGCCGGATCGAAGAAGAGCCTGGCGGCCGGGCTGCCGATGGCGACCGTGCTGTTCGGCGCGGACGCCGGGCTGATGATTCTGCCGCTGATGCTCTTCCACCAGCTGCAGTTGATGGTGTGTGCGGTCCTCGCCAAGCGGTACGGGCGGCAGTCCGGGACGCCTGCGCCCGCGGGCCTGGCGGCGGAGGCCCCGGCTGCTGCCGGCTGAGCGCCGGGTGCGGGCCGGTTGTGGCTGGTCGCGCAGTTCCCCGCGCCCCTTCGGGGCGCGGTTGCCTTACGGGGTGCCGTTGTTGACCGTGTCCAAGGGCAGCCACAGCACCGTCTTGCCCTGAGACGTCACCTTCACCTCGTCCAGCTCGCCCGTCAGGAACTCGCGTGCGTCCGGTTTCTGGCCCAGGTGCACCCCGAACGTCGACGTGCGGCTCACCGACCCGGGGACGTCGGGCACTGCTGTTGCGGTGTCGTCGACGGTCAGCGTGAGCCGGCCCGCCGCGCGGCGCAGCGTCAAGTGGTGCCACTGGCCGTCGTTGTACGCCCCGGCCGAGTACACCGTCGCCGTCCGGGCCGGCGCCGCCCCGGCGACGGCGGTGACCTGCGCCGCGACCCGCCCCGCCGCCGGCTCGCCCCGCAGCGACACCTGCGGGGACCCGCCGACCCCGCCCATCCACAGGAACGGCTGCTCCCCGTCCTCCGCGCTGTATCGGAACCACAGGGATGCCGTGAACTCCCGGGTCCCCAGGGGGAGTTCGCCCCGGTAGGGCAGGCGCACCGCGCTGTCCTCGCCGTCGAAGGCGAGCGCCCCGCCGAACCGTCCCGCCACCGGGCGCGCTCCGCCCAGGACCGCGGCGCCCTCCGCGCCGGGTGCGCGGTCGGGAGTCGCGGGGTCCGGCCCGCGCCGGGGGCCGAGCCAGTCCTCGGTGAAGCGGGCGAAGCGGATCTCGTCGCGCGCGTCGCGCTTCCCGGCCTCGTAGAGCAGCCCGACCGTGCCCGGGCCGGTCACGGTCATGTCGGAGTACCCCGACCAGTCGGCCGTGACCCGCCGGCCGTGATCGGCGCTCTCCCAGGTGCGCCCCTGGTCGTAGGAGGACCGGATGGTCATGGTGCGGCGCCGGTCGGGATCGGCGGGTGCCGAGATCAGCCAGCGGCCGGGGTGCAGGGGGACGACGGCTCCCTGCACCATGGGCGTGTAGAGATCCGGCAGGGCCCGGAACGGCGCGGCGAAGCTCGCGCCGCCGTCCCGGCTCACGGCCTCGTCGCGGTTGCCGAGGTCCGTGCCGCCCTGCTCGCGGCCGTTCACATAGATGTCTGCGTCATCGCGCTCCGCAAGGGTGAGTTCGGAAGGCTTCTGGCGGTAGGTGTCGTCCCGGGCGATGGGGTAGGTGTCGGTGGCGCCGAGGCGCCAGTGGGCTCCGCCGTCGTCGCTCAGGGCGAGGGCGGCGTGGTTGGCGGAGGTGTGCACACCGTCATGGCTCTCGGCGTTGACCCCGATCACCAGGCGGCCGCGGTGCGGGCCGTGCGCGAGCTGGATGCCGTGGCCGGGGCCGGTGGCGTACCAGGAGTTCCAGCCGGACGGCCGGAGTGCCGCGGTCAGATCGCGTGGCTCCGACCAGTTGGTGCCGTCGTCGTCGCTGTACTGCAGATGCGGGGTGCGATTGCAGGGCACGTCGCAGTTCGCGGCGTCGTCGCGCCCCTCGTTGTAGGTGCTGGCCAGGACGATGCGCCCGGTGCGCCGGTCCACGACGGGCGCGGGGTTGCCGTGGGTGTCGCCGTCACCGGGGTCGACGACCTGGAGCGGCCCCCAGGTGCGGCCGCCGTCGGTGGAGCGCTTGAGGACGATGTCGATGTCGGTGGCGTCACCGCAGTTGCGCTTGCGGCCCTCGGCGAAGGCGAGCAGGGTGCCGTGGGTCGTGGTGACGATGGCGGGGATGCGGTAGCAGGCGTATCCGGGGTCCTGTTCCGCCGTGAACAGCACGCGCTCCTCGAAACCGCCGCGCGCGTCACCGGTGTTCACCGCCGCGCCCTCGGCCCCGGCCGGGGCCGGGTGGGGGAGCAGGGCGAGCAGGGCGCCGGAGAGCAGCGCCGCCGTGGCCCGTCTGGCTTTACGGGAACGGATGGTGACGAACCGTCGGAAACCACACCTGATGCCGTGTCTGATGAACGCAAGGTGAAGGTTGCTGGAATGGTTGCCGCAAAGGCTGTTGGGAGGATGCGCCGCCGCCATGGCCCGTCCCTTTCGCGTACGGGCCGCCGGGGCCCCACGTGTCCGGTGGGTCAACGTACGGGGCGGTCTCCGCTCTCACAAGGAACCCTCGGCGACCGTCAGTCGAAGGAGGCACAAAGGCTTACGCGGGCCGCAGTATCACCTTGCCCTGATTGGTGCGCGACTCGATGATCTCGTGCGCCTTCGCCGCATCCTCCAGCGGCAGTTCCGCGTGGACGTGCGGCCGCAGCCGGCCGGCCACGAACAGCTCCCACAGCTCCTGCCGCCACTGCTCCATCAGCGCGGGTTGACTGCGCGCTATGAGCGCCATCTGGAAACCGATCGCGGATTTCGCGCCCACCAGGAGGTCGTACGCCTGCAGGGTGCCGCCGCCCGAGCTGTAGGTCACCAGTCGTCCGCCCGGCGCGAGCGCGGCCAGGCACGGGGAGAGCAGCTCGCCGCCGACCGCGTCCAGGGCGATGTCGACCGGGTCGCCCCAGGAGGCCTCCTCGTACGTGACGACCTCGTCCGCGCCCAGGGACCGCACGAACTCCGCCTTGGCCGCCGAGCCCACCGCCGCCACGACCCGCCCTGCGCCACGCGCCTTGGCGAGTTGCACGGCCAAGTGGCCAACGCCGCTGGCCGCGCCCGTCACCAGCACCGACTCGCCCTCGGCCGGCCTGGCGGCCTCGTACGCCCCGAGGGCGACCAGACCGCAACGGACCAGCGCGACGGCGTCGGCCGGGGTCGCCCCGTCGGGGATGCGCGAGGCCATCGCGGTGTGCAGCAGGGCGAAGTCCGCATAGCCGTCGCCGAAGCAGAGGCCCGTCACGCGCTCGCCCACCGCGAACTCCGTCACCTCCGGGCCGACGGCGACGATCTCCCCGGCGACCTCGCCGCCCAGGCTTGCCGGCAGCGGCATTCCGCCCTCGCGCACCTTGCGGACGACGGGCAGCGTCACCCCGATCGCCTCGGCGCGCACGAGCAGCTCGCCCGGGCTGGGCCGGGGCGCCTCGGTCTCCTCGATGCGCAGGACCTCGGGGCCGCCGTTCTCGTGATACCGGACGCGACGCATGGCATGCACCTCCATAGTCTTCAGTCTTCGACAGGGCTGGCTGCTGAGCTTGGCCGGAGCCGTCAGGGCTCCCATCATTGGGCTCCCCATCGTTGGGCTCCCCAATGAATGACTCCACCGTACACGACTTCATTGGGAACTCCAATGGTTTTCCGGATAGGCTCACCCCATGGCAGACACCAAGGCGCAGACCACGGCGCAGGCCGAGGCGCAGAGCGCGGCAGAGACCGCGGCACGGACCACGGCACGGGCCGCGGCGGACCCCACGCCCGCGCTCGACCGGATCCAGGCCCTCCCCAGCTGGCTGCTCAACCGCGCCTCCGTGCGCGGCCGCCGCCTCGTGGCCGAGGCGCTCGCGCGCGACGGGATGCGGATGCCGCACCACGCGGTGCTCTCCGCCGTCGCCGACCTCGAACCGGTCGCCCAGGCCGAACTCGGGCGCACCACCGGCTTCGACCCCAAGGACATGGTCGGCCTCCTCAACGACCTCCAGGACCAGGGCCTCGTCACCCGCGCCCCCGACCCCAACGACCGCCGCAAGAACTCCATCACCCTTACCCCCCAAGGCCGCAAGCGTCTCACCCGCCTCGCCAAGCTCGGCGAAGAGGCCAACGAGTCCCTGCTGTCCGCCCTTTCGCCCGCCGAGCGCGAACTCTTCCTCGCCCTCCTCCAGCGCGTCGTCGAAGGCGAGGACTGACCCCGGAGGTTCCCCCCGGCACTCTCCGCCCGCCTTTGTGCCGGAGTCGTGACGATCTTTCTGGGAAAACCTCCGCAGCGGCGCTCCCGATCTGGTGAGATGTCCCCTTGCACGCGATCGGATGTGCGAAGCCAGGACACGGCAGAGGCGCGGGGGCAAGTGCGGATGGCACGGGAATTCGGGGATCTCCTGGGATTGCCCCGGGCGCTTCCCGACATGCCGGTCTCGCCCCTTGTCCCGGCTTACGCGGACCTCCGTGCGCAACAGACGGCACTGGGCCTCCGACACGTCGCCGACGGGCTGTTCCCGCCGGTTCCGGGGCGGCCCGCACCCACCGTGCGCTTCCTCGTCCTCGACGGCCTGCGCATCCCCGGCCGGGGCGGCCGCCCGCGCCACGTCGACCGCGATCTCCTCGCCCGGATCGGTGCCGCACTGCCCCGGACCGGGACACCGTCCGGCACGGACGGGACACCGTCCGACACGGACGCCTGGACCGGGCTCCTGGCCCGTTACGACGCCGCGCTCGCCGACGACCCGATGGGGCTGCGCCGCATCGTCCTGTACGAACTCCTGCGCCTGCTGCACGAGGAACCGCGCGGCCCCCGGCCCGAGGCGGCCGTCGACCTGGGCGTCGACCCCTCGGAGGCCTCGGCCCTCGCCTTCGCCGCCCGCCGGGCGCCACGCCTCGACCCCGTCCGGCGCGCTGCCGCCGAGACCCTCCCGGACGCCTGGCGCGAGCGCCGCATCCGGCACGCCCGGTCCCTCGCCGCACAACTGCCGACTCCCTTGGGCGATCAGCGTCTCTCCCGTCTCGTCGCCCGCATCGACGCCCGCGCACGGCACGTCGACGACCTGGTGCGCGAAGCGAACGCCCTGGCGCGGGCCGACGTCCCCGCGGCGGCCGAGCGCTACCTGAGCGCTGCACAGGCCGCCGAGGACGACCCGCACGCCCTGCGCGGCCTCATCCGCACCGGCCGACGGGAAGGCCTCCGGACGGAGCCCGGCCAGGACGGCGTTCGCCTCGCCTGGCGGCCCGACGCCACCGGGCCGGGCGTCCGGACCTGGCGGATCCTGCGCCACACGGCCGGTCACGCCCCTGTGGCGGCAGGGGAGGCCGAGTCCCCCGGCGACGGCGCGGGCAGCGCCGTCCTTCGCTTCACCGACACCGCCGCGCCCCTGGGCGAGCGCGTCCGTTACGCCGTCCTGCCGCTCGACGCCGGCCGGATCGCGGGCCTGCCCCTCGTCGGTACGGACGTGCTCGTCGCACCCGAGGCCGGTGACATCGCCCTGGCCGACGCCCGTGCCCGCATCGACGCCACGTGGCGCACTCCGCCGGGCGCCCGGCGTGTCACGGTCGTCCGCACCGGCCCGCATCCGGAAGCGCAGGCCGTCGAGATATCCGTCGGCCCGCACGGTTTCCGGGACGACGGGCTGCCGCCGGGGACGTACACGTACCGGATCGGCTGCGTCTACCGCACGGCCGCCGGCCGCGACGTCCGTTCGCCGGGAGTGTGCGTACGCCGGACGGTGCACCCCTGGCCCGATGCCGTCACGGCCCTGACCGTGCGGCCCGGTGACACGCCCGGCACTCTGACCGTGGCCTGGACGGGCGGGACCGTGGGGGAGGTCCGCCTGGTGGAGTGGTCCGGGCCGCCGCCACCGCCCGGGCAGGACGTCCCCGTGGGCGATCCTCTGCCGCCCCGGCTGCCCTGGCCGGGCTCGGGGGCGGCCGGGCTCCGGCCGCCGTGCGGCACCACGACGACCATCACCGCCGTCACGGTTCTCGGCGAGCGTGCCGTCACCGGCGCCAGCGTCCGGGTCCATGTTCCCGAATCCATCGGAGCGTTGACGGCCCGCCGGCCCGAACCCGGCCGCGTGCGGCTGACCTTCGACTGGCCGCGTCCTGCGGACAGCGTCCTCGTCCGCTGGTGGCAGGACGGCGCGGCACGGGAGCGCAGCATCGCCCGCAGCACCTATCTTCGCGAAGGGCTGTACCTCGACGTCACCGGCTCGGCGGCACGGTTCGAGGCCGAACCGCTCATCGCCACGGACTGCGACGTGACGCTCCCGCCCGTGCCCGCGGAAGCGGAGATACCGGCCGACGTCGCCGTCGCGTACACGGTCGAACGCACGGGACGGTTCTCCGGCCGGCGCCGCGTGAGCCTATGCGCCGGCGTTCTCGGCGGAGCCGGCCGCGAGCTGCCCGAGCTCCCGGAACTGCTGCTCGTCGCCCGTACCGCGGCCGAGCCCCTGCCCCGCACGCCCGACGACGGAACCCTCGTGCTGCGGGTGAGCGGAGGGGAATTGAGCGAGGGCCCGGTGTGCCGCGACGTGGGCGCGGCAGTGGCCGCCGCAGGCATCCGCCGCCCCTACACGCTGCGCGCCTTCCTGCTCGGTCCGCACGCCCGCGCCGTACGCCTCGAAGACCCTCCGTACAAGGACCTGGTGGTGCGCTGACATGACGACCGTCATCTGCCCCTACTGCTTCGCGCGGGACCGGGCCGCCCGGCTCGGCTACCGCTGCCTGATGTCCGCCACCGGGATCCGCGGCGGGGCCAAGTGCGATCCCGAACGCGACGACATCTGGGCGGACTTCAAGGGCCCCGCGGTCCCGCCGCAGGCGCGGATGCGCGGTCCCGTCTTCGACGCCCCGCGCACCCTGCGCGGCAGCGGCGGGCGGGCGGCCTGTCCCGGCTGCGGCGTCGCCACTCCCGTACGCGTCTGCCGCAGCTGCCACAGCGACCTGCCCAGCGACTACTGCGACCAGGACAGCCGCATCATCGCCCTCGTGGGGGCCAAGGCCACCGGCAAGAGCACCTACGTCACCGTGCTCGTCAACGAACTGCGGCACCGCGTCGGAGGCGCGTACCGGGCGTCGCTGGCCGCCATGGGCGCCGACACGCAGCGCCGCGACCGCGAGATGGCCGCCGAACTCTACGAACGGCTTCAGCTGCCCGGTGCCACCAGGCCTGCGGCGCTGGGCTTCAACGACCCACTGCTGTACCGGCTCAGCGTCCCCGCCCGCAGCCGGCTCGGTGCGGGCAGCAGGCACACCGCACTGGTCTTCTTCGACGCGGCCGGCGAGGATCTGCGCAACGCCGAGGCCATGGACCGCTACACCGCCTATCTCGCCGCCGCCGACGGCATCGTCCTGCTCGTCGACCCCCTGCAACTGCCCTCCGTCCGCGACGAACTCGCGGGCACCGGCGGACCTCCACTGCCGTCCGTGGAGACCTCGCCGCAGCAGATCGCCGCCGATGTCGCGGCCCAGCTGCGCAGTCACCGCCGTGCGGGTTCGCGCGGCAGGCTGTCGACACCCGTCGCCGTGGCGCTCACCAAGACCGACATGCTGCGTCCCCTGCTCTCCCCGCACTCGCCCCTGCACGGCAGCGCCTCCCACCACGGTGGCGCCCTGGACGACGCCGACCGCACCGCGGTCCACGAGGAGGTGCGCTCGCTCCTGGGCAGCTGGGACGGCGGAGCGCTGCACCGGCAGCTGGAGAGCGACTTCTCCGACGTCGGGCTCTTCGGCCTGTCCGCTCTCGGCGCGCCGCCCCCGCCCGATGCTCCCGCCGACGCGCCCAAGTCGGGGCCGCAGCCCGTCCGGGTGGAGGACCCCCTGCTGTGGCTGCTGGCCCGCCGGAGCCTGCTGCCGGTGCGCAAGCAGGGCAGGGCCGCTCGTGCGGAAGGGGCGGGCATCGCATGAACGTGCAGCAACTGCACTACACGTCGGCCGCCCCGGGCCCGGACGGATCGGGCTTCCGCTTCACCGCGGTCAGCGACGACCTGCCCGCCGCCCTGCTGGGAGAGGTGGAGCAGCTGGTGGGGTACGAGCCCCCGCGTGACGCTCCCGCCCGCCCGAGCGCCGCCGAACTCGCCGCATTCCCGGTGGCGTTCAGCCATCACCGGCTCTCCGACGGCAGCCGTCTGCTCTGCCGGGCGGTCTACACCGGCACGGACTACAGCGGACGCTACGGCAATTTCCACGCCCACGCCGTCCGGCTGCCCGACGGCGACGGCCTGCCCGGCCGCATGCTGCCCATCGAGGCGTGGGAGTCACCGTTCTGGGCCGACCGCACGCCCGAGGACGGCGTGCCCGACCGGTCGGCCGCGTTCACCCCGGGCCGGCACATCGACAGGACCCGTCTGCTGGAGTTCGTCCGTGCGCGTGCGCAGCGGCTCGAACCCTTCCTGAGGGACGTGCGCACGCTCTTCCGCTCGCCCGACGCCCCCCAACTCCTCGTCGTCGAGCACGACAGCGTCCACATCGCGCACTGGATCGCCGTCGCCAGCTCCGTCCTCCCGCGCGAGCTCGCCGACCGGCTGACGTTCACCACCTACACCCGCCGCCCCCTGCTGGCCCGGCAGCAGATCGTCGGCACTCTGCCGGACGCCGATGCGGGCGGGTTCGCGTCCGACCACCGCTACCGCATCCACGACTGCACCGGCGGGCGTTCCAGCCCCGGCCGCGAGGAACCCGACCCCTGGGCCGCCGTCGCCGCCCGCCTGTGGCTGGCCGGGCGCCCCGAACTCGTCGCAGCGGCGGTGCACCAGCGGGCGGGCGCCGACCACGGTGCGGCGGACGACGTCGGGCACCTCGCCGCCCTGGCCGCCGTCGAGGGCGTCGCCCTCGACACGGCCGGGCGCACGGCAGCGGCGCACTGGGCCCGCGTGCGTTCCGCCGAGGCTCCCGAAGCCGCGCTGCTCCTCGGTCTCGCCGCCGGCGGCACGGACCGCTCGGCCGGGGAATGGGCGGAACTCGCCGGTCTCGCGGACGAGTTCGCGCCCCTGGCCGAACAGCCGGCCATGCACCCGCTCAAGCGCGACCTGCTCGGGGAGCTGGAGCGGGCGGCAGCAGCGCCACTCGATGCCCTGCTGTCCCTGTTCCGCCTCGCCGAGGCGCTCGACGTCGACCGGACCGCTGTCCTTCCCGTCCTCGCGGCACGGCTCGGCACGGCCCTCCTCGACGGGCCGGAAGAAGAGCGCAGTTGCGCGCGTGTGGCCCTGGACGGCCGGCCCGTACTGGCCGCCGCCGTCCTCGACACCCTCGACCGGGCGGCCGCGACGGGCGACCCACGGGACGTCGCCCGTGTCCTCGCGGCCGAACTCCCCGGCGCCGACCTCGCGTTCCACCCCCACCTGCGCGTGGCCGCCGCCACGGCCGCCGCCGACGACCCGGCGCGGGCCGACCGTCCCGGACTCTTCACCGCACTCCTGAAGGCGGCGGGCACCGAGCACCGGAGCACACCTTCCGTCCTCCGCACGGCCTTCCGGCTCGTCTGGGGCGACACCCCGCTCCGGCCGGTGGAGGCCGGCACCCTGCTCGCCGAACTCCCCGCAGCGTGGCACCGTGCAGCAGGCCTCGACGACGCCTTCGTCCGGGCCGCCCTCGACAGCACGCCCGGCGACCCGGAGGCACCCGAGCTCGCCAAGCTCCTGCTCCTGCACTGCGCCGGGACCCTCGAACCCCGGCACCGGGCCGCTCTGCTGCTGCTCGAACTGGCCGGTGACATCGCGGCGGGCGAGGCCCGGGCCGGCTGCGCGGGCCACGCGGTCGCCCTGCGCGCCCAGGCCCTCCCGCTGGAGGCCGGCATCGAGGAGCGGGTGAGCGCCGCACTCGCCGGGCGGCTCCTGGGCGCGGACCCGCCGCTGGGCGAACTGCTCGCCCTCGTCCGATCCGGCGACGAGCACTTCCTGCGCGCGTACGCCGAGGCCGCCCGGCACGAGAGCGTCGCCGACCGGATGCGCAGTACCCCCGCCTACGCCGCGGACTGCTTCACCGCATGGCAGACCGCACCGGGCGACGGCGGCACCTGGGACGAGATCCGCACCGGCCTGCTCGCCTCGGTCCTGCGGCCCGTGGTGCGCCGCATGCCCGCCGAGGACGTCGAAGCGCTGCTCGCGAGTCTTCGACGGCGCGGCGGGCCCTGGGCCGAGCAGTTCCGGGACTGGAACCGGCCCGGTGTCCTGAGCCGCGTCACCGGCCGCTGGCGGGCCCGGAACGGCAACCGACACGGTCCGGGCGACATCGAACCGCCCCGAGAGGAGCGCCACCGGTGACCGATGCCCTGCTGTGGGTGCTGAAACCCTTCGCTTTCGTCAACTCCCTGGTCGCCATAGGCATCTTCCTGCGCACCGCACCCGAGTTCCTGTGGCGGGCCCTGTACGCGACGGGCCGTTCCCTGGGCCCCTGGCATGCGGGCGCCCCGGACCCCCGGCTCGATCCTCCCGGCGGACCGGGGGAGCCCGCCCACCTGGCGTACTGGTACCGCCAGGTGTGGAAGGACGTCGGGGCCGCCGTGCTCAGCGGCGTCCGCATGGTCCGGTACCTGCTGATCCGCGAGTGGTGGGGACGCGTCAGCCGCAACCTGTTGCGCGGCTGCACCCCTGCGGGCCCGCGGGGGGACAGCCCCTTCACCCGGACGGTGATGCGTGCCATCGGGATCGGCGTCGGTGCGGGGGCGGGTGCGGCCGCCGTCTTCGCCGGGATCCTTCTCGCGGAGGCCGTGACGCTGCTCGTGCTGGCCGTCGCCCTGGTGTCCACGGCCCTGGCCCTCGCGGTGCCGGCCGTACGGGCCGTGGAGCGCGTGGGCACGCTCGTCCGCGGCGTCCGGATGACCTGCCCCCACCCCGGCTGCTACCGGCGGATCGCCCTGCCCGTCCACCAGTGCCCGCTGTGTCAGGCGCGTCACGAGCGGCTGCGGCCGGGCCGGTTCGGCGTGCTGCGGCGGGTCTGTGCGTGCGGCAACGGGCTGCGCACCAGCCTCCCCGGCGGGCGCGGCAAGCTTGCCGCGCTGTGCCCGCACTGCGACCAGCGTCTGCCCGCGGCGCTGGGCACCACGCGGACCGTGCACCTGCCCATCGTCGGAGGCACGTCGTCGGGCAAGACCATGCTGCTGGCGGCCGTCGTCGCCGGTCTGGCCTCGTGGAACCGCCGCGGCCTGCTGGGCATGGAGTGCGCCACCCGGTACGACGCGGACGAACTCGCCGCCCTGACACGGCAACTGGACGGGCAGGGCTGGGCCCACGCCACCACCGGCCGGCAGCCCCGCGCCATCATGCTCCTCGTCTCGCGGGGCCGCAGGCGACGGTTGCTGTACCTGTACGACCCGATGGGCGAGAGTCTGCGCGACGCCGGAGCGGTGCGCGAGCAGCAGTACCTCGCGCACGCCGACGGGGTGGTGCTGGTCGTCGACGCGCTGGCCGAACCCGGCGTGCGCTCCCGGCTGGGCGGCGAGGACGGACACCGGGCCGTGGCCGCCCGGCCCTCTCCCGAGGGCCCCGTGGCCACGTACGAGCGGCTGGCGGGCGAGATGCAGGCGCTGACCGGCCGGCGCAGCCGCACCCCCGTCGCCACCGTGGTCACCAAGCGGGACGTCCTGGACACCCTGGTCTCACTGCCCGTGCCCGGCCCCCGCATCGACGCATGGCTGGAGAACGTCGGCCTCGGCAACCTCGTCCGCGGTCTGACTCACAGCTTCGGCCGCACCCGGTACTGGGCCGTCAGCGCCCACGCCGCCACGGGGGCCGGTGCCCTCGGCGGCGAACAGCGGCGCGCAGCCGAGCCGGTGCTGTGGCTGCTGGGTCAAACCGGACTTCCTGTAGGGAAGTTGCTCACCGATGAGGTCCGCGCGCCGGGCGGGACGGTCAGGGCGTGACGTGACGTGCTGCTGCGGATAGGGTCGGAACATTCGGACGGTGAGGGAGAGAAGACGGCGCACGGTGACATCCGTATCCACCCAGAAGCCCACCCCGGTACCCGCCCATGTGGCACGGCAACGCCGGGTCGTGCTGGGCCTGTTCGTCGCGGCATGCGTCGCCCTCACCGGCGCGACGGTGCTGTCCTTCTTGTTGCTGCTGAACGGAGCGTTGGAGTGATGCCTGCGTGAGCGATATTCCCGGTGGCCCGATGGAGAGCCGCCCGGTGCACTTCATCTGGATCCTCGACTGCTCGTACTCGATGCTCGGGGAGAAGATCGGCACACTCAACTACGCGATCCGGGAGGCGATCCCGGAGATGCAGTCGGTGGCGCACGACAACGCCTCCGCCCAGCTGCTGATCCGGGTCCTCACCTTCTCCAGCACCGCGCAGTGGCACCAGGCGGCGCCCGTCCCGGTCGACGACTTCACCTGGCAGGACATCCAGGTCGACGGCGGCACCAACCTCGGTGCGGCCCTGTCCCTCGTGGCCCGCGAGCTCGAGACGCCGCCCATGCCGCAACGGGCGCTCAAGCCCGTGCTCTGCCTGGTCTCGGACGGCCAGCCGCTCGACGAGTGGCGCGACGGCCTGAAGGCCATCGACGCGACCCCGTGGGGCAAGAAGGCCGTCCGGGTCGCCATCGCCATCGGGGCCGATGCCGACCGCAGTGTCCTCCAGGAGTTCCTCGGCAACCCGGAGCTCCCCGTCCTGGACGCCAACAGCCCCAAGCAGCTGGCAGCGGCCATCCGCTGGGCCTCCACGGCGGCGGTCAAGGCCGCCTCGCAGCCCGTCGCGGCCGGTGCGGCGACCAAACAGCTCGGCCCCGCGTTCGCGCCGCCCAAGCTCCAGGACCACGATGACGACGACGTGTGGTGAGCGTGCCGCACTGGGAGATCCTGCGCGGATCGGTCCGAGGGCCGGGCAAGGTGCGCAACCAGGACTGGTACGACGCCGACGACACGGCGGACGGGACTCTCGTGCTGGCCGTGGCCGACGGTCACGGCTCGGCCGTCCACTCCCGTAGCAAGGAGGGCGCACGCTTCGCCGTCGACATCTTCATGCGCTGTGCCCGGGAGTTCGCCGCACGCGCCGGGGAAACCCCCGGAAACCTGCGGCAGTTGCGCCACGACGCCTGCCGCCGGGTACCCCGCGAGGTCGTGCGGGACTGGCAGGAGGAGGTGCGCCGTCACCTCAAGGACCATCCGCTGGCAGGCGTGCCCCGGGGCGACGAGCTGCTGCCGTACGGCACCACGCTCCTCGGCGCGGTCTGCGTGCCCGGCCTGCTGGTCGCCTGGCAGCTCGGGGACGGAGACCTGATGCTCGTCGAGGCCGACGGCACGATCAGCGCGCCGCTCGCACCGTCCGAACCGGAACTCGGTGACGAGACGGAGTCCTTGTGCAGTCGGCAGGCGTGGGACCTGATGCGCGTGCACTGGGCGCCCGTTCCCGATCCGGGGCGGCTGCCGCGGCTGTTGATGCTGTCCACGGACGGGCTGTCGAAGAGCTTCGCGGCGCAGGAGGGTTTCGTTCAGTTCGTCCGCGAGGTGAGCGAACGCCTGGTGGCGGAGGGCCCCGGGGCGATCGGTGAGGCACTGCCCGGATGGCTGGCCCGGGCGAGCACGTACTCGGGCGACGACACCACCGTGGCCGCCGTGTGGCGGCGGCCGGACGACCCGGCTCCGTCCGAGGGCGGGCCGCAGGACCGAGAAACGGAGAACGACTGATGTCCGGCATGCTCGACAACGGCGACCGGCTCACGACCGACGCAGGCGACGAGATCGTGGTCTCCGGGATGCTGGGAGCCGGTGGCCAGGGCGAGGTCCACCGCGTTGCCACGCCGTCCGGCGAGAAGGCGCTCAAGTGGTACTACCCGAGCTGCGCCACCCCCGAGCAGCGCAAGATCGTGGAGGAACTGGTCAGCCGGGACTTCGACGACGACCGCTTCTTGTGGCCCCACGCGTTCGTCACCGACGGCGGCGGGGGATTCGGCTACCTCATGGACATCCGCCCCGACCGGTTCAAGGGCCTGCCCGCGCTCTTCCGGCGCCAGTTGCGCACCACGCCCGTCGCCCTGGTGACCGCGGGACTGAACATGGTCGAGGCCTACCAGGCCCTGCACTCCCGGGGCATCGCCTACCGCGACATCTCCTGGGGCAACATCTTCTTCGACCCCGCCAACGGCGACGTCCTCGTCTGCGACAACGACAACGCAGTGGTCGAGGGGGAGGCCAGCGGGATCTCGGGAACCATGGAGTTCATGGCCCCGGAGCTGGTGCGGGGCGAACCGGGCGCCATACCCGGCACCCAGACCGACCTCCACTCGCTCTCCGTCCTGCTGTTCATGCTGCTCATGAACCACCACCCGCTCAAGGGCAAGGCGGAGCTGGCCATCCGCTGCCTGGACGAGGCCGCCGAGAAGCGGCTGTACGGCAAGAACCCGGTCTTCGTCTTCGACCCCGTCGACAAGAGCAACGAGCCCGATCCGGACGAGCAGACCACGGTCCTGGCCACCTGGAGGCTGGTGCCCCCGGTCCTGAGCGAGCTGTTCGTCAAGAACTTCACCGGGGGGCTGCGCGACGCGTCCCGCCGCGTGCGCGAGTCGCAATGGCGCGACGCCCTGCGACAGGTTCGCGACACCATCGTCGACTGCGCGAACTGCGGCCGGCAGAACATGACCGAGCCCCGTTCCTCCAAGGCCCGCACCTGCTGGTCGTGCGGCAGCACGCTGATCCTGCCGCCCCGGCTCGTGATCACCACGGCCGTACTGCACGCCGAGCGCCACCTGCGACTGCGCCGCACGGCACGCGTGCACGCACACCACGTGCTGGACGAACCCACGCGGCACGACTACGGCGACGGCACGCTCGTCGCCGAACTCGTCGAACACCCCGCGAAGCCCGGCCGCTTCGGCCTGGCCAACCGTTCCGCGACGACCTGGAGGGCGCGCCGCTCCGACGGCACCGTCCAGGACGTGGCACCCGGGCAGACCGTCCCGCTGCGGTCCGGGCTCGAGGTCGATCTGGGCGGCGCCCGGGCCGTGGTGCACGCCGGGTGAGCCGACGGGCCGCGCTCACATCCCCAGAGCGCGGCCCAGTTCCTGGACCAGGGCGAGCGAACCGCTGCCCGCAGCCGTCCCCGTGGTGATCAGCTCCAGCCACGTGCGGACCCGCCCCCGGTCGACGGGCCGCCGCTCCTCGTCCGCGCGCACCAGCTCGCCCTGCACGAGGCCGGCGGACTCGGCGAGTTCGGGATGCTCAACACGCAGCAGGCGTACGAGCTCACCGGCCAGCCGGAGCGTCTCGGCCGGGGACTGACTGTGGTGGATCTCTATCCTGCCGTTGTCGCCGAAGTTGCCCGGCCCCGAGATGTTGCCGCTGAAGTTGTAGGTGCTCATGGGGACTCCTTCTCGCTTGTCCGACCGCCCGGCTGCTCAGTTTCCGCCCTGTGCGGCTCCCGGCTGGCCGTAGGTGTTGATCTGTCCGTTGGCGCCGATGTTGGCGTTGCCGGTGATGTCGCCGGAGATGTTGTACGTCTGGGTGGCGATCACTTGCTGGGCACGGTCGAAGTCGCCGGTGTCGATGTTGTGATCCTGCAGGAAGCGCTCCGTGGCGATCAGCACGCCCTGCTGGAGACGCAGGAAGGTGTCCCGGGAGTCCGTGCGCTCCGTGTGCCCCATGGCGCCCCAGTCGGAGCAATGGTTGCGCAGGCTGTCCAGGGCGCCGTAGTCGTAGGCCAGATGCTGCTTGGTGATGCTTCTCCGCGTCTTCTCCAGTTCGCGGGTGTACCGGGCCTGTTCACCGCGCCGACGGGCGGCCCGCCCGGGGGCGCCCCACACGCCGCGCCAGGTGTGCGCCGTGGCGAAACGCAGCAGGCTCCACCAGTACTCGAAGCCCCCCAGGGGCAGGAACGCGACCGTGCCGAACCGGTGTTGCAGCGGAGGCAGCACGTAAGCGGCCACCTCCCAGGACAACCGCGGGTACAGCAGCCGGGCGCGCAGATGCATGGACACCACGATCCTGCCGCCCTCGCCCACCATCTCCAGGCTCAGATACGTGCGCATGCCCGCGCCCGACTGCACCACGGCGGACTGCACGTACTGCCGCGGGACGCGCACGGCGGGCCGCTGCAGCCGGTTGGGCAACAGGTCGGACAGATGCAGGGCGCTCTGGCCGTTGACGTACAGCCGGTTCTGCGCCCTGAGTCCCTCCAGGCCGACGATGTCCGCCATCTCCTCGGCCACGTAGGTGTGGAGGTCGACGGCGTCGAAGGGTTTGGCGGTCAGTTTTCCGCCGGTGGGCGCGTCCGCGGCACGGCTGATGTCGATGGACTCCCAGACGACTTCCTTGATTTTCCGGCCGCTGCCGACGAAGGGGTTCGTCGACTCGAAGGACGCGTCGTACGGCAGGACGTTCGCGCGCCGTAATTCCCGCAGCCGGTCCTCCACTTCGGCTGCCACTGCCGGTGCCTGGTCCGCAGGCTTGCCCGACCCCCGGTACACCTCCAGTGCGGACTGCCGGGCCTGATGCTCGGCGCGGCAGACCAGGACCGCCCCGCAGCCGAAGAGGGCGACGAGCAGGAGCAGAAAGCCCGAGACACCGGCGGACGACCCCTGACCGAGGCTCACCACGGTTCCGAGCAGGGTGCCGACCACGCCGAGGAGGACGAACGAGAGATGCCTGTCCCGCAACTCCAGCCGCCGCCAGGCCGCTTCGGCATGACGCACCAGCGCGACGAGGTTCACCCCGAGCGGCAGGCCGTTCGCCTTGAGGCGGTCGGCCGTGAACTCCCGCCGCACGTCGTGCGCGAAGGCCTCGTCGAGGTGCGTCGTCGCGCACAGCCGTCGTGTGACGCCGTCGCGCCGGTACTGCGGCAACGGCGGCAACTGTCTCGGCGCCATGCTGCTTCCTCCCCTGCGCCCGTTCGGAGCCGGGCCCGACTCACCCTAGGGCAATGCGTTCCTCACCGGCATACACGTTCATCGACGCCCCCCGCAGAAAGCCGACCAGCGTCATCCCCGTCTCCGTCGCCAGGTCCACGGCCAGGGACGACGGGGCCGACACCGCTGCCAGCACCGGGATGCCCGCCATGACCGCCTTCTGCGCCAGCTCGAACGAGGCGCGGCCGGAGACGACCAGCACGGTGCCCGACAGGGGGAGCAGGCCCTGCTGGAGGGCCCGGCCCACGAGCTTGTCGACCGCGTTGTGCCGGCCCACGTCCTCGCGCGCGTCCAGCAGTTCGCCCTCCGGCGAGAACAGTGCGGCGGCGTGCAGGCCGCCCGTGCGGTCGAAGACGCGCTGTGCCTCGCGCAGCCGACCGGGCAGCTCCGCCAGAAGTTCCGGTGCCAGGCGCAGCGGTGACGGGCCGTCGGTCACCGGCCAGCGGGCGGTGGTGCGGACGGCGTCCAGGCTCGCCTTGCCGCACAGGCCGCAGGAGGACGTGGTGTAGACGTTGCGTTCGAGCGTGATGTCGGGGACGGGCACGCCGGGGGCGAGGCGGACGTCGACGACGTTGTAGGTGTTGCGGCCGTCCTCGGTCGCGCCCGCGCAGTAGACGATGTTCGCCAGTTCCTCGGCGCTGCCCAGGACGCCCTCGCTGACGAGGAAGCCGGCCGCGAGCGCGAAGTCGTCGCCCGGCGTGCGCATGGTGATCGCGAGGGGCTTGCCGTTCAGCCGGATCTCCAGCGGCTCCTCGGCCACGAGCGTGTCGGGGCGGGCGGTCGCGACCCCGTCCCGGATGCGGATGACGCGGCGTCGTTCGGTGACCCGTCCCATGTGTCGATCAGTCCTGGTGCGCGTTGGCGGCAGTGTCGGAAGAACCGTCTCACGTGACCTGGGCCTCATCGGAGCCGGGCACCCTTCGCGCAGCCCGCACCGGGGCTACCGTTCGGTAGCAAGCGGCGAGCACCACAGCACTACAGCACCGCAGCACCACAGCGCCACCTTCCCCGCCCCGAACGACCCGATCGTGCACCGAGAGCGGAGATCCTGATGGCACCCACCCTTCCGCACGTCCCGCACGTTCCGCGCATTCCGCGCGTCCTGAAACCCGGCACCGAATGGGCAACCGCCTGGCAGCGCTGCCGGGCCGTCGCCCCCGAGGCCTTCCGGGACGACCGCGTCCTCAACCTCTGGAACGGCGCCTGGCAGTTGGACGGCCGTCCGCTGCCCGCCGCCACCCCCGTCGACGGCACCCCGGTCCCGGGCCCGCCCCGCCTCGACCGGGCCACCGCCCGGCACGCCGTGCGCGCCTCCCTGGACCAGCACCGCGCCTGGCGCGACCTGCCGCTCGCCGAACGCAGGGCACGGGTGGGCGCCGCCCTCGACGCCCTCGCCGAGCACCGCGACCTCCTCGCCCTGCTCCTCGTCTGGGAGATCGGCAAGCCGTGGCGGCTCGCCCGGGCGGACGTCGACCGGGCCGTGGACGGCGTGCGCTGGTACGTCGACGGGATCGACGGCATGCTCGCCGGGCGCACCCCGCTGCCCGGCCCCGTCAGCAACATCGCCAGCTGGAACTACCCGATGAGCGTGCTCGTCCACGCCGTGCTCGTCCAGATGCTGGCCGGCAACGCCGCGATCGCCAAGACGCCCACGGACGGCGGTTTGTCCTGTCTGACCCTGGCCGCCGCCCTCATGGCCCGGGAGGGCCTGCCGCTGACGCTGGTCAGCGGCAGCGGCGGCGAGCTCTCCGAGGCGCTCGTGCGTGCCCCGGAGATCGGCTGCGTGTCCTTCGTCGGCGGCCGCGACACCGGCGCCCGCGTGGCCACCGCCGTCGCCGACCTCGGCAAGCGGCACATCCTGGAGCAGGAGGGCCTCAACGCCTGGGGCATCTGGAACTTCACCGCCTGGGACGCCCTCGCTCCGCAGATCCGCAAGACGTTCGACTACGCGAAGCAGCGCTGTACGGCCTACCCGCGCTTCGTCGTGCAGCGCAGCGCGTTCGCGGAGTTCCTGGCGGTGTACCTGCCGGCCGTGCGGTCCGTGCGCCTCGGCCATCCGCTGGCGGTCGACGACCCGGCGGACGAGCTGCCCGAGCTGGACTTCGGGCCGCTCATCAACGCGGCCAAGGCCGAGGAGCTCAGGGCCCAGATCGACGAGGCGGTGGATCGCGGCGCCGTTCCGCTGCACCGCGGCACGCTCGACGAAGGCCGCTTCCTGCCGGGTCAGGACACCCGGGCCTACGTCCCTCCGGTCACTCTCCTCAACCCGCCTCCGGCGTCGCCGTTGCACCACGCGGAGCCGTTCGGGCCCGTCGACACGATCGTCCTCGTCGACACGGAGGCCGAGCTGCTCGCCGCGATGAACGCGAGCAACGGCGCGCTGGTGGCCACGCTGTCCTGTGACGACCCTGCGGTGCACGAGCGCCTCGCCCCGCAGATCCGCGCCTTCAAGGTGGGCCACGGCGTGCCGCGTTCGCGGGGTGACCGCGAGGAGCTCTTCGGCGGCTTCGGGGCGTCGTGGCGGGGCGCGTTCGTGGGAGGAGAGCTGCTGGTGCGGGCGGTGACGGAGGGGCCGGGGGAGGACCGGGTGCCGGGGAACTTCCCGGAGTACCACCTGATGCCCTGAGACTGATGCCGTGAGACGGCCCCGCCGGCTCAGCCGATCCCCTGCCGGTCCGGCAGCAGGGCAAAGGCGCGGTTCGGCGCCTCCGGCACCTCCCGTTCCACGGCCTGTGCCAGGAGCGCGCGGTGCCGTTCGAGCGGCGGGCGGCGCTCCTCGGGCGCCAGGTGCAGCAGGTCGTCCAGCCCGGCGATCAGACGGCGCGTCACCTGGGGCTGGCCGGTGGCGCAACCGCGGATCTCGGTGAAGCCGAGGTCGACCAGGTCCGTCCAGCCGGGCAGGTCCTGTACGAGCCGGATGGTGCCCTTGCGGTCGTGGTGGTGCAGCGAGCCCAGCGGCCGGTCCGCGATGGCCGCCAGGAACTGGACGATGCGGTCCAGGCACTGCACGGCCGTCGTGGGGTCGTTGACGGCGGGGGACAGGGCCCGCTGGGCGATGTCGGACAGTTGCCGCAGCCCGAAGCCCAGGTCCTGGTGGAAGGTCCGTTCCACGCCCACCGACACGGTGTAGCGGAGCGCCCGCGGTGGCGGCACCGTCCCGCCGTGCACGGCCAGCACCGGGGTGCCCGGCACCACGTAGTCGCCGATCCGCGGGATCAGCCGCAGCACCGCGCCGTGTCGGCGGGCCACCCGCACCAAGCGCGTGATGTGGACGTCCCGCAGTACCCCGGCCCGCCCCCGGTGCACGATCTCCGCTCCGGCGGGCGGGAGGTCCGGGGCGCCCGGGACGGTCCGTACGTGCCGGTCCAGCATCCGGAAGGACTCCCGGATGATCCGGTCGATGACGTGGGCGACCCGCATCAGCCGGAGCGTGGAGTTCACGTACGCGACGAACAGCCCGAGGCTGACCAGCACCATCAGCACGCAGAGGATCGCGGAGACGAACGGCACGGTCGTCACCGTGCGCGGATCGGTGTTCCCCTCGTACGACGCCTGCACCAGCAGTGCGAACAGGAACGTCGCCAGGAACACGGCGAATGTGCACTTGGTGACCCGGCTGCGGACGTACAGCCGCACCACGCGCGGCGTCATCTGCCCGGCAGCCATCTGCAGGGCGACGAGCGAGATCGAGAAGACGACACCGACGAAGGTCAGCATCGCCGAGCCCACGGTGCCGATGATCGTCTTGGCGTCGTTCGCGATCTTGATCAGTGCGTCGACGTCGCCGTAGTCCCCGTCCTCCTGCAGCGTCCGGATCAGCAGGTGATCCACCTCCAGCACCCCCGAGGCCAGCACCACGGCACCGGCGAGCCCGACGGTCGGCGCGAACCAGAACGTGTCCCGCAGGTGCTCCCGCAACGGCGACAGGGGGCGCGGCACGCGCCGCGATGCGGAGGAGTGTCCGTCATTGCCCATAAACCGACCTTATGTCTGCGGCGAAGGTGCTGGTCAACGGCACTCCGAAACCTTGATAGAGTTATCCATGTCGCCGCGGGGAACACCCCGCAGAGACAAACACCTAGTCCGGGTGGCGGAATGGCAGACGCGCTAGCTTGAGGTGCTAGTGCCCTTTATCGGGCGTGGGGGTTCAAGTCCCCCCTCGGACACCAGCAAGATCAGACGAAACCCCAGCTCAGCTGGGGTTTTTCTGTTTTCCCGGGCCGGCTCGGCGGCCAGTGTGACCAGTAGCGTAACCAGCAGCGTGACCAGTGCGTTTCGAACTTTCCGCGACCGGCGGCGTGACCGACAAGGGCTGCAATGGAGATGTGTCTGCGGGACCTGCCGCGGATGCAGATAACCGGGGTGATCCTGCGCCGGGACCAGGTGCGGGCTTTTGCCGGCGCCATCGAGAACCTGGCCTCGTCTTCGAACGCGAGCCAGGCGTCGGGCGCCGCCGCGGTCATTCCGCCGTCCAGTGTCCACTTCTGGTCTGGCCATCCGTGTGCGGCCGGGCCCTTGGCTGGCTCCTGCTCCAGGACGGCGAACAGCTCGCCACTCAGATGCGGCAGGGTCGCCGGACCCTTCGAGCCGGCGCGCGAGCATCCGGTCCGGCTGTACAGCATTGCCGCCGCTGCCGCGGCCCTTGGTCGCCCTCTGCGTCCCCGGCTTCCTGCAGGAAGCGATTCTTGGCCTGGTGGCCGCGCTCCAGGACGCGGGCGAGGTCACGCAGCGCGTGGAGAACTCGAAGGCAGCCGAGGCGTTCGAGCTGCTGCACGTAGGACTCCCTGACGGCGAGACAGCCCAACGGAAGCGGGCTGCATGCGTCACTCATCGACCGATAGTTATCAGCCAATCAGCAAGCCTGAAGGTCAAGTGCGTTGAAAGGCGGCGTAAAGGACGATTAAGATCCACTTCTCGCCGGTTGGTGCGACCCTTTCAGGGCGCCTCGTCCAACGCGGTACTGACAGAAGGGGAATGGCATGAAGAATATCAAAAAGAGGGCGCTGGCCCGTCTGGCAACTGCCGCAATCGCACTTCCGTTGACGGTGGTTGGAGTTTCGGGCGAGGCCTCCGCCCGTGATGGCGACACGGAGAAGTGGAGAAACGTGGCTACCGACCTGTGCCTGAACCATGACGGAAGGCATGACGTTTTCACTTCACGCGATTGCTCTCGGGGCTGGACCGATCGCGCCGTCAGCGAAGACTCTTCCGGGCAAGGAACCTACCGGATGGCATGGCATGTAGCCGGGAAGGACCAGCTGTGTCTCGACAGCAGCGACGCGGGCAGGGTCTACATGAACCCGTGCAACGGGGGTAAGTACCAAATGTGGCGGCAAATCAAGACCTCCAAGGGCTGGCAGATCATCAACGTTGCAACGAACAAGGCTCTTGACAGCAGCGACGGCGGCAAGGTGTACACGAAGCCCATCAATACCGGCTCGTACCAGCTCTGGAAGTAGAATTCAGGCGAACCGCCCGGTATTGACCGTATCGCGAACGCGAACCAACTGATCGCGAATCGCAACGATGCCGATGTAACGAAGCCCCGCCTGTCCGGTTGGACCGGCGGGGATTTTCGCCTTCAGCCTTACGTACGGGAGGAGTTGACTGCCGGTGTCGGTCCGTCAGATCTCCTGCGAGTCAAGCGCATTGAAACGCTACGTAAAGGGGGGTGAGGCCAACTTGTCGTTGGTCGAGAGAGGGAAGGGTATGAAGAAAATCAAGAAGAGGGTGATGGCCCGCCTGGCGACCGCTGCGGCCGTTGTTCCGGTGGCGATGGTCGGGGTTTCAAGTGAGGCTTCTGCCCGTAATGGCGAGCAGGTGACGTGGAGAAATCTGGCCAGCGGCCGATGCCTGACGCATGATGCAAGTCATGAAGTTTCCACTATGCCTCAGAGCGATTGCTCCGACGGCTTCAAATGGACTGAACATGCCATCCGTGAAGACTCTTCCGGGCAAGGGGTCTATCGGATTTCAGCGAGTGGTTTCAAGGGGGATGTCTGTCTTGACAGCAGTGACGCGGGCAGGGTCTATCTGAACCCGTGCAACGGCAGTAATTATCAAAAGTGGAAGCAAGTAAAGACCTCCATCGGGTGGAAGCTCACTAATGTCGCGACGGGCCGCGTTCTCGACAGCAGCGACGGGGGCAAGGTGTACACAAAGCCTGATAATGGCGGAAGGTACCAGCGCTGGACCTAGCATCCGGACGCCCCGTCCGACGTGGTGCTTGCAGAAGGGGGAAAGGGCATGAGGAACATCAAAAAGAGGGTGCTGGCCCGTCTGGCGACTGCAGCGGCCGCAGTTCCGCTGGCAGTGGTGGGAATTTCAGGCGAGGCTTTCGCCTATGATGGCGAACGCGTTCCGTGGATAAATGTGGCCACCGGTCGATGCCTGGCGCATGACCAAAAGCATGACGTTTTCACCATGGATATGAAGGGGTGCGTCGCCTACTGGGTCGAGTACGAGCATGGGGGCAATATCTATACGCTGACGTATCACACGGGGAACGGGGGGCCTGGTCGCTTGTTGTGTCTTGACAGCAGCGATGCGGGCAGGGTCTACCTGAACCCGTGCAACGGCAGTAATTATCAAAAGTGGAGGCAAACGAAGACCTCCACTGGGTGGAAGCTCACCAATGCCGAGACGGGCCGTGTTCTCGACAGCAGCGACGGGGGCAAGGTGTACACGAAGCCCGACAACGGCGGAAGGTACCAGCGTTGGCGTTAGCGCTCGGGTGAGCCGCCCGCCCCGGATTGGCGCGGCCTCTTCAGGGGCGACCTGTCCAACGTAGTGCTTACAGAGGGGGAAGAGCATGAAGAACATCAAAAAGAGGGTGCTGGACCGTCTGGCGATTGCCGCGGTCATAGCCCCGCTGGCGGTGGTCGGGGTTTCAGGTGAGGCTTCCGCCCGTGACGGAGAGAAGGTGTCATGGAGAAACGTGGCCACCGGCAGGTGTCTGAACCATAACGGATCGAGTGAAGTTTTCACTTCACGTATGAGCGATTGCAATGCCAGTCGTCCATGGACCGAGCATGCCATCAGAGAAGACGCTTGGGGGCAAGGCATCTATCGGTTTTCATTTCTGGACCGCTGCCTCGACAGTAGCGACGGCGGCAAGGTCTACCTGAATCCGTGCAACAAGAGTGATTACCAAATGTGGGATGTAACCAAGTTTCCATCCGGCAAATGGAGACTCATCAACGTTGCGACGGGCCTCGTTCTTGACAGCAGTGACGCGGGCAGGGTGTACACGAAGCCCGACAACGGCGGCAGTTACCAGCGCTGGACCTAGGATTCCGATGAGCCGCCCGGTATTGAGTATCGCGTGAACCGACTGACCGCGAACAGCGCGATACCAATGAGGTGACGCCCCGCACGTCCAGTCGGACGTGCGGGGCATTTTGTCGTCTCAGGCGTTCTTGAGTACCCGTCCGTCTGCAGGTAGGGCCGGCTGCCCGGTCGACTCAGGGGGCCGTGCGGAGTCCGACCGTGGCTCAGACCGCCCCCGGTTCCAAGCGGTCCAGCAGTCCGGCCGCGGTGAAGGCGTCGATCAGGTGAGTGCGGCCTTCGGTGAAGTGGCCCCAGCTGTCGAAGTGGACGGGGATCACTCGGCGGGCGGCGAGGAGGGTGGCGGCCTCGGCGGTCCGGGTGCTGTCGAGGGTGAGCAGGGCGCCGTCGAAAAGGGCGGTGCGGGCGGCGCCGGCGAAGAGGACGGCGGTGTCGACGGGGGCGAAACGGTCGGCGATCTGCCGGACCACGTCCAGTGAGGCGTTGTCGCCGCTGACGTAGACGGTGGGCAGGTCGGGGGCGGTCAGGACGAAGCCGATCACCTCGCCGGTGACGGGTTCGCAGCCCTCGGGTCCGTGCTGGGCGGGAGTGGCGGTCACGGTCAGGGTGCCGCCGTCGGGGCGGGGGAGGTCGACGGTCTCCCAGGGGGCCAGGCCCCGGGCGGTGCCGCCGAGGCGTGCCGCGCCGCCGCGGGTGGTGAGGGTCAGGGGGATGCCGGCCAGCAGGGCGCGGCCGGAGTGGTCGAGGTTGTCGGGGTGTTCGTCGTGGGAGAGCAGGACCGCGTCGACCGGGGCGAGTTCGGCGGGGTCGATGGCAGCGGGGGCGGTCTTGGTGAGGACGTGGCCGTTGCCTCTGGGGTACTCGCCCGGGGCGTCGAAGGTGGGGTCGGTGAGGAACCGCAGTCCGCCGTACTCGATCAGGGCGGTCGGACCGCCGAAGACGCTGACGGGGGTCGTCTGCTCGGTGGGGGTGCCGGCCTTGGTCATCGCATCCACATCCTCACGGTAAACGGGAAGTTTTCCGTGAGGCACGGTAGTCGAGTCTCACGGAAAACTGCAATGGTTAGCATGAGAGGCATGAAGGAGACCGCGATCAGCGAGCCCGCCGACCTTGCCCCGCCGCCCGCACCGGGCGCGGAGCAGTACCGTGCGCTCGACTTCGCCAACACCGCGCTCGCCCTTCCGGGCGGCCAGTTCCTGGACCTGCTCGGCTCGCCCGAGGCGGCGGCGCGCTGGCTGGCCGAACGCGAACTCGCGCCGCCGGACGTCGAGTTGTACGAGGTGTGCGTGGCCCGGCTGCGCGCCCTGCGGGATCAGCTGCGGGCGCTGCTCGCCTCACGGACCGACGCCCTCCCCGCGCCGGACGAGGCGCTGCGCGCCGTCAACGATGCACTGACCCGCGCCCCCGCGGCCGCCCTGCTGCGCTGGGATCCTGCGCAGGGCCTGCACCGGGTCCAGGCGCACCCCACCGACCGGATCGTCGACCACGCCCTCGCGGTCCTCGCCGCCGACGCCGCTGACCTGCTCACCGGCCCCGACGCCGAGCGGCTCGCCGCCTGCGACTCGCCCCCCTGCCGGCGCTACCTGCTGCGCACCCACGCCCGCCGCCATTGGTGTTCGGTGCGCTGCGGCGACCGCGCCCGCGCGGCCCGCGCCTACGCTCGCCGCACGCGCCGCCCTACTGACCGTCCTACTGGCTGAAATTCCAGTCAGCCCATCCGGGGGAAGCCGCGCGCGAGGGCTGGTTAAGCTGGGTGACCGTGAGCGACCGTAGAACAGCGATCATGGAGGCGGCCGCGCGGGTCATCGCCCGGCGCGGAGTCCGCGGACTGCGGGTCGAGGAGCTGGCTGCCGAGGCCGGGGTGTCCACGGCGCTCATCTACTACCACTTCAAGGACCGGGCAGGCATCCTGCGCCAGACCTTGGAGTTCATCAACGACCGCGCCGGGAGCTACACCACCGGGCGCGATCCGGACGCCGCCCCGCTCGAGCCCCGGCAGGCATTGGAACAGACCCTGCTGTTGGAGCTCCAGGACGACGAGACCGTCCGCGAGAACAGCACCGCATGGGGAGAGCTGCGCGCCAGCGCCATCTTCGAGCCCCACCTGCGGGAGGACCTGGCCAAGGCCACGCTGATCTGGGTCCAGGAGATCGCTGATCTGCTCGGCCGGGTGCGCCCCATGGCGACCGCCGCCGACCTCGCCATCACCGCCGAGCGGCTGACGGCATTGGTGGAAGGGCTCAGCATGCGCTGGCTCGGCGGCATCCTGCCCCTGCGGCATGCCCGCGCGTTGGTGTTGGACGCCGTCGATGCGGAGTTGGAGCGGCTGGGGGGCCGGTAGGCCCCGGCGATTCCGTTTTCCGTTCCGTTTTCCGTTGCCTTGCACGGCAAAGCCGCAACCTGCCTGACGATCAAGTTGACTGAAAATTCAGTCAGTGCCAGAGTGCAGGGCGCAGCGGCGAGATGCGATGTGGAGCCCCCCATGAACGAGTGGCGCGTGCCGGCCGACGACGTTCCGCATACCCGGACCTGGATGTCCTGGCCGTCCCGGAGGTCCGTCTGGGGCCGCCGGCTGGCAGGTGTCCAGCAGGACATCGCCCTCATCGCCCGCACGGTCGCGGCATACGAGCCCGTCATCATGTGCGCGCCGGACGAAACCGCCGCCCGGGCCGCCCGGGCCGCTTGCGGGCCAGGGGTGACGGTCATCGGCTCGATCCCCACGGACGATCTCTGGATGCGCGACACCTGTGCCGTCTTCCGGCGTGACGGCCGGGGACATCTCGATGCCGTCAGCCTCAACTTCAACGGGTGGGGTCGCAAGCAGACGCACCGCGATGACGCCGAAGTGGCATGGGGCGTCGCCGAATTCAACGGGATCCCCATCAGCGAGGCGGGCTTCGTCGGAGAAGGCGGAGCGATCGAGACCGACGGCGACGGCACGGTGATGGCCACCGAGAGCAGTCTGGTCAACAAGAACCGCAATTGCGGAATGAGCCGGGACGAGATCGAAGGGGAGGTCCTGGCGGCGTACGGGGCCGAGAAAATGATCTGGGTTCCCGGCGTCCGGGGCCGGGACATCACCGACGACCACATCGACGTCACGTCCCGCTTCGCCGGACCCGGCGTCGTCATGGTGCAGGTTCCTCCGGACTACCGGAACGACGTCTGGGCCCGGGATGCGCGTGAGCAGTTCGCCGTTCTGTCGGCCGCGACCGACGCGAAGGGGCGGCGCCTGCAGGTGATCCGTGTGGAGGGGCCGGACACCGTGCGATCGCGGAGTTCGGCGTTCGTGGATTCGTACCTCAATTTCCATCTCGTCAACGGCGCGGTCATCGCGGCGCAGTTCGGCGACGCACGGAAGGACGACGCGGCCCGCCGCACCCTGGCCGAGGCATTTCCTGGACGCCAGGTCGTACAGCTGGACGTCGACCGTCTCATGGACGGCGGCGGTGGAATCCACTGCTCCACCATGCATGAACCCATTCCGTAGCCCTCAGGCCCGTCAGCTGAATGCCGGAGTTCTCTGTGCCTCATTCCCCTGTGTCCCGCCGCAACGTCCTGCGCTCCTTCGCCGGCATCGGCGCCCTCGCACTCGGCGCCGTGGCCTGCAGTCCGGGCGACAATCCGGCTGCCCCCGCCTCCTCGTCGTCCCCCCGGAAGCAGAAGGGCCGCCGGTTCGGTGCCGAGTGGGAGAGTCACACCCGCACCTTCATGTCCTGGCCTGCCCTGGAGTCGGTCTGGGGCGATCAACTGCCGTCCGTGCGCGAGGACATCGCGCGGGTGGCCCGTGCCGTCGCGGAGTACGAGCCCGTGGTGCTGATGGCCCGCCCCGAGCATCAGGCCGCGGCCCAGCGGGCCTGCGGCTCCCAGGTCGAGGTGATCCCGCTCATGGTCGACGACCTGTGGGCGCGCGACACCGTCCCCCTGTTCGTCGAGGACTCCGGGGCCGTCCTCGGCGTCGACCTCAACTTCAGCGGCTGGGGCAACAAGCAGGAGCACGCCAACGACGCCCAGGCCGGCCACCTCCTGCTGGGGAAGTACGACATCCCGCGCGCCAAGGCCCAGCTGGTCGCCGAGGGCGGCTCCTTCGAGACGGACGGCGAGGGCACCTTGTTGGTCACCGAGAGCTCGGTGGTCAACGAGAACCGCAACCCGGGGAAGAGCCGCGACCGGATCGAGGCCGAGATCAAGAGCAGTCTGGGCATCGAGAAGGTGATCTGGCTGGCCGGTGTGCGCGGCAAGGACATCACCGACGCGCACGTCGACAGCATCGCCCGGTTCACGGCGCCGGGAGTCGTCCTCGTGGACCGCGCCTTCCCCGGCAGCCCCCCGGACGTCTGGTCCCGCGCAGCCGACCAGGCCAGGTCGGTGCTCCAGGACACCACGGACGCTCGCGGCAAGTCCCTGGAAGTCATCGACCTGCCCCAGCCCGACCTCGACAGGATCACCGGCCGGGGCGACGCCTTCGTCTCCACCTACGCGAACTTCTATGTCGCCAACGGTGCGGTGTTCATGCCCCGCTTCGGCGACGCCAAGGCCGACGACCATGCGAAAGGGGTTCTGCAGGACCACTTCCCCCAGCGCGACATCGTGCAGGTGAAGATCGACACCATCGCCTCGGGCGGAGGCGGCATCCACTGCTCGACCCACGACCAGCCCGGCAAGCCGGTCGCGTAGCGGCCGCGATGCCGCGTTCAATGAGGGGTGCATTTTTCCGGGTCGAGGACGCGAGCTTGCTGCCAAGCTCAGGGAACGGGGCTGAATGCAGATGCCCCTGCCATCCCCTGAGAAGGGGGACGACAGGGGCATCTTGAGAGTCACTCAGGCGAGTTGACCGACCACCTGGTAACGAACTCCGGGATCTTCCAGGACGCTCTCGTGGAAGAAGGGTTCTTCCAGATCGTTTGTGAGGGCCTTCAGAAGGAACTCACAGAACCCGTAGTCGTAGTAACTCCACGAAGAGCGCCAACCGACGACCGTTGCCCAACTGTCCCTGTCAGGCCCGGGCGGCGCCAGACAGACGATTGCTCCAGCCTCGGTCTCGGCTACTGGGATCAGGCCGTTCGGGTCCGGGTGGAGTGCGTACGGGTAGCTCTCGGGGAACTGACTGCGCATGAAATTGGCTTCCGAGAGCACACGGTCCATTGCCGCAGGAAGGTTGAGGACGTCGGCTCTGGGGTGCCAGACCCACAGGTCACCGAAGATCTCACATGGCCCGTAGGCCGATACGAACTCTTTGTAGTCCACCGGAAGGTGTCGGCCAACCTGCTGCTCGAAGCGGGACCAGTCGGCTGACACGTCGGAATTCATTCCGGGCATCCCGAGAACATCACCGAACAGAGATAGGTCCACCAGAACTCCTTTCAGAGCACGAGTAGCCGCCGGAGGCCGTGTTGTACACGGAACAGTCCAATCGGTAGCCCCCGTCTCCAACGGCCTTGATACGAATTTCGGTCGGGATGGCGGGGCGACTGTCGTCCCCGTATATGGGCAGGACTCCGTAGGTGATCGACTCGCCTCTGCTCGCGGCCACCTCTGCGTCGTACTCGAGGGAGCGCATGTGCGGAGTGTTCGCCGGCGTCTGGTAGCCGGCCACGAAGTTCCGCAGGGTGTAGGGAGCACCGCCCAGGTTGTCTGCGATCAAGTGGAGCGCTGCCGCGTTGTGCGGCCGCCCGGCAACCGTACCCGCCGTTTCCTGCTTGATCTCATCGAACCCCGACGGCTTCCACTTCGGGTCCCGCCTCTTCAGGCCGGCGCGCACAGTGCTCGAGGTTATCTCGCCGATGGCGCCGGTGGCCCGGCAGTCCTCGTCACCGGGACCGAACCGCGTCATGGGAGCGTAGTAGTACCCGGGGTCCTTGGACGGGAAGTCCCTGGAACACGAGTTACGCGTACGTCGACTCGTCGGATCAGCTCCTGAACCGCCTCCCTGGTCGGGATCGATCTGTTCGCCCGGGAACATGTTCCTCAGCGCATCCATGCCAGGACCTGCCGCCCCATGACCACCCTGGGTATGGGGGTGGTACGTATTGCTGTGGAACATGTCCAGGATCCGCGCCGCCGTGAGGGCGACCTTGACGACGTCGCCGGCCTTCCAACCGCCCCCGCCCGGCTCCCAGTCCGGCTTCAGCGGCGGTCGCGCCGGGGCCGGCCTCGGGTGCAGGCCGCGGTTCGGGTTCTGCTCGATGCGCGGGCGCGGGGGGCGGGATGGGCGGGTGCGGAGGCGGCCGCTCTCACGGTATTCGGAGCGGTAGGAGGGCTCGTCGTAGCTGCCCTCGTCGTCGCCGCGGTAGTAGCCGTCGTCGTCGGAGCCGTTGTCGCCGTTACCGTCGCCGTCGTTGCTCCCCTCGTCCTCGGATGCAGCCTCATCGGCCTCCGCCCGCTCCAGCCGATATGCCTCTTCCGTGTCGGCGGCGCCGTCGGGGTCGTCGGCCCAATCTGTCGTACCTGCATCGTTGCTGGAGTAGTCGGTACCCGAGTCGGTATCGTCCTCGGTCGCCGAGTCCCAGGCATTACGGATGCTGTGGGACAGCTCACTGCAGTAGCGTGCGCATGTTCCGATGAGGGCAGTGCCCAGCAGCAGGGCACCCTCGGCCTCACCGATGCACAGGTCCCAGAAGCAATGCCCGGTCGGATCCGTCCCGTTCAGGTGCGAGCCGTTCCCGTACCCGTACCGGTTCGCCTGCGCCGCAGGCGACGGGTCCAGCTGCCAGGTGTCGCGGGAGGTGAAGCGGCCGGTGCCCGGCTGGTACCAGCGGGCGGACATGTTGACGTCGCCGCTCTTCGGATCCGTCCAGCCGGACTGGTAGCCGAGCGACGGACGCGCACCGCTCTTGCTGCGGACGACACCGAAGGGGTCGTAGGACGTGGAGCCCACGAGCTTGGTGCCGTCGGGGGTGAGGCCGGCCGTCACGTCCGTGTGGCGGTCCGTCACGGCGCGCTGGGCGGTGGTGCCGTCCGTGCTGGCGAGCACGCCCCCGCCGGGCAGGCGGCTGTACGTGCTGGAGCCGTCGGACACCAGGGAGTTCGAGCCGCCGTCGTAGGTGAAGGTGGTGTCTCCTCGCTGCTTGACGCGGTCAAGGGAGTCGTAGACGTACGTCGCGTCACCGTCGCTGATGCGGCGCTCGAAGGCGTCGTGGCGCAGCTTGCGGACGGCCCCGCCGTTGCCGGGGTCGACCGAGGCGAGGGTGCCCCGGGGGGTGTAGGAGTAGTGGCTCGAAGGGTCGGAGATCAGACGGTTCCGCTCGTCGTACGAGGACTGTGCGTCGCCCGCCTTGATGCGGTTGCCCGCCTCGTCCCAGGCATATGTCGTCGTGTTGCCGTCGGCCGTCCAGGACGTCATGCGCCCGGACTGGTCGTAGGCGTAGGTGTTCGTCCCCGAACCTGCCGTGCCGCTCGTCGTCTTGGCCGTGAGACGGTCGTCGGCGTCGTAGCCGTACGTCGTCGACATGACCTCGGACTTGCCGTCGGCGTTGGTGACCTTGTCCGTGGTCAAACGGCCCAGTGGGTCGTAGGCGTAGGTGCGTCGTGCGCCCACGGCCCAGTCACTCGCGCCTGCGGCCGGCTTCGTCGCGTACTGCTCCTGGGCCGGGCGGCCCGCCGCGTCGTAGTCGGTCCAGGTCTGGGCGCCGGTGACGGCGTCCTGGGTGCGTGCCAAGCGGCCCTGGTCGTTGTAGGCGTAGGTGGTGGTGCCGGACTTGTCCGTGCGGGACGTCATGTTGCCGTCGTCGTCGTACGTGTACGCCGACTTGCCGGCGGGGCCGTCGCTGGTGAGCAGCTGGCCGCGGTCGTTGTAGGTGTAGGTGTTCTGGTTGAGGAGGTCTCCCGAGCCGGCTGCGGTGAGCCGGCCGAGGGGGTCGTGGGTGAGGGTGCGGTCGGTGGTGTCGGCGTCGGCTCCGGTGCCGGTCTCCTTGTTCAGCTGGCCGTAGACGTCGTACGTGCGGTTGCGCTGTACGCCGCCGGGCAGCAGCTCGGACACGCTCTGGCCGGCCGCGTCGTAGGTGGTGGTCCAGGTGCGGTCCTCGGGCTTGGGGTGGTCCTTCGTCGCGGGTTCGACCGTGGACTCGGGGAGACCCCACGGCGTGAAGGAGTACGTGGTGGTGTTGCCTCGGCCGTCGGTCAGGCGCGTGCGGTGGCCCGCCGCGTCGTAGCCGAAGGCCACGGTGATGGACTTGCCGTCGGCCACCGGCTCCACGCGCTGGGTCACGCGGCCCAGGGCGTCGTAGGTGACGGTGGTCTTCGCCCCCGCCGCCGTCGTGACGGACGTGCGGTTGCCGTCGGCGTCGTACTCGGCGGCGGTGGAGCGCAGTGCGGTGTCGCCGGTGCCGTAGTCCGCGGTGCCGACAGCCTCGCCGAAGGCGTCGTAACGGGTGGTGCTCCTGCGGCCCGTGGCGTCGGTGACGTCGGTCTTGCGGCCGAGCGCGTCGTAGGCGAGCTTCGTCGTGCCGCCACCGGGAGCCGTGAGGGTCAGCGGTTCGCCGACCGCGTCGTAGGTGGCCGAAGTGACCCGGCCCGCCGGGCTGGTGGACGCGGTCTGGTGACCGGCGTCGTCCCAGGTGTAGCGGGTGGTCAGGTTGACCGGGGACGGGTAGCGCTCGACGGTCGTCGCGGTCAGTTGCCGGCCGAGCTCGTCGTAGGTGGCCTCGGTCCGCGCGCCGGTGGGGCCGGTGGCGGAGAGCTGGAGACCGGTGGGCGTCCAGGTGAAGCGCGCGGACTTGTCGTCGAGGGGCGAGGTCTGCGCGCGGTCGAGCAGGCTGCCGACCGGGAGCGACTTCCGGACGAGGCTGCCGAGTTGGTCGTAGGTGTAGGTCACGGACCGGCCCAATGGGTCGGTGGAGGTCGCCTGGTGGCCGAGCGCGTCGTAGGAGACGCGGGCGACGGCGGTGATGGGGGTGGTGCCTCCCGGCGGGGTGTAGTCGGGCAGGGTCGTGGCGGTCGGGCGGCCGAGCCGGTCGACGGCGGTACGGGTGACCGCACCGTTCGGGTCGCGGGACTCGGTTGCCTCGCCGAAGGTGTCGTAGCCGGTGAGCGTGGACGGCTTGACGGCCGTCGGCGCCTGGCCCGGCTTCTCGGCCTGGACCTGCGGGGCGTCCTGCTCCACGAGGTGGCCGAGAGGGTCGTAGCGGTAGGTGGTGGTGTAGGCGGTGGCGTCGGTGCCACTGCCCGTGCCGCGCGGGCTGGTTGCGGCGGTGCGCAGGCCTCGCTGGTCGTAGGCGTACGTCACCGTGCGGGTGTTGTCGCCGTCAGCGGCAGTACGAGTGAGGAGGTTCCCCGCCTTGTCGTAGGTGGAGCGCTGGTCGGTGAGCGCGGTTTTCTGCTCGACCGGCCGGTCCTCGTCGTCGTAGGTGAACTGGGTCCAGCGGTTCAGCCCGTTGGGGTCGAGGACGCTGCGGGTCACGCGGCCGGTGGCGTCCACGTCGCTGGTGACGGTGGTCGCACCGCCGCCGGTGGTGCGCTGGGTCAGGTGGCCGGCGCCGTCGTAGGTGTCGGCTTCGAGCGCGATGTCGTGCTTGCTGCCGTCCGCCTGCGTCACCGCCCTGGCCGTCTTCGTCGCAAGGGTGCCGTCGTCGTAGTAGGCGTACGCGGTGGTGGCGCCCATGGCGTCGGTCGTGCTCGCGAGACGCCCCGCCGGGTCGTAGGAGTTGGAGACCAGCACCAGGTCCTTGACGGTGCCGGACGGGTCGCCCTTCCAGTCCTTGAGGACGGTCGTGGCCTGGCGGCCGGCGGGCGTGTAGGTGAAGGCGTAGCCGGTGCCGAGGGCGTCGGTCGTGCCGGATGTGCGGCCGAACGCATCGTGGGCGTAGGCCGTGGCGTTGCCTTCGGCGTCGGTGGCCTTGTCCTCCAGTCCGTGGTCGTCGTAGTGGTGCGTGGTGGTGCGCTTGGCGTCGCCGCCCGTGAGGTCCTCCACGGACTCCGTCAGCAGCTTGCCATCCGGGTCGAACTCCCGCGACGTGCGGGACGTGTGCGTGGCGCCGGTGATCTCGTTCTTGACGGTGGCGCCGGTCTCGGCGACGACGCGCGACATGGCGTCGTACGCGAAGGCCGTCGTCACCCCCTGCGGGTAGCTGTCGGAGACCTGCGTCTCGGAGAGCTTGCGGCCGATGCCGTCGTACGTGTAGCGCGTGATCAGCCCGGAGGGGGCCGTCGTCCGGGCGAGGTCGCCGCGGCTGGCGTAGTCGTACGTGGTCACGGCACCACCGGGAGTGGTGACGGTACGGACGAGCCCGGCGGGCACGGTGCCGCCGTCGACGGCGGCTTCCTGACCGGTGGTGTACGTGGTCGTGGACCTGCGGCCGTCGGGCAGCACGGTGGTGTCCGGCAGGCCGAGCGCCGTGTAGGTCAGCGACGTGCGGTAGCGGTCGTCCGTGGCGCTCGTGGAGCGGGCGTCGCGGACGGCGGTGGGCTTGTCGTTGCGCGGGTCGAGCGGGTCCTTGTCGTTGACGTAGTAGTCGGTGAAGGAGGTCCAGCAGGAGCGCACGTCACGGCAGGTGGTTCGGGAGAGCGTGTTGCCGCGCGCGTCATGGCCGGTGACGGTGGTGTGCCCGTTCGGGTCGGTGACCGTGTGCAGGAAGCCGCCGGTGTCGTACGCGTACGTGGTCCGGCCGCCCTCCGCGTCCGTCGCCGCCAGCAGGCGCTGACCGCGGAGGGCGTCGTAGGAGACGCTGCGGGTGCCGCCGGCAGGGTCGGTGACCGTGACGGTCGAGGTGAGCGAGGATGCGCTGGAGTGGCGCATGGCGCTGTAGTGCTCGGCGACCTGGTCCTCGGTCAGGGCCTTCGGGTAGACGGCGAACTCGTCGAGCTGGCCGGTGAAGTAGCGGGTGCCGGGCTTCTGCCCGTCCCACGCCTCGCTGGAGTAGCCGGCGCCGAGGTAGAGGTGGGCGAGCGTCTCCGGCTTGGACGGCTCGCTGAGGTCACCCGCTTTCGTGCCGTCGAGGTAGAGCGACTGGCCGGTGGGTGATCCGGTGATGACCACGTGGTGCCAGGCGTTGTCCGTGACCGGGGAAGGCGAGACGATCGGCTTTCCCGTACCGCCGTGCCACAGCTGACCACGCAGCTTGCCGTCGGCGTCGATGAGCAGGCTCGGGTTCCAGTCCTTCGGGGTCGAGCCCAGCGGCACGTCCTGGAGACCCAGGAGCACGCCATTCGGCTTGGCCGTGCGGAACCACAGTTCGGCGGACATGGCCGGGGTGTCGCCCATGATGCGGTACGGCATCTCGACGGAGCCGTCGCCGTTCAGGGTGACGGCGGTGTCGTCGCCCGGTCCGAAGGCACCGGTGGTGCCGAGGGCTGCCTTGCTGTACGTGCCGCTGCCGGCGTACGCGGCGGTCTGGCTGTGCGCCGTGGTGCCGTCGGACTCGTCGAGACGCCAGTAGCCGGTGGGTGCGTCCGCGGTGACCGTACCCCGGTAGTGGGCGCCGTCGCCGGAGACGAGGGCGGTCCGGGAACGGTAGTGCGCGGCGACGTCGCCGGCGGTCAACGCCTTGGTGTAGAAGGCGGCTTCGGCGAGTTGGCCGGTGAAGTAGCGGGTGCCGGGCTTCTGCCCGTCCCACCCCTCGCTGGAGTAGCCGGCGCCGAGGTAGGCGCGGGCGAGCGTCTCCGGTTTGGAGGACAGGTCCAGGCTGCCGGCCTTGGCACCGTCCAGGTAGAGCACCTGGCCGGCGGCCGAGCCGGTGAGCACGACGTGGTGCCAGGCGTTGTCGGTGACCGGCGACGCCGAGGTGATCGGCTTCCAGGAACCGCCGTGCCAGAGTTGGCCGCGCAGCTTGCCGTCGGCGTCGACGAGCAGGCTGGGGTTCCAGTCCGTCGGGGTCGAACCGAGGTCGGCGTTCTGGATGCCGAGCAGGACGCCATTGGACTTGCCCGTGCGGAACCAGAGTTCGAAGGAGAGCGCGTCGGCCCCCTTCACCGGGTCGGTCGGGACCTGCACCGCCCCTGCGCCGCCGTCGAGGGTCACGGCGCCGTTGTCGCCGTCGGCGAACGCCCCGGCCGCACCGAGCGTCACTCCGTCGCGGTACGCACCGTCCGCACCGCCCGCGATCTCGTTCGCCGCGGTGGAACCGCTGCGGTCGCCCAGGCGCCAGTACTCGACCGGACCGGACGCGCGCACGGCGTCGGCGTAGCCGGCCGAACCGGCGGAGTAGGCGGGCGCGGAGACCTTCCAGGTGCCGCCGTTCTCGTCCGTTGTCTGCGTGACGCGACCGGTGCCGGAGTCGTAGGACACGGTGGCATGGACGCGGCCCGAGGGCAGCGTGACCTTGGTCAGCCGGCCCGACGCCGCCCGGGCGCGGTAGTGCTCGGCGATCGTGGTGGCGTCGAGGGCCTGGTGGTAGACGGCGACCTCGTCCATGAGGCCGGTGAAGTGCCGTACGCCGCCGGGTTGTCCGTCCCACGCGGCGCTGGAGTAGCCGGCGCCGAGGTAGGTGAAGGACTGCTTGCGGTGGTCGATGACACCGTCGAGCGTGCCGACCAACGCCCCGTCGAGATAGAGCGACTGCGTGGTGCCGGCTGCGGTGAGTGCTGCGTGGTGCCAGGTGTCGTCGTTGACGGAGGCCGGGCTGACGATCGGCTGGACGTGACCGGTCCAGTACTCACCGACGAGCTTGCCCGCCGAGTTGACGGACAGGGTGGGCGTCCAGTCGTTGGGCTGGCCGTCGGTGAGGCGGCGGTCCTGGAAGCCGACCAGGACACCGGGCTTGCCGGTCTTGAACCAGAGCTCGGTCGTCAGCAGGGTCGAGGTACGGATCGTGTCCTCGGGCAGCTCGACGTAGGAGTCGGTCCCGTCGAAGGAGGCGGCGGTGTCGCTGGTGCCGAACATCGCGCCGGATGCGCCCAGCTTCACGTCGCGGTAGAGAGCCTGGTTGAGGCCGGTGGCCGAGGGGGCGTCGCTGGTGGCGACGGGGCCCGTGTTCTCGCCGAGGCGCCAGTACGACACAGGGTTCTGGTCGAGGACCATGCTGCGGTAGAGCGAGCCGTCGCCGTACTCGTACACCGTGCACTTGTCGGAGGCACCGGGCGGGCAGACCTTGGTGAGACGGCCGCCGGTGTAGGCGTACGTCCACGTCAGGCCGGTGCTGCCGGAGTCCGCCGGGCCGGTGCTCACCGACGCGACCCGTCCGTCGGTCCAGGAGAAGGCCAGCGTCCGGCCGGAGAGCATGTCCCGGGCCTCGGTGAGCCGACCGCCGGTGTAGGTCAGGTGCTGCTCACGGCCCGCACCGTCGACGATCTTCGTGAGCCGCCCGGAGGCGTCGAAGGAGTAGGTCGCGGCGGACTTGTCGCGCAGCACCCACCCGCCGCCGGTCACGACGGTGAGGGTGACGGGGCTGCCGGCCGGGGCGGCGTACGTGCCGTCCGCGTTGCGGCCGAAGCGGATGCGGCTGCCGTCCTGCGTGGTGACGACCACGCTGCCCGTGGGTTCGGCGACGGCGCTCATGTCCCAGCGGGTCGACCAGCCTGCGCCGAAGACGTTGTCGGTGCGCGGGTCGAGCGAGTTGTAGCTGCGGACGACCGAGAGTTCGGGGCCGACGGTCGGGATCGCCGCATCGGTGGCGGCGGTGGAGTAGTTGCCGGCGCGAGTGCCGAATTCGTGTCCGCCGTCACCGCCGAGGCGCCCGGTCACGGAGGGCTGGGCGACCTGGGTGGTGAAGTAGGCGGCATCGGGCCGGGCCGAGCTGTCCTTGCCGTCGTAGGCGTAGGCGTACCAGGCATAGGACTTGCTCCAGGAGAGCCAGCCGCTGGGCACGGTCCACTGCTGGGACGTGCTGCGCGTGCCGCTGCGGCAGTTCTTGCGCGCGTCCTTGCCCTCGACCTCGCAGATCTCGAAGGTGTACTGCAGAGTGCCGTTCGGCGAGTGGTCGGGATCGGTGGCCGCGGCCCACAGGGTCGGGGTCAGCGACGAGAGCACGGCGCCGCCGGCCGGGGATTCGGCGGTCAGCTGCGGCGGCAGGTTCACGGCCGCGAACTTGATGGCCGGACCGGGTACGCCCTCGGTGGTGAACCGCGGTCCGTCGAGGACGTCCATGGTCCACTGCAGCGTGTAGTCCGCGGGCTGCAGCGGCGCGATCTTCGCGTCGAGCGTGACGCTCTGCCCAGGAGCCACGTCCTGCGGCATCGGGGTCCAGACGATGTGCGACGTGTCGTTGATCTCCTTGCCCGACGCGTCGAAGAGGTTGTACCGGAGCTGGATGTGGCCGCCCTTGGTCCAGGTGTCCTGTCCCTGGTTGGTGACGGTCACCTTCATCGAGCCCTGGGTGGTCGCGGTGACCGGCGCGGTGAAGTCACCGAGCTGGTAGGCGGCCCCGTAGCGGGTCCAGGTGACGTCCAGGCTGGGCTTGCCGTTCGGGTAGTTGACGGAGCCGAACTGCTTCCAGGCCTTGGCATCGGAGTCGGACGCCTTCACGGCGAGGCCGTAGTTTTTCTTCCGTCCGTGGGTCCAGTCGTCGACGAGCTGCCGGCCGTCCGAACCGAGGTCCATGGACTCCCAGGCGGGGTCGCAGGCCCAGGAGTTGGTGTCCGGCGGTCGCCAGCCGTGGGCGAAGCTCCGGGACACCAGGGACGGCCCGGTGTCGGGGCCGGGCCAGGAGGCCACGGAGGACGCGGACCAGTTCGAGGTGATCGGATGGACCGTGACCGGCCGCGCGTCGCAGGAGTACGACCACGTGTTGTACAGCGACAGCCGGGTGCCGAGCACCCAGGCGTTCTTCAAGGAGTTCTCGACACCGTCGAAGCGCAGGAACGAGGCGGCCTTGTGCGTGCCGCCGTCGTAGCTGCCGGCCTTGAGGATGGTGTCGCCGGAGAAGTCCTGGCTGTAGGGGGTCTGGACGTAGGTGCTGGAGGTGCCGTCGACGCCGTTGACCGAGGGGTCGACCTTCACCGGGAAGATGCGTTCCGGCGCGGCCAGCCAGTCCTTGTCGAGGGAAACGACGAGGACCTGGCGGCCCTTGTCGTTCTCCAGGCGGTAGCGGACGCCCGAGGAGATGTCGCCCTGGTTGGCGTGCTCGTCGTGGCGGGAGTCCTCCATCCAGCCCGCGGGGATCCGGGCGCGCTGCCGGCCGTTCTTGTCGTTGAAGACGACCGCGCCGTGCTCGTCCAGCCCGGCGGTGAGCCCGTCCGTGCGGAGCGGGAAACGCCACTCGGTGGGCGCCTCTTTGCTCTTGAGGACCAGCGTCTCCTTCACCGAGCTGCTGCCGGCGACGTACTGGAGGTCCGCGGAGGGACGGACGTCGGGGTAGGCGATGAGGTTGCCGTCGGTCTTGCCCGTGGTGTGGGCGGCGCCTGCGAGGGCGTATCCGAGTACGGGTCCGTCGGCGAGCTTCATGCTCAGCACCGGGTCGGCGTCCGCCGCGGCGGCGAAGGTGATGCCGGCCGCGGTCGAGTGGGTCTGCCAGAGGGGACCCGCAGCGCCGGTGTCACGGGTGCCCTGGCCCGGCCGGACCAAGGTGGGGTCGATGGCCTGCCAGGTGCCGTCAGCTCCCCGGAAGTTGACCGGCTCGTCGTAGTAGCGGGTGGTGTAGGTGCCGTCCTCGTTGCGGAAGGTGCGCTGCCGCTCCTGCCGTGCGGACGGTATCTCCTGGCTGTGCTGTGCGGAGAAGCCGCGGGGTGCCGGGGTGGCAGGGGCCCTGACGGCTTCGACGGGGCCCATGACGGGCTTTTTCGGGGTGCCGCGGAGTTCCTTGGGCGTGAGCCGGTGCTCCTGAGGCAGCTGGCCGGGAGCTTCCAGCGGGCTGCTGTGGCCGCCCCGGGCCGCTGCCTCGGTGGCTCCGGCGGGGGCCCGGTGGCCGTGCCCGGAGGCAGAGCCCCAGCGCTGGTCGGGTCGGGTGCCCGGATCTCGTCCGGACGTTATTCGGCTTGCCCATTGACCGAGAGCCAGCGCGACCTGTTCGGTCCCGCACAGCACGGCCATGGTCAGAGCCATGACAAAGGCTATAGAGCGTGAAAAACGCACGAGTATCCCTAGGAGTTGGACAAAAGCTTGTCATGTCTACAACGTGATGTGATCTTTACTCAAGTAAAGTTGTTGGCATACCCATGCGCTTCGTGGTGAATCGGACAAGCCTGGGCGACCCTGTCCAGGTCCACAGGCTGTTGCTCCGGTGTCACCGCCGCATGGGGCTGCACCTCATGGGCCGCGTCCGCGCAGGGACCCCAGGCGCTGGGAAAGGCGTCACGTGTACGGCACCTCGGTGGCCGAGTTGCTCGGCCCGGGCTGAGGACCTCATGTCCGGCACCGTTACGAACAGCGTCCCGCCGAGCGTGGCGAGCCGGTTGTGCAGGGCGTCCGGCCTTTCGGTCGTTGCCGGTTCCTCGCGCTGGGCGGACAGGAGGAGCGTGGACGTGGCGATCAGGGCGGCCAGGTGGATTGAGCTGCTGCCCGAGTGGATGCGCGTAAGTCCCTCTGGCGAGAGCGGTCCAGTCCAACCTGACCAGGTCGGACCGCACGTGTTGCCCGGCGGCCCGATCGTTATCGGCCATTCAATCCACCGGTGGGTCAAGTACGTTGATGGCTTGCATAAAGGACAGGTAAGATCAACTTCTCGTCGCTCGGTGCAGCTCTTTACGCTATGCCGAGAGGGCGAGGCCCCGCCTATCCGACTGGACGGGTGGGGCTTTGTGTCATGTCAGTTCTTTTGGCAGGGCGAGGAGTTGACGTTCCGACCGAGCGGGCGCCGGTGCGGCAGCCATTGCACCTGCCCGGAATTCGCGGAACCTTCGGGCCGTCGCTGGTACAGATTCCCGCCCTCGTCGACCTCGGCATCAACGGCGGCTGGTGGTCCGCCGCATGCACCCTCCCCACATTCCCCCGTAATTCCCTGCAATCCTCCGACGAATAGGTTCGGCATGCCTGCTTCCTCTCGTATCCGCACGCTCCTCGGCCCGCTCGGTCTCGCCCCGGCCGTCGCCGTGTCCCTCCTCGCCTTCGGCCCGGCCGCGCACGCCGCTCCCTTCCCGTCGGAGCCGCTGCCCGCCGACCCCGGCATGACCGAGCTGGTTGCGGGCGACTTCAATCACGACGGCAAGAAGGACCTGCTGGCCGTCCAGGTCTCCACCGGCAAGCTGTTCCTCTACCCCCGGGCCAACGGCAAGGGCCTCGACACCTTCGGTCAGCGGATCGAGATCGGCTCCGCCGCCTGGAACGGCATGCGGAACCTGACCGTCGGCGACTTCGACGGCGACGGCATGGACGACCTCGTCGCCGTCAAGAAGGAGACCGGCGAGCTCTTCCTGTACCCCGGTACCAAGGGCAAGGGGCTGGACACCCTCGGACACCGGGTCCTGATCGGTACCGGTGCCTGGAACGGCATGAACCACCTCGCCGCAGACAACAGCGACGGCAGCAGGGCCGGCCTCTTCGCGGTGAAGGCCGACACCGGCGAGCTGTTCCGCTACCCCAACACGGGCAAGCCCGGTACCGACATGCTCGGCAAGCGCGTCAAGGTGAGCAACCGCAACTGGAACGGCATGAACAAGCTCGTTCCGGCCAACGGCTTCGACGCCCTCGGCGGACCCGAGCTCATCGCCACCGAGACCAAGACGGGCAAGCTGTTCCTCTTCCAGCCCACCCCCGGCCCCGAGGGCAGGATGTTCGACGGCCCCGGCATCGAACTCGGCGCCGCAGGCTGGAACGGCATCTCCGACTACGCGGCCGGCGACTTCGACGGCGACAGCCAGACCGACCTGGTCGCCGTGGCCTCCGCCCCGCACGAGACCGGCAAGCTCTACCTCTACTCGAACGACGGCTCCAGCGGCGGCTTCAAGGGTCGCGTCGAGATCGGCGCGGGTGGCTGGTAGTCGGCCCGACGGCCCGGACCGGCGGTTTGGATCAACAGCCCTGTTCCTTATATCGTTTGGCGCTGGAACCGTGGAGGGAAGCGCCTGATGGCAACCAAATTTGAGCAGGTCGAAGAAGCCGAAAAGGATGCACCGGGAGTCGAGCCGGTCGCCGTTCCGGTCGGTGGTCAGGAAATCACAACGTACTGGCGGAAGATTCATCACGATGATCTCAACCCGGCAGTGACGGAAGACGTGTTCACCGTCGAAATTCTCGTTCCCGTCGTGGGCACCGAGGAGTACGAGACCGGCGAGACGAACGAGGACGGCAGCCTCGTGCTCGCCACCCGCCCGTGCCTGACCCACGAGCGGCGGGAGGTGGACCTCGGCAAGGAGTCCATGGACAAGCTGCTCGAGGCCCTGCAGCCGTTCCTCGCGGTCTCCCGCGAGCCGCAGACGGTTCCTGCGCAGGGGCGGAAGCGGAAGGCCAAGGCATCCGCGTAGTCCTTGCCGCCGGGCGCGGCTGGGCCTGCTCTTGCCGGCTCAGCCGTGCGCCGCGGTGCGCACGAATCGGGCCCATTCCGCTCGTGCGACGGTGAGCCGGGCTCTTGCCCGACCCTTCGAGTCCCTTATGTGGACGACCTGTTCCGTTATGGCGACCTCTATGCACTCGCCGCCCTCATTGGTGCTGTGACTGCTTTTGAACCAGGCCAGCTGCTTGGTGCTCATGTGTCTCCCAGCAATTTCTCGATCAGACTCAAGGAATCCCCGGGGGTCAGGGCCTGGGCCCTGATGCTGCCGTAACGCGCCGCCAGCATTCGGACTTCCTCGTGCTCGATGATCAGCCTATTGACGTGCTGCACTTCCACGTGGGCGACCTGTAGCTGCCCCTTTGGGGTGAGCAGCGTGAAGGGGCCGCCCATGCCCGCGTGCTCGCTGCGGTCGGTGGGCATCACCTGAAGCTCCACACTCCGCAACCTGCCAAGCGAGAGCAGCTGTTCCAGTTGCCGTTGCCGGACGTCGCGGCCCCCGATCGGGCGGTGGAGTACGGACTCCTCCACGACGTACGTGACGATGGGCGCCGGCCAGCGGGTCAGCAGCTCCTGGCGGGCCAGACGCGCAGTCACCCGCATCTCGATGGTCTGCTCGTCCAGCAGTGGTGTGCGCATCCCGAACAGGGCCCGCGCATAATCCTCGGTCTGGAGCAGTCCGGGGATGACGTGGTTGCAGTAACTGTGCAGCTCGACTGCTTCGGCTTCCAGCCGCGCATAACCCCGGAACCACGCCGGATGCAGGATCCGCGTTTTCTTGGCCCGCTCCACCGCATCCGCCGCGGCCGTCAGGACGCCACCGGCATCGAGCAGTTCGTCCATCGCCGCCAGCAGCTCCGGCTGCGGCACCCGCCGCCCCTGTTCGATCGAGGCGATCGTCTCCTCGCTGTATCCCAGCCGGCGGCCCAGCTCCCGCTGTGTCAGTCCGGCGCGCTCGCGCAGAGCCTTCACCTGCCGTCCCAGCACGCGGAACAGGTCCGCCGCGCCCTGGTCGGCGTCCTCGTCCGTCGGGTGCGCCAACCTCATCACCGTCCTCTGGCCGTACACAAGTACAGCTACCACTCCGGAATTCCCGCGGCCACCTTAGAGTCGTGCGGACACGCTCCGTCATGCGAACCAAAGGGATTCACCCCCACCCGGACAGGAAGTAAAACCAGGCGATCGACGGATTTTTTCCGCCAATTCCTGACGATCTACCGCCCCGCCGAGGCACAGTGGGAGCACCATGCACTCCGCAGGGGGAGGAGCTCGCAGTGAATGCAGCGAACGCAGCGAATGACGTCCGGGACGTGGTGGTCATCGGTGCCGGGCCCACGGGGCTGGCACTTGCCGTGGGGTTGCGGCAGTACGGGGTGGACGTGGTCCTCGTGGAGAAGGAGGCGCGGGAGAAGCGGGAGGCGCGGGCCGGGGTCATCTGGCAGCGGGAGTTGGAGGTGCTGGACGACCTCGGGTGCGCCGAAAGGTTTCTCGCCGCCGGACTCCCGTTGCGCCGGGTCGAGGTGCACGCCGAAGGGCGCAAGGTCGGCGCGATCGATCTGACGGCCACCCGCACACCGTTCCCGCGGCCGCTGGCCATCGAACAGGACGCCGTGGAACGGCTGCTCGGCGAGCGGCTCGTCGAAGTGGGCGGTGAGGTGGAGTGGTCCACGGAGGCCGTGGGCGTACGGACGCACGAGGGCGGGGCCGAGGTCGATCTGCGTTCGGCCGACGGGACGCAGCGGACCGTGCGGTGCGCATGGGTCGTGGGGTGCGAGGGCTCCCGCAGCATCGTGCGCAAATCGCTCGGCATCCCCTTCGAGGGGGACAAGCGCCCGAATTTGCAGTGCGTGCAGCTCAACGCCGAAGTCGAGTGGAAACACCCGTACCATCCGGACCAGAGCTTCTTCTTCCTGGAGCGCGGGGCGTCGATGGGCGTCTCGCCCCGGCCCGGCGGCGGGTACCGGTTCTTCTGCTTCCGCACCGACCCCGACCCCTCGCAGGTCGAGCCGCCCGGTGTCGAGGAGATGCGCGCGCTCCTCGCCGACACCGTCCACGACCCCGACGTGCGACTCGTGCCGACCGACCCTCCGTGGGCCAACCGGGCCCGCTTCCAGGACCGGTTCGCCGCGACGCTGCGCGAGGGGCGGGCCCTGCTCGCCGGGGACAGCGCGCACCTGTGGGCCCCCATCGGAGGGCACGGGCTCAACACCGGGCTGCGCGGGGCGCACAACCTCGCCTGGAAACTCGCCGCCGTGCAGCGCGGCTGGGCCGACGAGGCGATCGTCGGCACCTACGCCTCCGAGCAGCGGATCACGGCGCAGAAGGTGATGCGGGAGATGCAGCACGACGTGCTCGAACTGCCGCCCACGGCCGTGACCCTGCTGGGCATGCGGACGCTCGGGCCCCGGCTGCTCGGCAGTACGTGGTTCCCGGCGCGCATCCGCACCATCCTCAGCGACCTCACCATGCATCACCGCGAGGGCGCACTGGCCGAACACCGCGCCGCACGCGGCGGGTTGCGGGCCGGCGACCGGCTGCCGGACCTTCCCGTCACGGTGGACGGGGAGCCGTGGCGGCTGCACGACCTGCTCTCGTACGAGCGGTGGACGCTGCTGGTCGCGCCCGGCGCGGACGTGGACGGGGGCGAGTTGGGGGACGTGCTCGCACGGTGCGCTGTGCCGGTGGAGGTGTTCCGGCCGAAGCTGGAGAGGGGTGCGCCGGGGCGGCTGCCCCGTGCCCGGCTCGTCCTGGTGCGGCCCGACCGGCATATCGGGCTGATTGCCGACCGGGCCGATGTCCTGGACGCCTACTTGCACCGGTGGTTCGCCGCTAAGCGGTGAGTGGTTCGTCGGCTGCAGGCCGTCCGTGGCTGGTCGCGCAGTTCCCCGCGCCCCTTCGGGGCGCGATCACGTACCGGCCACCGTCGCGAAGCCGATCCGCCGGGGCTGGTGGAAACCGCTCGACCGGCGCATCCCGGCCAATAGGGATAGATTGGGTGGAGGTGTACGGGAGAGGAGGGACGTCATGTCCTCGAAACGACGCCGTAAGAAGAGGAAGGCGCGCGTGAAGGCCGCCAATCACGGCAGTCGGCCGCAGTCCTGAGTGGGGCCGGGGGCGGCGGGGCCCCGCCTAGTACGGCGGCTGCGGGTCCCCCTAGGCCGGGCGTGCGGTGCCCCGCGCTCCTCGCGGGGCACCGCCCGGCCGCACCATCAGCCGTTCCGGGCCGTGGAAGACCAAGTCTTCCGCGTACCGCACCGGTTCGTCCGCCAGCGTCAGCTGCGGGAGGCCCCGCAGCAGTTCCCCCAGCCCCAGTTCCGCTTCCGCGCGTGCCAGCGGGGCGCCGACGCAGTAGTGGATGCCCATGCCGAACCCCGCATGGCGCCGTGCGTCCCGGCGGATGTCCAGGTGGTCGGGGTCGGTGAAGTGGTCCGGGTCGCGGTTGGCCGAGCCCAGGACCATGGTGACCTTTTCGCCTTCCTTGATCGTCCGGCCCCCGATCTCGTCGTCCCGGTGCGCCCAGCGGCTGATCATCTGCACCGGCGAGTCGTAGCGCACCAGTTCCTCGACCGCCGCCGGGAGCAGCTCCGGCCGTTCGCGCAGCAGCGCGAGCTGTTCCGGGTGGGCCAGCAGGGCCAGCAGGCCCTTGCCCAGCAGGTTCGTCGTCGTCTCGTGGCCCGCCGTCAGGAGGTGGATGCACGTGCCCACGAGTGTGTCGTCGTCGTCCGGCTCCGCGGCCCCGAGCATGGCCGCGATCAGGTCCGTACCGTCCTCCGCGTCCTCCGCGTCCTTCGCCCGGCGCCTCGCCAACTCCTCGCGGAAATAGGCGTCCAGTTCCCGCGCAGCCGCGTCCGCGACCGCGAAGGCGTCCGGCCTGCGGGCCACCCGTGAGCTGGTGGCCTGCTGGAGGTCCACCGCGCGGGCGCGGAACCAGGGGCGGTCCGACCGTGGCACGCCCAGCAGTTCGCTGATGACGAGGATGGGGAGGGGGGCCGCGAAGCGGTCGACCAGGTCGGCCTCCTGCTCCGCGCCCAGTTCGGCGATCAGCCCCGCCGCCAGTTCGCGGATGCGCGGGCGCAGGCCCTCCACGATGCGCGGGGTGAAGGCCTTGGCCACCAGCGCCCGTACCCGGGTGTGCTCCGGCGGGTCCATGAAGACCATCCAGTGCGAGGCGGTCCGCTTGAGGTGCGGGCAGGTGTCCGGGATGCGGGAGGGGAGCGCCCCGCGTCCGTACCCGCGCCCGGTCAGCACGTGGGCCACGTCGTCGTGGCGGAAGAGGTACCAGGTGTCCTCCGCCCGGTGCACCGGGTCGTGTGCGCGGTAGTGCCGGTAGAGGGGGTACGGGTCCGGGAGGTGGACGTCGGCCGTGCGGAAGGGCCCGGGGGGTCCGGGGGTCTGTACCGTCATCGTGCACCTCGTACCGTGTCGGCGAGCCGGCCCGGATCGGCGGGCAGTTGCGTACCGCGCCAGGCCACGTGTCCGTCCGGGCGGACCAGGACGTGGGGCTTCCCGTAGAGGGCTGCGACCGATGCGTCGTGGCAGCGGGTCGTCCCCAGCGGAACCCGCCGGTCCGCGAAGGCCGTTGTCAGGGCTGCCAGGGCCGTCGGAGGGGCCGCGGGCTCGTCGGTGAAAGACAGCAGGCGGAAGCCCTGCCCGAAGAGGTCCAGCGTCGACGTCCCCTCGTCCAGCCAGGCGTGCGGGGCCCGGCCGCCGGGCACCGCATCGGTGCGCCAGTCGCCGTCGCCGTCGCCGTCGCTGTCGCTGTCGCTGTCGCCGTCGCCGACGACGAGGTCCGAGGCGTAGCGGAAGCCGAAGTGCACGTCCGGCGCCTCGAACTCGCCCCGCACCCCGCCCCGTTCGAGCTCCTTCGCCAGCTCGGCGCGGGCCCGGGCGCCGTCCTCCGAGTTGAGGAGGATCTCCTTCGGCAGCTCGCGGGCCATCGTCCGCATCAGGTTCACGTTGGCCTCCTCCAGGCTGCGCTCGGCCACCGGGCGCCGCTCTGTGTCGTAGGAGTCGAGCAGTCCGGGACCCGCCCAGCCCGCCAGGTCGGCGGCCAGCTTCCAGCCCAGGTCCGCGGCGTCGCAGATGCCGGTGTTCATGCCGAAGCCGCCGGAGGGCGAGAGCGTGTGCGCCGCGTCGCCGGCCAGCAGCACCCGGCCGCTGCGGAAGCGCCGGGCGACGCGGTGGGTCAGGTACCAGACGTTCTCGGAGACGATCTGCAGCGGGGTGTCGAAGGCGATGGCCGCCCGGACCATGGCCAGGGCGTCCTCGTCGAGGTCGCGGTTCCCGGCGTGCCCGCTCGCCGCCACCGTCAGCCGGTACAGCTCGCGCCCGTCCATGGAGCGCAGCGGGAAGCGCAGGGCGGGCGGCTGGGTGAGGAAGTGCACCAGGGCGCCGCGTGCGCCCAGTTGGCGGCGTAATTGTGGTGCCCGGAAGAGGATGTTGCGGAAGACCCTGGTCGCGTGCCGGGACGGTGCCGGGATCCCCGCGGCCTTGCGCAGGGAGGAGGAGGCGCCGTCGCAGGCGACCAGATAGCGGGCCCGCACGGTCATCCGCTCACGGGTGCGCAGGTCGGTGGCCCACGCCGTGACGCCGTCGGGGTCCTGGCGGAAGCCGTCCACCCGGCACTCGCGCCGCAGCGGCCCCTCGGGGTGCACGCCCACCTCCCGCGCCAGCAACGGGGAGAGCCAGTGCTGCGGGCAGACCTGCTCCGGCTCGGGGGTGTACGGCAGGGGCGGGCGGGTGTCGGTGGTGCCGAAGGGGAGCCGGTGGATCTCGTGGCCGCCGACCGCGGTCACCCAGGCGATGTCCAGCGGGTGATCGCCGGGCCAGCCCGCGTCGCGGATCCGCCCGGCAACTCCCCAGCGGCGGAAGAGCTCCATGGACCGCGGGCCCACCGTGCCCACCTTCGGGTGGACGACCGTGCCGTCCGAGGCGTCCAGTATCGAGAACCGTATGCCGCGATAGCGCAGGTCCAGGGCCAGCGCCATGCCGACCGGGCCGGCGCCCACGATGAGGACGTCGGTGTCGAGCATCGTCGGTGTCGTCTGGTGCGTCATGCCTCAGGTCCCCTCACGGCGGAAGAAGTCGGCGAAGAAGGCGCTCAGTTCGGCGACCTGCGCAGGCACCGGAGCACACTTGCGCGCGGCCGCCGACAGGTGCTCGAAGCGCAGCGCCAGCGAACGGCGCGCCACGTCCGGGCGGGGGATGCAGGCCGGTACGGCGTCGAGCTCGAAGGTCGGGCCCGCGGTGCGGCCGCGCCGCCCCGACTCCATGGTGACCAGCAGTTCCGCGAGCGGGCGCATCATGCCGGTCATCACGTCGATGGAGGCGTTCATCAGCTTCGACCGCCGCAGACTGCCGTCCGGGCTCTCCCCGAAGTGCTGCACCATCAGCTGCAGCATCATGTGGTACGAGCGGTTGAACAGCCGCCCCACCGCCCGCGCTTCGGGGTCGGTCACCGACTCCATGGCCGGGTTGCCCGCCCCCAGGGTGGGGTTGCGCAGCACCGGGTAGGCCGGGTTCCACGGCAGCAGCCTGCCGTGCGGGCCCGGCACGCGCTCGCTCGTCAGCACCTCGCCCATCCGCAGGAAGGTGTGGAAGTGCGAGGCCTCCGCGGGCCCGGCGGACCCCGCTGGCACCGCCCCGCCCTCGCCCTGCTCGGTGATCAGGTCGACGGCGAACAGGGCGCTGGTGAGGTCGTCCACCTCCAACTGGTAGTCCGGGTGATGAGCGTTGACGGACTCCCGCAGGAACAGATGGTGTTCGCCGCCGCCGCGCCCCTTCTCCACCAGGAACAGGTCCGGGACGCGCTGCAGGCCCTCCCGGATGCCCGCGTACAGCTCGCTCACCGAGTTCCACGTGAAGCCCAGCGGCACCACGCGGCTGCGGCCGTCGCCGTTCTCCCGGCGGACGTCCGGGGCGAGGCCCGCCGGCTGCTCGATCGCGATGTAGCGCTGCACGCTGCCGATGCTCAGCCCCTCCAGGGCGAAGTCCAGCGGCACCGGCAACTCCGCGTTGAGCGTGCCGAAATCGATCGCCGGCACGTGGAACGGCTCGCCCAGGGCCGTGATGATGTTGTTCACCAGCAGGAAGTGGATCATCTCCTCGCGGGCCACGTTCAGCAGGCTGCCGCGGATCCCGTCGTCCAGTGTCGCCCCGCCCTGCCCGCAGGCGATCTCCAGCTGCTCCGGCGTCCACAGGCCGCGCCGCACGTACTCCTGCCCGGCGCCGTAGGCCGGTACGGAGAAGGCCGCGTACAAGTACTCCAGGGTCACGGCCAGTTCGAGTGCGGCTCCCTGCTTGAGCGTGGTCAACAGCTCGCCGCGGGTGCTGATCGCCGGGCCGGTGCCCGTCAGCGCCGGGACGGTGAGCGGCGGGCGCACCCGCGCCTGCTGGTTGCGCAGGTACGCCAGCAGCAGGCGGGCCTTGGGGTCGGACAGGTCGCGGGTGGGCGGCATGTAGTAGGTCTTCGGCTTGTTGCGCGGGTCGCACATCTGCCAGGCGAGCTCCGCGTACGTCTCCACCTTGCACTGGTCGGCCAGGCTGAAGACCTCCGAGCGCATGAAGGTGGAGATCTGCTCGTAGTAGGCGAAGATCTCCCGGTGCAGCAGGGCGAAGTCCACGTCCCGGCGCGGGATGTCGTCGAGGTGCCAGTCGTCGGGCAGGACGCGCACGGCCAGCCAGCCGGCGCCCGCCCAGAAGCCGAGCGCGTCGGCGTCGTCGTAGGCCTCCCACGCCGAGCCCGGGCCGCCGGGCCCGGGACACGGCACGTCGTCGGGGTCGGCGGAGAGCAGGACGCGGCAGGTGCCCGCCCGCTCGCCGCGCAGCACGAGCGTTCCGTCGCCGTGCTCGTCGGTCCGTACGACGCACTCCTCCGCGTGGCCGCCGGCCCCGTCGCCCACGCCCACGATCACCGCGTCGCCGGTACGGGCCTGCGGGGAGCCCGCCGCCTTGTCGGCGGGCAGGGCGCGGGGGTTGAAGTACTGCCGGACGTGCACCCGCTCCACGCCCGCGGGGCGGCCGCGGACGTACGAGCGCAGCGGTACGCGCACGGTGTGGTCGTCTCCGCGCGCGAGGTCGCGGTGGTGCAGGACCAGGAGCGCGTCGTCGGTGTGGACGGTGGTCTCCTTCTCGGTCAGCAGTGTCACCCGCCGCCCGCCCGGGGTGGAGCCGGTCAGGCACAGGGCCTGGTGCTCCGCCTCCTCCCAGCCCGGCTCGGCGGGCACCTGGACGATGCCCGAGGTGAGGTCGCCGGCGCGGTAGACGGCCGCCGGCAGCCGGGCGACGAGGCGCCCGGACACCGCGGTCTGCAGCTCCAGGTCGCCGGCGTCCAGCGGCGGGCCGAGCCGGTGCAGCGGGCCGGGGCCCGGCTGCGCGGCCCGGGTGGTGACCGGCACCGCGGAGACCATGTTGAACTGCGCCCGCCCGTCGGCGACATCGACGGTGAGGTGGTGCAGCACGCGCTCCTGCCGGGGGACCAGGAGCCGCCCGGCCGGGTGGGTGCGCAGCTCGTGCGCGTGCCAGGGCGCGATGGTGCCCCGGACGCGCCAGTGGCTCGGCGCGTCCGGGACCAGCGGTGTGGTCATGCCGTCCAGCGCGAACTGCACGACGAGCCCGTCCGCACCCCTTTCGACGGCCTCCCGCAACGTACGTACCGCGGGGGAGGACTCCGCGTCGGGCAGCCACTCCGGCCCGCCGCCGTCGCCGTCCGCGGTGACCACGAACTGGTGCACCGCGCAGTAGCGCAGCTGAGACGCCCACGGGTGCCCGGAGGCCTCGCCCAGATCCCGGATCCGGGCGAAGTCCACCCAGCGCGGCGGCAGGAAGCCGCCGACCGGGCCGCTGAGCATGTAGCCGCTGCCCTCGTCGTGCGAGCGCCCCACGCGCCCGAAGCCGAACCGCCCCACCATCAGGGCCGTGGTCCAGCGGGACGCCGGGTCGAGATCGAAGATCCGGGCGCGGTTCACGGTGGTGCGCAGATACTCGTTGTAGTGGCCCCAGACGTCCACCGTCCGGCCCACCACCGGGTCGCCGGTGTCTGCGCGTCCGTCCGGTCCTTCTACGCTCACGATGCGCGCATCGAGCCAGAAGTGTCCGTTGCCGTCGAAGTTCCAGCCCTTGGCGGCGCTGAACTCCCCGTGCGGATCCGGCCGTCCGTCGGCGCCGAAGCAGGGGCCGCCCTGCTGCAGCTGGGCGTGGTACTCGGCGGCGGGCCGGTCCGCGGGGAACGGCCGCCCGTCGTGCGCCAGCGCACGCTGGGCGGCCAGGTCGACCAGCCCGCTGCGCGGGCCGGTCGGCAATTTGGTCGTCGCGGTGCCCGCGAAGTGCAGCCGCGGCAGGTCGAAGACGCTCATCACAACGCTCCGGCGGGGTCGTGGTGGCCGGATACCGCCGGGGCCCGGCGGCCGGGCGCGAAGGACTCGACCTCCTCGACGGCGCGCAGCGCCGACTCGATCGCCCCTTCGATCCACGCCGGGGCGGTCGAGCAGTGCTCTCCGGCGAAGAACAGCCGGTTCACGGGACGGGAGGAGCGCGCGAGCTCCTCCTCGCACTCCTGCGCGCTCTTGCCCCACCGGGTGGTGCAACCCCCGCCCGTCCAGGGGGAGTCCGCCCAGGCCGCGCTCACCGCGTCCAGGACCATGCCCGGCGAGAGCAGCTCGGGGTGGACCTCGCTCAGCTCCTGCAGCACCAGCCGGTGCCGACGCCGGGCCGGCATCCTGCCCAGCCGCCCGGCCTCGTCGCCGATGGTGTAGCTGGCCAGCAGCGCGGCGCCGCGGCCCGGGTCGCCGTCGACGGGCGGGTAGTAGGTCTGCCGGATCCGCCCGCCGGTGAAGGAGGCGCCCCCGCGTATCCCGCCCTCGCGCCAGAACGGTTCACGGCAGTGGAACGCCACCTTGGTGGCCGGGCAGTAGTCGACCTCCTCCAGCACCGCCACCTTGTCGGGGTCCAGCCCCGTCAGACGCATCCTCCGCAGTGCCGGGAACGGCACCGTGCAGACGACGAAGTCGCTGCGCCGGACGATGATGCGCGGGCCCGAGCGGATGCGCAGCACCACGTCGTCGCTGCGCACGTCGATGCCCACGACCCGGTGCCCGAAGGACACCGGCGCGCGCAGCTGCCCCGCAAGCCGGCGCGGCAGCTGGTCCATCCCGCCGTCCAGCCGCAGCAGCGCCGGGGACGTCTCGGTCAGGATGTCGTCGAGGAAGCTGTTCAGCCGCCCGCTGCAGCCCGCCCGGACGCCCGGGTGGGCCGTGAAGAGCGAGTGCAGGTCGACCCGGTCCCGGGCGGCGCCGCGCAGGTGACGGGCGAGGTCCACGTGGGCCACCAGGTCCAGCAGTTGGCGGCGCAGGTCCTCGCGGAGCGCCTCGCGCAGGTCCGGCGGGGCGGTCGCGTCGACGATGGCCGTCAGCCACGCGCCGAAGGTCACGACATCGTCGCCGTACTCCCGCCCGGGGCAGTGCGCGGCCAGGTCGGCCCGGAACGCCTCGCGCAGCGGGCCGGAGGCGTCCTTGATGCGGACGAAACCGCCCGCCGTCTGCAGAAATGCATTTTCCTCCGACAGGAGTGTCGTGAACACGCGCAGCTTGCTGCCCAGGCGCAGCCGCCGAATGTATTCGAGAGTGCGCCGGTGGTGCGTCGGAATGCGCATGGCGCCCAGTTCCACGGACGGCGCACCCGGGCCGGAGCCGAAACGGTGGGTGTGGATGCGACCGCCGATGCGCGTGTTGCCCTCCAGTACGTCCACCCGGTACCCGAGCCGCTCCAGCTCGTAGGCGGCCACCAGGCCGGCTATTCCGGCGCCTATGACCGTGACGTGACCGCCCCCGCCGGCCGGCTCGCCGAAGTCGCGAGCATGCCAAATCCGCGTGGTGTCGGACATGGAATTTTCCCCCCGTAAATGTGCATCAATTCCCCGTTTGAGCCCTCATAGAGTTTTCATAGACGCCTGACGAGTGCAATAAAGTTTCCGGACAGCCCGCAAACCCGTACCGGATTCTTCGCAGGTGTCGACGAATGCTTAGACGGCATACGCCCGTTGTGGTCGCGGGCCCGGGCGCGCGGCCCGGTACCCCGAGGCCGCGTCAGGTCCGTACTCCCCCGGGAGGAGGAAAAGATCCGTCCTCAGGGACGACGACGGGAGCCTCCGGCGCGAGGCATCGTGGAGACATGGACGACTTCGGGACGGCTCGCAGAGGAGAGCGGTGAGCGCGCTGGTGGTGTCCGTCCTGCTCTGCCTGGTCTCCGCCGGCTGCTACGCGGCCGCGGCCATCGCACAGGAGCGGGTCGCCGCCACCGAGGAGGACGACGGAGGGGCGTATCTGCCGCTGCGCCGCGCAGGCTGGTGGGGCGCGGTCGCCCTGACGTGCGCCGGCGCAGGGCTGCACGTGGTGGCGCTCGCCTTCGGGCCGCTCAGCCTGGTGCAGCCGCTCGGCGCGCTGACGATCGTCTTCGCGCTGCCCATGGCGGCGCTCTTCGACCGGCGCCCCGTCGGGGCCGCCGGATGGCGCGGCGCGCTCCTGGCCACCGCGGGCCTCGCCGGGCTGCTGAGCCTGACCGGCCCGTCGCGCACCGAGTCCCTGGGCAGCGCCCAGCGCACGGCCCTCACCGTCGCCGTGCTCGCGGCCGTGGCGGCGCTGCTGCTGCTCGCGCGCTGCATGCGCAGACCCGTCGTGCGGGGCGTGGTGCTCGCGGCGGCCGCGGGGGCGGCCTTCGGGATGGGCTCGGTCTTCACCAAGGCCGCCGACGAGGACCTCGAGGCGCACCGCATGAGCGCGCTGCTGCCCGCCCTCGCCGTGATCGCCGCGCTCGCCACGGCCGGGATGCTGCTGTCCCAGGCCTCCTACCGGGGCGCCGGACTGGCGGCCCCGCTGTCGACCGTCACCATCGTCAACCCGGTGGTGGCCGCGGCCGTCGGCGTCGTGGTGCTGGGGGAGGGCTTCCGGTACGGCCTGGCCGGCGGCCTGCTGGCCGTTGCGGCCGGAGCCGTGGCGGCGGCCGGCGTGGTCGTCCTGACGTACCGGTCCGCCGGTGAACCCGGCGTTGCGGCACGGGAGATCGTGGTGACGGAGCACCGGGTGCCTGCGGCGCGGGTGCCGGACCGGTGCCCGGTAGGGGCGCGGGGAACTGCGCGAGCAACCACGACGCGCCCGTAGTCGACGTTCTCGGGGCTTCGCCCCGGACCTCTGGGGTGGTGCGTTCGGCTGCGGGCCGGTGGGGGCTGGTCGCGCAGTTCCCCGCGCCCCTTACGGGGCGCCATGGCGCGCGGGGGCGTACCGCGCCACCATGGGGTGCCGGCCGGCCCACCGCTACCGAGGAGCGCGCCCGTGGAGTTCGACGTCGTCGTGGAGATTCCGCAAGGCAGCCGCAACAAGTACGAGATGGACCACGAACGGGGGCGCATCCGGCTGGACCGGATGCTGTTCACCTCCACCCGCTACCCCGCCGACTACGGATACGTCGACGGCACGCTCGGCGCGGACGGGGAGCCGCTGGACGCGCTCGTCCTCGCGGGCGACCCCACCTTCCCCGGCGTCTTCATCCGGTGCCGCGCCATCGGCATGTTCCGCATGACGGACGAACAGGGCGAGGACGACAAGGTGTTGTGCGTCCCCGTCGGCGACCCCCGGCACGAGCACCTGCGCGACCTGCGCCACCTGCCCGAGTTCGACAAGCTGGAGATCCAGCACTTCTTCGAGGTCTACAAGGAGCTCGAACCCGGCAAGTCCGTCGAGGGCGCATGCTGGGCGGACCGGGCCGCGGCGGAGGCGGAGATCACCGCGTCCCGGGAGCGGGCGAAGGGGACGGAGAAGGGGACGTCGAAGGGACCGCAGACGCGGTAGCCGCAGACGCGGTAGTCGCGGATGCGGTAAAAGAGGCGCATGGCAACTACGGGGCGGCGGGCGCCCGATGGGTGGCTCGTGGCCGTCGCGGCCGGGTACGCGGTGGTGCAACTCTGCTACGCCGTCGCGCACATGGACCTCGGCTGGGACGAGACCGTGTACCTCTCCCAGGTCGATCCCCGCCACCCGGCCGCGTTCTTCAGCGCGCCGCGCTCGCGCGGCGTGAGCTTCCTCGTCGCCCCCGTCGTCGCCCTCACCTCCTCCGTGCCCGTGCTGCGCGTGGTGCTGGTGCTGCTGTCCTCGGCCGCGCTCCACGCCGCGTTCGCGGTCTGGCAGCCGCTGGTGGGCCGGGCGCGCGTCGCACTCGCGGCGCTGCTCTTCGCCGGGCTGTGGATCACGGTGCTCAGCGGGCCGGAGGTGATGCCGAACCTGTGGATCGCGCTGTCGGCCGTCGCCGCGGCGGGGTGGTTCCTGCGCACCCGCGGCGACGGACGCCGCCGCGCCCTCGCCGCCCTCACCGCCACGCTCGCCGCGGCCGCCCTCTTCCGCGCACCCGACGCCGTCTGGCTCGCCCTGCCCCTGCTCGCCGTGTGCGCCGGGGTCCGGGACTGGCGCCGGCCCGGCACCGTGGCCGCCGTGTTGGGCGGGCTCGCGCTGGGCGGGGTGCAGTGGGCGGTGGAGGCGTACGTCCGCTTCGGTGGCATCGGGAACCGGCTGTCGCTCTCCAGCGACACCGAGGGCGGCATGGGCGCCCACCTCGGCGCGGGCCTGCGGGCCGCGTACCGCAGCCTCAACGGGCCGCAGCTGTGCCGCCCTTGCCACATCGCCGGACCGTCGGTGACGCATGCACTGTGGTGGCTGCTGCTGCCGTTGCTGGTCACGGCGGCGTGCGCGGTGGGGGAGAGGGCGGAGAGGGCGGTGACGCTGCTGCCCGTCGCCTGCGCGGTGGCCCTGGCGGCGCCGTACCTGCTGTTGCTGGACTACTCGGCGCCGCGGTTCCTGCTGCCCGTGTATGCGCTGCTTTCCCTGCCGGTGGCGGGACTTGTGGTGCGGGTGGCCCGGGGATGGCGCGTGGTGACGGGCGTGGTGTGCGTGGTGCTGGTTGCCCACGGTGCCGTGCAGCTGAAGGAGTTGCGGCTGAACACCGCCGATGCGCGGGACACGACCGTGCGGTACCGGCGCGCCGCACAGGAGTTGGGGCGGCTGGGGGTGAGGGCACCGTGCGTGGTGACGGGGCCGCGGGCGCAGCCGATCGCGTACGAGGCGGGGTGCGCGTCCGCGGAGACGATGGGGAACAACCGGTCGACGACGGTGCGGGGCATCGTGGATGCCGCATCCACGATGCCGGTGGCGATGCTGTACGACCCGGGGGATCCGTATCTGCCCGCTTATGCGCGGGCGTGGCATGCGCATGTGCTGCCGGGGACGGACTGGTCGGTGTACCTCAGCGTTCCGTAGGGAGCGCGACACGTCGTCTGCGGGCGCGTCGTGGCTGGTCGCGCAGTTCCCCGCGCCCCTTACGGGACGCGACCAGCCGCGACGGCGCTGCAGCCGAGGTGCTCGCCCGCTACGGGGCGAGGAGCGCCGCCAGGTCGCCTTCCACGTCCAGGTGGACCCCCTCCGCCCCCGCAGGGACCACCGCGTACGAGCCCGCCAGGAAACCGCGCAGCTCCGCCGTGTCGATCTGCACCATCGCCACGCCCTCCGTCGCGTGCAGCTCCAGCACCGTGCGCTGCGGCCCGCAGGGCCAGACGCGGACGTCGCCCGTGCCCGAGGGTGTGAGCAGGCCCCGTGCCAGCAGTTCCCGCGCGAAGATCCACGAGACCTCGGATCCGTCGAGCGAGGCCGCGGGCGGGAAGACGACGTGGACGGCGAAGGGATCGGCACTCGCGTACCGCAGACGGGCCCGGACCGTACGGGTCGGCGGAGTCGACGCGATGAGCCGTGCCTGGACAGCCTGGTCGATGACAGTGGACAACGCCTGCTCCCTTGCGGTTGATGTCCGGGTGGTGCGGTCCGTGCCTTCCTCGAAGGGTGAGACGTTGGAACCATTACGACAGTGCGATGAATCGAGCGTGACCTGCGTCACGCTTGGACCGGCAGGACGGCCAGCACCTCCCACCCGCCCCCGGGCGCCGGCCCCGCCGTCAACGAGCCCCCGATCGCATCCGCGCGCTCCGTGATGCCCACCAGGCCCAGCCCGCCGCTCTCCTCGGGCGGCCGCGGAGGTGCCCCGCGGTCACCGTCGTCGCGGACGGACACGAAGAGCCGCTCCCCGGAGCGCTGCAGCGTGATGTCCACCGCCGAGGCGCCGGGGCTGTGCTTGGCCACGTTGGCCAAGGCCTCGTCCATGATCCGGTGTACGGACGCGGCCAGTTCGGGGGCCAGCCCGGCGCCGAAGCACGGGTCGACGTCGAAGGTGACGTGTGCGTCGGGATGCGCGCGGCGGTAGGCCTCGACGGGCTCGGCGATCCGGTCCGGACCCGGCAGCGGCTCCCGGCGCGGGTGGTCCTGCTGGAGCACCTTGAGCAGCCGCTGGGCCGTCGTCATGGCCACGTCGCCGGCCTCCTGGATGTTGCGCAGCGAGGCGGCCACCCGCTCGTCCTGCGCCAGCGATCCGGTGGCCTTGGCCAGCAGGGTCATCGCCTGCACGTGGTGGGCGACGTAGTCGTGCAGCTCGCCCGCCAGCTCCAGGCGTTCGGCCTCGCGCGCGGCGGCCACCGCCTGGGCGCGCTCGGCGTCCCGGTAGCGCAGGCACAGCCCGAGCGCGGCGACGCCGGCCACGACGAGCGCGGACGCGACGACGGTCGTGCCGCTCGCGTCCGCGTCCCGGACCGGCGCGGCCAGCACCCCGGCCGCCAGGGCGATCCCCAGCGGCACGGCCGGCCGCACCGTGGTGCGCCAGGAGACCAGGCACAGCAGCACCAGCAGGGCCGCGCTCTCGGTCAGGCCCCAGACGGGGATCGGCTGCCCGGCCGCCAGCAGCCGGCCGGTCACCGCCCAGGACACCCCGACGGCCGCCGCGGCCCGCACGGCCAGCGGCCCCCACGGCAGCACGCACAGCGCCACCAGCAGCCCGGCGATCCACACCAGCAGATGCGCGTGGTGCGCGGCGGCGGAGTACGACGAGTAGGTGCCGGTTCTGCCGAGCAGACGGCCCTCGCACACCCACAGTCCGCAGAGGGCGGCCGCCAGCCAGCCTCGTCCGCGGGCGGTCCTGGGGCGCGCACCGGCGACCGCCGGCGGAGGCATCTGCGTCATGCCCTCGACGCTAGGCAGCCGCCCGCACGCGCGGATCGACCGTCCAGCCACAAGCCACTGGCCGAAAGGATGAACGTTTGACGGTCTCGGGGCGTGGACGCCACCGCCCGGCCTCCGCTAGCTTGCCCGTCCATGACAAGTGGGACAGTGAGACGCGGCCTGGCCGCACTGGCCGCAGTCGTCTGCGGGCTCGTTCTCCAGACACCGGCCCAGGCGGCCCCGCACCCTTCCTGGTCCTGGGAGGTCAAACCGGCCGGCACCGACGCCCGCTTCCGCGGGCTCGCGGCCGTGAGCCGGTCCACCGCATGGGCCGCCGGAACCAAGGGCACCGTGCTGCTCACCCGCGACGGCGGTCACCGCTGGCACACCGTCTCCCCGCCCGGCGCAGGCGCCCTGGAGTTCCGCGACGTCAAGGCCTCCGACGCCCGGCACGCCGTGGTCCTGGCCATCGGCGAGGGCGAGGCCTCCCGCATCCTGCGCACCGACGACGCCGGCCGCACCTGGACGGAGGCCTTCCGCAACACCGACCCCAAGGCCTTCTACGACTGCATGACCTTCTTCGACCACCGGCACGGCATCGCCCTCGGCGACCCCGTCGACGGGCGGTTCCGCGTGCTGAGCACCGGCGACGGTGGCCGCAGCTGGCACGTCCTGCCCTCCGCCGGCATGCCGCCCGCCCTGCCCGGCGAGGCCGCCTTCGCGGCCAGCGGCCAGTGCGTGGTGAGTTCGGGCCGCCACGACGCGTGGATCGCCACGGGAGGCGGCGCCGTCTCCCGCGTCCTCCACTCCGCCGACCGCGGCCGCACCTGGACGGCTTCCGCCGCACCCGTACCGGCGGGCGACCCCGCCCGGGGCGTCTTCGCGCTCGCCTTCCGCGACCGTACGCACGGGCTGGCCGTCGGCGGCGACTACCGCGCCGGTCAGGCGTCCCCGCACGCCGCCGCGCTCAGCCGCGACGGCGGCGCCACGTGGACGGAGGCCGGACTCCCGCCCGCCGCCTACCGCTCCGGTGCCGCCTGGCTGCCGCACAGCCGCACCACGGCCCTGGCCGTCGGCCCGACGGGCAGCGACCTCACCACGGACGGCGGCCGCAGCTGGCACGGCTTCGACACCGGCTCGTACGACACCGTCGTCTGCGCCCCGGACGGCGGCTGCTGGGCGGCGGGGGAGAAGGGCCGGATCGCCCGGCTGGGGCGATCAGGACGGTAGCGTCTCGCGGTACTGCTCCAGCGGTTCGGCGGTCTTCGTCGCGATGAACTTCGTGATCGTGTACTCGCACACCCCCGCGACGCTGAAGGGGTCGCTCTTGGCGATCTCCTCGATCTTCGTGCGGTCGTCGCCGAGCGCGATGATGATGCCGCCGTCCCGCGGGTCCTTGCGCCCGGAGGCGATGAAGACCCCGGACGCGTAGTGCGAGTCCAGCCAGGCGACGTGCTCCGGCAGGGCGGCCTCGATGCGGTCGATGGGTGCGATGTACGTCAGCTCCATTACGAACATGATCGACAGGCTACGCCCGTGCCGTAGCGTGGGAGCCACTATGACCAGTGCCATGACCGATACGTCCCGCAGTGTGCCGCCCGACTGGCCCACGACCGAGGCGGAAGCGACCGCCGTCCAGGACGAGTTGCGGGGCCGCGTGATCCTGGACGAGCCCGGCCCGGCGCCGGACGCGCCGCTGGTCGCGGTGGGCGTGGACGTCGCCTACGACGACGAGCGGGACGTCGTCGCCGCGGCGGCCGTGGCGCTGGACGCGGCCACGCTGGAGGTCGTGGGACAGGCGACGGCCGTGGGCCGGGTGAGCTTCCCGTACGTGCCCGGACTGCTGGCGTTCCGTGAGATCCCCACCGTGCTGGCCGCGCTGGACCGGCTCACGGTGGAGCCCGGCCTGGTCGTCTGCGACGGCTACGGCCTGGCGCACCCGCGCCGTTTCGGCCTGGCGAGCCACCTGGGGGTGCTGACCGGCCTGCCGACCGTCGGGGTCGCGAAGAACCCGTTCACCTTCCGCTACGAGCAGCCGGGTCCCCTGCGGGGCGACACGGCGCCGCTGCTCGACGGCGAGGAGGAGGTGGGGCGGGCGCTGCGCACCCGGGAGGGCGTGAAGCCGGTGTTCGTGTCCGTGGGACACCGGGTGAGCCTCGACGGCGCGTGCGCCCAGGTGCTGCGGCTGGCGCGGGGATTCCGGCTGCCGGAGACGACGCGGGCGGCGGATGCGCTGTGCCGTGCGGCGCTGCGGGGGGTTTAGGGGCACCGTTCTCCGTCGGCTGCGGGTCGGCTGTGGCTGGTCGCGCAGTTCCCCGCGCCCCTGACGGGGCGCGCCCCGGAGCCCCGCCACGCGGCGGAGCCGCAGATCGATGGAGTGGGAAGGGGCGGGTCAGGGGAAGAACCACCGAGTGACCCCCATCCTCACCGGCGTCATCCCGCCCCTCTGCACCCCGCTCACCCCGGCTGGCGAGGTCGATCGCCGCTCCCTCGCCGCCCTCGTCGAGCGCACCCTCTCCGCCGGCGCGGCAGCGGTCTTCGCGCTCGGGTCCAGTGGTGAAGCCGCCCTGCTCGACGACGCGCAGCGGCGCACCGTCCTGGCGACGGTCGTCGAGGCCGTCGCAGGGCGGGTGCCCGTGCTCGCCGGGGTCATCGACATGAGCACCGCCCGCGTCCTCGCCCATGCCCGGGCCGCCGCGGCCCTCGGGGCGGATGCGGTCGTCGTCACCGCGCCCTTCTACGTCACGCCCCATCCGGACGAGACCGCCGCCCACTTCCGGCGCGTTCGCGAGGGCGCCGGGCTGCCGGTCGTCGGGTACGACATCCCCTCCTCCGTCCACACCAAGCTCGACGCACGCACCGTGCTCGCCCTCGCGGAGGACGGCACCCTGGCCGGGCTCAAGGACAGCAGCGGCGACCTCAACGCCCTGCGGCGCCTGCTCGTCGCGCTGCGCGAGCGGGGCCTGCACGGCACGTTCTCCGTGCTGACCGGCTCCGAACCGGCCGCGGACGCCGCCCTGCTGGCCGGTGCGCACGGGATCGTGCCGGGGCTCGGCAACGTCGACCCGGATGGGTACGTACGCCTTTACGAGCACGCCCGCGCGGGCCGCTGGACGGAGGCCGCCGCCGAACAGGACCGGCTGGCCGCCCTGTTCGCCCTGACCGGTGCCGGGGATCCGGCCGTCATGGGCGGCGCGTCCTCCGCGCTCGGCGGTTTCAAGGCCGCGCTGCATCTGCTCGGCGTCATCGACTGCCCGGCCACCGCGGCCCCGCTGGCGCCCCTTCCGGACAGCGCGGTGGCGACCGTGCGGCGCATCCTGCAGGAGACCGGACTGCTGTGATCCGGTTCCGCCGCGTTGTCAGTGGTGCGGGTTAGCTTGGGCACATGGCAGGCAACGCAACCGGATCCGCTCCCCTCAAGGCCCGCGCCGCCGTGCGCACGTTCGCGCTGGGGCTCCCCGGCGCGGTCGAGGAGTTCCCTTGGGAAGAGGACGCGGTCGTCAAGGTCAACAAGAAGATCTTCGTCTTCCTGGGGTCGGAGGGGAACACCGAGACCCCCGGCATCGGCGTCAAGCTCAAGGACGAGGAGGCGCACGGTCATGCGCTCGCCGTTCCCGGCGCGGTGCCGAGCGGGTACGGGCTGGGGCGGCACGGCTGGGTGTCGATCCCGCTGACGGGCGAGAGCGCGCCCGTCGAGCTGCTCTGCGACTGGGTCGAGGAGAGCTATCGCACCATTGCGCCCAAACGGCTCGTCGCCGAGCTCGATGCCCGCTGACGGGCGTCAGCGGACGCGGATGGCGTTGAGTTTTTCTCTCAGGTAGCGGTGTGAGTCGATACCGAGCACGTCTGTACCCGGGTTGCACTCATAGAAGTAGACCAGTGACATCAGCTCTTCGGACGGCTCGTCGACCGGTGGCGGCAGCACGCGGTGCCGGCCGGAACGCCAGCGGCCTCCGGTCCAGAACGCCATGAGATCACCGATGTTGACGGTGAGTGCCTCCGGGTCGTACGGGGCGTCCTGCCAGCCGTCCTCGTCGGTGAAGACCTGCAGCCCTCCCCGGCCCTGCTGCCGGTCCAGGACGGTGACCGTGCCGAAGTCGGTGTGCGGCCCGATGCGGAACTGGCCGGGCTGCGGGGCCCCGACCGTCTGTACGCCCGGGTACCAGTTGATGTTGAATCCCCATGTGGGGCGGGTGGTGTGCCGGGTGAAGAAGTTCTCGCCCTCGCCGAGGGCGACACCCAGCAGTTCCAGGATGCCGTCCGAGAGACGGCGCATCCGGTCCAGGTATACGGTCACCAGGGGCCGGAGCGACGGGACCTCCGCGGGCCAGGTGTTGGGTGCGAACCACTCGGGGTCCGCGGGCGGGGCCCCGCCCGGGGCCTCCGCCGCGAAGGACAGGGACTCCTTGAGGTCGGGCGGCGTCTCGGTGCCCTCCGCATACCCGTTGGCCTCGGCACCCGGCCCGAGCCAGCCGCGCTCGCCGACCTCGACGGCGTACGGGCGCTTGGTCCTTTCCGGAAGCCGGAAGAACGCCTGGGCCTGCGCACGGACGGCGGCACGCAGGTCCGGAGCGATGCCATGCCCGGTGACGAGCAGGAACCCGGCGGTGCGCAGCGCTCGGTCGACCACGGCAGGGCTGTCGTCGATCCGCCAGGTGCGGAGATCGACAACCGGGAGGGAAGCCATGAAGCGACTCTTCTCGCACGCGCGGGATGCCAAACCCGCGTGACTCTCGGTGGGAGCCTGTAGAAGGGCTTGTGGAGAGTGGAACACGTTCTTAACATCACGGGTGTTACAGCAAATGTGTCACATGGCATGGGTGTTGGGGGACGCATGGCAAGGACAGGAGCAGGGGCGAGGAGCGGTCCGGACGGTCCGCTCGGCGGAGTGCGGGTCGTCGAGCTCGCGGGCATCGGCCCCGGGCCGTTCGCCGCCATGCTCCTCGCCGACCTGGGCGCCGACGTCGTCCGCGTCGACCGGCCCGGCGGCCCCGGGCTCGGCGTCGACCCGCGGTTCGACATCACCAACCGCAACAAGCGCTCGGTCCTCGTCGACCTCAAGACGGAGGCCGGCCGGGAGGCCGTCCTCGAACTGGCCGCCCGCGCCGACGTGTTCCTCGAGGGCTACCGCCCCGGCGTCGCCGAGCGGCTCGGCGTCGGCCCCGAGGCCGCCCTCGCCCGCAACCCCCGCCTGGTGTACGGGCGGATGACCGGCTGGGGCCAGGACGGTCCGCTGGCCGCCACCGCCGGGCACGACATCGGCTACATCGCCGTTACCGGCGCCCTCGGCCTGACCGGCCCGCCGGACGGGCCCCCGTACGCCCCCGCCAACCTCCTCGGCGACTACGCGGGCGGCTCCCTCTACCTGGTCGTCGGCGTCCTCGCCGCCCTCCACCACGCCCGCGCCGCCGGCACCGGACAGGTCGTCGACGCCGCCATCGTCGACGGCACCGCGCATCTGACCGCCATGCTGCACGCCATGACCGCGGCCGGCGGCTGGCAGGACCGGCGCGGCGTCAACCTCCTCGACGGCGGCGCCCCCTTCTACGGCACGTACGAGACCGCCGACGGGGGATACATGGCCGTCGGCGCGCTGGAGACGCGCTTTTACGCCGAGTTCGCCCGGCTCCTCGGCATCGAGAACATCGAGAACGTCGAGAACGTCGAGAACACCGCCGACGCCCGTACCGACATGGCCCGTTGGGGCGAGCTGCGCACGGCCGTCGCGGCCCGCTTCCGGCAGCGCACCCGCGCCGAGTGGACCGAGGTGTTCGCCGGCACGGACGCCTGCGTCGCGCCCGTCCTCTCGCTGCGCGAGGCGCCGCAGCACCCGCACCTCGCCGCCCGCGGCACCTTCGCCGCGCCCGGCGGCCTCGTCCAGCCCGCCCCCGCCCCGCGCTTCTCCGCCACCCCGGGCACCCTGCGCCGCCCGCCCGCGCAGCCGGGGGCCGACACGGCGGAGGTGGCCCGTGACTGGGACGTACCCGGACTCCACCAGCTCCAGAAGGGCCCGCACGATGAAGCGTGAGATCTACGGTGCCGAGCACGAGGCCTTCCGCGCGACCGTGCGCGCCTTCCTGGCCAAGGAGGTCGAGCCGCACTACGAGCAGTGGGAGAAGGACGGCGTCGTCTCCCGCGAGGCCTGGCTGGCGGCCGGCCGGCAGGGGCTGCTCGGCATCACCGTCCCCGAGGAGTACGGCGGCGGAGGCAGCACGGACCACCGCTTCGGCGCCGTGCTCACCGAGGAGTTCGCCCGCTCCGGCGCCGCCGGCTTCGGCGTCGAGCTGCACAACGACATCATCGGCCCGTACCTGATCGCGCTGGGCACCGACGAGCAGAAGCGCCGCTGGCTGCCGGGCTTCTGCACGGGCGAGACCGTCACCGCCATCGCCATGACCGAGCCGGGCGCGGGCTCCGACCTGCAGGCCCTGCGCACCACCGCCGAGGACCGCGGTGACCACTGGCTGCTCAACGGCTCAAAGACCTTCATCTCCAACGGGATTCTGGCCGACCTGGTGATCGTGGTGGCCCGCACGAAGCCGGAGGGCGGCGCGAAGGGCATGAGCCTGCTGGTGGTCGAGCGCGGCATGCCGGGCTTCGAGCGCGGCCGCAACCTCGACAAGATCGGCCTCAAGGCCCAGGACACCGCCGAGCTCTTCTTCCGCGACGTCCGCGTGCCCAAGGAGAACCTGCTCGGCGAGCTCCACGGCGCCTTCGTGCACCTGATGCAGAACCTCCCGCAGGAACGCCTGTGCATAGCGGTCGGCGCGATCGCCGCCGCCGAGTACCTGCTGGAGACCACCCTGCGCCACGTCAAGGAGCGCGAGGCCTTCGGGCGCCCGCTCGCCCGGCTCCAGCACGTCCGCTTCGAACTCGCCGAGATGGCCACGGAGTGCGCCGTCACCCGCACCTTCGTCGACCGCTGCATCGACGCACACGACCGCGGCGAACTCGACGCCGTGCACGCGGCGATGGCCAAGTGGTGGGCCACCGAGCTGCAGAAGCGCGTCGCCGACCGGTGCCTGCAACTGCACGGCGGCTACGGTTACATGACCGAGTACCGGGTCGCCAGGGCCTTCACCGACGGCCGTGTCACGACCATCTTCGGCGGGGCGACCGAGATCATGAAGGAGATCATCGGCCGTTCCCTGCTCGCGTGACCCTCTACGAATCCTTCTCGAAAGGCTGCCGACCCTTGAGCACCGAAGCGTACGTCTACGAAGCGATCCGCACCCCGCGCGGCCGCGGCAAGGCCGACGGGGCCCTGCACGGCACCAAGCCGATCGACCTCGTCGTGGGCCTCATCCACGAACTCCGGCACCGCCTGCCCGGTCTGGACCCGGCGGCGATCGACGACATCGTGCTCGGCGTCGTCAGCCCGATCGGCGACCAGGGCTCCGACATCGCCCGCATCGCCGCCATCGCCGCCGGACTGCCGGACACGGTGGCCGGCGTGCAGGAGAACCGCTTCTGCGCCTCGGGCCTGGAGGCCGTCAACCTGGCCGCGGCCAAGGTGCGTTCGGGCTGGGAGGACCTCGTCCTGGCGGGCGGCGTCGAGTCGATGTCCCGGGTGCCGATCGGCTCCGACGGCGGCGCGTGGTTCGGTGACCCGATGACCAACCACACCGTCGGCTTCGTCCCCCAGGGCATCGGCGCCGACCTCATCGCCACCCTGGGCGGCCACTCCCGCCACGACGTCGACTCCTTCGCGGCCCGCTCGCAGGAACGGGCCGCCGCGGCCTGGAAGGACGGCCGCTTCGAGCGCTCGGTGGTGCCGGTGCGCGACCGCAGCGGGCTCGTCGTCCTCGACCGCGACGAGCACTTGCGGCCCGGCACGACCGCCGAGACGCTGGCGAAGCTCAAGCCGTCGTTCGCGGCGATGGGCGAGGCGGGCGGCTTCGACGCGGTGGCGCTGCAGAAGTACCACTGGGTCGAGAAGATCGACCACGTGCACCACGCGGGCAACTCCTCGGGCATCGTGGACGGCGCGTCCCTCGTCGCCATCGGCAGCCGCGAGGTGGGCGAGCGGTACGGACTCACGCCGCGGGCGCGCATCGTCTCGGCGGCCGTCTCCGGCTCGGAGCCGACGATCATGCTCACGGGGCCGGCCCCCGCGACCCGGAAGGCGCTGGCCAAGGCCGGGCTGACGATGGACGACATCGACCTCGTCGAGATCAACGAGGCGTTCGCGGCCGTGGTGCTGCGGTTCGTCGAGGAGACGGGCGTCGACCTGGAGAAGGTCAACGTCAACGGCGGCGCCATCGCCCTGGGGCACCCGCTGGGGGCCACCGGCGCCATGCTCGTCGGCACGGTCGTGGACGAACTGGAGCGGCGCGGCGGGCGCTATGGGCTCGTCACGCTGTGCGTGGGGGGTGGGATGGGGATCGCCACCGTTGTGGAGCGCATTTAGGTAGCGCCCGGTACCACGGCGCCCCGTCAGGGGCGCGGGGAACTGCGCGAGCAACCCCCACCGGCCCGCAGTCGACTGCGGGTGCGCCGTGGCTGGTCGCGCAGTTCCCCGCGCCCCTGACGGGGTGCAGATTCCTTCCGCCCCCCGAACACGCCCTCAGGAGCCCCGACATGAGCAGCACCATCCGCTGGCAGCGCAGCGACGACGGCATCGTCACCCTCGTCCTCGACGACCCCGGTCAGTCCGCCAACACCATGAACGCCGCGTTCCAGCAGTCCCTCGCCGAGGTCGCCGACCGCCTGGAGGCCGAGAAGGACGGCATCCGCGGCATCGTCGTCACCTCGGCCAAGAAGACCTTCTTCGCCGGCGGCGACCTGCGCGAGCTCATCGCCGTCACCCCCGACCGCGCGCAGCAGGCCTTCGACGCCGGCCTGCGCGTCAAGCGCGACCTGCGCCGCATCGAGACCCTCGGCGTGCCCGTCGTGGCCGCCCTCAACGGGGCCGCGCTCGGCGGCGGTTACGAGATCGCCCTCGCCTGCCACCACCGCATCGCCCTCGACGCCCCCGGCTCGAAGATCGGTCTCCCCGAGGTCACCCTCGGCCTGCTCCCCGGGGGCGGCGGCGTCGTCCGCACCGTACGGCTCCTCGGCATCGCCGACGCGCTCCTCAAGGTGCTGCTGCAGGGCACCCAGTACAGCCCGCGGCGCGCCCTGGCGGCCGGGCTCGTCCACGAAGTGGCCGACACCGAGGAGGAGATGCTCGCGAAGGCCCATGCCTTCATCAACGACCACCCCGACGCCCGCCAGCCCTGGGACGCCGAGGGCTACCGGATCCCCGGCGGCACCCCGGCCGACCCCACCTTCGCCGCGGCCCTGCCCGCCTTCCCGGCCACGCTGAGCAAGCAGACCGGCGGCGCGCCCTACCCGGCCCCGCGCAACATCCTGGCGGCCGCCGTCGAGGGCGCCCAGGTCGACTTCGAGACCGCCCAGGTCATCGAGGCGCGGTACTTCACGGAGCTGGTGGCGGGCCAGACCTCCAAGAACATGATCCAGGCCTTCTTCTTCGACCTCCAGGCCGTCAACGCCGGCCGCAGCCGCCCGCAGGGCACCGAGCCGCGGCCCGTGCGCAGGGCGGCCGTGCTCGGGGCGGGCATGATGGGGGCCGGCATCGCCTACGCGTGCGCCCGCGCGGGCATCGAGGTCGTCCTCAAGGACGTCACCCTGGAGAACGCCCGGCACGGCAAGGCCTACTCCGAGGGCTTGTTGGACAAGGCCGTCGCCAAGGGCCGCACCACCGAGGCCGAGCGCGACGTCGTGCTCGCCCGCATCACCCCCACCGCCGACGTGGCGGAGCTGGCCGGCTGCGACGCCGTCATCGAGGCCGTGTTCGAGGACCCCGCCCTCAAGCACAAGGTCTTCCAGGAGGTCCAGCACGTCGTCGCCCCCGACGCCCTGCTGTGCTCCAACACCTCCACCCTCCCCATCACCCTGCTCGCCGAAGGCGTCGAGCGGCCCGCGGACTTCATCGGCCTGCACTTCTTCTCGCCCGTCGACAAGATGCCGCTGGTGGAGATCATCAAGGGCGGGCGCACCGGCGACGAGGCGTTGGCCCGCGCCTTCGACCTCGTCCGGCAGATCCGCAAGACGCCCGTCGTCGTCAACGACTCGCGCGGCTTCTTCACCTCCCGCGTCATCGGCCGCTTCATCAACGAGGGCGTGGCCATGATCGGCGAGGGCGTCCCCGCCGCCTCCGTGGAGCAGGCCGCCGCCCAGGCCGGCTACCCGGCCAAGGTGCTCTCCCTGATGGACGAGCTGACCCTCACCCTGCCGCGGAAGATCCGCGACGAGACCCGCAAGGCGGTCGAGGAGAGCGGCGGCACCTGGACCCCGCACCCCGCCGACACCGTCATCGACCGCATGGTCGAGGAGTTCGGCCGCCCGGGCCGCAGCGGCGGCGCGGGCTTCTACGACTACGTGGACGGCAAGCGCGCAGGGCTCTGGCCGGGCCTGGCCGAGCACTTCGGCCGGGCGGGGGCGGCCGTGCCCTTCGAGGACCTGAAGGAGCGGATGCTGTTCTCCGAGGCGCTGGACTCCGTCCGCTGCCTGGAGGAGGGCGTCCTCACCTCCGTCGCCGACGCCAACATCGGCTCGGTCCTCGGCATCGGCTTCCCCGGCTGGACCGGCGGCGTCCTGCAGTACATCAACGGCTACGAGGGCGGCCTGCCCGGCTTCACGGCCCGCGCGCGGGAACTCCAGGCCGCCTACGGCGAGCGCTTCGCCCCGCCCGCCCTGCTGCTGGAGAAGGCGGAGAAGGGGGAGACCTTCACCGACTGACCGCCCGCAGCTCCTCCTTGAGCGACCGCTGGAAGGCCGTCACCAGGGCCTGGACCACCAACGGCTGCATGTGGGCGGAGAGCGACTTCATGGCGTCGACCCGCTCGGGGTCCCACACCTCGTCGTGGAAGAGACGGGTGAGTTCCCGGGCGGTCGCGCGCGCCTGGTCCACCAGCACCGTGCGGGCCTTGAGGAGGGTCTCCAGCGGGATCGGGACGTCCAGCAGCTGCACGCCCAGGCCCAGCAGCCCGCGGTCCACCCGGAACACCCCGTCCCCGTCCGCCCGTTCGAGGACGTCCATGGCGGCGAGCCGCTCGACGTCCTCCTCGGTCAGGGCCCGGCCCGCGCGGCGTTCGAGCTCCTCGCGCGTGGTCTCCTCCGCCGCGTCCGGCGTCCAGGAGGCCACCACCGCGCGGTGGATGGCCAGGTCACGGGCGCTGAGGTCCGCGGGGAGGCCCTGCACGTAGCGCTCGATGGCGGCGAGCGTGAGGCCCTGGCGCTGCAACTCCTCGATCAGGGCCAGCCGGGAGAGGTGTTCGGGCCCGTAGTGCCCGACCCGGCGGGGGCCGATCTCGGGCGGGGGCAGCAGCCCGCGGGTGCCGTAGAAGCGGACGGTGCGCACGGTCATCCCGGCGCGGGCGGCCAGTTCGTCGATGGTGAGCATCACCATGTCAGTATTGCTGTGACACCACCGGTGTGAAACCGGTGGTGTCACAGCAGGGTGTCACAGCAGAAAGTGCGGTCGGTCGGTCAGTGCTCGTGGCCGAGCTGGGCCGACTGGATCTTCTTCCAGGACTTCGGCTCCGCCGGCTTGCCGGCTGCCCGCAGGGAAGCGCCCGCCGGGGCCTTGCCGATGCCGTACGAGGCGGCGTCCGCGGCGGAGGGCTTGGCGGTGGTGAACAGCCAGGTGTCGAACAGCTTCTGCAGGTTCTTGCCCGAGACTTTCTCGGCGAACGCCTGGAAGTCCTGGACCGAGCCGTTGCCGTACTTGTTCACGGTCGGCCACTTCTTGAGGGTCTCGAAGAACGCCTTGTCGCCCACGGTGTTGCGCAGCGCCTGGATCGCGATCGCGCCACGGTTGTACACCGCGCCGTGGAACTGGTTCTCCGGACCCGGGTCGCCCGGCTTGACCTTCCAGAAGTCGTTGTCTGCCGGGACGCTCGCGTAGATGTAGTCCGCGAGCTGCTGGGCGGTGCCCTCGTTCTCCTTCTCCGACCACAGCCACTGGGCGTAGGAGGCGAAGCCCTCGTTGACCCAGATGTCACGCCAGTTCTTCACCGACACACTGTCCCCGTACCACTGGTGCGCCAGCTCGTGCACCACCACCGAGGTGTTGGCCCCGTTGGCGAACTGCGCCGGGCTGTAGAACGGGCGGGTCTGGGTCTCCAGCGCGTAGTGCGTGGGCACGTTGGGCACGTAGCCGCCGGCCGCGGTGAAGGGGTACGGGCCGAAGACCGACGACTCCCAGTCCAGGATCTCGTTCGTGCGCTCGACGCTCGCCTTGGCCGAGTCGAGGTTGTCGCCCAGGTCCTTGCTGTACGCGTTGACGATCGGCAGGCCGTTCGACGTGGTGCCGGTGGTGATGTCGAACTTGCCGACCGCCAGCGTGGCCAGATACGTGGCCTGCGGCTTGGTGGAGCGCCAGTTGTAGCGCGTCCAGCCGAACTTGGAGGACTTCGAGGCCAGCACGCCGTTGCTGATCGCCTGGACGTCGTCCGGCACGGACACCGAGACGTCGAACGTCGCCTTGTCGCGCGGGTGGTCGTTGCTCGGGAACCACCAGGCCGCGGCCTCCGGCTCGTTGGCGATCACCGCGCCGTCCGGGGTGCGCATCCAGGAGCTTGAGCCGTCGACCTTCACCTGCGAGGGGATGCCGCTGTAGCGGACGACGACGCTGACCTGCCTGCCCTTCTCCAGGGGCGCCGCCGGGGTGATCTCCAGCTCGTGGGTGCCGGACTTGGTGAAGAAGGCCTTCTTGCCGTCGACCAGCACGTCCTTGACGTCCAGCAGGAAGTCCAGGTTGAAGCGCGAGAGGTCCTGGGTGGCGGTGGTGATCAGGGTCGCCGTGCCGTCCAGCCGGTCGGTCCTCGGCTGGTACGTCAGACGCAGGTCGTAGTGGGAGACCTGGTACCCGCCGTTCCCGGCCTCCGGGTAGTACGAGTCCCCGATGCCGGGTGCGCCGGGCGTGGGCTCGGCTGCGGACGCCGGGACGGCCAGCATGAGGAACGCCGCGGCCGCGCCGGGGACGATGAGTCTGTGACGCACGAGTCACTCCAACTCGTAGGGGGCGAAGGGCTGATCGCAGCCTATGTACTCACCGGGGGCCAGGGTATGTCCATGGCGGATTGCGACATGTGATCGACATGCGCCTGACATCAACGCCTCCCGGACCACTTCCGGCCACCGTCACCCCCCTTCTGTACGGGAGTTGACTCGCGCTACGGTCCCGCCGTGCCCATACACAGGCGGGTCACCCGCATACCCTGGACCACCCTGCTCGTGGCGGTTCTCGCCGCCCTGACCACTGTTCTTGCGGCCATTCCCGGCACTGCGCGCGCCGCGACGGCACAGCATGGCGGAAAACCGCCGGGAGAAAGCAGACCGGTCTACTCGTACGACCGCGCCGTGCGCGAATCCGTGTGGGTGGACACGGGGATCGACGGTGACGGCGACGGCCGCACCGACCGGGTCGCCGTCGACATCATCCGCCCCCGGGAGGCGGCCGAACAGGGCCGCCGCGTCCCCGTGATCATGGACGCCAGCCCCTACTACTCCTGCTGCGGCCGCGGCAACGAGAGCCAGCGCAAGACGTACGACGCACAGGGCAACCCCGTGCAGTTCCCGCTGTACTACGACAACTACTTCGTCCCGCGCGGCTACGCCGTCGCCCTCGTCGACCTCACCGGAACCAACCGCTCCGACGGGTGCACGGACATCGGCGGCCGCTCCGACGTCCAGTCCGCCAAGGCCGTCGTCGACTGGCTGGGCGGCCGTGCGCACGGCTGGTCCTCGCGGAGCGGCGGCCACGTGGTGCGCGCCGGCTGGACCACCGGGGCCGTCGGCATGATCGGCAAGAGCTACGACGGCACGATCGCCAACGCCGTTGCCGCGACGGGTGTCAGGGGACTGCGGACCATCGTCCCGATCGGGGGCATCAGCTCCTGGTACGACTACTACTTCTCCCAGGGCGCGGCCCTCTACGACGGCGGGCCCGATCAACTGTCCGACGTCGTCGAGAGTTCCGCCGCGCGCGGCCGCTGCGCAGCCGTCCAGCGCAGGCTCGTCGAGGGCGCACCGCGCACCGGCGACTGGACCGCGTTGTGGAGCGCGCGCGACTACGTGCGGGACGCGGGCAGGGTACGGGCCAGCGTCTTCGCCGTCCACGGCATGCAGGACCTCAACGTCCGCACCAAGCACTTCGGCCAGTGGTGGAACGCGCTCGCCGCGCACGGCGTGGAACGCAAGGTGTGGCTGTCGACCGCGGGGCACGTGGATCCGTTCGACTTCCGCCGCGCGGAGTGGGTCGGCACGCTGCACCGCTGGTTCGACCACTACCTGCTGGGCTACGACAACGGCATCCAGCGCGAACCCATGGCCGACATCGAACGCGCGCCGGGCCGGTGGACGACGGACACGGTGTGGCCGCCGCGCGGCACGCGGACGGTGTCCCTGTACCCGGCGCCGGACGGCGTGCTGAGCACGCGGCCCGCACCGCGGGGGACGACCGCCGAGTTCACGGACGACCCGAAGCGGAGCGAGACGGACTGGGCGGCGCAGATCGACACCGTCACGCCGGAGAAGGCCGGATTCGTCACGCGGCCGTTGACGCACGACCTGCGGGTGTCTGGCTCGTCGTCGGTACGGCTGACGGTGACGCCGTCGACGGAGTCGGCACACCTGTCGGCGGTACTGGTGGACGTGGGCCCGGCCGAGATCCGCAACTACGCGGCCCGCGGGGAAGGCGTCACCACGCTGGCGGACCGCGACTGCTGGGGCAGCGGCAACGCCGGGGACACGGGGTGCTTCCTGCGGACGGTGCCTGACACGGAGCGGGTCGGCTTCACGGTGTTCAGCCGGGGCTGGGCGGATCTGGGCCACTATGCGGGGCTTGCGCGGGGGAGGGCGCTGGTGCCGGGGCGGGCGTACACGATGACGGTGGACCTGGCGGCCACCGATCATGTCCTGCAGGCGGGCCATCGGCTGGCGCTGATCGTGGCGGGGACGGATGGAGGGCTGGTCCAACCGGCGTCCACCACGCCGCGGTTGACGGTGGATTTGCGGGGGTCGGGGGTGCGGGTGCCGGTGGGGTAGGGGGTGTCGGTGCCCCGGTCCCGCCCTTTCGCCGTTTCCTGGGGGCTGCCGCCCTCAGACTTGCCCCGCCCCGTCAGGGGCGCGGGGAACTGCGCGACCAGCCACAGCCGGCCCGCAGCCGCACAACCAAGGGGGTTCGGGGGCTTGCCCCCAAGAAACGGTGAAAGGGCGGGACCGGGGCATCACCCCCCAACCAGCCCCGCCACCGCCTCCGCACACCCCCACGACACCGTCACCCCCGCACCCCCGTGCCCGTAGTTGTGCACCAACCTCCCCCCACCCGGCAGGGTTTCCGCCTCCAGGCGTACCGCCGCCCGCGCCGGCCGCAGGCCCACGCGGTGCGCGAGCACGCGGGAACTGCCCAGCCCCGGATGCACCCGTGCGCACCGCGCAATGATCGCCTGTGCCGTCGACGGCACAGGCGCCCGGTCCCACACATGGCTGCGCGCCGTTCCCCCGAGCACCACCCCGTACGGCTGCGGGAAGACGTACACGGAGTCCGTCCCCCGGTCGTCCGCGTTCGCGAACCACTCGTGCACGCCCGGGTTCTCCACCACGACCAGCTGGCCCTGCACGGGGTACACCCCGGGATCGGGGACCAGGTGGCGTGCCCCGAGCCCGGTGCAGTTGACCACCGTCGGCGCGCGGCGCGCCGCCTCGGCGAGCGAGGACAGCGGGCGGCCGGCCGTGACCGAGCCGCCTGCCGCGGCCAAGCGCCGCTGCAGGTAGGCGAGATGGGCCGGCATGTCCAGCAGCGGCACGTGCACCCGCACCGCGCGCCCGTACCCCGGCGGCAGTTCGCCCCGCATGGCGGCCCGCAGCCCGGGCACCCCGGCCGCCCACGGGCCGAGCTCCGCGGGGCCGGCCCCCGCGTACGTGCCGGCGACCAGGCGCACCCCGGTCTCCTCCGGCCGCGCGGCGAGCGCGGCCAGGACCGTGAGCGAGCGCAACGACCAGGCGGCCACGGCCTCTTCGGGATCGATCCGGTACGGCCACCACAGCGCGCCCGCCACCGCCGACGTGGTCTCCGCCGGGGCCTCCCGGCTCCACACCGCGACCCGGAGCCCGCGCTCCGCCAGCACGACCGCACTGGTCAGTCCGGCTATCCCGGCACCGACCACGATCACATCGCTCGCCATGGGCCGACGGTACCGGCGAATTCCCCGCTTCCGGGCTCGAAGTGGCACACCGAGGGGAATACTCCGGGCATGGCAGCGTACGCGACCTTCGGTCTGGCCCCGGCGACGCGCGCCGGCGCGCTCCTCGCCGACGGGGCGTACGAAGTGCACCGGGAATTCCTGGACTTCGTGGTGGACGGCAGGCCGCTGCTGGGCCGGCTCGCCGACGTCGACGGCGTCTCGCCGCTCGCCGCCGACCTCGGGCCCACGGTCTTCACCTCGCAGGTGCGCGCCCTGCTGCTGGAGGGCCTGCCGCCGCTGCCCGGCGGGCGGCACGTGATCTACGCCTGCCCCGAGTGCGAGGGGCTGGAGTGCGGGGTGGTCACGGCCGTGATCGAGCGGGACGGCGCGGACGTGGTGTGGCGGGACTTCGTCTGGCAGACGGCCCCGGCGCCCGACCCGGCGCGCGACGGCTACCGCGGGGTGGGCCCGTTCCGCTTCCGCTCCGCCGAGTACCGGGCCGTGCTGGAGCGGCTGCTCGCCGACGGGACGTGCGGCGCGCGCCGGGTGCTGCTGGTGGGTCCGCGCGTCTCCCTGTTCGGCCGCCTCGCGGCCGCCCTGAGGTCGATCGGGATAGGAGCCGAGATCACCCGGGACGCGGCGGGGGCGCACGCGGAGGAGATACGGACCTACGGTGCCGTCGCGTTCGAGCGGGACGTGGGGGAGGGCGAACGGTCGGCCGTGCGGGCCGCCTTCGCGGCCGCCGGTTCGGACGCGGTCTTCATAGAGGCTCCGGCCCCGGCCGTCCCGCTGCTCGTCGCCCAGGTCGAACAGGCCCTCCAGCGCGCGCCGCACGCCCTGCGCCGGCTCACGGGGCTGACCGCGGGCGCGGGGCGGGTGCACGTCGGGGTGGCCGCCGCCTGCCGGGTCCGGCTCACCGGTTACCGGCAGGACCGTTTCCGCCGCACGCGCGCCGTCGAGGTGTTCGAGGGACGGCTGGAGCCGGGGGAGCACACCGTGCCGCTGGACGCCGGGCTGCGCGCGGGTGCCTTCCTCGTCGCCCGCACCACGAGGGACGTGCTGGTCACCCGGCTCACGTCCTGAGGGGCCTGCGGGCGAACGCCCGGAGAAGACGCCGGGAAAAGTATGGGAAAACCATTACTGTGCGAATCCTGTGAGCGGATAGAGTTTCCGCTGCTATGACTGCAACGCTCGTCGCCAAGGACCTCGCCGCCGGACACGGCGACCGCACCCTGTTCTCGGGTCTCGATCTGGTCGTCGCCCCCGGCGACGTCATCGGCCTGGTCGGGGCCAACGGCGCGGGCAAGTCCACCCTGCTGCGCCTGCTCGCCGGCCTCGGCACCCCCGACGAGGGCACCGTGCGCACGGGCCCGGCCTCGGCGACCGTGGGGCACCTGCCGCAGGAGCCCGAGCGGCGCGAGGGCGAGACGGTGGGCGCCTTCCTCGCCCGCCGCACCGGTGTCACCGCGGCCCAGGCCGCGCTCGACGCCGCCACGCAGGAGCTCGTCGACGGGGCCCCCGGCGCGGACGACGCCTATGCCGTCGCCCTCGAGCGCTGGCTCGGCCTCGGCGGCGCCGACCTGGAGGAGCGCGCCGAGGACATCGTCGCCTCGCTCGGCCTCACCGTCGGCCTGGACCGGCCGATGACGGCCCTCTCCGGCGGCCAGGCCGCCCGGGCCGGTCTCGCCTCGCTGCTGCTCAGCCGGTACGACGTCTTCCTGCTCGACGAGCCCACCAACGACCTCGACCTGGACGGCCTGGCCCGCCTGGAGGAGTTCGTCACCGGGCTGCGCGCCGGGACGGTGCTCGTCAGCCACGACCGCGAGTTCCTGGCCCGCACCGTGGACCAGGTGCTCGAACTCGACCTGGCCCAGCAGCAGGTCAACCTCTACGGCGGCGGCTACGAGGCCTACCTGGAGGAGCGCGCGACCGCCCGCCGGCACGCCCGCGAGGCCTACGAGGAGTACGCGGACACCCGCGCCGGCCTGGAGGCCCGGGCCCGCACCCAGCGGAACTGGATGGAGAAGGGCGTCCGCAACGCCCGCCGCAAGGCCACCGACAACGACAAGATCGGCCGCAAGCTCCGCGCCGAGTCCACCGAGAAGCAGGCCGCCAAGGCCCGCCAGACCGAGCGGCTCATCGAGCGGCTGGACGTCGTCGAGGAGCCCCGCAAGGAGTGGGAGCTGCGCATGGAGATCGCCGCCGCACCCCGCTCCGGCGCTGTGGTGGCCACCCTGCGTGGCGCGGCGGCCCGGCGCGGAGCCTTCGCCTTCGGCCCGGTGGACCTGCAGATCGACTGGGCCGACCGGGTCGCGATCACCGGTGCCAACGGCTCGGGGAAGTCCACGCTGCTCGCGGCCCTGCTGGGCCGGCTGCCGCTGGAGGCGGGCAGCGCCGCGCTCGGCCCGGGCGTGGTGGTGGGCGAGGTGGACCAGGCGCGGGCCCTGTTCTTCGGGGACGAGGCGCTGCTGGATGCCTTCGGCGCGGCGGTGCCCGACACGGCGCCCGCCGACGTCCGCACCCTGCTCGCCAAGTTCGGCCTGAAGGCGGCGCACGTGCTGCGCCCGGCGGCCACGCTCTCGCCCGGCGAGCGCACCCGCGCCGCGCTGGCCCTGCTCCAGGCCCGCGGCGTCAACCTGCTCGTCCTGGACGAGCCCACCAACCACCTCGACCTCCCCGCGATCGAACAGCTGGAGTCGGCGCTGGCCTCCTACCGCGGCACGCTGCTCCTGGTCACCCACGACCGGCGGATGCTCGACGCGGTGCACACCACCCGGCGGATCGAGGTCGCGGAGGGCCGGATCACCGAGCGCTGAGGCTCCCCTCCGGTCCCACCGGCCCGAACGGGTGAGAGGGTGACCGAAAACAACCCCAGGTACAGGCCAAGTCTTCCCCAAGGCATGGTCACGCTGGGTGACGCGCGCGGTCGTATTTCAAGGGTGTTACGAGGGCCTGCAGGCCGCTTCCCGCGGCGGATTTGAATCGTTGATGGGATGGGTGCAGCACGCGTTCGATTTACGGAACGTTGGTCCTCGGTTTCCGAACCGGCGGCAAGATGCCTTCGTCTGTACCGGGCGTAACGCGTCCACAGGACGTGCGCACCACCTTTGACGTCGAAACAAGAGGCACACACATGCCGCCGACCCTTCCAGGCCACCTGCCCGCTCCACGAGGTCCACTCGTGGGGAAGGCGCGCTACGGCAGCGCACCGCCGCCGCCCGAGCGCACCCTCCTCGACGTGCTCGACTCGACCGCCGCCGCTCACCCCGACGCGCCGGCCGTCGACACCGGCACCGAAGTGCTGACCTACCGCACCCTGTGCGCCGAGGTCGCCGCGCGTGCCGAGATGCTCCGCGGCGCGGGCGCCGGCCCGGGCGACCGCATCGGCATCCGGGTTCCCTCCGGCACTGCCGACCTGTACCTCTCCGTGCTCGCCGTGCTGCGCTGCGGCGCGGCCTACGTGCCCGTCGACGCCGACGACCCCGACGAGCGCGCCGCCACCGTCTTCGGCGAGGCCGGCGTCTGCCTGGTCCTGGGCGCCGAAGGCCGCATCAGCGCGGGGCCCGCGCCCGCCACGGGCGGCGCCCTCGGCCGCCCCGCGCTCCCGGACGACGACGCCTGGATCATCTTCACCTCCGGCTCCACCGGCGCCCCCAAGGGCGTCGCCGTCAGCCACCGCAGCGCGGCCGCCTTCGTCGACGCCGAGGCCCGGCTCTTCCTCCAGCCGCAGCCGCTCGCCCCCGGCGACCGGGTGCTGGCCGGCCTGTCCGTGGCCTTCGACGCCTCCTGCGAGGAGATGTGGCTGGCCTGGCGGCACGGCGCCTGCCTGGTCCCCGCCCCGCGCTCGCTGGTGCGGGCCGGCCACGAGCTCGGCCCCTGGCTGGTCGAGCGCGGCATCACCGTCGTCTCCACCGTGCCCACCCTCGCCGCGCTGTGGCCCCCGGAGTCCCTGGACCGGGTGCGGCTGCTGATCGTCGGCGGCGAGGCCTGCCCCGCCGAGCTCGTCGACCGCTTCGCCGTGCCCGGCCGCGAGATGTGGAACACCTACGGGCCCACCGAGGCCACCGTCGTCGCCTGCGCCGCGCAGATGTTCCCGGGCCGCACCGTGCGCATCGGCCTGCCGCTCGACGGCTGGGAGCTCGCCGTCGTGGACGAGGCCGGCGAGCCGGTCCCCTTCGGCGCCGAGGGCGAACTCGTCATCGCCGGTGCCGGCGTGGCCCGTTACCTCGACCCCGTCAAGGACGCCGACAAGTTCCGTCCCTCGGCGGCCCTGGAGACCCACCGCGCCTACCGCACCGGCGACCTCGTGCGCGCCGACCCCGAGGGCCTGGTCTTCGCCGGCCGCGCCGACGACCAGATCAAGCTCGGCGGACGCCGTATCGAGCTCGGCGAGATCGACGCCGCCCTCAGCGCCCTGCCCGGCGTGCTCGGCGCCGCCGCGGCCGTCCGCACCACCCCGGCCGGCGGCCAGATCCTCGTCGGCTACGTGGTGACCGGCGCCGGCTACGACCGGCAGGACGCCCGGAAGCTGCTGCAGGACCGGCTGCCCGCCGCCCTCGTGCCCGTCCTGGCCGAGATCGAGGACCTGCCCACCCGCACCTCCGGCAAGGTCGACCGCAACGCCCTCCCCTGGCCGCTGACCACCGCCGACACCGCCGACGGCCCGGACGCCGACCGCGAGCTGTACGGCACCGCGGCCCGGCTCGCCGACCTGTGGGAGAAGCTCGTCGGCTTCCGCCCCACCGCCGACTCCGACTTCGTGGCCATGGGCGGCACCAGCCTCACCGCCGCCCGCATGGCCTCCACCCTGCGCGAGACCCACCCCGGCGTCTCCGTCGCGGGCCTCTACCAGCACACCGTCCTGCGCGACATGGCCGGGTACATCGACTCGCTCGCCCCGCACACCCCGCAGAGCGACGCCCCGCCCCGCCGGGTCCGGCCCGTGCGCCGCCGCACCGGCGCCGCGCAGATCGCCGTGCAGTGCGCCCTCTTCGGCGTCCAGGGCCTGCGCGGCGTGGTCGGCCTCGCCCTGGCGGACAACGTGCTCGGCATCGTCGCCCCCAGGGCATGGGCGCCGCACACCGCCTGGTGGATGGTGATCGTCGGCTGGTTCGTCCTGTTCAGCGCCCCCGCCCGGCTCGCCATCGGCGCCGCCGCGGCCCGCCTGCTGACCCGCGGCATCACCCCCGGCGTCCACCCGCGCGGCGGCCGCGCCCACCTGAAGCTGTGGACCGCCGAGCGGGTCGTCTCCTCCTTCGGCGTCCCCGCCCTCCTCGGCACCCCGTGGGCCGCCCGCTACGCCCGCGCCCTCGGCTGCTCGACGGGCCGGCACGTCAACCTCCACACCATGCCGCCCGTCACCGGCCTCGCCACCTTCGGCGACCGGTGCAGCATCGAACCCGAGGCCGACATCTCCGGCTGGTGGATCGACGGCGAGGACCTGCACATCGGGACCGTCCGCATCGACGCCGACGCCCGCGTCGGCCACCGCACCATGCTGATGCCCGGCGCCTCCCTCGGCCCCGGCGCCGAACTCGCCGCGGGCGCCTGCCTCGACGGCCACGTCCCGGCGGGGGAGACCTGGGAAGGCTCCCCGGCGCGCCCCGCCCCCGGCAGCCACGGCGGACTCCGCTCCGCCGGCGCGCCCGTCGACCCGCTCGCCTGGCCCGCCCCGCGCCGCGGCCGCTCCCGCCGCTGGGACCTCGCCTACGCGCTGACCCTGCTCGGCATGCCGCTGATCGCGCTCGTCGCCTCCGCGCCCGCCCTCGTGGGCACGTACTTCCTGGTCAAGGGCGCCTCGACGCTGTCCTCGGCCGGACTGCTGCTGCTCGCCGCAGTGGCGCCGGCCACCCTCGTCACCACCGTGTGCGGCCTGCTGATCGTCGCCGCCCTGGTCCGGATCCTGAGCCGGGGCATCGTCCCCGGCGTGCACCCGGCCTGCGGCGGCGTCGCCTGGCGCGCCTGGCTCGTCAACCGGCTGCTGACCGACGCCCGGGCCACCTTCTTCCCGCTCTACGCCAGCCTCGGCACCCCCGTCTGGCTGCGCCTGCTGGGCGCCCGCGTGGGCCGCCGTGTGGAGGCCTCCACCGTCCTGCCGCTGCCCTCGCTGCTCACCGTCGGCGACGGCGCCTTCCTCGCCGACGACACCCTGGTCGCCCCCTACGAACTCCGCGGCGGCTGGCTGCGGCTGGGCCCCGCCCACGTCGGGCGGCGCGCCTTCGTCGGCAACTCCGGCATCGTCGGCCCCGGCCGCACCGTGCCCGACAACGGCCTCATCGGCGTCCTCTCCGACGCCCCCGAGCACAGCGAGCCCGGCAGTTCCTGGCTCGGCCGCCCCGCGATGCCGCTGCCGCGCGTGGCCACCCAGGGCGACGCGGGCCGCACCTTCGACCCGCCGCGCCGCCTCGTGCTGGCCCGCGCCGCCGTCGAGATCTGCCGCCTGCTGCCGCTGATGGTCGGCTTCGCGATCGGCCTGGGCGTGTTCCTCGTCGAGCAGGACGCCTTCGACGAGGGCGGCCCCGGGCTCGCCGCCCTCGTCGGCGCCCCGCTCCTGCTGGCCGCGGGCCTCACCGCCGCGCTCACCGCGACGGCCGCCAAGTGGCTGCTCATGGGCCGCTTCAAGGCCGGCGAGCAGCCGCTGTGGAGCTCCTTCGTCTGGCGCAACGAGCTGTACGACGTCTTCGTGGAATCCCTCGCCGTGCCCTTCTTCGTGGGCCCCTTCACCGGCACCCCGGTGCTCAACTGGTGGCTGCGCAGCCTGGGCGTCCGCGTCGGACGGGGCGTCTGGTGCGACACGCACTGGCTGCCCGAGACGGACCTCATCACCCTGGAGGACGGGGTCAGCGTCAACCGGGGCTGCGTCCTGCAGACCCACCTCTTCCACGACCGGATCATGCGCATGGACGCCGTTCACCTCGCGGAGGGCTCCTCGCTGGGCCCGCACGGCATCGTGCTGCCCGGCAGCTCCGTCGGCGCGCACACCTCCGTCGGCCCGTCCTCGCTCGTGATGCGCGGCGAGAGCGTGCCCGCCGGGACGCGCTGGACCGGCAACCCCATCGCGGGCGAGCCGCAGGTGCCCGTCGCCGCCGGTGCCGTCGCCAAGGAGTACGCGGCATGACGGGCAGCACACCGCGATGACGCTCAGGGAGCGGTTCCCGTGCAGCCGCCGCACCGTGCTCACGGCTGCGGCGGCCCTCCCGCTCACCGCTGCGGCGGCCGCCGACACCGGCGGCCCCGCGCGGCTCCCGAGCGCGGAGCGCTACTTCCCGCGGCAGGGCTCCGACGGCCACCGCACGCTCGCCTACGACCTGCGGCTGGCCTACGACCCCGAGCGGGCCTGGCTCGACGGGCACGCCCGCATCGAGGCCGTCGCCGTCGAGCACACCGGCCGGATCGCACTCGACCTGGCGAAGCTGAAGGTCGAATCCGTCGAACTGGACGGGGAGGCGGTGGCCTTCCACCGCCGCGACGGCAAGATCCTGATCACCGCGCCGCGGGGGCTGGCCCCCGCCCAGCCCTTCGTCCTCGACGTCCGCTACGGCGGGCGGCCCGCCCCGGTGCACACGTCCTTCGGCCCCATCGGCTGGGACCGCACCGGGGACGACCACGACGGCACGCTCGTCGCCTCCCAGCCGGTCGGCGCACCGTCGTGGTTCCCGTGCAACGACCGGCCCGACGACAAGGCCGCCTACACCTTCACCGTGACCGTGCCCCAGGGCCACCACGTCCTGGCCAACGGCACGTTGCAGGACCACCGGGAACTGGACGACGGCACGGCGCGCTGGACGTACCACCACGCCGGGCCCATGGCCCCCTACCTCGCCGCCGTCTACACCGGGCGCTTCGTCCACGCCGCGGCGCCCGACGGACACGCACCGGTCCCGGTGCGCAACGCGTATCCGGCCGACCTCGCCGAGGAGGCCCGGCACGACCTGGCGCGCCAGCCCGAGATGCTGCGGGCGTTCACCGAACTGTTCGGCCCGTACCCCTTCGAGGCGTACGGGGCCGTGGTCGTCGACGCGGAGCTGGCCGAGCCGGTGGAGAACCAGACGCTCTCCGTCTTCGGCAGCAACCACATGGACGGGCAGCGCGGTTCGGAGACGCTCGTGGCGCACGAGATCGCCCACCAGTGGTTCGGCAACAGCGTCGGCCTGTCCGACTGGCAGCACATCTGGCTCAACGAGGGCTTCGCCACATACGCGGAGTGGCTGTGGTCGGAACACATCGACGAGGACGACGCGGACACGCTCGCGCGCGAGGCCTGGGCCGACCTGGCGGGCCGCCGCCAGACGCTGCGCATCGCGGACCCCGGGCACCGGCACCTCTTCGACGACCGGATCTACGTCCGGGGCGCGTGCACGCTGCATGCGCTGCGGCTGACCGTGGGCGACGAGCGCTTCTTCACGGTGCTGCGGTCATGGCACGAAGTGCATCGGGGCGGCAGCGCCGACACGGAGATGTTTCTCCGCCACGCGGAGCGGGTCGCAGGTCGCCCGTTGGGCGACCTGCTGCATCCGTGGTTGTACGAGAAGGCGTTGCCGGCGTTGCCGGCGGCCCCGTAACGGGGGCGCCCCCCGTAGGGGCGCCCCCGTCAGGGGCGCGGGGCTGTGTCGATATGCGGCTCCGCCGCGTGGGCGCGACCAGCCCCCACCGGCCTGCAGTCGACGCATCACCCAGGAGGTCCGGGGCGCAGCCCCGGGAACTTCGACCACGGGCGCGTCGTGGTTGCTCGCGCAGTTCCCCGCGCCCCTACGGGGCGCACCGAAACGCAGGGCTCAGCCCTTAGGCCCCAACAAGCCCGCGCGGCGCAGAGCATCGGCCATCGCGCCGTCGGCCGGCGCACCGGGCTTGGCGCCGCGCGAGGCACCGCCCTTGCGCTGGCGCGGCGCGGAGCGCCGCTCCCGCTCCGCCCCGGCGGCGGCCGGCGCCGCCTCGTCCTCCAACCTGAGCGTCAGCGAAATCCGCTTGCGCGGAACATCCACCTCCAGCACCTTCACCCGCACGATGTCCCCCGGCTTCACCACGTCCCGCGGGTCCTTGACGAACGTCTTCGACATCGCCGACACGTGCACCAGGCCGTCCTGGTGCACCCCGATGTCCACGAACGCGCCGAACGCGGCCACGTTGGTGACGACGCCCTCCAGCACCATCCCCGGCTGCAGGTCGCCGAGCTTCTCGACGCCCTCCTTGAACGTGGCGGTCTTGAAGGCCGGTCGCGGGTCGCGGCCCGGCTTCTCCAGTTCGCGCAGGATGTCCGTGACCGTCGGCAGACCCACCGCGTCGCTGACGAAGTCCTGCGGCCGCAGCGAGCGCAGCGCACCGGTGTTGCCGATGAGCGCACCGACGTCACCGCCCGCCGTCTTCACCATCGCCCGCACCACGGGGTACGACTCGGGGTGGACGCTGGACGCGTCCAGCGGGTCGTCGCCGCCGCGGATGCGGAGGAAGCCCGCGCACTGCTCGTACGCCTTCGGGCCCAGGCGCGACACGTCCTTCAGCGCCTTGCGGCTGCGGAACGGCCCGTTGGTGTCCCGGTGCGCCACGATGTTCTCCGCGAGGCCGGCGCCGATGCCCGACACCCGCGAAAGCAGCGGCGCGGACGCGGTGTTGACGTCGACGCCGACGCCGTTGACGCAGTCCTCGACGACCGCGTCGAGCGAGCGCGACAGCTTCACCTCGGACAGGTCGTGCTGGTACTGGCCGACCCCGATCGACTTGGGGTCGATCTTGACGAGTTCGGCGAGCGGGTCCTGCAGGCGGCGCGCGATCGAGACGGCGCCGCGCAGCGACACGTCCAGGCCGGGCAGCTCCTGCGAGGCGAAGGCGGAGGCGGAGTACACGGAGGCGCCGGCCTCCGAGACCATCACCTTCGTCAGCTTCAACTCCGGGTGCCGCGCGAGGAGATCGGCGGCCAGCCGGTCCGTCTCGCGGGAGGCCGTGCCGTTGCCGATGGCGACGAGCTCGACGCCGTGCTCGCGGGCGAGCCGGGCCAGGGTGGCCAGGGAGGCGTCCCACTTGTTCTGCGGGACGTGGGGGTAGACGGTCTCGGTGGCGGCCACCTTGCCCGTCGCGTCCACGACGGCCACCTTCACGCCCGTGCGGAAGCCGGGGTCGAGGCCCATCGTGGCGCGGGTGCCGGCGGGGGCGGCGAGCAGCAGATCGCGCAGGTTGGCGGCGAAGACGCGCACCGCCTCGTCCTCCGCGGCCTGGCGCATCCGCAGCCGCAGGTCGATGCCGAGGTGGACGAGGATGCGGGTGCGCCAGGCCCAGCGCACGGTGTCGCCGAGCCACTTGTCGGCCGGGCGGCCGCGGTCGGCGATGCCGAAGCGCCGTGCGATCGCCTGCTCGTACGCCGTCGGCCCCGCCTCGGCGGACGGCTCCTCCGGCTCCAGCGTGAGGTCGAGGACCTCCTCCTTCTCGCCGCGCAGCATGGCCAGGACGCGGTGCGAGGGCAGGGCGGTGAAGGGCTCGGCGAAGGCGAAGTAGTCGGCGAACTTCGCACCCGCCTCCTCCTTGCCGTCGCGCACCTTCGCCGCCAGGCGGCCCCGCGTCCACATGCGCTCGCGCAGCTCGCCGATGAGGTCCGCGTCCTCGCCGAACCGCTCGGTCAGGATGGCCCGCGCGCCCTCCAGCGCGGCGGCCGCGTCCGCCACGCCCTTGTCCGCGTCGACGAAGGCCGCCGCGGCGGCCGCCGGCTCGGTGCCGGGGTCGCGCAGCAGCCCGTCGGCGAGCGGCTCCAGCCCGGCCTCCCGCGCGATCTGCGCCTTGGTGCGCCGCTTGGGCTTGAAGGGCAGGTAGATGTCCTCCAGCCGGGCCTTGGAGTCGGCCTCGCGGATCCGCGCCTCCAGCTCGGCGTCCAGCTTGTCCTGGGACCGCACGGACTCCAGGATCGCGGCCCGCCGCTCCTCCAGCTCCCGCAGATAGCGCAGCCGCTCCTCGAGGGTGCGCAGCTGCGCATCGTCCAGCGCCCCGGTCGCCTCCTTGCGGTAGCGCGCGACGAAGGGGACGGTCGCTCCGCCGTCGAGCAGCTCGACGGCGGCCCTGACCTGCCCTTCCCGCACACCGAGTTCCTCGGCGATCCTGCCTTCGATCACGATCACGCTCTGCTTTCTCCCGGAAGCCGTGACCTGTCATTGTGGCAGGAACCGTGTCGCGGCCCGAAGGGGCGCGGGGAACTGCGCGCTCGGCCCGAGCCGATCCGCAGCCGAAGCAGCCGAAGAAGAACCTCAGGCCCTGCCCCTCAGATCCGCCGGGAAGGCACCCCCCTTGAGCAGGTCCGCGGTGAAGCCCGTCATCAGCTCGATCAGGCGCTCGACGCCGGCCGCGCCCAGGTGCACGTACGGGGCACGGTCCAGACGGTCCGTCTCGCGCTCGATGTCCTCGCGCAGCGCGTCGCCCTTGGCCGTCAACCCGCCGTCCGCGTCCAGCAGTCCGCGCTCGCGCAGCCGGTCCTTGGCCGTGTCCAGCTCCTCCTCGGTCCAGCCGCGCATGGTGATCAGCCAGTTGCGCGCCATCCCCTTGCCGGTGGCGCTGTGGCTGACGAGCGCCTCGACGGGGTCGAGCCCGGAGTGGGCGAGGGCGATCAGGTGGCCGTCGCCACGGTGCTCGCGCAGCAGGGTGCTGGCGTGCCACAGGGCGAGGTGCGGCGCGTCGGGCACGGGCAGGTCGGCGTGTGCCGCGTACAGCGGGCGGACCGCCCGCTCGCACGCCTCCGCGGCCCGCAGCGCGAGCTCGGCGGCCTCGGTCATCTCGGCGGAGGCGAGGGCCTCTTCGCCGAGCAGCCGCCGCAGGTGGGCGTCGGCGGCGCGCATCCGGGCGTCCAGCACCTGCTGGGGCGAGGCGACGTCCCAGATGTGCGGCACGTGTTCCGCGATCACTTCGTGCTTGAAGCTGTGGAACGCAGCCGTGACGACCCCCGCGCCGACACGGCCGAACGCGGCGCTGCGCCCGGCGAAGTAGACGGCACGGCCCTGCGCGATGCCGAGCGCCGTCAGTTCCCGGGTGATCTCGGGACAGAAGTAGTGGGCGGCGTGGAAGGGGTTGACGACAGTGTTGCAGCGCCGTGGGGCGTCTGCGGGCACTTCCGATGCAATGGTCATGTACCGCACGTTACCGACTGGTTGGTACAGCGGGAAGGCCGGGGCGGACACTTCCGCCCCCGTGCAGGTCAGTGGCAGGAAAGGTGGGGAATCCGGCGTTGCGGACGGCATGACGCCCGGCCAGCATGAGTGTCATGACCACCCGTCGCACCGTCCTGATCGTCCTCTACGAGGGCGTCCAGAGCCTCGATGTCACCGGCCCCCTCGAAGTGTTCAACGGGGCCGGGTCGCGGGGCGGGGAACACGGCGCCTACGAGGTGCGCACCGCAACCGCCGACGGCGAGCCCGTCCGTACCGGGAGCGGCCTGCGGCTCGCCCCCGACACCACGCTCGCGGACGCCGGCGTCCCGGACATCGTCCTGGTGCCCGGCGGCGACTGCACCGGCGAGGCCGATCCCGGGCTGACCACCTGGCTGCGCGACCACGGAGCCCGCGCCGAGCGGCTGTTGTCGGTCTGCACGGGCGCCTTCCTGCTCGCCGCGGCCGGGCTGCTGGACGGCCGCCGGGCCACCACGCACTGGGCGTACTGCGAGGCCTTCGCCGAGCGGTACCCCGGGGTGCTGCTGGACCCCGACCCCATCTTCGTGAGGGACGGTCACATCTCCACCTCGGCGGGCGTCACCGCGGGCATCGACCTCGCCCTCGACGTCGTCGAGGAACAGCTGGGCCGGGCGGCCGCGCTCGCCGTGGCCCGGCACCTGGTGGTCTTCCTGCGCCGCCCGGGAAACCAGCGGCAGTTCAGCGCCCGGCTCGCCGCCCAGACCGCGCGGCGCCCGCCGCTGCGCGACCTCCAGCACTGGATCGCCGAACACCCCGGCGCCGACCTCTCCGTCGAGGCCCTCGCCGCCCGCGCGAACCTCTCGCCCCGGCACTTCGCCCGGGCCTTCCGGGACGAGGTCGGCATGCCGCCCGGCCGCTACGCCGCGAAGGCCCGTATGGAGGCCGCCCGGCAGCTGCTGGAGGAAACCGCCGACGGCGTGGAGGAGGTCTCCCGCGCCTGCGGCTACGGCACCCCGGAGGCCATGCGCCGCGCCTTCGTGCGGGATCTGGGCACGGCACCCGCCGAGTACCGGCGCCGGTTCGTCAGCAACGGAACGAAGGACTGAAAGGCTCCTCATGCAGCTCGCCATCCTGCTCTACCCGGACTTCACCGCGCTCGACGCCGTCGGGCCGTACGACGCGCTGGCCCATCTGCCCGGTGCCGAGGCCGTGTTCGTCGCCGAGCGGCGCGGTCCGTTCCGCAACGAGTCGGGCACGCTCACGCTCGTCGCCGAAGCCGCGCTCGACGAGGTGCCGCGCCCCGACGTCGTCGTGGTCCCCGGCGGCCCCGTCCACAAGCTGCCGCTGCAACCGGGCCCGTTGCACGAGTGGCTCCGGGAGGTGGACCGGCACACGGCCTGGACGACGTCCGTGTGCACCGGTTCCCTGATCCTCGGCAGCGCCGGACTGCTCGCCGGGCGCCGGGCGACGTCGCACTGGACGGCGCTGGAGCACCTGACCGGGTACGGCGCGGAGCCGACGCGCGAACGGGTCGTCATGGACGGCAAGTACGTGACGGCGGCCGGGGTCTCGGCGGGCATCGACATGGGCCTGACCCTGGCGGGGCGGCTGGCCGGGGACCGGGCGGCGCAGGCCGTTCAGCTGATGCTGGAGTACGATCCGGCTCCGCCGTACGGTGCGGGGTCGCCGGAGACGGCTCCGGCTGATCTGGTTGCGGAGTTGCGGGCGGCGCGGGAGCTTTAGGTCGTTTTCCGGGTGCGGGTCCGTTGTGGCTGGTCGCGCAGTTCCCCGCGCCCCTTATGAGGCGCCCGCCTTACGGGGCGCTCGTCCAGCCGAACCGCGGCGTCCGGCGTTCCAGGAACGCCGCTACGCCCTCCGCCGTCTCCCCGCTCCTGCGGGCCTCCAGGGGCCACTCGGCGCCGTCCCCCTCCGTCGTCATCAGTGCCGTCTTCGCCGCCACCTGGGTCAGCAGCGACCGTCCCGCCAGCACCTCGGCGAACTCCGCCACCCGTGGCCCCAACTCCTCCTCCGGCCACACCTCGTCCACCAGCCCCACCCGCAGCGCCCGTTCGCTGTCGATCAACTCCGCGGAGAACAGCAGGTACTTGGCCGCGGCCGGTCCGACGAGCCCTGCCAGCCGGCGCGTGGAGGCCGCCGGATAGGCGATCCCCAGCCGTGCCGGGGTCACCCCGAACAGGGCCCCCTCCGCGGCGAACCGCAGGTCGCACGCGGCGGCCAGCTGGCAGCCGCCGCCCACGCAGTGGCCGCGCACGGCGGCGATCGTGGGCTTGGGGAAGGCGGCCAGGGCCTCCTCGGCCGCCACCGACAGGCCCTGCGGGACCGCGCCGTCGCCGACGGCGAGCGTGGAGATGTCCGCCCCGGCGCAGAACGTCCCGCCCTGGCCGGTCAGCACCAGCACGCGCACGGCCGGATCGGCGGCGCAGCGCTTCAGCAGGTCCGGCAGCGTCTGCCACATCTCCGTGGTCATGGCGTTCCGCTTGGCCGGGTGGTCGATGCGGACCGTCGCGGTGGCACCGGCGACGTCCAGGTGCAGTGCTGCGGGCTCCATGCGCCGGATGCTATCCGGCACCGGCACCCCTATGATCAAGATCAGGGGGCGCTGTGAGGAGGCGCTCATGCCCAAGGGACGATCGGCGCGGCTGAGCCGCGGTTTCGGGGTGCTGGCCCTGCTCGGCGGGATCCTGGTGCTCGCGGGGGTGGTCGGCCTCGCCTACGCCGGCTTCGCGACCCTCACCACGATGCTCCTCTTCGGCTGGCTGCTGCTGATCGGCGGCTTCGTCGGTCTCCTGCACGCCGTCCAGTCGCGGGCGAGCAACTACTTCTGGCTGGGCGTGGTGGTCGCCGCGCTGAACATCGCGGCCGGCGTCGTGGTCATCAAGATGCCCGTGGGCGCGGCCGAGGCGCTGACGATGTTCGCGGCGCTGCTGTTCCTCACCGGCGGCCTGTTCCGCCTGGTGGGCAGCCTGGTGGTGCGCGGCCCGCAAATGGCCTGGACGCTGCTGCAGGGCGCCTTCGATCTGCTGCTGGGCATCCTGGTGCTCGGCAACTGGCCGCACAGCAGCCTCTATGTGATCGGTACGTTCATCTCGCTGGCCCTGCTCTTCGACGGGCTCGGGCTGATCGCCCTCGGCGTCGGCGGCCGGCGGGCCGTGCGCTCCGTGAAGAGTGAACTGGACGGCCAGTAACAGTCGCGTGAGTGACCACGGCATACGCACCCGGTCAAATCCCGTCGATAGGGGCTGACTTCCGTTCAGCGCCCCGGTACGGACCGTTGAATTCCCAACACTCGACGTGTGCGGTCGAGCCACGGCGAGGGGTTGGTATCGGACATGGAGATCCTCGGGAGCGCCTCCAAGGGGCCCAGCCGGGCGGTGGTGCCCCCGCCCCGCAGACCGGGCGGCTACGAGGGCAGCTGGCGGCTGACCGTCCCGTCGCTCGACTGCTCCGTCCCGGGCGCCCGGCACGCAGTCCGCGACCTGATCGCCCGTCAGGGCGTGCCGATCCGCCCGGACCTGCTGCACGGCCTGCTGCTGATCGTCTCCGAGCTGGTCACCAACGCCGTCCAGCACGCGGCCCTGCTCTCGCCGGAGGTGGGCGTCGAGGTCTCCATCGGCCCGGCCTGGGTACGGGTGGCCGTCGAGGACAGCCACCCGTACCGGCCCCGGCCGATGGAGGTCGGCGACGAGTGCACCGGCGGCCGCGGCCTGCTGCTCGTGCAGGCCGTCGTCGAGGAGGCCGGCGGCTGCCACGACGTGGAGCACACCGCCGGGGGCGGCAAGGTGGTCTGGGCCGCCCTGCCGCTCACCAGCCCGCAGCGGGGCCGGTGAGCTCCCGGACCACCGGCCGGGCGGCGTCCAGCACCGTCATGAACCATGCCGAGAAGTCGGCCTTCTCCCGCAGCGCGTCGAGCTCGGCCGGGGTCACGAACGCCGTCTCCGCGATCTCCGCCGGGTCCGGGCGCGGGGTGTCCCGCACGATCCCGGCGAAGAGGTGGTTGTACTCCTGCTCGACCAGGCCCGAGGCCGGGTCGGGGTGGTTGTAGCGGACCGTCCCCGCCTCGCGCAGCAGCTCCGGGGCGACGCCCAGCTCCTCGGCCGTGCGCCGGGCCGCCGCGACGAACGGCGGCTCCGCCGGGTACGGGTGCCCGCAGCAGGTGTTCGACCAGACGCCGGGGGAGTGGTACTTGCCCAGTGCCCGGCGCTGCAGCAGCAGCCGGCCGCTGTCGTCGAAGAGGAAGACCGAGAAGGCGCGGTGCAGCCTGCCGGGTGCGACGTGGGCGGAGAGCTTCTCGGCGGTGCCGATCGTCCTGCCGCTCTCGTCGACGAGCTCCAGCATGATCGGTTCGGCGGTGCCCTCGGAAGCCGCGGCTGACATCATCGGCGTGACCATCCCTCGTTCTCGGTCGTCGTGCTTGGAGTCTGCCTCAGAGCCTGTCCGGCATGCGGTACCCCCGCCCCGTAAGGGGCGCGGGGAACTGCGCGATCAGCCACCGACGGCCTGCAGCCGACGCACCACCCCAGGGGTCCGGGGCGAAGCCCCCTGGGGGTACCCCCAGAGGTAGCTGGGGGAGGTAGCTGGGGGAGTCGGCTGCGGGCGCGTCGTGGTTGCTCGCGCCGTTCCCCGCGCCCCTTCGGGGCGCTAGTGGCACAGCCGCGCCTCGTGCTCCGCGTGCCCGCTGGGCTCCAGCTGGAAGGTGCAGTGCTCGACGTCGAAGTGCTCGCCCAGACAGCCCTGCAGGTCGTGCAGCATCTTCTCGTGCCCGGCCGAGTCCAGCGTCTCCGGGTCCACGACCACGTGCGCGGAGAGCACCGGCATGCCCGAGGTGATCGTCCACACGTGCAGGTCGTGCAGGTCCTCCACGCCCGGCAGGGCCATGATGTGCGCCCGCACCTCGTGCATGTCGACGTTCTTCGGGGCGGCCTCCAGGAGCACGTCCAGCGCCTCCCGCAGCAGCTTGACCGTCCGCGGCACGATCATCAGGCCGATCAGCAGCGAGGCGACCGGGTCCGCCTGCTTCCAGCCGGTGGCCATGATGACCAGCGCCGAGATCACCACGGCCAGCGAACCGAGCGCGTCCGAGAGGACCTCCAGGAACGCCCCGCGCACATTGAGGCTCTCCTTCTGGCCGCGCATCAGCAGCCCCAGGGAGACGAGGTTGGCGACCACGCCCACCAGGCCGAAGAGCACGGTCGTCCCGCCCGGCACCTCGGTGGGCTCCACCAGCCGCTGCACGGCCTCGAAGAGGATGAAGCCGCCGACGCCGAGCAGCAGCAGGCAGTTCAGCAGCGCCGCCAGGATCTCCGCCCGCGCATAGCCGTAGGTGCGCCGCCCGCCGGCCGGCCGGTTGGCGAAGTGGATCGCCACCAGCGCCATGCTCACCCCGACCGCGTCCGTTGCCATGTGGCCCGCGTCCGCGATCAGTGCCAGCGACCCGGTCAGCGCGCTGCCGACGATCTCCGCGACCAGCACCGTCAGGGTGATGCCCAGAGCGATCCGCAGCCGGCCCTTGTAGGCGGCCGCCGCGGTGCCGCTCGTCGGCGGGGGTCCCCCGTGCGAGTGGCCGTGGTCGTGCCCTGCACCCATTGAAATGCCGCCTCTCCCGAGCGCTCGCCGAAACGGCCGGCGGGGCCGGCCGAGACCCCAGTGAACTACGGGTGGGGGGTATTGGCAACGCGGCACTGAACACCGTTGTCATTGCCTCTGACCTGCGGCAATGGCTCAGCGCTGTGATCAGCGAGGACGTGCCTCGGGGTGGTGCAGGCACCACCCTTCCCAGGCCGAAACGACCATGCTGCGGAGGTCGTGCCGGGCGGTCCAGCCGAGCTCCTCGGCGATCGTCGCGTTCGAGGCCACGACCCGCGCCGGGTCGCCCGGACGGCGCGGCGCGACCTCGGCCACCAGGTCCGTACGCCCGGTGGTCTCCGCGATCAGGTCCGCCATCTCGCGCACGGACACCCCGCGCCCGGTGCCGACGTTGAGCGTCAGGTCCCCGCCCCCGGTCCGCCCGGCGAGCCGGCGGGCGGCGGCCAGGTGCGCGGTGGCCAGGTCCTCGATGTGGATGTAGTCGCGGACGCAGGTGCCGTCCGGGGTGTCGTAGTCGTCACCGAAGATCAGCGGGCGCTCCCCGCGGGTGATCCGGTCGAACATCATCGGGATGATGTTGAAGATCCCGGTGTCGGCCAGCTCCGGCCGGGCCGCGCCCGCGACGTTGAAGTAGCGCAGGCAGGCCGTGGAGATCCCGTACGCGGCCCCCGTCGCCCGCACCAGCCACTCGCCCGCGAGCTTGGTCTCGCCGTAGGGGTTGATCGGCAGACAGGGCGTCCGCTCCGTGACGAGGTCCACATCCGGCATGCCGTAGACGGCCGCGGAGGACGAGAAGACGAAGCTGCCGACCCCGGCGGCCACCACGGCCTCCAGCAGCACGGTCAGGCCGTGCAGGTTCTCCCGGTAGTAGAGCAGGGGCTTCTCGACCGACTCCCCGACCTGCTTCTTCGCCGCGAGGTGCACCACACCCGTCACGTCCAGGTCGGCGAGGGCGCGGTCCAGCAGCTCCCGGTCCGCGACCGTGCCCTGCACCAGCGGGACGCCCTCCGGCAGCCGGGCGGCTCTGCCCGAGGACAGGTCGTCCAGGACGGCCACCTTCTCCCCGGCCTCCACCATCGCCCGCGCTACGTGCGCTCCGATATATCCGGCTCCGCCTGTGATCAGCCACGTCATGCACGGCACCCTATTCCAGCCAAGGTGCCGCGCCCGTTTTGTCCCCGGCGGGCCCGGCACCGGCCGCGGAACCCCCGGAGCCGCCCGCGCGTCCTGTCAACCGAGGGAGGCCGCCCGGTGCACGTGCGGTGAACGGCGACTTCCGGTGATCCGATAGCCTCTGCCGACGTGCCGTGCGCCGCCCCGCAGCCGGGCCCTGCGCGCCACACCCGCCGTCCGGCCCCGCGGGGCCCCGGCCGGCCACGTCAGCTTCCAAGGAGTGAGTTCGTCTGTCGACCGCCATCCTTACCGGCCCGCCGCCCGCAGGCTCGTCCCTCGAGGACGACCTGCGATCGCTCGGCTTCGACGTGCGCGTGGCGGCGGACGCGGCCGCGCTGCGTGACGGGCTCGCGGCCGTGCCCGCGGCCGAGCGGGTCGCACTCGTCGACCCCGGCTTCGTCGGCCACGTCCACGCCCTGCGGCTGGCACTCACCGACCCGCGCTTCCCGGCGGCAGCCGTCGAGGGCGCGGTATCGGCGCAGCCGGAGGCGCGCGCAGCACTGGCGCGCGCCGTAACGGAGGCGGGGGGCGCCCCCGGGGGCGCCGACGCCGAGCCCGGCGTCGACGCAGGCGCCGGTACGGGCCGTGGCGCCGACCTCGCCCCTGGCGCCGATACCGACGCCGGCCGTGGCGCCGGCTCCGGTCCCGGCGCCGAGCCCGGTGTCCCCGAGAGCGCCGAATCCGGAGTGTCCGGGGCCGCCGAGCCCGGCAGGCCCGCACCCGGCGCCGCGGCGCACGACCGTTCGCGGGCCGCGGCCACTCCGGCCACCGGTGCCGGCGCCGCCCCCGGGCGCCCCCCGGCATCGGCAGGCGCCGTCCCGGTCGGCGCCGTCATCGCCCGTCTCGAAGCCGAAGGCGTCGCCGTGCACCGCCCCGAGCTGGGCGTGCTCGTCGCCACCGTCCCCGCCGACGACGACACCCGGACCAAGGCCCTGGCCGAGGTCTCCGCCGTCGACGACGAGGCCGTCCGGCTGCGCAGCGCCGTGAAGTCCCGCGACGGGTTCTTCACCACCTTCTGCATCAGCCCGTACTCCCGCTACATCGCCCGCTGGTGCGCCCGGCGCGGTCTCACCCCCAACCAGGTGACCACCGCCTCGCTGCTCACCGCCCTGATCGCGGCCGGCTGCGCCGCGACCGGCACCCGGCCCGGCTTCGTCGCGGCGGGCGTGCTGCTGATCGCCTCGTTCGTCCTGGACTGCACCGACGGCCAGCTCGCCCGCTACTCCCTGCAGTACTCCACGCTCGGCGCCTGGCTCGACGCGACCTTCGACCGCGCCAAGGAGTACGCCTACTACGCGGGCCTGGCGATCGGCGCCGCCCACGGTGGCGGCCACGACGACGTGTGGGCCCTCGCGCTGGGCGCCATGGTCCTGCAAACGTGCCGCCACGTCGTCGACTTCTCCTTCAACGAGGCGAATCACGACGCCACGGCCAACACCAGCCCCACCGCCGCCCTCTCCGACCGGCTGGACAGCGTCGGCTGGACGGTCTGGGCCCGCCGCATGATCGTCCTGCCGATCGGTGAGCGCTGGGCGCTGATCGCGGTCCTGACCGCGCTCACCACCCCGCGCATCGTCTTCACCGTGCTGCTGATCGGCTGCGCCCTGGCCGCTTGCTACACCACGGCCGGCCGCGTCCTGCGCTCGCTCACGCGGAAGGCCCGCCGCACCGACCGCGCCGCGCAGGCGCTGGCGGACCTGGCCGACTCCGGCCCGCTGGCCGAGCTGTCCGCCCGGGCCGCAGCGCGCCGCCCCGGCGGCGGCGCCACGGCCCCGGTCCTCGCCTTCGCGGGTACGGGCGTGCTCCTGGTCCTGCTGTGGTGGCACGCGGCCCCGGGCTGGTGGCCGGTCCTGGGCGCGGGCCTGTACGCGGTCCTCGCCGGCGCGGCCGTCGCCCGCCCCCTGAAGGGCCCGCTCGACTGGCTCGTCCCGCCCGCCTTCCGCGCGGCCGAGTACGTGACGATCCTGGTCCTGGCGGCCCGCTCCGGCGCCCCCGGCGCCCTCCCGGCGGCATTCGGCCTGGTGGCCGCGGTCGCCTACCATCACTACGACACGGTGTACCGCATCCGCGGCGGCACCGGGGCGCCCCCGCACTGGCTGGTGCGGGCGGTCGGCGGGCACGAGGGGCGGGTCCTGGCGGTCACGACCGCCGCCGCTCTGTGGCAGCACGGCCAGGGATTCGCCATCGCGCTGACGGTCCTCGCCGTCGCCATCGCGCTTGTGGTGCTCGGCGAGAGCATCCGGTTCTGGGTGTCCTCCGGGGCACCCGCAGTCCACGACGAAACAGGAGAACCCGCATGATCGGCCTCGTGCTGGCCGCCGGCGCCGGACGGCGTCTGCGCCCCTACACCGACACCCTTCCGAAGGCCCTGGTGCCGGTAGGCCCTGAAGGGGAGGAAGAGGCGACGACGGTCCTGGACCTGACCCTGGCCAACTTCGCCGAGGTCGGCCTGACCGAGGTCGCGATCGTCGTCGGCTACCGCAAGGAGGCCGTGTACGAGCGCAAGGAGGCGCTGGAGGCCAAGTACGGCGTCACGCTGACCCTCATCGACAACGACAAGGCCGAGGAGTGGAACAACGCCTACTCCCTGTGGTGCGCCCGTGACGTCCTCGGCCGCGGCGTGATCCTCGCCAACGGCGACACCGTCCACCCGGTCTCCGTCGAGAAGACGCTGCTCGCCGCCCGCGGCAACGGCCAGAAGATCATCCTCGCCCTCGACACGGTGAAGAAGCTCGCCGACGAGGAGATGAAGGTCGTCGTGGACGCCGAGAAGGGCGTCCAGAAGATCACCAAGCTGATGGACCCGGCCGATGCGACCGGCGAGTACATCGGTGTCACCCTCATCGAGGCCGAGGCCGCCGCCGAGCTGGCCGACGCGCTGAAGACCACCTTCGAGCGCGACCCCGACCTCTACTACGAGGACGGCTACCAGGAGCTCGTCCAGCGCGGCTTCAAGGTCGACACGGCCCCCATCGGCGACGTGAAGTGGGTCGAGATCGACAACCACGACGACCTCGCCAAGGGCCGGGAGATCGCGTGCCAGTACTGACGAGGCTCATCCCCTCGCCGGTCGTCGTCGACATCCGCGCCGGAGCGCTGAACGATCTGGCCGACGTCCTCGCCGACCAGCGCATCTCCAGCTCCGGCAAGCTGGCCGTCGCCATCAGCGGCGGCTCGGGGGCGGCGCTGCGCGAGCGGCTCGCCCCCGCGCTGCCCGGCGCCTCCTGGTACGAGGTCGGCGGCGGCACGCTGGACGACGCGATCCGGCTCGGCGACGCGATGAAGTCCGGCCGCTACGACGCGGTCGTGGGCCTCGGCGGCGGCAAGATCATCGACTGCGCCAAGTACGCCGCGGCGCGGATCGGCCTGCCGCTGGTGGCCGTGGCCACCAACCTCTCGCACGACGGCCTGTGTTCGCCCGTCGCCACCCTCGACAACGACGCGGGCCGCGGCTCCTACGGCGTGCCCAACCCGATCGCCGTCGTCATCGACCTGGACATCGTCCGTCAGGCCCCGGTGCGCTACGTCCGCTCCGGCATCGGCGACGCGATCTCCAACATCTCCTCCGTCGCGGACTGGGAGCTCTCCCACCGCGAGACCGGCGAGGCGATCGACGGACTGGCCGCCGCCATGGCCCGCCAGGCCGGCGAGGCCGTGCTCCGGCACCCCGGTGACGTGAGCGACGACGGCTTCCTGCAGGTGCTGGCCGAGGGGCTGGTGCTCACCGGCATCTCGATGTCCGTGGCCGGCGACAGCCGCCCGGCCTCCGGCGCCTGCCACGAGATCAACCACGCCTTCGACCTCCTCTACCCCCGGCGCGCCGCCAGCCACGGCGAGCAGTGCGGCCTCGGTGCCGCCTTCGCGATGCACCTGCGCGGTGCCCGCGAGGAATCCGCGCTGATGGTCGAGGTGCTGCGGCGGCACGAACTTCCCGTGCTGCCGGGCGACATCGGCTTCACCGACGACGAGTTCGTCAGAGCGGTGGAGTACGCGCCCCAGACCCGCCCCGGGCGGTACACCATCCTGGAGCACCTCGACCTCTCCACCGACCAGATCAGGGACGCATTCTCCGACTATGCAGAAACCGTCAGTCGCTGAACTGCGCCCGGTCGTCCACCCCGCGGGTGTGAAGGACCGGCGCAGCGGTGAGCACTGGGCCGGCCGCCTCTACATGCGGGAGATCTCGCTGCGGGTGGACCGGCACCTGGTCAACACCAGGGTCACGCCCAACCAGCTCACCTATCTGATGACCGTCGCGGGCGTCCTCGCGGCCCCGGCCCTCCTGGTGCCGGGGATCGCGGGAGCCGTGCTCGGCGTGGTCATGGTCCAGCTCTACCTGCTGCTGGACTGTGTCGACGGCGAGATCGCCCGCTGGAAGAAGCAGTACTCGATCTCCGGGGTCTACCTGGACCGGGTCGCCGCCTACCTGTGCGACGCCGCGGTCCTCGTCGGCCTGGGCCTGCGCGCCGCCGACCTGTGGGGCGGCGGCCGGATCGACTGGCTGTGGGCCTTCCTCGGCACGCTCGCCGCGCTCGGTGCCGTCCTGATCAAGTCCGAGACGGACCTCGTCGGCGTCGCCCGTCACCAGGCCGGCCTGCCGCCGGTCAAGGAGTCGGCCGCCGAGCCGCGTTCGTCCGGCATGGCGCTGGCCCGCAAGGCCGCCGCCGCGCTGAAGTTCCACCGCCTGGTCCTCGGGATCGAGGCGTCCCTGCTGATCCTGGTCCTCGCGATCGTGGACGCGACCCGGGGCGACCTGTTCTTCACCCGCCTCGGCACCGCCGTCCTGGCGGGCATCGCGATGCTGCAGACCCTGCTGCACCTCGTGTCGATCCTGGCGTCCAGCAGGCTGAAATGAGGAGCGAGAACACCATGAAGCTCGGCGCCGTCGTGCTGACCATGGGCAACCGCCCCGAGGAGCTGCGGGCCCTGCTGGAGTCCGTCGCCAAACAGGACGGCGACCCCATCGAGGTGGTCGTGGTGGGCAACGGTTCCCCGTTGCCCCCGCTGGCCGTCCCCGGGCTGACGGTCCGCACCGTCGAACTGCCCGAGAACGTGGGCATCCCGGCCGGCCGCAACGTCGGCATCGAGGCCTTCGGGCCCGCCGGGCGGGACGTGGACGTCCTGCTGTTCCTCGACGACGACGGGCTGCTGCCCGGCCAGGACACGGCCGAGCTGTGCCGCGCCGCGTTCACGGCCGACCCGAAGCTCGGCATCATCAGCTTCCGCATCGCCGACCCCGACACCGGCGAGACCCAGCGCCGTCACGTGCCGCGCCTGCGGGCCTCCGACCCGTTGCGCTCCTCGCGCGTGACCACCTTCCTCGGCGGCGCCAACGCCGCGCGCACCCGGGTGTTCGCCGAGGTCGGCGGCCTGCCGGACGAGTTCTTCTACGCCCACGAGGAGACCGACCTCGCCTGGCGGGCGCTGGACGCGGGCTGGATGATCGACTACCGGTCGGACATGGTGCTCCACCACCCGACCACGGCCCCCAGCCGGCACGCGGTCTACCACCGCATGGTGGCCCGCAACCGGGTGTGGCTCGCCCGCCGCAACCTGCCCGCGCCCCTGGTCCCGGTCTACGTGGGCGTGTGGCTGCTGCTCACCCTCGCGCGCCGTCCGTCGCTCCCCGCGCTGCGCGCGTGGTTCGGCGGTTTCCGCGAGGGCTGGACGACGCCGTGCGGCCCGCGGCGCCCCATGAAGTGGCGTACCGTGTGGCGCCTGACCAGACTGGGCCGCCCGCCTGTGATCTGACAGGCTCGTGTCCGAGAGCCCCGGGCGCGGTCCGGGGTATCACTCCGGCAGCGCACCCAGAGGACGAGAGTGTCGACTGTGAGCGAGACAACGCACGACCGCGCGGTCGCCATGAGTGCCCCGCCGTCCCCCGACAACGGTCCGACCGCCGCCGAGCTGGCCGGCAAGTACGGCCTCGCGGTCAGCGGCGCCCGGCCCGGACTCGTCGCGTACGTGCGGCAGCTGTGGGGGCGGCGGCACTTCATCGCCGCCTTCTCCAGCGCCAAGCTGACCGCCCAGTACAGCCAGGCGAAGCTGGGCCAGGTCTGGCAGGTGGCCACGCCCCTGCTGAACGCCCTGGTCTACTACTTCATCTTCGGCATCCTGATGAACACCAAGAGGGGGATGTCGACGAACACGTTCATCCCGTTCCTGGTGACGGGTGTGTTCGTCTTCACGTTCACGCAGAGCTCGGCGATGGCGGGCGTGCGGGCGATCTCGGGGAACCTGGGCCTGGTGAGGGCGCTGCACTTCCCGCGGGCGGCGCTGCCGGTCTCCTTCGCGCTGCAGCAGCTCCAGCAGCTGCTGTACTCGATGCTCGTGCTCGTCCTGGTGCTGGTGAGCTGCGGTCACATGCCCCGCATGTCGTGGGTCCTCGTGGCGCCGGTGCTCCTGCTGCAGTTCGTCTTCAACACGGGCCTGGCGTTGGTCCTGGCGCGGATGGGCAGCAAGACGCCGGACCTGGCGCAGTTGCTGCCGTTCATCATGCGGACGTGGCTGTATGCGTCCGGTGTGATGTACCCGCTGGTCTACAACCTCAAGAGGGCGCACGCCGCCCCGTGGCTGATCGATGTGATGAGTGCGAATCCGGCCGCGGTCTACATCGACCTGATGCGTTACGCGCTCATGGGCCACTTGAAGACGTCGCCGCTGCCGCATCATGTGTGGCCGCTGGCGGTCGGCTGGGCCCTGGCCGTCGGGATCGGTGGTTTCGTGTACTTCTGGAAGGCTGAGGAGCGTTACGGCCGTGGCTGACGAGATGATTCCCACCGTCATCGCCGATGACGTGCACATCGTGTACCGCGTCTACGGCGCGGACACCGGCCGCGGGAGTGCGACCGCGGCGCTGAACCGCATCATCAAGCGCCGGCCCGGCACGGGCGTGCGCAAGGTCCATGCGGTCAAGGGCGTGAGCTTCACGGCCTACCGCGGGCAGGCGATCGGTCTGATCGGTTCGAACGGTTCGGGCAAGTCGACGCTGCTGAAGGCGATCGCGGGTCTGCTGCCGACGGAGAGCGGCAAGGTCTACACCGACGGCCAGCCCTCGCTGCTGGGCGTCAACGCCGCCCTGATGAGCGATCTGACCGGTGAGAAGAACGTGATGCTCGGCGGTCTGGCGATGGGCATGACGCGCGAGCAGATCCGCGAGCGCTACCAGTCGATCGTCGACTTCTCCGGCATTAACGAGAAGGGCGACTTCATCACCCTTCCGATGCGCACCTACTCCTCCGGCATGGCCGCCCGCCTGCGCTTTTCGATCGCCGCGGCCAAGGACCACGACGTCCTGATGATCGACGAGGCCCTCGCCACCGGCGACCGCGCCTTCCAGAAGCGCTCGGAGGAACGGATCCGCGAGCTGAGGAAGGAAGCGGGCACGGTCTTCCTGGTCAGCCACAACAACAACTCCATCCGTGACACCTGCGACCGGGTGCTGTGGCTGGAGCGCGGCGAGCTGCTGATGGACGGGCCGACGGACGAGGTCGTCCGGGCGTACGAGAAGGAAACCGCCCGCTGAGCCTGAGCACGTCGTGAGGTTGACCGGTTCGTCACGATCAACTGCCTTATTACCAAGGCCGATTCGCGGCGCGCGTGGCATTGTATGGATCAAGCACATACCCCGGCGGGCGTCGGGCACCTGTACGGCGTACGCTGTACCGTGCTGTTTTTGCGCCTGTTCCGCGGCGGGCGAGGGTGTACCTCCGTACTCCCCGTGCCCCCGGCCGCCGGGGCGCCGGAGAAGCGGCGGAGGGGGCCGAAGGCGAGGGCCGCCGCCTGCGGCGTGTCCGAAATAGGATGTTCTGGCTCGGCAGTGTAGAACGGGAGATGTGACGGCAATGGGTACGGGAACGCCCCAGATCAGAGACGCGTACGCCGTCCCCGGTCCGGGCAGCCCGCGATGACCGCGGGGACGGACGCGCACGCGCGTGCCGTGCTCGACAAGGCCGCGCACGAGAACTTCCCCGTGGCACCCTTCTTCGTGCCGCGCGCCTGGCGGGCCGACCTGATGGCCGTCTACGGCTACGCCCGCCTCGTCGACGACATCGGCGACGGCGACCTGGCCCCCGGCGGGCGCGACGCCGAGCTGCTGGGCCTGGACCGCGAGCAGTCCGACAACCGCCCGGCGATGCTGGACGCCCTCGAGGCCGACCTGTGCCGGGTCTTCGACCACAGCGGCACCGGGCCCCGCCACCCGCTGCTGATCCGCCTCCGTCCGACCGTGCGCCGGTGCGGTCTGACGCCCGAGCCCTTCCTGGGGCTCATCGAGGCCAACCGCCAGGACCAGCGGGTGAGCCGCTACGCCACGTACGAGGAGCTGCTCGCGTACTGCGAGCTGTCCGCGAACCCCGTGGGCCGCCTCGTCCTGGGCATCACCGGCACCGCAAGCCCCGAGCGGATCCGCCGCTCGGACGCGGTCTGCACCGCATTGCAGATCGTGGAACACCTGCAGGACGTCGCCGAGGACCTGGGACGCGACCGCGTCTACCTCCCCGCCGAGGACATGCAGCGCTTCCGTGTCACGGAGTCCGACCTCGCCCGGCCGACCGCGGGCGCATCGGTGCGCGCCCTGGTCGCGTACGAGGCGGAACGCGCCCGGGCCCTGCTGAATGAAGGGACCCCCCTGGTGGGTAGCGTCCACGGCAGGCTCAAGCTGTTGCTCGCGGGGTTCGTGGGCGGGGGGAGGGCCGCGCTCAAGGCGGTCGCCGCCGCAGGCCACGACGTGCTCCCCGGACCGCCGAAGCCCACCAAGCTCAGCGTGCTGCGCGAGGTGGGGGCGACATTGCGAAGAGAGGGGTGAGCGGGACCGTGAACGGAACGCCACACGCGTCCGCACCGGTACTCGCCGCGTACAGCTACTGCGAGGCCGTCACCGGACAGCAGGCCGGCAACTTCAGCTACGGCATCAGACTGCTGCCGACCGCCAAGCGGCGGGCCATGTCGGCGCTGTACGCCTTCTCCCGGCGCATCGACGACATCGGTGACGGGCCGCTGGAGCCCGAGGCCAAGCGGCTGCGGCTGGAGGAGGCCCGGGCGACGCTCGCCCGGATAAGGGACGGCGCGCTCGACGAGGACGACACCGATCCGGTGGCCGTCGCGCTCGCGCACGCCGTGCGCCGCTTCCCGATTCCGCTGGGCGCGCTCGACGAGCTCATCGACGGCGTCCAGATGGACGTCCGCGGCGAGACCTACGAGTCCTGGGACGACCTCGCCGTCTACTGCCGCTGTGTCGCGGGTGCCATCGGGCGCCTCTCGCTCGGCGTGTTCGGCACCGTGCCCGGCGCACGGGACGCCGAGCGCGCTGCGGAGTACGCCGATACGCTGGGCCTGGCCCTGCAGCTCACCAACATCCTGCGTGACGTCCGCGAGGACGCGGCCAACGGCCGCACCTACCTGCCCTCCGACGACCTCGCCAAGTTCGGCTGCTCGGACGGCTTCCACGCCGCCGTGCCCCCGCCGGGCGCGGACTTCACCGGGCTGGTGCAGTTCGAGGTGCGGCGCGCCCGCGCCCTGTTCGCCACCGGCATGCGGCTGCTGCCCATGCTCGACCGGCGCAGCGGCGCCTGCGTCGCCGCCATGTCCGGCATCTACCGGCGGCTGCTGGACCGGATCGCCGAGGAGCCGGAGGCCGTGCTGCGCCGCCGGGTCTCCCTGCCCGGCCGGGAGAAAGCGTTCGTCGCCGTGCGCGGGCTGTCCGGGTACGACGCGCGCAGCGTCCACCGGGCGACCGCCAGGGGGCGCGCTTGATGACCCGCACGCGCACGGGCCGGTGTGCAACCCTCCGCCCGGAGGGGACGTCCCAGACAGCAGCCGAGGGGGTGGGCGCATGACCGAGGGGACGACAACCCGGCCCGAGCGGCTCCGCACAGACGAAGCAGGCCGTCCCCTGGGGGCGGCCGCGGTAGTGATCGGGGGCGGCCTGGCAGGCGTCACGGCCGCTCTCGAACTCGCCGGTGCCGGGCTGCGGGTCACCCTGCTCGAAGGGCGGCCGCGCCTCGGCGGCCTCGCCTTCTCCTTCCGCCGCGGCGGCATGGCCGTCGACAACGGCCAGCACGTCTACCTGCGCTGCTGCACCGCCTACCAGTGGTTCCTGGACCGCGTCGGCGCCCGCCACCTGGCCCCCCTGCAGGACCGGCTCGACGTGCCCGTCCTCGATGTGGGCCACCCCTCCGGGCGCCCGCGCCTGGGCCGGCTGCGCCGTGCCGCCCTGCCCGTGCCGCTGCACCTGGCGGCCAGCCTGGCCACGTACCCGCACCTCTCGCTCGCCGAGCGCGCCAAGGTCGGCCGCGCCGCGCTGGCGCTCGGCGCGCTCGACCCGGAGGACCCGGCGCTGGACGGCGTGGACTTCGCCACCTGGCTGCACCGCCACGGCCAGTCCGCCCGCACCGTCGAGGCCCTGTGGGACCTGGTGGGCATCGCCACCCTCAACGCCACGGCCGACAAGGCCTCCCTGGGCCTGGCCGCCAAGGTCTTCAAGACCGGGCTGCTCTCCGCGCCCGGCGCCGCCGACATCGGCTGGGCCCACGTCCCGCTCGGCGAGCTGCACGACACCCGGGCCCGCGCCGCCCTTGACCGGGCCGGGGTGCGCACCGCGCTGCGCACCCGCGCCACCGCCGTCACCCGCAGCGACGACGGCGGCTGGCACGTGGACACCGAGTCCGGGCCCGGCGCCACCGAGCGGCTGGACGCCGGCACGGTCGTGCTCGCCGTGCCCCAGCGCGAGGCCCACGCCCTGCTGCCCGACGGGGCCCTGGACGACCCGGACCGGCTGCTGGACATCGGCACCGCGCCGATCCTCAACCTGCACGTCGTATACGATCGCAAAGTTCTCCGTCAGCCGTTCTTCGCGGCGCTCGGCAGCCCCGTGCAGTGGGTCTTCGACCGCACGGAGTCCTCCGGGCTCGCCGGGGCGGACGGCGCCGTGCAGTACCTGGCCGTGTCGCAGTCCGCCGCGCAGGACGACATCGACCGGCCTGTCGCCGAGCTGCGCGAGCGTTATCTCCCGGAGCTGGAGCGGCTGCTGCCGGCCGCGCGGGGAGCCGGCGTGAAGGACTTCTTCGTCACCCGGGAGCGGACAGCGACGTTCGCCCCCACCCCGGGGGTCGGGCGGCTGCGGCCGCAGGCCGCCACCGACATGCCCGGCCTCTACCTGGCCGGCGCGTGGACCGCCACGGGCTGGCCCGCGACGATGGAGGGCGCGGTGCGCAGCGGTGTCCAGGCCGCGAGCGCGGCACTCTCCGGGCTCGGCCGGCCGTACCGCGACCCCCTGCGGGAGGCGGAAGCATGACCCGGCGAGCCGACCAGGCGTGCGTCCCCCGGACGGGGCGCGCGTGAGCATGACCACCAGAGGAGAGACCGTGACTTCGGCGATCCCAGCTGTCGACACCGCGGGCGTGAACGCCCTGCTGGAGCGCGGACGGGCGCTTGCCGCACCGGTACTGCGTGAGGCCGTGGGCCGGCTCGTGCCGCCCATGGACGCCGTCGCCGCCTATCACTTCGGCTGGATCGACGCCGAGGGCCGCCCGGCACACGGCGACAGCGGCAAGGCCGTGCGCCCCGCCCTGGCGCTGCTCTCGGCCGAGGCCGCGGGCGCCGAGCCCCGGGTGGGTGTGCCGGGCGCCGTCGCGGTGGAGCTCGTGCACAACTTCTCGCTGCTGCACGACGACCTGATGGACGGCGACGAGCAGCGCCGCGGCCGGGAGACCGTGTGGAAGCTGCACGGCCCCGCGCAGGCCATCCTCGTCGGCGACGCCCTCTTCGCGCTGGCGAACGAGCTGCTGCTGGAGCTGGGCACCGTCGAGGCCGGCCGGGCCACCCGCCGGCTGACCACCGCCACCCGCAAGCTCATCGACGGCCAGGCCCAGGACATCTCCTACGAGCACCGTGAGCGGGTCACCGTCGCCGAGTGCCTGGAGATGGAGGGCAACAAGACCGGTGCCCTGCTGGCCTGCGCCGCCTCGATCGGTGCCGTCCTCGGCGGCGCCGACGACAAGACCGCCGACGTCCTGGAGTCCTACGGCCACCACCTCGGCCTCGCCTTCCAGGCCGTCGACGACCTGCTCGGCATCTGGGGCGACCCGGCGGCCACCGGCAAGCAGACCTGGAGCGACCTGCGCCAGCGCAAGAAGTCGCTCCCGGTGGTCGCCGCCCTCGCGGCCGGCGGCCCCGCGTCCGAGCGGCTCGCCGGGATCCTCGCCGCCGACGCGAAGCTCACGGACGCCCAGCTCGCCGACTTCGACGAGGAGGAGTTCGCCTCCCGCGCGGCGTTGATCGAGGAGGCGGGCGGCCGGGAGTGGACCTCCCGGGAGGCCCGCCGCCAGTACGCCACCGCGATCGAGGCCCTCAACGGAGTCGACATGCCCGCAGAGGTCCGGGCGCAGCTCGTCGCGCTCGCCGACTTCGTCGTCGTACGGAAGAGATGACCACGGAAGAGATGGCTACGGAGAGATGATTCCCATTCACCCGATCTAGCGCGCAGTCGCCGGCCGGTGCCCCGTGCGGCACCGGCCGACGCAACCCCGAAGTACGGCAGTCAGCAGTACGGCATTGACGTAACTCACTGCAATAAGGGGAAGCCATGACAGCGACGACCGACGGCACCGGGGCGTATCCGCCCCGCGCTGCCGAGGCCGGACACAGCACGACCGCCGAGCCCCTGCCCGCGGCCGCGGGGGCGGCGAAGACGCACGAGGCCGCAGAGCGGGCCGCGGCCCGCGCCATCGAACACCTGTTGTCCAGGCAGGACGAGCAGGGGTGGTGGAAGGGCGACCTGGAGACCAACGTCACCATGGACGCCGAGGACCTGCTGCTCCGTCAGTTCCTGGGCATCCGGGACGAGGAGACCACCCGCCGCGCCGCCCGCTGGATCCGCTCCCAGCAGCGCCCGGACGGCACCTGGGCCACCTTCCACGGCGGGCCCGCCGAGCTCTCCGCGACCGTCGAGGCCTATGTCGCCCTCCGGCTCGCGGGGGACGGACCCGAAGCGCCGCACATGGCCGCCGCCTCCGGCTGGGTCCGCGAGCAGGGCGGTATCGCCGCCACCCGGGTCTTCACCCGGATCTGGCTGGCCCTCTTCGGCTGGTGGAGCTGGGACGATCTCCCCGAACTCCCGCCGGAGATCATCTACTTGCCGAAGTGGTTCCCGCTCAACATCTACGCCTTCGGCTGCTGGGCCCGGCAGACCATCGTGCCGCTCACCGTCGTCGCGGCCCACCGCCCCGTGCGCCCCGCGCCGTTCGGCCTCGACGAGCTGCACACCGACCCGCGCCGGCCCAACCCGCCACGCCCGCTCGCGCCGGCCGCCAGCTGGGACGGCTTCTTCCAGCGCCTGGACAAGGCGCTGCACCTCTACCACAGGTTCCCCATCGGCGCGTTGCGCCGCTCCGCCGTCAACTCCGCGGCGCGCTGGATCGTCGAGCGCCAGGAGAACGACGGCTGCTGGGGCGGGATCCAGCCGCCCGCCGTCTACTCGATCATCGCGCTGCACCTCCTCGGCTACGACCTCGACCACCCCGTGCTGCGTGCCGGGCTCGAGTCGCTGGACCGTTTCGCCGTTCCGCGCGAGGACGGCGAGGCCCGGATGATCGAGGCCTGCCAGTCCCCGGTCTGGGACACCTGTCTCGCGGCCGTGGCCCTCGTCGATGCCGGAGTGGCGCCCGACCACCCGGCGCTGGTCAAGGCGGCCGACTGGATGCTCGACGAGCAGATCCTGCGCTCCGGGGACTGGGCCGTGCGGCGGCCCGAACTTCCCCCGGGCGGCTGGGCGTTCGAGTTCCACAACGACAAGTACCCCGACATCGACGACACCGCCGAGGTGATCCTCGCCCTGCGGCGCATCGCCCACCCCGACCCGCGGCGCGTCGAGACGGCACTCCAGCGCGCCGCCCGCTGGACGCTGGGCATGCAGTCGAAGAACGGGGCCTGGGGCGCCTTCGACGCCGACAACACCAGCAAGTTCCCCGACCGGCTGCCGTTCTGCGACTTCGGCGAGGTGATCGACCCGCCGTCCGCCGACGTCACCGCGCACGTGGTCGAGATGCTCTCGGTCCTCGGCAGGGAGCACGACCCGCGCACCCGGCGCGGCATCACCTGGCTGCTGGCCGAACAGGAGCCCAGCGGCGCCTGGTTCGGCCGCTGGGGCGTCAACTACCTGTACGGCACCGGGTCCGTGGTCCCCGCCCTGGTGGCCGCCGGGCTCCCCGTCGCGCACCCCGCGATCCGCCGGGCCGTGGACTGGCTGGGCGGCGTGCAGAACCCCGACGGCGGCTGGGGCGAGGACCTGCGCTCCTACCGCGACCCGGAGTGGATCGGCCGCGGCGCCTCCACCGCCTCGCAGACCGCATGGGCCCTGATGGCCCTGCTCGCCGCGGGCGAGCGGGAGAGCGAGGCCGTCGCCCGGGGCGTGGCCTGGCTCGCCGACACCCAGCGCGAGGACGGCTCCTGGGACGAGCCGTACTTCACGGGAACCGGCTTCCCGTGGGACTTCTCCATCAACTACCACCTGTACCGACAGGTGTTCCCGCTCACCGCGCTCGGCCGGTACCTGCACGGCGAACCGTTCGCCGTGGACCGGGCACAGGAACCACGGGAGAGCTGATGGCCCCCGGCACGGGCACGCCCGCCCCCGCACCGCTGCTGATCGCCTGCGCGCTCGGCATCGAGCGCCTCGCCCTGCGCGGCGGCACGGGCGGCGCGGCCGGGCCCGTGACCGTGCTCCGCACCGGCATGGGCCCCCAGGCGGCGGACCGTGCCGTGACCCGGGCCCTCGCCGAGGGCGGTCCGCTGCGGGAGGCGGCCGTGATCGCCACCGGCTTCTGCGCCGGCCTCGCCCCGGGCATGCACCCGGGCGACCTGGTCGTCGCCGACGAGACCCGCGACGGGGAGGGCCGCACCGAGTGCCTCGGCTCCGAGATCCTCGCCAAGGAGCTCGCCCGTGCCGTCCCCGGCCGCGTCATCCACACCGGGCCGCTGGTCGGCTCGGACCACGTCGTGCGCGGCGCGGAGCGCGCCGGACTGCACGCCTCCGGCGCACTCGCGGTGGACATGGAGTCCGCCGCCACGCTCCGAAGCGCGGTGAGGACGGGTCCGCGCCCGGTTGCGGCCGTCCGGGTGGTCGTGGACGCTCCAGAACATGAACTCGTCCGAATCGGGACCTTGCGGGGTGGAATATCAGCTTTCCGCGTACTCCGCACCGTCCTTCCGGCTTTTTTCGAATGGCACCGTTCTTTGCTGCTCCCCAGGAGGTGAGCCAGATGGCCATGCCGCTCCGCCAGACCATCAGGGTCGGGACCTATCTCTTTGAACAGAAGCTCCGGAAGCGCGACAAGTTTCCGCTGATCGTCGAGCTCGAACCGCTCTTCGCCTGCAACCTCAAGTGCGAGGGCTGCGGGAAGATCCAGCATCCGGCGGGCGTGCTGAAACAGCGGATGCCCGTTGCGCAGGCGGTCGGCGCGGTGCTGGAGTCGGGTGCGCCGATGGTGTCCATCGCGGGCGGCGAGCCACTGATGCATCCGCAGATCGACGAGATCGTGCGGCAGTTGGTGGCCCGGCGGAAATACGTCTTCCTCTGCACCAACGCGTTGCTGATGCGGAAGAAGATGGAGAAGTTCAAGCCCTCTCCCTATTTCGCGTTCGCGGTGCACATCGACGGGCTGCGCGAGCGGCACGACGAATCCGTTGCGAAGGAGGGCGTCTTCGACGAGGCGGTGGAGGCGATCAAGGAGGCCAAGCGGCGCGGCTTCCGGGTCACCACCAACTCCACTTTCTTCAACACCGACACCCCGCAGACCGTCATCGAGGTGCTCAACTTCCTCAACGACGAGCTGAAGGTGGACGAGATGATGATCTCGCCCGCCTATGCCTACGAGAAGGCTCCCGACCAGGAGCACTTCCTGGGCGTCGACCAGACCCGCGAGCTCTTCCGCAAGGCCTTCGCGGGCGGCAACCGCGGCCGCTGGCGGCTCAACCACAGCCCGCTCTTCCTCGACTTCCTGGAGGGCAAGGCGGACTTCCCGTGCACCGCATGGGCCATCCCCAACTACTCGCTCTTCGGCTGGCAGCGACCCTGCTACCTGATGAGCGACGGCTACGTGCCCACCTACCGGGAGCTCATCGAGGACACCGAGTGGGAGAAGTACGGGCGCGGCAAGGACCCGCGGTGCGCCAACTGCATGGCCCACTGCGGCTACGAGCCCACGGCGGTGCTGGCCACCATGGGCTCGCTCAAGGAGTCCCTGCGCGCCGCCCGGGAGACCGTCTCCGGGAACCGGGGCTGAGCGCCGTGACCACGCGTGAACCGGTCGGGCTCGGACTGCCGTCCGTCCCGGCCCGGTTGGCCGTCCGCCGTGTCAGCCGGAGGATCCAGGTCGGGTCCGTGGCCGTCGGTGGTGACGCTCCGGTATCGGTCCAGTCGATGACGACCACGCGGACGTCCGACATCGGTGCGACGCTGCAGCAGATTGCGGAGCTGACGGCGTCGGGCTGCCAGATCGTGCGGGTGGCGTGTCCGACGCAGGACGATGCGGATGCGCTGAAGGTGATCGCGGCGAAGTCGCAGATCCCGGTGATCGCGGATATCCACTTCCAGCCCAAGTACGTGTTCGCCGCGATCGACGCGGGCTGTGCGGCGGTGCGGGTGAATCCGGGCAACATCAAGCAGTTCGACGACAAGGTCAAGGAGATCGCCAAGGCGGCCTCCGAGGCGGGCACCCCGATCCGTATCGGTGTGAACGCGGGTTCGCTGGACCGGCGGCTGCTGGAGAAGTACGGCAAGGCCACGCCCGAGGCGCTGGTGGAGTCGGCTTTGTGGGAGGCGTCGCTGTTCGAGGAGCACGGTTTCCGTGACATCAAGATCTCGGTCAAGCACAACGACCCGGTGGTGATGGTCAACGCCTACCGGCAGCTGGCCGCGCAGTGCGACTACCCGCTGCACCTGGGTGTCACCGAGGCCGGTCCGGCTTTCCAGGGCACGATCAAGTCGGCGGTGGCGTTCGGTGCGCTGCTGAGCGAGGGCATCGGCGACACCATCCGCGTCTCGCTGTCCGCGCCGCCGGCGGAGGAGGTCAAGGTCGGCATCCAGATCCTGGAGTCGCTCAACCTGCGCCAGCGCCGTCTGGAGATCGTCTCCTGCCCCTCCTGCGGCCGTGCGCAGGTGGATGTGTACAAGCTGGCGGACCAGGTGTCGGCGGGTCTGGAGGGCATGGAGGTCCCGCTGCGGGTTGCGGTCATGGGCTGTGTCGTCAACGGTCCCGGTGAGGCCCGCGAGGCGGACCTGGGTGTGGCGTCCGGCAATGGCAAGGGGCAGATCTTCGTGAAGGGCGAGGTCATCAAGACCGTGCCGGAGTCGAAGATCGTCGAGACCCTCATCGAAGAGGCGATGAAGATCGCCGAGCAGATGGAGACACAGGGCACCACCGCTTCCGGCACGCCCGCCGTCACCGTGGTCTGACCGGGGAGCCCGAACGAGCAAGGCCGACAGAGGAGGAGGGGGCCGCCGTGTCGTTGCTGGAGAACATCCGCAGTCCGCGGGATCTGAAGGCGCTGGACACCGAGGACCTGACCGAACTCGCCGAGGAGATCCGCCACTTCCTGGTCCACGCCGTGGCCAGGACCGGCGGTCACCTCGGCCCCAACCTGGGCGTGGTGGAGCTCACCATCGCCCTGCACCGCATCTTCGACTCGCCCGCCGACCGCATCCTGTGGGACACCGGACACCAGTCGTACGTGCACAAACTGCTCACCGGCCGCCAGGACTTCTCCAAACTCCGCGGCAAGGGGGGCCTGTCCGGCTACCCGTCGCGCGCCGAGTCCGAGCACGACGTCATCGAGAACAGCCACGCCTCGACCGTCCTGGGCTGGGCCGACGGCCTCGCCAAGGCCAACCAGGTGCTGGGCCGCTGGAACCGCCACGTCGTCGCCGTCATCGGCGACGGGGCACTGACCGGCGGCATGGCCTGGGAGGCACTGAACAACATCGCGGCCGCCAAGGACCGTCAGCTGATCATCGTCGTCAACGACAACGAGCGCTCCTACGCGCCCACCATCGGCGGCGTGGCCAACCACCTCGCCACCCTGCGCACCACCGACGGCTACGAGCGGATGCTGTCCTGGGGCAAGGACCTGCTGGAGCGCACCCCCGTCGTCGGCAAGCCGCTGTACGAGTCGCTGCACGGCGCGAAGAAGGGCTTCAAGGACGCCTTCGCCCCGCAGGGCATGTTCGAGGACCTGGGCCTGAAGTACCTCGGCCCCATAGACGGCCACGACATCACCGCCGTCGAGTCGGCGCTGCGCCGCGCCAAACGGTTCCACGGGCCCGTCCTGGTGCACTGCCGCACCCAGAAGGGGCGCGGCTACCAGCCCGCCCTGGAGGACGAGGCGGACCGGTTCCACTCGGTCGGGGTGATGAACCCGCTCACCTGCCAGCCGCTGTCCCCGTCCGCCGGCCGCTCGTGGACCTCGGTCTTCGGCGACGAGATGGTGCGGATCGGGGCCGAGCGGCCCGACGTGGTGGCGATCACCGCGGCCATGCTGCACCCCGTGGGCCTGACCAGGTTCGCCGAGGCCTACCCGGACCGGGTGTGGGACGTGGGCATCGCCGAGCAGCACGCCGCCGTCTCCGCCGCGGGCCTGGCCACGGGCGGCCTGCACCCGGTCGTCGCCGTGTACGCGACCTTCCTCAACCGCGCCTTCGACCAGGTCCTGATGGACGTCGCCCTGCACAGGTGCGGCGTGACGTTCGTCCTGGACCGCGCCGGGGTCACCGGCACCGACGGCCCGTCGCACAACGGCATGTGGGACATGTCGGTCCTCCAGGTCGTCCCCGGCCTGCGGATCGCCGCGCCCCGCGACGCCGCCCAGCTGCGCGCCCAGCTGCGCGAGGCCGTCGCGGTCGAGGACGCCCCGACCGTGGTGCGCTATCCCAAGGCGAACGTGGGCGAGGACATCCCCGCCGTCGGCCGGGCCGGCGGCATGGACGTGCTCGCCGCCCCCGAGGCCCCCGGCGCAGACGTCCTGCTGGTCGGGGTCGGCACGATGGCCCGGGTCGCCCTGGACGCCGCCGACCTGCTCGATGCGCGCGGCACCACCTGCACCGTCGTCGACCCGCGCTGGGTCAAGCCGGTCGACGAGGCGCTGCCCGCGCTCGCCGGGCGGCACCGCCTGGTCGCCGTGATCGAGGACAACAGCCGTACGGGCGGCGTCGGATGGGCCGTCGCCCAGGCCCTGCGCGACGCCGGCACGGACCTGCCCGTACGGACCTTCGGCATCCCCGAGCAGTTCCTGGCGCACGCCAAGCGCTCCGAGGTGCTGGCGGACCTGGGGCTCACCCCGGCCGAGATCGCCGGACGGATCAGCGTCGCCCTGGCCGGCCCGGCGGCAGCCGTGCCGGAACCCCTGGCGGCGACCGAGGAGAAGAGCAACGCATGACCGACGGGAGAACACCCGGCTTCGACATCGGCCGGCTGCTGGCCGTGCGCGGCGCGGAACGGTACGAGCTGCACGCCCGGTACCTGAACCACCAACTGCCCCGCATGCTGCACACGATCGGCTTCGACAAGGTCTACGAGCGGGCCGAGGGCGCGTACTTCTGGGACGCCGACGGCCTGGACTACCTGGACATGCTGGCCGGGTTCGGCGTGATGGGCCTGGGCCGGCACCACCCGGTCGTCCGCCAGGCGCTGCACGACGTCCTCGACGCCTCGCTCGCCGACCTCACCCGCTTCGACTGCCCGCCGCTGCCCGGACTGCTGGCCGAGAAGCTGCTGACGTACGCCCCGCACCTGGACCGGGTGTTCTTCGGCAACAGCGGCACCGAGGCGGTGGAGACCGCGCTGAAGTTCGCCCGCCGGGCCACGGGCCGGTCCAGGGTGCTGTACTGCACGCACGCCTTCCACGGGCTGACGACGGGCTCGCTGTCCGTCAACGGCGAGGACGGCTTCCGGGACGGTTTCGGCCCGCTGCTGCCGGACACGGCCGTCCCGCTCGGCGACCTCGGGGCGCTGGAGCGGGAGCTCAGGCGCGGCGACGTGGCGGGCTTCGTCGTCGAACCGATCCAGGGCAAGGGCGTGCACGCGGCCCCGCCCGGATTCCTGCGCGCCGCACAGGAGTTGCTGCACCGGCACAAGGCGCTGCTCATCGCGGACGAGGTGCAGACCGGCATCGGGCGCACCGGCGACTTCTTCGCCTACCAGCACGAGAGCGGTGTCGAACCGGACCTGGTGTGCGTGGCCAAGGCCCTCTCCGGTGGCTATGTGCCGGTCGGTGCGACGCTCGGCAAGGACTGGATCTTCAAGAAGGTCTACTCCTCGATGGACCGGGTGCTCGTCCACTCGGCGAGCTTCGGCTCCAACGCCCAGGCCATGGCGGCCGGTCTGGCGGTGCTCTCGGTCATGGAGGACGAGAACGTCGTCGCCCGGGCCCGGGAGACCGGCGAGCGGCTGCGGAGCCGGCTGGCGGCGCTCGTCGACAAGTACGAGCTGCTGCACGAGGTGCGCGGCCGCGGCCTGATGATCGGCATCGAGTTCGGCCGCCCGAAGTCGATGGCCCTGCGCACCCGTTGGGCGATGCTGCAGGCGGCGCGCAAGGGCCTGTTCGCGCAGATGGTGGTGGCGCCGCTGCTGCAGCGGCACAGGATCCTCACCCAGGTCTCCGGCGACCACCTGGAGGTCATCAAGCTCATCCCGCCACTGATCATCGGGGAGCGGGAGGCGGACCGCTTCGTGGACGCCTTCACGGCGGTCATGGACGACGCCCACAACGGCGGCGGACTGATGTGGGACTTCGGCCGCACGCTGGTGAAGCAGGCGGTGGCGGGGCACTGACGGTGCCTTATGCGGCTCCGCCGCGTGGGCGCGACCAGGTGCCCCGTCAGGGGCGCTGGGGGCACCTCCCAGCGGTAGCTGGGGGAGGAACTGCGCGACCAGTCCCACCGGCCCGCAGCCGACGCACCACTCCAGGGGCCCGGGGCGCAGCCCCGGGACGTCGGCTGCGGGCGCGTCGTGGCCGATCGCGCAGTTCCCCGCGCCCCCTTGGGGCACTGTCAGTCCGTGAGCAGCCGCTTCTGCAGCAGCTCCTGCATCTCCGGAGTGAGCCCGAGTCCCTCGGCGAGGTAGCGCCCGGTCGTCCCCCAGGTCTCCTCGATCGCGGCGAACGCCGCCGCCAGGTACTCCGCCCGCGCCTCGAACAGCGGCGAGAGCAGCTCCGTCACCTCGGCCTCGGTGGCCGGGTCCACGTCCTGGCGGCGCTGCACCGTGTAGCGGCGGTGCGGGGCGTTCGACTCCAGGTAGTCGGCCTCGACGGCCTCGGCCGGCACCCCGAGGGCGAGCAGGGTCGCCATGACCGACAGGCCCGCGCGGTCCTTCCCGGCGGAGCAGTGCATCAGTGCCGGCACCGCGTCCTGGGCGAGGGTGTGCAGGACGCGGCCGTGCTCGGCGGTGCGGGTGGTGACGATCTCGCGGTACGAGGCCGTCATCCGGCCCGCGGCCCGCCCTCCGGAGAGGGCGGCCCGCAGCCGGTCCAGGCCGCCCTCCCGGACCATCCGCCAGAACTCGCCGCCGTCGGCCGGGTCGCTGAGCGGGAGGTTGACGTTCCGCACCCCCGGCAGCGCGATGTCCTCGCCCTCCAGCCTGATGTCCGCCGCGTTGCGGAAGTCGAAGACCGTGTGCAGGCCCAGGGAGCCGAGGAACTCGGCGTCCTCCGCGGTGGCGCGGGCGAGATGGCCGCTGCGGAAGAGCACGCCGGGCCGCACCTGCCGCCCGTCGGCGGCCGGCAGCCCGCCCAGGTCACGGAAGTTGCGGACACCCGCCAGCGCGGGTTCGGTGTGCGGGACGTACGGGGTCTGCGTCACGGGCGCTCCTCAGATGTCGGCTCCGGGCCCGCCGATCGTATTCCCGTGGTGCCGGTTTTTGTCGGGGTGGGATACATCACGGCACGTCAACCCCTGGTTACGGTGGCGTAGGTCACTCCGAAAGGTGAAAGATGCACTGACGTGGCAGACGATTCGAAATCCATCAGCAAGAGCGCTATCGGGTCGTACGCAGCAGTCGGGGACAGCTTCACCGAGGGCGTCGGGGACCCGGGGCCCGACGGTACCTTCGTCGGCTGGGCCGACCGACTCGCCGTACTCCTCTCAGACCGGCAGGAAGAACACACCTTCCGGTACGCCAACCTCGCCGTCCGTGGCCGCCTCCTGGATCAGATCGTGGAGGAGCAGGTCCCCCGGGCCAGGGAGCTCGGTCCCGACCTCGTCACCTTCTGCGCCGGCGGCAACGACATCCTGCGCCCCGGCGGCGACCCGGACGACGTGGCCGAGCGCTACGAGGCGGCCGTCGTCCAGCTCGCCGAGTCCGTCGGCACGGTGCTGCTGTGCACCGGCTTCGACACCCGGGGCATGCCGGTGTTCCGGCACCTGAGGGGCAAGATCGCGACGTACACCGCCCATGTGCGGGCCATCGCCGACCGGCACGGCTGCCCGGTGCTCGACCTGTGGTCGCTGCGCTCGGTGCAGGACCGGCGCGCCTGGAGCGACGACCGCCTGCACCTCTCCGCCGACGGCCACACCCGGGTGGCCCTGCGCGCCGCGCAGGTGCTCGGCCTGGAGGTGCCCGCCGACCCGGACCAGCCGTGGCCCGCGGAGGAGGAGCGCTCGGCCGCCGAGGTGCGCCGGGACAACATCCACTGGGCGCGCGAGCACCTGGTGCCCTGGATCGGGCGCCGGCTGCGGGGGGTGTCCTCGGGCGACCACGTGGAGCCGAAGCGGCCGGACCTTCTGCCGCTCTGAACCATGGCGCCCCGTAACGCGCCCCGTAAGGGGTGCGGGGAACTGCGCGACCAGCCACGACGCACCTGCAGTTGAAGTCCCGGGGCTTCGCCCCGGCCCTGGGGGCAGTGCGTCGGCTGCAGGCCGTCGGTGGCTGAGTGCGCAGTTCCCCGCGCCCCTTACGGGGCGCACCGGTGCGGCAGATCGGCCCAGACGACACGGCCCCGGCCGCTGTCGTCGGGTCTGACCCCCCAGGCCTGTGACAACGCGCCCACCAGCAGCAGTCCGCGCCCGCTCTCCTCGTCCGCCCCGCTGCACCGCACCCTCGGCTCGGTCGGGGTGTGCCCCTGGTCCGTGACCTCTATGCGCAGCGCCGCACCGCTGATCCGCAGCTGACAGCTGACCTTGTCGCTGTCGGTGTGCCGCACCGCGTTGGTGAACAGCTCCGACACCACCAATTGGGCGTCGTCGCACGCCATTTCGTCGATGCCCCACTCCTGCAGCCTGGCGAGGACGCGTCGTCGCGCCTCCGCCACCGAGGTGTTGAGCGCCGGAAAGTGGAATGCGTCCTGCAGGCGGCCGGCAAGGGAGCTGCCGCGGCGCCCGAGCAAGGGTGCGTCAGGGGAGGGGGCCACTCCGTAACTATGTGCGATGCGGCTCATGTGTGGCAAGGTTCAATCTGCAAATTGCAGAATCGCAAAGACAGTCTGTCGGCTCCGGTTGGCCGCGTGGCAGACTGCTGGCATATGACGGCAGTTGGAGGGGGTGGACAGTGGCGGAGTCGCGTGCTGCGGGCGCTCCGACCGTCCTGCGGGTCGTCCTCGGCAAGCGGCTGCAGGAGCTGCGCGAAAAGGCCGGGCTCTCCTTCGAGGAGGCGGGCCGCGCTCTCGACGTCACCCACGCCACGGTCCGCAGAATGGAAAAGGCCGAGGTCGGGCTGAAGATCCCCTATGTCGAGAAGCTCCTCGGCCTGTACGGGATCACCGACCGCGAGGAGGTCGAGGGCTTCGTCGCCCTCGCCCGCGAGGCCAACCGTCCCGGCTGGTGGCACCGCTTCCGCGACGTCCTGCCCGAGTGGTTCAGCGCGTTCGTCGCTCTGGAGGGAGAGGCCAATCTCATCCGGGCGTACGAACCGCACTACGTCCCCGGCCTGTTGCAGACCGAGGACTACGCGCGTGCCGTGCTCCGCGCCGGCATGCCGCACGCCCCCGACGCCGACGTCGAGCGCGCGGTGGCCGTCCGCCGCGAGCGCCAGGGCCTGCTCCGCCGGGAGAAGGCGCCGCTGCTGTGGGTCGTCATGGACGAGACCGTGCTGCGCCGCCCCATCGGCGGCCCGGACGTCATGCGTGCGCAGGTCGACCGGCTGATCGAGGCCACCGAACTGCCCGCCGTGCGGCTGCAGATCATGCCGTTCGCCGCCGGGCCGCACCCGGCGATGTACGGGCCCTTCCACATCTTCCGGTTCCCGATCCAGGAGCTTCCGGACATCGCCTGCGCCGAAAACCTCGTCGGCGCCTCGTACTTCGACCAGCGCGAGGACGTCTCGGCCTTCCTGGAGGCCCTGGACCGCATGTGCGCGCAGGCCGCGCCGCCCCACACCACCAAGGCCATCCTGGGTGGCATTCGTAAGGAGATCTGAACCATGGATCCGGACCGGGTCTACAACGGCATGCCCGCCACCGACCTCGGCACCGAGGGCTGGAGCAAGCCGTGGAGCGGCGGCAACGGGGGCAGCTGCGTCGAGGCGATGCGACTGGTGGACGGCAGAGTGGCGCTGAGGCAGTCGACGGACCCCGAGGGGCCCGCCCTGATCTACACGCGCCACGAGATGGAGACCTTCATCCGGGGGGCGAAGGCCGGCGAGGCCGACTTCCTGCTCACCGGCACACCGCAAGGGAGCCCCGCATGACCGAGCACGGCGTGGAGGGCCTGGGCGGCTACGGCCCGGGCGTGACCGAACGGGGCTTCCCCGCGGCCGAGATCGACACGAGCCGGCCGCACCCGGCCCGGATGTACGACTACTACCTCGACGGCTGGGACAACTACGAGGTCGACCGCATCGCCGCCGAGCGCGTCATCGAGGCCCACCCCCAGGTGCGGCTGTCCGCCCGCGCCAACCGGGCCTTCCTGCAGCGGGCCGTGCGGGACGCGGTGCGCGGCGGCATCCGCCAGATCATCGACATCGGCACCGGGATCCCCACGTCCCCCAACACCCACGAGGTGGCACGGGAGGCGGCCGAGGGCGTCCGCGTCGCCTACGTCGACAACGACCCGATCGTGGCCACCCACGCCGGGGCCAAGCTGACCGACGCGGGCAACGCCGGCTTCGCCCTCGCCGACGTCCGGAAGCCCGAAACGATCCTGCAGCACCCGGTCGTCCGCGAACTGATCGACTTCTCCGAGCCGGTGGCGCTGCTGCTCGTCGCCGTCCTGCACTTCGTCAAGGACGAGGAGGACCCGGCGGGCATCGTCGCCACCCTCGGCGCCGCACTCCCCGCGGGCAGCCGGCTCGTCCTCTCGCACGCCACGCAGGAGCCCTACGAGGGGTACGAGCCGGGGCGGGTCGACACGGCGGCGCGGGACGGCGTCGTCAACGTCTACAAGAACGCCACCGCCGCGCTCACCCTGCGCGACCGCGTCGCCGTCGAGCCGCTCTTCGGGGAGTTCGCGCTCCTCGAACCCGGCCTGGTCCGGGTGCCGTTGTGGCGCCCGGACGGCCCGGTGCCCGGCGCGGAGGAGCTCAACAACACCATCTTCTACGGGGGCGTGGGGCTCAAGGCCTGAGCGGGCGCGCAGGGATCGCGCAGCTGTCCTTGAACCCCTGCGCGGTCAGCCCCAGCGCCGAGTTGAAGCGCGAGCGCTGGTTCTCCACCGCCACCATCATGGTCAGCTCCACGAGCCCCGCGTCCCCGAGCCGCGTGCGCAGCCGCTCTGCCAGCGCGTCCCCGACGGCCGGCGGGGTGGCGGACATCGCCTCGGCGTACTCCAGGACGTCGCGTTCCAGCGGCGTGTAGACGTCGCTGTCGCGCCAGCGCGGCACGTCCTGCAGCTTCTCGTGGGACACGCCGTGGTTGCGGCTCGCCCAGTAGCCGAAGTCCGTGCACCACGAGCAGCCGATGGCCACCGCCGACGCCAGCACGGCGAGGTCCTTCAGCCCCGGGTCGAGCTTGTTCCAGCGGGCGAGCGACAGCTCGAAGCGGGAGGTGGTGAACAGCACCCCGCGGTGCCGCGCGTACGCCATCAGCGGGTCGAGGACCTTGCCGTAGGTGCGCCTGCTGTACCAGCGCAGGATGCGGTTGAGGGGAGTGTCGGGAAGGTCGAGCGGGATGCGGGCCATGGCCGGTGCCTCCTCGGCGGCGTGCTGCGGTCGCTGTCACCGGTACGACGGACGGGCCCGCCCGGAGTGTGACACCCCTCGGATCTACGCTGGCCGCATGGACGGTGAACTGTTCCCGCGGCCCCGGGCCGAGGTCGCACCGGGGGCCGTGCACGTCCCCGGCTGGCTGGATCCGCCCGCCCAGCGCCGGCTGCTGGACGCCTGCCGCGAGTGGGCCGCGCCGCCCGCCGGCCTGCGCACGGTCCGCATGCCCGGCGGCGGCGAGATGTCGGTGCGCTCGGTGTGCCTGGGCTGGCACTGGTTCCCCTACGGCTACGCCCGCACCGTGGTCGACGGCGACGGTGCGCCCGTGAAGCCGTTCCCGGAGTGGCTCGGCGAGCTGGCCCGGGACGCCGTGGCCGAGGCGTACGGGGATGCGTACGGGGATGCGTACGGGGATGCGTACGGGGATGCGTACGTGCAGGAGAAGGGCGCCGAGCCCTACGACATCGCGCTCGTGAACTTCTACGACGGCAAGGCCAGGATGGGCATGCACCGCGACAGCGACGAGAAGTCCGCCGCCCCCGTGGTCTCCCTCAGCCTCGGCGACACCTGCGTCTTCCGGTTCGGGAACGTGAGCGACCGCGGCCGCCCCTGGACGGACGTGGAGCTGCGCAGCGGGGACCTGTTCGTCTTCGGCGGCCCGTCCCGCCTGGCCCACCACGGCGTTCCCCGTACCTTCCCCGGCACGGCCCCGCCCGCCCTCGGCCTCGACGGACGGCTGAACGTCACCCTCCGGGTGAGCGGCCTGATAATGGGGTGACCCGTCTTCGCCTGCCTGGAGGTGCCGTGACCGGCTCCCGCCTGCCCCGTTCACCGCTCGACGCCCTGCGCCCGGCCGCCTTCGGGGCGGACCCGGCGGGGGAGCGGATGGCGCGCATCAGGCGGTCGCCGCACTTCGCGGACGGCGTGTTCGTCAACCCGGCCGGCGCGGCCCGGCCGTCGTCGCGCTCGATGCTCGCCTTCCTGCCCACCTACTTCCGCAAGGAGGAGCGCGTCCGCCGGGCCCCCGCCCACGCCGTGCCCGTCCACCCCACGACCGTCGCCGACCTGGCCGTGCCCGCCGCCTCCGGGCTGCGGCTGACCTGGATGGGCCACTCCAGCGTGCTGGCCGAGATCGACGGCGGCCGGGTGCTGTTCGACCCCGTGTGGTCCGAGCGCTGCTCCCCCTTCGCCCTCGCCGGCCCCCGGCGGCTGCACCCCGTGCCCGTACCGCTGGCCGAGACGGGCCCGCTGGACGCGGTGGTGATCTCCCACGACCACTACGACCACCTGGACATGCCGACCGTCCGCGCCCTCGCCCGCACCGGCGCGGCCTTCGTCGTCCCCCTCGGCGTCGGGGCGCACCTGGAGCACTGGGGCGTCCCGGCGGACCGCATCACCGAACTCGACTGGCACGAGTCGACGCGCATCGGCGAACTCACCTTCACCGCCACCCCCGCCCGGCACTTCTGCGGCCGTGCGCTGCGCAACACCCAGCACACGCTGTGGGCTTCGTGGGTCGTGGCCGGCCCGGAGCACCGGATCTTCCACAGCGGCGACACCGGTTACTTCGCCGGATTCGCGGACATCGGCGCCGAGTTCGGGCCGTTCGACGCGACCATGGTGCAGATCGGTGCGTACAGCGAATTCTGGCCGGACATCCACATGACGCCCGAGGAGGGTGTGCGCGCCCATTCCGACCTGCAGTGCGGTGCCCCGGAGGCGGGTGTGCTGCTGCCCATCCACTGGGGTACGTTCAACCTCGCCCCGCACCCCTGGGAGGAGCCGGCCGAGGGCACCGTGGCCGCCGCCCGGCGCAGTGGTGCGCGGGTGGCCGTGCCGCGGCCCGGGCAGCCGTTCGAGCCGGTCAACGGCCTGCCGCTGGAGCCGTGGTGGCGCGCTGCAGCGGTCCCGCCGGAGGGAGGATGGGCCCCGCTCGCCGAGGCCGCGACGGGCGAGGCCGAGGTCGTTCTCCAGGCGTAGTGCGGGGGTTGGGCGCGGGGCGTCGGGAGTGGCTCGTTCTCATGGGTCACTCCTGACATCTCTTGTCACGCGAGCGGGCTTCCCGTTTCAATGCCCGGCAACGGTTAGGAAACTTTCCTGACAAGCCACCCGGGAAACGGAGATCCGCATGCTCGCGAGCACGTGGAAGAAGACCACCCCCATCGCCGCGATCGGTGCGGCCCTCGTCCTCCCCGCCACCCTCGCCCTCGGCGGCGTGGGCCAGGCGGCCGCGGCGGAGCACGGACTCCGGGACGCCTCCGCCACCGCCCATGTGCGCGCCCAGGGTGCCGGGCTCGACGACCCGCGCAAGAAGGACATCGCCATGCAGCTGGTGTCCAGCGCGGAGAACTCCTCGCTCAAGTGGCGGGACCAGTTCAAGTACATCGAGGACATCAAGGACGGCCGCGGCTTCACCGGCGGCATCATCGGCTTCACCTCGGGCACCGGCGACATGCTCGAACTCGTCGAGCGCTACACCAAGCAGAAGCCGGACAACCCGCTCGCCAAGTACCTCCCCGCCCTGCGCAAGGTCAACGGCAGCGACTCCACCTCCGGTCTGGGCAGCGCCTACAAGGCCGCCTGGGAGAAGGCCGCCCTGGAGGACAAGACCTTCCGCGACTGCCAGGAGGCCGAGCGCGACCGCGTCTACTTCAACCCTGCCGTCGACCAGGCCCGCAAGGACGGCCTGCGCACGCTCGGCCAGTTCGCCTACTACGACGCGATCGTCATGCACGGCCCCGGCGACAGCAAGGACAGCTTCGGCGACATCCGCAAGCACGCCCTGACCAAGGCCAAGACCCCGGCCCAGGGCGGCGACGAGAAGACCTACCTCAACGCCTTCCTCGACGCCCGCAAGACGGCCATGAAGCACGAGGAGGCGCACAGCGACACCAGCCGCGTCGACACCGAGCAGCGCGTCTTCCTCGACAACGGCAACTTCGAGCTGCAGCCGCCGCTGAAGTGGAAGGTGTACGGCGACTCGTACCAGATCAACGAGTGACGCACCACACCACAGCACCCCCGGCCGCCCGTCTGCGCACCGCGCAGACGGGCGGCCGTCACACGGGCCTCAGTACAGCCCTCAGTGCAGCTCCATGTCGCAGCAGGAGTCCCGGCGCAGCTGCTGCCCCACCGCCTCCCAGCCGCCGTGCGGATGCGGCTGCCGCGCCGCCGGGGCCACGGCGTGCCCGTACGCCCCGACCAACTCCCGCTGCTCGTAGAGCACTCCGCCGCGCAGCACCGACGGCGTCCGCACGAGCACGTCGAAGTCGTCGAACGGATCGCCGTCGACCACCGTGACGTCGGCGAGCTTGCCCGCCTCCAGCGTGCCCAGGTCCCGCTCCGCGCCGTACGCGCGCGCCGCCAGCACCGTCGCCGTGCTCAGCGCCTGGGCCGGCGACAGGCCGTAGCGGTGCAGGGCCCGCAGGCCCATGTGCAGCGAGAGGCCTACGGGCACCAGCGGGGCGTCCGTGCCCAGGGCGACGATCCCGCCCTCGGTCAGGACCCGGCGGTAGACTTCGACCTCCCGGCCGAGCGCGCCCAGTTCGTCCTCCGTGGGCGCACGGCCCGCCGTCTTCTGCACCAGGGCGACGTCCCACGGCGGCATCAGCTGCGTCACCCGCGGATCCTCCGCGAGCGCCGGTTCACTGCCCACCAGCGGCACCGAGGTGAAGACGGTCGCGACCATGTGGAAGTTCACGCCCCGGGCGGTGTAGATCTCCGCGAGGTCCTCGTACGAGCGACCCGTGGCCGACGTGGCGTGACCGAACTCCAGCCGCTGCGTGGCCTGCAAGTGGGTCGTCAGGTCCTGCCCCAGCTGGACACCTGGCGTGCACAGGTGACTTCCGCTGCGCACCCCCAGCCGCTCGTGCGCGAACCGCGCCGCCTCCTCCATGATCCAACCCGGGGCGCGCACATAGGTCTTGACGAAGTCCCAGTCCAGCGCCGTGGCGCGGGACAGCGACCGGCGCAGCCCCTCGCGCGTGCGGTGCGCGCGGCCCATGCTGTACGCGACGCGCGGACCGTCCAGCAGCTCGCCCGTGGCCAGCAGCCGCGGCCCCGCCAGCGCACCGGCGGCCACGGCCTCGCGGATCCGGGCCTGCTCGTAGGCGAAGCCGCCGAGGGAGACGGCCGTGGTGATGCCGTAGGCCAGCTGCAGCGCGGTCTGCCGGCCGCCGTAGGTGTACTGCCAGGGGTGCGTGTGCGCGTCCCAGAGCCCCGGGATCACCGTCTGCCCGGACGCGTCGATCGTGCGCACGGCGGCCCGGTGCGCCCGGTGCGGCTCGACGGCGGCGATGCGGCCGTTGCGGATCACCAGGTCGACGTCCTCGCGCACCGCCGGGCCCATGCCGTCCCAGAGCCGTCCGGCGTGCACGACGGTGTCGGCTGGGGTGGGCCGCCGGTAGTCGAGCCTGACGGGGAGCGTGCGGACGGAGCCGTCGCCCGTGTCCAGCAGCCGCAGCCGCCCGGCCGACAGGTAGAGGATCTTCCGGGAGTCCGCCGACCAGGAGGGATGGTCGGCGGCCTCGTCCGTCAGCCGCCGCGGCTCCCCGTCCGGGGTGCCGTCGGGCCGCACGGGCAGCAGCCACAGCGCCGACTCGACGATCACCGCCATCGAGCGGCCGTCGGGGGACCAGACGGGCCCGGAGTCGTAGCGGTCGGAGACCGAGGCGTGCGGGGCGACCGCGTACAGCCGGGCGGTGCCGGTCGTGGTGTCGACGACCCGGATCAGGTTGTAGCCCTCGCGGAAGCGCTGGTTGAGGCGGTTCCGGTCGCACAGCGCCACGAAGCGCCCGTCCGGCGACCAGCTCGGCCGCCCGGGCAGCCCGCCCGCACCCATCGGCGCCGCGAGCACCTGCTCCGTACCGGCCGCCAGATCGCGGACGATCAGGTTGCCCGAGAGGTCCAGGCACGCCAGCCGGGTGCCGTCGGGGGAGAGCGCCGGGTGCACCCGGCCGCCGCCCGCGAGCACGGTCTCCGTGCCGGAGGCCAGGTCACGGCGGCGCACGGCGAGCAGCCCGTCGCGGTCGTCGGCGTAGATCAGCGACTTGCCGTCGCGCGACCAGGAGGGTTCGAGGACGTAGCGGGTGGGGTCGGCCTGCACGACCTTGCGCGGCCGGCCGACGCCCTTGCCGCCCTTGCCCCCCTTGTCGCCCGAGATGTCCGCGATCCAGAGGGAGTTGAGCGCGGCGAAGGCCACCTGCCGCGCGTCCGGCGACAGCGCGGGCAGATGCACGGAACGGACCTGCCCCGTGCCGCCGACGGCGACGTCGTACTGCTTGACCTTGTAGCGCGGCCGGTCGACGGGCAGCTTGGCGACGAAGGGAATCGTGGTGCGGTCTGCTTTCGGTGCCGACGGCCGGAGCACGGTGAACTGCCCGCCGACGGTGACCAGCAACTCGTCGCGCGAGATCCAGCGCGGGGGAACGGGCTCCAGGTCCCCGTCGAGCGGCACGGCCTCCCCGTCCACCACCAGCGTGCAGGTGGCGGCGGGCGCGGGGGTGGTCCGCAGGCAGGCCAGCCGCCCGGCGGGGGAGAGGGCCGGCGTCATCAGCTGCGCCGCCGTGGTGTCCGTGTACTCGGCACGGACCGGCCCGGTGCCGTCGGCCGGCACGGACGCCACCGTGTGCGCCTCCAGCGCGCTGCCGGGGGCCGCGACCCGGCCGCGGACGAACCAGAGCCGCTTGCCGTCCGGCGACCAGACGGGGTCGAAGTCCTCCCAGGCGCCGTCCTGCGCCGGGCCCTCCTGGCCGGACAGGCCGGTGACCTGGTGCAACGCACCCGTACGGACGTCCACGGTCCAGATCCGGTACGGGCTGCCCGCGACCGGGTCGCCCGCGCGCTCGGAGGCGAAGGCGATACGGGTGCCGTCCGGCGACCAGGACGGTCCGCGGTCGTCCCAGGGCCCGTCGGTGAGCTGATGCAGGCCCGAGCCGTCGGGGCGCAGCGTCCAGATATGGAACCCGCCGCCCCGGTACGCACAGACCGCGAGCCGCCGCCCGTCCGGGGAGTACACGGGCCGGGTGGGCTCCAGGTCGGGCGGGGTGATGGCGACGGCGTCCCCGCCCTTGCGGGGAACGGACCACAGGACGTTCTGCACCTCGGCGATCAGCCGGTCACCGGAAGGGGAGAGGGAGGCGGAGCCGTTGGTGGCTGAGGTGAAGGAGAGGGTGGGCGTGGTGGCGGTGGCTGCGGTGGTGCCTGGGGTGGCGGTGACGGCCGCTACCGCGTCCGTGGGCAGCGCGGCAGCGGCACCGGCCACGGCGGCGGTACCGGCGGCTGCCTGCAGGAATCTGCGCCGGGACAGGGGGGACGGCTCGGTTCCGGTGGGGCCGGTGGTGTCCAACAGTCCTCCTGCGGCAGGGGAGTTGCAAACGGCGAACCCCTGATGGTGGCACGGGGGGCTGGTGCAAGGTCAACACCGCGGGGGACGGTTGATCGCGGGGCCGGTGGACGATCTTCTCGAATTTGTGTCCGAATTGAGTGGGTGCGGGGCCGGAACGTGCCGCCCGGGGCCCGGCGGCCCCGTCCGGGGCCGGAAACGGTGCGCGACCACCACCTGAAGTGCGGTATTGTTCTCATGCGCGGTCGGCAAGGGCGAAAGCCCAGGTCGGACAAGCACCGGGACGTGGCGCAGTTTGGTAGCGCACTTGACTGGGGGTCAAGGGGTCGTGGGTTCAAATCCCGCCGTCCCGACCAGCGATTTCGCAGGTCGGAGGCCGTTTCCTCGTAGTGAGGGAACGGCCTTTCTGGTGTTGTGTCGGTTTGTGGTCGCAGTGTGGTCGCACGTCCTCACTGCTATCGGGGCTGTTCGGCGGAAAGTCCCTGTGCTGGTGGGTTGTCTGATGATGGTCATCTGGTTGTGCAGCTGTGGGACGTGGTCGCAACGCGGTCGCGCGCCCGGGCGGGGTGTGGGGGAGTGGGCGGCCGGTCGGCCTGGGCGAGGGTTTGATCGATGACGTCAACGGCTTCGCGGGCGGCTTGAGCGGTCAGGCGACTGTAGACATTCGCGGTCGTGGAGAGCGTCGAGTGCCGCAGAGTCTTCGGCACCACGGTGAGCGGAACGCCGGCGTTGATCGAGATCGTGGCCGACAGGTGCCGGAGATCATGGATCGTTGTACGGGAGACGCCCGCTTTCCGGCAGAGCAGGTGGAACCGGTTGAGGACGTACTCCGGGTGGAGCGGTCGGCCGTCGGGCCTGTGGAACACGAAATCGCCTTCGAGCCCTGCCATCGTTGACGGGCGTCTGTCCGGGGCGCGGTGGTGGAGGCGGTGGCGACGCGGCCGGAGACGGCGCCCCAGTTCCTGCTGCTCCTGGTCTTGGGCGTGGTGATCACGAGGCGGTTGTTGTCGATCGCGGAGAGCGTCGCGTGTATGTGGAGGACGCGCTGGTCGAGACGGACGTCGCCCCAGTGCAGGGCGAGTGCTTCTCCCTTGCGGATGCCGGTGCCGATGAGGACCTCGACAAGATCGGCCATGAGTGGATCGGCCGTGTGGCAGTACCGCAGGAAGGCGACAGCCTCGTCGACGGTCCAGATGTGACGTTCGGCGGCTGCGAGCCGGGGGATGATCGTGGGCCGTGCGGGGTTGTGGTCGAGCCGGTGGTGCCGGACTGCCTCGCCGAGTGCGCTCGACAAGGTGGCGAGGATCCGGTGGACGGTGACCGCACCCCGGCCGTGGGAGAGCTGGGTCCGTACGAAGCCGCGATGTGACCGTAGCCGAGATCGTCGAGCTTGATCTTCCCGAGCGCGGGGACGAGGTCGTTCTCGATGTAGGCGCGGTAGCGGACGGTGGTCGTCGGCTTCAAGGCCATGGCCTTGGCCTGGAGCCAGGCGGCCAGGTAGTCGGCGACCGTTTGGTTCGGGTCGGCGAGGAGACCCGCGCCGGCGGTGTCGATCAGGCGCCGCAGGGACTGTGCCGCGGTGTCCCGGTCGGGGAAGCCGCCACGACGGACGGTGTGACGCCCCGGAGCGCACTGAGGGATATCGACGGCGAACGTCCATGTGCCGTGATCAGGATTGGCGAAGAGGCGTGGACAGCGTGATCCGAGCTGCTTGTGTAGCTGATCCCGGCAGCTGCAGCGCTGGTAGACGCGCCCCCGAGAAACGGCGGAGCGCATGGTCGCCAACGTCGACACCGGCAACCGGCAGGCGACGGTCAATCCCCACTACGGCAGCATCCACTGGCCCGTCAGCCTCGGCTCCCTCCAAGCAGCGGCCGGGCCACGGAAGTTCACTACCCATGCCGACAACAGCAGTCGGCTGCTCGACGTCTACCGCGGGAAGAACGTCAAGGGCACCCATGTGATCAGCCACCACGCCACCGGCGGTGCCAACCAGCGCTGGACGCTGCGAGCCGTCGGCCGCAGGGGCGATTCGGGGCAGCCGCTGTACAAGCTGGTCAGCGCCCAGGGCGGCAAGTGCCTCGACGTCAAAAGGTTGGCTGCCGGACACTCCGACGGTGATGCAGCGGCCTTCGCGAAGTCGACTTGGACCGCCTTCGTCGGCAACATCGGCTCGGTTGTGGTCGTGGAGACCAGCGTTCCATGGTGAGTTCGGCTGCTCGCGGTCGGCCCCCCGATGCAGTCGGTCGCGGGCGTCCTCGGTCCGCGGGTGTCTCCTCGGCGCATGTCCACGTGCGCGGCCGAGTATGTTGGCCGGGGCAACCGCGGTGCGGGTTCGGGGGAAGGTGGCCTCATGGGCGAAGGCGCGGAGCAGGTGCGCGGCGAGTTGATCCGGCCTCTGCCCGGCGCGTTGAAGGAGCACGCCGCACGCGGGCCGGGCCGCATCGCCTACGTGGACGCCCGGCGGAGTGTGACCTACGGGGAACTGGAGCGGCGGTCCGCCCGGTTGGCGGGTCATCTGCGGCGGATGGGCGTACGGCACGGTGACCGGGTGGCGCTCTGCGTGGGCAACCGGGTGGAGTTGGCGGAGAGTTGGCTGGCCGTGCTGCGTGCGGGGGCCGTGGGGGTGTTGCTCGACCCCGGCTCGACGGAGGCCGAACTGGCTTGCCTGGTAAGTGACTGCGCACCGGTGCTGGTCGTCACGGAGGCCGCTCTGCTGCCGGCGTTCGGACACGCCGCTCCTGGGTTGCGGACGTTGTCGGTGGACACGGCCGCCTTCGGGGAACTGGCCGGCAGCGACCCCGGACTTCCGCCGCGCGACGACCTCGGCCTCGACGAACCGGCCTGGCTCCTCTACACCTCGGGTACGACCGGGCCGAGCAAGGGCGTGGTGTCCACTCAGCGCGCCGCACTGTGGTCGGTGGCGGCGGCCTACGTTCCGCTGTGGGGGCTGGGGCCCCAGGACTATCTGCTGTGGCCGTTGCCGATGGCTCACGCCTATGCCCACTCGTTGTGTCTGCTGGGGGTGGTCACGGTGGGGGCCGGCGCCTACCTCCTCGACCGCGGTGCCCGTCCGGCGGACGCGCTGGCCGAGCGGCCGTTCACCCTCCTTGCCGGTGTGCCCGCCACGTACCGGCTGCTGCTCGACGAGCTGTCCCGCACCTCCCGGCGGCCGCTGCCGGGGCTGCGCCGCTGCGTGAGCGCGGGCGCGCCCTGCCCGCCGGAGCTGCGCTCGGAGGTCGAGCGGCAGTTGGGCGTTCCGCTGCTCGACGGCTACGGCTCCACCGAGACCTGCGGGAAGATCGCGGTCACCCCGTTCGAGGGTGCGGGGTCCGGCGGGCTGCCGGTGCCGGTGCCCGGCGTCGAGGTGCGGGTGGCCGATCCGGCGACCGGTGAGGACGTCGCCGACGGGGGCGAGGGGGAGATCCGCGTCCGCGGCCCCCAGCTGATGACCGGATATCACCGTCGCCCCGACGAGACGGCCCGGGCCCTGCAGAGCGGCTGGTACCGCACCGGAGACCTCGGCCGCCGCACCCGGGACGGCGGTCTGCGCGTCACCGGCAGGGTCGAGGACCTGATCATCAGCGGTGGTGAGAACGTCAACCCTTCCGAGGTCGAGCAGGTGTTGCTGGGCTGCACCGGGGTGATGGACGCGGCGGTTGTCGGCAGGCCGCACGACGTGCTGGGCGAGGTGCCCGTCGCGTTCGTCGTACCCGACCCCCAGGGCGTGGACACCGATGCCCTCCGTGCCGCGTGCCGGGCACGGCTGTCGGCGGTCAAGGTGCCGCACGAGTTCCACGAGACGGCCGAGCTGCCCCGGACGCGCTCGGGCAAGGTCCAACGGCGGGCGCTGGCCGGGCAGTCGGCCGAGGACGCCGCGGCATTACGCGCCACGGCCACCTCGGAACTCCTCGAACGGCTGCGGCCGTTGCCCGCGCCCGCACGCCACGAAGCCGTACTGCGCCTGGTCCTCGAATCGGTGGCCGAAGCCGGTGCCGTGCCGGGACAGGACGTGGACCCGGAACGGCCCTTCACCGGGCTGGGGTTCACCTCCCTCGCGGGGATACGGCTGCGCGACCGGCTCGCCACGGTCACCGGACTGACCCTGCCCACGACCTTGGTGTACGAACGGCCGACCCCCGCCGCCGTGGCGCAGAACCTGTACGCCACCCTCTTCGGCGATCCGCAGACCACGGCGGCACCTGGTACGTCCCGTACCGGGGCGGCCGGGGAGCCGGTGGCCGTGGTCGCCATGGTGTGCCGCTACCCGGGCGCCGACGGCGATGTCACCTCTCCCGAGGAGCTGTGGCGCCTGGTCGCGGACGGAGCCGACGCGACGTCCGGCTTCCCCGCCGACCGCGGCTGGGACCCGGCGGGGATCCACGATCCCGACCCGGACCGCCTCGGCGCGTCCGTCACCTGCCGGGGCGGATTCCTGCGCGGGGCCCCGGACTTCGACGCGGCCTTCTTCGGCATGTCCCCGCGCGAGGCCCTGGCCACCGACCCGCAGCAGCGGCTGCTGCTGGAGATCTCCTGGGAGCTGTGGGAGCGGGCCGGCATCGATCCGCTCGCCCTGCGGGACAGCGACACCGGCGTGTTCGTCGGCGTCATGCACGACGACTACGCCGGACGCCTCCTGCACCATGGGCCCCACGAGTTGGAGGCGCACCTCGCGCTGGGGTCGGCCGGCAGTGTGGCGTCCGGCCGTCTCGCCCATCACCTGGGGCTCCGCGGGCCCGCCGTGACCGTGGACACCGCCTGCTCGTCCTCGCTCGTGGCCCTGCACTGGGCGGTGCGGGCGCTGCGGTCCGGCGAGTGCGCACTGGCCGTCGCCGGGGGAGTCACCGTCATGGCCACTCCGGCCTCGTTCGTCGCCTTCAGCAGGCTGCGCGCACTGGCGCCGGACGGCCGCTGCAAGCCCTTCTCCGCGACGGCGGACGGCACCGCCTGGGGCGAGGGCGCGGGTCTGGTCCTGCTGGAGCGGCTGTCCGACGCCCGGCGCAACGGCCACCCCGTGCTGGCCGTGCTGCGCGGCTCGGCCGTCGCCTCCGACGGCGCCTCCAACGGGCTCACCGCCCCCAGCGGCCCTGCCCAACAGGACGTCATCCGGCGGGCGTTGTCCGACGCCGGACTGTCCTCCGCGGACATCGACACCGTGGAGACACACGGCACCGGCACCGCACTCGGCGACCCCGTCGAGGCCCGGGCGCTCCAGGCCGCCTACGGGCAGGACCGCCCGGCGGACCGCCCGCTGTGGCTGGGCGCGCTGAAGTCCGTCACCGGGCACACCCAGGCCGCGGCAGGTGTCGGCGGCGTCATCAAGACCGTCATGGCCATGCGCCACGGGCGGCTGCCGCGCATCGCGCACTGCGCGCGGCCGACACCACAGGTGGACTGGGACGCGGGCGGCGTGCGGCCGCTGACGGAGGACCGGGAGTGGGCGACCGCCGCCGGACGGCCCCGCCGCGCCGGGGTGTCGGCGTTCGGGATCGGCGGGACCAACGCGCACGTCATCCTGGAAGAAGCCGCCCCGGAGGCCGTTGCCGGGCGGGATGCCGGCCCCGCGGCCCTCGCACCGCCGCTGCTGCTGTCCGGTTCGGACGCGGGCGCGCTCCGTGACCAGAGCCGACGGATTGCCGAACTGCTCCGCGGGGAACCGGAATTGTCCCCGCTCGACGTCGCCTTCTCCCTGGCCACCACCCGCGCCGCGCTCTCCTTCCGCGCCGCTGTGGAGGCCGGCGATCGTGCTGTTCTGCTGGACGCTCTGGACAGCCTGGCGGCGGACGGCCCCACGCCCCGGGCGGGCACCGCGGTCCGGACCGCCGCCGGGACCACGGCCCGCCTCGCCGTGCTCTTCATCGGACAGGGGGCGCAACACCCCGGCATGGGACGCGCGTTGCACGGCACGTTCCCGGTCTTCGCCGCGGCCTTCGACGCCTTGTGCGCCCGTTTCGACGCGGCCTTCGGCAACGGTCTCCGTCCGCTGAGGGATGTGCTGTGGGCTCCCGAAGGCACCACGGATGCCGCGGCCGTCCGCGACCGGACGGACATCGCCCAGGCGGGTCTGTTCGCCTTCGAAGTGGCCCTCTTCCGGCTGCTGGAATCCTGGGGGATCCGTCCCGGCGTCCTGGCCGGGCACTCCCTGGGCGAGATCGTCGCGGCCCATGTCGCGGGCATCCTGACGGAGCCGGACGCCGTCGCCCTCGTCGCCGCACGCGGACGCCTTATGCAGCAACTCCCCGGCGGTGGAGCCATGGTGGCCCTGGAAGCCACCGAGGACGAGGCCCTCGCGGTGCTGGGAGACGTCGCGGGCCGCGCGGCCCTCGCCGCCGTGAACGCCCGGCGCTCGGTCGTCGTCTCCGGGGAGGAGGCGGCCGTACTCGCCGTCGCGGACCGCTTCGCCGCCCGCGGCCGGCACACCACCCGGCTGCGGGTCGCCCACGCCTTCCACTCCCCGCTGATGGAACCGGCCCTGGCCGCCTTCGAACGCGTCGCCGCCGGCCTGATCCACCACGAGCCGCGCATCCCGGTGATGTCCGCCGTGACCGGTCGCCCGGCTGCAGGGGAGGATCTGCGCTCGGCCGCGTACTGGGTGCGGCACGCCCGGGCGACCGTGCGCTTTGCCGACGTCGTGCACCGGCTGGCGCACGACGAACGCGTCACCGTCTGCGCGGAGCTGGGTCCCGGAGCGCAGCTCACCGCGGCGGCCGCCGCCGGGTCCGCCCCAGAGGACGGTCGCACACCCGTGTTCCTCGCCACCGCGCGGAGCGGTGCCCCGGAGCCCGCCGTGCTGTTGTCCGCCGTCGCCCGGCTGCACGTGGAGGGGATCCCGGTCGACTGGCACCGGGTGTACGAGGGCAGTGGCGCCCGGCGGGTGGACCTGCCGACGTACCCGTTCCAGCGCCGGCGTCACTGGCTGCCCGGCAGCGCCGCCCCGTCCGCACCCCGCGCGGACGACCGCGCCCATCCCCTGCTGACCGGGGCCGTCACACTGCCCGGTACCCAACGCCTGGTGTGCACGGGTGACTTGTCCGGTACGAGCCACCCGTGGCTCCGCGACCACGTCATCGCCGGGCGCATGCTCGTTCCCGCTGCCGTGTTCGCCGAGACGGCGCTCCACACGGGCGGGATGTGCGGACTCGACGGACTGGAAGAGCTGGTACTGCTGTCCCCGCTGGTCCTCCCCGACGGGGAGGACCAGCTGCAGCTGCAGGTGACGCTCGGCGAACCCGACGCCGCCGGACACCGCGCGGTGGACATCCACTCCCGCCCCCGGGCTGCGGGCCCGCTCGGTGACTGGACCCACCACGCGACAGGACGCCTCGGCCCCGTACCACGCGTCCGGGAGCACGAGGGTGACGACGGGACGTGGCCGCCCGAAGGAGCCGTTCCCCTGGACCTCACCGGCGCCTACGAGCGGCTGGCCACGGCGGGACACGCCTATGGAACGGCGTTCCGAGGCGTCACCGCCCTCTGGCGGAGGCCGAGTTCGGGCGAGCTGTTCGCCGACGTGCGACTGCCTGCCGAACTGCACGCCGAAGCGCGACGCTGCGTCATCCATCCCGCGCTGCTGGACGCGGCGTTGCACGCGCCCCTCCTCGCCGCAGGCTCTGCCGGACCCGCCCGCGTCCCTTTCGCCCTGCGGGACACGGCTGTTCATGCCGTCGGCGCCACGGCACTGCGCGTCCGCGTCCGGACCGTCGGCACGGACGAGTTCAGCGTGCATCTCGCCGACCCGAAGGGCATACCAGTGGCCCGGGTGGGGGCCGTGACCACGCGTCCGCTGCCGACGTCCCTCCCCGGCGGCGGGGCCGGGGCCCTGTACCACCCGCACCGGGTCGGCGTTCCGGCCCGCGGCGACGGAGCGGCGCTCACCGTGACGCACCCCGACGACCTGGGACTCCGGGCAGTGCTCTCCGGGTCCGGTACGGGGCCCGGGCCGGCCGTCGTCTCCCTGGCCGTCCCACCGGCGGCCGCGACGGAGAGCCCCGTCGAGGCCACGCACGCCCTCACCGCACGCGCCCTGCGCGTGCTGCGGGAGCACCTGTCCCGTCCGGCGGGCCCCGGCGGGGGACTGGCCGTGGTCACCCGCGGCGCCTTCCGCGCCGCTCCGGACCTGCCGGCCGCCGCCGTGTGGGGCCTGGTACGGTCCGCGCAGTCGGAGCACCCCGGACGGCTCACCCTGGTCGACCTCGACGACCACCCCTCGTCCCCACTGCTGCTGCCTGCCGCCCTCGCCACCGGTGAACCACAACTCGCCCTGCACGAAGGCGTCGTGAGCGTTCCCCGGCTCACGCCCGCGACGGGGGACCGTGATCGCGGTGGCATCCGGGAGGACGGCACCGTGCTGATCACCGGCGGCACCGGGGGGCTCGGCGCGCTCCTCGCCCGGCACCTGGTCGCCCGGCACCGGGTCCGGCACCTGGTCCTGCTCAGCCGACGCGGCCCACGGGCGGCAGGGGCCGCGCAGCTGCGGGCCGCGCTGGAACGCTCCGGGGCCCGTACGGACGTACTCGCCTGCGACGCCGCCGACCGCGACCGGCTGACGGAGGTGATCGCGCGGTACGCGTCCACGCTCACCGCTGTGGTGCACGCCGCCGGGGTCCTCGACGACGGCGTCCTGGAAGCCCTCACCCCCGAACGCCTGGACGCCGTGCTGCGGCCGAAGGCGGACGCGGCCTGGAACCTGCACGAGGCCACCGAGGGCCTGCCCCTGTCGCACTTCGTCCTGTTCTCCTCGGCGGCCGGGCTGCTGGGCAACCCGGGCCAGGCCAACTACGCCGCCGCCAATGCCTTCCTGGACGCCCTCGCCCGGCACCGCGCCGCCCTGGGCCTGCCCGCGCTCTCCCTCGCCTGGGGACCCTGGGGCGGGCCGGACGGGATGGCGGCGGCCCGCGCGGACCGCCCCGGCCGTGCGGCGGACGACATCCTGCGGGCGATGCCTCCCGACCGCGCGCTGGCCCTGTTCGACACCGCCCTGGACATGAACGCCCCGGTGCTCGCCCCGCTGCTGCTTGCCCCGCCGCACCCCACCGCTTCTCCCGGCCGCACCCCACCGCTCCTGACCACCCTGCTCCCCTCGGCACGCCCCACCGCGCACTCCGGGAACGCGACGCCCGCATCCTGGCGGCAAGAGCTCGACGCGCTGCCGGAGTCCGAACGGCGCGCCGCGCTGCTGGAACTGGTCCGCGAGGAGACCGCCGAGGTCCTCGCCCACCCCGACGCGTCCGCGGTGCCCCCCGACCGCCCCCTCACCGAGCTGGGCCTCGACTCCCTGACGGGCGTCCTGCTGCGCAACCGGCTCAACGCCCGAACCGGCCTGTCCCTGGGCGCAGCCGCCGTCTTCGACCTGCCGAGTGCCCGGCAACTCGCCGACCATCTCGCCGACCAACTCCACGAGGCATTGCCGGGGGAACCGGGGCCGGAGGAGAAGGCCGGGCCCCGACCGCCCCGGACGCTCGCCTCCCTCTACCGAGGAGTGTGCGGGACCGGCGATGTCGTCTCGGCCATGCACCTCCTCGTCACCGCCTCCCTCGCGCTGCCCACCTTCGACGCCACCGAGGCCACCCGCCACGCCCTCGCCCCCCTCCGGCTGGCCGAGGGCGGGGACGGGGCTCCCGCGCTGGTGTGCCTCCCCGCCTTCACCCCCGCCCTCGGCCGCCCCTGCTTCGCCACCCTGGCCCCCTTCTTCCGGGGCGAACGCGACGTCCTCGAACTCCGGCACCCCGCACTCGACCAGGGAGAGGCCGTCCCCCACACCTGGGACACCCTCACGGAACTCCACGCCGCCACCGTGCGGGAACACCTCGGCGACCGCCCCTACGCCGTCGTCGGCCACTCGATGGGCGGCTGCGCGGCCCACTCCGTGGCCGCCCTGCTGACGGGCACCACGACTCCGCCGGCCGGTCTCGTCCTCGTCGACACCTACCACGTCACCCCGGACGACGAGGACCGGCCGTGGCTGCTGGCCATGCCCGCCCGCCCGGCCCTCGAACTGGGCGAACAGTTCGAGGCCTTGGTGGACGACACCTCCCTGGCGGCCCTGGGCGCCTACAGCCGTCTGGCCCGCGGCTGGACCCCGGAACCCATGCCGATTCCCACCCTGCTGGTCCGCGCCACCCGGCCCCCGGCGCCGGGCCGGGGCTGGCGGCAGACCTCCTGGCCCGCTCCGTGCACGACCGCCGATGTCCCCGGCGACCACTGGAGCGTCATCGAGGAGGAGGCACGTACCACTGCCGGAGCGATCAGTGCCTGGCTCACGGGGCCGGGTCGCGCGTGACAACAGACGGCCCCCGGCCGGCAGTTGTCACGCGGCCCGGGCCTGCTCCGCTCATCCCGTCGGGCATGCCCGCGACCTGGCCGCGGTGGCGGTCGCGTGGCGGTCCGGAGCTTCGGAAGCGACACCCCCGAAACGTCGTTGCCGCTCGACTCAGGTGTCGAGGAGTTCCGGTACGAAGATGTCCTCGCACGTCAATCGGCGCTTCGACAGGCCCTGTTCGTGGTGGTAGCGCAAGAAGGTGTCGATGGCCTTGCGGTTCGCGCCGACCCCGTAGTAGATATTTCTGCTCGGCCAACTCCTTGGCTTGCATGAAGGCGTCGTAGACGGCGCGTGCGAGGCCCTGTCGACGTGCCGGTTCCCTGCGGACGCCGTACTCGTCGGCCAGGATGCCCTTCGGCCAGATCCCGGCGTCGTGGCCGTAGAGCGCGAACTCGCCGATGGTCCTGCCGGCGAGGTCCTGCGGCTTCTCGATCCCGCCGGCGGTGTTCACGAAGATCGCCGAGTGGCGGAAGTTGCGGTTGGGCAGGATCGGCAGCGCCAGGAACGGCGCATCGTCGAGGTCGAAGGTGCGCAGGAAGCAGGTGAGACCGAGCTCGGCAAGGTCGTAACGCCCCTCGACGGCCCGGCGGAAGATGTCCGAGACGAGGGGTGCCGTCTCGAACACCGCGTCCACCCCGTCGACCGCGACCCGCCCGTCGAACAGTGCCTGGGTGTGTTCGTAGGCGTGGACGCCGACGCTCAACTGCGTGCCCATCGCCGCCGCGGACCCGGACCGCGGGGCCCGCATGGTGATGGGACTGCTGCACGGATTCCTGCTCCAGCGCGTGGCCTTCGGACTCACGGACACGGCCGCCTTCGCAGACGACCTGCGCGCCGGGCTGATCCTGTGATGACCGCACAGAATGTGGCCCTGTCGCACCCACCCAGGAGGCCGTTCCGTGGCGTAACTTGACCTGGGACGTGGCCGGTTGATTCTTCGGGGGCCGGGCCGGGCCGGGCCGGGCCGGGCCAGGCGGGCGCAGATGTGCGCGTCATTGCCCGGGCGGCTCCCAGGCGGGCAGGCTGGGAACACTCTGCCGGTTGCCGTGTCGAGGGAGGTGACTGTGATGGATCCGTATGTCCGGACGGCCGGCCTCGACGAGGCCGATCTCACAGTGATCAACGACGCTCTGTCGCTCGTCCGGTCGGCGGACGCACGTGCCGTCGTGCGGGACCTGCTGCCCGGGCTCAGTGAGGGGGAGCAGGAGGCCGTGGCCGCTCACTGCGACGTGGCCCATGCTGCCGCACTGGTCTTTCCGCCGTCGCTCGACGGGCTGACAGCAAGCCTGCGGGCCGACGGCTTCATCGTCGGCGAAGCCATCCCCAGTGTGGTGGTGCGGGAACGACTGAGCCGGCGCTACCGCCTGCCGCTTGCCGCGCTGGAGGTCACGATCCTGCACGTACAGGCGCCTGCCGTCGGCCAACGGGCTTGCGAGATCGAACTCTTCGTCCTGGAGGCGGTGCCGGGTACGGAGCTGCGCGAGATCGTCAGCAGAGAGCGAGTGGAGCGCAACGAGTCCCACCTCGCGCTGGAGGTGAGGGCGCCCGACGGCGTGGTTCTGGCGGGATTGCGTGCGCTCCTCGCCGACCACGGCGGACTGGCCGCCGACGGCGGGGGATACAACTCCCTGGAGAACTGCACCGTGCTGTACTTCCTCTGCACTGCCGTGGACGGCCGGGGCGGGTTCTCCGCCACGGGCCCGGTGCGTTCCAGCCGCCTGGAGGTACGGGCCCGCGGTCATCACCCTGCGGTCCTGGCCGCGCACCGGGGCGCCGAGCCGGGAGATCCGGCGCGGCGTCTGCTGGAACTGATGACCGGGGCCTGGACGACGCAGGCGATCGCGGTGGCTGCCGGTCTGGGCCTGGCCGACCAGTTGCCCGGCCCCTCGGCTGCAGAGGCAGTGCCCGGTTCCGTCGCCGAGCTGGCCGGCCGTCTCGCCGTCGATCCGGCCAGTCTGGTGCGCCTGCTGCGCTACCTCGCGGCCGTCGGGGTGGTCGCTCCTGCCGGGGACTTCTACGAGCTCACGGAGCTCGGTGCAGTGCTCCGGGAGGATTCCGCCCACTCGATGCGCTCGCTGGCGCTGCTGTACGGCGGGCCGTTCTACCGGTCCTTCGGGGAACTGGCCCATTCCGTCCGCACCGGAGAGGAGGCGTTCAAGGCACTCTTCGGGAAGGGGCACTTCGACTATTTCGCCGAACGGCCAGGCATGGCCGAGCTGTTCGACTCCGCGATGGCCTCCAGCGGAGCGATGTTCGAACCGATACCCGGGCTCTTCGACTTCTCGCATGCCCGCGTGGTGGTGGACGTCGCCGGAGGCAACGGCCAGTTGCTCGGACTCGTACTCGCTCATGCACCTCACGTCCGCGGCGTGCTCCTGGAGCGAGCGCACGTGCTGGAGGCCGCACACAGGCATCTGGCCGGTGCGGGCTGCGCGGACCGTTGCTCCTTCGTGGACGGCGACTTCACCCGCGCCGTGCCGGAGGGCGGGGACGTCTACCTGCTGTCCCGCGTCCTGCACGACTGGGACGACGAGCAGTGCCTGGCCATCCTGCGCCGGTGCGCCGAGAGCATGCATGACGATTCTCAACTGCTGCTTGTGGAGCGCCTGCTGCCTGGTACCGAAGAGGGAAAGCGCGGTGATGTGACGCCCCTGGCAGTGGCATGGGACCTGCACATGCTGTGCAACGTGGGCGGCCGGGAGCGGACCGCCGACCACTACGGGCGTCTGTTGGAGACGGCCGGATTCGAGCTCCTCTCGGTCCGGGGACTGCCGCTGGACGGCAACCTGCTGCACGCCCGCCGACGGGGCTGACAACCGGCACCGGTGCGGGGAAGGATGCACGCATGGCGGTCACCGTCCACGACTATCTCGTCGCCCCCTCGGACACCACCACCGACGGGCCCGGGCCTACGACACTGCCGCAGGTCTTCGCCGCGGCCGCCGAAGCGTACGGCGATGCTCCGGCCGTCGTCGGCTGCGGTGAACCGCGGTCGTGGTCGCAGTGGCACGCCGAGTCCCGGGCCTTGGCCGCCGGATTGCAGAGCTTCGGCATCGGTGTGGGCGACGTTGTCGCCGTCCACCTTCCCAACTGCTGGGAATTCGTGGTCACCCACACCGCGGCGGCCGAGGCCGGAGCGGTGCTTCTGCCGCTCCATCCCGCCTACGGTGAGCGGGACCTGCTGACGTTGATGCGCCGGGCGGGGGCCCGTGTCCTCGTCCTGCCCGCCGATCACCGACAGGTGGACGGTGTGGCGCTGGGCCGACGACTGCTGGACCGGGTGGACGCGCTCGAACTCGTACTGCTCGTCGGAGAGACCCGGCCGGTGGCTCCGGCGGAGGCGGGCCGGGCAGGGCGGGACGCCCGTATCGTCCCGTACGACGCGCTCGTCGCCGCCCACCGCCTGGCGTCTCCGCGGCGCGTGGAGCTGACGGCCGAGATGCCGTTCGTCCTGGTGCCGTCGTCGGGAACCACCTCCGACCGCCCCAAGCTCTGCCTGCACAGCCACGGCACGCTGTTGTCGAACGCCGCGACGGTGGCGCTGGACGGTGGCGTCAGCGGTGGCGACACCATCGTGAGCGCCAGCCCGTTCACCCATCTCTTCGGCCTGCTGTCCGTGCACCTGGCGCTCCTGACCGGATGCCGGCAGGGCTTGTTGCCGCAGTGGGACGCCGAGGCCTTCCGCGCGCTCGCCCACCGTGCCGAAGCGAACGTGCTGTTCGCGGTACCCGCCCAACTGCGGGATCTGGCCGCGGCACTGCGCGGTGACCGTGCGGTGGCGGGGAGGCTGCGCCTGCGCGAGGTGCGCACGGGCGGCGCGGCGGTGCCCGGTCCGCTCGTGGCCGACATGCGGCGGCTCACCGGGGCTACGGTGATCGTCCAGTGGGGCATGTCGGAGCTGGGCGCGGGCACCGTGACCCGGCCCGCCGACCCGCCGGAGACCGCCGTGGGAAGCATCGGCCGCCCTCTCAGCGGCTGCGACGCACGTGTGGTGGACGACACGGGAGCGCTCTGCCCCGAAGGCGTCACCGGCGAACTGCAGTACCGGGGGCCGCACATGTTCCTCGGCTACCTCGGGGACCCCGAGCGGACCCGGGAGGCCTTCACCGCCGACGGCTGGCTGCGCACCGGGGACCTGGCCCGCCGTAACGCGGACGGCACCCTCACCCACCGGGGGCGCGACGCGGAGGTGATCAACGTCGGGGGAGTGAAGGTCAGCGCCTCGGACATCGAGACCCTGCTCGGTGATCTGCCGCAGTTCGCGGGGCTGGCCGTCACGGCCCGCCCCGACGCCAGGCTCGGCCAGTACCCCTGCCTGATCGCCGCCCTGCAACCCGGGGCCGCCATCGGCCTGGAGGAAGTACGGGCCCATCTGGCGGGCAAGGGCGCAGCCGAGCTCCAACAGCCGCTGGAGCTGCTCCTGGTGGACGAGATACCGCTGACCCCCACCGGGAAGATCGCCCGCGGTCGCGTGGCCGAGTTGCTCGCCCGTCCTCCGCAGACCCGGACCCGCCGACGGGTCGACCCGGCCGCCCTGCAGGGGCGCGAAGCCCTCCATGCTGCACGGGAGTTGATACGTCAAGAGGTCGCCCGTGTGCTGCCGGCGGAGGCGGCGGGCGAACCCGCACCGGACCGGACGTTCCGCGCATCGGGGGTCGGCTCGCTCGCCGCGGTGCGCCTGGCCGTGAGCCTGTCGGAGGCGACCGGACTTCCGCTGCCGACGACCATCGTCTTCGACCATCCCACTCCCGGGGAACTGGCCCGCCACCTGGTCGAGCTGGCCACCGGACGCCGGGCGGAGCGGACCGGCCGGGCGGAGCGGACCGACCGGGAGGAGCCGCGCCCCGCACCGGAACCCGACGGCAGCGACCCGGTCGTGATCACCGGTATCGGCTGCCGCTTTCCCGGCGACGTCCGTTCCGCCGAGGACCTGTGGCAGCTGCTCGTCGACGGCCGGGAGACGGCCGGCCCCTTTCCGGACGACCGAGGCTGGGACCTCGACCGGCTCCGGCACCCGGATCCCGCCCACCCCGGGCGCTCCAGCACGCACTACGGCCACTTCCTCGCCGGAGCCGCCGAGTTCGACGCCAGCTTCTTCGGGATATCGCCCCGCGAAGCGCTGGCCATGGACCCCCAGCAACGGCTGCTGCTGGAGACGAGCTGGGAGGCGCTGGAGAGCGCGGGGATCGACCCCACCGCGTTGCGCGGCTCCGGCACCGCCGTCTTCATCGGGCTGATGGCACCCGACTACGCACCACGACTGGCCGAGGCCCCCGAGCGTTTCGACGGCCTGCTGCTCACCGGCAATGCGCCGAGCGTCGCCTCCGGACGCATCGCCTACACCCTCGGTCTGACCGGTCCCGCGCTCACCGTGGACACCGCCTGCTCCTCCTCCCTGGTGGCCGTGCACCTCGCGGTCCAGGCGCTGCGCCGCGGCGAGTGCTCCCTGGCCCTGGCCGGTGGTGCGACCGTGATGGCGACCCCGGCCTCGTTCGTGGACTTCAGCCGCCAAGGGGCCCTTGCACCGGACGGCCGGTGCAAGGCGTTCGCGGCCTCGGCCGACGGAGCTGCGTGGGCGGAGGGCGCGGGAGTGCTGGTGCTGGAACGGCTCTCCCGGGCCCGGCGGCACGGACACCCGGTCCTCGCCGTGATCGCCGGTTCGGCCATAAACCAGGACGGCGCGAGCAACGGACTGACCGCGCCCAACGGGCTCGCGCAGCAGCGCGTGATCCGCCAGGCTCTGGCCGACGCCGAGTTGGCAGCCGGTCAGATCGATGTGGTCGAGGCACACGGAACGGGCACACCGCTGGGCGACCGGATCGAGGCCGGGGCGCTGTACGCCGTGCACGGCGGTGGCCGTGACGAGGGCCGGCCGCTGTGGCTGGGGTCTGTCAAGTCGAACATCGGGCACACCCAGGCCGCTGCCGGGGTCGCCGGCATCATCAAGACGGTCCAGGCGTTGCGGCACGGCCTGCTGCCGCGCACCCTGCACACCGACCTGGAGTCCCCGCCGGTGGCCGAAGGGGCCGGTGACGTACGGCTGTTGCTGACGCCCCGAGCGTGGCCGCGGTCCGGCCGGATCCGCAGGGCCGGGGTGTCGGCCTTCGGGATCAGCGGCACCAACGCCCACGTGATCCTGGAAGAGGCCCCCCTGGAGCAGCCCGTCCCGGTCGCGGCCCCGGCCGAGGACGAAGACCGGCCGACCGGTGAACGGGCGCTGCCCTGGGTACTGTCCGCCCGCAGCGCCCCGGCCCTGCGCGAGATGGCGTTGCGGCTGGTCCCGGTCGCCGAATCGGCCGATGTGTTCCCTGCGGGCCGGGCACTGGTCACGTCCCGGCCGTCGTTCGAGCACCGTGCGGTGGTCGTCGCACGGCAACGGGCGGAACTGCTCGCCGGGTTGAACGGCATCGCCGACGGCTCCCTGCCCGCCCACGTGACCGGCGGCCTGGTCCGTTCCGAGGCCGGCGGCGCGGTCTTCGTCTTCCCCGGACAGGGCTCCCAGTGGGAGGGCATGGCAGCGGACCTGCTGACCGAGTCCAAGGTGTTCGAGCGGTCCTTGGCAGCCTGCGAGGAGGCCCTCGCGCCGCACATCGACTGGTCCGTGCGCGCCGTGCTGCGCAGAGAGTCCGGCCAGCCGCCGCTGAGCCGCGTCGACGTCGCACAGACATCCCTGTTCGCCGTCATGGTCGCGCTCAGTGCCCTGTGGCAGTCGCTGGGGGTGCGTCCGGACGCGGTGGTCGGGCACAGCCAGGGGGAAATCGCCGCCGCCCATGTCTGCGGCGCCCTGTCGCTGGCGGACGCGGCGAAGGTCGTCGCCCGGCGGGCCGCTGCCGTCCGGGAGTTGCCGAGCGGCAGGATGGCGGCCGTTGCCCTGCCCAGGGACGAAGTGCGCGATCGTCTGGCTGTGAACCAGGGGAGGCTGTGGCTCGCGGCCGACAACGGCCCTCGTTCGTGCGTGATGTCCGGTGACCCCGGTGCCGTCGGCGCTCTGCTCGACGAGCTCGGTGACCAGGGTCTACGAGCGACCGGCCTCGCGGTCGACTACGCCTCTCACAGTGCCCACGTGGACGTCCTCCAGGACCACTTGTCGACTGCGCTCGACGGCCTTGAACCCCGCCCCGCACAGACGCGGTTCTACTCCACCGTCGAGCCGGGCCCGCTGGACACCACGCGCCTGACCCCGGAGTACTGGTACCGGAACCTGCGCCGCCCGGTCGAGTTCCACAGAGCGGTCCGCATGCTGCTGGACGAAGGGTTCACCCGCTTCATCGAAGTCAGCCCCCACCCGGTCCTCACCTACCCCATTCTGGACACTGCGGAATCGGCTGAACGGCCCGTCTTCGCAGTGGGCAGCCTCAGGAGGGACGAGGGCGACGAGCGACGCTTTCTGCTCTCCGCGGCAGAAGCATTCAGCAACGGAGTTCCGGTGGCCTGGAAGAACATCTTCACCGGCCGCAAAGCCCGTCACATCGAGCTGCCCTCCTATCCGTTCCTGCGGGAGCGCCACTGGCTTCCGACCGGAGCTGCAGCCGCACAGCCTCACCGACCGCCCGAGCAGACGCCCGAGACCGCCGCGTCCCACCGGCCTGTCGACGAAATGCCGCTCCCGAGCAGCGAGTCCGCGCTCCTGACACTTGTGCGGGACCACGCCGCAGTCGTCCTCGGACACCGCGACGGCAGACAGATCGACCCGGACACGGCGTTCGCCGAGATCGGCACAGGGTCGCTCGCCGCGGTCGAGTTACGCGCCCGACTGGCTCGCGCACTCGACCTTCCCCTGCCGTCCACCGTCGTCCTCGATCACCGTACGCCCCGGGCACTCGGCACCCACCTGTGGCGCCTCGTGCGCGACAAAGTGCAGCCGCAGCCCGGCCGACGCGCACCTCGCGAGATACCGGACACCCTCGACGCCCTGTACCGGCAAGCCTGTCTGACCGGGCAAGGCCGCCCCGCCGTCGAGCTGATCAGCGCAGCGGCCCGGCTCCGTCGCACGTTCGACGCCGGGTCCGCACCGGAGAACGCTCCCCGCGCCATCCGGCTCGGACCGGCGGGCGCCAACCACCCGCTGCTGTGCTTCCCCTCGCTGCTCCCGGCATCGGGACCGCACGAATACGCCCCTCTCGCCGGGGCGTTGCAGGGCGACCGCGAGGTGTTCGTGCTCCCGCAGCCCGGCTTCGCCGAAGACGAGCCCCTGCCCCGCGACCTCGATGCCCTGACCACCGCCCACGCGACGGCCGTCGGCCGGTGCACGGGCGCGAAGCCGTTCCTCTTGTGCGGGCACTCCTCCGGCGGGCTGATCGCCCACGCCGTCGCCACGCGGCTGCAGGAACTGGGCCGTCCCGCGGCCGGCTTGGTCCTGCTCGATACGCCGTGGCCCGACCAGGCCTTCCATGACGAAGTGCTGCCCCACGTCCTCGGCGTCGCAGCCGTGCGGCAGCGGGACTTCACGGCACACGGCATCCCCGCACACCGCCTCACCGCCACCGGCGGCTACCTCCGCGCACTGACCGGTTGGCAGCCCGCACCGATCAGCACTCCCACTCTCCTGCTCCGCGCACGACAGACCCTCCCCGAGTTCGCATCGGACGACCGGTGGGCCCGACCGTGGCAGCTTCCTCACACTCAACGCACCGTCCCGGGCGACCACTTCACCATGCTGGACACGCACGCCTCCGCATTGGCCGATGCCGTACGAACCTGGTGGCCGGAGACCGCAGACAGGTTATAGCCCCGCGTATCCGGCCCCGTACCAGGAGCACCCCGAGCCAAGGAGCACCCACCGGACATGGCCCCCTACGACGGCGACCTCACGGAGCTGTTCACCGACGCGTTCTTCGCCCCGGCGCACCGGGCCGACGGGCCGTCGCCCGCCTCGCCCTACCTGGGGCTGCGGCACCTCCAGTCCCGGCTCGGCGACCAGCGGCCCCTCCTGGCAGACCATGCCCGGCTGCGGGCCGTACTCGAACTGAGCGCGATGACCGACCCGCGCCTGTTCTTCGCGATGTTCCTGCACCACTGCATGGCCATCGGCGTCGCGCTCGATTTCGGCGCCCCGCACGAGGACGTGGCCCGCCTCGCCTCCGGGCAGTGGATCGGCGCCGCCCTGATGAACGAAACCGGCCACGGCAACAGCAGTTCAGCCATCCGCACCCAGGCCGTCTTCGACCCGGCAGCCCGCGAGTTCGTCCTGCACACGCCGACCCCCGAGGCCGCGAAGCGCCCGGCCAACGTGGGCCTGGACGGCTTCGCCAGGCTGGCCGTGGTGAGCGCACGCCTGCGGGCCGGCGGCGCCGACCGCGGCACCGCCCTTTTCCTGGTACCGCTGCGGGACGAGAACGGACCATGCGAAGGCGTCACGATCGAGCCCCTCGCACCGACGCCGCTGCTGCCCATGGACTATGCGAAGGTCCGGTTCGACCGGGTCCGGATGCCGTACCGCAGCTGGCTCCGCGACGGCGCGTCCATCGCCGGCGACGGGTCCTTCCACGACCCCCTGGGGCCCGACGCCCGCACCCGGCGCAGCGTGGGCATGAGCCGCTTCGCCTGGGGCGCGGTCACGGTGGGCCTGGCCGCGGCAGCGCGGGCGGGTGTGGCCCTCGCGCTCACCCACGCCCGTCACCGCCGGACCCACGACCGCCTCGCCGGCGACATCGAGGCCATCGCCCACCTCAACCAGCAGCGCCTCCTGTTCGGCGCCGCGGCCGACGCCCTGGCCGCCACCGCGGTCGCCCGCCGGACCACCGCACTCGGCTGGCACATCCCGCCCGGCGGCGGCGTCGGCACCGGGCCCTCGGCCGCCGAGATGCGCACGCTGGCTCTGAACAAGGTCACCGTCGCCGTCCTCGCGGACTCGGCCGTCACCCGTTGCCGCTCGGCATGCGGCGCACTCGGCTTCTTCCCGGAACACGGCCTGATCGACTACCAGGCCCTGACCACGGCCTTCCTGTCCGCCGGCGGCGACAACCGGCTCATCATGCTCGACGCCGCCTGGGCCATGGCCACTTGCCCCGACTGCGTGCCACCGGACGACGAGACCGCACCGGGCAGCTGGCCGCGCCTCTTCCGCACCCGGGAACGCCTCCTGCACGCCGAGCTCACCTCGGCCCTGCACACGGGCAGCCAGGGTGGGACCGTCCACTTCGAGACCTGGAACGCACAGACCGAACTGGCCCAACGCCTCGCCGAAGCCCACACCGCGCGCACCACGGCCGAGTCCCTGCACGGCACTTGGTGCGCTCCGGAGGTCTCCGAGACCGCCCGGCCCCTGCTCCGTGACCTGTACCGTCTCCACTGCCTGGAGCAGACGGCACCACACGCCGGCTGGTACCTCGCACGCGGGCTCGTCACCCCGGGAGAAGTCCTCGCGCTGCCCGAGCGGATCAACGAGATATGCCGCCGCCTCGTCCCCCACGCCGAAGCTCTGACCGAGCTGCTGGAGATACCGGACGAGCTTCTCCGCAGCGAGCGTCGTTGCCGTACTCGACACCGGCCTACCGGCATGGGATAGTCGTTTTAGATGTATCTTGTTGAACAGAATGTGGGTTTACGAACGTGCGCGCCCAGGAAGTCGGACACCCCCCCCTGGCGTGAGGGAGCACGGTTTGCCCGTTTTAATAAGGCGCTTGGTCTCGCCCGAGGGGCGCATCTGGGATGCAGACGAAATCGTGGCCCGCGTATTCGGCGCCACCGAACGTCTTGCGCGCCGCGGTATCGGACCCGGTTCGCGAGTGATGGTGAGCGGGGCCAATTCCCGGGAATGGGTCGTCGATCTGCTCGCGCTCATCCACCTCGACGCCTCGGTGGTCCTGGCAGATCACCGCGCCACCCCGGCACAGCGATCGCAGATCAGCGCTCGGGCGCGCGTGGTGCTCGAAATGGGCGACGGGACGGGCGGCATCGCGGCGCCGCGGCCCGTGTCGAACACGGCGGCCGTGCCCGATGTCGCGGCCTGGGCGCGGCGCCGGGACGCCGCGATCTCGTGGTCGTCGGGTACGACGGGCAGCCCCAAGGGCATTGTCCGTTCCGGCCGTTCGATCCTGGACAACCTCGCGCTCAGCGCGGAACGCATGGGATACCGGCCTGACGACGTCTTCCTGCCCCTCCTGCCGTACTCCCACCAATACGGTCTGTCGCTGGTCCTCTGCTGGTGGCTGGGCGGAGGCACGCTTGTGGTCCACGGACCAACGACGCGCCTGGACCGTGCGCTTGTGGTCGGCGTGGAGCACGGCCTCTCCATCGTGGACGGGGTCCCGTCGACCTACTACAGCCTGCTCAATCTGCTCGACCGTCGTCCCGCTCTCGCGAACGCGCTGGAGACGGTACGAGCCTGGTGCGTGGGCGGCGCGCCGCTGGGGCGCAGCCTGGCGGCCCGGTTCCATGCCCGCACCGGCCGGCACCTGCTCGACGGCTATGGGGCCACCGAGGTGGGAAACATCGCGCTGGCGCCCCCCGCCGATCCGGTCGGGTGCGGTACGCCGCTGCCCGGCGTGGTCGTCGAAGTCCACGACGACCACGGCAGGCCGCTTCCGAGCGGCCGGCTCGGCGAGCTCGTCGTGCGCAGCGACGGCCTGATGACCGGTCACCTGGGCGATGACGGCGAGATCGTTCCGGTTCCAAGTCCCGTTCACCACACCGGCGACATCGGCCTGCTCGACGAAGCGGGCCGCGTGTTCCCGGTCGGGCGCAAGCGCGCCGTGCACCGTGGTGGCCACACGCTCTATCCCGATCACCTCGCCGAGCGGGCCGAGTCGGCCGGCGCGCGGACGGAGGTCGTCGCCGTTCCCGACGAACGTCTGGGCTGCCGTCTGGTGTTCGTGATCGCGGACCCGGACGGTCACGGGCCTGCGCACTGGAAGCGAGTGCTGCGGCCCGTGCTCGCCCGCTACGAGCAGCCCGACCACATCGTCGTGCTTCCCGCGTTGCCTCTGACGAGCACGGGAAAGACCGACCTGGCCGTTCTGGAGAAGATCGCCATGACCTCGCTGCCCGTGTCGCACATCACGACCACCGACGTCACCGCGTCCGGCCCGACCGTCGGTGCGCCCGACTACCGCATGCCCTTCGCCGATCGCGTCGATGCGCTGCGCGCAGTGCGCCGGTACGTGGCGGACAACGAAGACGCGGTGATGAGGATCCTCACGGAGATCTCGCCCCACCACACCGCCGGTGCGGAGATCCGTTCCTTCCTCGGCACCCTCGACGGAGCGGAGGAGGAGATCCGCCGGGTCCGGCCCGGCCGCGTGCCCCTGGCCGCGGTCTTCATGCCCTCCAACATCCCGCTCTATTCCTACGCGCTTTACCTGCTTGTGGCGTCCCTTTACAGCGACCGCATCGTCTTCCGGCCGTCCTCCGACATAAAAAGCCAGATCCAGCGATTACATGCCCTGCTGGCACCGGTTCACGGCTTGCCCATCGATCTTCACGAACTCAGCCAGCGCAAGTTCGTGACGGGGCCGGTGCGCGAGGCGGACCTCATTGTCTTCACCGGAAATTACTCCAATGCCGAGACCGTCCGTGAAGGACTGGAGGAAGACCAGCTCTTCCTCTTCTTCGGTCGCGGAATCAACCCCTTTGTGATGGCACCCGACGCCGATCTTGCACACGCCGTACGCGACGTCACGAGGATACGGCTCTACAATTCGGGCCAGGACTGTTTCGGTCCCGACGTCGTGTTCGCACCGCAGGGCCGCACCGAGGAATTCATCGGCCTGTTGTCCGCCGAACTCGCTTCGCTGCGTTTCGGAGACAACAGCGATCCCGCCGTCGACTACGGTCCGATCCACTACGACTCGGCGCTGGTGAACTGCTCGGACTACCTGGTGCGTCATATGAGCCGCATCCGGCACGGCGGGTGCATCGATCTGCGGTCCCGCAGGATCGAACCGACCGTGCTGCTGTGGGACTTCGACGACAAGATCCCCCTTGCCGAGATGTTCGCCCCGGTGTTCAACGTCGTGGCCTACCCCAGTGCGAGGCGGTTGCGTGAACGGTTGTCCAGCCCCTACTTCAGCGAACGTGCGCTGGGAGCGATGGTCTACGGAAACGATCCGGAGACCGTGAAAGTCCTGTCCGAGCGTCACCAAACCTGTGTCGACCACACGCTGCTCGACGCCGAGGACGGCAACCGCCCGTTCGGCGGATTCGGGATGAGGGCGAACTATCTTTCCTACGGCGGCGAGCGGCACGCCGAACCCCTGCTCATGTCGCAGGCCGTGGCGCAGAAACTCCGAACGGCCGCCCTGGCCAAGGCGGGTGGGAAGTGACCCGGGTGAGCAAACGCTACGCCGACGCCTGGTCCGCGATCGTCGACCTGCTGGTGGCGCACGAGGTGGACACCTGCTTCGGGCTGCCCGGCGACGACCTGGAGTTGCTCCGCGCCCTCGACGCTGCCGGACTGGACCTCGTGCCGTGCCGCGACCAGCGCAACGCGATGTACATGGCGACGGGTTACGCGCTGCAGTCGGGCCGGCTCGCGGTATGCGCACTGGGCAAGGGGCCGGCTGTCACGCACGCGGCCACGGGTCTGCTAGAGGCGCGGGAGTCCGGTGCACCGGTCCTCGTGCTCGCCGCCGGCGTGGCCGAACGGCGCCGGGGCAGCGGTGCATTCCAGGAACTCGACCAGGTCGCCGTGACGGCGCCCCTCGTGCGGTGGGCGCACCGGGTGGGGCATCCGGACCGGGTCGTCCCCGCGACGGTCACGGCGCTGACCCGAGCCGTGGGGCCGCCGTCCGGACCCGTGTACCTGGAGATACCCGATGACGTCCGCACGGCGGAGATCCTCGTCACCGGACCGCAGCCAACGCTGCCCGAACCACTGGTCCTTGAGTCCGTACCCGTGACGCCGGGACCGGCACTGGCGGTGATCCGCGCGAGCCGGCGTCCGGTGGTGCTGGTGGGCGGCGGAATGCGGCACCGCAACGACGACGGGGTGGTCGAGCGCTTCGCCGAACGCCTCGGCGCGGCGCTCTTCACCACCGCCTCCGGCCGCGGTGCCGTCGACGAGCACCACCCGCTGTTCTGCGGCGCGGCGGGCCTCTACGCCGCTGCCCCCGCCCGTGAACTGTGGTCGTCCTGCGACCTGGTGGTGTCGCTCGCCGGGCGACTCGAGGAGACCGTCGTCGAAGGCGGCACGCCATGGCCCCCGGTCCCGGTGGTGCAGGTCAACGTGGATCCGGGCGGGCTGTCGGCCGAACTCCCGGGCCCGCGCGTGCTCGGGGACGCCCGGCACGCCGTGCTCGGCTGGGCGCGGGCGCTGGACGAGGACGGCAAGTCCGGGCACGCAGACGCGACCGGGGCGTGGACGAACGAGATCGCCGCCGCCCGCAAGGCCATGTCGCTCGAAGTGGAAGCGGAATTGGCCCGCGCGGCGACGCTGCCGGGGATCCGCATCGCCGAGTTGCTCGCCGCGCTCGATGCCACCGCCGGCGAGCACCGCGTGCTGGTCCAGGAGAACGGGCTGCAGGACATGTGGTCCTACGGCTTCCCCTTCCGCGTCGGTGGCGGGTCCATCGTGCCGTCGGAGCAGACCCCGTTGGGCTTCGGGGCGGCCGCGGCCATCGGGGTCAAGCGGGCCGCCCCGGATCATGAGGTCACCGCGTTCATCGGGGACGGGGCATTCCTCGCGGCCCGCGCGGACATCGCCGTCACTGCTCCGGCTCACGGCGGCGTCCTGTACGTGGTGCTGTGCAACGGCGGCTACGGCTGGCTGGACGCCCAACGCGCCCGCCTCGGCCTCGACGCCGAACGCCACCCCTTCACCCGCCCGGGCGCGCCACCGCCCGTGGTGGACGGGGCGGACATCCACTGTCGAGTGCTGCGCGACAAAGCCGCGCTGACCGATGAGGTTCTCGCCGCGCGGCGGTTCTGCTCACGGGGAGGCACGGCTGTGCTCATGGTGCCGGTCGCCCCCGATGACGTCCTTCCGGCCCTCCGCGACGCCGGGGTGGTTCCCCAGTGACAGAGCGAGCCGACGCCGGGCGCAGCCGGGCCCGTCGCCGGGTGATGGTCACCGGGTACGGGGCGGTGACGCCGCTGGGCCACAGCGTCGACGAGACGTGGACGGCGATGCTGGCCGGGCGCAGCGGCATCGACACCGTGGACGCGATCGACGTGACCGGTCTCGGAGTCCGGATCGGCGGCCAGGTCCGCGGATTCACACCCGGCCGCTACATGCCGCCGACGGTCAGTCGTCGCGCCGACCCGTACGCGCAGTACGCCCTCGCCGCGGCGCTGGAGGCTTGCGAGCATGCCGGACTCGTCGTCGACGACCGCTTGGCGCCGCGGGTCGCCGTGATCATCGGCAGTGGCTACGGCCCGGTCGGGTCGATCTACCGCGCCGCGAACACGCTGCGCGACAAAGGGCCACGGGCCATCAGCCCGTTCACCCAGGTCACCACCGCCATGGACAGCGCTGTCGGCGAGATCAGCATGCGTCTCGGCACCCAGGGGCCCAGCCGTGCCCAGAGCACGGCGTGCGCCAGCGGCGCAGACGCGGTGGGGGCGGGGATGCGCATGATCAGCCATGGGGAGGCCGACATCGTCCTCGCCGGCGGCGCCGACGCCTGCGTCACCGCTGTCGACCTCGCGGGCAGCGGCAACGCCCGCGCGCTGTCCCGGCGCAACGACGACCCGGCCGCGGCGTGCCGGCCGTTCGATGTGCATCGCGACGGGTTCGTGATGAGCGAGGGAGCCGCCGTGGTGGTGCTGGAGGCCGCCGAGGCGGCCGACAGGCGAGGGGCGACGGTCCTGGCCGAACTCACGGGCTACGGAGCGAGTTCCGACGCCCATCACTGGACCGCCCCGCATCCGGAGGGACGGGGCGCGTGCCTTGCCGTCGAGGCGGCGCTGCGCGACGCAGGGATATCGGGGTCGGACGTGGACTACGTGAACGCGCACGGCACCGGAACGCTGCTGAACGACGCCGTCGAGACGGCCGTCCTGCGCAAGGTGCTGGGTGATCGTGCCACCCACATCCCGGTCAGCTCCACCAAGTCGATGACCGGGCACATGATCGGTGCCGCCGGGGCGGTCGAGCTCGTGGCCTCGATCCAGGCCCTCCGCACGGGTGACGTCCCGCCGACCGTCAACTGCGACGAGCCCATCGACCCGGACATCAACTTCGTGCCGCACCAGGCTCAGCACCACGAGCGTCTGCGGATCGCCCTCAGCAACTCGTTCGGCTTCGGCGGCCACAACGCCGCTCTCGTGGTCCGGGCAGTATGAGGTCCCGACGGTGAACCGCCTTCCGGAACCGGCCCCGTGCCCCGCCACCGTCACCCGCAGCGGGCCGCTGACCTGGGTCCAGCAGTGGCACTGGTTCGAACGCACCATTCCCTCACCACGGCGGGTGAACCCGACGCCGCTCGCCGACCACTGCCACGTCCCGCCCCCGGCAACCCTCGCCGACATCCACGCGGCGCTCGCGTCCCTCACCGCCCGCCACGAGGCGCTGCGCACCACGGTCGACCCGCTCCGCCCGATACAGCACGTCCACCGCGCGGACTGGGCCCCGCTGCCGGTGGACCACGTCGACGTCCCCGCCGTCGATGCCGGCACCCTGGAGGCCGCCACAGCAGAGCTGGCGGCCTGTCCGATCGATCCCGAGAGGGAACCTCCCTGGCGCGCACGGGTGTTGATCGAGGCGGGGAAGCCGCGTGCGGTGCTGGTGGCCGCCCATCACGTGGTGATCGACGGATGGGGGCTGGCGGTACTGATCAACCAGCTGCACGGCCAACTGCGCGGCGACTACGTACCGTTGGTATCCGTACACCCGCTCGACACGGTCGCCGCCCAGCCCCCGGAGCGCGCCCGCGCGGCGGAGCGTGAGTGGCTCATGCGTCTCGCGAGCAACCCCACAGGCGTGCTGGCCCCGTTCGGCGGGACCGGCGGCGGCGGGCGCCACCGCCTCCAGCACCGCTCGGCGGGCGCATACGACGACCTCGACCGCGTCGCCCGGCGATATCGGGTCAGCCCGGAGACCGTTGTGCTCGCGGCGCTGGCCCACGACGTCGCCACCCGCACCGGCGAACACCGGTTCCTCGCCTCGGTGGTGGTCTCCAACCGGGCCCGGGCCGCTCTGCGGAACAGCATCGGCGTCCGGGCCCTGACGGTTCCGGTACAGATCGGCCTCCGCCCGGGCGCGGCGTTCGGCGAGGTGGCCGCCTCGGTCGCCACCGCCTCCACCGCGGCCTACCGGCACGGTCAGTGGCGCCCCGCGGAACTGGTCGCCGCCCAGGCCCGCATGGACCGTCGCCGCGGTGTCGTGACCGTGCCCACCATCGAGTACAACTGCTACGCGTGGCCGCGCGACTACCTGGTCCCCGCGCAGAACACTCCGCCGGACGGGTCCGCCACCTGGATCAGCAGCGCGCCCGACGAGCCCTGCGAGACGCTCTACGTCGACTTCAGCCGCGACGCGGGATTCATCACCCTCGATGTCACCGTCGGGGACCATCTGCTCGACGCCGAGCAGGCCTTGGCGTTGCCCGCCCGTCTGTGCGGCCTCCTGCGCGAGCTAGCCGACGGTGCCGAGTGCCCGGTTCCGGCACGCCCGTTCACACCGGCCGCCTCCGGATGGTGGCGCGCTCCGCAGGGATGGGTGTCCTTGACCAGGGTCGAAGACGTGTTGCGCGGCCACCCCGGAGTGCTCGACGCGACGGTGGCGCCCAGCGGGGACACCGCGGGGGACGGCGGCGAACCGTACCTCGTCGCGCACGCACGCGTCGCCCCTGATGTCCTCCCCGACGACGTGCACCGCCACGTCCTGGACCAACTCGGCGAAGTGCCCGGCATCGTGGCCCCGGGCCGCTACGTCCTGTCCCCGGCCGGCCGCGAACCCGGCCGTCCGCCCGACCGGTTCTGCATCGCCACCGGCGGCGCGGGAACGCCGCGGATCCCGTCGCGCCCGCCCGCGACGGGCACCGAACGGGCCCTGGCCGCCGCCGTGGCCGCTGTCGGCCCCGGCGGCCTGCCGGCCGGCACCTTCCACGGCCCTGATGCCGTGGACATGAACCGTTGCCTCGCCGACCACGGAGTCACCCTGGTCGCCATCCCCCGTCTGCTGGCGCTGCTTCACCAGTCCGGCTTCGCCGGGATCGCGTCGGACGAACTGGCCGGAACGGCCTCGCTCGGCCACCTCGCCGCAGCCCTGGAGCCCTTACCGCCCCGCGCCCATCATGGAGGAGAAGCCTCGCCATGACCGCGTCCCGCAGCACCGCACCGTCCGTGGACCGCCTGGCCCCGTGGGGCTTCGCCGCTTTCGTCGAGGCGAACACGCACGACACGGCATACCGCCCGCCGGTGGTGGACGGTCCCGTCGGGCCGACCATCGTCCGCAACGGCCGCGAGCTGGTGAACTTCGCCAGCATCAGCTTCCTCGATCTGGAGCGCCACGTCCCGGTACGGCGTCATTTCGCCGAGGGTGCGCTCGCCCACGGCCTGAGCACCAGCGGATCCAGGATGACCCAGGGGATCTGCCGCCCGCACCAGGTGCTGGAGGAGACGATCGCCCGCCACACCGGCAAGGAGCAGGCCATCAGCTTCGCCACGGGGCTCCTGGCCAACATCGGGTTCGTCCACGCCATGAGCAGCTCTGCGCACTTCGACGCCGGGATCGAAGTCCGCAACCGCGACACCGTATTCGTCGTCGACCGCGACGTCCACTGGAGTATCTGGAAAGGCGTCGAGGGACTCGGCTACGGCCGCAACGTCCACGCGTTCCGGCACAACGACGTCTCCGACCTGACACGCATCCTGAACCGGACCCGGGCCCGCAAGACCGTGGTGATCGCCGAGAGCATCTATTCGGCCGACGGCACCATGGGACCGATCGTGGAGATTCTCGACGAGTGCGACCGGCACGGCGCCATCAGCATGATCGACGATGCGAACGGCTTCATGGTCTACGGGCCCGAGAACCGCCCGTACGCCCGGGAAGCGGCTGCGATCCGGGAGCGGGCCGACTTCGTCATGGTGTCGCTGTCGAAAGCCGTCGGTCTGGAAGGCGGCGCGATCGCCGGACCAGCGGTGGCCATCGACGCCTTCGAACTGCTCTCCGGCACCTCGATGTTCACGGCCGCCATCCAGCCACCCACCGCCTACGCCGCCGAGCGCACGATCGACGTCCTTGCAGGCAAACCGGAAATCGTCGACGACTACCTGGCGCACGCCGCCCGCCTTCGCCGCCAGATGCACGAGGCCGGCACGCCGACGACGCCGACCGAGTCGTACATGCTCTCGGTGCCGGTCGGGAACGACGCCGCCGCCCTGCAGATGCGGGAGTGGTTCGTCGAGGACGGCTACCTCGTACCCGTCTTCTCCTACCCGGCCGTCTCACGGAACCAGGCGCTCCTGCGCCTGTTCCCGCACGCGGGCCACACCGAGGAGCAGATGGACGGCTTCCTGCGCACCCTCCTCACCTACCGACGGCGCCTCGGGCTCTGACATCGACCCCGTACCGAGAAGGAGGTACCCGTGGTGAACACCACCGACATCCTCGACGCCCTTGCCAAGATCGTCGAAGAGGTCACCGGCATCGACTCCGCCGAGGTGACCACCGAGAAGTCCTTCGCCGACGACCTCGACATCGACTCCCTCTCGATGGTGGAGATCACCGTGCAGCTCGAGGACACCTTCGAGGTGAAGATCCCCGACGATCAGGCCGCGGCGCTGAGGACCGTCGGCGATGCGGTGAGCTGCGTCGCCAGCCACCGCAGGGCCAGGCGACCTTGAGCGTCCTGGACCGCTTCCGGCTCGACGGCCGCGTCGCCGTCGTCACCGGCGCCTCCTCCGGGCTGGGGATCGCCTTTGCCACCGCGGTGGCCGAGGCCGGCGCCGATGTCGTGCTCGGGGCGCGGCGCATCAAGAGGCTGGAGGCCGTGCGCACGGCCGTCGAGAAGCTCGGCCGCCGGGCCGTCGCCGTGCGTACCGACGTTGCCAAGCCGGAGGACTGCCGCGCGCTGGTCGACGCGGCTGTGCACGCATTCGGCCGGGTGGACATTCTTGTCAACAACGCCGGTATCAGCAGCGAACAACCCGCGACGGAGGAGACACCGGAACAGTTCCGCGAGGTCATCGACATCAATCTCAACGGCTCCTACTGGATGGCCCAGGCCGCGGGTGCGGTGATGCCGCCCGGCAGCGCCATCGTCAACGTGTCGAGCATCCTCGCGCTGGTCACCGGCGGTCTGCCGCAGGCCGCCTACTCGGCGTCGAAGGCCGGGATCCTCGGGCTCACCCGCGATCTCGCCCAGCAGTGGACCCCCGGCAAGGGCATCCGCGTGAACGCCCTCGCGCCGGGCCTCTTCACCTCCGCGATGACCGACGGCTATGCCGAGGGTTACCTGGAGGCGATGATGCCGCGGGTGCTCTCGGGCCGCATCGGGCAGCCCGAGGAGCTCGCTGCGGCTCTGGTCTTCCTCGTCTCCGACGCGGCGTCCTACATCACCGGCGCCACCCTGACGGTGGACGGGGGCACGCACATCGCATAGTGCAGCCCGATCACCAGTGAGGAAGCACCTCATGTCGTCGACCCCCGGGAGCCGGCCATGACGACGGAGCCGACCGCCCGTTCCCTTCCGCGCGAACCGCTCGGCGATCCCCACCTGCGCCGCCTGGTCGTGGGCCAGGGACTGGCGGCCGTGGTCGATGCGCTGTTCATCGTATGGCTCACGCTCTTCGTGCTCGAGCTGTCGGAACCCGGCGTCGCCACGGGGCTCGTTCTCGTGGCCGTGGCGCTGCCGCGGGCCGCGCTCCTGCTTCCCGCGGGAGTGCTGGTCGACCGCCTCGGTCCCGCCCGTGTCATGGCGGGCGCCTCCTGGCTCCGGGTCGCCGTCCTGCTCGCCCTCGGCGCCCTGGTCACCTTCACCTCACCATCGGTGACGACGGTAGCGCTGCCCGGCGGGCTGCTCGGCGCCGCCGACGCCGCATACTTCCCGGGGGCCCTGGCGCTGCTGCCCGCCATCGTGCCGACGGAGAAGCTCTCCCGGGTCAACGCGCTGGTGCAGGGCGCGGAGTCGGGGGGCGATCTGGTCGGCCCGGCAGTGGCCGCCGGAGCCATCGCCGCAGTCGGCTTCGATGCGACGCTCGGTGGGATCACGGCGTTGGCCGCGTTGGCCGCCGTCGCCCTCAGCACGCTCATCCGCGTGGTACGACGTGGCGAAGGTGCCGGGGACGACGCCGGTCCGGACGCCATCGGCGGTGAGCAGCTCAGCAGTGCACGTGCCCTCGCCGCGGGCCTGAGATACGCCTGGCACGAACCGCTGGTGCGAGGAATGCTGGCAGCCATCGCCCTGATCAACCTTGCGGTCGTGGGCCCCGTGCTCGTGGGCGGCGCGGTGCTCGCCGATCAACGCCTCGGTGGCGCGGGGTCCCTGGGCGTCGTGCTCTCCGGCTTCGGTGTCGGCTCGCTGGCCGGCTCACTCATGGCCGGGTGGCGGCCCCCGGCCCGGCGCGGCTGGACCGTGGCCGGCGGGGTCGCGGCGATCGGCGCAGGCATGGCCGGACTCGCCGCCGTCACCCATGTCGTCACCGCTACGGCGGTCGTCTCCCTCATCGGCATCGGGTCCGCGTTTCTCGGAGTGGTCGTCGTGGCCACTCTGCAGGAGCGGGTGCCCGAGCAACTGCTGGGCCGGGTCATGAGCCTCGTCGTGCTGGCAACGGTGGCGATGGACCCGTTCTCCTACGTGGTCGCCGGCGTCCTGCTCCCGTTCGGCACGACGACGCTGTTCCTGATCTGTGGCAGCGCCGTCCTGGCATGCGCCGGCCTGGTCGCCGCGAGCCCGGCGATCCGCTCCTTGCGCTGACCGTGTCGATCGCCTCCAAGCCGGCACCGGCTACCCGGCTTCGGCCGGGAGCGGCTCGTGCAGGAAGAGGATCGTGCAGCCCGTTCTGCTGAAGGTCTGGTGCTCGACGGGGTGCGGGTAGTCGGTGAAGTCACCCTTGGCCCGGTGGGCCGTGTGCCGTGTCCCGTCGGGGAACACCAGCTCGTCGTCGGCCTCGCCGTCGAGGAACAGGAAGCGGTGCGCCGTGCGGTGCGGGTGCCGGGGCGAGAAGGAGCCCGGCTCGAAAAGGGACAGCCCGACGACCCGTTCGTCGAAGTCCTCGTCGAAGGTGACGCCGAGGAGCAGCCGGTACCACTGGCCCGGGCCCGACTGTTGCCATCCTTCCGGGCCGAACACGTCGTCGGCCGGGGCTCCCAGCCGCTTGCCGGCCAGCACGAGGGCCAGTGCGCCGTCGGTGCTGGACACGACGGGGTCCCTGCCGCCGGGCAGGGCGGCGTACGCCCCGCGCCGGTGGTCGGTGGCGTGCCCGGTGCCGTCGGCCGTGATCGAGAGCCGGCCGTCCAGCACGAGAATCCGGTCTTCCGCGGACCCTGCGAGGGCGCATTCGCCTCCCGCCGCGAGCCGAAGGAGCGAGAACGAGTCGCCCTGGGGGGAATGCAGCAGCTCCTTCGTCCAGGCTCGGGGCACCTGCTCGGCGGCCCCCGAGGTCTTCGCAACCCACCTGACAGGGCCGAAAGTTGACCTGTGGCTGGGCATTCATCTCCCTGCGGTGGTCAGAACATGCGCGGTTGACCGTTGGAAGCACCGAGCCCGCCGTCCACGGGAATGTGGGCGCCGTTGACGAAGCGGGCGTCGGAGCCGGCCAGGAAGGCGATGACATCGGCGACTTCGGACGGTTCGGCGGGGCGCTGCATGGGGATGCGTCGGCGGAATGCGGCGATCACGTCCTCGTTGTCGATGACGGGCGCGGCGATCGGGGTGCGGGTGAGGCTCGGGTGCACGGCGTTGACCCGTACGCCCTCGTGGCCGTGATCGAGAGCCATCGCGTTGGTCAGGTTGACCAGTGCCCCTTTGGCCGTGTTGTACGCAGCCAGGCCCCAGTCCGCGCCGAGACCGGACACCGAGCCGACGTTGACGATGCAGCCGCCGACGCGGCGCAGATGGGGAAGCGCGGCTCTGGAGGCGAAGAAGACACCGTCGACGTCGACTGCCAGGACGTGGCGCCAGGTGGCGGTGTCGGTGTGCTCGACGGTTCCTGCCATGCCGATGGCCGCGTTGTTGACCAGCACGTCCAGCCGGCCGTATTCCTCGGCCACATCCGCGATCAGCGTGCTGATCGCGGACTCGTCGGAGACGTCCGCGACACGTGGGACGATCGTCGAACCGGTGGGCGCGCCGGCGGCCGCCTGTTTGAGTTTGTCTTCGGTCCGCCCGACGGTGATCACCGTGGCGCCTTCGCGCCCGAAGCGGTACGCGGTGGCGGCGCCGATACCGGACCCGCCGCCGGTGACGACGACGACCTTGCCGGTGAAGCGGTTCCCGTCCACGGCAACTCCCCTTGGGTGTGCGAGCTCCGGATGTCTTTGCTCAAGGTAAGCCCGGCAACGGAAGAAGACGCAAGGGTTGTTCCACCCCGGTTCTCGTGAAACCGGAGTGGAGCCGGATGAGTTCAGTCGGTTCCGAAGGCGTGGCGCAGGAAGCCGATGGCCTGGGTGAGGGCGGCTTCGGCGGCCCGGGTGCCGCGCAGCGCGTTGAGCATCACGAAGTCGTGGATGATCGCGGGGTAGCGCGTGCTGGTGACGCGGACGCCGGCCTGGCGCAGCTTCGCCGCGTACGCCTCGCCCTCGTCGCGCAGGACGTCGGCCTCCGCGGTGATGACCAACGCCGGTGGCAGGCCCTGAAGTTGGTCGACGGTGGCGCGCAGCGGACTGGCGGTGATCCGGGCGCGCTGGGCCGGGTCGTTCGTGTACTGGTCCCAGAACCACTGCATGGCGTCGCGGCGCAGGAAGTAGCCGGTGGCGAAGCGGTGGTAGGAGGGTGTGTCGAAGGCGGCGTCGGTGACCGGGTAGAAGAGCACCTGCCCGGCGAGCGGGATGCCGCCGCGCTCCTTCGCCATGAGCGTGAGGGCGGCGGCCATGTTGCCGCCGACCGAGTCGCCGGCGACCACGATACGGGTGGCGTCCAGCTCCTCGGCGGCGCCGTCGGTGACGACCCAGCGGGCGACCGCGAAGTTCTGCTCGACGGCGACCGGGTAGCGGGCCTCGGGGGACAGGTCGTACTCCGGGAACACCACCGCGGCCCCCGCGCCGACGGCGAGTTCGCGCACCAGGCGGTCGTGCGTGTGGGCGTTGCCGAACACCCAGCCCGCGCCGTGCAGGTAGACGATCACCGGCAGCGGGCCGGTGGCGCCCTCGGGCCGGACGATCCGGGTGCGTACCGATCCGGTGGGACCGCCGGGGACGGTGAGCCACTCCTCGTCGACGGCGGGCTTGGCGATGTCCCCGGACTGGACCTGGTCGACGGCCTTGCGGCCCTCGACCGGGCCGAGGTCGAAGAGGAAGGGCGGTTCGGCGGTCGCGGCGGCGAACTCGGCCGCGGCCGGCTCCAGAGCCGGTGCGGCATCGGTGTGGTCGGTCATGACTGAACCTCCATGAGGGCGGGGCTGGTTGACGGCTCCGGTGCGGAGACGTGTCAGGCGGGGGAGAGGGTACGGAGAGTACCGACCGGCAGCGGGCGGGCCGTCAGGGCAGGTCGAAGCCGAGGGAGGACAGGGCGGCCTCCGCGGCCTGCCGGTCCTGCTCGTACGTGCCGCCGGAGATGCCCAGGCCACCGATGCACCGGCCGCCAGCAATGATCGGGTAGCCGCCGCCGACCGCCATCAGGCGGGGGTGGTGGGCCAGCGGCGCGATCTGCTGGTCGGCCAGGTATGCGTTCCACACGTGGGTGGCGGTCCGGAACGACGCGGCGGTCCAGGCCTTGTCGACGGCGACCTCGGCGGTGAGGAACGGGGTGTCGTCGGCGCGGTCGAACGCCTTCAGATGACCTCCGGCATCGGTGACGGCGACAGCTGCCTCGAAGCCGGTCCGGGCCGCGGTCGCGTGCACGGCCGCGATCAACGCGCCGGCCGCGGCCCGGGTGATCGAGGAGTCGGCGGACGACATGGCGGGGGCGGTGTCCGTGGTCATGGGAGCTCCTCTACTGCAAGGGGGAGGCGGGCGTGGGGGTGACGCGGGTGACGACGGACCTCTCCGGTATCAGCAGGCCGTACACCACAGGCCCGATCTCCTTCTTCCACCGGTCGCTCTCGTAGACGGCCGCGTACAGCGTCTCGCGCTGGGCCTCGCTCTCGAAGCGCCGTATCCAGACGTAACCGTCCTCGTCCTCCTCGTCGGCGAAGGACGCGGTGACCGTCATCCCGTTGGCGGTCTGGAAGGGGATGACCACGTCCTCCATGTAGCGGATCCATTCCGTGCGGCGGCCGGGCAGGCTCTGGTAGCGCCGGATCTCGTAGAACATGCGGGCGTTCCTTCCGGGTGGGGGTCAGGCCGTGGCACGGAGGACGAGCTTGCCGCGGGTGCGGCCGTTCTCACCCCGGGTGTGGGCCAGGGCGGCCTGCTCCAGCGGGAAGACGCCTTCGACCTCGACGACGACCTCCGTGGCGTCGATCAGCTCGGCAATGCGGGTCAGGGCCGCACCGTCCGGCTCGACCAGGAACGGGGTGACCCGGACCCCGCGGGCCCGTGCGGCATCCGCCAGTTCGGGGGAGACGCCGGCCGGGATGGCGACCAGCAGACCGTCCGGGCGCAGCACCTCCAGCGAACGCATGCTCGTCCTGTCGTGGATGTCGCCGACCAGGTCGATCACGACGTCGACGTCACGGGCGACATCCTCGAAGCGGACCGCGGTGTAGTCGATGACCTCGTCGGCGCCCAGCTCCTCGAGCCAGGCATGGCGGCCGCCGCTGGCGGTGGCGAGGACGTGCGCGCCCAGGTGCTTGGCGAACTGGACCGCGAAGTGGCCGACGCCACCGGCGGCGGCGTGGATCAGCACCCGCTGCCCTGCCCGGAGTTCTGCGGTGTCCACCAGTGCCTGCCAGGCGGTCAGCGCCGCGAGCGGTACGGCCGCGGCCTCCTCGTGTCCCACGGTGGCGGGCTTGCGTGCGAACTGGCGGGCGGGGGCCGTGACGTACTCGGCGTAGCCGCCGGCCGCGCGCGGGAACCACGGCATCCCGTACACCTCGTCGCCCACCTTCAGGGTGGTGACGCCGAAGCCCACCGCGTCCACCACGCCGGAGACGTCCCAGCCGAGCACGAACGGCGGCTGCCCCAGCACCCCCGCCATGCCGCTGCCGGCCCGGGTCTTCCAGTCCACCGGATTGACACCGGCGGCGTGCACCCGCACCAGCACCTCCGTCGGCAGCGGCTCGGGCCGGGGCACCTGCCGGACCCGGAGCACCTCCGTACCGCCGAAACCGTCCTGGACAACTGCGCGCATCATGTCTGCGGACATGGCCATTTCCTCGAACTCCTCGAATTGCAGCATGCGGAGGGCCTTTGGGTGGCCTCCACCGTCGGCGGGAGGGCCGACGGGAATGAAGCTACGTCCGAGGGTGTAGTTACCAGCAAGGGAGACTGCTTCCCTTTGGAAACCATCCTGGTGAATCAGGTGATCCAGGTGAACCTGGTGAGGAGCGCCCTCAGATGACGACCAGCTGCCCGACCGGCCAGCACTCGCACCACGACGTCTATGCCGCGCAGTGTCCCTGCCGAGCCCTGCTCGACCTGCTGGCCAACAAGTGGTCCGCGCTGGCCATCGGTGCACTCGAGGACGGACCGCAACGTTTCGGCGCGCTGCAGCGCCGGCTCCAGGGCATCAGCCCCAAGGTGCTCACCCAGACCCTGCGCCGCCTGGAGGACTCCGGCCTGGTCGACCGCACCGTCTATCCGGCGGTGCCGCTGCACGTCGAGTACGCGCTCACCGCCCTGGGCAAGAGCGCCGCCGTCCCGCTCAATCTGCTGCGCGCCTGGGTCGAGGAGAACATCGACAACACCGGCGGATCGGAGTCGGCCGACCGGTAGGGGAGCTGAACCCATGCCCTGACAGCCACCGGGCGACGGCCACCCGCCGGGGGTCAGGCCGCCCGGTGGGTGGTGAACTGGTCCAGCAGTCCCTGTGGGGCATCGTCGCGGAAGCAGGTGCGGAGGTTGTCGGCGGACATCGCGGCCGCGGCCTGGCTGCGCGGGAAGAGCGCCTGCTCGTAGGCGGCCAGGGCGGCTTCGATGTCGCCGGAACGGGCGGCGATGGCCTGACCGAGTTCGGCGCCGTCGAGCATGGCGAGGTTGGCGCCTTCGCCGGCGAACGGGGACATCACGTGAGCGGCGTCGCCGAGCAGGGTGACGCCGGGAACGCGGTCCCAGCGATGGCCGACGGGCAGGGCGTGGATGGCTCGCGGCACCAGGAGGCCGTCGGCGTCGGCGACGAGCGCTCGCAGGCTCGGGTCCCAGTCTGCGAAGTGCGCCAGGACGGCCGCCTTGGCTGTGGCGGTGTCGGTGAAGTCGATACGGCCCGCCCACTCTTGATGGATGGTCAGCGCGGTGTAGACGTGCAGGCTGCCGTCGGTCTCGCGGTGGGCGAGGAAGCCCTTGCCGTCACCGAGGGCGAAGAGCATGCCGCCGCCGACGACGGCCGCGCTCGCGGGGTGGCGGGCGTCGGCGTCCAGCAGGTCCGACTCGACGAAGGACACACCCGTGTAGGCGGGCGTGGCGTCGGAGACGAGCGGGCGGATCCGGGACCAGGCGCCGTCCGCGCCGACCAGCAGGTCGGTGGTGAAGGCGGTGCCGTCGGCGAGGACCACCTCGTGGCGTCCGTCGCCGAGCGGGTGCGCGCCGGTCACCTTCGAGTCCCAGCGGACGGTGCCCGGCGGCAGCGAGCCGAGCAGCAGGTCGCGCAGGTGGCCGCGGTCGACCTCGGGGCGGCCGCTGCTGCTGTCGTCCTCCTCGGTGAGGTGGACGGTGGCGTGCCGGTCGAGGATCCGCATGGCCTCGCCGCCGGGGTGGACCAGGGCCCGGAACTCCTTGTGCAGGCCGGCGGTGTGCAGGGCGGCCTGGCCGGAGTCCTCGTGGATGTCGAGCATGCCGCCCTGGGTGCGGGCGGCCGGTGAGGCGTCGAGGTCGAACACGGTGGCCTGGATGCCGTTCACGTGCAGGACGCGGGCCAGGGTGAGGCCGCCGAGGCCGGCGCCCACGATCGCGATCGGGTGATGGGTGGTCATACCGGTACTCCTTGCGAATCGATGAGGCCGCTCGGTCAGGCGTCCGGAGTCGGCGTGTGCGTGATGCCGGTGAGCAGCATCTGGAAGCCCCAGGAGAGCCGTTGCCGCGGAGTCCCGGCGAGTAGCCGGGGGCCGAGCGCGGTGATCTGCGGGTGGGTGCTGGGGGAGGCGTCGCGCAGGGCGCGGGTGAGGGCGTTCCAGTCGGCCTCCGCGTCGGCCGACTGGTCTTGGGTGGCGTGTTCGGCGGCGGTCGCGGTGGCGTGCTGCAGTAGGACGTCCACGCCCCAGGCCGCCTGCGCGGCCGGGACGCCGCCCTCGGCCAGCAGTGCCAGCAGCGTCTCGACCAGGTGCAGGTAGTGTTCGCCGCTCGGGCGGGCCACCAGGGCGGCGCGGGCCAGGGCGGGGTGCTCGAAGAGCATCATGGTGTACCCGGTGAGCAGCGCCTCCAGCCGCTCGCGCCAGGTGCCGTCGGCAGGTGCTGGTCCGACCGTGCCGAGCAGCCGGTCCAGGACGGCCGCGTGCAGTTCGTCGGTGCTGGCGAGGTACACGTACAGCGAGGCCGGGCCGGTGTCCAGCTCCTGCGCCAGGCGGCGCATGGTGACCTTATGCAGGCCTTCGGCCCGCATGATCTCCACGGCGGCCGTGACGATGCCCTCCCGGGTCAGCGCGGGCTTGGCGGGGCGTTCCCGGCGGCTTCTCGGGGTGGCGGAGTGGTCTGTCATACCCACCAGGCTAACGAACATGTTCGTTACGAACAAGGTCGTGACAAACGTGTTCGTCAGCGTGAGACTGGACGCCGGGCCCGTCGGCCGGCTCCTGGCCGACGACGGAGCCCTGGTGCTCTCAAGAATCCCGGCAGAAGGGAACGTTGATGCACACTCACCGTCTTCTCCGGCGCACCGGCGCCGGCACCCGCCCACCGGGCAGAGCCCGGCGATTACGCGGGCTCGTGTCCCTCCTGGCGGCCGTCACGGCGCTCGTCGCGGGCATGCTGACCCTCGGCGTCACACAGGCCCAGGCCAAGGCCCTGGAAGAGCACAACCCGGCGTCCTACAACATGGAAGGCGGCCAGGGCGGGAATGTGACCCCGAAGTGGGACAACGACATTCCCAAGCTGACGCGCAGCCACGATGTGCTCGCGCTGCAGGAGGCCGGACCGATTCCGCCGCTGGTCCGGGACGGGGTGTTCCGGTTCCGGGGCGAGATCACCGTCAATGGCCACGTCATCTACCACTTCGTCCGGAACTTCGGCACTCGCTCCCGGCCGATGGAGCGGAACGTGTACTTCATGGAGACCGACCCGAACGGCCACCGGGTCAACCTGGCCATGGTGACCGAGGCGGTGCCGGACACCCTGTGGGCCACGGTTCACCCCAACATCCCCGGCGCACGCCCGTCGTTCGGGGTGCAGTTCGGCGGGACCGTCTTCAACAACATCCACGCCCTGTCCGGCAGCGGTGCCGACGTCCCCGGCATGGTCACCAGGATCGACGCCGGACAGCGTCGCCCCGGACGGGACTGGGTGGTCATGGGCGACTTCAACCGGGATCCGGAAAACTACGACGGCGCCCGGCTGCCCGCCAACACACACATCTACCGCCCCGGCGTCGCGACCCACATCGGCCGCGGCGAGTTCGACTACATGATGTCGAACCGGAGCGTGCCGCTGTACAGCGCACACGCGATGCCCGGGATCTCCGCCGACCACCTACCGGTCGAATTCCGCGTCCTGCGGCCCCGGGGCGGCGCCCTCTTCGAGTTCGGCAACTACCACTCCTACAACCACCGGTACGGAGAGCGGGTCCTGGAGATCCCGGGCGGGAACCCCGCCAACGGCACGCACATCACCCTGTTCGACAATCACCGGGGCGGCAACCAGGCCTTCGAGTTCGTACCGCTGGCCAATGGCAACTACCAGCTCATGAGCCCGGTGACGAAGAAGTGCCTGGACATGTACCGGGGCCTCAGGACCGGCCCCGGGGACTTCCTCAACGAATGGCCCTGCGACAACCTGCCCACCCAGCAGTGGAGGGTGGAATTCTGGCAAGCTGATCCGGGAGCCGCCGCGATCATCAACGGCTACGCCGGCGACTGCCTGGACGTATCCCGCAACGAGAACCGCAACGGCTCCTGGGCCGTGATCCAGACGTGCAACGGCCACGACAGCCAGAAGTGGACGCTGCAGTACTTCGCATCCTGACCCGCCGATCGCACCCCCGGCCCTGACCGTCGGCGGACGGTCGGGGCCTCCCCCCGACGGCATGCCGATCAGCATGACCTGGTCTGCGGCCAGGGGGTCGCATCGGCTTCGGGGGCATCGCCTGGTCGGCAAGCTGTTCGGCGGTGGCGTGCCCGGCGGCCTGTGACCGTCTTCCGGCGGACGGTGCATCCCGGGCCCTGCCTCGGCTCAAGGGCACCCGGGCGCGATGCGTTGGTGGGACCCGAGGCGTCGGTGATCCGCAAGCTCATCGACTTCTGCGTCGCGACGCACGACCGCGAGCAGCAGAGTGGCGCGGCGGTCGTCGGGGTGGGGTGCGCGGCGCAGCAGGCCGGCTTCCCGACCCAAGAATAGCGTGCGCAGCGCACGCAATCTGTAGTACGGTGCGTATGCGTGCTCGGCGCACGCACTTTCTGTCTGCAACGCGAACTCCAAGGGGACCGTCATGACCACCGTCAGTACTCACACCGACGCCCGCGCCGCCCTCACCGACCTGCTCCTCACCCCGGGCCTCGACCTCGACGAGGCCGCCGACCGGCACTTCGCCCCCGACTACCGTCAGCGCACCGACGGAAGCTGGGCGGACCGCACCGAGTTCCTCGCCCACATCGCCCACCTGCGCACGGTCGTCGCCGGCGGCTCGGTCGAGGTGCACGACGAACTCGCCTCCGGCGACCGCTACGCCGACCGCCACACGATGGAGGTCATCAAGACCGACGGCTCCACCGTCCGCATGGAGGTCTACCTCTTCGGCGAGTTCGCCCCCGACGGCCGTTTCCGCCGCATCGAGGAGACCACCCTCATGCTCGAAGGCGCCGACGCCGACCGGAATCTCGGCAGCGCCCGCTGAGCCGCATTGCCCATCCGACGCCACGAGGCCGCCCCTGTGCCGGCGCACCGGGGCGCCGCCGTCATGGCGCATCGTCCCCATAGTGAGAGGAAGTGGTTGTCATGCTCGACGTGCTCGTCGCCGGGGCCGGCCCGGTGGGGCTCTGGCTCGCCGCGGAGTTGCGCCTGCAGGGGGTGGAGGTGACCGTCGTGGAACGCCGGGCGTCGCCGGACGGACGGTCGCGCGCGGTCGGCATGCAGGCCGGCACGCTGGAAACCTTCGCCACCCGCGGCCTGGCGGAGCGGTTCATCGAACGCGGCACCCCGGTGCCGACCGGCCACTTCGGCGCGGCGACCACCCGGCTGGACTTCTCCACAGTCGGGGCGGTGCACCCGTTCATGCTGGCGCTCGGCCAGTCCGTGACCGAACAGCTCCTGGAGGAGCACGCACTCGCCGTGGGCGCCCGGGTCCTGCGCGGGGAGGAGGTCGTCTCGCTCACCCAGGGGCCGGACGCCGTCGAGGTGGTGATCCGCGCCGGCGCCACCCACCGGACCGTGCAGGCCCGCTGGGTGGTGGGCTGCGACGGTACCCGCAGCGCGGTACGCCAGGCGGCCGGCATCGACTTCCCCGGCCAGGACGCCACGCTGACCGGGTGGCTCGCCGACGTCGAACTCGACGATCCTCCCACCGCGCCGCTCGCCGCCACCGGGCCGGCCGGTTCGTTTCTCGCGGCCCCGATCGGCGACGGTGTCCACCGGCTGGCGGGCCTGTCCACGGCCACCATGCATCACGGCACCGGCGAACCGCTGACCCTGGACGAGGTGCGCGAGCAGACCCGGGCGCTTCTGGGACGGGACCTGGGCATCCGCAACCCCCGGTGGCTCTCGCGCTACGGCAACGCCACCCGGCAGGCCGCGCGGTACCGGGCCGGACGGGTGCTCGTGGCCGGGGATGCGGCGCACATGTTCTTCCCAGCGGGTGGGCAGGGTATGAACCTCGGCATCCAGGACGCCACCAACCTGGGCTGGAAGCTGGCCGCCACCCTCCAGGGCCGGGCACCCGACGGACTGCTCGACAGCTACGACACGGAGCGCCGGCCGGCCGCCCGCGCTGTCATCGACAACACCCGCGCGCAGCTCGCTCTGTTCGCGGCGGCGAGCCCGGAGCAGATCGCACTGCGCGAGGTCTGGTCCGCCGCCCTGGCCGAACCGCGGACCAACCGGCAGTGGGCCCGCCGGATCGCCGGCTTCGACGATCCGCTCCCCGCCGACACCACGCCCGGCGCGCACCCGCTCAACGGCACCCGACTGGCCGGCCTCACACTGGACGCGGCCGGCGCACCCACCCCCCACTCGCTGATGCACCACGGCCGGCCACTGCTGCTGGACCTCGGCGGGACGCACACACCATGTTCCGCGGACGGCCTGGAACAGCGGGCGGCCTCCGTCGACACCGCCACGGCAGACCCGATCTGGTGGGACGTCACCGCAGTCCTCATCCGGCCGGACGCCCGGATCGCCTGGGCCAGCACCGACACCGACCCGCAGCGCCGGGCCGCGGACTGCCTCACCATCCTGCGCACCCAGTGCCGCTGAACGCCGCTCGGCGAGCCCACCCGCCGGCCCCGCTCTGTGGCCCTTGCGCACGGATCACGCCGGATCGGCGCACGGAACCCCAGCCTCCAGGGGGGACTGAACACCGCCGTCGCTGCCGCTGAACCTCGGGTGGACTCGACCTGGTGATCCTCAACGCGGCCGCGCGGCATCGCCCGCAGGGCCCTGCGCGCCACACCACTGCGAGCTGCGCCCGAGAGCGGCTCGACCACTTGCCTCCTGCGGCAGGCGCGCAGGTTCTCGTGGTTCCGGGCCATCCGCACACCGAACGCACCGTCGGTGACGTGCAGCGAAAGGCGCTGGAAGGTGGTCGCGGCGACCTGCATCTCCACGGCGCCGGGACCTCGGCACCGGAGAAGCCGTGGCTGTTGAACCTCTGCCTGGGGGGGGAGATCGCACGGCTCCTGTACTGCACCGTCAGGCCCTGGGGACAACGCAGGCCGGTCGGGGCCGGACCGAACCTCGCACCGGCGCAGGGTCCTTGCGACGGCACTGAAACGGCCACCGGTGGCCTGCCGGGAACGGCCGTTTGTGACAACCGTGCTGCACGTGCGCGGCAACGGTGTGTGGGCGGTCATGAAGGCCGGATCGGTGATGCCGCTGCCCGTAGGCTGCCGGGCTGACGCGATCGCCTCTGACGTGTGTCTGCTGTATCCGGTTCCGTGATGAGCGCCACTGTGTTTTCTCGCGCCTGGTGTCGACCGGATGCCCTGGGCCGGGCGTATGCCCAGTGAAGCGAGAGATCCGGGAGTGGCTGTTGACCGTCGAGGAGTTCGAAGAGTTCTATGCCCAGACGGTCGCACGGCTCACGGGACAGCTGTACGTGATGCTCGGCGACCTGCACGAGGCGCAGGACGTCGTGCAGGAGGCGTTCGTCAAGGGCTGGAGCCGGCGGCGGCAGCTGGAGCGCGACGGTCGGCCTGAAGCCTGGATCCGCACGGTCGCCTGGCGGCTGGCGGTGAGCCGGTGGCGGTTCAGGCGGCGCAGTGCGGAGGCGTGGCGGCGCAGCGGTGCGCCGCCGGATGTCGAGGGCCCAGGGCCGGAGCAGGTGGTGCTGGTGGAGGCGTTGCGTGAGCTGCCGCCGCAGCAGCGGCGCACGCTGGCTCTGCACTACCTGTGTGATCTCACCGTCGAGCAGATCGCGCAGGAGACACATCTGTCCGCCAGCACCGTCAAGACGCATCTGGCGCGCGGGCGCGGTGCGCTCGCGCTTCGCCTGCAGGGCCCGTGCCGTGAGGAGGCTTCCGGTGACTGAGCACCACGATCCGCTGCGGTCGCTGTTCCGGCAGGCCGCCGACTACGGGCAGGCCCGTGCCGGCGCGGCCACCGCCGCGCACATCACGGAGCGGGGAAAGCGGTCCCACCGGCGCCGCGTGGCCGTCGCGGCCGTGGGGGCGTGCCTGGTGCTGGCCGGCGGCAGCGCGGCTGCGGCCGTTCTCCTGCCGGAGAAGCCGGCTTCCGTCGTCCCGGCCACCAGCCCCTCACCGAACGCGCCTGTCCCGCCGACGACCCGGCCGCCCGCGAGCGGTGTGCCCACGCCCGGCGGGACGTCCACCCCGCTTCCCCCAGGGGCGACTTTGACGCATGTGCCGGTGACGCCGGGACCGCCTCCGGCCACCACCTCGCCGCCCCGATCCTGACCCCACTCGCCCCGTGACCCGGCGGGCCGCCACCGGGCAGACCCGCACACCCCAATACGCCCGAAAGATCCCCATATGCCCCTCATATGGCCCGAGCTGCGCCAGCATGCTCCCCTGCCCGGACAACGTCCCACGCGGCACGAACCGGCCCCGCAGCGCTTCCGCACACGAGCCGACCCCCCTCCGAAGCCCTCCGGTCGGCGAGTGTTCCGGCTGCCGCCCGACGACCGTGAGGTGCTGTGGCTGTACCTGCTGACCCGGGCAGGTCTGTGGGTCACCGCGTACTGCGCGCGGTGGCTGTTCCCCGCAGCCCCGGACACCCACGAGGCCGGCTCGGTCCTTGCGCCGTTCCAGCAGTGGGACTGGTACCACTACCTGCACATAGCCCGCGACGGCTACTTCCCCGACGGTGCAGGCCCCTGGCTGAGCCACTGGGACAACCGGGAGGCGTTCTTCCCCGGCTTCCCACTCCTGCTGCGCGCCGTGCACGTCGTCGTCCCCCACTGGACGGTGGCCGGACTGCTCATATCCTTCGTCGCGGGGGGAGTCGCCGTCGTGGCACTGGCCCGCATCGCCCGGCTGTATCTGCCCGGCGCGGACGCGGGCCGGCGCACGGTGCTGTTCTTCCTCCTCTCCCCGTGCGCGGTCTTCCTGGCCGTCGGCTACACCGAGGCGCTCTTCCTCGCCCTCGCCCTGCCCGCCTGGCTCGCCGCCCAGCGCCACAACCGGCCCCTCGCCGCCGCCCTGACCGTCCTGGCCACCGCCGTACGCATCAGCGGCCTCTTCCTTGCCGCCGCCATCGCCGCGCACTTCCTCCTCGCCGCGCGCCGGCACTGGCGCGCGCTGCCCTGGCTGGCCCTGCCCGCCCTCCCGGCAGCCCTCTACGCCTGGTACCTGCACGCGTACACCGGCGACTGGCTGGCGTGGAAACACGCCCAGGAACGCGGCTGGTACCGCGACTTCCACGCCCCCTGGGACGCCTGGTCCCGCACCTGGGCCGGCGCTTTCGGCCGGACCCAGACCACCGGATACGCCTTCATGTTCCAGGCCGAACTGCTCGCCATGCTCGTCGGGCTCCTCCTGCTCGCCCTGCTGCTGAAGCAACGCCGCTGGCCCGAAGCCACCTATACCGGCCTCACCTTGTGGGCGCTGGGCACCTCCTACTGGTACACGTCCATTCCCCGTGCCACCCTCCTGTCGTGGCCCCTGTGGATCACCCTGGCCGCCTGGAGCCTGCGCAGACCACGGATCAAGACCGTCTACCTCTGCCTCGCCGCACCCCTGAGCACGCTCTTCGCCCTCACCTTCCTCACGGGGCGATGGGCCGGCTGACAGATCGTCAGGTGACAAGCGTCGGCTCCGCGCGGCTGTACCGGCCGGCGGCCGGAGGGGACGAGAAGTGGCCGCACCTGGCACCGGTGCTGTCGACCAGGACGATCGACTGGGACCTGATCCGCCACCAGCGCGGACTGGAGCAGATGCGGTGAGATCGTTGACTCGTCCTACGGGGCTGTGAGGGTGTCGAGCCGGGCGGCGAGGTCGGGGTGGGCGGCGGTCAGGTGGGGGCGGGTGGCGGCCAGGGGGGCGATGAGGTCGGCGGGGTCGTCGTGGGCGAGGGCCGCGTGGAGTTCGCTGAGCGGGCGGCGGGCGGCGGCGGGCAGGTCGGTGAGTGCGGTGATCTGGCCGGCGAGGCGGCGCAGGTCGGCGGCGTTGGTGCGGGCCCAGGCGGCGGTGGTGCGGTGGGCGGCACGGGCCTGGCGGGTGGCCGTCACGCGCTGTTCGCCGGTGGTGCCGGCCGGGCCGGGGCGGCCGCGCAGGTAGCGGCGCTCGGCTGCCTGGCGGCTGGCGACGCCGAGGGGCGGGGCGAGGTCGGCCCAGCTGGCTCCCGCGTCACGGGCCGTTTCGATCAGCCCGGTCTCCCATCCGGCGAGCCGCTCGCGGACCTGCCGCAGCAGCGACAACGAGGCCAGGGCCTGCTCCGGGCCCGGCCCGGCATCGAAAGCGTTCGGGGCCTCCTGCTGGGCTTCGCGCAAGGCGTGGTCTATGGCGTTGAGGGCTGCCGCGGCGGCGAGGAACGACGCCGGGCTGTGGGCGTCGGTGCCGGTCGTGGACGGCTGGTCGGCCGGGGTCACGGACACCTCCCTGGGGTTGTCATCGAGCTGACGACATTGTGTTTGTCATCCATTGGATGACATGTTACAACGGTGTCAGTGAGGCGCATTGGCAGCAACTGCCTGAACCTGCTGGAGGTGTTTTCACGATGTTGATGCGCACCGACCCCTTCCGTGAGCTGGACCGGCTGACGCAGCAGCTGCTGGGCCCGGGGACCTGGTCCCGCCCGTCGGCGATGCCGATGGACGCCTACCGCGAGGGCGACGAGTACGTGGTGGCCTTCGACCTCCCCGGTGTCACCGCGGACGCGATCGACATCGACGTCGAGCGGAACATGCTCACCGTCAAGGCCGAGCGCCGGCCGGTGGCGAAGGCCGACGACGTGCAGATGGAACTGTCCGAGCGGCCGCTGGGCGTCTTCTCCCGCCAGATCGTGCTCGCCGACACCCTCGACACCGAGCACATCAAGGCCGACTACGACGCGGGTGTGCTCACCCTGCGCATCCCGATCGCCGAGCGCGCCAAGCCCCGCAAGATCTCCATCGGCGTCGGCTCCGGCCACAAGGAGATCTCCGGCTGACACCGGCCGGACAGGTGCGGAGGACGGGCACCTGATCCCCCCTCCATCCCGCCCTCCGCACCCCGTCGGCAGTTTGAAGAACACGAAGGGGTGGCGGCCGAAATGGCTCTGCGACGCGACGCGTTCCTCGACCACGTCAAGGAACGCGGCAAGTACGGCACTGCAGAGGAAGCCGAACGCGTGGCCCGCGTGGTGCTCGCCCTGCTGGGCGCGCATCTGGTCGGCGACGTCCGCGCCCAGCTCGCGGCACGCCTGCCGGAGGAATTCGCCCTGATCCTGCTCAACCCGCTGCCAAGCGCCGAACCGCTGTCGACGGAGCGGTTCGTGCGGGCAACCGCGGCCTGGATCGAGGGCGCCACCGAGCAGACCGCGACCTGGGACGTCAGTGCCGTGCTGTCCACGGTCGCCGACACCGCCGACGACGACCTCCTCAAGGAGATCCTGCTCCAACTCCCCGCAGGCTACGACCTGCTCTTCGGCCACCCCCAGCCCACCTGACCGCCCGTGCCGCACACCGGCACCATCCAACCCCGGCTTGACGAAAGGCATGCACCGCAGTGATCTCCGACGTGCGCGTACCGCTTGAGCACCAGAAGCCGTACGGGACGGCGTATGAGCAGATGCTGGAGAAGGTCCGCTACGAGGGCGTCTACCCCACCCGCGAGCGAGCAGACGAAGCCGTCCGCCTGGTCCTTTCGGGGCTGGGGCGCCAGCTGACCGGCGACGAACGCGTCGACCTGGCTGCCTGCCTGCCCCTGGAGGCCGCACGTGTCCTGACCGCACAGATCCCCGACCCCCAGCCGCTGACCGGCTGGGCCTTCGTCAAGGACCTCGCCGCCCGCTCCGGCGCCTCCCTGGCCACCACCCGCTGGGACACCGGCTCCGTCTTCGCCGCCGTCGCCGTCCACGCCGGCCCCGACCTCATCACCCGCATCCTCCACCAGCTCCCCACCGGCTACGCCCTGCTGTTCGGCCGAGCCGAACTCAACCCGGCCGCGCTCACTGAGGGCCACCAGGTCCCGTGACCTGCGGCCCAACCGGGAGCGCCGCCGCCGTCCTCGGGGCTCCGATCCGGTCGCGGCGGAACGCGAGTTCGGCCATTCGCCGTTCCGGGCCTCGGCGTCGCAGGAGCAGGTGGCCGGCGAAGGCCGCCGGGCCGAAGAACACCTGGGCCGGGATCAGCGCCGCGGCGTGCCCGGTGACCGCGCCGACGATGTGCAGGGTGGCCACCGGGGCCACGGCGCCGAAGAGCACGACCAGCACGATCCCGGTGCGCAGCCCCGCCTTCCCGTACGCCTTGTAGGCGGCGGTGGTGAAGAGGGCGTAGGCCAGCAGGTCGCCCATGCCGAGCACGGCGCCGAGGTCCTCCCCGATGCGCAGCCCGGCCGCGGGGGCGAAGGGGTAGCCCTGGATCGCGTCGGACAGTTCCTCGGTCAGGGGGACGACCCAGGCGAAGAACGCGTCGTAGGCGGTGAGCGCGAGCAGGAACCACGCGACGTTCTTCAGCCGCATCCCGCCCTGGACGTTGATGTTGGTGGCGGAGACGACGACCAGGCCGACGACGCAGCTGTTGGCGATCCAGTACGGCGCGGCGGTGTCGCCGAAGGCGAGGTGGGCGCCGAGCACGGCCGCGATCAGCGCGGCGATCAGCGCCCAGCGCAGCCTTCCGTCGCCGATGACGGGCTGGTAGCCGACGGACAGCCCGCCCGCGAAGGCCACCGCGAGCACCACCGGCAGGACCGCGCCGGGCAACGCCAGGTAGAGGTACGGCAGCGCCAGGACGAAGCCCATCATCAGGAAGATGTCGGCGCCGTTGAAGACGCCGATCGGCGGCCGGGGGGTGCGGACGGTGCGGAAGTAGCCGACGGCGCCGACGCACACCGCGAGGGCCAGGGCGCAGCTGACCGCGAGTTGGAAGAAGACGGTCATGCATGGCTCCGGGTGAAGGTGTGCTCCAGCAGGTCGCAGCGGAGCGGGAAGCGCAGCGCCGCTTCCGCGTCGTCCAGCGGCAGGACGGTGACGTCGGCGTCTATGCCCTCGGCCCGCAGCCGTTCGGTCACGTCGGCCGCGCCGAGTTCCTTGGAGGCGACCTCTACGTGCAGTCGGCGCCGGGCGGTGACCTCGGCCCGGTGGCGCAGCGGCAGCGGCAGGCCGGGGGTGCCGTCCAGTGCTTCCACGATGTCACGCGGGGTGACGACGGCGTCGGCGGTGCGGTACAGCTGTCCGGCCTTGCCGAGGATGTGGGAGACCGCGGGGACCGAGGCGAGTTCGCAGGCGGGCTCGCCGTCCAGGGTGCGGACCACGTCACCGGTGTTGTACCGCAGGACGGGCATGCATTCCCGGTAGGGGAAGTACGGGGTGACCGTCAGCTCGCCGAGGCGGCCGGGCCCGGCGGGCTCGCCCGTCTCCAGGTCGAGGACCTCCGTGTACCCCATGTTGGGGTCGATGTGCAGGTGATGGTGGGTACAGGTACGGCCGCTGACGGGCAGCAGCTCGGTCATCCCGAAGGAGTCACCGACGGTGCGTGCGCCGAAGGTCTCGCGGAAGGCGGCCGCCAGGTTGCGCGACAGCATCTCCCCTCCCGCGTAGACCGCGCGCAGCCCGAAGTCCTGTGGCCCGTATCCGCGTTCACGGGCGACGCTCACCAGGCGGGCGAGGTAGCTGGGATTGCCGGTGAGCACCGTCGGCCGGGGGCCGGAGCGGCCGAGCAGGTGCTCGACGGACTCCTCGGGCGGGACCTGTCCCACGACGTGACAGGCGGCGTTGGCGAGGCGGCACACCTCGACGTCCTCCTGTACGGCGGCGGTTGCCCGCGAGCTGAGGTTGATCTGCATCCGGTCGCCGGGCCCGAGGTCGCCGCGGAGCACCAGGGACAGTGCGATCAGGGCGGGCCACAGCTCCATCTCGTAGCGGGAGAGCCAGATCTGGACCGGCGCGCCGGTGGTGCCGGTGGTCTGCGTCACCAGGTACGGGTCGCTGCAGAGGAAGTCGGCGGGGCGGGCGATCAGGTCGGCCTTGCGTGTCACCGGGATGCGGGTGAGCGTATCGGTCGTGATCCCGGCCGGGTCCACTCCGGCGAGCCGTTCCCGGTAGAAGGGCGAGCGTGTGGCGAGCCTGCGCACGGTGCGCTGGAGCGCCCGGTTCTGCAGGTCGCGGCGCTCGGCCGGATCGGTGAACGGTCCGTCGGCCAGTTCGTCGACGTCGTCGCCGAGCGAGCCGAACTCCTCCAGCGTGACGAGCGCGTCGGCGACCAGCCGTTCCACGGCCCGTACGTTCAGCCGCCGGCCGAACACCATGGCCGTGGCCACCCGCACCTGCCGGACAGCCGTCTCCAGCACTGATGCCTCCCTCGCACCTCGAACAGGACGAAGGGGTGGGGGCGGCGAGCCGCCCCCACCCCGGGGTTTACGTCAGCTGGCCGAACAAGCGCCGAAGAAGACCGCCGTCAGCGCACCCATGACGTACTTGAACTGCTTCGCGCTCGTCTTGATGGCGCTCATATGTGCCTCCCCTGTTTACTGCGAGTGGACGTCCGCTTGACTCCCGCAGGAGTACCGGCGTTCCGTCCCTTGACGAGAGACACAGTGGCGCGATCACTGCGCACGGGCAATGATCCGGTCCACTCAACGGACCGGTGACGGCACGGCCGTGGCGGGCCTTGGCTCGCTGTGCACTTTGTTACCAGTGGGGGGCGTCACTGTGCAGACGTTAACTATTCAACGAGTAGAGGCTGAAGTAGGTTCACCGCTGCCGGTGTTGAGTCCGACGCCGGCGCTTCGCCGCATACGCGTATCGGGAACCGCGTCGGCGAATGCGCCGATGGAGGGGGTGGAAGCTCAAGAACAAGGCGACACAGCGTTACCTGGACAGTAACTGGAACAAGGATGTGTACCTCTCGGACTGGAACGACGGCCCATACCGGCTTTGGCACTGAAGTACGTTGCCCCGGCTGCCTCATGGGTCTGCCCGCCAAGCCGGACGGGCGGCGTGCCTCGTCGACGACCGCCAGGCCGAAGGGTTCAAACGGGGGAATTGTGGGGCCGTCCGATCGACGGCCCGGCATGAGAGGGGGACCCTCATGGCGAGATCCGGCGCTGAGGGACGCGGCGTGCTGGAAGGCGCGTTCGCACTCATGGAGGTACTCGCGCACGATGACGAGGTGGGGCTGACCCGGCTGGCGAGTGACGCCGCGCTGCCGAAGGCCACCGCCCACCGGCTGCTCGGGCAGCTGGTCGCACTGGGCGCGGTGCAGAGTTGTGAAGGCCGCTACCGGCTGGGCCCGCGGACGTTCCGGCTCGGGCAGGCCTGGCATCCGGCGCGCGCACTGCGAGCCGCCTCGGCCCAGCCGTTACGGGAACTCGCGGCGGTCAGCGGTGGGGTGAGCCTGAGCCTGTCGGTGCCCGAAGCCGGACACATCGTCGTCGTCGGGGGCATGCGGGGCGAGGTGGACGAGGTCTTCCCGCTGCGCTCCGGGGTCGTCCTGCCGCCCGGCAGCGCGGCCGAACTGGTCCTGGCGGCGACCGCCCCGGTGCCGGAGCGGCCCGCGGGGTGGACGGAGGCCGCCTGGGCGCGTGAGGTCGCGGGGGTCCGGGAACGGGGGCTCGCGTTCGACTACGAGCAGTGCGTGGAGTCGCTGTCGTGCGTGGCGGCTCCGGTGCACTCGGCGTCCGGCCAGGTGGTGGCCGCCATCGCAGTGACCGCCCTGGACGCGAAGCTGATCCCCCCGCTGTGCGACGCCGTGAGCCGCGCGGCGTCGGCGATCAGCGGGAGGCTGGCCCGGCTGCCGGAGCCCGCGCCCAGGCCCCGCAGGGCCGGGGCGGCCCCGAACCGGACCGTGAGGGGCTTCGCGGGCGCGGCCGACCCGCGCCGCTGAGCCGGCGGCCGGCGCCCGGACCTTGCGGGGCGGGCGCCGGGCGCCGGCCGGACCTTGCGGGGGGATGCCCTGGACGACCGCGCCGGCGACCCCGAGCGCCGCGCCGACCGCGCGCTCGTGAGCAGGCATGCGCCCCTCGGTGTGATTCCGTCCGGACCGCGTCGTCGTATGCGGACTGATCTCCGCATACGACGACAACAGGCCTTGCCGCGGCGGGATCAGGCCGCGCGGCGCCTGCGGCTCAGGTGGAGGACCGCCGCGCCCGACACCGCCAGGACTGCCGCGCCGGAGGCGACCGGGAGCCAGGGGAAGGAGGAGGCGGGGGAGGACCGGTCCTCGGCGAGGGTGTAGCCGCCCGCGAGGCCCTTGCGGTCGTAGTCCGAGCCGGGGAGCTTGTCACCGTAGCGCTTGGCGACGAGTTGCTGGTACGCCGCGAGGGAGACGCTCGGCTTGCCCTGGAGAGCCGTCCGGGCTTCCTTGTTGAGCGGTTCGACCGAGCCGTTGCCGGTCAGCCGGTACCAGCCGTGGATCTGCGGCTCCATGAAGGTCTGCGCCCGGCCCGTGCCGGCTTCGGCGGCGCTGATGTCCACGTCGCCGTCGCGGATGCCGGCCAGTTGCCAGGAGCGGCCGCCCTGTTCGGGGGCGAGCAGGACGGCGGCCTGGCGGCCGTCGGCGGCCGAGACGCGGGAGGCGAGGTAGGACAGCCGCAGGGCCGAGCGGCCGGTGGGCCTGGCCTTGCCGGTGACGAACTCGGGGGAGAGCTCGTAGAAGGGAACCGGCTTCTTGAGGTCGAAGCCGGTAGCGGGGGCGGGTGCAGCTGCGCCGCCCATGCCGCCGTCCGAGCCGCCGGCCGGGGTGCGGCCCTCGGCGGCCTTCAGGAAGCGGGTGACGGTGTCGTGGACGTCACCGGAGCGCAACACCTGCTGAGCGGCGGCCAAGTCGGTTGCCGCAGGGGCGGCGGGTCCGTCGGCGGCGTGTGCGGAATCGATTCCGCAGAGGGTGGCGACGGCAATGGCCGCACACACGGCGGCGGCGCGTCTGGTCGTACGGTGCATGGTGGTCGTCTCCTCTAGCCCTGAATGCCGATGCGCGTGTGGGTCCACCGGAAGGAGTTGTTGTTGACATAGGTGGAGTAGTTCCACCAGGTGTAGGTCTTCGTGGTGGGCCACGGGTCGCCGACCGCGATCATGTTGCTGTTGTTGTCGTAGCCGTAGACGACGTTCATATGGCCGCCGCCGGAGTTCCAGCCGAAACGGACGGCGAACGGGCGCCCGTTCGCGATCTCGTTCCGGGTCTCGCCGAAGGAAGCATTGCGGTACAGGTCGCTGCCGCTGCTGCGGAAGCCCATGTTGCGCAGGGCGTTGGCCATGTCGCCGAGGGTGGCAGGCTGGTTGTTGCAGCTCAGCCGGTTGTTCTGGGCGGCCAGGCGGCAGAAGTCGGCCTGGCTGTAGCGGTTGTAGCCCCAGTAGTTGGCTATGGTCAGGCCGCTGGCGTCCCAGCACCACTGGGACTGGACCTGTTTCTGCATGCTGATGTCGAGGGCCTTCCGGCCGGAGGGATTGCCGGTCGGATTTCCGGTGGGCTTCGTATCGGGCTTGGTGTCGGGCCTGGTGTCGGGCCGGGGGGAGGTGCAGACCGGCAGCGGCCCGGTGTTCTCCCGGATGAACGCGTCGGCGATGTAGTACTTGCCGGACCAGATCCAGCGGGAGTTGTTCTCGACGACGTCCCCGGTGGTACGGCAGGACATGGTGATGCGGTCACCGACCCGCGAGCTTCCGGTGACGCGGGCCGAAAGGGACGGCTGGGACCGCTGGTTGACGTTGCTGAAATTGCCCCGCCCGCCGGTGACCGTGCCGGTGACGGCGGCCTTGGCCTGGGGGGAGATGCTCAGCAGGAGTCCGCCGGACAGGACGACGGCCGTCGTGGTCAGGAGAACTGCCTTGCGCCGCTTCGGCGCAGGAGCAGAGGGCGTGCGCGTTGATCCACGGAATCCGTGCATGGGGGTTCCTTCTTGTGCTGATCAGTACTGGATCGTGTGGCCGTAGAGGATGCTGCGGGCCTTCGATCCGCTGTCCAGGCCGTACGCGGGCCGGTCGGTGAGGAAGTACTCACGGAAGGTGGACTGGCGCTCGCGGGACATCATGGTGTTGCTCTTCGTCCAGCCGCCGTCGACCTGGTTCCACAGGTCGACCAGCGAGGTGGCGACCCGCGCCTCGACGGCGTCGCCCCAGTCCATGCCGCGCGTGCCGCGGTCGTTGCCGAGGTCCATGGAGCTGCCGTTGCCCCACGTCATGACGGTGTCCTTGAAGGCGCGGAACGCCACGGCATTGGCGTAGCCCTCGGTCCAGCCGCAGGTGGTGGAGGAGGTGCGGTTGACGTAGTGGGGCGAGCAGTTGGTGACGTTCGGCCACCATCCGTTGTAGAGCTTGCCCATGAGGGAGTGCCCGGCCTCGTGGACGGTGGTGTGGCCGGAGTCGGGGTCGCTGTCCGCGAGGTGGACCTTGTCGTCGCGGTTCGTCCAGTACGTACCGTCCTGGGAGCCCGGGTACCACTGGACGGTGATCGGGGTGCAGCGGCCGTCCTGCTGGTTGCTCGTCCAGCAGGTGCTGGTCGAACCCCGGTCCCACCACAGCTTGTTGAGGGTGTCGAACGCGTGCCAGGCGCGGCTCTGGCCGCTGTTGGCGTAGACGGTGCCCAGGCTTCTGTTGCCCGAGACGTTGCCCAGGGCGTTCGAGGTGGTCGAGTAGCGGCGGTTGTACCCGTCGACGACCGACCACATGCTGCCGGCCTGGGTCTCGAACTCCGCCCAGACCTGGGAGGTGACGGACGTGCTCGGCGTGTAGCAGAGCTTGAACGTGCCGTCCCCGTTGCCGGTCAGACCCGCGGCGAGCCTCTGCGTGCCGCTGCCTGCGGTCGCCCTGCCCCAGAGGGTGACGTTGGCGTTGCTGACCGGCAGGTCCCGGTCGGCCTTGCGGTTCCAGCTGCCGCCCTCGGAGGACTGGAAGCGGTTGCGCAGCGTGCCGGTGACGCAGACCGGGGCGTAGGGCCTGCCGGGGGCGGCGGCCCGCGGGGGAGTGCTCGGTGCGGCCGGGGCGGCGGCGCCCGGGCGGGCCGGACGGTCGTGCGCCGTGGGCCCGCCGGCCGTGGGTCCGTCGACCGGGGAGGCCGGGGTCGCGTCGGCCTTGGTGACGGACATGCCCTTGGCGGTGGAGCCCTTGGCCTTGCCGATGGTCAGTTCCACCGAGGCGTGACCGGCGCGGCGCGGGTCGGGGCGGTCGATGTCGCTGATGTCCGCCTGGATCTGGGCCGGGCCTGCGGCGACGGCCTCGACCTTGAGCTTGACGGTGCGGGTGCCCGGGGTGAGGGCCAGCGTCCGGCTGGTGCGCTGGCCGAAGGGGTCCGTCGTGGGCGCGGCGAGGGCCGGGTTCCGGTCGACGATCCGGAGGGCGGGCGGCAGTTGGAGGGCGAGGCCGGCGCGCTTGACGTCGGTCTGCGCCGTGACGGCCACGGTGAGGGTGGTCCGTTCGCCGACGGCGGGGAGGCGGTCGAGGGAGGCGGTGACGCCGAGACAGCTCAGCGGCGCTTCGGAGTTCTTGTCCGCGGTGCGGACCGTGCAGGTGCCTGCCGGGGCGGCGGGGGTGGCCGCGTAGGCGGGCGGTACGGCGACGGTGGCGATACAGGCGCCTATGCCGCCCGCTGCGACCAGCGCAGCGGGTCTCGGCAACCGTATTCGGAACATGGGCATGCCTTTCTGCGGCGTGCACGACCGATCCGGTGCACGCCGATGCGAACCATGGGGGGTGGGCGCTGCCGCGAGCGTTCGTCGCTCGTGAACGGCAGTTCCTTGAGCAACAACTCACCGGAACTTTACGTCACATGGATTGTGTACGTCGCACTGATCGATGTAATGACGCGGCTCGGAAGGTGGATAGAGGTGGTGTCACATGCGGGTTTGCGGTAAACCCGCAAAAATAAAGGGCGTTGGGGCGTGTCCCTTTTCGTCAGGATTTCTTCTCGGCCGCCATGTAGCGCGTCCACAGTTCGATCGGCAGTGAACTGCCCGCCGTGCCCTCGGGTGTTCCGCCGATGCCGTCCAGCGGAAGCAGCTCCTGCGACGTGGGGTCGATACGGGCGAGCGAGACGGCGGTCGACAGGGAATCGCGGTAACCGACGTACCAGGCAGACTTGTTGTCCTGCGCAGTGCCGGTCTTGCCGGCCGTGCCGGGTCCGGCGGCCTGCGCCGGCTGCGCCGTGCCCTTGCGGACCGCCTCGCGCAGCGCGTCGTCCACGGCCCCCGCCACCCGCGGCGGCAGGGCCTGCTCGGTCTCCGGCCTCTCCACGGGCACGTCGTCGCCGTTGCGCCGGAGCCCGGCGACCGAATACGGCTCGGTGTGCCGGCCCTTGGCGGCGAACGTGGCGTAGGCGTCGGCCATGCGGATGGCGCTGGGCGTGGCGGTGCCGAGTGAGAACGCCGGCAGCTTTTCCCCGAGGCTGCTCTCCAGCAGGCCCGCCTGCACACCGACCGCGCCGACCCGGTCCAGCCCCACGTCCATGCCGAGCTGCATCATGGCGGTGTTGACCGACTGCGCGACCGCGTCCTTGAGCGGGATCCTCCCCCAGGACTCGTCGCCCTCGTTGACCGCCCGGACGATCTTCCCCGACCGGTCCCAGTAGGGGCCCTCCGGGGTCTGCAGCGAGACCTTGTCGTCGCCGTCGTAGAGCGTCGCCGGGGTCACGGCCGTGCGGGGCTTGCCGCGCTCGCGCTGCGCCCCGTCGCGCAGGGCCGCCGCGTAGACGAAAGGGGTGAAGGCGCTGCCCGCCGGCACGACGGACGAATTGGCGTCGTTGAAGCCCTGCTTGAGGTAGTCCGGCCCGCCGGACAGGGCGACGATGCGCCCGTCGGTGGTCACCGACGCGGCCCCGATGCGCACATCGCGGTCGGCCGCGCGCCGGTCCGGGTCCAGACCGTTCCGCGCCTGCTCGACCGCCCGGGTGAGCGCTGCCATCCGTTTCTTCTCGAAGGTGGTGCGGATCTGGTAGCCGCCGAGCGCGAACTCCCGCTCGGAGACGTCGGAGTGCGCCAGCAGATAGGCGCGGGCCGTCTCGACGAGGTAGCCGGTCTGGCCGGCCAGACCGGTGACCTTGGGCGGGGCGATCGGCTCGGGGAAGCGTGTGTACTGCGCGCGCTCGCGCTGGGAGAGTTTGCCGGTGGCCACCATCCGGTCCAGGACCCACTTCCAGCGCTCCACCGCGCGCTTGTGGTTCTCGGCGCCGGACGCCGGGTCGTAGAGCGCGGCCCCCTTGAGCAGGGACGCCAGAAAGGCACCCTCGCTCGCGTTCAGCTGCGAGACGTCCTTGCCGTAGTAGGCGCGGGCGGCCCGCTGGATGCCGTAGGTGCCGCGCCCGTACCAGCTGGTGTTGAGGTACTGCTCGAGGATCTCGTCCTTGCTCATCCTGTTGTCGAGCTTGATCGCGATGAACATCTCGGTGAGCTTGCGCGTGAAGGTCTGCTCCTGGTTGAGGTAGGCGTTCTTCACGTACTGCTGAGTGATGGTCGAACCGCCCTGGGTGTCGCCCCCGGTGAGCATCCTGGAGACCGCGCGGACCATGCCGCTGGGGGAGACCCCGCTGTCGGAGTAGAACGTCTCGTTCTCCGCGGCCAGCGTCGCCCAGCGGACCTTCTCGGGCACCTGATGCAGTGGTGTGTCCTGCCGGTCGACCTCGCCGGTGCGGGCCATCTCGCTGCCGTCGGCCCAGTAGTAGACGTTGTCCTGCTGGGTGGCGAAGGCGTTGAGGCCGGCGGGTATCCCGGTGCGCAGGTACATGACGGTCAGCAGCCCGGCCACGACGGTGACGGCGGAGCCGAGCAGCCCCAGCGTCTGGCGCCACGACGGTACCCAGCGCCGCGGCCCCGTCCGGCCCGGGCGGGGATAGGCGGGGCGGAATCGTGACCGGACGGGCCGGGCGTCCCGTGTCCGGGGCAGGAGTTCGTACAGGCGGGGGAGATTGATCACTGGACCGTCCGGCAACAGGGCCAACAGGGCAGGGGCCCGGCCGCCGTGCTGCGGCGGCCGGGCCGGTACGGAGGGCGTCAGGTGTCAGCTGACGGCGGACTTGCAGGTGGTGGGGGTCGCGTGGGCCGGGTCGAGCGCGTTGGCCACCTCGTGGAAGGCGATCGTGTCGATCGTCCCGATCGCGGCGTGCTCGGAGATGTCGAGCTTGCACAGGTCCTGGAGGACGACGTTGCGCACGTCCGGGCCGTCCAGGAACTGGGACGTGTACGGGGTGGCGATCTCGTCGTACTTGGTCGAGATGACCGTGTACTGCACCCCCGGCACGGTGTCCGGCTTGGAGTTCAGCTTCTTCAGGAACTCCGAACCCACCAGCTGGTCCTCCACCCCGGGCAGGGTGAGGGAGAAGACCTTGCGCGCGCCGGGGACGGTGTCCACGAGCTTGGTCATTCCCAAGACGGTGGTCCCGTGGTTGTCGGGGGCGATGCCCACGAGCTTGCCGACCTTGCCGGCGCCGTCCAGGAAGTTGAGGTAGTAGCGCGGCAGGGGGCCGCCGCCCTGGGAGTGGCCGACCAGGTCCACCTTCTCGACGCCGGTCGACTGCCGGACCTTGTCCACGAACGCGGACAGTTGCCCGGCCGACTTCTCGATCGATCCGAGGCCGTTGACGAGCGGCACCCCGGCCTTCTGCCCGTAGTCGAGCGAGTAGACGCAGTAGCCGCGCTTGACCAGGTACGGGGCCAGCACGAGCCAGTTGTCCCAGGAGTTGCCGAAGGTGCCGTGCATCAGGACGACGGGATCGGGGTGGGCGGCGGACGGCTTGCAGGACCAGTCGTTCCAGCCGCTGGTGACGGTCTTCTCGGCCTTGCCCGTCTTCGTATCGGCCGCGGAAGCGGAGGGGGCGCCGAAGGACAGGGCCAGGGCCAGCGCCGAGACGGCACCGGCGAGGACGCGGAGCGTTCTTCTGCGGATGGAGCTTCTGTGTACGGACATGGAGCTACCTCGCAAGTGGGGGATGAGGAAACCGACTTCGTGACGGAAGAAGGGGCCGGCCGGCGGGGTCAGCTGACGGCGGACTTGCAGGTGGTGGGGGTTGCATGCGCAGGGTCGAGCGCGTTCTTCACCTCGTGGAAGGCGATGCGGTCGACCAGACCCAGCGCGATGTGCTCGGAGACGTCGAGCTTGCACAGGTCCTGGACCACGACGTTGCGCACGTTCGGGCCCGAGAGCTGCTGCGACTTGTAGGGCGTGGCGATCTCGTCGTACTTGGTCGAGATGACCGTGTACGCCACTCCGGGCACGGTGTCCGGCTTGGAATTCAGCTTCTTCATGAACTCGGAGCCGACCCTCTGGTCCTCCACGCCGGGGACGGAGAGGGACAGCACCGTGCTCACGCCGGGCACCTTGCGGCCGAGGGTGCTCAGCCCGGAGGCGGTCGCGCCGTGGTTGTCCGGGGCCAGGCCGATGAGCTTGTCGACCTTGGAGGCGCCGTTCATGAACTCCATGTAGTAACGGGGCAGGGGGCCGCCGCCCTGGGAGTGACCGACGATGTCCACCTTCTTCGTGCCCGTGGACGTGAGGACCTTGTCCACGAACGCGGACACCTCTCCGGCCGACTTGACGATCGGTCCCTGGCCGTTGAGCCCCGGCATGTAGGGCAGCTTGCCGTAGTCGAGGGAGTAGACGCAGTAGCCCTGGGCGGCCAGTTCCGGAGCCAGGACGAACCAGGTGTCCAGCTGGTTGGCCCAGGTGCCGTGGAGGAGGACGACGGGGTCGGGGTGGGCGGCGGACGGCTTGCAGGACCAGTTGTTCCAGCCACTGGTGACGGTCTTGCCGGCCTTGCCGGTCTTCGCGTCGGCCGGGCTGGCGGACGCGGAGGCGGCACCGGCGGACACGGTCAGCGCCAGCGCCGAGGCGACGACGGCGACGCCGCGGAACGATCTCTTGTGCGGGGGCATGGGGGTACGTACCTCACAGGGTGGGGGTGGGGCAGGGGATGGGGAGTTACTTGACCAGGGACTTCCAGTCCGGTGACTGCGCCGGGTCCAACCGGCGCATCTTCTCCAGGACCTGGGGATCCTGGACGTCCAGCCAGTCGGCGAGCTGCTTGAAGGTCACGCAGCGCACGCCGTCGCGTCTGCACACCGACTTCACGACGTCCTCGACGGCCTTCATATAGATGCCGCCGTTCCAGTCCTCGAAGTGGTTGCCGATGAACAGCGGGGCTCGGCTGCCGTTGTAGACGCGCTCGAAGCCGTTGAGATAGCTGTCCCGGGTCAGCTTGCGCCACTGCTCGTACTTGGCCGGATCGCCCTTGGTGCTGTCACCGGACTGGTTGTAGAGGAAGTTGAAGTCCATGGAGAGGACCTGCTGCTCGGTCCCGGGGTAAGGAACCAGCTGCAGCGGGAAGTTCCAGATGCCGTCGTTCTTGGACGGCCAGAGCTGGAAGTCGCCGGGTGAGCTCGCGTCGTAGCGCCAGCCGAACGACTTGGCGGCCTTCAGCAGGTTCTTCTGGCCTTCAAGGCAGGGAGCCCGGCCGCCTGCCAGCTCCTTGCGGTAGTCGAAGGGCAGTTGGGGAAGGTCCTTGTATCCGGTATTGGTCTTCCAGTTCTCGACGAAGGAGTAGGACTGCTCGATCTCGCTCTTCCACTCGGCGACGCTCCAGTCGCCGCCGCCCTTGGCGCCGCAGAAGTGCCCGTTGAAGTGCGTGCCGATCTCATTGCCCTCCAGCCAGGCGCCGCGCACCTGTTCCAGGGTGTCCCGGATGTGCTGGTCGGTCGCGTACGAGATGGCCATCTCACCGGGTTTGTGCTGCGGCGGCTTGTACAGCGACGCCTTCGACTTGGGCAGCAGATAAGTGCCGGTGAGGAAGAACGTCATCTGCGCGTTGTTCTCCTTGGCGACCTCACGGAAGTGCGAGAACTGCTCGTCGTCGCCCTGGAGCGCGCCGTCCCAGGAGAACACCACGAACTGCGGCGGCCTCTCGCCCGGTTTGAGCTTCTCCGGCTTGGGCTGGTGCGGCTGCGGGCCGGTGAAGGACGTCGAACCGTCGCCCAGGACCCGTACCTTTCCGTCCCACTTCTCCTCCTTCTTCTCCTTCTCCTCCGGGTCCGCCGTCTTCGACCCCGACGGAGTGGGAGCCGGCGAAACGGACGGGGGAGCGGACGAGGCGCCGGCGGAGGGAGAGAGCGCGGCCCTCTCCCCGTCCCCACCGGATCCGCAGCCCGACAGCAGCCCGAGCATGAGGGCGGTCCCGGTCACCAGGACCACCGCGCCGCGCGCCGTACGCATCAGGTGCGGTACGCGTACCACTTGGTGAACGGCAGCGTCACCGAGAGGCTCAGCATCGACCGCCGGTAGGTGTCGAAGGAGTGGTACGTCAGATACGGGGTGCCGAGAGCGTCGCGGTACGTCACCAGCATCGTGTGGTCCTTGGAGCCGTCACGGTCGAAGTCCGCCTGGAGGACGTCGCCGACCTCCATCTGGTAGACGTACTTCAGCGGCTTCACCCGGCCCGAGTTCTGCGCGAACCAGGACCACTCGTTGACGCCGGTCCAGGAATCCGACTGGGCGTCCGACCCGTACCACCACTTCGTGTAGTCACCGGCCTTGCCGGGGGCGTGCTTCCAGCCGCCCGCCTTCAACGCCTGGCTGACGAAGTTCGTGCAGTCGCCGCCGGTCCCCAGCGGGTAGGCCCGGTAGTCCGGGTTGTAGTTCTTCCAGTACTTCTCGGCGTAGTCGGCCATCGCCTTGTAGTCGAGGCCGGTGTTCGTGTCCTTCGGCAGCCGCTTGGGGAACGGCCAGACACTCGCCTCGGGCGCGTTCGGCATGTCGCTCGCGCCCGCTGCGGCCTTCACCTCGGGCGCCTTCGGTGCGGGGGCGTTGATCTGCGGTATCTCGTCCAGATTCTTGACGTCGGTCAGCTCCCACGCCCCGTTGCCGGCGGCGGCGAAGTCCAGCTCGTGGTGGGCCTGGAAGCCGGTGGTGCCCGGCTCGTCACCGCGGATCTTCCGGTAGGTCAGCTGCGTGGTCTCGGTCACCCGCACCGTGGCCTTCTTGCCGTCGACGGCGGTCCGGTCCACCGAGACCCGGGTGTCGCCTGCGGAGTACGCCTCGCCCAGGGCCTTGAGCTGCGTCCTGCGCTGGTGCAGCGAGGACACGACGGACTTCTCCGAACGCGCCGTCGCGGACGAGACGCGCGCCTTCTTCGTGGACGGCGCAGTGGCGTGCCCGGTCACCTTGCCGTCGACGATCGCCGCCGTCCGGTCGGTGAGCACGACACCCGCTATGCGGCCGAGGGATTCGGCCGTCGTCTTGTCCACGCCCCCGGGCCGGGCCTCCGCCCCCGCGGGGGACGCCGGCACCAGCGCGGCCGAGACCGCCAGGCAGGCGACCGCTCCGGCAGCGGATCTGAGCGTCAATGATTTCACAGGACCCCTTTTCTCCGTCCGGCCCTTTTCGAGCCGGGCGGAAGGAATCTTCGCACAAGGATCCGGAATGGCAACCTCGGGGCGGGGGAAATTTTCCGGCGGAATTCGACTCGGATCTGATGCTCAGTCAATTCACAACGATGATGGCCTGGTTGAGGCTCTCGCCGCAGTTGGTACGGACTTATTCTGCGGCAATTCCGTACCCGCTGCGGGCTTGCCGCAATTCCCTTGCGGGTTTCCCGCAACCAGCATGGATGTGACGTACAACATTCACGGGACAACGCTGAACGGGGTATTCCATTCACACCCTGCCATGCAATGATCCAGCCAGGCCCGCCGGGGAAGTGGGCCGCATTCTCTTCGTGCTCTCTCCGTGACGATCTCTGACCGTCACGCACCTCTCGACCCACCTCACCGGCAACGACGCCGACAGCGGCACCGACAGCGGCGTCCCTCCGGCCTGGGGCGTCCGACGCTCCCGCGTGTCCCCGGTGCTCCCGAACGACCCTCTTGCCTCTCTCCTGCCTCACGGAGTGCTCGTGTCCACAGAAACCATCCTGGGCGTCAGCCCGTTCGGCGAACCCGATCCGCGCCTGGTGGCGGCGGTCTGCCGTGCCGGCGGGCTGGGCGTGCTCGACCTCGGAAGGGGCCGGCGCCGCGTGGCCCGCGCGGCCCTCCAGCTGGTGCGGCAATGGGTGCCGGGCCCCTTCGGGGTGCGGGTCGGGGCGGGGTGCGCGCTCGGGCCGGACGACCTGGCAGCCGATGGAGGCGTCCACACCGTACTGCTCGGCGCGGACGCCGAGTTGGCCCCGGGCGATCTCGCCGCCGGCCGGCACCGCGTCCTGGTCGAGGTCACCGACTACGAGGCGGCCCTGGCGGCCGCGCGCGCCGGGGCGCACGGTCTCGTCGCCCGGGGGAACGAGGCCGGTGGCCGGGTCGGCGAGCTGAGCACCTTCGTCCTCCTCCAGCAGCTGGTGGCGGACCCCGGACCCGGCCTGCCGGTCTGGGCCTGCGGGGGCATCGGGCCGCACACCGCGGCGGCCGCCGTCGTCGGCGGCGCGGCAGGCGTCGTCCTGGACACCCAGCTCGCACTGCTCGACGAATCCGGCGTCCCGGAGGAAGCGGCGGCCGCCGTCCGGACCATGGACGGCTCCGAGACCGTGACGGCCGCCGGATACCGGGTGCTGCGCCGCCGGGGGCCGGACGCGCCGCCCCTGCCGGACGCCCCCGGCGAAGTCGCCCGGCTGCTGGGCACGGACGACCCCCGGACCCGGCTGCTCCCCGTGGGCCAGGACGGCTTCCTGGCCTCCTCGTTCGCGCGGCGCTGGGGCGATGTGGGCGCGGCCGTCCGCGGTGTCACCGCCGCCATCGGGGAGGCCGTGCGCGACGACGCCGCCGCGGACGCACTGCTCCGCGGCTCCCCGATGAGCCGGGCGCTGGGCACTGCGCTGCCCGTCGCCCAGGGGCCCATGACCAGGGTCAGCGACCAGGCGCGGTTCGCGTCCGCCGTCGCCGGCCACGGCGGGATGCCCTTCCTCGCGCTGGCCCTCGCCGGGCCGCTGGAGGCGCGGACCCTGCTGGAGCAGACCCGCGACGAACTGGGCGAACGCCCTTGGGGCGTGGGCATCCTCGGCTTCGCGCCCGCGCACATCAAGGCCGTGCAGCTGGAACTCGTCCGGGAGATCCGGCCCTCCTGCGCCGTCGTCGCGGGCGGCCGTCCCGCGCAGGCGGCCGAGCTGGAGGCGGCAGGCGTCGACGCCTTCCTGCACGTGCCCTCGCCCGGGCTGCTCCGGCAGTTCCTGGACGCGGGCGCGCGCAAGTTCGTCTTCGAGGGCTCGGAGTGCGGCGGCCACGTCGGACCGCGGAGCAGCTTCGCGCTGTGGGAGGCGCAGGCCGAGGTGCTGGAGGAATTCCTGGACACCGCGGAGGGTGCGGACCCCGCGGAGTTGAGGGTCTTCTTCGCCGGGGGCGTGCACGACAAGCGGTCGGCCGCGATGGTGGCCGCGCTCGCCGCGCCGCTGACCGCCCGCGGAGTGGCCGTCGGACTGCTCATGGGCACCGCCTACCTGTTCACCGAGGAGGCGGTGGACCGGGGTGCCGTGCGGCCGCCGTTCCAGCGGCAGGTCCTGGCGGCGCGGCGGACCGAGCTGCTGGAGACCGCACCCGGGCACGCCACGCGCTGCGTGAGCAGCCCGTTCACGGACGAATTCCGCGGCGCCAAGGAGCAGTTGCGGGAGCGGGGCGTCCCGGAGCGGCAGGCGTGGGAGCGGTTGGAACAGCTCAACGTGGGGCGGCTGAGGATCGCCAGCAAGGGCGTGGAGCGGACCGGCGAGTCGCTCACGGAGGTGGACGAGTCCCGGCAGCTGACCGAGGGCATGTTCATGGCCGGCCAGGTGGCCGTGCTGCGGTCCGCGGTCACCACCGTCCCCGCACTGCACGCCGCGGTCAGCGCGGAGGCCGCCGGCTTCTTCGCCGCGCGTGCCCGGCGGCTGCGCGAGGGCTTCCGGCAGGAGGCCCCGGAGCCCGTCCCGGCCCCGCTCGACATCGCCGTGGTCGGCATGGCCTGCATGTTCCCCGGCGCCCCGGACCTGGCCGCCTACTGGGCGAACGTGGTCGCGGGCACCGACGCGGTCGGCGAGGTGCCGCCGGAGCGCTGGGACCCGGAACTGCACTACGCGCCCGAAGCGGACGGCGCCCGCACGGAGTCCGCCCGCACGGAGTCGAAGTGGGGCGGCTTCCTGCCCGACATCCCCTTCGACCCGCTGCGCTACGGCATCCCGCCGTCCTCGCTCGGCAGCATCGAGCCGGTGCAGCTGCTCGCACTGGAGGCCGCGCGGCGCGCGCTGCGCGACGCCGGCTACGAGGAGCGCCCCTTCGACCGCTCCAGGACCTCGGTCGTGTTCGGGGCCGAGGCGGGCAGCGACCTGTCGAACGCCACCACCGTGCGCACCGTGCTCCCCGCCTACCTGGGGAAACTGCCGCCCGGGCTGGACGAGCAACTCCCGCGACTGACGGAGGACTCGTTCCCGGGCATGCTGGCCAACGTCATCGCCGGACGGATCGCCAACCGGCTCGACCTCGGCGGCACGAACTTCACCGTGGACGCGGCCTGCGCCTCCTCGCTCGCCGCCGTGGACGTGGCGTGCAAGGAACTGTCCGCCGGCACCAGCGACCTCGTCCTGTGCGGAGGTGCGGACCTGCACAACGGGATCAACGACTATCTGCTGTTCTCCTCGGTGCACGCGCTGTCCCCGACCGGCCGCTCCCGCACCTTCGACAGCGCGGCGGACGGCATCGCGCTCGGCGAGGGCGTCGCCTGCGTCGTCCTCAAGCGGCTGGCGGACGCCGAGCGGGACGGCGACCGCGTCTACGCGGTCGTCAAGGGCATCGGCAGTTCGAGCGACGGCAGGTCCCTGGGGCTGACGGCCCCCCGCCCGGAGGGCCAGCGCGCCGCGTTGGAACGGGCCTACCGCCACGCCGGGATCCCGCCGGCCGAGGTGGGCCTGCTGGAGGCGCACGGCACCGGGACGGTGGTCGGCGACCGCACCGAACTCGCCACGCTCACCTCGGTGTTCACCGAGGCCGGGGCGGCGCCGGGCGGATGCGCGCTCGGCTCGGTGAAGTCCCAGATCGGGCACACCAAGTGCGCCGCCGGACTCGCCGGCCTGATCAAGACGGCCCTGGCCCTGCACACCGGCGTCAGGCCGCCCACGGCACAGCTGACCCGGCCCGACCCGGCCTGGGAGGCGGAGAGCAGCCCGTTCGCCTTCCACACCGTCGCACGCCCGTGGCCGGCCGCGCCCGGTGAACGGGTCGCCGGGGTCAGCGCGTTCGGCTTCGGCGGCACCAATTTCCACGTGGTGCTGCGCGGGCACGAGGCGGGGCCGCCGCCCCGGCACGGGCTCGACGCCTGGCCGGCGGAGCTGTTCGTCTTCCACGGCGCCGACCGGGCGGAGGCCGCCCGGGAGATCGGCCGGCTGCTGGAACTGGTCGCGGAGAACGACCGGAAGGGCCGTTCCTGGCGGCTGCGCGACCTGGCGCTGAGCGCCGCCCGGCGCGCCGACGCATCCCGGAAACCGGCCTGGGCGGCGGTCGTGGCCCGTGACCTGGACGAGCTGCCCGGGCTGCTGGAACGGGCCCGGGAGGGCGAGCACGATCCCCGGGCGGGGGTCTTCGGCGCGGAGCCGGACGGGTCGGAGGGGCCTGGGGGTGACGTGGCGTTCCTCTTCCCCGGCCAGGGCAGTCAACGGCCGGACATGCTCGCCGAGTTGTTCATCGCCTTCCCGGAGGTCCAGCGGTATCTGCGGACCGGTGACGAGTGGGCGGACATCATCTTCCCGCCGACCGCCTTCGACCCCGCCGCCGAGGAGGCGCGGCGTGCCCGGGTCACCGACACCAGGATTGCCCAGCCCGCGCTGGGCATCATGGGGCTGACCGTGTGCGAACTGCTGGGCCGGGCCGGCGTCCGGCCCGCGACGGTGGCCGGGCACAGCTACGGCGAACTGGTCGCGCTGTGCGCGGCCGGGGCGTTCGACCCGGAGACGCTGCTGGAGCTGAGCACGGCACGCGCGGAGGCGATCCTGGCCGCCGCCGGTGCGGAGCCGGGGACCATGGCCGCCGTGGCGGCCGGGCACGAGGACGTCGTCGAGGAACTGCGGGCGGCCGGACTGGCCGACCGGGTGGTCGTCGCGAACCACAACGCGCCTCGGCAGAGCGTGATTTCCGGTCCCGTAGAGGACGTCGGGGCGGCGGTGCTCCGGCTGCGCGAGCGGGGTCTGGGCGCCACGCCCGTGCCGGTGGCGTGTGCCTTCCACAGCCCCCTGGTGGCCCCGGCCGGCGAACGGTTCGCCGAAGCTCTCGCCGCCCGGCAGGTGACGGCACCGGAGATTCCGGTGTGGGCGAACCGGACGGCTGCCGTCCATACCGGCGAACCGGACGACATCCGGGCCGAGTTGGCGGCCCAGATCGGTTCCCCCGTGCGCTTCGTGCAGCAGATCGAGCGGATGTACGAGGCCGGTGCCCGGGTCTTCGTGGAGGCCGGGCCGGGTGCGGTGCTGACGGGCCTGGTGGGCCGGATCCTCGGCGACCGCCCGCACACCGCGGTGGCGTGCGAGGGGCCCGAAGGCCCGGGGCTGCGCGGCTTCCTGGTCCTGCTCGCCCGGCTCGCCGTCGCCGGCGTTCCCGTCCGTACCGGCTGGACGCACCGGGGGCGCGACAGCGTCGAAGCCGTCCCCGGGACCTGCCCCGCGGCACCCGGCTGGATCGTCAACGGGCAGCTGACCCGCACCCGCGACGGTGGCCTGCTGCCCGGCTCGCTCGCACCCGCCCGACGCATTCCGATGGAGGAGATGACAGTGATACGTGCCCAGGACGGTGGCACGGCGGACGACCGTGACCGGATGGTCCATGAATTCCTGCGCACCAGCAGGGAGTTGGTCGCCGCACAGCGTGACGTGCTGCTGACCTACCTCGGCGGGGCGGCGGACGTGCCGCCGGTCGCGCCTGTGCCTGTGCCTGTGCCGGAAACGTTCCGGTCGGCCGTGCCCGAGCCCGCTCCCGTTGCCGTCCCCGCGGTGTCCCCGGCTGCGCCGCCCGCGGTACCGGCGGACGTGCACGTGCTGGCCGTTGTCCTGGACATCATCAGCGAACGCACCGGCTATCCCCTCGACATGATCGAGCCCGGTCTCGACCTGGAGGCCGACCTGAGCATCGACTCCATCAAGCGGGTCGAGATCGTCGGCGAGCTGGCCGCCCGGCTGGGCTTCGGCACCGACCGGACCTCCCTGCCCCGGCTCGACGACGCGGAGCTGGAGGCGGTCTCCAAGGCCCGCACGGCGTCCGGCATCGCCGAGCTGCTGGAGGCGCGGCTGCCCGGCGGGGGAACGGCCTCCGGGGGAGCGGCTTCCGCGCAGCGAACCCTTGCCCCCGCGGAGGACCCCGGCCCGGCCGTCACCGGCGAGGCGCCGGGCAGGCTCGTCCTGCGCAGTGTCCGTCTCCCGTCCCCCGACGGGGACTTCGCGGTACTGCAGGGAACCCGGTTCGCCCTGATCGGCGGTGCCGGACCGGTGCCGGAGGCGCTGGCCGCCCGGCTGGGCGCCAACGGTGCGGAGGCGGTCGTCCTGCCGCCGGACCACCTGCTCACGGACGAGGACGGCCCGCTGGACGGGGTGTTCCACCTGGAGGCGCTGTCGCAGGACGGCGGCGGGCCGCTCCTGCCCGATTCCTTCCCGGTGTTCCAGGCCGCGCTGCGGCGCGCGCCGCGCTGGCTGCTCGCGGCCGCACCCGCCGCGTCCGCCGATCCCGACGGGCGGGCGGACGGGCTGCGGGGCCTGTTCCGGACCGTCGCGCGGGAGTACCCGGACACCCTCGCCCGGTTCGTCGAGCTGGCCCCGCAGCTGACCGTCGACGAGGTGGCGGCCGCACTGGTGGGCGAGTTGACGGCCGAGGAACCGGCCCCGGTGGTGCTGTGGTCGCCGGACGGCGTTCGGTTCGGCATCGAAACCGCGGCCGCCGGCCTGGGTGCCCTGGGCGACCGCGGCGCGGGCCCGGCCGGGGACGGTACGGCCGAGGCGGCCGCCCTCGGTCTGGACCGGGACGCGGTGGTGCTGCTGATCGGCGGGGCCCGGGGCATCTCCGCGCGGATCGCCGCGACGCTCGCGGCGGCTTCCCGCTGCCGTATCGAACTGGCCGGCCGGACCGCCCTGTCGGACGCTCCCGAAGACGAGGCAATCCTGCGGGCCCCGGACCGGGCCGCGCTGCGGGCCGCCCTGGCCGCAAAGGGCGAACGCTCCCCGGCCGGGATCGAACGGGAGGTCTCGGAGATCCTGGCCCGGCGGGAGGTCCGCCGCACCCTCGACACACTGCGGGACCTGGGCAGCCCGGTGCGCTACCACACGGCGGACGTCCGGGACCCCGAGGCGGTGCGCCGCCTGGTGGCGGACGTCCACGCCGAACACGGCCGGCTGGACGGCGTGCTGTACGCGGCCGGGATCATCGAGGACAAGGTCCTGGCCGAGAAGGACCCCGACTCCTTCCGCCGGGTCTACTCCACCAAGGTCGACGGCGCGCACACCCTGCTGGCGGCGCTGGACGGCCTGCCGCAGGCCCCCAGGTTCGCCGTGTTCTTCGGCAGCATCGCGGCCGTCCTCGGCAACCGCGGCCAGGCCGACTACGCGGCCGCCAACGACGCCCTGCAGTCCCTCGGCGGCCGGTGGGCGGAGCAGTCGAAGTGCCGCACGCTGACGGTGCATTGGGGACCCTGGGCGCCGGACGCGGAGCACGCGGGCATGGTGACCCCCGAGCTCGCCCGGGAGTACGCGCGGCGCGGCATCGGACTCGTCGACCCCGAGGAGGGGGCGCTGTGCCTGCTGCGCGAGCTCGCCTGGGGCGAGGAATCGGCCGACGCCGTGGTCTACACCGCAGCGGGCTGGTGAGGATGAGCACGCTTCACACACCAACGGGCCGTCCCCCCGTCGCCATCGTCGGCATGGCCGTCCTCTTCCCCGGCGCGCCGGACCTCGCGACGTACTGGCGCAACCTGACGGCGGGTCTCGACGCGATCACCGAGGTCCCGTCCGGGCGTTGGGACCCCTCCTTCTACGACCCGGCGGCCGCCGCAGGCCGCGCGGACCGGGTGTACTGCCGCCGCGGCGGATTCGTCGACGAGCTGGCCGAGGTGGAGGCGACCCGGTTCGGGATCATGCCCAGCTCGGTGCCGGGCACCGAACCGGAGCAGCTCATCGCGCTGCACGTGGCCGCCGAGGCGATCGCGGACGCGGGCGGCGAGGCCCGGCTGCCCGACCGGGACCGGATCGGGGTGATCCTGGGCCGGGGCGGCTATCTGTCCCCCGGGATGGCGCGCGGCACCCAGTCCGTCCAGACGTCCAACCAATTGCTGCGCACCCTCACGGAGTTGCTGCCCGAGCTGGACGCCGGGCTGCTGGAGCGGGTCCGGCGGGCGTACACGGAGCAGTTGGGGCCGGACGAGCCCGAGCAGGCGATCAACCTGGTGCCCAACCTGACCGCCTCCCGGGTGGCCAACCGGCTCGACCTGCGCGGCCCCGCGTACACGGTGGACGCCGCCTGCGCGTCCTCGCTCGTCGCGGTCGACCAGGCGGTCGGCGAACTGGCCGCGGGCCGCTGCGATCTGGTGCTGGCGGGCGGGGTCCACCACTGCCACGACATCACGCTGTGGTCCCTGTTCTCCCGGCTGCGTGCGATGTCGCCGAGCCAGCGCATCCGCCCGTTCCACCGGGACGCGGACGGGCTGCTGATCGGCGAGGGCACCGGTGTGGTGGCCCTCAAGCGCCTCTCCGACGCGCTGCGCGACGGCGACCGCGTCTACGCCGTCATTCGCGGCACCGGAGTGGCCGGCGACGGCCGCAGTGGCAGCCTCGTCGCCCCCGACCCCTCGGGCCAGGTGAAGGCGGTACGGGCGGCCTGGCGCGAGGCGGGGCTGGACCCCGCGACACCGGGGTCGGTCGGGCTGCTGGAGGCGCACGGAACCGCCACCCCCACGGGGGACGCGGCCGAACTGGCCACGCTGGCCGAGGTGTTCGGCCCGGGCGGCGAGGGGGACCGGCCGGTGCTCGGGTCCGTGAAGTCGATGATCGGGCACACCATGCCGGCCGCCGGCGTGGCCGGTCTGGTCAAGGCGGCGCTCGCGGTGCACCACGGTGTCCTGCCGCCGACCCTGCACTGCGACGAGCCCCACCCGGCCCTGGCCCGCACCCGCTTCCGGACGATCGCCGCGGCACAGGACTGGGAGAGCGGCGACGGGCGGACCCGGCGGGCGGGCGTCAACGCGTTCGGCTTCGGCGGGATCAACGCCCATGTGGTGCTGGAAGCACCTCCTGGTTCGCACCGTTCACCGGCAACGGTCCGGGAGCCGGAACAGGTGCTGCGGCTGGCCGCCGACACCCCGGAGGAGCTCGCCGCGCTGCTGGATGCCGAGGACGCCGCCGTCCGCGCGCGACGGTCCGTACACGACGGACGCACCCGGCTGGGCGTCGTCGCCCCGACGGCCGAGCGCCTCGCCCTGGCACGGAAAGCTGTGGCCAAGGGCTCGCCCTGGCATGGGCGCGGCGACGTGTGGTTCTCCCCGGAGCCGCTGCTCGGCGGTCCCGCGGGCGGGAAGCTGGCCTTCGTCTTCCCGGGCCTGGAGGCCGAGTTCAGACCCCGGATCGGCGACGTCGTCGAACGGTTCGGCCTCTCGGCCCTGCTGCCCGCGGGGTTCGGCGGGACCGGGGCCGACGTGGCGGACGTCGGACGGCACGGGGCCGGAGTCATCGCCGTGGGGCGGGTGCTGGACGCCGCGCTGCGCCGGACGGGCATCGTGCCCGACGCCGTCGCGGGCCACAGCATCGGCGAGTGGACGGCCATGGCCACCGCCGGGCTGTACGCCGGGGACGCGGTCGACGCGTTCACCCGCTCCTTCGACCCGGACCAGGTGCGGGTGGCCGGGCTGTCCTTCGCCGCGCTGGGCGCACCGGCCGAGCAGGTCTCCGCCGCGCTCGCCGACCGTCCCAGGGTGGTGCTGTCGCACGACAACGCTCCGGAGCAGTCGATGGTCTGCGGTCCGCCCGCCCAAGTGGAGGACCTGGTACGGCACTTCCGGGCGCGCGGCGTCATCGGACGGGTCCTGCCGTTCCGTTCGGGCTTCCACACGCCGATGCTCGCCCCCTACCTCGACCAGATCCGGCACTACGCGGACCTGTTCGCGCTGCACCGGCCGACCGTGCCCGTCTGGTCGGCGACCACGGCCGCGGAGTACCCCGGCGACGAGGCCGAGGTGCGGGACCTCTTCGTGCGCCACCTGCTGGAGCCCGTCCGCTTCCGCCCGCTGATCGAGGCCATGTACGCGGCCGGCTTCCGGGTCTTCGTCCAGGCCGGTACGGGCCAGGTGGGCTCGCTCGTCGAGAGCACCCTGCGCGGCCGCCCGCACCTGGTGGTGGCCGCCGACTCCCCGCACCGGGACGGGACGGCGCAGCTGCTCCGGGTCGCCACGGCGCTGTGGACGGCCGGCGGCGACCCGGACCTCGGGGGCGGTCCGGCCCCCGTGGGCCCGGCCGCCGCCGCTGCCCGCCGGATGCCGCCCTCGCGGCTGGACCTGGGCGGGCGACTGGTGTCCCTGGACCGGGAGACGGTGGCCGCGGTGCGCTCGGCCCTCGCCGTCCGGCAGGGCACGGACCCCGGTGCGGCGCCGCCCGCCCCGGACGCCTCCCCGCTGGACGCCGAGCTGCGGGCCCTGTTGAAGGACACCGCCGACACGGCCGTCGCGGTGTCCCGCGCCGCCGCGGTACGTACGGTCCCCACGGTGAGCACCGTGCTGCGGGTGTCCACGGACACCATGCCGTACCTGCGCGACCACTGCTTCTTCGCGCAGCGCCCCGGCTGGCCGGACGAGGCCGACCGGTGGCCGGTGGTCCCGGCCACGACGCTGCTGCACCACATGATGGAGCACGCCGGACGGGCCCGGCCCGGGACGACCGCGGTGGCGGTGCACGAGCTGCGGCTGAACCGCTGGGTGGCCGCGGCCCCCGCCGTCGATGTCCCCGTGACGGTCGAGGTGCGCGGGGCCGGCCGGGCCGGTGTGACGTTCGGCGCGTACGCGCAGGGCGAGGTGGAACTCGCCGACCGGTACCCGGATGGCGCGCCCCGGCCCTGGCGCTGGACGCCCGCGGAGGAACGGTCCCCTGAGATCACGGCCGGGCAACTGTACGAGGACCGCTGGATGTTCCACGGCCCGGCGTTCCAGGGCGTCACCGAGCTGACGGCGGTCGGCGACGCGCACGTGCGCGGCGTGCTCACCGCCCCGTCCGCGCCGGGTGCCCTGCTCGACAACGTGGGGCAGCTGCTGGGGTATTGGATCCTCGCCACCCTGACCGAGCGGACCCTGGTGTTCCCCGTCCGCGTGCGGCACATCCGGTTCTTCGGCCCGCACCCGGCGCCCGGCACCCGGGTCGAGTGCCTCATCAGGATCGTCTCGGTCACGGACGCCACGGTGGAGGCGGACGTGCAGCTGCTCGTGGACGGTCGCGTCCGGGTGGAGATCGGCGGCTGGCAGGACCACCGGTTCGACAGCCGCACGGACACCAAGGCGCAGGAACGGTTCCCCGGGCGGCACACCCTCTCCGCGGTCCAACCGGGCGGCTGGGTGCTCCTGTTCGACGGGTGCCGCGACCTCGCGTCCCGCGACCTCGTGCTGCGGCGGCACCTCGGCACCGCCGAGCGCGAGGACCACGAGCGGCGCCCGCCGGGCGGCCGCCGCCAGTGGCTGCTCGGCCGGATCGCGGCCAAGGACGCGGTCCGCCGGTGGCTGTGGGAGCACGGCGAAGGGCCGGTCTTCCCCGCCGAGCTCCGGGTGGCCAACGACGCGTCCGGCCGTCCGCGGGTCACCGGCGTGCACGGCCGGGTCCTCCCCGCCCTCGACGTCTCGCTGGCACACCGGGCCGAGGCCGCGGTCGCCCTGGTCCGGCCGCGCGGCACGGACGGGCGCCCGGCGCCGGTCGGCATCGACGTCGAGGAGGTCACCCACCGGCCGCCGGGAACCCTGGCCGCCGCCCTCGGCCAGGCCGAGCGCGAACTCCTCATCGCTGTCTGCTTCCGGACCGGTGAACCGCAACCCCTGTGGTTCACCCGGTTCTGGGCGGCGAAGGAGGCGGTGGCCAAGGCCGAGGGCACCGGGCTGCGGGGCCGCCCGAAGGACTTCGCCGTCGTCGAGGCCCGGCCGGACGACCTGGTGGTGGCCGCGGGCGGCCGCCGGTACCCGGTGCGCTGCCGCACCGTCACCAACCCGCAGGGACTGCCGGAGAGGGAGTACGTGGTCGCGTGGACCACCGGGCCGACGGCCGGGCACCCGGAAGACGATCGACAGGAGAAGCAGCAGTGCTGCGTTTCCCCGGGGGACGCCGCCTCTCACAGCAGCTGCGCTGCGGGCCGGACCCCCGGCCGGAACCACAGGTCCACGGAGTGCGCTGGACCGGCAACCCAAGGAGATTCCAAGTGAGCAGCAGCCAGGCGGCGCCCGCCGCCGAGGCCCGGCAGGCCGTGTTCGAGGAGGCTGTGTTCGAGGAGGTAGGCGGCATGCTCCGCGCCGTCCTCGGCGACTACGGCGACCTGGACGACGTCGGGATCACCATGGGCACCCGGTTCCACGACGACCTGGACCTGGAGAGCATCGACCTGGTCACCCTCGGCGGCCATCTCCAGGCGCGGTACGGCGAGTCGGTGAACTTCGCCGAGTACCTGGCAGGGCTCGGGCTGGAGGAGATCATCGGCCTGACGGTCGGACAGCTCGTCGAGCACATCGCCGGCTGCCTGCGGGCCCCCGGAGAGCGGTGACCCATGGCCATGATCGACGCCAACGGCCTTGCGGTGCACGTGGAACGGATGCCCGCGCGTACGACGAACGGCACGGCACCGCCGCCCACCGTGGTGCTCGTCCACGGGATGCTCATCGACAGCCTCATCAGCTACTACTTCACCCTGGCGCCCAGGTTCGCCGCGGCCGGGCTCGACGTGATCATGTACGACCTGCGGGGGCAGGGCCGCAGCGAACAGCCGCCGGCCGGCTACCGGCTGGACGACCACCTCGACGACCTGGAGGCCCTGCTCGACCGCCTGGCCCCCGCGGGCCCCGTGCACCTGGTGGGCAACTCCTACGGCGGCACCATCGCGTTCGGATACGCGGAGCTGCACCCCGGCCGGGTGGCCAGCGTCTCGCTGATCGAGTCGGAGCCGGCCACCGGCGCCTGGTCCCGCAAGATGGCGGCCAACCTCGCGCGCGGGGCGGAGGAACTCGCCCGCGACGGGCTCTTCGCGGAACTCACCGAGAAGCACGGCAAGCACGTGACCAAACGCATCCGGTCGGCCGCCCGGCTGCTGCACTCCACCACCACGGTGCGGGACGTCCCCGCCAGCCGGGTCCTCGACGAGGACGCCATCCGTGCGGTGGGCTGCCCGGTGCTGGCCCTCTACGGGGCCGAGTCCGAACTCGCCGTACAGGCCGACTGGTTGGGGTCACTGCTGCCGCGCTGCTGCACCGTGGTGGTGCCGGACCAGGAGCACTGGGTCCTGGTCGGCGCCACGGAGCTGACCGGCGACCTGATCCTGGAGTGGATCCGCGCGCACGCGCCCGCGCCGGCGGCCGGGGACGTGAGCCGGTGAGCCGCTTCCTCTTCGTGGTGCCGCCCCTGGCCGGGCACGTCAACCCCACGGTCGGCGTCGCCGCCGAACTGGCCCGGCGCGGGCACCAGGTGGCCTGGGCCGGACTGCCGGAGGTCGTGGGACCGCTGGTGGGCGACGGCGCGACCGTGTTCCGGTGCGCCTCCCCGGACCTGGCCGACCCCGCCCTGCTGCGGCCGCCCTCGCTCCGCGGCCCGGCGGCGCTGAAGTTCCTGTGGGAACGGTTCCTCGGGCCGCTCGCCGAGCACATGGCGCCCGGAGTGCGGTCGGCCGTGGGGGAGTTCCGGCCGGACGTCCTGGTGGCCGACCAACAGGCCGTCGCAGGCGGCCTCGTGGCCGAGCGGCTGGGGCTGGTGTGGGCCACCTCGGCGACCACCACGGCGGGCTTCACCTCGCTGTCCGGCCTGCCGAAGGTCGACGCCTGGATCACCGGGCTGATCGGGGAGCTGCGGCGGCGGATCGGCGACCCCCGGAGCACCGCGGACCCCCGGCTGTCCGACCGGCTGGTGCTGGCCTTCAGCACCGAGGCCCTGGCCGGGCCGGTCCCGTCCATCGGCCAACAGGTCCGGTTCGTCGGCCCGTCGCTCGCCGCCCGCCCGGCCGCGGACGACTTCCCCTGGCACCGGCTCGACCCCCGGACGCCCACCGTGCTGATCACCCTCGGCACGGCCAACGCCGAGGCGGCGCCCCGCTTCCTCGCCGCGTGCGCCGAGGCGCTGCGCGGACGGCCGGACCGGGCGCAGGCGGTGATCGTCGACCCGACGGGCACGGTGCCGGAGTTCGCCGACCGGGTGCTGGTCCGGGCGCACGTTCCCCAACTGGCCCTGCTGGAACGGTGCGACGCGGTGATCTGCCATGCCGGGCACAACACGGTGTGCGAGGCGCTGTGGAACGGCCTCCCGCTGGTCGTCGCGCCCATCCGGGACGACCAGCCCGCCGTCGCCGCCCAGGTGACGGACGCCGGGGCGGGCGTACGGGTCCGGTTCAACCGGGCGACCGCCGACGTGCTGGGCGCGGCGCTGGACACCGTCCTCCGCGAGCCCGGCTGCCGCGAGGCGGCCGGGAGGGTGCGCGCGTCGTTCCGCGCCGCGGGGGGCGCCGCGGCCGCGGCAGGGCACCTCGAAGCCCTGGCGACGGGGGCGAACTGACCCGCCGGCCCTGCCGGTTCTGCCGAACGAGAGGTTCCGCCCATGCCCTGAGGTGACATGTTCCCGCCACCACTCGTGCGGGGAAATCCGACATCCCTCACACCCATCCACGAGGATCCCCTATGCGTAACTTCCGCAGACGAGCGGCACTGACACCAGTGCTGCTCACCTCCTTCTCACTCGCCCTGGCCGGCTGCTCGCCTTTCGGAGACGACTCGACCAACGCCTCGGGCGAGGCACCGAGCAGCATCGAGACCAGTGCCTTCCCCAAGCCCGACCTCAGCCAGGACAAATCCTCTTCCGGGGGATCCGGGCCCAGCGCGGTGTCCATTCCGGCGGGCGGTGGCATCAAGGCGCAGAAGTCGCCGGTGAAGGTCGACTCCATCGAACGGGACAGCGGCCGCGCCGTCATCTCCCGGACCGTCACGCAGCCCACCCCGAGCGCGTCCGCCATGCCGGGGCAGTCGGCGACGCCTGAGACTTCTGCGACTCCGGCAACTCCGGCAGCGGAGAAGCCCGTCGCCGTGGGCGACATCGTCGCCAGCAAGCCCGTGCCCGGCGCGCCCCAGGGCGTCCTGGCCAAGGTCACGAAGGTGGAGAAGAAAACCTCGAAGGGCACGGAGGTCCGTACGGCCCCGGTCGATCTCTCCACGGTGCTGGGCGACACCAAGGTCGAGAACAAGCTGCCCGTCGACCCGTCCGGCTTCACGGCCGATTCGCTCGTTCCAGGGGTGAAGGTCTCCTGGGCCAAGCGCGGCAACGTCCACGCCGGACCCGAGGGCCTCAAACTGCCCTTCGGCAGCCTGCGCGTCGACGTCGACACCGCGCTCGATACGGAGAAGAGCGCGAAGGGGGAAGGGGTGGAAAGCCCCACCAAGGCGTCGCTCAAGGGCTTCGTGCAGCTCGCACCCGAGGTCGACTTCACCTACAACGGCCGCGGTTCCGGCGACGGCCCGTCGGGGGCCGGCCTGCGGCTGAGCGGCGACTGGTCCTCGGGATTCCACTTCAAGGGGCGGACGTCCCCCACGACCAACGGCAAGCCGGTGCGGGTGCCGTTCGTCGTCCTGCACGCCAACCCGACCTTCTACATCGGTGAACTTCCGGTCACCGTCAACATCGACCTCACCTGCTACGCCCTGATCGACGCCGATGGCAGGGCGACCCTGGACATCGAACAGGACCCGGTGAAGGGCGACTTCGCCCTCGGCTCCGCGTTCAGCCTGCGCGAGGGCTGGCAGCCGGAGGCCAAGGCGGACTTCACCCCCGGCACGCTGAAGGCGAGCGCCTCGGCCGCCGTCAACGCGAAGGTCCGCTTCGGCACCGAGGCGAACCTCGGCCTCTACGGCAGCGTGGGCGTGAAGGGCGACGTCGCCGCACCGTACGTGCGCACCGAGGTCAAGGGCGGGGCCCGCGGGTCGACCGAGGGCAAGGCCGCGGCCAACGCCGACTGGAAGCTGTTCGCGGGAGTCGACCTGGAGGGATGGGCCATGCCGTACCTGAAGATCGGCGGAGTGCAGGTGCTCGCGGTGCGCCTGCCGATGCCCAAGGTGCAGCGCGAGGTGCAACTCGCCCACGGCAAGGGATCCATACAGATCCCCCAGCCGCGCACTCCGCAGGACGACACACCACCGGCTGACAAGGACCAGTCCGGCGGCTGGAAGCCCTGGCGCCGCTGACACACCGCCGCTCTGCCCCACCGGGCAACGCCGGGGAGACCGGGCGTCGTCCGTGTGGGGCAGAGCCGTCGAGTGCGGGCTCGTCGTGGCCGACTCCGCCTGGCGGCTCGGCAACAACCTCCTCGGCGCCGCCATCACCCTCCTCTCCGCCACCTTCCTCTGGCCCCACCACACCCAGCGCCGCCCTGCGCGGACCCGCAGTGAGTGACTCCGGCAGCGGAAACCCCGAGTTTCCGGACGCAGGACCACAGGACCAAGGGTTCCCGCTGTTCTGCCGTGCGCATGCCTTCGCTACCATCCGGTAAGTCGATCAACCATGCGCCGTGGAAGGACAGATGATGGGCACTCGCGATCGTCTGCCCCGGGAGCAGGACGAAGCCACGGTTCCGGTTACCGACGCCGGGATCGGCCGTCGGCGGTTCCTCGGCTATGTCCTGGCGGCGCCGACCCTCGCCGTCGCCGCTCGACTGGGCGAAGAGGCGGTCGGTACCACCGAGGCACACGCCGCGCCTGCCGCACCCGCCTCGCTCCCCGGGCTGCCTGAGCTCACCAAGTTGTTCGACTTCAACGACCTGCTCACGGACGCGGCGCTGCCGACGGCAGGCCTCATCACCATCCAGGTGCACGCCGACGGCACGGCCTCGTTCGCCCTGCCGCGCGCCGAGGTGGGCCAGGGCATCACCACCTCCACGGCGATGCTGATCGCCGAGGAACTGGACCTGCCACTGGAGAAGATCCGCGTCACCCTCGCCGACGCGCGCCCCGAACTGCTCTTCAACCAGCTCACCGGCGGCTCCAACGCCACCATCTCCACGTACACTCCGGTCCGTGTCGCCGCGGCGATCGCCAGAAGGCGTCTCCTGGAGGCTGCGGCCGACGTGCTGGACGCCGGGATATCCACCCTGACCGTCAAGGACGGTGTGGTCACCGCCCGGAACGGCCGGAGCGCGACCTACGGTTCGCTCGCGGAGAAGGCCGCGAGCGTGAGGACCGTACGGGTCGCCGCCGACCTCAAACCACGCTCCGCCTTCTCGGTCATCGGCACCCCGCGCAACCGGGTCGACGCGCTGGCGAGCGTGACGGGCCGCAAGCAGTTCGCCATGGACCTGCAGGTGCCGGGTGCATTCCCGGCCATGGTGTGCCGGCCGCCCACGATCAACGGCACCGTGCGGTCCGTGCAGAACCTCGCGGAGACACGGGCGATGCCCGGCGTCACCGATGTCGTGGCCGTCTCGACGGGCGTGGCGGTCCGCGCACGGACCTTCGGCCAGTGCATCGACGCGGTACGCGCGCTCAAGGTGGCCTGGGGCCCCGGGACGGCGGAGGGGGCGTCCGACGACACGGTCCTGCGGGAACTCAAGGCGGCGGAAATCCCCTTGGCCGTACCGCCGTTGAACCATCTGGCCAAGACCGTCGAGGCCACCTTCACCTTCCACTTCGCCAGCAACAGCGCGCTGGAGCCCAACTGTGCGGTGGCCGACGTACGGCCGGACCGGGCCGAGGTCTGGGCGTCCCTGAAGTCCCCGATCGTCGCCAAGGAGAAGATCGCGGCCAAGCTGGGCCTGCCACTGGGCGCGGTCACGGTGCATGTCACCGAAGGCGGCGGCTCGTTCGGCCGCAAGCTGTTCTCCGACGCCGCGCTCGAAGCCGCCGAGATCTCCCGGGCCATGGGCAAGCCCGTCAAGCTCATGTGGCACCGCACCGACGAGTTCCGCCAGGGACGTACGCACCCGATGGCCACCTCGCGCATACGGGCCACGCATGCGCTGGGCAAGGTGCTCACGTACGAACAGCGGCACACCTCCGTGTCCACCGACTTCGGCCACGGCCTCGGAGAGATCATCACCGCGGCGGCCGCCAAGCTGCCGGTCGGCGATCTCACCTTCTCCGAGACCATCTTCACGCTCACCCAGCAGACGCCCTACGACCTCGGGCTCCACACCCAGTTCCTCAACGAGGTGGACAAGGGCTTCAACACCGGCAGCATGCGCGGCATCTACTCGCCCAACGTCCGGTGCGCGCAGGAGCTCGTTCTCGACCGGCTCGCGGACGAGATGGGCAAGGACCGCCTCCAGCTCCGCCGGCAGCTCATGAAGGACGACCGCTCCAGGGCCGTCCTGGACAAGGTCGCGGACATCGGCAACTGGGGACGGGAATTGCCGGCCGGCATGGCGCAGGGCATCGCCGTACACCCCGAATACCACGGAGCCGTCGCCGTACTCGCCGAGATCGACTGCCGCCCGCAGACCACCGGACGGCACGTTCCCGACGCCTGCACCGGACCGCGCGTCACCAAGGTCGTCTGCGCCGTCGACGTCGGCCTCGCCGTCAATCCGAAGGGCCTGGAGGCCCAGATGACGGGCGGCATCATGGACGGCATCGCCCTCACCCTCACCTCGGGTCTGCACCTCAAGGACGGCGCGTTCCTGGAGGGCAGTTGGGACAACTACTTCTACACCCGCCAGTGGAACACCCCGCCCGAGCTGGAGATCGTGGTCATGCCGCCGACCGGCGAAAAGCCCGGCGGTGCGGGGGAGCTGGCGGTCGGCGCCGCCGCGGCCGCGGTCGCCTGCGCCTACGGGGCCGCCACCGGCACCATGCCGACGACGTTTCCCGTCAACCACTCCGGCCCGCTCGGCTTCGAGCCGCTGCCGACCGTCCCCCCGATCCCGCAATCGCCGACCGACGGCCTGGACCGCGCGTACTAGGACGCGTCTACGAGAAACGAGTGACCGTGCCCGAACACACCTTCATCCTCAACGGCAAGCCCGTCACGGCGGACGTCGAGGACGATGTGCGGCTGCTGTGGGTGCTGCGCGACGTCCTGGGCGTCACCGGGCCGAAGTACGGCTGCGGACTCGGCGTCTGCCAGGCGTGCACCAGCCACATCAACGGCAAGGCGTTCAACCCCTGTTCCGTACCGGTCAAGAGCATCCGGCCGGACGACGAGATCACCACCATCGAGGGGCTGCCCGCCACCGTCGGCAAGGACCTGCACCCCATGCAGGAGGCCTGGCTGAACCGCGACGTCGCCCAGTGCGGCTACTGCCAGCCCGGCCAGATCATGGCCGCGGTCGCCAAGGTCAAGCAGGCCCGCGCCGCCGGCCGTGAGATCACCGAGGCCGACCTCGACGAGATCCGCAACGTCTGCCGCTGCGGCACGTACCACCGCATCCGCGAGGCCATCATGGAGGGCGCACAGCACTTCTAGGGCCTGTCCGGCGGATCTTCGCCCGTGGGCGCAGTGCGCCCCGTCAGGGGCGCGGGGAACTGCGCGAGCAACCACCGTCGGCCTGCAGCCGACGCACTACCCAGGGGTCCGGGGCGAAGCCCCGGGAGCTTCGGCTGCGGGAGCGTCGTGGCCGGTCGCGCAGTTCCCCGCGCCCCTGACGGGGCGCTGCGGTGCCGCGCGACGAAGATCCGCCGGACACGGCCTAGGCCCGCTGTTGCCGGATTGCTGCGGGGGCGTCAAGGCTCGGTCAAGCACGTACGCGCATGCGGAAGCGCAGCGCTACGCTCGGCCGTGTCCGCATGCGCGTCCGCGTTCGCGTGCGCTCAGGTCGGGAGGAGGCGAGAGACATGGATTGCGATCCCAGCAGTCCGGGCCACAGTAGGCCGCGCTTCCGCCTGTCCTCGCTCCGTCCCGGCCTGCGGTAGTCACCTCCCCTGCGCATCCACACGGCACCGCCCTGGCCTCCGTGCGGCCCGGTGCCGTTCCGGGGCATTGCCGCGTCCTCGACAAGCGCACCCCACCACCCCGTGCCGGTGATGAGTGGCCGACCGCCCGCCGCCATCCGATCCGTCCGACGACTCTCCATGGAGAAGGGAGGGCGCATGCGCCTTCTCACGCGCCACACCAGGCTCTCCGCGCCGACCCGCCAGTGCCCGCCTGCCGCAGGCTGCAACGCAAGGTGCAACGCAAGCTGCAAGGGCTGCCCCGAATACGCCTGCCCGCACGTGGACTTGGTGCTGGGCGACGGGCCGGAGCGGACCTACCGGCTCGACGACCCCGGCACCTGCCCCCGGCCCTATGCCGCACACGCCGCGTACGACCCGCGGGTGCACCTCGCCTACATCCTGGCCCAGCAGGGGCACGACGCCCACTGGCTCTCCCGCTTCACCGGCCTGCCCCTGCCCGCCGCCCGCCGCATCGCCGGAGCAGCCGCGCTGTCCCACGCCTGACGGCCTTCCGCACCCTGCAAACAGAAAGGAGACTCCGACATGTTCCTTCCAGCCGGCCTTCTGCAGGAAACCGTCGAGCGTCTCATCGACAGTGCCCCGTATGTGACCGTCAACGCCCCCCTGTGCGGCGTCGCACACGTCATGTGCGACATGGCCGACGAACCCCGGGTACGGGACCGGCTCGCCCGCTCCCTGACCGGCCCCGACGTGTGCCTGACGGAGCTGTCCGGCCGGAGCGAGACACCCGGCTCCGTGCTCCTGGAAGCCGGCTTCGTCACGCAGGGCCCGATCACCACCGTCCTGTCGCAACTGCTCTCCCTCGTCTGGCTGGATCCCGCGGTGAGCGACCTGCACTGGCACCTGGACCACCAGTTGTCGTCGGTTGCCGACGACGTGGAGTCTCCGCACGGGCCGGTACACCGCGTGGGCGGCCTTGTCCTCGACCTTGAACACCGCACGGTCTCGGCGGACGGCCGGCCGGTCAAGCTGACCTGTATGGAGTTCGAGCTCCTCGCCCATCTCGCCACGTACCCTCAACGAACCCATCGCCACGAACAGTTGATGGAGCTGGTGTGGCAGCGGTCCGCCGTCGGCGAGACCCGCACGGTCGACCTGCACGTCGCCCGCCTGCGGCGCAAGCTCGGTACCCGATACGGGGCCGTCATCACGGACGCGGGGCAGGCCGGGTACGCGTTCGAGCCGTCGAAGGCGGCATAGCGTGAGGCGAGCGCGCCTCGAACCGTCCACAGGTTTTGGTGAGCCAGGTCTTCCACGCGGTCCGCGCACCCACCGCACTCATCAGGCCGGGCATCGTCTACGGAACCGTCGCCCGCCTCTGCGCCACCGGATCCTGGCCGCCACCGCACGACGCCGCGGTCCGCGAAGCGGTCGGGACGACGTTCCGCCACCACTCACCCCTGGTGGGGTGGCTGCGCAGCACCACCCGCGACGTCGAGTCGTCCGGCACCACCGTGCCCGCAGGCGCACGACTGCTGCTCCTGCTCGCCTCCGCACACCGCGACCCCGACAGGCCGCCCAACGCCCCCTCCCTCTCCTTCGGCGCGGGCATCCACTACTGCCCCGGCGCCGCCTACACCCGCCGGCTCGTCCACCGCGCCGTCGGCGCACTCGCCGCCGCCTGCCCCGGCCTGGCCCTCGCCGACCCCGCCGGGACCGACCCCGCGCGGTGGGCCGCCAACACCGGTGTCGGCGGCCCGACCCGCCTGACCGTCACCTGGTGACCCACCCCTGTTCACCCGTCTGTTCACCCGTCCGGACGCGCGGCGCGCACCCGCCCCGACGAACGTGTGTTGACTGAGGACATGAGTCCCTCTCGCGTCCGCGTCGGCGCGGGCGGGTCCATGACCGCGGACCGGCCTCGCTGGGAGGCGCTGTGCGTGTGTCTGACGGCCTCGTTCATGACGCTGCTCGACGTGTCGATCGTGAACGTGGCGCTGCCGTCCATTCAGCACGGTCTCGGCGCTGCGCCGGCCGACCTGTCCTGGGTGGTGTCCGGGTACGCGCTCACCTTCGGCCTGGTCCTGGTGCCGGCCGGACGCTTCGGTGACCAGCGGGGCCGCAAGAACGCGTTCGTCCTCGGGATCGCGCTGTTCACCCTGGCCTCGGCGTTCTGCGGGCTGGCCCAGTCACCCGGCTGGCTGGTGGCCTCCCGGCTGGTGCAGGGGGCCGCCGCGGGATGGGTCACGCCGCAGGTGTTCGGACTGATCCAGCAGATGTTCGAGGGAGCGCGGCGCGCCCGGGCGTTCGGCATGCTCGGCAGCGTCGTCGGCATCGCCACGGCGGTCGGGCCGGTCGCGGGCGGGCTGCTCATCGAGGCGTTCGGCACCGGGAGCGGCTGGCGGTGGGTGTTCTACGTGAACCTGCCCATCGGCATCGCGGCGACCGCCCTGGCCCCCGGGATCCTGCCCTCGAAGACCACCGACGAGAGACCGGTGCACACCGGATTCGACCGGGCCGGTGTGCTGCTCCTGGGCGCCGGTGTCGTCTGCGTCATGCTGCCCTTCGTCCAGGAACAGCAGTGGCGAGGGCGCGGCAAGTGGCTGCTGATCCCCCTCGGTGCGCTCGTCCTGGCCGCCTTCTGGCGTTGGGAAGGCAGGCAGGAGCAGCGGGGCCGCACACCTGCGCTCGATCTGCGGCTGTTCCGGCTCCGCTCGTTCTCGCTCGGCGCCCTCCTGGCGACGGTGTACTTCGCCGGATTCACCACCGTCTTCTTCATCTACTCGCTCTTCCTGCAGAGCGGGCTCCGGTACAGCGCCCTGCAGGCAGGTCTGGCGGTGGTGCCCTTTGCCGTCGGTTCGGGGTTCGCAGCCGCTGCGGGCGGGCGACTGGTGGTCCGGTACGGGCGCCGCCTGGTCGTCCACGGGCTGCTGGGGGTCGTCCTCGGACTCGTGGGTGCCCTCGTGGCCGTCCGGCTCGTACCCGGCCACGGCGCGCCGTGGGCGACCGCCCTGCCTCTGCTGCTCGCCGGACTCGGCTCCGGCCTCACCATCGCGCCGAACACCGCGCTCACCCTCACCGAGGTCCCGGTGGAGCTGGCCGGGGCAGCCGCCGGTGTTCTCCAGACCGGGCAGCGCATCGGTACGGCAGCAGGCATTGCCGCCGTGGGCGCGGTCTTCTTCGCCCACGTCGCCAACCACCACGACTGGGCCGGCGCCCTGCGACTGGGCTTCGCCACCGTGGTGTTCTTCGTCCTCGCGGCCCTCGTGGTCGCACTCGCCGACCTGCGGGCCTCGCGGCGGACCGCCGCCAGGTGACTCAGACCGGTTTGGGCTGAGGTTCCGGCTGCGGTTCCGGTTGCCACGTCGGTGCGGCCTGCGGCCGACCAGGCTGCGCCGTGTGGATCCAGGGGCGTGCGATCCGGTCCCGTGAACGGAACGCCTCGATCGAGCCGGCGAGCAGGAGCGTCTCCCCGATGGCATCGAGACCGTCGAGCAGCAGGCGGCGGCCGCGCCGGTCGACGTCGAAGCGGTGGACGGGACCGTGGACGGCCTGCACCTGACACCGCTGCAGGTCCACGTGAACCTCCGGCCGGCTCCCGGTGTCGAAGATCTCCGCGACCAGCTCGCGATGTTCCCGGGACGGGAGGGTCAGCGGGAGCAGGCCGTTGCGGAAGCAGTTGGCTTCGAAGATGGCGCCGAAACCGGGCGCGATCACCACGCGGAAACCGGACTGCCGCAAGGCCCACACCGCCGTTTCGCGGGAGCTGCCGCAGCCGAAGTTGGGGCCGGTGACCAGTACGCAGGCCTGCCGGTACGGCTCCTGGTTGAGGACGAAGCCCGGGACTTCGCGTCCCCGCGCGTCGAAGCGCCAGTTGGCGAACAGCGCCTCGGCGTAGCCGCTCTTGCCCAGCGAGGTGATGCGCACGCGGGACGGCGCGATCGCGTCGGTGTCGATGTCGGCCCGCAGCAGCGGGGCGGCGATACCGCGCACGGTGGTCAGGGGATCGGCGGTCACGGCAACTCCCGGGGATCGGCGATGTGGCCCGCGACGGCGGACGCGGCGACGGTCGCAGGGCTGGCGAGGTGGGTCCGCACGCCGGGTCCCTGGCGGCCCTCGAAGTTCCGGTTGGTCGAGCTGATCGTCCTCGCCCCGGCGGGGAACCCCTCGCCCCCGGCGAAGAAGCAGAAGCCGCAGCCGGGCTCCCGCCATGCGAAGCCGGCCTCGGTGAGGACCTTGTCCAGACCCTCGCGTTCCGCGGCGCGCCGGACCGATCCGGAGCCGGGGATGCAGATCGCGCGCACCCCGTCGGCGACCTTCCGGCCCCGCAGGACCCGGGCCGCGACGCGCAGGTCGTCGATCCGGGAGTTGGTGCACGAGCCGAGGAATGCCACGTCCACCGGCACGTCCTGCATCCTTTGGCCCGGTGCCAGGTCCATGTACGCCAGGGCGCGTTGCGCTGCGGCCGGGTCGGGAAGGAGCCCGGGGTCGGGTATCCGCTCGTCCACCCCCACCGCGAACTGCGGACTCGTACCCCAAGTGACCTGCGGGGCCAGGTCGTCCACGGCGATGTCGACCCTGCGGTCGTAGCGGGCGTCGGCGTCGCTGCGCAGGGACAGCCAGGCCGTGGCCGCCTGCTCCCATGAGCTTCCGGCCGGCGGAGCGTACGGGCGGGCCCGTACGTAGTCCAGCAGGATGCCGTCCGGGGCGACCAGGCCGGTCCAGGCTGCGCATTCCACGGCCATGTTGCACAGGGTCATGCGCCCTTCGACGCCCGTCGCGGCGATCGCGGAGCCGGCGAACTCGATCGCGTGGCCCCGGCCGCCCGCGGCACCGATGCGGGCGATCAGCGCGAGGATCAGATCCTTGGCGTGGACGCCGTCGGGGAGCGGGCCGTCGAAGCGGACGAGCATCGTGGGCGGGCGGCGGACCGCCAACGTCTGGGTGCTCAGCGCGTGTTCCATCTCGGTGACGCCCACGCCCCACGCCAGGCCGCCCACTCCGCCGAGGGTGCAGGTGTGGCTGTCGGCGCACACCATGGTCGCCCCGGGGAGGGCGATGCCGAGTTCGGGGAAGACGACGTGCGATATGCCCTGTTCGACGTCGCCGATGTCGAACAGCGTGATGCCGTGGGTGCGGGCCGCGTCCCGGAAGCCGTGGATGAACAGGTCGCCGGAGGGGACCGGGGTCGCGTCGCCGCGGCCCGGGCGGGTGTCGACCACGTGGTCCATCGTGCCGAACACCAGGCTGTGGTCGTAGAGTTGGCGGCCTTCCTCGCGCAGGCTCCGCAGGGCCGGCGCGCCGCTGCGTTCGTGCAGCAGCACGCGGTCGATGTGCAGCAGGGACGTGCCGTCGTCGAGGTCGGCGACGAGGTGCTGGTCCCAGATCTTGTCGATGACGGATCGTCCGTCACCGGACATGGTGGACATGGTGGAGGGCCTCCAACTGCTCGATCTCCCGGGTGCCGACGAGGTCGTGGGCCTCGTGGAAGGGCATGGTCAGGTCGCCCAGATTCCAGGTGCCGTCGTCGGCCCGCACGCGCGACAGTGCTTCACGCATGCCGTGGAGGGCCGACATCAGCAGCACCCCGGGCAGGCTCACCCGGGCGACGCCGAGTTCCTGCAGTTCGGTGAACGTCAGGCCGTGCGGGGACTTTCCGCCTTCGACGATGTTGACGGCGACGGGCCCGTCGATGCCCTCGACCGCGGCCCTGATCGACTCCCGGGAATCGGCACCGTCGACGAAGACCATCGTGGCGCCGGCCTCCAGGTAGGCGTTCCCGCGGCGCAGGACACCGTCGATGCCTTCGACCGGCAGCGCGTCGGTACGGGCGTTGACGACGAAGTCGGGGTCGCGGCGGGCCGCCGCGGCCGCCCGGACCTTCGCCACCGCCTCGTCGAGGCCGATCACCTGCTTGCCGTCGAGGTGGCCGCAGCGCTTGGGCACGACCTGGTCCTCCAGGTTGATACCCGCGGCCCCGGCCCGTTCGAAGGCCTGGACGGTGTAGTGCACATTGACCGCGTTGCCGAAGCCCGTGTCGGCATCGCCCATCACCGGGATGTCCACGCTGCGCGCGATGCGTTCGGTGTACGTGACCATGTCCGTCATCGACAGCATCGAGTAGTCGGGGTACCCGAGGTGTACGGCCGAGATGCCGAGTCCGGTGCACTGGACGGCGGGGAAGCCGGCCCGTTCGGCGAGCTTGGCGCCGAGCGGGTCGAAGACCCCGGGCATGACGAGCAACTCCGGGCCGGTGACGAGTTCTTTGAGGCGAGCTGCTGGAGTGCCGTGCGACAACGGTCGCTCCTTCCGTTCCGTTCCGAACCCTCCGATGGCATGCCATCCTTCGCCCGCCTTCGGAGAAGCGTCAAGGAAGTTGAGAGATTCGGCCTGAATGGCATGCCATGCGAGCGTGCATCTAGGGTGGCCGCATGACGGGTTCCACCACGACGCAGTCGGTGACCGAACAGCTGCGGGTCAAAGTGCTCGACGGCGAGTTCCCTCTGGGCAGCCGGCTGCAGGAGCGCACCCTTGCGCAGCTGCTGTCCGTCTCCCGCACGCCCGTCCGCGATGCGCTGCAGGTGCTGGCCGGCGAGGGGTTGCTGGACTACTCACCGCACAGCGGGTACGTGGTGCGGCGATTCGGCCTCACCGACGTGCTGCACGCCTTCGACATGCGTATCGCGTTGGAGGGCATGGCCTGCCGCACACTCACCGGCCAGGGCATGTCCACCGGGACCATGGAGTTACTGACGGCCAACCTCGACCGCGCCGCCGAGGTCGTGGAGCAGGGGGAGTGGTCCGCCGAGCGGCAGGGCCGATGGCTCGATCTGAACCTCGACTTCCACAACACCATCCTCGCCGCAGCGGGGAACCCGTACCTCGTCCAGGGGGTGGAACAGGCGCGCCGCGCCGCCCGGATCCATGACGCCGCTGTGCACCGCGGCCGCGGCGAACTGGCCCGGTGGTTCACCCACGACGAGGTCCGGCAGGCCCTCGCCGACCACCGGCGCATCGTCCACGCACTCGTCGAAGGCCCGCCCGACCGGGCGGAGTTCCTCATGCGCGAGCACATCCTCACCAACCGGGAGCAGATCCGGCGGCATGGCGCCCGATCTGCTCCCGGTGCCGGGCCGGAGCGTGTGTGAACGTCCCTGGAAACCGAGGAGCACAATGACCGTGCCCGGGCGTTCTACACCCGCCACGGCTTCGTGACCGAGGACAGGGCATGAATGCGGACCGAGCCGCGACCACGCACCGAAGCACCCCGGGCGCGTTCCCGCCCCGCCGGAGGCAGGTCTTCGTGCCCCTGACCGTCCGCATCAATTCCTGCACGCACCTCGCGCAGGCCCTGGCCACCATCACGATGCCGGAATCGACGAGCTTGGGCAGTCAGGCTCAGCGCCGAGCTGAGGACGCTGAGAACGCCGGCAACAACCGAGAGAAATTCCGTCATGGCGGGTCCTTCGGACACGGCAGTCCGAGCCCTGGATACAGACATGGCGAGGGCGCAGACCACCGATAGGCGTACCCCCCGTCCCCCTGCCATGAGCCGATGGTGTGACGGGCCAACGTGGTTCACGTGGCGCGTTCTTGGTGCTCGGTCGGCTGGCCGCCGACGTCAATGGTGACGCCGACAGGGAACAAGAAAGCCGAGGCTCCCTCTGGCAGTCAGTATGCCTTGCCAGTAGCGGCAGCCACGCGCGAAATCTCGCCAGTTCACAGCAGGCCGGTCTTCCGGCCGGTCCCGTGATGCGGCTGCCGACGGGATGGTCCGCGAAGTCGATGACGACGTCGCACCGCTCGCCGGGTGCCATGTCGATCGTGCGGAGCGGCTGGGGTGCGGCCAGCAGGCCGCCGTCGCTGCCGATCTGGACGAACCGATCATCCCCTCCTCCCAGCCGAGCCGGTAGCGGCGGGCGTTCGAGGCGTTGAGGAGGCGGAAGCGGTAACGGGTGGCGGACACCTCCAGGACGGGCCAGGGCGCGCCGTTGACGAGTTGGACGTCGCCGAGCATGCCGTCGGGGAAGGCGTCGTGGCCGTGGCCCCGGGCGGGGTAGCGGAAGGAACCGTGTGCTGGGCCCGTCTGTACGGAGCCGTGGCGGTCGAGGTCTTCGGCCATCTCGACTTCGCCCTGACCGACCCCCGGCCGCTCTTCGACCACACCGTTCGCGAGGTCCTGACGGCACTGGGCGAGCCGCCGGCCGACCGGCGGTCCGCTGCCGCTCCGTGACCCTGGCGGCGAACAGCCGCCGGGCCGTCTCCAGGCCGCCCCCGATAGGGTCCGGCAGTGGAGATCTTTCACCTGCGCTACTTCGTGGCGGTCGCCGAGAACCTCAGCTTCTCCCGTGCCGCGCGGCAACTGCACATGGCCACCTCACCGTTGAGCCAGCGGATACGGGACCTGGAACGCGAACTCGACCAGCGGCTGTTCGACCGGGATTCGCACCATGTCGCGCTGACCCGCGCCGGCGCGGCCCTGCTGCCGGTCGCGAAGGACGTCCTCGGCCGGTTCGACGACATTCCCTGGCAGCTGCGCCGGGCCCTGGGGCCCGAGCGGCGGGCGGCCTACGTGGGCGTGGTGCCGGCCCTGCATCCGCGGCTGCGGGAGCGGCTCGGGCGGCTCGAAGCGCGCTGCGCCGAGGAATTCGACGTCAAGCGCTGGCCCGGGAACAGCGGGAATCTTCTCAACGCCGTGCAGCGCGGCGACCTCGCCATGGCGCTGGTGCATCTGCCCGTGCACGCCGAGGGGATCGAGGTGCTGGAGCTGCTGCACGAGCCGCTGGGCGCGTTGCTGCCGGCCGCCGCGTTCGCCGGCCGGAAGGCGGTTTCGCTGAGCGAGCTCACCGACTACACATATGTGACGTCCGCGCCCGGCACGCTTCCCACGTATTTCGACCAGCTCAAGGTGCGCCTGAAAGCCGCGGGAATTCACAAGGAGGTCAACCTCAATATCGGGGACTATGCGAGCGTGCGCGAAATCGTGGCGAACGGCTCGGTATTCGGCATCACTCTGCTGAGCGCGGAGGGCCCGGAGGGCGAAAACGGTGCGAGCGTCGTCCTGCCGTTCCGGGACTTCTCGCCCTCGCTGGCGACCGGCCTGGTCTGGCGCCGGGACCGGGCCGAGCCGGACGGTGACCTGCACGGTCTGGTGCGGGAGGCGGGGGCGGTGTTCTCCGCCCCGGCCTGAAGGAGCCTCCCGATCAACGGCGTGACCACTGCGGTCACGCCGTTTTTCGTGCATCGGTGTCACTGATCGCTTGGGTTTCCCCACCGCCCCGGACTAGCGTTTTCCATGCGACCCGAGAACCCATGGGAATCCCCCGGGAATTCTCCTGGAAAAGGAGTGGTGATGGAATCCGCAGCAGAAACAGCCGCGTCCGGCGGCCCGTTGGCCGGCGTCCGCGTCATCGACATGGCCACGGTGGTGATGGGCCCGTACGCCGCGCAGATCCTCGGCGACCTCGGCGCCGACGTCATCAAGATCGAGTCCCCGAACGACACCGTGCGCGTCGGCGCGTTGCACCGCACGCCCGGCATGACGCCCCTGAACCTCAACGTCAACCGCAACAAGCGCAGCGTGACGCTCAACCTCAAGGACGAGGGCGAGCGCGCCCAGGCCCTCGAACTGATCGGCACCGCCGACATTCTGATCACCAACATGCGCATCGACGCCCTGCGCCGCCTGGGCATGGACTACGACAGCCTCGCCGCCTCCAGCCCCCGCCTCGTCTACGCCCATGCGCAGGGCTTCCGTTCGGACTCCGACCGGGCCCGGCTGGCCGCGTACGACGAGACGGTGCAGGCGGCCTCCGGGCTGCTGGACCTCGCGCAGCGCGCCGGCGACGTGGGGGCGCCGGTCGTACTGCCGAGCATCTTCGGCGACAAGGTCGCCGCGCTGACGATCGTGTACGCGGCGCTGGCCGCGCTCGTCCACCAGCGCGCGACCGGCCGCGGACAGCACATCGAAGTGCCCATGGTGGACACGCTATTGGCGTTCAACCTGGTCGAGCACCTCCAGGGCCGCACCTTCGAGCCGCCGATGGGCCCGACCGGCTTCCCGCTGTCGATGAACAAGGGGCACCGGGCCCGTCCGACCAAGGACGGCCTGGCGATGGTCATCCCGTACAGCCCGCAGAACTTCCGCGATCTCTTCGCCGCAGCGGGACGCCCCGACCTGGCCGAGGACCCGCGCGTCAACGGCGAGTTCATCGACTCCACGCGCGACGGCGAAGCCCTGGCCGCACTGCTGGAGACCGTGACGCCCCGGCTGACCACGGCGCAGTGGGCGGAGGTGTGCACCAAGCACAGCATCCCCTTCGGCCCCGTGCTGCGGCTCGACGAGGCCGCCGAGGACCCGTACGTCCAGGGCGGCCACCTGCTGGACGTCGCCGAACACCCCAGCGAGGGCGCCTACCGGGTGGTCGGCATCCCGCTCGCGTTCTCCGCCACCCCGGCCTCGGTGCGCCGGCACGCGCCGCTGCCCGGCCAGCACACCGCCGACGTGCTCGGCGAGCTCGCCCGCAGCGAGGTGCGGCGATGAACGACTCGACCCGCACCCATGTCACCGGCACCGTCCTCGTCATCACGATCGACCGCCCGCAGGCCCGCAACGCCGTGAACGCCGAGGTTGCCCAGGGCATCGCCGCCGCCGTCGACCGCCTGGAGACCGACCCCGCCCTGCGGGTGGGCGTCCTCACCGGCGCGGACGGCACCTTCTGCGCGGGCATGGACCTCAAGGCCGCCGCCCGCGGCGAGCAGGTGACCGTCCCCGGCAAGGGCTTCGCCGGGCTCACCGAGGCCCGTACCGCCAAGCCGCTCGTCGCGGCCGTCGAGGGCCACGCCCTGGGCGGCGGCTTCGAACTGGCCCTGGCCTGTGACCTGGTGGTCGCTGCCGAGGGCGCCCGCTTCGCCCTCCCCGAGGTCAAGCGCGGACTGATCGCCGGCGGCGGGGGAGTCGTACGCCTCCCCAAGCGCATCCCGCACCACCTGGCGATGGAACTCCTCCTCACCGGCCGCACGGTCACCGCCCAACGCGCCTGTGACCTCGGCGTCGTGAACCGCATCGCCCCCGACGGCCAAGCCCTTCCGGCAGCCCTGGAACTCGCCGAGGAGATCGCGGCCAACGCTCCACTGGCCCTGGCCGCGGTGAAGCGAACCGTCCGACAGGCGGACGGGGCACCGGAGTCGGAGGCGTTCGCCGCGCAGGCCACCGAGATCGGCGCACTGCTGCGCTCGGCCGACTTCGCCGAAGGGGTCCGCGCCTTCGCCGAGAAGCGCGCGCCGGAGTGGAGCGGACGATGAACCGCGCACAGATCCTGCGGACCCTCGACACACCCGCCACAGCGCCCGCCTACGCCCCCGCCGCCGTCCGCTTCACGGACCGCGAGTACCTCAGCATCGTCTACCGCACCGACCCCGAGGCGCTGCGGGCCGTGGTGCCCGAGCCGCTGACGGTCGACGCCGGCGAACCGCTGGTGCGGTTCGAGGTCATGAAGATGGGCGACGTCACGAGCTACGGCCCGTACGTCGAGGCCGGACAGGCGATCCCCGTGCGGTACGGGGACGAGCGCGGCGAGTACCTGCACGCCATGTACCTGGACAGCTTCGCGGCCACCGCCGCGGGCCGCGAAGTGAGCGCCTACCCGAAGGCGATGGGCACCCCGGCCCTGTACACCGACCACGCCGCACTCGTCGGGACACTGGACTACGGGAGCGTACGGGTGGCCACCGCCACGATGGGCTACAAGCACCACCCGCTCGACCCGGAGCTCGCCCGCGAGCAGATCGCCGTGCCCACGTACATGCTCAAGACCGTTCCGGACTACGACGGTTCGCCGCGCGTCTGCGAGCTCGTCCGCACGCAGATCACCGACCTGGTGGTCAAGGAGGCCCATACCGGGCCCGCGCGGCTCCAGCTCTTCGCGCACGTGCTGGCGCCGCTGGCCGATCTGCCGGTGCGCGAGGTCGTCTCGGCGAGCCACATCGTCACGGATCTCACGCTGGACCGGGCCGTTCCCGTCCACGACTACCTCTCCCTGACCGAGGAGGAACTCTCATGACCACTGCCGTCGTCGGCGCCGGCACCATCGGCCTCGCGTGGGCCGCGCTCTTCGCCGCATACGGAAACGACGTGATCGTCACCGACCCGCGCGACGACCTGGACGCGGCCGTGGACGAGGCCCTGCCCATGCTCGCCGCCGGCCTGCCCGGCACCGACGCGGCGGGTCTGCGCGACCGTATCCGCACCACACACGACCTGGCCGAGGCCGTGGCCGAGGCACAGCTCGTCCAGGAAAACGGCCCGGAGCAGCTGGAGTTCAAGCAGCGGCTGTTCGCCGACATCGCCCGCCACGCCCCGGCCGACGCGCTGCTCGCCACCTCCAGCTCCGGCATCGTCGCCACCCGGATCGCGGAACGGCTGCCGGACGACGCCGCCGCGCGACTGCTGGTCGCGCACCCCTTCAACCCGCCGCACATCGTCCCGCTCGTGGAGATCGTGCCGGGTGAACGCACGGCGGAGACGACTGTCGAGGCAGCCATGGCCCGCTACGCGGCGCTCGGCAGGACACCGGTGCGTCTGCACAGGGAACTCCCCGGGTTCGCGGCCAACCGGTTGCAGAGCGCGGTGCTCCAGGAGGCGATCCACCTCGTCCTCGGCGGCGTGGTCGACGCCGGGGAGCTCGACACGGTGATGAAGGCGTCTCTGGGCGGCCGTTACGCCGCCGTCGGCCCCTTCGAGAGCTTCCACCTCGGCGGCGGCCCCGGCGGCATCCGGCACATGATGCAGCACCTGGGCCCCGGCCTCGCCGAGGGCTGGCAGCGCCTCGGCCACCCGGAGCTGGACGCCGATGCCGTCGCCGTGCTCGTCGGCCAGACGGAGGCCGCGTACGGCAGCGGGCCGGAGGCGTACCGGCAGCGGGCCGTGCTCCGCGACCGCAAACAGCTGGCGCTGAACGCGGCGCTGCGCCAGGCCGACCACGTCTGAATCCCACGTAAGGAGAGACTCATGCCCAAGCCCGCCAACCCCACTCCAGACTTCTTCGGATACGCCGACCTGCTCAGCGATGCCGAACGGGCCGAACTGGCCTCCATCCGCGACTACCTGGAAAGCGAGATCAAGCCGCTGGCCAACGCCGCCTGGGAGCGTGCGGAATTCCCCTTCGAAGTGATCGGGAAGATGGCCAAGCTCCGCCTGGCCGGATACGCCTACCCCGAGTACGGCGACGGCCGCAGCCGCAGTGAGCTGTTCTCCGGATTCCTCAACCTGGAACTCAACCGCATCGACCCGTCGTTCGCGGTCTTCTCCGGCGTCCACACCGGACTGGCCATGGGCAGCATCTACGGCGGCGGCAGCCAGGAACAGCGCGACCGCTGGCTGCCGGACATGGCCGCGATGAAGAAGATCGGCGCCTTCGCCCTGACCGAGCCCGACGGCGGCTCCGACGTCGCGGGCGGCATGCGCACCACCGCCCGGCGCGAGGGCGACACCTGGGTCCTCAACGGCGCCAAGCGGTGGATCGGCAACGGCACCTTCGCCGATCTCGTCGTGGTCTGGGCCCGCGACACGGCCGACGGCAACGTCAAGGGCTTCGTGGTGGAGAAGGGCACCCCCGGTTTCACCGCCACCAGGATCGAAGGCAAGATCGCGCTGCGGACCGTGCAGAACGCCGACATCACCCTCGACGAGGTACGGGTCCCCGAGACCGACCGGCTGCAGCGGGTCGACAGTTTTCGTGACACCGCCGCCGTCCTGGCACGCACGCGCGGCGGGGTGGCCTGGCAGGCGCTGGCGGTCGCGGTACGCGCCTACGAACTCGCCCGCGAGTACGCATCGACCCGCGTGCAGTTCGGCAAGCCCATCGGCTCCTTCCAGCTGATCCAGGACCTGCTGGTGAAGATGCTCGGCAATATCACCGCCATGTTCGGCATGGTCGTCCGCCTCAACCAGCTCGCCGCGGCCGGCCGGGACAGCGCCGAACAGGCCGCCCTCGCCAAGGCGTTCACCACCACGCGCATGCGGGAATGCGTCGCCTGGGCCCGTGAACTCTTCGGCGGCAACGGCATCGTTCTCGAGTACGAGATCGCCAAGTTCTTCGCCGACGCCGAGGCGGTCTACTCGTTCGAGGGCACCCGGGAGATGAACACCCTCATCGTCGGCAAGTCGATCACCGGGCACAGCGCGTTTGCGTGACGGGCGTTTCGTGGCTGCGATGCCGGCATCCGGGTGATATCAACGTGCCACTGTCTCCAAGGGGGTTGATCATGCGCGTCCTGATCATCGGCGCCGGACTGGCAGGCCCGTGCCTCGCGCACGGCCTGCGCCGGCACGGCCACGACGTACAGCTCTTCGAGCGGGATCCCGCCGTCGACGCCCGTGCGCAGGGATACCGGATCCACATCAACGACGACGGGGATGCGGCGCTGCGCACGTGGCTGCCCGCCGAAGCGTACGAGCAGGCCGTCGCCACGTCCTGCATACCCGGCGGCGTCAGCATGGCCGGCCCCGACCTGCGGGACGTCACCGGGATCGAACTCCCCCCGGGTGTCGCGGGCATCACCGTCGACCGGCTCACCCTGCGCCGGATCATGCTGCGGGACCTGATGGACTCGACCCGGTTCGGTGCCGGATTCTCCCGCTACGAGCTGCCGGCCGACGGAACCGTACGGGTCTTCCTCACCGACGGCTCCACCGCCGAGGGCGACCTGCTGATCGCCACCGACGGGGCCAACTCCGGCGTCCGGCGCCAGCTGCTGCCCGACTTCCACGTGACCGTGCAGGGCAGCCGACTGATCTACGGCCGTACGCCGCTGACCGCCCGGGCGCGGGAGTCGACGCCGAGGCCGGCGCTCGAAGGCTTCCTGGGCGTCAACGGTCCGGACGGCCGCGGCCTCGCGCTGGCCGCGCAGCGGTTCCGCCGCAGCCCGGCCGACTTCGGGCTGCCTGCGGCCGACGACTACGTCATGTGGGGCCTGACGGTCCCGTCCCGTGTCTGCGGTCCCCGATTCTTCGAGCTCGGTGCCGCGGACCTGCTGGAGCTGGCGGCGACGACCGTCGCGGACTGGGACCCCTCGCTGAGCACGCTGATCCGGCTGGGGGACGCCGGGTACGTCGTCCCCGCGAGCATCCAGACCTCCGAACGCCCGGATTCGTGGCCGCAGGTGCCGGTGACCCTGGTCGGTGACGCGGCACATCCGATGCCTCCGGTGGGGACCAGTGCCGGAGTCGCGATCCATGACGCGGGCCTGCTGGCTTCCCACTTGGTCTCGGGCGCACCCCTGAGCGACGCCGTCCGGTCGTACGAGACGGCCATGCTCGACCACGGCTTCGCCGCGGTCGCCGCTGCCACGCGGAACCATGCGGGTGACTTCTAGCAAGGGGCTGTACAGAGCCTGTACAGAGTCTGTGCGGAGCGGCTCGCTGTGCACTGCGGCACGGTAGTCGTCCAGCGTGAGCATGCTCCGGCCGCCGGAACCAGGGGAGTTGTCCACCGACATGGCGATCGCTGCATCAGGCCCGTCGGCCGGGGACAAGCCCGCATCCGGCCAGGCGCGGCCGTGGAATATTCGCTGGCGTGCGTTCCGGGGATCTTGTTACGGTGACGGAGACCGCAGATCGCGGATCGTTGACCGGGCCCGTGTGCCCTGGGAAGAGTGTTTGATGCCCCGGACCGCGCCGAGCGCGCCTCGCCGTACCGCGTAACCGTCCGTTTTCTCACGCCGCCGTTCCCGTGCGGCGACCGGACGCGAGTTCCGGTGCCCTGAACCGTCATGCAGCACCATGCCCAACTCATGGGGCGTGGTGTACGCGTGGCTTCCACGTCGAGGATCGCTCGGCCTGCTCTTGCTGCCATCACCAAGCCTTTTCAGCAAGGAGCACCCCGGGTGTCCAGCACCAACAACACTCTCACCATCGACACCTTCGCCTGCGCGTGGTGCGGTCTGACCGTGTCCGCCGTCGCCGCCGACGGCGCGCGGCGCAACCACTGCCCGTCGTGCCTGCACTCCCAGCACGTCACCGACCACGTCGAGGGCGGTCCGAGCCGGTGCCACGGCCGGATGTCCCCGATCGCCATCGCCGTGCTGCGCACCGGTGACTGGATGGTCATCCACCGCTGCGTGCGCTGCGACGAGCTCACCTCCAACTCCGTGTGCACGGACGACAACCAGCTCATCCTGATGCGCATGGCCGTCCGCCCGCTCGCACAGCCGCCGTTCCCGCTCGAAGCGCTCGGCAGCCTCTGACGGCCGGAAGGAGGTAATCGACCATGCCACGACGTAAACACGTGCGCGGCCGGGACCGGTCGGCACGGCGTCCGCAGCGGCACAAGGACGTCCTGCACGGCCACGGCGGCCACCGCGCCAACGACTTCCGGTGCGTCGGCTGCCGTCTGGACGTGTCCTTGGACGCCCCGGGCACCGCCCATCGCAACCACTGCCCGAGCTGTCTGGTCAGCCTGCACGTCGACCGCCGCATCCCCGGCGATCGCGCTGCGGACTGCCGCGGGCGGATGGAGGCGCTGTGCATGTTCACGCGGCCGGACGGGGAGTGGATGATCGTCCATCAATGCCTGACGTGCGGTGAACTCAGTGCGAACCGCATCGCCGGTGACGACAACCCGCTCGCCTTGGTGCGCCTGGCGCTGAAACCGCTCCAGGACACCGCCATGGCCGGCCGGGCCATGCTCACCTTGTAGGCAAGGAAAGGGGGTGCCGGTGCCCGGCACCCCCTTTTCCGATTGTCAACTCCGCGCGGGCGCCCGGCCCTCGGTGTCGATGCGGGGCAGGATCCGGTCGAGCCAACGGGGCGTCCACCAATTGCTGTTGCCGAGCAGGGTCATGGTCGCGGGGACCAGGAGGAGCCGGATGACGGTGGCGTCGATGAGGACGCTGACGGCCAGGCCGAGGCCGAGCATCTTCACGACGATGTTCTGGCTCGCGATGAAGGCGGCGAAGACGCCGGCCATGATGAGCGCCGCGCAGGTGATCACGCGTGCGGTGATCTCCAGGGCGTGGGCGACGCTGTCGCGCGGGTTCGCCGTGCGCAGCCAGGCCTCGCGGACGCGGGAGAGCAGGAAGATCTCGTAGTCCATGCTGAGGCCGAAGACGATGGCGAACATCATCATCGGTACGAAGCTCTCGACGGGCACCTTCCCGTTGACGCCGAGAGCGGGTCCGCCCCAGCCCCACTGGAAGACGGCGACGACGACACCGTAAGAGGCCGCGATCGAGGCGACGTTGAGCACCGCGGCCTTGAGCGCCACCGGCACGCCGCGGAAGACGCAGAGGATGACGACGAACGCCAGGGCGACGACGATGGCGACGATGAGCGGGAGGCGGTCGGAGAGGAGGTCGACGAAGTCGACCTGGACGGCCGTGGTGCCCGTGACGTAGCCGTGGGCGGGGGTGCCGGCGACGGCCTTCGGCAGGACCGTGTCCCTGAGCCGGTCGACCAGGGCCGCGGTGCTCCCGGACTGGGGCGAGGCCACGGGGATGACGGTGGCGGTCAGGACGTCGCCGTCGGGGGTGGTGTGCAAGGGGCTCACGCCGGCTGCTCCGGGCAGGTGGGCGAGGGCTCCGCGGGCCTGTCCGACGAGGGCCGGCCAGTCGGCGGGCCGTACCGCGGTGCCGTCGATGACGATCGTCAGCGGCCCGTTGGAGCCGGGACCGAAGGCCGAGGACATCAGGTCGAAGGCGCGGCGGTCGGTGAAGGACGTCGGGTCCGCCTCGTCGCCGATGTGGCCGATCCGCATGGAGAACAGCGGGATCGCGAGGACGCCGACGATGACGGCGCCGACGGCCAGGAACCACCAGGGGTGCCGCTCCACGCGCCGCGCGTACCGGTGCCAGCCCATGCGGTTCGTTCCGCCGCTGCCGGGGGCCCGTTCGGCGACCGGGGTGCGGACGCGGTAGCGGTCGATGTGCCGTCCGACGAGGCCGAGCAGGGCCGGCACCAGGGTGAGGGCGCTCAGGACGGCGGTGACGACGGTGAGGGCGGCTGCGGTGCCGAGCTTGCCGACGAAGGAGATGCCGCAGGCCCACAGCCCGGCGAGCGCGATGATGACGGTGCAGCCGGAGGCCATCACGGCCCGGCCGCTGGTGGCCACGGCCTGCCCCGCGGCGACGGCGGGGTCCGTGCCGTCCATCACGTTCTGCCGGTGGCGGGTGAGGAGGAACAGGGCGTAGTCGATGCCCACCCCCAGACCGATCATCGTGGCCAGGGTCGGCGAGACGGTGGAGAAGGTGGAGGTGGCGGCCAGCAGGCCCAGGCACGCCAGCCCGGCGACGACGCCGAGGAGCGCGGCCAGGAGCGGCACGACGGCGGCCAGGACGCTGCCGAATCCGGCCAGCAGGATCACGATCGCCGCGCCGAGGCCGATGAGTTCGCCGGCCCGGTCGTCCGGCTGCGGCCGGGCCAGCTCGCCCAGCGGCCCGCCGTACTCCACCTGCACGCCCGCCGAACGCAACGGCGCCACCGCCTGGTTGACACCCTTGAGGTAGTCGGGGCCCAGGAGGAGCGGCGTGATGTCGAACTGCACGGTGATGTAGGCGGTCTTCCCGTCGGCCGACACCGGACCGCCCGTCTTCGCACCGTGGCCGGACGCCGTCGCCAGGGGGCTCGTCACGGAGAGCACGTGCGGCAGGCGGCGCAGGCCTGTCACCGCCTCGTCCACCTGCCCGGAGACTTCGGTGAGCGGCTGCGCGGCGTCGTGCAGCACCACCGGGGCGCCGACCCCGCCGGCTGCCGGTTCGTGCGCCTTGAGGACGTCCATCCCGCGCACGGACTGCGTACCGGGGAGCGTGAAGTTGTCGGAGAACGTCCCGCCGAACGCCTTGTCCAGGCCCTGCAGCGCGCCCAGGGCGACCAGCCACAGGGCGATGACGACGACGAAGTGGCGGGCGCACCATTCCCCCAGCCGCCACAGCCGTCCCGGCCGCCCCGGCGTCGGCGGTGCGGTGTTCGGCTCACCGGGCACGTGCACTCGCCTCCGACGGTCGCCTCCAGGGCCCGAGGCCAGTAAAGGTCCGGTGACGCCGTGCGGCATGTCCGTGCCGGTGAACGAGTGACGGCGGGGGGGATGCAGGGTGGCACACATGTGCGAGACGTGCCCCCCGGGCACCACGGCTGAGGTGCCCGGGCCGGCCTCTCGGGGCCGGGTCACCCCACGTCGAAGGCGTTCCCCAGCCCCAGCCGCCACCGCAGACGGTCCCGCTGCTTGAACCCCTCCAGCTCCCGCGGCCGGTACAGCGACGTCACCGTGCACCGTTCCGCTCCCGAACCGGCCTCCTCCAGCAGGGCGTTGACCGCCTGGCGGGCGGAGGCGTTGGCGCCCTCCATCGTCGCCAGGTCGATGTCGACCTGGACGTAGTCGCCGGAGAGGAAGAAGTTGGGGATGGCGGTACGGGAGGTCGGACGGTTGGGCCAGGTGCCGACGGGGTGGATGAGCAACTGCTCGTCGTTGGTGGCCCGGCCGCCGCCGAGCTGGACGGCCGGATCCAGGAACCAGGACTGCAGGACGGAGTCCTTGAGGACCTCGCGGCCCGTGTCATCGAGGCCCGCCTTCAGCTGGGCCCACACCTCCTTGGCCACCTCCTCGCGGGTGCACTGCTTGGCCGTCTTGCCGTAGAGGATGCCCGGCTTGTCCCACTCGGAGATGTCGCAGGAGAGGCAGTCGGCCGTCGTGCCGTCACCGAAGTCGCGCCGGAAGTCGTGGCCGGACCAGAACTGGGCCTGGGAGATGGAAGTGATCGACCAGGGCGAATCGATGTGGTTGATGTGCCCGTGGACGATCGGGGTGGGCTCGGAGAGGTAGAACTGGATGCCCGTCATCCAGTCCGTGCGCAGCTTGTCGCAGCGGGCCAGCTGCGGATCCGCCGCCCGCACGTCCGCGTTCCACGTCGTCCGGGCGTGCTCGACGGGCATCGCGGAGACGAACCAGTCGGCCTCGGCCGTGTGCCGGGCGCCGTCCGAGTCTTCGAGGACGGCTCCGCTGATCCGCCCGCCCTCCAGCTGCAGGTCCTTCACCGCCCATCCGGTGTGGAACTCCACGCCCAGGGACCGGAGATACGTCACCCACGGGCCGATCCACGCCTCGTTGGTGGGCGCGTTGAGCAGCCGGTCGATGGGGCCGTCCGCACCCAGACCGAGGCCGTTGAAGACGAACGCCTCACCGAGGGTCGCCACCGTCCGGGTGCTCGCCACCTCGGCCTTGGTCGCCACGATGTTGCGGGTCAGGCCGATGCACAGCAGCCGCTGGTAGTCGGCGGACATGCGCGCGGCCCGCGTGAACTCCCACCACGGCACGTTCTCCCAGTCCCGCGTCCGGCGCTCCTCGCAGCTGGTGAGCCAGACCAGGAACCGCTCCGCGAAGTACACGACCTCGTAGGCGGGCACGCGGAAGGAGGTCTCGAAGAAGCCGATGAGCGTCCGCCGCAGATCGTCCAGGGTGAGCGGGGACGGCCTGCGGCTGCCGCCGGGGATGGGGAGGCGGATGTCCTCGCGCCCGGTGCGGGCGACCAGCGTCTCGCTCGGCGCGATCAGGTTGTCCCAGCAGCCGTTCGGGTTGCCGGGGAAGGGTATGCGGCGCAGCGTGTCCGGTAAGTTGTGATAAATACCCGGTATGAAGCGGAAGCCGTGCTCCCCGGGCAGGGCTCTGCGGCCGCCGGCGCCGGTGCCGGGGACGTCCATGCTGCGCGCCTTGCCGCCCAAGGCGTCCTTGCGCTCGTACACCGTCACCTTGAAGCCCCGCTCGGCGAGTTCGTGCGCCGCCGTCAGCCCGGCGACGCCGCCCCCGAGCACGGCGACGGACCGGCCGCCGGCGGAACGGCCCGCGGCCCGCGCCGTCCCGCCCAGCGCCGCCGTGGCGGCCACGGCCGTCGCACCGCCGATGAAACCTCTGCGGGTAGTACTGCCCGTACGTTCCACAGCTCCAGCAACTCCCTGCTGTAAGTAAAGGGTTCGATGGTGCGCTGGAGCATAGGGGTGACTCACGTGGCTCGGTAGAGTGCCGACGCCGCCCTGTGCCACGGTGGGCCACGTCAGCCGGCGGCCGTCGCCGGCTTCCCTCCCCGACCAGGAGCTTGACCATCGCCGACCTGGCCGCCGCCACGAAGCTCGGTGCCGGCGCCGTTCTGGTCGACTCGCCGCGGGCCATGATGCCGGCCTACCCTCGCTGAAGCGGCCGGGCAGCGGGTTCCGTGCGTCGACGGACCCGCTGCCTACATCCAGTTGGAGGCGATGTCGCAGAGCAGGTAGGGGATGCGGATGTTGCACGGCCGGCAGGAATGGGCGGTCCATGAACAGGTTTCGCCCTCACCGTGCCACTGGCGCGAGGCGGTCGTGTTCCGGGGGCCCACGTAGTACATCTCGCTCATGCGCACATATTCGACCGCTCCCCACGCGTCGCCCCGCAGTAGACAGCCGAGCCCCAGCAGGAGTTTCATCGCGGCGCAGGTCTGGTCTATATGAGGGATGGCCTGACCCCCTTCCTGCAGAGGGATGTCCACCTTCTCCCACTTGATGGTTCTCCAGCCGTCACCGGTCCACCTACCGTCATCGATCCTCGGAACGGCCGCCTCTGTGGCCGGAAGTTTCCAGCTTCCCTTGTGGTAGGAGATCTGTCCGAGATACGGCGAGATGTCGATACGTCCACTGCTGCAGGCTGCAAGGTAGTACTCGCGACCGCGTACCTTCGCCTCCAGCACCCCCAGCATGAAGGCCTCTTCCTCGAACTTCCCCTTCGCCAGGATCGCGTCGCGCAGTTCGCCGACGGCACCTCGCAGCTTTTCGCTGTCAACGAGTTCCGGGACGCTGTGCCGCGGCTTCTCCTTGTCCCGCCGGTAATGGCACCTGGGGCAGGTGAGGTCCTTTTTGCCGCCATGCCGGAGGTTCACGACCTCGTTCCGTTTGCTGGAACCCGGCTTCTCGGACGTCGTGTTCGCCATGCTCGGCCTTCTCTGAAGATTGCTGTGGGCGCGGGGAAGCTAGCACGCGGCGATCCCCGACCCGGGGCCGACGTCGAGCGCAGCAGCAAGATTTGGACGTCGCCGAGTGGCAGTCTGTTGCGGAGAACTCACCCTGAGGAGGCGGTCTCCGGGCCCGCTTTCGGATCATGTGGCGCGGACTTGTCGCAGGTCATGGCCGATCCATGACGGACAATAGCGACTCAACTCCCTATATGCCCGTAAAGCGGTCAACAGTCGGATTCTGTCGCAGAGTCCGACGAACATGCCGACCCCCCTCGCCCGCCACTTGGCTGATCACCGCTGCTGCGGATTCCACTGCGGATACCGTGAGCGCGAATTTCGCACCCACTACAGGCGGCCCGTTCCCGGCGCGGCCCATCCGGTCCGGAGGTAATGCGTTGTGGCGATGACCGTCGGCAAGCTCAAGGAATGGCTGCAAGGCCTTTCCCGGGGCGGGAAACTCCCCATCCCCGGTGGGCTCCCCGAAGACCTGGGGGACCTCAAGAGCGCGGTGAATCTCGGAGCGCTCTCCCAATGGTTCGACGTGGAGGGCACCACCCTCACCGCGTTGGCGACGGAGCCGGACAAGCTGTGTGTCACCGGCACCGTCGTCCAGAAAACGCCCCAGGTCTCCCTGCAGTTCTTCAGCGACGACGAGAAGAATCCGGACGACGCCGATATCGCCGGGGTCCGGATCAGCCTCTCGTTGAAGGACCAACCGGTCCTCTCCGCCCTCAGCGCCCTCGGGCTGCAGGACGTCCGGTTGGTGTACGAGATCCGTATGCTCGACGGCGCCGCAGTCCGCAAGCTCTTCGCCCAGGCGGCACTCGCCGTCGACGGCGGGGATCCGTTGCTCATCACCTGCGGGCTCGACTTCGAGGCGGAGCAGACCAGTTACGCATTCGTCGTCGAGCCCGAGGCCGGCACCGAATGGCACATCGCCGAGGCGTTCTTCGGCCTGTTCGGTGCCGCACCGCCGCCCGTTCTGAAGGACATCGTCCTCAAGCGCCTCATGCTGGCGTACGACCGGGGCAAGGACTCCACCGGTTTCCGTATCGAGGTGGACGTCGAGTTCCCGCTCGGCGAGGCCACGGCCGACCTCGACGTCAAGGTGACGCTGTCCAAGGGCGGCGAGGGCCAGGCGTACGACCAGGAGTACGAGGGCAGCCTGGTCCTGGCCGTCCCCGGACCGACCGGCGGTGACGACGATGTCCGTACGCTGACGTTCACCGTCAAGGACGTCCAGCACGCCGAGTTCAGCGCGAGCTGCGAGGACTCCAAGGGCGTCTCCTTCGCGGACCTCGCCCGGCTGCTGGGAGTGCAGGACGAGTCCGCGGCCGAGGTGCTGACCAGGCTGGGGACGGTCACCGGGCTCACGGTCGGGTACGGCTCCGCCCGCAAGTCCATCGTGCTCGCCGCGAAGGAGAAGGCCGGCGGCTCGCTCGTCGTCGTGTCGGACCTGCCCTCGGGCGGCACGCGCGCCTGGGCCGTGCGGGTCGGCGTCGGCCTGGACGCCAAGCTGTCGGACGTGCCGTTGCTGCACGGGCAGATACCCGCGGACCAGGACCTCGGCGTGAGCGGCCTCGGCGTCCTGCTCACCTCCGAGAAGCTCGACGCCGATCGTGTCGCCGAGCTCAACAAGGCGCTCACGGCGAGCGACGGCACGCTGCCGCTGTTACCCGCCGACGGGCTGGGCAAGGGCCTGGCCTTCACCATCGACCTCCGGCTGCACGGCAACTCCGGGACGACCTCCGTCGTGGTCCGGGGCGGCAGCCGCAAGTCCAAGGCCCCTGCCTCTGCCCCCGCGGAGGCTTCCGCACGGCCGAGGGTGATCACGCAGGACGGCGCCCCCGTCCCGGGGGATGCCGCCCCCGTCCCCACCGGTCTGCCCCTCGTCGCCTGGGTCAAGATCCAGCGCAACGTCGGCCCGCTGAACCTGAAGCGCGTCGGTGTGGGCTTCGCCGACGACACCGTGTGGGTGCTCTTCGACGCCTCCCTCGGCATGGCCGGACTCACCGTCGGCGTCGACGGACTGGGCCTGGGCATACCGCTGTCCGACCCGACGGCACCGAAGTTCCGGCTGGACGGCCTGAGCGTCGGCTACTCCCGCCCGCCGCTGTCCATCGAGGGCGCGTTGGTGCTCAAAGCGGACGCCGACTACGACCCGCTGGTCGAGGGTGTGCTGGCCGTCAAGGCCGAGGAGTTCGGCCTCACCGCGATGGGTGCCTACGCGCGCCCCACCGCCCACCCCGACCAGCCGTCGTTCTTCCTCTTCGGCAAGGCCAACGGCGAGTTCGGCGGACCGCCGCCCGTCCAGATCACCGGCATCATGGCCGGGTTCGGCCTCAACACCGACCTGCGGCTGCCCGAGGGCGACCAGGTGCTGGACTTCCCGTTCCTGAAGGACATGTCCTCGCCGGAGACCGACCCGCTCCAGGTCCTGGACACCCTGATGGGCGGCGGCGAAGACGCCTGGGTGCACCCCGCGGCCGGCCAGCTGTGGTTCGCGGCCGGACTGGAATTCAAGGTCTTCGAGTTCCTCAGCGGTCAGGCACTGCTGGTCCTGGAGGTCGGCAACGACTTCGCCGTCGCGGTGCTCGGCACGGCCGAGGCGCAGTTCCCCAAGGACCAGTCCCTGCCCGCGTACGCGAAGGTGCGGCTGGGCCTGTCCGCCAAGTACCGGGCCGGCGAAGGCGTCCTGAAGCTGACCGCGCAGCTCGCGCCCGGCTCGTTCCTGCTGTCCGAGGACTGCGTCCTCACGGGCGGATTCGCGCTGTACACGTGGTTCACGGGCGAGAACGCCGGTGACTTCGTCCTGACACTGGGCGGCTACCACCCCAGTTACAAGGTGCCCGCCCACTACCCGCAGGTGCCCCGGCTCGGCTTCAACTGGCCCGTCACCTTCGAACTGACCATCAGCGGCGGCTCGTACTTCGCCCTCACCCCCGGCGCGATCATGGCCGGCGGTGCGCTGGACGTGAACTTCCGCTCCGGCGACCTGCACGCCTGGCTGACGGCGCATGCCAACATGCTCATCGAGTGGGCGCCGTTCCACTTCGACGCCGAGATCGGCATCAGCATCGGTGTCAGCTACGTGCTCGACCTGTGGCTGGTGCGCGAGACGATCAGCGTCGAGGTCGGCGCCTCCCTGCACCTGTGGGGCCCGCCGACGGGCGGCGAAGTCACCGTCCACCTCTGGTTCATCTCCTTCACCATCGGCTTCGGCGAGGGCAGCGCGGACGGCGACAAGGCCGCACCGTGGTCGGACGTGGTCAAGCAGCTGCCCGCGAAGCAGGACGCCGTCCGGCTCGTGCCCATGAACGGGCTGATGCCGGTGGAGTCCAAGTCCGAGCCGGGGCTGTGGACCGTCGGCATCGGCGACTTCTCCTTCGCCGTCCGCACGGCCGTCCCGGTCGGCACGCTGTACCTCGGCGACGACAAACAGCACACGGTCGACGGCACGGACGTCAACATCCGCCCCCTGCGCAAGGACGGCGAGAGCCTCGACTCGGCGCTCACGGTCACGCTCACCAAGGACGCCACCGCGCAGGACCTGAGCGCGTGGACCGTCACACCGAACAAGGCCAGTCTGCCCGCGGCGCTGTGGGGGCAGTATCAGGGCAAGCTGGCCACCGACAGTCCGCAGCGTGTGGACGGCCAGCTGACGGGCGCCGACCTGCGGCTGCCGCTGCCCACGCCGGGCAGCACACCGGGGCCGATCAAGGCCGGCACGATCGCCCACGACGAGCGGAAGCCGAACGGCCGGCTGCCGTTGGTGCAGCCGGCCGTCATGGAGGCCGTCGTCGAGCGGTCCGCCCTCGCGCAGACCGGGGACACGCCGCAGGTCGCCGTGGAGCTCGTCGCCGACAGCGCGCCGGTTCCCCAGGTACGTGCGAACGTGGGCGCCGTCACCGGCGGCATGACCGGCGGACCGGTCGACCAGTCCCGCGACCGGCTCTTCGCCGCCATGGGCTACCTGGACGTGAGCCCCCTCACCAACGCGCAACTCACCGCCACCGACGGACTGGTGGCGGGCGACATCGACGCCACGCCCGCACCGCCGGTCCCGGGCACGCCGACCGCGAGCGAGCGGCTGTACGTGCTGGGCGCGGGGGCGACCGTCACGCCGGTCGACGCGCAGAGCCTGACGGCGTACGCCGGCATCCCCCTGGAGTTCGCGCAGGGAGCCACCGCACCGCTCCACTTCGCCGTCGGCCCGGACGGCCACCGGCTGTGCGCGGTCGACAACGACCAGAACATCGACGTGCGTGACATCTCGGCGAACCCGCCGGGAACCACCAAGTCCCTGTTCCACGACCGCATATGGGGATACCAGCAGACGCGGGGAGCGGCGGTCTCGCCCGACAACAAGTGGGCGTTCGCCACTGCCACGCAGTCGCAGCAGCTGCTCGTGCTCAACCTGCAGTCGGACGTTCCCGTGAAGAAATGGGACTTCGGCCTTCAGACGGCCATCGGCGACGTCGTCCCCGCAGCGCGGTGGGACGACACGTCGCAGATCGTCTACGTCGCCAGGCCCGAGCTGAACACCGTGGCCCAGGTGGACGTCACCAACGGGAAGTACCCCACGTGCAACACGAGTGATGACCTGCCCGCAGGACCCTCCCCGGCGCGCTTGGCCGCCGACCCCAAGGGCCGCTGGCTCTACGCGCTCAACGCGGGCAAGTCCACGGTGACCGTCATCGACGTCGCCGCCAAGACGATCGCCACCACCCTGCGCACGGGCACGAGCCCCAGCGCCCTGGCCGCCTCGGCCGACGGCACGCGGCTGTACGTGGCGAACTCCGTGACCGGCACGGTCTCGGTCTTCGACACCACCGGCGACCTGCCGAAGGAAGCGGCCGAACCCGTGTGGGTCGGCGCGCAGCCGACCGCGCTCGCGGTCTCCGCCGCGGGTGACCGCCTCTACGTCGCCCGGTCCCAGGTCCGGCAGGTCCAGGTCGTGGACGTCGCGGCGAACCCGCCGGTCCTGCTCCCCGTCACCGTTCCCCTCAAGGACGACCCGGTGGCACTCGCCGTCACCGTACCCCCGAGGGTCACCGACACCCCGGCAGCCTCCCGCGACTCCCGCGACCCCCGAACCACCGAAGGCGGTGCGGCATGAGCCACCCCGAATACGCCCCGGACCCCGACCCGTCGCTGAACGTGCAGTTCGTCGACTCGCTGGTGCCCAAGCTCACCGCGGGCCGGTACACCCTCACCGCGCAGCAGTCCCTCACCAAGGACGGCAACCGGGTCGACACGGACGACTACCTGGACACCAAGCTGACTCAGCAGGTGGAGGTCCGCGCCCCGCGCTTCACCGTGCAGCCGGAGTGGATCCACGGCGCATACCCGCCCCCGGGCGCCACCGGTCTCTACGACGACGTGCTGCCGCACGTCACGCTCGACCGTGCCACGCTGCCGTGGGAGCGGGACGAGGCGACGGCGAAGGACGGTACGCGCCTGCCGTGGCTGGCCCTCCTCGTCCTCGGCGAGGGCGAGTTGCCCGTCACCGACCCGCACTGCCTCGGGCAGACCGACGCGCGGACCGTGGACCAGCTGACCGGTACCGAGGACGGCGTCCTCCTGCCCCCGTTCGACCAGCACGCGGACCCGCTCACCGACGACGACAAGCAGCAGGTCTGCCGCACGGTCAAGGTCCCCAGGACCGTCTTCCGTAGCATCGCCCCCACCCAGGACGAACTGTCCTTCCTGACCCACGTGCGCCGGGTCAACGAACAGCACCAGCACGCGGCGCCGGGCGACGACCTGATCCAGATCGGCGACTACGCGGTCGTGGTCGGCAACCGCCTGCCCAGCGCGAAGGGCGGCCGCTACGTCGCACACCTCGTGTCCCTGGAAGGCTGGCTGCCGTACCTGCCCGGCGGCTCCAAGGAGACGGAGGGCACCGAACAGGACGTGCGGCTCATCTCGCTGTGGTCGTGGGCGTTCGAGACGATCCCCGACCACGCACCCGGATTCGCCGCGCTGACCGAGCACTTCGTCGACACCGAGGGCGAGGACGGCTCCGCACTGCTGCTGCGTGTCCCGCTGCCCGCCGGCCGCCCGCTGTCCGGGGCCGACCAGCAGGAGGTCGCCGACCGGCTCGGCAAGGGCTACCTGCCGGTCTCGTGCCGCACCGAGTCCGGACGCTCCACCTTCGGCTGGTACCGGGGCCCGCTGATCCCGCAGCCCGCCCAGCCGCAGTCCGACCGCCAGCGCCGCCGGTGCGCGACGGAGGCGCTGATCCACCTGCAGCAGTACGGGGTCTTCGACGTCAGCCTCGCGACCGCGTTCACCGCCGGCCGCGGCGTCGCCCTCGCCGACCACCAGTTCGGCGCGGCGCTGCTGCGGCTGCGCGGCAAGGTGCAGCGAGCGGCGGAGAAGAACAGCCGCCCGGCCGCCACCGGGGCGCGGGAGCGCATCGAGCACCTGGCGACGAACGGCCTCGTCGGCCACCTCGGCGAACTCCTGACCACACCGGCCCGCGCCCAGGAGCAGACCGCCGCCGCGCCCGTACAGCGCCCCGGCGTCACCCCCGCACCGACCGCCACCGCACTGCCCGCCACCGCCGGGCTCACCATGGAACGGCTGCGCGCCGACACGGAGTTGCACGCCCGGCTCACCACGGACGGCACACCGCTGGTGGACCCGCACGACGACGACCTCGCCCTCGTCCGCAACCGGCTGCTCGGCCTGCGCAACCTCACCGGCGTCCCGTTCGCGCACCTCGTGCCCGACACCCGGATGCTGCCCGCCGAGAGCCTGCGCTTCTTCTACGTCGACCCCGACTGGACCGCCACCCTGCTGGACGGCGCCCTGAGCGTGGGACTCGCCCACACCTTCGACCTCACCTCGGACGAGCTGGTCTTCGGCCCCGAGGGCCAGGCCCCGCTGCCGCCGTTCAGCGCGCCGGTCACCGGCCTGCTGCTGCGCTCCCAACTCGTCAGCGGCTGGCCCGCGCTGGAGGTCCGCCCGTACGCGAACCCCACGGCCACCGACGGGGAGACGGCGCTTCCGGTGCTGCGCCGCGAGGCGCTCGCCGACGACGTACTGCTCGTCCTCGTCGAGGGCGTACCGGGCCGGGTCGAGCTCGCCGAGCCGCAGCAGGGCGTGCACTTCGGCATCGACGAGCCGGCGGAAGGCGGCAGCGACAACCCCGTCGACGACGGCATCATCCGGCTGCGGTCCCTCTCGGGAGCCGACATCGGCAAGGAGCTCGACCCGAAGCAGCACCCCTTCCCGGCCACACCCGGGCTCGACGACTACCTGCGCGCCCCGGGCGACACGGTGCTGAACGTCACGAAGCTCGCCGGCGGCCTGGCCAACGCCCTGGGCATCACGGACCGGCCGCTCACCCCGAGCGAGTTCGCCATCCAGATGATCAACGCCGCGCAGCGCCGCACCTTCACCACCGCTGCCGCACAGCACACCCTCACCACGACAGGAGACCACCTCAATGGCTGACCGCGACGACACCCTCATCGTCCCGGTGAACGTGGACGCCTTGGTGGTCAACCGGGAGTTGCGCCAACGCGACGGCCAGGGCTTCCGGCGCTGGCGGCCCAACTTCAACCTGCTCCGCCACAGCCTCAGCCCCGAAGTGGCCCCGTTCACCAACGAGGACCAGTGGAACGCCACGCAGGAGGGCGGGACCGACGACGCCTACAAGCAGTACGACGGCGTCTACGTGCGCTGGGAGCTGCCCGACTCGCTGCGCCAGGGCGCCGCGCGGGCCGCGGGCGGGCGTACGCAGTTCCCGCTCGTGCCCAACCGCTGGCTCGTCGTCCGCCAGGTGCCGGACCATCCCGAACTGACCGCCGGCTGGGTGGTGGAGAGCGACTACCTGGACCCCGAGCACGGCACGTCGCGTTTCATGCACCCGGTGCGGCCCGAGGCCGGGGACCCGGCGAACACGCCCTACCGCTCCACGATCATCACGACGCGGATCGGCAAGAAGCAGAGCATCAACGGCAGCAGCACGTGGAACGAGCCCACGGACGCCGCGCGCAAGGAGCTGTTCCTCACCGCGGTCGGCCCCGGCATCATGACCTTCCACGTCTACCAGCCGTACCACGAGGACGTCTTCTCGCTGCACGACGACCTGAAGGACGACAAGGGCCAGGACATCGCTGCCGCAACCGTGAACTACCAGGTCGTGGGCTGGTATTCGGACCCCGCCCAGGAGGAGCTGCGCCGCCGCCTGGACGAAGCGGGTGCGACGGTGAAGTCCGTGCTGGCCGGGCTCGGCTGGGCGGTCGAGGACCTGCCGGAGGGCTGGACGCCCGACAGCACCACCTACTGCGGCCGCGCCCTCAAGGTGCAGTGGAACCGCACCGGCGCCGCACCTGACTCGGACCGGCCGCAGAAGACCGACGTCCGTGACCGGATCGCCGTCGGGAGCAGCGCGGACGAGGCGCACGCCGCGCTGGTCGCCGAGGCCCGCGCGGCCCTGCCCGCCGGCTCCGGCAACGCCGTCGACCACACCATCGACCCCGCCCTCCTGCACGCCCTGGGCAAGGGCCTGCTGAACACCCTCGACGAGCCCGACGGCGACGTCCTCACGGGCCAGGCCCTGCACAAGGGCTGGTTCCAGCAGGTGCCGGGCGGCTACGTGTGGCGGCTCGCCGACACCGCCGGCAAGGGCAACGTCTCCGGCAACCCGAAGTCGGTCACCTGGTCCGGCGTCGCGCCCGAGCAGGAGGCGTGGCTGGCGAAGCTCAACGGCTGCCAGAGCGCCTACGACAAGGCCGAGCGCGAACTGACCGCGCTGCAGCAGCGGTTGTACGCGCTGTGGTGGATGCACAGCCTGCCGCTGATCCCGCCGCAGTACAGCCGCGAGCGGCTGTACGCCGAGATCGACCCGAAGAACGCGGACGGTCTCGCCGCCCGGGTGGCCGCGGCGCAGGACGACCTGAAGAACAAGAAGCAGAAGGACATCGCCGACTGCCTGAGCGGCCACCAGCTGCCCGAGGGCTACGAGTTGCGCAAGGAGACCTTGCCGCCCTTCTACCAGGTCACCGACCCGACCATGGTGCTGGCCGGCTCGAAGAACCACACCGCGCACAAGCCGCTGACGAAGGACGGGGCGCTGCTCTGCCGCATGCCCTCGCAGATCGTCAACGACGGGCGGGCCAACCCCTTCACCTCGCTCCAGCTGACCGGGCTGCCGTTGGTCGCGTCGGCCCTGCTGATCGAGTTCGCGTACGTGATCGACCCGAAGGCCCCGCGGAGCTACACGACCGACATCGAACCGGACGACTGGCGGCAGCCGTGGAAGCCGCTGCTGTTCCAGTGGCGGGTCGACCACTGGCAGGTGCCCTACCACGACGAGCAGAACCAGCCGAACTGGACGTTCGACGGCAGCCGCTACAAGTTGGCGAAGGACTCGGCCGCCTCCGACACCATCGAGGTGACCGGCCGCCGCTTCCTCGTACCGCTGCCGCAGCACACGGCGAGCAGCGGGCTCGAACAGCACGCCGCCGACCACCCCGACGCGGCCACGGCCGAGGCGCTCACCGCGGCGGCGGAGCAGATCAAGGACCTCGATCTGCTCTCGCAGCGGCTGGACGGGCTCACCGACGCCTTCGCCCTGCGCGACCCCGCGCCCGGCGTCAGCCCGCCCGGCAGGATCGGCGAGCTCGTCGGGGACGCGTTCCGCCACCTGCCCAACCCGGGCATGCTGCCCGAGCCGTTCAAGGGCTGGCAGAAGTCCGGCTTCACCCAGATCCGGGCCGGGCAGTTCGCGGTGAAGAGGCTGAGCGTCATCGACGAGTTCGGCCAGAGCCTCGATGTCCTGTTGGACGGTGACGCGCTGACCTTCGAGCCCAAGGTGGGCGACAGCCTGCACCCCGACGGCAAGTTCGTCGAGACCACGGACACGGGACGGTTCGTCCAGCTGCCGCCGCGTCTGCTGCAGCCCGCCCGGCTGCGGTTCGACTTCGTCGCCGAGCACGACGACGCGCAACTGGTCGACCTGACCGCGGGCACCACTCCGGTGGGCGCGTGGATCGTTCCCAACTATGTCGACCGCTCGCTGCTGTGCTACGCGCCGACGGGCGAGCCGCTGGGCGAACTGCGCCTCGAACTCCGTGAGGGCGAGGACGGCAATGTGACGACCGTGGTCGGCTGGGGGCCGCTGCCGGATTCCCAGGTGCGCACGATCGATGACCTGCGGGAGTCCCGGCCGCAGCTCTACGCGTTCGCCCGCGAGCTGTCGGCGAAGGGCGAGGACGCCTTCGCCGATCTGCTGGCCACCGTCGACCACGCGCTCGCGGGGATCGACCCGGGCAACGTGTACGGCGACGAGGTGCTCGGCGCGCTGCTCGGACGCCCGCTCGCCCTGGTCCGCGCCCGGCTCGGCTTCGAGCTGGACGGCCTTCCCGTCGCCGACGAGGGCTGGCAGTACGCGCTGGACTGGAAGACGCAGGCGGAGTGGGCCACGCGCCAGGGCGCCACGGCGCCGGCCGCAATGGCCCACCTCGACTACCGGTGGCCCGTCCGGCTCGGCAACGCCGGGCAGAAGGGCGACGGTCTGATCGGTTACTTCTCCGAGGAGGACTACGGCACGTTCTACTCGGTGGCCACACCGGGCGACCACCCGCACACGGACTACGTGGCGGAGATCGCGGACGCCAACTGGCCGCGGCTCCGGGCGGATTCGACGCAGCAGACACACGTCACGCTGCTGCTCGACCCGCAGGCCACGGTCCACGCGACCACGGACATCCTCCCGGTGACGGGACTTCAGCTCCCGACGCGCTTCACGCGGACGGCCATGGCCGCGATGCAGGTGGCGCTGCGGCTCAGCCCGGTGCTGACCACGACGCGCAAGGTCCCGGCCAAGGACGTCGGCGGGGCCGGTGCGTCGGCCGGCTTCGTCGACGCCCTCGCCATGCCGCACCCCACAGCCCCGCAGGGCACGTGGGACTGGGCCGAACTGGTCGTCCCGGACGCACCCGCCGGGAACGACGCCGCGCCGCAGTGGGCCCACGAGTCGATCGTGCAGATCGACCAGACGGCCCGGCTGGACGAGGACGGCCCGACCGTACGCACCGGTTTCCTGCGCCTCTCCGGCGGCTTCGACACCAAGTGACTTCGTACCCCATCCTGAAAGGAGCCGACTCCGTGAGCGAGCCGGACGCCCCCCTGCCTCTGCTGGACTACGCCATCATCAGCGAACCGTTCCCGCTGTACGCGACGACCGGTACCGACGACCCTGCCACCGCCCTGCACATCGTGGTCTCGAACGGTGGCGGCGAGACCGTCTACTGCCGGGAGATCGTCTTCTCCCTGCCCGAAGGCGACCTCGCCCAGAGCCTGGTCGAGGCCGACGCGGGCGACGGGCAGGCCCCGGACTGGACGGTGCAGCGCATCGAGCCGGGCACGCAGACCATCCTGCCGCCGGGCGACTACGCCCACTTCGTGGCCAAGCCGAAGAAGGCCGATGCGGCCGTCGACGTCTCCGGCATCACCATCACGCTGGAGAACCTGAAGATCAGCTCCCGGCCGGGCACGGCCCGGATCGAGATCCGCGAGGTTGCCACGACGGACACGGACAAGTGGCCCGACAACCCGCGCTTCACCAAGCTGGCGGTCACGAAGTTCCCGGCCCCGAAGATCCCGGCCACGGCGGTGTCCGACTTCACGGCGGACAAGCTGGAGGTGACGACCGGCACGTCGGTCAAGCTCACGTGGAACGGCCCGTCGACGCTGGACTACACGGTCTCGCACGGCGGCGACGCGCACTCGGTCGGCAAGAACCACGAATACAGCACGACGATCGACCGCGACACGACCTTCCAACTCTCGTACGTCACGGGTGGGACCACGCACTGTCTGACGACCACGGTCACGGTGACGAACCCGAAGCTGACGGGGCTGGAGGTGGACGGCGACGTCTCGGTGACCGGTTCCACCGGTGTCAAGGGGTTGACGGTGGACAAGGATCTGACGGCGAACGGCAACGTGACTGCCGTCGGCAACGGAACGATCTTCCGCATCCGAGAACTGCGGGGACCGATCAGCGAGCCGCTCAACGTCAACAGCACGGTCAATGTGCTGGAGGGCAATTCCGTCAACATCGCGGACGGCATGACCGTGAACGGAGACCTGACTGCGAACGGCAACGTCAACGCTGTCGCCGACGGAAAGATCTTCCGTATCCGGGACTTGCGCGGACCGTACGGGAAGTCCCTCGGGATTGACAGCACCGTTGACGTGAAGAGCGGCAACGACATCACCCGCGGGGGCAGCAGCGTCATCACGGACGGTGACAGCATCGGACTCCAGAACAATCAGAAGTCCGGCTGGCTGTACGCAGCGGCCTACAACTACAGCGACGACCGCGGTTACGTGTTCAGGTGGAATCCGGGCAACCGCGTGGGCGGGGACAGCTGGAAGGTGGCGCGCGACTAGCGCCGCCTGGCCGGAGTCACGTGACCGTAGCGCGCAGTGACTTCAGTCGTTTGAGCCGGTATGGCACTTTTGTCAGAAGTGATCGAGCACATCACCGATCGCTGGCAGCGCTACCGGCTGCCGCTCCGAGTGCTCTGATCTGACCGCTCAGCGCCCCGCCTGCCCGATGGGCAGGTGCCGTGGCCCGCGCAGCACGGGACTGTGGCGGTACTCCGGCGGATCCTCCAACAGCCGCAGGCCGCCGGGGCCGTCGAGGCGGTCGAGGAGCGTCGTCAGGGCGATCTGCGTCTCCAGGCGGGCCAGCGGCGCGCCGAAGCAGTTGTGGATGCCGCTGCCGAAGCCGAAGTGCACGTTGTCCCGGCGGGCGGGGTCGAAGCGGTCGGGTTCGGCGAAGCGCAGGGGGTCGCGGCTGCCCGAGGCCAGGACGAGGACCAGCGGGGCGCCCTTGGGGAGGGTGGCCCCGCCGATCTCGATGTCGGCGAGCGGGGTGCGCTGCGGCAGGAACTGCACGGGGGGTTCGTAGCGCAGCAGCTCCTCCACGGCGCTGGGCATCAACTCCGGCTCCGCGCGCAGCCGTTCCAGCGCCTCGGGGTTGCGGAGCAGGGTGAGCATGCCGTTGGTGATGAGGTTGACGGTGGTCTCGTGTCCGGCGATCAGGAGCAGGACGGTGGTGACCATCAACTCCTCCTGGGTGAGCCGTCCGTCGGGGCCATCGTCGTTGGCGAGGGCGGAGAGCATGTCGTCGGCGGGACGGGCGCGCCGCTTCTCGGCGAGCCCGCCGAGGTACAGGCCCATCGCCATCCGGGCCTCCTGGGCGGCGCGCCGACGCGGTTCAGGGTCCTCGCCGGGGGTGAAGTCGAGTCCGCTGACGACCGTGTCGGCCCAGGTGTGGACCTGGGGAATGTCCTCGGCCGGCACGCCGAGCAGGTCGCAGATGACGGTGACGGGAAGCGGGAAGGCGAAGTCGTCGACGAGGTCGAAGCGGTCCTTGTCCCTGAGCCCGTCCGCCAGTTGCCCGGCGATGCGGGCGATGTCGCCGTGCAGGGCGTCGATCCTGCCGGGGGAGTGGGGCGGGCCGAAGGGTCGCATGGCCAGGCGCCGGAGGCGGTCGTGCTCGGGGTCGTCGCGCCCGATGAAGGCGGGCGGCAGGCCTTCCGCCGGCTGGAGGTCGGGGTCGGGCTCGGTGCGGTTGCGCACGTCGGAGCTGACGCGCGGGTCGTGGAGCAGCGCGGTGATCTCGTGGTACGTGCCCACCAGGTACTTGCCGTCCTCCTGCCGAGCCACGCCGTGCTCGCGGAGCTCGGCGTAGAGGGGGTACGGGTCGGCGCGGTTCGCGTAGTCGGTGATCCGGCGGAAGAGGGTCTCGGAGGACATCGGGCGGGCTCCTGGTGTCGTCAGCCTGCGGGCCGGATGAGGGTCAGGCGGCGGTCCGGCAGGTGGCCGGTGAGGGCCACGGTCGGGCCGTGGGTGAGGACCCGGGGGTCCGGGACGTCGGAGGGCACGGGTTCGCGGTCCGCGAGGTGGTCGGCGGCGCCGGGGCCGGGCGGGAACGGGGCCGCGGTCTCGATCAGGCGCTGGTAGTGCTCCAGCCACTTGGCCCGGTTGACGGTCACCGCGGCGGTGATGCGGCCGCGGTAGCCGTAGACCGCGACCAGGCGGCGTTCGTCCGGCGCGCCCTGGGCGAGGACCACCTGGTCGGAGAAGGTCGGTACGCCGACGGACTTGATGTTGAGGCCGAACTGGCTGGACCAGAAGGTCGGTACGGCCAGGTGGGGCCGTCGGCGCGGGCCGGGGCTGATCATGTTGTGGGCGGCCACCTCGGCCTGGGCGACGGCGTTGCCCCAGTGCTCCAGGGCGATCAGCTGGTACTCGAAGAGCGGGTGGGGGAAGCGGGCCACGTCACCGGCGACGAACACGTCGTCGGTGACGATGCCGTACATGGTGAAGACGCGGCAGCCCGCGTCGCAGGCCACGCCCCGGGGGCCGGCCGCGAGGCCGGAGTCGGCCAGCCACTCGGTGTTGCGGACCGCGCCCAGGCAGACCACGGCGACGTCGGCCTCGACCCGGCTCCCGTCGGAGAGCTCGGCACCGGTGAGGCGGCCGTTGCTGCCCTTCAGCGCGGTCACGGTGACCCCGCAGCGCAGGTCGACGCCGTGTGCGCGCTGCAGCTTCGTGGCCCAGTCGCCGACCGTCCCGCCCAGCGCACCGATCAGGGGCGCCCGGCCGCGCTCGGCGACGGTCACCTGCAGGCCCCGTTCCCGGCACGCGGAGGCGACTTCCGAGCCGGTGAACCCGGCGCCGATGACCAGGACCCGGCCGGGCCCGGCGTCCAGGGCCGCGGCGAGGCGCGCGGAGTCGTCGCTCGTGCGGACCGTGAACACCCCATCCAGCGCGCCCTCTTCGGGGTTCGGCCAGGGCCGGGCCCGGGTGCCGGTGGTGATCAGCAGCCGGTCGAAGGGCAGATGCTCGCCGTCGGCCAGCAGTACGTTCTTGCCGAGGGGATCGAGCCCGGTGGCGGCCACGCCGAGCTTCCACGTCGCGTCCAGCTCGCGGCGGCCCGGCAGTCCGCACTGCTCGGCACCCGCCCTGCCGAGCAGCACCTGTTTGGACAGCGGCGGCCGGTCGTAGGGGGGATGCGGCTCGTCCCCGACCAGCGTCAGCTCGCCCTCGAACCCCTCGTCGCGGAGCGTCTCGGCCGCGCGCAGCCCGGCCAGGGACGCTCCGACGATCACGATCCGCCCGTCGCGCATCTCACCGGACACCGGCGTCGTCTCCCGCCTGTTCGCCGACCATGATGGCCTGCACCGGGCAGGCCGCCGCGGCCCGCCGCACCCGCTCGTCCTGGCCCTCCGGTACCGTGGGCACGTACAACAGGGCTTCCTCGCCGTGCAGTTCGAACACCTGCGGAGCGAGGAACACGCACTGGGCGTACCCCTGGCACCGATTGAGATCGACCACGATCTGCATCCCGGACCGCTCCTCCGTTGTCCTCCCGGCGCGACGCCGTACCCCACCCTCCCTTCCTACGCCCGCCCGGGCGGCGGCGCCGGTGGTGCTGCTCCGTCCGGGGCGCCGTACCCGTACGGCCCAGTCCCTGCCGCCGGGGGAGCGCGGGGCGGTGAGGATGAACGGAGCGGAGCGGCCGGCGAGAGGAAGCCACGATGACGGCACAGGCCCCCACCCAGCGCCTCGGCCCCGAGGACGGCCTGGCCCGGGTCTTCGAGCTGGCGCAGCAGCTGCGGGTGGACTCCGTGCGCGCCAGCACCTCGGCCGGGTCCGGGCATCCCACCTCCAGCCTGTCGGCCGCCGACCTGATGGCCGTGCTGATGACCCGTCACCTGCGCTACGACTGGGACGACCCCGGCAACCCGGCCAACGACCACCTGGTCTTCTCCAAGGGGCACGCCTCCCCGCTGCTGTACGCGATGTTCCGGGCCGCGGGCGTCGTCGGCGAGGACGAACTGGTCGACACCTACCGGCGGTTCGGCGCCCGCCTGCAGGGGCACCCCACCCCGGTGCTGCCGTGGGTGGACGTGGCCACCGGCTCCCTGGGGCAGGGCATCGCCTACGCCGTCGGCATCGCCCTGGCCGGGCGCGACCTGGAGGCGCAGCCCTACCGGGTGTGGACGCTGTGCGGGGACAGCGAGATGGCCGAGGGGTCGGTCTGGGAGGCCGTCGACAAGGCCGGCCGGCACCGGCTGGCGAACTTCACCGCCGTCGTCGACGTCAACCGCCTGGGCCAGTGCGGCCCCACCGAGCTGGGCTGGGACATCGCGGCCTACGCCCGCCGCGTCGAGGCCTTCGACTGCCGCGCGATCACGGTGGACGGCCACGACCTGGAGGCCGTCGACCGGGCCCTGACCATCGCGTCCGACGGACAGGCGCCCACCGTCGTCGTCGCCCGGACCGTCAAGGGCCAGGGGGTGACCGAGGTCGCCGACCACGAGGGCTGGCACGGCAAGCCCCTGCCCCCGGAGCTCGCCGAACGGGCCGTCGCCGAACTCGGCGGCGTACGCAACCTGCTGGCCCGAGGCCCCCGGCCACCCGCCGGTACGCGGGTGCAGCGGCAGCCCGCCGGTCCCGTCGAACTGCCCCGCTACGAGGTGGGGGAGGCCGTGGCCACGCGGTCCGCCTTCGGCAAGGCGCTGGCCGCCCTCGGCGCCCGGCCCGACGTCGTCGTCCTCGACGCGGAGGTGGGCAACTCCACCCACACCGAGGACTTCAAGAAGGCGTGCCCCGAACGCTACGTCCAGACCTACATCGCCGAACAGCAGATGATCGCGACTGCCGTCGGCATGGCCGCGCGCGGCTACCGCACCTACGCCGCCACCTTCGCGGCCTTCCTCACCCGCGCCCACGACTTCATCCGCATGGCAGCCGTCTCCCAGGCCACCGTGGCCCTGTGCGGCTCCCACTGCGGCGTCGAGATCGGCGCGGACGGGCCCTCCCAGATGGGCCTGGAAGACCTCGCCATGATGCGCGCCGTCCACGGCTCCACCGTGCTCTACCCCGCCGACGCCACCTCCGCCACGGCCCTGACCGCCGCCATGGCCGACCTGCCCGGCATCTCCTACCTGCGCACCACCCGCGGCGCCTACCCCGTCCTGTACGCCCCCGACGAGACGTTCCCCGTCGGCGGCTCCAAGACCCCGCGCCGCAGCGACCGCGACACGGTCACCCTCGTCGGCGCAGGCGTCACCCTCCACGAATGCCTCGCCGCCGCCGACCGGTTGGCCGACGAGGGGATCCGTGCCCGTGTCGTCGACCTGTACTCCGTCAAACCCCTCGACGGCGAGACGCTCGCCCGCTCCGCCCGTGAGACCGGCGCGCTCGTCGTCGCCGAGGACCACCACCCCGAAGGCGGCATCGGCGAAGCCGTCCAGTCCGCCCTCACCGCCCAGCGCCTGGCCCCCACCCTCACCCACCTCGCCGTCACGGTCCTCCCCGGCTCCGGCACCACCGCCGAACTCCTCGACGAGGCCGGCATCTCCCGCGCCCATATCGCCCGGGCCGCGCGCGAGTTGGTGCAGCGTTAGGGCGTGTCCGATGGGTCAGCACAGGCCCCGCGGCGCTCCCCCAGCTACCGCTGGGGGTGCCCCCAGGAGGTGCCCCCAGCACCAGACGCCGCGGGGCCCGCACTGACCCATCGGACACGCCCTAGGCCTCCGTCGGGTCAGTTCCCGGCGCGGTGCCAGGGGGGCGTCGGGGCGGGTGGTGCGGGCGTCCGCGGCGATGCGCAGGGCGTAGACGGGCCGGTCGCCTCCGCGGACCTCGCCGAGGTAGGCGTGGCCGGTCATGTGGCACCAGGCGGGCAGGTCGAGCGGGGCCGCGGGGTCGGTGGCGATGACGTGGACGATGGTCCCCGGCGCGGCATCGGCGATGCGGGCGCGCAGGCGCAGCAGGAGGGTGACGCAGAGCAGGCCGGTGCCGTCGACGGTGATGTCCGGGGGCTCCATGCCTGTCTGTTCCTCTCGCTTCGTCGTGGCTGGTCGCGCCCACGCGGCGGAGCCGCATATGTCACCGCCCCGCGCCCCTTCGGGGTGCGAGCACGCACCGCGCTTCGCCGAGCCGGCCTGGAGCGCCGGCTCGTGCGCACCGGCCCCGCCCCGGATCATGGTGGTGTGGACGGGTACCCGATGGACGTGCTCGAAGCGGCGCCGACGCCCCGGACCGCGGTGGCGTGGCTGCCGCCGCGGGGGCTCTGGCCCGCGATCCAGGACATCCGGTGGGAGCACGATCCGCAGGTGCGGCGCTGGCCGCCGCACGTGAACCTGCTGTTCGGCTTCGTGCCCGAGGAGGAGTTCGCGCAGGCCGTGCCGCTGCTCTCCGCCGCCGCGGCGGAGAGCGCGGCGTTCACGGCACGGCTGTCCGGCGTGCGGTACTTCCGGCACCGGCACTTCGCGACGGTGTGGCTCGACCCGGCCGCGGCCGGGCCCGCGCCGTGGGCCCGGCTCCACCGCGCGCTGGGGCAGCGGTTCCCGCTCTGCGGCGGCCGCTTCACCCCGCACCTGTCCCTCGGCCGCACGCAGGACCCCGAAAACCTGGCCGCCGAGTGCGCCGCCCGGCTCGGCACCCTCTCGGCCGCGGTCGAGGACGTCGTCCTGCTCTCGCGGCGCGGCGAGGAGCCCATGCGGCCCCGGGCCGTGATCGCGCTCGGCACGGGCAACGTCCGTCGCCTGCCGGCGGATTGACGTCAGCCGGCGGCGGGGCGGAAAGTGCGGCGGTACGCCTGGGGGCTCACGCCGACGGCCGCGTGGAGGTGCTGGCGCAGGGAGGCGCCGGTGCCGAGGCCGGAGCGCCGGGCGACCAGGTCGACGGGCCAGTCGGTGGTCTCCAGGTAGTGGCGGGCCAGGTCGACGCGCTGGCGCACCAGCCACTGGCCGGGGGTGGTGCCGGTCTCCTCGCGGAAGCGGCGGGAGAAGGTGCGCACGCTCATATGGGCGTGCGCGGCGAGGTCGGCCAGCGCCAGCGGTCCGCCCAGGCGTTCCATCGCCCAGGCCTGGGCGGCGGCGGTGCCGGAGGCGCCCGGGTCGGGGACGGGGCGCTGGATGTACTGGGCCTGGCCGCCGTCGCGCCACGGCGGGACGACGCAGGAGCGGGCCACGTCGTTGGCGGTCCGGCTGCCGTGGTCGCGGCGCACCAGGTGCAGGCACAGGTCGATGCCCGCGGCCACCCCGGCGGAGGTGAGGATGTCGCCGTCGTCGACGAACAGCACGTCGGGGTCGATGCGGGCCGTGGTGAACATCCGCTGCAGGCGGTCGGCTTCGCGCCAGTGCGTGGTGGCGCGGCGGTTGTCGAGGAGGCCGGCCGCGGCCAGGACGTAGGTGGCGGTGCAGATGGCGACGATCCGCGTGCCGGGGCGGATCGCGGCCAGCGCCTCGCGCAGGGCGTCCGGCAGGCGGCCCTCCTCGCGGACGGGACCGAGCGAGCGCGAGGGCGGGATGACGACGGTGTCGACGGAGGCCAGCAACGAGGCGTCGTGGGAGACGGCGAGGTCGTAGTCGGCCTCGGAGCGGACCGGGCCGCCGTCCAGGCTGCACGTGGTCACGGTGTAGAGGGGACGGCCCGCCTCGTCGCGGGCGGCGCCGAAGATCCGGGCGGGGATGCCGAGTTCGAAGGGGAAGACGCCGTCCAGGGCCAGAACGCCTACGTGGTGCATGGCCGGATCCTTTCACCCTGTGGCCGGAGCGCCACCACCGGGGGCCGTCCCGTCCCGGCAGTCTGAGGACGTCACCACAAGAGCTGCCGGAAAGAGGGAAACCAGCATGTCCCAGCCCGCCACCCCCGTCACCATGCGCGCCGTCTCCCAGGACACCGCCGGGGAGCCCGGCGTCCTCAAGGTCGTCGAGACGCGGCGCCCGGAGCCGGGCCGGGGCGAGATCCTGGTCCGCGTGCACGCGGCCGGCGTCAACCCGGCCGACTGGAAGACCCGTTCGCGCGGCGAGTTCGCCACCGGGGTCAAGCCCCCGTTCACCCTCGGCTGGGACGTCTCCGGCGTGGTCGAGGCGGTCGGCGACGGCGTGACCGTGTTCCGGCCCGGCGACGAGGTGTACGGGATGCCCCGCTTCCCCCACCCGGCCGGCGCCTACGCCGAGTTCGTCGCCGCGCCCGCCCGCCACTTCGCCCCCCGCCCCGCGGGCCTGACCCACATCGAGTCGGGCGCCCTGCCGCTGGCCGCGCTCACCGCGTGGCAGGCCCTGGTCGACACCGCCGACGTACGGCCCGGACAGCGCGTGCTCGTCCACGCCGCCGCGGGCGGGGTCGGCCACCTGGCCGTCCAGATCGCCAAGGCCCGCGGCGCCCACGTGACCGGCACCGCCAGCGCCGCCAAGCACGAACTGCTGCGCTCGCTCGGCGCGGACGAGGTCGTCGACTACCGCACCCAGGACGTCGCGGAGACGGTCCGCGGCATGGACGTCGTCCTGGACACCCTCGGCGGCGCCAACTGGGCCCGCTCCCTGCGCACCCTGCGCCCCGGCGGCACCCTGGTCTCGATCCTCCCGCTGGACGGGACGTTTCCCCGCGCCGAGGCCGAAGCGGCCGGAGTCCGGGCGGTGTTCATGCTCGTCGAGCCCGACCGGCAGGGCCTGCACGCGATCACGGAGCTGGTCGGGAGCGGCCGTCTGCGCGTGATCGCCGACACCGTGTTCCCTCTTGAGGACGTCGCCGAGGCCCACCGGCTGGGCGAGACGGGCCGCACCACCGGAAAGATCGTCCTCTCGGTGGCGCGCTGACCCTCCTCTACTGGCCGCCGCCATGCCGGAGTTCGTCGCGCCGGGCACGCAGCGCGCTCAGCGACTCCTCCGCGATCTCCGTCAGGGCGACCGGGCACAGCAGGTGCTCCAGCGGGGCGTCCCGGCCTTCCCTGAAGTCCTGTTCGTAGAGGGCGCGCCCGCCGGGGCTGGTCAGCATGACGCCGACCTCCACCGCGGCCGGGCCGCTGCCGGGCGGCTGCACATGCGTGCCGTGCGTGCACGACGCGTCGGCGAAGTGCGGCAGCGCCTCCTCCAGCGCCGAGACGAGCTCGTCGAGCAGGGACGCGTCGTCCACGAAGTCGGAGACGGCGTACCAGGTGACCGCCATGACGATCAGCAGACATCCGGGCCGGTCCTCCGGTCCGGCGATCCGCAGGTCGAACGCCACGGAGGAGATCTCCTCGCCGACCTCCGTCCCCGGTTCCGGGTAGCCGTGCAGGATCGCCGACAGCGTGTCGATGCTGCGCCGGTCCATCAGGGGCAGGCGGGGCGGGATGCCGGTGACCGATCCGGGGTCGACGATGTCCAGGGCGATCCGGGCGAATCCGGCCACGTTGCGCGGGCAGAGCCACTGCTCCCGGGAGTGGTCCTCGTCCCAGTCGGCACTCTCGTCGGCGAGTTGGCACGGGAACTCGGCGAGGTCCAGGTCGTACTCGGCGTCGTGCTCCTGGTACGGGTGGTCGTCGTGGTCGCAGGGCCGGTCGCGCAGCGCGCGGTCGGCGGCCTCCAACGCGGCCTTGACGTGCGGCGCGACGTCGTCGTCCTCTCCCCAGGCGACGTAAGGCGCCGTCAGCACCAGCCCGGTCGTCCACGCGAGGGCCGATTCCCCGCCGGGGTCGGCGGACAGCCGCGCGGCGCAGTCGAGGACCGTCCGGTCGTACGCGTCGTTGTTCAGGTCGTCGTAGTCCTCGTGGATCTCGCTCCAGGAGTCGGTGAGTTCGACGAGTTCGTCGAGGGGAGGCGTGGCGCTGTCGATCATCGGGCGAGCCTACGCGCCCTGAAGGGGCGCGGGGAACTGCGCGACAAGTCCCCACCGGCCCGCAGCCGACGCACAACCCCAGGGGTCCGGGGCGGAGCCCCGGGGACGTCGGCTGCGGGCGCGTCGTGGCTGATCGCGCCCACGCGGCGGAGCCGCAAATCGAATACAGCCCCGCGCCCTTACGGGGCGCCCCGGCGTCACCGGCCCGGCGGTTCCCAGAGCCGGGCGCCGTCGGTGAGCAGGCCGGCCCGCTTGACGTGCCGGAGGACCGGGACGATCTCCAGCTGCTGGACGGTCCTCAGCGCGCCGATGCGCTCGGTCATATAGGTGTAGAGCGCACGGCGGTCGCGGCAGAGGATCGTGCCCACCAGGTTGGTGGTGCCGGTGGCCGCGGCCACCCAGGGGATCTCGGGGTGCCGGGCGAGGGCACGGCCCGCCTCGTCCAGATTGTGCGGGGCCACCGTGGCGAACAGGGCGGCCTGGACGGTCAGTCCGAAGTGCACGGGGAGGATCTCGACGTCGAAGTAGAGGGCGCCCGCCTCCCGCAGGTGTTCCAGCCGGCGGCGGACGGTGGACTCCGACCGGCCGGTCGCCTGGGCGAGTTCGGGGTAGCCGGTGCGGCCGTCCCGGGCGAGGAGCTCCAGCAGGACGCGGTCGGCGGCGTCGAGCCGGATCTCCTCGTCCCCGGCGGGCTGCGGACGCGCCAGCTCCCGGGCCTGCTCCTCGGACAGGCCGCTGCCGTGCATCCACCGGCTGGGGGTCGTGGTGGTGAAGATGTGCAGCAGGCTCTGTGCGGTGACGCCGATGACGTGCTGGGTGCGGGGCAGCTTCTGGAGCAGGAGGGCGTCGCGTTCGTCCGCACTGTAGGAGCGGACCACGCAGGCCACCTCGGACCCGCCTGAGTGGATCTTCACCCAGCCGGTGTCCGGGCGGCGGGCCAGTGCGTCGGCGATCGGCACGGCGGCGCCCGGGGTGCACTGGATGCGCAGCCAGTTCTCCGACATGCCCAGCCGGTCGGTGACCGGGAGCCCGATGACGCGGAGCAGCCGTTCGCCGTGGAGCCGCCGGTAGCGGCGGACGACGGTCTGGTCGGTGACGCCCAGGACGGCCGCCAGGCGGCTGAACGAGGCCCGGCCGTCGAGGGACAGGGCGTGGATCAGCCGGCGGTCCAGCGCGTCCAGCTGCTCTCCGGGGGCGGGAGCGGGGGCAGCGCCGGTCGTGGGTACGGTTTGCATATTTCCATCATGACAGGCACCTTCATCATGGAAATCCACCAGGACCTGGCCGCTGGGTTCGGGATCCAGCCGTGGCGTGTGAGGTTGGCCGGGCTTCTTCGACATTCCCTTCGATCCGGTCAAGACATTCAGGAGTTGCTCTGATGCGCAAGTGGCTGCCGCTCGCTGCGGTGTGCCTGGGGACCTTCATGCTGCTGGTGGACGTCACCATCGTCGTGGTGGCCCTCCCCGACATGGCCAGAAGTCTGCACACGTCGTTCTCCGACCTCCAGTGGGTCATGGACATCTACGCCCTGGCGCTGGCCGCGCTGCTGCTGGGGCTGGGGTCGCTCGCCGACCGGATCGGCCACCGCCGGGTGTACGTGGCCGGGGTGGCGGTCTTCGCCCTGGCCTCGCTGGCCTGCGGCCTGGCCACCGACCCGGCGGTGCTGATCGCCTTCCGCGGCGTCCAGGGCGTGGGCGGCGCGGCCATGCTGGCCACCACGACCGCCCTGGTGGCCCGCCTCTACCACGGCCGGGACCGCGGGGTGGCGTTCGGCGTCTGGGGCGCGGTCAGCGGTGCCGCGTCGGCGGCCGGCCCGATCCTGGGCGGGCTGCTGACCGAGTACCTGGACTGGCGCTGGATCTTCTTCGTCAACCTGCCCATCAGCGTGCTCGCCATCGTCATGACCCTGCGCTACGTGCAGGCGCCGGCCGACGGCGCCGCCCGGGGCCGGGGCATGGACCTGCCGGGCATGGCCGCCTTCACCGTGGCCGCCGGTGCCGTCACCTACGCGCTGATCAAGGGCACCGACTACGGGTGGACCTCCGGCGCCACCCTGGGGCTGTTCGGCCTGGGCGCCCTGGCCCTGCTGGTCTTCCTGCTGATCGAGCCGCGCCGGGCGCAGCCCATGCTGGACCTCGCCCTGTTCCGGCGGGGTTCGTTCACCGGCCTCATGATCACCGCGGTGCTGCTGTCGGTCGCCGCGTTCTCCTACCTCGCCTACACCTCGCTCTGGCTGCAGTCCGTGCGGGGCATGGGCCCGGTGACGGCCGGCCTGGCGTGCCTGCCGATGAGTGCCGCGTCCTTCGTCGTCGCCTCGCTCGGCGGGCGCTTCCTGCACGGGGTCTCGCCGCGGTTCACCCTGGGCGTGGGCATGCTGCTGATCGGCGGCGGTGCGCTGCTGATGACCGTCATCGGTGCCGGGTCCACCTGGACGGTGCTGGTGGCCGGTTTCGCGGTGGCCGGTGTCGGGGTCGGTCTCAGCACCCCGGCGCTCGCGTCCACGGCCATGGCGGCGGTGCCGCCGCAGCGCGCCGGCATGGCCAGCGGCGCGGTCAACACCGCGCGCCAGCTGGGCAACGCGCTGGGCATCGCGGTGCTGGGCGTGGTCTTCCACGCCGGCCTGTCCGCGGCCGTGCGGGACCACGGGGGCGGCGTCTCCGCGGACGCGCTGGCCGGCGGCCAGGCCGGTCCGCTGATCGCGCACACCGCGCCTGCACAGCGGGGCGCTGTGCAGGAGATGGTCCATGTCGCCTTCGCCGACGGCCTGCGGGACGTTTTCTGGGTCTCCGGGGCACTGGGGGTGCTCGGCGGGGTTGTGGCGCTGGCGCTGGTCCGCCGGCCGACGGCTCCTGCCCGGGCGACGCGGGCTGACGTACCGTCAGTTTCCGTGGCCGGTACGAGGGGTTGACCTGAGGTCTGGCCGGTGCGTGATCGCGCCCCGTAGGGGGCGCGGGGAACTGCGCGACCAGCCCCCACCGGCCCGCAGCCGGCACACTACCCCAGGGGTCCGGGGCGAAGCCCCGAGAACCTCGACTGCGGGAGCATCGTGGTTGCTCGCGCAGTTCCCCGCGCCCCTGACGGGGCGCCTGGTCGCGCCCACGCGGCGGAGCCGCTGGGGGAGTCAGCGCCCCGCGCTCCTCACGGGGCGCCCGGCGTGCCGGGTCAGGAGGTCCAGGAGGCGCTGCACGGCCGCGTCCGTGTCGGGGCGGTGCACGGCCCCGACCGTGGTCCGCAGGTGCGGGGACGCGTCGCGCAGCGGCACGAAGGCGATCCCGGGGACGGCGAGGTCGCGCAGGTCCTCCGGCAGGAGGCCGACGCACAGGCCCGCGGCGACGTAGCCGAGGAGGCCGCTGAGGTCGTCGGCCTCGGCCCGGCAGCGCGGGGTGAACCCGGCCTCCCGGCAGGCCAGCCGGCCCTGGGCGGCGAGCCCCGGCAGGGTCGCGGCGCTGGGGAGCGCGAAGTCGTCGTCGCGGAGGTCCGCCAGCGCGAGCGCCTCCGCCCCGGCCAGGCGGTGCTCGTGCGACAGGGCCGCGACGATCCGTTCGGCGGCGAAGTCGCGGACGGCCAGCCCGTCCGGCACGGGCGAGGGATCCCGGACGAACGCGATGTCCAGGGTGCCCGAGCGGACCATCTCCACGAGCGCGGCCGTGGCGTCCTGTCTCAAGTGGATGCGCAGGCCGGGGAGTTCGTCCGCGGCCGCCCGCAGCAGCCGGGGCAGATGACGGTGGCTGAGGATGCTGACGTAGCCCACGCGCACGTCGCCCTCCAGACCGTGCGCCACGCGCCGCACCCGTTCGACGGCGGCGGTACGGGCGTCGAGCAGCCGCTGCGCCTCCACGGCGAAGGCGGCGCCCGCCGGGGTGAGGCGTACGCCGCCCGGCCCGCGGTCCAGGAGCCGCACGCCGAGGCCGCGTTCGAGCCGCTGCATCGCCTGGCTGAGCGGGGGCTGGCTCATCGAGAGGCGCTCCGCGGCCCGGCCGAAGTGCTTCTCCTCGGCCAGCACGAGGAACTGCTCCAGCAGGCGATTCGTGAACTCCATATGCCCCAGCATATCGAGCGCGCAGGAAACATATATTGGACAGACCCGGCTTCCCTGGCGTGGAGTGGTTCCAGGCGCTGAGCGGCGCGTTCCGCTCCCCGCCCCCACAGGCACAGGCGTCATCCGAGGAAGCCACCCATGCACATGCACGACGTCGCCCGGCTGTTCACGACTCCGCTGGACGCACCCGCTTTCGCCCCCACCCGGTACCGGTTCACCGACCGCGAGTACCTCACCATCACCTACCGCACCGACCCGGAGGCCCTGCGCCGGGTCGTCCCCGAACCGCTGTCCCTGCCCGAGCCGCTGGTGCGGTTCGAGGTCATGCGGATGCCGGACGTGACGGGGCTCGGCGACTACACCGAGGCCGGCCAGGTCGTCCCCGTCGAGTACGCGGGGGAGCGCGGCGAGTACAACCTGGCGATGTACCTCGACAGCGTGCCCGCGATCTCCAGCGGCCGGGAGCTGAGCGCCTACCCGAAGAAGGCCGGCAAGCCCCGGCTCTACACCGACTCCGACACCTTGGTCGGCACCCTCGACTACGGCTCGCTGCGCGTGGCCACCGCGACCATGGGCTACAAGCACCAGCCGATGGACCTCGACGAGGCCCGCGCCGAGATCTGCGTGCCCACCTTCATGGTCAAGGCTGTGCCCGGCTACGACGGCCGGCCGCGCATCTGCGAACTCGTACGCACGCAGATCACCGACATCACGGTCAAGAGCGCCTTCCGCGGCCCGGCCCGCCTGGAGCTGTTCGCCCATGCCCTGGCGCCGCTTGCCGACCTGCCGGTCCTTGAGGTCGTCGACGCCGCCCACATCCTCACCGACCTCACCCTCAGCCCGGCCGAGGTCGTCCACGACTACCTCGCCCACTGAGAGGCGCGCCATGAACGCTTCCATGCATGCATCCACCCCGTACCGGCGCGCCGCCGTCATCGGCGGCGGCGTGATCGGGATCTCCTGGACCGGACTGTTCCTCGCCCACGGCCTGGACGTCGTCGTCAGCGACCCGCGCCCCGACGTGCGCGAGCAGGTCCTGGCCGGGCTGGACGGGATCACCCCGGCCCTGGCCGAACTCGGCCTGCCCACCGGTGACCTGACCGCACGCCTCCGCTTCGAGGCCGACCTCGCCACCGCCGTCGCGGACGCCGACGTCGTGCAGGAGAACGGGCCCGAACGGCTGGCCGTGAAGCAGGAGATCTGGCAGGTCGTCGAGCAGGCCGCCCCCGCCCACGCGCTGCTGGCCACCTCGACCTCCGGCATCCCCGCCACCGCGATCGCCGAGGCCATGCGGCAGCCCGAACGGCTCGTCGTCGGCCACCCGTTCAATCCGCCGCACCTCGTGCCGCTGGTCGAGATCGTCCCCGGCGAGCACACCGCACCGCACACCCTGCTGCAGGCCCGCGACTTCTACGCCTCCCTCGGCAAGAAGCCGCAGATCCTGCGCAAGGAGATCCCCGGCTTCGTCGCCAACCGCCTGCAGTCCGCGCTCTTCCGCGAATGCGTGCACCTGGTCGCCGAAGGCGTGGTGACCGAGGCCGAGCTGGACGAGATCGTCACCGCCTCCATCGGCCTGCGCTGGGCCGTCGCCGGCCCGTTCCGCACCTTCCACCTCGGCGGCGGACCCGGCGGCCTGCCGCACTTCCTGCAGCATCTCGGCCGCGCCATGGAGGCCATCTGGCCCGGCCTGGGCAGCCCGACCTTCGACGAACCCACCGTCGCCCTGCTGACCGCCCAGGCCGAAGAGGCCTTCGCCGGCGAGCCGGTTGGCGAACTCGCCGCCCGCCGCGACCGCGCACAGATCGCCCTGATGCGCGCCCTCGCCGCAACCTCTCACGAACCGACAGAAGAGATAGAAGAGACAGAAGAAGAGACAGAAGAAGAGGCAGCAGCATGAACCTCACCGAGAAGATCGAGACCGCACTTGCCAAGCCGGTCACCGGCGAGGCCGACGACCCCTTCGACATCCACGCCGCACTCGACGACGTCCTCGGCGGCGTCGGCATGAGCGCACAGGACGCCGGCGGCACGGTCTCCTTCACCGGCGCCGACCCGGTGGTGCCCTCCACCCTGCGGCTCGCCGCCGCCCCCGCCCTCGGCCTCACCGCCAAGTCCGTGGCCCTGGCGAAGCTGTGGCAGCACCGCGGCGGGCGCGGCCAGGACATCGCCATGGACCTGCGCAAGGCCCCGCACCGGCTGTGCCCCTTCTACGACGCCAAGTGGGAGAAGCTCAACGGCTACCCGGTCGTCGCCCCCGACGACCCCTTCGCCCTCTCCTTCTACCGTGCGGGCGACGGGCGTTGGGTGATGCCGCTGAACGTCTACCCGGCCCTGAAGTCCCGCACCCTGAAGCTGCTCGGCACCCCCGACGACGCCCTGGCGATCTCGAACGCGATAGCCCGCCGGGACGGCGCGGAGCTGGAGCAGGCCGGCGCGGACGCCGGCGTCGTCATGCCGATGCTGCGCAGCACCCGGGAGTTCCTCGGCACCCGCCAGTACCGGGACGTCCTGGCGGACCTGCCCCTGATCGAGATCGAGAAGATCGGCGACAGCGACCCCGAGCCGCTCCCGACCGACGCCGCCCAACCGCTCGACGGCGTACGGGCGCTGGGGCTCGGCCACGTCATCGCCGGTGCCGCCATCGGCCGCACCATGGCCCAGCACGGCGCCGACGCCCTCAACATCTGGCGGCCGGGCCAGTTCGAGAACGACATCCTCTACTACACGGCCCAGGTCGGCGTCCGCTCCGCCACCCTCGACCACGCCCGTGACCCGCAGGCCGCGGCCGTCCTGCGGCAACTGCTGCGCGACTCCGACGTCTTCTACGCCAACCACCGAGCCGGCTACCTCGAACGCATGGGCCTCACCGAGCAGGAAGCCGCCGAGATCCGCCCCGGCATCATCCACACCACCGTCAGCCTGCACGGACAGCACGGCCCCTGGGCCCACCGCGTCGGCTTCGACCAGACCGCCGGCTGCGTGGCCGGCATGATGAACCTCGAAGGCACCGACGACAACCCGGCCCTGCCCCCGATCAAGGTCGTCAACGACTACCTCGTCCCCTGGCTCGCCACCACCGGCATCGTCGCCGCCCTGATGCGGCGCGCCACCGAGGGCGGCAGCTACCGCGTGCACGTCTCGCTCACCCGCGTCGCCCTGTGGATCCTCAGCCTGGGCGTCCTCGACAAGGATTACGCCCGCGCACTGGCCGGAACCGGCGAACGGCACGCCTACCTCGACCCCGACACCTTCACCGCCGACACCCCGTGCGGCCGCTACCAGGGCGTCACCGACCAGGTCGTCATGTCCGAGACCCCCGGCGCCTTCCGCACCGTCCTCATGCCGCGCGGCTCGGGCCGGGCCGCCTGGCTCCCGCGGGGTTGAGGCCCCGCCACCAGCCACGACGTACCCGCAGTGGACGTACCCAGGGGCTTCGCCCCGGCCCCCGGGACGGTGTGTCGACTGCGGGCCGTCCGTGGTTGGTCGCGCAGTTCCCCGCGCCCCTGACGGGGCGCTCCAGCCGACGGCTCAAACCGCCTGCACCGGGCGGTAGTCCGCGCACCACATCGCCGCCCGGACCCGGCTGTCGATCGTGTCGTCCACGACCGCGCCCGCGACCCCGTCGCGCGCCGCGGCCCGGGCGACGGCAGCGGCCACCGCGGCGGAGGTCGAGCGCAACTGCCGTGCCGGCGGCAGGATCGGCGTGCCGGGTTCGGCCGGGTCCACCTGTGCGGCGACGGCGTGGGCCGCGGCGGTGAGCATGCCGTCGGTGATCCGGGCGGCCCGCGACACGATGCTGCCGAGGCTGAGCCCGGGGAAGACGAACGCGTTGTTGGCCTGCCCGACCCGGTGCATCACCCCCTTGTAGGACACGGGGGCGAACGGGCTGCCGGTGGCCACCAGGGCCCGCCCGTCGGTCCATGCGATCAGGTCGGCGGGCACCGCCTCCGCGAGGGGCGTGGGGTTGGACATCGGCAGGATGATGGGCCGCTGTACGGACGCGGCCATCTCCCGGACGACCGGCTCGGTGAAGGCGCCGCCCCGGCCGGACGTGCCGATGAGGACGGTCGGCGCGACCCTGCGCACCACCTCCGCGAGCGGGATCCCGCCGAGGGCCTCGTCACGTGCCCAGCCCGCCGCCTCGCCCGCGGGGCGGGCGTACGGGACCTGGAAGTCGCGCAGGCCGGTCGTGTCGTCGGTGAGCAGGCCGTACCGGTCGACGCACCAGATCCGCCGGGCGGCGTCCTCCGGTTCCAGGCCCTCGTCGGCCAGCGCCCGGCGCAGCTGGTCGGCGACGCCGATGCCCGCCGTGCCGGCGCCGAAGACCACGATCCGGTGCTCGCGCAGCGGCGTGCCGCTCGCCCGCACCCCGCACAGCACCGCCGCCAGGTTCACCGCTCCGGTGCCCTGGATGTCGTCGTTGAAGGTCGGCACCCGGTCGCGGAAGCGGGCCAGCACGCGCCGTGCGTTGCCCGCGCCGAAGTCCTCCCAGTGCAGCAGGACGTGGGGGAAGAGACGGGTCGCCGTCTCCACGTAGGCATCGAGGAAGGAGTCGTAGACGGCGCGTTCCGCCCGCGGATGCCGGTTGCCGAGATAGAGAGGGTCGTCCTGCAGCCGCCGCCGGTCGGTGCCCACGTCCAGCATCACCGGAATGGTGCGGGCCGGGTCGATGCCGCCCGCGGCGGTGTAGACGGCCAGCTTGCCCACGGAGATGTTGATGCCGCCCACGCCCCAGTCGCCGATGCCCAGGATCGCCTCGCCGTCGGTGGCCACGATCAGGTCGACGTCGTCCGGCCCCAACTCCGTGGCGAGCAGCGAGCGTTCGATCTCCTCGGGGGCGTCCACGGACAGGTAGATCCCGCGCGGGCGGCGGTACTCGTAGCTGTAGCGCTCGATGGCCGTGCCGACGGTCGGGGTGTAGACGATGGGCAGCATCTCGTCGAGGTGTTCGCTGATCAGCCGGTAGAACAGCACCTCGTTGCGGTCGTGCAGGGCGGTCAGATAGACGTGCTTGGCCAGGTCGCTGGGCTGGACGCCGTACTGCGTGTAGGCGCGGGCGGTCTGCTGCTCCAGCGTGAGCGCGTGGGGCGGCAGCAGGCCGACGAGACCGAGCGCGTGCCGCTCGTCGTGCGGGAAGGCGGTGCCCTTGTTGAGCCGGGGATCGGTCAGCACGGCACGGCCCCGGGCCGTCGTCTCCCAGCGGCCTTGCTCCGGGTTCCACCTGGTCCGTCCTGGGTTCATGGCGGCTCCCCTCGCCGCAACGTCTTCCTCCCAGCATGGACCCGCTCGCAGACGGGCGCCCGCCGGGCTTCGCGCCCCGTAAGGGGCGCGGGGAACTGCGCGACCAGCCACCGACGGCCTGCAGCCGACGCACTGCCCCTGGGGGTACCTCCTGGGGGCACGCCAGCGGTAGCTGGGGGAACCTCGGCTGCGGGCGCGTCGTGGCCGATCGCGCAGTTCCCCGCGCCCCTTACGGGGCGCTGTGGTGCCGCGCGACGAAGATCCGCCGGACAGGCCCTACCTACAACGTCGCCAGCCGCCCCGCCAGGTCGTCGAGCCCGAGCGCCCCCTGGGACAGCGCGGCCGTGTGCCACGCCCTGAGGCAGAACGCGGCCCCGTGGCGGCGGCGAGCCGCTTCGCGGCCCTGCAGCCAGGCGCGTTCGCCGAGTTTGTAGCCGATGGCCTGGCCGGGCCAGCCGAGATAGCGGTCGATCTCGCCGGTCCGGCGGGCGGCCGGGCTGCCGTGGTGGGCGGCCATGAACGCGGTGGCCAGTTCGGGGGTCCAGCGTGCGCCGGGGTGGAAGCCGGAGCCGGCGGGGACGGTCAGCTCCAGGTGCATGCCGATGTCGACGATCACCCTGATGACGCGGAGCATCTGCTTGTCCAGGTAGCCCAGCCGCCGCGCGGGGTCGGTGAGGAAGCCGAGCTCGTCCATGAGCCGCTCGGCGTACAGCGCCCAGCCCTCGGTGTCGGCGCCGACCGAGCCGAGGGTGACCTGGTAGCGGCTGAGCCGGTCGGCGAGACCGGCCCGCCGGGCGAGCTGGAGGTGGTGGCCGGGCACGCCCTCGTGGTACCAGGTGCTGACGAGCTGCCAGGTCGGGAAGACCGTCCGGCCCAGCGTCGGCAGGTACGTACGCCCCGGCCGGCCGAAGTCGAGGCTGGGGCCGACGTAGTACGGGGCCGGGGACGTGCCCGCGGGCGCGATCCTGGACTCGACCCGGCGGAGCGGGCCGGAGAGGTCGAAGTGCGTGCCGTCGAGGGCGTCGACGGCCTCGTCCATGATCTGCTGCAGCCACACGCGGACCGCCTCCACGCCCTCCACCGCGTGGCCGTGCTCGTCGAGATGGGCCATGGCCGTCAGCACGTCCGCACCCGGCAGCACGCGGCCGGCCTCGCGGCGCATCTCGGCGGCCGTGCGGTGGAACTCCTCCCAGGCCCATGCGTAGGCCTCGGCCGGGTCGAGGTCGGCGCCGGTCGCCCAGCGGGCGGAGCGCAGATAGCGTTCGCGGCCGACGGCGTCCGGGGTGCCGTCCGCCGCGGGCAGATAGACGTCCCCGAGCCAGTCGCGGAACCCGGCGACGGCCGCGGTGGCGTGGCGGGCGGCGGCGTCCAGCTCGGGCCGGAGCCGCTCGGGCCCGTTGGCCACGAACTCCGCGAACCAGCCCGCGGTCCCGGTGTCCTGGCCGGTCCACACACCCAACTGGCCTCTGCACGCCTCTGCTTGGCGGGGCGCCGAGAGCAGACCGCGGGAGATGCCCTCGGTCAGCGTCGCGCGGTAGCCGTCCAGGGCGCGGGGCACGTTGCGCAGCCGCCGGGCCGTCGCCGCCCAGTCGTCCTCGGTGTCGGTGGGCCGCAGGTGGAAGATCCCCCGCACCTTGTGCAGGGGCGAGTTGACGTTGCGCAGCTGCCGGAAGGTGTCCCCGGCGTCGTGCACGGCGAGCTCCGCGGTGAGGCGTTCGCGCAGCAGCCGGGCGCAGGCCTGCTCGACGGGGTCCGGGGTGGGGGATGCGGTGTCGAGAGCGGCGAGTGTGCGGCGCGCCAGGTCGGCGAGGGCATCGAGGCCGTCCGGGGACAGGTCCGGCTGCCGGTCATCCTCCGGGTGCACGCCCAGCCGCGCCGAGATCAGCGGGTCGAGCGCCGCGACCTGCGCGACGTGGGCGTCGGCTATGCGGCGTGGGGTGGTCGGGGCGGTCAACTCGTCTGTCAACTCGTCTGCCATCACCACAGCTTGGTGCAGGCTGCGGGCCGGCTGCCAGGGTGCGGTGCGTCAGGAGGTGTGGAGGACCAGGGCGGCGTTCTGGCCGCCGAAGGCGAAGGAGGTGCTGGCCGCCGCCGTCAGGGCGGCGGTGCGCGGGACCTTCGTCACGATGTCCAGGTCGATGTCCGGGTCCTGCCGGTCGAGATTGGCGGTGGGCGGGATGGTCCCGTGCTGCAGGCTCAGCACCGTGACGGCGGCCTCGATCGCTCCGGCGGCGCCGATGGCGTGGCCCAGGGTGCCCTTGAGCGAGGTGACGGGGGGCGGGGCGGTGAAGACCGAGCGCAGTGCGTGGCATTCGGCCTGGTCGTTGAGGCGCGTGCCGGTGCCGTGGGCGTTGACGTGGCCGATGTCGGCCGGGTCGAGGCCGGCGTCCTGCAGGGCGGCGCGCAGTGCCGCTGCGGCACCGCGCCCTTCGGGGTCGGGGGCCGCGAAGTGGTGGGCGTCGCAGCTCGCGCCGTAGCCGGCCAGGTGGGCGCGGGGCCGGGCGCCGCGTGCCCGCGCGTGCTCAGGACGTTCCAGCACCAGCACCGCCGCACCTTCGGCGAGGACGAATCCGTCGCGCTCGGCGTCGAACGGCCGGGAGGCGGCGTCCGGTTGGCCGATGCGCCGGGACAGGGCCCCCATGCGGTGGAAGCAGGCCGCGGGCATCCGGCAGCGGACGGACTCGGTGCCGCCGGCCAGGACGATGTCGCAGGTTCCGGCGCGCAGCAGGTCGCGGGCGACACCCAGAGCGGTGGTGCCGGAGGCGCAGGCGGTGGAGACCGCGAAGTTGGGGCCGCGCGCGGTCAGGTCCAGGGCGATGTCCGCGGCCGGCATGTTCGGCACGCTGCGGGTGACGGCCAGGGGCGAGACGGACAGGGGGCGGCCTGCGCCGAGTTTGGCGTACTCCGCGTCGTACCGCTCCATGCTGGCGGTCCCGGTGCCGATCACCACGCCGACCCGGGCGGCGTCCCACTCGTCGGGGGAGAGGCCCGCGTCGGCGGTGGCGTGCCGGGCGGCCAGGACGGCCATCGCGCCCGCGCGGTCGAGCCGCCAGGCCAGGTGCCGGCCGATGAGGCGGTGCGCGTCGAATTCGGGCACCTGGCAGGAGATGTCCACGGGGAGCCCGGCGAGTACGGGGTCGCGCTTCGCGGTGGAGCGGGCGGCCAGCAGGCCGTGCCAGGTGGCTTGTTCGCCGATGCCGGCCGGGGTGACCAGGCCGAGCCCGGTGACGGCCACCGGGAGGTGCGTCCGAAGAGCCATCAGACGACGGTGCCGGCAGGGCCGGGCGTGCGGCCGGGCGGCACGGACGGGGTCGCGCCGGCCGCATCGATCAACTGCGCGACGTCGGCCGGCGTGCTGTGCCCGGTGACTTCGGTCACCGGTTTCCCGGTGCGGTCCTCCAGGGCGAGGGCCGGCTCGACCAGGGCCGGCTCGACCAGGGCCAGGGAGTCCCGTTTCAGGCCGTGGAGCGTGGTCCCGGGCGCGAGCGTTGCGGGATGGGTCCCGACGGCCTGGACCAGGGTGGTGCGGACCAGCTCGTAGCTGCTGTGCTCGGTGCTGCCGTGTTGCTTCACGGCCACAGAGCCTTTCGCGCCGGGCCGTCACCGGCAATCACCGAATCGCACCCGGACGAGTGCATTTCCGTGAACCCGGTGGCCCGGCGACGGCGCGTGTGGTCTACGAGACCGGCCCCTGCATGTGCTGGCTGATCCACTGGATCAGTCCGCCGTTCTCCATGGCCGGCACGTAGGTGGCGCCGTTGTGCTCGCCGCCCTGGATGACGTAGTACTTGCTCTTGACCGGGCCCTTGTTGCCGTACGTCGCGACGAACTTGTCGATCGGCGGCTTCACCGGCTCGCTCGACCCCACCTGCAGGCCCAGGTAGACCTCCGGCCCGCCCTTGGCGATCAGGCGCTGGGCCAGGATGTTGGAGTTGTTGTCCTCCTTCTCCTTCTCGTGCCCGGCCCACAGACGGGAGTCGGGGACGATGTCGGGGCCGGAGGCGATGACGGCCTTGAACTTGTCCGGCTTCTGGAGCACGGACTTCAGGCCCGCGGTGCCGCCGGTGGAGGAGCCGAAGAAGGCCCAGCCGTCGCGCGACTTGATCGTGCGGAAGTTCTCCCTGATCAGGTCGGGCACGTCCTCGGTCAGCCAGGTGCCCATCTTCGGCTGGCCGGGGATGTCGCTGCCGTCCCAGTACAGGCCGGCCTTCGGGTCGTTCTTGTCCTTGTCGTGGTTCTCGGGGTTGAGCACCGGCATGGCGAGGATGAACGGCAGACTCTTGCCCTCGTCCGCCCACTTCTGGATGGAGGACTCGAGCTTGAGGTCCGTCCCCATCCAGTAGTTGCTCGGGTAGCCCGCGCCGCCCGGCAGGGCGATCATCACGGGGAAGCCGCTGTCCTTGTACTTCGGGTCGTCGTACTGCTTCGGGGCCCAGACCCAGACCTTGCCCGTGAAGCCGGACTTCTTGCCCTGGTACGTCGTGACGGCGATCTTGCTGCCGTCCTCGGGCACCGTGCCGGAGACCGTGAAGTCGGCCTTCGGCCCGGTGGGCATCAGGGCCTTGGCGGACTGCCCCTTGCCGTCGGACGAGCCGCCGCCGAAGGAGATCGAGTCCCCCTTGTCCGAGAAGACGTCGAAATAGTTCAGGACGGGCCAGGCGATGGCCCCGAGCACGGCTATGCACGCCACGACGATGCCCCAGCGCTTTGCGGGGGAGGACGCGCGGCGCCGGGACCGGTAGGAGGTCGGCGGGGAGTACGTCATCGGTTGAGCTCGCTCCGGATGGCTGGTCGCCCCGAGGGGCGCGTACATGGTCACCTTTAGAGACAGGCGAACCGTGCCAGGGGTTCCGGAATCGGGGGAAAGGTGCTTCTCGGGTCCCTCCGGTGATGACGTGAGCGGGCGTCTTCTACCGCAGCGGGCGCGGTGATCGCAAGACCGATCATCACATCAGGTGTCGGGCGTCCCGGCAATTGCAGAAACGCGCCATCAGCACGTCGGGCAGGCCTACGCTACGCGGTGCCGTGGGCCGCACCGCCGGGTCCTTGCGGGCCGGGCCCCGTCCGTTCCGTCACCGAGGTGGGAGTGGCGGTGTGCGCGGCGCCGCATCTCATCGGGAGGCACAGTGACGGGTCGGGTCGACACGCAGTCTGCACAAGCGCCGGAGACGCGCCCGCGGGACGGGCGGGAGCCTGCGGAGACCCTTGAGCGCGATGCCCAACGGGCTGCGGCGAGGGCGGCGTTGGACAAGCTTGCCGGACGTGCGGCCGCCGAGGGGGCGGGAGAGGGGAAACGGGCGCCCCGTGGCGGACTGCTCAGCTTCGCCGGACCTGCCGGCGTCGGTAAGACCACGCTGCTGGCCGAGGTCCGGCATCTGGCCCGGGAACAGGAGTGCACGACGCTGTTCGCCCGTGGTGGCGAGAACGAGCAGAGCTCGGCCTTCTACGTCCTGCGGCAGCTTCTCCAGCCGCTCCTGGCCTCGTGCACCGAGTCCGAGCGGCACAACGTGCTGGGGGACTGGTACGGCATTGTCGGTCCCGTCCTGGGGCTGTGCCCGGCAGCGGACTCGGCGGAACCCGATCCGCAGGGTGTGCGCGACGGGCTGGACTGGCTGGTCACCAATATGGCTGTGTCCCGCGGCAGTCTGGTCGTGGTGCTGGACGACGCGCACTGGGCGGATCCCGAGTCGCTGACGTGGCTCTCCTCCTTCGCCGGCCGCGTCGACGATCTGCCGGTCCTGGTGGTCGTCGCCTACCGGCCCGACGAAGTGCCCGACATTCCGCGGGCGTTCAGCGACCTGCTGAGCCGGAACCGGATGCGTCCACTGGACCTGGCGCCGCTCAGCCCGGCGGCCGTCACCATGCTCGTGGCGCACGAGCTGGGTCCTGGTGCCGAGGTCGATGAGGAGTTCGGCCGCGAGGTATGGAAGATCACTGGCGGTAATCCCTTCGAGACGGTCGAGCTGGCCGGTGCCGTGCGGGAGGAAGGCCTGGCCCCGACAGGTGCGAACGCGCCGCAGCTCCACGACATGTCCGGCGCCATGTCCGGCGCCGGAGTCCTGGACCGGCTGGAGCGGATGGGCACGTCCGTCGTCCGGATGGCCTGGGCCGTCGCCGTTCTCGGCACGGAGGCGTCGGCACCGCTGGCGGCCTCGGTGGCGGGGCTGAGCCCCACGGAGGCGGGCGAGGCGTTGGACCGGCTGGTGGCCGCGGAGATCGTGCGGGGCGACGAGACACCGGAGTTCGGACATCCGCTGATCGCGACGGCCGTCTATCGGGACATCCCTCCTGCCATGCGGGTGGCCCTGCACGGCAAGGCCGCGTGGGAGCTCATCGAGGCCGGGAAGGGGGCCGCGGCGGCGTCCCGGCACATGCTGGAGACCCACCCGGAGGAGGACGAGTGGGTGGCCGGGCACCTGCAGGCAGCGGCCCGTGAATATCTGCGCACGGGTGCTCCCGACGCCGCCCGGCGCTGTCTGGACCGAGCCCTGCGCGAGCCTCCGCCGGCGGAGATGAAGGCCTCCGTGCTGTACGAGCTCGGCAGCCCTGCCCTGTTGTACGACCCGTCGGTCACGGTCAACCACCTCCGGGCGGCGCTCGAGGAACCGCTGCTGGACAAGGAGATGCGCGTGGACGCCGTCATCCGGCTGGCGCGGTCCCTGGCACACGCCGGCCAAGTTCCGGAAGCGGCCGAGGTGCTGGCGGCGGAGGCGCAGGCGACCACCGACCCGCGGGTCCGGCTGCGGATGCACACCGAGCACTTCCTGCGGGCGGCCTTCACGGCCGAGGAGGATGACGGCCCGGGGCGCTCGCGGTTGCTGACCCAGCTCGCGCAACGGCTGACCGGCCGCGATCTCACCGAGCGGTATGCGCTGGGGCTGCGGGCGTGGGACGCCATGGTCCGCGGAGAGCCGGCGGGGGTCGCTCTGGACCACGCGGAGCGGGCCCTGGGGTCGGGGCTGAGCTGGACCGACCAGCACTGGGGCTCCGAGGTGCCGATGCTGTTGGCACTCACCTTCATGTACTGCGACCGGCCCGAGCGGGCCGAGGAGCTCTTCGCCGAGGGCATCGCCGATTCCGAGCGCAAGGGATGGCGCGGTGGTCAACTGGCCATCGGATATACCTTGTTGGGATACGTTCGGTTCCGCACCGGCCGACTGGCCGATGCCGAGGACTTCGCGCGCGCCGGCCTGCGGGCCGCCGACAGGGTCGGACCCGGCACCCCCGCGCAGTGGTACGCGGTGAGTACCCTCATCGAGATCCTGCTGGCCCGCGGCCAGGTCGATGCCGCCCAGGAGTTGGCAGTCCGGTACGAGTTCGGGAAGCCGTTCCCGCCCGTCGTGACCATTCCGGACGCCCAGGCGGTGCTCGGTGAACTCCGGCTGGCACAGGGCGCATACCAGGAGGCCGTCGAGGAACTCACAGCGGTGGGGCGCCGCCTCGACCGGCGGGGCGTGCACAATCCGGTCTGGTGCCCCTGGCAGCCGCGCCTGGCCCTCGCCACGTACGACTCCAACCCCCAGCGGGCGCGGCACCTGGCGAAGGAGGCGGTGCAGCGTGCCGAGCGCTTCGGCACGGAATCGGCGATCGGGCAGGCCCTGTATGCAGCGGCCCGCGTCCACGACGGGCCCGAGAGTGCCGACATGCTGCAGAAGGCGGTCGGTCACCTGGAAAAGTCGCCTTCGGTCTACGAACTCGCCTGTGCCCTGGTCGACCTCGGTGCTGCGATGCGCCGCACCGGACGCCTGGTGCAGGCGGCCGAGAGCCTGTACCGCGGTGTCGAGGCCGCCAGTTCCTGCGGTGCCGATGCCGTGGTGGCGAAGGCGCGCCAGGAATTGGCGGACGCCGGCCTGAGGCCGCGTCGGCTGGGAATTCACCGTTGACCGGCGAATCGTCGTAAAGCGTCGCTTGTGCAGACCCTGTGAGGAAGGTGGGGCGCGTGCTGGCATATGCGCGCGCCCCGAAAAGATTCGTTGCGTCGGCGCCGGTCTCGGGGTCCACCACACGGTTTGTATGAACGGTGAATGGGAAAGGCTCGGTTGCGTCCATTCGGGAAGAGAAAGCTTTGGCCTTTCCTGAATGGGTCATTCCGGTACGCCGAACGCATTCCTCAGAGTCCTCAAGGATTCTCTGCTGCCGATCCGGTGGCTGTCGTCTCACCAGGTCGGCGCAACGATGCGAAGGGGATCGAGCCGTGGCCATGCTCACCATGTCGGAGGTCCTGACACCGGCACGGATTCGCTGCGAGGTCAGGACAGTTCTGGAGAATTTCTTCGCCGAGCGGATACGTTCGGCGGCCTCTCAGCACGTTGCCGACCTTGTCGCCGTATTGCGGGGCCTGGTGTTTGCGGGGGGCAAGTTGATCCGGCCGACCATGTGCATATGCGGATGGCATGCCGCCCGTGGCAAGGGGGATCTCGGCCCGCTGCTCCGGGTGGCGGCGAGCCTGGAGCTGTTCCATGCCTTCGCCCTCATCCACGACGACGTCATGGACGAAAGCGAGACCCGCCGGGGCCGGTTGAGTGCCCACCGGGCACTGGCGACTCTGCACCGTCGCCGCGGCCTTCCGGGGGACAGCAGCAAATTCGGCCGCAACACGGGCATTCTGCTCGGGGACTTGGCGCTCTCCTGGTCCGACGAAATACTCCAGACCGCCGGCCTCACGGCCGCCCAGTTGCGTGCCGCCCTGCCGGTGCTGCACGCCATGCGCACGGAGGTCATGCTCGGCCAATACCTGGACCTGCTCCTCACCGGCGGGCTGGACGGCGACGTGCAGCAGGCCCTGACCACGATCCGGTTCAAGACGGCCAAGTACACCTTCGAACGTCCCTTGCACCTCGGCGCCGCACTGGCGGGTGCCGACGGATCCGTGACCGACGCCTGTTCCGCATATGCGCTCCCGATCGGAGAAGCCTTCCAGCTCCGGGACGACCTGCTGGGCGTCTTCGGCGACTGCGCGAAGACGGGCAAGCCCACGCTGGACGATCTGCGGGAAGGCAAGCAGACGGTCTTGATGGCCGTCGCCGTCATGCGGGCCACCCCGGCCCAACTCCGTGTTCTGAAGGCTTCGGTGGGCAACCCCGCCCTCGACGCGGTGCAGGCCGGTGCCGTCCGCGTCGTCCTGGAGGAGACCCTGGCCCGCCAGGAAGTGGAACGCCTGATCGCCAGGCGCCGACGGGAGGCGCTGGGCGCGCTGGACCGGGCCCCTTTCCCGCAGGCCGCCGTCGCGATGCTCCGGCGTGTCGCGGACAGCGCGACGGAGCGCACCTCATGAGCTCCCCGACTCCCGAGAAGGAGGCCGCCCGATGCCGATGATCGATCTGTCCGTTCTTGTCGACGGCTTCTACGACCCGCCCTGCCCCATGGTCAACCCGGCCGCGCCGCAGGCCGAGGACGAGGTGATCGCCTGGTTGTGGGAGCTCGGGTTCCTCAAGTGCAAGGCACAGGAACAGCACTTGCGGTCATTCAAGTTCGGTCTGTACCACGGTATTTCGACGCCGGCCGTGGATCTGCAGCAGCTGGTGCTCGGCATCCAGTGGTTCTGCTGGGGTTCCCTGGCCGATGACCAGTACGACAACTACGACTGGGGCGAACGGGAGGAGCGCATGCGTCGCGTCCTGCGCGACATGCGGGCCATCGCCACGAGGTGCCCGGAAGGTCTGCGGCGCGCGCAGGACAACCCCGTGATCGCGGGCTTCGCCGATCTGTGGCCCCGGCTGACTGCAGGGCTCTCGCCGCGGTCACGGCAGCGCATCACCGGACACTTCCTGGACTACATGCAGGCCATCGTGCTGCAGAACCGGTACCACGCGAAGGGCCGGGTCCCCGACGCGGCCACGTTCGTCACCGTGCGCCGGAACACCATCGCGATGCTCTTCCAAGTGGACGTTCTCGGGATCGTCTCGCGCATCCGCATCCCCGATGTGCTGCGCGACAGCCTGCTCTTCCGGGAGCTGACCTTGTGCTTTGCCGACATCCTGGCCTGGCACAACGACGTCTACGGTCTGGAGAAGGACATCGCCGACGGTCAGACCTGCAACGTCGTCCGGGTCGTCGCCGCGAGCGAGGGGTGCACCCTGACGGAGGCCGTGGCCCGGGTGCTGGACCGGGCCAAGCAGCGGCAACAGGTCTTCCTGGACATCGAGGCGCAGCTACCCGGTCTCGCCGACTCGCTCGGCCTGCCTTCCGAAGCGGCCGCCGAGGCGGCGCGTCTTGCCACCGATCTGAGGGCGTACGCCTTCGCAGATCTCGTCTGGATCGGGGAGACCCGTCGGTACGACCTGGATCTCCCGAGGATCAAAGGCACCTTCGACGACGTCCTCATCTCTCACTGAACTCACCGATCTCCACAGGGGAATGAACCACGTGAGCAGCAAGATTCCCGGGGTACCGGCCGCGCCGGGGCGTGTCCCCCTGCTCGGTCACACCGTGGCACTCTGGCGGGACCCCTTGGGTTTCCTGGAGTCACTGCACAGGGCAGGGGACACGGTCCGGGTGGACCTCGGGACATGGCCGGTGTACTTCGTCACCTCTCCCGAACTCGTCCGTGACGTCCTGGTCAATCGTGCGCGGAGTTTCGACAGGGGGCGACACGCCGATCGGGTACGGCAGTTGTTCGGCAACGGTCTCGCCACGTCCGACGGGGAGTTCCACGACCGCCAACGGCGCCTCGTGCGCCCTGCATTCCATCGCAACAGGGTGGCCGGCTGGGTCGAGGTCATGGCCCGCCATGCACGTGACCTGGCGGAGTCGTGGCGGCCCGGGCAGGTCGTCGAGCTGAACCGGGTGATCACCGAACTGGTGCTGGCCACCTTCGCCGAAGCGATGTTCGCCTCCCGCATGGCCCGCCCGGCCGTCGAGGAGATGCAGCGCTCGCTGCCAGTGATCATGCGTGATGCCGTCACCCGGGCCGTGTTGCCGAAATTTCTGGACCACGTGCCCGTCCCCGTCAACCGCCGGTTCGACACCGCAGCCGCGCGGTTGCGGCGGGAGTTCGATGAGGTGATCGCGCGGTACAAGGATGCCGGTGCCGATCACGGCGACCTCCTGTCCCTTCTCCTGGCGGCGCGCGACGCCGATACCGGCGAGGCCATGAGTCCGGAGCAGGTCCGCGACGAACTCGTCACGATCACGGTGGCGGCCACCGAGACCACGTCCGCGGCACTTGCCTGGGCCTTCCACGAACTGGGCCGCGCACCCGAGGCGGACCGGCGGCTGCACGTGGAGATCAGTGAATCGGTCGGCACCGAGGCGGACTACGCCGATCCCGATGCCCTGCCGTACACCTCGGCGGTGCTGAACGAAGTCCTGCGCCTGCATGCGATCCCGTTGTCGATGCGCAGGGCCAGGGAGCCCGTGGAGCTCGGTGGGGTGTGCATCCCCGAGGGCAGCGAGGTCGCCTTCAGCATCTACGCGCTCCACCGCGACCCCCGGCGTTATCCGGACCCGCACCGTTTCACCCCGGACCGCTGGCTCGCCCCGCATGCCGGTCGGCCGGGCCGGGGCGCCTTCATCCCGTTCGGAGCAGGCAACCGGAAGTGCCTGGGCGACTCGTTTGCCTGGGCCGAGATGACGGTGGCCCTGGCCGCGGTCGTGTCCCGCTGGCGTCTGCGGCCCGTGGCCGGGAGCACCCCGCGCGAGGTCCGGTCGGTGAGCATCCCCCGGCCGTCGTCACTGCTGATGACGGCGGTGCCGCGGGGCGCGTAACGGGCCCCTGTCGAGAGACCCCCGCTCACGAGATATCTTGATGTCGAGCAATGTTACAGACGTGAAGCGGAGCACCCGGTGACTGACTCGACGATCATCTATACGCACACTGACGAGGCCCCCGCCCTGGCGACGTACTCGTTCCTGCCGGTGGTCCGGGCGTACGCCGCCACGGCCGGGGTCGCCGTCGAGACCCGTGACATCTCGCTGGCCGGCCGGATCATCGCGACCTTCCCCGAGCACCTGGAGGAGGGGCAGCGCATCGGCGACGCCCTCGCCGAGCTCGGCGAGCTGGCCAAGACGCCCGGGGCCAACATCATCAAGCTGCCGAACATCTCGGCCTCGATCCCGCAGCTGAAGGCCGCGATCGCCGAGCTGCAGCAGCAGGGCTACGCGCTGCCGGACTACCCGGACGACCCGAAGTCGGACGAGGAGCGCGAGATCCGCGCCCGCTACGACAAGATCAAGGGCAGCGCCGTCAACCCGGTCCTGCGCGAGGGCAACTCCGACCGCCGCGCCCCCGCGTCGGTCAAGAACTACGCCAAGACGCACCCGCACCGCATGGGCGCCTGGACCTCCGAGTCCAAGACGAACGTCGCCACGATGGACGCCGACGACTTCCGCTCCACCGAGAAGTCCGTCGTGATCGCCGAGGACGGCGCCCTGCGCATCGAGCTCGTCGGTGACGACGGCTCCACCACCGTGCTGCGCGAGTCGGTGCCCGTGCTCGCGGGCGAGGTCGTGGACGCGTCCGTCATGCGCGTCGGCGCCCTGCGCGAGTTCCTCACGGCCCAGGTCGCCCGGGCCAAGGCCGAGGGCGTGCTGTTCTCCGTGCACCTGAAGGCCACGATGATGAAGGTCTCCGACCCGATCATCTTCGGTCACGTGGTGCGCGCCTTCTTCCCGAAGACCTTCGCCGCCTTCGGCGCGGACCTGGCCGCGGCCGGCCTGACCCCGAACGACGGGCTCGGCGGCATCTTCAAGGGCCTGGAGTCGCTGGCGAACGGCGCCGAGATCAAGGCGTCCTTCGACGCCGAGCTCGCCGAGGGCCCGGCCCTGGCGATGGTCGACTCGGACAAGGGCATCACCAACCTGCACGTGCCGAGCGACGTCATCGTCGACGCCTCCATGCCGGCCATGATCCGCACCTCCGGCCACATGTGGGGCCCGGACGGCCAGGAGGCCGACACCCTCGCGGTGCTGCCGGACAGCAGCTACTCCGGTGTCTACCAGGCCGTCATCGAGGACTGCCGCGCCCACGGCGCCTACGACCCGGCCACCATGGGCTCCGTCGCGAACGTCGGCCTCATGGCGCAGAAGGCCGAGGAGTACGGCAGCCACGACAAGACCTTCGAGATCCCGGTCACCGGCACCGTCCGCCTGGTCGACCAGGCCGGCAACGCCGTCCTGGAGCAGGTCGTCTCGGCCGGCGACATCTTCCGCGCCTGCCAGGCCAAGGACGCCCCGATCAAGGACTGGGTCAAGCTGGCCGTCACCCGCGCCCGCGCCACCGGCTCCCCGGCGGTGTTCTGGCTGGACGCCACCCGCGCCCACGACGCCAACCTGATCGCCAAGGTCGAGCAGTACCTGGCCGAGCACGACACCGAGGGCCTGGACATCCGTATCCTGTCCCCGGTCGAGGCCACCAAGCTCTCCATCGAGCGCATCCGCCGCGGCGAGGACACGATCTCCGTCACCGGCAACGTGCTCCGCGACTACCTGACCGACCTGTTCCCGATCCTGGAGCTGGGCACCAGCGCCAAGATGCTGTCGGTCGTCCCGCTGATGGCGGGCGGCGGCCTGTTCGAGACGGGCGCCGGCGGTTCCGCGCCGAAGCACGTCCAGCAGCTGCTCAAGGAGAACTACCTGCGCTGGGACTCGCTGGGCGAGTTCTTCGCGCTGGTGCCGTCCTTCGAGCAGCTCGCGAAGACCACGGGCAACCAGCGTGCCCAGGTCCTCGCCGACACCCTCGACCGCGCCACGGCGACCTTCCTCAACGAGGACAAGTCCCCGACCCGTCGCGTCGGCGGCATCGACAACCGCGGCAGCCACTTCTACCTGGCCATGTACTGGGCCCAGGAGCTGGCGAAGCAGACCGACGACGCGGAGCTGGCCAAGGCCTTCGCCCCGCTCGCCGAGACGCTCACCGCCAACGAGCAGAAGATCGTGGACGAGCTGAACGCCGTCCAGGGCAAGCCCGCCGAGATCGGCGGCTACTACCAGCCCGACCCGGCCAAGGCCGCGGCCGTGATGCGTCCGTCCGAGACGTTCAACCAGGCTGTCGCCTCGCTGGTCTGACGTTCCGTCAGTCCAGCCGCAGTACCCCGTACCGCCCCGACCGGCATTCCGCCGGTCGGGGCGGTTCCGTTTTTCCGGCCGTTTTCCGGCCGGTTCTTTTCGGCGCGGCCGAAAAGCGTCCCTGAGTATTCGATTCCGCTTCATTTCAAGATTTATTCACTCGGCAAAACCTTGAATGGTCTCGGACAAGTGCGATACACATGTGACTCGTGTGCCACTTGTGGCGCCTGAGACTTTGCTGGGGAAAGGGAAGTGATGCCGAGTACTCCATTGCCGGAGACGCTCCACGTCCTGCGCACGCGGAGCGTGCTGCGGAATTACGCCGACGAGCCCGTCGACGACGCGACCGTCGAGCAGCTGCTGGAATGCATGCTGGCTGCACCCACTGCCTCCAACAAGCAGGCGTGGTCGTTCGTCGTGGTGCGCGAGCCGGAAAACGTGCGGCGGCTCAGGGCGTTCTCGCCGGGAATGATCGGAACGCCCGCATTCATTGTCGTGGCCTGTGTCGACCGGCGTATGGCGGCAGGCTTTTCCGGCGACATTTCACGGAAGATCTACGACACGTCGAAGCTCTGCGTCGCCATGGCGGTGGAGAACCTGCTGCTCTCCGCGCACGCCATGGGACTGGGCGGCTGCCCGGTCAGCAGCTTCCGGGAAGAGGTGATCCGGCTGCTGCTGGACCTGCCGGAGTACCTGGAGCCGCTGCTGCTGGTGCCCGTCGGCCGTCCCGCGCAGGGGCCCACGCCGTCCGACCGTCGTGACAAGAACGAGGTGATCAGCTATGAATCCTGGGGAAACGGTGCTGTCGCAGAACCGACTGCATGAGGAAATAGCCCTCCTGGCCGCCTATCTCCTGAGCAGCGGCCGCGGGCTCCTCGAAGAGCCCGCGGACTACGGCGCGTTCCGCTGCGCGGACGCCGCCCGCCGCACGCTGGAGATCCTGGAGCGGGCCGGGGCGAGCACACCCGAGCTCACCGCGGTGCGGGAGCGCCTGGACGGGGTCATGTTCTCGCCCATGGGCGGCGACATCGATCTCGCCGGAATTCTCGACGAATTGTGCCTGCAGACCGCCACCGCACTGCAGGAGCCCACGTCATGACGGAGGGCGTCTTTACACAGTCCCCGGCCCTGGTGATGGACGCGGAGCCGCTCAGCGAACGGTGCCGCACCTTGTGGCAGCGCGGCGAGCACGCCCTCATCGGCATCAGCGCGGGCAACAGCTATTTCAACCAGGACCGGCTCACCGCCCTCCTGGACTGGGCGGGCAGCGCCTTCGAACAGGTCGACGTCGTGTACGTCGACACCCATATCGACTCGATGCTCGTCGCGGACGGCCGCACTCCGGAGAACGCCGCAAAATCGGTGCGGACCACGCTCAAGGACGTCCGGCGAAGAATCCGGCGGGCGTTGGAGCGGCTGGGGCCGGACGCCGCGCGCTTCCGGGTACGGGCCCTGTCCGAGCTCATGGACCTGCCCGTCTACCGGGCCGTGACGGAGCGGACCGACCGGGCCATCGACGAGGATGCGCAATTCGCCCCGATCTGCGAGGCGATGGTGCAGCAGATCGTCGAGCACCGCCCCGGCGCCGACGGCACCGTCACCGCCGCCCACATCCAGGCCGGGCTCGACTACCTCAAGGCCGAGGCCCCGCTCTTCGTGGACTCGCCCGCCATCTTCGGAGTCTCCTCCTCGGTGGTCCTGTACCACATGAGGACGCCCATCTCCGAGCATCTCGCCCGGCACACCGAGGGGTTCGCCGCCGCGCCGGGACAGGGGTTCGTCGTCGTGAGGCCGTCCGAGGCGGCGCTCGCCACGGCGACCGCGGCGTGAAACCCGGCATCGAGCCCGGTATCGAGCCCAGCATCGGACGCAGCGTGAAACAAAGCCGCCCGGCCGTGCGTTGACACACCGGCGTCACAGGTTCCACCGGGACACTCTTCCGCCGCCCGGACCGTAGGGTCGAACTTGTCGTTGTTCGAACCTTACGTAAAGAGTGCGCACGCTCCCTGCCGTGCGGCCACAGAAGGGCGGTCCTGCGGTGGAGCTTCCGCGCGTCGAGTTCAAGGTGCTGGGGCCCCTGGCGGCGCTTGCCGACGGCCGTGCCCTGCCGCTCGGCGGCCCCAAACAGCGGACCCTGCTCGCGATGCTGCTCGTCAACGCCGGGACCCCGGTCTCCGTGGACCGGCTGAGCGACGCGGTCTGGGGCGTGGCCCCGCCCGCGTCGGCCCAGGCCAACGTCCGCAGCTACGTAGCCGTCCTGCGCCGAGTGCTCAACCCGGCCTCCGGAGAGGACAGGTTGAGCCTCGGCCACGGCGGCTACCGGCTGCAGCTGCGCAACGGCGAACTGGACCTGCACCGGTTCGACGAGCTCGCCGCGCGGGGCCGCGCCGCCCTGGCCGGCGGGGAACACCGGGCCGCGGCCCAGGCCCTGCAGGAGGCGCTGGCGCTGTGGCGCGGCGCCCCGTACGAAGGCGTCGTGCACCACGACGCCCTGCACATCGAGGCCGCCCGCATCGAGGAGGCGCGGCTGGCCGCACTCGAGGACTACGCCGAGGCCCGGCTGGCGCTCGGCGAACCCCGCGAGCTGACCGGCCTGTTGCGCACGGAAGTGGCCCGCTACCCGCTGCGCGAGTCCCTGTGGGCCCGGCTGATGGTTGCTCAGTACCGCTGGCACGGCCCGGGCGACGCCCTGAAGTCCTACGCCCGCGCCCGCGCCGTCCTGCGCGACGAACTCGGCCTCGAACCCGGCTCCGAACTCCGCCGCCTGCACCGCGCCGTGCTCGCCCGCGACCCCGCACTGGGCGCCCCGCCCGACCCCGCCCCGCCCGTGCACGCCGGGGTCGTCTGGCAGTTCAGAAGCCAACTCCCCGCCGACGAGACCGACTTCGTCGGCCGGGACCGGGTGCTGGCGCGAGCCCGCGGGCTGCTCGACCCGTCGCCCGGTGCGCCCTTCCGGACGGGCTCGCCCTGCGCCGTGCCCGTCGTCGTCCTCACCGGCCTGCCCGGCGTCGGCAAGACGACCCTCGCGACCCGGCTCGCCCACCGGATGCGGGACGCCTTCCCCGACGGCCGGCTCTTCCTGCACCTGGACGGCGCCCGCGGCCCCCACCGCGACGCCGGCGCGATCCTCGCCGACCTGCTGCTCAGTCTGGGCGTCTCCGGCTCGTCCATCCCCGAGGCGACCGAGGACCGCGCGGCGATGTTCCGTTCGCTGCTGTCCGGCCGCAAGGTGCTGGTGCTGCTCGACGACGCCCGCGACGAGGCCCAGATCCGTCCGCTGCTGCCCGGCACCCCGGGCTCCGCGGCCCTGGTCACCAGCCGGGCCCGGCTGACCGGACTGACCGGCGCGGAACTCGTCGACATCGACCCGTTCGACGACGCGGAGGCGCAGGACCTGCTGCAGCGCATCGTCGGCCCCCGGCGGCTCGCCGCCGAACCGGCCGAGACCGAGCGGATCCTGGCCAGCTGCGCCGGACTGCCGCTGGCCCTGCGGGTCACCGCGGCACGACTCGCGAGCCGCCCGCACTGGCGGATCGGGCGCCTGGCCGACCGGCTCGCCGACGAACAGACCCTGCTGGCGGAGCTCACCGTCGGCGACCTCGCCGTCCGCACCAGCGTCGCCGCCAGCTACCACGGCCTGGCGCCCGACGCCGCCCGCGCGTTCCGCGCCGTCGGCATGCTCCCCTCGCCGGAGTTCCCCGGCTGGGCCCTCGCCGCCCTGCTCGGCGCCCCCGACCCGGACGACGCGACGGACGTCCTGCTCGACGCGAACCTGCTCCAGGTCGAGGGCATCGACGTCCAGGGCCAGCCGCGCTTCCGGATGCACGACCTGCTCCACGTCTACGCCGCCGAACGCGCCCTCGCCGAGGAACCGGAGGCCGGCCGGCAGGCCGCGGTGGCCCGGGTCCTGGACGGCTGGCTCTCCCGGGTCCGCGCGGCCGGCCACCAGCTCATCCGCGGCGGCACCGGCGACCAACTCCCGCAGGTCGAGGGAGACCTGGTCGGATGGCTGGAGGGGGAGCGCACCAACCTCGTCACCGCGGCCCAGTTCGCATCGGAGTCCGGATACTGCACGCACGCCGCCGCGCTCGCCTCCGCCATGGAGGACGTCTGCCACGTACGGAACTGGTGGGACGAGTGGGAACACGTGGCACGGGCCGCACTCGCCTGCGCCGAAGCGGTCGGCGACACCGTCGCCGCCGCGGTCGCCCAGGGCTCCCTCGCCCGCGTCTCGGGCGTCCGCGGCCGCGTGGACGACGCCATGACCCGGTACGCCACCGCCATCGCGCAGTTGGACGAACTGGGGGAGGCGCACCACGCCGCCCGGCTGCGCATCCACCGCAGCATCGCCGTCGCCGACCGGGGCATGGCGGACCTCGCCCACGACGACGCGGCCTCCGCCGTCGCCGTGATGAGCCGGCTCGGCGACGAGCACGGCCGCGTCATCGCCCTGCGCAGCCTCGCCTTCGCGCTCGTCTGCCAGGGGCGCGGGGCCGAGGCCGTCGACACCCTGGCACCCGCCCTGGAGACGGCCGAGCGCCTCGGACACCCGCTCGCCCTCGCCGACATCCTGCAACTGCTCGCCTGGGCCGAACTCTCCGCCGGCCGCACCGACCGGGCCGCCGGCCACCTCGACCGCGCCCTCGTCCTCTTCCGCAAGGTGCGGCACCGCCCCGGCGAGGCCTACGCGCTGATGACCCTCGGCCGTGCACACGCCGAGCACGGCCCCGGACCGGCCGCCGCCGCCCGGGCACTGGGCCCGCTCCGCGCGGCGGCCGCCGTCTTCACCGAGCTCGGCGAACGCCGCGGCACCGCCTTCACCGACTACTGGCTCGGCCGCGCCCACACCGCACTCGGCGACCTCGGCGCCGCGGCCGACCACCTCAACCGGGCCCTGACCGGGTTCCGCAGCCTGCGCATGCCGTACTGGGCGGGGCTCGCCCAGCGGGAGCTCGGGGGGCCGCCGGCGCGTGCCTGAGCGCTCTGCGGGAAGGCGGTGCGTCGTCGGCTGCGGGCCGTGCGTGGTTGCTCGCGCAGTTCCCCGCGCCCCTGACGGGGCGCGATCACGCACCGGACAACTGCGCAGGCCTTGTGCGTTTCTCATGCGCACGCCGAGCACGGTGGGAGCCAGTCCACGAAGGGAGGCGCGGTGTCCGATCTCGCCGCACCCGATATCGAGCTGGTTTCCATAGAAGTCATCCGGGAGGTCCTGGCGCACCAGCGCAGAATGCGCGACGGAGGCTGCACCGGAAGGGTCTGCCTGCGGTGCGCCAGGCACCACCTGGACACGGTCCGCAGCGCCATGGAGAGCGGGCGGCGCATCGACTTCGTGCTGCCCGCCTTCCCCACGAAGTCCCCCAACCCGGCCAAGGTCCTGGGCCCGCTGCCCGACCTCGCCGAGGAACTCGCCCTGCGCTTCCTGAACGAACTGTGCGAGCGCATCGGCGAGATCTACCCGCCCGGAGCGGCCATCACCATCTGCTCCGACGGACGCGTGTTCAACGACCTCCTCGGCGTGAGCGACGAGAACGTCACCGCCTACGCCCGCGAACTCGACCGCATGATCACCAGGATCGGCGCCGGTCACCTCGAACAGTTCACCCTCGACGACGTCTACAGCGGCGCCGGGCACGAGGAGATGCGCACCATGCTCTCCACCGCCTACGCCCCGACGCTCGACGAACTGCGCGCCGAAGTCCGCGCGGGCGGCGCCCCGCTCGCCATGTACCGCGGCATCACCCGGTTCATGCTGGAGGACCTGTCCGGTCCGGATTACACGGGGACGCGGTCCGCGCTGCAGCGGCGGTGCCGGGATCTGGCCTACCGGGTCATCCAGCGCAGCAGGGCCTGGGGAGACCTGCTGGGCCGACTCTTCCCGTCGGCCATCCGTTTGTCGATCCATCCGCAGCCCTGCAGCACGGAGAAGATCGGCATTCTGCTCGGCGATACGCCGGACGCGTGGCTTACGCCGTGGCACTCCGTTGCCGTCGAGCAGGACGGGCGGCACACGCTCATGAAGCGTGCGGAGGCCGAACGGGCCGGCGCACGGGCTGTGTTCGTCGGCGGGCGCGCCACCCACTACGTGCTCTAGTTCTGCGTCTGCGGGTCGGCTTGGGCTGGTCGCGCAGTTCCCCGCGCCCCTTACGGGGCGCAGCCCCATGTACACCACTGGAGAACACCCATGAACACCACCCCCATCACGCCCTTCGGGCGCGCCATCCACGCGCCCGAAGCCGGCACGCCCGTCACCTCCCTCGACGTGCCCGCGCTGCGTGCGCTCGTCCGGGAGCACCATCTCGTGCTCCTCCGCGGGTTCGACGTCTTCGCCACGCCCGGCGAACTGTCCGCGTACTGCGAGGGCTTCGGCGAGCTCAGCGTCTGGCCCTTCGGGACCGTGCTCGAGCTCGTCGAGCAGGAGAAGCCCGAGGACCACATCTTCGACCACAGCCACATGCCCATGCACTGGGACGGCATGTACCGCGAACAGATCCCCGAGTTCCAGGTGTTCCAGTGCGTCCACGCCCCCGGCCCCGGCAACGGCGGTGAGACGACGTTCTCCCAGACCGCCGCCGTGCTGGAGAACACCGACCCGGAGACGGCCGCCCGCTGGTCCCAGGTGACCGGCACCTATCAGCGCACGATGGAGTACTACGACAGCGTCACCGTCTCGCCCGTCGTGGACGCCCACCCCGTCACCGGCACCCCGGTCATCCGCTACAACGAGCCCACCGCGGCCGACGACGCCGGCTTCGTCAATCACCCGGACCTGGCCTTCACCGGCCTCCCGGAGGACCAACTCGCCGAGTTCCACACCGGCCTGCGCGCCGCGCTGTACGATCCCGCGCACCTGTACGCCCACACCTGGCAGACCGGCGACGTCGTCATCACCGACAACTACACGCTCCTGCACGGCCGTAACGCCTTCACCAGCGGCGCCCCCCGGCACCTGCGCCGCGTCCAGGTGCTCGGCACCCCCGCCCTCGACAACCCTGGACTGGTGCGATGACTGCCACCCATGCCACCCCTGGCACCAATGACCTCATGACCGGTGACGCCTACCTGGAGAGCCTGCGCGACGGCCGTCAGGTGTATCTCAACGGCGAGCGCGTCAAGGACGTCACCACCCACCCCGCCTTCCGCAACTCCGCGCTGTCCGTGGCCCGGCTGTACGACGCCCTGCACGACCCGGCCACCGCCGACGTGCTCACCGGCGTCGACGCGGACACCGGCATCCGCACCCACAAGTTCTTCAAGCCCAGCCGCTCGGCGGCCGAGCTCGTCGAGGCCCGCGAGGCGATCGCCACCTGGGCGCGGATGGGCTACGGGTTCCTCGGACGCACCCCCGAGTACAAGGCGTCGTTCATGGCGGGCCTCGGCGTCAATGCCGACTACTACGGCCCGTTCGCCGACAACGCCACCGCGTGGTACCGCGAGTTCGCGAGCAAGGCGCTCTATCTCAACCACGTCATCATCAACCCGCCGGTCGACCGCAAGCAGCCGATCCACGACATGGAGGACGTCTTCGTGCACGCCGTGCGCGAGACGGACGCCGGAGTCGTGGTCAGCGGGGCCAAGATGCTGGCCACCGGCTCCGCGATCACCAACGCGGGCTTCGTCGCCCCCGTCGGCTCGGCCGCCCTCGTACCCGGCAAGGCGGAGGCCTTCGCGCTCGTCTTCTTCGTCCGCATGGACAACCCCGGCGTGAAGCTGGTCTGCCGCACCCCCTACGGGCAGGGCGATCCGTTCGACTACCCGCTGAGCAGCCGGTTCGACGAGAACGACGCCGTGCTGCTGCTCGACGAGGCCCTGATCCCCTGGGAGGACGTCCTCGTCCACCGCGACATCCCGCGCGCCACCGGCTTCTACGCCACCTCCGGCTTCCCCAACCTCTACAACTTCCAGTCCGGCACCCGGCTGAGCGTCAAACTGGAGCTGATGGCCGGGCTGCTCTCCCGCGGCACCAAGGCCAACGGCACCGACGAGTTCCGCGGCGTGCAGGCCGCCGTCGGCGAGCTGATCACCATGCGGGACATGGTGTGGGCGCTCACCTCGGCCATGGCGTACGACCCCGAGCCCGGCAGCGGCGGCACCGTCGTGCCGCGCCTGGAGCACGCCTCCGCGATGCGGATGTACAACGCGCAGGTGTGGGAACGGGTCCACGAGCTGTTCGAGACCACCCTCGGCGGCGCGCCCCTCGCCGTGCCCTCCAGCGGCCGCGACCTGGCCAACCCCGAACTGCGGCCGCTCATCGACCGCTTCTACCGCGGATCCGACTCCAGTGCCGTCGACCGCATCAAGCTGCTCAAGCTGGTCTGGGACGCCATCGGCACCGAGTTCGGCGGCCGGCACGAACTGTACGAGCGCAACTACTCGGGCAACGGCGAGCAGATCCGCCTCGACGCCCTGCGCTGGGCGACCCGCCGCGGCAGCCTCGCCCGCTACGAGGCCATGGTGCAGGACTGCCTCGACGACTACGACATCGACGGCTGGCGCCGCGGCCCCTGGCTCGACCGGACCGGCCTGCCCGGAAACGAGGTCACCTGACATGTGCGGCATCACCGGATGGGTGGACTTCACCCGCGACCTCACCCGCCAGACCCTGGCCGTCGAGGCCATGACCCGGACCCTGATCGCGAGAGGGCCCGACGCGGGCGGCACCTGGCTCGACACCCACGCCGCCCTCGGCCACCGGCGCCTCGCCATCATCGACCTCGAACACGGCACGCAGCCGATGCGCACCCCCGAGCCCGGCCCCCGCGACGGCACGCCCCGGGCCGTGATCTCCTACGGCGGCGAGATCTACAACTTCCGGGAACTGCGCGAGGAACTCGCCCTGCTGGGCCACCGGTTCACCACCCGCAGCGACACCGAGGTCGCCCTGCGCGCCTACCTCCAGTGGGGCACGGACTTCGTCCACCGCCTCAACGGCATGTACGCCATCGCAATCTGGGACACCGCCCGCGAGGAACTCCTCCTCGTACGGGACCGGCTGGGCGTCAAGCCCCTCTTCTACTACCCCACATCCGACGGCGTGCTGTTCGGCTCCGAGCCCAAGGCGATCCTCGCCAACCCGCTGGCGCAGGCCACCGCGGGAGCGGAGGAGCTGTGCGACGCGCTGCTGTTCCTGCGCACCCCCGGACGCGTCCCCTTCCGCGGCATGCACGAGGTCAAGCCCGGCCACCTGCTGCGCGTCGGCCGCGACGGCATCCGCGAGGAGCGCTACTGGGCCCTGGAGTCCCGGCCGCACACCGACGACCTGCGCACCACCATCGCCACCGTCCGCGACCTGCTCGACGACATCGTGCCGCGCCAGATGGTCGCGGACGTGCCGCTGGTCTCGCTGCTGTCCGGCGGCCTGGACTCCAGCACCGTCACGGCGCTCGCGGCACGCGCCCGTGCCGCGGACGGCGGGCAACTGTCCACGTTCTCCGTCGACTTCACCGGCCACACCGAGAACTTCCAGGCCGACCCCATCCGGCCGACGCCGGACGGCCCGTACGCGCTGGAAGTCGCCCGGCACGTGGGCAGCGACCACCACGCCATCGTCCTCGACCGGGGCCGGCTGCTGGACCCCGCCGTCCGCCGCACCGTCCTCGGTGCCTGGGACCTGCCGTTCAACTTCGCCGACCTGGACGTCTCGCTGTACCTGCTGTTCGCCGCCGTGCGCGAGCACGCCACCGTGGCACTGTCCGGCGAGGGCGCCGACGAGGTCTTCGGAGGCTACCTGTGGTTCTCCGACCCGGGGGCGCGCAGCGCCGACACCTTCCCCTGGCTCAAGCTGGGCGCCCACCGCGGCCTCGACCCGCGCAACCTGTTCCACCCCTGGTTCGTCGACGGGATCGACCTGGAGGAGTACCAGGCCGACCTGTACCGCACGGCCCTCGCCGAAGTCCCGCAGTTGGAGGGGGAGAACGCGGAGGAGCGCCGCACGCGCGAACTCGGCTACGTCACCCTCACACGGTGGCTGCCCATCCTGCTGGACAAGAAGGACCGCATGGGAATGGCCAGCAGCCTGGAGGGGCGGGTCCCGTTCTGCGACCACCGCCTCGTCGAGTACGTCTTCAACGTCCCCTGGGAGATGAAGACCTTCAGCGGCGAGGAGAAGGCGCTGCTGCGCGCGGCGGCCGCCGACCTGCTGCCCGAGTCGGTGCTGCGCCGCAAGAAGGCCGCCTACCCCTCGATCCAGGACCCCGCCTACGACCGCGCCCTCATCACCGGCCTCGCCACGGCGACCGGCGAGGGCGAGGCGCCGCTGAGCCCGTTCCTCGACGGTGACGCCGTACGCCGTCTCACCGCCAAGACCGCCACCGGCAGCCTGTCCGAGTTCGAGCGGATCCTCGTGGAGTCCACCGTCCGTCTCGACGACTGGCTGCGCACGTACCAGGTCGAGTTGACCGATGTGAAGGGAAGCACCCACTGATGCACGCGATCGAGATCCGCGAGACGGGCGGGCCCGAGGTCCAGCTGTACGTCGAGAAGCCGGACCCGGAGGCCCCCGGCGAGGGCCAGATCCTCGTCGAACTCGCCGCGGCCGGCGTCAACTTCATCGACCTGTACCGACGGGAAGGCCGCTACCCGCTGCCCGTGCCGTGCATACCGGGCGAGGAGGGCTCGGGCACCGTCCTGGCCGTCGGCCTCGGGGTGACCCGCTTCGAGCCCGGCGACCGGGTCGCCTGGACGACCGTCCTCGGCAGCTACGCGGAGCGCCTCCTCGTCCCGGAGGACAAGGCGATCGTCGTGCCCGACGGCCTCGACCTGCGCACCGCGGGCGGCGTGCTCGTCCACGGCATGACCGCCCACTTCCTCGCTCATGACTCCTACCCGGCGCGCGAGGGCGAGACGGTGCTCGTGCACGCAGCGGCGGGTGGAGTGGGGCTGCTGCTCACGCAGTTGCTCAAGCGGCGCGGCGTGCGCGTCATCGGCACGGTGTCGACGGAGGAGAAGGAGAAGCTGGCCCGGGCCAACGGCGCGGACGAAGTCCTCCGCTACACGGAGACCGAGGACCTGGCCGCCGAGGTGCGCCGCCTCACCGACGGCAAGGGCGTGCACGCGGTGTACGACGGCGTCGGCGCCGCCACCTTCGACGCCAGCCTCGCCTCGCTGAGGATGCGCGGCACGCTCGTCCTCTTCGGCGGCGCGAGCGGGGCGGTGCCGCCCGTCGACGTGATGCGGCTGCTGTGGGGCGGCTCGCTGACCCTGACGCGCCCGTACCTGGAGCACTTCCGGGCCACGGTCGAGGAGTTCGAGCGGCGCGCGGGCGAGGTGTTCGCCGGCCTGCTGGACGGCACGCTGACGTTCACGGTCAGCGGGACGTACCCGCTGCCGGAGGCGCACCGGGCGCACACGGATTTGGCGGCGCGGCGCACGAGCGGCAAGCTCCTGCTGGTGCCGGAGGCGGACCATGGGTGAGGTCACCGGTGCGGGCCTGCTCTCGCACGCACCCGTCATCATGTTCCCGGAGGAGATGCGGCTGAAGGAGAACGGCGGCCGTGACTTCAGCTTGGCGACGGGCCTGGAGCGGCTCCGGAGCGAGGTGATCGAGGCGGCGGAGTACGACACGGTGGTCGTCTTCGACTCGCACTGGGCGACGACGACGGAGGCGGTGATCACCTCCCATGCGCGCCGCGAGGGCCTGTTCACCTCGGACGAGATGCCGGGCGCGATCAGCCGGCTGCCGTACGACGTGCCGGGGGACCCGGAACTGGCGGGTGCGGTTGCGGAGTTGGCGGAGAAGCGCTCGCTGTGGGTGAGTGCGAATGATGATCCTTACCTACCGATCCACTACGCGACGCTCAATCTCTGGACGTACCTGGGGAAGCCGGACAAGCCGTGGGTGTCGGTGTCGGTGTGCCAGACGGCCACGACCGAGGACTTCCTGCGGATCGGCGCGTGCGTGGGAGAGGCGATCGGGAGCGTGGAGCGGCGGGTGCTGCTCGTCGCCTCGGGCGGCCTGTCCCACCGTTTCTGGCCGCTGGCCGAACTGCGCAACCGGATGGCCGGGGACCCGGCGCACATCGTCACCGCGGAGGCGCGGGCGGCGGACGAACAGCGCATCGCGTGGCTGGAGGAGGGCCGGCACGATCGCGTGATCGGCACCATGCCGGAGTACCTGCGGTACGCACCCGAGGCCCGGTTCGGCCACTACCTGATGCTGGCCGGGGCGTTGGGCGGCGAGTCCTGGCGGGGGCGGGGGCGCCGCTTCGGGGAGTACGAGAACGGGATCGGGACGGGGCAGGTGCACGTCTGGTTCGACCGGTAGGGCCGGTTCGGGGGGGGGGGGGGGGGGGCAGTTGCTTCCGACAGCGGAAACCCTCGTTTTTGCGTGCGGAAATTCGGGGTTTTTGCTGTCGGAAGCACTTAGGAAGGGCCCCCGTCATGGTGGCGGGGGCCCGACTGCGCGAGGTGGTCCTGGAGGTGGGCGTGGCGGAACTGGTAGACGGGGCCGACCTGGCGGAGGATGCCGAGCCGGTGCGCGTCGGCGAGGAACGCCTGGAGCCGCCAGGGGAGTTGGCTGCGGGCGGCGAGGAGCAGGCGGGCGATGGTGTAGTGGGGCCAGGAGTGGGCGGCCAGGGCGTTGGCGGCACCGAGGATGCCCCCGTTGACGGCCGCGAAGACGGTGGTGCGCCACGGGTCGGACGATTCCCAGGGCATGACCCGCGCCGCGCCATCGGCGATGCAGTAGACCACCATGCAGGCCGCTCCGCTGATCAGCGAAATCAGGCGATCGGCTTGGACGGAGGACGTGGCCGTTGCCACGTCTTCAGCAGTGGACGGGTCACGGACCCATTTCAGAGCGGCCAGCCCTGTACCGGTCATGGTGCCGATCACCAGGCCCCATGGCACGGTTCCGGGCGGAAGGACAGTTCCGTACCCGGCAAGGGTGTATCCGGCGTAGAAGGTCTGACAGATGGTGGCGACGCCGACGACGAGTACAAGTGCGCGGAGCAGTTGACCGCGCCGGCGTCCCCGGGCAGGGCGACGCCGACTGGGCATATGAGGAGGCGTCGGCAGCCCGACGCCGAGCAGTACGAGCCACAGGCTGAAGCAGGGGAAACCGATGGCGGCGACGAGCAGCGTTCCGGGAAAGCCGTGGTAGTAGTACAGACCTGCTGGTGTCGCCGCAAGTCCACCGGACACGGCGATGGCGGCAGCCAGGGCGGCTGCACGGGTCATGCTGCGTTCCCGTCTGGTGATCAGGCCGCTGAGGCCCATCATGGGAACGTTGATCAGGACTTCGAGTGCCGACAGGGTGGACCACCGCTGGATCTCCGGCCATGAGTGCATGTCCAGGACGGTCACCAGGATCGACGTGGTCAGCAGCAGTCCGATGCAGGTGACCAGAGCCCATGTCCATGAACGCCGCCATGGCCTGGCGAGGGCCGGTGTCCATCGGTAGAGCTGCCACCACGCCAGGTCGTAGGTGCCCTGGGCGCACATCCCCGCGGCGAGTCGGGCGAGGTGGTCGCAGGCCTGCCGGGGGTCCCAGCTGCGGGCGGGGTGTTGCTGACGGGCACGGCGATAGAGGGTGGGTATCAGCGCGTCGAGGAGGTGACGCTCGATGTCGATGGGCGCGGAGAAGCGCTGGGTGTCGGCGAGTTCGGCGGGGTCGTTGTCGTTGTCGGCGTAGACGGACCGGGCCAGGGCCACCATCAGCGGGCTGGTCAGGGCCTGTGCGGCGGGGGCGTCCGGCTCGTGGTCGAGGTGCTTGGCCAGGGTGTCCCAGCCGTGCTGGCGCGGTCCCGGTGGCGTGGCCAGCCTCAGCAGGGCGAGGGCATCGCTGGTGCGTACGGGTGCGGGCTCCAGGACCGCTGCTCCGGTCAGGACGCTGCTCTCCGCCACCGCCCGTACGTAGTCGTCGGTGCGGCAGGTGAGGACGAGAGGAGTGTGGGACGGCAGGGTGCCGTTGAGGGAGGTCAGGGCCGCTGCCCGGCTTCGTTCGGGGAGTTCGTCCAGACCGTCGAGCACGGGGATCAGGCGGTGCTCGGTGAGGAGGTCCTCGATGGCGCTGGCACCGTAGGTCTCGGCGTCGGCTATCGCCGGGTAGTCCACGGTCAAGCGGCGGCGCAGCCAGCTCCTGGCGCACTCGCGTGCGGGATCGAAGGAGGAGAGTGAGAAGAGCACCGGCACCGGGTCGCCGGTGGTGCGTGTGCGCAGCAGGGCGAGCATCAGCAGGAGGGCGAAAGTCGTCTTCCCCGATCCTCCCGACCCCAGTACGACAAGGCGCTGACGCGCAAGTGACCCGAACATGGCGGTCAGTACTTGTGGGTTGCCGGCCCGGCAGACCACAGTGGTGCCCACCAGTCGGCGGTGGTCGGACACTCCCGGGTGGGAACTGTCCGACCAGACCACAGGCAGCGGCGCCGGGTCGTACAACTGCCGGAGCGCCGCCTCTTCCTCCCACTGCCGACAGACCGTGCGGGCCAACACTTCGGCGGCGTCCGTGACTTGTCCACTGTGGGAGTTCACACGTCCCCTGCGGGTGCGCCGGGCCCACGCCGACACCACTCCGAACAGAGCAAGGACGCTGCTCAGTGCCGCAGCGGCAGCGGTTATCCGTGCCGGATCCCGCGGTGGCCACCCCGATATCAACCCGTACGCGACCGCGGCACACAGGGCCCAGGTCGCCGTCCATCGCCAACGCACGCAGAGTAAAACGACGGCCATGGGCCGCGGTCACAGTGAGACGATCGGTTCCTCCAGGCTGGTCTTCCAGTGCCGACGTGCGATCTCCCGGTAGCCGGTGTGGGACGGGTTGGCACCGGAGTGCCCCATGGCCCAGTCGAGGGCGGTATCGACCTCCGCGCACGGCCCGGAGCTCGATTCGCAGGCGGCGCAGGACAGTTCGTGCGTCACCAGGGGGTTGCCGGGCACCTTGACGGATGTGATCTTCCAGCGGGCGAACCGCATGACGGAACGGGTCACTTGCGGGGCTCCCTGGTCTGCTGGAGCCGGCGGCGGATACGGTTGCGCATGTCGGCGCTCCTTCTCGGCGTTGGTCACGCCCCGGGGCCAGTTGCACGGCCGCCGGGGTTCGGCATCGTCATGACTACCGGATCGCAAGGCCGTCGCGGGAGTTGACTGGCGTTGACTATCCTCGGAGGCACTGGTCAACACCCTGGAGTTGTCATGAACGACTTCGCTTCCCGCGTGCGTGCCGCACTGGTGTCCAAGGGGCTGTCCATAAGAGCCGCTGCACGCGAACTTGGGTACGATCCGGCCTACTTGTCCAGGGTGCTGAACGGGAAGCAGCAGCCTTCCGAGCAGCTTGCAGTGGCTCTGGATGAACTTCTCGGCACCGATGGGTCGTTGACCGCGTTCATGAAGTCAGCCAGGGCTGGTGTCGCGACTGGCGCTAATGCAGATATCGAGCATATGCGGACCAGCGTTGAGTACCTTCTAGATCACGACAACAAGTACGGTGGCGACGCAGTGGCACAGGCTGCTGTGCAGGTCTGGCGGGCAGGTCAAAAGCGTTTGGACGCTGGCTTGGTTCCCGGCAAGGCTCAGTCAGAATATCTGGCCACTGTGGCCGAAGTGGCGGAGATTTCCGGATGGCTGTTGTTCGATGCAGGTCAGCAAGGGGAGTCACGCACAGCTTTCCTTGAATCACACATGCTGGCGCGGCATGCCGGAGATAAACCCATGGGTTGGTTCGCCCTGGACATGCTTGCCATGCACGGGATCGAGAACCAGCGGCCGGGGGAATCGCTTCGTATCGCGGAGGGGATCCTTGACGAACCCCGGGTGCCTCCCCGAGTGGCGCTGCTTGCACGCATCCGCAAGGCGCGTGCGCTTGCGGACGCAGGGCATCGGCAGGAGGCTTTGATCGAGTTCGCCATTGCGAGAAGCGCGTTGGCGGATTCGATCACCACTCGCGATCCTTCATGGACCTGGTGGGTTGATGACCGGGAACTTGCAGGGCATGAAGGTGAAGCCTTGCTGGCTCTCGGCGAGCCCAGTGCAGCCGTCCCAAAACTGCGCCGTGCCCTGGAGCTTGCCATCGAGAGCGACTCAAACAGGCGTGTGATCCTCTACTATAGTGTTGCTCTGCTGGCGGCTTATGCATCCGGGCAAGCGTGGCGTGAATGTGAGTCCACTCTGCTGTCGTTGCCTCCATTGCTCGAGAACGTTGCCTCCGGGCGGAGCCGACGCAGGCTGCGGGCAACAGTGTGCGAAATCATTCGTGCTCCTGACTCCCCTCACTGGCTGTCGGATCTGGCACGCGAGGTACCGGCTGCTTGAGCGGGGCTCCAGTTGGGGCCGGCCTGACTGAATCGTGGTTTCTGACACCGGAAGCTCAACGGGCCCTGCTGTTCATCCCTTTTCTGGCAATATGCCGCCTACCAGTCACCGGAACCAACCACCCCGGTGGCAGAAACCATGAATCCGGTGTGGCCCAACCACCCTGCCCCCAACGGCGTGACCTAGGCTGACGGCCCGTCGAAAGGAGCATCGTGTCGATCGTCCGACCCGCACGCCGCACCCTGATAGCCGCCGGCCTCGGTGTGCTCGCCGCAGGTGCCGCCGCGCCCGTCGCCGTTGCCGCCCCCGCATCCACCGCGCCCGCCCCGGCCCTCACCCCCCTCCGCCTGGACGGGCCCACCGGGCCCGAGCATGTCGGTGCCGTGCAGCTTCACCTCGTCGACCTGGCCCGCAAGGACCCGTGGACGGACTCCGGGCAGCCGCGTGAGCTGATGGCGACCCTGCACTACCCGGCGCACGGCACCCGCGGTCACGCGATGCTGCCGTGGCTGTCGGAGGGCGCTGCCCGTGCGGTGAAGGACACGTACCCCGGCAAGCTCGACGGCTACGCGATGCCGATGACCCACAGTGCCGACACCGCGCCGGTCGCCCGGCACGGGCGTCGGCCGGTGCTGCTGTACTCGCCGGGGTTCGGCTCCGACCGCTCCTTCAACACCCTCGTCGTCGAGGACCTGGTGTCCTGGGGCTACGTCGTCGTCACCGTCGACCACCCGCACGACTCCGGCGAGGTGGAGTTCCCCGGCGGGCGCGTCCAGACGCGTACCGTCGTCGGGCGCGACAAGGACGAGATGAGGAAGGCCGTCGCCGTCCGCGCCGACGACCTGCGGTTCGTCCTCGACTGCCTCGCCGTCCTGGACCGCGGCGGCAACCCCGACGCCGAGCGGCGCCGGCTGCCGCACGGTCTGCGCGGCACCCTGGACCTCGGCCGCGTGGGTGCGTTCGGCCACTCGCTCGGCGGTGCGTCCTCGGCGGCCCTCATGTACCAGGACCGCCGGGTGCGGGCCGGGATCGACCTCGACGGCACGCTGTGGGGCCCCGTCGTCACGGGCGGGCTGGACCGGCCGTTCCTGCTCATGGACACCGCCGACCACGACGGTCTGCAGAAGGACCCGGCGTGGACCGAGTTCTGGAAGCACCTCGGCGGCTGGCACCGCTGCCTGCGGCTCGCCGACGCGCAGCACCTGTCCTTCACCGACGTCGTGGCGCTCTCGCCGCAACTGAAGGGCGGCTTCCCGCAGGTCGGCACCATTCCGGCGGCCCGCGCCGTGGCGGCGGTGCGGGCCACCGTGCGGGCCTTCTTCGACCTGCACCTGCTCGGTCGTGCCGATGCCGGGCATCTGTTGGAGGGCGCTTCGCGGCGGTACCCGGAAGTCGGGTTCGTGGCCTGAGGCGTGTGGCGGTCCGTCGGGCCGGCCCCCGGTGTCAGGGGCAGGAGTCGACGCGGACCGAGCCGATGCTGACGGGCGGGTTGAAGTACATGGGGCTTGCGCCCTGCCTGACGATGTTGCCTGTGCAGTTACGGGATTGGAAGACGGTCACGCGCCCGCTACCGGCCCTGCTGCCAACGGCGACGCTGTGGATATGCGTGGTCAGGGAGGGATTGACGCACTGCCCGACGGCGACTTCCCGGGAGCTGACGGCCGTGCCGTCGTCGATCTGCAGTGAGCAGGTGCCAAGAGTGGCTGCTGAAGCGGAGGTTGCGAGGACAAGTGCGGCCCCGAGCGATCCGATGGCGCTGCTGGTGCGGGCGAGCCAGGGCAGGCGTGGCATGGGTGGCCTCCAGGTGCGGTCGCCGCCGAGTGCGGGCGATCCGCGATAGATCCTCTGGTCGTGGGATCGATACCGCAATCACTCACAGGAGTTGGGGACGATCGCGAACCCGGCGGCCCAGCCGCCAGTCGGCCGGTCATGCGACATTGCCGAGCCGGCCGACGCACCCAAGCCCCGACGCATTGACCGAATGCCCGCCCCTGCGGCCCAACTCTGCAGGGGCGGGCGCCTCACTGGCTGGCGTGAGTCCCTACCCGATCATCCCGTCCGGCCGCCGCGCCCCCGACATGAGGTCCAGCGACCGGCGCTGCACCGCCTCCGGGTAGTTGTCGGCGAACGCCGTGCTGTGCAGCTTGCGCAGGTCGCGGATGCAGTCGTAGACGACCGTCGGGCCCAGGCCCGTGGCCCGCTCCTCGTCCGTGTAGCACGCCATGATGTGCATGATCGCCGTGTCGTGCAGGACGAGCGAGCCGTCCGACGGGTGGGAGCGGGTGGCCCAGCCCCACAGGACGTCGCGCAGGTCGGTCGGGTCGATGTCGTTGTCGAGCACCATGATGCGGGTGACCCACCACCCGCCGTGCGGGAAGCCGTTGACGGCCTCGCCCACCGCCCGGGACAGTTCCTCCGACGAGTCGAACCCCGTCTTCTCCCGCCAGTCGCGGTCCACCGTGACCGCCAGGACGTGGACGGCGGACTCCGGGATCATCCAGGCCGCGGTGACCGGGATGCCCTTCTCGCGCAGGTGGTGGGTCCAGCGGGCGGAGTGGGTCAGGCCGATGAGGGTGTGGTCCTCGTCGACGGGCTTGCCCGCGCACACCACCGGCAGGATCGGGTCGTTGCGGTGCGTGATGGCGGTGACGCGGTAGGCGGGCAGGTTCCACTGGTGCGGCTCGGGCACGTAGCCCGCGTACTCGCCCATCGGGCCCTCGGGGATGAGGTCGTCGTGGTCGATGTAGCCCTCGATGACGATCTCGGCGGTCGCCGGGACCTCCAGGTCGACCGTCTTGCAGCGCACGACCTCCAGCGGGTGCCCGAAGTACGCGCCCAGATAGGCGGCTTCGTCCACGTGCTCGGGCAGCGACATGGCGGAGACGAACGGGACCGCCGGCTCGGCGCCGAGCACCAGCGCGAACGGCGTGTGCTCGCCGCGCTCCCGCCACATGTCGTCGATGACGCCGATGTGCTGCGGCGAACCGGTGAAGGTGGCCATGCGGTGCGCGTCGTGGAGCATGGTCCGGGCGATGCCCCAGTTCGTCCACTTCCCGTCGGGGCTGCGCAGCACGAACGTGCCGACGGTGTTGACGTAGCGGCCGCCGTCGCCCTGGTGCAGCAGCGGGAACGGGAAGCGGGTCAGGTCGGCGTCGTCGCCCAGGAGGACGTTCTCCTGGCACGGGCCCGTCGGCACCACGACCGGGGGCACGGGTTCCGCCGCCTGGGCCGCGACCAGGCCGTCCATCAGGCGCAGCGGCGGGGTCTCCGGGTCCAGGCCCAGTGACAGCGCGGCCCGCGCGTAAGGGTACTTAGGGTCGCTGCTCAGCGCGGCGGGGGCGGTCAGCACCCGGAAGCCGGGCTCGTGGCCACGGATGCGGGAGAGCAGGTGCGCGGGCGCCCGGTTCTCGGTCGCGTAGCGGGCGATGGCGCCGATCTCCAGCTCGACGTCCACCTCCTCGTCGATCACGCGCAGGTCGTCAAGTTTGGCCAGTGCGTCGAGATAGTCGCGCAGGCTGGTCAGATGATTCATGGTCGGTTCCTCAATCAGTGGGGACGGAGTTTCGGTCAACCGACGTGCTCGGTCAGCCACTGGTGGACGGCTGCGGCGGTGGTGGCGGCGTCCTCTTCGAGCATCGAGAAGTGATTGCCGGTGACCTCCCGGCGTGAGTGCGGCAGGTGCCAGTCGGGCCGCCAGTCCGGCAGGCCGTCGCCGAGCACCTCCTGCAGGCACTCCTGCTGCGCCCCGACGAACAGGGTCGGGGCGGTCACCGGGGCGGGCCGCCACCCGTCGAACAGCTCCGCGTACCAGGCCATGGCTGTCAACTGGTCGTCCTCGACGGGAAGTTGCGGGAACTGGTCGACGAGCCGACGCGTGATCGTGGCCATGCCGCGGCACATCGCCGTGCCGGTCGACCCGGGGGAGTCCAGCAGCACCAGCGCGGCTGGCGGAGTGCCCAGGGCCTCCAGCCTCCGGACGGTCTCGTGGGCCATCCAGCCGCCCGACGAGTAGGCCGCGAGCGTGAACCTCCGCCCGGTGAACCGCTGTTGCAGGGTGCGTGCCAGCCGGTCGGCCGCCGCCTCCAGGGTTTCGGGGAGCGGCTCGCCGGTGCCGTAGCCGGGCAGGGCGGCCGTCCACACCTCGCGTCGGTCCCGCAGTGCGGCGGCGAACTTCAGGAACTGGTACGCACCGGTGGGTGCGATCAGCGAGGGCACGCAGACCAGCGGGAGGTCACGGGCGCCGTCCGCGAGCCGCATGGTCTCCGGCTCGGGGCCGCCGGCCGCGTACGTCGGCCGGAGTTCCGCGGCCGCGGCCAACAGCGTGCTGATCCGCTCCAGTTTGCCCGTCCGGGCCGCCGTGCGGAACAGCGTGCCGAGTCCTGCCGCCGCGGGCGCCGGTTCGGGGGCCGGGGCGGCGGGGGCGTCGGGCCGCAGATGGGACATCAGCGCGTCGACGCGCTCACCGCCCTCGGCGAGGAAGTGCGCCGCCAGCGCCCCGACCGACTCCGCGTCGAAGAGCAGCGTGGACGACACCTCGCCCAGGTCCTCGCGGAGCGCGTTGGTGAGCTGCAGGACGAGGATCGAGTCCATGCCGTACTGCGAGAGCGACACCGTCGGGTCGATCTTCTCCGCGGGGATCCTGAGGGTTTCTGCGGCCTTCTCGCGCAGGTACGCGGTCAGCGTCTCGCCGCGGTCCGCGACGGGCTGCTGCGGAACGGGCGCAGGCTCGGAAGCCTGCGGAGCCGGAGCCGGAGCCGGAGCCGGAGCCGGAGCCGGTACGGGCGCGGGCGCCTGTGCGGGCACCGTCGTCGGTGCCGGCGCCGTCGTCGTCCCAGCCGCCCGCAGGGCGACCCGCTGGCGCGCCACCCCGTCGCTCTCCGCCGCAATGATCCGCTGCCCCAGCGCATCCGCCTCCGGCAGCAGGAACACCACCGACGGGAAGCCCTCGCCGTGCAGCACCTCGCGCCAGCTCTCCGGCGACAGCGCGGGCGAGCCCGGGATGCGCAGGGGCGCGTCCTCGAACAGCCACCAGCCTTCGAGCAGGCCGAACGTGAGGTGACTGAAGACGTCGAACTGAGCGAGCTCGTTCAGCAGCAGCCAACCCCCGTCGCGCAGCGCCGCCTTCGCGTTGCGCAGTGTGTTGCGCGTGTCGCTGGTGGCGTGCAGGACGTTGGCGGCGATGACGAGGTCGAAGCTGCCCGCGGGGATGCCCTGGCCGGCGAGCGGCTGCTCCGCGTCGAAGCGCGTGCACGTCAGGTACGGCACGTCGGGACCGAACTCCGCCCGTGCGCGGTTGAGGAACGCCTTCGACAGGTCCGTGTACGTGTAGGTCTCGATGTGCTCCTGGTACGGGCGCAGCGCGGCGAACATCCCCACGCTCGTGCCGCCCGTGCCCGCGCCGATCTCCAGAATGCGCAGCCGTGCGCCCGGTTCGCGGCGCAGCCGCTCCGTCACGACGGAGACGGCGGCGTCGGCCATGGCCCGGTTGTAGGTGTCGGCCACCCGGTTGTTGCGGTAGCAGCCCTCGACGAGCTCGACGGATCCGCGCGGGAACATGACGTCCGTCGGGCGCGTGCGGCCGGTCAGGATGTCGGGCAGGGCGCGCAGTGTGGCGTCGACGAGCGCGAGTTCGGCCTTCTTGTCCGGGTCGGCGGACCAGGCCGCGCGGCGCTCGTCCCACTCGCGGGCGACGACGTCGAGCGGCGGGGCGCAGTCGGGGGCCATGCGCAGTGCGTGGTCGAGCCAGGTGGTGTACCGGTCGAGGATTCCGGCTCGTTGGCGCGCCGCCACAGTGTCGGCGCCGAGCGCCTGCAGATGGGCGCGGGTCATCCGGGCGAGGATCGGGTCGCGTTCGGCCGAGCGCCACTCGGCCATCGCCCGCAGCGTCTCGCGCACGTCCGGCGCCGCGGCCCGTGCGGTGACCGCGTGGGCCGGAAGGCGCTCGGCAGCCCGCCCGTACACCGTCGCGCGCGTCGCGGGGTCGATCGCTTCGAGGGCGTCGAGCCCGGTCACCCTGACGAACCCGGCCCGCGCCTGCGGGCCGCCGAGGAGCGTGCCGAGGGCCGCCATGCCCTCCGGCGGCTCGATCGACAGCAGACCCCAGCGGGCCATGTGCTGCTTGTGGAAGTCGGATGCCGCGCTGCCGATGCTGCCCCACCAGCCCCAGTTCATCACCTTCACCGGGCAGGCCCACTGCCGGGACAGCAGGTGCGCGTAGGAGTCGGCGAAGGTGCACCCGGCGGCGTAGTTGCTCTGCCCGGCCGCCGTGCTGAACGACTGGAGCGAGGAGAAGAACAGGACGAAGTCGAGCGGTTCGTCCGCAAACACCTGTGCCATGGCGGCACTTGCGTCGACCTTGACGGCCAGGGCCGCGCGGAAGGCGGCCTCGTCCATCGCGGCCAGGGTCTGGTCGCGCAGCACGAGCGCGGCCTGGATCACGCCGTCGATCCGCCCGTAGCGGCTCTTGACCTCGGCGTGGGCGCGGCGCAGCGCCGCGGGGTCGGTGGCGTCGGCCGATATGTAGTGGACCTCGCCGCGGCCGTGGACGGTACGCAACTGGGCCTCGACGGAGGCATCGTGCTCCCGGCGCCCGATCCACACGACGCGGGCGCCGTGGCGCTCGACGACGTGCTGCGTCCAGGCCGTGCCCAGGCCGCCCGCGCCGCCGATCACCACGTAGACGCCGCCCTCGCGGTACGGGGCCGCGGGCGCGGGGCCCGTGGCGCACGGGGCGAGCCGGCGGCCGAGCCACTGGCCCGAGCGGAGCGCCCAGGTGTCGCCGTGGGAGTGCGCGGGCAGGGCCGTGAGGCCGGCGGGCCAGACGGTGTCGTCGAGGTCGGTGCGGCGTACGGTCCAGTGGGTGTATTCGCGGCCCAGGGAGCCGAAGAGGCCGTGCAGCCCGGCGTGGGCGGGCAGGACGTCCTCACCCTCGTGCGTGGCGAGGGCGCGGCGCGTGACCAGGGTGATGCCGAGCGGGCGGGCGTCGTGGCCCGTCCGCACCAGGGCCTTGATCATGCGGAAGGCCGCGATGACGCCCTCCTCCTGCGCGGCGACGAAGCCCGCCGCGTCGCCCGGCTCCGGCGCCGTGCCGGGGGCGATCCACACGAGGTGGTCGAGCGGGCCCGCGGCCTGCAGGGCGCGGGCGATCTCGTCGACCGGCGCCTCCGGCCCGAGGGGCCACGCCCGGGAGTCCGGGTGGTCGAGCGCAACGGCCGCGCGCTGGGCGTCCGTTCCGCCGACGACCAGGACGCGGTCCTGCCGGGACGGGACGCGCACAGTGCCCTCGGCCGCCGGGACCGCGTCCCACACGGGCGCGAAGTACGCGGGCACCGGCGCGGGGGAGCGGCGCGAGGCGTAGCCGGTCATGCGGACGCACACCGCGCCGTCCGCGTCGAGGAGATCGATGTCGAGCCGCTCGACCGTGCTGCCCGCCTGCCCGGTGTCCGCGGTGCGGACGACGGCCCACATCGAGGACGTGCAGGGGGCGAAGAGGTCGAGCCGGTCGAGGGCGAAGGGCACCGTGGTGTCCTCCGAAGTGCCGTCCAGGTGCAGGGCCATGGAGGCCTGGATGGCCGAGTCCATCAGCGCCGGGTGCAGCACGTACTCCGCACCGCCCCCGGCCGCGGCCGGGAGGGCGAGCCGGGCGAGCACGGTGCCGGGCCCGGCGTGGGCCTCGCCGATCGCGCGGAGCGCCGGGCCGTGGCTGATGCCCATCGACACGAGCGCCTCGCCGATACGGGCCGCGGACACGGGAGCCGGGCATGCCGCGCGCAGGGCCGCGAGGTCGGCCGGTGCCGGGCGCGGAGCGGTGGACCGGGCGACCCGACCCTCGCTGAACACCGTGGCGTCCGCGGTCACTTCGAAGGCGACCCCGCCGTCGGGCGCGGGCTTCACCCGCACGTCCACCTCGACGGGCGTGCCGTCGCACACGAGCGGCCGCACCCAGGTGACGTTGCGCATCGTGAGCGGTTCCGCGGCACCCGCACCGAGTGCGCGGGCCGCGGCCTCGCGGGCCATCTCCAGGTGGGCGACACCGGGCAGGACCCGGCGGCCGTGCACCAGGTGGTCTCGGAGGACGGACTCGTCATCGGTCAGCGTCGTGGGTGCATGCAGTGCGGCACGGGTCGGCCATGCCGTGGGGACGGTCGGGGCAGACGCGGACGTTGCCGTCTGGTGCGGCAGGGCCGGCGTGCTCGCGTGGCTCTCGCGCAGGGCGGGTTCGCCGGAGGCGTGCGTCACGGGAGCCTGCAGGGCGCCTCGGGGCGACGGGGCGGCGGCAGCTGCCGGGGCAGACTGGGACGTTGCTGCCCGGTGCGGCAGGGCCGGTTCGTCGGCGGCCGGCGTCACGGGGGTCTGCAGCGTGCCACCGGCCGGCGGTGCGGCCCCGACTTCCGGGGCGGACACGGGGCGTGCCGCACGACGCGGCGGCGCCGGCGCGGCCCAGTGGCTCTCGCGGGCGAACGGGTACGCCGGCAGCGGGACGCGGTTGCGGTCGCGCGGTGCGAACAGCGCGTTGTGGTCGAGCGCGGCGCCCTGCACGTAAAGCCCGGCGAGCGTCTCCAGGTCGCCGCGGTACGCGGGCGACGCGGGGGAGCAGCGGCGCACGGCCTCGGCAGCGGACGGGGCACTGCCGGCGGGCATCGCCTGGCCGGTGAACGCCCGTGCTCCGCCCAGGCCTTCGGCCAGGACCGACAGGAGCTCGTCGCGGTCGCGGACGACGCACGCGAAGCGGTGGGCGAAGTGCTCCCGGCCGGCCAGGAGCGTGTAGGCGATGTCGCCGCAGTCCAGGGCCGGTTCGCGGCGGCAGTGCGCCGCCAGGCGCGTCACCTGCTGCGCGAGCTGTTCGCGCGAGTGCGCCGACAGCACGATCAGGTGGGCGCTGCGCGGGGTCCGGGCGCGCAGGGCGGCCGGGGCCTCCTCGATGACGAAGTGCGCGTTCGTGCCGCTCGCGCCGAAGGAGCTCACCACGCCGCGGCGCGGACCGCCGCCGGGCGCCTCCCACTTGCGGGTGCGCGTGGGCAGGTAGAACGGGCTCGCCGCCAGGTCGACGGCCTCGTTGGCCGCCTCGAAGTGCAGGGACGCGGGGATCTGCTCGTTCTTCAGCGCCAGCAGCACCTTGATCATGCCGACGACGCCCGCCGCGTGCTGGGTGTGGCCCAGGTTCGTCTTGACCGACCCCAGCGCGCAGTACCCGGTCCGGTCCGTGCCCTTGCGGAACGCGCGCGTCAGCGCCTCGAACTCGATCGGGTCGCCGAGCTTCGTGCCCGTGCCGTGCGCCTCGACGAGCTGGATCTGCTCGACGTCGATGCCGTAGGACGCGTACACCTCGCTCAGCAGGCTCTCCTGCGACACGGAACTCGGCGCCGTGATCCCGTTCGTCGCGCCGTCGTGGTTGACGCCGGAGCCGTGGATCACGCCGTGGACGTGGTCCCCGTCGGCGAGGGCGTCCTCCAGCCGCTTGAGGACGAGGACGCCGACGGCCTCGCCGGGGACGAACCCGTCGGCGCGGTGGTCGAAGGCGTGGCAGCGCCCGGTCGGCGAGAGCATCCCGGCGCGCCCGGCCAGCTCGTACAGCCGCGGGGTGCTCTGCACGTAGACGCCGCCCGCCAGGGCCATGCTCGTCTCGCCCGCCCACAGGTCCTTGCACGCCAGGTCGATCGCGACGAGCGAGCTCGAACACGAGGTGTCGACCGCGATCGCGGGGCCCTTGAGGTTGAGGAAGTACGAGATGCGGCTGGGGACGAAGGAGGCCGTGTTGCCCCAGAAGGCCTGCGCGGGCGGGTTCTCGCCGACGAGGGTCTGGTAGTCGCCGTCCCAGCAGCCGACGTAGACGCCGCAGCGGCGCTCGTTCATCTGCCGGCCCGCGTACCCGGCGTCCTCCAGCGCCTTCCAGGACTCCTCCAGCAGCAGCCGCTGCTGCGGGTCCATCACGGCGGCCTCGACACCGGAGATGTTGAAGAACAGCGGGTCGAACTCGTCGATCCCGTCGAGGAACGCACCGCGCGTGCAGCGTGAGCCCCGGATGTCCCAGCGGGTGGCCTCGGTGACGAGGTCGTCACCGGCCGCCAGATGGTCCCAGAGCTCGTCGAGCGAGTCGGAACCGGCGAACCGGCCGCTCATCCCGACGACGGCGATGGGCGTACGGCCGGTGCCGGTGCTCCGCGGAGCGGCTTGCAGGGTGACGTGCGGTACGGGGACGGGTACGGCCTTGCGGTGCTCCGCGAGGACGTGCGCGGTGAGGCGGTCGGCGGTGCTGTGGTCGTAGATGACGCTCGTCGACAGGTCGAGCGACAGCGCCTCGTTGAGCTCGTGCACGACGCGGACGGCGAGGATGGAGTCCAGGCCGTAGTCCGCGAAGGCGAGCGCGCCGTCGATCTCGTGCTCCTGCATCGCGAGCGCCCTGGCGATCTTCTCCCGCACGAGGCGGGGGAGTTGCCCGTCGGGCGTGACGTTCATGGTCTCCTCCGGCTCCGCGGCGGGCGGAGCGGACGTGGTGGTGCCGGCCGCGACCGGGGCGAGGTCGCCGATCCAGTAGCGGTCGCGTGCGAACGGGTACGTGGGCAGGGCGATCCGGCGGCGCGGCGCCCCGGCGTCCAGGGCGTGCCAGTCGAGGTCCGCCCCGTCGGCCCAGAGGGCGCCGAGCCGGCCGAGCTTGCCCGCCCGACCCCAGCGCGCGACGAGGAACTCCTGGAGGTCCTCGTCGGCGGCGATCTCCGCGAGGATGCCGCGGGCGCGCCCCGCGGTGCCGCGGTGGACGCCCGCCGCTCCGTCGCCCTCGGCGAGGAACGCGCTCAGTGTGCGCCGCAGTCCGTCGGTGGACGACGCGACGGTGGCGAGGCGCTCCTTCATGGCCTCGCGCCCGGTCTGGAGCGTGAAGGCGAGGTCGGCCACGGCGACGTCGGTGTTCCGCTCCAGGAAGTCGGCCAGCCGTGCGGCCGCGTCGTGGAGCTGCTCCGGTGTCCGGGCCGACAGGACGACGAGGTGCTCGCCGCCGTCGGCCGGGGCGGCGGGGGCCGTGTCGTACTCCTCCAGGATCACGTGGGCGTTGGAGCCGCCCGCGCCGAACGACGAGACCGACGCGATGCGCGGCCCGCGTTCCGGCTGCCATGGTGCGAGCTCGCGCTGTACGAAGAACGGGGTGCGCGCGAAGTCGATGTTCGGGTTGGGGGTGTCGGCGTGCAGGCTCGGCGCGAGCTGCCGGTGCTGCATCTGCAGGACGACCTTGGTGAGGCCCGCGATGCCCGCGGCGGCCTCCAGGTGCCCGATGGCCGACTTCACGGACCCGAGCGCGCAGAACTGCCGGTCGGCCGTGTCCTGTTCGAAGGCCTGGGTCAGGCCCGTCACCTCGATCGGGTCGCCGAGCTCGGTGCCGGTGCCGTGCGCCTCGACGTAGCCGACGTCGCGCGCCGAGACGCCTGCGCGGGTCAGCGCGTCGCGGATCAGCTCCGCCTGGGCGCCCGGACTGGGCACCGTGTAGCCGTGGGACCGGCCGCCGTGGTTGATGCTCGTCCCGCGGATCACCGCCAGCACGCGGTCACCGTCGGCGAGGGCGCGGGACAGCGGCTTGAGCAGGACGGCACCGACGCCCTCGCCGGGGACGAAGCCGTCGCCGCCGTCGCCGAAGCTGCGGCATTCGGGGCCGGCTGCCAGCATGTTCGAGCTGCACAGCTCGACGTAGTCCAGCTGGTGCAGGTAGAGGTTGACGCCACCGGCGATGGCGAGCTCGCACGCGCCCTGCCGCAGGTGCTCGCACGCCTCGTGGATCGCGGTGAGCGACGCCGAGCACATCGTGTCGAGCGTCAGGCTCGGGCCGCGCAGGTCCAGCACGTACGAGGTACGGGCGCTGAGCGAGGCGAAGGAGAGGGCCGGCACGACCGTCTCCCCGGAGGGCAGACGGGCCGCGCCGTGCCGCGCGTGGCCGGACTTGGTCACCCCGGCGAAGACGCCGACGCGCCGGCCGTGCCGGCGCGCGAGCTCCGCGCGGGCGTACCCCGCATCCTCCAGCACCTCCCAGGACGCCTGCAGGAAGAGCCGCTCCTGTGGGTCCATGGCGTAGGCCTCGCGCGGCGAGATCCGGAAGAACAGCGGATCGAAGTCGGCGAACCCGTCGAGGAATCCGCCCCACTTGCTGTAGCTGCGACCGGTGGCGACGGCGGCGGAACGGTCGGGTTCGAAGAACCCGTCGAGCGGCCAGCGGTCGGCGGGGACTTCGCGGATGCCGTCGCGGCCGGTCTTGAGGTTCTCCCAGAACGCGGCGAGGTCCGGGGCGCCGGGGTAGCGGCCGCTCATGCCGATGACGGCGATGGGCTCGCCGGAGCGCTCCGCTGGGGGTGCGGTCGTTCGGCTGCGGGTCGTCTCGGGCTGGTCGCGCAGTTCCCCGCGCCCCTGACGGGGCGCGATCGGATCCGGCTCCACTCCTGTCCAGGCTCGTGCCTCCGTTGCGTACCGGTCCGCCAGGTGGTTGGCGATCGCGCGCAGCGTTGGGAACTCGTAGAAGAGCGTCTTCGACACGCCCCCGAACACCGTCGCCAGCTCCTTGTTCAGCTGCAGCACCGTGATCGAGTCGAGGCCCGCCGAGCCGAGTTGTTCGTCCGCGTCGACCGTGCCCGGTGCGAGCTTGGTGACCCGCGTGTACAGCGCCGTGAGGAGGCGGAGGGTCTCCCGGGTCAGCCGTCCGGATGGGGCGGCGGGCTCCGACACCTTTGACGTCTCCCCGTGCTGGACCCACACCCGGTCCGTGCCCAGCGACCACGCGTCCGCCAGGGCCTTGAGGCCGTCGGCCGACTCCATCGGCGTCAGACCACGGCTCTGCCGCAGATAGGCCAGGCCGGCCTCGTCGACCGTCATCCCGCCGTCCTTCCACAGCGGCCACGCGACCGACAGCGTGCGTCCCGAACACTCCCCGGCCGCGACGCGCGTAGCGCGCTCCGCCGCGAAGACGTCGACGAACGCGTTGGCCGTGGCGTAGTCCGCCTGGCCGGGATTCCCGGTGACGGCCGCGCCGGAGGAGAAGGCGATGAGGAAGCCGAGCGGTGCGCTGCCGATCGCGCGGTCCAGGTTCACCAGGCCGGCGACCTTCGGTGCCAGCACCTCCTCCCACTCCTCGGCCGTCTTCCGCATCAGCACCGCGTCGCGGATCACCCCGGCGGAGTGGATGACGCCGTGGATGTCGCCCGCTTCCTCCCGGACTCGCGCCACCAAGAAGCGCACCTCTTCCCAGCGCGAGACGTCCGCCTGCTCGTAACGGGCGTCCGCCCCCGCGGCCCGGAGTTCGCCGAGGAGCGCGTCGATGCGCGCGTCCCGTGCCGACCGGCCGGTGAGGACGAGCACCGGACGGGCCACGTCCTGCGCGATCCGGCGCGCGACGACGGCACCGATGCCGCCCGCCCCGCCCGTGATCAGGTAGACGCCGCGGTCCCGCCACGGCACGCCCGCACCGCCCGGCTGCGGCGCCGCCGTATCCCAGGTGCACACGGTGCGCACGCCGTCCCGGTAGCGGACGAGGCCGTCCTCCGCCGCGTTCTCCGCAGCGATCGCCGCGACATCCTCGCCCGAACGGGCTCCGTCCTCAAGGAAGATGACCTGACCCGTGAGCCACGGGTGCTCCAGCGCCGCCGTCCGCAGCAGACCGCCGAGCGCGAGGTCGACCGGCTCGTCCGTCAGCACCTGCACGAGCGTCCTGCCCTCGTGCGTCTCCGCGACGAGGTCCCGGACGATGTCGAAGACCTGGCGCGAGACGTCCGCGAAGCGGCTGTCGGTCCGCAGCCCGGGCGACTCGACCGACACACAGCGAACGCCTTCCATGGCACCCTGCGCCGACACAAGGCCCCCGCACAGGATCACCACACGGCGCGCGACCCCGGTCCGCACCGGCCGCTGCTCCGCCCAGCGGGGCGTGAGGAGTGTCGTGCGCACTGCAGCATCCGCAGAATCCGCAGCACCGGCAGCATCGGCTTCCCGCCCGGGAATCCAGTACCGCTCCCGTGCGAACGGGTACGCCGGCAGATGCGCACGGCGCGGCGTCCTCGCCCCGTACTGCGCACGCCAGTCGGGCACGTCCCCCGCGAGCCAGCGGGCGAGCACCGTCCCCGGCTCCGCGGCGCAGCCGCCATCACCCGCGAGGAACGCCCGCAGCCCGTCGGCCAGTTCGGCGTGCGAGGCCACGGTCCAGCCGGCCCGCTCGGCCATCGGCGCGCGCCCCGCCTGCAGGGTCCAGGCGATCGAGGCGAGCGCAGCCGGCCGTTCCGTCGTCTCCAGATACTGCAGCAGGCCAGCCGCCCGGTCGCGCAGCTGCTCGCCCGTGCGGGCCGAGAGCGGGATGACGACGGCGGTCTGCGCGGGGGCGTCGTCACGGACGTCGCCGTCCGGTGCGTACTCCTCGACGACGACGTGGCAGTTCGCGCCGCCGAAGCCGAAGCTGCTCACGCCCGCACGCCGTGGTGCGAGGGCGCCGTCGCGGCCGCGGAGGCGCTGCCAGGGTTCGTTCTCGCGCACGATGTGGAAAGGCCCTCCGTCGAGCCGGATATGGGGGTTGATCTCGCGGCAGTGCTGCGTCGCGGGGAGGACGCCGTGCTGCATCGCGAGGAGCACCTTGAGGAAGCCGGCGATGCCCGCCGCGGCCTCCAGGTGGCCGATGTTCGTCTTCACCGAACCCAGTCCGCAGGCACCGCGGTTGCTGCTCCCCAGCCGCCGGAACGCGGTCTGCAGCGCGCGCACCTCGACCGGGTCGCCGAGCGCGGTCCCGGTGCCGTGGGCCTCGATGTAGCCGATGGTGTCGGGGTCCGTGCCGCCCATCGCGGCCGTGACGAGCTCGGCCTGGGCGTCCGCGTTCGGCGCCGTCAGGGAGTTGGCCCGGCCGCCGTGGTTCTCGGCGCTGCCGACGATGACGCCCAGGATCGCGTCGCCGTCCCGCTCGGCCGCGTCCAGCGGCTTGAGGACGACGGCGCCGACGCCCTCGCCGCGCACATAGCCGTTCGCGTCGGCGGAGAAGGTCTTGCAGCGGCCGTCCGGGCTGAGCATCCCGGCGCGGTGCGCGCTGACGAACGTGTCGACGCTCAGCAGCAGGTTCACCCCGCCCGCCACCGCCACGTCGCACGCCCCCGAGCGGATGGCCTCCACGGCCCGGTGCACGGCGACGAGCGAGCTCGAACAGGCCGTGTCCACCGGCTCGCTGGGGCCGCGCACGTCGAGCACGTACGAGATGCGGTTGACGAGCATCGAGTGCGCGTTGCCCGTCGACGTGAACGCGTCCGGCGGAGTGCCGTACGCCGTGAGGAGGCCGGCGTAGTCGGTGCCCGAGACGCCGAGGAACAGGCCGGTGTTCTTCGGGAGGTCCGCGGGCTGGTACGCGCTGTCCTCCAGCGCGTTCCAGACCGTTTCGAGGGCGAGGCGGTGCTGCGGGTCCATCAGCTCCGCCTCGCGCGGGAAGATCTGGAAGAAGCCCGCGTCGAAGGCGTCGACGTCGTCCAGGACGCCCGCGTGGCGCGGGAAGTCGGACGCCTCGACGGCGGCACGGTAGGCGGCGTCGTAGCGGTGCAGGGGGAACTCCGAGACGGAGTCCTTGCCGTCGGCGAGGTTCGCCCAGTACGCGGCCAGGTCGGGCGCGCCGGGGAAGCGGCCCGCGGCACCGATGACGGCGATGCGCACCGGTGAGCCGTCGGGGGCGGGAACCACCGGGGCGGCGGCCTCCTCGGCCGCGGGCGCCGACATCTGCGCACCCAGGTCCGCAACCAGGTGCCGGCCCAGCGCATCGAGCGTGTTCACGTCGAAGAACGCCGCCGGGCTCAGGTCGGCGCCGAGCCGCTCCTGCACCTGCTTGGCGAACGACACCAGCGAGATCGAGTCGAAACCGAAGGCGTCGAACGTCGTGTGCACGTCCAGTTCGGCGGCCTCGAACTTCAGGATGCCCGCCGCGATGTCCCGCAGCTCGTCGACGACGGAGGCGAGCACGCTGTCGGCCGGGGCCTGCACGGGCTCGGCCACCGCAGGCACAGCCGCACCTTCGTCGCAGTACACCCCGGTGAACTCGCCCAGGACCGCCCCGCTCCGGCTCAGCAGCCGGATGCGCCCCGCGGCGAACTCGCAGAGTACGTAAGCGGTTTCGGCGGCGTCCCCGTACAGCCGCACCTCGTCGATCCGGCGCGGCGCGGCCTGCGCCGCGAGGTGGACCGCCTGTGCGACGGCGGCCAGGACGAACGGCGGGAGGGCGACGTTGCGCCGGGCGTGGTCGCGCTGGAGTTCCGGCGCGGCGACGCCGAGGACGGTCCGGCCGTCCCGCAGCCGGTACGCCTCCGTGAGGCCGGAGGACAACGGCTCGTACTCCGTGCCGCTGTCGGCCAGTTCCGCCAGAACCTCTGCCTTGTCGAGGGTGCGCACCGCGGTGTCCAGGGAGAGCGGCTCGTGAGCCGGCGCCGGCCGGCCGTCCCCCGGACGCACGGTGAACTGCGCGACCGGCACGCGTGCGCCCGAGGCGTCCTCCGCCGACACGACGCCGGAGGCCGACTGCCGGCCTGCCGGGGTGAACGTCGTGACCAGGCGCGCCGTGCCCGTCCAGTCGGTCGGGCCGGCCAGGCGCAGGCCGCTCACCACGGCGTCGGCGGCGAAGCCCGAGACCCGGGCCGCGGCGAACGCCATGTCGACGGCGAACGTCGGGACGATCCCGGGCGTCCGGCCGTGCCGCAGCCCGTAGTCGGCGAGGTCGCCGAGGTGGACGTCGAGGCCGTAGCGCAGGCCGTCGACGTCGGACTCGTTGCGGCCGAGCAGCGGGTGGACCTTGTCGCGCAGGGCGAGCGGCGCGAGCACGGACGGCGCGCCGTCCTCCTGCTCGACCCAGCAGCGCACCCGCTCGAAGGGGTAGGCCGGGAGGGACACGCGCCGCTGCGGGCGGGAGTCGTCCAGCAGATCCCAGTCGGTGCGCTTGCCGCCCACCCATGCGGTGGCGAGCTCGCGCGCCGTCGCCGTCCCCGGGCCGTCGCCCGCGAGGGCGGCGGCGAGGTCGCGGTCTCCCGCGAGGTAGCGGCCGATCGCCGCGGCGGCCTCGTGAGCGTCCCGGGCGAAGAAGGCCCAGCGGCGCGGGAGTTCGTTCTTGCCCACGCGCAGGGTGAAGGCGATCGCGGGCAGGTCGGCCTCGTCGGCTCCGGCCAGGTACTCCCGGAAGCGGGTGAGGTACGCGGCGAGGGCCTCGTCGGTCATCGCGGAGAAGACGAAGAGCTCGGCGCGCCCGTCGTGCTCCCGGCGCGGGGCGCCGCTCGCGGGCACGTACTCCTCCAGGACGATGTGCGAGTTCATCCCGCCCGCACCGATCGAGGTGATGCCGGCGCGCCGGGGGTGGACGACCGTGCGTCCGCCCTCGGTCGTGGTCACCGGCTCCCACGGGGCGAGTTCGCGCTGCACCCGGAAGGGCGTGGCGGCGAAGTCGATGTCGGGGTTGAGCTCGGAGCTGTGCAGCGACGGCACGAGGGTGCCCTCGCGGAGCTGCAGGAGCACCTTCGCGAGGCCGACCATGCCGGCCGCGTGCAGCAGGTGGCCCATGTTGGACTTCACCGAGCCGAGGGCGCAGAACTGCGTGGCGTCCGTGTGCTTCCGGAAGGCGGTGGTGAGCGCCTTGACCTCGATCGGGTCGCCGAGCGAGGTGCCCGACCCGTGGCCCTCCACGTAGGTGATGGTCCGCGGGTCGACGCCCGCGTCCTCGATGGCCTTTTCGATGGCGCGCGCCTGCATGTGCGGGTTCGGGACGGTGAACCCGTTGCGCACACCGGCGTTGGACAGGGCGGTGCCCTTGATGACGGCGTACACGTGGTCGCCGTCGCGCTCGGCCTCGACGAGCGGCTTGAGGACGACGGCGCCGACGCCCTCGCCGAGGATCGTGCCGTCCGCGCCGAGGCCGAAGCTGCGGATCACGTCCGAGGTCGCGGTCGTGAAGTGCTCCTGCGACGACGAGACGAGGTTGTACGGGTGCAGCAGGAGGTTCGCGCCTCCGGCGACCGCCATCCGGCACTCGCGGTTGCGCAGCATCTGCACGGCCTGGTGCACGCACGTCGACGATCCCGAGCACATGGTGTCGAGGAAGACCGACGGGCCGGTGAGCCCGTAGAAGTACGACAGCATGTTGGGGAGCGTCCCCGTGTAGCTGCCGCTCGCCGGGGCCCCGCGCGTGAGGTTGTTCTGGAAGCCGTACAGGTTGTAGTGGTTGCTCATCGTGCCGACGAGCACGCCCACGTCGCCCTGGTACTGCCGCTGGATCGTCTCCCGCGAGTACCCCGCGTCCTCCAGCGCCTCGACGCCGGCCTGCAGGAAGAGCCGCACCTCCGGCGACATCCGCTCGGCCTCGCGCTTCGAGATGTGGAAGTAGCGGGGGTCGAACTCGTCGATGCCGCGCAGGAAGGTGCCCGTGCGGATGACGCTCTTGCCGAGGACGTCGCGGTCGCGGCTGTAGAGGGCGTCGTGGTCCCAGCGGTCGCGGGGGACCTCCTCGAAGCTGTGGCGGCCCTCTTCGAGGACGGACCAGAGCTCGTCGAGCGTCTCGGCGCCCGGGTAGCGGCCGGAGATGCCGATGACGGCGATGTCGTGGTAGTCGTCGCGGGCGGCTGCCACTTCGGCCTGCGGGGCCTTGGAGCCTGTCCGGCGGATCCTGCGGCGCCCCGTCAGGGGCGCGGGGAACTGCGCGCCCGGCCGCGACACACCCGCGGACGGCGTTCCCGCGGCTTCGCCCCGGGCCTCTGGGCGGTGCACCGACTGCGGGCCGTCCGTGGTTGCTCGCGCAGCGAGGACGGCTTCGAGCTTCTCGCGGTGCGCCTCGGCGAAGTACCCCGCCACGCCCTCGATGTTCACGTACTCGAAGAAGATCGTCTTCGAGAGCGGTCCGAAGACGTCCTCCAGGCGTCCGGTGGTCTCCAGGATGCTGAGCGAGTCGATCCCGTACTCGACGAGGTTGACCTCCGGGTCGATCGTCCCGGGGTCGCGGTGCAGCACCTCGCCCAGAAGCCGCTTGAGGAAGACGGCCGTTCGCTCCGCCAGATCGCCCTCGGCGACCGGCTCCACCGCGGTCGCGGCGGACGGTGCCGGTGCGGCGACGGCGCGCCCCTCGGGCGCCATCGTCGCGTCCGCCCCGTACGCCACGACGACGTGCCCGGGTCCGTCGCCCAGGGCGTGGCCGAACACGCGCAGGCCGGGCTCCGTCGGCAGGGGCTCCCAGCCGCGCTGCCGGCGCATCGCCTCCTGCGTCACGGCGTCCGCCGTCATCCCGCCGTCCGCCCACAGCGGCCAGCTGACGGCGACGGTGCGGCCCGACCGCTCGCCGACGTCCGTCAGCGTCTGCCGGTGCGCGGCGAAGGCGTCCAGGAAAGCGTTGGCCGCTGCGTAGTCGGACTGCCCGGAGTTGCCGTAGACGCCCGCGACGGACGAGAAGACGGCGAAGAAGTCCAGCGCCAGATCGCGGGTCGCCGCATCGAGGTTGAGCACGCCGCGCACCTTCGGCGCCATCACGGCGGGCAGGTCTTCCGCGTCCTTGTGCAGGACGTACGCGTCGCGCAGCACGCCTGCCGCGTGGACGATCCCGTCGAGCGAGCCGTGCTCCTGCACGATCGTGCGGACGGCGCGCTCGACGTCCTGCTTGTCGGTGACGTCGGCGGGGACGAAGTGGGCGTCGACCCCGGCCTCGCGCAGTGCGGTCAGGGCCTCCTCGTCGGCGGTCCTGCCGCTCAGGACGACCGTGGTGCCGGCGCAGCGTGCGAGGTAACGGGCGAAGTGCCGTCCCAGGCCGCCGAGTCCGCCGGTCAGCCAGTAGACGCCGCCCTCCTTCAGCGGCGGGACCTCCGGGCCGTCGCCGAGCGTGATGTCGGCGGGGCGCCACGCCTGGCGCGTGCCGTCCGCCGCGTAGCGGATCTCGGCGTCGGGCGCCGTGTCGGCCGCCTCCGCGCGGAGAACGTCCGCGAGCTGCCGGGGCGTTGCGGTGCCGAGCTGCGGGACGCGCACCACGCGGCCGGAGACGAGCGGGTTCTCCAGGGCGACGGTGCGGAACAGACCGGTGAGCGGCGCGTGGACGTGCCGGGGCACCCGGTCGTCGACGAGGACGACACAGCGCTGCGCGATGCCCGGCCGGGACGCCAGCAGTTCCTTCACCCGCGCGAAGACGGCGCCCAGCACGGCGTCCACGCCGTCGGCGAGCCGGTCGGGCGTGACGTCGGGCAGGCGCGTGAGTGTGATGCCACCGGCGGGTTCGGCCGCCTTGCCTGCGACGAAGCCGTGCAGTGTGGCCGCGGCGCCCTGCTCCACGGGCGCATCGGTCCACCCGCTCGTCGCGGTGACGACGCGGCCGGTCTTCTCGGCGACTACCCGCTGGACGAGGCCGCGCAGCCGGACGGCGACGACGCCGTCGGCGTCGCACAGGTCGATGTCGAACGTGTCGAGCACGCCGCTGCCTTCGCGCCGCCGCACCCAGGCCCACGTCTCGGACGGGCACGGGCCGTGGACGTCGGCCTGCTCCAGCGCGAACGGCAGGACGGGACCGCGGGCCGGTGCGTCCGCGGTCTCCGCCATCAGGACCAGCGAGGCCTGGAAGGCCGCGTCCAGCACGCTCGGCGGCAGCACGACACCCTCGTCCGCGCCGGCCTCCGCGGGGCGGACGATCCGGGAGAGCAACTCACCGGAACCCAGGTGGACTTCGCTCATGCCGCGCATGGCGGGCCCGTACTCCAGGCCCTGCGCGCGGAAGGCCGCGTAGACGTCCTCGGCGGCACGCGACGCGGGGCACGCGGCGCGCAGGGCGTCGAGGTCGAGCGTCACCGGCTCCTCGGGCGCGCACAGTTCGGCGGCGCCCTGGCTGTGGACCACGGCCGCGGGATCGTGGGCCGACGGGCCGGAGTACACCTCGAACGCGATCCTGCCGTCGTCGCCGGGGACGAGCCCCACGTGGACGTCGACCGGCGTGCCGCCCGCGACGAGCGGCCGCAGCCATGCGATGTCGCGGAGCCGCAGCGGTGCTCCGCCGCCGGTGGCGTACTCGACTGCCGCGCGGGTCATCTCCACGTAGGCCACGGCGGGCAGCACGCGGGCCCCGCGCACCTGGTGCGCGGCCAGGAACGGCTCGTCCCCGGTGAAGACCGAGCTGTAGCGCTGCTCGGAGAGGTCGGAGGTGTTGCGGTGCACGAGCGGGTGCAGCACGGCCTGCTGTCCGGATGTCGTCTCCGGCACCCTGAACCAGTGACGCTCCCGCGCGAACGGGTAGGTGGGGAGCCTCAACCGGCGGCCGGTGCCGCCGAGTTCGGACCAGTCGACGGTGCCGCCCTCGGCCCAGCGGGTGGCCGTGTCGTCGGCTGTGCCGTGGGCCTTGCCGTCGTCGAGGGTGCCGTTCGCGAACGAGGCGAGCGCCGTGCGCAGTTCGGCTGTGTCCGCGACGACGAACGCCACGCGGGCGGGCATCGGTTCGCGGCCGGACTGGAGGGTGTACGCGATGTCGGCGAGGGCCTGCGGCGGGCGCAGCGCGGCGGCGACCTCGTCGCCGGGCTCCGGCGCGCGGAGGTGGTCGAGGAGGGCGCGGGCGACGGCGCGCAGCCGCTCGGGGGTCTTGGCGGAGAGGGGGACGATGTGCGGGCCCGCGGCGGATGCGGCTTCACCGGCTTCGTCGGTGCGGTGTTCTTCGAGCACGACGTGGGCGTTCGTGCCGCCGAAGCCGAACGAGCTCACGCCCGCGCGGCGCGGGGCGCCGCCGGCCGCGGCGGGCCAGGGCCGGGTGTCGCCGACGATGCGGAAGGGGCTGCCGTCGAGCTTGATGAGCTTGTTCTGCACCTCGAAGCCGACGGTCGCGGGGAGCGTCCCGGTCGCCAGGGCGCCGATCACCTTGGCCATCCCGGCGACGCCCGCGGCCCCTTCGAGGTGCCCGATGTTGGTCTTGACCGAGCCGATGCCGCAGGTGCCGGGCTCCGCCTCGGTGCCCTGCGCCGCGTGGAGGTTCGCGAACGCCCGCTTGAGCGCGACGATCTCGATGGGGTCGCCGACGGGCGTCCCCGGGCCGTGCGCCTCGATGTACGAGACCGTCTCCGGGCGGATGCCCGCCCGGTCGTAGAGGCCCTGGATCAGGTCGGACTGTGCCGCCGGGTTGGTGACCGTGAGCGAACTGGTCTTCCCGCCGTGGTTGGTGGCGATGCCCTTGATGACGGCGTGGATCGGGTCGCCGTCCTCGACCGCCCGCGCGAGCGGCTTCAGGAGCAGTACGGCGCCGCCCTCGCCGCGCACGTAGCCGTCGGCGCTCTGGTCGAAGGCGCGGCTGCGGCCGGTGCGCGAGAGCATGCTCGCCTGGCTGAAGGCGACGAAGTGCTTAGGCGACCAGGCCAGGTTGACGCCGCCGGCGAGTGCGAGGCCGCATTCGCCGTTCTGCAGCGCGGAGACGGCCTCGTAGACCGACACGAGCGAGGACGAGCACGCCGTGTCGTTGGTGATGCTCGGCCCCTGGAGGTCGAGGACGTACGAAATGCGGTTGGCGATGATGGAGTACGCGGTGCCGGTGGGGAAGTAGACGTCGGTCTTGACGCCCTCGCGCTCCATGAGCTCCGCGTAGTCGGCGTGGCACACGCCCATGAAGACGCCGGTCTTCGTGCCCGCGAATGCGCTCGCGCGGTATCCGGCGTCTTCGATGGCCTTCCAGGCGAGTTCGAGGGCGAACCGCTGCTGCGGGTCCATGCTCTCCGCCTCGCGCGGGGAGATGCCGAAGAACGAGGCGTCGAAGCAGTCGGCCTGCTCGACGAATCCGCCCCAGATGCTGCTGGTCTTCTCGGCACCGCCCTTCGGGCTGCCGTACCAGCGTTCCTTCGACCAGCGCTCGGCCGGCACCTCGGAAATGAGCGACCGTCCGGCGACGAGGTGCCGCAGGAGCTCCTCAAGGGTGTCCGAGCCGGGGAATTTCAGGGCCAGGCCGATGATGGCGACGTCGTTCGTGCTCATGCGCCCCGCCTGTCCGCGATCGTGTGCAGTTTCAGCTCGGCGTCCGACGGGGTGACCGTCACGTCTTCTCTCTTCATCACGAATTGCCGGTGGAGGACGGCCGTCGACAGCAGGTAGACGAACGCCTGGTCCTCCTTGGTGCTGATCTCCGCGTCGGGGGTGGACATCACCTTGTCCACGAGCTTGCGGGCGAAGACCGGGTCGATGCAGTCGAGCTGCTTCAGCTCCGCGTCGGAGAGCAGCAGTTCCAGGTAGCCGGGCCGCTGCGCCTTGAACACGGCGCTGCCCGGCGCCTTGTACGGCTGCTTGCGCCGGGTGATGCTCACCTCGGGCAGCTCGCCGCGGAACGCCTTCTTGAGGATTTCCTTCTCGGTGAATCCGTCGTCGAACCGCAGATTCACCGATGCGGCCGCCCGCACCACCGCCGGGTCGAGGAACGGGCACCGGTTCTCGACGCCGTGCGCGAGGCCCATGCGTTCGCCCTGCGTCGAGAGGAGATAGCCGGGGAGCAGGGTCTTGTACTCCAGCCACTGCGCCTTCTGGACGGGGGAGAGCGCCGCGTAGCCCGGTGTGGTGCGGACGAGGTCGAGCAGGTCCGCAAAGGGCTCGGCACGGTCCTTCACCAGGCGGGCGGCGAACCGGCCGTTCTGGTAGCGCAGCTCGTGCGAGAAGAGGCCGGGCAACTGCTCGGCGGAGAACTGCTGGAAGAGCCCGGCCATGTGCTTCTGATGGGCCGGGCCGAAATGCGCCAGCTCGGGGTGGAGGGCGGCAAGCTTCGCCTTCCGCTCCTCGTCCGGCAGTTCGTTCCAGGACGCGCGCAGCAGCGTCTCGCGGAAGAGCGAATAGCCGAGGAACGCCTCGTCGGCGCCCTCGCCGCTGAGGATCGTCTTGACACCGGCCGTGCGCACGTGGCGCGACAGCAGATACATGGGGACGAATGCGGTGCGGAACGCCGGGACTTCGGCGTGGTAGACGGCGGACGGGAAGGCCTCGGCGATGTCGGCGGCCGTCACGGCGATGGACGAGTGGCGGGTCCCCAGGTGCGAGGCCACGGTCTGCTGGCTGCTCGACTCGTCGAAGGTGCGGTCCTCGAACTCCACCGAGAACGTGCGCACCTCGTACGGCGAGAGGTCCGTCGCGAGCCGGGTCACGATGGACGAGTCGAGGCCGCCGCTCAGATAGACGCCGACCTCGACGTCGCTGCGCAGCCGCAGCTCGACGCTCGTGCGGAGCGTCTCGCGGACGTACGCCGCCGCCTCGTCCTCCGTTCCCGTGAACGGGTCGGCGGTGACGCCGAGTTCCTCGTAGGCGTGCAGGGCGCGGTGCTCCCCGCGCACGGTGAGGACGCTGCCCGTCGGGAGCTGCCGGATTCCCCGGAAGGGGGTGCGGTCGGGCAGCGGTGTCCACACGGAGTAGATCGTTTCGAGCTCACGGGGGTCGAGCTCGAAACGAAAACCGGGGAAGGCGTGGAAGGCCTTCATCTCCGAGGCGAACAGGAAGGCGCCGGGGCGGTCGGAATAGAAGAGGGGGCGTTTGCCGTAGCGGTCGCGGGCCAGGAAGAGCTCGCCCGACTCCGCGTCCCGGATCGCGAACGCGAAGGCGCCGTTGAAACGGGGCAGACATGCCGGACCCCATTCGATCCAGGACTGCAGGACCACTTCGGTGTCCGAGTGGGTGCGGAAGGTCCGGCCGAGCCGCTCCAGTTCGGCGCGGAGTTCGAGGTGGTTGTAGAGCTCACCGTTGAAGCAGATCCAGTACCGCTCCGAGGGGTCCGGCATCGGCTGCTGCCCCGAGGCGAGGTCGACGATCGCCAGCCGGACCATGCCCATCGCGATGCCGTCGTCGAGGTAGTAGCCCGCCTCGTCCGGCCCGCGGTGGCGGATGCGCTCCAGCATCGCGGTGACGGTCGCGGGCGCCGCGCCGCCGCCCTGGAGCGACGGCGCGACGAATCCGGCTATCCCGCACATGCGGTGTCCCCTTGGCGTTCGGAGAGCTTTCCGGCGAGCTTTCCGGCCACGAAGCCGTCGATCGCGTCGAGCGAGACGAGGACGCTCGTGAGCATGTCCTCGTCCGAAATGCCGATCCCGAACTCGTCCTCGAGGAAGCCCATGAGCTGGATGTAGCCGAAGGAGTCCATGACCCCGGCCTTGAAGAGGTCGCTGTCGGCCGTGACGTCGCCGCCGAACTCGACCAGGAAACGGTCCTCGACGAACTGCCGGATCTTCTCTGTTCTGTTCACGTGTCGTTCACGTCCTGTTTCGAGCGGGGGGAGGGGAGGCGGGGGTGGGGGAGGGAGCGGGGGAGGAGCCGCGGATGCCGTCGACCATGCGCAGCAGGGACTTGCCGCCCACTTCCTCGCATTCCAGCGGGGTGTCGTGGGCGAGCAGACCGCGAATGCTGTCCGTCCAGCGCACCGGCGCGACGAGCTGCTCGCTCAGCGTCCGGACGATCGCGCCCTTCTCGTAAGGGCGCCCGGTCACGTTGGCGATCACCGGAACCACCGGCTCCGCGAAGGTGAACTGCCGGAGAAATTCCTCGAATGCGACGCGGGCCGGCTCCATGTAGCGCGAGTGGAACGGGGCGCTGACGCGCAGCGGGACGCACCGCACGTCCCGGCGCTGCAGCGCCGCGTGCGCGTCCCGCAGCACGCCGGACGGGCCGGCGACGACGATCTGGGCGTCGGTGTTGTAACCCGCCACGTCGACCCCCTCGACGCCGTCCTGCGCGAGGATCTCCCGCAGGCGCTCCTCGGGGGTGTCCATGACCGCGGTCATGCCGCCGCCGGACGCGGCGGCCATGAGCGCGCCGCGCCGCTGCACGAGCCGCAGGCCCGTCTCGAAGTCGAATACCCCCGCGGCCAGCAGGGCGTTGTACTCGCCCAGGCTGTGCCCGAGACAGCAGTCGGCCTGCCGGTCCTCGCGGTGCGTACGCTCGAAGGTGTGCAGGGCGTTGACGGTGTAGAGGGCGGGCTGGGTGTATTCCGTGCGGGAGAGCAGGCCGTCGGGGTCGTCGCGGCACAGCGCGACGAGGTCGTAGCCCAGGAGGTCGCAGGCGAAGCGGGTGAGTCCGGGGTAGCGGTGGAAGACGTCGGCTCCCATTCCCCGGAATTGTGCGCCCTGTCCTGGAAAGAGAATCGCGAATGGCATGGGGGCTTGGTGGTCCCTGTCTGCTGTGCGGTCTGCGCCGGGGTCCGGTCCGGCGCAGCGTCCGGCCGGCGGTGGGGGGTCGCCGGCCGGACGTTGGCCTCATCGTGCGTCACCGTCCTTGCCGTGGCCTGGTCGGGACGCTGGCGGTGCCTTGCCGGTCGGGCAGCTGCGCTTGCCGACTCCTTGCCGCCCGCTTGCCGTTGGGATGTCGTTGGCTGATAGGAGGTCTTGGAATGATTCGTTCCCTATGCCAAGATCACTTTCCGGAGGGGGGCGGTCACACCGAGCCCCGTCCACCGGCACAGCCCGCGCGTAGAACGACAGGAACCCGTATGCCCGCACCGCAGTCGCCGAGCACGTCGCCGCACATCGGACGGGCCGTGCCGCCCGGACCGCTGCTGCGCGTCCTCGGCCCCATGACGGCGCAGTACGAGGGGGACGACCTGCCGCTCGGCCCCCCGCGCCGCCGGACGCTGCTCGCGCTGCTGCTCATACGCCTGGGCCGGGTCGTGCCCACCGAACTGCTCGTCGAGGAGCTGTGGCCGGACGGCCCCCCGCGGCAGGCCGTCGCCACGCTGCAGAGCCACGTCTCCCACCTGCGCGGCGTCCTGGACCCCGCCGCCGGCGGCACGCCCTCGCTGCTGCGCTACCGGGCGCCCGGATACGTCCTCGAGCTCACCCCGGAGCGGACCGACGTCGGCCGCTTCGAGCAGTTGGTCACCGCCGGGCGGCAACTCCTGGACCGCGACGACCCGCGCACCGCGCGCGACCGGCTCACCGAGGCGCTGGGCCTGTGGCACGGCTCCCCGTACACGGAGTTCGCCGCGCACCCGCCGCTGGCCGACGAAACGATCCGGCTGGAGCAACTGCGGCTCACCGCCCTGGAGTCGTGCGCCGAGGCCGGGCTCGCCCTCGGGGCCGCCGACGAGGTGGCCGCCGAGCTCGACCGCGAGGTGCGCCGGCACCCGACCCGCGAGCGGCTCGTCGGCCACCAGATGACAGCGTTGTCCCGGCTCGGCCGGCAGGCCGAGGCGCTGGAGGTCTACGAGCGCACCCGCAGCCATCTCGTCGAGGAGTTCGGGGTGGACACCGCCCTCGAACTCCAGCGGGTGCACACCGCGATCCTCCGCCAGGAGCCGGCCGTCGCGGAACCGGACGGCACCCCCATGCCCGTCGAGCCGACAGCCGCCGAAGCACCCCCGCCCGCAGCCGCCCCCGAGCCGGCCCGCCCTCTCGCCCCCTCGCCCCTGGTCGGCCGGGACCAGGAGCTGCACCGCCTGGTGACCGCCGCGGCGGGCGCCCTCACCGGCCACGGCCACGTGGCGGCCGTCCTCGGCCCGGCCGGCGTCGGCAAGACCCGGCTGCTGACCGAGCTCGCCCCCGGCCTGGAGACCGCCTACGAGAACCTCGACGTCGTGTGGAGCCACTGCCACCCCGGCGAGGGGGTCCCGCCCTACTGGCTGTGGACCCAGGTCCTGCGCCGCCTCTCGGCCGCCCGGCCGGACGCCTTCCGCGCCGCCACCGCCCCCTTCGGCGCGCTCCTGGCCCCGCTGATGCCCGAACGGCTCGCCGGGCCCGAGACGTTGCCGGCCTCCGAGGCCGACTGGGCCCAGGCCCGCTTCCTCACCCACGACGCGGTCTGCGAGGTCCTGGTCGCCCTGGCCGCCAAGCGCCCGATCGCACTGCTCCTGGAGGACCTGCACTGGGCCGACACCCCCTCCCTGGAGCTGCTCGCCCTGCTCGGCACCCGCCGCCAGGGCCGCTCGCTGAGCATCGTGCTCACCGCACGGGACTTCGCCGTCGACTCCGACGCCACGATGAGCCGGCTGCTCTCCGACGTCCTCAGGGGCCCCCGCACCGAGACGCTGCGGCTCGACGGGCTCTCCCGGCCCGCCGTCGCCGCCCTGGTCGAAGCGCAGGCCGGGCCCGGCGTGGACGCCGGCGTCGTCGAGGCCCTGCACCAACGCAGCGAGGGCAACCCGTACTTCGTCATGCAGCTCCTCTCCCTCCTCGGCGACGCCCGGCGCCTGCACGACAGCGGCGCCACCGACGTCTTCCTCACCCGGATCCCCACCGGCGTGCGCGAGGCGCTGCGCCAGCGCTTCGCCGCACTGCCCGAACAGGTCCTGAGCCTCCTGCGGCTGTGCGCCGTCATCGGCGACGTGATCGACACGGACCTGCTGCTGCACATCGCCGACACCGAGGCCGAACCGGTGGTCACGGCACTGGAGTCGGCGATCCGCGCCGACCTGCTGGGCGAGGACCCGCACCACCCCGGGCGGCTGCACTTCGCCCACGCCCTGGTGCGGGAGACGCTCGTCGACGAGACCGCCCGCGACGAGCGCCACCGGCTGCACGCCCGCATCGCCGAGGCCCTGTGCGCCCGGCGGCACGGGGAGGTGGGGGACGAGGAGATCGAGCGGGTCGCCCACCACACCTGGAACGCCAAGGACGCCATCCACGCCGAGGAGGCGCTGCCCCGGCTGCTGCGCGCCGCCGAGCACGCCGAGCAGCACCTCGCGTACGAACAGGTCGAGACCTGGCTGCGCCGCGCGGTGCACCTCGTCGGCTACCTGTCGCCCGACGACACCTCGGCCCGCGGCCTGGAGCAGCGGCTGCACATCCAGCTCGGCCAGGTGCTGGCCACCACCCGCGGCTACGGCGACGCCGAGGCCGAGGCGGCCCTCGGCCGGGGCCGCGCCCTGAGCACCGTCACGCACGCCCCCGAGGACCCGTCGGTGCTCTGGGCCCTGTGCGCAGCACTTCTGGTCACCGGCCGCTACGACGAATCGCGCCAGTTCTCCGGCCTGTCACGGGAGATCGCCGCCCGGACGCAGCACCCGGTGGCCCTGCTCGGCGCGGCCTACGGCGAGGGCATCGTGCTGCACCTCCGCGGCCAACTGCCCGAAGCGCTCGGGGAACTGGAGCACGCCGTCACGATGGCCGACCGCTTCGCCCGCGAAGGGCACGAGCTGGCCCGCACCTTCCAGCACGACCCGCGCGTCTCCTGCCGCTCCTACGACGCCTTCACCCACTGGCTCCTCGGCGACAGGGAGGCGGCCGACCGGCGCCGCGCGGAACTGCTGCGCCTGACCGGCTACGAGAGCCGGCCCTCCGACCGCTCCTTCGCCCTCTACGTGGACGCGGTGCTGGCCGCCTGGGAGGGGGACGCCGAGGCGGTGCTCGCCACGACCGACGAGGGCGTCGGGGTGGCGGCCGACCACGGACTGCTCTACTGGAAGGCGATGCTGAGCGTGCCCCGGGGCTGGGCCCTGACGCACGCCGGCCGGGAGGCCGAGGGTCTGGCGCTCATGCACGCCTCCCTGGACGAACTGCGCCTGTCCAGGAGCCACTTGCGCCTCCCGCTGCACCTGGGCCTGCTGGGCCAGGCCCAGCACCGCGCCGGGCAGCGGGAGGAGGCGAAGGACACCTTCGGCAAGCTGCTCGCGGTTGTCGGTCACCGGCGGGAGTACGTCTACCTCGACCCGGCGCTGCCTGCCACGCGGCTCTTGCACGAACTCCTGGGCCGGGGCGCGGCGGAGTCGGTGCTGGCGGCGGGGTGACGCCGGCTGTCCCGAAGGGACGCGGGGCGGGCGGTTTGGCCTCGCGCTTTCGCGGCTCGGTCATCTGTGTGTTGACGGTGAACGAGAGCTCGACTAACCGGTGTCGGGACAGGAGGGTCACGCCGCCCACCGCGGCAGGCCGGTGGACGCCGGCCTGGTGGGCTCCCTGGAGTCCATCAGCCGCAACCTGACCACCGCGCCGACCGCGCAGCGCCAGTACACTGCGCCACTGCTCGACGACCAGTTGCAGATAGTCACCGGCCTTGTCGACAAGGGCCGCTACAACGAGCAGGTTGGAGAGCGCCTGCACCTGCTCGCCGCCTCGCTCGCCCAAACTGTGGGCTGGCACCGCTTCGACCACGGCCAGCACGCTGCCGCGGCCCGTTTCTGGCACGCCGCCGTGCACTCCGCCCATGCCGCCGACGACCGTGACCTCGGCGCCGGCGTCCTGTCGGACCTCGCTTACCAGGCGTTGTGGCTGCAGGATCCGAAGCTGTCGGCCACCATCCTCGAACGGGCTCTGCGTCGCCCCCTGCATCCGGCCGCACGGTCGGTGCTGTACCTGCGCAAGGCACGCGCCCACGCTGCCCTAGGCGAAGAGCGCACCTGCACCCAGGCTTTGGCTGCGGCCGAGCGTCACTTCGAGGCTGCGGCCGGTACGGGCACAGCACCCGCTTGGTGTGCCTGGATGTCCCACGCCGTTATGTGGTCTGTCAACCCGTACCAGCCGGGGAGTGTCTCAAGGTTTCGTTACTGCCGGGCCGCTTGACGAGACGTCGTGGGCCAGGCAGCAGCGGGCGGTTGTCAGGAGCCAGTGGCGATGATGGCTTCGGTGCGTGCGGCCTCGTCGAAGGTGCCGGGGCACAGCGATGGCCGCCTGGGGCTGCGCGGAGGGGAGAAGACCGCTGCTCCGGAGCTGATCAGTCCCGGTCTTCCTGCAACTTCACCATTTCGAAGAAGCCCCCGGCCTGGTCGATCAGCTCCTCGTACGTACCGCTCTCGGAAATGCGGCCCTGGTCGAGGACGATGATGCGGTCGGCGAGGCGGGTGTTGGCCAGCCGGTGAGTGATGAACACGGTCGCCCGCCCAGCGGCGAGCGCCCTGAGCCGGGTGTAAATCCGGTGCTCGGCGCGGGCGTCGAGCGCGGCGGTCGGCTCGTCCATCACAAGCACGGGGGCATCGCGGTGGAAGGCGCGGGCGACCGCGATGCGCTGCCACTGCCCGCCGGACAGGTCGTGTCCTCCCCACCAGGAGCGGGCCAGGGAGGTGTCCAGCCCGTGGGGCAGGTTGGCGATGACGGTGTCGGCGCCGGCTGCTTCGGCGGCGGCGTGCACGGCGGTGTCGCCGTCGGGGCGGGGCTGGCCGAGGGTGATGTTCTCGCGGGTGGCCAGCGGCCATTTGGTGTAGTCCTGCGGGACGAGCGCCACCTTGGACAGCACCCCGGCCGGGTCGGCATCCGCCAGGTCCACCCCGTCCCACTGCACTGAGCCCACGGTGGGGAGGAATAGCCCGGTCAGCATCCGGGCGAGGGTGCTTTTCCCGGCGCCGTTCTCGCCCACCAGCGCGATGACCTCACCCCGTTTGAGATCCAGGCTCACCCCGTCCAGCGCGGGCTGGTCGGCACCGGGGTAGGTGAACGAGACGCCCCGGGCTGTGATCACCTGCGGCCCGTCCTCGGAGACCTGGGCTGAACCGCGGCGGGCCGTCCACGGCTTGGCCACCGCGAGGAACCGGGCCCAATCGTCCAGGGACAGCGAGGTCCGGAACAGCCGCGCCCCGGCCCTCACCGTCGTGGCGAGCGCCGCCCCGGAGGTCCGCACCGCCAGCGCGGCGGTTCCCGCCGCGGCGAGCTCCATCCGGCCGGTGGCCACCAGGAGCACGAGCATGCCCCACGTCGCGGCCGTGCCCACAGCGGTGAGCGCGTCACCGACGCCCTGCACTACCAGGGCCTGCCTTGTTGCCCGGAGCTGTTCGGCCTCCAGGCGGCCGGAGACGATGCGGTACTGGCGGATCAGGAAGCCGGCCATGGTGCCCGCGCGGACCTCGTCGGCGGTGTTCCGCTCGGTGGTGTAGGAGCGGAAGACGTTGCGCAGGCGGGAGTCGGCGAGGTTGCGGTGGTGGGCGGCGTGCTCGATTCGCGCCCCGCGTACGGCGCCCCACGCGCACGGGAGCACGGAGAGGACCAGCAGCGGGAGCATCAGCCAGTGCAGGACGGTGACGACGGTCGCCGCAGCGGCCATCTGCGCGGCGGCGGAGGTCAGGAGCTGGGCGTCGAGGATGAGGTCGCCGGTCTTCTCGGCGCCGTCGGATGCGGCGGCGTGGGCGTCCTCGAAGTCCGGGTCCTCGTACGCGACCAGCTCGGCGGCCGTCGCCGCGGTGATGACCTCCAAGTCGGCTTCTCGTACGGCCTTCGGCGCGAGCCGGGCCGCGGCGGCGCGGGCGGCGGCGTCGAGCAGGTAGCGGCCGGAGGCGGCGATGGCGAGGACCACCACGGCGGTCAGGTTCTCGCGCAGCCCGGCGACGATGTCGCCGCCGGTGAACAGGGCGGAAAGCACGCGGGTGGTGGCCGCGAGCGCGGTCGCGGTGAGGGCTGCGGCGCCGATCTGACAGGTCAGCAGAGCCAGGACAGCACGTCGGTCGGTGCGCCAGCCGAGCCGGGCCGCATCAGCGAGGGTATGGGGCAGCCGGCGCGCTATCGCGGTGGTGGACAGGGTGACGCTCGCCTCGAAGTGCCGGTCGGAGGCCAGGCGCATCACGGGCGGCTGGCCCGCGCCGGAGACGGGCGGCGAGGATACGGAAGAACTCACGCCCCCATCAGGGAGCCGGACCAGGTGGCCGGGCAACGGGATTGTTCCGCATCCCCCTCATCGGCCCAGGTCGCCCGGGCCGAACGTCAGCCGCGACACCCGGTTTTCACCCGTTCGAGTTAGGTCGTGGCCCGAGGCGGGGAGGCATGGCGCCGGCCCCGGACCACGGCAGCCAGGGCCGCAACGGCACGGACAGGACCTGCATCCAGGGCCGGTCGACGGCGTCGCCGATGTCCCGGCCGACCGCCCCTTCGGGGACCTCGGCCCAGGCGTGTGCGGCGTCCGGCAGGAAGCGGGCGCCGAGCACCCAGCGGGCCTGGCGGCCGGTCAGCGCGGTCGCGATGACGGTGGCCAGGCTGATCTCCATGCACGCGATCCGGCCCGGCCACCACGAGGGGATCACCGCCCGCACCGCCGCATACAGGGCCTCGACGCGGGCCAGGCGAGCGAACGGAAGGCCGCGCAGCAGCCGCACGGCGGCGATCTGCCAGCGCAACGGCCACCAGCTCATCGTCAGGGACAGCGCGAGCGCGACGGCCGCGACCAGGCGGTCCCGTCGCGGTGCGGTGGGCCGGGCGGAGGGGACCATGACCGTCACCGCCACCACCTCCTTCGCGGGGCCGGACGGCCGGTGTCGACGAGCACGCCGGTGGCCACCAGGGCGTCGACGAACGCGACGATCTGCCCGTGGACGGCCTGCGGGTTCTGGCCGGTGGGGACGGCGATCTCGTCGGCGAGCCCGGCCGTGCCGCCGCGGACGGTGATGGCGTGCCAGATCTTCGAGGCGTCCGGATCGAACATCAGCCACGCGCCTCGCCGAACGTCGAGAACCGCCGTGCCATGCGGGCCGGTGGCGTGGTGAACGTGAGCGGCGGGAGTCAGCATGCCGCCTCCAGCGCGGTCGTCTGGCCGCTGAGCCACCAGCAGGTCACGAGCATCTGGTGCAGGTCGGCGATCACCGTGGCGCTCTGGCCCCGAGCTGCCTGCGCGAGCGCGGAGCGGACGGCCGCGGGGTCAATGAGCCCGCCGCCGACGAGCGGACTCGACACGATCAGCCCGTCGAGCCGGTCTCGATGCCGGGCGAGCCCGGCGATGCGCTGAGCGGTGAACGAGCCCTTCGAACGCCGTGAGGTCAGCCAGTCCGGGAGCTCGGGCACCGACTCGCGCAGCATCGGCTTGTAGGCCACCAGACCGCGGCGGGCGAGGGCCGGGACAGCGAAGGCGGCGCGGACGACGGTGTTGTCCAGGTACGGATACACCGGCCGGATACCGAGCGCGTGGCCGTACGGGATCCAGCCGCGGGCCGAGGCGCCCACCGACCGCAGGGCGGCCCACTGGTCGAACTCGTCCGCCAGCTCCGGCTGCTGGTCACCGGCGGCCTGCCTCAGCAGGGCTGCGACCTGGTGGCGGCCGTAGCCGGTCAGCCAGGACGCCCCGGCCCCCAGGCGGCACCACGACCAGCCGGCCACAGCGGCCTGAGGCGTGATGGGCCCGCGCTCCAGGGCCTGTGCCGCGCGTTCCAGGGAGCCAGCCCGGCCGAGGATGGCGGCCTCTTTGAGGGCCTTCCAGTACGGGCCCGGTGCGGTGTTGCGGAGCCGGGCGAACGCCACGACCTGGCGATGGGCCTCGCGCCGTCGGCCGTCTTGGAGGAGGCGGACCCAGCACGAGCTGGAGGCGTCGAGGACGATGTCCCCGCCGTGCCCGGTCAGGTGCAGCGGCAGCCCCCGTACCGGGCGCAGGTAGCTGGTGTCCATGGCGAACATCGCGGCCTCCAGCACCGGCTCCTTCCCGGTCGGCTGCCCGGGCGGAAAGGAGAACGGCAGCTGCTCGTCGGCGCCGATGTCGACCGTGTGCGCGATCCCGGTGTGCTCAGCGACGCGGGAGGCGAAGGCCATGTCCTCCCCGCTGGTGTAGCCGTCGGTGTACGTCACCGCGTGCACGGTCCCGGCGTCGGCCGCGAGCACGACGGCCGCCGAGGAATCCAGCCCACCCGACAGGTCCGCCCCCACCACCCCGCCGGCGGCACGGACCCGATGCTGGACCGCCTCAGTGATCACCTGCCCGAACCGGTCGGCACCCTCGCGCAGCTCGTCTACCGGCTCGACGCCGGAGACGTCGAGAAGCTGTGGCGGCGCCCCCGGCGCAAGCAGCAGCCCGAACCCGCCGGGCACCAGTCGGATTTGCTCGTACGGGCTGCGGTGCGGCCAGTGGTGCTCACCCGCCGTCAGCCGGGCCGCCAGCCACGGCAGATCCGGCACCAGCGGACGCCCCAGGAGGCGGGCCTCGGTCGCCCACGCAGCCCCGTCGTCGCCGCGCAGCGTGTAGTACACGGCCCGGATACCGGCCAGGTCGCCACACACGAACCGCTGCCGCCCGTCACTCGCGACCACCCAGTACGAACCCGGCCACCGGGTCAGCTCCACCCATCGGCCGGCCCTCACGGTCACCAGCGCGGCGTGCAGCTCCTGCCCGGTGACCGGGCAGTCGCCTACGACCGCGAGGGCGACCGGCCCTTCGGAGACTGCCTGCACCCACGTGCCCGGTGCTCGGCGGACGTCGCCGAGCCCATCGATCGCCACTCCGTCCGCGGCGGCACTGCCGCCGGTCATCCACTGCCGTTCCATCCGTTCGCCTCCCCTTCGATCAGCCCTGTGACGCGCCCGGGGGCCGGCCGTCGTACGGCCGGCCCCCGGGGTCCTCGGTCAGGTCCTGCGGGCTTTGTCAGCCCTCGAAGTAGTTCGACTTGTCCGAGTCGTTGAACACCTGGCGGCCCAGGGCGAGGGTCGCCACCGGGTGGGTGCTGATCTGCGGCGCGAAGCCGCCCGTGCTCGGCGCCGCGGCGGGCTTGTCCTCGACGGCGGGCTTGGTGGCGACGATGGTCTGCTCGGCCATGACTGGCCTCCCTTGTCATCGGTGGATGTGAGGTGGTGCTGCCTCTATGTCACCGCGACCGAAGATCTGTTCCCAGAGACGAAGATGGGGACTTGCTGGGAGTGGATCTGGGAGGAAACTGGGACGGGCCTGGGACGTCAGCCCCCAAGGAGGTCGAGCACGGCTCGCTGGTAGACGGCGTACACCGTGGGGAGTTCGGCGAGGTGGGCGCGCTCGTCGATGCCGTGCAGCCCCTCGTACGGCACCCCGAATCCGGCAGTGGCCCGGATTCCCTCGCCTGCCAGGAGGTTGCCGATGTTCGACGGCCCCGCGGTCTTCGCCCGCACCATAAGCCCGGCCGCGGCGGCGGCGTTCAGCAGGGCGGCGGCGGGCTGCTCGCCCTCGGTCAGGCGGAAGGGCGGCCACGTGGCGACGGGGGTGACCTCGGTCGGCTTCGGGGCGGGCAACTCTGCATCGAGTTCGGCGACGGCCTTGCGGACGAGCGTCTCGGCGTCGTGGGCGTCGAAGGTCGGGGTGGTGCGGATGTCGATGTTGAGGTCGCACCGGTCGGGGGTGACGGAGAAGCCCTGGCCGCCGTGGAAGGACGTGACCGACAGCTTCGGCGGCAGGGGGAAGGGCAAGGCTCCGTCGACGCCGGGCAGGTCGGCGGCCTCCAGGAGGCATACGAGGTGGGCGGCGCGGGAGATGGCGCCGACCACGGTCTTGCTGGACCCGGAGTGCCCCGAGGGGGCGTGGACCGCGAGGGTGGCCCGCCACAGGCCCCGGCCGCCGACCACGACCTCGTCCAGCCCGGGGTAGCCGATCATCACCCCGGCCGGGCGGGCCGCAGCGGCGTCGGCCAGGTAGGCGCGGGCGCCGCCGAAGCCGCCGGTGTGCTCATCCACGTCCAGGAGCACGGCGAGCCCGCCATGCAGGTCAGCGGCGCGGGGCAGCAGGTCGGCGGCGATGTGGCAGAACATCGCCGCGGCGAGCTTGGAGTCGGACGAGCCACGGCCGAGCAGCCATCCGTCCACGATGTCGCCGGAAGCCGGCGGAAAGGACCAGGCGGTCTCGTCGCCGTACGGGGCGGTGTCCACGCACGCGTCCAGCGTCCACCAGGCCCCCGGCCGGCCTCCGGGGATCTCCACCAGCAGCCCGACCAGCTCACCCGCCGCGTCGTGCAGGCGCCGGTGCGGCAGGATGCGGGCGGTCAGCCAGTCCTCCAGCACGCCCAAGACCGGCCCGTAGTCGTCGATCCCGGCCCGGCTCGGGCGCCGGACCAGCTCCTGGGCCAGCTCGACCACGGACGCCGTACGGGCCTCGGCCGCCTGCTGAAGGTTCTCGCTCACGGTTCTCCCCACCACGTCAGTTGTGCCGTACCGGCAGCGCGCGGACGGCCTCGATCGTCTCCACCGGCCGTGCGGACGCGCACGCCTCCCGCCCATGGTGGACCAGCCCGACGGCCGCCTCCCGGCTGAGTAACACGCCGCCGTCGAAGCCCTCGGCCCCGTGAAAACTGGGCAGCGGCACGACAGCGGCGGTCTCGGAGGCGACGAAGAACCTCTCCAGCGCCTCGGTGGGCTCCACCATCCCGATGTGCAGCGTCTTGACGCCGTTGCGGCGCGCGGACGGGTCGCGCAGCTCTAGCAGCCGCAGCAGGTGGTCGGCCAGCACGCGGTGCCGCGGAGGCCCGTACAGCACCCGGTAGTGGACCAGGTCCGGGTGCTGGGCCACGGCGGTCTCGATCGCCGCCAGGTACGCCTTTTCCCGGCTTCGGGAGCCGGTGACGACCAGGTGCTCGCGTGCCCCGGCGGCGACGTCCACCATCGCCTCGACCAGGTCCGTCCAGCGGGTGAGCACCTTGACCACCACCGCGGTGCCGGAGGACTCCAGCACACTGGTGGCCTCCGCACCGTCCTGATGGGCGAACAGCACCTCGGGCCGTTCCCGGTAGAGCTGGCACAGACCGGCCCGGTTCCGCTTGCCCGTACGGCGCCGGCCGGACTCCCACGCGCTCATCAAGCTCGCGTCCGTCGCACCGCCGGTGATCGCGTTCAAGGCGTCGGCGGCCTCCTCCAGCGTCATGTTCAGCGCGAGCCGGGCCCGCTTGAGCGCCGAGTCCGTATTGCTGTCCGCGGCCACGGACACCGCCCCCTCCCCATCGACCGGCGTGTACCCGTATTCATCCCCGCCCACCGGTAGTTCGGCAGGCCCTCACCTGCCCTTCGTAGAAGGTGCGAGCCGGCAGTAAGGCGTTTGGTCAGGGCGAGGGACGGCCCTGGACCGGAAGTGCCGTGACGTACTCGCCGGAATGTCGCAGCTGTTCGAGGAGACGGGCGTTTTCCGCTTCCAGCTCCACGTTGCGCAAGGTCAGGACCTGGATCAGTTCGTCGAGTTCGGTGGCGTAGTCGGTCAGGGCAATCACCTGCAGCCGGGGCAGGGCCTCCCGCTCCTTCTTCTTCATGTCCAGCTCGGTCAACGCCTGGTTCCGAGCGGTGCGCAGCCGGGGAACATGGACCGTAGACCGACGGGCATTCGGGCAGGTCAGGCACATATTGTGCAGGGGCATGGGCCGTCCTGTCGCCCTGGCCCGTTTGCGGCAGACCGCCGTCGATGCCCGGTAGAAGCAGTCGTTGAGGACGCCGGGGTGCAGAGTCTTGGCCAAGTGCTCCAGCATGGTGCGGAGCCGGGCCGGGGAAGCTACGACGCCGGGCAGATCGCCCAGTTCACGACGGATCCGTTCGAACTCCGCTGAGATACGATCGGCTGCCCTGCCGCTCGACGCGCCACCGTCGTTCCAGTCCCGGTAGATGTCCTCAAGGTAGTCCATGCGGGCCACCGCTTCGTTCGCCGCGACCTCCTCGGCGAAGCCGGACTCCGAGGTCCCCGCGTACCCCTCGAACATGACCGTTCGGGCGTGTGTGTACTGCCGTGCCCCGGCGACCACGCCGAAGGGTTGACGGGCGATATGCCAGGCCAGCGTGCGCCGGAACTGCCGGGTGTCGAACGCCCAGGGCACGCCGGCGGGATCGCCCGCATCAGCGCCGGCGTCAGGGTCGGCTCCAGTCGGTTCGGTGGTCTCATCGCCCGGGTCGTCAGGATCATCGGTGGGGTCGTAAGCGCTTGTGTCGTTGGGGATGTACAGGTCCTCGTCCGTGCTGAAGAGATCGTTGACGTGGTCGCGGAAGCGCCTCAACCGGTAGGGGACGGAGCCGAAGAGCTGGTAGCCGGTGTTCTCCGTACGCCAGTATCCGAAGAGGTGATCCGGGTCGTCGTGGAGCTGCAGGAGTACGTCGACGGCCTGGTGAACGATGTCGAGGACGACCCACTCGGCTTCCTCCCCGCTCAGCTTGCGGCCCTTGTAGACGCGTCCTCGGATCTTGTACCGGACCCGGCCGTCCTCGCCGGGCTCGGTGAAGGCGCACTCGCGGCTCAACAGGCGCACTTCGTCATCGCGAAGTCCTGAAAGGTAGGCAATCACCAGCCAGCAAGCCGTCCGAAGATAGTCGGTCTCCCGATTGATGCCCGTGGGGTCGAACCGCGGCCGCCACGGCTGGCCCGACTCGGGCCAGGTCGAGATCGGGGTATCAAGGCCACCGGCCTCGAAGCCCAGTTCAGCCCCGGCTTGCGCGACGAGACGGTCGATCCGGGCGTGGCCGCCGATCATCAGCTCGATCAGGGTGATATTCGGCGCCTGAAGCACTCCGTCCACCAGGGGCGCTTCCGGCTTGGTGTACGCGGATTCCAGAGGCAGAGCCGGTATGCCGCGTCCAGCGGCCCGACGCCGCGCGATGAACGCGGAGAACGCTGTCTCCTTCGCCCCGGGCATCGTATAGGGCCTGCGGCTCGCGGCTTCTTGCAAGGCCCTCAGTTCGGCCCGGGCCGCGCGTATGTCGCGGCTGGCGATGGTGACGTAGAAGAGGGCGGTCCGCAGCAGCGGCGCCATGATGTGCTCGGGGATCCGGTCCGTGCTGTTCTCACCCGAGCGGGGTGGCTGGCCTGCGACGGCCGTGGCTGTCCGGCCCGGCCATGGATGGAGCTCCAGTCCGTCGAAGTGAAGGAACGGGCTGCGGCGGAGTCGGTGCCGGCGGGGTGAGCCCTGTCAGGGGCGCGGGGTTGCTCACATATGCGGCTCCGCCGCGTGGGCGCGACCAGCCCCCACCGGCCCGCAGCCGACGCACTACCCCAGGGGTCCGGGGCGAAGCCCCTGGGGATACCCCCTGGGGGCACCCCCAGCGGTAGCTGGGGGAGGTAGCCGGGGGAGTACCTCGACTGCGGGCGCATCGTGGCTGATCGCGCAGCTCCCCGTGCCCCTTACGGGGCTCACCCTGACGGGGGCGCTAAAGCGCCCCCTCCATCGCATCGCGCCAGATCGGCCCCGCCAGCGTGCCGCCGAAGGCCTGGCCGATGACGGTGCCGCCGATGCTCTGCCCGTCGAGGTCCTGCGGGCTCGCGGGGTCGCTGACGACGGTGGCTCCGGACAGTTCGGAGGTGTAGCCGACGAACCAGACCTGCTTGCCCGCATCCGTGGTACCGGTCTTCCCGGCGCTGGCCCGGCCGTTCAGCCCCGCCGGTTTGCCGGTGCCGTCCTCGACGACGCCCTTGAGCATGGCCGACACGGCGTCGGCCGTACCCGAGGACATGGCCTGCCGGCAGCTTGCCCGCGGCACCGCGAGCTCCTTGCCGTCCGGCCCGGTGACGGAGGTGACGGCGACCGGGGTGCAGTAGGTGCCGTGGGCGGCGAACACGGCGTAGGCGTTCGCCATGTCCAGCGGGGTCAGGTCGTTGGTGCCCAGCGTCAGGGACGGCACGACCTGGAGCGCGTTCCCGTCGGCCTGGCGCGCGATGCCCAGCCGGCCGGCCATCGCGGCGACCTTGCACAGGCCCGTGTCGGCCTCCAGCTGGGCGAAGTAGGTGTTGACGGACTTGGCCATGGCCTCCGGCATCGCGAACGGGCCGACCAGGGACGGGCTGTCGTTGTGCACCTGCTGTCCGCCGCTCGTGTAGCCGTGCCCGGCGCAGTCGGTCATGTCCGGCCACGGCATGGAGTACGGGGACGGGTACTTGAGGTCCGGCCGGGCGCCGTCCTCCAGCGCCGCCGCCGCGACGACGGGCTTGAACGTGGAGCCGGTGGGGAAACCGAGCCCGCCGCCCATGGCCGTACCGACGTTGAGGTTCAGACCGGTCTCGTGCGCCCCCGTGCCGTAGTCGCGGCTCTGCGCCATCGCCACGATCCGGCCGGTGCCGGGCTGCACGAGGGTCGTCGCCGCGGCCGCCTGGTCGGTGGTGTAGACGTGGGAGGTCACGGACTGCTGAACTGCCTGCTGCGCACGGGGATCCAGGGTCGTACGGATCTGCAGGCCGCCGCGGTGCCACAGGGCCCGGCGGGCGGCGGCCGTGCTGCCGAACGCCGGATCGTCGAGGACGATCCGGCGGACGTAGTCGCAGAAGAACCCCTCGCCCTGCTGCGCGGTGATGCAGCCCTCGCGCGGCGGGTTCGGGTCGAGCTTCACCGGCGCGGCCATGGCCTGTTGGGCCTGTGCGGAGGTGATGGTGCCGTACTGGGCCATCTTGCGCAGGACGGTGTCACGGCGCTGCCGGGCCAGGTGCGGGTTGACGATCGGGTCGTAGGAGGACGGGGACCGGACCAGTCCGGCGAGCAGTGCCGCCTGCGGCAGGGAGAGGTCCGCGGCGTGGACGCCGAAGTACCGCTCCGCGGCGGCCTCGACGCCGTACGCCTGCTCGCCGAAGTAGGTGATGTTGAGGTAGTCGGTGAGGATCTCGTCCTTGGTGAGGGTCTTCTCCAGCTCGATCGCGTAGCGCAGTTCACGGATCTTGCGGTCGATGGTCTGACGCTGGGCCTGCCGCACCGCCTTCGGGTCGTTGCCGGCCTCCTCGACGAAGACGTTCTTCACGTACTGCTGGGTGAGGGTCGAAGCGCCTTGTACGACACTGCCGTTGGTGGTGTTGCGGTCGAGCGCACGCAGGACGCTCTTGAGGTCTATCGCACCGTGCCGGTAGAAGCGGCTGTCCTCGATGTCGACGAGGGCCTTGCGCATCAGCGGGGCTATCCGGTCGCCGGGCACGACGGTCCGGTTGCGGTCGTAGACGGTGGCGATGAGGCCGCCGCTCGCGTCGTAGATGCGGGAGGACTGGGTGAGGGGCGAGGAAGTGAGGAGGTCGGGAAGGCCGTTGAAGTCGTCGGTCGCGGTTTTGGCGCTCAGACCGAGTACGCCGAGGGCGGGCATGGCCATGCCCGCGAGGAGGAGGCCGGCCAGGGCGCCGGCGGCGAGCAGTCGGTAGACGTTGGCGAGCGTCGAACTGGTCCGGCGGGGGCGCAGCAGCGGCATGTCGGAACCATACGGGGCGAACCTGTGGTTTCGCCCCGAAGTCGGCGGTTCCGGTTCGGCGTTCGGGGCGGCGGTCTGTCGGCTGCGGGCCGGTTGTGGTTGCTCGCGCAGTTCCCCGCGCCCCTTCTAGGGCGAGAAGACCGTATCTCGCAGATGCAATGCCCGGCGATGGGGCTGTTGCAGTGTCCTCGCAGGCCGTGCAGCATCACGTGCTCCGCGGTGATCTCGGTCATGGTCCGTTCGTCGTCGAGCCGGGACAGCAGACCGGCAACGGCTCCGTCGTCCTGGCGGCATTCCAGGCCGAGTGCGCCGGCGCCGACGGGAGGCAGCATCTCGTCGAGGGTGAACACCTGGCGGCCTCGGCGTCCCGTCGGGCTTCTCGACGCGGGAGCCCACGGCGCCTCGGACCCGTACGACGCTGAGGTCGTCGCCCATGGTTCCGAATTCCCACTCACACGTCGTTTGCCATGGCTCCGGCCCGGCGCAGCCGGCGGTGTGCTGCCGCCAGCAGGGCCAGCACGCCCAGCATCAACGCCGCGTTGGCGGCGTACTTCGCGGCGTACGCCACCTGCCCGTTGGGCTCGACGACGAACGACAGGCCCGCGTTGACCACCAGAGCGGAGCCGCTGACGGCCAGGACGTGCGTCCGCCCCCACTGGGCCCGGCTCGACCACCGCAGCAGTAGTGCGGCACCCAGTGACAGGGACAGCACGTCCAGCGCGACCCCCGCCCAGGCCGGAGGGACCAGCTGATGGGTGGCCAGCAGCGCCACGGCGGTGCAGGCAGTCAGCCACGGAGGCGGCGGGACCCGCCCGGGCCTCGGCCCTCTGTGGCGCGGCAGTGTGAAGGCGAGTGCGACGAGGGCCAGCACGATTGCTGCGGTGACGCCGAGTTGGACGGGGCTCGCCATGAACTTCTTGGTGTGCTCCCTGAAGATGACCGCGGCACCGAGGCAGTACAGCAAGGCCATCACGGCCATGCCGCCCCGGCGCAGCCACGGGCGGTCGGCGAGTCGTGGGGTGAGGGATTCGACCACGGCGATCGGTGCGGCGAAGCTCCAGATCACGTGGCCTGCAAGGAAGTTCAGCGTGTGCTGGAGGCTGATGCCCAGAACGGGGACGAGGGTGGACGACCGCTCCCGGTCCCAGGACGGCTCGTCGACGAAGTGCGGATTGAACAGGCTCTGGTCGACCAGTCCGGCCTGGACAAGCCCGAATGCCGCGCTCAGCAGCAGGATCGTCGGCCAGCCCCGCCCGGTCCGGCGGGCGGCCTCCCGGATCATCACGGCCACGGCGCCGTAGAGCGGGGAGAGGATGAGCAGCCCCGCGAGCAGCTCCCGCGGACGGCCGATGATCTGGTCGTAGCCGATCAGGTACTCGGCGCAGACCGGGGAGAGCAGTAACAGCCCCAGTGCCGGTAACCATCGGTGGTGTCGTGCGGTGTCCACGGTGCGTCCCCTTCCCGAGCCGGTCCGGGCGGAGCGGCTGAAGCAACTCCATCATAAACCGAGTGCTCGGTCTATTAATGCCGGCCGGCCGCGGCCGGGGCGTAGTCTCTGATCGCAGACCCGGACAGAACAGAGAAGGACGGCATGAGGACGGTCGACCCGGCCAAGCACCAGGCGCGGAAGCGGCACATCGTGGACGCCGCGACGGTGCTCTTCGCCACCAAGGGCTTCGAGCGCACCACAACGGCCGAAATCTGCAAGGCGGCCGGCATGAGTGCCGGCAACCTCTTCCACTACTTCCCCAACAAGCGGGCCGTCTTCCTCGCCGTCTTCGAGGGCGACCGGGACGACAAGGCGGAACGCCTGGTGCAGGCCCGGTCCGCCGAGGACCCGTGGCGAGCCCTGCTGGAGGTCGTCGACCTCCTCGCCGCACCGGCAGCGGAGCCGCTGGCACCACCGCTGGTCATGGAGGCGATGGTTCAGGCGTACCGGGATCCCGAACTCGAAGCCGTACTCAGCCGCAGCAACGCCGAGGAACACGCCACGGTCGCCGCACTGATCAGGAAGGCCGCCGCCGCCGGGCAGGTGGACCCCGGGCTGGACCCGGACGGCGCCGCCTCGTGGGTCCTGGCCATGGTCGCCTCCCTCTACACCAGTGCCGCCGGCGACCCGGCCTTCGAGCCGGCCGAGCAACTGCCCACCCTCCGGCTCATCCTGCGCCGGTTCCTCTGTGCGGGGCCGAAGGAATCGAGCTGACCCCCTTGTCGAGGATGCCGCTGTCCAGGATGCCGCGGACCCACAGGAGTCGGCGGGACGGCTGACAGCCGCCCGGCCGGCACGTCTCATTCTGAAACGATCAGTCTCGTCGGCTGCGGGGCGTCACCGGCTGCTCGCGCAGTTCCCCGCGCCTCGGCAGCAACCCGGAGCCGTCCAACTCCGCCCAAAGTTCCGCCGGTACCGTCAAGCCGGCCAACCGCACGTCCTCCGCGACCTCCGTCGCACTCCGCATCCCCACCAACACCGAAGCAACCGCAGCATCCCGCGCCGCCCACGCCAGCGCCGCCGCCGCAAGCGGCACCCCGTACCCCCGGCACACCGTGGCGATCCGCCGCGCCCGTGCCACCACAGCGGGCGGCGCAGCCGCGTAGTCGTACGCCGCCCCCGGCCGAGGACCGGCCAGCACCCCGCTGTTGAACACCCCGGCGGCGACCGCCGCCACCCCCTCCCGCCGGCACAGCGGAAACAACTCCCGCTGCGCGCTGCCGTCCAGCAGACTGCAGCGCCCGGCGCACAGCACCACGTCCAGATCCGTCTCGGCCACGAACCGCGCCAGCATGGCGCTCTGGTTCATCGCGGCCCCGATCGCCCGCACCACGCCCTCCGCCCGCAACTGCGCCAGCGCAGGGAACGCTTCATCAGCGGCCTGCTCCCAGTGCTCGTCCGGGTCGTGGACGTACACCACGTCCACCCGGTCCAGACCGAGCCGTCCCAGGCTCGACTCCAGGCTGCGCAGCACCCCGTCGCGGCTGTAGTCGCGGATCCGTACCCGGTCCGGTGCGCCCGTGAACTCGGGCGCGCCCCCGTCCCCCTCCGCGCCGAGCAGGCGCCCCACTTTCGTGGACACCGTGAACGCGTCCCGCGGACGCCCCCGCAGTACAGCCCCCAGCCGCTGTTCGGACAGGCCCGCGCCGTAGTGCGGGGCCGTGTCGAAGTAGCGGATCCCGGCCTCCCAGGCCGCCGTCACCGCGCCCTCCGCCTCGGCCTCCGTCACCGGGCGGAACAGGCCGCCCAGCGGGGCGGCGCCGAAGCCGATCCGTGTGACGGGGACGCCGGACCGGCCGAGCACGGCAGTCTCCATCAGCCCCTCCGCCTCCAGTACGCCTCGATCTGTTCCAGCGAACGCCCCGCCGTCTCCGGCACGTTGCGCAGCACGTACCAGGCGGCCACCGCCGACAGCGCCGCGAACACCCCGAACACCCCGCTGCCCAGCGCCCGCAGCACGTCCGGGAACACCAGCGCGAAGGAGAAGTTGAGCAGGTACTGGGTGAACGTCACCACGCCCATGCCGAGCGCCCGTGCCCGCAGCGGCAGCACCTCCGGGCAGTACAGCCAGAACACCGGGCCGAGGCCGAAGCCGAAGGCGAAGGTGTAGACGAAGACGCACAGCACGGCGAGGACGGTGACCTGCGGGAAGAGCGCCAGCAGGACCATCGGCGGTGCTTGGGCGGCCAGGGAGATCGTCAACAGTCTTACCCGTCCCAGGCGTTCGATGAAGGGGAGGGAGAGTGCCGTCGAGAGGACGAGCGCCGCGCCCACGCCGTAGTTGGCCATCGTGCCCGCTCCCGCGCTGCCGCCCCCGGCCACGTGGGAGAAGATGACGGGGGCGTAGTAGACGACCGCGTTGATCCCCGTGAACACCTGGAAGAACGTCAGCGTCAGCGTGATGCGCAAGGCCGGCCGGTACTGCCCCAACAGCTCCTGCACGCCCGCGTGCTGCTCGGCCAGGCTCGCGCGGATCCCGGCCACTTCTTCGTCCGCGGTCCGGGCGTCGGCGCGCAGCCCGCGCAGCACCCGGGCCGCCTCGGCCTCGCGGCCCCGCAGCATCAGCCAGCGCGGGCCCGGCGGGCTCGCGACGATGCCGGCCAGGAAGAGCGCCGCCGGGAGCGCCCCGAGACCCAGCATCCACTGCCAGGCCCCCGCGTCCGACAGTGCGTCGTCGACGGCGTAGGCGAGCAGGATGCCGACGTTGACGGCGAGTTGGTACAGCGCCGTGATCCGGCCGCGCAGGTGCTTCGGCGCGAGCTCGCTGAGGTGGATCAGGCCGAACATGTTCGCCAGGCCCACCGCGAAGCCCAGGACGAAGCGGGAGGCCAGCAGCACCGCGGCGTTCGGCGCCAGGCCGCAGCCCAGCGAGCCGACGAGGAACACGGCACCCGCCAGGATCAGCAGGTGCCGCCGGTCCCAGCGCCGTGCGGCCAGCGAACCGGCGACGATCGCGGGCAGGGCGCCGAGCAGGATCAGGCTGGTGACCAGGCCCTGCCCGGTGGAGTCCAGCCCGAAGCGGTCCGACAGCGGCGCCAGCGCGCCGGAGATCGCCCCGGAGTCGTACCCGTACAGCACACCGGACATGCCGCCCAGCGCCGCCACGAGGTGCACGCGTCCCGGCACCCTCGCGGCGGACGGTCCGGCGGCGCCGGTTCTCGGCGGCGTCTGCGTCACGGAACCTCCTCGGCCGACAGGTGAACTCCCCAAGGGAATGCGGCTGTTCGCCGCCGGAGCAAGAGGGCCCTCACGGCCACGGCCTGCCGACAGACAATGGACGGCACCGGGACGGAAGGCAATCATGGGCTCATGCCGGCCGCGGTCGCGTCCGCCCGAGGGAGGGGGGAACGGGGATGAGCGAGGCCCCTGTGCACCCGGAACAGCCGAACCCGGAACAGCCGTACCTGGAACCGCTGTACCTGGAACCGCGGCTGGAGCCGCCGCTCGCCCCGCTGCTCGACTCCGGCGCGTTCCTGCACGCGCTCGCCGACGCCCTCGGCTCCCCGCTCGCCGTCCTGCTGCCCGACCGGATCGCGGAGAACGTGGAGCACTTCCGCGCGGTCTACCGGCGCCACCACCTCTCCGGCAGCGTCTTCTTCGCCCACAAGGCGAACCGGTCCAGTGCCCTGGTGCGACGGCTCGCCGTGACGGACGCCGCCCTCGACGCGGCCTCGCTCGGCGAGCTGCAGCACGCCCTCGGCGCGGGGTTCACCGCGGACCGCATCGTGGCCACCGGGCCCAAGGACCCGGAGTTCCTCTGGCTGGCCGCACTGACCGGGGCCACCGTCCATATCGACGGCCGGGGGGAGCTGGAGGAGCTGGCGGGCCTCGTCCGCAAGCACGGCCTGCCCCGGGTGCGGGTCCTGCTGCGGCTCTCGGACTTCCGCGCGCCCGGCGTCCGGATCCGGTCGCGGCCCAGCCGCTTCGGCACCTCCGCCGGGTCGCTGGACCAGCTGCTGGACGCCGTCGAACGCCACCGTGACACCGTAGAACCCACCGGCACTGCCTACCACTTGGACACCACCAGCCTCGACGAGAAGGCGGTGGCCCTGGAGGGCTGCCTGCACGCCATGGACGCCCTGCGCCGCCGCGGCTTCCGGCCGCGCGCCGTCGACGTCGGCGGCGGCTTCGGCGTGAACTACCTCGCGCACGGCGACCAGTGGGACCGCTACACCACCGCGCTGACCCACGCCGTCCTCGGCAGGCGGCCCCCGCTGACCTGGGCCGGGCACGGCTACGGCCTGCGCGCCGAGAACGGCACGTTACGCGGCACCCTGGGCCTGTACCCCTCCCACCGCCCGGTCGCGGGCGCCGCCTACCTCGACGCACTGCTCTCCCTGCCGGCCCCCTCCCTCGGCCGCCCGCTGGGCGCCCTGCTGCTGGAGAACCTCTACGACCTGCACACCGAGCCCGGCCGCGCCCTGCTGGACCAGTGCGGGTTCACCCTCGCCCGGGTGCTGGAGGTCCGGCGGACCGACTCCGGCGAGCAGCTGGTACGGCTCGCGGCCAAGGCCAGCGACATCGGCCTGGAGGAGCACGGCGTGCTCGTCGACCCCGTCCTCGTCGGACGCGACGGCGACGACGGCGAAGGCCCGGGCGGGCCGCCGACGGGCGTGCACCTCACCGGCAGCCTGTGCCTGGAGAGCGACCTCATCACCCGCAGGACGGTGTTCCTGCCCCGCCCGCCGCTCCCCGGCGACCTGCTGGCCTTCGCCAACACCGCGGGCTACTGCATGGACTTCGGCGCCACCCGTGCACAACGGCAGCCTCCCGCCCGCAAGGTCGCGGTCCACCGCGCGGCGGGCGGCTGGCGATGGTGCCTCGACGAGCAGTACTGGCCGATCACGCGGCAGGGGGACGGACAGGCATGAGGTACGACAGCATCACCGAGGTCATCGGGAACACCCCGCTGGTCCGCATCGACCCGGCCGTGCACGGCCTGCGCCGCGTCGACCTCTACGCGAAGCTGGAGATGCTCAACCCCTTCGGCTCCGTCAAGGACCGGGCCGCCTGGCACATGGCCCGGCCCGGCCTGCCCGGCGCCGTCCGGCGCGGCGAGACCGTCGTCGAGCTGTCCAGCGGCAACACCGCCAAGGCCCTGGCCCTGATCGCCGGCATGCACGGGCTGCCGTTCAAGAGCGTCACCAACCGGATGCGCATCCCGGAGATCAAGGACCTGTTGCTGCTGCTGGGCGCCGAGATCGAGGAACTGCCCGGCCAGACCGAGTGCCTGGACCCGACGCTCACCGAGGACCCGCTGACCCTCTTCCACCGCGAGCTCACCCGGCCCGGCAGCGCCCACCTGCACACCGACCAGTACTTCAACGACCGCAACACCGAGGCCCACGCGACGGGCACGGGCCCGGAGATCGTGGCCGACCTCGACGGCCGCGCCCCCGACTGGTTCATCGCCTGCATCGGCACCGCGGGCTCCTCGACGGGGGTGGCCCGCGTGCTGCGCGCCCACGACCCGGGCGTCCGGGTCGTCGGACTCGTCGGCAGGAAGGCCGACTTCATCCCCGGCATCCGTACCGTCGACGAGGTGCACGAGGTGGGCCTCTTCGTCCCGGACACCTACGACACGATCGAGGCCGTCGGCACCGACGAGGCCATCGACGGCATGCTCACCCTGGCCCGCCGCTGCGGCATCCTCGCCGGACCGACCGGGGGAGCGGCCTACTACGGGGCCGTCCGTCATCTTCGGGCCGCCGAGGAGGAGTTGACGGAGCGTGCCACCGCGGTCTTCATCGTCTGCGACCGCGGCGAGAGCTACCTCAGCTACGTGCGCAGGCACCGCCCCGAGCTGTTCAACCGACCGCCGGTGAAGAACTCCGTGGCCACCCTCACCCCCGCCGAGGTGCAGTCGGCGGCGGCCGTGGAGACCGCGGCCGCCCAGCGGTGGATCGCGGAACAGCAGCCCCTGGTCATCGACCTGCGCAGCCCCTTCGCCTACGCCGCCCTGCACATCGAGGGGTCGGTCAACATCGTCGACGAGATCTTCGACGAACTCCTGCGGGGCGGACTGCCGTTCAGCAAGCAGCAGCCCCTCCTCCTGGCCTGCCCGGTCGGCGAGCAGTCCGCCCGCTACGCCGCCCTGCTGACCCGCATGGGCCACCCCGACGCGCGCAGTCTGGCCGGCGGCATCATCGCCTGGCGCGACGCGGGCGCCCCGCTGGTGCGTGAGTGACATGACGGGACCGCTGGAGGACCTCGCCGCCTGGCAGCGCGCCCTGCGCGCCCAGTTCCCGATCGTCGTCGCGCACCCGGAGCTGGCCTACCTGGACAGCGCGGCCACCTCCCAGAAGCCGCAGGCCGTCCTGGACGCCGTGCAGCACTACCTCACCACGAGCAACGCCAACGCGGGCCGGGGCACGTATCCCTGGGCCAACGCCACGACGGCGCTGGTGGAACGGACCCGCGCCCGGGTCAAGGAGTTCCTCGGCGACCCGGCTCCCGACCGCTCCGCCGTGCACTTCACCGCCGGCACGACGGACGGCCTGCGCACCGTCGCCCGCGACTGGCTGCCCGCGCACCTCGCCGACGGGGACGAGATCGTCGTCCCGTTCGCCGACCACGAGGCCAATCTGACGCCCTGGCTGGAGGCCCGGGACCTGCTGGCGCGGCAGGGCGTACGGATCCGGGTGCGGGAACTGCCGTACCAGGAGGGCTCCGGCGACTACGACCCGGCGGCGCTGGCCGCCGCCGTGGGCCCGCGCACCCGCTTCGTCGCGGCCACGCACGTGCACCACGTCTACGGCGGCGACATGAACGTCCACCGCATCCGGCAGGCGGTGGGTCCGGACGTGCCCGTCTGTCTGGACGCGGCCCAGAGCGTCGGCCACCTGCCGGTCTCCGTGGCCGAGTTGGACGTGGACTTCGTGGTCTTCTCCGCGCACAAGGCGATGGCCCTGCCGGGCACGGGCGTGGTGTGGTCGCGCGGCCGCCGCGGCCCGCGCTTCTCGCCCGGCGGCTGGGACGGCACCCCGAACACGGTCGGCATCGCGGCGCTCTCGGCGGCCCTGGACTGGCTGGAGGAGGCGGGCCCGGACCGCATCGCGCAGTGGTGCGCGGCCCTGGCGGCCCGGCTGACCGACGGCCTGAGCCGGCTGCCCGCCTACCGGGTGCTGGGCTGCGGCCTCAGCCTGGCGGCGGACTCCCGCGTGCAGCGGCGCACCGCGATCGTCACCTTCCGGCACCGCGACATCGGCTCCGGCGACCTGGGCTTCATCCTCTTCAGCCACGGCTTCATGGTGCGCACGGACAACCACTGCCAGGCCGGGGCGGGGGAGCGGGAGCACTCCGTGCGGGTCAGCCTGCACGTCCACAACACCGTGGAGGAGATCGACGGCCTGCTCAGCGTCCTCGCCGGCCTGCCGTGAGGTGCCGGAGCTTCTCGATCGTCAGTCCGATGGTGTTGACGGAGTCCCGGATCCGGTCGTTCTGCTGGTGGCTGCAGACCTTCTCGCTGACGTGGTCGCGGGCCTCGGCGACCAGGTCCCCGATCATGACGAGGACCATGGCCGTCGTGGCCTGCCCGCTCGTCACCGAGTCGATGTCCCAGTGCGCGTGGACGCCCAGCTCCACGACGAGCACGGCGATCATCAGGGCGGACCAGATGCCGGTCTTCTTCAGGAACGCCACCAGGTTGACGTTCTCGTGCCGCAGGGCGATGGCCATGCTGGCCAGCAGGACCAGCCCGCCCATGACGGCGAGGGACTTCCAGGACTGGTGGAAGACGTCCATGCCGAGGGCCAGCAGGACGAGGACCCAGGCGGTGCCCTGGACGAGGGCGCGCTCGTCATAGGCGCGCGTTGCCGGTGTCTGCGTCATGCCTCTCAGGGTAGGGGTCGCTATCCGGACATTGTGCGCTATTCGGTGCGGTGGTTTTCCGGCCCCGGCAGGGAGGGCCCGGGTAAGGGGCCGGGATACCGGCCTCAAGTGCGGCGCGAGGAGCGGACGTTCAACTGCAGACAGGACGTCATCAAGATTCCCTCAACGCCGTTGATCGGCTCGAACGGCAGTGCCACGATGGCCAGGTCGCCGATCACGTGGGCTTGCCAGGGGGAAGCAGCACCATGAGTTCTCATCTTGTCGTGGGCGTCGTTCTCGCCGTCGTCTATCTCGTCGCTGCATCCGTCGTTCTCGCCGTCGCCCGCGCCGGCGGGAAGGGCACCCTCGGCCGGAACGCCTTCGTCGGCGTGCGGACCAAGGAGACCTTCGCCGGCGACGCCGCCTGGCAGGCCGGGCAGCACGCGGCCCGGAGGCGCTACCTGCGCCTGGTCCCGGTCCTGCTCGTCGCCGCGGCCGCCGCGCTCGTCAACGGCCTTGCCGACGGCCCCTCCTGGGCCTACATCGTGATCGTCGCGGCGAGCGGCGCCGTGGACGTCGCCATCGCGGCATCGTCCGCCTCCGCGGCCAACGCCGCCGCACGCCGCGAGCACGGGCCCGCCTGAACCGGCCCGCGCCGCACACCCTTTCCGGATTCCGGTGGCGGAGGCGACTCCCTCCGCCACCGGTCCTCAAGCGCCGGCCTCCTCCTCTGCATGCCCGCAAGCGGAGCGCCGGCCTGCCGCCGTCCGGGCGGTGAAACCCGTTTGCAACGACTCATCGAAGGTACCTCAATGAAGCTGAAGAAGAGTGCTGCGCTCGCCTGCGCAGCGGCCGTCCTCACCGTGGGTGTCGTCTCCGGCACGGCAGCCGTGGCCGCCCCTGCGAAGAACTCCGGGGTGACCGCGCCGCTGTCCGGCAAGGCCGCCAAGCACACCGTCAAGTACTCCGACGAGGACATCGTCGGCCTGCTCGTCTTCGCCAAGGGCAAGGCCGCGGACGAGCACCCGGACCTGGCCAAGCAGATCCGGTCGCACCGCACGCCCCAGTCCGACAAGGTGACGCTCGAGCAGATCGCGGAGTTCACCAAGGAGCTCAAGGCGATCGACGCCGACTTCCACGACAAGGTCACCGTCCCCGTCCAGATCAGCGACCCGTACGCGGCCAAGGCCGGCATGGAGCGGCTGAACGACGACGTCAAGACCTACATCGCGCAGCACAAGAAGTTCGGCAACAACCCCGACCGCGCCAACGGCTGGGTCTGGCACGACGCCAACGCCGTGATCGAGATCAACGTCCTCGGCGCCATCAACGCCATCGGCTACGCCAACGTGGCCGGTGCGACCGAGGCGGTCGTCGCCCTCGTCGTCGTCCCGTCCGCGGTGAGCTACGGCTTCGACATGAGCAAGCCGAACAGCCTGGACGCCAGCAACTTCGTCTCGGCAGTGGCCAAGGGCCTCTGACCCACCGACACCCTGCCGGGCCGCGTCGCGCACAACGCGGCCCGGCAGGGCCCCGTCCGCCCGCCCGAGACCCGACCAGAACCAGCGCCGCATAGGGGCCATGCCCGGATGACCAGTACGTCCACAGATCACCGCCCGAGACCGACGGGAACCGGGACGGGCTCGATACGCCAGCTCGGCCTGTTCGTCACCGCCTGCCTGCTCGTCTTCGGCTACCTCGCCCTGTCGCTCTTCTACACGCTGCCGACCAACGCGCTGAGCAGCCGCCACTCCAAGGGCGTGCGGCCGGTCCTGAACATCATCACCCCGGAGAACTGGGCGTTCTTCACCCGGAACCCGGAGGACGAACAGATCGGCGTCTACTCCTACGGAGCCGACGGCTCGGTGCACAACCTGCTGAACACGCCCCAGGGATCACCCGCGAACCTCTTCGGCCTGTCCCGCACCCAGCGGGCCCAGGGCCCCGAGATCGGCTTCTTCAACTCGGCCGCCACGCAGCACTGGTCCGACTGCGCCGGCTATCTCGACGACTGTCTCCGGGAGGCGGCGAGGAAGCCGGCGCTGAAGGTGAAGAACACCAGCCCCGTGCCGACGGTCTGCGGTGAGGCCTACCTCACCCGGGAGACGACGGTGCCGTGGAGCTTCCGCAACCAAGTCTCCTACGACCGGCGCGTCGAGCACGTCGCCCACCTGGACATCCGATGCCGATAATGCCCGCCGTACAGTCCCTCGCCGACCGCCTCGCCGAGCGCACCGCCCGGCACGACATGCGCTCCCGCTGGTTCGGCGCCGGGCGCACCGTCATCGCGGTGGCCCAGCTGAGCTTCATGCTGCTGACCCCGGTCAAGGCCCTGCTCGTGCCGGTCGTCGGCCTGGGCGACTACCCGCACTGCAACTCCGTCCGCGCCGCCTCCGCCATGTGCCTCGGCGACACCGGAGTGGGTCCCGAGGCCCAACGCTGGCTGCTGATCGTGATCCTGGCGGTGGCCGCGAGCGGATACCGCCCGCGCTGGACGGCGATTCCGCACGCCTGGGCCACCTACTCGATCGCCGTCAGCATCGCCGTTCCCGACGGCGGCGAGTCCGTCGCCATGATCATGTGCTTCTTCATGATCCCCATCGGGCTCGCCGACGACCGCACCTGGCACTGGCAGCAGCCCACCCGGGAACTCGCCCCCTCGTGGCGCACGCTCACCTTCGTGGCCTTCCTGGCCGTCCGGGTGCAGATCGCCTACCTCTATCTCGACAGCGCCATCAGCAAGTTCGGCGTGGCCGACTGGGCCAACGGAACGGCCGAGTACTACTTCCTGCGCGACAACATGTTCGGCGTGGGAAAGCCGTGGGACGGACTCTTCCTCACGCTGTCCAAGAGCGCGTTCGTCGTCGTCGCGCTCACCTGGGGCGCGCTGATCATCGAGATCGCCATCGGCGTCTGCGTCCTGGCCTCGGACCGCTGGCGCAAGGCGGGGCTGGCCATGGACATCGTGCTGCACGGCTCGATCATCCTCACCATGGGGCTGTGGAGCTTCGCCCTGGTGATGATCGGCTCGGCGGTGGTCTGCGCTACTCCGGAGGGCCGCGCCCCGTCAGGGGCGCGGGGAACTGCGCGACCAGCCACCGACGACCTGCAGGTGCAGGTCAGGCCTCCGTCACCGGTTCACTGATCCGGAACCGGCTCCCGTTCCGCCAGCCCAGCCGAGCCGCAAGGCCCACCCGCCGGGCGGCGCCGTCCACCGTGAACTCCCGGCTCGCCAGGGCGAGATGGGTCCCCTTCTGGCCCCGGTACCGGAAGAAGACCCTGATGCGGTGCTGCCCGGCGGCGACGGGTATCTCCTCGGTACCCCACTTCATGACGTGCTCCCGGCCGTCGATCTCGACGACCGGGTGCGTCAGCAGGTGATGGAACGCCGCGGCGATGGGGTGAGGCCTGACCTCGACGGTGACAACTGCCTTGTGAACGACCATGGTTGGATGCTATCGCCTGGTGATCACTCCCGTCACTCCCCTCCCTCCAGACCTTCCAGCCCCGCCGGGAGAGCCCCCGTGTGCACGACGCCAAGCCGCTGCGTCGCCCGGGTCAGCGCGACGTACAGATCGCTCGCACCGAACTCCGCCGGCTCCGCGACGATCACCGTGTCGAACTCCAGCCCCTTGGCCTGCCGCGGGTCCAGCAGCACCACCGGCCTGGTGAGATCCGGAGCGGCCCCGCACGAGGCCTCCGGGAGGGCGGCGGCCAGCAGCGGGAGGTGGTCGCGCGGGGCGATCACCGCGAGACGGCCCTCGGCGCGGCCCTCGCGCGCGACCGCGTCGCGCACCGCTCCCGCCAGGTCGCCGGCCCGCAGCGCCCAGGGCCGGACGCCCGTGGAGCGCACCGAGCGCGGCGGTGCGAAGGAGGTGTCGGCGGACCGGACGACGTCCGCCGCCACGTCCATGATCTCCGCGGGCGTGCGGTAGTTGACGCCGAGCCGGACGTGCTCCCAGCGGTCGCCGACGTGGGGCGGGAGGATGTTCTCCCACGCGCCGCAGCCACCCGGCTCGGCGGTCTGCGCCGGGTCGCCGACCAGCGTCATCGAACGGGTCGGACAGCGCCGCATCAGCAGCCGCCACGCCATCGCGGACAGCTCCTGCGCCTCGTCCACGATGACGTGGCCGAACGCCCAGGTGCGGTCGGCGGCGGCGCGCTCGGCCGCGCTGCGGTGGTCGGCCTCCTCGTGCCGCTCGGCCAGCCGCTCCGCGTCGACCAGGTCGTGGGCGGCCAGCACCTCCGAGTCCTCGTCCTCGCGGTCCTCGAACTCCTGGGTGCGGGAACCGTAGGAGAGGTCGAGCACGCCCTGCGCGTAGGCGATCCGCTCCTGCCGCGCGGCCTCGGCGGCGGCGCGGGCCGCGGAGTCGTCCTCGCCGAGGAGCTCGGCGGCCTCGTCCAGCAGCGGCACGTCCGCGGGCGTCCAGGCGCCGCCCGCGCGGCGGATCGCCGCGGCGTCCGCCCCCGGGAGGTGCACGGGCTCCTCGAGGAAGTCGGCGACCAGCTGCTGCGGGGTGAGGGCCGGCCACAGCTCGTCGACGGCGGCGTGCACCTCGGCGCTGGCCGCGACGGCCTTGCCGAGCTGGGCCACGTCGTCCGGACCGAGGAGGTTCGGCCCGCCGTACGGGTCCGCGCCGAGGCGGTCGGCGAGTTGGGCCGTGAGCGCGTCGATCACGGCGAAGGCGAAGGAGGGACGGGCGAGGTTGTGCGGCAGCCCGGTCTCGCGCGCCCGGCGCCGGGCCGCCTCCGCGATCTCCGCGTCCAGCCGCAGTTCGCCGTCCTCGTGGTCGATCACGATCGCGGGCTCGGGCAGCGTCTGCCGGTCGCGGACGAACCGCGCCAGCGCCCCGGCCATGGCCGCGCCGCCCTTGACCTCGGCCGCCCGCGGGGTGTCGGTGCCGGTGGCGGTCACGCCCGGGAAGAGCTCACCGGGTGTGGCCAGCAGCACGCCCGTCTCGCCGAGCGAGGGCAGCACCTCGCCGATGTAGCCGAGGAACGCCGGGTTGGGCCCGACGATCAGCACGGCCCGGCGGGCGAGCTGCTCCCGGTGGGCGTACAGCAGGTACGCCGCGCGGTGCAGGGCGACGACGGTCTTGCCGGTGCCCGGGCCGCCCTCGACGACGAGCACGCCGTGGTGCGGGGCGCGGATGATGCGGTCCTGCTCGGCCTGGATGGTCTGCACGATGTCGTGCATCCGCCCGGTGCGCGCCGAGTCCAGCGCGGCCAGCAGCACCGCGTCCGCGTCCGCGCCCTCGTGGCCGGTGCGCTCGGGGTCGGTCAGGTCAAGGATCTCGTCGTGCAGCGCGGTGACCCGCTGCTGCTCGGTGCTGATGTGCCGCCTGCGGCGCAGCCCCATCGGGGTGTGCCCGGTGGCCAGGTAGAAGGGCCGTGCGACGTCGGCCCGCCAGTCGACGACCAGCGGGGTGCGCTCCGCGTCGTCGCGGCGTATGCCGATGCGCCCGATGTGGTGGTCGCGGCCGTCGCGGAACTCCAGCCGTCCGAAGCACAGTCCGTGCTCCCCGGAGTCGAACGCGGCGAGCAGCCCGGACTGCTCGGCCACCGCGACGTCCCGCTCCAGGCGTGCCTGGAAGGTGCGCCCGTCCCGGCGCAGGGCCTCGCGCACCGACTCCTCGGCGCTTGCCCGCAGTTCGGCGAGCCGCGCGTACAGCAGGTCGAGGAATTCCTGCTCGTGCCGCATTTCCTCGTTTGACAATTCGGCTCCCGCCCCGATAGCATGTCCCCATAAGGCTTCTCCCTGGCCTGAATTGAACCGGACAGGGAAACACCCAATATACGCAGAGCAATACCCCGGGCGTCAATCCGCTCCGGGGTATTTTCCGTCCCGGGGATGAATACGGGTTTCCCTTTGCGGCCCCGCGGACAGGGATCCCGGGGTGCGCGTGCTCTGTACCGTCACCGGATCCTCCTCGCATGCCAGGGCCCTGCTGCCGCTGGTCTCGGCGCTGGCCGCGGCGGGTCATGCCGTGCTCGTCGCCGTGCCTCCGCCGTTCGTGCCCGGCTTCGCGGGCCGGCAGGTGCGGGTCGCGGGGGTCATGGCGGATCTCCACGCTTTCATGGCCCGGCGGTTCCGCGGGGGCGGGGCCGACGGGTCCGGGCCGCCGGGGGAGGGGGCCGTGGAGTTCTTCGCGGGCCCCCACCTCGCCGACAGCTGTGCCGCGCTGCTGCCCGCCGCCCGCGACTTCGGCCCCGACCTGCTGGTCCGTGACGGCGGCGAGCTCGCCGGGTGCCTGGTGGCCGAGGTGCTGGGCATCCCGCACGTGGCGGCGCCGTCCGGCGCGGCCAACCACCTCGACCCGGTGCGCCTGTTGCCCGTCCTGAACGGGCACCGCGTCCGGCTGGGACTGCCCGCCGAGGACGATCCGCACTGGATCCACCGGTACGGCCGCATGGACTGCATGCCGCCCGCCTTCTCGTTCATGACCCACCCGGCCGCCACGACCTTCGCCTACCGTCAGCCGGCGGACGTCGACCCCGTCGAGGTCCTGCCCCACTGGATGGCCGGACTGCCCACGGACAGACCGCTGGTGCTCGCCGCCGTCGGCACGGTACTGCCGATGCTGGCCGGGCTGCCCGGGGGAGCCTTCGGCGCCGTGCCGGTGCTGAACGCCGTCGTCGCGGGGCTGGCGCAGCTGGACTGCGTGGCCCTCGTCGCCACCGGTGGCCTCGCCGTGGAGCAGGCCCCCGCGCGCAGCGGCGTGCACCTGGTGGACCGTTTTCCGCAGCCCCTGCTGCTCCGGTGCGCCCAACTGCTCGTCACCCACGGCGGATACAACAGCATCAGGGAGGCCGTGGGCGCCGGTGTGCCCATGGCCGTGGCGCCCTGCTTCGGTGACCAGCCCGCCAACGCGGACCGGGTGCAGGAGCTCGCGCTGGGCGACCGCATCGCGGACCCGGCCGCGGTCCCGGACCCCGGCCGGGTCGCCGCCGTCTGCGGGCAGGTGCTGGCCAGCCCCCGGATCGCCGGTGAAGTGCGCTCCGCCCAGCGGCAGATACTGACGCTGCCGCCCGTCGAGTCGGCCGTCGCCGACCTGGAACGGCTCGCGCGCGGGGCGCTCTGACCGTGCCGTCGGCGTGCGGCGTATCGTGCGGGAAGCAACCTTCGAGCAGCAATCGTCGAGCAGGGGAGGGCACATGAGCGTCGCGGTGGAGCACCGCCACGTCGAGGTGAACGGCATCAGGCTGCACATCGCCGAACAGGGGGAGGGCCCGCTGGTCCTGCTGCTGCACGGCTTCCCCGAGTGCTGGTACTCCTGGCGCCACCAGTTCGCGCCCCTGGCCGCGGCCGGGTACCGGGTGGTGGCACCGGACCAGCGCGGGTACGCCCGCAGCGACCAGCCCGGTGACATCGCCGCCTACAGCCTGCTGCACCTCACCGGCGACGTGATCGGGCTGATCCACGCGCTGGGCGAGGAGCGTGCCGTCGTCGTCGGCCACGACTGGGGCGCCCCGGTCGCCTGGACGACGGCGCTGCTGCGCCCGGACGTGGTGCGCGCGGTCGCCGGGCTGAGCGTCCCGCACCTGCCGCGCGGTGCGGCGCCCCCGCTGCCCGCGCTGCGCGCGGTGCTCGGGGACGGGTTCTACCAGCAGTACTTCCAGGAACCGGGCGTCGCCGACGCCGAGTTGGCGCAGAACCCGACGGCCACCTTCCGGAGCATCCTGTCCGGCAGCTCCGGCGACAGCCCGGCCACCGACCCGCCGCGCCCCTGGGTCGTCCCCGACGGCGCGACGCTCCTCGACACCCTGCGGGAGCCGAAGGAGCTCCCCGCCTGGCTCACCGAGGAGGACGTCGAGGTCTTCGCCCGCGAGTACGCGCACCACGGCGACCGCGCCTTCACCGGCGGCCTGAACTGGTACCGCAACATCGACCGCAACTGGGAGCTGCTCGCCCCCTTCGCCGGCCGCGGCGTCGAGGTCCCGGCCCTCTACATGTCCGGCGACCGCGACCTCGTCCGCGGCTTCCCCGGCATGGACCAGGTCCTCTCCTCCCTGGACCGGATCCTGCCGCGGCTCCACCGCAGCATCACCCTTCCCGGCTGCGGGCATTGGACCCAGCAGGAACGCCCCGAGGAGGTCAACGCGGCCCTGCTGGAGTTTTTGGCCGCAGCCCCGTAAGGGGCGCGGGGAACTGCGCGACCAGCCACGACGCGCCCGCAGCCGACGCACCACCCGGGGTCCGGGGCGAAGCCCCGTTCCCCGCGCCCCTGACGGGGCGCCGTGGTCGCGCCCACGCGGCGGAGCCGCATATCAACCCAGCGACGCCAAGTCGTGGTTCAGCTTCACGACATTGACGTGCGGCTCGCCCAGGAACCCGACGCTGCGCCCGTCGACGTGCGCGTCGACAAGCCCGCGCACCCGCCCGGCAGGCAGCCGGCGGGCCCGGGCCACCCGGGCCGCCTGCTCGCGGGCGTAGGCGGGGGAGATGTCCGGGTCCAGCCCCGAACCACTGGCCGTGACGGCGTCCGCCGGGACGGTCCGCGGATCGACCCCGTCGAACGCGGCCACGGCGGCGCGGCGTTGGCCGACGGCCGTGACCAGGTCGGGGTTGGTGGGGCCGAGGTTGGAGGCGCTGGAATTCAGCGGGTCGTACGGGCCCGCCCCCTTGCCCGCGTCGGCAGCGGAGGGGCGGGGCTGGAACCACCGGGGATCGGGGCGCAGTTGCTCGTTCGGGTCCGCGGGGTTCCGCTTCGGCAGCGCGAAGTTCTGGCCGAGGAACGCGGAGGCGACGGGCCTGCCGTGGTCCTCGATCAGGGAGCCGCCGGCCTGGTGGGGGAAGACCGCTTGCGCGATGCCGGTGACGGCCAGGGGGTAGGCGATGCCGGTGACGACCGTGAACACCAGCAGGATGCGCAGGGCAGACAGGTACTGCCGGGCCGTGGACGGGAGGTGGAGGAGCATGAGGACTCGCCTTCTTCGCCTTCTGACTTCCGTCAGTGGAGGCCGGGGACGAACTGGACGGCCAGGTCGATGAGTTTGATGCCGACGAAGGGCAGTACGAGGCCGCCGAGCCCGTACAGCCAGATGTTGCGGCTGAGCAGGGCCGCCGCGGACGAGGGCCGGTAGCGCACGCCGCGCAGGGCGAGCGGGATCAGCGCCACGATGATCAGCGCGTTGAAGATGATCGCGGAGGAGATGGCCGACGTCGGGCTGTGCAGCTTCATGATGTTGAGCCTGTCGAGGCCGGGGTAGGCGACCGCGAACATCGCGGGGATGATCGCGAAGTACTTCGCGACGTCGTTGGCGATGGAGAAGGTGGTCAGCGCACCGCGGGTGATCAGCAGCTGTTTGCCGATCTCGACGATCTCGATGAGCTTGGTGGGGTTGGAGTCCAGGTCCACCATGTTCCCGGCCTCCTTGGCGGCCGAGGTGCCGGTGTTCATGGCCACGCCCACGTCGGCCTGGGCGAGCGCCGGGGCGTCGTTGGTGCCGTCGCCCGTCATCGCGACCAGCTTGCCGCCGGCCTGCTCGCGCTTGATGAGGGCCATCTTGTCCTCGGGCGTCGCCTCGGCCAGGAAGTCGTCGACCCCCGCCTCCTCCGCGATCGCCTGCGCGGTCAGGGGGTTGTCGCCGGTGATCATGACGGTGCGGATGCCCATGCGGCGCAGCTCGTCGAAGCGTTCCCGGATGCCCTCCTTGACGACGTCCTTGAGGTGGATGACCCCCAGCACGCGGGCGCCGTCGGCGTCGTCCACGGCCACCACCAGCGGGGTGCCGCCGCTCTGCGCGATGCGTTCGGTGATCTCGTGCACCTCCTCCCCCGGGCGGCCGCCGCGCTCGGTCACCCAGCCCGTCACCGCACCGGCCGCGCCCTTGCGGATGCGGCGACCGTCGACGTCCACCCCGCTCATCCGGGTCTGTGCGGTGAAGGGGACGAACTCGGCGCCCTCCAGCTCCCCTTCGCCGCGGGCCCGCAGCGCGTGCCGCCACTTGGCCAGGACGACGACGGAACGGCCCTCGGGCGTCTCGTCGGCGAGCGAGGACAGCTGGGCGGCGTCCGCCAGTTCCTCGGCTCCGACCCCCTGGACCGGGAGGAACTCGGCGGCCTGGCGGTTGCCGAGGGTGATGGTGCCGGTCTTGTCGAGCAGCAGGGTGTTGACGTCGCCGGCGGCCTCGACGGCGCGGCCGGACATGGCCAGGACGTTGCGCTGCACCAGGCGGTCCATGCCCGCGATGCCGATCGCGGAGAGCAGGGCGCCGATGGTCGTCGGGATCAGGGCGACCACGAGCGCCACCAGGATGACGATGCTCTGCTCGGCCTTCGCGTAGATCGCGAAGGGCTGGAGGGTGACCACGGCGATCATGAAGACGATGGTCAGCGAGGCCAGCAGGATGTTGAGGGCGATCTCGTTCGGCGTCTTCTGCCGGGCCGCGCCCTCGACGAGGGCGATCATCCGGTCGATGAAGGTCTCGCCCGGCTTGGAGGTGATCTTCACGACGATGCGGTCGGACAGCACCTTCGTCCCGCCGGTGACGGCCGAACGGTCGCCGCCGGACTCGCGGATGACCGGTGCGGACTCGCCGGTGATCGCCGACTCGTCCACGGAGGCGACGCCCTCGACGACGTCCCCGTCGCCCGGGATGATCTGTCCCGCCTCGACGACGACGTGGTCGCCCAACTGCAGCTCGGCGGCGGCCACCTCCTCCTCCGGCGGCGCCTCGGCACCGGGCCGCCAGTCCGCGAGGCGGCGGGCCGTGGTGTGCGTCCGGGCGCGGCGCAGCGTCTCGGCCTGGGCCTTGCCCCGGCCCTCCGCCACCGCTTCCGAGAGGTTGGCGAAGACGGTGGTGAGCCACAGCCATGCCGCGATCACCCAGGGGAAGACGCCGGGGTCCTTCAGTGCCGACAACGTGGTGAGCAGGGCGCCCACTTCGACGACGAACATCACCGGGTTGCGGACCATCAGCCGCGGATCGAGCTTGCGCACGGCGTCGGGGAACGAGGTGAGCAGCTGCCGGGGGTCGAGCAGGCCGCCCGAGACGCGGTGCGGCTGGTGCTGCGGGAGCGAGTCGGACATCAGTGCAGTCCTTCCGCGAGCGGCCCCAGCGCCAGCGCCGGGAAGTAGGTGAGGCCGACGACGATGAGGATCACGCCGGCCAGCAGCCCGACGAACTGCGGCCGGTGGGTGGGAAGGGTGCCGGCCGTGACGGGCACCGGGCGCTGCCGGGCCAGGGCGCCGGCCAGTGCCAGCACGAACACCATGGGCAGGAAGCGGCCGAAGACCATGACCAGGCCGAGCGCGGCGTTGTACCAGACGGTGTTGGCCTGCAGACCGGCGAAGGCCGAACCGTTGTTGTTGGCGGCGGAGGTGAACGCGTAGAGGACTTCGGAGAAGCCGTGCGGACCGGAATTGGTCATCGCCTTCTGTTCACCGGGCAGGGCCATGGCGATTCCCGCGCCGACGAGGACGATGGCGGGGGTGGTGAGAATGTAGAGGGAGGCGAACTTGATCTCCCGGCTGCCGAGTTTCTTGCCGAGGTATTCGGGCGTGCGGCCGACCATCAGCCCGGCGACGAAGACCGCGATGACGGCCACGACGAGAATGCCGTAGAGGCCGGATCCGGTGCCGCCGGGCGCGATCTCGCCCAGCATCATGTTGAAGATCAGCAGTCCGCCGCCGCCCGGCGTGAACGAGTCGTGGGCGGAGTTCACCGCGCCGCACGAGGTGAGCGTGGTGGAGACGGCGAACAGCGCGGAGGACCAGATGCCGAACCGCTGTTCCTTGCCCTCCATCATGCCGCCCGCCGCGTGCCCTGCCGGACTGCTCACGCTGTGCAGCTCGTTGACGGTGACGACCGCGACCGAGGCCGCCCAGATCAGCGCCATGACGGCGACGATCGCGTACCCCTGGCGGCGGTCGCGGACCATGGTGCCGAAGGTGCGCGGGAGGGCGAACGGGATGACCAGGAGCAGGAAGATCTCGACGAGGTCGGTGAAGCCGGTGGGGTTCTCGAAGGGGTGGGCGGAGTTGGCGTTGTAGAACCCGCCGCCGTTGGTGCCCAGTTCCTTGATGGCCTCCTGGGAGGCGACGGGACCGCCGGTGATGCTCTGGTGGTCCCCGGCGATGGTCGTGAGGACCTGGGCGCCGTGGAAGTTCTGGATCGTCCCCGCCGCCACGAGCACGAGGGCGAAGACGAACGCGACCGGCAGCAGGACGCGCAGCACGATGCGGGTCAGGTCGACCCAGAAGTTGCCGATGTGGTGGGTGCGCTTGCGGGTGAAACCGCGGATCAGGGCGGCGACCACCGCGATGCCGACGGCCGCCGAGACGAAGTTCTGCACTGCCAGGCCCGCCATCTGCACCAGGTGTCCCATGGCCGACTCGCCCGAGTACGCCTGCCAGTTGGTGTTGGTGACGAAGGATGCCGCCGTGTTGAACGCCAGATCGGGGGCGACGGGCTTCATGCCCAGCGACAGCAGGAGGTGGTTCTGCAGCCGCAGGAAGGCGTAGAGGAACAGCACGGACACGGCGGAGAACGCCAGCAGGCTGCGCATGTAGGCGGGCCAGGTCTGTTCGGCGTCGCCGTCGACGCCGCCGGTGCGGTACACGAGCCGTTCGGCGCGCAGGTGGCGGGTGGTGGTCAGGCAGTGCGCGACGTAGTCGCCCAACGGCCGGTGGCACAGGGCGAGTGCGGCCACGAGGGCGAGGATCTGCAGCCAGCCCGCGAGGGTGTCGTTCATTCAGAACCTCTCCGGGAAGATCAGGCAGTACAGCAGGTAGAGCAGCAGGCCCACCGCGACGACGAGTCCGACGACGTTCTCGACGCTCACAGCCGTTCCACCCCCTTGACCGCAAGGTGGAGCAGGACGAAGGCCACGATCGTGAGGCCGACGAAGGCGAGATCAGCCATGGGCGATACACCTCGTGAAGGGTGAGGAAGTGGGGAGGAAGCGGGAAAAGCGGAAAAAGGCGCCGTCGGGTCCTGTGGGAGAGCTGTGGGGGACGGACCGACGGCGTGTGCGCCGACTCGTTCGAGCCACCGGTAGCGAAGCGCCGGAAACCCGCCCTGGCGAGCCCTCTTAGCGTGCTCCTGACGCCGTGGGGCGCCATATTGACGGGGGCTTTATTGCGTTCGATGGCTTGTTCTGAACCCCGGACACGGGTGCGTCGCCGGAGGAACAAGATGGGTACACAGGCGCACACGGTAGTGCTAGGCCGGGTGTGCAGCCCGGGAACACGCTGACGCGCGGGGTCACGGGGCGGCGGGCCGCGGCGCCGCTGCCGAGGCCGGCAGGACGAGCGTCACCGAGAACGCCGCGGCGCGCGCACCCGTGGACCGCAGCGAGCCGCCCATGGCCTCGACGAGGTCCCGGGACAGCCGCAGGGCCAGGCTCCGGCCCCGCTCGGCCGCGGCCGGGGAGCCGTCCCCGTCCGTGATGCGCAGAGCCACACGGCCGCCGGCCAGCAACTCGGCGGTGACGGAGGGCGGTTGGCCGGACGGGCTGTGGCGCAGCGCGTCGGCGGCGAGGGCGGTGAGGGCGCGGGTGAGCAGGGCGGCGTCGGCGATGACGTCGGGCAGCTCCTCCGGCAGCGAGAGGACGAGCGTGTGGCCGCCGGGTCCGAGGTCGTCCAGGGCCGTGGTCAGCACCTCGCTGAGCTCCACCGGGCGGAGGTAGAGGTCGAGCGCCCCGGCGTGCAGTCGGCCCACGTCGTCCAGATCGGTGACGATCCGACGCGCACGGCGCACCGACGACCGCGCGGCGGCCGCCCGCGCCTGCTCCGGCTCGTCCGTCCGTGCGAGGGCCCCGGCAGCGGCGTCCAGACAGGCCCTCAACTCGCGTACCGCCGTGACCAGGAGCGAGGCGCGGGTGCGCTCGGCGGCGGCGAAGGTGTCCGTCTCGGCGGCGTGCCGGGCGAGCCGGCCGTGGGTGTACGCCACCGCGAGCTGTGCGGCGCACGCGGCGAGGAGCTGCCGGTCCTCCCGGCTCAGCCCCTGGCCGCGCGCGGCCAGGGTGAGACTGTCGTCGACGGGGCTCTCCAGGTCCCCGTCGTAAGGCCGTTCGGGCGGCTGCTCGCCCGCACTGGCGACGACGTACCAGCGCGGCCGGGCGCCCGCACCGGGGTCCCGTTCGAGCAGGCTCACCGCGGAGAGGCCGAAGTTCTCCCGGATCTGCTCCATGAGGGCGGGCAGGTCCTGCCCGTGCATCATCGCCGTGGCCAGCCGACTCAGGGCCTGCGCCTCGGACATGGCGCGCACCGCCTGGTACGTGCGCCGGGCGGCCGTCCCCGCGGCCGAGCCGACGAGCGCGGCGACGGTGACGAAGACGACGAGCGCGAGGACGTCGTGCCCGCGCTCGACGGCGAAGGAATGCGCGGGAGCGGTGAAGAAGTAGTCCGCCAGCAGCGCCGCGGCCACCGCGGCGACCAGGGCCGGCCACAGCCCGCCGACGAGGGCGATCACCACGACGGCCAGCAGGTAGAGGACCAGGTCGGCGGAGAGGTCGAGACGGCCGCGCAGCGCCGTCAGGGCCCAGGTCAGCGCGGGCAGCAGGAGCACCGTGCCCGCGGTCGCCAGCCGGTACCGCCGCCGGCCGGTGCCCCGGTACGGGAGCGGCAGCCGGGCCAGGGCGGCGGAGCCGGCCGCCGCCTCGTGCGTGACGATGTGCACGTCGACGGGCCCGGAGCCGTGGATCGTCCGCTGCCCCACCCCGGCGTGCAGCAGCAGCGAGAGCCGGCCCCGGCGGCTCGCGCCCAGCACGATCTGGGTGACGTTCTCCGCCCGGGCGAACTCCAGCAGCGTCTCGACGACGTCGTCCCCGGTGACCTGGTGGTAGCTGCCGCCCAGGGACTCCACGAGGGCACGCTGGCCGTCGAGCGCGGCCGGGCTGCCGCCCGCGAGCGCGTCGCCCGGGACGACATGGAGCGCCAGCAGCTCGCTCCCGGGGGTGCGGGCGGTGATCCGGGCGGCGCGCCGGATGAGCGTCTCGCCCTCCGCGCCGCCGGTCAGGCCGACCAGGATCCGCTCGCGGGTCTCCCAGGGGGTGGCGATGCCGTGGTCGGTGCGGTAGCGCTGGAGTCCCTCCTCCACCCGGTCGGCGAGCCACAACAGCGCCAGTTCGCGCAGCGCGGTGAGATTGCCGACCCGGAAGTAGTGCGTCAGCGCGGACTCGATGCGGTCCGCCGGGTAGATGTCGCCGTGCACCATGCGGCGGCGCAGCACCTCGGGCGGGAGGTCGACCAGTTCGATCTGGGCGGCCCGCCGGGCCACCTCGTCCGGCAGCGTCTCGTGCTGGACGACGCCCGTGATCTGCTCGACCACGTCGTTGAGGGACTCCAGGTGCTGGACGTTGAGCGTGGTGACGACGTCGATGCCCGCGTCCAGCAGCTCCTCCACGTCCTGCCAGCGCTTGGCGTTGCGGCAGCCGGGCACGTCGGTGTGGGCCAGCTCGTCCACCAGGGCGACCTGGGGGCGGCGGGTGAGCACGGCGTCCAGGTCCATCTCGGTGAACGGCACCCCGCGGTGCACCAGGGTGCGGCGCGGGACCGTCTCCAGCCCCTCGGCCAGCGCGGCCGTGAGCCGCCGCCCGTGCGGCTCGGCGAACCCGATGACGACGTCCGTGCCCTGGGCGCGCAGCCGCTGCCCCTCCTTGAGCATGGCGTAGGTCTTCCCCACCCCGGGGGCGGCCCCGAGGTAGATCCGCAACGCTCCGCGCGCCATCGGCGGGCTCCTGCCGGGTCGGGACCATGGCCGTCTGCCCTTCCATGGTGCTCCCGGCACCGTGCCCTGTCCTGGCCCGGCGTCCTGGCTCGATTCTTGCGCTCATCACGGAGCTTGGCCCGATCGTTGCCCGCCGTGACGGTGCGCGATGGGAACATCATTTTGTTGTGCCGGTGGGCCGTGAGTGAGAACCAGGAGCCGATGTGGCAGGGGACCAGGCGTCCTTGATCTCTGAATGGGTACTGCCCGCCGTTGTCTGCGCGCCCGTGACCTGGGTGTGCCTGATCTTCCGGTTCCGTGAGGACGGGCGGCTGCTGGGCACGGTGCGCTCGGCGGGGCTGACGGTCGCCGTGGTGCTGTGGACCTCCGGCATGGCGGCCGTGGCCAGCGGTCTGCTGCTGCCGCACGCGTCGAGCGTGCCGCCCGTGGCGGTGGGTGCCGCGGCCGGCTGGGGCGTCGCGCCGCGCGGCCGGGCGGAGCAGAGCGGGGACAAGAGCGCCGTGATGGCCGTACTCACCCTCGGCAATTCGCTGTTGCTGCATCAGCTGGCCCTGCGTCTGCGGACCGACCGGGCCGAGTGGTGCGAGCGTATGGCCGGGGGATTCCGCGACTGCTGGGATCTCGACGCCTTCGCAGACGGCGTCCGCCACCATCTGCTGCAGCGGGTGGACGCCCCGGGGCGTCCGGTGCGGCTGCGCACCCAGCTGAAGAAGGAGATCAACGAGCGCCACAACGAGGTGCAGATGGCCGCGCAGCGGTGGATCACCGTGGAGACGAAGGTCGAGAAGGCCTGTCAGCACCACGCCCGGCCGGCCACGCGCGAGGAGGTCCGCCGGGTGCGCCGGGCGTTCGGCGAGGCGGAGCAGTATCTGGTCTGCCTGCTGGAACTGGCGCACGCCCACGGCAAGCGCAGCGATGCGGACCGGCTCCTGGAGCTCAAGCGGCGGCACCTGTCCTGCGTGGCCATGGAGCAGATGGCGGGCGGCAGTTCAGTGAAAGCGTGAGTGGGCGTACGAGCCGGCCGGTGCCGTCACGTGCTGCGTGGCCGGTGCGGTGCCGGCGGGTTCGTGGGTGCCGGGGGAGTCGGAGAAGACGATCTCGACCCTGGCGTCGAGACATTCCGCGACGGCTGCGAGGGAGCGGAGGGTGAGGTTCTCGCCGCCGGAGAGGATCTGGCTCACCCGGCCCGGCGAGACGCCCATGCGGTCGGCCAAGTCCTTGCGGGTCATGCCGCGTTCGGCGAGGAGGCCTGCGAGCGAGGCGGTCGCCTGCCGGGCCAGCCTGCCTCCCGCGGCCTGGGGGTCGCCGTGGTCGGTGCCCGCCTTGTTCGTCCGTCCCCACGCCATGGTGCCCCCCAGTGCTCCCGCGACAGCCGTCGCGTCGTCAGATGTGCTGCTCCTCCACGAGGATGTCCTTCACGAGGATGCCATCTTTAGCTCTGCCTAAACACCAGTCTGCGCCCCGGGGCGCCGGGACGCAAGGGTTCCGGGGCGTCCCGCGCCGTCTTGACCAGGCGATACGAGGGTGGCGGCGGTTTTCGGCCAGATCTGCGGAATCCCCCTTCCGGAGGCCCTCCCTCCCCCTGCCGGTAAGTCTGGCCAACTCCCCTTGCCCTCCCTATCATTCCGAACGCTCCCCGTCCCACGGGCCGTGGGAAACCGTGCGCTGACGTGGGCCCGGCCACTGTCCGGCCGTGCCGCGACCGTCGGCCTCGGACGGTCCACACGGTCCGGCACTCCTCGAATCCCGACGCCTGCCCTACCGCTCAGGGGTACCCGTGAGGATTCCCAGGTCTTCCTTGTCTTCCCCTCGGGCCTTCGCGGCCCGAAGACACTCGATGATTGGAGCGCCATGCCCGGCGGTCTGTTCACAGCCGGAGCGATAGCGGCGTTGTTCGCCTCGTCGCTCGCCACGCACAATCCCACCGTCATCAAGGACCCGCCGCCCGACAAGATCGTGATCGAGATCGCCACGGTCAACGGATCGGGCTGTCCCGCGGGTACCGCCGCCGTCGCGGTATCCCCGGACAACACGGCCTTCACCGTCACCTACAGCGACTACCTCGCCCAGGTCGGCGTCGGCTCCAAGCCCACCGACTTCCGCAAGAACTGCCAGCTCAACCTGATCGTCCACGTGCCCCAGGGCTTCACCTACGCGATCGCCAGCGCCGACTACCGCGGCTTCGCCAGCCTGGCGGACGGCGCGAACGGCCTGGAGAAGGCGTCGTACTACTTCCAGGGCTCGCCCGTCACCACGCCCAGCAGCCATGGCTTCAGCGGCCCCGTCAGCGACAACTGGCAGGTCACCGACTCCGTCGACGTGGCCTCGCTGGTCTGGGCGCCCTGCGGTGAGCAGCGGAACTTCAACATCAACACCGAGCTGAGAGTCAACGCCGGTTCCTCGGACCCGAGAAGGACGACCAGCTTCATGACGATGGACTCGACGGACGGCGACATCAACACCGTCTACCACCTCGCCTGGAAGCAGTGCCCGAGCGCCTAGGCGCTCCGCCGGACAGCCGGCCGTGCGGTTCCCCGCGCCTCTCACCGGGCCGGGGGACCGCGCGCGACACAGTTCGTAAGGCATCTGTGACACCTGGGGTATAGACCTGTGACGGGAAGCGGGCGAATGTGGAGGGGCGCCGTTCGCGCTCACTCGATCGCACCAGAGCCAGAGCCAGATGCCTGCATTCAGCCGTGACACCCTCAGCCCCCCGTCCGTGGCCCGCGCCGCCCGTACCCCCGCGCCGGGGCACGCCGTCTCGTTCCCGGCCTCGCCCCGGTCCGTGGCGGCCGCCCGGCGCTTCGCCGGGCGGCTGCTCGCCGAGTGGGGGCTGCACGACCTCGCCGACGACACCGCCCTGCTGCTCTCCGAGCTGGTCACCAACGCCGTCGTGCACGGCTGCGGGGGCACCGGGGACATCGAGCTCTCCCTCGGCCGCACGCCCGCGCACCTGCTCGCCCGGGTCACCGACCCCGGGGGCCGGGCGCCACTGTGCCGGCAGGCCGCGGAGGACAGCGAGAACGGCCGCGGCATGTGGCTGGTCGAGCAGCTCGCCGACGGGTGGGGCCACCACCCGTCCGGCACGGGCACGACCGTCTGGTTCACCCTTCCGCTCCCGGGTCCGCGCTAAGCCGTGCCCCGAAGGGGCGCGGGGCCGTGACGTATGCGGCTCCGCCGCGTGGGCGCGACCAGCCCCCACCGGCCCGCAGCCGACGCACCACCCCAGGGGTCCGGGGCGGAGCCCCGAGCACTTCGACTGCGGGAGCGTCGTGGTTGCTCGCGCAGTTCCCCGCGCCCCTTACGGGGCGCGCAGGCTGCGGACCCGCCCCGTTCGGGGGGACCATGGAAAGCACTGCGGCGTCGAGGGCGGCGGGCGGAAGGAGGACCCCGGATGGGCACCAGCGACCCGCTCCCGGCAGGCCAGGAGTCCGAGGGGCCCGTCTCCTACGCGCCCGGAAGCCTCCTGGACAAGCTGGGCGTGGCCGCCGTGGTGCTCGACGAGGACGGGCGGATCGTGCTGTGGAGCAGGCAGGCCGAGGCCCTTTTCGGCTGGACGGACGCCGAGGCGCTCGGCCGGCACGCGGCCCCGCTGCTGGTCGCCGAGCAGCACCGCAAGGAGGTCCTGGGGCTCTTCGCCCACGTGATGGGGGAGGGCAGGAGCTGGGCCGGCGTCTTTCCCGCCCTGCACAAGGACGGCCGGACGCTGCTGCTGGAGTTCCGCAACATGCGTCTGGACGACCAGCACGGCCACCGCTACGCCCTGGGCATCGCCACCGACCAGCAGGTGCTGCGCGACGTCGAACGCCACCTGGCGCTCTCGCTGCAGCTCATCGACCGCTCCCCGATCGGCCTGGCCGTCCTCGGCACCGACCTGCGCTACATGATGGTCAACCCCGCCCTGGAGCGCATGCACGGCCTCCCGGCCGAGGAACACCTCGGCAAGACCGTGGCCGAGGCCCTCCCGCACGCCGACGTCTCGCAGATCGAGGCCGACCTGCGCCGCGTCCTCGCGACCGGCACCCCGCTGCTCGACCAGCTCGCCGTGGGCCTGGCGGGCGGCGGCGCCGTCGCCGGGCAGGCACAGCTGGTCTCGTACTACCGGCTGGAGGACCCCGGCGGCCGGGTGCTGGGCCTCGCCGTCTCCGTCGTGGACGTCACCGACCGGCACCGCGCCATCGAGGAGTTCCGCCGCCGCATGCAGCTGATCGCCGACGCCTCCGTGCACATCGGCACCACGCTCGACCTCGACCAGACCGCCCGGGAGCTCGCCGAGGTCGTCGTGCCCCGGCTCGCCGACGTGGCCGCCGTCGACCTCCTGGACGCCATCCTGCAGGGCAGCCCCCCGTCCCCCGGCAACGGGGACGCCGTCTTCCGCGCCCTGGCCGTCGCCGCCGCCCGCACCCCCGGCGCCACCGAGGCGGCGGCCGCCGCCGACCCGACGGGGCAGATCGCCCAGTACGACGCCGACCGCCTGGTCACCCAATGCGTGCGCACCGGCCACCCCGTCCACCTGCCCCACGTGGGCGCGGGGGACCTGGGCCGCATCGCCCGCAACGAGAAGGCCGCCGCCCTGCTGGGGCGGGCCGGGGTGCACTCCTACATCGCCGTCCCGCTGATCGCCCGGGGCGAGGTGCTCGGCGCCCTGGACCTCAAGCGCGTCAGCAACCCCGAGCCGTTCGGCGAGGACGACGTCGTCCTCGCCGCCGAACTCGCCGCCCGGGCTGCGGTCTGCATCGACAACGCCCGCTGGTTCCAGCGCGAGCGCGCCACCGTGCTCACCCTCCAGCGCAATCTGCTGCCCCAGCGGCCCCAGCAGCCGGAGGGCATGGAGGTCGCCTACCGTTACCAGCCCGCCGGGGCGGCCAGCCAGGTGGGCGGCGACTGGTTCGACGTCGTCCCGCAGTCCGGGGGCGCCAGCGCCCTGGTGGTCGGCGACGTCATGGGCAGCGGCATCAACGCGGCCGCGGCCATGGGCCAGCTGCGCACCGCCTCCCGCACCCTCTCCGGGCTGGGCCTCGACCCCGCGCAGGTGCTGGAGCACCTGGACCAGACCGCCAGTGGTCTGGACCAGACGATCGCCACCTGCGTCTACGCCGTCTGCGACCCCGCCGCCGGGCTGTGCCGGGTCGCCACCGCGGGACACCTGCCCCCGGTGCTGATGCGCCCGGGCGAGCGGCCCCAGCTGCTCGACCTGCCGACCGGCGCCCCGCTCGGCGTCGGCGGCGTCCCCTTCGAGAGCATCGGCATGACCCTGGCGCCCGGCGACCAGCTGGTGCTCTACACCGACGGCCTCGTGGAGACCCGGGACGAGGCCATCGACGTCCGCCTGGAGGCGCTGCTCGCCCTCCTCGACGGGCCCCGGCGCGACCTGGAGGAGACCTGCGACCTGCTGCTGACGGCCCTGCGCGAGGACAACGACCAGGACGACGTCGCCCTGCTCATCGCCCGCGTCGGCCCGTACCGCGGACCGGAAGCGCCCTGAGCGCCCGCGAACGGAACGACGTGCGCCACTGCAACTCCCCGGCGGGCACGGCGAGTCCGAGGTCCGGGAAGCGGCCCAGCAGCGTCTCCAGCGCGATCCGGATCTCCATGCGGGCCAGCGGCGCGCCCAGGCAGTAGTGGACGCCCTGGCCGAGGGCCAGATGCGCCTTGTCCGCACGGCGGATGTCGAAGCGGTCGGGCTCGGGGTAGCGGTCCGGGTCGCGGTGGGCCGAGGCCAGGCACAGCATGACGGTGTCGCCCGCCGGGACGGCGACGCCGCCGATCTCCACCGGTTCGACGGGGAAGCGGCGGATGGCCATCTGGTTGGGGAGCGCGTACCGCAGGAGTTCCTCCACGGCGCCGGGCAGCAGCTCCGGTTCGGCACGCAGTGCGGCCAGCTGCTCCGGGTGCTGCAGCAGCGTCAGCAGGCCGCCGCTGATGAGGTGCTGGACGTTCTCGCTGCCCGCCATCAGGATCAGGAACGCCAGCGAGACCAGCTCGTCCTCGCTGAGCCGGTCGCCCTCGTCGCGGGCCGCGATCAGGGCGGAGAGCAGGTCGTCCCCGGGCGCCGCGCGACGGGCGGCGACCAGTTCCTCCAGGAAGCGGTGGATGCGGCCGATGGCCTCCACCACCTGGCCCGGGTGCTCGGGCGTCAGCATCGTGCCGACCCATTCGGAGAACGGCCGCCGGTCCGCCTCCGGGACGCCCAGCAGATCGCCGATCACGACCAGCGGCAGCGGATTGCTGAACCCGGTGACCAGATCGGCGCTGCCGTGCGCGTCCACGTCGGCCGCGAGACCGTCGGCGAGGCGGTCGGCCGCCGCCTGCACGAGCCCGCCCAGGTCCTCGACCCGGCGCGGCGTGAAGCCCTGGGAGACCAGGCGGCGCAGCCGCAGATGGTCCTCGGGGTCGATGTTCAGCAGATTGGCGTCCAGGGCCGGCGGCAGGGAGAAGCCCTTGTAACCGACGCCCGAACGCGCCTTGTTGACCGACAGGCGCGGATCGGCGATCCAGGCCCGGACGTCGGCCTCCCGCAGCACCAGCCACACCGGGGAGCCGTCCGGCAGCGCGATCCGGTGGACGGGCGCCGCCTCGCGCAGCCGCACATAGCCACGCCACGGGTCGGCGAGGAAGGCGGCGTCGAACGGCTGCGGGAGGTTCTGGGTCCGGTCCTGGCGGGTCATGCGGTCCTCTCCGGGGTGGCGGTGAGCGGGGTCTGTTCGAGGGCGGCCGTGACGACCGGCGAGGCGGCGAAGGCGCGGGCGAGCCCGCGCTGGAAGGCCAGTTCGGCCGCCAGGTCCTCGGGCCCGGCCGCCAGCGGGGTGCTCGCGTGCTCGACGGGCCGCACGCCCGCCTCCTTGGCCCGCAGCGCCCCGGCGAGCTGGGCCGCCTCGACCGCGGCGGCCAGGCCGTCGCCCGACAGGCCGGACTCCGTGCCGTGCGAGCGCGCCGCCGCGGCGACCGCCGGGTCCATCCAGACCCGCAGCGCCCACTGGGCGTCGCGGATCTCGATCACGATGCGGTAGAGCCGGGTGCGCCGGTCGGCGCCCGGCTCCAGCTCCAGGACCGGCTCGGGCACGTGGGCCGTCAACGCCGTGTGCAGCGGGGTGAGTTCGCGGTGGGCGCGCAGCAGCTCCGCACGCTCGCGCAGGGCGCTGAGCGAGCGGCCCCAGTCCGGCATGGTCCAGCCGATCGCCTGGCCGGTGGTGTTGAGCGTGAGCGCGACGGGCACCAGCGGCTCCCAGGCGTGCCCGCTCGTGCCGAACTGCCCCGCCACGATGTCGGCCAGCCGGCAGCCCGCGTAGAGCATCGAGGTGGGCAGCGTGAGGCTGACCAGCCGCAGCCCGCGGCGCAGCCAGGGCATCGGGGCGATCCCCGAGTAGCGCCAGCACAGGAGGCACACGTCGACCTGGTTCCAGGCGTAGGCGATCAGGTAGACGGTGAGGTACGCGGGGTAGAACTGCGCCTTCGACAGGGCGAAGTCCGTCGGCTTCTCCTGCAGTTCGGTGGCGGCCGAGAAGAGCGTCACCATGACGACGAGGACCGCGCCGATGCCGACGAGCCGGGGCGCGGCCTTGCGCCAGGCCACGTCGCGCTCGTACGTGAGGTGCAGCAGGACGAGTTGCTGGCAGGCGGTCAGCAGCATCACGCAGCTCTGGGTGAACAGCCCCGAGAAGTTGCGGATGCCGACGGCCTCGCTGGTGGCCACCCAGACCGCCGGGGTCGAGACCGTGAAGATCAGGAGCGGGAAGAGGAAGTTCCCGACGAGCGCCCACTGGGCGGGCGACCGGTCCGTGCGGAGGATCCGCAGTTTGTAGAGGAACGCCAGCAGGTTCACTGCGGCGCAGGCCGGATACATGATGCTGTTGAGCTGGTTCATTGCGCCTTTTCTTCTCCGCTCCGGTGCGCCGGGCTCTCGAGGGCCGACAGCCGGGCCGCCAGCTCCGCCGCCTCCGGCGGCACCTGCCACGTCCGCTGCGGTGTCCAGGTGCCGATCCGCCGTCCCAGGAGCGAACCGACGAACTCGGCCTCGCGCTCGGCGGGGGAGTGGGCGTGCTCGCGCCCCAGCACCCGCTGCACCAGGCCGGGGTCGAGGGAGGGCATCAGCAGCCGGGTCGCCTCGGGGGACATCACCGGGGCGGCCTCGTGGTCGCAGACCAGGTGCCCGAGCTCGTGCAGGATCACCTGGCGCTGGTGGACCGGGGCCAGCCGCGCCTCAAAGGCGATGAAGTCGCTGCCCTCCGCCGAGATCCACATCCCGTCCGGACTGCCCGCGGGCAGCGGCAGCGGCACCAGGTGGACCGTGCGGCCGAGGCAGGCGCCGATGTGGGCGCAGAGCGCCTGCACGGTCAACTCGCCCTCGGGCAGCCCGAGGGCGCGGACGCGCTCCTCGCACTGCTGCCGGAAGGACGGGACCGGTGCCGTGTCGTTCGCGGATCTCCTCCGCCGCCAGCGCATCACCATCATCGACGTTCGTCGTCGTGGCCCGGCCGGCCCCGAAGGGGTGCCGGGAGGTCCCGTAAGGCGTTCTGCGCCTGGGCGGCGGAGGCGAGGATCTCGTCGATGAGCCCCGACAGCCGGTCCACCGGCGCGGCGGGCCCGCCCGGTGCGCCCGGTTCACCCTGTGCGCCCAGTTGCGCGTTCACCTGCTCGAAGACCTGCTCGTCGAGGAAGTAGGCGTCGCGCGAAATCCCCAGGCTGTGCGAGACCTTGAGCAGCGTCTCCAGCGTGAGGTTGCATCCGTCCGCGGACTCGGCGTGGGAGAGGGTCCGCTTGGAGACGCCGGCCCGCTCCGCGAGTCCGGCCAGGGTGAAGGGCCCTTCGGGGTGGTGCCGTCGCACGTACCGCAGGCGGCGGGCGACTTCGGCCTTCGCCCGGTGGATGCGCTCGTCTCCCCCCTGCTGCACCACTGTTCTTCTCCCCAGCGCGTCTCGCGTCCAGCCCCCTGACCGCAGGACTTTAACGTCCTGCTCAAGAGGCGATCCAGTCGCACGGGCGACAGTTCGGACTCCGGTAGCAAATGTCCGTATTGCTGCCGGGTGGCAGTGCAGTACGTTGCACTCGGGTGCAGCGAGTTGCCATATTCGGCACGAGATCGCTAACGTCCCAGTCGCCGCGAGCGGCGCTCACTCAAAGCGACGGGGGTGCAGTGAGTGACGCCGCCCGCCTCGGCCCGGACGGCGCATAACCGCGTGGCCGTGCCAACGGCCCTCGCCTAGCATGGCCGCATCGCCAAGCCTGCTGGCGTTTCCCGACGAGAGGGAGCCGGGCATGCGGTCGAAGGTGCCCCCGGCCTGGGCGCGTGCCGCCCTCGCGATGTTCGGCGTGGGATGGGGCGCCAACCAGTTCTCGCCCATGCTGCGGGTGTACCGCGAGCAGAACGGGCTCTCCGAGGCGGCCCTCACGGCGATGTTCGGGATGTACGCGCTGGGGCTCATCCCCGCCCTCCTCGTCGCCGGTCCGTACTCGGACCGCCGCGGCCGGCGCACCGTCATCCGGCCCGTCGTGCTGCTGTCCTCCACCGCCACGCTCGTGCTGATGGCGGGAGGAACGCGGCCCGAACTCCTCTACGGGGGACGTTTCCTGGCGGGAGTGGCGTCGGGAGCCGCATTCAGCGCGGGAAGTGCCTGGGTGAAGGAGCTGTCGGCGCAGGCCCCGGCCGGTGCGGGTGCGCGCCGGGCGGCCGTCTTCCTGTCCGCCGGCTTCGGCGGCGGGCCGCTCGTCTCCGGGATGGCCGGGCAGTGGCTCCCGCTGCCCAGGATCACGCCGTACCTCCCGCACCTGCTGATCATGGCCGTGGTGACGCCCCTGGCGTGGTGGCTGCCGGATCCGGCAGCGGAGCGGGACCCCGCGCCCTGGCGGGCTCCCCGAGCGGCGCGGCGGAAGCGGTTCCTGCTGGGCGTGGCGGTGTGGGCGCCGTGGGTGTTCGGCACGGCGACCGCCGCCTTCGCCACCCTGACGGCGCTGGCCGCCCCGCACACCCACGGGCTCGGCATCGCCTTCACCGGAGCCGTCACCGCCCTCACCCTCGGCACCGGGATCGCCGTCCAGCCGATGACGCGGCGGCTCGCCGCACGCGGCGGCACGGCACGGGCCGCCGTCGTGGGCCTGCTGCTGGCCACGCTCGGATTCGTCGTCGCCGCCGGGGCCGCGGCCACCGGCTGGGTCGCGGCCGTGCCCGCGGCCGCCGTTCTCCTCGGCGCAAGCTACGGCATGCTGCTCGTGACCGGGCTGAGAGAGGTGGAACTCCTGGCGGATGAAGGGGAGTTGGCCGCCTTCGTCGCGATCTTCTACATGCTCATCTACATCGGGTTCGGTGCGCCCTACCTGTTCACCGTGTCGGCCGGGTCGTCCGGCTACCCGCGGTGCCTGCTCGCGGCAGGGCTGGTGACGCTGCTGACCGTGTTCGTCATGCGTCCCGCGCTCCGCGACGCACCGGCCAGGGCGGCGGCCCCCGCCGAGGAGACTCCGCCCGTGCGCCGGTAGCGGGACGGCCGATTCCCTATTCGAGAACCGCCGTTGCGCGGCGCAGCTTCTCCTCGACGCCCTGCGTGAAACGGTCCAGGTCGACCACGGCGCGCTCGTGCGTCCCCGAGCCGATCTCGTCGAGACCGTCATGCGCCGTCACCTGCCAGGTGAGCCGCCGCCCGCGCGCCTCCAGAAGCTCCACGGTGGCCGTGACGGTGAGCCCGGGCGGTGTCGCGGCCGAGTGCGTCACGGAGATCGCCGTCCCTAGACTGCCCTCGCCCGGAGCCAGGAACGGCTGCATCGCGCGGACGCACGTCCACTCCATCAGGCCGACCATGAATCCGGTGGCGAACACCTCGGGGAAGGTGGCGAACTCGGGTGATTCGGCGTAGAGATGCCGCACCGTCTTGTCCGGCGGAACCACATAGCGATGGGTGTACTTCGTGCCGACGACCAGGCCTTCGCGCATGCCCTGCTCCTCACAGCCGACCGGTAGATGTGGGCTGCGTCATAATCTACTCGGAGCGGCGTGACCGTTCCGCGGTGCGACCCGCCTTGCGCCGTCCGGGGTGGTGGACCGGGGGCGCGGCCTGCGGACCTCGGGGCGGTAAACTGCGGGGAACGCCCTTGACCTGCAAGAACGCAGGCAGGGAGCCTACCTTCCGGGAGTTCCTCGATGTACCGCACCATGATGAAGTCCAAAATCCACCGGGCCACCGTGACGCAGGCGGACCTGCACTACGTCGGCTCGCTGACCGTGGACGCCGACCTCATGGACGCCGCCGACCTGCTGCCCGGCGAGAAGGTCGACATCGTCGACATCAACAACGGCGCCCGGCTGTCCACGTATGTGATCGAGGGCCCGCGGGGCTCGGGCGTGATCGGCATCAACGGTGCGGCCGCGCGGCTGATCAGCCCGGGCGACCTGGTCATCGTCATCGCCTACGGCTCCATGGACGACGCCGAGGCCAAGGCCTTCGAGCCGCGCGTGGTCTTCGTCGACGAGCACAACAAGGTGGCCGACCTCGGCAGCGACCCGGCCGCCGTGCCGGAGGGCTCGGGGCTCCTGCGCGGGGACCGGGTGACCGGCTGACGCCCTCCGTCCGGCACCACGCGCCCCGAAGGGGCGCGGGGCCGTGACATATGCGGCTCCGCCGCGTGGGCGCGACCAGCCCCCACCGGCCCGCAGCCGACGCACCACCCCAGGGGTCCGGGGCGCAGCCCCGGGTACGTCGACTGCGGGTCCGTCGTGGCTGATCGCGCAGTTCCCCGCGCCCCTTACGGGGCGCGGCCCCCGGAAACGTCGCTCAGATCCCGAGCGCGGTCTCCGCGATCACCCGCGCCGTCATCGCCCCGGCCTCCCGCACCGCCGGGTCCCGGCTCTCGCGGCAGCGGTGCGCGGCGGGGTCGTACTCCGTCATGATCGACCCGGCGTGGTCGGCGGGGATCTCCGTCAGCTCCGCCGCCCAGCCGTGCTCCACGAGCGCGGCGCGGAACTTCCGCGAGTACGCCACGTCCTCCAGCGTGTCCTGCGTGCCGTGCACCAGCCGCACCGGCACCGGCACGTCCGCCGTCCGGCCGGCGGCCAGGTCGTCGAACAGCACCGTGCCCGTCGTGCGCGCCGGGCGGTCGTACTGGGCCGCGATGCCCACGACCGCCGCGGGCCGCCGGCCCCCGGCCGTCTCCGGGCGCAGCGCGACCCCCAGCGCCGCCGGGGCCCCCGCGGACCAGCCGGCGACGACGAGCCGGCCGTCGGCGGCGTGATCGCGGGCGAAGGCCAGCGAGTCCAGCAGCTCGGCCTGCCCGCCGTCCGCCGCGTCCGCACGCCAGTCGGGCACGAGCACGACGACGCCCTGCGCGGCCACCGCCCGCGCCAGCGGCTCCATCACGTCCCGCTCGTCGGGCCCGGAGCCGTGCCACAGCAGCACCGTCGGCGCGGCGGGGGCGGTGACGCCCTCGGGGTGGTAGATGTCAACGGACTTGCCGAGCGAGGTGGTTGCGAGCTCGTGCTCCGGCACAGTGGTCCTCCCGGTCGGATGGTGATCGTCGGCAGGACGCTATCAACGTCCCGTCCCGTCCATGTCAGCGGAACGCCTCCGCCACCCGCACCAGCCAGGCGGTCTCCGCCGCGAGGTCGGGGTGCGCCGGGCAGTGGTCCAGGGCCCCGGGCCCGTCGGCGGGCACGGGACGGCCCTGCGCCCGGGCCGTCAGCGCCGCCCTGATCCGCGCCGCCTCGGCGTGGGCGCTGAGCGCGTCGCCCGACAGGCCCGCCCGGGCGCCGTCGCGCAGGGCCGCGGCCACGGTCTCCGGGGCGGCATGGGCGCGCAGGGCGAGCTGCCCGTCGCGGATCTCGATGACCCTGCGGTAGAGGCGGAACTCCAGCTGCCGCACCGCCAGCCGGTCGGCGAGCGCGCTGCGCGCGGGCGCCAGCGCGATGGTCGGGACGGCCCGGTGCAGCTCCGACCACAGGGGGTACAGCCGGCGGTGGCGCCGGTAGGCCGTCACCCAGCGCCCGGCCGCGGCCACCTGCGGCCCCCAGCCCGGCAGCGTCCAGCCGACCAGGGTCAGCGCGGAGCCGACGTCCCCGCACACCCAGGCCGTGGTCTCCCACGCGCGCAGGTCGAAGCCGAAGGCGATGCCGAGGACGTTCCCGGCCCGGACGGCCCCGTAGCCGAGGGTCAGGAACGCGCCGGCCGCCGTGACCAGCAGGCCCCACCGCAGCCAGGTCCGCCCGGCCACCTGGGCGTAGCGGGAGCAGGCGCGGACGACGTTGATCTCCCCGGCCAGGTAGATGCCGATGTAGACGGACAAGTAGGCGATGTAGTACGGGTCGTGGACGTAGTAGAGCGTGAAGTCCTTCGGCCGCTGGCGGGCCGGGGTGAGCAGGCAGAAGAGCACGACCAGCGCCGCAACGGCCGTGGCGCAGAAGCCCAGTTGCCAGCGGACCAGCCGCCGCGCCGTCTCCGGCGGGCGCGCCCAGTAGGTGAGCACGGTCTGCTGGCCGACGATCAGGGCGACGACGCAGCTCTGCGCCAGCAGCGCGGCGATGTTGGGCACTCCGGCCAGCCGGTCGACCAGCACCCACACGTACGGCAGCGAGACGAAGAAGCTCAGCCCCGACAGCGCGAAGACCGCGCACAGCGCGAGCAGGGCGCGGTCACCGGGATTCCGGCGCAGGGCACGGCACTTGTAGAACAGGCCCGCCCAGGCGGCTACGGCGCCGAGCAGGTGGAACGCAGGTATCACAGGTCGTCCTGGGGGGAGGGTGCGGTGTTGCGCAGCGAACGGTCCAGACGCTGCACGCTCTCGGCCGCCTCGCGCGGCACGGTCCAGTTGCGTTCCAGGGGAGGCCGGTTGGCCTCCTGGAGGATCAGCGACGCGACCATCTCGGCCTCCTGTTCCTCGGCCGAGGTGTAGTACGTGCGGGCCAGGACGCCCTGGACCATCCGCGGGTCGAGATTCGGCAGCAGCAGCCGGGACGTCTCCTCGCCCAGGACCGCGTTCTCCTTGTGCCCGCAGATCACGTGCCCCAACTCGTGGGCGATGATGTGTTCCTGGTGGAGCTGGCTGGTGTCCTGCTCGTAGAAGATGTAGTCGACGTCCGTCGCCGAGATCCAGAGTCCGCAGGGCCCGTCCACGGGCAACCGGACGGGCTCCAGGCGGATCGGGCGGCCGTGCCGCTCGGCCACGCGCCCGCACAGCTCCCAGATGTCGAACGGTGACGGTATGTCCAGGCTGCGGACCAGCTCCAGGCTTCGCCGGTGCAGCCTCTTGAAGTTCACGGCGTGGTCCCCCGCATCTGTCCCATGGCTGCCGTGTCCGTCCCGGCCTGCTCCGCCGGGGCGATCACGGTGTTCGAGAGCGAGCCCTGGCGGGCCCGGTGGAGGCCGCTAGGAGTGCCTCTCGGGCGGAGCGGTCGGCAGACCCTCCAGCTCCCGTACCCGCTCGATCACTTCGTTGATCGAGTGCAGGCTCTCGGGGGAGAGCCCGGCCGCCCGCAGGGCGACGCGCTGCACCTGGGTGTCCCGCAGAGCCACCAGCAGTCGGAGGTCGGCGTTGACGGCGGCCGTGACCCGGTCGTCGAAGAAGTACGCCGGAGGCACGCCGAAGAACTTCGCGAGCGCCTCCACGTGACGCAGTGTCGGGTTGTTCCGCTGGCCCTTGCGCAGCAGCCAGATGTAACTGCCGGAGATCGGCACGCCACCCGCCGTGATCGAGCGGGCCACCTCCTCGGTGGTGTACGGCTCCCGGCCGGCCGGCACCACTGTCCGGAAAAGGTGATTCAGCTTGTCGGCGAGCGTGTGCTCGTCCGTGGTGTCCGGTTCGTTCATGATTCCACCTCCCTCCCCGCGGTCAATCTAGCGTAAGGGTCGCCGACCAGGTCCATGTGCCCGCGCCCGTAATGCGGTTGACAGCGGTGGCGATCGCTCCATAGCGTCCTGGTGGCGACTGGATCGACTGGTGTTGGACGCCCTGCTCCGGCGATCAATCACCAGTTGGCGGGGGCGGTTACCAGGCTTTCCCCGTCGCGCGGTCCCGTCGCCCGGCAGGAGGGTTCTTCTGGATGGGGGATGTCGTGACGACGTGTGGACAGACGACGACAGCAGAGACGGCCGGCAGCATGGAGGACGGGACGGAGGACGGCTACCCGGGCGGCCTGGAGGCGCAGCGGACGGTCGTGCTCCCGATCGGCTCCCTGCGGCCATCCCACTCGCCCCGGGTGGCGGGTGAGGATCCCCGGCACGTCCAGACGCTCGCCGGGGTCGAAGGTCCGCTCCCGCCGATCGTCGTGCACCGCGCCAGCATGCGCGTCGTCGACGGCATGCACCGGCTGCGGGCGGCCCGGTTGCGCGGCGACGAGCGCATCACGGCCCGCTTCTTCGACGGCAGCGAGGACGACGCCTTCGTCCACGCGGTCCGCCTGAACACCCTTCAGGGGCTGCCGCTCACCCAGGCCGACCGCGCGGCCGCCGCCACCCGCATCATCCACACCCACCCGTACTGGTCGGACCGGCTCATCGCGTCGACCGCCGGGCTCTCCGCCAGCACCGTCGCCTCCCTCCGCAAGCGCGCCGCGGGCGAGGCCGCTCAGGTGAACGCCCGCACCGGCCGGGACGGCCGGGTCCGCCCGCTCAACGCCGCCGAGGGCCGCCGCCGCGCCCGCGCCCTGATCGAGGCCAAGCCGCAGGCCACCCTGCGCGAGATAGCCGACGTCGCGGGCATAGCCCTCGGCACCGCGCGGGACGTGCGCGAGCGGATGCGTATGGGCCAGGACCCGGTGCCCAAGAAGCTGCGCGACGCGGAGAGCCGGCTCGCCGCCGAGATAACGTTACACACTCCTCGCCGCCCCGCCCCGGTGGCGCCGAAGGCCACCGCCGACGGCGCGCAGGACGAGACCGGCGGCGCACCCCTGCCCAAGCTGCGCAAGGACCCCTCGCTCCGTTTCACCGAGGGCGGGCGGACCCTGCTGCACCTGCTGAGCGCCAACGCCATGGGCGGCGAGCGATGGCGCCGGCTGCTGGAGAGCGTGCCCGCACACCGCCGCACGATGGTGGCCCAGGCCGCCCGGCACACCGCCGAGACCTGGCTGCGGTTCGCCATCGAGCTGGAGCGCAGAGCCATGTGACGGCCTGTCGGCCAGGGGGTCGATGGGGCGTCGCCCCGTCAGGGGCGCGGGGAACTGCGCGACCGGCAACGACGCGCCCGCAGTCGAGGTTCTCGGGGTTTCGCCCCGGACCTCTGGGCTGCCGCGTCGGCTGCAGGCCGTCGGTGGCTGATCGCGCAGTTCCCCGCGCCCCTGACGGGGCGCGATGGGGCGCCGGACACTCCCCGGCACGGGGGAACCACCCCGCGAGTGCGCCGCCTCGCGGGGAACGACGGTGCGCGGCCGCCCGGCCGCGGACGACGGGGGCAGACATGAGCGAACTCGGCGACATCACGGCGGTACGGCGACCGGGCGGGCCGCAGGAGGTGTGCGTCACCCTCCTCGGACCGCTGTCCGTGCGCGTCGGCGGCACACCGGTCGGCATCGGCAGCCGCGCGCAGCGCACCGTCCTCGCCCTGCTCGTCCTGGCGCGCGGCCGGGAGGTCTCCGCCGCCGAACTCGCGGGCGCACTGTGGGGCGGCCGGCCGCCGGCCTCGGCGCGGATCCGCACCGCCCTGCACGTCCTGGCCCTGCGCGCGGCCTTTCGCGCCGCGGGCCACCGCGGCCCGCTCGTCCTGGGCGGCTCCGCCGGTTACCGGATCCCCGCCGAGGCGGTCCGCGCGGATGTCGGCACCTTCGACGCCCTGGTCGCCGCCGCGCGCGAAGCGGCGGGCCAGGGCGCGTTCGACGCGGCCGGCCGGCTCTACCGGCGCGCCCTCGACCTGTGGCACGGGCCCGTGGCGGCCGGGGCCGAGGGGGACCGGCTGCGTGCACGGCACCTGGAGGTCTGCACGGCCTGGAGCGGCGCCGAGCTCGAAGCCGGCCGGCACCGGCAGCTCGTCCCGGCCTTGACGGCCGCCGTCCGCGACCACCCGCTGGACGAACAGCTGCGGCACAACCTCATGCTGGCGCAGTACCGTTCCGGCAGGCCCGCCGAGGCGGCCGAGGAATTCCGGGCCTGGCGGCGCCGCTGCACCGCGGAACTCGGCCGGGAACCCGGACCGGCCGTACGGGCCCTCTACTACACCGTCTTGCGTGATGTGCCGTCGCCGGCGGCCAAGGCGGAGCCGGGGCTTGCCGTACGGGCCCGTGCGGCTGCGGCCCAACTTCCGCCCGACGTACTGGCGTTTACCGGCAGGGGAGTGGAACTGCGCAGCCTGGACGCGCTCGTGGCCGAGCGCACAGGTCCCCGCGCTCCTTACGGGGCACTGGTGACCGGCCCCGCAGGCGTGGGCAAGAGCGGGCTCGCCGTGCACTGGGCGCACCGCTCCGCCCCGGCCTTCCCCGACGGCGTGCTCTACGCGGACCTCGCCGCGCACGACGACGGCCCGGCCGCCGTCCACGCCCTGATGGGCCGCCTCCTGCGCGCCCTCGGTACTCCGGTCCCGGAGGACCCGGCAGGGCGTGCGACGTTCTACCGCGCGACGCTGGCGCGTCGCCGCGTCCTCGTCCTGCTCGACAACGCCCCTGACCCGTCCTGGGTGTTGCCGTTCCTGCCGGGCGGCGGACGCAGCCGAGTCCTGGTCACCAGCAGGCGGCAGGCGGACCACACGGCCGTCGCCCAGGGCGCCGTCCTGGTCGACCTCGGCCCGCTGCCCGGACCGGAGGCGGCCGCGCTCGTCGGCCGGATCGCGGGGGAGGAGCGCTGCGCCGCCGAGCAGGACGCGGTACGGCGGCTGTGCGCGCTGTGCGACGGTCTGCCGCTCGCGCTGCGCATCGCCGCGGGTCGCCTGGCCGCCCGGCCGGAATGGTCCGTCGGCCTGCTGACCGGCCGGCTCGCCGACGAGCGGCGCCGACTGGACGAACTCTCCCTCGGCGGCCTCGACCTGCGCACCAGCCTCGGGCGCAGCTACCACCGCCTGCCCGCGGACGCGGCCCGGGCCTACCGCAGGCTCGCCCTGCTGGACACACCGGACGTCACCGCATGGGCGGCGGGTGTCCTGCTGGGCATGCCGGTGGCCGCGGCGGAGGACCTGCTGGAACGGCTGGCCGCGGTGAATCTGCTCACCTATGCGGGTACCGGCACCGACGGCAGCGAGCGCTACCGCCTCCCCGGGCTGCTGCGGCTCTACGCGCGGGAACGTGCGGAGACGGAGGACCCGGCCCACGACCGGCAGGAGGCGCGCGACCGCGCCGGCGCCCTGCTGTTCGGGACGCGCGGGGGCGAGCGGCGCGAGGCGGTCCGGGCCCTGTGCCGGCTGGCCGGTGCCCACGCCCGGCAGGAGCGTTTCACCCAGGCGGCGGCCGCGTACCGCCAGGTGCTGCGGCTGGCACGGGAGCAGGGCGACCCGGCGGGGGAGGCGGCGGCCCTGCTGGGCCTGGGCGAACTCGCGGCGGCCGACGGCCACTTCGACGAGGCGGACCGCCGCCTGCGGGCGGCACTGACGGCAGCGGCCACGGCGGACGACCTCGCCCTGACGGCCCGGGCCCACCTGGCACTGGGCCGCCAGTGCCGCACCCTGCACCGCACCGGGCCGGCGGCCCGCCACCTGGACGCGGCCGTACGTGCGTACCGGCTCCTGGGCTCGTTTCCGGGCGAGTTGGCGGCATCGGAAGAACTGGCCCTGCTGGACGCGGAACCGTCCCTGGACCTGGTCCCGCGCCAGGCAACGCGCTAGGCAGTGTCTGATGGCTCTTGCCCGGGTGGTGGATCTGTTGCCGCTCCGGGCAGGAGCCAGGCATGGTGCGGCGGCATGAACTGACCAACGCTCAGTGGGAACGCATCGCTTCGCTGCTGCCCGAAGTGGGCGGGCCAGGTGGGCGGTGGGCCGGTCACCGCACCGTGGTCAACGGTGTCCTGTACCGGACCCGGACCGGAATTCCCTGGCGTGACCTGCCCGAACGCTACGGCCCCTGGCAAACTGTGTACGAACGCCACCGCCGCTGGTCGGCCGACGGCACCTGGGCGAGAATCCTGCACGCCCTCCAGGCCGGAGCCGATACCACCGCCCGGGACGCGGACGGTTCGTGGACGGTCAATGCCGATTCCACCTCCTGCCGGGCCCACCAGCACGCCGCCGGGGCACGGCACCGGCCGCCGTTGGACCACCCGCAAAAAGGGGCGGCTCCCGTGAGGAGGCAGATGGCCGTGAGGCCCTGGGACGCTCCCGAGGCGGACTGACCTGCAAAGTCCATCTGCCGGCCGACGACCGGTGCCGGCCCCTGGTCTGGCTGACCCCGCCCGGCCAGCACGGGGACAGCCCCCTGTTCATCCCGCTGATGCAGACACTGAAGGTGGCCCGGACCGGGACAGGACGCCCGCGCACCCGGCCGGACCGGGTCCGCGGGGACAAGGCCTGCTCCAGTCGGGCCAACCGCGCCTGCCTGCGGCAACGCCACATCAAGGCAACGATCGCCGAACCGGACGACCAGAAGACCAACCGCCTCCGGCGCGGCCGGGCCGAAGGACGTCCCCCGGCCTTCGACCGCGACCCGTACCGCAAACGCAACACAGTGGAACGCTGCGTCAGCAAACCGAAGCAGCACCGGGCAGTTGCGACCCGCTTCGACAAACGCGACCACATCTTCCACGGCACCCTGGCCACCGCCGCCATCATGATCTGGCTCCGCGACCTCACCAAAGAGCCACCAGACACTGCTTAGTTGCCGGTTGCGTTCGATGGCGGCCTCCGGTCGCAGCAGAGAGGCGCCAGGAGTCAGAACACTTCGACGATATCGGGCAAAAAGGTCTTGTTGTGCGCTAAACCGCATCTTCCTTGTTAAGGTCTCTTTGCCAACGCATGACCGAGTGTTGAGGGGTGCAGGGGCGTAGTGCAGGTGTCGGTCGGTAGGGCCGGCACCTTCGTGTGGGCGTCTCATGAGCCATGGGCGATGCCCTGGCCCTGGCGGCGGTTCTTCCGTCCTTCCTCGGTCTTGTATCGCAGTGAACATGCCTGTCGCGGCAGCCGGCGCCGCCTTCCTCCGATCTGGGTGGTGGGCGGCGTCGGCTGGTTTTTTGTGACGGGTCGAGAGAAGTGGATAGACCGGTTTTTAAGAGATCGACGCGAGTGCCGCTGGTCGGCGCACTCGTTACAGCCATCCTTGTGGGAGGCATCGCCCCGGCGGCGTCGGCCGCAACGCCTGCGGCACCTTCACCTGACTTCGTAGCATTCGGCAAGGCTCTTGCGGCAGCCGTCGCTGATGCCGACAAGCCGAAGGCTGGCTCAAGCCGTTCAGAGGTGACGGTGACGTTGCCGAACGGGAAGCAGGCCAAGGCATACCGCATCGCGATTCCGGACTCGCCGTCGGGAATAGCTGTCTTGTGGGACAGGTACACCGGTGCCGCCGGCGGGCACACGTTGCCTGTGGGCAGTGAGGGGGCGGAAGCGGAGAAGGCCGAGGCGTTCGTACGGCGAGTCGAAGCTGCCGTTGGGGAACTTGCCTCCAGCACGGAGGGGAGGCAGCTGTTGGAGGGGATCGGCCGTATGCGGCCGATCGATGTGGTGACGGGCTCGGCGAAGCCGGCTTTCGGTCACGACGCTGTCACCACGTTGTTCTACCGGGGCATGCCGGCCGACGAAACGCAGTGGCCCGACGCACTGAAAAAGAGGCTGAAGGAGGCGGAGGAGGCGGACAAGGCTCTCGCCGACGATCTGCGGCAGAACGCGGTCGTCTCCGAACCAGTGGCGAATGCCATCGACCGTGGCCGCGCCAACAACTCCAACGGGTCCGAAGGCATGGTCGCCATGCCCGACGAGGAGAAGGTGTTCTTCGGCTATCTGCCTGACCGGACGCCTATCGCTATCCATGAGACCCAGCTGATCGGACATGAGCTGGTCCATGTCTCCCATTACCTGCAGGGGACATTGCTCGACGGTCCTCGATGGAACGTCGAGGTGGAGGTGAGATTCAAAGCCGCCGACGGTTCGGAAAGGTCCGCCACAGTCGTTATCCCCGGGGAGGAGGTGAGGACGAACGGTGGGGACGACGCCCTGAAGTACGTCACCGTCGCCTCGAAATCCGGCGCCAGCACCCAGCTCAAGATGGCTCCCGTCGAGGCATCGGATCAAGCAATCGTCAAGGCGATAGCACAGGCCCCCAATGAGGCCGTGAAGAAGGCACTGCAGGACGTACAGACAGGCCGCTATCAGACTTACCCCAGTAGCGAGACCCGCCTGGCTGACGAGAACGGCTGGCGTGCGCGGCCGCACTATGCCCTGCCCGAGGAAGAAATGGCGAAGGCGTGGGGGAAGCCTCGAGCGGAGGTGGCCGGTGAATTCGTTGCGGTGCCCCCTGGCGAGACCATAGCCGCCCGTGACCTGAAGGACCCTCAAGCCCTTAGGAGGAGGCTGGAGAAGGCCGGGGAGAAAACCGGGAAGAAGGTCCTGTCCAGTGCGGTGCAGGCATGCTCGCGCTTCTTTGGCCGCCGTCAGCCGGTGGTGTGCAGCGCCGACGGCCGACCGGAGGAGGTGACGCAGGAGACACGAAGCCGCGTCGAGGAAGTCCGCCGTGTTCGGCAGGAACATCCGGAGACCCCGCTGCGCCTGCCTGTCGCGGACCGCGATCCCGCGGTGGGCGCCATCACCCGGAAGGTGGTGGAGAAGCTGGAAGGCTTCCACGGCGTCAAGGCCGGGGACGTGGACAGCGTCCTGGACGGGATCGAGCGTCATGGCAGCGCCGGGAACGACGACCCGAACTGGAAGGCGTTCTACCTCGGAGAATCCGAGAGCCACGCCGCCGGGTACAGCGTCAGCGAGGAGGGCATGCGGATGTCTGCCGGCGGGGTGGTGAAGGTGGACCTGCCGGGTCCCCTCACCGTGGCCACCGTGGACATGGCGAAGCAGCAGGGTGAAACCGACGAGCAGTTCGAGCGCAGACGGCTGCAGCGCATCAAGGACGAGTTCGACGTTGGTGCCGACGCCCCGCTGATGGATTCCCTCGCAGAGAAGAAAACCGTCCTGAAGATGAAGGACGGCACCACGGACAATCTCGGCGCCGAGCGGTACGAACTCATCGTTCCCTGGGAGATGGTGAAGGGGAACAAGCCGGAGCTGGTCAAGAAATTCAGCCCGGGTCGCAAGGGCTACGTCGAAGCAGAAGAGATGATGTACTCCTGTTCGCTTCCCAAGCTCCTGGCGAGTACCGCGCCTGCCAAGGGCCTGGGGGGCAAGTGCACGGAGCTGGCTTTCGTGAAGCAGTCCGCCGAGGCCCTCGACACGTTGGAACGTGAGAAGAATGTGGCCGCCTCCGCCAAGGCTGCAGCCGAGGCAGCAGGCGCTCTGGAGAACTCCGCGGATGTTTCCGCGGAGGTCCGCCAGAAGGCCAAGGCGGCCCGCGAAAAGCTGGAAGCCGCCGTTTCGGAAGGGAAGGTCGATGGCGGCAAGCTGGCGGAGGCCCGCACGGCACTGACCAGCCTGGCCGAGGCCCTCGGCGATTCCGGCAAGCCGGTGGCAGCCCTGGGCAAGACGCTGGACAGCACTGCGGGCCGGGAGCCGGCGCGTGCGGAGGCTATTGAGGCGGGGAAGAAGTGGCAGGGCCGGGCGCGGGAGCGTGCCAAGGAGCTGTGTGCCAAGTCCGGGACAGCGTCGTGTCTGGAGACCGTGGACTGGGACAAGCTGCGCACCGAAATCCGCAGCGATGCCGAGCAGCTGGTGAAAAAGAAACTGGCCGGCGCCGGCGGGGTTTCCGAGATCAAGCTCTCCAAAGATCTCGGGACGTCGCTGAAGGACCCTGCGGTCTTCTACGTGCCGTATGAGAAGACGCGCACGCAACTCGCCGGCAAAAACGGTGAACTCGCGTGGGAGCGCGTGAAGACCGCAGGCGGAGCTGTCCTCTACCTCCACGGCATCTACAGTGCGTTCGCCGAGGACTCCACGGACCTGGACAAGGCCGCCGCCATCGCGGCGATCATCCCGGGTGTAGGCGACATCCTGAACCTGGCGGTCGACGTCGAACACAAGGATTTCGCGGGACTCGGCGTCGATGCCGCTGCCACCCTTGCCGGGTTCCTGGAGATGGCCGGAGTCGAAGGGATCGGAGGACCGGCCTTCGCCGTGGCCATGGCGTACCACATCACCTCGCAGCTCATCACCGATGACTTCCACCGCTGGGAGGACGTGGCCAAGGCGCCGGAGGGGCGGGACGCCGACTGGCACAAAGCATTGATGGACTACCTCCAGGACCCGGACAAGGGCTGGCTGTCCAAGGAAGGGGGAACCCAGGTCGTTGCCATGGCCGTCAGCTTCCTCCAGGCCGTCGAATTCCAGCGAGCCTCGGTGAAGGCGACCGCGAACGCGGCTACGGTCTCCACCGACAGCGGCGCCTACCCTGTACCCAAGACCAGTGACGGGGCAGGCACCGAGGCATCCAAGGACGCCGACGCCGCGGTGGACGCCCTCACAGCAAAGACGCCGGACATCGTGCGCCACGCTGCGGCCAAGACGATCGCCGACAGCATGAACGCGGCCTGGAAGGAAGAGAAAGGCCAGCAGTTCAACAAGGCGTATATCGACCGCGTCAACGGAATCAATCTGGGAATCTGGTGCGGGCGCAGCATGCCAGATGGAAGCAACCCCTGCCACGACGACGCGGTTGCCATGAAGAAGGAGGCCCTTGAGAAGCTTTCGAAGGCTCCGCCCGGTGTCACCGTCCAGGAGGTCGAAGACGTTCTGGAGAACTTCGGTCTCACCGACCCGGGATTTCTGACGATTGGCAAACCGTTCCGTCTCTACAGCGAGTCGGACATCGGGAAGCAGTACCTGCACTTCGACGTGGAGGGCGGAACCGCTACACGCAAGCAGCGCATCAACGACTCCTCCCGGCAGGAATTCTTCTTCCGGAGTACCGGGCGCATCACCAACCTCGAAGGAGTGCTGTGTCTCGCCGGAGGCAAGAACAAGGGCGACCCCGTCTCTGTGACTCCGTGCACCCACAAGAACGCCCCTGAGCAGCGGTGGCTGCCCGACGACAAGGGCCGCATCAAGAACTTCGCCACAGGGCAGTACCTCGATGTAGGCGGACCGTCGGGTGACGTCACCACCTGGACAGCGGACGGAGACGCCCGACGCCAGACATGGAAGGCGGAAACCCCCGAGCGTCGGATGTACCCGCAGACCAGCAAGCGCGCCATCGAGGAGCTGCTTGGCGCGAACGGATCGTCCAAGCAGATCGACGGCGCCATACCCGACGCGGCCGAGGACGGCGCTTACTGGCTGTTCTCCGGCAGCAACATGCGCCGTGTCCTGGTCAGGCGCGTCGACTGGGAAACGGAGATCCTGGCTTCCGACTCGGACCCCGTGCGCAAGACCGTCGAACAGTGGAGCGGTCTGGGCTCGCTGTTCACTGCGTCACGGGACTCGCGGATCACCGCCGGCATGAGGGTCCCTGGACACCCCGGCGAACTGTATGTCTTCTCCGGCGAACACTGGGCCCGGACCAAGGTGGACAGAGACGACAAGGGCAACGAGAGCGTACGTCTTGTCAGCGGGCCCAAGAGCCTTGACGAGTGGCAGTCTCTGAAGGGTCTGTTCACCAAGTCAGGATCGAAGCGCATCGACGCCGTCCGTCCTATTCCTGGGGTCGCTGACTGCTTCCAGATGTTCTCCGGGAAATACAGCAACCAGATCTGCCTCAACAACGAACTCACGGACCGGGAAACGGCATCGGTGCAAAGAAACGCCGAACGCTGGCCGGAAATCGGCGCATACACCGGGAAGAATGAGGTTCAGGGATTCGTTCAGAACCCGGACAGGCCGATGGAGAACTTCGTCTTCACCGGCGGCCAGTACACCAAGGTGGACCGGTCGGTTCTTCACTCGCCACCGGACGCGAACCTTGAAATCCATGCCACGTGGGCGTACTTCACCTTCTCCTGGAAGAACGGCAAGGGACTCCCGGAAGGAACGAAGATCGAAATTTCACGCAGTGGGGTAACGACGGCCTCCGGGGCGTACGACGCCTCTCTAGGAGAGATCCTCCCTGACGATGGGACCAGGAAGAGCCTCCTCTTCAACTTCCCCAGGGACCTCGTCGGAGCTTGGGACTCGACCATGCGCGCCCGGTTCACCTATACCCATCCCGACGGTTCGCAAGAGGCCACCGGATACTGGGAAAAGAAATACTGGTGCAGCTTCTGGGAGTGTAACTTCCGCTAGCCTCACGCCTTCACTTGCATGAAGGCGGCCACCATGCCGTGAACGCGAAAGTGCCTTCCGAACAGGGACGACAAGACTCGTCGAGAGTCTCGTTGACTCTGCTGGAAGGCACTTTCTGCATGAAGGCTACCGGTTCGCATCCCAAGCTCGATGTCACGACCGATCATTCGTGGTAGTGAGGGACGCCGGAGCAAACTGCTCGCGCATCTCTCCGATACAACTGGGCCGACGCCCGCGCCTCCGGCGACGTACACCACGTGCCCCTCGTATCCCAGGAGCGGAGCCCCCCTGCCACAGCGCCGTCTCGCGGCGTTGCTCGGGCGACTTGAGCCGACCAGCTCGTCACATCTGTCTTCACCGTAGTTGCCGGACGGCTTCTGACACGCCGTGCGGCCCGCACGGCGGGACGGACGACGAAGTCACCGCGCCAGGCGCCGGGACGCGACCGGCCGCCCACCTCCGAAGCCACCCGGGAGCGGGGAGGGTGCCGGGGACCACTCCCTCAAGCACGGAGGCCCCCATGGTTTCCCCGACCCCGCCGCACCTTTCGCCGGAGCAGCGCGAGCGCCTGGAGCAGCTCGCCGGCACGGGCCTAGGCACAATGCCGTTGCCTTACGGGCTTGTTGGCTGGGGCGTACGCTGCTGGCGCGAGCTCGGGGGTGGTGCCGGTGGCCGAGAGTGTGCCGGAGTTATCGGGTCTTGGGTTGTTGACCTGGGTGTATCCGCCGGGTCTGGTGGACCGGGTGGTGGCCGCGTGCGGCCGGACCGAGCAACGCAGACGGCTGCTGCCCGCGCGGCTGGTGGTCTATTTCGTGCTCGGTCTGGCCCTGTTCTCGCCCGCGCCGTATCTGGAGGTGCTGCGGCACCTGGTCGAGGGCCTGCGCGGGGCCGGGATGCTGGGTTCGTGGCGGGTCCCTGCGAAGTCGTCGCTGTTCCGCGCCCGGGACCGGCTGGGGCCGGAGCCGTTGCGGGTGCTGTTCGCCACCACGGCCGCGCCGCTGGCCGACGAGCGGACACCAGGAGCTTTCTGGCGGGGCCTGCGACTGATGGCGGTGGACAGCACCTGCTGGGACACCGCGGACACACCGGCGAACCAGGAGGCATTCGGCAGGCCCGGCAACACCCGCAGACCGGACAGGGCAGCGTTCCCGCAGGTGAGGATGGCGGCCCTGGCCGAATGCGGCACCCATGCGGTGCTGGATGCGGAGCTGGGCGGCTGCCGGACCGGCGAGCTCACCCTGGCTGCTCGTCTGGTGCGTTCCGCCGGGCCGGGCATGCTCGTCCTGGCCGACCGTGAGTTCCTCGGCGTCCCGCTCTGGCGGGCCTTCACCGCGACCGGCGCCCGCCTGTTGTGGAGGGTGCCGGCGAACCGGGTTCTGCCCGTGCAGGCCCGCCTGCCGGACGGTTCCTGGCTCAGCCGCATCCACGCGGGCAGCGACAGCAAGAAACGCGACCCGGTACGAGTCCGGGTGATCGCCTACGGGGTGGAAGGCCACGACACCGAATACCGGCTGGTCACCGACCTGCTGGATGCGCAACGGTTCCCGGCTCTGGAACTGGCCGCGCTCTACTGCCAGCGGTGGGAGATCGAGTCCGTCTTCGCCGAGATCAAAACCCAGCAGCGCGGGAGGCACGTGGTGCTGTCGAGCAAAACGCCGGACGGCGTGCTCCAGCAGATCTGGGCCCACCTGCTCGTCCACCACGCCCTGAGGGTCCTGGCCTGCAGAACAGCGGCCGCTGGTGGGACCGATCCCGACCGGCTCTCCTTCACCGACACCCTGCGCTCAGCACGCCGCAGTGTCACCACCACGCCAGGCATTTTTTCCCCCTGAACAGCTGGTCACCGCGCTCGTCCAGCTCCGCGACGACCTGCTGTCCCACCTCCTGCCACCCCGCCGGCTCCGGGCCCAGCCCCGCGTGGTCAAACGCAAGATGTCCAACTACCACCTCAAACGGGCCCACCACCGATACTGGCCTCAGCCAGCAACAGCACCCGCCGATGCCGTCACCATTCACGACCCAGCACCACGCGGACCCTAAAGCAACGGCATTGGGCCTAGGCAGTGTCTGGTGGCTCTTTGGTGAGGTCGCGGAGCCAGATCATGATGGCGGCGGTGGCCAGGGTGCCGTGGAAGATGTAGTCGCGTTTGTCGAAGCGGGTCGCAACTGCCCGGTGCTGCTTCGGTTTGCTGAGGCAGCGTTCCACTGTGTTGCGTTTGCGGTACGGGTCGCGGTCGAAGGCCGGGGGACGTCCTTCGGCCCGGCCGCGCCGGAGGCGGTTGGTCTTCTGGTCGTCCGGTTCGGCGATCGTTGCCTTGATGTGGCGTTGCCGCAGGCAGGCGCGGTTGGCGCGACTGGAGCAGGCCTTGTCCCCGCGGACCCGGTCCGGCCGGGTGCGCGGGCGTCCTGTCCCGGTCCGGGCCACCTTCAGTGTCTGCATCAGCGGGATGAACAGGGGGCTGTCCCCGTGCTGGCCGGGCGGGGTCAGCCAGACCAGGGGCCGGCACCGGTCGTCGGCCGGCAGATGGACCTTGCAGGTCAGTCCGCCTCGGGAGCGTCCCAGGGCCTCACGGCCATCTGCCTCCTCACGGGAGCCGCCCCTTTTTGCGGGTGGTCCAACGGCGGCCGGTGCCGTGCCCCGGCGGCGTGCTGGTGGGCCCGGCAGGAGGTGGAATCGGCATTGACCGTCCACGAACCGTCCGCGTCCCGGGCGGTGGTATCGGCTCCGGCCTGGAGGGCGTGCAGGATTCTCGCCCAGGTGCCGTCGGCCGACCAGCGGCGGTGGCGTTCGTACACAGTTTGCCAGGGGCCGTAGCGTTCGGGCAGGTCACGCCAGGGAATTCCGGTCCGGGTCCGGTACAGGACACCGTTGACCACGGTGCGGTGACCGGCCCACCGCCCACCTGGCCCGCCCACTTCGGGCAGCAGCGAAGCGATGCGTTCCCACTGAGCGTTGGTCAGTTCATGCCGCCGCACCATGCCTGGCTCCTGCCCGGAGCGGCAACAGATCCACCACCCGGGCAAGAGCCATCAGACACTGCCTAGCGGCGGGCCGGTGGGGGCTGGTCGCGCAGTTCCCACCGGCCCGCAGGCAAAGGACGGCCAAGGGGGCCCCGGGGGCAGCGCCCCCCGGGAAGCGCTCAGGACCGTGAAACCTCCTCCGCCCCCGGATACGACGGCTGGGCCCCCGCCCGCGTCACCGACACCGCCCCCACCCGCACCGCAAACCGCGCCGCCTCCTCCAACGAGGCCCCCCGGGCCAGCCGCGCCGCCAGCGCCCCGGTGAAGGCGTCACCGGCCCCGGTGGTGTCCACCACCCGCACCCGCACCCCCGGAATGCGCACTACGCCCCCGTCCTCGTCGAGGACGAGAGCCCCCTCGCCGCCCAGCGTCACCACCACCGACCGCGCCCCGCGCCCCCGCAGCACCCGCGCCCACTCGGCGGGCTCCCCGCCGGACACCCCCGAAAGCAGCCGCGCCTCATGCTCGTTGACCACCAGCGGATCCGCCGCCGCCAAAAGCTCCGCACGCAGTGCGCCCGGCACGGGCGACGGGTTGAGCACCACCCGCGCCCCGGTCTCCCCGGCCACGGCAACCGCCGCCGCCACCGTCTCCTCCGGCACCTCCCACTGCAGCGACACCACCCGCGCCGCGGCGACGACGTCGCGCGCGGCCCGCACGTCCGCCGCCGACAGCCGGGCGTTGGCCCCCGGCGAGACGACGATCTGGTTGTCCCCGTCCGGACCGACGACGATCATCGCCGTGCCCGTCCGCGCGCCCGGCTCCACCAGCACGTGCCGCAGCTCCGTGCCCGCGGCCCGCTGCGCGTCCAGCAGCAGTTCCCCGAACGCGTCGTCACCGACCTTGGCCAGCAGGGCGGTCCGCGCCCCGAGCCGGGCCGCGGCCGCGGCCTGGTTGGCGCCCTTGCCGCCCGCGGACTCGACCAGGTCGGTGCCCGGCACGGTCTCGCCCGGCCCCGGCCGGCGGTCCACCCGGACCGTCAGGTCCGCGTTGGCGGAGCCGATCACCAGCACGTCGTAGTCGCGGTCCTGCATATCTGTTCCGTTCCCTCTGCTCACTTGTCGAACTGCGCGGCGTTCTTCGCCGTCACCAGCACGACCGGCACCTTCACCCGCTGCGGCAGCGTCTCACCCCGGGAGGCCCGGACGGCCCAGGCCACCGCCTGCCGGCCGAGCAGCTCCGGCTGCTGGGCGACGGTCGCGGTCAGCGTGCCCGCGCGGACCGCCTTGATGCCGTCCGGGGTGCCGTCGAATGCCACGATCTTCACCGACGTCCCCGCGGCCCGGCCGAGCGCCTTGGCCGCGCCCAGTGCCATCTCGTCGTTGGCGGCGAAGACGCCCGTGACGTCCCGGTGCGCCTGGAGCATGTTGGCCATCACGTCCATGCCCTTGGTGCGGTCGAAGTCCGCGGGCTGACGGGCGACGACCTGGATGCCGGGCCAGTCCTTCATGCCCTCCTCGAACCCCTTGCCGCGCTCACGGGCGGCCGAGGTACCGGGCTGCCCCTCCAGGAAGGCCACCTTCCCCTTGCCGCCGAGCGATTCGGCCAGCGTCTTCGCCGCCAGCCGCCCGCCCGCGACGTTGTCGGAGGCGATCGTCGAACCCACGCCGGGACCGTTGACGCCCCGGTCGAGGGAGATCACCGGCACCTTCGCCCGGCGGGCCACGCCCACCGCGGGGACGGCCGCGTCGGAGTCGACCGGGTTGATGACGGCCGCCTTCACGTTCTGGCTGGTGAACGTCTCCATCTGGTTGATCTGCTGCGTGGGGTCGTTCTGCGCGTCCGTGATGTTGATCTTCAGGCCGCGGGCCTTCGCCTCGGCCTGGGCGCCCTTCTTGATGCCCACGAAGAACGGGTTGTTCATCGTGGACAGCGCCAGCCCCAGGTCCGTGTGCCCACCCCGGTCGCAGCCCGCGAGGGCGACGGTGCCCAGCAGCACCGCGGCTAGGGCGTGTCCGATGGACCGGCACGGGCCCTGCGGCGCTCCCCCAGCTACCGCTGGGGGTACCCCCAGGTACGGCGCCTCGCCGCGCTGTCGCATCACCCTCCCCCATAGCCCTGAACGGGCATGGGGGTGCCCCCATCGCCCAGTACGCGGGCGATGCTCCGCCTTGCGATCCTCCCCCAGCTGCCTCCCCCAGCTACCGCTGGGGGTGCCCCCAGAGGTACCCCCAGCACCAGACCCCGCAGGGCCCGCACCGACCCATCGGACACGCCCTGGCACACCCGCCCGGCCCCTCACCGCGCGCTCCGGCGGCGCAGCGTGTCCAGGAGCACCGCGACCGCGATGACCAGGCCCGTGGCGACCTGCTGCCAGAAGGCCGACACGCTCAACAGGTTGAGTCCGTTGCGCAGCACCGCCAGGATCAGGGCGCCGATGAGCGTGCCCGACGCCTTGCCGGAACCGCCCGACAGGCTGGCCCCGCCGATCACCACGGCGGCGATGGCGTCCAGTTCGTACCCGACCGCGGCCTGCGGCTGCGCCGAGGTCAGCCGGGCGGCCAGGACGATGCCGGCCACGGCGGCGAACAGTCCGGAGAGTGCGTAGATCACGAGCTTGCGGCGCCGCACGTCGATGCCCGACAGCCGGGCCGCCTCCTCGTTGCCGCCGATCGCGAACATCGCGCGGCCCGTGTACGTACGCGCCAGGACGAGCGCCGCGATCAGTCCCATGGCGGCCATCACCAGCACCGGGACCGGCAGCCAGCCGCCGAGCGTGTCACCGAGCCGGCCCACCGACGAGGGGAGGGCGATGGGGGAGCCGCCCGAGATCACCAGGGCCAGGCCGCGGCCCACCGAGAGCATCGCCAGCGTGGCGATGAACGCCGGGAGCCTGCCGTACGCGACCAGGGCGCCCGATATCAGGCCCGCCCCCGCGCCCACCGCGAGTCCCAGCAGCACGGCGAGCCACGCGGGCAGCCCGCCGTCCGCGGCGGCCCACGCGACGACGGTCGCCGAGAGCGCCGCCACCGAGCCGACCGACAGGTCGATGCCCGCCGACACGATGACGAAGGTGACGCCGAAGGCCAGGATCGCCGTCACCGACGCCTGGACACCGACGTTGAGGAGGTTCTGCCCGTTCAGGAAGTCCCGGGAGAGGACGGCCATCACCACGACCAGTGCGGCCAGGCCGCCCAGCGGGCCGTTGCGCAGCACCGCTCCCGAGAACCACTGCCCGGGGGTGTTCCCGGGCTCCCGCACCACCGCGGCCTGTGCCTCAGCCGACATCCGAGCCCTCCATCGCGCTCTGCATCCGATCGTCTGCGTCCGTACCGTCCGGCGGTCGCACCGCCAGCTCCATCACCGCGTCCTGCGTGGCCCGTTCGCCCGACAGCTCGCCGGCGAGCCGCCCCTGGGACATCACCAGCACCCGGTCGCTCATACCGAGGACCTCCGGCAGGTCGCTGGAGATCATCAGCACCGCACAGCCCGCCGCCGTGAGGTCGTTGACGAGCCGGTAGATCTCGACCTTCGCCCCGACGTCGATGCCGCGCGTGGGCTCGTCGAGGATCAGCAGCCGGGTCCCGGCCAGCAGCCATTTGCCGATGACGATCTTCTGCTGGTTGCCGCCGGACAGGGTGCGCGCGCTCTGCCCGAGCCCGCTCATCCGCACCTTCAGCCGCTCGGCGACCTCGGCGGCCGCGCGGCGCTGCGCCCGCCGGTCGACCAGGCCGGCCCGGGTGTCGCGGCGCAGCCGGGCGAGGGTCAGGTTGTCCTGCAACGAGGCGTCCAGCACCAGCCCCTGGGCCTTGCGGTCCTCCGGCACGAGCCCGAGCCCGGCCCGCATGGCCGCCCGCACGTCGCCCGGCGGCAGCACCGTGCCGTCCACCTCGACCGTCCCCGCGTCGTACCGGTCCACCCCGAAGAGCGCCCGGGCCACCTCGGTGCGGCCCGCCCCCACCAGCCCGGCCAGGCCGACCACTTCACCGGCCCGCACCTCGAAGCCGACGTCCCGGAAGAGCGGCCCCTTCCCGTTCCCGCCGCCGCGGGTCAGCCCGCGCACGCGCAGCAGCGGCGCGCCCGGCGCCGCGGGGCGTTCGCGCGGGTACTGCTCCGCGATGTCGCGGCCGACCATGAGCCGGATCAGCTCGTTCTCACCGGTGGAAGCGGGCACTTCGGCCACCGAGCGGCCGTCCCGCAGGACGGTCACCCGGTCCCCGAGGGCCGCGATCTCCTCCAGGTGGTGGGTGATGAAGATGACGCCCGTGCCGCCCGCGCGCAGCTCGCGGACGATGCCGAAGAGCGTGCCGACCTCCTCGGAGGTGAGCACCGCGGTCGGCTCGTCCATGATCAGTACGCGGGCGTCCAGGCTCAGCGCCTTGGCGATCTCCACCATCTGCAGCTGGGCGATGCCCAGTTCGCGCACCGGCGCGGTGACCGGCACGTCCAGCCGGACGCGGCGCAGCAGTTCGGCGGCGCGGGTGTGCAGGGTGCGCTTGTCGATCAGGCCGAGGCGGGTGCGCGGCTGGCGGCCGAGGAAGAGGTTCTCGGCGACGTTGAGGCCGGGGACGAGGTTGAACTCCTGGTGGATCGTGGCGATGCCGAGCCGCTCCGCGTCCTGCGCCGAGTGGATCGCCGTCTCCTTCCCGTCCACCAGGATGCGGCCCTCGTCGGGGCGGTGGGCGCCGGAGAGCATCTTGATGAGCGTGCTCTTGCCGGCGCCGTTCTCCCCGAGCAGGACGTGCACCTCGCCCGCGCGCAGGCTCAGGTCCACGCCGTCCAGGGCGCGTACGCCCGGAAAGGACTTGGTCACCCCCGCCACGCGCAGGAGTTCACGGCCGCCGTCCGGTACGTCGTCGTTGACGCCCGTCATGCGCTGCCCCTCTCTTGTGGTGTCGACTGTGGTGTCGACTGTCAGTGGGCGGGAGGCTCCCCGCAGGAGCGGCGCACCACGAGCCGGGCGGGCAGCAGGACGGACGGGGCCTCGCGGCCCTCGATCCGCTCCAGCAGGGTGTGCACGGCGGCCCGGCCCAGCTCGCGCGTGGGCTGCGCGACGGCGGTCAGCGGGGGATCGAGGTGGGCGAACCACGCCACGTCGTCGAAGGCGACCAGGGCCAGGTCGGCGGGGATCCGCAGCCCGCGGGCCCGCACCTCGTCCAGGGCGCCCAGGGCCATCAGGTTGTCGGTGGCCAGCACGGCGTCCGGCGGCTCGGGGAGGTCCAGCAGCCGGCGCATCATCGCCCGGCCGCCGGCCGGGCTCAGGTCGGGCGAGGCCGCGATCCGCTCCGCGGGCAGGGCGATCCCGTGCCCGGCCAGCGCGGTGCGGAACTGCTCCAGGCGCTCGTCCCCGGTCGGGGTGCCGGCGGGCGCGACGATGACCGCGGGCCGGCGCCGGCCCAAAGCGGCGAGGTGCGCGGCCAGTTCGCCCAGGGCCGTACCGCCCTCGGCACGGACGCAGGGCGCGGCGATGCCGGGCAGCGCCCGGTCGAGCAGGACGAGCGGGGTGCCGGAGACGACGACCTCGTGCAGCATCGTCGAGCCCGTACCGGCGGAGCTGACCATCAGCCCGTCGATGCGGCGGTCGAGGAGGGTGCGGATGTAGTCGTCCTGCTGCCCGGGGCTCTCGCCGGCGTTGCCGATGATCAGGCTGTAGCCGAGCCGCCGAGCCTCCTGCTCCACGGCGTCGGCCAGCTCGGTGAAGAAGGGGTTGCGCAGGTCGCTGATGACGAGCCCGATCGTCCGGGTCCGCGCGGTGCGCAGGGCGCGGGCGACCACGTTGGGCCGGTAGCCCAGCTCCGCGACGGCGGCCAGCACCCGGTCCCGGGTCTCGGCCACGGGCGCACGGCCGTTGAGCACGCGGGAGACGGTGGCGACGGATACGCCGGCGCGCTCGGCCACGTCCTTGATGTTCGCCATGGGGCCTTAGGTAATCGATTACATGGGCCATGCGTCAAGACGGCACGGTTGTAACGCACGTCACGACATTGCTCTGCGTGATCGGGCAGGCTCTCTGAGTCGCGCCCCGGTCCGCCCGGGGGCATGCTGAAACGACTGCGGCCGTTTGCGAGCGGGGCGCAAGGGCAGCCGCAACTTCAGCGAGAGCGCGCCCCCGAAGGGGCGCGGGGAACTGCGCGACCAGCCCCCACCGGCCCGCAGTGGACAGCACCGCCCGCCGCGGAGCGCCCCGCACGAGCGAGGGGACAGTGACGATGACCGAATCGACACCCGAAGCCGCCCCGGAAGCTTTCCTGCAGCTCAAGTCCCTGCCCCCCGGAGCGGAGCGGGACCGGCTGCGCCAGGAGGTGATCGCCGCCTGGCTGCCCATGGCCGAACGCATCAGCCTGCGCTACCGCAAATGCGGGGAGAGCATGGCGGACCTGCGGCAGGTCGCCGCACTGGCCCTGGTGCACGCGGTCGACCGCTTCGATCCGCAGCTCGGCTTCGCCTTCGAGTCCTTCGCCGTCCCCACCATCAACGGGGAGCTCAAACGCCACATCCGCGATCACGTCTGGTCCCTGCACATCCCGCGCCGGGACCAGGAGTTGCGGGCCACGGTCCGCGCCGCCCGCGCCCGGCTCGAGCAGCGGGGCCGCCGGGCCCTGGTCACCCTGCGCGAACTCGCGGCGGAGACCGGGCTGTCCGAGGCGGAGGTGCGGCGCGGGCTCGACGCGGACGGGGTGCACCACACGCTCTCCCTCGACCAGTCGGTCGCTCCCGGCGAGGAACTCCCGCTCGCCGACACCCTGGGCCAGGGCGACACGGCCCTGGACCTGGTCGTCGACCGGCAGTCCCTCAAACCGCTCCTGGACGCCCTGCCCGAGCGGGAGAAGTACGTCCTGTACTGGCGCTTCTTCGGTGATCTCACGCAGCAGCAGATCGGCCTGCGCCTGGGGGTCTCCCAGATGCAGATCTCCCGGATCCTCAGCCGCACCTGCGCCGACCTGCGCCGCCAGCTGCTCGCCCCGGCCTGACCGCCGGGCGCTCCCGCCCGTGCCACCGGGCGGACGAGAACCGTCCCCACTCCAGACAGGCCAGGCGCACGTCATGGACGAACACCACTCGCGGCTGACCCGCGACCTGCCGCCGATCGTCGACATACCCGACCTGCCCGGCGCCAAGCGGCCGGAGCGGTCCCGCGCCGCCGCCGGGGACCGCGAGCCGTCGGCCGGGTCCGGACATGCCGGTGGCGCCCATCAGGAGGTCGATGGGCGCCACGAACGCGCGGGAGAGGGCTCCGGCGGCTGACTGTGACCCTCTCCCGCGCGGTGCGCGCGATCCGGCTGAGACGCGCGCGCGGCGGGTGGCTCAGCTGTTGACGCAGGTGTTGCCGAAGGTCGGGTTGAGCAGACCGACGATGTCGATGGCGTTGCCGCAGACGTTCAGCGGGATCTGGATCGGCACCTGGATCACGTTGCCGGAGACGACGCCGGGGGAGCCTACGGCCGCGCCCTCCGCGCCGGAGTCGGCGGTGGCGATGCCCGTGGCGCCGGTGACGGCGACGCCTGCGGCGGCGGTCAGCAGGGCTGCCTTGGCGATACGCGACATGGTTAAACCTTTCTAAGGGGTGTTGAGAGGCAATTGTGACCGGCGATTCCGGACGTGATGGGTCAATTTGTGCTCTACGGCGCCTAATTAACCCGGAGAGCCCAATAAGTCGGATGTGATGCACGGGGTTTGAGAACCGGGTGGTGGGGGGTGGGGCGGAGGGGCGTGCGGGGCCGGGGTGGTCGCAGAGAATGTCATGCGCCTGTCACCGACATCGACGGGTTTGGCGCTCCCGCGCCTGCCTACGTACCCTGCACAGAAGCTTTGATTCGAACAAACGGACTGGGATACGACAGCGGCGATGACGGTGACTGAAGAGAGCCGCGGCGGGGCGCACGGGGCGGCCGAGCAGGCGGGCATCGACCCGGAGCGGATGGCGATCTGCCTGAGCGTGCTCGAGGAGCTCGACGAACTGCCCGTCGACCACCCCGACGCGATCACGGTCCGCCGGGCCACCTCCGGCATCTACCGGACGGTGAAGCAGCGCCGCCGCCAGGAGCGCCGGGCCGCCAAGACCGCCCACGACAAGGCGGTCACCGAGGCCACGGCCACCGGCGCCGCCGACCGCATCGACGACGAGACCCGCGGCATCCCGCTCGCGGCCACCGCCGCCACGCAGATCGTCGGCATCCTGGAGCGTCCCCGCTCCTGCTACACCTGCAAGGACCGGTACACCGAGGTCGACGCCTTCTACCACCAGCTGTGCCAGCCCTGCGCCGCGGAGAACCGCGCCCGCCGGGACGCCCGCACGGACCTGACCGGCAAGCGCGCCCTGCTCACCGGCGGCCGCGCGAAGATCGGCATGTACATCGCGCTGCGGCTGCTGCGGGACGGCGCGCACACCACGGTCACCACGCGCTTCCCGAACGACGCCATCCGCCGCTTCAAGGCGATGGAGGACAGCGCGGACTGGCTGCACCGGCTGAAGATCGTCGGCATCGACCTGCGCGACCCCGCACAGGTCGTGGCGCTGGCCGACTCCGTCAGTGCCGAGGGCCCGCTCGACATCCTGATCAACAACGCGGCGCAGACCGTGCGCCGCACCAACGCCGCGTACAGCGAGCTCATAGCCGCCGAGTCCGCCCCGCTCCCGGCCGGCGAGCTGCCCGCCCGCGAGATCTTCGGCGCCTTCGGCAGCGGCGCGCAGCCCGAGCTGCCCGGTCCCGCGGGCGGCAACCACGACGGCCTCACCCCGCAGTCCCTCACCGAGCTCGCCCTGACCAGCGGCTCCGCCTCGCTGGCCCGGGTCGAGGCCGGCACCGCGATCGACGCGGGCGGGCTCGTCCCCGACCTGGACGCGACGAACACCTGGATCCAGGCGGTCGGCGACATCGACCCGGTCGAGCTGCTCGAAGTGCAGCTGTGCAACGTCACGGCACCGTTCGTCCTGGTCAACCGGCTGCGGTCGGCCATGGCGGCCTCCCCGGCACGCCGCAAGTACGTGGTCAACGTCTCCGCGATGGAGGGCGTCTTCAGCCGCGGCTACAAGGGCGCGGGCCACCCGCACACCAACATGGCCAAGGCCGCGCTCAACATGCTCACGCGCACCAGCGCGCAGGAGATGTTCCAGACCGACGGCATCCTGATGACCAGCGTCGACACGGGCTGGATCACGGACGAGCGGCCGCACCCGGACAAGGTCCGGATGGCCGAGGCGGGCTTCCACGCCCCGCTCGACCTGGTCGACGGCGCGGCGCGGGTCTACGACCCGATCGTCCGCGGCGAGCAGGGCGAGGACCTCTACGGGTGCTTCCTGAAGGACTACCGGCCCGCCAACTGGTAGGGGCCGGACGCCACCGGGTGCAGCGCCGCGTACTCCAGCGGCGCCGACGGGTCCACCGTCACGTCCAGCGGCGCCGGCTCCGCGCCGGCGCGCACCAGCAGGTCGCCCACCGCGGCGATCATCGCCCCGTTGTCGGTGCACAACCGCAGCGGCGGGACGCGCAGTTCGACCCCCGCGGCGGCGCACCGCTCCCGGGCCAGGGCCCGCACGCGGGAGTTGGCGGCCACGCCGCCGACTATCACCAGGGTGCCCACCCCGTGCTCCGCGCAGGCGGCCACCGCCTTGCGCGTGAGCACGTCGGCCACCGCCTCCTGCAGGGAGGCCGCCCCGTCCGCGACGGGCAACGGCCGCCCGGCGGCCCGGTGTTCCTCGGCCCAGCGGGCGGCGGCCGTCTTGAGGCCCGAGAAGGAGAACGTGTGGCGGTGCTCGGGCCGCGTGGTGAGCGGCCGCGGGAACGCCACCGCCCGCGGGTCGCCCTCGCGCGCGGCGCGGTCGACGGCCGGGCCGCCCGGATAGGGCAGGCCGAAGACGCGGGCCACCTTGTCGAAGCACTCGCCGGCCGCGTCGTCGAGGGTGTCGCCGAGGTGCACGATCGGGTCGCGCGCCAGGTCCCGTACGAGCAGCAGCGACGTGTGGCCCCCGGAGACGATCAGCACCATGCAGGGGTCGGGCAGCGGGCCGTGCTCCAGGGTGTCGGCGGCCACGTGCCCGGCGAGGTGGTGCACCCCGTACAGCGGCACGCCCAGCGCGTAGGCCAGGCCCTTCGCGGCCGCGACGCCGACCTGGAGGGCGCCGGACAGCCCCGGGCCCGTCGTCACCGCGACCGCGTCGATGTCGGCCATGGCCAGGCCCGCGTCGGCCAGGGCGGCGCGGACCACGGGCGCGGCGGCGTGCACATGGGCCCGGGCCGCGATCTCCGGGACGACCCCGCCGAAGCGCGCGTGCTCGTCCATGCTGGACGCGACCGCATGGCCCAGCAGCCTGCCCTCCCGGACCAGACCGGCGCCGGTCTCGTCGCACGACGACTCGATCCCCAGCACCACCGGTGCACGCTTCACGCCAGACCTCCTGCTCATTGCATGTAATTGCACATCCTATGCAACAAGGTGCCCGGCTGTGGTGCCGTCGCCGCAGGTCAGTAGAGTTCCCGTGCCCGTCCTGCCCCCAGCCGTACCCGAGGTGAGCCCCCGTGAGCCAAGCCCCCGTGACCGTCGTGGGCATCGGCGCCGACGGCTGGCCGGGCCTGGCCGACGCCTCCCGGGAAGCGCTGCGCCGGGCCGACGTCCTCATCGGCGGCCCCCGGCAGCTCGGTCTGCTGCCGCCCGAGTGCGCGGGCGAGCGGGTGGCGTGGCCCTCGCCGCTCCGCCCTGCCGTGCCGGGCCTGCTGGCCGCGCACGCCGGGCGGGAGGTGTGCGTGCTCGCCAGCGGCGACCCCATGTTCTTCGGCATCGGCCGCACCCTCGCCGACGTCATCGGCGCCGAGCGGCTGCGGGTGCTGCCCCACCCCTCCTCCGTCTCCCTCGCCTGCGCCCGGCTCGGCCGGCCGCTGGAGGAGACCGAGGTGCTCAGCCTCGTCGGCCGCCCGATCGCCGCCCTCTCCGCCGCCCTGCACGAGGGCCGCCTGCTGCTGGTGCTCAGCGCCGGGGCCGGCACCCCCGCCGAGGTCGCCGCGCTGCTGCGCGAACGCGGCTTCGGGCCGAGCCGGTTGAGCGTGCTGGAGCAGCTCGGCGCCGCATCCGAACGCCGCCTCGACGGAACGGCCGACGACTGGCCGCACCCGCCCGGCGACGCGCTCAACGTCATCGCGGTCGAGTGCCGCCGCGCCCCGGGCGCGCAGCGACTGCCGCTCACCCCCGGCCTTCCCGACGAATCCTTCGAGCACGATGGACAGTTGACGAAGCGTCACGTCCGGGCCGTGACGCTCGCCGCACTGGCCCCCGCCCCCGGCGAGCTGCTGTGGGACATCGGCGGCGGCTCGGGATCCATCGGCATCGAGTGGATGCGGGCCCACCGCACCTGCCGGGCCGTCACCGTGGAACGCGACCCCGTGCGTGCCGCCCGCATCGCCCGCAACGCCGAGACGCTCGGCGTCCCGGCACTGCGCGTCGTCACCGGGGCCGCCCCGGAAGCCCTCGCCGGACTGCCCGTGCCCGACGCGGTGTTCATCGGCGGCGGGCTCACCGCACCCGGGCTGCTGGAGGCCTGCTGGGACGCGCTCCCGCCCGGCGGGCGGCTCATAGCCAACACCGTCACCCTGGAGTCCGAGGCGCTGCTCACCGCGTGGTACCGGCGCCACGGCGGCGAGTTGACGCGCATCGCCGTGTCCCGCGCCGTCCCCGTCGGCGGGTTCACCGGCTGGCGGCAGGCCATGCCGGTCACCCAGTGGTCCGTGGTCAGGACCGGACAGTCCGAACAAGGAGAAACCGACGCATGACCGTGTACTTCATCGGCGCCGGCCCCGGCGCCGCCGACCTGATCACGGTGCGCGGCGCGCGGACGCTGGCCCGGTGCGGGGTCTGCCTGTACGCCGGCAGCCTCGTCCCGCGCGAACTGCTCGCCGAATGCCCCCCGGACGCCCGGCTCGTCGACACCGCCCGGCTCGACCTCGACCGGATCACCGAGGAGTTCGTCCGCGCCCACGAGGCCGGCCACGACGTGGCGCGGCTGCACTCCGGCGACCCGTCGGTCTTCAGCGCCGTGGCCGAGCAGATGCGGCGGCTCGACGCGGCGGGCATCCCGTACGAGATCGTCCCCGGCGTCCCGGCGTTCGCCGCCGCGGCGGCGGCCCTCGGCCGCGAACTGACCGTGCCCACCGTCGGGCAGACCGTCATCCTCACCCGCATCGCCCGCCAGGCCACCCCGATGCCCCCGGGCGAGGACCTCGCCACCCTCGGCCGTAGCGGCGCCCTGCTCGTCCTCCACCTCGCCGCCCGCTACACCGACGAGGTCGTCGCCGAGTTGCTCCCGCACTATGGGGCCGACTGCCCGGCGGCCGTCGTCGCGATGGCCAGCCGGCCGGACGAACTGGTGTTGCGGGGGACGCTGTCGGGGATCGCGGAGCAGGTGAAGGCCGCCGGCGTCCTGCGGACCGCAGTCATCATCGTCGGGCGCACGCTGGGTGCGGAGCAATTTCCGGACAGTTATCTGTACTCGACCGAGCGGGAGCGCTGCGCGCGGCCGTAGCGGTTCGGGTGCGGGTCGGCTGTGGTTGCTCGCGCCCACGCGGCGGAGCCGCATGATGCAACACAGCCCCGCGCCCCTGACGGGGCGCGCCCCTGACGGGGCGCGGGGCTCAGGGGCGCGGGCTCGCGCGGCCCACGATCGTGCCTGCTCGGTCTATACAGATGACGTCCACAGAGACGGGTGCTCCTCTCAGCACCGCCAAGGCCTCGTCGCGGGCCGTGGCGGCGACGAGGTCGCCCAGCGGGACGCCCCGGGCCGCGCACTGCTGCAGGGCGTCCAGGCCCGTGTTGGCCGCGGCGACGGATGCCGCCAGGGCCTCGTCCGCACCGCCCCGGCGGGCCAGTTCGGCGAGGAAGCCCTTGTCGACCTGGGAGCGGGACGAGTGCAGGTCCAGGTGCCCGGCCGCCAGTTTGGACAGCTTGGCGAAGCCGCCCGCGATCGTGAGCCGGTCCACCGGGTGGCGGCGGATGTACTTGAGCACCGCGCCCGCGAAGTCGCCCATGTCCAGCAGCGCGTCCTCCGGCAGGCCGTGCACGGCCACCGCGGCCTTCTCCGAGGTCGAGCCCGTACAGCCCGCCACGTGCCGGCGGCCCGCCGCGCGGGCGACGTCCACGCCGCGCCGGATGCTGTCGATCCAGGCCGAGCAGGAGTACGGCACGACGATGCCGGTCGTGCCGAGGACCGACAGCCCGCCCAGGATGCCCAGGCGCGGGTTCCAGGTGGAACGGGCGAGCTCCTCGCCGTTGTCGACCGAGATCTCGATCTCGACGTCGCCCGTGCCGCGGTGCCGCTCCGCCACGGCGGCCACGTGCTCGCGCATCATCTGCCGGGGCACCGGGTTGATCGCGGGCTCGCCCACGGCCAGCGGCAGCCCGGGCCGGGTGACCGTGCCCACGCCCGGACCGGCCCGGAACACCACGCCCGAACCAGGCGGCAGGGCCCGGACCGTGGCGCGGACCAGGGCGCCGTGCGTGACGTCCGGGTCGTCGCCGGCGTCCTTGACGACGGCCGCCATCGCCCGGCCCGCACTCTTCTCCTCCGCGGCGAGCGCGAACGCCGGCGTCTGCCCCTTGGGCAGGGTGATCGTCACGGGGTCGGGGAACTCCCCGGTGAGCAGCGCCGTGTATGCGGCCGTGGTGGCCGCGGTCGCACAGGCCCCGGTCGTCCACCCGTGCCGGAGCCCGGTGCGCTGCAGTTGAGCGGTGCGGCCGCCGGTTGCCTCGGCGTCAGCCACGGGGAACTCCTGGCCTAGGGTGGGGAAGCGTGAACGTGAACGTAAGGGGGAGCGGCGTGCGGCACGTCCTGATCCTCGGCGGTACGACAGAGGCGCGGCAACTCGCCGCCGAGCTGGCCGCGAACCCCGCACTGCGGGTCACCAGTTCGCTCGCCGGTCGCGTCGCCCAGCCCCGGCTGCCGGCGGGCGAGGTGCGGATCGGGGGGTTCGGGGGACCCGAGGGCCTGGCCCGCTGGCTGCGCGAGCAGCAGGTGGACGCGCTCATCGACGCCACCCATCCTTTCGCCGGCACGATCAGTTTCAACGCGGCGCAGGCCGCCGCGGAGGTCCATGTTCCCCTGCTGGCCCTCCGCCGCCCCGGGTGGGTCGCGGGGCCGGGTGACCACTGGCACGACGTCGCCTCCCTGGAGGAGGCGGCCGGTGCGCTGCCCGCGCTGGGGGAACGGGCGTTCCTGACCACGGGACGGATGGGACTGGCGGCTTTTGCGCACCTCGAGGATATGTGGTTCCTCATGCGCTCCGTGGACGCACCGGAGGGTACGGTGCCGCCGCGGATGGAGGTGCTCCTGGACCGGGGCCCGTTCACGGTGGAGGGGGAACGGGAGCTGCTGCGACGGCACCGGATCGATGTGCTGGTGACGAAGGACAGCGGGGCCGTTGCGACGGCCGCGAAGCTGGTCGCTGCGCGGGCGGCGGGGGTTCCCGTGGTGGTGGTGCGGAGGCCGGCGGTGCCGGCGGGTGTTCCGGTGGTTACCGATGTGGCCGGGGCGGTGGGGTGGCTGCGCCCCGCCCCGTAAGGGGCGCGGGGCTGTTCACATGTGCGGCTCCGCCGCGTGGGCGCGACCAGGTGCCCCGTCAGGGGCGCGGGGAACTGCGCGAGCAACCACGACGCGCCCGCAGTCGACGTCCCCGGGGCTGTGCCCCGGACCCCCAGGGTGGTGCGTCGGCTGCAGGCCGGTGGGGGCTGGTCGCGCAGTTCCCCGCGCCCCTGACGGGGCGCACCCACGGGGCGCACCCACGGGGCGGAGCCCCGATTATCGTTCCGGGTACCGCCTCGGGGTCCACACGATTTCCTCGCCGGAGGCGCCGGCGCCCCGCCGTACGGCCCGCGTCTGCGTCGACCCCACGATCAGAATCGTCCGCATGTCGACCTCCTCCGGCACCAGTTCGCCGAGGCGGACGATCCGTACGCTCTCCTCCGGGCCGCCCACGTCGCGCCCGAGGACCACCGGGGTCTCGGGCGCCCGGTGCTCCAGGAGGACGTCCCGCGCCTTGCCCACCTGCCACGTGCGGCTGCGCGAACCGGGGTTGTACAGCGCCAGCACCAGGTCCGCGGCGGCCGCCGCGCGCAGCCGTTCCGCGACGACCTCCCACGGCTTGAGGCGGTCGGACAGCGAGACGACCGCGTAGTCGTGGCCCAGCGGGGCGCCCGCGCGGGACGCCGCCGCGTGGGCGGCCGTCATGCCGGGGACCACCCGCACCGGCACCTCGCGGTACGGGCCCTCCGAGGCGACCTCCAGCACCGCGGTGGCCATGGCGAAGACGCCGGGGTCGCCGGACGAGACGACGGCGACCCGGCGGCCCTGCCGGGCCAGGTCCAGGGCGAACTCGGCGCGTTCGGACTCCACCTTGTTGTCCGAGGCGTGCCGCTGCTGCCCCGGGCGCACCGGCACCCGGTCCAGGTAGGTCGTGTAGCCGACCAGGTCCTCCGCCGCCGCCAGCGCGCCCCGCGCCTCCGGCGTCAGCCACAGCGGACCCGCCGGGCCGAGCCCGACGACCGTGACCTCGCCCGCACCCGCGCCCTCAACAGGCTCAGCGCCGACGCGACTCGGCAGCACCGCCACCGAGAAGTACGGCACCGACTCCGGGTCCACGTCCGCGACGCGGCCCGTGCGTTCCCCGCTCATCGTCGCGCGCTCCACGTAACGCGCCTCCGCCAGGCGGCCCGAGCGCTCCAGTGCGCCCTTCACCGCCGGGAAGGTGCGGCCGAGCTTCATCACCACCGCCGAGTCGGTGGCGGCCAGGCGGGCCGTCAGCTCCTCCTCGGGCAGGGTGCCCGGAAGGATGGTCAGCACCTCCTCGCCCTCCACCAGCGGTTCGCCGAGCCGGGCCGCGGCCGCGCTCACCGAGGTGACGCCGGGGACGACCTCGGTCGGGTAGCGGTGGGCCAGCCGCTTGTGCATGTGCATGTACGAGCTGTAGAAGAGCGGGTCGCCCTCGGCGAGCACGGCCACGGTGCGCCCGGCGTCCAGGTGCGCGGCCAGCCGCGCGGCGGCCTCCTCGTAGAACTCCTCCATCGCACCCCGGTAGCCGCCCGGGTGGTCGGTCGTCTCCGTGGTGACGGGGTAGACGAGCCGCTCCTCGATGTGGTCGGGGCGCAGGTGGCGTTCGGCGATGGAGCGCGCGATGGAGCGGCCGTGCCGGGCGCTGTGGTACGCGACGACGTCGGCGGCGGCGATGACCTCCACCGCCCGTACGGTCATCAGGGACGGGTCGCCGGGGCCGAGGCCCACTCCGTAGAGCCGTCCGGGCTTGTGCTCGCTCACTCTTCCTCGCTCGCTATCGCATTGATCGCGGCCGCGGCCATGGCACTTCCGCCGCGCCGCCCCCGCACCACCAGGTACTCCAGGCCCAGTTGGTTGTCCGCCAGTGCCTCCTTGGACTCGGCGGCACCGATGAAACCGACCGGTATGCCGAGCACGGCCGCCGGGCGCGGTGCGCCCTCCGCGACCATCTCCAGCAGGCGGAACAGCGCGGTCGGCGCGTTGCCGACCGCCACCACCGCGCCGTCCAGCTTCTCGCGCCACAGCTCCAGGGCCGCGGCGCTGCGCGTGGTGCCCATGCGCCGGGCCAGTTCGGGCACGGACGGGTCGGCGAGGGTGCACAGCACCTCGTTGTCCGCGGGCAGCCGCTTGCGGGTGACCCCGCTGGCGACCATGTTGGCGTCGCACAGGATCGGCGCACCCGCGCGCAGCGCCTCGCGGGCGCGGGCCACGGCCTGCGGGGACCAGGCCAGGTCGCGGACGAGATCGGTCATCCCGCACGCGTGGATCATGCGGACCGCCACCTTGCTGACGTCCGGCGGCAGTCCGCCGAGGTCGGCCTCGGCGCGGATGGTGGCGAAGGACTGGCGGTAGATGGACGCGCCGTCCTTGTCGTAGTCGAACACTGTGCCCTCGTCGCCCTTGTCGTTCATCGTGTGGTGGTACGAGCCGTCGCCACCGCGCCGGCCAGGTCTGCTGCCGGCACCGTCACCCGTGCCGTCTCCGTCGTGTTGTCCCGTATCGCGATCCGGTAGCCGTCGCCCGTGGCCAGGACGTCCACCCACCGGCCGCCGCCGGGGCGGCCGCAGCGCCGCTCGCACCCGGACCAGTACACGGGCAGGGGCTGCCCGGGCGCGGAGCGCGCGAGGCAGGCCGCCGCGTCCGCCCGTACGTCCGCAAGGGACTTGGCGCATCCGGGGCGGCCGGCGCACGCGCCCGCGCGGTGCCAGGCGGAGTCGGCCGAGGTGACCAGGCCCGCCTCCGCGAGGGCCGCCAGGCGGGCGGGGGCCGCGTCGGCCGGGAGGCCGGGGACGACGACGCCGCGCCAGGGGGTCACCCGGAGTTCGCCCGTGCCGGCGATGGCCGTCTCGTACAACTGCCGCCATTGACCGGTGCTCAGGCGGCCGAGCGGGGCCGTGACCGACAGCGCGGTCCGGCCGCCGGGGCCGGGGACGAGCCCGGGGGCCGTGGGGACGCCCGGCTGCGGAGCACTCTGGGCCGGTTCGGCGGCGATGCCTTCGGCGGTGAGCCGCTGCCCCAACACGTCGAGCCGCGGCCGCTGTCCGGCGGGGAGCTCGGCGATCCGCCAGGCGGTGCTGCCGGTGCGGCGCCGCTCGTCCAGGAACCACTCGGCCGCGAGCACGGCCGCGCGCGGGGCGTGCGCGGCGGGGATGCGCAGGCAGGAGCCGGTTGCCGCGTAGGAGAGCAGGGCGTGCCCGTCGTCCGTTGCGATCAATGTCACATCGGGGGCGAGGGCGGCGATATCGCCGCGGCCGTCGTCCAGACCGAAGAGGAAACGTCCGGAAAGTTTAGTGATGTCCGGGTTCGCACAGAGGAGTTGGTCCAGTGCGCGGGACCAGGCCTGGACGTCGGCGGGAGCCGGGCCGTCGAGGCCGCAGAGCGGGGACGCCGCCACGTTCCGTACGCGGTCGTGCCGTTCGGAGGGCAGCAGGCCCGCTTCGTGAAGGCGGCTGCCGAGTTCGCCGCCGCAGGCTTCGGGGAGGCCGCGGAGCTGGACGTTGCCGCGGGAGGTGAGGTCGAGGTGCCCGTCGCCCAGTTCGTCGGACAGCCGTGCCAGCGCTTCGGCCTGACGGTTCGTCAGAAGTCCGCCCGGCAGCCGGACGCGGGCCAGGGCGCCGTCGTCCGCGGGGTGCAACCGGACCGCACCGGGGCAGCGGTCGCCGCCGGTGCGGGCAGGGGGGTCGGAGGGGGCGGGCATGGCGGCGAGCATACCCACGGTGGGGGTGGCGGTGCCGGGCTTGTCCGTCGGCTGCGGGCCGGTGGGAGCTGGTCGCGCAGTTCCTCGCGCCCCTTGACGGGGCGCCCCCTTCGGGGCGCGCCCCCGCTAGTATGACCACGCCAGCGACGGCGACAGGGGAGGAAGCCGGTGTGATTCCGGTACGGTCCCGCCACTGTGAGCACGGCGGTGAGACGCCGGGCGAGTCAGGAACTCCCGCCGTCCTCACGACCACCCGGGGCGCGGACCCCGAGGAAGGCCAGCCGCAGCATGCGCATCCTTCTCCTGTCGACGTCCGACACCGACCTGCTCAGCGCCCGCGCGGCCGGCGGACCGGTGCCGTACCGGCTCGCCAACCCCGCCCGGCTGGACCGCGAAGAGCTGCCCGCTCTGCTGGAGGGCACCGACCTCGTCGTCGTACGGCTCCTCGGCGGCGTCCGCGCCTGGCAGGAAGGGCTCGACCTGCTGCTCGCCGGGGACAGGCCCGTCGTCGTCCTGACCGGTGAACAGGCGCCCGACGCCCAGCTGATGGAGCACTCGACCGTGCCCATCGGCATCGCCGCCGAGGCCCACGCCTACCTTGCCCACGGCGGGCCCGCCAACCTCGACCAGCTGGCGCGGTTCCTCTCCGACACCGTGCTGCTGACCGGCCACGGCTTCGAACCGCCCGCCTCCGCCCCCTCGTGGGGCGAGCTCGAGCGCACCCCGAAGGCGGCGAACCCGGACGGCCCGCTCGTCGCCGTGCTCTACTACCGTGCCCACCACATGAGCGGCAACACCGCTTTCGTCGACGCCCTCTGCGGTGCCGTCGAGGACGCGGGCGGCCGGGCGCTGCCGCTGTACGTCGCCTCGCTGCGCGCCCCCGAGCCCGAACTCGTCGACGCCCTGCGCGCGGCCGACGTCGTCGTCACCACCGTGCTCGCCGCGGGCGGCACCAAGCCCGCCGATGCCTCGGCCGGCGGCGACGACGAGTCCTGGGACGCCGGCGCCCTCGCCTCCCTGGACGTGCCCGTCCTGCAGGCCCTGTGCCTGACCGGGCCGCGCAGCGCGTGGGAGGAGAACGACGAGGGCCTCTCCCCACTCGACGCCGCGACCCAGGTCGCCGTCCCGGAGTTCGACGGGCGCATCATCACCGTCCCGTTCTCCTTCAAGGAGGTCGACGAGGACGGCCTGCCCGCCTACGTCGCCGACCCCGAGCGCGCCGCCCGCGTCGCCGGCATCGCCGTGCGCCACGCCCGCCTGCGCCACATCCCGGCCGCCGAGAAGCGGATCGCCCTCGTCCTCTCCGCCTACCCCACCAAGCACTCACGCATCGGCAACGCCGTCGGTCTCGACACCCCCGCCAGCGCCGTCGCGCTGCTGCGCCGGCTGCGCGCGGAGGGCTACGACTTCGGGAACGAGGCCGAAGAGCCCGTTCCCGGGCTGGAGTCGGGCGACGGCGACGAGCTCATCTACGCCCTCATCGAGGCCGGCGGCCACGACCAGGACTGGCTCACCGAGGAGCAGCTCGCCCGCAACCCCGTCCGCATCCCGGCCGCCGACTACAAGCGCTGGTACGACCGACTCCCGGCCGAACTGCGCGAGGCCGTCGAGGAACACTGGGGGCCCGCGCCCGGCGAGATGTTCCTCGACCGCAGCCGCAACCCCGAGGGCGACATCGTGCTGGCCGCCCTGCGCCGCGGCAACCTGCTGGTCCTCATCCAGCCGCCGCGCGGCTTCGGCGAGAACCCCATCGCCATCTACCACGACCCCGACCTGCCGCCCTCGCACCACTACCTGGCCGCCTACCGCTGGATCGCGGCCACCCGCGAGGACGGCGGCTTCGGCGCCGACGCGATGGTCCACCTCGGCAAGCACGGCAACCTGGAGTGGCTGCCCGGCAAGAACGCCGGCCTGTCCGCGGCCTGCGGCCCCGACGCCGCCCTCGGCGACCTCCCGCTCGTCTACCCGTTCCTCGTCAACGACCCGGGCGAGGGCACCCAGGCCAAGCGCCGCGCCCACGCCACGCTCGTCGACCACCTCGTGCCGCCGATGGCCCGTGCCGAGTCCTACGGCGACATCGCGCGCCTGGAGCAACTCCTCGACGAATACGCCCAGATCTCGTCCATGGACCCGGCCAAGCTCCCGGCCATCCGCGCCCAGATCTGGACCCTGATCCAGGCCGCCCGCCTCGACCACGACCTCGGCATGGAGGAGCGTCCCGAGGACGACGGCTTCGACGACTTCCTGCTGCACGTCGACGGCTGGCTGTGCGAGGTCAAGGACGCCCAGATCCGCGACGGCCTGCACGTCCTGGGCAACGCGCCCACCGGCCCCGAGCGCGTCAACCTGGTCCTGTCCATCCTGCGCGCCCGGCAGATCTGGGGCGGCACCGCCGCCCTGCCCGGCCTGCGCGAGGCCCTCGGCCTCGACGAGTCCGCCGCGACGCGGACCACGGCCGACGAGGCGGAGGAGAAGGCGCGCGCCCTGGTCCAGGCCATGGAGGACGCGGGCTGGGACCCGGCGGCCGTGCCCACCGAGCACGGCGAACAGGTCGCCGCGATCCTGGAGTTCGCCGCCCGCGAGGTCGTGCCGCGGCTGGCCGCGACCACCGACGAGATCGACCACGCCGTGCACGCCCTCGCCGGCGGCTTCGTTCCCGCCGGCCCGTCGGGCTCCCCCCTGCGCGGCCTCGTCAACGTCCTGCCGACCGGCCGCAACTTCTACTCCGTCGACCCCAAGGCCGTCCCCAGCCGCCTCGCCTGGGAGACCGGACAGGCCCTCGCCGACTCCCTGGTGGAGCGCTACCGCACCGACAACGGCGACTGGCCGACCTCGGTGGGCCTGTCCCTGTGGGGAACGAGCGCCATGCGCACGGCCGGTGACGACGTCGCCGAGGCCCTCGCCCTGCTGGGCATCCGCCCGGTGTGGGACGCCGCGTCGCGGCGCGTGACGGGTCTGGAGCCGATCGGGCTGGAGGAACTGGGCCGTCCCCGCATCGACGTCACCCTCCGCATCAGCGGCTTCTTCCGAGACGCCTTCCCGCACGTGATCGGCCTGCTGGACGACGCGGTGCGGCTCGCCGCCTCGCTGGACGAGCCCGCAGGGCAGAACCACGTCCGCGCCCACGCCCAGGCCGACCTCGCCGAGCACGGCGACGAACGCCGCGCCACCACAAGGATCTTCGGCTCCCGGCCGGGCACCTACGGCGCCGGGCTGCTCCAGCTCATCGACAGCCGCGACTGGCGCACCGACGCCGACCTCGCCGAGGTCTACACGACCTGGGGCGGCTACGCCTACGGCCGCGGCCTCGAAGGCCGCCCGGCCCGGGCGGAGATGGAGACGGCGTACAAGCGCATCGCGGTCGCCGCCAAGAACACCGACACGCGCGAGCACGACATCGCCGACTCCGACGACTACTTCCAGTACCACGGCGGCATGGTGGCCACCGTCAAGGCGCTCAGGGGCACCGCCCCCGAGGCCTACATCGGCGACTCCACCCGCCCGGAGACGGTCCGCACCCGCACCCTCGTCGAGGAGACCTCCCGCGTCTTCCGCGCCCGCGTGGTCAACCCCCGCTGGATCGAGGCCATGCGCCGCCACGGCTACAAGGGCGCCTTCGAACTCGCCGCCACCGTGGACTACCTGTTCGGCTACGACGCCACCACGGGCGTCGTGCCCGACTGGATGTACGACAAGCTCGCCCAGACGTACGTCCTCGACCCGGAGAACCGCGCCTTCCTCCAGGAGGCCAACCCCTGGGCCCTGCACGGCATCGCGGAGCGGCTGCTGGAGGCCGAGAGCCGGGGGATGTGGGCCAAGCCGGACCCGCAGACCCTGGAGGGTCTGCGGGAGGCGTTCCTGGAGACCGAGGGGGACCTCGAAGAGGGTGCGTGACGGGCTGCGGGCCGGGTGTGGCCGGTCGCGCAGTTCCCCGCGCCCCTGACGGGGCGCGACCGGCCATGACGAGCCCGCAGTCGACGCACTCTAGAGTGCTGCCCCATGGAGGTACTGGGGGTTGCACTCGCGCAGTTGACGGGGGAGGAGGTGTGGCGCGCCCTCGTCGGCGAGGGCGCGTTGCGCCGGCACCGGGCCGGGGACGTGCTGCTGCGGCAGGGCGACCCCGGTACCCACGTCCTGGCCGTCGTCGAGGGCGTGGTGAAGGTCGAACGCCGGGAGCGCGACGGGCGCAGGCGGGTGCTCGCCTTCCGCGGCGCGCTGGACGTGGTCGGCGAGGCGGCGGTACTGGAGGAGGGCGAGGCCCGATTGGCCTCCGTACTGGCCATCTCCGGCTGCACGGTGTCCGTCATCACCAAGAACCGCTTCACGCGCTTCGTGGACGAGCACGGGCTGTCCCCGACCCTGGCCCGGCACGCCCTGACCCGCCTGCGCGAGGCGGACCGGGCCCGTGCCTGCTACGGCGGCTCGCGCGAGCGCATGGCCGAGGCGCTGCTCTCGCTGGCCGCCGCCGCGGGCGACCGGGTGCCCGAACTGGCCGTCACCAGGGAGGACCTGGCCCTGTACCTGGGGGTCTCCCGCAACACGGTCAGTGCCCGGCTACGGGAGATCGGCTCCGGCATCGTCGGCGCGGAGCGCAAGAGCATCGTCATCCACGACCTGGCCGGACTGCGGGCGGTGGCGGGCGGCCACGATCACTGACCGCGTGACGACCGTCACGTGCCCCGTGCACGCGCAGTGCACTCCGCAGACCTTCGCTGCAGCAGCCTTGAGGGCGCCTGGACAAGGCCCTTGAGCAGCAGAGGAGTTGCCCGTGTCCGAGAATGTCACGCCGAATCCCGCCCCCGCGCCGTGGAGCGTCAGCCGGGACCTGCCGCCCTACCGCGGCATCCTCGCCGTGGACGCCAAGGACTTCACCGGACGGCCTGCCGTCGATCACGTCGCTCTCACCACGATCATCCCCGAACTCCTCGGGCAGGCCTTCGAGCGGGCCGGGCTCGGACAGGTCTGGCAGGACCGGAAGTTCGCGAACAACACCGGCGACGGCTACGTCCTCGGCTTCGATCCCGCGGTCCTGCCGCGGGTCGTCCATCCCTTCCTGGCCGAACTCCAGGAACTGCTCACCGACTACAACATCCATGCGACCGGCACCCGGCGCCTGCGGCTCCGCGCCAGTCTGCACGTGGGGCCGCTCCCGGACTCCGGCGCTCCCGGCGACGGCAACGGCACCCCGCGCAACGACACCCACCGGCTGCTGGACTCCCGCCCGGTCCGGGCCATGCTCGCCGCGTCCAGCGAGAGCATCACCCAGGTCGCGGCGATCCTCTCCCACCGGGTCTTCGAGGACGCCGTGCTGTCGGGCTACACCCGCCGCCATCCCGACCACTTCATCGAGGTGCCGGCCACGGTGGAGGGCAAGAACTTCCACCAGCTGGCGTGGCTCTACGTGCCCACGCCCTCCGGCAGCCTCTACGACCGGCGGATCCTGGGGGAGGCCGGGCCCGATGCGCCCGCGCCGGCTTCGGGCGAGCGGGTGGCCGAGCCCGAACCGGAGCGGGAGCCCCGTCGGCAGGGCACCACGATCAACAGTCACAACAACCGTGGCTTCTTCAACACTGGTGATGTACGGGGCGGCCAGCACGCCCACTTCGGGCCCGACACGGGTGCCGACAGGGCCGAGCGATGACAACGGCAGCAGAGACAGAAGCCGACCTCGTCAAGCGGTACGACGAGGTCAACATCTGGAACGTCGGCGGGTTCGTCAGCTTCGCGGACCTGGTGCAGGGCGGACAACACCTCGGCTCGGGAGTGTTCGCGCAGACGGAGTCGGTCGAACTGCGGGAAGGCCCCATCTCCGCGGAGCAGACGGCACTGGCCATGAAGGGCTTCGCCGAACCGCCCTGGTTCGCCGCGGCGATGGAGCGGCTGGACGGCCGCGTGGTCTTCCTGGCGGGCGAGGCCGGAACCGGACGGCGGACCGGAGCGCTCAACCTCCTGCAGAGGTACACCCGAAGCTTCGACCTGCGTGCGGTCGAAGCCGATGCGGACCTGACCGTCTGGGCCGCGGGGAGCACGCAGGCCCGTGGATACCTCGTCGACGGCCTTCTGGACGCGAGGGTCACCGGCCTGGACGCCATAGCCCTGGACAGGCTGAAGGCCGAACTCCGGCGTGCCGACGCCTGCATGGTCGTCGTCGTCCGGGCGACGCCGGGCATCCTCGCCCACCTCGGCGACACCCTGCACACCGAGCCCGTACGCGCCGTGCCGCCGCCTTCGCGCGCGGTCTTCGAAGCGTGGCTCGCCACCGCTCTCCCCGGCCCCGGCCAAAGGCAAGCGGCTCTTGCCGCCCTGCCCGACGGGCTGCTGGACGAGATCCTGAAGCCCCACCTGGCCCCCGCCCGGGTCGTCGAGATCGTCACCGAAGTCGTCCGGACCGCAAAGGGCGAGACGCACGCCGGCAGCTTGCGGGAACACCTGAGTTTCACCGCGGCCGACCGCGCACCGCAGTTGCTCGGTGCGGTCCGGGGAAGTGCGGAGGACCTCGCCCTGCTGCTGTCGACATGCGTCTTCGAGCACTTCGACCACGCGATCGTGGAGGAAGAGGCGGAACGTCTGCTGGCCCTCGCTGCCGGCCGGCTGCACGTCGGCGGCTGGGAGCACGAGCCCGACGCACCGTCCGCCGCAGGCGGATTCGCGTTCGCGAGGACACGGCGGGAACGCCTGACGGCCATCGAGGCCTACCGGGCAGACGAACAGGTGCGCAGTACGTCCACGTACAGCTATGTCACCGAGCCCGTGGCCTTCGTCCGCCACCTGCAGGGCCGGGCCCTCCTGGAGTACGTCTGGCGCGAATACCGGGAGGCGTACGGCCTGTTGGTCGAATGGCTCCGGCAGACACCGGCAGCGGACGGCCGTGCCGACCGTGCTGGATTCATCCTGGGGCAGCTCGCACAGTGGAGCTCCGGCCACCGGGCGCTCGGACCCGCCGAGGAGCTCGCACGATCCGACAGGCCGGGCGACTGGCGGATGGCAGCCCGCGCGCTGGGCGCCGCGTCGACCCACCCCGTGCTCGCCACCGCCATCAAGGCCCGGCTGCGCGGCTGGAGCCGCAGCCCCGTCGTGGCCCGGCGCTGCACCGTCGCCCTGGCCTGCGCCACCGAATTCGGCCTGGCACGGCCCGAGACCGCGCTGCAACTCCTGCACGCGGTCCTCACCGGTCCGGGCGAGGAGTCCGCCACCGTCGAAACCGCCGTCCGCAGTGCGGTGCTGGCCCTCTTCGCCGAAGAGGCGAACCGCACCCGGGTGACCGCCTCCCTCCTCCAGTGGTCGCGCTCGCAGAGCACCCCCGAACGCCGCGCGGCCTGCGCCACCGTGGCCCAACTGCTGCGCGCTGCGGGCCCGTCCGGGGAGGCGGGGGAGTGGTGGACCCGCCACCTGCTCTCCGACAGCGGACTGCCTCCCGGACTGGAGCTCATCCGTACCGCGCTCATGGAGCCCGCCGCCTTCGAGACCGCCCGCACAGCGCTCCTGGACTGGCAGCGGCGTGCCGTCACCGACCCGCTGCGTGCCCGGGTCATGGAGCACCTCGCCGACCGGCTCGCGCCGCACCTGCGCGGTGGGGTCCTCCGTCTCTTCACCGACCTCGAACGAGCACAGCCGGCACCCGGCAGCCGCAAGGCGGCCCAGGCGCTGGCCGACTGGCGCGCCTCCCTGTAGCGACCGGCAGAGAAAGGCCGATCATGGCAACCATCACCTACCTCCCCGCAACCGCAGATGCCGCGGGCCGGTTGTGGACCCGGACACCGCACGGTCCCCTCGGCGCGCTCCTGCGCTTCCGGCTCTCGCGCCGGCAGCACACCGCCCTGGTCCTGACCGACGGCGAGCACCGGGCCGTGTCCGAACCCGGCGGCCGCATTCCGCTGCTGAGGACCGCGTTCGGCGGCTACACCGAGGCGTACCTGGTCGACACCGCGCCCCGGACCGGCAGCTGGCGGATGCCCGTCGGCACCGAACCCGTCGCCCTGGAGATCACCTGGTGGGTGGCCGACCCCGCGCGGGCCGTCGTCACCGGCAACCGCCCGGCGGACCCCTGGGCGGCCGTCAGCCACCACCTGGACCGGCTGATCGAGGACACGGCCACGCGCGGTGACGCCACCGGGCAGGACCTCACTCCCCAGTACGTGCTCGAACTGCTCTCCCAGCCGCGGGTGCTGGAGAACTCGGGCCTGGCCTGCTGCGCCTCGGGCACCCGGAGCGCCGACGTCCTCGCCGGAGCCGGCGAGGACCGGGGTGCCCCGCCGCTGCTGTGGTCGCCGCAGCGTCGCGAGGAGTACGAGTTCTACCTCCAGGCCGTCCGTACCGGCCCCGACGCGCTCGTCGCCCTGTGGCTCCTGCGCCATCCCGACGAGGTGCGCCAGGTCCTGGAGTGGGTGACCGCGCACCCTCGCACCGCTCCGCACGACGGCGGGTACGACCCGACCCTCTCGGCCCTCCTCGAACGGCTCTCCGAGGAGGAGCACACGCAGCTGGCCAAGGCCACCGCCGAACGCATCCGGGTGATGACGGCACCGGAAGGGGACCTGTGATGAGCAAGGGCAAGGACAGGGTCTACTACCGCCGCGGCCACTGGGTCCGCGTCCGCACGGATCCGCCGCAGCGCCGGACGGGCGGCGCCTGGATCGCGTTGGCCGTCGCGGCCGTCGTCGGCTGGGGACTGCTCAACGGCGGTACGGGGGACGGATCCTCGTCCGTACCGGCCCCGCAGCCTTCCGCCCCTGCGACGGCGTCGCCGTGACCCGTCGGCGGTTGCGGATACGCCCGGGGCTGCCCCGTACCGGTACCGAGACCACTGCGGCGCTCGTCGCTCTCGTCTTCCTCGCGTTCATCGTGCGTCGGACGGCGAGGATCGTCGCGGACTCGGGCTGGTACGCCTGGCTGTCGGTATTCCTCTGCGTCGGCTGCTACGTCCTGGTCATGGCCGTCCGCAGGGCGCGCCGCCGCGCGACCGACCGGGAGCGGGCAGCCCGGCTCGGCCGGCTGCGGCTCCCGCTGCCCGTCATCGACGCCCTGACGCCGACGGAGTTCGAGCTGGCCGTCCGGGACCTGATGATCCGTGACGGGATCGCCGCCCGGCACGTCGGCCGCCAGGGCGACCAGGCCGCCGACGTGATCGGCAACGATCCCGCGGGACGGGTGATCGTCGCGCAGTGCAAGCACACCGCGCACGGCGGGCGGGTCGGTTCGCACGTGCTGTACGAAGTGAAGGGCACCGCAACACCCGTGCACGGCGCGGACGTCGCCGTCGTGGTGACCAACGGGGGCCTCACGCGCGACGCCAGGGAGTGGGGCGACCGGTACGGCGTGCACTGGATCGATCGCGAACGGCTGCGGACCTGGGCCGAACAGGGCAGTTCCCTGCAGGAGGTGCTGAAGGCCGCGCACCCGTTTTGAGGCCGACCGCCGCCCGCCCCTAGGATCCTCGGATGATCATCACAAGACGGCTCGCGGCGGGTGCGTGTGCCCTGCTCGCCGCCCTGGCCGGGGGCGTGGTGCCGGCGCACGCCGCCGACGGGCCCCCGAAGGACTCCCCGAAGGTCGAGCTGGTCCTCGACGTCAGCGGCTCGATGAGCACGCGCGACATCGACGGCGGTTCCCGCATGTCCGCCGCGCAGCAGGCGTTCGACGACGTCATCGACGCGCTGCCGGACGGCGTACGGCTCGGCATCCGTACGCTCGGCGCCACCTACCCCGGTGACGACAAGGAGATCGGCTGCAAGGACAGCCGACAGCTGTACCCCGTCGGCAAGGTGGACAAGACCGAGGCCAAGACGGCCGTCGCCACCCTGCGGCCGACCGGCTGGACACCGATCAGCCTCGCGCTGCGCGGTGCCGACCAGGACCTCGGCACCGACGGAGGTACCCGCCGCATCGTCCTCATCACCGACGGCGAGGACACCTGCGGCCAGCCCGACCCCTGCGAGGTGGCCCGCGAACTGGCCGCCAAGGGAACCCACTTGACCGTGGACACCCTCGGCCTGGCCCATGACGACAAGACCCGCGAGCAGCTGAGCTGCATCGCCGAGGCCACCGGCGGCACGTACACCACCGTGCGCCACCGCAAGGAGCTCACCGGCCGCGTCAAGCAGCTCGTCAAACGGTCCGAAACCCCTGTCGAGACCGTCAAGCCCGTCCAGGGCGCCAACGCCTGCGCCACCGCTCCCGAGCTCGGCGCCGGTGTCTTCACCGACCGCGAGCAGTTCTCCGAGCACCGCTGGTACCGCGTCAAGGTGAAGCCCGGTCAGGAGCTGCGGGCCTCGGCCAGCGTGGCCGCGGACCGGCAGGTCGACCGGGACTACGGCGTGCTGCTGAGAGCCGTGGGCGAGGACGGGCAGGAGCTCGTCCGGGGCAGCGACGCCGGCAGCGGACGCACCGACGTCATGGCCACGGGCCTGCGCTATGCGACGGGCAAGGTGAAGAAGAACGGTGACCAGGACGGCAAGGACGGCAAGGCGGTCTGCCTGGAGGTCTCCCACTCCTTCTCCGCGCCGGCCTCCGTCAAGCGCGACCCGGGCCTGCCCGTCGAACTCGCCGTGGATCTGGTGAAGTCCCCCGACAACCCCTCCGACCTGGCCGCCTTCGGCCTGGGCCGGGGCTGGATCCTGCTGGCCGTGCTCGGCGTCACCGGCCTGCTCGCCGGACTGCTGTGGGGCTGGCTGGCCCGCTGGCGCGTCGCGGTGTGGAGGGAGAACTGATGAACCGGCAGATTTTCAACCGGCAGGTCTTCAATCGAACGCGGCGGGCCATGGCCGCCGCGCTGCTCGCCGGAGCGGCGCTGTGCGCGGCGGCCCCGGCCGCCGTCGCCGACGACAGTGCGCCGTCCGAGGCCGGTACGTCCTTCCGCACGGCCACGCCCGTCAAACTGGGTGAGCAGGCCACGGCCCAGGGCTCCACGGGCGACTACCTCTACTGGCAGTTCCCCGCAGGCGCCGGCCAGCAGGTCACGGCCACCGCGACGGTGACCCTGCCGGAGGCGTCCGTGCGCAGCGGATCGGCCACCTGGCAGATCGACCTCTTCGACGGGCTGCGCCGCCGCCAGGCCTGCGCCTCCGGCGAGCCGGCGAAGCGCGTCTCGCGGACGGATGCCACGGTGACCCTCACCTGCACCCTGCGGACGGTACGGCCGTGGGCCGAGCGCTGGTCCAACGACCCGCTGCCCGGCGCCTACTACCTGCGGCTCACCACCACGGACGCACCCGCCACGGACTTCGGTACGCCCGTGCGCGCCGACGTCAAGGCGACCGCGAAGGACGCCGGGGGAGCCCAGGCCGGGGGCGGCGAGCTGGGTGCACCGCTGCACGCCGCGGCCGTGGCCGAGCCCGACGGCGGCTGGAACGGCAGCTGGTGGTCGGACCGCTGGGCGTGGACCGTGGGCGGCGCGGTCCTCGCCGCGCTCGCGGCCGTGGGCGGTTACACGCTGACGCGCCACCCACACCGGCGCTGACCGGGTACGTTCCCCGCGCCCGAAGGGGCGCGGGGACGTTACTCCCCCAGCTACCGCTGGGAGGTACCCCCAGCGGCTCCGCCGCGTGGGCGCGACCAGCCGCGGGCGGCCTGCACCCGAAGAACAGCCGCACCCAGCGGAGCGGTCAGGCGTGGGCCGGCGGCTCGCCGTCGACCGCGGACATGTAGAGGTCGAGCAGGTCGTCGTTGAAGTACGAGCTGTAGGAGATGTCCGGTGTGTCACCGCCGGTGTGGTACCCGCCGATGACCCCGATCAGCTCGTAGCCCCAGGGGCCGCGCACCAGGAACGGGCCGCCCGACGTGCCGCCGATGTAGCCCGCGCACGCGATCTCCAGGAAGTCGCCCGGCGCGGCCGGGTCCGTACTGGTGTAACGGTGCGTCGAGGACCGGCAGTCGAGGGGCTTGGGGTACTTCGCGTCGCTGTTGCCCGGATACCCGATCAGCCGGACGTCCTCGTGCCGGTAGCCGGGGTGGAAGGACAGGTCGAACCCGCCGACGGCCTCCTGCACGTCCTCGCCGTCCTCGCGCTGTCCGAGCCGTACGACGGCGAAGTCCCAGCGCGCGCCGCCGTTCGTGCCGAGGTCGTAGTAGCGCTGGTCGAGGTAGATGAGCTCGACCGGGAAGATGCCGTGCGGCTTGAGGCCGTCGTGGTACTGCGGCACGAACGAGAAGTGCTTCTTGGGATCGGGCGAGCGCAGGCAGTGCGCGGCGCTCACGACCAGGTCGCGGTGCGGGCTGCGCACCACGGTGCCGCCGCAGAAGCGGCCGGTGTTGTGCCCGTCCGTCCAGAAGAACGTGCCCACTTGCGGGAGCCCGTTGAAGGGGTGGCTGGGCGGTACGGGCTCCGCCGCGCCGGTGCGCTCCGCGCGGCGCCCGTCGAGGGCGGGGAGGGCGGACTCCATGCGCTCGGACGTCCAGTAGTCGCCGGCCGCACGTGCGGCCGCGCGCGTGTGCGGCGCCCCGTCGGCGGCGTGGGCGGCCGGGGCGAACGGGGCGAACGGGGTCGCGAGCAGCAGGGCCAGGAGCAGGGCGGTGAAGCCGCGTATGGCCTTGGGTCTTCCGGTACGTCTCATGAACGGTTTCCTCCCTGGTGCGAGGACGGTCGGATGAGGCGAGCGTGCCATCGTCCTACGCGGGGGAGGCGGGTGACGAGAGCCCGGCACGACAGGATTCACCGGGACGCCGCACAAGGCGTGTCCGGGGCCCGCGGTAGCCTGGGCCCGACATGAGCTGTTCGAGCTGCTCGGGTGGGGGAGTTGACTGATGGTCGATCCGGTGTCCTTGGGTGCGGTGACCACTGCCGTGACGGCTGCTGCGGGTTCCGTGGGGACGGAAGCCGGCCGCCAGGCGTGGGAGTCCCTGACGGGCCTCGTCCGCCGCGCGTTCGGCCGCGGCCGCGAGGAGGAGGGCGACAGCGGCACGCTGGTGCTGCCGCTCGACCCGCAGGACCGCGAACAGGTGCAGGAGCTGTCGGCCCTGATCTTCGGTCAGGCCCGGCAGGATGCGCGGTTCGCCGCGGAGTACCGGGAATGGGAGGAGCGGGCGGCGCGGCTGCAGGTGTCGGTGGACAACAGCCGGGTGACGAACACGGTGTCGCGGTCGCGGGTCGACGGGCCGCTGATCCAGGGGAGGGACCTGAACATCACCTGGAACAGCAAGTGACGGACGTCCGGTCCTGCAACCACGTCGAGGGCAGTTCCGCAGAACTCATCGTCCAGGCCGGCGGGGACGTGGTCCTCTGCTACCAGTGCGGCACCGTCGAGCCGCCGACTCCGCACGAAGTGCCGGGCTGCACCGGGCTGTTCGTCAATCGAGACGGTGAACTCCTCGACCTCGGCGAATGGCTGGTTCCCGGCACCGGACCGACCCGGATCATCGTCATCAGCGGTCTGAAGGGCATCGGCACCAGCAGCGTCGTACGGCGGTGGGTGGAACTGGAGTCCGGCCGCTACCCAGGCGGGGAGATCTACGTCGATTTCGCCGCACTGCGCGGGCCGTCCGGCGCCTGTGACGTCTCCGAAGGACTGGCCCGCTGCCTGCGCACCTCCTTCGGCGTGACGAAGGACTTCCTTCCTGCGACGCTGGCCGAGCGCACGAACCTCTACCGCACCCATGCCGCCCGGAGCGGGCCCCTCCTGGTCGTCCTGGACGACGTCACCCAGCCTGCGCAGATCAGGCCCTTCATCCCGGCTGCGCCCGGCAGCGCCGTACTCGTCACCAGCAGCCGACGCCTCGACGAGCTGATCGGGGACGGCGCCCGGCTGATGCCGTTGAAGCCCCTCGACGCGGCGAGCGGCGTGCTCCTGCTGGCAAAGGTGTGCGGCGAGAACCGGGTGGCGGCGGAGCGCGAGGCCGCCGAGCGGCTCGTGGAGCTCTGCGGCGGGCTGCCCATCGCCCTCACGATCGTGGCCACGAGGCTGGCGCGGCGCTCCCGGCTCGGTTTCGCCGCGCTCGCGGACGAACTCGCCCACGAGGACCGCCGGTTGGCAGCTCTCGCGGGCGGTGAACGCAGCGTCTCCGCAGCTGTCTCCCTGACCTGCAGCGACCTGACGGCCGATGCACTCCGGCTGTACCGCCGACTCGCGCTGCTCCCGGGCCGGGCCTTCGACGCGGAGACCGCGGCCGCCCTGACCGGGTGCTCCGTCGCCACCGCGCAGCCCTTGCTGGAAGAGCTCGACGACGCCAGCCTCTTGGAGGATGCCGTGGGCGAATTCCGCTACACCCTCCACGACCTCGTACGCCTGCACGCGCGCGGCCTCGCGGAGCAGGACGAGCCCGAAGCGGAACGGGAAGCCGCGGTGCGCCGGGTCATCGACCTCCACGTCGTCCGGGCGGCGTTCGCCGACCGTGCGATCATGGGCAAGCGGCTGCGGATCACCGATCATGACGTCGTCCTCGCCGGACACGAAGACCCCTTCACCGGGCCGGGCGCGCGCGATGCCGCGCTCGCCTGGCTGGAAGCCGAGCGTACGGACCTGCTCGCCGCGGTACGGGTCGCACACGCCCGCGGCCTCGACCAACAGGCCTGGCAGCTCGCCGAATCGCTCACCGCGCTCTACTTCCACCACCGGCACCTCGCCGACTGGATCGAGTCCGGCACCCTGGGCGCCGACTCCGCCACGCGCCTCGGCGCCCGGGACGCCGAGGCGAGGCTCCGCAGCCTGGTGTCCCGGCCGTTGATGGACGTCGGCGATGCCGGCCGGGCCGGGGAGCAGATCGAGAAGGCCGTCGAACTCGCCGAGGAGTCCGCACATCCGGTGCTGCGCGCATCCGTCCCCGAGTTCGCCGGCCGGTACTGGGACCACGTCGACAAGGCCCGGGCGCTCACGTGGTACGAGCTCTCCCTCCAGCGCAACATCGAGGCCGACGAACCCCGGGGCGCCGCTCTCGCCCGGCTGTTCATGGGCAGCACGCTGCTCGCCTCCGGCGAGCACGAACGAGCCCTGGCCACCCTGCAAGAGGCCTACGAGCAGCTCGCCGAGCGGAAGGACGTGCGCATGGCCGGCCGGGCCCTGGCGGCCCTGGGTCACGCACACGACAGCCTGGGGCGCGAGGACGAGGCCGTCCACACCCTGGAGCGCGCGGCAGGGATGCTGAACGCGACACAGGCCGTCTTCTACGAGGCCCAAGTCTGCGAGGAACTGGCCGACATCGCCCGGCGCCGCACCGACCGCGCGGCCGAGCGCCGTCACCTGGAGCGGGCGCTGGAGATCCACGAGGCGGGCGGCAGCCCCCGCGCGGAGGAACTGCGCAAGCGGTTGGGCGGTCTGGAGGGGTGACCCCGGGCCCTCAGCCCTCGGTCGCCCGGTGCTCCCGCAGCGTCAGATCCTCCTCGTGCCGCCCGACGCGCAGCGTCACCGTTCCCGTCAGGGGACGCCGTGCCCGGAAGCGGGCATAGACCACGGCCCCGGCCAAGGACGGGTCCGTCGCTGTCGACTCCACCGCGCGGCCGTTACGGAACAGGACCACCGAACCGCCCGCTACCGGTACGGCCGCCAGCAGGCTGCCCGGCAGTTCGTCCAGCAGCCGGCGGGCCCGCCCCACGGCGGCGTCCGCCGAACCGGCCCGTACCCGCGAGGTGATCACGGACGCGCTCGTGAGCTGCCGCAGGTCCTGTTCCTCCTCGTCACAGGAGAGGTGGCCGAACTCCGCGTCCCCGTCGCCCTCGTCCTGGTCGCCACCGGCCGCTGCAGGCCACCGTCGTACCGTGACGTCCCGATCCGCACCGGACGTGCGGACCCACATCGCCGTGACCTCACCCGGCCCGGCCTCCGGCACCGGCCACCGGTGCAGCGGCGGCGCACCTGCCGCAACCGGTTCCGGCAGCTTCATCAGCTCGTACAGCGCGGACCGCAACTGCTCCAGCGACCGGCCCGGTTCGGCGAAGGCCTCGCCCGCCACCTTCGTGATGCGCTCCGCATCGTGCTCCGCCACCGCCCGCTCCAGTTGTGCCGCGAACGGGGCGTGCGGGTCCAGGCGCGGGGTGATGCGGCCCAGTTCGGCCATGGGGGTGCCGGGCACGGATTCCTCGCCGAAGGCGGCGAGCAGCAACGGGGTGCCGACCGCCGCACCGTAGAAGGTCACCGAGCCGTGGTCGCCGATCACCGCGTCCGCCGCGAGGAGCGCGGCCTGCCAGCCGCGGTGGGGCGGTATCAGCAGCAGCCCGGAGTCCAGTGCGGCCGCCTCCACCGCGCGGACCTGCCACGTGCCGTGCGCGGACCAGATGTTGGGGTGCAGGACGGCGGCGACCCGGTACTCGTCCAGCGGCAGCTCGCCCAGCAGCCGTTGCGGGAGCAGCGGGTCCGTGCCCAGCAGGGACTGCTCTCCCCAAGTGGAGCTGACGAGCACCAGCTTCCGCCCCTCCCGCAGCCCGAGTGCCTCGCGGTACCGCGTGCGCAGCATCCGTGACGCCAGCAGACGGTCGTGGCAGGGGTCGCCGATGAGGAAGGTGCGTTCCGCGAGGGCCGGGTGATGCTCGGCGAGTTGGCGGATCTGGTCGGGGTGGGAGACGGCGTGCCAGGCGCGCGGGTCGTCCATTACGCCGGAGAGCCGTCGTCCGGTTCCGCGGGCGTCGGGGACGAGCTTGTGGAAGCCGACGCCGTGCGGGAGCACGAGGACGGGGCAGTCGACCCCGGTCAGGTCGATGTTCTCGCTCGCGGAGACGACGAGGTCGCACGCGGTGCGCGAGAGCTGGCCCCAGGGCATGACCCGGGCGCCTGCCGCGTGGAGGAGGTCGAGGACACCGTCACCGAATGCGGAGCCGGGGTCGAAGGCGAAGACGACGTCGACGCGCGGGTCGGAGCGGAAGAGCGCGGGGAGCGTTTCGAGGAGCCGGACGGCCGAGGTGACCGTGCGCGCTGCCGTCACCAGGGTCCGTTTGCCCGGAAAAGTCCGCCAACGGCGGGTCTCGGCGCCCACCGGCACCACCAGATCTCCCGGCTCCCGGCTCCCGGCTCCCGGCTCCCGGCTCCCGGCTCCCGGCTCCCGGCTCCCGGCTCCCGGCTCCCGGCTCCCGGCTCCCGGCTCCCGGCTCCCTCGGTATGGTTCCAGTACCGTCTCGCAAGTTGCTTTGCAACCCCTTTCCCCACCCTTTCCCGCTGCCGGTGCGCACTGCGCTGCAGCCCACCGTAGATCACACACAGCCGAGCGCCCGGGTAGGCCCAGGCGCTCGGCAACGGTCAGGATCGTCGAGGTTCGGTCAGCGGTGAGAACGAAGGTCGTCGATGGGCATGCCCACCACCGGGCTCAGCGTCTTCTGGGACCGGGCCCGGGCTTCACCGTCCATGCCGTAGAGGGTCACGGTGACCTTCCCGGGCTGGGCATTTGCGGTCATCCACTCTACGTACGTGGTGTGCTTGACGCCGTCGCACTTCAGATCCTGCCCGCTCTTCACTCCGTCGAGCGTACGGGTGGTCGCGGGGTGCTGAGGCGACGGAAGGGTGGCCGACACGCTCACGTGGTCCGTGCCTGCTGCGCACGCGTAGTCGAAGGAGACGGCGACGGAGGCTGCGACTCCCGTGCCGGTGTAGAGCGTTCGGGCGTTCACGTACGGAGCGGTGATGGATGCCTCTTCAGCGGCAGTTTCAGCGTCCTCGGCCGCCTTGCGGGCGTCCTCCTCGGCCCGGGCTGCGCGGGCCGCTGCCTCGGCGGCCTCGGCCGCCTTACGGGCCTCTGCCGAGGCCCGAGCCGCCCGGGGGTCGGACGCGGCCTGGGCGGCGGCCTCGGCTGCCTTGCGGGCGTTCTCCGCGGCCTGGGCAGCGGCCTCGGCTGCCTTGCGCGGGTCCTTCGCGGCCTGAGCCGCCCGGGCATCGGCCTCGGCCTTCGCCGCGGCGTCGGCAGCCTTCTGGGCTTCCTCCGCCGCCTTCGTGGCCGGGCCGGTGTCGCTCTTCGGCGCGGCCGTGACGGGGACGGCGGTCGCCGCGGGCGCGGCGATGCCGAGTGCGGCGGCGATCAGGACGGAAGCCCCGGCAGCGCGGAACGTGGCGCGGTTCATCGAGGTACTCCTTGCGAGATGCAGAGAAATGGGGGGAGGGATCAGCCGACGAGCTGGATCTCGGAGTGCGTGCCGTTGGCGTCCACGCCCGGGTAGTAGCTCAGGTTGCCGTTGTTCCAGCGGATGAGGATGTCGTTGGGACGGCCGCCCGCGTCGGTGAAGTTGCCGACCGTGATCTGCGCGGCGTTGCCCCAGGCCGAGTGCTCGGGGCGGAGCTGGACGCGGCCGTGGTAGCCGGCGGTGTCCACGCCGGGGAGGATCTGGGTCTGGGCGTCGTTCCAGCGGATCATCAGGTCGGCGGTCTTCTTCCCGGTGAACTCACCCGCGTTCATCTGAACGGCGCTGAACCAGCCGTCCTGCGGCAGCGTTGTCTCCTTCGCGACGCCGTTCTTGCCGGTGTCGGAGTACATCGATGTTGAGCCGTTGTCCCACAGGACGACCAGGTCGTCCCGCAGGTTGTTCGTGGTGAAGCGGCCGGCGGTGATCAGGCGGGCGCGCTGCCAATCTTCGGAGTAGGCGAGGGTCTTCTCGTCGTGGAAGCCCTTCTCGTCGACGTGCGTGTACGTCGAGAGCTTGCCGCTGGCCCACCGGACGGTGAGGCCGTCGGAGCCGTTGTCGGTGTACTTGCCACCGGTGACGGCCACCGCGTTCTTCCAGTAGCTGCCCGCGCCTTCCATCGGGTACTCGGCGGCGAAGGGGAGCTTGGGGTCGTTGTGGTCGGAGCCCTGGAAGAGGCTGGCCGAGCCGTCCTTCCACACCACGAACAGGTCCATGCGGCGCTTGCTGTCGGCCGTGGCGCCACCGCCGGTGAAGTGGCCCGAGGCGAGGTGGACGGCGTTCTTCCAGTCGTGCCGCGTGAGTAGGGTGCGCGCGTAGGTCTGCTGGATCCAGTCGGTGATGTCGTCGACGCGGGATCCGGCGGCTCCCCGGCGGGTCTCGTTCGCGTCCGTGCCCCAGCAACCGCCCTGCCAGGCAGCGGTGTTGACCGCCACGAGCTCGACGGCACCGTTCTTCTCACGGAAGAGCGGTGCGCCGCTGTCGCCCGAGCAGATGCTCGCGTCGGCGGGGGCCTTGCCGGTGACGCCGAGAGCGGTGTCGGAGACCGTGTCGACGCCGAAGACGCCGGTGTGCATGCGGTCGGGTGCCCACTCGTCCTTGGTGCGGCCGTAACCGGTGGCCCGGAGGTCCTCGCCCTGACGCGGTGCGGTGGTGCTGAGAGCAACAGGGGTGATGCCCTCAACGGCCTTGGCCAGCTTCACCATGACCATGTCGCGGTCGCCGCGGGGAACCAGTTCGACGGCGGCGACCGTGGTGCCGCTCTCCGTCGAGAGGTCGGTACGGCCGACCGTGACCGTGGTCTTCTGCTTGGGGGCGCCGGCCGGGACGCGGTAGTCCTGGGCGGGGTCGTCTGCGAAACAGCTGGCGGACGTGAGTACCCACTGGCTCTCCACCAGTGCGCCGGCACAGCTGCGCTCCCCGTTCCCGAGGGTGAGCTTCGCGGTGAAGGCGTACTGGCCGTCCTTGGCCTCGTCGCCGACGAGGGCGTGTGCCTGAATGCCCGTCAGTACGGCGGAGGCAAGGGATCCGGCGAGAAGTCCTGCCGTCCATGCGGCGCGTGAGGTCTTGCGAGACATGACTTTTCCTTGAATATGCAAAGAGTGAAGGTGCAACAACCGGGAAGCGCCGACTACTTCTTGGCGTTGATCTCGAGCAGGGAGAAGTCACGGCCCTGCGGGTCGGTGGTCTTGCCGACCGACGTCCACGTGTTCTTGTCCAGCGCGAACGACTTGTCCTCGGAGTCCGTCTGCATGTGGACGTTCACGTCGTAGTTGTTGCCCTTCGCCCCGTAGACGCGGGGGAGTTGGAGGCTCAGGTATCCGGACTTGCCGGTGACCCGGAAGCAGTACCTGCCGTTGCCGACCGGGTCGAGCTGGGACATGCCGGAGGCCGAGACCTCGATGAGGTCGGGGCGACTGTCGCAGGTGACGAGGGTGATGTGCCCGTCGCCGCTCTTCAGCAGGATGCCGCGTTCCTTGAAGATCTTGTCGGCTTGTGGGTACTGGAAGGTCTCGACGGTGTGGGGCGGGGTGTCCGCAGCGATGGCGTCGGCGGAACCGGCCACAGCCGCGACCGTCATGACGGAGCCGACGGTCAGCAGGCGAGAGAACGACCTCATTGATCCTTGCCTTGTCAACAGAGCAATGGGAAAGAGATGAGAAAATGCATGGCGAAAAGCTGGCATGCGTGCCTGTCCGGCAAGGAAACGGGACGAGTTGGTCGGACCCCCGGTATCAATGCCCGGCCTGACGGCGTACTTGCTGCCCCCGCGCCACCCGGACCGGCGGACTATTGATATCACCTGAGGCCGATGTCTGGAAACGTTACTGAGGGTCCGTCACACCCGACTGAGTCCGTTGGTGTCACGCCTAGTTGGTGATACTGGCGGTTCACTGCCCTTGGTGCCGTACATCACATGCACCCCTCTTGCCGGTTTCCCCTACGATCTTGCGCGCGCGGCCCAACTGCCGCGTATGGCAGGAAGCTTCGGTCCTGGCAGAATTTTTGAGGGGATATGACCGACAACACTTCCATATCGAGTCGGCCGCGCAACGGCCTGCGTGTCAGACTCACCGCCTTAACAGCCCTGACCATGGCTGTGGCGGTCTTCGGCGCCTCGGCGGCACAGGCCGCACCCGCCGACCCCGGCGCGCCGCCGCTCCCGGCCGACGCCCGGGCCCAGGTGGTCGAGGCGTGGAACCTCGGGGGGAACTCCACCAAGGACGCGGCCGCACAGGCGTTGACCGGCAGCGACGCGGACATCGACGCCTTCCTGAGACAGGGCCTCGACCGAGCCCGGGCAGAGGACGAGCGGTTCGCCGTCCTGAAGATGCTCAGTACCGCCGGAGACAGCGTTCGCGATGCCGCCTCCAAGGCGCTGAGCGGGTCGGACGCGGACATCCGCGCATTCGTGCAGGACGGATACAAGGGCCCGCTGAAGGACGACCAGCGGGTCGCCGTCCTCAGGGAGATGAGCAACGGCGGGGACGCCGTCCGCCGCGCCGGTGACGCCGCGCTCAAGGACGGTTCGCCCGAGGCTCTGACCGGGTTCCTCACCAAGGGGCTGTCCGCGGCCCAGGAGGAGGACGACCGGGTCGAGGTCCTGAAGGTCATGAACTCCGGCGGTCCCGAGGTGAAGAAGCTCGGGGACCGCGCGCTCAAGGGGTCGGCCCAGGACCTCCGGGACTTCCTGGACAAGGGCCAGTACCTGGCCCGTTCGCGCGACCAGGAATCGCTGACGGTGGCTCAGCTCGCGCAGGTGGCCGAGGACGCGGGCAAGCGGGCCAAGATCGAGACCGACGCGGCCAAGGAAGCCGGCGCCCGCGCCGCTGACGCCGCGGCAAAGGCCAAGGCCGCCGCGCAGAAGGCGGCGCAGGAGACCCAGGCCGCCAAGGGTGACCTGAAGCGGGCGGGCGTGTACGCCAACCGGGCCGCTGCTGCGGCCGAGGGCGCCGCCGATGCGGCCCGCACGGCGATCGATGCCTCCAACACCGCTGTCCAGGCCGCCCGTACGGCCGCCTCCGCTGCCTCCGCCGCGGCTGCCGCCGCCGCGGCTGCCGGAGAGGCCGCCGCACGTGCCTTCTCCGCCGCCTCTGCAGCCGAGGGCGACGCAAGCCAGGCCGCGGCTGCGCGCCATGCTGCCGACAACGCACGCGACGCTGCAGTCGGAGCGCGCAACGCGGCCGAATCCGTCGTACACGCCGTCGAGGCCACCGTCGACGCCGTCGCCGCCGGTGCCGCGGCGGCTCGTGCTGCGCAGGACGCCGCCGCCACCGCAGCCGCCTCGGCGGAAGCCAGCGCCGATGCGGGCGAGGCGACCGAGCAGTCACGCCGGGCTCAGCAGGCCGCGGCCGAGGCCAAGGACGCCGCGGACCGGGCGACTGAGGCGGCCGAGCGGGCCCAGGCGCTCGCCAACCAGGCCGGCGATGCCGCTCGTGCGGCCCGCCAGGCGGCCATCAGCGCCGCCGGTCACGCCGAGAAGGCCGCCAAGGCGGCCGATGAGGCCGCAGCCCAGGCGGGCAAGGCGCACGACTGGGCGAACAAGGCCACTGAGCACGCCAATGCCGCCATCGAGGCGGCGAAGACCGCCACCGACGCCGTCACGCAGGCGCAGAACGTCGAGAAGACCGCCCGCGAGGCGGAGAAGGCAACGCTCGATGCCGACACCAAGGTCGGCATCGAGGAAGCCGAGGCGCAGAAGAAGGACGACCGGAACGCACGTGCCTGGATGGCCGGCCTGCAGAAGCGGGACGGCGTCGTCGACGACGCCACCAAGCAGCTGCTGGACCAGGCCGCCGCGCCCGGAACCGACGGCAGGACCGTGGCCGGCCTCGGTCGCAAGGCCGCCGTCAACCTGATGGGCAGCACGGGCACCTGGACACGAACGGCTGCCGAGATCGCCCTCTCCGGCACGGACAGCGACGTCGTCTCGTGGGTCACGACGAACCGGGCACAGGCCCAGCAGCAGGACAACAGGGAGAAGATCCTCTACCTCGCCAGGATCGGCAGCACCACGCTGGCCCAGGCCGCGCAGAAGACGCTGGCGGCCGGTGACCCTGCGCAGGTGGAGAAGTTCCTGACCCAGGGCGCATACGACGTCCAGGCCGAGGACTACCGCATCCAGGTCCTCAAGGTCATGGACGGAGCTGGCAAGGCGGTCAAGGACGCCGGCAGCGTGGCCCTGCAGGACGGCAGCGTCAAGGCGATGAACGCCTTCCTCGTCAGCGGTTACCAGGACGCCCTGGCCGAGGACGACCGGGTCGAGACGCTCCGCATCATGAACGACGGCGGCGACAACGTGAAGGCCGCCGCCAAGGTGGCGATGGCCGGCCCCGTCGCGATGCAGCACGACTTCGTGGCCCGCGTCCAGTACAAGGCCGCACAGCTCGACCAGGACACCGCGACCCATGTGGCCTCCGTCCAGGCGATGATCTCCAACGCGGCGCGCAGCGCAGCCCTGGCGAACCAGAACGCCTTCGAGGCCTACAAGGTCGCCGCCTGGGCCCGTCACAAGGACGCCGAGGCCAGTGAATGGGCCGGCAAGGCCCGGGCGTCGGCCAACGAGGCCAAGGGCTATGCCGAACAGGCACAGCAGAAGGCCCGTGAGGCTGATGCCTCGGCCGCCGCAGCCGCGGCGTCCGCCCAGAAGGCCCAGGAGGCCGCCGCGACGGCCCGTCAGGCCAGCCGCCAGGCCAACTACTCGGCCAGCCAGGCCGAGGCGTCGGCCGAGCAGGCCGTCGCCTCGGCGGCCAGCGCGCAGGAGTCGGTGCTTATGGCGCGCCAGTCCGAACTCGACGCGGGCAGGAACGCGGATGCCGCATCCGCGGCGGCCACCGTTGCCTGGGGCAGTGCCATGGCCAAGGTGGCGCAGCAGGTCTTCGGCGACCTCACGCAGACGGTGCAGAACAAGGACACGACCGTCAAGCCGACCGACGACCCCGGCAACGACGAGATCAAACTGACCGCCAGCGACTCTCCCAAGAATCACGAGACTGCCAAGGAGTGGGCAAAGTACCTCAAATATGCGGGGATGGCCTCGGGGTTCGTCGCCACCTGGCTCGGAAAGGTCCCGCCGGTGGGGCCCTGGGGGGAAGCGGCGCAGGGCGCTTCGAAGGTGTTCAAGTACGGGGGGTGGGGCATGACCGGGTTCTCGTACGGGCTGCAGCTCTACTCCAAGGGATATTTCGACGACTGGCACGTCCAGAAGGTCATCCAGGAAGGGGCCGACTGGACCCTTGACTACGCCGGCGTTCCCTTCCGCAGCGGACAACACCGGTCCGTGCGGGTCGTCAGGCGCATCGTCTCCGGGATCTCGAGTCTTTTCGACTGACCAACTTCGCATGAGACAACTCTTCCGGGGCCCGTCCGAGCGGGCCCCGGAAGGGGTCCGAGGAGCATGACATGTACCACCCCTCCCTTCCCACAGCTGCCTGGTGGGCCATCAGCATCGCCACGACCGTGGCGTTCCTGGCGTACTTCGTCCCGCTCATGGAGACCCGGCGACAGAAGATCAAGACGGCACTTGCCCCGCTGGAGATGATGGCGATCGGTGCAGCGCTCACCCTCGTCGGGTACCTCGGGGTCAATGAGGTCTACCCGATCTACTGCGCTGCGTTGCTGGCGATCCTTCTCATGTGCGTCGGGCGCAGGAAGGCCGTGAAAACGGCCTTCCATGGCCGGGGACAAGGCGGAGCACAGCAATACGGCAGGCCCACTGCCGGCATGTATGTGCAAATGCTGCTCTCCACGGGCGTTATGGTCGCGCTGGCGATCTGGGTTTCCTGATGACCGTGAGAACGTGAAGCCCTCCGGCCCGATGAGCCGGAGGGCTTCACACATGCGGGAACCGGGCACCGCGCAAAGCGCGAACGAGCAATCGGCGGACTGCATCGTGTCATACCTGCGCCATGGAGCCTGACGCAGCAGACCAGCTGCCGTAACACTGCCCTGATGCTGCGTCGGGACCCAGAACAGCTGCCCCGCCCGCCGGTTCCCGACGCCTGTGAGCCCCCGCCGCTGCCCGGCGCCCTGCGGCTCACCGTGGACGAGCCCTGTCCGCCCCCCACCCCACACCCCCGCCCTCAACCCCCGGTTAAGTCCTTCACCTGCTCGTAACCAGGGGCGGACTAGTGCTCGCCGCGCATCCCGTGGCACGATGCCCAACGCGGCCGGTACGGGCTTAACTGGCCGTGAAAGACGGCAGGACAGCAGGACCGCAGGGCTCGCGCGAACGGGGACGGGGCAGATGGCAGTCGGGGGGGAAAGGCCGGACAGGACGGCACGTGAGACGGGCAGTCCGCTTGCGCAGCGGCTCAACTACCTGTTCGCGAACATGCACCCGCCGGGTGCGCCGTACACCAACGGGCACGTGGCCGAGGAGATCAGCCGCGGGGCCGAGGAGTACGGCGGCGTCTCGCTGACCGAGCAGTACCTGTCGATGCTGCGCAACGGCAGGCGGGCCAACCCGAGCCCGGACGTGCTGCGGGCGCTGGCGAAGTTCTTCGCCGTGCCCGTCGGCTATCTGATGGGCGACCTGTCGGCCTCCCAGGCCGCACGGGTCGAGGAGGAGGTCCGCTTCCTCGTCGCCATGAGGGATCAGCGCGTACGGGCGATCGCCCTGCGGTCGGTGGGGCTCCCGCCGGAGGTGCAGGACAGCCTGACCACCATCATCTGCCAGTTCCGGCAGCAGATGAACCTCCCCGCCGACCCACCGGGCACGGGGGGAGGGGAACACCCGTGACCGTCACGGCAGAAGCGCACGAGGAGCGGCTCTTCACGCATTGGCGGCGTACCGAGGACGAGGACGGTGCAGGCATGCGAGTGGGGCGGATACGACGGCGGTGCAAGCAGCTCATCCACGAGCTCGCGCTGCCCGCGTCGACCGATCTCCAGGGCATGTGCGACGCCGTCGCCCGCCACGTGGGCCGGCCCCTCCACCTGGTGCCGATGAGCCTGGACGGCGTGGTCTCCGGCATGACGGCCACCACGGACGACGCGTTCTGGATCGTCTACGAGCAGAAGACCTCCCCCTGGCACCAGGTGCACATCGTGCTGCACGAGATCGGCCACCTGCTGCTGGGCCACGACCAGGACCCGGCCGTCACCGAGGACGCGCTCAAGGTGTGGACCCCGTCCGTCGACGTGGCCACCGCCATGCGACGCCTGGGCCTGACCATGGGCCTGGCCCGCCACCACTGCTACGACAACCTCACCGAGCGCGAGACCGAGATCCTCGGCACGCTGCTGATGGCCCGCGTCGTGCCCCCGCCGCCGGGCCAGGAGGCCCGGTTGGAGGGACAGGCGGCCGAGCTCGCCGCCTCGCTCGGGCCCGCGCTGCAGCACGTGCGGAAGCAGATCCGCGAGTCGGGCGGCAGGCCGACGGAGGGCGGTGCCGGTGTTCTTTGACGCTCTCTACCTGACCTTCAGCGCCGTCACCTGGGCCATCGTCGGCTACAAGGCCCGCGCCTGGTTCCGCGACCGCGGCAACGTCGACCTGGGGCTGACCGCGCTGATGACCGCGGGCGTGCCCATCGTCTTCCTGTTCTCGGCGCCCAGCGTCTACCGCGCCTTCGACCGGCTGACCGGCGTGGCCAACCTGGCCATGGTGTTCCTCTACTCGGCCGTCGTGCTGTTCGCCTCCGGTGCCACCGTGCTGCTGCTGCGCTGGACCAGCCGCGGCGACGACGGATTCCACGCCCGCGCCGCCGCCCGGTCCCGGTTCGCCGTGGGCGTCGTCGCGGTGACCTGGGCAGCTGCCATTGTGTGCTTTGTGGTCGGACGCCCCGACGACGTGGAGCACCCGCGCGACTTCAGCACCGCCTACGCGAACGCCCCCGGCGTGGTCGCCTTCCTGGTGCTGTACCTGGCCATCTTCGGGACGAGCCTCGCCGGGCTCGGCTGGCTCTGCCCGCGCTACGCCCGCCGCATCGGCCGCTCCTGGCTCTCCAAGGGGCTGCGGACGCTGGCCGTCGGCTGCTGGCTGGGCCTGCTGTACTGCCTGTGCAAGCTCACCGGCTTCGTGCTCAGCTGGGCCGGGCACGAGGCGTACTGGCTCTCCAACGGCGTTGCCCCGATGAGCGCTTCGGTCGCCGCGCTGCTGGTCCTGCTGGGCTTCTCGCTGCCGGCCGTCGGCCCGCGGGCGGCCGCCTGGCGCCGGCTGCGCCGACTGCAGCCGCTGTGGGAGGAGGTCACCGCCCATGCCCCCGAGGTCACCATCGAGGAGTCCCGCTGGTCGGGCCGCTGGCCGTTCGCCGATCTGGAGTGGCGCGCCAACCGGCGCATGGCGGAGATCCGGGACATCCAGCGCGGCATCCGGCGCCATGTCGAGCCCGTGACGCTCGACGTGGCCCGGCGTCAGGCGCAGGCCGCCGGGCTGGACGAGCACCGGCTCGCCGCGGTGGTGGAGGCGGCGGCGCTCCGCCGCGGCCTGGCCAACCAGGTCACCGGGCACGTCGCGGCGCCCCACGCGGAGAGCGTGGTGGTGACCGTCAGCGCCGACCCGGCCGAGGAGCACGAGCACCTGGCCCGCGTCGCGGACGTCTACCACGACCCGCTGGTGGACTCCGTGCTCGCCGAACTGCGGGAGATCAGCGCGGCGCGCCGTCCCTGACGGCGCTGCCCTGGACGAGGCGGCCCTGGACGGGGGTCAAGGCCGCCTGCGCCGCAGACCCCGCGCCCCTGAGAAGGGGCGCGGGGAACTGCGCGGCCGGCCACCCAGGGGCGGACGGCCCCGGAACCGCTCCGGGAGCTGCGATCGAATCCGGACGGTCTCGGAGCGCCGGTTGAGGCGTTCGGCCGCCGGGAAGGGCCCGTGGCGCCGGTCATCCACCGCTTCCCGATGGAGGGTGTCGAGATCGGTGGAGTGACCGTTCCGGCCGGTGAGACGGCGTCGGCGGCCCTGCCGGAGCGCTTCGAGGATCCGGAACTCGACGTTCAGAGGGGGCAGTCGAGGCGTCGTCCGACCGTCCGGGCACGTGGCCTGATTTCGCTCCCCGCCCGCCGGTAACCGACAAAGCGAACAGGTTTTTGGTGCATAGCCCATCCTTGATGAGGTAGAACTGTTCTCGAGCCCGCCCGGTGTGCATCCCCCGTCGCACCGGGCGGGCCTTCGCGCACCGGTCGTCCGCCGGCCGGCCCGTCAGCCGCTTCCCGGGGGGAACTTGAGCAGGGCCACCGCCGCCACCATCTGGATCGCCACCGAGGCCACGGCCTTGTGCGTCGGCAGGTGGTGCTGACCGCGGATCAGCAGGGTGGCGATCACGCAGCCGAAGGCCGCGGTGACGGAAGCGGCCGCCTGCACCGGCACGGAGTCCGCCGGCAGCCAGGTGTTGAGGAACAGCCGCGGCAGGTCCGTCGCCCAGAAGACGACGGCGAACAGGCCGGTGGTCGGCGCGAACCGGCCGTTGCCGCCCAGCCGTCGGGCTATGGCGTGGGTGACGGCGCCGAGGAACAGGGTGGCCACCAGCGTCACCCCGGCGGCGATGGCCATGGCCTCCAGGGCGAGGACGGGGCTCACGCCCCACTGGACCCAGAAGGAGTCCTTGCCCAGCGTCCCCAGCGCTCCGCACAGCAGGCTGAGGAACATGGCCGCCCCCCAGACGCTCCGGTCCCGGGCTTCGTCGAGCACGTCGACGGGCCGATACCAGAGCCCGAATATCAGGTGGTGCCACAGCAGCCGGCGCGGCGTGGCAGGGGGTTTGGCGGAGGGAGCGGAGGTCACGGGCATGGGTGCCGTTTTATCACCGTTCGGCCACGAAGCCGGTGTCGGGCCGGACAAAGGTGATCAAGGCGGGCGGCCACGGGGGCCGGCCCGCCGTCAGGCGGGTGCGGGCTCCGTGCTGCCGGGGTCGTCCTCGGGGTCGCCGCCCGCTCCCGGAGCCGTGTCCGCGGGGGCGGGGTCCAGGTACTCCTCGCTGATCTCCCGCGGTCCGAACGGCCACACCTTCTCGTACGCCGCCCACAGCACGAAGGCCACACAGCCCGCCGCGACCCACACCAGCGACCACTCGATGGGGTGCCGCCCCGGGGAACTGCGGTCCGCGTAGCCGTAGATGACGATCCAGCCCACCGCCGCGACCACGCTGGGCAGCGGGTAGAGCCACATCCGGTACGGCCGCCGCAGGCCCGGCTGGCGGCGGCGCAGCACGGTGGCTGCCAGGACCTGGGACAGCGCCTGCACGATCACCATGACGGTGGTCAGCAGCTGGATCAGCGTGTTGAGGTCGGTGTGACGCCCGATCAGGAAGCCGATCGCGCCGATGACCCCCATCGTCACCAGCGGCAGCACCGGGAAGCGGTGCCGCGGGTGCAGGACGCCGAAGGGGCGGAAGAAGACCTTCTCCCGCGCGGCGTCGTAGGGCACCCGGGAGCCGCCGAGCAGCCCGGTGAAGACCGAGGCGAAGGCCGTGACGAGGATCAGCACGGTGACGACGTCCGCGGCGTGCTTGCCCCACGTCCGTTCCAGCACCGCCGAGGCCACCGAGGAGCCGGCCGTGGAGTTCGGGTCCAGCATCTCCTTCCAGTCGACGACCCCGAGGGTGCCGATCTGCAGCAGCAGATAGACCGTCATGATGCCGAAGATGGACCAGACGATGGCGCGCGGCAGGGTGCGTCCGGGATTCTTGATCTCGGCGCCCATGTACGCGGCCGTGTTGTAGCCGCCGTAGTCGTAGATGCCGATCGTCAGACCCGCGGCGAAGCCCAGCCAGAACTGATTGGACGTCACCTCGAAGGCGTGGGCGGGATAGGTGAAGGCGAGATGGGCGCTGAAGTGGGTGAAGGCCGCGATGATGACGAGGATGATGGAGGCGAGCATCACGCCCCACAGCACGGCGGTGATCCGCGCGATGTTCTCCACCCGCCGCCACAGCAGCGCGACGACCACCGCGATGAACACCAGCCCGGTGACGTCCCCTTGGGTCTGCGTCATCCCGGGCCACAGGTAGGCGAGGTACTGCACGAAGCCGATGACGCCCGTGGCCATCGCGAGCGGGATGAAGAGCATCGCCGTCCAGACGAACAGGAACGGCATCAGCTTGCCGGTGCGGTACTGGTAGGCCTGCCGCAGATACACGTAACTGCCGCCCGCGCCCGGCAGCGAGGCCCCCAGCTCGGCCCAGATCAGCCCGTCCGCGAGGGCCAGCACGGCGCCCGCGACGAAGCCGATGACGGCCTGCGGCCCGCCGAAGGCCGTGACCATGAGCGGAATGGTGACGAAGGGGCCTATCCCGCACATCTGGCTCATGTTGATGGCCGTCGCCTGGAACAGCCCGATGCGGCGCTCGAAGCCGACGTCCTGCCCGGTGGGCCTGTGGTCGGGACTGCGATCTCTGTCTGCTGCTGGGTCTGCTGCTGGGTTTTCTGCTGCCATGGCGATCAGCCCTCTCTCGTCGCGCACTGCTGCACTCGTAGCACCGGCCTGCATGACCGTCCATCACATGCGGACATCCGCACAGAAGTGTCGGTACCCGTTCCGCTGCATGGGCATGGCAATTGCCACATCTTTGCCACCGCCTGAGGTCAGGGCGCTAAGGTGGCCCGGCCGTGGTGTTCGGGAAGACCGGTGGCGGGCCCTAGGGCCCGTCCGATGGGTCAGCACGGGCCCCGCGGCGCCTGGCACGGCACCTCGCTGCGTTGTCGCATCACCCGAGTACGCCCAGTACGCGGGTGATGCTCCGCCTTGCGATGCTCCCCCAGCTACCGCTGGGAGGTGCCCCCAGCGCCAGACGCCGCGGGGCCCGCACTGACCCATCGGACAGGCCCTAGTGGCCCCATTCCGGAGCGGCCCTCGCCACTGTGATCGGGGAGCTTCCGCCTCCTTCCGCACGCCCCGCAGGGCGCGCGGTGCCACTGGCCGCATCCGGCGGCCGGGAAGGCAGGGGCGGGCGCGCGCGTACCCGTAAGCCAGGAGACCGGCCACGGCATCTCACGAACTGATCCACGAGGTGCTGGAGCGTGACCCGCAGATGACTCTGCCCACCGGAACCACAGAAGTCCCCACTAGTACGCAGCCGTCCTTCCAATGGCGCCGCCAGGACACCGTGCGCACCGCCGGTCTGCTGGCCGTCATAGCCGCCCTGCACGTCGCCGCCTTCGGCGTGCTCTTCCTGCTCGTCGTCCCCCGGCACTACACGGTGGACTCCAAGGTCTACGGCGTCGGGCTCGGCATCACCGCCTACACCCTCGGCATGCGGCACGCCTTCGACGCCGACCACATAGCCGCCATCGACAACACCACCCGCAAGCTGATGGCGGACGGCAAGCGTCCGGTCTCGGTCGGGTTCTGGTTCGCGCTCGGGCACTCCAGCGTGGTCGTCGCGCTGGCCGCCCTGGTCAGCGGCGGCACGCACCTGGCCGGGACGCTGATGAACGAGAACTCCGCCACCCACCAGACGCTCGGCGTCGTCGGCACCACCGTCTCCGGCGGCTTCCTCTACCTCATCGCCGCCCTCAACCTCGTCGCCCTCGCGGGCATCCTGCGCATCTTCCGCGCCATGCGCGAGGGCCGCTACGACGAGGCCGAGCTGGAGCAGCAGCTGGACTCGCGCGGCTTCATGAACCGCATCCTCGGCCGCTTCACGCGCTCCATCACCCGCCCCGGCCAGATGTACCCGCTGGGCTTCCTCTTCGGCCTCGGCTTCGACACCGCCACCGAGGTCACCCTGATGGTGATGGCGGGCAGCGGCGCGGCCGCCGGCCTGCCCTGGTACGCGATCCTGTGCCTGCCGCTGCTGTTCGCAGCCGGCATGAGCCTGTTCGACACGCTCGACGGCACGTTCATGAACTTCGCCTACCAGTGGGCGTTCTCCAACCCCGTTCGCAAGGTCTACTACAACCTCACCATCACCGGACTGTCGATCGCGGTCGCCTTCCTCATCGGCACCATCGAACTCGTCGGCGTCCTGCACGAGAAGCTCGACCTGAACGACGCGGTCACGGGCTGGATCTCGGGACTCGACCTCGACAACGTCGGGTTCGTCATCGTGGGCCTGTTCGTGGTCGTGTGGGCGATCGCGCTCGCGTACTGGCGTTTCGGCAAGGTCGAACAGCGCTGGGAGGCGCGGAGCACGGGCCTTACGGACCTGTGACGGAACGCCCCGGGGCGGTGCGCGGCCGGTGAACCGCCTCTAGCGTCGACGTCATGCGTGTACTCGTCACCGGAGGCGCGGGCTTCATCGGCTCGCACATCGTCAGTGCCCTCACCGCCCGTGGGCACGAGCCCGTCGTCATGGACACCGGCCTCGTGCCCGCGGACGACGTCCGCGATCCCGAGGCCGTGGCACGGGCGTTGAAGGGCGTCGACGCCGTGTGCCACCAGGCCGCGATGGTCGGTCTCGGCAAGGAATTCGCGGACGCGCCCGCGTACGTGGCGTGCAACGACCTCGGCACGGCGGTGCTGCTGGCCGGCATGCACGAGGCGGGCGTCCGCACGCTGGTGCTCGCCGGGTCGATGGTCGTCTACGGCGAGGGCCGCTACGACTGCCCCGCCCACGGCCCGGTCCGCCCCGGCCCGCGGGAACCCCGGGCCCTGGAGGCGGGCCGCTTCGAGCCGCCGTGCCCGTGCTGCGGACGGGAGTTGACGCCGGGGCTCGTCGACGAGGACGCGCCGCTGGACCCGCGCAACGTGTACGCGGCGACCAAGGTCGCCCAGGAACACCTGGCGGCGTCCTGGGCCCGCGCGACGGGCGGCAGCGCGGTGGCGCTGCGCTACCACAACGTGTACGGGCCCGGAATGCCGCGCAACACGCCGTACGCGGGCGTCGCGTCGTTCTTCCGCTCGGCCCTCGCGCGGGGCGAGGCGCCGCAGGTCTTCGAAGACGGCCGCCAGCGGCGGGACTTCGTGCACGTGCGGGACGTGGCGAAGGCGAACGTACTGGCCCTGGAAGCGGATTCGCCCGGCGGCGGGCTGCGGGCGTACAACTGCGGGAGCGACAGCCCGCGCACGATCGGCGAGTTGGCCTGTGCCCTGGCAGCGGCGTGCGGGGGACCCGAGCCGGTGGTGACGGGGGAGTACCGCTTGGGTGACGTCCGTCATGTGACGGCGACGTCGCGAAGGCTGCGGGAGGAGGTGGGGTGGCGCCCGGCTGTGGGCTTTGCGGAGGGGGTGGCGGAGATGGCGTGACCCGTACGGCAAAGGCCGCCGGGCGGGCCGCCATGGTGCAGATTTGCATCGGGCCGGGGGCGGTGTGCGACAGTGGGTTCTCCGGTTCGCCAGGCGCTCTGCCACGTGCGCGGCGGCCGCCCGAATTCCCCACATCTCCCATCCTCGAACGACGGTTCCGGCCCTGCCCTGCGCAGATCCGGACCGTTCGCCCGCCCTTCCGCCCCCTCCCAGAGGAATCCTTCCCCCAGAGAACGATGCAGGCGACGACCTTTCCTCCCCGGACCGCGAACCTGTTCACCCAGGGCCTGGAGCTGCAGACCGGCTCGGCCCTGCTGCGCTTCGGCGCCGCGCGCCCGCGTCCGGCCGGCCGGATCGGCTGGTCCGGCGACGGTGCGGTGGCCTGGCTCGACGAGCTGCGCGGCCACCTGTGGAGCGTCGGCGATCCGACTGCCGCAGCCGGACTCGCCCTCCGCGCAGCTCATCAACTCCCCGGAATTGTAAGGGAGTTCACCGGACCGCGGGGCGCCGACGTGCTGCTCGGCCGCCATCTCGCGGTGACCGACCCGGTCGCCTGGCTCTTCCGTTGGACGCTCGACGAGCCGCCGCTCCATCCGGCGGAGGAGCGGGTGACCGAGCTGGACGAGGCGCACCACGGCGAGTTGCTCGCCTTCCTCGGTGAGCACAGCCCGGCCCACTCGACCGGGCCCGGCTCCTCGGACGTCGGTCTCTGGGCGGGGATCCGTGACGCGGGCGGGCGGCTGGTGGCGTGCGGCGCCATGAGCAGTCTGCGGGACAGCGGCGCGCCGCTGATGGCGTCCGTCGCGACCGACGCGGCCCTGCGCGGCCAGGGGCTCGGCGCGGCACTCACCTCGTGGCTGACCCGGTACGCCGTCCGCCGGTACGGCTTCTGCACGCTGTGGCAGCTTGCCGACAACACCCCAGCGGACCGGCTCTACACCCGCCTCGGCTACCGCAACGAGGACCCCTGTGTGGCCGCGCGGATCGGCACCCACTGACCGGACCGCGCTATGCGGGACAACGCCATGTGGGACAACGCCTCACGCCCGCGCAGCCGGCAGCACGATCTCGAAGCAGCAGCCACCCGGAACGTTCCGCACCGCCGCCCGCCCCGCATGCGCCTCCACGATCCCCCGCACGATGGCGAGCCCCAGCCCCGCCCCCGCCGGAGGCGTCCTGGCCTCCGTCCCCCGCCACCCCGTGTCGAAGACGCGCGGAAGGTCCTCCTCCGGAATGCCCCCGCAGCCGTCCGTCACGGACACCACCACGGTGTCCGCCTCCCGCTGCGCCGCCACCGCCACCGTCCCGTCGGCCGGGGTCCGCCGGATCGCATTGACGAGGAGATTGCCGAGCACGCGCGTCATCTCCTTCCCGTCGACCTCGACGGGAAGCGCCTCGACCGCGTCGCCCACCAGTCGCACCCCGTACTCCCGCGCCAGCGGCCCGACCCCGGCGAGGGCGTCGCCCACCAGGTCGTACACCGACATGCGCCCGATGCTCAGCGGCAGCGCCCCGGCATGGATGCGGGACAGTTCGAAGAGGTCGCCGACCATGGAGTTGAGCCGGTCCACCTCGGTGCGGATCTGGCGGAAGTAGCGCTCGGGGTCCTCGGCCATGCCGTCCTCCAGCGCCTCGGACATGGCCCGCAGCCCGGCCAGCGGCGTCCGCAGGTCGTGCGAGATCCATGCGACGAGCTCGCGCCGGGACGCCTCCAGCGCCTGCTCGCGCTCCCGCGACCGCGCCAGTTTCTCGCTCGTGGCAGCCAGCTCACGCCCAAGGGCGGCCAGTTCCGCCGTTGCACTCCCGCCCGGTGCGGCGAAGCTGCCGCCCTCGCCGAAGGAACGGGCCGCCTGTGTCAGGGCGTTGCTGCGGGCGACCACCCAGCGGCCGAGCAGCAGGGCCGTCGCCAGCGAGACCACGGCGGCCATCGCGCACACCGTCGTCACCACCGTGAGGTCGTGCGAGGACAGGAACATGGCCCAGGCGACGGCCAGTGTCCCGGCGAGCATCGCCGTCACCGACACCGCGGCCACGACGGTCAGCGACACCGCCACCGACCGGTGGCGCAGCGCCCGCAGGGCGACGGCTCCGACCAGCCCGGCGGCCGCGGCGCCGAGAAAGGCGAACAGGGCGATGAGCAGGACGTCCTTCATGTGGGAGTCCCCTCGCCCTCGAAGCGGTACCCGACGCCCCACACGGTGCGGATCAGGCGCGGCTGTGCCGGGTCGTCCTCGACCTTGGCGCGCAGCCGTCGCACGTGCACGGTCACCGTGGACAGGTCGCCGAACTCCCAGCCCCACACCTCGCGCATCAGCTCCTCGCGGCTGCACGCCCGCCCGGGGTGCCGCAGCAGGAACGCCAGCAGGTCGAACTCCCGCAGGGTGAGGGCGAGTTCGGTGCCGTCGCGGGTGGCGCGGCGGGCCGCCGGGTCGAGCGTCAGACCGGCGGCGCGCAGCGGGGGAGCGGATGCGGGAACGGCGGCCTGCGCGCGGCGCAGCACGGCCTCCACGCGCAGGACGAGTTCGCGGGGCGAGAACGGCTTGGTCACGTAGTCGTCGGCGCCGACCTCCAGGCCGAGGATGCGGTCGTCCTCGTCGCCGCGTGCCGTCAGCATGACGACCGGCAGCGGGCCGTGGCCGGCGCGCAGCCGCCGGCACACCTCCAGCCCGTCCATGCCGGGGAGCATCAGGTCGAGCACGACGAGGGCGGGCGGGGCGGCCGCGGCCCGTTCCAGGGCGGCGGGGCCGTCGGCGACGCGGTCGACGGCGAAGCCGGCGCGGTCGAGGTATCCGGCGACGACCTCGGCGACGGTCGGATCGTCGTCGACGACGAGGACGCGGTGCGGGGGTGAGGGCGGGGGCGGGTGCTGCTGCATGCCGCAAGCCTCGCACTGTCGCGTCCGCGATGCCGTGCCGAGAGCTCTCACCAGGAGTGACGTCCTCGTTCTGTAAGGACCGTGGATCCGAATTGCCGGAATTGTCTTCGTAAGGTGAGAGGGGTGACCCACTCGACCACGTCCTCCACGGTGACGGCTCCCGTGGACGTCGTCCTCCCCTGCCTCGACGAGGCCGCCGCCCTGCCCTGGGTGCTGGCCCGCATCCCCGACGGCTGGCGCGCGGTCGTCGTCGACAACGGCTCGTCCGACGGCTCCGCGGACGTCGCCCGCTCCCTCGGCGCCACCGTCGTCCACGAGCCGCGCCGCGGCTTCGGCGCCGCCTGCCACGCCGGGCTGCGGGCCGCCTCCGCGGACCTCGTGTGCTTCTGCGACTGCGACGCCTCGCTCGACCCCGGCCTGCTCACCGGACTCGTCGCGGCCGTCCGCGACGGCTCCGCCGACCTCGTCCTCGGCCGCCGCCGCCCGCAGGGCCGCGGCGCCTGGCCCCTCCACGCCCGCGCCGGCAACCTCGCCCTCGTCCGCATGCTCCGCCGCCGCACGGGCCTGTCCCTGCACGACCTCGGCCCCATGCGGGCCGCCCGGCGCGAACCGCTGCTGGCCCTGGGCCTGACCGACCGGCGCAGCGGCTACCCGCTGGAGATGGTCGTCCGGGCCGCCGCCGAGGGATGGCGGGTGACGGAGACGGACGTGCCGTACCTGCCGCGCACGGGCCGGTCGAAGGTGACCGGCACCTGGCGCGGCACGTGGTGCGCGGTGCGCGACATGCGGGCGGTGCTGCGGTGACGACCCTTCTGGTGATCGCCAAGGAGCCGCGGGCCGGCCGCGTCAAGACCCGGCTCACGCCCCCGTACACCCCCGACGAGGCCGCGGCGCTGGCCGAAGCCGCCCTCGCCGACACCCTGCACGCCGTACGCACCATGCCTGCCGCCCGCCGCGTGCTCGCGCTCGACGGCAGCCCCGGCCCGTGGCTGCCGCCGGGCTTCGACGTGGTGCCGCAGTGCGCGGGCGAGTTGGACGAACGTCTGGCGGAGGCCTTCGCGGGGTGCACGGGCCCGGCGCTGCTGATCGGCATGGACACCCCACAGGTGACGGCCGAGTTGCTCGCCCCCGCGCTGGCGGACGACGCCTGGCACGACTGCGACGCGTGGTTCGGCCCCGCGGCCGACGGCGGCTTCTGGGCGCTGGGGCTCGCCGACCCCCGCCCCGAACTCCTGCGCGGCGTACCGATGTCGACGCCGCAGACGGGTGCGCACCAGCGTGCACGCCTGTCCGCCGCCGGCCTGACCGTCCGCGAACTCCCCGAACTCCGCGACGTCGACACCGCCCCGGACGTGCCCCGCGTGGCCGCCGCCGCCCCGCACGGCCGCTTCGCGGCCCTGGCCGCCCGGCTCGCCCGATGACGGCCTGGTGCGCGGACCCGTACGCGGACGCGGTACGGGCCGGCAGCGGCCCCCTGTTCCTGCGCCGCCCGGACGGCTGGCTGCTCCCCCTGGAGGTGGAGCGCTGGTGCGCCGCGGCGGACCCGGCAGACATGACCGTCCTCGCTCGCTGCCGCGGCACGGTCATCGACATCGGCTGCGGCCCGGGCCGCCTGGTGTCGGCCCTCGCGGCCCTGGGTCATGTGGCCCTGGGCGTGGACGTCAGCCCCGCAGCCGTCACCCGCACCCGTCGCACCGGGGGAGCGGCCCTGTGCCGGTCGGTCTTCGACCGGCTTCCGGGGGAGGGCCGTTGGGGAACGGCGCTGCTCGTCGACGGCAACGTCGGCATCGGCGGGGACCCGGTGGCGCTGCTGGCGCGCGTCGCCGAAGTCGTCTCGCCGGGAGGCCGGTTGCTCGTGGAGGCGGCGCCGGCGGACGTGGACGAGCGGGTGGAGGTACGGGTGGACGACGGGAGGGGGCGCCTGGGCTCCTTGTTCCCGTGGGCACGGGTCGGTGTGCCCGCGCTGTTGCGGCATGCGCGGGAGTCGGGGTGGGCGGTGACGGAGCAATGGGGAGCGGAGGGGAGGGAGTTCGTGGCGTTGGGGAGGTGGTGACCCTTCTGGGACATGGATTGACCTAGATCGGAGCTAGCGTCATCACCAGTTGAGGCACTCGCACCACCAGGAGGCAGCCGGATGTCCGTCAAGCCTGTTCCCCAGGGCTACAACACGGTGACGCCGTGGATCATCTCTCGCGACACGGTCCAGCTCATCGACTTCATGAAGAGGGCGTTCGACGCGGAGGAGCTCGCGTGCCTGGCCGGCAAGGACGGAAACATCGAGCATGCGGAGGTGCGGATCGGTGACTCGGTGGTGATGATGTTCGACGCACGGCCGGAGTGGCCGCCGACCCCCGGCTTCCTCCGCCTCTACGTCGAGGACGCCGACGCCGTGCACCGGAAGGCCGTTGCGGCCGGCGGCACCTCGGTCACCGAGGTCACCCACCTGTCCTTCGGCGACAGGGTCGGGCGAGTGCGCGACCCGTTGGGCAACCTGTACTGGATCCAGACCCGCGTGGAGGACCTGAGCCCGCAGGAGATGGAACAGCGCGTCGGCGACCCGGAGTTCGACAAGGCGATGGAGTACGTCCAAAGCGCCGACTTCTTCCCGGGCCGAGCCTCTGGCCCCGGCTGAGCCGCCACCCCTAAGATCGCTCAAGAGTTCCATCATCGAGGGCGCCGTCATGCGCACTTTGCCCTAGAAAGACTGCACTTCCGTGAACGAGACCCGCCCCCATGCCCTGTTCTCCTTCGGCACTCTCCTGGACGAGCGCGTCCAGAAGACCATCTTCGGACAGGCCGTTCCCCGGACGCCGGCCGCGCTCGCCGGACACACGACCCGGCCCATCCGGATCGCCGACCCCGAGGTGATCGCCACCAGTGGCCTCGACGTCCATCTCACGCTGGAGCGCCGGATCGGCGCCGAGGTCGAGGGTGCCGTGCTGCACCTCACGGACGCCGAGCTGGCTGCCGCAGACGACTACGAGGTCGACGACTACGTCCGCCGCCGAGTACGGCTCTCCTCGGGTGCGAGCGCATGGGCCTACCTGGACGCGCAGCCGCTGCGCCCGGCCTCTCGCATCGTGATCGTCGGCGACAGCATCGCGTACGGGCGCTGCGATCCGCAGGGCGGCTGGGCGGCCCGCCTGGCCAGCGGCCATATCGCTGCGGACGAGACCGACAACCGCGTCTTCAACCTTGCCGTCCCCGGCTTGACGCTCGCCGAGGTCGCCGAGCAGACCCCTGCTCTACTGCCGGCTCGCCTCCCCGACACCCTCGTGGTCGCGGCAGGCATCAACGACGTGTCCTCGGCCGGCAACGGCTCGATCCGCCTGGAAGAGAGTCTCGACGCGCTGGCGGCCACGGCCCTGGCCCACGGTGCGCGGCTGGTCGTCGTCGGCCCCATCTGGCTCGACGAGGGCCGGGCCCCCGCCTATGAAGGCATGTCCTTCACCCATGAACGCGCCTCGGCCCTCCGCGAGGACCTGCGTTCCTGGTGTGCCGTTCATCACGTGGACCATCTCGATCTGTGGGAACCGCTGCGTGACCGCCCCGACCTCTTCGCCGACGGGCTGCACCCCACGCCGGAGGGGCACGAGGTGCTCTACCGGCACCTCACGGGCGTCGCTCTCTGAGAGCCACGCGTACCCGACCCGGTCCTCGCGTCCTCACAGCGCAAACCACATGATCCGGCGGACAGGCCCTAGCCGGAGCTCGGCCAGAACTGCAGCAACCAGTGCTCGGCAGGGGCTTCGGCGGGGCCGTCGAATTCGACGGAGCGCCCGCTTTGGCGGCCGATCCGCATCGCTGATACCGATCGCCTTTACGAAGGCGAGGATCACCGATGCGCGAGGCAATTCACCATCACCTTCCCGCATTTGGTGACGGATGACGTCACCGGCACGGCCGGAATGCAGTGCGGAACCATTATCGGAGTGTTTCACTCACCCGGGTGAAGTTCGCGCCCGGCCCCTGGTCGAGGTTGACACCATGCGCTTCTCTGGCACTGGCTTCCCGATTTGGAGGCGCCCGTTCGGCGCGGAACGTGTCGACTCCGGGGGAACGCCGTTGCCGCATCAATCATCAACGGCAACGCGATCGCACGGCGAGCACCCACTTTCGTATTCACCTTCCTCCCCTTCTCCTTCCCATGCTTCATGGGCCCGCTCCCGAAGCCTCGGCCGTGCCGACGCCCGAACACCACGCCCCCTGCACCCCCTTCACGAAAAGGCAGGACAATGAGCAGAAACAAGCTCGCAACCACCGTGTCCGCTCTGGCGCTTGCCGTGTCGGGGTGGACGGTGACCGCCGTCGGCACGGCTCACGCCGGCGCCTACGACTCGATCAACATGCAGAAGCAGGAACAGAGCCAGTGGTGCTGGGACGCCTCGGGCAACACCATCGCCAGCTGGTGGGGCTACAACTACAGCCAGACCGACTTCTGCAATCTGGCCAACCGGGCCACGGGCGTCAGCTGCGCCAACCAGCCCGCGACCCCCAACGACATCGCCGGCGCCTGGCGCCTCATGGGCTTCGCCAACACCGGCACTCTCCAGTACAGCGCGGCCTCGTTCGACCAGACCCACACCGAGGTCGATGCCTCACGTCCCTTCCTGGCACGCATCGGCTGGAAGTCCGGCGGCGGCCACTTCAACGTCATCTACGGCTACGACGAGACCAACAACACCATCGCCGTCGCCGATCCCTGGCCGGCCACCCAGACGTACACCTGGTGGAACTACAACGACTACGTGAGCAACAGCTCGTTCAACTGGACCCATACCCAAATCGGCGTCTCGGCCACGTGAGGCAGACATCATGTCCATCAACAGAATGTCATCAGCGCCGAGTTCACATCGGCGTACCCGCCGCCCGCTCGGTCTCGCGCTCACTGCGACGGCACTGCTGTCCGCCGTGACCGCGCTCCCGGCCCACGCCGCCGCAGCTCCCCCCGACATCCCGGATCTCCAGAGCGCGGTGGACACGCTGAAATCGACCGACGTCCACAATGCCATCTGCCGCTTTCTCAGCGTCCCCATTCCTCAGGGCGGCCAGCGGAAGTCGCAGTCGATCCCCTCCACGACCAATCCGTGTGAAGGCCAACCGTCCTTCACCGTGGGGCAAACCCCGTTGGCCGTGTTCGAGATCACCTCGGACTTCGTGTCCGGCAAGGCCCTGCCCACAGCCGCCACGGCCCTTCAACTCTCCTACGTGGCAGCCCCGGTCAACGCCGGCAACGCACGCAGCGCCACGGTCCTGCTCGGCGCCACTCAGGGCGGCGGCTGGCACCTGGCCGCCGTACGCGAAAGCGACAGCGACGCCGGCTACGCGGGCAAGGGCACGGCGGCCAACCCGGTGTTCTCCGAGCCACAGCTCCACGCCTGGTACCAGCTGACGCTCAACCAGGTCACACCGCTCAACGACGCGGCCAAGAGCGGCCTCGGCGGCCAGTCGTCGGTGTCCTTCGCCGATTACCAGAACCTGGTGAAGGGCCGGTACGCCGACAAGATGCCGGGCTCCGACTACGCCACGAAGGGCTTCTCCAGCGGCTACCAGCCCGCCGCCCAACCGTCGTCGCACTCCTCGTCCCCGACCCCGGCGATCCTCGGCGGCTCCGGCGTCGCGGCCGCGCTCGCCGGTGGTCTCCTCGCCCTCCGCCGCCGCAGGCGAGGGGCATCATAGAGCCGGTCCGGGCCGCCGCCTTGGCGGCGGCCCTGGCCGTGGTGGACCGAGCTGGGCGCAGCCTCCTGTCGTCGTGCAGGAGGCGGTCAACGACCCTGCCGATACCTTCGCCACCCACCGTCGTCTGTCAGAGCGGTGACGACGTCAGCGCCACATCCACTCTGCGAACGTGCCGTAGCGGCCGGCGGAGGAGTCGGTGAAGTAGCCGCCGAACATCAGGTGCGAGGTGGCCGTGTTGCTCCCGCCCGCCCACAGCGTGTACGTCTGCACCTCGGAACTCCCGGCGAGCGGGCGCGAGAGGGTGAGCGTCCGGGAGGTGTCGGACCAGGTGCCGCTGACGCGCTCGTCGTAGCCGAGTGCGTAGAAGCGCATGTCGGCCTGCACTTGCCCTTGGCTCGCGCTCAGGATGTGCAGGGTGCCGGTGTAGCCGTTGGCGTTGAGCTGGTACAGACCGGTGATGTCGGTGGCGTCCCGGACCGTGACGTGCGGGGCGGCGACGGCCTTGTGCTCGGCCGACGCCGCGCCGACGGCGGTGGCCGGGACGGCGGCCAGCACGGCGAGCAGGGTCAGGATCAGCCTGGATCTGTGTATCCGCTTCATGAGGGTGCTGCCCCTTCTCGTGGACTGATGTATGCCTGACATAGCGTCAGGGAATGTAGGGCCGTGGACCGTCGGAGCGCCAGAACGCATGTCGTCCTCGACTACCGGGAAATTGACGCCGGTTACGACTTGTCGTCGGGAGGCGACAGGTAGCGGACGGCGACGCCGTGCGAGCGCAGCCGGCCTTCGACCGTCGCACGGGCGGTGTCCGCGAGCGCGATCTGCTCGGCAGCCGGTGCGAGGAGCAGCTGTACGGAGCCGTTCCCGCCGTAGGCGAGCTGCTCGGTGATCCGGCGCCAGGCGAAACGGGTGCCGCAGGGGCGCTGCAGCGGCCCCGTGTCGTACTCGGCCACGGCGACGGATGCGCCGTGCACGGCTGCGAGCCGGTGGAGCCGGCGCATGACAGCCGCGGGATCGCTGCCGTCGTGGATGCAGGCGTACAAGGCGGCGCGGGGTGCGCCGGAGGTGTGTCCTGGCAGAAGTGCGGCGAGCCGTTGGACGTTGATGGCCAGGAGCTCGGTGTGCGAGACGATACCGCGGGTTCCGGGGCGCGGCTCCATGGCGAGGCACCATTGCGCGGCGGCGAGCACCCGGTTCCCTGCCGGGGGCGAGCCGGGTTCCCGGAGCTGCCGTTCCACAGCCGGGATCAGCTCCTGCAGGTGCTCGCGCAGGAGCGAACTCGCCTCGGTGCATTGCCGGGTGTCCTGAGGGCGGACGGCCGGGTCGTCGTGGAGGACGCGGGTGGCGGTGCGGAGGATGGCTCGCAGGTTCGGCCCGGCGGCCGACTCCGCTGCATTGTTCTGTAGGGCTGTGCTTCCCACGGGCTCTCCCCATCCGAGTGTGCCTCGATCACAACGGTGATCGTCCTATGGGAGGAGCCTCGGCCACGCGCGAGGACATCTCCATGCCGCGGAACCGCCTTATGCCTGCCTCGAATCGACGCGTTCTGCTCCATCACGCCACGCAGGTGACGTCTTCCTGTCATCTTCGGGGAGCGAGCATCAAGGACCGGCCGACGGTGATACTCAAGGAGGCATGGAAGCCGCCCCGGAAACGTTGCTGCGGAGACTGGTGAGGCAGCAGAACATCGAGCCGTACAAACAGTTCTGCCGCGAATTCGAGCGGGCCGCCCGTTCCCTCGGCGAACGGGACAACGATCCGGAGATGCGGCAGGCGACCGTCGGTGAGCGGCAGTACGCACGTTGGCTGACGGGCGAAGTACGGCGTCAGCCACATCCGTTGGCCTGCAGAGTCCTACACCACATGTTCGCCTGTTCCGCGCGCGAACTCCTGGCCCCTGCACCGCGACCGGCTGCCGATCCCGCTTGCGTGACGCCGTCGCGAGGAGCGGAATTCGACGACGAGGAACTGATGACGTCGGCGTACGAGGCTGCCACTCATGCCGGAGAAGCCGCCGCGCAGGCCCTGACGGCTGAAGCCATCGTGCTGATGCGAACGGAGGTGGAACGCATTGCCCGCTCCTATCACCGGATCGCTCCCTACCAGGTGTTCATCAGCGCGAAACGCATGCGCGAACTGGCTGGACGGCGCATGCCTCTCACACACAGGCCGGATCAATCCCGTGACCTGTACCTGATCGCCGGCCAGGCATCTGCACTGATGGCGGCCGCCGCCTTCGACCTCGGGGCACGGGAGGCATCGCAGACACTCACCTACGCCGCGATGATGTACGCGCGGCCCATCGACTACCACCCCCTCATGTCATGGTGCAGTGGAACGCTTGCTCTCCTGGCCTACTGGGACCACAGGCCGGGGGAAGCCCTCCTCCACGTCGGAGCCGCCCAGCAGTGGGCTTCGTCGGGCACGGCTCGCAGCAGACTGCACAGCATTGCCGGCCGGGCATACGCACACCTGGGCCAGGCGGAGGACACACGGCGTGAACTGATCGCTGCCGAATTCACCGACCGAAGCATGCTGGACGACCTTCACGACGGCATCGGTGGTGAATTCGGATTCAGCGAAGAACGCGCACAGATGTCCGCAGGAACCTCTTGGGCCGTACTGGGGCACGGTGACGGTGTGGTCTCCTGCTCGGGCCGCGCACTGGCGCTCGTCCGGGCACGGCCTCCGGCTCAGCGGTCCGTCAAAGTGGAATCAGAAGCAGCTGCAGACCTCGCGTTCGGACACCTGCTTCAGCAGGAGCTGGAAGCTGCCGGACAGGTATTGGAGGCGGTGTTCGCCGTTCCCCCCGAGCACCGGGTCGACGGTCTGATGCGACGTGTGACGAACGTGGGGGACATGCTGGCGAGTCGGCCGTTCCCGCGTGCACGACTGACGTCCGAACTCGGGGATCGACTGGTGGCCTTCGGCAGGGAGTCGGCCAGGACCCTGCTGCCGGCATCGGCTCCCCGAGCCCTGGATCAGTGAGGCCTTGGACCGCCCCGCAGCCACTCTTCGAGCAGCGCCGCTTCCTTGGCTTCGCTGATCCCGTGCCTGGCAGCCCGCTCGTGCTCCAGCACGGCCTCACCGCTCGTCATCCAGCTCCACGTGTCCGTGACCGTCTGCTCCAACGGTCGGCATTCCAGGCCCTGGGCCCGGGCTCGTGCGCCGTCGACCTGCCATGTGGCGGGGTAGGTGCGCCACAGGGGCAGCTCCGTCCACTGCCGCACATCGTGCGAGAGCAGGAAGGAGTCGTCGACCCACTCCAGTTCGGCCTGTCCGGTGCTGGTCCCGGTTGCCCGTGCGCATGCGAGCAGCAGGTCCCGCATCGTGGAGTGCCCGGTCGGTGCAGCCACATTGAAGACTTCGTGCCCGTCGGCGTGTTGTGCGCGGTGGCACGCGAACGCGGCGACGTCGCGTACGTCGACGGGCTGAATCGGCTGCGCCGGACGGCCCGGCGCGAGGATCCTGCCGCCACGTGCGACGCGCCGCAGCCACCAGGGCAGGCGGCCGATGTTCTCGTGCGGTCCGAGGATGACGCCCGGCCGCAGGATCGACAGACGGCTGCCCAGATTGCGCAGGGCGGATGTCTCGCAACGGGCCTTGTCCAAGCCGTAGGCCACGTTGACGTCTTCGGGAACGCCCTCTGCGGGGGCGGCGGCCAGCGTAGGACTGTCCTCGGTCAGCGGCTTCATGGGCCACTGGGCATAGACCGAGACGGTGGAGACGTAGACATAGCGTTGTGTGACGTCTGCCAGTGCCCGGGTCGAGGCGTCGACCGCGTCCGCGTCCATTCCGGAGGTGTCGACGATCGCATCCCAGGGGCCGTGCGAGGCAAGCCGCCGGAGCTCGGCCGGATCGGTACGGTCCCCGCGGAGCGCGGTGACTCCGTGCGGGTTCCTACCGGTCCTGCCGCGATTGAACACGTGGACCTGCCAGCCGCGCTCCAGGGCCTCGACGGCAACCGCCCGTCCGAGGAAGTGCGAACCGCCCATGACCAACAGCGTCTTCGTCATGGGCCTGATCTTGCCGTGACGCCGGAGCGCGTCACAACGGTGACTGCTGGGTACGTACTGTTGACCGTCCGGCGCCACTTGGGGGCTATGGGATGGAAGGGAGCTTTCGATCGCCACATCGAACTCGTACGAGACACCGGTGGAGTTCGGCAGCATGGACGGGCTGCGGCTCGCAGGGACGTTTGAGTCCGTCCCCCAGCCCCGTCGTGGAGCTGTACTGATCCACGGCGGAGGCGTGACGCGAGAGGAAGGCGGTTTCTACAGGCTGCTCTCTGCCGGACTTGCGGCAGCAGGAACGGCGGTGCTGCGCTTCGACCTGCGCGGGCATGGGGACAGCGAAGGCCTCCAGGAGGATCTGACGCTCGCTGCAGTCGCCAACGACATCCGCTCGGCAGCCGGGTTCGTCATGGGGAAGGCCGGTACCCGGACGGTGTATTTGATCGGTGCCAGATTCTCCGGCGGCGCCACAGCCATGGCTGCAGCCGCTTGGCCGCAGATGGTTCGAGGACTTGTGCTGTTCAATCCGCTGTTCGACTAAAAGTGTCGATTCATCGATCAGAAGCCGTATTGGAGAGCAGACCACCTGCAGTCAGACGAGGCGCGGTCACTACTCGCGCAGGGGTATCTGCGCCACTCACCGAGCTTCAAGCTCGGGCGACCCCTGCTCAACGAGGTCTTCCACGTGGTTCCTGCCGAATACCTGGCCAAGGTCTGTCAGCGAACCCTCGTCGTGCACGGGACGAAGGACACGTTCATTCCCGTCGAGTCCTCGCGGAAGTTCCTGCCGCTCTTGGGGACCGCTGATTGGCGGCTTCTGGAGATCGATGGTGCGCAGCATGGGATCGCCATGCCCGAGGATCCGGACCATGAACATCCGCAGACACAGATCTGGCAGCGGCAGGTCATCGAAGCAGTCGTGCAGTGGACTTGTGGTGCTTCGTGAGCGGTCCGGGTGCTGCCTCATGGTCTGCTCGGTGTTCAAGACCAGCGCCATGGTGCAGTACATCAACTTCTGGCCGTGCGGGTGGGGCGATGAGAACGGCTACATGAAGCGGTCGTTCGAGTTCGTCACGAAGCACGGTATAGGGGTCGGCGGACCGGACCTGCTCCCGTACAGCAAGCCGCACATGAACAATGCGTACCGGTACTTGAACCAGTACCGGGGGAAACTGGTGCTCGTGGCGATGGCCGTCCATGAACCCGACTTCGAGTACCCCAATCCCGTCACGGGGAAGCCGTACACACGGCAGGAGTTCGTGGACTTCGCCAACGACTACCTCGGAGCGGACATCATCTTCCGGGCCACCTCCTCGCCGTGGCTCCACCCGGGCGCCGGCAAGTAGGTGGCCCCCGCGCGGGTGGGTGACCGGGCTGCAGCAGCCGATCACCACCGCATAACTCGCGGATCAGGAGCGGATCAGGAGCGGATCAGGCGAGGTTGGTCCGGGCCCATGCGGCAAGTACCCGCGCGCAGTTGTCGACGGACTCGCGCCAGCTGCGCGCGGCACCCTCGTCGGCCTCGTCGCTGACGTGCTTGACCAGCCGGATGGGCACCCCGGCCTGCTCGGCCACCGAGGCCAGCGCGTATCCCTCCATGTCGACGAGGTCGGCACGCGCCGCGAGCCGCTCGCGTGCCGCCGACTCGGAGACGAAGGTGTCGCCGGTCGCCAGGGTGGGGCCGGTTCCGGAACCGGCGAGCTTGATCGGCCCCCCGAACGTGTCGCCGGTCAGCGTGTGCAGCAGATCGGTGTCCAAGTCGTGCTGGATCACCACCGCGATCTCCTGTGTGCTGCCCGCCCAGCCCGCCGTCAGGGCACCCGCCGTGCCCAGGTTGACGATCGAGGACGGCTTGGGCCCGCGGGCGAGCGCGGTCGCCAGTGCGGTGGCCGCGTTGACCTTGCCCATCCCGGTCAGCAGCACGGGAAGCGTGCCGTCGAGGTGAGCGGCTTCCTCCTTCACCGCGAGGACGAGCAGGGGGCGGTCGGTGGATATTTCTCCAATGAGCTGCATTCGGCCAGGTTACGGGGCGCTTGTGATGGTGATCAATCCTGGGCGTGGGCTGCTCCTTCCTGTCCCGGGGAGTCGCCGTCCGGGTAGTCTCCGGTCTCCCGCACGACTGCACAGGAGTGTTGACCACATGGCGAACCGCTGGGTCGGAGTGACTGTCGACTGCGTCGATGTGAAACGCGTGGCGGGCTTCTGGAGCGCGCTGCTGGACCGCCCGGAGGGGCCGTCCCAGCCCGGCTGGGTCTACCTCGGCGGCGGCCCCGACGACCCGCAGCCCCGTCTCATCTTCCAGCCCGTGACCGAGCCGAAGCACGGCAAGGTGCGTCTGCACCTCGACGTCGCAGTCGACGACATCGACCAGGGCATCGCCCAAGTCGTCGCCCTCGGGGGCACGTTCACCGGTGAACGGCACGACTACGACGAGGGCGTGGTCGTGGTGATGGCCGATCCCGAAGAGCACGAGTTCTGCCTGGTCCAGTACTACTGACCTCGTCGGCGGTGAGACGGACGCAGCACCTGCCAGAGCCGGCACCGCCATCGAGCGGGCACGCAGGGAACGTGGGCCGGACAGGCCTTAGGACCAACGGCCCATCCCCCTCCCGACGCCCGCCCGACGAACCCCGCCCCCCACCCGTGACACGCTGCCCCCATGACCACCACCTGGCCCGATCATCTCGCCGTCGGTGCCGTGCGGTTCGCGCGGCCGACGGCCAAGTACGACGACGTCCTGTCCTTCTACCGCGACGACCTCGGCCTCCCCGTGCTCGCCGACTGGCGTGGTCACGCCGGGTACGACGGCGTCGTGTTCGGACTGCCCGGCGCGCCCGTGCAGATGGAGATCACGCAGCACGGGGCGCGGCCGCGGATCCCCGAGCCGAATCCCGAGAACCAACTGGTGCTGTATCTCAAGGGGGCCGAGGCCCGTGACGTCGTCGTGCGGCGCATGGAGGAGCGCGGGCACCGGCCCGTGGCCGCGGCCAATCCGTACTGGCCCGAGCGTGGTGCGGTGCTGTTCGAGGACCCGGACGGTTGGCTCGTCGTGCTGGCGCCGTGGGTGTTCGGTACGGACCCCCGCCAGGGCGTGTCCGGCGGATCATGCAGCGCCCCGTAAGGGGCGCGGGGAACTGCGCGATCAGCCACCGACGGCCTGCAGCCGAGGCACTACCCCAGGGGTCCGGGGCGAAGCCCCGAGAACCTCGGCTGCAGGCGCGTCGTGGCTGGTCGCGCCCACGCGGCGGAGCCGCACATGTAACAGCCCCGCGCCCCTACGGGCGCCTTGGTGCCGCCAGAACAGGAGCCCCCGCTTCCCCGCGGTCAAGTGTCCAACCGCGATCGACAGTTCGGCAAAAAGCCGGTTACGCTCCCGCCGCATCCTGCACCAGCACCCTGCCGCCCGGATCGACCGACCGGACCCCGCGGTGCTGGAAATTCCTTCTGACCAAAGGATTCGTCATGGCTGTCATAGCACGTCTGCGTTCCGCCGGTATCGCCTCCGGCGCCCTCGCCCTCATTGCGGGCGCCCTCGTCTTCGCCGCTCCGTCGGCCAGCGCCGCGTCGAACTGCCACGCGTACAACCGCGATGACGGTGCCGGTGTCGGTATGTGCGACAGCGGCAACGGCCTGTGGAGAGTCCACGGCTACTGTGCCAACGTCAGCGGTGTCCGTGGCCCCTACACCGGCACCGAGGGCCGTCGCAACATGGGTACGGAGCAGGCGTCGATCCTCGACTGCGGCATGGGCGGCGGCGCCGTCAACATGTGGGTCGAGACCTACGGCTGATGAGCCGGGCGGGCGGGGCCGGGCAGTTCGGCTGCTCGGCCCCGCCCGCCGCACTACCGCCGCACTACCTCCTCGGGCGTCCACGCCACCACTGCAGACACCCCACCCCCACCCCGGCCGCCGCCGTCACCGCAAGCACCACACCCCAGTTGGCGGCGTAGTCCAGCGGCAGAACCGAAGCGTTCTGCCGCGGACCGGGCCGGAACAGCACCGGATACGCCACCGCCGTCAGGCAGGCCATCACCAGGAGCGTCCCCCGCACGACCCGTACCATCCGTACCGCCCCCCGCGCGGGCAACCGGGACACCGCCCACCCCACCGCCAGGGTCAGCGGCACCACGATCCCGTCGTGCACGACCACCGCCCCGGCCAGCCACCGCACCACCGGCCACGGATCCTGCGGCGCGGCCCCGTACAGCAGCGACCACACCCCCAACCCCATCAGCGCGACGCCCACCGCGCCCAGCGCCACCCGCATCACAACACCTCCAGCCGTGCCACCCACTTGGTCTGCAGCACCCCCGGCCGGTTCGGCGCGATGATGCGGGCCGGATGGCCGTGGTCGAAGGAGAGAGGCTCGCCGTTGAGCCGCAGGGCGAGGAGCGTGAGCGGGTCGCGGGCGTACGTATGCGGCATCACCATCACGCGGTACGCCCCGTGCCGCTCCAGCGACGTCACCCGGATCAGCGCACCCGGCGGCGCGCCCGAGCGGTCCAGCAGGTCCCGTATCCGGACGCCCGTCCAGTGCGCCGACTTGCTCCAGCCCTCCACGCATGCGATGGGCAACACCACCTCCCGCTGCGGAAGTTCACGCAGTTCGTCCAGGCTCAGCTCGTACGGGCGCGGGCCGTCGACCCGCAGCCGCCAGTCCCGCACGGTCCGCGCATCCACACCCGCCTGCACGGCCGTGCGGTTGACCGGCAGGGCCTGCGGGCCGTGGTCCGGGTGCCGCGGCGCCAGCAGGTCCAGCCGGGACAGGGGCGTGAAGGACTGGCCGGCGGTCGTCACCGTCACCGCTCCCACCGCCGTGCCGACCGCCGTCAGCAGTGCGCGCCGGTCGACGGCGTCCTCGGCGGGCAGCGACAGCGTGCCGGGGGAGCCGCGGCGCCAATGCATCCGGATCTCCGGTGCTTTGACGGCCACGTGCAGCAGCAACGAGCCCGTCAGCACCCAGGCCAGAGCGAAGTGCACCGGAACGAACGAGAACGGCCACGGATACCACTGGGCCGCGTTGAGCAGCCCCGTGAACAGCTCCAGCAGCGCTGTCGCCACCAGGACCGCCACCGACAGCCGTTCCAGCGCATGCCGCACCGAGCGCAGCGGGGGCCACACGAAGAGGCGCGGGTACACCGTCCAGAGCTTCGCCAGCAGGAGCGGAACGGCGGCTATGCCGCTCGCCACGTGCAGGCCCTGGCTCAGGCGGTAGCCCCAGGTCGGTCGGCTGGGAAGGGAGTTCGCCAGCCAGGCGGGCGGGTGCTGCTCGTAGTGGCTGATCACGCCCGTGACGAAGCAGACCACGAGAGCCAGTCCCAGCCAGCGGCCGATCGCGGTGGCCGTGCGGGCGTCGTGCAGTCGCCCGGAGAAGACGGGCAGTGGGGGCCGGGGGAGTTTCATGCCCTCCATCACACCCCGGCCCACGGCCGTTACGGGCGGGTCGACACCTTACGAAACGCGGACGGCCGGGCCGCGCGGCCCCGTCGGGCACCCCTCCGGTGCCAGGCTGAGCGGTGTGATCAACCGCGCCTCCCTCGTCACCGTCTCCCTCCTCGCCGCCCTCACCGCCGTCCTCGCGGCGGCGATCCGCAGCGACGGCTACGACACCGATCCGGCCGCGCTCACCGGCTGGTACGCGGCGGCCTGGGTCCTCTTCGCCGCAGCCGCCTGGGCGTTGCGCCGGGTGCCCGCGCGCTGCGTGGTGCCCCTGGTGCTGACGGGAGCGGCCGCGGTGGCGGTCACCGGGCTGCTGGCCGAGCCCCGCACGAGCACGGACTCGTACCGCTACGCGTGGGACGGCCGGGTGCAGGCCGCCGGGATCTCGCCGTACGACCACGCTCCGGCCGACCCCGCGCTCCGGCCGCTGCGCGACGGCTGGCTCTTCCCCGAGGGGGCGGAGTGCGCCGGGCCCGGGCGCGCCCGTATTCCTGCAGACACCGGCGCTGTCGCCTGCACGCGCATCAACCGTCCCTCCGTGCACACCATTTACCCGCCCGTCGCCGAGGGCTATTTCCTCCTCGTGCACGAGCTCTCGCCGCCCGGCGCCCGGCACAAGCCGTTGCAGGTCGGCGGGGCGCTGCTGGCCGTCGGCACGTCGGGGCTGCTGCTGTACGCGCTGCGGCGGCGCGGCGGCGGGCGGGAGCGGTGGGCCGCGTACTGGGCGTGGTGCCCTGCCGTGCCCGTCGAGGCCGTCAACAACGCCCATGTCGACGTACTGGGCGCCCTGTTGACCGCGGCGGCCTTCGCCGTCCTTGCCCGGCGGCGCCGCGGGGCGGCCGGCGGCGGGGCGCTGCTCGGTGCCGGGATCGCCACGAAACTGCTGCCCGGGGTGACGCTCCCGGGGGCGCTGAGCGGCGCGCTGCGCCCGGGGCACCGGCGGCGCGGGGCCGCGGTGCTGCTGGCCGCGGGCGGGGTCGTGGGGCTCGGGTATCTGCCGTACGTGCTGGTCTCGCGCTCCTCGGTGTTCGGCTATCTCGGCGGATACACGGAGGAGGAGGGCTACGACGACGCGTCCGCGCGCAACCGGTACGCGCTGCTGCGGCTCGTCCTGCCGGACGCGTGGGCGCTGCCGGCCGCACTCGCCGTGCTGGCCGTGGCGGCGGGGTGGGTGCTGTGGCGCGGGGATCCGGAGCGGCCCTGGCGGGGCGCGCTGACGGTGACGGGGGCGGCGTTCCTGTTGCTGACTCCCGGATACTCCTGGTACGCGCTGCTGCTCGTGGTGCTGGTGGCGCTGGACGGGCGGTGGGAGTGGCTGGGCGTCGCGGTGGCGGGAGTGGCGAAGTACGTGGGCGGGAGAGCCGTGGGGGATCCGAACCTGCTGGGGACCGTGGCGTACGGAGTGGCCGCGGCGCTGGTGGCCGTGGGATGGCTGGTACGGCAGAGGCGGGCGGGACTGGGGCAAAATGAACCACGCCCCCGCGCCGCCCACCCCGGAGAACAGCCCCCATGACCAGCCCGGCCCCGTCCGGTTCCCGCGGCTCCGCCGATCGCGTCGTTCCCGACGGTTCCGTCCGTGTCCGTGGAGCCCGTGAGCACAACCTCAAAGGCGTCGACGTCGACATCCCCCGCGACGCCCTCGTCGTCTTCACCGGCGTCTCCGGATCCGGCAAGTCCTCCCTCGCCTTCGGCACCCTCTACGCCGAGGCCCAGCGTCGCTACTTCGAGTCCGTGGCGCCCTACGCCCGGCGCCTGATCCACCAGATCGGCGCGCCCAAGGTGGAGGAGATCACCGGGCTGCCGCCCGCCGTCGCACTGGAGCAGCGGCGCTCCGCGCCGACCTCCCGCTCCTCCGTCGGCACGGTCACCACGCTCTCGAACTCCCTCCGCATGCTCTTCTCCCGCGCCGGGGACTACCCGGAGGGCGCCGAGCGGCTCGACTCCGACGCCTTCTCGCCCAACACCGCCGCCGGCGCCTGCCCGGCCTGCCACGGGCTCGGGCGCGTGCACGAGGTCACCGAGGAGTCCCTCGTCCCGGACCCGGCGCTGTCCATCCGCGACGGGGCGATCTCCGCCTGGCCCGGCGCATGGCAGGGCAAGAACCTCCGCGACATCCTCGCCGCCCTCGGGCACGACGTCGACCGGCCCTGGCGCGAACTCCCGCAGGCCGACCGGGACTGGATCCTCTTCACCGACGAGCAGCCCGTCGTCACCGTCCACCCGGTGCGGGACGCGGAGCGCATCCAGCGCCCGTACCAGGGGACGTACATGAGCGCCCGGCGCTATGTGCTGCACACCTACGCCGACTCCAAGAGCACCTCCCTGCGGGCCCGCGCCGAGCGGCACCTGGTGCACCGGCCCTGTGCGGAGTGCGGTGGCAGGCGGCTGCGGCCGGAGGCGCTGGCGGTGACGTTCGCCGGGCACGACATCGCCCGGCTCGCCGCGCTGCCGCTGTCCGCGCTCGCCGACCTCCTGCGGAAGGAGACCGACGGCGACGGCGCCGCCGCCACGCTCTCCCGCGACCTGGTGGCCCGCATCGAGGTGCTCACCGAACTCGGCCTCGGCTACCTCGGCATCGACCGCCCCACGCCGACCCTCTCGGCCGGCGAACTGCAGCGGCTCCGGCTCGCCACCCAGCTGCGCTCGGGGCTCTTCGGCGTCGTCTACGTCCTGGACGAGCCATCCGCCGGGCTGCATCCGGCCGACGGCGAGGCCCTGTTGACGGTGCTGGACCGGCTCAAGGGCGCGGGCAACTCGCTGTTCGTCGTGGAGCACCACATGGACGTGGTGCGGCGCGCGGACTGGATCGTCGACGTCGGGCCGCAGGCCGGCGAGCACGGCGGGCAGGTGCTCTACAGCGGCCCGCCGGCCGGGCTCGCGGACGTGCCGGAGTCGGCCACCCGCCGCTTCCTCTTCCCCGGCCCGGCGGAGGGGCGTGCGCCGTCCCGCACGCCCCGCGAGCCCTCCGGCGTGCTGCGGCTGCGCGGCGTGACCCGGCACAACCTCCGCGACGTGGACGCGGACGTCCCGCTCGGCGTGTTCACGGCCGTCACCGGCGTCTCCGGCTCCGGCAAGTCGACACTCGTCGGCGACGTGCTCGCCGGGACCGTCGCCGCGCACCTGGAGCAGGAGGAACTCCCCTTCGCCGCCGAGGGCCTGGAGGCCGTGCACCGTCTCGTCCGCGTCGACCAGAAGCCCATCGGGCGCACCCCGCGCTCCAACCTGGCCACCTACACCGGCCTGTTCGACGCGGTGCGCAAGGTCTTCGCGGCGACGGACGAGGCCCGTTCCCGCGGCTACACCGTCGGCCGCTTCTCCTTCAACGTGCAGGCCGGCCGCTGCGAGGTCTGCCAGGGCGAGGGGTTCGTCGCCGTCGAACTGCTCTTCCTGCCCGGCGCCTACGCCCCGTGCACCGCCTGCGAGGGCGCCCGCTACAACCCCGAGACGCTGGAGGTCGCGTACCGGGGCCGGAACATCGCCGACGTGCTCGCCATGACCGTCGACGCCGCCGCGGAGTTCCTCGCCGACGTGCCCGCGGCGCTGCGCAGCCTGCGCACGCTCCAGGACGTGGGTCTGGGGTACCTGCGGCTGGGCCAGCCGGCCACCGAGCTCTCCGGCGGGGAGGCCCAGCGCATCAAGCTCGCCGCCGAACTCCAGCGCGCCCACCGGGGGCACACCCTGTACGTGCTCGACGAGCCGACCACCGGGCTGCACCCCGCCGACACCGAGGTGCTGCTGCGCCAGCTCCACGGGCTGGTCGACGCGGGCAACAGCGTCGTGGTCGTCGAGCACGACATGAGCGTGGTCGCGGGGGCGGACCGGGTCGTCGACCTGGGACCGGGCGGCGGGACGGAGGGCGGGCGCGTGGTCGCGGCCGGAACTCCGGCGCAGGTGGCGGCCGTCGCCGGGAGTGCGACGGCGGGGTATCTCGCCCGCTGTCTCAAGTCGTAGGCGGGAAGAGGGGGTTGTGCGGCCCCCCGAAATTCATAGACTTGCTCAAGTATGGAGTAGGTCAATGACCCGTTGAGGGACGCCGAGGGGGACTCCCGCCATGCACACCACACTGATCGTCGCCCGTCATCTCCCGGGCAGCGAGGGCGAGATCGCCCGGCTGTTCGCCGCATCGGACGCCACCGGGCTGCCCGCGGAGATCGGGGTGCACACCCGCAAGCTCTTCACCTTCCACGACGTCTACATCCACCTGGTGGAGTCGCCCGCCCCGGTCGGCGCCGCCATCGACAAGGCCCACGGGAACCCGGAGTTCCAGCGCCTGAGCACCGCCCTGGACGCCTATATCCAGCCATTCGCGGGGAGTTGGGGCACCGCGGAGCGCGCCTCGGCCCGGCAGTTCTACCAATGGGAGCGCGGCCGCGGCGTCGTGCTCGCCCCGCAGGCCGACCCCGGCAGGTGAACGCCTTGCCGCCGTCCCGGACGGCACCGGAGCCCGTCCGCACGGGCGGGCCGCAGGAGCAGGGCCGGGTCCCGCGCCTCGGACCGGTCCTGCTGGTCCTGCTGCTGAGCGCGGGGCCGCTGGTTCTCGCGGGGCTGCTGCTGCGCCACGGCGCGCAGTGGCCCGTCCACCCCGGCGCCCGGGGCGGCGGCCACGGCGGGGGTGCCGGGAAGGCCCCGGAGCCGTGGCGGCTGCTGCTCGCCCTCGCCGTGGTCGTCGCCGCGGCCCGGGCCGTCGGCGGAGCGTTCGCCCGCTTCCTGCGGCAGCCGCGCGTCGTCGGCGAGATGGTCTCCGGCATCGTGCTGGGCCCCTCGGTCCTGGGGGCCGTGGCGCCGCAGGTGTACCGGACGCTGTTCCCCGCCGGACTGCTGTCCTACGTCGACGCGTTCGCCCAGATCGGCCTGGCGCTGTTCATGTTCCTCGTCGGCCTGGAGTTCGCCGGCGAGTCACATGCGGCGCGCGCTGCGCGTGGACCGCGCGGGCCGCGTGCAGCGCCCGGCCCCGGCGGCGGCCGGGCCGGCACCGTGATCGGCATCTGCGGCACCGCCCTGCCCTACAGCCTCGGCATCGCCCTGGCCTGCGCCATGTACGCCACCCTCGCGCCGGGCGGCGTGGGGTTCCTGCCCTTCGCCCTCTTCCTGGGCGTCGCCATGAGCGTCACCGCGTTCCCGGTGCTGGCGAGCATCCTGATGGAGCGCGGCACGATGCACACCCGGGCGGGCCGGCTCGCGGTGCTCGCCGCGGCGGGCGCCGACCTCCTGTGCTGGCTGCTGCTGGCCGTCGCGGTCGCCCTGCTGCGCAACGCCTCCCTGGCGGGTGTCGCGCGCACCCTCGCCCTGACCGCGGCCTTCTGCGCCGCCATGGTGCTGTTCGTCCGGCCCCTGCTGCGCACCGTGCTGCTGCGGCCCGCGCGATGGTTGCCCGACGGGGCGCTGCTGGCGCTCGTCCTGGTGGGGGTGCTGCTGTCCGGGGTGGCGACGGACCGGATCGGCGTGCACCTGATCTTCGGGGCGTTCCTGTTCGGCGCCCTGTGCCCCGCGGAGGCACCCGGACTGCGTGTCGTGCAGGGCAGGATGCAGGAGTTCACCACCTCGGTCCTGCTGCCGCCGTTCTTCGCCTCGGTGGGCCTGAAGACCGAACTGGGCCTGCTGGGCGGCGACTCGGCGCTGTGGCTGTGGTTCGCCGCCGCCCTGGCCGTCGCCATCGCCGGCAAGCTGGCGGGCAGTTCCCTGGCGGCCGCGCTGACCGGCGTCGGCGGGCGCGACGCCCTGCGGGTCGGGGTGCTGATGAACTGCCGGGGCCTGACCGAGCTCGTCATCCTCGGCATCGGGCTGGAACTGGGCGTGCTGACGCCCGCCTTGTTCACCGTGCTCGTCCTGGTCGCCCTCACGGCCACGGCGATGACCGCACCCCTGCTGGACCTGCTCGACCGCGGCGAGACGGCCCGGAACCGCACCCTTCTGTCGGACCACCACTGACCTCTGCCATGATTGACTCGATCCTGTATGAGGACAGGGGTCAGTGACGTACCAGGGCAGAGGTGACCGACCATGACCACCCAGCAACTGCCTCCGGCGGGCACGGTCCCGCGTGAGGACAACCTCCTTCTCAGCACCCTCCTGAACTTCGCGCAGTCACACCAGGAACGGCTGGCGGACCAGGCCGCCGTCCTGGGGCTGACGGTGCCTCAGGCGAAGGTGCTGTACTTCGTCGCCTCCGCACCGACCGTGCGGAAGCTGGCGGTCAAGCTCCGTTGCGATGCCTCCTATGTGACGGGCCTGGTGGACCGCCTCGAGGAGCAGAAGCTCATGAAGCGGCAGGTCGATCCGGCGGACCGGCGCGTGAAGATGCTCACCCTCACCGCAGCCGGCCGCAGGCTGCGGGGCAAGGTGGTCCGCATCATGGACGAGGCGCCGGGCCTGGAGCTGCTCACCGAGAAGGAGAAGCTGCTCCTCGGCGAACTCCTCAAGAAGGCCTCCGCGAACTGACCGGCATCCCCCGCATCTCCGCGCACGACGCTATCCGGCACACCCGCCGCAGCTCAACACCATCGTCCCCAACGGCAGATCCCGCCCCGCCGGAAGAGCGGCCCGGGACATGTCGTACGGGGGAGGGGACATGGCACTTTCGGCACACACCGGGGAACCGGTCGGCATCAATGGCGCGTTGAGGACTTACCGCCGCAGTCCCGGCACGGCTAGGCTGGCCGAATGGTCCGGCCTCCCCCGGGCAGGGGCGGTCGGGGGGATTCCGCCGCCGGACCGCAACGGGGAACAGCACGACTCACGTTGGGGGACTTGAGTTGGACGGAGTTGTGGCCGAGGAAGTGCCCGGGGGTCCGGCACTCGCCCGCCTCCTCGCATCGCAGTCCGACAGTATCGTGGCAGGTTACGAACAGCGCCTCAGTGTCATCGGCGTCGGCGCCGACGACCCGGGCGTCCGGCGCTTCTGCGTCGGGCAGGCCCGTGCAGTCCTGGACGACGTCCTGCTGGCCCTCCTCAGCGAGGGCAGCTTTCTGGGCGCCCGCAGCGTGGGGCCGGCCCACGCCGCGGTCCCGGACTATCCGCAGGCATGGAATCCCAATGACGCCCACCGGGCGATCATCACGCTCTTCGACGTCGTCATCGAGGCCGTGACGCGCACCGTGGACGGCAGTTGCCCCGGCAGCTCCCGGATGATCGCCGAGGGCGCCGTCTCGCTGCACCACAGCATCATGGCCCGCTTCAAGGCGGCCCTGGAGTCCAAGGCCAGGGCCCTGCTCCAGGAGACGGCCCAGGCCTGCCTGGACGACCGGCGCACCGTCTCGCGCGATCTGCACGACCGCGTCGGCTACTCGGTCAGCGTCGCCAAGCAGAACCTGGAGCTCTGCGAGCTCTACCGGTACCAGGGCAACGCCGCGGCCGAGCACAAGATGCGCGTCGCCCACCAGGCCCTGCACGAGGCGCTGGACCAGGTGCGCGAACTCGCCTCGGAGCTGCGCGCCTACGGCGGCACCGACAGCCTGGCCCGCGCCCTGCAGGCCTGCACGGAGGGCATCCGCACGCCCGGCACGGCGATCGAGATCTCGGTCTCCGGGCACGAGTCCTGGATGCCGGCGGAGGCGCTGGACGAGCTGTACCTGGCGCTGCGCGAGGCACTGCGCAACGCCTTCGCGCACTCCTGTGCGCGCACGGTCACGCTGCACGTGGACATCGCGCCCCACCAGACGCGGGCCGTGGTCAAGGACGACGGGGTCGGCTTCGACCCGGCGGCCACGCCCGAGGGCGTGGGCCTCGCGTGCATGCGGGAGCGGATCGAGCGGCTCGGCGGCACCGTCTGCATCACCGGATTCCCCGGGCGCGGGGCCTCGGTGGAGTTCCTGCTGCCCGCGCGCCGCAAGGGCATGGTCGCGTGAGCGGGGGATGCGCGGGCACGCTCACCCGGATCGTCGTCGTGGACGACCACACGCTCTTCCGCGAGGGCCTGCGGGAAATACTGGAGGCCGAGAAGGAGTTCGTCGTCGTCGGCGAGGCCGGCTCCCACGCCGACGCGGTGCGGGTCGCCGGGGAGACGCAGCCGGACGTGGCGCTGCTGGACGTCGGTCTGCCGGACAGCGGTGCGGCGGAGACCGTCCGCCGCATTCTGGACGTGGCCCCCGCCACCCGCGTGATCATGGTGAGTGTGTACGACGAGCCGCGCACCGTGCAGGAGTTGCTCGCCTGCGGGGTGCGCGGCTATCTGCTGAAGTCGGTGGGCCGGCAGGACCTGCTGTCCGCCGTCCGCTCGGTCCTCGCGGACGACGAGCGGATCGTCCTGTCCGTCTCCCGGGCCAGCATGGCGCAGGTCCACGCCGTCTCCGCGCCGGCGGGGCTGCTGTCGGCCCGGGAGCGGGAGGTCATGACCCTGGTGGCCCAGGGCATGACCAACGGTCAGGCGGCCAGCAGACTGTCCATCACCGAGGGCACCGTCAAGCACCACCTGCGGAACATCTTCGGCAAGCTCGGCGCGACCTCCCGGCTGGACGCGGTGAACAAGGCGATCTCCGCCTCGCTCATCGACCCGCGGGACCAAGTGCCTCGATCCGGTCGCGGATGAGGGCCATCTGCACCTTGCTGTTGCGGTCGATGTTCTCCTGCATCCACGCGTCGTCCACCGGGGCCTGCGGCTTCATGGCGAAGTCCTGCACCCAGCGCATCCGGGTGCCGCCGGGCACCTCCTCGTAGGTCCAGCGGATGTCCATGTGCGCGAAGGGCCCGGTCTCTATGCGGCGGGCGGTCACGGTCCTGGCCGCCCGGTCCGCGTGCCGTTCGGAGACCCAGCTCCAGACCTTGCCGTCCCCGTCGGGGTGCATGGTCAGCCGGAAGCGGACCCGGTCGCCCTCGCGCTCGAGGATCTCCGCCGCGCTGTACTCGCCGAACAGCTCCGGCCAGTGCTCCACGTCGTTCGTGCGCTCCCAGACGAGAGCGAACGGGGCGCGGATGACGATCTCGTTCTCGGTGTGCGCGGTCACGGCCGGTCTCCCCTCGCCAGCTGTGCGTTGACCAGGTCGTACAGGGCGCGCGCCGAGGCGGCCTGTTCGGCCTCGCGGCCGAGCAGCACCGGATAGCGACGCTCCAGTTCGGCGACGACGCCGAGCAGCCCGAGCGAGTCGACGCCGAGCGCCTTGAGCTCCAGTCCGGGATCGTCCAGCTCCGCGGCGTCGAGCTGCACTCCGGTGCATGCGCGGACGATCACGGCGAGCTGTTCGTAGGTGAGCCGGTCCGGTATGGAGGGCGTTGCCGCCCCCGTGGTTTCCCCCATGATTTCCTCCTGTTGGCGGTGCGTGTGGTGTGCAAAGGGCGGGCGTCAGGGCCCGTCCCCGGTGCGCTGCAGGACCAGGGCCGAGCAGCCGCCCGAGAGCCCGCGGGCCAGCAGCAGCGCGGTGCGCGGCCGCAGCCGCCGGGCCCGCCCGGTGACGAGGTTCAGCGGCAGCGCGGGCTCCGCGCCGTCCAGATGCGGGGCGGGCGGTACGAGGCCCTGCTCCAGGCACAGCACGGCGAGCGTCACGTCCAGCGCGCCGGCCCCCGAATAGGCGCGCCCGGTACCGGTCTTGGGCGCGGTGACCGGCACCTCCTCCGCGCGGCGCGCCCCGAACAGCAGCCGCAGGGCCCGGACTTCCGCCACGTCGGCCTCCGGCACGCCGAGGGCGTCGGCGAAGACCACGTCGACGGCGGCGGGTGACAGCCCGGCCTCCGCCAGGGCCGTGCGGGCGGCGGCCGCGAGGGCCTCGGCCGAGCGGTCGAAGCGCAGCATGCCGGCGAACGCCGTGCCGTGGCCCAGCACCACCGCGCGCGGCACCGCTCCCCGCGCCCGGGCGGCCCGCTCCTCCTCGACGACGACCATGGCGCCGCCCTCGGCGGGCACGAAGCCGGCCGCCGCGCGGGTGAACGGCAGGTACGCCCGCGCGGGATCCCGGGCGCCGCTGAGCAGGCCGTGGCCGAACTGGCAGGCCATCGAGAAGGGGGACAGCGGTGCCTCGGCGCCGCCCGCCAGCATGGCCGCCGTTCCCCGGGCGATCTCCCGCCCGGCGTAGCCGAGCGCGTCGAGCCCGCCGGCCTCGTCCGTGACCAGCACCCCGCTCGGGCCCTTGAGGCCGTGGCGGATGGAGATCTGGCCGGTGCTGGCCGCGTAGAACCAGGCGATCGACTGGTACGGGCCGACGTGCGTGGGGCCCCGGCTCCACAGCCGCTCGATCTCCTTCTGCCCGAACTCCACGCCGCCGGCGCAGCTGGCCGTCACCACGCCGAAGGAGTAGGGCGCTATCTCCGCCGGGGTCAGCCCGGCATCCTTGAGCGCCATGTCCGAGGCGACCAGGGCGAGTTGGGTGAACCGGTCGGTCTGGGCGACCACCGGGCCCTCCAGGTGCTGCAGCGGGTCGAAGTCCGGGATCTCGCCGGCGAGCGAGAGCGGGGTGCCCTCGGCCGGGTAGCGGGTGAGCGGCCGGATGCCGGACAGGCCCTCGCGGGCCGCCTTGCCGACCGCCTCGGCGCCGATGCCCGTGGGGGCGAGCGCGCCCATGCCCGTGATCACCGCTCGTCGTGTCGTGCCGGTCATGACGGCTGCAGCGCCTTCCGGTCGAGGACCACGGCGGACTGGAAGCCGCCGAAGCCGCTGCCCACGGACAGCACGGTGTCCAGCTGTTGCGAACGGGCGGTCACCGGGACGTAGTCCAGGTCGCACTCGGGGTCCGGGTGCTCCAGGTTGGCGGTCGGCGGGACCATGCCCTCGTCCATCGCCAGCACACAGGCGGCCAGTTCGATGGCGCCGATCGCGCCCAGGGAGTGCCCGACCATGGACTTGACGGAACTGACCGGTACGCGCCGGGCGTACGCGCCCAGGGAGCGCTTGAAAGCAGCCGTCTCGTGCCGGTCGTTCTGCTGGGTTCCCGAGCCGTGCGCATTGACGTAGTCGACCTCCTCGGGGCGGCGGCGGGCCTGGGCCAGGGCGTGCTCGATCGCCTCGGCCATCTCCAGGCCCTCCCGGGTGAGCCCGGTCATGTGGTAGGCGTTGCTGCGGGTGGCGAACCCGCCGACCAGGCAGTGCACTTCGGCGCCGCGGCGGCGGGCGTGCTCCAGGTTCTCCAGGACCAGCGCGGCGGCGCCCTCGCCGAGGACGAAGCCGTCGCGCTCGCGGTCGAAGGGCCGCGAGGCGCTCTCCGGCGTGTCGTTGCGGGCGGAGGTGGCCCGGATGGCGTCGAAGCAGGAGACGGTGATCGGGGAGATGGGGGAGTCCGCCGCGCCGGCCACCATCACGTCGGCGCGGCCCTCCCGGATGCACTGGAAGGCGTAGCCGATCGCGTCCAGCCCGGAGGTGCAGCCGGTGGAGACGGTGTGCACCACGCCTCGCGCGCCGAGCAGTTCGGCGATCTCGCCCGCGAGCGGGCCGGGGGAGAAGACGCGGTAGAGGAACGGCGAGACGTAGCGGTGGTCGACCGCCCAGTCCCGGCCGCGGTCGGAGGCGACGACGTAGTCGGCCTCCAGGCGGGTGGTGCCGCCGACGGCGCTGCCCATCGACACCCCCGTGCGCCAGGGGTCCCCGGCGGTGGTGTCGAGCCCGGCGTCCGCCACCGCCTCGCGCACGGCGGCCACGGCGAACTGCGCGTACCGGTCCATGCGCCCGGCCTCGCGCGCCGACAGGCCCGCGCCCTGCGGGTCGAAGTCGCACTCGGCCGCGATGCGGGAGCGGAAGCCGGTGGCGTCGAAGAGGGTGATGGCCCGGGTGGCCGTGCGCCCGGCGGCCAGCAGCTCGCGGAAGGCGGCCCGGCCCGTGGCACCGGGGGCGACCACCCCGGTGCCGGTGACGGCGACGGGCCGGGCCTGGGCCGCCCTCACCGCTGCTCCCGCTGCTCGGTGTCCACGTGCCCCAGGTCCGGGCGCGGGGCCAGCGGGGAGAGGTGGAAGACGATGCGCAGGTCCTCGCGGCCGGCGTTGCGGACGCGGTGGCGCACGTCGACGGGGATCATCAGGGCCTGGTCCGGGCCGATCAGGTGCGGCACGCCGTCCAGTTCGGCGACGGCCCGGCCGGAGACCACGTAGAGGAACTCCTCGGAGTACGGGTGGTAGTGCTCGGCGATCCAGTCGCCCGGCCGGATCAGGGCCGTCCCCATGAAGCCCGAGGTGGCCGCGACCGTGGAGGGCGCGAGCAGGGTGCGCAGCTCGCCGCCGCGCCGGGTGTTGGGCGTGATGGCCCCCGCGTCCACCACGCGGAACGTCTGTACGGACATGGTGCTCCTTCGCTGCGGCCCGTCAGAGCCGGCCGTGCCCGGCGGGACCGCCGACGGTCCGGCTGCGCACGGCGAACGGCTTGTGGATGCGGCTGCTGGTGGTGGCGACGATGGGGGCCGCGAGATCGCGGTGGCCCTCGTGGCGGGCCCAGGCCGTGTAGTGGCCGGCGGACTCCCACTCGCTGGTGATCAGCCACTCGTGCGGATCCACCGTCGACTGGCAGAGCTGGTCGGCGATGTGGCCGTCGGCCGCGGCGACGGTCCACCGGATCTGCTCGTAGGCCGTGCGGAAGGCCTCCTCGCCGCCGTCCTCGACGCGGACGAGGAACAGGATCCGCAGGTGCTCCCCGGCGGCCGGGCTCATGCGCCCGCCTCCCCGGGCCGCGGCACGGCGCCCTCGACCACGTGCAGGCTGGTGCCGGAGACCGGGCGGTAGCCGTCGAAGCGCAGGCCCGCGCGGTCGAACAGGGCGGCGAGCCCGGCCGCGGTGTGCTTCTTGCCGCCCACGTTGAGCAGCAGGAACAGGTCCATTGCGGTGGTCACCTTGATCTCGGAGCTGTCCTCGACCAGGTTCTGCACGAGGGAGATCCGGGCCCCCGGGCCGCCGTGGAGCACCACGTTGCGCAGGGCGGCCAGCGAGCTCTCGTCGTCCCACTCCAGGACGTTCTTGAAGACGTACAGGTCCAGGCCGTCGGGCAGGGTCTCGCGGCAGTCGCCGCCGGTGATCGTGCAGAGCCCGGCCCGCTCCCGCTCGCGCAGCCCCTCCAGGGCGCCCGGCACCACGGTGGGCAGGTCGAACAGCGTGCCGTGCAGGGTGGGATGACGCTCCATCAGGGTCTGGAGCAGGTGGCCCTGCCCGCCGCCGATGTCGACGACGCTGGTGACGCCCGTCAGGTCGAGGGCGTCGGCCACCGGGGCCGAGGTGATGCGGCTGGACTGCGTCATGGCGCGGTCGAAGGTCTGCGCGGCCTCGGGGTCGTCCTCGGCGAGGTAGCCGAAGAAGTCCCGCCCGTAGAGGGGTTCGAAGACGTTCTCCCCGGTGCGCACCGCCTCCTCCAGGCGGGGCCAGGCCTGCCAGGCCCAGGGGGCGGTGGCCCACAGGACGATGAAGCGCATGCCGCCCGGCTCGTCCTCGCGCAGCAGCCGGGACAGCTCGGTGTGGCCGAAGCGGCGCTCGTCCAGCTCCTCGAACACGCCGTGCACCGACAGTGCCCGCAGCAGGCGCTCCAGGGTGTCGGCGTGGGCGCCGATGCGGGGCGCCAACTCCTCGGCGGTGCAGGGCTTGTCGCCGATGGCGTCCGGGACGTGCAGCCGGACGGCGGCGCGCAGGGCGCCGGCGAAGCCCAGGCTCATGCCCAGTTCGCGCAGGCGGGTGGCGGCCCGGGGATCCGGGCGGCGGGAGTTCACGGTCATCTGTCTGTTCCCCTCGGGCAGTTGCTTTACGGGACCATCCATTGACTTACTCAATGACAGACTCTACATACTGGGGGTGACAGCGCAAGAGGCGCGAACGGAGGGGCGGCGGAAGATGGCCGAGATCTCGACGGAAGCTCAACTCGCCACGTTCATCAATGTGTTCCCGACAAAACCACGTGACCAGCAGCGACTGGTGGACCTCATCGTCAAGGCCCACGAGGAGCTGATCCGGCACCGCCCCGGCTACGTCTCGGGCAACGTCCACCGCAGCACCGACGGCTACCAGGTCGTGGACTACACGCAGTGGGCCCGCCGCGAGGACTTCGAGGCGATGGTCCGTGACCCCGCCGTGGCCCCGCACTTCGCCCCCATCGGCGAACTCACCCAGGGCAGGCAGTGCGCGTACGACGTGGTCTACAGCCACGCCGGCGAAGGAGGAACGACCCATGAGTGACGAACCCGCCACCGTGTACGACGCCATCGTGGTCGGCGGCGGCCCCGCCGGCGCGTCCACCGCCGGGCTGCTGGCCCAGGAGGGGCGCAGCGTGCTCGTCCTGGAGCGCGAGAAATTCCCCCGCTACCACATCGGCGAATCCCTCATCCCCGGCGTCTGGCCCACCCTGGACCGGCTCGGCCTGCGCGAGAAGCTCGACGCCATGGGCTTCACCAAGAAGTACGGCGGCAGCCTCGTATGGGGCAAGGACCGCCCGTCGTGGAACTTCTCCTTCGAGGACGGCGGCCCCTACCCCTACGCCTACCAGGTGCGCCGCGCCGACTTCGACGCCCTGCTGCTCTCCCACGCCCGCACCCTCGGCGCGGACGTCGTCGAGGAGGCGGTCGTCAAGGAGCCGCTCTTCACCGGGGAGCGCCTCGACGGCGTCCGCTACCAGCTCCGCGGCGCCGCCCGGACCCTGGAGGCGCGGGCCCGGATCGTCGTCGACGCCTCCGGCCAACACCGCTGGCTGGGCCGCCACTTCGACCTCGTCGAGTGGCACGAGGACCTGCGCAACATCGCCGTCTGGGCCTACTACCAGGGCTGCGGGACGCTGCCCGGACGGGAGGCCGGCAACATCCTCATCGAGCACGTCCCCGGCGGCTGGCTGTGGTTCATCCCGCTCAGCGACGGCACCACCAGCATCGGCCACGTCACGCAGACCGCGCTGCTCGCCGCCTCCGGCCAGAGCCCCGAACAGCTCTTCACCGACCGCGTCGAGGGCTCGCGCGGCGTCGCCGACCTGATGAAGAGCGCGACCCGGGTCAGCGGCCACCGCACCACCAAGGACTGGTCCTACCACCTGCGCCGCTTCCACGGCCCCGGCTGGATCGCCACCGGCGACGCCGCGGCCTTCGTCGACCCGCTGCTGTCCACCGGCGTCACCCTGGCCCTGCGCGGCGGCTCGACCGCGGCCACCACCGTCGCGGCCCTCCTGGACGACCCCGCCTCCGCGGACGCCGTGCTGAAGCAGTACGAACAGGGCTACCGCCGGTTCCTCGGCGGCATCCTCGACTTCGTGCGCGCCTTCTACGACCAGTCCAAGCACCGCGAGGACTACTACGACGAGGCCCAGCAGATCTTCGACCCCACCGCCGAGATGCCCGCCCACATCGACTTCGTCACCCTCGTCTCCGGCCTCATCGCCGGCGAGTTCACCGACGACATGTCCGCCGTCACGGACCACCTGGCGAAGCTGCGCGAGCGCGGCGCCACCCCGCCGCCCTTCCCGGGAGTCCCCCGGTGAGCGCGACCGACCGGGCGGTGCACGGCCGGGAACGGCAGGCGGCCGCCCAGCTGCTGGGCCGGGTCGTCACCGGCATCTGGACCGCGCACGCCGGCTACGCGGCCGTCAAGCTCCGCGTCGCCGACCACCTGACCGAACTCCCGCGCCCCGCACAGGAGATCGCCGCCGAGGTCGGCGCCGACCCCGGGGCCCTGGCCCGGCTGCTGCGCACCCTCGCCGCCCTCGGCGTGTTCACCGAGGGCCCCGCCGGGCACTTCGCGCTCAACGACACGGGACGACAGCTGCGCACGGACTCCGAGAGCCCGCTCGGCCCGTTCCTCGAACTCCACTACGAGATCTTCCGCCCCTGGCACGCCGAGCTGCTGCACACCGTGCGCACCGGGCAGCCGGCCGCGGAGAAGGTCTACGGCATGCCCTTCTTCGCCCACCTGGAACGGGACCCGGCCGCCGGCAAGGTGTTCTACGACGCCCTCGCCCGCAGCCTCCCGCTGCTCGTCCGGGCGGCCCTGGCGGACGGGGTGTTCGACGGCATCGGCTCGCTCGCCGACCTCGGCGGCGGGGACGGCGCCCTGGTGGAGCTCGCCCTGCAGCACGATCCTGCGCTGCGGGCCACCCTGCTGGAACGTCCCGAGGCACTCGCGGGAGCCCGGGAGCGGCTGGTGGCCGCGGGGGTCGCCGACCGCTGCACCTTCGCCGAGGGCAGTTTCTTCGAGACCGCGCCGAAGGACCACGACGCGTACGTCATCGCGCGCTGCCTGCACAACTGGCCGGACGATCAGGCGGCGCGGATCCTGCGGACGGTACGCGCCGTGATGCGGGACGATGCGCGGTTGCTGCTCTTCGAGCAGGTGGTTTCCGGTGAACCGGGGTTCGACATGGGCAAGTGTGCCGACCTGACGATGATGCTCATCGGCGGGCGTGAGCGGACGCGTGCGGAGCACGAGGACTTGCTGGCCTCGGCGGGGTTGCGGTTGCGCGAGGTGCGGACCGTGTCGGTTGCCGGATCCCCCAAGTCTCACCTGCTCGTTGCTGTTCCCGACTGAGTGCGGGTTGTATGTGGTTGCTCGCGCCCACGCGGCGGAGCCGCACAATGTAACTGCCCCGCGCCCCTTCGGGGCGCGGGGAACCTCACGCCTGCGGAATACCCCTCGCGTCCGCCGTCGCCAGTTCCGAGTGCTTGTACGAGTACGTGAAGTAGACCGTCAGGCCGATGACGAACCACACCGCGAACCGCACCCACGTCTCCCACGCCAGGTAGGTGATGAGCCAGATCGACGCGGCCACCCCGATGCCCGGTACCACCGGTACCCACGGGCAGCGGAAGCTGCGCGGGAGTTCGGGCTGCTTGTAGCGCAGCACGATCACCGCGGTGCAGACCACGGCGAAGGCCAGCAGGATGCCGATGTTGGTCAGTTCCGCGGCCTGGCCGATCGGCACGAAGCCCGCGATCAGCGCCGACGCGACGCCCACGATCCACGTCACCCGCGTCGGCACGTGCCGCGTCGGGTGCGTCTTGGCGAACCAGCGCGGCAGCAGCCCGTCCCGGCTCATCGCGAACCACACGCGCGTCACGCCGAGCATGAAGGTGAACATCACCGTGAGGATGCCGATGATCGCGCCGACCGCGATGACGTCCGCGATCCCGCCCAGGCCCACGGACTTGAACGCCGTGGAGAAGCCGCTCGCCTTGTCGATGTGCCGGTAGTTCTGCATGCCCGTCAGCACCAGACAGGCCAGTACGTACAGCACCATCGAGATGCCCAGCGAGTACAGGATGGCCCGTGGCATGTGGCGCTGGGCGTCCTTGGACTCCTCGGCCGCCGTCGACATGGCGTCGTAGCCGAACACCGCGAAGAAGACCGTGGCCGCCCCCGTGAACGCACCGCTGAGGCCGAAGGGGAAGAAGGGGCTGTAGTTGGAGGTCTTGATGTGGAAGAAGCCGACGACGATCACCAGCAGCACCACGATGACCTTCAGCCCCACGACGATCGTCTCGAACCGCGCCGCGCTCTTGATCCCCAGCGTGAGCAGATAGGCGATCAGCAGGCACAGCACCGCCGCGAACAGGTCCATCCGGTGCCCGTGCCCCGTCCCCGGCGCCCCGAGCATCCACACCGGCAGGTGCGCGTGCGTCTCCCCGAGCAGGAAGTTGATGTACCCCGAGATGCCGATCGCCACGACCGCCACGATCGCCGTGTACTCCAGCAGCAGGTCCCAGCCGATGAACCAGCCGCCCAGCTCGCCCAGGACCGCATAGCCGTAGGTGTAGGCGGAGCCCGCCCGCGGGATCAGGCCCGCGAACTCCGCGTAGGAGAAGGCCGCCGCCGCGCTCGCGACGCCGGCGATCAGGAAGGACACCAGCACCGCCGGGCCCGCCACGCCGTTGGCGATGGTGCCCGCGAGGCTGAAGATGCCGGCGCCGATGATGCCGCCGACCCCGATCGCGGTCAGCTGCCACAGACCGAGGGAACGGTTCAGCGCCGGCCCCACCGCCTCGGCCGACTCGGCTTCCTCGATCGTCTCGATGGGTTTGCGCCGCAGGACGCCCTCGCCCACCCGGAGCCCGGCCATGCGTTGTCCTCTCGTCGACCCTGACGGGGATCGCAGGTCATCATGGCCGAGCGGGGGGCGGCGACGGAAGACGCCGCCCCGCGCCGGCCCGGCGGATCAGCCGATGGCGGGTGCCCCGGCCCGGACGCCCGTCCCCCATCCGGACGGATCCGGCCCGACCGTGAAGTCCAGCCGCTCACCGCCCTTGAGCGCCGCCGTCGTCAGATACGTACGGTCCAGGCCGCGCCCGTCGAGCTGGACGGACCGTACGTACCGGTCCCGGTCCGAGGTGCCGGGAGCGGTCACCGTGAACCGCCCGTGCGGATACCAGTTCCGGTCCAGGCGCAGGTCCACCCGGTCGAACACCGGGGTGCTCAACCCCCACACGTCCGTCCCCGGCTGCACCGGGAACACCCCGATCGACGACAGCACCATCCACGCCGACATCGTGCCCAGGTCGTCGTTGCCGGTCATCCCCGTCGGGGTGTCGGTGAAGAGGGTCAGCGCCGCGTGCACCACGTCCGTCGTCTTCCACGGGCGCCCGGTGGCGAGGTAGGTGTACGGGGCGATCAGGTCGGGCTCGTTCTGCGGGTTGTACTTGTCGGCGTTGTAGTAGTCGTACGGGCCGTTGACCCACACCTCGCGTGCGGTGCGCTCCGGGTCCCGCACCAGCCGGTCGTAGGCGAAGAAGGAGTCCAGCCGCTTGTCCGCGGCGTCCCGGCCGCCGATGAGCTCCATCATCCCCGGCAGGTCCTGCGGCACCAGCCACTGGTACTGCCAGGCCGTGCCCTCGTGGAACCCCGGGCTCTTCGCCGGGTCGGCGGAACCGGTGAACGCGCCCTTGGCGTCGCGGGGGCGGAAGAAGCCGGTGCCGCGGTCGAAGACCTTGCGGTAGTTGCGGGACCGGGCCGCATAGCGGTCCGCGTCCGCGCGGTGCCCCAGCGCCCGGGCCATCCGGGACAGCGCACCGTCCGCCACCGCGTACTCCAGGGTCGCCGAGGCGCCCTGCCGGAAGTCCGAGTCGCCGGGCTTCTGTTGCTTCCGGTCGGGCAGGTACGGCACGTAACCGTCCTTGATGTACTGGGCGTTGCCCTCGCGCCCCACCGCCGGGGACGACGCCGGGGGCACCCCGTCCGCGTTCTTCTTCAGCGCCCGGTACGCCTCCTCCTCGTGCCCCGCCAACAGGCCCTGCTCGAAGGCGTTGGTGAGGTACGGCGTCACCGGGTCACCGGTCATGATGTTCGTCTCGACCGTGCCGTACCCCCACTTGGGCAGCCAGCCGCTCTCCGCGTCGATCCGCAGCACCGACAGCGCCATGTCCCGCGCCTCGTGCGGCGCGAGCAGCGACAGCAGCTGCGCCTGTGTGCGATAGGTGTCCCACAGCGACCAGTTCTGGTAGTACGTGAAGCCCTTGGCTTGATGGACGCGCTGGTCCCAGCCGGTGTAGCGGCCGTCGGTGTCGCTGCCGACGTTGGGGGAGAGCAACGAGCGGTAGAGCGAGGAGTAGAAGGTGCGGCGCAGGGTGCGGCTGCCGCCCTGCACGCCCACATCGGCCAGCTGCCGCTCCCACGCGTCGCGTGCCGCCTCCGCGGTGCGGTCGAAACTCGCCTCCTCCGCACGGAGGTTGCGCTCGGCGCCGTTCGCGTCGACGTAGCTGACGGCCGTGGACGCCTCGACCGCGCGGTTCCGGGTGGTGTCGAAACGGACCCAGGCGCCGTTGCGGCCGGAGGAGCTGGAGGCCCGGGTGCCGGTGCTCACCCGGTCGTCCTTCCACGTCCCGTACGCGGCGAAGGGCCGGTCGAAGCGGGTGAGGGTGTACACGGTGTACGGCTTGGTGTCCTGGCAGAAACCGCGGCCGGTGATGGTGGTGCGCACCGTGCGGTCGTCGACGACCTGCACGGAACTGGAGACCGTCCGGTGCAGCGACTGCCCTGCATCGAAGAGGACGTTGGCCTTGCCGGTGGCGGGGAAGGTGTAGCGCTGCCGCCCGGTGCGGGCGGTCGCCGTCAGCTCGGCGGTGATGCCGCTGCTGAGCTTGACCCGGTAGTAGCCCGGCCTTGCGCTCTCGTCGCGGTGGCTGAACCCGGCCGCGTACCGGGCGTTGTCGGTCTGCGCCACGTCGCCCGTGGTGGGCAGCACCGGCAGGTCGCCGCCGAGGCGGCAGCCGACGCCGGACAGGTGCACGGTGCTGAACCCGCGGATGTGGCTGTCCTTGTAGTCGTACCCGGTGTCGTGCCCGGTGTCCGGCGAGAACTGCACCATGCCGAACGGTACGGCCGCCCCGGGGAACGTGTTGCCCTCGTTCTCGGTGCCGATGAACGGGTTCACCAGGTCCGTGAGCCGGCCCTCCGCCCGGGCCTGGGGCGGTACGAGCGCGGTGCCGCCCAGCGCTGCCGCGAGGGCGAGCGCGGCGGCGCCCGCGCGCAGCCGCGTCCTTCCGGTGCATCTCATGGTCCACGCCCCTCAGGTGTGCGTCGACGTCGACGTCGGGTTGTCGGGGCAGAGGCTCGCGTGGGCGGTACGGGGTGTCAAGGATGCGTCGGATGGTGGGCGTGGTGGTCCGGTGTCGCTTCCCCGGGAACCGACGTGCCGTCACACTGACGCCATGCCTCCTTCGGTGAACGGCGCCCACACCCTTCTGCAGGCACTCCTCGACAGCGGAGTCGACGTGTGCTTCACCAACCCCGGCACCTCCGAGATGCACACCGTCGCCGCCCTGGACCGGGTGCCCGGCATGCGGCCCGTCCTCTGCCTCTTCGAAGGCGTGGCCACGGGCGCCGCCGACGGCTACGCGCGGATGGCCGGCCGCCCCGCCTGCACGCTCCTGCACCTCGGCCCCGGCCTGGCCAACGGCCTCGCCAACCTCCACAACGCCCGCCGGGCACGCACCCCCGTGGTCAACGTCGTCGGCGACCACGCGCTGCTGCACAAGCCCTACGACAGCCCGCTGGAGTCCGACATCGACGCGCTCGCCGGCAGCGTCTCCGGCTGGGTGCGCCGCACCCGCGACGTGGCCGCCCTGGGCGCCGACGTGGCCGAGGCCGTCGCCCGCGCCGAGGAGGGGCAGGTCGCCACGCTCATCGTGCCCGCCGACGTGACCTGGGAGCACACCCCGCCGCAGGAGGCGGCGGTGGCCGGGCTGGGCACGTTCCCCGACCCCGGCGAGGACCGCATCGCGGCCGTACTGGCCACCGGCGAACCGGCCGCCATCCTGCTCGGCGGGGACGCCACCCGCGCGCGGGGACTGCTCGCCGCCTCCCGTATCGCCGCGGCCACCGGGGCCCGGCTGCTGTGCGAGACCTTTCCCGCCCGGCTCGAACGGGGCGGCGGGCTGCCCGAGATCGAGCGGCTCGGCTACCTCCCGGAGACGGCCGACGCCCAGCTCGCGGGCATCCGGCACCTGGTGCTCGCGGGCGCCTCCTCGCCCGTCACCTTCTTCGCGTACCCCGGCAGGGCCAGCGACCTCGTGCCGGACGGGTGCGACGTCCACCCGCTGCTGGGCAAGGGCGTGGGCTCGGCGGCCGACGCGCTGGAGTGGCTGGCCGGACAACTGGACGCGGACGGGACGGCCGCCGCCGGGGCCCCGCGCCCCGAGCGCCCCGGCCGCCCCACGGGCGCGCTCACCGCCGAGTCCGCCGCCCAGGCCGTCGGCGCCCTGCTGCCCGAGGGCGCGATCGTCGTGGACGAGGCCAACACCTCCGGCCTCTGGCTCCCGGCCGCCACGGCCGGCGCGCCCCGGCACGACTGGCTCGCCCTCACCGGCGGCGCCATCGGCCAGGGCCTGCCGGTCGCGACGGGCGCGGCCCTGGCCTGCCCGGACCGCCCGGTGGTGTGCCTGGAGTCCGACGGCAGCGCCATGTACACGCTCCAGGCGCTGTGGACGCAGGCGCGCGAGGGGCTGAACGTGACGACGGTCGTCTTCGACAACCGGGCCTACGCGGTGCTCGGCATGGAACTGCGGCAGGCGGGCGGCGGCGAACGGGGCGGCGCCCTGTTCGACCTCTCCCGGCCGCCGCTGGACTTCGCGGCCCTCGCGGAGGGCATGGGCGTTCCGGCCGCCCGGGCGGCCACGGCCGACGAGTTCGCTGCGCTGCTGGAACGGGGGCTGGCGGAGCCGGGGCCGTTCCTGGTGGATTGCGTGGTGCCGCGGGTGGTGTAGCGCCCCGCAGGGGCACCCCGTCAGGGGCGCGGGGAACTGCGCGATCGGCCACGACGCGCCCGCAGTCAAAGGACCCGGGGCTGCGCCCCGGACCTCCGGGGTGGTGCGTCGGCTGCGGGCCGAAGGGGCCGATCGCGCAGTTCCCCGCGCCCCTGACGGGGCGCGCCGCCTGGGACACTTGGCGGCATGCGCCTTGATGAGCTCGCCGACATAGGCCCGTTCTTCGGCCTGACGCCCGCCGGGGGAGGCCTCCCCCTCCTCTCCGAGGACGCCCTGCGCCTCCGTATCCGGATCGTCGGCGAGCGGCTCGGTACGGACGACCGGCGTGTTGCCGCCTCCGTCGCCTACCAGGGCATCGCCGGGCGGCTGTTGTCCGTCGCCCTCGGGTCCGCCGTGCTCACCGGTGAGATCCCCGACCTCGCACCGGTGCGGTGGGAACCGGCCCTCGCCGCACCGGACGACCTGCGGCTGCCCGATGCGGTACCGCTGCCGTCCTCCCGGATCGCGCCCGCCGTGCTGCACGGTCTCCTGGTCCCCCTGCACGACACCACCCGCGCCCTCGTCCCCGTCTCCTCGCAGCTGTTGTGGGGCAACGCGGGCTCGTCGCTGGCCGGTTCACTGCGGGTGCTGCACACGTGGTGCATGCAGCAGGGGCGCGTACAGGACGGGGAGCGCGCGGTCGCCGTCGTGCGCGGTCTCTTCGAGGATCCGCTGCTGCGGGACACCGGGACGTTCACCCCCCGCGGCTTCGTCCGCCGCACGTGCTGCCTCTACTACCGCGTGCCCTCGGGCGGGGGCATGTGCGGGGACTGCGTGCTGCGTCACCCGCCGCGCGCCGCCTGAGGGGCGGGCGGCCAGCGGTCCGGGGCGAGCACCCCGAGGACGTACGCCTTGGCCACCAGGGCCGTACGGTTCGGCACCCGCCAGCGGCGGGTGAGGCGGGTGAGGTGGTAGTTGACGCCGTCGACGGTCAGCCCGACCTCCTTGCCGATCGCGGCCGTCGTGGCCCCGCCGGCCGCCAGGGCGAGGATGCGGGCCTCCACCCCGCTCACGCCGACGGCCGGTTGCGGCGCGGGCGGCGGCGCGTCGGCCCGTACCCGCAGCACGGCGAGCAGCATCGGATAGGCCGTCGGCGACGCCTCGCCGACCAGGTCCACCAGCAGGTCGCCCGCCCGCTGCACGCCCTCCCGGCCCGCCGGCCAGCACACCTCGACGGCGTAGCGGGAACGGCGGCCCAGGCGCAGGGCGTCGGTCAGCCGCCGGAGCTGGGTGCTGTCCTGGGGGACGAAGAGGTCCAGCAGGCTGCGGCCGCGCAGCCGGCCCGGGGCCGTGCCCCACTCGGCCGCCATGGCCGGGTTCGCCACCGTGATCTCGCCGTCCGCCCGGCACACCGCGATCGGCACCGGGAGCCGGTCGAGCAGCGCCAGGAAGTGGTTGCGCCATGCGAACCACTCGGCACTGCGGTCACTGTGCTCGTAGTCCCCGTCCACCGGCGTCCGCCCCCTTGCTCATGCCGTTGCTCATGCCGTGCCCGTGCGCAAGAGCAGCGCGCCGTGCTTGCACTGCACAATCATGCAGTCCCGGGCCCCGCAACCCGGACCCGGGGCGCCCACCCTTGCTGTATGAACCGAACGACCGAGGCCCTTGTGGCCGTTCCGACGGTGGACGTCTCCGCCGTCGGCGCCACCGACACCCCGATGCAACAGGTCATGCGACTCGCCCGGCGGCACGGACCCGTCTTCCGGCGCCGGCTGCACGGCGGCGAGCGGCTCTTCGTCTCCTCCCTCGACCTGGTCGCCGAGCTGTGCGACGAGGAGCGCTTCACCAAGCACGTCGGCCCGGCGCTGGAGAACGTCCGCGAGTTCACCGCCGACGGACTCTTCACCGCCTACAACGACGAGCCCAACTGGGCCAGGGCGCACGACATCCTGATGCCCGCCTTCGCCCTCGGCTCGATGCGCGCCTACCACCCGGCCATGCTGCGCGTCGCCCGCCGCCTGACCGACTCCTGGGACGCCCGGCTCGCCGCCGGCAGCCCCGTCGACGTCGCCGAGGACATGACCCGGATGACGCTCGACACCATCGGACTGGCCGGGTTCGGCTATGACTTCGAGTCCTTCGCCCGCGCCGAACCGCACCCCTTCGTCGGGGCCATGGTGCGCTGCCTGGACTGGAGCATGACCCGGCTGGGACGCGACCCCGACGGCGACTTCACCGTGCAGGACGAGGCCTTCCGCGCCGACGCGGACTTCCTCGCCGGGGTCGTCGACGAGGTCATCGCCGCCCGCACCGCCTCCGGCGACACCCGCACCGACGACCTCCTCGGACTGATGCTCGGCGCGGTGCACCCGGCGGACGGCACCACCCTCACCACGGCCAACATCCGCCACCAGGTCATCACCTTCCTCATCGCCGGTCACGAGACCACCTCCGGCGCCCTGTCCTTCGCGCTCCACTACCTCCTCAAGAACCCCGTCGCGCTGCGCCTGGCCCAGCAGGAGACCGACGAGCTGTGGGGCGGCACCGAGGACCCCGAGCCGACGTTCGAGGACGTCGGACGGCTGCGCTGGATACGCCAGGTCCTCCTGGAGGCCCTGCGGCTGTGGCCCACGGCGGCCGCCTTCAGCCGCGAGGCCCGGGAGGACACCCTCCTCGGCGGGCGCTACCCGCTGCGCGCGGGCGACGGCGTCTCCGTCCTCACCCCGATGCTGCACCGCGACCCGGTCTGGGGCGACAACCCCGAACTCTTCGACCCCTCGCGCTTCGACCCCGAGGCGGAGGCCGCCCGCCCGGTGCACGCCTTCAAGCCGTTCGGCACCGGGGAACGCGCCTGTATCGGGCGGCAGTTCGCGCTGCACGAGGCCACCATGCTGCTCGGGCTCATCGTCCACCGCTACCGCCTCATCGACCACACCGGCTACCGGCTGCGCGTCAAGGAGACGCTCACCCTCAAGCCGGACGGCTTCACGCTCACGCTCGCCCGCCGCACCCCGGCCCGCCGCACGGCCCCGCGACCGGTCGCGGAGCCCGTGTCCGCGTCCGCCGCACTGCCCGGCCGCGTCCGGCAGGGCACCGGGCTGCTGGTCCTGCACGGCTCCAACTACGGCACCTGCCGCGACCTGGCCGCCGGCCTCGCCGACGGAGCCGAACGCCTGGGCTGCTCCACGACGCTGGCCCCGCTCGACGCGTACGCGGACGGACTCCCCACGGACGTGCCCGTCGTGCTCGTCGCCGCCTCCTACAACGGCCGCCCCACGGACGACGCGTCGGCCTTCGTCCGCTGGGCCGCCGAATTCGCCGCGCCGGGCGCCGCCGACGGAGTCCCGTACGCCGTCCTCGGCGTCGGCGACCGCAACTGGGCCGCCACGTACCAGCGCGTCCCCACCCTGCTCGACGAACGACTCGCCGCCCTCGGGGGCACGCGCCTGCTGCCCCGCGCGGAGGCGGACGCCTCGGGCGATCTGAACGGCACGGTCGAGGAGTTCACCCGCGCGCTGCGCACGGAACTCCTGGAGCGCTACGGCGACCCGGCGGCCGCCGGTGGACCGGCCGAGGAGCCCGACGGCCCCGCCTACACCGTCACCGCGGTCACCGGCGGCCCGCTGACCGCACTCGCCGACCGGCACGGCATGCAGCCCATGACGGTCACCGAGGCGTACGAGCTCACCGACCCCGCCCACCCGCGCACCAAGCGCTTCGTCCGCCTGGCCCTGCCCGACGGCGTGGAGTACCGCACGGCGGACCACCTGACCGTCCTCCCGGCGAACGCCCCGCACCTCGTGGACCGCGCGGCGGACCTCTTCGGCCTGGACCCGGACACGCTCCTCGCCATCCACCCCCGCACTCCGGGCCGGGACACCCTCCCCGTCGACCGCCCCGTGACGGTGCGCGAACTCCTCGTGCAGCACCTGGAGTTGCAGCACCGGCCCACCGCGCGCCAGCGCGAGACCCTGGCCGCGCACAACCCCTGCCCGCCCGAACAGGCCGCCCTGCGCGCGGTGTGCGACGACGACCCGCGCACCGTTCTCGACCTGATCGAGGAGCACCCCGCGCTGCGCGGCACGCTCGGCGCGGCGGAGCTGCTCGACCTGCTGCCCCCGCTGCGGCCGCGGCACTACTCCATATCCTCGTCACCGGCGCACGACCCCCGCCACGTCGACCTCATGGTCTCGCTGCTGGAGACCCCGTCCCGCACGGGCACGGGCTCGGGCCACCTCTGCCGCCTCCGCCCCGGCGACACCGTCCTCGCCCGCATCCAGCCGTGCCGGGAGGCGTTCCGCATCGACCACCGGGACCCGGCACCGGTGATCATGGTGGCCGCCGGCACGGGTCTCGCCCCCTTCCGCGGCGCGGTCGCCGACCGGACCGCCCTGGCGGCGGACGGCGCCGAACTCGCCCCCGCACTCCTGTACTTCGGCTGCGACGCCCCCGACGCGGACTTCCTGCACGCGGCCGAACTGCAGGCCGGACCGGTCTCGGTGCGCCCGGCGTTCAGCCGGCTGCCCCAGGCGGACGGCGGCCCGTTCGTCCAGCACCGCATGGCCGCGGAGGGCGACGAACTGTGGGAGCTCCTGCAGGCCGGTGCCCGGGTGTACGTCTGCGGCGACGGCAGCCGCATGGCCCCGGGCGTACGCGCCGCCCTGCGCGACCTGTATGCACGCAGGACGGGTGCCGACGCGGGTGCGGCGGATGCGTGGCTGCGTGAACTGACCGACGCGGGACGGTATGTGGAGGACGTCTACGCGGCGGGCGCCTGACGGTATGTGAGAAACAGCAGAAGGAGTGAAGACGGGCCGGGTTCCTGCGGGCACCCGGCCGTCTTCCTAGAGTCCGTGGTGTGACGACTGTCAAGCCCGAACTGACCGGCCTGCCCGAGACCTTGCTGTGGACCCTGTGGAACCGGGCCTGCGAGGCGCAGCACACCGATCCGGTACTGGACGACCCGATGGCCGGGGAGCTGGTCCGAGCCCTCGACTACCCCTTCGAACAGCGGCTGGGCCCTCCGCATCCCCTCTTCTCCCAAGTGCAGGGACTGCGTTCACTCACCTTCGACCGAGCCGTCCGGCAGTACACGGACCGGTATCCGGAGGCGACCGTCGTCGCGCTCGGCGAGGGGCTGGAGACCGGCTTCTGGCGCGTGGACAACGGACGGCTGCGCTGGCTCAGCGTCGACTTGCCCGAGGCCGCGGCGCTGCGGCGCGAGTTGCTGCCGGAACACCCACGAGTGCGGATCCTCGCCCGGTCCGCCACCGACCTGCGCTGGTTGGACGAGATCGATACCCCGGAGAGGGGCGTCATCGTCACCGCGCAGGCGCTGATGATGTACCTGCATCCGGAAGAGGTGAGGGGCATCGTCGCCGCGTGTGCCGAGCGGTTGCCGGGCGGAGCCATGGTGCTGGACTCGATGCCTCGCTGGATCACCGGGCTGACCCGTGAGGGCAGGATCCGCATCGGCAGGCTGACCATCCCGCCGATGTACTGGTCGATGGCGCCCGGCGAACGCCGCACGCTGTACGAGGTGCATCCGCGCATCACGGAGGTGAGGCCGCTGACCATGCCGCGCGGTCGCGGGACGACGGGCCGGTTCATTCAGTACCAGCACCTGGTGCCGCTCTTCCGGTCCATCTCTCCCGCGGTGACATCTCTCCGATTCGCGTGAATCAGCGGAATCAGCGGGCACTTCAGCGGGCCCCGTAACCGCCGTCCACCGGATAGAGACCGCCGTGCAGGAAGGACGCCCGGTCCGACAGCAGGAAGGCCGTCAGCTCGGCCACCTCCTCGGGCGTACCGAGCCGGCCCGCCGGATGCAGGGAAGCCAGCATGTTCCGCACCCCGGCACCGGCGCCGGCGATCATCGGGGTGTCGACGAACCCGGGTCCGACGGCGTTGATCCGGACGTTCCGGGCCGCATACTCGATGGCGGCCGTCCTGGTCAGCCCGATCACCGCGTGTTTGGCCGCCGTATAGGCGGAGGAGCCCAGAAATCCCTTGGTCCCGAGAACCGATGCCATGTTGACGATCGCGCCGCCGCCCGCTGCGAGCAGCGCCGGGATCTCGTACCGCAGGGAGTTGAAGACCCCGGTCAGATTGGTGTCGACGACACGACGCCACTCCTCGGGCGAGAGGTCACCGGTGAGGGCCGTCCGACCGGCGACGCCTGCACAGTTGACGGCGAGCTGGAGAGCGCCGAAGACCTCCAGCGCCGTGTGGACCGCGTGCTCGACCTGTCCGGGGTCGGTGACGTCGACGGTGAGGGCGTGGGACCGGGCCCCGGTCGCCGCGAGTGCCGCGGCGGCGGCTGCCACGGCCTCGGCGTTCCGGTCGGCCACCACGACGGCCGCCCCGCCTGCCGCGAGGCGGTGCGCCACGGCCAGGCCGATACCGGACGCGCCCCCGGTGACCAGGGCCGTGCGGCCGGTGAACTCGTCGGTCACTCCGCCCCCTTGCGGGCCACGATCCGGTAGGCGTTGGAGAACCGGGTGCGGCTGACGAGTGGGGCGATGAGCCGCTCCAGGCAGCACAGGCCGATCAGAAAGGGGACGGCGGACAAGAACAGAGGCGCGCGGCTCCACCGCTGGAACGGGGTCTGCGGCTGCGCCCGCCATGGGTCGTCGGCGGGCGGACCGTAGTGACCCAGGGCGAGAGCCAGCGCGCCGGTGAGGTCGAACGGGATGTGCGGTTCCCGCCGGTCCACGGCCACGACGGTGTAGCCGAGCGACTCCAGCTCGCGGCGCAGGTTGCCGAGCGGCATGAGGTGCAAGTGCTGCGGCTGGAAGTACCCCATCCACCAGCGGCCGAGGACCTTGCTCATCCTGCAGTCGGGGTCGGGCACTTCGAGGATCAGGTGACCCTCGGGGGCGAGCACGGTCCGGGCAGCGGCCAGTTCCCGGCGCGGGTCCGTGGAGTGCTCCACATAGTGGAACATGCTCACTGTGTCGTACGTGCCTTCCAGCTTGGGCGCGAGGTCGGTCAGCAGGCCACGGTGCGCTTCGACGATCCGGCCATGACGCTCGGCCTCCTCGACGTCCTCGCTGATGTCGAGGCCGTCGAAGACGGTGTCGGGGTGAACCGAACTGGCCACCTGCGGGAAGTGCCCGTGCCCGGTACCGACGTCCAGCCAGCGCCGGGACGTGCCGAACGGGAGGAGCGCACGGGCACTGGCAAGGTACCGTTTGCGGCTGCCCATGATGTCGAAGAGCACCTCCGCTCGGCCGGCGCCCAAGCCGTCGTAGAAGTCCCGGTAGTGGAAGTCCAGGCCTTGAGTGGTCAGTTGGGGGTTTTGGAAGGAATGGGAGCAGTCGCGGCACTGGTCGATGACGAAAGTGCCGGGCTTGTGCTGGAACAGATCGACGGTGCGCAGCCGGGTGCGCAGCCGGGACGAGCCGCACCAGGGGCAGTCGGTGCGCTTCGGCCCGAAGAAGCGCTCCGTGCCGAGGGCCAGTTCGCTCTGGTAGGCGGTGCGGAGTCGGGTGATCTCCTGGATCCGGTTCATGGTCGTCCTCGTTCTTCGTGTTGTCCGGTGGCAAGTGCTTCGAGGTGCGTGGCTGCCGAGGCGGCGCCTCCCGCAGCGCGGAAGGACTCCCGTACGTGCTCTGCAGCGTCCCGGTACCGGGGGTCGTCGAGCACGGCGTCCACCGCGGCACCGATCGTGTGGTGGTCGCTCCGGCCGAACCGGACGCGGATTCCGGCTCCTGCCGCCGCCACCTGGGCGGCGACGACGGGCTGGTCGTCCCGGATGGGGGCGACGACCAACGGCACACCGTGCAGCAGCGACTCGGCGACGGTGTTGTGCCCGGCGTGGCAGATGACAGCCGAGGCCCTTGGCAGCAGGGCGAGTTGGGGGATCCGGGGCATGGCCAGGACGTCCGGGTCCGCGACCTCGCCGAGCACCCCGCCCGGGTCGGCGATCACGGCCTGGACACGTTCGGCCCGGTCCCGTACGGCCGCCGCGCACTCGGCGAGGAAGCGCCCGCCGAGACCGGTGCTGGCGGTGCCGAGGGAGATCAGGACGGTGTGCCGGCCGGGACCGAGCCACTCCCACGGGAAGGGGGCGGGATCGGGCCGGTGGGCGAGAGCGGGCCCCACGAAGCGGGTCTGCGGCGGTACGGCGCAGTCACCCGCCAGGGCGACCGTGGTGAAGGCGAGGACGAGATCCGGTGCGAACCGGAGGTCGTGGGTGCGTGACGGGTCGCCGAACGCGTCGCGCAGTCCGCTCAGTTGCCGGCCGATCCACTCCTCCACCTTCGGCATCCCGGCCAGGGCCGCGGAGAACTCGGCGGAAGTCGTGGCGGAGGTGGCATGCGGAATGCCGAGCCGTTCGGCCGCCAGTGCCCCGGCGAGCGCCTGCTGGTCGGCGACGATCACGTCCGGGCGGAAGGCGGCGACGGCCCGTTCCACTCCGGGCGCCATGGTGCTGGCGAGTGGCACGAGGAAGTCCTGCCACAGGTAGTGCAGCGCCGCCATGCCCCGGAGGCCGGGGGGCCGCTGCAGATCGTGGGGGACGTCGCAGGCGTGGATCTCGGCGCGGCCCGCCAACTCCACCAGGATTCCCGGGTGTCCGGCCCAGGCCACGTGGTGGCCGCGCCCGGAGAGCTCCGCGGCGACGGCGACGGCCGGATTGATGTGCCCGACGAGCGGCGGGACGACGAAGAGGAACCGGCTCATGTCCGGGCGGCCTTCGCCCGGTGGCCCGTCCCGAGCCAGTCGAGCATGAGCGGCCCCACCGTCTTCGGCGTGCCCACGAGCACGGAGTGGCCGTGGCCCTCGACCTGCCGGGTGCGACAGTCGGGCAGCAGGCCCTCCAGCCAAGGCGCCATGGCGGCAAGGTCCGAGTACTCCCCGTACACGGCACACACGGGAACGTCGAGGGCGCGCCAGCGCTCCTCGACGGGTATGCGGCTGGCCGCGATGTCCTCGGCGATGGTGGTCCCGTGCAGCAGGGGACGGGCCCAGCGGACGAGCCGGGCCTCGTGCCGGCCGTAGGTCCGCTCGATCCAGGGCAGCGTGCGCTCGTCACGGAGCCGGTGCGCCGAGCCCGCGAGCAGGCCGCTCATCTTCGCGGCCCACGCGTCGGTGGGCGGCTCGGACTCCACGATCAGGACACTGGCGGTCCGGCCGGGATGGCACAGGGCGAAGTCGAGGGCGACAGTGCCGCCGAAGGAGTTCCCGACGAGATGAACCGGCTCGGCGATGTCCAGCCGGTCGAGGAGGGCGGTGAGGTCCTGGGTGAAGTGTTCGAGCCGGTAGCCGGTGGACGGGCGTTCGCTGCGGCCGTGGCCGCGCTGGTCGTACATCAGCACGCTGTACCCGGCTGCCGCGAACGCCGGGGCCACGGTGAAGTAGTAGCTGGTCAGGTTGTCCGTGGCGATGCCGTGCACCAGCACGACCGTGTCCCGGCCAGCGGGCCCGATGCGTTCGACGTTGAGGCGGGGGCGGCGGGCCGCCGTCATCGCAGACGGCCGGCGATGTGACGGACGACCTGTCCGACGGTCAGCCCGACGATCTCGGGCAGTTCGAGCGAGGCGAAGAAGCCCGGGAAGTCGACGCGATCGGTGCCGTACCGGCGCCCGAGCTCGCCGGTCAGGGTGACCAGGTCGATCGACTCCAGGTCGAGGTCCTCGACGAAGCGGGTGTCCATGGTGACCGGCGTGTCCTCGAACCCGATCTCGGGGAGCACGCGGTGCAGCGTCTCGGTGAGCTCGGTGAGGACTGCGGTTTCGTCGGCTTGCGGAACCGGGGTGGTGGTCATGAGGGGCTCTCCTGTTGAGGGTGCGGGCGGTCGTCCTCGGTCCAGGCGACGACGTACTGGCGGGGCCGCAGGCCCGGCGGATTTCCGGCCTCGGCCCAGGACACTCGGTGCATACGGCCGGAGGGTGCGCGGACCGTCAGCCGGCCGCCGTCGGCCGTGCTGACGGTGAAGTCGCGTGGGCGGCCTCGCAGTCCGGTGCCCTCGGCCTTGGCCGCGGCCTCCTTCGCCGCCCAGAACCGGGTGAAGTCGAGTGCAGTGCCGTCGAGTTGGCAGAGGAGTGCACGTTCGTCGGCGGTGAGAGCCGCATCGCGGGTCACCGCCGGCCGCTCCGTGATCTCTTCGATGTCGATGCCGACCGGCGCGGTGCCGGTCGGCCGTACGAGCGCGACCGCGGCTTCCCGGCAATGGGCGAGGGACAGGTCGAGGGGCGGCAGCTCCCTCCCGTGCACCCCCTCCGGGTGCGGTCGGCCGCGGTCGTCGTTGCGCACCCGGATCTCGGCGGGGAAGACCGGGCCCGCGCCGTGCTGCCACAGGTGGCTGCGCACGGCGTCCTTCGCGGCGATGCGGCCGAGCAGCCACTGGCGTCGGCCCTCCGGCGACCGGGCCGCGTAGGCCTCGCGTTCGGTACCGGCCAGGAGGTTGCGCATCATCAGCTCGCGCGAGGCGGGGTCGGGCCAGTACTCGAAGGCCAGGTGCCAGCCACCGGGCCGGGCGACGGACAGGGTGCTGTGCTCCGGCCACCGCGTGATGGCCTCGGTGGCGGTCGGCGAATCGAACCGACGGTCCTCCCAGCCGCGGACCTCGCACCAGACGGTTCCCTCGTGGGTGAGTTGCATGTCCGCTGCCAGCAGGGTCTCGGTGAGAGCGGTGATCCGGACGTGGCAGCCGAGGCGGCGGCCGACGGCGGGTGCCGGGCCGTGGAAGCGGATCTCGCGGATCCGGGACGGCAGCACGACCGTGCGGTCGGTGTGGGTGGCCATGAGCCAGTAGCCGAGGAGTTGTCCGGCGCTGTCGAGCAGTGCGCCGGGGGTGGGCAGTGCGGTGAGCACGCCCCTGACGTGCCGTGTGCCGAGCGCCGTGACGGCGGTGACGCCCTGGAACAGCGGACCGTGGAACATCCAGCGCTCGTCGTACATCTGCCGGGCCGCGACGGTGGGCGTGCGCTCGTCGTCCGGAACGGGCCAACGGCCGGGCGGCGCCGGGTGGCAGGGGGCCGTTTCGATCTCCGCGCGGGCGTGCCGGCCGAGCTCGACGGTGCTGCGGCCCGGCCGGTCCGGGAGGGGGCGGACCGTCACGGGGACGTCGACAGCGGGTTCGGCGACCAGCCAGGTGAGGAACCGGGCATCGTGAACGGCCACCGGCGTGCCGCCGGGCGCGGCCGCTGCGTCGGTCATGTGCTGGATCATGGTCGTCGCGGGCATCACCGGCCAACGGTCGCCGACGTCCGGCCAGTTGGGCCGCTGGTGATAGAAGCAGTGGTCGGTGAGGTGTGGCATGGTGTCGAGGGACACCCGGAGCGTGGAATCGCGGGGCGTGGTGTCCCGGGGCGTGCCGAGCGCGGTGAAGACGGTCGCGGCCGCGTCGGCGGTCTCGGTGAGCAGAGCGTGCAGCTGTGCCGCCGCCGGGAACCGCTCGGCCACGGCGTCGAGTCGGCCCGCCCCGGACGGGGCCGTCCCCGTGGCGTCGCGTAGTACCGTGCGGAGCCGGTCCCGGGCACCGGGCCCGAGAGTGACCGGTCCGGCGTCCAGATCGAGCCGTACTCCCGGCCGCGCAGTACCGCCGACGTGATCTGGGGCCAGCGCCGCGAAGTCGGGCTCCGCCCCGTACGCCCACAGCCCGGCCACGGCCCGTCGCAGCGGGCCGAGACCGTCACCGCCCGCGGAGCCGGCCGACACCGCCACGTGGTCGCGGTCGGCGAGGGTGTCGGCGACCAGGGCCGGCAACTGGCCCTGCCCGGCCTGGACGAAGGCCCGGATTCCCGCCGCGTGGAGGGATTCGACGAGTCCGCGGAACCGGACCGGCTCCAGGAGGTGGCGCACGGCCAGCTCACGGATGTCCGCCTCCGGTCCGGGGAACGGCGCGCAGATCGTCGCAGACCAGACCGGCACCGAGGGCGGGCGCACGGTGAAGCACCTCATCGCCTGCTGGATCGGCCCGAGACAGGGCTCCAGCATGGGCGTGTGGAAGCCGGACTCGAAGGGGAGTTCCCGGCCGAGCACCCCTTCGTCGCGCAGGCGTTCCGTCACCTTCGCCACCCGGTCCGCCGGGCCGCAGACCACGGACTGGTGCGGGGCGTTGTCGTGCGAGAGCACCACCCCGGGAACCCCTGCCAGAGCCGCCTCCACCCGGGCGGCCGGTGCTCCGAACGCCGCGAAGACCAGGTCCGGCACCCGGAGCGCCGCGGGATCGAAGTCCCGCAGGAACGCGTCCACTTCGCCGTCGGTGAAGATTCCGCCGACGGCCATGGCCGTCCACTCGCCCACGCTGTGACCGGCCAGTGCGTCCGGGGCGACGCCGGCCCTGCGCAGTGCGCCGGCCAGGAGCCGTCCCATGTCGACGACGGCGGCGCCGTGTTCGGCCACCTGGCCCACCCGGGCATGCTGCCAGCGCGGACGGGGCAGTCCGAAGTGCCGGGCGACGTCCGCGCCCTGGGGCTCGAACCCGGCCTCCAGGCCGGGGAAGAGGAAGGCGGTGCGCCCGCCGCCGGCCGGCCCCAGCAGCGGGCGCGGCGCGAACCAGACATCGCGGCGCCCGCCCCAGGCCCGGCCGCGTGCGACGATCTTCCGGGCCAGCGCGAGGCGTTCGGCCCCGGGGCCGGCGACGGCGAGTCGTACGGCTCCCATGCCGGTGTGCCCGCCGGTACGCAAGCGCGTGTCGTCGGCCTCCAGCAGCGCGCGCAGCCCGTCCACGGTCTCCGCCGCGATCCGCAGGACCGGTTCGGGTTCGCCGACCCGGAGCCGCGCGGTGCGGGCCGGGGCCCGACGTGGCTCCGCCGACGCCGGGAACTCCTCCAGGACCACATGGGCGTTGATGCCGCCGAAGCCGAACGCGTTCACCCCGGCCCGGCGCACCTCCGCCGCCCAGGGGCGGGCCACGGCGGTCGGGCGGAAGCGGGTGGCGAGCAGGTCCGGGTGGGGATCCTCGCAGTGCAGGGTGGGCGGGAGCACCTGGTGGTGGAGGGCCAGAGCGGCCTTGACGATGCCGGCCGCGCCCGCCGCCGGCATCGTGTGACCGATCATCGACTTGACCGAGCCGATCACCGCGTCCGGTGCGTGACCGGTCCCGAACACGCGGCGCACTGTGGCCATTTCGGCCGCATCGCCGTTCGGCGTGCCCGTGCCGTGCGCCTCCAGCAGGCCGATCGCCCCGGGAGCCGCGGGGTCGACACCGGCCGCATCCCAGGCGGCCCGGACCGCCCGGACCTGGCCGTCCGGGTCCGGATTCACCAGGGTCGTGGCCCGCCCGTCGCCTGCGATGCCGATGCCGCGCACCACCGCGTACACCCGGTCGCCGTCACGCACCGCGTCGGCGAGCCGCTTGAGGACGACCACGCCGGTGCCCTCGCCCATCAGCACACCGTCGGCATCCCGGTGGAAGGGCCGGATCCGCTGGCTCGGGGACAGCGCCCGCAGCCGGGCGAAGACGGACCACAGGGTCACGTCGTGGCAGTGGTGCACGCCTCCCGCGAGCATCATGTCGCAGTCGCCCCGGGCCAGTTCCGCCGCCGCCTGGCCGACGGCCAGCAGAGAGGAGGCGCAGGCCGCGTCGACCGTGTACGCGGGCCCGCGCAGATCCAGCCGGTTGGCGATGCGCGAGGCGGCGAAGTTGGGGACGAGCCCGATGGCGGCGTCCGCGCCGTCGGGTCCCAGAGCCTCCTCGAAGGCGGTACGGACCTGGGCCAGCCGCCCCTCGCCGAGCTCGGGCAGCAGGTCCCGCAGGGTGTGAACCAACTGGCCGGCGGTGCGGACCCGTTGGTCGAGCCGCGCCAGCCCGGGCGTCAGATAGCCGCCCCGGCCCAGCACCACCCCCACCCGTGCCGGGTCCACCGCCGAGAGGCCGCCCGCGTCGGCGATCGCGGCGGCAGCGGTGCGCAGGGCGATCAGCTGGTCGGGCTCGGTGGCCGGGACGGCGTCGGGCATGATGCCGAACGAGGCGGGATCGAAGTCCGCGAGCCGCCCGTCGACGAATCCGCCGCGCCGGCAGTAGATGGCGTCGGGACGGTACTCCGCCGGGTCCCAACGGCCCGGCGGTACCTCGGAGATGGCGTCCACGCCGGTGACGATGTTGTGCCAGTACTGTCCGAGGTCGGCTGCGCCGGGCAGGGTGACCGCCATCCCGACGATCGCGACGGGCTGCTGCCGGAGGTCCACGCTCACCGTCCCGGCGCGGTGTAGACGACCTCGTCCGTGCCGTCGTCGCCGCATGCCAGTTCGCGCAGCAGGGCGAGCACCCCTTCTTCCGGGTCGATCAGACCGATGCCGCGGCGGGCGTACTGCCGGCCGAGTTCCGGAGCGACCATCCCGCTGTGGAGACCGTTCGGGGCCCATGGCCCCCAGTGCACGGTCAGTGCCCGGGCGCCCGTGTCCCGCTGCCACTGCCTGCCCAGCACGGCGAGCGCGTCGTTGGCGGCGGCGTAGTCGGCCTGGCCCCGGTTGCCGTGCACGGCGGCCACGGACCCGAACAGCACGGTGAAGCGTGGTGGTTCGGGGATCCGGCGCAGCGCGGCGAACAGCGCGCGGGCGCCGCCGGCCTTGGTGTCGTAGACCCGGGTGAAGGAGGCCGGGTCCTTGTCGGCCATGAGCCGGTCCTCGATGATGCCGGCGGCGTGCACGACGCCGTCGATGCGTCCGTACCGCGCGCAGGTCTCCTTGACCGCCTGCTCGACGGAGTCCGCGTCCCTCAGGTCGACGGCGCGGTATCCGGCCCGGCCGCCGGCCCCGCGGATCCCGGCGAGGGTCGCCCCGATCTCGCGACGGGCCAGGACGAGCCCTGCCTCCCGGTCGGCCTCCGACGGGCGGAGCGTGCCGCGGGCGGCGATCGCGGCCCGCAGAGCAGTGCGTTCCGTCAGGCCCACGACATCGGGCGGCTCCGGGGCGTCGGACATGGCGGTGCGGCCGAGCAGTTCGACCCGGCAGCGGGCGGCCGTCGCGAAGGCGACGGCGACCCGCGCGGCGATGCCGCGTGCCCCGCCCGCGAACAGCAGGACGGACTCGGGCCCGAGCCCCAGGACTTCGGCCGCCCGTAGCCCGACGGAGCCCGCGTCCGTGGCCGGAGCATGCAGCGGGGACAGCTGCGGCTCGGTGGTGAGCCGCAGGCCGTCTCCGGTGCGCTCCACGACGGGCACCCGGTCCGGGGCGAGCAGTTCCCCGACGATCTCGTCCACCGCTCCGGCGGTGCCCGGCCGGCCGGGGAGGCACACGACGCGGGCGACCGTGTCCGGGTACTCCTGCGCGACGGTGCGGAAGAATCCGCCCAGCCCGGCGCCCCGGTCACCGTCCTCCGCCCATCGGACGTACAGCAGCCGGCGCGGCCCGCGTTCGAGCAGATCCCGGAGGAGGGGGAAGACGTCCGGCAGCGCGGACCCCGCATCGTCCTCCTCCGTGGGGCCGGCCAGCCAGATCACACTGTCCGGATCCTCCTCGGAGCGTACGGCGTGCGCCCCGAGTTCCCGGAGCCGGGCGGCCAATGCCCCTGCCATGGAGGTGTGTTCGCCGAGCACGAGGAAGCGGTCGCCCCGCAGGGCCGTGCCGTCCCCCGGCGCGGGCGCGTCGTCCAGGGCCGTGCTCCGCAGCACGTACCGCCTGGGGGCGACCCCGGCGAACTCCACGGTCCCGGTGTCGCCCGGCTCCTGGTCCACGCTGCGGGGTTCGGCCGGAGCGCCCGTGCGCGCCGCCATCCATGCGGCGACGGCCGCCGCGGTCCGTGCCCGGGTCAGGGCTTCGAGCTCCTCGTCGGTCAAGGACGGCAGAGCCCCGCCCGCTCCTCCCAGCCGCTCGGCGAGCTCGCCGGCGATCTCCGTGCGCTTGATCGAATCCACGCTCAGGTCGGCTTCGAGGTCCAGGTGGGGCTCGATCATCTCCACCGGATATCCGGTCCGTTCACTGATCACCGACAGCACCGTGTGCAGCACGTCGGGTTCCTCGGCCGCCCGCTGTTCGTCCGGCGCAGCCGCCGGGAGCGGAGCAGGAACAGGAGCCGGGGCAGGAGCTGCGGACGGGGGCGTCGGCTCCCCGAAGCAGGCCAGCAGCACATCGCGCTGTGCCGCGATCAGCTCACGGCTGCCCTGCAGGAATTCCTGGAGCAGGGCCTCCCGGCTGCTTCCTCCGCCCCCGCCGGAGACGGCTGTCCCCGTCCTCGCGGCGATCCGCCGCGCCGGCCGCAGCGCTCCGGGCACGGGGCTGCCGTCCGCGGTGCGGATGCGGTGGCCGTCCACGATCCAGCCGGGCTGTTCGGGCATCCGCTCCGGATCGGCGACGACCGCGTCCCGGCCGGAGAACAGCGCTTCGGCATCCACCGCGACATCACCGAGGACCGCGAGCCGGGCCAGGGCCTCCAGATGACCGGGCAACCCCGCGTCAGGGCGGGGCTCGAAGGGTACGGCCAGGTGCGGCCGGTCGCCGAGGACGGCACGTACCAGGCCGGTGAGCACGGTCCCCGGTCCCGCCTCGACGAAGACCCGGGCACCGGAGGCGTACATCGCCTCGATCTGCTCGGCGAACCGCACCGGCGCCGCGATCTGCCCGGCGAGGCGGGCCCGCAGCTCCGCGCCGTCCGCCGGGTAGCGGGCCGCCGTCGCGTTGGACCACACCGGAAACTCCGGTGCCCGCACGGAGCGGGAGGACAGCACCTCGGCGAAGGCCTCCGCCGCGCCGGCCACCACCGGGCTGTGGAAGGCGCAGGCCACGTCGAGCGGCTGGACGCCGAGACCGGCCGCCTCCAGCGCCGCCACTGCCGTCCCTACGGCCTCCGAGGGGCCCGAAATCGTCGTCTGACGAGGGGAGTTGCGGCCTGAAACCACCACCTCGTCCGTGCCGTCCAGCACGGTTTCCACCGCGGCCGGCGCCGCCGCGACCGCGGCCATGGTGCCGGGGTCGCCGCCGGCCGCGGCCAGCACGGCCTCGGCACGGAGCACGCTCAGCTCCGGCAGTGTCTCCGCGGGGAACACCCCGGCCGCGCACAGCGCCACGAGCTCCCCGTAGGAGTGCCCGGCCGCCATGTCGGGACGGACTCCCAGCTCCGACAGCACGTCATGGGCGGCCAGGCAGGCGGCACCCAGGGCCGGCTGGGCGTTGCGGGTGTCGGTGAGCCGGGCGCGCTGTGCCTCCCGCTCCGCCGGGTCGAACGCGGCCGGCGGGAACATCGCGGAGACGGGGGCGCCGTGCAGATGCCGTTGCGTCTCGGGGAAGGCGGTGAACAGGTCGCCCAGCATTCCGGTCCGCTGGCTGCCCTGGCCCGGGAAGAGGAAGGCCAGCTTGCCCCCGGTCCGTTCCGCGCCGGCCGTGAAGACGCCCGGCGCGGAACGGCCGTCCAGCGCGGCCCGCAGGAGCCCGGGCAGCTCGTCGAGGGAGGACGCGACCACGGCCGCGGTGACGGGACCGGCACCCTGGGCCGAGGCCCGGCGTGCCGCTGTCAGCGCCAGGTCGCGCAGCCGCCACGGCCGTCGGTGAGACGCGATCGCTCCGCTCGCCGCGCGGGATGCGTTCGCCTCCGTCAGCCTCAGCAGGTCCTCGATCGCCGTCCTGCCGCGGAAGAGGAACAGCTCGGCGGGCCAGACGTCGGCGGCCCGGCGCGGGGGAGGGCCGTCTGCGCACCCTTGCAGCACCGCGTGGAAGTTGGTTCCGCCGAACCCGAAGGCGCTCACCCCTGCGGCACGTTCACCGGCCGGCGTGCCCCAGGGCAGGGCCCGGCCGTGGAAGACGAACGGACTGCTTCCGCTCTGCCAAGCGGAGTTGGGCTGCCGGACGTGCAGGGTCGGGGGCCGCACCCCGGTGTACAGAGCCAGAGCGGCCTTGATCAGCCCCGCCATGCCGGCGGCGCACTTGGTGTGGCCGATCTGCGACTTGACCGAGCCGAGCACACACGCAGCGGGCTCGGCACCTGCCTGCCCGAACACCTCGGTGAGGACGCCGAGTTCCGTGCGGTCGCCGATCACCGTGCCGGTGCCGTGGGCCTCGACCAGGCCGACCCGGGCGGGTGACGTCCGGGCCTGGGCGTAGGCCCGCTCCAGGGCCGCGCGCTGGCCCTCGGGACGTGGCGCGGTCAGTCCCAGGGACCGTCCGTCGCTGGACGCGCCGACACCCTTGATGACGGCATAGACCCGGTCCCCGGCACGCCGGGCGTCGGTCAGGCGTTTGAGCACGAGGCAGGCGACGCCCTCGCCCAGCACGATGCCGTCCGCGTCGGCGTCGAAGGTCCGGCAGCGGCCGGTGGGGGACAGTGCGTGCACGGACGAGAAGAGCAGGTAGTCGTTGATGCCGTTGTGCAGGTCGGCTCCGCCGCACACGGCGACGTCCGCCGCGCCCGTCGCCAGTTCCCGGCACGCGGCGTCGACCGCGGCCAGGGACGAGGCGCAGGCGGCGTCGACGGTGTAGTTGGTGCCGCCGAGATCCAGCCGGTTGGCGATGCGGCCGGAGATGACGTTGCCGAGCATGCCGGGGAAGGAGTCCTCGGTGAGGGCGGGAAGCTGGTTCTCCAACTCCTCGGGAAGCCGCCCCAGATAGGACGGCAGGACGGTGCGCAGCGTGGTCGCGTGGGACATGTCGCCTCCGGCCTCGGCGCCGAAGATCACGCAGGTGCGGGAGCGCGGGAAGTCCCTGTGCGCGTACCCGGCGTCGGCGATGGCCCGCCGGGCCGCCTCCAGGGCGAGCAGCTGCACGGGTTCGACGGAGGCGAGCGAGGACGGCGGGATGCCGTAGCGCAGCGGGTCGAAGGGGATGTCCGGCAGGAAGCCGCCCCACTTGGACACCGAGAGGTCGTGCGCGGACGCCCCTTCACCGTAGTGGAGTTCCGGGTCCCAGCGGTCCCGCGGGACGTCGGTCACCGTGTCCGAGCCGCCGAGGACATGCGCCCAGAAGGCGGGCAGGTCGGGGGAGCCCGGGAACATGCACGACATGCCGACGATCGCGACGTCCAGCGGCTCGGGCACGGGGGCGTCACCGGTTGCGGTGCACGCTTCGTCGCCGGCCCTCCGCTCGTAGAACGCGGCCGCCCGGTCCGTCACGGCCCGGTGCAGTTCGGCGACGGTGGTGGTGGCCTCGCGCAGGACCGCGACCTCGCCGGCCATGAACATGCCTTCGTCCGACTGTCGTTGCTCGCTCACCTCGCGCAGTTCGCCGCCCACCCGCTCGACGCCCTTGCTCGCGATGCGCAGCCGCCCGACGTTGAGCCGCTCCAGGCTCTCCCACGCCTGTTGCCTGGGGACCTCCTGTCGGCGCAGTTCCTCCTTGTGCGTCTCGTAGGTGTCGGTGAACGGGCTCGGCACACAGCGGGTGACATGGCCCGGCGCGGTGTCCAGCAGCACGGTGCGCTCCGCCGCGAGCATGGTGCGCTGGAAGAGCGGCCGGACCGCGTCGCACTCCACCGCCTCCTTGGTGAAGAGGTATGCGGTGCCCATCAGCACGCCGACGGCCACACCCCGCGCGGTGAGCCCGGCGGACAGGGCCGCGACCATCGCCGCCGAGCGCTCGTCGTGCACTCCGCCCGCGAACAGCACCTCGATGCCGGGCGGTTCATCGCCGACGGGCTGTGCGTCCAGGAAGTCCTCCAGGACGGCGAGTTGGGCCTCCCAGAGGGGGAAGGAGTTGCTGGGGCCGACGTGGCCGCCGCACTCCGCGCCCTCGAAGACGAACCGCCTGGCCCCGGAGGCGAGGAACTGGCCGAGCAGCACGGGTGTCGGAACCTGCAGGAAGGTACGGATGCCCTGGGCCTCCAGGGCGGCCGCCTGTGCGGGCCGGCCGCCGGCGAGGACGGCGTGGGTCGGCCGGATCTCGCGCACGGCTTCGAGCTGGGCGGTCCGCACGTGTTCGGGGGCGAAGCCCAGGATGCCGACGCCCCAGGGACGTCCGCCGAGCGCGTCCCTCGTCTCCTCCAGGACGGACCGGGCCCGGTCGGGACCTGCGAGAGCGAGCGCGACGAACGGGAGACCGCCGCCCTCCGACACCGCGGCGGCGAAGCGTGCCTGGTCGCTGACCCGGGTCATCGGCCCCTGCGCGACGGGGATTTCGGTGCCGAGCGCGCGGCTCATCGCCGACCCCGGGCGGAGTGCCTGCGCCGCGCCGGGGTTCCGCAGGGCCCGGTCGATGCCCTCGCGCACGGAGCGCACGGCGGCGCCCACCGTGCGGTGCGCACGGGCGAACCGGGCGGCGAGGAAGGCGTCCTGCCCGAGCGGTACGGGACGGTCGCGCAGGTCGGCGGGGAGGCCCGGGCGGTGGCGGTCCAGCAGGCGTTCCCCGTCGGCGAGGACCGTGCCGGTGCCGTCCGCGGTCCGCAGCAGGTGGCCGAGTGCGGGCGGCAGGGAGGCTTCCGCCAGCAGCGCGAGCTGTACGTCGAGCACCACGCCTGTGGCACCCGCGACGACGGCTGCGGCAGCGGTGTTCGGCCCGATGCCGCCGCAGGCCCAGACGGGAACGGTCACCTGCGGGTCGGCGAGCAGGTGTTGCAGCAGGACGAAGGTGGACAGCTCGCCGGCCGGGCCTCCGCATTCGCTGCCGCGCGCGATGATGCCGGCAGCCCCCGCGCGTACTGCCGCGCGGGCCTCCGCCCGTGAACGGACCTCGGCGACGACGGTCACGGCCCGGTGCCCGCCCGTGGGCCATGCGACGCCGGGGGCCAGGACGACGGTGTGCGGCCCGCTGTCGCCCTCCGGTTCGTACAGGTCTTCCGGCCGGACCGTGCAGCCGGCCGGAATGCGGACACCGAACGCGCCGGAGGTCCACCGCCGGGCCTGAGCGAGGGCTTCGCGGGCGCGGCGGTCCCCCGTGCCGAGATCGAGGACGCCGAGCCCTCCGGCTCTGCCGACGGCCGCGACGATCTGCGCGTCGGCTTCACCGAAGGGACTTACACCGATCACGGCTTGCATCAAGAGGAAGGCTCCCCGAAAAGGCTGGCAGTGGTGCCGAGTTGCTGATCACGATGTCAGGGGCCCACTCGGGGCAGCAAGAATCTTCACCCCTTCCGGTGAAGCTCAACTTGCAGGGTTTTTATGAAGAGTTGCAGTGGCCAAGTATGTCCGTTCAGGTCTGCCCGCCCCCGTAGGAGGACGCATGGAGATGAGTCGGAGGCTGGCGGTCAAGCTCGCCGGCGCAGCGGTCGTGGCGGTGCGCGCAGGAGCGGTCGCCCTGCCCGCTCCTGCACACCCGCCGCATGCCGGGGACCAGGCGCGGCGCAAGGCCGAGGACCTGGTGCGGCGGATGACCCTGGACGAGAAGATCGCCCAACTGCACGGCACGGGGCCCCAGCTCCCCGGTACCGGGTACAACGGGAGCATCCCCGGAAACCCCCGGCTGGGCATTCCCGCCCTGTATCTCGCCGACGGCGCCAGCGGCGTGGGCAACGGCGCCACGGGCGTCACCCAATGGCCCGGCGCCAAGGCCCTGGCAGCGGCTTGGGATCCTGAACTCGCCCGACGGTACGGCGCCGCCCATGGCGCCGAGCAGGCGGGCAAGGGGCACAACGTCGCCCTGGCTCCCTGCGTCAACATTCTCCGGGTGCCGAACTGGGGGCGCTCCTCGGAGGCCTTCACCGAGGACCCCCACCTCAACAGCCGTCTTGCGGCGGCCGTGGTCCGGGGCATCCAGAGCCAGTACGTCATCGCCACCGTCAAGCACTTCGCCGCGAACAACCAGGAGACGGACCGCCTGTCCATCGACGTCGTGGTGTCCCGGCGTGCCCTGCACGAGATCTACTTCCCGGCCTTCCGGGCAGCGGTGAAGGAGGGCGGAGCGGCCGCGGTCATGACGGCGTACAACAAGATCGACGGCAGTCACGCGAGCGAGAACGCCTACACCGTCGGTCATGTGCTGCGCGGCGAGTGGGGGTTCGACGGGATGGTGATGTCCGACTGGGGTGGAACGCACAGCACCGCCGCTGCCGCGAAGGCGGGCTCGGACGTGGAGATGCCGGGTGGCATGTACTTCGGCGCCGCGCTGAAGAACGCCGTCCGAAGCGGCGAGGTCGCCGGATCCGTGCTGGACGGCATGGTCGCGGACGTACTCACCGCGATGTTCCGGGCCGGACTGTTCGACCACCGCCTGCCGGACCCGCACAGTGTCCTCCGGACCGTCGTCAGCTCACGCGAACACCTGGCTCTTGCGCGGAGCATCTCCGTGCAGGGCAGCGTCCTGCTGAAGAACCAAGGAGTACTGCCGTTCACCGGTGCGGTGCGGTCCGTCGCCGTCATCGGTGAAGCCGCACACCGGGTTCCGCAGCCGGCCTACGGCTCCGCGACGGTCACCCCCTCCGGGACTCCGATCACTCCGCTGGCGGGCATCGAGGCCCGGGCGGGTACGGTCAAGGTCCTCTCGTCCCACCACCTGCTCGGCCGGACCGCCGACGCGGCGGCGGTCGCGGCGAAGGCGGACCGTGCCGTGGTCTTCGTGGCCGACACGTCCGGCGAGGGAACGGACCGGGGCACGCTCGCTCTTCCCGCCGGCCAGAACGAGCTGATCGACGCCGTCGCCGCGGCCAACCCGAACACCGTGGTGGTCCTCAACACCAGTGGCGCGGTCCTCATGCCCTGGCTGGACAAGGTGCGGGGGGTCATCGCCAACTGGTACGCCGGACAGGAGCAGGGGGCTGCGATCGCCGCCCTGCTCTTCGGCGACGCGGAGCCGGGCGGCCGCCTGCCCGAGACCTTCCCCGCCACCGACCGCCAGGGCCCGGCCGGCTCCGGCGACCGGTACCCGGGCAACGGCGTCTCGGTCCCTTACGACGAGGGGCTGGCGGTCGGCTACCGCTGGTACCACCGGTCGGGGCAGAAGCCCTTGTTCCCCTTCGGCTTCGGACTCTCCTACACCCGCTTCACCCTTGCGGATCTCGGTCTCCAGGCCGGTACCGACGGCAGTGCTCAGGTCCGGGTGACCGTCCGCAACACCGGTTCGCGGACCGGCAGCGAGGTCGTGCAGCTGTATGTCGAGCACCCTGATGCCGCAGGTGAGCCGTCACCGGTGCTCAAGGCGTTCGCCAAGGCGACCCTGGCGCCCGGAGTCACCCGGACCGTGGAACTCCCGCTCCCACGCGACGCCTTCGCGATCTGGAGCGAGGAACGGCAGGGCTGGACGGTCCTCCCCGGCCGCTACAGGATCCACGTCGGCCGCTCCAGCGCGGACCTTCCGCTGAGCGCGGAGATCCGTGTGCCGTGAACCGCGGGTCAGGCGTGCTCCTCCAGCCGGAAGCCCACCTTCATCCCCACCTGGTAGTGCGCGATCGCGCCGTCCTGGAGGTGCCCGCGGACCTGGGTGATCTCGAACCAGTCCAGCTGCCGCAGGGTCTGTGCGGCGCGGTCGATCCCGTTGCGGATCGCCGCCTCGACGCTCTCGTCCGACGAGCCGACGATCTCGGTCACCCGGTAGGTGTGGTTGCCCATGCCTTTACGGTGCCCTGCGCGTTCCGGGTGCGCGAGGTGGACAGGGCTGCCCGGGTTAGGCGGCGTGCCCCGTCAGGGGTCCGGGGCGCAGCCCCGGGTACCTTGACTGCGGGTGCGTCGTGGCTGAGCGCGCAGTTCCCCGCGCCCCTGACGGGGCGCCCGGCTGGTCGCGCCCCTTCGGGGCGCTAAGGAACCACCGTCACCGGCCACCGCCCCGCCTTCACCAGCCGTACCGCCACCGAGCCGATGATGCGGTGCCCCGCCTGCTCCGAGGCGCCGACGACCACGGCGTCCGCCGTGAGGTCGTCGGCCGCCTTGACCAGGCCCGCGTACGGGTCGCCCCGGAAGGTGTGGAACTGCCAGCGCAGCCGGTACATGTCCTGCAGGCGCTCCGCCGTGGCGCGGATCTCGGCCAGCAGTTCCTCGGCGACCTCCTCCGTGGTCTCCGCGACGGGCGCGCCCAGGGCGGCGCTGCCCGTCAGCATCGGCTGCACGTAGACGAGCGCGAGCAGCGCGTTCTGCCGACGGGCCAGGCCCGCCGCGTAGGCCGCGGCACGCCAGGACGAGTCCGAGCCGTCCACGCCCGCGACGATCACCTTGGGGCCGTCCGTGCCGCGCTCGAAGCCCGCGGGCAGGGCGTCGTGCTGCGGGGTGTCGGCCGCTTCGTTCTTCTCCTTGCTCACAGGGGGAGGCTAGCGGGGACGGACAGGGACAGCGCGAAGCGGCCCTCCTCGTCCGTCCACCAGTGCGTGAGGTCCAGGCCCGCCGCCGCCAGCTCGGCGCGCACGCCCTCGCGGCGGAACTTGGCCGAGACCTCGGTGCGCAGGTCCTCGCCCGCCGCGAAGGGGACGGCGAGGTCGAGCGAGGGGATCTTCACGACGACGTCCCTGCGGGCGCGCAGCCGCATCTCGATCCACTCCTGCCGGGCGTCCCACAGCGCGACGTGGCCGAAGTCGTCCGGGTCGAAGTCCGCTTCGAGTTCGCGGTTGATGACGGTCAGGACGTTCTTGTTGAACGCGGCCGTCACCCCCCGGCCGTCGTCGTAGGCCGCGACGAGGGTCCGCTCGTCCTTGACCAGGTCCGTGCCCAGCAGCAGCGCGTCGCCGGGAGCGAGCGCCGCGCGCAGGGCGCGGAAGAACACGGCCCGCTCGTCGGGGAGCAGATTGCCGATTGTGCCGCCGAGGAAGGCGAGCAGCCGCGGTCCGGGCGTGTCCGGCAGGGCCAGGCCGTACTGGAAGTCGGCGACCAGGGCGTGCACGGACAGGTCCGGGTGCTCGGCGAGCAGCGTGTCCGCCGCGCCGCGCAGGGCGCTCTCGCTGACGTCGACGGGCACGTAGGTGTCGAGGCCGGGCAGTGCGCGGATGAGGTGGCGGGTCTTGTCGGACGAGCCCGACCCCAGCTCGACCAGGGTGCGGGCGCCGGTGGCGCGGGCGATCTCGCCGGAGCGGTCGACGAGGATCTCGCGTTCGGCGCGCGTGGGGTAGTACTCCGGGAGCAGGGTGATCTCGTCGAACAGCTCGCTGCCGCGGGCGTCGTAGAACCACTTCGGAGGGAGCTCCTTGGGCGTACGGGTCAGCCCTGCGGAGACGTCGGCGCGCAGGGCCGCGGCCGTGGCGTCGAGGGGGAGGGCACGGGTGAGGACGAACGGACTCACGGACGGGGCTCCTTGTGCCGGTTGTGCCGGTTACAGCGGGGACAGCGATACGTCGGTGCGGTCGGCGGTGAGAAGGGTGCGGTCGGGGACCTCGGTCCAGCGGGGGTCGTCGTCGTACGGCTCGGAGGCCACGACCGTGCGGCCGGGCGGGCCGCAGAGATACCAGAGGGAGTCGCCCCACGCGGTGGCGGCTATGCAGGAGCCGTCGGTGAGCAGGAAGTTGAGCCGGGAGCCGGGCGCCGCGCCGTCGAGGTCGGCCACCGCGCGCGCCAGTGCGGGTCCCGGTGCCTCGCCCTCGCGCAGCCGGTGCTCCACCAGGGCCCAGGCGAACGCCGAGTCGGTGCGCGCGGCCAGCCGCAGCAGCGTGCTCGCGGGCAGCCGGGCGGTGAGCGGGGCGACGGAGTCGGGCCACCCGGGCAGCGCCCCGTTGTGGCTGAACAGCCAGCGTCCGGCGGCGAAGGGGGCCGCGGCCGCCTCCCCGTCGGCGCCCGGCGCGGTCGCGTCGCGCACCGCGGCGAGCAGCGCCCCGGTGCGCACGACCCGGGCCAGGTCGGTGAAGGAGAGGTCCGCCCACACCGGTCCGGCCCGCCGGTAGCGTGCGGGCACGGGATCGCCGGGTGCGTACCAGCCGACGCCGAAGCCGTCCGCGTTGACCGTGCCGTGCTGCTGCCGGCGCGGCGCCCAGGACTGGCGCAGGAGGGAGTGGGGAGGGTCGACGAGGGTCTCGCCGAGCGGTGACTCCGGTCCTACGAAAGCGAGATGACGGCACATCAGACAGGCTCCGCGTCCCGCGCCGTGCGGAATCCGGAGAAGATCTGCCGGCGCACCGGCAGGTCCCAGTTGCGGAAGGTCCCTCGGCAGGCGACCGGGTCGACGGCGAACGAGCCGCCGCGCAGCACCTTGTGGGCGTCGCCGAAGAAGACCTCGGAGTACTCGCGGTAGGGAAAGGCCCGGAAGCCCGGATAGGGCAGGAAGTCGCTGGCCGTCCACTCCCACACGTCACCGATCAACTGCCGCACGCCCAGCGGCGACGCGCCGCCCGGATACGCCCCGACGGGTGCCGGGCGCAGATGCCGCTGGCCGAGGTTGGCGACGTCGGGGGACGGGTCCTCGTCGCCCCAGGGGTAGCGCCGGGAGCGGTCCGTGCGGGGATCGTGGCGGGCGGCCTTCTCCCACTCGGCCTCCGTGGGCAGCCGCCGCCCGGCCCAGGCCGCGTAGGCCGCGGCCTCGTACCAGCTCACGTGCAGGACCGGTTCCTCGGGCGGTACGGGCTCGACGGTCCCGAACCGGCGCCGGATCCAGGAACCGCCCTCGCGGCGCCAGAACAGCGGCGCGGCGAGCTCGTGCCGGCGCACCTGTTCCCAGCCCTCGGGATGCCACCAGCGCGGCTCGTCGTAGCCGCCGTCCTCGATGAACTGCAGATAGGCCCCGTTGCTCACGGGCACGGTGTCGATGAAGAACGACGGCACGAGGCGCGGGTGCGCAGGCCGTTCGTTGTCCAGCGCCCACGGCTCCGTGGACGTGCCCATGGTGAACGGGCCGCCCTCCACCAGGACTTCGGGCGGCAGAAGCGCCGCGTCCGGCTCCGCCCGCGGCGGTTCGGGGGCGGTGAGTGCGGCGGGGCCTTGGCGCAGCTGGTGGGTGATGAGCATGGTCTCGTCGTGCTGCTGCTCGTGCTGGGCGATCATGCCGAAGGCGAAGCCGCCCGCCAGCAGCGGGTCCGCGCCGTCCACGGGGGCGTGCTCCAGCACGTCCAGCACCCGGCCGCGCACCTCGGCGACATAGCCGTGCGCCTCCTGCGGTGAGAGCAGCGGCAGCGCGGGACGGTCGGCGCGGGGGTGCGCGAAGGCGTCGTACACCGAGTCGATCTCGGGACGCAGTGCGTCACGGCCGCCGACGGTCCGCAGCAGCCACTGCTCCTCCTGGTTGCCGATGTGCGCCAGGTCCCACACCAGTGGCGACATCAACGGCGAGTGCTGTGCGGTCAGTTCGTGCTCGTCCACGCAGCCCGTGAGCGCCTGGGTGCGCTCACGGGCCGCCAGCAGGGCATGCGCCGCGCGCTGCCGCTGTGCTTCGGGCCGGGGCCCGGGGGCAGCGTGCATCAGTGGTTCTCCTTGCCGTTCACGTGGTCGAGCAGGTCGTCGGCGGGGCACCGGCGGCGTTCCACGTACCGCTCGGTGAACTCGTCGACGGCCGCCAGGACGCGGGGTGATGCCCCGAGCCTGGGCAGGGCCTCGCGGGCGGCCGCGAAGCAGAGCACCGCCGCCGCGTGCAGCTCCGGGTCGGACAGCCCGTGCCGGGCGGCGTTGAGCCACAGCGGATTGCGCGGTGTCGGCCGCATCCCCGCCGTGTCGGCGAGGGCCTTCACCACGCGGTGGGCCGTCTCGGCCGCCGCGGCGTCGTCGAACAGGGCCGCCGTGACGGCCACCGGCACCAGCCAGCCGTCCTCGCCCGGCTGCGCGTCGATCATGCGCAGTTCCAGGTGCCCGCGCGGCCTTATGGGCGGGAACAGCGTGGTCAGGTGATAGTCCACATCACCCGTGGTGACCGGCCGGGGCCGCCCGGTGCGGACCCAGCGGCGCAGGGCCAGCCCCTGCTGCACGGACCACGGGCCGGCCTCGGACCGCACGAACATCACCGGCGCGTCCAGGGCGTACGCCGCCCACGCCGAGCGCGGTTCGAGGTCCTCGGCCGGGGCCAGGGTGCGCCCCGGGTCCATCTGTGCGTAGCAGGCCTGCCGGGTGGACCGCCACCCGGTGGGCTTCCCCAGGTGCAGCGGGGAGTTGGCGAAGGCCGCGGCGAGCACCGCACCCAGCAGGTGCGCCAGCCGCCAGCGCCGCCCGTACCCCATCGGCCCCGGTTCCTCGTACCCCGCGTCCACACAGACCTGGACGGACGCGGTGCGGCACATCACGGTGCGCCCGGCGCCGTTGATCCGGTCGTAGTAGATCTCCATCGCGTTGTAGCGCGGCTCCATGAGCACCCGGTCGGGCTGGTACCAGGGTTCCTTGCCGTACCCGGCCAGGACGAGCCCCAGGTCGTGCAGGGCGGAGCGGGTGAGGGAGAGATCGGCGGAGAGGTCCTCCACGCAGGAGGCGAGGGAGTCCGCGGGCCGCGAGCTGAGTTCGATCTGGCCGCCGGGCTCGATGGTGAGCCAGGAGCGCAGCGGCAGGGACCGCAGCCGGTCGGCGGCGGCGGCCAGCCGGGGGGCGGAGACGGGGCGGGCGGGATCGCAGAGATCGTGGACGAGCCATTCGAGTTCGACGCCCAGCAGCCTGGGCGGTCCGGTCTTGAAACAGATTCCGCGCAGGTACGCCTCCGCCTCGGCTTCGTCGATCGGCCGGGCGAATCCTTCCTTCTCGATCTGGCCGTAGGTCACGCTCCGTACCTCCCGTGTCGGGGGCCATGGCCCACCCGAGCAAGGCCCTTGCCCGAAAGCCCCGGCCGGGAAACGCGCGGAGCTGCCACGGAGCCCTCACCGGTCAACATTCTGTCGGCCCCTTGACGCGGCCGCCAGGTGAGCGCTTACGGTCCCTGGCGTGACCGACCGTGCTCCGGCCTCCGAGGTGTTCGACCCCGCGACCTACGCCCGCGGCGTCCCGTACGCGCTCTTCCGCGAGCTGCGCGACCACAGCCCCGTGTGCCGCGTGCCGGAACCGGCCGTCGGCCCCTGGCCCGCGGGCCCCGGCTACTGGGGCGTCTTCCGGCACGCGGACGTCAAGCGCGTCCTGCGCACCCCGGAGCTGTTCTCCTCGGCGCTGGGCGCCACGCAGATCCGCGACCCGGACACGGCGGACGACCTGGAGTTCGTCCGGTCCATGGTGCTCAACCAGGATCCACCCGCGCACGGCCGGCTGCGCCGGATCGTCGCCGCGGCCTTCACGCCGCGCGCCGTACGGGAGTTGACGGCGGCGATCGAGGAGCGCACCCGGGCGCTCGTCGACGGCGTGGCGGAGCGCGGCGCGGCGGACTTCGCCGAGCTCGCCGCCGACCTGCCCGTGCAGACCCTGGCCGATGTGCTGGGGGTGCCGCACCAGGACCTGCGGCTGCTGTTCGACTGGGCGAACCGGGTCATCGGCTACCAGGACGCCGACTACGCGCAGTCGCGCACCGCGGACCCCGCCTCGCTCACCCCGATGGGCCGCGCGGCCCTGGCCCTGCGGCCCTCCGTCCCGCCGGTCCGGCCCGACGGCTCCCCGGTCAACCCGCGCTCACGGCACGGAGTGCCCGACATGTTCCACTACGCGCACGCCCTGGCCGAGGCGCCGCGGCCGGGCAGCGTGATGGCCAGGATGGTCGCGGAGGGGCTCACCCGCGAAGAGTTCGAGAACATGTTCTTCATCCTGGTGGTGGCCGGAACCGAGACCCTGCGCAACTCGCTGCCCGGCGGCCTGCTGACCCTCCTGGACCACCCGGACCAGTACGAACTCTTCCGCACCCGGCCCGACGTGACCGATTCGACGGTCGAGGAGGTGCTGCGCCACTGGTCGCCCGTGGTGCACATCCGGCGCACCGCCGTCCGGGACACCGAACTCGGCGGCGTCCGCATCCGGCGCGGCGAGAAGGTCGTCGTCTACCACCCCTCCGCCAACCGCGACGAACGCGCCTTCGCCGACCCCGACCGCCTGGACATCACCCGCACCCCCAACGACCACGTCGGCTTCGGCCACGGCCCGCACTACTGCCTGGGCGCCCACCTCGCCCGCGCCCAGCTGAGGGCCATGCTGCGCACGGCGGCGGACCGGCTCCCCGGCCTGGAGCCGGCGGGGGAACCGGTCCGGCTGACCTCGAACTTCCTCAACGGCCTCAAGCACTTGCCGGTCAGATGGAGAACAGCTCGGTGAACGGGCCGGCGGCGTCGGCCACATGATGACCGAACGGCGAGTTGAAGTCCCAGATGAGGAACAGGAGGAACGCGATCAGCGCACTGTAGACGCCCGCGAGCAGCAGCTCGCGCGGTGACCTCCTGATCTGCAGGGTGAAGATGATCCCGACGGCCACCACCGCCCCGGCGATCAGGCCGAACCACACCACGCCGGGCATCGTCTCGTCCGCGTTCGCCGCACGGGCGTTGCGCGCGCCGTTGGCCGCACCCACCTGGTCCAGCAGCGGCTGGTACGACTGGGTCTCGTGGTCGTTGCGCGGCTGGTACGAGGTGACGTCGTCCCGCACCTTGTCCAGCAACTGCGCACCGTGCTCGGTGAGTTTCTGCTCCTTGAGCATCACGGGCCACTCCTTGTGGACCACGTAGCTCGCGTACGCGGTGACGTCCTTGCGCGTCTGATCCCGGGCGTCCGGCGCATACGCCTCCACCCGCTCGTACACCTCGTGCAGCGCCTGCGCCTCGGCCTGCACCGTGGTCTGCGCGCCGTTGCGGGCCTCCCAGACACCGGCGATGGCCAGGCCCAGCACGATGGCGTAGACCACGCCGACCATCATCGTCATGTACTCGATGACGTTCGGGGTTTCGGACGGGTCGTCGTCCTCGCCGAGCCTGCGCTCCCTGAGCACGGTGATGGACAGGACCACCGCGCAGGCGGCGGCCATGGCAATGGCCAGAACCAGCCATTCGGACAAGGGGAAACCTCCGGTTCGGGATCAGCGGCTGCGCCCGCCCGGGCGCAGGGCGGCGGCAGCCAGCACGGCCGGGGCGGTGAGCACGAGCATGAGCGTGACGGGCGAGGACTTGCCCTGCGCCGGCGGCGCGGCGACCGACTGGCGGTAGGCGGCGACGTGCCGGGCCGGCTGCGCCGGGGGCTTGGGGGAGGGTTCCGGGTCCCGCGGGGGGTCGGCCGCCGGGGCCGGCGCCGGGGCCGCCAGCGGCTCCGGCGGCGCGCTGCGCACGGCGGGCGGGGAGGGGTGCGGTGACGGTGGCGGTGGTGCCGGGTGCGGCGGGAGGGGCCTGGGGGACGGCTTCGCCGGGGGCGCGGGTGCGGGCGTCTCGCGGCAGAGGCTCACGACGGACCAGGTGTCACTGGCGACCAGGCAGTTCGGGCCGAACCGCACATAGGGCTCCGAGGGCGTCGGCTCCTCGGACGGTCCGGGCGGCGGTCCGGCGGCCGTCATCGACAGCACGGCCATGGCGGCCAGAATCCCTGCTCGTCCGGTCCGGGCCCATGCGGTCACGGGGGAGATACTGGGGGGTGGGACGGGGTGCCGACCAGTCCGGCGGGGCCGGATTCCTTCGATGGGGTGACATTGGGACGGGGTGGGGGCACCAACCACGGGGGCCGCGCCCCGAAAGGGGCGCGGGGAACTGCGCGAGCAACCACAGCCGGCCCGCAGCCGACGGATCAGGGGGCTTGGGGGCCTGCCCCCAAGAAACGGCGAAAGGGCGGGATCGGGGCACCAACACCCCCTACCCGAACGTCCCGTGCCGCCCCTCCCCGGCCACAAAGCGGGCCGCGCCCGTCAGCGCCTCCGGCAACACGGCCAGCCCGCCGGCCAGTTCGGCGGCCATGGCCGCCTCCTCCGGCACCCCCTCCTGCGCCAGCACCGACGTCCGATCGGCCCGCAGACACGCCTGCGGGAACCGCGCAATCTCCGCCGCCAGTTCCTCCGCGGCGGCCCGCCCCCGCCCCGCCGGCACGAGGCGATCGGCGAGCCCCATGGCCAGCGCCTCATCCGCCGCCACCGGCCGCCCCGTCAGCACCATGTCCATCGCCCGCCCCGCCCCGATCAGCCGCGGCAGCCGCACCGTGCCCCCGTCGATGAGCGGCACCCCCCACCGTCGGCAGAAGACGCCGAAGACGGCGTTCTCCTCCGCCACCCGCAGGTCGCACCACAGTGCCAACTCCAGCCCGCCCGCGACGGCATGGCCGCTGACGGCGGCGATGACCGGTTTCGTCAGGCGCATCCGCGTCGGCCCCATCGGGCCGTCGCCGTCCTCCGCCACCCGGTTGCCCCGCTCGGTGCCCAGCGCCTTGAGGTCGGCGCCCGCGCAGAACGTGCCGCCCTCGCCCCACAGCACCGCCACCCGTGCAGCGTCATCCGCCTCGAACGCCCGGAAGGCGTCGGCCAGTTCGCGGACCGTCGGCCCGTCGACCGCGTTGCGCACCTCGGGCCGCGAAAGGATGACTGTCGTAACGGGTCCCTGCTGCTCCACGCGTACGGAAGGCGTCATCAGGCCTCCTTCGCCGAGGCGCGGTCCAGGATCGCGCCGAGGTCCGCCCCGGCCGGCAGGGTGCCGAACGCGTTGCCCCAGTCCGCCCCGAGCCGCGAGGCGCAGAAGGCGTCCGCGACGGCCGGGTCGCCGTGCCGCACCAGCAGGCTGCCCTGCAGCACGAGCGTGAGCTGCTCGGCGAGGCGGCGGGCCAGGAGCTGGGCCCGTGCCGGGTCGGACAGTTCGGCCAGCAGAGTGCGTACGCGCGCGGCCGCCGCGTCGAGCCGGGCGTCGGCCCCGGCCGCCGCATCGACCTCCGCGAACCAGGCGTCCAGCCCGGCCGGTTCCTTCTGCAGTGCGCGCAGCACGTCGAGTGCCGCCACGTTGCCCGAGCCCTCCCAGATGGACAGCAGCGGCGCCTCCCGGTAAAGGCGCGGCATGCCGGACTCCTCGACGTAGCCGTTGCCGCCCAGGCATTCGAGGGCCTCGGCGGCGTGGGCGCTGCCGCGCTTGCAGACCCAGTACTTGCCGGCGGCGAGGGCGAGCCGGCGCAGTGCCGCCTCCCCGGTGTCGCCCGCCATGGACCGGTCGACGGCCGCGGCCAGCCGCATGGCCAGCAGTGTGGCCGCCTCGGACTCGACGGCGAGGTCCGCCAGGACGTTGCGCATCAGCGGCTGGTCGATGAGCTCGGCGCCGAACGCCCGCCGGTGCGCGGCATGGTGGACGGCCTGCCGCAGTCCGGCCCGCATGCCGGCCGCGGAGCCGAGGACGCAGTCGAGGCGGGTCATGTTGACCATCTCGACGATCGTGCGCACCCCGCGCCCGGGTTCGCCCACCGGCCAGGCCACGGCCTGCTCGTACTCGATCTCGGCCGAGGCGTTGGACCGGTTGCCGAGCTTGTCCTTCAGCCGCTGCAGGCGCATCGCGTTGCGGGTGCCGTCGGGCAGCACGCGCGGCATCAGGAAGCAGGTCAGGCCCTCCGCGGTCTGCGCCAGGACGAGGAAGACGTCGCTCATCGGCGCCGAGGTGAACCACTTGTGCCCGGTGATCGTGTACGAGCCGTCGCCGGCGGGCACGGCGGTCGTGGTGTTGGCGCGGACGTCCGAGCCGCCCTGCTTCTCCGTCATCGACATCCCCGCGATCAGCCCCTGCTTGCCCAGCGGCGGCCGCAGCCCGTAGTCGTAGGTGCGCGAGGCCAGCAACGGCTCGTAGGCGGCGGCCAGTTCGGGCTGGGCGCGGAGCGCGGGGACGGCCGCGTAGGTCATGGAGACCGGGCAGCCGTGGCCGGGTTCCGCCTGGGCCCACACGTAGAACTTCGCCGCGCGCACCAGATGCGCGCCGGGGCGGGCCTCGGCCCAGGGGGCGGCGTGCTGGCCGCTCTCCACGGCGGCGGTCATCAGCTCGTGCCAGGAGGGGTGGAACTCGACCTCGTCGATGCGGTGGCCGTAGCGGTCGTGCGTGCGCAGCACCGGAGGGTTCGCCTCCGCCGTCCGCGCCCACTCCTGCACCTGCTCGGACCCGGCCCGGGCGCCGAGCGCGCGGACCTCGGCCTCGCCCCAGCCGCCGCCCTCGCGGCGCAGCGCCTCCAGCAGCGCCGGGTCGTCGGCGGTGGTGAAGCCGGTCAGGGGCGGAGCCTGGTTGAACACTTCGTGCGTGGCGCTCATGGCGTGACCTGCCTCCGGTCGGCGACGCTCTTACGGTCCCGGTCTCTATTACAGTTTTATGATGCGTGATGGAGGACTGTAATGGACAGGGGTGCGACGGACATGGCCGGGGACGACACCGACGACACCGGACCGCTCTCGCTGAGGCCGCTGACCGCGCGCTCGGTCGTGCTCTCGACCCTCCTCGGCCACCACCCGCCCGCCCTGCCCGCCCGCGCCCTGGTCCGCGTCGGCGAGCTCTTCGGCACCGCCGAGGGTACGATCCGCACTGCCCTGACCCGCATGGTCGCCGCCGGTGACCTGGAACAGCGCGACGGCACCTACCGGCTCACCGAGCGGCTCCTCGCCCGCCAGGCCCGGCAGGACGACAGCCGCGCCCCGCGCACCCGCCCCTGGGACGGCGGCTGGGAGATCGCCGTCGTCACCCCCGAACGCCGCACCGCCCCCGACCGGGCGGCGCTCCGCCAGGCCATGGCCGCCCTGCGCCTGGCCGAACTGCGCGAGGGCTGCTGGCTGCGCCCCGCCAACCTCGTACGGAACCGCCCGGCCGTGGTGACGCAGCAGTGCACGGTCCTCACCGGCGCCCCCGAGGGCGACCCGGCGGAGCTCGCCGCCGGGCTCTGGGACCTGGCCGGCTGGGCCCGCCGGGCCCGCGCCCTGGAGACGGCCCTCGCCGCCCTGCCCGGGCGCCCCGGCGACCTCGCCGAGCGCTTCACCGTCTCGGCCGCCGTACTGCGCCACCTGCTCGCCGACCCCGTCCTGCCCGCGCCGCTGCTCCCGGCGGACTGGCCCGGCGACCGGCTCCGGCACCACTACGCGGCCTGGGACCGCGATTTCCGGGGCCTGCTCCTGGAGCACATCGGTCTCCCGGGCCCGGCGTGAACATGCCCGGCGGGAATATGAGGAGTCGGTGACAGTTCCGGCGTTCGGGGGACCCAGGGCACATCTGTGTGATTGCACGACGGATACTGGCCGCATGTCACGCGTGCTTCTGATCGAGGACGACCGGGCCGTACGGGAAGGGGTCACCCTCACCCTCCGCCGCCGCGGCCACGAGGTCGAGGCCGCGGCCACGGGCGGGGCCGGGCTGGCGGCCCTGGAGACCTTCCGCCCCGACCTGGTCCTGCTGGACCTGATGCTGCCCGACAAGAGCGGCTTCGAGGTGTGCCGCCAGATCCGCACCACCCAGCAGATCCCGATCATCATGCTCACCGCGCGCGGCGACGACATCGATGTCGTCCTCGGCCTGGAGGCCGGCGCCGACGACTACATCGTCAAGCCCGCCCGCGGCGAGGTCCTGGAGGCCCGCATCCGCGCCGTCCTGCGCCGGGCCGCCCCCGGCGACGGCGGCGCCCCCGAGCCCGCCGCCGGCCGGCCCGCGGAGGTCCACGGGGACCTGGCCATCGACCGCGCCGGGCTGCTCGTCTGCAAGGACGGCCAGGACCTGGCGCTCGCCCCGTCCGAGATGAAGCTGCTGCTCTACCTGTCGGCCACCCCCGGCCGGGTCTTCAGCCGCCAGCAGCTGCTGGAGCACGTGTGGGAGCACAGCTACCACGGCGACGCCCGGCTCGTGGACGCCTGCGTCATGCGCCTGCGCAACAAGGTCGAGGACTCCTCGCGCTCGCCCAGGTACATCCAGACCGTGCGCGGCTTCGGCTACCGCTTCGGTCCCCTGTGAGACGCGTGGCACCGCTGTGAGACGACCGCTCCTGCGCCGCCCCGCCCTGCGCCGGCCCGACCTGGGCACCATCGCGCGCGGCCTGCGGGCCCGCCTGGTCGTGGGCTTCCTGCTGGTCGCCGCGCTCAGCGCGCTGATCACCGCCGCGCTCACCTTCAAGGAGGCGCGCAACGCGATCCTCAAGCGCACCCAGGACACCGCCGTCCAGCAGCTGCGCTCACAGGTCGCCTCCCAGGTGCCCGACCTCCGCTTCCCGCCGTCCAACGGGGACCTGATCAAGTTCACCCAGGGCCTGGAGCGCGCCGGACAGACGCAGCACTGGTCCGTCCACGCCCGCTACAAGGGCGGGCGTGTGCAGCCCGACAGCGCCTTGACCGCCAAGGACATGGACACGCGCTTCCCGCCCGGAGTGCGCGACAAGGTCGGCGCCGGCGTCGCCGCCTTCCAGCGCATCGAGCTCGACGGCGACCCCGTGCTCGTGATCGGCCTGCCCGTCACCTACCGGGACAGCTCCGAGAAGTCCGGACTCGAGGTCTACGCGCTGGTGCCGCTGCGTGAGGACGAGGCCAACGTGCGCGCCCTCGTCAACGCCGCCCAGTCCGGGGCCGTCCCGGCCCTGGCCCTGTCCGTGGTGCCCGCCCTGATCGCCGCGCGCGGCGTGCTGCGGCCCGTCCGCGAACTGCGCCGCGCCACCCAGAAGATCACCGAAGGCGAGCTGGACACCCGGCTGAAGGTCACCGGCCGCGACGAACTGGCCGACCTTTCCCGCACGTTCAACGACATGGCCGCCGCACTGGAGGAGAACGTCGCCGAACTGCGCCGCATGGAGGCCAACTCCCGGCGCTTCGCCGCCGACGTCTCGCACGAACTGCGTACCCCGCTCGCGGCGATGACCGCCGTCGTCGACGTCCTCGACGAGGACGCCGCCACGCTCGACCCCGACACCGCCCACGCCGTGCGCCTCATCAGCGAGGAGACCGGAAAGCTCGCCCGCATGGTCGAGGACCTGATGGAGATCTCCCGCTTCGACGCCGGTGCCGCCGCCCTGCACCTGGACGAGGTCGACGTGGCCGAGACCGTGCGCAAGACCGTCCAGGCCCGCGGCTGGCAGGACAAGGTCACCGCCGACCTGCCCCGGGGCGTCCGGGCCCGCCTCGACCCGCGGCGCATCGACGTCGTCGTGGCCAACCTGATCGGCAACGCCCTGCGGCACGGCGGGGAGCCCGTCAGCGTCGCCGTGCGCGTGGCCCGGCACCCCGACCGGGGCGAGGACCGGCTGCTGATCGAGGTCGCGGACAAGGGACCGGGCATCGACCCCGAGGTGCTCCCGCACGTCTTCGACCGTTTCTACAAGGCCGACGCCGCCCGCGTCCGCTCCGAGGGCAGCGGCCTGGGACTCGCCATCACCTCGGAGAACGTCCGCCTGCACCACGGCACCGTGATGGCCGCCAACGCACCTGCGGGAGGTGCGGTGTTCACCGTCGACCTGCCGCTGCGCACAGGAGAGGAGGAGTCGTGACGATGCGACGCGCGATGGCCGTGTCCGCGGTGTCCGCGGCGCTGCTCGGCACGCTCGCCGGCTGCGGCATCGAGCCGACCGACGTCGTCGAGGTCGGCCTGCCGGCCACGGGCGTGAAACGCCCCGGCGCCCGGGTGGAGGACGCCGTGCTCTACTTCGCGAGCCAGCCCGGCGGCGTTCCCCTCCCTCTCCACCGGCCCGCGGGTGGCGAGGTGACCGCGGAGGAGGCCGTGCAGCTCCTGCTGAAGGGGCCCAACGACGCGGAGCGGATGCGGGGGCTGTACACCGAACTCCCGCGGGACGTACGGGCGGTGGAGATCGGCACCGGGCAGGGGAAGGTGAAGATCCGGCTGTCGACGGATCTCGTCCGGCTGACGCCCCTGGCCCGTATGCAGGTGGTGTGCACGGCAGTGCACAACGCGGTGCCGGGAGATCTGCCCGCGGAAGACGTGAAGGTGGACCTGTCCGGCACGAGCGGCAAGCCCATGCCGGATCAGACCTGTCAGGTGAAGGACACCTTCACTCCGCCGATGTCGACACCGACGCCGTAGCCGGTGCCCGATCCTCGGGCGCCGTGCGAACCGGCATGACGCAGCGCACGGAGGTGTATACGATCCGTGATGCCTTCTAGGGATTTCCGTAACCGGAGTGCGGTGTTCTGGATGTGGGCGGGCAGTCGCACAGCGGCGGCCGACCCTCTCGGCGATCGAGGAGACGGTCGGTGCCCTCGCCCTCCAGTCACCGCGCGAATCCCTGAATCCCTACGAAGGGGCAGAGGTTGTCATGCTGAGGAAAGTGCAGTCGATCGGCAAGGCCATCCAGGCCGTCACGACGTCCGATCCCGCCACCCGCGTCCGACGGCTCTACGAACTCGCCGACCCTGAGAAGCAGTTCGCGCACAGGGCCACCCGCTACATCAACATCGGCTATTGGGAGGACGGTACGGAGGATCCGGACCGGGCCGGTGAGGCCCTCGCCCTGAAGCTCGCCGACATTGCCGGCTTCGAGCCGGACCACATCGTCCTCGACGTCGGATTCGGCTATGGGGAACAGGACTTGGCCTGGTTACGGGCAAACCGGATCCACAAGGTCCACGGACTGGAAGTGTCGCCCCGCCACGTCGAAGGCGCCTGCGCGCAGGCCGAGTCGGAGGGTTTGCAGGAGCGGACCGACTTCCGCGTCGGCAGTGCCACTGAGCTTCCCTTCGAGGCGGGCGTGTTCGACCGCGTCGTCGCCCTCGACTCCGCCTTGCACTTTCATCCCCGCAGCGCCTTCTTCGAGGAGGCGCTACGCGTCCTGAAGCCCGGTGGTGTCCTGGCCGCCGTCGACACCATCCCGCTGAGCGGTGACACCCCCCGCGGGACCTTCAGGTCCCCGCGCTTCAGTCTGTACAGGTTCAGTGTGCCCGACGCCAACTGGTACGACCGGCAGACCTACGCCCGGCAGCTCCTCGACGCCGGCTTCACCGACGCGGACGTGACCTCGATCCGCGACCGGACGTGGGAGGGCTGGTACCGCTACTGGACGGGCTTGGTCGACGACCCGGACGCCCTGAAGGAACTGCATCCCGAGGCCGCACGGGAATTCGCCAAGGAGTGGAGCGACCAGGAGCGGATCCGGCAGGAGCTCGACCTGCTCGACTCCGTCACGGTCCTCGCGCGCAAGCCGTAGCGGCGCCGGCCGCCGTCTCCCGGCCGGTGGGCCGGGAGACGCCCCGACCCCGGTGCGGGACTGCCATGACCCGCCGGACGCCCTCTGGCCCTCAGGGCTGCAGGCCCCCCAGCCGCCCCTCCAGCAGCACGAGCAGCTCCGCGAGGGTCTCGGCGAGCTCCGTCTGGCGGCCGGCGCCCAGCCCCTCCAGCAGGGCCTGCTCGTAGCCGAGCTGGTGGGGGATGAGCCGGTCGATGAGATCCCGGCCCTCGTCGGTCAGCGACAGGTGGGCGACCCGGCGGTCGCGGTCGTCGGGTCGCCGGGCCACGAGCGCGCGGTCCTCCAGGACCCGCAGCCGCTTGGTGACCGCGGCCCCCGAGGCGAAGGTCTCGCGTGCGATCTGGCCCGGGGTCAGTTCCCGGCCCGTGCGCCGCAGGGTGCCCAGGATGTCGAACTCCGCGCGCGTCAGCCCCTCGTGCACCAGCGGGGCGTCCGTGGCCTGCTGCAGCAGCGCGGCACAGCGGTTGAGCCTGCCGATCACGGCCATCGGCGCGGTGTCCAGCCCGGGGTGGACCTGCTGCCACTGGCGCAGCACGCGCGCGACGATGTCCTCTGCCACAGTGCCGATCCTTTCCTGTCGGTGCTCCCGGCGGGTCTCCCGGGATCTCCCGGTAGATTCTGCCGTCCCGCCACCGGGTCACCGGAAGGCGGCATGGCCTGCGGGAGTTCCGCGGGAGTTCACCGGGGCGGCGCGCCGCCTACGCCGCCGTCGCGCGCGCCGGGAGCCGCCCCGCGAGCGCGGCCAGCGTGCGGTGGCCCTCGCGCTCTTCCTCCGCCACCCGCTCGTCGGGCAGCGCCCGTTGCCACCACTCGCCCGCCGCGACGTCCGCCGCCTCCCGCAGCTCGACGAGCGCGGCGGCGAGCCGGTCCCGGTGCGGGCCGGGGTCCGCGGGAGCCGCGGCGGCCGCGTGCCGGGCCTCGCGGGCGCGGGCCAGGGCGGCCTCGGTCCGGTCCGCCGCGCGCCGGTTGGTGACGAGCACGCAGGTGAGCAGCCCGACCGCGGCGCCGACGAGGGTGTCGGTCCAGCGGTCGCCGATGAGCTGGGCGGCGGGCTTGCTCCCGGCGAACTCGTTGAGCAGCAGCGCCATGGGCGTGACGCACAGGGTGCCCAGCCAGTAGTTGCGGGAGATGAACGCCTCGGCGCCCACCTGGAGGGCGAGGGCGGTCAGCACCATCGCCACCGCACCCGACCGGGTGAGGGGCAGCAGTGCGGTGAAGAGCGCCAGGCCGAGGAGGTTGCCGACGACGCGCTGCACGGCCCGCTGCCAGGACAGCGTGGTGTTGGCCTGGAAGACGGACGCGGCGGTCACCACGGCCCAGTAGGGGTGGGTGCTGCCGACGGCCAGGGACGCCCACCCGGCGAGCGTCCCCCCGACCGCGACCCGGGCCCCGGCCGGCAGCAGAGGGGAGCCGGGGCGCAGCCGGTCGGCGAGCGTCCCCGAGGGGGCGTCGAGGGGCGGCGGAGGTGTGGCGCTCTCGGGCAGCGGCTCGCCCTTGCGCAGGGCGCGGGCCCGGTCGGCCGGCTGCCCGGCGTCGCCCCCGTGGCCCGCCAGTGCGGCTTCGGCCTGCAGGACGAGGCGGTGCAGCGGCCCGGCGACGTGGGCCGGGGCGCCGGCGAGCGCCCGGCGGGCGGCGCCGGACGCGGCGGCCGTCGCGTGCCGGGCCCGGGCGAGGCCGGACGGTTCCGCGCGGAGCAGCCGGTCGGCCGCCTCCAACGCGCGGGCGACGGCGATGCGTTCGGGCCCGTGCGGACGTATCGGCGCCGGGGCCATGCACACCAGCCAGGCGAAGGCGCCCGCGGCCAGGACCAGGCCCAGGTGCGCGGGGACGTCCCCGATCCGCTGGGGCACGAAGAACATGGTCGACGTGACGAAGGTCAGCACGATGTTGCCCGGCGGCCCGATGCGCGTCGCGTCGCACAGCACCTTGTGCACCGCCGCTACCAGCGCCGCGAGCAGGACCAGCACCGCCGTCGACGGGACGAGCGCCGCACAGGTCAGAGCGGCTCCCGTGCCGGCCACCGCGCCCAGCACCACCCACGCCACCGTGCGGGCCCGCGCCGCGTAGGGCCGGTCGTGCCCGTACAGCGCGCAGAGCGCGCCCGCGGCGGTGTAGAGGGCCAGGTCGAGGCGGCCGAGCGCCAGCAGGACGAGGTCGGGCACCGCCATGGCGAGGGCCGCGCTGAAGGCGGGCTTGGGCCAGATGTCCGCGGGCCGGTTCAGTCGCAGGAGGCCGCGCAGGGGCAGTGGCCGGACACGTGGGGGCTTTGCCATGCCAAGAGATTAGCAGGTGTTTTACTTAGAAAATATCTCGGGGATCATCTCCACGACGCGGGCCCTGCACTCCGCCGGGCCGCCCCACGCCGATCGCAGCGCCCGTGCCTTGCCGATCCACAGCGACAGGTCGTACTCCGCCGTGTAACCGATCGCACCGTGCACCTGCAGCGCCGTACGGGCCGCCGTATGGGCCGCGTCGCAGGACGCGGCCTTGGCCGCCGCCACCTCGGCCCGCGCGGTGGGCGACCCCGACGCCAGCGCCACCGCGGCCCCGTGCACCAGCGGCCGGGCGAACTCCAGCCCGATGAACGTGTCCGCCAGCCGGTGCTTGACCGCCTGGAACGAGCCGATCGGTGCGCCGAACTGGGTCCGCCGCCGCGCGTGGGCGACCGTCCGGTCCAGCAGGGCGAGCCCGACACCCAGTGCCTGCGCGGCCGTTGCGAAGGCCGCCCAGTCGGCCGCGAGCGCGGCCGCCGCCCGCACCGCCGGCCCGGAGGCCAGCAGCGTGCCGCCGCCGGACGGCCGGGCCGGCCGGCGCGCGGGGTCGACCGAGGGCCGCACCGGGCCGTGGCCGGGGGAGAGGGACAGCAGACCGCTGCCGGTCACGGTGAACACCGCGTCCGCCGCCTCCGCGTCCAGCGCGTACGGACCCCCGCCCGGCAGGGTCAGCGTCACCCGCGCGCGCCCCGCGCACACGCGCGGCACCCACTCCCGCGCAGGCTCCTCCTCACCCAGGCGCGCGAGCAGCACCGTGGCCGCCACCGTCTCGGCCAGCGGACCCGGTACGCAGTGCCGCCCCAACTCCACGAAGGCCACCGCCAGTTCGACCGGAAGCAGTCCTGCCCCGCCGTACGCCTCCGGCGCCGCCAGGGTGAACACCCCTGCGTCCGCGACCCGTTGCCACAGCGCCAGCCCCGGCCCGTACGCGCCGCGCGCCCAGGCCCGGACGGCCGGCGGGGTGCCGGACGCCGTGAGCATCCGGTCCAGCGTGCGCCCGAACTCCTTCTGCTCCGCATCCGGCAGGAACCTCACCCGCGCCGTCCCTTCGGCAGCCCCAGCAGCCGCTCGCCGATGATGTCGCGCTGGATCTCGTTCGTCCCGCCGTAGATCGGCCCCGCGAGGGCGAAGGTCCAGCCCTCCGCCCAGTCCGTGTCCGCGAGTTCGCCGTCCGGGCCCAGCAGGTCCAGCGCCGTCTCGTGCAGGGCGAGGTCCAGCTCCGACCAGAAGACCTTGACGGGGCTGGACTCCGCCGGCGCGGCGGCGGCCGCGTCCTCCGACGCCCGCCCGTAGCCGTACAGCTGGTACGCCCGCGCCCGGATCACCGCGTCCGCGACCCGGTCCCGCAATGCCGTGTCGCCCGGATCGCCCGCCGTGCGCCACAGCGCCACCAGCCGCCGGGCGGCCGCCGTGAACCGGCCGGGGCTGCGCAGGGTCAGCCCGCGCTCGCTGCCCGCGGTGCTCATCGCCACCCGCCAGCCGTCCCCCGGCGCGCCGACGACGTCCGCGCCCGGCACGAAGACCTCGTCCAGGAACAGCTCCGCGAAGGCGGGCCTGCCGTCGAGGCGGGCGATGGGCCGCACGGTCACGCCCTCCGCGCCGAGCGGGAACATCGCGTACGTGAGCCCGTGGTGCGGCCGCCCGGCCCCCGGATGGCTGCGGAACAGCCCGAAGGCGCAGTCGGCGAAGGCGGCCCGCGAGGACCACGTCTTGTGCCCGCTCAGCAGCCAGCCGCCCGCGTACGGGCGCGCGACGGAACGCAGCGAGGCCAGGTCCGAGCCCGCCTCCGGCTCGGACCACGCCTGGGCCCAGACCGTCTCCCCGCGCGCCATCGGCGGCAGGACGCGGGCGCGCTGCTCCTCGGTGCCGTGCGCGAGGAGAGTGGGCGCGAGGAGGTGGATGCCGTTCTGGGAGACCCGTGCGGGGGCGCCCGCCGCGTAGTACTCCTCCTCGAAGACCAGCCACTCCAGCAGTGAACGGCCCCGCCCGCCGTAGGCCTCCGGCCAGGAGACCGCCGACCAGCCGCCCTCGTACAGGGTCCGCTCCCACGCGCGGTGCCGGTCGAAGCCCTCCGCCGTCTCCAGCGAGGGGAGCGGGGTGCGCGGGACGTGCGTGGCGAGCCAGGACCGCGCCTCGGCGCGGAAGGCGTTGTCTTCGGCGCTGAAGTCGAGGTCCATCACGCCTCTTTCATGGCCCGGGCGTCCATGCCGCGCAGCGGGTCCGCGGACGTCTCCGCGTTGTGCGCGTGCGCCAGGTGGTGCAGCCCGAAGACCGCGTCCAGCCCCGCGTGCAGCCCCTGCAGGTCCTCCGCCTGGTTGACCGCCCGCTTGGCCAGCGCGAGGCCCATGCGCGGCATCCGGGCGATGCGCTCCGCCAACTCCCGTGTCTGTGCGGCGAGTTCCTCCCGCGGGACGAGGTGGTTGACCATCCCGATCTCGTACGCGCGCCGCGCGCCCATCCGGTCGCCGGTGAAGAGGAACTCCTTCGCGATCCGCGGCGGCATCACCCACGGGTGGGCGAAGTACTCGACGCCGGGAATGCCCATGAGCACCACCGGGTCGGCGAAGAACGCATCCTCGCTCGCCACGATCACGTCGCACACCCACGCCAGCATCAACCCGCCCGCCACACAGGCCCCTTGGACGGATGCGATCACCGGTTTCGGCAGCTCGCGCCAGCGCCGGCACATGCCCAGGTAGACCTCCGACTCCCGGGCGAACCGCTGCTCGGCGCCCTCCTTGTCCGTGTGGTCCCACCACATTCCGGCCCGGCGTGCGAACGGCACATGGGCGTCGCGCTCCGGGGTGCCGATGTCGTGGCCCGCGGAGAAGTGGTCGCCCGCGCCCGCGAGGACGACGACCTTGACCGCGTCGTCGGCCGAAGCCTCGTAGAAGGCGTCGTCGAGCGCGTAAGTCATCGCGGAATTCTGGGCGTTGCGGTACTCGGGGCGGTTCATGGTGACCGTCGCGACCGGGCCGAGCCGTTCGTAGCGCACTGTCGGGGCAGTGGTCATGGCCATCCTTCCCTAACAAGTGTTTGGTAGGTTACCGTGCGGCCATGAGCAGCGTCGAGGAGTCACGCTCCAGTGCTCCGCCCTATCTCCCGGGCCACGCCCTGCTGTCCGGCCGCACCGCCGTGATCACCGCAGCCGCCGGCGCCGGCATCGGAGGCGCGACCGCCAGACGCTTCCTCGAAGAGGGCGCGCGCGTGGTGCTCGGCGACGCCCACGAGGCCCGGCTGCGCAGCCGAGTCGCCGCCTACGCCGAGCAGTTCGGCGCGGAGAACGTGGCCGGAGTGCCCTGCGACGTCACGCAGGAGGAACAGGTCGCCGCCCTCCTCGACCACGCCGAGGAACGCCACGGCACCCTCGACGTCCTCGTCAACAACGCGGGCCTCGGCGGCACGTCCGACCTCGCGGACATGAGCGACGAGCAGTGGCACGCCGTCCTCGACGTCACCCTGCACGGCACCTTCCGCTGCACCCGCGCCGCCCTGCGCCGCATGCGGGCCGCCGGGCGCGGCGGCGTCGTCGTCAACAACGCCTCGGTCCTGGGCTGGCGCGCCCAGCGCGGCCAGGCCCACTACGCCGCCGCCAAGGCCGGCGTCATGGCGCTCACCCGCTGCGCCGCCGTCGAGGCCGCGGCCTACGGGGTGCGCGTCAACGCCGTCGCCCCCAGCCTCGCCGTCCACCCGCACCTCGCCAAGGTCACCGGACCGGAACTGCTGGCGGAGCTGACCGCGCGCGAGGCGTTCGCCCGGTCCGCCGAGCCCTGGGAGGTCGCCAACGTGATCGTCTTCCTCGCCAGCGGCTACTCCTCCTACATGACCGGCGAGACCGTCGCCGTCAGCAGCCAGCGCGCGTGACGGACAATGACACCGTGCCGACCAGCAAGCCGACCAGCAAGAAGACCGAACTGCTCGCGACCGCGGCCCGGGTGTTCGCCGAACACGGCTACCGCGCCACCACCGTCCGGCGCATCGCCGACGAGGCGGGCATGCTCGCGGGCAGCCTCTACTACCACTTCGACTCCAAGGAGTCGATGCTGGACGAGATCCTCTCCGCCTTCCTGGACGAGCTGTGGACCGGGTACGACGCCGTGCTCGCGGCCGGCCTCGGCTCCCGCGAGACCGTGGAGGCCCTCGTGGCCGAGTCCTTCCGGGAGATCGACCGGCACCGGGACGCCGTCGCCGTCTACCAGAAGGAGTGGCGGCACCTCGTCGGCCTGCCCCGCTTCGGCTATCTCGCCGCGTCCCAGCGGAAGTTCGAGCAGGCCTGGCTGGGCACCCTGCAACGGGGCGCGGCCGAGGGCGTCTTCCGCGCCGACCTCGACCCCCGCCTCGCCTACCGCTTCCTGCGCGACACGGTGTGGGTCGCGGCCTCGTGGTACCGGCCGGACGGGGAGCACGGACCGGAGGAGATCGCCCGGCAGTACCTCTCGATGGTCCTGGACGGTCTGGCCGCGCAACCTTAGGAGCGCACCATGAGCGAGGCATTCATCGTCGGAGCCGTACGCACACCGGTCGGGCGGCGGGGCGGGGGCCTCGCCGCCGTGCACCCCGCCGACCTCGGGGCGCACGTCCTCAAGGCCCTGATGGAACGGACGGGCGTGGACCCGGCCGCCGTCGACGACGTCGTCTTCGGCTGCGTCGACACGGTCGGGCCGCAGGCGGGCGACATCGCCCGGACGAGCTGGCTGGCGGCCGGGCTGCCCGAGGAGGTGCCCGGCGTCACCGTCGACCGGCAGTGCGGGTCCTCCCAGCAGGCCGTCCACTTCGCCGCCCAGGCCGTGCTCTCCGGCACCCAGGACCTCGTCGTCGCGGGCGGCACCCAGAACATGTCGCAGATCCCCATCGGCTACGCCGCCCGCCGGGCCACCGAGCCGCTCGGCCTGGACCGCGGCCCGTTCGCCGGCTCGCAGGGCTGGCGGGCGCGCTACGGCGACCGGCCCGTCGACCAGTTCCACGGCGCGGAGGCGATCGCCGGGCAGTGGGGCATCACGCGGGAGGCCATGGAGGAGTACGCGCTGCGCTCCCACGCCCGCGCCGTGCGGGCCCTCGACGAGGGCCGCTTCGCCCGCGAGACGGTGGCCTGCGGGGACGTGGCGGCGGACGAGGGCCCGCGCCGGGACACGTCCCTGGAGAAGATGGCCGCCCTGAAACCGGTGCTGCCCGGCGGGCTGCTGACCGCGGCCGTCTCCTCCCAGGTCTCGGACGGCGCGGCCGCCCTGCTCGTGGCGAGCGAACGCGCGGTGCGGGAGCACGGACTCACCCCCCGGGCCCGCATCCACCACCTGTCGGTGCGGGGCGAGGACCCGATCCGGATGCTCACGGCACCGATCCCGGCGACGGCACGGGGGCTGAAGAAGGCGGGCCTGACCATGGACGACGTCGACCTCGTGGAGATCAACGAGGCCTTCGCACCCGTGGTCCTGGCCTGGCTCCGGGAGACCGGGGCCGACCCCGGGCGGGTCAACGTCAACGGCGGCGCGATCGCGCTGGGGCATCCGCTGGGCGCGACGGGAGCCAGGCTGATGACGACGCTGCTGCACGAACTGGAACGGACCGGAGGCCGCTACGGCCTGCAGACGATGTGCGAGGGGGGCGGGCAGGCGAACGTGACCGTGCTGGAGCGGGTGTGATGCCGGCCAGGCCGGACGGCGCCTGACGTGAGAGCGGCCGGAATCGGTGTGAAACTGGGCACGGAAGGGGTGATTCCCCGTGTCGGACCCACCGCACGCGCCCGCCGGTCCCGACGCCGCCGTCGACGAGAATCGGCTGGAAGAGCTGATCGTCGAGGCCCAGACAGCCCTGCCGTTCGAACTGCCCGGCCTGGCGAACCGGTGCGCCACGGCCCTCGGCCTGAGCTCCGCGCTGATCTACCTCGTGGACCTGCAACAACGACTGCTCATCCCCCTCGACGACATCCTGGAGCCGCTGGAGGTGGACCGCACGTCGGCCGGCTGGGCGTACCGCACGGTCTCCCCGCGGGTGGCCGACACCGCGGACGGCATGATCGTCTGGCTGCCGCTGATCGACGGTGCGGAGCGGCTGGGCGTGCTGGCGGTGCGGACCGCCTCGCTCGACGGGGTACGGATGCGCCGCAGCCGGATGCTGGCCCACCTGTTCGCGATGCTGATCACCTCCAAGCGCGCCTACAGCGACTGGCTCGCAGGCCTCGCCCGCACCGCCACCATGCGGCTGCCCGCCGAGATGCTGCGGGCCTTCCTCCCGCCCCACACCATCGGCAGCAGGAGGTGCGTCTCTACCGCCGTTCTGGAGCCGGCCTACGACGTCGCCGGCGACGCCTACGACCACTCGGTGGTCAAGGACGTGCTGCACACTATGATCCTCGACTCCATGGGCCACGACCTGACCTCCGGTCTGACCACGTCGGTCGCCATGGCGGCGGCGCGGAACGCCCGCCGCGGCGGCGGCGACCTGGCCGACGTCGTCGGCTCCGTCGACCAGGCGCTCGCCCAGTGGCTGCCCGACCACTTCTGCACCGGCGTGATGTGCCGGCTCGACGCGGTCACCGGGGTGCTGCGCTGGGTCAACTGCGGTCACCCGCCGCCGCTGCTGATCCGCGCCGAACGGGTGCTCGACGGGGCGCTGGACCGCCCGTCGCAGCCACCGATCGGGCTGGTCGGCCACCTCGCCCCGGCGGCCCGGGAAGTCCACGAGACGACACTGGAACCGGGCGACCGCGTCCTGCTCTACACCGACGGCGTCGTGGAGGCGCGCGACGCGGACGGAGCGGAGTTCGGCCTCGACCAGTTCACCGACTTCATCATCCGCTTCTCCGCCGCCGGCCAGCGCCCGGCCGAGGTGTTGCGGCTGCTCGTCCACGCCATCCTCGAACACCAGCGCAATCGGCTGCGGGACGACGCGACCATCCTGCTTTTCGAATGGCGGCCGCAATATCGGTGAGGGCAGCGCCCCGTAAGGGGCGCGGGGCTCCTCTCGATTTGCGGCTCCGCCGCGTGGGCGCGACCAGCCCCCACCGGCCCGCAGTCGACGCACCACCCCAGGGGTCCGGGGCGAAGCCCCTGGGGGCACCTCCCAGCGGTAGCTGGGGGAGAACCTCGACTGCAGGCGCGTCGTGGCTGATCGCGCAGTTCCCCGCGCCCCTGACGGGGCGCGATCACCTACCCAGCCCCATCGGGTTCGGATAGCGCAGCGCCCCCGCACACGCCTCGGCCAACGGCGCCAATACGTCCGCCAGTTCACCGGCGTCAGCCGGAACGGCCCGCGCCGCCGCCCGGTCCGTCGCCTCCTCGACCGCCGTGCGCAGGCGGCGGCCCTTGTCCGTGGCCCGCCCGTCGGCCCCCAGCAGCCCCCGTTCCCGCAACCGTGACCCGGCCGCCTCCCACTCCTCGTCCGTCCACCCCCGGTACGGCTGCAGCTCCGACCGCGGCAGGTCGCTCCCCGCGCGCAGCACCAGTACCTCGCACCCGTCCAGCCCGGCGGCGACCAGCGCCGCCACGTGCCCGTCCCCGCGGTGCTCCCGCAGCACGGTCGCCGCCTGCCACAGCCGGTCCAGCGGCTCCTCCGGCAGGCCGAGCGCCGCGTTCGCGGCGGCCAGCACCCGGCCGGCGCAGTCGAGCCCGGCCACGCACGCACCCAGCAGTTCCGCCGCCCGCTCCGCCTCCTTCTCCTGGCCGGCCAGCAGCCGTCGCAGCGTGGCCCGGGCGCCCGTCAGGCGCAGTTCCAGGGCCTGTTCGGGCGGGGTGATCCCCCACACCTCGGGGAGGGCCCGCGCCACCATGGACGGCGCGAAGTTGAAGAAGGCGGCCGTCACCGGCTCCGGGCCGACGGGGCCCAACGGTGCGGCCCGGCCCGCGAAGTAGCCGCGCCGCCAGCCCCGCAGCCCCGCCTCCCGGAAGGCGTCCAGCGCCTCGGGTGCGAAGTAGGTGACCGCGTGCACGGGTTCGGTCAACTTCCAGAGCGTACGCGCCGCATCCATGCCAGTGAGGTCCGTCATGACCGCCTCCGTCCGTGCCGGCTCATCCCGGCTCGGGCAAGCCTCGCAGAGTCGCCTGCGCCTGCGCCATGATCCGTTCGACCAGGGTTGCGACCGGGGGCAGGTCGTCGATCACCCCGGCGACCTGGCCGGCGGCCATCACCCCGAGGTCCGTCCGGCCGTCGACCATGGCGGCCTTCAGCAGCATCGGCGTGTTCGCGGCGAGCAGCACCTGTGCCCAGCCCAGGGCCTTGCCGTGTCTGACGGCCAGGCCGTCGCGCACCAGGTCCGCCCAGCCCAGCCCGGAGAGCCGGCGGAAGGACGCGGCGTGCCGCACGGCCCGCAGCAGCACGGCGGCCGCGCCCGAGCGCTCCAGTTCCGTGACGAAGGGGGTGCGCAGCATCCGGTGCGGGAGCCCGTCGACCTTGGACGTGACCGTCACATCCCGTACGGACGCGCCGAGATACGCGGCCTTGACCGGCGCCGGGACCGTGCTGTCGGCCGTCAGCAGGAACCGCGTGCCCATGGCGATGCCCGCCGCGCCGTACGCGAGCGCCGCGACGAGGCCGCGGCCGTCGTGGAAACCGCCGGCCGCGACGACCGGGATGTCCACGGCGTCGACCACCTGCGGCAGCAGCACGTTCGTCGCCACGTCCCCGGTGTGCCCGCCGCCCTCCGCACCCTGCACGATCACCGCGTCGGCTCCCCAGGCCGCCACCTTCTCGGCGTGCCGCCGGGCGCCGACGGACGGGATGACGACGACCCCGGCGTCCTTGAGCCGGGCCACCAGCTCGTGGGAGGGCGCGAGCGCGAACGAGGCGACGCGCACGCCCTCGTCGACGATGATGCCCACGCGCTCCGCCGCATCGCCCGCGTCCGCACGGAGGTTGACCCCGAAGGGCTCCCGCGTACGGGCCTTCACCTCGCGGACGGCCGCCCTGAGCCCGTCCGGCGTCATGGTCGCCGAGCCCAGGATGCCCAGCGCCCCGGCCGCGGCCACCGCCGAGACCAGCCGGGGGCCCGCGACCCACCCCATGCCGGTCTGCACCACCGGGTGCCGCACCCCCACGAGCCGGGTCAGGGCGGTCGGCAGTTCGGGGGCGGTCACGGCCGCACCTCGCGGTCGCGCAGCCCCGCGGGGTCGAGGACCTCGCGGATCAGGCGGAGTTCGGCGTCCGTCGGCAGCCGGGTGACCGGCACGTCCTCGGGGACGTCGAGCGGGAAACCGGTGGCGGCCTGCACGTCCCTCGCGGTGACCCCCGGGTGGAGGGAACGGACGCGCAGGGTGCGGTCCGGGGTCTCGAAGTCCAGCACGGCCAGGTCGGTGACCACCCGGCGCAGGCGGTGGAAGCGGGACGCGGCCGGTCCGGCGGCGGCCGCCCGGTCGTGACCGACGCCGCAGACCATGTCGACCCGCTCGACCAGGACCCGGGGCGAGTGCCGCGGGATCCAGTAACTGACCGGATGGTTGAGGGTGTTGACGGGCGCGCCGCGCACCCCGAGCAGCTGGCGGTCGGGGCGCCGCCAGTCGCCGATGCAGGAGATGTTCTGGTTCCCGTGCCGGTCCAGCTGGCTCGCGCCCATCATGACGTGCCGCCGCCCGCCCGTGACCAGGGCGAGGTGCCGCCGGTACGGCAGCCACCCCTCGACGACGCGGGCGCCGTCCCCGGCCGCCGGGTCCTCGGCGGTCAGCAGCGCCTCGCCGTCGGTGAGCAGCAGACCGGGGGAGAAGGTGAGCCGCGCCAGCCGGGCGCCGATCGCGGGCACCGGTCCCATCGGGCTCGCCAGGATCTCCCCGTCCCCGCGCCAGGCCTCCGCGCAGGCCACGACGCACACTTCGGCCCTGCTCGCGCCGCCGCTCACGCGCCCTCCCCGGCGTACTCCGCGACCGCGGCCCGATAGGCGTCCTCGTCGCCCGACAGGAAGCGGCCGGCGAACTCGCGCCAGGCCGCCGGGTCGGCCGCGGCCTTGGCGTAGGCCGCCTGGAACGCCTCGTCGCGCCCGTAGTCCGGCGCACAGGAGGTGAAGTGCGCACCGCCCGGGGCCTCTATGACCCCGGTGACGCAGTGCCGCTGCACCAGCAGCGTCTGCGGGGCCGTGCCGTCGGCGGTGAACTCGGCGCTCTCGACGATGCGTTCGCAGGAGACGTACGCCTCCCGCGCGGCCTCGCAGAACAGGTCGTCGAAGTACGGGTCCGGTCCCAGGTACTGGGCGTTGCCGAGGGCGTCCGCCCGGTTGAGGTGCACCAGCGCCGCGTCCAGGGCGAGGGCGGGCACGGCGACGAGCTCCTCGCCGTCCGCATACGGCGAGGTGACGGTCCGCAGCCCGGGGTTGACCCGCATCACGTCCGAGCCGAGCCCGGCCCGCACCGGCATGAACGGCAGCCGGTGCGCGGCGGCCGTCAGCCCCCACATCACCATCGCCTCGTCCAGCTCCGTCAGTTCCAGCGTGCCGCTCTGCCGGGCGGTGCGGAAGTGCGGTTCGAGCGGGATGGAGTCCAGCGTGGCGAAGGCCGCGACGAGTCTGCGGGCCTTCCCGGCGGCGGCCAGCAGGCCCACGTCCGGGCCGCCGTAGGAGACGATGGTGAGATCGGTGAGATCGGAGCGCAGGAGGGCCCGGACGAGGGCCATCGGTTTGCGCCGCGAACCCCAGCCGCCGATGCCGATCGTCATGCCGCTCGCCAGCCGGGAGACGGCCTCGTCCGCCGTCATGCGTTTGTCGCCCGTCATGACTGTTGTTCCTTGTCGTCCTTGCCGGAGAGGAACGTTCCGCGGAGGCGGTCGGCTACCCCGTCGAGGGCGGCCTCGAAGGTGAAGCCCTGCTCGTAGCGGTAGCTGCGGTGGACGTCGACGGGGTCGATGCCGTTGAGCGCGGCCTTGGCCAGGCGCAGCAGCGAGCCGTCCTTGGCGGCGATGTCGCGCGCCAACTGCAGTGCTGTTGCGTGTAGTTCGTCCCTCGGTACGACCTGCCACACGGAGCCGTGCCGGTGCAGCTCCTGCGCGCTGACGGTGCGCGCGGTGTAGAAGAGAGTGCGCATCAGGTGCTGCGGGACGAGCCGGGCGAGGTGGGTGGCGGCGCCGAGCGCGCCCCGGTCCAGCTCGGGCAGCCCGAAGACGGCGTCGTCCGATGCGACGACGGCGTCGGCGTTGCCGACGAGCCCGATCCCGCCGCCCAGGCAGTGGCCGTGCACCGCGGCGACGACGGGCACCTCGCAGTCGTAGACGGCGGAGAACGCGGCCGCACAGGCGCGGTTGACGCCGATCAGCGCCCGGTGGCCGGGGGTGCGCTGCACCTCCTTGAGGTCCACCCCCGCGTTGAAGCCGCGCCCGGTGGCGGCGAGGACGATGCAGCGGACGCGCAGGTCGGTGCCCGTGCGGCGGACGGTGTCGGCCAGGTCGTACCAGCCCTGCACGGGAAGGGCGTTGACCGGCGGGAAGTCCACGGTGACGACGGCGATGCCCGGTTCGGGACGTGCGGTGGAGATGCCCATCGGCTGCCTTTCCACCAAACGTTTGTTAGGTATCGTGGTGACGGTACCAGCGGACCGCCTGCAGCGGGAGGCGCCGAGTGGGCAGAGCGTGCGGCCTGGAGGGTCGCGTCGCCGTCGTCACGGGCGGGACGCGGGGAGTGGGTGCGGGCATCGCCCGCGCGTTCCTGCGCGCGGGGGCGGAGGTGGTCGTCTGCGCGCGCCGGCCTCCGGCGGAACCGGTGGCGGCGGCGGGCCGGACGGCACGCTTCATTCCGGTCGACGTTCGTCAACCGGAAGCCGTGGAGGCGATGTTCGAGCGGATCGCCGAGGCGTCGGGCCGCGTGGACGTCGTGGTGAACAACGCCGGCGGAACGCCGTTCAGACCGCTCGGGGAGGCGGGCGCCGCCGCACACGCCCGCATCGTCGAGCTCAACCTCGTGGCACCGCTGACCGTTTCGCTGGCCGCCCACCGCATTCTGCGGGAACAGCCCACCGGCGGCTCGGTGGTGATGATCGGCAGCGTCAGCGGCACCCGCCCCTCGCCCGGCAGCGCCGCCTACGGCGCCGCCAAGGCCGGACTGGAACACCTCGCCCGCACCATGGCGGTGGAGTGGGCCCCGGCGGTGCGCGTCAACACCCTGGTGCTCGGCATGGTGCGCACGGAGTCGGCCCACCTGCACTACGGCGAGGAGGACGGCATCGCCGCCGTCGCCCGCACCGTCCCGGCGGGCCGGCTGGCCGAGCCCGACGAGGTGGGCGAGGCGGCCGTCTTCCTGGCATCCGACCGGGCCGCCTACATCACCGGCGCGAGCCTGCTCGTCCACGGCGGGGGAGAGCGGCCGGCCTTTCTCGACGCCGCGAACGTCAACAGGCGAGCTGAGGAGACGAGATGACCGGAATCTGCACCGGGCAGGTGGCGGTGGTCACCGGCGCCGGCCGGGGCCTGGGCCTGGCGCACGCACGGGCACTCGCGGCGGAGGGGGCAAGGGTGGTCGTGAACGACCTCGGAACGGGCCTTGCGGGCGAGGGCAGTTCCGAGGGGCCTGCACAGGAGGCCGTACGCGAGATCCGGGAACGGGGCGGCGAGGCCGTGGCCCACGCCGGGGACGTGACGACGGGCGAGGGCGCGGCATCGCTCGTCGCCACGGCCCTGGAGACCTTCGGCCGCCTGGACGTCCTGGTCAACAACGCGGGGTTCCTGCGGGACCGCATGCTCGTCAACCTCGACGAGGACGACTGGGACGCGGTCGTCCGCGTGCACCTCAAGGGACACTTCCTGCCGCTGCGTTGCGCGGCGGCACACTGGCGCGCCGAGACCAGGGCGGGGCGGGCGGTGCGGGCGAGCATCGTCAACACCACGTCGGGCGCGGGGCTGCTGGGCAGCGTGGGCCAGGCCAACTACGCCGCCGCGAAGGCGGGCATCGTGGCGCTGACCCTGGTGGCCGCGGCCGAACTGGCCCGCTACGGGGTACGGGCCAACGCCGTTGCGCCCGCGGCGCGGACGCGGATGACGGAGGGGACGTTCGGGGAGACGCTGGTGTCGACGCCGGAGGACGTCTCGCCGCTGGTGGTGTGGCTGGGGTCGCCCGCCTCGGCGGGGATCACGGGCCAGGTCTTCGAGGCGGAGGGCGGCCGCATCACGGCGATGGAGGGCTGGCACCGGGGCCCCACGGCGACGAAGGACGGCCGCTGGACCCCGACGGAGGCGGGGGACGCTGCGCGTCGGCTCTTGGCGGGGGCCAGGCCGGCGGGGCCGGTGTACGGGGCGGCCGCCCCGTAAGGGGCGCGGGGCTGTTGACATATGCGGCTCCGCCGCGTGGGCGCGACCAGCCACCGACGCACCAACCCGGGGGGGCAGCACGTCATCTGCGGGCGCGTCGTGGCTGAGCGCGCAGTTCCCCGCGCCCCTTACGGGGCGGGGCAACGTCTCAGGGCCCACCCTCAGGACACGACATCCTTGGCACGGAAGTGCCGAAAGGCAAGGGCAACCAGAACCACCCCATAAGTTGCCGACAAGGCAACCCCCTTCACCACCCCGCCCCACTCCGCGTGCGGCTGCAGCAGGTCCGCCCAGGCGAACTGCCAGTGCGCCGGCAGCAGCTCCCGCCAATGGCCCAGTGCGGTCACCGCGTCCAGGACGTTGCCGACGATCGTCAGGCCCATCGCCCCGCCCACGGCGCCCAGGGGCGCGTCCGTGACCGTCGAGAGCCAGAACGCCAGCCCGGCCGTGACCAGTTGGCTCGCGAAGACGAACGCCACGGCGGCGGCCAGCCGCCACGTCGCCGTTCCGGCATCCAGCGCGCCCCCGGTGGGGATCCGCAGCGGGCCCCACCCGTACGCGGCCGTTCCGGCCGCCAGCGCGACCAGCGGCAGGAGCACCATCGCGGCCGCGCTGAACGCCAGCGCCACGGTCAGCTTGCTCACCAGCAGCCGACCCCGCGGCACCGGGGCGGCCAGCAGGTACCGCAGCGACGACCAGCTCGCCTCCGATGCCACCGTGTCGCCGCAGAACAGTGCCACCGGCACCACGAGCAGGAAGCCCGCCGAAACGAACAGGCACGTCACGGCGAAGTTCACCCCGGACGCCGTGGCGGTGTCCATCAGCGTGACCCGCCCGTCGCGTCCGGCCGGCTGGCCGCCGATCGCGAAGGCCGCGATCAGGACGAACGGCAGCACCGCCAGGATGCCCCCGATCACCAGCGTGCGGCGCCGCCGCAACTGCCGTGCCGCCTCCACCCGGAGGGGGAGCGTGTGCCGCGCCCGGTAACCGGGCGCGGCAACCGGCGGTGTCGGTGGCGGTGCGATGCTCATGAGGAGCCTCCGATCAGGGTCAGGAACGCGTCCTCCAGCCGCCGGTGCGGCCCGATGCTCGCCACCGGGATCTCCAGCCGGACGAGTTCCACCAGCAGTTCCGGCGCCCGTGCGCCGTCGAGCCGCACCAGCAGCCCCTCGCCGCCGCCGTCGCGCACGGCCGAGGCGACGCCCGGCAGTGCGGCCACCTTCTCCACGGCCGCATCGGACAGTTCGCCCTCGACGCCGACCAGCAGCGTGTCGCCGGAGCCGGTGATCTCCGCGACCGGGCCCGCGGTGACCAGCTGCCCGCGGTCCATCACGACGAGATGCGTGCAGGACTGCTCGACCTCGGCCAGGAGATGGCTGGAGACGATGACGGTGCGCCCGGCTGCCGCGTACCGGATCATCACCTCGCGCATCTCCCGGATCTGCGGCGGGTCGAGGCCGTTCGTCGGCTCGTCCAGGATGAGCAGGTCCGGCAGCCCCAGCATGGCCTGGGCGATGGCCAGCCGCTGCCGCATGCCCTGCGAGTACGTGCGCACGGCGCGCTCCAGCGCACCGCCGAGACCGGCGATCTCCAGGGCCTCGTCCACGTGGGCGTCCTCGGCCGGGCGGCCGGTGGCCCGCCAGTACAGGTCGAGGTTGGCCCGGCCGGACAGGTGCGGCAGGAAGCCCGCGCCCTCCACGAACGCGCCGACCCGGGACAGCACGGGCGCGCCCGGCCGGATCGCGTGCCCGAAGACATGGATCTCGCCGCCGTCGGGGCGGATCAGGCCCATGAGCATGCGCAGCGTGGTGGTCTTGCCCGCACCGTTGGGGCCGAGCAGGCCGAGCACCTGCCCCCGCTCGACGCGGAACGACAGGTCGCGCACCGCGTACCGGTCGGCGGACTTGGCGTACCGTTTGCTCAAAGCCGTGATCTGCAGCGGCACTTCGGCCAGCGCCGGATCGGGCGCGGGCGCGGCGTCGCGGCGGCGTCCGGCCAGCAGCACGCCCGCCGCGACGGCCACGCCGCCGAGCGGCAGCCCCCACGTCCACCACGGCAGGGCTGCCGAGGCGGTCCGCACCTCGGGTGCGTCCGGAACGCTCAGGCCGTCGCCCGCCAAGGAGACGGTGTAGGCGGCGGGTTGCACGGGCGAGGCGTATGCCAGGTCCGTTGAGGAGAGCACCAGCCGCATCCGGTGCCCCGCCTCGAAGGTGTGGTCCACGGCCGGCAGCCGCAGTTCGACGGTCCTGCCGTCCTTGGCGTCACCGATCCGCACGGGGGAGACGAGCTGCCCGGGCAATTGCTGCTGCCCGTCCGGCCCGACGTCGTAGACCTTGGCGAAGAGGACGGCCTCCCCGGTGCCGGAGGCCACCTTCACCTTCGCGGTCGGCGAGCCGGTCACGTGGATGCTCTCGTCCAGCCGCGCGGAGTCGAAACGGGCGTACTGGCCGGGGAAGTCCAGGGACATCCCGAGCCCCAGCCCCGACAGCTGGGAGACCGCACCCAGGCCCGGCACGGCGGAGACCGCGGGCGGGGCCGCCCCGGCCGGGTTGCCGAAGGACTGCTCGCGGCCGGTCAGCGGCACCGTGCGGGGGTCGTTGCGCAGCCCGGGGTAGCGGTTGCTGCTCGCGCCGCGCAGCCGGGCCTTGCCGTCGGTGGTGTCGATGCCGCCGGTCCGGCTGACCCGGAAGGCCGGGCCGGTGTCGGTGCTCTCGTCGCCCTTGAGGTAGCGGTCGAACCACGCGCGCGTGCGCTGCTCGATCCGGTCGTTCTCCGTCATGCCGGCGTCGTGCCCGCCGGCGATCCAGTCGACGGACACGGGCGCGCCGTTGCGGCGCACGGCCGTGGCCGCGGCGTCGGACTGGCCGAGGGGGAAGAGCGAGTCGCTCTGGCCCTGGACGAGGAGCGTGGGCACCTTGATGCGGTCGGCGACGGCGGACGGGCTGCGCCGCTCCAGCAGTTCGCGCGCCGCCGCGTCCGGCCGGCCGGCGACGGCCACGCGCTCGTACATCGCGCACAGCTCCGGCTCGAACCGGCCGCAGCCGGCCTGTACCGGCGGGCCGGACGCGGGGGTGCGGGCGGCACTCCCTGCGCGGGTGGAGCCGAGTGAGCTGCTCGATCCGGTCGTGAAGAAGATGCCTGCCCAGAGCTTCTTGAAGACGTCGTCCGGGAAGAGCGAATCGGCCAGGTTCCAGTAGGTGATCTGCGGGGCGATGGCGTCGACGCGCTTGTCGTACCCGGCGGCGAGCAGGGAGACGGCGCCGCCGTACGAGGCGCCCGCGATGCCGACCCTGGGGTCGCCCGGCGCGTCCAGTTCGACCTCCGGCCGCTTCGCGAGCCAGTCGATCAGGCGGCTCACGTCGGCGACCTCGTGCTCCGGGTCGTTGAGGCCGATGCGCCCGCCCGAGTGCCCGAAGCCGCGCGCGGACCAGGTCAGCACCGCGTAGCCGGACCGGGCCAGCTGCTCGGCCTCGCCGCGCATGTCGTCCTTGCTGCCGCCGAAGCCGTGCGCGAGGAGTACGGCGGGACGGCGGTGGTCCGTGGTGCCGGAGGTGAAGAAGGAGGTGTCGACCCGTGCCCCCGGCATGGACAGGAACCGGTCCTCCCGGTGCACCGGGGGATCACCTCCGGCGGCCTCCGCCACCGTCCAGGTGCCGATGCCGGCGAGCACGGCGACAGCGCTCACGGCGGCGAGCAGCCGCCGGCGCCCGGGGATGCGCAGCTTCATTCCCGCATGCTAAGCGGTGGCATCCTCCGCCATGTCGGCGAGTCTGGTGACGGTGTTCCAGTTGCGCCCGGTGACGGTCGTGCCCAGGCGGCGCTCGGTGAGCTGCTTGGCCAGCTTCGAGTCCCGGATGCCGGCCGCGCAGTGCAGGTACACCGCGCGCTCGCCCAGGGCGAACCCCTCGGGTGCGTACGCCGCCGGGTCGAGGTCCGCCACGGTGGCCGGATCGGCCGGACCGGACAGGAAGAGCACCAGGAACCGCGCCGGATCGACCTCCTGCCCGGCGAACGGGTCGGCGTCGACGATGCGCCGGACCTCACCCGCTTCGCGCACCAGGCAGGCCACGGACAGCCCGAGCTCCCGGTCGATGGCCCGCTCCAGTCCGGCGGCCAGTTCCTCCTCCCCGGCATCAGGGTGGGTGAACACGGCATTGCCGCTGTTGAGGTGGGTGCGCACGGAGCCGCAGCCCATGCCGGTGAGCAGATCCCGCAGGGTCTGCATGGGGACGCGCTTCTTGCCGCCCACGTTGATGCCGCGCAGCAGCGCCACGAACGTTGTCACCCGGTCACCGTAATATGCCGAGCATCCCTTCCTCCTGGCGAGGTCCGACAGGACCCGCGCTGCCCCTGCTCAGGGGCGGTTCCTTTGCGCCAGCCGGAGAGTGACGACCTCGAACGGGCGCAGGGCGAGGCGGACGGTCCCGCCCGCCGCCTCGGCCGGTGCCGTCGGCCGCTCCAGCAGGTCGCAGTACGCCACCGTGCCCAGCGGGAAGTCCACGGCGAGGCGGGCCCGCGCCCGGCCGCCCAGCGACTCGTAGAGGCGGACGACGACGTCACCGCTCCCGTCGTCCGCCAGCTTCACCGCCGACACGGCCACCGCACTGTTGGCGTCCTCCTCCACCCGTACCAGCGGCGGCACGTCGTCCGTCCCCGGCACCCGGCGCTCGGGCAGATTGATCGCGTACCCCTCGCGCACCGCGTCCGCGACGGTCGCGCCCGGCACCAGCGCGTAGCGGAAGCGGTGCACCCCCTGGTCGGTGCGCGGGTCCGGGAAGCGCGGGGCGCGCAGCAGCGAGAGCCGCACCGTCGTGGTGGTCCCGCTGCCCGCTCCGCGCTCCGTGCGGCTCACGTCGTAGCCGTACGTCGAGTCGTTGACCAGTGCCACGCCCCAGCCCGGCTCCTCCAGGTGGACGAACCGGTGCGCGCAGGCCTCGAACTTGGCCGCGTCCCAGCTGGTGTTGGTGTGCGTAGGCCGGTACAGGTGGCCGAACTGGGTCTCGGCGGCGATCCGCTCGGCGTGCACGTCCAACGGGAAGGCGGCCTTGAGGAACTTCTCCGTCTCGTGCCAGTCGACCTCCGTCTCCACCTCCACGCGCCGAGCCCCGGCCGGCAGGCTGATCCGCTGCTCGACGCGGGAGTTCCCGAAGGCCCGGACGACGTGCACGCTCCCGTCGTCGGAGGCCCGCAGCGACTCGGTGTCCGTCAGGTCGGTCACCGTGTTCCGGTAGAAGTGGTCGATGTCCCAGGCGTCCCACATGTTCGGGAAGTCCTGGTGCAGTTGCAGCAGGTTGGCCGCCGCGCCCGGGGCGATCGCCTCCCGGTCCGCCGCCGGGTCGTACACCGAGACCACGAGCCCGCGCCCGTCGATCCCGACCCGCAGCAGGCCGTTGTCCAGCACGAAGCCGCCGCCCTCGCGCGGCCGCACGGCGGCCGGCACCGGGGCGGGCCTCTGGGGCACTGCGCCGAGCGCTGCGACGCCGCCGCGCGCGTGCGGTGCCGCGTTGAAGACGACAGCCTGGCCGGACGAGCCGTCACCGGCCAGTGCCGTCAGCGCGTCCGCGATCAGCGCTTCCAGCTCCCGCGCCACGGCGGCGTACGTCTCGGCGGCCTCCCGGTGCACCCACGCGATCGACGTGCCCGGCAGGATGTCGTGGAACTGGTGCAGCAGCACGGTCTTCCACAGCCGGTCCAACTGCTCGTACGGATACGGGAATCCGGTCCGCACCGCCGCCGTCGCCGCCCACAGCTCCGCCTCGCGCAGCAGGTGCTCCGAGCGCCGGTTGCCCTGCTTGGTGCGGGCCTGGCTGGTCAGCGTCGCCCGGTGCAGTTCCAGGTACAGCTCGCCCGCCCACACGGGCGCGTCCGCGTACTCCGCCTGCGCCTTCTCGAAGAACGCCGACGGTTTCTCGAAGCCGACCCGCGCCGAACCCTCCAGATCCGCCAGCCGCTTCGCCCGTGCCAGCATCTCCCGCGTCGTGCCGCCACCGCCGTCGCCCCAGCCGGTCGGCGCGAGCGAGCGCGTCGCGCCGCCCTTCTCCTGGAAGTTGCGCACGGCATGCGCCACCTCCCGGCCCGACAGCTGGGCGTTGTAGGTGTCGATCGGCGGGAAGTGGGTGAACACCCGGGTGCCGTCGATACCCTCCCACCAGAAGGTGTGGTGCGGGAACTTGTTGGTCCGGCTCCAGGAGATCTTCTGCGTCAGGAACCACTTCGACCCGGACAGCCGCACCAGCTGCGGCAGCGCGGCCGAGTAGCCGAACGAGTCCGGCAGCCACACCTCTTCCGTCTCGATCCCGAACTCCTCCAGGAAGAACCGCTTCCCGTGCACGAACTGCCGCGCCAGCGCCTCCGCCCCCGGCATGTTCGTGTCCGACTCCACCCACATGCCCCCGACCGGCACGAAGCGCCCCTCCGCGACGGCCTTCTTCACGCGCGCGTACACCTCGGGACGGTGCTCCTTGACCCAGGCGAACTGCTGCGCCTGCGACATCGCGTAGACGAACTCCGGCTCGTCCTCCAGCAGCGCCGTCATGTTCGCGGTCGTACGGGCCACCTTGCGCACCGTCTCGCGCAGCGGCCACAGCCACGCCGAGTCGATGTGGGCGTGCCCCACGGCACTGATGCGGTGCGCGGAAGCGTGCGCGGGGGAGGACAGCACACCGGCGAGCGCCTCGCGCGCCCGGGCCGCCGTGCCGCCGATGTCCTGGAGGTCGATCGCGTCCAGGGCGCGCTCGACGGCCCGCAGGATCTGCCAGCGGCGCGGCGTGTCCTCCGGCAGCTCGTGCATCAGCCCGTCCAGCACCTCCAGGTCCTGCACGAGCTCCCACACCGTGCGGTCGAGGACGGCCAGGTCCATCCGGGCCAGCCGGTAGCGGGGCGCGTCACCGGCGGTCTCGCGGTCGCCCAGCTCGGTGGGGGCGAAGGGGTGGTAGCCGAGGATCACGGGGTTGGACGAGGCCTCGACGTGCAGCAGCACCGGCTCGCCGCCGCGGGCCCGGTCGCTGATGCGCACCCACTGGTTGCGCGGGTTGAGACCTTTGACGGGGGAGCCGTCCGGCCGGTAGACGAGCCCCTCGCACTGGAAGCCCGGCATGTTGTCGTCGAAGCCCAGGTCGAGCAGGGCCTCCACCGTACGGCCCGCCCACTCCTGCGGCACGGCCCCCGACACCGTGAACCAGCTGGTGCCCCAGGGCGGCCCCCAGGCATCCCCCGCCGCGACCGGCGTGCGCGGGGCGGCAAGTCCCTCGGCGACGGGGACAGGCTCACCCGGGGCGTTCCACACGGATACGTCCAGCGGCACCGACTCGGGGTAGACGGCGGGGCGGATGCGTTCGTCCAGCACCCGCTTGAGGCGGGCTTCGGTGGTGCTGCGGTCGTTGTGCATCGAGTGTCCTTACCGATCGAGAGGTCGGCCAGTGATGTAGGCATGCCCACAGGTGCGGCGCACTATCAGCCCGTCCGGCGTTCGAGGGGGCACCCCTCACACATCCCCCACGGTCACCACCTCCTCGATCCCCCGCCCCGCGAGGTACCCCGCATCCCCCACCCGCTGCACCAACACCGAAGCCGGCCGCGAGCCCCGCGCAGCAAGCCGCATCCACGCCTCGAAATACGCCCCACCGGGCGCGCACTGCGCCCGCAACGGCGCCCCCTCCACGTCCCCCGCATCCAGCACCAGCCCGACCTGCCGCGGCGCAGCCGCACGGCGCGGTCGCGCCGCCCACCGCGCCACCACCTCCCCGGCCGGTTTGACCCGCCGGTCGTGGGTCAACAACCCCAACCCGTACTCCAGTTCGGGAAAGTCCGCCAGCCCCCGGTCCACGTCGTGCGAGCACCACCACGTGATGCCCCACAGATCCGGACAGTCCAGCGCAGCGGCCACGGTCGCGTCCGTGAACGCCGCAGCCCGCTCGGGCGGAACGTGCGGCGCAGGCGCGCCGACCTCCTGCAGCCACACCGGACGGTGCACGTCCTCGGCCCAGGCCTTCGACAGCTCGATCAGATAGGCCGCGTGCTGCTCCGTGGGCACACCATCGTGCCCGTGCCGCTGCGCCGTGCCGTCGAACACCCAGGAGTGCACGGCCGTCATGGCCCCGATCCGGGCCGAATGGGCAGGCGTGAAGGGGTGGTCGCCGTCGTACCAGGCGACGTCGTACGAGGCGTGCACGTGCGCCCGCTCGGGTGCACCCTTCTCGCACGCGTCCAGCATCCGCCGGAGCCAAGTCCCGGCCTGTTCGCGGTCGATCCGGTCGGGGTCCGGATGCGGCGCTCCGGCGAACTGGTTGACCTCGTTCCCGACCGTCATGCCGAGGAAGTGCGGCCGGCCGGACAACGCGGAGGCGAGCGCTGACAGGTAGGCGGCCTGTGCCTCGACGACGTCCGGGTCGGTGAAGATGTTCCGCCGGTGCCAGGTGGTGGTCCAGGACGGTACGAAGTCGAAGCTGGACAGGTGCCCCTGCAGCCCGTCCACGGCGACGTCCAGCCCCCGCTCCCCGGCCGCGTCCACGAGCTGCACCAGCTGCTCGATCGCGCGCGGCCGCACGAGGGTGCGGTTGGGCTGGAAGACGGGCCAGAGCGGGAAGACGCGGAGGTGGTCCAGGCCGAGGGCGGCCAGGGAGTCGAGATCGGCCCGTATCTCGTCGAGGTCGAAGTCCAGCCAGTGGTGGAACCACCCGTTGGTCGGCGTGTAATTGACGCCGAAGCGCGGAGCGGAAGAAGAAGACATGCAGTGACCTCTCCAGAAGAAGGATCAGCCTTCGGACCGGCCTTTGGATCAGCCCTTGACGGCGCCTTCGCCGACGCCGCGGAAGAAGTACCGCTGGAGACAGGCGAACATCGCCAGCAGCGGTGCGACCGCAATGACGGTTCCGGCGGCCACCAGCCGCGGGTTCTGCTGGAACGTGCCGTGCAAGAAGTTCAGTCCGACGGTCAGGGTGAAGCGGTCCGGGTCGGAGAGGACGACCAGTGGCCACAGGAAGTCGTCCCACGCCCCCATGAACGCGAAGATCGCGACGACGGCGAGCGTCCCGCGCACCGACGGCAGCGCGATCCGCACGAACCGCTGCCACACGTTCGCACCGTCGATGACGGCCGCCTCCTCGGTCTCGTACGGCAGGGCGGCGAACGCGTTGCGCATCAGCAGCACGTTCAGCGCCCCGACGGATCCGGGCAGCACGACGGCGGTCAGGGTGTTGTTGAGGTGCAGGCCCCGCACCATGGTGAACTGCGCGATGACGACGGACTCGACGGGCACCAGCAGCGCCATGACGAACGCGAGCCCCGCAACGCCGCGGCCCCGGAAGCGCAGCCGGGCGAGTGCGTAACCGGCCATGGAGGCGCCGACCAGGTTGGTCAGCACACTGGCGGCCGCCACCTTCAGGGAGTTCAGGGCGTAGTCCCAGACCGGGATGACGTCCGCGACCTCGGCATAGTTGTGCAGGGTCGGGTGCGCGGGCAGGAAGCGCGGGGGAGAGGTGTAGATGTCCTCGGTGGTGCCCTTGAGCGAGGTGGACAGCTGCCAGAGGAACGGGCCGACGGCGACTGCCAGCACGGCGAGCATGAGCACGTAGCGCAACGCCTTCTCCCAGCCGGGCATCCGGTGTGTCCGGACGGGCATCCGCTGCCTCATGCGCGCTCCTCCCTGCGGTCGGCGCGCAGCACCAGCAGCATCAGCACCAGCGTGACGGCGAAGACGACGAGCGAGAGCGCGGAGGAATAGCCGGTGCGGCCGTTGAGGCCGGTGCCGGTGCGCTGCACCAGCATCACGAGGGTGGTGTCCTGCCCGGCCGGACCGCCGGTCGGCCCGGCCATCAGGTAGACCTCCGAGAAGACCTTGAACGCCGCCACGGACGACAGCGCGCCGACCAGCACCATGGTCGAGCGGACGGCGGGAACGGTGATGCTGACGAACCGGCGCAGCGCCCCGGCCCCGTCGACGGCAGCCGCCTCGTGCAGTTCACGGGGGACGTTCGCGAGCGCGGCGAGATAGACGACCATGTAGTAGCCCAGGCCCTTCCACACCGTCAGTGCCATGGCGCTGAACAGCAACATCCATGAGCCGCCGAGGAAGTCGACCGGTCCCGCACCGGCCAGTTGCAGGAGGCCGTTGATCAGCCCGCGGTCGTCGAGCATCCACACCCAGATGAGGGCCACCACGACCACGGAGGCCACGACCGGTGTGTAGAAGGCGGAACGGAAGAAGGCGACGCCGGGGAGCTGCTTCTGCACCAGCAGCGCGAGCAGCAGCGGCAGCAGGACCGTGAACGGCACGACGAGCACGACGTACAGGGCGCTGTTGCGCAGGGCCACCCAGAACTGCTCGTCGTGGAGCATGTCCCGGAAGTTCTCCAGCCCGGTCCACCGGCCGGGTGCGAGGGTGCGCGCGTCGGTGAACGCCTTGCCGAGGGTGGTGAGGAAGGGATACAGGCTGAAGGCGGCGGCGACGGCGAGACCGGGCAGCAGGAAGAGCCAGGGGCTGACGGCCCGGTGGGTACGGACACGCCGTGGGGACGATGGCACGGCCGTCAGCCCTGCTTGAGGAGTTTGTTGCTCTGCGCCACGGCGTCGTCGAGCGCCTGCTGCGGGGATTTCTTTCCCTGGAGCGCCTTGGCGACCTCGTTCTTCAGGATCGTCTTCATCTCGTCGCTCATCACGACGGGCGTGTAATTCACCGCGCCCTTCAGCATCTTCGCCGAGGCCACCCGGACCCGCCCTTCGTCGGTGCCGTCGTCCCGCGTCCAGTACGGGTCCTCCAGCGACCCCTTCGTACTGGGGAAGACGGCCACCTTGTGGGCGAACTCCTCCTGGTTCTTCCGGTCGGTGACGAAGTGGGCGAAGGCGATGGCCGCCGCCTTGTGCTTGCTGTGCTGCCCGACCGCGAGGCCCATCACGTACATGTTGGGCTTTCCGGTGTTGTTGGGGGCATCGGTGATGCCCAGATTCCTGTAGAGGCTCGGGGCATTCTGCTTGAACGTGCCGAGGTCGTGGGCGCTTCCGGGATTGATGGCTACCTTCTGCTCCAGGAATTTCTGGCCCGCCCTTTCCGGAGTGCTGTTCAGCGCCTGCGGGTCGAGACCGCCGTTGCGGTACAGCTCCCGGTACCGGCTGAGGAGTTCGACGCCCTTCGGCTCGTTGTAGGTGAAGGCGGTGGCGTCGCTGTTGGTGAGCCGCACCCCGTAGCGGCCGAAGTCCTCGATGGTCGGGCTGCTCGCCAGCGTGGCGATCTTCCCGTCCGACTGGCGGGAGATCCGGGTGGCGCAGTCGAACAGGTCGGGATAGCTCTTCGGCGGCTTGTCGGGGTCCAGGCCGGCTCGGCTGAAGAGTTCCTTGTTGTAGAAGAGAGGACCGGTGTTGAGGTACCAGGGAAAGAGGTCGAGTCCTGGGTGTCCCCGCTGGTCAGCGGCATAACGCCTTTGATCATCGGGCACTTGTCGGGCACATGAGCGTCGTGGCGGATGTGAATGCGCACAATGACCTCCCTTAAGCCCGACGTTGAAAGAAACTCGCAACGATCGTATCCGGTTATGGGCAGTGCTCTGAACACGGCCCACGAATTTCATTCCGGCGGCATCAATAGTTCGCTCATTGCCTTCAGGCCGCGGCCTCCGTCGTCGGGAATGAATTTGGCGTAGTACCGGTAGATCGTCTCGACCGTGTCGCCCATCCACTTGGCCACGTTCGCCGGTGCCTCGAAGGCGGCGAGCTGCTGTGACGCCCAGGTGTCGCGCAGCACGTGGTAGGTGTTGCCGCCCTCGGGGTCGTGCCACGACTTCCTGGGGGTGCCATCGGCCTTGTAGAGGCGCTTGAGGACCCCGGCCTCCTCCAGGGCGGGCTTCCAGATCTCGGGGTTGTAGTAGTTGTGGATCAGCGCGTTGCGCTGGGTGGTGGTCACCAGCAGCCGCACCGTGATCAGCGGGCGTTCCTCCCACGGCATCAGCGGATCGGTGTTGTCCACCCACGGCAGCGTCACCTCAACTGGGGGGAAGCGCTTGCAGTATGCGTCGACAGCGTATTCGAGTTCCTCGGCGATGGGCAGACGGCGCTTCTTGTCGTTCTTGGGCAGCTTGAACCAGCGCCGGCCACCAAGGTTCTGGAGCTGGCGCACCACGTTGAGGTGCCCGTCGCCGGAGAAGTCATCGGGGCTGATCCCGAAGCACTCTCCCTGCCGTAAGGCCGCCCCGAGCCCCACATCCTCGGTGATCTGGTACCGGTCGGGGAGCGCTTGGCGCACCGCGTGGATGCGCTCGCGCCCCCAGACATGCCGCTCGGTCTCCGGGCGCCGGGGAGGGCGGGCCGAGCGCAGCCCCCGGCAGGGGTTCTGCGTGATCCGCTTCGCCTCGAACGCAGCCTGAAGGATCTTCGAGAGCGTCTGCCACGCGGTGCGGACCAGGCCCTGCTCGACCCGGCCGCGCAGCTGCGTTGTCCACATGTTCAGCTGCTCCGGGCCTATGTCGGCCAAGGGCAGCTCGCCGATCGGGAAGCACAGGATGCACGAGGTGGTGCGCTGCTCGAACTTCTCCTTCTGCCCCGGCGGAAGGGGATGGGTGGGCCAGAACACGTCCCAGAAGTAGCGTTCGAGCGTGATCTGGCCGAGGAGTTCTTGCCGGTACTCACCGGACTTGACCTTCCCGCTCAGCTTCTCGGCACGGTCCTGGGCGTCGTCGTAGGACTCGTAGTTCTCCTTCGGTAGCCGGCCGCCTTGATCGTCCAGGCCGCGTACCTGCCAACGGGCGCCCTTCCCATGGACCTTGGACTTGTACTGATTGCGGGAGTCGTGCTGCCTGCACCGTTCGGACGGTTCACCGGTCCGTTTGTGCCACAGGTCTTCAACCCATGCTTTGGCCACTGCCGCTTCACCTCTTGCTGCTCGGGCGCTTCAGCCGCCGTGTCGCATGCGGAGCTTGGGCGCTTTCATCCGTGATGGCATCAGGAGCGGACGCTTCGCCCGTGGCGAGTTCGGCGAGGTAGGCGATCACCGCCGATTCCGGGTACAGCACCCCCGACCCAGCGCGGCCCCGCCGCACCCATCCGTAGGGGGGCTGACCCTTGTGGCGACGGTTGGCCAGGGCCGCGACGCTGATGCGCAGCAGCGAGGCGACTTCTTTGGGCAGCAGCATCCGCTCGTCCCTCTCAACCGCAGGCGGCCCGTACGGGACGCTGCATCGTGGAGAGGGAACGATCTTGCTGGTGAAAGTACCACCGGGGCGGGCGGGTTGTGGCAAGCTGCGGCAGATCAACCCGCGCCTGCGGGCCTCGGCGATCCACCGCCTGGCCTCGACGGAGGTCGTCTGCCAGCGCTGGGCGACGAAGCGGTTTTCTTCCAGGCCGTGCCACCGGGCGAACGCGACGAGAGCAGCGACCTGTTGCAGGTGCCCGGCGGTCCCCGTATCCAGGGTTCCCGGGGCGATGAGGTGAGCGGCGGCGGTCAGCATGTGAGTCAGGGCCAGAGCGAAGAGCTGCTCGTGCACGGGGTCCTCGCCTTCACGCTCTCGGGGGTCGGCCCCCAAGAAGACGGAGGTTCGCTCGTACCCGGATAGACAGGTGCGTTTCTCTGCACTTCCGGCTTGTACGGCGAAAGGATCTTTTCCTGCACTTGCCAACGATTGGGGATGCTTTTGCGAAACGCCAAGTCGCCCTTTAAACATGGACGGTTGTGCATGCCCGGCGCATGGGGCGTATCGCGCTCCCGGGGCGCGTACATGTCATGTGCTGGCTGCGCATGTATCCGGCATGAGACACCGGCCTACGCTTGGCAGTTGAGGGGGCTGGGGTCAGCGGGACCAAGGGGAAGCGCCCAGCCCCCGGTGATGGTCCGCGGGGGCGGGCGCCTTGTGGTCGTAGCTCAGTGCGCGGCTTCGCGCTCGGGGTGTTCGCCTGACGTACCGGACGGGTGGTCCGCGCAGTGGCTCAGGATGCGGCGGGCTCGTCGCCGAGGGCTTTAAGGGCGTTGCCGAGTTGCGGCAGGTCGAGGTACCGGATCTCACTGTCGAGCAGCGCGCGCTCGTTCTCCGCGTGGACAACCCACGGTCCCTTGATGGTGAGGGTTTCGCCGTCGCGGCTGACCGACCAGTCATGGCTCGGGGCTTCACCCTGCCCGTCCGGCGGGAGGGTCCAGGTGGTGTCCGTCGGGTCGCCGCCGGCCCACTCCCGCCGCTTCCAGGCGGGGTGGCTGGCGACCTGGGCGAAGGATGCGATGAGGGCGGGCGCATCGGACGCAGGCACGGTGGCCGTGTGCCGGTCGGGGGAGGCGCAGCCCTTGGCGTCGGTCCGGGTGAGGTAGAAGGACTCCGACCGGATCTCGATCCGGTACGGACCCATTGCCTTGGTGGGCTGCTGGATGGCGCCCATGGCGATCTCCGTTCGTTGGTCAGTCGGCCCGGCGAGGCGCGGGCTGCGCGCTGGCGGCGGCGAGGGTGATCTCGCCGCTGGCGAGGGCCTGGCCGAGGGCTTCGACGAGGGCGCTCATGGACCGGTAGCGGGCATGCTTGCCGGGCTTGGTCCGCCCGGTGTTCGGGTCGACGACCAGGCCCGCCTTGGCGACGGCGGAGTCCCAGACGGTGTCGGGGATGTGCATGCCGCGGCCGGAGCGCTGCTGGCCGCTGCCACGCTCGGTGTAGGCGGCAGGCTCGGCCGGCGGAGGGATGTGGCCTTGGGCGTACGCGCCCAGGAGGGCGGTGGTGGCCTGGGAGACGGAGATGTGGCCGGCCTCGGCTGCGTCGGCGATGGCGTCCCAGGCGGCGACGGTCAGGGAGAGGGTGCGTTTGGCCACAGAGGCGTCTTTCGATCGAGGGTGGTGTTGATCGGTGGGAATCATACGACGCCTTGGCGTGTGGTGTGCGGAGGGTCACGCCGGCCAGAGCTGAACAATGCGACATTGCGTCGTAATATTGAGGGTGTCGGAAACGACAAAGGGCCGACCCCGTACGGCCTGAGAAACCCGGGGTCGGCCCACCACCAGCGCACGCGTCAACGTCATCACCAATGGAGCCCCCAGTATGGCACCCGCCGGCCTGCCCGCCCTTACCGCCGCCCTCCCCACCAGGACCGCCGAGCCCGCGGTCATCGACGTGACCATGCCCGCCGTCGTCCTGAACCACCTGCGAGCCCTCGCGGCCACCGACGCCCGCGCCCCGCACGCCGCCCTCGCCACCACCCGCCGCCTGACCGGACCGGGCGTGTGGGGCAAGCCGACCGGCAAGGCCGAGCTGCACGCTGACATAGAGGCCCTGGACTGGATGGCGAACGAGCTCGCCATGACCACGTGGACGTTCGTGGAAAACCGCACGGCCGCCACCCAGCGCCACGGCTTCACGATCTACGACGTCGACCACGCCCGCGAAGCCGTGCACTGGGCGCGCATCGAACTCCTCGAAGACCTCGCCGGTGAAGAAGCCCTCCCGGCCGCTGCCTGATACCCACAAGACCACCAGGAGCACCACCGTGAGCACCACCGAGACGGACGAGCCGCACGTCTGCCGCCTGACCGACCTCCAGGTCAGGCTGCTGCTCAAACCATTGGACCCCGCCCGCGTACAGCGCGATGACAAGGGCTTCGACCACGTCGAGCAATGGGACGTCAGAAGATGGCTCAACCGCGTCTTCTCCGTCGGCGGATGGTCGGTCGAGACCATCTCGTGCGACCTCGTCGCCCAGAACAAGACGACCACCAAGGCCGGCCGCGACGCCCACGCCGTGATCTACCGGGCCATGGTCCGCCTGCGGATACGCGCCGTCTGCGGCCACGAAATCGCCGTCTTCGAAGACGGCGCGGTCGGCGAGAACATCATGCCTTCCCTCGGCGACGCGCACGACAAGGCCATGAAGTCCGCGATCTCCGGCGCGCTCAAAAGGTGCGCGGTCAACCTCGGCGACGGCTTCGGGCTTTCGCTCTACTCGAAGGCCCGACCCGGGCTCGCGGTGGTGGGGAACTTCGCCCCTTACTGGCAGCGGCCCCAGCTCGAAGAGGCGGTCGACCAGGCAGAGCAGGCACAGGCCGCCTGAGACAAAGACGGTCCGGCCCGGACGGTGGGAACGCCGGGCCGGACCGCGTGCCGGGGGAGCGCCCGGCACCTGGGACGGAGAGGAGCCTCCGCCTCCAGTACTGCCCACCGGGAGGGGCGGGCATTCAGGGGGCGGGGATGACCCGCAGCACCGTGATGGTGACGACGCTCGGGCTCACCTCGTACCGGATGAACGCCACTTTCCCGACCGCCGCGTCCCGCCGGTCCCGGCTGCCGCGCACCGCAGACGAACCGCACCCGTAGGGATCGAGGGCGATCCGGGTCATGCCGTCGTCGAACTCCTTGCGGCGTTGCGCCGGGATGGCGCCGCGGCCGGCAGCGGCCTCGTTGGCGTAGGCGACGCGGTAGGTCATCCGGCGCTCCGGTAGGCGTCGGTGATCTCGTCGGCGAAGACCACGCCGGAGAAGTCGCCGACCGCCACCTGCTGGAGGAGGGCTTCCTCGGCGGCGTCGTGCTCGGTGGGGATGTTCATCGCCCAGCGGGCAAGGAGGGCGGGGAGCTCGTCGGCCGCGGCGCTCTCGGCTTCCGCGGTGAACTGGTCGCGGTCTGCTTCGGGCAGGGCCTGGCGGATGCCGAGGATCGTGGCCGGTACCTCGACGGGACCGCCTGTCATGTGGACGGTGAAGGTCTTCGGCACAGCGGGGCTCCTTCGTCGGTCGGGGCTCTCATGATGCCAGCGGGCGGGCGTGATGGGGGGCTCTTCACCCCCGATTTGAATAATACGACGTTGTGTCTTATGTTTGAGGTGTTGGCAGGACGAACCACCACAAACAAGGAAGAAACCGATGAGCGCCCACCCCGACAACTACGGCACCGACGGCCTGATCCGCCCCGAGGTCTTCGACGTGACCTTCGAGAAGGCCGGCAAGGGCCGCTGGTGCGTAGTCCGGGGCCTCGGCAACGCCCTCGGCTACACCAAGCGGATCGCCGGAACGTCGCTGTGGACGATCGAGGACCGCGACGGCCGCGAGCTCACGCCCGGTACCGGCTGGCGGCTCCGCTGGGTCGCCGCCTGCGAACTGGCCGAGCGCATCCCCCTGAGCTCCGACGCCGACGCCGAGGACTTCCGCGTCACCCCCGCCGCCTGACCCCCACCTGCCGATGACCACAGAAAGCTTCGACAAGATGCACGCCGCCGCCGCTCACACCGACAACAAGACCCCCACCAACCTCCGCTTCAACAAGATGCCGGAGCTCTACCGCCGCCGCCGCGGCCACCGCTTCTACCCCACCGACGCCGAACTGCGCCGAATGCCGAAGATCTACGCCCAGGACGACAAAGGCGACAACGCGGTGGTGCACGCGCACTACTTCAACTCGGGCAGCGACTGGTTCATCACCGAGATCGACCCGGCCTCCGGCGAAGCCTTCGGCTGGGCGATCGTGGGCGGCTACATCTTCGGCGCCGAGCTGGGGTACACCGACCTGGTGGCGCTGGAGTCGGCATCTGGCCGGTGGGGGCGCCTGGTTGAGCGCGACTGCTACTGGACGAAGAAGACCCTCGGCGAAGTCAAGGCCGAGCAGCACCAGCGCTACGGCCTTGCCTACGAAGCGGATGACGAAGACGGCCTGGCCGCGTAACAGTCTCCGGGGGCGGCGGTTTTCGAGCTGGCTGCTTGAGCCGCCCCCGGCCCCCTCCTCGTGCGGGGCGGGCCTATGCCACCACCCACGCCGCCCGGCGTGGCCCGCCTGGCTGCCCGCCCCGCACCTCCACCCCCCTTGCCCAGAAGGAAGAACCACCGGTGCTCACCGTTCCCCGCAACGCCACCACGAAGATCAAGCAGATACGCGAGCGGTACACCGCAGCCACCATGCGCAGCGGCCACAACGACTTCGAGTCCTTCCCCGTCCCCGCTGACAACGCCTGGGACAGCCTGTACGCCAACCCCAGGGCCCGCCTGGTCCAGTGGGGCGACCACTACCGCATCACCATCCACGGCGCGCACTGGTACGAGCTGCGCAAGCCGACGGCGGCCGAGACCCTGAACGAGAAGACGGAGAACCAGTGAACGACCCGCGCCCCCTCCAGACCTGGTCCGTGATCGGAATCCGCTACCTCGGCGGCGAAGTCGAAGTCGACGCCGTCCTCCCCGGCTCCCCGGCCGTCTCCTGGCTCGGTGAGGACTGCTGGGTCCGCATCGTCGAGGCGCCCAGCTACCAGGACGCCGCCAAGGTCGCCAAGACCACCGAGTACGACGCATGGCTGAAGAGCACTGGCCAACTCGGCTGACGCCCGTCGTCGTGGTGCCGGGCCCCACACCGGCACCCCACCTGACCCCACGACTTGATCCCGGGAGCCCCCCACATGAACCGCTCTTGCCCGTGCGCCTGCTCCTCCGGTGGATGGTGCGGCGGCTGCGGCCACGCCGGATGCGCAGGCCGCCGATGACCGCCCACCTGGTCTTCACCGACCACGAGCCCGGCACCCACGGCCGTTTCCGCTCCGCCTCCGCGCGCGGCCGGCACGGCACCTACTACGTCATCGAGGACAACTTCACCTGGACGCTCATGCTGCTCCGCCACGGCAGCAACCGCGCCCTGACCACCGTCGGGTTCCGGGCGGTCGGCGAGGAGGCAGCCCGCCGCATCGAGCAGGCCGAGGACCCGTCGAACGCCACGGTCTACCACCTCGCCGCCCAGACCTACCGCGAGCACCAGACCCGACAACTCCGCGAGCGCTTCACCAAGGACACGACCCGATGACCCTGACCACCGCCGCTCTGCGCTACACCGTCGCCGCCGAGGAATATGCCGAGGCCGCCAAGGCGCAGGCGGCCAGTGGCGAGAAGCTGGTCGCCGCCGCTCTCGACCTGACCGCCCGCCTGATCCTCGACCGCTTCTCCTGCGCGATGCTCGTCGAGTTCGTTGAAGGCGAAGGTGCGCACGGCATTACCCCCGTCGCCTACTACGGCCGGGACGGCGCCCGGTACGAGTTCGACGAGGAGTCGTCGTTCGCCGAAGAGCTGCTGGAGGTCGCCGACCACCTCACCGAGTCCTTCGCCTACGTGTGGCGTCTGCGCATGCACCACCTGCGCGCCGCGGACGCGAACCCGTACGACGCCCGCCGCTACTACCTGACCCTCGCGGAGAACAGCCGATGACCACTACCAACGCGCAGCTCGCCGACCCCGCCTACTGGGAGGGGAAGGCAGCCACCGCCCGCGCGGCCGCCGAGGGCCTGGACGCCTTCGCCATCATGGTCGAAGCGTCCCCCGAGCTCGCCGCCGCGCTGAAGGCCGCCGCCCACTACATCGACGACCGCGACCTTCCCACCTACGCCCCGCACGAGATACGGAACCTGGCCGCCGACGCCCGCAGCGACGCCCGCCTCTGGCAGCGCTGCGCAGACCGGACCCGCGCCGGACAGCCGGTCTGGAAGGCCATCTGATGCCGCTGCTGTTCCGGAAGTCGTTCACGTTGGTCCCCGGGCTGCTGCGCCTCAACGTCAACCGTAAGTCCGTGAGCGTGTCGGTTGGCCCGCGTGGGCTGGCCCGTACATACAGCTCCACCGGGCGCCGGACCACCAGCGTGGATCTGCCCGGCCCGTTCTCCTGGCGCACCACCAGCCACCGCAGGCGCCGCCGATGACCCGCCGCACCGCCCGACGGCCCGTCTCTGTGCACCAGCTCCCCGCCATCATGCGCACGGCCGCGAAGACCGCGACCGCGAAGGGGTGGGTGATCTACCGTACGAGGAGCGGACACCTGGCCTGGACACCGCCCGTGGGACAAGGACGCACGATCTTCTGCCCGTCCACGCCGTCGTGCTCGCGGTCGTGGGCCAACGTCCGCGGCCAACTCCGCCGCGCCGACCTCCCCGTCTGAGCGCACCCAGAGACTGCCGGGGCGGGCTACCAGCCCTTAGCCGATGCTGGCCCGCCCCGGCCCCCCAACCACCGGAAGCCCCCGGTGATGTCAGACCCCACAGGGACAATTCGCACTATGACGACCGGCCACGAAGACGACTACATCCGGCAGCTCGCCGCTGAACTCGCAACCGCCCTCGCCACCCCGCCGGCCGACACCATGACCCCGGCCGAACGGCTCTTCCACCGTCTCCTCGAAGAACGCCGCGTCGCCCGCAAGAACTACCACCAGGCATGCGAAGACGTCGCCCGCCACCACACTGGTGCCCCCGGCATCACCACGGGCACCGACGCCGCCCTCCTGGAACGCGCCCTGATCGCCCACCGCACCTACGACGCGCACTCGCGTATCGAGGGCCTGGCCCGCGCCCTGGTCGCCCAGTACGAGCTGTCGAACGGTGGCCGCGATTCCCTGTTCGCCCAGGCGCATCTGACGGCCGCCCGGAGCATCCACGCCCACCTCGCGGCCGAGACCGGTGTACAGGGTGCCGCCTGCGCCCCGGTGGTCGCCGATCTCGGCGCGCTGCTGGCCGAACACGACCAAGACGCATTCGGGTAAGCCGCGGGCCCCGGACGCACGCCCATCGCCATCCCGGGGCCCGCTGGCTCACCAACCGCCCTAACAATCCCAGGAGAACCCCTGTGACGGCCGCCCGCGCCAACCGACCCGCCGACGGCGCACCCGTGCGCTTCACCCCCCGGCAGCTCGCCGCCGCGAAGGCCGCCCGCGCCTACGTGGCAACCGTCGCCTGGCAGTGCGGCGCCGACCCTGCGGTGGTGCAGGAGAACGCCTTCGCCGAGGCCATCGAGTGGCTGTCCCTCCTTATCGGGGGACACGTCTCCCTGGCGGCCGGGGACGGGCTGTTGGAGATAGCGGTGACCGCTGTCGACCCGCGCATCATGGCGTCGGCCGAGATCGTCCTCGGTCCCGGCGGGTGGGAGGTCCAGGAGCACACTGACACCGTGGTCGTGCTCGCGGAGATCGTGGCCGCCGGCCTGGTCGCGGGCGGCCCCGGCAGCATCATCACCCGGCACCGCATCACCGACGGCCGTCAGACCGTACGGGGCTGGAGGCTCACCGCCGACGGGCCCGTACCGCTGCCGGAGGGCGAGGTGTTCAACGCCTGCTGCACTGACGTCCTGACCGGCGAGCCCGTCCCGCCGGAGCCGGGCGTGTCCTACGAGGCCGGGTTCGTCGTCGTCCTGCGCGAGGACTGAGCGTTGAAGGGCCACCAACTTCGACGCCGCCCGGAAGGCCGATACCAGTGCACCCGCTGCCGCGCCGCCTGGCACACCCGCGGCGACGCCGCAGCCTCCGTTCAAGCCTGCTGGGGGTGGCCCCTGCCTCACGGCCACCCGTACCGCCGCGAGCACATCGTCTACCCCGCCTGGTCGAAACTGCGCACCTGCACCGCCTGGGGATGCGAAGAGCCCGACCCCGCGCACTGGCACGGCCCGGACAAGTGGTGCGACGACTCCTCCTGCTTCTGCATGCGGCACACCTGCGACTGCCAGGTCTGCAAGGGCACGATCTGCGCGCCGGGTCTCTACGTCCTCCTCGACCCCCACGAGCTCTAAGGCGTGTCCGCCGGCGGGTAGCCGTACCTCGCTCGGATCTCGGCGTCGTACTGCGCGTGCGGCCCCAGGCCCACCACTGCGCGGCGCTCATCCAACCGGTCGGGGTCGACGGCCGGCCGGGGCCCGAAGTGGCCCTTGTTGTCTTCGAAGTACTGCGTTCCGTACGTCTGCTGTCGCTGTTGGGCGACCTGGCAACGATCGGTCAGGTAGGCGAAGTGCCGCGGCAACGCCTCGCCGGCTTCCACGGCTGCGGTCAGGAGCTGGAGCCCGTGCAGCTGGAATTCCAGGTCCCGGTCGGCGTGCTGGATCATCAGCCACGCCGCATGTGCGGCCTCCTCTCCGACGAGGGTGTGTCCGGGCCAGCCGTGTTCGGCCACCACGGTCTTGAGCCACGTAGTGTTGTCTGCGTCGACCGCGCGCATCGCCTCCCAGTCCGCCTCGACATCGTCCTCACCCTCGCGGACGCCCCGGGCATGCTGGTCGATGGCCATGCGCCGCAAGAGCTCGGCGGCCAGCTCGGGGTTGAGCGGATTCGTCATCGTGCCCCCTCCTCCTGTGCGTGCACCAGTGCGGCGGCTCAGCTCCTGCGCGGCCAGTCGACGACGAGACGGCTGTAGGTCTTGTCGATGGCGAAGCGCGGGTCGGCGGCGGTCAGCTGGTCGCGGGCGTCGCCGACGGCCATGCGGAATCCGGGTTCCGGTGCGTTGTGGCCCCAGCCGCGGTCCCACTCGCTGATCGTGGTGGCGACCTGGTCGGCGAGTTCGGCGGCGCGCGGGCCGTGGCCGATCGCCCCCATCTGCCAGAACGAGCCCTGCTCGTCTTCACCTTCGACCTTGGTGAGGTAGGCCAGGGTCTCGCCGTCGAGCGCGGTCATGGAACCCCAGCCGAAGTGCGGGGCGAATCCGGGGCGGGAGCCGGGCATCCGGGAAAGGCCGTTGGGCAGCACGTACGCCAGGTACAGGTACAGCCACTGGAAGGACTCGCCCTTGCGGAACTTCACGCCGGTGTAGACCTTGACCGGGGGCTCGTCCAGTACGGTGCGGATCGCGTCGCGGTCGACGTTCTGCTCGCTGTAGATCTCCAGGCGGACGTTGCCCTCACCCGCCATGTCGACCATGGTGCGGATGTCGTTGCAGACGCCCCTGCGCAAGGGAACGAACGTCATCATCTCGGACGAGACGGTCTTCCAGGTGTGGCCGTCGCGTTCGAAGGCGAAGCTCCGGGAGATGCTGCCGCGAACCCGCATCGGGATGACCAGGCGACCGCCGGGGGCAAGCTGCTCCAGAACCCTCACCGGGACGTCACCGGCGCCGACCGTGAACTGGATACGGTCGAAAGGGGCATGCTCGGGAAGACCGGAAGCACCGTCGGCCAACACGACGGTCACGTTCGAGGCTCCGGCCTCCGCGAGGTTCTTCCGGGCGCCGTCAACAAGGTCCTGGTCGACGTCCACCGTCCACACGTGACCGCCGGGCGCCACGAGCCGGCCGAGGAGCGCAGCGTTGTAGCCGGTGGCGGCCCCGGCCTCCAGGATCTTGTGGCCGGGCTCTGCGCCCAACTGCTCCAGCTGGGTCGCGACGATCGACGGCGTGGAGATGCAGGAGATCATCTCGCCCGTCTCGTCGCGTTTGAGGGCCACCACGTCGTGGGCGTACGCGGCCTGAAGGTCGACGCCGGGCAGGAACCGGTGGCGTTCGGTGTCCCGGAAGGCGGCGATGACTTCGGGGGTGCGCAGGTGGCCGCTGTCGATGAGGCGGGTCACGAGCTCTTCGCGCAGCTCGTTCGCGGTGTCCGCTGTGCTGACGGTCAACGGTGGCTCCCTTCAGTGAGGTCACGGTTGGCGATGCGGTCCAGGTGCTCGGCGAAGACCTCCCGGGCGTTGGGGGTGAGCCGCTGCAACGCGACCATGGCCGTGGTGATCACGTCGCACACTTCGGCCTGCACGTCGTCCCACGTGTGGGAGAAGCCCTTGCGCGGGTTCTGCCCCAACGCGCCGATCACAGCTTCGGCGGCCTCGCCGGCCTCTTCAGTGATCTTGAGGATCTGTAAGATGCGGCGCTGGTCGATGGGTAACGTGCTGTAGTCGTCGAGACGGGCGGTGAGGCGGTGGATGATGTCCCAGGTAGTGTCCACGGGCATCCCCTTCCCTTAGGTAAAGAGCACCGGGCCGAAAGCACCCAGTGCTTAACCGGGGCGATGTCCCGATGGTCACGGCGGCTTTCCGCCGGTGCTTGTGCCGGTACGGTCGGCACATGGAATTCAGAGACCTCGGTGACGGCCGCTCGCTCCAGCGTCCTTCGATCGACCACGATGATCTTGTCCCGTACACGGGCGCGATCAAGGGTGAGTTGTCGGTGTCCATGTCCTGCATCGACGGCACGGACGCCACCGGGGCGGTCGTCGAGGGAACGGTCACGCGTTCGGTTCTGGACCGTGTGCAGCTCACAAACGCTACGGTTGCTCCGTTCCGTCTGGACGACACGGCTGTTCGAGGTGCTGACCTGTCGAACTCGCGGTGGCGAGACGTCCACCTGTCTCGGGTGGAACTGGCAGGGTGTCGGGGCATCGGCTGGCAGCTCGCGGCGACCGAGGCCGGCGACGTCTACGCCGAGGACTGCCGCTTCGACATGGCCACCATCGCCCTGGACAAGGTGCGCGGCGTCGTCGCGTTTGTGCGGTGCTCGTTCAAGGAGGCGTCCTTCTCCGGGCGACTCGACCGGGTGATCTTTCACGACTGTGACCTCTCCAATGCCGAGTTCGCGGTGACCTCGGCCAAGGGATGCGACCTGCGGGGCGCCGAACTGCGCGGGGCGCGCGGCTTGTTGTCTCTGCGCGGCGCCAGGATCAACGCCACGCAGGTCGTCACGGTCGCGGAGCTCCTGGCGACGGAGGCCGGGCTGATGGTCGAGCCGTAACGCGGCCCGGAGGGCTACTTCTTTTTGTTCTTGTTGTCCCAGTTGTCCCAGGTGGGGCGGTTGTCGAACGGGGGCTTCGCGTTGTCCCATGTCGGCCGGTTGTCGAACTTCCCGCCGTCCGCGACGGCAGGTCCCGCGGAGGCTAGGAGTGCTGCGAAGCCGTCGGCGGCGGCGGTCACCAGATCAGTTGCTGTGGGCGTTGACATGGGCTGTCACTCCTTCGAGTAGCGCGATCTTGGCGGTGGTGCAGTACGTGGTGCGGGTGCCGTCCATGCGGCCCCCATGCTCGAAGTAGCGGTTGGCCGGGTGCCCACCGCCGCAGAAGTCGAAGAATGAGCACGAGGTGCGGCAGGAGTCCACGCCGCGCTGGAACTCGGCCAGCCACGGCGTTCGGGACTCGGCTTCGGCGAGGAGCACGTCGAGCGGCGTGCTCAGGACGTTGCCGGTCGTGAAGTCCCCGAGCCGGGGATCGGTGAATCCGGCGAGCTCAGGCGAGACGAGGACCACGCCTCCGTCGTAGGCCACGGTCGGTAGCGGGTCCCACACCTGGACTGTATTGGTGGCGATGCGGTCTTCGAGGACTGCCGAGGCGAACGTCAGGACGCGGTCGATCTCCCGGACCCGGATCGCGGGGTCCGCTCTCCATGCGTCGGTGAGAGCCACCCACCACTGTGCCGCCCGGCCAGGGTCGGGCTCCGACGCGCGGGTGTGGACGCCTTCCTGCTCTTCGACGTTCACCCCAAGTACATCGCACCCCAGGTCCACGAAGAACCGGTAGAACTCTGCCGCTCGCGCCGGGTCCGGATCGGACACCACAGCTATCGCCGAGAACGGGACACCGCGCTCTCGTAATCGGCCGATGCCCCGGATAATCCGATCGTGGGCCGGTCGGCCGCCCAGGGAGGCGCGGTTGCGGTTCATGTCCGCCGGGCCATCGATGCTCACCCCTACACCGACGCCGCGCTCCTCGAAGAAGTCACACCATCGGTCATCAACCAGCGTGGCGTTCGTCTGGAGCGTGTGCGTGACGCCTTCGAACGGTTCCATCAAGGCACCGAGCAGCGACCTGCCAGCCGTGAGCGGTTCGCCACCGTGCCACACGACCTCGAAGCCCGGTTGAAGTGCCGCCCAAGGGTTCACGGATGCGGCAACCATGGCAGCGACTTCCAATGGCATCCGGTGATTGACCTTACGGAACGGGAGATAGCAGTAGCGGCAGTCCAGCGAGCACAAGGTCGTTGGCTGCATGATGACGGCCTTCGGGATTGCAGCGAGCCGCACGAACATCACCTCCGGTCTCGGATCGGATCACTCTCCATTCAGCTCTGCCCCAGGACAAGCCCGCGGCAGAGTCTGAAGGACATGGCGGGCGCAGGTGACCCGCGCCACCTCCCCTCCCATTGGTATTCGCTTAGTCCGCAGAGTTCCTGGAACAGCCTTCATTGCATGCGAGTTGGTCGAATTTGCCGTGCTCGGCGATCCGGTCACGGCAGCGCTTGGAGGTCCTCGAGGTAGGCGCAGGTCCCGTTGGCTGCGGCCTGGACCGTGGCCGTGAAGAGTGCCGCGTTGGTCGGGTCCATGAGCTTCACTCCGTGGTCGGGCGTGAACCAGTCCCAGCCCAGCAGTTCCCCGTCCGGCACCCGGATACTGGCGTGCTGGTCGGGGTCTACGTGGAGGGCGAAGACGAACAGCTCGTACGGGTCGGCGATGTACTTGCTGCCCCAGTGGCGGTTCGTGGTGAGGTGCTGGATGGCCAGCAGCCGCCCGGGCCGGCCGTCGAGCCCGGTCTCCTCGCGGGCCTCGCGCACCGCGCACTGCCGGGGCGTCTCGCCGGGCTCGGCCTTGCCGCCGGGGATCACCCAGTGCCCGGTCCTGGCGTGGTGGACGAGCAGGACGCGGCCGTCGTCGCGCTGGACGAACACGCCAGCGCCTACCAGGAAGTGGTCACCAGTAGCCATCGGACCGCATCTCCAGGTACGCCGTCGCACCGGCTTGCTGCGCGCGGTGGACGGCTGCGAGCCGTTGCCACCACCGCGTGTCCATCACCTTTGCCCACTCGTCCACCGACCGGACCGCGAACTCGTCGTGCTCGTCCGGATCAAGGGCGATCCGATCAAGCTCGTCGGCTGTGAGCTGGCCGCCGTCGAACGCCAACCCGAGCTTCGCCACCGGCCACTGCCCCACCGACTGCCAGAACACTGCGAGGAGCTTCGGCTGGCCGGTGAAGATGATGCCGGTCTCCTCCCTGCACTCCCGCACAGCAGTCTCGAACGGCGACTCGTTCTCGGTGTCGGTGTTGCCGCCCGGCCACTGCCAGACCTGCGCGTGCTGCTTGACGCACGAGCGCAGCTGCAACACCCGGCCCGCGGTGTCGGTGAAGAACATGCAGCCGAAGCTCGCGTGCATCGGCAGCTTCTTCACGTACTGCTCCGGCGGAATCCATGGATTCGCCAACGTGATCCCTCCCTAGTTGAGAACGGAGTGCAGCAGCCCTGCGGCCTCCGTCACGGTGCCGACGGTGTGCTGGGGTCGGGGGCCGGAGCGCGGGAGCGGTCGGCCGTGGGAGACCCACACGGTCGTGAGCCCGGTGACGTGGGCGCCCGCGACGTCGTGTTCGAGGCTGTCGCCGACCATGACCACGTGCGGCCCCGGCGCGGAGTCGAGCCGAGTGATGGCGTGGCGAAAGATCCGTGCATCCGGCTTCCACACACCCACGGCGTCGGAGATGACGACGGTGTCCACCAGGTCGTTCAGCTCGGCTTGGCGGAGTTTGTTCGTCTGGTTGTCCACCATGCCGTTGGTGACCACCCCCAGTCGCCAGCCTGCCTCCCGCAGGCTGGCGAGCATCGCGCCCACCTGTGGGTCCGGCTCGACCAGCTGTGGCATGCGCTGCCGGTACTGGGCGTGCAGTTCCTCCACTGGCGGCCGCACACCGAAGGTGGTCTTCGCCAGCTCGAAGAATTCGACCCGGCGCGACGCATGCTCGATGTCCGCGTTCAGGAGCCATTCCAGCGGCACATCGTGCTCGGTGGAGAACTCTGCTGCCCATTTCTCGAACAGCTCCCGGCGTGGGATGAGGGTGTCGTCGAGGTCGAACAGGGCTACCCGGTCACGCATCCGCGGGCTCCTCTTCCCTTGGGGCGGGCACCTTCGCCGTCGCGTACTGGGCTGCTTCGAGTTCGAGGAGTTCGCTGTGGGCGGGCGCGATGGCGTAGCTGTACGGCCCGCACACCCCCGCGCTGTGATGAGTGGCGGCGGCCAAAGCGGCGTCCAGCCGTTCACGCGGACCCAGGCCAACCGGGGCCGTGGCGTGAAGGGCACCGAGGGCTAGGTCGCTGCCGCAGCCCACAGCCGCGTATCCGTCGGCCGGCTCACCCACTTGATAGTCGCCCCCGATGACGAACAGGCGCCCATAGACGCCGACGAGGAACGTGCCGGCCCACTCCTGCTCGGAGTCCTTACGCGCCCATCCGCCGTCCTTCAGACACGCGCGCACCTTGTCCACGAACTTCGTGGCCATGAACCGTTCAAGGTCGCCCTTGGGCCTGGGCGCTTTGAAGGCATGGTGCAGCAGCTGGCCCATGCGGAAGCTGGTGGTGAAGCCCATGGCATAGGGGCCGTTGCGGAACACCTTCGAGTCCTTGCGGATCGCGATGGACAAGCTGTACTTGGAGACTCCGGCGGAATCCCCGCCGATGTGCACCTGGTCTTCGTGGACCAGGCCGACGATCACGGTCATGGCTTCCCCCTACGCTCGTGCCTCGTGGACGACGTGACGGTGCAGGTGCTTCGGGTCCCGGCGCGCCTTCATCGGGTGACCGGCCCGTAGGCCGCGGCCGGCGCGCCCGTGACGAGCGCCCAGTAGCGGTCACGGTGCGACCAGTGCCACCACTCCGTCGGGTAGTTCACGAACCCCGCGCCGGACATGGCGGCCGCGAGGACCTGACGGCGCGCTCGGTGCAGGGAGCTGATGTTCGCGGCGTCCATGTAGCAGGCACCCGCACTCTCTTCCGGCGTCGAGTTCGTCCTCGTCCCCAGGTCCAGCTCCCTCCCGTCGGCGTCGGCGAGGGTGATGTCGACGGCTGCCCCGGCGGGGTGCGGGGCGACCTCGGGCGGCGAGACGTAGCGGCTGGCCGCCGAGTGGACCTGCTCATCCGTCCAGCGCGGATTCTCCGCCCGCAGCTGCTCGGCGTACTCGGCGAAGTACTGCTCCTGGAGCTGCGGCGGCCGGTAGCCCTCGACCAGCAGCAGACGCAGCCCGTCAGGAAGTGCGGCCTGTGCGGACAGGAGCCGTTCGAGGATGTTCTTGCGCACGTGCGCGAAGTGCCCGGCCGCGTCCTGCCGGCTTTCATCGACCAGCAGTCCGCTGCCGCGTGCGTCGACCAGTCGCTCGCGGCACTCACGCACGGGTATCGCCGCGACCTTCGGGTCGGACATCAGAACGATCTCACTCATGCGACGTCTCCCGCGTAGAAGCCGTTCAGCCCGCCGGCCTGGGTGATCAGCCCGGGGAGGCTGGCCTGGACTGTGGGCGGCACGAACCGCAGTCCGGTGAGTTTGTCCAGCGGGACCCACTCGGCACCGGTCTGTACGTCGTCCGGCACGGTGGGGCCGAGCGCGTCCGGCTCCTCGACGAAGTGGCACCAGAACAGGGCCACGACGCGGTGGACATGCGGTGTGCTCGGGCTGCCCGGGTGGTTCCACGGGATGTGCTCGCGCAACTGGATCAGGGGCCCGGCGGTGACGCGGACACCGGTCTCCTCATGGACCTCACGTTCGATGCAGGCGGCCAGCGTCTCACCGGGCTGTTGCCCGCCCCCGGGCAGCCAGTAGGTTCCGGGTTGCGGCCAGTCGCCACGGCCCAGCAAGATGCGGTCGTCGCGGACGACGAGGCCGGTCGTCGAGATCCTGATATAGCGGTCGTTCAAGGTTCCCCTCCTCTATCGGTCCTGGCTGAGTTCGTACAGTTCCTGGAACAGCCCGCCTGCGGAGACGAGTTGGTCGAATGTGCCTTGCTCGGTGATCCGGCCGCGCTCCATCACGATGATGTGGTCCGCGATGCGGGCGTTGATGACCTGGTGGGTGATCACGACCGTGATCCGTCCCGGGGCGATGGTGCGCATCAACTCGAACATCGCGTGCTCGCCCCGGGTGTCCATCTCTGACGTCGGCTCGTCCAGGATCACCACGGGTGGCTTGCGGTAGAGGACGCGCGCACACGCAAGGCGCTGCCACTGACCGCCCGACAACGTGACCCCGCCGTGGAAATCAGGGTTGAGGACGCTGTCCAGACCACGGGGGAACTCCTCGAACACCTCACGCAGCCCCACCGCTTCGAGCACGCCCCATACCCGGTGATCGCCCTCTTCGGTGGGCTGGCCGAGGGTGACGTTGTCCCGGGCGCACAAGGGCCAGTTCTTCGCGAAGTCCTGCGTCAGGACACCGGTCTGCTCCCACACCCGGCGCATGTCCGCATCCGCAAGATCGGTGCCGTCCCACAGGACGCGGCCCTTGTCCGGCGTGTACATCCCGGTCATCAGGCGCGTCAGCGTGGACTTGCCGGAGCCGTTCTCCCCGATGACCGCAACGATCTGTCCCGCACGCAGCGACAGCGACACCTCGTTGACAGCCGGAGAGGGCTTGTTCGGGTAGGAGAACGAGGCCCGCTCCAGGCGGATGGTCTGCGGGCTCGCCGGAACCGGTGCGCTGCCCCTGGCCGGCACCAGCGCCTTGCCGTTCTCGACGAACTCCTTCCAGTCGCCCAGATACAAGCTCGACTCGAACAACGTCGCCGCGTAATGCACCAGTTCACGCAAGTTGCCCAGGGCCGTGCGCACGGCAAGGACCGCGGTCGCCGCGAGGGCCAGTGACATCACCCCGCCCACCGTCAGCCAGGCGAGAGTCCCCCACGCGACCAGGAGACACACGCCGCCAGCGACACCGAAGAGGAGATTGACCCGCAGCTGACGGTTCACACCGTGAAGTTCCCGACGGTCCAGGCGCACCGACATCGCGCGGTACCAGAAGGAGAAGAAGGGATGCATGCTGTTGCCCCGCACTTCACCGGCCAGTGTCGACGTCGTCAGGAACCAGCGCATCAGGCCGCGCACCGTCTGATCCGCGCGGGCCCTGGTCTGCGTACGGTGCTCGATCTTCGCTTCCATCATCGCCCCGACCCCCGCCGGGACGACCGCCAGCACCAGGACCGCCAGCATCAACGGGTGCAGCACCGTCAGCACACCGAACGCCGCCGCCAGCTTGATCAACGCGGCCATGAACTGCTGCCCGTCATACAGCAGCCGGTCACAGCGCAGCGCCCCGATCTCGGCGGAATTCCGTCGTTCGGCGAAGTCCGGCCGGTGGAATGCCGCGAGCTCCACCGACATCATCGTCTCCACGATCGCGGTATCGGCGGCCGAGCCCAGGCGCGGCTTGAGCCTCCCCGCTGCCCAGGACGAAAAGCCCGTCGCGATCCGTACGAGGCCGGCTGCAGCAGCGATCAGCGCCAGCGCGGGAAGCGCCTGATCAAGCCGGTGCGCGACTTCGCCGGTGCCCAGGACGTAGCGCATCGCGTTCGCGGTGCCCGCCAGCACTACCGCCGACCCTGCCCCCTGCGCGACCTGCGCACCGGTCATGATCAGCACGTCTCGGCGGTCGATCCGCCAGGCCATGCGGTAGACCTGCGCGATGACCGAAGGCAACGTCCCGGTCAGCCGCCGCAGGCTCTCGTTATCGAACGCCGACCGAGACCATGGCGCTTCACGTCGTGTGTCTACAGGCTCGGGGAACGCGACCCTTGCCCGGCCACGGCCCTGTTTGTCGCCTTGTGAATCTTCCACCTGCCTGTACTCCCTCCCCTTGGGTAAAGCGCGCCATGTTGAGGGCACCCGGTGCTCAACCGGTCCCCCTTTCAGCGGGTCACGGCGCCCGGTCAGAAGATCGGTGGCTGGCCAGCCAGTACGAGCGGGCGGCCGTCCGCTGCTGGTGCGTCCCGTGGCCACGGGACGCGGGTACGCCATCGCTGCGTCATCTGACGCACGATCGTGGGTCCTTGTACGGAGGCCCGGCGCCGGGCTGTTGCCTGGGGCTAGGGTCGCCGGGCATGCAGTCGTACGAGAGGGACCGCCGATCGTGTCTGTTCTTATTGCCGGGGGAGCCGGTTACATCGGAAGCACCGTGGCGTCGGCCTGCCTGGATCAGGGGATGACCCCGGTGATCCTCGACAGCCTTGTCCGAGGTCGCAGGGAGTTCACCGGTGACCGGATCTTCTACGAGGGCGACATCTCCGACGGGGCGCTGGTCGACCGGGTCTTCTTCGAGCACCCGGACATCTCCACGGTGGTGCACTGCGCGGCGTTGATCGTGGTGCCGGAGTCCGTTGAGGACCCGATCGGCTACTACGAGGCGAACGTCGCCAAGAGCCTGGCCTTCGTCGGTCATCTCCGCCGGAACGGCTGTGACCGCCTCATTTTCAGTTCCTCGGGCTCCATTTACCAGGCCGACGACGGCTCCCCTGTGAACGAAGACTCCCCGCTCGCACCGCAGAGCCCCTATTCGCGCACCAAAGCTGTGTGCGAGGGGATGTTCGCGGACATCGCCGCGGCCCGCCAGATGCGCGTGCTGTCGCTGCGCTACTTCAACCCCGTCGGGGCCGACCCCAAGATGAGGACCGGGCTTCAGCTCAAGCGGCCCAGCCACGCCCTGGGCAAGATGATCCAGGCGCACAGGGAGGGCACGGCCTTCCCCGTCACCGGGACCGATTACCCCACGCGGGACGGGACGGGAATCCGGGACTACGTGCACGTCTGGGACCTGGCCGCGGCCCACGTGGCGGCGATCAGCCGTTTCGACTCCCTGCTCACGGAGGCGGAACCGTCGATGGCGATCAACCTGGGCACGGGCTCGGGTACCACCGTGCGGGAGCTGTGCGCAGCCTTCAACCAGGTCGTCGATACGCCACTCGTCACGGTCGATGTGGAGCCGCGGCCCGGTGACGTCGCCGGCGGCTACACCAAGAGTGACCGGGCGCAGAGGCTTCTGGGCTGGACGCCGCAGCTCTCCTTGGAGGAGGGGATTCGGTCGTCCCTGGACTGGATTCCGGTGCGCGACGCGATGCTGAAGGACTGACCGCATATCCGTCACCGCTCCGGGCCTCCTTCCGGGGCAGGAAGCCGATGGGCTTCCAGGTCGAGGAGGTGCTGCATGGCGGGAGCCAGCCATGCAGCACCCCACCGGTGGTCGGCAGGCGCATCCCGGTAGGCAAGATGCGGGATGCCGACCTCTTCGAGTAGCTGGCGGCCGGCGGTCCAGTCGGCTTCCAGGGTGCCGATTCCCCCCAGGGCGATCCGGCGGGTGCCACGCAGGGCATACGCGTACTTGCGTAGGTTGCGGCGCACGTCGCACTCGCCCAGGCGTGCGGCGCTGCCGGCGGCGTCCACGAGTTGCGGGTGCGGGGGCCGGTCGCTGAGGAGCGACGGGTCCCAGACGCTGGCGACGGCGAAGAGGCCGGGGTGTCGGGCCAGCAGGTTGAGGGCTGCGAAGCCGCCCTTGCTGAACCCCAGTAGGTGTACCGGCGGCCGGGCCTGCCCGCCGAGGGCGGCGAGGACGGTCGGTACGACCACGCGGACGAGGTGGTCCTCCTGCTGGCAGTCGGACCGGGTGGCGTGGTTGACCAGCCAGGGTGATTCGCTGAAGGTCGGTGCGGCGAAGGCGGTTCCGTCGCGAAGGTCTGCGGGAAGCCGTGCGATCTCGTTGAGGCTGTGGCCGTACTTGCGCCCGTCGTCCTTCTCGACGGGCAGGGCGAGCACGATCCTGCGCACGGGCTGCTCGGGCCAGATCACGGTGACCTGGGTGCCGGGCCGCTGGAACGGGCTCTCCAGCGGAATCCGAGTGCCCGGGAGGGCGGAGGCGGTGCGTTCAGGCGCGGAGGACGGCGACGGCATCGTGGTAGGTCTCCCAGTTGTCGCAGTTGAACCGGAGCTCGGCCGGCAGGAGAGGCACGGCCCTGAGTTCGTTGCCTGCACAGATCCAGCGCCGCACCGCGTCGATGAGGTAGAGCTCGCCGTTGGGGCGCGGCGGGCATGCGCGCAGGGCCTCGAAGACGAAGGTCCCCAGGACCCAGCGGGCAGCGCAGGCGTGCACCCACCGAGCGCCGGTGTGGTCCAGGGGCTCTCTGCCGAAGGCGACGTCGTACGGACCGGGGTCCGTCCTGGGCGGGGCCGCCGGGCCCAGGATTGTCTCGTGCGGGGGGACGCTGCCCGCGGGGAACAGCCGGGTCAGGACTGAGCAGTCCGCCGTGCCGCCGTGTACGAGCCGCTGGAGGGGCGTCTGCCCTTCGGTGCTGGCGCGGATCAGGTTGTCGCCGAATGCGAGGACGAACGGCTGTTCCTGGGTCCATGCCTCGGCGGCGAGGGCGGGCGCGCCAGGGCCGGTGCCGTCGTCCTGGACCCGGTAGGAGAAGTTCATGCCGTACGCCGCGCCGCTGCCGAAGTAGGCCGGGATCTGGCCCTTGCGTGAGGAGATGACGAAGAGGACGTCGGTGATGTCGGCCGCGCGCAGTTCGTGGACGAGGTGTTCCAGGATCGGCGTCCTGGCGACGGGCAGCATCTCCTTGGGGATGATGCGGGTGATCGGGGCCATCTTGGTCCCGGCCCCGCCGGCAGCCACGACCGCCCGGGTGATCGTGCGCGTCACGGGATCTCCCTCCCATCAGGCGCCCGGCCGGCCGACGTGGCCAGCCAGTGGAGCCAGGCGCCGTAGACGTCGCAGTGGGCCACGGCATCGGATCGGCTCACGCCGCCGTCGTGGCTGGCCATGATCATGCGGGGGGTGTTGTGGCCGAAGTGGCCGATGGAGATTTCGTGGAGCGGGCGGTGCTGGCTCAGGCCGGCGAGGGTGTCGACGAGGCGTTCCCGGCCGCCGGGCGAGCCGAAGATCTGGTAGATCGACCACGAGAAGACGAAGACCAGGTGCAGGTCGGGCGGGGTCTCGGTGACGACGTCGGCGAGGTGGTCCTCGGCCCGGCCGGCCAGGATCGTCGGCGGGGTGCGGGCGACCAGCGTCAGGGCCCTGTTCAGTGTGTGCATCCGCGTGGTCTGCTCGGGCCAGGTGAGACTGACCAGCCACTCGGTGGCCTCGCGGTCGGTGAGGTCCACCGGGTTGAGCTCGATCCCGACCGGCCGGACGAACTGCGCGACGTCCAGGGACAACGGCGGCGTCCCGCCCTTGATCTCGCAGAACAGCACCGTGTCCGGGTCGCTGGCGGGCAGGCTGATCCGGTGGCCGCCGTAGTCGTAGGTGTAGCGGTCCCAGAGCAGGTTCAGGCCGGCGCTGGCGCCCACGTCCACGATCCTGATCAGGCGGCCGTCGCCGAGCTGCTGCTGGAGCGCGGCGAAAGCGGGGAGCAGGACGGCGCACCTGCCCACCTCGTTGGTCTGGACGGAGCGGGTTGAGATGATCCGCCGGATCTCCTGGGCATGGCGTCGGCAGAAGTCGGTGAGCAGGGCGCCAGCGCGGGCCTCGTCCAGTTCCTCGTGACCGGTGAAGTAGGTGGCCAGCGGGTGCTGGGAGCCGCGGCGGATGATGTGGTGGATGGCCCCGAGCAGCATGTTGGGTGCGGGCTGTCCCGGCTGGGTGTCGGCCGCGAGGTCGAGGAGCTCGGGGGTATGGGCGACCGTGCGGGACAGGGTCTCGTACAGAGGGGACTTGCCCGCCGCCTGCTGGGTGGCGAACCGTTCGAAGACGTCCGCGAGCTTGGCGTGCTCGGTCACGGGGGTCTCCTCAGATGATCGTGTAGCCGGAGTCGGCGAGTTGCTGAACGGCGTCGAGGCTCTGGCCCCGGCGGCCCCACCACTTCTCGGCCTCGGCGGCCATGGCAGCCTGGGTCTTGGCGATCACAGGCGCGACCTGATCGTGGGGGACGATCACGGTGCCGTCCTCGTCGCCGACCACGACGTCCCCGGGGGTGATGCGGACGCCGTCGATGTCCACGGGGACGTTGACCGCGCCGTCCTCCCGGCCAGCGGGGTAGTCGTAGTTCAGTGGGGTGGTGCCGCGGGCGACCGTCGGGAATGCGATGCGGCGCAGCTCGGCGACGTCGCGGACCATGCCGTCGACCAGGACGCCGGTGATGCCCCGGCTCTGCATGTGCGCGGCGGTCACGCCCCCGAAGCAGGACCGTTCCTTGTTGCCGCCGGCCGCGACCACGACGATGTCGCCGGGCTGCGCGAGGTCGATCGCCGCGCGGCGCACGGTCACATCCGGTCCGAGGGCCGTGACGGCGCTGCCGCATAGGACCAGGCCGGGGGTTTGAAGCTTCAGGCAGTACGAGAGGGTGCCGGTCTTGCCGAGGGCATCGACGATCGCCGCGACCGGAAGACGGGACAGGGCGCTGATCTGGCTGCGCATCGGACGGCTGATCTCGGTGTGGATCTCGCGAACGGACACGTTACGGCCTTCCTTCCAGGGCAACTGCGGGGATGGGGGCGGACAGTTCTCGACGCGGCGCGAGGTCCTGCGCCATGAGGTCCAGCGGCGACGGCCCGGCCCCTGCGACCGACGCGGAGCCCATTGCCAATGCCGCTCGGGTGGTCCGGCACACCATGTGGGCGATCGACTGCACCAGGCAGGACAGGCCAAAGTCGTCCACGGGCGGCAACCTCTGGCTGCGCCGCCCGGCCTCGTGCAGGTCAGGGCCGTCCCGGTGCAGGAGAAAGACCTGCGCGCCCACCTGCAAGGCGGCGTCGACGGCCTGCCGGTTCGTCCTGCCGTGCGAGTCGTAGGCGAGGAGGAAGACGACGTCCCCTGCGGAGGCGGAGTGCAGTTGGTAGCGGACTCCGTGCGCCGGGTCGGGGTGGTCGTTGTAGATCGCGCTCATGTCGGCGAGCGACGGATCGGACATGACGACCGGCGGCCGGACCCCCTCGACGCCGAGAGGGGCGTCCCAGTGCAGGTTGTGAGCGAAGTGTTCCCCGGCCAGAGCGAGGGGGCCGCCGTCGGGGCACAGTACGTAGATCGCGCTCCGGTGGCGAATGGCGTCCGTGACGGCCCGTGTGGCTGCCCCAATCCACTGGCCCAGGCACCGGGTGTCCAGAGAAGCGAGGGCGTGCAGGTACTCCTCCAGGCGGTGCGACAGCGGTACGTGCTCCGGCTCCGTGCTCGCCGCGGCCGTCAGCGTCAGCGCGGTCAGCATGGCGTCCTCGCTGACCTGCTGGTCGGTGGCTCCGGTGGGCCAGACCATGCCGTCCACCGGTCCCAGCTGATCCCCGCGCCCGCCCACGGCCGCCAGCACCGGCACCCCGTGCCTGTGGCAGAGTCCGACCGTCTCGACGATGTTCTCCGACCTGCCGCTGACGCTGGCGACGAGGACCAGGCCCACGCTGTCGATCTCGTCGGCCAGCACCCTGCTGAACACCGTCCGGTAGCCCTCCCGCTGAGCCGTGTACGCCAGGGCGGCCAGGCTGACCATCGCCTCGTTCACGTCCAGCCCGGCGTGGCTGTCACGAAGCCGTGCGAGAACGGCGCGGACGATGGCCGAGCTGCCGCCGTTTCCGAATCCGCGGACCGGACTGCCCTCGGCGACCGTCTTCCTCATCAGTGCTGCCGCGGCGGCGCCTTCGCTCTCCAGCATCCTGGTGACCGCGGCGCTCACGTGCGTCATGTACGTGTGGGCGAAGGCCCCGTACGCAGAAGACGACACGGCAGATCACTCCCTTCCATCATGTCGATCAAGGTCAGGCAGTGCGCACCCACGGGGCGACCGCCTGCGGGAACTCGTCAGCGAACGTGCGGTAGTGGTCCACGGGCCGTCCGAGAGCCGCGCGGAGGTCCATGCAGTCGAGACGGCAGTCGGCAGGCCGGTCACCGGATGCCGCGCCGGCCTTGATGTGGTCGGGCACGATGCCGAAGTGCTGGGCGATCATCAGCCCCATCCGGTACTTCGTGAACCCGCGCTCGGCGCTCCAGTGGACGACGGAGCCGAGGTACTGGCCCTTGGACTGGGCCGCGAGCCAGCGGCAGACCTCCGCCGCCTCGTCCACATGGGTCGGGTAGCGCACGCAGACGTCGTCCAGCTCGACCGGCTCACCGGAGCCGACCTGGCGGGCGATCTGGGTCAGGTTCGTCTCGGCCGCGTACTCGACGGGCCCGTACAGCACGGGAAGCCGCAGGATCACGGCCTCGGGGCAGGCCCTGCGCACTGCATCCTCGGCAAGGAGCTTCCACCGACCGTAGGCATTCACCGGATTCCGCCGGGCATCAACCCGGTAGGGAGGAGCGGCCCCGTCGAAGACGTAGTCGCTGGAGATGTGGAGCAGGCTCGCACCGTAATGGCGGGCAGCCTCCGCGAGCAGCCGGGCCACTTCGACATTCAGCTCGTGGGCCCGCGCCGGCGCGTTCGCCCAAGCCTCGGGTCGTCGCTCGCCGACGCAGTTGATGACGACGTCCGGATCGAAGCGGCTCAGTGCGTCCAGGACGTCGTCGGTCGACGTCGCGTCCACCGTGACCAGCCCCTGGCCCTTCCTGCGGAAGCTGGTGCCCGTCACCTTCCAGTCCTCGAAGGCCCGCATCATCGAACGCCCGAGGAACCCAGATGCACCGAAGATCACTGCCCGCACAATTCACCCCCAAGAAGTCCTGGCCGTTGGCTTCTTCGTCGACTGGCCCCTGCCGTAGGTTCAGCCGCCTGGCCACGTCGCGAAAGCAGATCTGGTCGAGGTCTCAACTCTGTTGAGGAACCCGCAAGTTCGTTGCGTGCGCCCTGCCGCGGGCTGCGTGGCGCGGCTACCGTTGACGCGCCGTTCCCGCGAGGAGGCACCGTGAGCGTCCACGCCATGATCGCTCCGCCCGGCCTCGATCTCGGCGCGCTCATGCGCAGCCGCCGGGGCGCCCGACGGCCGAAGATGACCCAGGAGGCCCTGGCGGCCGCCCTGGGCTACTCGAAATCGTGGGTCTGCCGCGTCGAAGGCGGACAGATCGTCCCCCAGATCGAAACGCTGCTGCATATCGCGACCGTGCTCGACATCCCACCCGATGACCTGATCACCGCCGCTCACCCGCCGGAGCGAGACCCGGTACGGAATCCTCAAAGCCCCGGATTCAGCGGTCAGACGGCCGCTACGGTGACAAGAGAGGACCACGCGATCCAGGAGGACACGGTGCGTCGCAGGGGATTTCTCACCGGGGCAGCCGGACTGGGGGCCGTCATGGTCACCGGCAGCCCCGCCACCGCCGCCAGCCACTCCCCGGCCGACCCCGCAACCACTCTGGAAGCGGGGCTGTTCCACCCGCCCGCCGCCGGCCCTGTGCCACTCGGCCAGCTCGCCCAGGCGCTCCACCAGGCCCGCGCACACTTCCGCCATGCCCGGTACCAGGCTCTCGGCGCTGAACTGCCACTGCTGCTCGCCGCGGCCGACGCAACCCGTGACCACTTCACCGGCCACGCCAAGGAACGAGCCTGCGCGCTGGCCGCCTACGCCTACAGCCTCGCGGGTGAACTGGCCAGCAAGCAGCACTCCGAAGCCGTCTGGGTCGCCGCCGACCGCGCTTTGGCTGCTGCCCGCGCCTCCGGCCAGCCCGCTCCGCTCGGTGAAGCCACCCGCATGCTGTCGGTTGCGATGCGCCGCGCCGGCCGCCACCACCAGGCCGCGGACCTTCTCGTCCACACCGAGCGTCAGCTGGCCGACGACCCCACCGAGCAGGCCCGGGCTGTACGCGCGGCGATGCTCCTGACGTGCGGGTACACGGTGGCGCACTACGGTGACCGCACGGCCGCGCTCGGCATGGTGGACGAGGCCGAGGCCATCGGGCAGCGCCTGCGCTACGGGCCTGGTCTGGAGAAGGTCAGCATTCAGGCCACGCGCGAGCAGTGCGCGAGCTTCCGCTTGAGCGTCTACAACAAGCTCGGCTCCCCGGACGACGCGGTACCGGTCGTGGCCCGGATCGACCCGGGCGTCTTCCCGACCGCCGAACGCCGTGCCCGTTTCCATACCGATACAGCCCGCATGTGGCATCAACTCGGCAGCGACGCCCGCACGTTCGCCTCGCTCCGCGCGATCGAACACGAAGCGCCCGAAGAAGTCCGGCGACCGTCGGTGAAGGCCCTCACCGCAGATCTGCTGTACTCCTCGACCAGCCTTCCTGGGCTCAAGGAGTTCGCGGCGCGTACGGGGGTCCACAGCTGATCACTCCTCGGCGAGTGGCTGGTCGGGGAGGGCGATGGGAGCCGGCCGGGCCTGTACGGACGGTGCGTCGTGTCCGGCGAGGACGATGGCGGCGGGTGGGATGAGTGCCCCGATGAGCAGGGCCACCGTGGCGCGGAACGGATGCGTGACGTCGATCTTGCTGTCAGGGTCTTCACGGGCGTGTAATCCGGTCACAGCTCCGCCACCCCCGTGTTCCTGCGCAGGGTCTTCGCGTGGGCGGTCGCCAGGTCGAGTAACTGGTTGGCTGACCGCGCGGACTCCTCCGCCCACCGCCGCGCGCACACGGGGTACCGGGCTGCGTCGGGCGGGTCGTACTCCAGCCGGCGCCCGACCGATGCCACCAGCGCCGGGTGCCTATCGGCCGCGATCGGCATCAGCACTCCGAGGTGCGCTGTCAGGTCCGCGATGGTGGTCTTGAGGTCGGCCGCGTCGAGAACCGTGCGGGGCGCAGGCTTGAGGATCTTGTGCACCGTCGCGCGGACTGCCTCAACGTCGAGCGGGGCGAGCGCAGCCGTGCGGCCGACGGGCACACGCCGGGCCCGGGTGGCGGTCGTCATTGCTCCTCACCGGCCGACGTCTCGTCAACCTCGCTCTCGTTGCACGGCTCGTTGGGGGCCACGAGCGAGTACCGCCGCTGAAGCTTCAGCTGAAGCGTCGACCGCTCGCGCTCGGGCAGAGGGGACAGGTCGGCAACGATGGTGCCCGGGAAGTTGGGCATGATCAGCTCCGGCACAGGTTCGACGTGATGACGGCAAGCCGTTGCTCTGCAGCCGGCTCGGCGCGCGCGAGCGCGAGGAGGTCACGGCAGATGCAGGCCAGTTCCTGGGCGTAGACGCAGCGCACCACCGTGGGCCCGGACGTCGGCTCCGCGTTCAGCCTGTCCCGCACGAAGACGGCCACGAGGCGGATCTGCTCCTCCTCGCCGTACCGCACCCAGTCCTTGGCCTGGATCTCCGGCAGGAGCAGCTGGATGTGGCCGCGCAGGCGCAGCAGCAGGTGATCGACGGTGGCGGCCAGGGGCAGCCGGTCGAGGGTGGTGATGATCGTGTCCATGATGTCGTCGACGCCGATGGGGTACTCGTCCGGCCTGATACGGGGAGCGCTCCGGCGGGTGCTGCACCACCGTCGGCGGGTGATCTCAAGGACTCTCATCGCACGACCACCCGGCCGTCCGTGGTCGTCGTGGTCGCGTTCCGTGAGGCGGGGGCGAAGCCGATGGGGAGGGGGAAGCGGGGTTCGCCGAGGGCGCGCCAGCACAGGCGGGGGCCGATGAACGCGTCGCGGGCGTGGAGCCAGCGCTGGTTGTCCAGGAGGTAGCCCTGGCCGGCGTCGAGGGGCAAACGGATCTGGTAGGTGGTGAGCGCGTTGCGGAGAGAGGGCAGGTAGGTGTGCACGATGGGGCTGAAGCGGGCGAGGCCGTCGAGCCGGAGCCGCATGGACACCCTGCCGTCGGGGTGGTCGGTGAAGACCTGGGTGTCGGTACCGTCTCCGCCGCCGAAGAACGCGGTGCGTGGCTTGCTGAGCGCGATGAGGGCTTCGCGGTGGCGGGCGGCGATGTCGGTGTAGACGGCGCGGCCGTCGGTGAGCAGGCAGTCTCCTCCGTAGTGGGCGGGGGTGCCGCAGATCAGGAGCATGAGCCTGGGCGGGTTCGGGACGCTGGAGCGTTCGGTGTGGGGGGCGAGCTCGCCGTTGCCGAAACCCCCGTATCCGGCAAGGTGCGTGTGGCGTCGGCTGTCGCGGATGGTGGTGAGCCCGTCAGGGTCGCTGTCGCGGTGCGGGGTGATGTCCATGATCCGGGTGGCGAAGTCGAGGACGACGGTGCGGGAGGTGAAGCCCGTCAGGGTGATCAGCCCGGTGTCGCGTAACTGCTCGCGGGCTTTCTCCTCGGCCCGCGGCGACTGGATGTCGACGTAGTGGGCCGCGTATGTCTGGGCCTCGCGCATCGGCGCGCTCCTCTCGTCAGGGGGGATGCGGACAGGGTCGGCGGCGGAGGGTGGCGGGGTACAGCGACGGATTGTCGACTCGGACAATTCGCCCAGCAGGGTTGCGAGTTGACGGCTGCGTGCTATGTTCCGCACGCCCCTTGGACCGGTGACGCACGAAGGACAGCGATGACCTACACGCCCCCGACCTGGCCCGTCTCCGTCAAAGCCGTCGCGCTCGACATCCGTCAGCGCGTGCTGCTGCTGAAGAACGAGCGCCAGGAGTGGGAGCTGCCGGGGGGTCGGCTCGAACGCGCGGACGATAGTCCGGAGACGACGGTCGAGCGCGAGCTGCTGGAGGAGACCGGGTGGGAGGTGAAGACGGGCCCGCTCATCGACGGCGGGGTGTGGATCTACGAGCCGATCCCTGGCCGGCGGGTCTTGATCGTCACCTACGGCTGCACCGTGCTCACCCCCGACCGGACACCGGTGATCAGCCACGAGCACAAGGAGATCGGGCTGTTCACGGCCGACGAGGTGCCGGGGCTGAACATGCCCGACGGGTACAAGCGCGCGATCGCCGCCTGGTACGGACAGCGGCACAGCTGACCGGTCAGCAACATGGCTCTTCCGGCGCCCCGGCCGTCCGCCCACCACGTGGTGTGGCATTGGGCGACCCCGCAGGCCGAGGCTGTCCTCGCCACCCGCGACCTGGGCACGATCCTGCGCTTCCACCGGGCCGTGCACCGGCTCAACCAGACCCAGCTCGGGGAAGCGCTTGGCTACGACAAGACGTACGTGTCGGCCTTGGAGCTGGGCAAGCGCTCGCTGGACGATGTCATCTCCCGGCGCCGCGTCGCGGAATCCCTCGGCCTGCCCCCGCACGTCCTCGGGGTCACCGACATCGCCGACACCGACCACCGGGCCATGCTCCAGTTCGGGGCATCGACCGTTCGGCTCGCCGAGATCGCCCGCCAGTCCGGCCACGCCTCCGAAGCCGTCGCCGAACTCTGGCCGCTCGTCGCACGCTTGGAGGCCCGCGTCGAGGACGGTCACAGCGAACGCGACGTAGTACGGCTCCTCGCCCACGCCCGCGTCGGACTCGGCGTCGCCCTCGGCAACGTGCTCCCCGAGGAACGCCTGGCCACCGCAGCCCGCTGGACCGCCAGAAGCCTGGAAGCCGCCCGCCACCTCGGCGACGACTCCGCCCTGCTCGCCGGCATCCTGCGCATGCACGGCAACGAACTGCGCAAAGCCCGCATCCACGGCGCCGCCGTCGAACGCCTGCGCCACGCCGCCGCCATCGCACCCACCATCGACGACCGCGCCGCCGTCCTGCCGCTCCTGGCCCGCGCGGCCGGCGCCCTCGGCGACCACGAGCTGTTCGACGCGGTGATGCGCGAGACCGACCAGCTCCTCGACACCGAGGCGCACACCTCGCTGTTCAACCCGTACGCCCTGCACGAGATCCGCCTGCGCGGACTCCTGGCCACCGGCCGGGCGCCGACGGCCATAAAGCTCGTGGAGAACCGGCCGACGCTGACGACCACGGTGGCGCCGCAGTGGCGGGTGATCGAGCTGGTCACCGTCGCCCAGGTCCGTCTCCTCGGCGGCGACGCCACCGGAGCAGCCGAGGCCCTGGACGTAGCGGTGGGCGAAGCGGTGATGCAGCGACTGCCGCACCAACTGCAACGCGTCGTGCGCGCTGCCGGTCAGCGGCTGCCGGATACCCGGGCAGCGGCCAGCGAGGCCCTGGACCGGATGCGACAGGAGATGGCCGCGTAGAAGCGGCGCGGCGGTCATCGGGTCTGCCCGGGGCCGCGGTCGGGGAAGGGCACCGCGCGGGCGAGGTCCCAGTAGACCTCGAAGTCGTGGGCGGGCCAGATCGCCGTGTCCCCGTGCGCGTGCCGGTACCGAGCACCGTCCGGTGCTTCGGCGGCGCGCTCGTGTTCTTGCTCGACGTGGGGGACGGTGCCGGACATGGCGGTGCCAGGGAAGACGGGCATGAGGAGGCTCCTGGACGAGCGGTGAAGGTAGTGGCCGGCTGCGGCGGCCCGCGTTTCGGGGGACGACGAGCCGCCGCGCACTGATCACCGGATGAGCGCGAACGTGATGCGCATCACCTTGGCTCAGGCAGGATGGCGCTTGGGAACCCGGGTGCGCAAGTCCGTCACCTCGATTGGCAAATGCCGCACTCACGTTCTATCGACTTGCGCAACCCTTCGGGGTCACAATGCAACCTGAGCGGTTCAACACGTCACCTTTTCAAGGCAGTTCGTTACCCCGACAGGGAGGATGCGAAGTACATGCCGAACCAACGGGCCCGGCCGACCCTCCGCAGAAGGCGTCTTGGTGGACTGTTGCGCGACGCCAGAAACAACGCGAAGCAGACACTCGAAGAAGCCGCCGGGCGCATGGGCTGGGACCCGACCAAGCTCTCGAAAATCGAAACCGCCAAGGCTCACATCTCCGCGAAGGAGATCCCCGAGCTGATGGCGGGCTACGGCGTCACGGACGAGACGCTGATAGGAGCACTGGCAGGACTGGCCAAGGACGCCGGCAAGCGCGGCTGGTGGCAGACCTACGGCGACGTTGTGGCCGCTGAGTACAGCGACTACATCAGCCTGGAAGCCGACGCCGAGACCATGAACATCTACGCCCCGAACATCATCCCCGGCTTGTTGCAGACCGGCCCCTACGCCCGGGAGGTCATCGACGCCACTGCGATGATCCGCACGCCGGACGAGATCGCGGCTCTGGTCGAGGTCCGCAAGGCGCGCCAGATCGTTCTCACTCGACCCAAGCAGCCGCTCAAGCTCTGGGCTGTCATCAACGAGAGCGCACTGCACCAGCGGTTCGCTGGACACCCGGCGCTGATGCGCGAACAGCTCCGGCACCTGCTCGACATGATGGACCTGCCGAACATCACGATCCAGATCATGGCCCTCGACGCCGCACCTCACCCGGGCATGGTCGGACTCTTCCACGTGGTGCATTTCCCGACCCCGTGGCCCACGGTCGTGCACCTGGAGAACATCATGGGCAGCACGTTCGCCGAGGGGCTGGCCGTCGCCAAGGTCTACGAGGACGCCTTCGACCGCGTCGTCGCAGCAGCACTTCCCGCGGACTTCTCCCGGGAAAGAATCAAAGCGATCATGGAAGGGAATGGTAAGTGACCCATAGCCAGCACGCGATCGACCTCTCCTCGGCCGCGTGGCGCAAGTCGTCCCACAGCGACGCGGGCAACGGCTGCGTCGAGGTCGCCGACGGATACACGGGCTTCATGCCCGTCCGCGACAGCAAGGACCCCACCGGGCCGGCCATCGTCTTCCCGGTGACCTCTTGGTTCGCCTTCATCAACGACATCGTCACCGACTGATCCGTATCCTAGCCGCACGAACGTGGCTCGCCCCAGGTGTGTTGGGGCGAGCCACGTCCTTGTGCCTAGGCCCCCGCAGCATAGGCATGCACCTGCGCACAGCGACAGAACGCCGCTAGCATCCCGCGCATGCCCCACCCCACGTCCACCCACTACCCTCCCGACGAAGCGCGAAAGATCATCAACGATCTGACCGAGGTTTACGCCAAGGTCTACGACGCGCCCCCGTACATCGGCGATCCCTTCTTCTCCGTCGCCACCTTCATCGAGCGGCTCACTGCCGCATTCGATATGAAGGGCTTCGAAGTGGTCACCGCGCACCTCGACGACGGCACCCTCGTCGGCTACGTCCACGGCGTCACCCTGAGCTTCCCCCGAGATGCGGAGTCAGTTGACAGAGGGTCAGATGGGACTCATGAGAGGACCTTCGACCATGGCTGCCCCGAGAAGATATCCGCTGGAGTTGCGTGAGCGTGCGGTGCGGATGTACCGCACCTCCGACCCGAGGCCGCAGATCAAGAAACTGGCCGTCGACCTCGGCGTGCATCCGGAGGCCCTGCGCGGCTGGATCCGCCAGGCCGAGGCCGATGCCGGCGAGCGCGACGACCGGCTCACCACCGACGAGCGGGCCGAGCTCACGGCCCTGCGCAAGGAGAACGCCCAGCTCAAGCGGGCCAACGACGTGCTGCGGACGGCCTCGGCGTTTTTCGCGGCGCAACTCGACCCGACCCGGCCCAGGTGACGGCGCTCGTTGACGAGCATCCCCGCCTGGGGGTCGAGTGCGTACTCCGGGAGCTCCACATCCCTTCCGCCACTTACTACCGCTGGCGCCGCGCGGAGAAGGAGCCGTGCGAACGGCGCCGCCGGGACGTCGAGCTGACCGAGCAGATCCGCACGATCCACGCCGACTCCGGCGGGATCTACGGCTCGCCGCGGGTGCACGCCGTCCTCAAACGGGAGGGCGTCCGCGTGGGCCGCAAGCGGGTCGAACGGCTGATGCGCGAGGACGGTCTTGCGGGCGTGAGCCCACGCCGCAAGAGCGGCTTCACGCGCCGGGACCCGAAGGCCACCTTGGCCCCGGACCTGGTCAACCGGGACTTCACCGCACCCGCGCCGAACCGGCTGTGGGTCACCGACCTCACAATGGTTCCGACCGGCGAGGGGCCGCTGTGGCTCTCGGCGATCCGCGACGCGTTCTCCCGCCGGGTGGTCGCCTGGGAGACCTCCGCCCGCGCCGATGCGGACCTGGTGCTGACCACCCTCGAGTACGCCCTCTCGTCCCGCGAGGTCGAGCCGGGCAAGCTCATTCACCACGCCGATCACGGCTGTCAATACACGTCCATCAAGCTCACGACCCGGTTGGTGCGGGCGGGAATTGAGGCGTCCATGGGGTCCGTGGGGGACTCGTACGATAACGCCCTCGCGGAAAATCTGTGGATGCTGATCAAGACCGAGGGCCTGCGCGGCCGCACCTTCGCCACACGTGCCGAGGCGAACCTCGCGCTCTTCGAGTACATCGACGGTTTCTATAACCCCCGCCGCATCCAAGAACGGCTCGGCTACCTCAGCCCGATCGAGTTCGAGGAGAAGCACTACACCGACCAGGCGACGGCCGAACCAGCGAACCTGAACACCCATCAACCCGTCCCGACCTGCTGATCAGCAACTCTCACGCAGCGGGGGAACCTCACCCTCACCACCGACCGGCCGTGGTGGACTTCCCTCACCGACACGCTTCCCACGGACGCGGAGAACGCCGCGCGGGCCGGTGACATGTTCTGGCTACGCGAGCTGATGGTCCTGCCGAAGCACACCAATCAGGGAATCGGCCGAGCTCTCCACGACGAAATGATCAACGGCCGGGCAGAACGCTGGACCACCCTGACCTGCATCGTCGACAACGAGCCCGCCCGCAGCGCCTACCCCCGGTGGGGATACGAGGTCATCGGCCGCATCAAGCACGCTCCAGAGTCCCCCGTCTACGACGCCATGATCCTTCACCCCTGACGTCATGCCTTACTGAACACAGCCAGTCCTTCCCGGGAGGTGCCCGAGCCGACCGTCCGCCAGGCCGTCAAGCCCTGTCACCCCGACCGGTACAACCTCCGAGAACACCGGACGGCAGCACACCCGGTGCGACTACCGTACGGGCGATGACGACCCAGCAGCCCGCCGACGGCTTCTACCTCCGTAACGCCGCCTCCGGCCTCGTCGTCCGCGCCGGCCACGTGCTGATGGTCCGCGGCACCTGGCCCGACCCGAACGCCGAGACCTACTGGCTCCCCGGCGGCGGACAGCAGCCCGGCGAAACCCTGGCCGCCTGTGCCGAGCGCGAAGTGCACGAAGAGACCGGTGTCCGCGTCACGGCAGGTCAGATGCTCGTGCTGCGCGAGCACATCGCCGGGAACCACCCCGAGTCGAACATCCCCGCGGAGTCCGGCCACCACCGCGTCGAGGCTGTCTTCTGGTGCGAGATCCTGCACGAACCCGCCACCCTCGGCGGCACCAACCACGACGACCCCCAGACCGGCGTCGAATGGGTCCCGCTCGACAAGGTCGCCGGCCTGCCGATGATCCCCCCGTTCCTCCAGCGCCTGCTACCCGGTCTCGCCGTCCAGGCCGCCGCCGGCACGGCGCACGCGTTCTACGCCGGAGACGTCGAGTGACGCAGCAGCAGACCCAGCCGACGCCGTTCGGCACCAAGGAGACCCGGCTCGTCATCGTTCGCGGCAACTCCGGCTCGGGGAAGACCTCGCTCGCCGCCGAGCTGCGCGAGCAGTACGGCCGGGGGATCGCTCTGGTCGGCCAGGACAACCTTCGGCGCGTGGTCTTGAAGGAGCGGGACACCCCGGACGGCGCCAACATCGGCCTGATCAACCTCACCGTCCGCTACGCGCTCGATCACGGCTTCCACGCCGTCCTTGAAGGCATCCTGTACGCGGCTCACTACGGTCCGATGGTCGAAGCGCTGGTCCGCGACCACCGGGGCCACACGCACCCGTACTACTTCGACATTCCGTTCGAGGAGACCTTGCGTCGGCACGCCACGAAGCCGCAGGTCGACGAGTACGGCGAGAAGGAGCTGCGGGACTGGTACCGCCTCCAGGACTTCCTTCCCAGCAGAGTTGAGAGCGTAGTCCCCGCCTCAAGCTCCCTGGCCGAGACCGCGAACCTGGTGATGCTGGAGTCCGGGCTGGCCGCGGACAGCGCCCGGCGGGATGCCGGTGTGCTCCTCGACGAGTACGACTCCGGCACCTGGGAACCCGCCGACGTCGAGCGGGCCTTCGCCGAGGACCTGGCGCGCGGTCGCCTCTCGGGATCGCAGCTGCGGGCCGGCCTGCGCGAGGCGCCACCCGGCCGTCTTACCGACCTGATCACCCGGGCTACCCCCGTATTCGAACGGACCCGGACGGACGACACGACCGAGAAGCTGCGACTGGCCTTGCGACCGCTCCTCGACAAGCTCGCCTCGTTGCCGTGACCGCCCGGTCGGCCGCCTTCCGCGTGCCGCGCAGCCGACGGCGGCGGACGCTGGAGCAGTGGCTGCTCCGATCTCCGTGCACCGGATCGACGCGCGAGGCGGGCGTCGCGTGACCGCCCGCCGAGGCGGCGTCGAACAGCCGCTCGGCCGCGCCTACCAGGACACCGACCTGGTGGAGTTCATGCGCCGTGTCGGACTGCCGGAGGACGAGGCGCTGCTGGACGATCCGGAGACCGTCCAATGGCTCGACGACCCGCCGCACGAATGGACGGCGCGGTGACAGCTCCGCCCACCAGACGCCCGCTGCTGTCAGAAGTACCCGCCCAGGGGGTTGGCCGTCTCCATCATGTCGTCGCGCGCGACCCTCAAGTCCCCGCCGAGGCTCACTTCCCCCTCGGCCCCGGCGGTGAGCTGTACCCCCGTGGCCGGTGAGACGTACGGGGTGAGCGCATTGCGCACCCGCGTTGCGGTCAGCCGCCGGTCGTTGGTGGCGTGGCCGTTCCCGCACGTGAACGTGACGTTGGAGCCGTCGACAAGGACGCTTCCCCCGTGGTGTTGCTCGCACTCGCCGCACTGGACGAACTGGAGGGCTGCACCCCCGCCTCCGTAGGAGATGAGGAAGACCTTTCCGGCGACCTTTACCGTCACCGGGCCGGTCGGGGTGGGCGCCGCGGGGAGCCCGGCGGCCTGAACGTCGTCGAGCTCGGCCAGGAGGCCAGTCAGCCGCCCGGCGGCGTGCTGCATATGCGAGGGCCCGGCGCCCATGTCGCTCATGATCTCCCGCGGTTCCCACTGGTAGGTGAGGTCGCGGTAGATCCGGTAGACGGCGGTCTCCTTGAACGTGCGGTCCGTATGTGAGACGTGGCCTTGTGTTTCCAGGACGGCGCGGATGCGGTCCTTCAGTTCCATCGGCTCGCCGTCGTAGTCCTTCCTTCCGCTCAATGCGTCCCGCATCGCGTCGAGAGCCACGTCGCCCGCGGGCTGGCCGTGTTCGTGTCCGAGCGTGTACAGGGTGAAGGTCAGCGTCCGCAGGGCGGGCCGGTCTCCGTCCCCCCACGCTGGGGCGAGGAGCTGCGCAGCCCGGGTCACCGCGTCGGCCCAGTCCTGTAGGGCGTTGGTGGGCAGCAAGTAGCCCATTTCAACGGGGAGTTGCTGTTCGGTAGGTACGGTGAAGTGTTGTCGGTTCATCGCTTGCTCCCCAGCGGAATGTCTTCGATGTGGTCCCACACGATGCGCGCTCCGTCATGCCACTGCGACACCAGCGACAGCCGGTCCGCGCGCAGCGTCACCGCTTCCGGCCCGTGGTCGGAGAGCCAGATCTTCATGGCCCGGCGGTCTGCCTTGTGGGCTTCAGCCCCGGCGTACGCCAAGGTGGCGTGTGGATAAAACCCTTGCGGGATCAAAGGCCAGCGGTTGCCCACGACTTCCGTGGTGGCCTCGTAGGCGAGCTGCCACAGCCGGCGGACCGGGGCGCCAGGGCGCCCGGGACACTCGATGGCGACGCGTCCCACCGTCGGCCGCCCGAAGGTGATCTCGATCGGCTCCACGGCCGCGCACCGCCGCCGGACCAGCTCGGTGATCTTCTCGATCTCCTCGGCAGTGGCGTCCTGCTCCGGGCCCGAGTGCAGCACCGTCATGTGCACCCACTCCGGAGCAACCGGCTCCAGCCCCTCCCGGTGCGTCAGATCCCGGTAGGGGTCGGTGAGCGCGCGCCGCACATCCTCAAGATCAAAAAGCGCGTGCCAATGGAGGTCGCGACGCCCCGCCGGCCACGCGTGGGCGCGACGCTCGACCTCGTCGAAGAAGTTCTCCACCCTCATTCCCCCCGGTGTCCCGCCCGCAGGCGCACGCCTGGCCGCACCTTACCCGGATCACGGAGCCGTACACGGCGGAGCTCCGCTGCCGACCCGACACCGCCTGGGGCCGCGGCACCGTGGGGCGGTAGCGTGAGCGGCTGATTCCCCGGAATCGGGGAACGGTCGCAGGCGCGAGGAGAGGGTTGTCGCGGTGGGGTGGGAAGAAGCGGTCGCACGGGCGGACCGGATGACCAACGAGGCCCCGGGCTGGTACCAGGCCGACACCTGGGACGGTCGCGCGATCCGCGGGGTCCTCGCGGTGACCCTCGCCGGCCTGGCCCGACGCCTGGAGTGCACGGTCGAGGAGATCGAGCTCGGCAGCCTGATGTGGCACCTCGACCAGGGCCCGGAGCTCGTCTACGAGCTCGGCAAGGAACTGGGGCTCAACCGCGAGGACGCGCAGCCGGAAGCCGCGGCGACCGAGTGGGCATGGCTGATCCGCCGCTGGCCGTCCCACCCCCCGCTCGCCAACAGCGACGGGATGCCGCGCGGGATCGGCCGGGGCTCGAACCTGCCGGCCGTGGAGGCGTGCACGATGTGGGCGCTGAGTGTCGTCCGCGATGCCCTGGTAGCGGAGCGGCCCGCGGGGCTCCAGCCCGGCACTCGGGTGCGGGTGACCGGCGGCGAGGACGAGGGGCGTGAGGGAACGGTCCTCAGCCCGGCCTGGCTCCTGGACGACGAGCAGCGCACGGTGGAGCCGGGGCCGCCGTCGGGGTACGAGGTGCGTCTGAAGGTCGCCGACGAGCCGGAGGGGCCGCAGCGCACGGTGATGGAGTCGCCCATGGGAGACATCGTGATCGAGGCCCCGGCGGCACCGGGCGAACGCGTGATCATCCGTGCTCGGGATCTGGCCGTGGCCGACGGCTGATCGCTTTCCTGCGCGCCGCACCCTAGTCCCGGGGCCTGGCCATCCACATCGTCATGTGCGGGCCGCTGCCCGGCTCCGGCGGCCAGCTCTGTTCCGGCCTGCGGCCAAGCACCGCGCCCGCTTCCCGGATCGCGGCCTTGTTCGCGTCGGGCGCGGCGTACATGGAGAGGTAGGGCAGGTAGTCGCCAAGCCGGTCGGCGAGGTGGGCAGCGAGGTCTTCGCGGGTCCACCGGCCGCCCGTCTCCTTTTCCGGGAGCAGTGACACGGCGGCGGTCGCCTCGGCAGCCTCGGCCAGTGTCGAACCGGTCAGCAGCAGCTGCCACTCGCGCACGTCGCGGATTCCCGGGCCCCGGTTGTAGTGGTCGAGGAAGAGGAGTTCCGCCCGGTCCTTGTTGTAGTCCATGAACGCCAGCACGCCGCCTGCGTAGGACACCGAGCCGTCGTCGGCTTGCTCGGTGTGCACCAGTTCCACGCCGTGGAAGGGAAGGCGGTCAGGGAAGTCCGCCGGTGCCAGCTCGGTTCGCTCTTGTGGTTCCGGAATCCAGTCGATCGTGACGGCTGTACGGCCCTTGGCTCTCCACGCCCCGAGTCCGGCGATCACGATCGCGTCCTGGACGATGTCGTCGTGGTCCCTTGATCCGTACTGGGTGACGAGTGCCGTGGCGACCCGGGACATGGGCATCCAGCACCAGCTGGGCCACTGCCCGAACTCACGGGCGCGCAGCTCTTCGAGGACCTCGAAAACGCCGGGATACCTCTGGGACGCTTCTTCCTCCAGTGCCTTCAGCGGGTGCGCGGCAGCACGGTAGACCTCGGGCAACCACCGGGCCGAGGGGGGCAGTTCGTCATCCCGAGAGACGAGGAACGCCTCGTCGGTCTCCGTCGGGCGGATGCGGTTCGGACTGGTGAGTCCTCCGACCGTGGGCACATGCTCCGCCGCGAGAGCGCTGGCCCGCTCTGCGACGGCCTTCGTTACGGCTCCGGCGTCGTCGGCCGTGGTCAGGACGACGCCGCGGTGCTTGGCCTTCTCGGCGGCCAGGGCCCGGCCGACCGACGCCTCGGCGCGCATCTCCACCGTCGTCACCAGGCCGTGCTTCAGCGCGTACCACGCGGCCACGATCGCCCGGATGGCCGGAGCAGAGACCAGATCCTGGCCCTCCAGCTCCGAGATCGGGTACAGCCGGCCGTCCACCGCCGGGACGAACGGCAGGTGCATATCGACGTGGAGCAGGAGCGGCCCGGAGGTCCGTACGACGCGTTCGGCGTCATCCGCCGTCGCCTCTCCCGCCGCTACCGCCTTCTCCGCGTAGGCACGGGTGTCGCTCCACCAGGACAGGTGGACACCTTCTCCGAAGCCGTCCATTGCAGGGCCCCAGGTCGCGGCTGTGATGATGCCGTCGTCAGCCGGGACGGAAACGGGCGAGGAGAAGACCAGCATGCCGGAGGGGGCAGGCAGGACATCCTTGGTCACCGGCATCTGGATCTGCATGTCGTCGGCAACGGCGCGGACCGCGTCCACCGCGGCGTCGTCGAAGGCGTAGAGCCTGGCCTCCGCGATCCGCCTGGTCTCGGCGGCGGCCAGGCGCCGCGCTTGCTCGTCAGCAGGCAGGCGCCGCCACTGCGAAGGCATGGTGAACGAGAGCCCGCGGTCGATCTGGACGGCTATCTTGCCCGCCCCGTACGGGCTGCGAAGGTGCTGCAATGCGCCCAGTCGAATCGCAGCGGCTGAGGTCACGAGCGGGTTCGGATGCTGAGCTGCCATGATCCATAACAGTAGTCGCCCGGCTACATCACGGGGAAGTAGATGTACTTCGCGATCAACGGCCGAGCTGATCGAGAAGTACGCGCCGACCGACTACTGCGAGGCGGTCGATGTCTTCGAACCGTCAGTACCGTGGCGTACGTTCCGCTGGCGGGACGGGCGGAAGTACTAATCGGGCACGTAGACCATTCGGGTGAACAGTCACTGACCGCAACACGAGGCTAGGTCAACCCCGATAGGAAGACAGACGTCGAATATCACAATCCTTCAAGAGAGGGCATATATGTCCCCGTCTTCCGCCTGGCGCCGTGTCACCGTGCCGGTGATGTCAGCGGTGCTGTCTGCGATGTTCGCCGCAACCGGCGGGGCCCCCACCGCCGAAGCGGCGCCTCGGCCGGTGGGCCTCTATCAGTACGTCGGCGAGCTCACCATCAGGTACCACGCAGTCTTGTGGGACAAGAAGGCCAGCACGTGCCACAAGATGGTCAGCCCAGGCAAGCAGCTCGCCGAGCTGAAGAACCAAGCCCCCCGCACGATGCGCGTATGGTCAAACGCCGACTGCACGGGAACGGAAACGCGTGTAGCCTCCGGGGGAACGAAGGGTGGCAACGACATCGCGGACCGGTACAGCCGCTCGATCTCCTTCGACACTTACTGATCCCCAAGCCGGCAACCAATAGCCCCACTCCAGCGAGCAGCCTGGGTGGGGCCGTTGGCATCCGCGCCAGGGGGCCACGGCTATCGCCTTTGGGACCATCGGTACAGCCGTTAGCTCTGAGATTGATCACGCTCTCTGAACAGCGGCTTACCGGATGAAGATTGCGGCCTCGGGGTGAGCCGGTGGCATCTGCGGCTGTCAGCCGCAGACTGCGCCTGAGGGGCAGCAACGTCATGCAGAACCAGCCGAAGAGGAAGAAATCGAAGGCAAGCGGCAGTCCGGGGCCGTAGGGGGACATTCCCTAGTAACAGCCCCATTCCCGGGCGAACATGTCGCTGGGCTCCTCCCGGTATGCCTCCTCTTCCCTGTCGATGGCTGCGCAGCGGCACGGCTCGTGCGGGGCGTAGCACTCCTCGTAGTGCTCCTCCTGTGACACCTGCTGGTCGGCCATGTCGCACCTCCTGGTGAACGGCGGTCGCGGGCTACGGAAACGGCCACCGGTGACCCTACTGAAGACATACGGCGCTCATGGGGTCCGTGACGCTGTCGCGGTCGTATACGTCGTCCGGCATCGTCGAGTCCGGGGCCCAGCGGCCGTGCTCGCGGCGGGATTCACCGGATGCGCCAGCGCGCTTGGCCGCGGAGTTCCCGGAGGCGCGCCATCCGTGGGAGGTGACCTTGCGGCCCTTGGCGTCGTAGGCGCAGCCGGCGGCTTCGGTGAGGCGCTGGGTGATGTCGTTGATCGACTCGCCGGACAGGCCGTCGCCGACGTTGCCCCACCGGTCAACTCTCCTGAGCACGCGGCCTGTTGTGATGCCGCATGCGGCGAGGGCGTCGCGGTATTCACACCATGCGGTGACGGGGTCGAGAACGTCGTCGCGGCGGCGCACGTGGACGGTGGCGCCCTCGCCCTCCTGGTCGGTCTTCGAGGAGCGGATCAGGAACTCCAGGCCGACCGCGGTCTCGGTGACGTCGGGGATGCTGACGGCGGAGGTCTCGCTGCGCCGGGTCCAGCCGAGGAACGAGCCGATGACGAGGAACCGGTCGCGCAGGTGCGGCAGGGCCGCCCGTACGATGTCGCCGCCTCCAGCCCGGGCCTGGGTCATGGCGGCGCGCATCTCCTGCTCGATGTGCTCGACGACGTCGGCGGCCTGCTCGGGGGTGACGATGGCGGAGCGCTTGACGGTGCGGCCTTCGACGGTGGAGAGGTGCTTCTTGTGGGCCCGGATGAGCCGGCGGGCTTCGCGGGTGACGGGCTGGCCGTCGTACCCGGCGATGGTGTGCACGGCGCGGACGGCGGCGATGGCCTGGTCGAGGGAGGAGCCGCCGAGGAGCTTGCCGGTGCGGTCGGAGATCGTCTTGGTCAGTTCGTGGGTGAACTCGGCGAGGGTCTGCGGCGTCATCGGCAGCGCAACGCGGCCGTTGACGCGGCAGAAGGCGCCGGCCGCATCCCACCAGCGTTCGTAGTGGCGGCGGGTCTCCTCGGGTACCGAGTCGGCCAGGGCTCTCCTGGTCGCCTCGGTGAGGTGGTAGTCCGCATCCGTCCACACGGTCACCGGGCCCTGCGGCGCCGCGGAGTTCTCGACGGCCGTGCGGGGTGCCGGTACAACCGCTTTGGGGCGTTGGCCCGTTATACGCACTTCGTCTCTCTCGGTAAGAAGCGTTACCAGGACTGAGGCGCACCTTACCGGTGGTGGATCACTGTCCTGATCGTGTCAACATTGCGGCATTTGATGGATCACAGCAGCATCACACCTGTACGCCCTTGTGATGGAGGTTTAGTGTGATGCGCGCTTTTCGTCTGATCGGTCCCCTCGTCGCCGTGCCGCTCATTGCCCTCGGTGCCATTGCGGCTGCTCCGGCCGGCGCCCGGCAGCAGCCGACACCGCAGATCAGCGTGAACGACGCCGCGACGCTCAACGACGACGGCTCGGTGCAGGTTTCCGGCAGCTACTCGTGCACCGGCCCGGGCACGGCCCGGGTGAGCGTCACCGTTCTCCAGGGGCCGAACAACAGCGCCGAGAACACCATCGTCGTGCGCTGCCCGGCGAACCGCGTGCGCTACGACTTCGCCGCCAACGTCGCCTCCGGCGCCCAGTTCCACACCGGGACCGCCGTCGCGTCGGGAACGCTGGTGGAGTTCAGCAACGCCGGTGTCCCGGTGGGCGGTGCGGTCACCGGCCACGCCATCAACATCCAGTAACTCCCGGGGCCCGGCCGTCGAGATCGAGCACGGTCTGCGCGAGACGGGCTTTGGTGACGTCGAGATAGGCCGGGTTGAGGTCAATACCGATATAGCGGCGCCCGAGCGTCCGCGCGGCGATGCCGGTTGTCCCCGCACCGCTGAACGGATCGAGAACGACCCCGCCTTTCGGGCACCCGGCCTTGATGATCCACGTGGGAATATCGATCGGCCACATCGCGAAGTGACGGAGCTTCGACGGCCGGATATTGATCTGCCAAACATCCCCCGGATTACGGCCCTTGGACGCGTACGGGTCGAACGGGCCCGGCGCGGAATTCGGCCGCACGCCACCGCGACGCGCCCGGCGCGAAGGGGACCGGTCGCCTTGATAAGGCTGCCGGATCGCATCCAAGTCGAAGTAGTAGTGAGGCTTCTTGGCGAGCATGAACAGGTGCTCGTGACGGTTGCCGAGCCGGTCACGAACGTTCTCCGGCATGCCGTTGGGCTTGTACCAAATGATGTCGTTCCGCAAGATCCAGCCGTCCTTCTGGAGCGCGAACGCGACCTTCCACGGAATGCCGTAGAGATTCTTCGCCGGAGGCGCACCGGGACGTACCGCGCCGGTACGGGTGCGCTGGCGCGGATATCTTCCGTCACCCACCTGCTGGATCATTCCGGTGGCGACCGGGCGCTGACCGCCGCGGTCCGGCCGTCGGCTCTGATTGCCCCACGATCCGCTGTAGGAGTCGCCCAAGTTGAGCCAGAGCGTGCCGTCGTCGGCCAGGACACGGCGCGCCTCGGCGAACACCTCCCGCATGCGGTCGACGTACTGCACGGGCGAGTCCTCAAGTCCGTACTGGCCCGGCATGTTGTAGTCGCGCAGCTGATAGAACGGCGGCGAAGTGGCAATGCAGTTGACGCTGTCCGACGGCAGCTCCCGCAGGGTTTTCAGCGCGTCGCCACAGAAGAGGGTGACCTGCTCGTCCTTGTAGTAGGGCCTCATGAGGTGCCGTCTCCCTGTCCCGCCTGAATTGGGGGCTTGGTGCCGGGGGACGGCGGCCGGGCGCAGCAATGGCGAGACCACCCTGGCACCGGTGGACGGGTGCTGCCTCCGTGCTTCCCGGCGGCTGATGGTGCCGGCTTCGTACGCATGACGCAAATCCTAGAGAATGATCATGCGAGGATTGATGCATGTACCCGGTGACGATTGTTCCCGCCCGCTATGAGGGACTGTACGAGGGCGGGAAATGGATCGCGTTCAACCGGCACCCGGAAGAGATCCCGGAGGGCGCGTTCGGTTCGGATATCGCGTGCACCCATTTCTTCGATCATCCGGGAATCCCGGTCGGGGTCGGCGAGACGCCGCATGCGGCCCTGGCGAGCCTGATCGATGCCGTAAAGGACCGCGAGGCCGGCCAAGGGCCCTGATCCAGCGAGGCGTCAGCCGGTGGCCGCGAGAATGTCCGACGCGAGCAGAAGCATCCCGGCGAGGCCGATGGCGACGCACGCGACCTGTAGGAGACGGAACTTGGCCTTGGCCAGCCGGGCCAGAATCCGGACCTGCTGTGGGCGTACGTCTTCACGTACGGCGTCTTGGATTTCCTCCGGGGTGAGCGATGCCCAGTGGAGGAACGACGTGCCGTGGTCTTCGAGCCGGGGCAGGGCGGCGAGCGTGATGAACACGATCCCTACCGCCAGGAACCCGGCGGCCACCCCTGCCGTGACACGAGCGGCTGTGGGGCCACCGGTCAAGGCTCCGCGGACGAGCGCGGCTAGGCCGACGTCGGTGGCGAAGAGCCCCCAGGCTTTCACGTCCGTCTTGTTCAGCGGCTCGACAACGCTCTTCAGGGCGCGGTCGAGCCCGGTCTCGCCTTGGTGTTCTTCAGGTGTGCTGCTCACGGTTCTCCTCGTTTCGGGAACGCGAAAGAGCCCGAGCAGCGTGGGCCGCTCGGGCTCCGGCGGTGGTTGTGGTGTGTCGGTCAGTCGGGCTTCGGCACCCGGACCGCGCCGCGCGGGCGACCTTCGGGCTATGGCCCCCTCCTTGGGGCGCCGCGGAAAACTGTCGCTTACTTGCTCTTACTTGGGCTCAGTTGGAGGAGTTGGGTGCCCCGCTGTCCGGGGCGACGACGCCTGTCTCCTCGGTGAACGGACGACCGTCGGCGCTAGGGCCTGTCCAGTGGGTCAACTCGCTGTCGCGCGCTTCGTAGGGGCCCTGGGTGAGCGGTCGCTATGTCGCCATGCGGCTGGACCTGACCTTGGCGGTATCAGGCAGGCGTCACCCGTTTGGAGCACATGGGCAGGAGAGTCGCGTGCCGGAGGGCTTTCCTGGGGAGGAGCGAGATTCACCCGATCTGCCGCAAGGAGACCACAATGGGCCTGATAGACAGCCTCAAGGGGCTAGTGGGTAAGGACAAGAGCGTCGCGAACGAGGCAGCCGGAGGGATTGAGGCAGCCCTAGACAAGGCTGGCAACATTGGCGAAAAGACCGGCGGCAAGTACTCCGACCAGCTAAGGGAGCCCGTGCCCGACGAGGACGACTCCTCAGAGTAGGCGGAGCACGTCCCGTTCAACAGCGCCCGGTGGGCCAAGGTCGGCGTGACCCACCGGACAAGCCCTAGTCGAGGTCGGTCTCGTCGAGCCCGGCGCAGTGCAGGGCATGCATCTCCTGCTCGTCGACGAAGTCGTACGGGTCACGGCCTGCGAGGTCGCAGTAGCCGACCACCGCTTCGGCGGCAATGGCGATGGCGGAGAACACGGTCGTGAAGCAGCGGTCGAGCAAGATTCCTTCGTCCACCCCGGGTGGGCACAGGGCATGGTCGGTGGCCTTGGCGGCGCGTTCGGCTGCTTCGCTGGTTCCGTCGAGGAACGCGCGGATGGTGTCCCAGACGTAGAGGGTGGCCTGCCGCTTCCCGAACGGCACGCGCTCGGCGTCGTCCTGGTCCTCGGCGCTGGTGCCGGCCTGGAGCTGGCCGAGGCGGTCGGCGAGGATGTCGTGCGGGTCCCGCCCGGTCTCATCCGCCCACGCCACCACCGCGCCGAGGGCCAACTGCGCGGTCGCGGCGAGGAGACCCACCAGGCGGCGCCCAGCCTCCTCCTTGTCCCTGCAGCCGGCGAGCAGATCAAGCAGGGGACGGGCCCGGTCTTCGCCTTCGAGGTCGAGCAGCGCGGTCACCAGAGCGACAGCTTCGGCGTGCTCGGGTGCCGGCCGGGACTCCTCCACCGCTTCTCCTCCCATGGCCCCCGGGCAGCTGCTTGACCGCGCACGGGGCCACCCCGTCTTTTTGGTCTGGCGGTCCCGGGCCGCTCTCAGGCACCCTTGACCCCATGCCCACCTCTCACCGTATAGCCGTCTGGCCCCGTACCCGCTGCCTCGTGTGCCAGCGCGAGGTCGCCGTCATGCCGTGCGGGCGCCTCACCCGGCACGACGCCCCGAACGACAAGGGCCTGCGGCACTGGGGACTGATCTCGTGCTTCGGCAGCCTCCGCCCCGCCCGCCGCGAAGACGTCGTCCAGGGCGAGCTGTTCAAGACCGAGCCGCAGCAGGCGGAGCTCTTCGTCGTCTAGAGGGTGGTCTAGCGGTGAGACAGCGCAGGTCAGGACGCCGTCTCACGGCTCGCATGCCAGTCCGCGGTCCACGTCGCGACGCTGCCGCCACACCCACCGGATGGGCCGACGGGAACCTGCCGGACGAAGGTCAGCCGACGGCCCTCCAACGGGGCGCAGCACCACACGGCACGCCGGATCAGGAGATCGTCCCAGGCTCCGTCGGCGGCCGTCTGCGTGTGCTCCTGGCACTCCGGCCCTGATTCGGGAGCGCCGACCGGCACGCACCGGTAGATGCCGACGTCGAAGGTCACCCGCAGACGTGGGGGTGGGACCGAGCAGTCGGTGTTGCCGAAGCTGTTCCTCGGCTGAATGGGATCGGCGACGTTGTCGATGGACACGACGCGCGCCCAGGCGATGCCTTGACCTTCGGCGTCGTGCCACTGCGGATCTTCACAGGTGCAGGAGCAGTTGTCGGCCGGGGGATGGCCGTCGCCCCGATACCAGGCACAGCAGCACACCGGCCGTCCGGCCTCGGCCAGTTCGCTGCACACACACGAGATCACGGGCAGGATCATGGATTCCATGCCGGGGTCGCCCTGGGCGGGTTCAGTGGCCATGGTCTTCCTCGCTGCACGACGGGGGGCGGGCGCCTCGGTCGTAGAACCGCGGGCGCGAGCAGTCGGGGGTGTAGACGGCCGCGGGTGCCCGCAGCTGGTGGGGATTGACCAGGGCCAGCCAGTCGTCGACAGTGTCGAGCCCGGTGCCGGCGCGCGGCCAGGAGTCCACCATGTCGTAGGTGACGCCCTCGCGGGCAATCGTGCGGATACGCCCGGGGATGGCGCACTTCCTTCCACACATCGACTTGTACAGCTCGCACGCCAGGGCGGAGACGGCGCGTACGGCGTCGTAGTCCTCGCCCGGGTCTCGGCCGCGCAGGTATCGGACAGAGAACGTGCACGGCCTGTCGTCCGGGAGCGTCATCTCCTGGCACTGCGGCCAGCACCCGCCCAGTCGGATCAGCCAGTTGTCTGGTGGCGCGGTGATCATGTACTCGCACGGGTCCAGCAGCTCGCCGTCCACGTGGACTTCCAGGACCTCGTGGACGGGGCCGGGGAGGGTGACGCGGCAGATCTCCGAGCACGAGCAGTCTTCCTCGCACCCTGAGTTGCACAGGTTGAACATCCTTCCGCCCTCCAGATACGGCCGGAGCACGTCGAAGTCACCAGGTGGGTTGAGCCAGCGTCCGCTGCGCCAATCCCAGCGCCAGCGGCACCAGTCCCGGCACGGCCTGACGATCTCCTCGCACAGCCCGTACCGGCCAGCGGTGAGACGGCGGAGCCGGTCGGAGGCGATCCGCAGCGCCTTCTGCGCGCGGTCTTTATCCGCCTGCGGCGCATCGGGTCCAGGCCAGTCGGGGCAGCACTCTGGATCGATCGGCCAGTCCCGGCACTTCGGGTCTGAGGTGACCGGTCCCACGCGTGCCGGCGAGGTGCTGCCGGCCGCCTCCGCGGTCATCCGGTGGCCTCCCCGTCAGACTCCGAAGAGGCGGGCACCGGGGCCGGGGGCGACACCACCCAATCCGAGGCCGACGTGTCCGAGTCCCAGGCTCGTACCCGTGCCGTGGTCGTCTTCGTCAGGGCACCGAGCTTCGTGAGGAAGGAGAAGCTTCGTTCGCTACCGCTCTTGGACTCCCGTTTGATCACCCACGGGTCCACCCAGTCATGGGTGGTGGTGTCATCGATCTTGACCTCGATCCGCCACTCGGCGGGGTCCTCGGTGGCCGCCGCGTCACGGTCCCACTTCACCGTGATCGTCTTGTAGTCCTTGCCCCCCGACGCTGTGACGGTGACGTTCGTGGGCTTCTTCGGGCGCGGGTCATCGCCGAACACCGTCTCTACCGCGACAGTGCGGTCCTTGACGTTGATGCGCCACACCAGCCGCGATGTGGCGATCTTGTCCGCGCCCTGCGCGCCGAGGTCATCGGCGGTCACGATCACGTCGGTGGTCCCGGCCGCGTAGGTGTGGTTGACGTCGTGCATCGTCGCGTCGGCCTTGAACGGCGACGATTCCTCCACCGTGCCGTCGCCCCAGTCCCAGCGGATCTTCGCGCTGGCGGTGGTGTTGGAGGTCATGGAACGGACTTGGCGTCCCTCGGAGAACACCAGGGCGCCCCCGAACTTCTGGACGCTTTCGTCCTTCACCGTGATCTGGTTCGACGCCGGGCTTTCCAGCCAGCCGCCTTTCCCGTCGCGGTTGACGGCGACAGCCACGAGCTTGTCGCCCGCATTGGCGGTCGTGATCCGTTCGATGTTGTCCGGGTACATGACGCCCTGGATGAACTTGCCCTTTGCGTCGTTGTAGTGCACATCGACGCGGAATGGGTGATCGTCCGGGGAGTCCCACGCGAAGATCTCGCGGCTGTACCGAAGGGGCCCGACCTGCCGGAAGTTCTTGATCGCGGCCGGGGCGACGATCGTCTCCTTCGGCGTCCCGGTGACGGTGGCCGACCAGATCGACTGTTCGTCGTCATCCACGCCGCGCACCTGCACGCCGTACTGGACATGCTCCAGCGGCTTCTGGGGCGGCTGCGGGTGAATCAGGAACGCGTGCTCATCATCCGTAGTGGAGGACTCCCACGCGTCATCGCCGTCCGATGACTTCTTCCACCTGACCTCCCACCGCTTCGGCTCCCGCTGATCCGGTGTCCGATCCCAGGTGACCTTCAGCTCCCCCGCGCTCGACGTCGCCGCGACCTTCACGTTCTTCGCCACACCGATCGGCAACTTACTGGTGGTGCCCTTGACCTGGCCCGAGTAGCCGGAGATCCGGTCGTCATCGACCTTCGCGCGGACCGCGAACTTGTACGCCGTATCCGGCTGCAATCCCGTCACGGTCGCGGTCGTGCTGGTGGTCTCGACCGGGGCGCGCCACTCGGTCGCGTCCGGCTCGCGCCAGTACAGCAGGTAGCCGGTGACGTCCGGGCTCTTGGACCGGTCCCACTCCAGCGACACGGACGTGGTCGCCGTCGTGGTGACCTTCAGCCCGGTCGGGGGCGGCGGGATCGGAATTTCCTCCGTATTCGCCCGGATCTCGACCCCTTCGGAGGTCTGCGCGTTGTCCTTCGTGTGCGCGAACAGCGTGAACTCGTACTCGCGGCCCGGCTCCAGCCCCGTGAACTGCGTCTCCAACCCGGCGATGTTCTCCTGCGACGGGATCTTCGCCTCATCCTCACCAGCGTCCACGCGGACGGCGTCCACGCGCCAGTGATCCGGGATGAAGCCGCGCTGCTCCCTGCCCCACGAGAGGTGGACGTCGGTGCGAGAGGTCCAGTCCGCGACGAACTCGATCGGCTTGAAGACCATCACCGGGGGCACGAGGTTGAGTTCCGGGTCGCCTTCCTGGACGTCGGCGTTCGTCCGCGACCACACCGAGTTCTCGCCCTCGCGCCAGGCGCGTACGTGCGCGTAGAAACGGTGCCCCTCGGTCTCCGACACCGGGATGTCGTACGAGCGGGCGTACGGGTCCTCGATACGGGCGCTGTGGGGCCCGTACTCGTACACGTCCCACTTGTGCCACCACACCACTTCCCAGCCGTCCCAGATCCCGGAGACGGGGTCGGGCTGCCACGTGACGACGACCTTCCCGTCCTTCGTCTTCGCATCGACGTTCCGCAGGAGCGGCGCCAGGAGCGGCGCGGCACTGGTGGTCGCCTTCGTCCGGGCCGGTACCCGCGACTCGGTCCCGGCGGCGTCGATGGACCATGCCTCGTAGCCGTACGTCGTCCCCGGGGTCAGGCCCTCGTCCTTGGCCTTCTTCGTCCCAGCCGGAAACGTACCCACGGTGTGAGTGGTGGGGGCGACGCGTTCGACACGGACCTTGGCGATCGGCGTCACCGGAGGAGCCGCGGTGCTCTGTGCCGGTGAAGTGGTCGCCTGGCCGTTGCCGTTGCTGTTCTTCTTCGCCACGGCCTATCCCTTCGTCGGCGGGTTGTCTGGTGTGGTCGCGCTCGCGCGCTCCGTCGTGGACTCGTCGCCTTCCGGCGGGGGCCCGACGGTGGTGACCTCGACCTGGTAGGTCGTGGCTGGGCGGACGCCGGTGATGTCCTTCAACCGCTCCGCCGGGGTGGCCGTGAGGGTGCCGCTCTCGCCGTGGCACGAGCCGGAGATGCAGGTGTAGCGGATGCGGAAATGGTCCGGGTCGGCCGGGCTCGTCCCCTTCTCCCACGCCCAGGTGGCTTCCAGGTACGGGCCCACGGTGTCGTTGCGCAGGCCGGCGACCTTCAGTTCGGTGACCGGGGTCATGAGGCGGGCCCTGGTGGTGAAGCGGACCGGCGGCGCGGACGTGGCGGACTCCGGGGGGTTGAAGCTCACGGCCCCCACGGTGAGCTCGTAGGTCGTGCCGGGCTCCAGCTGGTCCGGGGGGTTGCGCAGGTACGTGGAGTTCAGGGACGGCGGGATGGGGCCGCGCTCGGTCCACTGCTCGTCGCCGATCTTGCGGTAGCGGACCATGAAGCCTTGCGGCTCGCGGCCGGTGTGGTCCCACTCGACGTAGGCGTGCTCGAACTTGTCCGTCTGGGAGACGCGGACGTTCGTGGGCGGCTCCAGCGGGGTGCCGCCGGTCTTCGCGGTGATGTGGTTGGAGTCGGTGGACTCCCGGTACTGGTCATCGACGGCCCGCACGAAGTAGCTGTAGCTGGTGGCCTGGGGGAGGTTGCTGTCGGTGAACTTCCGCACGCCCGCCTCGACCTGCCCGATCCCGTTGCCGTCGCGGTAGATGCGCACCCACTTCGCGGGCGTGGCCCGGCCCGCGGAGGTGGTGGGGTTCACCTCCGCCGGCCGTGTGGGCTCGTTCACCTCACGCCCCTCTACGGCTCGTCCCAGGCGAGGTCGATCGTCGTCGACGTCTGCCCGGTGGAGCGGAGGTTGACCGGCGGGTCCGGTCGCCCTGCCTCGGGCTTGACCGTGCCGGTCTTCACGGGCCGGGAGCGGTTGCCGTCGGCGTCGATTGCCGTGACCTCGAACTGATACTCCTTGCCGGGTTCCAGCGCGTCAGGCCACTGGTACGGGCTGTCGTCCGCGTCCACCGTCGCCGTGGTGGGCGGCGGCGGTTTGATGCGCTTGAGCTCGATCTTCTCGGTCTTGGTCACGTTCGGCGGTACGGCCGGGCCGACCTCCCACTTGATGATCGCGTGGGTCTCGTCGGAGGTCAGCTCGGCCGTCACGCTTTTGGGTTCGCGGGCCCCGGACCACTCTCGCAGGGGATGATGACCGGCTTCGTGGTGATCTTGCCGGGGAAGTCCTTGCGCTTGGCGGTGATGTTGTACTGGCGCTTGTTGCCCTCGCCGGGGTCCGGATAGGTGTGGACGTAGGTGCCCTTGCCGGTGGCCTTGTCGACGCGGACTTCGACAACGCCCGGCGGGTGCTTGAGGTCCAGGAGCACGATGCCGTCGCCGGCCTGCGCCGCGTACACCGGGATCTCGACCTCGAAGGTCACGGTCCGCCCGTCGTCGCCGCACGTGAAGTCGACTTGGGGCGCGTCCTTCGCGGGGTCGAGGGGCGCGGTGACGGTGATGTCCCGGCAGATCTCCGGGGTGGCGGCGTCGCAGACCTTGATGGTGTGTTCCCCGTCGGGGAGGCAGCAGCGGACCTTGGACAGGTCCGGAACCGTCTGCTTCTTGCAGTCCGGCGCCTTGGAGCCCCAGTCGACGGTCACCGCTCCCATGCCGTGGTTGTCCGGCTTGATCTCCAGCGTGCACTTGTCGACCGCGGTCACCGTCAGGTCCGCCGGATCGGGGACCGGCCGCGGGATGGGCATGCAGTCGCACTGGTCTTCGGGCGGCTCCAGCGTGGTGACCAGCAGCCCGTACGGGCTGTCCGGGCCCAACGGTTCGGGCAGGCGCTGCGGGGCGCCCTCGGCGAACGTCACCTCGTACGGACCCTTGCCCCACGCTCCGCCGATCTTCGCACGGCCGGAGGTGACCCAGGTGATGGTGTCCTCCCCACCGATGGTGATCTCCTGCGGCGTCGAGCCGGAGATCCACGGGATGAAGATGTACCCCCACTGCCCGCCGCCGGTCTCCTCACCGCCGCACTCGCCGCCGCCGGCGACAAGCTGGAGCCACACTTCGAGTGCGTAGCCGCCGGAGCAGTCGATGCGGTTCGACGGGTAGTAGCCGATGATCTCCCCGGTGGTCGGGTCCTTCACCAGATGGTGGTTGGGGTTCATGAACTGGAAGGCGGAGATATTGATCTCGCACCAAGTCAGTTCAATCGTCCACCACTTGACCTGATCGCAACCCGCTTCCGAGTAACAGAATTCCCCGGCGAAGTTCTTCTGAGACTTCTCTTCGGCTTCTTCCACCTCCGGGCTCATTTTGAATTCCACGATGCCCTTGGTGACGATCTGGCCGCACTCATCGCCGTACAACGGCCGCCCGCACCCGTCGACTCTGGTAATGCGAATGCGGTCGCCGCCTTTGATGGTGATGCAGTTACTCACGACGGCTCTCCTTGTCCGCGGCATGTGAGGATGACGGGGCGGTGGTCATGACGAGCCGCCCGAACTTGTTGGAGTGCAGCCGCACGGATCTGCCTTTCCGGCTGCGGCGTAGCAGTCCGCGCTGATCACGTAGGTGCGTTCCGCGATGGCGCCTCGGCGGTTTTTCTTGGTGTCGAACGCCTCGTGCGCGAACGTGTCGGACCGGCGGATCTGGACTTGGCCGGTGGCCAGCACCCAGAACCACGGATCGTCGTCCCCGGGGGGAGGCTCGGGTTTGCACGGCTCACCGGGCCCCGCTGTGTTGGGGCCGCCGAGGCCGACATATCCGGCGCCGGGCACGATCACCGACCCGTAGCCGGTACGCCACAGAGGCCCGTACTGGTCGGAGGTCCGGTACTGCTTGAGGTAGACCAGCGCCCTGACAGGCACGTGGATGAACAGCTGACCGGCGTAGTGGGCGGCGGCATGGGATTCGATCAGGGCGATGAGGTCGTCCAGGCCGAGGACCTTGTCCTTGCCGACCAGGTGGACGTCGGTGCGGCACATCTGCTGGCGCCAGAACTGCCGCTCCACCTGAAGATCCTCACCCCGCTCCAGCAGGCGCCGGGCCTGGTCGATGGCGGCGAAGACGGGGCTTTGGCAGGCGATACCGGAGGTGATGGTGAAGGGGTCCGCGGTGACCTTCACGGGGGAGAACGACTCGATCGCCTTCTCCAGCTCGTTGCCGTGCTCGTCCACCGGCACCGGCGGGCACCAGCCGTCAACGAACCCCGTCTCCAAGTTGCAGGCGTCGGAGTAGTACTCGACGCCTTCCTGCCACAGGGTGCCTCCCTCATCGACGACCTGTGCGGCCGAGAGCAGGGAGAAGCGCTTGGCCGGCACCACCGGGGGCGGCGGGACCTGGTAGCGGGGGCGGAGCACGGGTGTGGGTGTGGTCATGGCGGCCTCCCGACCGGCAGCCCCCCCCGAATCCCGGCAGGATTCCGGGGGGCTCGTGCTGGTCGTGGCGGCTACTTGGAGGCTCCGGCTGAGGCCGTACCGGCCGCCGCGGTCTTCTGGCTCTTGTCGCCGTTGCCGTTGGGCGGGGGCGGCGGGGGCGTGCCCTTGCAGTCGATGACCGTCGTTCCTCCGGACAGGCCGCTGGGGCACAACTCGACCTCGAAGAGGTACTTGCAGCCGCACCTGGAGATGAGGCACTCGAGGTCCTCGTAGAAGAGGCGGATGCGGCGATTCTTCTTCAGCAGCTCGCTGTCGTAGATGGCGTCAAGCTGGACGCTCGGGCCCTGGATGAGCTGGAAGGCGCCGGCCTGGTAAAGCAGGAACTCGAACTTCGTCGGCCAGTTCAGAGCGACCGGAAGGCAGCTGTTGTCCGCATCGACTGGGAACGGATCGTCGGCGGCCTTGTCGTACGGCCACTCGTACACCCACTGGACCCGAACTCCGCGTTGTGCGAGCCAGTTCTCCACGTCGCGGTCGGCGCGGTCCCACCGGTCACCCACGCACGCCTTCTTGCTGACATCGGTGGCCAGCCACGGGATGACCCAGTGCGGCAGCAGCAGCTCGAACGTCGTCTGCCGGGAGAGGCGCTTGCGGTAGCGCAGCTGCTCGACTTGAAGGGCGATGAAGGACAGGAACGACTCGACCGCGCCCGGCCCGTGGACTTCGATCGCCTTGGTGGCGTCGAGGGTCTTTCCACCCTGCGCGGCGAGCGTCTTCTTCTTGATCTCCGTGAGCCGCGTGAGGTTCTTCTTGCGCCTCAACAGGTACATGCCCTGCTCGATGGCGCGGCGGATGAGTGTGTCGTCGATGCGCGCCATGAGGATGTTGTCCTGGATGCACAGTGAGCAGGCGTCCAGCACGCATGATTCCCAGCCGACCTGGCACGGAATGTTGATGCACGGCTTTTCGAAGGGCTTTCCGTCCTCCATTTTGTCCTCGCACATTTCCTTGTACGAGAAGCAGAACGGCTGGTCGGCGAATGCCTTCGAATAGTCCGGGGTCTTGGGCCACATGACACCGCCGCGGGTGGTGACGGTGGTGGGCAGGTCGACCATGCCTTCGAGGGAGCCTTCGAGGGGGCACCAGTCACGCCAGATGTCCATCGGGGAACACCAGGCCGTCATCTGGACCTTGTCCGGGTCGCAGTTTCCCCCGATGACGCCTGCCGTCAGGGAATTGCGCCGGTGCTCGATGGCGGCGATGAGCGATCCGCCGGGCAGGAGCTGTTCGTTGGCCGAGCGCTCCAGTTTTCCCCAGTCGCGCATTTCTTCCTCGATGAGGAAGTCGGCGTCGACCTGCCTGTTGAACGTGGCGAGCGTGGCCCGGCCGGACGCTTGGCCAAGGCGTGCGAGGGACTGGACCTTGGAGGACGCGGCCGCCGCGAGCGCGTCCATGGACGTGATCTCTTGCCCGGCGAAGAAGCCCGGCATGTCGCCAGCGGCGTTGATCGCCATGCGCTCGACGTACACCGGCGAGGGGTCCGTTGTCGGGGCGGTGACCACGGGCCGGCGGTCCGGGCCGGAGGAACGTAGTTTGCCCAGCGGGATCTTCTTCGACGAGGCGACGACCTCGCCCTTCCTCCCCGACGCTTCAACGCTGTCGCCGGCCGCGGGCTCGCCACCCTCACCGGCCGGGGAGCTGTCGGCCACTTCCGGCACGCTCGGCGTCTTCGTGGAGGCGATCTTGTCGGCCAACGCCTTCGCGGTGGCCTGCCGTTGCGCCGCCTGCCGGGCTGAGTCGATCTGCTCCGCCCGGGCCGTGACACCCTGGCTGATCTCCGCCAGGAGCCCCAGGTGCTCGACCTGCTCGTCCGTGATCTCCCCGTCGGCGTCGACGGCGCCGGACTTACGGGCGAGGTCTTCGGAGACCGCTTCGAGGTCGACGTCATCGGCGGCGACCGCTGCGGCGATCAGCTCGGACCGGGCTTCTGGATTCTCGGCTTCCTTGATCCGCGCAACAAGATCATCGATGAAAGACATGGCTTGGGTGGGCCTTTCAGGACGTGACGAACCCAACGCCCGGCCCACCAGCCAGCAGCAGTGACATTCAGACTAAACCGACAAACACACCCGGCCTGGTCACGGCGGGTGGTGATGGTGAGGCGTGTCGCCACCCGCCTAGGCTCGAAAGCGTGTTGCACCACCCCTACTCCCTTCGCGAACTCGACGACGTCCCGCTGGTCACCGACCGCACCAGCGAGCGCATCGCCTGGAACACCGCGCTCATGCTCAAAACCCCGCTGGCGATGGTCGACATCCGTCAGGCGGACGGCTACCGGGCGGTGCTCGACACCGTGCCGGCCGGGGTGAAACTGGACATGCGCATGCGGGACGTGGCGTGGCTGGTGCTCCGCAGGTGGCTCGCCGACGCCCGGGCCCACACCGTGTACGTCACCGATGACAGGATCTCGGCGCTGATCCCCTCGCTCGCGGCGGCCACCATCCTCACCCTCGCGCTCTCGGACGCGCAGGCCGGTGACGCAGGCCCGCTGACGGGACTGATCAACGTGGGGGCAGCGTAGGGATCATGGGGGCGCTGCTGACCAGGTGGCGCAGCGGCGAGTGCGAGCCGCGGTGTCCGGTGTGCGAGCGGTGCGCGGTGTTCCTGCGGTACGTCTCGGAGGGGCAGGCAACGCACTGGCGTTGTCTGGACTGCGAGGCGCGCTGGACGCTGTGGCCGGATGGGGCGTTGAGCGTCACCGGGCCGCTGCCACGTTGGTGAGATGAACGCGGCCGGCGAGCGCAGCGCGGCCTTGGCTTGTATGTGTGGTGGCCATGAGCACACCAGCAAGTCTGCTGCCTGATGGGTTCGTTCCGCCCTGTACGGCTGACCCGGAGTCGTGGTTCGCCACGGACACGGCGACGATCCGGAAGGTGAAGGCGATCTGCGAGACCTGCCCCATACACGAGCGGTGCCGACAGGTGGGGCGGGACGGAAACGAGTGGGGAGTGTGGGGTGCGGAGACCAAGCGAGGCCGGCGGGGACGATCGCGAAGCTAGGCGTCGCGGGGACGCGCCGGGCGGGAATCCGTGCGCCTTGATCACCTCTGGGGGACACAATCAAGCCAACACGCCCCCGGACGATGGCCGCACCCATTCGGGGGTGTGCCCGGAGGCGTAACCGGTGGAGGTCTTCCGTCGTGCGACGCTATCTTCCCGTTCTTGCCCTGGTAACCGTGACGGCCGGGGCGTCCCTTGTACTGGCGACGGCGCCGGCCGGGCAGGCCCACCCCGCGGTGCTGCCGGCGTGGGGGCAGCCCGAGCCGGGCACGGATGCGTGCTGGTGCCCGCCCGGCTGGCATCCGCCGATGACCGGTTCGCCGATGCAGCTGCCGCCGTGGTTCCTTGCCGAGCTCGGCTACCACAAGCGGCCCTGCCCCCTTGGTCCGCCTACGACTGGCCCGACCGCGACCGCGTTGCCGACAGCGAGTCCGACCGTCTCAACGCCGCCGTCGAGCACGCCTCCTTCGACCGGCAAGCCGACGCCGACCGGGCCCTCCTCCTCGCCGAGCGGCACCACGCCTGCGCCGACCGGCACCCCCTCCTCGTCCCCGCCGACCAGCAGGCCGCCGTCGAGCAGGCCCCCGTCCTCGTCCCCCGCGTCCACCAGGCCGCCCGCCACGTCCCACCCGTCCCCGACCGCCACGGCCACCCGGCCCTGCCCGCCCAAGGGACACGGCGGCGGAGGCGGGCATCACGCGGGGAAGGGCTCCCACCACGGCAGCGGGAACGGCCACGGTCACGGGGTGGCTGGGCAGTTGGCGCACACCGGCGTCGGCAGCCCGATCGCCTGGATCGTCGTCGCCGCGGTCTCCACGATCGGACTCGCGGTGCTGATCGTCTCCTCCGCGACACGGCGGGCGAAGCATCGCCCCCGCCACTGATGCGGTGAGGCGCGCCCGGCCGTGCTCCTGGCTGGGGGGGGGAGAGTCAGAGGCACAGGCCGGGCGCGTTGACCACACCCCGGAAAGGAGCAGGGCCACTTCACTCTATCCGTCCGCCCTCGCGAAACCCCGGGGCCGGAACGTCACGCGGCGGTCTTTGAGCATGCGGTGCACCGTGCCGTAGGCGCAGCCCTCGGCGTCGGCGATCTTGCGCAGGCTCAGCTTCTCGTCCACGTACATGCGGACCATGCGGTCGGAGCGGTCCTGACGTTCGGCAGGGCTCAGGTGTCGCACCACAGGCTATTTCCCCTCGGTCTCCTCGGTGTCCCAGGCTCTGGTGATGCGGGGTCCGGGACGCATGACGAACATCGTGGACGCGCTCATATCGTGGTCGATCATGAAGGCGGGCAGATCGGTGGCGGCTTCGAAGCGGCCCGGGGCTGTCCTCCATCTGGCGGCTACCGACCCCATGGGCATGAGGCAGAAGTCGGCGACGGGAATCTCGGCTACGCGGACCTGCCCGACCTCCACCCACACGTCGGCCGGCCCGGGCTCCTCCCACACCGGCACCAGGTGCTGCATGCCGGGCAGGTACTGGGCGTGGCCGAGAGAGGCGAAGTTGAAGTGCGCTTCGGCCTTCGCCCGGCCGGGCGCGCCGGTGGTGCAGGCCACGGTGACGCGCCCGTCCGGCCACACGACACCGTCGGCGAAGCGCTCGGAGTTCGTGGGGTTCTCCAACTGGAAAGGACGTGCCCATAGCCCGGTCTCGCGCAAGGGAGCGGGGACGCGGGCGAGCAGCCTGTCGACGCTCGGATCGCTGGCAGCAGTCACAGGCATCCCCTTCTCGTGCGGCGTGCGTGGCATCTGTACGGACCTGCTTGGTGTCAGGGCCAGTCGGCCACTCGCACCGGGGACGCCGACTTCACGATGCGTTCGCGGTATCCCTCGGTGAGCATCGCCTGATGCAGCAGGAATCCCCCGGGGCGGCGGCGCGTGATCCGGTCCCACAGGTTCTTCTCGATATCCCGCTTGCACAGCCGGCAGGTGGCCAGACGCTCCCCGGAGAGGTAGACCGTGCGGCCGGGCTTGTCGGGGATCTGCACGGCGAATTCGTGGACGGGCCACCACACCATGGGTTTGGTCAGCGTGCACAGATCGCACACCAGCGCCCAACCCTCGCGGCTTCGCGGGCGGGCCCCGGCGATGCGTTTTTCGTCCTCGGTCGGTTCACGCCACGCTCTCATACCGTCCGACACTGGCGGGTGATCACTGTGACGGGTGGGGTGGCAGGTCCGATCGGAGGTGCGGCTCTAGGCCATCCGTACGCACCCTCGTCACCCACATGACACCGCTGCTCCGGGATGGTCCACCTGGCTGTGCCGCGGTACGGGCATTCTCGAAGGACCGGACATTCACGAAAGAGATGCTGATGCCCTCACGCGCGCTGATGCCCCCGCCTCGCTCTGGTCACGTCGTCCGCGCCGTCGTCATGACGGTCACCGTGGAGATGGCGGAATCCTGGCTGGAGAACAACACGCACAACCGGCATATGCGCCCGCGTCATGTTGATGCGCTTGTCCGCGACATCCTTGCCGATTCGTGGCAGCTCAACGGCGAAGCAATCAAGATCGCGTCCAACGGTCAGGTGCTGGACGGACAGCACCGTCTGGCTGCCGTCGTCCAGTCCGGCAAGTCCATCACCACGCTGGTCGTCACCGGGCTGCCGCCCGACACCCAGGGCAGTATGGACTCGGGCGTCAAAAGGACCACCGGAGACGTTTTCGAACTGGACGGCATCCCCAACAGCACGCTCGTCGCGGCCATCGTCACCAAGAAGTGGAAGTGGGATCGAGGGGACTACAGGTTCCACTCCAGCGAGCGCCCCACGAAGCCCGAATCCCGCCGCATCCTCAAGGAGTTCCCGGGCATCCTGGAATCGGCCCACGAGGTATCGTCCCTGCGGCCCGCCACGAAGGGCATGCTTCAGCCCTCCATTGCGGGATTGGCCCACTACCTCTTCACGGATATCGACGCAGGAGACGCGGTGTGGTTCTTCGGGCGCCTGAACGACGGCGCGGAACTCAAGTCCGATCATCCCATCCTGACGCTGCGGGACCGGCTGTTCTCGGAGGCCGAGAAGCTGGGGTCGTCGCCGTCCCACCAGAACATGGAACTCCTCATCCGCGGCTGGAACGCCTTCCGCGAGGGGCGCCCCCTGGGCAAGATCTACTGCTTCCCCAACAAGGCCATGCCCATGCCCGTGTGACCACCAGGTTCAGGGGGTGCCCTTGTCCAGGACCCGGCCGGTGGAGAAGTCGACTTTGGCCCACCATCCGCCTGCTGTCCTAGCAGCGTCGACGGCCTCTTCTTGGCTGGCGTACGGCCCGCTGTGACCGGCGCCGGCCTCGTCCGGGTCGCGTGAGTAGACCCGGTAGCCAACCCCGCTGCCACCCCCACCAGTGGTGGTGCGATACGTGCTGCTGCCGCCGCATCCGCATCCCATTTCAGGCCGCCTTCCTGGCCTTGTTGCGCGCCTTGAGCGCTTCCCACTCGGCGAACGCTTGGCACATCTTGGCGCGGGTCGTCGCCTTAACCTGCTGAATCCCGGGGAAGTTGAGATCGCCACTGGAACACGCACGCCGAACTACATTGATAGCAACGGCAATTGCGTGAGATTCCGTCATCCCTTTCTCGCGTAGATGTCGAGAAATGCGTTTCACATATTTTGGCAACCCGCCAGACTTCGATACCCAGTTGGCTGCGGTAACGGCCTCTCCGCTGCCGTCATCGAGAACTTCCTCGACCGTCCTCAGCTCGGCGTCGGTGGGGTCCACGAAGCCAGGGGAGGTGATGATCGCGGCCACCAGGCTGGCGGTCTCCTCGTCCAGGTCCTCGCCCTCCGGTGCCGTCCCGGGCGCGGGTTCGTCGGGCTGGGCGCCGCCGTTGTCGTCCCACCGCTGCGCATCGCTCTCGCCCTGCTCGCGCGCCTGGCAAGTACAGTGCCCGCCGCACGGCGCGGCCTGGGTGGCGGCGGTCAGGGAGAGCTCGTCGGGAAGGATCATCCCGGCCGCGATGACCGCCTCCCGGCTCACGGCCGGGTTCGGGAAGCCCGGGGTGTTCACCGCCAGCGCCGCGATCAGCTCCAGGCCGCCGTTGCGCTCCCGCCAGTCGCCGGAGAACCGGGCCAGCCCCAGCCGCAGCCGCTCGTCGTCGGTGAGCGAGGGCAGGATGGAGCCCGCGACCCAGATGCCGTACCGGTCTTCCCCGGCGCGAACCACGCCGGCCATCGTGCCCGTGTTGTCGTAGTGGGCGACCGCGGCGTCCGCGCCGATGGCCTCGTGCGGGGCGTGCCCGGTGTCCATGGTGATCAGCCCGACCTCGACCTCCTTGCCGTCGGAGGTCTCCAGGGCGGTCTGGTGGAAGTAGCGGTAGCCGCTGCGGGAGTGCGGGGGGACGACGCATTCGCCGGTGATGCCGATGTGGCAGTTGGGCTGGCCGTCGTTCTCCCACGCCGCGAGGTGTCCGGTGATGCGGCCGCTGGCGTCGACGCGGATGGCCTGCGGGCGGTCGAGCTGGGGGCTGGAGAACCAGCCGGCCGGGGGCGGCCACGTGGTGGTGGCAGCCGACGCTGTGATGATCTTCAGGCGGACCGGGGCAGGAGCCGGATCGAAGCGGGGCGCGGCGTCGTGGCACCCGGCGACATCGTGCTTGAGTTCGGGCTCGGTGCCCGCGTCGTCGGTGGCGGAGGCTTCGACGGTGGTCGCCGCGGCCGTCGTGGCCTTGGCGTGCTGGTCGTTGTCGTACTCGGCGACGTCCTCCTCCAGGTCGTCATCGAGTTCCCCGTCGTCGAGCTCGGTGACGAGGGCCGCAATCGCCTTGTCGATCTCCTCCGCGGACAGTGGCCTCCCCTCGTCCTCGCCGCCATCGGTATCGGCGGCGGCCTTGACGGCGTCGGGGGCGGGGATCTCCTCGTCCTTGAAGTGCTTGCGGGCTTGGCTGTAGAGGGTGGCGAGGCGGGAGCGGATCTTGCCCAGCTCCTCGGGGGAGACGCCCTTGAGCTGCCCCAGGCGGCCGGCGGCGTTCGCGACGGCGCGCCAGACGAGCTTGGGCTGCCCGCCGATGATGTCGACCACCGGCAGCTTGTAGGCGATGGCTTTGGTCGCGTCCAGCGCGGGGTCCTTGTAGACGAAGGACTTGGCGAGCCTTGCGGCGTCGCCCTTTGCCCAGGCCAGGACGCGGGACTGGGCGGCACTCGCGTCCCAGACGGTGTCGCGTGGCGCCCAGGGCAGGGACGTATCCGCCGTGGCCGCCGCCGTGATGGGATCGGTGGTGGTTGCGGTCATGCTCTCCTCCTCGGCCGCAGCGGCCACCGCGCGCGGGCGGACGGCCTTGAGGCCACAGCGACAATTTACGCGGTTACCGGGCGAAGCAGTCGGATCGCCAGGAAACATGAGAAATTCCCCGCCGACGGTGAACGGGAGGCCAGCGGGCTGGCGTTGCCCGTCCGCCTCGCGATGCCACGGCCGGGTCCGCTCGTCATGGACGGCCCGCCAGATCAGTTCCATGCCGCCGTCGGCGCGGGCCTGCTCTGCCGCGGCGCCCGAGCTGGTGGCGGTCGCGGTGGTCACCGCCATCTGCCGGGCGAGCGGTTCCCACTCATCGTCGGCGAGCGCGTCGATGACCGCCTGCCGCTGCCCGTCCTCGTCGGGGGCCCCGGCCAGCCTGCTCTGCACCCGGTCCCACACCCGAAGCGGCCACCCCGCGACCGCGTGAAGAAGCTGCTGCCACAGCCCCTCCGCCGCCTCCGGAGCACCCCGCAGCGTACGGGTGAAGATCCGGGCGAACACCGGGCGCACGTGACGGTCGACCAACACCTGCCACAGCCCCGGATCAGGCCACAGACGGAAGTCCGGGCGCAGCCCGGCAGCAGTCAGCGGCGGCGGCCGGTGTTCGAGGACGGCGCGGCGCGCGGCGCGCAGGTATGCCTGCTGCGCTGCGCGGTACGCCTCGTACAGGGCCTCCTCGTCACCGGTCAGCGGCGGCGGCTTCTCGGTACCCCGGCGAGACGGGGGCTGGGGGTGGAGTTCTTCAGGCGGCACGGCGCTCACCGCATCCGGATTGTTCGATGACCGCGGCGAGGTAGTCCCGGTGGTGGGGAAGCTGCGCGATGATCAGAGCGCGCACGTACTTGTCGACGGCGCCCACCATGCACGGCCGGTGCGCGAGCGAGGCGGTGAGCTCGGGGTACGCGTCCGCCAGCATCGCATTCAACCAGTTCTCTTGCGCAGCCAGGACGGTATGCATGTCGTGCAGGGGCACGTCCCGCAACCGGCCGCGGTAGATGCGGCCGTGAGCGTTGAGGAGCCACTGCCCGGCGCGGGCCAAGGCGCGCAGGACCCCGACCTCCAAGCAGTTGGCGCGCCATTCCTCGGCACAGGCCGCGGCCTTCAGGTACGAGCCGTCGGCCACGGTCTCCGCGTCGGGCAGCGGGGCAGGCGCGGTCTCGGCCTCGGCGTCGGTCTCGCCTTCAGGGACGCTCTCCTCGGGTTCGGCGTCAGGTTCAGCCTCAACCTCGACCACGGCCTGCCCGGCTGGCTGCTCCTCCTCGACGGGGGCGGCGGAGGCCAGCGCCGGACGCGGGCGCTGCTCACCGGTAGCCGGCTGCTGCTCGGCCCCGTCTTGCTGTTCGGGCGGCTGGCCCTTGCCGGGGATCTCGTCGCGCGGCGTCTCCTCGGCGGCGGGCTCGGCCTGGTCGGCGCGGGTGAGAACGGCCCGTGCCCGGCGCCCGCGCCCGGTGGGAAGCGGCGTCACGGTGGGCGGCATCTTGATGTCGATCCCCAGGTCCGGCAGCAGGATCGCCGCGAGGCTGGGGTTGGCGAGGACGAGCTTTTCCAGCAGGCGGCGGTGGCGTTCTTCCTCGTCGGGGTAGTCCTCGAGGTCGAAGCCGATCTCCCGCAGCAGCGCCTCGTCGGAGAGCACTCCGCGTTCGTGGGCCTGCAACGCTTCCGGGGCGCGGTTGGGGCGTTGGCTGAGCGGGGAGAGGTCGACGCCGATCGCGAAGGAGTCCGCTTCCTCGATACCGAGGGCGCGCAGGGCCGGCCGGTAGAACTGTGTGGTCAGGGCCTCGGCGATCAGGCCCATGATGGAGGCGACCGCGACCTTCACGAACTGCTCGTCGACGTTCCAGGCGTTCCAGTGGTTCGCGTTCGAGATACCGGTGATGATCTCTTTGGGGATGTCCAGTCCGGTGGCCATGCGGTGGAAAGCCTGCTCGCGCAGCTCGGAGACCTTGGCGTCGAACGGTGTCGCCAACGAGATGTGTTTGATCTTGTCGATCGCCTCAGCAGGACCCCTGACGATCAACGGCGTGACGGCGGAGGCGGCGTCGCGGTTCTTCAGTGGGGCGAGCATCGCCTCCATCAGCGCATGGGAGAAGGGGTCCGGGTGCAAGGGGTTGGGGTGGCCCTCGGACTGGCGCTCGTCGGGGGAGGACAGCTCGTCCGGGACGGCGAGGATTCCGGCGCCGGCGAGGCGGCTGTCGGAGGCCGCGGTGATGTGGGCGTCCAAGTTCTGGATCTGCCGCAGCACCGAACGCAGCGGGATCAGCGCCGAGTCGGGGTCGATGGCGACCTTGGGGTGCGGCCGCCAGATGCGGATCATGACGTCCTGGCGCTTTCCCGTGCCGACGTCGAGCGTCACCTTCTCCGGCCGGTCGGGCAGCATCGCGGTGAAGTTCTCGCCCGTGATGTCCCGGCCGATCTCCTCGCCGGAGACCACAATCCACCTGCGCTTCTTCGTCTCCTTGTCGTCGAATCCGACGAGGTAGGTCTCCCCGGGGATCTGGAGGTGGGAGACCAGGCGGCGGATGACCTCGGCCTGGCCGACCTGCCCGCCGAACAGCTCTGCCAGCGGAGCGAGAAGCTTGTCCGCGTCCGTGTCGGACTCGTCCACGGGCGTGGCCGCCGTGGACCCGTCGGGGTCGACGCGGCCCGCATAAAGGCGTACCCGGGAGCAGGCGTTGGCCTGCCACTCCAGCGAAAAATGCAGCTCAGGGATGGAGTCGTAGAGCTCCCAGGCTTCCCGTTGCCAATCGCGGGGGCGGGAGATGACGGTGTGGACCTGGTCGCGGGAGACGAGGGCGGCGGAGGCGATGACAAGGCGGCGCCCGGTGGGACGCGCCTGCCCACTTGCTGGGTCGATCCCCAGTACCTCGGTGTCGTGCCGGGTGATCTTCGGGATTCTCGGCTTCGCCCTGGCCGCCACAACGTCCCTCCTGGGCTCAGCTCTTGCCGTCGGCGCTGCTGGTGGTGATACGCAGTTCGGTCGGGAAGTGGTGGACGATTTCGCGGGGGTCGCGTTCGGCCGGGTCGAGCCAGGTCGCCAGCAGGCCCGTCAGGTAGGAGAGGGTGAACAGGACCGCGAGGATGCGCACTGCGGCGTTGTCGGCGAAGTAGTAGGCGACGACGGTGACGACGGCGGCCACCCACACCGAGGCGCACCACGTGCAGTGGACGATCTCGGCCGCCAGTTGCATCACGCAGCGCACGGCGCGGCCGGCTGCGGTCTCGGACCGGCGGTGAGCTGCGCGGACGAGCTTTTCGCGCCAGGGAGCAAGAAGGGTGTCCTGTGCGACGAGGCGCGTCAGGCGGGCGGTGGTGCCGAGCGCGAGCAGGAACGTAATAACGATTTCGGCCACAACGGCAGAATAGGCATCAAATAGCACAACATGCTTGGTTCGGCGCCCCGTGACGGCCTGGCAAGTCGCCGCACGGGAGTCTTGACGGGTTTTCGCGCGAGTGGGTGAGCGGGCGGCGCGGATGGCCCACAGTGAACAGGTGGTACGAGAAGAATCGGCCATATGGTGACGAAAACTTCTCTTCCGGCCCGGGCGGCTGTCGTCGCGATCACGGCGCTGTCGGTGTACGGGATGTACGGCCTGCTGGCCGGTGCGCTGAGCATGGGGACGTGGCGGCTGATGGCGGCCGTGCTGATGACCTGCGGGAGCGTCGCGTTCGTCAGCTTCGTGATCGCAGCTCTGGCGGACTACGTCACCTCACGGGGGCGGGGGCCCAAGGGCGAGGCGCCGCAGGTGCCGTCCGGGATCGGTGGGCTCGTTGACTGACGGCCTGCTCGCCTTCGCTCCCACCCGTCGTCGCCTGCTCGCCTCCGGCGCCGCGCTCGCGGCCGGGGCCGCGCTGGAGTACACGCTCTCGCACACCAGCCTGGCCGCCGCGGTCACCGCGCGGCGGCAGCGGTGTCTGGAGGTGGCCCGGAACATCACCGGCACCGACGACCACGGGCAGGATCTGCGTGCGCTCTACCGCCGGTTGCTGAACGGCCCGGGACCGAAGAGCGTGCGAACAGGCAAGCACGTTGTGGTCGTCGGCGCCGGCATGGCCGGGCTCGCGGCCGGGTGGATGCTGCACCGGGCCGGGCACCGGGTGACGATCGCCGAGGCCAACGTCCGCGTCGGTGGCCGCATCAAGACCGTGCGCAGCGGATGGGCCGGGCCGGGGCATTACGGCGAGGCGGGGGCGATGCGCATTCCCGCCCAGCACCGGCTCGCCCTCGGCCTGATCAGACGGTTGGGGCTGCCGCTTCAGTCGTTCGAGCTGGCCAACAGCCACCGTCTGATCCGCGCGGGCGGCGCCACGGTCTTCCAGGACGCGTACGGCCACGACCCTGCGGTGATCAACAAGGTGTTCGGGGTGCGGCAGCCGCTCACCGCGCGGGCCCTGCTCGAAACCGCGTTCGCACCGATCCGCAACACCGCCACGTCCGCCGACGGTTGGGCGCGGTTCCTGGACACCTACGACGAGTGGTCGCTGCGCCGGTGGCTGATCGAGGGACAGATGTGGGGCGAGAACACCACCGAACTCGTCGGTGCCCTCCAGGGCATCAGCGCCCGCATGCCCATGTCCGTGATGCACTCCTACCTCACCGCGCAGGCGCTGGCAGCGGGGGCCAGCCTTTACCAGATCGAAGGCGGCATGGACCAACTCCCGCTCGCCCTCGCCCGCCAGGCCCCGCCCGTCCGGCACGGACTGCGCCTGACCGCGGTGGACACCCGCCCCCACAAGGTCAGGCTGACCTTCGACAGCGCCTCCGACGGCGAGGTCACGATGGACGCGGACCACGCCGTCATCACCGCCCCCTTCTCCTGCCTGCGCTACGTCGACTTCAACCCGGCACTGTCCTACGGCAAGCAACAGGCGGTCGAGCTCCTGCACTACGGCGCCGGCAGCAAGCAGATGCTCGAATTCAACCAGCGCTGGTGGGAAGACCACGACGCCGGAGTGGGCGGCCAGGACGTCACCGACACCCCGCTGCGCACCGTCGTCTACCCCTCCCACCCGCTCGGTGTCGACGGCGGCGTGGTCATCGCCTCGTACACGTGGGCCGACGACGCGGAACTGTGGGACTCCCTGAGCGAGCACGAGCGCGCCGCGCGCGCACTGGACCTGCTCACCGACCTCCACGGCCCCGTCGTGGGGCGCACCTACACCGGCCGGTACGCCTCCGCGTCCTGGATGGACAACCCCTTCTCCTGCGGCGAGGCGGCGATCTACGCACCCGGCCAGGCTGTGGCGCTGGGCCCCGACACCCGCACGATCGAGGCCGACGGGCGCCTGGTGTTCGCCGGCTGCAGTACGTCGGCGCCGTACCGGGCGTGGATCGAGGGCGCCTTGGAGTCGGCGTGCCGGGCCGTGATGCAGCTGGGACTGCACCCCGCATGACCCCCGCCCCCACTCCTGCCGCGGCGCCCGGCGGACCGTGCGCGACGACCGCCGTCCCGCCGACGCCTGTCGTGCCGCAAGAGGTGGCGGGGCAGGCGCCGGTGCTGGTGATGCTGCTGCTCCTCACCGTCATCGTCCCCGCCTCTGCCGCGACCGCTGCACTCCTGTGGAGGAGACCATGAGCTGGATGCACTACTGGCCCGCCCTCGCCGCCCTCTGCGGGGCCCTGCTCGCGGTGATCGCGCTGGGGGTGCGGCACGCCGGGGACGAGGCGGGGACGCATCCGTCGTTGTCACCGGTGGGCACCGGGCTGCTGAGCAGCTTCGTGCTGCTGACCGGGTTCCTGGTGGCGGCCGGCTGGGCGATCGAGTCGCATGCCGCGAACTACCGGCCCGCACCGTCGGGTCTGTACTACGCGGACACCGCGGCAGCGGCGCTGGTGGTGATCTACCCGGCACTCGCGTCGCTGCCGCTCAACTGGCGGCATGTGATGGCGGTCGCCGGGTTCGGGGCGCTGGTCGGCTACCTCCTCGCCGTGGCGTGGCAGCTCAAGACGGGGTGAGGTCGCTGCGCACCCGGGCGATCTTGACCATCAGCTGCTCGGCGTCCTCACCGGGGTCGTCGACGCGGGCCTGCCCGTGGTCGGCCGCGGCGTTGCCGGAGGCGAACAGCGGCACGGGCGAGACGTAGCCGACGATGGCCTGGAAGGCCACTCCGTCGATGTGACCGTCGAGCAGTGCGAGGCGCGGGGCGAGGAGTTCGGCTCCGTGGCAGCCCGCCCACCCGCCGCAGACCCGCCGGCCCGGGTGGCCGCGCTCGCACTGGTGGCACTGGAACATCCACCTCGGCTGCTCGTAGGTGGGCCGGTCGTAACGGCGCAGCTTCTCGTACTCCTCCCACGCCCACACGCCCGACGGTACGTCGCGGCGGTAGGGACAACTGGCACACGGGCGTGGCGCGGGCGGGCGAAGCGAATCGGGCACCCGGACAGTATGGGCCGGGGCGCGCAGGGGGGTGATGGTGCGTGCCAGGATCTTGGCGCCGGGCGAGCGAGGCGGCCAGGGTGGTGGTCATGACCCGTCCTGGCCGTGAGCGTCCGGTTACGTACTACGCGGTGGTGTTCGTCGCGCTGGTGCTGGGGCTGGCGCCGGTGACGATCGCGGTCACCGTCAACGAGGTCCGCCGTCATCACGACGCGGACGAGCCGCACTACGAGCCGAGCATCCACAGCCTCTACCGCCACGAGGACGAGCCCGTGCCCCCTGCTCCTTCCGTGATGTCCGACGACATCGAACCACCCCGTCGCGAGCGACCGCTGTCGGCGATCCCCCAGCAGCGGCCGGCCGCGCGTACGGGAGAGCGGTTGCCGCTGCGCATCCCTGCGACGCGCAGCCCTTCTTCGTGACGCGATGGCCCAGGCGTCCTTGCGCTGGTGCCGGTTCCCCTTTGTGCCTTGTGCAAGCCGGGTCGGCGTGAGGGCGGGGTGGGGGTGCGGTTGCTGATCGGGCACGCCGCGCCCCGACCCTCAACTGCAAAACTCCGCACGATCATTGGTGCACGACGTCCGCCAACTCAAGAACTCTCTGCGATCGTTGGAATGCGACGCGCCCAAATCGCCCGTGAATGCGCCTTTTTGTGCTCTTTGTTACGTGAGTGGCGTATAGGTGTAAGCGAACCCCTCTGTGAACGTGCGTCGCCCCGCACGCACACCGGAAGGCACCGCCATGCCCGAACCCCTCGACGCTTCCCCCGTGCCGTTCGTCCTCAGCGCCACCGCTGCCGCGCGCGCCATGGGCGTCGTCCCCGGCCGCGTCCGCAAAGCCGTCCGCAACGGCGAACTCGACGGCTTCGAACTCGGCGGCCACCTCGCGGTCGCCACCATCCCCCTCGCCGAACGCCTCGGCGTACCCCCCGCCCAGCTCGTCGCCGCCGCCCGCCCCGAGCAACCGCCGGGCATCGCCGCGTTCTCCGACGACGACCCGTACCTGAACGCGGACGGGTTCCTGGTCCACCCCGACAGCTGCCCCTGCGGCGACCATCACCAGGTTGCCGCCGCTTCATAGCCCCCGAGCGCAGCGAAGCCCCGGACATCAGCGCACCCGGGGCCGTCGCCATCTTCTCAGCAGGGAATCACCATGAACCTTAGCGAAGACGGGGGACAGATTCCGGGCCCACAGGCATTCGACGGCCTGCCCAATCTGAAGCCCGCCCCGGACAGTTACATCCCCCCGATCGGCAGAGGCCGAGCCCCCCGCAAGGCCAAAGGCGGACTCAGCCTGTACTCGGGCATCGGGGCGGCCGGCAAGCAACGCCCTTTCCGCCCCGGGCCCGTTCCGGAGGACCCCGTCTTCACCGGCCCCCTCGGCCGCATGGCCCTGGATATGTCGCGCGACAGCGAGGCCGACCCCGTCGGCACCCTCGCCCACCTCATCGCCGCCCTCGGGTGCGCGCTCGGCCGGGGCCCGCACGTACTGATCGGCAACCAGGAGCACCGCGGGATCATCCACGTCCTGATCGCCGGCGCCACAGCCGACGGCCGCAAAGGCACCTGCGCCTCCGACGCCCTGACCCTCGTGCGCCGCGCCCTGCCGACGTTCGCCCAGAACAACATCACCTCCGGCCTGTCCTCCGGCGAGGGCCTGATCGAGTCCATCGCCGATGTGACCACCGAGCAGGTCGAAGAGGTCCGCGAGAAGTGGATGAAGGCGAAATCGAAGTCGGAGGAGGCCAGCAAGGACACCGTCCGCGACCAGTGGGACTTCGCCGCCCAGGACCTCGAGAACCAGCTGAAGACCCTGGAAGCCGCAGTGCAGGCGGCATCCCAGGGGCGGTGGGAGGACAACGCGTGGGCCTCGGCCGGAGGCAAGGTCGACCCCTCCGACAAGCGTCGGCTGCTGCGCGAGTCGGAGTGGGGCGTGACCATGCGCCGCGCCCACCGGCAAGGGTCTTCACTGTCGGGGGTGCTGCGGCAGTGCTGGGACGGGTCCGATCTCGCGCTGCTCAACCGCTCGGCCAGGAAGGCGAGCTTCCCCCACGTCGCGGTGATCGGCGATATCACGCCCAAGGAGTTCCGCGACCTGGTCTCCAACAGCGACGTCTCCGGCGGCACCTACAACCGCTTCCTGACGATCTACGTGCACCGCAACGACGAGATCGCCCTCCCGCGCCCCGTCGACCCCGCGCTGCTGGACGAGCACGGCCGTCGGCTGCGCGACATCTACGACCACGGCCGGTTCCTCGACGAACTCGGCATGACACCGGAGGCCCGCAGCGAGTGGAAGGACCTGATCTATCCCGCGTGCAACGGCTCCGGCAGCAACACCTCCCTCGACGACTTCGTCACCCGCACCGCCCCGTACTGCATGCGCCTGGCCATGCTCTACGCCATCGCCGACCACGCCGACGCCATCCACGTCGTCCACCTCAAGGCCGCGCACGCGCTCGTCCGCTACGCCCGGGCCTCGGCCGCAGTCCTGATCGGCGCCGCCTCGTCCGGGGACGCCCGCCTGGACAAGGTGATGGGCGCGCTGATGAACGCCGGGACGGCGGGCATGTCCCGCAAGGAGATCACCGTGAAGGTCTTCAAGGGCCACTGCTCGGGCGGCGTCCTCGATGACGTCCTGGAGCGGCTGTTGCAGCAGCCGGGATTCGGGATGGTCAAGCAGCCCGGCCGTGGCCGGCCAACGCAGCACTACTTCTACGATGCGGACGCCGCCCAGGCATTCGAAGCAGCTGAAGACGACGGTGGCGGCTTGTGACGCCTTCGAACACCCCCGGCCCCCAGGCAGCTTGCCGACTGCGACCGGCCTGCGGGGCGCGAACTAAGCGACCAAAGCGAACTAACCCTCCGGCACTGCATGCGACCTGCGCAAACGTCAGGGAGATAGTTCGCATACTTCGCTCCCAGGGTCCTGCCGGGCGGACTTAGTTCGCGACCTGGCCCCTGGCGGGCGCGAACTATGACCAGCCCCATTCACACAGGTCACAGCCACAGTGGGGTACTTGGTTCGCTTTGGTCGCTTAGTTCGCACCGCCCGGAGCGAACGCGACAAGAGCACGAGGAGGGGGCCTGCCGGAATCGAATGGAGACTGCTGATGGCCGGGGTCGACGACCCGTACGCGAAGGCCGCCATGGGCTACGCCTACGCGGGGTGGTGGGTGTATCCGCTGCGACGCCGCACCAAGCTGCCCGTCGCCTTGTGCCCGCCCTGCCACGAATGCCGCAAACAGGGCGCTGGCGCCGAGGACTGCACCGCATGCCGCTGCGGCTCCCACGACGATGCATGGCCGTGCCACGGCTACCGGTCGGCCACCAGCGACCCGCGCCGGGTGTGGCAGTGGTGGACCGGCCCCTTCCGAGGGCACAACATCGCCTTCCAGCCCGCACGCTCGGGGGTCGCGGTCATCGACTACGACCCGCGCAACGATCCCGCGTTCAAGGCCAACCAGGCCGGGAAGAACATCCCGATCGCCTTGGACGTCCTGGAGGAACGGCTGGAGTCGGTCTTCGACGACACGCTGCGCTCCTGGACCGGAGGAGGGGGCCTGCACTGCTTCTTCTCCACCGACGCCATGCCCGACCACACCAAGATCGCCAAACACCTGGAGGGGCTGGCCGGTATCGACTTCCTCCACGACAAATGCGGCGTCGTCCTCCCTCCCTCATTGCATCCGGACGGCAAGCGCTACCGATGGGACGGCACACACCAGATGCAGCACCTTCCCCGTAACCTGGCCATCGACCCCGAGCCCGACCCGCCACCGCGGCCGGCGCGCGCGATGGGTACGGCAGTGCGGGCGTTCAAGGACGCAGGGGACGCCTGGGACCGGGCCGCACGCTACTGCGAAGCCGCACTCACCGCGGCCATCGACCGGGTCGCTACCGCGCCGCAGGGGGACCGCAACAACACTCTCGCTCACACCGCCTACGGCCTCGGCCAGATCATCGGCGGCGGCATGCCGTTGGACGAGAACGAGGTCGTCGACAAGCTGACGGACGCCTACACGCAGTGCGGCCTGACCCACCGTGAAGGCGCCCCCGCACTGACGCGGAACCTGACGCAGGGCAAACGCTCCCCGAAGACCCCCGACTGGTTCCGCCAGTAGGTGTGTCCCCGCCCCGTAGGACGGGCCCCTCGCCCTGCCTTGGCCAGCCGCTCCTAACCTGGCCACGTCCGGCCGGGGAACAACAATTCTGCGCTCCTGGGATGTCCCTGTCCCGTGGGACGGGAGCCCTCGCCACGCATCGCCTCGCGTTGGCTCGCCTTGCCGAGCCGAGCCGTGCGGGTCCTGTACGGCCCCTCCGCCCGCACAAGATGATGTTGCCCTCGTCTCGTGGGACGAAGGGCCCTAGCTCCACCACGTGCTGCCTGGGACTGCCTGGGCGAGCGCTGCCCTGGCATGGGTGGCCGCAGCCCCGCCTGGACCAGCCGAACCCCAGCCCCGTGTGGGCCTCATGCGGTCCCTCCGCCCGCACGAGATGGTGTGCTCCCCGCTCCGTGGAGCGAGGGCCCATGCCGGGGCAAGACTAGGAGAGGAGGGCCTGGCCGTGGCGAGGCATACCAAGGCCGGCCAAGGGCGGGGCTAGCCATGGCGTGGTCTGGCCCGGCCCGCAAGGACCTGCCCAGCACCGGCGAGTCACGGACCTGTACGGCCCCTCCGTCCGTACGGGCTGTCCCCCGTCCCGTAGGACGGGGGACCACGCCGGGACCAGCTTGGCCCCACCAAACCCCGCACCGCACAAGATGGTGTGTTCCCGTCCCGTGGGGCGGGAACCCTCGCCACGCCCTACCGCGCAGAGGCTGGCCGTGCCGAGCCCGCGCCTAGCCCGGTCGCGCCTCGTCGTGCAGGTCGGTCAGGTCCAGTCGGGGCGCCCGCGTTCCTCGCGCCGGCGCTGGTTGAACTCGCGGAGCTCTTCCATCACCTTCGCTTCCGCTTGGGCGTGGGCGTCGTCGGCGTCCATCATGTCCAGGCGCGCGGCCATCACATCGCGGCTGCGCCGTAGTTGGGAGCGGTGCTGGTGGCTGAGCGTGCTGGAGTCGACGTCGGAGAGGATTTCCGTTGACCGTTTGACCTGGGTGCGTGCTTTGCGGGAATGGACGATCGCCTGGCCCATGTGCCGGATTCCGTTGACGATTTGGTATCCGACACCGCAGATGGTCATGGCGCTGCGGGCGTGCTTGGCGCCGAGCTTTTTGCGGGCCCGGTCGGCGGTCTGCCGGATCGCCGCCAGACCTATCGGTTCGTCGGGATCGCGGTCGATGAGTTCCCCGATCGCCTTGTAGGTGATGGTGTCGCCGACCTCCGCCTCTGCCATCATCTCGTACACCAGCTGCGTCATCGACGGCTGCTGTGCGGGCTTGTCAGACGACGACATCGCTGTACTCGTCGTTCTTGGTGCTGGTCAGCTCGGCGAGGGGCGTGACGCGGGCCTTGTAACGGCCGAAGCGGGGCCGGTAGTCACCGATACCGATCATCGTGCCAGCGTTGGTGGCGATCTCCTGAAGCTCGTCCAGGGAAAGCACTGTGGTGTTGAGGATGCCCTCGGCCTCACAGGACCAGTTCTTGAAGATCGGTCTGGTACGCACGACCTTGGCGCGCTGAACGGTGACGACCTTGCGGTAGTGGAAACGATGGTCCTCGGCGAGCTTTTCCAAGTTCCGCTCTTCGTGCCGGTATTCGAGCTTGTTGAAGTCTGTTTCGATGAACACACCGCGCTGGATCTTCGTGCCGGAGCGGGTGATGACGCCGCCGTCACGCAGAGAGCGTTCGATGTTCTCGCCTGGCATGTAGGGACCGACCACCTCCTCCCAGTACATGCCGTACTTCATCTCCAGCTTCCCGAGCTCGGCCCGGTCGTCCTCGGTCTTCTTCCGCTTCCCGGCGATCTTCGCGATCTCTTTGGCGGCCTGGCTGTCGGGGTCGGCGAGGATCACCGAATGGTGCAGCAGATCCCTGGTGCCCACCAGGCGAATCCGGAACGGCTGAATGGCCACATAACCTCCCAAGGCAGGTGCTGGTTGGGTCCATGAGCATCGCAGCCGGCCAGGTGATTTCTGCCGTATGACACGCCCCGCAAAAAGGCGTCACCGCAGGCCACGTGTACTCTGTGCGCTTTCGCCTGTACGTATACATAGACGGCGTAGAGTCCTTCGGTGCCTGGCCTGGTAGGCGTAGCTAGCCATGACAGGGCCGCGCCGAGGGGTACCGGTCCACGGGCCGGTACCCGCGATCGTCATACGACCAGGTCTCTTTCAGCTCTCGCACGGCGTGCCGATTTGCCCGTGTGCTTTCTTTTCCTCGCCCGCGCATTCCACGATCGATCACAGGATGAACCCATAGGTGCGCCCATGGGCTCATGAGGTCGTGAGAAGAGAGCACGCGGTGAACAACAGCAACGACCAGGCCACCCCCGCGCGGCCGCCGACGCCCGAGGAGCAGATCGGATTCCTTGCCGGGCGCGGAGAGGAGAAGTACGCCAAGCTCGAAGTCGGGCAGAAGGCGTGCGGTGAGATCACCGAGATCCTGTGGCAGCAGGACTCCCACTTCGGCACCCGCGAACCGAAATGGATCGAGCCCGGCATCCCGCAGATGATGCTGACCCTGCGCCTGCGCGACGGCGAGGGGGCGGAGGCCAACCGGTGGATCGTGGACGTACGGGCGGGACAGAAGCGCGACGTCATCAACACCGCCGTCGCCGACGCCGGAGCCCGCTTCCTCAAGACCGGCGGCTACCTGTCGTTGACGTGCGTGTCGAAGACGGGCAACAAGAGGATCTTCGCCGCCACCTACACCCCGCCCAAGACCGGCGGACGGCGGCCGGCCTCCGCAGCGGCGGCGCAGCGCAGCGTGGAGGGCGCGTTCGACCTCCCCGGGGACGCACCGGTCGCCGACGGCAACACCGGCTTCCCCGTGCCCGATACCGACGAAGCGGAGGGGAGCACACGATGACGCTGACCGCTGTGGCCGCGCCCGAGCCCGAAGGGGGTGCCGGTCCGGAGCCGGGAACGGACGCGGACCGGATCGCATCCCTGCTGAGCGACGCCGTGACGGGTGCGTTCAAGGCCCTGACCGAGTCCTCCACCCACGATGCCCGCTTGGTGACCGCGACCGGCGTGGGTGGCTGTACCCGCAAGGCCGCCTACGCACTCTCGTACGCACGCCCCGATGTGTGGCCGGTGATCGGCTGGCGCACGCCCGCGCCGACGGTCGTTCCGCTCGCGCAGCGCCGCCCGGGCGCCTGGCCCCAGGCGGCGCCCCCACCCGTGCCGGCCGCGGGCCCCCAGGAGGTGGAGGAGAAGCGGCTCGCCCACATCGGCACCGCCATTCACGAAAAGCTCGTCCCCGCGCTGCGGCAGCAGTTCGAAGACCTCCAGTACCAGGTCCTGGAAGAGCACCACGTCACCCTGGCCTCCGGGCCCGTACGCATCCCCGGCCGCCTGGATCTGGCGATCACCCACCCCGGCAGCAGGAACACGATGGTCATCGACCTGAAGACGTGCGCACCGCAGGTCATCACCAAGCTCAAGGCCGGGAAGATTCCCCGCACTTACCTGCTCCAGCTGTGGACGTACGCGGAAGCGCTCGCGCAGGAAGGCCGCAACGTCACCACCTGCGCGCTGATCGCCCTGGACCGGGCGTACGGCAAGGACCACGTCATCGTCCTGCCCTACGGAGCGGCCGAACGGGAGGCGTTGCACCGCAGGATCGCCCAGCTCTCCGCGCACGCCACGAACCCCGACTTCGCCCCCCGCGACCCGGCCAACGGCCTGGAGACCTGCAAGGACTGCCCATACCGGGAGCGCTGCTGGTCCCCAGCCGGTGGCCTCCCGGTCGCTGTGGAAGGCGAGCGGGTCGACCGTGAAACCCTGGCCGGCATCGAGGCGTCGGCGCGCAGGCTGGTGACGGCGCGCACCGAAGAAGCCGACGCCCGCTCCCGCCGCCTGATGGCTGTCAAGGAACTCGAACACGTGGCACCGGGCGCGTACGGGGTGGTACGCATCGACCGACGGCGCGGCGTCGACCTGTCCGGATAACCCGTCCATCCCGCAAGGTTCGATTTATTGTCACGTATCGAACAATGCGCATGATGGGAGGGAAATCATGCAGATTGACCGGAACATCCCGGCGTGGCTGCGGCAGCCCGGCGAAACCGTCCGCGAGTTCGAGCGGTTCAAGCAGTACCTGGCGCTCGGCGCGGCCCGCACCCTCTACCAGTTCGCCCACGACAGCGGCCTGTCCTACGGGCACGTGCGCAACATGGCCGCGGCCGGGCACTGGACAGAGCGCGCCCACGCCTACGAGCAGCACATGGTCGAGATGGAACGCATCGGCTCCCGCGTCGCCAACCGCCGTGCGCTGCTCGCCACCGACGAGGGCCTGCGCCGCGCCGCCGACGCCCTCCAGCCGGCCATCGACCAGGTGGAGGAGATGCCGGTCAAAGACCAGATGGGCGCCTACGTCGCCGTCTCCCGCGAGATCCGCGAACGCGCCCGCCTGCTGTACCCGCCGCCGCAGGAGTCCGCCGAGCCCGCGTCGTTGGCGGATGCGATCGGCTCGGAGTTCTGGGCGCAGCTGTGCGAGGTGCTGGACCAGGTCCTCGACGACGAGGCCCGCATGAAGCTGGCCCGCCTCCTCGAAGAACGCGCCCGGCCCATGCTCCCAGGTGGTGACGAGCCGTGAACCAGCGGCTACTCCAGGCGTTGCTGAGGATCGCCGCCACCCCGGCGGTGCTGATGCACGAAGCCGGATACACGCCGGACGATTGGCAGGAGGACTTCCTCCACCAGGCCACCACCCGGCCCGGGTTCCGCGGCCTGCTGTGCACCTGCCGCCAGGCCGGCAAGTCGACGTCGTTCGGGGCGTTGGGGGTGTGGCTCGCCCTGGTGCGGCCCAAGACGGACACCATCGTCGTCGCGCCGTCGCAGCGGCAGGCCAACGAACTGATCCGCAAGGCGCACACGATCTGCGAACGCCTCGGCCTGCCCCTGATCCGGGACGCCGCCACCTACCTCGTGCTCCCGACCGGCGGACGCATCATCGCCCTCCCCGGCACCGGCGCGGTCCGCGGTTACACCGGCAACATCCTCGCCGACGAAGGCGCTTGGCTCGCCGATCCGGTGATGCACGGGGTGATCATGCCGATGCTGTCCACGCTCCCCGGCGGCGGCATCCTCGCCGCGGCCTCCACCCCCGCCGGACAGCGCGGCTGGTACTACAGCTGGTGGGCCACCGGAGGCGACCTCTACCAGCGATGGAAAGTGCCCTGGACCGAATGCCCGCGCATCACCCCCGCGTACGAGCGCACCTACCGGGCCTCGGTCCCGGCACACGTCGCCGCCGCCGAACTCGACTGCTCCTTCGAAGCCAGCGCTGGCGGGGTCTTCCGTCCCACGTTGATCGACGCAGCCTTCACCCGCGAGCAGACCGGGCTGCTCCTGCCCGACTTCACCGCCGACGCCTTCGACTGGGGAGCCGAGGCAGCGGCATGATCTTGCAACCGACGCCTCGACCGCCCCAGGGATACCGTCCGCCGGAGTGTCAGGGAGCAGAGTTCTTGATCTGCTCCCGTGTCAGACGCACCGGGTCACCGGTTTCCTTGTCGAAACGTCGCGATACGTAGATCCGGAACCCCAGCTCGCGCAGAGCCTTCTCGGCCTCGTTGGTGTTCACTGGGTCCTGGCCGCCAAGCGCCTGGCGGACGACGTCAAGCGCGGAGACGAACTTGCCGCCGATGTCAGCCAAGACGTCGTAGAGCTCGTACTTGTGCAGCGATATGCACACAGCCGCCTTGGCAACCGCTTCGAAAGTGAGCGGAGCATGACCGCCATCCTTCAAGCGGACTTTGACACCCGTCGTTTCCAAAACATGTGGAACGAGTTCCATGATGTTCTCCTCATTCGGACTTAGCTGGATCATTCTCCAGCCGTTGAACACGGAGCACGCTACCTGAAGGGCGAATATGGGTGCGAATTGGGGGGTGTGCTTCCTCGGCGCGGACGTCGGCCAGGCCGCCGACGCCGCAGCCCTCGTCGGCCTCGCCCCGGCAGGACCGCGGCCAGCCGGAGTGGTGCCTACGTGGTCGGCGATGGTGTGCGAGACCGCCCCCCTGGGTGCCCCCTACGCGCAGCTCGCCGCTTGGCTCGCCCACCGCGCCCGGCAGCTCACCACGGTCGGCTGGTCCGTGATGCTGGCCTTCGACCGCACCGGCGTCGGCCGCGCCGTCGGCGAACTCCTCCGCGACGGCCTGCGCGACGACGCGTGCGAGATCGTCGGGGTCACCGCCCACGCCGGGAAACGCATGACCGGCACGTGGCCCGACCCGAACGTGCCCAAGACCGCCCTCGCCCACGCGCTGATCACCGACCTTGAGCAGCATGCCCTCGCCATCCCGCAGGCGCTGCCGGCCGCCCACCGCCTCCAGGACGAGCTGACCACGTACACGGCGAAGACCACCGAGGCTGGGCACGTCCGGTACGAGCACGGCGCCGCGTCCGCTCACGACGATGTGGTGGCCGCGCTTCAGCTCGCCTGCTGGGCAGGCCGCCACTGGTACACCGTCGCTCACCAGATCTACCGCGGCGGCCAGGTCCTCGCCTGACGATCAGCCAGCCCGTACCGCCTCGCGCTCCACGGCGGCATACACGTACAGGCCGGTGGTGCGGTCCACGCCCGGGGTGCGCAGCGTGCGGACGTTGATCCGCCACGGCAGCTCCGCCAGGTGCGGCACCGGCAGCGGACGGTGGGCCAGCAGCGTCCGGCACAGCGTCACCGTCAGCAGCTTCGGAATCATGGTGCGGCCCACCAGGCGGTAGGTGCACACGTGCTCGGCGAACATGCCCCGAAGCGTGTGCGGGTCGACCTTCTTCAGCCGGGGGTAGCCGTGCACGGCGACGATCCGGTGCGCGGCGCCCTCCCATTCGTACAGGCCCGGCACGTGGGCGGTCATCGCCTCCAGCAGCTGTGGGTAGGCTTTCGCGTCGTTGGTGACGTCGACCATCGGCAGCCGGGCCAGGTGCTGCGGAAGCTGCTTCGCAATGCGCATCCGGGCATCGTGCAGCACGGCCATCCGGCTCGCACGTATGCGCGCCACACGCCGCACCACGTCTATCATCCGACCGCCGCACCCGCCTTGACCTGCGGTGTCTCACGACTAGACCACCCCTCGTCCAGATCTGCCCCGGCGCCGGCCGTGGCGTGCCGGTGGGCGCCGACCGGGCGGCGCCCACCGCCGAGCAGCGCCGTCCCACCGGGGGCGTCACCGCACGCGCCTAGCCGTAGTAGTTGTCGAGCTGGATGTTCAGCTCCGCCAAGTCGGGGTGCCGGGCGATCTGGGCGGCCTCGGCGACGGACAGCGCCTCGGTGAAGCACCTCATGGCGCCCCCCATGCGGACTGCTGCTCCGCTGAAGCCGTGGGCGGCTGCTGCGGTGCGGTGCACAGCTGCCGCCATCCGGTGCACTGCCTCGGCGTACTGGTAGGGGTCAGGCTTGTCGTTCACTGACGATCCTCTCTGCGGGCATACGTCAACGAAAGGGTAGAAGCGTTGGCCTTTACCGATCCGACGGTTGGGAACATCGGCTTGAACGGGCCCTCGTATCGGCCGTGCCCGTCCATCTCCACCAGCGTGTCTCACATCTAGGCCACTCCCCAGTGGCCGCAGGCTGGGGGGGCCAGGAGTGGCCCAACCGTGAGACAAGACGATGAATCACCGCATCCCCGACTTCCCGCACACGCCGCACGTAAGCGCTGCCGAGCTGCTGGCCCCACCGCCCCGGCCGGCCGATGCGCGGCGGCCGGTGTCGTACGCCGTCGACGTCGGCCTCGGCGACACCCGCCGCCGCACGTCCATCGTGATCTGCGCCCGGCGCGCCGACGGGGTCCTGGTGGTCGCGCACACCGAGCTCGCCGCCCGCGACGCCGCCTACGCCCGCATCGCCGACCGCGTCGTGCACCTGGCCGACCGCATGGGCCCCGCCGCGGATCTGCGGGTCCTGGTCGGCGGCACCTGCACCGGCAAGATCACTGCCAGCCGGGTCGCCGCCGCCATCAGGAAGCACGACGGCCCGGGCGCGACGGTGCGCACCTACACGTGGAGAGTGCCCGGCGCGCACTCGGGGATGAGCCCGCTCTCCCGCGCGGAGGCAGCCGGGGCAGCGATCGAGGCCATGGAGCAGGAGAAGCTACTGATCCCCGCCGGCCTGGAGCGGGCCGAAGCCCTGCGGGCGGCGCTCGCCGTCTTCGACACCCGGGCCCACACCCTGCCCACCGGCGAGGACGCCTACGGTCAAGGCGAAGACCTGGACCTGGAATCCCTGGTGCTCGGCATCCTCGCCATCTGCCACACCCTGCGCCACCACCAGCCAGCCGGGGAAGGGCCGACCATGGCGCAGGTGTCGATCGAAGAGGCGGCCTCGCGGGTGCCGATCAAGCACTGACCTGCACGAATTGACTTGACTAACTCTTTACATTCACCATGTCCGGTCGACCGGCAAACCGCCGCACACCGCCCATCGAAGATCGAAACGTACCGTGAACGCCAAGAAGCCCCACCCCCTGTGGACTGACCCACGCTACCCGCGCCTGAACCGCATCCACGCAGGTCTCGCGCAGACCCAGGAAAGCCTCCAGGCGGCCCGCGATCGGTACGAAGCCAAGGCCGCCGAGAAGCGGACTGAGATCGCCGCGCACGAGGCCGAGCAGGCCGCCGCCGCGGCTGCGACCGCAGGACCGGCCCCGGCCCCCCGGCCCGGTGGGGGTGCTCACTCTGGCAACGCCACCAAGGCCGTCACCCAGAAGCACATGGGCTACGGCGAAATCGCCCTGCACGCCACCGCGGCTCTCCTTACCGGTGGCCTGTCGCTGATCTGGACCGCGTCGAAGCGGCGCAAGAACCGCTCCACGACCCGCTTCTACTAGGCCGTATCCGACGGATCGGGTGACTGGGCGGCACAGGTCAAGGCCCCTGCCGTGCGGGACGAAACACCCCGAACGCCCCATCCACGGCAGGGACCTTGGCCTTGTTGGATGGGGCCGCCCTGTCTGTTGGGGAAAGGCGAAGAGCCCGCGAAAGGGCGACCCCTGGTGCCCGCCGCGACCCCATGCCCTCTCGCGTCTCCCGTCTCGAAGGTGCCGACGGGGCAGGAGCAGCGAGGGGTCGACCCGGGGTGAAGGTGTTCCCCGTGGGGCCGGGGCGGGCACCGTCTGGTGGGCGGCTCAGCCGATGAGTCCGCCGGTCTTCATCTGGTTCACGGCGCTGTTGGGGTTGCACGCCGCGTACGGGTTGCCGATGGAGCCCTCGGCGACGCCACCGAGCCACGGCGCCATGCACACCAAGTCGGCGTAGACGAACGGCGCCCCATTGGTGTTGATGATGCCGTATTGCTTGTCGAAGCCGACGTTGCCGAAGTGGCGAGCGAGCCCCGTGGGGTCGCCGCCGCCGGGCCACAGGGGGCTGGTGCCGGTGCCGCTGGAGGTGCCACCGGCCGGCCCGGTGACGCCGCCGGGGGTGGTGGTGCAGGCGCCGCTGGAGCAGTCGGCGGCCATGGACGGGGCGGCGCCGAGGCCGAGAGCGGCGGTGGTCATCACCAGGCCGACGGCCACCTTGCTGCGCAGTGCTGCCATGAGGTCACGCTCTTTCGATCGTGGCGCGCCCCCGGCAGGACGGATCGGGGGTACGCGAGTTGGCTGGAAATGTGGCGTTTTCCTCGCATCATCCAACGCTCGGACAATCATGGAGGCAACGAACAACCACCCGCTTGGCCGCGTGTCGCCTCCTCTCCCTGGGCGAGCGTGCGGCGCTGCTTGGGGGTGGTGCCGCCCCACACGCCGTGATCGACTTTCATGCGCAGCGCGAAATCCAGACAGGCCACGTGCACCGGGCATGCGTCGCACACCCTGATCGCTTTGCGCTGGACGGTCTCGGAGTCGGAGAAGAACAGCTCCGGGTCCACGTCCTCGCCGCGGCAGACCGCGTGGTGACGCCAGGCCACCGACCAGACGGGGTCGGTGACGCATGCGGTGGTCATCTGCGGGCCTGAGTGCGAAGTCGGGGCCGGCGGGTGGCGGAGGCCGGGGAGGTGGAGAGGACCTGCTCGCCGGGCAGGCGGGTGGCGGTCGACCAGGAGCCGCCGGTGATGGCGAGCCAGGTGTCGAAGGGGACGGCGAGCATGCGCTGGGCGGGGCTGATGGCGGTTTCGGTGCGGGCGGTGGTCAGGCGCGGCATGGCAGGCGGGGCCTTTCACGGGAATGTGCGGCGGTGGCGCGGAAATAGGGGCGCTGTCTGGTTCAACGAGGCGCCGTTTTGCCCGGTTTCTGTTTTCGGGATGTCCAAATACCTTGAAAGATCAGACGAGTTCTTGCCGCGCAGTGGCCCAGGACTTGTCCAGCTCGGGAGCGGGACCGGGAATTGCGGCGCGGATGCGTTCCCGCTCGACGACACCGTCATGACGGGCCAGCTCGCGGAACGTCTGCATCGCTTCACTCATGATCGAGGTCATCGACTCGGTGTAGAGCCGGAAGATCATGACGTCGATGCTCTCGCCGCTGGATTCTTGCGGTGACTGATTGGCCATGCCTTCCACCGTCCCCAGTGATCACCGATGGTCCGGTGGTGATCCGCGTCGTGTTGGGGCGGGACGTCCCCCGTGTGGGCGCGCTTGTCGGATAGTCCACCGGGGCGGTGCGTGCCATCACCACGCGGGTGTGGGCATGATGCTGGTCAGCCTGTGGCTCGCTTCCACCTCTGTGTGGGCGAAGGGGGCGGGCCACAGGCACGCGCTGCTGGCTGGTGGGCCGGGCGATGCGATCACGCATGCCCGGAAGGCCCCCAGCATGGCGACCGAGTTCGTTGTTTCCACCGCCGATCACGCCAAACCGATCGCCCCGAACGCCCGCGCCCTGATCGGCGGCAGGGAGTTCACCGCGCGCTGCCCGAAGGACGCGCTCTGGGCGAAGATCGCCCGCGCTCACGCCGACGGCACCCTCACCGCAGGCAAGACGCCGGACGAGGACGCGCAAAAGGACATGGCCGCGTTCGTGGCCGCGATGTTCGCCCCCGCCGACACCGAGGCCATCGAAGAGATGATGAACGACCCCGCCTGCGACGAGGTATCTCTCGGGTCGATCTCGGGGGTGATTTCGGCGCTCGTCGCTTACTGGTCCCCGTTCGTGGAAAAGCACTTGAACACCCTTCACGGCGATCAGTCCAACCGCTCCCAGCGCCGTACACTCGCGAAACTCCCTGCCGCCAAAGCGAACACGGGAAAGAAGACAGCAGTGGGAGCCAAGACGGCATCGGCGAAGACGCCGAGACGAACACCCCCAGGAGTCCGCGCGTGAAAACCTTCGGGCCACCGCAGCAGATCACCTTCAACATCGACCTCGACGGCAAGGAGCTGTACGGCACCCTGTGCCAGCCCAACGGCATCATCGCCGCGACGTGGGCGGCCAACGGCTCCTGGTTCGACCTGTTCCCCGGCGCGCTGCCGAGGAAGCAGGCCGAGTACTGGAAGCAGCGCCTGGCCGACCCCCTCGATCCGCTGACCGAGGCCGCGGTGCAACGGATCGCGTTCGGCCTGGCCGAAGAGGTCTACGGCACGAGCTGGCGGGCCGCGCACCAGCTGTGCTCGCAGGCCGCCGCCCAGTGGTTCAACTTCCAGACGTGGGCGGTTGCCCACCAGTTCGACGCCTTTTCCCAGCCGGCATGGAGGATCACCGCGGCGTGCTGGTCCTGGATGGCCGCCGGACAGCGGGACGAGAACGCGCTCAAGGCGCTGGAACGGAAGATCTTCCATCCGGCAACGGGGTACGGGTTCCCGCAGCAGCAAGAGCGCCTGGCCGCGAACCAGGCCATGTTCAACGGACTCGGCCTGATCAACTCCCAGTAGCACAGCCGCCGCACCTGCCCCCGCCGGCTGTACGGTGGTGTTCATGGGACGGCTGGTCAGCTTCAACGAGGCCGAGGCCGCCTGGCTGCTGGAGTCGCCGGGCGGCCCGGTCTACCGGCACGTCGAACAGATCATGCTGAACACGGCTCAGGCCGCGGTCGCGCTCGCCCCGCACGCCTCCGGCCGCACCGCCCGCTCCTTGCACCGGCGCATGAGCGTGCAGCGCGGCCGGAGGGTGACCGGCACCGTCTTCTCCACGAACCCCGTCGTGCGCTACCTCGAAGAAGGCACCGGCCTGTACGGGCCGCGGCGGCGCATCATCCGTTCCCGGTCGGGGAAGAGGATGGGCCCGATCCGCCGCCCGTACCCGAGGTTCCTGCGCCAGCAGAAGGGCATGCGTCCGCAGCCGTTCCTGCGCAGGGCCCTGGAGCTGGCCTCGCCCTACCCCGTGGCCGGGCCGGGTGCCTCGTCCGGCTCGGCCTGAACCTCCGTCCCCTCGGCCGTCTCCTGCTGCTGGCGGTGCTGTTTGCGGCGGCGCCACCACCACGCCGCCTCGCAGATCACCGCACCCCCGGCCGCCGCCAGCAGAACCCTGCCGTACTCGGGCCAGGCCATGGTGTGGCCGGTGCGCAGCACGCTGATGGTGTCGAAGATCATGCCGGTAGCGGCGATGGCGACGGTGTCCATGAACAGGTGCGAGCGCACCGACTTCCCGCTCACCGCGCAAGTCCCAGCCGTGTGAGGGCGGTGGTCCAGTCCTCGGCGATCGCCCGCTGCGCCTGCACCAGCCCGGTCTTGTGCTTGCAGATCGCGGTGTGCAGCGCCGTCTCCACCTTGTCCTTGTTGTTGTTCGGACCCGCGCCGGGCTTGTGGCCGGGGTCCGGGGGCTCGACCCAGAGGTTGCGGGGGTCGTTGGGGTCGCCGCCGAGCTGAAGCGAGATCAGGTGGTCGTACTCCGCATCGCCCAGCGGCCCGGTGAAGCCGTACGAGCGGGCGTTCCCCTTCTTCTCCACGTTGGTCACGTTCACCGGGGGCCGGATCTTCCCCGTGTATCCGCCGGGAGCGCAGATCGTCGACGCGATAGTGCCCGGGGTGACCTTCGGGTTCGTCGCCCCCGGGGTGCACGTCACATCCGGAAGAGGTTCACCGGAAGGAGTGTGCCGGTAGTGGCAGGTGCCAGCCGCGGGCTGGGGCTGCACGGCGTAGTGGGCTTGCGGTCCGGGCCCGACGGGAAGGACGGCGTCGTGCGGCAGGGCAGCTGCGGCGGCCTTGGGGGCCGAGTCGCTGCCGGACGTTTGGTGGGGGCTGGCGCAGGCGGAGAGCAGCACGAGACAGGCGGCCGCGGTGGCCACGATGGGGCGGTGGTGCATGCCCATCACCGTAGCGGTGCGGGATGCCGAGCCCCCTTGATGCGATGATCGTTTTCCTTGACGGATAAGGGAGTTGCCGGTGTGCTGGGACGTACGGGCCGGTCGCTTCGAAGCGGGCGCCTGGCAGCTTCCCTTGCGCACGGGGGCCTTCAGGTGTTGTCACGGGGAAGCGGTCGGCCCCCGCCACTTAAAGCCGTGAGGTCGGGAGGACCCATGCGCCGTACCGCGTGCCTTCCGGCCGCTGCCGGGGCCGGGCTGCTGCTGTGGGCCACCGCCACGCCGGCCGCCTACGGTGACGGCCTGCCGGTTGCGCTGGACAGCATCACCGGGCGCCTGCCGGACGTTCCCCCGCATGTGCCGCAGGTCCACCTGAACTACGTCACCCCCGCGCTTGCGCAACTGCCCATCGTCGGCCCGCTGACTGCGTCGGGCAAGCACGGCAAACCAGCGGGAGCCGCGAGCGCGGCGGGCGCTTTGGACAAGGGCGGGGGACTTGCGGGCCTGGGCGGCCTGTGACCTGCGCTGTCTCACCGTTAGACCACCCCAACGACACCTTGCCATCGGGCGTGCGTTTGCTGAGCCACTGCCAGGAGCGTTGCCTGGAGGGCCTTCCGGTGCCTGCCGCGCCCCTTCATCGCGTGGCAGTTGGGGCATAGGGCGACCATCTGGACTGGGTGGTCGCGGCCGCCGTCCGCGAGCCGCTTGATGTGATCGACTTCCAGGATCGGCTTTCCGTTGTCCGTGACGTCGAGGGGCTGTCCGCTGCACTGTGGGTTTTCGCACCGTCCTTCGCAGCGCAGAAGGACTGCTTGCCGTGCGGCGGCGATACGGACAGGGTCGTGGCTGACGCGTTCGGCCCGCCGCATCTGCCCGGGTCTCTCGTGCTGTTCCACCGATGCGACGAGTCGCCGGTATTCCGACTGGCCGGTGGAGGAGGGTGCCGCCAGAGGCGCCGTGTCGCTGCTGTCCGCGTCGCGTTTTTTGCCTTCGCATCTGCCGTGTCTGGAGCGGCCTGGCTCTAGCCCGGTCTTGTCGCACACGGAGCAGCGGCGGTCCTTTTCTTCTTGCAGCCGTGCGAGCGTGAGTGCGGGAGTCTGCGAGGGTGCCGGGTTTGACTGTTTTTCTGCGACCTGCTTCTTCTTGCGTCTTTGTTCCGCCTTGCGGGCGGCCTCCTCCGCTTGCCTCCTCTGCGCTTCTTCCACAAGCCTTTCATGCGTCTTCTTCACTCTGTGCCACTTGTAAATGCCCTTGAGCCCCGGCCCCCGTTCGTGGTCGAACCGGTCAGGACGGCCAATGGCAAAGATCATGTCTGGTGACCAGCTGTGAGTCAGCAGATCGTAGTCGGTGATCCACGCCTGAGCAGCCGGCAAACGCGCTGCCAGTATCGGTATCTTCTTTCTCTTGTTCTTACGGCCCACCGACGGCCCCTTCTACCAGTGATCTTGACCTGACCCTAACTTCCGGCCGCTGCGGTGGCCCAGGGGGGGACGTGTCTGCCACGGGCAGCAGGCGGGTATCGGTTTAGTGTTCTCATATCGCTGCTGGCTGGTGGGCCGGGCGCCTGATTTGGCATGCCCGGAGGACAGCCCGTGGCGCTCGCGACCACCAGCGTCGAAATCGTCGCCGACACCTCGAAGTTCCGCTCCCAGGCCCGGCGGGACATCCAGGCGGCGGTCGCTGGAGCGCGTGCCGAGATCCCCCTCGTCGCCGACACCGCACGGTTCCGCGCCGACCTCGAGCGCGCCGTACGCGGCATCAAGTCCGTCAAAGTCGCCCTCGATGTCGACGCCGCGGGGTTCCGGGCGAAGGTCGAGGCCGCCACCCGCGGGCTGAAGGCGAAGGTCAAGGTCGAGCCCGACCTCGACACCGCCGCCCTGCGCGCCCGCCTGGCCGCGCTCCCGCCGCAGCGGGTACGGGTCGACCCGGACTTCACGCGCCTGCGGCTGCCGAACCTTCGCATCCCGCCGATCCGGGTTCCGGTCGACATCGACCGCGACAAGCTGGAGCGGGCCGCCTCCTCGATCCTCTCCATCGCCGGGGCGACCGCGAAGTGGGGCGGGCTGGCGGCCGGCATCGCGGTGGTCGGCGCCCAGGCCGCGGCCGCCACCGGGTCGATCCTGGCGTTCACCGGGGCGCTCGCGCCCATGTTCGGCATCCTCGCCGCCGCCCCCGCCTCCCTGGCCGGAGCCGGTGTCGCCATCGGTGCGCTGGTCATCGCGCTGAAGGGCTTCGGGGAAGCCCTGAAGGCGTCCGGGGACCCGGCGAAGTTCGAGCAGGCCCTGGCGAAGTTGTCGCCGTCGGCGCAGTCGGCGGCGCGGGCGATCGCGTCGATGAAGCCCGCCTTCGACAGCCTGCGCTCGTCGGTGCAGGAGGCGTTCTTCAAGCCGGTCGTCGACTCCCTCAAGGGTCTTGAGCAGGTCGTCAGCGGGCCGCTGAAGAGCGGTCTGACGGGGATCGCGGGGGAGTGGGGCAAGGCCGCCGCCGCGGTGCTGGACTACGTCAAGTCCTCGTCCGGCATCGCGAACATCACGAGCGTCATGCAGGGCGCCCGCTCTGCGGTTGCCGGGTTCGCCTCGGGGCTCGGGCCCCTGACGAAAGGATTCTTCGACCTCGCCGGGGTCATCTCCGATGCGTTCGGCGTCCGGGTCGGGACCGCGATCGCGTCCGCCACCACGCGGTTCGGGGACTTCATGGCGCGGGCCGCGGAGTCCGGGCGGGCGGTGGAGTGGGTCAACAACGCCGTCGCCGTCTTCCGCCAGCTCGGCACGATCCTCGGCAACGTCGGGTCCATCCTCGGCTCGGTGTTCAAGGCCGCGGCGACGGCCGGCGGGGACGTCCTGGGCATCTTCGGCCAGCTCACCGGCAGCGCCGCGTCGTTCCTGAAGTCGACCGAGGGCTTCAACGCCCTGGTCAGCATCTTCTCCGCGCTGCGGTCGATCGGTCAGCAGCTCGGCCCCGTCTTCCAGGCCCTGATCACCCAGCTCGGCGGCATCGCCCCCGTCGTCGGCAACATCGCCACCGCCGTCGGCCCCGGGCTCACCGCGCTGATCAACGGCCTCGGGGAGGCCATCAAGAACGCGGGCCCCGGACTCACCGAGTTCTTCAAGGGCCTTGGGGAGGGCGCGCAGAACCTCGGCGCCGTCCTTCCCGCGGTGGGCACCGCACTTGGCGTCGTCGCAGGCGCGCTGGGTAAGCTCGGCCCGCTCCTGCCGGTCGTCGTCGGCGGCGTCCTGGCGTTCAAGGCCGCGATGCTCGCCATCAGCGTCGGCACCGCAGTCGCACGGGGTGCGCTGATCGCCTTCCAGGTCGCCACCGTCGTGGTGCGCGGCGCGATGCTCGCGCTGAACCTGGTGATGGCGGCGAACCCGTTCGTACTGATCGGGGTCGCGATCGTCGCGCTGGTCGCCGGCCTGGTCCTCCTCTACAACAAGTGCGAGGCGTTCCGGAACATCGTCAACACGGTCGGCTCCGCGATCGCGTCGGCGTTCGGGGCGGTGCCGGGGATCATCTCCGGCGTCGTCGGCTGGTTCACGAAGCTCCCCGGGATGGTGCTGGGCGCGCTGTCGTCGTTCGGGTCGATGGTCGCCGGGTTCTTCACCGGCATGTGGTCGACCGTCACCGAGGCGGTCTCGACCGGCATCGACGCGGTAGTCGGGTTCTTTACCGAGCTGCCGGGCAAGGTCCTTGGCTTCCTCCAGCAGCTGCCGGGGATGCTGTTCGAGCTGTTCACCACCGCCATGGCGCAGCTCGGCATCGCGGTGCTCACCGGGATCGCGGTGGTGTACCAGGCGTTCGTGGTGCTGCCGCAGAAGATCTTCGCGGCGCTCGGGATGCTGGGGCAGTTCCTGCTCCAGGCGTTCACCACGGCGATCACGACGGTGGCCGGCTGGCTGGCGACCGGCTTCACCGCGGTCATCGAGTTCTTCACCCAGCTCCCGCAGACGATCGCGGGCGCGCTGGTGTCGCTGGGTACGTTCCTGATGAACGCCTTCCAGACGGCGATCGATGCCGTGGTGGCGTTCGTGCCGACTGCCTGGCAGGCCGTCGTCGACTTCTTCACGAACCTGCCGCAGCAGCTTTTCAACGCCCTGGCCGCGCTCGGCTCGTTGCTGCTGTCCGCGTTCCAGACCGCGATCAACGCCGTCGTCTCGTTCGTGCCCGGGGCGATCGGCGCGGTCGTGAACTTCTTCGCGGCGCTGCCGGGCCAGATCGGTTCGGCGGTCAGCGGGATCGTCTCGACGCTGTCGCAGTGGTTCACCTCCGCGATGACCACCGCGACGTCGATCGCGGGCAACCTGGTCAAGTCGGTCGTCGACTTTTTCTCCAAGCTGCCGGGGCAGATCGGCAACGCGATCTCCCAAGTGCCGGGGAAGATCAAGGACGTTCTGACCAGCGCGTGGAACACCGCGAAGGACCTCGCCGGGAAGATCGTCTCGGGGATCGTCAACGCCTTCGCCGGTATCGGCGGCAAGATCGCCAACGCGATGGGCAACGTCGCGAGCTCGATCATCAACAAGATCAAATCCGGGTTGCCGGACATCGTGAAGAAAGCCCTCCCCTTCGCCGAGGGCGGCATCGTCCACGCCCCCGTCCTCGGCCTGGTCGGCGAAGCCGGCCCCGAGGTCATCATCCCGCTCACCAAGCCCCGCCGCGCCGCCCAGTTGGTGGCCGAGTCCGGCCTCGTCGACGTGCTCAAGAAGGCCGGCCCCACCTACAACCAGACCTTCCACGTCCACACCAACGCCGCCGACCCGGCCATCGCCGCGTACCGGACCGCCGAGACCTTCCGCTACGCGGGCCTATAGGGAAGGAGGACCCCGCGATGACCGTCGTCCTGGAGGACTGGTTCTCCTTCGCCGGAACCGAGATCGCCAACAAGCTCCGCGCCATCACCTACGCCGCGGCCCACGGCATCCAGCTCACCTGTCCTCCGTGCCCGACGCTCCTCGAGACGATCGGCTCGGAGGAGTACACCAACCCTGTCGACGACGACGCGCCCTGGCACGACCCGGGGATGGCGGAGTCGCAGCGCGTCCTGGGCTTCTACGTCCTGGGCACGGCCGGCTGGGACGACACCGGGGGCCGCCAGCCCATCCCGCGCGCCCGCGACGGCTCCCTCATCGGCCACCTGCGCAACAACCATCGCGAGATCGCCTTCACCATCGCCGTCGTCGCCCTCGACGAATGCGCCCTCAGCTTCGGCAAAGCCTGGCTGTCGGCCACCCTGCGCGGCTCCGCGTGCGGCACCGGGGCCTGCCACGGTGACACCTTGTGCTTCCTGGCCTGCTGCCCCTGCCGGCCACCCGCCGCAGGCGCGCAGTGGGGCGATGCCGAGGCCCGCTACGTCTACGACGTCGGCATGCTCGACCCGCTGCGCGAGATCGACCGCATGTACGTGCGCGCTTCGGGCTGCTACCCCGAGCACGACGACGGGCCGTGCGAGAAGGCCGTGATCGCCACGTGCACGTTCGCGATGGTCGCCGGCCGCCCCCACGTCTACCGTCACCCCGTCGAGCACCCCACCGTCTTCCAGCCCAGCAAGGGCACCGTCACCAAGAACTTCAGCCCGCTGGACTGGGAACGCAACTGCAAGCCGCCCGCGCTGTGCGGCACCGACCCGGACTGCAAGCCCGTGCCCCCGCTGCCCGGCCCTCCGCGCCCGCACCACCCCTGCTACTGGGACGAGCGCAGCGGCGACTGGAAGCGGTACGACGTGTGGCTCGTCCAGGGCAAGTTCTCCGCGTTCTCCACGAGCGAGACGCTGGAGTCCACGGTCGTCATCACCGCGACCACCACGACGAAGCCGTTGAAGAAGCTGCTGATCCGCTTCATCCCCAACCCCGCCGACCTGCCGTGCGACCAGGTCGACTCCTGCGCGGCCTGCAACCAGATCCTCATCCCCTATATCCCGCCCCGCTCCACCGCGGTCATCGACGGGCGCACCGAAAGCGCGACCGTGCGGTGCGAGTTCACCGTCGGATTCAACACCGGCCCGATCGACGTCCTCGGCACCTCCGGCGACGCACTGATCTGGCCGGTGTTCACGTGCGGGAACTCGATGTGCGTCGACGTGATCGCCCAGACCGACTCCGACCCGAACGCCACGGTGACCATCGCCCTCGCGCAGCGGCAGAACGGAGTCTGACGATGACCGCCCCACCCGAGCAGGCCGCAGTGATCCCGGATGTTGTGCCGGACGGGTTCCTCGGCTGCGCCCAGGACTACGTGGCGCGCCTGCACTACCGGTGCAACTCCCAGCCGTACACCTCACCCGTCATGGACGCCGGCGTTACCCGCATCCGCTGGTCGCGTTCCCTCAACGAACCCGGCGAATGCGAGGTCGTCGTCGCCAAGTCGTCCCTGTCGCCCGCGTGCTGCGACGCGCTCGGCACCGCGGCCACGGTGCGGCTGGAGCTGAACATTTACCGCGACGGCGAACTCGTCTGGGTCGGCCCGCTGGTGCGCCGCCGCGAAACCCCCACCGAGTTCGTCCTGTACGCCCAGGACGTGCTGTGGTGGCTCAGCAAGATCGCGAACCTGCTGCCGTTCGCCCACAAGCAGATCTGCGGAGAAACCGACACCATCCCCTTCCGCCCAAGCCGTTGCCAGATCGAGGACATCGCCGCGAACGTCCTGCGCGCCGCCCTGTTCGACCCCGAACCCTGCTGCAACTGCGACCCACCGAAGTGGATGCCCGACTGGAAGTGCACCGACCCCTGCCCCTGCGACTGGCCCTGCCTCCACCCGTTCCTGTACGCCGAGCGCAACGAGGACTACCCCGAGCGCCCCAAGTGGCCCGTCATCCAGTTCTCCATGGGCGGCGAATGGCAGAACTACACCGCGTACGTTGACGAGATCTGGCGCGAGCTCGCCGCGTACGGCATGCACTGGACCGCCATCGGCCGCCGCATCATCATCATGAAGCCGCGCACCGACAACGACCGGCACTACCAGCCCCGCGCGCTGATCACCGACGACGACATCCAAGGCGACCTGGAGATCAACGAGGACGCCTCCAACGCCGCGACCCACGCCCACGCCTGGTCCTGGGCGAAGATCCGCTGCGACACCCGGCAGGAACACCCCGACGGAATCAAGGGCGTCTGCTGCTACACCGCGAAGATCGCCCCCTGCTGCCAACCGGACGGCACCCCGGCCGGCTGCCAACCGTACGGACGCGTCGACGTCATCGTCCGCGTCGAGAACGAACTCGCCGGCCACCAGGAACTGCGCACCGCGGCCCTCATGGCACTCGGCGGACGCTACCCCGCCCCCCTGACCATCACCTTCCCCGAAGGCACCCGGCTACGCCCGGAGTTCCGCGTCGCGATCAACAAGCTCATCCCCGGTGAACGCTACGACGTCAACCTCAACCGGCACTGCGCCCCGATCCGCCAGGGCTTCCGGCTGACCGAGGTCACCGTCGAATGGGACGGCCAGCACGAATCCGTCGGCATTGCCCTCGCCCCCCTGCACCGCAGCGCCCTCGTGACCGCCGCGACCACGCCGTCCCCCTGCACCGATTGCGGAGAAGCCCCATGAGTACCCCCATCGGCCACCGCCAGGCCCAGCGCCCCGACCAGGTCCCCCGCCGCGTCATGGCCGAGATCGGCAAACGCCTCGGCCGCGCCTCCACCGGCATCGACGTCTGGTGGGTCGAAGACGGAGACACCGTGACGGAAATCCGCTACACCCCAGACGGTGAGCAGCGGACCGTCCACAACCTGCGCGAGCTGATGTCCGATGGCTAGGTGCGGCTGCTCCGGCGGCACGGAGATCGTCTTCGACTGCCGGCCCCCGATCCAGTGCACCGGCGCCGGTACATTCACGAGGCCGAAGAAGATCGAGCTCACCGCGGGCGGGAACCTGTGCCAGCTCGTTGCGGACTGCGTGTGCAACAGCCTCGGCAACGGCATGCAGTGCACCGCGGGGAAGCTCGCTCTCAAGCTCGACCCCGCCAGCGGCGGCCGGGCGAGCGTCGGAGCGAACGGCCTGCTCATCAACGACCAGGTCACCAAGACCACCGCGTTCTGCGGCGTCGTCACCAGCTGCATGACCGACGCCCTCGGCCCCAGCCTCCAGGTCACCGGCGGCAAGTTCGGCATCAAACTCGACCCGGCCACCACCAACCGCGCCACCCTGACGAACAACGGTCTCCTGGTCGACGAACGCCCCCACGCCGTCGCTGCGCAATCCACCACCCAGCTCCTCACCAACCCGCCGGCCGCAGACGACGGCACGAAAGCACCCGCCCTGCCGCTCACCTCCACCATGCTCACCAAGGGGTGGACGCTCACCAACAACGTCCTGACCTGCCAAGTCGAGGGCACCTACGAGGTCACCGCCGAATTCCGGTGGCGCACCCCGGGCGGCGCGGACGCCGCGGCCGGCACGGTCACGAGCCTGGTCGCCTGCGGGCTGCGCGTCGGCGTCGGCGGCAAGAACCCGCCCGGCATCGCCTACGGCAACAGCTACACCGCCATCTCCGGTGACCCGGCGAAGGAGAAGGTGCCGTTCCGCACCAGCATCATGCGCGCCCACTTGTGCGAGGCGGGCGACAAGGTCGAACCGTTCGTCTACGAGCAGCTGTTGACCGGTGCCACGCACTGCACGCTCGACTACGCCCAGGTCACCGTACGAGCCGTCACCTACAAGATCTGAAAGAGGAGTGACGATGGTCTGCTGTCGAGGCCGCAACGGCGGTGGCGGCTGCACATGCAAGCTCACCGGCAAGGACGGCATCGTCCCGGTGGACAAGGGCGGGGGCACATGGGAGATCGGCGTGGACTGCGCCGGCTTCCCGTGCTCCGGCGGTGGCGGGGGCGTGTCGCAGGTCAAGGGCGAGGACGGGATCAGCGCGGTCACGGACAAGGGCGTCGTGACCGTCAAGCTCGACTGTACGAAGCCGCTGCCGGACTCGTGCAAGCAGCAGCTCAAGGGCGACCCAGGCGGCCCCGGAGCACCGGGGAAGGACGGCACGAACGGCAAGGACGGCGCGCCTGGTCGCCCAGGCGACCCCGGGCAGCCCGGTGATCCTGGCGCGCCGGGGAAGTCGGCGTATCAGGTCGCGGTGGACGAGGGGTTCAAGGGCACCGAGCAGGAGTGGCTGGCCTCGCTCAAGGGCACCCAGGGGCCGCCCGGAGAACAAGGTCCGCCCGGAGACCCGACGAAGCTCACCTGCGCCGAGCTCCAGCCCGTTCTCCAGCCATGCCTTGACGTCGGGTCGATGGAGTGGACGGCCGGGGGCAAGCTGACGGCGAAGACCGGCACGGCGGTCACGATCAAGGGCAAGGACGGCTCCGGGGTCACCGCGGCCGAGACGACGCCCGGCTCCGGGATCTGGGAAGTGGGGGTGGACTGCACCGAGTTCCCGTGCACCGGCGGCGGATCGGGGATTCAGAGCGTCCAGGGCGAGGACGGCATCACAGCCGACACCAAGGACGGCCACGTCACGGTCAAACTCGACTGCTCCAAGCCGTTGCCCGACGCGTGCAAGGCGCAGCTGAAGGGCGATCCCGGGACACCGGGGAAGGACGGGGACCCGGGCCGTCCGGGCGACCCCGGGGTACCGGGGAAGTCGGCGTATCAGATCGCGATCGACAAGGGCGAGTGGACGCCGGACCCGCAGGACCCGGACGACGAGAAGAAGTGGGTCGCATCGCTCAAGGGCAAGCAAGGCGACCCAGGAACACCCGGAGCGCCGGGCAAGGACGGTGACCCCGGCGCTCCGGGCAAGGACGGTGCGGCGGGGAAGTCGGCGTTCGAGCAGTGGAAGGAGGAGACCGGGAAACCGGATGCGACGTGGGAGGAGTTCCAGAAGGACATCACCGGGGCGCCCGGACCGAAGGGCACGGACGGCAAGGACGGAGACCCTGGGACACCGGGCAAGGACGGCGCCCCCGGCACGAGCGCGTATCAGGAGTGGCTGGACGCCGGGAACACGGGCAGCGAAGAGGACTTCCTGAAGTCGCTGGTCGGCCCGCAGGGCAAGCCCGGCGATCCCGGGACACCCGGCAAGGACGGCGACAATGGCAAGCCCGGTGACCCGGGGCCGGCGGGCAAGAGCGCCTACCAGCAGTGGCTGGACGCGGGAAACACCGGCTCGGCCGACGACTTCCTCGCCTCGCTCAAGGGCGCGAAAGGCGAACAGGGGCCGCCGGGCGACCCGACGAAGCTCACCTGTCCGGACATGCGCACCGTCCTCCAGCCGTGCCTGGACGACAAGACCATGGAGTGGCCGCAGGGCGGGAAGCTGACCGCGAAAGGTGGCGCCGCGCTGGACTGTGCCACGCTCGCGCCGAAGCTCAAGGACCCCGCGTGCTTGCCGCTGGACGCGGCGACGATGGAGTGGGTGGACGGGACGCTGGCGGCCAAGACCGCATCCCGCGAGGACTGCGCCGCATTCGGTACCCGGTGCTTCCCCGTGGGCGATGACCCGACGAAGCGGCAGCAGTTCACCATCGAGGCCGGGAAGATCTACATCTCGGAGAAGTGGGTCGAATACCAGCTCGCGGACCTCCAGAACGCGGTCGCGCAAAGGATCTACGGCCGCTTCGTGCTGCCGAAGGCCGACGACGTGCTGCCCGAGGCCGAGGCCGAGATCCCGGCAAAGGTCAACTTCAAGCTGAACAACCCGATCTCCCAGTACGGATGGAAGTGGGCGGCCGAGGGCAACGACGGACACTTCGAGTGCACCTCGAAGGGCCTGTGGACGGCGATCATGGATATCCAGTGGCAGACCGGCAACCAGGACGACGGCGACTTCGACTACAAGGCATACACGAGCCTGGTGTACGCGGGCATCACCCTCGGGGCGGGCGGTGAGATCGGCCCGAGGAACCTCTACAACGGCACCCTGACCCGGGGAATCGCGGGCAAGGGCAAGCGCCTCGTGTACGGCACGACGGTGAAGACGACGCAGCCGTGCGAGGTCGGGGACACGATCGTGCCGAGCATCTGGGAGACGGCCATCGAGGGGACGCCGACGAGCTACTTCAAGTACTGCGAGCTGACGCTCCTGCGGGCGGGCAACGCCCACGCCACCGACCCGATCTCGCAGGGCACCGGAAACCGACGCGGCACGGCCGCCTGACGGCCGCAGAAGGTGCTCCAGGACCGGTAGGGTCGCGGGCCATGGGACGGCAGAAGAAGAACAAGCCCAAGCCGAACATGGCGTCGTCCGGGCGGCATTGGGCCGACGAAATGCCGGATGCGCACGCGGAACCATCGCTGTGGATCGAGTCCGTACGGCGTGATCCCGGCGCCCTGCACGAGGACGAACCATCGTGTCTGCTGACGTGGGGCGAACTCCAGTGGTACGCCCCCGTCGAAGCCGTACGGCAGACCGCCACGGACCTGATGACGTCCGCGTCCTACGCCGAGCTGATCGCCGTGCTGATGCGCCTTGGGCTCGACGGCGCCGCCATCTCTGCGATGGTCTCCGACGCGATGACGCAGGCCCTCGGCGACCGCACGCCCTACCAGGGCATGTTCGGCACCGAGCACACCATCAGCGTCATGCCCGGAGGCAGCAGCGCGCGAAAGGCCGGGGTGGTGATGCTGCGCCGAGGTGGCACTGGCGGCGCGGTGACCCCGGCCGGCGCGCGGGAGATGGCCGGGCACTGGATGGCCGTGGCGACGGGCACGGAGTACGACGAGATCGCGGCGGCGGCTCTCGACGACATCCTCGGCGTGGCGGGAGAGGAGGCGTCGGGGGTGTTCGCGTACATGCGGGCCCTGCGCGACGTCGAGGGAGCGGAGCTGGAGGAGTTCCGGCGGCGGGAAGGCGTCCGGGCTCGGGGAGAGTGGGCGAGCCCGACGTCGGGGTGACGACGGCCACGGGGCCCCTGGCCTCGTCTTCTTAGCGGAGTGTTGCCGCACGTGCGTTCGCGGCCTCGCACATACGGTGGCGGTATGGATGCTGTCGCGCTCGCGATCTCTTGCCTGTCCCTTGGGGTGTCCCTCGGCTTGGTGGCGATGACGATAGTGAACGCGATCCGCACCGCCGTTCCCGGAGGTCGGCCACGATGGCAGCAGCGGGCGGAGGAGGGGTCTGCAACGGTGCGGGACCTGCCCCGCTGACAAGGGCCGCGCTGCTGAGACCGCGCGTGGGCGGGCAGAAGGAAGGCCGGGCACCGTTCCCGCATAAGGGCTCTGAACTGGCCCGGGGTGAATTCCTAGGTGTGCTCCCGGCCGTCCGTCTACCCGCCCACGCTGTCTTCGCCGCCGTGTCCGTGGGGGTATGCCTTCTGCTCCTGGTAGTGCTCGCCGGTCCGGAGACAGTAGTGCAGGGTGGACAGCAGGCGGCCGAAGAGGTTGCGCAGCGCGGCACGGTACAGGTCACCGGCATTGCGACGCCGGTCGTAGTGGGCTCGGCAGCCGGGGGAGCGGGTCAGTGTGGTGAACGCCCAGACGTAGCCGACGGCCTTCAAATTCTGGTTGGCGATCCGCCGGTAGGTGACGGAGCTGCTGGAGCCGCTGGCCCACGTCAGCGGGGCGGCACCCGCGTACGCCCGAAGCCCCTTGGCGGTGGCGAAGCGGTCCGGGTCGTCGCCGATCTCGCCCAGGAGCCGCGCGCCGATCACCGGCCCGCACCCGGGGAAACTCCGGTAGATCCCGGCATGGGGGTGGGCGAGGAACGCCGCCGAGGTCTGCTCGGTGAGGGCATCGGCGGACCGGCACGCCTGATCGAGGAGAGCGAGCGCCGCCAGCGTCTGCTGCCCCATCGCCTCCTCGACCCGGGCCGGCTGGCGGAGCCGGTTCTCCCGGAAGATGACGCGCAGCCGCTCGGCGTGGTCGTCGACCAGCCGGAAGCGGCCCGCGGCTTCGAGAGCATCGGCGATCTTCCGTTTGCTCAGCGCCGCCGCCTGCTCGGGCGTCGGCGCGAGCGCGAGAACCGCACGCGCCTCCGCGCGCAGCAGCCCGTGCGGCAGCCCCGACCACGCCTCCAGCGCGGCGGGGAAGTACTCGCGCAGGTGGCTCCGCATCTGATTGCGGTGGTAGTCCCGGGTGCGCACGGCCCGCAGCTGCGCCCGCGCGAGGACCGTGACCGCCGCCGCCCCGTCGGAGTTCGTGAACAACCCCCGGTGCAGCGCCCCGTCGGTCCGCAGAATGTTCGCGAGGAGCGCGGCGTCCGTCCGGTCGGACTTCTTCCTCGTCGGGTTCAGGCGGCCCCGGTAGCGGGCGACCACCGACGGGGTGATGGCCACGACCTCCTGGCCGGACGCCCGCAGCGCGCCTACGAGGAGCCCGCGGTTCGTCTCGATCGCTATCGGGACCTGCTTGCGGCTGTGCCGGTGGCTCCGGTTGAGACCGCGGAGGAGTTGAAGAAGCTCCTTGACCCCCTGTGGGCTCTCCTCGATCCGCGCGGTGGCGACGACCTCGCCCGTGCGGTCCACGACGGCGACGTCGTTGAGACCTTCCGACCAGTCGATGCCGCAAAAGTACCTGGCCACCTGGTCCCCTCCGGAGTGCTCCACATGCTGGCCGGAAGGCGGCAGCCTGCCCTGGGCGGCGTTGGCACAGGGCGCTGCGGGCTCGTTTCCGCACCGTGAGCGGCGACTTGATCACCGTCGTCCAAGTGAACCATATGCAGATCAGTGTCTCGGAGCGGTGCATAACGGGTGGAGAGCGGACGAGGTGGTTGCCACCCCGGCATCCTTGTCGATCAACGCGCCCTATTTATCAGGTTGTTGAGGAGTTGGGTGATCGCAGTCAGACCTGATGTGGCCGAGCCAGTGGTTCCGAGCGAGCCGCCCGAGCGTCGCGTAGATCCTCTGCTCGGCCTGTGGGTCGCCCGGGTCACGACGGGCCGCCGTGATCACTTCGGTGACCTTGGTGATGTCGGAGACGACCGAGGTCATCACGGCGGCGGCGGTGTGCAGTGCGATCACGAGGGGTTCGGATTCGCTGGTGGGCTCGTCCCAGATGACCAGCTCGGTGTCCTCCAACGCGGTGGCGGTGAGCCGCAGCAGGGCGCAGACGGTATCGCGGGGGGCCTGGCGGATGCCGGCCGCGGGTTCGGTGCTCATGGCCTCTTATCGTTGCCGCTTCCCTGTGCGATCTTGTGGCTCCTCGGTGATCGTGTTGGCGAGGGTCAAGAGGGTGGGTCGTCCGCAGCCCGCGCCGGGACCGGTGACGCGTTCGGCGGTGATGAGCCCGGCCTTACGGAGCCGGTCGACGGCCTTTTGGATGGTGGTCTGCGGGATGCCGCTCGCGGTGACGATGTCGGCGGCGATGGAGGGGCCGTGCTCGCGCAGGTGGGCGAGGACCGCTTCTCGTGCCCGGCTCCGCGCAGCGGCCGGCTGGCGGGCAATGGGGACGAACGCCACCTTGGCCGGGCACTGGTCGGCGATGACGCCGGGGCAACGGGCGCACACGGCGGCGGCCTCGTTGACCTGGGCGTGGTCGGCGCGCACCCCGTCTTCGGCGGTGAAGGGCCCGGGGTCAAGGACGCACGCTGCGGTGGCGACTTCGGTGCCGGGGATGTCGGGGGCGACCTCGAGCTCGGGGATGATCGTTCTCAACTCTGGTGACTCCCTTGAGACGTAGGGGCGCGCGAGTGCGCGGCAGCCCGCCACGTACGGGGGTGGTGGCGGGCCGTGGGGGTGTCAGGGCTGCTGGGTGTCTTCGGCTGTGAGGAGCATGGTGGTGCAGGACGGGCAGTACATCACCGACCGCGAGCACTGGTCGTGTCGGACGAGGGCTGGCGTCCAGCTGGAGGCGATGGCCGATTCCCCGATCATGGTGAGCTGTTCGACGGCGTCGTAGTGCACCACCATGGCCGAGCTACAGGCGCCAGCCTGCTCCGGGTGTCCGGGCGGACCGCCACAGGCCAAGCGCACGGTGTAGGTCGTCGACGGGTTCGGCCCCAGCCTCCTCGTCACAGGTCCGCCCCCATCCTCTTGAGCATGCGCACCGCGTCCTCGTACGCCTGCCGGGCCTGCTGCAACGCCCGTTTGGTGGCCTTCAAGGACTCCTTCACCGTGGCGTCGTCCACAATGGCGCGGGCCTGGCCGATCAGGGAGAGCGCTCCGCCGGCGGCCCCCAAGGCGTGTACCACGCACCGGGTAAAAGGGGACGCTCCGGCGAACGCCTCGACCTCGGAACGCAGTCGAATGGTGCGGACGGTGACCAGTCCCATCCACTGGGTGCCAAGAACCATGGTGCCGTCCGGCTGGGGCTCGCAGACGGCTTCGCCGTAGCTTCTCAGGAAGTCGTCCATGTTCTCGGGCTGGACGTGGAGCAGCAAGGCGCGGTCGATGCTGGCGGCGAGGTAGCCGAGCAGGCGGGGCAGGTCCTTGTCGGTCGGTTCGGCGCCGGGCTGGAAGACGATGTCGGAGCCGAGGGCTCGGATCGCGTCGATGACCTGGCCGGTGGTGTTGCCGGTGAAGTGGCGGCCGGAGGGGACCTTCACGGGTTGGTGTCCTTCGAGTTGGCGCGACGGATGGTGATGCTGGGGGCAAGCACGGTGAGGGCGTGCAGGACGGGCTGCGGGCGGGCGTTCATGCCGCATCCGGGGGGTCGGTGTGGATGAGGATTCCGGAGACGGACCAAGCGGAGTTCGCGTGGAGTGCGGCCTTCTCCAGGTGCTCGACAGCGGCCGTGAGTTGCTGGTCGTAGTCAGCGACGACGCTGGCCGGGTTGGCGTCCGGCCGCGACTGGACGACGGCGAGGGTGCGGATGTCGTGGAGGGCAGTAAGGCGGCCGGCCAGCTGACCGAGGGCTTGGGGCAGGCGGGTGAGCAGCTGCACCAGGCCGCCGGTCGCGTCGTAGATGTCGCCGGGGTTCGGCAGGTGATCGGCGGGGGTGTCGAGGGTGCAGCGGTTGAACGCGGCGATGTGCTCGGCGGCTTCGGTCAGGAGGTCCTTGGCCGCGGCGGCGGGCTCGGGCTGGCTGGTCACTGATCAGCTTCCTCGTCCTGGCCCGGGCGGGCGGTGGAGCCGGGCGGAACGATGCGGAGCTCGGCGCTGGCCGCGAGCGCATCCAGGGTGGTGCCGGAGCGGTGCTCGGGTTCGCGGACGAGGGCGTAGCCGCGCTTGAGGGGCTTGCCGAGCTTCGACAGCGGCCCGGCGTGCAGGGAGGTGATCTCGATCATGCGGGGCCGTTTGCCGGTCGCCGCGTCGACGATGACGGCCTTGTTCGCGCCCGGGGCGTATTCGGTGACGCGGATCTGGCGCCCGTTGTCGCGCGGGTCGAGGGACTGGTAGACCTGCTGGGCCTCGATGCGGTGCATCTGGTGTTTCCCGTTCTCTTTGCGTGTTCGGTGGCTGTTCGCCCGGTTTGCTGCGCATAGTTGGAGGGCGGGTTCCTGTTCCCGCGACGGTGATGGGGAAGTCGGCGCACCCCTGTTCCCGGGCCATAATCGGCCCGGGAACAGGGGTGTTGTCACATCTTGCTGCGAACTAGCTGCCGACAGTGAGCGATTGGGGCAAGGGATTTCACGGCTTGCCCCCAGGGACCTTGGCGGTTTGGTCGAGCTGACGGCCGCCCTGCCTGATGCGGTTCACTGCGGTGATGGCCCGGCCGTGGTCGAGCGGCGCGTGCCGGGCATCCAGCAGCCGTACCAGGCGCAGGTGGGCGTTCTCCACGAGGTCGGCGATGCCGTCGAGCTCGAAGCCGACGCGCTCGGCGGTGGTGTACTCGGCAGCGTCGACCACCGCGTTGCCGTCGGGGGTGATGACGGTGACCGGACGCTGCGAGCCCTGGGGCCCGGCCGGGCTCCCCGAGTTCGGGGAGCCCGTAGCCGTGGTCTGTGTCCCGGGCAGGGCGGTTTGAGGGCCTGGTTGAGCCGAACCCGCCAAATTTGGCGGATTCGAAAGGGCCGGTTCCGTTTCTCTGAACAGTGAGGCAGGTGCGGGTGCCGGCCGCGGCTTGGGCACAGCCGGGATCGCTGCCGGGGTGGAGACCTCGTGCATGCGCTGGAGGACGACGGCAGGCTTCCCGGCCCCGAGCGCGGCGTCGACGCGGACGGTGATGGCCTGGGCAGTGACACGTACCCCGTCGTTGTGGAAGAGGCTGCGCAGCCGCGCGTATGCCTGGGCGGCGGCCACGTCGGTGGTGGCCACCGCGAGGGGCTTGATGGCGCGGATGTGGGAAGCAGGGGCGGGGCGGCCGAAGTGGGCGTGGACGGCGCGGGACAGCTTCCACTCGCCCATCTGGCGGCGGGCCTCGGTCTCCGACATGCCGTCCCACTCCTCTTCCAGGTACTCCTCCCACGTCCGGGTGCCGGTCGCGCCTCGGTAGAGCTTGCGGCGGTGGCAGGACTCCAGGGCCATGCCCTTCATCCACTCGGCGGCGAGTGCGTTGTCGCGGGCGGCGTGGATGCCGCGCAGGTCGCGCTGTTCCAGCTGCGAGAGGGGGCCGGTGGCCTGGATGTCCTGGGGCGTGGGGATGAGGTCTTCGGTGAACGCCTGGGGCTTGATGGGGCGCCCGTCGGAGTCGGTGTTGGTGACGGCGGGGGCGGCTGAAACCGGGGGCTGGGGAGGGTGGTTGGCGGCTGCGGCGCCGATGGCCGCGGCGAGGTCACGCTTCGGCATCGTGGACCAGCCCTCGCGTCTGGAGCTCGGTGACGAGCTCGCCGAACTTCGTCTTCGCGGCGCCTTCGACGGCGAAGTACGTGGCCTGCTTGAGGGAGTCGGTGTTGGGGATGGTGACGGTGAGGACGTTCCATCCGAGTTTGGTCATGTTGGCGCGGTAGGTCTTGGTGGATTTCACGTTGGGGCGGGTGCGGTTGAACAGCACGACGTGGGGCGGTGCCTGGCCGTCGGGGCGGTCGAGGGCGCTGCGGGCAATGACGCGCTTGAGGGGGGTGGACTTATCCGGCACGGTGATGCGCTGGAAGTCGGAAGCGCTGGGTTCCATGTGGACGACGACGAGGTCGGCGACGAGGAGAACGCTGTCGACGATCTCGGGGAAGTCCTCCGCCTGGCCCACGTCGACGATCTCGACAGCGGGGTGCGGCAGCGGCTCGTACTGCTCGTGAAAACGGGACGAGCCACGGTCTTCTGCGACGGGCATGGGGAAGCCGCCCGCGAACCGGTTCCACTGGCCAAGATGCTTCGACTGGTCGGCGTCGTGGAGTTTGACGGGGTAGCCGACTTCATGGAAGGCGTGGCCCATGAAGCCTGTGTCGGTCGTCTTCCCCGAGGCTCCGCGAGCAGAGACGTTGGCGATCAGCATGCGGGGTGTTCCTGTCCTTCTGATTCGGTCGTGGTGTGCTGGGTCATGCGGCTTGGTCCTGGCGGCGGCCGGCCGCGACGGCCCGGGCGGCCTGTTGTCCGGCCCGGCCCTGGGGGCGAAGGCGGACACCGGCCTGGGTGAGCACGTTGTAGATCCGCCCGTAGCTCGCGCCGCATGCGGCGGCGACGCCGCGGACGCTGTATCCGGAGTGGTAGAGCCCGACGGCCTTCACGGTGAGCTCGGGTGCTCTCTTGAAAGCTGGGATGCCGCCGACGGGCCGCATGCGTGTCCCGGCCTGTTTCAGGCGGGTGCGGATCAGGGAGAGCGAGCAGCGGTACTCGGCGGCGAGCTCGGCGGGGGATGCTCCGGCCTCGTAGCGGTCCTTGAGCCCGGTGATGTCCGCGAGCGTGCCCAGGGGCCGGGACGGGACGGGGGCTCCGGCGAGTTTCAGGTCGGCGTGAACGCTCACGTAGGGCAGACCGGTCTCTTCGGCGAGCTGGTGAATGGGCGTGCCTGCCTCGAAGCGGGGGCGTAGTTCTTGCCCTTTGCGCAGGCGCTCGGCGCCTGGCCGGGTGTCGGCGGGACGTGGCATGAAAGGGGGGCTCCTTCCCCGTGGTGCGGGGGTGGTCTAGTGATGAGACACCGCAGGTCAGAAGGGGTTTTCTGTCTGGGGGCGGTGGGGGTCATGCAGCCAGGCAGGTCACCTCTTCGGGGTCGGGCTCCCACAGCCAGGTGCCGTCGGTGGCGATGCGCCAGCCGGGGATGATCTCGCCGGTGGCCGGGTCGACCGGCCGCCCGCAGACGGTGGTGAAGGCGGGCGGGACACGGCGCGGGTCGGTTCTGTGGCGGCCTGGGCGGCGGCGTTCGGCCAGGCGCTGCTGTTCGTCCTGCCACGCCTGGCGCTGGACGTCGTGACGCTCGCGGCGACGCTGGGCAGTGCCGTGGGTGCCCAGGCGCTGCGCGGCGTCTTCCCAACTGGTGACCGGGGTTTCGCAGTCGGCGGTGGTGGCGCCGATCCCGTCGAGGGCCTGCTCGGTGAGGTGGACCAGCTCTCCCTCAAGGCGGACCAGGCCGAGGCCGGCGAGCTTGTTGATCTGCCGGTAGACGGTGGCGCGGGACAGCGTGGCTGTGCCGATGAGTTCGGCCCTGGTCTGCCCGTCCTGCTCGGCCAGCGCCGCGACGACGGCGAGGCCGCTGCCGCCGAGGCCGAGGTGCGCGAAGGCGTCTTCGGGGGCGAGGCGGGCGCCGGTGCGGGAGTCGAGGTTGGCCGCGGGGGAGACGGGCTGTCTCACCTCTGGGCCACTCATGGCCCCCCCAGCCTGTGGCATCTGGGCAGTGGCCTCACCGTGAGACGGGGCGTTCACCGGGCCGTCGAGGAGGAGCCAGGCGGCGGCCTCCGTCGGGGAGCCGGAGTCGAGCTGGCGCAGGAACCCCTGGGCCTCCAGGCGCTCGTTGGACTTGCGGACCGTCTCGCGGGCGCATCCTGCTTCTTCGGCGAGGTGGCGTTCGGAGATGGTGTGGCGGCGGCCGCCGGCCTTCTCGCAGACCGCGAGGCGGGCGGAGAGGTTCTTGAAGTCGGTCTTCCCGGCGGTGCCCTTCCACGGGGTGCGCTCGATACGGGCCCGCAGGGCGGCAAGGTCGGCGTGGGCGTCCTGCCGGGAGTCGATTCCGTCGCGGGCGGCAAGGTGCTCGCGAACGCGGTCCCGTACGCGGTCGATGTAGATGATCGCGGCGTCGTGGCCGCTGCGGTGGGCGATGTCGCGGGCGTGGCGGGCGCCCTTGCCGGAGCCCTTCAGAAGAAGGTCGTGGAAGGCAACCCGGTCCATGCCGGTGCGCGCGGCCTCCATGGCCAGCGCGGAGATGACCTTGTGGCCGTGGTCGCTCGCGGTCCGCGGGTCCTTGCCCGCGACGAGGCCGTAGCGACCGTCGGCGAGCTTCTTCTTCGCGAACGGCATGTAGTGGCCGTCAGCGTCTCCGTCGACGTACAGGCGGCGCATGCGGTCGGAGAACGCGGCGGGCATCAGATCGTCGTGCAAGGGCCGCGACCGGCGCGGGCGGGGCACGAGCGGTGTGACGGAAGCGCTCGGGGTGGTGCGTGGGGTGTCAACGCCCCGGATGGGGGCCGCCCGGTTCGGGATCGGGCGTGGAACGGTCGGGTTGTCGTGTGAGAACATCGTGCCTGTCCGGATCTGCGATCGATCCGGTATCCGCGGAGCTCAACTCGCCAAAGTAGACAGCGCGGTTACCGGAGGGGTGCGGTCGAGAACAGGCCGACGGGTTCGGACACCAGGAAGCCCCGGAGCGCGAAGAGCGCTTCGGGGCTTTGTGGTGTGCGCCACGCCCCGTGCGGCCTGCGGGGTCGGTCAGGGCGGCACGAGGGCCCTGACCTCACCCGCCCGACAGCCGGCCGTGTGGCTGCTGTCGGGCACATGCGGGCACATGACGGTGCCGGGGCGTGGGTGAAACTGGGTGATACCGGATGGGACTGGATGAGACCCGAAGGCCCCGCGACCAGCTCCGTCCTGCGCAAAGACGCAGGTCAGAGCACTACGGAGGGGCCCGATCGTTGAGGTTCCAGGGAAAGGCGTACGTGCCGCCGAGGCCGGGCAGTTCGTTGCCCTTCCACGCCTCCGGCGTGTATTCGCTCTTGAATGCGGCTGAGGCCTTCTCCCGGTCCAGGTCGACGAGGAGCCCCGCCTTGGCGAGGGGATGGGCGAGGTCGGGCGAGACGTTCACGACGTCCGGCAGCGTGCCGCCGGCCGCGTCGGCGCTGAGTTTCTCCGCGTAGTTCTCGGCGGGCTGGTCCAGCCAGCGGACCGTGACGCCCGGGTGCGTCTTCTCGAACTCCTTGACCAGGCCCTCGAAATAGTCCTTGAAACCGGCCCGCAGATTCCAGGTCTGGAAGCTGATGCCGCCCTCGACCTTGCCGGCCGCGTCGGACCCCTCTCCGCCGCCGGATCCGCAGGCGGTGAGCGTCAGGGCGGAGGCCAGGAGGACTGCAGCGCCGGGGACGGCTCTGCGGAATCGGGATGCGGTCATGGCCGGCGGGGCTCCTTCGATCCGGTGAACGGGCCGGGAGGTGCGGTCAAAAGGTGTACCAGGAAGGGGAGTTGCGTCAATACTTCCGCCGAGGACTAATGCGCTTTAGTGTGATGCCGCCACAGCGCAGCAGCGCTTCAGGAAGGCACTCGCCATGCACCGCACCCCGGCCCGCCGCCGCCCGACGATCAAGGACATCGCCCGCCGCGCCGGCGTCTCCGAGAGCGCCGTCTCCTTCGCCCTCAACGGTCGCCCGGGGGTCTCCGAGGCGACCCGCATGCGGGTGCGCCGCGTCGCCGAACAGCTCGGCTGGCAGCCCAGCACCGCCGCCCGGGCCCTGTCCGGCGAGGGTGCCGCCACCGTCGGCCTCGTCCTGGCGCGGCCCGCCCGCACGCTGGGCGTCGAGTCGTTCTTCCTCCGGCTGGTCTCCGGAGTGCAGGAGGTCCTCTCGGCCCACGGCCTGGGGCTGCTGTTCCAGGTCGTGGAGGACGTGGCGGCCGAGTGTGCGGTCCACCGCCGCTGGTGGGCCGAGCACCGCGTGGACGGCGTGCTCGTCGTCGACCCGCGCGCGGCCGACCCCCGTCCCGCGCTGCTGGACGAACTCGGCCTGCCCGCCGTGCTCGTGGGTGCACCGGACGACGCCGCGCAGCCGCTCCCGGAGCACGGCGCGATCTCCACCCTCTGGGCCGACGACACCGGGGCGATGGCCTCCGTCGTCGGTCACCTGCACGCGCTCGGCCACCGCCGCATCACGCACATCGCCGGTCTCCCCGAACTCGCCCACACCCGCCGCCGGATGGCCGGCCTGCGGGCCGAGGCCGAGCGCCGCGGTCTGCCCGAGGTGCGGTCGGTGACCACCGACTACTCCGACACCGAGGGCGCCGCGGCCACCCACCGGGTGCTGGCCGCGCCGCGGCCGCCGACCGCGCTCGTCTACGACAACGACGTCATGGCCGTGGCCGGCCTGGCGGTCGCCGCCGAGCGCGGCGTGCCCGTCCCCGGCGGGTTGTCCATCGTCGCCTGGGACGACTCCGTGCTCTGCCGCAGCACCCACCCCGCGCTCACCGCACTCGCACGCGACACCGCGGCCTTCGGCCGGCACGCGGCCGAGGAGCTCGTCGCCCTCCTCGCCGACGGCCCGGCCCGCCGGGTGCAGGACGTGACGCCGCGCCTGGTGGCCCGGGATTCCACGGCGCCGCCCGGGAGTTGAGGGGCCCGGGAGGCTCGGGGGAGTCCAGAGGGGGCGCTTGTCGTGGCAATGCCAAAAATTAACCTCCGGCATCTACCCGCGTAAACTCCGTCGGTCGCATCATGGGCCGTGCGCGCCCCCGGGCGCCCCGCAAGCCCCCCACTGCCCATGCACACGACCGGAGTTCGGCATGCCCTCACCCCACCCTGCCCGCCAGGCCGCCCTCTCGGCAGGCGCCCTGCTGCTGTCCTCGATAACCGCCCTGGCCGCCCCCGGCACCGCCCAGGCCGCCGCCCCCGCCTCCTCCCTCCTGGTCTTCCCCGACCAGGACCACACCGCCGTCCACGAGTTCATCGGCTCGGCCGCCAAGTCGGTGGACATGACGATGTACGAACTGAGCGACACCAAGGTGGTCAACACACTGGTGAGCAAGAAGAAGGCCGGCGTGAAGGTCCGCGTCATCCTCGACGCCAAGCGCACCGCGAAGAACAGCGCGGCCTACAAGGCCCTCAAGTCCGCGGGCGTGGGTGTCGTGTACTCCTCCTCCGAGTACGTCTTCACCCACCAGAAGACCATCACCGTGGACGGCGCCAAGTCCCTGATCCTGACGGGGAACCTGGACTCGACGTACTACGCGAGCAGCCGCGACTACGGCGTCTTCGACACCGACGCCGCCGACGTGACCGCCATAGAGAAGGTCTTCGCCGCGGACTACGCCAAGACCGCGGTCACCCCCTCCGACGGCGATCACCTGGTCTGGTCGCCCACCGACTCGGAGGAGCGCCTGCTGGCGCTGATCAACGGCGCCCAGCACTCGCTGGACCTCGAAGAGCTCGAGTTCGGCGACAGCAACCTGGTCGACGCGATCGTGGCGGCGGAGAACCGCGGCGTCACCGTCCGCGTGGTCGGCATGAAGCCCGACAGCTACGGCAGCTACTTCGACCAGGTCAAGGAGGCGGGCGGCAAGGTCGTCACGTTCTCCACGACCGAGGGCCTCTACATCCATGCCAAGGCGATCGTCGCCGACTACGGCACGGACACGGCCAAGGTCTTCGCGGGCTCGGAGAACTTCTCCGACAACTCGCTCAACAACAACCGCGAGCTCGGCCTGATCGTCAACAGTCCGGACGTCCTGAACGGCATCGAGACCACGTTCACGAAGGACTTCGCGGACGGGACGCCGTACTGAGCGCTCGGCGGGAAGCGCAGTGCGTCGACTGCGGACTCGTCGTGGCTGGTCGCGCCCACGCGGCGGAGCCGCAAATCGAAACAGCCCCGCGCTCCTTCAGGGCACGCGCTGTACCACGACGGCGAACGGGCTTCGGCCCTGAGGGCGTCGGGCTGCCGCCGCCGGGCCCCGCCTCATGACCGCACCTTTGCATACTGTTTAATTGCGATTGGTTCGCAATTACGGTTGATCTTGATCAGGGGTGTGGGCATGACGGCCCGGTCCATACGGGGAATGGCCGCCACGGCCACGGCAGCTGTACTGGCGGCAGGCATGACGTCCTGTTCCGGCTCCATCTCCATCGGCAACAACGCGGCCGGGGACTCCCTCGTCGTCGGCCTCGCCAACGAGCCCGAGACCCTCAGCCCCCTCCTCGGCTACGGCAAGGACGGCAACTCCAAGATCTTCGACGGTCTGCTGCGTCGCGACGCGGCCATGAAGCTCCAGCCGGCGCTCGCCGCGGAGCTGCCGGCCGTCACCGACGACGGCCGCACCTACACCTACCGGCTCCGCAAGGGCGTCACCTTCAGCGACGGCAAACCGTTCTCCGCCAAGGACGTGGTCTTCACCTACCGGACCATCCTGGACGAGAAGACGAACAACGCCGCCAAGGGCGAGCTCGACGCCATCGACCAGGTCACCACCGAGGGCGACGACACCGTCGTCTTCCGCCTGAAGTACGCCTACGCGCCCTTCGCCGAGCGCACCGTCCTGCCGATCGTCCCCGAGCACGCGGCCAAGGGCCAGGACGTCAACACCGGCTCCTTCAACACCGCCCCGATCGGCACCGGCCCGTACGTCCTCACCGGCTGGAGCAAGGGCGAGAAGCTCACCTTCAAGGCCAACCCCGACTACTGGGGCGGCAAGCCGAACGTCGAGAAGCTCACCATGGCGATCATCAAGGACGACGACGTCCGCGCCACCCGGCTGCGCTCCGGCGACCTCGACGGCGCCATCCTCCCGCCCAATCTCGCCAAGGGCTTCAAGGGCGACTCCTCCAAGGTCACCCTCACCGCCCGGACCACCGACTTCCGCGGCGTGACCCTGCCGACGGCCGGCAAGGTCACCGGCGACCCCGCCGTGCGCCGGGCCCTCGATCTCGCCGTCGACCGCAAGGCCATGGTCGACAAGCTGCTCGACGGCGCGGGCCGGGCCGGATTCGGGCCCGTCCCCACCGACAGCGAGTGGTTCGCCAAGGGCACCGAGCGTCCCCACGACCTCGACAAGGCGAAGCAGTTGCTGGACGAGGCGGGCTGGAAGCCCGGCGACGACGGCATCCGCAGCAAGGACGGACAGAGCGCGAAGTTCACCCTCTGGTCCCCCGCGGGCGACAAGCTCCGGCAGGAGCACGCCCTCGCCTTCGCCTCCGACGCCAAGAAGGCGGGCATCAAGGTCGAGGTGCAGAGCGGCTCGTGGGAGGTCATCGAGCCGCGTATGAAGGACGACGCGGTCCTCGCCGGCGGCGGCAACCCCGCCGACCCGGACTTCGACCTCTACAACCTGCTGCACTCCTCCCTCGCCCTCGACGGCTTCAACAACATGGCCGCCTACCGCAACCCCGACGTCGACAAGGCCCTCGAAGAGGGCCGGCGCAGTGGCGACAAGGAGGCCCGCAAGGCCGCCTACGACAAGGTCCAGCGCGGCCTCGCCGACGACCCCGGCTACACCTTCCTCACGCACGTCGACCACCTCTACGTGATGAAGGACGGCTGGAAGGACCTCACCACGCAGGTCGAGCTGCACGACCACGGCCTCGGTGCCGGGCCCTGGTGGAACGTCGAGGCCTGGCAGCCGAAGAAGTGACCGCCCGCACCACCGTCCCCTGGGGGCCGATGGCCCGCATGGCAGGACGGCGGCTGCTGGCCGCCGTCCCCGTGCTCGCCGTCGTGACCTTCGGCGTCTTCGCCGTCGCCGCCGTCTCCCCCTTCGACCCGGCCAGGGCCTACGCCGGGGCATCCGGGCTCAGTGCCGGAGGGGAGGTCCTGGCGCAGCTGCGCGAGAACCTCGGCGCCGACCGGCCGTTCGCCGCCCGCTGGTGGGACTGGCTCACCGCCGCCCTCGGCGGCGACCTCGGCCAGTCCACCTCTCTGCGGCAGCCGGTGGCCCAGGCCATCGGCGAACGCATCGGCTGGTCCGTCCTGTTGTGCGGTGTCGCGTTCGCCCTGGCCGTGGTGCTGGGCACTGCGCTCGGCGTGCTCGCCGGTCGGCGGCGCGGCAGCCGGTTCGACCGGGCCGTCAGCTCGCTCTCGTACGTCCTCGAAGCCGCACCGCCCTTCTGGCTGGGACTGCTGGCGATCTGGTTCTTCGCCCTCCGGCTGGGCGCGCTCCCGGCCGGTGGCCTCACCGGTACCGGAAGCGACACCACCACGGCCGGGCAGGTCGCCTCGCACCTGGTGCTCCCGGCCGCCGTCCTCGCCGTCACCCAGCTCCCGTGGTTCGTGCTCTACGTGCGCCAGGGCGTCGGCGACGCGCTGGAGGAGGATCCCGTCCGCGGCGCCCGCGCCCGCGGCCTGCACGAGCGCACCGTCCTCCTCGGCCACGCCCTGCGCTCCGGGCTGTTGCCCGTCCTCACCCTCATCGGCTCCCGGGTGCCCGAATTGATCACCGGGGCGCTGCTGGTGGAGACCGTCTTCAGCTGGCCCGGCATCGCCTCCGCCACCGTGGAGGCCGCCACGAGCGTCGACTTCCCGCTGCTGGCCGCCCTCACCGTGCTCGCCACCGCCGCCGTCCTCGCCGGCAACCTGCTGTCCGACCTGCTGTACGGACTGGCCGACCCGAGGGTGGGGTTCGATGGCTGAGACCACCTGGCATACCGCCCGGCATACGACCCGGCACACCGCCCGGCACTCCGGCCGCGCGACGGGCGTCCGCGTCTCCGCCGTCCTCCTCGCGGCCGTCGTGGCGGCGGCACTGCTCGTCCCTCTGGCCGTCCCTCTGGACGAACAGGCCGTGGACCTCGGTGCCAAGTTGCTGCCCCCGTCCTGGTCCCACCCCTTCGGCACCGACGAGGTCGGCCGGGACCTGTTGCTGCGCTGCGTCTACGGGCTGCGGGTCTCCCTGCTCGTCGGAGTCGTCGCCGCCCTCACCGCCACGGTCATCGGCACCGCGGTCGGCGCGCTGGCCGGTGCCCTGGGCGGCTGGACGGACCGCGTGGTGATGCGGGTCGTGGACCTCTTCTCCTCGGTGCCGCACCTGCTGCTCGGCGTCTTCGTCGTGGCCATGTTCCGCCCCGGCGTCTGGCCGGTGATCGCGTCCGTCGCCCTCACCCACTGGCTGTCCACCGCGCGGATCGTGCGCGCCGAGGTGCTCTCGCTGCGCTCCCGCCCGTACATCGACGCGGCCGTCTCGGGCGGTGCGTCCCGTCGGCGCGTCCTGACCCGGCACCTGCTGCCGGGCGTGCTGCCACAGGCGGGACTGGCCGCGGTCCTCATGGTTCCGCACGCCATCTGGCACGAGTCCGCGCTGTCCTTCCTCGGACTCGGCCTGCCCGCGCACCGGGCCAGCCTCGGCTCGATGGTCCAGAGCGCACGCGGCTCCCTGCTCGCGGGCGACTGGTGGCCCACGCTCTTCCCGGGCCTCTTCATCATCGTCCCGACCCTGGCGATCGCCGCCCTGGCCGGTGCCTGGCGGGAACGGCTGAACCCGCGACGGCGATCGGAGCCGACGCTGTGACCCCGCATCCGGCCGACGGGCCGGTCCTGTCTGTCCGCGGCCTGTCCGTCCGCTTCCGCATGCGCGGCGGCCGGCACGTCGCCGCCGTCACCAACGCGTCCTTCGACCTCCGGCCGGGGGAGTGCCTGGTGCTGGTGGGGGAGAGCGGGTGCGGCAAGTCCGTTCTCGCCTCGGCCCTGTTGGGGCTGCTCCCCGGCAACGCCGAGACAGCCGGCCAGGCGTTCCTCGGCGGCCTCGACCTGCTCGCCGCCGACGAGCGCACGCTCGCCCGCACGGTACGGGGCCGCCGCATCGGGCTCGTACCGCAGAGCCCGTCCGCGCACCTCACCCCCGTCCGCACCGTGCGCGCGCAGCTGGAGGAAACCGTGCGGGAGCTGACCGGCACCCGCCGGTCCGGGCTGCGGGCCGCGGCCGAGGCCGCCGCCGAGCGGGCGGCGTTCCCCGCCGACCACCTCGACCGCCACCCGCACCAGCTCTCGGGCGGCCTCGCCCAGCGCGCCGCCACCGCCCTCGCCCTCGTCGGCGACGCGCCCCTTCTGCTCGCCGACGAGCCGACCACCGGGCTCGACCGCGACCTCGTCGACCGCACGGTCGACGAACTGCGCCGCCACGCGGACGCGGACGGCCGCGCCCTGCTGATGATCACGCACGACCTCGCGGCGGCCGAACGCATCGCGGACCGCGTCGCCGTGATGTACGCGGGCCGCATCGTCGAACTCGCGGACGCCGCCGCCTTCTTCGGCATCCCGGGCCCTCGTCATCCGTACGCCCGCGGCCTGTTGGACGCCCTGCCCGAGCGTGCGTTCAGGCCCATCCCCGGCATGCCCCCGGAACTGGGCGACCTGCCCGTCGGCTGCGCCTTCGCCGCCCGCTGCGCGGACGCGACGGCCGCCTGCGAGACGGTCCCGGCGCTCACGGACGGCGTGGCCTGTCACCACCCCCGGCAGCGGGAGGCCGCCGATGCTTGAACTGTCCCGGATCACCGCCGGATACGACCGGCGCGCACCGGTCGTGCGCGACGTGTCCCTGACGGTGGGCGACGGTGAAGCCGTCGGCCTGCTCGGCCCCAGCGGCTGCGGCAAGTCCACGCTCGCCCGCGTGGCCGCACTGCTGCACCGCCCGGACGCGGGCACGGTCGTCATCGACGGCACGCCCGCCCGCGGCTGGCGTCACCGCGCCCCGCGCGAACAGCGCACCGCATTCGGCGTCGTCTTCCAGCAGCCCCGCCTGTCCGCCGACCCGCGGCTGCGCCTGGCCGACCTCGTCGCCGAACCGCTGCGCGCGACGGGCCGGAAGGCGGAAGCGACGGAGAGGGTCGAGGACCTGGCCCGCACGGTCGGCCTCTCGACGGACCTGCTGACGCGCCGCCCGCACGAGGTCAGCGACGGCCAGCTCCAACGCGCCTGCCTGGCCCGGGCCTTGTCGCTGCGGCCGCGCTGGCTGATCTGCGACGAGATGACGGCCATGCTGGACGCGTCGACGACGGCGGCGCTGGTGGGAGTGGTGGAACGCTACCGGGAGAAGACGGGGGCGGGGTTGTTGTCGGTGAGCCACGACCGGACGCTGCTGGGGCGTTGGTGCGACCGCACGGTAACTCTCGGCCCGTCTGGGGGCACCTCCCGGCGTTAGCTGGGGGAGTGTGAGGGTCCCTACCCCCGCGCCCCCGCACCGGCCGTCTCGCGCGTCGCACCGGCACCCCGTGCCGCAATCCGCGACGGCGAAGCCGCCCGGCGCCGCAGCGTCGCCACGGCAACCCCCGCCAGCACCAGCACCCCGCCCGCAATGGCCCCGGCGCCCGGCGCATTGCCGAAGGCCACCGCGTCCAGCCCCAGCGCAGCCACCGGCACGGCGTACAGCACCAGTGCCGCGGTGGACGCGGTCGTGGCCCGCAGGGTCCGCGACCAGGTCCAGAACGCCATAGCCGTGCACCCGAGCCCCAGCCACACCACGGCTGCCGTGCGCTGCCCCTCCGCGGCCGCGACCTGTCCGACCGCGCCCGGCGCGAGCGGCAGCAGCGGCAGCAGCCCGAAGAGGCTGCCGTAGAAGACGCATTCGGCACCGGAGTACTTCTTCAGCAGCGGCTTCTGCAGCGCGAAGGACGTCGCCTGCGTCGCGGCAGCGGCGAGCACCATGAGCGCGCCCATGAGCGAACCGTTCCCGCTGCCCGACGTGAACGCGACCAGCAGCGCACCGCTCAGGGCGATGCCCAGCCCCATGAGCCCGCGGACACCGGGGCGGTCGCCGAGGAAGGCCATGCCCAGGATGGTGGTGAAGACCGGCGACGCGGCGATCAGCATGGCCGCGGTACCCGCCTCCACGCTCTTCTCCCCGAAGCACAGCAGGACTTGGTAGGCCGTCATGCCGGTGAGGCCGAACGCCGCCATCCGCAGCGCATCGCCGCGCTGCAGGCGGCCGATCTTCCCGAGGGCCAGGAACGGCAGCAGCAGGAGCACCGTGATGGTGATCCGCAGCAGGGCGACCGCGGCCGGCGAGTAGTCCGGCAGGGCCATGCGGATCGCGGGGAAGGCGGATCCCCACAGCACGGCCGTCGCGGCCATCGGTATCCAGGGAGTCGTCGTTCGCTGTGCCGCCGTCATCGAGAACACCACCAGGAAAAGGAACACGCGGTTCCGCCAGTTCGGGTGCTCGCCAAATTAACAACGCCGGATCTATAAGGCAAATAATGAATTCTATAGCGATCTCAAAGAACTGCTTTTAGAGCCGCCGGACCAGCGGGAACGGCAGCGTCTCCCGGATCGACAGGCCCGTCAGGAACATCACCAGCCGGTCCACCCCGATGCCCAGTCCGCCCGTCGGCGGCATCGCGTATTCGAGGGCGCGCAGAAAGTCCTCGTCCAGCTCCATCGCCTCGGGGTCGCCGCCCGCCGCCAGCAGCGACTGGGCAGTCAGCCGCCGGCGCTGCTCGACGGGATCGACCAGCTCCGAGTAGGCGGTGCCGAGCTCCGTGCCGAAGGCCACCAGGTCCCAGCGCTCGGCGACCCGAGGGTCCTGCCGGTGCGGGCGGGTGAGCGGTGAGACGTCGGTGGGGAAGTCCTTGTAGAAGACGGGCAGCGTGGTGCGCTCCTCCACCAGCCGCTCGTACAGCTCCAGCACGATGGCCCCGTGTCCGTGCTCGTGGCGGTGCGGCACGCCCGTCAGGTCGCAGTGCCGGCGCAGCACCTCCACGGGGGTGTCCGGACCGACCTCCTCCCCGAGCGCCTCGGACAGCGAACCGTAGACCGTCCGCACCGGCCACATCCCCGAGATGTCGTGCTCGACCGGCTTCCCCGTCCCCTCCTCCGCCCGCACCGCGACGGGCGCGCCGTTGGCGGCGACGGCCGCGGCCTGGATCAGCTCGCGCGTGAGGTCGAGCATCACGTCGTAGTCGGCGAAGGCCTGGTACGCCTCCAGCATCGTGAACTCGGGATTGTGCTTGTACGAGACACCCTCGTTGCGGAAGGTGCGGCCGAGTTCGAAGACCTTCTCCAACCCGCCCACGCACAGCCGCTTCAGATACAGCTCGGGTGCGATCCGCAGATAGAGGTCGAGGTCGTACGCATTGATGTGGGTGGTGAAGGGACGTGCGTTGGCGCCGCCGTGCACCTGTTGCAGCATCGGGGTCTCGACCTCCAGGAAGCCCCGGTCGAGGAGCCCCTGGCGCAGCGCCCGCACGGCCGCGCTGCGGGCCCGCACGGTGGCGCGCGCCTCCGGCGAGACGGCCAGGTCCACGTAGCGCATGCGCACCCGGGTCTCCGGGTCGCTGAGACCGCGCCGCTTGTCGGGCAACGGGCGCAGGCACTTGGCGAGCATCCTGAAACGGCTGACGAAGACGGTGAGTTCGCCCCGGTCCGTGGCGCCGATCTCGCCCTCGGCCTCGATGTGGTCGCCCAGGTCGACGTGCGCGGCGAACCGGCGCAGGCACTCCGTGCCCGAGCCGTCGCGGGTAAGGGTCAGCTGCAGGTCGCCGGACCAGTCGCGCAGGACGGCGAAGGCGATCCCGCCGTGATGGCGGGCCAGCATCACGCGCCCGGCGACCGTGGCCCGTTCGCCCGTGCGCGACGCGGCGGGCAGCCCGTCGTGCGCTGCACGGATCTCGCCGAGCGTGTGCGTGCGGCGGGCGTCGACGGGGTACGGGTCGACGCCCGCCGCACGCAGTCGCTCCAGCTTCCGCCGCCGCACCCGGACCTGTTCGGGCAGGCCGGCGAGCTCGTCCACCGCGGCAAGGCCGGCCTCCGCGCCTTCGGCCAGGCCGAGTTCGGAGAGCGGGGGCAGGCCCTGCGTCGACGGCGGCAGGGCGGCGCCCTTCGGGCGGCCGCGGCCCCACATCTTGCCCAGGCTCGGCACGGCCACGAAGCCCTCGGCGATGCCCGAGGCCATACCGATCCGGGCGAGGGCCCCCGCATCCGCGTAGCACAGGAAGCGGGGGTGCCACTCGGGGTTGTACTTGACGTTCGAGCGGTAGAGCGCCTCCAACTGCCACCACTTGGAGAAGAACAGCAGCAGCCTGCGCCACAGCCGCAGCACCGGGCCCGCCCCGATCCGCGCCCCCTCCTCGAAGGCCGAGCGGAAGACGGCGAAGTTCAGCGAGATGTTCTTGATGCCGAACTGACCCGCCTGCGCGCACAGTTGCGCCACCATGAACTCCATGACGCCGTTGGGGGCGGCGCGGTCGCGGCGCATCACGTCCAGCGAGACCCCGTCGGGACCCCAGGGGACGAAGGACAGCAGCGCGATCATCGTGCCGTCCTCGTCGAAGGCCTCGACCAGCAGGCAGTCCCCGTCGGCCGGGTCGCCCAGCCGCCCCAGCGCCATCGAGAAGCCGCGCTCGGTCTCGGTGTCCCGCCAGGCGTCCGCACGCCGGATGACCTCGCCCATCTCCTCGTCGCCGAGCGCGGAGTGGCGCCGGATGCGGGTGGTCGCGCCGGTGCGCGCGACCCGGTTCACGGCCTGCCGCGTCACCCGCATCTCCCGGCCCTCGAGGTCGAAGGTCGCGACCCGCAGGATGGCCTCGTCGCCCAGCTGCAGCGCGCCGAGCCCCGAGCGCGCATAAGCCCGGGCACCCTCCTCGCTGGCGCCCATCACGGCCGGCTGCCAGCCGTAGCGCCCGGCGACCTCGAGCCAGGCGTCGACGGCCGGGGTCCACGCCTCGGGGTCGCCCAGCGGATCGCCCGAGGCCAGGCACACACCGGCCTCGACCCGGTAGGTGACGGCGGCCTTGCCGCTGGGGGAGAAGACGACGGCCTTGTCACGGCGCGTCGCGAAGTAGCCGAGGGAGTCGCGGCCGCCGTACCGGCGCAGCAGGGCGCGGATGCGCGGCTCCTCGTCGTTGTGCAGGGCCGCCTCCAGGCGCTGCGAACGGAACAGCGCCATGGCCCCGTTGAGCAGCGCCAGCGCGCCGAACAGGCCGAGGAGGAAATACAGCCAGTGCGGCGGGTGCCCGGTGAAGTGCCGGTTGCTCACCAGGCCGCCGCACACCTTGTTGGCGACGAAGAGCAGCCGGTTGCCGCCGCCGCGCTCCAGCGAGCCGGGGAACAGCGACACCAGCCCCCAGCCCACCAGGATCGCCAGGGTCAGCCCGGCGACCAGCACCAGCAGGGCACGCAGGAACGCGCCGCGCCGCACCTCGGCGTAGAACTCCCGCCGGGCCAGGAGCAGCAGGACGATCGCGGCGCAGGACAGCACCAGCGAGGGAATCGTGTCCAGGTACCCCACGGCCAGCAGCAGCGCGTCCGCGAGCACCAGCAGCGTGAGGTAGCCGACGACGAACCACAGCGTGACCCGCTTCCGCGCCGCCATCGCGGTCGCGAGGAGCAGCAGGAAGACCGCATAGGCCAGGTTGGGGGCCGTGGGCACGGTCAGCGTGTCGAGCGCGTCGGTCAGCGGGTGCGCCGCGCGCCGCAGCGGCGGGATCAGCGAGGTGACCGCGCAGAAGACGCCCAGCAGACCGAAGAAGATCGCAAAGCCGTTGGGCACCCGGTGCAGGAAGCGGTGCCAGGCGGATTTCCGCTCGCTCTCGGCCGGTATCTCCTGCACCGGGCCCTGCACCGTGGCGGGCGGCCTGCCGTCCCGGGCTGTGCGGCTCATTCCGCCAGCCTAGGCACGCCCCGGGCCGCACGCCTGTCGAACGTCGGCACGGACATTCGCCCTCATGCCGCCCACAGGCAACTTTGACGGACCTGACCGGCTGAACCGGTGAATCCATACCCGAATGGAGTATGCCCGGCGCTTCGGTGACGGCATCCCGATGGGCCAGACTGGCGGACATCCGCCGTATCACACGCAAAGGTGCTGCACGGGCGGATGTCCGCTGCTCCTCCTGGGAGGTACACCATGGCCGTATCGATCTCCGTGGTCCTGTTGCTGCTGATCCTGGCCGTGGTCTTCATGCGCAACGGGGGCCTGCGGTTCTCTCATGCCATGGTCTGCGTCCTGCTGGGCTTCCTGCTGGCCAACACCAGCGTCGCGCCGAGCATTCACAACGGGATCTCCTCCACCGCCCACATCGTGGGCGGCGTACGCCCCTGACCGGTCCGGTCAGCGGCCGATCTCGACGTCCTCCAGGACGCCCAGTGCGTCCGGCACCAGGACGGCGGCGGAATAGTAGGCGCTCACCAGGTAGGACGAGACCGCCTGCTCGTTGATGCCCATGAACCGCACGTTCAGGCTGGGCTGGTACTCGTCGGGAATGCCCGTCTGGTGCAGGCCGATGACGCCCTGGTCGTCCTGGCCCGTGCGCATGGCGATGATCGAGCTGGTGCCGTGCTCGCTGATCGGGATCTTGTTGCAGGGCAGCAGCGGGACACCGCGCCAGGAGCGCACGGCCGAACCGAGGACCTCGATGTTCTTGGGGTAGAGACCCCGGCTGCTGCACTCGCGGCCGAAGGCGGCGATGGTGCGCGGATGTGCCAGGAAGTACTGCGTCTTGCGGCGCCGGGAGAGCAGCTCGTCGAGGTCGTCGGGGGTGGGCGGTCCGGTGCGGGTGGGGATGCGCTGTCCGAGGTCGGCGTTGTGGAGGAGGCCGAACTCGCGGTTGTTGACCATTTCGTGTTCCTGGCGTTCGCGCAGGGCCTCGATGGTGAGCCGCAGCTGTTGTTCCAGCTGGTTCATGGGCTCGTTGTAGAGGTCGGCGACACGGGTGTGGACCCGCAGCACCGTCTGCGCCACGCTCAGTTCGTACTCGCGCGGCCCCGGCTCGTAGTCGACGAAGGTGCCGGGGATGACCGGCTCGCCCGAGTGGCCCGAGGTCACGGCGATGTCGGCCTCGCCGCGCTTGTTCGCCGCGGGTGCGGGGCGTGAGGCGAAGCCCGCGATGTGCGCGCGCAATGCCTCGGAGCGGTCGGCTACTTCCTGGAAGGCCTGCAGGGGAAGCGTCAGGACCGTGCAGCGCGTGGTGGCCCGGACGGTGAACCCCCAGGCGGCATCCGGCTCCAGGGGGACGCGCTCGCCGAAGAAGTCGCCTGCGCTCAGGGAGCCGAGAGCGGTTTCGTCCCCGTATTTCCCGGTGCCGGTCTTGGCGAGCTTGCCGTGGGCGATCAGGAACACCTGGTCGGCCGGCTGTCCTTCCTCGGCGAGCGCATCGCCCGGTGCGTACTCGCGCTGGACGCATGCGGCGGCCAGGGCCTCCAGCACGCCGTTGTCCTCGAAGCCGCGCAGCAGGGGAAGCTCGCCCAACTCGGCCGGGATGACACGGATTTCGGATCCGGTGGTGATGAATTCGACGATGCCGTTGCCGACGGTGTAGGTGAGGCGCCGGTTGACACGGTAGGTACCGGCCGAGACCTGCACCCAGGGCAGCACACGGAGCAGCCACCGGGAGGAGATCCCCTGCATCTGGGGAACGGACTTGGTGGTCGTCGCGAGCTGGCGTGCCGCTGTCGTGCCCAGGCTCAGCTGCGGCCGGTCCGCCGCCTGCTCGGTGGGCTCGGGCTCCACTGACGTGGTCATGAGTGGTGATCACCTAACTGTGCGATGCGTGGGGTGACGTGACATGACGTACGGGGCGTACGGCAGTGCGGGGTGGCACTGTGTGTGCGGTCTGCGTCCGGGCTCAGTGCCCGATTTCCACGTTCTCGAGAATTCCGAGGGCGTCGGGGACCAGGACGGCGGCGGAATAGTAGGCGCTCACCAGATAGGACATGATGGCCTGTTCGCTGATTCCCATGAATCGCACGGAGAGGCTCGGCTGGTATTCGTCGGGAATTCCCGTCCGGTGCAGGCCGATCACGCCCTGGGACTGCTCCCCGGTCCGCATCAGCAGAATGGAGCTGACGCCTTCCTCGGTGACCGGGATCTTGTTGCACGGGAAGATGGGAACCCCTCGCCACGCGGGCACCGCGTGCCCGTTGACGTCGACGCTGTCCGGATAGACACCGGCCCGGTTGAACTCGCGGGCCATGGCTGCGATCGCGCGCGGGTGGGCCAGCAGGAACGCGGGGTCCTTCCAGACCGTAGCCAGCAGCTCGTCGAGGTCGTCGGGGGTGGGCGGTCCGCTGCGGGTGTGGATGCGCTGCCTGAGGTCGGCGTTGTGGAGGAGGCCGAACTCGCGGTTGTTGACCATCTCGTGTTCCTGGCGTTCGCGCAGGGCCTCGATGGTGAGCCGGAGTTGCTGTTCCAGCTGGTTCATGGGCTCGTTGTAGAGGTCGGCGACGCGGGTGTGGACCCGCAGCACCGTCTGCGCCACGCTCAGCCCGTACTCGCGGGGAGCGCGTTCGTAGTCCGCGAAGACCCCGGGCAGCGCGGGCTCGCCGACATGGCCGGACGCGACGTCGATGGCCGACTCGCCGTGCTCGTTCCGCGGGCGCGAGGCGGCTTCGCGGAACGCCGCGATGTGGGCGCGCAGTTCGGGCGAGCGCTCCGTCAGCTCGCGGAACTCCTGGATCGGCAGGGCCAGGACGGTGCAGGCCGTGACGGCCTTCACGGTGAAGTCCCAGGTGCCGGCCTCCGGGGCGGCGAGCGCCTGGTCGCCGAAGTAGTCGCCGTCGGCGAGCACGCCGAGCGCGGCCGGATCCCCGTACCGGCCCTCGCGTGCCTTGCTGAGCTTGCCGTGCGCCACCAGCACCACCTGGTCGGCCGGCTGCCCGGACTCGACCAGCACCTCGCCGGGCCGGAACTCCCGCTGTGCGAACCGGCCCGCCAGCTCCTCCAGCACGCCCGCCTCGGAGAAGCCGCGCAGCAGCGGCAGTTCGCCCAGCTCCGCCGGGATGACGCTCACGTCGGCTCCGGTGGAGACGAACTCCACACGCCCGTCGCCCAGTGTGTGCGTCAGCCGTCGGTTGACCCGGTACGTGCCGCCGGAGACCTGCGCCCAGGGCAGCAGCCGCAGCAGCCACCGCGAGGTGATCCCCTGCATCTGCGGCACGGACTTGGTCGTGGTCGCCAGATTCCGGGCCGCCTCGGTGCCGAGGCTCAGCCTGCCCGGAGGATTTCCGGCGTCGGTGCCGGACTCCACAGACGTCGTCATATTCGAATGCCCACCCATTCGTCGCGTTCATCGCGTTCGTCGCGGAATTGCGCATCACGGAGCCGCGAAGGAATTCGCGCTCGCCGCCCCTTCCGAAGCTAGCAGCGCACTTGTATGGGTGCAGTCACTCAAAAGGATGGGATTGACGGAGGATGTCAAGGTCGTACAAAAATCCCTACGCCATTGGCCACCGGCCGTTCGATGCCACCCGACGGATGGTTGCGCACGGTGGCGTGCGCGCCGTGCGTGCGCGTCACGAGCGTGCTCGAGCCGCCCCCGTCCAGGTTGAAGGCGTCCGTGGCCCCCAGCTTCCGCATGGCGCGGGCCAGTTCGGCGACGGTGAGCCCGGAGCGGTAGTCGGCGGAGCCGTCCAGCGCCAGCAGGTACAGGCGCCGTCCCCGGTCCGCCAGGCCCGCGGCCGTGCGCACGGTGGAGGTCTCGTTGTCCAGGCCGGACAGGAGCCGGCCGGCGCGCAGGATCGGGAAGCCGCCCAGCGCGCACCGGAACGGACCGTACCGGCGCGGCTGGAGCCACTCGTCGACGCGCACGCGCTCGCCGCGCGCCAGCTTCCGCAGCGCTCGCGCCCCGCCCTCGCGCCCCACCAGCACCACCGAGCCGGACGCGATCGCCCCGTGCCCCGGCCTCCGGGCCGCCGAGGCCACCCGGCCGCCCTTCACGGTCAGTTCCCAGGTCTCGGAACTGCACGGCGCGCCGCGGTCGGTGTCCGTGCCGCACGTCGCCCGGAGCCGTGAGGCCCGGCCCCAGGCGGGGGTGTAGACCCCGATGCCGTCCACCGGCAGGGCGTACTGGTTGAAGCCGCTCAGCGCGAGCGAGCCGTCGCCGGTCCGCACCGCGCCCCGCAGTCGGAGCCGGTCCATGCGGCCCACACGGTCCGTGCCCACGCCGAAGACGTCCTCCGTGGTCACGCCGGACGGCATCGCCGGGCCGAAGCGCTGGCCGTCCGGCACCGCGGCCTTGAGGTCGGCCCCGCCCGCGACGGCGGGACCCACCGGGGCGCCCGTCGCCTCCACGCCGGGGTGCTGCGCCTCCGCGATGTTGAAGAAGTCCCCGTTGACCGCGCCCACCGCGCCCCGGCGGTCGGCCAGTTCGGAGATCCGTCCCCGCGCCCCGACCACGCCCGGGTACAGCAGGTCCACCGACACCCGCTGCTCGCGCAGGTCGGCCGTCAGCAGATGCCCGAACGCCGCCCCGTGCGAGCCTTTCAGCGAGAACTCCCGGTAACTCACGCCCGGCCCGAGCGTGGTGCGGTCGCCGAGGCGCAGCCCGGCGCTCTCCTCCGTGCCGGCCCAGGCCGTACCGCCGCCGATCAGCGAGACCCAAGCCGTCAGTACCGTCAGTGCCGCGCGTACGCGGCGTCCACGTCTGCTCACTGTCTCCCCAGAGGTCCCGTCAACTCTGCCATGGCACAGGCGACTTCACCATGCCCCGAAAGAACGACAGGGAACGGGCCGCTGACGGCCTCGGCAACTCTCGGAACGGTCCCTGTCCCTCGGCCCCGCGGGCCCGGATACTCACTGACGTCGGTATGCGCAGCCCGCGGATATCCGCCCGCCGGACAGGGAGGCACCATGGCCCTTCGCACGCGCCGAGCAGCCCTCGTCGTCCTCGGAGCCGCCGTCGCGGGCTCGTTCGCGGCTCCCGCCTCCGCCGACGCCCGGCAGGAGGACCCCGCCGGGCGCGGCAGGCCCCCGCTGCTCCACGCGCACGCGCACAACGACTACGAGCACCCGCACCCGCTCACCGGCGCGCTCTCGCACGGCTTCAACAGCGTCGAGGCGGACATCTGGCTGGTGGACGGCGCGCTCCTCGTCGCGCACGACACCTCCGAGCTGGATCCCGCCCGCACGCTGGAAGCGCTCTACCTGGACCCGCTGCTGCGCCGGGTGAGAGCCAACGGCGGCCGGGTCTACCGGGGTTACGACCTCACCCTGCAACTGCTCATCGACATCAAGACGCCCGGTGGTCCCACCTACCGGGAGCTGTCCCGGCACCTGCTCCGCTACCGGTCGATGCTCAGCTCCTGCACCGACGGCCGGGTCCGCCGGGGCGCGGTGACCGCCGTCGTCTCCGGCGACCGCGGCGCGCGGGCCCCGATGGAGGCGGAACGCGTGCGCCACGCCTTCTACGACGCCAGGCTGAGCGACCTCGGCAGCGGCGTGCCCGCATCCTTCGCCCCGCTCGTCAGCGACAACTGGGGGCAGTTCTTCACCTGGCAGGGCACGGGCCCGATGCCCGAGCGGGAGCGTGCCGAACTCCGGCGGATCGTCACCACGGCCCACGCGGCCCGGCAGCAGGTGAGGTTCTGGGCCACCCCCGACCGGCCGGGCCCCGCCCGCGACGCCCTCTGGCACGAGCTGCTCGCCGCCGGCACCGACTATCTCAACACGGACGACCTGGCAGGCCTGGAGGCGTTCCTCCGCGCAGCGCACTGAGCAGTACCGCGACATCCGGTGCGCCCTCCTCGTCCGTCCCGGGCAGGATGAATCGTACTGTTAAAAGATCATCCTTCGGGGAGCGCCACGCAGGATCCCGTTTCGACGGAATGTCATGCTCCGTGGCGGAACGTGTGGCAGTACCGTCACCGGACGGTGACGGGGCGCCGGGCAAGAGGACGCTGGACCCATGGCCACTCCTCCCGACCCTTCCTACGGTCCGCCGCACCACCGCCACCCGCCCCCGGGGCCGCCTCCCGGCGGTTTCGGTCCCGCCGGGTCGTCCTGGCAGCCGGACCCGCCGCCGGGCGGCGGGCGGCGCATCGCGCTGATGGCCGCGGTCCTCGTGGCGCTCGCGGCGATCGGGGTGGGAGCGGTGTTCGCGCTGGCCGGCAAGGACGGCGGCAAGACCGGTACCGGGGACCGGCCCTCGGGCACGGGTCCGGCGTCCTCCTCCGCACCGGGTTCCGCTTCCCCGTCGTTCGTGCTGCCGTCGCAGTGGCCGAGCGGTCTTCCCACCTCGCTGCCGTCGGGCTTCCCGACGAGCCTGCCGACCGATCTGCCGACTCAGCTGTTCGGGTCCTGAGGGCTGCGGTCCTCCGTCACGCCCTCACTCCGCCGGTACGGCCTGGACGTCGAGTTCGACTCTGATGGTCGCGCCGATCATCGCGATGCCGCGGGAGAGCATGGAGCGCCAGTCGAGGGTGAAGTCCTCGCGGTGCAGCTCGGTCGAGGCCGAGCATGCGACCCGGGTCTCGCCCATGATGCCGGTGCCGATGCCGAGGTACCGGCTGTCGAGGGTGACGTTGCGGCTGACGCCGTGCAGGTTGAGGACGCCCTGTACGGACCAGCGGGAGCCTCCGCGGTGCACGAAGCGCTCGCTGGTGAACTGCATGTACGGGTGGTTGACGACGTCCAGGAAGTCCCGGGAGCGCAGGTGCTCGTCGCGCTGGGCGACCCCGGTGTCGATGCTGGCGGTCTCGACGACGACGTCGAGCCGGGAGTTCTCGATGCGGTCGGCGATCCAGAGGGTGCCCTCGAAACGGTTGAACCGGCCGTGCACCTCGGCCAGTCCGATGTGCCGGGTGACGAACCGTACGGCCGTGTGGTCCGGATCGATGCGCCAGGGGCCCGGTGCGGGAGTGGCGGGCAGGGGGGCCGGTTCCATGGCCACCGGGTCGAGAGCGGCGCGCGCCCCTTCCGTCGCCCGGACGGAGCGGCGCACGGGCTGGAACCCCTCGGCGGTCACCGCGATGCTGTAGTCGCCGGGTGCGACCGTTGCGGCGAACCTGCCGTGCGGGTCGGTCTGTCCGTGCACGACCTCCTGGCCGTTCGGGTCCCGGACGGCGACCTCGGCTCTGTGCATCGGCAGTTGCACCGGATCGAGGACGAGGCAGTCGAGTGCCCCCGCGCCGGGCGGAATCGGGGCGGTCTCCCGGGAAGGGGAACTCCGGTGACGGCGCAGCAGCGCGAGAACCATCCCAAAGGGCCTTTCTGTGATCAGAAGGTGTTCAGGGCAACTATCTCCACATTCTGTCACTAGCGGGATGAAAATGCTTCATCACCTCAGAAAGCCTACTCTTTGGTGATTCCGGCCTTCGATTCGGGTGTCGGGCGGCAGGCCGTCGCGGGCCACGGCCCGCGACGGCCTGCCGGCGTCAACCCTCCGCGAGCGTGCCCGCGAGCACCGCCGCCGGATCCCGGCCGCCCGGCCCGGCCGGCTCCCAGAGGCTGCCCTCCCTGCGGTACGGCCACCAGCGGCCGTCCCGTCCGTAGCGGAGCTGAACGTCTGTGCCCGCGGCCGTCCAGCGATTGCCGGCGCCGTGCAGCCGGGGCGGCTGTCCGTCCCCCTCCCAGGCGGCCGCCAGCCTGTCGTGGGCCTGCGCGAGGACACCCGGCTCCGGCGTCCACTCCTCCTCGAGCACGCTCAGCGCCGCCGGTCCACCGAACCTCCAGGCGCGTACCGACCGTTCCAGCCCGGCGTGTTCACCACCGCAGACCGCCGCCAGCCGGTCGGTCACGACGCCGGGCGCGCCGTTCGCGGCGAGGCGCACGGCGTCCTCCCGGACCGTGAGCGGAGCCGGCACGGGCGTCCGATCGTGACCGGGGGACAGCGCTTCGGCCAGCAACAGCCGGGCCCGGCGGGCGGCGTCCGCCGCGAGGAACTCCAGGGCGGCGACGTCCAGTCCGGGAGGTGCAGGGCGGTCGCCCGAGAGCGCAGGCGCACGTCCTGATGCGTCCACCAGTGGCGGGGGCGCGGGCAGCGTTGCCGTGCGCCTGTGCCGCGCGAACACCTCCCGCGCAGGAACTCCCGCAGGCACCTTCGCCGCGGGGCCGGCGGTGCGCGCCGCGCTGCGCGCCTGCAGCTCGTCCAGCACCTCGCGTTCGCCGTGCCCGCGCAACAGGAGCAGGACGAAGGGGTCCTGGTCGAGCAGCCGTGCCACCTGGTGGCACAGCGCAGCAGTGTGCGCGCAGTGGTCCCACGCCCCGCAGGTGCACTCCGGTTCCAGATCGCCGATCCCCGGCAGCAGGTCCACGCCTGCCGCGGCTGCGTCCTCGGCCAAGTGCGGCGGCAGGTCCCGGTCCAGCAGCGCGGCCAGATGCTCTGCGCGGCCGGCGACGAGATCCATGAAGCGGTCCCAGTCGTCCTGCGCGAGCTGCTGCACCATCACGTCCGCCCGGTACGGCGAACCGTCGCGGTCGCGCACGAGCGCGGTGACGCGCCCCGGCCGCACGGACACCGCACCCACGGCACCGGCCCGGGCGTGCCGACGGCCCGCCCTGACCTGTTCGCCGTCCAGGGCCGTGTCCTCCAGCGCCTGCAGCCAGGCGCGGCCCCACCGGCTCGTTGCGAACGCCCCTCCGCGCACGGGCGGAAGGGCCTCGAAGGTGCGCCCGGTATCGAGGTCGTGCGTCATCGTCCCGTCCCCCTCAGTTCCACCAGTTCCGTCAGTTCGGCGTCGGTCAGCTCGGTCAGGGCCGCCTCGCCGGTGCCCAGCACCGCGTCCGCCAGGGCCTGTTTGCGGGTGAGCAGCTCCGCGATCCGGTCCTCGATCGTCCCCTCGGCGATCAGGCGGTGCACCTGGACGGGGCGGGTCTGGCCGATGCGGTGGGCGCGGTCGGTGGCCTGGGCCTCGACGGCCGGGTTCCACCAGCGGTCGACGTGCACGACATGTTCGGCACGCGTCAGGTTCAGCCCTGTCCCCGCGGCCTTCAACGACAGCAGGAAGACCGGGACATCGCCGTCCTGGAAGCGGCGCACCATCTCCTCCCGCTGCGCCACGGGCGTACCGCCGTGCAGCAGTTGCGTGGGAACACCGCGAGCAGCCAGGTGACGTTCCAGGAGCCGCGCCATCTGAACGTACTGGGTGAACACGAGCACGCTCGCACCCTCGGCCAGGATGGTGTCCAGCAGCTCGTCCAGCAGCTCGACTTTGCCCGAACGCCCGGAAATCCGCGCGCCGTTCCCCTCCTTCAGGTACTGCGCCGGGTGGTTGCAGATCTGCTTCAGGCCCGTGAGGAGCTTCACGATCAGTCCGCGCCGCTGGAGGCCGTCCGCCTCCGCCACCTCGGCGAGCAGCTCCCGTACCACGGCCTCGTAGAGCCCCGCCTGTTCCGCCGTGAGGGCGACCGCCCGGTCCGTCTCGGTCTTCGGCGGCAGTTCGGGCGCGATGCCCGGGTCGGACTTGCGGCGGCGCAGCAGGAAGGGCCGGACCAGTGCGGCAAGGCGCTCGGCCACGGCCGGGTCGGTGCCGGACTCGACGGCCTGTGCGTAACGCCGTCGGAACGTGCCGAGCGGGCCGAGGAGTCCGGGCGTCGTCCAGTCGAGAATGGCCCACAGTTCGGTCAGATTGTTCTCCACCGGAGTGCCGGACAACGCGACGCGTGCCCCTGCGCCGATGGAGCGCAGCCGGCGGGCGGTGGAGGAGTGCGGGTTCTTCACGTGCTGTGCCTCGTCCGCGACGACCATGCCCCAGCCGGTCTCCGCGAGCCGTTGCGCGTCCAGCCGCATGGTGCCGTAGGTGGTGAGGACGAACTCCCCGTCCGCCAGGCCTTCCAGGGAGCGGGACGTGCCGTGGAAGCGGCGGACCGGGGTGCCGGGGGCGAAACGTTCGATCTCCCGTTGCCAGTTGCCCATGAGCGAGGCGGGACAGACGACCAGAGTGGGGCCCTTGCCCTCCGGCAGGGCCTGCCGGTGCAGGTGAAGTGCGATCAGGGTGATGGTCTTGCCGAGACCCATGTCGTCGGCCAGGCAGCAGCCGAGCCCGAGTGACGTCATCCGGTTCAGCCAGTCCAGGCCGCGCAGTTGGTAGTCGCGCAGCGTGGCGGCCAGAGCGGCGGGCTGGGTGACGGGGCCGTGCCCGGCTTCGGGGTCGGCGATGCGGTCGCGCAGTGCGGCCAGCCAGCCGGTGGCCCGGACTTCGACGGTCTCCTCGCCCTCGGCATCGTCCCCTGCGACGACGCGCCCGGTGAGGGCGGCGCCGAGGGCCTCGACCGGTGTGACTTTGCGGTCCTGGTGCGCGAGAGCGCGGCGTACGACTTCCGGGTCCACGAGCACCCACTGGTCACGCAACCGGACGGCAGGGCGGCGCGCTTCGGCGAGCCGGCCGAGTTCGTCGCGGGTCAGTTCCTGGTCGCCAAGTGCGAAGCGCCAGCCGAAGGCGAGCAGTGCATCGGCGGAGAAGAGAGGCGGTGCGGACGGCCGTTCGTCCGGCTGCCCGCTGCTGTCGTCAGGCGGGCCGACGACCGCGCGTGCGGTCAGCTTGCGGACGAGCTCCTTCGGCCAGTGCACCTCGACGCCTGCGGCGTCCAGGGCGGCGGAGGCGGGGCCGAGCAGTTCGCCGAGTTCCTCGTCGGCGAGCTCGACGGAGTCCGGGACCTCGGAGGAGAGCAGGGGCGAGAGCGCAGGCCAGGCGTGGACGGCGCGCCGCAGGGCGAGCAGCGCGTTCGTCCGGGCGCCGCGGCCGAGCGAGCCCGTGACGGGAGACGTGCCGGACCACACCTCGGCGGCATCCGCGACGAGTGCAGGGTCGGCGAGGCTGTGCACCTGGAGCACGGCCTGGAAGCGCGGTGGGCGGCTGCCGCTGTCGGCCTCGGCCGTTCCGAGGACGTCGATGCGCAGCGAGAGCCGCACCCCTGCGTCGTGCCCGGCCGCGACCTCGGCCGCCCAGGCGCGGTGCTCGGGCACGTGCTGGGGTTCCCGGGCGGCGAAGGCGGGTCCGGCGGCCGCGAGGGAGGCGGCGGGGGAGCGGGGCAGGCCGTCGGCCACAGCGTCCAGGAAGGAGTGCACGAGCGCTTCCGGGGCGGGCAGCAGCAGGGGACCGCCGCCGGGCAGCGGCACGGCGTGCGCGGCGGGCGGCATGGCGGCGGCCAGTTCGCGGATGCGCCGCAGGTCGTCTGCGGAGAGCGGCCCGGCCCGCCAGGCGTCGTGGTCGGAGGCGCTCAGGCCGGGCAACAGTCGGCCACGGGCGGCCAGTTGCAGCGCGAGCACCGCAGCGGCTCCCCAGAAGGCGGCGGCCTCGTCCGCCTGCGCGGCCCGGGCGCGCGTCAGTACGGGCAGTGCGTCCCGCACAGGCAGCACGGTGGCACGTACGGTCGCGGTGGTGACGTCCGGCCCGTCGGCGACGGCGACCGTCAGTTCTTCGGCGGCTTCCGGTGCCGTGGGCGGTTCGCCGCCCGGCAGCCAGAAGGCGACCCGCCCGGTGCGGGCGGGGTCTCCGGGAAGGAAGACCGCTGAGCAGCGGACGAGCCGGGAGATGTCGGAGGGTGATGCGGCAGGGAGCGGGCTCACGGAGCGACGTACTCCTCAAATTTGACTAGCAGGCTTGGCAGCGCCCGAGAGTACAGGAAGGCCGCCGTCGGTGACGGTCTCCCGGGTGTGAACCACGCCACAGGGCAGACGTACGCTGGCACTGGACTCGACGGGGCATACGGCGAGGAACCGGGCGTGGCCGCCGCGCGTTCTGACGGACAGAGCGGCAGTTGTCGCGAAGGAGGCACGGACATGAGCAACAGGGCCAAGGTCGCCGTCGGTGGCGTGGCGGTGGGAGTGATCCTGCTGTGGCTGCTGCCGTTCTGGATGGCGGTGCTGGTGATGGTCGGCGTGCCGGCCGCCGCGTATCTCCTGCTGGACCCCTCGCAGCGCAAGAGGCTGCGCCGGGTGTCCCGCAAGGAGCTGGGGCGTTAGGGCGTGTCCTGGAGATGCCGGGGAAACGCCCGGACGGCGGTCACGCCCGGCCGGTGAAGGCCGGTGCGAGCGCTGCGGGCAGCGCCCGGCGGGAGCGGCCCGAACCGTCCGCCGGTACGGTCCACAGATCGGAGCCGTAATTGCCGGGCAGGGAATAGAGCAGCGTGTGGTCGTCCTGCCAGACGGCCTGGTCGTCGACGTTCCGCTGTTCGGCGGTGGCGGTCTCGTGCATGGTGCGCAGATCCAGGACGTACAGCCGCCAGGGCGCATCGGAGGATGCGCCCTGGACGCGCTTCTTGTAGGCCACGCGCGTCCCGTCGGGTGACAGGGAAGGGCACTCCACGTTCGTGTGCAGGGTGCGCAGCGTGCGGGTGCGGCGGTCCCCGCTCACCAGGTACGTGCGGCCGACGGTGGCGACGGTGGCGTAGAAGCGGTCGTCGTCGGCGAACGTGACGCCCCAGACGTTGAGGTCCGGTGCCTTGTGCGGGCGGTCGTCCACCAGGAGGCGGTAGTCCTCCAGGTTGCGGTCCAGCGTGCCGGTGCGCAGGTCGAGGACCGAGGTGCGGGTGGAAAAGGCGGTGCCCGCGTAGGAGTCGCCGCTGACGAAGACGGTCCAGGCCACCGCACGCCCGTCGGGAGCCACCCGCGCCCGGGTGGGGATGCCCGCCAGGTCGTAGTGGTGCAGCTCGTGCAGCCGTGCGTCGAGCACGACTGCACGGTAGGCGTCGCGCAGCTTGCCGTGCACGGCCTGGAGGCAGATGCCGGTTCCCGACGCCGTGTGGAATCGCAGGCACTTGACGCCGGAGGCGGTGCGCGGTCCGTCGGGTCTGCCGGCGGGCACCGAGACGATCTCGTCGCGGTGCGGCCCCCAGGCCATGTTGCGGAAGACCTCGCGTCCGGGCGTGTCCAGGCCGACCTGACCGGTGTGCACCGGAGGGCCGCCCGCCTGCGTACGGTCCTTCTCCGCGGCCCGGCCGGCGGCGTGCAGGGTGGCGCCTATGGCGACGCCGCCCAGGAGCAACACGGCGGCGAACAGGATGACAAGGCGCTTCGTGCGGTTCAACGGGCGGACTCCGGCGGGGTGTCGGGGGACGGGGTGCGCAGCAGCAGTGCGCTCACGGCGGCCGAGACGGCGAGCCCTGCGGAGGCTGCTCCCAGGGCGGTGCGGTCGCCCCAGGCCGTCCATGCCGCTCCGAAGGCGATGGAGCACACGAAGCGGGCGGCGGCCTGACCGGTCTGCACCACGGCCAGCCCGCTGCCGCGGACCGCCTCCGGTACGGCGTCGGCGGTCGCCGCGGCGAGCACGCCGTCGGTGGCCGCGTAGAAGCTGCCGTGCAACGCGAGCACCGGACAGACGAGAGCGACCGAACCGCCGACCGGCGCGACGAGGACCCCGTATGCCGCCAACAGCGCGAGATGGCCGCAGAGGAACAGCCGCCTCCGGCCGAAACGGTCGGCGATCGCGCCGAACGGCACGGCCAGCAGGAGGAATGCTCCTGCCGTGCCCAACGGCAGCAGCGGGAACCAGGACTCGGACAGGTCCAGTCGGCGCTGCAGGGTCAGATAGAGGAACGAATCGCTGACCGTGGTCAGACCCAGCAGCACGGCGCAGCACGTCAGCCGGCGCACCTCGGGCCGTCGCAACAGCTCGCGCAGCGACACCGGTTCGGCTGTCGTGCGCCGGGCAGGGGGCGTGGTACCGGTGCGTCCGGGGACGAACAGCAGCAGTACCAGGACGCCCAGTGCCGCCACGCAGCCGCTGACGGTGAAGACGGCGTCGTAGCCCTCCGCCGCGGCCCGGAGCACGAGGAAGGCGAGCAGCGGACCAAGGAGCGCGCCGGCCGTGTCCATGGCGCGGTGCACACCGAACGCCCGCCCACGCCCGGCGGGTTCGCTCGCCATCGAGATCATGGCGTCGCGCGGTGCGGTGCGCAGGCCCTTCCCCGTGCGGTCTGCGGCGAGGACCGCTCCGATCAGCGGCACGCCGTGCGCGACGAGCAACAGGGGCTTGCAGAGGGCGGAAAGGCCGTAGCCGATGACCGCCACGGTCTTGTGGCCGCCCTCCCGGCGGTCGGAGAGGCGTCCGCCCGCGAAGCGGACGAGTGCGCTGACTCCGTTGTAGACGCCGTCCAACAGGCCGAAGCCGAGGGGAGAAAGGCCCAGTCCGGCGACGAGGTAGAGCGGCAGGACGGCGGTGACCATCTCGGAGGAGACGTCGGTGATCAGGCTGACGGTGCCGAGGGCGAGCACCGTGCCGGGCACGACGACGGCCCGCCGGACGGGGCCCGTGCCCCGTCCGGCGGTGCCCGCTGCAGGAGTGGTGCGGCTGTCCGCGAGGTACACGGTCAGCTGTTCCAGATGCCGGCGATGTCCTTGGCGCCGGCGGAGCTTCCGGCGTACGGCAGGCCGTACATGCTCTCCAGCGTGTGCAGCACGTCGTAGTGGTTGTACGTGTCGTCGGCCGACGATCCCGCCTTGACGGGCTGCCCGTAGAGGACCGTGGGGATGCGGTTGCCGCTGAGCCGGTTGTCCTCGTCGAAGGTGAGAAGGAGCAGGCTGTTGTGGCTCTGGGCCCAGTCGGCGTAGCTCTTGAGGTTGTTCTTGAGCCAGGTGTCACCGGTGGCCACGGAGCAGTCGTGCATGTCGCTGCACAGGTTCGGTATGACGAAGGAGACCGCCGGCAGAGTGCTGTAGTCGCCGGGGAACTTGTCGAAGGTGTGCGCGCTGCTGGTGGGCACGTTGCCGAAGCCGAACCAGGGGTTGTGCTTCTGGGCGTACTTGCCGCTGCGGCAGGTGGTGGAACCCTCCGACGGAAGGGACTCGTTGTAGCTCGCCCAGGTCTTTCCCGCATCGAGCAGCTCCGAGGCGAGGTTGGGCGCCTGGAGGGCCCCGGGGTCGACGCAGCTGTCGTCGGTGATGCCCTGGGTGTCCCCGGAGAACAGCGCGTAGTAGTTCGGCTGGCTCGGGTGGGTCTCGGCGTACGAGGCGGTCAGGTTGGCGCCCCCGGAGGCCAGTGCGTTGATGTACGGGGCGCCGGAGCTGCCGAGGACCTGGTCGTAGGCGTGGTTCTCGAAGACGACCACCACCACGTGGTCCGGGGTGGGCAGGGCCGCGGCGGCGGAGGAGTCGGCGGCCCACAGGCCGAGGGAGGTGGCGGCGAGCCCGAACGCCGCGGCCAGGGCGCCGAGTCGGCGTCGGCGGAGGGGGCGCGGGCTCTGCGGATGTCTGGCGTCGGCGGGCACGAGGTCCTCCGTACTGGGGGAATCGGTGGGGGTGTGCGGGTGCGGTGGCAGCGTAGGGCCGCCGGTAGTGGCATGTACACGACCTGGAAGTGACGGGTTCGGGAACACGGGCCGAGCGCAGCGCGACGAACGCGCTGTCGGTGCGGGGAGTTAGGGTCGAAGGGTCGGTGTCGCAGGCGACCGAGGGGAGGCCGGGCCGTTATGGGCAAGGTGACGGCGGTGTGCAGCAGCGGTGAGCACGAGTTCAGCAAGCCGGTGCGGGACCGGATCAGACTGCTGGAAGGGCTGGGAGTCGAGGGCGATGCGCACTTGGGGGTGACGGTGCAGCACCGCTCGCGCGTTGCACAGGACCCGGCGCAGCCCAACCTCCGTCAGGTGCACCTCATTCAGCAGGAACTGTTCGACGAGGTGGCCGCGGCAGGTTTCACGGTCGGGCCCGGTCAGCTGGGGGAGAACGTCACCACCCGCGGGATCGACCTGCTGGGTCTTCCCCACGGCGCCCGCCTGCGGCTGGGTTCGCAGGCGGTCGTCGAGATCACCGGCCTGCGCAACCCGTGCCTGCAGATCGAGGGGTTCCGCCGGGGCCTGCTCAAGGAGGTCGTGGGGCGCGCGGAGGACGGTTCCGTCGTGCGCAAGGCCGGTGTAATGGGCGTCGTCCTGGCGGGCGGCGAGGTCCGCCCCGGGGATCCCGTGCAGGTGGAGCTGCCCGACGGGCCGCAGCTTCCCCTGGAGCGCGTCTAGGCCGACGGCGGCCCGGTGCGCCCTGTGGCGGGAGCGCAGCGGGCCGGCCGTCATGCGGCGGGCAGACCGAGCAGGGAGCGCGCCACGGTCAGCGGCGCCTCGTCCTGCTCGCGGGCGAGGGCTATGACCGCACGGCAGGCCAGCTCGTTGACCCCGAACGTGAGGGCCTCGGGCGAGACCCACCGCGCCGCCTCCGCGCTGCGCTCGCCGTCGTTCTCGGCGCACGCCGCCACGTACAGGGCCGCCGCCTCGAACAGATTGCGCTGCGGGGCCGCGGAGGGCCGTGGGGCCCGGACCGACGGCTGCCCGGATTCCCCAAGACGCTTGCGGAATTTGTGGAGCACAGTGATCACCTGCCCCGTGAAGCAAAGCCTGCGGTTGTTCAAGTGTTCCCGGAGTCCGGCGAATTGAACCGCCGGGAAACCCGGTGCCGACCGTGCGGTGAAAACCGGGGTTGTCGTGGCGTGTCCGCATTCCGTTCCGGTCGGCGAACAGGTGCGTACCGAAGGGCCCGGCGGGTTGCCGGGAGGGCTCGGGTGAGCAAGGCTTGCACGGCAGTTGCGGGGGAATCGGGGAACTGCGGGGACGGGGAGGCGGGGTATGACCGAGGGCAAGGAACTCGAGGGGCTGCTGGACGACCTGGCCCAGCGCGTCGAGTCGATACGGTACGCGCTGGTGTTGTCCAACGACGGCCTGGTGACGGGGGCGAGCGCGGGCCTGGAGCGGGAGGACGCCGAGCACCTGGCCGCGGTCGCCTCGGGGCTGCAGAGCCTCGCCAGAGGGGCAGGCAGGCAGTTCCGGGCGGGACGCGTACGTCAGACGGTGATCGAATTCGACGAGGGGGTCCTGTTCGTGACCGCCGCGGGCGAGGGCAGCTGTCTCTGTGTCCTGGGCGGCGCCGAGACCGACATCGGCCGGGTCGCGTACGAGATGACGCTCCTCGTCCATCGCATCGGCGAGCACCCGGGCGGCGCCGCGCGACAGCAGAACCCCCCGGGCCGACGGGCCCGCGAAGGCCGCTGACCTCGTACTCCGCGGCGGGACACCGGAGTTATCCACAGGCCTGGGCCGATGTCGTCACCCTGCGCTATCGTCGTGACTGTCGGTAGTCGATCGATGGCGGGGGAGGATGTCATGACGGTACGTCAGGAGCAGGGGGTCCCGTTCGCGCGGGCGGCCCGGGAGCTGGGGCTCACACCCCGGGACTTCGAACTGGCCGTGCAGCTGGGGGAGGTGCGGACCCTCGTGTGCGGTCCCGGCGGGCGGCGCCGGGTGCCGCAGGAGGAGATCGAGCGCCATCGGGCCGCCGGGGGCTTCCCCGAGGCCCTGCGTTCCCGGCTGTGGGTGGTCGGCACCGCCGAGGGCGCCGAGCTGATGGGCATCAGCCCCTCCCGCTTCGGACGCCTCGCCCGCGGCGGCCACTTCGCGCCGGTGAGGTTCTATGTGAACCGGTACCGGGCCGTGGTCTGGCACTATCTCGCCTCGGACCTCGCGGAGTTCGCCGACCGCCGTCCCGAACTGCTCACCGGCCGCAGCCCCTTCCCGCTGCGCGCGGCGCCGGAGGAGCGCACGGACCGGCGTCCGCGCAGCTGGCGGGCCCGCCGCGTCGAGCAGCTCACCGGCCGGGCCGAGGACGCCTGGCAGCGCGCGGCCGCCCTCGCGGCCGTGCTCGATCCGGTCCAGCTGGCCGATGCGGTGCCGGATCCGGACGAGCGCGCCCACCTGCGTCTGCTGCGCCCCGTCCTCGTCTCCGCCCGCCCGGTGGCCCCGGCCGCCCGTGAAGTGATCGATGCGCTGGTGGTGGCGGAGGATCCGGACGAGATCGAGTGGTACCGGCACTGCCTTTGGGCCGCTCTGCAGGAGGCCCGGGCGGACCGGTGCCCGCCGCGCAGGGAGGAGAGCCCGCCCCGGATCGTCCCGGACACCCTGGTACCGGACACTCCGCCGGTGACGCCGGAGCCCGCCCGGCCGCACGGACTGCGCCGACTGCTGTCGTGGCGGGGCGCCCGGCGGGCCGAAGCGGCTACAGCTGGCCGACGTTCATGACCCGCACCACGGCGCGGCCCTCCTCGTCGGAGGCGGCGAGGTCCACCTCGGCGGAGATGCCCCAGTCGTGGTCGCCGTTCGGGTCGGCGAAGGTCTGCCGGACCCGCCACAGCCCGTCCTCCGGACGCTCCTCGATGCTGAGCAGCTTGGGACCGCGGGCGTCGGGGCCGGTCCCCAGCTCCTCGTACTCGTCCCAGTAGGCGTCCATCGCCTCGCCCCAGCGGTCCTCGTCCCAGCCCGCGTCGGCATCCATCTCACCGAGCTCGGCGACCTTGTCGAGAGCGGCCAGCTCGACCCGGCGGAACATCGCGTTGCGCACCAGCACCCGGAAGGCGCGGGCGTTGGCCGTGACCGGCTTGACCTGGTCGGCGCGGTCCTGCGCCTCCTCCGCCGACTCCTCCTCGGGGTTGGCCAGTTGCTCCCATTCGTCCAGCAGGCTCGAGTCGACCTGGCGGACCATCTCGCCCAGCCAGGCGATCAGATCCTCGAAGTCGTCGGACTTCAGGTCGTCCGGCACGGTGTGGTCCAGAGCCTTGTAGGCGCTCGCCAGGTACCGCAGCACGATGCCCTCGGTCCGCGCAAGATCGTAGAAGGAGGTGAACTCCGTGAACGTCATGGCCCGCTCGTACATGTCGCGGATGACGGACTTCGGGGACAGCGGGTGATCGCCGACCCAGGGGTGGCTCTTGCGGTAGACGTCGTAGGCGTGGGACAGCAACTCCTCCAGCGGCTTGGGGTAGCTGATGTCGGCGAGGCGCTCCATGCGCTCCTCGTACTCGATGCCTTCGGCCTTCATCGCCGCGACGGCCTCGCCACGCGCCTTGTTCTGCTGTGCCACCAGGATCTGCCGCGGGTCGTCCAGCGTCGACTCCACGACCGAGACCATGTCGAGGGCGTAGGAGGGCGACTCCGGGTCGAGGAGTTCGAAGGAGGCCAGGGCGAATGTCGACAGCGGCTGGTTGAGCGCGAAGTCCGACTGCAGGTCCACGGTCAGCCGCACGATGCGGCCCTCGGCGTCCGGCTCGTCGAGCCGCTCGACCACACCGCCGTCCAGCAGCGAGCGGTAGATCGCGATCGCCCGGCGGATGTGCCGCAGCTGGTTCCTGCGGGGCTCGTGGTTGTCCTCCAGCATCCGGCGCATCGCCTCGAAGGCGTTGCCCGGACGCGCGATGACCGCCAGGAGCATCGCGTGGGTGACCCGGAAGCGGGAGGTGAGCTGCTCCGGCTCGGAGGCGATGAGCTTCTCGAAGGTGTTCTCGGTCCAGTTGACGAAGCCCTCGGGAGCCTTCTTGCGGACCACCTTGCGGCGCTTCTTGGGGTCGTCGCCGGCCTTGGCGAGCGCCTTCTCGTTCTCGACGACGTGGTCGGGCGCCTGGGCCACGACAAAGCCGGCCGTGTCGAAGCCGGCCCGGCCGGCCCGGCCTGCGATCTGATGGAACTCCCGGGCGCGCAGCGTGCGCACCCGCTGGCCGTCGTACTTGGTCAGCGCGGTGAACAGCACCGTGCGGATCGGCACGTTGACGCCGACGCCGAGGGTGTCCGTACCGCAGATGACCTTGAGCAGCCCGGCCTGTGCCAGCCGTTCCACCAGCCGCCGGTACTTCGGCAGCATCCCCGCGTGGTGCACGCCGATGCCGTGCCGCACGAAGCGCGAGAGGTTCCTGCCGAACTTGGTGGTGAACCGGAAGTTGCCGATGAGCTTGGCGATCTCGTCCTTCTCCTCGCGCGAGCACATGTTGATGCTCATGAGCGCCTGCGCCCGCTCGACGGCGGCGGCCTGGGTGAAGTGGACGATGTAGACGGGGGCCTGCTGCGTCTGCAGGAGCTCGGTCAGCGTCTCGGTGAGCGGCGTCGCGCGGTACTCGTACGACAGCGGGACGGGCCGGGTCGCGGAGCGTACGACCGAGGTGGGCCGGCCGGTGCGCCGGGTGAGGTCCTCCTCGAAGCGGGAGACGTCACCGAGGGTGGCGGACATCAGGACGAACTGCGCCTGCGGAAGCTCCAGGATCGGGATCTGCCACGCCCAGCCCCGGTCCGGCTCCGCATAGAAGTGGAACTCGTCCATCACGACCTGGCCGATGTCGGCGTCCTTGCCGTCCCGCAGGGCGATGGAGGCGAGGACCTCGGCCGTGCAGCAGATGACCGGCGCATCGGCATTGACCGAGGCGTCGCCGGTGAGCATCCCGACGTTCTCCGTGCCGAAGATCTTGCACAGGTCGAAGAACTTCTCCGACACCAGCGCCTTGATGGGCGCCGTGTAGAAGGTGACCTGGTCGTTGGCGAGCGCCGTGAAGTGCGCACCGGCGGCCACCAGGCTCTTGCCGGAGCCGGTCGGCGTGGAAAGGATCACGTTGGCCCCGGAGACCACCTCGATCAGCGCCTCCTCCTGAGCGGGGTAGAGCGTGATGCCCCGCTCCTCGGCCCAGGTCGAGAACGCTTCGAAAAGGGCGTCGGGGTCGGCATGGCTCGGCATCTGATCGATAAGGGTCACGTCTCCATACTGCCTGGTCCGGGGCCGGATCAGGGAACCGGGCGGTGGTGGGCGACCTGCGGGCGGTTACGCTGAGTACCCGATCCGGCGTCAGAAAGAGGACTCCGGGCAGCAAAGGGGTGGAATCGAGCATGATGGGACCGGCGCACTCGTTGTCCGGAGCGGCCGCCTGGCTGGGGGCGGGTGCCGCCGCCGCGGCGGCGGGCCACGCGATGCCCTGGCCGGTGCTCGTCGTCGGGGCGCTGATCTGTGCCGGGGCGGCGCTCGCCCCGGACCTCGACCACAAGTCGGCGACCATATCGCGGGCGTTCGGTCCGATATCGCGGAACCTGTGCGAGATCATCGACCGCCTCTCCCACGCCGTCTACAAGGCGACCCGGATGAAGGGCGACCCCCGGCGCAACGGGGGCCACCGCACTCTCACCCACACCGCGCTGTGGGCCCTGCTGATCGGCGCCGGCGCCTCCGCGCTGGCCGTGACCGGCGGACGCTGGGCCGTGCTCGGCATCCTCTTCGTCCACGTGGTGCTCGCGGTCGAGGGCCTGCTGTGGCGGGTGGCCAGGATGTCCAGCGACATCCTGGTCTGGCTCCTGGGCGCGGCGGGCGCCTGGATCCTCGCCGAGGTGCTCAACCGCCCGGGCAACGGATCCGACTGGCTGTTCTCCGGGTCCGGCGAGGAGTACATGTGGCTCGGCCTGCCCATCGTCCTCGGCGCCCTGGTGCACGACATCGGCGACGCGCTCACCGTCTCCGGCTGCCCGATCCTGTGGCCCCTGCCCATCGGCCGCAAGCGCTGGTACCCGGTCGGCCCGCCGAAGGCCATGCGCTTCCGCGCCGGCAGCTGGGTGGAGCTGAAGGTGCTCATGCCCTCCTTCATGCTGCTCGGCGCCCTCGGCGGGCTCGGGGCACTGGAGATCGTCTGACCGGCGGTACCGCCTGCTACCGGTGCCAGGACCGCCACAGCGCCGCGTACGGGCCGTCCGCCGCGACCAGTTCGTCGTGACTGCCCATCTCGCTGATCCGCCCCTCCTCCGCCACCACGATCACGTCCGCGTCGTGGGCGGTGTGCAGCCGGTGCGCGATGGCCACGACCGTGCGGCCCTCCAGCACCTTCGCCAGCGAGCGCTCCAGATGCCGGGCCGCGCGCGGGTCGAGCAGCGAGGTCGCCTCGTCCAGCACCAGCGTGTGCGGATCGGCGAGCACCAGCCGGGCCAGCGCGATCTGCTGGGCCTGTGCCGGGGTCAGCGCCAGGCCGCCCGAACCGACCTCGGTGTCCAGCCCGGCCTCCAGGCCGCGGGCCCAGCCCTCGGCGTCCACCGCGCCGAGAGCCACCCACAGCTCGCCGTCCCCCGCGTCCGTACGGGCGAGCAGCAGGTTGTCGCGCAACGAGCCCACGAAGACGTGGTGCTCCTGGTTGACCAGCGCCACATGGCGGCGCACCCGCTCGGCCGGCATCCGCGCCAGCTCCGCGCCCCCGAGCGTCACCGCACCGGCCCGCGGCGCGTACACCCCGGCCAGCAGCCGGCCCAGCGTCGACTTGCCCGCGCCCGACGGGCCGACGAGCGCCACCCGGGTGCCCGGACTGACGTCCAGGGACACCCCGTGGAGCACATCGCCGCCGGGCAGGTAGCCGAAGCGCACCTCTTCCGCCCGCACCTCGCGCCCGGCCGGGTCCGCGCGCTCGTCCACGGCACCGGACTCGATCTCATGGATGCCCACCAGCCGGGCCAGCGAGACCTGGGCGATCTGGAGCTCGTCGTACCAGCGCAGGATCAGCCCCACGGGCTCGGTGAGCATCTGCGCGAAGAGCGCACCGGTCGTCAGCTCGCCCACCGAGATCCAGCCCTGCAGCACGAAGACGCCCCCGAGCACCAGGACCGCACCGAGCAGCAGGACGTGCGTCACATTGATCACGGGATAGAGGACCGAACGGAGCCACAGCGTGTAGCGCTCCCACTGCGTCCATTCGCGGATCCGGCGGTCGGAGAGGGACACACGGCGCTCGCCCAGCCGGTGCGCCTCGACGGTCCGCCCGGCGTCCACGGTCTCCGTCAGCGACGCCGCGACGGCGGCGTACCCCGCCGCTTCGGAGCGGTAGGCACTCGGTGCCCGGCGGAAGTACCAGCGCCCGCCGATCACCACGACCGGGATCGCCACCAGCACGCTCAGCGCCAGGGGCGGAGCCGTGAGCGTCAGAGCACCCAGCAGCAGCCCTGCCCAGACGAAGCCGATGGCCAGTTGCGGAACGGCCTCGCGCATGGCGTTGGCCAGCCGGTCGATGTCCGTGGTGATGCGCGACAACAGGTCGCCCGTCCCGGCCCGTTCCAGCACGCCGGGCGGCAGGGCCACCGACCGCACGAGAAAGTCCTCGCGCAGGTCGGCGAGCATCTGCTCGCCGAGCACCGCACCGCGCAGTCGCACCGCGCGGACGAAAACCGTCTGAACGGCCAGGGCGACCGCAAACAGCGAAACCGTACGGCCCAGATGAAGGTCCTGTGCACCGGACGACAAGTCCTCGACGAGCCTGCCCAGCAGCCACGGTCCGACCATCGAGGCGATCACGGAGACCGCATTCGCGCCGACCAGCAGGGCGAAGTCTCTGCGGTGCCTGCGCAGCAGACGCCTCACATAGCTCCGCACCGTCGACGGCCTGCCGACCGGCAGGGTCGTCGCCGACTCCGGGGCCGCCGGGTCGTAGGCCGGTGGTGCCACGCCGATCATGCCGACTCCTCGATCTGCTCGCCCGTCGCGGGTGTCCTCGACTCCACGAGCTCCCTGTCCGATTCCTCATCCGTCTGCCGGGTGACGACCGCGTGGTACACCGGGTCGCAGCGCAACAGTTCACTGTGGGCGCCCACCGCCGCCACCCGGCCGTCATGGACGAAGACCACACGGTCCGCACGGTCGAGCAGCAGGGGGCTGGAGGTGAACACCACCGTCGTACGACCGTGGCGCAGCCTGCGCACCCCCTCGGCGACCCGCGCCTCGGTGTGCGAGTCGACCGCCGACGTCGGCTCGTCCAGCACCAGCACCTCGGGATCGGTCACCAACGACCGTGCCAGGGCCAGCCGCTGGCGCTGCCCGCCGGACAGCGAGCGGCCGCGTTCGGTGATCCGCGCACCCATCGGGTCGGCCGTGTCCGCGCCGGACGCGCGGGCCAGGGAGTCCAGCGCGTCTCCGCACTCGGCCGCCTCCAGTGCGGCTCCCGCCGGCACCGCGCCGGAGCAGGGCACGTCCAGCAGCTCCGCCAGCGTCCCGGACAGCAGGACGGGGTCCTTGTCCTGGACGAGCACTGCGGTGCGCGCCGCATCCAGCGGCACACTGTCCAGCGCCACACCGCCCAGCAGCACCGACGGCACTCCCGCCCCGGCTTCCGCGGCATGCCCGCCCAGCCGATCGGCGAGCAGGCCCGCGGCATCCGGATCGCCGCACACCACGGCCGTCATCTCCCCTGCAGGGGCGAGCAGTCCGGTCACCGGGTCGTACAAGTCGCCCGTCAGAGCGGCCTCGTGCCCCTCAGCCTGCTCCGCAGGGGACGCAGAGCGGTGCAGGGCCAGCACCCGGGCCGCGCGCTGCGCCGAGGGCCGGGAGAAGGAGTACGCCATGGCGATCTCCTCGAACTGCCGGAGCGGGAACAGCAGGAACGTGACCATGCCGTACACCGTCACCAGCTCGCCGACACCGATCCGGCCGTCCCGGGCCAGGCTGACCCCGTACCAGACCACGGCGATCAGCAGCAGCCCCGGCAGGAGCACCTGCACCGCAGCGATCAGCGCCCACATGCGGGCGCTGCGCACGGCCGCCCTGCGCACGTCCTGCGACGCACGACGGTAGCGGGAGAGGAACAGCTCCTCACCGCCGATGCCTCGCAGCACCCGCAGGCCGGCCACGGTGTCCGACGCCAGCTCCGTGGCCCGTCCGGCCTTGTCGCGCTGCGCGTCGGCACGCCGCGTCGCAGGCGGCAGCAGAGGCAGCACCGCCAGTGCCAGGACGGGCACGCCCAGGGCGACCACGGCCCCCAGGGCGGGCTGGTAGACCACCAGGGCCACACACACCGCCACCGTGGTGAACGCCGCGGAGGCGAAGCGCGACAGGGCTTCCACGAACCAGCCGATCTTCTCGACGTCGCCCGTGGACACGGCCACGACCTCGCCCGCCGCGACGCGACGGGTCAGCGTGGCGCCCAACTCCGCCGTCTTGCGGGCCAGAAGCTGCTGTATCCGCGCCGCAGCGGTGATCCAGTTGGTGACGGCCACCCGGTGCAGCATCGTGTCACCCAGAGTGGTGAGCGCGCCGAAGAGCGCCATCAGGCCGCCCGCGAGCGCCAGTCGGGCACCGGAGCGGTCCACGACGGCCTGCACGGCCAGGCCCACGGCCAACGGGAAGAGGGCGACGGACGACATGTGCAGGACGCCCCACAGCAGGGCTTTCACCTGGCCGCCCAGCTGGTTCCGGCCCAGCCAGAGCAGCAGGCGCGGGCCCGATCGGACGTCCGGTCGGCCGGGATCGGCATACGGAAGATCGCGAATGTGCATGGCAACCCGGATTCGGCAGGGGAGTGGGAGGGAGCCGTGCAAGGCTCGCGTCACCGGGATGGCGAATTCAACTGGTTTTTCCGCACGCACTGCGGATCAGGCCAACGGGGCACTGGTGCACGGCAGTACGAAGCGCTTCACTCCTGCCCCATGAGACGAATACTGCTCACTCTGTGCGCCGCTGCTGCGGGCCTGGTGCTGGGCGCGGGCCCGGCCGCGGCCGCAGAGCCGCCCACCGAGTTCGGCACCCACTGGCACGACCCGGTCACCGCGGCCCCGCCCGTGTCCGTCCCGGACACCCCCTCCTGCCAAGTGACCGTCGCCGACACCGAGTTCCGTGACTACACGCCCTACAAGGGCACCTACACACCGCCCGCCAAGTGCGGCCACCGCTGGAACAAGGTCGTCCTGAGGCTCGAAGGATCCGTGGCCGGGCGGCAGTACGACCGGCTCGGCTACCTGCACATCGGCGGTGTGGAGGTCCTGCGCGCCTCGACCCCCGAACCCTCGCCCCAGGGCATCACCTGGAAGGCGGAGAAGGACGTCACACGGTACGCCGCCACGCTGCGCGAACAGCAGCCCGTCGAGATGCTCATCGGCAACACCGTGGACGGGACCTACACCGGCGTCATCAAGGTCAAGGCGACCTTGACCTTCTTCACGGCACAGGGCCGGGCGAAGGAGGCGGACACCCCCGACAAGGTCCTCACGCTGCAGGACGCCCGCACCGACGGCGCGGTGTACGAGGGGCAGCTCACCACGCCGCGCAACAGCGAGCGCATCGTGGCCGAGGTGTACGCCACCGGATCGGGCGGCGGCTGCGAGGAGTTCTGGTACCTGGCGGTGCCGGACACCGCGCCGTACTCGTGCAGGACCAAGGACGGCCCGTACCGCGAGGTGCAGGTCACGGTCGACGGCAAGCTCGCGGGAATCGCGGCACCGTTCCCGACCGTGTGGACGGGCGGATGGTCCAACCCCTTCCTGTGGTACGTGATTCCGGGTCCGCGCGCCTTCGACGTGCGCCCGGTGGAGTACGACCTCACCCCGTTCGCCGGACAGCTGAACGACGGACGTCCCCACCGGATCGCCGTGTCGGTCACCGGCGTGCCCGCCGGACAGAGCGGCTGGAGCACCCCCACCAACATCCTGGTCTGGCAGGACGCGAAGGCCGCGCACGTGACCGGCGCACTGCTCACGAGCCGGGCGGGTGACCCCGTCAACACGACGTCCTACGAGCCGGGCGACGAACGCCGGTTGACAGCAGAGGGCGGACACTCGCTCACGGTCGCGGGATACCTCGACACCTCGCACGGACGGGTCACCACGACCGTCACCCGCAGGCTCACCGCAAGCTCCGCACACCGCTGGAACGCGGACGAATCGACGGACGCGCTGCAGGCACGCTGGAACGACGACGAGACGGTGACCGTCCACGGCCACGGTCCTGCGACAGTCACCAGCAACCGGCGCACCTACACCATGGACGGCGCGACGACCGTGGACAGCGGCAACCGGCTCCGCACGACGATGACCATGGGCGACCGCGCGGACACCGCCACCCTGCGGGGCGGACGGCGCACCGACTGGTCACGGCTGGACGACACCTACACGGGCGACGCCGCGTACAACCAGAACGTGCCCCGTGAACAGCGGCATGCCACAGGCGTCTCGCGCGAGCGCTACCGCCTTCTCGGACCGGGTGCCTGCTACGACCGGACCCTGGCCACGGCCCAGGGAGAGCTGACGGAGGACAGCAACGGCTGCTGAGCCGTGCTCCCGGGCGGAGTTCGCCGCGGCCTCACGGCTCCGGCGTCCCGGCGAACTCCGCGCGGATCGCAGCCGTGTGCTCGCCGAGCGCCGGCACCGGCCCCATCACCGCTTCCCGCCCGGCGACCTGGACGGGCGGCAGCAGGCCGCGCAGCGGACCGGCAGGCGAACCGAAGTCGCGCCACCGGTCGCGCGCCGCCAGCTGCGGATGGTCGGCCAGTTCGGCGACCGTCCGCAGCCGGGCGTTGGCGATCCCCGCCCGGTCGAGCAGGGCGACGACGCCGTCCGCCGTGTGCGCGGCGAAACATTCCTCCACGAGTGCCGTCAGTTCCCCGTCGTGCGCGTGACGCAACGGGTTGTCGGCGAAGCGAGGGTCGCGGACCAACGCCGGTCGGCGCAGCACCTGTTCACACAGGGCGCCCCACTCCCGGTCGCTCTGCACACTGAGAAAGACCTGTGCTCCGTCCCCGCACCGGTAATGGCCGTAGGGGGAGATGGAGGGATGTCGGGCGGCACTGCGCGTGATGGGCGTGCCGCCGTACTCCTGGGTGAAATACGGATGGCCCATCCACTCCGCGAGCGCATCGAGGAGGGAGACGGCGAGCGCTGATCCCCGTCCGGTGCGCTCGCGTTCGTAGAGGGCCGTCAGGATGCCCGAGTAGGCGTACACCGCTCCCGCGATGTCGGCCACGGAAATGCCGGACCGGGCGGGCGAGTCCGCGGTGCCGGTGATCGAGACCAGCCCCGCTTCGCACTGGACCAGCAGGTCGTAGGCCTTCTTGTCGCGGTACGGGCCGTCCGGGCCGTAGCCGGAGACGTCGCAGGTGATCAGCCGCGGGTGCCGTGCGCGCAGCCTCTCGCTGTCGAGCCCGAGCCGGTCGGCCGCGCCCGGGGCCAGGTTCTGTATGAACACGTCGGCACGGGCGAGGAGACGGTCGAGCAGCGCGCGGTCGGTCGGCTCCTTGAGGTCCAGGACGACGCTCTCCTTGCCGCGGTTGACCCACACGAAGTAGGCGGAGAGGCCCTTCACGCTGGAGTCGTACTCACGGGCGAAGTCGCCGCGCCCCGGACGCTCGATCTTGATGACGCGTGCGCCGAGGTCGGCGAGCTGGCGGGTCGCGAAGGGCGCTGCCACGGCCTGTTCGAGAGCGACGACCGTGATGCCGTGCAGGGGCGGTTCCAACGGGGCTCCTCCCGGTCGGCCATCAGTCTGCACGATCATATGACCGGGCCTGTGGACAACTCGGCACACGGCGAAGGCGTTTCTCCTACGGTGAAGGTCGGGAAGCGGCCGGCCGGGTGGGCCGCAGGAGGTAGGCGTAGCTGTAGTCACGGTCGGCGTGCAGCAGGTAGGCCTCCAACGGCGGTGCCCCCCACGAGTCGTTGCCGCCCACGCCCGTCTGGCGGTGGTTGACACCCAGGACGGTCCCGTCCCCGCGTTTCAGCTCGTGGGGATGGCGTGGGCCCTCGAGATCGAAGGGAGACCAGGGCAGTGCACTGATCTCCAGCAATCGACGGGTGTCGCCGCGCGCGGCGGCGGAGTCGGCCAGGATGCACAGTCCCGAGCCGTCCCGCGCCGTGAGCGAGGCACTGCGCACATCGACGGCGTTGCCCGCCTGCTGCGGGCGCGCGTACGGCATGAGGGAGGAGTCCGTGGTGTCCAGGGAAAGACGATGGCGGCCGACGAAGGCGCTGGTCCGCCGGTCCTGATAGTTCTCGTGCGGTCCGCACCCGTACCAGCCGAGGTCCGTGAGATCTCCCGGAACCGTCAGCAGCGCGCCCACCAGCGGAAGATCGGGGAGGCCGGCTCCGGGCGCGAGGGTGTGCTGCACGTGCAGATCACCGTCGCCGTGCACGGTGAAGACGGTGCTCCAGCGGGAGACCGCCGGAGCAGTGGGCAGGTCGGCCATGACGGTGATCACCACTTCGGCGGGTGAGGAGCGGTCGACCTCGATCCCCGTCACGGTCCGCCGGGCACCGGCGTCCCGCCAGGTGCGCGAGGTGATCTGGGCGCCGCGGCCGATGTCGTTGTCGGTCGGGCCGCGCCAGAAGTTGGGGACGGGCCCGTCCGTCAGCAGAGTCCGGTCATGACAACGGAAGGTGGTGAACGAGCCGGTGAGGACGTCCAGTACGAGTTCGAGAGGGGACCCGGTGACGGTGACGGCATGCGCGGTCCGGGCGACCCGGAGCGCGGGCCTGCGCGAGGCACGGCACTCCGGGGGCGGAGCACCGTGCCAGGGGAGCGCGAGCTGTTCGGCGGCGACGACATGACCCGCCTCGGCCCATCGCGTGCCCTCGCGCAGCACGCAGCACACGTTCAGCCAGTATTCGGCGCCCGGTTCCGGCTTCTCCGGTGGTTCCAGCGGCAGGGTCACGGTCACGGTCCGTCCGGGTGGGGCCTCCGGTGCGGGGGCGGTTCCCCGCTGCACGGGGGCGCCGTCGCAGGTGACCTCCCACCGGAGGTCGTAGGCCTCCAGCCCGGTGAACAGCTGCCGGTTGGCGACCCTCACCGTGCCCGCTCCCACGCCCGTGGCCGGCGCCGCAGCGGTGAACTGCACCGGCTGGTACACCTTCTTGACCTCGTGGAGCGCAGGATGAGGGGTGCGGTCCGCGGCCACGAGACCGTTGCAGCAGAAGTTGCCGTCGGAGAGGGAGCCGTCGCCCCAGTCCCCGCCGTAGGAGAGGTAGGTGCGGCCGGGGTCGCCCGGCACCGGGAGGCGCACGGCCTGGTCGGCGAAGTCCCAGATGAAGCCGCCGTGCAGCGTGGGATGGGCCTCGATGACGTCCCAGTACTCCCGGAGGTTTCCGGTGCTGTTGCCCATCGAGTGCGCGTACTCGCACAGGATGTACGGCTTGGGGTTGCCGGACAACCCGTAGGCGGCCACCTCTGCCGGCCCGGCGTACATCTGCGATTCGACGTCGGCGACGGCGTTCATGCCCTCGTAGTGCACCGGCCGGGAGGGATCGCGGCGGTGCACCCAGTCGGCCATGGTCCGGAAGACACCACCCTGGCCTGCTTCGTTGCCCAGCGACCACATCACCACGCTGGGATGGTTCTTGTCGCGCTCGACCAGGCTGCGCACGCGGTCGAGGCAGGCGGCCGTCCACTCGGGCAGGTCCGCAGGCAGGCTGTCTCGCACCTCGTGCGTCTCCAGGTTGGCCTCGTCGATCACATAGAGGCCGTATTCGTCGCACAGCTCAAGCCAGCGCGGGTGGTTGGGGTAGTGGGAGGTGCGGACGGCGTTGATGTTGTGCTGCTTCATGATGCGGATGTCCTCGACCATCCGCTGCTCGGTGACCGCTTGCCCGCGGTCGGGGTCGGTCTCGTGCCGGTTGACGCCCCGGAAGACCAGAGGCCGGCCGTTGACGGTCAGTTCTCCCGGGCCGCAGCGGACGGTGCGGAAGCCGACTCGTGTGCGCTGCACATCGACGATGTGCCCCTGAGAATCGGCCAGTTCGAACGTGAGGAGGTACAGGGCGGGATCCTCGGCCGACCACAGGGCGGGCCGGGTCACCCGGGCGCCGAGCTCCACGGTCGCCTCTGCCGAGCCGTCGAAGCGGACCGTGCCGGTGAGGGCGAGCACCGGGGTGCCCCCTGCGTCGTGAAGGATCGCCTGCATCCGGTGGGGGCCGGGCCGGAGGTCCTGGCGGGAGCGCACGGTCGCGGTCACGGTCAGCTCGGCGTTCTGGCAGTCGGCGTCCAACTCCGTGCACACGAACAGGTCGTGGACGTGGACCGGGGATACCGCATAGAGGTACACGTCGCGGAAGATGCCGGACAGGTCGATCAGGTCCTGGTCCTCGAGCCAGCTCCCGCTGGACCAGCGGTAGACCTCCACGGCGAGGGTGTTGAGGGGCTCGTCCGCTCCCGTGCGCACATAAGGGGTGAGGTCGAACTCGGCGGGCGCATAGCTGTCCTCGCTGTAGCCCACAAGCCGGCCGTTGACCCACACGCAGAACGCGGACTTGACCCCTTGGAAGGAGAGGAGGACGTGCCGTCCCGCCCAGGCGTGGGGGACGGTGAAGGTATGGCGATAGGAGCCGACCGGATTGAAGCCGGTGGGCACCTGCGGAGGGTCGGGCTGCTCGTATCCGCTCCAGGGATAGCGGACGTTGAAGTAGACCGGCTCCGGGTACCCCTGCAGTTCCCAGTTGCCGGGCACGGTGATCCGGTCCCAGCCGGAGTCGTCGAAGCCGTCGGTGAAGAAGTCCGCGGGCCGCTCGTCGGGGTTCCGGGACCAGGCGAAGCGCCAGTCGCCGTTGAGCGAACGGTAGTAGGGGGAGGCCTCCGGCCGGTCGCCGAGGGCGGAGCCGAGGTCTGCGAACGGGACGAGAGGGGTACGGGCAGGCTCCCGGTTCACCTGGAAGATCTCGGGAGCGGAGAGCCACTCGCACATGGGCAGACTCCGGGGCGCACGAGAGGAAACAGGAGGCACCAGGGTCGAACAGAACCGATAAAGGTCACAACCCCCACGCGGATACGGACTCACGCGTCACGGCTTGTTCACCGCGTGTTGTTCACCGCGTGGACGGTCCTCGTGCACGAGGACCACGTCCAGCGCGCGCGGGCCGTGCACGCCCTCCACCCGGTCGAGCTCGATGTCGCTGGTCGCGGAGGGGCCCGAGATCCAGGTCAGGGGGCGTGCGGGGGTCAGGCGCCCGAGGGCCTGCGGTACCGAGTCCACGATCTGGTCGGCCGTTCTCACCACGCACACGTGATGGTCGGGGACGAGCGTGAGGCGACGGCGCCCCTGGCCGGGGCCGGCGTCGAGGACCACGGTTCCGGTCTCGGCGATCGCCAGGGCGCACCCGGTGACCACGCTGTCCACGGCATCCAGCTCCCGTGCCGTGAGACCGGCGGAGTCGGGCACCTGTTCCACGGCCGCCTGTGCGAGCCACTCGGCGGGCAGCCCGGCCGGGACGGCCACACGCCGTGTTCCGTGCCGGCCGAGCAACTCCGCGAGCAGCGCGGGCAGCCCGGCCGCGTCCACGCGGTGCACGACGGCACGGTAGTCGGTGAGGTTCTCCGCGAGCAGGTCCACGGACTCGGCGGGGGTGCGCGTCCCATGGGTGCGCAGGTAGTCGCGCGGGACGGGGTGGTCCTGCGGGCGCTCGTGGGCCGGTACGTCGGCGAGGGCCCGGCGCACCCGGGCCAGGATCCGGTCCCTGCTGGTGCCGCTCATGCCGTGCCTCCGCAGGTGCGCGACCACCAGTCGCGGAACGGTTCCGCGGGCAGCGGGGGCAGTTCGCGGGTGTCGGACCAGGCACGGCCTGGTCCCGGCAGCCGCCCCGGGTGGAGTTGGCGGGTGCGGGCCGCGAGGCGCTGGGCGCGGCGCAGTGCCCCGGGGTGGTCGAACGTCCAGCCGGCGGCGTGCATCATCGCGCGCTCGGCGAGGTGCCTCTTCGCCGGCTTGACGACGGTCCGGACGCCACGCGTCGTGACCTCGCCGCCCTGGACGACGCGTTCGCGCAGGTGCACCAGCACTTCGGGGATGTCGATGGCGACCGGGCACACGTCGTAGCAGGCGCCGCACAGGGAGGAGGCGAAGGGGAGGGACTCCTCCAGAGGGGAGGCGAGGCCGCGGAGTTGAGGGGTGAGGACGGCGCCGATGGGGCCCGGGTAGGGGGAGCCGTAGGCGTGGCCGCCTGCGCGCTCGTACACGGGGCAGACGTTGAGACAGGCCGAGCAGCGGATGCACCGCAGCACCTGCCTGCCGGTCCGGTCGGCGAGGGCGTCGGTGCGGCCGTTGTCGAGCAGGACCAGATGGAAGGAGTCCGGGCCGTCGCCGTCGGTGGTGCCCGTCCACATCGAGGTGTACGGGTTCATGCGCTCGGCGGTGGCGGAGCGGGGCAGGAGCTGGAGGTAGATCTCCAGGTCCTGCCAGGTGGGGACGGTCTTCTCGATGCCGACGACGGAGATGAGGGTCTCCGGCAGGGTGAGGCACATCCGCCCGTTGCCCTCGGACTCGACGACGACGAGGGTGCCGGTCTCGGCGACCATGAAGTTGGCGCCGGAGACGGCGACCTTGGCGCGGAGGAACTTCTCGCGCAGGTGCAGCCGGGCAGCCTCGGCGAGGTCCGCGGGCCGGTCGGTCAGCCCGGCCGGTGCCGGGCGGCCCCAGTCGGTCATCCGGGTGCGGAAGATGTCACGGATCTCGCCGCGGCTGCGGTGGATCGCAGGGACGAGGATGTGGGAGGGGAGGTCGTCACCGAGTTGCACGATGAGTTCGGCGAGGTCGGTCTCGTACGCCCGGATGCCGGCCTGTTCCAGTGCGGAGTTGAGGCCGGTCTCCTGCGTGGCCATGGACTTGACCTTGACGACCTCGGTCTCGCCGGTGGCCCGGACGAGGTCGGTGACGATGCGGTTCGCCTCGTCGGCGTCGGCTGCCCAGTGGACGGTGCCGCCGGCCCGGGTGACGCTCTCCTCCAGCTGGAGGAGGTAGCGGTCGAGGTGGCGCAGGGTCCGGTCCTTGACGGCGGCTCCGGCCGCGCGCAGCCGGTCCCAGTCGTCCAGTTCGGCGACGGCGGCCGCCCGTTTGGCGCGGATGGTGTGGGTGGCGCGGCGGAGGTTGGCCCGCAGGGCGTCGTCGCCGGTGGAGACCGCGGCGGCCTCCGGGAAGGCGGGCATGCCCAGGTAGGTGCGGCTCACAGGAGGTTTCCGTCCGTGGAGGCCAGGATCTCCGCGATGTGCACGGGGCGCACGGGGGAGCCCTGGCGGGCGAGGATGCCGCCGATGTGCATCAGGCAGGAGTTGTCGGCGGTGCACAGCACCTGCGCGGCCGTCCCCGCCACGGCGCGGGCCTTGTCCGTGCCCATCGCGGCGGACACGGCCGGGTTCTTGACGGCGAAGGTGCCGCCGAACCCGCAGCACTCCTCCGCGCCCGGCAGCTCCCGCAGTTCGAGGCCCTCGACCGCCTCCAGCAGCCGGCGGGGGCGGTCGCCGAGGCCCAGGACACGCAGTCCGTGACAGGTGGGGTGATAGGTGACGGTGTGGGGGAAGCGGGCGCCGACGTCGGTCACTCCCAGGACGTCGACCAGGAACTCGGTCAGCTCGTGGGTCTTGGGCACCACGGCCGCCGCCGCCTCGGCCAGCGCCTCGGCCCGGCCGGGCGGGCGCTCCTCGGCCGTGGCACGAGCGGCGATCCGGGGGTAGTTGTCGCGGACCATGGCGGCGCAGGAGCCGGAGGGCGTCACGATGACGTCGTGGTTGCGGAAGGCCCGGGCGAGGCCGAGCACGAGGGACTCGGTGCGGTGCCGGTAGCCCGTGTTGTAAAGGGGTTGCCCGCAGCAGGTCTGGGCCATGGGGAAGTCGACCCGGACACCGAGCCGTTCCAGCAGCGTGACCACCGCGCGCCCGGTGCGGGGGAAGAGAGTGTCGTTGACGCAGGTGACGAACAGTCCCACGCGCATGGCAGCCCCGGCACCTCCATGATCGTCCGTCGCTTCATACTGCCGCAGCCGACGCGGTCTGTGAAGCACCCCTCCCGCCCGGCGTACCCCGGGGCGGAAGGAACAATGGCCCCATGACCGACACATTCCGCACCCACGTCCTGGACGTCACCACCGGCCGTTCCGAGACCGTGTACGACCTGACGGGCGACTGCGAGGCCTTCCTGCGCGAGGCGGCGGCCGGCCGGGACGGGCTGCTCAACGTCTTCGTGCCGCACGCGACGGCGGGCGTCGCCGTCCTGGAGACGGGCGCAGGCAGCGACGACGACCTGCTCGCAGCCCTGCACGACCTGCTCCCCGCCGACGACCGCTGGCGCCACCGGCACGGCAGCCCGGGCCACGGCCGCGACCACGTACTGCCCGCACTGGTACCGCCCCACGCGACGCTGCCGGTCGTCGGCGGCCGACTGGCGCTGGGGACCTGGCAGTCCGTGTGCCTGGTGGACACCAACCGGGACAACCCGGACCGCCAGGTGCGACTGTCCTTCCTCGGCTGAGAGCGCCGGGGCCGGCTCGTCAGTCCTTCTGCGCCGACGGCGGCAGCTGGCGCAGCTTCACCGGAGTCTTCGTGCCGAAGGCCCAGTTCAGCATCTTCACCGCATCCGGGTAGCGGTTGACGGGGTCGTTGAGGATGACGCCCACGACCGTGCGCTTGCCGCGCTGGGCGGCGAAGACCAGGCAGGGGCCGGCGGCGGTGCCGGTTCCCGTCTTGATGCCGATGGCGCCCCTGTAGGACCCGAGCAGCTTGTTCGTGTTGTCCCAGTAGTAGGTGCGGTTGACGTTCGCCGCCTTCTGCTGGGTGGTGGTCGTCCTGACCACCGTGCCGAACGTGGCGCTCGTCAGCGCGTGCCGGGCGAGCTTCGCGGAGTCGCGGGCGGTGGTGTAGTTGTTCCCGGCCTGCGATATGCCGTCGAACGAGTCGTACTTGGTGTTCTTCATGCCCAGGTCGGCGGCCTTCCGGTTCATCTTCGCGATGAACGAGGCCGTCCTGGCCGCCTCGGTGCCGCCGGTGCCGAAGGTGTCGGCGAGGGCGTTCGCGGCGTCGCAGCCGGACGGGAGGAGGAGGGCGTACATCATCTGACGGACGGTCAGTTTGTCGCCCGTGCGCAGGTCCGCCGTGCTCGCCCCGGTGCGCTCCACGTAGTCGCGGTAGGACTGCTTGACGGTGATCTGCCGGTTCAGGTCGAGGCCGGGGCTGTCCAGGACGGTCATCGCGGTCATGACCTTGGTGGTGCTGGCCATCTGCCGCCTGGTGTCGGCGTCCTTGCCCCACAGCTCCCGATCGGTGCCGCCGTCGAGCAGGAACGCGCCCTTGGCGGCTATGCCCGACTGGCCGCTCTGCGCTTCCGCGGCCGTCGCCGGGAGGGCCACCGCTGCGGCCACGGCCGAGGCGACTGCGGCAACAGTCCACCGGCGGGCCGGTCTTCTCCCAGTTCGCTCCATGTGGCTACCTTTTCCTCGCGTGTTGGGATGAGTGAGATGGGTGAGCAGATAATCGCACCCACCGTCGCGCGAGGAGAACCCAGGACCGCCTCAGTCGCCTGCGGCCACCCATGCGTAGGCCTGCTCTGCGTCGAACTCCTCCTGCCCGCCTGCGAATACCAGCCCTGCGGTGGTGAATCCCGCGTCCTGCGGCATCCCGGCGGCGTAGGGCACGGCGATGCAGCGCATTCCGGCCCGGTGCGCCGCCTCCGCGCCCGGTGCGGCGTCCTCCACCACGATGCACCTTCCGGGCGCGACCCCCAGCCGGCGCGCGGCCTCCAGGAAGACGTCCGGTTCGGGCTTGCCGTGCGGCACTTCCTCCGCGGAGACGGCGACGGGGAAGAAGACGGACAGCCCGGTGGCGGACAGCACTGCCCCGATCGTCCTGAGCGAGGAGCCGGACGCCACCGCGAGCGGGATCCCCGCCGCGTGCAGCCGCTCCACGAACTTGCGCATTTCGGGGAACACTTCGGTCCCGGCCGCGGCCAGTTCCCGGTAGAAGCGGTTCTGCAGGGCGAGCAACTCGGCGGCGGGCGCCTCGATGCGGTACGCGCTCCGCAGCGTCTCCAGTGTTTCGAGGGTGCCGATGCCGATGAAACGGCAGTGGTCCTCCCAGGTGAAGTCGTGCACGCCGTAGTGGGCGAGCGTTCTCCGCCCTGCCGCGTAGTAGTTCGGCTCGCTGTCCACGAGCGTTCCGTCGAGATCGAAAATGACCGCAAGCCTTTGGGACGTGACCATGCGCCCAGGATGCCAAGCCGGGAGGCCGCGCCCGCGGAACCCCCCGGCTCAGGAAGTCTTCTGCGCCGCCGCCCGCCCCACGGCCTCCACCAGGGGCACCATCCGGTACGGCACCCGCTCGCGCAGCACCATCTCGGTTCGCGTGCGCACCACGCCCGGCAGCCGGACCATCAGCTGGATCACGTCCTCCAGGTGGGCCGCATCGCGCGCGACCACGCGCGTCATCACATCGCCGCCGCCGGTGATCGAGAACGCCTCGATGATCTCCGGGATTCCGGCCAGGGCATCGGCCACCGTGTCCAGATGGCCCTGGGTGACCTCGATGTGGACGAAGGACAGCACGGGATGGCCCAGCGCGGCAGGGGACAGCCGGGGGCCGGTCCCCGTGATCACCCCGTCGCGCTCCAGACGGTCGAGCCGCGCCTGCAGGGTGCCGCGCGCGATGCCGAGCACGCGCGCGTACTCGCGCACACTCGTCCGGGGCTGCTCCAGCAGCAGCTTCAGGATCCTGGCGTCCAGCGCGTCAACGGCCACGGGCGGGCCTCCTTCTGGTCGGCGGTCCAGCGCCGCGACTGTACCAATGGCCCAGCCATCCGGCGCCTCCCGGCACCCGATGGCTACAGGATCATCCCACCGCCATGGGTCCGGGGCCGGGGATCCACCGCCTCAGCCCCGCACTGGTCGGCCACTGGCCTCGTACCGGCCCGCATCCCGGCCGGAATACTGGGCCAATGGCACAGAATATTTCGCATCTCTTGAGCCAACAGGAGGTCGGATGTTGTGATGGAGATGTCGATGGCGCTGCGGGTCTCCGCGGCGCCTTTTTCATGCCGGTATGCAGGGAGCGAAATCTGTGCTGAAGCGGGCGTTCGTGGCTCCGGACCCGGGGAGGCTGCGGCTGCGGAGTGCTGCCCGGGCCGTCCTCGGTGTCGGTCTGGCGGTGTCGGTCTGCGGTCTGGCCGGCCATTCCCTCGTCGCGGCCGTCATCGGCGGGCTCGCCGCGCTCCTCGCGCTCTTCACGGTCACCGACACGACCGTCCGCGGACAGGCGGTCACCACCGCCCTGCTGCCCGCAGTCGGCTTCCCCGTGCTCGCCCTGGCGACGATGCTGCACGGCCAGCCCCTGGCACGGGACGCGGCTTTCCTCGCCGTCATGGGAACGGGCGTCTACGCCCGGCGCTGGGGACCGCGCGGCCATGCGCTCGGGGTGTTCGCGTTCATGACCTTCTTCGCGACACAGTTCCTGCACGCCGTGCCCGCGCAGCTGCCCGAGCTCTGCACGGCCGTCACCTGCTCCCTCCTGATCTCCTCGACCGTCCGCTTCGGCCTGTGGTGCTACGAGCGCCGGCTGCCGCCCGCCGCCGCGCCCGCCCCGCCCGGCGGATCCGGGCTCGCCCGCACGACCACCCGCCAGGCGGTCCAGGCCGCGCTCGGTGGCGCGTTCGCCCTCATGGCCGGGCAGCTGCTGTCCGACCAGCGCTGGTACTGGGCCGTCGGCGCCACGTGGTGGATCTTCGTGAACACCGCCTCCCGCGGCGAGACCCTCGTACGGGGCTTCCGGCGGATCCTCGGCACCGTGCTCGGCATCGCCGCCGGAGGCCTCGTCGCCATCCCGCTGCACGGAGCGCCGGTGCCCTCGGCGGTCCTCATCGCCGTGTGCGTCTTCGGGATCTTCTACTCCGCCCCCGTCTCCTACACGTGGATGATGTTCGCGGTGACGCTGATGGCCGGACTGCTCTACGGGCTCCTCGGCGTCCTGAACCCCGCCCTGCTCGTCCTCCGGCTGACCGAGACCGGGGCCGGGGCGCTCGGCGCCGCCCTGGCCGTGCTGCTCGTCCTGCCCGTGACCACGCACGCCACCACCGACGCCTGGATCCGGCGCGCGCTGCACTGCGTGCACGCCTGCGCCGCCGAGGCCGCGGCGCGCCTCGCCGGCTCCACCATCGCGGACCCGGCGGCCCGGGTCGCCGAACTGGAGCTGCTGCTCGGCCGGGTACGGCTCTCGCTCGCACCTCTGGTCCACCCCTTCAGCCCGCTGCGCGCCCGCAAGGAGAAGGCGCGGCGCGTACTCGCCCTCCTCGACGACTGCGCCCGCGAGGTCCGGGGTCTGGCGGCCGTCGCTGCGGACCCGGTGGCCTCGCACGACGAGCGCCTCACCGCTGCCTGCCTGCGTGTGGAGGCAGCCGTGGAGGCGCTGACCACGCCGGGGACGGAGCGCGGCACGGCTGCTGCGGCGGCAGTTGCGGAACGCGCGGAGGCGGCGCCCGCCGCGCTCGTCCACCTGCACGGCCTGGAGAGGGCCCTCCAGGAACTGGCCGCGCCCCTGCACAGCACCCGGCCCTCGCCTCTGGTCGGAGCCTGACACGCGCCGGGGCCGGGAGGCGGTCCCGGCCCTCCGGCCCTACGCGCCCACAGCCGCGGCCTCACGGAACGACAGGGACGCCGCGGGCTCCGGCGCAGGGAAGTCCCGAGAGAGACCGGCGCCGCCCCGGGCCACCGGCCTCGGACCCGACGGCCCCCGGCGTGCCGGGCCGTCCAGGCCGTCGCCACCGGTGCCGGAGAGGATGAGCCGCTGCATGTGCTGAAGGGCCGGAGAGGGGTCGAGCCCGAGTTCGTCCCGGAGGATCGTCCGGAGCTCCTGATACGCGCGCAGGGCGTCCGCCCGGCGGTCGCACCGGTACAGGGCGGTGATGAGCTGGCCGTGCAGCCACTCGTCCATGGGGTGCCGGGCGACGAGGCTCCTGAGCTCCGCGGCCACGGAGCGGTGCCGGCCCAGTTGCATGTCGGCGCCGATCCGCTGCTGCAGGGCCCGCATGTACACCTCCGCGAGGTGCTGGACATGCCGGGAGAGGACGGGCCCGCACGTGACGTCGGCGAGGACGTCCCCGTCCCACGTCTGCAGCGTGTGGGACAGGAGGCGCGACCCTTCCGTGAGGTCCCCCGCCTTCAGCAGTGCCTCTCCCTGCCGGGTGAGCCGCTGGAAGACCTCGGCGTCGACCTGTTCCGGCGCGGCGTGCAGCACATAGCCGGTGGACCAGGTGCCGATCAGGTCCGGCGGGACGGCGCCTCCGGTCGCCTGCCCGAGCATCTTCCGGAGGTGGTAGACGTGGGTGCGCACGGTCGACAGCGCGGTCTTCGGCGGCTGCCTTCCCCACAGTTCGTCGACCAGAGACCCGTGGGACAGTGCCGGCTCTTCACCGCGCTCGCGGAACGCTACGGCCGCGATCTCGGGGGGCAGCTGCCCCCCGACGCGCCGGACCGGGTGGCTGTCGCGGTCCGCCCGACGAGCGTCGCGTATCAGTGACGCTCAGGCTGTCGGCGCCTCCGTGTAGCGTCGGTGACCACGGGGACCGACGCGGGGAGGGACGGCGCAATGGCCGACAACGGACGGTGCGGACAGCGGGCGTACATCGGCTCGTTCACCGAGGCGGGCGGCCACGGCATCACCGTTGCCGAAGTCGACCCCGATTCGGGGGCGTTGACGCCCGTGCACACCACCGATGCCGTCGCGAACCCGTCGTTCCTGGCGCTGTCCCCCCGCGGTGACGTGCTCTATGCCGTGAGCGAGACCGACGAGGGCACCGTCGCGGCGTTCTCCCTGGCCGACCCGGCCGGACCCCGGCTCCTCGGACCGGCCGTGCCCGTGGGCGGCGCCGGGCCCACCCACCTCGCCGTCGCCGGCGGGCAGCTGTTCACGGCCAACTACGGCTCGGGCAGCGTCAGTGCGCTGCCCCTCCGCCCGGACGGTTCCCTCGCGGCTCCCGCGGCCGTGCTGCCGCACAAGGGCGGCGGGCCGGTGGCCGAGCGGCAGGAGGGGCCGCATGCCCACGCCGTCGTGCCCGACCCTTCCGGTGCCTGGCTGCTCGCCGCGGACCTCGGCACGGACGCGGTGTACGTCTACGCGCTCGACCCCACGACCGGCGTCCCCACCCCGCACCGGGAGGCCGCGCTGCGCCCGGGGAGCGGGCCCCGGCAGCTGGTCTTCCACCCGCGCGGCCGGCGGGTCTACGTGGTCGGCGAGCTCGACTCGACGGTGACCGTGTGCCGGTGGGACGCGGCCGCAGGGGTGCTCTCGGCGGACGGTTCCGGAGCCGCCGCGGCGCCCCCGGGCGTCAGCGCGCCCAACTACCCCTCGACCGCCGTCGTCTCGCAGGACGGCCGGTTCCTGTGGGTGGCCAACCGCGGCCACGACAGCATCGCCGTCTTCGCGCTCGACCCGGACGGCGGTACGCCCGCGCTGCACGCCACCGTGGGCTGCGGCGGCCACTGGCCCCGCCACCTGGCCGCACATCCCGGCGGCCGGCTGCTGTACGCCGCCAACGAGCGCTCCGGCGACGTCAGCTGGTTCATCGTGGACCCGGACACGGGCATACCCGTGCAGGCGGGAGCGGTCGCGACACCGGCCGCCTCGTGCGTGGTCTTCGCCTGAGCACCGGCTGACGTGACCGGCCGACGCGCGGCCGTTCTCCGGACGGTCCGGGAAACGGCCCGAGGCCTCCCCTCGGCGGGGAGGCCTCGGATGGGCGGTGGTCGCCTGCGGTGGTCAGCGGAGCGGCATGCCGCCCGGTCCCGCGGCCGACGGCATCGAGATGCCCAGCACCTCCGTGTACTTGGCCAGGGCGAGCCTGCCGATCGCGGGGTACGCGCCCAGGGCCTCGGCGGTGGCGCAGCCGGCCTCCTTGGCCGCCATGGCCGGCAGCGCCTCGTCGGCCTCGGGGCCGATCAGGCAGGGCGCCAGCGCGAGGTTCCGGGAGCCGGAGGCGCGCAGCTGGTCGGCGGCCCGGGCCACGGCGCCGTCCTCGTCCAGCGCGGCGGCCAGCACGGGCACCGCGAGGCGCGCGGAGAGCAGCATGCCGGTGATGCCCGCGGCCTGCGCCGCCTCCTCGCCGCCGATCGTCGCGAGGACGATGCCGTCCGCGGCGGTGGTGACGGTGAAGAGCCGGGCCCGGTCGGCGCGCGCCAGACCGGCCTCGGAGAGCCGCACGTGCAGGGCCTCGGCGAGCAGCGGGTGCGGGCCGAGGGCGTCGGTGAGCTCGCAGGCGGCGCCGCTGCTCATGACCGCCTGGCGTATCCGGCGCAGCACCGCGCTGTCCGGCCCCGCGAGCAGCGGGATCACCACGGCGTCGGGCGCCTGCGCCCAGGCGTCGGCGACGGGCTCGCCGGCCTCCGCCGCGGCCGCCTGCTGGGCGCGTGCGGTGCGCTGGGCGGCGGCGTGGCCGAGGACGGAGTCCAGGGCCGGGTAGCCCGGCTCGTCGGCCACGGCCGCGTGGTCCACGTAGCCGATGCGGGCGTCGAGCCCGGGGAGCTCCGACCGGGCGATGCTGAGGATCTCCTCGGCGAGGCGGCGCATGGCGGTGTCGGGCGTCCCGGGCACGGCGAGCACCAGCGGGGGCGCACCTGTCGGAGCGGCCACGGGCTCGGGCCGCCGGTGCCGCCCGGGCTGGCGGGGGCGGGGCATTCGTACTGGCAGGCCGGACGTGGGCCCTGTGGGGGAGCTCATGCGCCCGCATGTTAGCCGTTCATCGGACTCGGTCGTTCGGGCGGGGGTAACTGAACAGGGTCGTGCAAGGTATGTCTGGATTCAATCGCCACTCAATCCCCGCTCGATCGCCGGTTCATCCGGTGCACACGGATGCGTTCAGCAAACGACGTGGAGTAGCGACCCATCGGCAGGCAGTAACAGAGTGTCCGTCAGCAGCGCGGCTGCCACGCACAATGCACCGTCGAGCGGGCCGCCCGCGGCGGTCGTCAGCCGGGCGCCGGGCAGTTGCTCGTGCAATTCCCGGCGTACCGGGGCGAGCAGTGGTTCACCGATGCCGAACAGCCCGCCGGTGAGCGCCACTTCGCACACCGCGGGCTCCACCGCGGGCTCCGTCGCGGGATGTTCCGGCACGCGGGGACAGACCGCCGCGGCGGCCTCGGCGATGTGCCGTGCGGCGGACCGCAGGATGCCCGCGGAGACCTCGTCGGCCGCGGCGCACCGGGCGACTTCGGGGGCGAAGGAGGCGAGCACGGCCGGACGGTCGGCGCGCGGATAGAGTTTCCCGGGCAGCCCTGCTGCCGGCCCGAAGACGGCTTCGAGCCGTTCCAGCAGCGCGGCCGAACCGCCCGCGCGTCCGTCGTGTGCGCGCAGCGCCGCCTCCAGCCCGGCGCGCCCGATCCAGGCGCCGCTCCCGCAGTCGCCCAGCAGGTGCCCCCACCCGTCGGCGCGCCGCCAGCCGCCTTCGGGGGACAGGTCGGTGCCGAGCGCCACGATGCCGGTGCCCGCGGCGACCACGGCGCCCGGACGCTGCCCCAGCGCCCCGGCGTAGGCGGTCACGGCATCGGAGGCAAGGGCGAGGCGGCGCATGCCCAGTGCCTCCCGCAGCGCGCCGGGAAGGACGGCGCGGAGGTCGTCCCCGAGCGTCGACATCCCGGAGGCGCCCACGCACACGGCCCCGCAGCGCTCGGCTTCCGCCGCCCGCAGCAGTTCACGGGCAGCGGGCAGCACCCGGTCGAGCAGGCTGCGTGCGTCGATGCCCCTGGCGCCGGTGACGGCGGGCTCCGGAGACGCGCGGATCCAGGGGGCCCCGGCCGGGGCCGGGCCGCCCCCGTCGGCGGAGGCCAGGGCGACGCGGACGCCCGAGCCGCCCGAGTCGACCCCGAGGACGAGGTTCTGCTGCGCTGCGGAGCTGCTCATGACAGATGTTCTGCCCTAGGGGAGCTGCCAGTTCACCGGAGCCGCGCCCTGGCCCGTCAGGAGGTCGTTCACGCGGCTGAACGGCCGGGAGCCGAAGAAGCCGCGGTCGGCGGACATGGGGGAGGGGTGCGCGGACTCGACGCAGGGCACGCCGCCCAGCAGCGGGCGCAGGTTGCGGGCGTCGCGCCCCCACAGCACGGCCACCATCGGCCTGCCCCGGGAGACGAGCGCCCGGATCGCCTGCTCGGTGACCTCTTCCCAGCCCTTGCCGCGGTGTGCGGCGGGCTTGCGCGGGGCGGTGGTCAGCGCCCTGTTGAGCAGCAGCACGCCCTGCTGCGTCCACGGCGTGAGGTCGCCGTTGGACGGGCGGGGGAGGCCCAGGTCCGCGTTGAGCTCGCGGAATATGTTCTCCAGGCTGCCCGGCAGGGGCCGGACGTCCGGGGCGACGGAGAAGCTCAGCCCCACGGCGTGGCCGGGCGTGGGATACGGGTCCTGGCCGACGATCAGGACCCGCACCTCGTCGAACGGCTGCTGGAACGCGCGCAGGACGTTCGCGCCCGACGGCAGATAGGTGCGTCCCGCCGCGATCTCGGCGCGCAGAAAGTCGCCCATCGCGGCGACCCGCCCGGCCACCGGCTCAAGTGCCTTGGCCCAGCCCGGTTCGACGATCTCGTTCAACGGCCGTGCAGCCACAGCTGCTGCCCCTCCCTGCCCGCGTGGATCTGAACAATTGCGCATTCCTGCGCAGAGCTCAGGATCGTACGCGAGCGGGAGGCGCGGCTCATATCGTCCGCAGCGGGATCCGGGCGCGGCGGCGGGCCGACACGCCCGGCTGATTCATTCGAAAGGGTGATCAGGAGGGTGGTGGGAAGGGTGGTGGGAAGGGTGGTCAGTGGGCCCTGGCGTACTGGTCGGGTGCGCGCAGGTCACCGCCGAGCGCCCCGGCGGCCCGCTGTGCCCAGAACGGGTCGCGCAGCAGCTCGCGGCCCAGGAGCACCGCGTCGGCCGCGCCCCCGGCGACGATCTTCTCGGCCTGCTGCGGGTCGGTGATCAGCCCGGCCACGGCGACCGGCATCCCGGTCTCGTCCTTCACCCGCTGTGCGAACGGCACCTGGTAGCCCGGGCCGACGGGAATGCGCGCGGCGGGGGCGAGGCCGCCGGTGGAGACGTCGAGGAGGTCCACGCCGTGGGCGCGCAGCTCACGGGCGAAACGCACGGTGTCGTCGCCGGTCCAGCCCTCGCGGTCGTCCTCGGGGTTCTCCGTGAGCCAGTCGGTCGCGGAGATGCGGAAGAACACCGGCAGTTCGTCGGGCCACACCGCGCGGACGGCGTCCACGACCTCCAGCGCGAAGCGCGTGCGGTTCTCGAAGGAGCCGCCGTACGCGTCGGTGCGGTGGTTGCTGTGCGGCGAGAGGAACTCGTTGATGAGGTAGCCGTGGGCGCCGTGCACCTCGACGACCTCGAACCCGGCGGCCAGGGCGCGCTGCGCCGCGGCGGCGAACTGCCCCACGATCTCCTTGATCTGATCAACCGTCAGCTCGTCGGGCACGGGGTGGTCGTCCTGGAACGGCAGCGGGCTGGGGGCGACCGGGGTCCACCCCTCCTCCGGTCCCACGGGTTCGCCGCCGCGCCAGGGGGCATCGGTGGCCGCCTTGCGTCCGGCGTGCGCTATCTGGATGCCGGGGACGGTGCCCTGCCGCTTCAGGAACGCCGTGATGCGCCGCAGCGCCTCGGTCTGGGTGTCGTTCCACAGGCCCAGGTCCCCGGGGCTGATCCGGCCCTCGGGGCTGACGGCGGTGGCCTCGACGAGGATCAGGCCGGTGCCGCCGGTGGCGCGCGCGGCGTAGTGGGCGAAGTGCCAGTCGTGCGCCACGCCCGCGCCGGGGCCGGTCGGTTCGGCCGAGTACTGGCACATCGGCGCCATCCAGGCGCGGTGGGGGAAGGTCAGCGACCGGAGGGTCAGGGGCTGGAACAGTGCGCTCACGGGCAGGCTCCGTTTCGGGTCTCGCCTGCGGGGCAGGCGGGCTTCGTCCTGGCTCGTACGATAACCATCGTAGTACGGCAGGTGTCAAACTACGAGGGCTCTCGTACAATGAAGCCTCGGAACCCCCGGCATCCGCCGTCGCACCTCGAGGAGAGCAGCCGTGCAGAACCCGACCAGCCGCCCCCTCGAGCACCCCGACCGCGACACGATCCGGCTGGAGGGCGTGCTGCACGCCCTGTCCGACCCGCTGCGCCTGGGGATCGTGCGCGCACTGGCCGCGGGCGACTGCGAGCAGTCCTGTTCGGTGTTCGACCTGCCGGTCAGCAAGTCCACCACCACGCACCACTTCCGCGTGCTCCGGGAGAACGGGGTGATCCGGCAGATCTACCGGGGCACCGCGAAGATGAACTCCCTGCGCCGGGACGACCTGGACGCGCTCTTCCCCGGCCTCCTCGACAGCGTCCTCACCGCCGCCGCCCGGCAGGCGGGCCGGCTCGCCGCATTCGGCTGACGCACCGTCACCGGCGGTCGGGTCAGCGGCCGTTCCGTGCCGCGGCGAGCAGGCCGGCCCAGTCCGGGATCTTCACCGTCCCGCGGCCCAGCCGCTGCCCGAGCGCCGCCTCCGCCGCCTCGATCCCCAGCCAGCCCGGCCACTCCACCGGCTCCTGCCCCGCAGCCCGCAGCGCCGCCTGCGCATCGCCCGACGGCCGGCGGGCCAGCAGCGCCTCGGCGTCGGCCAGCAGGGACGCGACCGTCTCCTTGGCGCAGGGCCGGTTGGTGCCGATCACTCCCGTCGGACCGCGCTTGATCCAGCCCGCGACGTACTCGCCCGGCGCGGGCGCCCCGTCCCGCAGCACCCGGCCTTGCACGTGCGGCACCGTCCCGTTCCGCGCGTCGAAGGGCAGGCCCGGGACCGGCACCCCCCGGTATCCCACGGACCGGAGCACGAGCTGCGCCCCGATCTCCTCGAAGCGCCCGGTCCCCGCGACGCCGCCGTGCCCGTCCGGCTCGGTCCGCTCGAAGCGCACCGCCTCCACCGCGCCGTCCCCGAGCAGGGCGACGGGACGCAGGAAGAACCGCAGCCGGATCCGGCGCTCGTGCTCCTGCTCCGGCTGCCCGGCCCAGCCCCGGAGGACCTCCACGTTGCGCCGGACCGCCGACGGCAGCGCGGACGGATCGGCCCACGCCGGGTCCAGCGCCGCCTCCTCGCCGCGCACGAGGGCCTGCACCCCCGTCAGCCCGCCCAGCTCGCGCAGCTCCTTGGTGGTGAACTTCGCCTGCGCGGGACCGCGCCGGCCCACCACGTGGACGTCCGCCACCCTGCTCTCGGCCAGGGCCGCCAGCGCCGCGTCCGGCACGTCCGTGGGCCGCAGCTCGTCGGCGCCGCGCGCCAGCAGCCGGGCCACGTCCACGGCCACGTTCCCGACGCCGATCACCACGGCCGACCGGGCGCCCAGGACGAACCCGCCGGGCGCGGCGTCCGGATGCGCGCTGTACCAGGAGACGAACTCCGTGGCCGAGAAGCTCCCCGGCAGGTCCTCGCCGGGGATCCCCAGCCGGCGGTCGGCCGCCGCGCCCACGCAGTAGACCACCGCGTGGTAGAGCTCCAGCAGCCGCCGCGGCGCCAGCGCCCCGGGCTCCTCGCCCACCCGCACGTTGCCCAGGAACGTGACGCCGGGGTGCTCCAGGGCCGTCCGGAGCGTGTTCTGCAGCGACTTGATCTTCTCGTGGTCGGGCGCGACCCCGTAGCGCACCAGCCCGTACGGGCACGGCAGCCGGTCCAGCACGTCCACGGTCACCCCGGGGACGGACTGCTGCTGCACCAGGGCCTGGGCGGTGAAGACACCGCTGGGCCCCGAACCGACGACTGCGACGCGAAGCACGGAAGGTCTCCTTCCAGCAGGTGCGTCCAGGATCCCACCGGGAGCGGGATCACGTCAGGGGCACACCGGCCTCAGCCGCCCACGGCGTGCGGCTTCTCCCCGGGGGGAGCGCCGAGCTCCCAGGCGAGCCCGTACCGCTGGAACAGCTCGGCCCGCAGCAGCTCCGCGGGCATCGGCGCCCCCGGCAGCAGCACCCCCACCACCGCTCCCATCAGCAGGGCGCGCAGGATCCGGTAGTCGGACTCCGGGTCCGCGGAGCCGTACCCCGCCACGGTCTCGCGCAGCAGGGACGCCAGCCGCTGCTGCTCCGGGCACTGGATGAACCCCTCGGCCTGGAGGAGACCCGCCATATGGGTGCGCATCAGCAGCGGCCGCTCCCGGGCGAGCCCCAGGATCACGTCGATGGCCCGGGCCAGCAGCTCGCGCCCGTCCTCGGTGCGCGGCTCGCGCTCCAGTCCGGCCGACAGCTCCCGGTGCATCAGCCGGTGCACCGCGGACTGCAGCAACTGCCGCTTGCCCGGGAAGTAGTACGAGACCAGGCCGCGCGCCGCACCGGCCCGGTCGGCGATGTCCGCCAGCGTCGTCGCCTCGTAGCCGCGCTCGGCGACCAGCTCGACGGTCGCCTGCAAGAGCCGGTCGCGAGAACGGCGGCGCAACTCCTCGTTGACCGCTGCGCTCCGCGGGGACATGCGAATAACTCCTGCGTTGACTGGCTCCGGGCCAATATACTCAGCGGATGACCGGTTGTCCTTGCCGGGGGCGGGGAAGGACCGGAAGGGCTGTCGGTTTCGGGTGGCGCGGGGGACCACCCGAAACCGGTGGCCCCGTCTCTGCTCGTGCCGTTGTTTCCGGCGACGTCTCAGCACGCCGCCCGGCAGCGCTGCCGCCGCTGCTCCGCGGCATGCCACTCGGCCAGCAACTCCTCGTAGACCTTGCGCTCGGCCCTGGTCAGGGCACGGCCTCCGCGCGCCGTGAGGAAGGCGCGGATCGAGCGGTTGATCTCCTCGGGGGACCGCTGGGCGGGGGTCGGAGTGGGCGGCATGAGCTCAGGCTACGAGCGGGAGGCGGCGGAAGGCGGTCGCTGCGGCCGACTTCGCGGAATGCTCATCAAATGGTCATGAAGCCGGAACGGGCCCGGGATCCGGACGTTCCGATTCCGGAGGTGGCCCCGGGAATCACGGCGCGACGGCGCCCTTGGCCGGCCTCCTGCGCCAGGCCACCGCGACCGCCGCCAGGCCCGTCACCGCGAGGAAGGCCATGGCGGCCAGGAAGGCCGGTGAGGTGGGTGCCGCCGCATGGCTGCCCGCGACGACATAGGCGGCGGTCGTCGGGATGCTGCCGGCGGCGGTCGCCAGGAGGAAGGGCAGCCAGCCCATCCGGGACACCGACGCGCAGTAGTTCGCGGCGGCGAACGGGACCCCGGGAAGGAGCCGCAGGACCAGCATCGAACGGAAGCCGTGCAGGCTCAGCTGCCGGTCCGCCGCCGTCAGCCAGCGGCCGCGCAGCAGGGGGCGCAGGGCGTCCTGGCCCAGCAGGCGCCCCAGGCCGAAGGACACGGCGGAGCCCAGCACGGTGCCCGCCACCGCGGCGGCGGTGCCGGCCGGTCCGCCGAAGAGGGCGCCCGCGGCGATGTTGAGCACCGGGCGCGGCACGAACGCCGCGGTGCACAGCCCGTACCCGGCCGCGAACAGCACGACCGCCGGGCCGCCGCCGGACATCCGCTCCGGCCACCCCTCGGTGAGCAGCCGCTCGGGGCGGCACGCGAGCACGGTCGCCACGGCGGCCGAGAGCAGGACGGCGAGCAGCCCGAGGCGGAACCACGGGGACAGCAGCGCACGGGTGCAGCGCTCGGCGGGGCCGGGGGACGGCGCGGCGGGATCGGACATCGAAGGAGCGTAACCGACACCCGTGCAGGGGCGGACCGAAGTCGGTGAACGGCATGCACCCGCACCCGGTGCCCGGTATAAGCCGCTGCGTACAAGCATCTCCCCCGCTGATATCCACGTGCCCCCGCGCGGGCACCGGCCTACAGTGCAGACATGGAAGAGCGGTGGGGAGGAGCGCTCGAAAGGGCCGACCAGATGGCGCTGTTCGTCGCGGCGGAGCGCCGGGCGAGGCTTGCGCTGCGGCAGGGACATCTGGAGAAGGTGCTCACCTCTCAACAGCTCAAGGCCGTCGTCCGGCACATGGTGCAGACGTGGCTGGACGGTTTCGCGGCCGGCGCGGCGGCGCACCGGGGCGGGGGCGAGCAGCCCTGACGTCCTGACGGACAATGGGGGAGTGGACGAACCGATACCCGTGACCCGCGATGTGGACTGGGGCACCGCCAAGCTGATGCCCGACGTGGACCGGGCGCGGGCCTGGCTGCTGACCGTGAACGGGGCGCCCCAGTCGTACGTCGACCTGGACGACCCCGCGCACCTCGAGTTCGAGTACGCGCAGCGCATCGCGCACGTCCTGGACACGGCGGCCGAGCCGGGCCTGCCGCTCGACGTGCTGCACCTGGGCGGCGGTGCCCTCACCCTGCCCCGCTACGCCGCCGCCACCCGCCCGGGCTCCCGGCAGCGGGTCGTCGAGGCCGACCGCGGGCTGATCGCCCTGGTCGGCGAGCACCTTCCGCTGCCGGACGGGGCCGGGATCGAGGTGCTCGCGGCGGACGCCCGCGAGGCCCTGGAGGCCTCGCCCGGCGCGTCCGCGGACGTCGTCGTCGCGGATGTCTTCGGCGGGTCGCGGGTGCCCGCGCACCTCACCTCGGTCGAGTACGCGCACGCCGCCGCGCGCGTCCTGCGTCCGGAGGGCCGCTACGTGGCCAACCTCGCCGACGGTGCGCCGTTCACCTTCCTGCGGGGCCAAGTGGCCACCTTCGCGGCCGTCTTCGCGCACGTGTGCCTGATCGCGGAGGCCCCGATGCTGCGCGGGCGCCGCTTCGGCAACGCCGTTCTCGTCGCGTCGCACGCCGAACTGCCGCTGGCCGCCCTGGCCCGCCGGGCCGCGGCCGACGCCTTCCCCGCGCGGGTCGAACACGGCGCCGCGCTGGCCCGGTTCGCCGCCGGGGCGGCGGCCGTGCACGACGCGGAGGCGGTGCAGTCGCCCGAACCGCCGGGCGGCTCGTTCAGCGTGGGCTGAGACGGCCCCGGCGGTCGGGCGTGCGGTCCGGGCGTGCGGTCAGGAAGATGCGGTCAGGAGGACTTGAGCGGGCGGAGCGTGCTCATGATCTTCTTGACGGTGTCGTCGGAGACCTCGCCGTCGATCCCGGTGTCGGCGTAGAGCACCCACGTCGCGAGGTCGCCGTTGGTGTCCTTGTAGGTCACCGTGAAGGTCTTGCCGTCCGTCATGCACTTGTCGGTCTTCTTCACGTCGGTCACCTTGGCCGAGGCCGTGGAGCCGGTGATGCCGTGATCGTTCTTGAAGGGCGTGGCCTTGGCGGTCTCCAGGTGGCCCGACTGCTTGCGGTCGAACGCGGCGATCGCCCAGTTGCCGGCCTCGGTCTCGGCGGCGTCCTCCATGCTCTTGGCGCCCTGAGCGCCCTTGGTGCCGGCGCCGCCCCGCGAGTCGTTCTTCGCGCACTGGTCGGGCTTGTAGTACGCGGTCCCGCTCATCGTGACCAGCGGCTGGCCCTTGTCGTCGGCGAAGCTGGTGGACATGTCCGGCGGGTTGACCGTCCAGTCCGGGGGGATGTCGAAGGCGTCGTGCCGCTTGCTGTTGACGACGATCTTCCACCCGTCGATCACCGGCTTGATCTCACCGCCGGCCCGCGGGTTGTCCTCGGGGGCGCTCGGGGCGCCGGTGCTCTGGTTCTGCGTCTGCGCCGACGCCGGGGCGGAGGGGGCGGAGTCGTTCTTCGCCGCGTCCTCCTTCTTCTCGTCGTCGCCCAGGAGGACCAGGCCCGTCACCGCGGCCGCCGCGACCACGGCCAGGGCCGCCGAGATCGCGATCCACGTGGTGCGCTTGCCGCTGTTCTTCTGCGGCGGCTGCGGTCCGGGTGCGGCCGGAGCCGTCCACTGCCCGGCGGGCGGCTGCTGGTACGGATTCGGCTGCTGGTACGGATTGGGTTGCTGCGGGTAACCCGGCTGCTGGTACGGGTTGGGTCCCTGCGGGTTCTGCTCGCCCCCGGGCGGCTGCTGTCCTGGCCACATGGCCGATAACCATAGAGGGCGGCATCCACGGCCGTGATCGATGGGCCTTCCCCACGATTGCTACCGGCTGGTAACTTGCCCTTCATGTCAGAGACCCTGCCCTCGATCGGCGACATGCTCACGGCCACCGTGCCCATGGCCCGCACCCTCAACCTCGTCTTCGAGGAGACCACCCCGGAGCGCGCCGTCGTCCGGCTGCCCGACCAGCCCGACTACCACAACCACGTCGGGGGGCCGCACGCCGGCGCGATGTTCACCCTCGCCGAGTCCGCCAGCGGCGCCATCGTCCTCGCGGCCTTCGGCGACCAGCTCTCGCGGGCCGTGCCGCTGGCCGTGCGTGCCGAGATCGGCTACAAGAAGCTCGCCATGGGCCCGGTCACCGCGACCGCCGAACTCGGCCGCCCGGCCGCCGAGGTCGTCGCCGAGCTGGACGCGGGGCAGCGCCCGGAGTTCCCGGTCCGGATCTCGATCACCCGCGAGGACGGTGCCGAGACGGGCGAGATGACCGTGGTCTGGACGCTCCGCCCGAACGCTCCGGAGAAGGCCCCGGAGAAGTAGGCCTCTCCTCCCGTCAACCAACGGGCTCCTGGAAGAGTCTTTACCTCCAGTAGGCTTCCCGGCGTACGTCCGCTCGGCGCACGCCGGGAAGCAGTTCGTCAACCGGGGAGGAACCGGCGTTGCACATCCAGGAGTGGCTCGAATCCGTACCGGCGATCGCCGTCTACCTCCTGGTGGGCGGGGTCATCGGGCTGGAGAGCCTGGGCATCCCGCTCCCCGGTGAGATCGTCCTCGTCAGTGCCACGCTGCTGGCCGCCTCCCAGGACCACATCAACCCGTACGTCCTGGGCGCCTGCGCCGTCGCCGGTGCCATCATCGGCGACTCCATCGGTTACCTGATCGGCCGCAAGGGCGGCAAGCCGCTGCTCGACTGGCTCGGCCGGAAGTTCCCCAAGCACTTCGGCCCGCACCACGTGGCCACGGCCGAGAAGGCCTTCACGAAGTGGGGCATGTGGGCCGTCTTCGTCGGCCGCTTCATCGCGCTGCTGCGCATCTTCGCCGGCCCGCTGGCGGGCGTGCTGAAGATGCCGTACTGGAAGTTCCTCATCGCCAACGTGCTCGGCGGCATCGCCTGGGCTGGCGGCACGGTCGCGCTCATCTACACCGTGGGCAAGGTCGCCGAGCAGTGGATCGGCAGGTTCTCCTGGATCGGCCTGGTGATCGCCGTCCTCTTCGGCGCCGGCTCGTTCGTCGTCATGCGGATCAAGGCCAAGAAGGCCGCCAAGGCCGCCGAGCAGGAGCCCGCCGAGGCCGCGTCCGTCGCGGCCGTCGACTGAGGAGGCGGCAGTGGCCGAGCGTGCGTTGACCCTGGGCATCGGCGGCAAGGAGCCGGACGTCGATCCGGCGGCCTTCGCCGCGCCCACCTCCGTCCTCGTCGGCGACGTGACGCTCGCCGCGGGCGCCAGCGTCTGGTACCACGCGGTGCTGCGCGCCGACTGCGGGCCCATCGTGATCGGCGCCGACAGCAACGTCCAGGACAACTGCACCGTGCACGGTGACCCGGGCTTCCCGGTCCATGTCGGCGAGCGCGTGACCGTCGGCCACAACGCGGTGCTGCACGGCTGCACCGTGGAGGACGACGTCCTCGTGGGCATGGGCGCGACCGTCCTCAACGGCGCCAGGATCGGCGCCGGTTCGCTCGTCGCCGCCCAGGCACTGGTCCCCCAGGGCATGGACGTCCCGCCCGGCTCCCTGGTCGCCGGGGTGCCCGCCAAGGTCCGGCGCGCGCTGACGGCGGAGGAGCGCGAGCACATCGGGCTCAACGCCACGGGATACCTGGAGCTCGCCAAGGCCCACCGCGAGGCCGTCGAGGACTAGGGCGTGTCCGATGGGTCAGCACAGGCCCCGCGGCGCCCGGCACGGCACCTCGCTGCGTTGTCGCATCACCCGAGTGCGCCCAGTACGCGGGTAATGCTCCGCCTTGCGATGCACCGCACCTGGGGGTACCCCCAGCGGTAGCTGGGGGAGCCGCGGGGCCCGCACTGACCCATCGGACACGCCCTGAGGCCCGCCCCCGCGTGGGGTGAAGATCACAGGACGGTCCGCGGCCCGGCCCCGGCCCCGCTGAGTACGGTGAGCGGGTGCCCAAGAACAAGAACGCGTTCTCGTCCGGCGCCGTCGGGGCCCTGGGGGCCTGGCGGCGCCGGGCCGTTTCCCGTGCGGTCCACCGGGGCTGGCGCTGGATCCAGCAGGCCGGTTCGGTGACCGCCGAGCGGCCGGGGCCGTACCGCTTCCGCCGCATCGGCACCGGGACCCGGCTCGCCTTCCCGCTCGGCACGGTCTTCGGGGAGGGCTGGATCGAGCTGGGCGACCACTGCATCGTCGGGGAACAGGTCACCCTCACCGCGGGCATGGTGCCGGGGCTCGACCTCGGCCCGGACCCGGTGCTGCGGCTGGGCAACGGCGTCGTGCTCGGCCGGGGCAGCCATGTGATCGCCTCGCAGCCGGTCACCTTCGGCAACGACGTCTTCTGCGGGCCGTACGTCTACGTCACCAGCGACAACCACTCCTACGAGGACCCCGAGCAGCCCATCGGGCGGCAGTGGCCGAGGAGTTCGCCCGTCTCCATAGGCTCGGGCAGCTGGCTGGGGGCCGGTGCCGTGATCCTGCCGGGGGCACGGCTCGGACGGAACGTCGTGGTGGCGGCGGGGGCGGTGGTGCGCGGCGAGGTGCCGGACCACTCCGTGGTGGCGGGGGTGCCGGCGAAGGTGGTGCGGCGCTGGGATGCGGTGCGCGGCTGGGAGCCGCCCCTGCCGGTGGCGGGGCCGCCGACTCTTGCGGAACTGGGGGAGGGCGCGGGGTAGTTGCGCCCCGGCGGGTCACCCCGTCGCCAGCAGTACCGTTCCCACCAGCGCCAGCCCCGCCCCCGCCGCCTGCAGCGTCTGCATGCGTTCGCGCAGGACGCCGCGCGCCGCCAGGGCCGTGACCACGGGGTAGAGGGACGCCAGCACGGCCGCCACCGTCACGGGGCCGCTGTGGGCGGCGAGGTTGTACGTGCCGTTGGCCGCCACGTCCGCGAGGCCGATGAAGGCGAGCGCCGGCAGCGAGGAGCGGATCACGCTCCAGCCGCCTGCGGGCAGCGCGGGAGCGCCGCGGCGGGAGGAGACCAGGAGGACGGTCCCGCCGACCGCCACGTTGCACACGCGCTGGACGAACAGGGCGAGGAACAGGCCGGTCAGGGTGGTCGACGCCTCGGCGATCAGCGCCATGACCGAGCCGAACCCGAACGCGGCCACCAGCGTGAGCGCCAGGGTCTGCCGCTGCACGGGCGCCCCGCCCAGCCCCGGGCCGCTGGCCAGGACGACGCCGACGATCGCGACCGCGATGCCCGCGAACTGCAGCAGCCCGGGCCGCTCGCCGAGCACGAGGCCGACGCCGACCGGCACCGCCACGCCGCCGAGCGCGCCCAGCGGGGAGACGACGCCCATCGGGCCGAGGGCCAGCGCCCGGTAGAAGCAGAGCAGGGCCGCCGTGCCCACGACGCCCGCGGCCGCGGCGCACCACAGCCGGGGGCTCGCCTCGGACCAGGCGCCGGTGGCGATCACGATCGTGCCGAGGGCGCCCACGGCCAGCAGCTGGGAGACGAGCACCACGGTGAGAGCCGGCATCCGCCGGGTGAGGAGTCCGCCGCCGAAGTCGGCCAGGCCCCACATGAGGGCGGTGGCCAGGGCGAAGACAGGGGTCATGGAACGCCTCGCAGTACAGTGTGGTGGACGGTCGTGTGCACCACGCTGTAGTGCAAGTGATTGAACTATTTAATCAAATAAATTGGACGGAACGGACCGGACCGTGACGGACCTCGACAAGCTCACGCAGTCGCTCGCCCGCAATCTCAAGCGCTGGCGCAGCGAGCGCCGCCTCACCCTCGACGCCCTGGCGGCGCGCTCCGGGGTCAGCCGCGGCATGATCATCCAGATCGAGCAGGCCCGGACGAACCCCAGCGTCGGCACCACGGTCAAGCTCGCCGACGCCCTGGGCGTCAGCATCACCACCCTGCTCGAGCACGAGCAGGAGGGGCGGGTGCGGATCGTGCCGCCGCAGGAGGCCACGCGCATGTGGTCCAGCGAGGCCGGCAGCCGGCACACGCTGCTGGTGGGCACCCAGGTCCGCGGCCCGATGGAGCTGTGGGACTGGCACATCGCGCCGGGCGACGCCAGCACCTCGGACCCCCACCCTCCCGGCACGGTGGAACTGCTGCGCGTCACGGCCGGCGAACTCACCCTCGTCGTGGAGGACGAGGAGTTCCGCCTGCCCGCCGGCACCGCGGCGGCCTTCGAGTCCGACGTCCCGCACGGCTACCGCAACCACGGCGAGCAGCCGGTGGAGCTCACCATGGCCGTGGCCATCCCGCCCGTGGGCGGCTGTTGAGGCTGTTAGCGTGGCGCGCATGCGCACGCCGATGGAAGCCTTCGAGGACGTCCGGCCCGCCGTGGAGCGCCTGGACCTGCTGGTCCGGCCGGTGGCCGACGCCCTGCGCGGCTGGACCGGCCCGGTCCCCGTCGAGGAGCTGCTGTACGTGGACACCCAGCCCGAGCGCGCCGACACGGCCGTGCTCGCGGAGAGCTACGGGCCGTGGCTGCTGGACCTCTCCGCCAACTGCGTCGTCGTCGCGGCCAAACGCGGCGGCGAGGTCACCCTCGCCGCCTGCATGGTCCTCGGCCACACCCGGGCCGATGTCAACGGCCTCGTCCGCCGCCATCTCGGCGCCCGCAAGGCCTCGTTCGCGCCCATGGACACCGTGCTCGACGCGACCGGCATGGAGTACGGGGGCATCACCCCCGTCGGACTGCCCGCAGGATGGCCGGTTCTGGTCGATCAGGCCGTGGCGGACAGCCCGCACGTCCTCGTCGGCAGCGGCAGCCGCCGCGGCAAGCTCATCGTGCCGGGCAAGGCCCTCGCGGAGCTGCCCGGTGCGACGGTCCTCGCCGGACTCGGCGGCTGAACGGGCTCAGCGCAGGCGGGGGATCTCGATCGCCGGGCAGCGGTCCATCACCATCAGCAGGCCCGCCGCGCGCGTCCGTTCGTACGCGTCCTCGTCGATCACCCCCAGCTGGAACCACACCGCCTTCGCGCCGATCGCCACGGCCTCGTCCGCGACGGCGCCCGCCAGCCCGGAGTTGACGAAGACGTCGACCACGTCGACGTCGAAGGGGATCTCGCTCAGCGAGGCGTACCCCTTCTCCCCGTGCACCGTCTCGGCCTTCGGGTGCACCGGCACGACGCGCTTGCCGTGCTGCTGCAGCACCTCCGCGACGCGGAACGCCGCGCGCTGCTCGTTGGAGGACAGACCGACCACGGCCCAGGTGTCGCCCGTGCCTTCGATGATCTTGCGGATGATCCCCGCCTCTGCGTACATGATCGGCTCAACGGCGGCCGCTGCCGGACCATTCCCGCATCCGGCATAGGCTGGCGGGATGGCCGACGAATACCGGACAGTCGCGCGCGAGGGCGTGCACGAGATCGAGATCAGCAAGTCGCGCTTCATCTGTGCGCTCGCGCCCGCCGCGACCGAGGAGGAGGCGCAGGCGTTCGTCGCCCGCATCCGCAAGGAGCACCCCACCGCCCGGCACCACTGCTGGGCCTACGTCCTCGGTGCCGACGGCTCCGTGCAGAAGGCGAGCGACGACGGCGAGCCCGGCGGCACCGCGGGGGTGCCGATGCTGCAGATGCTCGTGCGGCGCGAGATGCGGTACGTCGTCGCCGTCGTCACCCGCTACTTCGGCGGCGTCAAGCTCGGCGCGGGCGGGCTGATCCGCGCCTACGGCGGGGTCGTCGGCGAGGCCCTCGACACCCTCGAAACGGTCACCCGCCGCCGCTACCGGCTGGCCTCCGTCACCGTCGACCACCAGCGGGCCGGAAAGCTGGAGAACGAACTGCGGGCCACGGGACGGGCGGTGCGCGAGGTGATCTACGGGGCCGGAGTGCGCATCGAGATCGGGCTGCCCGAGGCGGACGTGGAGACCTTCCGCGCCTGGCTCGCGGACGCCACCGCGGGCACCGCGGAATTCGAGCTCGGCGGCGAGGCGTACGGGGACGTCTGAGACACTGGTGCACTCGGTATAGCGGAGGGAACGGAGCGGCATGCGGGGCGGAGCCCACCGGTGAGAATCCTGCACACCTCGGACTGGCACCTGGGCCGGTCCTTCCACCGCATCGGCCTGCTGGACGCCCAGCGGGAGTTCATCGACCACCTCGTGCGCACCGCCCGTGACGAACGGGCCGACGTCGTGCTCGTCGCCGGGGACGTCTACGACCGCGCCGTGCCGCCGCTCGCCGCCGTCGAGCTGTTCGACGAGGCCCTGCACCGGCTCGCGGACCTCGGCGTGCCCACCGTCATGATCTCCGGGAACCACGACTCGGCCCGCCGGCTCGGCGTCGGCGCCGGGCTCATCGAACGCGCCGGGATCCACCTGCGCACCGACCCCGCCGGGTGCGGCACCCCCGTCGTCCTCGCCGACGCCCACGGCGACGTCGCCTTCTACGGGCTGCCCTACCTCGAACCCGCCCTCGTCCGGGACGCACTGGGCGCCGACAAGGCCGGGCATGCCGCCGTGCTCGGCGCCGCCATGGACCGGGTGCGCACCGACCTGGTCGGCCGGCCGGCCGGGACCCGGTCCGTCGTGCTCGCGCACGCCTTCGTCGCCGGGGGCGCGCCCAGCGACAGCGAGCGGGACATCACGGTCGGCGGCGTCGCCGCCGTGGCCCCCGAGGTCTTCGACGGCGTCGACTACGTGGCGCTCGGCCACCTCCACGGTTGCCAGACCCTCACCGAGCGCGTGCGCTACTCCGGTTCGCCGCTCGCCTACTCCTTCTCCGAGACCGCCCACCGCAAGACCATGTGGCTGATCGACCTCGACGCCTCCGGCACCGTCACCGGCACCCGCGTCGACTGCCCCGTGCCGCGCCCGCTGGCCCGGATCCGCGGCCGCCTCGACGAGCTGCTCGCCGATCCGGCGCTCGCGGTGCACGAGGACGCCTGGGTCGAGGCCACCCTCACCGACCCCGTGCGCCCCCAGGAGCCCATGGCCCGCCTCGCGCGCCGCTTCCCCCACGTCCTCAGCCTCGTCCTCGACCCCGAGGACGCCCCCGAGGACTCGCTCGCCTCCTACGCGCAACGGCTCCGCGGCCGCAGCGACCAGGAGATCGCGGAGGACTTCGTGGCCCACGTGCGCGGAGGACTGGGACCCGACGACGCCGAGCGGACCGTGCTCACCGCCGCGCTCGACTCCGTACGGCTGGACGAGACCCTCGAAGAGGCCGCCCGATGAGGCTGCACCGGCTCACCGTCACCGCCTTCGGGCCGTTCGGCGGCACCCAGCACGTCGACTTCGACGCACTGTCGGCCGCCGGGCTGTTCCTGCTGCACGGCCCCACCGGCGCGGGCAAGACCTCCGTCCTCGACGCGGTCTGCTACGCCCTCTACGGCAGCGTGCCCGGCGCCCGCCAGAGCAGCGGGCCGAGTCTGCGCAGCGACCACGCCGCCGCGGACCTGCCCACCGAGGTGGCGCTCGAACTCACCGTCGGCGGACGACGGCTGGAGATCACCCGGCGGCCCGAGCAGCTGCGCCCCAAGAAGAAGGGCACCGGCTCCACCCGGGAGAAGGCCTACAGCGCGCTGCGCGAGCACCGCGACGGCGCCTGGCACGGCCTCAGCCGCTCGCACCAGGAGATCGGTGAGGAGATCACCCAGCTCCTCGGCATGAGCCGCGAACAGTTCTGCCAGGTCGTGCTGTTGCCGCAGGGCGACTTCGCCCGCTTCCTGCGGGCCGAGGACGCCGCCCGCAGCCGGCTGCTGGGCAGGCTCTTCGACACGGGCCGCTTCGCCGCGGTGGAGAACCACCTGGCGGAACAGCGCCGCGCGGCGGAGGCGGGGGTCCGCGCGGGGGACGAGCAACTGCTCGCGCTGGCCCACCGGATGCGGCAGGCCGCGGCGGACCCGTCCCTGCCGGAGGTCGGCACACCGGAGCCGTCCCGGGCGGAGACCTCCCGCACCCGTGCCGCCGTCCCGGCCCCCCGTGCCGCCGAGGCGCCCCTCGGCGCCGGGGAACCCGGGCTCGTCGACGCCATTCTCGAGTGGGCGGCGCTCGCGCGGGCGCACGCCCGCGAGGGGCGTGACATCGCCGCGCTCGCCCTCCGCGCCGCCGAGCAGGACCACCGTGCCGCGCACGGGCGCGCCGAGGAGGCCCGTGAACTGGCGCGTCTGCAGCGCCGGTACGAGGGGGCCCGGCAGCGGGCCGCCGTGCTCGCGGAGCAGCGCGGGGAACTGGAGCCGGTGCGTGGGCGGCTGGCGGCGGCGCGGGCCGCCGAGGCGGTCGCGCCCGCGCTGGAGCTGCGCGACGAGGCCGGCCGGGCCCACCGCGCCGCCGCCGCGGCCGAGTCGGCGGCCCGCCACCGGCTGCCCGAGGGGCACCGGGACGCGGGCGGCGAGCAACTCGCCGCCCTGGAACGCAGGTTCCGCGAGGAGCTCGGATCGCTCGCCGCCGCCCGCCGCGCCGAGCAGCGGGCCGCGGCCGTCACCGCGGAGGCCGCCCGGCTGGACCGCGAGGCGCGGGCCGACGAGGAGGCCGTCGCCGAGGCCGGAGCCTGGCTCGCCGACTGGGACGGCCGGCGGCACGCCCTCCGGCAGCGGGCCGACGCGGCCCAGGAGGCGGCCGCGCGGGCCGAGCAGCTCGGCAGCCGCACCGGTCCCGCCCGCGAACGGCTCGCCGCCGCCCGGCGCCGGGACGCGCTCACGGGCGAGGCCGACGGGGCCGAGGCCCGGCTGCTGCGCGCCCGTGAGCAGGCCGCCGCCGCCCGCGAGCACTGGCTGGAGCTCAAGGACCGCCGCCTGCGCGGCATCGCCGCCGAACTGGCCGCCGGACTGGAACCCGGCGCCCCGTGCGCCGTGTGCGGCGCCACGGAACACCCCGCCCCCGCCCGTGCGACGGCCGAGCACCCGGACCGGGCGGCCGAGGAGGCCGCGCTGGACGCCTCCCAGCAGGCCGACGCACTCCGCGACGAGGCGGCACGGCAGCTGCAGACGCTGCGCGAGGCCCTCGCCGCCGCGACCGCCACCGCGGGCGCGGTCCCCACCGCCGAACTGGCCGCGGAAGCCGCCGCGTTGGAACGCGCCCTCGCGGAGACGCGGGCCGCCGCCGCGGACCTGCACCCCGCACGGGAGGCACTGGCCGGCGCCGAGCACGAATACGAGCGGCGCCACCGCGAGCAGCAGGACGCCCAGCTGCGCATCGCCGCCCGCACCTCCCACCGCGAGGACCTGGACCGTGAACTCCGCTCCCTGGAAGAGGAGTTGACGCAGGCGCGCGGAGGCGAGGAGACCGTGGAACGCCGTGCGGCGCTGCTGGAACGGCAGTCGGCCCGCCTCGCCGAGGCGGCCGAGGCCGTGCGCGGCGCGGAGGCCGCCGCGGGCCGCCTCAAGGAGGCCGACGACCGGCTCGCCGACGCCGCCTACCGCGCCGGGTTCGACACCCCCGGCCAGGCGGCCGGCGCCCTGCTGGAGGCCACCGCGCAGCAGCGGCTGCAGGAGCGCCTCGACCGCTGGCACAGCGAGGAGGCCGCCGTCGCGGCCGAGTTGGCCGATGCGGGCCTGGCGGCCGCCGCCGCGCAGCCGCCCGCCGACCCCGATAGCGCCCAGGCCGCCGCCGACGCGGCGACCCGCAGGCTGCAGGAGGCCGCCGCCCGGGACGCCACCGCCCGGACCCGCTGCGCGGAACTGGACCGGCTCTCCCACCGGGCCGCGGCGGACGCCGTGCGGCTCGCCCCGCTGCGCGAGGAGCACCACCGCGTCGCGGGCCTCGCCGCGCTCGCCGCGGGCACCTCCGCGCGCAACGAGCGCAAGATGCGCCTGGAGTCCTACGTCCTGGCCGCCCGCCTCGAACAGGTCGCGGCCGCCGCGACCGTACGCCTGCACCGCATGTCGGGCGGCCGCTACACGCTCGTGCACTCCGACGCCCGGGCCGGCGGCCGCGGCCGCTCGGGACTGGGCCTGCACGTCGTCGACGCCTGGACGGGCCGCGCCCGCGACACCGCGACCCTCTCGGGCGGCGAGACCTTCTTCGCCTCGCTCGCCCTCGCGCTCGGCCTCGCCGACGTCGTCACCGAGGAGGCGGGCGGCACCCGCCTGGACACTTTGTTCATCGACGAGGGCTTCGGCACCCTGGACGAACAGACCCTGGACGAGGTGCTGGACGTGCTGGACTCGCTGCGCGAACGGGACCGCACGGTCGGCATTGTCAGCCACGTTGCCGACCTGCGGCAGCGCATCCCCGCGCAACTGCAGGTCGTCAAGGGCCGGTCGGGCTCGGCCGTGCGGCACCGGGCCGCCGGCGCCGAGGCCCCGTAGGGGGCGCGGGCGCGTCGTGGCTGGTCGCGCCTGCGCGGCGGAGCCGCATGATGTAACAGCCCCGCGCCCCTTACGGGGCGCCTCCTACGGGGCCGGGGCGCCCCGTCACAGCACCGACAGCTCCGCCACCAGGTCGTCCAGCCCCAGCGAGCCCTGTGACAGTGCCGCCATGTGCCAGGCCTTGAGGTCGAACGCGGCGCCCCGGGCCGTGCGGGCCGCCTCCCGGCCCGCGAGCCAGGCGCGTTCGCCCAGCTTGTAGCCGATGGCCTGGGCGGGCATGCCCTGGTAGCGGACCAGCTCGCTGTCGACGAAGGCGGCCGGGCGGCCACTGTGCAGGCCGAAGAACTCCCGTGCCAGCTGCGGCGTCCAGCGCTCGCCCGGGTGGAAGGGGGAGTGGCCGGGGATCTCCAGCTCCAGATGCATGCCGATGTCGACGATGACCCGCGTGGAGCGCATCATCTGGGCGTCCAGATAGCCCAGCCGGCGCTCGGGGTCGGTGAGGAAGCCCAGTTCGTCCATGAGCCGCTCCGCATACAGCGCCCAGCCCTCGCAGTTGGCGCTCACCCAGCCCACCGTGGCCTGGTAGCGGGAGAGGCTCTCGGCCATGTGCACCCACTGCGCCAGCTGCAGGTGGTGGCCGGGGACGCCCTCGTGGTACCAGGTGGAGACCAGGTCGTACACGGGGAAGCGGGTGTCGCCCATGGTGGGCAGCCAGGTGCGGCCCGGCCGGGAGAAGTCCTCCGACGGCTGGCTGTAGTACGGGGCCGCCGCACCGCCCGGCGGGGCGATGCGCGACTCCACGCGCCGTACCCGCTCGGCCAGTTCGAAGTGGGTGCCGTCGACTGCGTCGATCGCCTCGTCCATCAGCTCCTGGAGCCAGACGCGCACCTCCTCGACGCCCTCGATGTGCCGCCCGTGGACGTCGAGATGGGCCAGCGCCTCCCACGGGGTCCGCGCGCCCGGCAGGATCTTCGCCGCTTCGGTGCGCATCTCGCCGAGGAGCCGGTGGTATTCGGACCAGCCGTACGCGTACGCCTCGTCCAGGTCGAGGTCGGTGCCGTTCCAGTAACGCGACCAGCGGGCGTAGCGCTCGCGGCCCACGACGTCCGGGGCGCCCTCGACGGCCGGGGCGTAGACGTCGCGCAGCCAGCCGCGCAGGGTGGCCAGGCCGTCCGTGGCGGTGGCGGCGGCCTTGTCCAGCTCGGAGCGCAGCCGCTCCGGGCCCGCGGCGGTGAAGTCGCCGAACCAGCCGTTCCCCGTGCCGATCCACTCGTCCAACTGCCCGAGCACGGTGGACACCTGGCGCGGGCCGCCCGGCAGCCCGCGGCGGATCCCCTCGGCGAGCGAGGCCCGGTAGCCCTCCAGCGCGGCCGGCACGGCCTGCAGCCGCGCGGCGACCGCCGCCCAGTCGTCGGCGGTGTCGGTGGGCATCATGGTGAAGACCTCGCGCACCGAGTGCAGGGGCGAGTGGATGTTGCTGACGGCGCGCAGCGGCTCCCCGGCCTCGTGCACGGCGAGTTCGGCGGTCAGCCGCTCGCGCAGCAGCCGGGCGCAGCGCCGCTCGACGCCGCTGTCCGCCCCGGGCTGGGCCTCGGCCCCGGTGAGGCTCTTGAGCGTCGTGCGGGCCAGATCGGCCAGTTCCCGCTGCCCGTCGGGCGAGAAGTCGGGGAGCCGCCGGGCGGACTCCGACGTTCCGAGCATGGTGCCGGTGATGGGGTCGAGGGCGACGGTCGCGTCGACGTGGGCGTCGGCGACCTGGCGGGGCAGCTGGCTACTCGTGGTCTTCGGCATGCGTACATCCTCGTACGCGAAGTGCGTCCGTGTCAGGGGGATTTGCGCTGGGCGGGCTCCCGTGCGGGCACGCCCGCGGCCTTGCGGGCGGACGCGAGCCGGGCCGTGACGACGACGGTGCCCTCCTCGATCTGGTAGTCCAGCGGCAGGCCGAGGGCCCGCATCGCCGCGACCATGCCGGTGTTGGACGCGGTGGTGACGGCGTAGACGCGGGCACAGCCGGCCTCCGTGGCCAGGGCCACCAGCCGGCCCAGCAGTTCGCCGCCGACGCCGCGCCGCTGCCACGTGTCCTCGACGAGCAGGGCGACCTCGGTCTCGTCGCCGTCCCACAGGAGGTGTCCCAGGGCGACGAGTCGGCCGGACGGGGTGTACGCGGCCAGGGTGCGCCCGAAGCGCGGGCCGAGCAGGTGCCGCAGGTAGCGGTCGGCGTCGTCGACCGGGCCGTGGTAGCGGCGGGCGAGCGTGGCGGGGGAGCAGCGCTCGTGCATCGCGCGTGCGGCGGCGAGGTCGCCCAGGCCGGCCCGGCGGACGGTGATCTCGTGGCCCTCGGGCAGGGTCAGCACGTCGCTGCGGGCCGGCATCCGCGATCCGAGCCGGGTGTCGAGCTCGACCAGGGCCCGGGCGCGGGCGAACTCGGTGGGCGTGAACGGCAGGTGCGGTCGCTCGATGGTGATCGTCCCGCCGGCCGGGTCCCGCAGCCGCATCACGGTGCCCTCCCACGTCCCCTCCTCCGGCACCGGGTCGGCCTCCGCGGGCCGCAGCGGTACCGAGCGGATGGTGCAGCGGCCCAGCAGCTGCCGCAGGGCGAGCGGCAGTTCGGCCGGGTCGAGCGCGGTGCGGGTGGCGAGGCCGAGCACCCGGGTGGGGGCGTCCACCAGGTCGTGGGCGTCCGCCCGCTCCAGCCAGGTGTGCTCGCCGCCGCCGTCGGCGGCCGCCCGGGTCAGGTCCGCGGGCGCGAGCACGGCGGGGGCGCGCAGCAGGAGTTCGTCGACGGTGCCCTCGGCGAGGGGGTGGGTCTGCAGGGCCAGGATGTCGACCCGGTGCCCGGCCAGCGCCAGGCACAGCGCGGCCAGGCTGCCGGGCTCGTCGCGCACGGTCGTCCGCATCCGCCACAGCGCGCTGTCGCCCGCCTCGGCGGGTGCGGGGCGGGCGGCGGGCGGTGGCGGGGCGCTCGTACCGTCGCCCGGCGGGGCGTGGCCGCGGCGGCGGGACCACCAGACGTGGAGGCCGGCCGTGGCCAGCAGGGCGGCCGCCGAGCCGACCAGCAGGGCCGGGCCGTCGGGGCCGTGGACGACCGTGTCGGCGACGGAGTCGGCGGCGGCGACCGCCGTGAACAGGGCCGCGATCTCGGCGAGGTCGCGGCGCCAGTGGTGGCGGGGGCGGTGCTTCGCGGGAGTCTCGTCGGTCATGACCTCCACCCTGGACGAGCGGTGTTGCGTGATCACGAACGCTCTGTGTCCGACGGGTAAAGGGACGCGCCCTCGTGCATCTGCCCACGAAGCATGATTTCTCGTGGAATTTACGCCGGATCCGTTTTGGACCACAGGTCCCTCAGCGCGTCCTCCACGCCCCGGTGGAAGGTCGGGTACGCGAAGATCATGTGCCGCAGGGTCTCCACCGGCACCTCGGCCTGGACCGCCACCGCCAGACCGTACAGCACCTCGCCGCCCGTCGGGCCCATCGTCGTCGCCCCGACGAGCACGCCCCGGCCGCTGTCCTCGACCAGCTTGACCAGCCCTTCGTTGCCTGCCTTGTGGATCCAGCCGCGCGCCGACTCCGGCACGCGCGAACAGCCCGTGCGCACCGGCAGCCCCTTCTCGCGGGCCTGCCGCTCGGTCAGGCCCACCGCCCCGATCTCCGGGTCGGTGAAGGTCACCCGGGGCAGCGCCCGGTAGTCTGCGTCGGGGCCCGGGTCGCCGAGCACGCTGCGGACGGCGATCTCGGCCTCGTACATCGCGACGTGCGTGAACGCCCCGTGCCCGGTCACGTCGCCGACGCCCCACAGGCCCGGTGCGGCCAGCATCCGCCCGTCGGTCTTCAGCGAGCGGGCGGAGGGGTCGAGGCCCACCGTCTCCAGGCCCAGGGCGGAGAGGTCCGCCTTGCGGCCCGTGGCGACGAGCAGTTGATCGCCCGTCAGCTCCTCGCCGTTCTCCAGCGTCAGGGTGAAGGCCTCGCCGTCGTGCCGCACGGCCGCCACCCGTGCGCCGGTCCGCGGCGACACGTCCTCGGCGGCCAGGGCCTGGGCCAGCAGCTCGCCCGCCTCCGGCTCCTCGGCGGGGACGAGCGTGTCCATGGCCTCCACGACGGTGACGGCGGTGCCGAACCGGTGGTAGACCTGGGCCAGTTCCACGCCGACCGCGCCGCCGCCCAGCACCAGCAGCGAGGCGGGCGGCTCCTTCGCGGCGATCGCGTCCCGGTTGGTCCAGTACGGCACGTCCGCCAGGCCCGGCACCGGCGGGATCTGCGGGCGGGAGCCGGTGGCCAGCACCACGCCGATGCGCGCCTCGAAGCTGCCGCCCTCCGGGCCGTCCACCTCGACCCGCCCCGGCCCGGCCAGCCTGCCGCGCCCGCGGACGAGCACGCCGCCCTTTCCGGTGAAGCGGTCCGCCGCGACCCGGTCGTTCCAGTCGTCCGTCGCCTCGTCCCGGATCCTGGCCGCCACCGGCGCCCAGTCCGCGGCGACCTGCGCGGAGCCGGCCATGCCGGGCACCCGCCGCGCCTCGGCCAGCAGGTTCCCGGCGCGGATCATCATCTTGCTGGGAATGCAGGCCCAGTAGGGGCACTCGCCGCCGACGAGCTCCGCCTCCACGCCCACGACGCTCAGGCCGGACTCGGCCAGCCGTCCCGCCACGTGCTCGCCGCCCGGACCCATGCCGATGACGACGACGTCCACCTGTTCGGCCACTGCACCGCACCTCTCCCACGGGAGTCGACTGGGGGTGTCCAGCCTTGCACCGGCGGGCGGCGGCGTCACTGTGCGACGCGCGCCCGGCGCCCGCGCCCCGCGGTCAGCGCGAGGTGTCGAGGACGACGCGGGCGACCAGCGCCGGGTCGTCGTTCATGGGGCAGTGCCCGCAGCCGGGCAGTCGGACCAGCCGGGCCGCGGGAATCACCTTCTTGGCCCGCACCCCCTGCCGCCGCAGGAGGACCCGGTCGCGCGTGCCCCAGGCGATGGTGACCGGGACGTCCGGGACGTCGTGGGCGTACAGCAACGACTGCCCGGCGGCGAGCGTGGCCTCGAAACCGGTCGCCTCGCGCATCGCCCGGGTCTCGGCGGCCACGGCATCCGGCGAACGGCGCCCGGGGCGGGCGTAGATGGCGCTCGTCATGGCCGCCCGGCCGGCGGCGGTACGGGACAGCCGGGCGACCGCGCCCGGCGGCAGCGTCAGGGCCCCGCGCCGCATCGCCTGCAGCACCGTGAAGGCGTAGCGGCGCTCGCCCTCGGTCCAGAAGCCGGCGGGGGAGAGCGCGGTGACGGACCGCACGAGCTTCTCGTGCCCGAGCTCCAGGGCGATCAGTCCGCCGAGGGAGTTGCCCGCGACGTGCGGCCGGTCCACGCCCAGCGCCTCGAAGAGGGCGCGCAGCACGGGGACCACGCCCCGCAGGTCGTAGGAGAGGCCCTCCGGCAGGGCGGGGGAGCGGCCGAAGCCCGGCAGGTCCACGGCGATGACGTCGCGCTCGGCGGCGAGGAGCCCCACCACCGGGTCCCAGGCCTGGAGATGGTGGCCGATGCCGTGCAGCAGCACCAGCGGATCGCCGCTGCCGAGCCGTTCGTGCACCACCTGCACGGTCCGCCGCCCGGAGGGGGTGGCGACGGGGAAGGAGATCGTCTCGGCCATGGAGCAGCTCCTCTGTCTTCCGCAATGTGTGTGAGACAGGATGTCAGCAACGGTTACCGCGGGGTAGACCCCGGAGTGGCCGGTGCGCCTGCGATGAGAGGCGGCTCATTGCGGCTCATGGCGGCTCATGTGGACAACGGCCCCCCGGTTCGGGTGGGATGGGCCGGTGAACGACCGTGACGCCGCACTCGACGCCTTCGAGGAACACCGCTCCACCCTGACCGGGGTGGCCTACCGCATGCTGGGTCGCTTCGCGGACGCGGAGGACGTCGTGCAGGAGGCCTGGCTGCGTTGGTCCCGCGAGGACCGCGACGAGGTCCGCGAACCCCGCGCCTACCTGGTGCGGATCACCACCCGGCTGGCCCTCGACCGGCTGCGCCAGGTGCAGTCCCGGCGCGAGGCCTACGTCGGGCCCTGGCTCCCCGAGCCCGTCACCACCGACTTCGCCGTCGCCGTCCCGGACACCGCCGAGCGGGCCGTGCTCGCCGACTCCGTCTCGCTCGCCCTCCTCGTCGTCCTGGAGTCCCTCTCGCCGCTGGAGCGCGCGGTGTTCGTGCTGCGCGAGGCGTTCGGCTTCCCCTTCCCGGAGATCGCCTCCGCCCTCGACCGCTCGGAGGCGGCGGTGCGCCAACTCGCCACCCGCGCACGCCGGCACGTCGACGAGCGCAGGCCGCGCTTCGACGTCGACCCGGTGCAGCAGCGCGACCTGACCGAGCGGTTCCTCGCCGCGGCCACCGGCGGCAGCCTGGAGGACCTGCTGGCCCTGCTCGCGCCCGACGTCCGGCTCGTCAGCGACGCGGGCGGCAAGGCCAAGGCCGCGCTGCGCGTCATCGAGAGCGCGGACAAGGTGGGCCGCTTCCTCGTCGCCGTCTCGAACATCCAGGACCCCGGGCTGGAGCTGCGCTTCGAGGAGGTCAACGGCGTTCCGTCGATGGTGCTGCTGTCGCAGGGCCGGCCGGACACCGTCTTCAGCCTCGGCGTCACCGACGGGCGGATCGCGGCGGTCTACATCATGCGCAACCCGGACAAGCTCACCGGGGTGCGGTCATAACCGCTGCGCCCTTGTCTGCTGCATAGCGGACATATCCCCCTGGGCTGCCCGGAGTTGCGGCGGCCCGCCCCGGCTTCTGCTGCATGCCCCTGCCGCCTCGGTGACCACCGTGGCCTGGTGCGTGGGCTGTTGCGCCGTGCCGCCCTCCGCCGTACCCCTGCGCATTGGTCTTGACCAAGTCCGCGCACCGCCCTATGGTCGCAGGCATACTGCAACAACCTTTAATAAAGAAGCGCGCAAAACCCTTTGCGGAGGACAGGGTGGGGACCACGCAGCTGGAATCGGTGCCGGAGCCCAAGTACTGGCACCTGAAGACCGTCCTCAGCGACGCACTCGACTCCGAGTTCGCCGTGGGGGAGATCCTGCCCAACGAGCGCGATCTCGCCGCCCGGTTCGGCGTCGCCCGGGCCACGCTCCGGCAGGCGCTCGAGCAACTGGAGCTGGAGGGAAGGCTCCAGCGCCGCCGCGGCGTCGGCACCACCGTCGCCCCGCCCCGCATGGGCGTGGCCGTCGGTGACGCCGGGCACGTCTGGCCCGGCACCGCCGCCGACTCCTGGCAGGCCGTGGACGGCACCGAGGCCGCCCCGCCCGCGGCCGTCGCCCGCCTCCTCGGCACCGGCGCCGAGGAGACCGTGCACACGGTGCGCCGCATCCGCAGGACGCACGGCCAGACCGTCGCCGCCGAGCTGCTGTACGTCCCGGCGGCGAGCGTCCCGGGTCTCGCCGCCATCGACGCGCCCGGCGGAGCGGCCCGCGCCCGCGCCGTGCTGCGCGAGCTCCAGCGGATCCAACTCGAGGGCCAGGAACGTTCAGTGGAGCTGGGCTCGGCCCGCGCGGACGACGCCAAGCAGCTCGACCGGCTCCCCGGCTCGCCCGTCCTCGTCGTCACCACCCGCTACGCCGCGGGCGGTGCCACCGCGGCGGTGGCTGTCGCCACTTACCGTGCGGACACGTGCCGGCTCACCTTCGGTGGCTCGGGCGGGTCGGACGTGCAACTGCTTGCCGGCTGAGGCCGGTTCGCCCCGTAAGGGGCGCGGGGAACTGCGCGATCAGCCACGACGCACCCGCAGTCGACGTTCCCGGGGCTTCGCCCCGGACCCTCTGGGGTAGTGCGTCGGCTGCGGGCCCGTCAGTGGCTGGTCGCGCCTGCGCGGCGGAGCCGCATGATGTAACAGCCCCGCGCCCCTTTACGGGGCGCCCCTTTACGGGGCGTTGCCCCCGACTACGGGGCGCTGCCCCCGACCGCGAAGAGCTGTTCCTCCACGTGGTCGAGGGCCAGCCGCAGGGCGCCCGTCGCCACCGCGGCCTCGCCGAGCAGTGACTGCGCCACCTGCGGCGGGCGCAGGCAGTAGCGGGCCAGCTCCCTGCGGAGCGGTTCCAGCACCCCGTCCGGGCCGGCCGCCCAGCCGCCGACCACCACGAGCTCCGGGTCCAGGGCCAGCACCAGGGCCGCCACGTCGTGCACCAGGCGCCGCAGATAGCGCTCCACCGCGGCCCGCGCGCGCTCGTCGCCCTCGTCCGCCAGCGCGAACACCCGGGCCACCTGGGCCTCGTCGAGTGGATGCAGCGGCTCCCCGGTGGGGGACAGCACCTCCTCCGGAGTGGCCTCGCGGCCCAGCAGGTGCAGGGCGCCGATCTCCCCGGCCGCGCCGCCGAAGCCCCGGTGCAGCCGCCCGCCGATCAGCGAACCCGCCCCCGGGCTCAGCCCGGCGAGCACGAAGACGACGTCGTCCGATCCGGTCGCCGCGCCCTTCCAATGCTCCGCCACGGCCGCGGCGTTGGCGTCGTTCTCCACCAGCACCGGGCACCGGAACGAGCGCTGCAGCCGCTCCCCGAGGGGCAGTCCGGTCCAGCCCGGCAGCGCCGTGCCCAGCCGGACGGTCCCGTCCGCCTCCACGATGCCGGGGCTGGCCACACCCACGGCCCGCAGTGAACCGCACGGCACGCCGGACCGCTCCAGCAGCCCCTCGACAGCGACCCGCACCTGCTCCAGACGCTCGTCCGCGGGAGCGGCCGCGGAGACGTCGACCGAAGCCGACCCCACGACCCGCCCGCCCAGGTCCGCGAGCAGCGCGGCGATCCGGTGCGCCCCGATCTCGATGCCCAGCAGGTGCCCGGCCTCGACCCGGAACCGGAAGCGCCGCGCGGGCCGTCCCTGCCGGCGCGCCGCGCCCTCCTCGACGGGCGCCTCCGCCACCAGACCCGTCGTGATCAGGCCCTCGACCACACCCTCCACGGTCGGCCGGGACAGGCCCGTCACCTTGACCAGGTCGGTGAGCGTGGGGGACGCGGCGGCACGCAGTGCGTGCAGCACCACGGCCGAATTGATCCGCCGCAGCAGAGACGGATCCCCGCCGGTGAGCCGCCCCAACGTGCCGCCTCCTCGCTTTGCGTGCGCTTTGCCTGCTGCCGGATCGTAGCCGGTGCGCGTCCGGGCGGCGAGCGTCCGGACGCGCCGGTTCAGTCGGTCCCGGCCGCCGCGCGCAGCCGGCCGAACTCCTCGGCCATCGTCGCGAGCGTCCAATGCGCGTTGAGACCGCTGGGGTTGGGCAGCGCCCAGATCCGGGTGTCCCCGATCGTCCGCTCCTGCGGGCCTATGGCGGCGCGCTTGTCGCCGAAGGCCGTGCGGTAGGCGGTCACCCCGGCCACGGCCAGCCAACGCGGCTGCAGCCGGGCCACCTTCTCCCTCAGCAGCCGCCCGCCCTCGCGGAACTCCTCGGCGCTCAGCTCGTCGGCCTTCGCGGTCGCCCGCGCCACCACATTGGTGATGCCGAGCCCGTACGTGAGCAACTCCTCCTGCTCCGACGGGTCGAGTCGGCGCGGGGTGAAGCCCGACGCGTGCAGGACGGGCCAGAACCGATTGCCCGGGCGGGCGAAGTGATGGCCCGTGGCGGCCGTCATCAGGCCCGGGTTGATGCCGCAGAACAGGACGCGCAGACCGCCCGCGACGACGTCGGGGACGAGACGGTCGCGGGCGGCTTCGAGCTCTTCGGGAGTCATGCGTTACAGGATGGCGCCCGGCGTGTAGGCGGCCGCCTCCGGGTGCTGCTTGGCGATCTCCTCGATGCGGGAGACGACCGAGGCGGCCTGGTCGGCCGCGGCACCGGTGAACGACAGCTTGTCGGCCATCAGCGCGTCCAGCGCGGCACGGTCGAGCGGGATGCGCTCGTCCGCGGCCAGCTTGTCGAGCAGCTCGTTGCGCTCGGCACCCTGCTCGCGCATGGCCAGCGCGGACGCCACCGCGTGCTCCTTGATGGCCTCGTGCGCGACCTCGCGGCCGACACCCGCGCGCACCGCGCCCATCAGCACCTTGGTGGTGGCGAGGAAGGGCAGGTAGCGGTCCAGCTCACGGGCGACGACGGCCGGGAAGGCGCCGAACTCGTCGAGCACGGTGAGGAACGTCTCCAGCAGGCCGTCCAGCGCGAAGAACGCGTCGGGCAGTGCGACGCGGCGCACCACGGAGCAGGAGACGTCGCCCTCGTTCCACTGGTCGCCCGCCAGCTCGCCGGTCATCGACGCGTAGCCGCGCAGGATCACCATCAGGCCGTTGACGCGCTCGCAGGAGCGGGTGTTCATCTTGTGCGGCATCGCCGAGGAGCCGACCTGGCCCGGCTTGAAGCCCTCGGTCACCAGCTCGTGCCCGGCCATCAGCCGGATCGTCTTCGCCAGCGAGGACGGCGCGGCCGCGAGCTGCACCAGCGCGGTCACCACGTCGTAGTCGAGGGAGCGCGGGTAGACCTGGCCGACGGAGGTGAAGGCCCGGCCGAAGCCGAGGTGCTGCGCAATGCGCTCCTCCAGCTGCGCGAGCTTGGCGGCGTCGCCGCCGAGCAGGTCGAGCATGTCCTGGGCGGTGCCGACCGGGCCCTTGATGCCGCGCAGCGGGTAGCGGGCGAGCAGCTCCTCGGTGCGCCCGAAGGCGACCAGCAGCTCGTCGGCGGCGGTGGCGAAGCGCTTGCCGAGGGTGGTGGCCTGGGCGGCCACGTTGTGCGAGCGGCCCGCCATGACCAGCTCGGCGTGCTCGGCCGCCAGCTTCCCGAGCCGTGCCAGCACGGCGACGGTGCGGTTACGGACGTGCTCCAGGGACAGCCGGATCTGCAGCTGCTCCACGTTCTCGGTGAGGTCGCGGGAGGTCATGCCCTTGTGCACGTGCTCGTGGCCGGCGAGGGCGTTGAACTCCTCGATGCGGGCCTTCACATCGTGCCGGGTGACCTTCTCGCGCTCGGCGATCGAGGCCAGGTCGACCTGCTCCAGGACCCGCTCGTAGTCGGCGAGGGCCGTGTCCGGCACCTCGACCCCCAGGTCCTTCTGGGCGCGGAGCACGGCGAGCCACAGCTTCCGCTCCAGCGTCACCTTGTACTCGGGGGACCACAGGACGGCGAGCTCCGCGGAGGCGTAGCGGCCGGCCAGAACGTTGGGGATGCGAGGCTTTGCAGTCACGTGACCAGATTCTACTGGCGGTTCACGCAGGTCGGAGCACCGGTGCCGGTTGTGCGTTGCTACGAGGCCGTCCGTTGCCCGCGGACCGTGCGTGGTTGCTCGCGCAGTTCCCCGCGCCCCTTCGGGGCGCGGTCAGCGGACGCCTCACCAGGGGCGCCCCGAACGGGCGCGGGGAACTGCGCGACCAGCCACGGACACGTCGCACTTTTACACGTACGGCAGAAGTTCCGGCCGCTTCGGCGGCCGCCCGTCCCCGGAGGAGCGGCCCGACAACCGCCGCCCGATCCACGGCAGCAGGTGCTCCCGCGCAAAGCGGGCGTCCGACGCCCGCCGCGCGGCCCAGCCGGCGCGGGCAGCGGAGGGAAGCGGCTCCCGCCAGTCGAAGGCAGGCGCATGCCCCAGCGCCTGCCACACGGCCTCGGCCACCCGCCGGTGCCCCTCCGCGTTCAGGTGCAGGCGATCCTCGGCCCACAGCCGGGGGTCGCCCAGTACCTCGGCCCCGAAGAGGTCCACGACCAGGGCGCCGTGCCGCTCGGCCAGCCCGTCGACGAAGTCGAAGAGCTGTTCCATCCGGGGCCGGAACCGTTCCATCACGGGCCCCTGCCGCCCCGGGCTGCGCATCAGCACCAGCTGCCGGCAGCTCGGCGCCAGCCGGGCCGCGGCCTCCTCCAGCCGGGCGCAGACCAGGTCCACGTCGCACGAGGGCCGCAGGACGTCGTTGAGCCCGCCGACCAGCGTGACCAGGTCGGCGCCCATCGCGGCGGCCGACGCCGCCTGCTCGTCCACGATCTGGCCGATCAGCTTCCCGCGCACCGCCAGGTTCGCGTACCGGAACCCGGGGGCGCGCTCGGCCAGCCGGGCCGCGAGCAGATCGGCCCAGCCGCGGTACGAGCCGTCCGGCAGTCCGTCGGACATGCCCTCGGTGAAGGAGTCGCCGACCGCGACAAAGCTGGTGTAGGTGGCATTCGTCTGCATGACCCGGCGATCCTACGCCTGCGCGCGGCGCCGGTTCACGGCTGCCGGCCCACCAGTTCGCGCAGCACGTCCTCGAGCGTGACCAGCCCCGTCAGCCGGCTGTCCTCGCCGATGACCGCCGCGAGGTGGGCGCCCGTGCCGCTCATCGCGGTGATCACGTCGTCGAGCGGGGTGTCCGAGCGGACCCGGGCGATCGGACGCATCTGCTCCGGCAGGAAGGGTTCGTCGCGCGGCTCGGCGTCCAGGGCGTCCTTCACATGGAGGTAGCCGAGGATCCGGTCCTGCTCGTCGACCACCGGGAAGCGGGAGAAGCCGGTGGCCGCGGAGAGCCGCTCCAGCCCCTCGGGGGTGATGCCCTGCCGTGCCGAGACGACCTTCGCCAGTTCCATCACCACGTCCTCGACCGGGCGCTTGCCCAGCTCCAGGGCGTCCCGCAGCCGTTCGGTGGCGCGGGCGTCGAGCAGGCCCGCCTCGCTGGAGTCGGCGACGATCCGGGCGAGCTGGTCGTCCGAGAAGGTGGCCGCCACCTCGTCCCTGGGCTCGACCCGCAGCAGCTTCAGGGCGCCGTTCGCGAGTTCGTTGACGGTGAAGACCACCGGGCGCAGGGCGCGCGCGAGCGTCACCAGCGGCGGGCCGAGCAGCAGGGCGGTGCGCACGGGTTCGGCGAGGGCGACGTTCTTGGGCACCATCTCGCCGAACAGCATGTGCAGATACGTGGCGACGGCCAGCGCGATGACGAACGACACCGGGTGGATCAGCGCCTGCGGCATGCCGACCGCGTCGAAGAGGGGGTGCAGCACGGTGGCGATGGCCGGTTCGGCGACCACGCCGAGCACCAGCGTGCACAGGGTGATGCCGAGCTGTGCCGCGGCGAGCAGGGCCGAGATGTGCCGCAGTCCCCACAGCACGCTGCGGGCCCGCCGGTCGTCGTCCTCGGCGAGCGGTTCGATCTGGCCGCGGCGCACCGAGATCATCGCGAACTCGGCGCCGACGAAGAAGGCGTTGACGGCCAGGGTCGCCAGCCCGATGAGCAACTGCACGAAGGTCATCGGTCCGCCTCCCCGGGCAGCGGCGCGGTCAGGCGCACCCGGGCGGCACGCCGCCCGGAGGCGTCGGTGACGTCGATGCGCCAGCCCGCGACGCGGATCACGTCGCCCTCGGCCGGGATGCGGCCGAGCTCGGTGGCGACCAGGCCCGCGACGGTCTCGTACGGGCCCTCCGGCACGCGCAGCCCGATCTCCTCCAGCTGGTCGTCGGTGCGGACGGCGCCGTCCGCGTCGTAGACCCTGCGGCCCTCGGCGTCCCGGCCGGTCGGGGCCAGGTCGGGGCGCTCGTGGGGGTCGTGCTCGTCGCGGACCTCGCCGACGACCTCCTCGATGATGTCCTCCAGGGTGACCACGCCGGCCGTGCCGCCGTACTCGTCGATGACGACGGCCATGCTGCGCTTGGCGGAGAGCCGGTCCAGCAGCCGGTCCACCGTGAGCGACTCCGGCACCAGCAGGGGCTCGCGGAGCAGCTCGGCGACGGGGTGGTGCGGGCGCCGGTCGGCGGGCACGGCCAGGACGTCCTTGATGTGGGCGGTGCCGACGACGGTGTCCAGACCGCCCCGGTGGACGGGGAAGCGGGAGAGGCCGGTCGCGCGCGTGGCGTTGGCGACGTCCTCGGCGGTGGCCCGTACGTCGAGGGCGACGACCTGGACGCGCGGGGTCATCACGTTCTCCGCGGTCAGGTCGGCCAGGTTCAGGGTGCGGACGAAGAGCTCCGCGGTGTCCTTCTCCAGCGCGCCTTCCCGGGCCGAGTGCCGGGCGAGCGCGACGAGCTCCTGGGGGCCGCGCGCGGAGGCCAGCTCCTCGGCGGGCTCCAGGCCCATCCGGTGCAGGAAGCGGTTGGCGGTGTTGTTCAGGTGCCGGATCAGCGGGCGGAAGGCGGTGCTGAACGCGCGCTGCGGGCCCGCGACCTTCTTCGCCACCGGCAGCGGGCGGGCGATCGCCCAGTTCTTGGGCACGAGCTCGCCGACGACCATCAGCACCACGGTGGACAGCACGGTGCCCAGGATCAGGGCCGTGGAGGAGGCCACGACGGGAGGCAGCCCGAGGGCCCTGACGGGGCCGGTGAGCAGGGTGGCGATGGACGGCTTGGCGAGCATGCCGATGACCAGGCCGGTGACGGTGATGCCGAGCTGGGCCCCGGAGAGCTGGAAGGTCAGGCTGCGCACGGCCTCGATCGCGCTCTGCGCCCCGCGCTCGCCGTTCTCGGCGGCCCGCTCCAGCTCGGCGCGCTCGACGGTGGTGAGGGAGAACTCCGCCGCGACGAACACCGCGCAGGCGAGCGTCAGCAGCAGGGCGAGCACCAGAAGGAGCACTTCGGTCATCGGTTCACCTCCGTCCCATGATCGCCCATGGGCGGACGCTCACAACCTTTCACGGGGACAACCCTTCGCGGTGACGAAGAAGAACGGATGTCCCCATGGTAAAGGATCGGCAAAGTCCCTTCGGTGGGTCAGCTCCCCTGCAGCTCCTCGATCACCGGGGCGAAGGCCTCCAGGTACGGCTCCAGGATCGTGAAGTAGGAGAAGCCATAGTGCTTGCGGTGGGCCCGGAGGCTGTCGGCGATCTCCTTGACCGAGCCGGTCAGCAGGGAGGGGTGGTCCAGGAAGTCCTCGACGCCGAGCTCCTCGCGGTAGCCCATCAGCTCGCGGGCCTTGACGCGCGGGTCGCCGCCGACCGCCACGATCTGGACGAGGAAGTTGAGCTCGGCGGGCTCGGCCCGGTCGCCCTCGAAGGCCCGGAAGGCCGCGACGCTCTCCGCCAGGCCGGCGGGGGCGAGGGGCCGCGGCTGCCCGTCGGGGCCGGTGCCCCCGCCGGTGAACGCCATGATGTCGGCGTGCTGCGCGGCGATCCGCAGCACCCGCTTGCCGTTGCCCCCGGCCAGCAGCGGGACGCGCGGCTGGACGGCCGCCGGCCCGTGCTCGGGGTCGCCGAGCAGCCGGCGCACCTCGGTGAGGGTGCGCTCCAGGTGGTCGACCCGCTCGCGGGGCGAGCCGAACGGCAGCCCGGCGCTGTCGTGTTCGGCCTGCACATAGCCCGCGCCGAGCCCCAACTCCAGCCTGCCGTCGGTGAGCAGGTCGGTCGAGGCCACCTCGCGGGCCAGGAGCGCGGGGTTCCAGAAGCCGGCGTTGAGGACGAACGTGCCCACCCGCGGCCGCTCGGTGGCCTCGGCCGCGGCGACGAGCGCGGGGAACGGGGCGGGCATGCCGAGGTGGTCCGGCACGAGAACGACGTCGTAGCCGAGGGCCTCGGCCTTGCGGCACTTCTCGCGCCACGCGGCGCGGGTGCCGATGTCGAGCATGTTGACACCGAAACGGAACGGGCGCGTCATGAACTCCCCCTGAGTGCTTGGCCCTCCGGCGTACCGGAGGGCGCCTCCGATCTTGGGGGAGAATACCTCAGCGGCTCCTCGTGTCGATCATGGCCCGGGCTCAGCGCCGCAGTTCGGGCTCCGCGGGTCGCACGGCCGTGCCGAGGAAGCAGGGCGAGGACGGTGTGGGCACCCGGGTCTGCGGCACCTTCAGACGGCGGTAACTCCCCAGTTCGAAGCCCGCTTCGGTGAGCGCCGCCAGCGGGTCGCGGGAGGTGTGGCAGCCGCCGAACAGCAGCGGCCAGACGGTGTGGTCCAGCGCCCGCTGCACGGAGGCCAGCGCCGGGCCCTCGGCCAGGCCGTGCTCGAAGAACCGCAGTTGACCGCCAGGCCGCAGCACCCGGCGCAGCTCCGCCAGCGACCGCCGCACGTCCCGCACCGAGCACAGCACCAGGGAGACCACCGCCGCGTCGAACGCCTCGCTCTTGACCGGCAGTGCCTCCGCCGCCCCCGGCACCACGTCCACCGGCACTCCGGCCCGGACCGCCGCCTCGGCCGCCATCAGCCGCAGCCGGCGCTCCGGTTCGATCGCCACCACCTCCGAGACCGACCCGGGATAGTGGGCGAAGTTGAGCCCGTTCCCGGCTCCGATCTCGATCACCCGGCCCGAGAGCCCCGCCAGCAGCTCGTCCCGGTGCGCACCGATTCCGGCCCGTTCATCCATGATCGGGCTGAACTTTCCGTAGAACCGTGCGAAGACGGGGTGATGCACGGCGTCGTGCGGCGTTCTGGTGCTGCGGAGCGGCATGGCACAACCCCTTCCCGGGGGAACGACAGCTACCGCGATTGTTCCCCCGTGCGGCACCCTCGGCACCGTCGGCGCGCCGCAATGTCCCGTGCTGCCGGGGCAGTTGTGCAGGAAGGGGCTTACGAGGCGCCGGTGAACACGGCCGCGTCCCAGGTGCCGTACAGCTCCGGGGCCAGCCAGCCCGGTGCCGCCGCCCGGAACTCCTCCGGGGTCAGCCCGCCCGCCCCCTCGGGGACGGCGCCGGCCAGCGGGGCGTCCGCCACCACGGGGAAGTCCACGACGTTGCAGCGCACGGCCAGCCCGGGCTCGGCGGGCCAGCTGCCGATCACGACGCCCGCGCAGCGCAGGCCCCTCGCCCGCAGCGCCTCCGCGGTGAGCTGGGTGACGTTCAGCGTGCCGAGGCCCGCCTGGGCCACCACCAGCACGGGCGCGTCCAGCAGCTTCGCCGCGTCCGCGAGCGTGCTGCCCGCGTCGTCGAGGTGCACCAGCAGTCCGCCCGCGCCCTCGACCAGGACCAGGTCGTGGTCCTTCGCGAGCTCCTCCGCCGCCTGCGCGATCTCCGCCGGCCGTACCGGTTCCCGGCCCGAGCGGCGGGCCGCCGTGTTGGGCGCCAACGGCTCCGGGAACCGGGCCAGTTCGACGCCCGTCACCGCTCCCGCCAGCCGCTCGACCTCCGCGACGTCCCCGGGCTCGCCCGGGGCGACGCCGGTCTGCGCGGGCTTGAGCACGGCGACGGTACGGGCTTGCGCCCGGGCTGCGGCGGCGATGGCGGCGGTTGTCACCGTCTTGCCGATTTCGGTGCCCGTTCCCGAGACGATCAGAACCGACATCGGATGTCTCCTTTCCTCGACCCGCGCCCCAAAGGGGCACGGGGAACTGCGCGACCAGCCACGGCCGGCCCGCAGTCGACGTACTGCGGTTCAGCCCTCCCGCGCGACAGCGCACACCGCTGCGCAGATCCGCGCCACATCGTCGTCACCGCTGACATACGGCGGCATCGTGTAGACCAGATCCCGGAACGGCCGCAGCCACACGCCCTCGTGCACCGCGGCACGGGTGGCCGCCGCCATGTCCACCTGGTGGTCGAGCTGGACGACGCCGATGGCCCCGAGCACCCGGACGTCCCGGACCCCGGGCAGCCCGGCCGCCTCCGCGAGCCCGTCCTGCAGCCCGGTCTCGATGCGCTTGACCTCCGTCCGCCAGTCCTGCTGCAGCAGCAGGTCCAGGGACGCGTTGGCGACCGCCGCCGCGAGCGGATTGGCCATGAACGTCGGGCCGTGCGCCAGCACCGGCACCTCGCCCTGCGAGATGCCGTCGGCCACCCGCGGGGTGCACAGCGTCGCCGCCATCGACAGATAGCCGCCGGTCAACGCCTTGCCGACGCACATCGCATCGGGGGTGACCCCCGCGTGCCGCGCCGCGAACAGGGCGCCGGTGCGCCCGAATCCGGTGGCGATCTCGTCGAACACCAACAGGACGTCGTACTCGTCGCACAGGTCGCGCAGCACCTGCAGATACGCGGGGGAGTGGAAGCGCATCCCGCCCGCGCCCTGCACCACGGGCTCCACGATCACCGCGGCCAGCTCATGGGCGTGACGCTCCATCAGCTCCCGCAGGTGTGCCGTGTACGCCGGGTCGGCCCCGGCGTCGAACCCGGCCGGCGGCGCGTCCGCGAACACCTGCCGCGGCAGCGCCCCCGACCACAGCTCGTGCATCCCGCCGTCCGGGTCGCACACGGCCATCGGCTGCCAGGTGTCCCCGTGGTACCCGCCGCGCCAGGTCATCAGGCGCCGTTTGGCGGGCCGCCCGACGGAACGCCAGTACTGCAGGCACATCTTGACGGCGACCTCGACCGCCACCGAGCCGGAGTCGGAGAGGAAGACGTGCTCGAGCCCTTCCGGCGCGATCTCCACCAGCCGGGCGGCCAACCGCACGGCGGGCTCGTGGGTGAGCCCGCCGAACATCACATGGCTCATCCGCCCCAACTGCGCCTGGACGGCCTCGTTGAGCACCGGGTGGTTGTAGCCGTGCACGGCGGCCCACCACGACGACATCCCGTCGACCAGCTCGTCCGCGCCGTGCACCGGCTGCGCCAGCCGCAGCCGGACGCCGGACGCCGACTCCACGATCAGCGGCTCCTGCCGGCCCGGCATCGGGCCGTAGGGGTGCCAGACGTGCTGCCGGTCGAGGGCCAGCAGCCGCTCGGGAGCGAGGGGCTCAGGCATTGGGCGGCAGGTCCGTCCCCGCGCCCCGGCGGCGCACGGCGACCAGGTCGGTGCGGGCCTCGTCGGGCTCGGCCTGTGCCGCGGGTGCGGCCTGCGCCTGTGCCGCCGGCTCCGTGTCCCCGTCCCCGCACGGACCGCAGCTCCCGCCGCCGCAGCCCGCGGCGTCGGAGCGGTGGGCGGGCAGGGTGGTGGTGTCCATGTCCTCCACCTCGAAGCCCGCGTCCGCGATCATCGCCAGGTCGGCCCTGCCCTCCTGGCCCTCGCTGGTCAGGTAGTCGCCCAGGAAGATCGAGTTGGCCAGGTGCAGGGCCAGCGGCTGCAGCGAGCGCAGGTGGATCTCCCGGCCGCCCGCCAGGCGCACCTCCACGTCCGGGTGCACGAACCGCACCATCGCCAGGATGCGCAGCGCGCGCTGCGGGGTGAGGTTCCACTCCTTGGCCAGCGGCGTCCCCTCGAAGGGGATGAGGAAGTTGACCGGTACGGAGTCGACGTTCAGCTCGCGTAGCGAGAAGACCACGTCGACGAGGTCCTCGTCGGTCTCGCCCATGCCGGAGATCAGCCCGGAGCAGGCCGACATGCCCGCTTCCTGCGTCTTGCGCACGGTGTCGACGCGGTCGGCGTAGGTGTGCGTCGTGGTGATGTCGGCGTACGTCGCCTCGGAGGTGTTGAGGTTGTTGCTGTAGGCGTACACGCCGGCGTCGCGCAGCCGCTCCGCCTGGCCCTCGGAGAGCAGGCCGAGGCAGGCGCACACCTCGACGCCCTCGTTCTGCTCCTTGATCGCCTCGATGGTCTTCGAGACCCGGTCGATGTCCCGGTCCGTCGGCCCGCGGCCGCTGGCGACCAGGCACACGCGCTTGGCGCCGCCGGCCACCCCCGCGGCCGCCGCCTTCGAGGCGTCCTCGGGCTTCAGCCAGGTGTACTTGAGGATCCCGGTCTCGGAGCCGAGCCGCTGGGAGCAGTACGAGCAGTCCTCGGGGCAGAGCCCGGACTTGAGGTTGACGAGGTAGTTGAGCTTCACCCGCCGCCCGAACCACTTCCGGCGCACCCTGCCCGCCGCCGCCACCACATCGAGCAGTTCGTCGTCGGAGGTCGCCAGCACGGCGAGGGCCTCTTCGCGGGTCGGCAGCTCGCGCCGCAACCCCTTCTCCACCAGCGTGTTCAGCAGGTCCATGGCGGAGATCCTTGCTCACGCCACCCGTTCCGGCCAAGGAGAGATCGCACAAGACGGGCCGATTCACGTGTGTGTATCACCACATCCCGCGACAGGCCCCCCGGCGACTACCTTGCGGTGCAAACCCACTTCGGCACCGAGGACGCAGAGGACGCACATGCACCGAGCAGACCGGGACCCGTTCGACTGGATCGACGCCCAGCACGAGCGGCTGCGGGCCGCGGGGCTGGTACGGACCCTGCGGCCCCGGCAGGCCGGTGCGTCCCCCACCGACCTCGCGGGCAACGACTACCTGGGCCTGTCCCGGCACCCAGAGGTCACCGGGGCGGCGGCGGAGGCGGCCCGGGTGTGGGGCGCGGGCGCCACCGGCTCCCGGCTGGTGTCCGGCAGCACCGGGCTGCACGCCCGGCTGGAGGAGGACCTGGCGGAGTTCTGCGGCTTCGAGGCGGCGCTGGTCTTCTCCTCCGGCTACGCCGCGAACCTGGCCGCCGTCACCGCGCTGTCCGGGCCCGTCGGCAGCGGCACGCTGCTGGTCTCGGACGAGGGCAACCACGCCTCGCTCATCGACGGCTGCCGGCTGGCGCGCGCGGAGAAGGCGGTCGTCCCGCACGCCGATCCCGAGGCGGTCCGCAAGACCCTTGCCGCGCACGGCGGGAGGGCCCTCGCCGTCACGGATTCCGTCTTCTCGGTGGACGGTGACGCCGCCCCGCTGCCCGCCCTCGCGGACGTCTGCCGGGAGGCCGGTGCCGCCCTGCTCGTCGACGACGCGCACGGGCTCGGCGTCCTGGGCGAGGGCGGCCGGGGCGCGGTGCACGCGGCGGGGCTCGCGGGCGCGCCGGACGTCGTCACCACGGTCACCCTGTCGAAGTCGCTGGGCAGCCAGGGCGGTGCGGTGCTCGGCCCGGCCCGGGTCATCGCCCACCTCGTCAGCACCGCGCGCACCTTCATCTTCGACACCGGTCTCGCCCCCGCGGCGGCCGGCGCCGCGCTGGCCGCCCTCGGGGTGCTGCGCCGGGAGCCGGAGCGCGCGCACCGGGTCCGGGCCGTGGCCCGGGAGATCCACCGGCAGGTGACGGAGGCCGGGCTCGGGGCGGTGCGGCCGGACGCGGCGGTGGTCTCGGTGCAGGCCCCGTCGCCGGAGACGGCGGTGCAGTGGGCGGCGGACTGCCGGGAGGCCGGGCTCGCGGTTGGGTGCTTCCGGCCGCCGTCCGTGCCCGACGGCATCTCGCGGCTGCGGCTGACCGCCCGGGCGGACCTGTCGGACGCGGAGGTCGCCCTGGCGGCCGGAACGGTCGTACGGACCGCTCCGGCGGTCTGAATCCCTTGGCAGCGGTCAGAGTTCGAGGAGAGCCCCGCCGTTCAGGCCCGAGACGAAGCGGGTCCAGGCGGCGGGGGTGAACAGCAGGGCGGGGCCCCTCGTGCGCTGCGCATCGCGCACGGCGAGGAACCCCGGCCCGATCGTGGCCGTTTCGACGCAGTTGTTCATTCCGGTGCTGTAGCTGCTGCGGTGCCAATCCGAAAGGTGTGCAGGGCAACGTGCTGAATGTGGCGCATGAGAGGGAGCGATCCGCGGCATTGCGGACATGTTGAACTCCTCACCCGCCGACGCCGTTCCCGGCGATCCCGGCGATGAAATCCAACGAGTTCTCGTGCGAGAGGGCGTGCGCCCGGAGCGTGGTGAAGGCGGAGCCGTACGCCCGGAGGTCTTCTTTCCGCTCCAGATAGAGGCTACTCGTCAAGTGGTCCAGAACAACCACGTCCAGATCGGCAATGCGTGGGAATGAGAAGATAACGAAAGGCCCGGTGATGCCGATATGGTTGGTCCGGGAGAACGGCAGCACATGCAGCCGCACATGCGGCAGCGAACCCGTGCGCAGCAACTGCCGCAACTGCTCCGCCATGACCTCCGGTCCGCCGACCTCGTGCCGCAGCACCGCCTCGTCGAGCACCGCGCACAACTCCAGCGGCCGCTCCCCGCGCAGCACCGACTGCCGCGCCAGCCGCACCTGCACCAGCTCCGCCACGCGCTGCTCCGGGGGATCGCCGAGCGCCGCCCGGGTCACGGCCCGTGCGTAGGCCGCGGTCTGCAGCAGTCCCGGCACCACCGTGGTCTCCAGGGTGCGCGCCCCGGAGGCCTCCGACTCCAGGCTGATGAAGTCGAGATAGGCGGCCGGCAGCCGGTCGCGGTAGGCGTACCACCAGCCGCGCCGGGCCCCGGCCGCATCCGTGGACCCCGCACCGCACAGCGCCCCCAGCAGCGCCCGCAGTTCGGGGTCCGAGACGCGGTAGGCGTCCAGCAGCCGGGCCACGTCCGACGGCTTCACGCCACTGCTGCCCGTCTCGATCCGGCTCACCTTCGACTGGTGCCAGCCGACCGCTCCCGCGGCCTCCCGGCTGGTCATCCCGGTCAGTTCGCGCTGGCGGCGCAGCTCGGCACCGAGCTTGCGGCGGCGCACCGCGGGTCCGTAACGCATCAGCCCATCCCTCCCCGCGCCCGGCCGTGGTGAGACCTTCACGCCACGGTCACTGCGCGCTTCGTTCACATGCCGGAGTCACGGGACCAGTGTGGTTCCAAATCCGGTCTCCCGTAGCAGAGTTCACCGCTTCGAGCGACAGATATATGCATATCCCGGTGGATCGCTCCCATCCCGGCCGTTATCAGTGGCAGGCTGTCGCGCAGAGCCGCCGGTTCCGTTCCCGACTTCCCTGCACAATGCGGTCGGAGTCCGTCCCGGCGGGAAAGGGACAGCGCCATGGCAGACCACCAGGAAGCAACCGTCACTCTGCCGAGCGCCCCGGCCTCGGTCGCCACGGCCCGTCGCTATGTCGCGGACGTGCTCGCGGAATGGGGCCTCCCGGACGGCTCCGACGCCGCCTACGCGGTACGGCTGATCGTCTCCGAGCTCGTCACCAACGCCGTGCAGCACACCCGGGGCCAGTCGCCCACCTTCACGGTGGAGGTCCGGCTGGAGCGGGAGGAGCAGCTGCGCATCGGCGTCACGGACAGTCACCCGCGCCACCCCCGGCGGCTGCCCGTGGCCGTTCAGCAGGACAACGGCCGGGGCATGGTCATCGTCCGCGCCCTCACCCTGGAGCGCGGCGGCGGGCTCTCCGTCACCCCCACCCCCGACGGGGGCAAGACGGTGTGGATCCGCCTGCCGTGGACGGCTTCCGCCGCCTGATCCGTGTGATCGCGTGATCCGTGCGTCCGGGGCGCGCCCGCGGTGCGCGCCCCGGAGTGCCGTCGTTCCCCGTCGCTTCTCAGTCGTCGACGCGTCCGTACCAGACGTTCCTGGTCCAGATGTGTTCGAGGCGGACCACCGAGCCGGTGTGGGGGGCGTGCAGGATCCTGCCGCCCCCGACGTAGATGCCCACGTGGTAGACGTAGCCGCCGTGGTGGAAGAAGACCAGGTCCCCGGGTTCACGAACCGAAGCGGGGATGTGCTCCGTGCGGTTGTACTGGTCCTCTGCGGTGCGCGGCAGCTGTTTGCCGGCGTGTTTGAAGGAGTAGAGGGTCAGCCCCGAGCAGTCGAAGCGGTATGGTCCCGTCGCGCCCCACTGATAGGGGGCGCCGGCCTTGGACTCGGCGATCTGCAGCGCCCGGTCGGAGATGGTCGAGGCGTCGGCCTTGTTGACGCCGCCAGGCAGGAACATCGTGGCTCCGACTGCGGCGAGGGTCAGGGCCGATGCGGTTTTACCCCTCGACAGCCTTGAAGGACGTTTGTGAGCGCCCATGCCAAACCCTTCGTCAGCCGCCTGTGAAGGATGACCTGTCGGGTTCGGGCAGGCGAAGAATGCCCGGCCGCCTGGGCGGCTTCACCCCAAGGGACGGTCCCGCCGTCCCGTCGTGCTCGGGTCCTCCATCCCTGCCGGTGCACTCGTGTCGACCGGTCGCCCGGGCGGCGGCAGGGTTCGGCGTCCGCCCGGACCGCCCCGCCGTGGTGGCGGGGTCTTGTCGTCGGAGGGATCTTGACGCAGAGGTGACGGCCACGCCGAGCGGAAACCGTGCTATGTGAGCCTCGTCACCTCTGGGCAATTCCGGTGGACGCAGGGCGGTTTGACCATGGCGGAAAATCCGTGCTGAGACCGTCACCTGCGGCGCGATTCCGCCCGCGAGCGCGACGTGCGCGCGGTGATCGGAATGATCACCGCCGCCCGTCTACGGTTCCCTACGCCGTCGGCGGGAAATGGGGTCCTGAAGGTTTTCGCTCATCCGCTCGCCCCCGAGGGCGGCAACATCACTTTCTGTGCCCGGCGTTCACCGTCGAGGACCCGCAACGCCCGCGCCAGCGTGCCCGAATGCACCTCGCGTTCGCCCCGTTCGTACATCAGGACGAGGGCGTCCCGCAGTCCGGTGGCCGCGACCACGAGCGTCTGCGCGGCTCGTAGCCCGCCGTACGTGTGGCGCGTGCGCGATGGGTTGATCCGGCCGAGGAGATCCAGTACTTCCAGATAACGGTCCACGACTTCGCCCTCGGCCCGGGTGAGCGCGGGCAGCGGCGGCAGTTCCGGCGGCCACATCCGCCTCACCTGGCCCCGGGCTGCGCGGACTGCCGGCCGCGGTTCACGACGACGTGGTCGGCCAGGCCGTAGGCCACGGCGCCCGCGGCGTCGAAGACGGTCGTGCGGTCGATGTCCCGCCGGATCCGCTCCTCGCCCTGCCCGGTGTGCAGCGCCAGCATCCCCACGAGGCTGTCGCGGTGGCGCTGCACCTCCTCGGCGTGGAGGGCCAGGTCGGAGGGCTGTCCCTGGACGGGCTCGGGGAGTTCGGGCTCCTGGACGACGAACCGGGCGTGCGGCAGCGCCAGCCGCAGCCCCGGGGTGCCGGCCGCGCACAGCACGGCCGCGACCGGGCCGGCCTGGCCGAGGCAGACGGTCTCGATGTCGCAGCCGATGAAGCGCATCGTGTCGTAGACGGCGCACATGGCGGGGAAGGAGCCGCCGGGCGAGTTGACGTACAGGGAGATGCCGCGCTCGGGCGCCGCGTGTTCGAGGTGCGTGAGCTGTGCGATCACGTCGTTGGCCGCCGTGTCGTCGACCGGCGTGCCGAGCATGACGATCCGCTCGGAGAGCAGCTTGGAGTAGGGGTCGAGCGTCCGCGTGCCGTCGCTCGTCCGCTCGGTGAACTCCGGCAGGACATAACGGGCTGTAGTAGGTCGATGCATGGCATGCCTCCCAGGGGCCGGGCCAGGTGGGCCCTCGCGTCTGTAAAAAATGTACAGGACGTACACCTCGTTAGAATGGGGACGGGTTCTGGTGATCTACTAAAAGTCCCAGGTCAGAGGCCGTTTTTGCTGTTCGCCGAGGGTGGACGTCTCACAAATTTCTCTACGAACTTGCGTTTGGATCACCGGGCGGCAGAGGAAGGCGCCTGCGATGTGACGTCCGGCCGGGTAGATGGTTGCGGCCTTCTCGTAGCGGGTGGCGATGCATCGCCCCTGCTCGATGACCGGGTCCACGAGGGTCTGCATGACCGAACTTGGACATTCATTCGCTCGTGGCCATGGGCAGTGTCGTGTGTGGCCTCAGGCCATAGATGACATGCGCTGCTGCTCGGCCTTGTCACAGTGCTGGGGCAGATCGTCTGGATGCGCCTCGCCCGGGGAGAGGTGGCCTGGGCGCAGGTGGCCCTCCTCGTCGGCGTGACCGCGGCACTCGGCACCGTCTTCGCGCTCAACTTCACGATCGGTCACCTGCGGGCCGCACGCAGGCAGGTCGAGAGGCTGACCGCGCACCGGGAACGGGAACGGGTCGCCCGGGACATGGGCCCCAATAGAAACAGAACAGAGAACCGGCGCAGCTGTCAAAACTTTTGACGGACTGTGGGCAGGGCTGCCACGGTGTGCGGGTGAGCGATGACCCGACGATCGGATTCCTGAAGGCAGACGCGGCGCGGTTCTGTGCTGGCCGGGATGACCTGGCTCCGGCGATTCGGCTGCACGGCCCGTGAGAATGCGAGCTGCAACCCTGAGGCGGGCTGATCATTCAGGCCGCCTGGATCGGGGGAGGGGATCGCACCTGCAAGGGGCACGGATCGGGAAGGCGTGCCACGATGCGATTTCACAGACCCGGTTCGGATGAGTGCCGGATGCTGGCGCAGACTCCGGTGCCCCGTGGTCGAGGTTGAGCCGTGGCGGGAGGGCGAGGCCCGCGTGGTCAACGTCATCGGTGCTGATGGGGTGTCGCGCCCGGCCGTCGTACGAAGGATGGAGTTCTGAACGACGGAAGGCTCGGGCCATCATCGCCGGAGCGCAAATCGCACCCACCACCGGCGCCCAGCTTGATACTGGCTCCCACCATGTCTACTCCAAAGCGATAGGAGACCAGCGTTGAGCGGCTGGGACATGACGCTCCGGGCCCTGCCCGGCATCCCCACATCACGCCCGGCGACGACCTGGGCGCCCTCATTGTGAAGGTCGCCGCCGACGGCCACGACCTCGCCGACGGCGACGTCCTGGTGGTCGCCCAGAAGATCGTGTCCAAGGCAGAGGACCGCGTCGTCCGCCTCGATGCCGTCAATCCCACCAACCGGGCCCGGCACCTGGCCGACCGCACCGGACGTGATCCGCGCCTGTGTCAGCTTTACCTCGACGAATCAGCTTCGCCGGCCTGCCTGGCCGCGGGGCATCGGGCAGCGCCGCGATCCCGCCCTTCTCGAAGCGGTGGATCGCGGCGCGGACCGTGACCGGGTTGCACCCCAGCAAGCCGGCGACGTCGGCGATGGTCCGGCCGTGGCCGAGAAGGCGGATGCACTCGGCGGGCTGCCGGGCATAGCGGGTCAGGTCGCGACGGGCCAACAGCACGTGCAGGTCATGGCGTTGACCTTCGGTCAGTGCGACACGCAGCACCTTCGGCATGGCGTCCCTCCCACAGGACGCCATGCCCCACACGATCAGCCTCACCGGCTCCGCTCAGCTGAGGAAGGTCCAGAGCTGGTTGGTCTGGCCGTTGTCCAGGTAGACGCCGACCCAGCGGCCGTCGCCGGTCAGGTTGCCCAGCACGTCCAGATCCCAGTGGGAATAGGCGTTCATCAGGTGCACGGAGCCGTTGGGCCCGGGTACAAGCTGCCAGTTCTGTGTGGGCTGTCCCGCGCAGTCGTACTGGTCGACCCAGTCACCCGCGGACGCGCTGGTGCCGTTGTGGACGTCCAGGCACTTGCCGGACTCCTCGTTGATGGCGGTGAAGGTGCCAGGGCCGCTGGCATCGAGGTGCCAGTGCTGGTTGGCGCCGCCGTTGGCGGTGTAGGTGACCACGTGGGCGACGTTGTCCCGGGAAGCGCCCTCGACATCGAGCAGCCGCTTGCCGTTGCTGACGCTGGCGATGGTGGACGACTGCCGGTTCGCCAGTTCCCACTCCTGGTTGGTCAGGCGGTTGCAGTCGTAGATGCCGACCGCCGTGCCGTCGCCGGTGGCTCCGCCGAGGACGTCCAGGCAGCTGCTGGAGTGGTAGCCGTTCACGAGCATCCCGGTGGCCGAGTCGTCCGGCGACGGCTTGAAGATCCACTCCTGGGTCGCCTGGCCCGCGCAGGTGTACTCGTCGACCGTGTCCCGGCTCTGCGCGGTGCCGTTGTGGACGTCGAGGCACTTGCCGGTCTGCTCGTTGACCACCGCGAAAGCCGGCAGGTTGAACAGGGGCACCAGACGCCACGTCTGCTCAGGACCCGCCGCGGGCACCGCCGCCCGCCCACCGGTACGGCTGGAGGCGCGGTAGGTGATCAGGTCCGTCTGGTCGGTGGTGGAGCCGCCCGGGACCGCGAGGCGGCGTTCGTCGTTGCTGACGCTGCGCAGCTCGACCGCCCCGGCCGCGGCCCGCAGCGGAAGCGGCAGCAGGCCCACCGGGGCGTGGTCACTGCTCATCGCGTTCAGCCGCTGCCCCTCGTACAGCGCGCCCACGGCCAGCGGCCGTCCGGTGAACATGTAGTCCGCCTCTGACGGGTGGTCGCTGTAGAAGCCGACGGTGGGCTGACCGCTGCGGTACTGCACGGCTCCGGCAGGTGCTGCGACCGGCCGCACATCGGGATCCCGGTTCCAGTCACCCATGGCCAGCCAGTCAGCGCCGGGCGCCGCGGCCTGGATGGCCTGGAGCGTGGACTCCGCGTTGTTCGGCTGCCCGCCCCGGGAGTCGGCGTGCGCGGTCCAGAACGTCGCGTTGCCGTACCGCACCCCGAACGTCGGGCGCGCCCCGGCGGTCGGGGCGTACACGATCTGCTGGGTTCGCCAGCGGGTGACGATGCCCAGGTTGACCCGGTTGCCGCCGAAGTCCGTCTGCAGGTAGTAGATGTAGGCGATGTCCGGGGCGTGCTGGGTGCCCCGGTTCCACCGGTAGACCTCCACGTTCTGTGGGCCACCGGTGGCGATCGTTTGGATGTGCGTTCCCGGCACCACCTGCCCGGGGCCGGCCTCCTGGACCGCGATCATGTTGTAGCCCTGGCCCAGGAGCTGCGGCAGGTCCTCGGTCCACTTGTTGGTGTTGCCGCCGGTGCCGGCGCCCTGCATGTTGTAGGTGGCGGCCTGGACGTCTTCCAGCGTGTTCGGCGGCGGGGGCGCCGCACTCGCCGACGTGGCCGCCGCGAGCGCCAGCCCGACGATCGCAAGGGCCATCGCCACGGCGCCCGCTACGAGCCGGGCCAGCCCGGCCCGTGACCAGGCCCGCCCACCGTCCTTCCCTCCGCCCTGTCTCCGGTCAATGGATAACCGCATCCCGTCCTCCGTTCGCCAGAGCCGCCACACCGCGGCCGACAGGGACACAGAATCGCCCCGCCTGCCGCGCGTTGCACCGGCGACGAGGGTGCCGGTAAGAACCCCGTAATAGATCCCGCCGGCTCATTCCGCGCCTGAACGGAACCGGTGAAGTGCGCCGCCAGTCCTTCCCGGCCCGACCTGGCCGAGGACTCGTGCACGAGAAGGATCAGCAAGCGACTTCGCCGTAACCGCTTAGCAAGCGCCCGGCCCGTCTTCTCAGGCCGGGCTGGGCCGGTACCGCAGATACCCGGCTGACCGTGCAGCGCGGCAACTCCGGCTCCAGGAAGGCCACTACGCCCGTGACCGGACCCGGATGCAGTGAAGGCCCGGCATCTGCCGGGCCTTCACGTGAGAGTAGCGGGGACAGGATTTGAACCTGCGACCTCTGGGTTATGAGCCCAGCGAGCTACCGAGCTGCTCCACCCCGCGTCGGTACGCTGAACAGTACGGCATCGACACGACGGGCGCGAACCAGTTTCCCGACGAGGTGGTGGGCGTGACCCGGACGTCGTAGCCCGGATGCGGAAGGCCGACGAGGATGCCGCGAAGCGCCGGGCCGAAGGCGCAGGGTGCACGCCTCCTTCGCGGTCATCGCCGTCCGGACAACCGGCCATCGTGGTACGAGGTGGACCCGACCGCGCTGTGTATCGGGTCCGCGAGCTGCGTCAGCGCGTGGACGGCGGCATCCATGCGGTCCGGGCTGTCCATGCCGGCGACCCATCGGACCATCTGTTGCTCGAGGGCCGGCCACTGCCGGACGTGATGCACGCGCCCCTGCTCGTACAGCTGGGCGATCGGCTCCGCGCGCAGGCGTTTGCCCTGTTTCGCGGTGACCGAGAGGACCCCGGGCATCAGCATGCCCTCGGTGTGGCCCTCCCGTTGGAGTTCCTGCCATGCCTGCTGCACCACCTGGCGCGACATGTCTCCGCCGAAGTTGGACGCGATGACGACCAGGAGCAGGCCGAGGCCGTCGGTCACGATGTGCCGCTTACGCCCGGGCACCTTCTTCCCGCCGTCGTAGCCCCGTGAGGAGGCCGGCACCGTCGCGGCGGCCCGCACCGACTGCGCGTCAATGATCCCCGCCGTGGGCTCTGCCTCACGGCCTTCGCGCTCACGGACCCGTCCGCGCAGCCGGTCGTGGAATTCGGCGATCAGCCCGTGCTCGCGCCAGCGGCGGAAGAAGGCGTAGACCCGGCCCCAATCAGGGAAGTCCGCAGGCATCGCCTGCCAGGCGATCCCGCCCGCGACCAGGTAGCGGATCGCGTCCAGCAGCTGGCGGTGGCAATAGCCCTCGGGCTGTCCGCCCCGCCCCTGAAGCCAGGCCGGCACCGGCAGCAACGGTCGGATGGCCGCCCACTCCGCGTCCGTCATGTCCGACGGATACCGGCGCATCCGTTCGGGATGATCGGCCGCGTTGCCGTACACGTGCGCGAGGCAATTACACGACTGTGCAGGCGAGTTGTCCCCGACCACTACCAGCGGTTCAACCGGGTCCACGCGCGACTCCGGGCGCCGGGCGAACGTGCCTTCGCCCGGCTGAAGTCCTGGCGCATCCTCCGCCGGACCCGATGCTCCACCAACCGCATCAGCCGCATCGTCCAGGCCGTCCACACCCTGCTGACCTGCAGCTATTCAGGATGAAAGAAGCTCACTGAGGCGACCCCGGCGGTGTGGACACTCTGACAATGGATCTTGTGGATCCGAGGAAGGGCATCCTGGCGGGACGAAGGTCTCCGTATCCGGCGGAGTTCAGGAATGACGCGGTGGCGCTGTACCGGGCCGTGGGAGGGAAGCGCACGTATGCCGCGGTGGCGGCGGATGTCGGGGTGACCGGCGAGATGCTGCGCAGTTGGGTGCGCCAGGCCGACGAGCACGATGGCCGCGCGAGCAGCCACACCGCAGAGGCGGTAGCAGAGAGCCGGGACGAAGAACTGGCGCGGCTGCGGGCGGAGAACGGCCGACTGCGCAAGGCCGAGAAGGAGTGGGAACTCGAGCGGGAGATCCTGCGCCGGGCAGCCCAGTATTTCGCGAAGGAGATGAGGGCATGACCCGCCGCTGGGGCTTCATCTCCGACCATCGCGCCGACTTCGGCGTGCAGCGGATATGCCGGGTCCTTGAGGTCTCGCGCTCGGGCTTCTACCGGTGGCTCGCCGGCGCGAAGGCCCGCTGAAGCATGCGCCGGGCCAGCTCCGGCTTGGTCGCCACCGCGGCCGCCCGCTCGGGCGGAATGCCCTGCTCGACGCCTCCGGAATAGCGCACGGACGGAATAAGCCCCCTCCGCCAGTAGAACGCCCCGTCTTCGTCTGCCCAGTGCTGATGCGGCGGCCGTCGAGGGTGACGGTGATCTGCTCGGTGGTCGGCTCGGTGACCGGGCCGCCGTCGCAGCGCAGCGCCGTGGTGGTGGCTTCGGGAAACCACCGGGCCCCGGGAAACCGCCCGGACACGGACTGCCTCTCCGCGGTTCACCATTTCAAGGGGCGCTCGGGCGTCCTGGACGATTTGCGACGACGCGTCCAGCACATCACCTCCGGGACCTGGCAGGAGCGCACGCCCGCCGTCCGCGAGGAAGCGAACCGCCTGCTGGAGCACATCGCCGAGCACGCCGGCGTGATCAACGCCAGCGATACCCGCTTTGCGTTCCGACGGGTGAGCCTCGACCACCTGCCGTCGGGCTGGGCCGAGGAAGTCCGCGGCATTTTCACAGCCTGGCGGCCGTACGCTCACACCGGCAACCACTGGCGACACCGAGCACGCGCGCCGCGGAAAGGAAGATCACGTGCCACTCGCCGTTTTCCTGGCCGGTCTGACCGGCTCCGAGAACACTATCGTCGCCCAGGCTCTGGTCGGCCGCGGCTTCACCCGGCTGTCCGTGGACGAGGAGGTATTCCGCATCCACGGGCGGTACGGCGTGGACTACCCGGAGAACACGTACTTCGAGCGGGAGCGGCCCGTGGTGGAGGCAATCGGCAACGGGTCGCCAAGGAGATCGAGGCGGGCAACGACGTCGTTCTGGACCATGGCCTGTGGCGCCGCGCCGAACGCGACACCTGGCGGCAGACCGCCGTGGAGGCCGGTGCGCGCCCCTGTAACGCCAGATCCTCGGGTGCGGACAGGTCGGCGGGCTCTCTACCGCCGTGGCCGGCGAGCAGCGGTGCCGCCTTCGACCCGTGCACCAGGATCGCCGTGACCGGGACGGCCCCAGCCCATCGACGCCTCGTGAGGCGCCGCCCCAGCCTGTCATGCCGCCTGCACCCAAGCGACGACAGCATCGTCGAGGGAGTTTCGAGCCCTTCGGTAAGCGTTCACACGGCCCTCGTGAACTGACTTCCGCGGGTTGGGCTCCGACGCCGTCCGCCCTGTTCACGTGGCGGGTGAGGTGCTGGACGCTGGCGTGTCAGCGCACCCAGTCCTTCAACGCTTCGGTGTCCAGGGAGAACCCGACGGGTGCGGGCAGTGTGATGGTCTTGCCGAAGGGGCGTCGGGTGAGTTGTGCGTACGCGTGGCCGTCCGGTTCGCTGTAGACAAGGGTTTCGCAGGCCTCCCGGTCGGTGAGGAGGTAGATCGGGACGCCCGTCTGCGCGTACGCGCCGGGCTTCTCCTCCCGGTCGCGTTTGTCGGTGTCGGTGTCGTACGACGTGACCTCGACGACCATCAGCACCTGGTCGGGGTCGGCCCACTTGCCTTGGCCCGCGAAGGAGCCCTTCACCGCGAGGGTCCCGTCGAGCTTGGCGTGGCCCTTGCAGCAGGTCTCGATCTTCAGGCCGCGTTCGGGGTAAAGCCACAGGTCGGGGCGGTGCTGCATACAGCGTTCCATGAGCCACCGGATGATCTCGTCGTGGTCGCCGTCCGGCACCGCTTTGACCCCCAGCTTTCCGTGGATGAATTCCATCCGGACGCCTTCACGCTCAGCGGCGGCAGCGATGCGCTCGAACTCCTCGGCCAGCATCTGCGGCCGGTTCTCCATGACCGTCACCACACACCTCCCGGCCTCAGCCTAGGGCGACCGGCGGCAGCACGGCGGGCTACCGTACGGGCCCACAGGCGCTGCCTCTGCTCCCACTGAGAGAGTTTGCGTCAGCGTTTGCGCAAACTGGGCGAGTATGAGACTTCGGCTCTGTGCTGAAGCGGTTTCCCATTTGCGCTGTTGGTCTTCGACCGCGGGTCCGGGCCGGAGCCCCGCTTGCTCAGCAGGGCGCAGCTGCCGTCCAGGACCTCGCGGTGGCCGACCGGGACGGCCGCAGATGGCCGCGTCCGTGCTGTCGAGGGACACTGAGACCCCGTCGACGCCGAGCTGCCGGATGATGCCGGGCCGGGTGAGCGGCACGTCGTTGGTCGCGGCGACGACCTCGCACCAGCATCCCACGGGCTTACGGCGCCCCCGCAGCTGCCACCTGCTCGGCGATGTGGGGCTGGCGGAGATCCGCTCAGCCCCCGGTGCGTCGACGGGCAGGCAACTATCTGGCCGGAGCTCCGTGCGGGGCTGGTAGAGCCGTCCCACCCGTCTCACACATCTCTCACACACGAGAGCGCACGGGAGCGCGAGAGAGCCTCTGACCTGGATATCCGCTGTCGCCACGGACCACGGCGGACCAGGTGGACATTGCCTAGGCTAGGGCCATGGCCTACGAGATTCCTGTGACGCAAGCCCGAGCCGAGCTGGCGGAGCTGATCAACCGCGTCGTCTACGGCGGGGAGCGGGTGGTCGTCACGCGCCACGGGAAGCCGCTCGTCGCCCTGGTGTCCGCCGCCGACCTGGAACGGCTCGAGGAGAGCGAGCGCCCCGCGGAGGACGCCGCCGGGGCCGCCGCCGAGGAGCAGGTGATCAGCACCGTCTCCACCGTCCGGCCGCTGCCGTCCGCCACGGGCGAACGAGGCCGCTTCGGCATCGCCGCCGAGCACCGCGACCCGGGCCGCGGCGGCCCCCGGAGCTGACCTCCGGGAGCCTCGTCCACGACCTGGCAAAGCGCCAGTTAACGCAGTGGAAAAGCTTGCGCCCTAATCTGCAATTCCCGGTTCCCCGGGGAAGGGCCCCAGGTCACCGCTGTGTTGAGGTGGATACATGCAACTGAGCCCGCACGAGCAGGAACGCCTGCTCCTCCACGTGGCCGCGGACGTCGCCGAGAAACGCAGGGCACGCGGGGTGCTCCTGAACCACCCCGAGGCAGTGGCGCTCATCACGGCCCACATCCTCGAAGGCGCCCGCGACGGGCGCACGGTCGCCGAACTCATGTCCTCCGGGCGCAAGGTGGTCACCCGCGACGAGGTCATGGACGGCATACCCGAGATGATCCCCGACGTCCAGGTCGAGGCCACCTTCCCGGACGGGACGAAGCTCGTCACCGTCCACGAGCCCATCGCGTGAGTGGGGGACGTGCCGTGATACCCGGAGAAATCCTCTACGCCGAAGGCCCGGTGCGGCTCAACGAGGGCCTGCACCGCACCCGGCTGACCGTGCTCAACACCGCCGACCGGCCCGTCCAGGTCGGCTCCCACTACCACTTCGCCGAGGCCAACCCGGGCCTGGCGTTCGACCGTGCCGCCGCCCGCGGCAAGCGGCTGGACATCGCCGCCGGCACGGCCGTGCGCTTCGAGCCCGGCATCCCCGTCGAGGTCGGCCTCGTCCCCATCGGCGGCAAGCGCATCGTGGCCGGCCTGCGCGGCGAGTGCGGGGGACCACTCGATGACTGAACTGTCCGACCCCGCCCTGCCGGAGCTCCCGCGCTCCGCCTACGCCGCGCTCTACGGGCCCACCACCGGCGACCGGATCCGGCTCGCCGACACCGACCTGTTCGTCGAGATCGAGGAGGACCGCTCCGGCGGTCCCGGCCACGCCGGGGACGAGACGGTCTTCGGCGGCGGCAAGGTCGTCCGCGAGTCCATGGGCCAGTCCCGCACCACCCGCGCCGAGGGCGCCCCCGACACCGTGATCACGGGCGCGGTCGTCCTCGACCACTGGGGCATCGTCAAGGCCGACGTCGGCATCCGCGACGGGCGGATCACCGGCATCGGCAAGGCCGGCAACCCCGACACCATGGACGGCGTCCACCCCGACCTCGTCATCGGCCCCGAGACCGAGATCATCGCCGGCAACGGCAGGATCCTGACGGCCGGAGCCGTCGACGCCCACGTCCACTTCATCTGCCCGCAGGCCGCCGAGGAAGCGCTCGCCTCCGGCGTCACCACCCTCGTCGGCGGCGGCACCGGCCCGGCCGAGGGCAGCAAGGCCACCACCGTCACCCCCGGCTCCTGGCACCTTGCCCGGATGTTCGATGCGCTGGAGGCCTACCCCGTCAACATCGGCCTGCTCGGCAAGGGCAACACCGTCTCCTACGACGCGATGCGCGCCCAACTGCGCGGCGGCGCCGTCGGATTCAAGATCCACGAGGACTGGGGGGCCACCCCGGCCGTCATCGACGCCTGCCTGCACGTGTGCGAGGAGAGCGGCGCCCAGCTCGCCATCCACACCGACACGCTCAACGAGGCCGGCTTCGTCGGCGACACCCTCGCCGCCATCGCGGGCCGCTCCATCCACGCGTACCACACCGAGGGTGCGGGCGGCGGGCACGCGCCCGACATCATCACGGTCGTCTCCGAGGCCAACGTCCTGCCCAGCTCCACCAACCCCACCCGGCCGCACACCGTCAACACCGTCGAGGAGCACCTCGACATGCTGATGGTCTGCCACCACCTCAACCCCGCCGTGCCGGAGGACCTCGCCTTCGCCGAGTCCCGCATCCGCCCCGGCACGATCGCCGCCGAGGACGTGCTGCACGACCTCGGCGCCATCTCGATCATCTCCTCCGACTCCCAGGCCATGGGCCGCATCGGCGAGGTCGTGCTGCGCACGTGGCAGACCGCCCACGTGATGAAGCGGCGGCGCGGGGCGCTGCCGGGGGACGGCCCGGCGGACAATCTGCGTGCGCGGCGCTATGTCGCCAAATACACCATCAACCCGGCGGTGGCCCAGGGCCTCGACCATGAGATCGGCTCCGTGGAGGCGGGCAAGCTCGCCGATCTGGTGCTGTGGGAACCGGCGTTCTTCGGCGTCCGCCCGCAGCTGGTCGTCAAGGGCGGCCAGATCGCGTACGCGCAGATGGGCGACGCGAACGCCTCCATCCCCACACCGCAGCCGATCCTGCCCCGCCCGATGTTCGGCGCCATGGGCCGCGCCGCGGCCGCCAACTCCCTGAACTTCGTCACCCAGTGGGCCCTGGACGACGGATTGCCGGAGCGACTGGGACTGGGGAAGCGGTTCGTGCCGATCCGGAGCACGCGGGGCCTGACGAAGGCGGACATGCGCAACAACGATGCGCGGCCGCGGGTGGAGGTGGATCCGGACACGTTCACGGTCACGATCGACGGGGATCCGGTGGATCCGCAACCGGCAGCGGAACTGCCGATGGCGCAAAGGTACTTCCTGTTCTGATGAACGAGTCGGACGTTGCGCCCCGTCAGGGGCGCGGGGAACTGCGCGACCAGCCACAGACGGCCCGCGCTGCGCTACTGATCCTGGCCGACGGCCGCTTCCCGGCAGGTGGCCACGCCCACTCCGGCGGAGCCGAAGCCGCCGTCAAGGCAGGCCGGTTGACGGACGCACCGTCACTGGAGGCCTTCTGCCGCGGCCGCCTGTGGACCGCAGGTCTCACGGCCGCGGGGCTTGCCGCCGCCGCGGCCGCCGGCCTCGACCCCCTCGCCCTCGACGAAGCCGCCGACGCCCGCACCCCCTCGGCCGCCCTGCGCGCAGCAGCCCGCCGGCTGGGGCGCCAGATGATGCGGGCCGCCCGGGCCGCCTGGCCCTGCGACGCCCTGGACGCCCTCGCAGCGGCCCGGCCGCGCGGCGTCCACCAGCCCGTCGTGCTCGGCGCAGCCGCCCGCGCCGCCGGGCTCGGGCCGTCGGACGCGGCGTACGCCGCCGGGTACGAGGCGATGAACGGCCCGGCCACCGCGGTCGTACGACTGCTCGGCCTCGACCCCTTCGAGGCCACCGCCGTCCTGGCCCGGCTCGCGCCCGAGCTCGACGAGGTCGCAACCCGGGCCGTCGAGGCCGCCGTCCGGGCCGGGTACGAGGGCATCGACGTCCTCCCCGCGGGCTCCGCCCCGCTGCTCGACATCACCGCGGAACAGCACGCGGCCTGGCCCGTACGCCTCTTCGCCTCGTAGACCACCCCTCGGAGAAAAACGTGCACCTCGACCACTCAGACGGCACCTACCCCCACCGCCACACGTACAGCGCAGCGACCCCGCTGCGCCCCGACGGCACGCGCCGCGCTCTGCGGATCGGGCTCGGCGGGCCCGTCGGCTCCGGCAAGACCGCGACCGTCGCCGCGCTGTGCCGGGCCCTGCGCGACGAGTTGTCCATAGCCGTCGTCACCAACGACATCTACACGCGCGAGGACGCCGAGTTCCTGCTGCGCGAAGCCGTGTTGCCGCCCGAGCGCATCACCGCCGTCGAGACCGGCGCCTGCCCGCACACCGCCATCCGCGACGACATCTCCGCCAACCTCGAAGCCGTCGAGGAACTGGAGGACACCGTCGGCCCCCTGGACCTGGTCCTGGTCGAGTCCGGCGGCGACAACCTCACCGCCACCTTCTCCAAGGGACTCGTCGACGCGCAGATCTTCGTCATCGACGTCGCCGGGGGCGACGACATCCCCCGCAAGGGCGGTCCCGGTGTCACCACCGCCGACCTGCTCGTGATCAACAAAACCGACCTCGCCCCCTACGTCGGCTCGGACCTGGAGGTCATGGCCCGCGACGCCAAGGCCCAACGCGGCCACCTGCCCGTCGCGTTCACCGCGCTCACCACGGAGGACGGCATCGCTCCGGTACGGGACTGGGTGCGCGCCAGGCTCGCCGCCTGGACGGCCGCGTGAGCGCGACGCTCACGGCGGGGCTCACCGCGGGCGTCGTGGCCGCGGCCCGGATCGTCGCCGCACCGGACGGCCGCGGCGGCACCGCCCTGCCGGTCCTCGCCGGGCAGGGCCCGTTCGCCCTGCGGCGCACGGGCGTGCGCGGGCCCCAGGCGCAGGTGGCGCTCGTCGGTGCCATGAGCGCCCCGCTCGGCGGCGACCGGCTGACCCTGACCGCGGAGGTCGAGGACGGGGCCGCGCTGCGCTTCTCCACGACGGCCGCGACGATCGCCCTGCCGGGCCGCACGGGCGCCCCGGCCACGTACGACACCTCCCTCCGCGTCGGCGACGGCGCCGCCCTGCACTGGCTCCCCGAACCGCTGATCTCCGCGCGCGGCAGCGATCTGCGGACGGCCACGAGAGTCGAACTCGCCCCCGGCGCCCGCCTGGTGCTGCGCGAGGAACAGGTCCTCGGCCGCACGGGCGAGCCGCCGGGCAGGCTCGTCTCCCGGCTGACGGTACGCCGCGCCGGACGGCCGCTCTTCGACCAGGAGCTCGCCTACGGACCCGGCGTGCCGGGCTGGGACGGCGCCGCGGTGCTGGGCGGGCACCGGGCCGTGGGCCAACTCCTGCTCGTCGACCCCGCCTTCGAACACCACCCCGCCCAGCCCCGCACCCTCGGGACGACGGCGGTACTCACTCCCCTCGCCGGCCCCGCAGCAGCCGTCACCGCAGTCGCACCCGACGCCCTCACCCTGCGAAAACTCCTGGATTCGCTGCTCTCGGACATCAATCGAGCACTACAGGCGATTTGAGGGATTCGCGGCGAACAGCACCTCATGTGGCATCTCTTGCGACGTCATCTTTACGGATTAGTAAAGAACGCTCGCACACCCTGTCGTTTGTGGCAGGGGAAGCGAAAGGATCCCCCTGACCTTCGTGATCAACGCCGCAGTCGACCGAGCGGCGTAGCCAGCAGGGGGAGTCCCACGTGAGACGTCAAGCGATATTCGGTGCGGCCGGCACCGTGGTGACCGGCGCGCTCGTCGCCGGTTTCCTGGCCGCACCCGCGGCCAGCGCCGACAGCCGGGTGCCGGGCGGGGCCGCCGAGGCCCGCGGCGCGCGGATCGCCGCCGAGCGCGCGGCCGAGGCCGGCATCAAGTGGCAGGACTGCCCTGCCGACTGGGGCCTGGAGAAGCCCATCGAGTGCGGTTTCGTCACCGTGCCCGTCGACTACGCCAAGCCCAACGGCCGCACCATCAAGATTGCCGTGGACCGGGCCCGTGCCACCGGCACCGCGAGCGAGCACCAGGGCTCCCTCGTCTACAACCCGGGCGGCCCCGGCGGCTCGGGCATGAAGTTCCCGCGCCGCATCACGGCCAAGAGCCCCCTGTGGGCCAAGACCGCCAAGGCCTACGACTTCGTCGGCTTCGACCCGCGCGGTGTGGGCCACTCCGCCCCCATCTCCTGCGTCGACCCGCAGCAGTGGGTCAAGGCCCCCAAGCCCGACCCGGTGCCGGGCAGCGAGGCCGACAAGCGCGCCCAGCGCAAGCTCGCCAAGGAGTACGCGGACGGCTGCTACGAGCGCAGCGGGGACCTCCTGCCGTACCTCACCACGCCGAACACCGTCCGCGACATCGACGTCGTCCGGGCCGCCCTCGGCGAGAAGAAGCTCAACTACCTGGGCGTCTCCTACGGCACGTACATCGGCGCCGTCTACGGCACCCTCTTCCCGTCGCACGTCCGCCGCCTCATAGTCGACAGCGTCGTCAACCCGGCGCAGGACAACATCTGGTACCAGGCCAACCTGGAGCAGGACGTCGCCTTCGAGGGCCGCTTCAAGGACTGGGAGACCTGGGTCGCCAAGCACGACTCCGTCTTCCACATCGGCGACACGGCGGAGAAGGTCCAGCAGCAGTGGCTGAAGCTGCGGGCCACCGCCAAGAAGAACCCCATCGGCGGGGTCGTCGGCCCGGCCGAGCTGATCAACTACTTCCAGAGCGCGGCGTACTACGACTCCTCGTGGGTCCCGGTCGCCCAGAACTGGCAGAAGTACCGTGCGGGTGACGAGAAGGCCCTCGTCGCGGCGGCCGGTCCCGACCTCGCCAACACCGCGGGCAACATCGCCTCGGAGAACAGCAACGCCGTCTACACGGCCGTCGAGTGCGCCGACGCCAAGTGGCCCACCAGCTGGACCAAGTGGGACCGGGACAACACCCGCGTCGACCGCAAGGCTCCGTTCATGACCTGGTCCAACGCCTGGATGAACCTGCCCTGCGCCACGTGGAAGACCCCGCAGCAGAACCCGGTCGAGGTCGGCACGCACAAGGGCCTGCCCAAGACCCTCATCGTCCAGTCCACCCGTGACGCCGCCACGCCGTACGCCGGCGCGGTCGAGCTCCACAAGCGCTTCCGCGGCTCGGAGCTGATCACGGAGCAGGGCGCGGGTTCGCACGGCGTGACGGGCCTGGTCAACCCCTGCATCAACGACCGCGTCGACGCCTACCTGCTCACGGGCAAGACGGATGGCAAGGACGTGACGTGCACCCCGCACGCCACGCCGGAGCCGCCGAAGGCGGCTGCTGCGCAGTAGTCAGCGTCTTTACGTACAGGTCGGTGCCCTGGTCAAGAGTGGCCAGGGCACCGACCTTTCGGCTGTGCGGGCCTCGATCGGGTGCCGAGAGCAGCGGGGCATGGTGACCCTGCGGGTCACCTCCGCCTGCGCGGAGCTCACGCGCTCGTACTTGGTGTCGTTGGACGACAACTTGCCCCCGTTCTTCCCGGCCTTTCCCGGTCTACTCCGAGAATCTCCCATTTACGCAGGTCAGAGGAGGTTCACTCCGGCCGGCCTTCCTTACCTTTCCCAAGCCTTCCCGGTCCTTCCGGCCACACCGTGGCCACACCCAGGCCCCACCAGGGGAGCCCCCGGAAACCGTCGCCTCACCTCAGGGACGACGGCACCTGCCAAAGCGACGGTGCAGGTTGCGGTGGTGAGCATGGGAGGCAACAAGGAAGCGGGCTCCATTTCACGGTGCAGCGCCCTCTTCGCAGACTCGAACGCGGGCCGATAGCCGCCCTCTTGGATAGCTTCACGCCGTCGCGTCTGCATGAAATGTTCGGGGATCAGCGTCTCCAGGCTCATGGCACCGCAGCTCAGGCGGCAGCATCTCTCCAGCTATCATTTTCGGCCATTGTTTGTCTCAGCCCGAGGAAGGCAGTGGGGCGATTGGCTAGCTTGAGTTCCCAATGGGAGCAATCGCCCTATCAGATCGGATTCAGATCGATTGGTCGATCTTTCGGGCGACGCTCGGCGCTTCAGCGTTCCAGGCAGTCGGCAGCACGCGGCCGTCCACGATCTCGTAGCCCGGGGAAAGGAGCTCCGTAGCGTTGCCCGGTAGCTGGGCCTGGCTCGTAAGACCGTCCACCCCCTCGCCCACGCTCGCGGCCCCGACGAACTGTTGGTCGGGCAGTGGACCGCTACGCGCTCGACTTCGGCCTCGATGTCTTCGATCGCTACGTCGTCGGCCTGGCGGCTCCACGAATCCTGGAGGAGCGCGTCATCCACGGCCAGTCGTGATCGCGGATTTGGTGACCCTGCGCGGCTCAGGGTGGGCTCGGGGGCCTGTCTTGCCGCTTTCGGAGTCGCCCGTGGGATGCACGGTAGAGGGGTGGCCTTGCACGGGCTCAAAGGACACTTGTGCGCCGATTGTGCGCACCTTTCAGACACGCAAGACGATCTTGCGGGCGTTCGCACTCCTTTTCGACTGTGATGTGCCGCTGGTAGGTGCAGCGCCTACCGGTGATCACTGGAGGGGGGATCTCTCGTGCGTCCGAGAGTCAAGATCCGAAGTCGGATTATTGCCTTGCTCGCGTCTGCGGCCACCACAGGGCTTGTTCCGCTGGTCATGCCGACCGTCGCTCATGCTGCAGTCGAGCAGTCTGTCGAGACCTACTTTGTGCGCGGTAACCCGGCCGCGCCGACGCTCGCTCAGCTGCAAAGCCGCTTTGCCGCCCACCGATCGGCTGGCCTGGCCCAAGAAGATGACCAGACCCAGGTTCCCTTGGAGACTGTGGGGCCGGCCGCTTCGTGGGCACCGAAGACCTCAAGGCCTGCTGTCACGCCACGAGCAGGCGACCGCCAACAGCCAGCCCTGGCCGCTGGGGTGTCGTATCCGGAACCGGCACGCAGCATGACTTTGAAAGAGTGCCAGGATCACATGGGCCCGAGCGACGTCATGTACATCAAGTCACGCTTCGCGGTCTGTACTTCGCTCCAGGCGGACCAGGTATGGATTCAGAACGGGACGCCCGTCGGCATGAGCACGCTCACGTTGTTCCTACGCGGAACGGTGCCGAAAGAGTCGGACCGCACGATGTACTTCGACTACGACATCACCAATTTCCGCAAGGACGGAAAGACTGGGACGGCGGCCCTCACCTATACCATCGAGCCGAAGTTCCCGATGGTGTCGCCGGCGAAGGCGCAGGTGCAGAGCGGTGGCCCATTGCCGCTCACTCTGACCTGGGATGAGTTGTCGACTCGACGGCCCACGGCACACTTTGAGCACACCGCGCGGGTGGCTCCCGGCCATGGGTCGGGGTCTGGCGCTGCGGACGCGGTCTTCGCCGCCTACCAGCCGGTCGTGACGTCTCACGTTCCTCCCGGCTGGCAGGGAACGGGCTCGTCGGGCAGTCCGTTCATGATGGCTCCCCGGTGGGATGCGGCAAAGTATCTCCGGAACTCGACCGGGCAGGGAAACCCGGACAACCGTGGATCAGCAGCGTTCAGTGTTGTGACACCCTTGAAGTACAGCAAGGCCGATGGTGCTCCGGAACAGGGTGTTGCGCTCCACATCGAGAAGGCGTTCACTGACCCGAACCACACGGTGCCGCCCACTCCGGAAGGCAAAAAGATCCCGGGTCAGGTCCCTGGCTCGCCGCTGCATCGGCTCCTTACCGATAACCCGCAGTACGACCGGAATCGAGTCCTTGCGGTCCAAAACTGCAAGAGATACTGGAGTGACGGCTACACAGACGGTGGCACCAAGGACTGTGATGAGTTCCCCTTCGCATCCACCTACGAGGGTGCAGCGCAGTCTGAGTACGACGCCCACGCCCCTAAGGGCAACTTCTCGGTCCTGCCAGTGCCCAAAACGCAGAACCGGGACGCTGGCACCATACTCAAGGCCTTTTACATGAACAATCGCATCATCGAGGGCCTTGATGACGGCTTCACCGTCAACGTCACCGGCGAAGTCATTGAACATGGCGGCCTGTTGGTCAACAGCAGCAAGAAGTGCCTGGAGATCGAGAACTCCAGCGAGGACAACGGCGCTCGGGCGCAGCAGTGGGACTGCAACGGCCAGCCTGGGGCGGACTGGTTGGTGCAGCCCACCGACGACGGCCAGTACGTGAACATCGTGAACGCGAACAGTGGCAAGTGCCTCGAAATCGTCAACTCGCGCACGGACAACGGGGCGCTTGCACAGCAATACGACTGCGTAGGCATCGCGACACAGAAGTGGCAGATGCAGGGCAACCCGGGCAATCGCATCATCCGTAACGTGAACAGCGGAAAGGTACTGGAAGTGGAAAACTCAAGCGCCGAGAACGGTGCACGCGTTCAACAATGGGACAACAGTGGACAGCCTGGCGCGGTATGGACCCAGGGCTGATGGCAAAGCGTTCATGACACTGCTGTTGCTGTGACGGTGCTGCGCGCTGTCGTGTAGAAGGTGTGGGTGTCGCTCGTGGGCGGCACCCACACTTGCCCATGGGTGTTGGGATGGAACTACGGCCTGTTGAAGGAGCGCCATGGCTACCTTGCTGAGTGAGCAAGACTTCGACGTTCGTGTGACCTACTATCAATTCAGCGTTCAGGAGTCACATGACACTCTGATTCCATCCCCATATCCGGATGGTGCTGAATCTGGTACGTTCCTGAAGCCATATCCCATGCGCTTGGACTTCGGTAGCGCCGGCCATACTCACACAGCCTCCGCCGTGGTTCAGATCTGGAACACGGAGCCGGATCCCGACAGCCGGCAGAGCTGGGATGAGACGGCCGAAAGCCAGATTGAGACCGTGAGTGGAGAACTCGGGATCTGGAGTATGGAACGCGCGGACGAAACGATCAAATTGGGCAGTGCAGGCCGGTGGCGGGTTCGCGTCTCATCAGGCAACCGGACCGAGGTGGCACGGGTGACCCGGGAGGTCGGCGTCGCCTACGGAGTTGAGCGGTGGCTGCTGCAGTTCTGGCCGGAAGCGAACCGTGACCCTAACTCTGCTGAGGCTGCGGCCAGTCAGCGTCTCAACGACGGCCCCGGTCACACGCCTTGAGCCGGGGATGGAGCGCAACGGACTGTACTGGGACCTGAACATCATCGCACCTGAGGTCTGATCGTGTGCCCCTCCCCGAAGTCCCGGTCCTGTCTGAGATAGAACAGATCACGTGCCGACTGGGAGGGGTTTACGTTGGACCGGCTACACCTCGTTGCCTCGGGGATGATCAAGGCGTCCATGGGCATGGTGGACGTCGTCATGCCGGGGGCCCGGGACACGGCGATCGGTCTGGGGGCGGAGCTGTCCCAGCAGTCGGGGATGGCTGGTGACGACGATGCCGGTCACGCGTTCCGGAAGGTCTACAAGCCGGCCGCCGCGACCACGCTGGACCAGATCGGGTTCAGCGCCTACGTCTTCGGCGGCACGGGCAGGGCACTCATGAAGACGGCGCGCGAATTCATGGTCGTCGAAAGCAAGATTGCTGCGGCCTTCGCTGGCCATCAAGTGGACCTCACCGACGGCATGGGTGACCCCGGCGAGGAGTGCGGCCAGGCCTTCCTGGGGCTGGGGCAGCACCTGCCCGAGGTTGTTGGAGGCACGGCGTGGTACGACCAGTACGCGCCGGGTGGCGGCAGCCGGTACCGGGGCAGCCCGGAGAAAGTCCGCGCGGTTGCGAGATCTTGGCGCCATGCAGGCCGGTTGCTGGAACGATTCTTCGGTGACGCGCAGACCTACGCCCGGACAGCGAACGACGCGCACTCCGGTGAGGCTGCCATGGCTTTCGACGCCTACTTCAAGCGCACCATCGGCTTCGGTGACCCGCCGGGCCGGGCGCAGGAGGACGAGCCGCTCGTGGCAAACCTCGTAGCTGCCTGCAACCAGCTCGCGAAGGCGTGCGACAAGTACGCGGACCACATCGAGCGCGCCCTGATAGAGATCAGCAACCACAAGGCCGACTTCTTCCGCATCGACAACCTCCTCGACTCCCCGATGCTCGGCGGGAACGGCGACGACGGGGGCCTGCACCTCGCCGTGGCCGGCGACCCGTACATTCACCAGCTCGGCGACGTCGCACATGCCGTCGACGCATCCCAAGCCCGCGTCACCCTGCCGGGCGCCGGCGGGGGCTGGCACGCGCCGATGCTGCCGCTCGCCCCGCTAGCGCCCTTACCTCTGGTCCTGGCCTCGTATGCGTTGCCGATGGCCAGCCCGCACAACTCGGCGATACCTTCCCGGGACCCGATACCGCCGGACCCTCGAACGAACCCTCAGCTGCTCAGCTCTTCCGAGGAGGCGCAGTTCCGTCTCTGGACGAACTCGCTCAACGCTGGCGGCTTCGCGGGCGGTGGGGACCAGAACAGCCCGGAGAACGCCTACCAGCTGCGTGTTTCGGGCTATCCCGAGCGGGAGCTGCCGCTGCCACCGGAGTTCACGGGCAGGAGCGGGAAGGGCTTGATGGCCGACGGTCTGCGGCCCGCCGATGGCTACGCAGTTGAGGCCAAGTACGTTCACAAGCCCGATTGCGAGAAGCCCACCACGTTCCGCAACCTTGACAAGGTCGACAAGACGCTGGGCACGCCACCGAAGCTGGACGCGCGCGGCAAGCCGAAGTTCGACCCGTTCCGGGACGCCATGTACGTGGGCGACGAGAAGGAACTGGTGCGCTACAAGGCGGCCATGGAGAACCCGGACAACCAGCTCCGCGGCATGGAGATCGTGACAAACGACAAGTCCGCCACCGCCTACTGGCAGAGCATGATGCTGATGACTGGCGTCAAAGGAACAGCCCGGTACGTACCGTGAGGAATTGCTGCAGTATGACCAACGACAATCCCATCAGGACCCGCTTCGTCTTCGCTCCGCCCGTGGACGACGCTACCGCCTGGAATCTGTCCCTCGACAGGTTCGCCGAGGCTCTGGAGCAGGGGTTCCCGGGGGCGTGGACGAAGCACGAGGGCCCTCTTGGCCCACGGCCGTCGGACACCTTGTCCTTCGAGGTCGAAATCGCTGAAAGCGTGTGGATCGAAGGACTGACGACGACGCCGTTCGATGGCATGGGCTCGGTGATGGTGGAGAACGCCTCCGCGTCAGAGGCTGCGGTGTTCGCTGCCTGGCTGCGCGACTCCTTCGCTCCCTCGCCGGAGCTGGTCCATTTCTCCAGCGAGTTCGCGATGAACCGCGGCGACGAATCCGTGTGGCGTATCCCTGCCGCTGGAGGGACGGAGGCCATCGCTGAGGAGTTGCAGCGGCACATTGACACTGCCGGGCAGCTGTAATTCCAGGACATTGCAAAGCGTGGGCAGAGGCGGCCGGGCACCGTTCCCGCGGAAGGGCTCGCGTTCAGCTCCGCCTGCGCGGAGCGGACTCGTGCACACCCAGCAGGACCGCGTTCTTGATCGGGACACCTCCGCCTGCGCGGAGCTCACCTCGGATCAAGCACCGCGTACCCCGAGGCCTGCGGTTCACCTCCGCCTGCGCGGAGCTCACGGTCGTCATGCTGCTGCCTTTCCGATCGATTTCGGTTCACCTCCGCCTGCGCGGAGCTCACGGAGAAGACGCTGTGGCGGATGCTCTACGAGACGGTTCACCTCCGCCTGCGCGGAGCTCACCAGGTTCGTCCCGACCGACCGCCGGATCATCGGGGTTCACCTCCGCCTGCGCGGAGCTCACTCTTCGCGACCTGCGACGTTAGGAGCAGTTTGCATGTTCTTGACGATTGGCATCATACGTCTCCTCCTTCTGGACCCTGTGGAGGGCACCCGTGTACCTGTCTCGTTGATCTTCGTTGAAGGCGGCAGGGCAACCTGATGGTAGGTGGCGTTGTCAGTGCCGGGTGATACCCCTGGCGGTGTCCTCAGGGTGTGGGCTGTGCGGGAGGTTTGGCTGATGGGTGATTGTGTCGACTCGCGGTTATGGGGGAAAGCGAGAGGGCTGACCGAGTCCTATCCGGTGGTCTGTCACCTGGTGGATACGGCTGCGGTTGCTGGCGCGTTGTGGGACCAGGTGCTGACAGTCCCGGCGCGGGAGCGGCTGGCTGGGCAGTTAGGGATGTCCTCGGAGGCGAGCCGACGGCTGCTGTGTCTCTGGGCGGGATTGCACGACCTTGGCAAGATCACTCCAGCCTTCCAAGCGCAGCTCCCGGCTGCCTACCAGCAGGTCATGAAGGACCCGGCTTACAGCCACCGAGCGGGTGTGGAGCGGGAGGCGCTGCGCCATGACACTGCGGGGCATTGGGCGTTGCCCGGACTGTTCGCGGACTGGGGGTATCCGGTGTCGCGTTCGGTGGGGCGCTCGGCGCACCACCAGGTGGCGCAGATGCTGGCCGGCCATCACGGGTGCTTTCCCCGGGCACTCAGGTCTGGGGAGTTGAAGAACCCTGAGGGGTGGATGCCGGGGCTGGGTGGCAGGGGGTGGGCTGCGCAGCGGGTTGCTCACGCGGTGGCGTTGCGTCGTTTGACGGGCGGTGTGGAGGTTCCTGCTGGGCTGTTGCCGGCTCAGGCTGCGGTGCAGTTGCTGGGGTTGATCGTGGTGGCTGACTGGCTGGCCAGCCAGGAGCACGTCATCGAACGGCGTCTGCCGGGCCGGGCATGGCGGGCGGATGATGCTGGTCTGGATGCTCATTGGGAGCTTGCAGTTGCCGAGGCCGGCGGGGTCGTGGCGGATGCGGGTCTGGGGGTGGCGCGTTTCCCGGTGAGGTCGTTTACGGGGCAGTTCGGCTTCTCTCCGAACCCACTGCAGGCTTCACTGGAAGGTGAGTTGCCCGGTCTGGTGGACGGTCCGGGGTTGTTGCTGGTGACGGCGCCGACGGGGGATGGCAAGACGGAGGCTGGTCTGCACGCCGCGGGGCTTATGGCGCGGGCTGCGGGTTCGGCGGGGTTGTTTTTCGCGTTGCCGACCATGGCGACGGCGGATGCGATGCATCTGCGGGTGGAGAAGTTCGCTCGAGAGAACGTGGAGGGTGAGCGGTCGCTGGCGTTGCTGCACAGCATGGCCTGGCTCAGCGAGTCCTACAGTGCGGCCGCGGATGCCGGGGAGTCGTCGCCGCGCGATGTGGTGGCTGATGACAGCTCACGTCGCGCAGCGGGTCGGTGGTTGCGCGGCACGAAGCGGGGGCTGCTGGCTCCGTTGGCTACGGGCACGGTGGATCAGGCGCTGACCGGTGTGCTGCCGGTGCGCTACAACGTGTTGCGGCTGCTGGGGCTGTCGAACAAGGTCGTGGTGGTGGACGAGGCGCATGCCTACGGTCCGTGGATGCACAGTCTGCTGGTGCGTTTGCTGGAGTGGCTTGGGGTGATGGGTGCGCCGGTGGTGTTGCTGTCGGCCACGCTCACCGGCAGTGCGGCCTCGTCGTTGGTGGAGGCTTATCGGCGTGGCTGTGGCTTCCGGGAGCCGTCGTCGGTGCGGCCGGTGTATCCGGGGTGGCTGTTTGTCAGCGGAGCGAGCGGTGAGGTGTCGGCACCGCGGGCAGTGGCCAGTGGCCGGCCGCGCACCCTGCACGTCCGGCCTGTCCCCGTAACGTGGGACAGGCCCGGGCACGTGGTCAGTGAGAGGGCGCCGGGTGGGGAGAGCCGCAGTGCCGCTTTGGTGCGGCTGCTCACTCCGGTGGTGCGTCAGCAGGGCTGTGTTCTGGTGTGCTGCACGACGGTGGCCGAGGCGCAGGAGACCTACCGTTTTCTCCAGCGGTCTTTTCCTGAACTGGCGTCTGTGCCGGGCGGGTTGCGTCTGTTGCATGCGCGGTATCCGGGTGACCGGCGGGCTGCGATCACGCAGGAATGTGAGCTGGCCTTTGGCAAGCCGGGCGATGCGGGGCAGCGGCCGCCGGTGTCGGTCCTGGTCGCCACGCAAGTGGTCGAGCAGTCGCTGGACTTGGATTTCGATCTGGTGATCAGTGACCTGGCGCCGCTCGCGCAGCTGCTTCAGCGCGCGGGACGCTGCATGCGGCACGACCGTAGCGGCCTTGCGCCCGGGGACGGCGGCCGGCCGGAGTGGGTGGGGGATGATCCCCGGCTGGTGGTCTTGGAGCCCGTGGACAGGAACGGCGTGGTGTGCCCTCCGCGGGCGTGGCAGTCGGTTTACGACACGGCGTTGCTGCGCCGGACCAGTCATCTCCTGCATGAGTGCGCGCAGGAGGGTATTGCTGTTCCGGGTGATGTGCAGCGGCTCGTCGACGCGGTGTATGCCGAGGACTTCGGTGAGCGTCTGGACGATGCCGCCCGGGCCGAGTTGCAGCGTCTGGATGCGGAGCATGTAGGTGCGGTGCTGGCGGAGCAGTCGCTTGCCGAGATGGTGAAGGTGAAGTCCCCCATCGGGATGGTGGATCTTTCCGGGCTGAGCAATGACGGCGGGCAGCTGGTGGATGAGGCGCTGGTGACCACACGCCTGGGTGCCGATTCGGTGCGCGCGGTGTGCGTGTACGTCCAGCCGGGTGACACGGTCACCCTGGACCCGGAAGGAGAACTCGCGGTGCCCGGGGCCGGCGGGGGCCGGTTGTCGGGTGCGGATGTGCGGGCGGTGATGCGCAGGAGTGTGCCCTTGCGCGGCGACTGGCTTGCGCAGCGGGGCACGGAGCAGGATCCCTGGCCAGGATGGGCGGCCCGTCCCGTGCTCGCAGACTTGGCGATTTTGCGCATGACGCGCGCTTGTGGTCCGACAGGCGACGTGAACTGGTCATGCAGGGTCGGAGACCGGACAATCTCGATCTCCGATGTGGGAATCAGCCTATTGTAAGGCGACACCCGCCCCAGTCTTCCTAGGATGTGGGACACCCTTCTGCGCGCTGCAGCACGCAGAAGGGCTCCCGACCCCCGCCTCCGCAGGGAACTGACGGACCGTCGGTGGGAACACCCCCGCACCAGTCGGCTCACCCCCGCCCTCGCGGGGTCCTCGTTGAGCCTACCCATCATTCTTCTTCATGCCGTGAGGCGCCTGTGTCTGCTCCAGAGCTCTACGATCTTCGTGTTGAGCCCGTCCTGCCGGTCCGCTGGGCTGGCCATGCCCCTGTCGGCAACCGTCCCGAGGCGGTCGGGCTGCGGGATCTGTTTCTGCGCGCCCACGAAATCAGCGCGCTGGCCGTCCCGTTACCCCCGGCGCTGTCCGCGCTCTACCGCATCCTGTACGCCCTGACCGCACGGATCACCGGCCTGGACAGGCCCGATGACTGGCACGAGGACCGCTTCACCATCCTCGACGCGGGCTGCTTCAGCCCCGAAAGCGTCTGCGCCTACTTCGACACCCCGGACCGTGCACAGCGTTTTCGCCTCTACGATCCGCAGTACCCGTTTCTGCAGGACCCACGGCTGACCACCGAGTGCGACAAACCGGCCGGTGTGAACAAGCTGGTGACCACCCGCCCGTCCGGGTCGAACCACGCCTGGTTCGAGCACACGGCCGATGCCCGGCCGGAACGGGTCGACTCGGCCGAAGCGTTCTTGCACCTGTTGGTGTGGCGCTACTACGGGCCGTCCGGCCGCTGTTCGGCCCGCACGGTCCGAGGCCTGAAGGAAGCGAACTCAACAGCCGGCCCGCTGCGCACCGCGCTCTCCTACCACCCCGTAGGCGAGACCCTGTTCGAGACGCTCCTCGCGGGACTGGCCGAGCCCGACACGGCGCGGCAGTACGGGCCGGGCGAGGACCTGTGTCCGTGGGAACGCCCTGATCTGCCCGATCCTTTGTCCATCAAGGGCACAGTGACCGGGCCGTTGTCGGGTCTGACAGCTCGGACTCAGCATGCGGTACTGCTCGTCCCGGATGCATCAGGGGCATCGGTTCGTGATGCTTTCATCACGTGGGCCTATCGGGAGAGGATCCCCCGCGATGACGACTACCTGATCTGGCAGGTCAGCCAGGCCGGCAACCCCTATGCCCGCTACGCGGATTCGCAGCGTGCGCTGTGGAGGGATCTGGACGCGCTGCTCCTCAGCGAGCCTCCCGGCCTGCAGATCAGCCGACCGCGGGTCTTCCGCACGGCGGTGGACGTCTCGGAGAACCTGCGCGTGCAGGCACTGGGCATCCACCAGGAGGGCCAGGCCAAGGACACCCAGCTGGTGTCGTCCTCCACTCCGCCCGTGCTGGGCCTGGCCCAGGAACGGGACATCGAACGAGCGTGCCTGGTCGGACAGTTGCGGGTCCATGGCGAGCAGGCAGGCGCGCGCTTGCTGCGGGCGACGAAGCAGGCGTGGGCGTCGTTCAGTAACGCCCGCAAGGCCGAGGACTGCGCTTGGTCTGCGCAGGCCGCTGCCCGCTACTGGCCGGCTGCGGAGGCGGAGTTCTGGAAGCGCCTGGAAGAGCGGCACTTCGACGGGTCGGCACGCGCGTTCCGGATGATCGCCGAGCACGTCTATGACCACGTCACCGAAACGGCGGCGGGCAGCATGCGCGGCGCCAGGGCCCGGGAGAGTGCACGGATCGAGTTGTACGGCGGACGCCGCAAGCCACAACCGACCCGGTGAAGACGGCACTGACACGTGACGGAGAAGTAATGGCTGACACCACAACACCACCTGAAGCCCCCACCCCTGTACCCCAACCGAGCCCCTTGCCCTGGCTGTTGGAGGCGCGCACTTTCGTCCAGGCGATCACGCGGATCAGTGCGCAGGACACGGGGACGCGTGCGGCCCTGCGCAGCGGTCTGGGCAAGCAGCTGGACGAGGTACCGCGCATGCACCGGATCGTCGCCCCTCTGCTTCCCGCTCGGGTCCTCGGGGACGATGAGGCCCAGCGCGCCTTCTACGCCGTGGCCGCTCTGCTGGCCACACACACCACCCGCGGCTCAACTGTCCAGCCGGACAAGGAGTCCAGCGCGGTCCACGCTTCCACTCCAGCCGACGAGGACACCAACCACCGCGCGGCTGAGGCAGCGCCGGCAACTGTTGATGGCGATGCGGCGCAGGAGCAGTCGGTGCAGGCTGCGGCCGCTGCTCGGCGCCGCTACGCGTACGGCGAGAGCCTGGGGCTGGCCTTCGCGGCCGCAGTAGCCCGAGGTACACGGGAGGGGATCCGCGAAAGCGCGGCCGAGACCCGCTTGAACCTGCTGACCCGGCAGAGCACCGCGGGTCTGCACCGCCATCTGCCCGCCGCCGTGCGGCAGTTGTGCGACAAGAAATGCCCGCCGGACTGGGCGCGTCTGCTGGTCGACCTGCGCACCTGGCCACAAGACCGTAAACGCCTCTCGCGCCGATGGCTGCAGGACTTCTACCGCGCCCGGCATCGGGACGATCTCGCCGCGGCCCGCACGGCAGACACCACCGGCACCACCGAAGACGACGGCGGGGCCTGACCCTCGCAGCCCTGCACGTCCCTCCTTCCTTCTCACATGCCACAGGAGATACCGGCCATGACGACGTCCTCTGCCAGCCCCGCAGCCGCGCCTCGCAGCCGCTTCATCGACCTGCACGTCCTGCAGAGCGTCCCCTACTCCAACCTCAACCGCGACGACACCAACTCCGTCAAGACCGTCCAGTACGGCGACCGTGAACGCACCCGGGTCAGCAGCCAGTGCTGGAAGCGCGCCGTACGCCGCTACTTCCAGCGCACCGTCGGCGAGGAAGCACTGCGTACTCGCAGGATCGGCGAGGCCGTCACCAAGCTCCTGCACGACGAGCGCCAGTGGCCCGCGGATCTGGCCCGCCGGGCCGGACAGCACATCGCCGCCGGCAGCAGCATCAAGGCCGACCCGCCGTCGAAGGACGACCCGGCCTGGAGCACCAACGCCATGGTCTACGTCCCCGCCACAGCAGTTGGTGAACTGGCCGACATCGCCCAGGCACATCGCGAGGCGCTGGAAGGTAGCAAGGACATGAAGAAGGGCGGCAAGAGCGTCCTGCCGCAAGAGGAGATCGATGCGGTGCTGCGCTCGCGCAACGGAGTCATCAATCTCTTCGGCCGGATGCTCGCCGAGATCGACGAGGCCGGAGTGGACGGGGCTGTGCAGGTGGCCCACGCTCTGACCACCCACGGCACCGACGTGGAGGTCGACTACTTCGCCGCGGTCGACGACATCACCGCCGATTGGCGCGACACCACCGGCAGCGCCCACATGGGCAGCACGGAGTTCAGCGCCGGCGTCTTCTACCGCTACGCCACGATCGACCTCGACGACCTCGTACGTAACATCGGCGGCGACCGTGCCGCGGCCCGCACTCTGGTCACCGCTTTCATCGAGGCGTTCCTGCTCTCGTTGCCCGAGGCCAAGAAGACCGCCACCGCCCCGCACACCATCCCCGACCTGGTCCACCTCAGCGTGCGCTCCGACCGCCCGGTCTCCTACGCCGCCGCGTTCGAAAAGCCGGTCACCGCAGGCAATCTGGGCGGTTACGCCGAGCCCTCACGCCGCGCGCTGGCCGACTACGCCACGGCCGCCACCCGCCTGCTCGGCACTCGCGGCGTGGTCACGGCCGGCTGGGCAGGCCTGGACGAAAAGGACCTGTCCGGCCTGGGCACCCGCACCGACTCCTTCGACGACCTCATCACCGCCTCCGTCGCAGCGGCACTCGGCGAGGACGGCGCAGCATGAGCACTGCTGAATCCTCTGCCCCGGGCCTGCTGCTGCACCTCTCCGGCCCGCTGCAGTCCTGGGGCACCCACAGCCGGTTCAACGAGCGTGACACCGCCCGGTTCCCGACCCGGTCCGGCATCATCGGGCTCCTCGCCGCCTGCCTGGGCCGGCGACGCGGTGAGCCCATGGACGATCTGGCCCGGCTGTCCCTGACCACCCGCACCGACCGCCCCGGCATCCTCCTGCGCGACCTGCACACCGTCGGCGGAGGCCTCCCCGCCAAAGCGACGGTGACCACGGCCGAGGGCAAGAAACGCCCCCCGGCACAAGGCACGCTGCTCTCACACCGCTACTACCTCGCCGACGCTGCCTTCACCGCCGCCCTCACCGGTGACAACCAGGCCCTGCTCACCGAGTGCGCCCAGGCCCTGAACTGCCCCCACTGGCCCCCCTACCTGGGCCGCCGCTCCTGCCCGCCCGAAGGCCCCCTGCTCATCGGCCTCCTCCCCAGCCCCCTGCACCACCTGCTGGCTCTCCCCCTCGCCCGCAGCCCCCACCGCAACGCCATAAGCGTCGACTTCCACTCCGACACCCCCCTGGACCACCTCCCTGGAGTGCCGTCCACGGCAGACGGCTCCGCAACGGCGAATGGTGCCGCGCCCGTCAGCGAAGTCACCGACGACCCCGTCGAGTTGTCACCCAACCGCCGCACCTACCGCGCCCGCCCCCTGTTCCGGCGCACCTTGGCCTTGCCGGCCACGCAATGCCAGGGGCTCGGCGCCGACTACCTGGGGGCCCTTGCCGACTACCTCGCCACTCACCGCACCGAAGGAGCGGCGCTATGACCGTCTGGCTCACCCGCATCCAACTCAACCTGCGCCACCGCGATGCCCGCCGGGACGTAACCAGCGCGGTCGGTCTGCACCACCGGTTGATGATGCTCTTCCCCGACAACGCGGGAGAGACCGCGCGCCAGAACATGGGCGTGCTCTTCCGCCTCGAAGACGCCACCAACACCGGCCCCCAGAGCCCCTACATCCTCATCCAGAGCCAGGTACAACCCGATCTGAACCGCCTGCCGAACGGCTACGGCACCACCGCGTCGAAAAACCTCACACCCCTGATCGACGCGCTCCGCGACGGACTTCCCGTGCACTACCGCATCGCAGCCAGCGCCGTACGCAAGTCAGGCCCCACCACCCGAGCCGCCGGCGCCAAAGCCATCATCGCCCTGCACGGCACCGAGGCCGACCAATGGTGGCAACGCCAAGCCGAACACAAAGCAGGGCTGACACTCACCACTACCCACTCCACGCCCCTCGACGCAGCCCGCGGCACACGAGTCCAGGACAAACACCACGTCAAACACCCCCGCACCCGCTTCGAAGGCACCGCCGTCATCACCGACACCGACGCCCTGCGCCAAACCCTCCTGTCCGGCGTAGGACGCGGCAAAGCCTACGGCTGCGGACTTCTCAGCATCGCCCCCGCCGCCCGGAAGCCTCGATGAACTCACACACGGACGCACGGCGCAGACTGGCTGCTCCTACCGTCGCCATGCTCCCGCGCATCGGCGACAGCCTCTCTTTCCTGTACCTGGACATCGTCCGCGTTCAGCAGGACGACACCGGTGTCTGCGCCGTCGTCACCTCCGAACAACGCGGCACCGAGCTCGTCTACCTTCCAACCGCCGCCCTCAGCTGTCTCCTCCTCGGGCCCGGCACCAGCATCACCGCCCGCGCCATGGCCACCCTCGCACGCCATGGCACCACGGTCGTCACCACCGGTTCCGGAGGCGTCCGCACCTACGCCGGCGTCACACCCGACTCCCTCAGCACCCGCTGGCTCGAGCGCCAGGCCCGCGCATGGGCCGACGACACCGAACGCCTCGCCGTCGCAACGCGCATGTACGAACAACGCTTCGGCGAAGGAACCGTCCCCCCAGACACCTCCCTGGCACAGCTGCGCGGCCTGGAAGGCCAGCGCGTCAAAGCCCTCTACAAAATCCTCGCCCAGCAACACCGCATTGGCAGATTCAAACGCGTCTACGACCCCAAAGCCTGGGACACCCAGGACCCGGTCAACCTCGCACTGTCCTCCGCCAACACCTGCCTGTACGGCATCGTCCACGCCGCCGTGCTCGCCATGGGCTGCTCACCCGCGCTCGGATTCGTCCACAGCGGCAACCAGCAGGCGTTCGTCTACGACATAGCCGACCTGTACAAGGCAGAGCTCACCGTCCCTCTCGCCTTCACACTGCACAACTCACCCCACCCCGAACAAGCAGCCCGGCGTAGCTTCCGCGAGCACCTACGCCTGTTCCGCCTCATGCCCCGCATCGTCACCGACATCCAGCGCCTCCTCGACCCCACCACCGTCGTAGAGGACATCGAGCTGGAAGAAGAACTGGTGGACCTGTGGGATCCCGTCTCCGGGCCGCTGCCTGCTGGCGTCAACTATGCAGGAGACCAAGGATGAACCCAGCCCAGAAAGACACACCGTGGCCTCGATGATCACCCTTGCCGCCACAGCCGTTCCCGACCACCTGCGCGGCGCCCTCACACGCTGGCTCCTCGAAGTCACACCGGAGTTGTATGTCGGCACCGTCTCAGCGAAGGTGCGCGACGAACTCTGGAACGCAGTCAGCAAGTGCACCGGCGACGGCATCGCAGTCCTCACCTACCCGGCACCCAACGAACAAGGCTTCCAAGTACGAACCGCAGGACACCGCCGACGCCGTCCCATCGACTTCGACGGCCTCACCCTCATCGCCTTCACCAGTCCGCCCACACTTGACGAAAGCGATAATGAATTGGCAAAGCCCATCTAACACCGCAGGTCGTGAAGGGTCCGCTCCGCGCAGGCGGAGGTGTCCCGTAGATCGAGGGGAACATGACGTCGGGCGCGCAGTCCGCTCCGCGCAGGCGGAGGTGTCCCGTCCGCGAGGAGGCGACGGTGCAGGGCATGGCCGTCCGCTCCGCGCAGGCGGAGGTGTCCCGCCCCGGCGCTGCGGGGCGGACGGGCGTGGCGTGTCCGCTCCGCGCAGGCGGAGGTGTCCCGGCGTTGCAAATGATTAGTCATGGCCACCGCCTGTCCGCTCGGCGCAGGCGGAGGTGTCCCGGAGGGCCAGGAGGAACAGCCCGATAAGGGTGGGTCCGCTCCGCGCAGGCGGAGGTGTCCCGTTCTGGTTCGTGCTCGCCTGGGTGACCGTGATGTCCGCTCCGCGCAGGCGGAGGTGTCCCGCACGGGATCGCCCGAGCAACCGCCTGCAAGGTGTCCGCTCCGCGCAGGCGGAGGTGTCCCGGAGTACGACCATGCCCAAGAATGTCCCTCCGTGTCCGCTCCGCGCAGGCGGAGGTGTCCCGCTGAACACGGTCATCGACGCCACGAACGTCGAGTCCGCTCCGCGCAGGCGGAGGTGTCCCGCACGTGACGGTCGACACGGATCCGCTCCTGGAGTCCGCTCCGCGCAGGCGGAGGTGTCCCGAGCTCAGCGGTGACGAGGAGGAGAAGGCGGCGGTCCGCTCCGCGCAGGCGGAGGTGTCCCGCCTCCATCGCGGCCTATGCCGGACGCTGGCACGTCCGCTCCGCGCAGGCGGAGGTGTCCCGGCCCGGCGTCGCGCCGGACGTTGGCGCCCCTTGTCCGCTCCGCGCAGGCGGAGGTGTCCCGGCTGCCGTGAATGATGTCACCGGTGCAGCCCTGTCCGCTCCGCGCAGGCGGAGGTGTCCCGGAACGGAGACCAGCATGCCCAGGAACTGGCTGGTCCGCTCCGCGCAGGCGGAGGTGTCCCGCTGGGATACGCCGAGACGCCGCGATGGGAACCATCCGCTCCGCGCAGGCGGAGGTGTTCCGTGGAACCGCGTCTCGGTGCCCAGGTTGATCAGGTCCGCTCCGCGCAGGCGGAGGTGTCCCGCTCACCAACGCCTCACTGGAGGACGCCACGCAGGAGCTGCCGAAGGAATCTACGACTTGCTCAAGTCAGTGCCCCGGTCCGGAGGGACCAGGGCACTGACTTTTCTGCCGCGCGTACCGACCGCGGAGCGGTACGAGCCGGTGCGTGACCATGCAGTCAGGGCAGGCGTAGACGGCGTGGGCCACCTGGTCGCCTTCGACGATGTCGATTGTTGTGGCCTTGGGTACGGGCGCCTTGCACCACGAGCAGAACCTGATCACCCCGTCCGGCCCTGGCGCTCTCGGGCCTTGCCGATGAGCGTGCGGATCTTCGCTGGGTCGCACAGCATGCGGTCGTCTTCCGGTGCGGGCAGGAGCCAGTACGCGCCTGGTGGTTCCCGGCGTGTGGGGACGGGCACACCGAGGTAGTTGACGGGGTGGTCGATGCCGATGCACTTGGTGCCTGGTTCCTTCCAGTTCTGGGAGGTGCCTGGTGGCACGAGCAGGCTGTAGGCGGTTTGTGAGCGGGAGGCGATGACGGCGCTGGTGATGCCGACCGCGCGGAAGTGGTTCTCGATGCCGTCCCGGTCTCTGATGCCGTGGATGCCTCGTTCCACGGTACCGGAGGGGAGTTGGACGACGTCGAAGTGCAGGCCGACCTTGAGTGTGGCGGTCATGCCTCTCGCCCACGACTCGCGGGCATCGCTCGGGCGCACTTCTCTCGATACGAGCCAGAGAGCCGCCTCGCAGTTGAGCGCAGTGGCCCTTTGACCGTGTTCTCCCATGACTGTTCCCTGCCTGGTCGGTGGGGCATTGGCACAGTGATGGTGATCGACGGCCAGGGCGGAAAGTACCCCTGTGAGGGGTAGTTGGGATCAGCCGATGGCGTGGCACCACTCGGCGAAGGCTGTGAGGGATTCGGCGTCGGTCCGCTTGAGGCGGCGCAAGGTGGCTGCGTCCTCTCGAACCCACTTGTGCTCTCGGGTGTGCTGAGGCGCAATGCGGCGGGCTGTCTTGAGAGACTCGAAGGCGTCGTCAGGGTGTCCGGACCAGAGCTGGGCGCGAGCGAGCTCGATATAGAAGCCGGATCGGCGTTCAGTCGGCAGATCCTGCGGGGGCGCCCACTCCTGGGCGAGGGCCAGCGCACGGCTGATATGGCCGTTACCGAGACTGACCGCCACAGAGACTTCATGGATGCGCACGGAGGAGGGACCGAACACTGTTCCGTGATAGACGCCTTCAGGGACGTAGTCTCCGAGCTTTCGGGCTTCGCCGAGGTGCATCCCGGCAGCTGTGGCGTCGCCCGCGCGGCCGGCGATGACGGCAGCCCGCATGTGCAGGGCACCCCTCGCAGCAACGGTTGCCCGACTGGTCGGGGGCGGGGTGGCATCGAGTGCGTCGACCAGGGTCCGCAGCCCGGTTGCGTGGGCTTTGGCGGCGAAGTAGGTCTCAGTGCGGACATAGGCGACGGAGGCATCGAGGAGCCGGTCGTCGGCGTGCCGGGCTGCCCAGCGCATGAGCTCGATCAGGCGGGCGGACAGATCGCGGGCACCGTATTTGTAGGCGATGGAGTCGGCGGCACGGTAGGCGGAGACGAGGAGTTGGGCAACTTGTGCTTGCTCAGATGCTCGTGCCGAGTGGAGTGCCCTGGAGAGCTCGTCGAGGAGCAATGGCACGTTGCGGCTGATGCGCACGTACTGTGCGCTGAGGCGCCATTGGGTTGCTTCAGCGACAGCTTGTTGAAGTTCTGAGACAGGGCGGACTGGGCCGTCAGGAGGCATGTCGTGGGTGGCGATGACTGCGGAGAGCTGAGGCATGGCCTGGTGTACGCGGTCGTTTGCGCGGTCTCGCTGTGAGAGGAGTTTGGCGGGGTCGATGCCGAGTGTTGCGGCGATGGCCTCGAGTACGGTTTCGCTTGCGCCGCGTTCACCGCGCTCGAGCTTCCGGATGGTGCCGAGGGAAACGCAGGCGGCGGTGGCGAGTTGTTGCTGAGTGAGTCGTGCGAGGCTTCGCTGGTAGGCGATACGGCGCCCTGTTTCTTGGTCTGATGGCGCTGGCATGCGTGCTCCGTTCGAGGCGTCGCTTCAAACGGTATCCGTTCCGTAACGGGGCGGATGCGGAGCTGTAGAACTGCCTTGTCCGAGGCTGGGTAAGGCAGTTCACGGCGGCAGTCGCTCGGCTATGCCGTCAGCAGTGCCGGGAGGTCGGTGAGTGCGTCGATGCGCCAGTCGGCGGCCCGCGCTTCGGCGGTGTCAGCCCAGAGGTGGCCGTAGGGCCCGCGTCTGAGGTGTGCGGTGCGAAGACCGACTGCTGCGGCGGGCGTGATGTCGTTCTGGGGATGGTCGCCGACGTAAACGGTGCGATGGGGCGCCGTACCTGCAAGGGTGATCACGTTGGCGAAGAATCGGGGGTCGGGCTTGGCGACACCCCACTCGCCAGAGGTCGCGATGGCGTCAGCGGGCAGGTCGAGGTCCCCAAGCAGTCCGCCCGCGCGGACAGTTTGGTTTCCGGCGATCACGACGCGCAGTCCGGCCTGTTGCAGTGCTGACAGGGCAGGTCTCACGTCGGGGTAGAGGTCGGTTTCGTCGAGGTGCTCGCCGCAGCCGACGGCTTCTCGGGCTTGATACTCGGCGCCGATGTCGATGCCGGGCCGAGCTAGGCGCAGGGCATCGGCGTTGTCCCGGCCCTGCGCGACGACGGCACCGACAAGGGCGGAGAGGGTATGTCTTGGAATCTTGAGCCAGTCTGCCCAGGCGCCCCATCCGCGATCGTCCTTGACGAGGGTCTCGCCGACATCGAAAACCACTGCCTCGATCATGAGTTCAGCCTAGAGGCGGCGAACAACTTCCGTTGCGCCGTGCACTCGCCCGTCCTGGCACTTCTCGCAGGTCGACCGAGCCCCGGCGGTGGAACGCGGGCGCAGCGGACGGAGAACCCGCTGCCGACGAAGTTCGACTGACCGGTGACGCCGGAGCCGCCGCGGGCGGCTGCTGCGCAGTGGCCTGTGGCTTCCACTGCCCTTTCCCTGGCGGCCGGTTCTTCAGAGCCGGTCGTTGAGAGACAGCAGGAGTTTGCGCAGCAAGGTGCCGAGAACGGCTTGTTCGTCCGGGGTCAGCCCCCCGATGAGGCTGAGTTCGTTGGCGATGTGCCCCTCGATGAGATCGTCGGCCAGGCGGCGCCCTTCCGTGGTGAGGGTGACGCGGACGAGGCGACGGTTGCCGGGGTCGGTGGCGCGGGTGACCAGTCCCTTGGCGGCGAGGCGGTCGATCCGGTTGGTCAGTGCACCGGGGCTGACCATCGCCGCTCCGGCCAGGTCGCCCATCCGCAGGGTGCTGCTGTCGCCGGCCCGCAGCAGGGTCGCGAGTACGTCGTACTCCCATGACTCCAGGCCGTGGGCCTCGAAGTAGCCCTTGATGCCTTGTTCGAGCAGACGGGAGGCGCGGAAGACCCTAAGCACCACGCCGATCGGCGTGGTGTCGAGGTCGGGCCGGATGGCGCCCCACCGCCCGATGATTTCGTCCACCGCGTCGTTCATGGTGCCAACCTAGCAGGAATCTTCGACGTCGAACTGTTTGACGTCGACGCCGGAGCGGCATAGCGTGAGCCTCGACGATCGCTTCGACGTCAAAAGATTCGTCATTGAAGGGTTGGCTCATGCCTCTGCACTACGTGATCATCACCCGCACCGACGACACTCCGGACAGCGCCCTTGTGCCCTACCTGGCCAACGTCGGCGCGACCCTGGAGCCCTACCGGGGACGGCTGTTGGCCTTCGGGCAGCCGCAACGACTTGAGGGCACCGGAAAGTTGACCCGGACGGCGATCCTGGAATTTCCGTCCGAGGACGCGTCCCGTGGCTGGTACGAGTCGGCCGCCTATCAGGAGCTGGCGGCCTGGCGCATCGAGACCATGGGCGGTCCGGTCGAGTTCAACCTGGTGAGCGGTATGGCGGCCTAGCTGCGGCTGTGACGACGGCGACGATCGGGCCGAGTGTGTCGGTGTCGACGGCCCGCACCGCCTCGCAGCGGAGGTCCGACCGGCCGCCGTGGCCGCAAATCGAGGTTTCTGCTGCCGGAAGCGCAAGAGCCAGGTCTTTTGCCCTCTTTCGGTCGGTATGCTGCCCGTCGATTGCCGGAATAGATCACTCCGGCAGCAGAAACCCTGAATCCGGCCTGCAAAGGTGCCGCTCGGCCGGCATGCCGCGTCGGCCTCAGTGGACGGAGAACCCGCCGTCGACGAAGATCGACTGACCGGTGACGTAGCCGGATGCGCCGCTGGCCAGGAACACGGCCGCTCCCGCGAAGTCCTCGGCCAGGCCGTTGCGTCCGACCAGGGTGCGTGCGGCCAGCGCCGCCACCTTCTCCGGGTCGGACGACAGCCGCTCATTGAGCGGCGTCATGACGAAGCCGGGCACCAGCGTGTTGCAGGTGACGCCGTGCGACGACCACGCCTCGGCCTGGGAACGGGCCAGCGACTCCAGGGCTCCCTTGGAGACTCCGTAGGCGCCGCTCTGGACGAACGCCCGGTGCGCCTGCTGGGAGGTGATGTGGATGATCCGCCCGAAGCCCCGCTCGGCCATGCCGGGTCCGAAGCGCCGGCCCAGCAGGAACGGCGCCTCCAGGTTCACCGCCATCGTGGTGTCCCACACCTCGTCGCTCAGCTCACCCATCGGCGGCCGCAGGTTGATCCCGGCGCTGTTGACGAGAATGTCGGGCTCGCCGAACACCGCGGCCGCCTGCTCCGCCGCCGCGCGCACCCCGTCGCGGGTGCCCAGGTCGGCGCTCACCCAGGCCGCCCGGCAGCCGTCCGCCGTCAACTCCTCGACCGTGGCGACGAGGTCCGGCTCCTTGCGTGCCACGATCACCACGCTCGCCCCCGCACGCGCGAGCGCCCCGGCGATGGCCCGGCCGATGCCGGAGCTGCCGCCCGTCACCACGGCGACCCGGCCGTCGAGCGAGAACAGGTCGGAGAGGTAGCTGTCTGAGCTCATGCCCGCACCCTAGACGGCGTGTCCGCGGTGGCGGCGACCGGGGTGGAACACGTGCTCAGGCGACCTGACGCCCGGTGATGTAGCCGAGCAGCGGGGCCGTGGAGTGGATCCGGACCTTGTCCACGTTCGCGCCGGCCGGGAGTTGCAGGACGAGCTTGCTGCCGGTGCGGGACACGGTGACGGCCGCGGCGGGGGCGTCCCAGTCGCCTCTTTCGTGGTGCAAGGTGGTGACCACTTGGCCGTCGGCGCCCTGCGGAGCCAGACAGATCCACAGCGGGCCGTTGTTGGTGCCGCCTTGGGGGGAGGCCAGGGTCCCCGCGGGTTCGACCGGTATGTCGACGGTCGTGTTCGCGGGGATCGGAGGCAGGTACGCGAGCATGTCGTCCTCCGCGTAGCGAGGGGTGGGGGGTGCGGGCTGCTGCTGGAAGGACAGTGACCAGTCCCGGAGGGCCGCTCTGCTGCCGAGGTGGCAGTAGTCGCGGTCGACGCCGTCGTCGCTGTACTGGTGGAAGAGCCAGGGGGCCTGTATGCCGGGGCTGCCGGCGGGACGGCCGGCGGTGGCGATCCAGAGGAAGTCGCCGCAGTTCGAGGTGGTGTCGACGTGCAGCCAGTAGTCGAGGTTGCAGTACATGCCGACTGCGTGATCGGCCATCCGGGACTTGACGTAGCTCAGCCAGTCGTCCCGGTAGGCGACTTGGCGGGCCTTGGAGACGCCGCTGTTGGCGTCGTCGTAGCCTTCCCAGTCGAGGACGACGATGTCACCCGGCTGCCAGGCGACCTGGGCGAGGAAGAAGTCGGCTTCATCGGCCGGACTGTTGGCCATGTGGGGGTAGTGGTAGGCGCCCCAGACCAGGCCGTGTGCCTTGGCATGGTCCCGCTGGGACGCCCACTTGGGGTTGATGTACGACAGGCCCTCGCTCACTTTGACGAACGCGAACGACAGGCCGCCGGTGTCCGGGGTTGACGACTGGTAACTGGCCCAGTCCTGGCCGTAGATCCCCATGCGGATCATTCCCTTCGGCCTCGGCGGTGCGCTTAGCAATTGCCCGGTCGGAGACGTTGTCAAGCGGGGGAGTGCCCATAGTTGAATGAGATGGGACGGGAACGGCAGGAACAGGGACGGATTTTGGCCGGATTTGATTCATCAGGCTCCGGGAGGCGGGGCGCCGGCCGTCCCGTGCTTCCATGGCTCCATGGTGTCCGGCGCCCGCATCCTGGCCTTCGCGGCCATGTCGTTCCTGGTCATCGTGATACCCGGACCGAGCGTGCTGTTCGTGATCGGTCGGGCGCTGGCGCAGGGGCGTCGTGCCGCCCTGACGTCCGTCGCGGGGAACATGCTCGGCGCCCAAGTGCTCATCGTGGCCGTGGCGTTCGGGGTCGGGTCCGTCGTGGAACGCTCGGTCCTCGTCTTCACCGCGGTGAAACTGGCCGGTGCCGTATACCTGGTGTGCCTCGGGATGCAGGCATGGCGGCAACGCCGGTCGTTGCAGGCCGCGTTCACCGGAGGAAGGTCCTCGCGAGGGGGTCTGCGCTCGGTGTGGGAGGGGTTCGCGGTGGGCGTGGCCAACCCGAAGACGATCGTGTACTTCACGGCGATGCTGCCGCAGTTCGTCGACCGCGAACGAGGACATGCCGCGGCTCAAATGCTGCTGCTCGGGCTGGTGTTCACCGGCATCGGTGTGGTGTCCGACAGCGTGTGGGGACTGGCGGCGGCCACCGCGCGGGACTGGTTCGCCCGTTCGCCGCGGCGGCTCGCCCTGGTCGGCGGCCTGGGCGGGCTCACGATGATCGGCCTTGGCGTCGGTGTCGCGGTGGCGGGGCGGAAGGACTGACAGGCTGACGGGGGGATCCCCCGGCCGTCGTTGCTTTCGGTTATCTTCTGTTGCCCCTTGACTGGTTGTGTTGGTTTTGGTTCGATCCCCCCGCGCTCAACGCAAGGCATCAGACCATGTTGTCCCTGACGCCACAGGAGAACCGATGCGAAGAACGTGGGCTGCTCTCATCGCTGTCGCGCTGGCAGCGGCACCCCTGGCGGCGCTGCCCGTCGCCGCCACCCCGGCCGCCGCCCTCGACAACGGTCTGGCCCGGACCCCGCCCATGGGCTGGAACGACTGGAACACCTTCGGCTGCAACGTGAACGAGAAGCTCGTCGAGGAGACCGCCGACAAGATCGTCACCAGCGGGCTGCGGGACGCCGGGTACACGTACGTCAACATCGACGACTGCTGGATGGCGGGCTCCCGCGGGGCCGACGGCCAACTCGTCCCGGACCCGGTCAAGTTCCCGCACGGCATCGCGGGCGTGGCCCGCTACGTGCACGACAAGGGCCTCAAGCTCGGCATCTACGAGAGCGCCGGCACGCTGACCTGCGCCGGCTACCCCGGCAGCCTCGGCCATGAGCAGCGCGACGCCGACTCCTTCGCCGCCTGGGGCGTCGACTACCTGAAGTACGACAACTGCCACAACCTCGGCGTCCCGTCCCGGACGCGCTACCGTGCCATGGGCGATGCCCTGGCCAGGACCCGTCGCCCGATCGTCTACAGCCTCTGCAACTGGGGCGAGGAGTCCGTGACGAGCTGGGCCCGTCCCGTCGGCAACCTCTGGCGCACCACCGGTGACATCGACGCGTCCTACGGCCGGATGCTGTCGATCTTCCACGAGAACGTGAAGCTCGCCGACGCGGCCGGGCCGGGAGCCTGGAACGACCCCGACATGCTGGAGGTCGGCAACGGCATGACCCCGGCCGAGGACCGCACCGAGTTCTCGCTCTGGGCCGAGATGGCCGCCCCGCTGATCTCCGGCGCCGACCTGCGCTCGGCACGGCCCGACACCCTGGCCGTCTACGGCAACAAGGAGGTCGTCGCCGTCGACCAGGACCGGCTCGGCAGGCAGGGCCGGCCGGTGAGCATGAAGAACGGTCTGGACGTGCTCGCCAAGCCGCTCGCCGACGGAAGCGTCGCGGTGACGCTGTTCAACGAGAACACCGCACCCGCCGTGATCTCCACCAGCGCCCGGGCCATCGGGCTGGGCCCCGCGCGCGGCTATGCCCTGCGGGACCTGTGGGAGCACCGCACCACCGAGAGCGCCGGCGCCATCAGCGCAGCCGTGCCCGGCCACGGCACCGTGATGTACCGCGTGTCGCCCACCGCCGCGCCGGGCCGGTACGCGCCGCACCTGGTGCTGGACACCACCGTGCCCGGCTGGACGGCCGGCAGCTCCGACACGGTGACCGCCACCCTGACCAACGAGGGCACACGGACCGCCACCGGCGTGCAGCTCGGCGTCGGGGCGCCCGCCGGGTGGACCGCGACCCCGCTCACGCCCATCCGGTTCAGTCAACTCGCCGGTGGGCAGCAGGCGGTGGCCAGGTTCCGTGTGACCGCCCCGGTCGTCCTCCCCGCGCCGATCACCCACGCCACGGTCAGTGGCACCGCATCCGTCCGGGGGCCGGGCGGTTCCCGGACGATCACTGCGCCGCACGCCGTGGAGCTCGCAGCCCCGGTCCGGGCCCCGCTGAAGACCTTCACCGACAACACCGCCGTCTTCGGCGCGCAGGGAGACCGCCTCGCGATCGACGGTGCGGGTGCCGACCTGTGGTCCGGCGTCGACCAGTACAGCGCGATCTACCGGCCGGGCGCGGAGCACGACGGCTCCACGACCGTCGTCAAGCTGACGGCCCAGGCATCCACCAACGAATGGGCCAAGGCGGGGCTCATGGTGCGCAACGACATCACCGGGTCCGGTTCCTCACCGGGTTACGTCATCCTCGCCGAAGCCCCCGGCAAGGGCTACGTCCTGCAGTGGGACAGCACCGGCAGCGGCCGCCTGGACTCCAACAGTGCTCCGTCCAACGAGGGGAGCGGTACGGCCGCCTACCCGACCTGGCTGAAGCTGACGCGCTCGGGGTCGACCTTCACCGGGTACCGCTCGGAGGACGGCGTGACCTGGACCCGGGTCGGTGCGGCAACCCTCCCGCGGGTGAACCCCGTTCAGGACGTGGGGGTGTTCACCAGTTCGCACAGCGAGGGTGCCCGTGGCGAGGCGGATTTCGTGGACTTCCGCCAGAACTGACGTCCGGCGATCGCCGCGGGCGCTGCACGGCAACCGGTCGGCAGGCCGCCGCGTCTCATCGGACAGCCGGTGGTGGCGCGGCGGCCGTCCCGGCCGAAGGGGGCGAGGCGAACATGACGGATGCGCAGTGGCGCCACGCGGCGACGGTGATCGACGCCGTCTGCTGGCTCACCTTTCTGACCGTGTGGGCCCTCGGCGCGCTCTACAACGCCCGCCGGTCCCCGGCCGTACGCAAACGCGGACAGCCGCTCCAGCGGTGGAGCATCGCCGCCGGGATCGTCGTGGCGGTGACGGTCAACACGCTGCTGCCGCACGGCACATGGGACCCGCTCACCGTGCACGTGCAGTGGCTGCGTGCCGTCGGCGCCGTCGTGCTGATCGCCGCGACCGCCTTCGCGATCTGGGCCCGCATCCGCCTCGGCCTGATGTGGACCTCGGCCCCCGTGGCCAAGCAGGGCCACGAACTGCGCACCGACGGCCCCTACGCGATCGTCCGGCACCCCATCTACACCGGAATCTTCGGCATGTTCATCGGCACCGCACTGCTGATGCTGCTCGGCGGCTGGGTGGTGGCCGTGCTGCTGGCCTTCGGCCTGATGCAGTGGAAGATCAACGTCGAGGAGAAGCTGATGACCGAGGCGTTCCCGGGCGCGTACGAGGAGTACAAGCGGCGCGTCCCGCGGGTGATCCCGCGACTGCGACGTCGCGGACGTGCTCCGGTGGCATGAGGCGGTGCGCAGTCGGCTGCCGGGGCCCGGTACCTGGTACGCAGCCGGCCTCTTCGCGAAGTCGCTCGCGCAGTAATCGGCAACCGCAACCGGCAGCCATGTCGGGAGGCCCGGCGGATACCGCCGGGCCTCCACGCGCGCGCCCTGGTCGCGTGCCCTAATGCTGATGGCCCAGGTGCCAGCGGTGACCGTGCCCGGTGCTCGGCGCGGCAGGCCGGGAGGTCCGGCCCAGGCGGGCGCGGAGCTGGATGCCGTGGATCGCCTCGATCAGTCCGAGGGCGACGAGCATGATGCCGGTGACCAGGGTGAGCACGGTGATCGAGTGGAAGGGGGCGCTGACCATCACGATGCCGGCCAGGATGCTGACGACGCCGAGGAACACCTGCCAGCCCCGGGCGGGCAGGGCCGCGGTGGACAGGGCCACCCCCGTCAGCATGACGCCCCGGAACAGCCAGCCGAAGCCGATCCAGAGTGCGAGCAGCAGGATCGACTGCGCCGGGCCGCGGAGGGCCACCAGGCCGAGCAGGACGCACAGGCCGCCGCTGATGAAGCCCAGGACGCGCAGGTGCCCGGGGATGTGGTCACCGAAGGCCCCTGCCAGCTGGAAGGCTCCGACGGCCAGCAGATAGATGCCGAAAAGGACGCCCACCACGGTGAGGCTGGCCTTCGGCCAGGCCAGGACGACGACGCCGAGGGCGACGGACGCCACGCCGGTGGTCAGCAGAATCTGCCAGCCGGCCCGGGCCAACGCTCCCGGGCCACCGCCGGGTTCGAAGCCCTGCGGCTCCGTGTCGTGGTGTTCGCCTGATGTATGCGGGGTTGCCATAGCACTCGCCTCTCCTGAAGCCGGGGAGAGCTCTTCAGCAGGCGGCCGACCGCTCCTTAATCCTCAGGCTTGCACAGGTCCCGGAGTCGCGGCAACCGGAGAAGTGTGCAGAGCTCTTTTGCGCCAGATCGCCGACCGGGCGGTTCAACGAAATCCGCTGAACCGAAGCGTATCGGTCCGTATCCGGAATCAACTGGCCAGTGGAGATCCTGCACCCGCGATGAAATGGGAATGAAATGCCGGGAAATGAAGTCGATCATTCCTCTGGCCGTTTCCGTGTGGCCCATGCACGGAGTGTCGGCAGGGCCGGGTCAACGAGCCTCTGCGGCGGCTATGTTGAGTGGCCGGGCAGGCCAGGTGACGGGCATGGATTTCCGGAAAGTGGGCGTACTCGTGGCGTACGACGATCGTGAATTCCCCGGTGAGGTCTCACTGTTTCCGGAGTGCGTCCAGGCTGCTCTTTCCCGTCACGGTGCAACGGAATGGCATGTCGGCCAGGGGGACTTCTGGTGTCATGTCGCGCCGCACGGCAGGCGCACCGGGATCCAGGGATGGAAGCTGCACCTTTCCGCGACCCCGCTGTCCGCGCCGCTCGTACTGGCACGGGCCGCAGACGTCCTGGTCGGCCGCCGTTGCCCGTTCAAGTTCGCCGGAACGCCGGCGATGGTGGCCGAACTGGTCTCCAAAGGTTACGACCGGGGCGGTGGCGGGAAATTCATCACCGCCTATCCCGACGGCGACGAGAGTCAACTCCGGGAACTGGCAGAAGAACTGCACCGGGTGACCCTGGGACTGCCCGGCCCCGGTATTCTCTCCGACCGTCCGTATCGCCCCGGCAGCCTGGTGCACTATCGCTTCGGTGTCCACGACGGAATTCCCGTCCTGGGCAACGACGGCTCCTACGAGGCCATGCTGCTGGCCCCGGACGGCACGCTGGCCCGGGACGAGCGCAACGCATGGTTCTCCCCGCCCCGTTGGGCACCCCGGGACCCGTTCGTCCCGCCGTCCGCCGCTCCCGACGGGACGATTGCCGGATCCGTACGGCTCGACGGCCGGTACACCGTACGGCAGGTGATCCGCCACGCCTTCACGGGCGGGGTGTACCGGGCAGTCGAGGACGACACCGGCCGCCTCGTCGTCATCAAGCAGGCCCGCCCGCACACCGGCGCCACCCTCACCGGACTGGACGTACGCGACGCACGGCGGCACGAAGCGGCGATGCTCGAACTGCTGGAACCGACGGGCATCACCCCGCGGCCGGTCGCCCTCTTCGAGCAGCAGGACGAGCTCTTCCTGGTCGAGGAGGAGCTGCCGGGCGTCACGCTCCGCAGATGGGTGACCGACAACATCACGCACGACGGCGCCACGTGGGGCCCGCCGACTGACGCCGTGGAACGGATCGCCCTGCGCCTGCTGGAACTCGTGGAGCACATCCACGGCAAGGGCCTCGTGCTGCGGGACTTCAACCCCGGCAACGTCATGGTGCTGCCGGACGAGGAACTCCGCCTGATCGATCTGGAACACCTCGCCCGCCGGGGCGATCCGGTCACCCGCGTGTACACGCCCGGCTTCGCCGCCCCCGAGCAGATCGCCTCCGCGTTCTTCGGCACGGCACCCGAGCCCACGGCCGACCTCTTCAGCCTGGGCGCCACCCTCTTCTACGCCGCCACCGGCGTCGACCCCCAACTGCCGCCCGACCGGCCGTCCGTACGCCCTCGGCACCGGCGGATCCGGGAGTGGCTCGGCGCCCTGAGCGCCGGCAACCCCGTCGCGCAACGCCTTGCCCCCGTCATCGTCGCCCTGATGCACGACGACCCCGCCCGGCGCCCCGCACCCGACGCCGTACCGGACCTCCTCCGCCGCGGCGCGCCCCCGCACAGGGCGGCTGCACCCCGGAGCCGGCCGGGCGACGCGGAGCCGAAGCAGATGATCGGCGACGCGTTGGACCACCTCCTCGCCACGATGGACCCGGCCGCGCCGCACCGCCTGTGGCCCGTCTCGCCGTTCGGCGCCACGACGGACCCGTGCAACGTCCAGCACGGGGCCGCGGGCATCCTGGGCGTACTGACCCGCGCGTACGCATCCGCCCCGGACCCCGCCCTGCGGGACGCCACCGCCAACGCGGCCCACTGGATCGGCCGCACGGCGGGGCGAGAACCCCGCGCGCTGCCCGGACTCCACTTCGGCCGTTCCGGCACGGCATGGGCGCTCCTCGCCGCCGGCAGGGCCCTCGGCGACGAGGAACTGGTGGCCCGTGCCCAGGAGTTCGCCGAGCGCGTACCGCTGCACTGGCCCAACCCCGACATCTGCCACGGCGCGGCCGGGGCGGGCATGACCCAGCTCCGCTTCTGGGAGGACTCGGGCAGCGACCGCTTCCTGAACAGGGCCCGTGAGGCGGCCGATGCGGTCGCGGCGGCACGCGAGCGCAAGGAGAACCTCTCCTACTGGCCGATTCCACGCGGTTGGGCGTCACGCCTGGCCGGCCTCGTCCACTACGGCTTCGCCCACGGCGTCGCCGGAGTCGGAGCGTTCCTGCTCGCCGCCGGCAGGGCCACCCACGACAGCAGCCACCTCGCCATGGCCGCCGACGCCGGGGAAACCCTCCTCGCGACGGCCCAGTCGAAGGACGGCGCCGCGTACTGGCCGGCCGGTCCCACCAGCCGGCCCCTCAAGACGCACTGGTGCAGCGGGTCATCGGGGATCGGCACCTTCCTGATACGCCTCTGGCAGGACACCTCGGACGACAGACTGCGCGAGGCCTGCCACCGGGCGGCCCTCGCCGTACGCCGCTCCCGGTGGCACGCCGGCACCTCGCAGTGCCACGGGCTGGCGGGCGACGGCGAGTTCCTGCTCGACCTCGCCGAGGCGACGGGCGAGGGCGAGTACCGCAGCTGGGCCGAGGAGCTCGCCGTGAGCATCCACGCCCGCCACGCCCTGCAGGACGGCCGCGTCCTCGCCCCGGACGAGACTGGCGCCGCCGTCTCCCCCGACTACAACACGGGGCTCGCCGGCGTCCTGGCCTTCCTGCTGCGCCTGCGGGACGGCGGCCCCCGCCTCTGGCTGCCCGACATTCTCACCGGCCCGCCCGGCGGCCGGTGACACCAAGCCCCTCCACCCCGGCCGCCCCCCGGTGTGGAGATCCACCGCATCCCGAGAGGAGGTGACCAAACATGGCGAACGACGTGAACGTGCTGCAGATGCTTCCGTCCGAGGAGGAGTTCGAGGAGAGCATCGACTGCCCGTCGAGCTGCTCGTGGAGCTGTTCGTGGAGCTGTTCCTGGACCAACATCTAGGCCGGTGAACAACGCTGGTCCGCCCCGTGGCCGTACGGGGCGGGCCGGCTTGCCGCTCGTGCCCCTTACGGGGCGCCGTGGTCCGATACTGGTGACATGCAACTGCGCATCGAAGGCCACACGTTGCCCGGCCGCCGCTGCGGGCCCGGGCCCGGTTTCCCCGGGGCCGCCGGGATCGAGGTCGCGGTCCAGCGCAAGGACCGCCCCGCCGAACTGCTCGACCCGCAGCCCGGCGACGCCCCGACGGTGACGTGGACGTTCCCCTGCACGTTCACCGCCGACGGCGAGCTGCGCGGCCCGTACGTGCAGAACCGGCTCGGCGGACGCTTCGTCTACCTCTCGTGGACCGGGAGGCAGCCGCAGGAGGAGACGCCCCGGATGTTCCGGCGCGCCAAGCTGATGCTGGCGGATGTTCCGCCCGAGGTGCTTGCCGAGGCGCGGCGGCGTGGTGCGCTGGTGGGTCGGCTCGCCCTCACCGACGCCGAGGGGTATCCGCTGTGCGGGCGGGTGGTGCCCCCGGTCGTCGAGTGGGCCGCGCACTAGCGCCCCGTAGGGGCGCGGGGAACTGCGCGACCAGCCCCCACCGGCCCGCAGCCGACGCACCACCCCGGGGGTCCGGGGCGAAGCCCCGAGAACCTCGGCCGCGGGCGCGTCGTGGCTGAGCGCGCCCACGCGGCGGAGCCGCATATGTCAACAGCCCCGCGCCCCTTACGGGGCGGCGGCGACCAACCGAGTGGCCGGGCCCCGCCGGACGGGCGACGTGGGCGGTGCGGGCGCTTGTCGGCGTGCACCCGTGCGCGGTGGCCTGGCCCGCGACCCCGTATCCCGTACCCGAGGAGATCCACCCATGTCCGTCTGCTCCGCCGCGGCCGCTGCGGCGACCGCCACCGCCCTGCTCGCCCTGCCGCTCGTCCCGGCATCGGCCGAGGAGCAGGAGGAGGGGCGGCTCCTGCTGACCGTCTCCGGTGCCGAGCACAGCTGGATCCGCGGTGTCCGGCTCGGCTGTCCCGGGGCGCACGGACCGCACCCGCACGGGGCCGAGGCCTGCCGGGACCTGATCGCGGCCGGCGGGCGGCCGGACGCGCTGCGCGGCGAGCCGCACGCGTGCACCCTCGAGGACGACCCGGTGATCGCCACCGCGAAGGGGGAGTGGCACGGGCAGGACGTCGACTGGCGGAAGGCCTTCGCCAACGCCTGTGCGCTCGACGCCGCCACCGGGCCCGTCTTCCGTTTCTGACCGGCCACAGCGCCCGCGGCGTCACGTTCTGCGGGCCACCGCGACGCCCACCGTCGCCAGCCCCAGCACCACCCACGTGAACCACAACCAGCCGTTGCTGCCGAGCGCGACGGAGTAGGCGGTCACCGCGATCAGCGCGCCCACCGTCAGTCCTGCCATCGCCTTTGTCGAGCCGGGCATCCCGCACCTCCTCAACTGCGGCCCGCCAGGCCGTACAAACGCGCGGACCGCGGCCAGGAGTCCATGGTCTCCTCGCCGCGGTCCGTCCGCCATAGGCCGGTGGCCTTCTCCTACTGCTGCTCGCGCGTCCTGAGCGAGGCCAGGTAGGCGTTGTACGCCGCCAGCTCCTTGTCACCGTCCCGGTCCGCGTTGCGGTCGATCCGCTTCGCCTGCCGCTGCTCGGAGCGGTACCACTGGTAGACCAGCGCGATCAGCACCACGACCGAGGGGATCTCGCTGAACGCCCAGGCGATGCCGCCCGCCGCCGTCTGGTCGGACAGGGGGTCGATGCCCAGCGAGGCCGGCGGGTGCATGTACGTGCCGATCATGGGCTGGGTCGCCATCATCAGCGCGATGCCGAAGAACGCGTGGAACGGCATGCCGGCGAACAGCTCCAGCATCCGCATCACATAGCCCGGCCGGTGCGGGCCCGGGTCCACGCCCATGATCGGCCAGAAGAACACCAGGCCCACGGCGAGGAAGTGGACCATCATCGCGATGTGTCCGGTCTTCGTCTCCATCAGGAAGTCGAAGAGCGGGGTGAAGTACAGCGCGTAGAGGCTCGCGATGAACATCGGGATCGTGAACGCCGCGTGCGTGATGACGCGCATGTAGCGGCTGTGCAGCAGGGCGACCAGCCACTCGCGCGGGCCCTTGCGGCCGCGGCCCGCCGCGGGCAGCGCGCGCAGCGTCAGCGTCATCGGCGCGCCCAGCAGGAGCAGGATGGGGGAGAGCATGCTGATGACCATGTGCTGGACCATGTGCACGCTGAACATGACCATGCCGTAGTCGTTGAGCTTGGTGCACATCACCAGGGCCACCGACAGCACGCCCAGGACCCACGCCACGGTCCGGCCGACCGGCCACCTGTCGCCGCGTCGCCGCAGCCGCACCACGGCCCAGCCGTAGAGTCCCAGCCCCAGCAGGCTGCCGATCATGAAGAACGGGTCGCCGCTGAACTCCAGGCCCCGTCCCAGCGTGAACGGCGGCATGTCCATCATCATCATGCCGTGATGCCCGCTGTGATCCATCCACTCTCTCCCAATTCGGACCAATGCGCCTCGACCAGAGTAGAGGCGCACTCGCGGGGGATCAGCCGCGGGGTCGGCTCACAGCACGCACTCGACCTCGGCGTACCGGTCCTCCGGCACCGTCTTCAACTGCTCGACCGCATCGGCCAGCGGCACCAGTGTGATGTCGTTGCCGCGCAACGCCGTCATCATGCCGAACTCCTTGCGGTGCGCGGCCTCCACGGCGTGCCAGCCGAAGCGCGTGGCCAGCACCCTGTCGTAGGCGCTGGGCGTGCCGCCGCGCTGCACGTGCCCGAGGATGACCGGGCGGGCCTCCTTGCCGAGCCGCTGCTCCAGCTCGACGGCCAACTGCCGTGCCACACCGGCGAACCGCTCGTGCCCGTAGACGTCCGTGCCGCCGGTCTCGAACGCCATCGTGCCCTCGCGGGGCTTGGCGCCCTCGGCCACCACGACGATCGCGAAGCGCTTGCCGTCGGCGAAGCGCTTGCCGACCACCTCGGTCAGCTCCTCGATGTCGAAGGGCCGCTCGGGCACGACGATGGCGTGAGCGCCCGCGGCCATACCGGAGTTGAGGGCGATCCAGCCGGTGTGCCGGCCCATCACCTCGACGATGAGGACGCGTTGGTGCGACTCGGCGGTGGTCTTGAGCCGGTCCAGGGCGTCGGTCGCCACCCCGACCGCGGTGTCGAAGCCGAAGGTCACATCGGTCGAGGTGATGTCGTTGTCTATCGTCTTGGGCACGCCGACGACGGGCAGCCCCGCGTCCGACAGCAGCCGGGCCGCCTTCAGGGTGCCCTCGCCGCCGATCGGGATCACGGCGTCGATGCCGAGGCCGACGACGTGCTCCTTGGCGCGCTCGACACCGTCCCGCAGCTGTGCGGGCTGCACCCGCGACGAGCCCAGGATCGTGCCGCCCGTGGCCAGGATGCCGGCCACGTCCTCCAGACCGAGCGGCCGGTGGTCGCCTTCGAGCAGGCCCCGCCAGCCGTCGCGGAAGCCGACGACCTCGTCACCGTGGTCGACGACCGCGCGGTGGACGACGGACCTGATGACGGCGTTGAGTCCGGGGCAGTCGCCGCCGGAGGTGAGTACACCGATGCGCATGACAGGGAACCTTCACAACAGGGCCGGAGACCGGACCCCGTCGTCCGGTTGGATCCCCGCCACCCTAAATCAGAAGGGGTGACGGGGACCGGGACCGTCCGTCATGCGGGCTGTGTCGCCGCCGCGATCCGCTCGTTGCGCAGCGCCTCGTACCAGCGGTCGTCCACCGGCGGCAGGGCGTTGACGTCCAGCGCCAGCTTGATCAGCAGGTCCGCGATGTGCGGGTTGCGGGCCATGACCGGGCCGTGCATGTACGTGCCGAAGACCGTGTCGTTGAACGCGCCCTCGGTGCCGTCGCCCGTGCCGTTGCCCTTGCCGAAGCGCACCCGGGCGAACGGGCGGGCCGACGGACCCAGGTGGGTGACGCCCTGGTGGTTCTCGAACCCGGTCAGCGGGGGCAGGCCCAGCTGCGGGTCGATGTCGGCGAGCACGTCGCCGACGCAGCGCTCGCCCTCGCCGCGGGTGCTGATCACGTCCAGCAGCCCCAGGCCCTGCTCGCGCTGGCCCAGGTCGTTGATGAACTCGTGGCCCAGGATCTGGTAGCCGGCGCAGACCGAGAAGACGATCGCGCCGTTGGCCACGGCCCGGTTGAGACCGCCGTCGCGGCGCAGCCGCTCGGCGGCCAGCCGCTGCGGGCGGTCCTCGCCGCCGCCGATCAGGTAGATGTCGCCCGAGGTGGGGATCTGCTGGTCGGAACGGACGTCCAGGCGCTGGACGTCCAGCCGGCGCTGCTGCGCCCGCCGCTCCAGGACCAGGGTGTTGCCCTGGTCGCCGTAGGTGCTGAGCAGGTCGGGGTAGACCCAGACCACGCGCAGACTGTTCTGGCTCATGCTCACAATCCTTCCGTGGTGGGTCTTCAGTTGCCGACGCGGCGGCGGACGTCCTGGAACGCCGTGTAGTTGGCGATCAGCTCGATCCGGCCGGGCGGCGCCGACTGCACGGCCTCGTCCACGGTCTCGCAGACCCGGAACTCCACGCCCGCGACCTCCAGGCGCACCGCCAGGTCGAGCTTGCGGTCGCCGATGACGAAGATCGGGTGCCCGGCGAGCCGGGTGTAGTCGACGTCCCACAGCCAGGAGGTGTCGGTGCCGTCCGCGCCGCGGGCGTTCACCGAGAGGATCACCGGGGCCGGGGGGCCGTCGATCAGGGAGAAGGTCTCCAGCCAGCCGGCCGGGTTCTTCGCCAGCAGCAGCCGGACGTCGCGGCCCAGGAAGCTCACGGTGTCGTACCGGCCGGCCACCGCCTGCACCTGGTACATCCGCTCCAGCGCCACCTGCGGCGGCACCCCGAAGGTGGCGGCCACGGCGGCGGAGGTGGTGGCGTTGGCCTTGTTGGCCCGGCCCGGCAGCTGCAGGTGGATCGGCCACGCCGAGCCGTGCGGGTCGAGCACGTAGTCGCCGGACAGCGCCCAGCTCGGGGTGGGCCGGCGGAAGCCGCACTCGCCGCAGAACCAGTCGTCGCCGGGGCGCTGCATCACGCCGCCGCACGACGGGCAGGACCAGGCGTCGTCCTTCCACTCCTGGCCGACCGCCACCCACACCACGTTCGGCGAGGAGGAGGCGGCCCACACGATCAGCGGGTCGTCCGCGTTGGCGATGATCACGGCCTTGCTGCCGGTCAGGCCCTCGCGCCACTTCTCGGCCAGCATGCGGGTCTCCGCGGCGCGGTCGAGCTGGTCGCGCGAGAGGTTCAGCAGCGCTATGGCCTTGGGGTTCACGTCACGCGCGACGCCCGCCAGGTACTTCTCGTCCACCTCGATCACGCCGTAGCGCGCATCCGAGCCGCCGGCCAGGGCGGAGGTGATGCCCGCGGGCATGTTCGCGCCCAGTGCGTTGGACACCACCGGTCCGCTGGCCCTCAGCGCCTCGGCGATCAGCCGGGTCGTCGTGGTCTTGCCGTTGGTGGCGGAGACCAGGACCACGTCCAGGTGGGTCGCCAGCCGGGCCAGCAGGTCGGGGTCGAGCTTGAGCGCGACCTTGCCGCCGATCACCGATCCGCTGCCGCGCCCCGCGGCCCGAGACACCGCCGCAGCAGCCTTGCCCGCCGTCACGGCCAGCTTGGCCCGCGGCGACAGTGGCCCCGTGTTGCCTGCCATCGTCCTAGATCCTCCTTGCATCCGCGCCGGGCCCGATCCTGGTCCGCCGGTGGAACGCTCCCCCCGTGCCGAATCGCCGGCCAGGAGGCCTCGGTCAAGGATCAGCCTATCGAGATCCCGGCGGGGGCCCGAACCGGCCGCCTGCAGGAACGTACTCTTGAGCCCATGCGCAGAGGCTCGATACCCGGCAGTTCCGGACAAGTCAGACCCATGAGGCTCCTCGGGGACCGAGGTCTGGGCACCTCCTGCGCCGAGGTCACAGAATTCGGCCCGGAGCTGACCCGGCTTGTCGAGGACATGTTCGCCACGATGTACGCGGCGAACGGGGTGGGGCTCGCCGCCAACCAGATCGGGGTCGGCCTGCGGGTCTTCGTCTACGACTGCCCCGATGACGAGGACGTGCGCCATGTCGGCCACATCGTGAACCCGCGGCTGGTCGAGACCGGGGGCATTACGGTGCGCGGGCCCGAGGGCTGTCTGTCGCTGCCGGGCCTCGAAGCGGGGACCGAGCGGTTCGACGAGGCCGTCGTGGAGGGCGTCACCGTCGACGGTGCGCCCGTGCACGTGCGCGGCACCGGGTTCTTCGCCCGGTGCCTGCAGCACGAGTGCGACCACCTGGAGGGTGGCCTGTACACGGACCGGCTGACGGGGTTGCGCCGGTGGCGCACCCTGCGCGCTGCGCGCAGGGCTCCGTGGGCGGGGCGTACGGAGCTGTTGCGGACTACGGCCTCGTAAGCGGCCCCGTAAGGGGCGCGGGGAACTGCGCGAGCAACCCAAGGCGGCCTGCAGCCGAACCGCACGCCCCCAAGGGGTGGCTCGTCGGCTGCGGGCCGTCGGTGGCTGGTCGCGCAGTTCCCCGCGCCCCTTACGGGGCCCGGTCAGAACCCCGGGCCCCCCGCCAGGTCGCCCGCCACCGCCAGGCGGCCCCACAGCAGATCGGCCAGGTGCCGTACGAGCCTCCCGCGAGGGAACGGCCGCTCGCGGAGCCACCAGTCGCCCGCGGCGTGCATCATTCCCACGATCCCGTGGCCCCAGGCGCGCGCCAGCTCCGCGCCGTCCGGGCCCAGGTCGACCCGTTCCGCTATCACCTCGGCCAGCTCCTCGCCGAGCCGCCGCAGCAGCGGTGCGGAGTGGCGTCCCACGTCGAAGCCCTGCTCCGTGGGCTGCTCCTCCTCCGCGGGGTGCATCAGGAAGCGGTACACCTGGGGTCGCGCCTCGATGGCCGCGAGATAGGTGTCGAGCGTCGACTCGACCCGCTCGCGCCGGCCGACGGGCGCGTCGAGCGCCGCGCGCAGCCCGTCCAGCAGCGCCTCGGTGTGCCGCGCGGCGAGCGCCCGGTAGAGCCCGCCCTTGTCGCCGAAGTGCCGGTAGAGGATCGGCTTGGTGATCCCCGCCTCGGCCGCGATGGCGTTCATGGACGCCCCCGGCCCGTCCCTCAGCACCACCCGGTCCGCGGCCTCCAGCAGCTCCCTGCGCCGCTGTTCCGCCGCCCGCTGCTGATCGTCCCGCTGGCTGGTCTCCATATGACGTGCCTCCCCGCCCCTGTGGTTCATGGCGTCACGACCCGTGGTGCATGACGCCTGCGCAACGTAACACCCGCTCCACGCAACGGATTCGAGGGGCGGGCGGAGGCAATGGCCTCTTGACGCCTCCTACCGACGGGTAACATACTCGTGTTACCGATGGTAACGATGGCTGGGAGGGGACATGGCCGAGTTCGCCCTGGAGCTGAACGACGATCAGAAAGCCGTCCGGGACTGGATCCACGGCTTCGCCGCCGATGTGATGCGGCCGGCTGCCGCCGAGTGGGACGAGCGCGAGGAGTTCCCCTGGCCCGTCGTGCAGGAGGCCGCCAAGATCGGCCTCTATTCGCTCGACTTCTACGCCCAGCAGTTCTTCGACCCCACGGGACTGGGCATCCCCATGGCCCTGGAGGAACTCTTCTGGGGCGACGCCGGCCTGGGCCTGGCGATCACCGGCACCGCCCTGGCGGCGGTCGGTGTCCTCTCCAACGGCACCGACGAGCAGATCGGCACCTGGATACCGCAGATGTACGGCGACGCCGACGACGTGAAGGTGGCCGCCTTCTGCTCGTCCGAGCCCGACGCCGGTTCGGACGTCGCGGCGATGCGCACCCGTGCCGTGTACGACGGGGCCAGGGACGAGTGGGTGATCGACGGCACCAAGACCTGGGCCACGAACGGCGGCATCGCCAATGTGCACGTGGTCGTCGCCGTCGTCGACCCGGAACTCGGCCCGCGCGGCCACGCCTCCTTCATCGTGCCGCCGGGCACGGCCGGGCTCTCCCAGGGGCAGAAGTTCAAGAAGCACGGCATCCGCGCCTCCCACACGGCCGAGGTCGTGCTGCGGGACGTCCGGGTGCCCGGCCACTGTCTGCTCGGCGGCAAGGAGAAGCTGGACGAGCGCCTGGCACGCGCCCGCGAACGCGCCGCCGCGGGCGGCGGCGAGCGCGTGAAGAACGCCGCCATGGCCACGTTCGAGGCCTCCCGCCCGGCTGTTGGCGCGCAGGCGGTCGGCATCGCCCGGGCCGCGTACGAAGTGGCCCTGGACTACGCGCAGACGAGGGTGCAGTTCGGTCGCCCGATCATCGACAACCAGGGCGTCGCCTTCCAACTCGCCGACATGCGCACGCGGATCGACGCGGCCCGGCTGCTCGTCTGGCGCGCGTCCTGGATGGCGACCGCGGGCAAACCCTTCACGGCGGCGGAGGGTTCGATGTCCAAGCTGTTCGCGGGGGAGACGGCGAAGTCCGTCACGGCGCAGGCGATGCAGATCCTGGGCGGCAACGGCTACACCCGCGAGTACCCCGTGGAGCGGATGCACCGGGATGCGGCCATTTACACGGTATTCGAGGGGACGAGCGAGATCCAGCGGCTCGTCATCGCTCGGGCGGTTTCCGGTGTGCCGATCCGTTAAGGCGGCTTTATCTCCCGGCAGTTGAACGCAACACGTTTCCAAATTGCCGTCGTTCAAAGGGGTTTGTAGTTACGCAGCAACGTTGCCTATCTCACACCTCCTCGTGAAGGTTTGATCTGAGCGTGTCAAGCCTGACAGGGTCGTGGGCACCCGGACGCGGATCATCCGCTGTTCCGGGTGTTGTTGCGCGTGCACCGCGCAATCCCCCACACAACCGCACGAGGAGGAACCCTCGTTATGGCAACCCACAAACGCACCGGGAAGCGGCGTCTCGTTCTGGCGATAGCCACCGCAACCGCCGCAACGGCCGGAGCCACGCTGCTGGTTCTGCCCGCCGGTGCATCGACGCCCAAGGAGGGCACCGTCTACGGGACGGAGTCCAAGGGCGCCGTCGACGGCAGCTACATCGTCATGCTGAAGGACGGCAAGGGCATGGCTGCCGCCCAGGCCACCGGCAAGGAGAGCAAGAACCTCGCCGAGCGGTACGGCGGCAAGGTCAACCGCACCTACAGCTCCGCGATCCACGGCTTCTCCGCCAGCGGGCTGGACCGGACCGCCGCCAAGCGGCTCGCCGCCGACCCGGCCGTCGCGAAGGTGGTCCAGAACCACCGCTTCACCATCAGCGCCACCCAGGAGAACCCGCCGTCCTGGGGCCTGGACCGGATCGACCAGGCCGACACCAAGGGCGACGGCAAGTACACCTACCCGGACAGCGCGGGCGACGGCGTCACCGCGTACGTCATCGACACCGGCGTGCGCATCAGCCACAAGGACTTCGGCGGACGCGCCTCCTACGGCTTCAACGCCATCGACAACAACGACAACGCGGACGACGGCAACGGCCACGGCACGCATGTCGCGGGCACCATCGCCGGCACCGAGCACGGCGTGGCCAAGAAGGCGAAGATCGTGGCGGTCCGGGTGCTGGACGCCCAGGGCTCCGGCTCCACCGAGCAGGTCGTCGCCGGCATCGACTGGGTCACCAAGAACCACAAGGGCCCCTCGGTGGCCAACATGAGCCTCGGCGGCGGCGCGGACGAGGCCCTCGACGCGGCCGTCTCCAAGGCCATCGCCTCGGGCGTCACCTTCGCCGTGGCGGCGGGCAACGAGTCCACCGACGCGGGCAACAGCTCTCCCGCCCGGGTGAAGGAGGCCATCACGGTCGCTTCGAGCACCAAGGACGACCAGCAGTCCGACTTCTCCAACTTCGGCAGCGTCGTCAAGCTGTACGCCCCCGGCACGGACATCACCTCCGACTGGAACGACAGCGACTCCGGCACCAAGACCATCTCCGGTACGTCCATGGCCACCCCGCACGTGACGGGCGCCGCCGCGGTCTACCTCGCCGAGCACAAGGACGCCACCCCGGCACAGGTCCAGTCGGCACTGGTCGCGGCCGCCACCCCCGACAAGATCTCCAACCCGGGTGCGGGCACGCCCAACAAGCTGCTGCGCGTCACCAAGTAGCACCCCGAGCAGTACCCCGGCCGGCCGCTGCGCCCCACCCCCACAAGGGCGCGGCGGCCGTGCCGTGCCGTACCCGGTGCACCGTCCGCTACGGTGTCACCACCCACGAACCGCCGACGTCTGGAGGACCGATGAGCACCGGCCAGCCGTGGACGATCGACAGGATCGGCCACGCCCTGCCGCACCCGGAGCTGCGGGCCACCTTCATGCGCGAGGTGTCCTTCACCGACGTGCGCGAGATCGGTGCCGTCCTCGACCGGTGGGTCGCCTTCGTCGAGGCCTTCGAGGCGGAACGGCCCCGCCTCGAGCAGCTGCGGGAGCTCGTCCACGAGAACGGCCGGCCGCCGGCCGCCTATACGGCGGGTCTCATCGACGTCGCGCCGGACGAGCTGCACTCCGCCGCCGACCGCAACAGCCGGGGTGCCGCGTGACCTACCGGCTCCGCATGGACCCGACGCTTCACCACTCCTACAAGGGCCTGCCCGACGAGCCGCGCCGCGACCTCGCCGTGTGTCTCCTGGACGCCCTGATCGACCCCGTCGCCCACTCCGCGCCGTACGGCGTGGACGACGGCATCATGCGGATCATTGCCCGTGGGCGGGTGGCGGGCGTCATTCTCATCGGTGCCGACACCATCACGTTGGTGCAGCTCACCCACGTCGGCTGAGGGGGGCTCCTTCCCGGGGCTTCGCCCCGGACCCCGGGTGGTGTGTCGGCTGCAGGCCGTTGGTGGCTGGTCGCGCAGTTCCCCGCGCCCCTTACGGGGCGCGGTCACCGGAGCGTCGGATTTATCGCGGACATGTCACAGAACGACGACAGGGCCCCCTCGTGGACGATCTTGGCTCGAAAGTGCCGTAAGAATTGAGCCCGTCACCAACGAACCACCCACGGGGGAAACATCATGCGCCGTCCGCTCGCAGCCGCTGCCGTCGTTCTCGCGATAGCAGTCTCGGCCACCGCCTGCGACGACAACACCAAGCCCGCCGACGACAAGGGCGCCAGCTCGCAGGCGCCGTCGAATCCGGCACAGGGGACCGGGGGCACCGCACAGGACCAGGGCAAGGGCGGCCAGTCCGGTGCCCTCGGGGTCAAGAAGACCATCAAGGGGACCAAGTCCGGCGAGCAGCTCGACGTGACGCTCAAGAACTGGGTGGATCCGGCCAAGAGCGACAACAAGTACACCCCGCCGAAGCCGGGCAAGAAGTACGTCGCCGCCCAGTTCGAGATCGTCAACACCGGCACGGCGCCCTACGCCGACAGCCCGACGAACAGCTCGCGGGTCATCGACGCCCAGAACGAGCGCTACAACGCCAGCGTGCTGTCCAGCATCGCCGAAGGGCCGTCCCTGGCCGCCGACCTGAAGCTGGCGACGGGTCAGAAGACCGAGGGCTGGGTCGTCTTCTCGGTGCCCGAGAACGCCACGGTGGCGTCCGTGGAGTTCTCGATGGACTCGGGGCTCTCCAAGGACGCCGCGCACTGGACCCTCAAGAAGTGACGCACAGCCCCTGCGGGCTCAGCCGCTTCACTTCGTAACGGCTGGTCAGCGGGCCGCGTACGGCGGCGGCCGCGTGGCCCGCACCGACCGGCACGTCGACGATGGTCCAGCCCGCGGGCCAAGGAGGTGTGCCGGGGCCGCCGTTGCCCAGGTAGTCGAGGTCGGGGGAGCGGCCGAGGCCGGTGCCCAGGCCCTTGAGGTAGGCCTCCTTGCGCACCCACAGCCGGGTGAAGACCGCCGGGCGGCGCACCGCGGGCGCGGCCATGACCTCGCGGTGCTCGGCGGGGTGGAGTGCCTGGGCCACCTGGTCGACGGTGCGCCCGGCGGCGAGCTGCTCGGTGTCGACGCCCACCGGGGCGGCGGCCACGCCGACGAGCACGAGGTTGCCGCCGTGGGACATCGAGAAGTGCGGTGCCCCGGCGGCCTGCACGGCGGGCCGCCCGTGCGGCTTGCCGCAGCACGGGCACGGCTCGCGGGTGAACTCCACCTCGCCGGGGGCGACGCCCAGATAGGCGCCCAGCACCCGGCGCAGCATGAGGTGTGCGGCCACGTACTTGGCGCGGTCGAGGTCGTGGACGAAGCCCTCGGCCCGTTCGCGTTCGTCCGCGTCCAGCGGGGAGCGGTCCGGGGCGGCGGAGCGCAGCCAGGCGTCGGGGGTGTGCAGCAGCCAGAGGTCCAGGGCCCCTTCGGCGGGCCGGGGCAGGGCCTCGGGCCAGGGCGCGACGGGGGAGGCGTCCGGACGGAGGGCGGCGGGGTCCAGGTGAAGCTGCACGGGTCGCTCCGGTGTTTCGGTGACGGTGCTTTCGGCGGCGGGGTCGTACCCGGCCGTGCGGGCAGAATGACGCAGCGTACCCGAGTCATATGTCCGGCGGATATCAGGTACGCCGAACACGAGTATTTTCGGGCTCAATTCGTCACGTCATGGTCACGTATGGACTCGGTGCAATCAGGGCACATCCCGGGCCCGGAGGGAACCTGGACGTCCGACTTCGGCCATAGGCCGTCTTTATTCTGGCTCAAACGTGGTGGGTGGCCACGAGTTCCCCTGTTACCGTCGTTTCCGATCTTGGTCGTGCAAGTCGGCTCTTTCGGGACCGACTTGCGGAACGTCGCCGGACAATCCGGCATCTTCCCCTACGACCAGGCGCCAGAGGTCGCGTGTGGCTTCATGAAAGAGGAAACACTGTGGCGGTCACTCACGAGACAGAACAGGTCTCTCCCCGGATCCCCGTAGGCCGCTCCACCGAACTGAACACCCTGCTGCGGCAGGCCGCCCGGGCCCGGGCGGGCTCCGCCCGCGCCGTCCTCGTCCGCGGCCCGGCCGGAATCGGCAGAACCAGTCTGCTGTCCGCCGTCGCCGACCGCCTGCAGGCGGACGGAGTGACCGTACGGCGCTTCGGCGGACGCCCCGACGACAACGACGGCACGGCACCCCGCCGCGCCGTCGACGTGCTTCTCGCCCCGCACTCCGACTCCGTCCCCGCCGACCCGCACGCCGACCGGCGCCGCCTCCACGGGCACCTCCTCGGCCTGCTGTCCGCCGGCCCGCTGGCCCTCGTCGTCGACGACGCCCAGTGGTGCGACGAAACCTCCCTGCGCTGCCTCGACTTCGTCCTGCGCCGGGCCGCCGCCCGCCCCCTGTTCGTCCTGCTCTCCCAGCGCACCGAGTGCGAGGGCCCCGGCGCGCCCGTCCTCGCCGAACTCCTCGCCCACGACCGCTGCGCGCTGCTCGAACTCGGCCCCCTGGACCGCTCCGAGGCGGCCCGCATGGTCGAGAGCGCCCTCGGCGGACCCGCCGACGACCTCTTCGTCCGGCGCTGCTCGGAGGTCAGCGGCGGCAACCCCCTCGTGCTCGGCCGGCTGCTCGCCGGGCTGCGCGGCGCCGGCGTCCGCCCCGACACCGCCGGACTGCGCCGGCTCGGGGCGGTGCGCGAGGGGATCCTCGCCTCGATGGTCCCCGACCTCCTGGCCGGACAGCCGCGCCACGTACGCCGGGTGGCGATCGCCCTGGCCGTCCTCGGCCGCGGCGAGGCCGACCTGCTCGGCGCGCTCTGCGGTGTGACCTGCACCCGCGTGGAGCCCGCCCTCGGCGACCTGCGCCGGGCCGAGGTCGTCCTGCCCGGCGCCCCCGCCGAGATGCGCGACGCCGTCCGCGAGGCCATCCTCGGCGGCATCGCCGCGCCCACGCTCCAGCAACTGCGCGTGCGCGCCGCCCGCGTCCTCAGCGACGCCGGACGGCCCGCCACCGAGGTCGCCGACCAACTCGTGCTCCTGGAGCGGCTCGACGAGCCCTGGATGCTCGCCGTGCTCCGCGACGCCATCGCCGAGTCCCCCAGCCGGGCCGCGACCCGGGCCGCCGTCCGCTGCCTGCGCCGCGCCCTGGAGTCGCGGCTGACGGCCGCCGAGCGCAAGGACGTCCACGTCGAACTGGCCCGGGCCTCCGTCCCGACGGCCCCCGCCACCGCCCTGTGGCACCTGCGCCAGGCCCTCGCCACCGCCGCCGGACCCCGCGAACAGGCGCCCATCGCCGTGGAGTACGGCATGGCGGCCCTGGGCACCCGCTGCGCCCCCGACGCCGTCCGCGCCCTCGGCCACGTCCTCGACGGCCTCACCGGCGAGATCGGCACCGCCCCCGCACCCGCCGACCGCGAGCTGCACACCACCCTCGCCTCCGCCCTGCTGGTGACCGCCGTCAACGACAGGACCGCGATGTCCGTGGCCCGCGAACGGGCCGCCTCCTGGCCCGTGCCGCAGGGGGACAGCCCCGCCGAACGCCAACTGCTCTCCGCCCTCAGCACGTTCGCCGCACTGGAGGGCCGCCCCGCCGAGCAGGCGGCCGCCCTCGCCCGGCGGTCCCTGCGGGTCGAGGAGGCCGCCCCCGCCGGGTGGTGGGTGCTGGGATCCTCCCTCGTCCTCTCCCTGGCCGACGCCGTCGACGAGGCCCATGCCGGCCTGGAGCGCTCGCTGACCAACGGCCAGGCGCGCTACGCGCCGTGGATGCAGGTCGCCGCCCTGGCCGGACGCTCGCACACCCTGCACGGCACCGGCGACGTCACCGGCGCGCTGCACGACGCACGGGCCGCCGTCGCGCTCGCCGAACAAAACGGGATGACCGGTTCGGTGCCCCTGGCCCACATCGCCCTGGGCAACGCCCTGCTCTCCCAGGGCGAGGCCGGCCCGGCCCGCACCGTCCTCGACCGGATCGCCCGCGCCGGCGACAACCTGGAGGCGCGCGTCTGGGAGTGGCACCAGTACCTCTACGCCCGCGGCCGGGTGCTGCGCGAACTCGGCGACCTGGACGGCGCGCTGGACGCCTGGCAGCGCTGCGGGGACAGCCTGGACGAGGCCGGGGTGGCCAACCCCGTGCTCGCCCCCTGGTGGCTGCCCGCCACCGACACCCTCGTCCGGACGGGCCGCACCGCGGAGGCCGCCGCCGTCGCCGAGCAGGCCCAGGTGCAGGCCCTGCGCTGGGGCACCCCGCGCGCCCTCGGCCTCGGCCTGCTCGCCGCAGCCGCCGTGGCCCGGGGCCGGGCCCGGCTGCAACTGCTCGGCGAGGGCGTCGACGCCCTCGCCGCCTCCCCGGCCCGCCTGGAACTCGCCAAGGCCGAGTACCTGCTGGGCCGCGAACTGCTCGGCCGCGACGACGCCCGCGGGGCCCGCCACCACCTGCGCCGGGCCATCGAACTGGCCACCCGCTGCGGCTACCACGTCCTCGCCGCGCTCGCCCGCGAACTGCTCGTCACCGCGGGCGGCCGGATGCCGCAGCTCGCCACCAGCCCGCTCGACTCCCTCACCGAGAGCGAACGCCGCGTCGCCGCCCTCGCCCAGGGCGGGGTCAGCAACAAGAAGATCGCGGAAGCGCTGTTCATCACCACCCGCACCGTGGAGATGCACCTGACCAACGTCTACCGCAAGCTGGCCGTCCGCGGCCGCGCCGACCTGCCCGGCGGCCTCGGCCTGGCCGCGGGCCACTGACCGTACGGGGGGACATGAGACGCACGACAGCGGCACCGCCGGGCGGCGTCCCGGACGGGAGGTCACCGCTCCCCGGACGCCGGGACGAAGAGGACCTGCTGCACTCCCTGCTGCAGGACCTGCGGCAGGGCCGGCCCGCCCTCGTCGGCGTGCAGGGCCCGCCGGGCATCGGCCGCAGCGCCCTGCTCGACCGCGCGGCCGTCCTCGCCGAACGGGCCGGCGTGCGGACCGTCGCGGCCCAGGCCTGCCGCGAGGAGACGGACCTGCCCCACGCCGTCGCCGAACAGCTGCACGCCGCCCTCGGCACCGGCCGGCAACCGGCCGAGCTCTGCGCGGCGTTGCTCGCAGCCGCCCGGGAACGGCCCCTGCTCGTCGTCGTCGACGACGTCCAGTGGGCCGACACACCCTCGCTGCACGCGCTCCAGGCCGTGGCCCGCCGGCTCGCCGGCACCTCCCTGATGCTGCTCACCGCCCGCAGCGACGCCCTGCCCCCGGGCCCGGACGACCGCATCGAACCCTGCCCGCTGGCCGACGGCCGCGCCGTCGCCCGGCACACCCTCGCCCTCGGCCCGCTCACCCAGGACGCCGTCGGCGAGGTCCTGGCCCGGGCCTGGAGCACGGTGGTGGACCCCGGCTTCCGGGAGGCGGCGGCACGAGCCGTCGGCGGCAACCCCGCCGTACTGCGCTCGGTCGTCCGCCGGTTCGGCCGGCACGGCTGGCGCCCGTGGATCGACCACCTGCCCCACCTGACCGACAGCGCCGCCGAGGCCGTCCGCGAACGCACGCTGCGCACCCTCGCCGTGCTCCCCGAGGAACTCCTGGACGTCCTGCGCGTCGTCGCCGTGGCCGGACAGGACTGCAGCACCGGCATGATCGCCTCCCTCGCCGAGCCCCGCACCACCGGCGCCGCCCGCGCCCTCACGCTGCTCTCCGGCACCGGCCTGCTCACCCCCGGCCCCCGGCCCGCCTTCCGCGAACCCAAGGCGGCCGAGGCCGTCCTGGGCCGGCTCAGCACCGAGCGGCGCGAGGAACTGCACGCCCGCGCCGCCGACTGGGCGCACCGGGTGGCCGTCCCCGACAGCGGCGTGGCGCGGATGCTGCTGGGCGCACGGGTGCTGGGCGCCGCCTGGGCGGTGGACGTCCTGCGCCGGGAGGCCGCCCGCTGCCGCATCGCCGGGCGGGGGACCGCCGCGGCCCGGCTGCTCCAGCGCGCCCTGCGCGAGCCGATGCCCCCGCCGCTGCGCGTGCGGCTGCTGACCGATCTGAGCGCGGCCGTCCTGCCCTCCGAGCCCGAGGCCGCCGACCGGCACCTGCGCCAGGCCCTGCTCGTCCCCGCCCACGCCGACGCCGGGCCCTCCTGGGTACGGGCCGCCGAACTCCTCGTGGCCCGCGGCGACGTCGTCGCCGCACAGCCGCTGATCGCCCAGTGCATCGGCCGGACGGAACCGGGCTCGGCGGACCGCGCCGCACTGCGCGCGCTGTACTGGCTCGCCGAGCAGAGCCAGCCCGAAGCCGTCCACGAACTGGACCGGCCCCCGGTCGACGAGCTCCCGGAGCTGCCCGAGCAGCCCGCCGAAGCGGCCGTGGCCGCCTGGCGCGCCGCCCTGCTCGGCCGCGACGTCACCCGCACCCGGCAGCTGGCCCGCGCCGCCCTCGCACCGGAGGCCCGGGCGGTCGTCCCGCCGACCCTCCAGGTGGCGGCCTGTCACGCGCTCGTGCTCAGCGGCGACTTCGCCGAGGCCCGCGCCGCCCTCGACCGGGTGCTGGTGTACGCGGAACACACCGACTCCCGCGCCGTCGCCGGGCTCGCCCTCCTCGTCGCGGGCCTCACCGAACTGCGCCGCGAGCGGCCCGACGCGGCGAGCGTCGCCCTGGACCGGGCCCAGGAGGTCATGCCCCCGCACTGCTGGCACCCGCTGATGACCCCGGGCCTCATCGCCCTCAAGGCCCTGCTGTTCCTGGAGCGCGGCGACCGGAGCGCGGCCGAACGGACCCTCGCCCTGGCCCGCCCGGCCGGCGCCGAGGGCGGCCTGGCCTGGGCCTACCTGCTCTACACCCGCGGCCGGGTGCGGCTGGCCGACGGGCAGCGCGAGCAGGCGCTCGCCGACCTGCTGGAGTGCGGGCGGCTGCTGCTCTCCCGCCAGGTCCTCAACCCGGCGCTGCTGCCCTGGCGTTCGGCCGCCGCCCTGGCCCACGGCCCGGAGCCGGACGGCCCGGCGGCCGCCGAACTGCTCGCCGACGAGCGCCGCCTCGCCCTCGTCTGGGGCGCCCCCGGCATCGTGACCGAGGCCCTGCTCGGCACCCTCACCGGCGGCCGGCTGCACCACCCGCACCCGGCCGCCGGGGCACCGGCCAGCTGGCAGTACCGGCAGGCGCTCGTCGCCCTGGGCACCGCACCCTTCTCCGGCCACCGCACCATCGACTCCCTGCTCGGCAGCGGAGCCACGGCCGCCCGCCCGGCCCCCGCCGCGGAACGGCCCGCCGCACCCGCGCCGGGCACGCCGCACGGGCTGACCGACGCCGAACTGCGCGTGGCCGCACTGGCCGCGGGCGGCCTGGCCAACCGCGCCATCGCCGCCGAACTCCAGGTCACCCTGCGCACCGTCGAACTCCACCTGACCAAGGCCTACCGCAAGCTGGGCATCCGGGGGCGCCTGCAGCTGGCCGTAGCGCTGGGCGACCCGGAGGGTGCCCGACGGGCCGGCACGGGCCCTGCGGCTCCCCCGGCCACCGCCGGGGGAGCCCCCGGCACGGCACCTCGCCACGCACAGACACAGCAGGGCCCGCACCGGCCCGTCGGGCACCCCCTACCCATGGAGACACCATGACCCCCCTGCTGTTCGACCGGCAGCACGAACTCGACCTGATCACCGCCGCGATGGAGGGCGCGGAGCGGGGCGCCGGATCCCTCGTCGTCGTCACCGGCGGCGTCGGCAACGGCAAGACCGCCCTGCTGCGCGCCCTGCCCGCGGCCGCCGAGCGGCGCGGGATGCAGGTCCTGACCGCCAGCGGCGCCGTGCTCGAACGGGACTTCCCGCTCGGCGTGGTGAGCCAGCTCCTGGACCCCCTGCTGACCGGAACGCCCGCCGACCCGCTCTGCGACCCCTCCGGCCCCGAGCGGCACGGCGAACTGCTCTCCCTGGTCGCCGAGCGCAGCGCACGCACCCCCCTGCTGATGCTCGTCGACGACCTCCAATGGGCCGACACGCCCTCGCTGCGCTGGCTCGGCCTGCTGGCCAAGCGGCTGGGCGGCCTGCACGTCGCCGTGGCCGCCACCGTGCGCGAGGGCGACCCCGGCGCCGACGAGCCCCGCGTCCACGACATCACCGACCGCGCCGCCCACGTCGTGCGCCCGGGCCCGCTGTCCCCGGCGAGCACCGCGGCCCTGGTCGCCGACCGCTTCGGACGGGCCGGCGACTTCGCCTATGTGACGGCCTGCCACGAGGCCACCGGCGGCAACCCGATGTTCCTCACCGCCACCCTGGCCGCCCTCGCCGGCACCGGCGAACCCGTGGCCGCCCGCGCGCACACCGTGCGCGAGCCCGGCCTGGCCTCCCTGCGCGAGCGGCTCGCCGTCGCCCTGCGCTCCCAGCCTGCGCCCGTGCGCGAACTCGCCAAGGCCCTCGCGGTCCTGGACGAGGCCGCCGACCCGGAGCTCGCCGGCCGCCTCGCCGGACTCGACGGCATCGGCCGCGAGGAGGCCGTCCGGGGGCTGCGCCGGCTCGGACTGCTGGCCGACGGGCCCGGCCTGCGCTTCGTCCACCGGGCCGTGCGCGACGCCGTCGAGGAGTCGATGACCCCCGCGGAACAGGAGGACATCCACGTCTACGCCGCGCTGCTCCTGCACAGCGCCGGCCACTCCGCCGAACTGGCAGCCACCCAGCTCCTCGCCGCCACCTCCTGCCACGACACCTGGGCCGTCGAGGTGCTCCGGGCCGGCGCCACGACCGCCGTACGGCGCGGCGCACCCCGGGACGCGGCCCGCTACCTGCGCCGCGCCCTGCTGGGCAGCGCACCCGCCGGGCCCGACCGGGCGGCCCTCCTGGTCGAACTGGCCACCGTGGAGCGCGCCTTCGACCCGCAGGCCGCCATGCGGCACCTCTCGCAGGCCCTCCTGCTGCTGCCCACCGCCGCCCAACGCGCCCTGGCGGCCGCCCGGATACCGCCCTCGCTGCTCGGCGGCTGCCCGCCGCCGGTCGTCGACGCGGTCGTCAAGCTGGCCGCGGAACTGGGCGACCCCGGGTCCCTGCGCGGCACCGAACGGCAGATGGCCCTGCGCATGGAGGCCAGGGCCCGCCACGTGGCCGTGGCCGGACCCGAGGAACTGGTCCTGAGCGCCGACCGGTTGCGCACCCTGGGCCCCGTACCCCGCCTGGACACCGCGGCCGAGCGGGAGCTCGTCACGGTGCTGCTGCACGGCGCCACCCTGACGCAGCGCATGACCGCGGCCGAGGTCGCCCCGCTGGCCAACCGCGTCCTGCAGTACGAGCCCGCCGCACCGGGCCACGTGCACACGGCCCTGCCGCTGCTCGCCCACGTGCTCGTCGCCGCCGACTCCGTCGAGGCCGTCGGCTCCTGGCTGGAGACCGCGCGCGAGCGCGCCCGCAGGGAGAACGCCACCGTCCCGCACGCCGTGATCTCCCTCGAACTGGCCCACGTCCTGCTCGCCCAGGGCCGGCTGGAGGAGGCCCGCGCCCGTGCCGAGGAGGCCCTCGACCTGGGCATCGCCGACTGGGCGACGCTCCAGGCCATGACCGCCGTCGTGCTGGTCACCCTGCAGACCCGGGACGCCGAGCTGGCGCGGCGGCTGCTCTCGCACCGCCGCGAGGGCGACGGGCACGGCTACCGGCCCTCCTCGCTCCAGCTCATCCGCGGCTCCAACGCGGCCGCCCGCGGCGACCTGCCCACCGCCCTGGAGTACTTCCTCGACTGGGGCCGCTCGGCGGAGCGCGCCGACTGGTGCAACCCCGCGGTCTTCCCCTGGCGTTCGTGGGCCGCCGGGCTGCACTACCGGCTGGGCCGGCAGGACCACGCCCACGACCTCGTGGACGAGGAGTACGAGCGCGCCGTGGCCTGGGGCACCCCCGTGGCCATCGGCCGCGCCCAGCGCGTCAAGGGCGCGGTCACCGAGGGGGAGCGCGGCATCGAGCTGCTGCGCGAGTCCGCCGCCACCCTGGAACATTCGGTCAACGCCATGGAACGGGCCCGCACCGCGCTGCTGCTCGGGCGGCGGCTGCAGACGGCGGACCGGCCCGCCGAGGCCGAGGTGCGGCTGCGCCAGGCCCGCGACCAGGCCCTCGCCTGCGGTGCGCCGTGGATCGTGGAACGGGCACGTCGCGAACTGCACGCCATGGCCTCCGGCCAGACCTCGCTGGCCGTCGAGGCCCTCACCCGCACCGAACGCCGGGTCGCCGGGCTCGCCGCCCACGGAGCGTCCAACAAGGACATCGCCGAGCAGCTGGAGGTCAGTTCACGGGCGGTGGAGAAGCACCTCACCCGCGCCTACCGCAAGCTCCAGGTGGCGGGCCGGGCGGAACTGGCCGCCGTCGCCCACCTGTTGCCCGGCCCGGCGGGGACGGCCCGAGGGTAGGGCCTGCCCCGGCCCCGGCGGTGCGGGACCGAACCGTACCGAAGCCCCGACCCACCGGTACCCCCGGTAACCGAACCCCGCGCCCGTTCCCGCAGGGTTAGCCTGCCGGGGACCGATCTCGTTGACAGTCCTCACATCGCCTTCATACGGTCATTTCGACGGCGCCGATCCATGGTCGTGCACCTCTGGAGCGCATGCACACAGGAAGAATGCCAACCCCGTGAAAGGGCCTACATGACCCAGGCCGCGCCGGTGACCTTCTCGACAGCCCGCGAGAAATACTTCGGTCCGCCGGCGGAAATGCAGTCACTGCGGCAGAAGGCCCCCCTCACGCGCATGGCATTCGCCGACGGCCGCCTCGGCTGGCTCGTCACCGGATATTCCGCCGCGCGCACGGTGTTATCCGATTCCCGTTTCAGCGCCCGCGGAGAACCTGACCACCCGCCCGTTCCCCGCGCCGCGACCCTGGAAGAACACCCGCACTGTCGCACGCTCCTCACCGGACAGTTCACCGCACCCCGGATGCGGCAGCTGACCGGGTGGACCGAGCGGATCACCCGCGAACACCTCGACGCCATGGAGACCATGGGCTCCCCGGCCGACCTCGTCGAGCACTTCGCCCTCCCCGTCACCTCGCTCGTCATCGCCGAACTCCTCGGCGTGCCCCGCGCCGACCGGGAGGAGTTCCAGCACGACGCCCGCCTGTGGAGCAGCTTCGGCCGGTCCACCGAGGAGGTCACCGCGGCCTTCGTCTCCCTCGGCGCCTACCTGCTCCGACTGGTGCGGCTCAAGCGCGCGGAGCCGGCCGACGACCTCCTCGGAGGCCTGGTCGCCGCCGACCCCGGGCTCACCGACGAGGAACTCGCCTCGATCGCCTTCCTGTTGCTGGTCGCCGGCCACCAGACCACCGCCCACCAGCTCGCCCTCGGCACCTTCCTGCTGCTCGAACACCCCGACCAGCTGGCCGCCCTGCGTGCCGACCCCTCCCTGGCGGAGAGCGCGGTGGAGGAGATGCTGCGCTACCTCAGCATCGTCCACCACGGTCCCACCCGGGCCGCGCTGGAGGACACCGAGATCGAGGGCACCCTCGTCAAGGAGGGCGAGGTCGTCGTGGTCTCGCTCAACGCCGCCAACCGCGACCCCGCACGCTTCGAGCGGGCCGAGGCCCTGGACGTCTCCCGTGCGGACACCGGCCACCTCGCCTTCGGGTACGGCATCCACCAGTGCCTCGGCCGGCAACTGGCCCGCATCGAACTGCGCGTCGGCCTCACCGCACTCCTCGAACGCTTCCCGCGACTGCGCCTGGCCTGCCCCGCGGAGGAGATCCCGCTCCGCCACGACATGCAGGTCTACGGCGTCGACCGGCTGCCGGTCGCCTGGTGACCGTCCCCGTCACCCCCCGAACCACCTTCCCCACCCCTGAAGTACCGTCTCGGAAAGGTCAGGTAGACCCCGCGTGACTGCACAACAGCACTTGTCCCGTCGCCGCATGCTCGGCATGGCCGCCTTCGGCGCCGCCGCCCTCGCCGGGGGCACCACCATCGCCACCCCGCGCGCGGCCGCCGCCGCCCGGTCCGCGGCCGACGACGGCGGATTCGTCCCCGCCGTCGTCATCGGCACCGGCTACGGCGCGGCCGTCTCCGCCCTGCGCCTCGGCGAGGCGGGCGTGCAGACGATGATGCTCGAGATGGGCCAGCTGTGGAACCAGCCCGGCCCCGACGGCAACATCTTCTGCGGCATGCTCAACCCGGACAAGCGCTCCAGCTGGTTCAAGAACCGCACCGAGGCCCCGCTCGGCAGCTTCCTCTGGCTCGACGTGGTCAACCGGAACATCGACCCCTACGCCGGTGTCCTGGACCGCGTGAACTACGACCAGATGTCGGTCTACGTGGGACGCGGCGTCGGCGGCGGCTCGCTCGTCAACGGCGGCATGGCCGTGGAGCCCAAGCGCTCCTACTTCGAGGAGATCCTCCCGCGGGTCGACTCCTCCGAGATGTACGACCGCTACTTCCCGCGCGCCAACTCCATGCTCCGCGTCAACCACATCGACACCAAGTGGTTCGAGGACACCGAGTGGTACAAGTTCGCCCGCGTCTCGCGCGAGCAGGCGGGCAAGGCCGGGCTGGGCACCGTCTTCGTCCCCAACGTCTACGACTTCGGCTACATGCAGCGCGAGGCCGCCGGCGAGGTGCCCAAGTCCGCCCTGGCCACCGAGGTCATCTACGGCAACAACCACGGCAAGCAGAGCCTGGACAAGACCTACCTGGCCGCCGCCCTCGGCACCGGCAAGGTCACCATCCAGACCCTGCACCAGGTCAAGCAGATCCGTCAGCAGAAGGACGGCAGCTACGTGCTGACCGTCGAGCAGAAGGACACCGGCGGCAAGCTGCTGGCCACCAAGCAGATCTCCTGCCGCTACCTGTTCCTGGGCGCCGGCAGCCTCGGCTCCACCGAACTGCTGGTGCGCGCCCGCGAGACCGGCACCCTGCCGAACCTCAACTCCGAGGTGGGCGCGGGCTGGGGCCCGAACGGCAACATCATGACCGCCCGGGCCAACCACATGTGGAACCCCACCGGCGCCCACCAGTCCTCGATCCCCGCCCTCGGCATCGACGCCTGGGACAACAGCGACTCCTCCGTCTTCGCGGAGATCGCCCCCATGCCGGCCGGTCTGGAGACCTGGGTCAGCCTCTACCTCGCGATCACCAAGAACCCCCAGCGCGGCACCTTCGTCTACGACGCCGCGTCGGACAGCGCGAAGCTCAACTGGACCCGTGAGCAGAACGCCCCCGCGGTCAACGCCGCCAAGGCACTGTTCGACAAGATCAACAAGGCGAACACGACGATCTACCGGTACGACCTCTTCGGCACCCAGCTGAAGGCCTTCGCCGACGACTTCTGCTACCACCCGCTCGGCGGCTGCGTCCTGGGCAAGGCGACGGACGACTACGGCCGCGTCGCCGGTTACCAGAACCTCTACGTGACCGACGGTTCGCTGATTCCGGGTTCCGTCGGCGTCAACCCGTTCGTCACCATCACGGCGCTGGCCGAACGGAACGTCGAGCGCATCATCAAGCAGGACGTCACGGCGTCGTAATTCCCGCCGACAGGCCAGGAATGCCGGGGGGTCACCCCGGCATTCCTGCATGCCCACCGCACCATCCCGGAAGGAACGCACCCATACCGTGAATGCCGACGACAACAGCCTGTGGATCCGCCGGTACCACCCGCGCCCGGACGCTGCCGTCCGGCTGGTCTGCCTGCCGCACGCGGGCGGTTCCGCGAGCTTCTACTTCCCCGTCTCGCGGTCGATGCCGGACTTCGCCGATGTGCTGTGCGTGCAGTACCCCGGCCGCCAGGACCGCCGCACCGAGCCGCTGATCGACAACATCCCCGACCTCGCCGACAAGGTGTACGCGGCCCTGCTGCCCTGGGCGGACCGCCCGCTGGCCCTGTTCGGCCACAGCATGGGCGCCATACTCGCCTTCGAGGTCGCCCGGCGCCTGGAGCGCGAGAAGGGCGTCGTCCCGGCCGCCCTCATCGCCTCCGGCCGCCGCGCCCCGTCCACACACCGCGACGAGACGGTGCACCTGCGCGACGACGAAGGCCTCATCGACGAGGTGAAGGAACTCAGCGGCACCGACACCCAACTGCTGGGCGACGAGGAGGTGCTGCGCATGATCCTGCCGTCCATCCGCGCCGACTACCGCGCCATCGAGACGTACGCCTACGAGCCGGGGGAGCCGCTGCGGTGCCCCGTGCTCGGCCTGATCGGCGACGACGACCCGAAGGCGACCGTGGAGGAGGCCGCAGCCTGGGAGCAGCACACCGAAGGCCCGTTCTCCCTGCAGGTCTTCCCCGGCGGGCACTTCTACCTCGCGCAGCACCAGGCGGAGGTCATCAAGGCGATGGCAGACGTGCTTCGGGCCCCGTAAGGGGCGCGGGGAACTGCGCGACCAGCCCAAGGCGGCCTGCAGCCGACCGACAAAGCCGTCAAGACGTCTGCAGGTCGCCGAGAGCCTTCCCGCTGAGGTCCACCCAGTCCCCGAACGCCACCGCTCCCGGGGCGCGGCCCCGAACGCTGCTGACCGTCCCGTCCAAGCCAAGTGCAACGGCAACGGTGCGCCCCTTGGCATCCTGGGCGAACCCGACGACACCCCGGTGAGGAACACCCGCGTCCTGCCAGGGACCCGGGCGCCCGGAGCCGGCCGAGAGCCGGACCAGCCCCTTGCCGTCGCGGGCGGCGAGCACGGTCGTCCGGCCCGCCTGCTCCAGCGCCACCCGGCCGTAGCCGCCGATCGCCTGGCACTGCGCGGTCACCCGCCAACTGCCGTTCTCCGGGCGGTCGGTGACGACCACGCGGGCGGTGAACGGCTCGCGCGAGGCCATCCGTACACCCCCGCCCGGCAGCGCGGCCAGGGTCAGCGGCCCGGTGGTGGCGGGCAGCCGGGTGGGCCCGGCGAGCCGCAGCGGGCCCCCGGACTCGTCGGACATCCAGTGCAGAACCGTCTTGGTGTCGGCGGCGACGAGATGGACGCGGCCCTTGGCGTCGAGCACCGCGTCGAGACCGTCCTCGACCTTCACGGGGGTGTCGTCCGTCTCCTGGTCGACCTGCTCCCAGTCGCTCCAGTCCCGGCCGTCCGCACCCCGGCGGGTGCTGATGCCGCCCGCGTAGTCCTTGACGAAGACGTGGACCGTGCCGTCCTTGGCCGCCACCGCGACGGGGTAGCCGACCTCCATCGACCGCTCGGGGTCGTCCTCGGGGGAGCCGAGGGACTCCCATGCGCCGAAGGCCGGGGTGCGGCCGGGGGAGACCGGGCCGGTCTGCCGGGAGGTGACGATCTCCCGGTGGTGCGGGGTGTCCTGCGCCGGCAGCACCGTCCGCACCGAGAACAGCTGCAGCGTGCCGTCGGAGTGGCGCAGGACCTGCACCTGGCCCTCCAGCATCGAGCCGTCGACCCGGGCGGGCCGGGACCAGACGCCGCTGCCGGCCCGGGTCTCGGTCCAGCACTGCGCCTGCCCGTCCAGCAGGGCGAAGGCGGCGAGCCGGCCGTCGGGGAGCGGCTGCACCCAGCGCTGGGTGCCGGTCGCCCGGTGGCGCAGGTTGTCCGACCAGCGGGTGTCCTTCGAGCGGTTGCCCACCTTGCGGTCGCCGCAGCCCGCCGGGTCGCCGCAGTCCTTGCCGTCCGCCCAGCCGTAGATGTCGAGGGCCTCCAGCTTGTGCCTGATCGCCGGCCGGTCGAGGTTGCTGGGCAGCAGGGAGACCTCGTAGCCCACGTAACTCTCCACGGCCGTGGGCCGGGAGTGCCTGCGTCCCCAGTACTGCGCCAGGGCGGCCTGGGTGAAGTAGGCGGACGTCGTGTGGTCCTGGTGGTCGTAGTGGGATATGCCCTGCAGGACCTGCGGCACGCCGGGAGGCAGGGCGCCGTGCGGCTGCTGCGCCCGGTGGGTGGGGTTGGGGTCCAGGGTGCGCACGACCGTGGGCCGGTAGCGCTCGAAGACGGCGGTGAGCGTGTCGACGACCTGCTGGCGGGTGTAGAGGTAGGGCCGGGTGACCGGGCTCGCGGTCGGCACGAGCGTCGTCAGCTTCGGGGTGGCCCCCAGCCACAGGCCGCGCAGGCTGTCCTTGCGCGGTGCCTTGATGAACCGCGCCTCGATCAGCTCCAGGAAGATCAGCTGGACCTGGGGCGCGGCTTTGAGGGTGTGCAACTCGGCCTGGAAGCCCGGCAGGAGGGTGGTCGCCTCCACGGTCCACGGGCTGAGCCAGTCGCCGGTGGCCATGTGGGCGGTGGCCTCGCGGAGTCCGTTGATGCGGGCGCGGACGAAGTCGGCGCGCTTCTCCGGGAGCCGGGCGTAACCGGGGCTGTGGGACAGGGCGTTGCGGCCGTCCGACTCACCGCCCGTCATGCAGACGGTCACCGTCGGCGCCCCGCTGGTGACGGCCTGCTCCAGCTCCGGGTTCATGAAGTACAGGGAGTCGTCCGCGTGCGCGATGACGTGCACGAAGGACTCCGTCGTCGCGGCCTTGGCAGGGCGTGCCGAGACCTCGTCGGCGCGGTGCGGCTTCCCGCTCCCGGGCGCCGGCCACTGCCAGACGCCCACTCCGCCCGCCGCCCCGAGGACGAGTCCTCCGCCGGTCACCTGCAGAACGCGTCGGCGCGCTATTCCCCCCGGCACAGGTGTCTCTCCCATCTCCTGCGCCAATTGAGCGCGGTAGTGCAATGAAAATGGACAATTAGCGCCAATCAGGTACCAATTGCCCGGCGGGCCATGCAGTCGATCCTATGATCCGCACCCTCCGGTTTTCCGACTGTTGTGTAACAGCCATGCGTCGGCAAGACATAGATTCCGAGGCGGTCGCGCGACGGGGCCCGGACACACACCGCCGGTGTCCGGGTCCCGTCGCACCGTGATCAGCCCGCCGGCTGCCGGTCGTTGAGGATGCGCTGGAAGAGGACGTGGTCCCGCCACTCCCCGTCGATGTGCAGGTACTGCCGTGCGTGGCCGATGAGTTCGAACCCGCACTTGGCCAGCACGCGCTGCGAGGCCGCATTGGCCGTCACCGTGCCGGCCTCGATCCGGTGCAGCCCCAGCCGCTCGTCCGCCGCCCGGCACACCGCCGTCACCGCCGCCGTCGCCAGCCCCCGGCCCGCGTGGCCGGCGGCGATCCAGTAGCCGAGGTTGCAGCTGCGCCAGGCCCCCTGGACGATGTTGTTCAGGTTGACCACCCCGACGATGCCGTCCTGCTCGTCGGCCACCACCCACGGCGCGACCCGCCCGGCACCGCGCATCGCCAGCAGCTCGCCCACCCGGGCGGCCTGGCCCTCCTCGGTGAAGAACGCCTCGTCCCGGCGCGGTTCCCACGGCCGCAGGTGGTCACGGTTGCGGCCGTAGGCGAGGGCCAGGGCCCCGGCGTCCTCGGCCGCGAGCGGGCGCAGCAGGACGCCGGGAGCCAGGGGGCAGGGCGGGATGTCGTACGCGTCAGCGATCATCCGCCCACCGTAGAGCGGCCGTCAGTCGAGTTCCTGCGGGGGCTTGTCCTTTCCGGGGACGTCGTTGGGCCCGAGGATGCGCGCATCCCCCGGGTAGGGGCGGCGCCAGCCGGTGGACTCGTACCAGTCGATCCTGTTCAACTGCGCCGGATTGACCTGGTCGAGCTGCGGCCGGTTGCCCCCGGTGGGCTGCTGGGCGCTCCACAGCTCCCACTGCCGTGCGACGGCCGCCATGCCGTGCGGGACGTCGAGCGGCTCCGCCGACGGGGCCGCCGCCTGCGCCTTCTTGAGCCCGTGGTCCAGCGGCACCTGGTTGGGCAGCGCGCTGAACGGGGCCGTGTCGGGACGGGCGGTGAAGGCGTCGGACATCGGCTCGGCGGCCCGGTCCAGCTGGTTCATCGGCGGGACGCCCAGGATCTGCTCGATCGTCCGGACCACGTTGAGCTGCGAGTAGTACGTGCTCACCACGGCCCCGCGCCGGGCGTAGGGGCTGGCGATCCACACCGGCGCCCGGTGCCCGTCGACGTGGTCGACGCCGTCCTGCGAGTCGTCCTCGACGACGAACACCGCCGAGGACTTCCAGAACCGGCTGTGCGAGACCGCGTCCACGAGCCGCCCGACCGCGAGGTCGTTGTCGGCCACCATGGCGGTCGGGTACGGGTCCTTGCCGCTGCTGCCCGCCGTGTGGTCCTGCGGCAGCGTCATCAGCGTCAGGTTCGGCAGCTTCCCGCTCTTCTCGGCCTGCCGGAAGTGCTGCAGCCACACGTCGACGCGGTACTGGTCGGGGATGTCGGTGTCGAAGGTCGGGAAGTCCGGCCGGTTGACCGCCGTCAGCGAGGGAATGTCCGAGGTGCTGGGGTACTTCCCGGTCGGCACCGGCAGTTGCCCGCTCTCCTTGCCCTCCAGGATGCGCGAGGTCCTGTACCAGTCGGACCAGGACGGCACCGCACCGGTCGCCGGCAGCTGGAGGTTGACGTACTCGCCGTAGTTCTCCACCGAGCGCCCAGCCCGCCGCGCGGCGTCCCACAGGAAGCCGTTGCGCTGGTACGCGAGCGCGTCCGCGCCCTGGGACGGGTAGCTGCGGTAGAAGGCGCCGAACTCCTTCTCGATGTAGTCGTTGGCGTCGGCCTGCGTCAGCCAGTTGTGGCCGTCGGCCGACAGCGTCCCCTCGTCGTAGAAGTTGTCGAACAGCCCGAACCGCTCGGCCAGCGCATGGTGGTTGGGCGTGACGCGCCTGCCGAACTGGGCGAGCGAGGGATCGCCGTCACCCTTGCCCATGTCGCCGAGCACCTGGTCGTAGGTCCGGTTCTCCTTGACGATCAGGAAGACGTGGTCGATCGTCGACCGCTCCCCGAGGCGGGCCGGCACCGGCACGGGCGGGGCCTTGCGGTCGGGGCCGCCGCCGCGCGCCAGCAGCTTCTCCCAGTCGTTGTCGGCGAACACCTGGTGGGTGAGCCTGCCGAGCTGCGCCCGGGTGGGCGGGGCGAAGGTGGTCAGGGTGCCGGTGTCGTCGTAGGTGTTGTGCCCGGTCGCGGGCTCGGTGTCGGGGCCGTCGTGGACGGTGGAGGCGGGGCCGCGCGCGCCGATGCCCCGGGCGTTGGTGACGACGACCTTGCGCACGGCCTTGTCGTACTGGACGGTGACCGGGTACCAGTCGGTGGGGATCAGCCCCTCGTAGTGGACGGGCGAACGCGGCCCGTCCCAGCGGTACTGGGCCAGCGCGTTGTCCCGGCCGAGGGAGACCAGCACGTGGTGCGCGTCCGGCATCGTCAGCCCGTTGGGGTGGCTGCCGACCTCGGAGCCGGGCAGCGGGTTGGTGTTGAACGTCTGGGTGACGCGCTGCCTGACGGTGTCGACGACCGAGACGGAGTCGTCGTTGCTGTTGGCCACGAGCAGCGAACTGCCGTTCAGATACAGGGCGGTGGGCTGCAGGCCCACCTTCACCGTCGCCGTCTCCTTCTCCGCTGCGAGGTCGACGACGGAGACGGTACCGGTGCTCGCGGCGCCCGTCGTGCGGTCGGCGACGAGCGGGGTCCCGTCGGAGAGGTTGGTGAAGTCCCGTGCCGTGGCCGGGCGTCCGCCCTCGTTGGAGACGAAGGCCTTGCCGCCGGAGAGGACGACCTGCCGGGGCGCATTGCCGACCTTGATCTCCTTCACCAGCTTGTTCGTCCTGGTGTCGACGACCCCCAGGGTGTTGCTCCCGTTGAGGGCGGCGTAGAGCCGGGAGCCGTCGGGGGAGAGGGCCATGCCGCCCGGCAGGGCACTGCCGTGCGCACCGGTGAGTTTGACGACCACCGGCTTCGAGACCGTGCCGTCGCGGCCGACGGTGAACCGCACCACGTCACTGGCCTGCGGGAACCACAGGGTGCGGCCGTCGGGCGAATACAGCGGCGCGTCGGTGCCGGCGGAGCCGTCGCCGAACCGCTGGTCCTTGCCCTGCCCGGTGCCCGTCTGCTGGACGACCTTGCCGGTGCGGGCGTCGAAGACGGTGAGGAAACCGGTGAAGCTCTTCCAAGTGACGGCGGCGATACGGGCGCCGTCCGGGCTGACGGTGCTCGACAACAGCCGCCCGCCGTCGATGCGGTGGCGAACGCCGAAGGGGGTGATGCGCTGGTTGGAGGGGAGCAGGATGCCCTTGGCGGTCTCGGTGCCGACCTTGTCCTTGCCGAATCCGCCGCTGATACCGACGGCGGTGGCGGCGGCCGTGGTGGCAAAGGCGGTGGCAACGGCGAGGGCGGCGACGGCGGTGGATCTGTGTCTTGTACGGGTGGCGCCCCGCAAGGGGCGCGAGGAACTGCGCGACCAGCCCAGGACGGCCCGCAGATGAAGAACTGCACTTCCAGCGGAGCGCTTCGTCATGGCGAAAACCGTACGGCGGCAACGTAGTTGACGGAAGTTAACGGGAGACGTCGAAACACCCGTCAAACGCATACAGCGGATTGGTATGCCGTTCGCCGTCGGCACCGACAACCCGCTGCTGCCCCACCAGCCCCGCCGGCCCCTGCGCCACGAAACAGCCGTTCGGCTTGACCTCCACCTCATAGCTGATCGGCCTGGTGATGCCGCCCCCGGAGGGCCACCGCACCACGCACACCCAGTCGTCGCCCGCACCGCGGTCCGCTGTGTCCGGCCCGCCCTTCTTGCAGCGGGCCCAGGCGTCTGGGGTGACCCCGTTGTGCTCGCTGTGCAGCACGGTCTGCTGCCGGACGTAGAGATTGCGGAACTCCGGCCCGACGGCGGCCTCCAGCCGGGCCGCGGTGATGTCGCCGTCACCGCAGCCGGCGGCCGTCAGGGCCAGGGCCGCCACGGCGGCCGCGGCCGCCCCGGTCCGTGCACGCCTGCTGCCCACTGCTCACCCCTTGCCGAAGTCGCGCCGCCGGAACAGGACATACGCGGCCGCCAGGCACGCCAGGGCGTAACCGGCGCTCACCGCGCACCCCTCCACCAGCGGCCCGTAGTACGGACGCGCCGTCGCCAGCCCGTGCCAGGCGTCGAACGGCGTGGTTAGCAGGGCGTGCCGGACCGCGTCCACCCCGTTGACGTACGAGGACAGCTGCATCAGCAGCCCCACGACCACCGGCCCCAGGATCCCGGCGGCGCTGTGCCGGGCCGCCACCGAGAACAGCACGCCCAGGGCGGTGAACCCCAGCACCGGGGGCAGGGCCGTCAGCCACGCCCACACCGCCAGCTCCGCGGCCCGGCCCGAGGTCAGTTGCGAGCCGTCCAGTGCCACCAGCGGCTGATGCCCGATCAGGAGCACCCCGGCCGCGAGCGAGGCCGCTCCCGCCAGTGCCACGACGACCAGCGCGAAGACCGCCGCCGCCAGCACCTTGCCGCCGAAGATCACCGCGCGCGACCGGGACCGGGTCAGGATCGTCTTCCACGTGCCGTGATGGTCCTCGGACGCGAAGATGTCGCCCGCCACCAGGCAGGTCAGCAGCGGAAACGCCCACTGTCCGGCGAAGCCGAGCACCACCAGCGGTACCGCGTACCCCGAGTCGTGCACCCACCGCCCGAAGAGCGTGTCCGAGGGAACCGCCGACTGGGACCGCAGGGCCAGCGCGAAGGCGAACGGGGCGAGCAGGCACACCGCGAGCACCGCGCGCACCCGCCACTGGGCGACGAGCTTCTCCAGCTCCCACAGGCCCACGGTTCTCATGCGTCCTCCGCGGGCACGTCTTCGGTGGGCGCGGCTTCGGTGAGCCGGAAGAACAGCGACTCCAGCGGGGTGGCCTCCAGCCGCAGCGCGCGCACCGCGACCCCGGCCCGTCCCAGCGCCACCGCGAAGGCGTCGAGGGCCGGTTGCTCCGCGTGCACCGTCAGCCCGCCCCCCGAGTGCGGCCCCACCCGTACTCCCGGCAGTCCGCCGGCCAGGGTGAGCGCTTCGGCGTCGTCGCTCGTGCGCAGCCGGTGCGCGGGGTCGGGGGCCCGGCCGCGCAGCTCCTCCACGGTGCCCGAGTACACCACCCGGCCCGAGCACATGATGGTCACGGTGTCGCACAACTCCTCGACCTCGGCCATGTGATGGCTGCTGAGCAGCACCGTCCGCCCGTCCCCGGCGAGTTCGCCGACGAGCGCGCGCATGGCGCGGATACCCGCGGGGTCGAGCCCGTCCGCCGGCTCGTCCAGGACCAGCAGCTGCGGCGCGCGCAGCAGCGCCGCCGCGATGCCCAGCCGCTGCCGCATGCCGTGCGAATAGCCCCCGGCCTTCTCCCTGCGGCGCTCGTCGAGCCCGACCCGCTGCAGGGCGCCGTCGATCCGGTCCGCCGCACCGCCGCCGTCCAGGTCGGCCAGGAGCGCGAGGTTCCGCTCGGCGCTGAGATACGGGTAGAAGCGCGGGCTCTCCGCGAACCCGGCCACGCTCTCGCGGACCCGCAGCGTCCCCGCGTCCGGGCGGACCAGGCCGAGGAGCATGCGCAGGAACGTGGTCTTCCCCGCGCCGTTGGGCCCCAGCAGACCGTGCACCCCGCCCGCGGGCACGACCAGGTCGATGCCGTCGGCCGCCACGACGTCCCCGTACTTCTTGGTCAGACCTCGCGCCTCGACCGCCGTCACGTCCGGCACCTCCTTCGCGCAGGGAGCATCCTCCTGCTGCGCCACGGGCGCAACACCGCCTGTGCGGGGACCGGACCGTGTTCAACTGCCGAGAAACCTTCGCGAAAATCTCTTTGCGAAGAACTCTTCGCAATCTAGGCTCCCGCCCATGACCACCGAACACCCGCGGCACAGCGCCCCGTTGCACCCGGACCCCGCAACGGACGTCGTCCTGGACGCCAAGGGCCTGCGCGCCCTCGCGCACCCCGTGCGCGTCCAGCTCGTCAGCCTCCTCCGCACCCACGGCCCCTCCACCGCCACCCGTCTCGCGGAGCGCCTCGGCGTCGGATCCGGCGTCACCAGCTATCACCTCCGCCAGCTGGGCGCAGCCGGCTTCGTCGAGGAGGACCCGGAGCGCGGCAACGCCCGCGAGCGCTGGTGGAAGGCGGCCCACCGGGCCACCTGGTTCAGCGACAAGGAGCTGATGGACCAGGAGCCCGAGGCCACCGCCGCCTACTTCGGCTCCATCGCCACCCTCCACGCGCTGCGCACCCAACTCGCCCTCAGCCAGATGCCGTTCATGCCCCGGCCGTGGCGTCACACCCTCGGCCTGGGCGACCACCGCCTGTTCCTCACCCCGGAGGAGACCGAGCGCCTCAAGACGGAGCTGCGCGAGGTGATATCCCGCTACCGCACCGAGGCGCCGGAGGACGCGGAACAGGTCCTGCTGGTGACGCACTTCCTCCCCGAGCCCAAGGCGCTCGACGAGGACCCGTCATGACGGTCGCCGAACGCGGGGCCGCGCCCGCGGCGCCCGGACGGCTGCGCAGAATCCGTCCGCTGGCCGGCGTGCTCGCCGCCATGACCGTCTCCCTCACCGGTACGCGGGTCTCGGCCATCGCCATCCCCTGGTTCGTCCTGGTCACCACCGGCAGCGCCACACAGACGGGCCTGGTGGCCTGCTGCGAGCTGGCGCCCTACGTGGTGGTCAAGACGCTCGTCGGCCCGCTGGTCGACCGTGTCGGACCGCGCCGGGTCTCCTCGGCCGCGGACTCGCTGAGCGCGGTCGCCGCCCTGCTCGTCCCGCTCTGCCACGCCCTGGGCGTGCTCCCTCTCTGGCTGCTGCTGGTCCTGGTCGCCCTCGTCGGCTCGGTGCGCGGGCCGGGCGACCTGGCCAAGGACGTCATGGTCCCGGAGGCGGCCGAACGCGCGGGCGTTCCGCTGGAGCGCGCCACCGGGTGCGCCGGGGTCATCGAGCAGCTCGCCGCCACGGTCGGCCCGGCCGTCGGCGGCGCGCTCGTCGCCCTGGCCGGCCCGCTCGGCGCGCTGTTCGTCAACGCGGCCTGTTTCGGCCTCGGTTCGCTGATCGTCGCCTGCTCGCTGCCACGCGGCATGGGACGCAAGGCGCCGGACGCGGAGGAGCGCGACGGCTACGGGCAGCAGCTGCGCCAGGGCTACGCCTTCCTGCGGGGCGAGCCCCTGCTGCTGACCATCGCCGTGGTCGTCGGCTGCACCAACATGCTGAACGCGGCCTTCTCCCAGGTGTTCATGCCCGTCTGGGCACGGGAGTCCGGCCACGGGCCGGCCGCGATCGGGCTCAACAACAGCATGTTCGGGGCCGCGGCGGTCTGCGGAAGTCTCATCGCGGCGGCGGTGGCCCACCGGTTGCGGCGCCGCCCGGTGTTCTTCGCCGGTTACGTGCTCTCGGGCCCGACGATGTTCGTCATCCTCTTCTCCGGAATGCCGTTGTGGGCGGTGGCGGCGCTCCTGGCGGTGGCGGGGTTCGGCGCGGGATTCCTCAATCCGATCCTGGGGGCGATCTCCTACGAGCGGGTGCCGCGGCCGATGCTGGGCCGCGTCAGGGCGCTGAGCGGCGGACTGGCCTGGGCGGGCATCCCGTTCGGGGGCCTGCTCGCGGGCGGGGCCGTCGCGGCCGTCGGACTCGGACCGGCCCTGCTCGCGGCTGGTGGTCTCTATTTGCTTACGATCTCTGTCGCCGGACTCCGCCCCGAATGGCGGGAGATGGACGAATAAACGGGTGCGGAGGCCGCCGCCCGACAATTGTTGATCTTGGTTCAGAGGCAGAACCGATTTGTATGATCGATGCCGTCTCCTATTGGATCTGCCGCGTGAGCAATTACCAGCAGCCTCCGCAAAACCCCTACGGCTACGGCCCCCCGCAGCCGCCCCAGTACCCCCAGGCCCCGCCGCCCGGCATGCCGCCGATGGGCGGCGGCTACCCGATGGGCCACCCCACGCAGGGCCCGCCCGAGCAGGCCCTCGCCAGCCAGGGCACCCGGCTCGGGGCGCGTCTCCTCGACGGCCTCATCATCATGGTGCCGCTGATCGTCGTCGGCGTGATCAACGGGATGGTGGCGTCGTCCAACAAGAGCGCGGGCATCGTCACCGCCATCGTCTTCTTCGTCGCCCTGATCGCGGCCCTCGTGTTCTACGAGCCGTACATGAACTCCCAGTACGGGGCCACCTTCGGCAAGCGCATCTGCGGCCTGCGCGTCGCCCGGCTCTCCGACGGGCAGAACCTGTCCTTCGGCGCCGCCCTGGGACGTGTGCTCATCACCTATGTCCTGATCTTCGTGCCCTTGGGCAACCTGCTGAACGTCCTGTGGTGCACCTGGGACAAGCCCTACCGCCAGTGCCTGCACGACAAGGTCGTCAGCAGCGTCGTGGTGAAGGCCTGACCCCGGCGTCCGCCCCTCAGAGGCGCCGCTCCACCAGGAACGCGGAGAGCTCTCCGAGCTCGGCGACCGCGCCCGGTGCGAGCGGCGCGCTCTCCAGGCACCGGCGCGCCGTCGCCACCGCGCGGCGCGCCTCCGCCAGCACCGCCTCCCGGCCCCCGGCCTCCTCCACCAGCCGTGCCGCGCCCGCCGCTTCGACGGCCGGCAGCGGGCCCCCGCCGAGGAGCCCGGCGAGCCGGTGACCCGCCTCCGTCCCCGAGGCCAGCGCCGTGAGCACCGGGAGTGTCTTCTTCCCCCGCAACAGGTCGCTGTGCACGGGCTTCCCGGTGACCTGCGGATCGCCCCAGATGCCCAGCAGGTCGTCCACGGCCTGGAAGGCCGCCCCCAACTGCCGCCCCGCCTCCGCCAGGGCCGCCGCCCGGCCCGGTGCGGCGCCCGCCAGTACGGGGCCGAGGGACAGGGCGCAGCTCAGCAACGACCCCGTCTTGCGCACCGCCATGTCCCGGTACTCGGCGGCGCCCACCGCCTCCGGGCCCGTCCACGGCCGGGTCTCGAAGAGCAGGTCGTCGGCCTGGCCGTGCACCAACTCGCCCAGCGCTCCGGACAGTTCGCGCACCGCTGCGGCGGTGTGCGCGCCCCCGGCCCCGGCCAGCGTCTCGACGGCGAGGGCGTACAGCGCGTCCCCGGCCAGCACCGCGGGGCCCGTGCCGAAGGCCTTCCACACGCTCTCGCGGTGCCGGCGCCGCTCGTCGCCGTCCATGATGTCGTCGTGCACCAGCGAGAACGCATGCACCAGCTCGACCGCGACCGCCGCCGTGACGCCGTCGGACGCGGGCGCGCCCACCGCCTCGGCGCCCAGCACCGCGAGGGCCTGCCGGACGCCCTTGCCGCCGCTGCCGCCGGCGGACGGGGTGCCGTCCGCGTCGCACCAGCCGAACGCGTAGGCGGCCATCCGCTGCGGCCAGGGGTGCAGCCGTGCCACGGCCGCGCGCAGGGCGGGTCCGACCGTGTCCCTGCTGCGGACCAGGGCCGGGGGAGGGGTGTGCGGGAGGGTGAAGACGGTCGTCATCTCAGGCCGCCGTCCTCGCATCGGCGGCCACGAGCCCCAGCTCGGCGCGCGCCTTGTCGACCATCTCCCGTGCGTGCTGCAGCCCGAACCCGCCGAGCGTGCGCGAGAGTTCGTCGAGCTCGGCCGCGGTCTCCGCACCGTCCCGGCCCAGCCGGGCGCGGGACTTGACCAGGCCGAGGCGGGCGAGGGCCTCGCCCCGCGGCTCGCCCATGGCCCGGAACTCCTCCAGCGCGCCGCCGTAGCAGTCGCGCGCCTCCTCGTAACGGCCCGCCCGGAAGAGCACGTTGCCGCGCATCTTGTGGTTGTAGGCCAGCGCACTGGCCAGCCGCATCTCCCGGCAGGTCCGCTCGGCGCGGGAGAGCAGCTCCAGCGCCCGCTCCGTCTCGCCGCGCAGGGACACCACGTCGGCTATGCCCCGCAGGGCCCAGGCGTGGCCGCGGGCGTCGTCCGCCCGTTCCGCTATGACGGCCGACTCCTCGAACATGGCCAGGGCGGTGTCGTACGAGCCGGTGTTGCGGTGCATCTGCGCGATGCCCTCCAGCGCCCACACGGTGTGCCGGGCCTCGCCGCGCCGCCGGGCCTCGGCGAGCAGCTTCTCGTGCAGTTCGCCGACGGCCTGGTAGTCGCCCTGGATGCGGCCGGTCTCGGCGAGTCCGGCCAGCGAGTAGCCGCGGGCCACGATGTCCCCGCCGCGCTCGGCCAGTTCGGCGGCCAGGGCGAGCAGGCGGCGGGCGAGGGCGAGGGCGCCCCGCTGCCGGGCCAGCGTGCCGCCGCTCCATACGGCCCACGCCATGGCGCCCTGGTCCCCGGCCCGGCGTGCCGCCCGGTAGCTCTCCCGCCAGGCGTCCTCGGCCTCCGTCACCCGGCCGAGCCGTCGGCTCGCCTCGGCCACGGCGAGTCCCGCGTGCGCCGACTCCAGGGCGTTGCCGTCCCGTTCGGCCCGGTCCCGTTGCTCCAGCGCCTTCTCCAGGACCTCCTCCAGCGAGGAGTTGACCGAGAGCTCGCCCAGAGCGCCGCGGTATTCGGGAGCGAATGCCTTGCCGTACATGCAGTTGCCTCTTTTCGTGACCGTTGATCACGAAGCTATGGCCAGGGATGTGGGCGGGTCATCCGTCTCCGAGGCCGTCCGCCGTCCCTCTGTGGACTGGTGCGGGAGCGGCATGTCATACGCGAGATGTACGGGTGATGGCCGGAATGTCGTGGCTGAAACTGGCGCATGGCAACCCGTAGCCGCGGAACATCACCTTCCGGCAAGATGATCAACCTATGGCCGTCTATGGCCGTAAACCATCAGGTTCCTATCAACTTCGTTCAAAAAGGAAGTATCTTGGTCCGCAACCGACTCCGCCGTCCTGGCCGTCCCGCGCTCCGCGTGACGGCCTCGGCCGTGGTCCTCGCCGTGCTGCCCGCAGCCCCCGCGTTCGCCGACGGTTCCGCCACCCCGCACCTCGACTCCATCGAGCAGACGCTGCGTCAGGTCTCGCCCGGTCTCGAGGGCACCGTGTGGGAGCGCACCGAGGGCAACAGGCTGGACGGCTCCGACGCGGACCCCGCGAGCTGGCTGCTGCAGACCCCCGAGTGCTGGGGCGACGCGTCGTGCGCCGACCGGCCGGGCACGAAGAGGCTGCTCGCCAAGATGACGGAGAACATCTCCAAGGCGAAGCGCACGGTGGACATCTCCACCCTCGCGCCCTTCCCCGACGGCGCCTTCCAGGACGCCATAGCCGCCGGCCTCAAGGCCTCGGTCGAGGCCGGGAACAAGCCCAAGGTCCGCGTGATGGTCGGCGCCGCCCCGGTCTACCACCTCAACGTGCTGCCCTCGTCCTACCGGGACGACCTCAAGAAGCGGCTCGGCAAGGCCGCCGACAGCATCACGCTCAACGTCGCGTCGATGACCACCTCGAAGACCGGCCTGTCCTGGAACCACTCCAAACTCCTCGTCACCGACGGGGAGTCGGTGATCGCCGGCGGCATCAACGGCTGGAAGGACGACTACATCGACACCGCCCACCCGGTGTCCGACGTCGACCTCGCCCTGAGCGGCCCCGGCGCCGCCTCGGCCGGCCGCTACCTGGACACGCTCTGGACGTGGACGTGCCAGAACAAGAGCAACGTGGCCAGTGTCTGGTTCGCGGGGTCCAACGGCGACTGCATGCCCACCATGGAGAAGGACGCCAACCCCGCCGCCCCCAAGCCGGCCGGAAACGTCCCCGTGATCGCCGTCGGCGGCCTGGGCGTCGGCATCAAGGACAAGGACGCCTCGTCGGCGTTCAGCCCCGACCTGCCCACCGCCTCGGACACCAAGTGCGTCGTCGGCGTGCACGACAGCACCAACGCCGACCGCGACTACGACACGGTCAACCCCGAGGAGAGCGCCCTGCGCGCCCTGGTGGCCAGCGCGACCGACCACGTCGAGATCTCGCAGCAGGACCTCAACGCCACCTGTCCGCCCATCGCCCGCTACGACATCCGCCTCTACGACGCCATCGCCGCCAAGATGGCCGCCGGCGTGAAGGTGCGGATCGTCGTCAGCGACCCCGCCAACCGCGGCGCGGTCGGCAGCGGCGGCTACTCGCAGATCAAGTCCCTCAGCGAGGTCAGCGACACCCTGCGCAACCGCCTGGCCCTCGTCACCGGGAGCCAGGACAAGGCCAAGGCGGCCATGTGTTCCACCCTCCAGCTCGGCACCTTCCGCAGTTCCGACAGCGCCAACTGGGCCGACGGCAAGGCCTATCGCCTGCACCACAAGCTGGTCTCCGTGGACGGCTCCGCCTTCTACGTCGGGTCCAAGAACCTCTACCCGTCGTGGCTGCAGGACTACGGCTACATCGTCGAGAACCAGGACGCGGCCAAGCAGCTGCAGAACAAGCTGCTCGACCCGGAGTGGACGTACGCCAAGGCGACGGCCACCTTCGACTACGAGCGCGGCGTCTGCCAGGGCTGAACCCCGCCGCACAGCACCGCAGATGCCCGTACCGCGAGGTGCGGGCATCTCCGCGTTCAGACGATCGTCTTTCACTCTTTAGTGGCCGTAATTTCTCCCCGACCGGCACCGGGTGCAACCATGCCGTCCCTCAACCCATGCCACGGCAACTCATGCCGCTGCACGAGGAATTCGGGAGAACCAATGGAACGACGTGGGGGAAGTGCGGTCCGCCGCTGGGGAGCGGCACTGACCGCGTCGACGGCAGTCGTCGCCGTCGCCCTCCCGACGGCCACCGCCGGGGCCGCGGACGGCCCGGCGGGGATCGACGCCAAGGGCGCGTACCTGCTGGACAGCAAGGCCGGACAACTGTGGGGCAAGGAGGCCGACACCGAGCGGCCGATGGCCAGCACCACCAAGATCATGACCGCGGTCGTGGTCCTCGACGACCACGCAGGGGAGCTGGACCGGCAGGTCACCATCCAGCAGTCCTACCGCGACTACGTCGCCCGCACCCAGGCGAGCACGGCCGACCTGCGCACCGGTGACAAGCTCACCGTGCGGCAACTGCTCTACGGCCTGATGCTGCCCTCCGGCTGCGACGCCGCCTACGCCCTCGCAGACACCTTCGGCACCGGCGACACCGAGGCGGAGCGCACCGAGTCGTTCATCGCGCGGATGAACGAGAAGGCGGGCGAACTGGGCCTGCACCACACCCGGTTCGACTCGTTCGACGGCAACTCCTCGCACGGCGGCAACGTCGCCTCCCCGCGGGACCTGGCCGTGCTCTCCCGGCACGCGCTCGGCAACCGGACCTTCACCGAGGTCGTGAAGTCCGTGCGCAGCGAACAGAAGGCGAAGAACGTCAACCGCCTCTACACCTGGTACAACACCAACAAGCTGCTCGGCTCCTACGACGGAGTGATCGGCGTCAAGACCGGCTCTACCCGCTCCGCGGGCCCCTGCCTGGTGTTCGCGGCGAAGCGCTCCGGCCGGGAGGTCGTCGGCGTCGTCCTGAACGACCGGACGAGCCGCTTCCCGGACGCCGCCAGGATGCTGGACTACGCCTTCCGCACCCGCACGGCGCTGAAGCTGCGCCGGCTGCCCGCCTCGGCGCACGAGGACTGACGCGCACGGGGAACCGGCGGAGCCCGGCCCTCACCAGGAGGGCCGGGCGCTCAACTGCCGTGCGAGGGACGGGGGGAGGGCAGCGTCCCGCCCGACTGCTGCCGCAGATACTCGACCGGGTGACAGTAGTCGAGACCGGCGAGGGACTCGCCGGAGAAAAAGCGGATCAGCAGATCCACGATCTCCGTGGGCCGTTCGAGATGGACGAGATGGTCCGCGTCCTTGAGCGTGGTGAACCGGGCGTCCGGGCACCGGGTTGCGGCCTCCCGGCTCAGCGCCGGAGTGGTCAGCGGATCGTGCTCGCCGGTTGCGACGAGCACCGGGGCGCGGACGGCATAGCCACGGGGGAGCTCCGCATGCATCAGCAGCCGCAGGGTGTTGTCCCGGTATTTGGCGACGTCGTCGGCGGTGAGCTCGTTGAGCGCACGGGTCAGGCACCGGACGACGGTGGGCCGGCGCAGCACCGTGGCCCGCGGCGAGAAGCACACCATCGTGTGCAGCACGCTGTTGACGAACTCCGTCCGGCTGCCGTGCTCCGCCAGCCGCAGCAGGTGCGACACCCGCGCCCGCGCATGGTCCGTCAGATGCGCCATGGTGCCCACGAGCGCCACCCGCTCGGCCCGCCCGGGGTGTTCGCACGCCCACTGGTGAGCCACCGCACTGCCGTACGAGGTGCCCAGGACGTTCACCGGGCCGGGAGCCACCTTGGACAACAGCTGGTCGAGCGCCTCGGCCAGGAAGTCGAATCCGTACCGCGCGGGCAGCCGGTCCGCACTGCCCCAGCCCGGCAGGTCCACGGTGATCACACTCGCCGCCTCCAGGAAGGCCCGCTCCACCCGGCCCCACCCGTTCTGGTGCTGGAAGGCCCCGCCCACCAGGACGATGGGCGCCACTCTGGCGTCCGGACGGTGGACGATGCGGCCGCTGTACGCGTAACCGTGGAGGGTGAGCGGGATGACCTCTTCCAAGAGTGCGGTACGCGTCGTCACGGCCGGTCTCCGTTCGTGGGGGGATTCACCAGGGGGAACGAGAGCCGGTGGCTTGACGTTACTGCCCATGTGCCGCCCGCAGCCCGGGTTTTCGGGGAACGGACGTCCGGCTCAGCCGCGCAGCGCATCGATCTCCTCCCGGATGAGACCGGGCAGCCGCGCCGCCAGGTGGCGGTGACCGTGATCGGTGACGACCGTCACCACCGCGGTCTCGTCGTGCAGCAGCATCGACATCGCGAGGGGGTGACCCGGGCTCAGCGGGGGCAGCCCCGCCAGCGCGGTGAACCGCGCGGGCCCGAGCGTCAGCTGTCCCGCATAGCTGGCCGCGCTGGTGCACAGCAGCGAGGAGAACAGCGGGGAGTCGGCATAGCGGCCGAGCAGGGCGTCGAAGCGGCCGTGCCGCTGCGGCCGGGAGGCCACCAGCCGCGCCTGGGCCTGCGCCCGCTGCTTGAGCGCCGCGCGCCGGGTGAAGCCGTCCACCGAGGCGAGCCGCTGCCGCGGACCCCCGCCCGCCGGGAGCGGCACCCGGACCGTCGCGTAGTGGTTGCCCAGCACCACCGGCCCGGAGCCGTCCCGGACGTCCACCGGCACCATCGCGCACACCCCCGGCAGCCGGGACACCCGCCCGGTCAGCCCCGCGGTGCGCAGGGCGCCCGCGGCCGCGGCCAGGAAGACCGCGTTGGCCGAGGCCCGCCCGGAGGCCAGGGCATCGCGGGCCGTGCTCAGTTCGGACACCGGCACCCGGCTCCACGACACCGCGCGCCGCGCGTCCACCGGACCGTGGAAGGGCAGGGGCCGCGCCCGCGGCAGCACGTCCAGCACCGCCCGCACCCGGTCCAGCCGGGACGGGACGGGGGGCGCCGCACCGCCCGGGGAGCGCGGCCGGGGCACCGCCGCCGGGGCGTCCAGCAGCGAGCGCAGCAGCGTGACCAGCGACACCCCGTCGAGCAGGGCGTGATGGGAGAGGAGGAAGAGGGCGAACCCGCTCTCGGCGGGCAGCAGATGCAGCTGCCAGGGCGGCCGGGCCGGGCCCAGGGGGTGGGCGAGCAGCTGGGCCGCGAGGGTCTCCAGCGCGGCGGGAGAGGTGTCGTGGGCGGCCACGTGGTGCGCGGGATCCCACTGCGGGCCCGGCACCCACTGCGGCCACGCGGGGGTCTCGACGGCCGTCAGGCGCAGCCGTTCGTGCACCGCCCAGCGCTGCCGCACCCGCGCCCGGAGTTCGTACAGCGTCGGCGGAGGGCCCTCGAACCAGGCCAGGACGGCAGCGGTCATGCAGATCGCGCCGCCGCTCTGATGCCGGAACAGCCAGGCGTCCAGCGGCGGCATGTCCACCGCGGCCTGCCGTGCGGCACCGGCTGCCACCAGGGCGGGCAGCTGGGTTGGGGATGTCACGGGTCTCCTCGTCTCGCGGTTCTCCGGCTGCCGCGCGACCGTGGGCCCGACAGCCCGTGCTCCGTCACCGGGCCGTCTCCGCGACGGCCCGGGCGACGGCTCCCGCCCCGTCCTCCCGGCCCAGCCGGCCGGCCAGCCCCACCGCCCGCCGGGCGAACCGGGGTTCGGCCGTCACCCGCCGCAGCGCCTCCGCCAGCCGGGCGGCCGTCAGCCGCTCGTACGGCAGCACCCCCGGGCTCACGCCCAGCCGGGTCAGCCGCGCGGCCCACCACGGCTGGTCCGTGAAGACCGGCACCGGGACCGCCGGCACCCCGGCCCGCAGGCCCGCCGCCGTGGTCCCGGCGCCCGCGTGGTGCACCACGGCGGCCGTGCGCGGCATCAGCCAGCCGTGCGGCAGCGCGCCGACGGTGAGGACGTCGTCCCCCTGCACCGAGAGCCCGGCCCAGCCGGACTGCACGATGCCCCGCAGCCCGGCCCGGCGCAGCGCGGCCGACGCGACGGCGCCGAGCCGCTCGGGATCGCCGGGCATCATGCTGCCGAAACCGATGAACACCGGGGGCGGGCCGGCCGCCAGGAAGTCCGCGACCTGCTGCGGGGGCTCCCAGCCCGGGCACTCGTGCGGCCACCAGTAGCCGGCGACCTTCAGCCCGGGCCGCCAGTCCGCGGGGCGGGGCACGACCGACGGGCTGTACCCGTGCCAGATGAGCCACCGGCTGCGCTCGCGCTCCTGCCGCAGCCGGTGACCGCTGCGGTGCGCCAGCCCGAGCCGGGCGTGCAGATTGCGGTGGGCGGCGGAATAGAGGGCGTCCAGCACGGCGTTGGCGGCGCGCCCGCGCAGCCGGTTGCCGTACCCCGGCGGCCGCCAGGGGCTCGTGCACGGCGGGAACGCGGCCGTGGGGACGTCGGGCTGCAGGAAGACGCCCATGCTCGGCACGGAGTGGTACTGGGCGACCACCCGGCCGATCGGCGCGGCCAGTGTCGACAGCAGGAACACGTCGGCCTTGGGGTCCGCCGCCGCGAGGATGCCGTCGACGAGCGCCAGCGCGGCCCGCTCGGTCGCCCGGGCGAGCCCGAGGACCGCGCCCGGTGAGCGCTGCGCACCCCGGAACCGGCTGTGCGCGCCGATCAGTTCCTCGAACGGGTCCGCCTCCAGGGCACGCATCCGCAGCCTGCCGCAGCACGTCACCATCGGCGCGAACTTCGGATGCGTGGCGATCTCCACGTCGTGCCCCTCGGCCACGAGCCGGTGGCCGAGGCCGGTGTACGGAGCGACGGATCCCGTGGTGCCCGCCGTGATGATCTGGATGCGCATGTCCGGCCCTCCCGCTGCCCTGACCAAGTCAACGAGGCGGCCCCGCACCGGATACGGTGCGGGGCCGCCTCGTCGGCGCCGGGCCCGGCTACTTCGCCGCTGCGCCCGCGGGAACGGGCAGCGGCTTGGTCTCACAGGTGGTGTCGTGCGCCGGGGCCTTGCCGTTGAGGAGGTAGTCGTCGACGATGCCGTCCACACAGGCGTTCTTGTTGAGGAACTGGCCGTGGTCGCCGCCGCCGGTGACCGTCACCAGACGGGAGTTGCGCAGCGCACGGTGGGCCCGCACCGCGCCCTCGTAGTAGGTGGCCGGGTCGTGCACCGAGTTGAGCATCAGCGTGGTGGGCAGCCCCTTGCCGGTGACCTTCACCTCGGGCGCGTGCGACGTGGGCCAGTACGCGCACACCGAGGCGAAGGTGAGCGAACGTGCGCCCATGAGCGGCAGGTTCTTCGTGTCCTTGGCGCTGCGGTCGACCCAGTACTGCATGTTCTTCGTCCACGGAGTGTCGTTGCAGGTCACCGAGAAGAACTCGGCGAGGAAGCCGGGGTTGAGGTACGAACCGAACAGCCGTCCCACCAGCTTCTGTTCGCCCGCGTTCGCGGTGTCCCAGTGGTCGAGGGCGGCGAGCGACGAGGCCAGCGCGGGGAAGCCGTCGTCGGCCGAGTACATCGCCTGGATCGTGCCGCTGTCGAACTGGTTGGCGCCCAGCGTCAGGGAGCCCACCGTCAGCGGGTGGTCGTGCAGCGCCTGCCGCCGCTGCTCCCACTTCGCCTTGGCCTCGGCTGCCGTCCGCCCGTAGTGGTACACGTTGTCGTACTTGGCCAGCCACGGCAGGAAGTCCTGCTCGAAGCGGCGCTGGAAGCTCGCGGGCTGGCCCTTCTCGAACTCCTCCCAAGTGCCCTGGAAGGCTATGTTGCTGTCCAGGACGGCGCGTTCGACGTGCTGCGGGTAGAGCGTCGCGTAGTAGGCGCCGATCATCGTGGCGTAGGAGGGCCCGTAGTAGGAGATCTTCTCCTCGCCGAGCAGGGAGCGGAAGAGGTCCATGTCGCGGGCCGTCTGCTCGGTGGTCAGGTAGGGCAGCAGCCCGTTGCTGCGCTGCTCGCAGTCGTTCACGAACTTGCGGGAGGAGTTCAGCACCCGCTGGACGTCGGCGGGGGAGCGGTCCCGGAAGTCGCCGGAGAAGAACTCCTTGAACTCCGCGTCCGTCTGGCAGGTCGCCTTGGTGCTCTCCCCGACGCCGCGCTGGTCGAAGCTCACCACGTCGTAGGCGGCGCCCAGGGCGGGCGCGCCCTTGACGAAGCCCGCGGGCCGCATCAGACCCGTGCCGCCGGGCCCGCCGGCCGCCATCATCAGCACGCCGCGCCGCTTGGCCGGGTCGTCCGCCCGGTGCCGGGAGACCTTGATGGTGAGGTCCGGGCCGGCGTCCGGGTGGTGCCAGTCGCGCGGGACGGCCATCGAGGCGCACTCCAGGCCCTGGTCGCAGGACTGCCAGTCCAGCTTCTGGGACGCGTAGCGGGAGGGCACGGAGGGGGCGGCGGGCGTGCGGGCGAGTGCGGCGGACGCCGGAAGGACGGCGGCCGCCACGGCCGCCGTGACCACGCCCGACACGGCGGCAGCGGTACGCCGGGACTTCCGGATCTTCAACATCGTTCCTCCTGGGACGGTTTCGGTTGCAACACCGATCCTTCCGTCCGGGGGACTCCCGATCGATCCCGCCAGTATCCGTTCCGGGGGTGGTACCAGTGCCACCCCTCAGCCGGTGTCAGGAGCGCTGCGCCCGGTCGTACACCTGACGGGCCGTCGCACCGAGGACCGGGCCGGACATGGTCGTGCTGTGCTCCAGCGCATCGCCGTGGCTGTTGACGGACACCAGCGTGCCGAGGCCGGACGCGGCGTCGAAGTCCGCCAGCCAGGGGCCGCCGCTGGAGCCGCCCGTCATGTCGCACGGGATGCTCATCTCGTCGTCCGGCGCGGCCTTGGTGTGGCCCGCGCAGTACAGCAGTTCCTCACCACGCTGCGGGGTCGAGGCCGGGTAGCCGAAGGCGGTGACGTCGCCGCCGGGCCTGTGGCCGAACGCCACCGGCCGGCCGCCGACCGCGTCCGTGAGCGCCTTGCCCTGCACCGGGTCCACGGCCAGTGCGGACACGTCGTTCACCGAATTCTGCGCCCACGAGGCGGGCGTCACCGTGGCCCGCACCGGGAACACCCCGTACGGCGCCTTCCCCTTGGCGTAGCCGGGGGCGAACACCAGGTTCATGTAGGTGTTGTACGGAGAGGACCCGAGGCGCACGCAGTGCCCGGCCGCCATGACGACCGAGCGGTTGCCGCTCTTGACGGCGGTGGCCGTGCACCAGGTGTCGGCGCCCTTGGCGTTGACGAAGAACAGCCGCCCGACGGTCTTCACCGGCGCCCCCTTCCAGGTCTTCGTCAACGGCCCGGTCGGCCCCAGGTCCACGGTGCCGCCGACCTCCTTCATCCGCTCCGGCGTCCAGTAGGAGAGAGCCTCCTGGCGTTCCTGCGCGGTGTAGGAGACCTCGGCGGTGACCGGCGCAGGGGACGGCGGGGCCGCTCCGAGCGTCATCGCGGCGGCGAGGGCCGGGGCGGACAGTCGACCGCATGTACGTATGGCGAGCATGGTGAACCAGTCCCTCCGAAAACGGTGTTGTCCGGTGCATTCTCGCCGCCGCCCCGAAACCTCCTGCGACCGGCGGCGCGTCGGGGTGCCCGCCCCCGTGGAGCACCCGGCATGGTCGGTGCATGGACATCGCCGCACTGCGCCGTGACACCCCCGGCTGCGCCCACCGCGTGCACCTCGACAACGCGGGCAGCGGCCTGCTCTCCCGCCCGACGCTGGAGACCGTGGTCTCCCACCTCGAACTCGAGGCCCGCATCGGCGGATACGAGGCCGCCGCACAGGAACGGCGGGCCGTCGAGGCGACGTACGAGGACATCGCGGCCCTCGTCGGCGGGCGCCCCGAGGAGGTCGCGCTCTTCGACAACGCCACCCACGCCTGGCAGGCCGCCTTCTGCGCGCTCTCCTTCGGCCCCGGCGACCGGATCCTCACCGGCCGCGCCGAATACGGCAGCAACGTCCTGGCCTACCTGCAGACCGCGCAGCGCACCGGGGCCGAGGTCGTGGTGGTCCCCAACGACTCCTCCGGCGCTCTGGACACCGCCGCGCTGGCCGCCCTCGTCGACGAGCGGGTGAAGCTCGTCGGCGTCACCCATGTGCCCGCAGGGGGAGGCCTGGTCAACCCGGTCGCCGAGATCGGGGCGATCACCCGCCGGGCCGGGGTGCCGTTCCTGCTGGACGCCACCCAGTCGGTGGGGCAGTTCCCCGTCGACGTCGGTGCGATCGGCTGCGACATGCTGGCCGCCACCGGCCGCAAGTTCCTCCGCGGCCCGCGCGGCACCGGCTTCCTGTGGGTGCGCACCGGCATGCTGGAGCACCTCGCCCCGCACGTCGCCGAGATCGGCTCCGCCACCTGGGACGGCGCCCGGGGCTTCAGCTGGCACCAGGGGGTCCGGCGTTTCGGCACCTGGGAGATGAGCCACGCGAACGTCCTCGGACTGGGCAGCGCGGTCCACCAGGCACTGCGGCTCGGGCCGGAGAACATCGGCCGGCGCACCGCCGCCCTCGGCGAGCACCTGCGCCGCCGCCTCGCCGCCGTGCCCCGGGTGACCACGCACGACCTGGGCAGCCGGCGCTGCGCCATCGTCACCGCCAAGGTCGACGGCATCCCCACCGAGGACGTCGCCACCGCACTGACCCGGCACGGCGTCAACGTGAGAACGACGGTGCCCGCTTCCGAGCCGTTCGACACCGAGGACCGCGGCGTGCACCCGCTGGTGCGGTTCTCACCGCACTACTACAACACCGAGGACGAACTCGACCGGGCCGTCGAGGTGTTGACGCTCTTCCTGGAGAAGGGTCAGCCCAGGTAGTCGATCTGATAGATATGCAGGGTCTTCGTCTGATGACCCAGATAGATGACGACGAAGACCTCGTCGAGGACGAGCATGCGCATGATCCCGTCGTCCTCGCCGTACGGGACGGTCGCGGTCAGCGGATCCGCACAGGCCGCGGCGAGACCGTCGTTCAGCTGCTCGCTCACGGCCTGCGGCAGCGCGTCCCAGACGGCAGCTATCGTCGCGTCGTACTTGAGCGCGTACACCGTCCCAGGGTGTCAGCCGCAGGCCGCTCCGCGGGAGCGAATCAGCGCAGCTTCCTCCTGCACCTTCCGGGTGATGTCGATCCACTCGCCCGGCACCTCGCGGCCCGCCGCCTCGGCCGCGGCGGCCTGCCGGCCGCGCTCGACCGCGACCAGGGTGCGCTCGGCGATGCCCTGCCACTTCGCGAACACGGCCAGTACCCGGTGCGCCGGGGCGCTGCCGATCTCGTCGGTGAAGCGCTGGGCGAGATCGGGGCTGCCGAGGGCCTCGCGGATGCGCTCGATGCTCCACGGCCGGCCAGTGCTCATGGGTCCCTCCCGCGTAGGCGGCTCGGCCGACCAGATTAGCGAAAGGGGTAGTGCGATTTCAGCGGAACGCGGTGCGGCCGCGCACGACCGGCGTGCGGTCCGCGCACCGGGCCACGAACATGACGCTGTGGAAGGTCTCGTACCCGTACCAGCGGGACGGGAAGTACACGGCGGCGCCGCGGCAGCCCTCCGTGTCGTAGAGGTAGGCGTCGTGGTCGGTCTCGTTGCCGGTGACGCCGGCCGCCTCGCCGACCGGGTAACACCGGCCGTCCACCGGGTCGGTGAGGGAATGCCGCTCCGTGCCCTGCTTCGTGGAGTAGACGAACGTGCCGCCGGCCGCGCGGGCGTCCGCAGGGGTGACGGCGGTGAGCAGGCCGGCGAGGGCCAGGGCCTCCAGGGCCCGGATGGGACGTCGCATGGCTCTCCTCGGCTGCCGCTCCGCTGCCCGGTCCGCCGCGACGCTACGGGCGGACGGCGGCCGGGCGGGGCCGTTCGGCGGGGGCTTCACCCGAACGACGGCGTGCGCCCGTCAATCGTCCAGGCCGTACAGGCGCCGGGCGTTGCCGCCGCCGGCCATGGCCGCCACCCGCTCGGCGTCGGCCGCGGACCAGGCGCCCTCGGCCGTCCACTCGGCCAGCAGGCCCGTCAGCCCCCGGCGGAAGAGCTCGGTGCCGACGACGAACAGTTCGGGCAGGCCGTGGGCGTCGGTGGAGAACAGCAGCTTGCCGAAGGGCGTCAGCTCCAGCGCCTCGGCCAGGACCGCGCGCGCCCGGGCCCCGGTGTAGCTGAGGGACAGCCCGACGTCGGCGTACACGTGCGGGTACACGTGGGCGAGGTATCCCGAGCTGCGCAGGTACGGGTAGCCGTGCAGGAGCACCACGGAGCAGCCCGTCGGGCGCACCGCCCGGATGAAGTCGGTGAGCAGCAGCGGGTCGCAGCGGTGCAGCCGCAGGTCCGGGTCGCCGAATCCGGTGTGCAGCTGGAGCGGCAGTCCGGTCTCCGCGGCCGACCACAGCAGGTGCCGCAGCAGGACGGGGTCGGTCAGGCGGCCGCCCGGCGCACGGCCGGCGAGCCAGCGGCCGGCCGCTGCGCGGACCTCGGCCCCGGACGGGGGAGCGGGGTCGAGGTCGAGGCCGTGGCGGTACGCGGCGATGGACTTGAAGCCGACGGCGGTGCGGGCCGCCTCCCGGACGACGCCGGCCAGGCCGTCGGCGAAGGCCTCGGCGCTGCCGGCCGTGTCGGCGGTGCGCTCCGCCAGGCTCTCCAGCCGGGCGATCTCGTGGACGGCGGCGCCGCCGGCCGCCGCGAACCCGGGCAGGTCCAGAAGACCGCCGTCCAGTCCCGTGTCTATCAAGTAGTCCGTGATCCCGGTGGACCCCAGCAGCCGGCGGTTGACCTCGTGGGCGCCCAACTCCCGCCTGCGGTCGAGGTAGTGGCCGGGCGGGCAGTGCGGTTCGAGACCGAGCAGCGGCGGGCACCAGCGGCGCACCGCGAAGCCGAGCTGGGTGTCGAGGTGGGTCGTGCCGGGCGCGGGAGGCGCGTCGGACTCGGTCAGGTACGCGGCGAAGGTGTCCGCGGTGGGGTCGTCGCGGAGCACGCTGTGGCAGTGCTGGTCCACCAGGGGGGACGGGTGCGGCGTGGTCATTCAGTACCGCCGGAGGACGGCGTCGGCGATGTCCTGCGGGGCGGCGCCGGCGTACTGTTCCGCCTCCGCCCGGCGCACGGCGAGGATGGCCTGGAACAGCGGTTCGCCGAGGGTCTCGCGCAGCAGTGACGAGCGTTCGAAGTGCTCCAGTGCCTCGTCCGGCGTGGCCGGCAGGCGCTGCTGCCCTTCGGCGGCGACGGGGTCGCCCGCGACGGGCGGCGGCAGGGTCAGTGCCGCGTCCATGCCGGCGAGCCCGGCGGCCGTCACGGCGCCGGCCACCAGGTACGGGTTGGCGGCCGCGTCGAAGCACTTGACCTCGGCGTTGGCGCCCGAGGCGTGGTCCGGGGCGCCGGTGATGAAGCGCAGGGCGGCCTCCCGGTTCTCCAGCCCCCAGCACTGGAACACCCCTGCCCAGCGCGAGGGTTCGAGCCGCAGGTGGCTGGCGGGCGACGGGGCTCCGAGGAGCATCAGGGCGGGCAGTTCGGCGAGCACGCCGGCCATGAAGGACTCGCACACCTTCGTCATGCCGTACGGGCCGTCCCCGCCCCGGCACAGGTTCCGGCCGTCCTCCCAGAGGCTGAAGTGCAGATGTGCGCCGTTGCCGACCTTGCCCACCTCGACCACGGGCGCGAAGCCGGCGTCCAGGCCGTGCCGGGCGGACACCGCCCGGATCGTCTCGCGGACGAGGACCACGAGGTCGGCCGCGCCCACCGGGTCGGCGGGGGCGACGGAGACCTCGAACTGCCCGGGGGAGTACTCGGGATGGAGCTGCAGCACGTCGATGCTCTGTGCCGCGAAGGTTTCGAGCAGGTCGCGCAGGTAGTCCGAGAGCTCCACCATACGCGCCATGCTGTAGGCGGGGCCGGTGCCCGCGTAGGCGGGCCCGGGGCCCGGTGCGCCGGCGCGGGTGACGACCCATTCGGTCTCGAAGCCCATGCTCAGCCGCAGTCCGCGCTCCGCCGCGCGGTCGGTCATCCGGCGCGCGAACTGCCGCTGGCACGCGGCGTACGGGCGGCCGTCCTGCTCGTACCGGTCGACGGGCGCCCAGGCCCAGCCCGGCTGCCCGGCCAGCAGGGTGAGCCGGTCCAGGTCGGGGAAGAGCCGCAGGTCCCCGTCGGGGCCGCCGATGTGGGGGCTCATGACGGAGGAGTCGTCGGTGAGGTAGACGTCGAAGACCGGTGACATGCCCACGCCCCACCGGGCGGTGTGCGCGAGCCGGGAGACGGGGACGGCCTTGACCCGCGTCAGGCCCGAGTTGTCGACCCAGGTGAGGGCGACACCGTGCACGTCCTGCGCGGTGAGCTGGGCGGCCTCCTGCCGTGCCGCCGACTCCGCCCGCTCCCGCTGTGCTCTCTGCATACCGGCTCCTCCGCAACACTCCGCCCAGAGATTCTGGACCGTCGCTCTTCCGATTACACATTGATCGGGCCGACGGGCGGTGTCTCCCGTCGGCCCGTGCCGCCCGTCGCCGGGGTCAGCGCAGTGCGGCGAGCCGGTTCAGGGCGCTGCGCGTCGCGCCCGCGTCGGCCGGTTTCGTCGTGCCGCAGTACTCGGCCAGGAGCATGCCGGTGGTGTCACCCGTCCAGTCGCCGTTGAAGTTGAACGCGGCGGTGTGGCGGCCGTCCGCGCTGGAGGCGGCCATGGAGGTCGAGCCGTGGATGCCGCCGCCGTGGAACCAGAGGACCTTTCCGCAGGGGAGCGTGGCGGAGGAGACGCCGAGCCCGTAGTGCCCGAGGTTCTTCTCGTCCGTGGGCACGGTGGTCGTCAGCTCCTGCTGCTGCTTCTCCGGCAGCAGCTTGCCGCCGAGCAGCGCGTGGTAGAAGCGGTTGAGGTCGCCGGTGGTGGAGATGATCTCGCCCGCGGACCCGCCCCAGGAGGGGTTGAGCTCGGTCACGTCGTAGATCTTCGCGTCGGGCTTCGGGTCCAGGAGCTTGCTGTAGGCCCGGCCGTGCGGGCCGGGCATCCGGGGCGAGGTGCCGGGGAGCGCGGTGCCGTTCAGGTGCAGGGGCCTGATGATGCGCTCGCGGATCTCGGTGGCGTAGGAGCGGCCGGTCACCTTCTCGACGATCATTCCGGCGAGGATGTAGTTGGTGTTGGAGTAGTGCCACTTCTCGCCGGGCGCGGCGTACGGCGCGTGGGCGACGGCGATGTCCACCAACTGCCGTGGCGTGTAGGTGTCGTAGCGGAGCTTGAGGAAGTCCTTCGAGATCCGGGTGAGCATGGCGGGATCCTCGGTGTAGTTGAAGATCCCGCTGGTGTGGTTGAGGACTTGGCGGACGGTGATGCGGCTGCCGTCGTTGCCGTTGCCGTCGACCACGCCCGGCAGCCACTGTTCGACGGTGTCGTCCAGGTCGATCCTGCCCTCGCTCTCCAATTGCAGCAGGACGGTCGAGGTGAAGGCCTTGCTGATGCTGCCGACCCGGAAGCGGTCCTGGGCGAGGCGCGGGCGGTGCGTGGTGAGGTCGGCGACGCCGGAGGAGCCGTGCCAGGCGTCCCGGCCGTTCCGGGTCTCCCCGAGGACTCCCGGCACACCGGCTGCGACCTGGGCGTCCATCGCGGCCTGGGTGGCGTCGTGCGAGCCGGCCGGCGCGGCCGAGGCCGTGGTGGTCAGGGTGGTGGCGGTCAGCGCTGCGGACACCACTGCTGCGGCCAGGGCTCGGCCTACGGTCTGTTTGCGCATCGATGCGGTCCTGCCTCTCCGATCGCGGTGACACATGGGTGTGCCGTTACAGCAGACACCGCCAACTGCCCGTGGGTTGAGCGGGATTCGGCGCGTGGGTGAGATCCGGCCACGGGTGCCGGACTCACCCGGACTCCGCTTCGGTGACTCACTCTTTCGGTGGAATGCACCCAAGGTGATCGGTCGACTACTCTGGGTGTGTGCGGCTCGGGGGTGCCGCAGACGACCCCAGGGGTGTTCCGCGTCCCGGGAGGGTGGGGGCGGCCGGCGGGCGGTGGGGTCCGCCCGCCGGCACGTACGCGGACATGCGGATGCGGACATGCAGATCCCGATATGTGCTCATAGGGTGGGCCTGCCCTCGTCACCCTCTTCGAGGAGGGGCACATGCCCACGCACACGCTCAAGGACAAGGTCGTCGTCATCGGCGGCGCATCGAGGAACCTCGGCAGTCTCATCGCGAAGGAAGTCGCGGCGGACGGCGCCAAGGTGGTCGTCCACTACAACAGCCCGTCCTCCAAAGACGGCGCGCAGCGCACCGCCGAGGCCGTCAAGGCGGCGGGTGGCGAAGCGATCGTCCACGAGGCCGACCTGACCAAGGTGTCCGAGGTCGAGGGGCTCTTCGAGGTGGCGGTCGGCGCCTTCGACAAGGTCGACTGCATGGTGAACACCGCCGGCATGGTGATCAAGAAGCCGATGACGGAGGTCACGGAGGAGGAGTACGACCGGATGTTCGCGGTCAACTCCAAGGCCGCGTACTTCATGATGCAGGAGGCGGCCAAGCGGATGGAGGACGGCGGCAAGATCGTCACCATCGTCACCTCGCTGCTCGCCGCCTACACCGGCCTCTACTCCGTGTACGCGGGCAGCAAGTCGCCCGTTGAGCACTTCACGCGCGCCCTGTCCAAGGAGCTGTTCGGCCGCAACATCTCGGTCAACAACATCGCGCCGGGCCCGATGGACACCTCGTTCTTCTACCCCGCCGAGAGCGACGACTCCGTCGCGTTCCACAAGTCCTCGTCCATGAACGGCGAACTGACGAAGATCGAGGACATCGTGCCGTACGTGAAGTTCCTGCTCACCGACGGCTGGTGGCTCAACGGACAGACCCTCTTCGTCAACGGCGGCTACACCACCCGCTGATCCCGCACATGGCGCGAACGCCGTATGGACACCGCGGTGCGCGGTGTCCAGGGTCGAGGCATGCGCCCTGCCGCAACTCGCCGACCCGACGCCCTTGATGTCGCCCTCGCCGTGCACGGGGGCGCGGGCACCGCCCTGCGTCGCGGGACCACCGACGCCCGGACCGAACGGGCCTACCGCACCGGGCTGGCCGACGCCCTGCAGGCAGGCTGGGCAGTGCTGCGCCGCGGCGGCAGCAGCGTGGACGCCGTCGAGGCGGCGGTGCGCGTGCTGGAGGACGACGAACTGTTCAACGCGGGCCGCGGCTCGGTGTTCACCGAGGACGCCGCGCACGAGCTCGACGCTTCCGTCATGCGCGGCACGGACCTGGCCGCCGGGGCGGTCGTGGGCGTGCGGCACGTGCGCAACCCCGTCTCCGCGGCCCGCCTGGTGATGGAGCGGACGAGACATGTGATGCTCGCGGGGCGCGGCGCCGACGAGTTCGCCGAGCGCAGCGGCCTGGCGCCCGTGACCCAGGACTACTTCAGGACGCAGAAGCGCTGGGACGAGCTGATGAGGGCGAAGGCGGGGGCGGCGGCGGACCGCAGCATCACCGGCACCGTGGGCGCCGTCGCCCTCGACGACGCACAGGGCCTCGCCGCGGCGACGTCCACCGGGGGCATGACCGGCAAGCAGGCCGGCCGCGTGGGGGATTCGCCCGTCATCGGAGCCGGAACGTACGCGCAGGACGGCACGGCCGCCGTGAGCGCCACCGGCAAGGGCGAGGGTTTCCTGCGTGGCGCGGCGGCCGTGGCCGTGGTGCACCTGGTGGAGTTCGGGGGCAGGGACGTGGCATCGGCCGCGTACGAGGTCGTCATGGAACGGCTGCCGCCGCTGGGCGGCACGGGCGGGGTCATCGCCCTGGACGCGCGCGGTGCGCTGGCGGCTCCGTACAGCAGTCAGGGCATGGTGCACGGCCATGTGACGCGGGACGGCACGGTCGTCACCCGGGTGTTCCCCGACGAGTCACCCATGTGACACAGGTCATCCGCCGAGGCGTGAAGTTACCGCCCCACCTGGTTATTTGAGTTCCGTGCAATCCTCGTTTGCCTACCTTGCACTGGAGTCATGCCTCCCCGCGGCCGAAGATGACCGCATGACCCCCAACACGCCGCACAACGGCACCACTTCCGCACCCGGACGCGACCTGCTGGCCGTCGTCAGCCAGACCGGACCGACCGTCACCTTCTTCGACGCCGTCACCCATCAGCGGCTGGACGTCGTCGAAGTGCCCTCCAACCCCCACGAGTTGTGCTTCGACCCGGACCAGCGCCTGCTCTACTGCGCCAGTACGTACGTCTCCGGCTACTACGGCGCCCATGAGGGCCGCGCCCGGCAGGTCAGCGTCATCGACGTCGCTACCCGCACGGTCGTGGACGTCCTGGACACCGCCCCCGACCACGCACCGCACGGCCTCGCCCTCGACCGCGCCCGCTGCCGGCTCTACGTCAGCGTCGAGGCGACCGCGGACGCCCCCGGCGGCGTGCTCGTCTTCGACACCCGCACCCGGCAGCGGATCGGCCGGATCCCGGTCATGGCCGACGGCCCGCACTGGTTCGCGGTCACCCCGGACGGGCGCCGGGGGTACGCGACGAACAAGGAGGCGCCGTTCGTCTCCGTCGTGGACCTGGAACGCGACGCCTTCGCCGGCCGGATCCCCGTGGCCGGAAGCGAGGGGCTGGACGTCTCCCGGGACGGCGCCCACGTCTACGTCGCCGCCCCCAAGGGCGACTTCGGCTCCCCGCCCGCCGTGCAGCCGGGCATCCGGGTCGTCGACACCGCCACCGCCGAGGTCGTCCGCACGATCCCCACCGAGGGCATCGTCTTCCCCGTCCACACCACGGCGACCGGCGCGCTCCTCGCGGGCGAGCTGCGCGTGGCACCCGGGAAGGGCGGCGTCCTGGGGGCGCAGACCGACGGCGTGCTCACCTGCTTCGCACCCGGCACCCTCGAGCCCGCCGGGCAGGTCCCCGTCGGCCGGTTCCCCCTCACGATCACCTCGTCCCCCGACGGCACCCGCGCCTACGTCTCCGCCGTGCTGTCCTCGACCGTGACCGTGGTCGACCTGGTGGACCTGCGCGTGCTCGCCACCCTCGACATCGACCGCAAGGGCGAGGCCGGGGCCCACGGCCTCGCGTACATCCCCGCCGCCGCGCCCCCCGGGACCGCTGCCTGACGATTCCGCTGTCTGACGATTTGTCGCCTTGTCACCCGACACGCCGAACAGGCCACCCGGGCGGCCCAGCGACGCACGGGCCCGCGGTTGCGCGGGGCGGCGGCTGCCGGGAGTGTGGGGGCGAAGATCACCCAATCTGCTCGGTGTGTCTGCCCGGGCACGGCGCCCCGTCCGTGCCCGGGCGCCCCGGGTGCGGTGCGGACCGAGCGCCTGGCGGTCCGTCACCCGTGAGGAGTCGCGCATGTCCGGATACCGTGCAGCCCTTCGGAGAGGCAGCGGACGGCACCGGCGCCGCCGGCGCCCGCCGGTGAAGTCGGCCGCCGCCTTCACCGTGCTGGTCACCTGCTCCGCGTTCGCGGCCACCTCGCTGGACGATCCGCCGCCCGAGTGCGGCAAGAAGGGCCCGGGAGCCGCCTGCACCGGGCGCAACGCCCAGCGGGCGGCCGGCATACGCAGGACGGGCGGTCCGGACGACGCCCCCCGCAACGGCTCGGACCAGAACGCCACGGAACCGGACGGCGTCTACGACCGCGAACGCTGCGGCAACACCTCCAACCGGATCCTGCTGACCCTGGACGACTGGGCCTACAACGACCCGGACCGCGCCGTGCGCGTCGGGGCGCAGCTGCAGTCGCAGGGCATCCGCGCCGCCTTCTTCCTGATCAACCAGTTCGCCGCCAGGTACCCGCAGATCGTCGCCACCCTGCGGCAGCAGGGGCACTGGGTGGCCAACCACTCCTTCTCGCACGCGAAGCTGACCTCGCTCTCCGACCAGGCGCTGAAGGACGAGATCACCGGCGGCCTGCCCAGCAACGTGCTCCGCCCGCCCTACGGGGACGCCGGGGAGCGGGAGCAGGACGTCGCCGCCGACATGGGCTACCGGATCTGCAACTGGACCATCGACACCCACGACTGGGAGAAGCCGGGCGGCAACTTCACGAGCGTGGACGCCATCCGGAACAACGTGCGCAACGCCACCCCAGAGGAGAAGCACAACGGCGTGATCCTCGGCCACCTCTTCAGCAACTTCCCCGACGCCCTCCCCGGCGTCATCGGGGACCTCCACGACCAGGGCTACCACCTGTGCCGCAACACGGGGCCGGTCGGAGACCGGGTGCCGTATCCGCTGCAGTGCTGAGGCGCCTCGTAGGGGCGCGGGGCTGTGACATTGTGCGGCTCCGCCGCGTGGGCGCGACCAGCCCCCACCGGCCTGCAGCCGACGCACGACCCAGGGGTCCGGGGCGAAGCCCCTGGGGGCACCTCCTGGGGGTACCCCCAGGAGGTGCCTGGGGGAGGTAGCTGGGAGACCTCGACTGCAGGCGCGTCGTGGCCGATCGCGCAGTTCCCCGCGCCCCTACGGGGCGCGAAGATCCGCCGGGCACGCCCTAACGGTCGGCCGCACGCCTGAGGAGCAGCAGCGCCGGTACGAGCCAGCAGGCGGCGAACAGCCAGCCCGCGGCCACGTCGGTGGGCCAGTGGACGCCCAGGTACACGCGCGTGGCCCCCACCCCGGCTGCCCACAGCCCGCAGCACACGGCGGCGGCCCGGCCCGCACTCCCCGGCAGCGCCCGGAGCACCGCCCAGGCCAGCAGCCCCGCGACGAGCGCGCTCGTCGCGGAGTGCCCGGAGGGGTAGGCCGCGCCGGAGGCCTGGGTGACCCAGTCGGCGGCGGCCGGCCGCGGCCGGGAGACCGCGTCCCGCGCGGCCATGCGGGCCAGCTGACCGAGCAGCAGCACCCCCAGCGCGGCGCACACCACCGGCACCCGGCGCCGCGCCGCAGTGTGCGGCCGGCACGCGATCCAGCCCGCAACCGCCGTCAGCAGGTACGGCACCGCGCCCGTGCCGGTCGAGGTGAGGGCCTTCGCCGCGGTGTTCACGGCGCCGCTGCGGTGGGCGAGCGCCGCACGGTGCAGGGCGGTGTCCACGGCCAAGGGGGCGCCGTGCGCGACGGCCACCGCCGCCGTCAGGGCGGCCAGACCCAGGGCCGCACATGCGAAGGCCACGGCAGCCGGGGCTGCCGTGGCCGGGGGACGCGTCACGCCGTGGCGGTCAGCAGAGGCCGCAGCGGTCCGCCGCGCGCCCGCTCGACCCAGGGCGCGGCCCGCGTCGCCAGCAGCGTCAGGATCGGCGCCAGGACGATGCCGACCAGCGCGCCGGCGACGACGTCGTGCGGGTAGTGGGCGCCCACCCACACCCGGGAGAAGCCCATCGCCACGGCCGCGAGCAGTCCGATCGCCCCGAGCCTGCGGTCGATCATCCACAGGGCCGCCGCCGCGGAGAAGGCGATCACCGAGTGGTTGCTGGGGAAGGACCAGTCACCCGGCGCGGGGCAGGCCTCCAGCGTGAAGCTGCCCGGCAGGGACCGGCACGGCCGGTCCTCCTGCACCAGCGACTTGAGCACCATGTCGACCCCGAACACGGCGACCACCACCACGGGCACCGCCAGCGCCCGGGCCATCACCGGGGCGTCCAGTCGCCGTGCGCGCCACCAGGCCAGGAGCATCAGCACGGCGAACAGGGCCAGGCCGTAGGAGGTCCAGGCGGAGATGACGTCGTTCAGTACCGCGGGGGCGTGCCGGGCCTCCTCGGTGACGTCCGTGTAGATGCTGCCGTCGATACCGGAGCCGTCGAAGGCAGGCGCAGTGCCCGCCGCCAAACCGATGCTTGTTGCAGTCATTCCCGTCATTTCTGTCGTTACTGTCCGTCCGTGCTCCCCGAGGCGGCCGACGCCGCCCCGGCTGCGGCCCGGCGACGGCCGCGCAACAGCTCGATGCCGACCGGCAGCAGTGACAGCAGCACTACAACGCCGACGACGGGGAGCAGGTAGCGGTCCACGTTCGGAATGGCCGAGCCCGCTGCGTAACCGCCCAGGACCAGCCCGACCGTCCAGACCGTACCTCCGGCCACCTGCCACAGGGCAAACGTCCGGGGGGCGATGCCGAGTGCCCCGGCCAGCGGATTGAGCACCGTGCGCACCACGGGCACGAAGCGCGCCAGCACGATCGCGCGGGCGTGTCCGTACCTGCCCAGCAGTTCCTCGGCCCGCTCCACGCCCTCGTGCAGGCGCTTGTTGCGGGAGCGGGAGAGCAGCGTCCGGCCGCCGCGCCGGCCGAGCACGTAACCGCACTGGGCACCGGCCAGCGCCCCGACGACGGCCGCGGCCAGCACCTGCACCAGGTCCAGGTGCGGTCCGGAGTGCGCTCCCGGCCGGCACAGCAGGCCGGCGGTGAACAGCAGCGAGTCGCCGGGCAGGAAGAAGCCGACGAGCAGCCCGGTCTCCGCGAAGAGGACGACGGCGATGCCGAGCGCCCCGAAGGCCGCCAGCAGCGAGGACGCATCGAGGACATTGACGGCCAAGGTGGCCACGGGGGGTGCGGGCACGAGCGCGAGGCCTCCCATAATCGAGGGCAGGGCCGAACGGCCCCGACTGTCTACAATCCCGTAGACGGTCTACGTGACTGTAGACGATTCCAGGGAGGGAGCGGTTCCCGTGACCGAGTCCATACGCCGCCCGGCGGGCGAACTCGAGGCCGCAGTGCTCTCCGCACTCTGGGCGGCCGACGGCCCGCTGACCCCGCCCGAGGTCCAGCTGGCGCTCGGCGGCCCGCTGGCCCGCACGACCGTGGCGACGATCCTGGCCCGGCTCCACGACAAGGGAACCGTGCGGCGCATCCGCAGCGGGCGCGCCTACGCGTACAGCCCGGCCGTCGAGGACCACGCGGCCCTCGCCGCCCACCGCATGCACAGCGAGCTGGACAAGGAGGCCGACCGGCCCGGCGTGCTCGCCCGCTTCGTCTCCCGGCTCTCCACCGACGACGAGGCGCTCCTGCGCGACCTGCTGCGCCGGGCCCACGGCTCCGGGGAGCCGGGATGATCTGGGCCGTCTGGGCGCCGCTGCTCGCGCCCTTCCTCGCGGTTCCCGCCGCCCGCAGGCTGGCGGGACTGCTGCCGCCGCGCGCCGCGGCCCTGCTGCTGGCCGCCTCCGCGGCCGCCCTGGGGGTGTTCGGCGCCGCGGCCCTGGCCCTGCTGACCGTGGCCGCGCTGCTGCACCTGCCGTTCGTGGCCGCGCTCGGCCACGTCAGGGCGGCCCTGCTGCCGCACGACCCCGCCTTCGCCGTCCCGCTCGGGCTGGCCGCGACCGCGGCCGCCATCGCCGTGGCCGTGGACACCGCCCGCACCCTCCTGCGCCACGTCCGGCAGCTGCTGCGCGCCGGGGCGGAGACGGCGGGCCGCTCCAGCGCGGGCGACCTGACGGTGCTGCCCGACGAGGCCGCGGACGCCTACGCCCTGCCCGGCCGGCCCGGCCGGGTCGTCGTCACCGCGGGGATGCTGCGCAGCCTGGACGCCGACGAGCGCGCGGTGCTGCTGGCCCACGAACGCGCCCACCTCGCGGGGCGGCACCATCTGCTGCTGCTCTGCGCGGAGCTCGCCGGGTGCCTGCATCCGGCCCTGCGTGCCCTGCGCGCGCCGCTGGCCTTCCAGCTGGAGCGCTGGGCGGACGAGGCGGCCGCCGCCGCGGTCGGCGACCGAAGCCTGGCCGCCCGCGCGGTCGGCCGCGCGGCCCTGGCCGCCTCCGCAGCCCCGTCCCGCCACCGCCCCGCGACGGCCCTGGCCGCGACGGCGGGCCCCGTGCCCCGCCGCGTCGCGGCCCTCCTGGCGGCTCCCGCCGCGACCCGCACCATCCCGGCGGGCCGCACGGCTCGGGCCGTGGCGCTCCTGCTGGCCGCCTGCCTCCTCGCCTCCGGCGCCGCGGCTGCGGATGCGACGCACGACCTGCACGACAACATCGAGTCGGCGCAGCACGCCGGTCCGCAGGGCACGTGAATAAGCAGGGCACATGAAACAGGGCACATGAAAAAAGGGGTCCGGGGTTCACACCCCGGACCCGTTCAGCCCTGTCCCCGCCGGAACCGGTCCCCGATCGCGCCCTGGTCGGTCTCCCACCACGGCCGCATCATCTCGGGCCCCGGCGCTGCCGCCTCGGCGGCCTCGGCGCCGGCATCCGCCGCCGCGGGCTGAGGGGCGGCCGCAGCGGCCAGTTCCTCGTCCAGCCTCCGGTCCAGCGCCGCCGTGGCGCCGCGTTCCGCGCGCACCCACTCCACGAACACCACGATCAGGAACGGCAGCCCCACCAGCTCCGCGATCGTGAGCATCAGCCCGCCCCCGATCGCCTGGTCCCGTTCGGCCCCCGGCCCCCACTCCGGCGCGTGCGCCCGGTACCAGCCGCCCGCGATCAGCGTGCTGCTGGTCATCACGACGATGCCCGGCACCGCGTCGACGAGCCCGTCGACGAAGACGAACAGCGCCCGCACCGGATGCCCGCACCACGAGGGCAGCATCTCCTCGTGCGAGAGCATCGGCAGCACGAAGAGGCACCCGGTCAGCACGAGCTGCAGGTACATCACCTGGTGCACGGCCTCGTGCCGCAGGGCGGCCTCGAAGTACGGGGTGAAGTAGATGCTCAGCTCGCTGGCCAGGACCAGCACCGTACTGAGCACCGGGAAGGTCAGCGTGCGCACCGGCCGGCTGCGCAGCGCCCGCTCCAGCCGCTCCCCGGACCGCGCGGGCAGCGCCCGCCGGGCCAGCGCCAGCGGGTCGCCGAGGGCCAGGCCCAGCGGGGCGATCAGATCGAGCAGGATGTTCTGCACGGCGGCGGGCCAGAACAGCACCCGGTCGTACACCGCGAGCGCGGACATGGTCGCGACGGCCGTCGTCCCCAGGCCCAGCAGCGCGAAGGCGAGCGTCCGGGCGACCGGCCAGCGCTCCCCGCGCCGCGTCACCCGGGCGACGCCCCACGCGTACAGCCCGCCCAGTACGACGACGGCCACGAGTCCGAACGGATCGGCCTGCCACGTCCCGAGCATGCGCCCGGGCGTGAGCTCAGGAAGGTTTGCCACTGCCACGGACGTTCAGCGTAGGGGCGGCGAAAAAGGATCACTCGGCGGGTTCGTTCTCTTTGCCAACGCACAAGAAAAGGCCGTATTCGGCCAAGTTCACGCCAAGGGGAAACCATGGAAACACCCTCTGGTGGTGAAGTTTGGTCAAGTCCCCTGACGGGCGCGGGAGCATGAGGCAGGGGTGCGACGCGGGGGCGTGCACCGGGAGGAGGACGACAGGTGACGCACGAGCAGGGACCGGTGCCCGCTCCGGGGGTACGGCACAAGAAGCGCCGGCTGCAGTACGAGCTGATCGGGTGCGGCCTGCACGGGCACAGCCTCGTCGGCACCGACGCCGCACAGGTGGGTCCCGAAGACGCGCTGCTGGTGCGTGAGACGGCCGACGGAATGCGCTGGCACCGCTGCCTGCGCTGCGACGCCTGGCTGCCGTTGCCGACCCCGGACCGCCCCGTGGCGCAGACCGTGCCGGAGCGGCACACGATCGAACTCCCGCTGCGCGGCCGTCCGCTGCGCGACCGCTACGTCCTGCGGCTCATCGCCATCGACCGGCTGGTGCACTTCCTGGTCCTCGGCGTGCTGGCCGTTGCCGTCTTCGCCTTCGCGCGCGAACGGGAGCGGCTGCGGGGCCCGTTCTACCGGATCATCGACGCCGTGCAGAACGGCGTCGGCGGCCCGAGCGGAACCGGCCGCCACGGCTTCCTGGGGGACCTGGACAAGGCCTTCGCCGCCCACACCTCCACGCTGTGGGTGATCGGCGCGGTCGTCGCGGCGTACGCGCTGCTCGAAGGGATCGAGGCGATCGGCCTCTGGCTGGCGAAGCGGTGGGCCGAGTACCTCACCTTCGTGGCGACGGCCGTGCTGCTCGCGCCCGAGATCTACGAGCTCACCGGGCACATCAGCGCCACGAAGATCCTCACCCTGCTGATCAACGTCGCGGTCCTGGTTTATCTGCTGTTCGCCAAGCGGCTGTTCGGGGTGCGCGGCGGCGGGCGCGCGGAGGAGGCCGCGCGGGAGCGCGACATGGGCTGGGAGGCCCTGGAAAGGGTCCACCCGGGCCCGGTGCGGAACGGCTCCTGAATGACGGTGCAGCGAGCGGAGAACCGTCCGGCGGACCTGCTGCGGCGGCTGCCTGCGACCACGGTGTACGTGGCCGTGCTGCTGGCCACCGCCGGCTGGATGGCCACCGAGTCCAGATCCGGGCAGGCGCGGTTCATACGGCACATCAGCAGCAATGTGCACCACCTGAAGGTGGGCAAGTGGTGGACCCTGCTCGCCAGCGGGCTCGTCGTGGACGGCGTCCCCGCGCTGCTGGGCATCGCCGCGGTGGCCGCGGCCGTGGGCCTGGCCGAGTGGCGCTGGGGAACACTGCGCGGGATGGGCATCTTCCTCTTCGGCCACCTCGTGGCGACCCTGCTCACCGAGGGTGCCATGTGGCTGATGCGCCTGGCCCACCTGCCGGGCGCCCTCAGCCGGGCCCGGGACGTGGGCATCAGCTACGGGCTGGTGGCCACCGTCGCCTGCCTGCTCGCCGTCGGCGGCGAACGGTCGCGGCGCTACGGGCTCGGCCTGCTCACCGCGGCGCTCACGATCGCCTGGACCGTCGACCACGAACTGGCCGACGCGGGCCACCTCGTAGCCCTCGGCCTCGGCGTCCTGGCCGCCCGCAGCCCCTGGCTGTCAGCGCACCCGGACCGTGGTGACGGGTGAGGTCCGCAGCACACTGGGGTGCCTGTCGTCGGGTCCGGCCATCTTGTACAGCACGCCACGGAACTGCACCGTCCCGCGCCGCTGCGGCGTGATGCGAGTGTCGACCCTGGCCCCCGCGCCCGAGCTCGCCGGGTTGCCGCACGACACGATGCGCCAGGCATCCTGGCCGCCGTCGCGCTCCTCGACGCAGGCCTGCAGATAGTGCGCAGCGTCGTCGTCGCCCGCACCGCTGACCCGCACGGCCTGACCGGAGCGCACGGTGTGCGCGGCGGCGCTGATCTCCATAGCGCCTTTGGCAGCGGCAGGCCCCGCAGCCAGCACCACCACCACGACGGCGACGAGTACGTGCCGCATGAGCGTTCCTTTCACCAGGCGCCGTACCAGGCGCCCCCGAAGGGGCGCGAGGCTGTACTGCATATGCGGCTCCGCCGCGTGGGCGCGACCAGCCACAACGAACCCGCACCCGAACAACCCCGAACCCCAGTGGAACGCTAACCGCTACGCGGCCGTCTGGAGTCGATCCGGATGGACTGCAGGAGTCCGACGGCCCCGCAGACGGCGAACATCGACGAGCCTCCGTAGGAGACGAACGGCAGCGGGATGCCGGCGACGGGCATGATGCCCAGCGTCATCCCGATGTTCTCGAAGGACTGGAACGCCAGCCAGCACACGACGCCGACGGCGAGCAGCATGGCGAACATGTCCCCGGCCCGGCGGGCGATGACGAGCGCGCGCCACAGCACCACGCCGACCAGGGCGATGATGGCGCCCGCACCGAGGAAGCCGAGTTCCTCGCCGGCGACGGTGAAGATGAAGTCGGTCTGCTGCTCGGGGACGAAACCGCCGTTGGTCTGGTTGCCGTGGAAGAGGCCCTGCCCCACCAGTCCGCCGGCCCCGATGGCGATCCGGGCCTGATGGGTGTTGTAGCCGACGCCGCCCGGGTCCAGCCCGGGGTCGGCGAAGGCGGCGAAGCGGTTCAACTGGTAGGCGCTGAGCAGGTGCAGGGAGAAGACGGCCGCGACCACGGTCGCCGCCACGCCTCCCAGCGCGGCCAGGTACCGGGCGGGGACGCCGGCGGCGAACAGTATCCCCGCCGTGACCGCAGCCAGCACCAGACTGGTGCCCAGTTCGTGGCTGGCCATGATGACCAGGGCGGGCACCCCGAACAGGGCCAGGGCCGCCAGCATGTGCCGCGGCCCCGGCGCGGGCGTGTCGCGCGCGTCCTTCGCCTCGGCCAGCAGTGCCGCCAGCATCACGACCAGGGCGAGCTTGACGAACTCCGAGGGCTGCAGGGAGAAGCCGCCGCCGATCACGATCCACGAGTGGGCGCCGTTGATGGTGCTCGCCAGCGGGGTGAGCACCGTGGCGAGGAAGAGCAGTGCGGCGCCGTAGAACACCGGGGCGTAGCCGCGCAGCCGGCGGTAGTCCACGATGCTGAGGGCGAGGCACAGGACGAGCCCGATGAGCAGGTTGAGCAGGTGCCGTTTGAGGTAGGTGTGCGGGTCCGTGCCCGTGACGTCCTCGCGGTGCATGGTGGCCGACCAGGTCAGCAGCCCGCCGATCGAGCCGAGCGTCACCACGGCGCCCAGCAGGATCCAGTCCAGGCGCCACAGCGGCGAGGCGCGGCCGAAGGCCCGCAGGGCGGGCCGACGGGCAGCGGCCTGTGCATGCACGAGCGAGGTTCTCACGGTCACGCCCTCCGGATTCGCCGCGGGGAACAGCCAAAGCGGTGGGGCAGACTCTACAGTTAACGACTTGCGCAACCGTTAAAACTATTGTCGTTCAAATGGGTCCGTTGCGTCCGTGCCGGTGAAGGGCGCGAAGGCGTGGCTGAAGTCCCAGGTGCCCTGCTGCAGTCCGGAGCAGGTGTCCGACCCCTTGGTGCCCGGGCAGCCGCCGTTGTCCCGCTGGAGCGCCCAGAACGACAGGGTGTTGACGCCGTGTGAGGCGGCCCAGTCCGCCACCTTGGCCGCGTTCTGGACGGTGAAGGTCTCGGCGGGCCCGTAGTCGTCGATGCCCGGCATCTCCGTCACGCCGGTCATGGCCCACAGTGCGTCCGAGGACTTGTCCGGGTAGAGCTGCGCCAGCTGGTCGTGCAGCCCGTCGGCCGCCGAGACGGTGTCGGCGGCCATGTCGTGCGTCGCACCGTCGTAGTAGTCGAAGGTCATGATGTTGACGACGTCGACGCGGGCGCCGTTGGCTACGGCGTTGTCGAGCACCGCGAGGCCGCTGTCGGCCAGGCCGTGCGTGGTTGTCGGCAGGGTGTAGGAGAACTGCACGGTGCGGCCCGTGCTCGCGGCCCAGTCCTGCACCTGCTTGACGGCCTTGTTGCGACGGTCGATTCCGGCCGTGTTGGTCAGGGAGTTGTCCTCGATGTCCAGGTCCAGGCGGGTCACCCCGTAGGTGGTGATCACGTTCTCGTAGGCCTGGGCGATCCTGTCGACGTCCGTGCAGCTGTCGGCGAGTTCGGTGCCGCCGTTGTCGGCGGCGTATCCGCCGAGGGACGGGATGACGTCGCCGCCGTTCGCGCGGATGGTGCTCACGTCGGAGCCGAACACGGCTTGTGACACGGGCTTGTTGGTGTCGCCGTTCCAGTACGGGGTGCACGAACCCCGGGCCTCGGTCTGCAGGAACGCCAGTGTCAGGTACTTCGCCCCCGACTGGGCGGAGAGCGCGGCGGGGCTTCCCGGCGTGTAGGTCTCGTAGTAGGGCGCGAAGACGTGCGGCGGCAGCGAAGGTGCGGCTGCCCGCGCCGTGCCGCTGCCGCCGCCCAGGACCAGACTTGCGGTTGCGGCCGTGGTGGCCACTGCGGCCGTCACGGTACGGAGGGATATGAGTCGTCTCACGGAGGCTCCCGGTGGCCGATGTCGTGCACTGAGGTGGGGGCTCTTGCGCGGGGAACATCGTTGGACCAGACCAATGCGGTGTCAAGATGGGGAACGCACCGCGTGCGCGGACGAGTTGAGTGCCGGACGGCATGGGGGTGAATCTCCGTGAGCGCAGAAGAATCCCCCCGCTCCGGGTGCCCGTACACCCGGAGCGGGGGGAATTCCGTCCGACTACTGCGATCGTCAGCCGTTGGCCGAGCCGTTGCCCGACAGGATCGGGATCTCGTCCAGGATGTGCGACAGCGCGTCGTCGCCGTCGTTGATCGTGGAGTTGTCGGTGCACTGCTGCTGCTGCTGCGAGGTGAGGATCGGGATGTCCTGGAGACCGATGTTGATGAGGCCGATGACCGACTGGATCTCGGCCTTGCCGATGGCGATGCAAGGCTTGTTGAGCGTGCCCTGGATCAGGCTCATCTGCGGGCTCTCCTGGCCCCCGGTCTTGGTGTTGCCGTAACCGGTCTTGGCGCCGTTCGCGTTGGCCACGTCGGTGTCGTTGCCAATGGCCATCGCCGGGGCGGCCATCGTGCCGACCGCGGTAGCCGTCAGGGCCGCCGTGGCGAGTACCTTCTTGAGCACTTCTCTAGCCTTTCGATCGATCGAGCGTTTCCCGCTGGGAAGTGATCTGAGTAACTCCGGGCAAATTAAGAAGTTCCGGACTTTCACTCATTCGACCCATTGCCCCTCGCGCCGGTTTGGCGCAGCGTGTCCCATCCGGCGTGTCCCGCCGGGCCGTTCGGCCACGGATCGCGACAAGAGACCGCGCGCTTCGCCATGCTGGGGCGTATTCCGGCCGAATCCGGTGGACCCGATGGAGGCGCACCCATGACCGTCGAATACGTCCGCTACCGCATTGCGGACCCCGAGCGCCGCACCGCCTTCGAGAAGGCGTACGCGGCCGCGGTGCAGCACCTGTACTCCGCGCCCCAGTGCCTGGGCTACGAACTCTCCCGCGGAGTGGAGGAACCCGAGCGTTACGTCCTGCGCATCGAATGGACCTCGGTGGAGGACCACGAGAACGGGTTCCGCCGCGGTCCGCACTTCCCGCCGTTCCTTGCGGAGATCCGGCCGTTCACCGGCGACATCGAGGAGATGAAGCACTACGAGCGGACGCTGGTGGTCGACAAGGGGAGGGGCTGACCGGGAGGTGTGACCTGTCCCACCCGTCCCGGGGGTTCGATCGCGGCGCGAACGTATTACCCTCAGGGATGTGAATACGCTCGTCAAGCGCCGCCACGTGGACTTCGTCCGCGTCACGACCATGTCCTGTCGCCGCTCCGCCTGACGCTTCACGCTGCCGCCCGGTACCTCTGCTGCCGTGGCCTCTTTGTGCTCTTCCTGTCTGCGTTTTTCTGCATTCCGAGCTCTGCCAGCTTTTGCTTTCCTAGCCGCTTCCCGGCCCCGCGCTTCCGCACACCTGCGGCGGCTTCGCGGGCCACCCGGTCACCACCGGGTGCGACCGGGCCTTCACGCTGTGGGACACCCCATGATCAACGAGCTTCCCGTCATCGACCTCTCCGCCGCCTCCGGTGGGCCCGACGCCCGCGCCCGCCTCCACGACGCGCTGCACACCGCCGCCCGCGACGTGGGCTTCTTCCACCTGACCGGCCATGGCATCACCCCCGCCGAGACCGATGCACTGATGAGCGCCCTGCGCGCCTTCTTCGCCCTGCCCGAGGCCGAGCGGCTGGCCATCAGCAACCTCAACTCCCCCCATTTCCGCGGCTACACGCGCATCGGCGACGAGCGCACCGGCGGCAGCCGGGACTGGCGCGACCAGCTCGACATAGGCGCCGAGCGGACCCCGCGCATACCCGCCGGCGACGAGCCCGGCTACTGGTGGCTGGAGGGCCCCAACCAGTGGCCCGCCTCGCTGCCCTCCCTGCGCGCCAGCGCCCTGCACTGGATCGACCGGCTGAGCTCCGTGGCCCGGCAGCTGCTCCACGAGCTGCTCACGTCGATCGGCGCCCCGGCGGACTTCTACGACGAGGCCTTCGCCGAGCGTCCCCACCTGCACCTCAAGCTGGTCCGCTACCCCGGCAGCGCCCCCGACGGCGCGGGGCAGGGCGTCGGCGCCCACAAGGACTACGGCTTCCTGACCCTGCTGCTGCAGGACCAGGTCGGCGGCCTCCAGGTGGAGAACCCGGACGGCACCTTCATCGACGTGCCGCCGCTGCCGGGCGCCTTCGTCGTCAACCTCGGCGAGCTGCTCGAAGTGGCCACCAACGGCTACCTCAAGGCCACCAACCACCGGGTGGTGAGCCCGCCCGGACAGCGGGAGCGCTTCTCGGTCCCGTTCTTCTACAACCCGCGGCTGGACGCCCGGATCGCGCCGGTGCCGTTCCCGCACGCCGACCGCGCCCCCGGCGTCACCCAGGACGCGGCCAACCCGCTGTTCGCCGAGTACGGTCGCAACGAGATCAAGGGCTGGCTCCGGGCGCACCCCGAGGTCGCGCGCCGCTACCACAGGGACCTGGTCGGGGCAGGGGCCGCCGCCTGACGGGAGGATCCCGGCGGAAGGACCTCGAAGCAAAGATCACACACGGATCCCGTTTCACCCCCTCGGTCAAGGGTTAGTAAAGTGCGGGGAGGGGAATCACTCTCCGTACAGGGCGCCGGGCGCCACGGGGGAGCACGAGGGGCGGGATCATGAAAGTGCTGGGGACGGGCATCGGCTGGCGGCCGCAGATCGCCGAAGCCGTCGAAGGGCTGCCGGGAGTCGACTGGGTGGAGGTCGTGGCGGAGAACATCTGCCCGGGCCACCTCCCCGACTCCCTCCGGCGGCTGCGCGAGCGCGGTACGCCCGTCGTCCCGCACGGTGTCTCCCTCGGCCTGGGCGGCGCCGACCGCCCCGACCTCGGCCGCCTGGTCGGGCTGGCCGAACGGGCCGAGGCGCTGGAAGCGCCGCTGGTCACCGAGCACATCGCCTTCGTCCGGGCCGGCACGCCGCGGGTGGAGGCCGGGCACCTGCTGCCGGTGCCCCGCACCCGCGACGCCCTGGACGTGCTCTGCGAGAACGTGCGCATCGCCCAGGACGTGCTCCCGGTCCCCCTGGCCCTGGAGAACGTCGCGGCCTTCCTGACATGGCCCGACGAGGAGTTCACCGAAGGACAGTTCCTGGCCGAACTGGTGGAGCGGACCGCCGTGCGGCTCCTCGTCGACGTCGCCAACCTCCATACCAACCACGTCAACCGCGGCGAGGATCCCGCGTCCGTCCTGGACGAACTGCCCGTCGAGGCCATCGCCTACGTCCACGTGGCAGGCGGCTTCGAGCGCGAGGGCCTGTGGCACGACAGCCACGCCCATCCGGTGCCGCGGCCCGTGCTGGACGTCCTGGCCGCACTGTGCGAACGGGCCACGCCCCCCGGCGTATTGCTGGAGCGGGACGACAACTTCCCCGAAGCGAGCGTGCTGTCGGCGGAACTCGACGCGATACGGTCCGTGGTGGCCGGGGGAGCGCCCCACCGTGTCTGACCCCGGCGCCACGGCGGCACGGCAACGGCTCGCCCAGGCGCAGTCCGCGCTGCTCTCCTCCCTGGTGGCCGGCGCCCCACCTCCGGCCGGCTTCGACCCCGGGCGGCTGGGAGCGCAGCGGCGTGCACTGCTCGACAAACGGGCCGGGGTGGCGGCCAGGACGGCCCCCGCGCTGCGGGAGATCCTGGGCCGGGACTTCCGGCGCCTGTTCCTCGCCCACACCCAGGGTCGGCCCATGGCCGACGGCTACCGCCGGGATGCGCTCGACTTCGCCCGCGCGCTGCTGAGCACGCCCGACGCCGTCCCCGAACCGGACCGGCGCCGCCGCCTCGCCACCTGGGTTGCGGAGCAGACGGCTCCGCCCCCGCCCCCCGGACTTCTTCGCCGCCTGGCCACGGCACTGCGCTTGAGCGCCTGACGCCTGCCGCGCGCTGAACGAAAGGCAACCGACCGATGATCTTTGCTGCCCTCGGGGCACTGCTGTGCCTGCTTCTCCCTTCCGCGTGGCTGCTGCGGATACGGCGGCAGGCGCGGGGAGCAGGCTTCCTCGACCCCGAACCGAACCTTGTGGAGGTGGCCTATCTGTGCGGCGGCGCGGGCAGGGTCGCCGACACCGTCATCACCAGGATGTACGCCGACAAACGCATCACGGTGAAGAACGACAAGGTCATGGTGGTCGAACCCGTCACCCACAACGCCATGGAGCGCGCGCTGTTGAAGCGCTGCTCCACCTGGAGTAACACCCTGCGCGGGGTGCGCAGGGCCATGCGGCGCGACCCTGCCCTGGAAGCCGTGCACGACGTGCTGGTGAAGCAAGGACTGTTGCTGACCGCGAGGGCATGGCGCATATGGCGCCGGGTCGTCGTCCTGCAGCGGGCAGGGCTCTTCGTCGCGGGCTTCATTACATTCGTGCTGCTGTTCAACACCCGTTCCTACCCGGCACCGTTGATCCTGCTGCCGCTGGTGGTCGCCGGGATCGTGGTGCAGATGACGTGCCGACCCGGCAAGGGCTGGATCCCGTACACCGATCGCGGTCGTGCCGTGGCCCAGGACCTGAGGAGGAAGGATCCCTGGCAGGAGAGCGACCCGGCAGTCCACCCCGAAGGCCTCGCCGGGGTCGTCGCCGTGCGGGGGTTCGGGGCCCTGACCGACGACGACCTGCGCAAGCAGTTCGAGAAGGCGGCGGAACAGAGCGAGGCCGCACGTCGTGCCGCCCGGAGCCGCCGGGCGAGCACCTACGGCTCCTCGTCCTCAGTCTCCTCATCCTCCTCCTGCTCGACGGTCGTCGTGGGGGCCTCCTGCGACGCCGGTGGCGGATCCGGCTTCGGCTGCGGTTCCGGCGACGGGGGCGGCTCCAGTTGTTCGAGCTCCTCCAGCTGCTCCACCAGCAGCTGTTCCTCCAGCAGTTGCTCCTCCTCCAGCTGCAGCAGCAGTAGCTGTTCCTGAGCCTCCCGCACCGCCGATCGCCCGCAGAGCCGGCGCCGCCAGGTGCCACCGCCGGGTCAGCAGGATCGCCGCGAGGGCCAGGTACAGGTACGTCAGGACCGGGCGGGCACTCTCGGACGGCAGGAGGAACTGGGTCACGAACAAGCCGAACAGGCCTGCCGCCTCCCACGCCCGGAAGCGGAGGTCGAGGAGGACGACCACGGCCAGGACGGTCTGCGCCGCCGTCAGGGCGACCTCGTCGACCTGGCGCTCGACGAGGGGGAGGCCGCCGGGGGAGCCCCCTCCGGCGAGGTAGGCGACGGGGAGCAGGCCGACCAGCAGGGTCCACTGGTTGACCTTGCTGCTCAGCAGTGCCCCGAGGCCGTCGTCGCCGCGCAGGCGCCATGCGAAGACGACGGCGACGAGGAGTTCGGGCGCCTCGGTCGCCAGTGGCGCCACCCACTGGACGAGGAGGAAGCGGTCGACGCCCAGCGAACTGCCCGCCCCGACGAGGGAGTTCGCAAAGGGCTCGGCCGAGGCGAAGACGGCCACGGCGGCCGCCGCGAAGAGCGCGGCCGTCACCGGCCGGCGCCGGGACGCGGGCAGTCCGGCCAGCCGGGCCGGGACGCCCACCGGCTCCTCGTCCGTGTCGGCGCCGCTGCGGCCGATGCGCCACAGGTAGAACCCGTACCACGGCACCAGGAACAGCGGTACGTACCAGGCGATCTGCCGCGTGAGCGGCATGACGAAGGCGAACACGGCGGCCACCGCGAGGAAGCCGATGTCGATCCGGCGGTGCGGGCCCAGCACCACGTCCGGCGGGACCCGCCGCCCGCGCCGGCCGGTGCGGCGCGCCGCGAGGAACCCCGCGAGGGCGACCAGCGGCCAGCCGACGCCGATGAGGAGCCGGTTGGCGCCGGTCATGTTGGCCGCGGCATAGGCGGCGTTGCCGGGCGTGCCGGCCGCGCTGTAGGCGAAGTACAGGTCGACGGCGTACTCGGGCAGCACGGCGACGAAGGCCAGCAGGGACAGGGCCAGCGCGCCGGGCATGTCGGCGCGGGCGGTCTCCGCCGCCCACATCAGCAGGACGGCCGCCGCGAGGACCCCGAGGCCGAAGACGAGCATGCCGCCGACGGCCCCGGGATCCGTATCGGTCAGCCGCAGGGCCAGGGCCGGGACGGTGGCGAGCAGGGCTGCCCCCAGGCGTCTGCGGACGGCCGCGGTGCCGGGCGGCACCGTTCCTGTCGTGGTGGCCATGGCGCTCTCCTCCCGTGCCTTCCGGATCTCCACTCTGCGGGGGCGGGTGAACGGTGTGCGAGGTATGTTCGGGCATGGCCATGGTCGAAAACGGACATACGGCGCCGATCGTCGACGTCGGCTACCGGAATCCGCACTGTCCGGCGCTCGGTATGGACGTCGGGACCCTTGCCGACGCCCGCCGCCGGGTGCCGCCGGGCGAGGAGGGCGCTCCGCAGCGGCTCGACTTCCATCTCCTCGTCCTGGTGACCCGCGGCCGGGGGACGCACATGATCGATTTCGTCGGGCACGACTGCCGGCCCGGCACGCTGCTGTGGATCCGTCCGGGCCAGGTCCACCGGTACGCCCCCGAGCCGGGGCTCCGGGCCCGTCTCGTCCTCTTCACCCCGGACTTCCCGTCGCCCTCGACGGCCCGGGGCCTGCTGGACGACCCCCACGGCCCCGCGCACTGGCGGCTGTCCGGGCCCGACCGGGCCGAACTCGCCCTGCACACCGACCTGATCGCCGCCGCCCACGCCGCGCACGAGCAGCAGCCGGCCACCGAGCTGCTGCGGCACCTGCTCACGGCCCTGCTGCTGAGGATCGCCCTGCTGCCCGGCCCCGAACGCGGGCCGGCCCCCGCCGGGGCAGCCGAGCTCTTCGCCCGTTTCCGGGCCGCGCTGGAGGAGACGTACGCCGACCACCGGTCCGTCGCCGCCCATGCCGCCGCCCTGGCCACGACGCCCAAGACCCTCACCAGGGCCTGTCACCGGGTGGCGGGGATGTCCGCGAAGGCCGTCGTCGACGCCCGGGTGGCGCTGGAGGCCAAGCGTCTGCTCGCGCACACGGATCTGTCCGCCGCCGCGATCGGGCGGCGCCTGGGCTTCACCGAGGCGGCCAACTTCGGCAAGTTCTTCACGCGCGCCACGGGGCAGTCGCCCGGGGACTTCCGGCGCGACCCCTTCGTCGCAGAGGCCGGCCCGGTGCCGTCGAGGATTGGGCCGTCCGGCTGAATATGGTCCGCGAGCGTTTGGCCTTCTGTGGGTTGCCGAGACCGGGCGGGACAACCACGGCAACGATACGTCCTGGACCAACAGGCGGACCGGCGAGGAGCGTCGTGAAAAGACTCGGGCAAGCGGTGAGCTTCACCGGGGCATGCGGTCTGGTGCTGTTCGGCAGCGGCATCGCGCAGGCACAGACCACCAATCCGTCCAGTCCGGGATCCCTGCTGGGCGCCGTGGCGGGCGCCGATCTCGGTACCGTTACGCAAATGGTGTCGGGAGTGGTCTGCAACAACCGCCTCGTCGAGTACAACTACTACTCGCCGAGGATCAAGTCGCCGCATCCTTGCATCAACGGTCCGGTCGACAGCGGAAACAACGAGAACTCCAACAATTTCCTCAACCACGGAAACCCGGTGGACAGCGGCAACATCAAGAACGCCGCCGGTTCCACCAACAGCCTCAACGAGGTCAACGGCCCGAGGTCCAACAGCAGCAACGACACCTCCCTGGGGCACCCGATCCTCCCCTGGTGATGATCCGGACGCTGCCCGGACCCCGAAACGCCTCGGCCCCCGGGTGACCGGGGGCCGAGGCGTTTGCGGATGCCGTGGCGTCGGCGTCGGTTCACGTGAACTGGCCGCCGCCCCCGCCGGTGTGGTCCAGGTGGTTGGAGCTGTGCGACGAGGAGCCAGTGGAGGACGAACCGGAGTTGACGGACCCGTTGCTGCTCGTGGGACTGCCGCTGCTGGTGGGAGTCCCGGTCAGCCGGACGTTCTGCGCGTTGTTGGTATTGCCGCTGTTCATGGGCCCGTTGATGCAGGTCCGGGCCGCCCTGCCCTCGCAGGAGAATCCGGCAGAGATATGGACGTACGTATTGCCGTCGTCGCCGTACCGCCCGTGACCCCAGGCCATGGCGGGCGACGCCGTGCCCCCGGCCAGCAGCAGGCCGAAAAGACCTGCGGCCGCCATCTTCGTGCGACTGGTTCTCTTCACTGTGTGGTCCTGACCCTCGCGGTTGGTGAATCCCGCAGCCTTGCTACCGGGAGCGCCGGTGCAGGCCAAGTCTGCAGAGCGCCCGGTTCGCCACGTTCACCCTCTCCGACCACCGCATTCACCGTGACGGCCCTTCTGCGGAAGGGACAACGGGGCCTTCAGGCCGCGGCCGCCTCCACGATCGAGGCGAAGCCAGGCGTGGGCAGAATGCGGACGGGGCGCAGTCCGGAGCGGGCGAAGAGGGCGTCGAGTTCGGCGGGGCTGCGGGTGCTGCCGCCGAGGGCGGTCATCATCAGGAGGTCGAGGTCCTTGCCCGGGTGCGGTGCGTTGCCCGGCGGCGGGACGGCGTCGACGACCAGGACCCGTCCGCCCGGGGCGAGGGCCCGCCGGCAGGACCGCAGGATGCGGACGCAGTCCTCGTCGCTCCAGTCGGGCAGGACGTGCTTGAGGAGGAGGACGTCGCCCTCCGGGACGGCGGCGAAGAAGTCCCCCGGTTCGGCCCGCCAGCGTCCGGACAACTCCTCTGTGGCGAGCAGCGGTTCGCGTACCGCCGCGGCCCGGTCGAACAGGACGCCCGACAGGCCGGGGTGGCGCAGCAGGACGGACCGGAGCAGCCCGCCCCGCCCGCCGCCGACGTCCACGACCGTGCCCCGCTCCGGGAACGGGTAAGCGGCCGCGACCACGTCGTCGAGCGGGCCGGAGAAGGCCGCCATCCCGGCGTCGAAGACCTCCCTCGCCGCGCCGTCGGTTTCGAGGTGCTGGAAGAAAGGGGTGCCGAAGACCCGGGGGAAGGCGGATTCCCCGGTGCGCACGGTCCCGGCGAGGTCGGCCGCGGAACGCTGGAACATGTCGTCGGTGAGCAGCAGCACGGCGGAGTGCAGTGAGCCCGGGACGTCGGTGCGCGGGGCGTACGCGGCGGGCGTCAGCCCGAACGCGCCTGCGTCGTCCTCCTGGAAGACGCCGCGCGATGCCAGGTGCCGCAGTAACCGTTGCAGTGCAGCGCCGTCGGTGCCGGTGTCCGCGGCGAGTTCGGCGGCGGTGCGCGGTCCGTCGGCGAGCCGGTCGGCGAGTCGGAGCGAGGCGGCGGTCCGCAGGGCGGCGGAATGGAGGAACCCGAAGGTCTCCTCCATCAGCCGCAGGGCTCCAGAGGCGTCGGGGGCGGCGGCCGGGTGACGGCTGGACGAGGGCTCCACGATGATCTCCCCGGGTCGGCTGGGGGTACGGACGATCAACCCTTCCAGCCGACGGCCGGGCCGCGGCACCGGCGCTGTGCGGATCTCCGGCTAGGACTTCCGTCCTACAGCCTTCCGTCCTACAGCCTTCCGTCCGACGGCGCTCACAGCAGCCGGTAGGCCGAGTCCCTCGCGTCGGTGATGAACATGTGCCCGGGCGCGTGGGTGACGGCGAACGGCGGGGCCGAGGCCATGAGGGCGGCCTGGGGCGTCACTCCGCAGGCCCAGAAGACGGGGACCTCGCCGCTGCGGATCTCGACCGGGTCGCCGAAGTCGGGGGCACCCAGGTCCTCGATGCCGATCGCGGCAGGGTCGCCGACGTGCACCGGTGCGCCGTGGACGGCGGGCATGAGGGCGGTCAGCCGGCGGGCCTCGGCCACCTGCCCCGCGGGGACGGGCCGCATGGAGACCACCAGCGGGCCGTGCAGCCGGCCGGCGGGCCGGCACGGGCGGTTGGTGACGTACATGGAGACGTTGCGGCCCTGTTCGATGTGGCGCAGCGGGATGCCCGCCGCGCTCAAGGTCGCCTCGAAGGTGAAGCTGCAGCCGATGAGGAACGCCACCAGGTCGTCGCGCCACAGACCGGTGACGTCGCCGGGTTCCGCCACGAGCCGGCCGTCCTCCCACACGCGGTACTTGGGCAGGTCGGTGCGCAGGTCGGCGCCGGGCGCGAGCGGTGTGCCGGGGATGCCGGGCTCGGTGACGTCGAGGACGGGGCAGGGCTGGGGGTTGCGCTGGGCGAACAGCAGGACGTCGTAGGCCCAGTCCTGCGGCACGGCGATCAGGTTGGCCTGGGTCCGGCCGTCGGCCCAGCCGGCGGTGGGCCCTGCCGTGCCGTCCCGGAAGGCCGCGCGGGCCTCGGCCGGGGTTGCGGACGCCTGCGGTCCGGGCAGGCGTGGGGCGATGGTTCCCATGCGCACCTCGCGGAGGTGAGGGTGGAGGGCGGCGAACGGCCGCCGGATACGGCAGCCTAGGGATTGTTGAACAAAATCACAAGGTCTCGTCGGTTCAACTCCCTTTGAAGCGAAGCTGGTTGGTGATCGGCTGCTCACAGTGCAGCGCGGACGACCTCCAGCGGATGCCAGGCCCGCCGCCCCGTCCCGTGGAGGATCTGCTGGCGGCACGAGGTCCCCGTGGCGACGATCACCGTGTCGTCGGGCTCGGCCCGTACCGCGGGGAAGAGCCGGTCCGCCCCCACGGTCATGGAGAGTGCGTAGTGCTCCGACTCGTAGCCGAACGAGCCCGCCATGCCGCAGCAGCCCGCGTCCGGCTCGACGACCTCGGTGCCGGGCACGGCCCCGAGCAGGGCGACGGTGGCCGCGGTGCCGACCTCGGCCTTCTGGTGGCAGTGGCCGTGGTGGAGCAGGCGCCGGCCGGCGGGCCAGGAGTCGGCGCGCAGGCGGAGCCGGCCGTCGGCAACCGCTTCCAGGAGCAGATCCTCGACCTGGCGGACCCGGCCCGCGAGGTCGGTGACGACGGGGTCGCCGGGGTGCAGGGCGAGGTGTTCGTCCCGCAGGGTCATCAGGCAGGAGGGTTCGCAGCCGACGACCGGTGAACCCGGGGGCGAGGAGGCCGCGATGCGGTGGGCGAGGGCGCGGGACTGCTCCTTGGCGGCGTCCACCAGGCCCTTGGAGAGCGCGGCGCGGCCGCAGCAGCCGCCGCTCTCCAGGCGGACCTCCCAGCCGCAGTGTTCCAGCAGCTCCACGGCGGCGCGGCCGATGCCCGGCTCGGTGTAGGTCGTGAACGAGTCGGCGAGGAAGGTGAGTTGACCTCGGGGCGCGGGATGTGCCGTGAGCCTCCGCCGCTGCGCCCAGCGGACGAGGTTGCCGCGGGCGAAGACGGGCAGCGGCCGGTGCGGGGTGATGCCCAGGGTCCGGTCGAGCAGGGTGCGCAGGAGGGGGATCCGGCCGGGGAGGTTGGACAGGGGAGCGGTGGCGGAGCCGAGCCGGTTGAGGGTGCGGGCGCCGGCGAAGAGGCGGGAGCGGGCCGGGACGCCGTACAGGTCGTGGCGGTGGGAGAGGGCCTCGGCCTTGAGGGTGGCCATGTCGACGCCGAGCGGGCATTCGCTCTTGCACGCCTTGCACATCAGGCACAGGTCGAGGATCTCGTGAAGGCGCTCGTCGCCCAGGGCGTGCCGGGGGTCGGGGGAGGAGAGCGCCTTGACCAGGGCGCCGGCGCGGCCGCGGGTGGAGTCGTGTTCCTCGCGGGTGGCCATGTAGGACGGGCACATGGTGCCGGTGCCGGTCTTGCGGCAGGCGCCGATGTTCATGCAGCGGTCGGCGGCGCCGCGCATGCCGTCGACGACGGGGAAGGAGAGCCGGGTGCGCAGCGGTGCGGCGGGGGCGAGGGCGGCGTCGCGCAGGTGGTCGGTCATGGCGGGGGCGTCGACGATCTTGCCGGGGTTGAACCGGTTGTCGGGGTCGAAGAGCCGTTTGACCTCGCGCATGGCCTCGTACAGACGCGGGCCGAAGACCTCCCGGTTGAACTCGCTGCGGGCCAGACCGTCGCCGTGCTCGCTGGAGTTGACGCCGCCGAACTCGCCCACCAGGTCCTTGATCTCCTCGGCGACGGCGCGCAGGATGCGGACCTGGGCGGGGTCGGCGAGGTCGACGAAGGGCCGGATGTGCAGGCAGCCGACGGAGCAGTGCCCGTAGAAGCCGGCGGTGAGGCCGTGCCGGTCGAGGACGGCGCGGAAGCGGCGGGTGTAGGCGGCGAGTTGCGAGGGGTGGACGGCGGTGTCCTCGACGAAGGCCAGGGGCCGTCGGGTGCCCTCGCCGGCGGCCATCAGCAGGCCGAGTCCCGCCTTGCGGACCTTGAGGAGCGCGGCCTGCCGGTCGGGGGTGAGGGCGTGCAGGGTGTGATAGCCGTGGCCGTGGCGGGCCCACAGGGCGGTGAGTGCGTCGAGGCGGCCGCGGAGTTCGTCCGCGTCGTCGCCCGTGAAGGCGACGAACAGCAGGGCGCCGGGGTCGCCTTCGAGGAGGGCGGACAGCGAGGCGTATGCGATCTTCTGCCGGGAGAGTTCGAGGATGGTGCGGTCCAGGAGCTCGACGGTCGCGGGGTCGCAGGCCAGGGCGTCCTCGGTGGCCGCGACGGCGGCGTCGACGGAGGTGAAGTGCCCGACGGCGATGACGGTCCGGGCAGGGGCGGGCACGAGGGCGACGTCGGCGCGGGTGGTGAGGGCGAGGGTGCCCTCGGAGCCGACGAGGAGCTGTGCGGGGTCGAAGGGGGAACTGTCGGCGAGCCGGTCGAGCCGGTAGCCGCAGGCGCGCCGCCAGAAGGCGGGGAAGTCCTCTGCGATCGTCCGGGAGTTGGCGGCGAGGAGGCGCGGGAGGTCGCGGTGGATGCGGCCTTCGAGGGTGGACGGGCCGGCGCGGCGGGCGCGTTCGGACTCGGTGACGGGTGCGAGGCGGGCGCAGGTCGCGTCGGAGAGGACGACGTCCAGTGCGCGGACGTGGTCGACGGTCATGCCGTGGCGCAGGGAGCCGCTGCCGGCGGAGTTGTTGCCGATCATGCCGCCGATGGTGGCCCGGTTGCTGGTGGAGGTGTCGGGCCCGAACATCAGCCCGTGCGCGGCGGCGGCCCGGTTGAGCTGGTCCTGGACTACTCCGGGCTCCACCACGGCGGTACGGGTCCGGGGGTCGAGGTCGACGATGCGGTGCATGTGGCGGGAGAGGTCGAGGACGAGCCCGGCGCCGACGGTCTGTCCGGCGAGGCTGGTGCCCGCGCCGCGTGCGGTGACGGACACGCCGTGCTCGGCGGCCGCGGCCACGGCCGCGCGGACGTCCTCGGCGTGGCGGGGGAAGGCGACGCCGAGCGGGGTGATGGCGTACATGCTGGCGTCGCGGGAGTACAGGTGGCGGGTGTAGTCGTCGAAGCGGGCCTCGCCGTCGAGGTCGCGGCGGAGCCGCCGGGCGAGGCCGTCGGCCGTGCTGCTGCCGGGAGCCGATGTCACGGGCGTCTCCGTTCAGGGGGCGCGGAGCAGGTCGAGGGCGGCGTCGAGTCCGCGCGGGTCGAGGGGCACGCCGGCGAGCTGGAGTCCCATCTGCACGCCGGCGAGGGTGCCGGCGAGCGTCAGGTCGCCGATCCGGCCGAGGTGTCCGATGCGCAGGACGCGGCCGGCGAGCCGGCCCAGCCCCGCGCCCAGGGACATCCCGAAGCGCTCCAGGATGACGGCACGTACGTGATCGGCGTCGTGGCCGTCGGGCAGGACGACCGCGGTGAGGGTGGCGGAGTACTCGCGTTCGTCGGCGCACAGGACGTCGAGTCCCCAGCCGCGCACGGCGGCCCGGGTGGCGGCGCCGTGCCGGGCGTGCCGGGCGAAGACCTGCGGCAGGCCCTCGGCGTGCAACAGGCGCAGGGCCTCCTCCAGCCCGTAGAGGAGGTTGGTGGCGGGGGTGCTGGGGAAGAGGCCGTGCCGGTTGGCCTCGATGACGGGGCGCCAGTCCCAGAAGGACTTGGGCAGCCGGGCGGTGCGGGCGGCGTCGAGCGCCTTGCGGCTGACGGCGTTGAAGCCCAGCCCGGGCGGAAGCATGAGGCCCTTCTGCGAGCCGGCCACCGTGACGTCGATGCCCCAGGCGTCGTGCCGGTAGTCGATCGAGGCGAGCGAGGAGACCACGTCGACGAGCAGTAGCGCGGGGTGCCCGGCGGCGTCGAGGGCCTGCCGGATCCCGGGAACGCGGCTGGTGACGCCGGTGGAGGTCTCGTTGTGCACGACGCACACCGCTTTGATCAACCGGCCGCTGTCGGCGTCGAGTTCGCGGCGCACGGCATCCGGGTCGGCGCCGTGGCGCCAGTCACCGGGCAGGACGACGACGTCGAGACCGAGGGAGCGGGCCATCTGCTGCCAGAGGGCGGCGAAGTGGCCGGTCTCGCAGAAGAGCACCCGGTCGCCGGGGCTGAGCGTGTTGACCAGGGCGGCCTCCCAGGCGCCGGTGCCGGAGGCGGGATGGATCACGACGGGACCGTCCGTGCCGAACACCGGCTTGAGGGCGTCGAGCAGCCGGAGGACGAGAGCGGCGAACTCGGGGCCCCGGTGGTCGATCGTCGGTGCCGCGATGGCGCGCAGCACCTGGTCGGGGACGTTGGTGGGGCCGGGGATCTGGAGGAAGTGCTGTCCGATGCGGGAGGCCATGAACGATCAACTCCCAAGCCGTTGTGCCGTGTTACGGCACGCCGTACCGTGAAGAGGCATGCCGGAGGGTAGGCGCGGCGAGCGGAAGGAGTCAACGGATGCAGAACGTCCTCAACGCCCTGCGGACCCTGGAGGAGGTCGCCGCCCGCCAGCCGGCCGGCGTGGCGGAGCTGGCCAGGGCGCTGGGCCTGCCGAAGAGTTCGGTGCAGCGCGCGCTGGTCACCCTGCACGGCGCGGGCTGGATCCGGCCCACCGGGGAGCTGGTCACCCGCTGGGCGGTCACCACCAAGGCGCTGCAGGTCGGCCGGAGCGCCACCGGCGAGCTCGGGCTGCGCGACGTTGCGCTCCCGGTGCTGGAGGAGCTGCGCCGGCGCACCGACGAGACCGTCCACCTGACGGTCCCGGAGGGCGGCAAGGTCGTGCTGATCGAGCGGCTGGAGACATCCCAACCCGTGCGTATCGTCCTGCCGTTGGGGCAGCAGCTGCCGCTCCACGCCTCCTCGAACGGCAAGGCCGTGCTCGCCGCGAGCCCGCCGGAGACGATCGAGCGCTACCTCGCCGAGGGCCTGCCCCGCTACACCGACACCACGATCACGGACCCGGAACGGCTGCGGGCGGAACTGGCCGTCATCCGGGCGCGGGGCTACGCGGTCAACGGCGGCGAGTGGCGCTCGGACGTCTCGGCGGTCGCGGCGGCGGTCGTCGCCGCCGGTTGCGGACCGCCGGTGGCCGGCATCAGCGTCAACGTCCCCACGAGCCGGATGAGCGAGACCTCGCGCACGGCGTTCGGCGCGCTGGTCGCGGAGGCGGCGAAGACACTGGGCGCGGCACTGGAGGGCCACTGAAAGGCCGCTGAAAGGCCGGGCGCGGCCGGGCACTTGACGCCGGGACACCGGCGCCCCATGCTGCCGACTACCGAAAGTGTGCTTCCGCATGGCGGAACTTTCTCGCGGCCAGACCGCCCCTCGGCACCGGAGAAAGCGAGACGCATCCGTGTTCCGGCAAGTCCCCGACCCCCTCGGGCACCCCGCCCTCAGCGCACTCCTCGCCTCCCTCCCCCTGCTGGTGCTCCTCACCCTGCTCGGCGTGCTGCGCACCGCCTCCCACCGCGCCGCACTCGGCGGCCTGGCCACCGCCGCCCTGATCGCCGCGACCGTCTACCGCATGCCGCTGCCCCAGGTCGTCGACGGCGCCGCCGAAGGAGCGGCCTTCGGACTGTTCCCCATCGTCTGGATCGTCCTCAACGCCGTCTGGATCAACCGGCTGCAGCGCGTCGGAGGCCACTTCGACATCGTGGGCAGGACGTTCTCCTCGCTCTCCGGCGACCTGCGCGTGCAGGCCGTCCTCATCGCCTACTGCTTCGGCGCCATGATCGAGTCCCTCTCCGGCTTCGGCACCCCGGTCGCGATCACGTCCCTGCTGCTGCTCTCCCTCGGTCTGGGGCCGCTCAGGGCGGCGACGGTCGCCACCTTCGCCAACACCGCACCCGCGGCCTTCGGTTCGGTCGGCAACCCGATCCAGACGCTGGCCAAGGTGACCGCGTACCCGGCGCACGACCTCGGCGCCATGGTCGGCCGGCAGTCCGCCGTCATCGCGGCACTCGTACCGTTCGTCCTGCTGCTCATGCTCGACGGCCGCAGGGGCCTGACGGAGGCGTGGCCCGCGGCGCTGACCGCCGGCGTGGGCTTCGGCGCGGGACAGTTCCTGTGCTCGAACTACTTCGCCTACCAACTCACCGACATCGTCGCGGCGTTGTGCTCGACGGCCGCGCTGATCGCGCTCTTACGGGTCTGGAAGCCGCGGGGCCGACTGCCCGCCCCCGACGCACCGGACACATCGGAAGACTCCCCGCCCCCCGACCGCCCGTCGGAGGTCGCCCGGGCCTTCTCCCCGTACGCGCTCCTGATCGCCCTGTTCGCCCTGACCTCGTACCACGGCCCCGTACAGCGCTTTCTCGCCTCCCAGGACGTGACCTTCTCCTGGCCCGGCCTCGACGTCCACGGCACGGACGGCCGCCCGGTCACCGTCACCGTCTTCGACTTCGCCTGGCTCGGCGCCTCCGGTACGCTGCTGCTGATCGCCGGAATCCTCACCGCCGTCATCCTGCGCGTACCGGCCCGCCGGGCGGTGCGCTGCTACGCGCAGACCGTGTACGGCCTGCGCCGGGCCGCCCTCACCATCGCCTGCGTCCTCGCCCTGTCCTACGTCATGAACCTCTCGGGCATGGCCGTCTCCCTGGGCACCTGGCTGGCCGGCCTCGGCCGCGCGTTCGCCCTGCTCTCCGGCTTCCTCGGCTGGTTCGGGGTGGCCCTGACCGGTTCGGACACATCCTCCAACGCCCTGTTCGGCGCCATGCAGGTCTCCGCCGCCCGGCAGGCGGGCCTGAACCCGCTGCTCATGGCCGCGACCAACAGCACCGGCGGCGTTCAGGGCAAGGCCGCCGCCATGCAGAACCTGGTGATCGCCGCGGGTGCACTGGGGATTTCGGGGCGCGAGGGCGAGATCCTCCGCAAGGTGATCGGCTGGAGCCTCGGCGTGCTCGCCGCGCTGTGCCTGCTCGCGTGGCTGCAGTCCACGTCGGTCCTGGGCTGGACGGTGCCGGGCGGGTGAACGGCCGCCGGGCACCGCCGTGTGACATGAGGTGTCAGTAGCTGGTGACCCAGCCCCGCTTCACCTCGGTGCCCGCCGGGCAGTACACCCACACCTCGCGGAAATTGGTCATGGGACCGGCGTTCTGGAAGCTGCCGTCCGAGCAGGCGGCGTTGGCGTACCAGGTCGCCTGCCCGATGACGCCGCACTGGACGTGGTAGAAGGGCTGGCCGTTGTTGAAGCCGATGTACTCGTTCACACAGTTGAGGTTCGGGGCCCCCGCAGTGGCGGCCTGAGCGGACGGAACGGCCCCGAACAGGGCTCCGGCAAGGGCGAGTCCGGCCACCAGGCCGCCCGTTATGCGTCGACGCATGTGCTGAATCCGATCTGTGATGGTCCAGGGGGATACGACGGCGTTGATCATTACAGGGGGATACGGCGGGGACGAGGGGGGTTCCGGTCACATGATCCGGAGTGTGGCCCGTTTCGGTGCCATGCCGTGTTCAGGACGGTAACTTCGGCTACGGGGCCGGGACTTTCGGCCCAACGCGTTATTTTTCGCGCCGTGGTAATTGGCGAATGCGGTGCGTGATCGCGCCCCAAAGGGGCGCGGGGCGATGACATATGCGGCTCCGCCGCGTGGGCGCGACCAGCCACGACGAGCCCGCAGTCGACGTACTGCCCATCCCGCGGGGCGCTCAGCCGAGTGCGAGAGGCAGCTGCGCATCCAATTCACCGAGTCCGACCTTCTCCGCATCGGTCGGGACCCGGCGCCCCGTGCCGATCAACAAGGCATCCTTGTCGGAGAACGACGCCGGGAACGCGGCCCCGGCAATCTCCTCCAGCATTGCGCGGGACCGGGACAGGCTCTCGGCGGGCGGCTCTGCCGCGTCCGGGAGATGGGCGATCAGGTCGAGATGGTGCAGCGTCCATTCCATGACGTACGCGCAGAGATAGTCGTCGACGGTGAGCACTTGGTCGCGGGTGCTCACCCGGGCGCCCGGATCCGCGAGTTCGGCAGCGCGCCCGGCGGCCGAACCGACGTCGTCGAAGTGGTGCTTGAGCAGCGCCGGGTCCTCGTACGCGGCGGCCAGCCGGACGGTCAGCGGGTCGAGCGGGTCGTCGCCGGTCGGGGGTTCGCCGACCTCCCAGTACGTGATCGCGTCCCTGGTCGGCTCCGTTGCCGCAGGGGTCACCAGGGTGATCAGGACGTCCTGCGCGTCGATGATCAGGTGGCACACCAGGTCCCGCACGAGCCAGCCGGTGCAGCCGGACGGCCGCTCGAAGTCGTCGTCCGCGAGCGCGGCGACCGCTGCGCGCAACGCCGTCCACGAACGCGAGAAGAGGTCCACTGCTGCACGCTAGCGTCCGCCTAGGAGGAGCGCCATGTCCCAACGGCCGGCCGGCCGGCGGCCGGTTGCGTAGGTGTGCAGGGCCAGCGCGTTGCCCGCGGCGCCGAGGAGGAAGCCGGGCTCGTCCTGGCGGCCGTGGGGGAGGCCGAGGTCGGTGCGGAAGCCGAAGGGGGCGGCCGGGTCGTACCGGTCCAGGAGGCGCTCGGCGAGAGTGTCGGCCAGGGCGGACAGTTCGGGCTCCGGGCTGTCCGGGTTGTCGACGCGCAGGACGATCTGGAGGAGTCCGGCCCAGCCGTGGCACAGGTGGGGTTCCGTCACGCGCGCCAGGTCGTCGGTGTTGCGGAAGGCGTCCAGGAGTACGGCCGTGGCGCGGCGGGCCCAGTCGTCCCGGCCGAGGGCCCGGGCCGCCTGGTGGAGGGCGGCGGCGACGCTGGCGCTGCCGTAGCACCAGCCCAGCAGGGTGGCCGGGTCGGTGGGGGCGGCCTGTCCCGTCGCGTCGATCTCGAGCAGTCGGGGCCAGGCGGGACGGCCCTGGCTGTCGTCCCTGAGCTGGGTGAGACACCATTCGGCCAGGCCTTCCACGGACCGGCTCAGCCCTGGGCGCTGCACACCGTGGAGGAGCGCGGTGGACAGCAGGGCCAAGGGGCCGGCCACACCGTGGGCGAGGCCCAGGCTCACGTAGCCGTGCGGGGACGCGGGTGTCCTCTGGCCCACGGTCCACGCGGGGATGGGGATGCCGTCGGCGTCCCGGGTGCCGTCGACGTGTCGCAGGGTGTCGAGGACGGAGTGGAGGGTGGCGTCGTCGGAGGATCCGGAGCCGGATTCGGATCCGGAGCCGGATTCGGCGAGGAGGTACACGCCCAGGCCCGTCAGTCCGTAGAGCAGGTCGTAGTCGAGCATCTGGAGACCGCCCGCACCGCGCAGGCGGTCGCGGACGGTCGTGCTCAGGCGCAGGGCCGCCGGGTCCACGGCGGATCGGATCTTGTCACGCAGCGCGGCATGCCGGGCACCGCCTCCGTCGGCGTCCACGGCGCCGCAGGCGAAGCCGAGGCCCGCGAGTCCGCTGAACAGGCCGACCCGGGCTGCCGTGCTCTTCAGGCTGCCGGCGCATACGGCCAGGTGGGCGTCTGCCATCGGCCTCAACCGGTCGTCCTCGTGCGCCAGTTCCGCGAAGAGCAGGGCCACCCCCGCGTGGCCGCCGGCGAGGAGGGTTCCCGTCAGGCCCGGAGGGACGGGCGTGGTGTGGCCGGCGACGTAGCGGGGGTCGGCCAGGCGCTCGGCCACGTCCTGGACGACATCACGGGCGCGGGCGCGCATCCGGCCCGTCTGATCGGATTTCACAGGTCCACCATGCCAGGAGAGGACAATCCGTTTGTCGGGCGGAAGTTGATGCCTTTTCAGGCGCATGGCGAAGGTGTCTCCGATTGGCGACTCCGGCAGTCAACCATCGGCCGTAGTGGGCGCTGCACCCGTGTTGATGTGCTCTCTGCGGGAGCGCGGCAGACCCCCTCCGCCGGGCTCCGGACACTCCATCCTCTGTAACTCGCATGAAAGGCAGGATTATTATGAGCACCGAGGATCTGATGGCCGGTTTCTCCTTCCACGTGGACGCCGAGGAGTTCGCGGCGGACGCCTGGGCCGCGCAGGACATGGCCAGCGGCAACCCGCTGACCACCACCTTCTGCTGCTCCGTGCAGTGCGGCTGACGCCTCGCGCGTAGGCACTGAACCTTTCGGTGCCGAGCAATTCCCCGTGTGGGCCCGCTGGTTGCGGCGGGCCCACACCCCCTTGCAGTTTCCGGGAGGAACCCCGTGCACACCTCCGCCCGTCATCCGGATTCCTACGGCGTCCCGCAGGCCGGTGCGTTGCTGGCCCGCCTCGGCCTCGGGGAGTTCGTCCCCGGACGCATCCGGGCCCTGCCGGGGCGGAACGCGAGCTGGTCCGGTCCCACCTTGTCCGGCAGGCATGTGTTCGTCAAACAGCTCCAGGGGCCTGCGGAGGACAGCCTGCAGCGCTTCCGCCGGGCACTCGCCTTCGAGGAGACCGCCGTGCGGGCCGTGCAACCGCGGCTGTGCTCGCCGCCCCTGCTCGGGCACTGCGAGTCGGAGCGGTTGCTGGTCCACGCCTGTCTGGACGCGCGCTCCGGCGCCGACCTGCTGGCCGACCGTGCCTGGGACGCATCCCTTTCGCAGGCGCTCGGCCGGACCGTGGCAGCCGTGCACATGCTGCCTCTGCAGCCGGACACCGCCGGGGATGCCGCACCTCCGTTGCTGCCCCCGCTCCATCTTCTCGATGCTCTGCCCGAGCAGGGCTACCTCATGGCCAGTCAGGCGGAACTGGAGTTGTGGGGCCTGCTCCAGCGTGACACCGAACTCGTCGAGAGTCTGCGCAGGTTGAGGGAGAGCGAGCGCCGGGCGCCACGGCGTCCGTCCCACTGCGATCTGCGGCTCGACCAAGTGCTCGTCCACGAGGGAAAGCCCATCCTGGTGGACTGGGAGGAGTTCCGCTGCGCCGACCCGGCGCGGGACATCGGCAGTGTCGTCGGCGAACTGCTGTGGACCGCCGTGACCCGCATTCCCGCCGCACGTGATGACACAGCAGCGGCTTCCGAGATTGTCTCCGGGCCCGTCTCCGCGCACGATATCGCGGCCGCAGGCGCCCGCGAGTGGCAGCGGCTGCGTCCGCTCGCCACGGCCTTCTGGCACGGATACCGGCACACGGACGAAAGCCGCCGCCCCGAGCCGGACGAGCCACGCAAGCCGGACGAGCCGGACCCTCATCTCGCCGAACGCGCCTGCGGATTCGCCGGCTGGCACCTGCTCGACCGCGTCCTGGCCCACGCCGGCGAGCAGGCCCGCCTTCCGGCGACCGGGCGGGCCGCCGTCGGCATCGGCCGCCGCATCCTGACCGCACCGCACGACACCATCGCCGTCCTCGGCCTCACGGAAGCCTCATGACTCGTGACATCGCGGCAGCAGCTCCCCTCCTGCCGCTGCTGCCCTGCGCACTGACCAGCGCCCTGGCGGACGTCCGCCTCGACCTCCCGGCGCTCCGCGCACAGGTCGGGCAGGAAGACGTGAGCGCACAGAGCCTCGAAGACCTGCGGAGCAAACTGGCCTCCGCCCTCTACCGCACCCTGCACACAGGCGCCCCGCCGGCGGACGAGGCCCCCCGCGCCCGCTCCCGGTGCGACCCGGACCTCGAACTCCGCTTCCGCGTCGGCATGCCGCACCGGCGCACCGTCAGTCCCGTACGCGTCCTGGAACGCCGGCCGGCGGCGGACGGAACCGTGCTGGTGGAACTCGACGGCGTGCGCGTCCGACTGCCCGAGGCGCGCCTGACGTCCGCAGGACCGCGCGACCTGGCCGCGCACGAGGCGGCACGGCCCGCCCTGTCACCCGGCTTCTTCTTCGCCCACGGCTCGCGGGGACGACCGCCGCGGGGTCCCGTCCTCCGGCTGTACGTCCACCTCCGGCACCCCGACGCCGCTGTCGCCGCATGGGCGGCTGCCTTGCGCGTCCTGGAACGGCAGACCCTGCCCTATCAGGCGAAGGTCCTTTCCGCCCCGCAGCACTACCCCCGGCGCGACGCCCTCGTCCTGTACCTCACGGCCGCCCACCAGGCCGTCGCCGACGAAGTGGCAACGGCCGTCTCCGACGTCGAAGGGCTCGGCACGAGCACCTCCGCCCTCGCCGAACCGCTCGCCCCCGGCGTCGCCATCGCCTGGGAGCCGGCCGACGCCCGGCCCGGCATGCAGGGCCTCAGCTTCGGCCAGCACCGCGCCCATGCCGTCGCCGAGGGACTCCTCGCGCACGCCCAGGACCCGCGGACACCGCAGCAGTCGGCGATCGCCCGGGCCATGCGGGCCGCATCGATCGATCCCGCGGCTCCCCACCGGAACCTGCCGGCCTGAGAACACCGGCCGGACAGGGGAGACGCAGGTCACATTCCTCCATGTCACAACGTGCCGGGCTCGCTCCGTCCTGGTTGTGCAGCCAACGACCTCCACGAAGGAGCACACCATGAACGCCCGTCTGAACGCCTTCGCCAGCCCGACCACCGGCAAGGTGCTGAAGGGTCTCAACTCGGCAGGCAAGGCGGTCTCGGACTCCGCCCTGCCGGCCGCGACGCAGGAGCTGGTGAAGATCCGTGCCAGCCAGATCAACGGCTGCGGTTTCTGCCTCGACATGCACACCAAGGAGGCCGCCGCGGCCGGTGAGACCTCGACGCGCCTCCACCTGGTCGCGGCGTGGAAGGAGGCCACGGTCTTCACCGACGCGGAGCGCGCGGCGCTGGAGCTGACGGAGCAGGGCACCCGCATCGCGGATGCGGCCGGCGGGGTCACGGACGAGGCCTGGGCGAACGCCGCCAAGCACTACGACGAGGAGCAGCTCGTCGCCCTGGTGTCCCTGATCGCCCTCATCAACGCCTACAACCGGATGAACGTCATCGTCCAGCAGCCCGCCGGCGACTACCGGCCCGGCCAGTTCGCCTGACGACGCGTGTCTGCGGGGCTGCCTGCGGCAGCCCCGGGACCGCGTTGCCGCACCCGCCGTCCGATCCGCGCAACGCCTGCCAACACCACGCGTGGAGAGCGGCAACGGCGGCCGATGTTGCCGATTGGTCACTCGCCTGGCGCAACGCCTTCGCTTCCCACCATCCTGTGGCTCACCTTCTGGAGACCGGCTTGGGGCGCTGTTCCGCCCCCAGTTCGACCAGGTGATGAAAGAGGAGCCATGGACCGTTCACTGCTGTCGACGAGAGCGACACTGGTGCTGTTACTCGCCGTGCTGGCCGGAGCGGCAGTGGGCCTGCTGTCGGCGCTCGCGGGGGACGGGACGGCGCGCTGTGCGCTGTGCGGGCTCGCCGCGGCGGGCGGTGCCCTGCCGGTGATCAACCAGGTGATCACTCCCGACCGCACCGGCGGTGAACCCCGCTTGCAGCCGTCGGGGGACGACCATGGGTGAGCTCAGGCCGTTGGCTCAGGAACTCACCCCGGAATCCCGTGCGTTGGCGCTGGCACTGCGGGAGCTGTTCGAGGGCCTCGAGGTGTCGGTACGCCGGTACGCGGCACGGCGGGTCCGCGACGCCGGCACCTTCTCCCGCTATCTCGGCGGCACCCGCGTCCCCCCGTGGGAAGTGGTGATGGACCTGCTCACCGACGTGGCCGAACACCGCGGCACGGCCGCCACTCCGGAGGCCGTCGAGCTCGTCCGCCGCCTGCACCGGGCCGCCGTCGAGACCGGCGCCGCCCCGCGCCACGCGGTCGAGGTTCTCGAGCAGCAACTCGCAGAAGCCGACCGGGTCTCACGGCGCTCCACCGCACGCGGCGACGCCCTGGGGGACGCTCTGCTGGACCGCAAACACCGCATCGCGGACCTGGAGGTCCGCCTGAGCCAGCTCGAAGCGGAGTGGAGCGCGGAGCGGGAACGGGCCGACCGCCTGGCTGCGGCCAACCCCGACGTCACCGAGCTCCTGCGCGAGCGCGACGTGCTCCAGGGCGAAGTCGCCCGGCTGTCGGCCGACTTGCACGCTGCGCAGAAGCAGCGCGAGGACGCCGAGGAGCGGTGCGCCCTGCTCGAACGCCAGCTGTCGGCCGTCGAGCAGACCCGGCAGACGGCCGGTGCCCTGCCCACCGCGACGCCGCAGGCCATGCCCAAGGTCCTCATCGTCGACGACCAGTCGGACAATCTGCTGGCCATGACCGCCGTACTGTCCACCCTCGAACAGGAGTTGGTGGCGGTCTCCTCCGGTCAGGAGGCGCTCAAGGCGCTGCTCGACCACGACGACTTCGCCGTGATCATCATGGACGTCCAGATGCCGGACATGGACGGCTACGAGACCGCGGCCCACATCAAACGCCGCCCGCGCAACCGTGATGTCCCCATCATCTTCCTCACCGCCATGGGCGCCGACCCCGAACACTCCGCCCGGGGCTACGCCGCGGGCGCCGTCGACTACATCGGCAAGCCCTTCGACCCGTGGGTGCTGCGCGCCAAGGTCGCCGTCTTCACCGGGATTTACCTGGAGCGGCGGCGTGTGGAGGGCCGGTAGGCCGGACGAACCGGCCCGTCACCCCTCCCCGTCCGGACGGACCCCCGGCGCACCCGCCCGGAGTCCGTCCGTAACGAGGTCGAAGAGGCGCTGGGCGCGCTCGTGCGCGTCGTCGTGCGCGCTGATGTGCCACAGTCCGGAGATCGCGAGCAGGAGGTCGTCGGGGGTCACCCCGGGGCGGATGGTGCCGGCCGTCTCGTTGGCCTCCAGGAGGAGTTCGATGGCGTCCGTGACCGGTGTGTGACCCCAGCGCGCCGGCGTGGCGGGTGCGCAGGTGGCCTCGCGCATCGCGTCGGCCAGGCCCGCCTTGGCCGATGCGTACTGGGCAAGGCGGTCCAGCCATTCGCGCAGGGCCTGTTCGGGCGGGCGGGTGTCGAGCAGGTGGCGGGCGGCCTCGAAAACCTGTTGCACCTCGAAGCGGTAGACCTCGAGGATGAGTGACTCCCGGTCGGGGAAGTTGCGGTAGAGGGTGCCCTGTCCGACGCCGGCCTTCCTCGCGATCGTGCTGAGCGGCACGGAGGGTGAGCGGGTCAGCTCGGCGAGGGCCGCTTCCAGTATGCGCTCGCGGTTGCGCAGGGCGTCCGAACGCCGGGGCAGGGGCTCGTCGTTGTGCTGTGCCGCCTTCGTCCGCACCTGTTTCCCTCGCCCTCGGTTCGTTCCGGGTCGTCGACCCTTGCTGAGCGGACAACTGTCCGCTAACTTCGGAGACTCGGACACATTTTCCGGACAACCGTCCGCTTGAGCTCACTCTAGTAGCAATCGCTGTCGCAGTGCGAACCCCTCACGCCGAAAAGGGCCGTTCATGACCGCCTCGACGTCCAGCGTCATCACCTTGCACGTCAACGGAAAACCCCACACCTTCACCGTCGACCACCGCACCACCCTGCTCGACGCCCTGCGCGAGCACCTCGACCTGACCGGCACCAAGAAGGGCTGCGACCAAGGACAGTGCGGCGCCTGCACCGTGCTGCTCGACGGCCGCCGCACCGTCGCCTGCCTGCAGCTCGCGGTCGCGGCCGAGGGACGGGCGATCACCACCATCGAGGGCGTCGCCGACGGCGACCGACTGCACCCGGTGCAGGAGGCGTTCCTCGAACTCGACGGCTACCAGTGCGGCTACTGCACCCCGGGCCAGATCTGCTCGGCCCTCGCGGTCCTCCGGGAGCACGCCGCCGGCTGGCCGAGCGCCGTCACCGCGGACGTCCGCCCCGAGGCGGGCCCGCCCGCCCTCACCGACGACGAGATCCGGGAGCGGATGAGCGGCAACCTGTGCCGCTGCAGCGCGTACCCGGCGATCGTCCGGGCCGTCGCACAGGCCGCCAAGGCGGTGTCCGCGTGAGGGAGTTCCGCTACGAGCGCGCCACCGACATGGCCGGTGCACTCGCCCTGCTCGGGGCCGAACCCGACGCCCGCCCGCTCGGCGGCGGCACCAACCTCGTCGACCTGATGAAGAGCGGCGTCGAGCGGCCCGCGCTCCTCGTCGACCTGCGCGAACTCCCCCTCGACCGGATCGAGCCCACCGCCGACGGCGGCCTGCACATCGGTGCGACCGTCACCAACAGCGACCTGGCCGCACATCCCCATGTACGCAGCCACTACCCGGCCCTGGCGCAGGCCGTCCTCGCCGGCGCCTCGGGCCAGCTGCGCAACATGGCCACCGTCGGCGGAAACCTGCTGCAGCGCACCCGCTGCGGCTACTTCACCGGTGCGGCCGATGACGTCGCACCGTGCAACAAGCGCGTCCCGGGCAGCGGCTGCGCCGCCCTCGCGGGCGAGCACCGCAACCATGCCGTCCTCGGCGCCTCCCCGCACTGCGTGGCCGTGCACCCCTCCGACATGGCGGTGGCCCTGGCGGCCTTCGACGCGGTCGTCGCCTACGAAACCCTGGACGGGCCCGGCGAGTTACCGCTCGCCGAGTTCTACCGGCCGGTCGGAAAAACCCCGCAGGCGGAGACCGCCCTGCCATCCGGCGCGCTGATCACCGGCATCGTCCTGCCACCGGCACCGATCGCCGCAGCCTCCCGCTACCGCAAGGTGCGCGAGCGCGCCTCGTACGCCTTCGCCATCGGCTCGCTCGCCGCCGCCCTCGACGTACGGGACGGCATCGTGCACGAAGTGCGCCTCGCCTTCGGCGCGGTCGCCTCCCGCCCGTGGCGGGCCCGGCAGGCCGAGCACGCCCTGACCGGGGGCCCGGCCGAAGCTGCGGCGTTCGCGGCCGCAGCCGACGCCGAACTGGCCGCCGCCCGGCCCCTACCGCACAACGCCTACAAGCTGCCGCTCATGCGCAACCTGGCCGTCAGCGTCCTGACCGAACTCGCCGAGGAGGCCGCCCGATGACCCCGGCAACGACCACGGCAGTGACCACGGGAACGACCACGGCAACGACCGCCGGGCTCGCGCCCCGGGCCGTCGGCACACCGCACGTCCGCCGGGAAGGCCGCGACAAGGTCACCGGCACCGCCCGCTACGCGGCCGACTTCCCCGCCGACGGACTCGCCCACGGCTGGATCGTGGTGTCCACGGTGGCCCGCGGCCGCATCCGCTCCGTCGACGACATCGCCGCCCTGAAGATGCCGGGCGTGCTCGCCGTCCTGCACCACGACAACGCACCCCGCCTGAAAGAGGACTTTGCCGGCACCTTCGGACCCGACGCCACCACACAGGTCCTCCAGCACGACCGCGTGCCCTACGCGGGCTGGCCGGTCGCCTGCGTCGTCGCCGAGACCCCCGAGCAGGCCAGGGAAGCCGCGGAGACGCTCGTGGTCACCTACGACACGGCACCGCACGACGCGGACTTCCGCCCCGGACACCCCGACGCCTACACACCGGAGGCGGCGGGCATGGGACCGGCCCGCACGGACAAGGGCGACGTCGAGGCCGAACTCGCCGCCTCCGACGTCGTGGTGGACGCCCGGTACACCACCGCGGAGGAACACCACAACCCGATGGAGCCGCACGCGGCCATGGCACGCTGGGACGCCGGCCGGCTCGAAGTCGTCGACACCACTCAGGGCGCGTACGCGACGGCACAGGACCTCGCCCGGCTCTTCGGCCTCGACCCCGCCTCGGTACACCTGCGGTCCGAGCACGTCGGCGGCGGCTTCGGCTGCAAGGCCCAGGTCCGCCCGCACCTCATCCTCGCCGTCATGGCCACGACCCTGCTCGAACGGCCCGTCCGCATCGCACTCACCCGGGCCCAGACGTTCACGCTCATCGGCCACCGCAGCCCCACCGCCCAGCGCGTCCGGCTGGGCGCCGGCACCGACGGCCGGCTGCGCGCCCTGGAGCACACGTCGCTCAGCGCCACCTCCACGGTCCGTGATTTCGTCGAACCGAGTGCCACGTACGCGCGATCCATGTACGACGCGAACGGCCACCGCACGGTCCACAGCGTGGTGCGCCTCGACGTCCCCACACCGACCTACATGCGTGCGCCGGGCGAGGCCCCCGGGTCGTTCGCCATGGAGTGCGCGCTCGACGAACTGGCCGAGCGCTGCGGCCTGGACCCGATCGTCCTGCGCACCCGCAACGAACCCGCCGCCGGCCCCGTCTCCGGCCTGCCCTTCGCCGGGCGCCGCCTGCTCGACTGCTTCGCCGAAGGAGCCCGCCGGTTCGGGTGGTCCGAGCGCGACCCGCGGCCCGGCGTCCGCCGTGACGGCCGCTGGCTCGTCGGCACCGGCACGGCCGCGTCCACCTTCTTCACAGGCGCCTTCCCGGCGACCGCCGCCGTGACGGCCTGCGCGGACGGCACCTTCACCGTGCGCATCACCGCGGCGGACATCGGGACGGGCGCACGCACGGCCCTGGCCCAACTGGCCGCGGATGCCCTGGAGGTGCCCGAGGACCGGGTGCACGTGCTCATCGGCGACAGCGACTTCGGCAACGCATGGCTGGCCGGCGGCTCCATGGGCACCCGCTCCTGGGGCTGGGCGGTCATGCTGGCGGCCCGCGAGCTGCGGGAGCGTCTCGCCCTCGGCGCGGACATCCCGGCGGACGGCATCACCGTACGCTCCGACACGGAACAGGCGGTGCGGGCCCTCGCCGCATACGAACGGCACGCGTACGGGGCCCAGTTCGCCGAGGTCGCCGTGGATCCCGGCAGCGGCGAGATCCGCGTGCGGCGCATGCTCGGCATCTTCGCCGCGGGCCGCATCGTCAACCCGCTCACCGCCCGCAGCCAGCTGACCGGCGGCATGATCTGGGGCCTGTCCATGGCCCTGCACGAGGAGGCCGTCCGCGACACCGCCTCGGGCAGCCTGGTCAACGCCGACCTCGCGGGCTATCACATCGCGGCCCACGCGGACGTGCCCGCCATCGAGGTGGACTGGCTGGACGACGCGGACCCGGACGACCCGGTGGGCCTCAAGGGCATCGGCGAGATCGGCACGGTGGGGTCCGCGGCGGCGGTCGCCAACGCCGTCTGGCACGCGACCGGCGTACGCCACCGGGACCTGCCGATCCGGCCCGACCGAGTCCTGATGTCCGCCGCACCGACGGGGCAGGACCGTGCTGGACGTCGCTGAGGAACTGGCCCGGTGGACCGCAGAAGGGCGGGACTTCGCCGTCGCCACCGTCGTGGCCGTGAGCGGCAGCGCCCCGCGCGGCCCCGGCGCCGCCCTGGCCGTGGACGGCCGCGGCGAGGCCGTCGGCTCGGTCTCCGGGGGTTGTGTGGAAGCGGCGGTGTACGACCTGTGTGTCCGGGCGCTCCAGGACGGGACGGTGCTCCGGGAGCGGTTCGGCTACAGCGACGAGGACGCCTTCGCGGTGGGGCTGACCTGCGGCGGCACCCTCGAGGTCGTGGCCGCCCCGTTTCCCGTGGCCGCACCGGGCCGGGCCGTGCTCGCCCGGGCGCTGACGGCAGCCGCCGGCGGCGGGGCGGTGGCCCTGGCCCGGGTCGTCCGCGGCCCGGCCGAACTCCTGGACGGGATCCTGCTCGTCCGGCCCGACGGCTCTTCCGAGGGCGGCCTCGGCGGCCGGCCGGAGCTGGACCGTACCGCCGTGGCCGAGGCGCGGGCGCTGCTCGCCACGGGCCGCACCGGCACCGTCGAGCTGTCGCAGGAGGGAGCGCACTGCCCCGGCGGGGTGACGCTCCTGGTCGAGCCGGCTCTCGAACCACCGCGCCTGATCGTCTTCGGGGCGGTCGACTTCACGGCGGCGCTGGTCCGGGTCGGCAAGTTCCTCGGCTACCACGTCACCGTGTGCGACGCGCGCCCCGTGTTCGCCACGGCAGCGCGCTTCCCCGAGGCGGACGCCGTCGTGGTCGACTGGCCGCACCGCTACCTGCGCCGCACCACCGTCGACACGCGCACGGTGCTGTGCGTCCTCACCCACGACGCCAAGTTCGACGTGCCGCTGCTGCGGGACGCCCTGCGCCTGCCGGTCGCCTTCGTAGGAGCGATGGGCTCACGCCGCACCCATCGCGACCGCGTGCGGCGGTTACGTGAAGTGGGCGTCAGTGAAGCCGAGTTGGCGCGCTTGCGCGCCCCGATCGGCCTGGACCTGGGCGGCCGCACACCGCAGGAGACGGCCCTGTCCATCGCGGCGGAAATCGTCGCTGCCCGGCACGGCGCCACGGGCCTCCCGCTCACCGGGACCCGCACGGCGATCCACCACGTCCCCGACCCGCCGGCACGGGCCGCAGGCTGAGCGGCGGGACTCCGGTATGTGGGTGCCTCTGCCCCCCCGACGGCAGAGGCACCACGACCCGGCGCTTGCTTCGGCTACTTCGGCGACGTCACGTACGACGTCATCGTGCACGGCCAGTAGCCCGTCTCGGGCTCCTCCTCCAGCAACAGCTGCAGAGCAGTCACGTCACGCTCCATCCCATGTCACCCCCTCTCGTGTCCGGTCGCGGTGCTGTTCACCTGGCCGGTCCGGCCCGGTGAAGACTCGGGGCAGCCACATGCGGGGGCCGCCGTCGCGCAGGCGCAGCAGGAAGGCGAGGACTCCGGCCAGCCCGGTGCCGTAGGCGGGGCCGGCCGAGAGGCCGGTCTCGTCCGGTGCGAGCATGCGCCCGTCCCGCAGGGTGTGGCGCACCTGGATGGCGGTGGCGAGTTCCTCGGCCCAGTGGTGATAGCGCTGCTGTCCGCTCGCCTGGGCGAGGTCGAGGAGGAACTCCCCGTCGCCCGCCAGTCCGTGGCACTGGGCGGTTGCGGTGTGCCAGCGCGAACGGCGGACGGCGAGCGCGGCCTGTCCGGCGGCTTCCTGCAAGCCTTTCTGCAGGCCTTCCTGCAACTGGGGATCGTCGCTGTCCTGCCCTGCGCGCAGCAGGAAGGTGCCGACTCCCGAGGAGCCGCTGCACCAGTTGGTTCTGCGGACGCGGGACGAGGGGCCGGAGGTCCAGTAGGCGGCGCCGTCGTCGAGCTCGACCTGTGCGAGGAGGGTGCGTGCGGCGGCGTCCGCCGTCTCGTGGCAGGCGGGGTCGTCGGTCGCGCGGCCCGCGGCGAGCAGGAAGGCACCGATGCCCGCGATGCCGTGGGCGAAGCCGTGATGGACGAGCCCTGCGAGGCCGGACGGCCAGTTCCGCGGGATCTGCCAGTGGACGAGCCCGTCGTGGCGGACGGCCGCCGACATCACCGCGGCGGCGGCCTCGCGCGCCCGGTCGAGGAAGTCGTCCGCACCGGTGGCCTCCCAGAAGCGGAGCTGGGTCATGCCCGCTCCGGCGGTGCCGTGGCAGATGTCCGGGTTGGGCCAGCACATCGGGACCCGGCGGGCCAGTTCGGCCGCACGGTCCGCCAGTTCGCCGTCGGCGAGGACCTCGGCCGCGTCGAGCAGGGCCCACGCCGTGCCCGACCGGCCGAAGTACAGGCCCGGCAGCACCCGTGGCTCGCGGCCGCAGCGCTGCACGATCCAGTCGGCGGCCGTGGCGACGGCCTCGCGCAGGGCCGGGTCCGGTGCGGTGCGGCAGGCGCGGGCGAGGACGCCGAGAATCCCGGCGGCACCGTTCTGGACGGTGAAGGGATCGTCATTCGTGCCGGAGTTCGTGCCGGAGGGCTGCGGCGCCCAGAGCCACTCCGCGGCGTCGCGGTCCATCGTGGCGAGCAGGTGGTCGAGCGAGTCGTCGGTCAACTGCTTGAGACCGGCCGGGGCGGCCGCCAGCACCACCGCTGCCCCGGGGCCGTCTGCCACGGCGCGCCGTACGTCGGCCAGGCCTGGGCGCCGGGCGGGCTCCTCGTGCAGCAGATCGAGGACGACCGGGGCGAGCTCCCGCGCGGCGGGATTGCCCGGGCACACGTGGCCCAGCCAGTGCTCGATCCGTTGACGGTCCGGGCGAACAGGAGGTTCGTCCGGCGCGAGCAACGGGTCGGCGCCGGTGAGGAGATGGAAGAACGTGGCGCCGAGACCGTGGAGATCGGCGGCCGGCCCGGGCGCCGCGCCGGTCACGGGCGCGTGCACCTGCTCGGGCGCCGCGTAGCCCGGCGTGTACGCGCGCAGGACCTGCTCCCCGGGGCGCGCGAGCAGTTCGAGGTCGATCAGGCGGAGCTCGCGGTCCTCGGTGACCATGACGTTGTTGGGGGTGAAGTCCCTGATGACGAAGCCCTCGCGATGGACGAGCTCCACCAGGTCGACCAGCCGGGCGGCGAGATGCCGGGCGGTGTCCGGGGACAGGCCCCAGGTTCCGCCGTCGTCCGGCGCGATGTGCCGGGCGACCCACTGCCGGAGGGTGACACCTGCCACGGCCTCCTGGACCAGAAAGAGATCGCCCTGCTGCTCGAAGAGCGCAACCGGGCGCGGAGTGAGACCGGAGGACGCGAACAGCTCCAGCATGGCGGCCTCGTGCCGACGCGTGTCGCGCGCGTCCTGCCCGGCCAGGGTGTTGCCCGTGTGGGGGCGTGCCTGCTTGACGATGACGGGCGCGGCGGTGCGCGTGTCCGTCGCCCGGTACACCCCGCCGGTGAACGCGTGCCGGATGACCTCGTCGACGACGTACCGGTCGTCGAGCCGCACCGGCTTGGGGCGCTCGGGGTCCGTTCCGTCCGCGGCCGGGGGAGCGGTGCGCTGAGCAGTGAAGGGATCCTCCGGCGCCCACGGCGGCGGGGAGAACCATGCGGCGCGCCGGTCCAGGACCAGCGAGCCGTCGGGTGCCATCAGCATGGCCTCGTACGTCGCCTCGTTGCCGAGCACGGTGACGCCCCGGTACACGCCGAAGCGGTAGTGCACGAGGCTGCCGGGGCGGTACGGGCGGTCCGAGAGGATGCCCGGGCCGGGCAGCCCCCGGGTGGCCTCGTCCAATTCCTCGGCCAGCTCGCGCAGTTCGCGGTCGCCGCATTCCGGGTAGACGGTGATGAACTTGCCGCCCGCACCGCGGTCGGCCTGCCGGGAGGTGAGTTCGGCGACGCGGCCGAGCGTGGAGGCGAACTTGAACGTGCACCGGCGGCGGGCCAGCACCTCGGCCGACCGGGCCAGCACCAGCACGGCGGAGAGGGGAGTGGCGGACAGGTGCAGCTTCCACCCCTGGACCCGGGTGGACGTGCCCGCCGGCCTGACCTGGCACCAGAACTCGCCCGGTGAGACCTGCCAGTCGTCGGGTGCGTGCCGGGCGAGGACGGACCGGACACAGTCCTCGAGGAGCGAGCCGTCGTCCATCTGCCTGCCTTTGTCGAAGTCGGGTGCGTACCGGCGCCCCGAAGGGGCGCGGGGCTGTGTCGATATGCGGCTCCGCCGCGTGGGCGCGACCAGCTCAAGACGGCCCGCAGTCGCCAGACCGCCTTCCACCGCAGCGCTGAGCGTGGAGCGTTCAGAGGCGGAAAGCGGATCGGCGCCCGATCCTGGCGAGGTCCTCGGCGGAGCCGAAGTGGCGGTCGATGCGACGGACGGCCTGCGCCCAGTCCCGCATGGTCACCACCGGAGCCAGCGTCTCGACGACGAAGGGATCGCTCCTCCTGGCGAGCGCCCGCTCCCACAGCACGTGCGGGGACTCGTCGAGCACGTTGCCCACGCTGCCCTCGTAGATCGGCATGGCATGCACGTCACCGTCCGGGGTCACATGCATGACGGGCAGGGCCTCCCCCTTCGCGACGGAGTCGGGGTGCATCATCTCCCGCCGGTTGTCCTCGACCGCGACGCGCAGCCCTGTCGGGGCAAGGGCCTTGAGGAAGGTGAGCGTCCCCGGGTCGCACAGCCGGCGCACCTGCTCGTCGTCGAGGAGCTCGTGGTCGACGAAGCCCTCGCGGCTGGCCAGACCGGCGGGGATCGTCACGCCGAAGACCAGGTGCCGCATCTCGGGAAACCTGGGGGCGATGTCCGAGCAGAACGCCTCGACCTGGTGGTGGTTGCTGCGCATGACCGCGACCTCGACACCGAACACACCGGGCGTCTCGCCCCGCGCCTTCAACGCACGGGACGCCTCGTCCAGTAGCTCCAGTGCCCTCACGGCGCGCTCGAAAGAGAACATGCGGCCCCTGATCCGGTCGTGCACCTCGGCCGTCGCACCGTCCAGGCTCACCGCGACGCCGTGGACCGTCCTGAGGAGTTCCTCCGCCAGTGCCGCGTCGACGGTCCAGCCGCTGGTGTAAAGGACGACGGGGCTGCCCACGCGCGAGAAACGCTCGATGATCTCGAAAAGGCCGCGCACGAGCAGGGGTTCGCCGCCGGCTATCGCGACTTCCTGCGCGCGCAGGGACGCCAGCGCCTCGGCTATGCGAAGGAGCTCGCCGTGCGAGGGCTGCCGGGACGGTCGCCGTCCGGACTCCGAATAGCAGTGCATACATCGCAGCGGACACGCATAAGTAATGTCCCAGATGACGCCCGCAGGACCGTTCTGCATGTTCACCGGACCCCCTTCCGCGAGGGACGTTGGCGCAGCGACGTTCACCGTAGCTTTGCCGCGACGGGCGGACGAACCCGTGTTCCGCTGAGCGGACCGCTCAACTACAGGCGCGACACGCCTAGTTGTCATTTACACGCCGTTTATTGCGGTGCTGTTGACTTAATTCCGATGACGGAAAGGGGGGCGTCCATGCCCGGTTCCGCGGGGCGGGGTGTGCTGGACGGGGCTTTCGCCCTGCTGGAGGCGATACAGGAGGCCCGGGAGGCCGGGCTCACCGCGCTGGCGGCAGACAGCGGGCTGCCGAAGACGACGGCGCACCGGCTGCTGGAGCAGCTGGTCGAACTGGGTGCCGTCGAGCGCCACGGTGTCAACTACCGCATGGGACCGCGGATGTTCCGGCTGGGCCGGGAGTGGCAACCGCACCCGGGGCTGCGAGCCGCCGCCACGGGCCCGATGCGGCGGCTGGCCGCCGCCACCGGCGCCACGGTCGCCCTGTGCGTCCTGCGGGAGGGCAGGACCCTGGCCGTCTCCGGAGTGCCGGGCGTGGTCGACGACGTGGCCCCGGTGCAGCCGGGGACGAACTGGCCCTGGAGCACTGCCGCAGGCAAGGCACTGGTCGCCGTGGCCCCGTCCGGCACGCCCCTGGACCCGCTGCCGGGCTCCTGGCGGCACGAGGCCTCGGCGATCCGCGACAGCGGGGTGGCCCTGGACCGGGAGGCGCTGATCCCCGGCGTGTGCTGCGCGGCCGTGCCGGTGACCGTCGGCCGCGGCAGGGCCGTCGGCGCGCTGTGCGCGATGGTGGATCCCTCCCACGACGTACGGCGCCTTGCCCGCGCCGTCGAGCGCGCGGGACGGGCCGTCGACGCGGGGCTGCGCGGTGCGTGACCTTCCTAGGGCAGGAACTTCACCTCCGGGAAGGCCGGGGACGGACCGTCGAGCAGCTGCCCCCGGCGGTGCTGCAGGTGCCGGTCGAAGAAGGCGAGCGGGTACGCCTGCTGGATCCGCACCGCCCGTGCCGGATCGAGGGTGCCGATCCAGCCCCGGAGCTCCTCGTCGCTCATCCCGACCGCCTTCGCCAACTGCGGTATCAGCACCTGGTTGTCGCCGTACGAACTGTGGATCGCGCCGTCGGCCTGTACGTTGAGCCGCCACCCCCGCAGGTGCGACCAGAACTCGGCGACGGCAGGCTCCCCGGCCCGGGTGAACTGGGCCGTCATCATCATGAACGGCCGGTCCAGGTCGGCGGTGATCGCCGGCAGCATCGGGCCGTCGAGACTCAGCCCGGCCCGGACGCGCCGGTCCTCGACCATGAGGCGGGCGGTCGCCGTCCCGCCCTTCGACCAGCCGAACATGCCGATGCGGTGCAGGTCGAGAGCCCCGCACAGGCCATCCGGCAACGGCCGCTGTGCGGCGTCGGGATTGCGCCCGGCATCGAGATCCTCGATACAGTCGAGGACGAACCGGATATCCGCGGCGAAGTCCGCAGGCCCCAACGCGTACTTCGGGTCCCTGAGTGGGACGACGACCCGGTTGTCGGGGAACTCGCTGAACGCGTCGTGCGTGTGATCCACGGTGACCACCACGTAGCCGTGGCTGGCGAGTTCCTGAACCATGACGGTGTGATCGGCGCGATGGCTGTGCGCGCCGTGCGAGTACACGACGACGGGCAATCCACGGCCCGTTCGCCGCACCGGAGCACCCTCGTGACCGGCCGTGAGCGGCGCCACCATGGCGTCGGCCTTGAACCCCGCGGACGTGAGGAGCGCTTGCAGGGCACCGGCGGGCATCCAGGGTGCTTGCGGATACCGCCCGGTGTCCCGGGCGGGGTACCAGACGCCGGCCATCAACTCGCGGTGCTGCCCGGGCCCTGCCACGGGATCCGGACGTGAGGCGTCGACGAGGTGCAGCGCCGCCGTGCCCACCGGGTACGGCCCGGTGGGCACGGGGAGGGTGAGCTGCGCCGGGCCGGGGGCCGTTGCGGCCGCCCACGCGGGGCGAGCGACGCCGAGCGGCACGGCGACACCGGCGGCCAGCGCGGCTCCCAGCATGCGACGGCGGGAGAATCCAGTTCGGCCGGTGATTCGGTCCGTGAACGGCGTGGTGGTCATGGAGAGAACGTTGTCATGCGACGCACGCGAGCACATCCAACCGCCGAGCTAACTCTGCAGGGTGACGCGGTCGGTTCAGCAGTCCCACAGCCCGGGCCGGGGGCCGGGCTGGTTAGAGTGGCCGCGTGAACGATCATCCCGGACCTCGGCCCCCGTCCCCGGTTCGGCTCGGCGCGGGTGGCAGCGAGGGCGACTGGATGCCCGTCGCTGCAGGCGAGTCGGGAGCCGCCGTCTTTCGCAACGCGGACGCCACTCGGTATGCCAAGTGCGTGCCCGCTGCGGAGGCAACCGCCCTGGAGGCCGAGCGCGACCGGGTTGCGTGGCTGGGCGATCAGGGGATTCCGGGGCCCCGGGTGCTGGACTGGCACTTCGGCGACACGGGCGCCTGCCTGGTGACCAGTGCCGTCTCCGGCGTACCTGCCGATCAGGTGTCCGCCGCCGACCTGCAGGCCTCCTGGGGACACATCGCGGAGGCGGTCCGCCGGCTGCACGAACTGCCCGTGCCACAGTGCCCGTTCCTCCGGGACCTGGACACCATGATTGCCATGGCACGCGACGTCGTGGCCCGTGACGCGGTGAACCCGGAGTTCCTCCTGGCGGGATTCCTCGATCTGGGCCGCCTCGGGTCGGCCGACCGCCACGCCGATCTGGCGCTGCTCCTCGCCAATGCACGGGAGACGTGGAACGACGAGGAGCCGGCGCGGGCCGCGGATGCCGCGTTCGCCGAGACGTACGGCATCGCCCTCGATCACGACCGCCTGCGGTTCTACCTCCATCTCGATCCGCTCACCTGGGGCTGACCAATGAAGAAGGGACGGCAAGCATGGCCAACAACAACGCACTCCTGGTGATGGACGTGCAAGAGGACATCGTGGACATCGTCGACGACGGCGGTTCCGGATATCTGCCGCGCCTGCGCAGGGCGATCGACGGTGCCCGGGCGGCGGGCATCCCCGTGATCTACGTGGTCATCGCGTTACGGGCGGGCCGGCCGGATGTCGGCGCGTGCAACAGGGTGCTCACCAGCGCCGTGCAGTCCGGCCTCTTCACCGAGGGCGCTCCCGGCACCGGAATTCACCCCGACGTCGCGCCCGAGCAGGGGGAGATCGTGGTCACCAAGAGACGGGGGAGTGCGTTCTTGGGCAGCGACCTCGACGTGGTGCTCAGGGCTCGCGGCATCAACAACCTTGTCCTCGCGGGCATTTCCACCAGCGGCGTCGTGCTGCACACCGTGTGCCAGGCCAACGACATGGACTTCGGCCTCACCGTTCTGGCGGATGCCTGCCTGGACACCGACCCCGAGGTGCACCGGGTCCTCACCGAGAAGCTGTTCCCGCAGTGGGCAGATGTCGTCACCGTCGAGGACTGGCTCACGGCCATCACGCCGCAGTAGAAGGAGATGTCCCTCCGAATGGACAGCGACAGTGGCAGCGTGCAGGCACCGGACTAAGTGCGCGACCTCGTGGCGGCCAAGGCGGCGGCCGAGCACGGGCACCTGTCCACGCTCGACGGCGCCCCCTCGCACGAGCGGCTGACGGTCGACATCGAAGCCCTCCACGCGGCGCTGGACGAGGCCGAGCAGTCGACGGCGCTGCCGGACCGGACCGATGCCGGGGCCGACTTGAACGGGCTGGTGGTCCAGACACGCCTGCGGTCGGCCGGCGTGCCCATATCCGTGGCGTGACGCAGCGGTCTCTCGTTGTTTCTCTCGACGGCAAACGTTTTACCTGTGCAAGAAGGGGCTTGCGGTCGGCCCGCCCGGGTAAGCGCGCGGCTGGCCCGTTTCGCTCGGGCCACAAAAAGCGTCAAACCGTGCATAGGGATTGAATAGGTATATGGATGCCGACCGCAGGAAGCCCCCGAGGCCTGGCCAGGTCATGTCGCCGCGGGAGAGCACTCCCGCGACCGACCGGCTGGTCCGCATCGCGCTGCGCCGCCGCAAGAACGCGCTGAGCATCGACGAGGTCGTGGTCACCGACCGCCCCGAGGTGCGGAGGGCCGTCTCGGCGGCGGCGCTCGGCAACATGATGGAGTGGTTCGACTTCGGGGTGTACGCCTACCTGGCGGCCGTGCTCGGCAAGGTGTTCTTCCCCGGCAGTTCCCCCGGCATCCAGGTGATCGCGTCCTTCGCCACCTTCGCCGTGGCCTTCCTGGTGCGTCCGCTGGGCGGACTGGCCTTCGGGCCGCTGGGCGACCGCATCGGACGGCAGCGGGTACTGGCCGCCACCATGATCATGATGGCGGTGAGCACCTTTGCGGTCGGTCTGCTGCCCGGCTACGGGACAGTAGGCCTGCTGGCGCCCATCCTGCTGCTGGTGTGCCGGCTGGTGCAGGGCTTCTCCACCGGCGGCGAGTACGCGGGAGCCACCACCTACATCGCCGAGTACTCCCCGGACGAGCGCCGGGGCTTCCTGGGCAGCTGGCTGGACTTCGGCACCTTTGTGGGATACGTCCTCGGATCCGCGCTCGTGACCACGCTCACCGCGACCCTGGGCGAGAGCACCATGGTCGACTGGGGCTGGCGGCTGCCCTTCCTGCTGTCCGGGCCGCTCGGCCTGATCGGGCTCTACATGCGCATGAAGCTGGAGGAGACGCCCGCCTTCCGGGCCGCGGCCTCGGTCGGCACGGCCGGCATGGCCAAGGACCCCGACGAGTCCCCCGAGGCCCTGGCAGGGCACGCCGAAGAGGGCCGGCAGTCCGGGCGCGGACGGCTGAAGGAGACGTTCACCAAGCACTGGCACGCGGTGCTGATCTGCATGGGCCTGGTGGTCGTCTACAACGTGACCAGCTACCTGGTCACCTCCTACCTGCCGACCTACATGACCGAGACACTCGGCAAGGACTCCACCACCTCACAACTGCTCGTCCTGTGCACCATGATCGTCGTCGCGCTCACCATCACCACGGTGGGCCGCTACTCCGACATCTGGGGACGCCGGCCGGTCTTCATGACCGGCAGCGCGGCCCTAATGGTCCTGGCCGTCCCCGCCCTGCTGCTCATCCGCGCCCAGGGCGTGGTGCTTCCGGCCATCGGCTGCCTCATCCTGGCCCTGCTGCTCGTCTCCTTCGCGGGCACCGCCGCATCCACCCTGCCCGCGCTCTTCCCCACCCGGCTGCGCTACGGAGCGCTCTCCGTCTCGTACAACATCTCCGTCTCGCTCTTCGGCGGCACCACCCCGCTGGTGGTGTCCGCCCTGATCGAGAACACCCGCAACCAGATGATCCCGGCCTACTACCTGATGGCGGCCGGTGCCATCGGCTTCGTCTCCGCCTTCTTCCTGCACGAGACGGCCGGCCGCCCGCTGCGCGGCTCCGGGCCGATGGTGGAGAGTGAGGAGAAGGCCCGCGAACTCGTGGCCCGCAGCCGGGTCGAGGCCGGACGCGGGGCCCGCGACGTCTGGGTACGGCTGCGTCACCCGTGGCACCGGCACCACACGCAGCAATGAGGGGGCTCATGGACATCGAGTGGCCGGTCGAACTCGGCGATCAGCTGCACAGGTACTGGCAGGAGCGGCTGCGGCCGCGGCTGGACGGGCTGACCGACGGCGAATACTTCTGGGAGCCGGTTCCCGGCTGTTGGACGGTCCGGCCGCGCCGCACCGAACAGGAGGCGGGCGGGGGGACGTTTACCGTCGACTACGCCTTCCCCGCCCCCGAACCGGCACCGGTCACCACCATCGCCTGGCGGCTGGCGCACATCACCGTCCACGTCCTGTCCAAGCGCGCCGAGATGTGCTTCGGCGGACCGCCCACCGACTACGACACCCACGTCTATGCCGGCACCGCGGCCGAGGCGTTGGACCAACTCGACCGGGCATACGAGGCGTGGTCGTCCGGCATGCAGTCACTCGGCCCGATGGATGCGGCCCGGCGTCGCGGCCCGGCCGCAGGCCCGTACGCCGACCGCCCATTGGCGGCGCTGATCCTGCACATCAACCGCGAGGTGATCCACCACGGCGCGGAGATCGCGCTCCTGCGCGACCTGTACCTGCGCCGATCGTGAGGGAAACCCCTTCCCCTACAGCCCTGCCCCCACCCGCGCCCCCGACGTCCCGAGCCCCTCCGGCGCCCCGAACGGCCCCGGAGGGGACGGCGCCAGAGACGTCACGGCCGCCCCGTGATGCCGCAGCAGATCCGCCTCCCCGTACCGATGGCAGTCCCGGTGCCACACCAGGATTCCCGACATCCAGTTCTGCAGGTCCTCGGCGTACTTCTCCACCGCGGCACGCGCCCGCTCGTCCAGGTCGAACTCCCTGAAGAGGGCGGGGAGCTGGGTGGTGACGACGTGCTCGAACTCGCGCATGCGGGAGTTCATCAGGTCCGCGACGATGTCGCGGGCCGTCATGCGGTCGCAGTCGAAGAAGTTCTCCACGACCAGGACCGCGTTGTGGAGCTCGCCCTGGAACTGGATCTCCTTCTGGTAGGAGTGGAGGTCGTTGGTCATGCAGCCGTAGTCGGCCGCGGCGTTCTCCATGGCCCGGACCGGGCGGCTGCGGGCGAGTTCGGGTGGTAGCCGGTGCTCGAAGCGGCTGAGGACCATCGTCAGGTCGGAGCCGAAGGTTTTGCGTCGCATCTCGATGTAGTCGACGGGGTCCGGGATGCGGTGCTGCTGTTCGTTGCCCAGTTCCCACACCCAGGCATCGAGCATCGTCCGGACGGCGGCGCGGAGTTCGCGGCGTGCCTCGACGGGCATCGGGCCGACGGTGCGGGACCACAGGTCCGCGAGGCCGCGTTCCATGGCGTACTGCGGTTGCGGCATGACGCCGAGGAGCAGTGGCATGAAGGTCAGGAGCCGTTCGTTGTGGAGCTTGGCCGCGGCCGGGCCGCCGGGTGTGCGGCCGAAGGCTGCGGGGTAGTAGTCGTCCCCGTACGTTCCCCATGCGAGCCAGTCCGAGGCGAGGTCGAGCGCGCGGGGAGAGCCCTTGGGGTGCAGGCCTGCGGCGCACAGGGGGAAGTCGTAGTCCCTGAGCTTCGCCTCCGTCCAGTGGCCGGAGGCGGGGACGCCCGGCTGCGGCTCCAGGAGCCCCGTGCGGCGGCTCCAGGCCACGGTGTGCTCGCGCGAGCGTTCCAGGTGCGGGTTGAGGCGGGCCTCGTACGGCATGTGGAGTTCCGGCAGCGGGAGATGGCCCGTCACCTGGAACGGCACGTGGCTGAAGCTGCGCAGGCGTGCCGGCATCGAGGCGATGAGGGACGGGACGATGCGTGCCGCCGATGTGCCCAGCCCGAGGGGGCCCGCGGGCAGCGGGGTCGAAGGGGAGGAGGGGGTGCCCTGCACGGTGCCGTTCATGTAGCGGCTGGAGCGCATGTGCCACTCGTGTCCGCCGGCCTGCCAGTCCTGGAGTCCCCGGATGTAGGTGAGGACGTCGGCGGCAGCCTGCGGGCCCAGGGCGTGCTCCTGGAGGAGCGGGGCGATCTCGGTGAGGGCGGTGTGCTCGAACTGCTGCAGCCGGGAGGTGAGCAGGTCGTTGACGCGGTCGGCCGCCTCCTGCGTCGGGCAGCCGAGGAAGCGCTCCAGCACCAGGACGGCGTTGGCCAGTTCGCCCTCCTCCTGGGTCTCCCGCTGGTACGAGAAGAGGTCGTTGCGCAGGTGCACCCCGTCGGCGAAGGTGTCCTTGAGGACCCGCATCGGGCGGCTCGCCGCGATGGCGGCGGGGACCTCGGCCTGCACGGCGTGCTCGACCAGGTGGGCGGACCAGGGGGCGCCACCGACCTTGCGCCGCATCTCGATGTACTCGACGGGGTTGGCGACGCGCTCGTCGTTGATGTTGGCCAGCTCCCAGAGGGACTCCTCCAGCAGGTGCCGGGTGCTCTCCTTGAAGCGGTGCTGCCAGTCCTCCGACATGCCGGGGACCGTGCGCGCCCACAGGTCCGCCAGGCCCGCCTCGACCTGGTTGGCCGGCTCGTCCGGAGCCGTCCCGCCCGGGCCGACCGGCATGAAGGCGGGGATCCGGTCCAGGTAGGCCTTGGCCCCGGTGGTGTCACGGGTGCGCTTGAAGACGTCCAGGAAGTGGTCGTCGAAGAAGAAGACCCACACGTACCAGTCGGTGACGAGCTCCAGCTCCTCGGCCGATGCCTCGGGGTGGGTGTAGGCGCACAGCAGCGCGTAGTCGTGGGAGTCGAGGTCCTTCTCGTCCCAGATGCCCGAGCCCTCGAGCATCCCCATCTCCCTGGCCCACGCCTTGGAATGCGCCCGGGCCCGCTCCAGATGGGGGTTGAGGCGCGCCGGGTGCGGCATGTAGAAGCGGGGGAGCTCGAAGGGGTTCGCCATGGCGTGCGCGGCCTTTCGCCGGGGCCGGGGGAGGGGCGGCGACCGCCGCAGCCGGATCACACACCACGCTAGGCGAGTGGGCGGCAGGGCTTCGGTCCGGCTGTCGCCCTTCCCCTCAATATGATGAAAACCAAGGGGAGTTCGATTAAAGATCTCCCTCTCGATGGCGTGCTTCCGCCGGGCCGGACGGACCACTTCCGCACAGAAGGCCGCACGGATGCACAACCGGGTCGGCGCGGTCGCCTGTCCCGGGTGACGGGTATCGGACAGCCCGCGCCCTCACCGTCCGTTAATCGCCCCTGGACGTACGGGAGTTGCCACGCACGCGCACCTCCGTGACCTCCGGTGCTCCCGAGTGGAATCGAAGGCGGCGGGCCCGCGGCGCGCGATCGTGTGCGACCGGATGTGTTCTTGTGGGGTGCCGGGGCCGGTCCGATACTCGATCGCACGACTCTTGGCATGGACGCGACGTTTTTCGGTCGCTTGTGTCGCGTACCAGGCCGCCACGTCCTCCGGGCCCGCCGACCACGACGGGCACACCCCCCTCACAGGAGGCCCGAGTTGAAGGACTCAACGATACCCAGGAGGCGCACGGCCCTGGCCGTCGCCGGCGCCGTGGCCCTGGCCACGGCATCCTCCCTCACCCTCCAGACCGCCCACGCCGCTCCGGCGTCCGACACCGCCGCCATGTCCCCGGCCCGGGCTGCACAGGTCGGGCAGCAACTGGCCGCCGGCCTCGGGGCCGGCGCGGCGGGCTCGTACTACGACGCATCGGCGGGCACGCTCGTCGTCGACGTCACCGATGCATCAGCCGCCGCGAAGGTGCAGGCGGCAGGCGCGGAGGCCCGGTACGTCCAGTACTCGGCCGCCCAACTCGCCTCGGCCAGACGGACACTGGAACAGCAGGCCGCCATCCCCGGCACCGCCTGGTCCGTCGACCCCAGGACCAACAAGGTCGTCGTCAAGGCCGACAGCACCGTCAAGGGCGCCAAGCTCGCGCAGCTGAACAAGGTCGTCGCCGGGCTCGGCGGCAAGGCCACCCTCAAGCGGGCCTCCGGCACCTTCCGGCCGCTGCTCGCCGGCGGCGACGCCATCTGGGGCAGCGGAGTGCGCTGTTCGCTGGGCTTCAACGTCACCAAGGGAGGCCAGCCCTACTTCCTCACCGCCGGGCACTGCGGCAACGCCTCGGCCACCTGGTCCGACTCCCAGGGCGGATCCCAGGCCGGCTCCACCGAGACGTCGACCTTCCCCGGCAACGACTTCGCCCTCGTGGCCTACACCGGGAACGTCGACCACCCCAGCGCGGTCGACCTCTACAACGGCAGCCTGCAGACCATCAGCAGGGCCGCCGATGCGACCGTAGGCGAGAACGTCCAGCGCAGCGGCAGCACCACCCAGGTCCACGGCGGCCAGGTCACCGGCCTCAACGCCACCGTCAACTACGCGGAGGGCACGGTCAACGGCCTGATCGACACCACCGTCTGCGCCGAGCCCGGCGACAGCGGCGGCCCGCTCTTCGACGGCGAGAGCGCGCTCGGCCTCACCTCCGGCGGCAGCGGCGACTGCACCAACGGCGGCGAGACCTTCTTCCAGCCGGTGCCCGCGGCGCTGAGCGCCACCGGAGCCACGATCCCGTAAACCCTGTAAACCCCGTAATTCCCGTAAGAACTCCCCTGAACGCGCCACCGGCAGGCGCACAGGCGCGGCCCCTGGATCTTCCCCCGGATCCAGGGGCCGCGCCGCGTCCGCCTACGCGCACTACGCGAAAAGTCAGGAGGAGCGCGCCGGAACCTCCGGCGCCGTGCCGAGCGTCCAACTGGCCAGCAGCCGCAGCGACTCGGCGGACTCCGAACCCGGCTCCGCGTGATACGTGACCAACTGCTGGTCCAGGTCGGTCGGCAGCACCAGCGTCTCGCACGCCAGCGTCAGCGTGCCCACCACCGCGTGGTGCAGCTGCTTCACCCCGTAGCACTTGTCCCGCACGTTGTGCGCGGCCCACAGGCTGCGGAACTCCTCGCTCTTGACGGAGAGTTCGCCCACCAGCGCGGTGAGCCGGGGGTCGTCGGGGCGGCGGCCCGCCTCCAGCCGCAGCATCGCGACGAGGTCGGCCGCCTTGGACTCCCAGTCCACGTACAGCTCGCGTGTGGCCGGCTCCAGAAAGGCCTGCCAGGCCATGTTGCGCTGCGCGGCAGGCATGGCGGCGAAGTCGCCGAGCAGGGCGCAGGCGAGCCGGTTCCAGGCGATGATGTCCATCCGGCGCCCGAGCACGTACGCCGGCACGTTCTCCATGGTGTCGATCAGGTTCTGCACGGCCGGGCGCACCCGCTGCGGGCGGGCGGCCGCGGTGCGCGAGCGGTGCCCGGCCGGTCTGGCCAGGTGCGTGAGGTGGTCCCGCTCGGCCCGGTCCAGCCGCAGTGCGTCGGCGATCGCATTCAGTATCGAAGCCGACACGTTCTGCCCCCGGCCCTGTTCGAGCCGCGTGTAGTAGGCGACGCTCACACCGGCGAGCTGCGCCAGCTCCTCGCGCCGCAGCCCCGGCACCCGCCGCCGGGCCCCGTACGCCGTCAGCCCCACGTCCTCCGGCGTCAGCCGGGCGCGACGGGAGCGGAGGAACTCGCTCAGTTCGGTGCGCTGGTCCATACCCACCAGTATGCGGGTGCCCACGGACCCCGAGGGTGGTCCTGCCAGTGGTAGGAACGGCAAGCGTAGGCACGGCCGGGTCCTGGCTGCGATCTTCCGGCTGCCGCAGGATCGAGGACATGACGCACACCACTGCCCACGCTTACGCGGCCCCTGCCCCCAAGGCTCCCCTGGAGCGCATCACCATCACCCGTCGCGCGCTGGGCGAGCACGACATCCTGATCGACATCAAGTTCGCCGGCATCTGCCACTCCGACATCCACACCGTGCGCGGCGAGTGGGGGCACGAGACCTTCCCCATCGTCCCCGGCCACGAGATAGCAGGCATCGTCGCCGAGGTCGGCCCCGGCGTCACCCGCTACGCCGTCGGCGACCGCGTCGGCGTCGGCTGCTTCGTCGACTCCTGCCGCGAGTGCGACAACTGCCGGGCCGGACTGCAGCAGTACTGCACCGGCGAGCCCGGCATGGTCGGCACCTACGCGGACACCGACCGTCACGGAGCCTTCACGCACGGCGGCTACTCCACGAACATCGTCGTCGACGAGAACTACGCCCTGCGCATCCCCGAGAACATCCCGCTCGACGCCGCGGCCCCGCTGCTGTGCGCCGGCGTCACCCTGTACTCGCCGCTCGCCCACTGGCAGGCCGGCCCCGGCAAGAAGGTCGCCGTCATCGGCCTCGGCGGGCTGGGCCACATGGGCGTGAAGATCGCCCACGCCATGGGCGCCGAGGTCACGGTGCTCAGCCAGTCCCTCCGCAAGAAGGACGACGGCCTGCGGCTCGGCGCGGACCACTACCACGCCACCTCCGACCCGGCCACCTTCGAGGCCCTGGCCGGCACCTTCGACCTGATCCTCAACACCGTCTCGGCGGACCTGGACCTGAACGCGTACTTCGGGCTGCTGAAGACCGACGGCACCCTGGTCCAGCTCGGCGCCCCCGAGAACGCGCTGACCGTCGCCCCGCCCGCCCTCTTCCGCCAGCGGCGGTCCATGGCCGGGTCGATGATCGGCGGCATTCCGGAGACCCAGGAGATGCTGGACTTCTGCGGCGAGCACGGCATCGCCTCCGACATCGAGCTGATCCGCGCCGACCAGATCAACGAGGCGTACGAGCGCGTCCAGGCCAGCGACGTGCGCTACCGGTTCGTCATCGACACCGCGACGATCTGACGCGCACCAGCCCCATGACCGCTCCGGCGCCCGGCCCCTCCCCTGTGGGCCGGGCGCCGGAGCTGTGGGCGGTCTTCACCCCAGGTTCTTCTCCAGCGCGGCGATGTAGTTGCGCATGAAGTGGTCCCGCACCCCGGCGCCCGCCGGGGCGAACGCATCGGCCGTCAGGCCCTTGGCCCGGTCGGTCATGCCGTCGAAGAACGAGACCGTCTCGTGGACCTTGCCGCCGGAGTCGATGTACCGCAGGGCGTCGACGTGCGTGTACGCGGGCTCGGGCGGCAGCTGCGGCACGATGTCGTTGTTGTTGACGAACCGGAACATGCGCTGTTTGAAGCCCTTGTTGTACGCGGCGGCCAGCAGACGGTCGCAGGTGCGGGGCTGACCGTACGTGTAGACGCCGTCGGCCAGCAGCTTCGGATCCTCCAGATAGAGCCGCGCACCGGCGAGCATGGCCAGGGCGCCGCCGAGGCTGTGACCCGTGAACCACAGGGTCTGGCCATTCGTCCGGAACTCCCGGACCGCGTCCTCGATTTCGGGATAGATCGATGCGAGGGCCTCGCCGAAGCCGTAATGGACGTATCCCGTCTCCGCCGGACCCGGCCACGGCGGGGTCTCGGCATCGGAGAGCCAGTCGCGGATCTCCGCCGGCTCCGTGCCCCGGAAGGCGGTGATGATCATGTCGTCGCTGGCCATGGTGTACGCCTGGGTGTCCTGCACCGGGAACGGCGGCGTGAACCGCGTCTCGTGATGCCGTACCCGGTCGAACCCCCAACTGCGCGCCTGCTTCTCGATGGTGGGCCGGTCCTTGTAGGCGAGGTCGGACGCCTGCGCCAGCCAGTACGCCTGGGCCAGGCTGTAGCCACGGGCCTTGTGGTTGAGGGCGGAGGATACAGGCACGGGGGACTCCCTTTTCGGGTGGCAGATTCTTGGGCGGCAGATTCTCGGGCGGCAGATTCTCGGGTGGTTGAGGCGTGGATGCACCACAAGTCGTTACCGAGGGCTCCGCGGTCCAAAGAACCGGCCGATGACATTCACCCGAACGGACGGGCAGTCCTAATCCGGCCGCGCGAAGCGCCGTGCCGCCACGGTGAGTGCCGCCACGGCGATCAGCGCTGTCACGGCGAGTTCCACCGCGGCCGACGGCCGGTGGCCGAGGGGCCAGGCGGAGAGGGTGGACCCGCCGTGCGGCGCGTGGTGGGCGATCGCCTGGCGGAGCGGGTCCAGGGCGTACGTCAGCGGGTTGACGAGGCAGAGCAGGAGCAGCCAGTGCGGCAGACCGGAGAGCGGGAACATCGCGCCGGAGAGGAAGAGCATCGGCATGAGGGCGAAGCTCAGGACGGCCTGGAAGGTGTGGAGGCGGGTGATGCAGACGGCGGCGAGGGCGGTGAGCGAGGTCAACGCCAGTGATGCCAGGGCGAGTTCGGCGGTGAGGGCGGCGAGGAGGAGAGGGTCGTAGGGGATGCCGGCGGTGCGGGCGAGGGCGAGGAGCAGGGCGCCCTGGCAGGTGGCGACGGTGGCGCCGCCCGCGCACTTGCCCAGCAGGAGGGTGGCGCGGTGCACGGGGGCGACGAGCATTTCGCGCAGGAAGCCGGCCTCGCGGTCCCACACGAGCGAGGCACCGGCGGCGATCGCGGGCGTCTGGACGGTCATGAGCAGGACGCCGGGGAAGAGGAAGGTGCGGTAGTTCCCCGGGATCAGGGCGCCCAGGCCGGTGCCGAGGACGAGGAGGACGAGCAGCGGCTGCAGCAGGGTCAGGGCCACGCGGGTCCGGCCGCGCAGGAGGTGGATCATCTCGCGCTTCCAGACGACGTGCGCGGCACGCAACTCCCCGCCGAGCCAGGTGAGTCGGGCGATTCGGTGCCCGGTCATGGCGATGCTTCCCCGGCGGCGCGCAGGGTGCGGCCGGTGCAGCGCAGGAAGACGTCGTCCAGGCTGGGCCGCGTGACGGTGACGGACAGCAGTGGCACGCCGAGTCCGGCACAGAGGGCCGGGACGAAGGCGGCGCCGTCGGGGACGTGTATGCGCAGGCCTTCGGCGGCCGGGACGGCGGCGAGGCCGAAGCGGTCGCGGAGCCGTGCGGCCGCTGTGCGGTCGTCGGCGGTGCGCAGGTCGACCCGGTCGGCGCCGATGGCGGCCTTGAGGGCGGCCGGGGTGCCCTCGGTGACGATGAGGCCGTCGTCGATGACGGCGATCCGGTCGCAGTGTTCGGCTTCGTCCAGGTAGTGGGTGGTGAGGAACAGGGTGACCGCGTGCCGGGTGCGGACGTGGTGCAGGTGCTCCCAGACCTGGGCGCGCGAGCGCGGGTCGAGGCCGGCGGTGGGCTCGTCGAGGAAGAGCACCCGGGGGCTGTGGAGCAGCCCCCGGGCGATCTCCAGGCGGCGCTTCATTCCGCCGGAGAAGGTGCGCACGAGCCGGTCGCGCTGGGCGGTCAGACCGACGAGGGCGAGCATGTCGGCGGTGGCGGTACGGGCGGTGGCCCGTGGCAGGGCGTGGAGCTCGGCGTGGAAGCGCAGGTTCTCGGCGGCGGTGAGGTCGGGGTCGACGGTGGTCTCCTGGAAGACCAGGCCGATGCGGCGGCGCACGGCGCCGGGGTCGGTGGTGACGTCGGAGCCGCCGACGAGCGCCCGCCCGGCAGTGGGCCGGGCGAGGGTGCAGAGCATGGCGATGGTGGTGGTCTTGCCGGCGCCGTTGGGGCCGAGGAAGCCGAAGGTCTCTCCGGGGTGCACGGTCAGGTCCACGCCGCGCACGGCTTCGGTGCCGCCGGGGTAGGTCTTGCGCAGCCCGCGGGTGAGGACGGTCGGCCGGTCGTCGGTCACGGGCGGGTGTGCGGCAGGCTCGGTACGGTCATCATCGTGCGGTACGAACCGGCGGCGTACGGCTCGCCGATCGGCTGCCCGTCCACCTCGACCCAGGCGTGGGCGCGGAACGGGCCCGTGCGCACCCCCGTGCACCAGGTGGGCCAGGTGCCGCGCAGTCGGCACAGCAGTGCGGTGGCCACGGAGCGCTGGAGGCAGCCTTCTCCGGCGCAGCGGGCGCTGACGGCGACGACGGCGTTGCGGGCGGCGAGGGCCTGGTCGGCGGTGGCCGCTCCGGCGCCGCGCCGTGCCAGCCCGAGCATGCGGCGCAGGCGGCGGGGCGAGAGCCGGATGAGCAGCCGGGCGGTCGCGACGGCGAGGAGAACGGGCGGGCGGTGGAGCAGGGGAACGCTCTCCCGGGCTTCGGCGACCATCTGCTGGCTCATGCCCGCACCACCAGGCGTGCGTCGAGGAGCGAGCGTACGAGGGCATCCACGTCCTGGTCTCTGCGCTCGGCGGTGAGTTGTGGGTAGCGGTCACCGAGCCGGTGTGCCGTCTGCTGGGGGGTCGCTCCGCCGAGGAGGGTGCGCAGGATGAGCGCGGCGGTCGTATTGAGCTGCCAGTAGCGGCCGTTGGCCTCGTCGAGCAGCACCATGCCGTCGTCGGTGTCGGTCGCGCAGACGTCGGTGCGCAGGGTGAGGGTCATGGGCGTTCTCCGGTGGGGACGGCGGCGCGCGGAGGCGCGAGGGGGTCGGGGCGGGAGCGGAGCCAGGCCTCACAGGCCAGGGTGGGCTCCATGAGGCGCTGTGCGTCCGGCCCGGTCTGCGGGCCGATCAGGCTCGCACGGACGGCGTCGGCGTCGATCAGGCCTGCTCGGGCGAGCCGGGAGTCGTCGAAGAGCCGCAGGAGAGCGGCCTTGTTCGCGCGCAGCCCGGCGTGGAAGTCGGCGGTGAAATCGCCCTTGGTGCGGCGTTCCAGGAGGGGATCGGGCATGATGCCGCGCATCGCAGTGGCGAGGACCGGCTTGAAGCGGTGAGGCGCGTTGCGCTCGTGGACGCGGACGGAGAGTGCGGCTTCGATGACGTTGTCGTCGAGGTAGGGGGCGGCGTACTCCAGGCCGAGGCCGGTGGTCACCTGGTTCATGTGGCGGATACCGCGCCCGCCCGTCTGGACGTAGGTGAGGGCGGCGTGCTGGCCGCGCTGCGGCGCGAGCGGCTCGGCGCCGTCGGCGGCCTCGCGGAGCAGGCGGTGCACCAGGTCGACGGCTTCGGGGCTCGCCCACGGGGGCATGCGGAGCTCGGGCCCCCAGGCCGGGGAGGGGAGCTCTCGCCCGCGCGCGGACGGTGGCGGTACGGCGAGCCGTCCCGCCTCGGCGGTCAGCCACCGCGCGTACGTACTCCGGTCCGCAAGCTCGCGCAGGACGGGCCACAAGGGCGCCGATTCTGCCGCCCGTTGACGTTGCATCCGGCCGATAGCTGCCAGGGGGTGACTCCTGATGTAGTCGTGCAAGTGCGGGGGGAGCGCGCAGAACAGCTCGTCGCCGCCGATGCCGACGAGGTGCAGTCGCGAACCCCGGCCGACGAGAAGGGGGATGAGGGCCGCGCACCGGCCGACGTCCCGTACCCAGCCGCCGGGCTCGTCGGTGGAGACGTCCAGGCTGCCGATCCCCGCGAGCCACGTGGGCAACTGGGCGTGCTCCGGCCGCAGATGCTCGCTGTCCGGCAACGCGGCGGCGGCACCTGTGGCCCACGTGGTGTCGTCGTTGTCCGGATCGACGCCGGTCAAGTGCAGCGTGACGAGCCGTGCCGGGCCCCGGGCGGCGAGGAAGCAGAGGCTGGTGGAGTCCATGCCGCCGGACAGGTCCGCGCTGATCGTGCCGCCGCCCGTGGTGCAGCTCTCCACGGCATCGACCAGGGCCCGGCGCACCGCCGCCGCGCCTTCGGTCCGGGAGAGCACCGGTTGCGGCGGCTGCCACCATCTGGCGGTGCGCGCCCGGCCGTCCCTCTCGATCAGCAGGCACTGGTCGGGTCCGAGTGCCTGGACGCCCCGCCACACGCACCGATTGTCCAGGGGGTGGAAGACCGGTACGGACAACAGGGAGAGCGCCAGCACCGACTCGTCCATTTCCGCCCCGGTCAGCGACGCGAGTCTGGACGGACTGCCGGCCGCCACCGTTGCGCCGTCGATCCGGGCGTGGAACACCCGCCGCACCGCGGACGCGCTGCCGCGCACGCGCACGCGGCCGGCGACCGAGGCGACCACGTGGAAGCTGCCCGCCAGACCGCGGACCGCCTCTTCCACGTCCGAGACCTCCCGCACCGGCCGCAGCCGCGCGGCCAGCGCACCGGCGGTGACCGGGCAGCGCCCGACCACCGCCAGCCGCGCCTCCCCTGCTGCTGCCACGGTCACCTGGCCGTCCGGCCAGTCGCCCATCAGCCACGGCCGTCCCGATGCGTGCGGGATCACCCGGGAGGCCTGGGGAAGCAGCGCTCGCGCCGCGGCGAGGCCCGCTTCACCGTCCGGCAGAACCGCGAACCACACCTCGCCTGTCACGCGCGCTCAGCCTTGTGCGGTCATGAAGTAGTAGCCGTACACGTCGGGGTGGCCGTAGGCGATGGGCCCGCGGGTCAGCTCGGCGAAGTCGCCGATCTCCACGACGGCGGGGGCCTCGTAGATTTCCTGCTGTTCCATGGAAGCTCCTTTTCCGGTGGTCAGCCTCGTGCGTTCGCGAAGTCGTACCAGTACAGGTAACCGTCGTTGCTCCTGCCGAAGTTGGAGGAACGGGTCAGCTCGGTGAAGTCGCCGAGCTCCACTGCGACAGGGGGCTCGTAGATTTCCTGTTGTTCCACGAGAAATCCTCAGGGCTCAGCCCCGTGCATTGTCCCGGTAGTACCAGCCGGTGTAGTAACCGTCCGCGTACGTCCCGTAGTTGCTGCTGCGGGTCAGCTCGGCGAAGTCGCCGGTTTCCACGATGGTCGGAGGCTCGTAGACCTCGGTCTTTTCCATGGGAGTTCCTCTTTCAGGTGGCCTTCTCCTGATGCGGTGCGGGATTTCGCACCCATCTGGAGACGTAAGGATGTCAACTCGCCAAGCCGTGAGGCCAGCTATTCCACTCCAGTGAGTGATAAGTCGTATTGAAGTCCTGCTTCGTCACCGAAGTCCGGCGGAATGCCCCTCATCCAGCCCCAGACGCCGCACGACCCGCCCGTGCACCCGCCGCAGCGGCCCCGGCGCCCACCAGTTGACCCGTCCCAGCAGTGCCAGGTACGCCGGTACGAGCACGCCGCGCACCAGCACCGCATCGACGAGCACCGCCGTCGCCAGCCCCGTGCCCAGCAGCTTGAGCACCGTCACTCCCGACGTGGCCAGGGCGCCGGTGACGACGGCCACCGCGAGGGCGCTCGTACTCACCAGCCGCCCGGTGCGGGCCACGCCCTCCACGACCGACGCGCGGTTGTCGCGCGTCCGTACGTAGTGCTCCTTCACCCGCGACAGCAGGAAGATCTCGTAGTCGACCGCCAGCCCGACGGCGATGGCCGACATCAGCAGCGGCATCGTCATATCGAGCATGCCGGTCACGGCGAACTGCCCCAGCACGCCGCGCAGATGACCGTCCTGGAAGATGAACACCATCGCCCCGAAGCTCGCTCCGAGGCTCAACGCCCCGATGCCCAGGGCCTTCACCGGCAGCAGCACGCTCCCGGTCAGCAGGAACAGCACCCCCCAAAGCGCGACCCCTGCGACCGCCACCACGAGCGGCAGCCGTGCGCGCACCGCGGCGCAGGTGTCGGCCAGCACCGCCGCACGCCCCGTCACCAACTGCCCACCGCCCGGCCCCGGCAGGGCCCGCAACCGCCGCAGCAGGGCCCGGCTCGCCGCGGACTGCGGGCGGGCGTCGGGACCGGTCACCACCAGGGCCGCGCCCCGCGTTCCGGGCAGGCGGGAGGTGCGGGCGACGCCCGGCAGGTCCGTCACCGCCCGTTCATAGGCCTGCAGCGCCGCGCGGTCGCGCACCGGGTCCGCCGCCGGCAGAACCACCGTCAGGTTCCGCTCGGTGCGCACCGCGAAGTTCTCGCGGACGTCCTGGGAGGTGCGGTACGACTCGGCCTGCGCGGGCAGGATCCGCTCGTCCGGCAGGCCGAAGCGCACATGGCCGAAGGGCGCGGCGAGCACCAGCAACAGGGCCGCGCAGCCCGTCCCGTACCACAGCGGCCGGGCGGTGACGGCACGGGCGACGGCGCGCCAGGCGGGGCTGTCCGGCCGGGGAGCCCGGGACGGGCGCAGGACGGCCAGCGGATCCCAGCGGTCGACGCGCGTGCCCAGCAGGACCAGGACCGGCGGGACCAGGACCGTCGCCGTCACGGCCGCGAACACGGCAACACCCGTTCCTGCGCACGCCATCGAGCGCAGGAACGGCAGCGGCAGCACCAGCAGCGCCGACATCGACAGCCCCACCGCCCCGGCGGACACCGCCACCGTGCGCCCCGCGATGCGTGCGGTGCGCCGCACCGCCGCGTCGACGGGCAGGCCGGCGCGCAGCTCCTCCCGGTAGCGGGTGACGAGGAACAGCCCGTAGTCCACGGCGAGTCCGAAGCCGAGGGCGCTGGTGAGGTTGACGGCGAAGACCGACACCGGCATGAAGAAGGTGAGCAGTCGCAGCAGCGCGAAGGTGCCCACGACGGCGACCGCCCCGATCACCAGCGGGACCAGCGCGGCCACCAGCGAGCGCAGCGCGACCACCAGCACGAGCAGCGTCAGCGGCGCCGCGACGAGTTCGGCCCGCACCAGGTCCCGCTCCCCGGCCCGCCCGGCCTCGACGCTCACCCAGGCCGGGCCGGTCGCGGACACCCGCAGCACGCCGTGCCGGCCGGTGAACCGCGGCACCAGGCGGGCGGCCGTCCGCGCCGCGTCCCGGTCCGCTCCGGCGAGGTCCGCCGTGACGAGCGCCGCCGAGCCGTCGGCGGAGCGCAGGACGGGGTTCCGGCCGGTGTCCCCGGTCCAGTACGCGCGCACCCTCGTCACCCCTGGCGAGCGCGCGAGCCGCTGCGCGAGCGCCAGCCCTTGCGCGGCAGCCGCGTCGTCGTCCACATCACCGTCGTCGGCCCGCACGAGCAGCGTCAGGTCGGTCCTCCCCGTGCCGAAGCGCTCGGCCAACAGGGCGTCGGCGCGGTCGGATTCGGTGCCGGAGGCGGTGTAGCCGCCGTTGGCGAGGCGGCCGGAGGTGCCGAGCCCGGCCGCGCCGAGCAGGACGGTCAGCACGGCGGCCAGGACGGGGACGAGCCAGGGGCGGGCCCGGCCGGTGCGCGCCGCGGCGGCCGGGGGAGCGGGGGCCGGGGCCGTTGCGGAGTCCGGCGGCGTCGTCACGCGGTCCGGAACAGGAGTACGGCGTTCTGCCCGCCGAAACCGAAGGCGTTGCTGACCACGGTCTCCATCCGGTGCTGCCGGGGCCGCTTCGCCACCACGTCCAGCTCCATGCCCGCGTCCAGCCGGTCGAGGTTGGCGGTGGGCGGGATCAGCTGCCGCTGCAGGGACAGCACGGAGCACGCGGCGTCGACCGCGCCCGCCGCGCCCAGGGCGTGCCCGATGACGCCCTTGAGCGAGGTGACCGGCGGCGCGGTGCGGAAGACCTCGGCGAGCAGGTCGGCCTCCACCCGGTCGTTGAGCGCGGTGGAGGTGCCGTGCGCGTTGACGTGATGGACGTCCTGCGGCTGCGCGCGGGCGTCGGCGAGTGCGGCCAGCAGGGCGCGGCGGGCGCCCGCGCCGTGCGGGTCGGGCCGGGTGGCGTGGTAGCCGTCGCCGGAGGCGCCGTAGCCGCAGAGCCAGCCGCGCACCCGCGCCCGGCGGGCCCGGGCGTGCTCCGGCCGTTCCAGGACGAGCACGGCGGAGCCCTCGCTGAGGACGAAGCCGTCGCGGTCGGCGTCGAACGGGCGCGAGGCGCCCGCCGGATCGTCGCGGCGCGTGGACAGCGCCTGCATCCGGTGGAAGGCGGCCGATCCCATGGGCACCCGTGCGCAGTCGGTGCCCCCGGCGAGGGCGATGTCGCAGGCGCCCGCGCGGATCAGGTCGCGGGCGGTGCCGATGGCGGTGGCCCCCGAGGCGCAGGCGGTGGAGGTGGTGAGGCAGGGGCCCAGCGCCTGCAGGTCCGCGGAGATCTCGCCGGCGACCATGTTGGGCAGCGAACGCAGCAGCGCGGTGGGGGAGATGGCCGAGACCCGGCCCTCGGCCAGGTTGCGGTACTCCTGGGGCCAGCGGTCGCCGCCGTTGCTGGCGGAGCCGAGGACGACCGCGACGCGCGGGCCGTCCCAGGCGGCCGGGTCCAGCCCCGCATCGGCGACCGCCTCGCGCGCGGCGACGAGCGCCAGCTGGATGAACCGGTCGTTGCGCCAGGTGATCTTCCTGCCCAGCAGGGCGTCCCCGTCGAAGCCGGGGACCGCGCAGGAGAAGTCGACCGGCAGCCCGGCCAGGGCCGCGTCCCGGGCCCCGACGCCGACGCCCGCGCACAGGCCGTCCCAGGTCGCCTCCCGGCCGAGCCCGGCAGGGGTGACCATGCCGATGCCGGTGACGGCGACCTCGCGTTCGCTCACAGGAGAGGGCCGGGCAGCGAAGCGGGCCCCGCCCCCGGCGGGGGACCCGCGGCCGCCGCCGCGCCGCCGGTGCCGCCCGCCAGCAGCCGCTCGACCTGGGTGGCGGCCTCGCCGAGCGTGGTGCCCCGGGGTTCCTGATCGAGGGTCACCTTCAGCCGGTCCTCCACCACGGCGAGCATCTCGACCCGGGCGAGGGAGTCGATGTCGAGCTCCTCGAAAGTGGCGTCCGGGTGGATGTGCTCCTCGGGGACGCCGAAGTGCTCGCTGAGGGTGGTGGCCATCATGTGGTAGACGGATTCCATCGACCGCTCTCCTCGATCGGGGCCGGAACCGGGCACCCGGCACATCGCATTGCATGCTTGTCGGGTTAATCCGGTTATCGCGTGCGTAGCAGCCTCCCCCCGGCGTGCACCCGAGGAGGCCCGACACGCGCGCCGCCGCGGGCACTGTCACCCGCCTGCCCCCTGCCGCCAAGTTCCGCCCGCAGCGGCCCTCATGACGGGGCCCGGGGCCGGGAGTGTCCGGGGCCGGTGGCATGCTGGTGGTGTGAACGGACCCGAGATCGCCATCAGCTTCGCCCCCGGCCTGCAGGTCTTCGTCGAACCGGGGCGGCGCCACCGGGCCCGCACCACCGTGGTCACCGACGGCGCGTCGACGCTCGGCCACGTGGTGGAGTCGCTCGGCGTCCCGCTCACCGAGGTCGGCCGGCTGCTGGTCGACGGCCGGGAGACGGCCGTCTCCCACGTACCGGGCGCGGGGGAGACCGTCGAGGTCGAGGCGGTCGCCCGGCCCCAGGAGCTGCCGGGCGCGCCCCTGCGGTTCCTGCTCGACGTGCACCTGGGCACGCTCGCCCGCCGGCTGCGGCTGCTGGGCGTGGACGCCGCCTACGAGAGCGAGGACATCGGCGACCCCGCCCTCGCCGCACTCTCCGCCTCCCAGCGCCGGGTCATGCTCTCCCGCGACCGCGGGCTGCTGCGCCGCCGCGAGCTGTGGGCGGGCGCGTACGTCTACAGCGACCGCCCGGACGAACAACTCCGCGACGTGCTCGGCCGGTTCGCCCCGGCCCTCGCCCCCTGGACCCGCTGCACCGCGTGCAACGGTCCGCTCCGGGACGCCGACAAGGACGCGGTCCGCGAGCAGCTGGAGCACGGCACGCAGCGAACCTACGACGTCTTCGCCCGGTGCACCGCGTGCGGGCGCGTGTACTGGCGCGGCGCCCACCACGCGCGGCTGCAGACGATCGTCGACGACGCGGTCCGGGAATTCGGGGCAGCGGCCGTGCGGTAGCGCCCCGAAGGGGCGCGGGGCTGTGCTGCATCATGCGGCTCCGCCGCGTGGGCGCGACCGGCCACTTGTGGTCCGCAGCCGACGCACCACCCTGCGGTCCGGGGCGAAGCCCCGGACTGCGACTGCGGGTGCGTCGTGGCTGGTCGCGCAGTTCCCCGCGCCCCTTACGGGGCACGGTGGTGCCGTGCAGACGGTCTGGCCCGTGGGCTGGTGCCCGAGAACACGGCCCTGCGCGAGGGCGGGCCCTGGCAGAGCACCTGGCGCTCGGCGAGCGCACGCGGGGCCTGATCGGCGAGGCGGAGCTGAAGGCGATGCGCCGCACCGCCTTCCTGGTCAACACCTCCCGCGCCGCGATCGTGGACCAGGAGGCGCTCGCGACGGCGCTGCGCGAAGGCTGGATCGCCGGTGCGGGCGTCGACGTCTTCGACATCGAGCCGCTCCCCGCGGACCATCCGTACCGCTCGCTGCCGAACCTGCTGGCCACGCCCCACCTCGGGTGTGTGACGCGGCGCAACTACGAGGGCTACTTCGGTCAGGCGGTGGAGGACATCGAGGCGTTCCTCGCGGGCGAGCCGGTGCGCCGGGTGGGGTGAGGAGCCGCCGCAGTAGACCGTTCGGGTGATGCCGGGAGCGGCGACTGCGCTGGTCAGGGGCATGTCGACGGGGGAGGCAGGGGTCGGGTCTCCGCCGTCCCCTGCGAGAATCCGCGCCGCGCGCCACCGTCCCCGTACGGTCCCCACGGTCCCCCCTTGAGGAATCGCATGAGCAGCCCGCACGTCCTGCTGACCGGTGAACGTCTCGCCCTGGGCATGCCCCGCCCCGAAGCGCTGCCCGATTACCACGCCTGGGAGAGCGACCCGACCACCATCCTCGGCTACGGCGGCCGCTTCCCCCAGCCCTGGGAGGCCCGCCTGGCCACGTGGGAGCGGCGGCGCGTCGACCGGGACCACGTCCAGTTCGAGCTCCTGCGCCTGAAGGACCGGCAGCCGGTCGGCCTCACCTGGCTGCAGATCAACTCCGTCGCCGCGACCGCAGAGTTCGCGATCCTCATCGCTCCCGTCATGCGCGGCAAGCGCTATGCGGAGGAGGCCACCCGGCTGACTCTCGACTGGGCCTTCCATCTGGGGGCGCTGCGCTCGGTGTGGCTGAGGGTGCTGGAGCCCAACCGTGCCGGGCTGGCCGCCTACGAGAAGGCCGGGTTCCGGTTCGCCGGGCGGCTGCGCAGGTCGGGGCACTGGCTGGGGCAGTGCGTGGACGAGCTGCTGATGGACGCCCTTCCCGAGGACTTCCCCGGCCCGTCGGCCCTGTGCGGCGTCCTCGGGAAGTGACGTTTCTCGGGGAGCGGGGAGCTGCGCGCGTCAACAGCCCTGGACCGGCTGCTCGTTGACGGCGACGGCCTCCGTCGCGAGGGGGTCGGCCGCGCGCCAGGCCTCGTCCGCGAAGCGTGCCGCCTGCGGGTGCGCCCCGTGCGAGGGGTAGGCGAGGTAGGCGCGGACGACGGGGGCGTCGTCGAGGGGGATCATCCGGACCGCGGGATGGGTGTAGCGCCGCGCGGCGGCCGCGGGAGCGGAGCCCACGCCCAGGCCGGCGGCCACCTTCTCCAGCCACTCGTCGTAGTTGCGGCACTCGGCGCCCACCGTGGGGCGCCGGTTCTCCGGCCACATCGCCGGGAAGGTGACGCCGCTGACGGTGTTGACGACCAGCGGCAGGTCCGCCAACTCGGCCCAGCCCAGCCGGGACCGGGCCGCGAGGGGCCAGTGGCCCGGGACGGCGGCGATGCGGGTGTCCTCGCAGAGCAGGACCCCGCGCAGCCCCCTCGGCAGCGGATCGGCGCGCAGCAGGGCGATATCGACGGCGCCCGTGTCCAGCCCGGCCATCGGGGTGTCGGTGCGGACGAACTCCACCGTCACCCCGGCGTCGTCCCCGAACCGGGCCGCCACGCCCGAAAGCCCTTCGGGCAGCCCCCAGTTGAAGCCGACGCGCAGGGACTCGCCCTTGCGCAGTCCGGTGAGCGCGGTGTCGAGCTGGTGCAGCAGCGGGACGAGGGAGCTGCGCAGCTCCCGGCCCTTGTCGGTGAGTGCGGTCCTGCGGGTCGTGCGGTCGAAAAGGCGGACTCCCAGGGTGTCCTCCAGGGCCCGGATGCTTCTGGTCAGGGTCGGCTGGGCGAGGTGCAGGCGCCGGGCGGCGGCCGTGAAGCCGCCCTCCTCGGCGACGGCCAGGAAGTTGCGGAGATGGCGGAGGTCGACATCCATGACTCCAGAGCATAAGTGATCCGGTAAAGGCATATCCCGTCCCGTACGCGATTCTTACGAGGCGGTGTCGCCGGTGTGAATGCCGGTGGCTGTCAAGTCCCGTGCCGTGCAATTGAACAGGGGTCACACTGCATCAATACCACAGGCCTGCATGGATGTTGAGGTCTCAACGACGTTCTTTGGTGACATTCCCAGGGTCCGCCGGAAGCTGTTTCATATTTGCCGGTGACTGTGCGCCGCTTTACCCCAGTCATTTTCCGCACCCGACCGAGAAAGGCATTGATGTGCCGATAGCCGAGACCCGAAACGGCCCCGTCGAGCATGTATTCCTCGACGGCGACCCCGACCTGGCGCCGCTCGTCTTCCTGCACGGCGGGCTCGGCTGCATCGCGAGCTGGGGACGCTTCCCCGCCCGCCTCGCCGCGGCCACCGGGCGGCGCGCGCTGGTGTACTCCCGCCTCGGCCAGGGCGGTTCGGGACCCGCCGTACGCCCCCGCACCCCCCGCTACATGCACGAGCACGGCCAGGAGGACCTGCCCGAGCTGCTGGACCTGCTCGGTGTCGACAACCCCGTCCTGGTCGGGCACAGCGACGGCGCCTCCATCGGGCTGCTGTACGCCTCCGTGCGTCCCGCCACCGCCGTCGTCGCCCTCGGCCCGCACCTGTACTTCGAGGAGCAGAACCGCCAGGGCATCGAGGCCGCCCGGGTGTCCTTCGAAGGCGGGCCGCTGGCACAGAAGATGGCCCTGGTGCACGACGACCCGCGGGGCGTCTTCGAGAGCTGGAGCGGAGTCTGGCTCTCGGACGGCTTCCGCGACTGGAACATCGAGAAGGACCTGGACGTCACCGCGCCGGTCCTGCTGATCCAGGGCGACCGGGACGAGTACGGCACCCTCGACCAGCTCGACTCCGCCGAACGCGCCGTGCGTGGCCCCGTGCGGCGGGTCGTGCCGGAAGGCGTCGACCACTACCCCCACCTGGTCTGCCCCGACCTCGTCATCGACGCCACCTGCGCCTTCCTCGACGAACACGCCCCCGGCCGCCCGATTCCCGCGGAGACCCTGCAGTGACCCCCACCCCCACCGCCACCGACGGCACCACCGAGACCACCGAGACCCTGCGCCTGGACGGCCTCCTGGCCCGCTCCGCCCGCCGGTACCCCGACCGCCCCGCCCTGTCCGGCGCGGGCGAGACCTGGACGTACGCCGAACTCGACCGGGCCGTCGACGCATTGGCCAACCGGCTGGCCGCCGACGGCCTCGTCCCCGGCGAACGCGTAGGCGTCCACGCCCCCAAGACCCCCTCCACCGTGATCGCCCTCTACGCCGCCCTGCGGGCCGGCGCGGTCGTCGCCCCCCTCGACATCGCCGACCCCCCGGCCCGCACGGCCCGGATGGTGCGCAACGCCGGCATCTCGCTGCTGCTCACCACCGACCGGGCCCTGCCCGTGTGCCGCAAGGCCGCGGCCGAGGCCCGCGACGGCGTCGAGCCGGACGCGGAGCCGCTGGAGCGCGGACTGCACCGGCTGCGCGTCCTGGACGGGGACGGCCGCCCGGCCCCGCTGCCCGCGCCGGCCGACCGCGGCGGGTACATCCTGTTCACCTCCGGCAGCACCGGCTGGCCCAAGGGCGTCCTGCTCTCGCATGCCAACGTCGCCCACTACGCCCAGTGGGCCGCCGCCGAGTTCGGCCTCACCGAGCACGACAGGATCGGCTCGCAGGCCGCCCTCACCTTCGACCTGACCACCTTCGACCTGTACGGCGCGGCCGCCGCCGGATCCTGTGCGGTGCTCATGCCGGACATGCTGCGCGCCTTCCCGCGCGACGTGGTCGCCTGGCTCGACGAGCAGCGGATCACGGCCTTCATGGCCGTCCCGTCCCTCTACCACAACATGCTCCAGCAGGGCGGCTTCGCCGACGCCGTGCCGCCGACCCTGCGCGTGGCCTTCTTCGGCGGCGAGGCCTTCGCGCCCCAGCTGCTGGAGGAGTACCTGGGCCTGCTGGGCGACGTGCCCTTCTACAACCTCTACGGGCCCACCGAGACCAACGCCTGCACCTACTGGCTGATGCCGCGCGACTGGACCGCCGACCAGGAACTGACCATCGGGCGCGGCATCGGCGGCGTCGACATCGAGGTCCTGGACGAGGACGGCCGGCCCACCGACGGGGAGGGCGAGATCCACATCGCCGGACCCACCGTCTTCCAGGGCTACCTGCGCAACGGCGAACTCACCGACCCCACCGTCACCGTGGCCTTCCGCGACGGCGCACCCCGCCGCGCCTACGCCAGCGGCGACATCGGCCGGATCACCCCCGACGGGCGCGTCTTCCTGCGCGGCCGCCGCGACTCACAGGTCAAACGCCGCGGCCACCGCATCGACCTGCTCGACGTGGAGAGCGCCGTCCTCGACCTGCCCCAGGTCTCCACCGCGGCCGTCGTCGCCAAGGACGGCGGCGACCACGCGGGCGAGATCTGGGCCTACGCCCTGACCGACGCGGGCGAGCGCGAGCTCCTCGCCGAACTGCGCGGCCTGCTGCCCAAGCGCATGCTGCCCGACCGGGTCGTCCCGGTCGCCTCGCTGCCCACCACCACCAGCGGCAAGGTCGACCGGCGCGCCCTGAGCACCCTCGCCGACACCCCTGACGGCACCCCCGGCACCACCTCCCACACCCCTGAGGAGAACCGCACATGAACACCGTCGAAGACCTCTGCGCCCTCATCAGCAGCAAGATCACCTGGGCCCGGGGCGAGGACCCGCAGAGCCTGACCCCCGACACCCCGCTCCTCGAACTCGGCCTGCTGGACTCGCTGGCCATCATGGAGATCGTCTCCGCCCTGGACAAGCAGGCCGGCATCGCGCTCCCCGAGACCGAGATCGTCGCGGCCAACTTCCGCAGCCCCAAGGCCCTGTGGAGCGCCATCGAGGACATCGCCGGCGGGGCCCGCAAGTGAGCACTCCCACCGACCGCCTGCTGCGGTCCGGCCCCGCGCCGGCCGAGGAGCTCGTCGACGCCTGGCGCGAACGGGCCCGGCCGGCCGTGGAGCAGACCGAGGGCAAGGACTTCCGCACCCAGTGGCAGGCCCTGGCCGACCTCGGAGCGCTGCGCATGGCCCCGCCCGGCAGCGAGAACCCCGGCCCGGTCACCCGCGCCCTCGCCGCGATCGAGGGCATCGGCCTGGCCGGCGCCGACCCCGGCATCTGCTACGCCCTGGCCTCCCAGCTCTTCGGCATGCAGTTCCCGCTGCGCGCCACGCTGCCGGAACGGGCCTGGCAGTCCCTGGCCCACATCCAGGACGGGCGCACGATGCTGTGCCACGCCCTCACCGAACGCACCGCGGGCAGCGACCCGCTGTCCATGGACACCCGCGCCCGGCGCGACGGCGACGGCTACGTGCTCGACGGCGCCAAGACCTTCATCACCGCCGCACCCATCGCCGACCTCGCCATCGTCTTCGCCCGCACCGCGGAAGGCCGTTCGCCGTTCGCGCTCTCGGCCTTCCTCTTCCCCGTCGGCACACCCGGCGTGAGCCTCGGCGAGACCTTCGACAAGACCGCCCTGCCCACGGTCCCCATGGGCGAGCTGCTCTTCGACGGCGCCCGGCTGCCCGCCACGGCACTGATCGGCGAGGAGGGGTCCGGCCTGGCGGTGATGTCCTCCACGACCGCCTGGGAGCGCGCCGTCGTCCTCGGCTACGCGCTCGGCCCCATGCGCCGCACCCTGCAGCGCACCGCCGAATGGGCCGGAACCCGCGAGCACTTCGGCCGCCGCATGGGCGCCAGCCACCAAGTGGCCGCCCGCATCAGCGACATGGCGCTCGCACTGCACCGCTCCCGCGTCCAGCTCTACGCGATGGCCGCCCGGCTCGACGCCGGAACGCCCGCCCGGCAGCTGGCCGCCGAGGCGGCCCTCACCAAGATCTCGGTTGCCGAGGACTACGTACGCCTCAGCGAGCACGCCACCGCGCTCGCCGGCGTCCGCGGCTTCCTCCCCGGATCCGGTCTGACCGCCGACCTGCACAGCCCGATGGCGGCCCACGTCTACGCGGGCCACAACGACCTGCTGCGCGTCGGTGTCGCCCGCCAGTTCGGCCTGCCGGTCGAGAACTGACACGAGGAAGGACCCCATGACCACCACCGCCACTCTGCCGGCGACCCTCGACGACCTGCTCAAGCTCGCCGAGGAGACCGGCCGGATCCTGGCCCCCCTCGCCGCCGACGTCGACGCCCAGCGCGCGAACGGCCACGAGGCCTACCGGATCCTCCGCGACAGCGGCCTGCTCGGCCTGCTCGTCCCGCGCGAGGCCGGGGGAGCCGGGCTCGGCTTCGCCGACTACTCCCGCGTCCTGGCCGCGCTCGGCGCGCACAACGGTGCCGCCGCCCTCGGCTACAACATGCACAACGTCGTCATCGGCGCGCTCTCCGAGTCCGTCGGCGCCCAACTGCCCCCGTCCGCCGAGGCCTTCCGGGCCTGGATGTTCGACGAGGTCGTGAACGGCCGCAAGCTCTTCGCCTCCGCCACCTCCGAGGCGGGCACCGGCGCCAAGCTGCGCGGCATCCGCACCAGTTACCGGCGCTCCGCCGACGGACAGCACTACGTCCTCAACGGCGAGAAGTCCTTCGTCTCGCTGGCCGGCGCCGCCGACTACTACATCGTCGTCGCCCGTGCCGAGGGCACCGAGGGCAGCAGCGAGGTCTCGCACTTCGTCGTCGCCGCCGACGACCCCGGCGTCAGCTTCGGCGAGGTGCACAACCTGTCCGCGCTGTACGGCACCAGCACCGCCGCCATGAAGCTCGACGAGGTCACCGTGCCGCGCTCGCGCCTCTACCTCGGCGTCGAGGGCATGTCGCTGTTCAAGCTCGTCCGCGAACCGCACTGGATGGCCGCCGGCTACACCGGCGCCTACCTGGGCATCGCCGAGGCCGTCTACCGCTACACCGTCGACTACGTGGCCGCCTCGCCCAAGCGCGCCGACTCCCCGGTGCTCCAGCGCGACCTGGGCCGGATGTCCGCCCGGCTGCGCGCGGCCCGGGCCCTGGTGCACGAGGCGGGCGAGTACGTCGACACCCAGCGCGGCAGCCTGGAGGCCAACGCCATGGTGCACGCCGCCAAGTACATCGTCGGCGAGGTCGGCCCCGCGCTCGCCCAGGACGCCGTGCGCATCTGCGGCTCGGCCGCCGTCAGCCGCGCACAGCCGCTGGAACGCTACATCCGCGAGGTCGCCTTCTCCGCCGTGATGCCCGCCAAGCCCGACGAGTGTCTGGAGTACGTCGGCAAGGCCGCCCTCGGCGTCAACCTCTACAACGCCCAGGCGTTCGAGTGGTGAGCCCCGTGTCTGTCATCGGAACCGCCCCCGTCGAAACCGCCCCTGTCGATACCGCACCCACGGTGACGCCCGAGGCGTTCCGCGCGCTGATGGGTTCCCACCCCGGCGGCGTCGCCGTCATCACCACGACCGACGCCCTGGGCGACCCGCACGGATTCACCTGCACGGCCTGGTGCAGCGTCTCGCTCGATCCCCCGCTGCTGCTGGTGTGCGCGGCGAACACGAGCAGGACGCTGCCGGTGATCGCCGAACGCGGGGCGTTCGCCGTCAACCTCCTGCACGGCGCCGGGCGCCGGGCGGCCGAGGCCTTCGCGGGCCGCGCCGCCGAACGCTTCACCACGGTGCCGTGGCAGGCGTCCCCCGAGACCGGACTGCCGCTGCTGCCCGAGGACGCCCACACCGTCGCCGAATGCCGCGTCGTACGCCTCGACCGGGCCGGCGACCACACCATCGTGCTCGGCGAAGTGATCCGCACCGACACCGCCGAGGGCCCCGGCCCCGGCCCCCTGCTCTACGGAATGCGCCGCTACGCCACCTGGCAGGCGTGACCAACCCCCCTTTCCTTACTGGCGATTACTGCCGATTACTACCGATTCCGAGGTCGCACCATGTACCGCACCATGATGAAGTCCAAGATCCACCGCGTCACCGTCACCCAGGCCGATCTGCACTACGTGGGCTCGGTGACCGTCAGTGCCGATCTGATGGAGGCCGCCGACCTGCTACCCGGCGAGAAGGTGGACATCGTCGACATCGACAACGGCGCCCGCCTGTCCACCTACGTCATCGAGGGCCCCCGCGACTCCGGAGTCATCGGCATCAACGGCGCCGCGGCCCGCCTCATCAGCCCCGGCGACCTGGTCATCCTCATCGCCTACGCGTCGGTGACGGACGAGGAGGCCAAGGTGCTGGAGCCGCGCGTGGTCTTCGTCGACGAGCACAACGCCGTCAAGACCCTGGGCACCGACCCCGCGGACGTCCCCGCGGACTCGGGCCTCAAGCGCGGCGACATCCTCGCCGGATGACGCCGACCGCCGTGGTGAGCGGCGGCACACGCGGCATCGGCCTGGAGCTCGCCCTGCGCCTGTGCGCACTGGGCCACCGCGTGACCGCCCTCTACCGCACCGACGAACAGGCCGCCCGGCAGGCCGAGAAGGAGGGTGCCGGACGGCTCCGCACCCTCCGGGCCGACCTCGCGCGGCCCGCGGAGATCCGCGCGGTGTGCGAGGAGATCCTCGCCGCGGACGGCGCACCCGCCGTCCTGGTCAACAACGCCGGCATCAACCGCGACCGGCCCTTCCTCGACCTCACCGGAGACGACTGGGACGACGTCCTCGCCACCAACCTCTCCGCCCCCTTCCATCTCGTCCGCGCACTGGCCCCCGCCATGATCGAGGCCGGCGGCGGGAGCATCGTCAACATCGGTGCCACCACCGCCATCCGCCCCCGGGCGAACGGCGCGAACTACTGCGCCAGCAAGGCGGGGCTGCTGCAGCTCACCAAGTGCATGGCCCTCGAACTGGCCCCGCACCTCCGCGTCAACGCCCTGATCCCCGGCTTCACCGACACCCCCGAGGTCACCGAGCGCTACCGGCTGGACGACCCGGACCGGCGCGCGGCCGTCCTCGCCACCATCCCCGCGGGCCGGATCGGCACCCCCCGGGACATCGCCGACGCCCTGGAGTTCCTCGTCACCTCCCGCAGCGCCTACCTCACCGGGCAGCAGCTGATCGTGGACGGCGGCAACTTCATGGGCTGACCCGGGCCCGCCCGCGAACTCCCCTACACACCATGGAGTACTGCACCATGCACCTGACCCAGGAGCAGCTCGACCACTACCACGACAACGGCTACCTGCTCATCGAATCCCTGCTGGACCCGCGGGAGGTGACGGCCCTGCGCGAGGCCTTCGCCCGCGACTGCACCGTCCCCGGCCCCCACCTCGTCACCGAGGACGCGGGCGAGGAGGTCCGCGCGGTCTACGCCTCCCACCACCGGCAGCCGGAGTACGCCGGACTGATCCGCGACCCCCGCGTGCTGGGCCCCGTCCGTCAGCTGCTCACCGACGACGTCTACGTCTACCAGTTCAAGATCAACGCCAAGCCGGCCTTCGGCGGCGACAAGTGGGCCTGGCACCAGGACTACCTCGCCTGGCGCATCGCCGACGCCCTGCCCGCACCCCGGCAGGTCAACATCGGCGTGTTCCTCGACGACGTCACCGAGTTCAACGGACCGGTCATCTTCCTGCCCGGCTCCCACCAGGGCGGCATGGTCCGCGACGGCCGCAAGTCCGGCGCCCGCTCGGAGCAGCACCTCGACCCCGACGACATCGCCCTGACCCCCGGGCAACTCGCCGAGCACGTCGACCGGTACGGCATGTCCAGCCCCAAGGGCCCGGCCGGATCCGTGGTGTTCTTCTCCCCGGAGATCGTGCACGGCTCCGCGCCCAACATGTCCCCCTTCGCCCGCCGCCTGCTCATCGCCACCTACAACGACGTCACCAACCTGCCCAGCTGGTCCGGCGAACCGCGCCCCGAGTACGTCGTCTGCCGCGACAGCGAGCCGCTGCGCCCGCTGTCCGAGCCGTTCCTCGACGCCCTCGAAGGGGTGACGGCATGACCGCCCGCACCGGAAAGGCCGTGGTCCTGGAGGAGTTCGGCGAGCCGCTCGCCCTGCGCGAGTTCGGCATCCCGCAGGCCCCCGCCGGCGGCATGATCGTGGCCTGCGGCTACGGCGGCATCTGCGGCACCGACCTGCACCTCCAGCAGGGCCACCTGCCCATCCCCACCCCGCTCGTCCTGGGCCACGAGGGCTACGGCGTCATCCGCGAACTCGGCGCCGGGGAGCACCGGGACGCCACCGGCGCACCGCTGGCCGAGGGCGACGCGGTGATGTGGGCCTCGTCCATCGCCTGCGGCGAGTGCCCGCCCTGCCGGCTGCACCGCGAACCCACCCTCTGCGAGAACCGCCGCACCTACGGCGTCAACCGCCCCCTGACGGGCGATGCCGAACTGTCCGGCTCCTGGGCCGACCACATCGTGCTGCAGCCCGGCACCACCGTCGTCAAGGCGGCCGAGGGCGTCGACCCGCTGGCCGCGATGTCGCTGGCCTGCGCCGGTCCCACCGTGGTCCACGCCCTCTTCGAGCGCCGGCCCGTACGGCTCGGCGAGACCGTCGTGGTCCAGGGCAGCGGCCCCGTCGGCCTCGCGGCGGCGGCCTTCGCCCACCTCGCCGGCGCCGCCAAGGTGATCCTCATCGGCGGCCCGGCCGAGCGGCTGGCCCTGGCGGCCAAGGCCGGCATCGGCGACGTGCACATCGAGATCGCCGGGGCACAGGACGCCGGGCGCGTCCTGCAGGAGGTGCGCGACGCCACCGGCGGCTACGGGGCGGACCTCGTCATCGAGTGCGCCGGGGTGCCCTCCGCCGTCGCCCAGGGCCTCACCCTGGCCCGCCGCGGCGGCTCGTACCTGGTCATCGGCCAGTACTCCGACGCGGGCGACACCCTGCTCAACCCGCACCAGATCGTCCACCGCCAGCTCGACGTCATCGGCTCCTGGGCCTTCACCGGCGCCCATCTCACCGAGTACGTGCGGCTGTTGCCCACGCTGGCCGCCCGCTTCGACCTCGCCGGACTGGTGACGGCGTTCCCGCTGGAGCAGCACGCCGAGGCGATGGCGGCGGTCGCCGCCGGAGCGGTGATGAAGGCCGTGCTCACCAGCTGACCGTTCAGCGAGAGTCAGGGAGCCGCCCGCAACGAAGCGGGCGGCTCCTTCTCGTACCGTCTTACGCCCCTCCGGTCAGGCGCCGCACGGCCGTTGCCGTGTCCGGGTCGTCCGGCACATAGGCCAGGAAGTGGTGGCCGGGCTCGTCGACGGCCGCCAGCTTCACGTACCGCAGGTGCAGATCGCCCGCCACCGGATGACGGAAGTGCCGCACCGCCGGGTGGAACGCCGCCGTCTCCCGCTGCCCGTACCAGCGGGCCGCCTCCGGATCGGCCAGCAGTTCCTCGACGATCTCGGCGTACCGCCCGTCCCCGGGATGCCGCGCCGCGTGCGCACGGAACTGGCCCAGCAGACTGCGCGCTTCGGGCTCCCACTGCGCCAGCAGCGAGCGGCTCGGCGGCCAGCGGAACACCAGCCACAGCAGATTGCGCTGCTTCGGGGGCAGCCGCGCCGGGTCGGTGAGCAGCGCCGCGTAACCGGCGTTCCAGGCCAGCAGGTCCCAGTGCGGGTCGATCACCACCGCCGGGTTCGGGTCCGTCGCCTCCACCAGCGACAGCAGGTTCCGTGAGACCCAGCCCGGCGCCGCCGCCGCGGCCTCCGGGGCGTCCTCGGTGAACGACAGCACGTGCGCCGTCTCGTCCGCATCCAGCAGCAGGGCCCGCGCCACCGAGCGCAGCACCTGCTCCGAGGTGCGCACCCGGCCCTGCTCCAGCCACGCGTACCAGGAACTGCTGATCCCGGCCAACTCGGCCACCTCGCCCCGGCGCAGACCGGGGGTGCGCCGCCGCGGCGAACCCGGCAGGCCCACGTCGGCGGGGGAGAGCCGCTCCCGGCGGGAGCGCAGGAAGGCTCCGAGTTCCCGACGCGGCGTGCTCGTCGTGGTGTGCCCGGCGCCCATCGCCCCCCCGCTTCTCCCCGTGCCTGTGTGCCTGTCATCGAGCCTGTCAGCGATGGTAATCGCTTGAGGTGATCACGGCAGGCCGCAGGGCGGTGAGATGGAGGCATGGGTGAAGAGAGGAGAACCTCCCCATGACTACTGTCGCGTCCCCCGTTACCGCCCCGCCCACGGCCGGGCTTCCCAAGAACTCGCTCCGGATGCTGAGCGCCGCCGGCTTCGTCAGCAACTTCGACCGCTTCTGCATCGCACCGATGCTCGTGCTGATCGGCACGCACCTCGGTGTCTCCCTCTCGACCGTGGTCCTCGCGGCCAGCGGCTACTACCTCTGCTACGGGCTCATGCAGCCGGTGTGGGGGGTGGCCAGCGACCGGCTGGGGCGGGTGCGGGTGATGCGGTTCTCCCTCGCGGGAGCGGCCGTTGCCGCGTTCTGCTCGGCTGCGGCGCCCGACGCGACCGTGCTGATCGGGGCACGGGCCGTCGCCGGGGCCTTCTTCGCGGCGTCGATCGCCGCCTCGCTCACCTACGTCGGCGACACCGTCCCGGCGCCGGTGCGGCAACGCCCGCTGAGCTCGCTGATGACGGCCTTCGCCCTGGGCACGGCCGTGGCCACCGTGGTGGCCGGAGTGGTGGCGCTGTACGTCAGCTGGCGACTGGTCTTCGCCCTGCCGGGCCTGTTCGCCGTCTACCTCGTGTTCGCCCTGCGCCGCCTGGATGAGCCCGAACGGGAGCCCGTCGGCTCGCTGTTGGCGCCGATGCGCGATGTGCTGCGGTCGGGCTGGCAGTGGTACGTCATGGCCGTGGCTGCGCTGGAGGGCGCGGTGCTGCTGGGCTTCCTGACGTACATCGCCCCGGCCCTGGAGTCACGGGGCGTGCCGACCGCGCTCGCGGGAGCGGTGTCGGCGCTCTACGGCGTGGGCTCCATGTCCGCCGCGCAATGGGTCAAGCGCCTGGTGGGCCAGTGGGGCCCGGTCCGGCTGATCGTCGCGGGCGGGGTGCAGATGGCGGCCGCCTACGCGGTCGCGGCGGTCAGCCAGTCCATACCGGCGCTGGTGGTGACGGCGCTGCTGCTGGGCGGTGGCTGGTCGTTCATGCACTCCACGATCCAGTCGTGGGCGACCGGTCTGTCCGCGACGGCGCGGGCGACGGGCGTGGCGATGTTCGGGGTGGCCCTGTACGTCGGCAGCGCGGTGGCCAGCGCCGTCTCGGCCGGCGCGGCCGGGGCGCACCACTACGGGACGCTGTTCACCGTCGCGGCGGTACTGACGGTGCCGCTGACGGTGGCGGCGGCGGTGGGGCGGTCGCGGTACGGGAAGTAGGGGGTGGCGTGCGGTTGGCGCTGCTTCTGCCGGGAGATGTCGTCCTGGCAGAAGCAGCGTTCGTTTTACGGTCGTACCGGGAGGTCGGAATGACGACTGTGGTGCACATGTCCGAGCAAGTAGTGGGAGTCGAGCGGGGACAGTTCGCCCTGTGCGACGCCTCGGCGCCGTTCGGCGAGCAGCCGTGGCAGCTCCCGGCGCTCGGCGGGCGGCAGGTCGCCGTCAACGGCAGCGGGTTGACGGTCGCCAGCACCGTTGCGATGCATGATGCCGACGTGCGGCTCGAGTTGTGGGACGGGCCGCCGCCGGAGCAGTCGGCCGGGCAGCCGGTGGGTCAGTGTGTGCTCGACGTGCCGTCCGGCGCGGTGACGGCCTGGGCGATGGCGCACGGTCCGGCAGGGGAACCGATGGAACTGGGCGGGCCCGGACCGTACGCCGTGCGCCTGTACCGGCACGGAGGGGGGCCGGAGGCGCGGGCGCGGCAACAGGCCGCGGACCCGCCGTTGTTCACCGGTCTGGAGCGGTACGTCATCCAGCTGTGGGCCTGTGTATCAGGTCAGTGGATGACGACGTAGAAGGCGTCCTTGTGCAGGATGCGGTCGGCGATGTACCAGTTGTTCAAGTCGGTTCCGGCGTTGCCGTTCTGCGTGCCGTCGACGTACTTCACGGAGAAGTTGCCGTCGCCCTTGCCGGCGCCCTCCCAGGACGATGCGAAGGGGTACTCGTCGCACTCCTCGCCCGCCTTGTGCGGCAGGTGGGCACAGTTGCTCTGGACCACGCTGCGGTTCTTGTTGTACGCAGCGGTGGCTGTCGCGTCCCAGTTGGACACCAGCCGGTGCAGCGGCCTGCCGGAAGCGACGCCGCCGGGAATGGACTTGGTGTGTCCCGCGGGGGCGGGCGGATAGGTGGCCGCCGGGTTGGTCTGGGCGAGCTGGATGTGGCGGGCGACCGCGCCGTTGCGCGTGCTGCGGACGCTGTACTGGCCCATCGTCGGCATGACCCGGTCGAATATCCCCGCGCCCTTGGCTCCGAGGTAGGTCGCGGAGTCGAACCGGACGCCGTTGTCGAGCACCGTTCCGGTGCCGCCATTGTTCGTCACGGACGAGCGGATCGCGCAGCGTGCCACCTTGTCGCGGCCGTAACCGTCGTTCGCTGCCGAGGAGATGGTGTGGATGGCGGTGCCGCCCGCCTGCCACTCGCTCAGCAGGTTGGGCCCGGAACCGAAGACGTCGCACGCCTTGTTGCTGCCGTCCGGCCCGCGGTAGCCGCTGGTGGACCACCCGATGGAGAGCAGTCCGTCGGTCGTCACCCCGACCCGCCGGAATTCGTCCATGCCGGTCGTGAGGCGGATCACGCGCGATCCCTTGGTGCCGTCCCCGGCCGTGGTGTTCCGCCACGAGACGGTGCCGATCACCTTGCCGCCGCTCACGACGGAGTATGCGAGCGGGGTGACACGGCAGTACGCGTAGTGGTTGAGGATCTGCTCACCGGACGTCGGCAGCAGGCGCCGACAGGTGGCCAGGTCCGCACCGGCAGCGAGTGCGGATGCGCCCCGGGCCGTGGCCGTGGACGTGTAGGTGATTCCCAGCCGCTGCGCGGTCACGTCACCGTGCTCGCGCAGCGCGGCCGGCGGCTGCGGTACGGAATTGCGCCACTGTGCGGCCCGGTTCTGCACTCCGGCGTCCCATCTGCTGCCGACGGCAGGCAGCGGGTGCGCGGCGTCGACGACCTGGATGGGCGTCGTGATGACGTCGGTTCTTGCGGCTGTGCTCGGTTGTGCCATCGCCGAGGTGGCGGGGAGGGCGGTGCAGGCGGCGCCGACCAGGGCGGCGGTCAGCGCACGGCGTATCGGCCAGTGCATGGGCGCTCCTCGAGTCGCTCCTCGCGGCCTGTTGGCCACGAGAGGGCGACGCTAGGCACGTCGAACGCATGAACCAATGGTTCCGGCCGAAACCGCTCGCAGCCGGGGGCGATTTTCGGCCATGGGATGCAGTCCGTGCGTCACCACCCCACCGGCATCGACCGCGGACCGCGGACCAGCATCTGGGTCTTCCAGACGATGTCACCGGCCACATGGAGGCCCGGGAGTCGCAGGGAGAGGGCTCGCAGGGCCTCCTGCAGTTCGACCCGGGCCAGGGGTGCCCCGAGGCAGTGGTGCACGCCGTGGCCGAACCCCAGGTGCTGGTTGCCGGTTCGGCTCAAGTCGAGCGCGTCCGGCGCGGCGAAGCGCCGGTCGTCGCGGTTGGCGGCACCCATCGACACCAGGACGGCCTCGCCCTCGCGCACCAGCGTCCCGCCCACCTCGACGTCCTCGGTGGCGTAGCGGGGGATGCCCGCCGCCATGCCCATGGGGACGAAGCGCAGCAACTCCTCGACCGCAGCCGGGATCAGGGCCGGATCGGCGCCCAGGCGCGCGAGCTCGCCGGGGCGGTCGAGGAGGGTGTGCACGAAGTTGGGGATCTGCGTGGCCGTGGTCTCGTGCCCCGCGACCAGCACCGCCACGCACAGGTCGATCAACTCCTCCTCGGACAGCCGGTCCCCCTGGTCGCGGGCCTCGATCAGGGACGTCATCAGGTCGTCCGCGGGCCGCACCCGGTGCCCGGCGATCAGCTCCGCCATGTAGGCGCGCAGCTCCTGCCGGCTGGCCTCGGCCTCCTCGGCCGTGAGCGAGCTCGTGGAGAGCGCGTCGTCGCTCCACTTGCGGAAGAGGGGCCGGTCCGCCTCGGGTACGCCGAGCATCCGGCAGATGACGGAGACGGGCAGCGGCAGCGCGAAGGCGTCGACCAGGTCGGCGGGTTGGCCCGCCGCCACCATCTCGTCCAGCAGGCTCCCGGCCAGGGCGCGGATGTCCGTGCGCAGCCGCTCCATCCGCTGCACGGTGAACGCCCCGGCCACCAGCCTGCGCAGCCGGGAGTGGTCGGGCGGGTCCATGGAGAGGATGCCCGTGTTGTTCTGGCTCTCCGACTGCCGGGGCTCGTCGTGCGCGACGCAGGCGGCGCGGCTGAACCGCTGGTCGCCCAGGACGAGCCGGGCGTCCGCGTACCGCGTCACGAGCCAGGCCGGCTCGCCGTAGGGCAACTGGACGCGCGGCAGGCCCTCGTGGGCGCGCACCTCGGCGTACTGCTCGGACAGCTCCAGGCCGGCGGCTTCGTTGAACGGATAGGCGGCGGGCTCGGCGGGGGTGACGGACATCCGGACTCCTCGTTCCTTGTTCCTTCGCAGGGGCTAAGGTCTCGCGACGGTGCAGGAGCATGATGTAAGCAGGTGCTTACATCGACCGTAGGGCGGGACGGAACAGGCGTCAACAGGGCCTGTCGGTCGGGCGCTTGAGGAGGAAACGGAATGACAGCAGAGAAGGCCTCAGAGAAGGCCTCAGAGAAGGCGGAGAAGGCAGAGAAGCCGGCGCGCCGACGCGACGCCGAGGCCACCCGCAAGTGCCTCGTCGAGGCGGCGGCGGAGCTCTTCGCCGAACGCGGCTACGACCGCACGACGGTGCGTGCGATCGCCGACCGCGCCGGTGTCAACCAGGCTCTGCTCTTCCGCTACTTCGGATCGAAGACCGCGCTCTTCGGCGAGGTCGTGGCGATGAACGGCCGCCGGCAGCTGGAGGAAACCCCCGCCGAGCACCTGCTGCAGACCGCCCTGCGCAACCTGCTCGCCCCTGACGGCACGTCGACCGCCGACCGCTCGCTCGAAGTGTTTCTGCGCTCCGCCGGAAGCGACGACGAGGCGGCACAGACGAACCGGCGCCTGACGGAGGAGTACACCGCGGCGCTGACCGGCCTCACCGACGCCGACGATGCCGAACTGCGCGCCGGACTGGTCCTCGCCTGGCTGCTCGGCATCGGACTCACCCGCGTCGTCGTCCGCCAGGAACCCCTGGCCAGCGCCGATCCGGAGCACGTGAGCCGACTGATGCTGGACGCGGTCCGCAGGCTGCTGGAACGGCTGCCATGACCGGCTGCCATGACTGGCTGTGGCCGTAGGTGCTTCAGTCGACCCACACGCGGGCCAGGCACCTACGGGCGTACGGGCCGGGCGAGTCGGTGAAGGCGGTGCGGCCGTGCAGCACGACGGTGTTGTCCAGCCAGAGAAGGTCTCCCGGGCGCAGGGAAATGCGCAGGACGGCGAGCGGGTCGGACAGGATCCGGTCGACGGCGTCGAGGGCCGCCTGCTCGTCAGTCGTCAGGGGCTCGTCGGCTTCGTGCTGGGCACGTTCGATCCCGCGCCGGTTGTAGTACACGCGCAGGTCGGCGCCGCACCGCTGGAAGACGGGGCGGAGCCGGTCGAAGCCGGTTCCCCGGCCGAAGCGGAAGTCCTGGTAGAGACGGGGCAGGGCCCAGGGGCTGTCGCTGAGCAGCCTGTTGTGCACGGTATGGCCGCTGGCCAGCAGCGTCTCCCCGCCGTGCGCTGCCTGTCGCACGCACAACAGCCCCAGCAGTCTCGGAGGCTGGAGCGCCGGGGTCCGGTCGGTGTGCAGGCCCAGGGCGAGGTCGGTCTTGCCCAGCCCGGCGTTGTCGGCCACGGTGACGAGGTCACCGGAGTCCGCCGGCCTCGGGGTGCCCAGCAAGGCGGCGAGTTGCCGACACATCGCGACGCACTCCTGGTCGGCGCGGCCGGCTACCGGAAAGCCGCGGATCACGACGAACCCGCGGCCGTTCCGCAGGCGCTGGGTGACGGGCCTGGCCAGGTCCGCCAGCGCCGTGTCTTCTCCCCGGCCGTCCAGTGCGCGCGAGCAGGCGGGCGGTAGCGGGAGCAGCCAGTCCGCCTCGCCGAGGGAGTGGCCGTTCCACGCCGTGAGTGCTTCGACCGGGGCGGGCTGGGTCATCTGCTCACCTTTCCACGGCGGTTGCCTGCCGACGGGTTCCGTCACCGTCCAGGAACGTACCGGACGGTGGAGGCCGGGTGCAGCCCCGATGGGCAAAGCACTCCACACGCAGAGCCGTCCATGGCTCTCGGCCTGCGGAGCGGTTGCCTCCGACAGTGGAAACCCTCGGTTCTGCGTCCGGAAGTTCGGGGTTTCTGCTGTCGGAGTCACTGGTAGTCGGGGGAGTGTCACGGGGCCCGTGCTGACCCACCGGACACGCCCTGGAATTTGATGCTGGCGCGCCTTGCAAGCCGGGTCAGCCCCCACCCCTGCCGGAGCCGGATACGCCGCGGGACCCATGTATCAGCAGAGGCTTCTCGAATTGCGGAGGCAGGACGCTCAATTCAATCAATTCAATTGAAGCCCCCCGTCAGCCCCCGACATACGCCGCCAGATGCTCCCCGGTGAGCGTGGACCGGGCGGCGACGAGGTCGGCCGGTGTGCCCTCGAAGACGATGCGGCCGCCGTCGTGGCCCGCGCCGGGGCCGAGGTCGATGATCCAGTCGGCGTGGGCCATGACCGCCTGGTGGTGCTCGATGACGACGACCGACTTGCCGGAGTCGACGAGCCGGTCGAGCAGGCCGAGCAGGTGCTCGACATCGGCGAGGTGGAGACCGGCGGTCGGTTCGTCAAGGACGTAGATGCCGCCCTTCTCGGCCATGTGCGTGGCCAGTTTGAGCCGTTGCCGTTCGCCGCCGGACAGTGTGGTGAGCGGCTGGCCGAGGGCGAGGTAGCCGAGCCCGACGTCGGCGAGCCGTTCCAGGATCCTGTGCGCGGCCGGTGTGCGGGCCTCGCCGGTGGCGAAGAACTCCTCGGCCTCGGTCACCGGCATGGCGAGCACCTCGCTGATGTCGCGCCCGCCGAGGCGGTACTCCAGCACCGACGCCTGGTACCGCCTCCCCTCGCACTCCTCGCAGACGGTGGCGACGCCGGCCATCATCGCCAGGTCGGTGTAGACCACGCCCGCGCCATTGCATGTCGGGCACGCACCCTCGGAGTTGGCGCTGAACAGCGCCGGCTTCACATCGTTGGCCTTCGCGAACGCCTTGCGGATCGGGTCCAGCAGCCCGGTGTACGTCGCCGGATTGCTCCGCCGGGAGCCGCGGATCGCGGTCTGGTCGACGGACACCACCCCCGCGCCGAGCGCCCCCGACTGTCGGCACAGCGACCCGTGCACGAGCGAGCTCTTGCCGGAGCCGGCGACGCCGGTGACGACGGCGAGCACGCCGAGCGGGATGTCGACGTCGACGCCGCGCAGGTTGTGCGTCGTCGCGCCGCGGATCGGCAGTTTGCCGGTGGGCTTGCGCACCGTCTTCTTGAGGGCGGCCCGGTCGTCGAGATGCCGGCCGGTGACGGTGCCGCCCGCCCGCAGCCCCTCGACGGTGCCCTCGAAGCAGACGGTGCCGCCCGCCTGGCCGGCTCCGGGGCCGAGGTCCACGACGTGGTCGGCGATCGCGATCATCTCCGGCTTGTGCTCCACGACGAGCACCGTGTTGCCCTTGTCCCGCAGCCGCAGCAGCAGTTCGTTCATCCGCTGGATGTCGTGGGGGTGCAGGCCCGTGGTGGGCTCGTCGAAGACGTAGGTGACGTCGGTGAGCGAGGAGCCGAGGTGGCGGATCATCTTGACACGCTGCGCCTCGCCGCCCGACAGCGTGCCCGTCGGCCGGTCGAGGGCGAGGTAGCCCAGGCCGATCTCCGTGAACGAGTCGAGGGTGTGCAGCAGTTTGGCGAGCAGTGGGGCCACCGACGGCTCCTTGAGGCCGCGGACCCAGTCGGCCAGGTCGCTGATCTGCATCGCGCACGCGTCGGCGATCGTGATCCGTTTGATCTTCGACGACCGGGCGCCTTCGCCGAGCCGGGTGCCGTTGCAGTCGGGGCAGGTGGTGAAGGTGACCGCTCTCTCGACGAACTCCCGGATGTGCGGCTGCATCGCCTCCTTGTCCTTGGCGAGCATCGACTTCCGGATCCGGGGAATGAGCCCCTCGTAGGTCATGTTGATGCCTGCGATCTTCATCCGGACCGGCTCGTGATGGAGGAAGTCGTGGAGTTCCTTCTTGGTGTACTTGCGGATCGGCTTGTCCGCGTCGTAGAAGCCCGAGTCGCTGTAGAGGCGGTGGTTCCAGCCACCCGCCTTGTAGCCGGGGACCGTGATCGCGCCCTCGGACAGTGACTTGGAGTCGTCGTAGAGCTGGGCGAGGTCGAGGTCGGTGACCGTGCCCCGGCCCTCGCAGCGCGGGCACATGCCGCCGGTGCGGGAGAAGGTCGCCTTCACCGTCTTCTTCGTGCCGCGCTCGACCGTGATCGCACCGCTCGCCCTGACCGAGGGGACGTTGAAGGCGAAGGCGCTGGGCGGGCCGATGTGGGGTTTCCCGAGGCGGCTGAAGAGGATGCGCAGCATCGCGTTGGCGTCGGTGGCGGTGCCGACGGTGGAGCGGGGGTCGGCCCCCATCCGCTGCTGGTCGACGGTGATCGCGGTGGTCAGGCCGTCGAGGACGTCGACGTCGGGCCGTGCGAGGGTGGGCATGAAGCCCTGGACGAAGGCGCTGTAGGTCTCGTTGATCAGCCGCTGCGACTCCGCGGCGATCGTGTCGAACACCAGGGAGCTCTTGCCCGAGCCGGAGACGCCGGTGAACACCGTCAGCCGCCGCTTGGGGATCTCGATGCTGACGTCCTTGAGGTTGTTCTCGCGCGCACCGTGCACGCGGATCAGCTCGTGGCTGTCGGCAGCGGGTGTCTTGCTCATCGTGTCTCCGTCCGGGTGGGCCTTCGCCCCGGCATCTGCGGGCGCGTCGTGGCTGGTCGCGCAGTTCCCCGCGCCCCTTCGGGGCGCTGGGTGTCGCTACTGCCGGGGCTGGGTGAAGCGGAGCATGTTGCCGGCCGGGTCGCGGAAGGCGCAGTCGCGGACGCCGTAGTGCTGGTCCATCGGCTCCTGGAGGACCTCGCCCCCGGCGGCCCGGATGCGTTCGAAGGTGGCGTCGCAGTCGTCGGTGGAGAAGATCACGCCGCGCAGCATGCCCTTGGCCAGCAGTTCCGCCATCGCCTGCTTGTCTGCCGGCGAGGCGTTGGGGTTGGCGAGCGGCGGCTCGAGGACGATCTGCACGTCCGGCTGCTCGGGCGACCCGACGGTCACCCAGCGCATACCCTCGAACGCGACGTCGCCGCGCACCTCGAGGCCGAGGACGTCGCGGTAGAAGGCGAGTGCCTTGTCATGGTCGTCGACTGCGATGAAGCACTGGGAAAGCTTGATGTTCATGCCCCCGACGCTACGAGGCGGCGGCGGATTCCGCTTCTCCGATCCTGACCGGTTCGCCGTTCCTGCGCGGCCGCGTGAAGATCTTGGCCACGCACGCCGGGATCACGGCCGCCGCCTCGTGGTCGCGGGCCCGGTAGGCGCTGGGGCTCTCGCCGACCAGCTCGGTGAAGCGCGAGCTGAACGATCCCAGCGAGGTGCAGCCGACGGCGAAGCAGACCTCCGTCACGCTCAGGTCGCCCCGCCGCAGCAGCGCCTTCGCCCGCTCGACGCGGCGGGTCATCAGATAGCTGTAGGGCGTCTCCCCGAAGGCGGCGCGGAAGCTGCGCGAGAAGTGCCCGGGCGACATGAGGGCGACGTTCGCCAGCGCCGGAACGTCCAGCGGCTGTGCGTAATCGCGGTCCATCGCGTCCCGGGCGCGGCGCAGCCGCACCAGATCCTCCAGGTTCATGCGCTCAGCATCGCACGCGGCACTGACACGCCTTCGCGGCCCAAGGTCATGGCCTGCGCTTGACGAGCCGGGCGCCGGGCAGGAAACTCACCGCGTGATGAATTATGGCGAGGGGCCCGCCCCCGCGATCCGTGCCACCGGCCTGACGGTCGTCCGCGGTGGCCGTACCGTCCTGCACGGTCTCGACCTCGACGTCCCGCGCGGCTCGATCACCGGACTGCTCGGCCCCAGCGGCTGCGGCAAGACCACGCTGCTGCGCTCGGTCGTCGGCGTGCAGCGGGTGGCCGGGGGGCGGGTGGAGGTGCTCGGCAGCCCGGCCGGAAGCGCTGTGCTGCGCGACCGGATCGGGTACGTCACCCAGGCGCCCTCCGTCTACGACGACCTCAGCGTCGCCGAGAACCTCCGCTACTTCGCGGCCGTCCTCGGCGCACCGCCCTCCGACCCCGACCGCGTGATCGCCCAGGTCGGCCTCACCGCCCACGCGCACGCCCTGGTCGCCCGGCTCTCCGGCGGCCAGCGGGCCCGCGTCTCGCTGGCCGCGGCCCTGCTCGGCACCCCCGAACTGCTGGTCCTGGACGAGCCCACGGTCGGTCTGGACCCGGTCCTCCGCCAGGACCTCTGGCGGCTGTTCCGGCAACTCGCCGACGCAGGAGCCGCGCTGCTGGTCTCCAGCCATGTCATGGACGAGGCCACCCGCTGCGACCGCCTCCTGCTGATGCGCGACGGACGGCTGCTCGCCGACGACACCCCCGTGGAACTGCTGCGCAGGACCGGGGCGCCCGACGTGGACAGCGCCTTCCTCTCCCTCGTCGCCCAGGGCCCGGGCGCAGCCGCCGCCGTCCCCACCGGAGAAGCCCCGTGAACGCCACCCGCACCGTCGCCACCGCCCGCCGGGTCCTGGCCCAACTCCGGCACGACCCGCGCACCGTCGCGATGCTGCTCGTGGTGCCCTGCGTGCTCCTCGCCCTGCTCCGCTACATGTTCGACCAGCAGCCCGAGCTCTTCGACCGCGTCGGAGCGGCGCTGCTGGGGATCTTTCCGCTGCTGGTGATGTTCCTCGTCACCTCGGTCGCGATGCTGCGCGAGCGCACCACCGGCACGCTGGAGCGGCTGCTCACCATGCCCCTGGGCCGGCTGGACCTGCTGCTCGGGTACGCCCTCGCCTTCGGCCTGGTCGCCCTGGTGCAGGCGGTGCTCGCCTCGGCGCTGACCCTCGGGCTGCTGGGGCTGAAGGTGGCGGGCCCGGCCTGGCTGCTCTTCGCGGTGGCGGTCGGCGACGGCCTGCTGGGCATGGCGCTCGGCCTGCTGGTATCGGCGTTCGCGGCCACCGAGTTCCAGGCGGTGCAGTTCCTGCCGGCCGTGATCCTGCCGCAGCTGCTGCTGTGCGGACTCTTCGTCCCGCGCGCGAGCATGGCGCCCGTGCTGCGCCGGGTCTCGGACGTGCTGCCGCTCTCGTACGCGGTCGATGCGATGACCAGGCTGACCGCCACCACGGGCGTCGGCGCCCTGCTGGTACGGGACTTGGCCGTCATCGCGGGCGCGGCCCTGCTCGCGCTGGCACTCGGTGCGGCCACGCTCCGCCGCCGCACGGCTTAGCGCCTGCCCGACGGATCTTGCAGCGCCCCGTCAGGGGCGCGGGGAACTGCGCGACAAGCCACGACGCGCCCGCAGTCGAAGCTCCCGGGGCTTCGCCCCGGACCTCCAGGGTGGTGCGTCGGCTGCGGGCCGAGGGGGCTGATCGCGCAGTTCCCCGCGCCCCTGACGGGGCGCCGCGGCATGTAAAACAATCACAGCTCGACCTAAAGGTCGCGTAAAATCCCCGCATCCTGATTTTTCTCGATGTGGGGGTACTCCGCCCTGTGGGCACTTCTCCGCGCGCGCTGCGCGCACTTGTGCTGCTGGCCGGCTTCTATCTGCTCGCACTGGTCGTGCTCGGCGTGTTCGTCGGCGTCGACGTGGTGGTGTGGATGCGGGCGCCGGCCGTTGCAGCCGTCAAAATCACCGCGGTCACCGTGGTGTTGGGCCTCCCCGTGCTGAAGGGCGTCCTCGCGCTCGGCACGGCCAAGGGCGAGGAGGAGCACGGACTGCCGGTGACCGAGGCCGCGCAGCCCGAACTGTGGCAGGCCGTACGGTCGTTGGCCGCACGGTCGGGGACGCGGGCGCCGGACGAGATCATCCTGACCGGGGAGGTGAACGCGTCCGTCTCCGAGGACACCCGGATGCTGGGCCTGCTGCCCGGCCGGCGCCGCCTGTACCTCGGCGTACCGCTGATGACGGGCCTGACCGAGCCGCAGTTGCACGCCGTCGTCGCGCACGAACTCGGCCACTACGGCAACGCGGACACCCGGCTCGCCGGCATCACGCGGCGCGGCCGCGACGCCGTGGCCCGGACGGTGGAGGCGTTCCAGGAGCGCGAGCAGAGGGCCGTCGAGGACGAGCGCTCACGGCAGGAGCGGGTGGCCGCCAAGCGGCTGCGCAAGGGCAAGAAGCCCCGGAAGGTCAACACCGGCGGTGCCGGGTTCGGTTACCGGATGATGGCCAAGCCGTTCCAGGCCTACGCACGCTTCTACCTGCGCGCCACGCACCGCGTCGGCCGGCAGCAGGAGCTCGCGGCCGACCGGCTGGCGGTCCGGGTCGCGGGCCGCGACGCCACGGCCTCGGCACTGCGGGCGACCGCCGTCCTCGACGCGGCGCACGACCACTACCTGGACCGGTACGCCATGCAGGGCGTCCCGGCGGGCCTGCTCCCGCCGCAGGGCGAGGTCTTCGGCGGCCTGCGGCACCTGCTCGCCGACCCGCACCGCCAGGCGAACCTGGCCGGGCTGCGCGACGAGTTGCCGCCCGGCGAGGCGTCCCCGTACGACTCGCACCCGCCGGTCGCCGAGCGCGTACGGCTCATCGAAGAGCTGCCCGACGACGGCATGGCGGCGGAACCGGCACGCCCCGCACTGCAGCTGCTGCGCGACCCCGAGCGGGTGCTGGTGGAGCTGGAGGGCGCGGTCCTCACTCCGGAGGCGCTGGCCATGGAGCGGGTGGCATGGCCGGAGTTGACGCACCGCGCCGCACACGCGCTGGTGCAGAAGGCCGCGCAGCCGCTGCGTTCGGCGATCTCGGAGGCCGGACTCGCGGCAGGCCTCGCAGCGGACGACCTGAACGCCCTGCTGGACGCCGCCGACGCCGGCCGGTTGTGGCAGATCGCCGATCACCTGCCCAAGTCGCCGGAGGCGGCGCAGGCGACGGGCCGGGCCGCGCGGGAGTTCCTGCGGCCCTCGGTGGAGGCCGGCGTGACCCGGCTCGCGGAGCTGGCCCTGGTGGAACGGGCCGGTGCGCACTGGGAGTTGTCCTGGTCCCGGCCCGCCCGGCTGGTGCTGCCGGGGGCCGGGGACGTGGAGGACGCGATGGCGGCGGCCATGCGGAGCGCCGTCGCGGACGTACCGGACACGCTGCCCCTGCGCACGCTCCTCGCTGACTGACCCGCGTCACCGACCCGACACCCAACGACTCCGGAAACCCATACCTGTGAGAATCTTCCCCATCCTCGTCCTCGCCGTCATGCTCTTCTTCTGGCTGCGGAACCGGCGACGCACGGCACAGCTCGCGCGCGAAGCGGCCGCCGCCGGTGCGGACCTGCTGCCGCAGGAGCGCCAGAACACGGAACGGGCCGCCGCGGACCCCGAGGCGGACACCGTGACGGCGGCCCTCGCCCGGGGCGCATGGGAGCCCGCCGCCCGGGCCCTCGCCGCCGTGGGCACGGACTGGGAGCGCCGCTCCTACCTCGTCGGCATCATCTCCGCACGCGCCGTCGAGGACGACGCCTGGCTGCGGGCCTGGCAGGCGGCACGCCCCGACGACCCGGACGCGGCCGTCGTCGACGCGTCCGCAAAGGTGCTGCTCGCCTGGGAGCTTCGCGGCGGGCGCTGGGCCAAGGACACCACTGCCGAGCAGTTCGCGGGCTTCCATCGCGTCCTGCGCCAGGCCCGGGAGGACTTCGAGCGGGCCGCGACCCTGGCCCACCCCGACGACCCCACCCCGTACCTGCTGCAGATCCCGCTCTACATGGGCCTCGGCGCACCGCACGACGCCCTGCGCGAGCTGTGGGCCGAGGTCACGGCCCGCGCCCCGTACCACTACGAGGCGCACTGGCGCGCCCTGAACTACTGGTTCGCCAAGTGGCAGGGCTCCGCCGAGCTCTCCCGCGACTTCGCGCTCCGGGCGGCGGCAACCGCCCCCCGCGGCAGCCTGCTCACCATGTTCCCGCTCCTCGACTGGTACGAGGCCAACGACGACGAGGCGCCCGCCGAGGCCTACGGCCGGCCGGAGGTCACCGCCCTCGTCGACGCCGCCCTGGCCGACGTGGCGGCGGCTCGCCCCGACCACCCGCGGCTGGCCGAAGTCCGGCACCTGCTCGCGTACTTCCTCGCCAAGGCCGGCCGCCACGAGGCGGCCCTGATCCAGTTCCGGCTGGTGGACGGCCACGTGGGCGCCGTGCCGTGGCGCTACTACAAGAACCCCGCGAAGGTTTTCTGCGCCGTCCGCGACAAGGCGCTCAAGGGGGCCCTGAGCGAGAGCCGCTCGTAACTGCCCGTCCTCGACCGGCTTGTCCTGACCGGCCATTGATGTGCCCGCCGTGCGGTATCGCACGGCGGGCACGGTCGTATCGGCTCAGCCGGTGACGTCAGCCGGTGAAGGCGGTCAGGCCGTTGGGCGTTCCCCAGCCGGTCGGGCCGTCGAAGCCGGGCCCGGCGGTGCACAGGTAGGAGGGGGAGCACGTGGTCGTCGAGCCGTCGGTCACGTCATTGAGCGCGCCCGTGTGCGCGTACGGGAACGAGGCGGGGTACGAGCCGGCGGACGGGGTGCCGGCGTCGGCGTACACGCTCGCGACGATCGGCGAAGCGGCGCTGGTGCCGCCGTAGACGCTCCAGCCGGAGCCGCCGTAGGTCTGGTACACGGCGACTCCGGTGGCCGGGTCGGCGACGGCGGCGACGTCGGCGACCGTGCGCTGGGCGCAGCCGCTGTCCGTCTGCCAGGCGGGCTTGGTGTCGTAGGCCGAGCAGCCGGAGCCGCCGCCCTCGGTGGCGCTGGTGCTCCAGACGCTCTCGCTCCAACCGCGGCTGCTGGAGTCGCGCTTGAGGGCGGTGCCGCCCACGGCGGTGACGTACTGCGAGGCAGCCGGGTACTCGACGCCGTAGCCGCCGTCACCGGAGGAGGCGGTGATGGCGACGCCGGGGTGGTTGTAGTAGCTCTCGTCGTAAGAGGCGTCCGAGGCCGACTCGGGCCCGCCGTAGCTGTTGGAGACGAACTTCGCGCCGAGCCGCACGGCGGTGTTGACCGCCGTGCCCAGGTCGGCCGTGCTCGCGGTCCGCGCCTCGACGAGGATGATGTGGGCGTTGGGCGCGATCGCGGAGACCATGTCGAGGTCGAGGGAGATCTCCCCGGCCCAGCCCGTGTTGTTGCGCGGGTAGCTGGTGCCGCCGTGCTCGTCGACCTTCTGGAAGCACCCGTTGGCCGTGGTGCAGGCGGGCAGCCCGTACTGGCTGCGGTAGGTGGCCAGGTCCGACTCGGCGTTGGGGTCGTTGTAGGCGTCGACGATGGCGATGGTCTGCCCGCTGCCGCCGCCGGACGGCAGGTTGTAGGCGCTCAGCAGGTCGGCGGGGCCGTAGCCGGAGGGAGTGGCGTCGGCGGTGACGCCGAGCGGCCTGACGTGCTGGTGGGCGTTGGTCACGCGCAGGGCGTTGCAGGCCATGGTGCCCGATGCGGTGGCCTTCGCGCAGGAGCGGACCCATGCGGCGCCGTGCGAGAAACCGGAGGCGGAGGCGGTCTGGGCCTCGGCGGGGGCCGAGGCGACGAGGCCGGAGAGGGTGAGCGCGGCGGCTCCGAGGATGGCGAGGGCGGTGCGGCGGGGGGCGTCGGATCTGTGCCGTGCCGATATGCGGTAGCGCAACGTACGTCCTCCTGAGGCTGATTGACCCGGTGGGCGGGTTGCGCAGACCGTAGTTTTGTCGGTGAACGGTCAACAAGGGGAAGGGGTGGATCCTGGGGAATCCTTGATCGGTTCATGACCATCGGTGGGTGTGTGCGGATCTGCCGCCTGCCGGCGAGCCCCCTGCGTCCAGGACCCGGTCGGGGTGATGGAAGATGATCATCCGCGTGCCGGACCGCTCCCGTGGGCCGGCGCGAAGGGTGAATTCTGGGACAGGCAGGTGGAAGTGACGCATCATTACCTCGACGACCGCGGTTGCAGACCCGGACTCAGGGCGGCGGGCGACCGCCCCGCCGCGCGCCGCGGGCGGGCAGGGGGAGGCCGGTGAACCGGGACCTGACCCTGCACGACGCCGTCGTCGCTGGCATCGCGGTGGCCGCGGGGCTGGTCGCCGCGCTCGTTCTGCGGGTGATCCTGCGCTGGCTCGCCGAACGGGCCCGCAGGACGCGGTGGAGCGGGGACGACATCATCGTGGACCTGCTGCGCACCTCCGCGCCGTGGGCCGCGGTGGCGGCCGGCGTCGCGGCCGGGGCTGCGGCCCTGCCGCTGAACCGCACCGTCGGACACACGGTCAACCAGGTCCTGACGGTCGTCGTGATCTTCACGGTGACCCTCACCGTGGCCCGCGTCGTCGCCGGGCTGGTGCACTCCGTGGCGCAGTCCCGCTCGGGCGTGGCGGGATCGGCCACGATATTCGTCAACATCACGCGGATCGCGGTGCTGGCGATGGGCTTCCTCATCGTCCTGCAGACGCTCGGCATATCCATCGCCCCGCTGCTCACCGCCCTCGGCGTGGGCGGCCTGGCGATCGCACTGGCGCTGAAGGACACGCTGGCCAACCTCTTCGCCGGGGTGCACATCCTCGTGTCGAAGACCGTCCAGCCCGGCGACTACATCCGGCTCAGCAGCGGTGAAGAGGGCTACGTCGTCGACATCGACTGGCGCAACACCATGGTGGAGCAGCTGGCGAAGAACATCGTCATCATCCCCAACGGCAAGCTCGCCGGCACGAACATGATCAACTTCAGTCGGCCCGAGCAGAAGCTGTCCGTCACGGTGCAGGTGGGCGTCGCCTACGACAGCGACCTCGAAGAGGTCGAGCGGATCACCATCGAGGTCGCCGAAGGCGTGATGAAGGACGTCTCCGGAGCCGTCCCCGACCACGAGCCGGCCGTCCGCTTCCACACCTTCGGGGACTCCCGGATCGGCTTCACGGTGATCCTCGGGGTGGGCGAGTTCAGCGACAAGTACCGCATCAAGCACGAGTTCATCAAGCGCCTGCACCAGCGCTACCGCGCCGAGGGCATCCGCATTCCCGCTCCGGAGCGGACCGTCTCGCTGCTGCAGGGCTGAATCAGCAGGCGGGGGCGGACGGCCCGTTCTGGCGCGTGAGGTTGTCGTTCGACATCCAGCCCGAGGTGTTCGTGCCGGCCACGCGGACCCAAGTCCACGTGTTGCCGTAGGCGTTGACGACGGAGCAGTGGTACCAGAGCTTCGTGCCGGACCTGGCCAGGGTCACGGACGGGCACGCCTGGTACGGCCCGGTCTGTATGTGGTTGCTGCCGGCCATGAAGCCGTAGGTGCCCGGCTTCGGGTCCGCGTGACTCCAGCCCGCGCAACTCGTCGACACCGGGCTCGGCTTCGCCTTCTGCGAGGGCGACGCGGACGGGGCCGCGCTGCTCGCCGCCGGGCCGGGCTGCTGCGAGAGGGCGGCGGACGGCGAGGCCGTCGCCCGGCCGCCGCTGGGGGAAGGGGACTCGCCCCCGGACCGCACCGCGTGCAACGCGTCGGCGCCGGAACCGTCGTGCCCGCCCGCCAGGGCGTAGGTGACGCCGCCGCCGGCGAGCACGACCGCGGCGGCCGACGCCGCGATCACGACGCGGCGCCGGCGCCGAACACCATCGCCGGGCGGCGGGGGAGTCGGGGACGGCTGGGGGACCGGCGCGGGGCCGAACCCGGGCCCGGGAGCGGGAGCCGAGACGACGGTGGGCGTAGCGGGCCGGCTGGGAGCCGGGGCCGGCGCCGCGTTGCCGGCCACCCCGCCTGCAGCGACCTGCTCCAGCATCCGCCGCGCCTGATCGGCGGTGGGCCGCTGCCCCGGCTCCTTCGCCGTCAGCGCCTGCAGCACCGGCGCGAGCGGTCCGGCCCGGCGGGGCTCCGGCAGCGGCTCCTGGACGATCGCCGTCAGCGTGGACCACACGGACGTGCGGCGGAACGGCGAAGCGCCCTCCACGGCCGCGTACAACGTCATGCCGAGCGACCAGATGTCGGACGCGGGACCGGGCTCCCTGCCCTGCGCCCGCTCCGGCGGAAGGTAGTCGAGGGAGCCGACGATCTCACCGCTGCGGGTCAGCCTGTCCATGGCGTCGTCGCCGGAGGCGTCCATGGTGGCGATGCCGAAATCGGTCAGCACGACCCTGCCGCCGTGCTCCAGCAGCACGTTGCCGGGCTTGACGTCCCGGTGCAGCACACCGGCCCGATGGGCGGCGTCGAGCGCGTCCGTCAACTCGGCCCCGATGGCCGCGGCCTCGTGCGGCTCCAGCGTGCCGCGCTCGGCGAGCACGTCGTCGAGCGAGGGCCCGTCGACGAGCTCCATCACGATGACCGGCAGGCCCTGTTCCTCGGCCACGTCGTGCACGGTGACCACGCCACTGTGCCGGATACGGGCGGCGGCCTGCGCCTCCCGCTGCATCCGGGCCCGCAGATCGGCCAGTTCGGCCGCGGAGGCGTCGGTGTACGCCCGCAGGACCTTGACGGCGACCTCACGGTTGAGCAGCTCGTCCACGGCCCGGGCGACCACGCCCATGCCGCCGCGGCCGATCACCGCGGTGACACGGTAGCGCCCGCCGAGTACCTGCCCGACCAGTTCTCCGCCGTTGGCCTCCCCCGCTGTCACGGCATGCTCCGTTCCTCGTGCTCCATGCGTCCCGACTTGGCGCGCACCAGGGTAGAGGCACGGGTCGGTCGCGATCGGGGCGGGCTGTGGAAGCGGTGGGTGGGGTCTGACCATGCGGTCACGTCGTACCTCCTGCGATGCCTACCGCACCGCCCAGCCGGTGTACGGGGGTCGGGGTTACGCGACCGAGGCGGTGCGCGCAATCGCCGAGCCGGCCTTTGCCGGAGTCACTCGCTCCGCACGGCAGGCCCCATGATCCGCAAGCGGTGGACGTCCGGTACCTTGATCCGCTGCCGGCGGGTGTCGCACCGACGACCGCTGCCTTCTGCTGCGCCGGACCTCAAGGCATGGCGCAGCACCGCACTGTCACCATTCGGGGGAAATACAGCCATGCGTTCTCTGCGCCTCATCGTCGCGGCCTGCGTCCTCGCGCCGGTCGCCCTCACCGCCACCGCGTGCGGTCCCAAGAGCGACGACAAGTCCAGCGCCACGGCCACCGCCGCGCCCACCGGGGCCGCTGCCAAGGCCTTGACGCAGGACCAGCTCGTCAAGGCCCTGCTCCCTGTCAAGGAACTCCAGTACGACGAGCACCGGTCGTCCCTGGGCCCGACCAAGACGGAGTTCAGGTTCACCGCGGACAAACCCGCCTGCCAGCCCCTGCTCGACCTGTCCGACATCCGCAACGCGGCCACGCCGCCGCCCGCCTCCGCCACCGGCGCGTACTACGGCACCAACGGCCGTGAGTACTCCGTCATCCAGCTCACCCAGTTCGGCACCGGGCAGGCGGCCAAGGCCATGACCTCCGCCGAGTCCGCACTCGGATCCTGCGCGGCCTTCAAGGCCACCGGGTCGGGCCACGCCGCCACCAAGGTCACCTTCAGCAAGGCCGCCTTCAAGGCGAAGGGTGACGCCACGCTGGGGCTCATGGCGACTTTCAGCTCGCCCGAGTGCGGCGAAGGCGTGTGCGAGACGCGCAGCTACGTCGTCGTCCGCACCGGCGACGTCATCACCCTGGTCTCCAACTCGGCCCTCAAGGACCCCGGCATGCCCGAAGAGGGCATCGTCGACAAGCAGCTCGACAGGCTCCGCACCGCCGCCAAGTAGGGCCGGCACCCGGGCGGCGCAGGAAGCCGGGCCCGCCGGCTTCCTGCGCCGGGGGCGCGTGCTGCCACCTGAGGCGTGCCCTGGCGGTCGCCGGAACGCTCTGGCCGTTGGCACGTGTGCCGAGTCGGCTATGTTGAGCGGAAAAGGTGAGAAGGAGGCACATCGGTGCCATCAGGACAGCAGCGGGCACGCGCGCGGTCGTCTGCGATCACGCCGGGCAGGCGGCCCGCGCACGCGGAGCCGCCGCCCGCCGACAAGGTCCGTGCCTTGTTCGGCGGCCACCGGCTGTCTCCTGCTCAGCGGCGCATCGCGCAGTACATCACCGACCACCTCACCGAGGCCGCGTTCCTGTCGATCACGGACCTCGCGGAACGCGTGGGCGTGAGCCAGCCGTCGGTGACCCGCTTCGCCGTCTCCCTGGGTTTCAACGGCTACCCCGCACTGCGGGAGGCCCTGCAGCCCCTCGCCCTGAGCGCGGTCGCGGGCACCCCTGAGGCCAGGGCGGACAGCCGCCGCAACGAACTCCAGGCGGCCGTCGACGCCGAGATCGAGAACCTGGAGAGCCTGCGCCGGGTGTTCGCCGACACCGACCAGGTGCTCGACATCGGCCGCGAGCTCGCCCGCTCGGTCCCGCTGACCGTCCTCGGCCTGCGGATCTCCCTCTCACTGGCGGAGTACTTCGCATACGCGGCACAACGGATCCACCCGGACGTACGCCTGGTCTCCCGCGGCGGCAGCGTGGCCTATGACGCGCTGCTCCAGGCGCGGGAGGCGGGCGGGACGTGGGTGCTGGCGTTCGCCATGCCACGGCATGCCAAGGAGACGCTGGCGGCGATCCGGGCCGCGCGGAGCACGGGGCTGCGCGTCGCGCTGATCACGGACCTGACGCTCGGGCCGCTGGTGGACGAGGCCGATGTGACGCTCACCGCCGGCACCGGCTCACGGCTCGTCTTCGACTCGTACGCGGCGCCCGGCATCCTCTCCGCAGCCCTCCTCCAGGCCATGGCCGACGCGGATCCCGAGCGCACCCAGCTGAGGCTGGAGAAGTACGAGCAGGCCGCCGAGCAGCACGATTTCTTCCTCGAGGACTGACGGGCCGGTTTCCCGGGCCTGAACAGGGCGCTCACGGCGCTCCGGGCCCGCATGAATTTTTTCATGTCCTTGCATAATCGGCGGTATATATGTTTACTGCACGTGGCGCCTGGGCCAGACAGGGCTGGAGCTGGCTACAGCGCTCGTGACGGCGAGCCCCTGCGCCAAGAGGGCGGGCACCAAAGGGCGACAACCTCCTCATCGCCCCCTCCGTGTTCCGTTCAGGTCGTCCGCTCCCCTCGGACACCGTCCGGCGGGCCGGTCTACCCCCTGGGCCGGGCCCGCCGGTCACACCCCAGGGCGTCCAGTACCTGCTCGACGTCGGCCACGGTGTTGTAGAGGTGGAAACCGAGCCGGGTCTTGCCCGCTCGGGTGCTGGCGATGACTCCCGCAGCCGCCAGCTTCTCGGCATCGGCGTCCAGGGCCACGATCGCGCTGCCCCGTGCGGGCAGGCCGAGGGCCGTGAGAAGGGTGTCGGCCAGGCCCGCGCAGTGGGCGTGGACGGCGGCCGGATCCAGGGAGGCCAGGTACGGCAGTGCGACGGCCGCGCCCAGGTGGGCCAGCCAGACCGGTGAGAGGTCCAGGCGGCGTGCCCCCTTCGCCAGTCGCAGGGGCATGTCGTAGACGGTCTGCAGGGGGACTTCCCCGGCATACCATCCGGCGACGACCGGAACAGTGCGCTCAAGGGCCCGCGGGTGTACCGCTATCCAGGCGGCTCCGCGCGGCGAGAGCAGCCACTTGTATCCGGCGGCGACGACCCAGTCCGCCCAGTCCAGCCGCAGCGGCGTCCAGCCGGCGGCCTGCGTGACGTCCAACGCCACGGGAACACCGCTGCGTTCGCGCGCCTCGCGCAGCGCGTCGAGGTCCACGCGGGTGCCGTCCGCGGACTGCACGACGCTCACGGCGGCCACGTCGTGGTGGGGGAGGGCCGAGGGCAGCGCGGCGAGCTCCACCTCGGTCACCGTCACGTCACGGTGCGCCTGCGCCGCGAACGGGAAGGTGGTGCTGGTGAACTCCCCTCCGGCGACGAGCACCTTGGCCCCGTCGGGCAGACCGGCGGCGACCGGGGCCAGCAGCTGGGACACGGCCGTGCCCACGGCCACGCGCTCGACCGGGACGCCGACGAGGTCGGCATAGCCCTGCCGGGACAGGGCCACGGCCTCGTCGAAGTCGTCCGGCGTATCGGCCCCGCGCCGCCACCGGTCCACACCGGCAGCCACGGCATCGGCGACCGCGCCGGGCGGAATGCCGATGCTCGGCGTGTTCAGGTATCCGCGGGGAACTTCGAATTCCGCTCCGAAGGCGTCACGCATGCCGCCATTTCTATCAAATCCGCCCGGGATCCGGGGTGTTCGCCGTTTCTCCCGCGGCCCCGACCGGGCGGGCGGACCCCGTTGCGAGTCTGCCTCCGCCCGATGTCATCATGTGATGACATCGCTTGGTGACATGAACTGGGGGCAACCGTGGAGTACGGGGAACTACGGGGGACGACCTCCCCCTCCGCATGGCGGCAGCGGGCTCTGGTGCCCGTGCTCGTCTATCTGGGCATGGTCGTGGCCATGGTCAGCAGTCTCGGCGCGCCGCTGGTGCCGCGCATCGCCGTCGTCGACCACGTCTCGCCGGCCACCGCCCAGTGGTCGCTGACCATCGCCCTGCTCGTCGGCGCCGTCGCCACCCCCACCATGGGGCGCCTCGGCGACGGGCCCCGGCGCAGGGCCGTGATCCTCGGCGCGGTGGCCGTCGTGCTGGCCGGCAGTGTGCTGGCGGCGCTGCCGCTGGGATTCGGCGCGCTGCTCACGGGCCGGGCCCTGCAGGGCGTGGGCCTCGGGCTGATACCGCTGGCCATCGCCACCGCGCGGGAGAGCCTGCCCGCCGAGCGCTCGCGGCCGGCGGTCGGGGTGCTGTCGATCACCCTGGTCGCCGGAGTCGGCCTCGGCTACCCGGTCACCGGGCTGCTCACCCAACTCTTCGGCCTCCACGCCGGGTTCTGGCTCGCGGCCGTCATCAGCGCCGTCGCGCTGGCCGCCGCCGCGCTCGTCCTGCCGCCGACGCGGCACCTGACGCCGCAGCCGCTGGACGTGTTCGGCGCGGTGCTGCTCGGCGTCGCGCTCGCCGGAGTCCTGCTGGTCCTCGGCGAGGGGGAGTCCTGGGGCTGGGCCTCGGCCCGCCTGCTCGGACTGGCCGGGGCGTCGGTCGTCCTGCTGCTGTGGTGGACGGTGCACGAACTGCGCACCCCGCACCCGCTGGTGGACCTGCGGCTCGTCCGGCACCCGGTGGTCCTCACCGCCGACGTGACGGCCGTGATCGCGGGCCTGGGCATGTACGTCCTGATATCCCTGGTGACCCGCTACGCGCAGACCCCGGCGACGACGGGCTACGGCTTCGGCGCCTCCGTCGTCGTCACGGGCCTGATCCTGCTGCCGTTCTCGGCCGCCAGCGTCGTCTCCAGCAAACTGGCAGCCGTCCTCGCGCGCCGGGTGTCGACCCATGCCGTGCTGCCGGTGGGCTGCACGGTGTCCCTGCTGGCCATGGCGGTCTTCGGCTTCGCGCGCGACAGCCTCTGGGAGCTGTTCCTCGCGATGGGCATCGCCGGGCTCGGCGTGGGCTGCACGTTCGCTGCCATGCCCGGCCTCGTCGTCGGCGCGGTCCCGGCGCACGAGACGGGCAGCGCCATCAGCTTCAACCAGGTCCTGCGCTGCGTCGGCTACTCCGCGGGCAGCGCGCTGAGCGCGACCGTCCTCGAGGCGCACACCCCCGTGGGCCGGACGCTGCCCACCGCCGACGGCTACCAGACCGCCGCCCTGCTGGGATGCGCCGTGTGGCTCGTGACCATCGTGGTCACCCTCGTCCTGCCCGCGCGCTCCCGAGCAGCAACAGTGCAGGTGACGGCGGGAGAACAGACCGTCGCCGGTGCGGTATCGCACAACGACAACCCCGCGCCCGTGGCCGGCCCGGCGCGGTGCGCACCCGACGAGCGGAGATCCCCATGAGCCCCGAGCACCAGGCGCCGTCCGGGGGCCGGAAGACGGCGGCGGCCGCCGCCCCGCAGCGGCGCCGCGACGCCGTCCGCACCCGCGAGCGGCTGCTCGACGCGGCACGGGAGCTGTTCGCCGAACGCGGCTTCGACCGCACCACGACCCGCGAGATCGGGGAACGCGCGGGCGCGGACCCGGCGTTGATCGCCCGCTACTTCGGCGGCAAGCCCCAGCTCTACCTCGCGTCGCTGCGCGCCGAGTCCGACCGGGCGGTCCCCGCCGACCTGCTCGACGAGGAGCGGCTGCTCGGCCTGCTGCGCAGGATCACCGACCACGGCCCCGGGCCGGTGACCCGGGCCACCGTGGTGCCCTACAGCGACCCCGTCGTCCAGGAGGCTGCCCGCACCCAGCTGTACGAGCGGCTGGTCGACCCGCTGAGCGAGCACTTCGCCCAGGACCGCGTCCCCCGGGCGCAGTTGCGGGCGGAGCTCGCGGTGGCGGCGCTCACCGGCATCGTCCTCGCCCGCGACGCGGGCGCGCTCACGGAACTCTCCGCCGCCGACCCCGGCGAACTCCTCGGCCTCGTCCGGACCTTGCTGGGCGCGGCGGCGCAGCCTGCCGGCGACGCCACAGCCTGATCGAAAACCAGGTGCGGTGGTACGGGACCGCCACGGATACTCGTGCGAGCTCACGGAGGGCGGGAGGAGGAGACCATGAAACTTGCCGAGGCACTGGCCGAACGCGCCGAGGCGACGCGGCGCGTGGAGCAGCTGCGAGCGCGCGTCGTCGGCAGCGCGCGGTACCAGGAGGGCGAGACGCCCGCCGAGGAGGCGTCCCGGCTGCTGGCCGAGGCCGGTGAGGTGCTGGACACCCTGGAAACGCTGATCCGGCGGATCAACCGGACCAATGCGGCAGTGCAGATGGGGGAGGACGGCACGCTCACCGACGCGCTCGCGCGCCGGGACGTGCTGCGGCTGCGCCACGCGGTGGTCACCGCGGCGGCGGACGCGGCGGCGGGCACGGGCGAGCGGGGATACGGCCGGCAGCTCCGGTCCGAGCTGATGATGCTCTCCGCGCTCCCGGTGGCGGAACTGCGTGCCCAGGCGGACGTCCTCGCACGGGAGATCCGCGAGATCGACACACGGATCCAGCGGACGAACTGGGAGGCCGACTTGCTGGACTGACCGTTTCCGGCAAGTTCAAGCGCAAGCGCAGGACGATGTGGAGCAGGTAGCCGTTTCCGGAGGCGTGCACACACCGAGGGCCGGCGGTTTTCCGGTCCACTCCTGGTGCGTGAAGAGCAACGCGGGGGTTCGACTCCCCACCGACAACGCAGCTCAGCAACGCGTACAGGTAATGGTGCACACCGCACAGCACATCACCACGTGCAGATCCGGGGCGGCGAGGGTGGGTTCGGGGCTTTCCACATCGCAACGAGGGGCGGGCGGGGCATGACCATGACCAGAGCGATACGGGCACGGCTCGGGGCGGCGCTTTCGGCGACGGCGCTGGCCCTGCTGGCAGCCGGGTGCGGAACGCAGCGGCAAGGGGAGGACACTGCTGCGGCCGCGCCGTCGCGCACCGTGACGAACTTCCCGTGCCCCGAGGAGAGTCCCACGTCCGCGCAGCTGCCGACGATCCCGGACACGCCGCCCACCGACCACTACGCCGAGAACCACGGCTTCATGGTTCCCCTCCCGCTGCACGGCCGACGCCGCTGCGAAGGGCTGGCGGCCGTCGCACGCGTCAAGGACGCGCTCGAACCACTGCGCAAGCGCAGTGACTTCGCCCCGGAGAGCACGCGCACCGCGCTCGGCGGCCTCGGTTACGCCGCCGGGAAGGTGCAGGTGTACCAGGACGGCCCCACCGGGGTCGGATTCCTCATCGACGCCTCGCCGTTGTGCGTGGAGGGCACGATGAGCCGCGACGCCACCCGGGCGGACGCCTTCGGCGGCTACCCCGACCACTCCGGCTGTGACCAGCCCACCGGCGGCCACTGAACGCCGCCGTCCCCTTCCCGGTCGCGAATCCTCTCTCACGCCCTCGGGCTGCGCGTCAATCGTCTGTTGATTCACGGGTGGTGCACTGCTCGGCGGTCACTCCGGCCACGAGCACGGCCACGAGAGAGGAAACGTTTCATGACCGTACGATCCGCATCACCCGCGCACCTCCGCCATCGGCTCTGGGCCGCCGCCGGACTGGCGGGTGCCGTGACCGCGGGCGTGCTGGCGACCCCGGCCGCTGCGGCGACGACCGCGCCGTCGGCAGCGGGAGCAGCCGCGGACTACCCGTGCGTGCAGTACCTGACGGCCTTCCAGGGCCAGACCGTCCGCGCGACATGGACCTACCACATCGACGCCCAGGGACGGCCCGAGTGGGCACGGGCCGGCACCCTTTCCGCCGGTACCTCGCCGCGCACGAAGTGCGAGACGACGGTGGGGAACATGGGCGGCACGGGCTATGACGGCGGCCATCTGATAGCCAGCACGCTGAAGGGCGTCAGCAAACGCATCAACCTGGTGCCGATGCGGCACTCGGTCAACATCGGCATCTACAAGATGTTCGAGAACGGTGCGAAGAAATGCCTGAAGGCCCCGGGCATGCAGGTCACCAACTACAGCGCCGTGGCGCACTACCCGGCAGGGCCGTCCGTGGTACCCGACAGCTTCACCGTGTCGATGCTGCCGAGGAAGAAGGGCGCGGTGAACAGCACGATCAAGCTGGACATCCCCAACAAGGATCTCTCCCCGCAGAAGGCCGCCGGACTCAAGAGGGTGCTCAACACCGGCCTCGCGGCGAACAAGTGCGGCACCGTCTCCTGAACATGTCGAAGCCGAACGGGGGTGGGGTGCTGCCCGGAACGTTCCGGGCAGCACCCCGGCGCGGAGCGCCTGTTCCCGGATGCGTCAGTGTTGGGTCACCCAGGTACGGACGACCTTGGGGTTGACGCGGACCGGGATCGAGTACGCATGACCGGACCGCACCGCGGCCTGCGGCACAGGCTTGTTCCAGTCCGGGAGCGGAACCGGGGCGTCGACCGTCACCGCGATGTCCGCACCCGTGACGGTCCGGTACGTGCCGACACCCGGAACCGAGACCGAGTGGTGGCCGCTGATGCCGAACCCTTCCGGCAGGTTCCCGTAGGTGCCCCCGTGGGAAGCGGCTATGGCCAGGTCGAACACCGAGTAATTCTTGCAGTCCTTGTTCCCGTCCTGGTCGTAGCCGTGCTCCATCCCCCACGTGATCCAGGAACCGTCGGGCTTCTGGGGGGGGGGACGAGTGAATGCACTGCGTGAAGTTTCCGTTCAGGTCTCCCTTGATGTCGACCTTCCCGGTGCGGACGGTGCGGGTCATCGTGCCGTACACCTTGACAGAGGAATGAGGCGGTACGGGAATTCCCGTCTGGCTGGGGATGGTGACCTCTATTTCTTCGCTCTTCGTCGTGGAATTCGACGTCCCCCACGTGAATGTCGTGCTGAGCACATCGCTGACGTTGACCAACGGGCCGATCTTGATCTCGGCACTGGCCGTATTGCCCGTGCTGACCTGTCGGGTCACCTCGCTCGTGACGGAGTTGGTGTACCTCCTCGTCAGCGGACCGCTGTTCATCTGGAGTGTCTTGTCGGTCTTGTTGATCAGGGTTGTGGAGACGTCGTCCGTGATCGGCACTCCGTCCTGCACCGACATGACGGCCGGAGGGCCGTCCGGTGTCACCTCAAGGTTGGTGAAGGTGACACCGGAGGTGTTGGTCCCGATTCCGTCGTACCGGGCTCCGATGCCGCGCGGTCGGCAGCCGGCCTTGTCGCAGACCTGTCCGTACGGTTCCGGCGAACCCCAGTGCTGCGCGTGATCGGCCTGCTTCGCCGCCCACTCGGCCGGGTGTCGGCGTGCGCGGTGCCCGGCACCGCAACGACGGCCATTGCCGCCGCGATTGCGGCAGCCGTCGAGAAACGGACCGTCTGCTTCTTGGATATGTGAAGTCTCATCTGTTTTCCCCTCGCTGCATTCGCAGCGGGAAACGCATCCGGCCGTAATCGGCGGATACGTCGAGCGAATTGACACAAGAGAAAGATAGTGTGCAGATCGCCGACCTTCGGGAGGGCTTGGCGGCGACTTATGGGGCTTTAGCGAATACCCTTCCGGTATTTACGCGCCATAGTCGTCATGGGCTCTTCCCTGCCCCAACCACCTGAAGCTCCCCGCTTGTCAGCGCTTCAAGGCCAAGGACCGCGACCAGTACTGCGCATCGCGGAGGGAACGCTGTGGATCACCGGCGCGACAGTATCAGTGCGGGATCCCCTCGATGATGTCCCGCGCCCCCTGCCGCAGCAGTTCGGCGCAGACGCGGGTGCCGAGGGTCGCGGGGTCGTTGTCCATCTCGCCCCAATAGTGGGCGTGGACAAACTTGGAGCTGTCGCGGGAGAACACCATGCCGCGAAGGGAGAGCTGGCCGTCGGGATCGGTGGCGCAGTGCCCGGCGATGGGGCTGTTGCAGTGCCCGCGCAGACCGTGCAGCATCACGCGCTCGGCAGTGGTCTCGGTCATGGTCCGTTCGTGGTTGAGCTCGGACAGCAGACCGGCAACGGCTCCGTCGTCTTGACGGCACTCCAGACCGAGTGTGCCGGCGCCGACTGCAGGCAGCATTTCGTCCACGGTGAACACCTGACGGCCTCGGTGGGCAATACCCAGCCGCTCCAGTCCGGACGTGGCGAGCACCATGGCGTCGAGCCTGGTGTCGGTCTTGCGCGTCCCGTCGAGCTTCTCGACGCGGGAGCCCACGGCGCCACGGACCCGTACGACGCTGAGGTCGGGGCGTACACGGTTGATCTGCGCTTTGCGGCGGACGGCCGAGGTGCCGACGACGGCTCAGGGCGGAAGGTCGTCCAGCATCTGGCGCTCGGAGCCCTCCGGGAAGAGGAGGACGTCGCGGACGTCATCGCGGGGAAGGTACGCGGCGAAGATCAGCCCTTGCGGCAGCGGCCGGTCCCCCGGCACGTCCTTGACGCAGTGCACCGCCATGTCGACGGCACCGCGTTGCAGCATCTGATCGATTTCCTTGACGTACAGGCCCTTCCCGCCCAACTGGGCCAGGTCGCCCTGCCACTTGTCCGCTTCGGTGGTGACGGGCAGGACCTCGATGTTCAGGTCGGGCTCGTGCTTGCGGAGAAGTGCGGAGACCTGCTCGACCTGGGCGAGCGCCATGGGGGAACTGCGGGTGCCGATACGCAAGGGACGGTCGGGGAAGTCGGTCATGGTGTCCTCTCCTGGGGCCTGGTCTCAAGGTAAGTAGTCGGACGGGGGTACTGGAGCGGCCCCACGATGCGTGCGGCGATTCGCGGGTGCAGGAGTTGCAGCGCGCTGGTCGGCGGCTCCCACCGCCACGCGTCGATCTCGTCGTATTGCAAGGTGATGCGGTCGTGGTCAGCCGGGCTCAACTGCGGGCCGGCAAAGATGAAAGCGAGCCGATCGCGTCGCCCGGGCCCGGTGGCTTGCAGCCACTCGACGGCGAACAGATCGTGCGTCTGCACATCGAGGACCAGGCCGAGCTCCTCGCGGACTTCCCGGCGGGCCGCGTCGAGAGGCGATTCCCCGAGTTCGACCGCGCCGCCTGGCAGCGCCCGAGGTGCTTCCGGCTTCGTGGGGTGAACGATCAGCAGTCGGTCTTGGCGGTCCGTGATGAGCACGGAAGCCGTGATCGGGTGTCCCGGTGGCGGCGTGTTCGTCATGGCGCCAACCCCACCGACTCTCGCCGGTCCACGGCAGCGGTCGCCCCCATGCGGATGCGGTTGTGCGACAGCCCGTGGCCCAGGTACTCCTGCGTCGCCCTCTCATCGGTGTGCGGCGGGATGGGATCGAGCCCCAGCAGGATGCACACCGGGGTGCCCTCACTGACCATGCGCGACCATTCAGCGCCGACCGGTGGCAGACGCAGCGAATACGGGGCGCCTGCGATGGTGAGCAGAGCACCCGAGGCGCCCAGGAGTATCACGCGGTTGCCTACGTGGCGCAGGGTTTCGCACGGTTCGGTGAGGTCGAGCGCGGCGGACAGGCCGAGCATCTGCTGTTCGATGCTCTCGGCTGTCTCCCCTTGGCGACGGGCAGGCGGGTGTCCGATCAGCAGGAACGCCACGGGCCCGGCAGCGGTGTCTTCGACCCACGTGGACACCACCACAGAGCAGAGGAGACCGGGCGTGACGCCAGAGGCGCGGCCCGACGGCTCCGCAAGTGTGCCGTTCATCGTGTGCCCTCCCTCCGCACGCCCGACAGAACAACGAGGCGACGAACCACGAAGCGCACGGGCGGCCGGGTACACAGGGGCGTCTCACGGTCCTCCAGCGCGATGCTGATCACTTGGCCACCACCGGGTGACTGTTCTCCCGCGGGCGGCGTGCACACCGTGCGGAACACGCCTTCGTCGAGCACGGCGTCGCCTTTCCGAATGCGATCGGCCCGCACGAAGGCGAAGTAGCGCGTTTTACGGTCCTTGACCGTTCTTCCTGGCGGCATGGCTCCAGCCAACCCCCATCACTCGTCCGAGTCGGGAGCCTGGACGGGGGCCAGTCGGGGGCCACTATGGGGGCCAGCAGCCAACTGCCGGGAGGGCAACGGATGGCCGAGACAGGCATCGGGGCGCTGCTCGCTCAGCTGCGCGATGACCTCGGGTGGTCACAGCAGCGCGTCGCCGAGGAGTACAACAAGGCCGAAGGCCGCTCGGCCATGACCGGCAAGGAGATCGGACGGTACGAACGTGAATCCCGTGTGCCAACCTCCCGGACGCGGGGCTTCCTTGCCGTCGTCTTCGAGGTTGATCCACTGACGCTCGACCGCGCAGCAGGCATCACCAAGCGACGCAAGGCAGAGGGCCAGAGCCTCAACGTGCCAACGCCCCGGGACCGTCTGCTTGCCCCGCCTTCACGCCGCGCACTGGCAGCGGACGCTTCTGCGTCAGCCAGATTTTCGCGCTTCATCGCCTCGCGGAACACGGACGCCTGTGCGGTCGAACAGCTCGATGCCGAAGTCTTCTCCCTGGCCCGCCTATACGTCAGCCGTCCGGTCTCCGAGATGTACGCCGGAATCCGCGGCCTGCGCGACGAGGCGTTCGATCTGCTGAGAGGACGGCAGCGGCCACGGCAGACTTCGGATCTCTACGTGACGGCGGGACGCCTGTGCGGGCTTTCGGCCCACGTGTGCCTCGACTTGGGGGACTACGCGTGCGCCATGACCCACGCCCGCACGGCCTGGGCCTGTGCCGAAGAAGCGGACCACAACGGGCTCCGCGCATGGGTACGGGCGGTGCAATCTCTGATCAGCTTCTGGGACGGCGACCCGAGAACCGCCGCTGACTTCGCGCGTGCCGGCCAGTCCTTCCCGGCCCCCGGGACCGCAGGGGTCCGACTCGTCAGTCTGGAAGCCCGCGCCCTCAGCATGGCCGGAGACCGCGACGGAGCAACGGCCGCATTACGTCGAGCCGAGCACGCACGGGACTACCTGCGGAACGAGGGCGAGATGCCCGGCATGTTCGGCTTCCCGCACGCCAAGCAGTTGGCCTACGCCGGAACCACACACCTCTCGTTGGGTGACAGCGGCAACGTACGTCAGGCGATCACCTGCGCCGCTGCTGCTGTCGATCTCTACCGCGGCGCAGCCGCCGACGATCGCTCGACCGGAGACCTACGTGCGGCTCACCTGGACCTTGTCCGTGGTCACATGCTTGCGGGAGACGTCGACGCGGCCGAAGCCATGCTGACGTTCGTACTCGACAGCCCGCCCGCACTCCTCTCGGCAAGCATCCGTCGTCGGCTGAGCGGCCTTGCCGACGACCTCGCTGCAACCCAGTACCGTGGTTCGTCACGCGTCGCGCACCTGCGCGAACGCATCAAGAGCACGGCCGCGTCCACCGCACTGCCCGCCAACGACCCTCCGGAGCCGATGACGTGACTGACGCACCCGTACGGCACAACGCCGCCGTCACCAACCGCTCGCTCCTGTCCGGCAGCGCCTACAAGAGCGGACAGGACCTGTCGGCCCGGCAGTCGTTGTACAAGTGGCAGTCACCGCGCTACGACCTGCCCGGTCTGGTGACGGAGCAACTGCGGGAAATCCGCGGGACGGTGGTGGACGTCGGCTGCGGAAACGGCAAGTTCATCAACCGTCTCCGGCAGGACCGGCCCGACCTCCGACTACTGGGCCTCGACATCTCGGCCGGCATCCTCGGCGAAGTGCCCGGCCCCGTGGCCGTGGCAGACGCCGCACGGCTGCCACTCCGCGACGCCGGCACAAACGCCGTACTGGCCCTGCACATGCTCTACCACGTGGAAGACATCCCCGCAGCGGTCGCCGAACTCGGCCGGGTCCTGGCCGAGGGTGGAACCGTCGTCGCATCGACCAACAGCGACCACGACAAGTCGGAACTCGACGACCTTTGGCAGCGCGCATCCGGAGACGTCCTCGGCCGTCTCGGCCGTGATCGAGGCCCATCACGCATTTCGCTCAGTGCCCGGTTCTCACTCGAAAAGGCCCCGTCGGTACTCGGCGCCGCCTTCAGCGCTGTGCGCGTGGTCGAGCTGCCTGGAACCATCGCCGTGACGGACCCCGCGCCGGTCGTTGCGCACATGGCGTCGTACCGAGCATGGGCAGACCAGTACGAAGTACCCTTCGACGAAACGATCCAGCGTGCAGAGCGGATCGTCTCCCAACAGATCGAGGAGCAAGGCCGATTCGAGATCACGTGCCTCGGCGGCCTGCTGATCTGCCGCCGCTGAGCTGACCTGGGCTACCTTTCGAATTCCCCGCGTCAACGGGAATCGTAGAGGTCAGCATCACCTGTCATATGTGGCTCCGGCAACTGCCTGCCGGGCTCAACTGGCCTGAGCAGAACCCGAGTCAGGGACGGTGTCGACCGGCCAGAGGGTGTCGGGGAAGGCGGCCTCGTCGGAGTCGGTGTCGGGCATGAGGGTGGCGAGCATCTGCTGGGCCGTCTGCGCGTTGTCGACGGCGCGGGGCAGCATGACGCTCTCGTAGGCGTCGAGGGCCTCGTCGACGGTGCGATGGCCGATGACCGCCTGGGCGAGTTCGGCCCCGTCGAGCAGGGCGAGGTTGGCGCCGACGCCGGCGGGTGGCATCAGGTGGGCGGCGTCGCCGAGCAGGGTGATGCCGGGGACGCGCTGCCACGTATGAGGAACGGGAAGGACGAACATGGGCCGGTTGGTGAAGCCGCCCTCGTTGTCGCGCAAGACGTCCAGCAGGCTCTCGTGCCAGCCCCGGTACTGGGCGAGGAGGCGGGCGCGTACGGCTTCGGTGTCCGCGAGGTCGAGGCCGGCGTGCCAGTCCTGGGGGCCGCGGAAGCTGAAGTAGGCGCGGACGTGTCCGTTGCTGTTGCGCTGCAGGAAAAGGCTTCGGCGGCCCGCCTTCGCCGACATGGTGCCGTGGCCGACCAGGCGGGCGATGCCGGGGTGACGGTCGTCGACGTCGTCGAAGAGGGCTTCCACCATCGTGACGCCGGCGTAGGCGGGCTGGGCGTCGGAGAGCGCGGGGCGTACCCGGGACCAGGCGCCGTCGGCGCCGACGACCAGGTCGAAGTCCTCGGCGGTGCCGTCGTGGTGATGCAGGCGGACGGCGCCGTGGGCGAGCGGGGTGACGGACTCCACGGGGTGACCCCAGCGGACCGTGCCGGGGGCGAGGGAGTCCAGCAGGAGGGCGCGCAGCCGGCCTCGGTCGATCTCGGGCCTGCTCAGGTCGCCCTCGCCGGCCCGGTCGTGACGTATGAGGGTCGCGTGACGGTCGTACATGCGCCACTCCTGGCCCTCGGGCCGGGACAGGGCGAGGAACCGGTCGAGCAGTCCGGCTGCGCGCAGGGCGACCTGGCCGGTGTCCTCGTGGATGTCGAGGGTGCCGCCCTGCGAGCGGGAGTCGGGGTCGGTCTCGCGCTCGAAGACCGTGACCGGCAGGCCGTGCTGCTGCAGGACACGCGCGCAGACGAGGCCGCCGGGACCGGCGCCGACGATCGCGATGCGAGGGGTCGTAGGGGTGGTGGACATGAGGGCCACGCTCCGTTCTACGGAGGAAGAGGGTGAGTGCCTGGGCTGTGCCCGGGGTTCCACAGAAACACAGCCGCTCCAAAAGTGCAATCGCTCCGACTTTCCAGTCGATCCGTTTTACGATCGAATCCGCGCAAGGGGGTAGGGTGAGGGCATGACCGAGACGACGACAGGACGCCGCGAGCGCAAAAAGGCCCGTACCAGGCAGGCCCTGGCGGATGCCGCCATGCGGCTGTTCACCGAGCGCGGTTTCGACGACGTCGGCGTACGCGAGGTCGCGGAGGCGGCCGACGTCTCGCTGAGCACCCTCTTCAAGCACTTCCCCAGCAAGGAAGCCCTCGTCTTCGACCTGGACGAGGACGTCGAGAACGCCCTGGTCGCCGTCGTCCGTGACCGGGAGCCCGGCCTGTCCGTGCTGCATGCCTTGCGCGACCACATGGTGAACACCCATGCCACCGTCCGGCCCGACGACCCCTTCTTCGTCCTCGTCGAATCCACGCCCGCACTGCGGGATCACGCCCGGCGCATGTGGTCGCGCCACGAGAAGACACTGGCCGCCGCCCTCGCCGAGGCCACCGGCCTCGACCCGGACGCCCCCGCCGTCACCGGCCTGGCCCGCTTCGCCCTCGAAGCCCCCGGCATCGCGCGCGCGAGCGAGGATCCGGAGCGGACGGTGCGCGAACTGTTCGCGCTGTTGGAGAACGGCTGGGGCGCCACCCCATTGGCACGCGGCCAGGGCAGCGCCCTGTAGGGGCGCGGGGCTGTGTCGATGTGCGGCTCCGCCGCGTGGGCGCGATCAGCCAGGACGCATCCGCAGTCGAGGTTCCCCCAGCTACCTCCCCCAGCTACCGCTGGGGGTACCCCCAGGAGGTGCCCCCAGGGGTTGCGCCCCGGACCCCCGGGCTGGTGCGTCGGCTGCGGGCCGGTGGTGGCGGGTCGCGCCCACGCGGCGGAGCCGCACATCGACACAGCCCTGCCCCCTACCGGGCCCCCAACCGCCTCACCCCCGGCGCCAAAAGCGCCCCCGTCGTCGCGAGGACGACCACGTCCGCGCACCCCAGCAAGGCCACGTCCGCCCCGGCCGCCGCGGCGAGCGGACCGGCTGCGTACAGTCCCACCGGCGCGAACGCCAGGGAGCCGAACCAGTCGTAGGAGCTCACGCGCGACAGGGCCGCCGCCGGTACCTCCCGTTGGAGGGTCGTCGACCACAGCACCCCGAACACGTCCCCCGACACCCCGGCGAGGAACGCCGCCACGGCGGTCGGCCAGAGGGGGGCGTGCAGGCCCAGCAGCAGCATCGGCACCGCCGCCGGGAAGGTGGCCAGCACCGCGACGAGCATCGGGCGCCGTGGGCGCAGCCGTGCCGCCAGGGCGGCCCCCGCGATCGTGCCCGCCGCCTGTGCCGCCATCACCGTGGACCAGGCCCGGGCCCCGCCCAGGCCGTGCTCGCTCACCAGCGGGCCCAGTACCCCCGTCTCCGCGCTCATCGCCGCCACGACGAACGTGTACTGCAGCACCACCACCCACAGCCACTGGTGTGATGTGAACTCCCGCCATCCTTCGCGCATATCGGCCCATCCCGAGCCCCCACCCGTCCGCAACGGCCGTGGTGTGCGGATGCGGATGCGGATGCCTGCGATCAGTCCGGCTCCCGCGAGGAACGAGGCCGCGTTGGCCGCCAGCGCCCAGCCCGCGCCCACCACGCTGACCACCGCGCCCGACAGCGCCAGCCCCAGCAGCATGGCGGTGTTCATCCCCATGCGCAGCACCGCGTTCGCCTCCGTCAGCCGGTCCGCGGGCACGATCTCGGGGACCACGGCCGTCATCGCCGGGAAGAACAGCGCGGTCGCCAGCCCCGCCACCGTGGCCAGCCCGGCGAGCGCGGCCAGGGGCGCATGCCCCGTCAGTGTCATCGCCGCGAGCCCCGTGTAGGCGGCGGCACCGGTCAACTCCGCTGCGGTCAGCAGCCGGACGCGGGGGACCCGGTCGGCGATCACCCCGCCGACGAGGACGAACAGCAGCTGGGGGAGTGCCTGGCAGGCCAGGACCAGGGACAGTTCACCGGGCGTCGCCCCGGGCAGCCCCAGGACGGCGAAGGACAGTGCCACGCGTGCGAAGCCGTTGCCCAGCACGGAGACGGTGCGGGCCCAGGAGAGGCGGACGAAGTTGCGGTCCCGCAGCAGTGACGGGGGACCCGTGGGGTCCGCGGCCGGCAGGGACCGGAGGGAGGAGCGGCTCACGCCGTCAAGTGTCCGGCGGGGCACGGCGGACACGGCATCGGATACCGCCGCCGGAGGGCCCCGCAAGGTGGCCGGTAAATATCTGCAGGAACCGGAAATTCCGGAGATACACTCGACCACCGCACGCCCTCGGGGGACGGCTGATCTCGGCGATGCCGAGCCTGCCGGAAGGACGGAAGCGGGCCCATGGCGCCACGCAGGCGAGCTGTTCTGGACAACGCGATCGCCCACTACTACGACCGGATCCGGTCGGCGCTCGACCACGTCCGCGAGCACGGCACGGAGGGCGACGGGCCGGAGCAACGGCTTCCGCAACTCGACGACATCACACGGGAGTTCTTCGCCGTCTCCGGGATGGCCTCCGTCGTCCTCGGCACGCACCACGGCGTGCGGCTCACCCTCCTCGACCTCATGCGCAACCCCGGCACCCGCACCACCAAGACCTTCGCCTCCCTGGTCATCGTGGCGCGCGCCGTGCGCCACATCCGCGAGACGGGGGAGCGGCTGATGCTCCTCACCCCGTCGTCGGCGAACAAGGCCACCGCCCTGCGCGACGCCGTGCTGCGCGCCGTCGACGCCGGCCTCGTCACCCGTGACGAGCTGCGCATCGCCTGCGTCGTCCCCCGGGAGTCCGTCGGCAAGGTGTGGCACTCCCGTCTGGCCGCCGATCCCGGACTGCGCGAGCGCAACCCCGTCGTCGTGCACGACGGCCCCGGCGCCGCCGTGAAGGCCCTGGCACAGGAAGGCGCCGAAACCTGTGCTGCAGAGCTCCGGCGGGTGGCCGGAGTGCGCATCTGGCATACGCTCGACCTCGACAACTACCGTGCCGCGGACACCGTACGGGCCTTCTACGAGGCCGAGTTCCTCCCGCTGCCCGACGGCAGGATCCGCTGGCACTCGCACGCCGTCTCCAGCGCCTTCGGCCTGTTCGGCCACCACCTGGGCACCCGGCTCCTCGCCGCGGAGCCCGGCGCGCGGGACGACCCGCCCGGCTATCTCCTCGTCCAGCACCTGCGGACCCCCGACATGGTGCAGGACCTGTACGCCGGTGCCGCGTCACCCCCGTACCGCCGGCACCCGGTGAGCGGCCTGTACGTCCAGAACGCCAACCCGGTGTTCCCCGCGGCCGCCTTCGACCCCCGCGAGAGCATCGACCCCACCTTCTACACCGAGCAGCCGGCCACGGCGCCGCGGATGAGCGCGCTCATCCGGGAGCAGGGCGGCAGCGGCATCGTGGTCTCCCTCCACGAGTGCCTCGGCCGCTACGCGCAGGTGCGGGCCCTGGTGGCGCAGGCGGACGTGCACCTGCCCGCGGATCCACGGAAGTTGCGGGAGTGGTCGCTGGTGATGGTGGTGACGGGCACGCTGCTCGCCGTCGAGCGCGGACTGGTCCGCGCCGACGAGGTCGTCCTGCACGGCTCCGGCTCGTACGACGCCGACGACTACACCCCGCTGCCCCCCGACGCCCTCCGGCCCGCCGGACAGCTGGGCGAACTGTCCGACGCGCTGCACAAGGCCGCGGGCGTCCAGGACACGTGAGGCGGCCCGATGCGCACGGGAGTCGTCATCCTTCCCGAACACCCGTGGCCGCAGGCCCGGGAGATCTGGCAGGGCGCCGAGGAGGCCGGCTTCGACCACGCCTGGACCTACGACCACCTGACCTGGCGGTCGCTGCGCGACGCGCCGTGGTTCGGCTCGGTCCCGCTGCTGGCCGCCGTCGCCGCGGTCACCCGCCGGATCCGCATCGGCCCCCTGGTGGCCACCCCGAACTTCCGGCACCCCGTCGTCCTGGCCAAGGAGCTGATGACGCTCGACCACATCGCGGGCGGGCGCATCACCGCGGGGATCGGCGCGGGCGCCGACGGCTTCGACGCCCAGGCCCTGGGCGGTCCCGTGCTGCCACCGCGCGAACGCACGGGCCGCTTCGAGGAGTTCGTCGACCTCCTCGACCGCCTCCTGCGGCAGCAGGCCACCGACCACGACGGCGCGTACTACGCCGCCCGGGAGGCACGCACGGTGCCCGGCTGCATCCAGCAGCCCCGCATCCCCTTCGCGGTCGCGGCGACCGGGCCGCGCGGCATGCACCTGGCGGCGCGCCACGGTCAGGCCTGGATCACCGCGGGCGACGCGGCCCGGCCGGGCGAGCTGCCCGCCTCCGGCGTCCTGCCGCTGCTGGCACGGCAGACCCGTGCCCTGGACGAGGCCTGCACGCGGGCGGGCAGGGACCCGGTGACCCTGGACCGCATCGTCCTCGGCAGCCGTCTGCTCCCCGGCCTGACGGACTCGGCCGACCGGCTCACCGCCTTCGCCGCCGACTGCGCGGCGCTGGGCTTCACCGACCTCGTCCTCCACCGGCCCCGCCCGTCCGGGGTGTTCGCCGGACAGGCCGGGACGTTCGACGCGGTCGTCGCGGCCGCCCTGCCGCACCTCGCACGGCTCCGGCCGGCGCACGACGGGAACGGAGGCACCGCCGGTGGCGACGCACCACGATGACGACTACGGCAGGACGTTCGGCGACGTCTACGACGACTGGTACTCCCTGGACTTCGACGACGGCGCAGGGGCCGTCGAGGTCCTGGCCCGCTACGGGCGCGACGGCGGCGCCCTCGAACTCGGCGTCGGCACCGGCCGCATCGCCATCCCCCTCGCCGCGCGCGGCATCAGCGTCCACGGCGTCGACACCTCGCCCGACATGCTGCGGCGGCTCCGCGCCAAACCCGGCGCGCAGCTCGTCCGCACCGAACTCGCCGACATGACCGACTGCGACCTCGGCCGCCGCTTCGCGCTCGTCTACTCCGTCTTCAACAGCCTCTTCTGCGTGCCCGACCAGCGCCGCCAGACCGCCTGCTTCGCCGTCGCCGCCCGCCACCTGGCCGGCCCCTGCGGGCGCTTCGTCGTCGACCACCAGATCCCCGACGCCGTCGGCAGCGGCTCCTCCGTGCGCCACCTGCACACCGGGCCGGACCGCTTCCGCTTCTCCGTGGTCCGCTGCGACCCGGTCACCCAGATCATGGAACGCCAGACCATGGTCGTCGAGAACGGCGGCGTCACTCCGTACCGCTCGGTCATCCGCTACGTGTGGCCGTCCGAGATGGACCTGATGGCCGCGGCCGCCGGGCTGACCCTCGAAGACCGCTGGCCGGGCTGGCAGGGCGGCGCCGTACGGCCCGACACCCGGCGCTGCATCTCCGTCTACCGGCCCGTGGTCCAGGGGGCGCCGTGAACTCCCCGGCGCCGCCCCGCGCCCCGCTGCCCTCCCGCACCGCCCTGCACGCCCGGTACGCGTGGGACACCGGCCGCCGCCTGGCCCCCGTCCGCTGCGGCTGGGACGGCGCCCGCGGCCGCCACCGGCCCGTGCGCGCCCGCTCGCTGCCCGCCGGCCCCGTACGCCTGAGCTACGCGGGGCTGGGCGAAGGGCCGCGCCACGTCCTGGAGTTCCTGCGGCAGCAGGGCGTCCCCACCGCGGCAGCCGGCACCGACGACGCGCCCGCCGACATCCTGCTGCGCGGCACGACGGCCCGGACCGTGCCCGACCTGCCCCCGGCCACGCTCCTGCTGCCCTTCCGGGTGCGCCTCGTCGTCCCGGTCGGCGAGGGCACCGAGGCGCTGCACGCGCGGATCTCCCGGCGGGAGCGGCGCAGCTTCGCCGTCCACCGCCGGGAACGGGGCTGGACCTGGGAACGGGCCACCGGCCCCTGGGCGTTCGACCACTTCTACGAACGGATGCACCTGCCGACCATGCGCCGCAGGCACGGATGCGCGACCCGCAGCCTGCCGCCCGACCTCGCCTACGAATGCCTCTTCCGGCGCGGGGCGCTCTTCTTCGTCGTCGAGAACGGCACCCCGGTCGCCGGAGTGCTGTGCGCCCGCCCGGCGCACTCCCGGACCCTGACCATGCGGCTGCTCGGCGTCCTCGACGGGGCCGAGGAGCACTACGCGAGCGGCGCCGCCAGGGCGCTCACGCACTTCGCCCTGGAGTGGGCCTGCACGCACGGGATGACGCACGTCGACCTCTCGGGCTGCGAACCGTTCCTCAGCAAGGGCATCTTCCAGTTCAAACAGCGCTTCCACCCCGAATGCCGACTGCCCGCCGACCACTTCGGCGGCAAGCGGCTCGTGCTGCGCGTCGTCCGCGACACCCCGGGCGTGCGGGACCTCCTCGTGGCCAACCCGGTCGTCGCCCTCGCGGCGGGCGGCTTCGAGGCGGGCGGCTTCGAGGCCCTGTACTTCCATGACGCGGACCGGCCGCCCCGCACCGACCTGGCCTGGCAGTGCCCCGGCATCCTCCGCGCCCGGCACCTCGGACTGGACGCCTTCCTTCAGATGGTGTCCCGATGACGGGCCGTCATCCATGGTTCGGCACGGATGAGTTGCCTCCCCCCGCCCGGATCGGCGCCGAGGAGCTCCGGCAGACCTTCGTGCATGCGATGCGCGACGTGGGGTTCAACGGCGCCCAGGTCGCCACCCGGCCGCTGACCGTGCCGCCCGCCTCGGCCGCCGAACTCTACGCCGCCTCGGCCCGGTTGACGGCCCTCCTGCGCAGGGCGATCCTCGCCGCCGGCCGCAACCGTGAGGAGCGCATGGCCGCACTGGCGGTGGACGAGACCCTGCACCCGCTGTTCATCGACGACCGCAGGGAGGAGCGCCACTGTGCCTGCATGGCCCGCCCGGACGTGGTGATCGGGGCCGACGGACCGCAGTTCCTGGAGGTCAACGTGGGCGGCGCGGTCGGCGGCGCCGTGCACACCCACGTGCTCACCCGCACCTGGCGCCGCCTGCACGCCGACGGCCCGGACGGCGGGCGGCTCCCCTTCCGCAGCCACTCCCTCTTCGCCGAGCGCAGGCGGCTCTTCGAGTCCGTCTGCGCCGAGTCGGGCGCCGAACGCGGCGTCGCGCTGCTCGGCACCGTCCGCGACCTGCCGGGCGTGCACGGCACCCGCTACTTCGACCTGGAAGTGGAGCACCTGCGGCGGCACGGCTTCGCCGCCGAGTTCTTCGAACCCGAGGACCTGTACCACGGCCACGGCGCCGACGGCCGCTTCCGGTACCCCGTCGGGCTGCGGCACTTCACCGTCGCCGAGTGGCGGCACCACGGCATCGACCTCGCCCCGGTGCGCCGTGCCCTCGACGCCGGGTGCCTCTTCCTCGCCCCGCAGACCGCCTACCTCGTCTCCAACAAGAAGGTTCTCGGCTGGGTTTCGGAGGGACGGCCATGGATGACCGGCGCGGAACGGGAGTTCGTGCGCCGCTACCTGCCGTGGACCCGGGTCACCGGGGACCGCGAGGTCGTCTGGCACGGGCGGACGTACGGCCTGGGCGAACTGCTGGTGCGCAGGCGGGAGTCGTTCGTGCTGAAGAAGGCCGTGGGGATGTGCGGCGACGGCGTGCTCCTGGGTCCGTCGACCGACCCTGCCGTCTGGGCCGATGCCGTCGAGTCGGCCGTGCGGGAGGAGGACAGCGTTGCGCAGGAATACGTCGAGCCCGGCCGCTGTGCGGCCGGGCTCACGGACGGAACGGAGGCGGGGACGCGCCAGACGACGATCGCCCCGCTCCTCGGCCCGTACATCGTCGCCGGTCGGCCCGCCGGCTGCCTCGTCCGCTTCTTCGCCTCCGGCGAGAGCGGGATCGTGAGCATGTACGGGCACGGGGCGCTGGTCAACGTGCTGGTCAGTTCCTGACCGGCTCGTCGAGCGAGCTCAGGTCGTGGGCGTAGGTGCCGACGGCGTGCGCGATGACGTCGATGTTGGTGTCGAAGGCCTTGAGGTCCAGGTTGCGGAGGGTGTCGCCGGTGGCGTGGTAGTGGGGGTCGTAGGCGGTGCCGGCCGTGCCGCCGTAACGCCGGGCCTGCTCCTCGGTCTTGATGCCCTCGGCGCCGGTGAAGGTGCCGCCGGCCGGGATGCCGGCCCCGATGAACGGCCCGTAGTCGGACCGGCCGTCGAAGTCGGTGCCCTCGTGCGGCTGGTGGCGGCGGTCCAGATAGCCGTTGATCAGCCGCTCGATCTGCGCGGAGCCCTTGGGGCCGGGGCCCGAGCCCTTGTGGTCGGAGTCGTCGCCGTCGTAGACGAACTCGACCGGGTTGGGCGAGGCGATCATGTCGAAGTTGAGATAGAGGGCGATCTGCTTCCGCTGCTCGGCGTCGAGGTGGGATACGTAGTAGTCGGAGCCGAGCAGGCCGAGTTCCTCGCCGGACCACCAGGCGAAGCGGACCTTGTTCGCCGGCTGCCGGCCGGGCTTGCGGGTCTCCTTCGCGAGCTTGAGCGCGACCTCCAGCAGGCCCGCGGAGCCGGAGCCGTTGTCGTTGATGCCGGGGCCCGCGGGCACCGAGTCGAGGTGGCTGCCGAGGGCGACCACGTGGTCGGCGCTGCCGCCCCTGGTCTCGGCGATGACGTTGCGGGTCTGCTTCCTGGAGTGCTCCTGCCGGATGTCCAGGTGCACCGTGACCCCGTCCTTGGCGGCCGCGGCCAGGGCCTCGCCGTCCGCCCGGGAGACGCCCGCGGTGGGGATGCGGCCCTCGGCGGGGCTGCCGAAGGTGCCGTGCACGGCGCCCTGGCCGTCGTTGTCGTAGATGACGGCGCCGACGGCCCCCGCCCGGGCGGCGGCGGCCTGCTTCTCGGCGAAGGTGCAGCCGCCGCGCTCGACGAGGGCGATCCTGCCGGTGAAGGCGCCGGTCGCGTAGTCGTCGGGGGAGCAGCCGGGGTCCTTGTCCGCGCGGGCGACGGCGACGGGGGCGTCGATGCCGCCCTCGGGCGTGGACGGGGAGAAGGTGAACGCCGACACCGTGAGGTCGCGCGGCTGCGGGGAGACGACCGAGAGCTTCTCGGTGAGCGTCTTGGCCTGCCAGATCTCGAAGTTCTGGTACGAGACGTCGTAACCGGCCTTCTTCAGCAGGGAGGAGACGTACGCGGTGGAGGCCTCGTGGCCGGAGGTGCCGGCGGCGCGGTTGCCGCCGTTGGCGTCGGCGAGCTGCTGGAACTTCTGCAGATGGCGGTAGGCGCTCCGGGCCGAGGACGTGTGGACCAATCTGTCCGCCAGCTGCCGGGCCTGTCTGTGCTGACGGTCCGCCGTCGTGGGACGCGCCTCGGCGGACGGGGCGGCGGCGAGCAGCAGGGGGGTGGCGACGGCGGAGGCGACGAGGGCCGCTATCGCCCGGCGGCGGTGGGGTACGCGCACGGGGGTCCTTCCGGGCAGGGGATCGCCGCGGCCGGGTGCGCCGCGGCTGGAACCGACCGTACCCAGGTGTGTGTAGGTCGCATCCGGATCGGGGGCGCCTGACACGGGATCGCCACATGGCGGACACGCTCGCGCCTCGTAGAGGGGCGCCCCGTCAGGGGCGCGGGGAACTGCGCGACCGGCCACGACGCGCCCGCAGCCGAGGTCCCCGGGGCTTCGCCCCGGACCCCTGGGGTAGCGCGTCGGCTGCAGGCCGGTGGGGGCTTGTCGCGCAGTTCCCCGCGCCCCTTACGGGGCACGCCCCCTGACGGGGCGTCACGTACCCGGCAGTCGCGGCGGCGAAGCCAGGGTCGCGTCCACGACGCGGCGGACCGTCTCCTCGTCGAGGCTCTTCTCGGAGAACAGGCTGCGGAAGAGCATGGTGCCCGCCCAGGAGTCGAGGACGAGGGAGACGTCCGTGTCCGGTGGGAGCAGCCCGCGTTCGACTGCGCGGACCACGACCTCGCGGGAGGCCGCCTTGCGGCCCTCGATGAGGTCCTCCTTCAGGTGCCGCCCGAGTTCGGAGTTGTCGGCCGAGTCCGCGACGAGGGCGAGGAGCACCGCCCGCAGCTTCGAGGAGCCGAACAGCTCGGCCAGCGTGCCCGCGACGGCGAGCAGTTCGGCCCGGCTGTCGTCGGTGGCCGCGCTCGGCACGGCGGGCAGCTGGTCGCGGACCGCGTCGAGCACGAGGGCGGCCTTGTTGGGCCAGGACCGGTAGATCGTGGCCTTGCCCACGGAGGCCTCCGTGGCCACGCCGCCGATGGTCAGCTTGGTGTAACCGTGCTGGGCGAGCAGGCGCAGCGTGGCGGCGAGGATGCGCCGGCGGGCGTCGAGGTCCCGCCGGTGTTCGCCGGTGAAATCGGTTACTTGCTGGAGAATCCTCTTCTGTCCCATCAGCGCTGCTCTCTCATGCTGGTGCCACGGGCCGTCGAGGCCTCGCCGGATGTGAACGATACGGATCGTTCTGTTGCGGATGTTAACACCGGCGCAACGTTGGCATGTTGCAGGTGTTCAAATTTTCAAGTGCCGGAATGCCGGAGGTCAGCGCGGTGCCGCAGACGGTGCCCTGGTCGGCGCCCCACTGCAGCACCCAGCGGCCGGCGTGCTGTACGGGGATGTCGGCCGGAAACAGGCCGGACGGTGTCTCGATGTGGTGCAGGGTGCCGAGGGAGGCCTCGCCCAACTTGACGATGCACTCCTTGTACGTCCAGCGCAGGGCGAATGCGACACCCGGCCGGGTGTCCGCGACGACGGCCGCCGCTTCCGCGGCGGTGAGCGCCTGACGGCACACGGCGGCAGAGGGCGCGCCCGGCCGCACCGCCTCGGCGTCCACCGCGACGTCGCCCTCCCCGGCGACGGCCGCAACATGGCCGCGCGTATGGCTGAGACTGACCGAGATTCCGGGCAACTCCGGAACGTAGGGCCGCCCGTGATCCGATCCGCCGCACCCCGGGCACAAGTGACGCAGTGTCAGTGAAGTCGGAGGCACTCCGGCGACCCGCGCCGCGCAGGACCGCACCAGCAGGTGCGCGGCGACGTAGTCGTCCCGGGCGGCGGGGGAGCGGAAGCGCCCGGCGCGGGCGTGCTCGGCGGCGGTGAACGCGGCACGGACGTCCTGCAGCCGGTCCAGCACGGCGGCGGATTCCCCGGCCAGCACCAGGGCGCTTCCCAACAGCCCGTTCCTATCCGTCCGTTCGTTCGGCGATCCATTCGCCGATGCGTGCGGCGAGCGGACCGCCGGCCCGGGCCCAGCGCACGTGGTCGACCCGCGCGCCGTCCTCCGGGGCGAAGTGCCAGCGCTCGACGGAGCACGACGCCAGCTTGGCGCACAGCCGCTCCACCGCACCCACCGGCGCGAGCGTGTCCCCCGCGACCGAGACGGCCAGCACCGGCAGTTGCACCTGTGCCATCCGCTGCTCGTACGCGATGTCGGCACCGGACGGCCGGAAGCGGCCCGTGCGGCCGATCCTCGCCCAGTCCCGGATCAGCCGGCCCGGCTGCCGCCCCGCGAATCCCAGCCGGTGGCCCGGGAAGTAGCCCCACAGCGTGGCGACGGCCGCGGCGAACTGGGTGCTCAGCAGCACCCGCAGGGCCCCGGCGCCGGGGAAGCCGCGGAAGTGCACCGACCCCGCGGCCACGAACAGCAGCCCGGCCACGCCCTTGGGTTCGCGCGCCGCGTACAGCGCCGTCACCTGGCCGCCGATGCTGTGGCCCAGCACGAACAAGGGCACATCCGGGCCGAACCGCTCCCGCGTCGCGGCCACCACGGCCGGCCAGTCCCGCGTGGCCAGTTCCTGGTAGCCGTACCGGGAGCCGCGCCCCGGACGCGGCCCGCTCTCGCCCTGGCCGCGCAGGTCGGCGGCGACCGTCGCGATGCCCAGCCCCGCCAGTTCGGCGCAGAACGGCGCGTAGTACGACGCCTTCACGGCGAACGCCGGCCACAGCACGACCACCGCCCGCGGCTCCGCGGCGGGCACGGTGACCTGCGCCACCACCCGGGCCGCGGCGCCGCCGGGCAGCGGCACCACCAGCCGTTCCGGCTCCTGCGGCGCGGCGTTCACCGGGCGGCCCCGTCCAGCAGCATGTACGCCAGACGCGCGTCCTGCGTCTCGCGGGACCAGCGGTCGGCCGCCTCCATCCGCTCCTCGACGCCGGTGTCGACCAGCCTGCGGCCCGGCCAGATCTCGTAGTCGCCGACCAGGTGCCCGTGTTCGGCGAGGCCCTGCTGGAAGAGCGTCTCCCGGCGGAACAGCACCTCGGCCATGGGCAGCTTCTCCCACAGCCGGCGCCCCTCCTCGATGATCTCCAGCAGTCGCGGCCGCTCCCCGGGACGCTCCGTCAGGTACTGCCGCACCACGGAGCTGCCGACCGCGAGATGGCGTATCTCGTCCATGTTGGCGCCCCGCTCGACCAGGGCCGCGGACGGGTCCAGCGGGCGCCACTTGCGCTCGCTCAGCTCGGCGGCGGGGGCCAGGATCCCCTCGACCAGCACGGTCAGCACCAGCACGCCGCCGTGGAAGTCGCCCTGGTCGCGCAGCACCCGGAGGCCGAACTCCTCCAGCGGATCGAGCACGGCGGCCGCCGAGGTCGCCGCCGTCCGGGCCACCTCCGCCGCCAGCTCCTCCTCGGAGACGTCCACCCGCAGCAGGTGGTCCCGGAACGCCCGGGCGTGCCGCGCCTCGTCGACCAGCTGCGTGGCGAAGAACTCCAGGCAGTCCCGCCCGGGGGCGTGGTACACGAGGAACGACAGCGCGCGGGTGGCCTTCTCCTCGGCCAGGTGCCGGAAGGTGAACTCGTCCACGAGCGCCTCGCGCAGCGGCCCCGGACGGCGCACGGCCTCCGTCGGACCCGCGTCCGCCACCGAGCCGTCCGCGAGGCGGCGCAGCATCGTCCCGGCGACGTGCTCGAACCAGTACGGCAGGGCGCACTGCTGCGCGGTCAGCTCCAGGGTGCGGGCGCCCTCGAGCACGCTCGGGGCGCGGTCCCAGTCGGCCTCGACGGGGAGTTGGGTCATGGTGTGCCTTCCTCGGAATCGGGGTGGTCGGTGGCGGGGCTGTGCCGGTCACACGGCGCCGGTGGTGCGCAGCAGGTGCCAGACGGCGGACGGGCGGACGCCGCCCTGGAAGGCGGCGTACTCGGGATCGACGGTGTGCGGCGCCCACTTGAGCTTGAACGCCTCCTGGGTGCGGGCCGGGTAGACGGCCCGCCCGTGCTGGGCGACCAGCCGCAGCGCCCGTGTCAACAGTGGACCGGCGGCGGGCGGTTCGTGCACGTCCGCCAGCCCGGCGAACGGGGTCAGCCCCAGGTGCAGCCACTGCGCGCCCTCCTCCCGGAACCGGGTCAGGGCGGTGAGGTTGACCAGCTCGACGGTGCCGACCGGGGCCTGCGGGGAGCGGCGGGTCAGGTCGTACAGCCAGCCGGGCCGGGCACCCCACACCGGGGAGTAGGTGAGGTACCCGACCGTCCGGCCGTGCCGCCGGGCCAGGAACGTGCGGCGCAACGGCCCGGCGGGGCCGCCGCGTTCGCCGACGAGGAACGCCAGCTCCTTCACGTGCCGGCCCTTCGCCCGCAGCCACGCGGTGTCGACGGCGTCCAGCTCCCGCCGGTCGCCCGGGTCGCCGGGATCGGTCTCGACGACGGTGACCCCCTCGCGGCGGGCCCGGTTGACGTTCTGCCGCACCTTGGCCAGCGCCTTGCCGCCCAGGGTGAAGCGGCCCAGGTCGATCCCGTACGTGCTGCCGATCTGGTTCACCGAGAAGCCGCGCTCCGCGTACAGCGTGACGTCGTCCCGGCCGACCTGGGCCGCGGTCAGCAGCGGCGGGCGCCGCCCGCCCCCGGACAGGTGCGCCAGGAACTCGTCCAGCAGCGCCCCCCGTTCGCCCGGTGCGGCGAACGGGCCGCCGAACTGCACCACATGACGCCGCCCGGGCCGGTAGGCGATCAGACCGGGCACCTTCCGGCCCGTATAGCGACCGGTGTCCCGGTTCAGGGCGAGGGCGGCGCTGGGGTGGTCGGCGTGGGCGCTCAGCAGGTCCACCGCGCGGGCCGTGGCCGACGGCGCGGGCGGGGCGCTCACCCGCGGCTCCCGGCGGGCCGGCCGGCCAGGGCCGCCTCGAAGTCGGTGAACGCCGGGTGCGCCTTGGGCTCGAACTCGACGGAGAACGGCTTGAGGAAGTTGCCCAACAGGCCGCGGTCGCCGCACAAGTGCACCGGCACGGCCAGCAGCGCCCACTCCCAGCCCCACAGCGACACCCACAGCCCCACCACCGCGGCGGCCGTCAGCCAGCTGTGCATGGTGTTGTAGAGGACGTAGTAGACCCGGGAGATCTCACCGCCCTTGGCCCGGTGGTGGGCGACGGCGCCGGGCAGGTAGCCGATCACGTCGATGTAGGCGAAGAGCGCGGCGGCGGCAGGCCAGTTCACGTCCCGCCAGTGCCACAGCAGGAGCCCCGCGCTGATCGCCAGCCCCACGGTGTACTCGGCGCGCAGCAGCCGGTAGGTGACCGGTGACTCGAACCGGTTCGCGGCGTCCATCAGTCGGCCTCCCGGTCCAGCAGGGCCCGGAGGATGCCGGTGATGGTCTCGCGCAGCACCCGCTCGGCCACCGGGTCGATGATCCCGGCCAGGCTCGGCAGCCCGAAGTCGAACTTCGCGGAGAAGCGCACCACACTCGCGCCCGCGCCGTCCGGACGGATCTCCCACTGGCCGTCGAACGTCTCGAAGTCGCCCTCGGTCTGGCCGAAGGTGATCGTCAGCGCGGTGTCGTCGAAGACGTCCTCCTCCGACCAGCACAGCACGCCGTTGCGGAAGTCCACCTCCCAGTCGCTCAGCAGGGGCCTGCCGGCCTCGGCCGGGTGCACCGTCACCTTCCGCACGGCGGCCACGAGTTCGGGGTAGCGCGCGAAGTCGCGCACCCGGTCGTAGGCCTCCTGGGCGCTCGCGCCCACGGCCCGGAATTCCAGCTCGACCGATCGCATCTCAGTTGCTCCTCGTCCGTGCCGCCGGCACACGGGATGGTTCGGGGAAGCGCTCGCCGAGCGCCCGGGCGGCGCCCGCGACCGCCTCCGTCAGTTCGCCGGCCTCCGCATCGGTGAGCACGGCGGGAGGGGTGAAGCGCACCACGGAGTGCGCGTTGAGGGAGTGGTTGACGATGACGTTCCGCTCCAGCAGCTCCAGCAGGAACTCCCCGGCACCGCCCGCATCATGGAACTCCACCCCGATCAGCAGACCCACCCCGCGGACCTCGCGGACCAGGTGCCCGCAGTGCTCCGCGACCAGCGCGCGCAGCCGCTCCAGCAGCAGGGCGCCGAGCCGCTGCGACCGTTCCACCAGGCCCTCGTCCTCGATGACGGCTATCGCCGCCGCTGCCGCGGCCATGGCGATCGGGGCCGCCGAGAAGGTGGAGGTGTGCACGAAGGGGTCCCGGTCGAAGGCCGCGAACGCCTGCGGGGTGGCGATGGCCGCGGCCACCGGCACCACGCCGCCGCTGAGCGACTTGCCCGCCAGCAGCACGTCCGGGACCACGCCCTCGCGGTCCGCGCCCCACCAGCGGCCCAGCCGGCCGAGCCCGGTCATCACCTCGTCCAGGACGAAGAACGCCCCGGTCGCCCGGCACACCGCGGCCACCTCCCGCAGATAGCCCTCCGGCGGGACCACGACCCCGGCCTCGCCCTGCACCGGCTCCACGATCACCACGGCGTCCGAGCCGTCGTCGCCGATCACCCCGGCCAGCGCGGCCGCGTCCCCGTAGGGCACGTGCACCGTGTCCGGCAGCAGCGGCAGGAACGGGTCCTGGTAGAGCGGCTTGCCGGTGGCGGACAGGGCGCCGAGCGTCTTGCCGTGGTAGCCGCCCACCGTCGAGACGATCCTGCGGTGGCCGCGGCTGCGCGCCAGCTTCAGGGCCGTCTCGACGGCCTCCGCTCCCGAGTTGGTGAAGTGCACCCGCTCCAGGCCCTCCGGCGCGACCCGGGCCAGCGCGGCGGCGGCCCGGGCGGCCACCGGCTCCAGCAGCAGCCGGGTGGCCAGCGGATGGGTGCGCACCTGGTGCTCGACGGCCGCCACGACGCGCGGATGGCAGGCGCCGGTGAGGAACACGCCGTAGCCGCCCGCGTTGAGGAACTCCCGCCCGTCGGAGGTGCGCACCCGCGAGCCGGACGAGGCGACCTCGACGTGCCCGCCGAACATCTCGCCGAGCTTGCCCCGGCCCCGGCTCAGGTGGGCCTTGTACATGCCCGCGACCGACGCACCGGTCACGGAGTTCTGTGCTGTCACTGCCGATCTCCTCCGTTGTTCACTGCACCCGCAGCGGTGCGCCCGCGTGGTGGTCGACCAGGGCCTGGGCGGTGCTCGACCGGGACGGCGGGTGGAAGGCCAGGGCCCGGCTGACGGCGAGCAGGTGCCCGATGTCGGGGGCCGTGGCGAAGGCGAGCCCGCCCAGCAGTTCGGCCGCCCGGTCGGCGGTGTCCACCAACAGCTCCTGCACCGCGTAGCGGGCGGTGAGCGAGGCGGCCAGCTCCTCGTTGCCCACCCGGCCGTCGTCGACCCTGCGGGCCACGTGCTCGGCCAGGGCCGCGGCCGCCTCCATGCCCGTGATCAGCGCCGCGCGGTCCGTGGCGGAACCGCGCCCGGCGGCCAGCGCGGTCTCCGTGAGCCGGGCGACCGCGCCGGTGTAGGCCGAGGTCACCAGCAGCTCGAACCAGACGAAGCCGACGGTCTGCAGGGTGTCCAGGCCGGTGCCCAGCTCCGTCTGCGTGCGCAGCATCAGCTCGCCGGGGACGAACACGTCCTCCAGCAGCACCTCGTCGCTCTCGGCGCCCGCGAGGAACGGCGCCTCCCAGAACGGCCGCCTGCTGATGCCGGGGGAGTCCGCCGGAACCAGGGCGACCCCCAGTTCGCTCCCCTCCCCGCCGTCCGCGGCGGGCAGCGCGACGCCCGCGGTGAGCAGGTTCATCGAACGGGTCAGGCTGCACGGCTTCTTGGAGCCGTTGACCAGGAACCCGCCGTCGACGGGCCGCGCCGTCACCGACGCGTCCAGGATGCCGGACCCGGTGCGGCCCTCGGCGAAGCCCGAGGCGACCAGCAGCCGGTCCCGGGCGATGCCCTCGATGAGCATCCACTCCAGGCCGCTCGCATCCGCCGAGCCCACCAGCGCGACCAGGCTCGCCACCGAGAAGTTGTGCATGGCCGTCGCCACCCCGAGCGAGGGCGACAGCGCACCCAGCGCCCGGCCCACGCGGACGGCCTCCAGCGCGCCCGCCCCGCCGCCCCCGTACACGCCCGGGATCAGCAGCCCCGGGCCGCCGGCCCGGCGGAAGGCGTCCAGCCCCGGCCCGCCGGGCGCCTCCAGCACCGGCAGCGGCACACCGCCCAGTTCCCCGGCCAGGCCGGGCAGGAACTTCTCGCACGCCTCGCGTGCGCTGTCCATGGTCCGCATCAGACGGTCGCCTCCTCGGCAGGGTCCCCGAACACCGCGGCGCTCGGCCGCCGTACGTTCCGCGCCACGCTCACGCCCTGCAGGTGCGAGGTGCGCAGCACGGGGTAGTTGGCCTCGCCGCCGGGGCCGCCGGTCAGGCCGGTTCCCCCGTGCGTGGGCAGGACGGGCAGGAAGCCCACGTGCGAGTCGTTCACCTTCAGCAGGCCCCCGTTGCGCACCCCGGCGAGCCACCGGTCCACGACCGAGTCGTCCGAGGTCCACAGGGAGTTGCGCAGCCCGTACGCGTTGCCGTTGACGAACGCCACGATCGCGGCGAGCAGTTCGTCGTCATCGGTGCCGTCCTCGGGGACGACGACGGGCAGCAGCGGGAAGAACGTCTCGTGCCGCACGGCGTCCAGGTCGCGGGAGCCCTTGAGCCCGTCGACGCGCAGGACGGTGGGTTCGAGGAACAGCCCGCCGGTGTCGTCCTGTTCGCCGTCGACGTCCAGCCTGCGCCCGCCGGCCACGAGCCGGGCACCGCCCGCCAGGGCCTGGTGCAGGACGTCGAAGAACCTGTCGGTGCGCAGCACCGGGGACAGCAGGGCGTCGGCGGCCTCCGGGAAGCCCGGGCGGATGCGGCGGGCCCGCTCGCACAGCTTCTCCAGCAGCGCGTCGGCGATCCGCGGGTGCACCACCGCGCAGTTGGGCACCATGCAGATCTGGCCGGAGCCCAGGAACGACTCGGCGAGCGCCTCGGCCGCCAGGTCCAGGTCCGCGTCGTGCCACACCACGCAGATGTCGTTGCCGGCCAGTTCGAGGACCGGCTTCTTGCCGTGGGCCACGCACGCGGCCCCGAAGGCGATCCCCTGCTCGCTGCCGCCGAAGTACATGATGTCGTCCACCAGCGGGTCCTCCAGCCACTGGTCCAGCGTGGCCCGCGCATCGGAGCAGAGGACGGACAGGGCCGCGGCGGGCGCGCCCACCGCCTCCAGCGCCGGTGCGATCAGCTCGCGCAGGACGTGCATCACCCCCAGGGGGGCACTGCGCGGCGCCCGGACCACCAGGGCGTTGCCCGCGGCGAGCACCCACACCCCCAGCAGTGCGTTGGCGACCGTGGCGTTCTGCGGCGGGTTGAGGCACACGACGCCGTCGGCCACCCGGCGCACGGTCAGCTCCCGTTCGGCGGTGCGCACCCGGTGCTCCAGCTGCCCGGCGAGGAACTCCCGGGTCTGCGCACCGGTGTTGGCGATCATCCCGGCCGCCTCCCAGCGGGCCAGGGACCGGGGGTGGCCCTCGGCGATCATCAGCTCGACGATCTCGTCGTGCTTCTCGCGGACGAGGTCGTGGAAGACCTCGATCAGACTCATCCGGGTGGCGAGCGGTGCCGTGGACCACTCGGCGGCGGCGCGGGCGGCGGAGCGGACCGCCGCCTCGACGTCGTGCCGGTCGGCCACCGCGCAGCGGCCGATCACCTCGTCCCCGGCCTCCTCGGGCCGGATCCGGCCCTGCTCCAGGCCGCGCTTGAGGCGGAAGGAGCCGAAGAAGTCGCGGAGCATCGCCGAGGCCCGCACGGTGTAGACCCACTGCTGCGCGGGGTGTTCCCGCCCGTCGATGTACGAACCGTAACTCAGCACGGCGTTCTCACCGCTCTCCGTCGTAGCGGGCCACGGCCTCGTCGAAGGCCGCGCCGAGGCGGGTGATGTGGTCGCCCTCGTCGAACATCGTGAAGTGGTCGCCCGGGACCTTGGTGACCGACAGCTGTCCCGTGATGTGCTGCTGCCACAGCGACTTGTCGCGCGCCGTGATCCGCAGCGCGTCCAGCAGCGCGGCGCCCTCGGCCTGCTCCGCCTGCAGCAGCACGATGTCCCCCGTGAACCTGCGGTCCGGGTAGTAGCCCTTGAGCAGGTCGTGGTTGTGCTGCCACACCGCGAGGAAGCCCCGGTCGAGCAGCGTCTGCGGGTCGGTGCCCCGCAGCGCGGCCGACTCCAGCAGCAGCGGGAACGCCGCCTCGAAGTCCTCGGCGTCCACGTGCCCGCCCACGTAGCTCTCCGGCACGTGGGCGTCGAGCAGCACCAGGTGCTCCACCTCCTGGCCCGCCTGCTGGAGCTGCAGCGCCATCTCGAAGGCGACGTTGCCGCCGAAGGAGTACCCGCCGATGCGGTACGGGCCCTCCGGCTGCTCGTCGCGGATCCGCGCCACGTACAGCGCGGCCAGGTCCCGCAGGGTGCCGGGCTGCCGGGCGGGGTCGGACGGAAAGGACAGCGCCGCGAGGGGCGGCGTGGAGCGCGAGTGGGCGGCGAGCCTGAAGTAGAGGAAGTTGGTGCCGCCCGCGGGGTGGACGAGGTAGGCGGTGCGGCCCTCGCCCTCCCGGATGCGGGTGATGCCGCTGTGCCGGGACGCGCCGCCGGCGAGCGCGGTGCGCAGCTGCCCGGCCATCTGGTCGGGGGTGCGCAGCTGCTCGAACTCGTCGATGTCCAGCGCGACGCCGAACAGGTCGCGCAGCGAGCTGACGATCTCGACGGCGAGCATGGAGTCGCCGCCCAGGTCGTAGTAGTCGTCGTCGGGCGCGATCCCCTCCATGCCCAGGTGGGACTCCAGGACCTCGATGACGCGCTCCAGCAGCCCGTCCTCGGCCCCGTCCGCCACCGGGACGGCGGCGGGTCCGGGCTCCGGGGCGGCCGGTGCCTCGCGGCGGGGCGCGTCCGGTGCGATCCAGTGCCGCTCCGGCCGCAGCGGGTATCCGGGCAGGGAGACCTTGCGGGCGGGGCCGGACTCCCAGGCCGTTGCGGGCAGTTCGCCGTCGCGTGCGCCGCCGTCGAGCAGGGCGTCCAGGCCGGCGCGCAGTTCGTCGCCGGTCGCGGCGGTGAAGACGTGCCCGAAGGTCATCCGGGACCGGCCGGTGTGCAGCGTGTACGCGATGTCGCGCACCGCGGCCGCGCCTTCCGCGCCCGCCACGGCGTCCCGCAGTGCACGGGCCGAGGCGGTCAGCGCCTCCTCGTCCTTGGCCGAGAGCACGACCGGGAACCGCGTGCCGGGCTCCGGGTCGGGCAACTCGCCGGCCGGGGGCGCCGCTTCGAGCACGGCGTGGGCGTTGGTGCCGCCGAGCCCGAAGGAGCTGACGGCCGCCGCGCGCAGCGGCTCCACGGTGCGGTCCACGGCCGTGGCCGGCACGGTGAAGGGCAGGTCGGCGGCGTTCAGCAGCGGGTTGGGCTCGGTGAAGTTGATCTGCGGCGGCACCGTCCGGTGGTGCAGGGCGAGAGCCGCCTTGATCAGCCCGGTCACCCCGGCCGCGGCGTCCAGGTGACCGATGTTGGCCTTGACGCTGCCGATGAGGCAGCCGGGGGCGGGGCCGCCCGCCGCCCGGTAGGCGGCGGCCAGGGCGCCCAGCTCCAGCGGGTCGCCGACGGCGGTGCCCGTACCGTGGGTCTCGACGTACCCGACGGCGTCGGCGGGCACGCCGGAGGCCGCCAGGGCGGCCTCGATGCAGGCCCGTTGGCCGGCCGGACCCGGCGCGGTGAAGCCGATCTTGTCGGAGCCGTCGTTGTTGACGGCGGTCCCGCGGACGACCGCGTAGACGCGATCGCCGTCGGCCAGGGCGTCCTCCAGCCGCTTGAGGACGACCACCCCGCAGCCGTTGCCCTTGACCGTGCCCGCGGACCGGGCGTCGAAGACCCGGCAGTGACCGTCCCGGGAGAGGATGCCGCCCTCCTGGTAGGCGTAACCCGACGTCTGCGGGAAGGTGATGCTCACCCCGCCCGCGAGCGCGGCCCGCACCTCGCCGCGGGCCAGCGCCGCGCACGCCAGGTGCACGGCGGTGAGAGAGCCGGAGCAGGCGGTCTGCACACTCATGCTCGGACCGCGCAGGTCGAGCTTGTACGACACCCGGGTCGCCAGGAAGTCCTTGTCGTTGCCGAGCAGCACCGGGTACGACAGCGCCGCATCGGCGTACTCGGCGGAGCGCAGCACGTTGGCGAGCAGATAGGTGCTCAGGCTGCCGGCGGCGAACACCCCCACCGGTCCGCTGCCGGCGCCCGGTGCCAGCCCGGCGTCCTCCAGGGCCTGCCAGGCGCAGGTCAGGAAGACGCGGTGCTGCGGGTCCATCAGGCGCGCGTCGCGCTGGGTGACGCCGAAGAAGCCGGCGTCGAAGAGGTCGGCATCCGCCAGATCGGCGCCGTAGGGAACCCGGTTCGGCGCGGCCGCCTCCTCCTCGGACAGCCCGGCATCCGCCAGCTCCTGCGGGGTGAAGCGGCGGACCGCCTCCGCGCCGCCCGTCAGCTGCTCCCAGAAGTCCCCGATGTCCGCGGCGCCGGGGAAGCGCCCGGCCATGCCGACGACGGCCACCGGGCCGTGCCCGGTCGGTGCCTGCTCAGTCATTGATCGTCCCCCGTGCGGTGTCGATGTGTGCGGCCAGCCGCCGCACCGTGGTGTGCGAGAAGAGCTCGATCATTTCCAGCCCCGGGGCGGCCAGCGCCTCGCGGAGCAGCCGGTGCACCTCGACGACGTGCATCGAGGAGCCGCCGATGTCGAAGAAGTTGTCGTCCGGCCCGAACGCGACGCCCGGCAGCACCCGGTTCCACACCGCGCGCACCGCCTCCTCGGTGGACGCCGAGCCGGAGGCTGTCCCTTGCTGCCCTTCCTGCACAGCTTCCGCGGCTGCGGCGGGCCAGGGCAGGGCCGCCTCGTCGACCTTGCCGTTGATGGTCAGCGGCAGCGCGGCGGTCCGCACGATGCGGGCGGGCACCATGTACGCGGGCAGCCGCTCGCGCAGCATCTGCCGGACCGCGGCGTCGTCCGGCACGGCCGGGCCGGCCGCGAAGGCCACCAACTGCGGGTGCTCCGGGTCGCGTTCGTCCAGCCGCACCGTGCACTCGCGGATCCCGTCGACCGCCAGCAGGGCGGTCTCGATCTCGCCCAGCTCGATCCGGAAGCCGCGCAGCTGCACCTGCTTGTCGATCCGCCCGAGGTGGACGAGCGTCCCGTCGGGGCGCACGGCGCCGAGGTCGCCGGAGCGGTAGACCCGCTCGCCGCCCCGCAACGGGAAGCGCTCCGCGGTCAGTTCGGGGCGGCCGAGGTAGCCCGCGGTCACGCCGGCGCCGCCCACGACCATCTCGCCGGGCACCCCGGGCGGGCAGACGTTGCCGTCCTCGTCGACCACGGTGACGGTCAGGTCGGGCAGCGGGCGCCCGATGGCCGAGGCGGTCTCGCCGCGGGCGTACTCCGGGGTGACGGCGTGGTGGGTGACGTGCACGGTGGTCTCGGTGATCCCGTACATGTTCACCAGCCGCGCCCGCTCGCCCATGATCTCGTACCAGGGCAGCAGGGCGGAGTAGCGCAGCGCCTCGCCGCCGAAGACCACGGTCCGCACGGCCAGCCGCCCGGCGTCCTCGGGCGTGAGGACCTTGAGCAGCTGGGAGAAGGCGGACGGCGTCTGGTTGAGGACGGTGACGTGCTCCCGGACCAGGAACTCCTTGAACGCGTCGGGCGACTTGGCGCAGGTCTCGGGCACCACGGCGAGCGTGCCGCCGTACAGCAGTGCGCCGAAGATCTCCCACACGGAGAAGTCGAAGGCGTAGGAGTGGAACAGGCTCCAGGTGTCCCCCGGCCCGAAACCGAAGTGCCGCTCGCTGCCGCGCATCAGCCGCATCACATTGCGGTGGGTGACCTGGACGCCCTTGGGGCGCCCGGTGGAACCCGAGGTGAAGATGACGTACGCGCAGGTCTCCGGGTCGTCCCCGGCGTTCCCGGCCGCAGGGCGCTCCCCTCCGGCGCCCGGGGCCAGGAGTTCGCCGGAGGCGAGGGAGCGCAGGCCCGAGGACGGCCAGTGCACCTCGTCCTCGACGACCGCGATGCCCTCGGGGAAGGCCGTCAGGATCTGTTCGATCCGGGCGGCGGGGGAGTGCGGGTCCAACGGCACATACGTCTTGCGGGCCTTGAGCGTGCCGAGGATGACGGCCACGAGGTCCGTCCCGCGGCGCATGGCGATGCCGACGTGGCTGCCCGGCACCTGTTCCGTGAGCCGCCGGGCCACGCGGTCGGCGCGCTCGTCGAGTTCGGCGTAGGTGAGCGAGCCGTCCTCGGCGCGGACGGCCGTGCGCCCGGGGTGCCGGCGCGCGGTCTCCTCGAACCAGGCGGCCAGCGAGGCCGGAACGGCGAGCGGCTCCTGCCCGGCCTCCGGGTTGACCAGGGCGAACAGCCGTGCCTGTGCCGCGGGCGGGAGCGCGGGGATGTCCTCCAGGCGGCGCTTGGGGTCCTCGGCGGCCAGCTCCACGACGTGGTGCATCACGGCCAGCGGGTCGGTGGCCCACTGCTCGTCCGAGCACTCGACGTTGACCGCGAAGGCCGCACCGTAGTCCTCGACGTTCATCGACAGGGGGTACTTCACCAGACGGCGCGGCAGCGGCAGCGACTCCACCGTGCTGCCGGGCAGCCGGATCTCCAGCGGCTGCTTGTAGTAGGTGAAGGCGTTGTCGGTGGCCAGCAGCCCGCTGCCGATGCGCGGGGCCGCCTCACGGGCGGCGGCACTCAGGTCGAGGTCCTGGTGGCGCAGCATGCCGACGCTGGCGGACTGCACGGTGCGCAGCAGGTCCTCGAAGGTGCCGTGCGCACGGAGGTCCACGGCCAGGGGCAGGGTGTTGACGTAGTAGCCGAACGCCTGCCGCTGGCGCAGGCCGCGGCGGTTGGCCAGCGGGATCCCGGCGACCAGGGTGCGGCCGCCGGTCACGCGGGCGTAGGTGACCAGGTAGGCGGCGAGGAAGAAGGCGAACGGCGTGCAGCCGAGCTCCTTGGCCCGGGCGCGGACGGCGGCGCTGAGCTCGTCGCCCAGCTCCAGCCGGCGTTCCTCGCCGCGCAGGGCGCCGCCCGTGGTCCGGCGGCCCCGGAGGCGGTCGTCGCCGAGCGTGGTGAGGTGGCCCAGCCGCTCGCGGAAGAACTCCACGGCCGCGGGCGAGGGCGCGGAGGGCTGCACCAGGGCGGCCGGGTCGTCCTCGCACGCGGGGGAGAGGGCCGCCTGCGGCTCGGCGTAGAGGCGTTCGAGTTCGGCGACGAAGTTGAAGAAGCTGTAGCCGTCGTTGACCAGGTGGGAGAAGAGCAGCGTGAGGTAGACGGCCTCGTCGTCCCGGTAGATGCGGAAGTCGTACTGCCGGGGTGCGTCGGGCGGCAGCGGGGTGTCGGCCTGCTCGGTGAGCAGCCGGGCGACCTCCGTGCGGGCGTCGCCCGCGAGCACGGTGACCGGTACGGCCGCGGCGGGGTCCGCCGGGTCCTCCGCGGGGCGGCGGTGCACGGCCCGTACGGTGCCGGCGTGGTGCTCGAAGGCGGTGTTGAGGGCGCGGATGCCGGCGCCGAGGCGGCCCAGCACGGTGCGCAGGCGCTCGACGTCGACGTCGCCGGTGATGCGGAACGCGCCGCAGAGGTTGAAGGACGCGTCGTCGGGGAAGAGCTGGGCGTGCGTGTGCAGCTTGAGCTGTGCCGGGGTGGCCGGCGGGGCGGCAGAGACAGCTGTCATGAAAAGTCCCCCATGAAATGGTTCTTCTGTGCCGTGGTGCGATGACCCGTGGTTCAGTGCGCAGGCCCGCTGATGTCCCACGCGAACTTCCGTGAGAGCGCGCGCGGCAGGTGCCGCAGCCCCCAGGCGGCGATCTTGTAGCGGGAGCTGGGGATGCTGAGCACCTTGCCCCGGCGCAGGTCCTGCAGCGCCGTGCGGGCTACGTCGTCGGCGTCGAGCCAGAGCCAGGCGGGCGGGAAGGTGGTGGGGATGCCGGCGCGCTGGTGGAACTCGGTCCTGGTGTAGCCGGGGAGCAGGGCCGTCATCCGGATGCCCGCGGAGCGGACCTGCCGGGACGTGGCCAGGGACTCGGTGAAGCCGATGATCCAGGCCTTGCTCGCCGGATAGGTGGAGCTCAGCCAGGCGGGGCCGAGCCCGGCGACGCTGGCGACGTTGAGGATCGCGCCCGAGCGGCGCTTCGTCATCTGCTCCAGGGCGGCGTTCGTGAGCCGCAGCACCGCGCGGACGTTGAGGTCGAGCAGTCTCTCCTCGGCCTCGATCCCGGTGTCGAGGAAGGGGCGTTCGTAGCCGATTCCGGCGTTGTTGACGAGGAGGTCGACGGCGGGGTCCCCGGCGAGCCGGGCGGTGACGGCGGCGCAGCCCTCGTCCGTGGTGAGGTCGGCGGGGAGCACGTCGACACGGGTGCCGTGGCCCAGGGCCAGGCGGGCGGCGTGCCGTTCGAGGTCGGTGCCGGACCGGGCGACGAGCACCAGGTCCCAGCCCTGTTCGGCGAGGGCCCGGGTGAAGGCCTTCCCCAGGCCTGCGGTGGCTCCGGTGACGAGTGCGGTGGGCATGCTTCAGCTCCGGTGGGTGGGGCCCCGTAAGGGGCGCGGGGAACTGCGCGACCAGCCGAAGACGGCCTGCAGTCGACGCACTACCTGGTGGCTCGGGGCGCCGTGCCTTGGCCGGGCACGCCCAGCACCCGCTCCCGGACCGCGGCGAAGCCGCGGAGGGCGCGGTCCAGCTGGGCGCGGGTCTGCACCGCGGTGTAGCTGGTGCGCAGGCGCGGGGAGGCGGCGGGCGGCAGCACGGCGTTGACGTACACGCCCTGGTCGACCAGGAGTTGCCAGGCCCGCAGGGTGGCGAGCTCGTCCCCGGAGCCGACGGGCACGATGGGCGTGGTGCTCGCGCCCACCTCGTAGCCCAGCGCGGCCAGTTCGCGGCGCATGAAGTCCGCGTTGTCCACGACGCTGCTGCACCGCCAGGGTTCGGCGCGCAGGATGCGCAGCGACTCCAGGGCGGCCGCGGCGTTGGCGGGGCTCGCGCTCGCGGAGAACATCAGGCTGCGGGCGTTGTGGCGCAGGTAGTCGATGACGTCCTCGTCGCCGAGGACGGCCCCGCCGATGGAGCCGAAGGCCTTGGAGAAGGTGAGGGTGATCAGCGGCACCCGGTCGGTGAGGCCGAAGTGCGAGCAGGTGCCGCGGCCCTTGTCGAGCACGCCCGCCCCGTGGGCGTCGTCGACGAGGAGCGTGGCGCCGTACTCCTCGCAGACGCGGACCAGTTCGGGCAGCGGGCAGAGGTCGCCCTCCATGCTGTAGACCCCGTCGACGATCACCATGCGGCCGCCGCGCCCGGGGAGCCGGTCGAGCTTCGCGGCGAGGGCCGCGGTGTCGTTGTGCGCGAACCACTGGATCCGGGCACGGCTCATCCGGGCGGCGTCGATGAGCGAGGCGTGCGCCTCCTTGTCGACGAACAGGGTGTCGCCCGGGCCGCACAGGCCCGCGACGGCAGCGAGGTTGGCCTGGTAGCCGGTGGTGAGCATCAGGGCGGCCGGCTTGCCGAAGAAGGCGGCCAGCTCCCGCTCCAGGCGGTCGTGCAGTTCGAGGTTGCCGTTGAGGAAGCGCGACCCGGTGCAGCCCGCGCCGTGCCGCAGGGCGGCCTCGGCGGCCGCCTCGGTGACCCGTGGGTCGGTGCTCAGTCCGAGGTAGTCGTTGGACCCGCACATGACCACTTCCCGGCCGTCCGCCAGGCGTGCCGTGCCCGCGTCGCGGCCGTCGAACGCGAGGAAGTACGGATACAGCCCGCTCTCCCGCGCCGTACGTGCCCTGGTGTAGGCCGCGCACTTGTCTATGACGCTCAACTTCTCACCTTTCGGTGGTCTGGGAAAAAGGCATGGAGGTGCCCTGGCGAGGAATACGGACGACGATTTCCTGAACGACCCTGCCGAGAATGTCGGACAGTGTGGTCAATTCCCGTTCGGCCGCCGCGCCGGGCGGCGGGGAAAAGGTGTCGTGGTATTGCCGGGGCCCCACGGATTCCTCGTGGAGTGGCGCCATCAGTGTGCCCGGGCGCCCTGACGGCGACGGAAGGCGGGTGCGGCGCAACAGCGCGCAACGGAGATCGCAGCGGCGACCTTGATCATTATTTCCCCCATGTGTGACTCGCCCGCGCCGGCAACGTTGCAGATCACACCAGTTGCCCCCGTTGGCAGCGGGCCGACCGCCCCGGAGCGGCCACCCTGGGGGCGGCCACTCGGAACGATCCGACTCGTTCCAAACCTACGGTCGGGCCGGGAGCCCGTCAAGTGAAGATCGCGTGAACGGGGCGACAGGAAAAGGCTGTTGCGGATTCCGGTTACCGCCGGATATTTTCTGCGGGCGCCGAACGGAACATGACCGGCCGTCAAGGAACCGGAGGTTATCGATGGCACGTCGGTGGACGGTGGAGGAAAGTATCCTGGTGAACGCCCCGCGGGAGCGGCTCTATTCGGCCGTCGCCGATGTGCGGGCGATGGGGAGATGGAGCCCGGAATGCCGCGCGGTCTGGGTGCCGCGCCCGCCCGTTCGCACCGGCCGGGGATTCGTGGGCTTCAACAGGAAGGGCCCGTTCGTCTGGTTCACCTGGTGCCGCGTCGTCCGTGCCGAGCACGCGCGGGAGTTCGCCTTCGACGTGAGCACCTTCGGGCTGCCGGTGGCCCGCTGGGGCTACCGCTTCGAGCCCGTGGCGGACGCGGGCGCCGAGGGCGCCGGGGGCGGGGGAACGAAGGTCACCGAGTACTGGCAGGACCTGCGCACCGGCCCCGGCGCCCGGTTCACCGAACTCCTGGGTCTGGTCTTCACCGGCACCCCGGCCGGCCGCCGGGCCGACGCCAACCGGACCGGCATGCGCACCACTCTGCGGCGGATCAAGGACGCTGCGGAGCGCTGACACACGTCACGAGAGGGGCAGCAGCCCATGGTTTCCACTCCCGGTGCGGAGTCCTTCGCCCCGCTCCAGGCCGCCGTGCGCGAGGCCGGGCTGATGCGGCCCCGGCACGGCTGGTACGCCGCGAAGTTCGTCACCAACTCCGCACTGCTCGGCGGCTCCTGGGCCCTGTTCGCCCGGCTCGGCGACTCCTGGTGGCAGCTCGGCACGGCGGTGCTGCTGGCCTTCGCCTACGGGCAGACCGGGCTGCTCGGCCACGACGTCGGCCACGGCCAGGTCACCCGCAGCCGCCGGGCGATGGACGTGCTCGGCCTGGTGCACGGGAATCTCTTCCTGGGCTTCAGCTACGGCTGGTGGATGAACCACCACACCCGCCACCACAGTCACCCCAACCACCTCGACCTCGACCCGGACATCCTGCGCCGGGTGGTCGCCTTCTCCCCGCGCCAGGCCGAGGGCGCATCCCGCCTGCGCGCATGGGTGATCCGCCATCAGGCGGCCCTGTTCTTCCCGCTGTTGAACCTGGAGGGGCTGGGCCTGCGGATCGGATCCGTCCTCGCCATCCGGCGCGGGACCGTCCGCCGGCCGCGCACCGAGACCGTCCTGCTGGCCGTGCACGCCGTGCTCTATGCCGCAGCGGTCCTCGCCGTCCTCGGCCCGCTGCGCGCCGTGCTCTTCGTCGCCGTCCACCAAGGGCTGTTCGGGGTCTACCTGGGCTGCGTCTTCGCGCCCAACCACAAGGGGATGCCCGTGCGCGACGGTGCGGACGAGCCGGACTGGCTGAGCCGGCAGGTGCTCACCTCGCGCAACATCCGCAGCACCCGCCTGCACGACTTCTGCTACGGCGGGCTCAACTACCAGATCGAGCACCACCTCTTCCCTGGCCTGCCGCGTCCCGCGCTGCGCGCGAGCCGCCCGATCGTCAGGGCCTACTGCGCCGAACGCGGCCTGGACTACTACGAGGTGTCCGCCGCCCGCTCCTACCGCGAGGTGCTCCGGCACCTGCGCACGGTCAGCGACCAGGCCGGGCGGAGCGCTGCGCCGCCTGCCCGACCCCGTCCGTCAGCAGTCCGATGAGGTGGTCGGTGAAGGACGCGGCCACCGGCTCGCGCCGCACCAGCACCCGCATCCACAGCGCCCCGGCCATGGCGTCCACGAGCGGCGCCGGATCGAAGTCCGGTGACAGCTCGCCGCGCTGCACGGCGCGCTCGAAGACCGGCCGGTGGCGGCCGAAGCGGTCGTCGAGGAACGAGACCACCAGCTCCCGCATGGCCTGATGGCGGACCGCCCCCACCAGAGCCGACTCCACCACGGCCCGCCTGCGTTCGTCGCTCAGCAGCCCCTGCACCTGACCGGCGATCGCCTCCAGGTCGCCGCGCAGGCTCCCGGTGTCCGCGTCCTCGAACTGCATGGCGGGCGCGTGCAGCAGGGCGTCCCGCAGCAGTTCGGACTTCGAGGGCCACCAGCGGTAGATGGTGGTCTTGTTCACCCCGGAGCTCTGGGCCACGCCCTCGATCGTCAGCGCGTCGTAGCCGCGTGCGGCCAGGAGCCCGAGGGTGGCCGTGAAGATCTCGGCCTTGCGGCGGGGGCCGCCGCCGGCCGGTGCCGGGTTCCTGGTCATGGCTGTGCGCTCCGTTCTCGCTCCGGTGGGTCTCTGCTGCATCCTCCCGGCTTCCCGCGCGGAAGCGAAAAGCAACGCAACGTTCTGTTGCGAATCTAGCCCGGCGCTCTCTACGATCGCAACGCACCGTTGCGTTGCCTTGTTGTGGAACGGCCGGCACTCGGGAGACGGAGACACGATGACGAACGGGTTGAGCCAGGCCCCGGGCCTCCCCGGGATCTGGACGGCAGGACCGGACGACGCCCCGCCGCTGGTGCTCGTCCACGGCATCCGGCTCTCCGCCCGGATGTGGGACCCGCACGCCGCCCGGCTCACCCCGCGGTTCCGCATCACCGCACCCGACCTCCCGGCCCACGGGGCCCTGCAGGGCGAGCAGTTCACCCTGGAGGACGCGGTGGCCCGCGTGGACGCCGCCGTGACGGAGGCCTCCACGGCCACCGGGCGGCGCCCCCTGGTCGCCGGCACCTCCCTGGGCGGATACGTCGCCCTCGCCTACGGCGCGGCACACCCCGACCGCACCGCCGCGCTGCTCGTGCACGGCGCCACCGCCCGGCCGGAGCGCTTCACGGGCCGGGTGTACCGCACCGCGGCCCGGGCCTTCGAGAAGCTGGGCCCGGAGCGCACCGCGCGCCTCTCCGACCGGGCACTGCACCGGCGGCTGCCGCCCGACAGCTACGCGGCCGTCATGTCGGGCGGCCTGGCCGTCCGCGCCTTCCCCGAGGTCGTCGGGGACCTCACCCGCCGTGACTTCCTCGCGGTCGCGGCCCGCGTCCGCGTCCCCCTCCTGCTCGTCAACAGCCGCAGCGACCGGCTGTTCCGCGCCCAGGAGAAGACGTTCCTGCACGTCGTGCGGGAGTCGGGCACCTATGTCCGGCTCTGCCACGTGAACGGGCACCACACGCTGTCGATCAGCGACCCCGTGACGTTCGCCCGACTGCTGGAACGCGGGCACCGTCACCTGTCGGAGGCGGTGCCCGCGGCGTTCGACCGCCCGGCCCGAAGCTGACCCGCCCCCGTCCTCCACCGACGTCCTCCACCGACCGAAAGGCGGCCCCGCAGTGCGGGCAAGCACTCTCTGGAAACAACCCCGTACCTGGGTTGTCGTCGTCATCGGCGGCCTGCTGGCCGCCCTCAGCACCATCGCCTACCTCGGCCCCGCCTCCGACCCCCAGGGCCGGCTGCACGACCTGCCCCTGGTCCTCGTCGACCAGGACCAGGGCGCCCGGCTCCCCGGCGGCACCGACGTCCGGCTCGGCCAGGACGTCACCGCACGCATCCAGGCGGCCGGCCACCAGGACGGGCGCGTCGCGTGGCGCACCGTGCGCTCCCGCGAGGAGGCGCAGAGGATCCTCACCTCGGGCGACGCCTACGCCGCGCTCGTCGTGCCCCAGGACTTCAGCCGCGCCGCGCTCTCGCTCGTCGCCCCCGGCGGCCGGCCCCAGCGCCCGGCCATGACCGTCCTCACCAACGAGGGTTCCGGCGGCCTCGCCTCCTCGATGGGCGAGAAGGCGGCCCGCCAGGCGGCCGCCGCCGCATCCGCCGGACTTGGCACGACCCTCGCGGAGCGCGCCCGCTCCGGCCCGGCCGCACCCGGCGCCGACCGCCTGGTCCTGCTCCAGGACCCGGTACGGGTCCTCGCCGAGCCCGCCCGGCACATCTCCGGCGCCACGGCGGGCGGCTCCATCTCCGTCTACATCACCATCGCCCTGCTCATCTCCGGCCTGCTGCCCGCGATCCTGCTCACCACCGCCGTCGACGCGGGCCTCGGCTACGCCCCGCTGGAGGTCGGCCCGCGCCGCGTGATGAACCCCGTGATCGGCATCGCCCGCTCCACCACCTTCCTCGCCAAGGCGGGCACCGGCGTCGTCATGGGCTTCGTGGCCGGCAGCGCGGTGGACGCCGTCGCGGTGTGGGGCGTCGGCGTCGAGCCCGACCGGCCCGTGCAGCTGTGGCTGTTCTGCGGCGCCGCGTGTGCGGCGGTCACCCTGCTGACGCTCGCGCTGTTCGCGGTCTTCGGCACACCGGGACAGGTCCTCGCGCTGCTGCTCGTCACCCTGTTCGGCATCCCCATGTCCGGCGGCACGATCCCGCTGGAGGCCCAGCCGCGGTTCGCTGACGCGGTGGGTGGGGTGCTGCCGGCCCGTCATGTGACCGACGGCATCCGCTCGTTGGTCTTCTTCGACGGCCGCGGATCGGGCCTCACACAGGCCTGCGCGGTGCTGGGGGCCTACGGGCTCGGTGCGCTCGTCGTGGGCTATGTGGTCTCGCGGCTGTACGACCGGCGGGGCTGGACCCGGGCCACTGAGCACGAACTCGCCCACCCCGAGGCGGTGGTGGCCGTGGCGGGCTGACGCCCCGTCCGGCCCCGCGCCGGTGACGGTCCTGCCCGCGGCGCGAAAGCATCGAAACATTATTGCTGGATTGCGCAAAGGTGCAATCATTGCTGCGGGGCGCAAGTCGATGCGCCTGGCTCGATGAGTTCCCCGGTCGACGGCGGAGAGGTGCGCGGCATCCGGAGCGACCCATGTCGGGCGAATACGGGCGAAGGAAGGTGCCGCAGGTGCCGCGGGGCAGCACACCGTCAACAGGCAGCAGGAACATCCGGATCGGCGCGGCCGTGGCCGAGATCGAGGGCCTCTACACCGCGCTGCGGTCCGCGGGCCAGGGCGGGCACCGCGACCGTCTCCTCACCGAGCTCGCCCAGGCCGGGCGGCGCCTGACGGAGCTGGCCCTGAGCCAGCCGTCGGACCGGACCGTCATGGTGCCGTCCCGCTCGCGCTGGCGCCGCCGCCGGGTCCTCGCCGCCAAGGGGGCGGGCTGGATCGCCGCCCGGACCTCCCGACGGACGGGCTGATCCCGCGCCGGCCCGTCCGGCATAATCGGCAGTCGAGGAGGCCAGGTGAGGACGAAGCACGGTGCCCGATGGGCCATGGCGGCAGCGGTCGTGTGTGCCCTGACGTCATGTTCCGGCCATGATCCAGCACCTGCGTCGTCCCCGGCCGCCGGCGCGGGCACCCCGTCGCCGAGCGCCGACCCCGGCAAGCCGCGGGCCAACGAGGATCCGTCCCACTACGCCGCGCCCGTCGCCAAGTACGCGGCGCAGGCGGGGATCCACCCGCAGCTGCTGATGGCCGTCCTCTACAACGAGTCCTACAAACCCCACGACCCCGACTTCCAGCGCGCCTGGCAGAAGATCAAGCCGGACGCCGCGTTCGGGATCGCCAACATGCACAAGGCCGCCTTCGACGAGACCAAGCAGGGACGGGACTTCGCGCACCGCGACTGGCAGGAACTGCCCGACGACACGAACCTGGCCGTCGAGGCCGCCGCGTGGTTCCTGCACGACCTCGCAGGGCAGCTGCCCGACCACTGGTCCGGCTCCTACACCAAGGACGAGCTGCTCGCCCTCGGCTACAACGCCGGCGGGGGCAACATGGCCGCCTTCGCCCGCGGGGCGAAGCCCGGCGCGGACGCGCAGACGTATCTCGACCGGCTCCGCACCAACTGGTCCACGGCGGCCGCGGCCCTCAAGAAGTCCTGAGAAGCCCCGAGGAGTCCCGAGGAGTCCTGACGGCGCGGCGGCGGACGCGGAGTGCGGCCGTCCGGCGGCGGAGCGCACTCGGTTAGCCTGAGGGCACAATGAACTGCTTCACGACGCCCTGGGGCGAACTCGACCTCGCCCGCTTCCCCGAAGACCCCCGCGACACGCTCCGCGCCTGGGACGCCGCCGACGAGTACCTGCTGCGGCACCTGAAGGGAATCGACGGGGACCCGGTGGACCTGTCGGGCACCGTGGCCGTCGTGGGCGATCGCTGGGGCGCCCTGGTGACCGCGCTCGCCGCGCACCGCCCCGTGCAGATCACCGACTCGTACCTCGGGCAGCAGGCCACCCGCGCCAACCTGGCCCGCAACGGCGTCGCCCCGGACACGGCGCGGCTGCTGACGACGCAGGACACCCCGCCGGACCGGATCGACGTGCTGCTCGTGCGCGTCCCCAAGAGCCTCGCGCTCCTGGAGGACCAGCTGCACCGCCTCGCCCCCGCCGTCCACGAGGGCACCGTCGTCGTGGGCACCGGCATGGTCAAGGAGATCCACACCTCGACGCTCCGGCTCTTCGAGCGCATCCTCGGCCCCACCCGGACCTCCCTGGCCGTGAAGAAGGCGCGCCTGATCTTCTGCACCCCGGACCCCGCGCGCACCCCCGGCACCAACCCCTGGCCGCACACCTACACCCTGCCCGCCGGCATCGGGGCGGCCTCCGGGATGACCGTCACCAACCACGCGGGCGTCTTCTGCGCCGAACGTCTCGACATCGGCACCCGGTTCTTCCTGGGCCACCTGCCGCACCGCCAGGGCCCGGACCGCGTGATCGACCTCGGCTGCGGCAACGGCGTGGTCGGCACGGCGGCGGCGCTGGCCAACCCCGCCTCCACGGTGACGTTCGTCGACGAGTCCTTCCAGGCGGTGGCCTCCGCGGAGGCCACCTTCCGCGCGAACGCCGGGGCCGCCGCCACGGCGGAGTTCCGGGTGGGCGACGGCCTCGCGGACGTTCCGGCGGGCTCCGCGGATCTGGTCCTCAACAACCCGCCGTTCCACTCGCACCAGGCCACCACCGACACCACGGCCCGGCGCATGTTCGCCGACTCCCGCAGGGCGCTGCGCCCCGGCGGCGAACTCTGGGTCGTCGGCAACCGCCACCTCGGCTACCACGTGACGCTCAAGCGCATCTTCGGCAACTGCGAACTCGTCGCCGGCGACCCCAAGTTCGTCGTCCTGCGCGCCGTCAGACGCTGACCCCCAACTGCCGCAGCAGGCCCAGCCGGTCGTAGGTCCACCAGGCCTCCTCGATCCGGCCGTCCCGGAAGCGGAACTCGGTGACACCGGTCATCTCCACCTGGCGGCCGGTCGGCGGGACATCCATGAACGTGCCCCGGTGGGTGGCCCGCCAGGTCCAGCGGATGCAGACCCGGTCGGCCTCGGCCAGCTCGCTGTCCAGCGTGAACCGGAAGTCGAAGGCCTGCCGCCAGTCGGCGATGTCGCTCTTCAGCGGCTCCGTGCCGATGACGCTGGCGGCCTCCTTGCCGACGTCGTGGTGCCGGTAGTCCGTGAGGAACAGCTCGTCGACCAGGGAGAGGCGCCCGTCCGAGGCGACCTCGTCGAAGAACCGGCGCGCGGTCGCCTTGTTGAGCCGGTCCTCCCGGACGACGTCGAGATCCGTGAACGTCGGCATGCCGTCGCAGAGCGACACCATCTCCTCGAAGATCCGGTTGGTCTCCGGGAGATTGGAATTGCTCATGGCCTTTTCGTAGGAGGGGAATTCGATGATCTCCACGTAATGGTCCGGTTCCGTGTGGTCCCGGCCGACGAGGGAGTGGGTGGCCGTGCGCTTCCCCTCGGTCTGCTCGACCCAGGCGTCCAAGAGGCGGTTCATCTCGGAGTATTTGCTGGTTCTGCAGTCGATTACCTGGACGAATGTCATGACACATCGCCTCCCGAGGTCCATTCCAGCCTAGTGCCGCGGCACTCAGACCTCCAGTTCGCCCTCGATCCGCTTGAGCTGGTGCCGGGCCATCGCCAGATTGGCGCGTTTGGCGTCGAGCACCAGATAGAGGAACAGCCCGTTGCCGCCGCGCCCGGTCAGCAGCCTGAGCAGGTGGTACTGGCTGCCGAGGGTGATCAGGATGTCCTCGATGGAGTCCTGGATGCCCAGCATCTCCATGGTCCGCAGCTTGGCCCGCACCACGTCCGTGTTCCCTGCGGCGGCGACGTTCAGATCGAGCGACTGCGAGCCGCCCAGGGTGCCCAGCGCCATTCCGCTTCCGTAGTCGACGAGGGCCACGCCGAGGGCTCCCTCGATCGAGCTCATCGCGTCCTTGAGGGCCGTTTCGGTGTTCAGCACGGTCAATTCCCTTTCCGGGTCGGGTGTTTCTCCGGCGGTGTCGCCGGAGAATGGAGAGAAACCGAAGGAAAGCCGGGTCGTCCGCTCACGCCTGGCGCTGACGCTCCAGCGCGCCGTCGACCAGGCCGGCGATCCGCGGGCCCGCCCTGCGGGCCTCCAGATTCAGCCGGCCCACGTTGGCCTCGGCCGACGCCAGCAGCGTCAGCACGCACGAGGGCCCGGCCGCGTAGGTGGCCACGTAGCCGCGCTCGCCCGAGACGAGCAGTTCCCGGAAGCCGCCGTGGCTCACGGCCTCCGTCAGCCGGGCGCCCACGCCCAGCGCCGCGGCGGTCAGCGCCGCGAGGCCGTCCGGCTCCAGGTCGCTGACCACGTGCGCGATCACCAGCCCGTCCGTGCTGGCCACCAGCGCACCGGTCAGGTGCGGTACCCGGACCCGTAGTCCCTGGAGCTCGGAGAGCACCTCGGGTGCGGCGGTCATCGACTGCCTCCTTCCGGCGAACTGCCTCAGGGCACGCCTCATCATGAGATCGGTGCGACGGGGGTCACGGACCGGGTCACAGGGCCTCCAGAGCGTCGCGGATCCGGTACAGCAGGGAGATCTCGGGAACGTCCGGGCCCACGGCCCGGGGCACGGGACCGCCCGGCACCGGGCCCGCCGCCTCCGGGGTGCGGACCAGCCCGGCCGCCGCCAGCCGCCGGACGTCGAGCAGTGTGGCGAAGGCCGAGCGCCCGAGGGCCCGGGCGATCTGCAGCGGGGTGCGGACGCCGTCGGCCGCCGCCAGGACGGCCCGCCGCCCGCACGCCGGCTCGTCGCAGCCGGCCCCGCCGGCCCCCGCGCCGGGGGCAGGGACGACCGGGGCCACGTCCACCTCGGGCCGCGGCCAGGCGAGTTCGAGCAGCGCGCGCCGCCGGTTCATTTCGCGCTGCAGGACGGACACGGGCACGGGCCGCACCGGCCCGAACCAGTGCCGCGCCTCCTTCAGGAACCGGTCCGGCGCCTGCTGGGAGCGGTCGAGCGGGGACAGGACGAAATAGGCGGCGTCGAACAGCGCGCTGAGATGGCACAGTTCCAGCTCGCCCCGGCTCAGCCGGCCCTGCTCGACGAGGAGGCACCCGGCCCGGTGGTCCGGCCCGCCCTCCTCGATCGCCTCCTCCCACTCCCGCGCCGACAACCGTCCTCCCGCGGTGAGCCGCCACCCCACGTCCGGCACGGCCGGACTCTCGGCGTGCACCACGGCGCCGTCGGCGAAGTAGAGGGCCCCCACCCGGCCGTGCAGCGCCCCGGTGGCACCGGTCGCGGCGAGCCGGGTGAGCACGGCGGCGGTCATGCCGGCACCAGCCGGGCGGTGATGCTCTTGAGCCGGAACAGGGCCACCGCCAGATTGGCCTCGGTGCGGTCCAGCCACAGGTAGAGGAAGACGCTGCTGTCGAAGGAGGTCTCGACGAAGCGGATCAGGTGGTAGCTGCCCTGCGCGGTGACGATCACGTCCTCGACGGGCCCCGATCCGGACCCCCGCCGTGGGCCGGCCGCGGCGGTGAACGCCCCGCTCTCGAAGGCCAGCCGGGCCAGCTCGGCGGTCTCCGCCGCCGCGGTCTCGTGGTCGCGGCCCGGTCCGTCGCCCGCCGCCCCGAGGGCCAGCCCGCTGCTCCAGTCCACCAGGCTCGCGCCCCGGGCCCCCGGGATGGTCATGGCCTCGGCTAAGCACCCGTCGATACCGGTCACACGATCCTCTCCCGATTACCAGTGGCGTGCCCCGTGCGACGGAAGGTAACCGATAAGAGCACTCGGACGTGAGGGTTTTGGCATTTTCCTCCGGCACATGTGCCCGGGTGGTAGGGGGCGGGGCCGCCCGGTCCGGAGTTCCTGCAGGTCGCGTAGGGTGGCGGAATGACGACCCACGCCGTCGAAGCCGCCGCCGTCGCCCTGCACCAGCGCACCTGGACCCCGATCCCCGAGGAACTGGCCCTGGCCAGTGAGTTCTTCGCCCGCCGCGAGCAGCTGGAGCAGCGCCTGCTGCCCGGAATGCCCGCCTGCCGCAACCCGCAGGGCTGGGTGACCCAGCACGTCCTGTGGCTGGAAGACGCCGCCCGCGTCGCCGACGAGCTGCTGGCGCTGTGGAGAGACTATCTGCCGGGCAGTCACATGACGGTGCTGCTGCAGGCCTATGCGGACCACGCGCGCCGGGTCGTTCCGCTGGCGCAGCAGCTGTCCCAGGCGTGGGCGACGGAACGGCCGGGGGCCTGCTCGCACCAGGAGACGGTGTGGTGGGAGGACTGGCACCTTCCTGCCGAGCAGCGGCGGCAGTTGGACGAGCTGACGCACAGCACGATCGTGATCGGCTCGGTGATGGTGTCGGCGCTGTCGCAGGCGGGGTACACCCCGTAAGAGGCGCGGGGCGCCTACATCATGCGGCTCCGCCGCGTGGGCGCGACCGGCAGGTGCCCCGTAGGGGCGCGGGGAACTGCGCGACAAGCCCCCACCGGCCCGCAGTCGACGCACCACCCCAGGGGGTTCGGGGCGAAGCCCCGGGATCGTCGACTGCAGGTGCGTCGTGGCTGAGCGCGCAGTTCCCCGCGCCCCTACGGGGCGCGATCCGCTTAGGACGCCCCCGTGCTCTCCGACCGGCTCGCCCAGCTGGAGGCGTACTGCGACGCCGTCCCCCGCACCGGTGCCCGGCCCTCGGCCGGTCCGGCACGGTCGGCCGTGAGGACGTGGCCCGCGTCCGCGCGCGGCAGCGCGAACCGGGTGTGCCCGAGAGCTTCGAATGGGTCGCCGCACACCTCGCCTTCGGCGAACAGGGCACCCGCATCGGCACGGTGGGCCCCGCCCGACTGGCCGGGAAAGCGCGGGACTTGACCGAGGACGGCTCGGTGGCACGCCTCGCCGCACGCCTGGAGGCCGGTACGTCGGTGCCGGTCGCCGCGCCGCGCTGCGCGACGGCACGGCGAGGTCGCCGGCATCGGCACCCTGCCGGGCGGACGCCCGGCGGCGGCTCGGCGTGGAGACCGTCTTCCTCTCACCAGGCGACGACGCCGTGGCCCGGGTCCACGCCCGGGCCGGTTTCCGCCGCATCGCCACCGCACTGATCGCCGAACCGGCGGACGGCGCCTGACCCGGAGCAGTGGAGCACCCGGGCGCTGACCGCGTCGGCGTCGGGCACGGGCTCGTCGACGTACCGGGCGATGAGTTCCCGCCCGGTGAGGTCCTCGACGCGGCCCAGCTCCATCGCCTGCAGTTCGCCGGCGATGTCCTCCGGGGCGAAGCAGGTGAGCCAGGGCTCGCCCAGCTCCGCGACCATCTCCGCCGCGGCCTCGCGCACGGCGCGGAGTTGCGGGGACAGCGTCGGCGGCGCTTCGCCGCAGTAGTCGAACACCGCCTGTACCGGCGCGTGGTGTCCGGCCATGAAGCGCAGCGTGGCGAGGACGGCGTCCCGCGTGAGGTAGGGCGTGACCCCGAGCCAGAGGAAGAAGGCCGGCCGCGCGCGGTCCAGCCCGGCCGCGGCCAACGCCCCGGCCAGGGTGTCGTGTTCGAAGTCGACGGGGGCGAAGGTCACGGACGGCGGGATGGCGATCCCGGCCGCTGCCAGCTGCTGCCGTTTCCATGCCTGGGTGGCCGGGTGGTCGACCTCGAAAACCCGCAGCCCGGCACGGGGGTTGCGGTACGCGAACGTGTCCAGGCCGGCACCGAGGACCACCAACTGCCGGGTGCCGCTTGCCACGGCGGCGGCGAGCGCGTCCTCGGCGAAGCGGCTGCGCGCGGCGAGAAAACGGATGCCGAACTTGTCCGTCGGATCCTCGGGCAGCGGCGGCAGATCGTCGGCATCGAGCCGCAGGATCCTCGGTGCCAGCGGGTCGGTGAGGATCCGCCGGGGATCGCCCTGGTGCCGGGCCCGGCTGTGCGCTGCGCGCAGGGCGGTACGACTCGGCTGACCGGCTTCCATGGTGCCTCCTGGGGAGTGACGGGGATGTCGGGACGTGATCCAGGATCGGGCCGGGGCCGGTGGCGTGACAGGGCAGCCTCTGCCCCCTGTGCCGTCACCGGCGGAGGAAAATGCCCGGATGGACCGCAAGACCGCGCTGCGCGACTTCCTCGTCTTCCACCGCTCACGGCTGAGCCCCGGCGACCTGGGGCTGCACGTCCACGGCCCGCGCCGGGTCGCGGGCCTGCGCCGCGAAGAGGTGGCCGCACTGGCCTCGGTCAGCGTCGACCAGTACATCCGCCTGGAACGGGGCCGTACCTCCCTCGTCTCGGACGCGGTTCTCGACGCGGTCGCCGCTGCGCTGCGGCTCACCCCCGGCGAACGGCGCTACCTGCGTGCCCTGGCAAGGCGCCCGGTGACGGACGACACGCCGCCCCGGGTGGGGGAGCGGAGCATGCGGGACGGCCGGCAGCGCATCCTCGACTCCCTGCGTGATTCCCCCGCCTACCTCGTCGGCCGCGACGGCGCCATCCTGGCGTGGAACCGGCTGGCCACACGCGTCTTCTTCGACTTCCCCCGGATCCCGCCGTGCGACCGCTCCCTCGGCCGGCTGATGTTCACGCATCCCCGCGCCCGTTCGCTGTTCCTCGACTGGGAGCGCACGGCGCGCGAGATCGTGGCGTACCTGCGCACGGAGACGCTGCGGCGGCCGCGTGACACCGAACTCGCGGCGCATGTGGGCGGGTTGCTGGCGGAGAGCGCCGACTTCCGGCGGCTGTGGACGGCGCAGTTCGCCTTCAACAACGCCCACGAACCCTCCAGGCTGGCCTGCACCGAGCTCGGCACCACGCTGCAGCTGTCCTGGGAGGCGTTCGAGCCGACGGACGTTGCCGACGCCTGGATGGTCGTCTACACCGCAGCCGAGGGGTCACCGTCGGCCGAGGCCCTGCGCAGGATGGCCAACAGCCCGGCCGTACCGGCAGGATGAGGGCGCCGCGTCCTCACCACAGGTTCCGCCCGGCCCATATCGGGTCCCCGGCGTACGGGTCGTACGCCTCCAGGTTGTCCGCGGCCGGGTGCTCGCGCCCGGCCGGCCCGTTCGCGAACGCCCGCAGGAGATTCGCCGTCACCCGGCCCGTGAACCGCGCCGCCCCCGGCGGTATCCCGTGCCCGCCGTCCCCCGTGAGCGACTCCACCCACCGCATGGTGCCGCTGTTGAACACCCCCGCCCCGCTGCCCGCCGTGTAGTACGCCGTGTCCGCGAACGACCGCACCCCGCGGCACACCAGCCGCGAGTGGGCCAGGATCTCGATCGGGCGCGGGGTGGCCGGGCCGGCGTCGACCCGGTCGTACTCCGTGCCCACCAGGTTCGGGAAGGCGGTGCCCCGCACCGCCCCGGTGCCCTCCAGGAGCCAGTGGCCGGGCTCGGCCACCACGTAGTCCGCGTTCGTCGGGTTCGACTCGTACAGCGTGCCGGTCAGCGAGTTCTCCGGATCCGCGTGCGGCGGCTCGCGCCAGTCCGTCGTCACGGCCGCGTCGTCCTTGCCGTACAGCGGATCCCGCTGCCAGTCCGTCTTGTAGCAGACGACCAGGCGCTGCTCCAGGCGGATGCGGCGGAAGCAGGCGTTCGCCCCGAGAAAGGCGACGTTGGTGCCGGCGTCCCGGGCGGCCGTGACGTGCGCCCGCATCGCCGGGGTCCAGTACTCGTCGTGGCCCAGCGAGACGACGGCGTGCGCGCCGTGCAGCAGCTGCGGGTCGCGGTCGAGGTCCATCGAGGTCGTGTACGCCAGCGGCAGTCCGAGCCGTTCCGCGAGCGCGATGGCGGGCTGCTCGTACGTGGTGAACAGCGGCGCGCCGTCCCGGTCGTACGGCCGGTCGCAGCTGACCGCGAGCGAGCGCGAGCCGGAGTCGTCCTTGCCGCCGGGGCCGTAGTAGAGGCTGTACCCGCCCCAGGTGTTGTACGCCTGCCAGGTGGCGACCGCGTTGACCAGGACCAGCCTGCCCGCGGCGCTCGCCGACCGGACGGTGAGGGGGACGTGGCGCTGGTCGCCGGAGTCGGCGGTGAGCCGGATCAGGTACGCGCCTTCGGGCCAGCCGTGGGTGGAGACCCGGAGCGACGGCTGCCAGGAGGCGGCGACGGTCCGCGTCTCGCCGGCCGGCCGGGCCGGGGGCTGCGCGGTGCCGGGTATGCGCTCCGACGCCCAGACCCTGCGCGCCTGCGCACCCCCGTACCAGCCCATCCGGAAGGCCTCGGCGCGGAAGCCCTTGGCCGTGGTGGAGACGCACAGCGAGAACGCCTCTCCCGGCAGCACGCTGACGCGGTCCGCGTACCCCTCGACCGCGCGGTCCGCGCCCCGTTGCCGCAGGTCCCAGTCGCGGTCGCCGGGGCGCCCGTTCTCCGCCGGGACCGACAGCCGCCCGTCGCCCGCCGTCCCCTCCTCCGGGCCGGGGCCGGAGCCCGCCGTGCACCCGGCGAGGAGCGCGCCCGCCCCCGCCGCGGCGCTCGCGCCGAGGAAGTGCCGCCGGTCCCATCCGTGCCTGGCCATGTCGGGCCCATTACGCGCGAGGGCCCGGGGCCCTGCAAACGGATGTGCTCCGATCGGGCGTAAGGGACGCATGTGGTGTTACCCATGGGAAAACCGGCAGCATGTCCGCATGAAACGACCTTTACGTCTCACCCTCGCCCCGGCGGCCGCGCTGCTGCCCCTCGCCCTCCTCGCCTGCGGCACCGGCCAGGCGGCCGCCGCCGACCGGGCCGGTCTCGAAGCCCGCGCGGAGGCCATCAGGACCACGACCGACTCGGTCTACGTGACGTCGATGCCCGGTTTCGTGCCGGCCGTCATGTCGGTAAGCGACGACGGCAACGGAGGCTTCCAGGAGGCGTACGCCGACCTGCACGGCTCGGTCGTCCAGCTGCGGGTCGAGTACGGAACGGTGACCGACGCGAACTGTCCCCAGGGCGGGATCAACGGCTTCGGCGACGGCACGACGACGTGCGAGCGGGACGGCGCGGCCTGGTACCGCACGACGTCCGACGCCCATGAGTACGCCCTGAACCTCGACGGCCGCGTCCTGCGCATCAATTCCTCCCTGAAGGAGGCGGACCGGGCCACCCTGCGCGCCGCGGTCCGCTCCGCGCACCTCGCCGACGACCGGGAGCTGGACGAGACCCTGCCGCCGCTGCGGGACCACCAGGGCCCGACGGAGCGGGGCGACCTGCCGCCGGGCGACGGCGCCCCCGACAACCGCCCGCCGGAGGGCATGGGCTAGGGCGTGTCCGATGGGTCAGCACGGGCCCCGCGACGCCCAGCACGGCACCTCGCCGCGTTGTCGCATCACCCGAGTACGCCCGGTACACGGGTGATGCTCCGCCTTGCGATGTTCCCCCAGCTACCTCCCCCAGCTACCGCTGGGGGTGCCCCCAGGAGGTGCCCCCAGCACCGGACGCCGCGGGGCCCGCACTGACCCATCGGACACGCCCTAGACACGTCCCGGGGGTGGGTGCCGTGGCCACGTTCTTGAGCACCCGCCCCCTCCGCCATTTCTCCTCGGACCGTCCCCGGTACCGGCCGAACGCGCCCCCCGACTGCTCCGATAGCATGTTCGACCTTGCGGTGATCACCCTCATCGCCCGCCCTGCACCGGAAGACATGCCATCCGCCACGACGAGCAGCCCATTTGACCAACACCCATTAAATCGGCCGGACAATTGATACCCATGTCATCGCGAATTTCTTCGCGAATAAACTCCAGAAATGCTTTCGCCGTATTGCGTCGACCACGGACGATATTGTGGGCCGCGGCGGGTGCAATAACCCTCGGATTCCTCATCGCGCTGGAGATCGCCGCGCGTCACTACGGCCTTCCGGGGCCGATGACCAACCAGGCGAAGGAGGTGATACTCGCCCCCAAGTCCGGGCCGCTGCTGTACGGCAGCATGGGGCTGATGATGGTGGTGCTCACCTGGCGCGAACGGTTCATCGCCTTCGGCATCGCGGTCGGCATCGACATCGCCTTCTTCCTCGTGCGCTGGGCGGTCGGCGCCAAGATGATGTTCGGCAACGGCGCGTTGTGGGTGGTTCTGGGCTACGCGGTCATCGCCGTCACGCGCCGCACCGGCCGGGAACGCATCCTGCTGCTGAAGGGCGTCGCGCTGGGGCTGCTGCTGGTGGCCGGCCGTAAGACCGGCGACACCTGGCTGCTCATCACGTCGAAAACCCGCCCGATGGTGCTCGACCAGTACCTGGCAACCGCCGATCACGCGCTGGGCAACCCGTCGTGGGTGGTGGGTCGGCTGGTCAGGGCGAGCGGTCCGATCGGCTCCCACATCCTCGACTACGTCTACATCCAGCTCGCGGTGGCCGCGGTCGTCGTCGCGCTGTACCAGCTGCGCAACGTGGCGGCCGAGCGCCGCTTCCCGCGCCACCACCTGGTGCGCACCTTCCTGGTGATCGGCCTGCTCGGGCCGGCCATCTACATGATCTTCCCGGTCGTCGGACCGACCTTCGCCTACACCGTCGGCGACGGCGGGCACTGGGCGGTCGGCGACATGTGGCCGGACACGCTGCCGGCCAATCTGCCGCACCACATGCCCTTCGACGAGATCACCCCGCGCAACTGCATGCCCAGCCTGCACACGGCGTGGGCCACCGCGATCTTCATCCACTCCCGCAAGGGCCCCCGCCTTCTGCGGTTCTTCGGCGCGTTCTGGCTGATCGCCACGCTCGGCGCCACGCTGGGCTTCGGCTACCACTACGGCACGGACATCGTCGCCGGCGTGGTGTTCACGCTCACGATCGAGGCGGCCCTGCGCGCGGAGGAACGCGGCTGGGACCGGTCGGGACTCCGGCTGGCCGCCTACGGCGCCACGGTCTTCGCCGCGCTCCTGGTGGCCTACCGTTATCTGCCGGTGCAGATGGCCGCACATCCATGGGTGTTCGGGCCGCTCGTCCTCCTGGCGATGGTCTCGGTGATCTACGGCTACATACGGACCACCAACCAGTGGGAACCGAAGGCCGCACCGGTGCGGAAGCTGGAACCGCAACCCGAACCGGTGTGAACGCACCGCGCCTTCAGTGATGGAACGCCGTCGCCACGCTCTCGGGCCGTCCCAACGGCCCGTGCTGGCGACGCAGTTCCGGCAGCAGGGAGCGCAGGTCCTCCAGGAAGTGCTCGGCGAGGTCGAGCGAGAAGCCGTTGCGGCAGACGACGCGCAGCACCGACAGATCCTCGCGGTTCGGGGGGAAGGTGTAGGCCGGCACCAGCCAGCCCCGCTCCCGCAGCCGGCGCGACACGTCGAACACGTCGTAGCTGTCGACCCCGTCGGCCGTGGTGAAGGCGAAGACCGGCAGTTCGTCGCCCCGGGTCAGCAGCCGGAAGTCGCCCAGCGCGCCGACCCCTTCGGACAGGGTGCAGGCCACGTCCCGCGCGTTCTGCTGCACGGCGCGGAAGCCCTCGCGGCCCAGCCGCAGGAAGGTGTAGTACTGCGCGGCCACCTGGGCGCCGGGGCGTGAGAAGTTCAGGGCGAAGGTCGGCATGTCGCCGCCGAGGTAGTTGACGCGGAAGACCAGCTCCTCGGGCAGCGCCTCCTGGGTCCGCCACAGCGCCCAGCCGACCCCCGGGTAGACCAGCCCGTACTTGTGGCCCGAGGTGTTGATGGATGCCACCCGCGGCAGGCGGAAGTCCCACACGAGGTCCTCGTCGAGGAACGGCGCGATCATCGCGCCGGACGCGCCGTCCACATGGACCGGCACGTCCAGGCCCGTACGCTCCTGCAACGCGTCGAGCGCGGCGCACACCTCGGCCACCGGCTCGTACGACCCGTCGAACGTCGAGCCCAGCACGGCGACGACGCCGACGGTGTTCTCGTCGCACAGCGCGGCGGCGGCCTGCGGGTCGAGGTGGAAGCGGTCGCCCTCCATCGGCACCTGGCGCGCCTCGACCTCCCAGAAGTTGCAGAACTTCTCCCAGCAGACCTGCACGTTGGCGCCCATCACCAGATTGGGCCGGGCCCCGGCGTGCGGGTAGCGGTCCGGGTGGGCGAGTGCCCAGCGGCGTTTGAGGGCGAGCCCGGCCAGCATGCACGCCTCGCTCGACCCGGTGGTCGAGCAGCCGACGGCGGAGGCCGGGTCGGGGGCGTGCCACAGGTCGGCGAGCATCGTCACGCAGCGCTGCTCGAGTTCGGCGGTGCGCGGGTACTCGTCCTTGTCGATCATGTTCTTGTCCCGGCACTCGGCCATCAGCGCCGCCGCCTGCGGTTCCATCCAGGTGGTGACGAACGTCGCCAGGTTGAGACGGGCGTTGCCGTCGAGCATCAGCTCGTCCCGGACGAACTGGTAGGCCGCGTGCGGAGCCATCGGCCCGTCCGGCAGACGTAGCCGGGGCGGCTCCACCGCCATGCCGGCGACCGGGTCGGCCTCGCCGTAGAAGGGATTGACCGCGTAGCCGCGCTTGCGGGCCGTGCCGCCGCGTCCGCCCTTGTGCAGTGCCATAACCGCGACAATACGGACCAAATCCCCGCGGGGGGCGGGGGCTCACCGCAGGGCCGCGCCGCGGATATCGATCCCCTGCGCGGGGTACGTGCATCAGCACGGAGAGGGTGGCACGTGCCAGGGAGGGGAGCCCGGTGAGCGGACTGAACAAGGGGATCGAGAAGGTCGAGGTGCAGCTCAGCTGGGATCCCGCGCCCGTGGGGGCGCCGGACCACGACCTGGACCTCATCGCGGCGACGTACCGCACGGACGACCGGTACGGCGACCCCGCGTACCTGGTGCACTTCGACAGCAGGGCGCCCGACGGCACGATCACCCTCAACCGGGACAGCCGCACCGGCCGGGGCTTCGGCGCCGACGAGGTGATGACCCTGGAGCTGGGCCGGCTGTCGGATTCCTACGGCCGCGTGGTGGTGGGCGTGCTCATCCAGCAGGGCGGCGGGCGCCTGACGTTCGGCGACGTCGCCCGGCCCGGGGTCCGGATCACCGAGGGGTACCACGAGCTGACCGCGGACGGCTTCGCGGCCGTCGCGTGGGCGACGGCGGCAACGGTCGCGGAGTTCGTCCGGGACGGGGCGGGAGCCTGGGTCCACCGCGCCGGCGTCCGGGGGTTCGACGCGGACCCGACGGCCTTCGCGGAGCTGATGGGCAGGAAGCCGGAAGCGTAATCCAGTGGCGCCCGCGGGCCGTTCACCTGCACTCTGACCCGGTGAAAGAACCCGAACACCGGATCAGGGCGCAGTACGGCGCGTCCACCGTCACCGTCTACCAGGCCTATGCCCCCGGGATCGGGCTGCCCGCCGCGCGCGACGGCCGGTTCCCTCCCGCCTGGAAGCGGGACCGGATGACCTGGATCAAACCCTCGTTCCTGTGGATGATGTACCGCTGCGGCTGGGGCACCAAGGAGGGGCAGCAGACCGTCCTGGCCGTCGAGATCACCCGCGAGGGCTTCGAGTGGGCGCTGCGCCACGCCTGCCTCTCGCACTACGCGCCCGGTGTGCACGCCGACCGGGACGACTGGAAGCGGCAGTTGACGGCCGCGCCGGCGCGGGTGCAGTGGGACCCCGAGCGTGATCTGCACCTGCAGCCGCTGCCCCACCGCTCGTTGCAGCTGGGTTTGTCGGGGGAGGCCTCGCGCCGGTACGCCGACGAATGGACCGTCGCCATCCGTGACGTGACACCGCTCGCGGCCGAGATCCGTGTGCATGTCCGCGAAGGCCGCACGGAACAGGCGGCCGCGCTGCTGCCCGAGGAGCGGCCCTACCCGGCGGACGACGAGCTCCTCCGGCACCTGCGGCGCTGACGGCCCGTCCGCGCGCGGCGGTTCACATGCGGTCGAGCAGGTCCTGCAGACCGGGCAGTACGCGGGACGTCCAGCCGCCGCCCATGAGGGAACGGGCGCGCTGCTGCAGGGGGTTGTCCGGGTCGAAGCCCTCGTGCGCGAGGAACAGGCGGGTGCCGGTGCCTTCCGGGTGGAGGGTCCAGGTGATGGTCCAGTCCACGTCGGCGCCGGGCGCCGGGTCGGCGTCCTGCCAGCGGATGCTCAGCATCTTCTCCGGCTCGAACGCCAGCACTTCGGCCTGGACCGTGCCGGAGAAGCCGGTCGCGGGAATCGGCACGGCCCGCATGGTGTAGCGGTGGCCGACCACGAGCCGGAAGTCGCCGGGCATCAGCCACTGGGCGATCAGCTCCGGCTCGGTCAGCGCGCGCCAGACCTTCGCGGGCGGGTGGGACAGGAACTGGTCCGTGCGGACGGCGGTGAGGTCGTCGTCGGTCATGAGATGTCATCTCTCTCGTCGGTGTCTTCCATCCGGTCCAGCACGTCGCGCAGCCCGGCGAGCCTCTCGCGCCAGAACCGCTCGAACGGGCCGAGCCACTCCTGCACCTCGTGCAGGGGAACCGGCTCCAGCCGGTACAGCCGCTGCCGGCCCGCCCTCCGCTCGCTGACCAGCCCCGCCTCGCGCAGCACCCGCAGGTGCTCCGAGAAGCTCGGGCGGGCCATGGCGAAGCGGCCGGCCAGCGAGGAGACCGGCTGGGGCCCCTCCTCGCGCAGCATCCGCAGCACCTCGCGCCGCACCGGGCTGGCCAGTGCCGCGAAGACGCGGTCGTGGCGGGTCTCTGCAGTCGTCGGCATGCCTCCACTATAGGTAGGAGATTTCCTACGTGTCATGTCGATCTCCGCGCAGCCGCCCCGGCCCGCGCCCCACGAACGGGTGGATTGCCGCGGTTCGCCGGGCATCCCCTCGGGGGGCTACGGCATCGTGCAACCGCTCCCACCCGAGCTGTGCAGTACTGCCAACTGCAAGAGAAGGGGAACGAGTTGACTGCAGAGACCGACCGGAAGGCGGAGGCGGCGGAGGAATTACGGTTCCGCTCGCCCACCCTCGCCGTCTTCGAGAAGAACCCCCTCACCGCCCGCTCGATGAGCAGGCGCCTGCCCCGCCTCGTCCGCAAGGCGCTCGGCCTGGCCTGGCAGGTGGACCGGCGTGCCGTGGTCGCGCTGCTGTGCTGCCAGGGCCTCTCCGGGGCCTTCGAGGCCTTCGGGCTGCTGGCCACCACCGGCACCATCACCGCGCTGATCGCCTCCGGACACGTCCAGGACCGGCTGCGGGAGGCGCTGCCGTCCCTGGTGGTGCTCGCCGGGGCGGCCGGGGTGCGCGCCCTGCTGGGCATCACCGTCTCCCACCTGTCCAGCAGGCTGGCCCCGCGGATCTCCCGGGAGGCCGAGCTGCAGATGCTCGACGCCGCGCTCGGCGCCGAACTCGTGGCCTACGACCACCCCGGCTTCAACGACAAGCGCGAGGCTGCCGACCGGGGCGCGGACGTCGCCAAGGACCTGCTCACCGAGTCCCAGGACCTGATGGCCTGCACCGCCTCGCTGATCGCCGCGGCGGGCGTGATCACCCTGCTGCATCCGGTGCTCCTGCCGCTGCTCGTCATGGCCGCGATCCCGCAGGGCGTCGCCGCCGTGCGCGGCGCCCGCGTGCACTACCGGACCTCGAAGGCCCTCAGCGCCGACCGCCGCGTCCTCAGTCACCTGCGCTGGTACGCCACCGAGAAGGACTTCGCGGACCAGCTCCGCTCCGGCACCATGTCCGGCTTCCTGCTGGGCCGTTACCGGGCCATCGGCGACCGCATCGACCGCGCCACCGACGCGGCCGTCCGGCAGAGCTCCCGCTACGCGCTGGCCGGGGCGCTCGCCGGAGGGGTGGCCTCCGGGCTGGTCTGGACGGCGCTGGCCGGGCTGCTGGCGACGGGGCACATGTCGGTCGCCTCCGCGGGCACGGCGGTCTTCGCGCTGCGCTCGGTCGGCTCGTCGCTGCGCGGCATGGTCGGGTACGGCGCGCGCCTGTTCCGCACCGGGCTGTACCTGGACGACTGGGCGGACTTCATCGTCGAGGCCGGCGGCCACCAGGTGCAGCGCGGCGGGGCGGACCCGGGGCCTGAGGCGCCGCAGACGGTCCGGGCCGAGGCGCTCACCTACTGCTATCCGGGGTCGGACCGCCCGGCCCTGGAGAAGGTCTGCCTGGAGGTGCGCCGCGGCGAAGTCCTCGCCCTGGTGGGGGAGAACGGCTCCGGCAAGACCACTCTCAGCAGGCTGCTGGCCGGGCTCTACCTGCCCACCGACGGCAGCGTCACCTGGGACGGCCGGGACACCGCCGCCCTCGATCCGCAGGCGCTGTGGCGCCGCTCGGCCGTCGTTCCCCAGCACTTCGCCCACTGGCCCCTGACCGCCCGCGAGAACATCACCCTCGGACAGCCGCACGGCTCCGGGGGCGACGAGGCCGTCCTGCGCGCCGCGGAGCTCGCGGGCGCCGGCGAGGTCGTCGACGGGCTGCGCAGCGGACTCGACACCCTGCTGGCCCGGGAGTGGTTCGGGGGAGTGCAGCTGTCCGGCGGGCAGTGGCAGCGCGTCGCCATCGCGCGGGCCTTCTACCGGCCGGCGGGGCTGCTCGTGATGGACGAGCCGACCAGCGCCCTCGACGCGCGCGCGGAACACCGCATCTTCGCGGGCCTGCGGGCAGCCGCCCGGGACCGCGCCGTCGTCCTGGTCACGCACCGGCTGGCGAACGTCGCCGTCGCGGACCGCATCGTCGTCCTCGACCACGGCCGGGTCGTCCAGTACGGGACGTACGCCGAACTCGTGGCGGCCCCCGGGCTGTTCAGGGAGCTGTGGGAACTCCAGAACGACCGGGGGGTGCCGGCGCAGCGCGGCGCGGGGGCGGACGGCGCACCCATTGGTACGTGAATGTCATTTTCATGTACGGGCGCCCATGGCGCCGTGCGCGACGGATTGACGCGCTGTCCAGCCGGAGTTGACGGGCCGGACCCGGACGGCGCCGGTCCGTTTCCGCTGCGGGAGGTCCACGCCATCGGCCCCACCTGCGGGCTTGGCGCGCCACCGGGCCCCGGCGCCGCCGGGAAACCGCACGGAGTGGCCGGAACCGGTGGACATCCGTTGAACGCCGGGCAGGCTGCGAACACGATGTAGCCGGACCTGGCGACCGGGTGGCCGGCCGAGTGCACCCGCCGGGCCTGTGGGAGGCGAGGGCCCGTGGCACTGCGTATCCATTTCAGCAGCGAGGACTTCCCGCAGACGCGGCTCGCCCAGGCGCCCGACCCGCTGTGGGAGGTCCTGCTCAGCCTGCACATGCTGCAGACCGACGACGGGCCGCTGGTGTTCGACCAGTGGCGCCGCCGCACCCGGGCCCGGCTGGACGGGAGCATGCGGCAACTCCTGGCCCTGGCGCCGCCGCGCGGCTACTCGCCCGACTTCCTCACCCCCGCGGCCGCCACCGGAGGCCTTGAGGCCGGCATCGGGGCCGTGCTGTCCACCCCCCGGGCCCGGCTGCGCGAGGACCTGATCCAACTCGCCGTCTCCCAGCGGCGGATGCCGCCCGGCGCCCGACTGCTCGCCGAGGGCGACCCGCGGGCCCTGCGCGAACTGGGCGAGGCGATCCGTGCGTACCACCGGGTGGCCCTCGCCCCCTACTGGTCACGGCTGCGCAGCGACATCGGTGCGGACCTGGCCGCCCGCACCCGGGCGGCCACGGGGTCCGACGTCTTCTTCGACCACCTCCTGCGCACCCTGCACCCCGGCCTGCACTGGGAGCGGCCCGTGCTGACCATGCTCGGGTCGCACGTGAACGGCGACCTGCATCTGGGCGGCCGCGGGCTGCTGTTGCTGCCCTCGTACTTCTGCTGGCGCAAACCCACGATGCTGCGGAACCAGGACCTGCCGCCGGTCGTGGTCTACCCGGTCGAGCACGCCACCGGGCGGCTGCTGCAGGACCCCGCGGGCCAGGGCGGCCTCGCCGCGCTCGTCGGACGGACCCGGGCGGCCCTGCTGGAGACCATCGCCGACGGCAGCACCACCACCGAACTCGCCCGCTCCGCCGACATCGCCGCCGCGACCGCGAGCCACCACCTCACCGTGCTGCGCGAGGCCGGCCTCGTCGTCACCCGGCGCGTGGGCGGCGCCGCGCACCACACCCTCACACCGCTCGGCGCGGAGCTGCTGGGCAGCGACGCCTTCTTCTCTGCCTAGGGGGTGTCCGCGGGCGCGACCCGCTGACCTCGTGCATTAGATACGGGTCGAATGCCGTGGCCGGCCGGCCCGTTCTCCGGGACCCTGGGTCGGAGAAGACGGGGGATGCGGGGGAAACGGGGGATCCACCGTGACGAGTCGCGGGCCGCGGCACGCAGGAGGACCAGTCCGGCCGATCATGGCCACTGCCCTGGTACTGGCCTTCCTGGTGGTGTCCGTCACCACGGGGGTGGCGCGGTCCGCGCACTCGGCAGCGGTCGTGATGCCGGCGGGGATGACCGCCGGGGTCGCCGTCTTCGACCGCCGGACGGGGGCGTTCACCGAACGGGTCGGCGCGGACCGCCCCTTCCGGTCGGCATCGGTGGTGAAGCTGCTGATCGCACTGGACGTGCTGTGGGACCGGGGCCCGTCGTACGAGCTGCCGCCCCAGGACCGGGCCCGGCTGGAGGTGATGCTCACCGCGAGTGACGACGACGCGGCCAGTCACTACTGGGCGCAGCGCGGCGAGTCGGCCCTCGTGACGCGCATGGTCTCCCGGCTCGGTCTGCGGAGCACCTCGGGGCCGCCCCCGGAGTTCCCCGGCTACTGGGGATATTCGGCCATTACTGCGGCCGACACCGTACGCGTCTACCGGTACCTGCTGGACTCCGCACCAGGCCCGGTGCGCGAGTTCGTGATGGGAAACCTGCGACGGTCCGTGCCGTACGGGACGGACGGGTTCTTCCAGCACTTCGGCATCCCGGCGGCGTTCGAACGCCCGTGGGCGGTGAAACAGGGCTGGTCCGGCTTCACTTCGCCGGGCAGCACCCCGGACGACCGCAGGCGGGCGGCGGTGACGGGCATCGACCTGGTCCGCCCGGCGCTGCACACCACCGGCACCGTGGGCGACGGCGACCGCAGCATCGTGGCCGTCCTGACGCTGCAGCCCGTCGGCACCTCCGCCGACGCCGCGTACGCGGCCGTCGACGGCCTCGTCCGCTCCCTCCCGGTGCCCGGCGCGACGCCCAGGCGGCCACCGGCGTAGGGCGTGTCCGGCGGTCTTCGGCCACGCGGCACCACTGCGCCCCGTGAGGGGCGCGGGGAACTGCGCGACCAGCCACGATGCGCCCGCAGACGACTCCCCAGGGGCTTCGCCCCGGACACCGGGGTGGTGTGTCGACTGCGGGTCGGCGGTGGCTGGTCGCGCCCGCGCGGCGGGGCCGCTGGGGGCACCCCCAGCGGTAGCTGGGGGAGTAGCCGCCCCGCGCCCCTCACTGGGCGCGAGGATCCGCCGGACACGCTCCGGCCCCGCACCGGCCGCGGCGGAGCCGCGAGCGCTCGCCCGGGCAGGTGATATATCGCGGCCATCGTCGGCGGTCGCCCGCCGACGGGTGCCCCGCCGCGCGACGATGCCCGGGCCGGGTCGTGCACTGCCGTCCCCGGTTCCGACCGTCGTCGCCGCGTGGAGGTGCCGTGTATACCGCCGAGCTCGCTGTCAAGACCCTCGAACCCACCGCCCAGGAGGACCAGTTGGCGGAGGACTACGCCAGCATCCTCGACACCGTCGCCCACATCGACCGGAGCCTGCGGGACGGTGAGTGGCACAGCGTCCGGGACGGCCTCGACCAGCTCATCAGCGCCGCCGAGGACATGTGGTCCTCGCTCTCCGCCTCCGATCCCGGAGCCGAGGACCCGGACGAGGACTTCGACGACGGCCGGCCGGACCCGGCCCTGGACACCGACACCGCGAAGGTGCGCCAGCTCGTCGCCGTCTACACCGAGCCCCACGTCCTCGGCCGCACCCTCTATCCGGTGAGCGGCATCAACGACCCGCAGCTGCGCGCCGCGGTGGAGCGCGAGGACGCCGGGCAGGAGCCCGTACCGGAACAACAGGGCGTATCCGCCGAACTCGTTCACTGAAATCCTGCGCCCGTGCATCGCCGTCACGGACCCCGGCACGACCACGCCAGCGGATCGGGTAATATTCCCATCGCGCCGCTAGCTCAGTTGGTCAGAGCAGCTGACTCTTAATCAGCAGGTCCGGGGTTCGAGTCCCTGGTGGCGCACTGGACAGCGAGGGCCCCGCCGAACGGCGGGGCCCTCGTCCGTGTGTCAGTGACCGGCGGGCGGCGCCGGTTCGGCGGCGGAGCGGAGCAGGCCGCGGGAGACGGCGGTCGCCCCGGCCTGGAACCGGCTCGTGGCGTCCAGTTCCTCCATGATGTCGGCGATGTGGCGCCGGGTCGTGCGCAGGGACATGCCGAGACGGCGTGCGATCGCCTCGTCCTTCAGGCCGGCCGCGAGCAGTTGCAGGATGGTCTCGTCGACCTCCCGGGCCACCTGCTCCAGACCTTGGCCTGCGGCGTCGGCGAACGGGGTCGCCCGGTCCCAGGTCTGCTCGAAGATCTCGCACAGGTAGGCCACGGTGGACGGTTCGCGGATCACCACGGCACCCCAGGAGCCGTCCGCCACGGGGATGAAGGCGAGCTCCCGGTCGAAGGCGATGAGCCGGCCGAACAGTTCGTGCGCGGTGCGGTACCGGGCGCCCAGGGCGGAGGCGGCGGCGACGTAGGCCTGGCTGGGGCCGTTGAAGCGGGCCGTGTGATGGTAGAGCGTGCGGATCCGGATGCCGCGCTCCAGCATGGCCCGGTCGCGGCCGAGGGCCTCCTCCATGGCCGCGGGCACCCGGGAGCCGCCGCCCGGCTGGCTGGTGAGCATCTCCTCGCGGCAGCGCGCCGAGGCCAGGTTGAGCGCGTCGCGCACCTCCTCCAGGCTCTCGACGACTTCCACCGCCGCGGTGCGCGAGCGGCGTTGGTGGTAGTACGGCACGAAGCGGTCGAGCTCCGCGCGGAGTGCGGCGAGGTCCTGCTGCTGCTCGCGGATCCGGGCCTCCAACGGCGCGGACAGCCGCTCCGCCGCCTGCTCGGGCGCCACCGCGAAGCCTGCCCCCGGGTCGTCCGGGCTCTGCCGCACCAGCCCCGCCGCGAGCAGCCGCTTCATGCCGAGCGCGGCCTCCTCCGGGGGGAGCCCGGTGCCCGCGGCGACCGCCCCGGGATCCGTCAGGCGGTGCTCCAACACCCAGGCATAGACAGTCAGGTCGGCATCCTGCAGGCCGTTCCCGGCCCAACTCCAGCCACTCTGACCTATTTCTTCCACATCCGTCCCCGGGTCGCTTTGCTGCCAGACAGTTTGGTGAGGCATTCGCCCCATAGCGTCAGGATAGGCACCCGCACAGACTGTTCGTACCACCGCACAGCAGGGGCCCCCGCGATCCGGGGCCCGCACCGAGCACCCGAGGACCGTTATGAACCCCCCCAAGCTGCCCAAGAAGTCCGCCCTGGCCGCCCTGGCCGTCGCCCTGCTGGCCGTCGCCGCGCCGACCGCGTCCGCGAGTTCGCCCCGGACCGCCGCCGACCTGCCGCACAAGATCGTGATCACGGACCAGGCCGGCCCCCGTGGCGGCGGCCACCACACGGAGGACAGCTCCTGGGGCGGCTGACCGGCCCGGTCCCCGCACCTCCCCTCCCCGCCACCCCCCATGCCATCGGAGCCCGACATGACGGACACCGCCGTCTCCCCGCCCGCGTTCTCCCGCCGTGAGCAGGAAGTGCTCGTGCTGCTCGCCCGCGGCGAGACCTACGGGACCATCGCACGGCAGATGGGGCTCAGCCCCCATACCGTCGACACCTATCTGCGCCGCCTCCGCAGCAAGACGGGCGCCGCCAACCGCACCCAACTCGCCTTCCTGGCCTTCCGCCTGGGCTACGGGGCCTGACCCCCGCCCGCGCCCGGCTCCCGCGGCGGCGCGCGTCCACCCCTGTCGCGCCGGTCCGTCGCCGACGGCCGTTCCCTGCACCCAGCCGTGCACGGGAACGGCCGTCGCCGTGTTTTCCCCGGCCGTTCCCCGCCGTTCCCGTGTCACGTGAATCCGGTACCGGACACGCGGTAACCGCCCTGCGTGTAACGGAATTCCGTGGCTGTACCGGCGGCACGGTGCCCGGCATGCTCGTACCTGCCACCGGAAATTCCGGCGGGCCGAATTCCGGACGAGGAGTGCTTTCCCGTGTGCCTGGGGGCAGCAGTGCAGCAGGAGTGTCCGCCGCAGGAGCAACCGGACGGATTCCAGGGGGAACTGGCCCGTTTTCTCCGGGGACACCTCGGGCGCGGTCCGGGCCTGCTCTGGCCGGAGCACGAGGACGGCGACCCCGCGGACTGGGACCGCCCCTGGGCGGACCGGCTGGCCGCCGGGCTCACCCGCCTCCTGGGCCGCCCAGTGCACCACGTGCCCGGTGACCCCGCCCGGTACGTCACGACCGGCCCCGATGCGCAGTACGACCTGCTCGTCCTCCAGACCACCGGGGGAAGCGGCTGGCACCTGTTCCCGCCCGACGGGCCCGACGCCCCGCCGCGGACCCTGCGGCTGCGCGGCGGCGAGGCGCTCTACCTTCCGGCCGGCTGTCCGGCAGCCGTCCGGCAGCGGGCCACGGCACGGCACCTGCGCTTCGTCATCGGAGCCCCGGGCTGATCCACCGTCCCGCCCGGATCCACCCATCGGAAAGCGTTGCACGACCCCAGGGAATTCATCGTGTCCATTGACGACCGCCCCGATTCCGCACCCGGCCCCCACGACTCCGGCGATTCCTTTCCGGCGTCCCGGGAACAGCGCAGGATGTATTTCCTGCACCGGCTGGAAGACGGCGGAACCGCGTACCACATGCCCGTCTTCCACGCCTTCGACGGCCCGGTCGACGGCGCCGTCCTCGCCGAGTGCGCCCAGCGGCTGCTGGACCGGCACGAGGCCCTGCGCACCCGGTTCGCGCTGCAGGACGGCGAACTGCTCCAGGTCGTCGACGACGATGCCCGGCTCGTGTGGCACACCGCCGACGCCGCCGGGGCGGAGGACGTCGAACGCTGGATGGAGGCCGAGCACCACCGGCCCTTCGACCTGCACACCGGGCCGCTCTTCCGCGCCGGACTGCTCACGGCCCCGGACTCCGCGTACCTCGTGCTGAACATGCACCACATCGTCGCGGACGGCTGGTCGGTCGGCGTCATGATGCGCGAACTCCTGAGCGACTACGCGGCACTGACAGGCGGCGGTGCACCGGACGCCTCGGATATCCCGGACGCCCCGGACGAGGAGCCCGGCTTCCAGTACGCCGACTACGCCGCCTGGCAGGAGGAGTGGCTGGACAGCCCGGCCGCACAGCGCCGGCTCGCCTACTGGGCCGAACAACTCGCCGGAGAACTGCCGCAGTCCGCCCTGCCGCGCGACCACCGCTCGCCGGTCCCCGGCCTTCGCGACACCGCCGCCCTGTACGAGTTCCCCGTCCCGGCGCCCGCCCTCGACGCCCTGCGCGCCCTGTGCCGGGAGACCGGCAGCACGCTCTACACGGGCATGCTCGCCGTGTTCCAGGTGCTCATGAGCCGGTACACGGGACAGGACGACGTCCTCGTCGGCACCCCGGTCGCCAACCGCAACCGCAAGGAGTTCCAGGACACCGTCGGCCTGTTCGTCAACACCGTGGTCATCCGCTCCGACCTCGCCGACGGCCCCTCCTTCCGCGAGCACCTGGAGCGTGTCCGCGACACCGTGCTCGACGCCCAGGACCACCAGGACCTGCCGTTCGAACGGATCGTGGAGCACCTCAACCCCGAACGCACCGGCGACGGCGCCCCCCTGTTCCACGTGATGTTCGGCCACCACGACGAGAGCGGCATGACGCAGGGCCTGCCCGGCCCCCGCGCCCGGTACGTCGAAGGCCCCGCAGGCAGCGCCAAGTTCGACCTGACCTTCGACGTCGTGGAGGGCGACGACGGCGTCCGGTGCCGGCTGGAGTACCACGCCGGTCTCTACGAGGCCGCCACCGTCGAGCGGTTCGCCCGCCACTACCGGCGGCTGCTGGAGGAGGCCACGGCCCGCCCGGCGCTGTCCGTCCACGACCTGCCCATGCTCGCCGACGACGAACGGCGCGCCCTCGGCACCCCGCTGCCCGCCACGGACATGGACACGGACACGGCCGCGGACCCCGGCCCGTGCGCCCACGAACTCTTCGCCCGGCACGCGGCCCGTACGCCCGACGCCGTCGCCCTCGTCCACGAAGGCACCCGCCTCACCTACCGCGAACTCGACCGGCAGGCCAACCGCATCGCCCACCGGCTGCGCGCCCTCGGCGTCGGCCCCGACACGCTCGTGGGCCTGTGCATCCGCCGCTCACCGGAACTGGTGACCGGACTGCTCGGCATCCTCAAGGCCGGCGGCGCCTACCTGCCGCTCGACCCCGACAACCCGCCCGAGCGGCTGCGCTACATCATCGGCGACGCACAACTGACCCACCTCGTCGGCACGTCCGACACCGCCGCCCTGTGGGACGGCCTGCCGCTGCACGCGATCGACCTGACGGCCGACGCCGCGTCCCTCGCCGCCGAGCCGGACACCGCGCCGGAGACCGGGGTGACCCCGGACCACCTCGCCTACGCCATCTACACCTCCGGATCCACCGGCCGCCCCAAGGGCACCCTCATCCCGCACCGGAACATCACCCGGCTCTTCTCCGCCACCGACCACTGGTTCGGCTTCGGCCCCGACGACGTCTGGACGCTCTTCCACTCGGTCGCCTTCGACTTCTCCGTCTGGGAGCTGTGGGGCGCGCTCGCCCACGGCGGCCGTCTCGTGGTGGTGCCCTACGGGACCAGCCGTTCCCCCGAGGACTTCCACCGGCTGCTGCGCACCGAGCAGGTCACGGTGCTCAACCAGACGCCGTCCGCCTTCTACCAGCTGGCCCGCGCCGACGCCCTGCACACCCCGGACGGGGACGGCGAACTCGCCCTGCGGTACGTCGTCTTCGGCGGCGAGGCGCTGGACGTGGCCGCGCTCGCCCCGTGGTTCGACCGGCACCCGGACACCGCGCCGCAGCTGGTGAACATGTACGGCATCACGGAGACCACCGTGCACGTCACCTACCGGCCGCTGACCGCGCGCGACGCCCGGGAGGGCCGCGGCAGCGTCATCGGCGTGCCCATCCCCGACCTGCGGCTGCACCTGCTCGACCGGCACGGCCGGCCCGTACCGCCCGGCGTGGCGGGGGAGTTGTTCGTCGGCGGGGCCGGACTGGCCCGCGGCTACCTCGGACGTCCGGCCCTGACCGCCGAGCGGTTCCCCGCCGACGCGTCCGTGGACCGGCCCGGCGACCGCCTCTACCGCACGGGCGACCTGGCCCGCGTGCTCGCCGACGGCGAGCTCGAATACCTGGGGCGCATCGACGACCAGGTCAAGATCCGGGGCTTCCGCATCGAACTGGGCGAGGTCGAGGCCGCTCTCGCGGCCCACCCGCTGGCCGACGCCGCGGTCGTGCTCGTGCGGCCCGACGCCACCGGGGCGGACATGCTCGTCGGCTACGTCGCCGTCGCGTCCGGCACCCCGGAGGGCGAGCCCGGCGTGGAGGCCCTGCGCGAGCACCTCGCCGAGCGCATCCCCTCCTACATGATCCCCGCCGCCTTCGTGCTGCTTCCCGGGTTCCCCCTGACCCCCAACGGCAAGGTGGACCGCCGCCGGCTGCCGGACCCGGCCCTCGCCGCGGCCGGCGCGGACACGGCGTACGAGCCGCCGCGGGGCCCCGTCGAGACCGTCCTCGCCGAGGTCTGGCAGCAGGTGCTCGGCCGCGAGCGGGTGGGCGCGAACGACAACTACTTCGCCCTCGGCGGCGATTCGATCCGCAGCATCCGGCTGCTGGCCCGGGCCCGGCAACGGGGACTGGAGTTCACCGTCGCCGACGTGATGCGCCATCAGACCGTCCGCAGGCTGGCCGCCGTGGCCACCGCGTCCGGCACCGGGACCGCCCTGGCGCCCTTCGCGCTGCTGTCCGACGAGGACCGTGCCGCCCTGCCCGACGGGCTGGACGACGCCTACCCGATGACCCGGCTCCAGGCCGGCATGCTCTTCCACAGCGACCTGCCCGCCGACGGGACCCTCTACCACAACGTCGCGAGCCTCCACGTCCGGGCGGCCTACGACGAGCAGGCCTGGCGCGACACCGTGGCCCTCCTGGCCCGCCGCCACGACATGCTGCGCACCTCCTTCGAGCTGACCGGGTTCGGCGAACCCCTGCAGCTCGTGCACCGGGACGCCGCGCCCGTCATCACCTTCGAGGACCTGACCGCCCTGGACGAGGACGGGCAGCGGGCGGCCGTCGCAGCGCGCTACGAGGCCGAGCGGCGACGCCCGTTCGACTGGCGGCAGGCACCCCTGCTCCGCTTCCACGTGCAACGCCGGTCGGGCGGCACCTTCCAGCTCTTCATGGCCGAGCACCACGCGGTCATGGACGGCTGGAGCGAGCGGTCGCTCTTCACGGAGCTGAGCACCTGCTACCTCGACCTCCTCGCCGGACGGGACGCGACCGCCGAAGGACCCCGCTCGCGCTTCGCCTCCTTCGTCGCCCTCGAACGCGCCGCCCTCGACAGCGGGGAACAGCAGCGGTTCTGGGCGGAGCAGACGGCGGACATGGCCGTCACCCGGCTGCCCCGCCAGCGGCAGGCGGACGGCCCCGCCCGGATGAGCTGGCACCTCGCGCCCCTGCCCGACGGACTGCACCCGCAACTGGCCGCTCTGGCACGGGAGTCGGGCGTCCCGCTGCGCACCGTCCTGCTCGCCGCGCACCTGCGGGTCATGGCGCTGCTGGGCGGCACCGACGACGTCACCACCGGCGCGGTCTTCAACGGGCGCACCGAGGAGACCGACGGCGACCGGACCGTCGGCATCTTCCTCAACACCCTGCCCTTCCGGCTGACCCTGCCCGGCGGCGACGGGCGCGCGTTCGTCCGGGCGGTCGCGGAGCAGGACCTGCGCATCCAGGAGCACCGCCGCTACCCGCTGGCGGAGATCGTGCGGACCGCGGGCGGCACGGCCCTCTTCGAGACCTTCTTCAACTTCACCCACTTCCACGTCGAGCAACAGGGCCCGGCCGCAGGCGACTTCGCCGTCCTGGCCGAGGACGGCGAGGCCGGGACCGACTTCGCCTTCGGCGCGGAGTTCTCCGTCACCCCCGACGGCGAACGGCTGGAGCTCGGACTGCGCTACGACGCCGCACAGTTCACCGAGGAGCAGATCGCGGCCGCCCACGGCTACTACGCCACGGCACTGGGCCTGCTGGCCGACGCGCCGGACGCGGACTTCCTCGCCGCCGACCTGCTCTCCGAGGCGGAGCACCGCACCCTCGCGCAGTGGAACGCCACGGAGGCCGCGTACGACGCCCCGCACCTGCTGCACCGGCTGATCGAGCAGCAGACCGGGGCGACGCCGGACGCACCCGCCGTGCGCTTCGAGGGCCGGAGCACGACATACCGGGAGCTCGACGCACAGGCCGGCCGGCTTGCCGCCGCCCTGCGCGAACACGGCGCAGGACCGGGGACGTTCGTCGGTGTCCTGCTGGAACGCTCGCACGCCCTGCCCGTCACCCTGCTTGGCATCCTCAAGTCCGGTGCGGCCTACGTGCCGCTGGACCCCGGCCACCCCGAGCCGCGCGTGACCGCCCTGCTGGCCGAGGCCGGCATCGGGCTCGTCGTCACCGACGAGCGCTGGACGGAGCCCCTGCAGCGCGCGGGCGTCCGGACCGTCCGGCCGGACGCCGCTGCGTCGCGCGAGACGCCCGGCAGCGCGGCGGGACCGGACGACCCCGCATACATGATCTTCACGTCGGGCTCCACCGGGAAGCCCAAGGGCGTCGTGGTCTCCCACCGCGCCATCGCCAACCGGCTGTTGTGGATGCAGGACGCCTACGCCCTGCAGCCCGTGGAGCGTGTGCTGCAGAAGACGCCCTACACCTTCGACGTCTCGGTGTGGGAGTTCTTCTGGCCCCTGATGACCGGCGCCACCCTCGTCCTGGCCCGGCCCGGCGGCCAGCGTGACCCCGCCTACCTGGCCGGCCTGATACAGGAGGAGCGCATCAGCACCGTGCACTTCGTGCCCTCGATGCTGAGCGTCTTCCTGGAGGAGCCCGCAGCATCCTGCTGCACCGGCCTGACCCGGGTGGTGTGCAGCGGCGAGGCCCTGCCGTACGAGGTGCAGAGCCGCTTCTTCGAGCGGTTGCCGGACGCCGGGCTGCACAACCTGTACGGGCCGACGGAGGCCGCGGTCGACGTCACGTACTGGAGCTGCCACGAGGACGGCACCGGCGTGGTGCCCATCGGTCGGCCCATCGCCAACATGCGCACCCACGTCCTCGACCGGCGCCTGCAGGAAGTGCCGCTGGGCGTGACCGGGGAGCTCTACCTCGAAGGCGTCGGCCTGGCCCACGGCTACCACGGGCAGCCGGAGCTGACCGCCGAGCGCTTCGTCACGCACACCGGCCGCGACGGGGCGGCCCGCCGCCTCTACCGCACCGGCGACCTGGCCCGCCACCGGCCCGGCGGCGAGCTGGAGTACGCGGGACGCACCGACCACCAGCTGAAGATCCGTGGCTTCCGGGTCGAACCGGGCGAGATCGAGGCCGTCCTGACGGACCACGAGGCGGTGCGCGAATGCGCCGTCCTGCTGCGCGGCGAGCGGCTGACCGCCTACGTCGTCGCCGTCACCGGACACGAGGCCGACCCCGCCGGTCTCGCCGGGTTCGCCCGGCAGCACCTGCCCGAGTACATGGTCCCCGCGGCCTGGGTGGCACTCGACGCCCTGCCGCTGACCCCCAACGGCAAGCTCGACCGGGCCGCCCTGCCCGAGCCCGACGCCACGGCGGTCACCGGCGGCCGGATCCCGGCACCGCCGCGGGACGAGACCGAGTCGCGCCTGATCGGCATCTGGGAACGGCTGCTGGACGGCGGCCCGGTCGGCATCCACGACGACTTCTTCGCCGTCGGCGGCCACTCCATCGCGGCCCTCCGGCTGATCGGCAGCATCAACGAGGAGTTCGGCGAACGGCTGAGCGTCTCCGCCGTCCTGGAACACCCGACCGTCGCCCGGCAGGCCGCCCTCCTCGGGGACACCGCCCGCCGGACCCCCGACGACGGCGTGGTGCGCCTGCGCCCCGGCGGCGACCGGCCCCCGCTGTTCCTGCTGCACCCCGTCGGCGGGCACGTCTTCTGCTACCGGGCCCTGGCCACCGCCCTGGGCACCGGCCGGCCCGTCCACGGCCTGACCGCCCCCGGACTGGCCGAGGACGCGCCGGAACCGCAGCCCCGCACCGTCGAGGACCTCGCCGCGGCCCACGTCCGGGCCCTGCGCCGGGTGCAGCCCGCCGGGCCGTACCACCTCGCCGGCTGGTCCTTCGGCGGACTGCTCGCCTATGAGGCGGCCGCCCAACTGCGCGCCGCGGGCGAGGAGGTGGCCGGCGTCGCCCTGCTCGACAGCTCCTACCCGGACCCGCAGAACGTCCCCGGCGACGAGGCCGGAATGCTGGAGTGGTTCTACGAGGACCTGGCGCGGGCGGCCGGCTCCGACTTCGGCGACGCCTCCCGCAGCGCCCTGCGCGCGGCACTGGACGCCGCGACCGGACCCGGCGACCGGCTGAAGGCCCTGGCCGCACAGGCCGCCGAGGAGCAGATCGCCCCCGGGCTCGACGCCGCCCGGCTGGCCCGCCACTACGCGGTCTTCCGCACCGGCATCCTCGCCGCCGCGCAGTACCGGCCGCCGGTCCTGGCCGGCCCGGTGCTCTTCCACCGGAGCACCGACGGCGCCGCCCTGGACTCCGCACGCCGCTGGGCCGTACGCGTCGACGGCGGCCTCACCGTCCACGACAGCGACGCCGACCACTACACGCTGATGCGCTTCCCGCACATCACGGCCGTCGCCGACACCCTGTGACCCCCGGCAGACCTGCCCCCGAACCGAGAACGGAACACCACGTGACGAGCGAAGAAGACGACCGGCCGGCCGCACTGAGCGGCCGGATCGCCGGCGGCCCGAGCGCCCTGCTGCACGACGAGGTGCTCGAACCCCAGTTCCGCTTCGAGTCCCGCCACCTGATCGGCCACTACGTCGCCATCGAGAAGGTGCTGGCCGCCGAGTACGAGAGGATGGACGTCCTGACGCCCGGCGAGGCGCACGCCGTCGCCGCCCGGCTCGACGGCGTCGGCACCGCCACCCTCACCGCCCGGCCCGGCGCCAACATGTCCGACATCGCCTTCGCCCTGGAGCGCCACGTCGAGCAGGGCCTGGAACGGCCCGTCGCCCGCTGGCACGTCGACCGCAGCCGCAACGACCTCCAGTCCTGCGCCCAGCTGATGTTCGGCCGGGACCGGCTCGCGGGCTTCGCCCGCAGCCTGCTCGAACTGGGCGCGGCCGCCCGCGACTTGGCGGAGGCCACCCGCGAACTGCCCATGCCCGGCTACACCCACTTCCAGGCCGCCCAGGTCATCACCCCCGGCTTCTACCTCGCCGCGGTCGGCGAGCAGGTGCTGCACTCCACGCGGCGGCTGCTGGCCACGTACGACGGCATCGACGCCTGCCCGCTCGGCGCCGGCGCCATGGCGGGCCAGGAACTGCCCTGGGACCGCGACCGGATGGCCCGCCTGCTGGGCTTCGCCCGGCCCCAGCCCAGCGCCCTGACCTCCGTCGCCTCCCGGCGCTGGAGCGCGGAGAGCACCGCGGAGCTCGGTCTGCTCGGCGCCGCCCTCAGCCGCTTCGCCACCGACCTGCTGACCTGGGGGAGCAGCGAGTACGGGTTCATCGAGCTGCCCGACGAGCTGTCCGGCATCTCCTCCGCCATGCCGCAGAAGAAGAACTACCCGGTCCTCGAACGCATCCGGGGCCGTACCGCGCACCTGGGCGCCTTCCACCTCGACGCCCTGCTCGGACAGCGCAACACCCCCTTCTGCAACCTGGTCGAGGTCTCCAAGGAGGCCAACACCCACCTGCTGGACGCCTTCGAGTCGGCCCACGGCACGGTCCGGCTGTTCACCGAGGTGCTGCGCCGCTTGTCCTTCCGGCCGGAGCGCATGCGCGAGGCCTGCGAGCGCGAGTTCCTCGGCGGGTTCAGCCTGGCCAACGCGCTGACCCTGACGGCCGGTGTGCCCTGGCGCACCGCCCAGGTCGTCGCCGGGCGCTACGTCGTCCTGGCCGCCGGCGCGGGCCTCGCCCCCGCCCCGGGCGACCCGGCCCTGCTGGAGGCGGCCGCCGCGGAGAAGGGCGTGACCGTCACCGGAGCGGCCGCCCTGCTCGCCGAGGCCTTCGACGTCCGGCGCGGACTGGAGCGCATGTCCTCGGCCGGCTCGGCCCACCCCGAGGCCGTGCGGCGGCTGTTGGAGGAGCTGGACGCGGAACACGTCCGGCTGAGCACGGAGTGGGACCGGCGCGCAGCGGCGGTACGGGCCGGGGCGGACGAGACGGACCGGGTGCTGGGTATTTCCGCGCCCCGCAAGGGGCGCGGGGCAGTTACACATGCGGCTCCGCCGCGTGAGCGCGACCAGCCGCAGCCGGCCCGCAGCGGCAGTGAGGCGTGGGAGCGGGGTGAGAACAATGTCGGGACCGACGACGGCGCACGCCGCGAGCACTGAGGGCCTCGGGGTCACGGCCCAACGGACCGGCGAGGGACGGGCGTTCGGCACCTTCGGCGAGCTGCTCCAAGGCGCCCTGCCCGACCCCCACGGCGACTTCCTCGTCACCTTCCCCCTCGCCCGCTGGTCGACGGCAGTCTTCCGCCACCGGCCCGGCGCCCGCGGCGTGACCGTGCACCCGGCCCACAAGGGCAAGTCCCGTGCCGTGGCCGAGCAGGTGCTCGCCGCACTCGGGATGCCCGGCGGCGGCGAGCTGGAGATCTCCGCCGACCTGCCCGAGGGCAAGGGCCTGGCCAGCTCCTCCGCCGACCTCGTCGCCACGGTGCGCGCGGTCGGGGCGGCCCGGGGCGTGCGCTTCCGGCCCGCCGAGATCGAGGCGTTCCTGCGCGGCATCGAGCCCGCGGACGGGGTGATGTACGACGAGATCGTCGCCTTCCACCACCGCGAGGTCCGGCTGGCCCGCCGGCTCGGCACCCTGCCGCCGCTCGCCGTCGTCGCCCACGACGAGGGCGGCCAGGTCGACACCGTCACGCACAACCGCCGGCCCCGCACCTTCGACGCGGCGTCCCGGCACGAGTACGCTGCCCTGCTCGACCGTCTGACCACGGCCGTGGCCGACGGCGACCTGCGCACCGTCGGCGCCGTCGCCACCCGCAGCGCCGAGCTCAACACCCGGCTCCGCCCCCGCGGCGGATTCGCGGAACTGCACGCGCTCTGCCGCGAGGTCGACGGTCTCGGCCTGGTCCTCGCCCACAGCGGCACCATGCTCGGCATCCTCCTGGAGGCCGCCGACCCGGCCCTGGACAGCAAGACGCAGCACGTGCGCGCCGCCTGCACGGCTCTCGGCGGTGAGGTCTCCGTGCACCGCTCCCTGGGCACCGGCGACGTCTGGAGCCCCGCAACGGCCGCCCCCGAGCCCGTACTTGCCCGCCCCCGCCACCGTACGGAGTACTGACCAATGCTGTTCGACACCATGACCGAGGCCATCGGTCACACCCCCCTGGTGCGCCTGCGCCTCGGAGCGGACCGGGACGTGGAGGTCTACGCCAAGCTGGAGCTGCAGAACCCCTTCGCCATGAAGGACCGGGTGGCCCGCCACATCGTCCAGGAGGCCCGCCGGCTGGGCGTCCTGCAGCCCGGGGCACCCGTCATCGAGAGCTCCTCGGGCACCATGGCCCTCGGCGTCGCCCTCGTCGGCCGTTCGCTCGGGCACCCGGTGCACATCGTCACCGACCCCCGCATCGACCCCGTCACCCTCGCCAAACTCCGCGCCCTGGGCTGCGAGGTGCACATCGTGCAGGCCATGACCAGCCACGGCTGGCAGAGCGCCCGCCTGGAGCGGCTCGAGGAGCTGATGCGCGACCTGCCCGGCGCCTTCTGGCCCCAGCAGTACGCCAACCCCGACAACCCCGGCGCCTACCGCACCCTCGCCGCCGAACTCCTCGCCGACCTCGGCCCGTTCGACACCCTCGTCGGCGCCGTGGGCAGCGGCGGATCCCTGTGCGGCTCCGCCCGCGCCCTCAAGGAGTCCCTGCCCGGCCTGCGCGTCGTCGGCGTCGACTGCGTCGGCAGCGCCCTGTTCGGCCAGCCCGACGTGCCGCAGCGGCTGCAGAGCGGGCTCGGCAACAGCCTCCTGCCCAAGAACCTCGACCGCCCGCTCGTCGACGAGGTCCACTGGCTCAACGACCACGAGGCCTTCGCCGCCTCCTGGGACCTGGCCCGCGAACAGCAGATCTTCGCCGGCAACACCTCGGGCTCGGTCTACCGCGTGCTCGGCGGCCTCGCTGCCGAAGCCGCCCCCGGCACCCGCATCGTCGGCATCTTCCCCGACCGCGGCGACCGCTACGCCGACACCGTCTACAGCGAGGAGCACTGGGCCGGACACCGCCTGGAGCAGCTGCCGGTGAACCCCGCGCCCGAGGCCGTCGCTCCCGGCGAGACCGCCCTGGCCTGGTCCCGCATGCCGCTGCAGCGACCGCAGGAGCTACGGCGGCACCTGCTGTTCGTCGAGTCCAACACCACCGGCACCGGCATGCTCGCCCTCGGCCTCGCCCGCGAACTGGACACCGTGCCCGTCCTGCTCACCAACGACCCCGCCCGCTACGCCGGACTGCAGGAGACCGGCTGCGAGGTCATCGTCTGCGACACCAACTCCCAGCCGGAGCTGCGCCGTACGGTCCAGGAGCGGTTCCGCCGCGAGGAGCTCGCCGGCGTCACCACCACCAGCGACTTCTACGTACCGGCCGTGGCCTCCCTGGCCCGCTGGCTGGGCCTGCCCGGCAACCCCGAGGAGGCCGTGGCCCGTTGCCGCGACAAGGCCGGCCTGCGGCGGACGCTGCACCGTGCCGGAGTGCGCCAGCCCCGGTTCGAGATCGTCACGGAGGCGGCCGGCGTGGCGGCGGCGGTGACCCGCATCGGACTGCCCTGCGTGGTCAAGCCGGTCGACGACTCCGGCTCCACCAACGTCCTGCTGTGCGCCGACGAGCCCACCGCGACGGCCCAGGCCGAACGGATCCTCGCGATCACCACGAACGTGCGCGGAATGCCCACCGCCAGGGCCGTGCTCGTCGAGGAGTACCTGGACGCGCCCGAGTACAGCGTGGAGATGTTCACCTGGGACGGCGGCACCGAGTGCGTGGGCATCACCGCCAAGTCCGTCACCGGGGCACCGCACTTCGTCGAGCACCGCCACCTCTTCCCCGCCGACCTCCCGGCACCCGTCGCCCAGGAGATCACCGAGACCGTCCGCAGCGCCCTGGACGCCGCCGGCATACGCCTCGGCGCCACGCACACCGAGGTGCGGCTCACCGCGGAGGGCGCCGCCGTCATCGAGATCAACCCGCGGCTCGCCGGCGGGATGATCCCCGAACTCGTCCGCCTCGCAAGCGGCGTCCGCCTGCTCGAACAGCAACTGCGGGTCGCGCTGGGACTCCCGCCCCGGCTCAAGCCCGACCACCACGGCCACGCCGGCATCCAGTTCCTGCTCGCCCCGCAGGACGGGGTCCTGGCCGCCGTCGAGGGCACCGCGGAGGCCGCGGCCGTCGAGGGCGTCGAGACCGTCACCGTCACCGCCGCACCCGGCAGGCCCGTGCACCGCCCGCGCAGCGCCGCCGACCGGCTGGGCCACGTCATCGCCCGGCACGACAGCGGACAGGACGTGACCCGCGCGCTCGACACGGCCCGCGACCGGCTGCGTGTCGTCACCGACTGACTCCGCCTGCCCGCGATTTGACCCACCGTTCACCCAGGAATCCGAGGAACCGCAGCCATGAGCAACCCCTTCGAGAACGACGCCGCCCCCTACCTCGTGCTCAGGAACCACGAGAACCAGCACTCCCTGTGGCCCGCCGCCACCGCCGTCCCGGCCGGCTGGACCCGCGTGCACGGCGAGGACACCCGCCAGGGCTGCCTGGACTACGTCGAGGCCCACTGGACGGACATGCGCCCCGCGAGCCTGGTGGCCGCCCTCGGGGACCCGCGCCCCTGACCCCGGAACCGGCGAACACCGAGGAGAACCGAGGAGAACTGCGGAGAACCGTGGAGAACCACCATGCCTGACGCACCGAGCACCGCCACCGCCGAGGACATCCTCCGCGCCCTGTTCGCGGAGGTCCTCGGGGTCCCGGAGGCCGGCCCCGACGACAGCTTCACCGGGCTGGGCGGGGACAGCATCCTGGCCATCCAGCTGGTCAGCCGCGCCCGGCTGGCCGGGCTCGTCCTCAGCACCCGCGACGTGCTGCGCAAGGACACCGTCCGCGCCCTGGCCGCCGCGGCCCGCGAGCCCGAGCACACCGCCCCGGCGGATCCGCCGCAGCGCACCGGCCGGATCACCCCCACCCCGATCATGCACTGGCTGCGCGAACTGGGCGGCCCCGTGGACACGTACCACCAGTCCCTGGTGGTCCGCACCCCCGCCGGGCTGCGGCAGGACGCCCTGGAGACGATCCTGCAGGCCCTGCTCGACACCCACGACGCCCTGCGGCTGCGGCTGCCCTCGGGCACCGCGTCCGCGGTGTGGGAACCGGTGATCGAGCCGCCGGGGTCCGTCGCCGCGGCCGGCCTGCTCGTCCGTACCGATGCACGGGACGTGGACGACGCCGCCCTGCCGGAGGTGATGAAACGTCATATAGCCGTGGCCCGAGGCCTGTTGGCACCGCAGGACGGTGTCATGGTCCGGGCGGTGTGGCTGGACCGGGGGCCCGGCCGGCAGGGCCGGCTCGCCCTGCTCGTCCACCACCTCGTCGTCGACGGCGTCTCCTGGCGCATCCTCCAGGACGACCTCGTCACCTGCTGGGAGGCGCTGTCCCGGGGCGAGGAGCCCCGGCCGGAGCCCGCCCGCACCCCCTTCGCGCACTGGTCCGCCGTCCTCGCCACCGAGGCCGGCCGCGGCCGGCGGATGGCGGAGGCCGGCGCCTGGCAGGAGACGCTGCGCACCGACCGCGCCCCGCTCGGCGGGATCTGCGCCCTGGACCGGCTGGCCCCGGAGCGCGCGGAGTGCACCTTCACCGTCACCCTGCCGTCCGAGGTCACCGTCCCGCTGCTGACCGGCGCGCCGTCCCTCGTCAACGGCACGGTCAACGACGTCCTGCTGACCGGCCTGGCCCTGGCCGTCCTCGCCTGGCGGCGCGGGCAGGGCGGCGGCGCGGACGACGGGGGAGCGGTGCTGGTCGACCTGGAGGGCCACGGCCGCGAGGAGCTCACCGAGGGCCTGGACCTCTCCCGCACGGTCGGCTGGTTCACCTCCGTGTACCCCGTCCGCTTCGCGCTCGGCGCGGTGGACACCGACGACGCGCGCTCCGGCGGCGCGGCCGTCGGAGCCGCCCTGCGACAGGTCAAGGAGGCCCTGCGGGCCGTCCCCGACAAGGGCATCGGCCACGGACTCCTGCGCCACCTCAACTCCCTGACCGGCCCCGGCCTCGCCGCCCGCGGCATCCCCGGGATCGGCTTCAACTACCTGGGCCGCTTCCCGATGGGCGACGAGGCCGACTGGGCGGCGGCCCCCGGGCACGACTTCGCCCTCGACTCCGCCGACGAGGGCCTGCCCATGGCGCACGCCGTCGAGGTCAACTCCGCGGCCCACGAGGGGCCCGGCGGGCTCGTCCTGACCGCCACCTGGACCTGGGCGGACAACGCCTACCGGGCCGAGCAGGTCCGGGCCCTGGCCGACGAGTGGTTCGCCATGCTGACGGCCGTCGCCGCCCACGCACAACGGCCCGGCACCGGCGGCCTGACCCCGTCCGACGTGTCCCTCTCCGGGATCAGCCAGGCCGATCTCGACGACTTCGCATCCCAGCTGGGGGAGTTGCTGTGACCCTCGTACCGCCGACCGACCTCGTTCCCCTCTCCCACGCCCAGCAGCGGCTGTGGCTCCTCGCCCGCACCGGCGACGCCGCGCTCTACAACATCCCCCTCGGCCTCCGGCTGCAGGGCCGCCTGGACCGCGACGCGCTGCGCGCCGCGCTCACGGATGTGACGGCGCGTCACGAATCGCTGCGGACCGTCTTCCCCGAGCGCGACGGGCAGCCCGGTCAGCTCGTCCTCGACGCCGGCGGCGCCGCCCCCGCATGGACGGTGACGCACTGCCCCGCGGAGGAGCGGGAGCAGCACATCCGCAGCGCCGCCGAGCATGCCTTCGACCTGGCGGCCGAACCGCCGCTGCGCGCCGACCTCCTGGTCCACGGCGACGAGGACCACTACCTGCTGCTGGTGCTGCACCACATCGCGGGCGACGGACGCTCCATGGAACTGCTCGTGCGGGACCTCGCGGCCGCCTACACGGCACGGCTGACGGGCGGCAGCCCCGACTGGCCCGAACTCCCCGTCCAGTACCCGGACTTCGCCCTCTGGCAGCGCGACCTGCTCGGCGACCCGGCCGACCCCGGCAGCCTCCACGCGCAGCAGCTCGGCCACTGGGCCGGGCGGCTCGCCGGACTGCCCGAAGAGCCGGCCCTGCCGTTCGACCGGCCCCGCCCGGCGGCCGCGAGCCACCGCGGCGCCGTGGTCTCCGCCCGCCTCGGCGCGGACGCGCACCGGGCCCTGGCCGCGCTCGCCGGCGCGCACCGGGCCACGCCGTTCATGGCGGTCCAGGCCGCCTTCGCGGCCCTGCTCACCCGGCTCGGCGCCGGGACCGACCTGCCGCTGGGCTGCCCCGTCGACGGCCGCGACGACGAGGCGCTGGAGGACCTCGTCGGCTTTTTCGTCCACACCCTCGTCGTCCGCGCCGACACCTCCGGCGACCCGTCCTTCGGCACCCTGCTGGAGCGGGTGCGGGACACCGTCCTGGAGGCCCGGACCCACGCGGACGTCCCCTTCGAGGCCCTGGTCGAGCAGGTCAACCCGGCCCGGTCCCCGGCCCGGCACCCCCTGTTCCAGGTGGCCGTCGCCCAGCAGACCGGCGGCGGCACCGGGCCGCACTTCCCCGGCCTGACCGCCGCGGCGGAGCCGGTGCGCACCGGGACCGCCAAGTTCGACCTCACCCTGGAGGTCGACGAGCACGACGGCCCCGGCGGGATCGGCCTCACCCTCGAATACGCCACCGACCTGTTCGACGCGGCCGGCGCGCAGCGCCTCCTCGACCGGCTGGTGCGGCTGACCGCCGCGGCGATCGCGGACCCCGGCATCCCGCTGAGCCGGATCGACGTCCTCGACCCCGTCGAGCGCCACGCCGTCCTCACCGGCTGGCAGGGCAGCCCGGCCGCGGACACCGGCCGCACCGTCCACGGCGTGTTCGCCGAACAGGTCCGCACCGGCCCGGACCGTCCCGCCGTCGTCTGCGGGCCGCGCCGGGCGACCTACGGCGAACTCGACGCCCACGCCGAGCGGATCGCCCGCCGGCTGACCGCCGTGGGCGTGCGCCCCGGCGACGCCGTGGCCGTCCTGATGGAGCGCTCGGTCGAACTCGTCGCGGCCTGCCTCGGCATCCTCAAGGCCGGTGCCGCCTACGTCCCCCTGGACGCCCGGGCGCCGCAGGCCCGTACCGCGGGCATCGTCGCCGACACCGGGGCCGTGGTCCTGCTCGCCGACGACGGCTCCGCCGCCGTGCCCGGCATCCGGCACACCCTGCGCATCGCGGGGCACGAGGACGAGCCGCTGCCGCCGCTCGCGGGCAGCGCGGCCGTCACCGGTCACCCCGACGCCCTCGCCTACGTGATGTACACCTCCGGGTCCACCGGCACGCCCAAGGGCGTGGCCGTCGCCCACCGCGAGGTGGTCGCGCTCGCCCTGGACCGGCGCTGGCGCGGCGGGGCGCACGAGCGGGTGCTGTTCCGCTCGCCGCACGCCTTCGACGCCTCCACCTACGAACTGTGGGTGCCGCTGCTGACCGGCGGCCTGGTCGTGGTGGCCCCGCCCGGCGAGCTGGACGTCGACGCGCTGGGCCGCCTCATGGCCGAACAGCGCGTCACCGGCACGTTCCTGACCGCCGCCCTGTTCAACGTGCTCGCCGACCGCTGCCTTCCTCAACTCGCCACGCTGCGCGAGGTGATGACCGGCGGCGAGGCGGCCTCGCCGCCCGTGGTGCGCCGGGTCCTGGAGGCCTGCCCGGACACCGTGGTGACCAACGCGTACGGGCCCACCGAGACCACCACGTTCGCCGCGACCCTCGCCCTGCGCGCGGGACAGGAGGTGCCCGCCGGCCAGGTGCCCATCGGCCATCCCCTGGACGGCACCCGGCTGTACGTCCTCGACGAGGGCCTCGCGCCCGTGCCGCCGGGCGTCCCGGGCGAGCTCTACATCGCCGGATCGGGCCTGGCCCGGGGCTACTTCGGCCGCCCCGGCCAGACCGCCGAGCGCTTCGTCGCCTGCCCGTTCGGGCTCGCGGGGGAGCGGATGTACCGCACGGGCGACCGCGCCCGGTGGAACACCCGCGGCCAGGTGGAGTACCTCGGGCGTGCCGACCGGCAGGTCAAGATCCGCGGCTTCCGCATCGAACCCGGCGAGATCGAGGCGGTGCTCGCCGCCCACCCCGCGGTCGGCCAGGCGGCCGTCACCGTCGTGGCCGGGCCCTCCGGCCCCGCCCTCGCCGGTTACGTCGTCCCCGCCGACGGCGCCCCAGCCCCCGAACCGGCCGAGCTGCGCGGCCACTTGAGTGCGACGCTGCCGGACTACATGGTCCCCGCCGACCTCGTCACGCTCGACCGCTTCCCCGTCACGCCCAACGGCAAGCTCGACCTCGCCGCGCTCCCCGCCCCCGGGCAGGGCCCGGCCGGCGGCACGTACGCCGCGCCGCGCAACGACAGCGAGCGGGCCCTGTGCGAGGTGTGGCAGCGCGTGCTCGGCCGCGAACGTATCGGCGTCCACGACGACTTCTTCGACCTGGGCGGGCACTCCCTGCTGGCCACCCGGCTGCTGTCCGAGATCCGGTCCGCCCTCGGTGCCGCACCGACCGTCCGCCAGTTCTTCGCCGGTCCCACCGTCGCCGCCCTGGCCGCCCTGCTCGACGCCGGAACCGCCCCCGCCGCCGCCGACGAGGAACCGCCCGTCGTCCGCCGCGCCCGCCGCCGCCCCGCCCACTGACCCGCCGCACCCCGAGGAACCCACCCGCATGAGCCAGCCGACCCCGCAGTCCCGCATCGAGGACGTCCTGCCCCTGTCCCCCCTCCAGGACGGCCTCCTCTTCCACGCCCAGTACGACGAGAACGACACCGACATCTACGTCGCCCAGCTGCTGTTCCACCTCTCCGGCCCGCTCGACCCCGAACGGCTGCGCAGCGCGGCCGACGCGGTCCTGGAACGGCACGCCGTCCTGCGCGCCGGCTTCCTGCGCCGCTCGAACGGCGACCACGCCCAGGTCGTCCAGCGCGGCGTCCGGGTGCCGTGGACCGAGACGGACCTGACCGACCGGGACGAGGCCGCCCAACGGGCCGCCCTCGACGCGCTGCTCCACGAGGACCGGCGGCGCCGCTTCGATCTCACCCGCGCCCCGCTGCTGCGCTTCACCCTGCTGCGCACCGGACCGCAGGAGCACCGGCTGCTCCTGACGTACCACCACATCCTCATGGACGGCTGGTCCTGGCCCGTCCTCGTCCGCGAGATGCTGGCCGTCCACCACGCGGAGCCCGGCCGGGACCCGCTGCCCGCCGTCACGCCCTACCGCTCCTTCCTGACCTGGCTCGGCGAGCGCGACCGCGAGGCGGCCCGCGAGGCATGGAAGGGGGCACTGGCCGGCCTGAGCGGCGGCACGCGCACCGCCCCGACGGCCCCGGGCCCCGGCGGGGTGCTGCCCGACCGGGTCGAGACCGCCCTCACCGAGGAGGCCACCGCACGCCTCACCGCCCTGGCCCGCAGCCTGCGCCTCACCCCGAGCATCGTGCTCCAGGGCCTGTGGGCGGTGCTGCTCGGCCAGCGCGTCCGCAGCGACGACGTCGTCTTCGGCGCCGTCGTCAGCGGCCGCGCCCCCGAACTGCCCGGTGTCGCCGACATCGTGGGGCTGCTCATCAACACCGTGCCGGTCCGGGTGCGCATCGACCGCGCCGAGCCCCTGGCCGAACTCCTCGGGCGCCTCCAGGAGGAGCAGGCGCAGCTGATCGACCACCACCACCTCGGCCTCACCGAGATCCAGCAACTGGCCGGTGCCGGTGAGCTGTTCGACTCCTGCGTGGCGTTCCAGAACTTCCCCGTCGACCCGGCCGGCCTGGCCGCCCTCTCCGACGGCGAGCTCACGGTCACGGCCGTGGAACCGTACGACGCCGCGCACTACCCGCTGAGCCTGACCGCCATCCCCGGGCCCCGGCTGTGCCTGCAGATCGACTACCGCCCCGACGTCTTCGACCGGGACGACGCCGACGCCCTGCTGGCCCGGCTGGTCCGCGTCCTCGACGCGCTGACCGCCGACCCGCAGCTGACCGTCGGCGACCTGGACACCCTCTCCGCCGCCGAGCGGCACCGGGTCCTGACCGAGTGGAACGACACCGCGCGGGAGGAGGAGTACGCCGAAGCCGTCGAGCGCGTACGCGCCTGCGCCGCGCGCACCCCCGATGCCCCGGCCGTCACGGCCGAGGGCCAGGAGATCCCCTACGGGGAACTGATCGCCCGCGTCGACGGCCTGAGCAACCGGCTGCTGGACGCCGGCGTGCGTGCGGGTTCCCTGGTCGCCGTGCTCTCCGAGCCCACCGTCCACGTCCCCGTCGCCCTGCTCGGCATCCTCGGCGCGGGCGCCGCCTACGTGCCGCTCGACCCCGAGGGCCCGGTCGGCCGCACCGCCGGGCTGCTCGCCGACGGCGGGATCGGCTGGCTGCTGGCCGCCCCGGACCGGCGGACCCGCGCGGAGGAGATCGCCGCCGCCGCGGGCGGCGCGGTCCGGGTGCTGACCCTGGACGACGCCGCCGGTGCCGCGGAACGGCCGCCGGCGGCCGGGGGCCGGGACGCCCTCGCCTACGTCTGCTTCACCTCCGGCTCCACCGGGAAGCCCAAGGGCGCCATGGTGCACCGCCGCGGCATGAACAACCACCTCCTCGCCAAGGTCGAGGACCTCGGACTGTCCGCCGCCGACAGCGTGGTGATGAACGCCCCCCTGACCTTCGACATCTCCGTCTGGCAGATGCTCGCCCCGCTGATCACCGGCGGCCGGGTGCACATGGTCTCCCGCGACACCGCGCGCGACACCCAGGCCCTCTTCGGCGAGGCGGCCCGGGAGGGCATCACCGTCCTGGAGACCGTCCCCTCCTTCGTCCGCGCCGCGGTGGACCTGTGGGACACCGGAGCCCCCGTCCCCGCGCTGCCCGCACTGCGCCGCTTCATCGTCAACGGCGAGGTCCTCCCGCCCGAACTCTGCGCACGCTGGTACGCGCGCCACCCCGCCGCCGCGATCGTCAACGCCTACGGCCTCACCGAGTGCTCCGACGACAACACCCACGCCTTCATCCCCCACGACGTGGCCGGACAACTCGACCAGGGCCGGCTGCCGGTGGGCCGCCCGCTGCGCAACAACCGCCTCTACATCCTCGACCAGGGACTCGCGCCCGTCCCGCCCGGCGTCCCCGGCGAACTGTTCATCGCGGGCACCGGCGTGGGGCCCGGCTACCTCAACGACCCGCGCCGCACGGCCGAGCGCTACGTCCCGGACCCCTTCTCCGGCGAGCCGGGCGCCCGGATGTACCGCACCGGGGACCTGGCGCGGTTCCGCGCCGACGGCCAGCTGGACTTCCTCGGGCGGCAGGACCACCAGGTCAAGATCCGTGGCAACCGCATCGAACTCGGCGAGGTGGAGACCGCCCTGCGCGCCGCCCCCGGCGTCACCGAGGCCGTCGTCGCCGTCGACCGGGACGGCGCCGGACAGCAGCGCCTCATCGCCTACTTCACCGGCGCCGCGGCCCCCGACGAGGTGCGCGGTGCGCTGGCGGCGGCCCTGCCCGGCTACATGGTCCCCTCGATGTTCCTGCACCTGCCGGCCTTCCCGCTCACCACCAACGGCAAGCTCGACCGCAAGGCCCTGCCCGCCCCCGCGACGGTCGCGCACAGCACCGGCCGGGCCCCGGCCACGGACCGCGAGCGGGCCGTGTGCGAGGTCTTCGCGGAGGTCCTCGGCCTGCCCGCCGCGGGCCTCGACGACGACTTCTTCGCCCACGGCGGCCACTCGCTGCTCGCCTCCCGCCTCGTCGGCCGCATCCGCACCGTCCTCGGCTCCGACATCGGCATCCGGGACCTGTTCGCCACACCCACCCCGGCCGGCATCGCCGCCCGCCTCGACGCGGCCGCCCCCGCCCCCGCACGCCCGGCCCTGCGTCCCCGCGCCCGGCGGGCCGCCGGAGCCTGACGGGCCCGCACCCCGCGCCGAACCGACTGGAGAGACCCGACCCTCATGACCTGGACGCACACCCCCGTACCGCTGCGCATCGCGCAGCAGGCGGCCCGCACCCCCGACGCCGTCGCCGTGAGCAGCCCCACCGGTGACCTGACGTACCGTCAACTCGACCGCAGGGCGCGGTCACTGGCCCACGACCTGCGCAGCGCCGGGGCGGGCCCCGAGCAGCCCGTGCTCCTCGGCGTGCGGCGCGGGGCCGACTGGGCCGTCGGGCTGCTGGGCATCTGGTACGCGGGCGCCGCCCTGCTGCCCGTCGACCTCGCCGCCCCCGACGAGCGGCTGCGCACGATCGTCGCCGCGTCCGGCACCCGGCACGCCGTCGTGCCCACGCACGAGGACGCCACCGCACTGCGACGGCGCTGCGGCGCCGAACTGTTCTGGGCCGCCACGCGCGAGGCGGCCCCCGCGGACGGCCCCGTGGCCGAGGTCCTGCCCGGCTCCCTCGCGTATGTGCTGTTCACCTCCGGCTCGACCGGCGTGCCCAAGCCCGTGGCCGTCGCCCACGCCAGCCTGGAGCACCAGGCGATGGCCCTCGCCGGGCGCTACGGCCTGACCGGCGAGGACCGCGTCCTGCAGTTCGCCGCACCCGCCTTCGACGTGTCGCTCGAGGAGGCCGTGCCCACCTGGTGCACCGGCGGCACCGCCGTGTTCGTCGCCGACAACGTCCTCTCGCCCGCCGAACTGGAGCCGGTGCTCGACGGCCGCGGCGTCACCGTCGTCAACCTGCCCACCCCCTACTGGGCCCAGTGGGCCCGGGACGTCGACCGCCGTCCCCGGCCGCTGCCCGCCGCACTGCGCCTGGCCGTCATCGGCAGCGATGCCGGCCGCATGGCCGACCTCGTCCGCTGGTCGGCCGCGGGCGGCCCGCCGGTCGTCAGCTCGTACGGCCTGACCGAATCCACCATCACGGCCACCTGCTACGAGCCCGCCCCCGCGGAGCTCGCCGGGCGGGGCGGCGACGAGGTGATCCCGATCGGCGTGCCGCTGCCGGACGTGCACGCCCACGTCCTGGACGCCGCCCTGCGCGAGACGCCCGCGGGCACCCCGGGGGAGCTGTACCTGGGCGGCCCCTGCCTCGCCCGCGGCTACCACGGTCGCCCGGGCCTCACCGCCGAACGGTTCGTCGCCGACCCCTTCTCCGGCGAGCCGGGCGCCCGGATGTACCGCACCGGGGACCGCGTCGTGCGCGGCCCCGACGGCACGCTGGCCTTCCTCGGCCGCTCCGACGACCAGGTCAAGATCCGCGGGCACCGCGTCGAACTCAAGGAGGCCGAGGCGGCCGTGGCCGCCCATCCCGCCGTGCGGGACGTGGTGGTGCGGGCCGTGCACGACCTCGGCGAGCCCCGCCTCGCCGCCTACGTCGCTCTCGACCCGGCAACTCCCGCACGGCCGGAGGAGATCCGCGACTTCGTCGCCGGCCGGGCACCCGGCTATCTCGTACCGTCCCACGTCCTGGTCCTGGACGCCCTGCCGCGCACCCCGGGCGGCAAGCTCGACCCCCGGGCCCTGCCCGCCGCCCCCGTACCGCAGCCCGCCCACCGCTGAACCACCGAGGAAGAACCCAGGTGTCCGTCCCCACTGCCTCCGCCGCCCCCGAGACCGCCGCGCTGCAGCGCCAACGCCGCCGCGACTTCCGGCTGTTCATGTCCACCCACATCTGCAACGAGCTCGGCGGCAGCATCACCTACGTCGCGCTCCCGCTGATGGCGGTGCTCACCCTGCACGCCTCCGCGCTCCAGGTCGGCCTGCTGTCCGCCGCGGAACAGGCCGCGTTCCTCGTCCTCGGGCTGCCCGCGGGCGCCTGGGTCGACCGGATGCGCCGCCGCAACGTCATGATCGCGGCCGACCTGCTGCGGGTCGTCCTCCTCACCGCCGTGCCGGTCGCCTACCTGCTCGACCTGCACTCCATGGCCCTGCTCTACACCACGGCGCTGCTGCTGGGCTGCGCCCGGCTGTTCGGCGACGTCGCCGACCAGAGCTATCTGCCCACGCTGGTCGGCACGGACTCGCTCATCAGCGGCAACTCCAAGCTGGAGACCGTCCGTTCGGCCGCCGAGTTCGGCGGACCCGGCATCGCGGGCTTCCTCGTCCAGGCCTTCGGCGCGGCGGGGACGATCGCGAGCCAGGCCGTCACCTCGCTGGCGTCGGTGGTCTTCCTCGGCAGCATCCGGGCCCGCGAGGAACGGCCCGCCCCCGCCGTGCGCGGCGACCTGCTGAAGGACATCCGCGAGGGCCTGTCCTTCGTCCTCGGCCACCGCATCCTGCGCCTCATCGCCCTCAACACCGCGGCCGTCAACCTCTTCCTGAGCGCGATCTTCGCGATCAACGTCCTCTTCCTGACCCGCACGGTCGGCCTCCCGCCCGCCGCGGTCGGCTGGGTCATCACCATGTCCACCCTCGGCGCCATGGCCGGCGCGGTCCTCACCGAGCGGCTCTCCAAGGCCGTGGGAGCCGCCCGGCTGACCTGGCTGTCGCTGCTGGTGACGGCCCCCTTCGGGCTGCTGCTCCCGCTGGCGGAGAAGGACTGGCGCATCGGGCTGTTCGTCCTGGGCTCGATCGTGCAGTCGGCGGGCGTCACCGTCTACAACATCTGTCAGGTGACGTACCGTCAGACCGTCTGCCCGCCGGGGCTGTTGGGCCGGATGACCGCCACGATGCGGTTCCTGGTGTGGGGCGTCCTCCCGCTGAGCGGGCTCATGGCCGGTGCGCTCGGGCAGTTCGCCGGCGTCCGGCAGACGATGTGGATCTGCGCGGCCGCCCTGGCGCTGGCCCCGCTGGTCCTGCTCTGCTCGCCCCTGCGCCGGATGCGCGACTTCGACCCGGCGCCGGGCGCGTCGGCCTGAGGATCTTCGTGCCCCGAAGGGGCGCGGGGAACTGCGCGACCAGCCACCGCCGGCCCGCAGCCGGCGCACTGCCTCTGGGGTCCGGGGCGAAGCCCCGGGAGCTTCGGCTGCGGGCGTGTCGTGGTCGGTCGCGCAGTTCCCCGCGCCCCTGACGGGGCGCCGGCCACGCCCTAGCAGCCCAGGACGTCCGTCAGCACCGCGGCGGCGCTGATCTCGCAGTCCCTGGTGGCGGTCAGCAGCGTCAGCGTCCGCTTCCCGGCCAGCTCCCGCAGGTGCCGCAGGGCTTCGGTGTGCTCCGCGTCGCGCAGTTCGGCCCGGTAGCGGCGGCCGAACTCCGCGAACTTCTCCGGGTCGTGGCCGTACCACTGGCGCAGCGCGGTGGACGGGGCCACGGCCTTGCACCATTCGTCCAGGGCGGCCTTCTCCTTGCTCAGCCCGCGCGGCCAGATGCGGTCGACGAGCACCCGGGTGCCGTCGCCGCGTTCGGGATCCTCGTAGACCCGGCGCGCCCGCACCTGCTGTCCGTGGGCCACCGTCGCCTCCTCGGGCTGCTGATGTGTCCGTTTGCGTCCTATCCTGTGCCGGAACGGCCGTGTCCGCATCCGGTGCCGGCCGGTCCGGGAGCGAGGAGAAGCCGATGCGTCAGATCGCGACGGTGGTCGACATAGCCGCGACCCCGGCCCGGGTCTGGGAGGTGCTGACCGACCTGCCGCACTACTCCGACTGGAACCCCTTCATCCGGGAGGCGTCCGGCGAGGTCGCCCCCGGGGCGCGGCTGCGGCTGCGGACGTTCCCCGCCCGCGGCCGACCGGTGACCTTCCGGCCGCGGATACGCACCGCCGTCCCGCAGCGGGAGCTGTCCTGGATGGGGCGGCTCGTGCTGCCCGGCCTCTTCGACGGGCTGCACCGGTTCGTCCTCACCGACCTGGACGGCGGCGGCACCCGGGTGGTCCAGGACGAGAGGTTCACCGGGGTGCTGGTCCCCGCCCTCGCCAAGGCCGTCGCTCGGACGACCGAGGACTTCGATGCCCTCAACCGGGCGCTCCGGAAGCGGTGCGAGGCGGTGCGGGTCTGACGCCCTCGCGATGCGCCCCGGCACCGTCCGCGGTAGAAGTGGAGCGCAGGCCGCCGATCACCCGAGGGAGCCGTTTCATGCCGACCGACGACATGCCGACCGACGAAGTGCAGCGTTTCCTCGCGGCGCTGAGCCCCGCGAACCGGCAGAAGGTCGAGCAGCAGCCCGCGGAGCAGCAGGCGAAGCTGGCCGCCGCCTGGGAGGCCGAGCTCCGCGAGGACCGGGACCTGGACACGCTCAGCGAGCTGTCACCGCACGCCGCCGAGGACGAGGCGGCCGAGCGGATCATCCGGGAACTGCTCTGACCCTGCCGGTCACACGTGGTCGACGAGCCCCTTGGCGCCTGCCGTGCGCGCGCAGTGGGCTCCGCAGTAGAAGTGCCCGTCCGTTTCCACGCCGTGCCCGGCGATCTTGACCTCGCAGTGCTCGCAGATGGGAGCCATGCGGTGGATGGCGCACTCAAATGAATCAAACACATGGACCGCGCCCTGGGCCTCCACGGTGAAGGCCATCGCGTATTCGTTGCCGCACACTTCGCACTGAGCCATGCCCGCATGGTCCGGTGCGGTGCCGGGTGTGGCAACGCTGCCGCGGGCGGGTCGCGGTCGGCCACCCGTCCGGCCGCCCGCCGCCTGCACGAACGGCAGGCCGCCGTGGCCCGGTGGCATATTCCGGTCAAGTCGTACGTACGTCCCTCATGCTGTCCTGCCCCGCACCAGCGCCGCGTGCCACTTGTCCGCCCTGTCCCCTGGCCGGTCCTGATCGGGCGGTGCTGTCAGACCGTACGTGTCTTCCTACGCTCCACCGCCATGAACACCACACGGCTCAGACGTTTCGGCCTGTCCGCAGTCCTCGCCACCGCCCTCGGCGCCGGTCTGGCCCAGCCCGCCTCGGCGGCCCCGGCCCCGGCCATGGCCATCGCCGCCGACAAGGCGTCCGCGACGCCGGGTTCGACGGTCACCATCACCATGACCTTCACCAACGACCAGGCCACGAACACCCAGTTCGTGTACCAGTCGATCCAGCCGACGTGGAACACCTCGCAGGACCCGGGGCTGAAGTACGCCTTCAAGTCCTGCTCCGGCGACGCGGTCCAGTGCGACGTCGGCAACCAGAACGGTGTGGTGCGTTACAACGTGCCCGTCGTCCCCGGGGCCAGCCGCACGGTCAAACTGACCTACCAGATCGCCGCCGACTCGGCCTGCGGCCCGAGCAGACGGATCGAGCTCTACTCCTACCTGTACTACGAGTACCAGGGCGGACAGGCCAAGAAGGACGGGATCTACCCGGTGGGCACGGACATCACGTGCGCCACGACGCCGGGCGCCCCGTAAGGGGCGCGGGGAACTGCGCGACCGGCCCACACCGGCCTGCAGTCGACGCACTGCCCCAGGGGTCCGGGGCGGAGCCCCGGGGACGTTGACTGCGGGCGCGTCGTGGCTGATCGCGCAGTTCCCCGCGCCCCTACGGGGCGCTGAACACCCACGGAGTGGTCACGCTCAGCGCCGTGAACCCCAGCCGTTCGAGGATCGGACGGCTCTGGTCGGACGCGTCCACCTGCAGGTAGCGCACGCCGCGCTCGCCCGCGATGCGCGCGCGGTGAGCGATGAGCGCCCGGTAGATGCCCCGCCCGCGCCACTCCGACACCGTCCCCCCGCCCCACAGCCCGGCGAAGTCCGTTCCCGGGCAGAACTCCATGCGGGCCGAACTCACCGGCCGGTCGCCGGCCAGGGCGAGGACCGCGACGATCCGGTCCGGATCCTGCGCGAGCTGCTCCAGGAGCCTTTCCCTGAGGCGGTTGCCCGGTGTGCCGAAGGCCTGTTCGTGGACCTCCGTGATGAGGTCCACGCCCGCCGCGTCGGTCACCGGCTGCAGCCGGACGCCCTCCGGCGGCCCGGCGTCGAGCGACAGGGCGGAGACCGGGGCGACCATCAGGGTCTCCGCGGGCTCGGGCACGAAGCCGGCCGCGCGCAGCCGGCCGGCGAGGTCCGCGGGCCGGTCGTGGGAGTACAACTTCCACTCGAACTCGCGGCCCAGGGCGGTGAAATGCGCCACCTGGGCCCTGACCACCCCGTCCGCCGTCGCATCGTCGAGGCCGGACCACAGGATGCCGTGCCAGCCGTGCTCGGCCGCGCACACCTGCCGCACCACCCCGTCGGCCTGCTCGATCCGGGCCCCCGGGCCGTCGGGGCGGGCGTTCCGGCGCATCTGGCGGTCGAACAGCGCCAGCAATTCGTCTCGATCCATTCGCACACTGCAGCACCGGGACGGCCCGCGGGCAACCGAATTCCGCGGTCAGAGGCCGCGCAGGGCGGGCAGCAACTCCTCGGCGGCCCAGCGCAGGTAGCCGGTCTGGTGGTCGCCGCCGATCTGCACCAGGGCGACCTCGGTGAACCCCGCCTCGACGAACGGCCGTACGGCCGCCACGAAGTCCTCGACCCGGGAACCGCAGGGGAACATCCGGGCGACGTCGTCCTTGGTGACGAACCGGGACGCGGCGGCGAAGGAGAGCTCGTGCGGCAGCTCGGCCAGGACCCGCCAGCCGAGACCGGCCCAGCGGAACTGTGCGTGGGCCCGCTCGATGGCCGCGTCGCGGTCCGGGTCGTAGCAGACGGCGAGCTGCCCGATGCGGGGCTTGCCCGCCCCGCCGAACCGGTCGAAGGCCTCCACCAGATCCTTGTCGGGCTCGGTGGCGATGAGCAGGTCGGCCAGCCCGCCCGCGATCCGGCAGGAGCGTTCGCCCGAGGCCGCGATGCCGATGGGCGGGGGAGGGGAGGGCAGGTCCCACAGCCTCGCGTGTTCGACGTCGAAGTGGGCGCCGTGGTGGTTGACCGTCCCGCCCGCGAACAGGGCCCGGATGATCTGCACCGCCTCCTGCAGCCGCTCCTGGCGCACGTCGATCGCGGGCCAGCCCCAGCCGACGACGTGCTCGTTGAGGTTCTCGCCGGACCCGAGCCCCAGCCGGAACCGGCCCTCGGACAGCAGCTGGACGGTGGCGGCCTGCTGGGCGACCACGGCCGGGTGGTAGCGGGTGGTCGGGCACGTGACGAACGACATCAGCGGGATGCGGGACGTGGCCTGCGCCGCGGCGCCCAGGACGGCCCAGGCGTTGGGCGCGTGGCCCTGGGCGGCCAGCCACGGGACGTAGTGGTCGGAGACGACCGAGAAGTCGAAGCCCGCCCGCTCGGCACCCACCACGTGCTCGACCAGCTCCCGGGGACCCGCCTGTTCGGACATCATCGTGTAGCCGATTTGCACCATGGGGTCCCAGTTCCCGAAGTGGCTGGGGAGTAACCCGAATCGGAAACTCTACGCGCTCGTAGGGTTGCGCAAAGTGCCGATCCGGCGCGTGATTCCCGTCATGGCGCCCCGCGCGACGACCGGCGCAGACTGAACCAGGCCACAAGCGGTTCTAGTCGGACAAATTTCTTCACTCCAGGAACCGCAGACGCATGTGGATCATCTGTACGGGTGGTGGGGGGAGCACAACCCGTCTGTTCCGGTGACAGGGCAGGGCCCGCCACGGATTTCTTGCAGCTATGGAGGTCGCACACGTGCGCATCGGATCGGGCCGTCGCCCCGTCCTGTTGATACCCGCTCTTCTGGGCTCCCTGGCGCTGACCGCGTGTTCGGGCGGTGCCAAGGCGGATGCCGGCCCCGAGGCCAAGGTCACCGTCACCCCGTCCGCCGACGGCAAGGCGGCCGCGCTCGGCTCGCCCATCTCCGTCAAGGCCGACGGCGGCAGGCTCACTGCGGTGGACGTGAAGGACGACAAGGGGCAGAACGTCGCCGGGCAGCTGGCGGACGACGGGTCCTCGTGGACCTCGCAGGGGAAGGTCAGGCCGCAGGCCACCTACACCGTGCACACCACGGCGAAGTCGGACAAGGGCCGGGAGTCCTCGACGACCTCGAAGTTCACCACGCAGCAGGCCGAGAAGGTCAACAAGCTGACCAACACCCCGGCCGACGGGGAGACGGTGGGCACCGGCATGCCCGTCTCGATCCTCTTCGACCACAAGGTCGACAAGGACAAGCGTGCCGAGGTCGAGAAGGCTCTGAAGGTCGGCACCTCGGTGCCGGTGGAGGGCGCCTGGGGCTGGGTCACCGACTACTCCGGCAAGGACCGCATCGACTGGCGGCCCAAGAGCCCCTGGCCCGCCGGGACCAAGGTGACCGTCAAGGGCTCGCTGGCCGGCATCGACTCGGGGGAGGGCGGCTGGTTCGCCCGCGACTACAACTACGGCTTCTCGATAGGCAAGGACCGCAAGGCGGTCATCGACGTGCCCAGCCACAGCCTGACCATGTACGAGGACGGCAAGGAGGTCGGCAGCGTCATGGGCTCGGCCGGCTCCCCCGAGGCGCCCACCCGCGGCGGCATCCACACCGTGCGCAGCAAGGCATCGGACGAGGTCATGGAATCCTCGACGATCGGCTACGGCGACCAGTGGTCGTTGCCCTCGAAGTGGGTGACCCACATGACCGCTTCCGGCACCTTCCTGCACTCCGCGCCCTGGAACAAGTCCATCGGAGTGGAGAACAACAGTCACGGCTGCTTCGGCATGACCACCGAAGACGCCAAGAAGGTCTACGACTTCCTGTCGATCGGCTCCACCGTCGAGGTCAAGAACACCACGAACACGGAGAAGACCGACGTCGGCAACGGCCTCGAGGTCTGGCAGGAGTCCTGGGACCAGTGGCAGAAGCGCAGCGCGCTGAAGTAACCCCCTTGCGGGGCAGCATGATGTGACCGGCACCCACGGCCGGCGGACATGCCGTCCGTCGGCCCAATGGGACGAACCACCGGACCCGCCCCGCACGCTGGGGCCATGATGCGCGAACCCCTGCGGCGACGAAGCCTCTTGACGGCCGGTGCCGCCGCCGTGGCGTCGGCCGCGGCACCCCGTCCGGTCCGGGCCGCGGCCCGCGACACCGTCGAGGTGCAGCTGCTCAACGTCACCGATCTGCACGGCTATCTGCAGGCGGCTCCCGGCTCCGACGCCGTCATCACCGGGGCCGGGGGAGCGCAGTACACCGTGGGCGGGGTCGCTTACCTGGCCGCGCACCTGGAGCGGCTGCGCAGGGGGCGCCGCAACTCGGTCCTCTTCGCCACCGGAGACCTCTTCTCCGGCTGGGAGTTCGATGCGGCGGCCTTTGCCGACGAGCCGACGATCGAGGTGCTCAACCGGCTCGGCCTGCGCTTCTCCACCGCCGGGAACCACGAGTTCGACCGCTCCCCGGCCTTTCTCACCCGGCACATGGAACACGGCGAGCCCTACCCCGAGGCGGGCCGGGACGACGCCTTCCCCGACTCCACCGGACGGCCCTTCCACGGCGCGGACTTCCGCTACTACAGCGCCAACGTGGTGTGGTCCGCGACCGGACGCACCGTCCTGCCGCCCTACAACGTCGAGTGGGTGGACGCCGGGAACGGGCGCAGGCTCCCCGTCGGCTTCATCCACCTCACGGTCCCCGGCACCGCATCCTTCCCCTGCTCCTACCAGCCTGCCCTCACCACCCTGGACCCGCTCGACACCGCCGACCGCTGCGCCGCCGAACTCACCTCCCGCGGCGTCCGCGCCCTGGTCCTCAGCGTGCACGACGGGGCCTACGCCGGGCCCGACTTCACCACCGGAACGCCTCCCTCCGGACCCGCCTACGAACTCGCGCGGCAGGTCTCGCCCGCCGTCGACGCCGTCGTCACCGGCCACTGGCACCACCGCTTCACCCTGTTCGTCCCCGACCCGGACGGCGTCCCCCGGCCCTTCGTCGAAGCGGGCTGCCACGGACAGGTCGTCAACGAGATCGTCCTCCGGCTCGACCCCGGCACCGGACGGGTCGTCAGGGAACTGACCACCTCCGTCAACCACCCCAACACGCGCGACATCGCCCCCGACCCCGGCATGCAGCGGATCACCGCATACTGGGCCGGGCGAGCAGCCGCCCGGGCCCGCACGCCGGTCGGCCGCCAGACCGGCTCCTTCACCCGGCAGCGCACCGCGGACGGGGAGAGCACCCTGGGCAACCTGGCCGCGGACTGGGCCCGTTGGGCCGGCAGCCGCCCCCTCGGCCCGTTCGACGACGGCAACGTCCACCCCGCCGGCCCCGCGGACCTCGGCATCGTCGTCACCGCCCCGCGCACCGGCCCCTGCATCCTCGCCGGCGACCTGGTCCACGACGGCGCGTCCGGCACCATGGTGTTCGCCGCCGCCTGGAACGCCGTGGGCTACGGCGACCCGGTCCTCACCGTCACCGTCACCGGACGGCAGATCCACCGGGCCCTGGAGGACCAGTGGTACCTCGCCGACGGACACCTGCACTTCGCCCCGCTGGCCGTGTCCCGCAACGTGCAGTACGCCTACGACGCCGCAGGCCCGGCCGGAGACCGCGTCGCCCCCGGGGACGTCCTCCTCGACGGCAGGCCCCTGGACCCGTCGCGCTCCTACCGGCTGGCCGCACCGGCCTACACCCTGCTGGGACTCGACGGCACCACGGCGTTCGCCGGATTCCGCGCGCCGGTCCGCCACGCACGCGACCACGAGAGCTTCCTCGACTTCGTCCGCGCACACACACCACTGACCCCGGCCCCTCCGGGCCGGGTCCGTGCACACCGCCGGTGACGGCCGTTCAGGACCGCTGCGCGACGGGCCGCGAGGGCCTCGGGGCCGGCACCCGGACCATGGCGTCGGGCCAGAAGCCCGCCACCGCGTACGCCGAGACGAAGGCGTCGAGCCGCTCCGCGTCCACCCCCTGCTCCGGCGCCAGCACCAGCCGCCACCGGCCGAGCTGCAGCGCGCACCGCTGCGCGTAGTCCGCCCCGTGCGGCAGGGCGAGGGCACCGGGCGGTATCACCCCCGTGGTGGCGCGCTGCTGCGACATCGCCGTCAGCCAGCGGCGCGGGTCGCGGGTCACGGTGCCCGAGGGCAGGGCCCAGGTGCTCATACCGGTGAAGAGGGGCAGCAGCACCTGTGTCGTCAGGCCGGTGCCGTCGTGGGCGGGCAGCCAGCCGACCAGCCGGTCCCGCGTGCCCAGCCGGGCCTCCGCCGTGAACGCGGAGAGCCCCGCCAGGGCCGCGCCGTGCGTGACGGGCACGCCCCGCGGCGGGCCGAAGGACCGCGGCGCGTACTGGACATAGGCGACGTCGGAGGCCTCCGACGGCACCGGTTCGACCGGGCGGCCCGTCGGCGGCCCGATGGCCACCACCGCCCCGCTGCGGCTCCCCGGGCGCGAGGCGAACAGCGGCAGCCACCCCGGCACGGTGCACACCAGCGCCGGCCGGCAGTCCGCCTCGGCCGCCGCGTACACCGCCGCCCCGGCCACCCCCCGGGGCGCGGGCACGGGCACCGCCACCACCCCCGCGTACAGGCAGCCGAAGAACGCCGCCGCGAACTCCGGGCCGTTGGGGAACGCCAGCAGCACCCGGTCGCCCCGCCGCACCCTGGTCCGCAGGAGCGCCGCCACCTGGCGGGCCCGGCGGTCCAGCGCCGCGAGGCCGAGCTCCTCCGTCCGGCCGCCCACGGCGTCGGGGAGGTAGGTGCAGAACACCGCGTCGGGCCGCGCCGCCGCGCTGCGGGACAGCATGCCGGTCAGGGTGCCTGCGGTGGTGCGCGGGGACATCGTCATCGTCATGACACCGACCATGCGTGACGATCATCAACGGATGATCGCCATCCGATTAACGGGAGCGGGCCCTTTGTTGCGGGCCCGGCGCCCGGCTCACTCGCAGCGCTCGACCACGACCACCGCCACGTCGTCGTCCAGCGCCCCGCCGGCATGGGCGAGCAGGTCGTCGTGAATGTACTGCACGAGGTGCTGCGGCTGGGTGCCGCCCCAGGCGGCCACGCGTTCGCCGAGGGGATAGAAGACGCCGCGGGCGTCGCGGGTCTCGACCACCCCGTCCGTGTACAGCACCAGGAGGTCATTGACGGCGAAGGGGAACGCCTCGGCCTCGTAGGCCGACGCGGGCAGGCCGCCGCCCAGGCCCAGCGGCAGGGCGGGGTCACTGACCGCCAGCTCCGTCACCCGCCCCCGGTGCACCAGCAGCGGCGGCGGATGCCCGCAGTTGATGAGCCGGATCAGCGGCTCCTCGTCGGGGACGTCCAGCACGGCGGCGGTGATGAAGCTCTCGCCGGCCGTCTCCGGGTCCGCGGGCTCCACCGTGTCCCAGTAGACCGTGTTCTCCAGGTGCGCCACCAGGGTCGGCAGCGTGGGGTTGCGGTGGGCCGCCGCGCGGAACGCGCCCAGCAGCAGCGCCGCGTCACCGACCGCCGTCAGCCCCTTGCCCCGCACGTCGCCGATCATGATCCGGCTGCCGTACGGGGTGCGCACCGTGGCGTAGAGGTCGCCCCCGATGCGCGCCTCCGCCTCGGCCGCCACGTACACCGAGGCGATCCGCAGCGGGCCGATCCGCGCGGGCAGCGGCCGCAGCAGCACCTTCTGCGCCACCTCGGCCACGCCCCGGACCTGGACCAGCTCCTGCTCGTGACGGTTGTACGCGTAGCGGAAGAACACCACGAAGGTCGAGACCACGATGAGCGCCAGGATCTGCGCCTCGTGGTTGGACGAGAACAGGCCACCGTGGAACACCCCGATGAAGATCTGGGCGATCACGGCCAGCCCGCCGATGACCGCGGTGAGCACCGGTCCGCCGAAGGCCGCCGTCAGCGCGGGCGCCGCCACCAGCAGCGGGCCCAGATGGATGTTCGGGGACGTCAGCAGGTCGACCACCGTGACGAGCGCGATCAGCCCGAGTGGTACCGCGACCAGTCCGGAGACACGGGGCCGGTGCCGTCGGAAGACCGGCGGAGCATGGTGAGGGTGCACGGTTCCTGCTTACATGCCTCCGGGCCCGTCGCCCGCGATGCCGCGGCCCGCGCCGCCCCGGCTTGCCCCGGACGGGCCCCGGAGCCCGGCACCGGCCGACGGCCGGTACGGTGACCGACGGCAGGACGAGCGGAACGACCGAATGGGGTGGGCACGGTGACGGAATCCGACGCGCAACAGGACGGACGGACCCTCAGCAGGCGGGCGGACGGCGGCAGTCCGCGGCGGCACGCGGTCGTCATCGGCGGCGGACTGGCCGGTCTCCTCGCCGCGCACGTGCTCGCCGAGCACGCGGACCGGGTCACGCTCGTGGAGCGCGACCGCTTCCCCGAGGAGCCCGCGTCGCGGTCCGGAGTGCCGCAGGACCGGCACGTCCACGTCATGCTGGAGAGCGGCCAGAATGCCTTGGAGATGCTGTTGCCGGGCATCAACGCCGAGTTGCGCGAGCTCGACGTCCCGCGTCTGGGCATGCCCGACGACATCGTCCAGTGGCAGGCCGGCCGCTGGTACCGGCGCACGGCGGCGACTACGCACATCCTGACCGGCTCGCGGCCGTTGACCGACTGGGCCGTACGGCGCCGCGTTCTGTCCGGCCCGCGCATCGAGGTCGTCGAGGGCGTCGAGGTGACGGGCCTGGCCGGGGACGCCCGCCGGGTGCGTGGCGTCCGTCTGCGCGACCGGGGAGCAGTAGTCGGGAAGGAGCCGCGGGTCCTGGAGGCCGACCTCGTGGTGGATGCCTCCGGTCGTTCCTCCCGCGCCCCCGCATGGCTGGCGGCGCTCGGCGCCGAACCGCCCCACGAGGAACTCCTCGACAGCGGCCTCGCCTACGCCAGTGCCGTCTACCGCGCGTCCCGGGACGGTGACTCGCCCTTCGGCGGCGTCTACGTCGTCGCCAATGCCACCCAGCCCCTCGGGGCCGTCCTTTTGCCGATCGAGGACGACCGCTGGTTCGTCACCCTCTCCGGAATGCGCGGGAGCGAACCGCCCACGGACGAGGCCGGGTTCACGGAATTCGCCGCCCGCCTGCCGCACCCTGTGCTGCACGAGTGGCTGCTCAAGGCGGAACCCGTCTCGCCCGTCCACGGCTTCCGCAAGACCGCCAACCTGCGCCGCCGTTACGACCGGCCGGGCCGGCGCCCGGCGGGGTTCCTGGCGACGGGCGAGGCGCTGTGCGCCTTCAACCCCGTGTACGGGCAGGGCATGTCGGTGGCCGCGCTGAGCGCTCTCGCCCTGCGGGAGGCGCTGTCCGACCCGCGCCGGGTGCCGACGACGCACCGCGTGCAGCGGGCCCTGTTCGCCGCGGCCCGGCCGGCCTGGGACATCTCGGCGGGTGCGGACAAGAAGATGCCCGGTGCGACCGGCAACGCCGTCGGATCCCGGACGGTCGACCGCCCCGTTGACTGGTACCTGCACCGCGTGGAGCAGCGGGCCACCGGCAACCCGGTGGTGGGAGCGGCGTTCCGCCGCGTACTGTCCCTGAGCGCCCCGGCGACCTCCCTGTTCGCCCCGTCCGTCGCCCGGGCCGTCCTCTTCGGTCCCGTGCCGTGGACGCCGCCGGAGCCCCCGCTCGAGCCGGAGACGGACGCTACGGCGCGCTGACGAACTCCTCCGCCCCGTACCGCACCCGCGCTTTCTTCCAGTCGGCACCGAGCTTGGTGACGAACGTCCGGGCGAGGGCGAGGTCCTTGAGCGGGGCGACGAGGATCAGCCGTCCGCCGAGGGTGACGGAGCCGCCGCCGAGTTCGTCGCGGACGGCCGGGTCCGCCACCAGGGCGTCGTGCAGGCGCCGGGAGTCGACGCCCGGCGCCTCGATGTCGACCGCGTTCGTGCCCGCCGCCGTGCGCGGCAGGTACCGGAACGTCAGCACCGACTCCTGGTGGTACTGCTTGGCCAGCACCCCGGCGATGTGGTGCAGCCCGGTGGCGGAGACGCGGTTGACGTCGAACTCGCGCGAGCGTTCGTACGTCGTCTGCTTCAGGTCCGAGGACCAGAACACCCCGTCCAGCAGCCGGGAGGCGCCGGCACGGGCGCCCTGGGCGCGGATGGTGCCGCGCACCTCCCGGTCGAACCGGCCCAGCCGCGTCTTCAGCCGCGGGTCGGCCGGGTCGGTGATGACGGCCGTGTTGCTGGTGGCGAAGATCTCCGCCTGCGGGGCGGCGGTGCGGGGCGCCGCCTGGGCGGTGCCCGTGCCCGCCGCCCCCGATGCCAGGACACAGACCGTCACCAGGGTGCCGAACCGTCGCTTCATACCCGTTTCCCCTCGCCTGTCGCTCCGTCACGCCGCACCGGCGGGCGCGGCGGGATCACGCTAGGGGCTGCGGGGCGGGGTGCGCGCCGGTTCGCGGGGGAGTGGCCGGATCCGTCTCCGCCGGACGGGTGAGCCCCCCCGCGCGGTCAGCGGATGACGAGGGCGTTGGCCACCTGCCGGGGACCGGTGCTGTCCGAAGGCCGGTTGACGAGCCTGCCGTTGACCACCATGGCCGTGGACCCGCCGCCGTCGAGGTTGACGGCGTCCACGGCGCCCAGGGACTTGAGGACGGCCGCGCTCTCGTTGAACGAGACCCCCTCGCTCCAGCCGGGCCGGCGGCCGTCGACGGTGACGAGGAGCAGCGAGCCGTCGGCGGTGACCCCGGCGAGGGTGCGGGGGTGCCGGTGGGTGGCGAAGTAGTCGAAGAAGGCGGGATCCTCGGGGTAGTTGAAGCCCTCGGCGTCCGCGGGCACGACGATGCGTCCGTTGCGCAGCAGCTGCGGGCCGCCTGAGACGACGTCCGCGCCGCGGCCGGCGGTGTCGGGCAGCGACTTGTGGTCCTGGTTGACGATGTCCGTGGTGACGGTCAGCCTGCTGCCCTTGCGGGCGTGGTCGCGCAGCCACTGCGCGCCGCTGCCGATGCCGGCGAGCACGGTGTCGCCGCGCGGGACCGTCCCCTCCCGGTGGTCGCGCACCTCGAGCACCTTGCCGTCGCGCCCGAGCACCACGGCGGTGCCGTCGCCCTTGTGGATCGGGCCGTCGAAGAAGCCGGTGTACTGGATGATGTCGTCGGTGTCGGTGCACAGCCAGTCGTGCCGGGGGCGGGCCGTGGGCACCTCGTCCGCCGGGCCGCCGCAGGAGCGGATCACGCCCGGGGCGCGGTTGAGCCCGTCGAGGGTGCGCTGCGCCCCGTCGCCGGCCCGCAGTCGCATCGTCGTGCTGAGCTGCTGCACCGAGGGCTTCCGGTGCTGGTCGGAGGGCAGGACGAGGGCGCTGCGCCCACGGACGGCCTCGCTGATCAGCTCGCCGTGCAGCACCGACAGGCCGGCGACGTCGCCGAAGGTGCCGTCCTCCTCGTCGGAGCCGTAGCTGCCGTTGATGCCTGCGATGGCGTGGGTGCGCTGCACCATCTCGGCGAGGGTCTCGCCGCCGGGCACGTGGTCCAGGGACTGCCGGGCCTGGATGCGCTTGCGCTGGTCGGCCGAGACGCGCAGGACGTCGACCACCCAGGGGCCGGAGTGTGCGCGGTCGTCCTCGCCGGTGAAGTAGGTGCGGGCGGGCTTGAAGCCGGCCGTCCGCAGGTCCTTCACCAGCCGGGCGGCCGCGTCCTGGTCGGCGAGGCTGCCGACGCGGACCCGCCAGCCCCACGGCTGCCGGGACGGCAGGTCCTGGGGGCGGTCGTCGACGCGGGTGACGACGGGGGCGAAGCCCTCGGCGGTGAGCCGCCCCGCCAGTTCGCGGGCCGCCTGCTCCTCGCGGAGGAGGGCGACTTCGACGGTCCAGTGCTCCCGCGGGTCCTCGGTGCGTCCGCGCTTGATCCTGGTCCAGGTCACTCCCGGGGCGACCTTGGTGACCGTGCGGGTCTCCGGCAGGTCGCGGTCGCCCAACGGCAGGTGCTGCACGGATGTTTGGGTGGCGGCCGCCGGGGCCGTCATGCCTGCCGCGGTCGGTACGGATGTCAGCACGACCAGGCTCGCAGCCAGTGCCGACCAGCGCATACGTCTGATCCTCACCACTTTTCTCCCCTGCCCTCTCGGTGTCATGTCGCGATGTCATGTCACGGACTGTCGCCGCAGTGTGGACGCGCAGCGTGTCGCCTGCGCGAACACTCCGCTCAGCATGGCGGAATGAGGGGGGAACAGGGATGGGGCGGGAGTGCCGACTCCGACGGCTGATCCCCGGGTGAAGAACGCCCGCGATGGAGGCATCATGCACAGCATGGACCCCGATGAGCTCAGCGCCGATGAGATCAACGACCTGCTCGACGAGAACGAGCAGGATTCCGGGTGGTACGAGGACGACGCCTACGACTGGGTGCGCTGACCTCCCGGCCGGCCGCGCGCGGGCGAACGGGTGAACGCACGGCCGGAAGGCCCCCCGTGGTGCCTTCCGGCCCTGCCGCGTGCGTGCGGGCTCAGCCGCGGACCTTGTGGAACCACAGGCCGACGTTCGCGCCGCCGCTGAAGACGGCGCACACGTGCCGGTCGTAGCGGTTCCGGTCGTAGGGGTGGCTGTAGGCGTACTGGTTGCAGTTGTCGAAGGTCCAGAACCAGGTCTGGTACTCGTAGCACGGGTTGACGTTGCCGTTGTCGGCGCAGTCGGGGGCCGGGGACGCCATGATCCTGGCCGTGGCGGCGGGGTGCGCCGGGACGGCTCCCGATGCGGTGGCGGTGGTGGTGCCCAGGGCGCCCAGGGCGAGTGCCGCGGTGAGGGCGGCGGCGGTGCGGCGGAGCTTGGTCGTCATGAGGGTCCTCCTCGGTGGGCCGGTGCCGGTGCACCAGCGTGTCCGGGCCCGCGGAGCGCGGCCAAGCAGTTCGGGGAGAGCTGAAACGTAGGCCATGGATCGCCGGTTGGGGGGTTTGCCCCTCTCGCCACGATCGGGTGTTGTTTCGGGAAGAGTCGGGCTTTGTCTGTCATGTGCCCTCTAGCGTGGCGCCGTTCGGTCAGGAGGGCGCATGGAATATGTGCGGCTGCTGCGGATGCGGCCCGTGCTGGTGCTGTGGCTGGCCCGGAGCCTCTCCGTACTCGGCGACCACCTCTATGCGGTCGCGGTGATGTGGACCGTCTACGCGAGCACCGGTTCGGCCTCGCTCATGGGGCTCGTGGCGACCCTGGAGTCGCTGCCCTACGTCCTGCTCGGCACGGCGGGCCGCCGGCTGGTGTCCCGCTGTGCGTCCTACCGGGCCCTGTCCCGGGTGGACGCCGCGCGGGCCGCCCTGGTCCTCGCCCTGCCCTTCGTCTGGACGCCGGACGGCCGGGGCGTCTCCGTGCTGCTCGTCGGCGTGTTCGCGCTCGGCATCCTCGGCGCCCTCTTCGACCCGAACCTGGAGGCGCTGCTGCCCGGACTCGCCGGACCGGAGCGGGTGCAGCCGGTGACCGGGCTGTTCGACCTGACCAGCCGCATCGCCCGCATCAGCGGCCGGGCCGGCGCCGGTGTGCTCCTCCTGATGGTCTCCAAGCTGCAGCTCTTCGCGTTCGACGGCGCGGCCTTCGCGGTATCGGCCGCCGCCCTCGGCTGGCTCGGCCGCCGCAGCGCCGCCGTGCACCGGCACCGGCCCCTGCCCGGTCCGGACCCCTCGGTGCGGGCCTGGCCGCTGCTGCGGGCCCACCCCCGGATCGGCGCGGCGATCGCGGTGCACGGCCTCGTGCCGTTCTGTGCCGCCGCGACGAGCGTGGCGATGCCGGCCCTGCTCGCCACCCGGTTCGGCGCCGGCGCCGGGGCCTACGGCCTGGTGACCGCCGCGCTCGGTGTCGGGGCGCTGATCGGCAACCCCGTGGCGGGCAGCTGGCGGCCCGGGGGCTGGCCGGTCGTGTGCTGCTGCGCGTGGGCGGTCGAGGGGCTGGCGACCGTGGGCATGGGACTGGTGGGACGGGTCTCGGCACTGGAGGGCCTGTCCCTGGTGATGGGGCTGGCCGCCCCGCTGGGCACGGTGACGCTCCGGACGCGGCTGGCGCGCTTCCCCGCGGCCCAGCGGCTGCGGCTGATGGCCGTCGAGCACACGGCGGCGCGGTCGGGAGCGGTGGCCTCGACGCTGCTGGTGCCGATGCTGGCCGACGTGTCGGTGCGGGGCGCCTTCGGCGCGGCGGGGAGCCTCGTGGTGCTGGCGGCGGTGGGGGGCCTGTTCTCCCCCGCCCCGCCCTCGTCCGTGACCGGTGCCGGGGCCCCGCCCCCGGCACCGGAGCGCACCGCGCCCGGCGTCACGCCCCCGCAGCTGCCGGGGCGCTGAGCCCGAACGCCGAGTGCAACACCCGTACCGCGTCGCAGAGATGGTCGTCCTGGCACAGTACCCGCACCCCCGGCCGCAGGTACGTCACCGCCTCGATGCCCACGCCGGCATCGGCGAGCACGCTGCAGCAGCGGGCCACCGAGCCCGGCCCCGCCGAAGGGGCGGCGCCGATCACCGAGATGCTGCCGATGCGGTCGTCGCAGCGCACCCGGACCGGGTCCGGGGCCTCGGCCCCGGCGTCCTCGATGGCGGCGAGGACGGCGGGGATGTGGTCCGCGTGCAGGACGAACGACAACTCCCCGGGCCCGGCGCCGTGTTGCCGCATCTCGATGTCGAACCCGCCCCCGGCCGCGGCGGCCGCGTGCAGGATGCGCCCGGCCGCACCGCCGCGCCCGGGCGGTGCGACGACGGTGATCCGGGCGGCCTGGTGGTGGGTGACGCCGGTGACGGAGCCGCCGGGCGCCCCGGAGTCCTCGCAGAGCAGGGTGCCCTGCCCGGGGCCGTGCGCGGCGCGCACCCGCACCGGCACGCGGTGGCGCTGGGCGTACGCGACCGAACCGGCCGCGAGGACCTGGGCGCCGCCCGCCGCGAGGCGGCGCATCGCCTCGTAGCCGATGCGGTCCAGCCGGCGGGCGTCGGGGACGATCCGCGGGTCGGCCGTGTAGACGCCGTCGACGTCGGTGCAGATCTCGCACAGCTCCGCGTCGAGGGCGGCCGCGAGTGCCACGGCGGTGGTGTCGGAGCCGCCCCGCCCCAGTGTGGTGATCTCCGGGCCGCCGTGGGCCCGGCCCTGGAAGCCGGCCACCACCGGGACGAGTCCGGCGTCCAGCGCCTGCCGCACGCGCTCCGGCGTGACACCGGTGATCTGGGCCCGGCCGTGGTCCGCGGTGGTGGCGATGCCGGCCTGTGCGCCGGTCAGCGAGCAGGCGGGGACGCCCAGTGCGTCCAGGGCCATGGCGAGCAGGGCGCTGGAGATGCGCTCGCCCGCGCTGAGCAGCATGTCGGTCTCCCTGGCGGGCGGCAGCGGGGCCACCTGGGCGGCCAGGTCGAGCAGGTCGTCGGTGGAGTCGCCCATGGCGGACACCACCACGACCACCTCGGTCCCGCCGGCGCGGGACTTGGCGACGCGTTCGGCGACGAGCTTGAGCCGCCCGGCGTCCGCGACCGACGAGCCACCGTACTTCTGAACGATGAGGGCCACGGGTACCTGTCTCCTTCGGTGGGGTGGGCCGACAGGGGGGGGCGGCTACCGGCCCGCGGCCGGGCCGGTGACGGAACCGTGCGCGGCCGCGCACTCCTCGACGGCGGACACCAGGAGGGTGCAGGCGGTGTCGACGACGTCCTCGGTGACGTTGAGCGGTGGCAGCATCCGCACCACGCAGTCGTCCCGGCCGCCGAGTTCGACGATCAGACCGCGGCGCAGCGCGTGCTGCTGCACGGCCGCCGCGAGGGCGGACGCGGGCCGGCCGTCGCCGGGTGCGGCCAGTTCCACGCCCCACATCAGCCCGAGGCCGCGCACCTCCCGCACCCACGGGCAGCCGCGCAGCGCGGCGAGCCGGTCCGCGAACTGGGCGCCGCGGGCCCGCACGTTGGCGAGGACGTCCTCGTCGTGGATGATGCGCACGGCCTCGGCGCCGGCCGCGAAGGCGAGCTGGTTGCCGCGGAAGGTGCCGGTGTGGGCGCCGGGGGCCCAGGTGTCCAGCCGCTCGTCGTAGAGGATCATGGCGACGGGGGTGCCGATGCCGCTGAGCGCCTTGGAGGCGACGATCACGTCGGGCTCGATGCCGTACTGCTCGAAGGCGAACCAGGTGCCGGTGCGGCCGCAGCCGGTCTGCACCTCGTCGACGACGAGCGGGATGCCGAGCTCGCGCGTGATCTCCCGGACCCGGGTGACGAATTCCGGCCGGGCCGGGATGACCCCGCCCTCGCCCTGGACGAGCTCCATCACCACGGCCGCGGGGGCGGCGACGCCGCCGTTGCCGTCGCGCAGCGAACGCTCCAGCAGCGCCACGCAGTTGGTCTCGCAGGTCTCGGGCGACAGGGCCAGCGGGCAGCGGGTGCAGTAGGAGTACGGGAAGAAATGCGTGCCGGGCATGCCGTTGGGCACCGGCTGCTTCTGGGCGACGAGCCCGGTGAGCGCCATGGCGGCGTGGCTGCTGCCGTGGAAGGCGCCCTGGAAGGAGACGACGTCGCCGCGGCCGGTGGCGGTCTTGCACAACTTGACGGCGGCGTCGACCGCGTTGGCCCCGGTCGGGCCGCACATGTGCACCTTCATACGGTCGCGGAGGGCCGGCGGCAGCATCGACAACTGGGCCTCGACGAAGGCGTCCTTGGCCGGGGTGGGGAAGTCCAGGCCGTGGGCGAGGCTGCCGAGCTGCCGGGCCGCGGTCGCCACCAGGGCCGGGTGGCTGTGCCCGAGGGACAGGACGCCGGCGCCGGCCAGGAAGTCGATGAAGACGTTGCCGTCCACGTCCCTGACCCAGGGCCCGGAGGCCTCGGCCAGGGCTATGGGGATCCGGCGCGGGTAGGTGCGGGCGTTGGACTCCCGCAGCTCCTGGCGTGCCAGCAGCTCGGCCGAGCGGGGGCCGGGCAGATCGCCGTGGATCCGGGGCCCGGTCCAGGTGGCGGGGTCCGTCAACTGCGCTGTCATGGTTGCTCCGTGGGATGGGGGAGAAGCCGAGGGGACGGGGGTGCGGTGGTTCAGTACGGTCTGGCCGGGATGCCGCGCCAGCTGCTGCGGGCCGGCAGGTTCTCGCCCTTCATGACCAGCGAGAGGGCGTCGAGGCAGGTGCCGTCGCCGACGTGCGCGTCGTAGAGCACGACGCAGCGCGAGCCCACCGAGGCGCCCTCGCCGACCCGGACCCGGGACATCTTCATCACCCGGTCCTCGAACAGGTGGGTCTGCAGGGACGTCGCCTCGCCGACCGCCGCGTCGTCGCCCACCTCGACCAGGTCGAACTCGGTCATGAACGTGGTGTTCAGCCAGGTCCGCCGGCCGATGCGGGCGCCGAACAGGCGCATGACGGGGGCCATCCACGGGCTGCCGGTCAGGAGGTTCAGCAGGCCGGGCACGACCAAGTTCTCGAACAGCCCGGTGATCAGCTCGGTGCGGCGTACCCAGATGCCCCACAGCGGCTCCGTGCGCGCCCGGTAGCGGCCGATCACCAGCCACTTGAGGACGACGACCACGAGGGTGGCGGCCAGCGAGGACGCCAGCAGCAGCCCGGGGGCCAGGGCGAGCAGGGCGAGCGGCGGAGCGGTCTCGGCGGTCAGCGCCATGGCGTAGAGCAGGGCCAGTATGGACAGCCCGCCGAGCGTCGCGGGCAGGGTGACCCGGAAGAACTCGACGGCCAGCCGCGCCGCGATCAGCCCCGGGGTCGGGGCGAAGGTGTACTTGGCCGGGAAGCGCTGACTTTCTTCGCGGGTCGGCAGGAACAGGGCCGGCGAGCCGAGCCAGGTCGTCTCCGGCTCGATGTCGCCGTGCGGGGCGACGGAGTGCACGCCCAGCAGGCTGTTGTCGCCCAGCCGGGAAGAGCCCGGCACCAGCGCCCCGTTGCCGACGAAGCTGCGCCGGCCCACGGTGGCGGGCGCCAGGGCGAACCGCCCGTGGTGGAAGACCGCCGGGCCGACGACGGCGATGTCGGCGACGAAGCTGCGCTCGCCGATCTCCAGCAGGTCGGGATCGACGAAGCTGACGGTGGCCACCTCGGCCCAGCGCCCGGTCCGGGCGCCCAGCGCCCGCAGGAACGGCACGAGGTAGAGCGTGGAGTACAGGGCGTGGGTGACGGTCAGGCTCAGCGTCATCATCCCGTCGCCGAGCCACTTGGCCGCGCCGAAGCCGCTGCGCTCGCGGTGGATGCCGGTACGGGCCCGGGGCAGCAGCCCGCGCTTGACGGCGAGGACGAGCAGGCAGGTGGAGACGGCGGCCAGCGGACCGGCCGCCGCCGCGGCGGCCAGTGCCCCGGCGGGCCCGTGCTCCGCCGCCGCCCAGGCGGTCAGTATCCCGCCCGGCGTGAGCACCAGTGCGGGGGCGAGCAGCAACAGCACGGCGCCCAGGGCGTAGCCGGCCAGCACGGGCAGCGGCCAGCGGCCGTGGTCGGGGTCGGCCTCCAGCCGGGCGAGCAGCGCGGGCTTGCCGCTCTGCCGCACGGCGGGCGAGCCGGCCCAGTACTCCCCGTCCGGGACGGCGTGGTCGGCGGGCACGAGCGACTGGTCGCCCACCGCTGCGGCGTCGCCGAGGTCAGCGCCGGGCAGGACGACGCTGTTGGTGCCCAGGTGACTGCCCGCTCCGAGGCGCACGGGGGCCAGCCGGAGCCAGCCGCCCTCGACCGCGAACGGCTGGACGTGTGCCCCGTACCCGATGCTCGCCGCGTCGCCGATCTCCACCAGCGACGGCACGGCCGGCGGGGCGGCGATGTGGCAGCCGCGGCCCACCCGGGCGCCGAGCAGCCTCAAGTACGGCGGCAGCAGCGGGGATCCGGCCAGCACGGCGGCGGGGGAGAGGGCCAGTATCTTGCCCTGGAGCCAGAACCGCAGGTACGTCGCGCCCCACAGCGGATACCAGCCCGGCCGCACACCGGCCATGAGCAGCCGTCCGGCGAAGGCGGGCAGCAGGACGAGGTCCACCACCGTCCACGCGAGGTCGACGGCGACGAACTCGCCCCAGCCCAGGTGCGCCAGGGTGCCGAGCGGGCCGCCGCCGATGCCGTCGACGGGCAGGGCCAGCGTGACGCACAGCCGGTAGAACAGCACCAGGAGCGGCAGGCTGAAGACGAGCAACCAGACGTACAGCGCCCCGAGTTGGGCCAGCCCGCAGGCCCATACCCGGGCCGTGGAGTGCCGCCGGGGGGCCGGGGCGGGGACGGCCGGGCGCTGCGGGGGAGCGGCGGCGGCCCCGGCGCGCTCCCGGAGGAGCGCGGCGAGCCCACGGACGGTGGGACGGGCGTAGAGGTCGCCCATCGCCACGCCCTCCAGGCCCGGTTCCCTGCGCAGCCGGGAGACGAGGCGGGCCGCGGACATGGAGTGGCCGCCCAGGTCGCAGAAGAAGTCGTCGTCGGCGGAGAGTCCGCCGGTGCCGAGCACCTCCTGCCAGACGGCGGCCAGTTGCCGCTCCGCAGCGGTCTCCGGCGCGGTGCGGCGGGTGCGGCGGCGGCCGAAGGAGGCCGACGCGGGGGCGGGGAGCTGCGAGCGGTCCACCTTGTCGGCGGCGAGCAGCGGCAGGGCGTCGAGGATCTCGACGAAGGCGGGGATCATGTAGTCGGGCAGTCTGCGGCGCAGCGCGGTGTGCAGGCGCTCGCGCAGCTCGTCCTCGTCCTGCCGGCCGCGGTCGTGGAGGGTGAGGTAGCCGACGAGGGCCTGTGCGCTCCCGTCGGTCCCGTGCGGGACGACGACGGCACTCTCGACGGCCGGGTCCTCGCGCAGGACCTCCTCGATCTCGGCGCACTCGATGCGGTATCCGCGGATCTTGACCTGGGTGTCGACGCGGCCGAGGTACTCGATCTCTCCGGTGGGGGTGAACCTGCCGAGGTCGCCGGTGCGGTAGAGGCGGGGCACGTCGGCGCGGTCGGCCTCGACGGGGTTGGCGATGAAGCGCTCGGCGGTCAGCTCGGGCCGGTTGACGTAGCCCACGGCCACGCCCGGCCCGCCGACGCAGATCTCGCCCTCGGTGCCGTCGGGGACCGGCCGCAGCCGCTCGTCGAGCACGTAGACCCGGTAACTGGGCAGCGGGCGGCCGATGGTGACCGGCCGGTGCGGGTGCAGCTCGCCGCAGGTCGCGGTCACGGTGGACTCGGTCGGCCCGTAGGCGTTGAGGATCCGCCGCCCGCTGCGCGACCAGCGGTGCACCAGGTCGCGCGGGCAGGCCTCGCCGCTCACCAACAGGCTGCGCAAGGCGGGGAGTTCGCCCTCGATGGTGGTGAGCAGGGTGGGCACGCAGCACAGCACGGTGATGGCGTGCTCGGCGAGGAAGTCGGCGAGTCCCTGGCCGACGCGGCGTTCGCCGCCCGGCCCGGTGTAGAGGGTGGCCCCGGCGATCCACGCCGGCCAGATCTCCTCGACGGAGAAGTCGAAGGCGAGCGAGAGCCCCTGGTAGACGCGGTCCTCGCCGTGCACCTGGTAGACGGGGGTGGCCACGCGCAGGAAGTTGACGACGTTGGCGTGGCTGACGGCAACGCCCTTGGGACGGCCGGTGGTTCCGGAGGTGTAGATGACGTAGCACAGCGACGAGGGGTCGTCCGGCGGGGCGGCGCGGTCCGGGGGCAGGTCCGCCGCCTCGGCCTCGGCCAGGTCGACGTCGAGCACCGGGCAGGCCGTCCGGGCGGTGCGCTCGCGCAGGGCCGGGGCGGTGAGCAGGCACTGCACCGCGGCGTCCGCGGCGATGAACGCCACCCGGTCGGCGGGGAACGCCGGGTCGAGCGGCACATAGGCGGCACCGGCCTTGAGCACGGCGAGCAGGGCGACGTAGGTCTGCGGCGAGCGGTCCAGGAGGATGCCCACCGTGCCGCCCTCGCGCACCCCGCGCTGCCGGAGCAGCCGGGCCAGCCGGTTGGCGCGGGCCTCCAGCTGCGCGTACGTCAGCCGGGTCCCCTCGCAGATGACGGCGACGGCCTCCGGCGTCCGGTCGCAGGTCCGCTCAAAGAATTCGAAAAGGAATCGTACGTGGCGTACTCCGTCACCTTGTACCGGGTCGGGAGAATTCATGACGTGAGCCGGTGCGGTGGGCGCCGGGCTCACTCTCGTTTCAGGCACATGTCCCCCAGGTGAATGGGACTTGCAGGTTTTTTCGCACGCCTTCGCGGCAGCTTCGGGAGGGGCCGCGAGGTGGGCGGATTTCACGGGCGGAAGATTCGGCTGCCGTTGCCGGCGGTGGTTTTTCCGGGCGGCCGCCATTAACAACGCGTCAGGAAAACTAGGTGGCTGTATCCCGCGGGAACAGCGGGATTCTAGCCGACGTGGGACGCCCCAATTCGCGCCACCGGGACATGTCGCGCGCGTGGCGGGTGGGGCATGGATGAATCTCTGTGGCGCTTGGTCCGGACAGGGGATCTGCCGACGCCGACGCCCGTCCCCGCGTCAAGGTGAAATCCGGCTCCACCGGGGCGGTGGGTGCGGCTGGTTCTCATTGGTTGCGAAGACGCGCAAGTAAAAAATTCATCTTGTTACTTTGCGGTGCTGTAAACACCGCGCCAAAAAACGCTTGGTGATTATTCCGGGCGGCCTGCGCCGGACCCCGGTCCGGGAATTCCGGGCAGCGCCCGGCAGCTGATCCAGTCCCGGAAAAATCCGCCGAGGGGCATGTCCGCCACCTGCTCGGCGAGGGCGATGAAACCCCTGGTGCCGCCATTGCCGCCGCGATACCGGTCGAGCCACTCGCGGATCAGCCGGAAAAACCTCTCGTCCCCCGCGGTCAGCCGCAGCGCGTACATGGTCAGGGCGCTCCGGCTGTACACCCAGTCCTCGAACAGGGCGGCCGGGCCGGGGTCCGCGAGCACCGTGTCCGGGTCCGCGGCGCGCACCTCCGCCAGGTGCTCGGCCGCCAGCGTGCGCGCATCGGCCTCGCCGCACGCCTCCCACCACAGCCACTCGGCGTAGGTGGCGAGCCCCTCCTTGATCCACAGGTCCTGCCAGCCGGCGATTCCGGCGCTGTTGCCGAACCACTGGTGGGCCAGCTCGTGCGCCACCTCGTCCTCGTACCCGCGTCGGCCGTCCACGCGGTCGGTGCCGAACACCGCGAACGTCTGCGCCTCCAGCGGGTCGCCCACGTCGTCGTCGACCACCACGGCCCCGTACGCCTCGAAGGGGTACGGGCCGAACAGTTCGGTGAACACGGTCAGCATCTGCGGCTGGCGGCCGAAGTCGTGGGCCGCGCGCTCCGCCAGCCGTTCGGGGAAGGCGTTGCGCAGCAGCACGCCCGGCGGGCCGCCCGACTGTTCGTGGAAGACGAACCGGCCGACGGCCAGGGTCGCCAGGTAGGGCGCCATCGGCCCCGTGTGCTCGTACACCCACGTCGTGCGCCCCCGCCCGGCCGGACTGCGCAGCGTGAGCGTGCCGTTGGCACACACCTGCCAGCCGTCCGGGACCGTCACCTCGAACCGGTACGCCGCCTTGTCGTCCAGCCGGTCGTTGCAGGGGAACCACGAGGGCGCGCCCACCGGCTCGCTGGAGACGCGGATGCCCTCGCGGGTGGTGAACCAGCCCGCCTCGTCGTCGAGTTCGGGGATCCCGACGGGCCGCGGGACACCGCGGTAGTGCACCGTCACCTCGACGGGCTCCCCGGCGGGCAGCCGCCGCGGCGCGGCGACGAGCAGCTTCCTGCGGCGGTGCCGGAACCGGGCCGGTGCCCCGGCGACGTCGACGCGGGACACGTGCAGCCGGGCCAGGTCGAGCTCGATGACTTCGAGCTGCTCCGCGGGCACGACGGTCAGCTCCGCGGCCGCCAGGATGCGGCCCGAACCCGGTTTCCAGTCCAGGCGGATGCGGTAACGGCACACGCCGTAGCCGCTGTTGCCGTGGCCCGGGAAGTACGCGTGCGCCGGTCCGGGCACCCCGAAGCCCCCGGCGGGACGGCGGTGGGCGGGGCGGCGCATCGGCTCAGCGGGCCAGCCGGCCCAGCAGCGAGGCCGCGGAGGCGATGCCCAGCGCCGAGGCGACGAGGAGCACGGCGAAGTCGGCGCCCAGATGGGCGGGCGTGCCGATGAGCAGCCCGCGCAGCGCGTCCACCTGGTAGCTCAGCGGGTTCGCCCTGCTGACGACCTGCAGCCAGCCGGGCATCGCGGACACCGGGTACAGCGCGTTGGAGCCGAAGAACAGCGGCATCGTGATGGCCTGGCCGATGCCCATGAGGCGGTCGCGGGTGAGCACGATGCCCGCGATCGTCATCGACAGGCAGGAGAAGAAGGCCGAGCCGAGCAGCACCACGACCAGGACGCCCAGCAGCCGCAGCGGATTCCAGGTCAGGGAGACGCCCAGGAGCGCCGCGATGGCGATCACGACCACGGCCTGGATGACGGCCTTCACCCCGGCGGCGAAGGCCTTCCCGGTCACCAGCGCGGCCCGGGGCGTCGGGGTGACGAGCAGCTTGGTGAGCACGCCCGAGTCCCGCTCCCAGATGATCATGATGCCGTAGAAGATGGCGATGAACATCGCGGACTGGGCGATGATGCCGGGCGCGAGATAGTCCAGGTAGGGCACGTGGCCGGTGGGGATGGCGTGGATACGGGTGAAGGTCTCGCCGAAGATCAGCAGCCACAGGGCGGGCTGCACGGCCCGGGTGTAGAGCTCGGTGCGGTCGTGCCGCAGCTTCTGCAGCTCGACGGCGCACATCGCGGCCACCCGGGCCGGCACCACCCGCCAGCCGCTGCGGGCCTGCGGCGGGGTCAGCAGCAGGGCGTAGCGCTCCTTGGGCGGGAGGGGGTCAGCCGATGCGGGAGGCGGTGCGGCGGGTGCGGCGGACATCGCTGAACTCCCCTCGTTCGTCGGGGCCGGGCTCGTCGAGCCCGCTTCCGGCGAAGTGCCGGAAGACGTCCTCCAGGGACGGCGGGGGAGACTCCGCCCCGCCGGACTCCCGGCGGTGGGCGACCAGTTGGTCCTTGAGCTCCGCGGGTGTGCCCAGCGCGCGGATCCTGCCGCGGTGCATCAGCGCCAGCCGGTCGCAGCGCTGGTCGGCCTCCTCCATGGAGTGGGTGGTCACCAGGACCGTCATCCCGGTCCCGGCCCGGATGTCGCTGATGCGCTCCCAGACGCTGTCGCGGGCGATCGGGTCGAGGCCGATGGTCGGCTCGTCCAGGATCAGCAGCCGCGGCGCGCTGACCAGGGCCTGCGCCAGCTCCAGGCGGCGCACCATGCCGCCCGAGTACGTCGCGGCCGGCCGGTCCGCGGCGGAGGCGAGGCCCACCGCGTCCAGCGCCTGCGCCACCCGGGCGGCGCGCTCGCGGCGGGCCACGTCGAAGACCCGGGCGAAGAGGGCGACGTTCTCCTGCCCGGTCAGGCTCCCGTCGGCGGAGAGCTGCTGCGGCACGTAGCCGAGCAGGCGCCGCACCGCCATGCGCTGCCGGGCCGCGTCGTGGCCGAAGACGCCGACCACGCCCGGCGGCACGGGCAGCAGCGTGGTGATCGCCCGGATCGTGGTCGTCTTGCCTGCGCCGTTGGGGCCGAGGAGGCCGAAGACCTCGCCCGGCTCCACCTGCAGGTCCACGCCGTCGACGGCCTTGGTGCTGCCGAACGCGTAGTGCAGGCCGGTGCAGCGGACGGCCGCGACGGGCTCGTCCCCTTCGGTGTTCCGGACCGGGTTCACGGAACCTCTCCTGTCTCGCGCAGCGACTCGGCCAGCCTGCGCAGCGCCGGGAGCGCCGCCGTCAGAGCGGCCCGGTCGGTGGCGGCGAGCCTCTCCATCCGCTCGTGGAACAGGGCCGTGCGCTGCGCGTCCCACTCCTGCAGCTGCTCCCGGCAGGCGGGGGTCGGGTGCAGCAGCGCGGCGCGCCGGTCCTGCGGGTCGGCCTCGCGGTGCAACAGCCCTGCCGCCACCAGCTGGTTGACCAGGGTGCTGACCGAATTGGCCGCCAGGCACAGCTCGCGGGCGGCGGCGGAGACGCCGATGCCCGGCCGGGCCGCCACCACGCGCATCAGCTCGGCCTGGGCCCCGCGGAGCCGCGGCTGGGGCATCGCCCGCCACAGCCGGCGCCGGGCCAGTCGCTGGATGCCCGCCAGCACTCCGGCGAGCTCGTCGGAAAGACCATCTGCAAGACCCTCTGCAGGACCACTTGCGGCCATATCATCAGGTTAGCTCTGTGTGAGAGCTAACGGAAGGCGCCCGCAGGGCGTCCGGGCCGTGGGACGCGCCGTGCCCGCCGGGGTGCGCCGGGTCACCGCGAGCCGGCCGGGTGCACGGGCTCGAACGGGGCGACGTCGGTGGCGTCCACCGCGCGGCGCAGGGTCCGGGCGATCTGCACGGCGTCGCCCACCGCCCAGAAGTGGACGAAGAACAGCCGCGGTTCGTCGTCCAGCCCGTGGTTGTGCAGCTCGATGATGCTGACGCCGCCCCGGTGCAGCGCCGCCAGCACGTGCTGGACCTCGTCGGCCGTCATCGCGAAGTCGCCGTTGACCGCCGCCCGTCCGCCGCCGAGCGGCTGGAAGAGGAAGGCCGACATGGCGCCCAGGCCGGGCGGCATCTCCAGGCAGCCCATCGTCACCGTCTCGCGACGGAAGAAGAGGCACTTGTGGACCCCTTCGTCGTCGAACCCCTTGACGCCCAGAACGGCGGCGATCCGCTTGGTGTCAAGCCCCTTCACCCGCTCGACCGGCCGTGCCCGGGCCGGGGTCGCGGTCCGGTCGAGCGCCGAGCGCAGCGCGCCGGCCAGGGCCTTGGCGTCGTGGCGGTGACCGTGGACGTGGACCCACCAGACCTCGGGGGAGTGGGCCAGCAGGTGCTTGTGGATCGCCGTCTGCTGCAGGCCCTTCGCGTGCAGCGAGCCGATCACGTGCTGCAACTCGCTCTCGGCGATGGCCAGGTCGCCCATCAGCAGGGTGCTGCCGTCGTCGTAGCGGACGAAGGACACGTGGGAGCCCACGGCGAGCGCCGGGTGCACGGACACCCCGCGGGAGGTGACGCGCAGGTCGTCGCGCAGGAAGCCCAGCTGGTACTCGGCGCCTGCCATGATGCCCGTCCGGCCCATCGCCCGGGCGACGCCGTGCCAGTCCTCGGCCGTCGTCGTCACGGGCCGCAGCCGTCTCGTGGCGCCCGCCCCGTCCTGCACCGCCGGTCTGCCGCCGCGCGCCGCGGCCGTTCCCGCACCGGCCAGGACCGGGGCGAGCGCGGCGGCGGTCAGCACCCGCCGCCGCAGCACGTTCTCGGAATCGGAAGTATCCATGCCCTGCTGCGTACTACGAAGCCGCGGACAATGCACTTATTGAAGGGTGAAGCATGATCAACTACGAACAAATGGACCAGTGGTTTGCGGCGGAAGGGAGCGGAAGAGGTATCAGGCATGACCGAGAGCAAAGCGGCGCATGCCGCCGATGTGGCGCGTACCTACTACGACTCCGACGACGTCAACGGCTTCTACGTCCATGCGTGGGGCGGTGACGACATCCACGTGGGGATCTACACCGACGGGCACGACACGGTCGCCGCGGCCTCCCGCCGCACCGTCGGGCACCTGGCAGGGAAGGCGGCCGACCTGCTGCGTCCCGGCGGCACCGTGCTGGACCTCGGATCCGGCTACGGAGGCGCGGCCCGCGCCCTGGCGGAGCAGTACGGCTGCCGGGTGACGGCCCTCAACATCAGCGAGGTCCAGAACCGCCGGCACCGCGAACTCAACGCCGCACGCGGGCTCGACGGGCTCATCGACGTGGTCACCGGCAGCTTCAACGACATCCCCTTCCCCGACGGGAGCTTTGACGTCGTCTGGTCCCAGGAGGCCCTCTGCCACAGCGGCGACCGCGCCCGCACGCTCCAGGAGGCGGTACGGGTCCTCCGGCCCGGCGGCCGGCTGCTCTTCACCGACACCATGGCCGCCGAGGACGCCCCCGAGGAGGAGCTGCGCCCCCTCGCCGAGCGCCTGACCAACGCCGACTTCGCCACCCCCGGCTTCTACCTCCGGCAGCTGTCGCAACTGGGCCTGTCCGACGTGCAGTTCGAGGACCTCACTGCCCACATGCTCACCCACTACGAGCGCATCACCGGCGAGGTCGAGGCACAGGACCCGCAGCTGCTGGGCGCCGTGAGCGCCGCGTACGTCGAACGCCTGCGGGAGAACCTGCCCCGCTGGGAGTCCGCCTGCCGCGCGGGCCTGCTCAGCTGGGGCGTCTTCGACGCCCGCCGGCCGCCTGCGCCACGGTGACGCCCTCGCCGAGGCCGAAGGCCCTGTGCAGGGCGCGGATGCCCTCCGGGAGCCGGGGGGAGCGGCAGACCGCCGAGATCCGGGTGTCCGAGGCGGAGACCGTCCCGACGGGCACCCCCGCCCCGGTCAGCGTCTCGCGGAACGCCGCGAGCACGCCGGTCCGCTCCTTCATCCCGGACCCGACGAGCGAGACCCGGCCGATGTCGTCCCGGTACGTCACGCCCTCGTAGCCCAGCTCGTCGCGGTGCCGGCGCAGCGCGGCCAGCACGGAAGGGGCGTCGCCCGCGGGGAGCACCAGGGTGATGTCGCTGCGCGGCCCGTCCGGCGACGGCACGGCGTGGTGGACGACCAGGTCGCTCTCGGCGCCGGCGTCGGCCAGCAGCCGGAAGACGTCGGCCGTGGCCCCCGGCCGGTCCGGGACGGCCGTCATGGTGACCTCCGCACTGGCCAGGTCGTGGGCCACGCCCGTGAACGCGGCCGGGGGCGTGCGGAGTTCCTCCGGCGCCCCCGCGGACACCAGCGTGCCGGGGCCGTCGCCGTCGTCGGAGGAGCGGACGTGGACCGTCACCCCGTACCGGGAGGCGTACGCGACACTGCTCGCCGCCAGCACCTTCGCCCCGCCGACGGCCATGGCCTGCATGGCCTCGTACGTCAGGTGCTGCAGCTGCCGGGCCTCCGGCACGATGCGCGGGTCCGCGGTGTAGACCCCGTCCACGTCGGTGTAGATCTCGCACACGTCGGCCTTGAGGGCCGCGGCCAGGGCTATCGCGGTGGTGTCGGAGCCGCCCCGGCCCAGCGTGGTGACCTCGTTCGTCTCCCGGCTCACCCCCTGGAAGCCGGCGACCAGCGCGATCGTGCCGTGGTCCAGGGACTCCCGCACGCGCCAGGGCTCGATGCCGATGATCCGTGCCCTGCCGTGCGCCGAGCTCGTGATCACCCCGGCCTGCGCCCCGGAGAAGGAGCACGCGGGGGCGCCGAGCGTGTGGATCGCCATCGCCGTCAGGGCGTTGGATATCCGCTCGCCCGCGGTCAGCAGCATGTCGAGCTCGCGGCGCGACGGCACCGGACCCATCTCGTGGGCCATGCGCAGCAGATGGTCGGTGGTGTCGCCCATGGCGGACACCACCACCACGAGGTCGTGCCCCTCGGCGTGCGCGGCGACGACGTGCTCGGCGACGTGCTTGATCCGCTCGGTGTTCCGGACCGAGGAGCCGCCGTACTTCTGGACGATGAGTGCCATCAGATCGCGCCTTCCCCGGAGGCCGCACCGCCGTCGGGGCGGCCGGTGGACAGGGCCGGCCGGTACGGTCCCGGCCGGGGCGGGCGGAGCGTCATGGACCGCATGACGTGACCGCCTTCACGAGAATCGAACAGGCCGTGTCGACGACCTCGGCCGTGACGTTCAGCGGCGGCAGGATCCGCACGACGCAGTCGTCCCGGCCGCCGAGTTCGACGATCAGCCCCTGCCGCAGCGCATGGGCCTGCACCGCCGAGGCCATCGCCCCCGCGGGCCGGCCGGTGTCCGGGTCCGCCAGCTCGATCCCCCACATCAGGCCGCGGCCCCGCACCTCGCGCACCCACGGGTGACCGCGCAGCACGTCGAGCGCCTCCGCGACCTGGTCCCCGCGCGCGCGGACGTTGTCGAGGACACCGTCACGCCGGATGATGCGGATCGCCTCCACGCCCGCGGCGAAGGCCAGTTGGTTGCCGCGGAAGGTGCCGATGTGGGCGCCCGGCCCCCACTTGTCGAGCACGGCGTTGTAGAGGATGAGGGCGACGGGCAGGCCGGCGCCGCTCAGCGCCTTGGACGCCACGATCACGTCCGGCTCGATGCCGTACTGCTCGAAGGCGAACCACGTCCCCGTGCGCCCGCAGCCCGTCTGCACCTCGTCGACGATCAGCGGAACGCCGAGCTCCCGGGTCACGGCCCGGACCCGCTGCGCGAAGTCCGGGCGCGCCGGGACGACACCGCCCTCGCCCTGCACCAGCTCCATCAGCACCGCGGCCGGCCGCGGCATCCCGCCGAGGCCGTCGGCCAGCGCCTCCTCCAGCGCGCCGGGGTCGTTGTACGGGAAGAAGTGCACGCCGGGCATGGTGTTCTGCACGGGCTGCTTCGCGGCCACCAGCCCGCTGAGCGCCATGGCGGCGTGGGTGCTGCCGTGGAAGCCGCCCCGGAAGGAGACGACGTCGCCGCGCCCGGTGGCGATCTTGCACAGCTTGACGGCGGCCTCCACCGCGTTGGCGCCGGTGGGCCCGCAGAAGTGCAGCTTCATGCGGTCGCGCAGCCCCGGGTCCAGCATCGACAGCTGGGCCTCGGTGAAGGCGTCCTTGGCCGGGGTGGGGAAGTCCAGGCCGTGCGCGAGCAGACCCAGCTGGCGGCTCACGCAGGCGACGAGCTCGGGGTGGCCGTGCCCCAGGGAGAGCACCCCGGCGCCCGCGAGGAAGTCGATGAAGACGTTGCCGTCGACATCCCGGACGAAGCTCCCGGAGCCCTCGGCCAGCGCGACGGGCAGATGGCGCGGGTAGGTGCGGGCCGCGGACTCCCGCTGCTCCTGCCGCGCGAGGAGGGCGGCCGACCGGGGACCGGGCAGGTCGCCGGCGACGTGCGGGCCGGCCCAGGTGCCGGGACGGGCGAGAACGGTCATGACAGGCCTCCGCCAGAGTGAGCCGGTGCAGGGTCGCAGGGACGGGCCGGAATGCCTTGCCACCGGGTCCCGTCCGGCAGCGCCTCGCCCTTCATCACGAGGGAGAGCGCGTCCAGACGGGCCCCGGTACCGACCCGTGCGTCGTAGAGCACGACGGAACGGGCACCGACCGAAGCACCTGCCCCGACCGTCACATGGGACATCTTCATCACCCGGTCCTCGAACAAGTGGGTCTGCAGCGAGGTGACTTCGCCGACCGCGGCGTCGTCGCCCACCTCGACCAGATCGAACTCCGTCAGGTACGTCGTGGCCAGCCACACCCGCCGCCCGATGCGGGCGCCGAAGAGCCGCAGCACGGCGCCGATCCACGGGGTTCCGGCGAGGAGGTTGACCAGCGAGAGCACCACCAGGTTCTCGTACAGACCGGTCACCAGCTCGGTACGGCGCACCCAGATGCTCCACAGGGGTTCCACCCGCGGCCGGTACCGCCCCACGACCAGCCACTTCAGCGCCACCGTGATCAGCGTGCAGGCCAGGCCCGCGCCCAGCAGCAGGGCCGGGGCGAGGAGCAGGAGCGCGGTCGGCGGGAAGCGCCGGGCGATCTCCATCGCGGCGTACAGGACGCCCAGGCCGCTGAGCGTGCCGACGGTCGCGGGCAGGGTCACCCGGAAGTACTCGATGGCCAGCCGGGCCGCGATCAGCGGGCGGGTGGGGGCGTAGGTCAGCCTCTCGGGGAACGGCAGGCTCGCCTCGCGGTGCGGCAGGAAGATCGCGGGCGACCCCAGCCAGGTCGTCTCGGGGTCGACCGGCCGGAGCGGGGCGAGGGAGTGCACGCCCAGCAGGCTGTTGTCGCCCAGCCGGCCGGCGCCCGGCAGCAGGGCCCCGTTGCCCACGAAGCTGCGCCGTCCCACCTCCGCGGGCGCGAGCGCGATGCGGCCGCGGTGGAAGACGGCCGGGCCCACGACGCTCACGTCGGCCACGAAGCTCTGCTCGCCGACGACCAGCATGTCGGGGTCGACGAAGCTGACGGTCGCCACCTCGGACCAGCGTCCCGTGCGGGCGCCCAGCCCGCGCAGGAACGGCACGAGGTACAGCGTGGAGTACAGGGCGTGCGTCAGCGTCAGGCTCATCGTCATCATGCCGTCGCTGATCCACTTGCGGACCCCGAACCCGCTGCGCTCCGGGCGGATGCCGGCCCGGGCCACGGGCATGACGGCCCGCTTGACGAGGAGCGCGGACGTGCAGAGGGCGAGCACGACCAGGGGGCCGCTCGCGGCGACGGCGGCCAGGCCCCAGCCGGTGCCGTGGTACCAGGAGGCCCAGGCGACGAGGGTCGCGGCCGCGGCCGTGGTCAGCAGCGGGATCAGCAGGAACAGCAGGGCCCCGGCCGCGTACCCGGCCAGCACCCCGGGCGGCCAGGGCCGTTCGTCGGCGTCGGCGTCCAGGGCCGCCAGCAGCGGCGGGCGGGCGTCCTGCCGGGCGGCCGGGGCGCCGGACCAGTGCTCGCCGCCGGGCACGGTGACGTCCTCGGGCACCAGCGACTGCTCGCCCACCGTGGCCCGGTCGCCGATCACGGCACCGGCCAGCACCACGCTGTTGGTGCCCACGAAGCTGCCGGACCCGATCCGCACGGGCGCCAGCCGCAGCCGGCCGCCCGCGACGGTGTACGGCTGGAGCCGGGCCCCGTAGCCGATGCTCGTGCCCTCGCCGATCTCCACCAGGGAGACCGGCAGGGGGACGGCCGAGAGGTGGCAGTGCCGTCCGACCCGGGCGCCCAGCAGCCGCAGACAGGGCGCCAGCAGGGGCGAACCGGCCAGCAGCGCGAGCGGGACCAGGGTGAGGATCCTGGTGTGCAGCCAGAAGCGCACATAGGTGACGCCCCACAGCGGATACGTCCCCGGACGCACCCCGGCCATGAGGAGCCGGCAGCCGAGCAGCGGCAGCACCAGCATGCTCACGGCCAGCCAGGCCGCCTCCAGCAGCACGAACCACGGCAGCGGGATGTCGGAGAGCACGTCCAGGGCGCTGCCCGCCACGGGCTCCTGCACGGGGACGTCCCAGGACTCGAACAGCCGGTACAGCAGGACCACCATCGCCAGCCCGGGCAGCAGCAGCCACACGTACACCCCGGCCAACTGGGCCACGCCGCACGCCCGGACGCGGGCGGTGGAGTGGCGCAGCGGGGCCTGCGCCCCGGCGGGCCGCGCGGCGGGGACGGCCGAGGCCTCGACGAAGGCTGCCAGGTCCCGGACGGTGGGATGGGCGTACAGGTCGCCCATGGCCAGGCCCTGCAGCTGCGGGTCCCGGCGCAGCCGGGACATCAGCCGGGCGGCGCTCATCGAGTGGCCGCCCAGGTCGCAGAAGAAGTCGTCCTCGACGGAGACGTCGTCGGTGCCGAGCACGTCCCGCCACAGTGCGACGAGCCGGTGCTCCAGCGGAGTTGCCGGAGTGGCGCCGGACCCCGGGCGCCGGGCCAGCGGGGGAGAGGAGGGCGCGGGCAGGGCGGCGCGGTCGACCTTGTCGGCGGCCAGCAGCGGGAACTCGGGGAGGATCTCCAGGTGCGAGGGGATCATGTAGCCGGGCAGTCTGCTCTGCAGCCGGCCGCGCAGCCGTTCGCGCAGTTCCGCCCCGGCCACGGGGGAGGGGCCGCGGCGGAGGGTCACGTAGGCGGTCAGGCCCTGGGCGGCCCCGTCCCGCTCCAGCGGGGTGACGACGGCGTTCTCCACCGCCTCGTCCTCGCGCAGGACGGCCTCGATCTCGGCGAGTTCGATGCGGTAACCGCGGATCTTGACCTGGGTGTCGACCCGGCCCAGGTACTCGATCTCGCCCGTGGCCGTGAACCGCCCGCGGTCGCCCGTGCGGTAGATGCGCGGCACCTCCGCGCCGTCCCGGGCGACCGGGTTGGGCACGAAGCGCTCGGCGGTGAGCTCGGGACGGTTGACGTAGCCGATGGCCACGCCGGGGCCGCCGATGCAGATCTCGCCGCTCTCGCCCTGCGCGACCGTCCGCAGCCTGTCGTCCAGGATGTAGACGCGGTAGGTGGGCAGCGGGGTGCCGATGGTGACCGGCCGGTGCGGGAGGAGCTCGCCGCAGGTGGCGGTGACGGTCGCCTCCGTGGGCCCGTAGGCGTTGAGGATCCGGCGGCCCGGGCGCGACCAGCGGCGCACCAGGTCGGGCGGGCAGACCTCCCCGCTGACGAGCAGGCTGCGCAGGCTGGGGACGTCCGTCTCCAGGGTGGAGAGCAGGGTGGGCACGCAGCACAGCACCGTGATCCCGTGCCGTACGAGGAAGTCCGCCAGCTCCTGCCCGGCGCGCCTGCCCTCGCCGGGCCCGGCGACCACGGTCGCCCCGGCCGCCCACGCCGGCCAGATCTCCTCGACCGCGAAGTCGAAGGCGATCGACAGGCCCTGGTAGACCCGGTCCTGCGCGGTCACCCCGTAGACGGGGGCGGCCACGCGCAGGAAGTTGACGATGTTCGCGTGCGAGACGGCCACGCCCTTGGGCCGGCCCGTGGTGCCGGAGGTGTAGATGACGTACGACACGGACGCCGGGTCGACGGCGATGCCCGGTCTGCGGTCCGGCACGGCGGCCAGCGCGCCTTCGGACCGGTCGAGCTCCAGCACCGTGCAGGGCAGGTCCCGGGTCCGTTCGCGCAGCGACGACGAGGTCAGCAGGGCGCACAGCCCGGCGTCGCGGGCGATGTACGCCAGCCGGTCCGCGGGGAAGGACGTGTCGAGCGGGACGTAGGCGGCCCCCGACTTGATGACGCCGAGCAGGGCGGCGTAGCTGTCGGCGGACCGGTCGAGCAGGATCCCGACGGCGCTGCCCTCCGCTGCGCCGTGCGCCCCGAGCAGGTGGGCGATGCGGTTGGCGCGGCGGTCGAGCTCGGCGTAGCCGATGCGTCTGCCGTCGCAGAGGACGGCGGTGGCGTCCGGGGTCCGATCGCACGCACGCTCGAAGTAGGCGGCCAGGGTGCGGACGTCCGGGAGGGCGGCGCCGGACGTCCGTGACGGTACGCCCGGGTCGGCGTCCGTCCCGACGGAGTCTGTTGTCGCTGTCGCCTCTGCCATGGCCTTCTCCCTGCGCGCTCCTGCGCGGCAGATCGCCGTGCCCGGCACTGCTCATCCATGAATACGGTCGGGGGCCGGGTTCCATTCAGGCGGTACGCCCGAATTCCCGTACAGCGCCTGGCAAATTCTTGCCATCGATCCTTAAAGGAAAAGGAAAACGGGGAGGTCGGCCGACCGTCCACAGCGGTCACGGGAGGGGTGCTCCGCCTCCTCCGTCCCCTGGTGCGCTTCGGTGCACTTCCCACGGTAAGTAGCCATCCGGAAAAGGGAAAACGGGAGCGGTGCAGTACCCTGCGTCCGCGGCAACGGGCAACCCGAGGGTGTCCATTTGTGCCGTTTCTGCCGGTCAGGGGCGGGTTCCAGCGAAGATGATCTTGTGACTACAGATCTGTAGACAGCTAAGGCTTACCTGAATAAGGTATGGCTTCGCTAACCAGCACTACCGACGCCGCGGCGGGGAGAACAGCATGTGGGACGACGCGTTTCCGAGCTTCTTGATAGGTCTGAGAGAAGGGCTGGAAGCCGGACTCATCGTCTCCGTCCTCGTCGCCACCCTCGTGCGCGCCGGCGCCAAGTCCCGCCTCCCGCAGGTGTGGACGGGCGTCCTGGGCGCGATAGCCCTCTCCCTGAGCTTCGGCGCGGTGCTGACCTTCACCGCCGCGAGCCTCTCCGCCACCGCCCAGGAGGCGTTCGGCGGCACGCTCAGCGTCATCGCGGTCGCCTTCGTCACCGCCATGGTCTTCTGGATGCGGCGCTCGGCCCGCAACCTCTCCGGTGAGATCCGGGAGAAGGTCACCAGCGCCCTCGCCATGGGCACCGGCATGCTGATCGTCACCTCGTTCCTCGCCGTGGGCCGCGAGGGCCTGGAGACCGCCCTGTTCCTCTGGACGACGGCACGCGCCGCCGGCGAGTCCGCGGGCCCGATGATCGGCGCCGGCATCGGACTCGTCATCGCCGCGGGGCTCTGCTGGGGCCTGTACCGCCGGGTCCTGAAGATCAACCTCACGAAATTCTTCACCGCCACCGGCATCGTCCTCATCGTCATCGCCGCCGGCGTCCTCGGCTACGGACTGCGCGACCTCCAGGAGGGCGGCGTCCTGCCCGGGAAGACCGCGTTCGCGTTCGACCTGAGCCAGACCATCGACGCCGGATCCTGGTACGGCACGCTCGTCCAGGGCGTGTTCAACCTGACCCCGTCCATGACGTGGCTGCAGGTCGTCTCCTACGCCGGCTACCTCGCCGTCGTCATGACGCTGTTCGTCCGGGGCGTGCGCGGCACCCGCCCGGCGAAGGCGGAGGCCAAGGCCGAGGCCAAGACCGAGGCCGGGCAGGCCGGTTCCGCCGTGGAGGAGAAGGAGACGGACGGGGCCGCCGAGAAGGCGCCGCGCCGCCGCCCGGCGTGGCTGATCCCCGCGGCCGTCGTCGCCGTGCCCGCCGTCGCCGCCGGTGCCGTCGTCGCCTTCAGCGGCTCCAAGCCCGCCGGCGCCCAGACCGTCGCCGTCTCCGAGAAGGAGTGCGGCAAGGGCTTCACCGCCCCGCAGCCCGGCCGCCAGACCTTCCAGATGCACAACACCGGAGACAAGGCCTCCGAGGTCTACCTCGTCGACCCCGCCACCAACGCCGTCTACGGCGAGATCGAGGGCCTGGCGCCCGGCACCACGCGCGACCTCGTCGCCACCGTCGGCAGCGGCGAGTACGCCTGGCGCTGCGTGCCCACCGGCGGCAAGGCCGTCACCTCCGCACCGGTGCGCGTCAGCGGCGGCGGCAACGTCAAGGCCGTCAAGCCCGTCTCCGAGGAGGACCTGGCCGGCCCGCTGAAGGCCTACAAGGACTACGTCGGCAAGGGCCTGGCCACGCTGACGGACCAGACCGGCAAGCTCAGCGACGACATCCAGAAGGGCGACCTCGACGCCGCCCGCACCGACTGGCTCACCGCCCACCGCACCTACTCCTCCCTCGGCGCGGCCTACGGCACCTTCCAGGACTTCGACAAGAAGATCAACGGCCGCACCGCCGGACTCCCCGACGGCGTGCGCGACAAGGACTTCACCGGCTTCCACCGCGTCGAGTACGGCCTGTGGCACGGCGAGTCCGCCGACGACCTGCGCGGCCCGGCCCAGCAGCTGCAGCAGGACACCCAGGGTCTGCAGAAGGCCTTCCCCACCCAGGACTTCGACCCCTCCGACCTGCCGCTGCGCACCCACGAGATCCTGGAGAACACGCTCCAGTTCGAACTCACCGGCGACGCCGACCAGGGCAGCGGCACCACGCTGGCCACCGCCGACGCCAACCTCGCCGGCACCCGCGAACTCCTCGACGTCCTGCGGCCGCTGATCGCCGCGCGCGGCCCGCAGCTGCTCACCACCGTGAACGGCGACATCGACCGCGTGCAGAAGCTGCTCGACGCCGCGCACCACGACACCGCGTGGACCCCGGTCAACAAGCTCGACGCGACCGGCCGCGCCCGGCTGAACGGAGCCACGGGCCAGCTGCTCGAGGACCTCGCCCCCATCCCCGATCTCCTCGAGATCCGCAAGTCCGCCTGACCCGTGCCCCACGCCGAACCCTCCGAAGGGAACCAGAACATGACCGCCGAATCCGCCTGCCCGATGGGCTTCGCCGCCGGCCGCCGCGGTTTCGTCAAGACGGCGCTCGGGGCGGGCGCGGCCGGTGCCGCCCTCGCCGGAGGCGGCTTCGCGCTCGGCCAGGCCGGGACGGGACAGGCGCAGGCCGCCGACACCAAGAGCGCGGGCAAGGTCGACTTCCACGGCGCGTACCAGGCGGGCATCCTCACGCCGCAGCCCGCCGCCGCGGCCTTCCTCTCGCTCAACGTGATCGCCGACAACCGCAAGGAACTCGCCGACCTGTTCCGGACGATCACCGAGCGGGTCCGCTTCCTGACCGCGGGCGGCGCCCCCGTCGACCTGGGGGTCGGCGCACCGCCCTCGGACAACGGCATCCTCGGCCCGACGGTCCCCGCCGACCGGCTCACCGTCACCCTCGGCGTGGGCGCGTCCCTCTTCGACGACCGCTTCGGGCTCGCCAAGGCCAAGCCCCGCAAGCTCACGCCGATGCGGACGTTCCCCAACGACAACCTCCAGGCCGCCGAGTGCCACGGCGACCTCTCGCTGCAGATCTGCGCCGAGAACCAGGACACCGTCCTGCACGCCCTGCGCGACATCGCCCGGCACACCCGCGGCGCCATGCAGATCAAGTGGCGCATCGACGGCTTCCAGAACGCGCCCCGCCCGACGGGCGCGCAGCGCAACCTGCTCGGCTTCAAGGACGGCATCGTCAACCCCGACACCGAGTCCGCGCGCGAGATGAAGCGGCTGGTGTGGGTGACGGACCAGCTCGGCGAGCCGTCCTGGGCCGTCGGCGGCAGCTACCAGGTGATCCGCATCATCCGCATGCTCGTCGAGTTCTGGGACCGGGTCTCGCTGACCGAGCAGGAGAAGATGTTCGGCCGCCGCAAGGACACCGGTGCGCCGCTGGACGGGGCCAAGGAGACCGACAGCCCCAACTACGCCAAGGACCCCAAGGGCGAGGCGATACCGCTCACCGCCCACATCCGCAAGGCCAACCCCCGCACGCACGACACCGACGACTCGCGCATCCTGCGCCGCGGTTACAACTACGACCGGGGCGTCGACAACGTCGGCAACCTCGACATGGGCCTGGTGTTCTGCTGCTACCAGCAGGACGTCAAGCGGCAGTTCGAGGCCACCCAGGAGCGTCTGATCGACGAGCCGCTCGTCGACTACATCTCGCCGACCGGCGGCGGGTACTTCTACGCGGTGCCCGGCGTGAAGGACTCCAAGGACTGGCTGGGCCGGGGCCTGCTGGAGAGCTGAGCCGCGGGCTTGGCGATTTGCGGTGCTTCCCCGCGTCCCAAAGGGGCGCGGGGAACTGCGCGACCAGCCACGACGAGCCGAAAGCCGACGTACCGGCCTCTCAGTACCGGATGCTCCCGGCCCGGCCGGCAGGCGCAGACGTGCTCGGCCCGCCGCCAGGCGTCACGCTGAACGCCCCGCCCTGCAACGGCCCGGGCACGTACCCCCCGCTGACCAGCGCCTGCGGCCGGACGGAGTCGAACGGCTGCCCGTCCACCGTGATGCCGGAGAAGTCCAGGCGGGCGAAGGACGGATAGCTCTGCGTCGGCGACTCGATGACGGCCTCGGCGCTCGCGTTCTGGCCGCCGATGGTCTGGTCGACGTGCTCGGACCAGCCCTTGGTGGTGTCGGTGAGCGTCAGGGTGTAGCTGCCGCCGCCGTTGGAGACCACCGTCGCGGTGATGGAATCGCCTTCCGAGACCGGGTCGTTCCAGTAGACGGGCGGGGACGGGTACATCTCGTACCAGGCCGAGAGCACGGGCGAGCCGCTGGAGCAGTCGGTCTGCACCCCGGCCTGCTCCACCGACTGCGAGCCGTAGCCGTCGATGCCGACCCAGGGGGCGAAGAGGTCGTTGGCCGAGGTGCAGGTGGCGTGGGGTTCGGTCCACGAGCCGGTGATCGTGGTGAACGAGCCCCGGGCGACGTAGCCGCCCCAGTTGCTGTCCTGCAGGCGGGCGTTCAGCGGACCGAAAGCGGAGGCGTGGGCGCTCGCGGTGCCGGCCGGCACCAGGGCTGCGGACAGCAGGAGTGCTGCTGCCGCAGCCCTGGCCGTGGGGGGTCTGCGGGGGCCGGATCTGCCGATGATGCGCGCGATGCCCGGGGATATGCCCATGGGGCACGCTCCTTGGGGGTGTGGTGTGCCGGTGGGGGTGGTCGGCCGACCGGGGCTCATGGTGCGGGCGACGGTGCACGCCCTCAAGCAGCGCGGTCCGGCCGGAATCCGTTATGGCGGGAACATGTCATGATGTTTGGGTGGTGGTCCCTCACGAGTCCCGCCCGGCCCCCTCCGGACTCCTCGACGCCCTCGGCCTGTCGGAGCAGGAGGAGGCCGCCTACCTCTGTGCGGTGTCCGCGCCGTACTGCACGGCCGCATCGCTCGCGGACGAACTCGGCACCTCGGCCGAACGGGCCGGTCGGCTCCTGCAGTTGCTCACCGCGAGGGGCCTGCTCCACCGCCGCGACGGCGACCCCGACCGCTGGTCGGCGGCCGCCCCCGACCTCGCCGTCGAGGCGCTGCTGCTGCGCCGCGAGGAGGAACTGTGCCGCACCCGCGGCCGCATCGCGGAGCTGATGCGCACCTACCGCTCGGCCCGCCGCCCGTGCGCCACCGACCTGGTCGAGGTCGTCACCGGCACCGCCGCCATCGCCCAGCACTGGCGGTCGATGCTGGCCGGCGCCCGCCGCCGGGTGCTGCTCTTCGACAAGCCCCCGCACATCGTCCGCTCCGACCCGGGCCTCGAACGCGCCCTGCTGGGGCGGGGTGTGCAGATCCGTGTGGTGTACGAGGCCGGTTCGGTCGGCGCCCCCGGCCGGCTCGCCGAGATCCGCGCGTGCGTCGGCGCGGGGGAGCAGGCCCGGGTGCTGCCCGAACTCCCCTGCAAACTGGCCGTCGTCGACGACCGGTGGGCGATGCTGCCCCTGTGCACCGGCTCCGAGCTGCACGGGGCCATGCTGGTGCGCGCCTCGTCCCTGCTGGACGCGCTGACCGGCACGTTCGAGGCGTACTGGAACCGTTCCGTACGGGTCCCGGACACCCGGGCCCCGGCGGGCGGCGATCCCCGGGCGGAGCTGCTCACGCTGCTCTGCGCGGGATACACCGACGACAGCATCGCCCGCCTGCTCGGCGTCTCGCCGCGCACCGTCCAGCGCCGGGTGCGCGAGGTGATGGACGCGCTGGGTGCCCGCACCCGCTTCCAGGCCGGCATCCAGGCGGCCCGGGCAGGGCTGTTGTGACCGCTGTGGTGACTCCTGCGGCCCAAGTGTCACCTTTTGCCGCATCGTCGGCCGACGGCCCGCTGTTACGGTGACCGCGATTGCCGCCGACAGGAAGGTGCCCACTGCCGTGCTCGCGTTCCGAGGCTTCCGCAGGATCGTGTCAACCGCCCTGGCCTGCAGCGCCGTTCTCCTCGCCGCGAGCGGTGCGACGACGCCCGCACACGCGGGGCCGCCGGCCGCGCTCAAGGTCTGCACGACCGGCGACTACAAGCCGCTGACCTTCCGCGACGCCGCCACCGGCGAGTACAGCGGCATCGACATCGACATGGCGCGCGACCTCGCCGCGCACCTCGGCCGGCGCGCACAGTTCGTCCCGACGACCTGGCCGACCCTGATGAACGACCTTGCGGTGCAAGGGAAGTGCGACATCGCCATGGGCGGTGTTTCGATCACCGCCGAGCGCCGGGAGCAGGCGGACTTCACGGATCCGTACCTGACCGACGGCAAGGTCCCGCTCGTCAGGTCGGAGGACGTGGACCGGTACCGCACGCTGGACCAGATCAACCGCAAGGACGTCCGGGTGATCGTCAACCCCGGCGGCACCAACGAGAAGTTCGTCAGGGAACACCTCCCGGACGCCACGGTCACCGTCTGGAAGGACAACGCCACCGTCTTCGACGAGATCGCCGCGGGCCGCGCGGACGTGATGATCACGGACGCGCTGGAGGCCAGGTACCAGTCCGGGCAGCACCCGGGGCTGGCGCCCGTCCACTCCGACCGGCCGTTCACGGTCGTGGAGAAGGCCTACATGCTGCCGAAGAACAGCCCGCTCACCGGACAGGCCGACGACTGGCTGGCGACAGCCGTGTCGGACGGCACCTTCCAGGCGTACTACGACAGGTGGATGGCGTCGAGCCGTACGGAACGGACCGCGGTGGCGGCGGAGAGCAGCGCTGTGGTCTCCGCGAAGAGGTAGAACGTGTGCACCAGGCCGAACCGGGTGGTGAGGAGGCCCGCCAGCACGGAAGGAACGGAGAACGCCAGGTAGGCGACGACGAAGAACGCGGCCAGCGTCTCCCCGCGGCGCGCGAGCGGAGCGGCCTGGGTGATGCGGCGGCTGCTGCCCATGAACGCGAGGCCGAATCCGACGCCGGTCACCGCCGACCCGGCGAAGAACAGCACCGGGCTGCCCGTGAACAGGGCACCGGCAACGGCCAGGATGCCGAGGCACAGCGCGGCGCAGCCGACCGCCGAGGCGACCCGGTCCGGCACGGTGCTCCAGCGCAGGGCCCAGGTCAGCTGGGCGGCTCCGGCGACGCCCTGCATGCTCAGGATCACCAGGCCGGCGACGAAGGAGTCCGACCCGTGGAGCAACTCCTTGACCAGGCTGCCCGCGAGGCCCAGGTACAGCCCTCCGACCGCCCAGGCGACGGCCACCCCCATCGCGGCGACGAGGAACTCGCGGCGCGCCTCGGGCGGCACCCGCAGCGGCTGCAGGCGTACCACCCGTGACCACTGCCGTCCGGGCGCGGCGACCGTCTCGGGGACCCAGGCGCTGATCGCCGCCAGCACGACGAGCGAGACGCCGGCGAGCACGAGGAAGGGGGAGCGCAGCGGCGCCGGCCCCCACTGGGCCAGCGCGCCGCTGACCGTGGCTCCCACCGCGAGGCCGCTCGGCATGGCGGCGCTGTTCACCAGCCCGGCGGTCCGGTGGTCGGCGCGGGGGTGCAGATCGGCGAGGGCCGCACCGGCCGCACCGGTGAACACCCCGGTCGCCAGCCCCTGGACGGCGCGGGCGCAGTAGAGCCAGGTCACCCCGTCCGCGGCGAGGAACAGCGCGTAACTCGCGATCAGCGCGCAGAGACTGACCTGCAGGACCGGACGGCGCCCGATCCGGTCGGACAGCCCGCCGACGAGCAGGAGCGCCGCCAGGACCCCGGCCGCGTAGACGGCGAAGACCGTGGTGAGCGTGCCGGCGGAGAACCCCCAGCGCTCCTGGTAGGTGACGTACAACGGCGTGGGGGTGCTGTTCGCGGCCAGGACCGCGCCGACGCCGAAGGCCACGGTCCGGAAGGGGCGTGCGGGCCGATGGGTGCCGCTGTCGTCCCCGGTGTGCGTGGACGGTCGGTCGTCGTACGCGGTCATGCAGCCGTCCTCACGTCCGGAGCGTCGGCGGTGGCGGGCAGGTGTATCACCCAATGAACTTCTCCGGCATCCCGCAAGTTCCCCTGATCCGAAGGGGGTTGAGGCTTGACTGTGCGGATCGGCGCGAGTATTTGTACGTCGTCGAGCGATGGGGGCGTCCCGTTTCCGAGAATCAAGAGTGCATCAGCATGGTCTTGGCTCACCCCGACTCCCTGTACCGGCAGGGAATCACCGCGCTGCTGAGCACGGATGCCGGCTTCTCCGTCGTGGGGCAGGCTGGCGACGGGGACCACTGCATCGAGACGGTGGAGCGCGAGCAGCCGGACGTCGTGCTCATCGACTGCAGCATTCCCGGCCCGCCCCTGGAAACCGTGATCGCACGCATCGGCGCACTGACCCCGCGCACCAGAACCATGGTCCTGCTGGCCAGACGCGACGACCCCGGCCTGCTGCGGAGACTGGTGCGCCTCGGGGTGCGGGCGTTTCTGGTGCCCGACGGCGACCGCGACGAACTCCGCTCCGCCGTACGGATGGTGGTGAACAGCGGCGACCGGGTGGTCATGTCGATCCCCCGGGACATGATGCGGGGCCTCGGCGAATCCGGCCGGCTGCTCTCCCGGCGCGAGGTCGAAGTGCTCCGCCTCGTGGCGAAAGGCCTGACGAACAGCGAGGTCGGAGGAACGCTCTTCATCGCCGAAGGAACGGTGAAACGGCATCTGACCAACATCTACACGAAGCTCGGCGTGAGATCGCGGATCCAGGCCGTCAACAAGGCTTTTGTGCTGGGAGTGATGGGAGACAGAGGAGGTGTTTCGTCGCATGGCTGACGGATCCCCGGAGAACGACAGGACGGCCTCGCCGCCGTGGGCCGGAGGGTACGAGATCGTCGACCTCTCCGTACTGGTGGCCGAGGACCTGCCCTGCTACTGGCCCACCCACCAGCCGTACCAGGCGAAGGTGTGGAACTGGTACGAGGACAGACAGGACGTCGCCTCGGCCCCGCTGTACAGCAGGGAAGGCCCGTACGCGACCCGCTGGCTCGCCCTCGACGAACACACCGGGACCCACTTCGACGCTCCCTCCCACTTCATCCCGCACGAGGACTCGGGGCTGCCGAACGCAGGGGAGTGGGGCGCGGTGTCGGCGGACCGGGTCCCGCTGTCCCGGCTCAACGGCCCCGCGGCCGTCGTCGACGTCTCGGCGCTGACGGGCTCGGCCGGGGAGGCGTCCGTCAGCCCCCTGGTGACGGTGGATCACATCACCGCCTGGGAGGAGGCGCACGGCGAACTGGCCGCGGGCGACGTGGTGCTGTTCCGCTCCGGATGGGACTCCCGCTACCGCCGCGGTCCGGCCGGGCGGGCGTATGCGCACGACGTCATCGTCACCCGGTGCGGCGACGCCTGGCCCGCACCCGACGTCGCCACGATCGAACTGCTCCTGGACCGCGGCGTCCGCTGCGCGGGCATCGACGCCCCCAGCATCGCCCCCGTACAGGGAAAGCTGCCCGTCGAGGTGCACGTGACGGGCCTCGGCGCCGGCGCGGTCTTCGTCGAGGGGCTCGCCGGCCTGGACGCGCTGCCCCCGCGCGGCGCCTGGTTCTGCTTCCTTCCCGTCAAGCTGGAAGGGGCAACAGGGGCGCCCGGCCGGGCCGTTGCCTGGGTGCCCCACGCACGGTGAAGCGGCTCCGGCCCGCCGCCCGGGACCGGGGCGGCGGACCGGAACCGCCGCTCACTGCGCCAGGTACCCGCCGTCCACGGGCAGCACCGCCCCGGTGACGAACGAGGCCTCGTCCGAGGCGAGGAAGACGATCGCGGCCGCGACCTCGTCCGGCTCGCCGATTCTCCCCATCGGGTGCCTGCGTTCGATCTCGGCGAGGTACGCGGCGCCGCCCGGCTCGTCCGGCAGCCGGCGCACCCGGTCGGTACGGATCGTCCCCGGCGCCACGGCGTTGACCCGGATGCCCCGGTCCGCCCACTCCACCGCGAGGTGCTTGGTGAGCCCGGTGGCCACGAACTTCGCCGGCCCGTAGGTGCTCTGGCCCGCCTGACCGGCGAGCCCGGAGATGGACGACAGGCACACGATCGCGCCGCCGCCCGCAGCGGCCATCCGCTCGATGGCGAACTTGCAGGTGAGGAACATGCCCCTGCCGTCGACCGCCATGACGTGGTCCCAGTCGTCCGCGGACGCGTCCGTGATCCTGATCAGCGGCAGGATCCCGGCGTTGGCGACGAGCACGTCCAGCCGGCCGTACGCCTCGACCGCCGCCGCGATCATCCGCTCGGCGTCGGCGGGCACCGACACGTCCCCGGCCACCGCGGCCGGTTCGGTGCCCTGCGCGGCCAGCTCCGCGGCCAGTTCGCCGAGGGCCTTCCCGTCCACGTCGGTGAGGGTCAGCAGCGCGCCCTCCCGGGCGAAGCGCAGGGCGGTGGCGCGTCCGATGCCGCGGGCCGCGCCCGTGACGACCGCCGACTTGCCGGACAGCCGGCCGGGCCTGGGCTCCGGGGCCGGGCTCACGGCTGCTCCGTCCGGCCGTGGGAGCGCGGACGGGTGGTGATCGCGCCCAGCGCCGCCGAGGAGACGGTGTCGCGGTACTTGGCCATCACCCCGGCGGGGCACCGGGACGGCGGAGCCTCCCATTCCTTCAGGCGCTGGGAGAGCTCGACCGGCGACAGGTCCACGTCGACCACCCGGCCGTCCAGGTCGATGGTCACGAGGTCGCCGTCCCGCAGGGCGGCGAGCGGCCCGCCGTCGGCGGCCTCCGGCGCCACATGACCCACCATCAGCCCCAGGGTGGCCCCGGAGAACCGGCCGTCGGTGACCAGCCCCACCGAGGGCCCCAGGCCCCGGCCCACCAGGGCGGCCGTGACACCGAGCATCTCCCGCATCCCCGGACCGCCGCGCGGGCCCTCGTACCGGATCACCACGACGTCGCCCTCGGTGATGGCGCCGGACTGCACCGCGCTCATCGCGAGTTCCTCTGAGTCGAAGACCACCGCGGGCCCCGTCAGCCTGCGCGTGCCGGTCCCCGTGGTCTTGAGGACGGAGCCTTCCGGCGCCAGATTGCCCCTGAGCACGACCAGCCCCGACGACGGGGCGAACGGGGCACCGGCGGGCGCGATCACCTGCTGACCCGGCCGCTCGGCGGCCTCGGCCACCTCGTCGGCGAGCGAACGTCCCGTCACCGTCAGGGCGTCCCCGGCCAGCAGCCCCGCCTCGAGGAGGCGCCGGCCGACGAGCCGGGTGCCGCCCGCGATGTCCAGGTCGACGGCGGTGTACCGGCCGCTGGGCCGCAGGTCGGCGACGAGCGGGGTGCGGGAGCTGATCGCGTCGAACTCGTCGATGTCCAGTGGGATGCCGCTCTCCGCGGCGATGGCCAGCAGGTGCAGGACGAGGTTGGACGAGCCGCCGGTGGCCGCACACGCGGTGATCGCGTTGCGGAAGGAGTCCTTGCTCAGGATCGCGCTCGGGGTCGGACCGTCCTCCACCAGGCGGGCCGCGAGCACCCCGGCGTCCCGGCAGGCATCGGACTTGCGCGGGTCGCCGGTGGGCGGATCCATCGAGCCGAACGGCGACAGGCCGAGGAACTCCATGGCCATCGCCATGGTGTTGGCCGTGTAATGACCCCCGCACGCCCCGGCTCCGGGGCAGGCGCTGCGCTCCAGTTCGGCGAGCCCCGCGTCGTCGAGCTCACCGGCCGCATGACGGCCCACGCCCTCGAAGACGTCCTGCACGGTGACGTCCTTGCCCCGGAAACGGCCGGGAAGCGTCGTACCGGAATAGACGATGACACCGGGGATGTCGAGGCGCACATGGGCCATGGCCGCGGCCGGAATGGTCTTGTCGCAACCCACCAGCGTGACAAGCCCGTCGAGTGCGTGACCCCGGCCGACGAGTTCGATGGAATCGGCGATCACCTCGCGGCTGACCAGCGAGGTGCGCATGCCCACGGTGCCCATGGTGATGACATCCGATATGGCAATGGTGTTGATTTCCAGCGGAGTTGCCTCGGCCGACCTGACCCCGTGCATGGCCGCCTCGGCCAGCACACGGTGGTTGAGATTGCACGGCATCGTGCCGATCCAGCTGTGCGCGACACCGATCATCGGCTGGGCCAGTTCCCTGCCGGACAGGCCCGTCGCACGCAGCGCCGCCCTGGCCGCCGCCCGGTCGGGGCCCGTCAGAATGTGGTTGGCCCGGGAAGGACGAGATCCCGCCATCGCATCCACCCTCCGTTTCTGGGAGGGCGCTCACCCTAATCGCTCGGCCTGCGCACGGAACGAGTCGGCCGGAGGACAAAACAAAGAATCCGCTTACGTGGCAGACGCGGTGTGCCGAAGGTCGTAGCGCGTGAATGTGACGATGGTGGGATGCGGCTCCTCATGGCCCTGGGCAGAGTTGAATGACCTGATCGGGGCAGCACAGCACAGCGAAGGCGGGCTGGACTACCTTTGGGGGCGGCCGGGTGAGAGTTCTCTACATCGGTGACGTCGTGGGAACGGACGCCGCGGAACTCCTCGTACGCAAGATCGAGGACATGCGCCGGGCGTACGGCGTGGACCTGGTTCTGGTCAACGCGGAGAATTGCGCTCCGGACGGATTCGGCACGACCGTGGAGCAGCTGGAACGGCTCCTCGCCGCCGGGGTCGACGTCATCTGCGGAGGCAACCACTCCTGGGACAGCCCGCAGGCCGTGGCCTCGCTCGACCTGCCGCGGGTCCTGCGCCCCGCCAACGTCGAGGACGGCGTCCCCGGACGCGGCGTCCTCACCGTCGAGGCGGCCGGCACCACGGTGACCGTGGTGAACCTCGCCGACGCCTGTGCCATGCACTCCGCGAGAGGCGTGGCCGACAAGTTCTTCCCCGCCTACCGGGCCTGGAAGTCGGCGGAGAAACAGGGCGCGGTCATCGTCGACTACCACGGCGACCACGTCCTGGAGAAACAGATCTTCGCGCACGCCGTCGACGGCGAGGCGGCGGCGGTGCTCGGCAGCCACACGCACGAGCCGACCATTCCCCTGCACTTCCTGCCGGGCGGCACCGTACTGGTCACCGACGTGGGCATGACCGGCCCCGTCGGAGGCGTCCAGGGCTTCGACCCGACACACCTGGTGCGCAACCTGCGCGAACGGGGAAACCCCTTCGCGGGCGAACTGCCCGTACCCGTCGCCGGAGCACCGATCACCCTCGGCGCGGTGGTGATGAGCATCGTGGGCAACAGGACCGTCAAGGCGGAACGGCTGGACGACGCCGTGCTGACCGGATGAGCAGGAGAGGCCCCAGGATGACCGAGCCCACTGACGGAACCTTCGCCGCGTCCCTCACACCCCGCGACCCCGAACTGCCCGGCCCGCCGGAGTTCGCCACCGTGGAGGAGGAACGCCGGCACCGCAGGGAACAACTCGCCATCGCCTTCCGGATCTTCGGCAAATTCGGCTACGGCGAACACCTGGCCGGACACATCACCGTGCGGGACCCGGAACTCCACGACCACTTCTGGGTGAACCCCCTCGGACGGTCCTTCTCCCGGATCCGGATGTCCGACCTGATCCTCGTCAACGCCGACGGATTCGTCGTCCACGGCGACGCGCCCGTGAACAAGGCGGCCTTCGCCATCCACTCCCAACTGCACCACGCACGCCCGGACATCGTCGCAGCCGCACACAGCCACTCCCTCTACGGAAAGGCCCTCGCGGCACTGGGACAACCCCTGCTCCCCATCACCCAGGACGCCTGCCTGTTCTTCGAGGACAACGTCGTCGTACCCGACTTCCAGGGCATCGTGTACGACCCGGCGGAAGGCGCCCGCATCGCCAAACAACTCGGCACCATGAGCACGGCCATCCTCGCCAATCACGGCCTGCTCACCGTGGGCCGCAGCGTGGAGGAAGCGGCCACCCTCTACGTCCAGGCCGAGCGCGCCGCACAGGTCCAGCTCATCGCGGCGGCCGCAGGTGAACTCCGGCCCATCGACCCCGAAGTGGCCCGGTTCACCTACAGCCAGACGGGGCTGCAGGGCCAGAACTGGCGCGGATTCCTGCCGTTGCGGGAGGAGATCCTTTACGAACAGCCGGACGTTCTGCAGTGAGCCCCGCTGTCTGCCGGCATTCGGCGATGTCATGACCCGTGCCCCGCATCGGCGGGCTTGCGCCGGCCGGGCAGCGCGGGGTTCTCGAACTGGGCGCGCTGCATCTCGTACAGCTCGCGGAACACCCCGGCCGACGACGGGGCGAGGAGTTCCGCGAACGTGCCGGACTCCCGCAGCCTGCCGTCCTCGAGGACGTGGATGAGATCCGCGTACCGCACGGAGGCGAGACGGTGCGTGATCAGCACGACCGTCTGCCCGGTGTCCGCGAGCCTGCGGATCTGCTCGAAGACCTCCGCCTCGGCCTTCGCGTCGAGCGCGGAGGTCGGTTCGTCGACGATGAGGACCGGGGCGTCGCGGTAGCGGGCGCGGGCGATCCCGAGACGCTGCCACTGGCCACCGGAGATCTGGTGACCGCCCTTGTAGCCCTTGTTCAGCAGGGTGTCCCAGCCCCGGGGCAGCTCCTCCACCACCGAGTCGGCGCCCGCGTACGCGGCGGCCTCCTCCAACGCCGCCTGCTGCACCGGGCGTTCGGGGCGGCCGATGGCGACGTTCATGCGGCAGGTGAACGGCCACCGGTGGAAGTCCTGGCCGACCATCGCGAACATTGCCCACAGCCGGGCCCGGTCCAGTTCGCAGGCGTCGACGCCGTCCCACAGGATCCGGCCGCCGGTCGGCTGGTACAGGCCGGCCAGCAGTTTGGAGACAGTCGTCTTGCCCGAGCCGTTCTCGCCGACCAGTGCCACGATCTTCCCGACCGGGATGTCCAGCGTCACGCCGTCCAGCGCAGGGCGTTCCGTCGCCTTGTCGCTGCTGTCGCTGCTGCCGGGGTAGGAGAACGTGACGTTCTCGAAGCGGATGAGCGACAGCCGGTCGGGGACCGGGCGCCCGCCTTCGGGGACGGTCCACTTCTCGGCGTCCGCGAAGAGGCGCTCCAAGTCGTGCACGTAGCAGGCCTGTTCGTACAGGTCGTTGACGCGCAGGACGAGGGTGGAGAGGCTCTGCCCGCCGGTGCGGACGGCGAGCACGGCGGTGCCGGCCACCGACAGGGCCATCAGCCCGGTGGCGAGCAGGCCGCCCAGTGCCCCGTAGGTCAGCAGGGCGGCGACGCCGGTGAGGGCGGAGGCCGCCAGACGCACCTGGGCGGCGTCCGCGGCGAGGCGGGACTGCTCGGCCTCGGAGGCTTCCGACATCTGCCGGAAGTGGTGCAGCAGCAGCGGGCCGACACCGTGGACCCGGACCTCGGGCGCCGGGCCGGTGCGCATCAGGTCGTGACTCAGCAGCCGGCCGGCCCGCGCGTGCTCCATCCACCGCAGGTAACTGCCGTACCGTTCACGGGAGTTCCTCAGCGACGCCCACGACCGGGGCACGGTCATGAGAACCAGCAGCGGCAGCAGCACCGGGTGCAGGACGGTGAGCACACCGGCGGCGGCCACGAAACTCACCAAGGAGCCGATGACGCCGCTGCAGGCGCCGACCATGCGCCGGGCCGACTGGGCGCCGTACTGTGCGGAGTCCATCAGCTGGTTGAACTCGGCGTCCTCGATCGCCGCCAGCTCGACCTTGGCGACGTGTGCCAGGTACATCTCGGTGGCGACCCGTTCGACCTTCGGCTCCAGCCGCCCCGTGCCCGAGGCGGAACCGGCGTTCGCCAGCGCCCCGATGACGCCGGTGACGGCCACCCCGGCCATGGCGGGGACCGCGGCCTGCAGCCGGTGCCCGATCGAGCCGACGGCGAGCACGGCGGCCAGGACGCTGTTGACGGCGACCAGACCGATGGCCTGGCTGACCCCGCGGACCGACTCCCCGATGCCGACGGCCCACAGGGCACGACGGTCGGCCCGCCGGGCCAGCCGCACCGTGAAGCCCACGAGGCGCGGAAGGCGCCGGGCCATCGCCCACAACGACATCTCGAAATACGCGTACCTGTGGTCGTTCCACCGGGCCGAGTAGACCAGCGGCCCGCCGAACAACAGCTGTTCCGACGGCGACCCTTCGGCCTGCTGCTCCCTCTTCTCCTCTGCTGTCCGCTTCACGCCGCACCGCCCCCTGCCGGCCAGCCGTGCTCGGACAGCAGGTCCCCGGCACAGAACCGGCGCAGGACCGAGGCGGTGTACGGCACGCAGTCCGCCGGCGGCCGCGCGGGATCCGCCCACACCAGCGCGGAGCACTTCTCCGGCTCGCGAACGGACGGCTGGCCCGTCCACGCCTGCGCGGTGAACACGACCCCCATGCGGCCCTGCCCCTCGGGGCTGCGGTGGTGGACGACGTGGCAGAACTCCAGGTCGCGGCGTGCGATCGTGACGCCGACCTCCTCGGCGACCTCGCGCAGGGCGCCTTGCGTGACGGTCTCGCCGTCCTCCAGATGTCCTCCGGGCGGGCACAGCAGCCCGGAGGCGTAGACCTGCCCGGCCCGGCGGAGCAGCAGGACCCTCCCGTCGTCGCGGACCATCAGCACCATCACGTCGACCACGAGCCGGTAGCGCGGACGTGTCACCACTGAGGCCTCCCCGTGACCGTCGTGTCCGACTCGGTGAGACTCCGGAACGGCCGCTCCTGAACGTGGTGTTCGACTCGCAAACGCACCCCCGTGGCATTTGCGAGGCGGGTGTGGCGGTGATGCACTGGGCCCCCTCGTTGACAGCTGATCGGACGAGTGCTCGGAAAACGGCGCCCGAACGGGCGAGGTCACGGCTGTCGGCGCGCGCTTTGTCGCGTGGAAATTCGAGAGAGGGTCAACCGCCCCGCCATCACTGGGCGAGGCGCCGGAGCGAGGCTGTGCGATTCACTCCACCGTGGCCGCTCACCCGATCCGGGACTTGCGTTGCGGCCGGAAACGATCAAGGGGGCGGCTGTCGCCCGTGACGTCCTGCGGGTCCGCCGCCCGGCTTTGCAGACGGGGCGTCGGGGGCGGCTGGACGGGTGCCGGATCCGTAGCCGTACACCGGCTGGGACCCCCGACGTCTCCTGAGGTTCCATGGGGCACGTTTGCCAGGTGGTGGCGGTGTGCCCGACACGGGGCGTTCTTGCGGGCCGGTACCGGGTGAAGCGGCGACGCCCGCTCCGACCTGTACGCTTTCGGCTGCGTGCTGCACGAACTCCTCACCGGGGCCACGCCGTTCGAGGCCACCGGGCCGGTGGCGACGGGGGCGACACGTGGCAGTTCGCCGCGCAGGACAGGATCCGCAGCAGGCCCGCCATCGCCGACGGCACGGTCTTCTTCGGCAGCCTCGGCAAGAGCGTGTACGCGGTGTACGCGGCCACCGGCGACAAGAAGTGGAGCCTGGCCGACTCCCTGAACGGGATCGTGCACGCCGTCGACGCGGCCTCCGGCGGCCGGCGCTGGTCCGTCAGGACGGGGCTTCCGTGAACAGCCCGACGTGGCACAACGCCCCGGTCGCGGTCAACGGTTTCGTCCACGTGACCAACGAGAAGGGCCTGCCGGCCATCGATGCGGCCACCGGGACGGCTCCGTCCTGAGGGGCTTCATCGGTATTTCATCGCCTCCCACGACAGTTGGCGCCGACATGCCAACGAAGTGAGTGAACGGGGTCCCGATGGACGATCTGCTGCACAAGCTGGTTTCCGGAGCCATCACCGGGGGGCTGATCGCCCTGGTGGGTGCGCTGAGCATGGCCGCGCGCAGGCGGAGGGCGGCCCGGGATGAGGCCGCCGCGTCGCGCTCGGCGGAATCGCGGCCGGATGCCGGAGGACAGCCGCGCTGAGCCGGTCGGTTCGCCGTGACAGGCGAGGGTGCATGCATCCGGTCATCGGGTAAGGAAACGGTAAAAACGGCTGGTAGTGTCGTCGGCGAGTCAATTCGACCTACCTGAAGGACTTCCGTGACCATGCCCGTTCCGCCCGGTGAGCAGAACCCTGTGGCCCAGGAGCCGGCCGACCGGGATCCGTGGGGCCCACCGCAGGCGGGACCCGCCGCTTCGCACTGGCATCCGTACCCGGCGCCGATGCCGCAGGCCCGCAACGGCATGGGTGTCACCGCTCTGGTGCTCGGCATCATCGGTGTGGTCCTCGGTCTGGCCGTGGTCCTGTTCTGGGTGTCCTGGCTGCCGGCCCTGCTGGCCGTGGTCTTCGGCTTCGTCGGGCTGAGTCACGCGCGCAAGGGGCTGGCGACCAACAGGGCGATGGCGCTGGCCGGTGTGATCCTGGGCGGGGCCGGTCTGCTGATCTCGGCCGGCGTCGGTGTGTTCGCCGCGGTGGTGGTGAAGAAGACCGCCGACGACGTGCGTGCGAAGGCCGTCGAGGTGAAGGAGTCGGCGGCCGCGGAGGACGAGAAGAAGAAGGCGGAGGAGAAGGCCAGGCACCTGTCGTTCGGCCAGTCGTACACGTTCGGCAACGGCCTGAAGGTGACGGTGGCCGAGCTGCAGCCGTTCACCCCGGACGACTATGTGTTCGGCCACGCGAAGGGCAACAAGGCCGTCGAGGTGACGGTCACCGTCGTCAACACCGGCACGGAGCGGGTCTCGGTCGAGACGGGACTGCCCAGCGTCAACGATGCCAAGGGTGCCTCCGCGGAACTGGTGATCGACGGAAGCGGACGTCAGAAGGTCATCACCGGCTACGTCCTGCCCGGCAAGGAAATGGTCGGCAAGTACGCCTTCTCGCTGCCGCCCGACGCGGCCGACAAGGCCGAGGTCGAGTTCAGCCCCGACGCGAAGCGGTGGCCGGACGCCTACTGGTCGGGTCCTACCTCTTGAACAGCCCGCTCCGGCCGTCGAGGAACGCGGTGAGTTCGGCGGCCTCGGGGGCGCTCAGCTCGCCGTCGGCCACGAGTGCCTGCTCGGCGTGGTGGCAGGCGGCGTCGGGGTCGTCGTCCATCAGGGCACGGGCGATGCCCTGATGGGCACGGGCGGTCTGCAGGCTGCTGTCGATGGCGCGGGCGATGTCCAGCGCCCGCTGGTGCCGACGGTGGGCGGTGTCGCGGCGGCCTGCCGCGTGGTAGGTGGCGCCGAGGTCGTTGAGGACCTCGCTCTCCGCGCGCCGGTCGCCCATCCGGCGGTTGAGGGAGAGCGCGCGGGCGTGGTGGGTGATGGCTTCGCCGAACCGTCCCAGCTGCCGGTAACCGGCGCCCATGTTCGTCAAGGTGCGGGCCTCGCCCCACGGGTCGCCGATCAAGCGGTAGCGGTCGAGCGCCCGCCGGTGGTGGTCGAGGGCCTCCGTGGCCTGCCCCAGTTGGGCGTGGGCCGTGCCCAGGCTGGTCAGGCTCAGGGCCTCGCCCCAGGCGGCGTCGACGTCGCCGTCGATGCCGCCGTAGAGGGCGAGGGCCTGCCGGTGGAGGTCGATGGCCTCCTCGATCTGCCCCAACTGCTCTTGTGCGATACCGAAGTTGGTGAGGGTGACGGCCTCGCCCCACGCGTCGCCGATCTCCTGGCACAGGGCCAGCGCCTCCAGCCCCCGACGGAAGGCGTCCTCGTGGCGCCCGGCATGCCAACAGCCGATGGCGAGACTCCTCAGGGTCTCGGAGTGGGCCAGGCGGTTGTCGAGGCTCTCGGTGGCGGCCAGGGCGAGTTCGTGGGTGGTGACCCAGTCCAGGGTGCGTCCCCGGATGTCGAAGAAGTGCTGCAGGACATGGGTGTACTGCCAGACGTGCTCGTTCCTGCCGCGTGCGGCGGCGTGCGTGATCATCGCGACGAGGTTGGCGTGCTCGGCCTCGTACCAGGCCAGGGCAGAGGCCCGGTCGCTCACGTCCGGGGTGCCGGCGGGCGGGTGGGCGACCTCGAACGGGAGCAGCCGCTGCCCCGGAGCCACCACGGGGCGGGCGCTCAGCGCGGTGTGCAGATAGTGGTCGAGGAGCCGTAGCTCCGCCTCTTCCCGGTCTGCGGGCGGCTCGTTCTCCTGCAGGATTTCCTGCGTGTGCCGGCGGAGCAGGTCGTGCAGTTGATAGCGGTGGGGTGTGTACTGCCCCAGCAGGTGTACGTCGACGAGTTCCTCCAGCCACTGCCCTGCCGTCGCCACGTCCGTGTCCGCCAGGGCCGCAGCCGCGTACGCGTCGAGGTCGGCGCCGGGGTGCAGGCCGAGCAGCCGGAACAGCCGCTGACAGCCCGGGTCGAGGCGCGCATAGGAGAGGGCGAAGGCTGCGCTGACCGCCTGCTCGTTGCCGCCGGGGCCGGACCGGACGCGTCCCGCACGGAGCTCGGTGGCGAGGTCCCGGGCCGTCCACGCGGGCCGGTGGGCGAGCCGGGCCGCCGCCATCCGGATGGCCAGCGGCAGGTGGCCGCACAACTCGGCGATCTCGGCGACCGCTTCGGGCGCGTCGGCGACCCGGTGGTGTCCCGCGATCCGGGCCACCAGCGCGCACGCCTCCGCTTCGGGCAGCACGTCGAGCGAGAGCGGGACGGCGCCTTCCAGGGCCAGGAGCCGCCGCCGCGAGGTCACCAGTACCGCGCACGAGGCGGAGCCGGGCAGCAGCGGACGCACCTGCTCCGCGGTGGCGGCGTTGTCCAGCACCACCAGCGCCCGCCAGTCCGACAGCGTGGTGCGCCACAGGGCCGACCGCTCCTGCAGGGTGTGCGGGATGCGCGCGCCGTCGACACCGGCCATGCGCAGAAGGACCTCCAGTGCCGACGCCGGCCCCACCGGGTCGTAGCCCGGGGTGAAGCCATGGAGGTCGCAGTAGAACTGGCCGTCCGGGAACCTCCCGGCCATGAGATGGGCGGAGTGCACCGCCAGCGTGGTCTTGCCGACGCCCGCCATGCCGTCGATCGCGGAGACCAGCACGGCGCTCGCGGTGCCGCTGCCGACCAGCTCGGTGAGCCGGGCCACCTCGGCGGTGCGCCCGGTGAAGTCCGGTATGTCGTACGGCAGATACCGTCGGTGCCCGAGGTGCCCGGTCTCCGCCGCCCCCTCCGGCCCGTCGGCCGCGGCTGCGGCCGTGGCGAGCAGGCGCCGTCGGTCGTCCGCCTCCAGCCCGAGGGCTTTTGCGACTTCGCGCACCGAGGCGGGGCGGGGCACCCGCCCCTGTCCGGACTCCAGCGCGCGGATGGTCCGGGCCGACAGCCCCGCCCGCTCCGCCAGATCCTCCTGGGTCAGCCCGGCCTGCCGCCGGTAGGCGCGCAGCACTGTGTCGAACCGTTCGGCCATGTCCTCTCCCCGTCCTACGGACCCGGACCGAGCGGCCTCGGGCCGCACGGATTGACGTCCCGACTGTGACCACCACTGTGACCACCCGGCGAGAACGTCCGCTAAACGTCCGCTGGACGTCCTGTCGTTGGCGCGGGACGAACGGCAGCATCTGAGCGTGCCCTCTTCCTCACGTTCCGATCCTCGTATCCGAAGGAGCACGGTGAACACACCGCGAAGAATCGTCGCCGCCGCGTCCGTCCTCGTCGCGAGCCTCGGCTTCCTGGGGGCGACCTCCGCCTCCGCCTCCCCGCCTGCCTCGTCCGACGACGGGGTCCGCGTGACCAAGACGGCCGCAGCGGCGTCGGACTGTGCCTTTGCCGTCTACACCCCTGGCAACAGGCGCTGCTACAACGACCCGGGCAGCTATCCCATCGGCCCCATCACAGGGGTCAGCATGGTCTGTGTCAACTCCGGATGGGCGGTCTACGCCTGGGCGTACAACCCCGGAGAGAAGCACCACGCCAAGCTCCAGCACCAGTCCGACCCGTGTGACGACTACAACGGGGTACCGGGCAACACGGTCGTCGACTGGGTGGAGCTGCACCCCTAGCGGACAGGCAGGGGCCCAGGCAGGGTCCCGCCGCTCACGCCCCTGAGCGGCGGGGCTCTTTCCGTTCACCGGTGTGCCGGGCTCAGCCCTGGGTCTTCCAGACTCGTGCTGGGACCTGTCCGGCCGATCACGCGGAGATCGCCGACGCGACGTGGGCGATCCGACTGCAGTCGTCGATGCCGGCGGTCGGCTGGAGTCAGGGCGCACGGAGACACCGAACGGCAGGGCCGTATCCTGAGGCAGGCGATGCTGGCACTGCCGATGCGTCGCAGCCGCCCGTCGCAGCCGGGCGCCGCTTCACTCCGGGTATCAGATACCCGGCGAACGACCAGGAGTTGACCGTTGATCAGTCTGGCCGCAGTGGGGGGAGTGGCCCTGGTCGAACTGGGCATGGCCCTGACTCCGGGACCCAACATGATCCACCTCGCCTCTCGCGCGATCACCCAGGGCCGCAGGGCGGGCCTGGTCAGCCTGAGCGGGACCGCCGTGGGATTCCTTTGCTACCTGCTGGCCGCGGCCGCGGGCCTGTCCGCGTTGTTCGCCGCCGTACCGCTGGCGTTCATGGTGGTCAAGCTCGCCGGGGCCGCCTACCTCGCCTACCTGGCCTGGGCCATGCTCAAGCCCGGTGGCCGCTCGCCCTTCGCCCCGGCCCGGGACCTGCCTCCGGTCTCTGACCTCCGCCTGTTCTCGATGGGACTCCTGACCAACCTGCTCAACCCCAAGATCGCTCTCATGTACGCCGCTCTTCTGCCCCAGTTCATGGATCCGCAGGCGGGCCCGGACTGGGCGCAACTGCTCCAGCTCGGTGGCGTACAGATCACCGTGGGGATCTCCGCGAACGCTCTGATCATGCTGGGCGCAGCACGGGTGTCGGGGTTTCTGGCCGCCCGACCACGCGTGATGACCGCTCAGCGGTTCGCGTCAGGCGGCTTGCTCGGCGTCTTCGCGCTGCGCACCGCCCTGTCCCGTACGCCTGTCTCGGCCTGAGCCATGCCCGCGCGCCTGTGACATCGTGACTTCTACAAGTCGAGGGCGGCAGGCCGTGGCCCCAGCACACTGGAGGAGCTCGAGGAGGCCCGAGCGAAGAGGCCTGCTCCTCGTGCCGCCGATCCGCCTGCCGTCGAAGAGACGGTCGAAGTCGCGGAAGCGCACGTTCCCGTCAGGATCTTCACTCCTGTCGACGGTCCGCCGCGGGGCGTCTACCTGGACATACATGGCGGCGGGTTCTCCATGGACTCCGCAGCGCAAGGAGACAGACGCAACCGCGAGCTCGCAGACGCCCTGCACCTCGCCGTTGTCAGCGTCGACTACCGGCTGGCCCCCGAGCACCCCTGGCCGGCGGCACCCGACGATTGTGAAGCGGCGGCGCTCTGGCTCGTCGAAGAAGCCGGTGCCCACTTCGGAACGTCCCGACTTGCGACCGGCGGGAGCTCCGCGGGAGCCACACTCGCCCTGGCCACCCTGCTCCGGCTGAGAGACAGAGGTGCCGTTGGCCGGTTCACCGGCGCTGCACTCCAATTCGGGACATACGACCTGAGCGCACGAACCCCGGCCGGTCGCCGCATCGCGGACGAATACTTCATCCAGGCGTACGTCGGCCATGCGGAAGACCGCACGGTTCCCGACATCTCTCCCGTCTACGGCGTTCTTCGCGGGCTTCCCCCAACACTGCTGATTGGCTGCGCGACCGGATCACGCAATCGTAGGGACTGACCACGAGTCCGTGTCCGTGCCCGGCCCTGGTGATCCCCACCCCGGAGGCGGGGGAGTGACCGGCGCCGCCCCGACCGCCCGCGCCCCCCTACCTCTTCCCCGGCGACCCCAACGCCCCCGCAGTCTCCCTCAGTTGCCCGTGCACACCCCGGTGCGCACTCCCCGGCGGCAGCCACTCCCTCCGCAGCTTCGCCACACACGTGTAGTTCGCGTCGCAGACATTGGCCAGCGGCGACTCGGACGCCTGCGTCACCAGCTGGTAGGCGTCCAGCCGCGACAGCCCGAAGTCCCGGTGCAGCCAGTCCACCAGGCCGAGCTGGGCGATCCGGAAGGCGTCCTCCAACGGGCGGGCGGAACCGGTGGAGATGATGTGCGTGTCGGACTCCAGGCGCGGCCACGGTGTCGCGACGCCCTTCAACAGCTCGACGATCACGACCGTGTTCATCGCGCACTCCACGGCCACCCCGCACGTCTCGCCCTCGCCCTGCCGTGCGTGCCCGTCGCCCAGGCTCAGCAGTGCGCCCTCCACGTTCACCCCGAGGAAGCAGGTGACCCCGGCCCGCATCTCGGGCGTGTCCATGTTGCCGCCGTGCGCGTCGGGCACGAGTGCCGAGCGGACCTCCAGGTTCGCGGGCGCGACACCGACCGTGCCGTGCATCGGATCCATCGGCAGCTCGATCTCGGTGTCGCTGTCCCGGGCGCTGAACAGGCAGGTGCGGCGCGCCCGGTCGAGCTGCCACATCCAGACGACCTCCGGCAGCGGCTCGTGCAACGAGGCCGTCGCGTGCGTGGAGGTGAGCGCGCCGAACAGCGGCACGGTGGTGGACGCGGCCCGGTCGCGGGCCGGTTCGACGGACACGAAGTGCACGGCCAGCGTGTCCCCGGGCTCCGCGCCCTCCACGTGGAACGGGCCCGTCTGCGGGTTGAGGAAGGGGAACTCGCACACCCGCGAGACCAGGTCCTGCTCGGAGCGGACCCGCCCCGCGAAGCAGTCCTCCGTGTACAGGTCCAGCACGGTGCCGGGCGCGATCCGCGCCACCGGCGGCGCGCCGCCGAACGTCCAGGCGAACTCGCCCGGTTCGGGCCGTACGGTCAGGATCCTCGGATCACTCATGGTCCTGCAGCTCCGCTTCTCCGTCGGGCTCGTCTTCCTCGTCGAGATGGATCCGCCCGATCGCGGCCAGCCGCTCCGGATGCCGCCGCCGCAGCACCAGCAGCAGGACCACGCCGAGCAGCATCCACACGGCCACCACCGGACCGGCGTACGAGACGGGGGCCGTGAGCCGGGTGACGAACCAGAAGACCGGCAGCCCCGCGGCCGTCAGCAGGGCCGGCACGAACGCGACCACGCCCAGCGCCGGGACGAGCAGATGGCGCACGGGCCGCAACTCCGCGCGCCGGCGGCGCAGGAAGAAGCCCGCACAGGCGAGGTCGGCCACGATGTACACCCCCATGACCACGGTCACGATGACCGTCGCCAGGAGCGAGAAGGCCGTCGTCGGGCCGTAGGCGGCACCGAGGCCCAGCGCCACCGCCAGGGTGACCACGCCCTGCACGGCGACGGCGACCACGGGGGAGCGGTGCCGGGGGTGCACGACGGCGAGGGCCCGCGGCCACACCCCGATGCGGCCGAACGCGAAGGCCGTGCGGGTCGCCGCGTTGACACCCGCATTGGCATTGGCCACACAGGAGTTGACGACGGCCAGGAACACCAGCACCCAGAAGAACCCGAACGAGGCCCGCGCCACCCCGCTCCACGACGCCGCCCCGGCCACCCCGAACCCCGCGAACCTCCCGGGCCCGTAGAAGACGGTCATGGCGTAGGTGGCGGCCACGTAGAACAGCCCGACGCCCAACGCCGCCCCGACCACCGCCCGCTGCACCGTGCGCCGCGGCCGCCGGGCCTCCTCCGCCAGCGGCGCCGCGGCCTCGAACCCGGCGAAGCCCAGGACGCAGTACGCGGCGCCCGCGAGCACGCCGCCCGCGCCGCTGCCCCCGGGGGCGTGCGCGGTGGTGAACACGGAGAGGGAGTTGGCCGGTCCGGCCCGGACGACCAGCAGGACGGTGAGGACCAGGAAGACCGCGATCTCCAGCACGCCGAGGACGGTGCCGAGCCGCGCCGAGGCCCGGATCCCGTAGAAGCCCGCGACCATCACGACCGCCGCCCCCGCCAGCGCCCACGGCCACCACAGGTCCTCCGGGTACCCGGCCCACTCGCCGTGCAGCGTCCCGGCCGTGGTGAAGCCGATCTGGAGCATCAACAGCGCCGGGACCAGCGTCTCCACGAAGACGTACGCCCACGCGACGAGGAAACCGGCCGCCGGGTGCAGGCCCTGCGAGCTGTAGGCCGCCACCGACCCGGCGGCCGGAAGGCGGCGCGCCAGCTCCCCGATGCACGAAGCGGCCAGCAGACAGGCGAAGAGGGCGAGCAGCACGGACAGCGGCAGGCTGCCGCCCGCGAAGGCCGCACCGCTGGGGATCGAGGCCGCGATGGCGGCCCCGGGGGCCATCGAGGTGATGCTCTGGAACAGCACCTCGCGCATGCCCACCGCGTCGCGCCGCAGCCCGGCGCCCTGCCCCCGGTTCCCGGTCGTGGTCATCGGAGGCCAGGGTAGGGGCGGGGCGGGTACGGCGGAAGAAGGCCGACAGGCGTGCCCCGCCCGGCTGCTGCGCGGGGTGGAGAGGGAGGCGGTCTACCGCCCCGGGTGCAGGACGGATCTCCACCCCGTGCGGGACGCCCCGGAGCCGTGCGTCTCCCTATCTTTGCGGGTGCAGGAACCCCGACCGACGGAAGCGGGAGACCATGAAGACGACGATCGCGAAGCCGACGTTCTCGAGGACGAGAAGGACCACCGCCCTCACCGGCCTGCTCGGCGCGGCCCTCGCCGTGACCACCGCGGTGGCCGTTCCGGCCGCTGCCGCACCGGCGCACGAACAACCGGCGCAGCGGGCCGGTTACATCGGCTGCCTCTACTACGACGGGAACGATGTCGTCTCGCGCGGCGACCAGGGCAAGAAGGTGCAGGAGGTCCAGTGCCTGCTGGTCTACTGGGGCTACGACATCGAGGTCGACGGCGACTTCGGCCCCGCGACCGAGCGGGCGGTACGGGGCTTCCAGGGCCGGCACCACCTGCACGTCGACGGCATCGTCGGCCCCCGGACCTGGAGGGCCCTGCACAACGAGTGACGTGCGACGAATGACGTGCGGCGGACGGCTCAGTGGCCGCCGAACCTCACGCTCTTGAAGAGGAACTTGGCGGGGGCCTTCTGCCCGTGGCCGAGGCGGTGCTCCGCGCCCTTGCAGCCCTTGTCCGCGTAGACCACGGCGACGCCCTTGGTCTGGTTCTCCGCCTGGCGCGCCTCCTGTTCCAGGGCGAGGCACTTGTTGTCCGGCGGGTTGGTGATGAAGTAGGGCTTCCCCCCGGGGCCCCTCCAGTGGAACTCGCCGCTGGAGGCGCTTGCCGTGACGGCAGGCAGCGAGACGGCGAGGAGGAGGCCTCCCAGGGCGGAGACCGCAGTGCGGAACAGGCGCATCACAGATCCTTGCTCTCGACGGCGAAGCAGGCGGGGGAACGGCCCCCGATGCGCTCAACGAGGCTCGGCCCCGGTACGACACGCAGTTGTCCGCTCACGGTTGGTGACGGCCGGTCAAACAGGCCGGGGGAGCAGGGTGTTCCCTGCTCCCCCGGCACCCTTGCGGGTGAGTGTCCTACGGTGCGTCAGCCGCGGTGGCTCGCCCGGGCGAGAGCCGGGACGAAGCGGGCGGCGTCCACGGTGCCGACGCCGGTCGCCATGTCGTAGCCGTTGACCGCGGTGTAGCCCTCGACGCCCTGGTAGCTGTTGTTCGTACCGTCGTTGACGTCGACGATGCCGGTGTTCTTGCCGTGCGCGGACTGCTTGTACAGCGTGTACAGCGCCTCGTTGATGTTGCCCACGCGGTGCCCGGCGGCCTGGTCGGCCAGGGCCACGATGCCGGAGAACAGCGGGCAGGCCTCGCTGGTGCCGCCGGTGATGTCCCAGCCGGTCGCGGTCGGGTCGTAGCTGGAGTAGATCCAGGCACCGCCGTCGACCGCGGCGGCCATCGAGATGTCCGGGGTGCCGCGGCGGCTGCCGACGATGTTCTTGACGCCGTTCTGGAAGGACGGCCGGCCGAAGACGTGCGACTGGCCGCCGCCGCCCGCGCCGTGGTCGTTGTAGACGCTGTCCGGCTTGACGCGGTTGCCCTTGTCGTCGAGGTGCAGCTGGGTGCCGCCGATGGAGGTCACCAGCGGGTCGGACGAGGGCCAGGAGTTGACGCGCTCCTTGTAGTAGCCCTTGCCGTCGGCCGTGTTGTCGGTGGCGCCGCCGTCACCGGAGGAGGCGAGCACGGTCACGTGCTTCTTCGCGGCGTCCTGGAAGGCGTACCGCAGGTTCTTGATGCTGGAGAAGTCGCCCTTGTCGAAGCCGGGGAAGGTGTTCTCCGTCGCGCCGAAGCTCTGGCTGATCACGTCGCCGACGCCGCGGTCGATCATGGCCTTCTCGGCGTCCATCATCTCCGGCAGACCGGTGGTGCCCTCGGTCTCGGCGACCGCCGTCTCGACCAGGACGATCTTCGCGTCGGGCGCCACGGCGTGCGCCATCTCGACGTCGAGGGTGGTCTCGCCGGCCCAGCCGGTCATGTCCGGGTTCTTGGGGTCGAACGCGGGGACGTTGCCCCACTTGACGACGTCGACCTTGGTGCTGGGTATGCCGAACTGCTTGCTGTAGACGTCCAGGTCGTGCTGGATCGTCGGCGAGCCGAAGGAGTCGACGATGACGATCGTGCGGCCCTTGCCGGTGATGCCGGCCTTGTACAGCGGCTCCAGGTTGTACGCCTTGCGGTACTGGATCGGGTCGTAGCAGTTCAGCTTGAACTTGGCCTGGCACTGCTCGATGGAGAGCGGGCTGCCCACGGCGCGCACCAGGGTGTGGCCGGCGCTGGCCGGAACCGCCTTGGTGTGGGGGATCGTCGCAGCGTGCGCGGCGACGGTGGCCCCGGTCAGCGGGGCGGCCGTGAGCGCAACGGCGGTGAGGGCGGCGGTGACGGCCGTTGCGGCCGCGACGCGCGACCGGAGACGAGCTGCGTGCATGAAATCTCCCTGAGAGGACCGGAGCCGCACGGAGCGGCTGTCGCGATCTCACGGGATGGTCATGCGCAGATCAAGAGTATTTGACGCTTGATATCGAATGTTTTGCCTAAACGCGAAGTTGACGGCCGTTTGCGGAGTCATGCCCTCCGCTACGGCCCGTCCCGCCGGCTCCGTGCGCCGCGTGCGGGCCACCAATTCGCCCGGCCCGCCAGGCACATGACGGCCGGGACCAGCAGGGCCCGCACCAGGGTGCAGTCCAGGACGACGGCGACGGCCAGGCCGAAGCCGATGAGCTGCAGCATGGCCAGGTCGCAGGCGGCGAGGGAGGCCATGACGACGGCGAACACCAGCGCCGCCGACGTGAACAGCCGCGCGGTGCGCTGCAGTCCGGTGGCCACCGCGAGACGGGTCTCCGTGCCGTTGCGGTGCTCCTCCAGGATGCGGGAGAGCAGGAAGACCTCGTAGTCCATCGACAGACCGAAGGCCGTGCAGAACATCACCGCGGGGATGATGACATCGGTGGTGTCCGGGGCGTTGAGCGGCCCGATCAGCCACTCCAGCCGGCCCTGCTGGAAGACCGCGACGATGATCCCGAACGTGGCCGCCAGGCTGAGGGCGTTGAGCAGCACGGCCTTGACGGGCACCAGCAGGCTGCGGGTGTAGGCGAACAGCAGCACCAGCGTGGCGGCCACGGTGAGCAGGATCGCGGCGGGCAGCCGGTTGCTCAGCGCGTCCTCGGTGTCGGTCATCCGGGCCCCGGAGCCGCCCACCAGTGCGGGGGCGGGGGCGGGCTCCCTGCGCAGCCGTTCGGTCAGCAGCCGGCCCTCCGGGGACAGCACCGACGGCACCGCCGGGGTGATGCTCAGCCAGGTCCCGGCGGGCCCGGCGAAGCCCGTCCCCCGGGCGTCCGCGTCGGCCGTGAGCCGGCCGTTGCGGTACGTGCCGGTCGCCGTCTGCACCTGCCGCACGCCCGGCAGCTGCGACAGCCGCGCGGCGTAGCCGTGCACGGCCGCCGCGGCGGATGCCGCGCCCGGGCCGGCCTCGGGCGCGTCGGCGGTCAGGGCCTCGGCCGGGGGCGCGATGCGCAGACCCGGCAGCACCACCGTGGCCGTGTCCTCGGCCTCCGCGGCGAAGTCCGTGCGCAGCCGCTGCGAGGCCCGGGCCACCGGCGAGGAGGGCGGCAGGATGCGGTCGTCGTACATGCCGAACCGCACCCCGGCCCCCGGCGCGGCCAGCACCCCGAGCACCAGCAGGGTGCCCACGGCGACGGCCGCCGGGCGCCGCGTCACCCACATCGCCAGCCGGTACCAGCGGCCCTGCGCCACCGGCCGGCGGGCGCCGCGCCGCCAACGGGCGAACAGGTCGAAGCGGTTGACGCGCGCGCCCAGCAGCACCAGCATCGCGGGCAGCACCAGCAGGGCGCCGGCCGCCGAGCACACCGCCACGGCCGCCCCGCCGACGGCCAGCGAGCGGGTCAGCGGCAGCGGGAAGACCATCAGCGCACCCAGCGCCGCCGCCACGGTCGTCGCGGAGAACGCCACCGCCCGCCCCGCGGTGCCCAGGGCCCGCTCGGCGGCCTGCACGGGCTGCGCTCCCGCGGCGAGCTCCTCGCGGTACCGGCTGACCATCAGCAGGCAGTAGTCGACGGCGAGCCCGAAGCCGAGCGCGGTGGCGATGTTCAGCACGAACACCGACACCGTCATCACCTCGCTGAGCAGCCGCAGCACGGCGGTCGTGGTGACGACCGCGAAGCCGCCCACGAGCACGGGCAGCAGCGCGGCGACCAGACTGCCGAAGATCCACAGCAGGATCAGCAGCACCAGCGGCGCCACGATCAGCTCGGCGACCAGCGCGCCCTCGGTGCTCAGCCGTTCCATCTCGGCGAACAGCGCGGCCTCGCCGGCGGCCGAGACCTGCAACGGTCCCGCGTGCCCGGTCTCCCGGGCCGTCACGGCCTTGCTGGCCGCCAGCACGGCCCGTTCGTCGCCGTGGAACCGCACGGCGACCACGGCGCTGTGCCCGTCCCGGCTCCGCAGCTCGGGCACCTGCTGCGGCCAGTAGCCCCGCACCCAGGCCGTGTGCGGGTCGGACGCCAGACGCCCGGTCAGCGCCCGGCCCGCGTCCGCCGCCGCGGGCGCGTCGACCTGCCCGTCCGAGGTGACGACCAGCACCAGGTGCGGCTCGCCGCCGCCGAAGTGCGACGCGAGGAAGGCGTCGGCCCGGGTCGACTGCGCCGTGGCCGGGGTCCACCCGCCCGGTGCCAGCCGCTCGCCCACGCCGTGCCCGCCCACGGCGGCCGCCAGGGCCACCAGCGCGAGCAGGAGGAGCGTCCCCAGGGCCCGTCGCGGAGAGCCGTGGGCGACCCCTGCGAGAAGGGAATGGCGAGGCTTTCGGGGGAGCATCACATGGGCGTCCTTCGCAGGGGTCGGAAGCACCTCCCACCATTAATCATTCAATGTCAAAATAGGTGCATTGCGGTGATATGGGCGTGTCGCCCGGTCCGGAGGCGCCGGGCCGGCGGACTGCCGCCGCGAGGCCGGCCGCGATCCGCATGTGACATCTGTCAGCTCGCACCGGTGACATGGCCAACTGCACCGGTGTGCCGCTCACTTGCGACGATGGTGAACGCAAAGGTTCATCCACCGAGAGGACTTGGCCTTGTCCAAGCGCATCGTCGCCTTAGCCGTCGCCACCGCAGCCCTGGCGGGAATCGCCTCGGCGCCCGGCGCGGCGGCGGGAGCACCGGAAGGTGCGGAGATCACGGTCGGCGGGCGGGTCACCAACACCGTCTCCGCCACCGCCATCGGCGTCAACACGCCCTTCTGGAACCCCTATCTGAAGGATGCCAGGACACCCGGCCTCCTCCGCAAGGCGGGCATCAGGACGCTCTCCTTCAACGCCGGAGGGCCCACCGACCTCTACCACTTCGACCACGGAGGCTGGCTCAGCCCCGACCCCAACGGCAAGAACAACGGCGGATACGAGGACCTGAACCCCGAGTTCAGCTTCGACCGGTTCGCCGCCACCGCACGCGCTGCCGACGCCCGCATGCTCGTGCACGTCAACTACGGGACGGGCCCGACCGACACCAAGACCGACCCCAGCACCCCCGGCCACCCCAAGCCCGGCGACCCCCGAGAGGCGGCCGCCTGGGTGCGCTACGCCAACAAGACCCGCCACTACGGCGTCCGCGACTGGGTCATCGGCGAGGAGACCTACCTCAACGGCTGGTTCACCATCCCCGGCCGCGACTTTCCGCACGAGCCCGACGCCCACCCCGACAAGTCCCCGGCCGCCTACGCCCGCAACGTCATCGCCTACTCCGAGGCGATGAAGGCCGTCGACCCCGGCATCCGGATCGGCATCGGGCTGTTCCCCTACGACCCGGCGAAGCTGAACGAACCCGGCTTCAACAAGGCCATGAAGGAGTGGGACGACACCGTCCTCAACACCCCCGGCCTGGCCCGCGCCGTCGACTTCGCCGACATCCACTGGTACCACGCCGCCTTCAGCCACAAGCAGAGCGACGCCGACGTGCTGGCCGACACCGCGGCCACCGGCCCCGTCCTGCGCGCCCTGCGCACCGACCTGGACCGGGCCTCGGGGCCGGGGCACCGCATCGCGGTCACCGTCGGCGAGAGCAACTCCGCGACGCTCAACGCCACCCAGCAGCAGGACAACGCCGTGGGAGCCCTCTACCTGCTGGACAACAACCTGTCGCTCCTGGAGAACGGTGCTTCCGACATCGACTGGTGGGCCCTGTACAACGGCCCCTTGAACACGGGCACCGCCAACTGGGGCGATCTCGGCCTGCTGTCGTCAGGAGCGTGCTTCACCGTCGACAAGGGCGACAAGAAGGGCAAGCAGTGCCAGCCCCCGGTGGGCACGCCCTTCGCGCCGTACTACACGATGCAGCTGCTGACCACCGCACTCAAGGGCGGCGGCAGCACCCTCGCCACCGCCGTCTCCGGCGGCAGCGACACCCTCACCACGCATGCGGTCCGCCGGGCCGACGGCACGCTCGCGGTCGTGGTGGTCAACAAGGACCCCCGGCAGACGCAGAAGATCCACCTGAACCTGCCCCGGGGCTACCGCGCCGACCGCACGCTGACATGGCAGCAGGGCGACAAGGACCCGGCCACGCAGCACGGCCGGGTGCCCTCCGCCCTCGCGCCCTACTCCGCCGCGGTCGTGCTGCTCGCGCCGCGCGACTGAGCCGCCCCGAACCACTGCCCGAGCGCGGCGTCGAGCCCGTTGAGGTCCTCGTCGCCGTCCGTGGCCCACGCGACGAAGCCGTCGGGCCGCACCAGCAGCGCCGCAAGGTCCGGGTGCGAGGTGCACCGGGCCGTGACGGTCCGCACCCGGCCCCCGCACCCCTCGGCCCGGTCGGCGAGACCGGGTCCGGCGGCGCCGAGGTCGAGCAACAAGGCCTTGCCGTCGTGGAGATGATCGGCCAGGCGCGTGCCGTCGGCGAAGACGAGGTCCGGCGCGCTGTGGCCCGTCAGCGGATGGTCGCCCGGCAGGTCGTACGCCTGCCAGACGCCCAGGATCTTCTTGACGAAGTACGTGGTGCCCGTGACGGTGTCCATCAGATCGCGCACGACGCCGCGCAGCGCCTGCGCGTGCGGCGTCAGCCGCATGACCGCGATCTGCGCCCGCGTCCACTCCAGCACCCACGCGCCGATGGGGTGCCGCTCGGCCGTGTAGGTGTCGAGCAGCCCCTCGGGGGCCGTGCCGTGCACCGTGGCGGCCAGCTTCCAGCCGAGGTTCATCGCGTCGCCGATGCCCAGGTTCAGCCCCTGGCCGCCGAACGGCGAGTGCACGTGCGCCGCGTCACCGGCCAGCAGGACGCGCCCCTTGCGATAGGTGCTCGCCTGGCGTGCGTTGTCGGTGAAGCGGGTGGCGGTGTGCACCTTGGTGATCCGGACGTCCGCTCCGGAGACCTTGCGCAGGCTGGTCTCCAGCTCCTCGGCGGTCACCGGTGCGTTCCGGTCGGCCGGCGGGCCGTCGAACTCGACGGTGAGGATCCGGCCGGGGAAGGGGCCGTGGACGTAGATGCCGGTGTCCGTGCCCTGCCAGCCGCTGCCCAGGGCCTCCGCGCCCTCCAGCTCCACCACGGCCTGATGGCCGGTGATCTCCGGGTCGGTGCCGGGGAAGTCGAAGCCCGCGAGCCGCCGGACCGTGCTGCGGCCGCCGTCGCAGCCGACCAGCCAGCCCGCGCGGATCGTCCCCCCGCTCGTGCGGACGCTCACGCCCTCGTCGTCCGCGTCGAACCCCTCGAGCTCCACGCCCCGCCGCAGCTCCACGCCCAGGGCGACGGCGCGCTCGAGGAGCACGCGCTCCAGGTCGGCCTGGGGCACCAGGCCGACGTCGCCCGCCGGGCCGAGGTGGGCGAAGTCGGGGTCGGACGTGTCCAGCAGGTTGCCGTACAGCGGTATGCCCGCGAAGTGGCCCACGAACTTCGGCGCGCTCTTCGCCGCCTGCCCCTCGGGGGCGTGCGTGCGCAGGAACTCCGTGACCTCCGTGAGACGGAGCTCCTGCACCGCGGCCATGGCGGGCAGCAGGCCCCGCCGGTCGAACGCCACCGCGCTGGGCGCGTTGATGGCCCCCGCCTTGATCGTCCTGTCGGGCTCCGGCAGTCGCTCGACGACGACCACGGCCGTCCCTGCCAGCGCGAGTTCGCAGGCCAGCATGAGGCCCGTGGGGCCGGCGCCCGCCACCACGACGTCGTAGTCCGTGGCCCTGACTTCCTGGGTCATGTCTTCCATGGCACTCACTGTAGTCACTAAAAAGATGTGGCCGCTATATAATTTTGACGTGGAGGATCACAAGGATCACAAGGATCACAGCGAGAGCCCGGGGGCCCGGCAGCCGTCCCCGCAGGGCCTGACGCTGCGCGAACGGAAGAAGCGGCAGACGCGGCAGCGCATCTCCGACGCGGCCACGGAGCTGTTCTGCGCGCGCGGCTTCGACCACGTGACCGTCGCGGAGGTCGCGGAGGCCGCGCAGGTCTCGGCCATGACGGTCTTCAACTACTTCCCGCGCAAGGAGGATCTCTTCCTCGACCGCATCCCGGAGGCCGTCGAGCTCGTCGGCCGCGCGGTCCGGGAGCGGGAGCCGGAGCACTCCCCGACGGAGGCGGTGCGCCGGACGCTGCTCGAACTCCACGACCAGCGGCACCCGTTGGCGGGAGTGGCCGACCGGTTCGTGAACTTCTGGCAGGTCGTCATCGACTCGCCCGCGCTGCAGGCCCGTGCCCGCGAAGGCGTCGAAGAGGTGGAGGACGCGCTTGCCCGCGCCATCGCGGAGGAGTGCGGCGCCGGTCCCGGCGACGAAGGCCCGCGGCTGGCCGCGGCACTGACCGTCGCCGCCTACCGCACCGCCTACCTGACCGCGGTCCGCCGCCTGCTGGCCGGCGAGCGCGCGGAGGACTTCGCCGACGAGCAACGGGCGCTGATCCACCGCGTCTTCGACGCCGTGGAGCGCGCCCTTGGGCAGTGAGACGGCGACGGGGGCGGGCCCGGCCCGCCCCCGCGCTTCATCTCGCGCTCACGTGCCTCACTTGCACAGCGGCACCGGCGACAGGTTCTGCACGTAACGCGCAGCGACGTAGCCGGGCTTGCCGTTGCCGAGCAGGTACCACAGGTCGTTCCCGTTCACGTTCGCCCCGTGCTTCTTGCAGGACAGTTCGACGACCGTCCCCGGCTTGAGGGCGCCGAGGTACGTGGACGACTGCGTCGGGCGCTCGCGTATGGACAGCGGCAGTTTGGACACCACCTTGCCCTTCGGCGGGACCGGCTTCGCCACGGCGGCCGTTGCGGCCGAGGGCGTCTGGGCACCGGCCGGAACGGCGGCCAGGAGCGTGCCCGAAGTGATCAAGAGTGCGGATGCGCCGACAGCCGCCGCACGACGTACTGGCATATACATCATCTTTCCCCCTGTTTTCTCCTCAATGGGCTCAATGGGAGATGCATGGTGTATGACTCATGGGGGAGCGAAACGGTTGCATGGGGGCGCACGGCCCGTATGCACATCCCCCCTTCGGGGGTTTCCTCCCGCAATGGGGGCGTACGGCACGGGGATTGCTGCCAGCCTCGGCGGACGACGGACGGTCATCGGGACCGTCGGGACTGTCGTAACTGCAGAGGGCGGAGCGGATGAAGCGTACGGTGACGAAAGCGCGTTGGGCGGTGCGCACGGTGGTGAGCGCGGTGGGTGCCGCGGCGGTGTTCCTGGCCTCCGGCCCCGCGGCCTTCGCGGGTACGGCGTGTGAGGGGCCGGTCTGCCTCACCGTCGACAACAGCGGCCGGTACGTCGCCCGGGCCACGGCCACGCCCGCGAAGGGCGGTGACTTCTTCGGCTACTTCGAGCTGCACGGTCCCCCCGGCCTGCAGGGCAAGAGCGCAGCGCGGCACTGGCGCGCCGGCCAGAAGTACGGCGTGGCCCTGGGCCGCGTCGTCCCCGACCACACGAAGGTCTGCGTCGACAGCTGGAAGACGTCCGAGATCAGCAAGGACGTCAAGCCCGAGCACTACGGGCGCGCCTGCGTGGAGGTCCGCGGCCAGTAGCGCTCCGGCGACCGGCACACTGGAGAGGGGAGCCCGGCGCGGGGCCGGGCGACGGCTCCTCGGAAGGAGCGCACAGTGACCGAACGCAAACCGCCGGGCGTCCGCTTCGAGTCGTGGGTCGAGCAGCAGATCCGCGCGGCGGAGGAACGGGGCGACTTCGCGAAGCTGCCGGGCTTCGGCAAGCCCCTGCCCGGCGACGCGCACAGGCCCTACGACGAGAACTGGTGGGTCAAGGAGAAGATGCGCCGCGAGCAGATCTCCTTCCTCCCGCCGGCGCTCGCCCTGCGCAAGGAGGCCGAGGACGCCCTGGCCGCCGCGGCCGGCGCCGGGACGGAGGCGCAGGTCCGGCGGATCGTCGAGGAGATCAACGAGAAGATCGCCGCGGCCCTCAGGATGCCACCCCCCGGACCGCCGCTGCAGCTCGCCCCGTTCGACGTGGAGGAGGTTCTCACGTCGTGGCGCGAGCGCCGCGGCGGTCAGGAGATGGCGTGATGTGGTGAGGACAGGTTCCGGGCCGGGCGGGCAGTGTTGGGGCGGTCAGACACCCCCCGACACACGTGAGGACGGACGACATGAGGCTCACAGCCCTGCTGACCGTGCCACTGGCCGTGGGAGCGCTGCTGGGAGTCGCGGCATCTCCCGCCCCGGCCACAGTGCACGCCCCGGTCCGGGCCGGGGCGGCGGGCGTCGCCGACGTGACGCTCACCGATGCCGACGACGGCCGCACGCTGACCGTGCAGAGCGGTACGGACCTGCGGGTCCGGCTCACCGGATCCCGCTCGCCGGACGCCACCTGGGCGTGGAGCCTGCCGACGGCGGACGACGCCGAAGTCGCCGACCGGACAACGGCGTTGACCTCCCAGAACGGCAACGCCATGGCGGACTTCCGCACGCAACAGCCCGGCACCACGGGCATCGAGGCCTACAAGCGCTGTATTCCGGAGCCCGGCCGGGCGTGTCCCCACCTGGTCGTCCTCTGGAAGGTGACCGTCATGGTGCAGGACGGCCCGGGCCGTACCGCGGAGCAGCTCTCGCTCCCCGAGCTCGTCGAACGGGCCACGGACCGGGTCCGTGCCGCGCACCCGCAAGCCGTGCTGATGCTCGCGGCGGGGGACTCGCCCGGCGGGCCGGTGCGGGACATGGACCGGGTGACGCACTGGCGGTTCGTGTTCAACAACCGCGACAACTCCTCGGAGGAGATCAGCGGAAGCCTCGACGGCACCCTCGGTCCCGTCACCCCGCACACCGGCCGGTGGATGGGCGTGCTGACGATCGGCGAGCTCCCCGCGATGACCCCGGACCAGGCGTACGACCGGCTGGAAGCCGCCGGGCACGGTGACGCCTACCGGTACGTGTCCCTCGTGAAGCCGATGGGCACGCCGCCCTGGCACCTGCAGTACCACTTCTCGCAGCACCCCGGAGGCTGCGACGGGTACGCGGTCTTCACGGGCACGGGCGAGGTGTCTCCCATCTGCGGAAGCTGAGCCCCGGCCGGCTCGGCTGAAACATGACGCAACCTGCTGGATCCGGCATATCCGCTTATGGTGACCCCATGGCGGACGGGAGCGGCGACGGCGGAGACCGTACCGGCGCCGCCGGGCGGCGCAAGCGCCCCGGCGAGCTCTGGACGGCGTTCCGCCACTCGCCGTACCTGCCGGCCACGGTGCTCGTCCTCCTCGTGGCCGCGGCCGCCGGGCTGTTCGCCGGTTCGTACTCCTACGCCATGGCCAACCCCACGCCGCACCGCGTCCCGGTGGCCGTCACCGGGGTGGCCGAGTCCAAGGTCAAGCGCGCCGCGTTCGTCCAGGGCATGGAGAAGGCCCTGGACGCCGAACTGGAGCTGCACCACTACGCCACCTACCGGGCCGCCCGGAACGCGGTGGACGAACAGCAGGTCTTCGCGATCCTCCGGGAGCGCCCCGGCAGCACCCCTGGACTGGACGTCTCCGGGGCCTCCGGAGCCACCGTGGCGCAGCTGCTGGCCACGGCTGCGCCCGAGGTCGGCGCGTCCATCGGCGTGCCGGTGACCGTGCGGGACGTCAACCCGCTCCAGCCGGGCGACCCGCGGGGCCTCGCTCTCTTCTACATCACGCTCGCCGCGGTGGTCGTCGGAATGATCGGCTCCATCCAGCTGAGCGTGCACGCCCGCGACCTCACCCCGGCCGAGCGCATCGTCTTCACCATCGCCTACGCACTCCTGGGCGGCTTCGCCATCACGGCCATCGTGGACTGGGGACTGGGCGCAGTGCGGCTGCCGTTCGTCGAGTCCTGGCTGATCCTCGCGTTCACGATGTTCACGTCGGGCATGTTCTTCACCATGTGCAACACCCTCATCGGCCGGTGGGCGATGCTTCCGACGTGGGCCGTGCTGGTCATGCTGGGCAACCCGTCCTCCGGCGGCGCGGTCTCCTGGCCGCTGCTCCCCTCACTGCTGGGCTCGATCGGCCGCTGGCTCCCGCCGGGCGCCTCGGTCAACGCCCAGCACACGGCGGTGTACTTCCGGAGCCACCAGCACGCCCTCCCCTTCGTGGTGCTGGGCGTGTGGGCGACGGTGTCCTGCGCGGTCTTCTGGATCTGGCGCCACCGGCACCCGGGCGGCCGGGAACGGGAGGTCGGCGCGGTGGCACCGGGGTGACCCGCGCCTCCCTGCTCGCTCGGCTCTCTTGATTCGTCCGTCTCACTCGACGACGCGCACGTGCTCCGCGTGGACGGTGCCGTCCGTGTCCATGGCGGGCACGTACGTCACCCGCATGCCCTCGGTGACGAAGGTGAGGTCGTCGATGGCCTCGCGGGTCACCCGCACCTCGGAGCCGTCGTCGCCGTTGATGTACCCGTAACCCCTGGCCTGGTTGAACCAGCGCACCACGCCACTGACCCTGTCGCTCATTCCCCCGCCTCCCGCAATCGGGTGCTTTCTGTCAACTACCGTGTACCACAAGGGTGTTCCCGCGGTACAGGAGTGCGGCACACGCGGGCTCCGGCGCTAGCCTGCGGCGGGGGCGTACACCCACGCCTCGGCGCCCGAGGCCAGCGGCACCAGGGTGCGCCGGTAGTCGGCGACCTCGTAGTCGTCGGCGGCGGCCAGTTCGTCGTCCGTGACGAGCAGCGCGCTGCCCTCCACGCCGTCGGCCGGGTCGCCGGTGGGCTCCAGGACGGGGTGGTGGGCGGACTTGTCGATCATCCGGAGAGCATCGCCGTGATGCGCCCGCAGGTGCAACTCGGACGATGCACTCCTCGGGCGGTGCGCTGTGTCGTGCTCAGTGGTGCCAGGCCTGCCCGCCCGTGTTGTGGATCATCCGCTGCAGCACCTTGAGGGTCACGAGGTACTCCTCGTCCGTGATGCCGTCGTGCCGTTCCGCCCACATGGCCTTCTGCCGCTCCGCACACCGCAGCCGGACGGCCTCGCCCTCGGACGTCAGCCGGAGCCGGCCCGCATCGTCGAAGACGGCCAACTCCTGTTCGACCAGGGCGTCGATCTCGCCCTGGAGGGTGTCCTTCACGTCGAGGTAACCCTGGAGGAGCGCGGTCACCTCGGCCCGGGTCTTCCCGTGCTCGTCATTCGCCTGGTTGAGGACCCACCACTGGGGCTGGCTCACGCCGAACTCGGCCAGCCCGGCCCTGATATGCGTGACGACGGCCTTGTATGCGGCCCAGCTCCAGTAGCCGATGGGCTGGTTGACGAGTTCGCTGTCGGGGTGTGAGTAGTTCATGTGCACGAAGATAGAACCTCGACCAAACTTGAGGTCAAGTCACGTATCGTGGCCCCCGAAGTAAACGATCAGTCAAGAATGAAGAGACGAGGCCCCCGTTGTCCGCGCGCACCCGCACCGTCGTCGCAGCCCTGCTGCTCCCCGTGGCTCTGGCCGGATGTTCCGGTGGCGGCCACAAAGGCACGGCAGACGCCGACGGCAGGCCGGGGTCCGCGCAAGCGGCCCTCGCCGCACTGCCGGTGAAGAAGGCGGCGTCCAAGGACGGTTACGACCGCACCAAGCAGTTCGGCTCCGCATGGTCGGACTCCACGAGTGCCCCCGGCGGGGGCAACAAGTGCGACACCCGCAACGACATACTGCGCCGCGACCTGAAGAACCCTCGATTCGAAGACGGTTCGAAGTGCGTCGTCGCCTCCGGCACCCTCGCCGACCCCTACACCGGAAAAACGATCCGCTTCGAGCGCGGCCCGAAGTCCTCGGCGGTGCAGATCGACCACATAGTGGCCCTGTCCGACGCGTGGCAGACCGGCGCCCAGAAAATCCCCCAGGACCGGCGCGAGGCCCTCGCGAACGACCCCCTCAACCTCGTCGCGGCGGACGGGCCGGCCAACATGGGCAAGGGCGACAAGAACGCCTCGGCCTGGCTCCCGGCCAACAAGGACTTCGACTGCACTTATGTGGCCCGGCAGATCGCGGTGAAGAAGCAGTACAAACTGTGGGTCACGCCCGATGAGCGCGACGCGATGAAGAAGACGCTGTCGGGCTGCCCGTCCCAGCAACTGCCGACCGAATCCACGTCCGGGGTCCCGCTCAAGCAGTAGAGGGGGCGAACGCCGGGGCGCCCCGAAACGCGGTCACCACTGTCCACCGGAGCGTGACAGCAGGGGGGCCGGCTTGTGAGGCGACCCATAGGGCCCAGGTCACATACGACTCGCGGTAGTGGACCTCGATGGGGTCAATTCGGGCATTCTGCCTGCTTTGGGGGTGTCCCTTTCCGCCCGGTCCGGTAGTAGGTCACACCTTTGCCAGCGGGTTTTTCCGCCGCTAACACTGGTCGGGTCGCACGGCGCCGTCGAACGAGACACGGCGCTTCTTTCGCGCCAATGACGGCCACTGCGACTTCGCGACTGAAAGGGATCTTCTCGCTCATGCGCTCCACCATCTCCGGCTATACCGCTCTGCCCAAGGCCCACAAGTTCTCCGCCGCTGCCGTTGCGGCGACCGGCGTCGCCGCTGTCGCCCTGGCCGCCGTCGGCGCCGGCACCGCCAGCGCCGCCCCGGCCGTCAAGACGGTCGCCCAGAACCAGGCCTTCGGCGAGACCCAGCAGGACGAGCTGAGCAAGCAGACCGACACCGCCGCCGCCCAGGCCAAGACCGCCGCTGCCGCCGCCAAGGCCGCCGAGCGCGCCGCCAAGGAGGCCGCCAGCCGTTCCACCGAGCGCGCCCCGATCAAGGCCGAGAAGGCCGAGGCCGCTGCTCCGGCTCCCAAGGCCTATGGCAACAACCTGGACGGCTGGATCACCCAGGCGCTGGACATCATGAAGGCCAAGGGCATCCCCGGCTCCTACGAGGGCATCAAGCGCAACATCATGCGCGAGTCGACCGGCAATCCCCAGGCGGTCAACGGCTGGGACGTCAACGCCCAGAACGGCATCCCCTCGAAGGGCCTGCTGCAGATCATCGACCCGACCTTCAAGGCGTACCACGTCGAGGGCACCTCCTGGGACATCTACGACCCGGTCGCCAACATCGTCGCCTCCTGCAACTACGCCGCCGACAAGTACGGCTCCATGGACAGCGTCAACTCCGCCTACTAAGAGTCGTCAAACAGACACACAAGGGCGGCGGCACCCCCACCGGGGTGCCGCCGCCCTTCCGTGTTGCTAGGCGCTCTCCGACTTGCAGGCCATGAGATACGCCTGCCGGACCCGCTCACCTTCCTCGGGCTCGCGCACCGTCGTCGCGCGCAGGGCGAAGCCGGCCTCGCGCAGCAGGCCAGTGATGCGGTCCGGCGACAGCCGGTTGAAGTCCAGCGACACTGCGTGGCCGAACGGCTCCGCGATGTGCAGGGGTTCGTCGCCCACCTGGAAGGCGACCAGCAGATGACCGCCGGGGGCCAGCAGCCGGTGGAACTCGGCGAACACGGCCGGCAGCTGCTCCTGCGGCGTGTGGATCAGGGAGTACCAGGCGACGATGCCGCCGAGGGCGCCGTCCGCCAGCTCCAGCGCGGTCATGGAGCCCTCGTCGAACCGCAGACCCGGGTGCTCCCGGCGGGCCAGGGCGACCATCGCGGGGGACAGGTCGACGCCGAAGACGTCCAGCCCGAGCGCGTGCAGGTGTGCCGTGACGCGACCCGGGCCGCACCCGAGGTCCGCGACCGGCCCGGCGGCGCGGTCCCGCGCGCGTTCGGCGAACGCGGCCAGCATGGCGCGGTCCAGTGGCGTGTCGGCGAGCACGGTCTTGTAGCGCTCGGCGTAATCGACGGCTATGGCGTCGTAGAACGCCCGCGTGGTGTGCAGATGAGAGGGCGTGGTCACGGGGGAGCACCCTAGCGCCCGGTGCAACGGAGCCGCCGCGCGGGGTGATTCGCCGGTTTCCCGGACGTGCCGGGTCCGTATGCGGCAGATTCGGCACATGAGTGGCTACGAGGACAAGGTTCCCTCCTATCTGATGTTCCGGGTGGCCCCACAGGAAGGGCCGATTGCGGCATTTGTCGAGCAGGAGGCCTGGCAGGCCCGGAAGTTGTACCCGGACCTGATGGGCGTGGGCGTCGCCGAGTTCTTCTACGCGCACGAACGCGAGGCCGGCGGCTGGGAATTGTCCGCATACGGGTGCGACACCCCGCAACAGGCCCGCGACACGCTCGGATCGCAGTTCCGCATGCGCTCCAAGGAGGCCGAGGACGCGGGCGACGAGAAGGCCGCGAGGACCTGGATGGACGCGGCACTGCGCATGGACCGCGAAGTCGTCGACGAGCTGCGCGTGCTGGGACACCGGTTCAGGATCGTCCGGGCCTCCCACTTCATCCGCATGGGCGGCAGCGGCCCCGAGCCTCCCCGCCCCTCCGACCCCGACCCCGGGGAGACCGGCGAGGCGTACCGACTGCCGTCGCGCACCCAGGGGTTCGTCGTGGACCCGGCCGCCGGCACGGGCCTCTCGGACGGCATCCTGAAGCTGGACCTCGTCCAGTTCGTCGCCGCGCGCGGCGTACCGCCCGAGGTGGCCGAGGACGCGCGCCGCGCCGCCGGACGGTATCCCGGCGGGGTGCTGCTGCCGGCCGCGTTCATGGTCTCCGAGCGGGTCGACGGCCGGTGGCGGGCGCACCGGCCCGGCGCGACCTCCTCCACGCCGCAGGGCGCCCGGGACGTACTGGCGACCTGGCTGCGGGTGATGGCACCGTTCACCATGGAACTGGACGAGGCGGAACGCGCGGTGTACGCGCAGGCCGCCGACCGGCTCGACGACAGCCGCGGCAACGTGGTGAACGTCGCCGGAACCCGCTTCCGGGTGACGCGGGTCGAACGGCTCGTCCGCGTCGGCCCCGACGGCCCGGAGGGTCCCCGGCCCTCCGACTTCGACCCCGACCCGCCCGTCGAGGTCTCGGTGCAGCAGCTGAAGGACCGGGGCGAGTGGAAGGAGGAGGACGAACCGCTCGAACTGGACGAACAGACGCTGCGGCTCAAGGAACTGTGGGAGCAGGAGGAGGCCCGTCGCGCTGCGGTGAGGGGGCGCAGGAAACGCGCAGACGGAGTGTGAGAAAAATGGCGGGTGATGGGGGAGGCAAAGGCGCAACCTTTTACGAGTCCTGAACCTCCTTCAGTTGGGTGTTCGGCCGTGTCGCCGCACGCCAGCGCAGAGCTCGCCGGAAAACGGCTCGTAAGGGAACCGAGGGATACATGGGCTTGGGAGGAAGGGCTGCGGCCCGGATGGCACGGACAAACGTGGGGAGGGGCCGCAATGCCGAGCTGTTGATGCTCGCCTTCGCGGTACTCCTCACGCTGTTCGGCTACGCCTCCGTGGGGATGGCCGTCGACGGGAAGGTGCCGGGCTCGCTGTTCGGCTACGCCCTCGGGTTTTCGGCGGTGGCCGCCGCCGCGCACGGGGTGATGCGCAGATTCGCCCCGAACGCCGATCCGTTGATCCTGCCGCTCGCCGTCGGGCTGAGCGGCCTCGGGCTGGTGCTTGTCCACCGGCTGGACATTTCGTACAAGATCCGCTGGCACTCCGCGCCGGGCGAGACCAATCAGCTGATGTGGAGCGGGATCGGCATCGCCGTGTGCCTGGCCATCGTGGTGCTCCTGAAGGACCACCGCCTGCTCCAGCGCTACCAGTACGTCATGGTGTTCGCCGCGCTCGTGCTGCTGATCGCCCCGGCGTTCTTCGGCGCGGACACCTACGGCGCGAAGCGGTGGATCGTGCTGGGCCCGCTGTCGTTCCAGCCCGGCGAGTTCGTCAAGACCGGCATCGCGGTGTTCTTCGCGGGATACCTCACGCTCTACAAGGACGCACTCGCGCTGGCCAGCCGGCGGATCATGGGCTTCTACCTGCCGCGCGGGCGGCAGTTCGGCCCGATCGCCGCGGTGTGGGTGCTGAGCCTGGTGGTGCTCATCTTCGAGCGCGACCTCGGCACCTCGCTGATCTTCTTCGGCCTGTTCGTGATCATGCTGTACGTGGCCACCGAGCGCACCAGCTGGGTCGTGATGGGTCTGCTGATGTTCTCCGTCGGAGCCGTCGTGGTCGCCTCCTTCGAGCCCCACGTGCACGGCCGTGTCGCCGCCTGGCTGCACCCGATGGACTACTACAAGGTGCCCCGGCCCGCCGAGATCGTCTCCGACCAGGCCGCACAGGCGCTGTTCAGCTTCGGCAGCGGCGGCGTCATGGGCACCGGCCTCGGCAAGGGCCACTCGGACCTCATCAAGTTCGCCGGGCGCAGCGACTTCATCCTGACCACGGTCGGCGAGGAGCTCGGGCTCGCCGGCACGATGGCGGTCTTCGTGCTGTTCGCGCTGCTCGTCCAGCGCGGTCTGCGGGCCGCGCTCGACGCCCGCGACCCGTTCGGCAAGCTGCTGGCGACGGGCCTGGCCAGCGCCCTGGCGCTGCAGGTCTTCGTGGTCTGCGGCGGTGTCATGGGCCTGATCCCGCTGACCGGCAAGGCGCTGCCGTTCCTCGCGTCCGGCGGCTCGTCCCAAGTGGCGACCTGGGTGCTCATCGCGCTGCTGATCAAGATCAGTGATGCGGCGCGGAAACCCGATCCGGAGCCGGCGCCCGACGAGGACGACCAGGCGACGCAGCTGATCAGACACTGAGAACACGCAGAGGCCGGACCCGAGGGGGTCCGGCCTCTGCCGTCTCCGGTCATCGTCAGGGCGTCTGCCGGGGTGCGTCGACGACGGCGCGTTCCAGGACGGCGGTGGCGTGGACGAGCGTGCCCGCCGTGCCCCGGTCGCTCGTCCTGGTCAGGCAGGTGCGGGAGCCGAGGTAGCCGAGGCTCTGCCGGTCGAAGACCCACTCCGTGCGCTCACCGAGTTGCTTGTCCTCACGGGCGATGGCGATGCCGTGCCGGCCCTTGGCATCCGTCGCGTCGGGGATCTCGACAACGCCCGGAATCTTTGCGGCCGCCTTGTAGAGGGCGGCTTCGGTCTCGGGCGGCATGACGGCCGACAGGAGTCCGCCGAAGGCCTCGAAGACGGTCTGGTCCCCGTCCTGGCCCTTGACCGGCCGGACCTCCTTGCGGAGCCGCTCGTACAGGGCGTCGGGGTCGGTGGGCAGCGAGGCCAGCCACTGGTACGTCGGCCGGTCGAGGCCCGCCGGGACGGGATCGCCCATGACCGGGAAGTACTTCCCGTCCTGCTTGAGCAGCCCCTGGTCGTCCTTCCGCGGAGCCGACCTCTGGGGCAGCCAGTTCTCCCACTCCTTCGGCTCGCTCACCTTCACGGGCTTGTAGTGGACGGTCTCGGTCGTCAGGCCCCGCAGGTACACGTACTGGTCCTCGCGCACCGGCCCGGTGCCGGACTTCATGGCCACCGCCGCGATCCGGTCCAGCAGCACGACCGCTCCGCGGCCGGAGGCCGCTTCGGTACGGGGCGCTTCGGCGGGTGTCTGGGTGCGGTGTGCGTCCGGCAGCGTCGCGATCAGGACGCCGGCGACGGCCAGCGCCGTGGCGGGCATCAGTACGGCGGGGCGCAGCAGCCGGCGCCGGACCGTCGCGGCCAGCGCGCGGTCGCGGTCGATCTGCCGCATCAGCCGCTCCTTGTGGTGAAGGTGCCGGCCGGGCGGCAGGTCCCGTTCGGCCGGCGGCGGCAGCAGCCGGGACAGCTCTTCGCGCTCGGTGGTGTTCATCGGGCCTCCTCCTGGACGGTCAGGGCCGCGAAGGCGGCACCGCTCGGTGAATCCGGTGCTTCGAGTGGCTGGTCGGCGAGCCGGCGGAGCCGGGCACGGGCGCGGGACAGGCGGGAACGCACCGTCCCCACCGGAATGTCCAGGGCCTCCGCGACCTGCGCGTAGTCCAGCCCGGACCACACGCACAGGACGAGCACCTCCCGTTCCGGGCGCCGCAGACTGCCCAGGGCCCGGCGGACCGCGGCCAGCTGCCGTGCGTCGTCGATCCGTCCGGCCGCCTCGTCGGCGAAGTCCGCCACCGGCTCCGGGGCCGGGCGGCGGGCCAGGAAGGCGAGACGCCGGCCGACGCTGCGGTTGGCGTTGCGCGCCTTGTTCGTCGCGATCCCCAGCAGCCACGGCCTGAGCGAATCGCCGTCCGGCTCCAGCCGCTCCCGGGTGCGCCATGCCTCCAGGAAGGTCTCGGACATCACCTCCTCCGCCGTCGACCAGTCGCCGGTCAGCCGGTAGGCGTGGTTGTAGACCGTCCGCGCATGCTCCTCGTAGAGCTGGGCGAACGCGTCGCGGTCACCTGCTCGTAGTCGTGCGCGCATGCGGTCTCCTGTGTTTTGTGGTGCTCACACATCATTGCTCTCCGCGGCGCGCAGGCGGTTCCGGGTGACCTGGGTCACGTGTGCCGGTGGCGCCGTACGTAGACTCCGGCGCGGGCGGCGGCCTCGGCGGCCTCCGCGGCCCGGTCGGCGGCGGCCCGGTCGGGCGGGGTGTCGCCGGTCAACAGGCGGTAGTAGAGCGGGGCGGAGACGGCGCGGACGACCTCGTGCGGGTCGGTGTCCTCGGGCACCTCGCCCCGGTCGGCGGCCTGCTGCACGCACGGTGCCCACTCGGCGACTCGGGTGTCGTAGAAGCAGTGCAGGGCTTCGGCGGTCCGGGCGTCCCATGTGGCGGCCGCGATCACCGCCTTGAACAGCGGCCCTTGCCGTGCGTCGGTGAGCGTGCGCTGGACGAGCCGGGCGTTGGCCCTGAGGTCGCCGAGCAGGGAGCCGGTCTCGGTCCGGGGCAGGGACTGCTCGGCCATGTCCTGCAGCAGGTCGGCCACGAGGGCGGTCACCGTTCCCCAGCGGCGGTAGACGGTCGTCCTGCCCACCTGCGCGCGGCGTGCGACATCGCCGAGGTCGAGGTGGGCGAAGCCCTGCTCGGCCAGTACGTCCCCGGCCGCCTGCAGGACCGCCGCCCGCACCCGGGCGGTGCGCCCGCCGGGACGCACGGTCCCCGGCTCCGGCTCGGGCACTGGCTCCTCGGACTTCATAACGGGACTCCTGTTCCTTTAATGGCTCGCAGCTGGTACGGTCGTTGCATCCTAACGGGATCGTAGAACCGTTTATGGGAGGGGATTCGTCATGGAATACAGACAGCTGGGAACGTCCGGCCTCATGGTCCCGGAGCTGAGCTTCGGTGCGGGCACCTTCGGCGGCCGGGGAGAGCTGTTCGAGGCCTGGGGCACCACCGGCGCCCAGGAGGCGCGCCGCCTGGTGGACATCTGCCTCGACGCCGGGGTCACCATGTTCGACACCGCCGACGTCTACTCCGGCGGCGCCTCGGAAGAAGTGCTGGGCCAGGCCGTCAAGGGCCGCCGGGACCGGGTGCTCCTGTCCACCAAGACCGGCCTGCCCATGGGTGACGGACCCCACGACGCCGGCACCTCCCACGCACGCTTGATCCGCGCCTGCGAGGACGCGTTGCGCCGGCTCGGCACCGACTACATCGACCTCTTCCAGTTGCACGCCTTCGACGCGGCCACGCCGGTCGAGGAGGTGCTGGACGCGCTCGACCAGCTCGTACGGGCGGGCAAGGTGCGGCACACCGGCGTCTCCAACTTCTCCGGCTGGCAGCTGATGAAGTCCCTCGCGGCAGCGGAACGGCACGGTCGCCCCCGCTACGCCGCGCACCAGGTCTACTACTCGCTCGTCGGCCGCGACTACGAGTGGGAGCTGATGCCGCTCGCTGCCGACCAGGGCGTCGGCGCCGTCGTCTGGAGCCCGCTCGGGTGGGGGCGGCTCACCGGCAAGGTGCGCCGCGGGCAGCCGCTCCCGGAGCACAGCCGTCTGCACCGCACCGCCGACTACGGCCCGCCGGTCGCGGACGAGGACCTCTACCGCGTGGTCGACGTCCTCGACGAGATCGCGCAGGAGACCGGCAGGTCCGTACCCCAGATCGCGATCAACTGGCTGCTGCAGCGGCCGACCGTCTCCTCGGTCATCATCGGCGCCCGCAACGAGGAACAGCTCCTCCAGAACCTCGGGGCCGTCGGCTGGGCGCTCACCCCCGACCAGATAGCCCGGCTCGACGCGGCCAGCGCCCGGCCGGCCCCGTACCCGTACTACCCCTACTACCGGCAGGAAGCCTTCGCCCGCCTCTCGCCGCCCATCGTCAGGTAGGCGTCGTGGACCTGCTGTCCCTGCGGTACTTCCAGGCCGTCGCCCGCCACGAGCACATCAGCCGCGCCGCGGACGAACTGCGCGTCGCCCAGCCCTCGGTGAGCCGCACCATCGCCCGGCTCGAAACCGAGCTCGGCGTCCCCCTCTTCGACCGCCAGGGCCGCCGCATCCGCCTCAACCGCTACGGCACCGCCTTCCTGCGCCGCGTCGACCGCGCGCTGGCCGAACTCGACGACGCCCGCCGCGAACTCGCCGACGCGGCAGGGCCGGAACGGGGCAGCGTCGCCGTCGGCGCCGAGACCATGCTCACTCTCGCCGGGCTGCTGGCCGCCTTCCGGGACCGGCACCCCGGCGTCACCGTCCGCCTCTTCCAGTCCCACGCCCAGGAAATGGAACGCCGGCTCCGCGACCGCGAAGTGGACTTCTGCGTCGCCTCGCAACCGCTCGCCGGGCCCTCGCTGGCCTCGCTCGAACTCCTCCGGGAGGAGGTGCTGCTCGCCGTCCCGCCCGGCCACCGGCTGGCCGGGCGGGAGCGCGTCGGCATCGCCGAGCTCGCGGACGAGACCTTCGTCAGTACCCGCCCGGGCCACTGGCAACGCGCCCTGCTGGACCGGCTGTTCGCCGAGGCGGGCCTGGTCCCCGCCATTACGTGCGAGGGCATCGAGCCCGGCGCGACCCAGGAACTGATCAGCGCGGGCCTCGGTATCGGCCTCATACCCGAGATGTCCTGCCACGGCGCGGCCGTCGCCCCGGTCGCGTGGGTGCGGCTCGACGCGCCCGGCTGCCACCGCACCCTCACGCTCGTCTGGCGGCAGGACGCCTATGTCTCCGCCGCCGCCCGGCACTTCCGGGAGCTCGCCGTCGAGCACTTCGGCGGGATGCAATCATGCTTTTAGCGGCATGAACATATGGCAGAACTGGTCGTGGAAGGTATGAGAGTTCGTCTCTACGGTCGAGGATGAGTGCTCCGCCCGCCAAGGAGGTACGGCCCATGGCCAGCCCCAACCGTCCCACCGACCCCGCCGCGTCCGGGGAGTTCGTCGGCTACATGGACGCGATCCTCGCCGCCCTCGCCGTGCACGACCCGGCGCACACGGTGCTGACCGCTGCCGACGGACGCCGCATCGCCGCGGGGGAGTTCCGCGACGACGTATTGCAGACGGCGTGGGACCTGGCCGGCCGCGGCGTCGGCCGTGGCACCGTCGTGTGCCTGCTCACCGGCAACACCCCCGAGGCCGTTGCCGCCCGCTATGCCGTGAACCTCACCGGCGCCTGCGTGACCAGTCTCTACGAGGGCATGGCTCCCGAGACCCTGGCCCGCATCGCCGAGAGCGTCGAAGCCGCCGTGCTGCTCGTCGACTCCACCCGGTATGAGGATGCGAAGGAACTGCTGCCCTTGGTCCCGGGCCTCGCGGTGTTCACCCTGGGGCCCGGCCCCTTCGGCGAGGACCTGCAGGCGAGCTCCGCACGGCACGAGCCGCGGTCGTTCGCGTGCCCGGCAGGCCCGGAGGACGTCTGGAGCATCCGCCACACGGGCGGAACCACCGGGATCCCCAAGGGAATTCCCATGGCACACGGCCCCTACGCCGCCTCCGTGAACCAGCCCGCGAACCAACCCGCCGACGAGCCGCAGCGCTACCTCGCCTGCACGCCCCTCGCCCATCTCGCGGGTGTCTTCACCGACATGACCCTCCTCCAGGGCGGATCCGTCGTCCTGCAGCACTCCTTCGACCCCGGCGAGGTCCTCGCCGCGATCGAACGGGAGCGCATCACCGACGTGTTCGTCCTGCCGCCCTTGCTCTACCAGCTGCTCGATCACCCGCACCTGGCCGCCACCGACCACTCCAGCCTCCGCCGGCTCGCCTACGGCGGTTGCGCCGCCTCGCCCACCCGGCTGCGCCGCGCCGCCGAGGTGTTCGGGCCGGTGCTCTACGGCGCCTACGGGCAGTCGGAGGCCCTCACCCTCACCCTGGTGACACCGGAGGAGCATGCGGTGACCGGACGCGACGGCCGGATCACCACGGGCCGCCCGCTGCCCGGCGTCGAACTCGCCATCCGCGACGCGGCGGGCCGCACCCTGCCTCCGGGGGAGGAGGGCGAGATCAACGTGCGGTCCGCCGGGATGATGCGCGGTTACTGGAAGCAGCCCGAGCTCACCGCCGAGGTGATCCGGAACGGCTGGCTGCGCACCGGGGACGTCGGCTATCTCGACGAGAACGGCTACCTGTTCATCGTCGACCGGATCAAGGACATGATCATCGTGGTCGGCGGGCACGTCTACCCGGCCGAACTGGAGGACCTGATCCTCACCCACCCCGACGTCGCCCAGTGCGCGGTCTTCGGCGTCCGCCACGACGACGCGGCCGAGCAGGTCCACGTCGCCGTCGTCCCCACGGCCGGACGCCGCCCCGGCCTGGACGGGCTGCGCACGTTCGTCACCGCTCACAAGGGCCCGATGTACGCCCCGAAGGCCGTGCACCTGGTCCCGGCGATCCCGCTCACCTCCGTGGGCAAGCCGGACAGGAAGCAGCTGCAGGCCACGTACCGCAGCAGTGCCGCTGACTGATCAGGCCTCGGGCCGACGGCCGAAGTGCACGGTCTTGGCGGTCAGCAGGAACAGGTCCGCCCGGCGGTCGACGCCCGCCGGGTCGGCCGGGTCGAGCAGCCGGTCCAGGGTCGCCATGTCGTCGGGGTCCAGGAACTCGCCGAGCATGGAGCGCATCCGCTCCAGCCACAGGCGCACCGACCGCCGCGCCCCGTCGTCGAGGGGAGCGGGACGGTCCACCAGGAAGGACTTGCTGCGGACATCGGTGAGACCGGCGGTGCGCAGCATGCCGGACCAGTCCTCCACCACCGCGACCGTTCCGGGCAGTTCGTCCCGCATCCGGTTGTAGTTCAGCGCGCGCGCCGCATCCAGCCGCTCCTGCAGGCCGGGGCGTCCGAAGCCCAGGTCGCGCGGCAGCCAGCGGGCCGGCAGCCCGCCCTCGACGATGGCCAGCGTGCCGCCGGGCTCCAACAGCCGGGCCAGTCGGCCCAGTGCGTCTTGCTGGTCGCCGACGTGGTGCACGACCTGCGCCGACCACACCAGGTCGGCAGGCTCCAGGTCGGCGAGCCCCTCGGGGAACGCGGCCTCCCGGGTCCGCAGCCGCACACCGAGCCGCCCGGCGCGCTCCTGGGCCCGGGCGAGCAGCTCCGGCGTCCCGTCCACCGCGGTGACCTCGGCCTTCGGGAACGTCTCCGCCAGTCGGCAGGCCGCGACGCCGGGGCCGCTGCCGATGTCCAGGATCCGCCGCGGGTTCAGGTGCGCCAGCTCCTGCAGGGCCTGGCGCACGTAGGGGCTGTGCGTCTCGCCCTCGAGCTCCAGCAGATCGGCCATGGCGGCCCAGTCGAAGTCGCCGTCTGCGTGAGAGTGCGTGTGGGTGTGCGTGTTGGTGTGCGTGTGCTTGCCCATGTTCGTTCCCCTTCCCTCTGTCCGGTACCGCCGACCATGCGCTCGGCCGACGCGGATTGACAAAACTTGTTGCCGTTTCTGCAATAGAGGGATGGAAGACGTGCTCGCCGCCGTGGGGCCGAGGCTCAAGCACATCCGGCAGCAGCGCGGATGCACGCTCGCGGCACTCTCGAAGACGACCGGGATCTCGGTCAGCACCCTGTCCCGGCTGGAGTCCGGGCAGCGCAGGCCGAGCCTGGAACTGCTGCTGCCTATCGCCCAGGCCCACCAGGTGCCGCTGGACGAGCTGGTCGGCGCCCCGCCGGTCGGCGACCCGCGGGTCCGGCTCAAGCCGTTCCGGCGCGGGGATGCCACGATGGTGCCGCTGACCCGGCAGCCCGGCGGGCCGCAGGCGTTCAAGATGGTGGTGGGCACCGCCCGCAGCACCCCCGAACCGCGTACGCACGAGGGGTACGAGTGGCTGTACGTACTCAGCGGGCAGCTGCGGCTGGTCCTCGCCGAGCACGACGTCGTGCTCTCGGCGGGTGAGGCGGCCGAGTTCGACACCCGGCTGCCGCACTGGTTCGGCAGCACGGGGGAGGCGCCGGTGGAGATCCTCAGCCTGTTCGGTCCGCAGGGTGAGCGCATGCACGTCCGCGCGAAGCCGAACAGGGGCGGGGGCGCCCGGAGCGAGTGACTCCGGCAGCGGAAACCCCGAATTTCCGGACGCAGGATTGAGGGTTTCTACTGTCGGAGGCAGCTGCTCCGGCACCGGATGCAGGAGGGATACGCCGGCGTGCCTTTGAGCGAGTCGCAAGGATCGGACACGCCGGGTGTGCCGGAGCTGTTGGGGCTGGGGGTCGACGAAGGCTCGGGTGCCGGTGCCGGGGGTGTGCCGCCGTGGCGGCAGTAGTCACCCGCAGGGCCTGTTGTGGGGCAGGGGAGGGCGGGTGCGGCCGCCACAGTACTGTGGGCAGGGAGGGCGACGGCTGCCCCTGCGCTGCCGACGAGGAGCGCAGCGGCCACAACGGCGGCTGCGCGTCCGGCGATTCGCGTGAACATCTGGACCTCCGGTTCCGGTGGTGGTGTGGAAGGCACGGTAGCCGGGCGGTGATTGACTACGCGCATGGATTTCGCGCGAGCATGCCCTCCCTGCACGGACGTGCCGACAAACCGTTCCGGCCGTCGGGAAGCGCCCCCGTTCGACCCCGAACTGAGCGTGGCGCTGGCGGCTTTGGGGGACGGGGTGAGGGAGCCGTTCACCCCGGAGAACCTTGCGGCCCGGCAGGAGCGGGACGCTGCGGCCCGGCCCCGGCCGACGGTTCGGGAGCTGCAGGCCGACGGCCGCTTCGAGGTCGATGAGCTGCGTGTGCCGGGGACATCGGGTGACCCGGACGTCACGCTCGTGAGCGCACGGCCCGCCGGGATCGCCGGTCCGCTGCCGCTGCTGTACTACATGCACGGCGGCGGAATGATCATGGGCAATGCGTGGTCCGTACTGCCGCGGCTGCTGCACGAATGGGCTCTCGCGCTGGAGTTGGCCGTCGTCTCCGTCGAGTACCGGTTGGCACCGAAGACGCAGTACCCCGGGCCGCTGGAGGACTGCTGCACCGGATTCGTCTGGACGGCCGAGCACGCCGACCGGCTGGGCGTCGACGCGGACCGCATCATCATCGGAGGAAAGAGCGCCGGCGGCGGACTCGCCGCGGCTCTCGCCCTGTTGGCCCGTGACCGAGGCGGGCCCGTACCGATCGGGCAACTGCTTCTGTCTCCGATGCTCGACGACCGCAACGACACGTTCTCCAGCCACCAGATGGCAGGCGTCGACACCTGGGACCGCACCTCCAACGCCACCGTGTGGCGGGCGCTGCTGGGCGACCGGTACGGCGCTGCGGATCTGCCGCCCTACGCGGCTCCCGCCCGCGCCACGGATCTGTCCGGGCTGCCTCCGGCCTATCTCGACGTCGGGTCGGCCGAGACCTTCCGGGACGAGGGCGTGGCCTACGCCAATGCGATCTGGCAGTCCGGCGGCCAGGCCGAACTGCACGTGTGGCCCGGGGCGTTCCACGGCTTCGACACCTTCGCGCCACGGGCCGCCCTCAGTCAGGATGCCCGGAATGCCCGTACGCGCTGGCTCCGGCGCATCCTCACGCAGTCCCGTGCGGGCGGCGGGCGGGCGCCCGCCGCCGTCGGGTGACCGGTCAGCTCGAAGTCACCGGCGGGGCGGTCACTCCTGCATCTGCCGCAGCCGTTGCGCCTCTTGGAAGAGGCGGTCCGTGCAGTCCGCCAGTACGCCGCCCAGGAGCAGTTCCGGGGTGTAGAAGGACCGTGCGGAGTCGGCGACTTCCCGTGCGGACAGGGCGATCTGGTCGAGCCCGGTGCGGTGGAGCTCGTCGATCGAGCTTCCCCAGACGACGCGGGGGAGATTCGCCCAGACCATTGCGCTCATGCACATCGAGCAGGGCTCGCCCGTGGTGTAGAGGGTGGTGTCGGCCCAGCCGTGGTTGCCGTGCCGGCGCACGTAGTCGTTGATGGCGGCCATCTCGCCGTGCAGTACGGGGTTGTCCTTCGAGTCGTTGACCCCGGTCGCCAGTACCTCGCCGGTACGGGTTTCGACGATCACCGCGCCGAACGGGTAGGCAGGGTTGCGCTCGGCCTGTTCGATGGCCACGTGCATGAACCGCTCGTGGGCAGGGCTCTCCTGGGGTACGTGCCGAGGGCGGCTACGCGGAGCCGCAGCCCCCGTCATCGCCGCTCCGGCCACCCCTCCGAGAAACCGGCGTCTGTCGAAGTCCACACGCTTCCCCTCGCCCGAGGCCGACGGCACCGCGAGACCGTCGCACGAGCCTCTTCGGCCTGGGCGTTCTGCGGGCACGTCACAGTTTCTACCGCACAGCACCGCAGCAGGGGAGATGGCGTTGGCGAGGTGACGATCACGTCACCAAGGGATCAATTATGTGTTCGATTGACGTGGTGGCAGGATGAGGGAATGGCGACGACAGGGCAGCCGTGGGCATCTCATAGCGATCTGCTGGCGGCGAAGGAACGGGTGTACGACCCGAGTGGGTTCTCCTGCTCGCAGCCCGTGCCGGAAGCGGAGAGCGCGGAGTACACGGCTCACGAATTCACGCTGGACGGCCTGTCGGTCAGATTCCGTGTGGCCAAGACGACCCCGACGAAGGCCGGCCAGTTCGTCACCGTATGGCAGCGGTCCGCGGAAGGTCCGATCCGGCCTTTCGACGTCGGCGACTCCGTTGATCTCTTCGTGATCAGTTGCCGTGACGGTGACCGGTTCGGGCAGTTCGTGTTTCCTGCGGACGAGCTCTGCGAGCGGGGCATCCTCTCCAGGAACGGCACCGACGGGAAGCGGGCTTTCCGCGTCTACCCACCATGGGTGACCACCACGAGCCGCCAGGCCCGCAACACCCAGGCGTGGCAGGTGAAGTACTTCTTGGCGATCGGCGAAGCCGGGGCCGTGGACTTGGAGCGCGCCGGGATGCTCTATCAGGCCTAGGAGAGTCGGCTATGGGCCGGGGGCGGCTTCGAAAACGCCGGTGATGTTGTCGGGACGCTGCCGTACGGTGCCGTCATGACTGCTGCACCGACTGCTGGACTTGCCCGCCCGGTACGGGGAGTGAAGGTGTACTCCCGCCAGACGCTCGGCGCGTGCGTGCCGACGTACGGGCGGGTGGAGCTGGACTTCGAGCCGGTACCGGAAGGGGCGGCAGCGTCGTGTGAGTTCGCCTGCACTGCACATCCGGAACCGGTAGCCGAGTACCAACAGGCGCTCATACGGGGTGTGCTGCGAGAGCTGGCTGCCGAGGAATCCGACGACCCGGAAGCCCGCCGGGGAAGCCCGGTCGATGCGCGGGTCGTCGTCCGTGCCCTGTCCTGGCACTGGACCGATTCCTGCGAGCAGGTATTCGCCCGCTTGGGCGCTCTCGCGGTACGGGAGGCACTGCAATGTGTGGCGGAAGGCCGGGAGCCGAAGACGATCGAGACGCGAGTCAGGCTGTTCTTCTGATCCTTTCCGACAGGGCAGCTACGATACGGCGCTGAAGACGTCGCCGATCGCCTCCACCCACGCCGGGCCGCCGCCTGTGCCGAAGGCGACCGCGAGGGCGTACCCGATGGACACGTCGAGTGGATGGACGTCGGCCTCCGGTAGCCATTGGGCCTTTGCGCGTCCGTCGAGTTGGGCCCGGAATCGCCCGATGCACTGGCCGTTCCTCGTCAGTCGGCTCCGTAGAAACGACTCCGGCATCAGCTGGTACGTCGCATCCCTGCACCGGACATCCACTGCAAGGGAACGCCGGGTGATACCGGCCGGGCTCGGCAGGAGGATTGCGACGTCGTCGTCCACAAGGATCGTCAGTTCCTTGGCGACACGCGTGCCGATGGGCACGTCGTTCCCTCTGCTGCTGGCGGAGTGGGAACACTTACTCGCTGCTCTTCGCTTCGTTTCGACAGTTCACAAAACGTTCGCCACCGGGATGTCAACGTGACGGCATGTCCCGGCCAGAAGATATATGACCTCCTGCCGAAGCTGCGGAAGAAGGTCGCACAGCGCATGCGTTGACTCGCCGCTGACGGCCATGGCGGACGGCGCCGCCCCACCGTGACGGGGCGGCACCTTTCCTCCTGTTACAGGGCGCTGCCCTTGACCCAGTCGTTCCAGTCCACGTTCCAGGCGTTGAGGCCGTTGTCGGGGCGGATGGTCTCGTCCGGAGAGTTCTTCACGATGACGACGTCTCCGATGATGGAGTTCGCGTAGAACCACGCACCGGGTGTCCCGCTGTCGTTGGCGCCTTGCGCGTCCGCCAGGCCTATGCAGCCGTGGCTGGTGTTGGACCTGCCGAAGACGCCGCTGCTCCAGTAGTTGCCGTGGATAAAGGTGCCGGAGGTGGACAGCCGCATGGCGTGCGGGACGTCGGGGATGTCGTACTCGCCTCCGAATCCCACGGTGGACCCGTCCATACGGGTCTCCTTGTGCTTCTCGGATATCACCATCTGGCCGTTGTAGGTGGGATTCTCCTTGCTTCCCGCCGAGATGGGTATGGTCTTGACCGTCTCTCCGTCGCGCACCACGGTCATGGTGCAAGTGGCGACGTCGACGGTGCTGACCTGCGAACGGTCGATGGTGAAGGAGACGGTCTTGTCCTGTATCCCCTTGACCCCGGATGATGCCTCGACATCGGCCAGGCGGAGTTGCAGTGTGACCGTGGAGTCCTTCTCCCAGTATTCCTTGGGGCGGAAGTCGATCCGGGTGTCGCTGAACCAGTGACCGACCACTTCCTGGCCGCTGCTGCACTTCACCTTCAGAGCGGACTCGACCGCCCTCTTGTCCTTGACGGGCTTGTCGAAGGTGATGGACACCGGCATACCGACACCGACCTTCGAACCGTCCTCGGGGGTGAAGGTGCCGATGAAACTGTTCGCAGCGGAGACCGTGGTGAACGTCGCCTGCTTCGTGACGGGCCGGCCCTGTGCATCCTTGGCGCTCGCCGAGACCTTGTAGGTGGTCTCGCGTTCAAGAGGGGAGTCCGGCTTCCATGTCGTCTTGTCCGCCGACAGGGAACCCTTGACGGGAGTCTGTTTGTCGGCCGTGACGACGGTGACGTCGGTCAGTTCGCCCTTGAGGCAGCTCACCGAAGCGCTCGCGACGCCTGCATCGGCAGTGCCGTCCTCCGGCGTGATCTTGATGACTGCCTCCGAGGTCGGCCCGGCGGCGGCCTTGCCGCTGTCCGCCTTGCTGCGCGATCCGCACGCTGCGATCCCCAGCGTGCCGCCGACCACGGTCACGGCGCCGGCCAGGAATCGACGGCGAGATGAGGCGTCCGATCGCTGCGGCCTGTTGCTCCGGCTCGGCGGAAGATCACTGCCTGATTCGAGTCCCATGGAATGTCCTAGTCCCCGCCGCGCCTGCCTGCAGCAGGTCACGGCGGATGGTGAAGAGAAGCGTCGTCACGACCCACTGGGCACCCCGCAAGGGCGCGATGGCTCGTCAAGGCCGGGCATCGACATTCCGGTCTAGGTCCGCTGGATCTGCAACCGGTGAAGGTCGACCGAGCTGGACTCCGCTCGCGACGGTCCACGGATTCCCGCAGAAACGGCCGTGCTTCGGCCGGAGGATGCATTCGTCCTCGGAGCCGGCACCGGAGGGTCAGGGCTGTGCGGCAGGGCGTACAAAGCCCGGTCCCCGCAGCGCTCGCAGGTTACGCCCTTGCCGGACGACATATTCCCGGGCGAGTGCGCCGACGCCATTTCAGTGCTTGAGGCCTGGGAGGAAATGTTCGTCGTCCGGCTCGCCGCGGTGCCGAGGCATCCGTCCGTCTGCAGTTCCCAGGCCGTGAAGAGAAGCATGCAGAGAGCGGCAATCAGAGGCACAGTCCATCCGGGCACGAGGCAGCGACCGGGGCGTTCACGTCCCTGAGCCCGGATGCACATCCTCATGCCGGGCAGTCTACCGATTTGCTCAATATCTCAAACTCCGTTCCATACCGGGGATTTACACAGCCCATACACAGCGGACCGCCCCTCGCCTTCTGCTGGGCGCAGTTGACCGTGCAACGTCATTTATGTGGCGGAAACCTGGCTTCTGCTTTGCTCATCGCACCGACCGAGATTCGAGGTGTCCTGTTGTCTGCAGCCGACCGTTCACTGAGGAGCCTGCTGGAAGGTCCCGGCATTGTGCCGGCACCCGGGGCAGCTGATTCGATCACCGCTCGCATCGTCGAAGCCGCGGGGTTTCCCGCCGTGTATATGACGGGGTTCGGGGCAACGGCCAGCCGGTTGGGCATGCCGGACATCGGCCTGCTCAGCCAGACGGAAATGACCGAGCACGCGCGGAACATGACGCGTGCGGTGTCGATCCCGGTGATCGCGGACGCCGATACCGGATACGGGGGACCGAGCAACATCGACCGTACCGTTCACGAATACCTCCAGGCAGGTGTGGCGGCAATCCATCTGGAGGACCAGGCCGTACCGAAGCGGTGCGGCCAGATGAGCGGCGTACGGCTGATGGACGTGGACACCAGCGTCAAACGCCTGAGGTGTGCAGTCCGAGCACGCGGCTCGGCCGACCTGCTGATCATCGGGCGTACGGACGCACTGCCCGCGGCGGGAGTGGAGGAGGCGATCCGGAGAGCCCGCCTGTACCAAGAGGCCGGTGTCGACCTGGTCTTCGTCGACGGCATCAAGAGGATCGAGGAACTGGAGGCGGTGGCCGCCGCCGTAGAGGGCCCCAAGGCGGTGTCCGTCGTGGACGGGAACGAGACGACCGCGCTGACCGCTGCCGACCTGCAGGACCTGGGATTCCGCCTGGCCTTCTACGCGGTGACGGCCCTGTTCACCGCCACCCGCGCGGTTGCGGACGCGCTGGCCCACCTGAAGTCGGCCGGGACTCCGGCGGGGGGACCGCCACAACACACCTACGACGAGTTCTCCCGGCTTGTCGGGGCCGAGTTCCACAAGGACTTGGACGACCGGTACGGCAGCTGACAGGCCGTCGGCACCACCCTGATCTGAGCCGGGAGCGTGCAGCTCGCTCCCGGCCCAGCCCAGGTCACTGCGCAGCGGTCACAGCACGCGGACCGCGCCGGTCGGCATGTCCCACTTCATGTCGCGCTCCACGACACCCGTGCTCGGGTTCTGTGCGCCGATGAACTTGCCGCCGCCGATGTAGACGGCGACGTGGTAGGCGTTGCCTGCGGAACCCCAGTACAGGATGTCGCCGGGCTTGAGGTTGTCGAGGCTCACCTGGCGGCCCGCCGTCGACTGGCCCTGGGAGACGCGCGGCAGATCGATGCCGGCCTTCTTGTACGCGGCCATGACCAGGCCGGAGCAGTCGTACGAGCCGGAGGAACCGGTGCCGCCCATCACATAGGCCTTGCCGACCTGGGCCTTGAGGAACGCGACCACGGCTGCGGCGCTGCCGGTTGCAGAGGACGACGAGGACGAGGAAGAAGAAGAGGACGACTGCGAGGACGGTGCCGAGGGCTCGGACTTCTTCTTGTCCGACGAAGTACGGTCCGCAGAACGCGAGGCGCGGGACGGCCCGTTGTCCTTGGCCTGCTCGCGCTTCTTCTCCGCCTCGGCCGACTTGCGCTCGGCCTCGGCCTTGCGCTCGGCTTCCTCCCTGGCCTTTTTGGCGGCCTTCTTGGCGTCGTTCCTGGCGTGCTCGACGGCTTCTTCCACCTGTGCGCGAGCCTGCTGGTCGGCAGCGGCCTGATGCGTGGCGGCCGCGCTCTGTGCAATGGAGGCGGAGAGGCCGATGTCGAACGACGGCATCTCCATGGTCGATTCGGCGGGCTTCTCGGCTGCCGTGGCGGAGCCGGCCCCGGTGACGGCCAGAGTGCTGAGGACACCACCGGCAACGCCCGTACGGACCACCCACGACTGCAGGGCGGGACTGCTGGGCTTCCGGTGACTGCGTATGCGTGTTTGAGGGGACATAACACAACGGGCTATCAGAAATGATGCGGCGAATTCAAACATCGTGGGATATGCCACAGTTGACGCGCTTCGCCCTGTCCGTCAGGAGCGCCAAGAGGAGCCCTTCTCCGCTTCGAACGCCGGGCGGACGTCGACCGTGTCGTAGACGATGCGCAGGGTGGCGATCCGTCCGTCGTCGGCAAGTTCGGCCACGTCGACGACGTCGAAGGGGGGCCTCGGCCCCGGACGGCAGGCGGTCATGCACCCTCCTCGGGGCCGGGGAAGAGGACCCGGACGGTCAGCCCGCCGCCCGGGTTCGCCTCGGCGTCTGCTCGCGCCTGGTGGGCGCGGGCGATCGAGGCGACGATGGACAGGCCGAGGCCGGCGCCCTCGCCGCGGGCGTGCCGGCGCTCTTCCAGGCGTCGGAACGGTTCGAAGAGATACGGGACGGTCTCCGGGGGCACATGGGGCCCGCTGTTGTCGACCTCCAGCGCCCGGCCGTGCGCGGTGACGGTGACGTGGCCACCGTCGTGGTTGTAGCGGAGGGCGTTGCCGACGAGGTTGCGCACGAGGTGTGTCAGCAGGACCGGGTCGCCCTGCACCGTCACGGGCGTGGTCTGGGCCCGGACGGCGATGTGGTGGTCGCGGGCCTGCTGCGAGACGGCGTACTCGGCCGTCACGGTACGGACGAGCTCGTCGAGGGCGACCGGTTCGCGGTGGTCGAGGCCCTGGTCGGAGACGGAGAGCAGCAGCAGGCCCTCGATGAGCCGTTCGCTGCTGTCGGCGACCTCGATGAGCTTGCGGCGGATACGGGCGACGGCCTCGGGGTCCGAGGTGGCCAGCCCGATCTCGGCCGCCGCCCGCTGCACGGCCAGCGACGTGCGCAGCTCGTGTGCGGCGTTGGCGGCGAACCGCTTCTGCGCGCCGACCAGATGCTCTATACGGTCGAGCATGTCGTCGAAGGTGTCGGCGAGTTGCTTGAGCTCGCCCGATGGCGCGTCGAGGGCGATGCGCTCGTGGAGGTTCTCCCCGGACAGCTTCCGGGCGGTACGGGTGATCACCCCGACGGGACGCAGCACCCGCCCGGCCATCCACCACGCGAGCGCGACCGAGACGATGGCGAAGACGGCCAGGGTGATCAGAGAGATGGTCAACAGCTGGTTCTGGGTGGCCTGTTCGGCAGCCCGTGTGAAGGTGCTGACCTCTCCGGAGGGCTCGGCGCGTTGAAAGACTTCCGACCCTGGAGATGCGGAGGCAGCGGAGGGGTGGGAGGAAGGAAGAGGAAGCGCCGGAGTGGCGCCGCTGTCCATACGTGCCACCACCGCTCCACTGATGGTGGTGTACAGGCCCTGGGCCACGAGAAAGTTGATCAGGCCGATGAGCATGGCCCCGGCGAGTACGAGCAGTCCGCCGTAGAGCGCCGTCAGCCGGGCCCGTTCGCCACCGGGCAGCCGCATGCGTCGTGCGCGAAGCGTGAAGGCCCGGCTCATGCAGTTCCGCCGATGCGGTATCCGTGGCCCGGCACGGTGTCGATGACCGGGGGATCGCCGAGCTTGGTACGGAGTTTGCTGAGCGTGACCCGGACGGCGTTGGTGCGGTAGCTGGTGTTCTCCTCCCACACCTGCTCGATCAGGTCGTCGCCGCTGACGACGGCGCCCTCTGCGCGCATCAGCACTTCCAGCACCCCGAACTCCTTGCGCGACAGTGCGAGGTAGCGGCCGTCCCGGAAGGCCTGTCGGCGGGCCGTGTCCAGGGTGATGCCCGCCTGCTCGATGACGGGCGGCAGGGCGGGCCGGGCACGGCGGCCCAGGGCCAGGACGCGGGCGAGCAGTTCCTCGTAGGCGAACGGCTTGGAGAGGTAGTCGTCCGCACCCAGGCCGAGGCCCTCGACCCGCTCGCGCACGGAATCGGCGGCGGTGAGCATCAGCACTCGCGTCAGCAGGCGTGCCTCGACCACGCGGCGGCACACCTCGTCGCCGTGCAGGCCGGGGAGGTCGCGGTCGAGGACGAGCACGTCGTACTCGCCAAGGCGCAGCCGTTCCAGCGCCGTCAGGCCGTCGTGCGCGACGTCGACGGCCAGGGCGTCGCGCCGCAGCCCTTCGGCGATCATCTCCGCCAGGAATTCCTCGTCCTCCACCACCAGCACGCGCATGACATCCACGTATACATGACAGCGACCTTTCGTCGGCATAAACGTCCTCGTTGAGAGAAACGAAACACGGACGCGTGCCAGCCTGCGTGTCGTCGGCCACCGGGTCTTGGATACGGAGGAATTCCATGGGGAACGTCAGGTACGGCATGACGGCTGCATTCATCACGGGAATGGCCTTGTTCGCCGTCGGTTGCACGGGGGGTGGTGCGGATTCCGGCAAGGACAGCAGCGCGCAGGGCTCGGGTACATCCGGAGAGGGCAAGAAGGAGGACGACGCCTACAAGTACCGCCAGTGTCTGCGTGACAACGGTGTGAAGGTGGAGGAGCCCAAGGAAGGCCAGGCCGCGGGCATCGAGGTGAAGGACGAGAAGGCGTTCAAGAAGGCGAAAGAAGCCTGTAAGGACTTGCCCGGTGCCGGCAAGGAAATGAGCGCGGAAGAGCAGCAGAAGGCCCTCGACAAGTCCATCAAGTTTGCCCAGTGCATGCGTGAGCAGGGTGTCGACATGCCGGACCCGGAGCTCAAGGACGGCAACCTGACCGCGAAGGCGGGAGGCGGCCCCGACGTGCCCAAGGAGAAGATGGAGAAGGCCATGAAGGTGTGCAATGACAAGCTCGGAGAGTGAGCGCAAGCGCCCTGCCAGAAAGTACGTGATCGCCTCGCTCGTCGTGGCGAGTGCGCTGGTGGGCGGGGCAACAGTCGTCTCGGTGAGCGGTGACGACGGCAAGGGACAGGAGCGGCACGCGGACGGCCTGCCGCAGAAGACCGACACGGTCAAGCGGCAGGATCTGAGCAGCCGCACCCAGGTGGACGGCACCCTAGGCTACTCCAAGGAGCGCAAGCTCAACGGCGGGGCGCAGGGCACGGTCACCTGGCTCCCGGACACCGGCTCGGTGATCAAGCAGAACGAGGCGCTCTACGAGGCCGACGGCGCCAAGGTCTGGCTGCTGTACGGCGAGCGGCCCATGTACCGGAAGCTCAAGGCCGGGGACAAGGGGCCGGACGTCCGGCAGTTGAAGCAGAACCTGCGCGACCTCGGCTACGGAACGGGCCTGACCGTGGACGAGCAGTTCACCTCCGGAACGGCGGAGGCGCTGGGGCGCTGGCAGAAGTCCCACGGCCTGAAGCAGACCGGCGAGACGGGGCCGGACCAGATCGCCTTCGCGCCGAGCTCGGTGCGGGTCAAGAAGAAGGAGGCGGCCGTCGGCGACCAGATGGCCCCCGGCAAGCCGGTGCTGACCGTCACCGGTGCCGAGCGGGAGGTGCAGATCAAGCTCGACGTCTCCGATGCCGCTCTCGCCGAGCCCGGCACCCGGGTGGAGATCACCCTCCCCGGGGGCGACAAGGTCAAGGGGAAGGTCGCCTCGGTCGACCGCGCGGCCGGTTCGGACGACAAGGACCAGGGCGGTGGCGGGAAAGAAGACTCCGCCAAGATCACTGCACGGGTGACCTTCGCCGATTCGTCGGAGGTCAAGGGCATCGACCAGGCCCCGGTCACCGTCGACCTCAAGGGCGAGACGCACGAGAACGTGCTGACCGTCCCGGTCAACGCTCTGCTCGCCCTGCCCGCCGGCGGCTTCGGCATCCAGGTCGTGGAGGACGGGAAGGCCCGCGAAATCCCCGTCAAGCTCGGCCTGTTCGGGCAGGGCAGGGTCGAGGTCAGCGGATCCGGCCTCAAGGAAGGCATGAAGGTCGGAGTGCCCAAGTCATGACCACCGTCGCCAACATCGTCGCCAAGACCGTCGTCGAGCTGAACCAGGTCACGAAGGAGTACCCGGGCGGGGTCGCGGCGCTGCGCGGGGTGGACCTGCGCATCGAGCGCGGGGAACTGCTCGCGATCGTGGGTCCGTCCGGGTCCGGCAAGTCCACTCTCCTGCACATCGTCGGCACCCTGGACCGTCCTACCGCCGGCACCGTCGCCATCGCGGGCCACGATGTCGCGGCTCTCTCCGACCGCCGGCTGTCCGCACTGCGTGCCCGGCACATCGGCTTCGTCTTCCAGTCCTTCCATCTCGTGTCCGGGGTCACCGCCCAGGACAACGTCGCCGAGGGACTGCTCTACTCCGGCCTGAGCCGGGCCGAGCGCCGCAAGCGCGCGGCCACGGCCCTGGAGCGGGTCGGGCTCGGGGACCGGATGCACCACCGGCCCCACGAGCTGTCCGGCGGACAGCGGCAGCGGGTGGCCATCGCCAGGGCGGTGGTGGGCGAGCCGGACCTACTGCTGGCGGACGAGCCCACCGGCGCCCTGGACTCCGCCTCCGGCGAGGCCGTCATGCGGTTGCTGCACGACCTCAACGCGGACGGGGCGACCATCGCGGTGATCACCCATGACGGCGAGATCGCCGGGGCCCTGCCGCGTCAGGTGCGCATCCGCGACGGCGAGGTCGTCGAGGACACGCGCGCGAAGCCGGAGGACGCGGACACGCAGCCGCTGGAGTCGGCAGGAGGCGAGGAACAGTGCCACGCGACCGACTGACCCCGGCCCGCCTCGGTCCCCGTGACGTGCTGCACGTCGGCTCGGCAGGGCTGCGCTCCCGGCCGATGCGGGTCGTGCTGTCCGCGCTGGGCATCGCCATCGGCATCGCCACGATGATCGCGGTGGTCGGCATCTCGGCCTCCAGCAAGGCCCAACTGCTCCAGGAGCTCGACAAGCTGGGCACCAACATGCTCAAGGTCGCCCCCGGCGACGACCTGTTCAGCGGCCAGAAGACCAAGCTGCCCAAGGAAGCGCCCGGCATGATCGGCCGTATCCCCGGCGTCGAACACGTCGGTGCGGTCGGGGACCTGAAACCGACGGTCCGGCGCAGCGAGAAGATCTCCAAGAGTGACACCGGCGGTCTTTCCGTGAAGGCTGCCGACGAGGACCTGTTGAAGGCTCTGCGCGGCACGGTCGGTTCGGGCACCTGGCTCAACGGCGCGAACGGACGCTACCCCTCGGTGGTGCTCGGCAGCGTCGCCGCCGAACGCCTGGGCATCACCGCGCCCGGTCAGCAAGTCCTCATCGGCAACCAGTACTTCACGGTCATCGGCATCCTCGACCCGCTTCCACTGGCGCCGGAGATCGAACGGTCCGCACTGGTGGGCTGGCAGGCCGCGGGCACCCTCCTGGGCTTCGACGGCCACCCCACGCAGATCTACGAACGCTCCTCGGACGCCTCCGTCGAGTCGGTCGGCAAGCTGCTCGCACGGACCGCCGACCCGGAGAACCCGCAGAACGTCAAGGTCTCCAACCCGTCCTCGGCCCTGCAGGCCAAGGCCGCCACCGAGGGCGCGTTCGACAATCTGCTGCTCGGACTGGGCGGTGTGGCACTGCTGGTCGGCGGTGTCGGCGTCGCCAACACCATGATCATCTCGGTGCTGGAGCGCCGTCACGAGATCGGCCTGCGTCGCTCGCTGGGCGCCACCCGCGGACAGATCCGCATCCAGTTCGTCACCGAGTCGCTGCTGCTGTCCGGACTCGGCGGACTGGCCGGCGTGGTGTTGGGCTCGGCGGCCACGTACGTGTTCGCCGCCTCGGGCGGCATGCCCTGGGTCGTTCCCCTGTGGGCGGTCGGCGGCGGCTTCGGCGCCACCCTGCTCATCGGGTCGGTGGCGGGACTGTACCCGGCAGTCCGCGCCGCTCGGCTCTCGCCGACCCTCGCCCTCCAGGCGGGGTAGGAATACCGACCGCCGTGCCCGGGGTTGCGCGTGTGCCGCCGCGCAGCCCCGGGCACGGCCTTTCGTTGTTGCCCGCCGGGTGCGTCAGCCGGCGGCCGGGGGCGCCTCATGGGCCAGCAGGGCGGCTTGGACGCGGTTCTCGACCTGCAGCTTGGCCAGGATCCGGCTGACGTGCATCTTCACGGTCGCCTCGCTCGTGGACAGGGAGCGGGCGATGTCGGCGTTCGGCAGGCCCTGGCCGACCAGGAGGAAGACCTCGTGCTCGCGCGCGGTCAGCGATGCGATGCGGGTGCGCTCCTGTGCGGTCAGCCCCCGGTGGCGTTGCAGGAGGATCTCGATGACGTGCCGGGTCACCGCGGGGGAGAGCAGGGCGTGTCCCGAGGCCACCGTGTGGACGGCCTGGACGATTTCGGCGGGCCGGGTGTCCTTGAGGAGGAATCCGGCTGCTCCCGCATGCAGCGCCTCGGTCACGTACTCGTCGAACCGGAAGGTCGTCAGGATGATGACGGCCGGGGGAGCGGGCATCGTCATGAGCCGTCGCGTGGCGGCGATGCCGTCCATGCGGGGCATGCGGATGTCGACGAGAGCGACGTCGCAGGCGTGGGTCCCGGCCGCCTCGACGGCCGCCTGGCCGTCGGCGGCCTCGGCGACGATCTCGATGCCGGGGTCGGCCTCGAGGATCGTGCGCAGCCCGTGACGCACGAACGGCTCGTCATCGACGATCATGACTTTGATCAAGGGAAGACTCCGGTGGAGCGTGTGGTCCGGATGGTTCGGTCCGGGCAGGGTCGTGCGGGATGCCGGCGCGGACGCGGAATCCGCCGTCGCGCCGGGGGCCCGCCTCGAATGTTCCGCCCAGCAGGCGCAGCCGCTCGGCCAGGCCGAGCAGTCCGTGGCCTGCGGACGGCAGGTCGTCGGCGGGGCTCTCGGTGGCCACACCGTTGGCGACGAGGATCCGGACGGCCGGGCCGTCATTGGTCACCTCTGCCGTGACGGCGGCGCCGGGTGCGTGGCGCAGTGCGTTGGTGAAGGCCTCCTGCAGGACGCGGTAGACGGCGAGTTGGGTGGCGGCGGGAAGAGCGTCCAGGGGGCCGCGCCGGTCCAGGGTGATGTCCATGCCCAGGCGGCGGCAGTCGGCGACGAGCGCGTCGAGGTCGGCCACGGTCGGGGTGGGCTCCATCGGGGCCGTGCCGCCACGCTCGGGGTAGGTGAGGACCCCGAGGATGTCGCGCAGTTCCACCAGCGCCTGGACGCCCGCGCTCCGGATGTGCTCGGCCTCTTCGCGGACCCATTCGGCGCCGCGCCCGGCGCCGACCTGCAGGGCGCCGGCGGCCAGGACGACATGGCTGACGCGGTGGCCGACCACGTCGTGGAGCTCCCGCGCGATCCGGGTGCGCTCTTCCGCCTTCGCCCGGCCTTCGAGCAGGGCCTGCCGGCTCTCCAGCGCTGCGGCCCGTTCCCGCATTGTGTCGATCAGCCGTTGCCGGGTGGCCACGTAGAGGCCCATCACGAGCGGGGCCGCCACGAAGGGCACGCCGTGCACGAGATCCGGTCCGGCACCGGCCAGTTCCGAAGCGGCCGTCTCGGCGGCCAGCGCGCTCAGGCCCACGGCGGCCAGTTGTGCCGGGCGCCGGTACAGGCCGGCCAGGGTGTAGATCATGACTGCCAGCGCACCGGGTGCGTAGCACAGCACGTGGGCGACGAGGACGACGGCGGACACGGATCGTGTGAAGCGGCGACGCCACAGAACGAGCAGGCCGACCAGCCCCGCGACGAGGGCAGCCCACTCCGGCCTGCCCGTCAGGAGGCCGCTGGCCGGGTGGACCAGGGAGTCGCCGACGCCGTATGCGGCGGCTGCCAGGGCCAGCGCGACATCCGTCGGGGAGGGACGCCAACGACGCGTCGGCCGCGATGCGGAGTCGCCACGTGCCGTGAAATCCACGATGAAATCGTACGAGGCCGGCCGGCCCCGGGGGAATGTTTATCCGGCCGCTACCGGAAACAGTCAACCAAATTCCCGGGGCGGGCAACCGTGGATCCGCCCCCTGCCTCGGTCGATGACGCACCGCATTCGATGCGGTGCATTCCGCTGCCGGTGGGGCCGACTTTCGTCTGCCTGTGCACCCATCATTTGGGGGGTCGAACACGGTTCAGGTTTCTGTTGTCGTTGGCCCACGACTTCTCGGCCGCAGTGGCAGGGAAGACCCGGCTGAGGCGCCCGGACCCCGAAGAGCCAATGGGACCGGACGTTCTGTGGAAAGGAGCCGGAACCATGCCCACGACCACTCCCCGGCCATGCACGTCCCACACGGTGACATGGACCCGGCAGTCGTTCGGTCGACGACCGCTGCGTGACGTCCGGCTCAAGGCCCGCCAATGGCTCGCCGAACGCGGCTGCGACGGCGATCTCGTCGACACCGCCGAACTGGTCATCGCCGAACTGACCGCCAACGCCGCCGAACACGGCGGGCGTCTCACCGCAGTCAGCCTGGACATCGTGCCGCCCGAGGCCGACGGCCCGGGAACCCTCCGGGTGAGCGCGCACGACACGGGCCCGGACCTGCCGCCTCTCGGGGCATCGGGAACCGGCTCTGCGGAAGAGCCGCTGCGCGAATGCGGCCGCGGCCTGTGCATCGTGGCGGCCATGAGCCGTACCTGGGGGGCGGTCCGGCATCAAGGCAGGGACAAGCAGGTCTGGTGCGACCTGACGGTTCCGCAGCACCCCTGAAAGGGCGGCCGTCACCTACCTCCGCCCTGTACGGCCTCTCAGCTCTGCAGGCACCGATTCAACCGATACAGGAGTTCACATGTCACAGCGTCTGCGGGGCTCTGGTGTTCCGCCGTCCACCAGATGCCGCTTCGGCGGCCGAACCGCCTGCTGGCATGCCGCCGTTGACGTTCGTGGGAGATTCTGATGTCTGCTCTGGACTCACTCACCTCCGGCATTGAGAACACCGTCAACGGGATCTTCAACCCCATCGCCGAGAAGCTCGCGGGATTCGTCTTCGGCGAAGTCACGCTCTTCGGCACGACGTTCCCCTGGATCGTCGCCTGGCTGGTCGTCGCAGGAGCCGTCTTCACCTGCTGGTTCGGGTTCGTGCAGGTGAGGGGACTGCGCCTCTCCCTCGACCTGGTGCGCGGGAAATACTCCAAGAAAGACGATCCGGGAGAGGTCAGCCACTTCCAGGCCCTGACCGCGGCCGTGTCCGGAACCGTCGGGCTGGGCAACATCGCCGGTGTCGCGGTCGCCGTGACCATCGGCGGCCCCGGTGCCACCTTCTGGATGATCCTGTGCGGCCTCCTCGGCATGGCCACGAAGTTCGTGGAGTGCACACTCGGCGTCAAGTACCGGGAAGTCCACGAGGACGGCACGGTGTCCGGCGGCCCGATGCACTATCTGCGCAAGGGACTTGCCGAGCGCGGCATGGCGGGCGTCGGCAAGATGCTCGCCGTGGCGGCCTCCGTCGCCCTGCTGTTCTTCGGGCTGTTCGGCGGCAACCTCTTCCAGGCCAACCAGAGCTTCTCGCAGCTCAAGTCCGTCACCGGCGGTGACGACGGCCTGCTGGGCTCCTCCTCCGGGGCCCTGGTCTTCGGCCTGCTGCTGGCCGGACTGACCGGACTCGTCCTCCTCGGCGGAATCAAGTCCATCTCCAAGGTCACCGTCCGGCTCGTTCCCCTCATGGCGGGCATGTACATCCTGGCCTGTCTGGTCGTCATCCTGGTCAACGTGAGCGCGGTCCCGGCTGCCGTGTCCACCATCATCGGGGGCGCGTTCTCCCCCGAAGGCGTGACGGGCGGCGTCATCGGCGCACTGATCGTCGGCTTCAAGCGGGCGGCGTTCTCCAACGAGGCCGGCACCGGATCCGCGCCGATCGCCCACTCGGCCGTCAAGACCCGGCACCCCGTCACCGAGGGCCTGGTGGCGTTGCTCGAACCGTTCATCGACACCGTCATCGTCTGCACGATGACGGCCCTGACGATCGTCATCGCCTCCACCCCCAGCTGGGACAAGGCCCGGTCGGAAGCAGCCGAGTCCGGCGCGTCCCCCGAAGGCGTGACCATCACCTCGGACGCGTTCGCCACGGTCATGCCCTGGTTCCCCTACATCCTGACCGTCGCGGTGCTCCTCTTCGCCTTCTCGACGATCATCACGTGGGGCTACTACGGACTCAAGGCGTGGACCTACCTGTTCGGCCGCCGCCGCTCCAGCGAGCTCACGTACAAGGCCACTTACACGGCATTCGTCGCGCTGGGCTCGCTGCTGTCCCTGACCTCCCTGATAGACATGGCCGACGCCATACTCTTCCTGCTCGCGGTCGTGAACATCACCGGCCTCTACCTGCTGGCTCCCGTGGTCAAGAAGGAGCTCGACTCCTTCCTCGCGCTGGTACGGAGCGGCAAGCTCGGCCCGAACGCCGATGCCGGTCCGGCGGGGGCGGAGAAGGCCGACGTGCCGGTCGCGGTCGACTGACGGCTGTCGTCCCTATGGAACGTCCCACTGCGCGCAGCGCGGTGGGACGTTCGACGGACTGCGCCTCAACCCTGCGTCCGGTACGGCGTGCAGTGGCTCACCGGGCGCCCTTCGTGCGCGGCGAGGAAACGCAGCAGGTCGCAGGACGACTGGCCCAGCACCTGGTCATGGTCGGCCCCGGGGTACGTCTGCAGGGTGACGGCGGGTGAGCCCAACGAGCGCAGGTGACCGACCACTTCCTCGGTCCACACCGGCGGTACGTCGAGGTCGCCTCCGCCCTGGATGACCAGGACGGGCCCCGCGATCGCGGCGCGGTCCGGGTCACCGTAGGCCGCCATGGCGCTCCCGAGCCGGTTCAACTGGTCCTGGGTCAGGGGAAGGGTCTGGTCGGTGCCGACCCGGGACAGGGGCGCGTAGCTGTCCTTGAGGCATGAGGCCAGAGCCTGCTCGGCGGTCGGCAGCGTCGTGGGCCCGATCAGGCGGTGCAGGTCGACCGACGGTTCCGTGGCGCTCAGACCGGCCAACGAGTAGAGCGCGAAGGACAGTTCGCTGGACACGTGGGACGAGATGACACCGGGAAGCATCGTCCCGAGGTGACTGGCCGGTGCGACGGCGACGGCGCCGGCCAGGTGCAGTGCGGGTGCCCTGCGTGCTGCGTTGGCGGCGAAGAGAGCGGCTTGTCCGCCCTGGGAGTGCCCGACGGCGAACCACGTCGGGGCCAGGGACGGCGCCAGATGACGTCCTGCGGTGACGATGTCGACGACGGCGTTGCCTTCGTCGGCGCCCACCAAGTAGGTGTGCATGCCGGGTGTGCCCAGGCCGGGATAGTCCGATGCGGTGACGGCGTAGCCGGCCTGTATCAGGGTGCGCACCTGCTGGGCGTAGGAGTCGTAGCCGAGGTTCGGGGCCTGTGAGGGCGCGCATTTGTCGGCGACGCCGGTGGTGCCGTGCGCCCAGGACACCACGGGCCAGCCGCCGGGCGGGGGCGTCCCGCCGGGCAGGAGCACCGTGCCGCTGACGGCGATGTCGGCCCCGTGGCGGTCGGTCGAGTGGTACAGCACGGTCCAGCGTCTCGCGGCGGCGAGAAGGGGGTCCGTGCCGTGGTCGGTGGCGGCGATCAGCGTGCCGGGGGCACCGGACGGCAGCGGCTTGGGCACCTGGTAGGTGTGATCGCTGAGTGTGACGTTCCGCAGCGGGGCAGGTGCCCCGGACGGGTCGGAGCCGCATGCGCCTGCCGTTGCCGCGAGGGTCAGGGCGGCGATCAGGAGGCAGGCTCTCGTGGAGCGTTTCAGGCCGGGCTTTGTGCCGTCGGTTGAAGCGACGGCTGCGTCGGGTATGTGCCCGGCATCGGTTTCTTCCGCCCCGTTCTGCTCCTTGGGCATGACCCCAGCGTGGCACCTGTGCTGTTGTGGGTCGCAGATATACGCCGCCGCCCGGGTGAATCACCCGAGCAGGACGTGCCGGAGTCAGTCGGGACGCTCGGCGTTCGGATGGCGTGCCAGTGGGTCGGTCCAGGGGAACGAACGGACAGCCGGCTGGCGAGGGATGAGCGGTGTGCCTGTGCCCGGCACATCGGGCGCTGCGGGCTCGGGGTTGCGCCGTGCAGGCCGGCTGACGGTCTCCGGCTCGGATATCAGCAGGTCGCCGACCTCGCAGTCGAGAACGACGCAGATGATGTCGAGGCCCTTGAGCTTGATGGAGGTGGAAGTCCGCACAGCGGCCCGGACCGCAATCGATGCCGTTCGTCCGGATCCGGGCCACTGTGCGGCGGCTGCCCGTGGCCGTCACGGGGGAAGGACGGCCACGGGCAGCCGGGGCGCGCGACGAGGGCCACACGTCGACGTCGCACGCCGGGGCCCAGCCACTCATGCCCCTGCCGGAGTGCGGGCCGCGCTGAAAAACTAACGGCACGCGGGATATCCGTGCGCCATCCAAAGTCTTGTCAGGGCAGAAGGAAGTTGATTCCTGACGGCAGAGGATGAATCGACCGGTGCGCGACGCCCCCGATGCCTCACTGTGCAGTGAGCCTGCCGTGCTTGAGCCGGAGGATTTCGTCCGAGGCCTCGGCGACATCGCGGGAGTGGGTCACCACGATCACGCACTTCCCCTGGTCGTGGGCCAGCTTCCGGAACACGTCGACGATGCCGGCCGCGGTCTCGTGGTCGAGGCTTCCGGTGGGCTCGTCCGCGCACAGGACGTCCACCTCGCAGGCGAGCGCGCGGGCGATGGCCACGCGCTGCTGCTGCCCGCCGGAGAGCTGGAGGGTCCGGCGATTCTGATCCTCGTCAACGATGCCGAGCAGCTCCAGGAGTTCCCTGGCGCGCTGCTTCCTGCGCACCCCCTTCACGCCCGTGATCTCCATCGCCGAGGTGATGTTCTGGACCGCGGTCATGTACGTGAGCAGGTTCAGGGACTGGAAGACGGTCGCCACGTGCCGGTTGCGATAGCGGCCGAGGCCGAGCTCGGCGACGTCGCGGCCACGGAAGCGCACCGCGCCGGACGTGGGGGAGTCGAGGCCGCTGGCCAGGGACAGCAGGGTCGTCTTCCCGCTGCCGGACGCGCCCACGACCGCGTACATGCGGCCTGCTTCGAAGGAGTGGTTCACGTCCTTGAGCACGGCTCGCCTGCCGTTGCGGGTCGGGTAGGAGCGGGTGAGTCCGGTGAGCTGGAGGACGGGGGGCTGTGCGGTCATGGTCAGTCTCCCTTCACGAGGATGTCGCGCGGGGTGAGGCGCAGGACGCGGGTGCCGGGGACGAGGGTGGCCAGTGCCGCGATGCCGAGGCCCGTGGCCCCGACCTTGCCGATGTCGGCCATGCCGAGCCTGACGTCGATCTTGTCGATGGGGTCGACGCCGGACTTGTCGGCGGACGAGCCGTCCGGCGACGGGCCTCCCGGCCCGGTGACGGCACTGTGGTCGCGGCCGCTGTCCGCGTTCGCCGCATCGTCCTTGGCGGACGACACCTCGCCGGCCAGCAGCCAGTTGCCGACGCCCTGGGACAGGAACTGGCTGCCGGCGGCGGAGAGTCCGATCGCCAGCAGCGCGCAGGCGACGACCTCCACCAGGTGCTGGCCGAGCAGTTTCGTCTTCTTCTCACCGAGGGAGAGCAGGATGCCGAGTTCCTTGCGGCGTTCGCGCAGCGAGGAGGCGACGATGAGGGCGAGGATGGCGGTACCGGCGACGGCGACCAGCCAGACGGTGACGGTGGCGAAGCCGGCGGTCCGGGTGATCGGGCCGACCAGGGTCTTGTACTGCTTGTCGTTGACGTCCAGCGGGAAGATCTTCAGGTCCGCCCCGGCCGCCTCGGCATCCTTCTTCAGCCGGTCGACGTCGCCGGGGTCGCCCAGGGTGAATGTGGCCTGCTTGACCGTGGCGCCCTGGGCCGGGTCCTTGCCCAACAGCTTGGTGGCCCCTTCCGGAGTGACGTAGAGCTGGTTGGCGGGGTTCGTGATGGCCGGTACGTACTTGCCGGTGTCCGCGGTGCTGTTCTTGTAGATGCCGACGACGGTGAATTCGTGCTCGTCGGTGTTCGGCTTCTCTCCCGGCGGCGGGAGCTCGCCGACCTTGAGCTTGACCTTGTCGCCGACCTTCAGCTTGTTCTGCTTGGCCATGCGCTCCTCGACGACGACGGCGTCGCCCTTCGAGCCGGGCCCGATGCCGGTACCGGAGACGATTTTCGCGTCGCCGTTGCGGAACGCCGCGACGGAGTTCAGGTCGCGGACGCCGTCCGCCTTGAAGAAGTCGGTGCCCAGGGTGTCCTGCCCCAGCGGCGCAGGCACCGGCTGATACAGCTCGGTGCTCTTGGTGGGTGCGGCGCCGGAGTCCGACGTGTAGTTGCACTGCTTCACGACCGGCGACGTGCAGATCTTGTCGACGAGCTCGCGGTGCAGGTCGCCTTCCTTGCCGATGAGGCCGGGCGTGCCGCCGCCCCCTTGGGACTGCATCTTGCCGGACTCCATGAGGGCGTTGATGTCCAGCTGCATGGTGGCCACGGCACCGACGCGCTGCTTGGCGTCCGCGGCGGCGCGGGCCGCCGCGGACTGGATCAGGAATCCCGACAGGACCAGCGTGCAGATGACGAAGAACAGGCCGACCAGCATCAGGGATTTCCCCGGATGGCCACTGAGCCGCCACCACGCCCGTTTGAACAGATTCATTTCTCTCCCGGTGAACGGAAACGTCCCGAACGGATACGCACGCTAGGGGAGGCGGGATGTGAGCGGTGTTTGAGAAGCACCGTCCCGGCCGGTCGTTTCATGCACAGGACAATGGCGGTGCCGGGCAGGGATTTTGTGGATACTGGCAGCACGGGTTCCGGCCGATGGGCCGGAAACTCTCATGGAATTCTCAGGAAATGGTGATCGCTCGTGCGCGTGCTGGTGGTCGAGGACGAGAAGCACATGGCGCGGGTCCTGGAAATGGGGCTGCGGAAGGAGGGCATACCGGCCGATGTCGTGCACGACGGGACGACGGCCCTGGAACGGCTGGCCGTCTACGACTACGACGCGGTGCTCCTGGACCGGGACGTGCCGGGTGTCCACGGCGACGAGATCTGCCGCCGCATCGTCGCCATGGGGCTGGCCTGCCGGATCCTGATGCTCACGGCCGCCGGCCGGCCCGGCGACAAGGTCGACGGCCTCGGCCTCGGTGCCGACGACTACCTCGCCAAGCCCTTCGACTTCCCCGAACTGGTCGCCAGACTGCGGGCGCTCTACCGGCGCACGCCCATGGCCCACCCACCTGTGCTCGCCGTCGCCGACCTCACCTTCGACACCCACCGTCGCCAAGTCCTGCGCGCAGGCGCCGAGATCCGGCTGACGCCGAAGGAGCTGACCGTCCTGGAACTGCTGCTGCGCGCCGAGGGCGGCGTGCTGAGCACGGAATACCTGCTCGACAAGGCGTGGGACGCGCAGACCGACTCCCACACCAATGCGGTGCGCCTTGTCGTCCATACCTTGCGCCGGAAACTCGGGGAACCACGGCTGGTGCACACGGCCGTGAACGCCGGCTATTTCCTGAGGTCCGAGTGATAGCCGCGGCACTGCGCAGAAGGCTGCGGATGTGGCGCAAAAGGCTTTGCCGGGGGCGCGGTGGCAGGAGTCGTACGCTCGGTATCCACGGTCGGCTGTTCCTGTGGTTCGCCGGTGCTCTGTGCGCCTCCGGGGCCCTGATGGTCGCCGTCATCTACGCGGGCATCCGCTACATCCCGACCTACGACCTGACCAGGACCGTCAGTGCCCCTGCCGACGGCTCCGGGGATTCGTCCGCGCCACCCGTGCGGCCCGGTCAGCAGTCCCGCACACAGGGAGAGCCGGTGAAGAGCGATGCCCGTCCGGTCTCCGAAGGCGGGGTGCGTACCAAGGAGGACGTCTGGGCGACCGTGCTCGCCGTGTCCGTGGGCGGAATGCTGCTGGTGATGGCCGCGGGCCTGATCGCGTGCTGGTTCCTCACCCGGCGGCTGCTGGCTCCCTTGCAGACCATCAGCCAGGCTGCGGCGAAGGCCGAGGCGGGCGAGCTGCACCACCGCATCCACGCCGACGGCCGTGACGACGAGCTGAAGCAACTCGCCGACACCTTCGACGGGATGCTCGCCCGGATCGAGGAGTCCCTCGCCGCCCACCGGCGCTTCGCGGCGAACGCCTCGCACGAACTGCTCACGCCGCTCGCCACCACCCGCGCGATCCTCCAGGTGACGGCTACCGACAGCTCGGGGAAGGAGCTCGCCGAACTCGCCCCGGTACTCAGGGAGACGAACGAACGCAACATCACCATCGTGAACGCGCTCCTCGACCTGGCCTCCGCCGATCACGCGCAGTTCGACCCGGAGCCCGTGGACCTGGCGGCTCTCGCGGCGCGTACTGCTGCCGAACGGACATCGCGGGCGGAGTCGGAGGGGCTCCAGCTCACCGTCGAGGCGGAGGAGGTCGACTGTGCCGTCAGCGGCAGCAGCACGCTTCTGCGGCAACTGGTGCTCAACCTGCTCGACAACGCGCTCAACCACAACATGCCGGGTGGTTCGGTGCATCTGGCGGTCCACCGGGACGACGCCGTGGTCCTGGACGTCGTGAACAACGGAACGCCGGTCGACGAAGAACTCGTCGACCGGCTCTTCGAACCCTTCTACCGGCCACGGACCCGGCTCGCAGGTGACCGTTCAGGCCACGGACTCGGGCTGGCCATCGTGCGCTCGATCGCCGCGGCCCACCACGGAACGGCCACCGCTGTCGCCAACCCGGGCGGCGGGCTCACCGTGCGGGTCGGACTCCCCCCGCACAAGGGGGAGTCCGAGGGCCGGTGAGGCGGGGGCAGTGAATCAGGACGACCGGGCCCGCGGACGCCTTCGCACACTCGGGGTTGGGGTGGTGCAGGTTGAAGGCGGTGATCAAACCATTCGGCCAGCAGAGTGTCGAGAGATTCCGCCAACAGGTCCACACAATGTGACTTCCGATAGTCAAAAGGATCGCGTCGATCCACCATGGGCCACCTGGAGTCGACTTGTGACTCGTCTTCTCCTGTTTTCTTCGTCGTGTTGGTTTTCTGGGTCGTCATGGCGTGTCCGATGAGCCGAAGCGAAGGTGGGTGACCGAGGTATGGGGCGAGCGGAAGAACGCCGCCGACAGCGTGGAGCGGGCCGGGGAAGAGGGAAGGCCAAGAAGAAAGGGATACGCCGGTTCTTCACCTGGAGGAAGCTTCTCGGCACGTTCTTCGGTCTTTGTCTTCTCGCGATGGGCGCCTTCTGCGCCGTCTATGTGATGGTGCCGATCCCCAAGGCGAACGCCATGGCCCAACGCCAGAACAACGTCTACAAGTTCGCCGACGGAAAGGTCCTGGCCCGGCTCGGACAGGTCAACCGGGACATCGTCGGCCTGGAGAAGGTCCCCAAGCCGGTCCAGGACGTCTTCGTCGCCGCCGAGAACATGTCCTTCTACGACGACAACGGCGTGGATTTAAAGGGGATCACCCGCGGCCTGTGGAACACGGTCTCCGGCAAGGGCAAGCAGGGCGGGTCGACCATCACCCAGCAGTACGTCAAGAACTACTACCTGAACCAGGACCAGACGGTCACCCGCAAGCTCAAGGAGCTGGTGATCTCTCTCAAGGTCGATCAGCGGTACAGCAAGAGCGAGATCCTCGCCGGTTACATGAACACCAGCTACTACGGGCGCGGCGCCTACGGAATCCAGGCCGCGGCGCAGGCCTACTACGGCATCGACTCCTCCAAGCTCACCGTCGAACAAGGCGCGTATCTTTCGGCGTTGCTCCAGGCCCCCAGCCAGTACGACTGGGCAGTCGCCTCGGAAACCGGCAAGAAGCTCGTCACCGAACGCTGGAACTACGCGCTCGACAATGCGGTCAAGATGGGGGCCCTGGATCCCGACCGGCGTGCCGCGATGACGTTCCCGACCCCGGGCGCCCCCAAGCCCCCGCCCGGCACGGAGGGCCAGACCGGCTATCTGGTGCAGGCCGCCGACGCCGAAATGCGCCGACAGGGCGTGAGCGAACAGGAGCTGTACAAGGGCGGTTGGACGATCACCCTCAACGTCGACCGGAAGACCCAGAAGCTCCTCGAGGACGCCGTCAAGGCGGAGCTGACCAGCAAGCTCGATCCCAAGAAGAAGGCAGACCAGGACGTACAGGCCGGAGCCGTCTCGGTGAATCCCGAGACCGGTGCGGTCGTCGCGCTCTACGGCGGCCAGGACTTCACCAAGCACCAGCTGAGCAACGCGACCACCACCACCTATCAGCCCGGATCCACCTTCAAGCCGATCGTCTTCTCCCCGCGCCCCTGACGGGGCGCCGTGGTGCCGACGAACTCCCCGTAGGACCGATCGGCCCTACGGGGACCGCAGCGCGTCGACCGCGATCCGGGCGGCGGTGCCGATGACGGCGTCCGCTGCCGGAAGCGTGGCGGCGGTGCTGGCGGCGCGGGTGAAGACCGCGACGGCGTAACGGCCGCCGTCCGGGTACTCGACGACACCGACCTCGTTGCGCAGGGTGGGCAGGCTCCCGGTCTTGCCCGCGACGTGGACGTCGTCGAAGGGGAAGCCGGAGGCCAGCCGGTGCGGCCAGACCTGAAGGCCCATCAGACGACGGATCGCCGCGCCGTGTTCGGCGGGGCAGGCCTCGTCGCGCCACACGGAGCCGAGCAGGCGGGTCATCTCGCGCGGGGTGCTGCGGTTGGTGCGGGCGGGGTCGAGAGCCGTCAGCCGGGCGACGACCTGCGGATCGGTCAGTGCCCGGGCCTGGCCGGGACCGGCGTCCTCCCTGACGGTGGCCAGCATCTCGTGGAACGTGTGGACGGCGTGCGTCCGCGTCAGCCCGAGGCCGGCCGTGGCCGAGTTCACCGCATCGAGGCCGACCCGGTCCAGGAGAAGGTCGGCGGCCGTGTTGTCGCTCACGGCCATCATCAGGTAGGCCACGTCCCTCAGGGACATGCGGACGGTGTCGAGCATGGCGGCGAGCCCCGTGGGACCTGCGGTGCGGCCGGCCGGCGGGCAGGCGATCTGCTCGGTGAGATCCACGCGCCCTGCCGCGGCCTGCTGGTGGAGGGCGACGAGCAGGCAGAGCTTGTGCACGCTGGCGGTGACGACCGCCTCGTCCGCGCCCGCGTCGACCTCCGCGCCGGAGTCGATGTCGAGCGCGTGCAGCCGGCCGGTGACGCCGGCTGCGGCGAAGGCCGCGTGGATGCGGCGGCGGGTGGTGGTCGTGGTCGTCACAGCCAGTACTCCGATGCCGGGCGCAGGTAGAGCGGCCGCGCGGGTTCCTCCGCGCCGCCTGCGGCCGCGTCCAGCAGGGCGCGGGTGGTCGCTTCGGTGAAGGCGCCGACGGCGGCGTCGCCGCGCCCTCGGGGCCAGGCGACGGAATGCCGCCAGGTCAGGGGAGCCCCCGCAAGGGGACGCCAGACGATGTCCGGGTCCCCTTCGGCGGCGCGCGTGCTGTGGGCGTCCTTCGGGCTGAACGCGACGGCGCCCGCCGAGAGGATCAGGCCGCGGACGAAGCTGGTGCCCTGGCCCTGCCGGACGACGGTGGGCGTGTAGCCGTTGCGGGCGCACGTGGTCAGGATGTCGTCGTGGAGCGCCGGAGCACCGGAGCGGGGGAAGAGGACCAGTTCGTGTCCGTCGAGGGCGGCGAGCGGGACCTTGTCCAGCGCGGCGGCGGGTGCGTGGCGCGGGAGCAGCACGCCCACCTCGCGGCGCAGCACCGGGCCCAGTTCGAGACCGGTGATGTCGCAGGGGTGGTGGATGAGCCCGACGTCCAGATCGTGCGAGGCGAGCCGGGCGAGCTGCTGGGCGGTGGACAGCTCGTGCAGTTCCAGCTCGACACCGGCGTGGCGCTGCCGGAAGCCCGCCAGGATCGCGGCGACGGTCTCACCGGAGATGTCCGGCGGCAGCGCGGCGCGCAGCAGCCCGCTCTCCCCGTCCCGGATGCGGCGGGCGGTGGCCATGAGGGCCTCGGACCGGGTGAGCAGTTCACGTGCCTCGTCCAGCAGCAGCGTTCCGGCCTTCGTGATCGTCACCTGTCGGCTCGTGCGCTCGAAGAGGCGCACCCCCAGTTCGCGCTCCAGGCGCTGGATGCGCTGCGAAAGCGGTGGCTGGGCGATGCCCAGACGTGCTGCGGCACGGCCGAAATGTGACTCTTCTGCAACAGCCACAAAGCATTCCAGGTGCCGGATCAGGTCCATGAGCAGGAAGCATATTGCTTTTTAATCAATCTCTGATCGATATGACTCTTGGACATGCGGTGCGGGCCGCTGCTCTCCTCGTCCCGTGAGTACGAACGAAGGTCCGTCGAGGACCGAAGCCGAACGCCCCGCCCGGAAACGCCGCAGAACCGGCCCGGTGATCCGGACGGCCGGTGCGGCGGCCCTGGCCCTCGCCGTCGTCGCCGGTGGCGCGTACGCCGCCGAACTGGGCCCCTTCGCCCCCGGCCCGCCCGTTCCCGACCCCGACGCCACGGCCCAGGCACGGGCCTTCCTGGTCGACTGGGCCGAGGGGCGTCTGCCGAACGCCGGCGAGCGCACCACCAGCCCCGGCAAGGCCCAGGAGGTGCTGCGCAACTTCACCGCCGGACTCGGCATCGACAAGCCGACCCTGACCGCGCATTCGGCCACGGTCGCCGAGGACGGCACCGTCAGCGTCCCGTTCACGGCCGCCATGCCCGTCGCCGACCTCGGCACGTGGACCTACGACGCGACCCTCCCCCTGCGCAAGCAGGAGGACGGCTCCTGGAAGGTGGCCTGGGCGCTCTCCGTCGTCCACCCGCACCTGAGCGACACGGAGAAGTTCCGGCTGGACCGCGAGGGCGGCGACGGGGCCAAGGTGACCGACCGTGCGGGCCGCGCGCTGTCCAAGGACACGTATCCCTCCCTGGGACCCGTGCTCTCCCAGGTCGCCCGCGCCGCCGGAGCCGGTCCGCGCGGTGCGATCCAGCGCGTCGACCGCGCCACCGGACAGGTCAAGGACACCGAGGCCACCTTCGGCAAGAAGCCCGCCCGGTCCGCCGACCAGCCCGTCGGGACCACCATCGACTCCACCTGGCAGGCCGCCGCCGAGAAGGCCCTCGCGGCCAAGGCCGACGGCAAGAATGCCGCGCTCGTCGCCCTGCGGGTCGACAACGGCGAGATCCTGGCCGTGGCCAACTCCCCTTCCGGATTCAACCGCGCCGTCTCCGGCACCTATGCGCCCGGCTCCACCTGGAAGATCGTCACCACGAGCGCGCTGATGCTCAAGGACGCGGTCAAGCCCGACGACATCGTGGACTGCCCCAAGTACCTCACCGTCGGCAAGCAGTTCCACAACGTCGAGACGTCCGAACACCGCAACGCGACGTTCCTCAAGGACTTCACCGAGTCCTGCAACACCGCCTTCATCAGCCTGCGCGACAAACTCGGCGACCGCGAACTCGGCGATGTCGCCAGGAAATACTTCGGCGTCGGCCAGCAATGGCACACCGGCATACCGTCGTTCGACGGGTCCGTTCCGGCTCCCCGCGACGAGACGGAGAAGGCCGCCTCGATGATCGGGCAGGGCCGGGTGCTGGCCAATCCGCTGATCATGGCGTCCGTCACGGCCACCGCGGCCTCGGGCACGTTCCACCAGCCCACGATCACGCGCGGGAACAAGGACACGACGACGACCTCCAAGCTCCCGCAGAACGTGGTCGACCGGCTGAAGGAGATGATGCGCGCCACGGTCACCGACGGCACGGCGAAGGTCCTGGACGGCCTGCCCGGCGGCGTCGGCGCGAAGACCGGCACCGCCGAGGTCACCGAGGACGCCCCCAACAACGGCTGGATCGTGGCCCAGCGCGGCAACGTCGCCATCGCGTGCGTCGTCGAGCAGGGGAAGACCGGCGGCGCCTCGGCAGGGCCCATCGTCCGGAGCCTGCTCTCCGACGTCCCCGGCGACCCGTCATGACACGTACCGCGCGGGCCCACCCCGACCGTATCCACCGCACGACCGCGACGGGACAGTGATGAACGGGCCGATCAGACACATAGCCGTCTTCTGCGGGGTCACCGTGATGGCCCTTCTCCTCCGGGCCACTTGGGTGCAGTTCGTCCAAGGCGACACCCTGGCCAACGAACCGCACAACCGGCGGGTGCGGATCGAGGCGTTCTCCCAGCCGCGCGGCGACATCATCGTCGGGGGAGAGGCCATCACCGGTTCCGAGGCCACGCCCGGCTCGGACTTCCTGTACAAGCGGGTCTTCAAGGACGGCCCGCTGTACGCGCCGGTCACGGGCTACTTCTCCCAGGCGCAAGGCGCGACCTTCCTGGAAGGCGTCTACAAAGACCTGTTGAGCGGCAAGGACGACCGGCTGTACACCGGTCCCCTGGACGCGTTGACCGGTAAGAAGCCCCGGGGCGGCGACGTCGTCACCACGATCGACCCGGCAGCGCAGAAGGCCGCCTACAAGGGGCTGACGGACCTGAACGCCAAGGGTGCCGTGGTCGCCCTGGACCCGCGCACCGGCAGGATTCTCGCCATGGCGAGCACGCCGTCCTACGACCCTTCCGTCTTCGCCGGCATGTCGAGGAAGGAGGGGGAGACGTTCCAGAAGCTGGACAAGGACACGGACAAGCCACTGAGCAACCGCGCGATCCGCGAGACCTATCCGCCCGGATCCACCTTCAAGATCCTCACGGCGGCGGCCGCCCTGGAGAGCGGGGCCGTCACCGACATCAACGCCTCGTCCGGAGCCCCGTCTCCGTACCGGCTTCCGCTCAGCACGACGAAGATCGGCAGCGTCGTCCCCGACTCCCAGTGCGACCGCGTCTCGCTGAAGACCGGCCTGCAGTGGTCGTGCAACAACGTCTTCCTCGACGCAGCGCTCAAGACCGGCAAGGACAAGATGCGCGAGACGGCCGAGAAGTTCGGCTTCAACAAGGAGCAGTTCACCCCGGTGCGCACGGTCGCGAGCGCCTACCCCGACAAGCTGGACAAGCCGCAGACCGCGCTGACCGGCATGGGACAGGGCAGCCTGGCCAGTACACCGCTCCACATGGCCATGGTCACCGCCGGACTGGCCAACAACGGCAAGCTGATGAAGCCGTACATGGTCGAGGAGCTGCGTGGCGCCGACCTGTCCACCGTCGAGAAGACCGAACCCGAGGTGCTGAACCAGGCCGTTTCCGAGGACACCGCGAAGAAGGTGCAGGAAATGATGGAGTACACGGTGACCGATGGCACCGGGGACAAGGTGCGCATCGACGGCGTCACGGTCGGCGGCAAGCCGGGCACTGCGCAGCACGGCGCCGACGTACGCGACGAGCGTCCGTACGCCTGGTTCGTCTCCTACGCCAAGCTGAAGGACGGGTCGTCCCCGGTCGCGGTCGCCGTTCTCGTCGACCCCAAGGACATGAGCATCTCCCGTTCCGACATCGCGGGCGGGCGGTTGGGCGCGCCCATTGCCAAGGCGGTCATGAAGGCCGTGCTGGACCACCAGTAGCCGACCGGCAACACCAACGGCCAGTACTGCAGGACCGGGTGAAATCGGTGACCGGACGGATACTCTGGGACTCCTGGCCGGCCGCGGTCCGAAACGAGGCCTCTCGTGTCCCCTTCGACGAGCAAGCAGCTCGACCGCTTGGCCGACACCCTGCGGCGCACCGTCGATGCCGACCGGGTCGTCACCTCCGGGCCCGACTACGACGCCGGCGCAACCGTGTGGAACGGCGCGGTGCCGCACCGCCCCGGCGTGATCGTCCGGTGCACCGGACCGGCCGACGCCCGGGCGGCGGTCCTTGCCGCGCAGGAGTTCGGCCTGCCGCTGTCGGTGCGCGGCGGCGGCCACGACTGGGCCGGCCGGGCACTGACCGACGGCGGCGTGACCGTCGACCTGTCCGGCCTGCGCCATGTGCAGGTGGACCCCGCAGCAGCAGTGGCGCAGGTCGCCGGCGGCGCGACGGCCGCCGATCTCGTCACCGCCGCCCAGCCCTTCGGCATGACCGCAGCGGCCGGAACCGCAGGAGCGGCCGGCATGGTGGGCCAGAGCCTGGGCGGCGGATACGGCCCGCTGAGCGGCCGGTTCGGACTCGCGCTGGACAATGTGCTCTCCGCTGACGTCGTGCTCCCCGACGGCTCGCTGGTCACGACCGATGCCGAGCAGGAACCGGACCTGTTCTGGGCGTTGCGCGGCGGAGGCGGCAACTTCGGCCTGGTCACCGCGATGCGCGTCCGGCTCCACGCGGTGCCGACGCTCCTGTCCGGCACCATCCTGTTTCCTTGGACGCAGGCGGCCACCGTGCTGGCCCGGCTGGAGGAGTTCGTGCCCGACGGGCCGGACGAGTTGACGGTGCAGTGCGGCATCCTCGACGGCCCGGAGGGAGCGCCCGTCGTGTTCGTCGCCCCGACCTGGAGCGGCGACGACGCCCGCGCGGGCGAACGCGCCCTGGCACAACTCCAGGCCCTCGGCGAGCCCTTGATCGCCCGACTCGGCCCCACCACCATGCCCGACCTGCTCGCGGGCACCGACGCGCGTTTCCCCTTCGGCAGGCACGTCGAGATCCGCCCGCGAATCGTCGCCGCACTCGACTCCTCGGTACGGGCGGCCCTCCACGACGCGGGCAACGCCCTGACCTCGCCCCTGTCCGCCGTCTCCCTGCACAGCCTGCACGGCGCCGCGGCCCGCGTGCCCGCGATGGCAACGGCGTTCGCCAACCGCACCCCCCACCTCACGGCGGAGGCCATCGCCGTCTGGGAACCGGGCGACGCCCGAGAACATGAACACCGAGCCTGGGCACGCAGTCTGTCCGCCGCGCTGAGACCTGCCGCGCTGCCAGGAGGCTGCCCCGACCTGCTCGGGCCCGACGAGACCGAACAGATCGCACACGCCTACGGGTTGAACGCCGAACGACTTCTCGCAGCCAAGCGCCGATTCGACCCCGACGACGTCTTCCGCGCCACGTCGCTGCCCACCCGGCCCGGGACTCCGCCCGACCGGGCCCCGGAAGCAGGGTCGAGCGTCAACCGTTCGTGACCGTGGCGGGCGGCCGTCCGGCCGGGGGCACCGTGTCGGGCAGCGGCTCGTCGGCGCGCAGGGCCTCCCACAGCGCGCGGGCGTCCTTGTCGACCGGTACGACACGGTTGCGGTCGATGGCGTCCTCGGTGACCGGGAGCGTCACCATCTGCAGGTCCGCGGGGCCGAGCCCCGACAGGCTCCGGGCGAGTCCGGCCAAGGCCTTCACGGAGGCGAGGGAGCTGTCCGTGGTGAGCGCACCGGTGGCCGTGTCGGCCAGGTCGTACAGCTTCTTGGGGCTGGTGAGCAGGCCGACGTCCTCGACCCGGGCGATCAGCGCCTTGACGAAGGCCTGTTGAAGGCCGATGCGCCCCAGGTCGCTGCCGTCGCCGATGCCTTTGCGGGTGCGGACCAGGGCCAGGGCCTGCTCGCCGTCGAGGGTGTGCGCGCCGGCCCGGATGTCCAGGTGACTGTCCTTGTCCCTGATCGGCTGCTCGATGGTGAGAGGCACACCGCCGAGTGTGTCGACGAGCTTCTTGAAGCCGGCGAAGCCGACCTCGACGAAGTGGTCCATCCGTATCCCGGACATCGCCTCGACCGTCTTGACCGCGCATGCCGGGCCGCCCACCGTGTACGCCGTGTTGAACATCTGCCGTTCGCGCGCCGGAGCGGTCCCGCCGTCCGGTGTGGGGCACTCGGGACGCTCCACGAGCGTGTCACGGGGAATGCTCACCACGCTCGCCCTGTCACGTCCCGGGTGGAGGTGCACGATCATGGCCGTGTCGGAGCGGGCGCTTCCCTCGTCACGCCCGTAGGCCTCGTTGTCGCCCGAACGCGAGTCGGAGCCGAGCACGAGGATGTTCAGTCCGCCGCTGTCGGCGGAGTCGGGCCGGTCCGTGCCGAGTTGGGCATCGAGGTCGACGGAGTCGATATTGCCGTTGAGCTTCGCGTACAGCAGCGCGGTGGCGGCTCCGGAAACGATCACGAGTGACGCCGCGCCCCACGCCCCGTACTGCAGGGTCTTCCGCTGACGGGCCCTGGATTTCTTCCGCTTCCCCATGACCTGTCACCCCGCCTTCGGGAAACTGAAGCCGTATCCCTGCTCCTTGAGCCAGGGCAGCAGCTCCTCGAGGGCTTCCATCGTCTGGGAACGGTTGCCGCCACCGTCGTGGAGGAGGATCGTGGGACTCTGGGACAGCTGACGTTTGACCCGCTGAAGGATCGTCGTGCTGCCGGGCCGCATGTAGTCGCTCGGATCGACGTTCCAGCCGAGATTCCGCATCCCGTTGTCCGCAGCTGTTCGGCGGCTGTCCGGGGTGAATGCGCCGCCGGGTGCCCGGTAATAATGGACCTTCGCGCCGCCGGAGGCCGCCTCGATGAGCTTCTTGGCATCGAGGATCTCTTTCTGCTGGTACTCCACGGACTTCTTGTCCATGGCGGTGTCGTGGCTCATCGAGTGGTCACACAGCCGGTGACCCGCCGCGACGACCTTCTTCACCAGGTCCGGATGTGCCTGCGCGTTCGGCCCGGTCATGCAGAACGTCGCCTTGGCGCCGTTCTGCCCGAGCAGTTCCAGCGCCCGGGGGGTCCACTCCGGATCCGGTCCGTCGTCGAGGGTGAGATTGACGGCTTTCCCGTCGTCCTCCGTCTCGTGCACGATGTCCGGATCCACCTGATGCGGTTCTGTCTTCGGCGATGGCCCGGCCGACGCTCCGCTCTTGTCCGGCTCCCTGGTTCCGCCCTCCGAGAATGCCGCCATCGCAATGAGCGCGGCCACCAGGGCCACCACGCCTGCGGCCAGCTGTATTCGCTTGTTCCTGTACATCTCAGTCGCCCGCATGCAACCGCCCGCTTCTCGTATTTCCTTGCGTGCTGCGCCCTGTCGAGAACTACACGAAAAGACGGGCTATGCGGAGAGCTGTCATCGATCCATCACAAAACGGGAGTCCGGCCATCATCAACAGGGCCGCCGGGCGGCCCATAGCCGCAAGCGCAGCGCAGTATCACCCGCCGGGACGGAACCGCGGGCGCCAGGTCTCGTGGACGGATCCGTCCGGGGCGACGACGCCGATCTCCGGCCACTTGTCGAAGGCGGAACAGGGGTGGGAGATGCCCAGCTGTACGACGTCCCCGACGGCCAGGCCGGAGGCGTCGGTGAGGACCAGGTGGTGGTCGAAGATCTGCGTCGCGGTGCCTGCCGCACCCGGCGGGCCCACCAGCACCGGCAGCCCTGCATCGTGCGGCAGTTCCCGCTTGCCGGCGCCGACGACGGCCAGTCCCGGTTCGGGTACGGACACCACGACCGCGCGGACGGTCAGCGCGGGCCGGAGGCCGGGGACGGGAGTGACCTGCTGATAGGTGCCGTGGTCGTGGGTGACGTAGCAGCCCGAGCGCAGGACGCGCACCGGCTCGCGGCCGGGGGAGCGCTCGCCCGGCTCGCGGCAGGCGTCGGCGGCCAGGTCGGGGAAGGCGGAGCCGCCGATGGTGAAGACGGGCGGTCCGGCGGTCACCAGCGGTGCCAGCGCGCGAAAGGCCTCGGCGGCGGTGCGGCAGTGACCGGTGACGGCGGCGAGCGTGGCGGGGTCGCGGCGGTTGGGGCGCACCCCTTCATAGGCTGCGACGCCGGCCAGGGTCACGCAGCCCGGCGCCGTGGCCACGGCACGGCCGAGCGCGGAGGCCGCCCCGGCGCTGCGCACGCCGGTGCGGCAGCCTTCGGCGCCCACGTCCACGAGGAGACGCAGCGGCGTGCGGACGCCCTCCAGCGCGGCGACGGCGCGGGCCAGGCCGACGGCGGAATCGGTGAAGGCGTACAGCTCCAGGCCCGCCACCGTCTCCAGCCAGGCCCGGATCCGGGCCAGACCCGCCTCGTCCACCACCTCGTTGGCGATCATGATGCGGCGGACGCCCCACTCCAGGGCGACCTCGGCCTGGTCGACGGTGGCCACCGTGACGCCCCAGGCCCCGGCGGCGAGCTGCCGTTCGACGATCTCCCGGGTCATCGTCGTCTTGATATGAGGACAGAGCTCAAGGTCGCGCTCGCGGCACCAGCGGGCCATCAGCTCGGTGTTGTGCTCCAGGGCGGCCAGGTCGAGACGCAGCTCAGCGGTCATCACGTTCTCCACTATCTCGTACGGTCCGTCCACTATCCTAGACATAGCTGTTCCGTTTCCGGACAGCGTGTATCGCTTACTGGACAGGGAGGGGCCGATGGGACAGGCCGGCGAACCGCAGGAAGATCAGTCCGGGATCGGACAGCATCTGCGACGTGAACGCCTGGACAAGGGGTTCACCCTGGAACGTCTCGCCGAGGCGACCGGGCTGTCCCGCAGCTATCTCAGCAATGTCGAGCGGAACGTCAACAGCCCGACGATCAACACCTTGCGGACGATCGTCGACGCCCTGGGCGTCACGCTCAGCCGCCTCTTCCACGAGATCGACCGCCGCGAGCGGCGCGTCGTGACCCGCCCGGACCAGCGGGTGGAACTCACCCGGGCCGGGGTGGACGGCGTCACGTACACGCTGCTCAACCCGGCCTCGGGCGGCCGCCTGGAGCTGATGATGCTGGAGGTCGCGCCCGGCGCGTCCTCGGGCAGTCAGGCCCACACCCATGTCGGCGAGGAGGCGGGTGTGCTGCTCAGCGGCGAACTCGACTACTGGGTCGACGGAGTTCACCACCGCCTGCACCCCGGAGACGCCGTCAGCTTCGCCTCCACCACCCCGCACCGCTACCACAACCCGGGCACCGAGCCGGCGGTGTGCGTCTGGGCGGAGACACCGCCCGGCTTCTGACGGGGCGCGAAGATCCGCCGGACAGGCCCTAGTCGCGCAGCGCGTGGTTGTTCCACGTCCCGGCATGGATCTCGTTCCACATCTCCGTCCACCACTGCCGCCCGGACTTGCCGGTGATCTCCACGAGGATGTCGTCCGGCGAAGTGGAACCGTTCTGGTGGATGCGGTTGTTGAGCCGCATGATGATGCCCTCGCCCGCCGACTGCCGGTTGACGATGTAGTTCAGCATGTACGCGGTCGGGTTGTAGCCGCCGTTGTAGTCCGCCCCGTTCGGAGTGCCCGGCTTCTCGTGGACGTTGTAGACGTACTTGCGGTAGTAGTCGGCGATGCCCTCCAGCAGCCACCCCTCGCGCACGTTCGCGTCCTGCACCTGGTGCGTCAGCTCGTGGACCAACAGGCCGATGTCACCGGGGTTGTTCATGACCTGGCTGGGCCGGATGACGATGGTCTTCTTGTTGTCCCACTCGGGACGGGGATTCGGGTCCCACACCGCGGCCGCGCCCGATCCGGGGGCGAAGTACGAGGCGTCGAAGACGACGTTGATGTACGGCTTGACCCCGTAGGCGCCGCCGGTCAGGACCTGCTGGATCCTGGGGTACTGGTCCAGCAGCAGGCCCTTGTTCGCCTCGTACCAGGCCATCAGGCGGGCCGGGTCGTAGCCGCCCGCGTCGATGACCTTGCCCCGGATGTCCACCTGGCCGACGGGCGGGGCGGTGGCCTCGTCGAGGTTCCACAGCTGCCGTGCGTCGTTCGCGTCGCACGGTCGGGCCTCGATGCCCTGGTCGCCGTTGCGGTCGCCGATGCGGGCGAGGCAGCGGTCGCCGCCCTCGGAGTTGTGGAGCAGCCATGCCCGGGAGCCGGCGACGGCCTGCAGCCACCACTGCTGGTTGGGCCGGCCCACGTTGTTCCACAGCCCGACGCTGTTCGCGCGCAGGTCGCGGTCCACCACGGTGTTCGTGCCGGGAACCGTGATCGACCAGTTGCCGTTGGTGTCGTTGAGCTGCCATATCTGCTCGCTGCGCCGCTCGTCCCAGTCCCTCGTGTGCACTCCGGCGCCGTTGGCCTTGGAGTCCCACTGGAGGGCTCCGCCTGCGTAGTTCGAGATGCGGTACTGGTGACCGGAGGTGGGGAGCCGGTGGTCGTCGGCATGTGCGGCCGTCGAGGTAAGTCCCGCCAGCAGCGGAACGGCGGTGGCGACGACGACGGCGGACGCGACGGTGCGGCGGCGGTGGGTTCTGTGCACGGTTGACGCTCTCCTTCAGGGGTGTCCGCGGCCCGGTCGTGGGCCGCGGACATCACCGTCCGGCAGCGGAGTCAACAACGGGTCAACGTGTGCCGTGGGCGTGCCGATGAGGCGCATGTTCCACAAGTGGTGACAGTTTGTCTATGCCGGGCCTGCAGGATCCCTCCCGTGCCGCACCGCCCCCACCGGCGTCGGCACGGAACCTGCTCGCCCACCCCATGGAGGACACGCTCACCATGAAGCTGCTCGGTGCCACCCTGAAGGGTGCCGCTGCCGCCCTCGCGGCTGCCGCCCTGTTCGCCGCGTCGCCCGGCACGGCCTCGGCCGCGACGACCGAGGTCGTGAACCACACCAACGCCGGGGCCGGCTCCAAGACGTTCGCCCTCACGATCGACGACGGCCCCAGCCCCACCTGGACGAACCAGGTCCTCGACCTGCTGAAGGACCGTCAGGTCACCGCCACCTTCTGCGTCATCGGCGACCACGCCCGCCAGTACCCCGACCTCGTCAAGCGCATCGTCGCCGAGGGCCACCACCTCTGCAACCACTCGATGCACCACGTGAACCCCACCCGGCAGAGCCCGGACCAGGCGCGCGCCGACCTCCAGCAGGCCTCGGACGCGATACACGCCGCCGCCCCCGGCGCGCAGATCGACTACTACCGCGCGCCGGAGGGCGGTTGGACGCCGGACATCCAGCAGTACGCCGCGAGCCAGGGCATGCAGCCGATCGGCTGGTCCGTCGACACCCGCGACTGGGAGACGCCGGGCGTCGACGCGATCTTCCAGAACTACAAGCGGGAGTTCCAGGGCGGCGGAGTGATCCTCATGCACGACGGCTCCCAGGAGAACGACCGCAGCCAGAGCGTCGAGGCCATGGGCAACATCCTGTCCGACCTGGCCGACAACGGCTACACGGACGACCTCCCGGCCGTGCTCGGCTGATCCGCACACCACCGACAACTCATACGACTCAGGAGAATTCAGTGAAGCTCGCCAAGAAGATCAGCACCGTCCTGGCCACTGCGGCCCTGACCGCGGGCCTGGCCACGACGGTCGCCCTCCCGGCCCACGCCGACGGCGGGGTGCAGACCTGCACCGCCTCGTGGTACGGGGCGCCCGGCGAGATACCGCAGGGCTGGCCCACCGCCAGCGGCGAGCCGTTCGACGCCGAGGCGATGGCCGCTGCCAGCCGCGACCTGCCCTTCGGTACGCAGGTGCGCGTCACGAACACCGACAACGGGCAGTCGGTCACCGTCCGCGTCAACGACCGGGGCCCGACGGACACGAGCCGCTGCATCGACCTGACCAGAGGCGCGTTCAGCCGGATCGCCGACACGGACAAGGGGCTGACGCAGGTGACGCTGGAGGTCGTGGACAACTGACCGCGGAATGCGGGACGCGTCGGCTTCCGGGCTCGCAAGAGCCCGGAAGCCGACTGTTCTGCCCGCTGCTCCGGTCGAGTGGCTTCGCGCCGCCAAGCGCATGGCAGGGAGCTTCTTCGGGCCGCCGCCCTCGTTGGGCGCAAGGGGTCTTGTTCAGCCGGAACGCCGTGGTACGGCGTGAATGAAGAGGAGAATTCCCGTGCGTCGGATGAGTATCGCCCTGGCGGCCGCCCTTGCGGTCGGTGGAATGGGAGCGTCGGCGGCCGCCGCCCAGGCTGCGCCCGCTGCCCCTGCCGCAGTGCTGGTGCCCGGTGAACAGCCGCCCTGGCCCTACGCGGACTGCCTCGACGCTGCCAAGCAGCACAAGGAGACCCCCGAGTACGCCAAGTGGCACTGCGACGAACTGGTGAAGAAGGGCTGGATCAAGCCGCCGAACCCCGGGCCGCAGTCGAAGGCGAAGCCGAAGAAGAAGCCGGCGCCTCAGCCGAAGGCGTCCAAGCCCGCCAAGCCCGCGAAGGGGAAGGCCCCGTCGAAGGCCCCGTCACACGCCCCGCAGCCCAAGAAGAAGGCCGGGGCGCAGCCCAAGCAGGCTCCCCAGCCGGCTAAGCGACGCTGATCCGGTAGGCGAAGGCCGTCACGCTCAGGACGCCGTTGGTCACCCGCTCCTCGAACGGGACGGTGAGGTGATCGGTGGAGGCCGGCGGCGTTATCTCCAGGTAGGAGGCGTGCAGCACGCGCGTGCCGTCGGCGACGGCCCACACCAGGTCGGCCTCGGCCGACTGGCCGGGCTGGAGGAAGAGGGTCTGCTTGCCCGGGTCCTGGGCGAAGTACGTGCTGCCCCACCGGGTGTCGGCCCCCAGCGGCCGGTGCCCGGTGTCCTCCAGCTCCAGCCCCGGGTAGCCGCGCAGTGCGCAGGTGCGGTCGGAGGTGTTCGTCAGCCGGAGCAGCTTGCCCCGGTGGGACATGCCGACCTGCTCGGGGTCGGTGCTGGTGAGTTCGGCCCGCAGGCCGGACGTCCGGCAGGTGGCGGTCATTTCGCCCGGGGAGGCCGGGGAAGCCGGGGCGGCCGATGCGGCCTGGGCGCCGGCGAGCACGGTGCCTGCCGCGAGCGCAGCGGCCGCGACGGCCGCTGCGGCCGCCTTCCGGAGGGTGTCGCGCATGATGGAGTGTCCCTTTCCGTGTGACATGTCCACCCAGTCGATCACCTCGTCGCCGGACTGAACACCTCACCTTCACGCCATTTCCCGGGCGTTCCCGGGCTGGCCTACGCTGCAGAGGACGGCCTGCCGCGGGCGGTGCCGCAATGTGCCGAGGATGTGAGTGAGCTGTTCATCAAGATCTGCGGGCTGCGGACCGCCGAGGACGTGGACGCGGCCGTGACCGCCGGTGCCGACGCCGTCGGGTTCGTCTTCGCCCACAGCCCGCGCCGCGTCGACGCCGCGACGGCAAGGGAGTTGGCGGCACGCGCCGGGGACCGGGTGCTCACCGTCGGGGTCTTCCGCGGCCAGCCGCTGGAGGAGGTGCGGGAGCTGTCCGCCGCCTCCGGGATCCGGGCCGTGCAGCTGCACGGGGACGAGGGCTCCGAGTACTACGAGGCCCTGCGCCCGGAGGGCTACACGCTGGTACGGGCCACCGCACCCGCACCGGAGCGGCCGGAGTCCTGCGGTGCACTGGGGGAGGACCTGTTGCTGCTGGACGCCCCGGCGCCGGGGGCCGGGCGGCCGTGGGACTGGAGCGATCCCCGGTTCGCGCCGCCCGCCGGGCGGTGGGTGCTCGCCGGCGGACTGGACGCGGGCAACGTCGGCCGGGCCGTGCGCACGCTCTCGCCCTGGGGAGTGGACGTCTCCAGCGGGGTCGAGGTGCGGCGCGGCGTGAAGGACCCGGCGCTGATCACCGAGTTCGTGCGGGTGGCCAGGGAGGCCTCTGCCGCGAACGGGTGAGGGGGCCGTAACTCGGCCATTCGGCCAGAAATTGTTTTCCAATGGCGACTGGTCCGGATCCGTTCGGTGTTCGTAGTTTTCCCTTGTGAACACCCCTGCGACCGAAAACCCCGGACCCGTGCTGGCCGCACAGGACATCGACCGCTATTTCGTCTCGCCCGAGGGAGAGGTGCTCCACGCACTCGGCGGGGTCTCCCTGGCCGTGGAGGACGGGGAGTTCGTCTGCGTCGTCGGCCCCTCCGGCTGCGGCAAGTCCACTCTGCTGCGCGTCCTCGGCGGCCTCGACGAGGCCTCGGGCGGCAGCGTCCGGCTGCGGCCGGGGCTGTCGGTCGTCCCGCCGGTGGCCTTCGTCTTCCAGGATTTCGGCGTCCTGCCCTGGCTCACCGTCCGGGCGAACGCGGCCTTCGGCCTGCGCATGGCGGGAGTCGGCCGGGGGCTGTCCGAGCGGGTCGCCGACCGGTGGCTGGGCCGCGTCGGCCTGTCCGAGTTCGCCGACGCCTATCCCGGCCGGCTCTCCGGCGGCATGCGCCAACGCCTCGCGCTGGCCCGGGCGTTCGCCTCCGGCAGCCCGGTGCTGCTGATGGACGAGCCGCTGGGCGCCCTGGATCCGCAGACCCGGCTGGAGATGCAGGAGCACCTGCTGGAGCTGTGGCAGCTGGAGCACAAGACCGTGGTCATGGTGACGCACTCCATCGACGAGGCGCTCCTGCTCGGCGACCGGGTCCTGGTGATGTCCGGCCGTCCCGGCACGGTGACGGACACCTTCACGGTGCCCTTCCCGCGCCCGCGCACCCCGGGGATCCAGGACACCCCCGCCTTCGCACGCCTGCGCGTCCGCGTCCGGCAGGCGCTCCGCGGCCCCCGCATCCCGGCACAACGCACGGACGACGCGGACGCCGGCACCGGGGGAGGCGAGGAATGAGCACCCGCCCGCAGACCGCCGCCGGAGAAGAGGCCGTCCGTACGGCCGTTCGCGGGGCGCGCCAGGACGCCGCCCGTGCCGCCGTCCTCGGCGTCGCCGTGCCGCTGTTGCTGCTCACTGGCTGGGAGGCCGCCGCGCGCACCGGTGTCATCGACGCGCTGCTCTTCCCACCGCCCTCGCGCATCGCCGCTCAGCTGGCCGCCATGACGGCCGACGGCGAACTCGGTGGCCACCTCGCGGCCACCCTCGGCCGGCTGCTCCCCGGCTACGCGCTGGGCGCGCTCGCCGGGGCGCTCACCGGCTTTGCGATGGGGGTGTCCGCGACCCTGCGCGCCGCCCTCGGGCCGCTGTTCGCCGCGCTCTACTGCCTGCCGAAGATCGCCACGCTGCCCCTGCTGCTGCTCGTCTTCGGACTGGGCGAGACGCCCAAGGTGCTCTCCGTGGCGATCACCGTCTTCTTCGTGACCCAGATCAACACCCTCGCCGGGGTACGGCGGATCGACACGCGTGTCCTGGAGACCGCCCGGTCCTACGGGGCGTCCGGACCCAGGCTCCTGCGGTTCGTCCTGCTGCCCGGGGCCGCCCCGGCGATCCTCACCGGGCTGCGGACCGCGGTCGGGCTGGCCGTCGTGGTCGTCGTGGCGGTCGAGTTCGTGGACTCCGAGAACGGTCTCGGCTTCCTGATCTGGAACTCCTGGACCCTCTTCCAGCCCGACCGCATGTACGTGGGGCTGGTGACCGTCGCCGTGCTGGGGGCGGTGCTGTCCGCGGCCCTGGCCCTGGCCGAGCGGTGGCTGCTGCCGTGGCAGGCCGCCCGGCCCCCGCTGTTCGCCCCCTGGCGGGCCCGTACCCCCAAGCCCTGACCGGGCCCGCTCCACCTTTTCCCCTTCCCCCCTCACCCGGCTCCCGAAAGGAACCGTCCCGTGCGCCGCCGTATGCCGTCCGCCGTCGCCCTGTTGCCCGCGCTCGCCCTCCTTGCCGCCTGCCAGAGCAGCGGCGGGAAGGCGTCCGGGGGCGACGCCTCCGGGCCCACCCGTGTGACGGTGGCGCATGTGCCGTCCACGCTCTTCGCCCCGCTCTATCTCGCCCAGGCCAAGGGCTACTTCAAGGAGCAGGGACTCGACGTCGACCTGCGGAAGGTGCAGGCCGGGCAGGACGCGGTCCCGCTGGCCGGCACCGGGAAGGTGGACGCCGTCGTCGCCGGGTTCTCCGCCGGCCTGTTCAACGGCATGGCCCAGGGCCTGAAGGTGAAGGTCGTCGCCTCGATGGGCGCCTCCACCGGAGCCCGGCCCTCGCCCACCGCCCTCGAAGTCGCGAAGCGCGTGCTGGACTCCGGAGAGGTCAAGAACACCACGGACCTCAAGGGCCGCAAGGTCGCGGTGGCGGGCGGTGCGGGTGCCGCCGGCGGATACCAGCTGGCCGCGACCCTGCGCGGGGCGGGCCTGACGCTCAAGGACGTCACGGTCGTCAACGTCGCCATCCCCGACATGCGCAGCGCCCTCGCCGACGGCGGCGTCGACGCGGCCCTGGCACCGGCGCCGTTCACCACGGCCATGGAGGAGGCCGATGTGGCCGAGCCCCTGGCGGTACCGCCGCGCGGCACCTCCGCCACCGGCGTCGTCTTCGGCACCGCGTTCGCCGGGAAGCCGGCCGCCGACAAGTTCCTGACCGCGCTGCGCAAGGGCGCCGCCGATCTGCAGGGCGGCGGCGCGACGTCGGAGGAGACGGTGGGCGTCCTCGCCAAGGCGACGGGGCAGAAGGCGGAGGTGCTGCGCAAGACGCCGCCCTATCAGTGGGATCCCCGACTTGCGCCCGACACCGGCCAGTTGGATGCCCAGAAGCAGGCGTACCGGGATGCGGGGTTGCTCCGCTGAGGGTGGTTGATTTTCGGCTGCGGGTCCGCTGTGGCTGGTCGCGCAGTTCCCCGCGCCCCTGACGGGGCGCGCACACGTTTGCCTTGAGAAGGAGTGCCCGTGCAACGGATCGACCTCTCCCTGCCCGGTCCGGCCTCGCACCGGCGGGGGCGGCGTCGGTGGATCCCCTATGCCGCAGGCGGGGCCACTTTGTTGGCGGCTCTGGGTGTCACTGCGCTCATCACCGTAGGCAGCGGCCCCAACGCGGCCATGAGTCTTCCCGATGCCGGCGGCGCTGCCGACGGGCTCGGTCATAGCCCCGACTCCACGGATCGGGAAGAGAGCAAGAGCACGTCCGCTGCTGTCGTGACCGCCATACCTCCGAGCCCTTCCAAGGTGCCCGCCACGACGAAGTCCGGCCGCAGCGCCACGAGCGCCTCCGCCACCCCCGGTGGCGGTGCCACCTCCCGTACCCCCTCTGCCGCGGCCCCCACCGACGGCACCCTGCGCCGCGGCGACTCCGGTGCGGCCGTCCACGACATGCAGTACACGCTGTGGCGCCTCGGCTTCTACCACGGGCGTCAGTACGGCTCGTACGACGCGGACACCGCCGCCTCCGTCCGGAAGTTCCAGGAGTGGGACGGGGTGCGCGGGGACGTGGCGGGGGAGTACGGGGCGAACACCCGTCGCGCGCTGCAGACTTGGGCCGCCCGGCTCTGACGGCCTCACCTCGCGGACGGAGCCGCCGTCTCCGGCAGTACCCGGTCCCACGCCGCCGGCGCGAGGACGAAGCGGGCCCGGAGGACGAAGCGGTCCGCTCCCGCCCAGCCCGCGGCGAGGGTTCCGCCGGCTCCGGTGACGGCCTGGTGCAGCGCGTCCAGTCCGGCGGGGGCGAAGTCCTCGTGGATGCGGGGGCCTTCGGCGCGCCCGTTCGCCACCTCCAGCTCCACCGCGTCCGCGGTGAACCCCAGCCGGGCCGTGACGGGAGCGCCCGACGCGTGCTTGGCCGCGTTGGCCAGTGCTTCGAGGGCCACCCGGTACACCATCCGCTCGATGCGGACGGGGAGTTCACGGGGCGTCCCGGTCGTCTCGAACGCGAGCTCCACGCCGATGGTCTCCATGTTCCGCGCCAGTCCGGTCATGAGCTCGGTGTAGGAGATCAGGGAGGCCGTGCTGTGGTCCAGCGCCTCCCGCCGGCCCTGCAGCACCTTCGCGGATTCCCTGAGGTCCGCCATCACCCGGCGCGCACCGGCCTCCACGGCCAGCGCGGTCGGGCGGGCCGTGTCCGGGAGTCCGGGTGTCCGCAGCAGGTGACCGGCCTGCAGGACGAGCGCGGTCACCTCGTGCCCCATGCCGTCGTGCAGGCCGGAGACGATGCGGCTGCGCTCCTCCAGCAGGGTGTGCCGGGCCGCCTGCTCGACGGACAGTTCCACCTGGGCGATTCTGCGCCGCAGTTGGACGATTGCCGCGTTGCGGCGACGCATGAGTTCACCGATGACTGCCGGAATGGCGATCGCCGTCAAGGCCCGGAAGTCGGTGACGACGGTGGCCGGAGCGAGGGCCTGCGTCCAGATGCGGCCCGCCTGGTAGGTGAGCACCATGCCCCCGCACAGGGCGTAGCGGGAGCGGCCGCCGTACTGGGCGAGCGTGTAGGCCGCGAAGACCATCAGGGTGCGGTCGTCGGTGACGAGCGTGGCGCCGACGGCGGCGACCGCGCACAGGGCGGGCAGGCGACGACGGGCCAGGAAGGTCAGCGAGGCACCCAGCCCGACGGCGAGCGAGATGCCGTAGTTGTCGACGAGACCCGTGCCGAGGGTCTTGTCGTCCAGGACCAGGACGGACAGGATTCCGGCCAGGGCGACCGTGCCGATGTCGGACGGTTCGCCGTACCGGCAGGAACCCCTCGTCAGCTGCCGCCCCGTCGCCCACATACGCATTCCGCTTCGACTCGCTCTCCATTCGGACAAGAACGGCCACGCTGTCATACCGAACGGTCGGGTATGTCGGGCAAAAGGTGAACGGAAAGGGGAAGAATTCAACCAGTCGGGGACTGCGTTCCCTGGGCGAGGCCCATCTCGTAGGCGATGATGGCCGCTTGGGTGCGGTTGTCCAGTCCGAGCTTGGCCAGGGTACGGGAGACGTACGTCTTCACGCTCGCCCCCGACAGGTGCAGGGTCCGGGCTATCTCGGCGTTCGTCATCCCCGCACCCACCAGGGCCAGCACCCGGCGCTCGCCCTGGCTCAGCAGGGACAGCTTCTCCCCGGCCCCGTTCACCCGGATCGGCGTGTGGTCGGCGGCCCGGCGCACCAGGCTCGTCAGCACCTCCGGCGCCACCACCCGGCACCCCGAGGCGACCGTGTGCAGCGCCGCGAACAGCTCCTCCGGCCGCAGGTCCTTCAGCAGGAAGCCGCACGCCCCGGCCTCCAGCGCTTCGAGCACCCGCTCGTCCGTGTCGAACACGCTCAGCACCAGCACCATCGGCGGCTCGGGCAGCCGCATCAGCCGGCGCGTGGCCTCGACGCCGTCGACGCGGGGCATGTTCAGGTCCATCAGGACCACGTCCGGCCGGTGCACCGCCACCTGGCTCAGCGCCTCGGCCCCGTCGCCCGCCTCGGCGACCACCTCGAAGTCGTCCGAGGAGTCCACCAGCATGGTCAGGCCCATGCGGATGATGGCCTGGTCGTCCACGATCACTACGCGGATGGACATGAGTCCCCTTCGGTCTCGGTTCTCACGGGTCATGGTCGTGCAGGGCGTGGTCACGGCGCGGGCGCAGGTGCGGGCGGCTCCGCCGGGACGGGCAGCTCCGCCCGCACCCGGAAGCCCCCGTCGCGCAGCGGCTCCGCGCTCAGCAGGCCGCCTGCCTCCGCGGTCCGCAGCCGCAGCCCCGTCAGGCCCATCCGGCCCGAGCTGCGCAGCGCAACGGCCCCGGACGGTGGCCCGTTGCGCACCTCCAGCACGACCTGCTCGTCCTCGAAGGAGAGCTCGGCCGAAACCGCCGCGCCGGGCGCGTACTTGGCCGCGTTGGTGAAGGTCTCCCGGCAGATCCGGTACAGCAGCCGCTCGGTCTCCGCGGGCAGCGGCCGGGCGGTGCCGTGCAGCCGGTACTCGGCGGCCATGCCCACGGCGGACATGTTGCGCACCAGCCCGCCCAGGAACTCCGCGCAGCTGGTGGGGCCGGTCAGCGCAGCCCGGCGCCCGTCGCCGTCCCGCAGCACCTCCAGCATCTGCCGCAGGTCGGCCATCACCCGGTGCGCCGCCTCCCGCACGGCGACCGCCCCCTGCCGGGCCTCGCCGGGCAGGCCCGGCACCCGTTCGAGCGCGCCCGCCCGCAGCGCCAGGAAGGTGGCCTGGTGGCCGATGTGGTCGTGGATGTCGAAGGCGAGCCGGGTGCGCTCCTCCAGCAGCGCGAACCGCGTGGCGCTCTCGACGGCGCTCCCCGACCGCTCCAGCCGTTCCTTGAGCAGTTTGCGCACCGAGCGCTGGTGCCGGACGAGCCCGCCGAAGACGGCCGGGAAGGCGATCTCGACGACGACCCCGTAGTACAGCTGCGCGGTGCTGGTGTCGGCCATGCCGATGGAGTGCCGGGTGACGAGGTAGATCACGGCCACGACGGCCACGAGCCCGAACCGTGACCGTCCCCCGTAGTGCGCGACGGCGTACGAGGCGGCGAACAGCGGGGTCCGCTCGTCGGAGGCGAAGCTGGCGGCCAGCCCGGCGAGCAGGCAGAACTCGGGCGTACGGCGGCGCAGCACCAGCGTGGCCGCGGCGGTGACGGCGATCGCCGAGGAGAGGCAGTAGCCGTGCACCAGGCCGGTGGCGCTCAGGGAGTGGATCTGCAGGCACGACGCGACGGCGACGAGGAGCGCGATGCCGGTGTCGCAGAGCAGGTCCCGGAGCGGGCCGTCGGAGGCGGCCGGGAGCAGCGGGCGCCGCCACGCGGAGCGCACGGCCGCGGCCAGGGACGCGAGGCGTCCCGGGCGTGGGGGAGCCGGGACCGGGGGCCGGGCCGGGCGCGTCCGGCTGCCGGCGAGGCCGTCCGGACGGAGGGAATGTTCTGCGTTCATGTGTCTGCCCCTGTGCACCGGACGTCGGTCCGCACCTGTGGTCCACGGCCGCGGAGACCACCCCGGACCGTCACTCGCGGCCCGGGGTGTCGGCCGCGATGCCGGCCCGCTGCGCGAGGAGCGCGGCCTGGACGCGGTTCTCGGCGTGGAGCTTGGCCATGAGGCGGCTGACGTGCCCCTTGGTGGTGCCCTCGCACATGCCGAGGGCTTCGCCGATACGGGAGTTGGGCAGTCCGGCGCCGAGCAGCGCGAGCACCTCGTGCTCGCGCCGGGTCAGCCGGCCGAGCCGGCGGCGCTGGTCGGGGGTGACGCCGGGCGGACACCTGAGTGCGGTGTCGATCACGCGGCGCGTGACCTCGGGCGCGAGCACGCCGTGGCCCTGGGCGACCTTGCGGACGGCCGCGACCAACTCCCGTGGCGGCGCGTCCTTGAGCAGGAATCCGACGGCTCCGGCGGCCAGGGCCTCGTCCACGGAGTCGAGGCGGGCGCCCGTCGTCAGGACGACGACCGCGGGCGGCCGGGGGAGCCGTTGCAGCTCGGGGAGCCCGCACTCCGGGGGCGGCGCGGGAATGTCCGTCAGGACGACGTCCGGTGCGAGGGCGCGGGCTGCCGCAACGGCCTCCCGGCAGTCGGCCGTCTCGGCCACGACATCGATGTCAGCGCATGCCTGAAGCACCGATCGCAGGCCGCGGCGCACGTATGACGCCTCGTCAGATATCAACACGCGGACGGTGGGCGGCCGTTCCCTGGGCGGGGCCGGCCGGACCTCCGAGGCGGGGACGGTCTGCGAGCTGTGGCGGGGGGTGACACAGGGGACCATGGAGCTGCTTTCGGCGTCTCGGAAGACTGTCGGTGCACGCACGCCCCGGCGGAGCGGAGAACCGGTGCGGCATCGGATTTCACACTCTAGCCCACGAAATCGATCGAAAAGCAAAGCGTTTCTCCTGGTGGACGCCTGCCGGACGCCCGCTGGACGCCCGCATAAAACAACGTCAGTTACGGGATTACCGGTAAGTAATTGAAGGCTGATCGGAGTTGTTCCGCCCCTCGCAGGGCGGGACTTTCGACAGGGGCGGACAGGGACTTAGGTCCCTTCTGGTGCTCTCCCCGTGCATGACAGGGTCGGAACGGTCTGCACCGAGAACAGTGAGGGAGCGCGCGTGACCGCGTCCGTGTTGGTGGTCGACGACCAGGCGCTGATCCGGTCGAGCATGTGCCTGCTGCTGGACTCCACGCCGGAGTTCGACGTGGTGGCGGAGGCGGAGGACGGCGCGGACGCCCTCGCCAAGGCCCGCGCCCACCGCCCCGACATCGTCCTCATGGACGTCCGCATGCCGCGCGTGGACGGGATCGCCGCCACCGAACAGCTGATGCGCTTCACGCAGCCGCCCAAGGTGCTGATGCTCACCAACTTCGACGTCGACGACCGCGTCCTCGACGCCCTGGAGGCCGGGGCCTCCGGATTCCTGCTCAAGGACCTGTGCCCCCGGCGGCTCGCCTCCGCGCTGCGCACCGTCCTGGCCGGCGGCCGGGTCGTCTCCCCGGAGGTCCTCGACAGCCTGGTGCGCCGCGCCTCCACCACCGAGCGGGCGGGCGGCGAGGGAGTGGAACAGCGGCTGTCCCAACTCAGCGGCAGCGAACGGCGCGTGCTGGAACTCGTCGGCCTGGGACTGACGAATGCTCAGATCGCGCGCAAGCTGTACCTGTCGCAGGCGAGCGTGAAAACCTACGTCTCCCGGATGCTCGCCAAACTCGGCCTGGACAACCGTACGCAGGCGGCGATCCTCGCGTACGAGGCCGGGCTGACGGAGAGCGGGCGGTAGGGCGACGGGCTGCCGGATGCCTCCCGGGTCCGCCGCCCCGGTCGGCGTACGATCGTCGGGTGCCGTACATCGACATCGGCGAAGCGCAGCTCTGGACCGAGGACACCGGAGGCGACGGACCGCCCCTGGTGCTCCTGCACGCCGCCGCCGGAAACAGTACCTGCTGGGCCGAACAGCGCCCGCTGTTCGAGGCCGGCGGCCACCGGGTCATCACCTACGACATGCGCGGTTTCGGCAGGACCCGCTCCGCCCCCGGGCTGCAGGCCGCCGGGTCCATGACCGCCGACCTCGAAGCCCTGGTGAAACGGCTCGAACTGCCGCAGTTCTCCTTGGCGGGCACGGCACGCGGAGCCGTCTGCGCCCTCGAGTACGCCCTCGACAACCCCTCGTCGCTGAAGGCGCTCGTCGTGTCCACCAGCTACGGCGGACTCACGGACCCCGAGTTCGCCCGGTTCCGCGCGCGACACATCGCTCCGGGCCTCCTCGGCCTGCCGACCGAGGAGAAGGAGCTGGGCGCAACCTACCGGGCGGCACACCCCGAGGGCGTGATCCGCTTCCTGGACATGACACAGGGCAGCGACTGGGAGGAGGGCGGCTCCTGGCAGCCCGTGCGCGAGCCCCTGACCCTCGCCCGCCTCGCACGCATGGCGGTTCCGGCGCTGGTGATCGCCGGTGACGAGGACGCCTACGCCCCGCCTCCGGTCATGAGGACGATCGCCGACCACATCCCGGGCGCCCGGTTCGAGGTCGTGCAGCACGCCGGGCACAGCGCCTACTGGGAGCGGCCGCAGGAATGGAACCGTCTGGTGCGGCAGTTCCTGCACACACACGCCTGAGGGGCCGCCGCCATGTCCGTCCCACACACCGAGGTATCGGTACTGATCGTCGGCGGCGGTCCGGTCGGGCTCACCGCCCGGGCGCTGCTGGAGCGCTGGGGCGTACGGACCCTGCTGGTCGAGAAGCGCCGGGAGCTGTCGCCCTTTCCCCGGTCCCGGCTGGTCAACGTGCGCTCGATGGAGATCTTCCGCCACCTCGGGCTCGCCGCCCGGATCACAGCCGGTGCGTTCGCGCCGGAGTACGGGCGCATCCGCTTCCGCGACACCCTGGACGGCCACGACTTCGCCACGGCGGCGATGGTCGGCATCAACGCGCCGGTTCCCGAGAGCCCCGCGCTCGGCGTGGCCACCTCGCAGGACCGGCTGGAGCCCGTCCTGCTCGCGGCGACGGACGCACCCGTGCGGTTCGGGGCCGAGCTCGTCGGCCTGACCGAAGAAGGCGACGGCGTCACGGCCGTACTCGTCGACCGCCGACGCGGTGAGGAGACCCGGGTGCGGGCCCGCTACGTACTCGCCGCCGACGGCGCGAACTCCACCGTCCGGCAGTGGCTGGGCATCGGCACCGCCGGCCCGGGGGCGATGGGGGACTTCACCACCGTCGTGTTCGACGCCGACCTCACCCGCTGGTGCGCCGGGCAGCCCGCCGGCGTCTACTTCACCGCGCAGGGACTGTTCGCCCCGCTCTACCCCGAAGGAGGCTGGGCCTGGTTCGTCCCCACCCCCGACGACCCTGCGCACGCCGACTGGCGCGACCTCGTCTCGCGCGCCCTCGGCCCCGGCGTCGACGTCCGGGTCGACGTGCTGCGGGTTCAGCACTGGGTGATGAACGCGTTCGTCGCCGAGCGCTTCTGCCACGGCCGGATCCTGCTGGCCGGCGACGCCGCGCACGCGGTACCCATCGTCGGCGGCCTGGGCATGAACGCCGGCGTCTGCGACGTGCACAACCTGTGCTGGAAACTGGCGGGCGTGCTCCACGGGTGGGCCGGACCGGGCCTGTTGGACACGTACGAGACGGAACGGCACCCCGTCGCCGATCGGACGCTCCGTCAGGCGGTGGCGAACACCCAGCTCATGCTTCAGGTGCAGAACCGGCGCCGCGAGCAGCTCCGCGCCGGTGAAGCGGCGTCGGCCCGGATCGAACTGCCGTGGTCCGAGCGGTACTTCGCCCAACTCGGCCTCGTGCTCGGGGTCACCTACCGATCCGGCGCCGTCCTCGGCGACGACAGCGCTCCGGGGCCCGTACCGTCCGATGCGGGTACGGACTACGTCCCCACTGCCGACCCCGGCCGTCGCATGCCGCACGTGTGGCTCGCGCGCGACCGCTCCACGCTCGACACCGTCGGCGAATGGTTCACCCTGCTCACCCCGGATCCCGCCCACTGGGCGCAACAGGCCGCCGGCCCCTGGCCGCTGCGCATCGAGGCCCTCCCGGACGAGTTGTGCGACCCCGCCCCCCACGGGGCACTGCTGATCCGGCCCGACGGCCACGTCGCCGCCCGCCTGCACGACCGCCCGGTGAGCGGCTCCGCCCTCCACGACGTCCTCGCCGCGGTCACCTGCTGGTCGTCCTCCTGAGGCGTTGAGGTGCGCCCGCGCGATCCGCTGGTCCCCAAGGCCGGGATCGGAGTGGGGGGCGCGGAGGGCCCCGCACGGAACCGGGAGGTCGGGGTTCACGTGCGGGGCCGCTCACGAGGTGTGGGCCGTCAGACTCCGGTCAGGGTGTACGTACCCGTACCGTCCTGCCGGCCGCTGGAGTACTGGCGGATCAACTCTCCGTCCGCGTACCGGTCGTGGCCCATCATGGAGCCGGTGTACTTGTTCTGCAGCCCGACCTTCGAGCTGCCGGGTACGTCGCGGTAGATGTAGAACCGCTGGAGGTCGTCCTCCCCGCAGTTGGCCGTCGTCAGGTACGCCTGCTCCTGGTTGGCGATGTCCGCCGGGATGGTCGCGCATCCGCCGTTGCCCCAGTTCCACAGGGACGCCTCGAGGACTCCGTTGTTCTCCGTCACGTTGCACAGGCGCCAGTTGTCCAGGTGGGCGCTGAAGAATGTGGATTCGCGCAGACGGATGCCGTCGTTGGCCAGGAGCGGTGCGCTCCAGTTCAGGATCTTGCCGGGGACGTCGATCCTGTAGACGCCGGACTCGCAGTTGAGCGCGGCCCGCGCGCTTCGCCCGGTGGCCTTGGGCTGTGCGGCGGACGTGCCGCTGGTGGGAGCCGGGCGCTGCACGAGGCGGTCCTGTGTCTGCTTCGCTGTCGGGGCCACCGCGCCCGCCGGGTGCTCGGCCTTCGCGGCGGCCGAGCCGCAGTCGAGGAGGCCTTGTGCCTTGGCCATGATGCTGTTGGCGGGCACCTTGTCCTGGCAGCGCACCGCGCCTTCTTCGAGGGTGGTGTAGGTGGTGAAGCTGCCGCTGCCGGGCCCCTCGGTCCACTTCAACGCCCAGCTGCCGTCGCCCTGTTGGACTCGGTTGCAGTTGAGGCTTCCGTAGGTGCCGGTGACCTTCTTGGTGCCCTTGTAGACGCCGTAGTAACCGGGCCGTTGGAAGTTCCACGTGACCGAGGTCGACTCGCTGCTGGTGGTGGAGTAGTTGACCTGTACGTTCAGGCCCAGGCTGGCGCCGACGGTGCCGAGGGTCTGGACGGCGAAGCTGCCCTGGACGTTGCCGTTGAGGCCGACGGAGACCGAGATGGTGGTCTGGGTGCTGGTGGTGACGTTCTGGTAGCCGGTTGAGCCCTCGGTGACGTACCAGCCCTTGAAGTGGGTGATCGTCGGGGACACTTCGGTGGTCTTGATGAACGGGTGGCGTGTGCCGAGGTCGGCGGAGGTACAGGCGTCGCCGGGCTTCGGCTGGCCGGCGGCTGTGGCGGGGTTCGGATGCCCTGCCGCGGCGGCGGGGCCGGCCACGGCGGTGAGGGCGGCGAACGTCGACGTAGCGGTTACGGCGAGGGCTGCCAGCCCTCTGGCCCAGTGGCCGGGAGATCTTAAGTGGCTCATCATGCCCTTTCCCTGGCCGGGCGCCATGACGCCCCAGGCCGGAACCCTGCCAGTCATGTGGTGGGGAGCGGTGGTCGATCGAGGCGAATTTAGCGTCGGCAGCCACGCAGTGACGATGACGGAATCAGCCGGTCCGAAGCGAAACCCATGCCCCTTCATGGGCTGTTGAGCGGTCTTGACCTGCCCGGGGCTCATCAGAATTTCATCTGCGGAGCTACGATTCGCCATCACCGTCGTACAGATGGGCTGTTTCCGTCGTGATTCCGCTGCCGTCACCTCGACGGCCGGCGACCGCCGGACCGGTCTTTCATCATGCGTCGGCGCGACCAGCCGCCATCAAGCCACCGCGTTATTCGGCCAACTTGCACATTCTGAAACCGGGGGCCTTCGACGGCCGTGGTGCCTTGAATGTTTGCGCGCCGGAGTGAACGGCCCTATGAACGATCGGGGGCAGGCAAACCCCGAGCGCATGTGGTCCAGGCACGGAACACGTATATGCCACCGAAAAAAAAGGGGGGACCACCATTGAAACGTGTCAGACGACTGCCGGCTGCGATGACTGCTCTCGCCCTCACCGCAGCCCTTCTCGCCCTGGGCGCCTCGCCGGCCGCCGCCGCACCACTATCGGCGGCTCCCGAGGGCCACGGCACCTGCACGGCTACCATCCCCGGCTCCAAGCTCGCACGCCAGGGCGCGACATGGGCCTGCGTCAAGGAGCGGCCCGTCACCGCCGGGGATCTCGCCCGTATCCGCGCCCGCACCGCCGCTGCCCCCGGGGCCGCCGCTACTCCCCGGGACGGCGTCGACCCCGGGGACGACCCGGATGCCAGCCCGGAGGCGCTGTGCACCTCCGACAAACGCCAGGATGTCGTCTCCAACCGCCACGCCTACTGCGTGCGACACGGCATCGTGTACGCGCTCATGGACGGCCAGGACAATGTGATCGGCACCGCCCCACTTCTGGTCACCGCCCGGTCCGCGGTGGAATACAACAAGGTGAGGTGGGACGAGAGCATCACCGTGTACTCCTACGAGTTCACCAACGTCAAGAGTGTGAAGCTCTCTCTGTCGTCGTCGTGCACCGTGTGCACGGGCGGAGGGCCGCCCGCCTGGGGCGGCGGGGGCATCACGCTGAGCGCGAACCAGACGGACGAGACCGGGCACCTGTCCTACGAGACCACGACCCGGGGCGGCGGCGAGCGCTCGCGCAGCCAGATCGCCTACCAGAGCCAGACGGAGAGCGCCGACGCGCTCTACCCCATCATCAGCTACGGGCAGTGGGCGGGTCCCGCGGTGGCCTGTGACGGGCAGGTCGGCAACGGCCCCGGCTGCATCGCCACCGACAACCTGGCCAGGGTGACCCTCAGCAAGTCCCGGTTCGGGGCCGCCGCAGTGGCCTACGAATGGGCGCAGAACAACCTGAGCGGCAACAATGCCATGGGCACCGCGAAAAGGCCGCTCACGCGTGACGCCGACGACAAGCGGGAGCGCAGCAGGCGTTACTACAGCTGCGAGGCTCCCCCCAAGCCCTTCCAGCCGGACCTCACCGTCGTGGACGACTCCTGTGACGAGTTCCCCTTCGCCAGGACTACACAGGGCGGCACGCTCGGAGACCTGTGCGCGGAGATCATCCCCCGCGCCATAGGCGGCGGCGCATGGCGCGTTGATGTCGTACGCAACTCCGGCGTCGCGCCCTGCGTCAGGGCTCATGTCCCCAAGGGGGAGAACACGGGCGCGGGAGGGGAAGTGGGCCGTAAGGTTCAGTCCGAGCGCGTCCTCGACGGCGAGGCGTACCAGGTGGTCATCACCCCCTAGGCGGCAGGCCTCCCTCTCCGGGGGCCCGGGGAGGGAGGCCCGGGGCCAACCAGGTTCCCTCTGGCGGGTCATGCACGAAGCCACAGGCGTATGGCCGCAACGGTCACAGTGCCGTAGAAGTCATGGGCCCGCTTATCGAAGGTCGTGGCAACCGCCCGCTTGATTTTCAACTTCCCGATCAGCCGCTCCACTTCGTTCCTGCGAACGTAGCGGGCCTTCTCGAAGCCGGTAAGCCGGCAGGGCTCATCCGGCGCTTCCGGTTCGCCGCCTCTGAGCCCGCCGACCTCGACCGGCCCGGCCTGCGGCAGTACGCTCCGGAGTCCGTCGACGCCGCGCTCGCCGCAGAGGCGCGCCCTTGCCCCTGTGCGAGGTGGTGCGGTTGCGGCGGCCCCTGGAGGGAACCCGATGAGGATCGTGCAGGTCGCCAATTTCTACGGGCCCTCCTCCAGCGGCCTGCGCACCGCGGTGAACGCGCTCGGCGAGGGCTACGTCCGTGCGGGGCACGAGCGGGTGCTGATCGTGCCGGGCGGCCGGTACGGGTGCGTGCGCAGTGCCGCGCACGGCCTGCGGATGACGCTGCCGGGTGTGCCCGTGGGCAGGGGCTACCGGCTTCTGATCGCGCCGGGCGTGCTGCGCCGACTGCTGGAGCGGCTGGCTCCGGACTCGGTGGAGGTGTCGGACAAGTCCAGTCTCGTCCACGCTGGGACCTGGGCGCGCGCACGCGGCGTCCGTGCCGTGCTGTTCTCCCACGAACGGTTGGACGCGATCCTCTCGCCCAAACTGCCGCGATGGGTGCCGCTGCGGCGCACGGCGGACGCGTACAACCGCCGGCTGCTCACGGCGTTCGACGCCGTGGTCGCCGCATCGGCCTTCTCCTGCGCGGAGTTCGCCCGGATCGCGGCGCCCGTGCTGCACCAGGTGCCGCTGGGCGTGGACTTGGAGACGTTCTCGCCCTCGGCGGCGGGCCCGGCCGCCGGACGCGGCGGCCATGAGATACGGCTGGTGTACGTGGGGCGGCTGTGGAAAGAGAAGTATCCCCAGCTGCCCGTCGAGACGCTGCGGGTGCTGCGCCGACGCGGCATCGCCGCGCGGCTGGACGTGCTGGGTGAGGGACCCGAGCGGGCCGGGCTGGAGCGGCGGGCGGCCGGGCTGCCGGTGCGCTTCCACGGCCATGTCGCCGGCCGCCGGGCAGTGGCGGCCATGACGGCACGGGCCGACGTCGCGCTGGCACCGTGCCCGGTGGAGGCCTTCGGCCTGTCGGTCCTGGAGGCCCTGGCCTGCGGCACCCCGGTGGTCACGGCGGACCGGGGAGGTGCGGCCGAACTCCTCGCCCCGGACGCCGGATTCGCCGCGCCGCTGTCCGCACCGGAGACGGCGGACGCCGTCCTCGCCGTGCTCGACCGCCCCGAAGGTCTGCGGCGGGCAGCCGCCCGGGCCCGGGCCGAGCAGTTCCCGTGGTCGCGAACGGTCGCCCGCATGCTGGCCGTTCACGCCGGGCCGACCGCGAGGCCGGCCCTACCCCGAGCAGTCCGGCCCAGGAACAGGAACGTGTGATAGCGGCCGGTACCCGCTTCCCGGCTCGCGTGGGCGCGGCGTGGGGTGTGGCACCTCGACAACTCATGGCACGTCACCCAGCCCAGCAGTGCGGTGAAGGCCTCGAGAGTGACGTCGCGGACGGACTGCCCGACGTGCGTCACGGACCGCCGACACGTATTCAGGCCGGGCGGGCGTCCGTCCGGGTCCGCCACTCGTGTGCCGTGAGGGTGAACTCCTCGACGTCCCACCAGCGTCCCTGCTTGAAGTAGTGGTCCTCGACCCTCCCGGTGCGTCGGAAACCGGCGCCGAGCAGTACGCGCTGGGGCGCGGTGTTGTCGCCGTTCGTCCCGCACCACACGCGGTGCAGCCCGAGTTCGTCGAACGCGATGCCGACGAGGAGCTCGAGGGCGTCCACGGCCAGACCCTGATGCCGGGTGTCCGGGATCAGCGCGCAGCTGTGCACGTAGCCGGCCGTGTCCTCGGCGTCGAGACCGCATGTGCCTATCACGGCGTCGTCGGAGCGCCGTACGACGGCGAGTTGGTGCCGGATCCGCGGCCGGCGCGAGACGTCCGCGAGGATGTCGTCGAGCTTCTCCCCGGCTTCCGAGGGGGACAGGGTCTCCGTCGCCAGGTGTCGCGTGACCGTGGGGTCGCACCAGATCCGGGTGAGGGTGTCGAGGTCGGTCCGGGTGTGCTCCCGCAGGAGGACGCGAGGGTTGCTGCGGCGGACGATCTTCAGATTCACCCACGAATCGTACGCCGTCGCCGGCACCCGGCTGCTCGGTCAGGTCGCCGCCGACCATCCCACGATGCGCAAAGTGTCTGATACAGGCACTGAGACGAAGCGGACGATCGGTTTGGAAAATGTCCTCTTTTGGTGACATGGAACGCGACCTTTGTCGCAAGACTCCCAAGACGCCGCTCCCTAGCGTGGGCGCCGATCATCATGAACATTCCCCTGAGCAACACCTCGCGACCGGCCCCGGGCGAGGACGGCACCCGCCCGCCCCGGAGCCGGGCCCACCGCGGCGACGGACACCTGCGGCTCCTCTCCCGCCCGCGCCACTGGCGTCTGAGGACCCGGATGACACTCGTCCTCGTCCTCCCCGCAGCCCTCTGCATCAGCCTCGCGGTACCCCGGGTGACCCACTCCCTCGACCAGGCGGAGCAGTTGACCCGGACCGAGGCCACCGTCCGCCTCGTCGTCGCGGCCACCACGCTCGCCCACGCCCTGGAGAACGAACGCGACATCGCCGCGCTCACCCCCGGCAAGACCGGCGACGCCGTACGCGAACACCGCGCCGCGACCGACCGAGCCCTGGCCGCCTTCCGCTCCCGGGTACAGGCCACCGACGCGGACACACGCGTCGAACAGCGCGTGGCCGACGCCGAGTCCGCGCTGCACACGCTGACCGACGTCCGCAACAAGGCCTTCACCGACGCCACGGACACGGTGGCGAGCCAGACCGCCTACTCCGACCTCGTCCTCCCGCTCCTGAGCCTGGGCACGGAGGCCAACCACGGAGGCGACACGGCATCCACCGAAGGCTGGGCCCTGTACGCGCTGTCCGTCGGCAAACTGTCCCTGTCCAGCGAACGCGCCCTGCTGAACGCCGCCATTGCCCACGGACGCGTCACCCCCGACGTCGCCGCCGCACTGCTGGTCTCGCAGGGCTTCCAGGACATCGCCCTGCGCCAGTTCCGTTCCGCAGCCGTCCCCCAGGACGCGGCGGCCTACCAGCGCATCACCCAGCACCTCACGGAGACCGGCAAGCTGGCCCGCGCCGCCGCGGCCGCCGCCCAGCGCGACGCCAAGGGCGCCGCACCGACGCTGCAGGCGCAGCAGTGGCACCGGACGGCCACTCAGGCCCTGGAGGGCCTGCGCACGGTGGAGTCCGAGGTTGCCGACAGGATGCTCGGCTCCATCACGGCGGCGAAGGCGCAGGCCAGGAGGGACGCCGCGATGGACAGTGCGTTCGTCGCCGTCGCCCTGGGCCTGTCCCTGCTGGTGGCGGCGGCCGCCGCGCACTCGCTCGTCAGCCGGCTGCGACGGCTGCGCCGCGCAGCCCTGCAGGCCGCCGAGCACCAGCTGCCCGCCCTGGTCGCCTCCGTCTCCCAAGGGGCGCCGGGCCAGGTGGACCTGACCACGGAACCCGTCGACGTCGGCACCCGCGACGAGGTCGGGGACGTCTCCCGGGCCTTCGACGCCGTCATCCACGAGGCCGTGCGCCAGGCCGCCGACCAGGCGATGCTGCGCAAGAGCGTCAACGCGATGCTGGCCTCGATGGGGCGCCGCAGCCAGATCCTGGTCTACCGGCAGCTCGAAATGATCTCCGAACTCGAGCGGAACGAGGCCCACCCGGCGAAGCTGGAAGGCCTCTTCCGGGTCGACCACCTCGCCACCCGCATCCGCCGCCACTGCGAGAACCTGCTGGTCCTGGCCGGCGAACGCCCCGGCCGGGTGCACGCCGTCCCCGCACCGCTGCTGGACGTCGTCCGGGCCGCGGCGGCCGAGGTCGAGCAGTTCACGCGCGTACGCATCGGGGACCTGCCGGACGTGCACGTCTCCGGGCCCGCCGTGCACGACGTCAGCCACCTGCTCGCCGAGCTGCTGGAGAACGCCACCCAGTACTCCGGGCCCGCGGAACCGGTCCACGTGACCACCGGGGCGAGCCCGGCGGGCGGCATCGTCGTCAAGATCCGCGACCGGGGCGTCGGCATGCCCGCCGCCAAGGCCGCGGAGCTCAACACCCGCCTGAGCGACCCGCCCCTGGTGGACGTGGCCACCACGCGCCAGATGGGCCTGTACGTGGTCAGCCGGCTCGCCGAACGGCACGGTATCGACGTCGTGTTGTCCTGCAAGGGCGTCGGCTGCACGGTGGCGGTGGAACTGCCGCCGGCCCTGCTCGTCGTCCGCGCACCGCACCACGAGCCGTACGCCACCGTCGGGCATCGCACGCAGGAGACCCCCATGGCCCCACCCCCTGTCCCGGCCGGCCCCGTCCCGCCCGGACCCATGCCCCCTCCCCGCCCCGGCGGCCCCGTCGCCGCGCACGGGCCCGGCGAACGGCCGACCGGCGCCGGGCTGCCGCGCCGCGTGCCGCGCGCGTCGCTGGGCGGCACGGACACCGCAGGGAGGAAGGGGGCGGGTGCCGAAAGGCCTTCCCGCACCGGCTTCTCGCCCGACGAACTGCGCGGCCGCATGGCCGGGTTCCACGGCGGCGTGCGCCGGGCCCGGGACGAGGGCGGCGCCGCCGGTGTGCCGCGGCGGCCTGGCGAATCCCCGATTCACGAGTCGATGTACGAGAAGGGCACGGGCGCATGACGACGAACGGGACGGTCCACGAAGCGGACCCGCGGACCACGGCCGGCGATGTGGCCTGGCTGATCCGGGACTTCGTCCGGGCGACACCGGGCGTGCGGCACACCGTCGCCGTGTCCGCGGACGGACTGGTGCTCGCCGCCGCCGGCAACGGGCTGAGCGGTGAGGCGGCCGAACGGCTGGCCGCCGTGGCGTGCGGGCTGGTCTCGCTCACCCGCGGAGCGGCCGAGGTGTGCGGGACGGGATGGGTCAACCAGACGGTCGTGGACATGGACGGTGGCTTCCTGTGCACGATGACGATCTCGGACGGATCGGCGCTCACCGTGCTGACCGGCGCGGGCTGCGACATCGGGCTCGTGGCCTACGAGGCGGCCCGGCTGGTGGACCGCGTCGGCGCGGTCCTCACGCCGGAGGTGCGGGCGGGACTTCGCCGGATGCTCATGGACTGAAAGGAACGAGAATGTTCGCGGCGTAAGAACCGCGTAAGCGTGAATTCGCCCGGCGGCGGGCCGTGTTGCCCGCCGCCGGGCGAATTCTCTGTGTGCGGGATTCGTCGGATGCGCCGTGTGATGACAACGGGTCGACCCCTGTCGGCCAAAGGTTGACAAGGGTATCTCCAACAGGCCCGACGGGTAATTCCGAGAGCTAACGTGATCTCAGATCGCGTTTCACGAACCAACCACTTCAGGCAGGGAGTCACGGGTGCCCACATATCTGTCCCCGGGTGTCTACATGGAGGAGACGGACGGCGGTTCGCGTCCCATCGAGGGCGTCGGCACCGCGGTCGCGGCCTTCGTGGGATTCGCCGAGCAGGGCCCGGTCGACGAACCCGTACGGGTCTCGAACTGGAATCAGTTCACCACCACCTTCGGCGACTTCGTCGAGGGCTCCTATCTCGCGCACTCGGTCTACGGCTACTTCGCCAACGGCGGCGGCTCGTGCTACGTCGTCCGCGTCGGCGGCCGGCCGAACGGCCCGGAGGCCGTGGCCGCGAGCGCGGCCGGTGCCCAGACCGTGCCGGGGGCGGCACGGTCCCACGTCCTCGGCGGCTTCCGGGTCGCGGCGCTGCCGTCGGCGGCCGACAAGGACGTCACCGTCGAGGTGCAGCAGCGCCCCGCCGCCCAGCCGCCGAAGGCGCGCCGGGCACCGGCGGCGGGCGACAAGGCCGCAGGCAAGGACGCCGAGCCGCCGACGGGCGGCGCCCAGGACGGCGCCGGCACCACGGGCCCGGATCTCTTCCAGCTCGTCGTCAAGTCCGGTGGCAAGCAGGTCGAGTCGTTCGACGTCTCCGCCGACCGGGCCTCGGACCAGTACGTGGTCACCGCGGTCCGGGAGCGCTCGCAGTTCATCTCGATCCTGGAGGGCACCGCCGCCAAGGACGCCGCCCTCGCCCTCCCCGAGAAGCAGGAACTCACGCTCGCCGCCGCCCCGGCGGCCGGGGCGGCCCCGGCCGCCACGGGCGCCGAGGTGTCGGCCGTGGGCCGCTACGTCGGCGATGTCGCCAAGCGTTCCGGCCTGTCGGGCCTGGAGGCCATCGAGGAGGTGACCATGCTCGCCGCTCCCGACCTCATGGCCGCCTACCAGCAGGGTGCCCTGGACCGCGAGCAGGTCAAGGCCATCCAGCTGGCGATGATCAACCACTGCGAGAACATGGCCAACCGCATGGCCATCATCGACCCGCTGCCGGAGATGCTGCCGGCCGAGGTCCACGACTGGCGGCAGAACGAGGCGGGCTTCGACTCCAAGTACGCGGCCCTGTACTACCCGTGGGTCAAGGTCGCCGACCCGGCCACCGGCAAGAGCATCATGATGCCGCCCTCCGGCCACGTCGCCGGCATCTACGGCCGCAACGACTCCGAGCGCGGTGTGCACAAGGCTCCCGCCAACGAGGTGGTGCGCGGAGCCCTCGACCTGCCGCTCCAGGTCACCAAGGGCGAGCAGGAGTTGCTCAACCCGGCCGGCATCAACTGCATCCGCAGCTTCCCCGGCCGCGGCATCCGCATCTGGGGCGCCCGCACGCTCTCCAGCGACCCCGCGTGGCGCTACCTCAACGTCCGGCGGCTCTTCAACTACCTGGAGGAGTCGATCTACCAGGGCACCCAGTGGGTGGTCTTCGAGCCCAACGACGAGCGGCTGTGGGCCACGATCCGCCGCAACGTCGGCGCCTTCCTGGACGGCATGTGGCGCCAGGGCGCGCTCTACGGCGCCAGCCCGCAGGAGGGCTACTACGTCAAGTGCGACGCGGAGCTCAACACGCCGGACGTCATCGACTCCGGACAGGTCATCGTCGAGATCGGCGTGGCTCCCGTGAAGCCGGCCGAGTTCGTGGTCTTCCGGCTCTCGCAGCAGTCCCTGGGCGGAGCCTCGGCCGAGTAACAGGGCCTGCTCCCCGTCCAGTCCATCCAGTCCATCCGTTTCCAACTGAGAGGAACAGTCAGCCATGAGTGGCGGTACCCCGGCCGAGATCGTCGGCGGAGTCGGGCAGACCTTCGGCTTCCAGCTCGACAAGTCCCAGATCGGCCACCTGATCAGCATCGGTGAGATCACCGAGAGCCTGTCCGTCGAGAAGACCCAGGTCCAGACGGGCGACGGGAAGTCGGACTGGGTGCTGGTCACCACCGACCAGCAGCCCGGCAGCGTCCAGGTCGTGATCGTGGCCAACGACAAGAACATCTCCGAGGTGGACAAGTGGTGGGAGGAGTGCCGGACGGGCCAGCCCGGCCGCTACCGCAACGTCACCCTCGAACGACAGGGCCAGGACGGCAAGGTCGTCGGCCGCACCAACCTCATCAACGCGGTGCTGGGCTCGCGCAGCAAGAGCGGCATGAGCGCCGGTCAGAACAACATGACCACGCTCACCCTTGAGATCCACTTCACCCGGGTGGAAGAGAAGAAGTGAGGCGCGGGCGTGTGACGGAGGGGCCCGCCAGGACCCCCGACCCGGCCCCGGCCGGGGCTGCCGACCGCACGCGCGAGGAGGGCGCGGGACGGACCGACCCGTCCCGCCCCCTTCCCACCCTGCCCACGGAGTTCCCGTTCACGCTCCCGCGTGGCTACGTGGACGACGAGGGCCGGGTGCACCGCGACGGCGTGATGCGCCTGGCGACTGCCCGTGACGAGCTGTTCCCGCTGCGGGACCAGCGCGTCCAGGACAACCCGCCGTACCTGTCGGTCGTCCTGCTCGCCCGGGTCGTCACCCGGCTGGGAACGCTGACGGATATTCACGCCAGCATGATCGAGGACCTGTTCGCCGCCGACCTGGCGTTCCTGCAGCGGTTCTACGAGCAGATCAACACCGACGGCACCGCGATCGCGCGGACGGCGTGTCCGCAGTGCCACCACGAGTTCCCGGTCGACATGGGGAGCCGCCTGGGGGAATGACGGTGTACGCGGCCGACGACCTCTATGCCGAAGTCGCGTACATCGCCTACCACTTCCACTGGCCCCTCAACGACATCCTCGACCTGGACCACGGCGAACGCCGCCGCTACGTCGCGGAGATCGGCACCATCAACCAACTGACAGGCAAGGAGTAGCACCGTGCAGCAGCACCCCGCGCCCGTCGTACCGCTCGCGCTCGGCGGACGGCTGCGCACGGTCACGGAGGAGGAGCGCACGCGCCGCCTGCTGGCGACATGGCGCGACCACCGGCTGTCCTCCGGACTGGCCACCCAGGTCTCCCCGGTGCCGCCGCTGGTGTTCCGGGCGCCGGAAGGGCGGTATCCGGTGGGGTCCGGGCGGTACCGCGAGAAGGCCCGCCTGGTGTGGGCCGTGTCCGAGGAGGAGGCGTGGCCGCCCGGGGCCGTCGGTGTTTCGGCTCCGGATGCGCACCCGGTCTCGGAGCAGACGGGTGCCGCCTGGTGGCGGCGCGCACTGGGCCGTACGTCGCGGACGGTGGTGCGGCGGGCACGGCGCTCGTCGCGGCGGCGTGCCGAGGGCGGGACGGGTGCGGCTGCCCGGCAGACCCCCGAAGCCCGTGGGGCCGAGGGTGACCGGCCGGCGAGGGCGGCCGTGGGGCGGTCCGCGACGGAAGGCGATGCCAGGCCCGAGCGGGTGCGCACGCATCGGCAGAAGCGGTCGGCTTCCGGCCCGTCGGCAGTTGGCTCTTCGCTCGGCGACGACCGGGCGGCGTCTGAGCCTCGCTCGCGATCCGCTCGGCGGGTCGGTGCGAGTGGCGTCCCCCGAGAGCCGGATTCCACCAGTGCGGAACGTGCCGGTGCCGTGTGGTCGACCGGGGCCGTTGCCCCCGAGCCGGTGGCGCGCGAGGCCACGCTGCGTGGCCAGGACGGCCGTGGGGACTGCAACCCACCTGCGGCAGGCGATGATCGGGATCAGCGCCGGCGTAGCAGTGCCGAGACGCACACCGTGCAGTCCGGTGCTCGCACGGTGTCGCCTGCGGCGCCTCCGCGGGGTGCGCAGACGGACACCGGCAGGCGCGCTGAGGCACAGGCCTCGGAACACCGTCGCACGGCACGCGACGGTGGCATGGCCGGCGGGCGGCCGCAGGTCTCGCAGCCCGGGAATGCGGGAACGGTGGGGCGGATCGCCGATGTGCCTGCGCACGATGCATCGCTGTCGGACCTGGCGCAGTCGGACGATGGCGCTCGCGCCGATCGCAGTGTCCGAGCGGCTTCGGAGTCCGGTGTCGTACCGGCGCCCGAATCGAGCGCGCCCCGTGCCGGCACGGGGCGCACGGCTTCACCGGGTTCGGCAGAGCGCACCGGTCGCCGTGAGAGCGTGTCTGACGCGCAGCAGGCACGACTGCACAGCGTGGCCGAATGTCCCTCGGACAGCGGAACTTTGGTGCCGCGGCCCGAGGTGAGTGATGCAGTATCGGCGAACGGTTCGCGCACGCTCGATGAGGAGATGCTGCCGGCGCATGCCGTTCGGCGGCCTGATGGTCACGTCTCTGTGAGGCGTGACAGCCTCGGAGAACAGGCCGCGTCGGGCCGCGAGGTGACGCGCAGCGGCGCAACCGGCAGCGGGCCGACGACGCCGGACGCGGGCGTGACGTCTGCTGGTCCGGCCGAGCCTGATGCAGGTACGGCGAGCCCGTGGAATCCGGATGCGCGACAGTCGCGCCCGTCGCCGGGCAACCGCATGCTCGATGCACGTGACGACGGCGGTGACGGGGAACGCGTCCAGACGTTTACGGCTCCTCCGGTTCCCCTCGTCCGGCGCGGCAACAGCCGCGGCGGGGAAGGGCTGTCGATATCGTCCCGCCGCCCCGTTCCGTCCCTTGCCGCCCGGTCGACCCAAGGTCAGGGCATGCCGACGCGGGCCGCTCAACCTTTGAGCAGAGCGGAGGCGCGACGGTCGGCGCTCACCGTCGGGGAAGCAATGGCGCCTGGCGCCACGCCGACGAACACTGCCCGGTCACATGTGGCCGGCGCCGCGCCGCTCCGATTCGTCGTTCCTGGCCTTGACCAGGCCGGTGCGCCGGGTCCGGGTGCCCTGCACCGCCCGCAGCAGCTCTTCCGCGCCGTGCCCGTACGGTCCCGTGTCCCTGTCCGCGACGCAACGCCGTTCGGCGGGACCGGCACGTCAGGACGAGCCCAAGCGCCCGCTCCGGAAGGAGCTGCGGGCGGTGCGGCGGGGTACGGGGCTGCGCTCGCCGCACCCACCGCAAGCACGGGCGGCCACGACGTCCGGGTCCGGGAGCCGGCCGGAGCCGCATGGCGGGGTCCGGTGCACCTCCCGCGCCGTGGTACTCGGGGGCCTGCCAACGGCTTCGGCCCCGAGCCGCGCGTGGCCACGACACCGCTGCAGTCCCTGGCCAGTATGCCGGCCGGAAATTCCGCAAGACCGGTCGCCGTACTGAATCAGGCACACCCACCGGCCGTGCAGGGTGCGGGAGTTATCGGGCACGTTGAACTGCTCGCCGCGCCCGTTGCCAACCGGCCCGCTGTGCCGAGGCGGGCGCCTGTGCCGCATTCGCTTGCGCTCCGGCATCCGAAAGTCCTGGCGCCCGTTGCCGACCGGCTTGTTCGGCCCATGGCTGCACGGTCCGCGGGGTCTGGACCCGCGGCGGGCCCCCGGTCCGCCACCGGCGCGCTCACTGCGCTCACGACCGACCGGCTTGGCGAGACGGCCGCCGGTCCGGCGGTCGACCGACCTGCCGTGTCGGAGTGGATATCGGTGCCGCACTCACCGGCCGTGCGGGGTACGGGAGTTCTCGGTCTGGTTGAGCCGCTCGCCGTACCCATTGCCGGCCGGCTTGCTCGTCCTGCGGCTGCGCGGTCCACGGTGACCGAGGCCAGATGGCCCGCTGGTACCGCGGCCGGCCGGGAGGCCGGCTCTGTCACTGGTCCGTTTACTGTGCCCGTGACCGACCTGCTTGCCGGTCCTTCCACAGGGCCGGACCGGCCCGCAGCGCAGGAGTGGGCATCCGTGCCGCACTTGCCTGCTCTACGGGGTCCGGGGAGCATCGGTCCGGTTGAGCCGCTCGCCGTGCCCATTGCCGGCCAGCTTGCTCGGCCTGCGGCTGCGCGGTCCACGGTGGCCGAAGCCGGACAGCCCGCCAGTCCCGCGCCTCGTCAGGACACCAGCTCCGTCACCGGTCCGTTCACCGTGCCCGTGACCGACAGGCCTCTCGGCCCTTCCTCAAGTCCGGTTGAGCCGGTCGCCGTGCCCGTCGCGGACCGGCTTGTTCGGCCTACGGCCGCGCGGTCCATGGCAACCGGGACCGAATGGTCCGCTGCTCCGGCGGCCGGCCAGGACGTCAGGCCCGTCACCGGTCCTTCTGCAGGGCCGGCCGGTGCTCCGGCGGGTGACTGGCCCGCCGTGTCGGAGCGGGTGTCTGTGTCATACCGACTTCCCTTGTGGAACCCGGGAGTTGGCGGTTCCGATGAGCGTCTCGCCGTGCCCGTCGCGGACCGGCTTGTTCGGCCTACGGCCGCGCGGTCCATGGCAACCGGGACCGAATGGTCCGCTGCTCCGGCGGCCGGCCAGGACGTCAGGCCCGTCACCGGTTCTTCTGCAGGGCCGGCCGGTGCTCCGGCGGGTGACTGGCCCGCCGTGTCGGAGCGGGTGTCTGTGTCATACCGACTTCCCTTGTGGAACCCGGGAGTTGGCGGTTCCGATGAGCGTCTCGCCGTGCCCGTCGCGGACCGGCTTGTTCGGCCTACGGCCGCGCGGTCCATGGCAACCGGGACCGAATGGCCCGCTGCTCCGGCGGCCGGCCAGGACGTCAGGCCCGTCACCGGCGCTTCTGCAGGCCCGGCCGCCGCTCCGGCGACTGCCCGGCCCGCCGTGTCGGAGCGGGCGTCTGCACCGCACCGACCTCCCTTGCGGAGTCCGGGAGTCAGCGGATCCGTCGAGCGCCTCGCCGTGCCCGTCACCGGCCGGCTCGTTCGGCCTACGGCTGCGCGATCCGCCGTGCCCGGGGCCGAAGCGCTCGCCGTGCCCACGGTCGGCCGGGACACCACGTCCGTCACGGGTGCGTCCACCACCCCCGTCACCGGTCGGCCCGTCCCCGCCCCCGTACCCGAACAGATATCAGAGCCACAGCCGCCATCCGCCCTCCTGCACCGAGGAGTTCGCACCGTCAGGCCCACCCGCGCACGCATCGTGCCGCTCACGGGCCCGGCCCTCCCCAACAGTGCGGTTGCCCCGGAGTCGTACGCGACGGGAAACGTCCGCGTACCCGCCGCCCAGGCCCCGGCACCGGGCGCCGGGCCCGCCGTCACCGAGCGCTGGGGCATCCCGGCCCCCTGCCTCCCCCGGCAGGGCACCGCCGCACCGACATCAGCACAGAATTCAGGGGTTTGACGACCATGCCACCCGCCAAGACCGACCTCCTGGTCAGCCACCGCTTCCGGCTGACCATCGACCGCCAGGACCTCGGCTGCTTCACCACCTGTGAAGGACTCGGCTGTGCGGTCGAGGTGGAGGAGTACGCCGAGGGCGGCAGCAACGGGTTCACCTGGTACCTGCCCAAGCGGCTCACCTACCCCCCGCTCGTGCTGTCCCGGCCCGTCGGGCCCGACGCCGGGAAGGCGTTGAGCTGGATGCACGCCGCCGTGACCGACCGGCGCCGGGTGACCGGCGAGATCGCCGCGCTCAAGAGCGACGGCACCGTGCTGGCCCGGTGGGGGCTGATGGGTGTGGTGCCCGTCTCGTGGAGCGGGCCGACCTTCGACGTGAACAGTCCCATGGCCGGCATGGAAGTGCTGGAGATCGTGCACCACGGGTTCTCCGAACCCGGAAGCCGGTGAACGACCAGTGAGAGAAAGGACGCCCACCCATGCGGGGTGAGAACACGGACAAGATGGAACGCGCCGCCCTGGAGTGCTACGCGCCACCCACCGGCTCCGGCGGTGAGCCGCGCAAGCTGTCCGGCGAGACCGTCAACCTGCAGTTCAACCCGGCGGAACTCACCCTGGTGAAGGGCGCCGCCTGGGCCCGGCACCACGTGCGCTCCGCGGCCGCGGCCGCGACGCCGGAGTTCACCGGGTCGGAGCCGCGCGTGCTGACGCTCCGGGTGCTGCTGGACGGGGAGGGCAAGGACGGCTCGGTGGACGAGCGGGTGTCCCGGCTCCTGAAGTGGTGCGCGCCCACCGAGGACAGCATCCACGCGGACCTGCCGTCGCCGCCCTGGGTGCGGTTCCGGTGGGGGAAGTCCTCGTCGGTGTCCTTCATGTCCTGTCTGCGCAAGGTCGAGGCGGTCTACTCGCTGTTCTCGCCGCAGGGCAGTCCGGAGCGGGCGGTGTGCGCGCTGACGCTGGAGGAGATCGGGCTGGCCCGCAAGCGGCAGAACCCGACGTCCGGTTCGCCGGACTCCCGCCACGTGCACACGGTCGTCGCCGGGGACACGCTGCCCTCGGTCGTCCACCGCAGGCTGCGCAAGTCGCCCACCGAATGGCGGGAGATCGCCGAGCGGAACGGCATCGACGACCCGCTGCGCCTGCGCGCCGGCCGCTCCCTGGTGCTGCCGGCCGGGGGCGGGGACCGGGAACCGGCCTGAGGCACGGACGCCCCGAGCCTGTACGAACACGACCGAGAGAGAAGGCTGTTGCCGTGGTGCGACGTCACACCGCCGGGCTGCTCGCCCGCATCGGCGGCAAAGCGCTGCCCGAAACCCTGACCCAGACCGTGGCCTGGGCGTCCGTCGAGGAGACCCGGCACTCCTCGGCATCCTGCGAGCTCGGCTTCCGGGACCCGGGATGCGAACTGCCGCGCCGGACCGGGCTGCGGCTCGGTTCGCCGCTGGAGCTCGTGGCCCGTACGGGCACCGGCAGCAGCGAGCTGTTCACCGGGGAGATCACCGGATGCGAGGTGGTCGCGGGGGAGTCGGGGACGTACACCGTCCTGCGGGCCGAGGACCTCTCGCACCGGCTGCGCCGCGGCCGCCGCGTCACCTTCTACCGGCAGATGGCGGCGAGCGAGATCGCCGCCAAACTGGCACAGAAGGCCGGGCTCAAGCGGGGGCGCATCGACAGCACGCCGCTCGTGTACGAACACCTCGCGCAGGCAGGGGAGTCCGACTGGGACTTCCTGCGCAGGCTCGCGCGCGAGAGCGGCCACGACGTGTTCGTCCGCACCGGTGCCCTGCACTTCCGCACCCTCGCCAGTGCCTCCGAGGCCCCCTCGCCGCGCACGCGCGCGGAACAGAGCCCGCTCGTCCTGGAGTACGGGCAGAACCTGCTGAAGGTGCGGTCCACCGCCTCCCTGCGCCACCAGGTCACCGGTGTGCAGGTGCGCGGCTGGGACCCGGACGCGGGCAAGGCGCTGGTCGCCGAGCGCAAGGCCGGGCGGACCGCTTCCCGTGACGTGCCGTGGCGGCCGGGCGGCGACGCGGTGCGCGGCGAGCCGCTGTTGCTCACCTCGCTGCCGCGCACCGGGCAGAACGAGGCCGAGCACGTCGCCGCCGCCATGGCGCAGGAAGTGGCCGCCGGCCTCACCGGGTTGCACGCGGTCGTCGGCGGGGCGCCGGAGCTGCGGGTCCGCTCGGCGGTGACGCTCACCGGGCTCGGCGACGGCTTCGACGGCCGCTACACGGCCACGTCCGTGCGCCACGAGTTCCACCCCGACACCGGCTACCTCACCGAGGTCACCGTCCGGGAGGGCGACGGTCCGGCGGGGGAGGAGACGCGCCCCGGCGACCCCGAGGCCGCCGCCCCGCGCCTGGCCGGGCTGGTGTGCGGGCTGGTGAAGGACATCAAGGACCCGATGAAGCTGGGCCGCGTCAAGCTCACCTTCCCCTGGCTGTCCGACGACTACGAGAGCGACTGGGCGCGCACCGTCCAGACCGGCGGCACCAAGGACGGCGGGATCGTCTCCCCCGAGGTCGGCGACGAGGTCCTCGTCGGCTTCGAACAGGGCAGCCTGGACCGTCCGTACGTCATCGGGGGCCTCTACAGCAAGCAGCGTCACCCCGGCAGCCACGCAGTGGACGCCTTCTACGACGGGACCAAGGGCGTCACCAACGTCCGCTCGTTCGTCTCCCGCACCGGCCAGCGGCTGGAGCTGCTCGACGCCGACGGCGGCCCGAAGGGCGTGCTCATGGCCACCGGCAACGGCAAGCTGCGGCTGGAGCTGAACCAGGCCAGGAGCACCGTCACCGTCTCCAGCACCGGCGACGTCGAGATCACGAGCTCGGGGGCCGTCAAGGTCAAGGGCAGCAAGGGCATTTCGCTGGACGCCGGGACCGGAGCCCTGGAACTCAAGGGGGGCAAGGTCGACCTCTCCGGAACCTCGGTGAACGTCGAGGGCAAGGGCATCACGACCATCAAGGGCTCGATGATCAAGCTCAACTGACCGTCCCCCACCACCTCTTCACGCAAGGAGACCGTGCCCATGCCGCCCGCAGCCCGTGTCGGCGACGCCATGTCCCACATCCCCAACCCCGGCCCCGTGCCGGTGCCCGCCGGCACCGGGGCCGTCGCCCCGCCCGGCATGCCCAACGTCCTGGTCGGCGGGCTGCCCGTCGCCGTGGCACCCGGACTCGCCCTGTGCGCGGTGCCGCACGGACCGACGCCCCTGCCGCCCGCACCGGTCATCCCCACCCCCATGCCCCGGCCCGTGTTCGTCGGCGGCCGGCCCGTGCTGCGCATGGGCGACAAGCTGCCGTGCGGCGCCGCGATCGTGGGCGGCTGCGCAACCGTCGTGATCGGCGGGTGAGATGAGCGACGCCTTCATCGGACGGGGCTGGGCCTTCCCGCTCGGCGTCGGCCCCTCCGGCGGGGTCGGCATGGTCGACGGCGACGAGGAGATCCGGCAGGCCATCCGCCTCGTCCTGGGCACCGACCCCGGGGAGCGGCCCATGCGGCCCGAGTTCGGCTGCGCCATCCGCGACCACGTCTTCGGCTCCGTCGACGCCTCCGCCATGGGCGCGGTCGCCCACGAGGTGCGCCGGGCGCTCGACCGCTGGGAGCCGCGCATCGTCGTCGACGACGTCGAGGTCACGCAGGACCCCGCCGAGCCCGAGGTGCTGCGTGTCCACCTCGCCTACCACCTGTCCCACACCAACAGCCGCCGCAACCTCGTCTTCCCGTACTACGTGATCCCCGCCCGTCACGGCGCGGACCACGGCACGGCCACCTCCCTCCAGGAAGGCACCGATGCCCCTGCCTAGCCCCCACCTCGACGACCGGCGTTTCCAGGACCTGGTCGACGACGCCAAGCGCTTCATCCAGCGGCGCTGCCCGGAGTGGACCGACCACAACGTCTCCGATCCGGGCGTCGCCCTCGTCGAAGCCTTCGCGCAGATGGTGGACCAGCTGGTGTACCGCCTCAACCGGGTGCCCGAGAAGGTGCACCTGGGATTCCTCGACATGCTCGACCTGAAGCTGACGCCACATCGGGCGGCGCGGGCGGACGTGACGTTCTGGCTGGCCGCGCCCCAGGAGACGGCCGTCACCGTGCCCGTCGGCGCGGAGGTCGCCACCCCGCGCACCGGCAGCGGCCAGGCGTGCGTGTTCACCGTCGACCGCGAACTGCACATCGTGTCCAGTGCGTTCCGGCACATCGCCACCAGCGAACCGGGCCACGCCGCAGTCGTCGTCACCGAACGCTTCGCCGCCGGCGACCCCGTCACCTGCTTCGCGCAGCAACCCGCCGTCGGCGACAGTCTGCTGATCGGCCTGAGCGAGGCGGCACCCCGGTGCGCCGTGGCCCTGCGCGTGGACTGCGCCCTGGAAGGCGTGGGCGTCGACCCGAGCCGCCCCCCGCTGGTGTGGGAGGCCTGGTGCGGCGAGCAGTGGCAGCCCTGCGTGGTGGACCACGACACCACCGGCGGCCTCAACCGCCCGGGCGAAGTGGTCCTCCACCTCCCCGAGGGCCACACGCCCTCCCTCATCGGCCGCCGCCGCGCCGGCTGGCTGCGCTGCCGCGTCGTGGAGAGCGAACCGGGACAGCCCGGCTACTCCGCCTCGCCCAGGATCAGCCGCATCGAGGCCTTCACCATCGGCGGCACCACCTCCGCCACCCACGGCGAGATCGTCCGCGGCGAGGACCTGGGAACCTCCGACGGCACGCCCGGTCAGGTGCTGCCCGTCGAACAGAGCCCCGTCGCCGCCGGATCCCTGCGCACCGTCCTCACCGACGGTCCGACCGGCCGCCACAGCTGGACCGTCGTCGGCTCCTTCGCCGACTCCGGTCCCGCCGACCGCCACGTCACCGTCGACGAGGTCGCCGGCGAGGTCCGCTTCGGCCCCGCCGTCCGCGAACCCGACGGCACCGTCCGCCAGTTCGGCGCCGTCCCCGAGCCAGGCGCCCGCATCAGCGCCGCCGAGTACCGCAGGGGCGGCGGACGCGCCGGCAACGTCGCCGCCGGAACGCTCAGCGTGCTGCGCACCCCGCTGGCCGCCGTCGCCCGCGCCGCCAACCGCGCACCGGCGAGCGGCGGCGTCGACGCAGAGACCGTCGAGGGCGTCAAACTCCGCGCCGCCCAGTGGCTGCGCACCCAACGGCGCGCCGTCACCGCCCGCGACTACGCGGTCATCGCGCGCGGCGCCTGCCGCGAGGCCGGGCGTATCGAGTGCGTGGAGACCCTCGGCGAGCACGGACACGGCCCCGTCCGCGTACTGGTCGTCCCCGACGTGCCCGCCGAGGCCCTGGAGAACGACTGGCGCACGGCCGTGCCCTCACAGGCCCTGCTCGCCGCCGTCGCCCAGGCCATCGACGTGCGCCGCCCCCTGGGCACCCGGGTCGCGGTCAGCGGCCCGTCCTACCAGGGCGTCACGGTCGTCGCCGGTGTCGAGGCCGCGCCCGGCGAGGACCCCGAGCGGGTGCGGGCCCGGGTGCTCGACGTCCTGCACGCCTTCCTCAGCCCTCTCCCGGGCCCCGACGGCAGTCCCGGCCGGCCCCTCGGCCGCACCCTGCGATCGAGCGAACTGCACGCCGCCGTCGCCGCGGTGGAGGGCGTCGACGCCGTCGAGAAACTGGAGATGTACCCCGCCGACCTCGCCACGGGCGAGCGCTCGGCCGCCGCCCAGCGCATCGAACTGGACCCCACGGCCCTGTTCCTGTCCTACCGGCACCAGGTCGCCGTGGCCCCCGCACGGCAGCGCACGCACGGGCCGCGCAGCGGGGGGACGGCATGACGCCCACGAGCCGGCGCCCGGGCCCGGACCGCTCCGCGGACACCCCCGCGTACCGGTCGCTGCTGGCCGCCCTGCCCGCGGTCTACCGGCAGGGGGACTTCGCCGACCGGTTCGTCTCCGGCTTCGACGACGTCCTCTCCCCGGTCCTCGAAACGCTGGACTGCCTGGACGCCTACACCGCCCCCGGCACCGCCCCCGCCGACTTCCTGGACTGGATGCTCGACTGGACCGGCGCCGACCTGCCCGCCTCCGTCCCCGAAGCGGGGCGCCGCTACGCCCTGGCCGCGGGCGTCCGGCTGCAGGGCCTGCGCGGCACCCGCACCGGTCTGGAACTGATGGTCCGTCATGTCCTGTGCGGCCACGTGGAGATCGCCGAGACCGGTGGCACCCGGTACGGGCCGTGGCCCGACGACACCGCCGAGGACCACGAACCGCCCCGCGTCCGGGTACGCGTCACCCCGCCCGCCGGCATGCCGGCGCAGGACGTCGTGCACGTGGTGCGCGACTGGCTGCCCGCCCACGCCCACGCGACGATCGACGTCGCGGACCCCCGGCCGGCGGGCCCGCCCGGCCCGCCGCACCCGGACGTGAGGTGACATGGCACGCCACGCGCACACGCCCGGCGTCCGGGAGCCGTGCCCCGGCTGCGAGAGCCCCGTGGGCCGTGGAGAGGTCTTCTGCGGTGCCTGCGGGGCGTACCTGGACTGGACGGCCACCCCCGCCGAACCGCCGGACGCCACCCAGGTCCTGCCGCCCGTACCCCGGCAGCGCACCCCGCGGCACCGCCGCCAGGACGAGCAGGAACCCCGCGCCCCCCGGCCCGCACGGGACCACCGCCCCACCACGCTCCTGCCCCCCGGCGACGAACCCCGGGCCGAACAGACGCTCAGGCTCTTCGCCGTCAAGGACACCAGGGACACCGGCACGCCCCCGCTGGCCTGCCCGTCCCCCGGCTGTGGCCGCGACAACCCGCAGGAACGGCACTTCTGCCGGCACTGCGGCGAACTGCTGCGCCCGCCTCCGGAACCCGAACACCTCCCGTGGTGGCGCCGGATCGTCGAGGACGCCCGCACCCGCATCCGCGAACGCCCCGCCGTCTGGCACCGCAACCGCTCCTGGTACGTGCTCGCCGGTGCCGGCGGCGTGGGCCTGGTCGTCGTCCTCGCCGGAGGCGGACCGTGGCTGGCCGGCCCTGCGGTCACCGCCGCCGGACGCGTCCAGGACAGGTTCGCGGCGAAGACCGCCGTGGTGCCCGACACCGTCTCGGCGTCCAGCGAACGCGACGGCTTCGCCGCCCGCTGTGCCGCGGACGGCGTCAACAACCGTGCCTGGGCGCCGAAGAATTCGGGCGCGGACGCGCGCGGGCAGTGGTGGGAGGCGGACTTCGGCCAGCCCTTCCGCCTCACCTCGCTGGTCATCCTCAACGGCGTGTCCCAGCAGCCCAAGGACTACCTCGCGGCCGGCCGGCCGCACCGCCTCAAGGCCGTGGCGATCACCGCGGACGACCGGGCCTTCGTCAAGGACATCACCCTCGCGGACCAGCCGGGCCCGCAGACCTTCGGCTGGGGCGTGGACGACGTGCGGGCGGTGCGGCTGCAGATCGAGGACGTACGGGTCGACGACGCCGCCGGCGCCAAGGCGCCGGTCGGGCTGGCGGAAGTGCAGTTCTTCACCCGCAAGGGATGAGGCGGACAACGGAACACATCCGATGAAAGACGGAAGGAGGAAGAGCACACATGAGCCTGCGGGCCGAACTGATCGTCCCCGGCGACTCGGTCGCACCCGGCGAGCGGACCTCGGCCGACCTCCTCGTCTGCAACGACGGCCACATCGTCGACGCCTACGACCTGGAACTCCTCGGCGACCCCGGCGACTGGGACACCCGGCGCCTGGGCCGCGTCGTCGTCTTCCCCGGCACCAGCGAGCAGATCACCATTCCCCTCGCCCCGCCCCGCAGCGGCCAACTGACCCCCGGACCCCTGCCGTTCGCCGTCAAGGTCGTCTCCTCGGAGGACCCCGGCCGCATCGCCGTACCCGAAGCCGCACTGGCCGTGGGCGAGTTCTTCGACGTGGAGGCCAAGCTCGCCCGCAAGACGGTCAAAGGCCGCTTCAGCGCGGCCCAGTTCGTCACTCTGCGCAACGCCGGCAACGCCCCCGCACACATCCGGATCCGGTGCGCCCCCCAGGAGGACACCGCGCCCGTACGCGTCCGTACCCGCCGCGCCCGGGTCGAACTGGACCCGGGGGAGCGGGCCCGCATCGGCATCGACCTGAACAACACCAAGCCCACCCTGCTGGGCGGGACCGAGGCCTGCGCCCTGCGCCTGCGGGTCGAGTGGGACGCGCAGGCCGAGCAGGAACTCGAGTTCACCTACGAACGCCTGCCCTTCCTCACCAAGAAGGCCGTCAAGGGCCTCGCCCTCCTGGCCGCCGCGGCCGTGGCCGGCGTCGCCCTGTGGCTCTCCCCGGTGGGAGGCAAGGCCACGCCCAAGACCCAGTCCCTGCCCGGGCCCTCCCAGCAGAAGCAGCAGGAACAGAGCGAGAAGGACAAGGAGAAGGCGCAGAAGCAGGAGCAGGAGAAGCAGGACAAGGAGAAGGAGGCGGAGGAGAAGAAGAAGGAGGAGGACAAGGCGCCCAAGCAGAAGAGTCTGCAACGGCCCCTGAGCGTGACGGCCGAGCGGGGCACCAAGTCGGACCAGTACACGGTCCCCAAGGGCTACGAACTGCGGCTCGCCAGCGTCTCCGTCACCGTCGGCGGACCGGCCAACGGCACCTGGAAACTCACCGCGCACCAGGGGACGTTCGCCAACGGCACGATGGCCCAGGGATACCAGCACGAGTGGAAAGAGCCGCCCTACACCGTCCCCGAGGGCAAGTCCGTCAAGCTCACCGTGGAATGCCCCGTCACCGCCGCCGGTGCTCCGTCTCCGCAGCCCTCCGCCGGGCCGTCGGCGAGCGGCGCCCCCTCTCAGCCGCAGCCCACCACCTGCACCGTCACGGCCCAGCTCGCCGGAATCCTCGTGCCCACCAAGGGTCCCTTCAACTCCCCGCCGCCCCTCAAGCCCGCATGAACGGAGCAAGGCAAGTGAGTGTTGTCCAGCGCGTCGACGACGCCCTCAAGGAAGGACTGGGCCGGGGGCCGCTCAGCGGGTCCCGGATACCCGTCACCTTCGACACCCCCGGATCGGAATGGTCCGCCCGCCGCAGCGGCCCCTGCGTCAACGTCTTCCTCCACTCCGTCGAGGAGGACGCCCAGCGCACCCAGACGGGCCGGATCGGCGTCGTCGACGAAGAGGGGACGGTCATCGGCTACCGCCGCCCGCCCCGCTACTTCGTCCTCTCCTACCTCGTCACCGTGTGGGCGCAGACCGTCGCCGACGAACACCGCCTGCTGGGACGGCTGCTGGAGTGGTGCGCCGTCACCGAGGAACTCGCCCTGCCCCAGGACGGATTCGGCCCCCAGCCGGACCGCCTCGGCCTGCGGGTGCGCGCCACCGGCGGGGAGAGCAGCGAGACGCCTGCCTCGCGCGTCTGGTCCTCCCTGGGCACCCCGGCCCGCCCCGGGCTCGACCTCGTCGTCACCGTCCCGCTGGAGCGCGAGCCCATCGGCACCGGCCCCGCGCCCGTGCACGGCCTCGCCCTGCGCACGGGCCGCCTTCCGGCCCGCCCCGAGGACGACCCGGCGCCCCGGTCCGCGCGCCCGCGGCGCCGCGTGGAGGAGGTCCGGTGAACCTGTTCGCACAGCGCTTGGCCATGGCGGAGGAACGGCTGCGCCGTCTCTACCTGGAGCGCGAGGAGTACGAGACCGGCAGTGAACCGGAGGAGTCTCCCGCCCTGCCGGACGCCGACGAACTCGGCCGTCTCGCGGCAGAAGGCGACCCGCTGGCCCGCCTGATGACCGAGTTCGCCCTGACCGGACAGGAGGCCGACCTCCTGGTCACCTGCCTGCTGCCCGACCTCAACCCCGTGTGCGGCGCGGCCTTCCGCGCTCTGAGCGGCCTGGCAGGATCCCGGCCGACGGTCGCCGTCGTCCTGGCCGTCCACGGCATCACCGTCCCGGACGCCGTCACCCGCGGCCTCTTCCGCGAGGGGTCGCGCCTGTCGGCCGCCGGCCTGATCGCGTACGAGAACCCCGAAGCCGCCTTCCCCGACCGCGTCCCGTACGCCCCCGACCGGGTGCTGGGATTCCTCTCCGGCGACCGCGACGGCGTCCACGGGGGCGGCCGCTGGCTGCACCTCCTGCCCGACGGACCGGCAGCCCCGGACCCGGACGCGACGGCCCGGCTGGCCGCCCGGCTGGAGGCCGAGCCGCACCGAGCCCACTACCTCCGCCAGGGCATCGCCGGCGAGGCCCTGCCCACCGGGCGCGCCGCCCTGGCCGCCGTCGGCCGCGTTCCCCTGCTGCTGGACCCCGACGCCCTGGCCGCAGCCGAACTCCCGCCCGGCAGGCTCGCGGAGAGCATCGCCCTGGAGGGCCGGCTGCTCGGTGCCGGCTTCCTCGTCCCCGTTTCTGACGCTCCGGAGAACACGGAGGTGCTGCGGCGCGTCGTGGCCCGCCTCGACGAGGAACCGGTGCCCTTGCTGCTGTACGGCGGGCAGGAGTGGACGGCCTGCGGATGGGAAACGCCGCTGCTGCCCGCCGAGACCGACCTGCGGCCCGTCGACCCGCCCGCCGAACGCCTCTGCCCGGCCGCGCTGACGGCGGTCGAACGCCTCCACCGCAGCGCGGCCCTGCGCTCGACCACCGTCCCCCCGGAGACCGTGCGTACGGCGGCCCGGGACCGCGCCGCCGCCGAACTCGGCCGCCTGGCCCGCCGGGTGACCCCACAGGTGGGCTGGACCGATCTCGTCCTGTCCACGCCCGTGCGCACCCGCCTGGAGATGCTGGTCGCCCGCGTGCGCCACCGTGACGCGGTCCTGGACGGCTGGCGTCTGCGCCGCGGCGGCGGCCGCGGGCGCGGCACGGCGGCCCTCTTCGCGGGGGAGTCCGGCACCGGCAAGACCATGGCCGCCGAGGCCGTCGCCGGTGAACTCGGGCTGGACCTCTACATCGTGAGCCTGCCGTCGGTCGTCTCGAAGTACATCGGCGAGACCGAGAAGAACCTGGAGCGCATCTTCGCCGCCGCCGAAACCCTGGACGCCGTCGTCCTCTTCGACGAGGCCGACTCGATGTTCGCCAAACGGGGTGAGGTGCGCGGCGCCAACGACCGCCACGCCAACATGCAGAGCGGCTACCTCCTGCAGCGCCTGGAGGCCTTCGACGGCCTCGCCGTCCTCACCACCAACCTCCGCTCCAACATCGACACCGCCTTCACCCGCCGCTTCGACGAGGTCGTCGAGTTCGACAGCCCCGGCCCCCAGGTCCGCGCCCGGCTGTGGCGCACGTTCCTGGGCCCGGCGGCCCCCGAGAACGCCCCTCTCGACGCCCTCGCCCGCGCCTACGACCTGGCCGGCGGCAGCATCCGCGCCAGCGTCGAGACGGCCGCCTTCGCCGCGGCCGCGCACGACCGCGAGGTCACCCTCTCCGACCTCCTCGACGGGGTCGAGACCGAATATCGCAAGCTGGGCCGCCTCTTCGACGGCTCCCCACAGATAGGCACCTGACGGTGGAACAGGAACACCTGCAGCGTCCCGCTCCGAAGTTCACCGCGCGGCCCGACGCACCGCGCCCGCAGCACGCCGACCGCTTCGGCACCGGCGGCCGGGGACTGCCCGGACTGCTGTGGAACCGGGGCGCGAAGCGCCGGGAGCGCGAACTGGGCGCCAGGCTCGGCGTCACCCTCGGCCCCGGCGACGGTGGCGGTCAGCACTTCAGCCACTCCGAACTCAACAAGCTGGACAAGGTGTTGAGTGCCCTCCCTGCGAACGACCTCAACAACGACAGCGGCTCTCTGCGCGGCATCGTGCGCGGCGGCGGCCAGGGTGGCATGGTCAGCCTCTACGACTCCGAGACCAGCCAGGTCCACATCCAGCACCCCGCCGGCATGCCCGCCTGGATCTACACCCGCCTCCAGAAGGGCTCCGGCTGGCAGCGCCGTCTGATGGACCTCGGCGCGGCCGTCGGCTACGAGGGCCTGAGCGTAGGCCAGCGGTGCTCGGTCATGGGCTGCTCGCGCAGCCGGCGCCAGGTGATGGGCGGCGGCGCTCTGGCCCACGGCAGTCTGCTCGGCTGGACCCTGCGCCACGAGATCGGCCACAGCGTCGACCAGCGCCACCGGTGGGCTTTTTCCGAAGCGGACAAGCCCGAATTCGGCGGCTGGCAGGCATATGCGGGTTCCTATGGATGCCGGGCAGTCGCCCGCGCCTTCCTCGCCCCCCACGGCATCACCGACGAGGACGTCTGCGGATGGCTGGCCAAGCGCATCGCACCCGATGCCGACGGCAACGTGGCCCTGAGCGACACCCTGGCCGCCGACTTCACCCGTGACTGGCCCGAAGCGGCAGGGAACGTGGGCCGGGACGGCCTCCGACAGCTGGCCAAGGACCTGAAGTTCGCGACCGCTCAGCCGTGGATGCTCCCCGACGGCGGCGCATCCCGCCTCACCCGCGACGGGCGCGTCTACCAACTCGACCAGTACGGCTCCTGGTGCAGCTACCTGGCCTCGGCCCGCGACCACATCGTCTCGCCGTACCAGTTCTCCTCCGCGGACGAGTGGTTCGCCGAGGCCTACGCGGCCTACCACGACCCCGTACCGGGCAACACTCCGCGCCACCGCCTCCACCCGGACGCCGCGGCGTGGTTCGCGGCGAAGGCCAGTGGCAAGTAGCAAGTGATCATTTGAGGGATCGGCGGCGGACAGCCTGCCCGGGTGCCGTCGCCGAACCTGCGCCACTCCGTCAGAGCGGTCGTCCTCGACGAGGACGACCGCATTCTGCTGTGCCGCCTCACCATTGGCGGCGCTGATCGCCGACGGGGTTCCGGACGGACCGGTCTTGCTGGGTCTTTAGGTCGGCAGCAGCAGGAAGTTGAGCCAATGGAAGTCGTGGCATGCAACTTTTGGCGATGGTCGCGGCGTGCAGATGCTCCCTAGCCTGGAAATCAGGTCACATGTCCAGGGATTGGCGGGATCATGCACAACTGGCGCAGTGGACGGATTTGCGGGATTGCCGCAGGGGCGATAGCGATCGGGCTGACAGGTTCCTCACTGGCGAGCGCGGACGGGCGGGTCACAGGCGCGCAGCCGAAAGCGGAAGTCGTCGTGGAGGAGCACGCCGCCGGGCGGCAGGACGACCCCGTGAAGGTGGAGGTGGACGGCCCTGCGCAGGTGAACTTCCGCAAAATCACCATTCCCCCGGGATCGGGCACGGGGTGGCACTGCCACTACGGCAACCTGGTCGCCGTGGTGAAGCAGGGCGAGCTGACCCATGAAATGCAGTCGGGCGGTACTCACACGTACAAGGCCGGGGACTCGGTGATCGAGGGCAGCGGTTACGTGCACCAAGGGGTCAACAACGGCACCGAGGACGTCGTGCTCTGGGTCACCTATGTGACGCCCGAGGGCAAGCCGCTCGCAGAGACCGACCTGACGAAGTGCGACAAGAGCGCCAAGGGCCAGGGAGGGAACTGACCGCGAGGTTGCGGAGGCCCTGAACGATCAGGCCGGTCTCCTCGGCGACTTCACGCCGCAGGGCATCCAGCAGGATCTCGTCCGGAGCGACACCACCGGAGGGCAGCTCCCACAGCCCGCTGAGGTAGTCGTCGGCCGACCGGTGCAGGAGCAGCACTCTGCCGGTCGGGGTCGGCGATGACGGCGCCGACGACGGTCTTGCCGATGCCGTCGCGCACGGCAGCGCGGATCAGGTCGGCCAGGAGCCCGGGCGTGGTGGGGTGTTCAGTCCGTGAAGCTGTTACGCCCCGGTCCAATGTCCTTCTCGATAGGCTGCTTTGGCTGGAGGGCGGTGGCGGTGCAGCCGCGCCGGGTTCAAGACGTGTCGAAGGAAGGCTGGTATGGGGGAGAGGCTGAGGCTTGCCGACGTCGAGCACGTGCTGACGGACGAGCTTGTACCGCTGATCACCGACAGTTTCGACAACCTCGTCACAGTAGCCGTTGCGGAGGCCACCAACGGCTACCTCCCGCAACGCACCCGTCGCCTGTTGCGCAAGGCAGAGTGGCGACTGGACTGGCAGGACGCTCTGCTCTGCGCCTGCGGAGAACTCCAGGTCGCCGTCGAACGGATGCGCTACACCCGTGACCCTCGTCTGGAACCCACCGAGCACCGGCTGCGCCGTGTCCGCAACCGCGCGCACGAGGCCGGTGTGCTGGCCAAGAAGTTGCGCAGCAACGATTTCAACAACAGCGCGGAACGAAAGAGCGGAACGAATTCCCACCTCACCGCTCTGGGCTGGTTACGGAAGGCGTTCCCGGGTGAGTACGCAGAGCTTCTTCAGCAGGAGCGCGCCCGCCGGAACGTCCGCGACAAAGTCGAGAGTCCCTCGTTCCGGAACGTGCACGAGCAGATCAAGTATGCCTGTGAGCAAGGCGAGATCACCGCGCCGCACACTCCGGAGGCCGAAGCGCTGCTCGGTGCCGATGACGCTGCCGTACGGCTCGCTGCTGCCGACGACGCCAAGGACCAAGAAGAACGCAACATGGCGCTGCGCCATCCCCTGATGCTGGGACGGTGGGAGAACGCTCTGAGAGAACTCGGGGAGAGGACCGCAGAGCGAGCGCGCGTGGAAACTCCTCATGGGTTGGGAACCCTCCCGGACGACTTCTACGCCCTCCCCATGGAGGAAGCGATGGCAGTGCTCAACGCCCGCCGATTCCTCGCGGCCATCCAGCAGCGGCGTCTTGAGTACAAGCGGTACGTCCGTCAGATCACCCAGGCGCTGCGCGAACGGGGACGCGAAAGCCCCCACGCCATCGCTTCGGCCGAAGCCAAGGCCGCAGCCGGCCAGCTGCTCATCGAGGGGCACCCGTCCGAGTACGCCTACGTCCGCGCCGTGCTGCGGCCCCATGAAACGCACGATGGCTTTCTGCCCGGCTCGCTTGTCACCAGCCCGCAGCGCGCCGAGATCAAGCGTCGTGTCCTGGCGGCCTTGGCGGACGGGACGTGGAAGCAGCCGGCGGCGTCGGAAGCGTATGGCGTGGGGTGAGTCCCGGCACAGGCGCCACAGCCGTCCGGTGCCGGAGCAACTGCCTCCGACAGCGGAAACCCTCGATTCTGCGTCCGGAAATTCGAGGTTTCCGCTGCCGGAGTCACCCGGTACAACGTGGCCGGCCTGCTGCAGATGGCCGGCACCTTCGTCACCGCCGTTGCCTTGAAGAGGGCCGGGACCGCCGATGCGCTTCAGCAGTCCACCGCCGTGGTGGCCGTCTCGGACCTGCCCAACCCGGCGGCCGCCGCCTTCGCCATCATCTTCGTCCGCAAGCTCACGGCCATGCAGGAGCCGGGGCCTGCACCCGAACCGGCTGTCCGGTAGCCCTCCAGCAACGTGCCGTTTCGCTCGTGACCTTGATGACGTTCTCGACGTCATACGGCGCGGCCCGGACCTGGAACAGGCATGGGAAACCGTGGTCGAGAACGTCACGCGCCCCCGCCGATCGCCCACGACCGGAACGCACGCGGCCGGTGCGTGATCAGTTGCCGACCCCGAGCCGGTCCTTCCAGACGTGGACGTGCTCGGCAGGGGCGAACCGCCCCGCATAGGCAGGGGTGTTGAGCACCCGCTCGTAGGCCGCATAGTCCGCTGCCAGACCGGACGCCTGCTTGGCCAGGTCCCGCCCCTGCTTGCGGAAGGCGTCGAACTCGTCGTCCGGGACGCCCCCGCCGAAGCACGAGGTGAGGGACAGAAGGCCTCCACGGGTACGGGCCTTCTCCGCCTTCCGCACGGCCCGCTCGAACTCCTCCGCCTGTGCCAGGCGCTTCGCCTGCTCCTCCCGGAACAGGGCGTTCGCCCCGTCCCGCCCCAGGCTCGGGATCATGTCCCGCACCGTGCGGATGCGCTTCTCGTCCTCCACTCGCGACAGCAACTCCTCCAGCCGCTCCGCCTCCGCCGGATGGAAGCCGTGTACGTCGGCGATCCGGGCCCGCAGGAAGTCCGGCAGCTCCGTGGCCAGCTTCTGCTGGGTCTCCAGCGCATGCGGACCGGTGAACGGCAGCAGGTACTGCAGCGAGAAGACCGTGCGCAGGTTGTCCCGGCCGGCGAGGAACAGGGCCTCGGCCTCCAGCCGCTTCAGCTTCTCGCTCTCCCTGTCCCGGTGGAACACCCGCAGCGGCATCGCGGCCCGCTTGCGCGCCAAGCGGTCCTGATGACTGAGCAGGAACCCCTGGACGTCGCCGGACCGCGCGGCGGCGTGCTGGGCCCGGGAGCCCACCGCCGTCTCCCACAGCCGCCGCGACAGCGGATCCCGTGCCCCCGCCAGCCGCTCCACCTGCGCGTCGAGCTCCTGCTCCGGCAAGCCGGTCAGGGACGCGGCGAAGGCCCGGGCCTCGCGCTCGTGCAACCAGTCCCGGACGGCTCCGTGCACGGCAACGGCCTGTGCAGCCTCCGCCTTCCCGGACGTGGCGCCCGCCGCCTTGGCCAGCAGGCGTTCGGCCGCACGGACGGCCTCGACGGAGTGCCCCGCCAGGTCGAGGCCCGTCCCCGCACCCACCGCCTGCCGCGCGGCGGCTGCGACGGACGAACCCGCCACGTAGTCCTTCTCGTCGTCCGTCAGCGTGTCCAGCTGCGGCAGCGTCGCCGTCAACTGGTCCGCGAGGCGGCCCAGATGCTCCACGTCCGCCTTGCGCCGGCGCCGCGCAATACGGGCACGCCGGGGCTGCAGCCCCGGCGGCAAGTACTCCAACAACCCCTTGTCGTGGTCGCGTTCACGCGCCTCGGTGCGCCAGCCGGCCACACGCACCTCGGTCGCCGCCCGGTAGCCCTCCACACCGCCCTGCGCCGCCACGGCCTTGAGCAGGCCCGCCCGTACCGCGGCCGCCGGGTCGGCCGCCTGCGCGTCGTCCAGCGCGAGCATCCGCCCGGCCTCCCCGCCGGGCAGCGGGCCCGCCTCCCGCACGGGATTCGCCATCCCCAGCCCCCGGCGCACCCGCTCCAGCAGCGCGTCGGCCCAACGCCGCGGCGCCGACCGGGCCGCACGCCGGCGCTCCCGCTCCTCCTCGTGCCGCTCCTTCTTCACCGCGGCCCGGGCCAGCTGGCGCAGCTGCAGGTCCGCCAGCGACGCCGACACGGGGGCGGGGCCGGCCTGGGGCTGCGCAGCCGTCCTCGCCCGCGCCGCGGACGACTTCTTCGGCTTCGGCAGCAACTCATGCGTCACGGACGCCGGTCCTTTCGAGGGACGGTTCAATCGACGGTGAAGACAGATTGCGCGCAAGAGCCGTCGGGTCGATGTCCGCCCGGCGGCACGCACGCGCCAGGACGTGCGGCAGATCGGCACCCACGGGCGCCGTCGCCAGCGCCTCCGCCACCACCCCCGCCCGGTGCCGACCGAAGTCCGGCCGGGGCCCCGCGGGTTCCCATGCCGCCGCCACCCCCGCCCCGAGCGGCTCCGCGAACCGGGACACCGAGACACCGACCCCGGGCAGCCTCTGCAGGGCTGCTGCAACGGCGTCGGCGACGTGCCGGTCCGCGGCGGAGAGCCGGACCGTCAACGCATCCTGCCGCGGATACCGGGCGGGTTCCGCGAGGACTCGGGCGGTGAAGGACACAGCCGCTCTGTCCTCCAACGCCTGCAGGACAGAGCCCCAGACCGCCGGTGCGAGTGCCGGGTCGGCGAGATGCACGTACACGCGCAGCATTTCGCCGCTGCCCGGCTTCTGCACCCGCGAGCCGCACGCCGTAACCCAGCCGGGCGAGGCGTCCGGTACGACCCGGCAGTCGTCCGGCACGGCTCCGGAGAGGGCCGCCTCGTACGCGGGATCGGCACGCGGCGGTTCCGCAGGAAGCGCCGGCGCGGAGTGTCCGACGTGCAGGAGCGCGTGGAGCGCGACGGCGAGCCGGCCCCGGAACTCCTCGGGCGAGCGGCCCGTGATCCGGTGCCCCAGGACGTAGGCGGCGTGCCGGTCCTCGGCGATCTCGACGCCGCTCAGCGCCGCGAGCAGGTGGGTGGAGGAGCGGTGGGGGACAGGGACGTCGAGGGTCACGGAGGCCCTTTCGGTGTCATAAGGCATAGGTCGTAAGGGAAGTGATGGAACATCAACTCCGTAAGTACGCCTCTCTGACGAACCTGCGCGCCGCGTCCCGCCGCTCGCGCGGCACCGCCGCGACCACGTGCGGCGTGGCGATGCGCAGGCCCGTCGCGGCCGTGCTCACGTACGGTGTCATCTCCAGCACGGCCGGCACCACGACCTTCTTCGCCGCCCAGCCGGCGGCCTCGCCCGGCGTGTGCAGACGCTGCTCGCGCATGTACGCGGGCGGCAGCCCGCCCGCGACGGCGGCCTGCGCGTCCTTGACGTCCCGCACGGCCTGCAGCAGCCGGTCGACCGAGGTGGTGTCGACGGCCTGCGTGTACGCGTCGTAGCGGACGGGCAGGCGGTTGAGCGTCTCCTCGGCGGCGTGCAGCGGCGCCTTGTCCACCTCGGCGGGCTTCTCCGCACCGGCGTAATGGGCCACCATGCGACCGGCGTTGGCCAGCCGGTACAGGTTCTTCACCGGGTTCACCACGACGCTCGGGACGGCCCCGCCCGTGAAGGCGTTCACCGTGGCCTTGACGGGGGAGAAGAGGTAGTCGAGGTACATCGCGCTCTCCCACCACCGCTCCCAGGAGTCCTTCAGCCCGGAGAACGCGTGCGGTGCGCCGACCTTGCCCTTCACCCACGCCGAGTACGGGCTGTCGACCAGGTTCTTGTCCCTCACCAGTTCCCTCGGCTCGACCAGCAGGGTGCGCTGCGAATAGTCCCGCTGCCCCGACTGCTCGTGGCTCTTGCGCGGCTTGTAGCCGAACTCCCGGGCGACGGCCGCCTCGTTGAGGCGCCACACCGTGTTGCGGGTCACGGCCGTCTCGTCGTATGTCTTCGCCAGGCCGGCCGCCTCCGCGGGCAGGGCGTCGCGGAAGGCACGCGCGGTGCGCGAGGCGGCCTCGAAGGCCGGCAGCTGGAGGAAGTTGTCCGCATGGAGGAAGGAGACGCCCGAGGCGCCCAGCAGCGCGTGCCGCAGCGCCGTTTCGTCGCCCAGCGCGATGGCGGCGCTGCGCGTGGTCGCGTACGTGCCGAAGGCGCCCGGCGTCAGTGTCCGTGGCACCGTGACGGGGGACGTGTCGTACGCCCCTGCCAGCATGTGGGTGGCGTGGCACAGCAGGCTCGCCAGCATCACCACCGGGCTCCACAGGAACGCATCGGTGACGCCGCCGAGTTGGAGCACGGTGGCGTACGGCAGGCCGATGACCGCGCAGCTGCCGCGGCCGTCCCGCGCCGCCTCCGCGTCCTGCGGCACCACGGCCGTCGAGCGTATGTCGCGGCCCGCGTTGGCGATCAGCACCCGGATGTCCCCGGCGGGCCGGGGCGGTCCGCCCGCGGGATCGAGCTCCCGGAAACCGCCGTCGTGCCCTCCGCCCGGGGGAGTCGGTACGGGCAGCAGCTTGGGCACCGCGCCCGTCAGCGCCCTGCCGGTGGGCACCTGCCCCAACTGGTCCACCAGTTGCGCCGCGTACCCGGCGAAGGACAGCCCGCCCGCGGGCCTGCGGTCCTTCTCCCGCCCGCGGGCCCGGCGCAGTGCCTCGGCGACCGGCAGCACGGTCTTCTGCAGGGCCTTGGTGGTCAGCCACGTGTCGGGCGCACCGTCGTGCCGGCGCTGCCAGTACGGCTGCGCCGTGCCACCCGTCACCGACTCCAGCGGTTCCTCGGTGCAGGCGATGCCGGGCGCCAGCATGACCGCGTCCACGTAGTACGGCTCGGGACGCCCGCCGCCCTGCTGCCGGTCTCCCAGGTACAGCCGGCGTCGCCGACGCGCGGGGGCCGGGCCGCGGCCGTCGGCCGGGGTCCGGGGACGCTCGGGAGCACAGGGACGCATGGCTGACTTCACGTGGACCCCCACCGCTTCTCACTGCAGATGATCACGACGATCGCAGTACCCGCGGCCTCGCCGAAGAGCCGAAAGTTGACACTTCCGGAACAGAGGTTGACCGGTCGGCCGACGGGCCGCCCCCGCCCCCCGCTCAGCGGCGAACGGGTATCAACCATCGACTGACACACAGTCAACTTTACGGATCCTTTAACTCCCGTCGATCCGGGCTAGCTTGCGTTCCGGTTCGGGGAACCTGATGTCGGATCGAGACCAACGCGAGGCGTGTCCCCACCCGTCTCGCCCGGAAGGACAATCCATGTTCCGTGCACACAGCCGGGAGGCTGGTGCGGGTGCCGTCATGCGCCGGAGCCTCGTCGCGACGGTGATCGCGGCGGCGGGAGTGCTCGCCGCCGCGGCACCGGGGGCGGCGGACGGCAACGACGGCCCGTCCGGCGAGGGCGCCGGAGCCACCGCGACCCTCAAGGGCCTCGCGGCAGCGGGCACGGTGGAGCTCAAGCGCAACGGGCGCCCGGAGCAGGTGCAGGCCGGCCTGTTCAACCTGGACGTCGCGGGGACGGGCACGCTGCAGACGTACTGCATCGACGTCTTCAACCCGACGCAGCCCAGCGCCCGTTACCAGGAGACGCCCTGGAAGCAGAGCTCGCTCCACAGCAACCGCGACGCCGGAAAGATCAACTGGATCCTGCAGAACTCCTACCCGCAGGTGAAGGACCTCGCCGCCCTCGGCAAGGCGGCGGGCACCGGGCCGCTCACCAAGGAGCAGGCCGCCGCCGGCACCCAGGCCGCGATCTGGCGGTTCTCCGACCACATCGAGACCCGAGCCAAGGACCCGGCGGCCGACAAGCTCGCCACATACCTGGAGAAGGCGGCCGAGCCCCTGCAGGAGCCCCGCGCCTCCCTCGCCTTCGACAAGCCGGCCGTCTCCGGCAAGAGCGGCGAGAAGCTGGGGCCGCTCACCGTCACCACCTCCGCCTCCGGCGTCCGGGTGGGGCTGAACTCCCAGGAGAAGGACGTCAAACTGGTCGACGGCGACGGCAAGCCGGTCACCACTGCCTCCAACGGCACGCGCCTGTACGTCGACGTGCCCAAGGGAACCGCCGCCGGAACCGCCAGGCTCCGCGCCGAGGCCACCGCAACGGTCCCCGTGGGACGGGTGTTCACCGGCGTCGGGCAGAACAAGTCCAGCCAGACCATGATCCTGGCCGGTTCCACCAGCAGCACCGTCACCGCCGCGGCCTCCGCGAGCTGGTCGGCCGATGCCAGGGCCGCCGTCCCCTCCGTCGAGGCACGACAGAACTGCGACAAGGGCACCGTGGACATCACGGCCACCAACAAGGGCGGCACGGAGTACACCTTCTCGGTCGCCGGCAAGCAGCACACCGTCAAGGCGGGCGGCTCCGTGACCGTCCCGGTCCCGGTCGCCGACAAGCAGACCTACGACATCAAGGTGACGCTGCCGGGCGGCGAGGAGCGCCGCTTCCAGGGCGTCCTGGACTGCCGCACCGTCGCCCAGGGCGCCACGGGCGGCACCGGCGGCAAGCCCTCCGCCCCGGCCACGCCCGCCACTTCGAGCCCCGACGCCTCACCCTCCGCAGGCACCGCGGGCGGCGGCTCCGGCAAGTCCGCCGGCGGCGACCTCGCGAACACCGGAGCCAGTGCGACCACTGTCGCGGCGGGCATCGGGGCCGCGGCCCTGCTGGCCGTCGGGGCCGGTGCGGTCGTCCTGAGCAACCGTCGAAAGGCCCGCGCGGGCAAGTGACCCGGGGCCCCGCCGCGTACGCGACGACCGACCCGGAGGGAGGTGGCGTTCGGTGACCACCGAAGAGATGCAGTTGGAAGAGCTGCTCGTGGACGGGTGGTGAAGGCCGGCCGCCGAGAAGGGTCTCGGCGAGTGCGACGCGGAAGACGCGCACTGACCTGACCTGACCGCACAGCGAGAACGGATGGCCCCGGCAGAGGTGCCGGGGCCATCCGCCGTTCCCCGCGAGGCGCGCACGCCCCGCCGGACACGCCCTCGCAGCATGTCAACTTTCGAGGACGTCACTCGTCACCATCCGCCGACACGGCCCGCGCGCCTCGCCGCCTACAGTCGAGCGCCGGGGGATGAGCCGCCCCGTCCCCGACCCCGAATGAGGCCCCCGGTTGCTGCTGGACGACCTCGACGCCGTGCGCCGGTTCGCCGGACTGCTCGATCCCGACCTGCCGTTCAAGCTGGCCCTGGCCGCCATCCTGGACGACCGTTTCCCCGGGGGCGCCGACTTCCTCACCCTCTACCGATGCGTCCAACAGGCCGCTTGGTCACCGACGGAGACGGCCACCGGCCCCGGGCACCTCGGAGCCCATGAGCTCCGGGCGCACCTTCAGGGCCCGCTCGCCCCGCACCTCCCTCTCCGGGACAGCGCGCTCCCATCCGTCCGCCGGCTGGACGAACTCCGCGTCCGGGCATGGGAGTTCCTGCGCACCGGGTCGGTGGGCCCGACTGATGCAGCTGACCCGATGGCGGACTGGCCGGCCCATGTGCGCGCACCGGAATCCATACGGTGCTCCGTCCAGGCCTTGTCGGCAGTTCCCGGCGAGCCGCAGTTGGTCTTGAACGGCCTCGCTGCCGGACACGGCACGGGGCCTGCGCGCCCCGAAGACGGCCGGGTCCATGCCGCGGTGGGCATCTCGTCCGCTTCCACGGTCGATCACGTCATCGACCACCCTGCGGACTCCACCCACCACACCCCCGACCGCCGGATCCCGCTCACCGATCTGACAGTGGTACTCGACCGGCGCCGAGGCGTGCCGGTGCTGCGTTCCGTCAGGCTGGACGCCGAGGTGATCCCGCTGCACCCGGGCGCCCGCCCTGTGGCACTCCTGCCGTCGGTGCTGCGCTTCCTGGTCCGCGCCTTCACCGTCCACGGCTCCCTCGGCCGCCCCTTGTGGACCCACGCGCTCACCGGTGCCGACCGCCATCCGCGGGGCGTCCACCACCTGGCGCGCGCCACCCTGGGCCGGATCACCCTCGGCCGGGCTGCGTGGTACTTCCCCGCCCGTATCCTCCCGTCCCCGTTCGCGGACGGTCTCCGTGAACTCGGCCTCCCGCACCGCTTCTTCGCCCGCACCCTGCCGGGCCGCGCCTGGCGGAAGGGGCCGCACCGCCTCGGCAGGCCGGTTGCACCCCTGTACGTGGACGTGACGTCGCCGCAGCTGCTGGAATCCTTCGCGCGGCTGCAGCGCGGCGCCGCCGCCGACGACGTCCTGCTCCTCCACGAGGCACTGGGGACGGTCGGTGCCGAGTACGCCCTCGACGTCTGCTCACCGGACCTGCGCGCGCGAACGGACGCCGCCACCGGCGCCGGATGAAGCGCCTCAGAACACGGCCACCGTGGCCGGCCCCGCCGGGATCCGCACCCAGGACATCCCCACCGCGCCCGTCACCCGCCACTGCCCGGGCCGGCCCAGGGCCACGTCCTCCGTCGCCCAGATACCGCCTTCCGTCGCCCGCAGTTCGGTCGTCACCGTGCGGCCGTCCGTGATGTGAGTGAAGGTCAGCCCCACGGCCTGCAGGTCCCGTACCGTCCCGGAACGGTCGGTGGCCACCGCGCGGACCGCGGAGCCGCCGGAGTCGGCACGGTCGAAGGTGACGCTGAGAACGCCCTTGCCGTGCAGGCCGCACAGCGATCCGGCGGCCGGGTCGTAGTCCAGCGCACGGGTCACCGGAGCCGACCGCAACTCCCGTGGCGTCTCGGGCGCTGCGGCGAGGTACCCCGACGCGCAGGCGGCCGCGACGACGGACAGCAGCACGGCGGCGGTGAGTGCCCGACGCCGTCCCTCACGAGCACGGCGCCACAGCACGGCCCCCGACACCCCGGCCGCAGCGAGCGCAGACACCCTCACCACCGAGGCCGCGCCGTAACCGGTGTGCCACAGCGCCCATGACGACCCCGCCTCGCTCACCGCCAGACCAACCGCACAGACCACCGCGACGGGCAGGGCGGCCAGAGCCCCGCGCGCAGCCGCGGCACCCCGGGGCCGTAGGCACGACAGCAGCACGGTGCCCAGCCCGTACACCGACGCCGCCGACTGGACGGCGGCGACGGCCGGGACGAGCGGAGCCGTCTCATCGGGGTAAGGGAGCCGGGCCGTCCAGATCCAGCACAGGGCGAGTACCAGCGCCGCACAGCCCGCCCCGACTCGCATGCCGGGCCCTCCGGTTCCGCGCAGCACACCGGTGAAGAAGCCCTTCATGCGCGGTACGTACACGCACGCCAGCAGCACGGCGGCTGCGAAGGCCACGGCATACGGGACGGCGGAGAGCAGCAGGCTCATGGATCCTCGGTCGGTGGAGGGAAGGGCAGGGAGCGCCCCCAGGAGGAGCGCGCGGTCTCCGACCGTAGGCAAGGAGTTCGCGGATCACGCGTGCACAAAGGCGACGGCGGACCGCAGATGGTTGATCAAACGGGGCGTCAACTGTCAGCCATCGGTGACATGTCGACGACTTTCTACGGACAGATACGGACCAACGCGGCGGATAGCTTGCCCGTGAACTCTCCCGTGCCGCACCGGCACCGCTCCGGGAAACCGTCCCCGCGTCCCCGCGTTCCACGAAGAAGGACTGCCTGCCCATGCCCCTCCACAAACGCCGGACCAAGCGGAAGGTCCTGATCTGCGCCGCGGCCGTCGCGGCGGCAGGCGCCCTGCTGCCGCTGGCCTCACTCGCGAGCGCGGGGGAGGACAGCCTCCAGGCCGAACTCGACATGGGCCGGACGACCACCTGGTGGTCCAACGCCGCCTTCGTCCTGAAGAACGGCACCTCGTCCGCCGAGAAGGACTGGACACTCGAGTTCGAGGTGTCGGCGGGCACGGTCCAGGTCAACTCCTCCTGGACCACCTCCGCCGAGCAGCAGGACCGTCACGTCGTCCTCAAGCCGACCGAGCACGGCGCCGTCGCCGCCGGGGCGCACCAGCGCATCGACCTCGGCATCCAGGGCGACGGCAAGGCCGTCCCCGAGATCACCGGCTGCAAGCTCGACGGCGAGCCGTTCTCCTGCGGCGGCAAGGACGACGGGCCCGACACCGAGGCGCCGACCGCGCCCGGCAACCTCACCGGCAAGGCGGAGACGAATGGCACCATCTCGCTGAAGTGGAGCCCCTCCACGGACAACCGGAAGGTCGTCTTCTACGAGGTGTTCGACAAGGGCAAGAAGATATTCGCCACCAGCGGCGACGTCACCGAGGCGCTGCTGACCGCGCAGAACACCGGCATACGGCCCGAGCAGCGCTACGACCTCTCGGTCAAGGCCGTCGATGCGGCCGGCAACGTCTCCACGCCGAGCAACCGCATCACCGTGACCACCCCGGCGGACACCGGCGGGGACCACTGGCCCCCCACCGCCCCCACCTCGTTGGAGGCCAAGGCCACCGGCGCCACCACCGCCCGGCTGACGTGGAAGAAGTCCACGGGCACATCGTCCCCCGTGGCCGGATACCGGGTGTACCAGAAGGGTGTTGCGGAACCGGTCCGCACCACCGGTCCCGACACGCTGGACGCGGACATCGCGGGCCTGAAGGCGTCGACGGCCTACGCCTTCACCGTCAAGGCCTTCGACGCCAAGGGCAACGTCTCGCCCGCCAGCAACGAGGCCACGGTCACCACCGATCCGTCCGACGAGCCGGCCCCCGGCGGCAGTGCCCCCACCAACCTGGAGGCGAAGACCTGGGCGGTGAACGACGGCCCGGCCGTCGTGCACTACCTCGGGCTGACCTGGGACGTCCCCAAGGGCCAGGGCGACATCCTGCGCTACGAGGTCTACCTGGACGGCAAGTTCAGCACGACGGTGAGCTACTACGACCCGGCCACCGCCACCGGAGTGCCGCCGGGCCCCGCGAAGGGCGGCAAGGCGCTCGCGGAGATCACGCTCGGCGGGGAGCCCGGCGCGACCCACAAGGTGAAGGTGCGGGCCCAACTCGGGAACGGCAGCTGGGGCGAGTTCTCGGCCGAGAAGTCCGTGACCGCCAAGAAGAACCCGTCCTGACCCCTGCCCGCCCCCATGTGAAGGAACACGAGCCCGCCCCATGCGCATCCGCCACCTCACCCCCTGCCGCACCGCGGCCCTCCTCGCCGCCCTGTGCACCGTTCCCGTCCTCGTCCTCGGCCCCGGCGCCCCGGAAGCCTCCGCCCACGGCTCCAACCAGGGCCCGATGTCCCGCAACTGGTACTGCGTCAGCGGTGCGGGCGGCAGCATCTGGAACCCCGACTCCATCAACGATCCCGCCTGCCGCGCCGCCGCCCGGGCCAGCAACGACCTCACCGCGTACGGCACATGGCAGCAGCTCGCCCAGGGCAACGTCGCGGGCAAGCACCGCAGCATGATCCCGGACGGGAAACTGGTCGGCGCCAACGTCAAGGGCTTCGAAGGCATGGACCTGGCGCGCGGCGACTGGAAGGCCATCGACCTGTCCGCCATCCGCAAGAACGGCGGCGACTTCGAGTTCGTGTGGCAGGCCACCGCCTCCCACACCGGGCACATCTCCTACTACATCACCAAGGACGGCGTGGACACCACCAAGCCGCTCAAGTGGTCCGACCTCGAACCCACCCCCTTCCTCGTCGGCTACACGCACGCAGGCCGCACCACCTCCGGCGGCACCGACGGCATGAGCGCCACCTACCGGCACGCCACCCGCCTGCCCGAGGGCAAGACGGGCCGGCACGTCATCTACGCCATCTGGCAGCGCCAACTGCCCGCCGCGCACGACGCCTCGCCCAACCACCGGCTCGAAGAGGAGATCTTCGGCTCGAACAACAGCGACGAGTCCTTCTACGCGACGCTGGACGTCACCCTCTGAACAGCCCCTCGCCACCCACCGACCCACCACCGGCCGGACAGCACAGCAGGGCTCCTGCCGGAGACAGGAGCCCTGCGTGTTCGACACCGCGCCCACCAGCACGACCCACACGCACCGGCGGCCCTCCGGCGCCCGTCCGGTGCCCGCCACCACCAGCGACCCCACCGTGGCCGCGCGCCACCGCCTGGCGGAGGCCGGCGACGACTGGACGGAGGCCAAGCGCCGCTACTCCGGCAGCCCGGCGGGCAAGGAGGCCATGTGGAGCCTCGTCCGCTTCCGCAAGTGGTACGTCGACGCCAAACTCCTCGAACTGCGCTTCAGGTTCCCGGGCCTGCGCATCCGGTCGGTCGGCAGCGTGACCCTCACCTCCGACTACGACATCACGGTCAGCGGCCCGGGCGACGTGGACGCGGTCGAGTGGTTCAACGACACCTTCCGCCGGGAGTGGGGGAAGGAGTCCGCGACCGTCTTCGACACCAACCTCTACGTCAAGGACTTCATGCCGGAGCGCAGCAACTTCGCCCTCCCGCCGATCGATACGCGCGGCCCGGACGCGCCCTGGTGGGGTGACTCCCACCGCCCCCGCCCCTGGACACACGACGCGGCCACGGGCACCTGGCAGCCCAGCGGAAAGCCCCGTATCGACCCGGAGGGGACGGACACCCCCATCGCCCAGCCGAACTCCGAACCGGGGCGCACAGAAGCGGAGTTCGACCAGGACGTGGCCGCCCTCACCAAGCAGCGCACGTACATGAGCCAGGAGGAATGGGACGCCTACGCCACCGACCTCGTCCGGCGCACCGACCCCGCGCAGCGTGCCGCGGTCGTCACCCGCTACCGGATGGCCGACAGCGTGCACGCCCGGGCCGTCACCGACCTCGCGGCCCAACTCGCCGAGGAGACCGGCGGAGCGCCGCGCGGCCTCACCGGCAGGCAGCTGATCGACTTCCATGAACACCACCAACCCGACGCGGTCGTCAGGGCCCGCAACAAGCTCTACGTCCGCACGGCCCGGCAGGTGCGCGCCACCCAGGCCGCCCACGCGCTCACCCCGACCGACGCGCTCGCCGTGCTCGCCAAGCAGCAGACGAGCTACTCCCTGTGCCACGCGATGGAGGCCTACCACTCGGAGGGAGCCGTCCGCCACGTGGTCGGCGGCCAGGCCGGTTCCGGCATCAGCGTCACGGCGGCGCAGTATCTTCAGTCCTTCAACGAGCAGTTGGGCGACTTCCTCAAGGACCTCCTGCACCACCCGGAGTCGGGAGAGGCCTTCTACCAGAGCGCCAAGTATTTGATGCGGCTGGTCGACGCCGCGCAACGAGCGGTCGCCGCCACCGGCGCCACCCTCCGCGACGAGGACCTCGCCCTGCTGGAGCAGCTGTCCGAACTCGGCCACGACGACTACGTGCTGTTGCGCATGCGCAAGAACAAGGACCGCTTCGACGGCATGCCCGTGGCCGACAAGTCGGCGACGGCGACCTACGCCTACCAGTACGCCCTCGGCATCGCCGACAAGGACGAGTTGCGCCGCCGCGTCCTCGCCCTCGCCGCCGAGATCAATGCCCGCGTGCGCGGCAGGCTCGGCTGAGCCCGGCCGTGGACCGTCACAACGCGGCCTGGGCGCCGGGTTCCAGGGTCAGCTCGCCGTCGTCGTGGTCGTAGTCGTACAGCTCGGCGTAGCGGCCCCAGTCGATGGCGGTCCCCAGCTGGTTGCGGGCCTCCTCGGCGGAGAAGCCGCGCCGGAGCAGGTCCAGGAAGAAGCCTTCGCGCAGGGTGTGGCCCTCGGTCGCGGCCAGGGCCTGGACGATGGCGCGGATCAGAGGAGCCCGCGTTGCGGCATGGCGGGCGAAGAGTTTCTTGCTGGTGAGGATGTCGGCCGCGGAGAACTCGCGGCCGGCGTCGGTGATGGTGATCCGCGGACCCTCGACCCGGGCGAGGCCGAGCATGACGGCGGCGTCGACGAGGGGGAGGAGGTCGTCGACCTCGAAGTTGAGCTCGTCGGCGATCTCCGCCAGCCCGTCCTCGCCCCCGCGGGCGATCAGGATCTCCAGCAGGCCGGCCAGTCCGCCGACGCTGACGTCCGGCAGCGGAGCACTGATGGGGGTCGGCGCGGGTGCCGGACGGGCCGGTGCGCCCGCCGTCGTGTCGACGGCCTGGGCGGCTGCCGTCTCACGGCCGGTGAGGACGGCGTAGACCGTGTCGACGAGGGCTTCGAAGCGGGGGTGCTGCCGGTCGCGGGGGCGCGGCAGGCCGACGGTGAGTTCGGCCTGGATCCGGCCGGGGTTGGAGGACAGCACCAGGATCCGGTCCGCCAGGAGTACGGCCTCCTCGATGTTGTGCGTGACGATCAGGATCGACTTCACCGGTGCCTCGTGCCCCTCCCACAGGCCGACGAGTTCGGTGCGCAGGTTCTCGGCGGTGAGCACGTCCAGGGCGGAGAACGGCTCGTCCATCAGCAGGGCGTCGGGCTCGACGACGATGCCCCGCGCGAAGCCGACCCGCTGGCGCATGCCGCCGGACAGCTCCTTGGGGTAGGCCGACTCGAAGCCGTCCAGGCCGATCAGGTCGATCGCCTTCAGAGCCCGTCGGCGGCGCTCCTCCTCGCCGACGCCCAGGGCGGCGAGGCCGAGTTCGACGTTCTGCTGCACGGTGAGCCAGGGCAGCAGCGCGAAGGACTGGAAGACCATCGACACCCCGGGGTTGGCGCCGGTGAGGGGTGTGCCGCGGTACGAGACCGAGCCGGCCGACGGGTTGATCAGGCCGGCGACGCAGCGCAGCAGTGTGGACTTGCCGGACCCCGACTTGCCCAGCAGGGCGACGATCTCCCCCTCGGCCAGGTCGAAGCTGATGCCGTCCAGCACCGGCAGGGCACTGCCGTCCGGGGTGGTGAACGTCTTGGTCACCGAATCGGCCCGGACGATCACCGCCCCGGGCGGACGCGGACTGGAGGTGGGGGCTTCGCTGCTGGACACGGATCCTGCCTCGGGAAGCGGACGGGGACGGACGGAGGGGAGACGGAGGGAAGGGGACGGGGTCAGAGGGCGTAGCGGGTCTCGGCCAGCCGGTACAGGCGGCGCCAGAACAGCCGGTTCGCGGCGACGACGTACAGGCTCATGGAGAAGATGCCCACCAGGATCCTCGGGAAGTTCCCGGTGGCGGTGGCTTCGGTGATGTAGGCGCCCAGTCCGGTGGCGGTGAGATGGTGCTGCCCGTAGTCGACGACCTCGGCGACGATCGAGGCGTTCCACGCGCCGCCCGCCGCCGTGATGCCTCCGGTGACGTAGGAGGGGAAGACGGCGGGCAGGATGAAGTCCCGCCAGCGCAGCCATCCGCTCACCCGGAACGTGGTCATCGCCTCCCGCAGATCGGAGGGGATCGCCGAGGCGCCCGCGATGACGTTGAAGAGGATGTACCACTGGGCCCCCAGCGCCATCAGCAGCACCGCCCCGAAGTTCAGCGAGATGCCGAGCGCGACGAAGGCGGCGGTGGCGAAGGGGAAGAGGAAGTTCGCCGGGAAGCTCGCCAGCACCTGGACCACCGGCTGCGCGAACCGGGTCACCCGGGGGTTCATCCCGATCCACACACCGATCGGTACCCACACCACGGTCGCGACCACGAGAAGGACGATCACGCGCCCGAAGGTGGCCGCGCCCAGCGCCAGTGCGTGGCCGAACGCGCCCAGTCCGACGGTGGAGTTCACATAGCCGAAGGCCTTCCAGGCCCCGTAGACCACGACCGCGCTGACCACCCCGGCGAAGAACACATCGCCGGTCCGCTCCCGCACCGGCGATCCGCCGATGGCGTGCTCGGCCAGTCCGAACGGCCGCATCAGCCGGTCGAGCGCGGGCCAGAGCGGCTTCAGCGGACGCCCCATCATCCGCGGTACCTCCGAGCGCCGCAGGAAGTCCAGCACGAAGCTGCGCGGGTGCTCGGCGGCCCCCGCCTCCTCCACCCGGAACCGCTCCGCCCAGGCGGTGACCGGCCGCCAGAAGAAGGCGTTGACGGCGATCACCAGCACGACCATCACGGCGATGGCGTAACCCACCTTGCCCAGGTCCCCCTGGGCGATCGCGGCAGCGGCGTAGGAGCCCATGCCGGGCAGTGCGTACTGGTGGTTGAGCACGGAGATGGACTCCGACGCGGCCAGGAAGAACCAGGCCCCGCCGAAACTCATCATCCCGTTCCACACCAGGGGGATCACGCCGCTGGGCACGTCCAGCTGCCAGAACCGCTGCCACTTCGTCAGCCGCATCACCCGGGCCGCCTCGTCGAGTTCCCGCGGCTGGGAGACCAGCGAGGCGTAGAAGGCGAACGTCATGTTCCACGCCATCGCCGTGAAGATCGCGAAGATGGAGGCGCACTCGAGCCCCAGCTCCGAGCCCCGGAACAGGCTGATGAACGCGGTGACCGTCACCGACAGGAAACCGAGGACGGGAACGGACTGCAGGATGTCCAGCACCGGCAGCAGTACCTTCTCGGCCCTGCGCAGGCGGGCCGCCGCCGTGGCGTACACGAAGGTGAACAGCACCGATGCCAGGAGAGCGAGGAACATCCGCAGCAACGACCGCGCCGCGTAGAACGGAAGGTTCGACGGATCGGTCGACACGGCCTTGGGCGCGGTGCCCGGCAGGAACGGCGCGTTGAGCGACGGAGCCAGCCGCAGCAGCCCGTACAGCAGCGCCACCAGCGCCACCACGACCACCAGGTCGACCCAGCGCAGGCCCGGCCTCCGCCACACTCCCTGGGAGGGAAATCCGCCCGTCTCCACTGCCGGCCGCCTCCATGTGTTCGCGGCTCGTCCGTTCGTCCGGCCAGGAAAGCATGCCCTGCACCATTGGTGTCACACCTGCACGGGCGACACGTCGGCCGCCCCCCGGCGAGACCGGCGCGCCCGGCCGGTTGGCCTAGGGCGTGTCCGATGGGTCAGCACGGGCCCCGCGGCGCTCCCCCAGCTACCTCCCCCAGCTACCGCTGGGGGTGCCCCCAGGAGGTGCCCCCAGGCACGGCACCTCGCCGCGTTGTCGCATCACCCGAGTACGCCCAGTACGCGGGTAATGCTCCGCCTTGCGATGCTCCCCCAGCTACCGCTGGGAGGTGCCCCCAGCACCGGACGCCGCGGGGCCCGCACTGACCCATCGGACACGCCCTAGGAACCCGCCGGGTTCCCGGGGACCTCCTGCTCGGCCCAGATGATCTTGCCGGTGGGGGTGTAGCGCGTCCCCCAGTGCGCGGTGAGCTGGGCGACGAGGAAGAGGCCACGGCCGCCCTCGTCCTCCATGGCCGCGTACCGCAGGTGCGGCGAGGTGCTGCTGGCGTCGTGGACCTCGCAGGTGAGGCGGTTGCCGTGGATCAGGCGGACGAGGATGGGAGCGCTCGCGTAGCGGATGGCGTTGGTGACCAGTTCGCTGAGGACGAGCTCGGTGGTGAACTCCAGCTCGTCCAGGGACCATTCGCGCAGTTTCCGCAGGGCCCGGTTGCGGGAGTCGGCGACGGCGGCGAGGTCCGGCGGCACCTCCCACTGGGCGATGCGGTCGGCAGGGAGGGTACGGGTGCGGGCGACGAGGAGCGCGATGTCGTCGTCCTGCCGGTCGGGCACCAGGGCGTCGAGCACGGCGGTGCAGGTGTCCTCGGGCGCGCGGCCGGGGCGGGCCAGCGTGGTGTGCAGGAGGGCGAGCCGGGCGTCGACGTCGTGGGCGGGGTGCCTGAGGAGGCCGTCGGTGAAGAGGACCAGGCTGCTGCCCTCGGGCACGGACAACTCGGCGGCCTCGAAGGGGATGCCGTCCACACCCAGGGGCGGGCCGGTCGTCAGGCCGGGGAAGTCCGTGGTGCCGTCGGGCAGGACGAGGGCGGGAGCCGGGTGGCCGGCCGTGGCGACGGCGCAGGTGCCGGTGGTGGAGTCGTAGACGGCGTACAGGCAGGTGGCGCCGGCGACCTTCGGCTGCCGGTCGGCGGCCGCGGTCTCCTGGTCGATGCGGGCGGCCAGTTCGTCGAGATGGCCGAGGAGTTCGTCCGGCGGCAGGTCGAGGGTGGCGAAGTTCTGCACGGCCGTGCGCAGCCGGCCCATGGTGGCCGCGGCGTGCAGGCCGTGCCCGACGACATCGCCGACGACCAGCGCGACGCGCGCCCCGGGCAGGGGGATGACGTCGAACCAGTCCCCGCTCACCCCGCCGGGAGCAGGAAGGTAGCGGTGGGCGACCTCGAGCGCGCGCTGATCGGGCAAGCCCCGCGGCAGCAGGCTGCGTTGCAGGGCGACGGCCATGGCGTGCTCGCGGGTGAAGCGGCGTGCGTTGTCGATGCAGACCGCGGCGCGCGCCGACAACTCCTCGGCCAGGGACAGGTCGTCCTCGTCGAGGGGGGCGCTGTCCCCGGTGCGCCAGAAGGCGGCCACACCCATCAGGACGCCGCGCGCGGAGAGCGGCACGGTGATGACCGAATGGAGGCCGTGACCGAGGGCGCGCCGGGTCACGGACTCGTCGGACGAAAGGGCGTGGGGGCTGGTCCGTACGTCCTTGACCAGGACGGAGCGCCCAGTGGCGAAGCTCTCGGCCGTCGGCGTGGTGGCGGGGCAGGCGTGGAGTTCGTCCACGCGGTCCAGAGGCCGGCCGTCCTCCTGGCAACTGGCCGCCACGCGCAGCAGTTCCGGCGCCTCGCCCTCGCCGCCCGGCTGCGGCTCCTCACCGCTCAGGACGGGCTCGGCGAGGTCGACAGTGACGCAGTCGGCGAACCGGCGGGCCACGTCGGCCAGTTCCTGGGCGGTGCGGCGGACGTCCAGCGTGGTGCCGATGCCGGTGCTCGCCTCGTACAGCAGACGCAGCCGCTGTCGGCCGAGCTCGACCTTCTCGGAGAGCAGGTGCAGCTCCGTCGAGTCCCGGAGCGTGGCCACGCCGCCGGGAGGGCCGCCCGCACGGTCCGTCCGCCGGCTGTTGACCACCAGCTGCCGGCCTCCGACCGGTACCACCTCGTCGCTCGTCGCCCGACGGAAGCGCAGGAGGTCGGCGAGCCGGGGCGGAAGACCGAGGCCGCCGACCGGAAGGCCTTCCACTGTCCGCGGCAGGTCGAGCAGCCGGCGGGCTTCGTCGTTGGCCATCAGGACCCGGCCGTCGCCGTCGACGATGATCACGCCCTCGCGGACGGAGTGGAGCACGGCGTCGTGGTGCTCGTACATCCGCGTCATCTCGGCCGGGCCGAGGCCGTGGGTCTGCCGCCGCAACCGCCTGCTCACCCAGGCCGTTCCCGCCGTCGACAGGCCCAGCGCCACCGCTCCGGCACCCAGCATGATCGGCACGTCCTGCAGGACGGCGCTGCTCACGTGCCGGACCGTCACCCCCGACGCCACCATGCCGACGACGGTGCCGCCCGCATCCGTCACCGGGACGATCGCCTGCACCTCGTCGCCGAACGGAGAGGTGTCGACCTCGGTGATGGCACGGCCGTTCTGCGGCGGACCGATGTCGCCGTGGAACTTCTTCCCGATCAGGTCCGTCTTCGGACTCGTGTAGCGGATGCCGTCGCGGTCCATCACGGTGACGAAGTCGACGGCGGCCTGCGCGCGGACGGCCTCGGTCAAGGGCTGGAGCACCGCTGTCGGATCGGAGCCGCGCAGGGTGTCCACCAGGCCGGGGCCGTGGGCGAAGGCCTCGGCCGCGGCGAGGGAATGCTCGCGCGCCGCCTCGATCTTGTCCGCCCGCTCCTTGAACAGCAGTGTGGTCGCCACGACCGCGACCAGCAGCAGGGCGATCAGGAACTGCAGCACGAACATCTGTCCGGCGACGCTGCGCAGCCAGGCCATCGGATCCGGACGCCGCTTCGCCGCTCTCCGGGAACCCGGGTCCGGCAGATCGCGCCGGGAGCGGCGGGGGAATCGGGACATGGCCACCTGTGTACCGCGCGCACCTGGTGCGAACACCGCGCACCACGCCGATTCCCCCGACCGCCGCGGCGCCCGTCAACCGGTGAGCGCTGCCGCGGTCGCGCGGGCGAAGGCCTCCGGGTTGTCGAGCATGATGTTGTGCCCGCAGTCCGGGACGGACACCACCTCCACCCCGGCGGCAGTGAGCGCATCGGCACCGGGCAGCGGCCCGTCGGCCTCGGGGAACAGGAAGGTACGGGGTATCTCCAGGTCCAGCAGCAGTTCGCGCATCGTGGGAACGGTGCCCCTGACGAGGTGGGCGGCACTGCGGTACAGCGCCTCGCGGCCGGCCAGCCGCATCGTGGACCACCAGTGCGGGCCGACCCGGTCGCGGACCTCGCGCCAGCCCCGCTCCACGAACTCCTGCTCGGAGTACGCCGCGATGCCGCTGCTGCCGCCGGCGCCCGGCGTGCGGGGCAGCGGGTCGAGGTTGGCGTCGACCAGCACCAGCCGCGAGACCAGACGTGGGTGCCGCGCGGCCAGGACGACGGCCACCGAGCCGCCCATGCTGTGCGCGATCAGCTCGGCGCCGGCCACCGCTGCGGCGTCCAGCGCTTCGGCGAGGGCGTCGGCATGCGACTCCAGGGTGTAGTCGAAGTCGGTGGGCCGGTCGCTGATGCCGTGCCCGAGCAGGTCGACCAGCAGCGAGCGGCGGCCGGCCAGGAGCGGGTGGACGGCGATCTCGGTGAAGTAGGCGGGCGAGGTCGAGCCGAGCCCGTGGAGGTAGACGCGGGACGGTTCCTGCCCGGGCAGTTCGACCCAGCGGATCCGGTCGCCTCCGGGTGTCACGGTGGCGTGGTGCATGTACTGATTCCCCCTGTGCCGGTGGTCAGGATCAAGTGCCGGTGAGGCTACTGGACGCAGAACTCGTTGCCCTCCGGGTCGGCCATGGTCACGTGACTGCCGGCCGGCTCGTCGACGACCTGCAGCACCCGGGCACCGAGCCGTTCCAGGCGCTTCACCTCGGCCTCGCGCTGCTCCGGGCCCACGTGCAGGTCCATGTGGAGACGGTTCTTGCCCGGCCTGGGCTCGGGAACGGTCTGGAAGAGGATGCGGCGGCCGAGGCCGATGCCGGTCGATGCGTCGACCGGGTCCTCGGGGTGGCGCACCGCGGCGGCGTGGGTCCAGGCCTTGCGGCCGTCGACGACGGTGAGGAGCTCGTCGCCGATCGCGCCCATGCCGAGCAGCCGCTCGATGAGCACGCTGTTGTCCTCCACCTCGTAGCCGAGGGCCTCGGCCCAGAAGGCGGTCAGCCGCAGGGGGTCGGCGCAGTCGACGACGAGCTTCCAGTGCACGGCCATCGGGTCCTCCGGTGTCTCCACGGGGCCCGTCCGGAACGCGGTCCCCTCCACGGGAGGATCATCGCGTACGGCTATGACAATGCGTCCGGAGCGATGACCAGGATGGCCACGTCGTCCTGGAAGACGCGCGTGTGCCGCGGCAGGTCGGTGTCGAGGAAGTCGACGACCTCGACGGGCCCGGGCGCCGGCCGCCCGGCGAAGCGGGCGTCGAGCCGGTCCAGCAGCGGATAGAAGGCCCCGTCCGGATCGCGGGCCTCGATCAGCCCGTCGGTGCACAGCAGCAGGACGTCGCCGTGGGCGACGGAGTGGGTGTAGGCGACGGGACGCTCGGACGACAGCGCCGCCAGTCCCAGCGGGAGGGAGGGCGGCCCGCTCAGGACGCGGACCTCGCCGCCGGAGATCAGAACCGGCTCGATGTGCCCGCAGTTGACGATCGTCACCCGGCGCGCGAGGTGGTCGTACTCGATCAGGGCCGCGGTGACGAAGAGTTCGTCGTCGGGGATCTCGGCGGCCTCGCGGGCGATGCACCGCTGCATGCTGGTGGCGACCGCGAGCAGGCCGCCGGGTTCGTGGGCGGCCTGGCGGAAGCAGCCGAGCAGGTCGGCGACGGTCCGCACGGCCTGCAGGCCCTTGCCGCGCACGTCGCCGATGACGGCGCGCTCGCCGGCCTCGGTGGCGCGGATGTCGAAGAGGTCGCCGCCGACCACGGCCTCCGCGGGGCGGTAGAGACCGGCCGCCAGCACATGCCCCACGCGCTGGGGCACGGGCCGCAGCAGGGTGCGCATCAGGGCCTCGGCGACCGAGTGGGAGTGGACCAACCGGGCCTGCTGGTGCCGCCGGTGGGCGGCCAGGGCGGTGCCGAGGACGCCGACCAGGGCGGTGGAGACGTACGCGCCGACGTAGTGGCGCTCGAACGCGAAGTGGGCCGGGCGGCCCGCGCAGCACACGGTGCCGGCCAGCACGCCCTCCAGCGCGGCGGCGAAGACGGTGATGGCGGCGACGGCGACGGGCCCGTAGGAGTAGGCCGCCACCACGGGCAGGGCGATGAGCAGGAAGCTCACCGGCCATTCCACGGGGGTGAGCGGTTCGAGCAGCAGGACGAACGCGACGTAGGCGGCGGGCATCCAGCGCATCCAGCCCGGCGTGGCGGGCTCCTCGAGGACGGAGTCGCTCAGTCTCACCGTGCGGTGCTCCCCGGCCGTGCCGGCGCCGCCCCGGTGTTGCCGGTTCACCTAATGCCCCCAGCGGAGTCGCAGCTCAGGGCCCACAGCGTGCCGCGGCCGGGCGGCCCGTACCGGCCATTACGCCGTCAGCGGCATGTCACAGACCGTCCGGCACGGTGGCCGTCGGGCCGGATATCCCCTCTACTGGGCCATGACGCAGCAGCAGGAGGAGACGCCATGCAGAAGATCACGACGTTCCTGTGGTTCGACGACCAGGCCGAGGAGGCGGTGGAGCACTACATGTCCTGCTTCGGCGACTCCCGCATCGTGGACGTGCGGCGCTACGGAGAGGCAGGCCCGGGCCGGGCGGGCGCGGTCATGACGATCGTCTTCGAGCTCGCCGGACAGCGCTTCATCGCCCTCAACGGCGGCCCCCAGTTCACGTTCAACGAGGCCGTCTCGCTGTCGGTCGACTGCACGACGCAGGAAGAGGTCGACGAGCTGTGGGCGAAGCTCTCCGCGGGTGGTGAAGAGGGCCCGTGCGGCTGGCTGAAGGACAGGTTCGGCCTGTCGTGGCAGATCGTCCCGCGCAGGCTCATGGAACTGCTCGGCGACCCCGACCCCGCCACGGCGGAGCGGGCCATGAAGGCCATGCTCGGGATGAAGAAGATCGACATCCAGGGGCTCGAGGACGCCTGCGGACAGTGAGCCGGAGGCGGTCGCGAGCACGCCGGGTAGGGTCAACGGCCATGAAAATACTCGTGCTTGGCGGTACCTCGTTCGTGGGCCGCGCCATCGTGGAGGACGCCCTGCGCACCGGCGCCGACGTGAGCCTGTTCCACCGGGGCAGGACCGGGGCCGGCCTGTTCCCCGGGCTGCCCCGGTTCATCGGAGACCGGGACACCGGCGACTACGAAGCCCTGCGCGAGGGCAGTTGGGACGCCGTCGTGGACGTCAGCGGCTTCCGTCCGCGCGACGTCCGGCAGGCGATGGACGCGCTCGGCGACCGCGTCGGCCGGTACCTGTTCATCTCCAGTCACGCGGTGTACGAGAGCGCAGGGCTCGCCCCCGGCTCGACCGAGGACACCCCGCGGCGCGAACCCCTGCAGGACGCCGAGGTCCTCGACAACCAGACCTACGGCCGGCTCAAGGTGGCCTGCGAGGACGCCGTCCTGGCCCGCTACGGTGCGCGGGCGACGATCGTGCGGCCGGGCAAGGTGGCCGGTCCGTACGACCCGACGGACACGTTCACGTACTGGGTGCGACGGGCCGCGCGCGGGGGACGGGTGGCGTTGCCCGCCGACCCGGAGCAGCCGGTGCAGGTCGTCGACTCGCGCGACGTGGCCCGCCTGGTGGTGCAGTTGCTCGCCGACGACCGTCCGGGAGCGTTCCACGCGGTGGGCCCGGCCGAGCCGGTCACGCTCGGCGGGCTGATCGGGACCTGCGCGCAGGTGGCGGGCACCGAGGTGGAGATCGTGCAGGTCCCGGCCGACGGCGTACCGCCCATGTTCCCGCTCGTGCGCCCGCATTGGCCGTCGCAGCAGCGCAGCCCGGCACGCGCCCGGGCGGCGGGGATGCCGGCCACCCCGCTGGAGAGGACGGCTGCCGACGTCCTGGCCTGGGACCGCGAGCGCGGCGAGCCGCCCTTGCAGCGCGGGTTCTCCCCGGAGGAGGAGCGGGCGTTGCTCGCGCGGCTGTCCGGCTAGGGCCTGTCCGGCGGATCTTCGTCGCGCGGCCCCGCAGCGCCCCGTAAGGGGCGCGGGGAACTGCGCGACCAGCCACGATGCACCCGCAGTCGAGGTTCCCCCAGCTACCTCCCCCAGCTACCGCTGGGGGTGCCCCCCCAGGAGGTGCCCCCAGGGGCTTCGCCCCGGACCCCAGAGGTAGTGCGTCGGCTGCAGGCCGTCGCTGGCTGGTCGCGCAGTTCCCCGCGCCCCTTACGGGGCGCACCGCACCCACGAGCGAAGATCCGCCGGACACGGCCTAGAGTGACCGCATGCCGCCCCTGATCATCTTCTGCCGTGACCCGCTCGCGCCCCGGCGCGTCGACCCGCACTTCGCCGACGAGGCGCAGGCCGCCCGCGGGCTGGGGCTGCAGGTGGCGCTCCTCGACCACGACGCGCTCCTCACCGGGGACGTGCGCGGTGCGCTCGCGGGGGTGCCGCGCGACGCCGGTGCGGCGTGGTACCGGGGCTGGATGATTCCCGTTGACCGGTGGGACGCGCTCGACGCGGCGCTCGCAGACCGTGGGGTCACGCTGCTCACGTCCGCCGAGCAGTACCGCCGGGCCCACGAACTGCCCGGCTGGTACGGCACGTTCGCCGAGGCCACGCCGCGCAGTGCGTGGTGCGCGACGGCCCCCGGCCGGGTGCCTGCCGCGGCGGAGCTGGCGGAGTGCGCCGCGGTGCTCGGTCCCGGTCCCGGCATCGTCAAGGACTTTGTGAAGTCGCGGAAGCACGAGTGGGACGAGGCCTGTTACGTCCCCGACCTCGCCGACACCGGCCGGCTCGCCGCGGTCGTCGCGCGGTTCGTCGAGCTGCAGGAGGAGTTCCTGGCGGGCGGCGTGGTGCTGCGCGCCTTCGAGCGGTTCGCGGACACCGGCGAGGCGCGGGTGTGGTGGGTGGACGGCGTCCCCGTCGTCACCACGGCCCACCCCGACACCCCGGACCGGCTGCCCGGGCCGGAACTCGCGGGCGTGGCACCCCTGGTCGCCGCCCTGGACTGCCGGTTCGTCACGACGGACCTCGCGCTGCGCGAGGACGGTGCGTGGCGGGTCGTCGAGGTCGGGGACGGGCAGGTCGGCGACTGGCCGGCCGGGACCGCCCCGGAGCCCCTGCTGCGCGCCCTGGCCGCGGCGGGGGAGACGGGCGCCTGCGGCGAACGAGTGAGCGTTCGGAACTTCCCCGCCTGAGAACGGTTACCCAGGTGACCTCCTCTCGGAGGGCATCCCTCGCAGGCGAAAGGCAAGAACGTGCTCAGGAAGGTACTCGCGACGGCCGCCCTGACGGCATCGGCGGCCGGTGTCATGGCCGCACCCGCCGTGGCATCGGGTGGCACCCAGGGACACGACGCGAAGAGCGAATTCGGCAGCACGCAGGCCGGGGGCAAGGACAGTCCCACACTGAGCATCCTGCAGGGCGCGCTCAACGATCCGTGCGTCGCCATCGGCCGCCTCAATGCCGATTCGCTCCTGTTGATCCTCAACATCGGGATCCAGGACGTTCCTGTCCTCTCCGCGCAGCATCAGTCGCAGTGCACCGAGAACTCCATCATCCAGGACGGCGACGACCAACTGTCGCACCTGCTGGATCGGATCCCGGTGGTGTCCGGAAACGGCTCCGGCAACGGCTGAGTCCGTCGGCACCGGCCGGAACCGGCCTCCGCGGGCTGCGGGGGCCGGCGTTCCGGTCGCCCGGGCCGGCGGGCAGAACGCGAAGTCACCCCGCTGCAGCCGCCGGGACCGGCCGCCCGCTGCAGCGGCAGGCGCACAGCCGTCGGCGTACGGCAAGGCCCGTCCGGAGTCCGGACATGCGGCCGCCGGGTGCGTGACGAGGACCCATACGATTACGACACATGCGTGCAACGGGCGGCCACGCACGGGCGCGTTGCCGTCTCGGCATGCGTCCGCGGTGTGCACCACGCCGCGGCACTGGCCTGAACCAGGGCTGGCCAGTGGGCGGTTCGTGACCCGGAGGGGCAAGGCGACGCCGCTGACGTGCTCGGCACAGGAGTGGAGTGGTTGCTCGGCGTCCGGTCGGCCGATGGTGCCGCGCTGACCCGCGAATCCCCGTCCGCGACGCAGTCGTGGCATTTCCTCTTGTCCAGCTGCGGGCCGTGTCACGACCCACGGCGGCACCAAGACGGCCCGGCTCACGGACGAAGCTGGGCAGGCACCCGATCCACTTGACATTCTCGGTCTGGCCGCCGACATGCTCGCCGTGGTCAGCGCCTGGCTGACCAAGCTGATGCTGGACGGCTGAGCACCGGAGCCTCGTCAGCCCGGCTGATCAGGCTGGGCGCGGGACGGAACTCGACCGCAGCGTTGGACTGCTTCCGACGACCGGCTGTTCACGGTCGTGGAGGGCTTCGCCGGACTGGGGAATTTCGAACCTCCGGCTCCTCGACTGGCTGGCTCGCCTGGCGTGGAACGTCGGCGGCGGCCCCGGCTTGGCCGTCGACAGGGCCATCGGCATCGCCTGGGCAGCCGTCACGATCGACGGCTTCCTTGGGTCGTTGAAGGGCGGTGGACGAAAGGAAGTGGTGGGTCCAGCAGGCGCTTGGGCTGCTTGTGGTGGCACGGGCCAGAATCCGCAAGACCGTTTCGCAGTCAGGAAGGGCGTTCACTTTCAGCAAATCTGCACGGAGTCACAAGTCATCCTGCTAGCTTGTGAGTTGTGACCACTCATGTGAAGCGGGCGTTCAAGTACCGCTTCTATCCGACTGATGCGCAGGCGGCGGAGCTGTCGCGTACGTTCGGGTGTGTGCGGAAGGTCTACAACATGGCGCTGGCCGCGCGGACCGAGGCGTGGGTGCTGCGGGCCGAGCGGGTGAATTACAACGCCACGTCGGCGATGCTGACTGAGTGGAAGAAGACGGAGGAGCTGGCCTACCTCAGCGAGGTCTCCTCCGTCCCGCTCCAGCAGGCGCTGCGCCACCTGCAGGCGGCCTTCACCGGTTTTTTCGCCAGGCGGGCTGGGTATCCGCGTTTCAAGTCGCGGAAGAAGTCGCGGAGGTCGGCGGAGTACACCACGAGTGCGTTCCGGTTCCGGGACGGCCGGCTCACTCTGGCGAAGATGGCGGAGCCCTTGGCGGTCGTGTGGTCCCGGCCCTTGCCCGAGGGGGCGGAGCCTTCGACGGTGACGGTCTCGCAGGATGCGGCCGGGCGCTGGTTCGTCTCCCTGCTGTGCGAGGACCCCGCAGTGCGGCCGCTACCGCAGACGGACATGGTGGTCGGTATCGACGCCGGGCTGGAGCACCTGCTCACCCTGTCCACGGGGGAGAAGATCGCCAACCCCCGGCACGAGCGGCGTGACCGGGCCCGGCTGGCGAAGGCCCAGCGGGCGCTTGCTCGCAAAGCCAAAGGGAACGGTGCCAACCGGGCCAAGGCCAGGCGCAAGGTGGCTCGTATCCATGCCCGGATCGCCGACCGCAGGCGTGATGTCCTGCAGAAGGTCACTACTCGGCTCGTGCGTGAGAACCAAACGCTCGTGATCGAGGACCTGTCCGTCCGGAACATGCTGAAAAACGGCAGCCTGGCCCGGGCGATATCGGATGCGTCCTGGCGGGAGTTCCGGAGCATGCTGGAGTACAAGGCCCGGTGGTACGGCCGCGAAGTGATCGCGGTCGACCGCTGGTTCCCCTCCTCCAAGCTGTGTTCCGTGTGCGGCGCCCTGCAAGTACGGATGCCGGTCAACGTCCGTACGTGGACGTGCGGCAGTTGCGGTACGACCCATGACCGGGACGTGAACGCGGCACGTAACCTCAAGGCCGCCGGGCTGGCGGTGTCGGCCTGTGGAGCCGGTGTAAGACCTCAACGGGAGCCCTCCCGGACGGGGCAGTCGGCGACGAAGCAGGAAGCCCTACAGCGCGAGCTATAGGAATCCCCCCTCGCTCACGAGGGGGGAGGAAGCCAAGGAGTCCGACAAGGACAACCCGGAGACCGGCGTCGTCCTCTCCGGCGGTCAGCGCCAACGGCTCGCGCTGGCCCGGGCGTTCCTGCGGGACCAGCGCGACCTGATGATCCTCGACGAGCCCTCGGCCGGCCTGGACGCCGAGGCGGAGCACGAGGTCCACACCGCCCTGCGGCGGCACCGCGGCCGCCGGACCAGCCTGCTGATCTCGCACCGGCTCGGAGCGGTGCGCGACGCCGACGTGATCGCCGTGCTGGAGGACGGCCGCATCGTCGAACAGGGCACGCACGACCGGCTCGTCGAGGCGGACGGACGGTACGCGCGGCTCTTCACTCTGCAGGCCACCGGCTACCGGGCCGCTGGACCCCCGGGCGACCCCGCGTTCACGGGAGACCTCCGGTGACGGCGGCGCCCGCACGACGGTTCCTGCCGGTCTGCGGGGCACTGGCCGCGGCCGGCCTGGCGGTGGCGGCGCGCAGCGTGGTGGTGGTCACCGTGCGCGGGGAGAGCATGGCGCCGGCCTTCCGCGACGGCGACAGAGTGCTCGTGCGGCGCGGCCGGCGGCCGTCGGTGGGCGAGGTGGTGGTGGCCGAACGCCCCGCGGCCGGCGGCACCTGGCCGGGGCCGCCCGTGCGCGCGTCGGACGGAGCGACGGCCGTGCAGGGGCGGGTGTGGCTGATCAAGCGGGTGGCCGCGGTGCCCGGCGACCGGATCCGCTTCCGCGGCACCGGCGGCGCGGAGCGCGTGCCGCCCGGCAGGCTGGTGCTGCTCGGCGACAACCGGGCCGTCAGCCACGACTCGCGGCACCTGGGGTACTTCCCGGCCGACCGCGTGCTGGGCCGGGTGCTGCGGTGGAGGTCACCGGCCTCCTGAGCACCGTTGCCCTCCGTTCATCCGGCGGTGGCCCGTCGTTCGGAATCCGGTCTTCCATTCACCGCCGTCATGCCCTCATACTGGGCCGCCCACGTCACTTTCGTTGAAAGATCCACGACAGAGTGCCCATACCCGTTTTCCTCCACGGCCGCTCCGTGCGGCTGGAGCCGCTCGGCGAGCAGCACATCGAGGCCCTGGCCGCCGCGGCCGGCGAGGACCGCAGCAGTTTCCTCTTCACCCCCGTGCCCAGCGGCGTCGAGGCGATGAAACGGTACGTCCACGACGCCCTGGAGGCCCGGGCGGCCGGCCGTGCGCTGCCCTTCGCCACGGTGCGGACCACGGACGGCGCGGTGGTGGGCTCGACACGGTTCTGCGAGCTGGACTACTGGCAGGGCCCGGTGCAATGGCCGCCGGCCCCGCGCGGACCGCTGGGAGATCCGCTCACCGCGGTGCCCGACGCGGCGGAGATCGGCGGCACCTGGCTCGCGGCGGGCGCCCAGGGCACGGGGATCAACACCGAGACCAAACTGCTCATGCTGCGCCACGCCTTCGAGACCTGGGGCGTCCGCCGCGTCTCGCTGCGCGCCGACGCCCGCAACCTGCGCTCGCGCGCGGCGATCGAGCGTCTGGGCGCGGTCCTCGACGGGGTCCACCGGGCCCACACCCGCGGCCTGGACGGCATGGTCCGGGGCACGGCCTTCTACTCGGTCCTCGACGAGGAGTGGCCCGCGGTGCGGGACGGGCTGGAGAAGCGCGTGGGGCGGCAGTTGCGTCCCCTCGTTCCAGCCGCGTAACAGGAGAACGCCCGAAATCTACCTATGTGTACCGGTCGCTTGTGAGGCCAGGTCCAGGTGTGTCACGGGATATGTGGATTCACTGAACTGACGGGGTGTATCACGCGGTAACAGGCACGTATTTGTGTGATGGAAGTGTGTGCGAAGATTCCGTCGCCCGGTCCGCTCGGGCCGGGAGGCAAGGAGTCACTACGTGAAGAGAAAGACGCTGAAAATCGCCGTCGGCGTGGCAGCGGCTGCGGGCGTGGGGGCAGTGCTGCTGCCCAGCACCTTCGCGAACGCGGGCGAGGCCCGCAACACCGTGGACAAGGCAACGGCCGCTTCCTTCGGCCGCATAGCCGACGACGTGATCACGCAGCGCTCGGCCGTGCTCGTCGACGGCAACCGTCAGGGCAGCCGAATAGAGACGAACGAGAAGAAGGTCCGTCTCTCCAGCCGCTGGGAGCGCAACGAGGAGGACGGTCTGTCCTCGCTGCGGACCCGTAAGAAGCGCCTCAACTCCCTCGGCGAGGCGTACACCGGGGCCGAGACCCGGGTCACCACGGACAGCACCTCGGTCAAGGGCGGCCGCGCCACGGTCGTCGTCACCGAGGTCACGGTCTACCACTACAAGCAGCTCCGTGGCGACGAGCCGCGCACCACGGGCTTCACGGCCCACCACGAGCTCAACTTCCACCGCGTGTCGGGCGGCAAGTGGGAGCTCGCGGACATGAAGCCGCTGGACGACGGCCCCCGGGCCATCAACCAGCCGCAGAAGACGCCGGCTGCGACGCCGGACAAGGGCGGTCCCCTCAAGGCCACGCCCGCGTCCATCGACTGGCCGGCGCGTTCGGTGCCCAAGTCCCAGAAGCCGGGCGGCTACGACTACAAGGCCATGGCCGCCTACGCGGAGAAGTACTGGCGGAACTACAACCCCCAGTACCGCGACTACAACGGCCAGGGCGGCGACTGCACCAACTTCATCAGCCAGGCCCTCAAGGCCGGCGGATGGAAGGACGAGGCCGGCTCGGCCTCGGACTCCCGCAAGTGGTGGTCCAACTCCAAGGCCGACTCCACCTCGTGGGTGGGCGTCAACGAGTGGTCGACGTTCGCCATGACCTCGAAGCGGGCGACCAGCCTGGCGAACGTCTACCAGATGGACGTCGGCGACATCCTGCAGATGGACTTCGAGGGCGACGGGTCCAAGGACCACTCCATGATCGTCACTTACCGGAGCCGGCTCGGCATCCCGTACGTGACGTACCACTCCACCAACACCTTCCGGAAGTCGGTGGCGAGCATCATCGCCGCCAACCCGGATTCGGTGTACTTCGCGTACCGCACCTGATGAACGGCACCGGTCGTGCGGCTCGCTCCCTGCGGGGCGGGGTGCACGGCCGGTGTGCCTTTGTCTGCGGGTCGGCTGTGGCTGATCGCGCCCACGCGGCGGAGCCGCATGACGTAACGGTCCCGCGCCCCTGACGGGGCTAGCATCCGCACATGGCTTTCGATCCCTGGTCTCCCGCCTTCGTCGCCGACCCCTATCCCGGCTTCGCCGAGCTGCGTGCTGCCGGACGGGTCCACTGGTTCGCCCCGAGCGGGCAGTGGCTGGTGCCGCATCACGCGGACGTCCGGGCCCTGCTGGGCGACCGGCGGCTGGGGCGGACCTATCTGCACCGCTTCACGCACGAGGAGTTCGGGCGCACCCCGCCGCCCGCCGCGCACGAGCCCTTCCACGTCCTCAACGACAACGGCCTGCTCGACCTCGAAGCCCCCGACCACACCCGGATCCGCCGCCTCGTGACGCAGGCGTTCACCCCGCGCACGGTCACCGCCCTGGCGCCCGTGGTCGAACGGCTGGTGCGCGAGCTGGTGGACGGTCTCCTCGCCGAGGGCGGCGGCGACCTGATCGCGGACGTGGCCGAGCCGCTGCCCGTGGCCGTCATCGCCGAGATGCTCGGCGTCCCGGAAGCCGACCGCGGGCTGCTGCGGCCCTGGTCGGCCGCCATCTGCGGGATGTACGAGCTCAATCCGGACGAGGCGACGGCACAGCGCGCGGTACAGGCCTCCGTCGAGTTCTCCGCCTACCTGCGCGAGTTGATCGCCGACCGCCGGGCCCGCCCGGCCGACGACCTGATCAGCGCCCTGGTGGCCGCCTGCGACGAGGGCGAGCGGCTGACCGAGCAGGAGGTGGTCTCCACCTGCGCCCTGCTCCTCAACGCCGGCCACGAGGCCACCGTCAACACCACCGGGAACGGCTGGTGGGCGCTGTTCCGCCACCCCGGCCAGCTCGCCGCCCTGCGCCGCGATCCTGCGCTCGTGCCGCAGGCGGTCGAGGAACTGATGCGCTACGACACCCCGTTGCAGCTCTTCGAGCGCTGGGTGCTCGACGACATCGAGATCGACGGCACCGTCATCGAGCGCGGCAGCGAGGTGGCCCTCCTGCTCGGCTCCGCCAACCACGACCCCGCCGTCTTCCCCGACCCCGAGCGCCTGGACGTGACCCGCACCGGCAGCGCCCACCTCAGCTTCGGCGCCGGGATCCACTACTGCCTGGGGGCGCCGCTCGCCCGGCTCGAACTCGCCGCGGTCTTCGGTGCGTTGCTGCAGCGGGTGCCGGACCTGCGACTGGTGGCGGAGCCGCAGTGGAAGCCGGGGTTCGTCATCCGGGGGCTGCGGGAACTGCGGGTGAAGTGCTGAAAACTCCACATTTCAGAGGTTGGTTACCTTTTCACCCTTCATGTCCTGAAGAGTGTGATCCACGCACACCGCCAGAATGATCAGCAGCGTCGGGTCCTCCTGGCTCATCACGTCGACGGCGTAGGCGTCGCGGATGGTGAACCAGCGCCGGGAGATGTGGGCCAGGGTGACGCCCTGGTCCCGGTCCTGGATGTCGAACTCCTTGTCCCAGAAGTTGCCGGCGATCCGCAGCCGCCGCCCGTCGCGCAGGCTCACCTTGAAGCGGTCCCCGAAGAACGTGAACGCCCGCTTGCTGATCCGCGCCTCCACCACGCCGTTCCGCTCGATGAGGATCGTGTGGTGGAGGGTGAAGAACTTCTTGACGATGCTGGCCACCTGGTTGTTCTGGGCGTCCACGAAGACGAAGGTGCCGCGCAGCCGGAAGAACTTCCTGTTGACCTTGAAAATCTTCTCCCGGTGCTCGGTCTCGACCCACGCCTCCTCGTGGAAGGCGAGCATGCGGTCGCGTACCAGATAGCGCATATTCCTGACCCCCGTTCACCACGCCCGTCCGGGCGGCGGCACTGTATCCCTTCCGAGCGTAGTCGGTCGGAGCGGGGGCTCCGTATGATCGAACACCCTGTACGCGATCACCGGGAGGCAGGACGGCCATGACCGACCGACGAGTTGTCATCGTGACCGGCGGGGGAACGGGCATCGGAGCCGCAACGGCGAGACTGCTGCGTGCCGCCGGGCACCGGGTGGTCGTCTCCGGCCGCAGGCCCGGACCGCTGCAGCGCATCGCCGAGGAGACCGGCGCCCTGGCCCACCCGTCGGACGCCGCCGACCCGGATGCCGCCCGGGCGCTGGTCGAGGCGGCCGTCTCCGCCTACGGGCGGCTCGACGGGCTGGTGCTCAACGCGGGGATCGGCCGCAGCGGCGCCGTCGGCGACCTCGCGGTGGAGGACTGGGAAGCCGTCATGAGCATCAACCTCAACGGCCCGTTCCACCTCATGCGTGCCGCTCTGCCGCACCTGTTGCAGGTGCAGGGCTCGGTCGTCGCCGTGGCCTCCGTCGCTGCTCTGCGCAACGGGGTCGGCAACGCGGCCTATGCCGCCTCCAAGGCGGCCCTGCTGCAGCTGTGCAGCTCGCTCGCGGTCGACTACGGGCCGCAGGGCCTGCGGGCCAACACCGTCTGCCCCAGCTGGATCCGCACCGAGATGGCCGACCGGCGCATGGCCCGCTTCGCCGACGAGGAGCAGCTGGGGGAGGGGGCGGAGGGCCTGGAGGCCGCGTACGAGGAGGCGGCCCGGCTCATCCCGGCCCGCCGCCCGGGCAGGCCGGAGGAGGTGGCGGAGGCGATCGGCTGGCTGCTGTCCCCTGCCGCCTCCTTCGTCAACGGTGCGGTGCTCACGGTCGATGGCGGGGTGACGTCCGTGGACCCCGGGACCGCGGGCTTCGCCTTCCGTATGGAGCCGCGGGGGAGGGGACAGGGCTGACGCTCCGTCAGAATCAACTGAGCAAGTTGCCTGGAGCTACGACCTGGTGTTGATCGCCTGCACATGCTTAGCATGGCCACCTGTTCAACGAGGTGGATCGCAGGAGGCGTTCGTGAGCACCGACCAGCAGTGGGACATCGTCTCGGGCATCGGCATCACCGCACTGGCGGTGGCGGCCGCCAGAGCCGTCGAGACCAGTCGGCCGGACGCCCTCATCCAGGACCCGTACGCGGTCCGCTTCGTCGAGGAGGCGCGGCCGCCCGTGCCGATGCCGACGACGGCTGCCGAGGCCGAGGCCGACGGTGCGCGGCGGTACTGGCCCGACACCTCCACGTACATCGCGGTACGGACCAGGGCCTTCGACGACTTCTTCCAGGAGGCCGTAGCGGCCGGCGTGACCCAGGCGGTGGTGCTGGCCTCGGGGCTCGACGCCCGGGCCTTCCGGCTGCCCTGGCCGGCGGGGACCGTCGTCTACGAGATCGACCAGCCGCTGGTCCTGGACTTCAAGCTGCGCGTCCTGCGCGAGCAGGGAGTGGCCGCCTCCTGCGAACACCGGCCGGTCGCCGTCGACTTGCGCAACGACTGGGCCACGGCGCTGGAAGCGGCGGGCTTCGACCGATCGCGGCCCACCGCCTGGCTCGCGGAAGGGCTCCTGCCCTACCTTCCCCCGGAGGCCGAGGAGGAGCTCTTCCAGGAGATCCACCGGCTCTCCGCCCCCGGCAGCCGTTTCGCGGTGGAGACCTTCGGCAACGTCGCGGCGGCGATGGGCAAATCGGCTGCGGACGGCAGCATCCGCAGCATGGGCGTCGACATCAGCGGCCTGATCCACACCGACCGGCGGCCCAAGCCGGCGGACCGCCTCGGGGACCTGGGCTGGCGCACGCGCAGCGTGGCGGCCGAGGAGGCGGCCGCAGCCCACGGGCGCCCGCTGAGTGACGAGTTCGCGAAGCGGGAGGCCGTGCACGTCTTTGCCCGGTTGCCTTAGCGCCCCGTAAGGGGCACGGGGAACTGCGCGACCATCCCCCAGCTACCGCTGGGAGGTGCCCCCAGACGCGCCCGCAGTTGCGGTTGTCGGGGCTTCGCCCCGGACCCCTGGGTGGTGCGTCGGCTGCGGGCCGGTGGGGGCTGGTCGCGCAGTTCCCCGCGCCCCTTACGGGGCACCGGCCCTCAAATATGCGCCCGCCTGGGCCAGATAAAGCTGACGGTACGTGTCGTTCACCCCCATGAGCTCCTCGTGCGTCCCGCTCCCGACGACGCGTCCGCGCTGCAGCACGTAGATGCGGTCCGCCGCGAGCACGCTGGAGAAGCGGTGGGAGATCAGCAGGACCGTGCGCCCGGCGAACAGGGACCGCATGCGGTCGAAGAGTTCGGCCTCGGCGCACGGGTCCATCGACGCCGTCGGTTCGTCCAGGATGACCAGAGGCGCGTCCCGGAAGAAGGCGCGCGCCAGGGCGATCCGCTGCCACTGGCCGGGCGACAGGTCCGCGCCGCCGCTGAACTGGGGGCCGAGCCGCGTGCGATATCCGGAGGGAAGACCGGTGACGATGTCGTGCACGCCGGCCCGCCGCGCCGCGCGCACGGTCCTGGCGGCATCGCCCAGGTACCGCGGGTCGCCCAGGGCGATGTTCTCGCCCGCGGTGAACCAGTAGCGCAGATAGTCCTGGAACAGGACGGTGGAGGTCACCGTCAGCTCCGCCGGGTCCACGACCGGCCTGCCGTCGACGAGCAGTTCGCCCGCATCCGGCCGGTACAGACCCGACAGCAGCTTGGTGAGCGTGGTCTTGCCCGAGCCGTTCTCGCCCACGAGCGCCACCGTCTCGCCCGCGTGCAGCCGGACCGACACCCGCTCCAGCGCGGGCCGGCGTCCCGACGGGTACGTGAACGAGACCTCCCGGGCCTCCAGCACGGCGAAGGAACGGCCGGTGAGCGGGGGAGCGGCGGCCGGTGACCCGGTGGGCGCGGCGGTGAACTTCCGCAGCGCATCGAGGTAGAACGCCGAGGCATTGGCACCGCCGAGGGCCGTGCTGACCATGACGCCCTGCTGCGCGGCGAAGAACAGGCACGCCACGGCGGTGAGCGCGGACGCCGTGCCGAGCTGCCCGGCGGCCGCCGCCGCGATCACGACGGCCAGGGCGCCGGCGACCGTGGCGTCACCGGCCAGCCGGGCCAGGACCTCCCGCCGCAGCACCCGCAGTTTCAACACCCTCTCCTTGGCCAGGACCTGGTCGTAACAGTCCGACAGCCGACCGAAGAACACCCCGGCCAGCCCGAACGCGCGGATCTCCTTGGCCTGGTCGCGGCCGGTGAGCAGATCGATCAGGTACCAGCGGGTCCTGCTGTTCTCGGCGAGCCGCCGGTCCAGGGCGAACGTTGCACGCTGCCGCCACATCGACACCCGGACGGCCGGGATCGTGGCGACGGCGAACAGGGGGAACAGCCACCACACCATGGTGGTCAGCGCCGCCCCGACCGTGACCGTCGTGGCGACCGCGCGCAGGGCGGTCACGAGCAGTGCCGGGAGCTGCGGGAGGTACGCCTGCGCGGCGGTGAGGGCGAGCCTGACCCGGTCGTGGAACTCCGGATTCTCGAACTCGGCCAGCTCGGCCCGCGCCGCGGCCGCGACGACCCGCTCCACCGCGTCGCGCTCGATGCTCAGCCGGAACATCGACTGGTGGTATTCCAGGGCCTGTTTGACGATGCTGCCCACGAACCCCATGGCCAGCAAGGCCGCGGCGTACCCGGCGGACGTGCCCAGCGAGGGTGATTGCCCGCTTGTGGATCCGGTCAGCCCGGACAGGGCGTTCTTCCCGACCAGGACCGCACCGCCCGTGCCCAGCGCCTGGACGCCCTGCAGGGCGAGGACGACGATCAGCCGGTGGCGGTCGGCCTGCCAGGCCGCGGAGAGGCCGAAGACGATGAGCAGCCGGAGGCTGTTGAACGGGAGCCGTTGTGCGGGGGCGCCGTCCGGAGCATCGTGGTGTTTGCTCATTGGCCTCTCCCTGCGGGCCGTTCGTGGCTGGTCGCGCAGTTCCCCGCGCCCCTTCGGGGCGCGGGGGACCGGGCGGCACAGGCAATTGCATGCCTGTGCCGCTGTGAGGGTCAGGTGCTCACCTGCCGGTGAAGACCTTCAATTAGGAGCAAGCTCCCTGGCAGCAGTACTTCTTGACACCGCTCATACAGCACGCGCCGTCGCCGCAGCTGTCCGTACGGCACTCGTTGTAGCCCGAGGGGCAGCTGCCCGCGCAGAACGGCGCTGTGCCGTCCCAGTAGCAGTTGGCCTCGCGGGACGCGGTGTAGGACACCATGGTGATGCCCGTGCGCGTGGTGGCGATGTCCTCGATGTTTCGCATGGTCGTGATTCCTTTTCTTTTCAGGCGTGTTCGGTGATGTGCGTGTCCGTGCACTGCCTTCAGGCACGGCGGGTGCTCGCCTCCTTTCCGGTCGTGGTCAGCCAGTGGGATTTCGCCGCCAGACTCGCGGCGAGTCCTTCTCGTGTCCGTACGGTGTGGCCCTCTCCCGGGAGCACGGCCAGCCGGGCGCGGGTCCCGTTGGCGGCGAGCGCCTGGAAGAGGAGAAGTGCCTGGGTGAGCGGTGTGGCCGGGTTGCGGTCGTCCTCGCCGTGGATGATGAGGACGGGCATCCGGATGTCCGGGGCCCGGACGATGGCATCGACATCCCGGTAGAGACCCGGGGCCTCCCACAGGCTGCGGGTCTCGTCCTGGAAGCCGAGGGCGGTGAGATGACGGGAGTAGGCGCCGCTCTGCGCGACGCCTGCGCCGAACAGGTCGCAGTCGGCCAGCGCGATGAGGGCGAGCGTGGCACCGAAACTGGTGCCGCCCACGGCCAGCGGGACGGGGCCGGTGTACCGGTCGAGCCCGCTGCGCAGGACGCCCTCGCGGATCTGCCGGACGATCCGGGGCCGGATCCGCTCGTCCGGCGTGCGCCGCCACCAGCCGAGGTCCAGGCGCAGGTCGAGCACCGCGTGCCCGTCCAGGGCCAGCCACGCGGGGTCGGGCCCGAGCGGGACGTACCGGCCGGCCGCCTGGGACAGCCAGACCAGCACGCCCGCCGCCGGGCCGCGCGGGAGATGCAGGTACGCCTCGGTGCCGGAGCGTCCCGTGCGCAGCCGGACGGGCGCAGGGGCGGCCGCGGACGGGGTTTCCGGGACCGTGACACCGCCGAACGCGACGTCCTGCCAGCGGCGTACGGTGACCGGCCGCCTGCTGCCGGGCAGGGCGTGACGGGACAGCGGGACGGCCGCCGTCGCGCCGGGGGCCATGCTCCACATCACGGCCTCGTTGCCGGCGTGCAGGGTGGCGAAGCGCATCCTGTCGGCGGTGCGCGGGCCGACGGCCAGGATCTGCAGGGGAGTTACCGGGTGGCCGTCGAGTCCGGCCACGTGCACGGCTCCGCCGTCCACCACCACGACGGCGTGCCCGCCGTCCCGGTGCTGCGCCAGAACCGTCAGCAGCCCCGCGTGGTCGCTGTGCAGGAACCGTCCGTGGTGCCGGTGGAGGACGCGCCGCGCGGCACCGTTCCAGGAGACGATGTCGAAGCCGTCCGCGTGCCCGGTGACCAGGACGAGGCCGCCGAGCCACTGGAAGTCCAGCAGCGGGGCGCCGTCCAGTTCGATCACCTGCTCCCCGGCGCCGTCCGGCCAGGCGGCCGCGACCAGGCCGGGTGCGTGGGCGGCGACGGCTCCCCGGGCGGTGGCGCGGACGTCACGGTAGCCGCGGGGCGCCAGGCCGGCGTGCCGGAGCGTGCCGGAGGCGGGGTCGGCGAACCGGTAGTGCAGCCGCAGGTGTTCGGCGGTGGCCTCGGCCAGGGCCATCCGGATGCGCTGCCCCGGTACGGCCTCGAAGAGGTACTGGGGTTCGCGCAGTCGCGCGGGTGCGGCGGCGGGCAGGACGAGCGCGCCGCCGCTCCAGGCGACGGGTGTCCCGTCGCCCGCGGTCATTGCCGCCGGGGTGTCCAGCAGCCGCACCCGCCGCGCCCGGACGTCGGCGATCCAGCAGCGGGGCTCGCCGCCGACGAGTGCCGTGCCCGCGAACCGCCCTGCGCTGTGCGCCGGTTGTCCGAGCACGTCGTGGAGCTCGGGCGGCGCCCAGTGCCGCCCGTCCGGCGAGACGGTCTCCAACTGCCCGGTGCGCAGCCCGGCAGGAGCACTGTCGTCGCCGGGCACGGCAGGCGGGTAGCGGTGCCGGTGCACCGCCCAGCCGTACCCTTCGCCGGCCGAGCCGGTGACCGTCCCGGCCGGGTCGTTCAGCAGGGCGTGGACCGTCCGCGCGAAGCCGGTCATGGTTGTTCGGGGAACCTGGCGAGTTCGATCAGATAGGTGTCGGGCGGCCGGTCGGTGTCGACCGGCACCCCGTCCACCGCGACCCAGGTGAAGACCGGGTACTCGCCGTCGTTCGCCGGAAGGGGCTCGGCCCCCAGGACCAGTTGTGCCGGGTAGCCGCAGTGCCGCAGGGCGGCGACGACGGCGGCGGTCTCGTCCATGGACGTGCCGAAGCCGGACAGCAGGCGCCGCATGACCAGCACCGCGGTCACCGGCGGGCGCGCCCCGGCCGTGCACTCCACGGATCGCTCCGCCTCCTCGATGAGCTCGGGCAGCGTGCGCCGGCGCAGCCGCAGCGAGGTCCGCAGTTCGGCGATCATCGTGTGCTCCCCGTCAGCGCGCGGTCGGCTGCGGAACGCCGAAGCACGTCGCGGATCAGCGACAGCCCGTGGACGGGCCCGGTCACAGGGACGCCGTCTCTGTCGTAGCCGACCACCGCCGGGAACGCCCGGCCGGCCTGTTCGGCGTCCTCCTCGGTGACGGCTTGCCGGAACTCCAGCGACTTGTCCGTCAGCGCCGCGTACCTGCTGCGCTGGGCCTCCAGCGCAGCACAGTACGGGCATGACTCCGCGGTGAAGACCACGAAGTGGTCGACGTCGCCCACCGGTTGGCGCGCGCGGGCGGCGGCGCGCCACCACAGCCCCGCGGCCACGGCGCTCGCCGCCGCCACGGACGAGGCGGCCACGACCGTGGCCGCGCGGACGGACAGGTCGCCGGGCACTCCCGTGACCGCGAGGGCGGCGACGCATGCGCAGCCCACCGCGTGCAGTGCCGAGAAGCGGGTGGGCAGCCAGCCGCCGAAGCAGGCGCAGCGGCGCCCGTGCAGGACCGTCGCGGCTGCCGCGTACGCGCTGAAGCACGCCGCGAGCGGCAGCAGCCGCACGGCCACCGGGAGCGGGGCCAGCAGCACGGCCACGACCAGGGCCTCGGCGGCCGACACCGCACCGGGCCCGAGGACTGTGCCGAGGCGGCCGGTCACCGGCCACACGATGCGCGCCGACTCGCGGTCGGCGAGCTTGGCCACCAGGCTGAGCCACAGCAGACCGCAGCCCGCCGCGATCGCGGCCCCACCGGACAGAACGTTCATGCCCCCTCCTCACCCCTCCTCGAACGACATCCAGCCGTCCGCCAGGCCGCGGCGGATCTCCTCGGTGAGCGCGGGCGGCAGCAACAGGTCCACTACGGCGCGCTGTTGGATCAGGCCCGCGAGACGGGTGCTGATCTGCTGGACGCCGAGCCGTGTCCGGTCGATGACGACGGCGTCGCCGAACGGCATCACGACCAGGCGCACTCCCTCGTTCAGGACCAGGATCATTGCGGCACCGCCGTGTGCATGGCTTCGCCGTACCGCTCCGCCGTGACGTACAGGCGGTGCAGGGCGGGCGCGTCGAAGAGGACCTTGCGGCTGTCGGCCAGCACGGCCTTGAGGCGGTCGGCGTCGATCCACGGGCTCGACTCGACCCGGGCCAGCAGCCGGGCGCGCTGTTCGGTCGTCGCCAGGCAGCGCGTCACGAAGGCCGCCGCGAGGAGCTTTTCGCGTTCGGCGGGTGTGGTGTCGGCGGGCCGCCACCCCACGGGCACCAACTCGCGCAGCAGCGGCACCGGATCGACGTAGCCGCCGCGCAGGCGCCGGCGCAGCCGGCCGTCGAGGGCGAGGTGCGCGAGGGCCCCGACCACCACCGGATGCGCGCTCAGCAGCACTGGTTCGGGACCGTTGGGCCGCCGGGAGGGCAACGGCCTGGACTCCAGTGCGTCGATGACGGCGGCGAGTGCGGCGCCCGCACCCTCGGCGGGCACCAGGTGGCTGCCGGCGTCGGCGGAGCCGACCGGCGCCCGGGTCGCCCGCGCGGCCTGCGACATCCAGCGCGCGGGCTCCAGGCGGTCACGCTCGACGTCCGCAGGAGGAGACGGCTCCGCGGGTGCGGATGCCGCGTGCTCCGGTGGCAGCCAGGCGCGCCAGCCCCGGTGCCCGCGCAGAGCGGGCACCGGAGGGGCACCGGCCAGCCGCATCCAGCCGGTCCGCAGCCGTCCCGCACCGGTGGGCGGCCCGGTCAGCGCCCGGACCAGCGCCCGGCCGCTCAACAGCCGGACCGGGCCCGGGCCCAGCAGCTCCGGACCGGGCGGCCAGGGGTCGGCCTCGTGGGCGTAGCAGGCCCCGAAGCGGTTGCAGGCCTGCAGCCAGGTCTGCGTCCCGTCGATCAGGGTGGTGCCCGGGACGAGCCGCGCCCGCCTGCGCTCCAGCACCGGCACGTCCACGTGGAGGTGCACCCTGCGCACCTGGTCGCCGCAGGATGCCGCGATCGCCGCCGCCCCCAGGCCGCCTCCGTCCCCGAGCAGCCCGTCGGCCGCGCCGGCCGGTGTGTCGGCGGCGGCGTGGGCGAGCGCGCGGCGCAGTGTCGCGACCGGGCCGCACCGTCCGACCAGCCGCCGGGCGCGGTGGGCGAGTTCGGCGAGATCGAGTTCCGCGAGGTCCAGCCGCTCGTGCCCGCCGCTCACTGAGAGGGCCGTTCCGCAGGCCAGTTGGAAGACATTCTCGTAAGGGGTGAGCGGCGCGGGCAGCACCGCACCGTCCAGCGCCGCCGCGACCGCCGCCGGCCAGGGCTCCGTCGTTTCGCCCGCCAATTCCCGGAGATCGGTGGAGAAACGGACTGAACTGTTGAACACGGAATAGAAGAGCGGGACCTGGGACAGGGCGCCGCGCCCCAGTTCCCCGGTGCGCGGGCACACCCACGTCTCGGCGATGCGGCCCGCAGTGGCGAAGACCCCGGCCGTGACCGGCTGTTCGCCGCGCCCCCCGATCGCAGCCCGGTGACGGTTCCCGCAGGAGCACAGGGAGTCCACGGCCACCCGCCCGTCCTCCACGGCCCCCGCGAATCCGGTGCGCACACCTCCCGCTGCGCATGCGGCCAGAAATGCCATCGGGAACCCCCATCCGAATGGCCGACGAAATTACGCCCCTTTTCGTGATGGTGGTCCTGACGGGTTGACGCGTCAAGGCGTTGGAATGCCAAAAAAGACTTCCGATAATTGAATCGTCCTATTGGCCGCCCGGTTGCGTTGCCGCCTCGCACCGCCGTCGAATTCCCGGGGCTTTCGTGCCGCGTCGTGCCGCGTCACTTCTCTCGGGCGACGGCCTGTTCGTAGAGCTTCCGGACCGCGGCGTCGAAGTAGGGGCTGTAGGAGACGTCGTCGGTGTTGCCGCCGTGCTGGTAGCCGCCGATCACGCCGATGACGGAGCCGCTCTGGGTGACCGGGTCGAAGCCGACGAGCCACGGGCTGCCGCTCGTCCCGCCGCTGTAGCCCGTGCAGACGATGCGCATCTGGTGCGCGCTCTGCTGCGAGGTGCGGTTGCCGCAGGTGATGGGCTCGTCGCCGCCTTCCGGATAGCCCGTGACCCGCACCCTGTTGGTGAAACCCTTGTCGGTGCCCAGCTTGTTGGCGCCCAGCACCTCGCCGATGTGCTTGCCCTTCAACGGCTTGAGCACGATGAACGCGACGTCGAAGTCGGGGTCCCCGGCATCGGCCCAGCGCGGGTCGACGACGATGGACGACGGCTGCCAGATCCCGTCGGGCGTACGGCCGTTGCGATAGGCCGGGGTGAAGACGATGTCGCTGTTGTAGCCGCCGCGGCCCCCGCTGTGCACACAGTGCGCCGCAGTGATCAGAAGGGATCTGCCGGGGCTGGCCACGACGCTGGCCGTGCAGAAGTGGTCCCCTGAGGTGTCGTGGGCGAACAGCGCACCGACCCGCGCGTTGGACAGCGTGGGCCGCGCCGTGCGGGACGTGCCCGGATGGTGGACGATCGCCCTCGCATGCACCAGCCGGGAACTCGACCAGAGGCTCGGCGCGGACGAACCATCCAGCCCCCCTTCCTGTTCGCCGGGCCCCTGGGCGCAGCCGGCGAGGGGGAGCAGGGCGAGGAGGAAGGCGGCGACAAGGGGCGGACAGGATCTTCGCCCGGGGGCCGCCGGGCCGGTCGTCGAAGGCATCTGCGTCCTGGCGCTCTCTCGGTCCGGGGGATGCGGGTCTGCAGGGGAGCAGCGCGGAATCAGGACGGACGGTACACAGAAACGGCTGCACCGTCCGGGATTTGGCCGCCTTCGGCGGTCCGGCGGGTCGCAGACCACCGACGCGCGCCGGGCGCGGTGTGCTCAGGAAATTTTCCGTCCATCGGAGGAATTCGGGGGTGAACTCGCTTGCACGCGGGGATGATTGAGCACGCTGGTCCGCGTGACGGGATGGCTGTGGCTGAGGACCGGGTGTGCGGTGACGTTGACGGCGGTGGCCGTCCTGGCGCCTGCGGGTGCCGCTGCTGCGGACGACGGGAGTGCGGCTGCGGCAATCACCGGGGCGCCGGTGCTGTCGGTGGTCGCCAAGAATCTGCTCACCAAGAACCTGCCGCTCCGGGTGCCGGACCACCCGCCGTCGCACGCCCATGTGAGGGCGCTGGGAGGCGCGGTGACCGCAGATGCGGTCGACACCGGCGTAGGGCAGATCTGCGTGGACGCGCATGTGGTCGTCATCGATGCGCATGCGGAGTTGGTGCATCCGGGGCTGACCTGCCCGAAGCCGGCCCCGCCGGGGGCCGCGCCGCCTCCCGCGCCGCCCGCGCCTCCGGCTCCGGCGCCCCCGGGCGGTGCTGCCCCTCCGGCTCCTGCTCCTCCGGGCGGTGCGCCACCCGGGGCTCCTCCTGCGCCTGCGCCTCCGGGCGGTGCGCCCCCTGCGCCCGCGCCTCCCGGAGGTGCACCTCCGGCCCCCGCTCCTCCGGGCGGTGCGGCGCCTGCGCCTCCGGGCGGAGTGGCGCCTGCGCCTCCCGGAGGTGCGGCGCCTGCTCCCGTGCCTCCGCCGGGCGGGGCCGTGCCACCGGGTGGCGCTGTCCCTCCGGGCGGCGCCGCGCCTCCGGCTCCGGTACCCCCGGCCCCTGCGCCTCCGGCTCCTCCCGCCCCGGCGCCCCCTGCTCCGGCACCCCCGGCACCCCCGGTCGTGGTGCCGCCCCCTGCGCCCGCCCCGGCACCCCCACCCGCTGCCCCGGCCCCGCCCGCTCCTCCTGCTCCGGCGCCCCCGGCACCCGGGCCCGTACCGCCTGCCCCCGGTGTGCCCGGTCCGGCGGCGCCCGGTCCCGCCGGGCCGCCACCCGGTGCCGTCCCTGTCGTCAACCCGCCGGCACCGGCGGCCCCCAACCCGCCGGCCGCCCCGTCCCCTTCCCCCTCCCCGCCGCCCTCTTCACCGGCTCCGCGGCCGCCTGCGCACCCGCCCGTGCCCCTGCACCCCGGCTATCACCACGCCTCAGGATCCGTGAACAAGCCGCCCGCATCCGGGATTTCGATCGTCACGTTCGCCCTGCTCATCACCGCACCGGCCATCCTGGCCGCCGTGCTGCTGCGCCCCCGCTCCGGCTGGGGTCGGCGCAACTGATGCAAACGGCCGCGCCGTCGTCGGACGGCGCGGCCGGGATGGGCGGCCCGCAGGCAGCCGGCTGACCCTTGAGACGGTCACCGGGGAGCGTGCGGCCCGGGGCGGAAACGGTCGACCAGGAAGACCGCGAGGCCCAGGACGTAGAAGGCCAGGCCGAAGGTCACGGCGTTGCCGAGCACGCCGAGGTAGCCGTGGAGGTCGACGTCGAGGAAGGGGTACGGGTAGCGGCCGTCGGTGCCCGGGGAGAGGAGGGCGCCGCGGGCGAGGGCGAAGGGGAAGTAGAGCAGCGGGTAGACCAGCCACTGCGCCGCGAAGACGAACCGGAAGCGGCCCGGTGCGGTCAGCAGCAGCCAGTCGAGCACGGCCGCGATGGGGGTGACCGTGTGGAGGAGCTGGTTGGCGATCGATTCCAGCTGCGTGCGGTCCGCGGTCATGGAGAAGCCGCTGGAGGCGTTGTCGAGCACGAAGTGGAAGACGATGCCCGTGATGCAGATGTAGAGGAGGGCTGCGCCGGTGATCCTGGGGGACACGGCGGGCCGGGCGGTCCAGGCGCGGTGGGCGGACCAGGCGAAGACCAGCGCGATCAGGAGATTGGACTGGACCGTGAAATAGCTGAAGAGCCGCCCGAGGTCGTGCGAATCGGTCACGTCGAAGGCGACACCGGTCAGCGCGGCCAGGGAGACGAGGGCGCGGAAGACCGCCGCGACGGGACGGCGGTGCAGCGGGACGACGGCCGCCGCCGGCACGCCTGCGGTGCTCGTCGTGCCCACGCGGCTACGAGAGGAGGACGGATCGATCATCCGTCCACGGTACGGGTGGGCCGGTGCTGATGATCCGGTCGCCGGCGGGGGCGGGAGGCGGCGGGCCGTCGCACCAGACCGGGACGACCCGCCGGATTCCACCGCTCCTGAAGGGGTGTTCGGGGGAAAAGGGTGCAGAATGCCTGCTGCCTGCACGCTCGGACGCTGCCCGGCACTGTTATCCGTCCGTAACCGTCCGGGCTGTGACCTGGGCCGCTTTCTCGCGGCGCGGGAGCAGCAGCGGGGTGGCCAGGAGAACGACTCCGGCGGCGGCTATCGCGGTGCGGGGGCCGGTGAGGGCGGCGAGCAGGCCCCACAGGGCGGTCAGCGTGGCGATGGCGGCGCTGCTGCTGACCGACCATGCGGTCAGGGTGCGGGCGACCCGGTCGGGGGCGGTGTGTTCGAGGCGGCAGGTGGCCAGGACGGGGTTGAACACGGCGCAGCAGGTCACCAGGCCGAACTGGACGGTGATGATGAGGACGATGCCGGGGATGCCGGGTTGGACGAAGGCCAGCCCGAGGGGCCAGCAGGCGCGCAGTGCCCCGGAGGTGAGGAGCACCTTGCGCTGCCCGAACCGCGCGACGAGCCGGGGCGCGAGGCGTGAGCCGACGAGGCCGCCGATGCACGGGGCCGCGAAGACGAGACCGTACTGCCAGGGCGCGAACCCGAGAGGGCCCAGCAGGAGGACGGCGAGCAGCGGTTCGGAGGCCATGATCAGACCGTTGACCACGATCGCGTTGAACAGCAGCGGGCGCAGCGTGGAGTGGCCGAGGATGTGGCGCCAGCCTTCGAGCAGATCGCCTGCCCGCAGGCGCGGTGCGCCGGTGCGCTCGGGACGGGGTTCCGTCCCGCCGATGGCGCGGATGCCCAGCGCCGAGAGCAGATAGCTGACCGCGTCGGCCGCCACGGTCGTCACGGGGCCGAACATCCCGACCGCAGCCCCGCCGAGCGGCGGTCCGACCACGATCGAGGTCCACGTCGTGGACTCGAACCGGCCGTTCGCGACGAGCAGGTCCTCCGGCGGCACGAGCGACTTCAGGTACGCGCCGCTGGCCGCGTTGAAGGCGATGTTGGCCGTGGCGACGACGATGGAGACAACCAGGAGTTGGGCGAAGGTGAGCAAGCCGAGCGCGAAGGCGGCGGGGATGCTCGCCAATGCCGCGAACCGGGTCAGGTCCATCGCCATCATGACCGGCCGCTTGCGGCGGAACTCCACCCACGGACCCAGCGGCACTGCGGCCACCGCTCCCACGGCCCGTCCCGCCGCGGCCAGCGCCGCCACCTGGGACGGCCCGGAGTGCAGCACGAGGATCGCGATCAGGGGAAACGCGCCGAACCCGAACGCAGTGCCGTAGGAGCTGACGGCGAACGCCCCCCACATCCACCCGAACCGCCGCCCCAGTGCCCGCCTGCCCGCCATACCCCACACACCCCTCGCCGCTCCGAACGATCACACGCTGATCACCGGCATCAAAGCGACTTGCAGCTGGCGGGATCAAACAACCGACGAGCCAGGAAAGCACAACTATGCGTTGTGCGCTTCCGCGCCTGCCCCGTCGACCTGGTGGACCTGGTGAACCTGGTGGACCTGTGCGCGGGCACGGGCGTACGCGGCCCGGACCTTCTGCTCGGCCGCGCCGCCGTCGGCCGGGGCCGGGACACCGGCGTCGGCGTGGCCCTCGGCCCGCTCGGGGTCGAGGGCGTGATGTGGATCTACGCCGGTGCCCGAGTGAGCCGCATGGCTTCGGCGGTGACGTCGGCGTCGATGTGCGCGAGTGTCCTGTCGCCGTATTCGAGGATGCGGTATTCGTCGTCGAGCTCGGCGAGCCGCCGGGTCAGGGGCAGTTCGTGCCCGAAGCGGTTGTGGACGCGGAAGGCCAGATCCGGCGGCGTCAGTTCGCCGGCCAGCATCCGCCTCGCGAGTGCACGCGCTGCGGCTTCCCGGCCGGCGATGCTGCCGACGGGGTAGAAGACGAGCCCCAGTTCATCGAGCGCCGAGGGCAGTAGGTCCGGGACGTCGTAATCCGCTTCGGCACGAGTGCAGGCGGCGAGGGTCTGCAGAGCAGGACTGTCGAGGCCGGCAACGAGGGCGTCACAGGCAGCGGAGACGACGTCCGCTGCCGAGACTTCGCGGAGGCTCCAGAGAACGGCATGGTCCTGAAGCTTGCGGGCTGCTGATGCGACCGACGACATGGGTACATGCTTGCACCCACGGATCAACGGGTCGAACGGCTTTCACGGCGACGTTTGCGCCTGCTCAGGGCACCAGGACGACCTTCCCGAACTTGCCCGGACCGGCCAGGCGGTCGTAGGCGTCCGTGAACCGGTCGAGGGAGAAGGCCGCGTCGACGGGCACGCGCAGCCCGCCCCGGGCCAGCAACGGCATCACGGACGTCCGCACGGTGGCGGCGAGGAGCGCCTTCTCGGCGGGTGAGCGCCCGCGGATGGTCGTGCCGATCAGCTGGGCTCGCGCGAGCATGAGGTCGAACATCCGCAGTGGCGCCGTCGTGCCGGCCTGGACTCCGACGACGAGGACCTTGCCGCGGCTGCGGAGCAGGGCGACTCGCTGCAGGCAGTCCTCGCCGCCGACCAGTTCGACGATCACGTCGTACGGCGCGTGCGCGGCTTCCTCGTTGGGCGTGACGACGTCCAACTGGCCTTCGGGGGCAAGTGACTTCACCCGGTCGTGGAGTTCGGCTCGTCGCACGCTGGCCACGACGTGCGCCCCGGAGACCGCGGCCACCTGCACCATGGCCGTGCCCACCCCGCCTGCCGCGCCGCTGACCAGGACCCGGTCACCGGCGCGGATCCCGGCCTGGGTGACCAGGGCGTCCCAGGCAGTGCTGAACGCTTCCGGGAAGCCGGCGGCCTCCTGCCACGACAGGCCTTCCGGCACCGGCAGGAGGAGATCGGCGGGGATCGCGATCCGCTCGGCGTGGCCGCCACCGCCGACCAGTGCCATCACCCGATCTCCCGGCGCGGCCCCCACGACACCGGGTCCGACCTGCTCGACCTGGCCGGCGACCTCCAGGCCGGGCACGTCGGCCGGCCAGCCCGGTGGCGCCGGGTAGTCCCCGCGTGCCTGCTGCAGGTCGGCGGCGTTGAGCCCCGCAGCCCGTACCCGGACCACCACCGTCCCCGGTCCCGCGACCGGCTCCGGACGCTGCTCCAGCTGGAACGTCCCTTGCGAATTGATCACTACGGTTCGCATGAGGGCAATGTATGCCGGTGTCCTTGCGGGCGCGGACGAGGGGGCCGGGGACTACCGGCTGATGCGGATCAGCGGACGACCTTGTAACTGAGGGCCGGGTAGGGGAAGTCGGCCTGGTGCAGACTGCCGAGCCCGAAGGACAAGTCACTGGGCCGGCCGGGGAGCCCGGTGTGGCAGTCGCGGTCGAAATAGACCTCGATATCGGCGGCGGTGAAGTTGACCGCGGACAGGGCGGGCTCCGGAAGGTTCTGGCAGGCGGTGTTGCTCATGTCGACCGGCATCTGTCTGCCCGTCAAGTCCTGGCCTGCGGAGAAATAGGCCACGGGGGCGTGGGGCAGGCCGGTCGCCGCGGCAGGCTGGGCGAGGCCCAAGCCCATCAACAGCGCGGCCCCGGAGGCGGTGACGGCGCCACCGGTCAGATACTTCTTCCTGAGTGCAGACATGAGCGCGCTTCCTTTCGGGCGGAACGGTGGAACGGTCCGGGCAGCGGTGAGCCGCTAAAGCCATTGCATCTTCAAACAAGGGTGTCATGGCGTCAACTCCTCTCTGTGCAAGAGAAGTTCGGTGATATCCCCTACATCTCCCTTTTGCATCTCCCTTTCGAGGAGGGTGCGGAAGGTCCCCGCGGGCCGACCGGTGGCGCGGTCCATGCCGGCCAGCATCGCGGCGAACTCCACCGGCATCAGCTCGGCGAGGCGATCGCGCAACTGCTCGTAGGGCAGTCGACGGCCGCGATGTCCTCGGCATCGACGAAGCCGACCCGGCCGCTCCCGGTTGCGGTCAGGACGGCGCCGTCCTCACGGATGCTCAGAGCGTGCGCATGCGCGCCGGTGAAGTTCTGCATGAACCACGAAGGCCGCAGCACCGCCCACTGTGCGAACAGATCGGGCAGGGCCTGGTGCACCTTCCCCACCGCCGGGCCGCCATCGCGGCAGCGGCCGGCGTCGGCAAGGGCACGCTCTTCCGTGCCTTCGGCGATCGCGCGGGCCTGCTCCGCGCGCTGTACGAGGCGCGGCTCGAACCGATCGGGGAATCCGTCGAGGCCGGCCCACCGCCCCTGGGGCCCGGCGCCCCACCCCAGGAGCGTGTACTTGCCTTGCTCGACGCCGTCTTGTGCTTCAAGCTCGACAACCGGCGCCTCGCGCCGGCCCTGGAGGAGGACGGGAGCAGCAGTCCGTACGAGGCGGAGCACTACCGACGGTGGCACGGTCTGCTCCGCGCCGTCGTCTTCACGCCACATCGTCAACTCGCCGCATGTGGAAAGGAAAAGGGGAAACCCGGCAGGAAAGAGGATCTCCGCCCGCAGGAGTCCTGAGGCAACAGGAAGGGGGCCGCTCCCATGTACGCATCCCCGTTCGCCTTCACTGCCGAACAGGAGCGCATACGCTCCGGGGTACGGGAATTGCTGCACGGCGACGCCGTGCAGCGCGAGCTCGCCGGGCTGCGCGGCGCGCGCCCGCAGCCCTTGCCCCGGGACGCCTACCGTGCGCTCGGCGCCCGCGGCTGGCTGGCCCCCGACTGGCCGCCCCGCTACGGCGGACTCGGGGCGTCCCTGGCCGAAGCGGCCGTCGTTGCCGAGGAGATGGCGCTGTGCGGGGTCCCGGACAGCGCCCGCGTCAACACGATCGACAACGCCGGCCGGACGCTGCTGGCCGCGGGCGACGACCGGCAGAAGGCGGAGCACCTGCCCGCCATGGCCGCCGGGGAGGTGCTGTGCTGCGTGCTGTACAGCGAACCGGGCGCGGGATCCGACCTGGGGGCCCTGCGCACCCGGGCGGTCCGGGACGGGCCGGGCTGGCGGCTGAGCGGCGAGAAATGCTGGAACGTGGGCGGTCACGTCGCCGACTACGGCATCTGCGCGGCGCGCACCGGCAGCGGGGCGAGCCGCTATGCGGGGATCAGTGTGTTCCTGGTGCCGTTGCGGGACCGCCGTGTACACATCGAGGATGTGCCCGGCGTCCTCCCCGAAATGTTCCAGCGCATCGTGCTCGACGGCGTCCGGGTGCCCGCCGGCGCGCTGATCGGCCCGTGCGGCGGGGGCTGGCAGCTCATCAACGACGCGCTCACGCTGGAGCGTACCGGCGTGTATCTCTACGGCCGGGCCAGGCGCTGGCTGGATCTGCTCGACCGGCTCGGTGCGGTGCCGCGCTCCGACGAGCGCGCCGTGCGTCTGTCGGAGAAGCTGGCGGCGGCGCGGCTGCTCGCCTGGGACTGCGTCGCGCGCCTCGCGTCCGGCGAGGACACGACCGCGGAAGCCGCCGCCGCGAAGTGGTGGAATGGTGAACTGGCCTCGCAGGTCGCCCGGTTGGCCTGGCAGGTGGGCCCCGCATGGGAGGGCGGCGCGCGGGAAGCGGACCCGGCCGCAGCCGAACTGGCGGACGCGCTGTGCGAGCTGCCCGCCCTCTCCCTCGCCGCCGGCACCTCGGAGATGATGCTCGCCACGGTCGCCTCGGCCCTGCTCGACCAGGCCTCGTCCGCCGCCGCGCCGCGCACCCTGCGCGACGGCGCTCCCGACGAGGGGGCGGCGGAGGCGGTCGTATGAGGACGCGCCTGTCGTCCGCGCAGGAGGAGCTGGCCGCGCACTTCGAGGCCGAACTCGCCGCGGCCGCCGACGAGGACGAGGTGTGCGCCCGCTGTGACCGGCACGGCTGGCTGCGCCTGACCCTGGCGGCCGACCGCGGGGGCCCGGGTCTCGGCGAGGCGGAGGCTGTGCTCCTCGCCGAGCAGCTGGGCCATGCCCTGCACGGCACCGCGGTGCTCGACCGGCTGGCCGCGGCGGAGGGCAGGGGCGTGCACGGGGCGAGAGTCCGGCTGCGGCGTGGCGCGTACCTGCTGGGGCTGGCGCGGCGAGCCCTCGGCCAGGCCGTCGCGTATGCCCGCTCCCGCCGCCAGTTCGACGGCCCCCTCTCCCGCTTTCAAGCCGTGACGTTCCCCTTGGCGGCCCACCATGTGCGGGTCCGGGGCCTGTGGTTGCGTGCCTGCGAGCTCGCGGCGCGCGTGGACGCGGCGCAGGGCGTGCGGGCCGGGGCCGCGGCGTTCGCCGACCTGGCCGACGCGACCGCCTTCGACGCCGTCGGGCATGCCCTGCACGTCCACGGCGCACGTGGCCTGACCCGGCAGGAGCCGGTCAGCGCCTGCTACCGGCTGCTGCTGGCCGCCGGGGCCCGGCCCGACGACAGGCCCGGGACGGCGGACAGCACCGGAACGGCCGACAAGGCCGGTCGAGGTGAAGCGGCCTGTCAGGGTGAAGTACCCGGTGCGGCACGGCTGCTGGCCCGGCGGGTGCCGGCCGCCTGGCGCGCGGACCACGCCCCGGTGCCGGGACCGGAGTGCGCGCACGTCCTCTTCGCGGATTCCGTACGGCGGTTCGCGGACCTCCCGGCCGTGTGCGCACCGGACGGAGCATATCTGACGTATCGTCAACTCGACGAGCGTGCAAACCGGCTCGCCCACGCACTGCGTCGCCGCGGCGTGCGCGCGGACACCACCGTGGGCATCTGTCTGCCACGTGGCGTCGACCTGGTCGTGGCGGTGCTGGCTGTCCTCAAGGCCGGCGGCGCGTACGTGCCGCTCGACCCCGCCTACCCGCCGCGCCGGCTGGCGTTCATGGCCGCCGACAGCCGGGCGATCGCCATCGCCACGGCGGACCCGTGGGCCGGCCGCCTCCCCGCGACTCCGGCCCCGCTGGTCCGTACGGACGCCGACGCCGACGAGATCCGTGCCTCTCCTGCCGGGCCGCCACCGGACGACGCCCGGCCCGGGTCCCTCGCGTACGTCGTCTACACCTCGGGCTCCACAGGCACCCCCAAGGGCGTCGAGGTCGAACACCGTGGGCTGGCCAACCGTCTGCGCTGGGAGCGGCAGATGTTCCGGCACGGCCCGGGGGACGCGGTGCTGCACCACGCCCCGCTGGGCTTCGACGTCGCCGCGTGGGAGATCCTCGCCCCGCTCGTCTGCGGCGCCCGGCTCGTGTTGGCCCCGCCCGAGGGGGCCCGGGACCCCCGCCTGCTGCTGGACACCGTCGTCGACCAGCGCGTCACGGCGCTGACCCTCGTGCCCTCCCTGCTGGATGTGCTCCTGGACTGGCAGCCGGGTCTCGAGCGGGCCACGGCACTGCGGCACGTCTTCGCCGGCGGCGAGGCACTGTCGCCGGAGCTCGCCCGCCGGTTCCTCACGGCCGTGCCGCACGCCGGGCTGTACCACTTCTACGGGCCCAGCGAGGCGAGCATCGATGCCACCTGGTGGCACTGCACCCCGGACAACATCGCCGAGGGCGTGCCCATCGGACACCCCCTCGCCGGAGTGCGCACCTATCTCCTGGACGACGCCGGGGCGCCGGTGCCCGTGGGCGCGACCGGCGAGCTCGTCGTGGGCGGCGTCGGCGTGGCCCGCGGCTACCGGGGCCGCCCCGGGGACACCCGGGAGCGCTTCCTGCCCGACCCGTTCGCCGCGGAGGCCGGGGCGCGGATGTACCGGACCGGGGACCTGGCGCGCCACCGCCCCGACGGCGCCCTCGACTTCCTCGGCCGCGCCGACGACCAGGTGAAAGTGAGCGGATTCCGGGTGGAGCCGCGCGAGGTCGAGGCCGCGCTGGAGGAGCATCCGGCCGTCCGGCAGGCGGTGGTGAAGGCGGTCGGCGCAAGCGGGCTCGTCGGCTTCGCGGCCTGCGACGGCCACGCGCAGGACGCCGAGAGCACCGACGCCGTGGACGGAACGCACAGCCCGTTGTGGCAGGAGCTGATCGGCTGGCTCCGTGAACGGCTGCCCGCGCACATGGTCCCCGGTGTCGTACAGATCCTTCCGGCGTTCCCGCTGCTGCCCAACGGCAAAGTCGACCGTGCCGCGCTGACGCCGGTGCAGGAGGGCCCGGCGCCTGCCGCAGCGGACGGGCAACTGGCCGGGCAAGTGGCGCAGTTGATGGGCGACGTGCTGGACCGCTCCGGCATCGGCCCCGACAGCGACTTCTTCCGCCTGGGCGGCACCTCGCTCCAGGCGGCCCGCTTCGTCGCGCGCCTGCGCACCCGGCTCGGCGCCGGCATCGACTTGCGGCACTTCCTGGAGGACCCCACCTGTGGCGGTGTCGTGCGCCGCATCGAGGACGGCGACGTGCAGGGGCGGGGGCTGCCGTGAGCGGTACGCCGACGCGGCTGTACTGCCTGCCGCACGCGGGCGGCACCCCGGCCGCGTACCGTGGCTGGGCCGAGGCCCTGGCACCCGGCATCGCCGTGGTGCCGCTCCAACCGCCGCGCCGGACCGGGCCGGACGCGCGGCCCGCGACAGTGGCACGGGCCGCCGGCACCCTGGCCGGGCGGCTCGCCCCGGAGACCAACCGCCCCTACGCATTCTTCGGGCACAGCCTGGGCGCGCTGGTGGCGTTCGAGACCGTACGGGCACTGCTGCACCGCGGCTGCCCGGCGCCGCGCCGCCTGTTCGTGTGCGGATGCGGGCCGCCGCCCGTCGAGGCGGTCGCGGGCCGCGCGCTGCACACCCTGCCGGACGAGGACTTCCTGCGGGCGGTGGGCCGGCGCGGCGAACTGCCGCCGGAGGTGCTGGCGGACGAGGAACTGCAGGAGGTGCTCGTGCCGCAGCTGCGCGCCGACTACGCGCTCGCGGAGACCTACCAATACCGCCCCGGACCGCCTCTTCCGTGCCCGGTCACGGTCCTGTGCGGGCAGTCGGACCCGCTGGTCGACCACGGACGGTTGCCCGCCTGGCGGGAACACACCACGGCCGCCGCCCCGGTGCGGTTCGTGCCCGGCGGTCACCTGCTGCTGCACAGTGCTGCGGCGCACCTGCACGGCGCGGTGCGCGCGGCCCTGTGAGCAGCAGCGGCCGGCGACACGAGGGAAGGAGAAAAGATGGCCTCGGCATCCAGCGCCCACCCGCTCGACCCGCTGTCCAAGGACGAGATCGGCGCCGTGAACGGGATCCTGCGCGCCGACGGGCGGATCGGCGACGCGTCACGCTTCGTCAGCATCACCTTGAAGGAGCCGCCCAAGGCGGTCGTCCAGGTGTTTTCCGACGGCCCCGTGCCCGACCGGGAGGCGTTCGTGGTGCTGCGCGAGCCCCGGCGCCGGGCCACCTACGAAGCGGTCGTCTCGCTCACCCGTGGCAGCGTGACTGCCTGGCGGCACGTGCCGGGAGCCCAACCTGCGCTGACGGAGGCGGAGTTCCGCGCATGCGAGGAGACGGTGCGCGCCGACGCCCGCTGGCAGGCGGCCCTGCGCCGGCGCGGCGTGACCGACTTCTCCCTGGCCGTCGTGGACTCATGGACGGTCGGCTGCCGGGGCCCGGCGGACGAGCGGCGCAGCCGTCGGCTGGTGCATGCGCTCACCTTCGTCCGCACGGGTCCGCGCGACAACCCGTACGCGCGGCCGGTGGAGGGGCTGCGCGCGCTGGTGGACCTCGACGAGATGACGGTGCTCGAGGTGGCCGACGAGGACGGGCCGCCACTGCCCCCGCACGCCGGGAACTACGCGGCCGACCTCATCGCCCGCGACGACAACTGGACCACCGTCACCGCCCCCGGGCCCGCGCTCCGTCCCCTCGACATCACTCAGCCCGAGGGCCCCTCCTTCACGGTCGACGGGCACGCGGTGTCCTGGTGGAAGTGGCGGCTGCGACTGGGCTTCACGCCCCGCGAGGGCCTGGTGCTGCACCGCGTCGGCTTCATGGACGCCGGACGCGAGCGGCCCGTCCTGTACCGCGCCTCGCTGTCGGAGATCTTCACCCCGTACGCCGACCCGGGCCTCGTCCACCGGCACAAGGCCGCCTTCGACGAGGGCGAGTACGGGGCGGGGTTCGTGGTCAACTCGCTGGAGCCGGGCTGCGACTGCCTGGGCGAGATCCGCTACGTGGACGTCGTCGTGCACGACGACCACGGCGCTCCCGTCACCCTGCCGCGCGCGATCTGCCTGCACGAGGAGGACGTCGGGGTCGGCTGGAAGCACACCGACTTCCGCACCGGGGAGGTCGAGACCCGCAGGCAGCGCCGCCTGGTCGTCTCCAGCTTCGCCGTCCTCGGCAACTACCAGTACGGCTACTTCTGGTACTTCTGCCTCGACGGCACGATCGAGTTCCAGATCAAGCTCACCGGCATGGTCTCCACGGGCGCGGCCGGTCCCGACGCCCCGCCGCGCTGCGGCACGCTGCTCGCCCCCGGCCTCTACGCCCCGAACCACCAGCACTTCTTCAACGTCCGCCTGGACATGTGCGTGGACGGCAACGAGAACGCGGTCCACGAGGTCGACGCCGAGCGCCTTCCGCAGGGGGAGGACAACCCGGAGGGCGGCGCGTGGGTCGCGCGGCGCACCCTGCTCGCCGACGAGGCCGCGGCCCAGCGCCTGGCCTGCCCCGCGACGGGCCGTTTCTGGCTGATCACCAATCCGGCCGTGCGCAACAGGCTGGGCGAGCCCGTCGCGTACAAGCTCGTGCCGGGCGCGACCGCGCTGCCCCAGGTGCGCGACGACGCGTCGGCGCACCGGCGCGCGGCGTTCGCCTTCAAGCATCTGTGGGTGACGGCCTACGACCCCGGGCAGCTGTTCGCCGCGGGCGCCTACCCCAACCAGCACCCGGGCGACGGCCTGCCCGCGTACGCGGCCGCCGACCGGCCGCTGGACGGGACGGACCTGGTCGTCTGGCACACCTTCGGCGACCACCACGTCGTGCGGCCCGAGGACTGGCCGGTCATGCCGGTGACCACCGTCGGGTTCCAGCTGAAGCCCTTCGGCTTCTTCGACGGGAACCCGGCCCTCGACGTGCCGCCGCCCCGACCGCACTGCTCCCGGGAACACAGGAGGGAGAGCAGGCAGTGACCGACCGCTACCCGACCCGTACGTCACGAGCCCCCGAACTGCTCGCACGCGAGGACCCCGTGTGCTGGGGCGAACCCGGCGGGGGACCGCTCGGCGAGGAGGACCTCGCCGTGTACGCCGCCACCGGATTCCACTGCGCCGAGCGGCTGCTGACCGACGACGAGGTGGCGCAGTGCAACGCCGAGCTGACACGGCTCGCCGGCGACCCGCGGCTGCTGCACGACGACCGCCTCGTCCGCGAGGGCGGCACGGGCGAGGTCCGCTCGGTGTTCGAGGTGCACCGGCTCAGCGAGCCGGTCGCGCGCGTCCTGGCCGCGCCCAAGGTGGTCGGCCTGGCGTGCCAGATCCTCGGCTCCGAGGTGTACGTGCACCAGAGCCGTATCAACTACAAGCCGGGGTTCGGCGGTGGGCCGTTCTACTGGCACTCCGACTTCGAGACCTGGCACGCCGAGGACGGCCTTGCGGCCCCGCGAGCGCTGTCCGTCTGTCTCGCGCTCGCGCCGAACCACCCGCACAACGGCGCCCTGATGATCATGCCCGGCTCGCACCTGACGTTCGTGACGTGCCGGGGGTCCACCCCGCCCGGCCACTTCCGGCGCTCGCTGAGCAGCCACGATCCGGAGATCGGCACGCCTGACCGGGCCAGCCTCACGACGCTGGCGGACCGCCACGGCATCCGGATGATCACGGGACCGGCCGGGTCGGCCACGGTCTTCGACTCCAACTGCATGCACGGCTCGAACGGCAACATCACGCCGTTCCCCCGGGCCAACCTCTTCGTGGTGTTCAACAGCGTCGACAACGCGCCGGGGAAACCGTTCGCCGCCCCGGGGCGGCGCCCGTCCTTCATCGCGGCCCGCGACATCACGCCGTTCGGGAGGTGAGCCGTGCGCCTGGCCCCGGCCGGTGGAGGGGCATGCCTCCGCGGCCTGGCGGCTCAGGGCCGGGTAAGGGAGGTTGGCCCAGTGCAGGCTGCGAGCCCGAAGGGCAGGTCGCTGGGCGGTGAAGCCGACCGCGGACAGCACGGGCTCCGCAGGTTGCACCATGAGTGTTGAGGCATCCAACCCCGTTGTGCGAAATGGCATTTCATGCCCTCTCCCGGAGGCCGATACGGTCGGATTCATGGAGTGGAATTTTGCGACGGTCGAACAACTCGCGGCTGCCTTGCGTGCCGGTGAAGTGACCTCGGCGGAACTGACCGACGAGGCGATCGCCCGTATCGAGCGGGACGACAAGGAGATCAACGCGATCTGTGTGCCGGACTTCGACCGTGCACGGGCCGCCGCGCGTGACGCCGACCAGGCGCGCGCCCGCGGTGAGGACCGGCCGCTGCTCGGTATTCCGGTGACGGTCAAAGAGTCCTACAACATCGCCGGACTGCCCACGACTTGGGGCATGCCGCTGCACCGGAACCACATGCCGGCCGAGGACGCGGTGCAGGTGTCGCGGCTCAAGGCCGCGGGCGCGGTGGTGCTCGGCAAGACCAACGTGCCCTTGGGGCTGCAGGACATACAGAGCTTCAACGAGATCTACGGCACCACCAATAACCCGTGGGACCACGGTCGCACGTCGGGCGGATCCTCCGGCGGATCAGCGGCGGCCCTGGCGTCCGGATTCGGCGCGCTGTCCATCGGCTCCGACCTCGCCGGTTCGTTGCGCACCCCCGCACACTTCTGCGGTGTCTACGCACACAAGCCGACACTCGGGCTGGCGGCGTACCGCGGTATGGTCCCGCCGCCCGCACCGGCATTGCCGGCCGACCCCGACCTCGCCGTCGTCGGTCCGATGGCACGCTCTGCCCGCGACCTCGCGCTCCTGCTCGACGTCATGGCCGGACCGGACCCGCTGACGCTCGGTGTGGCGTACGACGTGACGCTGCCGCCCGCGCGCCACGAGCGGCTCTGCGACTTCCGGGTCCTGGTCCTCGACGAGCATCCGCTCATTCCGACCGGGTCCGCTGTGCGGGCGGGCGTGAAACGGGTGGCCGACGCGCTTGTCGACGGCGGCGCCCGCGTCGAATGGCACAGTCCGCTGCTGCCCGATCTGACCGAAGCCGCGATGCTCTACAGGCAGTTGCTGTTCTCGGGCTCCGTTGCACGTTTTCCCGTCGAGGCGTACGAGCAGCTGCGGACCCGCGCCGCCCGACTGAGCGCGGACGACCAGAGCCTCGATGCGGCGCTGCTGCGCGGCATGGTGCTCAGCCACCGCGACTGGATCGAGGCGAACAACCGTCGCGAGCTCCACCGCCACGGCTGGCGGCAGCTCTTCGCCGAGTTCGACGCCGTGGTGTGTCCCATCACGCCCACTCCCGCGTTCCCGCACGACCACAAACCCGATCCAAGGGAACGCCGGATCGACATCGACGGCGTCGAGTACCCGTACTTCGACCAGCTCGTCTGGGCCGGTCTGGCCACCATGCCCGGCCTGCCCGCCACCGCCGTACCAGCGGGCCGGTCCCCCGAGGGTCTGCCGGTGGGAGTGCAGCTCATCGGTCCGATGTTCGAGGACCGCACCCCGCTGCGGCTGGCCGAACTGCTCGAGCAGAAGACAGGCGGCTTCCAGGCACCGAAGTAGGGCGTACTGCCTGGGTGCCCGTCGAGGGCGAGGTGCGGATCGCGACGAGGTCCCCGGAATGCACACAGTCGCTGCGCGGCACGCGAGTGCCAGCCGCCTCCCGCAACACGACAGAAGGTCGTCGCTGCAGAAGATCGGGGAGGCATTCATCTCCGTCGGCTCCGCCCCAGAGGTTACGACTTGCCGAACGGCAGCCACCTGATCTGGGCATGCGGACGCGGCCCGGTCCACCCTGCGCCCTGACACAGCGTCACACGTCACCCTTTGCCGATGAGATGTACGCCGTCCTGTGACAGCCGAAAGAGATGTACCAAGTGGTCGTCCGGAGACAGATCTGCTGACTTCTCCCCTCTTCTCTGCGCTGCCGGCCGGGGCCACGATCTTGGCGTGAGCCGATCTTGCGGCTCCGTTGTCCCGGAAGACCCAGCAGAGAGGAAACATCCATGAAGAACAACAAGAAGGCCATGTCCGCGCGTTACACCGTTCCCGCCCTGACCAAGGTCGGCAGCTTCGGCAAGGACACCAAGGGCGCCTCGCAGCGCGGCAAGATCGACACCACGGCGTCCGGCTACCGGATGGTCTGACCCGGATCGCGTGATGGCCGGTCATCCCCGATGACCGGGGAGGCGGGGGCGCTCAGTCTCCTGAGTGCCCCCGCCTCCCCACCTCATCCGGACAGGAAGCGTGAGCTCGTATGAGTGCTATGCCACTGACAGGACATCTGCTCGTCTTCCCCGATTCGCCCGGTGGAGCGTGGGCCCGAAAGAAGGTCCCCTTCACTCTCCCCCAGGACGCGGTGCACCCGTCCGGGCGGCCGTGGCTCGCCGGGTGCTGGGCCGCGGACGACCTCGTCGTGGCCGGGGCGGGGCCGGTTCGGGTGGCGGTGTTCGGGACGCCCGGCACGGTCGACCGTGAGCAACTGGGCGCAGCCGCCGCCCGGATACGGTGCCCCCAGGATCTGGACCGGCTGGCCCGGGAGCTGCCCGGCAGCAGTCACCTGGTGGCCTCGGTGCACGGCCACGTACGGTTCCAGGGCACGGTGACCGGCACCCGCTGCGTGTTCACCAGCCGGTTCGAAGGCGTGCCGGTCGCGAGCGACCGTGCCTGGCTGCTGGCCCGGCTGACCCGTGCCGAGCCGGACGAGCAACTGCTCGCGGCCAGAGTGACCACGACGGAATTCATCAGCCCGCTCACCGAGCGGAGTTGGTGGCGCGGGGTGGAGCAGGTGGAGCCAGGCTCCTGTCTGTTGCTCACCGGGGACGGCGCGTCCCGTACGCAGCGCTGGTGGACTCCGCCGGAGCCGGTGTTGCCGCTCGCCGCCGGGACCTGGCGGGTGCGCGAGGCGCTGCGCGAGGCCGTCGCAGTGCGGCGCCCTGTGCACGGCCGGCTGTCGGCGGACCTGTCCGGCGGAATGGACTCCACCTCCCTGTGCTTCCTCGCCGCCGAACACACCCCCGGTCTGCTGACGTTCCGCTGGACGGGCGGAAGCCCGATCGACGACGACGCCAACCACGCCGCCCGGGCCGCCGGTCTGCTGGAGCGGGCCGAGCACCTCGTCGTCCCGCCGGGTGAGGCGCCGCCCGTATTCGCTCCCCCGTATGCGCTCGCCGACGCCGAGGCGCCGCCACGGCTGACCCGGGGGCTCAATCTCATCCGCTACGGCGCCCGGCGCGTCGCCGGGCGCGGCGCGCGGCTGCATCTGGCCGGGCACGGCGCCGACGAGCTGTTCTGCGGCAGTCCCGCTTATCTGCACACCCTGGTACGCCGCCGCCCTGTGACCGCCCTGCGGCAGGCTCGGGTGCACCGCGCGCTGCGCCGCTGGGAGTTGCTGCCCACGCTGGCCGGGCTGGCGGGGCGGGAGGATCTGGGGACGTGGTGGCGGCGGTACGCGGTCCGACTCGGCGCCGTCGGGCCGTCCGCGCGGCCGGCTGCTCCGCCGCTCGGCTGGGGCGAGATGGCACCTGCGGCACCCTGGGCCACTGGTGATGCGATCACCGCCAGCAAGCGCCTGCTCCGCACTGTTGCGGACGAGGCCGGGCCGCTGGCCGCGGACCGGGGGCAGCACCGGGCACTGGTCCTGTTGCGTGCATCCGCCGCCTCCGCCCGTGACCACGCCCGGGAGTACGCCGCCCAGGGCCTGCGGCTGGAGCTTCCGTACCTGGACGACCGGGTCGTCGAGGCCGGGCTCGCGATCCGCACGTACGAGCGGTACACCCCCTGGCGGTTCAAACCGGTCCTCGCGGACGCGCTCCGCGGTGACGTACCCGACTTCGTCCTGGACCGCTATACCAAGGGCCACCACGACGACACCGTGCAGCAGGACCTGCAGCGGAGTCTGCCCTTCCTGCTCGACCTGTTCGACGGCTCCGAGCTGGCCGCACGCGGGCTGGTCGACACCGGCCGGCTGCGCACCGCCCTGCTGACCCCGCCGGAGGCCGGCAGCGATGCCCTGCTCCCGGCCCTCGAAGCAGCACTCGGCGCCGAGTTGTGGCTGCGAGCGCCGGCCGGCACACACGGGACCGGCTTCGGGGAGGCGGCATGAGCAGCCCCTGTGCCGTGCCCCCGCGGATCCGTCTGCCGCTGCACCGACGCATCCTGCCGTGTGCCGCGGCGGCCGCCTCGGCCCTGCTGATCAGGCTGCCGCCCCGTCATCTGGCCGCCGTCCTGCGGCGGGTGCGCGGCCGGGCCCGCCCGGCGGGCCCGGCGCAGACGTCCGCCGCCCGCACCGAGGTCATCGCGGTGAGCCTGCGCTGCGCGGTCGACGGATGCCTCCAGCTCTCGACCGCGACTGCCCTGCTGTGCCGGATGCGCGGGGCGTGGCCGACCTGGCGGGTCGGCGTGCGCACCACCCCGTTCGCCGCCCACTCGTGGGTGGAGGCGGACGGACAGGTGATCGACGAGCCACTGCCGGACGGCTACTACCAACCCCTGATGACCATCGCACCCCTGCCGGCTCCACCGGACCACGGGGAGAAGGAGAAGAGATGTTCCTGCGCCTGACGCCCGGCACGGTCACTGCCGAAACCGATGACGGAACGATCCTGCTGAACCAGCGGAGCGGCGGCTACTGGCAGCTCAACCCGACCGGGGCCCAGGCCCTGGCAGGACTGCTGGCAGGCCGCGCACCCGACCGGATCGCCGACGACTTCTCCGCCACGTACGGCATCTCGGCCGCACAGGCACGGACCGACCTCACCGCGCTGACCGAACACCTCGTTGCGGCCGGGCTGGTGGAAGCGGTCTGATGTTCCGCAGGCTGTGGGAGATGACCGAGGGGCACCGGAAGGCGCTGGGCGGCGCGCTGCTGCTCACCCTGGCCGCCGCCGGGCTGGGCATCGCCCAGCCCCTCGCAGCTCAGGCACTGGTCGACGCGCTCACGGCCGGGCAGCCCGCCCGCAGCTCGGCCGCCGTCCTCGTCACGCTGCTGCTCGCCCAAGCGGCCGTCGGCGGATCCGCGTACTACCTGCTGGAGCGGACCGGCGAACGCTTCACCCGACGCCTGCGCACGGGCCTGTTCGCACATCTCCTGCGGATCGAGATCCCCGTCTTCGACCGAATGCGGGTCGGAGACCTCCTCTCCCGCGCCTCCACCGACGTCCTCGTGCTGCAGGAAGCGATGACCCAGGTCTGTGTGCAGCTTGCCGCCAACCTGATCGTCGTCGCCGCCGTCGCCACCGCCCTGTTCCTGACGGACCCGCTCCTGATGGGCCTCGTCACGGGCATGCTGCTCGCCGACGCCCTCCTCGTCGCGCGGATCTCGGTACGAGTCGGCCACGCCTCCACCCGGTTCCAGGCTGCCGTGGGCCGTATCGCCGCCGAGGCCGAGCGAGTCCTGGGCAGTCTGCGCACCGTACGCGCGTACCGCGCCGAGGAACGGGAGCTGCGCGCCCTTGCCGACGCCGCCGACGAGGCGTACGCCGCGGGGCTGCACCGCGTCCGGCTGACAGCAGCCGTCAACCCGCTGGCGGAGGTGGCCGTCCGCAGCGCCTTCCTCCTGGTCCTGCTCGTCGGCACCGTCCGGGTCAGCCAGGGGAACCTGTCTCCGGGCGCGCTCGTGGCCGTCCTGCTGTACGTCAGCCAGCTCGCGTTTCCCCTGGGCCAGGCCATCGAGAGCATCGCCGCCGTCTACAAGCTCAAGGGGGCGGCCGACCGGGTGCAGGAGGTGTACGCCTGCCCCGCCGAGGACGCCGCCCCCGCGGCACCCGATGTCCCGGCCGCGGTATCCGGCGCTCCAGCGCTGGAGATCCGTGACCTGGCCTTCGGCTACAGCGCACACACGCCCGTCCTGCACAACCTCACCCTGACCGTCCCACGACACGCACTGGTGGCCCTGGTCGGCAGGTCCGGGTCGGGCAAGTCGACCGCCTTCGCCTTGGTCAACCGCTTCTATCAGCCCTGGAGCGGATCCATCCGGATCGACGGCCGGGAACTCGCCGACCTGGCTGGGCCGCAGGGCCGCGGCGCGCTGCCGGCATGGCGCTCCCGAATCGGCTGGGTCGAGCAGGACTGCCCCGTCCTGCACGGCACGCTGCGCGAGAACCTCCTGTACGGCGCTCCGGACGCTCCGGAGGCGGAGCTGTGGCGCGCAGTGGACCTGGCCGGCCTGCAGGGGACGGTCGACCGGCTGCCGGACGGGCTGGACACCGAGGTCGGAGAACGCGGCAGTCGGCTCTCCGGCGGGGAACGTCAGCGGGTGGCCATCGCCCGGGCCGTACTCCCCAGGCCTCGCCTGCTGCTCATGGACGAACCGACCGCCCACCTCGACCCGGCCTCCGAGTCGGCCCTGACCACGTCCCTGGGCAGGCTGCGCCGGGAGTGCGCGCTGCTGGTCATCGCGCACCGGATGTCCACCGTGCAGGCCGCCGACTCCGTCGTCCTGCTGGACGGCGGCAGGACCCTGGCCTCCGGCACCTACCACGAACTGCTGCAGTCCCGGCCGGAGTTCCGACGACTCGTCGGGCGCTCCGCCTCCGTCCCCGAACCCCCGGGACCCGGCTGACGAGCCGGCCGGAGACCAGCAGAACACCAACCAGACACGACAGAGAGAGACGGCATGTCCCAGATATCCCGACGCAAGGCCCTCGGACTCGCAGCCGCGGCCGGAGCCGCCGCCTCGGCCACGGCACTCGGCGCCACCCCTGTCTCCGCGGCCCCCCGTAAGTCACCCGACTCCGCACCGACTCCGAAGTCCGCGGCACCAAAGGCCGGTTCGACGCCCCGTTCCCTCCAGGAGATCACCGACGCCTGGGGCAACTGGATGGCCCGGACCCAGTTCCCCCATTCCGGGGGGTATTGGTTCACCGAGTCGACCGCCTACGGGCGGCAGGGCGCGCTCGATCCCTACCACCAGTACCAGGTCAACCAGAAGTACAGCGGCATCGTCTACGACGCCAGCGCGCCCTCCCCGGAACCCGGCGAGGTCACCTCCGTGGTGACCAACTACCGCAACGGCACCGAACTCGAGCAGACGGTCGAGTACCGCCAGGCCATGCTGACCCGGCGGAACCTGAAGCTCTCGGTCACCGAATCACTGCAGATCGGCGTTACGTCGTCGGCCAGCGTGACCATCCCGGGAGTCGCCGACATCGGCCAGACCACCACCATCCAGACGGATCTGTCATCCACCAAGGAATTCGGCATGGACAAGGAGCAGGAATGGTCGGTGACCCTGCCGCTGCGCATCCCGCCCAAGTCACATGTGGAGGCGACGCTGGTGGTGGGGACACAGGAGTACGACATCGACTGGACCGCCATGGTCACACTGACCGGCCGGGCCGCCATCTGGTTCAACAACAAGGTCGACTTCAACCACAACGGTGACCTGCACTACCTGTGGTTCCCGTCGATCGAGCGAGTGCTGAGCGACACACGGAAGAACAACCTGATCGACACCACCGGGTACGAGGTCGTCGGCAGCAGTGTGCAGGCCCGGGCCCGGGGCGTCTTCTACGGCGGCCAAGGTGTCGCCGTCAGCGTGAACACCAAGCAGTACCCGCTCGACGGGCGGGGTGCCGTCCTCGAGCGGCGCATCCCGCTCGGCCCGGACGGCAAGCCGGACTCCCTGTCGGCCCGCTGACCGCCGCCCGCCGCTCGGTTCCCGTGGCGGCGTGCTGCCTCCGACAGTGACCCGGAGGTCTGCGCCCTGGCCGTCGACGGAGCAGACCTTCACGGCCGTATTGCCGATCTCGTCCACCAGCGTCCTGTCGGCGTGAGGGTCGCGTCCTTGGTTTGGCGGCGGCGGCCGCGATCGTCGACGGATCCGAGAACACGGGCACGAGGGCCAGGGCGGCGGTCGGTACCACCGCTGTCCTGACCGACGTGGATCGTAAGGATCGTGTGAAAGGTGGCTTCGTTTCTCCTCACGGATGTTGCAGGTGTTGCGGGTGTTGATGTCTGTCTCCGAGCGGTGTTTCAGACCCGCACGCCGTGGCCGTGGGGGAACACGGGGTCCGCCGTGTCGTTCGGTACATCGGGCCGTGCGGCCTCGACCGCGGCCATGGAGCGGGGGAGTTCGAAGGGAAGCAGGCCCTCCGCGTGCGCGCGGCCGAAGGCGACGTCCAGCAAGGCCTCGTCGCTCGCACCGTAGTCCGCGATCAGTGCCGCTGCGCGCTCGGCGATCTCCGGTATGACGGCGGGCCGTTCCAGGTTGATGCAGACCAGCGTCGGCACCGTGTCCAGGAGCGCGAGCACGGGGGCGAGCTCCTCCTCGGTGAAGGCGAGCGTGCCGGAGTGGAAGAAGGACTCGAAGCGGTTCGGGCGGTGTTCGTAGGGCGTACGGAGCCGGATGATCGCGAGGTCGGCCGTCGCCGGGTCGGTGACCACGGAGCCGTACACGGCCGCGGCCTCGGCGTCGAGGTTCTCGACGTACACCTTGGGCCGCCCGGTGACCGGCAGCAGCGATGCGTTGTCGGCCAGGACGGTGAGTGAACGGCGCTGGGCCTCCGCCCCGGCAGCGGTGAACTCGCTCGCGCCGACGATGTCTTCGGCCAGGTCCGGGTCGACGCGGCGGTTGTCGAAGAGGCCGAGCACGAACTTCTCGCGCAGCAGGCGGCGTACCGATGCGTCGATGCGGGATTCCGCGATCCGGCCCGAGCGGACGAGCTCGACAACGATCTCGGGGCAGTGCTCCCCGCCGAACTGGTCCGCGCCCGCTGCGAGGGACTTCTCGGCGCGCTCGGCGACGGAGAGGTGTTCGCAGCCCCAGGCACGTGCGGAGTGCATCTCGCCGAAGATGGGAGCGTCGTTGAGCAGGCCCCAGTCGGTGCAGATGATGCCCGTGAAACCCAGTTGCTCGCGGAGCAGACCGGTGAGGACGCCCTTGTTGAAGCCGAACCCGACCTCTTCCCAGTCGGTGCCGACCGGCCGGCCGTAGTACGGCATCATCTGCGAACACCCGGCCGCGATGGCCGCCTTGAACGGCTCCAGGTGCAGGTCGCGCAGGCCGCCCGGGTAGACCTGGTCCTTGCCGTGCGGGAAGTGCGGGTCCTCGCCGTCCTTCTGCGGGCCGCCGCCGGGGAAGTGCTTGACCATGGCGGCGACCGACTCCGGACCGAGCTCGTCGCCCTGCAGCCCCTTGACGTACGCCGCCGCCAGCTCGCCCGCGAGCCGCGCTTCGGAGCCGAAGGTGCCGGACTGGCGGGACCAGCGGGGCTCGGTCGCCAGGTCGATCTGCGGATGCAGCGCCACACGGAAGCCGACGGCCAGGTACTCGCGGCGGACGGTGTCCGCGAACCGGTGCACCAGCTCCGGGTCCCCGATCGCAGCCAGCCCCAGCGGTTCCGGCCAGGCCGAGAAGGCACCGGCGTTGAAGGAGGCGCCGATGTTGTCGGTGAAGGAGTGCCGGGGGTCGGTGGAGAGGGTGACCGGGATGCCGAGCCGGGTGGCGGCCGCCAGCTCCTGCACCGCGTTGTGCCACAGGGCCATCTCGCGGGGGCCGTACTGGCCGAGGAGGTTGAAATGGGTGAGCTGCCTGTCCTTGATCAGCTCGGTGGTTCCGGCGGTCGGGGTGGAGCCGTCGGGGTCCTCGGCCGGGGAGCCGTCGGGGTTCATCGTCAGCATGTCCTGGAACAGCTGGCCCGCCTTCTCCTCCAAGGTCATCCGGGAGAGCAGGTCGTCGACGCGCCGGTCGACGGGGAGCGAAGCGTCCTGGTACGGGTGGACGGTCATGTGGCCGGTACTCCTTGCTACTTGCTGAGAGTTACTTGCTGCGAGCTACTTGACGGAGCAGATCAGCTGGACGAGTGCCGCTCCGGCCGCAGCCGCGATGCCGCCGAAGAGGAAGAGCGCTCCGTAGTTGCCGCCGCCCGGGCCGATGGCGAGCAGCAGCGGGGCGATCATCGGGACGAGGGACTGCGGCAGGGCGTTGGCGATGTTCAGCACACCCATGTCCTTGGCACTGGTCTCCGGATCCGGCAGGACGGCCGCGGCGAGCGCCACGTCGACGGCGAGGTAGAGGCCCTGCCCGAAGCCGAAGACACCCACGGCGGCCAGGAATGCCCCGAAGGACGAGGCCGTGGCGATCCCGGTGAGTCCGACGGCGATGACGAAGGCCGAGGCGAACACGAAGGGCTTGCGGCGGCCCGTGCCGTCCGAGAGGGAGCCGCCGAGCAGCGAGCCTGCGACCACACCGGCGACGGTCACGAGCGTGGTGAGGAACATCCTGCCCGGCACGTCGCCCTCGGCGACGCCGATCCGGTCCATCAGGAAGTACACCTGGTAGCTGGTGACACAGGAGATGCCGACGAAGACCAGGAAGCGACTGGCGAAGTTCCAGGCGTAGTCGGGGTGTTGGACCGGGTTCACCCAGAAGCTGCGCAGGAACTCGCGGACGCCGTACGGCGCGAAGCTGCCGGGCCGGGCCGGACGGTCCTTCATCACCAGGGCGAGGGCGCAGGCGCCGGCGACACCGAGGAAGGCCGGGACGACGAAGGCCGCGGCAATGTTGCCGTTGAAGACCTTGGCCAGGAACGTGCCGCAGACCATCGAGACCGACAGCATCATGCCCACGAGCCCGGAGACCCGGCCGCGCTGGTGGTCGGGGATCAGGTCGGGGATACAGGCGGTGATCATGCAGAGAGAGGCGTTGCAGCCGGCCTGTGCGATCGCCCAGCCGACGAGCAGCAGCGGCACGCTGTCCGCAAGGGCGACGACAGTGAGGCCTGCGCCGGCGACGAGCGCGCCGCCGACGAGCCAGGGGCGCCGGCGCCCGAAGCGGCTGGTGGTGCGGTCGGAGAGGGCACCGAACAGCGGGTTGCCGATCAGCGCCAGCAGGGCGCCGACGGACAGCACCGTGCCGAGGGCCGTCCCCCGCTCGGCCTCCGGCACGATCTGGGCAACCCGCAGGGCCAGGGTCACGACGAGCGGGGTGAAGACCGCCGTGCAGACGCCGAGTTGGGCTGCGGCCAGGGCGAGGATCAGCTTGACCGGCGCGTCGGGGGGAGCCTGTTCGGCGGGAGCCTCGAGGGCGGGGACGGCCGGCGTCCTGCGCAAGCAGGAATGGGTGTGGGCATGGCGGATGTCGGCCATGGCGGCTCCAAGAAATTCCGGTGCGGCTTCTTTGCCGCGCCTGCGGCCTCAGGCTAGGAGCGGACCGCCGGGTAATTGCGCGGAAAAGGGTGGTAGCAGGTCGACAAATGGGGACGTGGATCGGTCGACTGGGGATGTCTGGATGTGCTTTCCCCGGGGGGCTGGATGGCTCTCCATGTGTCATATGGAATCTAACTAGTCGAATCGGTGATCATATGTCGACGAAGTGAGGCCATTACTTGACGAAAGTTGAGATCGGGGGCGCAGTCCGGTCAAGGGGAATCCTGATGTGACCGTCCGCCGCCGTCATCCGCTTCAGACTGCTTGGAGTGCGGCAGTCGGCGCGTGCCGTGAGGCGCGGACGGCGGGGTAGACACCGGCGGCGGTGCCGATGAGGAGCGTGGAGCCCAGGCCGGTGGCGATCGCCCACGGCGGCAGGTCGAACGGCACACCGCGCCAGGCGGCGTAGCCCGCGGTCGCACCCGTGCCCAGCAGGGCGCCGGCGATGCCGCCGAGGGCGGACAGGAGCAGTGATTCGGTGAGGAACCGCATCCGGATGTGGCCCCGGGTGGCGCCCAGCGCTCTGCGCAGGCCGACTTCGTGCCGTCGTTCCAGTACGGAGATGACCATGGTGTTGGCCACGCCGACCCCGCCGACCAGGAGTGCCACGCCGCCGAGGGCGAGCAGCAGCCCGGTGAAGGCTCCGCCCGCGGCCGCCTTCGCCGCCAGGGCGTCGGAGGGGCGGCTGACCGCCACGTCCGCCGGGCTCTGTGGGTTGATCGCCCGCGGGAGCAGTTCGCGTACCTGGTCCACGGCGTCGTCCGCTGAGCGTTCGTAGACCGTGGTGGGGTGGCCGTCGAAGCCGAGCAGCTTGCCGGCGGCGTCCCGGGCTCCGGGTCCTGGACGTCCAGGCCGTTCTTCCGGAGGCAACTCGCGTACTTCACCTGCTGATCGTGATCCTGGGACTGTCCGGACGAGCCGCCCGGGCTGCTGCCGGCGGGACCCTGCCCGTCTCCCTTGTGGAAATTCCTTCCGTGGGCGTTGACCGGGCGAAAGTGAATACGCCAACCATGCTGCCTGGCAGGGGATTTCCATCACCTAGCCATTCATCCGACCCTTCTTTTGCCGACCCTGCGGTCAACTTCTGGAAAACCCGCCCCCGTATACCCTGTCCGGAACGGAGACACCCCTGTTCAGGTGAGGGAGCGGATTGCGATGCGCGTCCTGGTGGTCGAGGACGAGGAATTCATTGCGAACATGACCGCGGCCGGGCTGCGCCGAGCCGGGATCGCCGTCGACGCCGCCCACGAACTGCGCACCCCGCTGGCCGTCCAGCGGGTCGGCCTGGAGGTGGGGCTGCTCGACGCCGATCCGCAGCAGGTGGCCGAGATCCGCTCCGTGCTGCTGGATGCGGCCGACCGCATCGAACGGCTGCTCGCCGGGTTGCTCCTGCTCTCCACCAGCGAGCAGGGGCTGGACCACTCCGAGCCGGTGGACCTGCACACCGTGGTGCGGGAGGTCGTCGCCGACAGCGCGGAGGACGCAAGCGCGGCACAGGTCGCCGTGGACGCGCGTCTGGACGCGATGACCGTCGACGGAGACGGGGTGCTGCTCGACCGGCTCGTCCGCAATCTCGTCTCCAACGCGATCCGGTACAACACCCGTCCGGGCCGGGTCGAGATCCGGCTGGGGCGTGACAGCGGTGAGGGCGGCAGAGAGCGGGCCGTCCTCGAGGTCGGCAACACCGGGCCGGCCGTGCCTGCCGATGTGGTCCCGCACCTCTTCGAGCCGTTCCGCCGGCTGCGTCCCCGCCAGCACGCCCCGGGGGAGGGCAACGGGCTGGGCCTGTCCATCGCGGCGTCGATCGCCACCGCCCACCGGGGCACGATCACTGCGGAACCGCGCCCCCGCGGCGGCCTCACCGTGCGCGTGGTGCTCCCCCTGCTCCCCCTACTTTCGTCGGCCGGCGAATACCGTCCTTCGTCTGCTGACGCGGGCGCGACGTCCTGCAAGGATCGGGATCCTGTCCGCCGCCCGTGATCTTTCGACGCGCGGGCGCACGATCGACGACGGGATGCAGGGAACACAGACCATGCAGTCGAGGAACAACGCTGTCACCAGCCTCGCCGACCCGGGAACCGTGGCTGCGCCGGGGGTGGCCGTCGACGGGGTCAAGGTGCTCGAAAGGGTCGCCGCCCTGCCGGTCAGCATCTGGCGCTACCAGTGGGACCCGGACCAGGTGTGCCATCTGGGTCCCATGTCCGAGGACTGGTACGCCGCCTTCGGCCTCGGCCAGGACGACACGGCGATCGACTGCGTCGACGCCCAGGGCGTCGCCCTCGTCGCCATCCAGGCACTGCACCGCGAGATCGTCGAATTGCGCCGGGCGCTGGACGCCCTTCGCGCTACGGGGCCCGGCTGCGCAGCCCCGGCCGGTCCGTGAGGCATCCTGCTCGCATACCTCGACCGCATCCGTCCCCCGTCTGCCCCTGTCCGTCCCACCGAACGAACACACCGCATGAAACATCCGGAACCGCAGCGCGCCTGGCGCCCGTCCGCGACGGACGTCGCCGTCGCCATGGCGGCCGCGGCCTACGGCGTGGGCGACTCGCTGGTCCTGCCCCGGTCCGGTCTCCTCACCGGCCACCCCGAGCCGGCGGCCGTCGTGTCGGGGCTGCTGGGTGTCCTGGTGCTGTGGCGCCGCCGCTGGCCGCTGGCCGTGACCGCGGGCGTGCTCGTCGGGCACGTCGTGTCCTACGCCCCGGCGGCGCTCATCGCCGCCCTCTACACCGTCGGAGGCAACTACCGCTCCCGGCCCCGGATCCTGGTGACGGTGTTCGTCGTGGCGCTGGGCTCCCAGATGTGGTCCGCGCAGGCGGGCGGACGGGGTCTGGACGTGTTCCACGGTCTGGCGTTCGTGGCCGGGCCGCTGCTGGTGGGCCTGTACGCGGCGACGCAGCAGCAGCTGACCGCCAGCGTCAAGGAGCGGGCGGCAGCCCTGGAGAGCGAGCAGGCCCTCATGGCCGAGCAGGCCCGTGCGGAGGAGCGCGCCCGTATCGCCGGTGAGCTGCACGACGTTGTCGCCCACCGGGTCAGCCACATGGTGCTCGCCGCGGGCATCCTCAGCGCCGGCGCCGACCGCGGGGGCGACCGGGTGCGCACCGAGGCCGAACGCATCCGCCGCACCGGGGTACAGGCCCTGGAGGAACTGCGCGAGATCCTCGATGTCCTGACGGCTCGTCAGGCCATGGGCGACGTGCCGCTGGAGCCCGTCCCCACCGCCGCCGACCTCGGTGCGATGGTCGAGGACTGCCGCCACCTCGGCATGGACGTCGCTCTGACGGTGAGCGGCGCCCTCGACGACCTGCCCGCCGCCGTGCAGGCCACCGTCTGCCGGGTCGTGAAGGAGTGCCTCACCAACGCCTTCAAGCACGCCCCCGGCGCCGCCGTCGCCGTCGATGTCCGGCGCGGGACGGACACGGTGTGCATCGAGGTCGCCAACGGGCCTGCCACCACCGCCCCCCGTCCGGACCTGCCGTCCGGCGGCCACGGCCTGGTCGGACTGGCCGAGCGGCTGCGCGTGCTGGGCGGCACCTTCCGGGCCGCCGGCCGCCCCGACGGCGGCTTCGTGGTCCGCGCAGAGGTACCCGTCCACCGCGAACGGTCCGCGCCGTCCCCGTCTGCTCCGGAGGAGCCGTGATCAAGGTTCTGATCGTCGACGACGACCAGTTCGTCCGCTACGGGCTGCGCACCGTCCTGGAGGACGACCCGGAGATCGAAGTCGTCGCCGAGGCCGACAACGGCCTGACGGGCGTGGTGGCGGCCGGCGTCCACGCCTGCGACGTGGCCCTGGTGGACATCCGGATGCCGCGGATGGACGGCCTCGCGGCCACCCGCGCGATGCTCGCCCAGCCCTCGCCGCCCGCCGTCATCGTGCTCACCACCTTCGGACTGGACGCCTACGTGAGCGACGCCGTGGAGGCGGGGGCGGCAGGGTTCCTGCTGAAGGACACGCCCCCCGCCGAACTGGTACGCGCCGTTCACCAGGTCGCCGAGGGCCATGGCATGCTCTCCCCGGCCGTCACCCGGCAGATCCTCGACCTGCTGCGCCACCGCCCCAGGACTGCCTCCCCCGAAATCCGCGGCAAAATCGACACGTTGACACCTCGCGAGCGGGACGTGCTGGAGCTGCTGGCGCAGGGCCGGTCCAACGCGGACATCGCCGCTGCCCTGTTCACCAGCGAAGCCACGGTCAAGATGCACGTCAGCCGGGTGCTCGCCAAGCTCGGCGTCGACAACAGGGTGCAGGCGGCGCTGCTCGCCCGCGACGCGGGCCTCGGCCTGCCCTGAGCCGAGACCACAACTCGGCAGCGCCACTGCCGATTTCGAGAACGGCCGATCAACTTTCGCCGATTCCGTGCACAGGCTCCGTGGCCGTAGCGTCAAGTGGCCGGTCCGGGCTCACGCCCTGCCGTCCCGCATCGACGACGAGGAGTCACCACCATGTCCGTTCCGCTGGTCCGCCCCCGTGAGAACCGGATGATCGCAGGCGTCTGCGCCGGCCTGGCCCGTCGATTCGACATGAGCGCCAAGACGATGCGGGTACTCGCCGTCCTGTCCTTTCTGCTGCCCGGAACACAGGTGCTGCTCTACCTCGTGCTCTGGGTGCTGGTGCCCGAGGAGGAGCGCATCGTGACGACCACGGTGGCGTGACCGGCTTACCGCCCACCGCTGCCGCAAGGGGGAGGGCCCAGGTTGCCGAGCGCGCGACCTGGGCCCTCTCTTCCTCCTCCCGGGCTTCCGGTTCAGCGGGTGCGGCCCCCGGCCCGGCGGCCCGCCTCGACCAGCCCGGCCACCGTCGCCGCGGCGTCGGCACCGGTGACGACGGCCTCGCCGACGAGGACGGCCCCGGCCCCCGCCGCCGCGACGGCCGCGACGTCCTGCGCGTTGCGGATACCGGACTCGGCCACCTTCACCGCCGATTCCGGCAGCAGCGGCGCGATGCGGCCGAAGGTGCTGCGGTCGACCTCGAGCGTCTTGAGGTTGCGGGCGTTGACGCCGATCAGCTCCGCCCCCAGGGCGGCCGCACGCTCGGCCTCCGCCTCGTCGTGCACCTCGACGAGGGCGGTCATGCCCAGTTCCGTCGTCAGCCGGTACAACTCCGTGAGCTGTGCGTCCTCCAGAGCTGCCACGATCAGCAGCACCAGGTCCGCACCGCAGGCGCGGGCCTCCCACACCTGGTAGGCGGAGACGATGAAGTCCTTGCGCAGCACGGGGACACCGACGGACCTCCGTACTGCGCGCAGGTCTGCCAGCGAGCCGAGGAACTCCCGTTCCTCCGTCAGCACGCTGATGGCGGCGGCTCCGCCGCGTGCGTACTCGGCCGCGAGCAGAGCCGGGTCGGGGATGCGGGACAGCCGGCCCTTGGACGGGCTGGCCCGTTTCACCTCGCAGATCACCGCGACGTCCGGGCCGGACCACGCGGACACCACGTCGCGCGCAGGGACGGTCGCCAACGCCCGGTCCCGCAGCACCGGCAGGGGCATGGACTCCTCTCTCCTGAGAAAGTCCTCCGTCGCGCCGGCCACCAGGTCGTCGAGCACGGTCATGGGTGCACCATCCATTTGTCTGAGCCTCGCTCTGGGCAATGCCGATCACGGTAACAGTGGTCCTTCGGCCTTGGCTGCGGCGAAAGTTGACGCTGTCAGACGACTTCGTCGAGGTTCGGCACCGAACCAGTCCATCGGGTGCCTGGCATTCCGGAACTGTGCCGCCGCCAAGTGGGTCAGCGCATGCAACTTCTGCCGACAGACGCGGGATGCCGCACGTTCCAGCATGGAACTTCAGCCGGATTTCCGACGTTTGAGAGGCCAGCCATGCGTAAGTGGCTTGCAGGATTGATCTGTGCGACAGCCGCGGGAGTGTTGGCGCTCGGAGTGGAGAGTTCCTTCCCGGCCAATGCGGGTGAGCAGCGTACGGACATGCAGCTGAGGGAGATCTCCGTCGAGGAGCACGCCGCGGGCCGGCAGGACGACCCGGTCGAGGTCGGGGTGAGCGGGCCTGCTCAGGTGAACTTCCGCAAGATCACGATTCCGCCGGGCAGCGGAACGGGGTGGCATTGCCACCACGGCAACCTGGTCGGAGTGGTGCAGCAGGGGGAGCTCACCCACCAGTTGCGGGCGGGCGGCACCCATGTCTACAAGGCAGGGGACGCGGTGATCGAGGGCAGCGGCTATGTGCACCAGGGCTACAACAAGGGCACCGAGGACGTCGTGCTCTGGGTCACCTATGTGACGCCGGAGGGCAAGCCGCTCGCGGAGAACGACCTCGCACGGTGCGACAAGGACGCCACGGACCATGAGAACCGGTGACCGGCGGCGCTGCCGACCGTGAACCGGGACAGGATCCCCGTGCCCGGCAGAATGCTGCGGAACACCGCACCGCGTCAGCCGTCCCCGCCGTCCGGACCCTCCGGGGACAGCCCGGCGCGGTACGCGAGCAGCGCGGCCTGCACCCGGTTGTCGGCGTCGAGTTTGGCCATGATGCGGCTGACGTGGCCCTTCGTCGTGCCCTCGGCCATGCCGAGGACTTTGCCGATGCGGAGGTTGGACATGCCGGTGCCGAGCAGTGCGAGCACGTCGCGCTCGCGGTCGGTGAGCCTGTGCAGCAGCCGGCGCTGGGCGAGCGTGAGGCGGGGGCCGCGGTCGCGGGCGGTGGCCAGGACACGGCGCGTCACCTCGGGGGAGAGCGCCCCGTGGCCCTGGGCGATCCGGCGCACGGTGGTCAGCAGTTCGCGGGGCGGGGAGTGCTTGAGCAGGAAGCCCACGGCGCCGGCGGCCACGGCCTCGTCCACGTAGTCGTCGAGGGCGAAGGAGGTCAGGACCACCACGGCGGGCGGGCGCGGGAGTTCGCCGATCTGCCGCAGTGCGGACAGCCCGGACATGCGCGGCATCCTGATGTCCATGAGGACCAGGTCGGGGGAGAGCCGGCGGACTTCGGTCACGGCCTCGACACCGTCGGCGGCCTCGCCGACGACGATGAAGCCGTCGCTCGTGTCCAGCATCGACCGCAGGCCGTAGCGCACGAGCGGGGCGTCATCGGCGATCAACACCCTTGCTTCTGGGGCCGGTTCGGCTTCCGACGTGGACGACGGCCGTTCCGGGCCTGCGGTGAACGGCGCCGTATCCGGCGACTCCTGCGGGCTGTTGTGGGGGGTGCCGGCACAGTGGGCCATGGGAGCTGCTGCTTTCGGCCTTCGGGGCCCGCCGGTGCCGTGCACGCCGTTGTGGTCCGGTCGGCGGCGCACTGCTGGGGTGACCGGCTCCGTGCTCCTGGGTGCCGACCGGGGAATGGATCCGGCGTTGCGCTGGGATTGCCCGACTGTATCCCAGGAGTGTTCAAGGAGAGGTAAAGGTCGAATGGCCGGCGGGTATCGCGTTTCGCGTTCCGCAATCGGCTGCCAGAAGTACAACAGGGTGGCGCGGAAAGGGAATTCGCGATGCCAGGACTTCAGCCCCTCGGGCAGGGGACCTTGGGCCCTTCTGGAGAGGATTTCCGGGCTGGCAATGTTCAGGCTGGTCATGGCCTTTCAGGCCGGTGTGGCGATGAAAGGATCCGAAGTGCCCGCATCCGTCATGGTGGTCGACGACCAGGAGGCGATCAGGTCGAGCCTGCGCCTGCTGGTGGAATCGACCCCCGAATTCGAGGTCGTCGCGGAGGCCGGTGACGGCTTCGAGGCGCTCGCCAAGGCACGTACCCACCGCCCCGATGCCGTGCTCATGGACATCCGGATGCCGCGTGCCGACGGGATTGTGGCGACGGAACGGCTCATGCGCTTCGTCAGCCCGCCCAAAGTGCTGGTGCTGACCAGCTTCGACGTCGACGACCGGGTGCTGGACGCCCTGGAGGCGGGCGCTGCCGGTTTTCTGCTCAAGGACCTGTGCCCGCAGCAGCTGACCGCCGCACTGCGCACGGTGATGGCGGGCGGCCGGGTCGTGGCGCCGGAGGCGCTGGAGAGCCTCGTGCAGCGGGCCTCCGCCGGTGAGCGGGAATGTGGTGCGGACGCGCAACATCGCCTGTCCGGGCTCAACGGCAGCGAACGGCGGGTGCTCGGGCTGATCGGCGCCGGTCTGAGCAACGCGCAGATCGCCCGCCGGCTTCACCTGTCGCAGGCGAGCGTGAAGACCTACGTCTCGAGGATGCTCGCCAAGCTCGGGCTGGACAATCGCACCCAGGCCGCCATCCTCGCCTACGAGGCCGGGCTCGCAGACAGTGAGCGGGACCACGGCCTGATCTGACGGGCCCGGCGGCGCAGGGCGTCCCGTCACCTTCGCCGACGGGGCGCTCTGCGCTGCGGTCGTTTTGATTGTCATGCTCTGGATAGCTACTGCCGGGTTTCGGCCCGTGCGCCGAGAGCCCCGGCGACGAAGGCGCCCTTCTCGCAGGCGGTACTGCCCGACTTTCGTCGGGGGTCGAAGGCAGACGTTCAGTTGTTCTCGCCCACGTCGACCGGTGCTTGAGTGAAGAACGGATCCGGGGGAGTTGTCGCCTCGGCCTTCTGTTCGGAGATATACACCCAGATGCACGCAGAACAATTCTTCCGGCTGCGCCCGCCTCCCTCCCTGCCCCGCGCGGCCGACCGGCGCCTGCTGCGCGACGGCGGCTTCCGGCTGCCGGCGGGCGCTCCCGACACCGCCACCGGCCGGGGACGAACCGGCGGTGACCGGCGATCCGGCCCGGCCGGAGCAGGAACGAAGCGGTGATTCCAGCTACCAGGGGGCATGGGCAGCATGACTATTCGCGTGATGATCGTGGCCGACCAGGCCATCATCCGGATGGGGCTGACGACGCTGATCGACTCCTCCGACGAGTTCGAGGTCGTCGGCGAGGCGGGCGACGGCGCCGAGGCGTTGCCGCAGGTGACCGCGCACCGGCCCGACGTGGTGCTGATGGACCTGAACATGCCCCGGATCGACGGGGTCGAGGCCACCCGCCGCCTGAGCCGGCTGCCCGAGCCGCCCCGTGTCCTGGTGCTCGGCGTCTTCGGCACCGACGACCGGGTGCTGGAGGCGCTGCGTGCCGGAGCCTGCGGGTTCCTGCTGAAGGACCTGCGCCCCGACGAGCTGTTCGCCGCCATGCACACGGTCGTCCTGGGCGGCCGGGTGATCGCCCCCGAGGTACTGACCAGCCTGGTGCGCAAGGCCGCGGACCGCACGCCGATCCGGCTCAACGGGGCGCGCGAGAAGTTGTCGCTGCTGAGCCAGGGCGAGCGTCGGGTCCTTGCCCTGGTGGGTGCGGGCATGACGAACACTCAGATCGCCCGCGCGCTGGAGCTGTCGGGGGCCAGTGTGAAGACCTATGTCTCGCGCACCCTCGCCAAGCTGGGGCTCGACAACCGTACTCAGGCCGCGATCATCGCGTACGAGACGGGGATCGCCGGGCCCGGCGCGCCGCCGCCCGCCGCCGGCGCGGGGACGCCGGAGCCGTAGCCCGGCTCCGGGTCGGATGGCATGGCATCCGGAGCCCGGTCGGCTTCGGCCGACCGGGCTCCGCGTGGCTTCGGGCCTGCCTGAACCATGTTCAGCCGACTTTTCGGCCCGGTCCCTGATCCGGCCTGCTCCGGGCGGCCCGCCGCAGGGCGCGGCGCTCGTGTTCCGCCGTGCCGCCCCAGATGCCGTGCGTCTCGCGGTTGGTCAGTGCGTAGTCCAGGCAGGGCTCCCGGACGGGACAGCCCGCGCAGGCCTCTTTCGCGGGTTCGGAAGACTGGCCCCGGACGGGGAAGAAGATGTCGGGATCCGTCTGTGAACATACGGCATCGGACTGCCAGTCGAGTGCTTGGACGTTGAACTCTGCGGCAAGTATGGGCAGATTGATTCTCTTCTTCACAGGGATCTTCCGTAAACTGCTTTGTTCGTCAACTGAAGAGGGACGTTAACCGACGGTCCGGCAGGTGAGCGGCGCGATAAGTTGATCCCGTCAATCGTTTTGCGACCCTTGGTCGATCCGGGACCCGGTGCAGTCCAGAACGGCTCTGAGGCGGTAGCCGCCGTCCGGCAGTGCACCGGCTTCGAGCCGCCCTCCTTCGGCGGTCAGGGCCTCGCGCAGGCCCCGCAGCCCCAGGCCGCCGGAGTCGCGGGCCCGGCCGGCGGCGGAGGACGGCCCGTTGTCCACCGAGAGGGACACGGCGGCGGCAGTGAACTCCAGCGTCACGGTGACCGGGGCGCCGGGGGCGTGCTTGGCCGCGTTCGTCAGTGCCTCGCGGCTGACGCGGTGGAGCACCGCATCGGCGCCGGAGGACAGTTCGCGGCGGGTGCCCCGAACCCGGTAGGTGATGTCCATCCCGGCCACCTCCATGTTCCGCACCAGGACCGGCAGGAACTCGGCGCACGGGAGCTGACGACGAGCAGGCCGGCCGTCGGCGTCCTCGTCGTGCAACACGCTGATGACCGCGCGGAGTTCATGCATCACCGCGATGGCGGTGTCCGTGATCCTTTCTGCGACGGCGCGCGCAGGCGGCGGCAGGTCCGGTACCTGCTGGAGGCAGCCCGCGTGCAGCACCAGAACGGAGGTCTGGTGACCGACGTTGTCGTGGATGTCGTAGGCGAGGCGAGTGCGCTCCTCCAGAGCCGCGAACCGGGCGGCGTGCTCCGCGGTCAGTTCGGTGTGGCGGAGACGGTCGCGCAGCAGAGCCTGAAGGGACCGTTCCTTGCGCAGCAGTTCACCCATGAGCGCCGGCAGGAAGATGTCCACCGCCACCCCGTAGCCCAGCTCCTGGAGCGATGACGCGGCGGTGCCGACGAAGCACCGGGTGGTGAAGTAGAGGGAGGCCGTGCCGACGACGGTGGGCCAGCGCATGCGGCCGCCGTACTGGCCCAGCGAGTAGAGGGCGACGATCAGCGGGGTTCGCTCGTCCGAGGCGAAGGTGGCCAGCAGGGCCGCGGTCACGCAGACGATGGGGTGCCTGCGGCGGATCACGAGTACGGCCGCGGCCGCGGTGGCGGCGGCGCAGCTGAGCGGATAGCCGTCGATCAGGCCCGTACCGCCCACCACGGTGATCAGTACGCAGGACAGCGCCGCGACCGCGCCTGCCAGCGCAACGTCGATCGTGCGTGTATCGCTCCACCGCTGCCGGTCCCGGCGGTCGGAAATCATCGGTGTCCAGCTCCGGTTGTCACGTTCTTCGTCACGTTCTTCATCACCTTCGTCGTCGCTAGGAGCGTAGGGTCCGCCGCCGGCCGCCCCGGGCGGCAAACGGTGGAGGCGGAGCACCGAAGGAGGACACGGGACCAACCAAAGGCGCCCTGCTGTGTGGTGGATGCATCCATAACGTTGGTGCAGTGCCCCTGTCGTGGCACTGCCTCTGCACCGCATCCCCGAAGAGACGGAACGCCCGCGCCGTGATCCCCACACCGCCGCCGCAGCGAACTCGCCTGCTGGGCTGGGAACGTGGAGCGGGCGGCCGTGTCCGCCCGGCCGTCCGGGTGTGCCCCGCCCTGCTGACGCTGCTCGTCGGCGCATGGCGGATCGGCCGTGCCGAGGTGTGGCGGGACGAACCGGCCACCTGGAGTGCCGCCACTGGCTCCCCGGGCCGGCTCGTGGCGTCGGCCGGTGAGGTCGACGGGGTGTACGCCCCGTACTACGCGTTCATGGACGGCTGGGCGCACCTCTTCGGCGACTCCGCGGTCTCCCTGCGTACGCCGTCGCTGGAGCGGCGCTCGCTGCCGTGCGTCCGCGGGCAGTGGCGGTTGCCGCAGCCGTGGCTGCGGCAGGAGCTCCCGGCCAGGTGGCCGTGCGCACCCACGACCACGTCTCCCGCGCCAACCACCCCACGAGCCGGACCGGTTACTCCGATGCGGCCCGCATCATCGCCGACCGGCAGCAGTGGGGCGACGCGATGGTGTACGGGGAGCGCCGCACGTGGCTCCTGGACGCGGGGCTCGCACGCCTGCTGGGTGACCGGCTGCCGCGCGACGTGTTCCTCGACCGCACCGACTACGCCGAGTGTCTCGGCGACAAGCCGCCCCTGCGGCTGTGGGTGCTCACCGCCGGTGAGAACTCCGGCCCGTTCACGCAGGACGCGGTCAAGGGGGCACCGCCGAGCCGCCGCAGAAGACACACGTGCTGCGCACCTACTACGAGACCGCAGAGACCTTTCACCCGCCGGGGCTCACCATGACGCTGATGACCTTGCAGGAGAGCGATGAGTGACAAGAACCTCACCTGTGACGTCCCCTGTTCCCCACCCGTAACGCCCCTTGTTCCCCGTCCCGAAGGAGTCACCGTGCAGCAGCCCGCACAGACCGCCTCTGCACCGCCCCGCACAGAGGTGCCATGCGCGGGCCGACGCCCGGCGGGTGCCGACATCACCCCGGACGAGCAGCTGCGCAGGGCGCCCTCCGGCTGGCTGGCCGTGATCGCCGCATGCGCGGGGGCGGTGGCCGCCGCCTGGCCGGCGATCGGCCTGCTCCCTGCCGGACCGGCCGAGTACCTCGTGCCCGACACTCCCCGCAACGCGCTTGCCGCACATGCCACGTTGGGCGCCGTCGTCGCCGTGGCCTCTCTCGCGGTCGTCGTCGTGGCGCTCGCCGGGCTTGCCCGGGTGCCCGGCGGCAGCGCCCTCGTGCTGACGTTCTGTGGCCGCTACTGCGGCACGGTGCGCAGGGCGGGACTGGTGGGGACGAACCCGCTGCCCCTGCGCCACCGGGTCGATGTCCGCCTGCACCACTGGCGCAGCGACGAAGTGCAGGCGACCGACCGGGAAGGCGTTCCGCTGCGCTACGCCCCGGAGGTCGCCGACGTCGTGCGCCACAGGCAGTTGGCCGTACTGGAGGCGAAGGACCGGGAAGCGGTGCTGAACCAGGTGGCCGGGACCGTGGAGACCGCGACCGCGCGACTGACGCGGAGCGATGCCGTGGAGTGGGACGCCTACGAACGTAAAAGTTTCGTCCGGGAGTTGACCCTCGCACTGTACGCGGACCGAACCGCCGCCCCGGTGCCGCCCGTGGCGAAGGCCGACGAATGACGCCGCCCGCGGCCCGGCCGCCCGTGCGCGTCCTCGTCGTCGACGACCAGCCCCTGATGCGGTGCGGGCTGCGCGGGCTGATCGACACCTTCCCGGACTTCGAGACCGTCGCCGAGGCGGCGAGCGGCGCCGAGGCGGTGGACCGGTGCCGCGAGCTGCGCGCCGACATCGCCGTCGTGGACCTGCGCATGCCCGGGATGGACGGCGCGGAGTGCACCGCCCGGCTGCTGGAGCTGCCGGAGCCGCCCAAGGTGCTGCTGCTCACCGGTTTTCCCCTCGACGGGCGGACCCTGGGCAGCCTGGCCTCCGGCGCCGCAGGGCTGCTGGGCAAGGACCTGCGGCCGGCCGAACTGGCGGCCGTCCTGCGCTCGGTGGCCGCCGGCACCGGGGTCGTCTCCTCGGACGTGCTGTCCCTGCTGCTGACCCGGCAGGAGGAGAGCACGGGCATGGGGCAGCAGCGGGCGCGGGAACTGCTCACCCGGCTCAGCGCGAGCGAGCAACGGGTGCTGGCACTGGTCGGATCCGGCATGACCAACGATCAGATCGCCGACCGGCTCGGCCTCTCGGGGGCGAGCGTCAAGACGTACGTCTCCCGCGCACTCGCCAAACTGGGGCTGGAGAACCGCACCCAGGCCGCCCTGATCGTGTTCGAGGCCGGACTGAGTGCGGAGCCGTGGGAGTCCGGCGGCTGACGCGGCCTGCCGGGCATGCCGTTCGTCGATCCGCTGTCCACTTTCTCCGACGCTGCGCCGCGGTGGCCGGCCCTAGGGTGACGAGAACAGGCCCGGACGCCGCCGAGGGACCGACACAAGCGTGCCCCTCGCCGTCGGGCAGCCGACAGGACAGACGCCCGGCGCCCCGAACCGAATGCAGGAAGAAACAGATGACCGCTGGGCCCCGCGCCGCCCTCGTCCTGCGCCGGCGCCAGAACCCCCAGGACCTTGATCGTCCCAGGCGAAGTCCGGCTGACGGGCCGGGACTTCGAGTGCCGCGTGCCTACGCGTGAACTGCTGCACAACCGGCTGCTGCGGCAGGAGAACCGGGGACCTCCGCCTGGCGGCCGTTCCGGTACGGGGTGGAGCCCGCCAGGGTCGCGGTCCGCCCGTTCTGCACCGCGGACAACGACCTGTCCGCGGTGGTGACCGAACTTGCCTGACGACAACAGCACAAAGAGCGGAAGGAACGGCATGAAGGTCGTGTTCCTGATTCACAACGCCTACGCCATCGGAGGGGTGGTCCGCGCCACGGCGAACCTCGCGGCGGCCTTCGCGGAGCGGCACGAGGTCGAGATCGTGTCGGTGTTCCGCAACGCCGACAAGCCCGCGCTGCCGCTGGACCCGCGGGTCAAGCTGGTGCCCCTGGTGGACCGGCGGCCGGGAGCGGGCGACGAGGCACACCCCCTGCACGCGGAGCCGTCGCGCGTCTTCCTCACCCTGGACGGCTTCGCCCCCGGCTACACCCGGCTCGCCGACGAACGGGTCGGCGACTTTCTGCGCCAGACCGATGCCCAGGTCGTCGTCTCCACCCGGCCGGGACTGTCCGCCTACCTGGCGGCCTGCACGGATGCCCCGTACCTGCGCGTGGCCCAGGAACACGAAGGGTTCCGCGCCGCGCGGGGACGGATGCGCGCCGATGTCGACGCCGTCTACCGGGAGTTGGACGCGGTGGTGCCGCTGACCGAGGCGGACGCCCGGCTGCACCGCGAGCACTTCGGCGACACCACAGTGCGGATCACCGTCATCCCCAACGTCGTTCCGGCACCGTCCGTCACTCCGCCACGGCAGCGCGCCGCACTGGTCGTGGCCGCAGGAAGACTGGCCCGGACCAAGCGGTTCGACCTCATCGTCGACGCCTTCGCCCAGCTCCTCCCCGACCACCCCGACTGGCGACTGCGCATCTACGGCCGCGGCCCGGACGAGGCACGGCTGCGCCGCCTGATCAACGAGCGGGGCCTGTACAACCACGTGAGCCTGATGGGTTCCCGGGCGTCGCTGGACACGGAGTGGAGCAAGGGCGCCATCGCCGTCGGCGCCGCCGTCCGCGAAACCTTCGGGATGCCCCTCGCCGAGGCCATGCAGTGCGGACTGCCCGTGGTCAGCACCGACTCCCCGCACGGGCCACGGGAGATCATCAAGGACGGTGTCACCGGACTGCTCGTCCCCAACGGCGACGCACAGGCGCTCGCGGGCGCGCTGCGCACCCTCGTCGAGGACCGCGAACTGCGCGAGCGCATGGGCGCCGCGGGCCGGCTCGCCGTCCGCCGCTTCGCCCCCCACCGGATCGTGGCCCGCTACGAGCGGCTGTTCGCCTCCCTGGCCCGCACGGAGCCGCCGGCGGCGGACTGCACGGTGCTCAGGCCGGGCCTGCTGCGTATCCGGCTGCGCCCGGTGGGGATGCTGCCCGCGGACACCGCGCTCGTCCTGCGACGGCGCGCCAGGACGGCGGACGAGGTCCGCCTCCTCCGCAACGGGGCCGACGGCGGCTGGGTCTTCGACGTGGAGACGGACATGACGGAACTGCCCGAAGGACACTGGGACCTGACGGCCGATGTGCCCGGGCGTCCCCCCGTGCCCCTGACCGCAGGGGTGGTCGAGACCGCGGAACTGCTGCTCCGGGGAGGCTCCGGCCCGGCGCCGCTGAGCTGGTCCATCCCGTACGCCACCGTCGACGGCAGGCTTGCACTGCGGGTATGGAGACGGGAGCGGCACGCCGAGATCACCGACGTGGCCGTCGAGGCGGGCACGGTCACGGTCACCGGGCGGCTTTTCGGACCGGACGGCGCGACGCCCGTGGACCGGCCCACCGCCGTGCTGCGCGCCCGGCGCAGCACCCGCGCGGCCGACCTCGAACTGCCGCTGGAGATCCGCGCCCCGGGACCGGGCCGGCGCGACCCGTGCACCTTCACGCTCTGCTTCGCCGCGGCCGACCTCGGCAGCGCCGGGGCCGGGCCGCACGACGACTGGGACCTGTGGCTCGTCCCCCGTGCGGAGCAGGATCCCGTGCGCGCCGGACGACTGCTCGACGACATCGTCAACCGCAAGAGCGTCGACGTGTACCCGCACATCGAGGTCACCGCCGCGGACCGCGGCCCGGTGCGCGTCCGCCCGTTCTTCACCCCCTCGAACGAACTGTCCGTGAACGCCGTGGAATCGATACCGGCCCCTGCAGAGCAGGACAGCGCCGGATGAGCGACTCACAGCGGCCCGGCGAGGCTGTCCCCCTGCAGATCTGCTGCCACCCCGACGACGACCTCTGCTGCATGAACCCCGACCTGCACCACGCCCTGGCGTCCGGGGCCTCCGTGACCATCGTCCGCCTCGCCGCGGGCGAGGCGGACGGCCGCAACGGCTCCCGTGGCACGCCGCAGAGGCAGCCGAGGCCGGCGATGCCGGCGAGGAGCAGGCCGACCATGCTCCACACGGTGATCCGCAGCGCCCTGCGGCGGGAGGGGGTCTTCGGTGACATGCCAGCGACGCCAGGGGCGGCCGGAGCCGGGAGACGCTCTCCAAGGTCGACTGCGGAGCATGCAGGGATGACCGGGTCAGCTCCCAAGCAGCGCTGGAACGCGGATGGTTGCCGCTGCGTGCGGGACTGCGGCCAGCGTGCCCGCGGCCACCGCGGCGGCCAGCGCCGGGGCCGGCGCGACCGGTACGAGCACGTGCGGCGGCCGCGGCCCGCGCCACCGCACCGCAGCCGTTGCCACCATCGTGCCGCACACCGCGGCGCCCGTGCTCACCAGCGCCGCGAGGCCGAAGTCGGTGCCCCGCGGCGCCCGGTCCGAGCCCGCCCCGGTCCAGGCGGTCCAGCCGCCGGTGACGGCCGCGAGGGCCAGGGCGGCCAGGGTCGTCATGGCCGGGACGCCGCCCCAGCGGTTCAGGGCACCGCACGAAGTGAGCACGCCCAGCCCCACGGCCGAGGCCGGCAGGTGCGCCACGGTCAGCGCATCGGTCCCTTCACCCGGGGTGCGGTCCCACAGAGGCCACAGCAGGCCGACCGACAGCGTCAACAGGACCGAGGCCCCCAGGACTTCGCCGGCACGGGACGGTCCGCGCAGCACCCGATGCTGCGCGGTCGGCGCGCGAGGAACCCGGCCGGCGCCCCGGACAGCAGGGCGCAGGCGGCGGAGGTCAGGGAGTACAGGACTGCCGTCGTCACGTGGTGGTCGGGAAGCAGCCTCATGGTCCTCGGTGTTGCTTTTCGGCCGGTTCGCGTGGGCCGGTGCTCCGGCCTGCTTCAGCAGACCCGGCGTCTTCTCCCGGAGGGATCGGAACTGCTGGGTGTGCTGCCAATGTGACGCAGGTCGCCGTCCTCTTTGGATACGTGCCTGATCAACTCGCCGGGTCACCGAAGGGCAACTCCAGCACGAACGCCGCCCCGCCGCCCGTCGGTTCGGGCGCCACGTACAGCCGTCCGCCGTGCCGCGCGGCGATGTCGCGGGCGATGGCCAGGCCCAGGCCGCTGCCGCCCGCGTCCCGGCTGCGGGACTCGTCCAGCCGCGTGAAGCGCTCGAAGATCCGTTCCCGGTCGGCGGGTTCGACGGCCGGGCCGTCGTTGTGCACCTGCACGCGCCAGACGTCCCCGGTGTGCTCGACGGACACGGTGACGGTCGTACGGGCATGGCGCACCGCGTTGTCGAGGAGATTGCGCAGCAGTCGCATGAGGTGCAGGGCGTGGCCGCGCACGGGGACGGTCTCGGGCGCGTGGACGCCGATCGCAGGCCCGTCGGGCCGTACCGCACGTGCCTCGTGGGCCAGTTCACGGGCCAGGCCCGCCAGGTCGACCAGGGCATCCTGCTGCCCTCCGGCATCCGGGCGGGCGAGGAAGAGCAGGTCGTCGGCGAGCGCCTGGATGCTGCGGGCGGCCGTCAGCGCGTGCCGGGTCGCCTCCGGCCAGGCGGTCCGCTCGGGGTGGGCGAGAGAGATCTCCAACTGCGAGCGCAGCGCCGTGATGGGGCTGCGCAACTCGTGCGAGGCATCGGCCACGAAGCGCCGCTGCTGCTCGGCCGCGCGCTCCAGCCGGTCGAGGGTTTCGTTGGTGGTGACGGCCATGCGGGAGATCTCGTCCCGGGCGCGGGGTACGGGGACGCGCCGGTCCAGCTGCCGTTCGCCGAGCTCCGCGAGTTCGGAGCGGATCGCCTCCACGGGGCGCAGGGCGCGCCGGGTGGCGACGTAGGCCGTGGCGGCCACGATCAGGGCGGCCACGGGGACACCCGTCCACAGGGAGGGGGCCAGGCCGTCGACGGCGGCCTGGGCCACGTCGGGCAGGACGACGACGTAGACCGTGTAACGGCCCCCGGAACGGCCGAACATGGTGGGCTCGCCCTGGGCGACGTCGACGGAGGCCGCGACGAGGGTCAGGGTGCGGTGGGCGAGCGGGGCGGCGGAGGGGGCCCCGTCGCCGGGTGCCGGCCCGGCGGCGAAGCTGACGGTGCCGGTGTCCGGGTCGGTGGCGGGGGACGCGCCCACGGGTGCCGGTTCGAGGGCGCCGAAGCGGACGGTGCGGGTGTCGGTCCAGTCCGGGCGCGCGTCGGCGGGCGCGGCGGGCAGCTGCTCGGCGAGCCCCTGGTAGCTGCCGGCGCCGTTGCCCTCGGTGCCGATCCTGCCGTCGGGCTTGAGGACCAGGTACGGCCAGTCCGACTGGTCGGCGGAGATGCCGTTCGCCCGTTGGCTGAGGATGATGTTCCGGGCCACGGCACGGGCCTGGACCCGGGCCTTGTCCACGGTGTCCGCGTAGCACGCGGCGTACAGGCGCTGCTGGAGCCACCACGCCCCGCCGCTGAAGACCACGAGCGCCGCCAGCCCGGCGAGAGCGGCGGTGCGGACGCGGGTGGGCAGCCGGTCAAACATGCAGGGGGCCGTCCTCGACCAGCCGGTAGCCGGCGCCGCGCACCGTCTCTATGGAGTGCCTGCCGAAGGGCGCGTCGATCTTGCGGCGCAGGGTGCTGATGTAGACCTCGACGATCGCCGTCCCGCCCGCGTAGGCCATGTCCCACACCTCGTCGAGGATGTCGGTCTTGGACAGCGCGGTCCCCGGGGCCTGCAGGAGGCACTTGAGGACGGCGAACTCGCGTGGGGTTACGGCCACTTCGGTGTCGCCGCGGCCGCAACGGCGGGTGGCCGGGTCGAGCCAGAGGTCACCGCAGCGGAGCGTTTCCCCACCGGTTCCGCCGCCGCGGCGGATCAGCGCGCGCAGCCGGGCGCACAGCACCACGTAGGAGAAGGGCTTGGTCAGGTAGTCGTCCGCGCCTGTGTCCAGGCCTTCGGCCTCGTCGTGCTCCCCGTCCTTGGCGGTGAGCATCAGGACGGGGGTGTGCACGCCGGCCGCGCGCAGTTCCGCACAGACCCGGTAGCCGTGCACGCCGGGCAGCATGATGTCGAGGATGATCGCCCGGTAGGAACGCCGCTGGGCCAGCCGGAGCCCGGCCAGACCGTCCGCGGCGAGGTCCACCGTGTATCCCTCGGCCTCCAGACCGCGCCGCAGCGCTGCACCGACCTGCGGATCGTCTTCCACCACCAGGATGTTCATGGCGACCAGGATGGCAGATGTATGCGTCTGTTCCTTAAGCCGTCTTAGGAATCTTTAGTGGCTGTTAGGCGCTTTTCATGCACTCTGTGCGAACCTCCGGCCGACCCGTGCCGGGCCCCGAGCGTGAAGGGTGCTCATGGACGCACAGGACGACACCGCGACGCTGCCCGCCGTCAGAGACGCCGCCCACACCCCCGACGGCGGCCGTCCAGCCGCCCCGTCCCGGAGGAAGAAGGCGGCGACGGGCACGCTGGTAGCCCTCGCCGTCCTGCTCACGGGCGGCGGCGTGACCTACACCTGGCTCCGCGACCGCCCCGCCGCGGAGGCGCCCGAAGGACCGGGCGAGGCCAGGTCGGTCGCAGTGATCAGGACCGACCTCGGCGAGCAGAAGACCATGGCCGGAACCCTGGGGTACGGCGAGGCGACGACCGTCAAGGGCCCGGGCGCCGGCACGGTCACCTGGCTGCCGAAGGCCGGGGAGACGGCCGAACGCGGCAAGCCGCTCGCCCGCATCGACGACCGGCCGGTGACCGTCTTCTACGGGGACATGCCCCTGTACCGCAAGCTGGGCCAGGCCCCCGAGCCGTCCGCCGGAGCCTCCGCGAAGAGCAGCTCTCCCGCCTCCGGCGAGCCCCGTCCCGCCACGACCCCCTCGCCCGGCGGTGCCGGCGACGTCGCGGGACCCGGCACCCGCGGCGCCGACGTGAAGATCCTGGAGGAGAACCTCTACGCGCTGGGCTTCCGCGACTTCGGCCGTCCCGACACCCTCCTCACCGACGCCACCGTGACGGCCGTCAAGCGCTGGCAGAAGGCCAACGGCGACCAGCATCCGTCCGGCGTCGTCGATCCCGCCGACGTCCGCGTCATCGCGGTCAGCGCACGCATCGGTGAGATCAGGGCCCACGTCGGTGACCGCGCCGACGGCGAGCTGCTCACCCTCACCGGCGGCACCCGCTCCGTGACCGTGCCGTTGCCGGTCGCCGACAAGCCGCTGGCGCCCCAGGGCACCAAGGTGACCGTCGACCTGCCGGGAGGCGCGAAGAGCACCGGCACGGTCCGCGACGTCGGCACCGTCGCCGCCCAGGACGGCAAGACCGGCTCCGGCGGCGACGGCGGGGGAGCGGACAGTGCGGCGGGCGATGCCAAGGTCAAGGTCACCGTCTCGCTCGACGACCCCGGCGCTGCCGACGGCCTCGACGGGGCCCCGGTGTCGGTCGGCTTCACCAGCGGTTCCCGCACCGGCGTCCTGGCCGTGCCCGTGGGCGCCCTGGTGGCGCTGCGCGAAGGCGGTTACGCGGTGCAGGTCACCGGACAGGGCGCCGAGAAGCCGCACCTGACCTCCGTGAAGACCGGGATGTTCGCGCAGGGCCTGGTCGAGGTCTCGGGACCGGAGATCAAGGAGGGCGTCCGGGTGGTGACCGCACAGTGACCGGCGTCGCACGCCCGATCCCGCCGCCCGTCCTGGAGCTGGAGGACGTCTGGAAGAGCTACCCGGGCGGTGTCCATGCACTGCGCGGCGTCTCCCTGTCCATCGCCGAGGGCGAACTGCTGGGCATCGTCGGCCCGTCAGGCTCCGGCAAGTCCACCCTCCTGCACCTGATGGGCATGCTCGACCGCCCGACCTCCGGCAGCGTGCGGGTGCGCGGCCGGGACGTCGAAGGGCTCGGCGACCGCCGGCTGTCCGCACTGCGCGGACGCTCGCTCGGCTTCGTCTTCCAGCAGTTCCACCTCGCCGAGGGACTGACGGCCACCGACAACGTGGCCACCGGCCTGCTCTACGCGGGCGTGCCCGCCCGCCGCCGACGGGCCATGGCCCGCGAGGCCCTGGCACAGGTCGGTCTCGCCGACCGGGCCGGGCACCTGCCCCACCAGCTCTCCGGAGGCCAGAAACAGCGCGTCGCCATCGCCCGCGCCCTCGTCAACCGCCCCGCCCTGGTGCTCGCCGACGAGCCGACCGGGGCCCTCGACAGCCGCACGGGCCACGCCGTGATGGACCTGCTGCGGGAACTGCACGCTGCCGGCACCACCATCGCCGTCATCACCCACGACCGGGAACTGGCCGCCACGCTGCCCCGCCGGGTGGAGATCCTCGACGGCCGCGTCCGGCACGACACCGGCACCCGCCCGCCGGCGAAGGGAACCGCATGATCCCCCGCTTCCGCAGGACTGCCCGGCAGGACGCCGGAGCGTACGGCACGGAGGACGTCCGGCCCGTACGCCTGCCACTGCGGGACGTCCTCGCGCTGGGCGTGCTGCGCCTGCGCACCCGGCCCGCCCGCGCCGTGCTCTCCGCCCTCGGCATCTCCATCGGCGTCGCGACCATGGTGATGGTCGTCGGCATCCCCGCCTCCGGAAAGCAGGCGCTCGACGAGGACATGGCACGACTCGGCACGAATCTGCTGAAGGTCCAGAAGTCCGCCGACGCGGGCGGGATGCGCAGCGAGGAACTGCCCGAGCAGGCCGCGGCCATGGCCGCGCGCATCGGGCCCGTCGAGGCCACCGCGGCGGTCGGCAAGCTGCCCGGCGTGTCCGTGCGCCGCTCCGACAAGGTCCCCGCCGGCGACACCTCCGGCGTTTCCGTCGTCACCGCGAGCGGTGACTTCCGCACGGCACTCGGCGCCGAGGCCCACGCCGGCGCCCTGCCGGGCGGGGCCGCCGGCGCGTTCCCCACGGTCGTCCTCGGCGCGACCGCGGCCCAGCGGCTCGGCATCACCGACCTGCAGCCTCAGGACGGCACCGCCGGACCCCAAGTACGGCTCGGCGAGCACTGGTTCACCGTCACCGGCATCCTCAAGTCGATGCCGCTGCTGCCGGAGATGGACTCCACGGCCGTCGTGAGCCTGCCGGCCGCCAAGGAACGGCTCGGCTTCGACGGCCACCCCTCCGTCGTGTACGTCCGGGCGAGGGAGTCCGCCCTGGACGACGTCCGCGCCGTGCTCGCCGCCACCGTCAACCCGGAGAAGCCCTCCGGCGTCTCCGTCAGCCGGCCCTCCGATGCGCTGCGTGCCAAGAAGATGACCGAGACGGCCTTCTCCTCCCTCTTCCTCGGGCTGGCCGGGGTCGCGCTGCTCGTCGGCGGGGTCGGAGTGGCCAACACCATGGTCGTCTCCGTACTGGAGCGCCGCACCGAGATCGGCCTGCGCCGCGCCCTGGGTGCCGCGCGGGGCCAGATCCGCGCCCAGTTCCTCACCGAGTCGGTGGTGCTCTGCCTGCTGGGCGGCATCGCCGGCGTGGTCCTGGGCGTCGCCGGGACCGCGGCCTGGGCCGCCTCCCAGGCCTGGCCGGCCGTCCTGCCGCTGCCCGCCGTGTTCGGTGGCCTGGGCGCAGCGCTCGTCGTCGGCACCCTCGCCGGGCTCTGGCCGGCCGTGCGCGCCGCACGCCTCACTCCCACCGAAGCACTGGCAACGTCCTGAACTCCCCGGAAAGAGAAGGCCCTTATGCATCGCATCATGCGCTCCGCCGCTCTGGCACTGGCGGCTGTCACCGCCACCGCACTGCTGGCCGGCTGCGGCAGCAGCAGCGGCTCGGGCAAGGACGGCGACAACGTCGCATCGCTCCGGAAGCCCGGTGACGCCGCGACGCCCCAGGGCTCCGGCGGCCCCTCGGCCAAGAAGTACAAGGCGGGCAGCAAGGAAGCCGCTCAGGCGTACGACGCGTGGCACGCCGAGTTCCGGACGTGCACGGCGAGGAAGGCCGAGCAGCAGGGCATCGAGGTCGTGGAAGGCACCGGCAAGGACGAGGGCGAACTCAGGCCGAAGGGCCGGAAGCAGTTCGTGTTCGGGCAGGACGCGAAGGGCAATACCACCTACGACAGCCCTCTTACCCAGAAGTGGTTCGAGAAGGTGATCGGCCCGTGCCGCCAGGAGCACCCGCTGCCGGAGGCCGACGACGACAAGGGCGACGCCGCACACCTCGCGCAGCTGCGCAAGACCTACGAGTGCCTGCGCGGCGAGGGACTGCAGGGGCTGCACGAGCCGACTGCGGACGCCCCGGAGCTCTTCACCCCGGAGGGCACGGGCAAGTACCTCGGCGACAACCCCGACCCCAAGGCCAAGGCGGCACTGGACAAGTGCGGAGCCGGCCGGGGCTGAGCGCCGCCGCGCCCGGGGCTGCACCGTAAGGGAACCCGCGGCGTGGTGCGCCCCCCTCCGCTCCGTGGCCACGGTACACACGGGGGCATGGCCCGACCGAGTATCCGCAGCGTTGCCGCCCAGATGTTCGTGCTGCAGGTGGTGATTGTGCTGCTGCTCGTGGTGGCGGCCGTGACCACGCTGCTGCTGAAGGCCCGCGCAGACAGGTTCCAGTCGGCCCGCGACCGCTCGCTCGCCGGGGCCGAGGCCTTCGCCCACGGCCCCGGCCTGGCGGACGTGCTGGGCGGCCCCGACCCGACCGCGGTGCTGCAGCCGCTGACCGAGGCGGCCCGCAAGGAGGGCGGGCTGTCCTTCATCACCGTCATGAACCCCGACGGCACCCGCTACACCAACCCCGACCCCTCCCTGATCGGAAGACCCTTCCGGGGCACCCTGGGGCCCGCGCTCAAGGGCGGCCGCACCGTCGAGACGGTCGAGGCCACGCAGGGCGAACGGGTCCAGGCGATCGTCCCGGTGAAGGACGCACGGGGCGCCGCCGTCGGCCTGGTGGCGGCCGGCATCCAGGTCAGCCAGGTCAGCAGCACGGTCAACCGACAGCTCCCGGTCCTCGTCGGCGCCGGCGCCGTCGCGCTCGCCGTGGCGACGGGCGGCACGGCGCTGGTCAGCAGAAGGCTGCGGCGGCAGACCCACGGCCTCGGCACGGCCGAGATGACGCGGATGTACGAGCACCACGACGCGGTGCTGCACGCCGTCCGCGAAGGCGTGGTCATCGTCGACGGGGACGGGAAGGTCCTGCTGGCCAACGACGAGGCGCGCCGCCTCCTCGGCCTGCCCGAGGACGTGGACGGGCGGCACGTCTCCGGGCTCGGCCTCGCCCCCCGGACGGCCGATCTGCTGGCCTCCCGGCGCGTGGTCACCGACGAGGTGGTCCCCGTCGAGGACCGGCTGCTGGCGGTGAACACCCGGCGCACCGACCGCCGCGGCGGCCCGCCCGGCAGCGTGGCCACCCTGCGGGACACCACCGAGCTGCGCGCCCTCGCCGGCAAGGCCGAGGTCGCCCGCAGCCGGCTCGCGCTGCTGTACGAAGCGAGCGTGGCCGTCGGCACCACCCTCGACGTCGAGCGCACCGCCGCGGAGCTCACCCAGGTGGCCACCCGGGAGTTCGCGGACTACGCGAGCGTCGACCTCGCCGAGCCGGTCCTGCGCGGCGAGGAACCGCCGGTGCTGACATCGGGCACCGAACCGGCCGAGCTGTACCGCGTGGCGCTCAGCGGCGCCCGGGACGACCATCCCCTGTACCGGGCGGGCGGGCCGGTGAGGTTCGCCGCGCCTTCTCCGGCGGCCGTGGGCTTCGTCAGCGGACGACCCGTACTGGTCGCCGACTTGGAGACCGAATCCAGCTGGCGGACCCAGGGCGCCGAGCAGAACCGGGCCGTGCTGGACCACGGGCTGCGTTCGCTCATCACCGTGCCGCTGGCGGCGCGCGGCGTGATGCTGGGAATCACCACCTTCTGGCGCACCCGCGACAGCGAACCCTTCGAGGAGGACGACCTGTCCCTGGCGGAGGAGCTGGCGGCCCGCGCCGCGGTGTGCATCGACAACGCGCGCCGTTTCACCCGCGAGCACGCCATGGTCGTGACCCTGCAGCACAGCCTGCTGCCGCGCGAACTCCCCGAGCAGAACGCCCTCGACGCCGATCACCGCTACCTGCCCTCGCCGGCCGGGGTGGGAGGCGACTGGCTCGACGTCATCCCGCTGCCGGGAGCCCGCGTCGCGCTGGTCGTCGGCGACGTGGTCGGCCACGGCCTGCACGCCGCCGCCACGATGGGCCGCCTGCGCACCGCCGTGCAGAACTTCTCCTCCCTCGACCTGCCGCCGGACGAACTGCTCAGCCACCTCGACGAGTTGGTCGCCCGCATCGACCAGGAGGCGGCATCGGCGGACGACGCGTCCCCCGTCGCGGGAGCGACCTGCCTGTACGCGGTCTACGACCCGTCCACCGCGACCTGCTCGATGGCCAGAGCAGGCCACCCGCCGCCCGCGATCGTCCTGCCCGACGGCACGGTGGAGTTCCCCGAGCTCGCCGCCGGACCGCCGCTCGGCGTGGGCGGCCTGCCCTTCGAGGCCAAGAAGCTGCACCTCCCCGAAGGCACCGGCCTGGTGCTCTACACCGACGGCCTCGTCGAGGACCGTGACCGCGAACCCGGCGCGGGCCTGGGGACGTTGACGGCCGTGCTGTCCCGCCCCGGACGGACACCCCGGGAGGTCTGCGACGCGATGCTTGAGGCGCTGCCTCCGGCAGACGACCGCCGGGACGACATCGTCCTGCTGGCCGCCCGCACCCGCGTCCTTCCACCCGACCGCATCGCCGCCTGGGACCTCCCCTCCGACCCCGCAGCGGTGGCCCAGGCCCGCGCCGACGTCACCCGACAGCTCACCGCATGGGGCCTGGACGAGGCCGTGTTCACCACCGAGCTCATCCTCAGCGAGCTCGTCACCAACGCCATCCGCTACGGCACCGAACCGATCCGGCTGCGCCTGCTCCTCGACCGCTCCCTGATCTGCGAGGTCTCCGACGGCAGCAGCACTTCCCCGCACCTGCGCTACGCGGCCGACGAGGACGAGGGCGGCCGCGGCCTCTTCCTCATCGCCCAGCTCGCCGACCGCTGGGGGACGCGCTACACGGCGAGGGGAAAAGTGATCTGGGCCGAGCAGGCGCTGCCCATGTAGCCCGATGGAGGATCAGCAGACCAGGACGCCGACACCACCTGGAAAGTCGGCCAGGGCACCGCCATCGAGGGACGGCCGCGAGTCCGCCCAGCGCGCCACGGTGGCCTTCACCGTCAAGTAGGCGAGCAGGCGAGCAGGCGAACCGGTACTCCTCCTGCGCACCGAGCGCCGGGGGTCAGGACGTCTCGATCCGGGATCGTCCCGTCGGCGTTCACGGCATGAAGTCCGGCGAATGGAATTTGAAGCTCGGTGACTGAGAACACGAATCGGAGTGGCGCCATGCCGAACACAGGAACAGAAGCCCGCCGCGTCCGGGGCCGGGTGGCGGCCGCGCTGATCGCGGCCGCTTCACCGGCCTTGTCCCTCACCGGATGCGCGGACAATGCGATCTCGCCGCGTTCGGCACGCAACCTGGCGCTGGACGACAAGGATACGGCTGGAACGGGCTCCGAAGTCGACTGCCAGAAGGCCAAATGCATAGCCCTGACTTTCGACGGCGGGCCAGGCAAGGACACGCCCCGACTGCTGTCCTTGGGCATCCTGCTCCAGGGAGCGTCAGGTACGTGCTCCCTCCCGGCCCCGGAAGTCCTCGACCGGCGAGGAGAGGAAACTGCCGGGGCCGATTTGCCCGTCGGGGCGGTACCGGAAAGGATCGGCGGGCCGCTCGGTGCGAGCGGCCGGTGATGCCCGGGAAGAACAAGGCGGGGGCGGGATGAGCGAGCACGGCCGACGGCAGCGGCACCGGACGGTGGATCGCGTCGTGTGGATCCTGGAGGCCGCCGCGCGGGCGCCGGGCGGGGTGACCGTGGCCGAGTTGGCGCGGACGGTCGGGGCGCCCGCGAGTTCGGTGCAGGATCTGGTCAACGGCCTTGTCGCGACCGGTTTTCTGGTGGAACAGCACCGGCGCTTCGGACTCGGGCCCGCCCCGCACGTCCTCAACCTCATCGCCGGCCGGGTCGTCCCGCGGATCAGTCGGGCCGAGCTCGGCGAAATGAGCCGCGTCGCGGGTACCCCGGTGCTGCTCACGGTGCGGGTCGGGCTCGATGCCGTGTACCTCGCGCGCGGCGGCGAGGACCACATTCCCCGCCTCGTGCCGCTCGCCGACCAGCACGTCGCCCGGCCGCTGCTGCGCACCGCCGCGGGCCGTCTGCTGCTGGCCTTCACCGACGAGGCGGAGCGCCGCGGGCTGCTCGACGAGCTCGCCCGCCACGACCCCGAGGCGGTCGCCGAGTTCCGCACTGCTCTTCCGGCGATCCGCGCGTCGCGGATCAGCCGCAGCGAGGGGCTGGCCGACCCCGAGGTCAGCGCACTCGCGATCCCCGTCACCGACGGCCCCGTCGTCACGGGAGCCCTCGCCCTGATCCACCAGCGCCGCGGCCGCTCGGAGCGGCTGCGCCTGGACCGGGCGGCGGCCCGGCTCCTCGCGCACATCCAGGAGAGCCGGATGTGATGTCCGCATCGATTCACGGATATCCGTGAATCCGGGCGCTCGTCCGGTGCCGGGAACGAGCATCCCGGCATGACTTCGAACGCACTGACCACGACCGGTGAGATCGTCTCCCGGCTGCTGCACACCCTCGGCGACCCCGATCCGGCCCGCGGGGCCGAGGACATCACCGTCGTCGGGGCCGACCCCCTGGTGCCCTCGGTGCACCGCCTCGCCGATGCCATGTCCGCCGCGATCGGCGTCTTCGGACGGCAGACGGCGGCGGTCGGCGAACAGCGCGGTCACCGCCACCAGAAGGTGGAGGTGCAGGCCGGCGCCGCGATCGACCAGCTCATGGCGACGTATCACACGACGCTCTCGCGGCGCCCGCTCACCGCCCTCCTCGACGATCCGACACTGCTCGGCAACAACGACTTCTACCGGGCGCGCGACGGCCGCTGGATCTACATCATCACCACCTATCCGCATCTGCGGGACGCGGTCTGCTCCGTGCTGAGGTGCGGGCTCGACAAGGTGGGGATCGCGCAGGCCGCGGCCGGCTGGGACGCCTTCACCCTGGAGGAGGCCATCTGCGCGCGCGGCGGCGTCGCCTGCGCGGTGCGCAGCCGGGACGAGTGGCTCGCGCACCCCGCGGGGCGCTATGTCGCGCAGCGCCCGGTCGTCGAGATCGAACGCATCGGCGACGGACCGGCCCGCCCGCTGGAGCCGATCGACGAAGCCGACGAGGCGCTCACGGGCGTACGGGTGCTCGATCTCACCCATGTCATCGCGGGTCCCGTATCGACGCGACTCCTCGCCCAGTTCGGCGCCGACGTGCTGCACCTGACGCGTCCCGACCGCCCCGACCCGATCCCGATGATCGCGATGACCGGCGGCGGCAAGCGCAACGCCTACTGCGACCTGCGCGACGACCACGACCGTGCGGCCTTCCACGACGCACTCCAGGACGCGGACGTCTTCGTGCACGCCTACCGGGGACTCGCCCGGCACGGGGCGTCGACCGAGGAACTCGTCCGGTGCCGCCCCGGACTCATCACCCTCGAATACCACGCCTGGGGCGCCGAAGGCCCCTGGGGCGAACGCGGCGGATTCGACCAACTCGCCTGCTCGGCCACCGGATTCGCCGTCGAGGAGTGGACGGACCGGCCCTCGCTGCCGCCGACGTACCTGCTCAACGACTACCTCGCCGCCTACCTCGGGGCCGCCGCCGTCGCAACGGCCCTGGGCCGGCGTGCGACGGAGGGCGGCTCCTGGCGGATCCGCGTGACCTTGGCCGGGGTGTGCCACTGGGTGCAGGAACTCGGGCTGCTGGCGCGGGAGGACGTACTCGGCCTGGCCCTGCCCGGGCGCGTACCGCTCGCCCCGCTGTCGACCACCGCGACCGACTTCGGCCCGCTCACCGAACCGGCGACGCCGTTCGCGTACAGCGGGCGCACGGTCCCCCAGCCCGGCCGCCGTTCCCCGCTCGGCTCCGCCGATCTCCAGTGGCGCTAGGCCACGTCATCCGTCCGCCCCGCCAACTCCCCAGAAGGAACCCGAAGATGCCCGAGAAATCGAGCGGCCCGTCCGGCAGCGGACTCCTCGCCGGAGTCCGCGTCATCGAACTGGCCGGCGTGATCATGGCCCCGTACGCCGCCCAGCAACTCGGCGACCTGGGCGCCGACGTGGTCAAGGTCGAGCCGCCCGCCGGTGACATGACGCGCCACTACCCTCCACGGCGCCACCCCGGCATGGGCGGCACGGCGCTCAACCTGAACCGCAACAAGCGCAGCGCCGTCATCGATCTCAAGGCCCCGCACGGCCGCGACGCCCTGCTCGCCCTGCTGCGCACCGCCGACGTCTTCATCACCAACCTGCGCCCGCAGTCCCTGGAGAAGCTCCGCCTCGGCTACGGCGACGTCGCGGCCGTCAACCCCCGCTTGATCTATACCAACGCCCAGGGCTTCCGCAGCGACAGCCGCTACGGCACCCACGCCGCCTACGACGACATCATCCAGGCGGCCAGCGGCCTGGTATGGCTCAACCACAAGGTGTCCGGCCAGCCGCACTTCGTCCCCACCGTCCTCGCCGACAAGATCTGCGGCATGCAGATCGCCCAGTCGGTACTGGCCGCACTGCACTACCGGGAGCACGGCGGCAGCGGCCAGCACATCGAGGTCCCGATGGCCGATACCATGCTCGCCTTCAACCTGGTCGAGCACCTGGGTGCGGCCACCTTGGAGACCGACGGGGAGTTCGGCTCGGCCCGCTCGCTCAGCCCGCAGCGCCGGGCCCAGCGCACCGCCGACGGCTGGATGTGCATCCTGCCGCACAGCGACGGCAACTGGCGGGACTTCACCGCCTTCGTCGGCCGCCCCGACCTGGCCGACGACCCACGCTTTGCCACCGGACCCGAACGGGCCCGTAACGCCGACGTGTTCTATCCGCTGCTCGCCGAATTGACGCCACGTCACACCAGCGCCGAATGGCAGCAGTTCTGCGACCGGGTGGGCATCGCCGCCGCCCCGGTGCTCGATCTGGAGTCCGCCGCCACCACCGCCTACGCCCAGGAGGGCGGCCTGCTGCGCAATTCCGAGCACCCCACCGAGGGCCTCTACCGGGTGATCGGCCGCCCGGTCCGCTACTCGGCCGACCCGGATCCGGAGCTGCGCCACTGCCCGGGCATCGGCCAGCACACCGACGAGGTGCTCGGCGAAGTCGGCTTCGACCCCTCCTTGCTGCACTCCACACACTGACGGAGCGAATCGCCCATGTCTTCTTCGCCTTCGACGCTTTCGCCGATCGCATTCCCCGACGTCACCCTGCCCGAATCGACCCGCCGGCTCCGTACCGAGGTCCGCGCCTTTCTCGATGAGGAGCGTGCCCGCGGCACCGTGCTCGGCCGTCCCGACTCCTGGCTCGCCGGCTGGGATCCCGGCTTCAGCCGTCGCCTCGCCGAGCGCGGCTGGGTCGGCATGGCCCTGCCCACCGAGTACGGCGGAGCGGGCCGCGGCTTCCTCGAACGCTACGTGGTGATCGAGGAACTGCTCGCCGCCGGCGCCCCGGTCAGCGCCCACTGGGTCTCCGACCGGCAGGCCGGCCCGTCCATCCTCCAGCACGGCACCGAGGAGCAGCGCCGCTTCTTCCTGCCCCGGATCGCCGCCGGACAGTGCTTCTTCTCCATCGGCATGAGCGAGAAGAGCAGCGGCTCCGACCTCGCTTCGGTGCGTACCCGCGCCGAACGCACCGCCGACGGCTGGCGGTTGACCGGAACCAAGATGTGGACCGGCGGCGCCCACGTCAACGACTACGCCATCGTGCTGGCCCGCACCGACGACGCCGAGGACAAGCACGCCGGCCTCAGCCAGTTCATCGTCGACCTGCGCGCCCCGGGCGTACGGGTCGAGCCGATCCGGCTGATGAGCGGCGAGCACCGCTTCAACGCCGTCCACCTCGAAGGCGTCGACGTCCCCGACGGCATGCTGCTCGGGCAGCGAGGCGACGGCTGGAAGCAGGTCACCGGCGAACTCGCCTTCGAACGCAGCGGCCCGGAACGCTACTTGTCCACCTTCCCCCTGCTGGTCTCCCTGCTCCGCGAACTCGGACAGCACTCCGCCACGGCCGAACAGCTCACCCAGGTCGGCATCCTGACGGCCCGCCTGTACAGCATCCGCCGGCTCTCCCTCGGCGTGGCCGCCGCACTGGACGCCGGAGCCTCGGCCGACACCCGGGCCGCCCTGGTCAAGGACCTCGGCACCCGCCTGGAGGGCACGCTGATCGACACCGTCCGCAGCGTCCTGCCGACCCCGGCCGACCCGCACGCCACCCCCGGCAGCCACCCCGAACTGCTCTCCTTCGCCCTGCTGCACAGCCCCGGCTACAGCCTGCGCGGCGGCACCAACGAAATCCTTCGCGGCATCATCACTCGTGGTCTGGAGCAGCACTGATGAACACCCACACGATCGACACCGGCGCTCCCGTCATCCCCGCCGACGCCTACGACACCACCGCCTTCTACGCCGACCCGGACGCCATCGCCACCGTCACCAACACCACTGCCGCCGACGCCGTGGCCCTCCCGTCCCCGGACGCGTCCACCGCCGAACTCCTCACCGCCGCCCAGGAGGCGGGACGCCGTGCCGTCCCCGCCCCGTTCGCCGAGACCGCCCTGGTGGCCCGCCCATTGCTGCGTCGCGCCGGTCTCCCCGTCCCCGAAGGCCCGCTCAGCTACGCCATTGCCCCCGACCTGACGATCCATTACGCCCACCCGGCCACTTCGGGCGTCGGCTCGGCCGGCTGCTCGGGCGACGACGACACCCTGCTGGTCACCGGCACCCTTCGTCGCGTCCCCTGGGCCCGCGCCGCCGGCGCCGTGGTCGTCCTGGCGACCGCCCCCTCCGGCCCCGTCCTGTTCACCCTCGCCCCGGACCGGGCCGTTCTCACCCCCGGTGGCAACCTCGCCGAGGAACCCCGCGACGACCTGCACCTCGCCGCCCTGGACATTCCCGCCTCACAGGTCCGCCGGATCCCTCGGGAACTGCTGGAGGAAGCCGAACTCCGCGCGGCCCTGGCCCGGTCGGCCCTGATGGCCGGAGCCGCCGAACGCTGCGTCGAACTGACGGTGGCCCACACCACGGCCCGCACGCAGTTCGGCCGCCCGCTCAGTCGCTTCCAGGCCGTCAAGCAGGAGGAGGCGCGGCTGATCGAGGAGACCGCCCTGGTACGCGCCGCCGTCCAGGCCGCCGCCGCACCGCTGGACACCGGCGGCCCGGCCGCGCGGTTCACCGTCGCCGCCGCCAAGACCCAGGCATCCGCCTCCGCCGCCGAGATCGCCCGCATCGCCCACCAACTCCACGGTGCCATCGGCATCACCCGGCTCAACCCCCTCCACCTCGCCACCACCCGCCTGTGGTCCTGGCGCGACGAGGACGGCGACGAAACCCACTGGGCACGCCGCCTGGCCCGGTCCGTCCACGCCGCCACCCTCTGGCCCGCCCTCACCACCGAGCCCTGATCCCTTGCCCCCGCACCCTCCCCACGCTTCGCAGCGATGTGGGCCGGGGAGGACCGCGCGGGCGCGTGTGGCGCCTTCACGGCTTTCTCGGCGCCAACCGGCCCCACCAGTCCGGCCTCCGGCGGGGCGCCTGGGGTCTGCCGAGGCAGTCGCAGATGCTGGCCAGCTGCGTCGGACTCGAAGCAGCCGACCAACTCGGGGCGGTGGGAGGCCGGTGCGGGGCCACCGACGGCCTCCCAGCCGGCCGCCCATCGACCAGGCGGTGTCGATTCAGGACCGGGGGCTCTTCAGGCTCCGTGCGGTGAGTCCGATGAGTGTTGTTCTTCTTGTAGAGGTGCCTCCCAGGTAGCGGTGATGTCGCGGGCGACGTCACGCAGGAGGTCGATCAGCATGTCGGCGAGTGGTGTGAGGCCGGCGTCGGCCTTGGTCAGGGCGTAGAGCTGGCGATAGGGCCTCGGGTGGGCCAGTTCGCGATGGGTGGTGCCGGGCGCATGGGTCAGGGCCAGGCGTGATACCAGAGCCACAGCGCTGCCTGTGCCGACGAGGGCCTGGACAACGTCGTAGGACTCGGTCTCGAACCGCACGGTGGGAGTGAAGCCGGCATCGTGGGCAGCGTCGTGGAACTGTTCGCGGGCGGCGTGGCCGGCCAGGATGGAAACCCACGATTCGTCGCGCAGTTGCTTCAGGCGCAGTTCGGTGTCGGCGGGCTGCCCGGTGGCCAGCGGGTGGTCGTCGGGGAGAACCACGACCATCGGGTCCAGCAGGAGCGGGTGGGCGCGTAGGTGCGGGGGCGGCACGAGCGGTGTGCCCCAGGACGCGACGATGACGAGGTCCAGGCGCCCTGCGCTGATCTCGTCCGCTCCGCGTCCGGACACCACGTCCACGACGGAGACGTCGGCGTCCGGATGGCGGTGCCGCAGCGCCGTCAGGGCGGGTGGCAGCAAGTGCAGGGCAGCCGCCTGGAACGTTCCGATCCGCAGCCGCAGGGAGAGATGACCGAGCAGCGAGGCCAGTTGCGCCTCGGCCTTGTCCGACGCCTCCTCCACGGTTCGACCGTGGGAGGCGAGCAGCGCACCGGCTGCGGTGAGTGTTGCTCCGCGAGGACCACGGATGACCAGGGGCACCTGCCAGTCGCGCTCGGCCTTGACCACCTGCTGTGTGACCGCCGCGGGCGTGAGCTGGAGAGCGCGAGCCGCCGCCGTCAAGGAGCCGTGCCGCTCGATCAACGCGAGAAGCCGGAGTTGTCCCGGGTCCACCACCATTCACTAATTCTAACGCTGCACCACCATCTTTTAACTTCCCTTACAAGTGCGGGAGAGGAAGCCTGGTGGTCCACCCATCGACCGTGATCCCCGGAAGGGTTCCGCCCCCATGCCTACGCATGTGCCCGTTTTCATCGCCACCACCTTGCTGCTGGCGATGCTGCCAGGCGCGAGTCAAGCCATGTTGATCCGTCAGGTTCTGGAAGGCGGGCAACGCACAGTCCGAGGCACGCTCGCGGGCAACGCCACCGGCTTCCTGCTGTGGTCCACGGCCGCCGCGGCCGGGCTGTCTGCCGCCCTGCTGGCCAGCCCGCGCGCGTACGCGGTACTCCGGATCGCAGGCGGCATCGTGCTGATGATCCTCGGAGTGAACACGCTGCGGACCGCGCTCACCACCGCCTCCACCCGTCCGCTCCGCGAGAGCGGGCGCCGCACCGGCTTCGCGGGCGGATACCTCACCGGTCTGAGCACCAACCTCGGCAACCCGAAGGCCGGCGTGTTCGCCGTCTCGGTCCTGCCCCAATTCGTGACGGCGAACGGCCCGGTGTTCCTGTCGACCGTCGCCCTGGGAGCCCTGTGGGCGCTCGTCAGCGCCTCCTGGTACCTGCTGCTCACCTGGGCCGTCGGCCGAGGGCGCGCCTTGGTGTCGCGGCCGACCGTCCTGCGGGGGCTCAGCGTGACGACCGGCGTCGTCCTGCTCGGGCTGGGCGCCGCGGTGGCAGCGGGTGTCTGAAGGCCGGTCCGGTCGTTCTTCCGACACCCGGTCGCGCGGGCCATCTGCCGCCCTTGTGCACCGGCAGCCATGGGGTTGCCCTGCACGGCCGGTGGCGACCGAACACACCAGGACAGCCGCCCCGGCTTCACCGCCCACTCAGGCCCACATAGATCCCACGCGGGAGCGAGGAAGCCGATGACGCACGCGATGACACCGGACGGAACCCGCATCGCCTACCAACTCCAGGGCCAGGGGATGCCCTTGGTCCTGCTGGCGGGCCAGGCCAACAACCACCACTGGTGGGACTCGATTCGCGCCGACTTCCACCCCGCCCGCAGCACCCTCACGCTCGACTACCGCGGCACCGGCGACAGCGACAAGCCCAACACTCCTCACAGCACCGAACTGTTCGCCCAGGACGTCATCGCCGTCCTCGACGAACTCGGCATCGACCGGGCCGACGTCTACGGCACGTCCATGGGCGGACGGGTGGCCCAGCAGCTCGCGGCCCGCCACCCCCACCGGGTGGGCGCCCTGGTCCTCGGCTGCACCTCACCCGGCGGCCCGCACAGCGTCGAACGCGGCAACGACGTCCGCCAAGCCCTGGCGCAACCTCAGCCCGGAGCCGCGCGACAGGCCCTGCTGGAGCTGATGTACACCCCCAATGGCTCGACACCCATCCCGGCCCGCACCACACCGTCGGCGACCCCGGCATGCCTGCCCACGCCCGGCGCCACCACCTCGCGGCCGGCAACCGGCACGACGCCTGGGACACCCTGCCGGACATCAGCGCACCCACCATGGTCGTCCACGGAAGCGACGACCTGCTCAACCCCACCGCCAACGCACACCTGCTCACCGACCGCATCCCCAACGCCCGACTCCATCTGATCCCCGAAGCCCGGCACGCCTACTTCGAGGAGTTCCGCACCCACGCCAGCCCCTTCGTCCTGGACTTCCTCACCACCGCGCACAAGCTGTAGAACAGCGCAGCCGATACTCGTCCAGCCAGTCGAAGCCCATACCGCTGCGGGTGATGCGGCCGGCCCCGCTCTGGGCGTGCGGTGCGGGGTCCTGCGCGGCCGGCTGGAGCGGTCCCGCAGTCCCGGCTCGCCCTCGGCCCGCCACCGGCGGATCCACTTGTGGACGGTCGTCCAGAAGATGCCCACCTCGGCCGCGAAGGGAGCATCAGCGGGCGCTATCGGCCGGCAAGGTGCTCCAATGGGTCGGGGGCCAGGCGACGGCAACGGCGCGGCCCACCACGTCCTCCACCGGGACCATGCCGTGGTTCCTGTCGCCCTGGTGGTAGCGGGAGTCCTCCGAGTTCTGACGGTGGTCGCCCATCACCCACACCTTGCCCGGAGGCACTGTCACCGTGAACCGGCCGCCTCGCTCGTCGACGCTGCACGGGGTGTTGCCGCCGTAGACGTACGGTTCGGTGAGCGGCTTGCCGTTGACCTTCAGCGGGTCCGTGCCGTGGCACTCGACGGTGTCTCCCGCCACCCCGATCACTCGCTTGATCAGATCCTTCTCATTGGCGGACGGTGTCAGTCCGATGTACGCGAGGGTCTTGCGCAGGGCGTTCGGGTGCGGTGTCGGCTGGTCCTTGAGCCAGCCGTCCGGGTCGTGGAAGACCACGACCTCGCCGCGTTGCGGCGTCGAGCCGAACCACGGGGTGAGCTTGTCGACCAGAACGCGGTCTCCCAGCTGAAGAGTGTTCTGCATCGAACCGGAGGGGATGGAGAACGCCTGCACCAGGAAGGTCTTGATGCCGAGTGCCAGCACGAGCGCCAGCACCACGAGGACGGGGATCTCCTTCCATAAGGGGCGCCGTTTCGAGGACCGAGACCTCTGCCCGGTCCTCTCCGCCACATTGTCCACGCCCGTCTCCCTAGTCGATTGCCGCACCTGGTTTGTCTGTCTCCCCGCACAACGAACGGGAGTTCCCGCCTCGCCCTGAGATACGGTGATCACAGCAGGCCGTGGGCAGGGAATCCGGGAGGCGGCAGTGTCCAACGTTGTGCTGGTGCACGGAGCGTGGGGCGACGGGTCGATCTGGCAGGCGGTGATCGCCGCCCTCCAGGACGAGGGGCACCGTGTGGTGGCCGTTCAGCTGCCGTTGACCTCGTTGGAGGAGGACATCACCTGGACGCGGCGGCAGATCGCGGCATTCGACGAACCGGTGACACTGGTCGGCCACTCCTACGGCGGCATGGTGATATCCGGGGCCGCGCATCACAACCCCAGCGTCGCCGCGTTGGTGTACGTCGCGGCCTACGCCCCCGACGAGTCCGAGACGCTCCTGGCGCTGACCGAGCGCGGGGCAAGGGCCCAGGGCCGTGATGCGATCCGGTTCGGCGAGGACGGCTGGTCGACCCTCGACCCCGACCTGTTCGGAGAGGTGCTCGCAGCCGATGTTCCGGTGACGACGACCCGAGTCCTGGCAGCGGTGCACAGGCCGACTCACGGTGCCTGCTTCTCCGGTCCGTCAGGGCGCGGTGCGTGGCACGACCTGCCGTGCGGCTATGTCCTCTCCACGGACGACCGGATGCTCGATCCCGGGCTGCAGAAGTGGTTCGCGGAACGGACGAATGCCACGGTCACGGCACTACCCGCCAGCCACTTCTCCATGGTCTCGCGCCCCGGTGACGTGGCTGCCGCCATCAGCAGAATGCTGTCGGCCGGAGCCCCGCCCGAGCCGGTCTGACCCGTCAATCGTCATCGTCGACAGGGACGTTCAGCCTTTGGAGTGGAGGACGGCTCTCGTCGCATGGCCCGCATGGCGTTGGGCAGAAAGGCCGCAGCAGGGCCGGGGGGGCGGTCTGTCACGCGCGTCGTGTTGGGGGAGGGGGTGGGTCGCCGTGGCGGTTTCCCGTGTCCTGGCCCGTGTTGCCCGCCCATCCGGCGGCCCTGCGGGATCCGGCGGTGCCTATCAGGCCGTCCTGGCCCGGGGCGAGGACGACGTGCGCAGTGCCCAGCGGCTGCGGTACCAGGTGTTCGCGACGGAGCAGGGGGCCCGCCTGCCCTCCGCTGCCGACGGGCTGGACGTGGACGGGTTCGACGGGGTCTGCGATCACCTTCTGGTCCGTGACGAGGCGACCGGGGAAGTGGTGGGAGTCTACCGGCTGTTACCCCCGGGAAGATCCCAACAGCTGGTATCCGACGGACTGTTCGAGCTCGGCGCCGTCACCTCACTGAGCGGAGGGCTGGTCGAGATCGGGCGGGCGTGCGTGCACCAGGGGCATCGCAATGGTCTGGTGGTGCTGTGCCTGTGGGCGGGCGTCCTGCGCTACATGACGGACCGCGGGCTCCGATGGCTCGGCGGGTGCGCCTCCGTGCCCCTGGCCGACGGCGGGGCCCAGGCCTCCGCTGCCTGGCAGACCGTCCGCGCCCGGCATTACGCACCGGCCGCGTACCGGGTGCGGCCCCGGACCCCTTGGAACCCGCCGGACCCCGGTCCGTGCCCGCCTGCTGCGGTGCCGTCGCTGCTGCGCGGCTACCTCATGCTGGGCGCCTGGGTCTGCGGACCACCGGCGCTGGACAGCAGCTTCCGTACGGCGGATCTGTTCACGCTGCTGGCAGTGGACCGGGTGCCGAAGAGCCGCCTGTCCCCGCTGCAGGCAGTGGCGTCATGACCAAGGCAACCGGCGCAACCGGTGTGACCGATGCCGCCGATCCATGGCGGCCCACGTCGCCGTGCAGCCGATCCTGCCTGCCCGGGCCGGCGGAACAGAACCGGGTGGGGCCGCTGCGGCGACTCCTGCGGCTGACAGCGGTGCTGCTGTCCTGCTCATTGATCGTCGTGCCTGCGCTGTCCTCCGCAGCAGGCCGCCGACTGCGGTTGCGGGCCTACCGCTGGTGGATCCGGCTGACCGTCCGGGCCATGGGCGTCCGGGTGTGCTTCACGCCGTCCGAGACACCGCCCGAGGCCCGGCCGCAGGACACGGTGCCCGGCCTGCTGGTGCTCAACCACACCTCGCTGCTCGACGACCTCGTTCTCATCGGCTACGACCCCGCCCGGCCGCTGAGCAAAGCGGACGTACGGCGATGGCCGGTCGTCGGATGGGCCGCAGCGCTCGGCCGCACGCTGTACGTCGACCGCGAACGGCTGTCGGCGCTGCCCGCCGCCGTCGCCGGGGTCACCCGGGCGTTGCGCGCCGGCGACCGGGTGTTCGTCTGTCCCGAGGCGACGACGTGGTGCGGCTCGGCCTGCGGGCCGTACCGGCCGGCGTTCTTCCAGGCCGCCCTGGACGCGGGCGTGCCCGTCCTGCCCGTGGTGCTGCGGTACCGGTCGGCCGGCCGTACCACCACGGCGGCCGCCCTGGTCGGCCCCATGTCCGTGGTGGAGTCGGTCATGCTGCTCATCGCCCAGCGTGACCTGGTCGTCGAGGTCGAGCGGCTCGATCCCCTGCCGGCCCGCCCGGAGTCCGACCGGCGGTCCCTGGCCCGGGCCGCCGAGCAGGCGGTGGACCGTGCCATACCGGAGGTGCCCCGGCTCCGGAAGCCGGGAAGCCCCTGCCGGCCGGCCGCTCTCGTGGCCACCGGCGAGCCGTGACGCCCGTCGTTCGTGGGCCTGTTCAGTCTTCCCCGGTCCTTCCGGACCTCGACCGCCCGAGGAATCTCGTCCATGACCGACAGCCATGACGGTTACGACCGCGTCTATGCATTTCTCACCCGGGCCCTCGTGGAGAGGATCGGCTGCGCACCCCACGAGCTCGGCCCCGGCCGCACCTTCGCCGAGCTCGGGCTCGACTCCGTGTCGATGCTTGAAGTCTCACTGGTCCTTGCGGAACACGCGCCCGGTACCGTCACGTTGGAGGACTTCACCATGAGCACGTCCCTCGGCGAGGCGGCACGGATCATCGGCGCCGCGTCGCGCACCGGCACCGCCCCGTCCGCCGCCGCACCGGAGGAGGCCGGGGACAGCCGGTGAGGCGGACCGCGGACACCACGGACGTGGCCGTCACCGGACTCGGAGCGGTGACTCCGGCCGGTCCGACGGCGCCGGAGACCTGGGCCGGCCTCCTCTCCGGGGTCCCGCGCGCAGTGCCCGATCCGCTGCTCGCCGGACTGGCCGTCGACTTCTCCTGCCCGGTCCCCTTCGACGTGTCCGCACGCCTGGGATCACGCCTCGCTGCCCGGCTCGACCGCTACACGGCCATGGCGGTGGGCGCAGCCCGCGAGGCCGTCGCCGACGCGCGGCTGGACACCTCCCAATGGGATTCCTCCCGCGTCGCCGTCGTCATCGGTACGGCATCCGCCAGCACCGAACACCACGAGCAGGTCTACGCGTTGATGGGTGCCGGCACACCGGAGAAGGTGTCTCCGATGGCACTGATGCGCAGCATGCCCAACATGTCCGCCGGGGAGGTCGGCATCGACCTCGGTGCCCGCGGCCCGAACCTGTCCGTCTCGACCGCCTGCGCCTCCGGCGCCACGGCAGTGGGTCTGGGCTGCCACCTCGTACGGTCCGGCGCCTGCGACATCGCGCTCGTCGGCGGCAGCGAGTCGATCCGCACGCGCACCGCTGCCGTGTGCTTCCACCAGATGAGGGCGCTGTCCACCCGCCGGTCCGATCCGAGCGCCGCGTCACGGCCCTTCGACGCCGGGCGTGACGGTTTCGTCCTCGGTGAGGGTGCCGGGGTGCTCGTGCTGGAGAGGGCGGCACACGCCCGCGCCCGGGGCGTCGCCCCGTACGCGTACCTCGCCGGGTACGGCGCCTCGTGCGATGCCCACCACATGACGGCACCCCACCCCGGCGGCCGCGGCGCCGCACAGGCGTTGCACAGTGCCTTGGCAGACGCCGGTCTCGCCCCGGCCGACATCGGCCACGTCAACGCCCACGGTACGTCGACCAGGGTCAACGACCTCGCCGAATACCGTGCGTTGAGAACGGTCTTCGGCCAGGAGCCGCCTCCGGTCACCGCGTTGAAGGGGGCCCTGGGACACGCGGCCGGCGGATCCGGCGGCATCCAGGCGGTGTGCGCGGCGCTGATCCTCCGGCATCAGATCATCCCGCCCACCCCCAATCTCGACGTCCTCGACCCCGCCATTCACCTCGACGTGGTCACCGCAGCTCCCCGGCGCACAGCGGTGGGTGCCGTGGTCAGCAATTCCTTCGGCTTCGGAGGCCAGAACGCGGTACTGGCCTTCCGCGCAGCGTGACGGTCGCGCTGCCGAGCCAATGGCTCGACGACTTGAGGTGCCCCCACCGTGCACGGCGCGCGCCAGGCCGTGCCCGCCGACGTCCGCCACCGCACCACCGGTCGCGCGTACACGCATCGCGGCGTGGCCGGTTCTCGTCGCTCATGAGCGGGAATTGCCGGTGCGGCAGAGGCACTTGGGGCGGGGGTTTTGCGATGACTGCTGCGAAGGCGGGGAAGCATCCCGCGGCCTGCGACCCTTCCGGGGTGCCGGCCCGGCGGAGGGCCGGGGCGCACACCGGTGTCGTCGAGTTCTTCGAGCGGGATCCGTCCGGCCGGTTCGTTCCCGATCAGGTGCTCAAGGTGCTGCAGCGGGCGGGTGTTCTGGCGGACGACCCCCGGATCGCCGAGACCATCGCCTATCTGAAGCGGGCCCGTCCGGCCGGATCGTCGGTGACCGTCGAGGAGTTCACCGCCGGGACCCAGCGCAACAGCGGCATCATCGAGCGGGCCGCCCGGGGAGAGCTGGCCGTACCCGACTTTCCCGCGCTGGTGGCCGATGTGCGGCGGATCCACCGGGAGGTCCGGGCCGATGTGCGCGGTGCCGTGGCCGACTACATTCCGCAGCTGGCGCGGGTGGAGGCGGACCGGTTCGCGATCTCGGTGTGCACGGTGGACGGTCAGCGGTTCTCCATCGGCGACGCGGGAGTGCGCTTCTGCCTGCAGTCGGTGTCCAAGACCGTCAACTACTGCCTCACCCTGGAGGAGCACGGGCCCGACACCGTCCATCGCCATGTGGGACGCGAGCCCAGCGGCCAGGGGTTCAACGAGCTGACCTTCAACAAGGCCGGGCTGCCGCACAACCCGATGATAAACGCCGGGGCGATCATGAGCTGTGCGCTCATCCAGCAGGGTCTGGACGCCGCGGACCGCTTCGACTTCGTGGCCGACGCGTGGCGGCGGCTCGCCGGCGGGCGGGCCGTCGGCTTCAACAACTCCGTCTACCTGTCCGAGCGCACCACCGCGGACCGCAACTTCGCCCTGGGGTATTCGATGCGCGAACGCGGGGCGTTCCCGCCCGGCACCGATCTGCTGGACACCCTGGACTTCTACTTCCAGTGCTGCTCGATCGAGCTCACCGCCCGGCACCTGGCCATCGCGGCGGCCTCCCTGGCCAATGCCGGGGTGTGCCCGCTGACCGGGGACCGGGTCTTCTCCGCGGGGACGGTGCGCCACTGCCTGTCGCTGATGTCCTCGTGCGGCATGTACGACTTCTCCGGGGAGTTCGCCTTCACCATCGGGCTGCCGGCCAAGAGCGGCGTCTCCGGCGCGCTGATGCTGGTCGTCCCCCAGCTGATGGGCATCGCCGTGTGGTCGCCCCGGCTGGACGCCCAGGGGAATTCGGTGCGGGGCATCGAGGTCTGCCGGCGTCTGGTCGACTGCTACAACGTGCACACCTACGACCTGCTCACCGGCTTGGGGCCCGGGACCGGCAAACGTGATCCGCGTCTGCGGCGCGACCAGAGCCGGATCGAGGGCATCGTGGGCCTGTGCTTCGCCGCCAGCCAGGGCGACCTCGACGAGATACGCCGCCTGGCCGCCTGCCACGTCCCCCTCGACGCCGCCGACTACGACGGACGCACCGCGCTCCATCTGGCAGCGGCCGAAGGCCACATGGACGTCGCGGCCTTTCTGCTGTGCAAGGGGGTCGACCCCCGGCCGGTCGACCGGTGGGGCCATACGCCGCTGGACGACGCGAACCGTTCCGGACACCGGGGGCTCGCAGAACTTCTGGCCAACGCCGTTGAGGCGTCTGCCGCCGGGTAACGCGCAGGGCCCCGGCACGTGCCGGGGCCCTGCGCGTACCGGGGTTCAGGCCCCGACAGCCACCTTCGCCGGCTCGTCCCCGGCCTCGGGCGCCGTCTCCCGGGCGGTCCCGAGGACCGGGTCCGCGTCCGGCAGCCCCGCCTCGTGGGCGCGGACGCCGGCGCGGACGGCCCAGAAGTAGAAGCCCAGGGCGGACACGGCGACGAGCGCGATGTCGGCTCCGCCCGTGATCACGCCGTGGCCGCCGAACTCCTTGCCGCCGAGGGCGGAGAGCCCCGCCATCCACAGCAGGAACGCGGCCATCCACCAGGCCGGTGCGAACTGGCGGCGCAGGTCCGTCTCCCCACGGCGGCGCAGGACGATCGCGGCGATCGGCACGGAGACGAGGGTGAGCAGGGCGACCTTGCCGGTGTTGGGCCACTTCGACCAGTACAGGGCGCAGGCGGCGAAGGCGAAGGTGAGCGGGCACAGCACCGAGGCCGCGGGCAGGCGGAAGGGGCGGGGCAGATTCGGCTTGGTCTTGCGGAAGACGCCGACCGCGATCGGGCCCATCAGGTAGGAGACGACCATGGCCGCGGAGACCACGCTGGCGAGCGCCTCCCAGCTGTGCCCGATGGTGAGCAGCAGCAGCACGGAGAAGGCCAGGTTGAGCCACATCGCGGGGCGGGCGACGCCGTAGCGGGGGTGCACCTCGGCGATCTTCTTGGGGAAGAAGCCGGTCTCGGCGAGGTTCTGGGCCAGGTAGGCGGCGGAGGCGACGTTGCCGATGTTGGCGCCGTTGGGGGAGATGAACGCGCCGAACTGGAGCATGGTGACGACCCAGTGCAGCATCAGCAGCTTGGCGAGGTCGGCGAAGGGGGAGGCGAAGTTGATGCCGCTCCAGCCGCCGGCCTCGGCGAGCTTCTCGGGCGGGACGGCGCCGAGGAAGGCGACCTGCAGGGCGAGGTAGATGACCAGGCCGAGGGAGAGCGCGCCGACGAGGGCGAGCGGGATGGCGCGGCCGGGGTTCTTGGCGGCGCCGCCGAGGTTGACGACGGCCTGGAAGCCGTTGAAGGCGAAGACGACGCCCGAGGTGGTGACGGCGGTCATCACGGCGGACCAGCCGTTGGGGGCGAAGCCGCCGTGGTCGGTGAAGTTGCCGGTGTGGAAGCCGGAGGCGATGAGCGCGGCGACGGCGAGGACCGGGATGGCGAACTTGACCAGGGTGAGCAGGTTGTTGGCGCGGGCCAGCAGGGCCACGGACCAGTAGCAGGCCAGCCACAGGGCGAAGGTGAGGACCAGGGCCGTCGCCATGCCGGTGGCGGAGAGCTTGCCGTCGGAGACCAGGTCCTGCGCCCAGCCGAAGCTCCAGGACGACATGTACTGGGTGCCGGCGATGGCCTCGATGGGGATCAGCGAGGCTGTCGCGATCCACACCGCCCAGCCGGTGACGAAGCCGAGCACCGGGCCGTGCGAGAGGGAGCCGAAGCGGGCCATGGCCCCCGGCAGCGGGTAGGCGGCACCGACCTCGGCGTACGACATGGCGATCATGCCGATGAAGACGGCGCCGATCACCCAGGCGACGAGCGCGGCGGGCCCGGCCACCTGGGCGGCCTGCCCGGCCCCGAAGAGCCAGCCGGAGCCGAAGATGGAGCCGAGGCCGATCATGATCAGGGCGAAGAGGCTCAGGCCCTTGCGATTGGCCGCGCTCATGTCCACAGTGGGCATCCGTTCTGGCGTGGGGTACACGAATCGAACGCCTACTGTATTTACTTTTAGCCAGTCTTTGCCAACCGGCCCCGGGAGCCCGGCCCGGGCCCCGGGAGCCCGGCCCGGGCCCCGGGGCCGGCCCGTGGTCACCGGGCGGTGTCGGCCCCCTGGTACGGCGCGGCCGCGTGCTGGGCGGCGTAGACCAGAGCGGGCTTGATCTTGGGCCAGAAATAGCCGTCCTGGCAGGAGAAGGCGGGCGTGAAGCCGCTGCACCCGCGTCCGTCGCTGTCACCGATCTCGATGGTGAAGCTGGCCAGGCCGAGCTTGTCGTACGTCCAGTCGTCGGTGCCGCCGGAGGCGTCGTAGAGGATCTCCCCCGCCTGCCCGGACTGGTAGCCGGTGATCGACCCCATGCGCCCGGCGAGCGCGCGCAGCGCGGCGTCGTTGCCGGTGTGGATGGTGTGATCCGCCTCCCACGGGAAGAGGACCATGCTCGCGTCGCTGTGCAGGCTGATCATCAGGCCCTTGGCACCGGCGGGCGCGGGGTCGCTGTCGCCCGTGCCGGTGCGCACGGCCGGGTACAGCTGCCGGAAGAGGCTCTCCAGCCCGGTGTTCTCCGCCTCCGAGTCCGCGGCGGGCCCGAGGTAGACCTCGCTGCACGGCTGGGTCGAGGTGCCGAGGCCGCCCCAGTGGGTGCCGGCGTTGCGGTTGAGGTCGACGCCGGTCTGCCCGGTCCAGCCGCAGGAGACGCCGTTGGCGTTGTCGGCGTTCTTGCGCTGCAGGACCGGGTTGTCGCCGCCCTGGGCGACGATGTCGACGCCGTCCGGGTTGGCGATGGGGACCACCCACATCTCGGTGGAGTCCATGAGCCGGGTGATGTCCGGGTCCTTGCCGTAGTCGGTCGTCAGCGTGTCGATCCAGCGCCAGGACATCTCGCCGGTGGTGATCTCGCGGGCGTGGATCTGGCTCATGAGGAAGAAGCGGGGCTTGGCCGCGTTGGGGTTCAACTGGCAGTCGCCCGGCTTGATCTTGGTGATGCAGATCGCCTTGAGGTCGTGGCCGCCGGCCCCGGCCTGCTTGAGCCAGGACTGCCCGTAGGTGACGGTCGTCGCCATGTCGGGGTGTGCGGCGGCGACCTGGTCCAGGTGCGCGTAGTGGGCGTCGACGGTGTGGTAGCCGCCGTCGTAGGTGCCGTCCGCGTCGGGGCGGGCGTGTGCCGAGGGATTGGATCTCGGCATCGTCGACTCGACCGTCGGCGCGAAGCCGAGCCGGCGCAGCCCGGCGGCCGAGCTCCGGTCGCCCAGGACGAACAGGTCGTCGCCCTGGCGGCGTTCGAGGAGGTCGTAGCCGGCCCGGATGAGCTTCTGCGCATCCTGCTTGTGGTGCGCCGGGACCCGGTAGACGACCGCGGTGTCGGGGGAGGGCGGGGGAGCGGCCGTGGTGCCGGCCACTGCCGATGAGGCCTGCGGGAACATGGCCGCGGCGGCCAGGGCCGTCGCTCCGGCGGCCAGCGCCGCCAAGCGTGTGCGGGACATGGATGGCCTTCCGTGGGGGGGGGTAGCGGTACCGCGCGCGGGCCGGGCCGGAGAGCGGCGACCGGGCGCGCGCCTCGGCCGGCCGCCGTGGCCGTGCCGCAGGGCCCTGCGGCGGTCCCGGGCAGCCGGTCCTTCGTCCGACGGCGCTGACTGCGGGAGGCGCCGGAGGTGTGGTGCGGCGCTCCGCGGGGGGCTGATGCCGTCAGGCCGACGCTCGGAGGATGGCATGCTCGCGCCAAGAAGAGAAGGGGGTGTGCGGGACCCGACGTGCTGCCGGTACGCCTGCGCCTGCCAGAATCGGCACCGTGCGGGAGGTCAACAGCCTTGGGGAACTGGCCACATGCTGCCGCGGCGACTCGTTGTGCCGCTGGGCGGCCCAGCGTCTGGGCGAGGGCAACCGCGCCTGGGCGAGCGCCGACGGCCGCGCGCTCGCCGTGGCCGGGCGCGCACTGTCGACGCGCGACCGGCTGGCCGTATGGGGCGACCCCCGCTCCGCCGTCCCCCTCGCCCGCGAAGTGCTGGACGAACTCGGCCCGACCTACCGCCCGTTGGGCGACCGCGACCTCATCGACGTACTGGCGGCCGAACTGCCCGGTCTGTCCCGCTCCGGCGACTTCGGCTGGATGGACCGCACACGGCCCGGCCCGCCCCTCCCCGCCACGGGGGACGCGCGGTGGCTGCCGCAGAGTGCGCTGGACGAGGCAAGTGCCGTCGTGGCAGCGGGATTTCCGGAGTCGTACGCGCAACCCGGCGGCCCCGGGGCCGGGCGCTGGGCCGGAGCGCGCGACGGCGCCGGCCGGCTCGTCGCCGTGGGCGCCCTCGCCTGGTCCGCGCCCACCGTCGGCCTCCTCTCCGGCATCGCCGTGCTCCCCGAGGCGCGAGGCCGCGGCCTCGCGCGCCAGGTGTGCGCACTGCTGCTGGCCGAGGCGCTCTCCCGGTACGGCACGGCCGCGCTGATGGTGGACGACGACAACCGGGCAGCCCTGCAGCTGTACCGCAGCCTGGGCCTGCGGTACCGCCCGCTGCGGGCAGCGGGCCGACGAGAGCGGGACACGCCCTGAGTTCCCGGTGCTTGTCCCTCCTGTCCGCGCCGGTTATGGATGGTCGGCATGCACCTGCGGATCACGCTCGTCACCGCGTCGGCCCTCGCCCTCCTCGCCTCCTCGGCCCTCACCGGAACCGGCCGCGCGGCCCCCGCCCGGCATCCGCACGGCACGGGCCTCGACAGCCCACGTGCCAAGGAGGTCGCCATGGAACTGGTGGCCAGCGCCGAGAACTCCACCCTCGACTGGCGCAGCCAGTACGGATACCTCCAGGACATCGGCGACGGGCAGGGATACACCGGCGGGATCATCGGCTTCTGCTCCGGCACCGGCGACATGCTCGACGTCGTGCTCCGCTACACCCGCCGCAGACCGCACAATCCGCTCGCGCCCTACCTGCCCGCCCTGCGCCGGGTCAACGGCACCGCCTCGCACGCCGGCCTCGACGCCCCCTTCGAACAGGCATGGCGCACCGCCGCCCGCGACCGGGCCTTCCAGGCCGCCCAGGAGGAGGAGCGCGACCGCGTCTACTTCGGCCCCGCCGTGCGGCGCGCCAAGGCGGACGGGCTGCGCGCGCTGGGCCAGTTCGTCTACTTCGACGCGATCGTGATGCACGGCAACGGCCACGACAAGGACAGCTTCGGCGCCATCCGCGCGAACGCGATGAAGAAGGCGCGGCTTCCGGCCCGCGGCGGCGACGAACGGGCGTATCTCAACGCCTTCCTCGACGCGCGCAAGGTCGCGATCAAGGACGAGACGGTGCACGGCAACACCACGCGCGTCGACACGGAGCAGCGGGTCTTCCTTGATGAGGGCAACTTTGCCCTCAGGCCGCCGCTGAGGTGGCGGACGTACGGCGACGCGTACGAGATCGCCCGCTGGCCTCGGCCTGCACGCGGCGCCTGAGCGCGTCGCGCCGATGTCCAACTGTGCTGCGGAGCGCGCCGGTCACGCCCGTCCCCCGCTGCTCCAGGCCAGCGAGTCGGCGAGCGCCCGGGCGTAGTCGGCCGCGCCGAGCGGGACCGGGCGTCCGGTGCCGGGGGAGCCCATGACCCCCTCCAGCAGGCGCAGCCGGGGCAGGAGCAGGTCGCACAGTTCGTCCATCGCGCGCGGCAGGGCGCGCACGGTACCGGGGCCGAGGACCTGGGTGGAGAGCAGGCCGCCGGACAGGCGGCGTGCCTCCGCGACCCCGTACAGAGCCGCCAACGGGCGCAGGGCGGCGGCGAGTTCGGGGTCACGGACCTCGCCGACCGTGCGGGCCACCTGCTCGGCGGCCAGGCGGCTCGCGTGCGCCGCGCCGAGCTCGTACGCCGTGGTCAGCAGGGGGTTCCACAACTCAAGGCCGCGCAGCCCGTGTTCCTCTCCCCGGTGCAGGGCCCTGCGCAGTCCGGCGGTCAGGCGCGCCTCGTGGGCCCGGGCGGCGGTGGGCCACCAGGTGAGGCTGCGCGGCGGGATGCGCGAGGGCGGGGCCGTTCCCCCGTCGGCGGGCCTCGGCCGTTCGGCCAGGGTGAGTCCGGTGTCCAGGAGTATCAGCCGGTTGTCGCCGCCCGCGCTGTCGAAGGCGTGCGCGAAGCCCTGGTACGCGGCGAGCCGGTTGAGGTCCAGGTATCCGGCGAGGCCGCAGCGGTGCTGGCACTCGGCGGCCAGACGGGCGGTGGTGCTCGCCGCGTGGGCCTTGTACACCGAGAGGACCGGGTCGACCGCCGCCCAGGGGGAGAAGGCCGTCCCGGCGGAGCGTGCCGCGCCGGGAGACCGCTGCCAGGCGTCCAGGGCCGCGTTGCCCATGCACGTCAGGGCGAAGGACTCGGCCAACGCCCCCAGCACCGCGTGCTGCTGGATCCGGTAGGCCAGGACGGGCGAGCCCGGCGCGAGCCGCCCGTTGCTGCGACGGTGGGTGGAGTGACGCAGCGTCAGGACCGCGCACTGGCGGGCCATCGCGGCCAGGGCCGAGGGCAGGGTCGCCCACAGCGCCTGCCCCACGCTCAGCGTGCGGTGCAGCCGCGCGTCCGGGCCGAGGAGGGGGTCGTGGAAGGTGCCGTGGTCGTCGATGCGGGCGGTGTCGCGCAGCCAGTTCCGGTAGGGCAGGCGCACGCCGTCGAACCGGACGAGGGCGTGGTCCAGCGGCAGGGTACCCAGGTCCAGGGGTGCGGAGATCCGCACGCCGGGCAGCAGCCCTTGCTCGTCGCACAGGTTGACCAGAAAGGAGAACACCCCGCAGTCCTGGTGCGCGGTCTGCAGGCGTGCGCACACCACGGCGGTCTGCGGCTCCCCGAGAGCGCCGACGCCGGCGAACTTCGCCGCTCCCGCATCGGGGGTGGTGAGGACGAACTCCCGCTGCTCGGCGTCGAAACGGGCCGTGGTGCGCAGCGCCAGGTGGCTTCCCGCGTCCCCGGTCTCCGTCGCCAGGAAGACGCCCTTGGCGTAGCCGCTCTCCAGGGCGTCCAGTTGTGACCGGAGCTCGGCGGGGTCGCCCGCCAGGGAGAGCACGGATCCCAGGCAGAGCACGTAGTGCGAGAGGGCGGCCAGGTACAGGGGCGGGTCGGCGGTGGCCGTGCTGGTGCTCATGAGGGCGAGCAGGTACGGGTCACCGAGCAGGTCCCGGGCCGGCGGCAGGGCCTTGGCCAGCCGGCGCAGGGCGTGGTGGGTCCGCCGGCCGTGGCCGGCGCGATCCGCCTCCGGTGCGGCGCCGGCCGTGAGCGCGGCCGTCAGCCGCTCGTACAGCTCGACCGGGTGCGGTCCGCCGACGATGCGGGTGAGTTCGGCCTCGGCCCCGGTGTGGGGGATCATCGCGAGGCCTCCGGGGCGGGAGGGGCACAAGTGGTGGCGGGGGCGGTCTGGTTGCGCAGGCGTTCGGGGTGCCGCCAGGGGAAGCCGGGGTCCGCCAGCGGGGCGTGGGCCGTGGCCGCGGCCGCGGGAAGCGAGCTGCGGACGCTGCGGGTGAGGGCTTGCCCGGTGCCGGCCTCCAGCAGCAGCGTGACCGGCGACGTCCACACCTGGCGCAGCACCTCGGGGACCCGCGCGGGGTGGACGAGGCAGTCGGCGAGCCCGCGGTGGACGTCGTCCTCCTTGCCGTACGCCCGGCCGAGAACGGCGGAGTGCACGGGGAAGCGCGCAGGTGCCGCGGGAACGCGGCGGATCGACGCGGCGAAGCAGTGCGCCTCGTCGGTGAGCGAGGGGTGGTGGGAGAGGAAGGGCAGGTGCAGGCGGGTGGCGGACACACCGCGCCGCCGGGCGGTGCGCTCCAGGGCCGCCACGGCGGCCGAGGCCCCGCCGACCACCGTCTCGCCGGGGTCGTTCACACAGGCCAGGGCCAGCCCGCGGGTGTGCGCGGCGCACATGAGGACGTGCGCCTGCTCCTCTCCCGTCCGCAACACGAGCATGCTCCCGTCGCACCGGGCCAGGGAACGCGCGAGCAGACAGGCGATGTGGGCGCCCCCGGCGGCCTCGAACACACCGGCCGCCGTGAGGGCCGCGATCTCGCCGAAGCCCACCCCCAGGGCCCGCTCGGGCGGCAGTCCGACGGTACCGAGGGCCCGGCTGACGGCCAGCGAGGAGCAGAACAGGGCCAGTTGCGGAGCCCCCGGCGCGGCCGCGGCCAGCTCACGGCCGCTGGGCGGCGACGTCCCCAGCAGCCAGGGACCCAGCGGCCTGATGCCGAACTCGGCGGCGACGCCGTCGGTCTGCCGGAGCACCCCGGCGAGGGCGTCGTGCACGGGCCGGTGCATCCGGGCGGCCCGCAGCAGGGGACCGAGCGCGAAATCCCCCTGCCCGGGGAAGAGGTGGACGATGCTCACGGCACAGGCTCCTTTCGCCGGCCCGCGGAGCCCGGAAAGGCATGAAGGCATTTCCCTTGCTCATTTCCCTTGCTCAATTCAACAATGCCGGGCGCGCCGGGAGTTGTGCAGGCGGCACCGGAGGTGTTGAACGGAGTGAAAGTGTCCGCCCGGCCGCCGCCTTCCCGGCGCTAAGCGCCGGTACCGTCCGCCCTGTTCCGCCGCGACCCGCGCGAGAACCCGTGCGGCGGCCGGGGTCCGCCGATAAGGGGCGAGCAGACTGCGCAGCCGGACGGCTGCGGTGTCGGCCGCACCGGAGCGCAAGTACCGGTAATGCTCCAGAAAAGAGTGCCACGAGAGGCAGGCCTCCTCGATATGCCCGCTGCGGAGCAGAATTTCCGCCCGTTGAGCGTGGCTGAGCGCCAGTCCCCGGCGGTCCGTTGCGGGACGTACGGCCAGTGACCGGGCCAGTGCCTCGCACGCGGCGGAGGAATCCCCCAGGAATCTCAGGGCTCTCGCGCGCTGGAAGTCCAGTGCGGCAGGCGTGTAGGTGGTGAACGGCCCGTGCTCGTGGCCCGGTTCCGCGGCCGGTTCCATGGCCGATTCCATGCAGTGTTCCGCATGGCCGAGGGAACGCAGGGCCTGGCGCCGGAGGCCGTAGGCGGCCTGGGCCACGGCGAGTTGGGCGAGGAGATACGCCCCCGGCCCGCCGCCCGCCCGCTGCCCCGCCTCCGCTGCGGCCTCGGCGGCGTGCAGCGCGGCCCGGTGGTGCCCGAGTGACAGTCCTTGTGCGCTGAGGCCGCGCAGGCCGATCGCCCAGGCCAGTCGGTCACCGGATTCGGCGGCGAGTTGCTGGGAGATGACGAAGCACTGTTGCGCGAGCCCGTGGGCCGCGGTGTCCTCGTACATCCTGGCCAGCAGGAACGTCAGTCGGGAGGCCTCCACCAGGGCCGTCCTGTGCGCGTGTTCCGTGCGTGCGGAACGGAGCCAGTGGGCGACGTCCTGGGTGAGGTAGGCCGCCAGGGAGGAGCGTGCGGCGCGGCCGCCGTGGGCGTCGAGCGACGCGGCGTAGAAGCGCTCGGCGCACTGCAGCATGCGGGTCTCCGCGTCGGCGGGGTGGTCACCGTGCCAGGGGAAGGGCTTCCGCGGCGCCGGTGTGTCCTGGTGGGCCGTGCGGAGCAGCGCCTCGCGGTAGGGCTGCTGTTGTGCCGCGACTCTGCGGGCAGGGTCGGCCTCGGCGCCGGCGAGGGCCACGAGTCCGGCCTCGGGGGAACGTTTCCTCCGCCGGTCGGAGCGGGGGTCTCCCTGCGGTGGCGCTGTGGCGAACCCCGCGGAGGCCGGGGAGACGGTGCGCTGCAGGCGCCGCGTGAACACCTCCGCCACCAGCTCCGGCACTGGCGCCCTGGGCCGGGTGCCGCTGAGCCAGTGCGCCACGGAGGTGCGGTCGTAGCCCAGGCTCAGACCGACCTCGGCGGCGGCCGCGTTGACGGCACGGGCGAGCGCGCCCTGCGTCCACCGGGCCTCCGCCAGCAGGGCGCGGAGCCTTCTGTTGGGACGGCGGCCGGATCGGCGGTGGGGGCGGTGCGGTACGGGCATCCCGTTCTCCTGCCGGGCCGGTTCGGCCGGTTCGGCCGGTCGCCGGGACATTGTGATTTCCGCACCATTCCACGGCGCGCGGATGCCGGGGGTGTCCGGATAATTCCCCGGGTGATGCCCGCACGAACCGGAAAACGGTCTGCGGGGAAATGCGCCGGTGCACAACCGGGCACGCTCGCGGGGGTGCACCTGGATACACCCCTCTTGGGCAGCTACCCGCAATGGCCGCGCTCTCGCGGACCGGCATCGTCGACGTCGACGCACAAAGACCGAGTGAGCGGGAGACCAGGCAACATGCGGGAACGGGAACAGGAACAGGAACGCGAATGGAAGGCGGAGGCAGGGGTGTACCTCGCCGTCGCATTCGTGGCGGCAGGGGTGTTCGGGGCGGTGCAGCCTGCGACGGGGATTCCGCCGGAGGTCGTCCAGCTCACGCAGTTCGGCCCCGCCGCAGGGGTGGTGACGGTGGGCCTGCTGTGGCCCTCCCGGGTGCGCCGCCGGCTCTCCGGGATCCTGCCCGGCCGCCGCACGCGGGGCCCGGTGGGGCGGGAGGCGCTGTTGCTGCTCACGGCGCCGCTGATCATCGCGCTGAGCGTGGGCGCGTACGCGTGCGTGGAGGGCACCGCCCGGATGACCGGTCCGCGCACGCTGCAGAACCCCTTCGCACTGATCGTGGTGGCCCAACTGGTCGGCGCGTGCGGCGAGGAGATCGGCTGGCGGTGCCTGCTCCAGCCCCTGCTGCGGACCCGGTTCGGACCGCTCGGCGCATCGGCCCTGGTGGGTGTGGTGTGGGGCGTGTGGCACGTACAGGTCTTCGCTGAGGCCCCGGCGTACGCGGCCGGCTTCCTGCTGGCCACCGTGGCGATGTCCGTCGTCCTCGGGCTCGGCCTGGAACGCGTCCAGGCGAACCGGCTGCTGCTGGCAGGCGGATTCCACACCCTGGTCAATCTGGGGATGCTCCTGTTCATGGACGAGGAGTCCGGCGCGGTGCTGCCCATGGTGCTGTTCGGCGGCGCGTGCCTGCTGGCAGCGGTGCCCTGGGTGCTGCGTTCACCTGCGGTTAAGATCCTGGCGGCGACGCAGGGGGCGCGCCGGGGGTGACGGAGCGACAGGTGATCATGGCACGGGGGAAGGGGCATCTGCGCGACGCCTGGGTCGCGGTCGGCCGGTGCCAGCTGCTGTCGCTGGCCGCCCTCGGGGTGTCCGCGACCGGCGGGCTCGTGGTGTGCGTGCTGCTCCTGCTCCCCGTCGGAGCCGGATTCCCTCTGCTGCCGCGCGCCGCGACGGCCCTGCGCCGGCTCTCCGACCGGTACCGCTCCTGGGCCGCCCGTTGGACGGGCACGCACATCAGCCCGCCCGGACCGCTCGCCCGCGAAGGCTCGGTGAGCCGGCGCCGGCAGGCGTCCGGCATCCTCGGCGACGAGGGGTTCTGGCGCGACCTCCGATGGGCCTGGCTGGAACCGTGGGCCGGCGGAGTGCTCGTCGCGGTGCCGCTCGCGCTCATCGAGTACGGGGTGTTCGGCGCGCTGGTGCAGCCCTTCATCTGGCGGATCCTCGACGACGGCAACTGGTACGCCTTCATCCCCGTCCACTCCACCGTCACCATGGTCGCGGCCCTCCTCCTCGGTCTCGCGTTCATCGCGGCGGGGCTGCGCCTCGCCCCCGCGGTGCTGCGGCTGCACGGCCGCTGGAGCCGCCGCGTCCTGTCGGCGCCGCGCACCACCGAACTCGTCCGCCGCATCGAGCACCTCACCGACACCCGCGCCGAGGTCCTCGACGTACAGGCGGCCGAACTCCGGCGCATCGAACGGGACTTGCACGACGGGGCGCAGGCCAGGCTCGTCGCCCTGGGCATGACCCTGGACGAGGCGACCCGGCTGCTGGACACCGATCCGCAGGCCGCCCGCGAACTGCTGCTGGAGGTGCGCGCGACCTCGGAGCGGGCGCTCCAGGACCTGCGGGACCTGGTCCACGGCATCCACCCTCCCGTCCTCGCCGACCGTGGTCTCGGCGATGCCGTCCGGTCCCTGGCGCTCGACAGCTTCCTCGACGTCCACGTCGAGGCCCGGCTGCCCGGACGGCTCCCCGCACCCGTCGAATCCGCCGCCTACTTCGCCGTCGGCGAGCTCCTCGCCAACGCGGCCAAGCACTCCGGCGCCCGTGAGGTGCACATCCGCCTGGACCATACGGACACCGCACTGCGCATCACGGTCACCGACGACGGCCACGGCGGTGCGGACGCCTCCCGGGGAAGCGGACTGCACGGCATCCGGCGCCGGTTGAGCACCTTCGACGGAACCCTCGCCCTGCACAGCCCGCAGGGCGGACCGACCACCGTGACCCTGGAGATACCGTGCGCGTCGTCCTTGCCGAAGACCTCTTCCTGCTCCGGGACGGGCTGACACGGACCCTCCAGGAGCACGGATGCGAGGTGGTCGCGGCCGTGGACAACGGCCCGGCCCTGCTGCGCGCCCTGTGCGAGGAGGACCTGGACGTCGCCGTGGTCGACATCCGGCTCCCGCCGACCTTCACCGACGAGGGTCTGCAGGCCGCCCTCCGGGCCCGTCGCACCCGCCCCGGACTGCCCGTCCTGATCCTCTCCCAGTACGTCGACCAGCTCTACGCCCACGAACTGCTGGCCGGAGGCGAGGGGGCCATCGGCTACCTGCTCAAGGACCGGGTCACGCACACCGCCCAGTTCATCGACGCCGTACGCACCGTCGCGGCCGGCGGCACCGTCATGGACCCCCAGGTCATCGCCAAACTCCTGGCCCGCAGCGACGCCAGGGGGAACACCGGGCAACTGACCCCGCGCGAACACGACGTGCTGAAGCTGATGGCGGAGGGCCGGTCGAACGCCGCCGTCATGAACGCCCTGCACATCAGCGAGAGCGCGGTCGCCAAGCACACCGCGAGCATCTTCGCCAAGCTGCGGATCGAACCGTCCGCCGACGACAACCGCCGCGTCCTGGCCGTCCTGGCCTACCTCAAGAGGTGACGTCAAATGGTGACGTCCACTCACGCTAGGGTGCGGGCGTGAGTCTTCAAGTGGTTATCGGTTACGGGCCCGCCGGAGCGGCCACCGCACGGCTGCTGGCCGAGCAGGGGCACTCCGTGTGCGTCGTCACCAGGTCCGGCCGTCGTCCCGAGCCCGGCATCGAGCACGTCGCGGCGGACGCCGCCGACTCCGCGCGGCTGGCCGAGGTCGCCCGGGGCGCGGTCGCGATGTACGGCTGCGCCGCGCCGCCCTACCACCGCTGGGCGGCGGAATGGCCGCAGCTGGCCGCGTCGATGGGCGCGGCGGCCGAGGCGACCGGGGCCGTCCTGGTCGTGCTGGGCAACCTCTACGGCTACGGTCCGGTGGACCGTCCCCTGACCGAGGACCTGCCGCTCGCGGCGACCGGCCCCAAGGGGCGGGCGCGGGCGGCCGCGTGGGAACAGGTGCACAAGCTGCACGAGGACGGCCGCATCAGGGCGGTCGAAGTGCGGGCCTCGGACTTCTTCGGGCCCGGCGTCACCGACGGGGGCCACCTTGCCTCGCGGGTCGTACCGCGCCTGCTGCGGGGCAAGTCCGTCTCGGTGCTCGGCGACCCGGATGCGCCGCACAGCTGGACGTACCTCCCCGACGTGGCCCGGGCCCTGGTCGAGGCCGCGGGCGCGGAGCAGGCCTGGGGGCGGGCATGGCACGTGCCGACGGCTCCTGCACAGTCGGTCCGGGAGATGACCGGCCGACTGGCCGCCGAGGCGGGCACGGGCCCGGTCGCGGTACGGAGGCTTCCGCAGGCGGTCCTGGGCGCGGCGTCGCTCTTCTCGCCCCTGATCCGCGAACTGCGCGAGATCCGCTACCAGTTCGACCGGCCGTTCGTGGTGGACTCCTCCGCCTACGAGTCCGCGTTCGCGGTGCACGCCACACCGGTCGAGGAACAGGTCGGGGCCACGGTGACGTGGTGGCGTGAGCGACAGCAGGCGTGAAGTGCGGTGCGTGCTCGCGACCCTAGGCGCGGGGAACTGCGCGACCAGCCACGACGGCCCGCAGTCGACGCACCGCACTTCCCGCGGACCGCTTAGGCGGCGGCGCCGGCCCTCCGGTCGCGGCGCTGCTTCAGGTGACCCACGGTTGCCAGCGCCGCGACCACGATCGCTGTGCCGGCGAGCTGCTTGAGGCCGTCCCCGCTGCAGGCCATGACGACGAAGACGCCGATGATGGCGGCGAACGCCAGCCAGGTGAGATACGGGAAGCCCCACATCCGCACCGTCAGCAGCTCGGGCGTCTCGCGCTCCAGGCGGCGGCGCATCCGCAGCTGGGTGAGGCAGACGATGCACCAGACGACCAGGACCGCGCAGCCGGCGATGTTCAGCAGCCAGGCGAACACGGTGGTCGGCCAGATGATGCCGGCGATCACGGCCGCGAAGCCGAACACGCAGGACGCCAGTACGGCGGCCATCGGCACGCCCCGGGTGACCTTGGCCAGGAAGCGCGGGCCCTGGCCCCGGCTGACCAGGGAGTGGGCCATGCGCGACGAGCCGTAGATGTTGGCGTTCATCGCGGAGAGCAGGGCCACGAGGACGACGACCTTCATGATCGTGCCGGCGGCGGGGATGCCGAGGGTGTCGAGGACGGTGACGTAGGGGCCGTCGGTGGCGACGCGCGGGTCGTTCCACGGCACCATCGTGACGACCACGGCCATGGAGCCGATGTAGAAGACGGCGATGCGCCAGACGGCGGTGCGCACGGCACGCGCCACGTTGCGGCTCGGATTGTCGGACTCCGCCGCCGCGATGGTGACGGTCTCGAGGCCGGCGAACCCGGAGACGGTGGTGAGCAGTCCGGCCGCGAGCCCGGCGGCTCCGGCGGGGAAGAAGCCGCCGTGGCCGGTGAGGTTGCCGGTGCCGGGGGAGTCGCCGAAGACCCCGAGGATGCCGAGCAGGCCCAGGACGAGGAAGGCGACGATCGCCGTGATCTTGACGGCGGAGAACCAGAACTCGAACTCGCCGAAGTTCTTGACCGCGGTCAGGTTGCTGGCGCAGAAGAACACCATGAAGACCGCCACCCAGCCGTAGGCGGGGAGGAACGGCACCCAGCTGTGCATGATGGCGCCCGCCGCGGTGGCCTCGGCGGCCACGCCGGCGCACAGCATCAGCCAGTACATCCAGCCGGAGGTGGTCCCGGCCCAGGTGCCGAGCTCCTCCTCGGCGTGGACGGAGAACGATCCGGTCGAGGGCCGGGCCGCGGACATCTCGCCGAGCATCCGCATGATCAGCATGACGAGCGCGCCGGTGCCCGCGAAGAGCAGGACGATGGCCGGTCCCGCCGCGGCGATGCCGACGCCCGAGCCTACGAAGAGCCCCGCGCCGATGACCCCGCCGAGCGCGATCATCGAGAGGTGGCGCTGCTTGAGTCCGTGCGACAGCACGGGCGTGGCAGGCTCCGTCGTGGGCGGCGGGTCCTGGGGGGACCGGGTGATCGTCCGACTCATGGTCGCACCTGTTCATTACGTGAGACGTTCGGTGAGCCCCACGAGTTTGCGGGGACAGCCTGCGCTTATGACGTGAACGCCCACTATTCGAACGTTTTCCTAACGTGGGGTGAGGGTGCGGATGCGCAGCGGAAGATCCAATTGAACATGATGTTTTCAATAATCCATTGACGCCGCATCGTGCGGTGATCCACTCTGGAGGCATGACGACGACTCCCGGACAGCCCGCCGACCCCTTCGCACCCCCGCACCCGGAGCAGGCCCGGGCGCAGCGCGTCCACGCCTCCCTGTTCCGCATCGCCGAGCGCCACGCGGCCACGGACGAGCAGCGCCGGCGGCAGGTCCACCCCCATGTCCTCGCCCCGCACGAGGCCGTCCGCCTCGTGGCCTTCCTGCTCAGCGGCGCCGCCCTCCCCGAGGACGGCGAACCGGAGGTGGACCGGGCCGACATCACCGCCGCTCTCAGCCTCGTCCCCCTCGCGCGCGGGGACATGGACGAACTGGAGGCCGGACTGCTGCGCATGGCCCGCGGCCGCGGGATGACCTGGCAGGAGATCGCCTTCGGCCTCGGGCTGGGCACCCCGCAGGCAGCCCGGCAGCGTTACGAACGGCTTGCAGGGCGCACCGCGGCGGAGGAGGAATGAAAGGCGGCGCAGGTTACTTGAATTGGTGGATGTCGGTTTCGGTGAAGAACTTCAGCACGGCCAACACCGCGACCACCTGCGCCAGTACATAGGCGATCTGCGCGGAGAAGCTCCTGATCTGGTACACGGACAGCAGGAGCCCGACCCGGTTGGGCCAGAAGCGCCGCTCGGAGCGGAAGGTGTCCGCATCCATGGCGAGACCGGTGAGGGTCAGCACCGGAAGCATCAGGAAGATCCCGAAGATCCCTGTACCGATCCCCTGGTCGGTGATGAGGTTGGCCACAGAGCCCAGGCCGATCAGCAGGGCGTAGGCGATCACCAGGCCCAGGGCGCGCGAGGGGCCTCTGCGGCCGGGAAGCAGCCGCCAGAGCGCGCCCAGGACCAGGCCCGCGCCCGCCCAGGTGAGTTCGGAGGAAACGAACGTCCACGCCACTTCGGGGGCCCCGAAGAAGTACTGGCCCGTACGCATCCACTGATGCTCCGGCGAGTAGATCAGCCACACGATGATCACGCTGGCCGGCAGGCCGAAGGCAGCTGCCAGGAGCGCGGCACGACGGGCGTTGTCCCACCACTTGGCGTGCGGCCCCCAGCTCAGGGCGACGTCGACGACGGTGATCCCGCTGGGCATCGACGGCCGTGCGGTGCCGGTGCTCCCTGGCGGTGGGCGCCAGCGATGCAGGCCGCTCAGTTCCTTCTCCACTGCGTGGCGGCTGCGCGTGCTCTCGGAGTGCCCCTGCTCCATGCTGCGCAGCGCGCCGACCAGCTCCCGGTAGCGGTGCGCACGGGCGATGAGGTCGTTGCGGGCCGCTTCGGTGATCGACTCGCCCAGTGCCGGAGCGCCCTCGTAGCCCTCGAAGTGCTGGTTCAGTACCGCCCGGCGCTGCCCCACGGCCAGCAGGCCGTACAAGGCGGCGATGTCCAGAACGAGCCAGAGGCTGGCCAGGCCCTGGCTGCCTGCGTACGAGCCCTGCCGCCAGGCCACCACGACGGCGAAGAACACGGCGAGCAGCAGACAGTCCAGCTTGGTGGGGCTCGCGAAGGGCACCCGCAGCCCCAGGTCCCTGGCCCGCAGCAGGGCCACGACCGCCAGACTCGTCAGGACCCAGGTGTGGGAGTAGGCCCATGTCGGGGCCTGGAAGGTGGCGTTCACGAAGGCCTGGCCCAGGGACGTCAGGTATTGCGAGTCGTACCCGGTAGCGGTGCGGTCCATCAGCCAACTGATCCGTTGCCAGTTCCGCTGGTCGGCCCACGCGGCCCAGCCCATGAACAGCACGGTGACCCCGGCGGTCCAGGTTCCGACCCGGCGAAGCCGCCACGGGGCCGAGGCCGGCTTGAGCAGCCCGCCTGCGTGGGCGAGTGACCAGGCCCAGAGCATCAGAGCGGTGAACCACAGCCACAGCATTGCCGCGTTCATCGCCGCCAGCACGATCACGCCGGAGACGGAGAGACTTTTGAAGGCGGTGAACGAGGAGGGAAGTCCGAACAGCGGCGGTGCTGCGGCCACCAGTGCTCCGGCCGCTGCCGCCAGCGAGCAGGCCAGCAGCGCCGGGAGGCGCGGACGGGCGGAGACGGCCAGGATCCAGGCCGCCAGGAAGCCGATCAACGTCTGCCAGCGGGCTACGTCGCTCAGCCAGTGCGGTGTCCCGCCTGTCACCGTGGTGAGGTTGACGACGAGCCTGTACAGCAGCAGGATGGTCACGCCCATGGCGGCTTTGACCAGACCCCAGCGCAGCAGGGCCGTGCTGCTGCTCTGCTCCAGCTCGGTGAGCTCGTCCCCGGCGGGCTGACGGCGGGCCCGGAGGGCGGCGAAGACCACTACGGCCGACGTCCCCAGCCACCAGGTCGTCTCCCCGGCGGCGCTGGCGACCAGCCACGGTGCGGTCTGTGAGCTGTTCTTCGCCGTCCAGGCGCGTTGCCACGGCGGTGCCACCCGGACCGTCACCTTGCGGTCGGGGGTGAGGCCGGTCCACACCAGGTGGCCGTTGCCGACGGTCGAGGGCCTGGGGGACACCTGGGAGACGTCAAGGCCGCCCAGATCGATCCGAATGCGGTCCCAGTGCGAGTTCTTCAGCGCCGGTGACGGAGCGAGGGCCATGCCCCACTTGCCCGTTCGCACGTCGATCGACCACGGTCCGGTCAGAGCCGCCCCTGGCCGGTTGAACCAGAAGAGCGTGTCGTACCGCACCCTGACCCAAGAGGCCTCCGCATCCACGCGCGGACTGTGCGGACGCCACTCGTCGCGGCGCAGCGCGGGTTCCGGCCCGCGCAGGAGGCATCCCATGGCGTGCCGGTAGGTGCCGGAATTCTCGCTCAGCAGCAGGTCATTGGCGTAGGGCCAGGAATTGGGGACCTTGATGACCATGGTCCCGGAGGCCTCGACGACGGCGTGGCCGTGATTGACGATACGCAGTTCGGCTTCCGTCCGGGCCGTGGCCAGCTGCTCGGTGCGGCAGTCGCCCGCGGCCTCCGCCCGGCCCGGCCAAGCGCCCCACCACGCCAGGCAGGCGAGCAGCAGTGCGGCGCACTGTCTCCACCAGTGCGCCGCTGTCCGGGTGTTCTGCCGCACGTGGGTGCCCTTACGATGCCGTCTTCGTCTTCTGCTTGCTCGTCGGGCATCCACTGGCCGGAGTGCACTGCAGGATCACCTGGTATGCGTGGCCGGCGACCTTCTGGTCGCCGTTCCTCACGAACCGCCACTGCGACGGCCGCGTGTGTTCGGTCGTCGTCGCCTTCTCGACGCTGACCCGCAGGGTGCGGGCGGCGACGTCGTGGGTCTCGACCAGCACCTCGTCGGAGGCGACGGGGAAGTGGTCGTGCAGCAGGCACAGACCGAAGCGGTCGAGGTTTCCGTGCTTCTCCAGCACGGCCACGAGATCGCGCACGAACCGCTCGTCCTGCGGGCCCAGGCCCTCGGCCTCCTCGAACCGCGGAAGGGCCCCGCGAGCAGTGCTGGCCTGATTTCCCATGATGCGCTCCCAGAAATGGCGTAGTGGCACGTGAGTGGCAGTGGAAGCGTAAATGCGGGCATATGCTCCCCGCATTTCGGGCAAGCCGCACGGGGTGTCCGGGCCATTGACGGCAGTCGCGGACAACTTTATTTTTTGACGAACGCGAAGGGGGTTCCGAGGGTGAACCGTCGATTATCACGTGTGCTCGCGGCCTGTGCCGCAACGGCCGCCGTCCTGCAGCTCCCGGCCACCGCCGGGGCGGCATCGCCTGTGCCGTACAGCGATACCTGCGCGGTCAAGCCGAGACCCACCGGCCCGGTGCTCCAGGGATATTGGGAGAACTGGGACGGAGCGGCCAACGGCGTCCATCCGCCGCTCGGCTGGATCCCGATCACCGACGCCCGGATCCGCGACCACGGATACACCGTCGTCAACGCGGCATTCCCCGTCATCCGCCCCGACGGCACCGTCCTGTGGGAGGACGGGATGGACGCGACGGTGAAGGTCGCCACCCCGGCCGAGATGTGCGCGGCCAAAGCAGCCGGTCTCACCGTCCTGCTCTCCATCGGCGGCGCGGCGGCCGGGATCGACCTGAGCTCCGGCGCCGTCGCCGACCGCGTCGTCGAGACGCTGGTGCCCATCCTGAAGACGTACAACTTCGACGGCATCGACATCGACCTCGAAACCGGACTCACCGGCGGCGGCAACATCAACGAACTCTCGGCCTCGCAGGCCAACCTCATCCGCATCATCGACGGCGTGCTCGACCGGATGCCCGCCGGATTCGGCCTGACCATGGCGCCCGAGACGGCCTATGTCACCGGGGGCAGCGTGACCTACGGCTCGATCTGGGGCGCCTACCTGCCCATCGTCAAGAAGTACGCGGACAATGGCCGCCTGTGGTGGCTGAACATGCAGTACTACAACGGCAGCATGTACGGATGCTCGGGCGACTCGTACGAAGCCGGAACGGTCGCGGGCTTCACCGCGCAGACGGACTGTCTGAACACCGGACTGGTCGTCCAGGGCACCACCGTCCGCGTCCCCTACGACCATCAGGTCCCCGGACTTCCCGCCCAACCGGGAGCCGGCGGCGGATATATGCCGCCGGAAACCGTGGCGCAGGCGTGGAACACCTACGCAGGCGGACTGAAAGGGCTGATGACCTGGTCGGCCAACTGGGACGGTTCACGGGGATGGACCTTCGGCGACAATGCCAGGGCTTTGCAGGGCCGCTGAATTCGGCCCGCGGGCGTGTCCGTGGACAACCCCATCCCCGATCCGTAGCGTGACGCGCAACGCAATCGGCTGTTCGATCGGCCCGATTGTGCCGAGACGCACGAACGACACGTCCATGATTCCCGCGGAGGCCTCCGGCATCTCCGATCCCCTCGGCAGGCAATTCCCTTGCCACGCCCTTTCCCTGCCCTTTCCTTCGCCCGCGAAGATCGGGGCGTGCGGGATGCGCAGCGAATGCGCCACCGGGTTTTCGTGGCAGACGCGAGACGGAGCCGAGGATGGAACGCATCGACAGGGCGGTGGCCGTCGTGGGCGTCGGCTGCCGGCTGCCCGGCGGCATCACGGACCTGGACGGCCTGTGGACCGCCCTGCGCGAAGGGCGCGACCTGGTCGGCGAGATCCCGGCGGACCGGTTCGACAAGAACCGTTTCGTCGACCCCGGCGCCGTCCGCCCCGGCCGGAGCCGCACCGCGGCCGGGGGCTTCCTCGACGACGTGGCCGGCTTCGACGCCGCCTACTTCGGGATCGCGCCGGACGAGGCCGCGCACATGGATCCGCAGCAACGGCTGCTGCTCGAAATGGCCGTCGAGGCCCTGGACGACGCCGGCATCCCGGCCGAGTCGCTGGCCGGCTCGGACACCTGCGTCTTCGTCGGCATCTCCGAAGCGCACTACGGCACCTTCCAGACAGCGCTCGGGAGCCACGCGAGCCCGTACGCCGTGACGGGAGCCAGGCCCTCGATCGCGGCGAACCGTCTCTCGTACTGCTTCGACCTGCACGGCCCGAGCATGGCCGTCGACACCGCCTGCTCCTCCGCCCTGGTGGCCCTCGACCGCGCCTGCCGCACCCTGCTGGACGGCACCAGCCGCACCGCCCTCGTCGGCGGGGTCAACGTACTGCTCAACCCCTTCTCGTTCACGGGACTCTCGCACGCGGGGATGCTCTCGCCGAGCGGTCGCTGTGCCGCCTTCTCCGCCGAGGCCGACGGGTTCGTGCGGGCCGAGGGCGGGGGAGTGCTCGTCCTCAAACGGCTCGCCGACGCGCTGGCCGACGGCGACCGGATCCACGCGGTCATCGCCGGTACCGGCACCAACTGCGGTGGCCGCACGGGGGGTTTGACCCTGCCCGGCACCGAGAGCCAGGAGGCACTGCTGCGTTCCGTCCACCGGCAGGCGGGAGTGGCCCCGGACGACCTGGTCTACGTCGAGGCACACGGCATCGGCACCGCTGCCGGCGACCTGGCGGAAACGGGCGCGATCGGCCGGGCGCTGGGGCAGCGCCGCACCACCGGCCCGCTGCCCATCGGCTCGGTCAAGTCCAACCTGGGCCATCTCGAACCCGCCTCCGGCATGGCCGGCCTGCTCAAGGCGCTGCTGGTGCTGCGGTACGGCCTGGCCCCCGCGACACTGCACGCCCGGCCGCTCAACCCGGACATCGACTTCGCCGGGCTCGGCCTGGCCCCCACCGTCGCCCCCGTGGGGCTGCCGCGCCGGGCGCGGGCGGCGGTGGGGGTCAACTCCTTCGGCTTCGGCGGGGCCAACGCCCACGCCGTCCTGACCGCGCCTCCGCGCCTGCCCGTCCAGCAGGAGCACGGGGCGGGCCCCGTACCGGTGGTGGTCTCCGCCCGGTCGCCCGAGGCGCTGCAGGAACTGGCCGCACGGGTCGCAGCACGGCTGCGCCGGGCCACGGACGCCGAGTTCTACGACCTCGCCCACACCACCACCCTGCGCCGCAGCGCCCACCCCTACCGCGCCGCCGTCCTGGCCGGCGGCCCGCAGCAGGCGGCGGACCGGCTGGACCGGATCTTCGCGGACGCGCCCTCCGCCGCGGCCGAGGTCCGCAAGGCCGAACGGGACACGGTGGCCTACGTCTTCTCCGGCGACGGCTCCCAGTGGCCCGGCATGGCCGCCGAGCTGATGCACGCTGATCCCGTCTTCGTCTCGGCCGTCGAGGAGGCCGACGCCGCCCTGGCCCCGCACCTGGGCTGGTCGGTGGCAAAGGAGCTGACGCACCCCGTCGCAGCCCGCTGGCAGCGCACCGAAGTCGCCCAACCCCTGCTGTTCGCCGTGCAGATGGGCATGGTCGCCGTGCTGGCCGCCAACGGACTGCGCCCCGCGGCCGTCGTCGGGCACGGCGCGGGCGAGGCGGCCGCCGCCCTCGTCTCCGGGGCACTGACGCTGGACCAGGCCGCCCGGGTGATCGCCGAACGCAGCCGCGCCCAGGGCGCCACCGTGGGCACCGGGCGGATGGCCGCCGTGGGCCTCTCCGGACCGGAGGCCCGGCAGTTGCTGGCCCCGTACGGAACGGCCCTGGAGCTCGCGGGGATCCACAGCGACCGGGACGTCACCGTGACCGGCGACCCGGACGCCCTGGCCGCCCTCGGCGCCCGGCTCAAGACCCGCGGCGTCTTCTTCCGCGACCTCGGCCTCGACTACGCGTTCCACAGCCGCGCCATGGACCCCATCGCCGTCCGGCTGTGCACGGCCCTGACCGGGCTGGCCCCGGCCGCCGTCCGGATCCCCATGGTCTCCACCGTCACCGGAGCCCCGCTGTCCGGCGAGGAGCTGACGGCCCGTTACTGGTGGCACAACGTCCGCGAACCGGTCCGCTTCGCCGACGCCGTCGCCCATGTCCTCGCGGACGCGGCCGACATCGTCCTGGAGATCGGCCCGCACCCGGTGCTGCGCCCCTACCTGCGCCGCACCCGCGCCGTCTGCATCCCCACCCTCCACCGCGACGGCGACGGATCCCGCGACACAGCCGCCGCGGTCGCCGCCCTCGTCGCGGCGGGCGCCGCCGTGGACTGGCGGCCGCACTTCCCCCGCCCCGGCCGCGTGGCGGACCTGCCCGGCTACCCCTGGCAGCGCGAGCGGCACTGGCACGGAACCCCGCAGGACTTCGTCCTGCGCACCGGCGGCACCGGCCTGCTCGACCACCCCCTGCTGGGCGAACGCCTCCCGGCGCCGCACCCGTTGTGGGAGGGCGCCGTCGAACCCCAGCTGGTGCCCTGGCTCGGCGACCACAGGGTCGCCGGAACCGTGCTCATGCCCGCCGCCGCGTACGTCGAGACGGCCCTGTCCGCCGGACGCCGGACCCTGGAACGGCCGGTGGAGCTGCGCCACCTGGAGATCGCCGGACCGCTGCCGCTCGACTGGCCCGCCCCCGTCGGCGTCACGCTCCACACCGCCCTCACCCCCGAGGACGGCACGTTGGCCATCGGCAGCAGCCAAGGCCGCGGCACCGCCTGCCGGCCCGTCGCCCGCGCCCGGGTGCGCACCCTGCCCGGCACGGCCCCCGCCCCGCTCGACCCCGACGCGATCCGCGCCCGCTGCCCCCGCACCGTCGACGGCCCCGACCACTACCGCGCCTGCCGCCGCGCCGGCCTCGACATCGGACCCGCATTCCAGGTGCTGCGCGAACTGCACGTCGGAACGGAGGAGTTGCTGGCCTCCTACGAGCACGAGGCCCCGGGCGATCCGTACACGGTGCATCCGGCGGTCCTGGACGGCCCCCTCCAGGCCGCCGTCGCCCTCGTCGGACAGCAGGCGGGCGACGGGCAGTTCTGCCTTCCGTCGGCGTTCGGCTCGGTACGCGTCTGGCGCACCCCCTCACCCGCCGGCATCGTGCACCTGCGGCAACGCAGCCGCACCGGGAGCGAGTTCGGCTGGGACATCACCTACGCCGACGCGGACGGCACCGTCACGGCCGAGATCGAAGGCTGCCGCGTCCGGATCGCCCACCACCCCGACCACGCCCCCCTGACCGTCCGGCACACGGTCCTGCGCGCCGCCCCGCTCCCCGCAAGCCCGGCCGCCTCCTCCCCGCTGCCCCCGCCGCCGGACCTGATGGCGGCCGTCCCGGACCGGACCGCGGCTCTGCGCACGGCCTTGAACGACACCGGATACGACCGCTTCACGGCCGCCGTCGAAGAGACCGGCGCGCACTGCTGGCGCGCAGCCCTGGACGGGCTGCTCGCCGACGCCGGACCCGGCGCGCCGTTCCGCGTCTCCGGCCTCGTGGCGCACGGGCTCCGGCCGCGTCACCGGCGGCTGGCCCGGCTGATGCTCCCCCTCGTCGCCCGGCACGGGCTCGCCGAACCCGCCCGCGACGGCTACTGGCGGCTGACGGGCACGGCACCGCGGCACACGGCCCTGCTGCGCAGCCTGGTCGAGGACCATCCGGCCTTCCACCCCGAGACCGTCCTCCTCAACCGGCAGCTGTGCCGGCTCCCCGAGGTGCTCCGCAGCACCGTCGAACCGCTCGACGACACCGCGTACGAACACCTTTGTGCCACCGCCCCCGCACACCGCTTCACCCAGGACGTCGCCCGCGCCGCGCTGGGCGAGATCCTCCGGCACTGGCCCGAGGACCGGCCCCTGCGCATCCTGGAGCTGGGTGCGGGAACACACGCCCTCACCGCGGCCCTGCTGCCCCTGCTCCCGGCCGACCGCACCCGCTACACCTGCACCACCAGTGGTTCCGTCCGTGCCGAACACCGCTTCGCCGCCTACGACTTCGTCGACCACCGCACCCTCGACCTGGACACCGACCCCGTCGCCCAGGGCTTCCACCCAGGGGAGTTCGACCTCGTCGTCGCCGACGACACCCTGCACACCGCTGCCGTCCTGACCGCCGCCCTGCGCCGCCTCCGTATCCTGCTCGCCCCCGGCGGTCTGCTCCTCGCCACGGAACCGCACCACGCGCAGCGGCTCGGCCTCCTCGAAGGCAGCACGGAAGCCTTCTGGCAGCGCGCCGACCGCGCGATGCGCCCGCAGCACCGGCTGCTGCCCTGGGACCGGTGGGTGCGACTGCTGGGGGAGTGCGGCTTCACCGACACCGCGCGCACGGGCATCGAGGAGCGTTCCGTCCTCCTCGCAACCGCCGACCGGCCCCCCGTACGCGAACCGGCCCTGCCGGAGCCGACTCCCGGAGCCCCCTGGGTCGTTGCCGTCGAGAACCCCGCCGAGGTGCCGACGGGCCAGGCCCTGTGCGACCTGCTGGGCGGCACCGGAACGGTCGTCGCAACGGACGACGTTGCCGCCTGGAGCGCCCAACTGCCCCACGGGGCAAAGGAACCGGGCGTCGCCCTGCTGCTCGCCGAAGCCGAACCGGGCGGCACCGCCTCCCGGACGGCCGCGCGCGCTGCCGTCCTCCGGGCCCTGGCCGCCGCCTGCGCCGGACTGCCGGACGATGTGCGGCCGCAGGTGTGGCTGATCACCCGGCCCAGCGGCCTGTTCCCCGCACCGGAACGCCCCGACCACCCGGCCGACGCAGCCGTCTGGGGCGTCGCACGCACACAGGCCGATGCGCACCCCGGCCTGCAGCTGCGCCGGATCTCCCTGGACCGCAGCGGCGACCCGGCCGCCGACGCCCTGCGCCTGGCCCGTGAACTGCTCGCGCCCGGCGACGAGGACGAGATCGTCCTCACCCGGCGCGGCCGGTTCGTCCCCCGGGAGACCGAGCGCACCGGCGGCGAGCCCGCGCCCGTTCGCGCCGGTGCGCCGTTCGTCCTGGACGTCCGCACGCCGGAGCCGTCCCGTCGGCCGGTGTGGCGGGAGGCCGGGCCGCTCGCACCGGGCCCCGATGAGATCCTGGTCGAGATGCGGGCCGTCGCGCTCGGCCATGGCGACCCCCTGGACACCGAGTTGCACACGGAGGGTGCCGGCATCGTCCGCGCCGTCGGACCGGGGGTGTTCTCGCCCGAAGTCGGCGACGAGGTCTGCGGCATCATGCCCGCCGCGCTCGCCTCCCACGCGGTCACCCGGACGGACACCGTCATCCGCATCCCCGAGGGCCTGAGCCACGCCGAGGCGGCGACCCTTCCGGCGGCCTTCACCACCGCCCACGTCACCCTCGTCCACCGGGCCCGGCCGGAACCCGGCGAGACGGTCCTGGTGCACGAGGGCGCCGGGTCCGCCGGTCTCGCCGCCCTGCAGTGCGCCCGCACCCTGGGCGCCCACGTCATCGCCACAGCCGGCAACGAGATCGCACGCGACCTGCTGCGCACACTCGGCGTCGAGCACGTCCTGGACTCCGGCAGCCTCGACTTCGTCCCGCGTGTACGGGAACTGACGGGCGGGCGGGGAGTGGACGTCGTCGTCAACACCCTCGGCGGCGAAGCCGCCGCCCGGAGCCTCGACCTGCTGCGCCCCGACGGCCGCTTCATCGAACTCGGCACACAGCCCATGCCGCTGCGCCCCTTCCGGCGCAGCCTCACCGTCATCGGCTTCGACCTCGACTCCGTACGGGGGCGGCAGTCGGCCCACGGCCTCGCGGAGTGCATCGCCTCCGGCGCATACCGCCCGCTGCCCCACTCCGTCCGTCCGGCTGCCAGGGTGGAGGAGGCGTTCCGACAGCTCCGGAACCCCCGGCACACGGGAAAGGTCGTCGTCTCCTTCGACCCGCTGGACGAGCCCGTGCCCGTCGAACCGGGGCCGACTGCACGGACGTTGGACCCGGAGGGCACGTACCTGGTCACGGGCGGGCTCGGCGGCCTCGGCGCCGCCACCGCCGCATGGCTCGCCGACCGCGGCGCCCGGCACCTCGCCCTGATCGACGGCCGTGGAGCCGGTGGACCCGACGCGGCGGCCGTCCTGCAACGGCTCGCCGGGCGAGGGGCGGCGGCCACCGCGTACGCCGCCGACGTCACCGACGAGGCAGCCGTACGCCGCGTGATCGCCGCTGTGGACGCCACCGGACATCCTCTGCGGGGCATCGCCCACTGCGCGGCGCACGAGGACGAAGACCCGTCGGCCGGCTTCGCCGCCGCCTTCGCTGTCCGGGCCGCCGGGGCGGACGTCCTCCACCGCCTCACCGCCGACCGCGAGCCGGACGTCTTCCTGCTGCACTCCTCCGTCGGCGCGCACGCGGGCACCCCGGCCCACGCGCCGTACGCCGCCGCGAGCGCCTACCTGGACGCGCTCACCCGTGCCCGCCGCCGTGACGGACGGTGCGGCGCTGCGGTCTCCTGGGGGCCGATGGCCGACGCCGGTACCGGCAGCGGCGAGGCGTTCGGCGTTGCCGGGCGGGCCCTTGACACGGGGGCCGACGTCTTCGGAGTCGGCCGCCACCGCTGGGCGCGCACCGACAGCCTGCTCGCCGCGGCCGGTACCGCAGAGCCGGACGACGACCGCGCGGAACTGCTGCGCTCCGTGGCCGCCATGCCCCCGGAGGACGCCGTCCGCACCGTCACCGGCATCCTGGCCCGCCTCCTCGGTGCCGTGCTGCGCACCGACCCGGCCGTTCTCGACGCGGACCGCGGGCTGCAGGAGTTCGGCCTGGACTCCCTCATGAGCGCCGAGTTCCTCCTCCGGGCCCGCGAGTACTTCGCCGTGCGGCTGCTGCCCGCGGAACTCATGGGCAGCGGCCGCACCTTGGCCCATGTCGCAAGGCTGGTGCACCGGCACCTCGCGCAGGCGCCCGCCGGCATGCCGCCCGGCCGGTAAAAGATTTTCCCCAAAGCGACTCCCCGCCGGCCCGATGGCTGAATCACACTCTTCCCATGAAGATCCACAATCCCATCGGGCGGCAGTTGAGGGAACGAGCCCTGCGTGCGAAGGCGGCCGTCGCCGCGACGGCCGCGGCCCTTCTCGCATCGGGCACGCTCATATCGGGCACGCCGTCCGCCCACGCCGACGCCCCGGCGGCTCCGCCGAGGATGACCGACGGTTCCGGACTGACCCAGACCGGCGAGGCCACCGGCACCGCCACCAACTTCGTGATCACGGTGAAGACCGCCGCGGTCGCCGGGGAGCACCACATCCGGATCCTGCTGCCGGACGACTACGCGACCGCGCCCGCGAAGCGCTACCCGGTCCTCTACTTCCTGCACGGCGCGTCCGACGACCCGGCCAACCCGGGCCTGGCCTACCCCGCCCTCGCCGCGACCCAGAAGATGATCACGGTGATCCCGGACGGAGGCCGGCGGGGCTGGTACACCGACTGGCGCGATCAGAACACCGCCGCCGGCGCGCAGAAGTGGGAGACCTTCCACATCGGCCAGGTGCTTCCGTTCATCGACGCCAACCTCCGCACCATTGCGGACAAGAAGGCGCGGGCCGTCGCCGGCATCTCGATGGGCGGCTTCGGCGCCCTGCACTACGCCCAGCGGCACCCGGACCTTTTCCGCCAGGTCGCCTCGCTCTCCGGCGCCAATGACCTCTCGGTGAACCACCTCGTCATCCGGGGCGCCGTCGTCGCCACCCTCACCAACGTCGGCGCACCGTTCTGCGGTTCCAGCTCCGGCACCACCTGCGCCCTCGACTTCGGTCCCGCGGTGTCCAGCGACGCGGTCTTCGGCTCGCCGTACCCGGTGTTCAACGCCGACCGGCTGTGGAACGAGGCGGACCCCACCTCCCACATGGGCATCCTGGCCGACGCCGGCATCGGCGTCGCGCTCTACACCGGCAACGGCAACGGCAGTCCCGCCAACGCGGAGTTCTGGGCGGAGTCGGCGACGGTGCACGCCAAGAACGCCCTGGAAGCGCGTGGATACCCGGTCCACTACGTGAACTACGGCAACGGATCCGGCTGGGGCACCACCTGCAAGGGCGGCCACGACAGCGGCTGCTGGACGCAGGACCTCACGGACTACGTCCCGCGCCTGGAGGCGGCGTTCGCCGAGGCCTGAGCCCGGCAACGGGCACCTTCGCGGGAAGCAGTGCGTCGACTGCGGGCTCGTCGTGGCTGGTCGCGCCCACGCGGCGGAGCCGCATAGAGAACCGTCCCGCGCCCCTTCGGGGCGCGATCACGCACCGCACTTCGCCGAGGCGGCCTAACGTGTTGCCATGCGCGACGACACACCCGACGCAACGCGCCGTGTCCGCCTGAGCCGGACGTTCGACGAGGATGCCGAGCTGTACGAGCGGGCCAGGCCCGAGTATCCGCCGGAGCTGTTCGACGACCTCGCCGAGACGGCCGGTACCGGCCCCGGCTGTCGCGTCCTGGAAGTCGGGGCCGGCACCGGCAAGGCGACCGTGCCGCTCGCCGGACGCGGGTGCCGGATCACCGCCGTCGAACAGGGCGCGAACATGGCCGCCGTCGCCCGGCGCAAGCTGGCCGGGTACGAGGCCGTGGAGGTCGTGACGGCCGGTTTCGAGACCTGGCCGCTGCCCGGGGAGCCGTTCGACGTGGTCGTCTCGGCGACCGCGTTCCACTGGATCGATCCCGCGGTGCGGATGGTCAAGGCCGCCGACGCACTGCGGCCCGGTGGCGCCCTCGCCGTGATCGACAACCGGCATGTGGCGGGCGGCAGCGAGGAGTTCTTCGCCGAGGTCCAGGACTGCTACGAGCGTTTCGATCCGGCCACCCCTCCGGGGCTGCGGCTTCCCGCTGCAAAGGACCTCGACACCTCGGAGTACGCGGACGAGGTCGCACGCAGCGGCCGGTTCGGCCCCGTAGTCTTCCGGCGCCACGAGTGGGAGCTGACGTACACCACGGCGGAATTCCTGGACGTGCTGCAGACCTACTCCGGTCACCGGGCGCTGCCGCCGAAGGCCCTGGAAGGGTTGCTGGGGTGTATCGCCGCACTGATCGACGCGCGGTACGGGGGCCACGTCACCAAGCGGTATCTGACGGAGCTGCGGGTGTCGCACACGGCTCCGTCGGCTCCGCGCCTCCGGTGAGTGCGGTCATGCGCCGCCCTGTGGGCGCGTCCTGTCGAAGCGGAGCACTGCTTCGACGGTGCGGCGCAGGGAGCGGACGGCCGGAGGTGCGGCGTAGGAGAGCCGGAACAGCAGGAGTTCGGCCTCGTCCGGCCTGCGGGGGACGACGGCGGTGAACCTGGTGCGCAGGGTGCGCAGGGTGTCCGTCTCGGAGGCGTCGAGCCCGGCGCCGTCGCCCCGTTCGGCGCGGGCGAACAGGTAGAGGAGGGAGGACAGGGGCTGGAGCCCCAGGCCGTGAGAAGTCGCGGTGAGCCAGAGGCGTTGCAGCGCGCGGCCGCCGTGGACGTAGGCGCGGGGTTCCGTACCAGGGACGGTCAGGCAGCCGATGGCCGAGGAGGCGGCAACGGCCTTGCGGGCGCCTTCCTCGAATGCCGCGCCGCCGCCGATCCGGCGGATGAAGGCGAGGTTCGACCAGTGCCGGGCCATGCGGACGCCGGCGAGGTCGACGTCGTCGAGGCCGAGAGTGGCGACGTCGAGGCCGTCCCGGGTGCGCCGTGCCTCTTCGGGGCTCCAGCGCAGTTCGTTCATCATGTCCCGGTGCAGCTGCGGGGAGAGCATCCGCAGCCGGTCGCCCGCGCCCAGGATGCGGCCTGCCTCGTCCAACTGGGCGCGGTCGGTGACGAGATGGAGCCGGGTGCCGTTCTCGGTGGCGCAGTCCGTCAGCGCTGCGGCGTGCGCCTCGGCGAGCGGGCGGTCCGGACCGGGATCGCGGTTGGTGGTCCGCCGCTCGATCCAGTCGAACAGGGCAGGGCGCGGGGCATGGGCCGCTCTGGAGAAGTCCAGCCGGCAGACGAGGCCGGGGTCGGCCGGATCGGGGAAGACGCGCGCATGGCAGGCCCATCCCGAGGCCTGGGCGGCGAGGTGAATGTTCTCCACCGCCGCACCGATGGCCAGATGGGTGGCGGACCGTTCGAAGTCGAGCAGGGTCGCCGGCTGTGCGGCGTCGATGCGGCAGTCCAATGCATCGCCGTATGCGGTGAATTGCCAGGGCTGGCTGTTGCCGCCGGACGGTGCCCGGATCGCGTGGGCGACCAGGCGGCGGATCCCCTCCTCGCCCAGGGTGTCGCTTCCGGGATCGGGCAGGAGGAGTGCGGCGGGTGTCGCTTCCGGGACGGGTTCCGGTGCGGGAACCGGTGCGTTCACGGGGACTTGCGTTCCTGCGCGGATCAGGTCGTCGGGATCGACGACATAGCGGCCCGAGGCGGTGAACCGGCCGAGGAGGAGGCGGCGCGCGGTGTCCGTGACCAGTGCGGCACCCAGGGCCACTCCGGAGGCGAGCTGGGGCCATGAGGAGAGGGTGCTGCCTATTTCGACCAGCGAGGGGACGAAACGTTCGGAGGGCTCGTCCTGCCCCAGGATGCGGAGGACGTACGGGACTTTCTCGCGGGTCGACATCGCCTTGACGTCGGCGGCCGCCACACCGTCCAGCAGCCCGTGCAGGAGCGGGCGGCCGGGTTCGCGGTCGAACCGTTCCACGTCCAGCATGCCGCGCTCATTGGTCTCCATCACGACGGGAATTCCGAGCGCACGGGCGCGTTCACGGGCATGGATCTTGAGGTACAGGTCGTCGCATTCCTCGACGAGCAGGTCGGTGCGGCCGCCGCCGGCGAGGAACGCGTCGACGTTCTCCTCGGCCAGCCCGTCCGGCCAGACGGCGATGTCGAGGTAGGGGTCGATCTCGTACATCTGCCGTGCGGCGATGACGACTTTGGGCAGGCCGATCTCCGCGACCGAGGCGCGGAGCCGGTTGATGTTCGACAACGAGAGGCTGTCGAAGTCGGCGAGCCGGAACCGGTTGCCCACGCCTTCCTGGGCGAGGGTGACCGCACTCGCGGCACCCACGGAGAGGCCGATCACGGCCAGGGTCTTCTGCGCCAGGAGGCGCTGCTCCGCTGCCGTGATCTTGTAGCGGTTGCGGGACTGGCGGAGCTCGCGGTACTCGGCCGGCGGCAGCACGTGGACGAGCTGCCGCGACCACGGGTACCACACCCAGGTGCCGTACGAGGCCGGACGCATCCCGCCGAGGTGGTCGGCGACCGCCGAGGCCAACTCGCCGGAGTCCGGCCGCCAGTCGGGTCGCCGGGCGGTGAGGAGTTCCGCCAGCTGTTCGGTGAGCGTGTCCCTGACCGAGATGACGGCACCGCGTTCGAGCAACTCGGCCAAGGCGGAATGCTGCTCCGGGTCGGCCGGTGTGTACAGCTCGGGGCGCCACGGAGCCGTGCCGTCGGCCGGCTCGGTGAGGGCGTCGAGACGTGCTTCGAGATGCGTGTCGAGATCCATCGGGCGCCTATCGTGCCGTCGCCGACAACTGCGGGCCGGCGAAGAGCCGGAGGCCGAGCCGGTCGGAGGCCGCGCGGGCGACGTCGTCGGATATGCAGGGAGCCCGGTCCAGGGCGCGGTCCAGCAGCGTCATCGCCTCGGTCAGCCGTTCCTCGCGGCGGCGGACGTTCTCGGCCTTGTCGATGGAGTAGTACGAAGTGACCCCCGGAAACGGCCTGTCGGACAAGGGGTGGTCGAGTCCGAAGCGGTAGCCGCACCATTCGTAGGCCCTGACGCGTTCCGCGGCGCAGCTGCCACAGACCACGGTCGCCCCCAGCTTCTGTGCCGTCACGGTGGCGACGACGACCAGCAGGGCGGCGAGGTGGCGACCGCTCCAGTCGCTCTCCACCCATAGACCGCAGACCTCTGCCACCGACTCCCCGGCCGTCAGCTCGTCCGCAAGGGCCCGGTCGAACTCCTCGCTCGCGAGATGGATTTCGGAGGGCAGTCGACCCGCAACCCTTCGATGGATACGGATTCCGCCGACGAGCCCTCCCTCGTCGTCGAACGCCGCAAGACAACTCGGCGGGTCGAGCGTGGTGCGCGCATCCGTGCTCCCGTACCGCGTCATCGCCCCGTGGCCGAGCCGGGAATAGGCGCGCTGCTGCGCATCGGGATAGGCACGACGGGCGGGGTCGTCGAACCGGGCGTCGAGCAGCCGGATGTGCATCGGGAATACCTCGAAGCGTGGGGCCGGCCCGGAGCGCGGCTCGGCTCGGGGCAAGGCCGAAAACTACGGGTCCGCCCTGCGGCCGACCATGTGATTTTCGGTCATGTGCGCTGCCCTGATGGCGCGTTCCCGAGCCGGTACGCTCGGCCGCGAGACAGGGACGGCTCCGGCAGGAGGGCGGAACAGAGTGGTCACGGACCGGCACGCTCACTCGATGACGTACACCGACGCCGATGCGGCGCGGCACTACGAACAGGCCCTCGGCAGCCTGCTCCACTTCCGCGAGGAGGTCGCCGCCGAGGCCGGGGCGGTGCTCCAGGCCTCGCCCCGGTCCGTCATGGGGAACGTCCTCCGGACCTACCTCGGCCTGCTGGGCACGGAGGAGAAGGACGCGGCCGAGGCGGCCACGGCCTTCGGGGCGCACCGCCGGGACGTGCCTCCTGCCGGCCTGACCCCACGGGAACGCATGCACGTCGAAGCGGCCTCCTGCTGGCTGGGCGGTGACATGCACCGGGCGGGGCGCATCCTCGCCGAACTCGTCGTGGCGTACCCGAAGGACGCCCTCGCGCTCGCGGTCGGCCACCAGATCGACTTCCTCACCGGCAACGCCACGCTGCTGCGCGACCGCATCGGCGGCGCCCTGTCCGCCTGGGACGTCGACGATCCGCACTACGGCCTGCTCCAGGGCATGTACGCGTTCGGCCTGGAGGAGGCCGGGCACTACACCCTGGCCGAGCGCGTCGGCCTGGAGGCCGTGGAACGCAACGCGCGCGACGTCTGGGGCATTCACGCCGTCGTGCACGCCTACGAGATGCAGGGACGGCACGAGGACGGCATCCGCTACCTCGACGCCCGCACGGACGACTGGTCGACCGGCAACTATCTCAACGTGCACAACTGGTGGCACTACGCGCTCTATCTGCTGGCGACCGGCCGCACGGACAGCGTCCTGGCCGTCTACGACGACGCCGTGCACCACGAGGGCTCGGCCGGGGCGGCCATGGAACTCCTGGACGCCGCATCGCTGCTCTGGCGGCTGTACTTGACGGGCACCGACACCGGTGACCGCTGGCCCGCGCTGGCCGACGCCTGGGCACAACGGCATGACGGCGCCTACTACGCCTTCAACGACGTCCACGCCGTCATGGCCTACGTCGGAGCCGACCGCATCTCCGATGCCGAACGGCTCGTCCGAGACCGCGAAGCATGGTTGCGCGGCGCCGGGACCGGTCGTCCGGCGCTGTCCAATGTCGCGATGACCGCGGAGATCGGCCTGCCGGTGTGCCGGGCGCTCGTGGCGTACGGGCAGCGACGGTACGCCGACGCGGTCGACCTGCTCGTGCCCGTACGGCACCGCCTCCACGGCTTCGGCGGCAGCCATGCCCAACGGGACGCCGTGCAGCGGACCTTGGTCGAGGCGGCTCTGCACGCCGGACGCCACGACCTGGCCCGCACCCTGCTCAGCGAACGCCTCAACCTGCGCCCCCAGTGCCCCTACGGCCGGGACGCCCGGGCCCGCCTGCAGAGCGCATAGCGTTTCTCGTCGCGTGTGACGTGCGGGTTGGCCTGCCCGCATGGGACTGGACATCACCGTGCTCATGGTCGATTGGGGACAGCTGGCCCGCATAGCCGCCGACGAGCGCCTGGAGGCGCTGGACGACGCCGCGTACCCGCCCTTCTGCTGCCCCTCGTGCGCCGAGGCCGACGCGTCGGTGAAAGGCGGCTGGGTGTGGCCACGAGGGGAGGAGCACCCGTGGTACGCCGAGTGCCGGTTCTTCCGGACCACCGGTTCCTACCAATGGCACGTTCATCTGAGCAACGCTTGGAAGGACATGAGGGAGTTCGCAGCCTCCGACCTGCGCGACTCTCTCGACACCGTCCTCGGCGGCCTGATCCCGGACGCCCCCGCCCCCTGGGGCCCGGAACTGCTGCTGCTCCGCACACCGGACGAGGTGCCTGCCCTCGCCCGGTCCTGGCACTGGGCCGCGCCCCGGCTGGGTGAACTCCGCGAACCCTGGCGCCTCGATCAGGGCGCCGATCCGGAAGGGTGGGGCGGGGGGAGGCCCTTGCACAGGGCAGCGGCCTTCGGCTCGCCGGAGGTCGTCGCGGAACTGGCGCGCCGCGTTGCGGACGTGGATGCGCTCGAAGACGGGGTGACCGCATTGTGGGAAGCCGTTCTCTCCGGCCGGCCGGACAACGCGCGGGCCCTCGCCACTGCCGGGGCGGATCCCTGGCGGCCCCTGACCGGCGGCTGGTCGCCGGGACGGCTCGGCCTGGCCGGGCCGACGCCGGATCTGTTCCCCGTGCCCGAAGGGGAGCGCGGTCTCACGGAGGTTGAGCATGTGGCCGCGCAGGAGGGCAGACGGCTCGTCGCGGCATTGGGCAGCATCTGCTCCGAGGGTACGGGCCTGGCGTGCGTGGCCGGGATCGATGCCGAGGAGGCAATACGCCGCCTGGAGGCGACACTTGTCGTCGGCGACGAGCTGGACGTGTTGGTGGAGGAGCCGTACGCGTACGACATGGACGACGGCCCGCGGACCATCGGCGTGACGACCGTGCCGGGCGGCTGCGTCGTCACCCAGCCGTGGGGGTACGCGCCGCAAATGCCGGGCGCACTACAGCGGTTGTCCGTCGGAACCGTCTGCTATGGCCTGTACGCCAACCCCAAGAGCGGCAACCAGGGCAGCATCGCCCGCAACGGGGTCATCGAGGGCTGGGACCTCCACCCCGGCGGCGGGCCGCACCCGGGGGACGCACCCGAGGAGGTCCTGGCCTCCTACCTCTACCACCACAACGCGGTGGCCTACTCGTGCGCCTGGGCGGGACTGCGCGTGACCGATGCGCGCGCCGTCGTCGGGCCGCCCGACAAGTGGGTCGAACTGCCCGAGCGCGACTACTGGAGCCACAACACCACCGACTGAACACCCCTTGGAAGGGCTCCCCATGGCACTGCCCGCCATCACCCCGTACGCCCTGCCCGCGCCCGACCGGTTCCCCGCCGCCCGCGTGCCCTGGAGGATCGACCCGGCACGCGCCGTGCTGCTTGTCCACGACATGGAACGCCACTTCGTGGACGCCTTCACGCCCGGCACCGAGCCCATCCGCTCCGCGGTCGCCAATATTGCCACTCTCACCACGGCCGCCCGTGCGGCCGCGGTGCCCGTCGTCTACTGCGCCCAGCCCGCCGGGCAGTCGGCCGAGCAGCGCGGTCTCCAACGGGAGTGGTGGGGCCCGGGCGTGGGCGACGACCCCGCCCGCGCGGAGATCATCGACGAACTCGCCCCCGTCCCGGGTGACATCGTCCTCACCAAGTGGCGCTACAGCGCGTTCCACCGCACGGCTCTCGCCGATCTCCTTGCAGAGCGCGGGCGCGATCAGCTCGTCGTCACCGGCGTCTACGCCCACATCGGCTGCCTGATGACCGCTGCCGATGCCTTCCAGCGGGACGTCCAGGCGTTCCTGGTCGCCGATGCGGTCGCCGACTTCGGCGAGAAGGAACATCTCGACGCCCTCGCGTGGGTTGCCGGGCGATGCGGGATCGTGCTGTCCACGGAGGCAGCCGCCGCGGCGCTGACGTCCCGATGACGGGAGAAAAGGAATGGCCATGAGGAGCGGGCCTCCACCGTCACGGCAGCGGCGGAAACCTTGCAGACGCTGGCCGAGCGTTGGAACCGGCCATCGGCTGTGGCAGAGCGTCAAGGGCGGGTCGCATGCGGCCCGTTCTCCGCATTCCTGCTGACGCCGACCCGCTAGTGCGACAGGATGTCCGCTTGTCGTCCTGACGAGCGAAAGGCGGTCCGCATGCCGCACCCCGCCCCGCAGCCGATCCCCGAACGGGCCGACCCGCTCACCGCCGAACTGGTGGTGGACGTCGCCGCCGCCGTGGCACCGGCCATCTCGCCGGACGGCCGCCTGGTCGCCTACGGAGTGGTCGCGAACAGCGGAGGCGACGGGCGTCCGCACGGGTCCATCTGGGTCGCCGCCGCCGACGGCAGCACATCCCCGCGCAGGCTGACCGACGGCACGGCCCGCGACCTCGCCCCGAAGTGGGCGCCGGACTCGGCCTCTGTCTTCTTCGCCTCCGACCGCGAGGAGCAGGGCACCGCCCAACTCCAGCGGATCCGTCTGGACGTCAGCGAGGCCATCGCCGAGGCCGAGGCCGTGACGAGCTGGCGCGGCGGCATCTGCGGCTACTGGCCGCTCTTCGACGGCCGCACCGTCGCCCTGCTCGCCGAGGACGAACCCGCCGCCGAGGACAACCGTCGGGAAGCCGGGCGCGACGACGCCAAGGTCTGGGGCCGGCACCTTCCCGCCACCCGGCTGCGCCTGCTCGACCTGGAGACCGGCGTGCTCCGCACCGTGGACGGCCTCGGTGACCGGCATGTGGTCGAGCTGGCCCAGCGTCCGGACGGCGGCCCGCTGGCGGTGCTGAGCTGGTCCACCCCCGAGCTCGACCCCGGCGTCATGACGGCGGAACTGCATGTGGTCGACCCGGGCTCGGTGACCGTCCACGACCTGGGTCCGGTCGGGATCGAGGCTCGGTCCCCGGCCTGGTGGAACCACAACGGTGTCTGGCATCTGGCCCACCTGGCAGTGACCCCCGGGCACCTGGTCGGCGGGCTCGCCGTGATCGACACCGTCCCGCCGGCGACCGGCCCGGCCGTCGGACACCGCAACCTCACCGTCGGCATGTCCGTCTGTCCGACCGGGCTGGTGCAGGTCGCGGACGGGCCCCCGCTCGCGCTGTTCGCCGACGGGCTGGACACCGCGCTCTACCGGCTCCACCCGGAGTCCCTGCGCTTCCACCGGTTGTCCTGCGCCCCCGGCATGCTCGCCGGGCTCACCGCGAGCCGCTCCGGGGAAACCCTCGCCGTGCTGGCGAGCACGGCGTACGAGCCCAAGAACGTCCATGCAGGACCCACCGGCGGACCACTGGTCCGGCTCAGCGACACCAGTCCGGAACTGCGCAGGATCCACTGGGGTGTTCAGGAGCGCCTCGGCTACCAGGCCTCCGACGGACTCCCGTTGGACGGCCTGCTGATCCTGCCGGCCGGCCGGACTCGGGAGACCGGTCCGTTTCCGCTCGTCACCCTGGTCCATGGTGGCCCTTACTTCCGTGCCGCCGACGAGTTCACCCTCAATGTGGTCGATTGTGGCCAGTGGCTGGCGACCGCCGGGTACGCGGTCTTCCTGCCCAACCCCCGAGGCGGGTCGGGCCACGGCCACGAGTTCGCCGCCGTGGCGGCGGGCGCAGTGGGCGGCGACGAGTGGACCGACATCCTCGCCGGGATCGACCTCCTGGTCACCGAGAGAGTCGCCGACCCCGAACGCCTGGGCATCTCCGGATGGAGCCACGGCGGTTTCATGGCCGCCTGGGCCATCGGCCGGACCGACCGGTTCAAGGCCGCCATCGTGGGCGCGGGCATCAGCGACTGGGGCATGCAGGCCGGGACCGGCGACTGGGGGATCCTCGACGCGGCGCTCGGCGGCAGCACCGGATGGCAGGGCCCGGGACCACACGTCCACGACCGGCACAGCCCCATCTCCTACGCCTCCAGGATCCGCACCCCGGTGCTGATCCTGCACGGAGAGCAGGACACCAACGTTCCGCTCGGCCAGGCGATCCACTTCCATCGCGCGCTGCGCCACTTCGGGGTCGAGCACGAGTTTGTCGTCTATCCCCGCGAGAGCCATGGACTCGACGAGCGCGCCCACCAGCTCGACGCCCTCCGGCGCATCCGTGCCTGGTACGACCGCTGGCTGTAGGCCCGGGCCGGGGCGTGTATCGAGGCGGGGCCGATCTGCGGAATCGACCCGAGCTGCCTCGCCGGCCTCCACCTCCGCGCCTCCATGATCCGGATCAAAGACCGCACCGGAGCCACTCGTTGATCACGATTCAATACGCGCCCCAGCGGTCCAGGCAGGTCCGGCCCCACGTCGAAGGGGGGCCGGACCTGTCGACGAGCGGCGTCAGGCAGCTCGGCGCCGGCGGCGCAGCGCCGCCACGGCCGCGCCCGAAGCCGCGAGGGCGACCGTGCCGAAGGCGGCGGGGAGCCACGAGGCGGAGGTGGCGGTGCCGGGCTGCTGCCCGGCGTCCTCGGCCAGGGCGTAGCCGCCGGCCAGGCCCTTGCGGTCGTAGGACGAGCCGGGGAGTTTGTCGCCGTAGCGCTTGGCGACGAGCTGCTGGTAGGCGGCGAGCGTGACGTGCGGCTCGCCCTGCAGGGCCGTGGAGGCCTCCTTGTTGAGGGGTTCCACGGTCCCGGCGCCCGTCAGCCGGTACCAGGCGTGGAGCTGCGGTTCCAGGAATGTGCGAGCCTGCTCGGTGCCGCGCTCTGCGGCGCCGATGTCCGCCTCGCCGTCGCGGATGCCGGCCAGGTGCCAGGAGCCGCTGCCGGGTTTGGGCATCAGGAACACGGCGGCCTGGTGGCCGTCGGCGGCCGAGACGCGGGAGGCGAGGCCGGAGAGCCGCAGGGCCGTTCCGGCCGTGGGCCGGGTCCTGCCGGTGACGAACTCGGGGGCGAGTTCGTACAGGGGTACCGGCTTGCGGAGGTCGAAGTGCGGTGCCGGGGCAGGCGGTTGTGCGAGTCCGCGCCGGTCGCCGCCGGCCGTTCCGCCGTCCGCGCCGGCGGCCGGGGCCGGGTGTCCGGTGGTCGTCAGGAAGCGGGCCACGGTGGAGTGGACCTGGTCGGAGCGCAGGACCTGCTGGGCGGCGGCGTAGTCGGAGGCGGCGGGTGCGGCGGGGCCGTCGGCGGCCTGCGCGGGGCCGGCCGCGCACAGGGCGGCGACGGCAGTGGCCGCGCACAGGGTGGCGGCGCGTCTGGTCGTACGGTGCATGGTCGGTGGTCTCCTCAGCCCTGGATGCCGGTACGCGTGTGGGTCCACCGGAAGGAGTTGTTCCCGGCGTAGGTGGAGTAGTCCCACCACGTGTAGGTCTGTGTGCTCGGCCAGGGATCGCCGACCGCGATCATGTTGCTGTTGCCGTCGTAGCCGTAGATGACGTTCATGTGGCCGCCGCCGGAGGTCCAGCCGATGCGGACGGCGAACGGGCGCCCGCCCGCGATCTCGGTCTGCGTCTCGGAGAAGGACGCGTTGCGGTAGAGGTCGCGGCCGCTGTTGCGGAAGCCCATGTTGGCGAGGCCGTTGGCCATGTCGCCGAGTGTCGCGGGCTGGTTGTTGCAGTCGAGGCCGCCGTTGCCCTGGGCCGCCAGGCGGCAGAAGTCGTACTGGTTGTACTTGGTGTAGCCCCAGTAGTTGGCGATGGTCAGGCCGGAGGCGTCCCAGCACCACTGGTCGCGGACCTGCTTCTGCATGCCGATGTTGAGGACCTTCTGGGCGGCGGGGCGGCTGGTGCCGCAGACCGGCAGGCCACCGGTGTCCTCGCGGATGAACGCGTCGGCGAGGTAGTAGCTGCCGGACCAGATCCAGCGGGAGTTGTTCTCGACGACGTCGCCGGTGGTGCGGCAGGCCATGGGGATGCGGTCGCCGGGCCGGGACGTTCCGGTGACGCCGGCGGACAGCGACGGCTGTGAACGCTGGTTGATGGTCGCGAAGTTGCCCTGTCCGCCGGTGACCGTGCCGGTGGCGGCGGCCTGGGCCTGGGGCGCTAAGGCCGTCAGCAGCCCGCCGGAGAGGGCGGCGACGAGGGCGGAACGCAGCGCCTTCTTGCGCGCTGGTATGCGGAATCTGTGCATGGGGGGTTCCTTGGTCGTGCTGAGGATGTGCTGGGACGTGCTGGGCGTACTGGACGTGCTGAATCTGTGCGCTTCCTGTGTGGGGCGAGGGGGTGGCGGGAAGTGTGCCAGAACAGATGTGCCGTCAGGCAGTCATGATTTCGAGGCGAGATGCGGCCGAGGGATCCGAGGATGAGGCGGGAGGGAGCGGACGCCGGGCAACTGACTCCAGAGTCAGCAGCCTTACCGGCCGGAAACAAATGGTCCGTTCCAAGTCCCGTCGTTTTCCGTTCCGTTGCTTAATGAGATCGTTATCGTGGAACGGAAAAATCCGGTTGTGTGCACTGGCCCTGAGTGGCGGCACTGTCACCCACGATCACTTCGACGGGAGCAGGTGAGATCGACGTGCTCGTGGCCAACGCCGCGCTGCCGGCGTCGGGTCTGCTGTCCGACTACTCCATCGACCAGATCGACCGCGCGCTCGACGTCAACCTCCGCGCGCCCATCGTGATGGCGAAGCTGGCCGGTGAACGCATGGCCGCCCGGCGCCGCGGCCACCTGGTCTTCATCTCCTCGCTGTCCGGAAAGGCCGCGTCCGGGCAGGCATCCCTCTACAACGCCACCAAGTTCGGGATGCGCGGCTTCGCCCTCGCGCTCCGCGAGGACATGCGGCCCCACAACGTCGGTGTCTCGACGGTGTTCCCCGGCTTCATCAGGGACGCGGGCATGTTCGCCGACTCCGGCGCGACCCTGCCCCGCGGAATCGGCACGCGTTCACCGCGGGACGTGGCGCGCGCGACCGTACGGGCCGTCGAGCAGAACCTCGCCGAGGTGGACGTGGCCCCGCTGAGCCTGCGCCTGGCGACCCTGTTCGGCGGCGTCGCCCCCGGCCTGGCAGCCGCCGTCCAGGGCCGTTTCGGCAGTGACGGGGTCACCGAACAGATCGTCGCGGGCCAGCGCGACAAGCGCAGCGCTAGCGCTCCGCCGGAAGTGCAGTGCGTCGGCTGCGGGCCCGTTGTGGCTGGTCGCACAGTTCCCCGCGCCCCTTCGGGGCGCGATTCGGGGGCGCGATCAGCGAGGGGTGGCCGGGCTCACGCGCGTGCCGGTCCGTCAAGCGCGTCGCCTCCGCCGTCGACGAGGGCCGCGTCAGGTGATCTGCCGCCGCACCAGCTCGTGGAACAAGCCGGACGTGTCGGCGAGTAGTCGGGCCGGCGTGCCCTGCTGGACGATCCGGCCCTCCGACATCACCACGACCCGGTCGGCGTCCATGACGGTGGAGAGCCGGTGGGCGATCACGACGCGGGTGGCCCGCAGGGCGCGGGTGGAGTCGATGACGATGCGCTGGGTCTCGTTGTCCAGCGCGCTGGTCGCCTCGTCCAGGAACAGGATGCGCGGCTTGCGGACGAGGGCCTGGGCGACCATCAGCCGCTGGCGCTGGCCGCCCGAGACGGCGCCGCCGCCGTCGGACAGCATGGTGTGCATGCCCATGGGCATGGCCCTGATGTCGTCGGCCAGGCCCGCCGACTCGGCGGCCTCCCACGCCTCTTCGAGCGAGAAGCTCTCGGCCCCGCAGATGCAGTCGAGGATCGAGCCCGAGAAGGGCTGGGCGTTCTGCAGGACGACGCCGCACTGGCGGCGGACGGCGGCCCGGTCGAGGGCCGCCAGGTCCTGGCCGTCGTACAGGACGCTGCCGGTGGCCGGTTTGTCGAAGCCGATGAGCAGGCGCAGCAAGGTCGACTTGCCGCAGCCGCTGGCCCCGACGATCGCGACGAACTCGCCCGGCTGCACCCGGAACGACACGTCGTCGAGGACGAGCGGGCCGTCTTCGGCGTACCGGAAGCTCAGGTTGTGCGCCTCCAGGGCACCGCTCAGCGTTCCCGGCCGGACACTGGAGCCGCTCACCTCCGGGGTCTCCCGGAACAGCGGCCCGACCCGCTCGAACATCGGCTGTACGGCGGCAGCCGAAAGGAGCGCACCGGTCAGCTGGGTGACCGAGGACAGCAGCATGGTCACGGCGGTGCTGAAGGTGAGGAACGCACCGGCGGACATGCTGCCCCGTGCCGGTCCCGCCAGCAGCACGAACATCACGAGCGTGCACAGCGGCAGACACACCGCGTTGAGCACCGTGACGATGTTCTTGATCCGGCCGATGCGCTGCTGCAGCACCCGGGTCCGGGCGAACTCCTTCGCCCAGGCTGCGTACGCGAAACTCTCGGCGGCGGCCACCCGCAACTTGGGCAGCCCGCGCAGGGTCTGGAAGGCGCGGTTGTTGAGCCTGTCCTCGAGCCCGATCAACTGCCGCTGGTAGCGCAGCTGCCACAGCCCCAAGCCCAGGAAGGCCGCGGCGATCACGAGCAGCAGCGCGATCGCCGCCAGCGCCAGCGGCACGCTGTAGGCGAGCAGCAGGACGAGGTTCACCGCCCCCACGGTGCTCGCCTGCACGGTCACCGAGCCGATGCCGGACAGCACGCGCCGGATGGCACTGATGCCCATGGCCGCGCCGGCCAGTTCGCCGGTGGAGCGGTCGGTGAAGAATCGCGTCGGCAGGCGCAGCAGCCGGTCCCATACGGCAGGTTGCAGGGTGGCTTCGATACGGCCCTCCAGACGGAGGACGGAGATGTTCTGCAGCAGCATGAAGGCGGCCGAGACGACACCGGTGGCGACGAGCGCCAGAGAGGTCTGCACGATGAGGTCGTTCGCGGCCTGCGGGACGTACGAGCCGAGCACCTTGCCGGTGGCGACGGGCACGAGCGCGCCCAGGCCCACCGCGACCAGCCCGCCCAGGAGCAGGGAGCGCAGCTCCCGCGCCGTGCCGCGCAGGCTGAAGCGCAGCAGCCGCAACAGGCCCAACTCGCCGTCGGGCAGCGGTCGGTAGAACATGACGGCGCGCGGCGCGAAGGCGGCCTCGTCGGCCTTGCCGACGCGTTCGCGTGTGCCGGTGGCGGGATCGACGGCCTGGTAGCCCCCGCGCCGCCACAGCAGTGCCACCGGAGTCTCGTCGTCAGCGCGCCGGCCCACCAGGGGCCCGTTGTCCTCCCGCCACCAGCGGCCGTCGAGCCTGACGACACGGGTGCGGATCCGGGAGGCGAGCGCGATGCGCTCGACGGGATCCACGGGCCCGGAGCCGGCGGCGCCGCTGCCGCCGGGCCCGGTCAGCGTGATGCCGGCCTCGTCGGCGACCAGGCGGCACACGGCGAACGTCGCGTCGTCCCCCGTGCTGCGGTGCGCGCTGCCACGGGAACGGCCGATGGAGGCCAGCAACGCCCGGTCGGCCTGCGCGCGGGCGGCCTCACCGGCCTCGACACCGGCCGCCGCGCGGTCCTCGTGGGCGCGTTCGAGCTCCTCGATCCGGTCGTCCAGGGCGTACAGCAGCCGGTACTGCTGGTCGACCATGCCCTGCCACATCGCCGCGTCGACGAGGAGCACACCGGCGGTGTCGTGCCCTTCGTAGAGGGCGCCGTACTGCACGTCGCCGGGGGAGATCTGCATCCACAGGACGTCGTCGTCGGCCGCACCCTCCTGGTAGAGCGCACGCAGACCGCGTCCCACGCCGAGCGCGAAGGCGTTCTCCAGGGGACTCGGCGCACCGCCGACGGCACCGTGGGAGACATGCCCGTACGGATCGTGTCCGTACGCGTTGTGCCCGTACGGATCGTGTCGGTACGCGCCGTACCCGTACGGATCGTGGTCGTACGACGGACGGTTCAGCTCGCGCAGCTCCACGCGGCGCAGCCGGCAGCCGTGGACGGGCCTGCCGAGCAGGGTGTGCCGGGGGCCCTGGGCCGGGCCCAACAGCAGTGTGCCCGCTGCCAGTCGGCCCAGGAAGTGCCAGTGGCCGGCCTGCGCCGCGTCGACCGCGAACAGGTCCAGCTCGCCGTCCACGACCAGCCACAGGACGTGCGGCCCCTCCAGGGAAAGGCTGCGCAGCCCCGCGCAGTCGACGGCCGTGCCGAGTCCGCCGAGCGCCTCCACGACCGGGTCGGTGGCGGCGGCCGGGGCGTGGTGGGGAGAGGTCACGTCAGTGCTCCTTGACCAGTCGGGCGTACGCGCCCTGCGCGGCGAGCAACTCCTCGTGCCGCCCGCGCTCGACGACCGTGCCGCGGTCGAGCACGACGATCTCGTCGCTGTCGCGCACCGTGCTCAGCCGGTGGGCGATGACCACGCAGGCACAGCCGCGCCGCCGCAGGTTGTCCATGACGATCTGCTCGGTCGCCGCGTCGAGTGCGCTGGTCACCTCGTCCAGGACGAGGACGCTGGGGCGCCGGACCAACGCCCGTGCGATCTCCAGGCGTTGGCGCTGGCCGCCGGAGAAGTTGCGGCCGTCCTGTTCGACGCGGCTGTGGATGCCGCCGGGGCGCCGGGCCACGACGTCGTGGACGGCGGCGTCCTGGAGGGCGGCGACGACGGCCTCGTCGGAGACGGACGGGTCCCACAGGGCGACGTTGTCGCGGACGGTGCCCTCGAAGAGGAAGAGGTCCTGGTCGACGAAGGAGACGGAGGCGGCCAGCGCGCCGCGCGGAATGTCCTCCAGCCGCATGCCGTCGATGCGGACGGCGCCCTCCCAGGGGGCGTACAGGCCGGAGACGAGCCGGGAGACGGTGGACTTGCCGCTGCCCGAGCCGCCGACGAGCGCCACCTGCCGGCCGGGGCCGACCGAGAGGGAGAAGCCCTTGAGCAGGGGGGCGTCCAGCGGGCTGTGGCCGAAGGTGACGGCGTCCAGTTCGACGTGGCCCGTCAGGCGGCGGGTACCGGCGGGCGGCTCGCGCCGCGCGTGGAGCGGATCGACGGGGAAGTTCTCGACGTCCTTGAGGCGGGCGACGTCGGCGGCGAAGTCCTGGACGCGCCCGGCCACGCCGTTGAGACGGGCGATGGGGGCGGTGAAGCCGGTCACCAGGGCCTGGAAGGCGACCAGCAGGCCGACCGAGAGATGCCCTTCCACCGCCCGCAGGCCGCCGATCATCAGGATGAGTGCGCTGTTGAGCGCCGCCAGCGTAGGGGCGACGACCGCGAGCCAGGCGCTGGGCACGCCGAGCCGCTGCTGCACGTCGAGGGTGACCGCATGCCGCCCGGCCCACCGGCGGAAGAAGCCGTTCTCGCCGCCGGTGGCCTTCATCGTCTCGATGAGCTGCAGGCCGCTGTAAGCGGTGTTGAGGAGTCGCGCGTTCTCGGCGCGCAACTGCTCGGTCCCGGTGGCGCGTACATGGACGGCCACGCGCAGGGCGACGACGTTGAGCAGCGCGATGCCGATGCCGACGACGGTGAGTTGCGGGTCGTACGTCCACAGCAGCACCGCGTAGAGGACCACGACCACCGCGTCCACTGCGGCGGCGGCCACGTCCCTCGCCAGGGTCTCGGCCACGGCGTCGTGGGACTGCAGCCGCTGGACGAGATCGGCGGGACTGCGCTGGGCGAAGAAGGTGACCGGCAGCCTGAGCAGGTGCCGCAGGAAGCGGGCGCTGCCCAGGGTGGAGGAAATGATGCGCCCGCGCAGCAGGTTGGCCTGCTGCAGCGCGGTGAGGGTGGCCGTGAGCAGCAGGGCGGTCGCCATCGAGGCGAGGAGCACGCCGGTGAGGGAGGTCCGGCCGCCGATGAGGAACGTGTCGATGTACGTACGGCTCAGCGCGGGCACCGCCGCGCCGACGACCACCAGCAGGAGGCTGGAGAGCACGGCGGCGAGCATGGTGCCGGACGTGCCGCGCAGGCGGGCGGGCAGGGCGGCGAGGATGCCGGGTCTGCGGCCGGTGCGGCGGAACCCCTCGCCGGGCTCGAAGGTGAGGACGACGCCGGTGAAGCCGGTGTCGAACTCCTCCATGGGAACGAAACGCCTGCCCTTGGCGGGGTCGTTGACGTACACGCCCCGGCGGCCGAGGCGGCGGCCCATGCCGTCGTAGACGACGTAGTGGTTGAACTGCCAGAAGAGAACGGCCGGGGCGGGCAGCCGGGCGAGTGCGGCCAGGTCCATCTGCATGCCCTTGGCCCGCAGCCCGTGGCCGCGGGCGGCCTTGAGGAGGTTGCCGGCGCGCGAACCGTCCCGGGAGACGCCGCAGTCGATGCGCAGCTCTTCCAGGGGGACGAAGCGGCCGTGGTGGCCGAGCACCATGCCCAGTGCGGCCGCGCCGCACTCCACGGCCTCCATCTGCAGCACGGTGGGGGTGCGTACGGGCCGCGGCGTCCTGCCCCTGGGCACGGGCACGGGCACGGGGGCTGTGCCCCGGCGGCGCCGGTGGCCGGGAGCGGGCGTGCGCAGCGGGGCGTTGTCCTGTGTCGCGGTCATGGGAGCAGCCAGTCGACGGGCCGCTGCGCGGCGAGGTGGACGGCGGCGGTGACGGGCGTGGTGGAGCCGAGGGGGTACGGGGGCCCGTCGGCGGAGGTCCACCGGTAGCCCGACTTCGTGGCGGAGGAACGCTCCAACTGCACGAGCACTGCGACGGGATCGCCCTGCCGGGAGAACTGCGCGGCGAGTCGGGTGTCGCCGAGGAAGCTGCTGATCTGGGCCTGCGACTGGGGGGCGTGGCCGACGGCCTCGACGCGGCCGCGGAGCATGCCGAACCGTTCGCGGGGGACGGACTGGACGGTCAGGTCGACCGGGGCGCCCGGGGCGATCGTCCCGCCGCTGTCACCGGGTACGTAGAGCATGGCCACCAGTGGGTCGTCCGGGTTCTGCACGCGCTCCACGATCGCCACGTCCGCGCCCGTGGCGAGGACGCTGCCCGTCCTGGCGGCCAGCGTGGTCACCCGCCCTCGGGCCACTGCCCGCACGGTCCGGGTGCCGTGGTCCGTGGAGACCTCGACGAGCGGGGTGCCCGCGGAGAGCAGCTGTCCCTCCTCGGCGAGGACTGCGGTGACTTGTCCTGCGTAGGGGCTTTGCAACAGGTAACTACCGTCGGGGTGGGTGAGGATGCCGGGTGCACTCAGCCTGGAGGACACCGATCCGGTGAATACCCAGACGCCGGCCGCGGCCATCACGAGGAGTGTGACGGCGAGGACGAGACGTCCCTGCGGGCGGGCGAAGTGCACGGGCAAATCGAGTTCTTCGGGCGATTGCAGCTTGGAAAGCGCCTTCTGGCGGAACTGCACGAACCATTCCTTCGACTGCATTCTCGACAGGCTTGTCGAATTGCTCGGGGGGACTTGGGGATCTCGGGGAAACGGCCATGAGCCCCGGAACAGGGGAGTAGTTCCGGGGCTCATGGGTTTCCTGCGATGCATCACGGCAGCGCGGACGCGACCGTCAGGCCGTGGAACTCCCCGGACCCTGCTGTCCGGTGGCGGAGTTCACGCTCAGAGGCCGGCGACGCCGACGTTCAGGCCGACGATGCCCTCGACCTCACCGGGCAGGGCCTTGGCGGCGCCCACCGTGTTCAGCGAGGTCACGGTGTTGACCACGTTGTGAACGTCGCCGGTCACGGCGCCGAGAAGACCACCGGAGATCGCGACGCCACCGGCAATGGCGTCCAGCTCGGCGTCGTCGATCTCGCGGGTCTCGATGTCGTTACGCATGGTGTGTGCGCACCCTTCGTTCGTCTGACTCTTTCTCAAAAAGACGATGGGCAACGGGAAATCCGTCCCACCGCCTCCCACGACAACCCGGCCGAAATCGACCGCCGTTCAAAGGGTCGCCGCGGTGCCGCAGATATAAGCACGCGAACGGGCTGCGCGGCCAACCGCGTTGCTGAATGCGGGCGCGGGAGCGCGCCGTCCGAACAGGTGACTTTCCGATTCCTTTGCCGTATCGGTGCGACTTCTTCACAAGATCGAGTAACAGATTCGCGCCCTCTGTCCCGCTCCCGGAACATAGTTGGACACAGCGCCATCAAGCGTGCCGGGCATAACCGGCATTCCGCGGGGTGGTGGGGAGGGGGGTGCGATCAGGCGTCGCAGTTGTAAAGATTTTTTGAAGCGACGCACGGTGGGGGTCGTGTGACAAGCCGTGGTGGCCCCCGGTCGGCCAGGGCGCGCCCGTGCGCCACGCTCAGGCCACCGTGGCGAGTTCCCGGGCCGGCTGCGTCTGCTCGTAGGCGTGGCCGACCCGCAGGAGCGTGGGCTCGCCGAGGGGACGGCCGAGCAGCTGCATGCCGATCGGCATGCCGACAGAATCGTGACCGACCGGAACGGTCAGGGCGGGCAGCCCGGTGATGTTGGCGGGGGAGGAGAGGCGCACGTAGGCGTCGGAGACGCCCTCGACCGTGCCGTCGGGCCAGCTGACCGTCTCCTCGTCGGCGCCGACTGCGGGCATCGGCACGCTCGGGGCGGCGATCACGTCGACCTGATCCAGCAGCCGGGCCCACTCGGCGCGCATGAGCGTGCGGGCGCGTTGCGCACGTACGTAGTCCCCGGCGCTCATCAACTCGCTTGCCTCCAGGAGGATGCGGACGTCGTCCTGGTACAGCTCGGGGACCGTGCGCAGGCTGCTCTCGTGGTAGGCCCCGGCCTCCGGCACCATCAGGCCCCACTGGGTGGCCTGGACGTAGCGGGTCATCGGGATGTCGACCTCGACGAGCCGTGCGCCCAGGACTTCCAGCTGCCCGATGGCCTGCCGGACGGCGCTCTCCATGCGCGGATCGACGTTGTCGAAGTAGTAGGTGCGCGGCAGGCCGATGCGCAGCCCCGTCAGGTCCGTGCCGGCACCGGGCCGGTAGTCCGTGGCGGGCACGGACAGCGAGGCGGGGTCGCGCGGATCGTGTCCGGCCAGTGCGGTCAGGACCAGGGCGGCGTCCTCGACGGTGCGGGTGATCGGGCCGACGTGGTCCAGTGACCAGGACAGGGAGGTGACGCCGTGGCGGGGGACGAGACCGTAGGTCGGTTTGAGGCCGACGACCCCGTTGAGCGCAGCGGGCACCCGGATCGACCCGCCGGTGTCGGTGCCCAGGGCGAAGGTCGCGGTGCCCGATGCGACGGCGACCGCGGAGCCGCCGCTCGAACCACCGGCGACCCGGCCGGGGTCCCAGGCGTTGCGGGTCTGCGGAGTGGTCAGGCCGAACGCGAACTCGTGGGTGTGGGTCTTGCCGAGCAGGACCGCGCCGGCCGCGCTCAGCCGCGCGGTGACCGTGCTGTCCGCCGTCGCGCGATGGCCGGCGCGCACCCGGGAGCTGGCCGTGGTGGCCATCCCGGCGACGTCGATCAGGTCCTTGAGCCCCATCGGGATGCCGTGCAGCGGCCCCCGGTAACGGCCGTGCGCCGCTTCGTGTTCGGCCTCGCCCGCCGCCCGGCGTGCCTGCTCCGCGGTGACCGTGACGTAGGCGCCGAGGTGCGGTTCCACTTTCTCGATGCGGTCGAGGACGGAGTCGACCAGTTCGACGGGGGAGAGCCGCCGGGCACGGATCGCGTCCGCGGCGGCGGCGAGGGACAGCTCATACGGTTGCACCGTGCGGCTCCTGTCCGGCGCGGTAGGCAGCGGCGGGCGGGACGTCCGCGAAGTCCAGCTCGCGCAGGACCGCGACGACGCCGTGGATGTGGTCGGCGACGGCGGCGACCGCGGCGTGACGTTCGGCGGGCAGTACGAGCCCGGAGCGGGCGGCCCAGCGGGCGGCCTCCGGCGGTGTGAGTTCGACGGCGGTCATGGACCTTCTCTTTCTCGGTCGGGGGTGGAGCGGCGGAGTGTCCGAAGGCGTCAAAGGCCGTGCGCGGCATGGAGCCTTAAGGCGAATTCTTTGCGTTAAGTATTCTAGGTCGGCGTCACTCCGAAACGCAAACCCTTAGCTTTTAGCTGTTCTCAGGGGACCCGTCGACAGCCTTCAACCAACTGCTCGACGTTCGGCAGGACAGCACGAGGGAGGTCACCGATGCCCGTGGACTCCTTCATCCGGCTCCGCAACCGCCGCTTCGCCTACCTGGACTTCGGCGGCCCCGGACCCGTACTGCTGGCCCTGCACGGCCACTTCGGGCGCGGGCGGATCTTCGCCCCGCTGGCCGCCGCGCTCGCCGGGCGCTGCCGTGTCGTCGCGCTCGACCAGCGAGGGCACGGATTCTCGGACAACGGCGGCGACTTCACGCCCGACGCCTACGTAGCCGACGCCGCGGCCTACGCGGACGCGCCGGACGTGTGCGCCGCGGAAGTCCGGTCGTTCCTGGACCGGATGCGCGCGGTCCCGGATATCCTCGGATGTCGTGCGACGACATGACGGGGACGTCGGGGACCGGCCGGGCGCGGGCCGTCGCGCGGCGGCGCTCCAGCCGGGCTGGGGCTTCACGCACACCCGGTACAGCGCGGACCACGGCACACCGGACGCCACCGAAAGGGCCGGTGCCCTGCTCTCCGCGCAGCCCCTGCCGCAGAACCAGCACATCATGGGCTGGGGCGCCGAAAACCCCGAACCGGCGCCCGGGCGGTACGACTTCCAGGCCCTCGACGAGCGCGTCGCGCTGATGCGGGCCACCGGCGCGACACCCGTCCTGACCCTGTGCGGTGCCCCCGACTGGATGAAGGGCGGGCGGAAGGGGCGTACCGACTGGTCGCGGCTGGAGGCCGCGCCCGACCCCGGGCACTACGCGGACTTCGCGCGGCTGGCGGGGGTGGTCGCCCGCCGGTATCCGGACATCCGGCACTTCCTCGTGTGGAACGAACTGAAGGGCTTCTACGACGAACGCAAGCGCCGCTGGAATCACGAGGGGTACACCGATCTGTACAACCTCGTGTACGCGGAGCTGAAGCGGCAGAACCCGGAGAACCTGGTCGGCGGTCCCTACGTGGTCGTCGACCACGATCCGCCCGGCGACGAGGACGGCTCACCCGAGGTGCGCGGCCCCTGGGGCGGGCTCGACCGGCGCACCGTCGACGTCGTCCACTACTGGAACGCGCACAAGGCGGGTGCGGACTTCGTCGTCGTCGACGGAGCGAGCTACACCCGTGAGGGCCACCGGGCGATCCCCGACGAGTTCGCCGCCACCGGGAAGTTCGCCGATGTCACCCGCTGGCTGAGGAGCGTCACCGGGCTCCCGGTGTGGTGGGCCGAATGGTACGTCGAGCCGCCCGCCGAGGACGACGGGCCGGGCGGCCGGGACGGCTGGAGCGAGCGGCACCGCACCGCCGTGCATGCCACCGCGCTGATGAAGCTGGCGGTGGGCGGTGCGGCGGCCGCCTTCTACTGGAATCCGCAGCAGGCCGGGGGCGACTGCCCCGGTTGCCTGTGGCGGAGCACTCAACTGCACGACGGAGGCGGCGGGTTGCCCATGGCGCGGCTGCTGGCCCGGTTCGCCCGGGAATTCCCCCCTGGCACCGCGTTCCGGCCGGTCCCTGCCACCGCGGCATTCGGCGCCAGGATCGAGGTCCTCGCCGACGAGGCGGCCGTGCTCGTCGTCAACACCGAGCGCCGGCCGGTCGCGGCCCGGGTCGACGGGCGGGTGCTGGCCCTCTCGCCGTACGAGGTGCGGTGGTTGGACCGGGCATAGCGCCCCTTCCTCTGAACGGCTTGTCGCCCGTCGGCCGCTTCCCACCCGGGCACGCTGCCCAGCCGGGCGAACGCCAGGGAGACGTCGGCGAGTCGGGATGCGGCGGCATCGGTGCCGGGGGCGGTGTCCAGGGGAAGCGAGCCGGGCGGGAGACCCGTCGCCGGAGCGGGGGTTCGCAGTGCCGCGGCGATCTGTGCGGCCGCGGCGTGCGCCGCGTCGTCCTCCGGGGCCGTCGGCCGGAGGCGGGGGCGCAGCAGGAGCAGCCCGTCGTGGATCTCGATGACCCGGCGGTAGAGGGCGAAGCGGAGCCGGCGGGGGAAGAGGAGACGGCGATTCCCCGGGAGAGCCGTCTCGGGGAAGGCCCCGTGCAGCGCCAACCACAAGAGGCCCAGCGCCCGGTAGGTGCGGCGGCACCACCACCAGTGGCGCAGCGCGGGCCAGGCGCGGCCGCACTGCCTCCGGCGGTCACGAGGGCCGTGCACAGCAGGCCCAGCGCCATGGAGACCGCGTCGTCGCCGTCCGTGTGCCGGCCGGCGAGCAGGGCGAGCCGGACGTCGTCGAGTCCCCAGGCCGTCCAGACCAGCCCCGCGGCCGCGGCGGCGGTGAGCAGGCGCAGCCCGGTGCGGTGCGCGCCCGCATCCGCCCGGCGGGCCCGTCGCGCGACCGTCCTGCACAGCGCCGTCAACTGCCAGGCGGGATAGAGCACGAGCACCGCGTCGTAGGCGGCCAGGACCGGGCGGTGCCCGTCGTCGACGAAGAGCCGGCCGTCCATGTGGGCGGAGTCTCCTTCCTGAGCTCGCGAAGGGAGGAGGGCACTTCAACTCATCGGCAACCAGCCCGTCGACTACTGGGTGACGGGCAATGTCGTCACCGGCGACGGCACGTCGTCCGCCCTGTGCAACCGCCCCCGGTCCTGGGCGACCAGGACGATCCGCCCGGTGGTGATCGGGGTGACGGGACAGCAGGGCCGGCTCGTCGGCTACGGCGGCAAGTGCGCCGACATCCAGCACGGCAGCACCAATGTCGCCACTCCGGTGCAGATTTACGACTGCAACGGCACCGGTGCGCAGTGGTGGACCCTCGGCACCGACCACACGGTCCGCGCCCTCGGCATGTGCCTGAACGTCGTCTGGGGACGCAGCGAGAACGGCACCAAGGTCGAGATCTACGACTGCATCCCCTCCAGCCAGGGCGAGCAGTGGATCCCGCAGGCCGACGGATCGCTGAAGAACGTCCTCACCGGCAAGTGCCTCGACGACCTGGGCTTCAACACCGACAACGGCAACCAGTTGGGCATCTGGGACTGCAACGGCCTGCCCAACCAGAAGTGGACACTGACCCCTTGACGCACCGTACGTGAACGGCGGCCCGGGTCCGCCGGTCACCCCGGGCGCGGCCCCGCCGCGCCCGGCGGGTCCGGCAGGGCCTGCGACTCCACCCGGGGGAGTACCAGCACCCCGGCAGTGATCATGAGCACCCCGACGGCCTCCGGGACCAGCCACCACCCGGTGCGCACGTGCTCCTCGTACACCACGAGCCCCAGGGTGACGCTGACGAGCGCATCGCCCAGGGTGAGCGCGGGCTGCGAGGCGAGCAGCGGCCCCGATTCCATGGCGTTCGAGAGCAGGAAGAGGGAGACGGCGCCCATCACCACGAAGCCGTAGGCCTGCCAGGTGGTGAAGAAGGCAGCGGCGCCCTGCCGGGCGAAGGCGACCGCGGCGTCCTTCATCAGGGCGGCGGTCAGCGCGTACCCAACGGCGGCGGAGGTGGCGAACAAGGCGGCGCGGGCCTTGCCCCGGGGGCGCGGAAGAGCGGCGACGACACACACCGCCATCGCGGCGAGCGCGGCCACCACGGCCGCCAGCCACCGCGCGGCGGCCACGTGCACGTGCTCGCCACTGGGCGCGGCGGCGGCCAGTCCCAGCCCGAGGCCCCCGGCGACCGCCGCGATGGCGGCCCAGCCGTACCCGGGCAGCCGGCGGCGCAGCACGGGGCCGGCGATCAGCAGGGCGAAGGGGAGCTCGCTGACGACGATCGGCTGCACCAGGGAGAGCGAGCCCAGCGAGAGCGCGAGGGCCTGGAAGACGGCCGCGCAGATCACGGCGGCGATCCCGCCCAGCCACACGGGACGGTGCAGCAGATGGCGCATCAGCCGCAGGCTGAAGGCGTCCGACCGGGGCGCGGTACGGGCGGCCGTCCGCTGGAGCACCACGGCCGCGGCGTTGCTCACCGCGGCCAGGACGGCGAACAGCACGGTGAGCACGGCGGCCACGGGGTTCCCTCCGGTCACAGGCGGTCGACGGCGCCACGATGACCGCCACGATGACAGAGCCGCCACCGGGCCCGCGCGGCGCACCACCGGGGCGGCCTGCACGGTCACCCGGCCGCGCCCGCCCGGGCCGACGCCGTCGCTCGGCGGCCGAGGGAGGCGAGGGCGAAGAGCAGCCCGCCGGCCATGAAGAACGGCTCGTACACGAAGGTCGAGAACCGGTCCATCGCGTCGAGACCGGAGGCCGTACGGGCACCCACGGCCAAGGCCACCCACTCCGGGACGGACGATGCGGCGTGGAGGAGCAGCAGTGCGGCAGTGCCCCGGACGGCGACGGTGAGCAGTCTTGCCGGGAACCGTGTGCCCCAGGGCCGGACGAGTGCCAGGGCCAGGGCAGCGGCCACGGCGGAAAGGGGGACGGCAAGGATGTCGATGACGAGGAGCGGGGTGTTGCCGAGCACGGAGAGGCCGGCCGGCAGTCCGATCCGGCCGCCGAGGAGCCAGTACACGTGGACCAGGGAGAAGGCGGTGGCCCAGACGGCCGCCGCATAGGCGGCCGCCCGGAAGATCGAGCGGCGAAGGCCGGCTTCACGGGAGTCGGCGGTGGTGCGGGTTTCGGTGTCCATGCGGTCCACGTTCGCCGGTCGGGCATGCCGTGCGAATCGTCCGGCCGGTCCGTTCCGGTCCCCTGTCCGGGGGAGCGGTACTCGCCCCGGAGGCGGACCTCGGCGCTGGTGGCCGAAGCGGCTGTGCCGAGCGCCGGGCATGCCCTGCTGCCCCGTAACTGCCCCGTAAATGGCTGGCCTTCGTGATGTCCTCGGCGGGATGATGTTCTCCCCGCCTGCGAAGGGACCGAGATGACGACTGCCGCATCCGAGCCGGCCGGCTCCGAGCCCGAAGTCCGCACAGCAGCAGGGACGGTGCGCGGCGGTACGGAAGAGGGCGTGGCGGTCTTCCGCGGCATCCCGTTCGCCGAGCCGCCGGTGGGTGCGCTCCGGTTCGCCGCACCGCAGCCGGTCAGGGGCTGGGACGGTGTGCGCACGGCCGTGTCGTACGGCCCGCCGCCTCCGCAGGCCGGGGCCTTCGGCATGGACGCGCTGTCGCGGGACGCGGCGGGTGACGACTGGCTGACGGTCAACGTCTGGTCGCCCGAGCCACACGCGGGAGCGGGGCTTCCGGTGCTGGTGTGGATCTACGGCGGCGCCTACATCATCGGCATGTCCAGCCTTCCCGAGTACGACGGGGCCCGCCTCGCGCGGGAGGGCGGTCTCGTCGTGGTGACGCTCAACTACCGTGTGGGCATCGAGGGCTTCGCGCAGCTCGACGGTGCGCCCGCCAACCGGGGACTGCTCGACCAGGTCGCCGCGCTGGAGTGGGTGCGCGACAACATCCGGGCCTTCGGCGGCGACCCGGACCGGGTCACGGTCTTCGGCCAGTCCGCCGGTGCGGGGTCGGTCGCCGCGCTGCTGGCCATGCCGCGCGCGGCCGGTCTCTTCCACCGGGCGGCCGCGCAGAGTGTGTGCGGGACGTTCTTCTCGCCGGAGCTCGCCGCCGACATCGCCGGTGTCTGTGCCGCCGAGCTGGGGCTGCACCCCACGGTGGCCGATCTGTCGACCGTGGCTCCGGACCGGCTGCCCGCAGCCGGTGATGCGGTCGCCGCCAAGGCGGCCTCGTTCGCGGAGCGCTGGGGGCAGCCTGCGCACAAGTCGGTCCTGTTCTCGCCCGTCGTCGACGGTGACGTGCTGCCCGCCACGCCCTGGCAGGCCCTGGCGGACGGCGCCGGCCGGGGCGTCGACGTCCTCGTCGGGCACACCCGTGACGAGCAGCGGCTGTTCACCGTGGTCGAGGGCATGCTGGGCAAGGTGACGGAGGAGCAGGCGGCGACCACTCTGGATGTCTTCGCCCCCGGCCCGGACGGCGCGCGCCGGTACCGCGACGGATACCCGGCCGCAGGACCGGGCGAGCTGTTCGAACTGGTCGGTTCGGACTGGCTGTTCCGCATGCCGAGCCTCCACCTCGCCGAGGCGCAGGCCGCCGGCGGCGGCCGGGTCCATCTGTACGAACTGGCCTGGCCGGCCCCGGGGATGGGGGGTGCCTTCGGCGCCTGTCACGGCCTCGACATCCCTCTCGTGTTCGGCAACCTGAGCAGCGGCCTGCCCGCCATGCTGCTCGGTGAGAGCCCGTCTGCTGCCGCGGAGGAGTTGTCCGCGCAGATGCGTACCGCGTGGACCTCGTTCGCCGTCCACGGCGACCCCGGCTGGCCCGCGTACGACGCCGAACGGCGCCTCACCCAGGTCTTCGACGCGTCATCGGCCGTCACCGCCTACCCGGAGGAGGCCTCCCGCCTGCTCTGGCAGGACCACCCCTTCCCGGTGCTGCCACTGATCGGCGGGTAGGCGGCCCGACTCAGTCCGCTCTCGGCGGCATGGCTGCCAGCGCGGCCCGCGCGATGTCCCGGGCCTCCGTCTGGCATGCGGGGTGTTTGGCGCCGTCGAGGTAGACCCGTATCGCGAGGTTGCCGTCGCGGACGTTGAGCTGGCAGCTCTTCCGTTCGGCCGCGGAGTCCGACCAGTAGGCATCGTCGCCGAATCCGAGGCCGGTATCGCGCTTGCCGAACCTCGCGCCGTCGGTGAAGTCCTTCCGCTGGCTCTCCGTGCCGTTCTTGCCAGGGTCCGAGCGGAACACCTTCCACGAGACGTCGGCGCTGGGGGAGTAGTTCCAGCCGTCCGGCTGGGGCTGGTCCCTGTCGTACCAGGAGCACTCCGTATTCCCGGACGTGCCGTCTTCGCGGGTGATGTCCTTGTCCTTCCTCCGCTCCTCCCGCAGCGGAAGCTTGGGCACGGCCTCCGAACACACCGGCATCGTCACGTACTTGTCCGGTGTGCTGCTGCCACCGTCGTCGCGCAGCAGCAGGTAGGCGCCCGTGCCGAGTCCCGCCGCGAGCACCGCACCCGCCGTCACCCAGGCCACGGGGCGCCGGCGGCGCGGCGGCCGGGCGGGGGCGGGGGTGTCGTAGGTGGTGAGCACGGCCGTCCGCGGGGCGGCGGGGCCGCCGCCCCGCACGAGCGCCGTCCGTTCGGGGTCGCCGTCGAGCAGGCCCTCGACCCGGGCCCGCTGCTCGTCGACCATCCGGTGCACGGCGGGCGGCCAGGGCCGGGACGCCGGGGCCACCGGGCCCAGGAGGGCGAGCAGTTCGGCCGGCGTGGGCCGGTCGGCCGGGTTCTTGGCCAGGCAGCGGGCGACGGTCCCGTGCAGGGAACGGGGCACACCGCTCAGGTCGGGTTCGGTGTGGATGACGTTGTAGAGCGTCTGGAGGGCGGACGGGCCGGCGAAGGGGCTGCGGCCGGTCGCCGCCAGGACGAGCACCGCGCCGAGGGAGAACACGTCGCTCGCCCCGGTCAGTTCGCGGCTCTCGGCCTGCTCGGGCGACATGAACGGGGGCGAGCCGATCACCCAGCCGGTGCCCGTGAGTTCGGTGGCGTCCCCGGTCTCCGCCGCCCGTGCGATGCCGAAGTCGATGACCCGGGCGCCGTCCTCCGCGAGCAGGACGTTCTCGGGCTTGAGGTCGCGGTGGACGAGACCGGCCCGGTGGATCTCGCCCAGGGCCGTCGCCAGGCCCACCGCCAGGCGGTGCAGGGCCCCTTCCGGCAGTACGCCCGCGCGCTCCACGGCCGCACCCAGCGAGGGTCCGGCCACGAACACCGAGGCGAGCCAGGGCTGTTCGGCGTCCGCGTCGGCGTCGAGGACGGCCGCCGTGTACGCGCCGGACACCTTCCGCGAGGCTTCGACCTCCCGCCGGAAGCGGGAGCGGAAGCCGGCGTCGGCCGCGTGCCGCGCGTGCACCAGCTTCACCGCCGCCGGCCGGCCGTCCGGTGCGAGCCCGAGCAGGACGCGGCCCATGCCGCCCCGGCCGAGCTCGGTGAGGAGGAGGTACGGCCCGGCCTTCTCGGGTGTACCGGGTACGGAGTGCGGTGCGCTCACAGGGACTTCACCGCCGCCACGCTCTGGCGGGCCATGTCCTTCGCGAGGTCCTCGCAGCTGCCCTTCGGGTAGTGGACGCCCTTGATCGCGATGAACAGCTCCAGGTTGACGTCCCGGGCGTACAGCACGCAGTTGTTCTCGTCGGAATCCTTCAGCCACATGCCTTCCTCCACGAACCCGAGCCCGGAATCGCGCGGGGTGTGGCCCTGCATGAAGAGGCCCTCGTAGTGCTCCTTCGCCTGCTCGGCACCGGTGGGCCCGCCCGGGCGGGAGCGGTAGAGGTCCCAGGTGATGTCGATCCGGTCGCCGGAGCGGCTGTCCCAGACACAGGCGCTCTGCGGATGGGTGTGCCCTTCGCTGTCGCGGTACTGGAACACCTTGTCGGGGAAATTGCCCCAGGCCCTGCCGAAGGCGGGCGGGGCCTTCATGCTGGTCCCGACCTGATTGCAGGTCGGGACCGACTTGATGTACTTGTCCTGTACCTGCGCGAGCGGGGTCGAGCCGGGGGCCGGCACGGGGGCGGGGAAGGCCGCGTAATAGACGTTCTCCGGGCCGATCGCCAGGACCGCGCCGGCCGCCATCGCGAGCACCACGCCCGCCACGGTCGCGGGGGTCCGCCACCGGGGGCGGCGGCGCGGCGGCGGGGGAATCGCTGCCGGGGGCGCGGTGGGCGGCGGGGGCACGGGGGCGGGCGTGGCCGCGAGCCGGTCCGCCCAGGCCCGGCGTTCCGCGATCCGCCCGTACACGGTCTCCGGCCAGGGGTGTGCGGAGGGGGGCAACGGGCCGATCAGCTGGAGGAGTTGCGCGGGCGTCGGCCGCGCGGCCGGGTCCTTGGCCAGGCACGGCTCGACGATGCGGCGCAGCGGGGGCGGCACGGAGTCCAGATCGGGGAGGTCGTGGGCGACGGCGTGCATGAGCGCGAACGGCGAGTCCCCGGCGAACGGGGTCCGGCCCGTTGCGGCCGTCACGAGCGTGACGCCGAGGGAGAACACGTCGCCCGCCGGGCCCGGTTGCTCGCCCCGGACCTGCTCGGGCGACATGAACGCGGGCGATCCGATCAGCGCGCCGGTGTGGGTCAGCTTCGTCTCGTGGTCGGCCGCGCGGGCGATCCCGAAGTCGACGACCCGTACGCCGTCCTCGGTCAGCAGCACGTTCGACGGTTTGAGGTCCCGGTGCACGAGCCCCGCCCGGTGGATGTCGTCCAGGGCCTGCGCAAGTCCGGCCCCGAGCAGCCGCACCGCCTCCTCGGGCAGCGCCCCGCCCGCGTCCAGAGCCTCGCTCAGCGAGGGACCCGGCAGGAACAGCGAGGCGAGCCACGGTGTCGGCGCGTCCGGGTCGGCGTCGACGACCGGCGCGGTGTAGGCGCCGGACACCCGCCGCGAGGCGTCCACCTCCCGCCGGAACCGTGAGCGGAACCCGGGATCCTCCGCCAGGTCGGCATGGATCCGTTTGACGGCCACGAGCCGCCCGTCCGGTGCCACCCCGAGCAGCACCTGTCCCATGCCGCCCTGGCCGAGCACCCCGACCGTCCGGAACGGCCCCACGTGCGTCGGGCCGTCCGCTCCGAGTATCTGCATGTCGAATCGTTCCTCCCCCTGGCCTCCCCTGAGGCTTGCTGGATCTTACTCAGTGACATTTGTTATCCGTTCGGATAACGTTATCCGCATGGATAACGAGCTCTACGGCCGCACGACGGCTTCCCGGTGTGGATGAAGGCGGAACAGGCCGTCGTCGGTGTGCTGCTGGCGTCGGCCGCGGTCATGGTGGGCCGCAAGGGTGTCCGCCGGGCCTACGCCGGGACCGGCGGGCAGGCGTGAAGGCCATGACGACCCGCCAGGCCGCGACCGCGGCCCGCAAGGAGCAGATCACCCGCGCCGCGACCGTCCTGCTGGCCGAGCGCGGCTATCAGGCCACCACCTTCGAGGCCATCTGCAAGGAGGCCGGGCTCAGCAGCAAACGGCTGATCACGTATCACTTCTCCGGCAAGGACGAGCTGTTCGCGGCCGTCGCCGATCTGGTCGTCGCCGACGGCGAGACCTTCATGCGGCCCGCCCTCGACGCCGCGACCGGCGCCCGCGAACTGCTCGCCACCGTCATCCGCGCGAACGTCGCCTTCCTCGCCGCCCATGCACAGCAGGTACGCGCGCTCCAGCAGATCCTGCTCAACGGCGGCCTGGGGGCGTACGAGCGACACCACGTCGAAGGGCTGAGACGACTGTCCCGCCTGTTCGCCGACGGGCAGCGCGAGGGGGTCTTCCGCGCCTTCGACCCGCAGGTCATGGCGGCGTCGCTGCGTGCCTCCATCGACAGCACGGCCCCGCTGCTGTCCGCCGGCCTCGACCCCGACACATGCGCGAACGAACTGGTCGAACTCTACGACCGCGCCGTACGGCCCGAGTGATCAGCTGCTCAAGCGTCGTCGTTCCGTGGCGCGGTGACCGGCAGCGCGGTGCCGTTCGGGCTGCAGCGCAGGGTCCAGGCGCCGGGCGCGGCGATGTTCTCGTGGATGTGGATGTCGACCTCCGTGGCCGGCCGGCCGCCCGGGACGTCGGCGTGGTCGGCGGTGCAGACGATCTGGGAGATGGCCGTCACGTCGAGTTCGCCCGAGGCCACGGTCACCGGCACGTGGACGTCCACGGCTCCCGGCTCCGTGGTGGCCCTGACCGCGCCGAACCCGGTCGGCACCACGAGGACCGCCTCGGCCTCGGGGGCTGGTCCCGCACCGGCGTCATCGTCACCGCCTCCCTCGCCGCCGCCGTCGCGTCCAAGATGCTGGTAGAGGACCCCGTCCGCTTCCGGGCCCGCTGGGCCGCCGGCCGCCGGGGCCTGGTGGCTCTCGCCGCGGCCTGCGCAGCCCTGCTCGCCCTGTGGGCCCTGCTGCCCCAACCGTCGTCCGGCGCGGGCTCGGTCGACGTCACACGGCTCGCGGCGGCCCCGGACGACCCCGCCGGGCCCGGTCGGCATACTGGGAGCTGATGACGACCTTCAGCTACCCCGAGGTGGGCGCCACCCGGCGGCACCGGCTGCCCGACGGGTACCGCCACCTCCGCGAAACCACCCATCTCGGCCGCGGCCGGGCGGTGTTCGAGGCCGCCGCCGACGCGGTGCTCGACTGGACCATGCACCGCGCCGCCGGCGTGCGCATCGCCCCCGGCACGCCGCCCGCCGCCCCCGGCGTCGCCGTGACCCCCGTCCTGGCCCGCGGCCCGCTGCGGATCGCCGCGCCCTGTGAGGTGGTGTGGACCGTACGGGACGAACGGCGGGCCGGCTTCGCCTACGGAACGCTGAAGGGCCACCCCGAATGCGGCGAGGAGTCGTTCGTCGTGACCCTCGACGGGGCCGAGGACGTACGGCTGACGGTGACCGCATTCAGCCGCCCGGCGCGCTGGTACACCCGGGCCGCCGGACCGCTGGTCCCGGCCTTCCAGCGGGCGTACGCACGCAAGTGCGGGCGCGCGCTGCGCGACAGGGCCGGCGGCTCCGCCTGATCCGTAACTTCTTCTGTCAGGGTGTCTTGACGCGCCCTCATTGTCAGGCAATCCTGACAGCATGAGCGCCGAGGACTCACCGGCCGCCGAGCTGGCAGGCCAGGTCACCGACAAGGACCCCGCCATCGGGCTGCAGGCCGTCGTCTCGCTGCGGCGCCTGCTGGAGGAACTGGAACGCCTGCACGTGGACAACGCCCGGGAACAGGGCTGGACATGGCAGGCCGTCGCGACGGCACTGCAGGTCAGCAGGCAGTCGGTCCACGAGAAGCACGCAGGCCGGCGCAAGGCCATGGGCAAGGAGGAGTAACAACGTGTTCGATCAATTCACCGAGCTCGCCAAGCGGGCCGTGGTGGCCTCCCAGGATGCGGCTCTCTCCCTGGGGCACGACTTCATCGGCACCGAGCACATCCTGCTCGGCCTGGCCCAGACCGCGGGCACGGCAGGCGAAGTGCTCCGCGAACACGGCGTGGACCTGGCGCAGACGCGCCAGGAGGTCGTGCGGCTCCTGGAGGAGTCCGGGGCGTCCGCGACCGGCGGCCAGGCGGCGAAGGACGCCCTCGCCTCGATCGGCATCGACGTCGCCGAGATCCAGCGACGCGCCGACGACACCTTCGGCCCCGGGGCCTTCACCTTCCCGCGGCCCGCCTACACCCCGCACGCCAAGACGGCACTGGAACTGACCCTGCGCGAGGCGGCCGCCCTCGGGCAGCAGCGCATCGACACCGAGCACATCCTGCTCGGCCTCGTCGCGGAGGGCGAAGGCCTCGCCCTCGCGGTCCTGACCGCACTCGACGTGGACCCGGCGGCCCTGCGTGCGTCGGTCCTCAACCGCGTGACGCCGCAGGCCTCTTAGGGCGTGTCCGATGGGTCAGCACGGGCCCCGCGGCGCCCCGGCACGGCACCTCGCTGCGTTGTCGCATCACCCGAGTACGCCCGGTACGCGGGTAATGCTCCGCCTTGCGATGTACCGCACCGGACGCCGCGGGGCCCGCACTGACCCATCGGACACGCCCTAGTACGGCAACAACGTCTCGTTGCTCGTGGTGGTCCTGGGGACGAGTGCGCGTGCGATGCGTCGTCGTGCCCGCGGCGGGCTGCTGCCGCCCGGCCCGGCTGCGCCCACGACATCACCGCCGCCCGTCGCGACCGCATCACCACCCGTGGCAGGCGGTCACGCCGCATCCGGCGGGGGCGTCGGGAACATCAGCACCCCCGCCCCGCGTCCTGCACTTTCGCCGGTGGCTTCATGACGGGCAAGGCGTTTCCTCCGGGGGAGCGGGTCCGTCCGGGCCGCGCGCCTGAGGGAGGCGGTGGAGTCTGCTGTGGCCGAGGCCGAGGCCGAGGCCGAGGCCGGGGCCGGTGTGCGGGGGTGTGTGGTGTGCAGTGGGTCCTGGCGGCGGACGTCGATCACCTGGCCGGTGAGGGGGGAGAGGAGGGCGTCGATGGAGGTGGTGGCGACGGTGTGGGAGGTGAGCAGGGAGTCTTCGGGTTCGTCTCCGAAGGCGTTGAGGCGCATGGGGGTGCGGGTGCGTTCGGGGTTGATGCAGTTGACGCGGATGTGGTCGTCGGCCCATTCGTCGGCGAGGGACTGGGTGAGGTTGACGGTGGCGGCCTTGGTGGAGGAGTACAGGCCGTAGTGGGCGCGGCCGCGGGTGTAGCTGCTGGAGGTGTAGAAGAGCAGCTGGCCGCGGGTCTGTCTGAGGTAGGGGTGGGCGGCGCGGGCGATGTGGATGGGGGCGAGGTAGTTGACGGCGGTGGCGTGGGCGATGTCGTCGGGTGAGGTGTCGGTGAGCTTGCCGATGCGCAGCAGGCCGGCGGTGTTGACGACGTAGTCGATGCGTCCGGCGCTGGTGTGGGCGTCGGCGAGGGCGGCCTGGACGTCACGCGGGTTTTCCACGTAGGTGCCGGTGGTGGTGCGGCTGTATTTGAAAACCCGGGCCCCGTGCTGTTCGGCGAGGGCGGCGACGTCGGCGCCGATGCCGTAGCTGGCTCCGAAGATGACGACGACCTTGTCCCTGAGCCTGCTGTGGCAGGCATCGTCGCCGTCGTGTCCGGGGATGCGGTGGGTGGCGAGCTGGAAGAGCTTCTCGGCGATGAAGATGTCCACGGGGTGGGTGATCTTCATGTTGTGCTCTTCGCCGCGCACGACGTGGACCGGGGTGTGGGGGAGGTAGCGCAGGACGACGGAGCAGTCGTCCGTTGCCTCGAACTGCGGGTCGCGGGCGGCCTTTTCGTAGGCCTGGCGGATGGTGGAGAGCTTGAAGCCTTGCGGGGTCTGTCCCCGGCGCAGGGCGGCGCGCTGGGGGACGGAGGCGATGAACTCGCCTTCCTCCGCGCGGGTGTGGGTGGTGATGACGGTGTCGGCGGAGGGGATGGCCACATCCACGGCTCGGTGGCGGGACAGGGCGCGGACGCAGTCGCAGATGATGCGCCGGGAGACCAGGGGGCGTACGGCATCGTGGAAGAGGACGTTGGGGTCCTCGCCCGGCCGCGCACTGGCGGTCAGGGCCGTGATGGCACGCCGGGTGGTGTCACTGCGGGTGCCTCCGCCGGCGTGGATTCCGCGGACCTTGGTGAAACCTGCCCGGGAGACGATGGCCTGGACCTCGCCCAGGTAGTCGGGGTGCATGTAGACGACGATGTCGTCGATGTCGGGGGAGTCCTCGAAGACGGCGAGGGTGTGTTCGATGACGGGTTTGCCCGCGATCTTCACCAGTTGCTTGGGCAGAGGCAGCCCGACGCGGCTGCCGGTTCCGCCGGCCAGGACAACGGCGACGGTGCGGGCGGTGGTCTGGGGGGAGCTGCTCATCACGGGTGGGCCATTTCCTGGGCGGGGGAGGCAGAGGGTTCCTGGAGGGAGGGATCGGTATCGGGTGGCGCCGGGGTGCTGGGGGTGCACAGGCGGTTGACTTCCGCCGTGAAGCGCTCGGTGCTCGAAGGGGTGCTGGGACCCAGCAGGTGGCTCTTCAGCGCGAGACGGTCGGTGAACAGCGTGTCCAGGCCGGGGCAGCGGGCCGCGGCGAGCGCCTTGACCAGCCCCGAGCTGTCCGGGCTGATGAGGTAGGCCGCGTCCGCCGCCGGGTTACGGGCCCGGAAGGTGCCGGCGGGGGTGCCTTGGGGGTTGGTGATGGCGTACGGCTTGGCCGAGTGCAGGAAGTCCGTCACGACGCTGGAGATGTCGCTGATGAGCACATCGGCCTGGTTGAAACAGGAATACAGGCCCGGCCGGCTCGAGGTGACGGCGCGATGAAGATCTGCACTGCCGGTTTCCCAGTACAGAGCCTCCCACCTCTCGGCGAGACTGCGGGCAGCCGCCGTGCGGCCTCGCAGATCCTGCAGACGGGCAGCGTCGTAGAAGTCGTGGCGGGTGAGCTCGGTGAACCGCCCGTGCAGCCGGGCCAGCTCGCACGAGCGGGGCCGCAGCGGTGCGGGGCCACCATGGCGCCGGAGGTTGTCTTCCTCCAGCAGGGCCAGCACGGCGCGGTGCGCGGCCGCGGCGGCCGGTGAGCGGGTGCCGGTCAGCGGATGCGGCCGGTAGATCACCCGCACCGGCTCACGCTGGGCCAGCAGGGCCGCCACCAGGGTTTCGCCCATGCCGGTCAGCGAGGTGTAACAGGCATCATCGGTCCAGCCCTCCCAGGTAGGCGCATACAAGACCGTCGGCATGCCGCACGGGCGCTTGCCGGTGTACGGGGTGATGGCGCCCAGCTGCGGGCGCCCCACCTCGACGATGGATCCAGGGCTGATGGCATGCCCGGTACGGCGGTAGCGCTCGCGACCGGCGGGGCCGGCGACCCAGATCTCGTCGTAGACCTTGCTCACGCGATTGCTGCTGGCCTGCTTGTCACTGTCACCGTGACCGATGAAGACGTGTTTGAGGTGGGCACGCTGGAGCATGTGGACGTTCTTGCCGGCATTGCCGGGGTAGAGGACCACCCGCAGATCACCCATGTCCAGACGGGCAAGATGCTCGGCCTTGGGCACACACACCACCGGCACCGTGGTGGGAGCCAGACGCGCGAGCATGGCCCGCTCACGCAGGATCAGCACCGGCCTGTGCTCAAGACTCTCCAACGTCTTCAGCCACATGTTGACCTGGTACATGAAGTTCTTCGGCAGCGCGGCGAAGCTGAAATACAGCGCCACCTCGGGCCGGTAGGCATCCAGCGCCTGATTGACACCCGCAAGGACCGTCTCGGCGTCAGGGGTACGCAAACAGGCACGGGCACGCCAGACGAAGACGGCCAGGGTCACAGCAGTGGCGGCAACGGCCAGGGCGGTGCCGGCCACCGCAAAGCCAAGGACACCAGTTGCCAGGCTCGTCAGTATTCCCGTGGTCAGGAGCAGATCCAGGTGCAGGATCTTGCGGGTGGAGTGGCGGTAGAACAGCCGCGGAGGCAGCGCAGCAACCGCCGATCCCGGCACCTCGAGACCCTGCACATCCACCGGATGCAGGCGCCGCTTGCGCTTGATCCGCAAAGCAACCGCGTAATAGGCATCTTGCAGAGGCTGCAGCGCCATCAGACCTGCCACCGTGACCGGGACGAGAACGTCTCCGGGCCCCGTGGCCATGGCAACCAGGGCAAGCAGCAGGACCTGGCGCAGCACGAAACGCATCACCAGACCGAACCGGCAACTGCGCATCCTGGCCAACTGGCGCGCCCCGCAGCCATGCAGGGCCCCATCGGCGACGTAAGTGGCAGCGGCAGCCACACCGAACAGGACAACCGAGCCCTGCAGAGCAGCAACCAGCATCAGCACATAACTGGTGACCAGAACGGCCGTCAGGCCCTGTCCCAGCCACGCTGGAAAACTCTTGCTGTACACGGGTCCTTACCCCTTTCCGATGTTCCGGGACGGCGCGCCCCCGCGCCACAGCGGGGCCGCAGGCATGACAGACGGGCATGAATGACGGACGGTCAAAGTCCGGCCGGAGACGGTGAGATGCACACGCACCTCCGCCACACCGTGGGCGAAGCGTGGACGCACAGCCATGGGCACCACCGCGGTGAACAGTTGCCACCGCCCGGTATGGTGCTCACGCCCCACGACCTTGGGCAGCGGGTCCTCGGCGTCGGTCGGCACCAGCCGGGCCACCGCCTGCGAGCGGTTGCCCCGGCGGTCCACCACCTCCACCCGCAGCCCGCCCTCGGCAAGGCCCTGGACACCCACACGGCCCTGGACGATCACCTCCTGGCGGTTGCCTGGATGACGCCGTACCCGACTGACCAATACCTGCGTCTGCGCAGTGAAATAGCACCCGCCCACATCCAACGCGGCATGACGGCCCATGGTCAGATACGGCGTCACCAGCTGCACACCGCCGCACTGCGCACCCGGCAGCACCCGCAGACGCCACAGATCACCGACGGGCAGTTCATCAGCCGTCTTCAGACGCACCTCACGCAGGACACCAGGCGCGCACAGCCGCACCCACACGTCCCACACACCGGACGACAGCGGCCCGGCGGCATCTGCTGCCAGCGGGTCCACCACAGCCTGGAAGCCGACATCCGCCGCCGTACCAGCCGGCGCCGAGCCCGCCGTATCCGCCGTATCCGCCGGCCCAGCCTCAAAGGTGGTCGGCAGGAGGGCCTCCGCATCGGTCGCACGGTGTCGCAAAAACGCCTCCACACCCACCGCGGCACCAGGCACGTTCTCCACCCGGCAACTGCCGCGCAGATGCAGCAGATCACCACTCCACCCCATCGAAGCCAGGACTGCCCGGGGCGTCAGCCGGTGATAGACACCGCCGACATCCACAGCCAGCTTGCCGCCCTTGGTCCGGTACGCAACCGCCGACACCGCAGGCACCGACAGATCACGGCCGCCGGGCAACTGCCACCCCCCGCTCTCCGGCAGAGCAAGCCGCGCCTCCTTGACCACCCCCTGGGCCTCCACCTGGACATACACATCCCACACACCGCGCCCCAGCCCACCGCCGGCCGCCACACGGTCAAGACCGACCACAGCCCGGAAGCCCACACCGCTGTAGTCATAGCGCCCTGCCCCGTGCTCACCGGTCGGCTCAGGCATCGGCACCGATTCCGCCGGCACCGTCCACTGCTGCGTACCACCGCGCCGGCGCAGAACCAGGCGGGTGCTCACCTGCCGGGCATCGACCCGGTCGACATACGCATACCCCGACACCACCAGCCGGCCCTTGTCCCACCCCAGCCCGGTGACCGCCTGCCGTACCCGCAGCCGATCCGTGACATCGAAAACATGATCAGGAACACCGGCAGCAGCGTCACGGAAGAACGGGTACGGACGGTAGATGCGCCCGCCCTCGACCAACTCCTTGCCCACACCGTCTCGTTCGGGCCGGTAGCCGGCCAGGTGCTCAAGCTCGGCATCTCTGCCCTCCATCAGGCAATAAAGACGCAGCCAAGCGATCGCGGAGACCTCCCCCACCATGCCCGCCTCCCAGTACCGGCGACACAGCACACGCCCCCGGCGCACCACCTCCGCCCGCTCCGCCGCATCACTGTCCCGATCACACAGCACGGGAAGCACAGCCTTGTCGACCAGCGCGCGGAAATGCCGTGCCAGCAACCGCCGCCGCCCCAACGGATCATCCACACGGGCATCGACCAGCGCCATGACCCGCTCGATGTGCACCACACGCTCATGCACCGTGCGCCTGCGCGCCGAGATGTTCTCCCCGACCTCCCGCCGCCGCAGAAAATAGCAATCATAGTTCCCGACCACAGAAATAGTCCGGGCGGCCAGATACACCTCGGTCATGAAAATCTGGTCCTCACCCAGCCACAAATCCTCAGGAAAACGGATCCGGCCACGCTCCAGAAGCGACCGCCGGATCAGCTTCATGGAATTCAGCGAACGATACACCTCGGACGAAAACAGATCAGCCCTGTCGGCATGCCGGTACGCCCTCACCGAGGACCCCCGACCGACGCCGACAACCTTCCCCAGCACGACATCGCTGCCCTGCTCGCCGGCCATCGCCAGCATCCGCTCAAGCGCCTCCCGGCCCAGGTAATCGTCCGCGTCCACAACGAACACATACCGGCCGCGCGCCAGATCGAGCGCACGGTTACGGGGGCGAGACGGACCACCGGAATTCTCCTGATGCACGACCCGGATCCGCGGATACTCGGCCGCAAAACGGTCGAGCTCCTCCGCGCTGCCGTCCGTGGAACCGTCATCGACAGCGATCACCTCGATACGCCGCCGGTCGACCGTCTGGCAGACAATCGAATTGAGACATTCGATCAAATAAGGCATGGCATTGTAGACGGCCACGACAACGGAAACATCAGGGCTGGAATTCTTGCGGGGGGAATTCGTGAAAATCATATCGATCAGGGGTGGGTGAAGGGGTGACGCACCCACCTTTCCCTTTCGGGTGTCGGGGGGCGTATGCAGACGGCAGGTCGGGTCGCCCGTAATGTGAACTTGCTGAACTGCCACCGGCAGCAGCCTCATCAATATGCTGCAAGGAAGCCCTACCGCCGTAAATGGACACAGGTAAACCATCGACAGCGAAAGATGACTTCCTCCTGTGCGCATCGCACATCCGCCTTCAGGAGACGCACACCGCCCCGGCTCGTGAGCAAGGCTCCGAGGCCGGGGTGCCTCACCCCGCTCAAGGCACTGTTCGATGTGGTGGCCGGTCCGCTTGCCCGGTCCGTGACACCAGGAGTGTGCTGACGGCGGTGGCGGGCAGCCGTCTTTGACGGCTGCAACTCGCTACGGGCGCCCGACCAGCACCGGCCGCCAAGATCCACAACTGCGACTGGAGTGCAGCCGAAGGCGGCCATCGTAGGCGGCCGAGAGTCATCTTTTGGCTAGAACTGTCTTGTGCCCTTGATGGGAAAGTTGCCTTGTCGTTTCCGGAACGGGAACGTGCCGGCCTAAGCCGTAGGCCATTGCGCCAGAAGATCTGACGCGCGACACCAGGTGTTCCAATGAGCCTGACAGTGAGGTTCCGTAAAGGGTGCAGTCGGGCGGCGCGATCAAACGCCTCGCGTGGCCGCATGGATACCGTTTCGCTGAACGGTGGAAATTCGAAGAAAATTAAGGAGTGGAATCTCATGGCCTTCAAGGGTGACGCTGCACTGAGTAGAGACGAAGCATCATCTCCTAAGCCCAGTAGCCGCAAGAGGCCGTGGCTGCAGGCGAGCGCCGCCGCGGTGGTGGCCGCCGCTATCGCCGCCGGCGGAGCGAGTCCGGCCATGGCCGTGTCCGAGCCGAAGGCGGGGCTGACCGCGGTGGCGGAGAAGCCCGGACTTGGTTCTGCTGCGCAAGGGAGCAGCACTGAGGTCGTGGGCGAGCGGGGTTACGGGCTCGACAAGGTTCCCGAGGAAGTGAAGGCCGGCGGAGTCACTCAGTTCGCCGGTGGGAGTCTGGCCCTTTTCGCCTTGAAGGAAGGAAACGTGTACGCGTGGGGTTCTGACGCCTACGGCCAGATCAGCAAGATGCCGGAGGAGATCAAGAGGGGAGGTGTCGACCAGATCGCGAGTGGTGTCACCGGAACGTACGCCGTCAAGGACGGCAAGATGTACGCATGGGGCCAAAATGACTGGGGCAGCATCGATGTCCCCGACGAGCTCAAGGACGCCAATAACGTCAAGTCGATTTCCGCCGACATGTATAACGGCTTGGCTCTCCTCGACGACGGGAAGGTAATTCCGTTTGGCTCGCAATGGTGGGGCATGCGGGACATGCCCGAAGAGATCAAGGCGGGCGGAGTGGATGATATTGCCGCCGCTTACGATACTCAGTACGCCCTGAAGGGAGGGAAGGTCTACTCGTGGGGCTGGGAAGCGGGAGGGAGCAAGACCAAGGTTCCAGACGAAATCAAGGCAGGGGGCGTGGAAAAGATCTTCCCTGCTTACCATTCGGTCTTCGCGGTGAAGAACGGGAACCTTTACGGGTGGGGAAATGACGAGGGTAATATTGTCTCGAAGATACCGGAGGAGCTGAAGTCGGGGGGCGGGGTGACGTTCGCAACGGGTAACGCTTTCACCGCCTATGCCGTCAAGAACGGCAAGCTGTACGCATGGGGTACTGACTACATGGGCAGCCTTGACAACGCCCCCGTCAAGCAGAACGTCGGCACTTCCGTGATGGCAAAGTTCCAGTACGGAGCGGTGTTCGCCGTCAACAACATTGCGGACCCTGCCATCACCAGCCCAGCCGGCGGGGCCACTGTGGGCACGTCCTTCACGGCGACCGGGACCGCCGAGCCGCAGGCCAAGGTGAAGCTCCAATTGGGCGGTACGTCTGTCACCGTGGTCGCCGACGGTAATGGCGCCTGGCGCCATGATTTCAAGAACGTGGCTGAGGGAGCCCAGGCTCTCAAGGCCACGCAGTCCAATCGCGGCCTGACATCCAATGTAGCGACGCGCAATTTCACGGTGGATGCCAAGAAGGACACGGCTGCGGCTCCGGTGGTCACGTCGCCGGGCGCGAACACCACGGTGAATTCTCCGGTCAAGTTCGAGGGCACCGCGGACTACGCCAAGGGCGTGCGGAAGGTCAAGCTCACCGACAAGGACACCGGCAAGACCCTTGCCACCTATGGCGTGAACACCGCGGGCAAGTGGTGGTCCGGCAAGAACGCCCTGGTGAAGATGGATGCCGGCAAGCACACCGTCACCGCCACCAGCATCGACGCCACGGGCAAGACAGGCGCCACCAGCACCACCTCCTTCACCGTGAAGGACACGGCTGCGGCTCCGGTGGTCACGTCGCCGGGCGCGAACACCACGGTGAATTCTCCGGTCAAGTTCGAGGGCACCGCGGACTACGCCAAGGGCGTGCGGAAGGTCAAGCTCACCGACAAGGACACCGGCAAGACCCTTGCCACCTATGGCGTGAACACCGCGGGCAAGTGGTGGTCCGGCAAGAACGCCCTGGTGAAGATGGATGCCGGCAAGCACACCGTCACCGCCACCAGCATCGACGCCACGGGCAAGACAGGCGCCACCAGCACCACCACCTTCACCGTGAAGTAGGTATCCGTCGGCTGGTTCGAACTCATACAGCCGCAACACGGGTTGGGTGTGCACTGTCGTGCGGTACACACCCAACCCTGCTCGCACGCCACTATCAGCTGCCTGCGTCAATACGCACAGGCGGGGAGCGAAGGAAGCCGGCCGGCTGCCTGACTTCTGCCAAGGCGGAGGCTACAGTGATCAGCCACAGAGGACGTACGGGATGGCAGGTGAATCCTCATCGTCGCCTTCACTGCTGTGACGCTCGACGAGGTGACTCAGTCGTGGTAAATACCGGCTCCCCTAATATGCGGATGAATCTCAAGGGCGAAGGAGCCCTCGGTGGCACGTGTGTCGGCGCGGCCATGTCCGGTGCACACCGGACTTGTCACCGGGTGCAGTCCGGTGCGCGCATGAGTCGCAGCATCGAGACGTTCCGGCACGGCATCAGGTTGCACTGGCAGATCATCGACTGGCACCCCACGCGGCCAGTCGGCACATTTCCCGAGTAGCCCGTTCCCTGAAGGACAGCATGGGTTCCAAGACTGAACGAGCGGTTGCCCGGTGCAGACAGGTCATTGCTGCGATCAGACCGGCCGGCGTCCGGCAGGGGAGCTTCGAGGACGCGAAGGTGGTGGTGCGGCTGAGCTTTCTCGACCGTTTCCACGACCTCGGCCCGTGGGCGATCGATGCCATGCTGTGCGCCATCGCGGTGGCCGTCTCAATCCTCAGCGTTCATTATTATGGAAGAACTGGCTCTTTCTACGGACCTTTCGGGACGTCGCTGTTCGTTGCACTGCGTATCTTGGCGGTATTTTTGTGGCGTAGGCTGCCGGTTGTCACGTTGATTCTCGGTTTCCTCGCCACCGCTGCCGACGGTGATCGCGTGATCATTCCTCTGGCGGCTCTCGGGATAGGCCTCTACACCAATCGTCCGGAGACGTACGCGGGTCTCGCCGTCCTGATCTACCCGGTCGTCGGACTCCACTGGAACCCTAACGTGGTGGGGTTTTTGTTCAACGCTGTCACCGGGGTGTATCTTATCGCGCTTCCCATGGTCGCCGGCGTATTCGTCCGCCGCAAGAGGGAGCTGCAGTTCTATATGGAACAGAAAGCTCGAAAGCTGAGGGAGTCGATCGACCAGTCGGTCCATTATGCCGTGGCAGAGGAACGGACCCGCCTGGCCTTTGAAATCCACGACGGCTTGGGCCACCAGCTTTCTGTTCTCGCGATCCAGGCTCGGGTCGTGCAATTGGCGCCGAGTGATTCTGATGCGATGCGGTCGGCAGTTGCAGCAATTCCTGAAGCTGCCCAGAGAGCCGTGCAGGAGATGCATGTCATCCTTTCCTCGCTCAGAGGGGGTGCCGACCATGATTCCTCTCAAGAGTTTTCCGCGACGGCTCGTCTTGAGTTCGTGCCGACACTCATCGAAAATCTCCAGAAAACTGGCGTGGACGTTGAGTATGTTCGACGAGGGGAATCTCGTGATGTCCCTGCCGAGGTATCGCATCTCATTTACCGCGTCGTACAGGAAGGGCTCACCAACGCGGTCAAACACGCCACCGGCACGCATATTCGCATCACGCTCGAGTTCTTGGCCCGCCGTATCGACGTGAGCGTCTACAACTCTCGTCCCGAGGGGGTATTGCTCGACATCGGATCGGGCGGGACAGGCCTGGACAGCCTGCGCAGGCGCTTGGAGTCCGCAGACGGAAACCTGACCGCGCTGTCCACCCGCGAAGGCGGGTTCCTTCTCAAGGCCGCGCTTCCCACACCGCACCTCCCCGGGACCCCGCCGGTCACCCCGTGACAGGCGGCACCAGCGCCAACGCAGTCACTGCAAGCACGGCGACGGTGCCGCATCGCGTCGGGGGTGTCGGTGCGGAGGTGCTTGTTACGCAGTGCCGGCGGATCCTGTCCCTCGTGGCGGTGCCGGAGACCGCCGGCGGAGCAGGGCCACACAACCGCCTCGCGCGTCGGGCCGGGGCAACTGACCGCCAACAGGCCCCGGCCCGTCGCTCGACAAGCCTCCGCGCCTGAGCCCCCGCCTGCTCCCTTCTTTCGGCATCTACTCCCGTTCCCCGGACGTCACCTTTCGTCCAGCGGAATCCGTCGTGCAGTGCATCATCTTGGTGAGAATGAAGCCAAGATTCCCCGAACAAACATGTGCGGATTCCTCGCCGGCGGAAGGCAAAGGCCGACGGGTCAAGCTCCGGGCGGTGTTGATCGCCGCATCCATCGGAGTGCCGGCCATCGTTTTTGCCCTCGCGGCCTGGCTCGGAGTCATGGTGGGAGAAGCGATCGGCTGGTGATTACGCCGCGCGTAGTGAATGTGCACCGACTATATGCTCTCATCGGCGTGGCGCCCCGTATGCAGCTGACAGGCGTGCAACATTCACCGATCGCACACGACTCCCTCTGGTGCCTGAGGCGTGCAGTAGGCCGCCCGACGGCTCCACCAGCCTCTCGCATCCTCGGACTACGGCACAGACATCCTCACAGCTCGCCTGAAGAAAAATGGAGACCGCGTGATTCGCGTACTCATCGTCGATGATCAACCCGTGATCCGTACTGGTCTGCGCACACTGCTCGCCATGGCGGAGGACCTCACCATCGTGGGCGAGGCGGGTGACGGGGCCGAAGCGGTCAGCGTGACACGCGAGCTGGAGCCGGACGTCGTACTCATGGACCTCGACATGCCGAATGTGGGGGGCATCGATGCGACGCTACAGCTCCTGCGGATAGTCCATCCGCCCAAGGTCATCATCCTGACCACCTTCAACACCAACGACGCCGTCCTCGGGGCCCTGGAAGCAGGCGCCTCGGGCTTCCTGCTGAAGACAGCCACCCCCCAGGAGCTGACCTCCTCCATCCGTTCCGTCGCCTCCGGCGCAAGCGTCCTGTCGTTCGACGTCCTCAGACGCGTCACCAGCCGCTCCGCAGCCCGAACCCCGGTGCGCGTGCGCGACCTCAACAGGAAGCTCGCCCTGCTCAGGGAAACCGAGCTGAAGGTCCTCGCACTCGTCGGCGGCGGGCTGGCCAACCAGGAGATCGCCAAAGCCCTCAACCTGTCGCTGACCAGCGTCAAAACCTACGTCTCCAGGATCCTCAACACCCTTGGCATGAACAACCGGACACAGGCCGCGATCCTTGCCTACGACCTCGGCTTCGCCTCCAGCGACCCGGCCACCATCGACATCGAGCTCCCGGCCGCCGACGAGGGCGACCCGCCCCAGTAGCCCCGCTTTCCCGCGGTCGGTCGCTGACCATGACCGCCCCCTACCCGCTTGGCCCCGTCCAACGGCACAGGCCAAGAGACCAGTCGGCGGGCCCCGAGGGCGGCCTGCACGGTACACGACGCGGGCACGCTGCACCCAGGAGCCCTCCTGGATCGGCGCACGCAGAAGGGCCGTCGCAGCTTGCCCTTCTGCCGCCCCAGGCCCAGTCGGCCATCCATCCGGGTAGGGCGAGCGGCGGACATCGCGGCGCGTGCTGCACCCGGCCGGCGCCGGTCAACAGTACTCAAGACACGAATTGGGCGACCAGTGCGCCAGCTTGGCCTTTCTGGCATGCGCGACCGTGGCTATCGGCGAGTACCGCCATAGGCCGATTTCCCTTTCAGCTGTTCTGGTCGCTGGAAAGGTCACCTTCCAGCGTCGGTGGATCGACTTTTGCCGTCCTCCGTAGCAGGAGCGCCTGGCCATGATGGGAACTCCGTCACCGGACCCGCCGTGTGCCGAGGTCTTGATCTTGCTGCCTGAGGCTCCGGGACGGAAGCCCCCATATACAGCTACATCGCGGCGGTCGCCCAGGTGGTCCGCTGCGACGGCTTGAGAAGGGACCAAAGCCCGATGGCGACAGATACCGACACTCGCGCGAGCATCATGGCTGCGAGCGCGACGGGAGCCCCTCATCAGCAGGCTGCCGCTTTCGGCCTTGGCCGACAGCCGTCCCGACAGTTGTCCGGGCCACCCGGTCGGAGTCGGCGTGCCAGGACGGCAAGACGTTCACGTGAGGCAGGGCCCGCGGATGGCCCCGGAGAGCGGATGGGCCTGGGCCGCCTGGCCGGCAAGAGTGTCGGGGTGACCGTGTTTGCGATGATCGTCATCTCGACGCTCTACCCGATTGCCTCGTACCTCTTCGGAATCGTCCAGTATTTCCCAAGATAGAACGTCCACCGGCGCGAGCGAACCGCCGCCGTGGCGCTCCCATCAGCTGGGAATCGCCTTCCCGTGCCTTGCAGATCTGCGCTGCCTGTCCTGTCATGGAGTGCCGCGAACATGCCGCGGCTGTGCCCGAACCGTTCGGCATTTGGGGTGGCACCACGCCCCAACAACGCGGCTGGGACGCGACGGGCCGTCCCCTGCGTACCCCAAGCCCCTTGATCCTCGGGATGCCGGTCGGTGTGCTTGTTCTCGGCTGTACCCGTGCCCGTCGTCGTGCTCCTGTGCCCTGTCCGCGGCCGTGTCACCGGTACCTCAGGCGTGACGCTGCTCCAGAGCTGGGGTCCGGCGGTTCGAGGCCAGGCGTCCCGCGAAGACAGACGGGCGTGCACCGGCAGCGCCGGCGGCAGAAGCTCCAGCTCACGCTGGAGATCGTCAAGCGTAGCGACGACACCGAAGGCTTCACCGTCCTGCCTCGCAAGTGATGTGTGGAGAAGGCGCTTTCGTGGATCATGCGGGCTCGTCGGCACTGCCAGGACCACGAACGGCTGCCGCAGGTCAGCGAGTTGCTCATCACCTGGGCGTCCATCACGCTGCCCCTGGTCGTTTGTGTTCCGCCACTGCGGTTACCTGACGCGAAGGAACACCTGGCGGCCTGTTGGCCGGTGGCCCTGCAGGTGTGCTGCCATCACGTGCAGGGTGGGGTGGCAGAGCGTGTGTGTGGGCAGGAGGGGCAGCTACGCAGTGTCTGCAGGGGCGGGCAGGGGGCGGCGTTGTGCTACTTCGAGGCTGAGGTTGTTCCATCCGTGGGTGTAGAAGACGGAGACCGTGAGCTCCAGGCCGTCCTCGTCGGCCGGGACGATGACTTGCGGCCGTCGTGCGAGGGTGTCGAGGCCGTCTTCCTGGAACCGACCGAAGCGCACAGTGCGCAGTACTCCTTCGGCCCGTACGTCGAGGAAGAGGTCCCAAGTGCCGTGGGTGATGGGACTGCCGGCGTCGAGGGTGCGCAGGTCGATGTCGGCGGTGAAGCCGGCGAGGCTGTGGTCGGGGTGGCGGGTTCCTTCGGGAGTGGCGAGGTGGGGGGTTGCGCGGGTGGCGGCGGGGATGCGGTGTTCTTGCTGTGTCTGCCGGTTGAGCAGGGTGATTTCGGTGGCCATGTGGCGGGTTTCGAGGGTGTCGATGTAGGCGTGACCGGTGAGGCGCAGGGTGGAGGTGCTGCGCCATTGGATGTGGTCGAGGCGATGGGGGGTACGGAGAGTGTCGGTGATGTCGTAGAGATGGTCGGGCAGGCCGGCGCCGGGGTCGCGGAAGAGGGGGTAGCGGCGGTACATGCGGCCTTGGTCGACGAGGGTGTCGGGGTGGTGGTGACGGGGGTTGTAGTGCGCCAGGGTGGTCAGTGCGTGGTCTTTGCGGTGCTGGAAGGCGTGGAGGCGTATGCGGGCGAGTTGGGAGAGCTCTTGTGTGATGTCGGGGGTGTAGTGGGTCTCGCACAGGGTCCGGCACCGCTTGAGGACGTCGTGGCTGTAGTCGGGGTCGGTGGTCTGCTGGCGTACGGCGGGGACGATGGCCTTGTCGATCAGGGCGCGGAAGTGGCGGCCGAGGAGTCTGCGGCGGCCGGTGGGGTCGGTGACGCGGTCGGCGATCATCGTCATGACGCGTTCGATGTGCTGGACGGTTTCGTCGGCGTTTTTGCGGCGTGAGGTGATGTTGCCGCCGTCCTCGCGCAGGCGCAGGTAGTAGCAGTCGTAGTCGCCGACGACGGAGATGGTCCGGGCGGCGAGGTAGGCGGCGGTGACGAAGAGCTGGTCCTCGCCGAACCAGAGGTCTTCGGGGTAGCGGATGTGTTCGCGTTCGAGCATGCTGCGGCGCATGAGCTTGGCGCTGTGCAGGGTCCGGTAGACCTCGGAGGTGTACAGGTCGGCGCGGGGGGCGTGGCGGTGGGCTTTGTCGGAGACGGCGCGGCCGAGTCCGACGAGTTTGGCCAGGACGATGTCGCTGTGCTGTTCATCGGCCATGGCCACCAGGCGCTGGAGGCTTTCGCGGCCGAGGTAGTCGTCGGCGTCGACGACGAAGGTGTAGCGGCCGCGGGCGAGGTCCAGGGCGCGGTTGCGGGGCTGGCTGGGGCCGCCGGAGTTTGTCTGGTGGATGACGCGGACCTGGGGGTAGCGGTCGGCGTAGCGGTCCAGTTCGGTGCCGCTGTTGTCGGTGGAGCCGTCATCGACGGCGATGACCTCGATCTTCTCCATGCCCAGGGTCTGGGTGACGATCGACTGCAGGCACTCGGACAGGTAGGGCATGGCGTTGTAGACGGCCATGATGATGGTGATGTCGGGGGTTTGTGCGGGGGCGGGGGGCTGGGTGTTCACGGCAGGAGAGGTGCTTTCGGCGGACGGGGGCGGGGTGGCGGACCGCGGTGTTGTGGGCGGGTGTGGGGGTGAGGGTCAAGTGGGTTGAGGGGCGGGGGTGTTGCAGGGTGCTGCGGGTGCGGGTGCGGGCTGGGGGGATGGGGGTGGTGCCGGGCGGGCGGGGGGTTGGGTGAAGGGGTTGGCGGTCACGGGTTCGGCGACAGCGCCCGGGGGGTAGGCCTCGGTGGCCTGGCGGGCGAGGGTGTTGACGGCGTCGTTGAAGCGGGCCATGGGGTCTGCTGCGCCGAGCAGGTAGTGCTTGAGAGTCTGGCGGCGGGGTGCGCGGGGGTCGTCGGCGGCTGAGCGGGCGGCTGCCAGGCAGTCCTGGAGGGTTTCGCAGGAGGGGCCCAGGAGGTAGGCGGCGGATGCTGCGGGGTTGTGGGTGCGGAAGAGTTCGTCGTCCATGCCCTGGGGGTTGGTGACGGCGTAGGGCTTGACGCTGGCGAGGAAGTCGGAGACGACGCTGGAGACGTCGCTGATGAGCAGGTCGGCTTCGTTGAAGCAGTCGTGGAGTGTGGGCAGTTGGCCCGTCAGGACCTGGTGGCGGGATCCTCGGGACTGCCAGAAGATGCGGTTCCATTCGTGCTGCAGGTCGGCCCAGCGGTCCCGGGGCGGGTGGGCGAGGGCATGGCGGTCCTTGCGCCACAGGCCGTAGACGCCTGCCACGGTCCAGTTCCTCAGGGCGTCCATGCGGTGTTCGAGGCGGGCGAGCTGGGTGTCGCCCTCGGCCTGCGTGACCCGGTGGCTGGTGTGGTCGCCGTGGGCGTGCTGGTGGCGGTCGGCGGCGTGGTTGGCGGATGCCAGCAGGGCAGTGATCTTGCGGTGTGCGGCTGTCGCGGCTGCCGAGCGCTTGCCGGTCAGGGGGTGGGGCCGGTAGAGAATGCGGACCGGGTCGGGGTGGTTGAGGAGCATGCGGATGATCTTCGGGCCCATCAGCACGAGCGAGGTGTGGTAGGGGTCCTCGGTCCATCCCTCCCAGGTAGGCGCGTACAGCACGGTGGTGGCACGACCGGTGGGCAGTGGGGATGCGGGGGTGACCGAGGTGAGCTGGGGGCGGCCGACCTGGACGATGGCAGCGGTGTCGACGGCGTGCCGTATACGGGTGTAGCGGTCCTGTCCGGCCTGGCCGGCGACCCAGATCTGGTCGTAGACCTTGCTGACCCGGTTGCTGCTGGCGAGCTTGTCGCTGTCGCCGTGGCCGATGAAGACGTGCTGGGCCTCGGCCATGCGCAGCATGTGCACGTTCTTGCCGGCGTTGGCCGGATAGAGGATCACGCGGGCTTCGGGCAGGTCCAGCAGGCTGAGGTCATCGGCCCGGGGAATGCACACCACCGGCAGGGGGGTGTAGGCGAGGAAGCGCAACGTGGTGACCTCGCGCAGGAGGATCAGCGGGCGCTGGTCCAGGCGGGCGAGGGTCTCCAGCCACATGTTGACCTGGTAGGCGGAGTCCCGCGAGCCGGCGGCGTAGCTGAAGTAGAGGACCACCTGGGGGCGGTAGGCGGCGAGCTTGGCGTTGAGCAGGGCGAAGACCTTGGCATGGGAGGGGACGCGGCGGCACCGCACCACGGTGGGGAGCATCGCCAGGAGTGCGCCGGTGGTGAGCACGATGGCTGCTCCGCAGCCCAGGAGGGCGTGGCTCCACTGCTCGGTGGCCAGGGCGGCGAATCCGCCGGCCATGACGAGCAGGTCCAGGTGCAGCAGGAGCTTGACCGCGCGGCGGCGGAAGGCCAGGGCGGGCGGGGGCGCGGGCATGCCAAGGGCGCTGAGGTCGAGGTTGCGTACCCGCGCGGGCAGGGAACGACGCCGCTGGACGAAAGCACACAGGAACAGATGGCCGAGGCGCAGCATGTTCAAGACCACCAGCGCCACGGTCAGGTCCAACAGAGCGGCGCGCGGTGCACCTGCGGCCGGGAGAAGGACCAGCAGGGAGGTGTGGCGGATGACGGTGCGGGTGCTCAGCCCGTACTTGAGGCGGCCCAGCAGGCGCAGACATGCCGGCTCCGCGCGGTGCAGGTGGACATCGGCAGCGAAACCGGCCACCACAGCGGCCGCATAGGTTTGCGTGGAGGCGCCGGCGGCGGCCACCAGCAGGACGGGCTGGCACAGCAGGAGTATCAGCACGACCGGAAGATTCCGGGCCTGCTCCACCTCGGAATGCCGCAGGACGGTCGACAGCACGATGTTCACCCCCGTCCCGCGGTGCGACGGCGGCGAGGGGCCAGGCGCGCCGGCCAGCGGCGGGGATGTCGCTCAGCAGGTTCGGCGGGGGCGCTGGGCAGGGGGAGGCGGCGGGCCACCTCCAGGCTGAGATTGCCGTGAGGTCGGGTGAAGAACACCGTCGCCACCAGAGCGGTCTTCGCTCCCCTGCCGGCAGGGGCAATGATCAGCGGCCTGCGGGCGGTGGCGTCGAAGGAGGCCGAGCGCGCACTCCCGATCCGCACGCGTCTGCTCACCCCCTGGGCATGAACGCGCAGCAGCACATCCCATGTCCCCGCAGTGACCGGCCCGCCGCCGGCCACCGTGCGCAGATCGACCTCCACGGCGAAACCGGCCGTGCCGCGGTCGAGACCGTCGGCGTCGGGGTGGGGGCCGGAGGCCAGATGGGGGGTGGCTTGCAGCTCGACGGGCACATGGTGCTCCAGGCGCGTCCCACGCTCCCGCAGGACCAGCTCCGTGCCGCGGTACCCGCTCATCAGCCCCTCTATGTAGGCGTGGCCGGCCAGATGCACTCTCGTCCCCCGCCAGGCCATACGGTCCAGTCGGTGCACCACCTGCAGGGTGTGGGTGACATCGAACAACTCGTCCGGGATACCGGCCGTTTCGTCCTTGAACCCGGGCAGCCGCAGATAGACACGGCCGCCGATGACCGCCTTCTCCGGCGCCTCACGCCGGGCGTCGTGGCGGGCGAGCACCTCGAGCATGTCCGTCTTGTCCTGCAGGAAGCAGTGCAGGGTCACGCGGGCGGGGGCAGACAGCTCGCCTGCCATGTCCTCGTCCCACCACTGCCGGCACACAGCCATCGCGCGCTCGAGTGTCTCCTGGCGGTAGGCGCCCTCGAAGCGAGGTGAGCGCACCACGGGAACCACGACCTTATCGACCAGAGCACGGAAATGCCTGGCCAGCATCCTCCGCCGCCCCACCGGATCCTCCACCCGGTCCGCAACCAGCCGCATGACCCGCTCGATATGAGCGATCCGCTCACCCGGTGTCTTCGGCCGCGACGTCAGCGGCGTACCGCCGTCACGCCTGCAGGCGAAATAGCAGTCGTAGTCGCCGACCACAGAAATCGTCCCGGCAGCCAGATACGCCTGCGTCATGAACAACTGGTCCTCACCCAGCCACAGATCCTCGGGAAAACGGATCCTCTCACGCTCCAGAAGCTCACGCCGAATCAACTTTATTGAATTCAGCGTCCGGTACACCTCAGAGGTGAACAAGTCCACGTGCTCAGCGTGCTGGTACGCCTTCACCGACACCGGCCGGTTCACACCCACATGCTTGGCCAGGACGATGTCACTGTGCTGGGTGTCGGCCATGGCCACCAGGCGCTGGAAGGCTTCGGGGCCGAGATAGTCGTCGGCGTCGACGACGAAGGTGTAGCGGCCGCGGGCGAGGTCCAGGGCGCGGTTGCGGGGCTGGCTGGGGCCGCCGGAGTTTGCCTGGTGAATGACGTGGATCTGGGGGTGGAGGGCCGCGTATCGGTCGAGTTCGGCACCACTGCCATCGGTGGAACCGTCGTTGACGGCGATGACCTCGATGCACTCCATCCCAAGGGTCTGGGTCACGATCGACTGAAGGCACTCGGTCAGATATGGCATGGCATTGAAGACCGCCATGACCACTGACACATCAGGCACCGTCTCACTCTCATGTGCCACATCCGCAGGAGGTACGGAAGGAAACATCGTGCAGCCTTCGGCGGTCGAACAGCCGTCGATGCGGCCGTGGGAAGAGAAAAGGAACACCTGGACGCAAGCGACCGGGTCACCCCCCCCACACACACAACGCTACGGATCACCCCCAGGCCACAGCCCCGTGAAGGTACACGGCCAACATCGAAAGTAGACACCACATTCCGTGGGTTCCCCACTGCCCGGTTCCTCTTCGGCGAGGAAGGCGCAGAAGTGGCAAGTGGCACGTTCGAGGCTGTGTATCTGGCAACCGATATCGACTGCTGCACGAAGGAGGTCATCGGCTACGCGATGGACGACCATTGTCAAACTCCTCTGATGTTCCGGGGCAACCGTAATTCGGCCCGCAGCAGGAAACTCATGAAGGGGGTGATATTTCACTCCGACAGAGGAAGTGAATGTATGTCGGTCGAGTATTCAGGCGTCCTGAGGGAACTCGGGCTGCGACGTTCCTCCGGGCGTACCGGAATCTGTTTCGGCAATGTCATGGCCGAATCATTCTTTGCTGTTCTGGAGAACGGGCGCGTCTCCTGAAAAGGCCGGTCGAAGCCCTGTCCGGAAAACGTGAGGCGCTCAGCACGCCCCCGGCGTGGAGCGGGTACGCCGGGTGACGTGACGTGTCAGGCGGGAGCCGATGGCACGGGCAAGCAACGCGTGGAAAGGAAGTGCAGGCGTGGACATGGAGAGGGTTCTTCGCGTGTAGTGGGTTCGGGGGCGTTGCGTGCGAGGCGGTGACAGGCGCGGGACGATGCCCGGGCGGGTCAGGCCACGCGGCGGATGTCCCAGGGGAACTGTTCCCAGTAGTCGCCGAGTTCGGTGGTTTCCACGGTTTTGCCGGGGTGGGGGGCGTGGACCATCTTGTCGTCGCCGATGTAGATGCCGACGTGTCCCCAGTTGCCGTCGTTGTCGAACACGATGAGGTCGCCGGGCTGTATGTCCTTGCGTTCCACGGGCTGCCCGGCGTGGCGCTGTTCCTGCGTGGTGCGCGGGAGGGTGACCGCCCCGTCGGTGGCCTGGTGGACGGCGTAGGTGGTCAGGCCTGAGCAGTCGAACCCGCCTTGAGTGGGGCCGTCGGTGTTTCCGCCGCCCCAAACGTAGGGAAGGCCGACCTGGGCCAGGGCCACGTCAACGATCGCGCTGGTTTTCAGGCTGCCCAGCTCGGGGGCGGGGCCGCCCTGGGCCAGCCCGGCCTTGGCCGAGCACACCGGCCATGCACCCGGCCCCTGGGAGGCGAGCACGTTTTCGGCGATGGCGATCTGCTGTTCCTTGGTGGCGAGATCGGCTCGGGCTGCATACTGGCTGCCTCCGAACTCCTCCCAGGTGCTCTGGGTGAACTGCAGGCCGCCGAAGAAGCCGTTGCCGGTGTTGATCTTCCAGTTGCCGCTGCTCTCGCAGTCGGCGACCTTGTCCCAGGTCGAGACGGTCGCGGCCTGTGCGGAATCGGTGCCGCAGTAGCCGATGAGAGACGCGGCAGCGAACATGACGAGGGCGGGCAGTGCGTACGGCCGGAGGCGGTTGAGTCTGCTGGGCGAGGGCACGGAGGTCTCCTTCTTGGGGATGCGGGCTGGTGGCGGAGCAAGTGAGGCGGCCGCCTGCGAGTTGCGCCTGGCCGGCGCAGACTCTGAGCGAGGCCAGGGCTGCCCTTGGGCATGTAGCCGTCGGGGCAAACCCGGCGCGTCACGGCCGCTGCACTGCGCCGTATCCGAGTCTGCGAGTGCACGAGTTGTGCGAGAGACGACAAAGGTTGACCTCGGCACGCCTTAGGCGAGGGGCTTTGGTGAGCGTCGGGGTGTCTTTCGGTCTGCCCGTGCCGGGATGATGCTGATCCGCATCGCTGGATCACCGGGACGGCGAGTGCCTTTGGGCGCGTCCTCTCGCGACGGGGGAGTCGGAGCCGGTTGCGTACCCGGGTTCCGGGTCCCTGTTTGACGGTGAGGTCGTGTCCGCAGAGCCGGCGTGAGTACCGTCGGCGAGTGCCGTTGCAGCTGTTGAAGCTGCAAGAGATTCCGGCCGTCAACTTTCGCTGAAAGTTACCAGGATTAGGTCTGCCTAATGTGTGCCAACCGTGCCTTGTTCTAGCGGCACATGTTCACCGGCCGCTTCGAGGGAGCCACCACGATGAAAAGTTCGGTCAGCGCAGCGGTGCACGCCCGCCGCCGACCCCGCGCCCGGCGTGTCCTGCTGGGAGCGCTGGCTCTTCTGCTGACAGGTACCGTCATGACCGCAGGGGCTGCGTGGTGGGCGGTTGACCACTACACCGGGAGGATCGGGCGTATACCCGGGGTGTTCCCCACCGGTGTGCCGCAGCCGGCATCGGGCAAGGGCGGGGTGACGTTCCTGTTCGCCGGGCTCGACGCGCGCTCGGATCTTCCGACCACGGGGACGGACGCGCAGGGTCCACTGTGGAAGGAAGGGATGCAGCGCAGTGACACGATGATGCTGGTGCACCTTCCTGAGGACCGCTCGGGTGCTTTTGCTGTTTCCCTGCCCCGTGACTCGTGGGTGGATGTTCCCGGGCACGGGAACGCCAAGCTCAATGCCGCATTTTCGTGGGGTGGTCCCCCGTTGCTGATCGATACGGTGCAGCGTCTGACCGGTGTGCGGGTGGATCACTTCGCGGTGCTGGACTGGAGTGGCTTCACGAAGCTGACCGATGCGCTGGGGGGTGCTGACATTCCCATGGCGGATGGGAGCAAGCGGCACATGAGCGGTGAGGAGGCCTTGTCGTATGTGCGGGCCAGGAAGAACCTCCCACGCGGTGACCTGGACCGGACACATCGTCAGCAGAACTATCTGCGTTCGGTGTTCAGCAAGCTGCTCTCCAGCGGTTCCGTCACGGACCCGTTCCGGTGGAAGAAGCTGCTGGATGCGGTTACCGAGACGGTCAGTGTGGACGACCGGCTCTCCGACAGCGATATCCGAGGCCTCGCCTGGGACCTGAAGGGGGTCAAGTGGGCGGGCATGGTGTTCATGAACGCGCCGGTGACCGGTACGGGCATGGTGAGCGGGCAGTCGGTCGTCCATCTGGACCGGGAAGCCGGCCAGGGGCTGTGGGACGCGATGGCAGAGGACACCATGGCGCAGTACGTCGACAGCCACACCCTCGACCGCCTGGGTGACCGTACCCCCTGACGGGTTCCGGCGTTCTCGGGCCGGGGCGGGCAGTCGGCCTTCGGTGTCAGGGGATGTCCTGAGCGATACCGTGTGCTTGTGGGGTCTGCGGGCGTGCAGCGGTGGAAGACCTGTGCCGGCGACCCGGCCCGCCGCGCCGCCGTGGAGCGCCGCGCCCTGCGTCCGGCCCGCGATCTCGTGACCGCCCCCGGAGGCTTCCGGGGCGTGGCGGACTTGACGCGGGCCGCCCGACGGACATGAATTCAGGGGAAGCACCGATCGAGCAGCGAACACCCAGCGTGAAGGATGTGCGATGGCGACAGGGACCGTGAAATGGTTCAACGCGGACAAGGGATTCGGATTCATCAGCCAGGACGACGGCGGGCCGGACGTCTTCGTGCACTTCTCCGCTATTCAGTCCCAGGGCTTCAAATCCCTCATGGACAACGACAGAGTCGAATACGACCTGGTGCAGGGAGCGAAGGGACCGCAGGCCGAGAACGTCATCGTCCTCGAGCAGTAGGCGCCCCTCCCCGACGCACGCGCAGTGCCGTGCAGGCCTCGGCCTGCACGGCATCGCCCTGTGCGGAGCCCCGCTCGTCGCGGCCTTCGACCAGACCACCTGCGTCAACGAGCACTGACGGCGCACGCTGATTCCTGCCCCCCCTTCTCACGGCCGCACGGCCAGGGGATTCGGGATCGGCAGATAGCAGGGGGCGGTGCCGTCCGCGTCGATCCACCGGGACAGGAGGCTGGCCTTGCCCGGTACCGTCGGCGTGGTGAGGAGCGCGGTGGCCCCCGGGAGGCCGAGCTCCTTCTCGTACCGCGCCAACTCCCGCCGCGCGAGGGGCCACAGCGCGTCCGCGGACCGGGGGAAGCAGTGGGCCAGGGCGTTCGCGATCTCGGTGAGGTTGTTGACCACCAGGCAGTAGGCCAGGCGCTGCGCAGCGGCCGCGCGGGGCGTCTCGGGGACCACTCTGGCGCCCTCGGTGTCGCGGAAGACGGCCTGGACGGGGGTGCCGTCCGCGTCGACGGCGATCAGGGTGTTCTGGAGATGGCACTCGACCGCGACGCCGTGGCGGGTCCAGGCCTCCAGCACGGGCGGGACGACCCGGCCCAGGTAGGCCGACCACCAGGGCAGCGGGTCGGTGAGACGGTCGAGGGGGCTGCCGTCGAAGCCCTCGGGGAGGGCGGCGGCCAGCACGGCCGTGGCGCCCGGGACCAGGCGGCCGTCCAGGCCGTCGCGGACGAGGACGGGGAACGTCTCCTCCAGGCCGCGGACCGTGCGGTGCCCGCGCTCGCCGAGCCAGGCCGCGGGGCCGCCCATGGCCCGGAAGGCGGCGGCCACCAGCGGGTCGGTGCGGCTCACGTGGCGGAGTTCGTGCGGCCGTATCCGCCGGACGTCGTTGGTGATCTGCACCTCCAGGCTGAACTTCAGGAACAGGTCCCGGGCCCGCCCGGGGCGTTCGGGGCTTCCGGGGACGTGGACCGTGCGGACCGAGGACGTGGCCCTGGCCTCCCAGGGCGTGCTGCCCAGCCGGACCAGGCGGCCCCCGGCGAAGGCGGCGCGCACGGCGGGCAGGCGGCGGGTCAGGCCGAGCTGCCAGGGGTGGGCGGGCAGCAGCCGGTAGCCGGGCGGGGCCTGGCCCAGGGCGTCCAGGGCACGGGTGTCGCCGTCGTCGATCACGGCGTCCTCCCGCACGCCCAGCAGGACGAGCGGGAAGCGGCCGTACGCCTCGGGGGCGTAGCGCAGCCAGGCACCGGGCGGGCCGCCGCCGGTGCGGGCCTTGGGAGCCGGGTGGTAGGGATGGCCCATGACCAGCGCCTGTTCGGAGCGCAGCCACGGATCACCGGGCGGCACGGTACGGGCGCGGGCGGCGAGGAGGGCTTCCACGGCCGCGCGACTGGCGGCCATCTCGGCGGCCAGGGCGGCGTTGGAGCGCCCGGTGACGGCACGCATCTCCTGCACGGCCACCTCGACGAGGCCGGAGTGGCACAGCGGCTGCCAGGTCGTGCCGGTCCACAGTTCGGGCGCGGAGGGCCGGTGGCCGGTGCGGACGCGCAGCAGCCGGCCGCTGACGCGCAGGCGGTGGACGGTGCGGCCGGCGGCCGGTTCCCCGGCGGGTGCGGCTGCTTCGCGGAGCAGGCAGTTGAGCAACGGTGCGACGGCCAGTGCGTCGGCTGTCCGGGCTGCATCATTCATCGCCCGTCAGTATGTGTGGGAGGTGTTCGAATGCGGTAGGACACGCGCGTGTGTCGCACTGATGCCGAGCGGGACCTTGCGAAGGAACTGGACAACGTGCGCCCGGAGTTGGCGGCCGCGTACGACACCGTGCTGCCCGTGGCGCGGGCGGCGGTGCTGGCGCGGCTGTGGCGGGGGCTGGTCCACGAGCCGCTGCCCTGGGTCGCGGACCGGGCCGTCGGGCGTGACGGTGTCACGCTGCATCTGGCGGACGGGCGGCGGTTGCACGGCCCGCCGTCGGACCCCTGGGCGACGGGCACGGAAGTCGACGTCCTGGCGCTGGACGGTCGCCCGTACGACCATCCGGCCCGGCTGCTGACGGCCCTGGCCGTGCCCGGCGGAGAGCGGCTGGCCGCCGAACTGGACCACAGCGTCGCCTCCTTGGCACTGTCCCGCACGACGCCCCGCCCCGTGGGCCCGCCCGCGGCTCCGTGGGAGTGGGAGCAGCGGTCGCCGGACGGCCACCCCTACCACCCCACCTGCCGGTCCCGGCCCGGCTTCTCGGCCGCCGAACAGCTGGCGTACGCACCGGAGCACCGGGCGGTGGTGAGCCTGCGGCTGGCACCGGTCACGGGTGCCATGGTGCGGGGCCCGTGGCCGCGGCAACTGCGGGACGGCGAGGCCGTGTTGATCCCGGTGCACCCCTGGCAGGCCCGGCACGTCCTGACCGGCCGCACGCTGCTCCCCGGCCCGCAGGCCCGTCCGCTGCTGGCCCTGCGCTCGCTCGACCTCGGCGGTGACGTGCACGTCAAGACCGCCCTGAGCACCCAGATCACCTCCGCCGTGCGGGACATCTCCGCCTACTCGGTGGAGAACGCGCCGGCCACCTCCGAGGTCGCCGCGCGCGTCGCGGACCGCCTGGAGGGCCGGCTGCACATCGCCCGCACGCTGGCGGCGGCCGGGGCCGGCACGCCGGATCTGGCGGCGGTGCTGCGGGAGTCGCCGTACGCCTGCGCAGGCGCGGGGGAACAGGTCGTGCCCGTGGCCGAGTTGCCCGCGCTCTTCGCGCCGCTCGCGCCCGCGGAGCGCCGGGAGCGGATCACCGGGTTCGCGCGGCTGGCCCTGGGGGTCTGCCTGGAACTGCTCGACCTCGGGGTGGCCGTGGAGGGGCACGGACAGAACCTCCTCGCCGTCGTCGACGCCGGGGGCCGGACCCGGCGGCTGGTCTACCGCGACCTCGCCGACATCCGCATCAGCCCGGCCCGGCTGGCCCGGCACGGCTTCCCGGCGCCGCCGCTGACCGGCCGGCTGCTGAACGACGACCCCTGCGTCCTGCGCCGCAAGGTCTTCGGCTGTCTGGTCACCGGCGCGCTGGGCCCGCTGGCCGGCGACGCCGCGGCACTGGGCGCCCTCCTCGAGGACGCCACCCGGGATCTCCCCCCGACCGAGGACCTGCGGGCGCTCCGGGAGGAACGGCTGCCGGTGAAGGCGCTCACGCTGATGCGGCTGGCGCCGGGACGGGACCGGTGGGCGCTGCTGCCCAACCCCATGACGTCGTGGCCGCGGTGACGCGCCCGGCAGACTGCGTCGGCCGTCGTCGAAACGGTGCTTTCGGCGAAGTGGGACCGGGGCGGCCATACGGTGAATTGCCGTGTCTGCTTTCGGAGTCCACTTCGGTCGGAGCCGACGGGCCGGTCATGGGCTCTTAAATTCTTCTCAAATTCCCCTGCCAACGTGCCGGTCATGCGCACAGACCGGACCGGCGCTCCGACCCACAGCGCCCCTCTTTCCGTAGTCATCGGTGCGGGCGGCACCGGTGGACATATCTATCCAGGCCTTGCACTTGCCGACGCATTGCGAAGGGCCGTGCCCGATGCGGTCGTTTCCTTCGTCGGGACCGAGCGCGGACTGGAGACCACGCTCATTCCCCAGGCCGGCTATCGGCTGCACACCGTCGACATGATTCCGTTCGACAGGTCATTGGGCGCCAGACGCTATCTGCTGCCTGCCGCACTGCTGAAGTCCGGTGCCCAGTGCCGGACGATCCTGCGCGAGCAGGGTGCCCACGTGGCGGTCGGCATGGGCGGTTACCCGAGTGCCCCGGTGATCGTGGGGGCCCGGATGGCGGGTCTGCCGAGCCTGGTGCACGAGTCCAATGCGGTGCCGGGCCGCGCGAACAAGTTCGCCGCCCGGCTCACCCCGCACCTCGCCCTGGCCTTCGACCGCAGCCGCGAGCATCTGACCGGCGGCGAACGGGCCGAGACCGTGGGCATGCCGCTGGTCGGACCGCTGGCCGGCCTGGACCGCGCGGCACTGCGCGAGCGGGCGCGGCGGGAGTTGGGCATACCCGGGAACGCCCGGATGCTGCTGGTCAACGGCGGCAGCCTGGGCGCGGCACGGCTGACGGAGGCCGCCATCGGGCTGGCGGCCCGCCGGCGGTCCCGCACCGACCTGCGCATTCTGATCAAGACCGGGCCGGCGGCCCTGGACGAGGCGCGGGCCCGGCTCGCCGCGCTGGGCGGGGACGCCGTCGCCGAGGCGGTGTCCTACCTGGACCGCATGGACCTCGCCTACGCGGCCGCCGACCTGGTGGTGTGCCGGGCCGGCTCGGCCACCGTCGCGGAACTGGCCACCATCGGCATGCCGGCCGTCCTCGTCCCGTACCCGCACGCCCCCGGCGACCACCAGACCCACAACGCCCGCGTCCTGTCGGACGTCGGCGCGGCCCTGCTGCTGCCCGACGCACAGACCGGCGCCGAGAGCCTGGACGCCCTCGTCACCCCGCTGCTCGACAACCCCGCCCGGCTGGCCGCCATGAGCCACGCCGCCGACCCCGGCACCCATGCCCGGGCCGCCGACCTGCTGGCCGCCAAGGTCATCGACCTGGCCGCGAACCCCCAGTCCGACCGCACCGCAACCCCGTTCCAGGAGTCCGCATGAACACCCAGGCCGCGACGGCACGCACGAGCACGCCGCAGCACCCTGCATGGAAGGGCCGTACGGTCCTGGTCACCGGCGCCGAAGGCTTCATCGGCTCCACCCTCGTCGACCTGCTCGTCGAACAGGGCGCGAACGTCCGGGCGTTCGTCCACTACAAGCCGTATGCCGAAAAGGGCCACCTCGCCCATCACCTGGGCTCCGCCGGCCCCGTCGAGATGCTGGCGGGCGACGTGCGCGACGCGGGCCGGGTGATGGACGCCGTGGCCGGCTGCGACACCGTCTTCCACCTCGCCGCCCTCATCGGCATCCCCTACAGCTACGACTCGCCCGGCGCCTACGTCCAGACCAACGTGGTCGGCACCGAGAACATCGCCGAAGCCTGCCGCCGCCACGCGGTGCGCCGCCTGGTGCACACCTCCACCAGCGAGGTCTACGGCACCGCCCTGACCGCCCCCATCAGCGAGGACCACCCCCTCCAGCCGCAGTCCCCGTACTCCGCCTCGAAGATCGGCGCGGACATGATGGCGCTCTCGCACCGGCACGCCTTCGACCTGCCCGTCACGGTCGTGCGCCCGTTCAACACCTACGGTCCCCGCCAGTCGGCACGCGCCGTCATCCCGACCATCCTCGCCCAACTCCACTCGGGCGCACGGGAGATCAAGCTCGGATCGCTGACGCCCACGCGCGACTTCACCTACGTCACCGACACCGCGGCGGGTTTCATGGCGATGGCCGACTGCGACCGCGCCCTCGGCGAAGTGGTCAACCTGGGCACCGGACGTGAGATCGCCATCGGCGACCTCGCCCGGGCGCTGATCGCCGCTTCCGGACACGAGGCCGAGGTGGTCGTGGACCCGGCGCGACTGCGGCCCGCGGGCAGCGAGGTGCAGCGGCTGCTCTCCGACAACTCGCGCGCCCGTGAATGGGCGGGCTGGGAACCGCAGGTCTCCCTGGAGGACGGGCTGAAGCACACCTCGGCCTGGGTCGCCGACAACCTCCACCTGTTCGCACCGCAGCGCTACCAGGTGTAGGGGACGGATGTGGACCGGCTGACCTCGTGTGCTGATATATCAGGCCATATGTGCGATTCGTCACAGAGGGGGCCTCTGGTCTACACCTCCATGCGAAGCAATAATTTTTCAAAGCTTTGATGGAATTTTTGCTTCCGGACGCCCCGAAGGACGCCCCATGAGCGCAATCGACTCGTTCATCGTCGACGTCAACGACGTCTTCTGGACCTACCTGCTGATCCCGCTGGTGATCGGCGCGGGCCTGTATTTCACGGTCCGCTCCAAAGCGGTGCAGGTACGACTGTTCCCCGAGATGCTGCGTGTCCTCAAGGGCAAACCGCAGCCGGGGGAGGACGGCGGCAAGGCGGTCTCGTCCTTCGGCGCGTTCACGATCTCCGCTGCTGCGCGCGTCGGCACCGGCAACATCGCCGGTGTCGCCACCGCCGTCACGCTCGGCGGCGCGGGCGCGGTGTTCTGGATGTGGATGATGGCCGTCATCGGCGGCGCCTCGGCCTTCGTCGAGTCGGCCCTCGCCCAGCTCTACAAGGTGCGCGGGGCGGGCGGCTCCTACCGGGGCGGCCCGGCCTACTACATGCAGCGCGCCCTGGGCAAGCGGTGGCTCGGCGTCCTCTTCGCCGTCACGATCACCGTGACCTTCGGTTTCGTCTTCAACGCCGTCCAGTCCAACACCATCACGAGCGTCGCCACCGCCTCGCTGCCCGCCTCCGAGGCGGAGTGGTTCGGCCCGGCGATCGGCCTGCTCCTGGCGGCACTTCTGGGCCTCGCGGTCTTCGGCGGCGTCAAGCGCATCAGCTCGGTGACCACCGTTCTGGTCCCCGTGATGGCCGTCGTCTACCTGCTGCTCGGCAGCGCCGTGGTCCTGCTCAACCTCGGTGACCTGCCCCGGGTGTTCGGCGACATCGTCGGCGGCGCCTTCGGCTTCCGGGAGCTGGCGGCCGGCGGCATCGGAGCCGCCATCCAGCAGGGCATCCGGCGCGGCATGTTCTCCAACGAGGCGGGCCTGGGCTCCGCCCCCAACGCGGGCGCCGCCGCCGAGGTCTCCCACCCCGTCAAGCAGGGCCTGGTGCAGGCGCTGGGCGTCTTCTTCGACACCCTGCTGATCTGCTCGATGACAGCCTTCGTCATCCTGACGACCAATCCCGAACTCGGCGGACGCCAGGGTGCGGACCTCACTCAGAGCGCCCTCACCGACACCCTGGGCGGCTGGGCCGGGCACGTCCTGACGCTCGTCGTCTTCATGCTCGCCTTCAGCTCGATGATCGGCAACTACTACTACGGCCAGTCCAACATCGAGTTCATGACCGACAGGCGCTGGGTGCTGCCCGCCTACCGCACCCTGGTCCTGGTGGTCGTCTTCCTCGGTGCGCTCGGGTCGGTGAGCGTCGTGTGGAACCTCGCGGACGTCTTCATGGGCCTCATGGCCCTGATCAACCTCCTCGCCATCCTTCCGCTCTCGGCGATAGCCTTCCGCCTGCTGGACGACTACCTCGCGCAGCGACGGCTGGGCCTGGACCCGGTGTTCACCCGCGACCGGCTGCCGGACCTGGACGGCGTGGAGTGCTGGGAGGCCCGGCCGGACCGTTCCCCGGCGACTGCGCCGGTGTGATCCCGGCCCGGGCGGGCGGTGGCTGGCATGCCCACGATAATGACGTCATGATCGCTGAAGCGGACACCCCGCTCGCCCACCGCATTCTGCTCGTGGAAGGCCGCGCCACCGAGAAGGTGCTCGCGGATGTCAGCCGGGCGCTCCCACGGCTGTCCGTGAACGAGGAAGCCCTCTTCCTCTCGTACAACTACGCGGATGTTCCGGTGGGCAGAAGCTACGGCTGTTGCTACCGGCGCACGGACGCGAGCGACGTCGTCCGGGTCACCACCACTGTCGTGGCGGTGACCCAGCAGTGGGCCCACAAGTGGGACGCGATCCCGCACGGCTGGAAGACCCTGGCCGTCCTGCGGTTCGAGCCGGAGATTCCGGAGATGATCCGCGACCTGCCGACGGCATCCCGGTGGCACGAACACCCCATCGCCGTCCACATCTCGGACCAGGACACCTGGGAAGCGCGCGTCAAGATGGGGGAGGCGCAGGCCGATTAAGCTGATCCTGCAGCTGGTTCGCCCCCGCCCGCCAGGCGGGGTGCGTCGTAAGAGGGAACCCGGTGGGAATCCGGGACTGCCCCGCAGCGGTGAGCGGGAACGACCGCCGTCATACGCACTGGGCCCCGCGAAGGGGCCGGGAAGCGACGGCCAGTGGGTGTCTGCTCCCGGCAGATGTGCCCGTGAGTCCGAATGACCCGGGAGTCCGCCGGGGTCTCCGCGGACCGCATGACCTTCCTCGCCCCTGTACGGGCCGGAGACCTCCTCAGGGCCCACGCCGCATGTATACCCGCTACATATCCGCCCCGCGCGCCTTCGGGGCGCGGTGATGCAGTGCACTTTTCCTGCGGCCGGCCAACCCCGTTCAACGCAGCTTGTCGGCCTCCCGTACGTGGTGGAGGTGGATGAGGACGTCGAAGGACGGGCCGATCGGGACGTCGGTGAGAGGGCAGGGGTATTCGGTGCCGATACTGCGTCTGGGACGGGCGGAGTCGAGCCATGCGCGGGCCTCGGCCGGGGCGGTGCGGATGTCGAGGAAGTAGTCGGTGCGACGGACCCGGTCGAGGGTGTACTCACTGGTGCCGGGGTCGGCCGCACCGACGGTGAACTTCTTCCACGGGCCCACAAGGCTCTTGTCCTGCGCCAGGAAGGAGCCCTGGCCGAAGGAGAATCCGATGGGGACGTAGCCGTTGCCGAGTGCCTCGCGCAGGAACCCGCCCTGCGCCTTCGGGTGCGTCTCGGGGTCGTCGGGCACGTAAGCCACATGCCCGTTGTGTGCGGACAGCAGCATCCGGTGGCCGGTGTGCCGATGCCACCAGGCGACGGTCTCGGCCATCACCCGGTCGCGGTAGACCATCGCGGCCGGTATCGCCGCGGCGTCCTCAAGGTCGCAGGCGAGAAACGTGGCGGTCCGGGCGAGGAACCGGGCGTGCTGCACCGTCCAGGTGAACTCGTCGCCCTCTGCGTCTCGTTGGGCTTCCAGCAAGCCGAAGGCCTGCTGGGCGTCGGCCGCCAGTCGCTGTCGCTCCGGCAGCGGCCTGCGCAGGTAGGCGGCGCCGTCGTCGAGGGGACGCAGGCCGGCGTAGAGCTCGGTGAAGCGCGGCAGCAGATCCGGGTGGTGCCGCCGGACGTAGCCCGTCACGCGCTCGAAGAGGTCGTCGCCCACCCTGGGATAGCCGATGTCGTCGCCCATGAAGTGGACGCGGTGGCCGGGATGCCGGCGGTTGTGGTCCCGCATCCACTCGATCAGGTGCAGGAACTCCTCGCGCTCCCACGGTGATCCGCCCAGGGCCTCCTTCACGACCTGACGCGCGTCCCCTCGCCCGCTCTGGACGTACTCGTCGAGGCGCAGTCCTGCGGGCCAGCTCATCTCCAGGGCGAAGGTGGTGAAGCCCTTCTCCTCGACGAGATACCGGAAGACCCGTTCCTTCATGGCGAAGAACTCGTGCGACCCGTGCGTGGCCTCGCCCAGGCCCACCACCTTCGCGTCGCCGATCATCGCCCCGAGGGGCCGCAGGTCGGCCGTGTCCGACCCCGGTTCCGTCGACCGCAGCGGACGGGCCGCCTGCTCCAGCACACGGACCGGGTCCTGGCCACCGGGCTGTGCCGGGTCCCTGCGGGCTGCGTGGGCGGTGGTGGGGGCCAGTAACGCACCCACCCCGGCTGCCGCCGCGATCAGCAGCCGTCGTCGCCCTATCCGTTCGGTCATCCCGATCACTCCTCAACTCGCATGGTCCAAGCCGGGAATGATGATCGCGCCGACGGCGCGGTCGCGCCCTGGTGCCAGCCCCCGGGTTCTCCTGGGGCAGCCCCTATGGCGCCTGCTCCACGATGCGCCGGGCGATCGTGAAGGCCGCGTTGGCCGCAGGCACCCCGCAGTAGACGGCGGTCTGGAGGAGTACCTCGGAGATCTCCTCCGGCGTGAGGCCGTTGCGCAGCGCGGCCCGTACGTGCAGGGCGAGTTCCTCGTGGTGGCCGCCTGCGACGAGGGCGGTGAGGGTGACACAGCTGCGGGTGCGGCGGTCCAGGCCGGGGCGGGTCCAGATCCCGCCCCACGCGTAGCGGGTGAGGAAGTCCTGGAACGGCGCGGTGAAGGGCGTCGTGGCGGCAGCCGTCCGGTCGACGTGGTCGTCGCCGAGGACGGCGCGGCGCATCGCCGCCCCCGGTGCCGTGGACTCCGGGGTTCCGGTGAGGTGGTGGTGCAGGGCGGCGAGAACGGCCTGCGGCTGCTCGACGGTGGCCAGATGGGCGGCGCGGGGGAGTTCGACGAGGGTGGAGTCCGCGATGCCGTCGGCCAGTTCGCGCGCCCGGTCCAGGGGGACCGCCCGGTCCTCGCGGCCGGCGACGATCAGGGTCGGGGCGGTGATGCGGGGCAGCTCGGCACGCAGGTCGGCGGCGGCCAGGGCACGGCAGCATGCCGCGTAGCCGGCCGGGTCGACGGACCGGTGGTCCCGCACCAGGGCCTCGGCGGCGGCAGTCCGCCGGAAGGCCGGGGTGAACCAGCGGGCGGGTGCCGAGGCGGCGAGGGCGCCGATGCCCTCTTTCCGTACCAGACGGCCGCGTTCGTGCCACGCCGACGGCGTGCCGAACCGGGCGGCGGAGCAGATCAGGGCGAGGGAGGTGACGCGCTCGGGATGGCGGGCGGCCAACTGGGCGCCGACCGCGCCACCGAGGGAGATCCCGGCGTGGGCGAAGCGCTCGGCGCCGAGGGAGTCGGCGAGGTCGAGGACCAGGCGGGCGAGGTCGTCCACGGTGGCGTCCGGCCCGAGGAGGGAGGCCGGTGAGCCGCCGTGCCCGGGCAGGTCCCAGCGTATGCTCCGGTGTCGGCGGGCGAGGCCGGGAAGCTGTGGGTCCCATACGGCGAGCGAGGTGCCCAGCGACGGGCCGAGCATCAGGACCGGGGCGTCGTGCGGACCGTCGATGCGGTGGTGGAGGAGGCCGCGGTTCACGGGCGTTCCCCGAGGGCTCGGTCGGTCAGGGCCTGGGAGCAGCCCAAGTAGCCTGCAGGATCAGCAAGTTCCTGCAGGTCGGGCAGTTCGGTCGTGGAGAGGTCGGTGCGGAGGGCCTCTTCGAGGCTGCAGCCCACGGCGGCGGTCACGCGTGCGGCCCGGGACAGCGCGCTCCTGGCCGCGCTGCGGCCGATCAGTGGAGTGAGGGCCACGGCGAGGCGTTCGGCGGCGATCAGGCCGCCGGTCCGGTCGAGGTTCTCCCGCATGCGGTGCGGGTGGACACGCAGGTTCTCCGTGAGATCGGCTGCGTGCCGTGCGGCGGCTCCGGCCAGACGCAGTGCCTCGCGCAGGGGTTGCCACTCGGAGTGCCAGGCTCCGGCCGGCCGTTCGTCCTCGGCGGTGAGGGCGCCGAACAGGACGGCGGCGAGCGCGGGGAGTTGACGGGCAGCGGCCGTGATGAGCACGGCGCGGACCGGGTTGGACTTGTGCGGCATGGCCGAGGATGCGCCGCCGTCGGCCTCCGTGAGCTCGCCGATCTCCGTGCGGGACAGGGTGAGCACATCAGCGGCGATCTTGCCGAGTGCGCCTGCGGTGAAGGCGAGCGAGGCGGCGAGGTCGGCGATGGGCGTGCGCAGGGTGTGCCAGGGGAGGACGGGTTCGGCGAGCCCGGTCCGCAGGGCGTACGCGGTGATCAGCCGCAGGCCGAGGCCGGGGTCGGGGGCCGCGCCCGTCGCCTCGGCGCGGGCGTGGAAGGCGGCCAGAGTGCCTGCGGCACCGCCGAGTTGGGCGGGAAGGGCGTCGCGGGTCGTGGCCAGGCGGCGCTGTGCTTCGCGGACGAGGCGGTACCAGCCGGCCGCCTTGAGCCCGAAGGTGATCGGCACGGCGTGCTGGGTGAGGGTACGTCCCGGCATCACGGTGTCCCGGTGCACGGCGGCGAGCCGGGCCAGCGCACCGGCGGTACGGTCCAGGTCGGTGAGGGTGAGGTCCAGGGCGCGGACGGCGACGAGCATCAGCGCGGTGTCGAGGATGTCCTGGCTGGTGGCGCCCTGGTGCACGGAGGCGGCGGCGTCCGGGACGCGGGCCGCGACGGCGGCGGTGAGGTCGGCGACCAGGGGGAGCACGGGGTTGCCGCAGGAGCCGGCGCGCGCCGGGATCGTCCGGACGTCCAGCTCGCGGGCGGCGGCGGTGACGGCGTCGGCGGCCGTGCCGGGCGCGAGGCCGAGGTCGGCCAGGGCCTGCGTCAGGGCGGCCTCGGCCTGCAGCATGGCGGTGAGGACCGCCGCGTCGCCGGTGGCGGCGGCCACCGGGGTTCCGGCGGCGACAGGGGTGAGAAGACCGAGGTCGTCGGGCGGTTGAGGGACGAGTGGTCCCTCGTCGTCAGTCGAAGTCAAGGAAGACCGTCTCCTTCTCGCCCTGCAGCCGGATGTCGAAGCGGTGCACGCCGGCGCCCTCCGGCCGGGTCCGGAGCGTCGCCCGGCGTTCGGCGGGCAAGGCCGCCAGCAGAGCCTCGGCGTGGGTGAGGTGATGCCCGGTGAGGTAGGCGCGGGTGAAGAGATGGTGGAGCAGGCCGCGGGCGAAGACGCACACCGAGAGGTACGGCACGCCCCCGGGCGGCAGGGTATGCAGGGCGTAGTGGCCGTCGGCGTCGGTGGCGACGCGGCCGAAACCGGTGAACGTCACGCCGTCACGGCCGGCGTGGCCGCCCGTGGCCGGGTCGCGGCGCAGGGAACCGGGCGCGCCGCTGCGGCTGCCGTCCGGCGCGGGCTGCCAGAACTCCAACAGCGCGTCGGGGACCGGTGCTCCGGCACCGTCGAGGACGTAGCCGTGCACGGTGATGGTCTGCGGGTGCCCGGCCGGGGCGACGTGATGGCCGTCGGGGGAGGACAGCGCGCAGCCGTAGAAGGGGCCGACGGTCTGGGAGGGGGTGGCGAGGGGATTCATGAGCGGCTTCCCTCGGTGCGGGTGGCGGCGGGGCCGTCGAGGACGATGTCCCAGCGGTAGCCGAGCGCGTCCCCCGCCGCGGACAGGTCGTGGTCGTAGCCGGCGATCAGGCGGGAGCGGGCGGCGGTGTCGGTGACGGACTGCAGGATCGGGTCGTAGGGCAGCAGCGGGTCGCCGGGGAAATACATCTGGGTGACCAGGCGTTGGGTGAACGCTGCGCCGAAGAGCGAGAAATGGATGTGGGAGGGCCGCCAGGCGCCGGTGTGGTTGTGCCACGGGTAGGCGCCCGGCCTGACCGTGGTGAAACGGTAGCCCCCTTGACGGTCGGTCAGGCAGCGCCCGGTTCCGGTGAAGTCGGGGTCGAGCGGGGCGGGGTGCCGGTCGCGGCGGTGGGCGTAGCGGCCGCAGGCGTTGGCCTGCCAGATCTCGACGAGCTGTCCGGTGACGGGGCGTCCGGCCCGGTCGAGGACGCGGCCGGTGACGGTGATGCGCTCGCCGAGCGGTTCCCCGGCCTGCCCGCGGGTCAGGTCGGCGTCGGCCTCGGTGACGTCGGTGATGCCGAAGACCGGGCCGGAGAGTTCGGCGGCCTCCGGGTCCCGGAGGGGGACCAGCGGCTGCCGGGGGTGGCGCAGGAGGCTGCTGCGGTAGGGCGGGTAGTCGCGCGGGGGATGGTGGCGGACGGTGCCGGAGGCCGCGTAGGCCGTGGCCTGTTGGCCGATCTCGTGCGTGATGTCCTGCTGGGTGGGAGGCCTGGAGGGCACGGGGTCACCTTTCGGGGGAAAGCCCGGGAGAGAGCGTGGGGCCTGGTGTCACCGGCGCCGCGGTCCGGCGCGCGACCTCGGCGGCATCGACCCCGGGCGCGGTCCCGACCAGGACCAGTCCTGTGCCGGTGACGTCGAGGACGCCGAGGTCGGTGATGATCCGGTGCACGCAGGCCCGGCCGGTGAGCGGCAGCGAGCACTCCTCGACGAGCTTCGGGGAGCCGTCCTTGGCGGTGTGTTCCGTCAGCACGATCACGCGGCGCGCCCCGTGCACGAGGTCCATGGCGCCGCCCATGCCCTTGACCGTCCTGCCGGGGACCGACCAGTTGGCCAGGTCGCCGTGGGCCGAGACCTGCATCGCGCCGAGGACCGCGGTGTCGATGCGGCCGCCCCGGATCATGCCGAAGGAGAGCGCGGAGTCGAAGAAGGCCGCGCCCGGCAGCGCCGTCACGGTCTCCTTGCCCGCGTTGACGAGGTCCGGGTCGACGGCGTCCTCGTCCGGGTACGGGCCGACGCCGAGCAGCCCGTTCTCCGAGTGCAGGACGACACCCGCGTCCTCGGGCAGGAAGTCCGCGACGAGCGTGGGCAGTCCGATGCCGAGGTTGACGTACGAGCCGGCCTGCAGCTCCCGGGCGGCACGGGCCGCCATCTGGTGCCTGGTCCAGCTCATGCGGCGCGCACCGTCCTGCGTTCGACGGGCTTGTGCGCGGCCTGCTGTGGCGTCAGTGCGACCACGCGCCGGACGAAGATGCCCGGCAGGTGCACGTGGTCGGGGTCCAACTCGCCCGGTTCCACGAGCTCTTCGACCTCGGCGACGGTGATGCGCCCGGCCATGGCCGCGAGGGGGTTGAAGTTGCGGGCGGTCCTGGCGAAGACCAGGTTCCCGTGGCGGTCGCCCCGGGCCGCGCGGACGAGGGCGAAGTCGGTGGTGATGGCGTGTTCCAGGACGTGGGCACGGCCGTCGAACTCGCGGACCTCCTTGGACCGGGAGACGGCCGCGACACGGCCGTCGGCGGTGTGGCGCCGGGGCAGCCCGCCGTGGGCGACCTGGCTGCCGATGCCCGCCGGGGTGTAGAACGCGGGGATGCCGCAGCCGCCGGCCCGCAGGCGTTCGGCGAGGGTGCCCTGCGGGGTGAGCTCCACCTCCAGCCCGCCGTGCAGGTAACGGCGCGCGAACTCGGCGTTGTTGCCGATGTACGAACCGGTCACCCGGCGGATCCGGCCGGCCGCGAGCAGGATGCCCAGGCCGTGGCCGTCCGTGCCGCAGTTGTTCGAGACCACGCTCAGTCCGCCGGCGCCCTGTTCGTACAGGGCCCGGATCAGGGTGTCCGGCACGCCGACGAGGCCGAAGCCGCCGACGGCGAGGGACGCGCCGTCCTCGATGTCCGCCACTGCCTCCGCGGCGGTGGGCACCGCCTTGTCCATCACGGCTTCGCCCGTCACGCGGCGAAGCGGTAGACGGCCTGCGCGACGGCGGCCGGTTTGGGCTGTCCGTCGACTTCGACGGTCAGGTCGACCGTGACCTCAGCGCCGCCCTGGACGCCCCTGGCGGCGGCGATGACGCCGCGGGCACGGATCCGGGAACCGACGGGGACGGGAGCGGGGAAACGCACCTTGTTGAGGCCGTAGTTGACGGCCATGCCGACGCCCCGGACCTCCAGCAGCCGGTTCCACAGCGGGATGAGCAGGGCGAGGGTGAGATAGCCGTGGGCGATGGTGCCGCCGAAGGGGCCTTTCCTGGCGCGTTCGACGTCGACGTGGATCCACTGGTGGTCGCCGGTGGCGTCCGCGAAGGTGTCGACGCGCTCCTGGCCGACCTCCAGCCAGTCACTGTGGCCGAGGTCGGTGCCGGTGAGCGTGAGGAGTTCGGTGATGCCGTTGACGGTACGGGGCATGGTGGAGCCTCTCCGGAGAAGGGGGGAGGGGGTGGTCAGTGCTGCCCGTGGGCGGCCCGGAGCAGGCGCTTGAGCAGCTTGCCCGCACCGTTGCGGGGGAGGGAGTCGGTGAGGACCACCGATTTGGGGATCTTGTAACGGGCCAGGCGGCCGTCCAGATGCGCGGTGAGCTCCTCCGCGGACGCGGTGGCGCCGGGGAGCAGGACGACGACGGCGCGGCCGGCCTCGCCCCAGATCGGGTCGGGCACGCCGAAGACCGCGCATTCGGCGACGGCCGGGTGCTCCAGCAGCGCTGCCTCGACCTCGGCGGGGCAGACGTTCTCGCCGCCCGAGATGAACACGTCCTTGAGCCGGTCCACGAGGTGGAAGTAGCCGTCGGCATCGACGGTGGCGAGGTCGCCGGAGCGGAACCAGCACCCGTCGCGGAAGGCGGCGGCGCTCTCTGCAGGGCGGCCCCAGTAGCCGGGGGTGACGTTGGGCCCGGCGACCAGGACCTCGCCCGGCTCCCCGGGGCCGGCCGGCTCGCCGGCCGGACCGAGCAGCCGTACGTCGGTGAAGAAGTGCGGGACGCCCGCCGAACCGGCGTGGCCGGCCGCGTCGTGCCGGTCGAGCAGCAGCACACCGGGCGCGGTCTCGGTCATGCCGTAGCCCTGGACGAAGGCGAGACCGCGGTCGAGGTAGCGGCGGATGGTCCCGTCCGGGACGGGTGCGCCGCCGCACATCAGGGTGCGCAGGCTGCCGAGGTCGGCCCCGTCCCAGCCGGGAGCGGCCGCCAGCGAGTCGTACATGGCGGGGACGCCGAACAGGCTGGTGATCCGGTGCCGTTGGATCAGCTCCAGGACGCGCTCGGGGTCGAAGGCGGACTGGAGGACGGCGGTGCCGCCCTTCAGGAGCGTGGGCAGGCAGGTCATGTTGAGTGCGGCCGTGTGGAAGAGCGGCGCACTGACAAGGGTGATCTCGTCGGAGGTGAGGTCGCTGTCGACGAGGACGTTGAGGCTGTTCCACAGGACGTTGCCGTGGGTGAGCACGGCGCCCTTGGGGCGGCCGCCGGTCCCCGAGGTGTACATGATCATGCACAGGTCGTCGGGGCCGACCGGCTGCTCGACCGGCTCGTCCCTGGATCCGTCCAGCAGTGTCTCGTACGTCTCTCCCTCGGCCTCCAGCACTTCGGTGCAATCGCCGAGTTCGGGTGCGGCCGGGTGCTGCAGGCTCAGCAGCAGCCGGCTGCCGGAGTCCTGGAGCTGGTGGCGCAGCTCCGGCACCGCAAGGCGGGTGTTGAGCGGGACGAAGACCGCGCCCAGTGATCCGGTGGCGAACAGGGCCTCCAGGAAGGCGGGGTGGTTGGGGCCGAGGAAGGCCACCCGATCGCCCTGCCGGATGCCGTGTGCCCGCAGCAGGTGCGCGAGGCGGGTGGAGCGGTCGTGGAGCTCGGCGTAGCTGGTGGTGTGCTCCTCGTGGAGCAGGGCGGTGCGGTGCGGGGTCCTGCGGGCCCGCCGGGCGGGCCAGGAACCGATGCCGTGGTGCTGCAACGCATGACTCCCCTGGTCGGCTTCACTGGTGGCGGTCCAGGCCGAGCAGCCTGGCGGCGTTCTCCTTGAGGATCTTGGGGCGGACCTCGTCCTTGAGCGGGAGTTCGGCGAAGTCGGCGAGCCAGCGGTCGGGGCTGATGAGCGGGTAGTCGGAGCCGAAGAGCACCTTGTCCTGCAGCAGGCTGTCGGCGTAGCGGACCAGTTGCGGCGGGAAGTACTTCGGGGACCAGCCGGACAGGTCGATGTGCACCTGCGGTTTGTGGGTGGCGACCGCCAGTGCCTCGTCCTGCCAGGGGAAGGAGGGATGGGCGAGGACGATGGGCATGCCGGGGAAGTCGGCGGCGACGTCGTCGACGTCCATCGGATTCCCGTACTTCAGCCGGATGCCGCCGCCTCCGGGCGCGCCGGCGCCGATGCCGGTCTGGCCGGTGTGGAAGACGGCGACGGCGCCCGCCTCCTCGATCGCCTCGTACAGCGGGTAGGCCGACCGGTCGTTGGGGCGGAACGCCTGGAGGACGGGGTGGAACTTGAATCCCCTGATGCCGAACTCGTCCACCAGGCGGCGCACTTGGCGCACGCCGGCCCTGCCCTTGTGCGGGTCGATGCTGGCGAACGGGATGATGACGTCGGGATTCTGCCGGGCGGCCTCGGCGACCTCCTCGTTGGGGACGGCCGGGGTGCCGGTGGCGGCCTCGGCGTCCACGGTGAAGACCACGCAGGCCATGCTGCGCTCGCGGTAGTGGGCGGCGATCTCGGGGAGCGTGGGACGGCGGTGAGCGGCCTTGAAGTACGTTCCGGCCGCGGCGTCGAGTTCGTCGGAGAGGGAGGCCTGCCCGCGGGAGGAGACCTCGGCGTGGGTGTGCACGTCGATGGCGACGAGCCCGTCGACGTTCACCGGGAGGCCCCCCGCGCGGTGCGCGGCGCCGGAATGCCACAGGTCTCGGGGGCGCGCCCGACGGAGACCGGCCAGGCGGCGGCGATCGCCTCCGCGCTCCAGCCGCCGTCCGCGTAGGCGACGGCGCTCTCCTGCGGGTGGGACCACAGGGCGAGTTTGTCGCCGCCGATGCCGATGCACTGGCCGGTGATGCCGGCGGCGGCGTCGGAGGCGAGGAAGACGGCCAGCGGGGCGACGTCCTCGGGGGTGCCGAAGCCTTCGCCCTTGCGCAGGGCGTCGGGCAGCGGGGTGCCGTGCCGCTCCAGTGCCTCGACGTACGGGGCGAAGGCCGGGACGGTGCGGGTCATGGCGGTGGCGGCGACCGGTATCACGGCGTTGGCCGTGATACCGTCGCGCGCCAGCTCCATGGCCCAGGTGCGCACCATCGCCGCGATGCCGGCCTTGGCGGCGGCGTAGTTGGTCTGGCCGAAGTTGCCGCGCTGCCCGGCGGGCGAGCCCGCGACGACGACGCGGCCGCCCCTGCCCTGCTCGCGCATGCGCCGTACCGCCGCCCGTACGCAGGTGAAGGTGCCGCGCAGATGGACCCGGACGACGGTGTCGAAGTCGTCGTCCGTCATCTTCCACAGCACCCGGTCGCGCAGGACGCCCGCGTTGGTGACCATCACATCCAGCCGCCCGAAGGCGTCCACGGCGCGGGCGACCAGGGCCTCGGCGGCTTCGCTGCCGCCGACTTCGGCGGTCTCGGCGACGGCCCGGCCGCCGGCCTCCTCGATCTCCTTGACAGCGGCGGCTGTTGCTTCCGCGTCCACATCGTTGACCACGACGGCGGCACCGGCTGCGGCGAGAGCTTTGGCGTAGGCGAGCCCCAACCCGCGCCCGCTGCCGGTGACGACGGCCACTTTCCCGTTCAGATGCATGAGTTGCATGGGAGTGCTCCTCGACTGGGGGTGGAAGGAGGCGTTCACGTTAGGCACTTCTCTCGTATGTCGTCAATCAAGTGCCTAATATTTCGGCCTGCCCCGCACGGCGGCCGCAGCGCCGCCTACGCTGTGCGCGTGACCAGCCTCGAACCCGCCCCGCGCCCCCAGTCGTTGATGCTGAACTTCTTCGGCATCCATGTGCTCGGCCGGGACACCGCCCTGTCCTCCGGCTCCGTGATCGAGGTGTTCGCCCGGGTCGGCGTCACCGAGGAAGCGGTCCGCTCCACCTTGACCCGCATGGTCGGCCGGGGTCTGCTGGAGCGGCACCGCAGGGGCCGCAAGGCGTACTTCGCCCTCGCCCCACGTGCGGTGACGGTCCTTCAGGACGGCCACGACCGCATCTGGCGCACCGGGGCCGTCAACCGTGACTGGGACAGGCAGTGGACCCTGGTCGGCTACTCCTTGCCGGAGGCCTGGCGGCGCGAACGGCACGACCTGCGCTCCCGGCTGACCTGGGGCGGCTTCGGGCTCCTGCAGAACGGGCTGTGGGTGGCCCCCGGCGTGGTGGACGTGGCCGCGCTGCTCGGCGACCTCGGGCTGGATGCCCATCTGCGGGTCTTCCGCGGCACGGTGCTGGCGCCTACGGAGGCCGGACAGGTGGTCGAGTCCGCCTTCGACACCGCCGCGATCGCCGCCCAGTACCGCACCTTCCTGGACCGCTGGAGCCCACCCGGCGCCCTCGGCGAGGACCCGCTGAGCGGCCAACTGCTGCTGCACACGGACTGGCTGGAACTCGTCCGGCGCGACCCCCGCCTCCCCGCCGAACACCTGCCGGCCGACTGGCCCGCGATCCGCGCCGAGCAGCTCTTCCACACCCTGGCCCGGCACTGCGCGGCCGCGGCCCGCGCGGAAGCGGAACGGATACTGGACGCCATCCCCGCCCCTTCTCCCTCGGCAACCCCTTGACCGCTGCTGAAAATCCGCCCTACATTCGACGCGCTCTCCGCCGCGCCGGCGCATCGCTGCGACCCGTACCGCTCCTCCCCGCCCACCGCCCCAGGAGCACTCCGCCATGCGCACACGCCTCACACGCCGCATCGCCCTTGCCGGCGCCGCCTTCACCCTCGCCCTCACCCCCGCCCCGCCCGCCGCCGCCCGCGCCGGGGCGGCCGCAGAACACCGCACCGGCACCCTCGCCGACGGCGCGAACTGGGTCGCCGACATCCCGCCGCACTGGAACGGCACACTGCTGCTGTACAGCCACGGCTACGGCCCCCTCCGGGCCCAGGACGCCCCCGACCCGGCCACGGGCGCCGCCCTGCTCGCCGAGGGCTACGCGCTCGCCGGCTCCTCCTACGACCCGCACGGCTCACAGTGGGCCCTCGGCAGCGCGGAACGCGACCAGTTCGCCACCCTCGACGCCTTCACCGCCACCGTCGGCCGCCCCCGACGCACTATCTCCGTCGGCCAGTCCATGGGCGGCCTCGTCAACGCCCGGATCGCCGACGACACGCACGGCAGGATCGCAGGCGCACTCGGCCTGTGCGGCCTCGTCGCAGGCGGGACCGACCTCAACAACTACCAACTCGCCGGCGAGACCGCCCTCGCCGCACTCCTCGCCCCGGCCGACCGGATCCCTCTGACCGACTACCCCAGCACCGCAGCAGCCACCGCTGCCGCCAACTCCCTGACCGCAGCGGCCGAAACCGCCCAGCGCACCCCGCAGGGCCGCGCCCGCATCGCCCTGGCGGCCGCCTACCTCAACCTGCCGGCCCGGTCCCCGGACCAGGACCCGCCCGACGCCGACGACCCGGCCGGACAGGAGACACAGCAGTACCAGTGGCTCGCAGCCGGACAACTCCGCTTCATCATGACCGCACGCTACGCCGTCGAACAGGCAGCAGGCGGCGACAGCGGCACCACGGAAGCGCTGAACTGGCGCGCTCTGCTGGCTGGTTCACCCCACTATCGTGAGGTCCGCGCCCTCTACCGGACAGCCGGCCTCGACCTGGACGCCGACCTCGCGACCCTGTCCCGGGCCCCCGCCCACCGCGCGGATCCGGCCGCGGCCCGCTGGATGCGCAGGACCTCCACGGCGGACGGGCGGTTGACCGTGCCGCTCCTCGACCTGCACACCACCGCCGACCCCCTCGCCCCCGCCGAACAGGAGACGGCCTTCGCCACCCGCGTCCACGGCACCGGCAACGGCCCGCTGCTGCGGCAGGCGTTCGTCGCCCGCAGGGGCCACTGTGCCTTCACTCCCCACGAGATCCTCGCGGGCCTGCACGCGCTCGTCCGCCGGATCGACAGCGGCCACTGGCCCGCGACCGGCGCCGCCGCCCTGACCGCCGACCAGCCGGCCGGCACCACGGCGTTCACCGACCACCGCCCCGGCCGGCTGGTCACCCCCTGACCACGGACCGGGCGTCAGACCCCCGGTCCGTCGCCGGCCTGCCGCGCCCAGTAGCGCCAGCCCGCCTCGATCTGCCGGGCCGCCCAGACCGTGGAGGCCTTCTCCACGCTCTCCTCATGGCCCGTGAAGTCCCGGATCTCACCGGCGGCCAGCGCGGTGAGGTGCAGCGCGCAGGCACGGTGCAGCAGGACCGCCGTCATCACCGCGTGCGCGACGTCCGGGCCGGCCGCCACCAGGCCGTGCTGCGGCATCAGGCACGCCCGCGCGGCGCCCAGGTCGCGGGCCAGCGACCGGCCGAGGCCGGGGGAGTCGACCAGGCTGGCGGTCGCCGTGAACCGCGGCAGCCCGTGCTCGGCGAAGAGCACGGCGTCGTGACTGATCGGCCGGAGCGGCACGTCCAGGGCGCTGAAGGCGTTCACGGCGGCCGCGTGGGTGTGCACGGTCGCCCCGACCTCGGGGCGGGCCCGCATGATCTCGGTGTGGATCGGATACTCCTTGTGCGGCGCACCCGCACCGACGAGCACGTCGCCCTCCCAGGAGACCAGTTGCACCCGGTCGTGCCGGATCTCCTCCAGCCCCCAGCCGGGCGCCTTCATCCACACCCCGCGGCCCTCGTCGTCGCGCAGCGCCAAGTGCCCCCAGACCATGTCGCCGTGGCCGGCCGCCGCCAGCGCCCGGCTGCCGAGGGCCGTGAGTTCGGCGAGAGGGTGAGCGGTGTTGTCCATGGGGCCTCCTGTCAATGCCGAGGTCTCCCATCCGACCACTCCGGGATCACGTCGTCCACGCCCAGCCGCCGCACACCCGGCACGTGGTCGTCCAACTCGCCGGGTTCGAAGCGGCACATGCCCACCACGTGCCAGAACTCTCCCGCCATGTCGCCGTCGAACTTGTAGCCGCCGGACGGTGTCAGGGCCGCCCAGCCGCTCTCCACGCCGATCAGCGTGGCCCGTGCCGACGGGGTGCCGTCCTCCGGCACCGCCCAGAGCCGGACCGTGCCGTCCGCGCCCCCGCTGGCGAGCAGGGAGCCGTCGGGGCTGAAGGCGAGGGCGAGGATCCGGCCGGTGTGGCCGGTGAGGCGGCCGGCGTCCGTGCCGGTCAGGGGGTTCCACAGGCGCACGACGCGGTCGTCGCCCCCGGTCGCCAGGAGCGGGCGGGTGGGGTGGGCCGCGGCGGTCCACAGCCGGCCGGCGTGGCCGCGCAGCCGGTGGACGACGGTGCCCTCGCGCCAGACGATGGCCTGGCCGTCCCAGGACGCGCTCGCCAGCCACGCGTCGCCGGGGCCGTATACCACCGCGTACACGCGGTCGCTGTGCCCGGCGAGTTCGGCCACGAGGCGGCCGGCGGTGAAGTCCCACAGGCGTACGTACCGGTCGTCGCAGCCGGTGGCCAGGCCCGAGCCGTCCTTGCGGAACGCGATCGACCGGACCCGGCCCCGGTGCTGGGCGAGGTTGGTCACCAGGGTGCCCGTGCTGCGGTACCACAGCCGGACGGTGTCGTCGTCGTTGGCGGTGGCGAGGAGCTCGCCGTCGCCGCTGAAGGCCTCGGCCCACACGTGGTCGGTCTCGGCGTCGAGTTCGCGCTCGTACTCGCCGGTGGCGGCGTTCCACAGGTAGACGTCGCCGTCGCTGCTGGCGGTGGCGAGCACGGAGCCGCGGGGGTGGAAGACGGCCGAGACCAAACGGTCGTTCCGGCCGGTCAGTTCCCGCACCCGGCACCCGGTCGCGGTGTCCCACAGCCGTACGACGCCGTCGTTGCCGCAGGCGGCCAGGTGGTGGCCCGTGGCGCTGAAGGCCAGCCCCGTCACCTTCCGTCCGTGGCCGCGCAGGATGCGCCGGCCCTGTCCGGTGGAGGCGTCCCACATGCGCACCACGCCCTCGTTGCCCACGGACACCAGCAGCGGGCTGCCGTCCGGGGCGCCGCCCCCGGGGCGGAACAGGCAGGCCCAGACCGACCCTTGGTGCTCGTCGGGCTGCCGGCGCAGCGGGGTGACCGACCAGGCGTCGGCGTCGAGTGCGACCTGCCAGAGGCAGACCTCGCCGTCGCTGTCGCCCGCGGCGAGGAGGGCGCCCGCGGGGTCGAAGACGACCTGATAGACGGCGCCGCCCCGGTTCTTGACGGGATCGCCGACGGCGGTGCCGGCCACCGGGTCCCACAGCCGCACCTGGCCGTCGGTGTCGCCGCTGGCCAGCAGCCGGCCGCCCGGGTGGAAGGCGAGGGTGTAGACGCGGCCGGTGTGGCCCGTGAGGTGGTGGAGCAGCTGCCGGTCCGCGACGTCCCAGACGCGCACGGTGCCCGGGCGGCCGTCGCCGCCCCGGTCGCCGGTGGCCAGCAGCGTCGCGTCCGGGCTGAAGGCGGCGCGGTAGACGGCCCCGCGGTGGCCTTTCAGTTCGCCCAGCAGGTGGCCGGTCGCGGTGTCCCACACGCGTACCGCCGCGTCGGCGTCGCCGGTGACGAGCAGGGTGCCGTCGGGGCTGAAGACGGAGGTGTAGACGGGCGCCCGGTGGCCCGGGAGCCGGTGGGCGACGGCTCCCGTGGTGGTGTCCCAGAGGGTGACGGTGCCTTCCGCGTCGCCGGTCGCCAGCCGGGTGCCGGACCGGTCGAGGGAGACGGGCCACACCCCGTCGCGGTGTACGTCCAGTTCGTGGCGGCAGGCCCCGGAGACCGGGTCCCACAGCCGTACGACGCCGTCCGCCCCGCCGGTGGCCAGCACCTGCCCGCGGAACTTCACGGCGTAGACCCGGTCGGTGTGGCCCTGGAGGGTGCGCAGTGCGGTGCCGGTCGCCGCGTCGCACACCAGGACCCCGCCGTCGTCGCTGCCCAGGGCGAGGAGTTCGCCGCCGGGGCTGAACGCGACGGGCTCGGGCAGCCGGCCCGTGCGCATGCCGTAGCCGTACGGCACCCCGACCGCCGAGGGCCGCAGGCCGGGTTCGGCGGGCAGCCCGGGCGCGACGGAGGCGAACCGCAGCTCGGGGCTGTCCAGCAGCTCCCGGTCGGCCGCGGTGTTGATGAGCGCCGACTGGTACCAGCGGCTCCCGGCCACCCGGACCCCGTGCAGCGTGGTCCGCATCAGCCGCGCGCCGCGCAGGTCGGCGTCGCGCAGGTCCGCGCCGGTCAGGTCGGCGTCGGCGAGCCGGGCGCCCGCGAGCCGGGCACCGCGCAGCACGGCGCGGGACAGGCCCGCGCCGATCAGGCTCGCCCCGGTGAGGTCGGCACCGGTGAGGTCGACGCCGGAGAAGTCGCGGTAGGAGAGGTCCTCCCCGGCCAGCAGGGCGCCGCGCAGGTCCGCGTGGGCGGGGACGCGGAGTCTGCTGAGGACCTTGATCGCGTTGGCCCTGGCGGTGCCCTGCGCCTCGCCGCCGGCGTCCGGCCAGTCGACCAGGGTGCGTTCGGCCCACTCGCGGACGGTGCGGTGGTCGGCGATGTCGCACAGGAACTCGACGGCCAGCTGGCTCAGCGGGCGGCGGGTCAGCAGTCCCAGGGCGCCCTCGTCCGTCCCGCCCAGGCCGGCCGCCACCTCGCGCGCCACCAGCCACTCGACGACCGAGCCGTGGATGAAGCGGAACTGCCCCTCGTCGGTACGCACGAGGAGGCTTCCGGCGCCGACCGCGTGCGCCGCCTGCGGCACCGACAGCCTGCTGTCGGCCAGTTCGGTGAGCGCGGTGGCCACATCGGTCAGCTCGTCCATGCGCAGGCCGCTCTCGCCGCTCTCCCACAGCCGCAGGGCCAGCGTCGTCACGGCACGCCACAGCTGGTCCAGGCTGAGCCCGGGAGGGCCGCCCCGGCCGCCGCGGCCGCGCCGCTCTTCGAACTCCAGCCACGCGGTGAAGACCTCCTCGTACAGCCCGGCGGGACTCAGGGCGCGCCCGGCACCGGTCACGGTCCGCAGCCGCTCGTGGTCGAGGCCCGCGACGAAGCTGAGCAGCCGCGGGTTGCGGCACATCGTGAGCAGGTCGGGAACGGCCTCCAGGAGCCGCACGCGCCGGTCGGCGGCCACGTCGTCGCCGTAGCGGGCGGCCAGGTAGGCGCGGATCTGCTCGGGGCTGAACTCCTGGAGCGCCAGCAGCCGGCGCTGCGGCAGCAGCCCGACGCGCTCGCCGAGCGCGGTCAGCACCTGTGCCTGCGACCTGAAGTGCTGGGTCCGGCTGGTGACCACGATCTTGGCGTTGTCGACGGCCGCGTCGAGGAGCACCTGGAGATGATCGGCGGCCCGGTCGTAGCTGACGTGCCGGACCAGCTCGTCGAACCCGTCGAAGAGCAGGACGATCCGGCCCTGCCGCAGCATGTAGCGGAAGGCGCGCAGGTCGATGCTGTCCACGCCGTGCGTGGCCAGGTGGGCGGCGACGAGCCCGTCGAGCGAGTGCGCCTTGTCCAGGGTGTTCAGCTCGATGAACAGCGGGGTCAGGTGCGGCAGTTCCGCCGGAAGACGGCGGGCCAGCTCCCGCAGGGCGAACGTCTTGCCGTGGCCGAACTCGCCGAGCAGCAGGATGAAGCGCCCGTGCTCGGCCTCCAGCAGCTGCAGCAGGTCGTCCACGACCGCGTCCCGCTCCACGGCTCCCGGCCGCTCGATCTCCCGGTAGCGCTGGGGCAGGTAGAGGCCGGGCGGGTACTGCGGGTCGGCGCCGATCCGCTCGGTCTGCGCCGCCACGTGGTCGCGGAGGTCCAGCAGGCCCTGGAACTCGGTGAAGCTGCGAACGAGGACGCCGCGGCGACGGGCCAGTTCGCGCACCGTAGAGGGCAGCGGCGGGCCCTCGTGGACGAGGACGGCGTCGGTGTCGGTGCCCGACGCGCGGAGCGTGTCGACGAGTTGCTGCGCCTCCTCGGGGCCGAGGGCGCCGGTGCGGACGGCGATGCGCTGCTGCCGGACGAAGCCCGCCTCGGTCCAGGTGGCCAGCAGCCCGGGCGCGTCGCCGGGGATGAGCCGGAGGTGGACGCCCTCGTAGCGGACGCGGCAGACCTCGGAGACCCGTGCGACGAGGGCGTCCAGGGGGCTCTGCACGGCACGGCTCTCGGGCTCCGTGTCCTCGCCCTCGGCAGGCAGCGCGGGGTCGAGGTCAGCCGACGGCTCCGGCTCCTCGGCGGCGGAGAGGGGCGACGGGCGCGGCGGCCCGAAGACGTGCCCGGCGCCGCGCCACGAGGTCTCCCACTGCCAGGGCGGCCGGCCGGGCCAGCGGGTGAGCCCCTCGGAGGTGATGCGGAGCAGCTGGTACCGGCCCGGGGCGGAGGTGCCGAGGACCGGCAGCTCGCCCGCTGCCAGCGGCAGCGCGGCGGCGGTGGGCGAGCCCGACGCGGTCCGCGGGGTGCCGTGGGGGCCGTGCAGCAGCACATGGAGGCGCGGGGCGACGAGGCGTGCGAGGGCGTCGGTGTCGCGCAGCACGGCCGCACTCTGGCGGCGCCCCCGCTCGCCGGTCCGGCCGTGCTCCGGGCCGCCGGGGGACGCGGCGGCGCCCCGTCCGGCGTCCAACCGCCCGTGGGTTTCCGGCGGATGGCGCAGCGCGCCCAGCCGCAGCCAGCCGTCCTGCTCGTAGCGGCGCAGGGCCTGCGCGAACCAGGCCGCCTGCTCGGGGCCGAGCCACGGGTACTGGTCGTCCGGCCGGTGGCTGTGCGCCATCGAGGAGTTGAGGCCCGCGACGACGGTGCGCAGGGCCGGTACGGGGAACAGGCTCCAGGGCTGGTCGGCGTCGAAGACGGCGTCCAGGCCCTGGTAGAGCTCCTGGAACAGGCGTGCGTAGTGCCGCCACTTCGGCCAGTAGGGCGGTCTGGGCTGCAGTTCGTCGGCCTCGCAGGTGCTGAAGTAGGCGCGGCAGGCGGCCAGGTTGACGTCCTGCTCGCCGGGCACCACCACGAGCCGGTCGGCGGCCAGGCCGAGGCGGGCGCGCAGCCCGGTGAGGAAGGTCAGCGCCTGGTCGCACTCGCGGGGGCCGCCGGAGGCGGTCAGGTCCCCGGTGACGACGAGCAGGTCGGGCGCGGGCGCCCCCGCGTCGGTGAGTTCGACGAGGTCGCCCCAGACCGCGGCCTGCAGTGCGGCGGGGTCGGCGCCCCGGCCGAAGCCGGGCCCGGCGAGGTGCAGGACGGAGACGGCCTGGCGGGCGTGGCCGCCGTCGGCCGCCAGGGGGTAGCCGGGCGGTGCGGCGGGACGGCGCCGCCCCGGCCAGCCCGGGCCGCCGGGCTGCGGACCGGACGAGGGGTGCGGGGCCGGTGCCGGGGCGGGCGGCTCGGCCGGGCCGCCGGGGAAACCGGGGTGCCGGTCCGGGCGCGCCCGTCCGGCGAGCGCCTGGCCGACCCGGGTCATCAGCAGGTCGCGGGCGGCCGCACCCTCCTGGACGCCGACCAGGTCGACATAGGTGATGGTGGCCAGCAGGCCTTCGACGGGGATGTCCTCGACGCGGACCGTGATCAGCCTGCGGTCGGGGGCGTCCGGATCGGCCCGCAGGGCGGCCTGCCACTCCATGCGGCCGTAACGGGAGTTCTCGTAGTGGTGGGAGAGCACGGCGATCACGGCCGCGGACTGGCTCACGCCGCGGTCCATGAAGTCGACGAAATTGGTTCCGGGTACGAAGTCCCAGGCCTGGACGACGGTGCGGTAGCCGGCCTCCTCCAGGGTCCAGGCGATCCACGTCGCCCAGCGCTCGTCGGCCGGGGAGTAGCTGATGAAGAAGTCCAACAACCCTTGTTGTGCCGCCTGTTCACGCCCCTGGGCCATGTCTCCATGGTACGGGTCGTGAAGTCGTCGGTCACTGGATCGCGCGATGCCCGTGCGACACCCGTGCGATGCTCTGACCATGTATGTTGTTCGGGCCCTGGCCGCCCTGAAGCGTCTCCACAGGCTGGACTGGCTGGCCGGGGGAATCCTGCTCTGCGGTCTGCTGTGCCTCGCCGGGGGCGCGCTGCCCACGGAGCACGCGCGGGACGCGATGGAGCGAATAGCCCCGTTGCTGGCATTTCTCGGCACCGTGATCGTCCTGGCCGAACTGGCCGGGCGCGCCGGTGTGTTCGACGTGGTGGCGACGGGCGTGGCCCGCGCGGGCCGGGGCAGCTACGGCGTGCTGTTCGTGCTGTGCGTGGTGTTCGCCTCGGTGACCACGATGACGCTCAACCTGGACACGACGGCGGTGCTGCTGACCCCGGTCATGCTGGCGCTGGCCTCGCGGGTGGGGATCGCGGCGGTGCCGCTGGCCATGACCACGGTGTGGCTGGCGAACACCGCGAGCCTGCTGCTGCCCGTGTCCAACCTGACCAATCTGCTGGCCGCGGACCGGGTGGCGCTCACCCCCCTGGGCCTGGCCGCCCGGATGTGGGCACCCCAACTCGCCGTGATCGCCGTGACCATGGGCTGCCTGTGGCTGTTCTACTGGCGGCCCGGCAGACGGGGGGCGCAGATCTACGTGCCGCCGGAGCCGTACCGGCCCGCCGACCGGGTGGTGTTCCGGGTGTGCGGGGCGGCCTGCGCCGCTTTCCTGCTGGTGCTCCTGCTCGACGTCGTCCCGCTGTGGGCGGCGTCCGCCTCGGCCGCCGCGGTCGTGGTCGCGGTGTACGCGGTGCGGCAGCGCGCGGCGCTGCGCCTGTCCCTGGTTCCGTGGCGGCTGCTGGTCCTCGTTCCGGGGCTGTTCCTGGTCGTGGAGACGCTCGACGTCCACGGACTGCACCACGTGCTGTCCGCGGCGGTGGGTTCCGACGGCGGGCTGTTCGGCATGTTCCGGGCCGGGGCGGTCGGCGGAGGCATGTCCAACGCACTGAACAACCTGCCCGTCTACCTGGCCGGCGAGTCCGCCGTCCCGGTGGCCAACCACGACCAGCTGTTGGCGCTGCTGATCGGCACCAACGCGGGCCCGGTGATCACCCCGTGGGCGTCGCTGGCCGCCCTGCTGTGGTTCGAGCGCTGCCGGGCCCAGGGGGTGGAGGTGCCGCTGGGACGGTTCATGGGCACGGGTGCGGTGCTCGGGGTGGGGGCGGTGCTGGCGGGCACGGTGGCGCTGGCGGTGGTGCGATAGCGCCCCGAAGGGGCGCGGGGAACTGCGCGATCGGCCACGACGCGCCCGCAGTCGAGGATCTCGGGGCTTCGCCCCGGACCCCTGGAGGCGGTGCGTCGGCTGCGGGCCGTCGGTGGCTGGTCGCGCCACGCGGCGGAGCCGCATATGTCAACAGCCCCGCGCCCCTACGGGGCGCCTGGTCAGGCGACCACCAGTCCGCTCGGGGAGGCGGCCAGCCCCAGGGGAGCGCTGCCGACGACCTTCAGCGTCCTCGCGTCGATGGCGTCGACCGTGCTGGAAGCGTTCGTGGACACCCAGACCGTGTCGCCGACGGCCGTGATGCCCGTCGGGACGTGGGCCACGCGCACCGTGGCGATCAGCCGGTGGGTGCGGGCGTCGAGCACGGTCACGGTGTCGTCGTTGGCGCCCGTGACGTAGACGCGCGAGCCGTCCGGGCTCACGGCGACCTGCCAGGGGGCCTTGCCGACGCGGATGCGTTCGCCGGTCCGCAGGCCTGCGGCGTCGACGACCGACAGGGTGTTCTGGAGGGTGTTGACGACGTAGACGTGCTGCCCGTCCGGGTGCACGGCCACGCCGTTGGCCTGTGCCTGGTCGGTCAACGTGTGCCGGACCTCGCCCTGTTCGGCGTCCATCACGGACAGGCCGTCGGAGCAGGTCACGTAGAGCGTCCGCCCGTCCGGGCCGGGGGCCACGCAGCGCGGTGCGAGACCGGTCTCCCAGGTGTCGCTGAGTTTGTCGGAGCCGGTGTCGACGACCGAGAGGGAGCGCGATCCGTCGGTTCCGGTGGCCGGGCCGGTGGCGGCGACGTAGAGGTACGCGCCGTCCGGGGAGACCGCCACCCCGTGCGGGAAGAGGCCGACGGAGACGGTGGTGACGATGCGGCCCTTCGCGGTGTCCAGGACGGAGACGTTGCCGGCGCCGGAGTTGCTGATGTAGACCTTGCTGCCGTCGGGGGTCCTGGCCGCGCCGAAGGGGTTGGTGCCGGCGTAGATGCTGGCGACGAGTTTGTGGCTCGCCGGGTCGACGACGGAGATGGTGTTGCTGACGATGCATGCCGTGTAGACGTGCGGGCCCGTGCGCGGGGCGTTCCTGGGCGCCGCGTCCTGGGTGCCGGGGAAATCGGTTCCCGCGGTGCCGTGCGGGAAGTCGCCCCTGTGCGTGGTGGCGTTCTCGACGATGCGGCTCTTGGTGTACCGGGGGACGGCGCCGATGAGGCTCTTCGTTCTGCTGTGCGGTGCCGGAGCAGGTGTGGATCTCGTACGTGCGTCCGGTTCCTCCTGGTGCGGCGGGCTCTGGTCCTCGCCCGGGATGGTCGCCGGGGGCAGCGTGGCGACGTTGTACTCCGCGTCCCAGAACCGGTCCCTGGTCGGCGGCAGGGGCGGGAAGGCGCGGTCGCCGGGCAGGCCGAGTGCGGAGGTGAGGTCGCCGAAGGTCCGGCGTCTCCAGTCGCTGATGTTCGGCTCGCGTACTCCGGTGAGGCGCTCCAGGAAGCGCAGGACGGAGGTGTGGTCGAAGGGCTCGCTCGCCACGAATCCGCCCTGGGTCCACGGCGAGACGATGATGCACGGCACCCGGATGCCGCCCCCGATGGGCTGTCCGCCGACGAACTCGTCCGGCGTGCCCTGCGGCGGCAGCGGCGGGACCACGTGGTCGAACAGGCCGTCGTTCTCGTCGTAGTTGATGATGAACACGGTCTTGCGCCAGACGTCCGGGTTCGCGGCGACGGCGTCCAGCAGCCCGGCGAGGTAGTCGGCACCGGCTGCGGGGAGGTAGTCCGGGTGCTCGCACTGAGGGGACGTGGGGATGATCCAGGACACGGTGGGCAGCTGCCCGGCCCGTGCATCGCGTTCGAACGCACCGGCCGGGCCGATGGTCAGGCCGTGCTCGTAGAGCGGATCCCCGGGCCGGGCGTCCTGGAAGGCCTGGAAGAACTCCAGGGGGTTGCAGCCGTAGTCGTCCTCCTCCTGGTAGACGTGCCAGGACACGCCCGCCTTGGTCAGCCGCTCGGGGTAGGTCGTCCAGCGGAAGGGCGACGGGATCGAGTTGCTGATGACGGGCCCGCCGTGCCGCCCGTTCGGGTCGATCGTGCCCGTCCAGTGGTAGAGCCGGTTGGGCCAGGTCGGGCCGAGGACCGAACAGTGGTAGGCGTCGCAGAGGGTGAAGGACTCGGCCAGCGCGAAGTGGAACGGGATGTCCTCGCGCCGGTAATAGCCCATGGTGTACGGGCCGTTGTGTTCGCCGTCGGCCTTGCGGTGCGCGGGGAGCCAGTTGTCCATGCGGCCGCCGTTGACCGCGCTGTGCTGCACCGTCCACGCGTGGCTCGTCGAGGGGATGGCCTGCGAGCTGGTGTTGAGGGTGTCGAGGTGGAAGGGCAGCAGGTAGCCGTCGGGGTTGGCCGGGTCCGGCTGGTAGAAGACGGAGCGCCCGCCGGGCAGGGTCACGGCGTGCGGGTCGTCGAAGCCCCGGACCCCGCGCATCGTGCCGAAGTAGTGGTCGAACGACCGGTTCTCCTGCATCAGGATCACGACGTGCTCGATGTCGTCCAGCTTCTCCAGCCGTCTGGGCGCGTCCGCCATGGCACGTCTCAGATTGGGCGGGAGCAGGGCGAGTGCGGCGGCGAGGCCGCCGCCGCCCAGTGTCGATGTGAGCAGCCGACGACGGGAGAGCTCGGTCATGGTCCACCTCGGTGCCGGGATCGGGAACGCGCGCCAGCACACACCACGCAGCTCTCAGGCACAAGAGGGCACACGCGTCCCATAGGCCTGTGGCTCAGGGCGACTTGTGGTGGATGCAGCAGCGTGCATGGTGTGCAGCGCCGGGCGGAGAGCTTGCGTCAGCGGGGCCACTTCTCCGGAGTGCTGCTGGTGGTCACGTGGCAGACGGCGGGCTTTCCGGGGCCGGGGGACTTCCCCTCGGCGACGACGCGGATTCCGTCCAGCAGGATGCGGCAGGAGGCGGTCGCGTCCCCGGTCGGGGTGATCTCGACACGGGCCTCTTCGCCGGTGATGACGGTGACCTGCGTGCTCCAGGGGAGTGAGGTCGTTCCCAGCCGTTCGATCTTGTGCCCGGGCTTGGTCCTGTCGGGGTTGTGCCGGTAGCCGAGGGCAGTGGCCTGCGGTTCGCCGCCGGTGGAAGCGGCCTCGTAGGTGAGGTCCCAGGCGTTCCCGCCCCGCCACTCCTTGATCTTGGTGATGTTGCTCTTGCCCCAGAGCAACCCGCCGGCTATGAGGGTGACGATCGCCACGAAGGCGATCACGAAAAAGGTGCCGCCCCGGGTGCGGCGAGATGACTGGTGCGGGGATGCCATGGTGACCTCGGCCTGTTTCTGTGCTGAACGCTCAACCGTGCCGCGTGGTGCTGTCTGCGGTGCCGCAGGCGGCTTCTTCACTCTCCGTGTCACCGTACCCGGGGTCATCACGGCGAGTGATCGTCCTGTTGGCCGGTCTCCTGCTCCCCCTCCGGTCGCATCCTTCCCTCCGTGGAGGACGGCCCAAGGGTGGGGAGGCTTCAACTTTCGTATCGCTCCTTCAGTGATCGCCACACGTGATCACCACACAGTGATCACCACGCAGCGTTCCCGCGTGTTCGTCAGGACTTCATCCGGCAGCAGTTGACCAGGCCGAGCAGGTGCGGCATGTCCTCCGGCCGCCCGGCGACGAAGCTGCGGTCGGTGTCCGGGCCGATGGCACCGCCGCGGAACGGCCCCCCGTCCAGGGTGCGGATCTCCACCCCCGCCTCCATGGCGAGCAGCGCCCCGGCCGGCAGGTCGACGGCCTCCGCGCGGTAGCCGACGAACCCGTCGATGTCGCCGCGGGCCAGCATGGACCACGTCAGCAAAGGGGCCCACAGCTGCAGCAGCCGCCGGGAGTTGCGTTCGAGGCCTGTTTTGAGCGCGCGCGCCCGGGGGTCGTCGCGGGCCACCCCGTACCCCTGGGTCCAGCCCAGCAGGGGCCCGGCGGGCGAGGGCGTGCGGGAGGCGACCCGCAGGGGGCCGTGCGGCCCCCGGGCCCCGCAGCCGTGCAGCGCGGACCACGTCCTGCCGGTGACCGGATCGTGCACCACGCCGACGACGGGCACATCGCCCGCGCACAGGGCGATGCCGACGACGCAGGCGGTCAGCCCGATGGCCACGTTGTTGGTGCCGTCCAGCGGATCCACCAGCCACGTACGGCCGTTGGCGGCGGCGCCGGCCAGCTCCCCGGCCTCCTCGGCGAGGATCCGGTCGTGCGGGAAACCCGCCCGGATCCGCTGCACGATGACGTCCTCGGCCATGGTGTCCAGATCGGTGACGACGTCCCCGAGAGACCCCTTGGACCTGACCGCGTACTGCTCGGAGGCCTCGCCCCGGAGGTGCGCGCGCAGCAGCGCGCCGGCCTCGCGCGCGGCGCCCACCGCCAGCCGGTGCTCGGCGGCGAAGCGGGATGCAGGCAGTGGCAGGTCCTGCGCGTCATCGGCGGTGAGGAGCATGGATCCTCCTGAGGACGGAGCCCGCGGTGCGGGCGGACTGCTCGGCGTCGCACTGCTGTCGTACCACCCGGTGCCCCGCACCATGCAACGGCCCGAGGGAGAGGTCACGGCCGCCCGGCCGGGAGCAGCCCAGCAGCACGGTCGCGGCGCTCCGGCCGGACACGAGGGTGGTGTGGAACTCCCCGGCGGGAAGGGTGTAGACCTCTCCGGCGCCACTGGTCTGCGCCACGCCCGGCTCGTACGCCACCAGGCGGGGCGTCGGCCGGAGTTCGTCGACTCCCGCGGGATCGCTGACGATCTCGAAGACGCGGTGCGTGGGCCGCTCCTGATGACCCGTCACCCGCACCGGAACATTGACCACTTGCCCGTACAGCACACAACTGGTCAGGTCCCAGCTGTGGGCATGCACCTGCGACGTGGTCAGCGCGGATGCCGTCCCCTGCATCCCCTGCATCCCATACGTCTCGTGCGCGTCGGCCCCGAAGACGTGGATGCAGACGCCGCAGCCGCCCTCGCGCTCCACGGGAAAGCAGAGGAAGCCCAGGGGATGCCGGACGGCGCGCATCTCCCGCCGCCCGGCGGCGATGTCACCGAGCACGGAACGGGCGGCCCGGAGCAGCGGTCCCGTACCGCAGCGGCCGTCCGCTGCCTGCTCGAAGAGCCGGTGGTCCACTGATCGGTCGTCCACGGCGCCTCCCGCTGCGCAGGTCACCTCCGGTAGGGGTTCTCCGCATGCAGCGCCTTGTCGATGATCTCGCCCACGTCCGGGTCGGAGAAGGCCGTGGGCAGGGCCAGTCCGATGCTCTCGAAGAGCCGGTGGGCCTCGTCGACGGTGGGCTCCTCGCTCAGCGGCTCGGCGTGGCGCAGATCGACGGTGGCCGCCTGCTCCCGGCTCTGGTGGAGCTCGGTGACGTAGTAGTCGTACAGTGGCCGGTCGCGCTCCACCAGCAGATTGGCCCGTCTCGGATCGTCCTGCGTGATGATGAGGCACGAGTCGGACAGATCGAACCGCAGCGTCGGAACGCCCGAGGACAGATAGACCTCGGCCTCCAGGGTGTCCAGCCGCTGCCGGTACCAGCAGACGGCGAGCACCGTGGCGAAGGCCTCCTTCCGGGCCCGGTCGACGCTCCAGGGGTCGGACGGCAGGAAGTCCAGCCGGTGGGCGAAGGTCTGCCGGAACCGCGCGTACGCCGCGCACGCCCGCTCGTCGGCCGGATTCACGATGTCGATCTTCATGGACAGGGGGCGGCGGTGGATCCGGGCCTGCTGCACGCAGACCGGCAGGGTCACCGCCCGCAGGTACGTCCCCGTCCCGCCCTTGAACACCCAGCGCTCGGTGGTCTGCCGGGCCCGGTCCAGCGCCCGTTCCAGATCGCCGCCCGACAGCGACTTCACCATGACCAGGTCCTCGATCGCCCGCTGCGCCCCGGTCGTGGCCTCGCGGATGTCGGCCATCCGGTGCCGCCGCTCGGCGAGGTTCCCGTAGACCAGCGCGCCGAGCACCAGCAGGGTCGCCCCGGAGCCTATGCCCGGCCCGAGATGGTGATCGAAGATCTCCATCAGGCCGATGACCAGGGCCGCGCCCATCGCGACGACCGCGTCCAGGTTCTTGATGGTCCAGGCGACGGCATTCTCGACCCGCCGACCGGTCCCGCCGTTTCCGACTGTCAACGTCAACAACCCTTCCCCCGGTAGGACTTCATCGTAGGAGGGGGCGGAGGGGAGGGGATAGGGAGCAAGGCATGCGAGGGATCAGGAAGAGCCCTTGCGCGCGGTGACGTAGCTGAACGGCGTGGAGACCCCGGCGCTGTGGTGGCCTGCGGCCGCGAGCGCCATCGCCAGCCGCTCGCGGGGCTTGAGGTCCAGGCCTGCGGTGGCGTGCAGGGCGCCGAGCGCGAACTCGCCCCCGCACCCCACGGCGGCGTATCCGTCGGCGGGTTCGGCTGTCTGGTAGTCGTCGTAGACGGCGAACAGGCGGCCGTGGACGCCGACGAGGAACGTCCCGGCCTGCTCCTGCTCGGAGTCCTTGCGCGCCCAGCCGCCGTCCTTGTGCCCCGCGCGCCGGAGGCGATGCGCTCTGGGCGGCCAGGACGTCTGCGGCCGGTACGTGGCGGACCCGGTCGGGTGACGCGCCCAGCTCCCGGAACAGGCGCCGGGACAGCGAAAGACTCTGGTCCCGTGTGGCCACGAAACCGGCCCCGCTGGAGGAGGCCGCCCGGTGGATCATCCCGCGAGTGAGCGGGGAGGCGAGCATGTTGGTGAGGGGCGGTGACATTCAGGAACAGGCAGTCCTCGGACGGAGGCGGCAACTCCACCGATGATGCTGCCCCGCCTATGTGATCCGACGCGACAGCAGGGCCGGCGGCTGCCGCCACAGCCGCAAGGGCGCCTGCCGCAACTGCCCCGGCCAGCACACTGCGCCGGCTCAACGGCCGCTCTACCACCGGCGCGGCGCCGACGCCGGCGGCCGCCCCCGTTGGCCGCCACGGCGGGCCCGGCGCCGACGGCCCGGGCGGGCAGGCCGCTGCCCGTCCCACCGGCCCCGGGCCGCCTGCCGTTGCCACGGCACACCGCACGGCCTGCCCCGCTGCGCGCTCAGGCGGCGGCAGCCCCGAACCACCGGGACAGCCCGCCGAGCAGATCCTCCTGATCCTCACCGACCCACGCCACGTGGCCGTCAGGCCGCAGCAGCACTGCGGGCACGTCCAGTTCCTCGGCGGCGTCGACGACATGGTCGACGCGGTCGGCCCAGCCCTCCACCGAGAGCCGGCCGGTCCGGTCGAGCAGCAGCCCTCGGCCGCCGTGCATCAGCTCGTAGAGGCGCCCCTGCTCCAGCTTCATGTCCGTTATCCGCCGGCCGAGCAGGTCGTGACCCTCGCCGAAGTCGTAACGGACCCCGAGAGCCGTGATCTTCTCGGTGAGGTAACGGTTCACCTCCTCGAAGTCCATCAGTTCCGACACCAGTCGGCGCACCGCCTGGGCACCCGGCTCGGTGGACATCAGGTGCATCTGCGCGCGGGTGTTGTCCAGCACGTCGGCGGCCACCGGGTGCCGTTCTGCCTGGTAGGTGTCCAACAGCCCCTCCGGGGCCCAGCCGTCGACCTCGGCGGCCAGCTTCCAGCCGAGGTTGAACGCGTCCTGGACGCCGAGGTTGAGGCCCTGCCCACCGGTCGGCGGGTGGATGTGCGCGGCGTCACCGGCCAGCAGCACCCGGCCGGCGCGGTAGCGCTCGGCCTGCCGGGTGGCGTCGCCGAACCGGGACAGCCAGCGCGGCGAATGCACGCCGAAATCGGTGCCGGCGACCGCCCGCAGCTGCTTCTTGAACTCGTCGAGCGTCGGCGGGACCGTGCGGTCCTCGGCCAGCCCGTCGGCGGGCACGACGACGCGGTACACCCCCTCCCCGAAGGGCCCGAGGCCGAACCGCTTCTGCGTCTTGCGGACTTCGGCCACCACCTCGGCCACCGTCTCCGGGGAGACGCCCACCTCCATCTCGCCCAGCAGCGTCTCGACCCTGGTGGGCTCCCCGGGGAAGCCGATACCGAGCAGCTTGCGCACCGTGCTGCGGCCGCCGTCGCAGCCGACGAGGTAGCGCGAGCGCAGCCGCGTGCCGTCGGTCAGCTCGGCGGTCACCCCGTCCTCGTCCTGGCTCAGCCCGGCCAGCGTGCAGCCGCGCCGGATCTCGGCGCCGAGCTCGGTGGCCCGCTCGGCCAGCAGGCGGTCGGTGACGGGCTGCGGGATGCCCAGGACGTAGGAGTGGGTGGTGTCCAGCTCGGGCGCGGGCTTGGGAATGGCTGCGAAGAAGCCCACGTTGAGCGGGTACTGCCGGCCGTTCTCGAGGAACCGCTCCAGCAGCCCGCGCTGGTCCATCACTTCGATGCTGCGCACGTGCAGACCGAGCGCGCGCACGAACGGGGTCGGCTCGGTCTCCTTCTCCAGCACGACCACGTGCACGCCGTGCAGCCGCAACTCGCTTGCCAGCATGAGGCCGGTCGGTCCGCTGCCGACCACGATGACGTCGATCACAAAATCCCCCATTGAACAGGTTGAACGCGGGCCAGCCGCTCTGCGCGTTTCTGGCCTCGGCCGGAGATTCTGCGTCATGACCGGGGCCTTGTGGCAAGGCCCCCAATGCGCTATATCTTAAGAGTGGCAAGGAGTGGTCGTACTCCTTGCCTTTGTCGTTTCTGCGGCAGGTCGGGCGGCCGGACCGGCATCACTTCATCACTTCACCCACCCAGCAAACATGCAGGTCAGATGGGGGTAGCTCCCTTTGGGAGGCCCCTCATCCGACGGCCTGCGATCGACAGCTCGTTGAGCAGGCAGTCTGGGACGTCGAGACCGCATACGGCATCCGCACCCCGACCGCCCCGGACGCCGACATCCCGAAGGGCACCGTGGACCCGAAGTCCGCCGGCATCCTCTTCGCTCATCCAGTGCTGTGACCGGGATGGTTCACCGTGATCGGAAGGCGGCTCGCGGGACGGGCGCACGCGAAACGGCTGGTATTACTGGGGCATGCAGGAAGAGATTGCACGCTCCGCGATCGACACGTTCATCTCCGCGTTCAACGCCTCGGACGACAGCTATGTGACTGCGCTGCTCTCCCAGGCTCTGACTTCGGACGTGGTCTTCTGGGGGCCGTTGGGTCGCAGCGAAGGAATCGCGGCGGTCGAGCGGTTCGTGCTGGACATCCGGCGCCACCCGGCGGGGACCGGCACGATGGTGCGCTGCTCGGCGGTGGACATGCCTGACGAGTGGGCCCGGTACCAGTGGGTCTTCACCACGCCGGATGGAGGTCCCCGCCTGGCGGGAACGGACGTCGTCCATCTGCGGCGAAGCCTCATCGACCAGGTCATCGTCTTTGCGGGGGAGATCAAACCGTCAGCCTCCTGAATCATCCTTCTGTCGCTGCCCTTCTCCTGAACGTGCCTCCTTCGGCGTTCGGGGGCTGCGGTTCGCGGCTGGTCGGGTGGCGGTGTTGAGGGGGTGTCCGCCCCAGCGGATGCCCTTCTCGCTGCGGACGCGGGCGCGTTCCTTGCGTTGGGCGGTGAGTAGTCGGGGTGACGGGCGTTGGTATTGCGCCAGCGCAAGTAGCGGTGCAGTGCCTGGGTTTGCGCGGGGTGGCTGCGGTGGTGTGGGCGGAGAGGTGGTCCAGGATGATGGAGACCGGGGCGCCGTCGAGTCGGGCGGTGCGGATCGATTTGAGCGCGGCTGCCAGGGTGTTGGCGGTGCCCTTGCGACGCCGGTTGACGCCCCACAGGCGGCCGTCGCCCACGGAGTAGCAGCCGTGGAAGCAGGTGACGCCGTGAGTGCGGCGGTAGGTCGCTGGCAGCCGGTTTGGCTTGCCCTGTTTCGCCCACCTGCTCGATCCGGTCGAGCTTGGCGTCGCGATCAGGGTCGGGCGACTCCTTCCCGGTCTTGGTGCGCTGGAAGGTGATGTTGAAGCGGTGGATCACATCGCGCACGGTGTCCTCGTCGGCCTGGACCAGCTGGGCGATCACCGGCACCCGGTTCCGCCCGCCGAGGCGAGCAGCATCATCGCGCGCCGGTAGCGCCCCGAACTCGTGCTGCCCCTGCGCATGATCTGCTGCAGCTTCTGCCCCTCCTGGTCGGTCAGTCTGACACGGACAGGCTCGGCCACCGGGCCTCCAGCGATCGGATCGGACGTCGCCGCACATCCAACCGCCACGACCGCCAACCCGGTGAACCTATGCGGTCACAGCACTACTAGCCGACATCCGGCAGGGGTGGGCAACTGCACCTCTCACCGTCGGCGAGCGCAGGCCCTCGTCCCGAGGTACGGCGCCGACCTCGCAGACGACGAGGCCGGCACCCTCCAAGGCGCGACGGACCGAGCGGTCCGGTACAGGTGCGAGCGCGGTGTCGGCAAGATCGCTGCGCACCTGAACGGCCGTGACTACGTGGATGGATACGAGGATTTCGAGGAGTGACCGCGACTAACTGAGGGCGTCTTCCAGATCAGCAGCGCCATGCACCGGCAACACGTTCTGCGGCGCGAAAGCTCCCATCGGCGACCCGCCGGGACACCTCTTCCCATTCGCGGATCACCCTGCGCTTGCCGTCGGGGATTTGAAGCCATTCCGCACGCGTGACGAGTCTTCCTGCATACCAGGGATCCCAGGAGATGCCGTAGAAAGTGCCGATATCAGGGAGCAGGGTCGTAAGGCAGTGGAGGGTTCGGCGGTGGTACCACTTACTGACAGCCGTGATTTTCAGCCCGGAATCCAGGGCTTCGCGCAGGAACGGCAGCGAGAACTCCACGTTCTGCCAGGTGTTGCTGGACCCGTCCTCGAACCTTATGGCAGCCTCGGGGACATCGCGCTCCATGAGGAGCCTGCGGAACTCCTGACCCTCGATAATTCCGTTGTGGCGGTTGACGCCGCCGGTAGCGATGATCAGCGGCGCCAGTCCTCGGTGATACCGCTCCGCCGCGATATCAACCGGCTGGATCTGATTCGTTCCGAAGAGCAGGTGAGCGGTCGGCTCATCCTCTGGTGGAGGCGCTTCGATGTCCACGAATGCCGTACAGGCGTCGACTTGCTCACTGCTGAGGTGATCGTCGTGCACTTATTCTCCCGTCGGTGCGAGGAGCTGAAGACGGTGCGATGCCTCCAGGTACCGGACGCGGTACTCCTCGGCCTGCTGCGCGTTGGCGAAGTCTCTTTCTAGTGCCCGGTCGAGCTTTCCGGCAAGGGCCAGCGTGGGCCACGCAGGGCGCTTCCCGGCGAGCGCGGCGTGGCCTGCGGAGACGGCTTCGTCAAGGTTCCCGCTACCGGCGTGAGCAAGGCCCAGGATCAGCAGGGCACGGGCGTAGCCGGATGGCTGCTCGCCGCGCTTCCGCGCCTCGTACTGGTAGTGGGTCTGGAGTACCCGGTTCGTTGCCGATACCGACTCCTGGAACTGTCCCAGCAGCAGGAGGGAGGTTGCCGTGTAGGGCGGCTCTTCCGCCGGGGTGATGGAGAAGGCCCCGGTTTCCCTGCTGCCGGGAGCGAGCCGTACCAGTGCCTTCGTGGCGTAACGCCGGGCTGTTTCCGTATGGCTGACGTCGCCGGCCATCGCTGCCGCACGCATTTCCTGTGCGGCCAGCTTGGCGTGAACCGCTGTGCCCATCGCTGTCGCTTCCCGGCCTTTCGACGCCAGGAGGACGGACTGTCGCGGCTGCCCCTGGTAGAAGGCGATCATCGATCGTGTCAGAACAGCCCATCCCGCCAACTCCGGGTGCCGCGCCTCCTGGCTTCTGCGTTCGGCGTCAGCGCACCAGATATGGGCAGCTGCGTGATCTCCTGCATCGCACGCGGCAATGCCGAGCAGGCACGACAGCCAACCGACGGCGAGTGAGATGTCTTTGTGCTGCGGAACCTGCCTGGAGCCTTTGAGGATTTCGCTTGTATATGACCTCACCGCGAAAATCTCGTCGTACGCGGCGTCAGGGGGTGCGGCGCAAATAGCCAAAGAATAGTGATCGATCAGTTCGCTGAGGTTGTCCGCTATGGACCTGGGGCTGTCCTGGTTCACCAGGTCCAGAGCCTCGATAGCGCGTTGCCCTCTGCCCAGGGACAGAGTGGCCAGCGCGGCGGCACTCATCGAGAATAAAGCGCGCCGTTTCATGGAATCGTCCTCCACGCTCACAGGGGTGCCGTACGGGATGTTCCCCGTCAGTGGCATTGTCTCCCCGGCATGTGCGAGGGGCGGCCGAAGATCCAGCTCCAGGACGGCCGCCAGGTGCGGCAGCCACTCGTTGGGCTTCCGCCGTCCGGTCTCCCACCGGTAGACGTCGTTGGCCGTGCAGGTGTCCCAGCCAGAGACGCGATTGAGCTCGTCGGCGAGGTGCTTCTGAGTCCATCCGCGTTTCAGCCGAGCTGCCTTGGTCACAGATCCCAGGTCCGAGGGCGGCATCGTCGGCATGCTTCAACTCTCCTGTCAATCTGCCCCGTTGGCAGAACCGTGGCAGATCGCACGGCAGATGTGCAGAGTGCCGCCCATGCCGTTGAGTCGGCGTAGCCGCCCGGGACCGTCTCCAGGTGGGTTATGTCCCTGGTCCTGGAGATCCCGGACGGCACCCCGACAGCGGCCCCTTGCCTGAACGCGTCCCCCGGAAGGGGGAAGAGGGTCCGCCTCCCTCGAACGAAAGAGGACAAGGTGAGTGCAGCAGCCTCACGGGCGCACCCCGAGAATGCCGCCAGCCGGGAGGCGCGATGAACGCCGGCCTTCCCCCGTGGCTGCACGAGGGCGCAAAGGTCTTCGACCCCGGGGTTGAGAGGGAAGCCATCGTCCAGTTCATCGGGGAGTGGCAGGACCCCTATACCAATCGCCGCTTTCCCAACGCGGTCTTCCTCCGGCCTCCCAGCGGTGGCCGGGAGTGGATCGCCAACAACCCGAGGGTGCTGAGGAAGGCGGACCGGTGAGCGGCCGTCGCGCCCGCGACGACGACCTGATTGACGTCACCCACCCGGCGAAGGCCGTACTCCTGCTCCTCACCGGGGCCCTGAGCGTGGGTGGTGTTGCTCTTGCCGGACACGACGCCCACGGCGCTTCGGCACCGCCACTGACAGCCCGCTGCACGACTGAACCGGCAGGAGGCTCTGCGTGCCTACCCACCGCTTAGCCGTCCGCAACTTCCTGGACGGACCCGCGCTCACCCCTGCGGACCTGACGATGGTCTTCCTCGTCCGCGAGGACGGTGATCGGCCGGACCGGCCCATGCCGACGATTGTCGTCGGTGAGATCCCCAAATCCGTGCATGAGCTGGCCGCCCTCGGAATCCGCTCGGTGAAGATCTTCGCCGGAAGCCGACTGCGCGATGCTCGTGCGTCTCAGTCGGTGTCGTCGCACGGGCTGATGATGCGCGCGATCCGGCAGGTGAAGGAGACAGAGCCGGGTATCGCCGTGATGACGGAGACCTGTCTGTGCTCCCACACCGACACCGGCGAATGCTTCCTGACCAGCTGTGGCGCCCCCGATATCGAGGCCACGGCCGAGGTGCTGGGTGAGCAAGCCGTGGCGCAGGCCGACGCCGGCGCGGACATCGTGGGCCCGGCCGCGATGATCCCCGGCACCACGGCCGCCGTACGGGCAGCACTCGATACGGCGGGGCATACGGATGTGGCGATCATGCCGCATCTGATCTTCAACTCGGCGCTGTACGAGGGCTACCGCACCACCATGGGCGCCGCTCCGGCCTCCGGGCAACGGGCCTTCCAGATCGCCCCGGGGCGAGCGGACCAGGCCGTTCAGACGGGGCTGGGGTTCGTCCGCGAAGGGGCGGACATGCTCCTGCTGGAGCCCGCACTGTTCAGCGTGGACACGCTCCTTCGGCTGCGGAAGCTCTGCGCGGCGGCGCTGATGCCGTTCTCCGTCTCCGGCGAATACCAGCGGCTCACCAGCGACGGAGATGTGCGCCCGCTCGCCGAGGCGTTCACGATGCTCAAGCGGGCCGGGGGCGACCGCATCATCACCTATGGCGCAGTGGAGATCGCCCGCAGGCTCTAGGCGCGGATCCCGGCCAGGATGCCGTCCGCCCCCCGCTTCATCAGTTCCACAGCTACCGCCTGCCCCAGTCCCTCCGGGTCGTCCAGGGGCCCGTTGGCGGTGGCACGGACCTGTTCTTTGCCGTCCAGGGAGGTCACCGTGCCGGACAAGTGCATGCTGTCGCCGCTCGCCGTGGCGTGGGCGCCGACCGGCACGGAACACCCGCCGTGCAGCGCTTCCAGCATCGACCGTTCCGCGCGTACGGCCGAGTCCACGATGGGGTCACCGATGCCGGCCAGCAGTTCCCGCAGGTGCTCGTCTTCGGTGCGGACCTGGATCGCGAGTGCGCCCTGCCCCGGCGACGGCGGGAACGTTGCGACGTCGAGGTGTTCGGAGATCTCGGCGCCGATGCCGAGCCGACCGAGTCCCGCGGCGGCTAGGAGGACTGCGTCAACGGCGCCGGGGCCTTTGATCCGGCCCAAGCGTGGAGGGACGTTGCCGCGGATCGGGACGGTGACGACGTCGGGGCGCAGGGCGCGCAGCTGGGCGATGCGGCGCTGGGCCCCAGTGCCGACGCGGGCCCCGGGCGGCAGGGATGTGAGGGTGTGGCCGCACAGCACGTCCCGGACGTCTTCCCGGGGGCCGGGGACCGGCAGGACCATCAGGCCCGGTGTGGGCTCGGTGGGCAGGTCCTTGAAGGAATGCACGACGACATCGACCTGGCCTGCAAGCAAGGCGCGCTGTTGCTTTCCGGAGAAGGCGGACCCGCTTTCCGTTTTCGCCGCGACCTCGGCGAGCGAAGCCGTCCGGCGGTCCTCGTCACCGCCTTCCAGGATCACGCGCTGCCGGAAGGTGACGTGTGGGAACCGCTCGCGCATCGGCCCCAGCCATTCCCTGACCTGCGCTCGGGCCAGACGACTGGCCCGTGATCCGACAATCACCGTGGTCATAGCGTCAACTCTCCTTCTTCGGAGGGGCGTTGGGCGCACATGCTACTGCGGTTCATCAGTGCCTTTTTCCAACTATTTGTCGGCGCGTTTTCCGACTGATTGTCGGCATTTGAGAACCGGAGGAACAACCATGGTTGAGCACCTGGCAGGCCGGTCGCGAGCCGCGTTCGAGACGTCGCTTCCACACATCACCTCATGGGCTGCCACGCTGATCCGCGATCACCTCGGGCGCGTGCTGCTCCTCCACAAGTCCGGAGCCGGGCCCCGCGCATGGCAGCTCCCCGGCGGTCACCTCGACCACCACGAGTACCCCATCGGGGCCGCGCTCCGGGAACTGACCGAAGAGGCGGGCGTCGCTCCTGGGCGGCGGCTCCGACTGATCGGCCTCGATTTCGCCCTCCCCGCGAACGACTGGACCGGTAATCGTATGGGGTTCTTCTTCGACGGCGGTCGGCTCGAAGTCGAATACATGGACGCTTGCGTCGAGTTGTCCGGCGAGCACGACGACTGGGGGCTGAGGGCGATGGACGACTGGTGCACCTTGATGAAGCCCCCGGACTGGCAACGCATTCAGTACCTGGTCGGTGCGGCCGACAACGACACGGTCGCCTACCTCCACGAGATGGGACAACCCAAGTGAGCAGCACGCCCGAACTGATCCGGATCGGCACCCGCGCGGCACCCATGGCGACCTTCCAGGCCGAACAGGTCGCCGCACTGATCCGCAAGCACGCCCCCGACACACGGACCGAGATCGTCACCCACACCACGGAAGCCGACAAGTGGCAGGGCGACCTGGCGCGGCTCGGCGGCAAGGGCCTCTTTACCAAGGCCATCGACGAGAAGCTCCAGCGCGGACAAGTCGACGTCGCCGTGCACTGTATGAAGGACGTACCAGGCGACCAGCCCTTACCCGAGGGGCTGATCTTCGGCGCGTACCTCCCCCGGGAAGACGTCCACGACGTTGTTCTCTTCCCCAACGGGTCGGACCACAGCAGCCTCGAACACCTGCCCCCGGGCGCGGTCGTCGCTTCCTCCGCCGTTCGCCGCAAAGCCCAGATCCTCCGCGACCGGCCTGACCTTCAGGTGGAGCGCGTACGCGGGCTCGTCGGCAGCCGCGTCGAAAGGCTCGACAAGGGCGCTCACGGCTGGAGCGCCATGGTTCTATCCATGGCCGGCCTGCGACGCCTCGGCCTGGAAGGCCGGGCGGAACAGGTCCTCTCCCTGGAGGAGATGCTCCCTGCCGTGGGGGCCGGGGTCATCGGGGTTGAGTGCCGCCGCGACGACGGCCCCGTGCTGGGGGTGCTCCAGCAGATCAACGACGAGAAGACGATGAAGGAGCTGACGGCCGAGCGCGTCATGCTTCACGGCCTCCGAGGGCACTGCAATTCGCCTATTGCTGGCCGCTGCGTCACCGGCCCCGACGGGCAGCTCGTCTTGCGTGGCATGGTCTTCAGCCGTGAAGGCGCACACTTCGCGCACGCCCAGCTCTGGGGAGAAGACGGCAACGACCCCGCAGTCCTGGGCGCACGGGTCTGTGCCGAGCTTCTTCGACAGGGAGCCCGTGACCTGATCATGGGCATCCCTCACTGAATGAGCACGCGGCGACCCCCGGCTCGCCACTCAGGCCAGGGGTCGCCGTACCGGACTTAACCCGGCAATCTGGCGCGCGACAGCCGCGTCAGACCCTGGGCTCTTCTGGCGGAGCAATGCTCTTTGCCGCTTCGTCTGTCCATGGAGGCGTCGAGCAGTCAGCTATCGGCATTTTCCCGACCCTCCCGGCGGAAAACTTGCCCCTGAGGACTCACTGTGGGAACCGTAGAGGACAGGGCCCTTTCTCTCCCGTACCCCACGGCCGCGACCCCCACGGCAAGTGCGCCGAGCAGCACGGCCGGCAGGGCCAGCCAGGGCGGCGGGCCGAACTGAAGGACCGCACCGCCCAGCGCGCCGCTCACGGCCATGCCCAGGTAGAGCACGGAACTGTGCAGGGCGACGGCCAGGGGACCGCCCGAGCCCGCGAGGAACAGCAGCCGGTGCTGCTGGGGGACGACGTACATCCAGGCGGTGAGCCCCCAGCAGCACATCGCCGCCGCCGCGGCCGGCAGGCTCCGGCACCACCAGGGCAGCAGCGCCAGGTCCGCGGTCATCCCGCCGACCGCGAGCAGCAGCGTGATCCGGCTGCCGAACCGGTCCGTGGCCCAGCCTGCCACCGCGTTGCCGACGAGCGCGCCCAGGCCGAAGACGAGCAGGAGCGCGGCGAGCACGCCGGCCCGGGCCCCGGTGGCGGGTGCCAGGGCGGTCCCGATGTAGGTGTAGACCACCTGTTCCGAGGTGACGGTGAACAGCGAGACCACGAGCACGGCGAGGACCGCGGGGTTCCTGAGCCCGGCGAAGCGCTCGGCGAGCGTGTACCGGGGGCCCGGCGGCAGGGCCGGCAGCCATGCCGCCACGCCGAGGAGTGCCGCCAGGCCGAGCACGGCCACACCGCCGAGCGTGGCCCGCCAGCCGAGTGTCCCCGCCGCCAGGGTGCCCAGGGGGACGCCGAGTGCGGTGGCGGTGGTGATCCCGCCGATCACGGCGGCCAGGGCCTTCGCCCGGTGGCGGGGCGGCACCAGGTCCGCGGCCGCCGCCGAGGCCGCGGGCGTGAAGCCGGCCGCACCGGCGGCCGCCACGATCCGGCCGAGCACGACCAGCCCGTAGCCGGGGGCGACGGCGGTCAGCGCGTTCCCGGCGGTGAACACCGCCAGCGCCGCGGCCAGTGCGCTCCGGCGGGAGAGCGAGGCGGTGAGCGAGGAGACGACCGGAGCGGACAGGGCGTACACGGCGGCGAACACGGTGACCAGCTGGCCCGCCGCACCGACCGTGACATCGAGGTCCCGGGCCAGGTCCGGCAGGACCCCGGCGATCACATAGGCGTCCGTGCCGATGGTGAACGCGGCGGCGGTGAGGATCCACAGGACGGGTGGCACAGGCTTCTCCGGGGTGGGGCTGGCATCAGCGGAGGGCGAAGCGCCGCGGGGCCGCGCGTCGGCCCTCGACGACGTCGCAGACGAACTCTCCCCAGGCGGGGCCGTGTTTGAAGCCGTGCCCGGAGTCGCCGCCGACGATCCAGACGTCGGAGCGGCCCGGATAGCGGTCCAGGAGGAAGTGCTCGTCGGCGGTGAGCGCGTACGAGCACACCTCGCGGTGGGTGACGGGCGAGTCGGCGAGGTCGGGCAGGCGGGCACGGACGTAGGTGCGGAGTGCTTCCGGGTCCTCGGCGGGAACGGGGTCGGCCGGGGCGCCGGGGGGCGTCTCCACGTCGGGGACGACCTTGACGCCGTGGGTTCCCACGGCGGGGATGCCGTAGCAGCCGTGGGCCCGGTCCAGCCAGGCCGGTTGGCCGGCGCCCGCCGCCCAGGGGCCCTCCGGTGGCAGGTACCAGCTGTCCTGCCGCACCGGGCGGACGGTGGTCAGTCCGGGGAAGAGCGCGGGCAGCGCGGTGCCGACGGCCCAGACGGTGAGGTCGGCGCGGCAGGGCTCGCCCTCGACGACGGCGGTGCCGCCGTCGGGGCGGGCCGCGGCCCTGAGCAGCACGGCGCTCCGCTCGACGGCGGATTCCGCGAGTGCGGTCACCGCCTGCCGGGCCAGGAGCACCCCGGCCTCCGGCTCGAACAGGGCCGTGCCGTCGGAGAGTTCGAAGCCGTTGGCGAAACCGGGGAAGCGGCGACTCATGGCTCCCCCCGGCAGGACGTCGGCGGGGACGGCCAGGCGGGCGAGGTGCGCGGCGGCGGCCCGCTCCCAGGCGTCGTCGTCCGGCGGGCCGAGGGTGAGCACCCCCGTCGGGAGCAGGAGCCGGCGGCCGGACTCCCGTTCCAGCGCCCGCCAGGTGGCCGTTGCCCGGTGGGCCAGCTCGGTGTACCAGGGTTCGGCGCCGTGCGCGCAGCGCAGGATGCGGGTCTCGGCGCTCGAAGGGCCCTGCGTTCCCGGCTCGTTGGGGTCGACGACCCGTACGGACCAGGAGCGCAGGGCGAGTGCGCGGGCGACGGAGAGGCCGAAGACGCCTGCTCCGACGACCAGGGCCGTTCTGCTCACGTGCAGGTCACCACGGCCTCGTCACGAGGGAGCCCCCCGAGGAGTCCCGTCACGGCTTCATGATCCGCTCTTCGAGGTCGGCCGGCAGCGTCTCGAAGAAGCGGGCCCCGGTCTCGACGCGCTGTCCGGCGGCGGGCGGGCGCACGCCGTCCCAGTGCGGGGTGCCGGTCTCGCCGAGCGCGGTCCACAGCTGTTCGGCGAACTCCGGCATGACCGGGTGGGCGAGCTGGGCCAGCAGGCGGGCGGCGGCGGCCTCCGCGGCGAGCGCTCCGGCGGTGCGCCCCGCGTCGCGCGTGCGGCTCTGGGCGGCGTCGAAGTCCTGTGCGCAGGTGACGAGTTCGCACAGCAGCCGGGTGGCGCGGCGGGGCGAGAAGGCGGCGGGGGAGTAGGCCTCCAGGCACTGCTCGGCGATGCCCTCCAGCAGGCGAAGGAACCGCTCCTGGGAGGGCAGCGGAGCACCGGCGGGTATCGCGCCGTCGGCCTGGGTGGCGAGCCGGGTGAACAGCCCGGTGAGCCAGGACTGCCAGCGCCCGGCGAGCTCCTGGTCGGCCAGCTCGTGGAAGCGGCTCCAGGTGAAGGACGTCCGCTCGTTCTCGGGCCGGTCGTGGGCGAGGACGAACCGCGCGGTGCTCGCGGGGACCGCGGCCAGCAGGTCGTTGGCCCAGATGGCGTGGCGCCTGCTGGTGGAGAACTTGGACGCACCCAGCTGGTAGAACTCGTTGGTCACCAGCGCCTTGGGCAGCTGGAAGTCGGGGTCGTAGGCCATGAGCAGGGCGGGCTGCAGCAGGGCGTGGAAGTAGCCGTTGTCGAAGCCGAAGTACTGGGCGATCTCCGTGTCCGGGTGGTTCCAGACCGTGCGCCACTCCTCGGGGTCCCGGCCCGCCGCGCGCAGCGCCTCGGCCAGCTCCGCGAAGTAGCCGGGCATCATCTCGGCCCAGACGTAGATGCGGTGGTCCTCGAAGCCGGGGACGGGCATGGGCAGGCCCCAGTCGGTGGGGTGGCCGACCGGGATGTCGGGCAGCCCCCGGTCGATCATGTCGGCGCACAGCGCCTCCAGTTGGGGGCTCATCGCGGTGGCCGCGTGGAAGGCGCGCAGCCGCTCGGCGTACTCGCTGAGCGGGAAGACCAGCCGCTCGACGGCGCGTTCCACGGGCCGGCCGCCGCACGCGTTGCACACGGGGGCGACCAGGTCGGTGACCCGGTTGGGCAGGGCGCAGTTCTCGCACGAGTTGCCGTCGCTGCCGGCGCCGCAGTGCGGGCACTTGCCGGTGAGGTGCGCCTCGAAGAGGTAACGGTCGCAGTCGGCGCAGAACAGGGCCTGTTCGGTGCGGACCTGCAGCGCTCCCCGGGCGTGGAGGCGGGCGAAGAACTCGCGGACGAGGGCGGTGTGCAGCTCCGAGCGCCAGGGCCGGACGTAGACGTCGGGGGCGAAGCCGGCCGAGTCGAAGATGCGGGCGATCTCGTCGGCGAAGCCCTCCGCCATCTCCAGCGGGTCGCCGCCGTCGCGCCGGGCCTTGGTCGGCACGTAGCTCTGGTGGAGGTCGGAGCCGGTGAGGAACAGGCCCTCCCCGCCGAGGAGTCGGTGGGCCCGGATCCTGATGTCCGCGCCCGAGTACGGGCCCGACAGATGGCCGAGGTGGAGGTCGCCGTTGGGGGTGGGAGGCGCTGCGGTGACCAGGGTGAAGGAGGGCATGTGGGCTCCGGTCGGAAGCGGGGTGCCGGGGCGCGTGCGGCCCGGGTCGGCACAGGGTGGATCAGAGGTCGATCGGTCCGTGCGGGACGGGCCAGTACACCGAGAGGAAGACCAGCCGCTCGGTGTCGCCGGCGTTGCGCACGTGGTGCAGGCTGCCGGCCGGCAGGAGGGCGGTGACCTCGGGTCCGACCTCGCACTCCTCGTCGTCGACGGTGAGGACGCCGTGCCCGGAGAGGAACACGAACATCTCGTGGTCGTCGTGGCTGTGCGGCTCGGTGGCTCCTCCGGGCTCGACGACGGCGCGGCCGACGCCCCAGGGGGCCAGCTCCTCCCCGCCGTGGGGGTAGATCTGCTGGAAGCGGATGCCGTAGGCGTCGACGAGCTGGTCGTCGCCCGTTTTTCTGATCAGCATGGCTGCTCCGGGTTCTCGGGTGGGACGGGATGCGGTGCTCCCCCGGCTACTGCTGGGGGAGCACCCAGGCCCAGGCGGCGGTCAGGTGCGGGCGGCGGAACCGGCCGCGCGGCCGGACGCGCCGGCGCCGGACGGGCCGGGGACCGGGGGGATCCCGAAGGTGGTGAAGGCGGTCCGGGACGGCAGACGGTGGACCTCCCGGCCGGTCAGCGCGTTGAGGATGACCGCCGAGCGCCAGGCCGCGAGCCCGAGGTCCGGTGCGCCGACGCCGTGAGTGTGCCGCTCGGCGTTCTGGACGAAGACCGAGCCGCGGACGGGGCCGTCGAGGACGAGCCGCTGGTCGGCGTCGACCTCCGGCCGTCCGGCGGAGTCCCGCACCAGGAACGGGTCGAGGCCGCGCAGGAGGGCGTCGGCGGGACGCTCGGCGTAGCCGGTGGCGAGGACGACCGCGTCGGTCACGAGGGTCTCGCGGCCGCCCTCCTGGGTGTGCTCCAGCTCCAGCTCGATGCGGCCGTCCAGGCCGCGGGCGCCGACGACGCCCGTCGCGGGGCGCAGGACGGCGTCGGGCCAGCCGCCGCCGATGGTGCGCCGGTACAGCTCGTCGTGGATGTCGCCGAGGGTGTCCCCGCTGACCCCCTTGTACAGCTGCCACTGCGCGGGCAGCAGTGCGTCGCGGGTCCGCTCGGGCAGGCGGTGGAAGTAGCGGGTGTAGTCGGGGGTGAACTGCTCCAGGCCCAGCTTGGAGTACTCCATGGGCGCGAAGGCGGGGGAGCGGCTGATCCACTGGATGCCCTCGGCGCCGGCCGGGCGGGCGCGCAGCAGGTCGAGGAAGACCTCGGCGCCGGACTGTCCCGAACCGACGACGGTGATGTGCCGTTTGGCGAGCAGGTCCTGACGGTACGTCAGGTAGTCGGCGGAGTGCAGGGCCGTGACTGCCGCGTCGGCCGCGAGGGGACGGAACACTGCAGGAACGGAGGGCTCCGTTCCGATGCCGAGGGCGAGGTTCCGGGTGAACTCCCGGCCCGCCGACACCTCTTCGCCGCCCGCGCTCTCGTAGGTGTAGTCGACGGCGAACGCCTGGCGCCCCTCGTCCCAGGCGACCGCGTCGACCTGGTGGCCGAAGCGGCAGTGGGGCAGCGCCTCGGCGGCCCACCGGCAGTAGGCGTCGTACTCGGCCCGGTCGATGTGGAACTTCTCGGCGAAGTAGAACGGGAAGAGCCGCTCGGTGGCCTTGAGGTAACCGAGGAACGACCAGGGGCTGGCGGGATCGACCAGGCTCACGAGGTCGGCCAGGAAGGGGACTTGGAGCGTGGTGCCCTCGATCAGGAGGCCGGGATGCCAGCGGAACTCGTGGTTCCGGTCGAAGAACGCGGCGCGCAGGCCGGGGACCCCGTCGGCCAGTGCGGCGAGCGAGAGGTTGAACGGGCCGACTCCCACGCCCAGGAGGTCGAGCGGCTCCGCCGCGGGGTGTGTTTCTGTCGTCATCCCCGTACTTTCGTCATCAAGGCGTCATAAGGCGGGTTCCGTTCGCACACCCTTGCGCAGTCGCGTCCCAATGGCAAGCGTTCCACGGTTACTTGATCAAATACTGGTTCCCTGCGGGGTCCCTGCGGGTTCCGCCCCGGGTGATCAGGACCTCCCTTGCCAAAACGCCCCCGGTGCAGGCAGTCTGACGCTCGTCTTCGAACGGTTCGTTCGAGTCGCACCGATGAGAAAGCCGCGATATGACCGAGCAGGCGCCGAACGTGCCGCCCGACGTCCTTCCCGAGGTCCTTCCCGAGACCGAACGCACCCGGCACCGGCGCCTGCGCGAGCAGGGCAGCCACAGCCGTGCCGACCTCGACGCCGTCCTGCAGGCCGGATTCCTGTGCCACCTCGGCGTGGTGGTCGACGGCACCCCGATGGTGGTGCCCACCGTGTACGGGGCCACCGCCGGAACGCTCTACTTCCACGGCTCGGTCGCCAGCCGCAGCCTGGTCGCCTCGCCGCAGGCGCCCGTCTGCGTGACCGTCACCCACGTCGACGGCCTGGTGCTCGCCCGTTCCGTCTTCGAGCACGGCGTCAACTACCGCAGCGCCATGGTCTACGGCGTGCCCCGGCTCGTCACCGACCCCGAGGAGAAGCTCGCCGGCCTGCGCCGCCTCACCGAGCACGTCACTCCCGGCCAGTGGGACTACGCGCGCCGGCCCAGCCGCAAGGAACTCGCCGCGACCTCCCTGCTCGCGCTGGATCTGGCGGAGGCCTCGATGAAGATCCGCACCGGACCGCCGGACGACGGTGACGGCCCCGACGCCGAACTCGGCCTCTGGGCTGGTGTCCTGCCGCTCCGTCAGCACTGGGGCGCGCTGGAGCCGGACCCGGCGCTGGCCGACGGCATTGGTGCCCCCTCCCACCTCACCGACCGGGAACACAGGCCGTTCTAGGGCGTTGCGCCCCTTACGGGCCGGGGCCTCGGGAACGTCGACTGCGGGCGCGTCGTGGCTGGTCGCGCCCACGCGGCGGAGCCGCATATGTCAACAGCCCCGCGCCCCTACGGGGCGCAGACCCTGCCCCGCAAACTCGCACCTCAGCTCACCGGGCGCCCACCCCTGCCCGGATTCCCAGGAGTTACCGCGATGACCCTCGCCACCGGCACCCCCCGCGACACCCGGGACGCCGTCCTGCACCGCCAGCACAGCCGCGAGTCCGCCGCGCGGACCTATGCGCGCACGTTCCCCATCGTCCCGGTCCGCGCCGACGGCATGACGGTGGAAGGCGCGGACGGCCGCCGCTACCTCGACTGCCTCTCCGGCGCGGGGACCCTGGCCCTCGGCCACAACCACCCCGTGGTGCTCGACGCCCTCCGGCGCACCCTCGACAGCGGGGCCCCGCTCCACGTGCTCGACCTGGCCACTGCCGAGAAGGACGACTACACCGGCGCCCTCTTCGAGAACCTGCCCCGGGACTTCGCCGAGAGCGCCAAGGTGCACTTCTGCGGCCCCGCCGGCACGGACGCCGTCGAAGCCGCCCTGAAGCTGACCCAGACCGCCACCGGCCGCCGCGGCGTGCTCGCCTTCACCGGCGCCTACCACGGCATGACCGCCGGCGCGCTCGCCGCGACCGGCAACGTCGCCGTGAAGCAACCGCTGCCCACCGGCGGCGAAGTGACCCGCCTGCCCTACCCCTACGCCTACCGCTGCCCCTTCGGCGTCGGCGGCGAACGCGGCGCCGAACTGTCGGCCGCCTACGTGGAGCGGCTGCTGGACGACCCGTCCGGCGGCGTCCTGCCGCCCGCCGCCATGATCCTCGAAGCGGTCCAGGGCGAAGGCGGCGTCATCCCTGCCCCCGACGGCTGGCTGCGCGAGATGCGGCGGATCACCGCCGAGCGCGGCATCCCCCTCATCGTCGACGAGGTCCAGACCGGGGCCGGGCGCACGGGCGCGATGTGGGCCGTCGAGCACAGCGGGATCGTGCCCGACGTCATGGTGCTCTCCAAGGCCATCGGCGGCAGCCTGCCCATGGCGGTCGTCGTCTACCACGAGGACTACGACGGCTGGCAGCCCGGAGCGCACACCGGCACCTTCCGCGGCAACACCCTCGCCATGGCGGCCGGCGCCGCGACCCTGCGGCACATCGCCGCGGCCGGCCTGGCCGAGCGCGCCGCGGTCGTCGGCGCCCGGATGACGGAACGGCTGACGGCCTTGCGCGGCGAACTCCCCGTGATCGGCGACGTCCGCGGACGAGGCCTGATGATCGGCGTCGAGCTCGTCGACCCCAGCGGCACGCCGGACACCTGCGGCGCGCACCCCGCCGCCCCGGAGCTCGCCGCCCGGGTCCGCGCAGGCTGCCTCGCCCGCGGCCTCATCGTCGAACTCGGCGGCCGGCACGACGCCGTACTCCGCCTGCTGCCGCCCCTGACCATCACCGACGAGCAGGCCGAGGCGGTCCTGGACCGCCTGGCGGACGCGATCGCCGAGGCCTCCGCAGCCACGACGGGCGGCCGGCCGTGACCGCACACGCTCACCAGGGCACCCCCGACGCCGCGGCGCTGGCCGGAGGCGTCGACGGGCCCGACGCCCTGCGGCCCCTGCTCGCCGCCGTCCTCGACTCCCTCGCCGAGGGAGCGGTGCGGCGTGACGGGCCGCTGCCGGCGGGCGGCCCCGCCGGCGTGGCCGCCCAGGTGGCCGACTCCCTTGCTGAGCTGGGAGACCAGGGAGATCAGGGAGTTAAGGACGCCCTCGCGCACCTCACCAACCTGCTCGCCCGCGGCAGCGCCGACCCCGCCGACCCGGCCTGCGCCGCCCACCTGCACTGCCCGCCGCTCGCCGTGGCCGTCGCCGCCGACCTGGCCGTCAGCGCGCTCAACCCCTCCCAGGACTCCTGGGACCAGGCACCCGCCGCGACCGAACTGGAAAGGGTGCTGGTGCGGGAGCTCGCCGCCCTGGTCGGCTACGACCCGGCGCAGGCCGCGGGCGTGGTGACCTCCGGCGGCACCGAGTCCAACCTGATGGGCCTGATGCTCGCCCGCGACCGGGAACTGACCCGCGAGAGCGGCCGCCCGACCGAACTGGCGGGCGTGCCCAGTCATCTGACGCCCCGTCTCTTCGCCTCCGCCGCCGCGCACTTCTCCGTGCAGCGGGCGGCCGCGGTGCTCGGCCTCGGCGAGGCGGCGGTGGTCTCCGTCCCCGTCGACGCCGACCTGCGCATGGACCCCGACGCGCTGGAGCAGTGCCTCAAGCACGCCGTCGCGGAGGGCGAGATCCCGGTGGCGGTCGTGGCGACGGCGGGCACCACCGACACCGGCGGCATCGACCCGCTGCCGCGCATCGCCGATCTCGCCGCCGAGTACGGCGCCTGGCTGCACGTGGACGCCGCCTACGGCGGCGGCGCCCTGCTGTCCGACCGCCTGGCCCCCCTGCTCGACGGCCTGGGACGGGCCGACTCCGTCTCCCTGGACTGGCACAAGCTGGGCTGGCAGCCGGCCCCGGCCGGGGTGTTCCTGGTCCGCCGGGCCGAGACGTACGCCCCGCTGGCGCGGCGGGCCGTCTACCTCAACCCCGCCGACGACGAGGAGGCCGGCTACCCCAGCCTGCTGGGACTGTCCCTGCGCACCACCCGCCGCCCCGACGCCTTCAAGATCCTGGCGACGCTGCGGACGCTGGGCAGATCCGGCCTGGGCCGGCTCGTCGACGCCTGCCACGACCTCGCCCGGCACGCGGCCGCGACGATCGAGGAGCATCCGGCGCTCGAACTGCACACGGCCCCCGTGCTCACCACCGTCGTCTTCCGCTACCGGCCGGCCTCCGCCGACCCTGCCGGGGCCGACAAGATCAACGCCGCGCTGCGACGGCGCCTGCTGCACGAGGGCCGGGCCGTGGTCGGCCGCACCGAACTCCCCGGCGAGGGCCCCGGCCGGGTACGGCTGAAGCTCACCCTGCTCAACCCGCACACCACACCGGCCGGGGTGGACGCCCTGCTGCACACGGTCGTCGCGGCCGGGAAGGCAGAGGAGGCCGAGGTGCCGAGGTTCGACCAGGGCCTGTCCGACGGGTCAGCACGGACCCCGTGATGCGCGTTGGAGGCCGCCATTTCTTCTGCCGTGCGGAGTGAGTGACTCCGGCACCGGATGCCGTGGGGCCTAGAACGTGTTCGATGGGTCCGGCGATTGGCCGTGGGTGTCCTGCCGTTGCGTGGTGCCCCACTCCCACATGCTGCGCACCACCGGCTCCAGTGCCCGGCCCTGCGGCGTCAGTGTGTAGCGGACTCGTGGGGGCCAGCCGGGGGTGCGGTGGCGCTCGATCACGCCCGCGCCGGTCAACTGGGCCAGCCGGTCGGAGAGGACCTTGTCCGAGAGAGCGGGCAGGGCGGCGGACAGCTCCGAGTACGTGGCCTGGCCACGGCGCAGGAACTCGCGGAGCACCAGGGGCGTCCATCGGCCGGCCAGCGCGGCGAGGGTGATGTCCACGGGGCAGAACGGCTGGCGGCCTGGCGGAACAAGGTCGCTGTCGGGACAGTCCGCCAGCGGGCCGTGGTCACCCGGCCATGTGTGTCCAACCGTTTGGTGAGTCACGACAGCCCTTTCTAACGTCCCGTGTGAACAGTCCGCCTGCTCCTCTCGGGGGTCCTCATGCGCATCCATCACCTGAACTGCGGTTCTCTCCGGAAGATTCCCCCGCTCGGCGGGGAACGCCGCACAGGCGCCGCGCCCGGCCAACTGGCCACCGTGTGCCACTGCCTGCTCATCGAGACGGACTCGGACGGGCTGGTCCTGGTCGACACCGGTCTTGGTACTGCCGACCGGCGCGACCCCGAAGGGACACTGGGCGCGGACTGGGTGGCCTACGCCCAGCCCGCACGGGACCCCGAGGAGAGTGCGCTGCAGCAGATCATCCACCTCGGCTACGCACCGCAGGACGTGCGGCACATCGTGCTCACCCACCTGCACCGCGACCACACCGGGGGGCTGCCGGACTTCCCCCGCGCACGGGTGCACGTGCACCCTGCCGAGTACCGGGCCGTCACCGACCCCGACAGCCCGCACCACCAGCACAGTCTCGACCGCTTCATGCCGGCGCACCGGGCGCACGGACCGCTGCTGACACCCGCCGTCGCGGAGGACGGTGCGCAGTGGTTCGGCTTCCCGGGCGTGGCCCGTCCGCAGGGACTGGCCTGCGAGTTGCTGCTGGTGCCGCTGCCGGGCCACTCGGCGGGCCACTCGGGCGTCGCCGTGCGCGACGATGCCGGAAGGTGGCTCCTGCACGCGGGAGACGCGTACATGTACCACGGCGAGATCGAGCAGACCCCGCCGCTGTCCCACCCCGCCTTCGCCCCGGTCCAACACGGAGCACAGACCGACATCGAGGCCCGCGTCGCCACACGCGACCGGCTGCACGCCCTCCACCGCGACCACGGAGACCAGGTCACCGTCTTCAGCGCGCACGATCCCTGGGAACTCGCCCGCTTCACCACGCCCACAAGTGCGTGATCCCCCGGGAGACCGTCAACGGGGCCTACTGAATGTCAGAGTGGCCAACGAGGTCAGGGCTCAGGCCGAGATGCCGGCACTGCCCCGCACCCGTCACGCCGCGCCGAACACCACCGCCGAATTCTGGCCTCCGAAGCCGAAGTTCTGCTTGACGGCGACGCCGATCGAGGCGGGCCGGCCCACGATGGGGGTGTAGTCCAGGTCGCAGTCGGGATCGGGGTGATCCAGGTTCGCGGTGGGTGGCACGTACTTCTCGCGCATGGCGAGCAGCACGCCGACGCTCTCCAGCACCCCGCTCGCGCCGCACGCGTGGCCGATGACCGATTTCGGCGCCGTGATCGCCACGTGCCGCGCGTGCGCGCCGAAGGCGCGCTTGATGGCCGCGGTCTCCGCCCGGTCGCCCTGCGGCGTCGCCGTTCCGTGCGCGCTGACCAGGTCGACGGCATCGGTGCCGAGCCCGGCGTCGGCGCAGGCCAGTTCGATGGTCCTGGCCGCCACCGCGCCGTCCGCCCGGGGAGCCAGCGGATGGTGGGCGTCGCAGGTGGACGCGGCGCCGAGCACCTCGCCGTGGACGGTCGCGCCGCGCCGCAGCGCGGAACGTTCGGACTCCAGCACGAGCACGGCGGCGCCCTCGGCCGGCACCATGCCGTCACGGTCGCGGTCGAAGGGCCGGGACGCGCGGGCGGCCTCTGCCGCCGGGCGCCGGGAGAGCACGTCCAGCAGGGAGAACGGCGCGAGGCACGGCACGTCCAGCCAGCTCTCCACGCCGCCGACGAGGGCCACGTCGGCGGTGCCGTCGCGCACCGCGCGCATTCCGGCCCCGATGGCGTCCGTCGAGGAGGCACAGGCGGTCGAGAGGGTGAGCACCGGCCCGGTGACGCCCAGTTCCTGGGCGATCAGCCCGGCGGCCTGGTTGGGCAGCAGACGGAGCAGACCGAGCCGGTTCATCTGCGACCACCCGCTGCGGCGCAGCACCGTCACGAGCTGCGCGGTCTCGTCGAGCCCGCCGCCACCGGTGCCGACGTACAGCGCCCCCGGCGCACTGTGCAGCCGTGCGTCCGCCCGGGCCTTGACCGCCGCGGCGAACAGCAGCTGCTGAAAGCGCGAGGTACGGCGGACCTGCGGGGCGGACAGGTAGTCCCGGGGGTCGAACCCCTCGATCACACCGCCGACATGGCACGGAAACGGTTCCTCGAGGTCCAGCGCCGAAAGCGCGGGGCGTCCTGCGGACAGGGCGTCCCACAGCGCGTCCGGTGTGGAGCCCGCGCACGACTCGACGCCGATGCCGGTCACCAGCACGCGGTGACGCACGGCTTCGGTCATCGCAGCGTCCCCGCCATCGCGTCGGCCACGTCCCCGACCGTGCGCAGGTCGGCGATGCGGATGTCGGTGTCCGCCAGGTCGACCCCGAATTCCTGCTCCAGCACGGCGATCAGCTCGAGCGCCTCCATGGAGTCGAGCCCCAGCACCGGCCGGCCGGGATCATCGGAGTAGAAGAGGGCCGATTCGCGGGATATCGCCGTTCGTGATGCGCCCAGCTCCGGCCGGATTTCGATGATGGCCCGGGTCACCACGTTCAACACCTCGGTCATGAGGCATTCCTTTCGTCAACTCTTTCGGGTCTTTCGGGTCTTCAGGTGTTCAGGGCCGGACGGCGGAGAAGTAGACGCAGCGCCGCGTGATGGTGAACGGGGCGCGCTCGTATTGCTGTTCCAGCGTCTCGGCGAGCAGTTCCGCAGCGGTGACCCTGTCGATCCCGGGCAGTGCGGCGGTGGCGAACATCGGGGTCGCGCACAATGCGGTGAGAAAGCGCGGGCCGAGGGTGAACTCCCGCTCGGTGGTGACCAAGTCGGTGAATCCCGCCGCGCCGAGGGCGGCCCGGTAGTCCGCGGCACTCCTGCGCAGCCCCGAGGGCCGGCCGCCACCCGAGCGGGCCAGAGGGAACCCGCGCTTCCGGGCGGTGCTGCGGGCCGTGCCGACCAGCTCGGCGTACAGCGGCAGGTCGGCGGCGGTCTCCGCGCCCGCGTAGAAGGCGGAGTTGAACACCAGACGGCCGCCACCGGCGAGGACCTGACCGATCGCGCCGAGCGCCTCGCCGAGGTCGGGGACCAGGTGAATGCAGTTCGCCAGTACGACGGTGCCGAAGGCGTCCGGTGGGAACAGCCGGGAGACCGAGGCCGCGTCCCCCGTGACGAACCGGGCCCGGTCGGCCAGCCGGGCCCGTGCCGCGTCGAGCAGGCCCGGATCGGGATCGACCCCGACCAGGGACATGTCCGGGTCGCGCAGCAGCAGTTGCTCGCTGACCGCTCCGTCCCCGCAGCCCAGGTCGAGGACGGTCCGCCCGGAGCCGACCGGGACCAGGTCGAGCAGCATACCGTTCAACTCGGCGTATTCCGGGTCACGACGCAGCGCGGCGTATTCCGTGGACGGCTGTTCACCTGCCCCGTCCCGGGAGGAGGCGGAACCGGTGTCTGCTCGTGCTTGTTCACTCATGAATTATCCTCCGGCGGAACGAATGACGGAGGCTGACGCTAGCAGCGCATTCCATGGGCAACAAGCGGGGTTTCATTGCCACTTCATCGTGGCCGGATAGCTTGATCACGCAACATCGGGAACTCGTGAGGAGAGCATTGTGTCGGTGACGACGGTCCGGCTTCACGCATTGTCCGGACGGTAAGTGCATTGGATTTCACGGAATTGGGCGACAGTACGGTTCCCGCGGGGCGGCTGGTGTTCTGGACGCCGACCGCTTCGGCCGCGGCCTGGGCCGACGACCCGCGCGTGCCCGCGCTCGTCCATGAGCACCACGTGCGCGGCGCGGCCGCGCGAGGACCGCGGCACGTCGACCCGGCTTGGATCGGAGTGGCGTTCGGCGTGGGCCGGGCCGCCCGCCACCAGGTGGGTTCCGCGTTCTCGGACTGGCTGCGCAGGCACGAGCACCTGCGCAGCAGGCTGGACCCGGCCCGCGAGCACTGCATGCGCCGCACGCTCCCCGCGGGCGCGGTCACGCTGCGACAGGAGCACGTCGGCGACTTCGCCGACGGCGCCTCGGTCCGACGACAGATCGAGGCCTTCTTCGACCGCAGCGCCCGACCGCAGGGCTGGCCGCACGTCGTCTTCGCGACGGTCGAAGGCGCGGGTGGCGTGACAGTGTTCGTCGGCACGGACCATGGCATCGTGGACGGCTGCACGCTCGCCATGATCCCGGGACAGATCCGCGACGCCCTGGCGGGCCGCGCCGAGGACGCGCCCGGGCCGACCTACCTCGATTTCGGGGCCGAGGAACGGAGTCTGGTCGACCGGTTGCCGCCGGGGCCCGAACACGCCGACCACTGGCGTGCGTTGCTCGGCGACGCCCACGGCAGGACCCCCGCCTTTCCGCTGCCCCTCGGCGCGTCCGAGACGCCGGCCGCGCAGTGCAGCGCCTACCGCTGGCTGCTCGGCGGACCGGCGGCCGCGCGGTTCGCCGACGCGTCACACGCAGGAGGCGGCACGACCGCCGCAGGGCTGCTCGCCTGCCTCGCGCTCGCCGCGGCGGAGGTTACGGGGGAGGATGCGGGGGAGGATGCGGGGGAGCCGCTCCTGTCCGTGGTCAACCTGGCCGACACCCGGCCCGACCGGTGGCGCGGGGCACCGGGCTGGTTCGTCGGCCTGCACCCGGTGCGGATCCCGGCGCTTCCCGGTGCGGCCTTCGCCGACACCCTCGCCCTCGCCGCCGCCGAACTGCGGCGGCGCCGGCCGGGACCGGGCAGTTCGCTGCCGCACATCAGCCGGATGCTGCGCAGGGAGGTCCATCCGCGGTTCGTGGTGTCCTACATCGACGTACGGCGGGTCGCGGGCACCCCGCCGCGGCCGGAGGACCGGATGCTGCGCAGCCGGATCCACGGCGCGGCCGAGGTGTATGTGTGGCTGACCAGGAGCGAGCGCGGCGTGCACCTGTCGACACGCTTCCCCGACACGGCCGTTGCGCGCGTCAATGTGGGGCGTTTCGTTCTGGCTGCGGCGCGGGTCGCTGCGGGTGTTGCGGAGGGGCGGCGGGCCGAAGTGGTGCCCTTGTCGGCTTAGGGCCTGTCCGGTGGGTCAGCACGGGCCCTGGCGCGGGTCCGTCGTGGCTGGTCGTGCCCACGCGGCGGAGCCGCATGTGTAGCTGCCTCGCGCCCCTGACGGGGCGCGGTTCGGCGTCCGATTGCATCCGATGAAGGAGGAACCCCACCGTGCGTATGACCCAGATTCTCGACTGGCAGCCCGAACCCGGTGAAGTGGTCGAGTTCCAACTCTCCACAGACCAGGCGCCCGTGGCGCACGACGTGCCTGCCTCGTATTTCCAGCAGGCGCACTTGCGGCTGGCTGCCGCCCATCGCGCCTCCGGGCGGCAGCAATCACCCTGGGTGGCCATGGCGTTCGACCTGGAGGGCCGGGTCGACCTCGACGCGCTCGCCGATGCGTGGCAAGGGCTCGTGCGCCGGCACGAGGCGTTCCACACCTGGTACGAGCCCGATACCGAGGCCCTGACCGGGTTCCGCATACCGCCCGATTCCCTCACCGTGCGCCCGGTGCGCATCGGCGACTTCACGAGTACGGGCGAGCTGCGCGCCCACCTGCACCGGCGGATCGACGAGCAGACCGCGGTGAGCCGGCTGGGCATGCTGGCCGGAGTGATCCGGCGGGACCCGGCATCCACCGTGTACTTTGCGATCGACCACGCCTACAGCGACGGGCACTCCCTGGCCCTGCTGTTCCACGAGATCCGCGCCCGGTACCACGCGGCCCGCGGCAGGACCTCGTTCGGCCCGGCGGCGGCACCCGGTTACCTGGAGTGCAACCGCCGTGAGCGCGAACGCTCCGCGTCGCTGACCGCGGCCTCGCCGGAGCTCGTCGCATGGTCGGAGTTCCTGGCCGCGGAGGACGGCGGATTTCCCGACTTCCCCGTGGACCTGGGCAACGACGCCCACGCACTGCTGCCCGCCGTACGGCTCGAATACCCGGTGCTCACCGGCGTCGAGGCACGCGCGTTCCGCGCCTACTGCGCCCAGCACGGCGGCGGGTTCGCCGCGGGTGCCTTCGCCGCACTGGCCCTCGCACAGCGGGAGTTCACCGGCAACGACGTCTACCGTGTGCTCACCGCCGTCTCGACCAGGGCCTATCCCCGGCTGCTCCACGTGCACGGCTGGCTCGTCAACCTCGTGCCGCTGCTGTTCCGGCTGCCTGCTGCGCCGACGCTCGCCGACGCGATCGGCTCCGCACAGCAAGGCTTCCAGCGCGCCCGCGCGGGGTACGACGTGCCGCTGCACCGGGCCCTCGAACTGCTCCTCGACGGCGGTGAGGTCCCCGGCATCCCGCCGATGGCGTCCTATCTGGACGGGCGGACCGCGCCGGGCTCCCGCGACTACCCGAGCGCGAACGCGACCGTCCTGACGGGCCCCGACAACGCCAACGGCGTGTCGCTGTGGCTCAACTGGTTCCACGACCGTGCCGACCTGGTGGTCAGCATGCCGGACACCCCGCAGGCCGCCGCGGGCGTGCCGAAGTACCTCGACCGGGTCAGGGAGATCATGCTCACCGCAGCGTCGGGCCGGAGCGCCCTGCCCCATTAGCCCGGCGTGACCAGGAAAGACAACCCTGTGTGGGATGGGTAATGTTTGACCTCGTGTGACGGTTGTGATGACTGTGACGGGGGTGTGAGGAGGGGGCAGTGGGCGGGATAGTGATCTATCTGCCGCAGGGGAGCGGCGATGCCGGTGCGGAACCGTACGCGGACGATGCGGTGACGCTGCGGCTCGGCCCGGGGGAGGTGGCGCGGTTCGGACGGGGATCCGCGACGACACCGGTCGAGCTGCGCCTCGTCGACGAGGCGATCTCCCGGCTGGCGGGCGAGATCCGCGTGACCGACGACCATTGGCAGCTCAGCAACCACAGTACGACCCAGAGCTATCTGGTGGAGAACCCGGAAGGGGCGGGGGAGTACCTGAGGGTGCCGCCGCGCCGGGCCGGAACGCCCATCCCCTTCGAGTTCTCCCGGGTCGTGCTGCCCACCCGCCGCAACACCACGGTCGCCTTCCAGGTGTTCGCCCCCGACCACGTCTACCTGGACCCGGACGGCATGGGCGGGCCGTGGGGGAGCCGCACGGTCACCGCGTACTCCCTGGACGAGACCGCCACGTACTTCCTGGTGCTGGTCGCGCTCTGCGAACCACGGCTGCGGGACGAGTCGCCGGTCGCGGTGCCGACCACCCCGCAGATCGTCGAGCGGCTCAAGGGCCACGCCACCTGCTCCCGGCTGACGCCCCGCGCCGTCAGCTCGCACATCGACTACCTCGCCGAGGAGAAGATGCGCATCAGCGCTCCGGCCGGATACGACCCCGGCAGGGCGGCCCGCCGCAACGGCAAGCGGGAGGCGATCGTCGGCCTCGCCCTGCGGTTCGGGCTCGTACGCGAGGAGCACCTCGCGCTGCTGCCGCTCCGGGCGGTGGGATGAGGCGCGTACCGGGAAGCGACGACGCGGAACCGCTCCCGCCCGGCTGCCGCATCGGCGACTGGGAGGTCACCACGCCGATCGGGGCCGGGGGCTGGGCAACGGTCTATGCAGGAAGGCGTGTTGGCGGCGATGCGGGCGACGATGTCGCGCTCAAGATCCTGTCCACCGAGGGTCTCGCGCCGCGCCAGGCCCGTAAAGTCGCCGAATCCGCCCGGCGCGAGGTGGAACTCGACCGCCGGGCCCGGCACCCGCGGCTGATCCGCATCCTGGACTCCGTCGTGCTCAGTGAACCGGACCAACCATTTCTGGACGGCGCGATCGTCCTCTTCATGGAGCGGGCCACACGCAGCCTGCGCGACCTGATGGACGCCGGGCCCACCGAGGCCGAAGGCGCCCGGCTGATCACCGAGATCTGCGAGGGCCTGGCGCACCTGCACCGCGCCGGCTGGGTGCACGGCGACCTCAAGCCGGACAACGTCCTGCTGATGGCGGACGGTTCGGCCAAGCTCGCCGACTTCGGGCTCGCCACCGAACTGACCGGCACCCGCGGCACCCACGGATACGCGCCCCCGATGGGCACGTTCGACTACCTCCCGCCCGAACGCTGGAAGGCCCCGCTCGGCGAACACGGCGTGCAGGTCCGGCCCAGCGCCGACATCTGGGCCCTGGGCATCATGATCCACCAGCTGTTCGCGGCCGGCACCTCGCCGTTCCCCGGCGCCACGCCCGCCGCACACGCCGCCGCGACGCAGGAGTACGCCGCCGGGCGGGCACCGCTCCGCATGGACAACGCCGTACCGCCGTTCTGGCGCGCACTGGCCGCCGACTGCCTGGCCCCCACCCATGCCCTGCGCGCAGCCCACACCGCCGAGAGCCTGCTGGCGCGCATCACCGCGCGGCAGGCGGACAAGAGAACGTCACCAGCAGGACGCCGGTACCGACTTCCCCACGCCGCCCTCATGGCCGCCGCAGTGTGCGGGGTGGCCGTGGCGAGCTGGTCGTACGCCGCGCACGACAGCGAAGCCGGTGCGCCCGCCGCAGCGACTGCCGCCGAAGCCGTCGGCCGGATCCGGGTGTTCAACACCGAGCAGGCCTGCAAGGACCGGACGGATCGCGTACCGGACTGCAGCCTCGGCCTGGCGATCGACCCCCTGCATCCCTACACCGTCGACAACGTCGTCCCGACCCGCGTGTGGCACGGCGACGTCCTCGCCGCCGACTGTCGGTTCCCGCAAGGGGTGCCCATCGTCGACGAGGCGGGCAGGTGGTCCGCCCAGTGGTTCCGCGTCCGTCTCCCGCACGGCTCCGCGCAGCCCACCGCCTGGCTGCCCGCCGTGCGCACGAAGGACCGCCCAGCCCTTCCCGAGTGCCCGCGCCCCACGCCCCTGCGGTGAGGCGGCACACCCTTCCTATCTCCGGCCGTCGAGCGCTGTCACCCCGGATCGTTCCGGGTGCCGTGCTCACGCGCCCCACGGCTACCTTGCGGGCCGTCGGTCCACGGACCGCCGCACCCACCGCGGCCCGAACGGGAGGAGCAAGCACGTGCGTGGCCTACGTACACAACGGGCAAGACGGAGAACGACGATCCTGTCCGTCATCGCAGCCGTTTCCGCCGTTTCCACCCTTTCCGTCCTGGGAACTCCGGCCTGGGCACAGGGCGCCGGCAGCATTCCGGGTCCCCTGGCACACGCCGCACCGGCTGAGGCCTACTGCGACATCCCCGCGGAACGGGACATAGCGGTGACCCGCAAGGTCTACGAAGTGGGCCAGCGCCGGAACGTCTCCGACAAGGTGATGCTGGCCGGTTTCGAGACGGGCTGGGTCGAGTCCCGCATGAACAACCTGGCCTGCGGAGACCGGGATTCGCTCGGTGTCTTCCAGCAACGGCCCTCGCAAGGCTGGGGCAGCCGCGAGCAGATCCTCGACGTCGACTACGCGGCGAACAAGTTCTTCGACGTCGCCCAGCAGATGGAGCCCCGCATGGAGGGCAGCTCTGCAGGCCAACTCGCCCAGGCGGTCCAGCGCTCCGCCTATCCGCTGCGATACGACCAGGCCGAGGGCACCGCCCGGACGATGCGGGACGAGGCCTTCCAGCCGTACGGCACGATCGGCGCGAAGTACGGAAACCTGGGCGGTCCCGGCGGCCCGCTCGGCGATCCGGTCCGCGCCGAGGAGGACGCCCAACTGGGCGGGCGTTTCCAGCTGTTCCGCAACGGGATCATCATCTGGCATCCGGATGCGGCGTTTGCGATTTACGGCGACATTCTGTCGAAGTTCTGGGCGACGGATGCGGAGCGGGCCTGGGGTTTCCCGACGATGGACGAGGCCGATGCGGCCCAGGCGCCGAACGGGACGAAGGGCCGGTACCAGTTCTTCGAGCGGGGCTTGTTTCTGTGGTCGCAGCAGACCGGTGTGCATGTGGTGCACGGGGAGATCTACAAGGCGTTCCACAACGCCGGACATGAGGCCGCACTGGGCTACCCGATGACTGACGAGGTCGATGAAGCGGGCGGCGGCAAGGCCCAGAAGTTCCAGAAGTCCACCATCCACTGGAACCCCGCCAAGGGCACCTGGATCACCGACAACTGAACGGGGGAGAGCCATGAGATCGAGAAGACCGAATCTACTCCTCCGACGGGCATGGGGAGCGGCGGCGCTGACGCTGGCGGCCCTCGCGGCCACCCTCACCGCGGCACCCGCCGCGAACGCGTCCGACCCCGACGGACCGATAGGCCGGGGCGAGACCATGGACCGCTCGTGGTCGTGGGTCGCCGAGCAGGTGCCGTACAGCTGGGACGGATGCCACCGCAACCAGTTCGGCTGCTATCGCCCGGACTGCTCGGGCTTCGTGTCCATGGCCTGGAACCTGGGCTCGTCCCTGACCACCTGGACCCTGTGGAACGTGACCTCCGACATCCCGGCGAGTGACCTGCAGCCAGGTGACGCCCTGTTGAGGGACGATCCGGACCCGAAGGCCACGCACCATGTGGCCCTGTTCGTCCGGTGGGCGGACGCCGGTCACACCCAGCCCGTGGTCCGTGAGGAATACGACTTCGGGCACGTGGCCGAGGAACGCACGTGGGGCAATGGCCTCCGCGGATTCTCGCCCCGCCGCTACAACCGCCTGGACGACCTGATGCCCTACGGCTCGATCAGGGCGAAGTACGACGGCATGGGCGGCCTGAACAGCCCGCTGGGCCCACCGGTCACCGGCGAGCGCGACTCCATGATGGGCGGCCGTTTCCAGCAGTTCCGCAACGGGATCATCATCTGGCATCCGGATGCGGCGTTTGCGATTTACGGCGACATTCTGTCGAAGTTCTGGGCGACGGATGCGGAGCGGGCCTGGGGTTTCCCGACGATGGACGAGGCCGATGCGGCCCAGGCGCCGAACGGGACGAAGGGCCGGTACCAGTTCTTCGAGCGGGGCTTGTTTCTGTGGTCGCAGCAGACCGGTGTGCACGTGGTGCACGGGGAGATCTACAAGGCGTTCCACAACGCCGGACACGAGGCAGCACTGGGCTACCCGATGACTGACGAGGTCGATGAAGCGGGCGGCGGCAAGGCCCAGAAGTTCCAGAAGTCCACCATCCACTGGAACCCCGCCAAGGGCACCTGGATCACCGACAACTGACGATTGTTTCCTTCCCCCTTTCTTCCTTCCCCATCACAACCTGGAGGTCATGTTGAGCGAGCACCGCCCCACCCGCAGGAACATCCTGAAGGCCACCGGAGGGTTCTCCGCGGCCATGGCCCTCGGCGCCGGAAGCGTCCTCGCGACGGCCTCGGCCGCCCACGCGGCCGGCGACGGCTTCGGGCTGCACATCGCGGAACGCGGCGAGGCCGATCCCCGCATGTGGTACTACCGTTTCGAGACCGCCGAGATCGGCTGGAAGCCCGCCGTCAACGTCCTGCTCCCCGACGACTACCACACCAGCGGGCGCACCTACCCTGTCCTCTACCTGCTCCACGGCGGTCTGCAGGACTTCATCGAATTCGACCGCCAGGGCGTCCGCGCCTGGACCGCCGGCAAGCCGATCATCGTCGTGATGCCCGACGGCGGCCAGGCAGGCTGGTACTCCAACCCCGTCAGCACCAACGTCGGCCCCCGGAACTGGGAGAGCTTCCACATCAACCAGCTGATCCCCTGGATCGACGCGAACTTCCGGACGTACGCCGAATACGACGGCCGCGCCGTCTCCGGATTCTCGATGGGCGGCTTCGGCGCCCTGAAGTACGCGGCCAAGTACTGGGGTCACTTCGCCTCGGTGAGCGCGCACTCGGGCCCGGCCAGCCTGCGCCGCGACTTCGGCGCCGTCGTCCACTGGGCCAACGTGTCCTCCGCGGTCAAGGACCTGGGCGGCGGCACCATCTACGGCGCGCCGCTGTGGGACCAGGCCAGGGTCACCGCGGACAACCCGGTCGAGCGCCTGGAGAGCTACCGCAACAAGCGGATCTTCCTGGTCGCCGGCACCAGCCCCGACAAGACCAACCCCTTCGACATGTTCAACGAGACCCAGGTACTCGCCGGCCAGCGGGAGTTCCGCGGCCTCCTCGACCGGGCCGGCATCCCGCACGAGTGGCACGAGGAGCCCGGCGGCCACTTCATCCGCCCCGACATGATGATCCGCGACCTCGACGGCATCATCGACCGCCTGCGGAAGGCGTAGGGCCTGTCCGGCGGTTCAGGACAACTGGCCGTTGTAGTCGGGCAGCTTGAAGCCCTTCTCGAAGTAACCGCCCTCGAAATCGGTCGAGCGGTTCCCGATGTTGGCGGTGATCGTGTAACCGTCCTCGCTGAGCTCCTGGCGGCAGCGGGCCTTGCCCTCGCCCTTGCTCTCCCCGTGGTCGCGCGTGCAGACGGCGTCCACGGGGTAGCCGGCATCCTCCAACTGCTGCTGCGCAGAGGACGGGGAGGTACGGGCGGTGACGAACAGCACGGCCACACCGTGCTCGTTCGCCCACTGGGCCACCTTGAGCACCGGCTTGTTGGCCCGGCCCGCGTGGTAGTACGTCTCCAGCGCGGTGTTGTCGATGTCCAGCACGATGGCCGGCTTCTCGGCACCCTTGCCGACGCGGCGCTCCAGCCACGGAATCACGGGCGCGACGGCCTGCTCGACGTCGCCCTGCCACGTCTGGTAACCGGGCACCGCACGTGCCGGAGCGGCCTGCGCCGCGGTGGCGGCGGTCAGGGAAGCGGCGGGCAGGGTGACTGCTGCCAGCGCGGCGAGAGCGGCTATGCGGGACTTCATGACGGACATCGATCCAGGTCCTTCCGGTGAACGGCGTGCCATTCAAAGATCAACATCGCGAAAGGACGTACGGGCGAATCACAGGTGTCACACGTGTGAAGAGTGCAGGGCGCGCGGCGCCGCCCGCCGGCAGACCGTACTCGACCTCGCCCAGCGCCTGATCGACCCGGCCTTCCTCTGACCGTCGGCCTGATGCCGACCGTCAGGCGTTCGGCACGGCGACCGCACTGTCCTCCGGCTCGGTGGCCTGAACGGGAGTGTCGGTAAGACCGAGACGCAGGTGTTCGACGTGGTAGAGGGCCTGGTCGAGGAGCTCTGCGACATGGTTGTCGTGAAGGGCGTAGACCACGGAGCGGCCCTTGCGGGTGCCCGTGACCAGGCCGAGGTTGCGCAGCAGGCGCAGCTGGTGGGAGCAGGCGGACTGTTCCATGCCCACCGCGGCGGCCAGCTCGGTGGCGGGCAACGAGCCGTCGCGCAGGCGCGCGAGGATCAACAGGCGGGACGGAGTGGCCAGCGCCTGGAGCGTATTGGCCACTTGTGCGGCATTGGTCGCGTCCAGGCGTGCACGCGGGACGGCGTTCTTCGCGGGAGCGGCTCCATGACCCATGGATTCATGTTACCGGCCCGCATGAACACATGAATCGATGTTCATGTGTTCCTGTATGGTGGCGGGGCTGGACCTGCTCTCCCTCCGCATGCGAACGAAGGATCTCCGCTGCGATGACCTCCACCCTCACCCTCCCGTCCCCGGCGGCCGAGGGCGTCCGTGACACGGTGGCACCCCGGCGCCGTACCCGGATCCTCGCCCTGCCCGAAGCGCGCTGGGCCGCCGCCGCCCTGGTGCTGTTCTTGATCGCGCTGCCGCTGCAGTTGCTCGGCGCGCCGGTGTGGGCGTGGGGTCCGCTGTACGCGCTGACCTACCTCACCGGCGGCTGGGAACCCGGCTGGGCCGGGCTTCAGGCCCTGCGCGAGAAGACCCTCGACGTGGACCTGTTGATGGTGGTGGCCGCGATCGGCGCGGCGGCGATCGGGCAGGTGCTGGACGGCGCGCTGCTGATCGTCATCTTCGCCACCTCCGGCGCCCTGGAAGCGATCGCCACCGCCCGGACCGCGGACTCGGTGCGCGGTCTGCTCGACCTCGCCCCCGCCACCGCGACCCGCATCGCCGACGACGGCAGCGAGGAGACGGTGCCGAGCGCGGACCTGCGCATCGGCGACACGATCCTGATCCGGCCCGGTGAGCGCGTCGGCGCGGACGGCCGGGTGCTGGACGGGGCGAGCGAGGTCGACCAGGCCACCATCACCGGCGAGCCTCTCCCGGTCGCCAAGGAGACCGGGGACGAGGTGTTCGCCGGCACCCTCAACGGCACCGGTGCCCTGCGGGTGAAGGTCGAGCGGGATCCGTCGGACTCGGTGATCGCACGGATCGTGGCCATGGTCGAGGAAGCCTCCGAGACCAAGGCCCCGACCCAGCTGTTCATCGAAAAGGTCGAACAGCGGTACTCGATCGGCATGGTCGCCGCCACCCTGGCCCTGTTCGCGCTGCCGCTGCTCTTCGGCGCCGCATTCCAGCCCACGCTGCTGCGGGCGATGACCTTCATGATCGTCGCTTCACCGTGCGCGGTCGTGCTTGCGACCATGCCGCCGCTCCTCTCCGCGATCGCCAGTGCCGGGCGTCACGGCGTCCTGGTCAAGTCCGCCGTGGTGATGGAGCGGCTCGGGCAGGTCGACCAGGTGGCGCTGGACAAGACCGGCACCCTTACCGAAGGCACTCCCCGCGTCACCGACATCCGCCCCCTGTCCGCCTCGGGCCTGGACGAGGACGGCCTGCTGGCCCTGGCCGCGGCGGCCGAGCACCCCAGTGAGCACCCGCTGGCCCGCGCGATCGTGGACGCCGCCCGCACCCGCGGCCTGACCATCCCCGTGGTGGAGGACTTCGCCTCCGCTCCGGGCACCGGCGTCACCGCCATCGTCGACGGCAGGACCGTCGCCGTCGGCAGCCCCGCACGCCTGCTCGACGGACGCGACGGCCACCCCGCCGCCGACCTGGCCGCACAGCTGGAACAGGAAGGCCGCACCGCGGTCCTCGTCGACGTCGATGGCGTCCCGACGGGCGTGCTCGGCATCGCCGACCGCCTGCGCGACGAAGCCGCCACGACCGTCGCCGCTCTCGCCGCGCTGACGGGCACCGCACCCGTGCTGGTCACCGGCGACAACCCGCGCGCTGCCGCCCGCCTGGCCGAGGAAGTCGGCATCACCGAGGTCCGAGCAGGTCTCCTGCCTCAGGACAAGGTCGCGGTGGTCGGCGAACTGGAGAAGGCCGGACGCAAGGTGCTGGTGGTCGGTGACGGCGTCAACGACGCCCCGGCGCTGGCCGCTGCCCACACCGGCATCGCCATGGGCCGAGCTGGCTCCGACCTCGCCCTGGAGACCGCCGACGCCGTCGTCGTCCGCGACGAACTCGCCACGATTCCCACGGTTGTCGCTCTCTCGCGGCGGGCCCGCCGCCTGGTGGTGCAGAACCTGGTCATCGCCTCGGTGTTCATCACCGGCCTGGCCGTCTGGGACCTGGTGGGCACTCTGCCGCTGCCGCTCGGTGTCGCCGGGCACGAGGGGTCGACGGTCATCGTCGGTCTCAACGGCCTGCGCCTGCTGGCCGATGCCGCCTGGCGCCGCGCCCGCAACGGCGGGTGACTCGCCGCAACCGCAAGGCCGCACCCGCTGCACAGCCACCGCCGTCATCGACGGGCGGGGAGAGTGATCCATGCGGACGCGGATCCCCGCATGGTCGTGCTGTTCCCGGGCGGTGATCTCGACGGAACTGCTGCCGAGGTCAAGCCGGGATGTTCCACCCGCTGATCACCCGCCGTCCGTGCTCCGTGCCGAGCACGGACAGCGTGGCGGTCCCCAGCCGGTACAAGGCGCCCGCTTCCGTCCCCTGTCCCAGCCAGTGGGCGGTCAGGGCGCGCAGCACGTGGCCGTGGGCGAAGAGGGCGACGTCGCCGCCCGTCTCCTCCAGCACGGCGCAGGCGCGGGCGAGGACGTTGTCGCAGCGATTGCCGACCTGGGCGAGCGTTTCGCCCGGGCGTTCGGGGCCGTCGGTCGGGACGCCGTCGCGCCACAGGTCCCAACCGGGCCTGGCCTGCTGGATCTGCGCCGTGGTCATGCCCTCGTACGCGCCGTAGTCCCATTCCATGAGCCCCGGCTCCAAGGCGACGCCCGTCCCGCGCGGCAGGCTCAACTCCGCCGTGCGCACCGCGCGTTGCAGCGGGCTGCACAGCACGGCGGTGATGCGCCGCGCGGCGAGGACGGGGACGAGCGCGCGGGCCTGCGCCTCGCCCTCCGGGGTGAGGGGGACGTCGGTGCGGCCGGTGTGCCGGTCGGTGCGGCTCCATTCGGTCTGGCCGTGCCGGATCAGCAGCAGTTCGCCCGTGTCGGTGGTCATCGTTCCTCCGGCAGGTACCAGCGGTAGGGGCGGATCAACCGGTGGACGCTCTCCGGTCCCCAGGATCCGGGCGCGTACGACTGTACCGGCGGCGGGTCATGGAGCAGCGGTGCGGAGACCTCCCACAGGCGCTCGATGCCGTCGGAGCTGGTGAACAGCGACTGGTCGCCGAGCATCGCGTCGAGGAGGAGGCGTTCGTAGCCCTCCAGGGCGTGGGCGGTGGTGAAGCAGTCGGTGTACGCGAACACCATCTCGGCCTCGCCGAGGCGCATTTCGGGGCCGGGTTCCTTGGCGAGGAAGCGGGTGGTGATGCGGCCGGGGTCGTCGAAGTCGATGACCAGCGCGTTGTGACGGCCCTCGGCGGTGTCCTGCGTCGTGAGGGGGAACATGCGCAGGGCCGGTTCGCGGAAGCCGAGCGTCACCATGTGCCGTCCCTGGCCCAGGGCCTTGCCCGAGCGCAGGTAGAAGGGCACTCCGGCCCAGCGCCAGTTGTCCAGTTCCACGCGCAGGGCGACGAAGGTCTCGGTGTCGGAGTGCGGGTCGACGCCGGGTTCGTCGCGGTACCCCTCGTACTGGCCGCGCACGACGTGCGCCGGATCCAGGGGGCGCAGGGCGGCGAAGACCTTGTCCTTCTCCTGCCGCAGGGAACGGGCGGTGAGGGTGGCGGGGGGCTCCATCGCCACGAAGCCGAGGATCTGGAAGAGGTGGGTGACGATCATGTCGCGGAAGGTGCCGGTTCCTTCGAAGAAGCCGGCCCTGCCCTCGATGGTGAGCTGCTCCGGTACGTCGATCTGCACGTGGCTGATGTGGTTGCGGTTCCAGACGGGTTCGAAGAGGCCGTTGGCGAACCGGAGGGCGAGGATGTTGTCGACGGACTCCTTGCCGAGGAAGTGGTCGATGCGGAAGACCCGGGACTCGTCGAAGACGGCATGGATGGTCGCGTCGAGCGCGCGGGCCGACGCCAGGTCCGTGCCGAAGGGCTTCTCCACGATGAGCCGGCCGCCTTCGGCGAGGCCGGTCGAGCCGAGCTCGTCCACCACGGAGGGGAACGCCTTCGGCGGCACCGCCAGGTGGAAGAGCCGGCGCGGGCTGCCGCCGACGGCCCGCTCGGCCTCGTGCACGGCCGCCAGGAGCGGTCCGGTGTCGTCCGGGTCGGCGGCGCCGAAGGACAGCGCGTCCTCGAACTCCCGCCAGGCCGGGCCCTCGGGCCGGGCGCTGCCGAACTCGGAGACGGCCTCCCGGGCGTGCTTGCGGAACTCTTCGGTACCGAGCGCCTCGGCGGCCGGCGCCGAGCCGACGATGCGGTACCGGGAGGGCATCAGCCCGGCGCGGGCGAGGTGGAAGAGGCCGGGGAGGAGCTTGCGTTTGGCGAGGTCGCCGGTGGCGCCGAAGAGGACGATGACGTGGTCGTCGGGGCGTGGACCGTGTTTGCCGGCGGTGCGGGCGGGGCGGCTGGACACGGTCACTCCTTCTTCTCGTCGTGGCCCCCGAATTCGCTGCGCATCGCGGAGAGCACCTTGCCGGTGAACTCGTCCAGCCCGCGCGAGGCGTAGCGCTGGTTGAGCGCCGCACCGATGACCGGGGCGGGGACGCTCTCGTCGATCGCCGCCTGCACCGTCCAGCGGCCCTCGCCGGAGTCGGAGACCCGGCCGGTGAAGGCGTCGAGCCCGGGGGAGCGGGCGAGCGCGTCGGCGGCGAGGTCGACCAGCCAGGAGCCGACGACCGAGCCGCGTCGCCACACCTCGGCGACCTCGGCCACGTCGATCTCGTACCGGTAGGCGTCGGGGTCGCGCAGCGGGGCGGTCTCCGCGTCGACGGTGCGGCCGCTCAGGCCCGCGTCGGCGTGCCGGATGATGCTGAGGCCTTCGGCGATGGCGGCCATCATCCCGTACTCGACGCCGTTGTGCACCATCTTCACGAAGTGCCCGGCGCCGCTGGGGCCGCAGTGCAGATAGCCCTCGGGAGCCGTGCCGCCGGCCCGGGTCCGGCCGGGGGTGGGCTCGGCGCTGCCGGTGCCGGGGGCGATGGTGCGGAAGACCGGGGCCAGCCGGGTCACGGCCTTCTCGTCGCCGCCGATCATCAGGCAGTAGCCGCGGTCGAGGCCCCAGACGCCGCCGGAGGTGCCGCAGTCCACGTAGTGGATGCCGTGCGGGGCGAGCCGGCCGGCCCGGGCGATGTCGTCGCGGTAGAAGGAGTTCCCGCCGTCGACGACGATGTCGTCGGCGTCCAGCAGGGGCACGAGCTCGTCGAGCGTGGACTCCACCGCTCCGGCGGGCACCATCAGCCAGACATTACGGGGCGGTTCCAGCGCTGCGGCAAGCTCTTTGAGTGAGAAGGCCGCGGTCGCGCCTTCCTGCGCCAAGGCCTGGACCGCGTCGCGGCCGATGTCGTTGACGACGCAACGGTGGCCGTCGCGCATCAGCCGCCGCACCAGGTTGGCGCCCATCCGGCCGAGCCCGACCATTCCGATCTGCAGGGGCGAGTCCGTGGTCATGGCTGGTCTCCCCGTGGTCGGCGCGAGCTCTCCTTTCAGTACACGTCGTCCCGGGCCGGCTCGCATCCGGGCCGGGGGAGCGTCCTGCTCATGGCTGCAGGGCGGCACTCAGATCACGGGCGAGTCGCGCGGTCGGCGCCCCGGCCTGTTCGACGGGGTACATGTGGCGTCCGGGAAACACGGGCTGTTCAATGCGTACCAGCCGAAGGCACTTCCCGGGCGAAGAAGCGTCGGGTCCTACCCGCGCGCGGGCTCCAGTACGAAGACGGGGATCACGCGGTCGGTCTTCTCCTGGTATTCGGTGTACGGCGGATACGCGGCGACCGCGCACTCCCACCACTCGGCCTTCTCGTCCCCGGTGACCTCACGGGCCACCATCCCCCGGCGCACGGGCCCGTCCTGGAGCTCCACGTGCGGGTCGGACTTGACGTTGAAGTACCAGACCGGGTGACGTGGGAAGCCGCCCTTCGAGGCCACGGCCGCGTACCGCCCGTCGTGTTCCACGCGCATCAACGGGATCTTGCGGATCCTGCCGCTCTTCGCGCCGCGCGTCGTGAGAATGACGACGGGCAGGCCCGTGTCCCAGAGCGTCGTCCCCTGCGTGCCGCCCGAACTCTCGTACAGCTCGACCTGATCGCGATGTGGTGTCCGACAGGTGGTCAGGCGAAACGCAAAGTGCCCACGACCAGCAAGCAGCAGGACGCCACCGCTCCTCCACCGCAACGATAGGGACGAGCAGCCTCCGAGCGCACCCCCAATTTCCTCGGTGCACCGCGCTGTCGATGTGCACGTGTCCTGCGCAGGAACGGACCTTCTTGGTGCCCTGGGTAGAGAAGTTTTCGGAGTGCGGCTTTCGGTCAGGTAGAGGGTTCTTGAATTCGCTGCTGTCGCAACTGACTCCCGGGTCGGTTCGCGCCCCGCTGGTGGCACTTGCTCACCCCACGGCGCACGACTGCGCGACCTTCACTCCAGCCGCGCGCCACTGGGTCACATCCTTGTGTCCGGCAAGGCCGGGTCAGAGGTTTTTTCGCAACTGCCGCGGCGATGCGGCATGAGCTTTCCGCACCCGGCGTCATCGGTGTCCAATATTGCACTCCCCTGTCCTCCGCGGCGCTGGAAAGGTGTGGGCGGCAACGCGGCCGGAAAGCGGCCGGCAGAGCGGGAATCCCATCGACGACAGGAGTCTGGCGATGACCACCGCGTCCTCCTCGGTCCAGTTGATCGACGAACTCAGGGACTATCTGGCCGAGCACAAGGAGTTGGCCGACCTGCTGACGGATTCGCTCAAGCAGGCGCGCGCGAATGCGGCAGAAAAGAACAATCTCAAGCCCGATTTGTTCGACGCGCTGGAATGGCCGCAGGACGTCTCCGGCTACCTCGACTACCTGGACACGTTCTCCCGGTGGGCGCCGAGTCAGGGCCGCAGCGCCGCCTGGACACTCGACGCAAAGCACGGGCAGCAGGAAGTCTTCGACCGGCTGTGCCACTTCTACTACCTCATCGACCAGCCGGTCGGCAATGGAAAGCCCACGATCGTGCAGAACGATCCATGGTTCAAGACCTGGCTGGTCGAATACGTCACCGCGTGGGGGAGCTTCCTCGACACGACGGCGTCGTTCAGCGACGAGCACCTCGAGACGTTCAGGCGCTCGCTGCTCTACCGCATTGACGACTCGATGGTCGGCGAACAGCCCAACCAGAAGCCCAACGAACCGAGCGGCTGGCTCACCTTCAACCAGTTCTTCGCCCGCGAGCTCAACCCCGGCCTGCGGCCGATCGGCGAACCGGAGGACAACCACACGGTGACCATGCCCGCCGACTGCACCTACAAGGCGACGTACGACATCGACAAGGACTCCAACGTCGTCGAACAGTCCGCCGGTCCGCTACGGCTCAAGCTCACGCACACCATCGGATCGGTCCCGGAGCTCCTCAAGAAAAGCGCGTACGGCGACAAGTTCGCGAACGGCAAGTTCGTGCACTACTTCCTCGCTCCGTACTCGTACCACCGCTTCCACACCCCCGTGGCCGGGAAAGTGATGGAGTGCTTCCCCGTCCACGACAGTGTGTACCTGGACGTCACCATCGGCAGTAACGGGCAGTTCGACGCCCCGGACAACAGCGCCGACGGCTACGAATTCACCCAGGCACGCGGAGTCGTCGTGATCGACACCGCCGGCTCCCCATACGGAGACGTCGGGCTGGTCGCGGTCATCCCGGTGGGCATGGCACAGGTTTCGTCGGTCCACATGACGATGACCAAGGGTGCCCAGGTGCCGAAGGGCGAAGAGTTCGGCTACTTTCTCTTCGGCGGCTCCGACATCATCCTCCTGTTCCAGGAGGGCCACGTGCCGGACATCAACACGGACGGCGGGTACCGCCTCTACGGCACTCCGATCGCCGACCCCGCGCCCCCGACAGAGCTCTGACGCCGACCGCCCCCCCAGCCACGTCAGGCGGCGGTACCGGCGCAGCCCATCCGGCAGTATGGCCCCCGGCGGCGACCACGCGCCGGGGGCTCGCGCGGGGCGTCAGGTGCGGTCCGCCGCGATCAGGAGGTAATGGAAGCTGCCCTCCTTGTATGCCGTCAGGAAGGGGTCCTCGATCCCGGTCGCCACCGAGGACTGCGCCCGCAGTTCCCAGTACGGAATGGTCTGGGCGGTCAGATCGACGACGTGGACGGGGACCTGGCCGGCCACACCCCGTTCCCCGGCCTGGGAGTTGGCGAAGCCGACCTGGTGCTCGGAGATCGTCACGCCGTCCACCGCGCAGCCGAAGCGCTGGTGTGCCATGAAGCTGGTGCCGCCGCGGCCGGACCCGGCGTCGAGGAGCTGGTCCTGGGCCGTGATGCTGCCGAGGTGGTCGAGGAGGACCTCGGCCTGTGCGGTCTCGAGCCGGTGGAGTTCCTCGATGACGCGCCGGTCCCGGGTGCTCTCGGGGCCTCCGTAGTGGTGGTGGTAGAGGCCGTCGACCTCGCAGAGGCGGAGGTTGACGGGGGCCTGCTCACTGTCCCAGTACGCCGCGACCGACTTCTGGTAGGAGGTGCGGAGGACCTTGGCGGTGTGTCCGATCGTCGAGGCCATGGGGAACTCCTCTGTTCTGCGCGGCGGTCATGCCGCGTTGTAGCGTGGGGTGGTGCTGTGCCATTCGCGATTGCCGCCGAGCCAGGCCCAGGTGCCGGCCAGGAAGCGGCGCAGCGCGGGTGAGCCGTCGGCGGCGAGGACGACGGCCTCGGCCTCGAAGGTGTGGACGAGCTCGTCATGGACGAGGACGCTGCGGTGCACGGCCTCTTCGAGTGCGCATTTCTCCTCGGCCGCGATCACCGTCGGGAGGTTGAACTCCAGGCCGGGGCCGGTGCTCTCGCGTGCCATCGAGTAGAGGTCGTTGACGAGTGTGGCGGCGGTGCAGGCCATGCTGAAGGCCCGGCGCACCCGGGGGGCGTAGTACTCGGCGGCGGGGACCTCGTAGCCGCCGACGGCGTCGACGAGGGCGACCATCGGCAGAAAGCTGTTGCACTGGCGGTTGACGAGGTACTCCCAGACCGGGGGCATGCGTTCGACGGTGCGCCAGCCGGCCTCGGCGTTGAAGCCGGCGAAGAGGCCGGCCATCTCGTGGGCGAGCCGTCCGAGTTGAGCGGGGGCGGCATAGCGGGCGATGTGGTCGAGGGCCGAGCGCAGGGCGGTCAGGGCGGGGTCCACGGCGGCGTTGGCGACGCACAGCCGGGGGCCGAGCGCCCGGGGATCGGCCCCGATGAGGTAAGCCTTGGCTACGGCGTGCCGGGAAGCGGAACGCAACCCGGCAAAACAACTGCGCCTGTTGACATCGCGGTTGTGGTGATTCACCGGGGGACTTGTGGCGGTACTGCTTCCATCCGGTCCCGGTGCCGCCGTACGAAGAGCGCGCTCCGCGAGCAGACCCGGCTGCCCGGGCGGCGGGGGTCAGTCGACGCGGATGGTGCGCCCGCTGATCCGCGCCGGGACGATGCGGATCCACAGGCTCCGTGCCCCGCCGGCCCACGGCTGCGCCCCCGGACGTTCCGCCAGGGCGCGTACCGCGTCGGGATCGGTGACGTGATCCGCGGTTCCGGCGACGAGGACGCTCCAGCCGTTCCTCAGCTGTTCGTCGATGTGGTCGGTCTCGAAGGCCAGCCGGTCCCCGGCGGCCGCAGCCGCTGCGCCCCCGGGATCCGTGCGGTAGACGATGGTGCACGCGTCGACCAGGAAGTTGACGGGCAGCACCACGGGGCCTGCGTCGGCGGACAGGCCCAGGCGGCCGATGCCGTGGGTGCCGAGCCTGTTCCAGCATTCGCGTTCCGAAAGCTGCATGAGGACCGGATGGGGCGCTGCCGTCGACCTGCCCGGCGCGGCATCGCTGCGGCCCTCCACCAGGTCTTCGTAGGGCATCTCCAGCGTGGCGGCCAGCCGCATGAGAGCGGCGGGGTCGAAGCCGCCGCCCAGCGACTCCAGATGGCGCAGGTACGCGACGGACATGCCGGCGCGCTCGGCCACCTCTTCCCGCGTCATCCCGAGCTGCTCGCGTCGCAGCGAGGCACGGGCGGCCATGCTGTCGCCGCGGGACGGTGCACCGGCCGGACCACCGGGTTGCCCCTCTTCGCCGTGCACGGCCGCTCCTCCGCCGCTCGCCCGTCAGTGACTGCCCGGGCCGCGTCGTCGCCACGGCCCGGTTGCTCACCCTCCAGACGATCAGACGGAGCGGCGTCGTGCCAGTGCTGATCGCCCGTTCAGCGGGACGTCAGGCCTGTGGGTCGTCGACCGGCGGCTCCGGGACCCCGGCCCCGGCAGCGGGTGTGGTGAGCCGGAGCTCGACGTTCACGACGCCCTCCACCGCCCGTACGAGCCGTGCCACGAGGGGGACCATCGACGTGTCGGCCAGCGAGCCGGAGAGGGTGACGACGCCTTCCGTCACCGTCACCTCCACCGTCGGTTTCCGGTTGCGGAACAGTCGGGCGACGACCTCTTCGCCGACCTCCCGTGCGATGTCCTCGTCGTCACGGAGGTACACCTTGAGCAGGTCGCTGCGGCTGACGATGCCGGCGAGCATGCCCTGCTCGTCCACGACGGGGAGGCGCTTGACGCCCTTGCGGGCCATCGCCCGGGCGGCCTCCGCCACGGTCGCGTACGCGTGGATCGTCACCGCGGGGGCGCTCATCAGGTCCTCGGCGGTGCCCCCGGCCGCCTTGGCCAGGTCGTCGATGCGGCGGAGCCGGTCGAAGCGGGCCGGGTCGCCGTCCTTGAACTCCTCCTTCGGCAGCAGATCGGCTTCGGAGACGACGCCGATGACGCGGCCTTCGCCCTCCAGGACCGGCACCGCGCTCACCTTCCACTCCGCGAGCGTCCTGGCGATCTCCTTGTAGGGGGCGGAACGGCTGACCGCCACGACCGTCTGGGTCATGACGTCGCTGACGGTGCGCTGGGTGCTGTTCATCTCTGACTCCTCGCGAGCCGGACAGCCTTATGGAGCGGGGAAGCGGCCGCCCGTGTCGTCGTCCGTGTACGCGAGCCGCTCGTGGACCGCGACCACGCCGTCCACGGAACGGCACAGCCGCTCGATGACCGGGATCATGCTGCGCGCCTCGACCGTCCCGGTGAGCGATACCTGCCCTTCCGAGACCTCGGCGGTCACGGCCGACGGTGTCAGGCCCAGCGTCTTCTGCAGGAGGTCGCGGTGGATCTCCTCGCGGATGGCGGTGTCCTCACGGAGAAAGACCCGCAGGATGTCGGCACGGCTGATGATGCCGACGAGCCTGTCGGTCTCGTCGACCACCGGGAGCCGTTTCACGCCCTGCACGGACATGAGCCGGGCCGTCTCCACGACGTTCCATTCCGGCCTGGCGCACACCGGAGGTGCCGACATCAGCTCTTCGGCCCTGGCGCCCTCGGCCTTGGCACGCTCCCACGCCTCCAGGTTCGGGACCAGGGGACGGCCGAAGGGATCGGGCTGGTCGGCGGCCTTGCGCATCAGGTCCGCCTCGGACACCACGCCGACCACCCGGCCGTCGCGGGCCACGACCGGCACGGCGGTGACGTCGTTCTCCGCGAGCTCCCTGACGATCTCCTTGAAAGGGGTGTCCGGGCGCACCCGGACGACTTTCCTGGTCATGAGTTCGTCGACCGTTCGGTGCTGCAGCATGGCCCCGCTCCTTCTCCCGAAGTTCTGGGTGCCCCGATTCCAGCGTGGCAGGATCCGGTCCCCACCGGATGAGCCGGTCGGCCCAGGTCCCGGGGACGCTCGGCCCTCCTGGTGCCGGACGGCAGCGGAGAGACGATGGAAGAGGCCCCGTACCGGGCCTGCCATCCCCGGAAGGGAGAGTCCGGTGACTGCACCACTCACGATCGACGACGCACGCGTGGCGGAACTGGTGCGGGACGCGGTGGCCGCCCCGTCCATGCACAACGCACAGCCCTGGCGTTTCCGTTACACGCGCGGCAGCCACAGGTTCCGGCTCTACGCCGACTTCGAGCGGGCCCTGCCGCACTCCGACCCCGACGCTCGCGCTCTGCACCTGGGGTGCGGAGCCGCCCTGTTCAACCTCCGTGTCGCCGTCGCGAACGCCGGCTTCCACCCGAGTGTCACGCTCCTGCCGGATCCCGACGACGCGGCGCTGCTCGCCACGGTGCGGCTCGGCGCCCCCGCCACCGGCGACGTCGCCCTGGCCCTGCTCCACCCGGCCGTCCACCGGCGGCACACCAGCCGGTACCCCTTCTCGGAGACCGAGATCCCCGCCAACCTCAGGACGGCCCTGGTCGAAGCCGCCCGGGAGGAGGGCATCGCACTGGCCTTCCCGGCCTCCTGGCACCTGCGCTGGATGGAGGAGCTCGTCGAGGAGGCCGAGGCCCGCAACCTCACCGACGACGGCAGCGAGGACGACCTGGCCCGGTGGACCCGCATCGGGCCCGCCGAGTCCGACACGGCCACCGACGGCGTCCCGGACTACGCCTTCGGGCCGCGGAAGCGCGGCGGCCGGGCCCCGATGCGCGACTTCTCGGGCGGAAGGCCGGTGCCGGACCTGGGGTCCACGCCCTTCGAGAACGAACCGCACCTGGCCGTCCTCAGCACCGACGGCGACCTGCCGCGGGACTGGCTGTGCGCGGGCGAGGGCATGGAGCGCGTCCTGCTCCTGGCCACCCTGGAGGGGCTGGCCACCTCCTTCTCCACCCAGGCCCTCGAATGGCCCGACCTGCGCTGGCCCCTGCGCGACCCGTCCTCCGGAACGGGCCACGTGCAGATGATGCTGCGCCTCGGGTACGGCCCGAAGGGGCCCAGGGTGCCGCGCCGGCCCGTGCAGGACGTCCTGGTCACCGAGGACTGAGCCACCGAGGACCGTCCGCACGTCCGTCACGCCCTCAGCCGTGCGGGACGACCGCCACCGGGCACCGTGCGTGATGCAGCACGGCATGGGTCACCGGCCCGGCCGTGCTCCAGGCCCTCCTGGGCCATGACCTCCGGCACACCACCGACCCGGCTGCCGCGCCAGGGCCGGGTGGCCCCGTCCCGGTCCTGACCGGCCCGTGCGGGCGGAGCATCGAGGGCTCATGCTGGGAGGAAGCCGCCTGTGACGGGGTCCGGCACAGCAGTGCCGACGCCGGAGCGGACCGGCCGGAGAACCGTGAGGGGTCATGCACGCACACCTCGGAGACCGCCTTGTCGTCGAGAGCCCGTCGACGGGGGCGACCAGGCGCGACGGGGAGATCGTCGGTCTGCACCACGCCGACGGCACGCCGCCGTACGACGTGCGGTGGTCGGACAACGACAGGGTCACCCTGGTCTACCCGGGGCCCGACGCCCATGTGCAGCACCTCGAACACGAGGACAAGGCGCCGCGGACCTGGCGAGGAGCGGCCTGAGCCTCATGCGTGCGGTACGACGGCGACCGGACAGGCCGCGTGGTGCAGCGCGGTGTGGCTGACACGGCCGAGCTGGAGGCCGACCCGGCCCTGCCGCCCGGCGGCTCCGAGAACCAGCAGGTCGGCATCGGCAGAGAGATCGACGAGCACCCTGTGTGCCCGGCCTTCGACGGGTGTCCGGTGGACGGTGACCTGTGGGTGCTCGCCCTGCGGCCCGCTCAGCGCCTCGGCCAGGAAGGCCGAGGCCCGCTGTTCGTGGGCGTACGCGGTGTCGCCTGCCAATGCCGTACGGTCCGCCGGGTGTTGCTCCGCGCAGCGCCAGGCGCGTACGGCCCGGAGCTCGCACCCGCGCGCTTCCGCCTCGCGGAGGGCGAAGCGGATGGTGGCTGCGGACTCGCCGGGCTCGCCGACGCCGACCACGATCCTGCCGCACCGGCCCTGCACGTTGCGGTCCTCGCCCCGCACCACGGTCACCGGGCAGTGCGCGCGGCCCGCCACGGAGAGGCCGACCGAACCCAGCAACAGCCCCTTGACGGCTCCGCGTCCCGAGGAACCGGTCACCAGGGCGGAAGCCTCGTGGGACTCCTGTACCAGGGCGGGCACGGCGTCCTCGGGCACCACCACGGGCTGTACCTTCACGTCCGGAGCCCGCTTGCGGGCGCGCTGCTCGGCCGAGGCGACGACCCGCTCGGCCATGACCTCGTCCGCGGGCCGTTCGCCGCCGAAGGACGGGACCGACCCCTCGTAGCGCTCCCACAGCGATGCGTACACGATCCGCAGGGGCAGACCGAGGCGTGCCGCCTCGTCCACGGCCCAGTCCAGAGCCGTCAGGCTGCCGTCGGATCCGTCGACGCCGACGACCAGGGGAAGCTCCATCGTCCTCACCGCCTTGCCTTGTGATCACGGGGAGTACGGGCCTCTCCGGGGGCCGGTCCGGCCCCCGGAGGCGGCATGGCGTGGTCAGTCGGCACGCCGGATCGGAACCGTGCGTGTGGCCGGTTGCTCCTTGGCTGCTCGCGGCACGGTCACGGTGAGGATGCCGTCGCGGTATTCGGCTTCGGGCCCCTCGTCCGCGATCGGGAACGGCAGCCGGACGGACCGCTCGAACGAGCCGTAACGGAATTCCGAGTGCCGCTTGTCCTCCTGGCTCTCGGTGTGCTCGGCCCGGACGGTCAGGGTGTCGCCCTCGACCGTGATCCGGATGTCCTTCTCCGGGTCCATGCCGGGCAGTTCGGCGCGCAGCACGTACCGCCCGCCGCCGTTCGTCACCTCGATCGGGATCACGTGCGAGTCCCGGACTCCCCAGCCCACCGGCACATTGGGGAACCCTGCGCCCAGCCACTCCATCAGCTCCGGCAGACCGGAGCGGTGCCTGAGCCTGCCATGACGGGCCTCCTTCTCCCCGGCGGTGCTTCACCGTCTGTGCCTTCTCTCCTCCCACCATCCCGCACCCTCGTGACCCGGCCTTGGGCCACCCGGCCCTGAGACCGGGGCCGGACGGGACAACATCGCCGCCCGTGGGCCGTCCGGCTCGTGACACGCGGGGGAGCGCGGGATCATCCTCGGAGGCGAGGAGAACGAGCACCACGGCAAGGAGCACGGGACCATGGCGGGAATCGTGGCGTACGGAGTGACCACCGACGAGAGGCCGCTGCTGGAACGGGCGCTCGGCCGCGACCACGACCTGCGGTGCCTGGACCTCGTCCTCGACGCGGACACGGCGTCGACGGCGACCGGCCGGAGGATCGTCTGCAGCAGCGTCAACGACGTCCTGGACGAGGACGTCCTGCACGCCCTCGCCGCAGGCGGCACCGAGCTGATCACGCAACGGGCCACGGGGTACAACAACATCGACCTCGACGCGGCCCGCGGGGCGGGCCTGGCCGTGTCCCGGGTCTCCGCCTACTCCCCCTATTCCGTGGCCGAGTTCGCGTGGGCGCTCGCCCTGGCCGTCGACCGCAGGATCCCGCGGGCCGTCGGCCGCACCCGTGACTTCGACTTCCGCCTCGACGGCCTGATGGGCCGGGACTTCCACGGTCGCACGGCGGGCGTGCTCGGCACCGGGAAGATCGGTACCGCGTTCGCCCGCATCGCCGCGGGATTCGGGATGCGGCTGCTCGGCCACGACGTCGCGCCGAACCCGGAGTGCGAGGCGCTGGGCATGGAGTACGTCGACCGCTCACGTCTGTTCGCCGAATCCGACCTGCTCAGCCTGCACGCGCCGCTGGTGCCCGCGACGTATCACGTCGTCGACGCCGGGGCACTGGCGCGTATGAAGGACGACGCCGTTCTGATCAACACCAGCCGCGGCGGCCTGCTGGACGCCCAGGCGCTCGTCGAGACCCTGCGAGCCGGGCGGCTGGAGGGCGTCGGCCTGGACGTGTACGAGGAGGAGGCGGGCGTCTTCTTCTTCGACAAGTCCCTCGAGGTCATGACCGACGACACCCTCGCCCGGCTGATGACCTTCAAGAACGTCCTGATCAGCTCGCACCAGGCGTACTTCACCCGCGACGCGGTCGGCCAGATCGTGCGGGCCACGGCGGACAACATCGCCGACCATCTCGCCGGGCGGACCGGGGAGAACACCCTGGTGCCGCGTCCTTCGCCCGTGTGAGGCGGCCTTCGGCCCCTTCGCGGCCGAAGCGTCAGCAGATGCGGGGCAGTTGTTCCCCGACCGGCATGTCCACCACGCGGCGGGCGCCGACGACCGTCCGCATCACGACGCGCCCGGGGCGCCCGCCCGCCGGAGCCACGTCGCCGATCCGCACGGCCCCGCTGCCCTCGGGCAACGAGCGCATGGCCCGCAGGGCCTCGTCGGCCGCCCGAGGAGACACGAAGGCGACCAAGCAGCCCTCGTTGGCGACGTGCAGCGGGTCGAGGCCGAGGAGGTCGCAGGCCGCTGCGACCGGGCCCGGCACCGGCACCGCGCCCTCGTCGATCTCCACCGCCACGCCGGAGTCGTGCGCGATCTCGTTGAGCGCCGCCGCGAGCCCGCCCCGGGTGGGGTCGCGCAGGGTGTGGACGTCGGCGCCGAGGCCGGCGAGGGCGGCCACCAGACGGTGCAGCGGGCGGGTGTCGGAGGCGATGTCGGCCTCGAAGCCCAGCCCTTCGCGCGTGCTGAGCACGGCGGTGCCGTGCAGCCCGATCGGCCCCGAGAGCAGGACGGCGTCCCCGGGACGGGCCGCGGCCGCGGACACGGAGAGTCCCGGCAGGCGCCTGCCGACTCCGGTCGTGGTGATGAAGACCTTGTCGGCCGCACCCCGGCCGACGACCTTGGTGTCACCCGTGATCACCGGCACGCCCGCCTCCTGGGCGGCCTTGCCCAGCGAGCGGAGCACGGCCTCCAGCTCCGAGAGCTCCAGCCCCTCCTCCAGGAGCAGCGCCACGGACAGGGCCACGGGTTCGGCCCCGCGCATCGCCAGGTCGTTGACCGTGCCGTGGACGGCCAGCGACCCGATGTCCCCGCCGGGGAAGAACAGCGGGCTGACGACGAAGCCGTCCGTGCTCATGACCAGGCCCCCGCCGCCCGGCAGGAGTGCGGCGTCCTCCAGCGGGGCCCCGCGGCCGTCGCCGAGGGCAGGGAGCACCAGGGACTCCAGCAGCTCGGCGGTGAGCCGCCCGCCGGCTCCGTGGCCGAGCAGGACGCGTTCGTTCTCCGAGTAGGGCAGAGGGCATGCGGCGGTCATGCGGAGCTCCCTTTCGTGGCTGCGGCGGCGGTTCGTCCGGCGGAGTGGAAGGCCGCGCAGGTGCCCTCGGCCGACACCATGGGGGCGCCGAGGGGGTGGCGCGGGGTGCAGCGCGTGCCGTAGGCGGTGCAGTCGGTGGGCAGCTTGGCGCCGGTGAGGATGCCGCCCGCGATGCACTCGGGATGCTCGGCGGAGTGCAGGGTGTCGACCGCGTAGCGCTCGGCGGCATCGAACGCGGCGAATTCCGGGCGGAGTTCGAGGCCGCTGCGGGGGAGTTCGCCGACGCCCCGCCAGGCCCGGTCGGTGATCCGGAAGACCCGGGCGACCGCGGACTGCGCCTCGCCGTTCCCTGTCCGGCGTACGGCGCGCACGTACTGGTTCTCGACCTCGGCCCTGCCTTCCTCCAGCTGCCGGACGGCCATCAGAATGCCCTCCAGCAGGTCCAGGGGCTCGAATCCGGTGACGACGACGGGGACTTCGTACCGGGCGACGATGGGCTCGTATTTCGTCCAGCCCATCACTGCGCACACGTGGCCGGCCGCGAGGAACGCCTGGACCTCGCACTCGGGGGAGTCCAGCAGCGCCGTCATGGCCGGCGGCACGAGGACGTGACTGACCAGCACGGAGAAGTTCCGCAGTCCGAGCCGGGAGGCGTGCAGGACGGCCATGGCGTTGGCCGGCGCGGTGGTCTCGAACCCGACGGCGAGGAAGACGACTTCGGCCTCGGGATGCTCCTCGGCGAGCCGCACCGCGTCCATGGGGGAGTAGACGACGCGTACGTCCGCGCCGCGTGCCCGCAGCGCCAGCAGGTCGGTGTGCGACCCGGGGACGCGCAGCATGTCGCCGAAGCTGGTGAGGATCACGCCCGGCCGGGCCGCGACGGCCATGGCCCGGTCGAGGGTCTCCAGCGGGGTGACGCAGACCGGGCAGCCGGGCCCGTGCACCATGCGCATGCCGGCGGGCAGGAGTTCGTCGATGCCCTGGCGGACGAGCGTGTGGGTCTGGCCGCCGCAGACCTCCATGATCTGCCAGGGGCGGGTGGCGGTGCGGTGCAGCTCGTCCAGCAGGCGCCGGGCGAGCAGCGGATCGCGGTATTCGTCGAGGTACTTCACACGGCTGTCCTCACGCTCGTTCGACGGTCAGGTCGAGGAAGTGGGCGGAGCAGGAGATGCACGGGTCGTGGTTGCGGATGGCGCGTTCGCACAGGCGCGTCAGCCCGGCGTCGGTGGCGTCGCCGCGCGTCAGTTCGGCCTGGACGATCCGCCGCAGGTCCTCCTCGATGGCACCCTGGTTCTGCGACGTCGGCGGGACGAGGCGGGCGTCGGTGACGATCCCGTCCGCGTCGAGGACGTAGCGGTGGTACAGGGTGCCGCGCGGGGCCTCGGTCGCCCCGTGGCCGGCGCCGGCGCGCGGAGTGACGCCCACGGCCGGGCGCGGCGGCGGCTCGTAGGCGTCGATCAGGCGCAGGGCCTCCTCGATCGCGTACAGCACCTCCACGGCCCGCACGACGATGCTGCGGAAGGGGTTGCGGCACGCGCCGTCCAGCCCGGCGGCACGGGCGACCTCCCGGACGGCGGGCGGGAGCAGGTGGCCGCTGACGGCGTACCGGGCGAGGGAACCGGTCAGGTGCCGGCGGCCGTCGAGCCGGGCCTGGAGCGCGGTGGAGTGCGGCACTTGCTCCTCCACCACGTGGGCGGTGAAGTCCCGCACCGGAAAGCTGCGCGGCTCCTGCCCGTCCCCGTACGGGAGGACGGTGGGGGTGCCGCCGTCGATGGCGTACGTGCCGGGTTCGGCGAGCGCGAACAGGTCGGCGTCGCACACGGCGTCGGGGAAGTCGAAGCCCGCCACCCAGCGGACGGTCTCCTCCGCATCGTCACGGGCCCGGCGCAGTCGCTCGGCCAGCGGGCGCAGTTCGGCGCGCGTGGGAGTGCGGTGGAAGCCGCCGACGCGGACGTTGACGGGGTGGATGGAGCGGCCGCCGAGCAGTTCCAGGACGGCGTTCCCGGCCTGTTTGATCCGCAGGCCCCGTTCGACGTCCGCGCGGCGGTCGCGGGAGAGGTGGATGGCGCTGTCGTACCCGAGGAAGTCGGGGGCGTGCAGCAGATAAATGTGCAGGGTCTGGCTCTCGATCCACTCGCCGCAGTACAGCAGGCGGCGCAGCGCGGCCAGTTGGCCGTCGACGGTCACGCCGCAGACGTCCTCGATCGCCCGGCAGGCGCTCATCTGGTAGGCGACCGGGCAGATGCCGCAGACCCTGGAGGTGATGTCGGGCGGTTCGGTGTGCCGGCGCCCGCGCAGGAACGCCTCGAAGAACCGGGGCGGTTCGTAGATCTTCAACTGGGCAGCGGCGACCGTGCCGTTGTCGATGCGCAGGAGCAGCGCTCCTTCTCCCTCGACGCGGGTGAGGGAGCCGACGTGCAGGACGCGCGAACCGCGGTGCGTCACGGTTCCTCCCTCTCCGGCTCGATCGCCGCGAACTTCGCGGCGTTGAAGGTGTGGAGGATCCGCAGCACGTCGTCGTCGCTCATGCCGTCGCTGCGCAGCAGCGGGATCATCGCGGGCATGTTCGTCGAGCCGGACGGTCCGAAACAGCCGTAGCAGCCGCGCCCGTAGGCCGGGCACAGGGCGCCGCACCCGGCGTGGGTGATCGGCCCGAGACAGGGGGTGCCGTGGGCGACGGTCACACAGGGGGTGCCGCGCCGCTTGCAGGCGAAGCAGACGCTGTGACGGGGGATGTCCGGCCTGCGTCCGGCGAGGAAGGCCGTGATCACCTCCAGCAGCTGTCCACGGTCGATGGGACAGCCCTGGAGCTCGAGGTCGACGGGGACATGGGCGGCGATGGGGGTCGAGGTGGCCAGGGTCTCGATGTACTCGGGCCTGGCGTACACGATCTCGCGGAACTCGTCGACGTCCGCGAAGTTGCGCAGCGCCTGGACGCCGCCGGCCGTGGCACAGGCGCCGATGGTGACGAGCGTGCGGGAGTCGGCGCGGATCCGCCGGATGCGTTCGGCATCCTCGGCGGTGGTGACGGAGCCCTCGACGAGGGACAGGTCGTAGGGGCCCGGTTCGACCGCGCTGGAGGCCTCCAGGAAGTGGGCGATGTCCACCTCTCCTGCCAGCGGCAGGAGTTCGTCCTCGCAGTCGAGCAGGGTGAGCTGGCAGCCGTCGCAGGAGGCGAACTTGAAGACGCCGAGTCGGGGACGGCGCGGAGCGGTGGCGTCCATGGTCACAACTCCCGCACGGACAGCAGGGGCTCGGCACGCTCGTAGCCGACGACGGGGCCGTCGCGGCACAGCAGCAGGGGCCCGAGCTGGCAGTGGCCGCAGTGGCCGGTGGCGCAGTGCATGTTGCGTTCGAGGGAGATCAGGATCCGGTCGGGGGCCAGGCCGCGGTGGAGCAGTTCGCGGGCGGTGGCGCGGATCATGACCTCGGGGCCGCAGACGAAGGCGGTGGTTCCGGCGGGGGAGAAGACCGCTTCGTCGAGCAGAGTGGTGACGACGCCGACCCGCCCGCGCCACCCCGGCCCCGGGCGGTCCACCGTGATGCCGCAGTACGGCCTGGCCCAGTCGTCCGACTCGTCGCGGTAGAGCAGATCGTCGGGGGTGCGGGCACCGACCAGGACGTTCAGCCGGCCGTGGCCCTGCGGCGCGGTCAGGGCGGCCTGCACCAGCGGCCGCAGCGGGGCCAGGCCGATGCCGCCGGCGACGACGAGCAGGTCGTCGCCGGCGGCCGATGGCAGGTCCCAGCCGGTGCCGAACGGCCCGCGCATGCCGACCACCGCACCCGGCGCGAGCGCGTACAGGGCGCGGGAGACCGCGCCGACCGCGCGGACGGTGTGCACCAGGCCGCCGTCGGGGAGGATACCGGCCACGGAGATCGGCGCCTCGCCCACGCCGAACGCGTAGACCATCGCGAACTGGCCCGGTACGAAAGGCGGCAGCGCCTCGTGGACCGGCTCCAGGCGGACGGTGACGGTGTCGGCGGTCTCGGGACGGGTCTCCGCCACGCGGTAGGGAACGGGAACCGCCGTCACCGCGGTCCTCCGCTCCCGTACGGGCCGTAGAGGTCGAGCAGGCGGGTACGGGCGGACCGCAGCCGGTTGCCGATGGTCCCGATGACGTAGGTGAGCAGCGCGTGGTCGAGTGCCGGGTCGCGGTTGCACAGCTCGAGGACCTCCTGGGCGTCGAACTCCCAGGCGCGCACCGGGCTGACGGCCTCGGCACCCAGGTGCCACTGCCGGGGCGGGCACACCCAGGACCAGCCCAGCAGGTCCCCGGATCCGATGGTCTCGACGACGGCCGGCCGCCGACCGGGCACGTGCAGGTCGAGGGCAACTCCACCGGTGTGGATGACCCAGAAGCGGTCGGCCTTGGACCCCTCCTCGAAAATGCGGGCGCCGACGGGGAACGACACTTCGCGGCCGAGTGCCATCAGCCGGTCGCGGTGGTCCTCGGGGATGGTGGAGAAGAGGCCGGTCCTGATCATGACGGGCTGTCCTTGTCGCGGGCCTCCTGGTGGAGGGCGTGGGCTTCTTCGGTGATGTCGATGGCGACCGGGCACCACACGATGCACCGGCCACAGCCCACGCAGCCCGAGCTGCCGAACTGGTCGTACCAGGTGCCCAGTTTGTGGGTCATCCACTGCCGGTAGCGGCTGCGCCCGGACGCCCGGACGGGGCCGCCCTGGAGGTGGGAGAAGTCGAGGTCGTAGCAGGACTCCCAGCGGCTCCAGCGCTCTGCGTGGTCGCCGGTGAGGTCGGTGACGTCCTCGGTGGTGGTGCAGAAGCAGGTGGGGCAGGCCATGGTGCAGTTGCCGCAGGTCAGGCAGCGGGCCGCGACATCGTTCCAGCGCTCCGCGTCCAGGGTTTCGGCCAGCAGCGCCCGCAGGTCCACCTCCGGCATGGTGCGGCCCATGCGGCCCGCTGCGGCCTCGACCGCCTCCGTCGCCGCGGTGCGGGTCGCGGAGTCGGCGGTCCGGCGCGGCAACTCGGCCAGGACCTCGGCCCCTTCGGGTGTTCCGGCGCGGGCGAGGAAGCGGTGCCCGGCGTCGTCGAGCACTTCCGTCATGGCGATGTCGTATCCCGGTCCGGCGGCCGGGCCGGTGCCCATGGAGACGCAGAAACACGTGGCGCCGGGCTCGGTGCACTCCATGGCGATCAGGAACGCGCCGCTGCGCCGGGCCCGGTAGGCATCGTCCTTGTGGCGTCCGCCGGTCAGCACCCGGTCCTGGACGGCGATGGCGCGGAGGTCGCAGGGCCGCACGCCCAGGAAGGCGTACGAGGCCGGATCGTGCCGCTCGGGCCGCACCGTCAGCTCGCCGTCGGGGCCGCGGTCGGCCGTCCACTGGCGGACGCGCTGCGGGAGCAGGAAGTTCTTCCAGGACTGCGGTCCGGCACTGTGGGCGAACGCCGCCTCGTCCTCGCGGCGCACCACCCGGTAGTGGCCGCCCTCCAGCTCCACGCCCCAGCCGTAGGGCAGCTCGGCGGCGGACTCCAGTTCCGCCAGGACGATGACGCCGTCGCGCTGCGCGGGACCGACCACCGTGCGGCCGCGCGCACGCAGGACCTGCACGAGAGCGTCGAGCCCGGCCCGGTCGAGGACACACACCATGTCCTCCGGGTCCGCAATGTCCCGCGCAGTGGTCGCGGAAGCCATGGCCTCTTCTCCCGTCCGGTCGTGGGCGGTAGCGGATCAGTCCTCGGCGAGGCCGAGCAGCGTCTGCTCGGGGGGCCGGGGCGGACGCGAGTCGTCGACGCGGTACGCCAGCTCGTCGACGACCGAGACGACCCCGTCGACCTGCGCCGTCAGCCGCAGCAGCACCGCAACCTCGCTGCGCCGCTCCAACTGCCCCTTCAGCGTGACCACACCGTCGAGCACGTGCACCTCGAGCGTGCCGGGAGTGAGCCACATGGTGCCCACGACCAGGTCGGAGACCACCTCGCGGTGGATGTCCTCGTCGGGCCGCAGGAACACCCGCAGCAGATCGCGGCGGGTGACGATGCCGGCCAGCCGGTCTTCCGCGTCCACCACGGGGAGCCGCTCGATGCGGTGACGCGCCATGGTCCGGGCGGCCCGGGCGATGGTGTCGTCGGCGTGCACGGTGATCGCGGGGCGGGACATCAGCCCCTCCGCGGTCGACGCGGGCGGGTCGCCGCGGCGCCTTCCGCCTGCACGCCGCCACGGACGCCGGCGGGCGGGGGAGGGATCCGCCGGGAGGGCGGCCTGGCGCAGCATGAGGTCACTCTCGGAGATCACTCCCAGGACCCTGGCATCGTCGTCCACCACGGGCAGGCCGCTGATGTCGTGCTCCGCCAGCAGCCCGGCGACGTCCTTGAAGGGCGTCCGGGGAGGCACCGACACGACGTCCTTCGTCATCAGGTCTCCGACCCTGTCCTGCCTCATGATCATCGTGGCCTTTCCCTCGTGCCGCGCCCGCTGTCAGCGCAGCCGGCGCAGGTACGGGTCGTGGACGTGGCGCGGAACCAGCCGGATGCGGGCGTCGAGTGCGGTGACGCCGTCCGGGCCCGCCACCACCGGGTTGAGGTCCGCCTCCACGAGCTGCGGCAGGTCGCACGCCATCCGGGACAGGCGCAGCAGCAGCTGCTCCAGCGCACCCAGCTCGACGGGGGTGCCGCCCGCGCCGCCGGACAGCAGGCGCGCGCAGCGCGGTGCGGTGATCAGCTCGTCCACGTCGCCGGGGGTGAGCGGGGCGAGACGGGCGGCGTGGTCGGCCAGGATCTCGGTGGCGGTGCCGCCCTGGCCGAAGAGCACGAGGGGGCCGAAGACCTCGTCCTGGACCACTCCGGCCACCAGTTCGAGGACGTGGGGTGCCTGCGGCTGTACGACCACGCCGGAGAGCCCGGCGCCGAAGCGTGCCGCGAAGTCGCGGTAGGCGCTCCGCACGTCGTCCTCGCCCTGGAGGTCGAGGCGGACGGCGCCCTCGGCCGTCTTGTGCACCAGACCCGGCCGGTGCGCCTTGAGCACCACGCGCCCGCGCGGCCCCACCAGCCGCCGTGCCGCGGCGACGGCGGCGTCCTCGTCGCACACCCACTCCCAGGCGACCTGGGGGACGCCGTAGTGCCCCAGGAGCCGTGCGCAGGCGGTGGGGTCGAGCCAGCCGCCCTCGGGGTGCCCGGCCAGCCAGGCGGCCGCATCGGCCCGGGCGCCGTCCGTGTCGATGCCGGGCAGCTCCGCCGCCTCGGCCTGCGGCCGCGCACGCCACCGGGCGTGGGCGACGGCGTGGGCCAGAGCGCGGGCGGCGTCCTGCGGGTCGGCGTAGGCCGGCACGGTGCCGCCGCCGTCGGCCGCCAGCAGCGCGACGCGCGTCGGCTGTTCGAGGAGAACCGCCGCCGTCGTGCACGGCGCGCGGTCCGGGCCGTGCGTGAGGGCCCGCGCGAGGTCGTCGCCGGTGGCCGCGGCGAGGGCCGTGGGGACGAACACGCCCAGCACGGCGTCGACATCGCGGTGCGCCGCCAGACGGTCGAGGCAGGCGCGCAACTCGGCCTCGGAGACGGCCGCGGTGGCGTCGACCGGATTGCCCGTCGTGGCACCGGCGGGCAGCACGGCCGTGAGCTCCGCGGTCAGCCCCGGTTCCAGCGGCAGGACGTCCAGCCCGGCTTCGCTGCAGGCGTCGGCCGCCAGCACTCCGGCTCCGCCGGCGTTGGTGACCACCACCACCGAACCGCCCGACGGCAGCGGCTGGGAGTGCAACAGGGCCACGGTGTCCAGGAGTTCGCCCAGACTGCGCGTGGCGATGATCCCGGCCTGGGCGAAGAGCGCCTGCCGGGTCATCGTGGGCGTGGCGGCCGCGGCCGTGTGCGAGGCCGCCGCCCGGCGGCCGGCCTCGGAGCGGCCGGCGTCGACGGTGAGCAGCGGCATCCGGCGGCCGACCCGCCGGGCGGTGCGGGAGAAGGCCCGCGGATTGCCGAAGGACTCCAGGTGCAGCACGGCGAGCCGGGTGCGCCCGTCGCCCTCCCACCACTGGAGCAGGTCGTTGCCGCTGACGTCGTACTTGTCCCCCAGCGAGACGAAGCTGGAGACGCCGATGCCGAGCCGGGAGAGGCCGCTCAGCAGGGCGATGCCCACGCCCCCCGACTGCGTGGCCACGCCGGCCGTGCCGGGCAGCGGCACGCGGGCGGCGAAGGTCGCGTCCAGCCCGACGCCCTGCTCCGTGTTGGCCAGCCCCAGGCAGTTGGGGCCCACCAGCCGCATCCCGTACCGGCGGCAGGCGGCCCGCAGCGCAGCGGCCTGACCGGCGTCGAGTCCCGAGGTCACGACGAGCAGCGCCCGTACCCCGCACCTGCCGCACTCGTCGGCGACGGACGGCACCGCGGCGGCGGGGACGGCGAGGACGGCCAGCTCGGGTGCCTCGGGCAGCGCGGACACCGTCGGGTGGCAGGGGACGTGTTCGATGGCCCGTGCGTGCGGATTGACAGCCGCGACGCAGCCGGTGAACCCGCCTGCGCGCACGTTGTGCAGGATCGCCCGGCCCACCGAGCCCGGCCTGCGGCCCGCTCCGACGACGGCGACGGAGCGCGGGCGCAGCAGCGGTCCGAGGCTGGCGACGTCGGCCGTGCGGCCGCGGGACTCCACGGCGGACAGGTAGTGCTCGTCCTGGGACAGCCCGACCGTGACGTGGACCTCCGGGCCGTCGAACCGGCGCTTCAGCGGGAGGCCGAGGTCCGAGAAGACCCGGAGGACCGGGTAGTTCTCGCTCAGCGCGTCGGCGGTGAAGACGTCCAGGCCGTCGGCGCGGGCGGCGTCCGCCAGATGCTCCAGCAGCAGAGTGCCCACGCCCCGGTGGTGCCAGTGGTCGGCCACGGCCAGCGCGATGTCGGCCCGGCCCGGGACGGCGGGGTCGGCGTGGTACTCGGCGACGCCCACGGCCTCGCCGTCCGCCTCGGCGAGCAGGGCACGCTCGCCGGGCCGGGCCGGGGCGCACAGGTGCTCGGCCGCCTGCCGGCCCGAGCCGGAGCCCGCCGAGAAGAACCGCAGACGGAGGTTCTCCGGCGACATCCGCTCGTACAGCCGCAGCACGGCGGCACGGTCCCCGGGCCCCGCCTGCCGGACCCGTACCGTCGTGCCGTCCGCCAGCAGAGCGTGCACGGGCGGCGCAGGCGGTGAGGGAAGACCCGTGGTGTCCGTCATCGTCGCTCTCTCCCTCCGGTCCTCTCCAGAGTCCACCGGGGACGCGGCCCGCGCGGATGGGCTGACCGGGCCGGAGCAAGGGCCGACCGGCCCCTGCCGGGGGTACGCGTCGTGCCGGCTACTGCGCCTCCGCCGCGGGCAACGGCTCGCCGAGCTCGCCCTCGACGACGTCGGCCATGGCCCGCAGCACGTCCAGGGTGCGCCGCGCCTCCGCCTCGTCGACGGTCGTGATCGCGAAGCCGACGTGGACGACGACGTACATGCCGACGTCCGCCGCGGGCGTGTAGTCCAGACACGCCTCGCGGCGCACCCCGCCGAAGTCGACCGTCGCCATCCGCAGCCCGGCACGCTCACGGATCTCCAGAATCCTGCCCGGAATGCCCAGACACATCGCGCTCACTCTCCTCGCTGGAAACGGGCCGCGGCGACCGCCGCCTGCCCGTAGCCGATACCGCCGTCGTTCACCGGCACCGCACGGCCGACCAGGACCCGGAGCCCCTGGGACCCCAACAGCGCCGTGACATCCCGCAACAGCCGGACGTTCTGGAAGCAGCCGCCGGACAGGCACACCGTGCGCGGTGCCCCGGCCGCCACGACCCGCTCGACGAGGGCACTCGTCACCTCGGCGACGGTCCGGTGGAACGCGGCCGCCAGCCGGGTCACCGGCTCGTGCCCGTCGACTCCTTGGAGCAGGGCGGTGAGGGTGGGCACCGGGTCGTACACCCACAGGCCGTCGACGGACACCAGACGCCAGGGCAGCGCGTCGGCACGCCCGTTGCCGGCCGCCGTCTCGAGCGCCACGGCCGACTGGCCCTCGTACGTCGCGTCGTCGCCGAGGCCGAGCAGGGCGGCCGCCGCATCGAAGAGCCGGCCCGCGCTCGACGCGCGGGGGCAGTTGACGCCCCGCTCGACCATCGTCCGCACCACGTGCACCTCGTGCGGATCGCGGCGCTGCGTGAACGAGCGGACGAGCGCGGCCGAGGGCAGCCGCGCGCCGAGCGGTTCGACGCCGTGGAGGTATCCCAGGGCCATGCGTGCGGGCCTGCGCACGGCCGCCGCACCGCCCGGCAGCGGAGCCGTGGCGAACCGGCCCGCCCGGCGGTAGCGGGCCAGGTCGGCGACGAGGATCTCCCCGCCCCACAGCGTGCCGTCGTCGCCGAACCCCAGCCCGTCGTAGGCGACTCCGACGAACGGCCCCTGCACGCCGTGCTCGGCGGCACAGGCCGCGACGTGGGCGTGGTGGTGCTGCACGGCGATCCGGCGGGCCAGCGGCAGGGCCCTGGCCCACTGGGTGGACAGATAGCCCGGGTGCAGGTCGTGGGCCACGGCCTGCGGTGCGATCCCGGTCAGCCGGACCAGGTCGGCGTACGCCGCCTCGAACGCCTCGAGCGTGCCGGCGTCCCCGAGGTCGCCGGTGTGCGGTCCCAGGAAGGCCTGTTTCCCCTCCGCGAGGGCGAAGGCGTGCTTGAGCTGCGCGCCGGCCGCGGCGATCGGCACCGTGGCCGGCGTGTGCAGGGGCAGGGGGGCGGGTGCGAGCCCGCGGGCCCGGCGCACGGTGAGGACCGTACGCCCCGTCGGCCGCACCACCGAGTCGTCGTAGCGTGCGTGGATCGGCCGGTCGTGGGAGAGAAAGCCGTCGGCGACGGAGGCGAGCGTGGTCCTCGCTGCCGCGTCGTCGATCGCGATGGGTTCGCCGGAGAGATTGCCGCTGGTGACGACGAGCGGTCTGTCCAGGTCGTGCAGCAGCAAGTGGTGCAGGCCGGTGGTGGGCAGGAACAGGCCGACGGAGCCGGTGCCCGGGTGGACTCCCGGTGCGAGGCAGGTACCGCGGCGTGCGGCGAGCAGCACGACCGGCCGTGCGGGCGAGGCCAGCGCGGTGCGTGCGGTGCGCGGCAGGCGGGCCAGCCGTCCGGCGGCATCGATGTCGCGCACCATCACGGCGAACGGCTTCGCAGGCCGGTGTTTGCGTGCGCGCAGCCGGGCGACGGCACCGGCCTGCGTGGCGTCGCACACCAGCTGGTAGCCGCCGAGGCCCTTGACAGCGATGACGGCGCCGTCGTCCACGGCGGCCACGGCCGCGCGCAGCGCGTCGTCCCCGGTGATCCCGTCCCAGGACAACCGCGGTCCGCAGGCGGCGCAGGCGACGGGTTCGGCATGGAACCGCCGGTCGCCGGGATCGGCGTATTCGGCGGCGCACGGCGCGCAGAGCGTGAAGTGCCGCATGGTCGTGCGCTCACGGTCGTACGGCAGGTCCACGATGACGGTCGCGCGGGGGCCGCAGTCGGTGCAGTTGACGAAGGGGTAGCGGTGACGGCGGTCGGCCGGGTCGAACAGCTCCGCCAGACACGCCTCGCAGGTCGCGGCATCCGGGGGGATCTCCCGCGACGGCCCCCGGCCCCGCTCGCCGGTGCTGCCGCGCACGGTGAAGCCCGAGCCGGGAACCGGGGAGGGCTCCGTGAGCGGTGCCGTTCCCACGTGGCGCACCTGTGCGAGGGGCGGTGCGTCCTCCCGCAGGGCCCTGACCAGAGTGCTCAGGGCCCGTGGCGATCCGGCCACGGACAGCTCGACGCGGCCTCCGGTGTTGACGACCCAGCCGTCGACTCCCAGACGGGTGGCGGTGCGGTGGACGAAGGGGCGGAAGCCGACCCCCTGCACCGTGCCGGACACCGTGATCGTGCACGCGACCCGCTCGCTCACCGGCCCGGTGCCCCACCGCGGGCGGCGGCGTCGCGGTGCTGCGCGATGTCCGCTTCGATCCGTTCCGCCAGCGGTTCCACCGCCGCGGCGACGGCTGCCGTGAGCCCCGTCCCCAGCGAGCCGTCCGCGCCCTCGACCGCGTACACGATCATGTGCCGGGGCATGCGGCCGAGCGTCCGCGACAGCTCCACGGCCTCGCCGAGGCCGAGTCCGTGCGTGCTGGAGGTTCCCGCGTGCCCGATCTCGTGCCGGTCCAGCTCCAGCCGGTGGACCCGCCCCGGGTGTCCGGGGTGCGCGTGGGCGGCGTCCACGACCACGGCCAGTGCGCTGTTCTCCCAGAGCCCGATCAGCCGGCCCGGGTCGCCGTCGCTCGCGGCGAGAGCGGTTCCGGCGGGCAGCGGCCGCCGCTCGGCGCGCTCCTGCAGCCGGGCGACGACTGCGGGGCCCACGCCGTCGTCGCGCCGGAACTCGTTGCCGACTCCGATGACCACGATGCCGGTCGTGACCGCCATGGCTCACTCCCTGTCTCCGGGCGTCCGGACTTCGATGATCGGTGGAACGGGCCGGTCCCGCGCGGGGCCGAACGGCCCCGGTCCGGTCCGAACCGCCTTTCCCCGCACCGGCCGCACGACCACCGGCGCGGAGGCCGGTGCGTCCGGACGGGTCACCACGGACCCGCCGGGGTGACCGGCGCACCCGGGTCACGGCGGTGTCTGCTCTTCTGGACGGAGGACCGGAAGCGAGGACGGCCATGCCGGAGTGGACCTGGGAGTACGAGGGCTACGACCCGTCCGCCGAGGGGCTGCGGGAAGCCCTGTGCACCGTGGGCAACGGCTGCTTCGCCACCCGCGGGGCGGCGCCCGAGAGCAGGGCCGGCCTCGGGCACTACCCGGGCACGTACGCGGCCGGCTGCTACGACCGCCTGGTCTCGGCCGTGGCGGGGCGCGAGGTCGAGAACGAGGACCTCGTCAACCTCCCCAACTGGCTGCTCCTGCGCTTCCGGCTGCTGCCGGCCGACGGCCCGCCCGGCCGGTGGTTCGCGATGCACGACAGCGAGATCACCGACCACCGGCTGGTCCTGCACCTCAGGCAGGGCACGCTGACACGGACACTGCGCCACCGGGCCGCCGACGGCCGGGTGCTGAAGGTGGAGCAGTGCCGGCTGGTCCACATGGGGGACCCGCATGTCGCCGCACTGCGCACCGTGTTCACTCCCGAGGGCTGGTCGGGACGGATCGAGGTGGAATCCGGTCTCGACGGGGACGTCGGCAACGCCAATGTGCCCCGCTACCGCGCCTTCGAGCGCCACCACCTCACGGGGTTCCGCACCGGCGCCGCCGAGCCGGACGCGGTCTGGCTGCGCTGCCGCACCAGAACCTCGGACATCGGCATCGGCATGGCCCAGCGGACCGTCGTGACCGGCTGCACACCCGCGACGACGGCCAGGGAGACGGGCGGCCGCCTGGCCGTCCACCGCCTCGAACTCCCCGTCCGGGACGGGCGGTCCGTCACCGTCGACAAGACCGTCACGCTGCACACCTCCCGCGACCGGGCGATCAGCGACCCCTTCACCGCCGCCCTCGAACGTCTCGCTGCGGCACCGGACTTCACGGCCCTGCTGCGGTCGCACGCCGTCGCGTGGGAGCAGTTGTGGCGCCGGGCGGACCTCCGCGTGCCGGACGAGGCGGGGCGCGTGTTGCGTCTGCACGTCTTCCACGTGCTGCAGACGCTCTCCCCGAACACCGCCGACCTGGACGTCGGGGTGCCGGCGCGGGGTCTGCACGGCGAGGCGTACCGCGGGCATGTCTTCTGGGACGAGCTGTTTGTCCTGCCCTACCTGAACCTGCACTTCCCGGAGGTGTCCCGGGCGCTGCTGAACTACCGCCACCGCCGGCTGCCCAGGGCGCTGCTGGCCGCGCGGCAGGAGGGACGGGCCGGGGCGAGGTATCCGTGGCAGAGCGGCAGCGACGGCCGCGACGAGACCCAGACGCTGCACCTCAACCCGCGGTCCGGCCGCTGGGTGCCGGACCGCTCGCGGCTCCAGCACCACGTCGGGTCGGCGGTCGCGTACAACGTGTGGCAGTACTGCCAGGCGACGGGCGACGTGAAGTACCTGCACACCAAGGGCGCGGACATGCTGCTGCAGATCGCCCGTTTCTGGGCGGGCAGCACCGAGCCCCACCCGGCGGGCGGCCGTTACCGCATCCGTGGGGTCGTCGGCCCCGACGAGTACCACGACGCCTACCCGGACGCCGACCGTCCCGGCATCGACGACAACGCCTACACCAACGTCATGGCCGTGTGGGTGCTCACCCGGGCCCTGGACCTGGTCCGGACCCTGCCGGACCGGCGACGCCAGGAGCTCGTCGAGCGCGGCGTCCTGGACGTGGACGAACTCCCGGCCTGGGAGGAGATCTCCCGCCGCCTGCACGTGCCCTTCCACCACGGGGTCGTCAGCCAGTTCGACGGCTACGGGGACCTGGCCGAGCTGGACTGGGACGGTTACCGGGAACGGTACGGCGACATCAGGCGGCTGGACCGCATCCTCGAAGCCGAGGGCGACTCGGTCAACCGGTACCAGGCCTCGAAGCAGGCGGACGTGCTCATGCTCGGCTATCTCTTCTCGCCCGCCGAACTGTCCGCACTCTTCGGGCAGTTGGGATACCGGCTGACGGACGAGGCCTGGCGCCGCACCGTCGACCACTACCTGCGGCGCACCAGCCACGGATCGACCCTCAGTGGCCTGGTCCACGGCTGGGTGCTGGCCCGGGCCCGCCGGGCCGACGCCTGGCGGTACTGCCGGGAGGCGCTCGAGGAGGACGTCGCGGACGTCCAGGGCGGCACCACCGCGGAGGGCATCCACCTCGGCGCGATGGCCGGCACCCTGGACCTGGTACAGCGCGGCCTCACCGGCCTGGAGACCCGCGAGGACGCCCTCTGGCTCGACCCGGTGGAACTGCCCGGACTGTCGGAATGCGGATTCACCATCCGCTACCGGGGCCACTGGGGGATCGGAGTGCACCTGAGCGGCGACCGGCTGACCATCGGCGTGCCGGACTCGGAGGAGTCCGCGCTCAGGGTGGTGGTGCAGGGGCATCCGGTCACGATCGCGCCGGGGGAGACCCGTGCGATGACGCTGCAGCACGGCCCGCCGGAACCCGGGGACTTCAGTGCTCGTGCAGGACGGCCTTGAGGAGCACGATGACCAGGCCGAGGACCAGGTTGACGACCCCCGAGGCGATCACCCGCCGGCGGGAGCCGCCGGCGCGGACCTCAGCCGCGCCGGCCCAGCCGATCTGTTCGGCCAGGGCGACGGAGAGGGCGAACCAGGCCGTCCCCTCCAGGCCCAGCCCCAGCAGCGGGCTGATCGCCACGGCCACGGCCGGGGGCACCGCCGCCTGGGCGATCGGCCACTCCTGGCGCGCCACGCCGCTGATCACGGCCCGGGTCGGGTGCCGGTAGGTCTCCCGCTCGCCGACGAGGCGGGAGTAGACGTGCGCGGCCCAGAACACCAGGCCGGTGACCAGCAGGAGCAGCACGAGGCCCACCCGGCGGTAGGGCCCGAGCGCCCCGGTGCCGGCCACGACGGAGGCGGCCAGGAGCGCGCCGTAGACCGCGCCTCCGTAATCGGTCCGCGGCTGCTCCCGCCGGTGCCGGCCCTGGTCGTCCGTTCCGCCGTCCGTGCCGGCGCGAGCTGTCACGTCCTCAGGATCACCGGGGACGCACCGGTGCGCACGACGGGCGGGGCGGGCCAGGGGAGTGACAGTCGCCCGTGCGGGTGTCGCCGGGCCGTGCCCGCGGGGACCCACTGCACGACGAGGGCTCGGCACGGGAGCACCAGCCGGAGGAGGACGCCATGCGGAGCAGCGGAAGGACGGCAGGGCAGGGGTTGCGGACACCACGCGTCGCCGCGGTGGCGGGCATCGTGTCCGCGCTGCTGCTGGCCGCCGCCATCGTCCTGGTGCGCCTGGCGGTGCCGGAGCATCCCCAGGACGCCGCGGAGTGGTTCGCCGACACCTCCCAGCGCGGCAGCCTGACCACAGCGCTGGCCCTGGTGCCGTTCGCAGGAGTCTTCTTCCTGTGGTTCATGGGCTGCTTCCGGGACTACGTCGGCGCGGCGGAGGACCGGTTCTTCGCCACGCTGTTCCTGGGCAGCGGGCTGCTGTTCGTGGCGATGCTGTTCGTCCTCGCGGCGACGGCGGGCAGCCTGCTGGCCGTGACCGGGTTCGCGACGCACTCTCCCGGGCAGGGCCGGGACGAACTGTGGCAGTACGGGCGCCACTTCGTCCTCACGCTGCTGTCCGGCTACTTCACCCGGATGGCCGCCGTGTTCGTGCTCTCCACCACCACGATCGGGCACCGCCTGGGTGTCTTCCCGCGCTGGCTGGCCTGGCTCGGCTACCTCGTCGCCCTGGTGCTGCTCTTGTCCGTCAGCAGCGCCGGTCACCTCGAACTCGTCTTCCCGGTCTGGATGCTGGCCGTCAGCGGTCACATCCTCGTCTCCGCCCTGCGCACCCGCGTCAGCCCGTCTGCAGGTCCTGCAGGGTCAGCGCCGCCGCGATCACACCGAGATGACTGAACCCCTGGGGGAAATTGCCGAGTTGGCCGCCGGTGCCGGGGTCGATCTCCTCCGCCAGCAGCCCGAGGTCGTTGGCGCAGCCGAGGACGAGGGCCAGCCGTTCCTCGGCCTCGGCCGTGCGGCCCGTGCGGGCAAGGGCGTTGACCAGCCAGAGCGTGCAGAAGACGAAGGTGCCTTCGTCGCCGGGCAGGCCGTCGTCGGTGCGGTAGCGGTAGCAGTGGCCGCCGCGGGTGAGTTCCGCGTCGATCCGGTCGACGGTGGCCCGCATCCGCGGGTCGTCGAAGGGCAGGAAGCCGCGCAGCCCCAGCTGCAGCGCGGCGGCGTCGAGGGCGGGGGAGTCGAAGGCCTGCATGAAGGCGCCGGTGCGCGGGTCCACCCCGTGGCTCTCGATCCGGGCCCGGATCGCGTCGCGAGCCCGGGCCCACCGCTCGCGGTCACGAGCGTCCGCGACGCCCTCGCCGTGCCGCTCCAGCAGGCGGACCCCGCAGTCGAGGGCGCTCCAGGCCATGAGCTTGGAGAAGACGAAGTGCCGTCTGCCGCCGCGCACTTCCCAGATGCCCTCGTCGGGCTCCTCCCAGCGCCGGGCCGCCAGGTCCACGACCTCGCGCAGGAACGCCAGCCCCCGCGGCCCGGGCAGTCCGTTCCGCTCCGCCAGGTACCCGGCGGCGGCGACGATCTCGCCGTAGACGTCCAGCTGGAACTGGTTCCAGGCGCCGTTGCCGATGCGCACGGGCCGGGAATCCTGGTGGCCCCGCAGATGCTCCAGCCGGAACTCGGGCAGCAGCCGCTCCCCGCCGATGCCATACATGATCTGCAGCTCCTCGGCGCGGCCCGCAGTGGTGCGCAGCAGCCATTCGCCGAAGCGCCGGGCCTCGTCGGTGTAGCCGATGCCCGCCAGCGTGGCGAGCATGGCGGCGGAATCGCGCAGCCAGCAGTAGCGGTAGTCCCAGTTGCGCTCCCCGCCGGGCGCCTCCGGCAGCGAGGTGGTGGCGGCCGCGGCGATGGCGCCGGTGCGGTCGTAGACGAGCCCCTTGAGGACGAGCGCGCTGCGCACGACCGCCTCCCGGTACGGGCCCCGGTAGGTGCAGCGTGCCGTCCAGCGCTCCCAGAAAGCGGTCGTCTCCTGCAGGCGGCTGCGCAGTTCGGGGGTGGGCAGCCGGCGCACCTGCAGGCGGCCGGCCTCGCCGTGCGTCAGTGCGACGTACCGCTCCTCGCCCCGGGCGACCGTGGCCCGGGCGGTGCAGGTTCCGTCGGCGTGGGGGAGCAGGGGCAGCAGGTCGCTCTGCAGCAGCAGGGTGTCGGCCCCGCCGCCCGCGACGAGCAGGCCGTCGGCGGCGGGTTCGAGGAAGGGTGTGGTCAGGCCGTAGTCGAAGCGGGGTGCGAAGACCATCTCCATCGGTACCTCGCCGGTCTCGCCGTGGATGCGGCGCAGCAGCAGATGGCCGGGAGGCCGGCGCCGGGGGCGGCCGGGGTGGTCCGGGTCCTCGTGCACGGGCAGGCAGTCGGTCACCGTGACGGTGCCCGTCGGCGTCCGGAACCGGGTCTCCAGGACGTTGGTGCCGGGCAGGTACCGCCGTGTCGTCTCGAAGACACCGGCCGGTGCGATGCGGAAGTACCCGCCGATGTCCCGGTCCAGCAGCCGCGCGAACACCGAGCGGGCGTCGAAGCGGTGGAAGCAGGCCCATTCCACGGACGCGTCCGGGCCGACCAGCGCGAGCGAGTGGCAGTCGCTGAGGAAGGCGTGGTCACCGATCGCCGGGGGATCGTGCGCGGGCATGGGCTTCCCTTTTGGTGGCGCTCCACATGCGGACGACGCGCAGATGCGCAGTAAATGGAACATACCTCGTGAAAAGCGTCGGAGCGCGACAGCGGCGAAGGGCCACGTCCGTCATAAAACTTGTCGTCGACCTCAACCGGTGCCAGGGCTGTGCGCAATGCGCGTTCCTGGCACCGGACGTGTTCACCCTGCACGGCGAGGAAGCGCTGATGTACGCGCCCGTGTGCGACGACGCCCAGCGCGAACACGTGCTCAGAGCCGCCGCGACATGCCCCGTCCGCCTCGACCAGGATGGCCTGGACCCCATCCCCCGGGGAGCGACGGTCCTGCTCGCCCTCGGCTCGGGCAACCGCGACGAGCGGCGCTTCACGGACCCCGAACGCTTCCGCCCGGAACGCCCGGACAACCAGCACCTCGGCTTCGGCAGCGGCATCCACAACTGCTTCGGCGCCCCGCCGGCCCGCCTGGAGACCCAGCTCGCGCTGACCGCGCTCGCCCGCAGGCTCAGGAACCCCGCCCTGGTGGAGGACCCGCCCCCGTACCGGCAGAACCCGGCCCTGCGCGGGCCCCGGCACCTGCCCATCGCCTTCCAGGGACTACAGGCCCGAGCCCGCTGCATCCGTCGCGGTGAGGCGGAGGGTGAACCAGATGGTCTTCCCCCGGTCGACGGGACGGGTGCCCCAGCTGTCCGCCAGGGCGTCGACGAGCAGCAGGCCGCGGCCCGACTCGTCCCCCACCTCCGCGAGCCGCGGCTGAGGGGGCTGGGGACTGCGGTCGGTCACCTCGACGGTGAGCTCGTCCGTCCCCCTGCGCACCCGCAGCTGGATCGGGCCGGTGGCGTGGCAGATCGCGTTGGTCAGGACCTCGGAGGTCAGCAGCCGGGCGTCGTCGAGCGCCGCGGAGCAGTCCCACGCGGCGAGGGTGACGGTGAGGAACCGCCTGCCGTCGGCGGCCGCGCAGGGCTCCGACGGCAGCTCGGTGCAGGCCCAGGCGAGCGGGGCGGGCGGCAGCCGGACCAGGAGCAGGGTGATGTCGTCGTTGTGGCCCGCGGCACCGGGCAGAAGGGCCGCGAGGGCCCGGTCCGCCGCCGCCTCGAGGCCGCACGCGGAACGGAAGGCACAGCTCAACTCCGAGGCGAGCAGGGAGATCTGCTGCTCGATGTCGGTGGCGGGGGTCTCGACGAGGCCGTCGGTGTAGAGGGCGAGGGTGGAGCCGGGCGGTACGTCGACGACCGCTTGCTGATGAGGGACGTCCCCGACGCCCAGGGGAACGCTGACCGGTACGGGTATCGGGCTGACCCGGTGGTCCGGGGTCGCGAGCAGCGCGGGCAGGTGACCGGCCGAACAGATCGCCATCTGGCCGGCGTCGGGATCGATGACCAGGTAGCTGCACGTGACCAGCTGGTCGGGCAGATCGGCCACGATGGTGTCGAGCGCCTGCATGAGCTGCCGGGGCGGCATCCCCGTGCGGGCCAGGGCGTTGGCCGCGGAACGCAACTGCCCCATGACGGCGGCGGCTTCGAGGCCGCGGCCCATCACGTCCCCGATGAGGACACCGACCTGGCCGCCTCCCAGAGGGACGAGGTCGAACCAGTCCCCTCCGACGCCGGCGCCCTGGGTGGCCGGCAGATACCGGCTGGCGGAGTGCAGGCCGGGGACCTCCGGCGGGGTTCCCATGAGGCTGCGCTGCAGGGTCAGGGCGACGTGCCGCTGCTGCTCGTAGAGCCGGGTGAGTTCGGCTTCGGCGCGTTTGCGCTCGCTGATGTCGCGGACGATCGCACAGGCACCGATCACGGTGCCGTCCGCGTCACGGGTCGGCCAGAGCGTGACGTCCACGTCGAGCAGCGCGCCGGTGTTCGTCACCCGGAGCGTCTCGAAGTGCTCGACCTTCTCGCCGCGGCTCAGTCGGTCCATCAGGGCGCCGATCTCGTCCTTGCACGCGGGAGGGGCGAGCAGGGACACATGGCGGCCGACGGCCTCGTCCGCCGTGTAGCCGTAGAGCTGATGGGCGGCGGCGTTCCAGTAGGTGATGCGGCCTTCGAGGGTCTTGGCGAGGATCGCGTCCTGGGAGGACTCCACGAGGGCCGCCAGCTCGTTGATCCGCCGTTCGGCTGCCTTGCGTTCGCTGACGTCGCGCACCGCCGCGGAGAAGAGGAGTCCGTCGGCCGTCTCCAGGGGGCTGAGGCTGATCTCGACGGGGAACTCGTGTCCGTCCTTGCGCAGCCCGTAGAGTTCGAGTCCGGCTCCCATGGGCCGCACCTGCTTGTTGCCCGCGTAGTCCCGGCGGTGGGCCGAGTGCTGCCTCCGGAAGCGCGGGGGGACGAGGATCTCGACGGGCCGGCCGAGGAGTTCTTCGCGGCAGTAGCCGAAGACGGCCTCGGTCTGGGCGTTGACGAGCTGGATGGTTCCCGTGTCGTCCACGATGACCATGGCGTCCGGAGCCGACTCCAGCAGCCCCTGGAACCGGGCCTCGGCCGCCCCGTGTTCGTCGCGACCGCAGTTCTGTCGCATGGATGGACTCCCCTTCCGGTCAGGAGCCGATCACAGCACCGGTGCATGACCCTGGCGTATGCATGCTTGGAATCGCCTCTCGACGGTCGCGGTTGCCCGCTCTGTGGCCGAAGGAGAAGGAAGTTGAACGCGCTGTGCATGCTCTTGACCGGCTTGCGTGCCGGGCTTCGCACCGGGGCCGGGCAGTCCCCGGTGCAGGGCCCATCGGCACCTGGCCGGAACGGCCCGCCGGGACGAGCGTGAAGAGTGCCGGTGAACTCCGGCACCGCAGAGGGAGGCCGGGATGAAGGACACTCCGCGCACGGTCGGCGATGTGATGACGCAGACGGTCGTGGCGGTCAGCCGCAGCGCCGCCTACAAGGAGATCGTCAAGACGCTCGCGCAGTGGAAGGTGAGCGCCGTACCCGTGGTCGAGGGCGAAGGCCGTGTCGTCGGCATGGTCTCCGAGGCCGACCTGCTGCCCAAACAGCAGTACAAGGACCGCGACCCCTCCCGCATCGAGCAACTGCGCCACCTGGACGACCTGGTCAAGGCCGGGGCCGGGACGGCCGGGGAACTGATGAGCACCCCCGCCGTCACCCTTCGCGGGAGCGCGACCCTGGCGGAGGCCGCACGCCTGATGGCCCGCAAGGGCGTCAAACGGCTTCCCGTCGTGGACGAGGACGGGCGGCTGGCGGGCATCGTCAGCCGCAGCGACCTGCTCAGGGTCTACCTGCGCGACGACGAGGACATCGCCCGTGAGGTGCAGGACGAGATCGTGGACCACTTCTTCCGCAACTGCAGGCCCACGGCCGAGGTGACGGTGACGGAAGGGGTGGTCACCGTGTCCGGACGGCTGCCCGACGCGGCGATGGTGCCGGTCGTGGCCCGGCTGGTACGGGCCGTGGCAGGCGTCGTCGGCGTCGAACTGCGCCTCGAGGCACCCCCGGTCAAGCCCTGGGTCCCCGAACCCCCCGTCGTCGGACCGCAGTTCTGACGGCCGGTTCCGGGCCCGAAGGGCGGACGGACGGCCGTGTGCCCGGATCCCGCGTGCATCGATCGGAACGCTGCAGACCCGAAGGAGCGCACCATGCCCGAGACGGCCACTCCCCGGCAGGGCCGGGTCCTCGCCGGATACGACGGCTCCGAGCCCGCCCTGCGAGCCCTGGACCGTGCCGTCGACGAAGCCGTGCGCCGCGGCACCGGGCTGGAGATCCTGTGCGGCTGGCCCTGGGGCCGGTACCTGGTCCCCGAGTCCGTGATGCGGTGCGGTGACGGCCAGGTCCTCCACGACCAGGCCAGGTCCGCCATGAACCGGGCTGTGGTACGGGTCCACCGGCGTGCCCCCGGTCTGTCCGTGGTCCCCACCCTGACCACCGAGTCCCCCGCCCGTGCTCTCGTGCGCTCCGGGCAGTCCGCCGGCCTGACCGTGCTCGGCAGCCGCGGGTACGGCGGATTCGCCGGGCTCCTCCTGGGCTCGGTCACCCTGCGGGTGGCCGCGCACACCGCGAGCCCCCTGCTCGTCGTCCGCGACGACGTGCGGCGCATGCGGGGGACCGTGCTCGTCGGCGTCGAGTCGGACGCCGACACCGACGCCCTGCGCTTCGGCTTCGAGGAAGCGGTACGGCTCGGGGCCGACCTGCACGCGCTGCACGCCTGGCAGTACCCCGCCTCGCCCGGCAAGCAGACCCCGGGACCGCTCTTCCGCGACGACGTGCGCATCCTGGCGAAGACGGCCGAGGCCGTTCCGGAGTTCGCGGTCGCACCCCTGCGCGACGAGTACCCCGGGGTCGAGGTCCGCACCGAAGCCCTGTGCCTGGGGGCGGGCCACGCCCTGACCGAGGCGAGCAGGGAGGCGGACGTCCTCGTCATCGCCGCCCATCGCGCGAGCCGCCGCCTCGGCCTGCAACTGGGGCCGGTCACCCATGCGGTGCTGCACCACGCGCACTGCCCGGTGGCCCTCGTCCCGACCGGCTGAGACCGGCGGCGGCACGTGGTACCGAGGACGCGGGTGCCGGGACACCGGCACCCGCGATCCACCGGTGGAACACCGTTGCTCAGAGCAGGAGTTGCCGCACCAGGAACGGCGTTCCCGCAGCCGCCAGGGCCACCCCCGACAGCCCCCACGCCAGGGCGGCCCGGCGGAGCCGCCCGGACGCGGCGACCGGCGCCGCTCCGAGCAACTCCGCCCACTTCTCGGCCTCCTGCCGCTCGCCCCGCCGCAACGACCAGGCGCGCACGGAGAGGGACGACGCGGTCAGTGCCCCGACCGCGGCCACGGCCCCGACGACGCGCCACGGGGCCTGCGCGAGCAGGAGGAGCGCGAGGGCGGCGAGGGTGCCCCAGCCCGTCAGGCAGGCGAAGGCGGCGATGCGGCGGGCGGCCGGCCGGTCGTCGCCGGCCCGCAGGTCGGCCACGGCGGGCAGGTACCAGACGCAGCCGGCTGCGCCGATCACTGCGGCACTCAGGGCGAGGACGGTCCGGGACACGTGGTTCTCCTTGTTCCTCGGAGTTTCTCAGCGGGCCGACAGTTCGGTTGCGGTGACGTCCGGACGGTGCAGGTCCAGGGCCGGGGACTCGGAACGGATGCGCGGCAGGTCGGTGAAGTTGTGCCGCGGCGGCGGGCATGACGTGGCCCACTCCAGCGAACGGCCGTAACCCCAGGGGTCGTCGACCTCGACCTTCTTGCCGTACTTGGCGGTCTTCCAGATGTTGTAGAAGAACGGCAGGATCGACAGGCCCAGCAGGAAGGAGCCGATCGTGGAGATCGTGTTGAGTGCGGTGAAACCGTCCGAGGCGAGATAGTCGGCGTACCGGCGGGGCATGCCCTCGGCCCCCAGCCAGTGCTGGACGAGGAAGGTGGTGTGGAATCCCACCGTGAGCGTCCAGAACGTCACCTTCCCGAGCCGCTCGTCGAGCATTTTCCCGGTGAACTTCGGCCACCAGAAGTGGAATCCGGCGAACATCGCGTAGACCACGGTGCCGAACAGCGTGTAATGGAAGTGGGCGACGACGAAGTACGAGTCGGAGACGTGGAAGTCCATCGGCGGCGCGGCCAGGATGACGCCCGTCAGGCCGCCGAACACGAAGGTGATCAGGAATCCGGTGGCCCAGAGCATCGGGGTCTCGAAGGACAGCGAGCCCTTCCACATGGTGCCGATCCAGTTGAAGAACTTCACACCGGTCGGAACCGCGATCAGGAAGGTCATGAAGGAGAAGAACGGCAGCAGCACACCGCCCGTGACGTACATGTGGTGCGCCCACACGGTCACCGACAGACCCGCGATCGAGATGGTCGCCGCGATCAGGCCGATGTAACCGAACATCGGCTTGCGCGAGAAGACCGGGATGACCTCGGAAATGATACCGAAGAACGGCAGCGCGAGAACGTACACCTCCGGGTGCCCGAAGAACCAGAACAAGTGCTGCCACAGCAGCGCGCCGCCGTTGGCCGGGTCGAAGACGTGCGAGCCGAACTTGCGGTCCATCTCCAGCGCGAACAGCGCCGCGGCCAGCACCGGGAAGACCATCAGGATGAGCAGCGCGGTCAGCAGCACGTTCCACGTGAAGATCGGCATGCGGAACATCGTCATGCCCGGGGCCCGCATGCAGATGATGGTGGTGATGAAGTTGACGGCACCGAGGATGCTGCCGAAACCGGAGAGCGCCACGCCCATGATCCACATGTCGGCCCCGACGCCGGGGGAGTGCACGGAGTCCGACAGCGGCGCGTAGGCGAACCAGCCGAAGTCGGCGGCGCCCTGGGGCGTGAGGAAGCCGGCCGCCGCGATGAGCGACCCGAACAGGAACAGCCAGAAGGCCAGCATGTTCAGCCGGGGGAAGGCCACGTCCGGTGCGCCGATCTGCAACGGCATGAGCCAGTTGGCGAATCCGGTGAACAGCGGCATCGCGAAGAGCAGCAGCATGACCGACCCGTGCATCGTGAAAGCCTGGTTGAACTGCTCGTTCGACAGGATCTGCGTGCCGGGCCGCGCGAGTTCCGCGCGCATCAGCAGGGCCATGAGGCCGCCGATGATGAAGAAAACGAAAGCGGAGACGAGATACAGCGTGCCGATCTGCTTGTGATCGGTGGTCGTCAGCCATGCGACGGGTGTGCTGCGGGGCTTCCGCACGGCAGCCGGCCCGTTTTCCGGATGCCGCACCTCGGTCGCCTTGTCGTCTCTGTGCGTCCCGATACCGTCCACAGGCCACCAACTCCAGCTGTGCCAAAGAGAATTTCCGGGCCGGAAATCTCCGGCCCGGATCATGATCAATGGCGCGGTGCGGTCGCGGACAGGGCCGGGGGTCCCCGGCACAGGGCCGAACGGCCCGGATGTCGGCGACGAATTCCGCAGGAAAGGAACGGCGGTTCAGATCATCGACTGCCAGGCGGGCCGGAAGCGCATGGCGATGAGCAGCACGACGACCGCATACCACGTGACCGGTACCGTCCAGTGGAACTCCTGTACTCCGCGGACCCATGCGCGCGGAGCCGGAATGATGCGGTGTCCGAGACTGTGCACGAGGGAGTACCAGAACAGGGCGATGGTCACCGCCCACGTGAGGCAGCACCACAGGCACAGGGCCCCGATGGAATAGAGCGCCTGGCCCATCAGCCACATACAGAAGACGGCACCGGCGAACCCGCCCAGGTTCAGACCGATCCAGCACCAGCGGGGAAAACGGGCTCCGGCCAGCAGCGCAATGCCACCCGCGACCACGACCGCGTACGCGACCAGCCCGAACAGCGGGTTGGGCAGCCCGAACAGCGAAGCCTGATCGCTGCGCATCACGTCGGTACAGGACAGGACGGAGCCGACGTTGCAGGCGGGTTGGAACGCCGGGTCCTCGGCCAGCCTGATGCTGTCCGTCCAGATGACGGCCGAGGCGAGGAGCCCGAGGCCACCGGTGACGACCATGAGCCAGGAGAACCTCCGGCCCGCCCCGAAACGCGTCGACGGGAGCGTCCGGGGTTCTGCCGGCTGTCGGCTTCGGCTGTTGCCGGTCGTGATCCTGTTCATGGAGTCCGATCCTGCCCGCCCCGGCCCCGTCCGCCATGGGCCGAACGGACCCCGCAGGCGGAGACCGGCCCTCCGTCAGCCGCGCAACCGCCCTGACCACCGCGGCTCCACCGTCTCCCACGCCGCCTCCCAGCGGGCGTACCGCCGGCGGTTCAGCGTCCCGACGAGCGCCGCGCGGGCGCCGCAGTACGCCAGGGCCAGACCCGCGGCCGACAGGCAGGCGGCGAACCAGGCGGCCGTCAGTGCTTCGTCGCGCTGCATCGGCGGCTTCGCCGGCCTTCCCTCGCCGTCCACCCAGACCAATACCGTGTCGCCCTCGGCCGATCCTGCGGGGACGTCCGCCGTACCGGTCCGTATCGCGCTCGTCGCGTCCGTCCAGCGCACGGACGCCCGTTGCAGAGTGTCCCCGGCGGCGGAGGAGCCCTTCGCATCCGCGGTGACGTGCGCGGTGATCCGGTGCCGCTGCGCCGACTGCTCGTGCAGCGCGCGCATCTGGGAGGCGTAGACGTCCCGGGCGACCAGGGTCGGGATCGTCGGCAGAGCGAGGATCAGGAGCAGCAGGAGAGACGTGCCGAGCCACGATTGGCACCGGTCGGAACGCCGCCGCAGCGGGTTGGCCGCCCGTCGGCGGAAGCGGTGCGGAAGCGGCCGTCGTGTGCGGGGGACGCCTCGTACGTTCATCCTGTGCCTCCCTGAGCCGGACCGGACGGGCCTTGACGGGCGGGCGCGGGGTGCCGACGCGCTCTTGCGTCCGGCCGCCAGGGAGGACGGGGGAGCCGCAACCGGCGGCCGGACGCCGACCGGCCGGAGGGGCCGCACACCGTGCCTGCGCGGTCGGGTGGTTGAGGGATCGGCCGGGCGGACGCGGTTGCGGCCGTGAGCGGGAAACCTCCGGGTCGGTCGAAGCCAGCATGCCGTGCCGGACCCGGCACGAGCTGTGGCCGAGCGGCCCTTCTCCGGGACCATTGGGCCCTGGTCAGCCGGGCCTTCCCGGGCCGGCCGCCCGGGGGCCGGGTGCGAAGATCGGGGCCGGTCGGCCCTAGCCGGACCGGCGCCGACCGTGCCTGACTGGTGGCATGGCACGGATCTCCCTCCCGCACGATTCCCGGCCGGGTTCGCCGACCACGGCGGAGCTGCCCCGGCAGGAGGCGCTGAAGCTCCTCAAGGACGCACGGATCGGGCGCCTGGTCTTCAGCCACCAGGCCCTGCCCGCCATCCGGCCGGTCAACCATGTCCTCCTGGACGACCAGATCATCATCAGGACCCACACCGGCGCCGCCATGCTCGGCCCGGCCCGGGACGGGGCCGTGGTGGCGTACGAGGCCGACGAGTTCGACACCGAGACGTGCACCGGGTGGAGCGTCGTGGTCACCGGCGAGGCCCACCTGGTGCGGGACCCCGCGCTGCAGCAGCACTACCGGGCGGCGCTCGAGCCGTGGATCGGCGAGGAGATGGACCACGTGATCAGCATCAGCCTCGACATGGTCACCGGCTGCCGCATCACCTGACGCGGCGGTGGCGGAGGACGCACGGGAGGTGACGGCAGTGACCGGGGAGAAGCGGCCGGAGCGCCTGCCGCGTCCGGTCTACGAGCGCGAACTGCTGCGGCTCCAGGGCGAGCTGGTCACGCTCCAGGAGTGGGTGCGGGCCGAGGGGCGGCGGCTCGTCGTGGTCTTCGAGGGCCGCGACGCGGCGGGCAAGGGCGGTGCGATCCAGCGGGTCACCGAGCGTCTGAACCCGCGGATCGCCCGGATCGCCGCGTTGCCCGTGCCGACCGACCGGGAGCGCACGCAGTGGTACTTCCAGCGCTACACGGCCGAGCTGCCGGCCGCCGGGGAGATCGTGCTGTTCGACCGCAGCTGGTACAACCGTGCGGGCGTCGAGCGCGTCATGGGCTTCTGCACGGAGGAGGAGCACACGCGGTTCCTGCGCCAGTGCCCGGTCTTCGAGCGGCTTCTCGTCGAGGACGGGATCATGCTGCGCAAGTACTGGTTCTCGGTGAGCGATGCGGTGCAGGAGCAGCGGTTCCGCAGCAGGCTGGAGGATCCGACGCGGCGCTGGAAGCTGTCGGCGATGGACCTGGAGTCGGTCACCCGCTGGGAGGCCTACTCCCGGGCGAAGGACGAGATGTTCGCGCACACCGACATCCCCGAGGCGCCCTGGTACGTCGTCGAGGGCGACGACAAGCGTGCAGCCCGCATCAACATGATCGCTCACCTGCTCTCGACGGTTCCGTACCGGGAAGTCCCCCGGCCCGCCCTCGAACTCCCGCCTCGACCTCCCTCCACCGGGTACCGGCGGCCTTCCCGGGACCTGCAGACGCTCGTACCCGACCGGGCGGCCGAGCTGCTCCGGTGAGGCGAGCGGCACGGGAGCCGCCGGCCGCGAGGTCTCACCAGCGCGGGACGACGGCGACGGGGCAGTGCGCGTGCTGGAGCACCGTGCCGTTCACCATACCCAGCCGGGGTCCGGGGGAGCCGTGCGGGCGTGCGCCCAGCACGAGCAGGTCCGACTCCGCGGAGGCCCGGAGCAGGGCCGTGTGCGTGGGTCCCTCGACGGGGTACGTCAGCAGGGGCACGCCGGGGTGGGCCCCGGTCGCCGACCGCAGCGCCTCGTCGGCCGCGCGTTCGCGCCGCAGCCGGTCGTCGCCCCGCGGTTCACCGCTGTTGCCGGACCACGCGAACACCGTTTCCACCTCGCATCGCCGCAGTGCCGCCTCGGCGAAGGCGAAGGACACGGCCGTCTCTTCCGGATGCCGCCTGCCGAGACCCACGGTGATCCGGTGCTTCCGGCCGCGGATGTTGTCCTGGCGGCCGCGGACGACCACGGCCGGACAGTGCGCGTGGGACGCGACCGCCGTGGCCACCGGGCCCAGGAACAGCGAGCTCACACCTCCGCCCTGCCCGCGGTGTCCGACGACGGCGAGGGACGCGCTGTGCGAGGCCTCCAGCAGGGCCATGGCGGCTCCGCCCCACAGGGCTTCCGCCGTCACCTTGAGCTGGGAGGAGCGCAGTGCGGCGCGTTCGGCAGCGAGGGCGCAGACCTCCTCGGCCCGTGCCGGGGAACGTCCGGAGCGCGGACCGTCCGGGCTCGCGTGGACGATCCACAGGGACGACCCGCGGAGCACGGCTGCGTCCGCTGCCCAGTCCACCGCCTCCAGACTCGCGCGGGATCCGTCGGTCCCCACGACGACGGGAAGGTCCATTGCTGCCACCGCCTTCAGGTCTTGCACGTCCGGTTCGTTCCCACGATCCGCCGCGTCGTACGGGGATGCCAGGGACGAAGGGGCCTTGTCCCGGGGACCGTTGGCCGCCCTCCGGCCGCAACCGGTCCCGGGAGAGCGGGATATCCGTGCCTCAGCGGGCGAGCAGTCGTGTGCGGGCCGCCCGGAGACGACGGCCGATGACGGCGGCGACATGAGTCAGCAGAGCGTGGTCGAGCAGCGGGTCCTGCTCGCACAGGGCACGGATCGGAGCCGCCTCGAACTCCCAGGCCCGCACGGGGCTGGTGGCTTCGGCACCGAGGTGCCACTCGTGGGGCGGGCACAGCCACGACCAGCCGAGGAGCCCTCCAGGCCCGACGCTGTCGACGACGGCGGCCGGGCGGCCCGGCACCCGGAGGTCGAGGCGGACCGTGCCCGTGCGCACCACCCAGAACCGGTCCGCCGCGCCGTCCTCCTCGAAGATGCGCGTCCCCACGGGGAACGACACCTCGTGCGCGAGGGCCGTCAGCGCTCGCTCCTGGTCCGCCGAGAGATCGGCGAAAACCCCGGTCCTGGCCATCGTTGCGTCTCCTCCTGCCCGGTCGCCCCGCGACCACGTGCCCGGTGCCTCTCCGTCGGTCCCCAGACTCGGCCGGTGCCGGTGCCTGCGGGGAGGGCTGACCGGGCACGATGCGAGGGCGAACGGCCCTCGTCGGGTGCATCCCGGGCCCCGGTCCGCCCGCCGCCCCGCCGGGATTCGGAGATCTTGGGCATACCGGGGCGTTCCCTGCGCCGGGGCTCGGTACGGTTGCACCAGGGGGCCGTACAGGATCCGGATGCAGGTCGGAGGAGGCGCGTTGAAGAACGCCGGGCAGGAGCCGGTGCGGCTGCCGCAGCTCAAGCTGGACGAGCTGCTGGAGGAGCTGCAGGCACGGCTGAATGCGGCACGCGGTACCCGGGACCGGGTGCACAGTCTGCTGGAGGCCGTGCTCTCGGTGGGGCGCGAGCTGGACCTGGAACACGTGCTGCGGCGCATCGTGGAGGCGGCCGTGGCGCTGGTGGACGCCCAGTACGGGGCGCTGGGCGTGATCGGCCCCGACGGGCGCACGCTGTCGCAGTTCCTGACCGTGGGCCTGAGCGACGGGCAGATCAAGGCCATCGGCCCGTACCCGGAGGGGCACGGCATCCTCGGCGAGCTGATCCGGCACCCGGAACCGCTGCGTCTGCCCAAGCTCTCCGAGCACCCCTCCTCGTACGGTTTTCCGCCGAACCACCCGCCGATGCACAGCTTCCTGGGCGTGCCGATCCGGGTGCGCGACGAGGTCTTCGGCAACCTGTACCTCACCGAGAAGCGCGGCGGCGCGGACTTCGAGGACGAGGACGAGTCGGTGCTCTCGACGCTCGCCGTGGCCGCCGGCGTGGCGATCGACAACGCCCGGCTGTACGAGGAGTCCACGCGGCGCGAGCGGTGGCTGCGGGCGAGCGCCGAGGTGACCACGAGCCTGATGTCGGGCAGTCCGTCGGCGGACGTCATGGTCCTGATCGCGGAGCAGGCCATGGAGATCACGCGCGCGGAGCTGGCGACGTTCTCCCTGCCGCTGGACGACGGCTCCGCGCTGACCGTGGAGGTTGCCGTGGGCGCCAGAGCAGACGAGTTGCGCGGTCTGGTGCTGCCGGTCGACAGCTCGCTGGTGGGTGTTGCGTACAAGGCGGGGGAGCCGGCCCACAGCCGTGAGATCGGTGCGGACCCGCGCGCCGTCGCGGCGTCGCGGGTCCTCGCCGGGTTCGGCCCTGCGGTGGCCGTGCCGGTCATGTCGGGGGACACGGTGCGGGGTGTGCTCTTCCTGGTGCGCGGCAGCGGCCGGCCGGAGTTCCTGGAGCAGGAGACCGGGCCGCTGCTGACGTTCGCGGGGCAGGCGGCCCTGGCCCTGGAGCTGGCTGAGCGGCGGGCGGACGTCGAGCAGCTGGCGCTGCTGGAGGACCGTGACCGGATCGCGCGTGACCTGCACGATCTCGCCATTCAGCGACTCTTCGCCACGGGGATGACGCTGCAGAGCGCCGACCGGTTCATCGACCATGCCGAGGCGTCGGAGCGGGTCCAGCGGGCCGTCGACGACCTGGACGAGACGATCAAGATCATCAGGTCGGCGATCTTCGGCCTGCGCGCCCGGGAGGCCGCTCCCCAGCACGGCCTGCGCACCCGGGTCGTCCAGAAGACGGGAGAGGCCGGCCGGATCCTGGGCTTCGCCCCGAGCCTGCGGATGGAGGGCCTGCTGGACACGCAGGTGCCCCGTGCGGTCGCCGAGGACGCGGCCGCCGTGCTGGAGGAGGCCCTGGCCAACGTGGCCCGGCACGCGCACGCGACCTCCGTGGACGTGTCGGTCGTCAACGCCGACGGGCAGTTGGTGCTGACCGTCGCCGACAACGGTGTCGGTATACCCGGGAACGGACGGCGCAGCGGGCTGCGCAATCTCGCCGAGCGCGCCGAACAGCACGGCGGCGTGCTGGAGTTCGGCACACCGACCGGTGGCGGCACGGTCCTCACCTGGCGGATCCCGCTCACCGGCTGACCGCCCCGTAAGGGGCGTGGGGCTGTTTCTCCCCCAGCTACCTCCCCCAGCTACCGCTGGGGGTGCCCCCAGGGGGTGCCCCCAGCGGCTCCGCCGCGTGGGCGCGACCAGCCACCGTCGGCCTGCAGCCGACGCACCACCCCAGGGGTCCGGGGCGAAGCCCCGGGTGCTTCGACTGCGGGCGCGTCGTGGCCGTCGCGCCCACGCGGCGGAGCCGCATATCGAAACAGCCCCGCGCCCCTTACGGGGCGCTACCGCCCCGCCGGTGCCCGTCGCTGTCCGCCGCCCTGGCCGCTTCCGTGGCGATGACGGCTGCCTGGATACGCCGCTCCACGCCCAGTTTGGCGAGCAGCCGCGAGATGTGGTTCTTGACGGTCTTCTCCGAGAGGAAGAGCCGCTCACCGATCTGACGGTTCGTCAGCCCATCGCCGATCAGCGCGAGGATGTCGCGCTCGCGCGGGGACAGGTCGGCCAGCCGCTCGTCCTCCGGCTCGCTCTTGGCGGTCTGTTCGCCGCGCAGCGTGGTCATCAGGCGGGCCGTTGTGGCCGGATCGAGCATGGAGTGCCCGGCGGCGACCGTGCGGATGGCGGACACGAGGTCGGAGCCCTTGATCTGCTTGAGGACGTAACCGGCGGCCCCGGCCATGATGGCGTCGAGCAGTGCGTCGTCGTCGTCGAACGAGGTGAGCATCAGACAGGCCAGCTCGGGCATGCGCGACCGCAGCTCCCGGCAGACCGTGATGCCGTCGCCGTCCGGCAGCCGTACGTCCAGTACCGCGACGTCCGGCCGCAGGGCCGGACCCCGGGTGAGCGCCTGGGCGATGGTGCCCGCGTCGCCGACGACCGTGATGTCGTCCTCGGCGTCCAGCAGATCCTGGATGCCCCGCCGGACGACCTCGTGGTCGTCCAGCAGGAACACCCGGATCGGCTGCTCCGGCGAGAACGTCCTTGACTCGTCCAAGGCTCCCGGCTCCTGTCGGTTCGTTCCCGTGCCTGGTGCACGTCTCCTGCTTCCGAGGATGGGCCAAAGCAGTACAAGCCGCCATGGGCCGGTCGGCCCATCCGACGGTCCGCGCCGGCCCGCCATCGGCCCCTTCCGGCCCCTGTCGCACGTGGAGGGAGCGGCAGACGCTGCCACCGTCCCGCACCTGAAGTCCCGAGGACCCCGAGGAGACAGCCATGTCCGACGCGACCGCTTCCCGGAAGAGCCGGGTCCTGGTCGGCTTCGACGGCTCGGCACGCGCGCTGCCCGCACTGGACCGGGCGGCCGACGAGGCCGTGCGCCGCGGAACCGGGCTGGAGATCCTGTGCGGCTGGCCCTGGGGCAGACTCCCGGCTCCCGACGCGGCGACGGCACCCGGCGGGCCCTCGCTCCACCAGATGTCCCGCGCCTCCCTGGACCGGGCCGTCGCCCGGGTGCGCTCCCGCGCCGACGGCCTGTCCATCGTGCCGACGCTGACCACCGAGGCCGCCGCCCGGGCCCTGGTGCGCGCCGGGCGCACCGCCGCCCTGACCGTCGTCGGCACCCGCGGCCACGGAGGCTTCGGCGAACTGCTGCTGGGATCGGTCACCCTGCGGGTGGCGGCGCACAGCACCGGCCCCGTGCTCGTCGTCCGCGGTTCGGCGACGAACGAACGGAACTGCGTCCTGGTCGGCCTGGAGTCGGAGGCCGACCTCGGCGCGCTGCGCTTCGGCTTCGAGGAAGCCGTCCGCCGCGGCGCGACCCTGCGCGTGCTGCACGCCTGGCGCTATCCCGCGACCCCGAGCATGTGCCCTCCGGCACCGTTGGAGTGGGACGACGTGCAGCTGCTGGCGAAGTCCGCCGAGGCCGTCCCGCAGTACGCGGTCGCCGCCCTGCGCCCCGCATACCCCGGGGTCGTGGTCGACACGGTGGCCATGTGCCTGGGAGCCGGGCACGCGCTCACCGAGGCGAGCCGGACGGCCGACCTCGTCGTGGTCTCCGCCCACCGCCGCGCCCGCCGGCTCGGCCTCCAACTCGGGCCGGTCACCCACACCCTGCTGCACCACGCGCACTGCCCCGTGGCGCTCGTACCGGACGCCCCGCACAGCCCGACGGCGTGACCGGCGGGTCGAAGGTCCTTCCCGCCCCGGGACCTGCGACCCGCCGCCGGTGCTCCCGATGGGGGCCGGTCGGCGGGCTGCCGGACCCCGGCGGCCCTGTGCGCAAGACGGGGCGTGCGACGAGCATCGGCTGTGCGGACGCCGGCAACGATCGCCGCGCCCGGCGTCGCCGACGATTACGGAGACAGAAGATGACCGCAGTGGCCGAACCGACCGTGGACACCTCCGAGCAGCCCTGGCGCGGCTTCGCCGGGCAGCGCTGGCGCGAGCACGTCGACGTGCGCGACTTCATCCAGGCCAACTACACGCCCTACGAAGGCGACTCCGCCTTCCTGGCCGGCCCGACCGAGCGCACCCGGACCGTGTGGGGCAAGGTGACCGCGCTGTTTCCCGAGGAACGCCGCAAGGGCATCCTCGACGTCGACGCCGCCACGCCCTCCACCATCACCGCACACGCCCCCGGATACATCGACCGTGACCGCGAACTCGTCGTCGGTCTGCAGACCGACGCCCCGCTCAAGCGCGCGATCATGCCCAACGGCGGCCTGCGCACGGTGGAGAACGGCCTGCGCGCCTTCGGGTACGAGCCCGACCCGTTCGTCACCAAGGTCTTCGGCACCTACCGCAAGACCCACAACGACGGCGTCTTCGACGCCTACACGCCCGAGATGCGCCGGGCCCGCAAGGCCCACATCATCACCGGACTGCCCGACGCCTACGGCCGCGGCCGGATCATCGGCGACTACCGCCGCGTCGCGCTGTACGGCGTGGACCGGCTGATCGAGGCCAAGCGCGCCGAACGGGCGCTGCTCGACGGGCAGCCCTCCACCGAGTCCGTGATCCGCGACCGCGAGGAACTGGCGGAACAACTGCGCGCCCTGGACGAGCTCAAGCAGATGGCGGCCGGCTACGGCTGCGACGTCTCCCGTCCGGCCGCCACCGCCCACGAGGCCGTGCAATGGCTGTACCTGGGCTACCTCGCGGCGGTCAAGGAGCAGAACGGCGCCGCCATGTCGCTCGGCCGCACCTCGACCTTCCTCGACGTCTACCTCGAACGCGACCTGGCCGAAGGCCGGATCGACGAGGACCGCGCCCAGGAGCTCGTCGACGACTTCGTCATCAAGCTGCGCATCGTCCGCTTCCTGCGCACCCCCGAGTACGACGAGCTGTTCTCCGGCGACCCCACCTGGGTGACGGAGTCCATCGGCGGCATCGGAACCGACGGCCGCCCCCTGGTCACCCGCACCTCCTTCCGCTTCCTGCAGACCCTCTACAACCTGGGCCCGGCACCCGAGCCCAACCTCACCGTGTTCTGGTCGCCGCAGCTGCCCGACGGCTTCAAGCGCTACTGCGCCCGGGTCTCCATCGACACCAGCTCCATCCAGTACGAGTCCGACGAGCTGATGCGGCCGTGCACCGGCGACGACACCGCCATCGCCTGCTGCGTGTCGGCGATGGCGGTGGGCAAGCAGATGCAGTTCTTCGGAGCCCGCGTCAACCTCGCCAAGGCGCTGCTGTACGCGGTCAACGGCGGCCGGGACGAGATCTCGGGTGAACAAGTCGCCCCGCCCATGGCGCCGTTGGCGGGCGAGTACCTGGACTACGAAGAGCTCACGGAGGCGTACGGCCGCGTCCTCGACTGGCTTGCGGGCACGTACGTCGACGCCCTCAACGTCATCCACTTCATGCACGACAAGTACGCCTACGAACGCATCGAGATGGCGCTGCACGACCACCCGGTGCGGCGGACCATGGCCTGCGGCATCGCCGGGCTCTCCGTGGCGGCCGACAGCCTCTCGGCGGTCAAGTACGCGCGCGTGAAGGTGATCCGCGACGAGAGCGGGCTTGCGGTCGACTACGCGGTGGACGGCGACTACCCGGCGTACGGCAACAACGACGACCGGGCCGACGAATTGGCGGTCGGACTGGTCCGGTCCTTCATGGGGAAGATCCGCCGGCACCCCACCTACCGGGACGCCGAGCACACCCAGTCCGTCCTCACCATCACCTCCAACGTCGTCTACGGCAAGCACACCGGCAACACCCCCGACGGGCGGCGGACAGGGCAGCCGTTCGCCCCGGGCGCCAACCCCATGAACGGCCGGGACCGGCACGGCATGGCGGCCTCGGCCCTGTCGGTGGCCAAGCTCCCCTACGCGGCGGCCCGGGACGGCATCTCGCTGACCTCCACCATCACCCCGGCCGGCCTCGGGCGCAGCCCCGAGGACCGGGTGACGAACCTGGTGGGACTGCTGGACGGCTACATGGCCTCCGGGGGCTTCCACCTGAACGTCAACGTCCTCGACCGCGCCACCCTGGAGGACGCCATGGAACACCCGGAGAAGTACCCGGATCTGACCATCCGGGTCTCCGGATACGCCGTGAACTTCGTCCGGCTCACCCGCGAGCAGCAGCAGGACGTCATCAGCCGCACCTTCCACGGTGCCGCGTGAGCAACGTCCACGGTCACGGTCCGGTCCGGGCGACCACCGCCCGGACCGGACCGCCGGCGGGCAGGGTCCACTCCTGGGACCTGTCGACGGGCGTCGACGGTCCCGGCACCCGCTTCGTGCTGTTCACCAGCGGCTGCCCGCTGCGCTGCCTGTACTGCCAGAACCCCGACACCTGGCACATGCGCGACGGCCGACCCATGACCGCCGATGAGGTGATGGCGGAGATTGCCAAGTGCCGTGCCTTTCTGACCGCTTCGGGCGGGGGAGTGACCCTCAGCGGCGGCGAACCCCTGCTCCAGCCCGCCTTCACCGGCGAGATCCTGCGGCGGTGCAAGGAAGCCGGCCTGCACACGGCCCTGGACACCTCGGGGAACCTGGGAGCCCGCGCCGACGACGCCTTGCTCGCCGACACCGACCTCGTGCTGCTCGACATCAAGTCCTTCGACCGCACCCGCTACCGCAGGCTCACCGGCGGCAAGTTGGCACCGACCCTGCGCTTCGCTCGCCGGCTCGACGCGCTCGGGGTGCCGGTGTGGGTGCGGTACGTGCTCGTCCCCGGCCGGACCGACAAGGAGGCCGACGTCGACGGCCTGGCCGCCTTTGTGGCGGGGCTGTCCGTCGTCGAACGCGTCGACGTCCTGCCGTTCCACAAACTGGGCGCCGCCAAGTACGCGGCACTCGGCCTGCCCTTCCCCCTGCGCGACACCCCGACGCCGCAGCCGGCCCTGGTGGAGCGGGTGTGCGAGCAGTTCCGGGCGCACGGGCTCAGGGCGGACTGACGTAGACCGCGGGCGGGGAACGGGCGGTCAGCCCGCCATGCCCTCGGCGGGAACCAGCCGGTTCACCACGCCGATGACGCCGTCCACCCGCCAGGCGAGCCGGAGGGCGGCCCACACGTCCAGGCCGTGGTTCACGCGCCCGTCCAGCGTGACCACTCCGTCCGCGACGGAGACGGACACGGAGCCGGGCGGCAGGCCGAGGGCGCGGCCGAGCACCTCGTCCGTCACGTCCGCACGGATCTCCTCGTCCGTCCGCAGGAAGACCCGCAGCAGGTCGTGCCGGGTGATGATGCCGATCAGCCGGTCCTCCTCGTCCACCACGGGAAGGCGGTTGACGTGGTGGCGTTCCATGACCCGCGCGGCGTCCGAGACCCGTTGCTCGGGGTGGACGGTGACGGCGGGGGTGGACATCAGCCCCTCCACCGTCTCCGTGCCGGACCGACGACTCCCGCGCACACCGGTGGCCTGATGGCGGATCAGGTCCGCTTCGGAGACGACGCCGAGCACCTTGTCGTCGTCGTCCACCACCGGCACACCACTGACGCGACGCCCGTCGAGCAGGAGCATCAGATCCGCGAACGTGGTGTCGCGGCATGCGTGAGCGACCTCGCGCGTCATCACCTCACCGACTGTCCGGGGCTTCACGGCAGACCTTCCTTCTCGGCAATCCTCGTGCGCCGCGGCCACGCGGCGTCCCTTCCAGCTTCGCGCGCGAAGCCGGTGGACGCAGGGGCCGAGCGTCCCCGATCGGCGGACCGAAGCGCCGGGCCGGGTGGTCCACGGACGGTTGCAGGCGACGGACCACCGGGCCGTGACCGGGGACCTTCGGACCACCGGGTCCGGGGCGGGGGTGCGCAAGGCTGGGGGCGCGGGCGGTGATCGCCGAGGCGCACCGCCCGGAACAGCCGCGCCGGACGTTTCCGGTCGCGCACTTCCGACGACGGAGAGTCCCCCATGAAACGACAGGACGCCGCACGACGAGCCGCCGGCACCGCGCCCTCCGACACCGCGATCGCCGTGGACCGCCTGGTCACCAACGGGCTGAAGGCCCTGGCGGACTACGAGTCCCTCACCCAGGAGCAAGTGGACCGCATCGTCGCGAAGGCCTCGGTCGCGGCCCTCGACCAGCACACCGGTCTGGCCCGGCTGGCGGTCGAGGAGACCGGCCGGGGCGTCTTCGAGGACAAGGCCGCCAAGAACATGTTCGCCTGCGAGCACGTCACGGACAGCATGTCCCGCATGAAGACCGTGGGCGTCATCGCCCGCGACGACACCGACGGCATGATCGAGATCGCCGAACCGGTGGGCGTCGTGTGCGCGGTGACCCCGGTCACCAACCCCACCTCCACCACCGTCTTCAAGGCCCTCCTGGCGCTGAAGACCCGCAACCCCGTGGTCTTCGCCTTCCACCCCTCCGCCCAGCGCTGCAGCGCGGAGGCGGCCCGCGTCGTACGGGACGCGGCCGTTGCGGCGGGCGCACCCGAACACTGCGTGCAGTGGATCGAGACACCCTCCATCGAGGCGACCGGCGCACTCATGAACCACCCCGGCGTCGCGCTGATCCTGGCCACCGGAGGCAACAGCATGGTCAAGGCCGCCTACTCGGCGGGCAAGCCCGCCATCGGCGTCGGCGCCGGCAACGTCCCCGCCTACGTGCACCGCAGCGCCGACCTGCGCCGCGCCGTGAACGACCTGGTGCTCTCGAAGTCCTTCGACAACGGCATGATCTGCGCCTCCGAACAGGCCGTCATCCTGGACACGGAGATCTACGACAAGGCGCTCGCGGAGTTCCGCACGCTGCACGCCCACGTGGCCACCGCGGAGGAGAAGCGCAAGCTGGAGGCCTTCCTCTTCCCCGTCTCGCCGGCCGGCGCCGACGGCACCCGCGTCAACCCCGCCGTCGTGGGGCGGAGCCCGGCATGGATCGCCGAACAGGCGGGCTTCACCGTCCCCGCGGACACCTCCGTCATCCTCGCCGAGGCCGAACGCGTCGGCCCCGACGAGCCCCTCACCCGCGAGAAGCTCTGCCCGGTCCTGACCGTGCTGCGCGCAGGGTCGCAGCGCGAGGGCTTCGACCTGGCCGCCGACATGGTCGCCTTCCACGGGCAGGGCCACAGCGCGGTCATCCACACCGGCGACCCGGCCCTGGCGGAGGAGTACGGCCACCGCATGAAGACCGTGCGCGTCATCGTCAACGCCCCCTCCTCGCAAGGGGCGATCGGCGGCGTGTACAACCAGCTGCTGCCCTCGCTGACCCTGGGCTGCGGATCGTGGGGGCACACCTCGGTCTCCAACAACGTCTCCGCCGTGAACCTGCTGAACATCAAGCGGGTCAGCGCGCGGCAGAACAACCTGCAGTGGTTCAAGGTGCCGCCGAAGATCTACTTCGAGCCGCAGGCCATCCGCTACCTGGCGACCATGGCCGGCGTCCGCAGGGTCACCGTGGTCACCGACGCCACCATGACCCGCCTCGGCTACGTGGAGCGCATCAACCGTGTGCTGCAGCACCGGACCGAGCCGGTCACGGTACAGATCATCGACAACGTCGAGCCCGAGCCCAGCATCGACTCCGTCCAGCGCGGCGCCCGCCTGATGCGCGACTTCCGCCCGGACACCATCATCGCCCTGGGCGGCGGCTCGCCCATGGACGCCGCCAAGGTCATGTGGCTGCTCTACGAACAGCCGGACATCGACTTCTCCGACATGCGGCAGAAGTTCTCCGACATCCGCAAGCGCGCCTTCCGCTTCCCCGAACTCGGCAAGCGGGCACGGCTGGTGTGCATCCCCACCACCTCCGGCACCGGTGCGGAGGTCACCCCGTTCGCGGTCATCTCCGACCCGGCCACAGGCCGCAAGTACCCCCTCGCCGACTACGCGCTCACCCCGAGCGTCGCGATCGTCGACCCGCTGCTGACCAAGGACCTGCCCCCGGCCCTGGCCGCGGACAGCGGATTCGACGCCCTCACCCACGCCACCGAGGCGTATGTGTCGGTCTACGCCAACGACTTCACCGACGGCCTCGCCCTGCACGCCATCCGGCTCATCTTCGACAACCTCGAACAGGCCGTGAACGACCGGGAGGCACAGCCCACGGCGCGGGAGAAGGTGCACAACGCGAGCACCATCGCCGGCATGGCCTTCGGCAACGCCTTCCTCGGCATCGTCCACGCCATGGCCCACACCCTCGGCGCCACCTTCCACGTCGCGCACGGCCGCACCAACGCGATCCTGCTGCCGCACGTCATCCGTTACAACGGCACCGTGCCCGGCAAGCTCACCGGCTGGCCGAAGTACGAGAACTACCGGGCCCCGCAACGGTTCCAGGACATCGCCCGGATGCTGGGTCTCCCGTCGGACACCCCGGAGGAGGGGGTGGCGTCCTACGCCGCCGCGGTGGAACGGCTGCGGGACGCGGTCGGCATCGAGCCCTCCTTCCGCGCGGTCGGCATCGACGAGACCGTCTTCACCGGCGCACTGCCCCGGCAGGCCATGAACGCCTTCGAGGACCAGTGCGCCCCCGCCAACCCCCGCATGCCGATGCTCGACGACATGCAGGAGCTCATGCGGACCGCCTACTACGGAGCTCCCCGGGCGACGTCCGCGGAGTGAGACCGCCACCCTGACCGGCCGGTGGTGGCCGTCGTCCCGCACTCGACGACGGCCACCACCGGCCTTTCCCGCTCCGTCACACCGGCCTGACCCGTGCACGCGGCGTCCGCCCGCCCTCGGGCCCGTAACCGAAGCGCACCAGGAACTGCGGGTACCGGGAACGCCGCCGCATCAGGCACTCCCGGAGGTCGGGCCACTCCAGGGCCTGGTGCAGTGCGGAGGTCCGCACTCCGCGCGCGGTGGCCAGCAGGAGCATGCGTTCCAGGGCCTGCCCGGACCGGAGCCAGTCCACCGGCCGGTCGTCGGGCGTCCACAGCAGCGCCAGCTGGGCGTGGCGCTCGAAGCGCAGGGCGGGGAGGCGAGGGGTGCCGGCGGCCCCCGTGAAGTCGCGCATCGGCATCCGCCGCGCGGTGTCGCACGGGCCCAGTGCCGTGACCGGGACGCCGTAGGGCCCCGCCCCGGTCGGGACGACCCAGGCCCGGCTCTCCGCGATGCGCCACCGGTCGGCGTGGTTGCGCCGCTCGGCCTCGGCGGTCAGGCCCAGCATGGCCTTTGTCTCCACGATGCCCGGAAGGTGGACCTGGGTGCCCTCCGCACGCACGGCGGAGGCCATCTCCGCCACCACCGACTCCGCCACGGGACGGCCGGTGAACGGCATCCGGCTGGTGTGCCGCCGCGCGATGGCGTCGTACAGGGCCGGATGCCCGGAGCCGGTGCCCCGGGCGGCGGTCAGGCCTACGGTGGCGAGGAGTTCGGGGTCGTCCCCCTCCGGCAGCAGGTGCACGTCCGGTTCCCAGCCCAGGTGCGCGGCCGCCACCCGGAGGTTGAACACCGCGGCTCCCACGGAGAGGTGCAGGGCCCGCCGCACCGGGTCCGCCAGCGGCAGCGAACGCCGCAGTGCGGCACGGACCTCCACGGCGGGGGTGTCCGGATCCAGCCGGAACCGCCACGGCTGGGAATTGTGGATCGATGGCGCGGCCACCGCGGCGGAGATGAGCTTCTCGATGGCGGCGGCGTCGATGTCCGGGGCACGCATCGCGATCCTTCCTTTCTGGGCCGTGACGGCCGGTCCGGGTGCTGCTCCCCAGACTTGGCCGCCCGCGCGCGGCGGACCATGGCCCAGCGGGCCCCGGAGGCCGGGAGACCGGCCCTGATCTGCGAAGGGAGAGGGCAGGAAGGTCTCCTGGACCGGGTGCGGGGGCCGGTCGGCCCATGGTCGCGGGCCCGGCGGCGGGACAGGATGAAGCGGGTCCCGCCCCGGCGGGACGGTCAATGAGTACGGAGCACGTCATGACGGTCGACAGCACAGCAGGGACCGGCGCACAGGCGCCCGTCACGGTTTTCCTCCTCGACGACCACGAAGTGGTGCGACGAGGCATTCACGACCTGCTGTCCGCCGAGCCCGGTCTGACCGTGATCGGCGAGGCGTCCACGGCCGCGGACGCGCTCGCACGCATCCCCGCGCTGGCCCCCCGGGTCGCGGTGCTCGACGTCCGCCTGCCCGACGGCAACGGGGTGAGCGTCTGCCGTGAACTCCGTTCCCGGATGCCCGGCCTCGCCTGCCTGATCCTGACCTCCTTCGACGACGAGGAGGCCCTGCTGGACGCGATCCTGGCCGGGGCCTCCGGCTACGTCCTCAAGCAGATCAGCGGCAACGACCTCGTCGGCGCGGTCCGCGTCGTCGCCTCCGGCAAGTCCATGCTCGACCCCGGCACCACCAGCCGGCTGATGGCCCGGCTGCGCGGCGAGCACCGACGCGAGGACGAGGAACGGGACATTCCGGACCTCAGCGAGCGCGAACGGGAGATCCTGGCACTGGTGGGAGCGGGCCTGACCAACCGGGAGATCGGGCAACGGCTCTTCCTCGCCGAGAAGACGGTCAAGAACAACGTCTCCCGCCTGCTGGCCAAGCTGGGGGTGGAACGCCGGGTGCAGGCCGCCGTGATCGCCACCCGCTTGCCGGGGGCCTGCGGGAGACGGCCCGGGCATCCCGTGGTGCCCAGGCAGCGCGGCTGACACGGCGGCCGGATTCCCGGCCGCGGCTCGACGAAGAGGCGCCTCGTGCGCCTTTTCGTGCTGCTCCGTTGATGGGCCGTCACTTGTGCGGTGGGGTGCGGTCACTGGGCCGAAGGGTCCCGGCCACGTGGCTGAACAGGTCCCCCGATGGGTACCGGCCAGGCCCCCACCGGGGCCCGTTCGTCGCTCGGTTCGGGTGGTGCGGGTGTGACACGGTTCAAGTGTCAGCCGGAAACAGCCCCTTCAGGGGGCGGATTCCGGACTTCCGGAGGGCGAGCGCATCCGACGTACCGGAGCCGACGCCCGTCGCTCCCGTTCCAGGAGAGCCATGAACTTCCACGTCGATTCCGAAGCCGGCCGACTGCGTCAAGTGATCCTGCACCGGCCCGACTTGGAACTGAAGCGCCTGACCCCGACGAACAAGGACGACCTCCTCTTCGACGACGTGCTGTGGGTCAAGCGGGCCCGCGAGGAGCACGACGCATTCGCCGACACCCTGCGCGACCGCGGCGTCGAGGTCCACTACCTGGCCGATCTGCTCACCGAGACCCTGGCCGTACCGGCCGCACGCGACCTGGTCCTCGACCGCGTCTTCGACGAGCGGGACTTCGGCCCGCTGGCGACGGACCGCCTGCGCGCCGCCTTCGACGCCCTCGCGCCGGCCGAGATGGCGGCACACCTCATCGGCGGCATGACCAAGCGCGAAGCGGTGCACCGCCTCGGCGCCATCCGCAGCGTACGGCTGCACACCCTGGCACCGGACGACTTCGTCCTCGCCCCGCTGCCCAACCACCTCTTCACCCGCGACACCTCCTGCTGGGTGTACGACGGCGTGAGCGTGAACCCCATGAAGAAGCGCGCCCGCCGCCGCGAGACCGTGCACTTCGAGGCCATCTACCGGCACCACCCGCTCTTCGAGAAGCAGGAGCACCACCTGTGGTCCGGCGGCCAGGCCGACCACCCCTCCACGATCGAGGGCGGCGACGTCCTCGTCATCGGCAACGGCGCGGTCCTGGTCGGCATGAGCGAACGCACCACCCCGCAGGCCGTCGAGGCCCTGGCCCTGCGGATGTTCGCCGCCGGATCGGCACGGCGCGTCGTGGCCCTGGAGATGCCCAAGAAGCGCAGCTTCATGCACCTCGACACCGTGATGACCATGGTCAGCGGCGACACCTTCACCCAGTACGCGGGCCTGGGCATGCTGCCCTCCTGCACGATCGAGCCCGGAGCGGACGGCACCAAGCTGACCATCACCGACCACGCCCCGCAGGACATGCACCACGCCATCGCCGACGCCCTCGGACTGTCCTCGATCACCGTGCACACGGCGACCCAGGACATCCACTCCGCCGAGCGCGAGCAGTGGGACGACGGCTGCAACGTCCTCGCCGTCGAACCCGGCGTCGTCGTCGCCTACGAGCGCAACGTCACCTCCAACACCCACCTGCGCAGGAACGGCATCGAGGTCATCACCATCCGCGGCAGCGAACTCGGCCGCGGCCGCGGCGGACCGCGCTGCATGAGCTGCCCCATCGAGCGCGACGCCGTCTGAACGCCCGTTCACCGTACCGATTTTCAAGGAGAGATCACCATGGCCCTCAACCTCCGCCACCGCAGCTTCCTCAAGGAGACCGACTTCACGCCGGCCGAACTCCGCTTCCTTCTCGACCTGTCCGCCAAGCTGAAGGCCGCCCGCCACGCGGGCACCGAGCAGCAGCGGCTGCAGGGCAGGAACATCGCCCTGATCTTCGAGAAGACCTCCACCCGGACCCGCTGCGCCTTCGAGACCGCGGCCCACCAGCAGGGCGCCCACGTCACCTACCTGGAGCCGTCGGGCTCGCAGATCGGGCACAAGGAGTCCATCAAGGACACCGCACGCGTCCTCGGCCGGATGTACGACGGCATCGAATACCGCGGCAGCAGCCAGGACATCGTGGAGCAACTGGCCGACTACTCGGGCGTGCCGGTCTGGAACGGCCTGACCGACGAGTGGCACCCCACCCAGTCCCTGGCCGACGTCCTCACCATGTGGGAGCACACCGACAAGCCCCTGCACGACGTCTCCCTCGCCTACCTCGGCGACGCCCGCAACAACGTCGGCAACTCCCTGCTGATCGCAGGGGCCATGTTCGGCATGGACGTCCGCATGGTCGGCCCCGAGAGCCTGCGCAACGCACCCGACGTGGTCAAGGAGGCCCGGCGCATCGCGGAGAGCACCGGGGCCCGGATCACCCTCACCGAGAACCTCGAAGAAGGCGTCGCCGGCGCGGACTTCCTCTACACCGACGTGTGGGTGTCCATGGGCGAGCCCAAGGAGATCTGGGACGAGCGCATCACCCTGCTCAAGCCCTACCAGGTGACCTCGGAGGTGCTCGCCGCCACCGGCAACCCCCGGGTGAAGTTCCTCCACTGCCTCCCGGCCTTCCACGACGCGGAGACCACCGTCGGCGCCGAAGTCCTGGCCCGCACCGGCATGACGGCACTCGAAGTCACCGACGAGGTCTTCGAGTCCTCGCACTCCATCGTCTTCGACCAGGCCGAGAACCGCGTGCACACCATCAAGGCCGTCCTCGTCGCCACCCTCGGCCACTGACCCCCCGCACCCAGGAGAGAACCATGCGCGTCGTCGTCGCCCTCGGCGGTAATGCCCTGCTCCGCAGGGGGGAATGCCCGGACGCAGCCGTGCAGCACGCCAACGTCAGGGCGGCCGTGGCCGCCCTGGCCCCCCTGGCCCGCAAGCACGAGCTCGTCATCACCCACGGCAACGGCCCCCAGGTCGGCCTGCTCGCCCTGCAGAGCGCGGCCGACCGCTCCCTCACCTCCCCCTACCCCTTCGACGTCCTCGGCGCCGAGACCCAGGGCATGATCGGCTACTGGCTGCTGCAGTCCCTGCAGAACGCCCTCCCCGGCCGCCAGGTCTGCGCCCTGCTCAACCAGACCCTCGTCTCCGCCGCCGACCCCGCCTTCGCCGCCCCCACCAAGTTCGTCGGCCCCGTCTACGAGCGCGAGGAGGCCGAACGCCTCGCCGCCGAACGCGGCTGGACGGTCAGGGCCGACGGCCCGCACTGGCGCCGGGTCGTACCGTCCCCCGACCCGCAACGCGTCGTCGAGACACGACTGATCCGCCTCCTGCTCTCCTCCGGAGCCGTGGCCGTCTGCGCCGGCGGCGGAGGCGTCCCCGTCATCCGCGACGAACAGGGTCGACTGACCGGCGTGGAAGCCGTGGTGGACAAGGACCTCACCGCCTCCCTGCTCGCCGAGGCGCTCGACGCCGACGCGCTGCTCCTGCTGACCGACGTGCCCCAGGTCGTCCGCGGCTACGGCACCCCGGACGCGGAACCCATCGGCCACACGACGCCGGCCCGGCTGCGGGCTGAGCAGTTCCCGGCCGGATCCATGGGACCCAAGGTGGAGGCGGTATGCCGGTTCGTGGAACTCACTGGCGGCTTTGCCGCCATCGGCGCCCTCGCCGACGCACCGGCCATGCTCGACGGCACCGCCGGCACCCTTGTCACGCCCAGCGGCCGCTACCCCGAGGACGGCAACGACGATGCGGAGGGCCGGTCATGACCACCACCGCCTCTGCACCGGCCCCCGCGAGCCCGGACAGGGAACCCGAACCCGGCCCGCCACGGCGCGGGTTCCGCTTCCCCTCGGCCTACACCGTCCTCGTCGCGGTCACCGTCGTGGTCTGGGGCCTGACCTTCGTCATCCCCCCGGGCCGCTACGACACCAAGGACGGCGCACCGGTCCCCGGCACCTACCACTCCGTGGAGCTGACCCAGGGCTTCGGGAGCCGGCTCAAGGACCTCTTCCTCTCACCCGTCAACGGCCTGTACGGCGTCACCGACGCACACTCCGGACTCACCGCACCGGGCGGCAGCGGCCAGTTCTTCGGCGCGGCAGGGGTGTTCCTGTTCGTCCTCGCCGTCGGCGCCTTCATCACCGTCACCCTGCGGACCGGCGCCCTCACCAGCGGCGTGGCCCGGCTCGCCGCCCGGCTGCGCCGCCACCGGACCCTGCTGCTCGTGGTGCTGCTGGCCCTCTTCTCGCTCGGCGGCACCACCTACGGCATGGCCGAGGAGACGCTCGGCTTCTACGGGCTGATGATCCCGCTCATGCTCAAGCTCGGCTACGACCGGATGGTCGGCGCCACCGTCATCATGGTCGGCGCCGGGGTGGGCACACTCGCCTCCACCGTGAACCCCTTCGCCACCGGCGTGGCATCCGACAGCGCCGGCATCGGCACCGGGGACGGCATCGTGCTGCGCCTGCTGATGTGGGCCGTCCTGACCGCCGTGGCCGCGGTGTACCTCGTGCGCTACGCCGACCGCGTGCTCGCCGACCCCTCGCGCTCCCTCGTCGCACCGATACCCGAGGACGAGGAACTCAAGTCGGCGGGCGGCACCGAGGGCCCGCTCCCGGCACGCCAGCGGCTCGTGCTCGCGGTCTTCGGGGCCACGTTCCTCTTCATGATCTTCGCGGTGATCCCCTGGGCCGACCTGCACGTCACCTTCCTGCCCACCCTGGGCTGGTACTTCCCCGAACTCGCCGCCCTGTTCATCGTCGCCGCCGTCGCCGTCGGCCTCATCGCCGGGCTCGGCGAGAAGGGCACCGCGAACGCCATCGTCGCGGGCGCAGGGGACTTCATCGGCGCGGCCCTCATCATCATGCTGGCGCGCGGCGTCACCGTCATCATGAACAACGCCAGCGTCACCGACTCCATCCTCAACGCGCTGCACAGCGTGGTCTCGGGCACGTCGTCGGGCTTCTTCGCCGTGCTGATGTTCCTGGTGAACATGCCGCTGGCCTTCCTGGTCCCCTCCTCCTCGGGACACGCGGCCCTGGCCATGCCCATCCTCGCCCCGCTCGCCGACTTCGCCGGCGTGAGCCGCTCCCTGGTCGTCACCGCGTACCAGTCGGCCTCAGGGTGGGTCAACCTCGTCACCCCGACGTCCGCGGTCGTGATGGGCGGTCTGGCCCTGTCGAAGGTGCGTTACGACCGGTACCTGCGCTTCGTGGCACCGCTGATGGGCATCCTGCTCGTCGCGGTGACGGGGTTCATGGTTCTCGGCGCGGTCGTCATGTGACGGGAGTGCCGGACACGCCGACGGCCCGCGGGATCACCACCCGCGGGCCGTGAGCACCTTCCGGTCAGGAGGCTTTCCCGACCAGCTCCGTGAAGTCCGCAGGCGTGACGGAGGAAGTGCCGTCGCCGGACAGCACGTTCAGGGGCCGCCCGTCCAGCTTGACGACGGGCGTGCCCTTCTCGCCGCTCTTGTAGAAGGCCGACGACACCTTCTCCACCCACGGCATGTACGTGAGTTCCTTGACCGCCTTGTTGAAGGCGGGCGTGCGCAGCCCGTCGACCTGGCCGGCCAGCTCCAACAGGGTCGCGGTCGAACCGAACTTGTCGTCCTTCTCGTCGTCCGGGTGGTGGGCGAACAGGACATCGGCGTACGCCATGAACTTCTCGGGGCTCTCGTTCGCCGCTGCACCGAGCGCGTTGAGGGCGCGCTTCGATCCTTTGCCGCCGAGAGCGCCGTCCAGAAACGTCGCGAAGTGGTACTCGATCCGGAACGCCTTCTTGTCGGCGAGTTCCCTGAAGGTCTTTCCGAGTCCCTTCTCGACGACGGCGCAGTACGGACAGCGCGGGTCGAGCCAGACGGAAAGGGTGTGCCCGGCGTCGGCCTCGCCGTAGGAGATGACGGTGCCGTCCTTGCCGGAAGTGTGCGCGGGGACGGCGGCGGGCCGTTCGGCGGCCGCGGGCCTCTCTGCCGTGCGGCCCAGATACCAGCCGGTACCTGCCGCCAGCACGAGCGCGGCAACGGAAGCACCGCCGAACCGTGCGTATCCGCGGGCCTTCCCGTTCATCGGCCGCCCCGCCCGGAGTTCCCCAGTGTGCGCAGGGCGGCGTCCCGCGCGCCCGCGACACAGGCGGCGACGCCCACGCCCTCGTACGAGGCCCCGCACACCTCCAGGCCGGGCAGCCCGGCCACGGCGCTGCGGATCGTGCGCACCCTGTCGAGGTGCCCCACGGAGTACTGCGGAAGCCCCCGTGCCCACCGCGAGACGTGGAAGTCGACCGGCCGGCCCAACGGGCCCAGGACATCGGACAGTTCCGCGAGGCAGACGGCGGCCAGCTCGCCGTCGTCCCGGCCGAGCAGCGACTCCTCGCCCAGCCGGCCGACGGAGGCGCGCAGGACGAACGTTCCGGGGGCGGCCTCGGCGAGCCAGCGCCACTTGTTGGACAGGAAGGTGGCGGCCTTGACGGCCCTGCCCTCGACGGGCGGGACGAGGAAGCCGTTGCCGCGGGGCACACCGGCCGGCATCTGCGCGCGCTCGAAGGCCAGGGTCACCAGCGCCATGCTCGCGTGCTCGACCGCGCTCAACTCGCGGGCCGCCACGGGCGCGTGCGGCCGCAGCAGTGGGGCGGCCGCGTAGGCCGGGGCGGCCAGGATCACGGTGTCGGCCTCCAGGCTGCGGGGTGCGGAGCCGGAGAGGACCACCCGCCAGCCGTCGGGGGTGCGGTGCAGCTCCCGCACCCGGGTCCGGGTGAGCACCCGTGCCCCACAGGTGTCGGCGATGGTGCGGGGCAGCCGGGCGAGGCCGCCGCGCAGCCCCTGCATCACGGCGGGAGGGGCTCCCTTCCGTGCCGGTCCACCGGAGCGCAGGGCGGTGAGCAGGGAACCGCCGCGGGCGGCGATGTTCGCGACCCCGGGCAGTGCGGCGCGCAGCGAGATCCGGTCCGCCCGCCCCGCGTAGATCCCGCCGAGCAGCGGTTCGACGAGCCGGTCCACCACCTCCTGGCCGAGCCGGTCCGCGAGATACGCCCCGACGCTCGTGTCGCCGTCCAGGGGCGCGGAGGGAAGCTCCTCCTCGCGCCCGAGCCGGGCCAGTCCCTCGGGCGACAGCAGGCCGGTGTCCCGGAGCGCGGTGAGGTCCGTGGGTATCCCCATGACGTGGCCCGCGGGCATGGCGCGCAGGGTGCCCCGGGTCCACATGGTGATGGGGGCCTGCTCGGGGGAGACCAGGTCGCCTCCTAGTCCGACGGCCTTGGCGAGGTCCACCGCCTCCGGGCGCAGGGCGAGCATCGCCTCCGCGCCGTCGTCGACGGGGACGCCGGCGACGGTGCCGGTGCGCAGGATGCCGCCGGGCTGCGGGCCGGACTCCACGACGGTGACCTCGGCCTCGCCCTTGAGGTACCACGCCGCGGTCAGGCCGCTGATGCCGCCGCCGATGATGATCACTGATTGCACGAGGGCCTCCTGGCCGGTCGGGGTCGGGTGACGGTGGTGGGGGGATTCGCCCGCCACGTGTTTCAGGTGGACGGCAGCCCGGTGGCGAGGAGGACCACGCCCAGGGAGCCGACCAGGGAGGCGACCGCGAGCGCCCGGGCGGTCCCGGTCCGGCCGCGGGAGTACGCCCGGCCGTGGGCGGCGGCTGCCGCCAACACCACGAGGAACAGGGCGAGTTTGGCCGCCAGCGTGCGGCCGTAGCCCGGTTCGGCGAGCGTGGCGAAGGTGATGCCCTTGTGCCGGGCCATGGCCCAGCCGGTCGCGGCCTGCACCGGCAGGAACACCGCGCCGGTGAGGATCCCGAACCGTCTGCCCGCCGCCGAGGCGAACCGTGCGCGGTCCTCCTCGGGCAGCATGCGGCGCGCCAGGGGAAGGACCACCCAGGACAGGGCCAGCTGGCCGCCGACCCACAGGACTGCTCCGGTCACGTGGACGAAGCGGACCAGTGTCCAGAGTCCGATGGCGCTTGTCATGTGACCTCCACCGTGCCGTGGGCGCCGGCCTCGGCGCGCCGCATGTCGTGGTCGACGAAGGAGTAGTGGCCCGCGGCGGGCAGCACGGCCTCGACGAAGCCGCCCTGGGCGGGGGCCAGATCCAGCACCTGGGAGCCGCCCGGGTCCTGGGGCCGCAGCAGATAGGCCCCTTCCTTGTAGGAGGTGTCGAAGACGGTGCCGACGACGTGGAAGGCGATGCCGTCCGAGGGGCCTGCGGCGACGACCCAGAACCGGACCCGTTCACCGGCGCGGGCGGTCAGCGGCGCCTTGGCGTACTGGGCGGCGACGCCGTTGAAGACCCAGGCGTCGGGCGCGTTACGGCGCATCTTGTCCAACTGCCCGGGGCTTCCCGGGTCGCCCAGGTACAGCTGGGAGGAGACCAGCAGGTACTCGTGGTCCACGGCGGGGAGGTCCGGCGGGTCGACGACGATCGCGCCGTACATCCCGTTGGCGATGTGCTGGAGCATCGGGGCCGTGCTGCAGTGGTAGAGCCAGGCTCCCGCGCGGGTGGCGGTGAAGCGGTAGACCAGGCGTTCACCGGGCCGGATCGTGCGCATGGGCTCGTCGGGGGCGAGCACGCCGGGGTGGAAGTCGATGCCGTGGCCCATCTCGTCGTCGTTGACGAGGGTCACCTCGAAGGTGTCGCCCACCTTGCCCCGCAGGGTGGGGCCCGGTGCCGTGCCGCCGAAGGTCCACCTCCGCTGGACGACTCCGGGGGCCACCTCCACATCGGCCTGGGTGGCGTGGAGTTCGCTCCTGTGCACGGTCCCGGCGGGGGCGGGCGGCAGCTCCGCAGGGCGGGGCTGCCAGCCGGAGGAGAAGCCGGCGCCGAGGTCGAGGGCGCTGCCGCCTCCGTCCATGGAGTGTCCCGCATGCCCGTCGGCCGTGCCCTTGACGGCGATGGCGAGGGTCATTCCGGCGGCCCGGTGGCCCGGGACCGTGCACCAGGCGCTCCGGTTGCCGGTGACGGGACCGAGGTCCAAGGTCTGCGTCGCCCCCTTGCCCAGCAACGCCGTGGCCGGGCCGCCCTCGACCCGCAGGTCGTGGCGCTGGGCGTCCTCGTTGGTGACGCGCAGCCGCAGCGCGGTGCCGTGGGGGACCTCGATGCGGGCCGGGCTGATGCGCATGTTCCGCAGGGCCACCTCGACCGTGCGGGTGCCGGTGCCTCCGGAGGCACCGGCCTGTACGCCGCCGGGGGCCGTGCCGCCGGATGCGGCCAGTACGGCCAGCACGGTGACGGCCGCACCGACGGCCGTGCCCGCGACGAGCGGCCACCGCGAGGCAGTCGGTGCCGCGGTCTCCCCGTGGGCGCGGCGGGCGAGTACGGCGACGACCAGGCCCAGAAAGCCGATGGCCGACGCACCGGCGAGGAACGCTCCCGCGGTCGCGGCCGGTTCCGGCAGGGGCAGGGCGAGCAGGGCGACGGCGAGGTTGAGCGCGAAGAAGCGGGCACGGCCTGCTCGTTCGAGGACGGCCTGTGCTGCCGCCCGCTGCTTCGGGCCCCGGCAGAGCACGACGGGAAGGAGATAGGTCAGCGCGCCGAACAGCACCTGACCGGTGAACCCGACGAGCAGTACGGGCAGCAGTGCGTCCAGACCGGCGGCGGCGTCGGCCGGTGCCCGGGTCGCTGTCAGCCACAGGTCCGCCGCCACGGCCGCCGTCAGCCAGCCGCAGGCGGCGGCCGGCATCCAGGCCGCCTGGGTGCACACGCGCCGCCCGCTGCGCGGAGTACGGGCGAAGAGCAGCACGGCCAGAGCGACGCCCCCGGCGTAGAGAGCGAGCCCTGCGACCGTCGGCCACCGGCTTCCGGCCGCAAGGCCACCGACCGCCGCCGCCAGGCCGCCGCCGGCCAGGGCTAGGACCTGCCGCGCGGTGCGCGTGGTGCGCTCGTGCATGCGCACGCCCAGCACTGTCGGCCACAGCATGAACAGGGTGCCCAGGACCGGCAGGGCGATCCAGCCCAGCACGGTGAGGTGCACGTGGGCCGAGCACAGTCCCGCGTGCCAGCGGGGACCGCCCACGCCGCCGAACAGCAACAGCCCCAGCACCACACCTGCGAACAACGCTCCTGTGGCCGCACGGTAGTAGGCGACGACGGGCTTCAGACGCCCGCCCAGTGCTCCGCGGCCCAGTCGGCAGAGCACCAGGCCGTGGGCCGCGACGGCGGCGAGCAGAACGGCAGAGGAGGCGGCGACCAGCCACGTCGACTGTGCAGGCACTCCGAGGAGCACACCGGCCGCCGCGGCGTTCGCCGACGCCAGCCGGACCGTGCTCCACCGCTCGTCCGGCTGCCGGGTGTGCAGCAGGGCGACGGTGAAGTGCTCGCTCCACACCAGCACGGCGGTGGTGGCGGCGCCGAGCAGGAGCAGGTGCGGGCCCAGCCACCGGCCCGCGGGGAGCCGGTCGCCGACGGCGGTGGCGAGCACGGCCGCCGTGAGCCAGGCGGCCACGAGGAGGTGGGCCCGTAGATGCCGGGCTCGCAGCACTGAACGGCCGGGCCGTTCAGTGGCGTTGGGGGACGGCATGCTTCTGTCGTCTCGTGGTGCAGTCATGGTGCGTGTTCCCGGCTCACCGCGCCGCGAGCAGCAGCTGTGCCACTTCTCGCTGGTGGGGAAAGGAACCGGGGCGGTAACCGCACCAGGGCTCCTGGGCGAACGGGTCGCCGGTCGCGGCGTAGGCGCGTGATCGTGATCCCCCGCAGACCGTGCGGAATTCGCACCGGCCGCACCGGCCGCCGAGCCGGTCGGGGTCGCGCAGTCCGGTGAACAGGCCGGAGGTGCGGTAGATCTCGGTCAGCGGCCGGGCGCGCACGTTGCCCGCGGCGAGCGGCAGGAAGCCGCTCGGGTGCACCGTGCCGGTGTGGGAGACGAAGACGAATCCCCGGCCGACGTTGATGTCCAGCGGTGGGCGCCGGGTGCGCCGCTCGGCGACGTCCAGCCCGAGTTCGGCGGCGCGCTCGTGCAGCTTCTCGTACAGCGGACCGAGCCCCAGGGCCGCGACGTGGTCCTCGCCCCTGGCCGCCAGCACCGTGCGCTGGAGGGCGACGCGGCGGAAGTGGTGTGCCTCGGTGGTCTTGGCGGGCACCGTCAGCCCCACGTCGTGGACGAAGTTCAGGACGTCCTCCGCCTCGCCGGGCGTGAGCGCGTCCAGCAGCCGGCCGCGTCCGGTGGGCACCAGGAAGAACGCGCTCCACAGCGCTGCCCCGTGCTCGCGCACCAGGGCCACGATGTTCGGCAGGTCGAGCAGGTTGTGGCGGGTGACCGTGGTGTTGATCTGTACCTTGAGCCCCAGCCGGCGGGCCGCGTCCCAGGCGTCCAGCGTCCAGTCGTACACGCCGGACACGCCCCGGAAGGTGTCGTGCAGTGCTGCGGTGGACCCGTCCAGGCTCAGCGAGAGACGGGCCGCCCCGGCGTTGCGCACGGCACGCAGGTTTTCGGCGGTGAGGGTGGGCGTGCCGGAGGGGGCGACGGCCACGTGCAGTCCGGAGAGGGTGCCGTAGGCGATCAGCTCCAGGAGGTCGGGCCGCTGGAAGGGGTCGCCGCCGGTGATCACGAACAGGGGTGCGGGGCGGCCGAACGCGGCGACCTGGTCCAGCAGTTCCTTGGCGGCGGCGGTGCCGAGTTCACCGGGGTCCCGGTCGGGGACCGCCTCGGCCCGGCAGTGCCGGCAGGCGAGCGGGCAGGCCCGGGTGGACTCCCAGATGACGATGAACGGCCGGTCCGTCACGTCATGTCGCGCGGTGCGCACCGCGCGGCGGGCGCTCATCGCGGCCACCGGCCGTGACCGGCCGCCCGGGAGTCGGCATGGCCCGGGCGAACCGGACGGCGACCGACGGGAGGTGCCGCGTGCGGTGCCCGCCCGGGCGGGTGTGAAGGGGAGTGGCCGGGCCGGCGCTGCCTGCGGTCGTACACGAGTACCTCCGTATCGGTTGCCGCCCAGCATGCGGCGTCCGGCTGCCCGCGGGCGGCGGCCGAGCGGCCCCTCCCGCGGGCCGTTGGTCCCGCGCCGGACGCCGTTTCCCGGGCCGTGCGGCCACCCGGACAGGGACCTTTCACCCCGCCTTGTCCGCTTCGCCCTCGCCTAGCGTTCGACCCCATGGACAACGATGAAACCGCCGGTAACTCCGGTGCCCGCGAGGACCGGAGCGGGCCCCTCGCCTCCCGGCGGCTGCTTACCCGGCTGCCCCGGCGCGAGACCTCGGCCGACGGGCGCGCCGTGTTCGCCTCCGGCGACACGCAGTGGGAGGGCTTCTACCGCAACCGCTGGGCCCACGACAAGGTCGTGCGCTCCACGCACGGCGTCAACTGCACCGGCTCCTGCTCCTGGATGGTCCACGTCAAGCAGGGCATCATCACGTGGGAGCACCAGGCCACCGACTACCCCTCCATCGGCACCGGCTGCCCCGAGTACGAGCCGCGCGGCTGCCCGCGGGGCGCCTCGTTCTCCTGGTACACCTACTCGCCCAGCAGGGTCCGATACCCGTACGTGCGCGGCACGTTGCTCGAGATGTGGCGCGAGGCCCGAGGCCGGCTGGGCGACCCGGTGGCGGCCTGGGCCGAGATCACCGGGGACCCGGCCAAGGCCCGCGCCTACAAGAGGGCCCGCGGCAAGGGCGGCCTGGTGCGCGCCGACTGGGACGAGGTCTCCGAACTCGTCGCCGCCGCCCACGTCCACACCGTCAAGACCTACGGGCCCGACCGGGTGGCCGGCTTCTCCCCGATCCCCGCGATGTCCATGGCCTCCTTCGCGGCCGGTTCGCGGTTCATGTCGCTGATCGGCGGCACCCTGCTGTCCTTCTACGACTGGTACGCCGACCTTCCCATCGCCTCCCCGCAGGTCTTCGGCGACCAGACCGACGTGCCCGAGGCGGCGGACTGGTGGAACACCGGCTACCTGGTCATGTGGGGCTCCAACATCCCCGTCACCCGCACCCCCGACGCCCACTTCCTCACCGAGACCCGCTACAACGGCACCAAGGTCGTCGCCGTCAGCCCCGACTACGCCGACAACGTCAAGCACGCCGACGAGTGGCTCGCCCCGCACCCCGGCACCGACGGGGCGCTCGCGATGGCCATGGGCCATGTGGTCCTGCGCGAGTTCCTCGTCGACCGGCACACCCCGTACTTCGAGGACTACCTGCGCCGGTTCACCGACGCACCCTTCCTGGTCGCCCTCCGCGCCCACGACGACGGACGCTACGTCCCGGACCGCTTCCTGACCGCAGCCGACCTCGGCCGCCAGGAGGAGAACGCCGAGTTCAAGACCGTCCTGCTCGACCGCGACGGCGGCGAGCCGGTCGTCCCCAACGGCTCCCTCGGCTTCCGCTGGGGCGAGAGCGGCGAGGGGCGCTGGAACCTCGAACTCGGCGACACCGTCCCCGAACTGACCCTGCTGGAGCGTGCCGAGGAGAACGTCGAGCTCGCCCTGCCCCGGTTCGACGAGGGCCCCACCGAAGGCGGCTCCGCCATGGTGCGCGGCGTGCCCGCCCGCCGGGTGGGCGGCCGTCTCGTCACCACCGTCTTCGACCTCATGCTCGCCCAGTACGGGGTGCACCGGGCCGGACTCCCGGGCGACTGGCCCGACTCCTACGACGACGCAAGTCAGCCCTGCACCCCCGCCTGGCAGGAAACCCTCACCTCCGTCCCCGCGGAACAGGCCGCACGCATCGCCCGGGAGTTCGCCCGCAACGCCGAACGCACCCGCGGCCGTTCGATGATCGCGATGGGGGCCGGCACCAACCACTGGTTCCACTCCGACACCGTCTACCGGGCCTTCCTCGCGCTCACCACCATGACCGGATGCCAGGGCGTCAACGGCGGCGGCTGGGCGCACTACGTCGGGCAGGAGAAGGTCCGTCCCGTCACCGGCTTCCAGCACCTGGCCTTCGCCTTCGACTGGCAGCGGCCCACCCGGCACATGGCGGGCACCTCGTTCTGGTACCTCAACACCGACCAGTGGCGCTACGAGGCGTTCGGCCCCGCGGAACTGGCCTCGCCGCTCGGCGAAGGCCGCTTCGAGGGCCGCACGTTCGCCGACTGCCTGGCCCAGGCCGTCCGCAACGGCTGGACACCCGGCCACCCCGGCTTCAACCGCAACCCCCTCGACCTCGCCGACGAGGCCGCTGCCGCGCACCGCCCCGCCGCCGACCACATCGCCGACGAACTCGCCTCCGGACGGCTGAAGTTCGCGGCCGAGGACCCCGACGAGCCGGCCAACTTCCCCCGTGTCCTGACCGTCTGGCGCGCCAACCTGCTGGGCTCCTCCGGCAAGGGCAGCGAGTACTTCCAGCGCCACCTGCTCGGCGCCGACGCCGCCGTGCGCTCCGAACAGTCGCTCCCCGGCGCGCGGCCGACGGACGTGACGTGGCACGAGGAGGCCCCCGAGGGCAAGCTCGACCTGCTGGTCACCCTCGACTTCCGCTTGACCTCCACCGGGCTGTACTCGGACGTGGTGCTGCCCGCGGCCACCTGGTACGAGAAGGACGACCTGTCCAGCACGGACATGCACCCCTTCGTCCACGCCTTCACCCCCGCCATCCCGCCGCCCTGGCAGGCGCGCACCGACTACGACACCTTCCTGACCCTCGCCGACCGCTTCAGCGAACTCGCCGCCGAGCACCTGGGCACCCGCACCGACGTCCTCGCCGTGCCCCTGCAGCACGACACCCCCGACGAACTCGCCCAGCCCCGCGGGGTCGTCGGCGACTGGCGGACCGGCACCTGCGCGCCCGTACCCGGCCGGACCATGCCGAAGCTCGTCACCGTCGAACGCGACTACGCGGCCGTCGCCCAGAAGATGCGCGCGATCGGCCCGCTGCTGGACGACCTCGGCACCACCACCAAGGGCGTCACCGTCCACGTCGGCCCCGAACTGGACGAACTGCGCCGCCGGTGCGGCACCGTGCGCGACGGCATCGCCGCCGGACGGCCCTCGCTGGCCACCGCCTCCGAGATGTGCGAGGCCGTCCTCGCGCTGTCCGGCACCACCAACGGCCGCATCGCCACCGCAGGCTTCCGCGCCCTCGAACAGCGCACCGGCACCGAACTGGCCCACCTCGCCACCGAACGGGAAGGAGAACGCATCACCTTCGCCGACACCCGCACCCAGCCGCGCGCCGTCATGACCTCCTACGAGTGGTCCGGCAGCGAGACCGGCGGACGCCGCTACTCCCCGTTCGTCATCAACGTCGAGCACCGCAAGCCCTGGCACACCCTCACCGGACGCCAGCACTTCTTCGTCGACCACGCCTGGATGGCCGAACTCGGCGAACAGCTCCCGGTCTTCCGCCCGCCCCTGGACACCCGCCGCCACTACGGAGACGAGCACCTGCACGAGGACGGCCGCGCGGAGGTCACGGTGCGCTACCTCACCCCGCACTCCAAGTGGTCCATCCACTCCACCTACCAGGACAACGCCCACATGCTCGCCCTGTCCCGCGGCGGGCCGGTGATCTGGATGAGCACGGCCGACGCCGCGCGCATCGGCGCCCGGGACAACGACTGGGTCGAGGCCTACAACCGCAACGGCGTCGTCGCCGCCCGCGCCGTCGTCACCCACCGCATGCCCGAGGGGACCGTGTACATGTACCACGCCAAGGACCGCACCGTGAACGTGCCGAAGACCGAGGTCAGCGGCAAGCGCGGCGGCATCCACAACGCCCTCACCCGGCTGCTGATCAAGCCCACGCATCTGGCAGGCGGGTACGCCCAGTTCACCTACGCCTTCAACTACCACGGACCGACCGGCAACCAGCGCGACGAGGTCACCGTGATCCGCCGCCGTTCGCAGAACGTGGAGTACTGACGTGCGTGTGATGGCACAGGTCGCCATGGTCATGAACCTCGACAAGTGCATCGGCTGCCACACCTGCTCGGTCACCTGCAAGCAGACGTGGACCCACCGCACCGGTGTGGAGTACGCCTGGTTCAACAACGTCGAGACCAAGCCCGGGGTGGGCTACCCCCGCCGCTACGAGGACCAGGAACGCTGGAAGGGCGGCTGGGTCCTCGACCGCAAAGGCCGCCTGGCCCTGCGCTCCGGCGGTCGTCTCAAGCGGCTGTCCTCCCTGTTCTCCAACCCCGACCTGCCCACGATCGACGACTACGCCGAGCCCGTCACCTACGACTACGACACCCTCGTCAGCGCGCCCGCCGGCCAGGACGTCCCCGTCGCGCGCCCGCGCTCGGCGCTCACCGGCCGCCCCACCACGATCACGTGGGGCGCCAACTGGGAGGACGGGCTGGGCGGTACGCCCGAGCACGGTGCCGGGGACCCCAACCTCGGCGGCGGCCTGGCGGAGAAGGTCCGGTTCGAGTTCGAGCAGACCTTCATGTTCCACCTGCCCAGACTGTGCGAACACTGCCTCAACCCCGCCTGCGTCGCCGCCTGCCCCTCCGGCGCCCTCTCCAAGCGCACCGAGGACGGCATCGTGCTCGTCGACCAGGACCGCTGCCGCGGCTGGCGCATGTGCGTCTCCGCCTGCCCCTACAAGAAGGTCTACGTCAACCACGCCACCGGCAAGGCCGAGAAGTGCACCTTCTGCTTCCCGCGCATCGAGGCCGGACAGCCCACCGTCTGCTCCGAGACCTGCGTCGGCCGGCTGCGCTACCTCGGCGTCGTCCTCTACGACGCGGACCGCGTGGGCCGAGCGGCCGCCGTCCCCGAGGAGACGGACCTGCTCGACGCCCAGCGCGACCTCCTCCTCGACCCCGACGACCCCGAAGTGGCCGCCGCAGCCCGCGCGAACGGCATCCCCGAGGACTGGATCGCCGCCGCCCGGCGCTCCCCGGTACGGGCCCTCATCAGCGAGTACCGGGTGGCCCTGCCGCTGCACCCGGAGTACCGCACCCTGCCGATGGTCTGGTACGTGCCCCCGCTGTCCCCGGTCCTGGACGCGGTCGGCGCGGCGGGCGGCAGCTCCGACGACCCCGACCACGTCTTCGCCGCCGTCACCCGGCTGCGCATCCCGCTGGAATACCTGGCCGCCCTCTTCACCGCCGGCGACACCGACGCCGTCGCCGGCGTCCTGATGAAACTGACCGCTCTACGCAGCCACATGCGCGCCCGCGCCCTCGGCGACCCCGCCGACCGGAGCCTGCTCGACGCCGTGGGACTCACCCCCGAGCAGGCCGAGGACCTGCACCGGCTGCTCGCCGTCGCCAAGTACGCCGACCGCTTCGTCGTGCCTGCAGCGCACAAGGAAGCGGCCACCGGGGATCCGGGTGCAGCCGGCTTCCGCTGCCCGGTCGATGCGGGGGAGGGCCCCACCATGCTCGGCATGCCCACCCGGCGCCGCACGAACGGGAGCACCCCGTGAACCTGTTCACCCGCATCCGGCCCGCCCGCACCGTCACCCCCGAACAGGCCGCAGACCGCGCCCGGTCGATGCGCCTGCTGTCCCTGCTGCTCCAGTACCCGGACGCCGAACTGGCCGCCGCGGCACCGGAACTGGCCGCGGCCGTCGCACAGCTGCCGCCCTCGCCCGCCGCGGAACACCTGGCCCGGTTCACCGACTGGTTCGTCCGACAACCGGCGCACCAACGGGAGATGCACTACGTCGACGTCTTCGACCTGCGCCGCAGGAGCGGACTGCACCTCACCTACTACCTGCACGGCGACACCCGCCGCCGGGGCACCGCCCTGCTCGCCCTCGCCCAGTCCTACCGAGCCCACGGCTGGGAGGTCGCCGACGGCGAACTGCCCGACCACCTGCCGGTCGCCCTGGAGTTCGCGGCCCTCGTGGGACCGGGACCGGGCGAAGCACCCTTGCGCCGCCACCGGCGCGGGCTGCAGCTGATCCACCACGCACTGGACGACCTGGAATCCCCCTACCGCCACCTCCTCGCGGCCCTCCTCGCCCTGCTCCCGCCACCGACGGCCGCCGACCGGGAAGCGGTGCGCCGCCTCGCGGCCGAAGGCCCGCCCGCCGAACAGGTGGGCCTGCACCCCTACGGAATCACTCCCACGAACCCGGAAGACCCCCGATGATCCACCTCGCCTCGCAGCCCCTCCTGTGGGTCGCGTTCCCCTACATCTGCCTGACGGTGTGCGTCACGGGCCACATATGGCGATACCGGCGGGACCGGTTCGGCTGGACGTGCCGCACCACCCAGCTGCTGGAACACCGCTGGCTGCGCTTCGGCAGCCCGCTGTTCCACCTGGGCGCCTTCGCCGTCGTCGCCGGACACGTCGTCGGCCTGGCCGTGCCCGCCTCGTGGACGGAAGCCGTCGGGATCGGCGAACACGCCTACCACGTCACGGCCGTCGGGCTCGGCTCGGTCGCCGGGGCGGCGATGGTGGCCGGGCTGGCCATGCTGTGCGCCCGGCGGCTGTTCGCGCCGCGCGTGCGCAGGACCACGGACCGCACCGACAGGATCCTCTTCCCGGTGCTGTTCGTGACTGTCCTGCTGGGTGTCTCGGCCACGGCCGTGCACAACGTGGCCGGAGGCGGCTACGACTACCGCGCCACGATCTCGGTCTGGTTCCGCGGGCTGTTCACCCTGCAGCCGCACCCCGAGGCCATGGCCTCGGCACCCCTGCTGTTCCAACTCCACATCCTGAGCGCCTTCCTGCTCTTCGCCGTGTGGCCCTTCACCCGCCTCGTGCACGTGTGGAGCGCGCCTGTCGGCTACCTCAGGCGCCCGGCGCTGGTGTACCGGAGCCGGAAGAGCGGATGACCGGGCGCAACGTGAAGTCCGATATCCGCCGGACTCGGCTGCCGTCGTACTGCAGTCTGACGGAGGTGGTCGTGCTCCGAGCTCGGCCGACCCCACTGGTGCCACTTCTCCCCGAAAGGCTTCTCCATGTCTTCCCGTCTGGACTCCAAGGTCTTCGTCGTCACCGGCGGCTCCTCCGGTATCGGCCTCGCCGTCGCGCGGCGACTCGCGTCGGAAGGCGCCGCCGTCGTCATCGGCGCCCGTCGCAAGGACATCGGTGAAGGGGCTGCCGAGAGCATCCGGGCCACGGGCGGCCGGGCGCTCTTCGTCCCCGCCGATGTCTCCGTCGAGGCCGACGCCGCTGCGCTGGTCACGGCGGCGCTCTCCGAATTCGGCAGCCTGGACGGGGCGTTCAACAACGCCGGCTCTGTCAACGCTTCCGGCCCGGTGTCCAGTATCGACGGCGCTGCCTGGAACGCCGAGATCTCACAGAACGTCACCAGCGTCTTCAACTGCCTCAAGCATCAGATACCGGAGGTGCTCAAGACTCGTGGGGCGATTGTCAACAATGCCTCCAACATGGGGGTCGTCGCACTGCCCGGCGTCGCCCCGTACGTCGCGGCCAAGCACGCGGTCGTGGGCCTGACCCGGGCCGCCGCGCTCGAAGTGGCCGAACAGGGCGTGCGCGTCAACGCCATCACCACCGGCGGCGTCGACACGCCGCTGGCACGCACCTCGATGCTGACCAGCGACGAGGCCGTCGCGCAGATCTCGGCAATGCACCCGGTGAACCGCATCGCCCGGCCCGAGGAGATCGCCCCACTCGTGGCGTTCCTGCTGAGCGACGACGCCTCGTTCATCACCGGCGCAGCCCTCGCGATCGACGGTGGATTCACAGCCCGCTGACCGCTGTCGGCTGTCGAGCCCCCGGCCGCTGGCGGCTCGTCCCCACGCTCCGGGCTGTCATCCCGTGCTGTCATCGCCGGACCGCGCCGGTCGGATGACATGCAGGGCGGAGGGTGCGGTTCCGCCCTCCGCCCTGCGGGCCGTGGAACAAGCGGTCGCCAGCGCGCATCTCCCGCAACCGGCCGGTGCACGGCTGCCGTTGACCGCCTCGCGGGTCAGCACCCCGCGGTCGATCCAGAACTCGACCATCGAGGCGGCCTCGTCCGGGGCGACCCCCGCCCGGGCCGCGATCTCCTCCAGGCGCAGACCGCCCTGCGCCTGGAGGATCTGCTGCAGAACGTGCCGTAGCGGGCTGACCGGCCGGTTCACCACCACAGGGATCCGATCTGGAAGACCGCGACCGCCAGCAGCCAGGCGACGGCCAGTTGGAGGCCTGTGGCGAGGAGCGTCATACGTCGCCCGATCTCCTGCCACTGCGCGGCGATCGTGGTCATGCACGGTGTGTAGGCCAGCACGAAGACCAGGAAGGCCAGCACCGCAGGCAACGGGTGCCCGCCCGACGCCCGGCCGAAGGTGGCATGCAGCTCCGCGCTCAACTCCCTTTGGCGGCCCGCATCGTCAGCACCGTAGGTCTGCGCGAGCGTGGACACCACCGCCTCCTTCGCCACGAACCCCGTGCCCAGCGCGGCCGCCGCGTGCCAGTCGCCGAACCCGGCGGGCGCGAAGGCGGGCGCCGCGGTCCGCGAGGCGGCGCCGAGGACGCTGTGCTCGACCGGGGTGGCACCGAACCCCGTGCCGGGCGCGGCGCCCAGCGGGACGGCGGAGCACAGCCACACCGCGGTGACGGCCGCGACGACGACCCCGCCCGCGGTGCGCAGGAAGGCGACGAGCCGCTGCCAGGTCTGGGCGCCCACGACGCGCACGGCCGGCAGGCGGTAGGGCGGCAGCTCCAGCACGAGGGCCTCGCCGCGCAGTTCACGGAAGAGCGTGTGCCGGAGCAGCATGCCGACGCCGATGACGAGCAGCACCGACAGGACGTACATCGCAAACACCACGGTGCCCGCCGCGTTGCCGAAGAACGTGCTCGCCAGGAGGACGTAGACCGTCAGGCGGGCGCTGCAGGACACGTACGGGATGATCATGCCGACGAGCATGCGCTGCCGCCGGTCCGCGAGGACACGCACCGCGGAAAGGGCGGGCACGTTGCAGCCGAAGCCCACGATGACGGGCAGAAAGGCCCGGCCCGGCAGGCCCAGACACCTCATCAGCCGGTCGACGACGAAGGCCGCCCGGGCCATGTACCCGGAGTCCTCCAGGACGGCCATCAGGACGAACATGACGACCATCAGCGGTATGAAGGACAGGAGTTGGCCGACGCCCGCGCCCAGCCCGTCGACGACCAGGCCGGACAGCCACGCGGGGGCGTGCACCGCGTCGAGCGCCCCAGCGCCGCCTCCGGTCACCGGCCCGTCGAAGAGCGCGGCCAGTCCGTCCTGCAGCGGCTTCGCGACGGTCGTGGTGGCCGTGAAGACCAGCCACATGACGGCGAGGAAGAGCGGACCGCCGAACCTGCCGGAGGTCAGGACCCGGTCGACCCGGTCCGAGAGGGTCGGCCGGAACGCGTCCTCCTGGGTCCGCACCTGTGCCAGCACCCGGTGCGCCCAGGCGTAGCGCGCCTCGGCCCGCGCGATGCCGGCTTCCCCGTCGTCGTCCCCGTCCGGCGCGTGCGCGGGTGTCTCCACCGGGTCCTGCGGCCGGGTCCCGTCATCGGCGAGCGCGCGGCTCACGGCGTCGCCGAGTTCGGCCAGCCCCCGCCGTCGGCGGGGGAGGACCGGTACGACGGGCAAGCCGAGCAGCGCGGCCAGCGCTCCGGCGTCGATTTCGGTTCCGCGCGTCCCGGCCACGTCCGTCATCGTGAGGGCGACGGCGCAGGGCACCCCCGTCCCCAGTACTTCGGCGATCAGGCAGAGGCTGCCGGCGAGGTTGGCGGCGTCGGCGGTGACGACGACGAGGTCGGGGCGGTCCGTCCCGTCCGGGTCGAGCAGCAGGCTGCGGGTGAGGGCCTCGTCGGGGGAGCGCGGGACGAGGCTGCGGGTGCCGGGGAGATCGAGCAGTTCGATCTCGGTGCCGCTGTCCGGCCGCCATGTGCCCCGGGCCACGTGCACCGTCGTGCCCGGCCAGTTGCCGACACGCCCCCGTGCACCGGTCAGTGCGTTGAAGAGGGTGGACTTGCCGACGTTGGGGGCGCCGACGAGCGCGACGACCGGGGCGGCGCCGTCGCACCGACGGCCGGGTCCGCGGTCGGCCGCGGCGCATGCCCTAGACACGGGAGTCCGCGAGGGCGGTCACCCGTATCCCGCGCGCGGTGTCCGCGTCGACGGCGTACCGGGCGTCCCCGAGGGCCACCACCAGGCCCCCAGCCGCACCCCGCCCGACGACCCGGATCTCGTGGCCGGGCAGGAACCCCAGCTCGGAGAGCCTGAGGCGGTCGGGCCCGGGCAGGCAGAGCCGGCCCAGCCGTACGCGCACCCCCGGGGCGCAGTCGTGCAGTGTCATGCGTACCTCCGTGTCGATCACGGCAAAGGTAAGGCTTGCCTTGGCGTAAAAGAGCCCGGAACGCAGGGCCGTGGGTGATTCGGCGCGGATCGGGGACCTTCGGTCCCGGGCGACGGGTCCGGCCGGCCCCGGGGGAGGGGCCGACCGGCGGAGCCTGCGGTCCGGGCAGTCGGCCGTCCGGCCGGGGGAAGGGGCCCGTTCAGCCCTGTCTGTCCCGATGTGTTCTCACTGACCCTGATTGCGGGGGGTGCCGCACATCCGATGAGAGGGACGCCATGCGCGCTCCGCAGCACCTGACCGACGACGTACGACCCGGCGACGCGGGCCGGGCCTCCCCGGCCGCCCGCCCGGGAGCGATGCTGGCTCTCGCCACGGTCGGTTTCGCGGTCAACTTCTGGGCGTGGGCGCTGCTCAGCCCGCTCGGCCCGCGGTTCAAGGACATCCTGGAGCTGAGCTCGTTCGAACAGTCCCTGCTGGTCGCCGTGCCGGTGGTGGTGGGTTCTCTGGGCCGCATCCCGGTGGGGGCGCTCACCGACCGGTTCGGCGGGCGCGTGATGTTCCCCCTGGTGTCGGCCGCCACCGTCGTGCCCGTGCTGTACCTGGGGCTGGCGGGCCATTCCTCGCTGTGGGGCCTGCTCGTCGGAGGGTTCTTCCTCGGCATCGGCGGCACGTCGTTCGCGGTGGGCGTGCCCTTCGTCGGCGCCTGGTTCCCGCCCGAGCGGCGCGGACTGGCGATCGGCCTCTTCGGCGCCGGCATGGGCGGCACGGCCATCAGCGCGCTGACCACGGTGCGGCTCGTCGACGCGCACGGCACGGCGTACCCCTTCCTGATCACCGCCGGCGTCCTGGCCGCGTACGCGGTCCTGTCCTTCGCCCTGCTCAGGGACGCCCCCGGCCGCACGGTGCCCACCGAGCCGCTCGCGCTGCGCCTGGCCGCCACCGCCCGGCTCGGCGTCACCTGGCAGGCGTCCGCCCTGTACGCCGTGACCTTCGGCGGCTACGTGGCCTTCTCCGTCTACCTGCCCACGTACCTCAAGACCGGCTACGGCCTCGCCCAGGCCGACGCGGCCAACCGGATGGCGGGATTCGTGCTGCTCGCGGTCGCGATGCGGCCCGTGGGCGGCTGGCTGTCGGACCGGTTCGGGCCGGCGCGGGTGCTGGCCGCGTCGCTGGCGGTGGTCGCCGTCGGCGCGGCCGTCCAGGCGGGTACACCGCCCCTGATGCCCGTGGGCACGATCGCGTTCCTCGCGATGGCCGCCGCGCTGGGCGCCGGCAGCGGAGCCACCTTCGCGCTGGTCGCCCTGCTGACGCCGACGAACCAGGTCGGCTCGGTCACGGGCGTCGTCGGCGCCGCCGGCGGCCTGGGCGGCTTCGTCCCGCCGCTGCTCATGGGAACCCTCTACGGGACCTACGGCTCGTACGCCCTGGGACTCGCCCTCCTCTGTGTCATCGCGGCGGCCGCACTCGCCTTCACCCTCACCAGGGTGCGCAAGGACGCGGTCCGCGCGGTGGCGGGAGACATGACGGCCGCGTCCGGCTGAGCATGGCGTCCGGCCGGGCAAACGGAGGTCCGAAGGCGCGTCGTACGTTCCCGGAACGGGGGCGTTGCGGCATGGTGACGCGTGAGGTTCGCACGTCACCATGCCGCGAACCGCGGACGACATGGGCCGCGAGGCCCGGAGGAGGACGAGGCCGTGGCCGCCGAGCCGCACACGGAACGGGCCCGTCTGGACGACGAGTTGACCGAGGCCCTCGTGCGGGCCCGCCGGTTCCTCACCCGGGCCGACATCTCCGACGATCTGCGCACCGTGCACCGGACCGGCGGGCGCCGGGCGGACGACTTCTACCGGGACCGCTGGTCGCACGACAAGGTGGTGCGCTCCACGCACGGGGTGAACTGCACCGGATCGTGCTCGTGGAAGGTGTACGTCAAGGACGGCATCATCACCTGGGAGTCCCAGCAGACCGACTACCCCAGCGTCGGCCCGGACCGCCCCGAGTACGAGCCCCGGGGCTGCCCCCGCGGTGCCGCCTTCTCCTGGTACACCTACTCGCCGACCCGCGTCCGCTACCCCTACGTACGCGGCGTCCTGCTGCAGATGTACCGCGAGGCCAAGGCCCGGCTCGGCGACCCGGTGCTCGCGTGGGCGGACATCGTCTCCGACCCGGAGCGCTCCCGCCGCTACAAGGCGGCGCGCGGCCGGGGCGGTCTGGTCCGGGCGGGCTGGGACGAGGCGGCCGAGATGGCGGCCGCGGCCCATGTGCACACCATCAAGGAGTACGGGCCGGACCGGCTGGCCGGATTCTCGCCGATCCCGGCGATGTCGATGGTCTCGCACGCCGCCGGAGCCCGGTTCTACTCGCTGCTGGGCGGGGTGATGCTGTCGTTCTACGACTGGTACGCGGACCTGCCCGTCGCCTCGCCGCAGGTCTTCGGCGACCAGACGGACGTACCGGAGTCCGGTGACTGGTGGGACGCCGGCTACCTGATCATGTGGGGATCCAATCTGCCGGTGACCCGTACGCCGGACGCGCACTGGATGGCCGAGGCCCGCTACCGCGGCCAGAAGGTCGTCGCCGTCTCACCGGACTACGCCGACAACGTGAAGTTCGCCGACGAATGGCTGGCCGCCCACCCCGGCACCGACGGCGCCCTGGCGATGGCCATGGGACACGTTGTCCTCAAGGAGTTCTTCACCGACCGGCAGTGCGAATACTTCGACGGCTACGTCAAGCAGTACACCGACCTGCCGTTCCTCGTCACGCTGGAAGAGAGCAGCCAAGGAGCCTACGTTCCAGGCAAGTTCCTCACCGCCGAGGACCTCGGCGGTGAGGCGGCCCGTGCGGAGCACGCCGCCTTCCGCACCGTGCTGCTGGACTCCGCCACCGGTCAACCCGTCGTGCCCAACGGTACGTTGGGCGACCGGTTCGGCGAGTCAGGGGCCGGGCGCTGGAACCTCGACCTCGGCGGCGTCGACCCGATGCTGTCGGCGGCCGGGGGAGCGGAGGGCGCGGTGACGGTGAAACTGCCGCGCTTCGACGCTGCCGACGGCACAGCAGCCGGCCTGCTGCGCGGCGTCCCTGTGCGCCGGGTCGACGGCCGCCTGGTGACCACCGTCTTCGACCTGCTCCTGGCCCAGTACGGCGTGGCCCGGGACGGACTGCCCGGCGTGTGGCCCACCGGCTACGACGACCCGGACCAGCCGTACACCCCGGCCTGGCAGGAGGCGATCACCGGCGTCCCCGCCGCCACGGCCGCCCGCATCGCCCGGGAGTTCGCTGCGAACGCCGAGGAGTCCCAAGGGCGTTCGATGATCATCATGGGCGCGGGCACCAACCACTGGTTCCACTCCGACACCATCTACCGCGCCTTCCTCACCCTCACCACCCTCACCGGCTGTCAGGGCGTCAACGGCGGCGGCTGGGCCCACTACGTCGGCCAGGAGAAGGTCCGCCCCATCACCGGCTACTCCATGCTGGCCACGGCATCCGACTGGAACCGGCCCGCCCGGCAGATGATCCAGACCGCCTACTGGTACCTGCACACCGACCAGTTCCGCTACGACCACTTCGGCGCCGACACCCTCGCCGCAGCCGGTCCGGGCTCCGCCTTCGCCGGCCTGTCCACCGCCGACGTGATCGCCGCGTCCGCCCGCATGGGCTGGATGCCCTCCTACCCGACCTTCGACCGCAACCCCCTCGACCTCGCCGACGAGGCCACGGCGGCCGGGCGCAGCCCCGCCGACCACGTCGTCGCCGAACTCACCGCAGGAAAGCTGCGGTTCGCGGGCGAGGACCCCGACGACCCGCGCAACTTCCCCCGCGTCCTGACCGTGTGGCGCGCCAACCTCCTGGGCTCCTCCGCCAAGGGCAACGAGTACTTCCTCAAGCACCTCCTGGGCGCGGACTCGTCCGTCCGGGCCACCGAGGCCCCGCCCGGTGCCCGTCCCCGGGACGTGGTCTGGCGGGACGAGGCCCCCACCGGCAAACTCGACCTGCTGCTCACTCTGGACTTCCGGATGACCAGCACCACTGTCCACTCGGACATCGTGCTCCCCGCCGCCACCTGGTACGAGAAGCACGACCTCAGCACCACGGACATGCACCCCTTCGTCCACTCCTTCAACCCGGCCATCGCCCCGCCCTGGCAGACCCGCACCGACTGGGACATCTTCCACACCCTCGCCCGCACCTTCAGCCGCCTCGCGGCCACCCACCTGGGCACCCGGCAGGACCTGCTCGCCGCACCCCTGACGCACGACACCCCCGACGCCCTGGCCACCCCGCACGGCCGCGTCCGCGACTGGAAGGCCGGGCAGTGCGATCCCGTGCCCGGCCGCACCATGCCGAAACTCCTGGTCGTCGAGCGCGACTACGCCGCCGTCGCCGAGAAGATGGCCGCCCTCGGCCCGCTGCCGGACACCCAGGGACTGACGACCAAGGGCATCACCTACCGGGTGGAGGCCGAACTCGACCACCTGCGCCACAAGAACGGCACCGTGCGCGGCGGAGTCGCCGACGGGCGCCCGTCCCTCGCCCGCGACGTGCACGCCTGCGAGGCGATCCTGGCCCTGTCCGGCACCACCAACGGCCGCCTCGCGACCCAGGGATTCCACACCCTTCAGGCCCGCACCGGCACGCGGCTGGCCGATCTCGCCGCCGAACACGAGGGGAAGCGGATCGCGTTCGCCGACACCCAGGCCGCTCCCGTCCCCGTCATCACCTCGCCCGAATGGTCCGGCTCCGAGGCCGGGGGACGCCGCTACGCGCCCTTCACCGTCAACGTCGAACGCCTCAAACCCTGGCATACCCTCACCGGACGCCAGCACTTCTACCTCGACCACGACTGGATCACCGCACTCGGCGAACAACTGCCCGTCTACCGGCCGCCGCTGAACATGCACGCCCTCTTCGGCGAACCGCAGATCGGCGACAACGGCGAACGCGGCCTCACCGTGCGCTACCTGACCCCGCACAACAAGTGGTCCATCCACTCCGAATACCAGGACAACCTCTTCATGCTGTCCCTCTCCCGGGGCGGCCCGACCATCTGGATGAGCGCACAGGACGCCGCGAAGACGGGCATCCACGACAACGACTGGATCGAGGCGGTCAACCGCAACGGCGTCGTCGTCGCCCGCGCCGTCGTCTCGCACCGGATGCCCGAGGGAACCGTCTACATGCACCACGCCCAGGACCGCCTGATCGACGTCCCCCGCACCGAGACCACCGGCCGCCGCGGCGGCATCCACAACTCCCTGACCCGGCTGCTGATCAAACCCACCCACCTCATCGGCGGCTACGCCCAGCTCTCCTACGCCTTCAACTACCTGGGACCGACCGGCAACCAGCGCGACGAGGTCACCGTGATCCGCCGCCGCTCGCAGGAGGTGACGTACTGATGAGGGTGATGGCCCAGATGGCCATGGTGATGAACCTCGACAAGTGCATCGGCTGCCACACCTGCTCGGTCACCTGCAAACAGGCGTGGACCAACCGCACGGGTGTGGAGTACGTGTGGTTCAACAACGTCGAGACCCGGCCCGGCCAGGGCTACCCCCGCCGCTACGAGGACCAGCGGACCTGGCGTGGTGGATGGGAGCTGAACAGGAGAAACCGCCTCGTCCTCAAGGGCGGAGGGCGGCTGAGGAAACTGCTGACGATCTTCTCCAACCCCAAGCTGCCCACGCTCGACGACTACTACGAACCCTGGACCTACGATTACGCGACCCTGACCGACGCCCCGTTGCAGGAGCACACGCCCGTCGCCCGGCCCAAGTCGCTGATCTCGGGCAAGGACACCAAGATCTCCTGGTCGGCCAACTGGGACGACGACCTCGGAGGGTCGGCCGACCACGGGGACAAGGACGTCCTGCTGAAGAACCTCTCGGAGAAGGTCCGGTTCGAGTTCGAGCAGACGTTCATGTTCTACCTGCCGCGCATCTGCGAACACTGCCTCAACCCGTCCTGCGCCGCCTCCTGCCCGTCCGGCGCGATCTACAAGCGGGAGGAGGACGGCATCGTCCTCGTCGACCAGGACCGCTGCCGCGGCTGGCGCATGTGCGTGACGGGCTGCCCGTACAAGAAGGTCTACTTCAACCACCGCACCGGCAAGGCCGAGAAGTGCACCTTCTGCTTCCCCCGCGTCGAAGTCGGCCTGCCCACCGTGTGCTCGGAGACGTGCGTCGGCCGGCTGCGGTACATCGGACTCGTCCTCTACGACGCCGACCGGGTCCTCGCCGCCGCCTCCACCCCCGACGCCACCGGGCTCTACGAGGCCCAGCGTTCGGTCCTCCTCGACCCCGCCGATCCGCAGGTCGTCCGCGAGGCCGAACGCGCCGGGATCCCGCGCGACTGGATCGACGCCGCACAGCGTTCCCCGGTCCACTCACTGATCAACACGTACAGGGTGGCGCTGCCGCTGCACCCGGAGTACCGCACCCTGCCCATGGTCTGGTACATCCCGCCGCTCTCCCCGGTGGCCGACGCCCTGCGCGAGACCGGTCACGACGCCGAGGACCGGAGCAACCTCTTCGCCGCCGTCGACGCCCTGCGCATTCCCGTCGACTACTTCGCGCAACTCTTCACCGCCGGAGACCCCGCCCCCGTCGAGGCGGTGCTCGGGCGGCTGGCCGCCATGCGCTCGTACATGAGGGACATCAACCTCGGCAGGATCCCCGACGAGACCATTCCGCAGTCCGTCGGCATGAGCGGCGAACAGCTCTACGACATGTACCGGCTGCTGGCCCTGGCCAAGTACGACGAGCGGTACGTGATCCCGCCCGCACACGCCGAACAGGCCCACGCGCTGGAGGAGTCGGTCACCGAGTGCGCCCTGGACTACGAGGGCGGCCCCGGCATGGGAGGCTCCGGCCCGTTCGGAGAGTCCTCCGGCGGCCCCGCGCCGGTCGCCGTCGAGAACTTCCGGGCGCTGCACGAACGCCAGACCTCCGACGCCCCCACCACGCCCACCGGCCGGGCGGACCGCGTCAACCTCCTCAACTGGGACGGCAAAGGGCGCCCCGCCGGCCTCTTCCCGCCCGCCACCGCGGAGGACGACGAGAGCGGACCCCGGTCGTGACCCCCTCCGACGCATGGATGCCGCGCGCCTGGCAGACGCAGTCCCTGCTGCTGGCCTACCCCGACGAGCGCTTCCGGCACCACCACCTGCCCCTGGCCCGCCGGGCCGCCGCCACCCTGCCGGACCGGGCCGGCGCGCCCCTGCTGACCTTCGCCGAGCACCTCGACGGTCAAACACAAGAAGACGTCACCGCCGACTACGTCGCCACCTTCGACCACCGCAAACACTGCTGCCTGTTCCTGACCTACTACGCCCACGGCGACACCCGCAGACGAGGCCTCGCCCTGCTGCGCCTGAAACGGACCTACGCCGCCGCGGGATGGCGCCTGACGGACGAGGAACTGCCCGACCACCTCGCCGTCGTCCTGGAGTTCGCCGCCGCCGTCGGTCCCCGCGACGGCAGACGCCTGCTGTGCGACCACCGCGCCGGCATCGAACTCCTGCGCCTGGCCCTGCGCGAGACCGGCTCGCCCTGGACCCGCGTGCTCGACTCCGTCCGCGCCACGCTGCCCCCGCTGACCGGCGACGAACACACCGCCGTCGCCCGCCTCGCCGCCGAGGGACCCCCGGAGGAAGAGGTGGGCCTGGCCCCCTTCGCGCCCGAACCCGCAAGAGGTCTCTGATGCACCACGGACCGACCACCTGGCAGACCCTCCTGTGGGTGGTCCTGCCCTACCTCGTCCTCGTGGTCTTCGTCCTCGGCCACGTCTGGCGCTACCGCTACGACAAGTTCGGATGGACCACCCGGTCCTCCCAGCTCCACGAGAACCGCCTGCTGCGCATCGGCAGCCCCGTCTTCCACTTCGGCGTCCTGCTCGTCCTGCTCGGCCACATCGGCGGCCTGATCGTCCCCAAGAGCTGGACTGAGGCCGCCGGCATCGCCGAACACACCTACCATGTCACGGCCGTCGCCCTCGGCACGGCCGCCGGGGTGTGCACCCTGGGCGGCCTCGCCGTCCTCGTCTACCGCCGCCGCACCGTCGGCCCGGTCTTCTCCGCCACCACACGCAACGACAAGGCCATGTACCTCTCGCTCACCACGACGATCGCACTCGGCCTGTCCGCCACCGTCGTCGCCAACCTGGTGGGCGGGGGATACGACTACCGGAGCACCATCTCGCCCTGGTTCCGCTCCCTGTTCGTCCTGCACCCCGACCCGGCGCTGATGAGCGGGGCGCCCGTGCTCTTCCAACTGCACGCCATCAGCGCCCTGTTGCTGTTCGCCTTCTGGCCCTTCACCCGGCTCGTCCACATGCTGACGGCGCCCGTGGGCTACCTGTGGCGCCCCTACATCGTCTACCGCAGCCGCGAGCCCGGGCTGGGCACCCGGGCCCCGCGGCACGGATGGGAACGCGTCGGATAGCCCACCTTCTCCGGGCCTCCCGTCAGCGACCGCGTTTCGCCAGGCCGAGACCGTCACTCCGGTGCGCCCACAGCGTGGCCCCCGGGTCCACATACGGCAGCCCGCCCGTCGTCTGCGTGCGATCGTGCCCGCACCGCAGGCTGACGCCCGCGTCCGCGGTACTGGTGAACGCACCCTGGAGACTCACGGTGGCCACGTACGTGCCCGTGCCGGCGCTGCCCGCACCGGGGTCGCCGACCATCGCGGTCGCCCCGCCGACGATCGTGTCGCCCACGTACAGATTGCACCGGGTGTAGTCACTCGGGGCCCAGCTCACCAGCGAGGCGTTGGCGGACAGCACCCACGATCCCGCGGGCAGCGACTGGTAGATCACCGCCGTCGGGACCCCGCCCGTGGCGCTGAGCTGCACCACGGACGAGCTCTGTCTGACGACGTCCTGCGAGGTCGCCAGTTCCGGTGAGGTCACCACGGGTCTCGCGGCTCCCGCGGAGGTCGAGCCCGTCAGCAGGACGGTGCTCGCCAGGAGCCCGCTGGCGCCCAGCACCGTCATCAACCGTGTCGATTTCTTCATCTTCCTGGCCTCCTTCAGATGGAGCGGGTGAATCCTTGCGGGGCTCAGGATGCTGTCCGGGGCGTGGGCCGGACAGGTGCAGTCCGGCCAACCCGGAGCGTCCCCCGAATGGCACAGCCCGGCTGGCCGGTCGGCCGGGGTGCTCATTGACTGGGGACGGTTCCCTCTGCCGACCGAAGGGAAGCAGACGCCGTCATGCCGGAGTTCATACCGTCGTCGCGGTCGAGTCTGGGTACGGACGCTGCGCGCAATCTCGTCCACACGGCCAAGTCCGTGCCGCAGATGCAGAGCATCTCCTCGCGCTGGCTGCTGAGGATCCTGCCCTGGGTGCAGGTGGCGGGCGGCACCTACCGGGTGAACCGGCGCCTGACGTGCACGCTCGGCGACGGACGGGTCGAATTCGAGACGATCGGCTCCCGCATACAGGTGGTCCCGCAGGAGTTGCGGGAGATCCCGCTGCTGCGGGACTTCACCGACAACGAGGTGCTCACCGCACTGTCCGGCGCCTTCGACCAGCGCGAGGCGGCCGCCGGAGAAGTGATCGCCCACGCGGGACAGCAGCGCGACCAGGTGGTCCTGGTCGCGCACGGCAAGGTGGACAGGACCGGGACCGGAGACTACGACACCCCCGTCTCCCACGGCATGCTCACCGACGGCGACTACTTCGGCGAACAGAGCCTGGCGGGCGCGGCGCCATGGGAGTTCACGTTCACCGCGGCGACCCCCTGCACCCTGCTGGTGCTCGAACGCGGCGCCTTCGAGCAGATCGCCGCCCGCGCCCCGCACCTGCGCACGCACATCGAGGAGTCCGCCGCCCGCCCACGGCCGCGGACGAACCGGCGCGGGGAGGCGGACATCGAGATCGCCTCCGGACACCACGGTGAATCCGTGGTGCCCAGCACGTTCGTCGACTACGAAGCGAGCCCCAGGGAGTATCCGCTCCACGTCGCCCAGAGCGTGCTGCGCATCCACACCCGCGTCGCCGACCTCTACAACGGGCCGATGGACCAGACCGAACAGCAGCTGCGGCTGACCGTCGAGGCCCTGCGCGAGCGCCAGGAACACGAGATGATCAACCATCCCGAGTTCGGGCTCCTGCCCAACGCCGACCGCACGCAGCGCATCTCCACCCGGACCGGTCCCCCCACCCCCGACGACATGGACGAACTGCTGTCCATGCGGCGGCAGACGAAGTTCTTCCTCGCCCACCGGCGCACCATCGCCGCCTTCGCCCGCGAGTGCACCCGGGCGGGCATCACCGAGCCGGGCACCGAGTTCGACGGCCACCACGTCTTCGCCTGGCGCGGGGTGCCGTTCCTGCCCTGCAACAAGATCCCCATATCCGAGCACCTCACCAGCTCGGTCATCGCCCTGCGCACGGGGGAGGACAACGGCGGCGTGATCGGCCTGCACCAGACGGGGATCCCGGACGAGTACGAGCCCAGCCTGTCGGTGCGCTTCATGGGCATCGACGACAAGGCCGTCATCTCCTACCTGGCCAGCGCCTATTACTCGGTGGCCGTGCTGCTGCCCAGCGCACTGGGCGTCCTGGAGAACGCCGAGGTCGGCCACTACGACGGCGCCGGGGACCGGTGATGCCCCGCCTCCCCGGCGGCCCGACCGGACTGGGCACCTCGGCCGCACACCTGCGCCCCGCGGGCGACGGCATCGTGATCCCGCCGTTGCACTGCCCGCGTCCGCTGCGCGACGACCGGGGCCTGGGCGATGAGCTCGACGAACGGCTCGTCGAGTGGGCGGGCCAGGTCGGCATCTACCCGGGACGGCTCGACGAACTCCGCGCCACCGGCTTCGGCCGCCTGGTCATGCTCTGCCACCCCGGGACCGACCAGGTCGAGCGCCTCCTGATCCCGGCCCGCTGCACCCTCGCCGCCTGGGCGGTGGACGACCACTACTGCGACGACCCCGGCCTCGGAGCCGTCCCCGAACTCACCGGATCCCGCCTGGGGATCACCGCCGCCACCGTGGACCGCGTCCGACTGCCGGACCCCTTCGCCGCCGGGTTCGAACAGGCCGTCCGGGACGATCCGGCGCTGCGTGCGGTGCGTTCCGCGGTCGAGCACCTGGCCCGCCTGGCCACCCCCGTCCAGACCGCCCGCGCCCGCCACATCTACACCGCGCTGCTCACGGCACTGGGGCAGGAGGCCTCCTGGCGTGCCGCCTCCCGGACCCCTCCGGTGTGGGAGTACCTGATCAACCGGCAGGCCAACAGCTTCCAGCCGTGCCTGGCGGTCATCGACGTGGTCGGCGGCTACGAGCTCGCCCCGCAGGTGTGGGCCGACCACCGCGTGCAGCACGCCTTCGCGACCGCGGCCCTGGCTGCATCCCTGGTCAACGACCTGTACTCGGTGGCCCGGGAAGGCCGCAGTGCGATCGGGGACTTCAACCTGGCTCTCGCCGTCGCGGCGGAGGACGGCTGCACGCTCCAGGAAGCCGTCGACCGAAGCGCCGCCCTCCACGACGACCTGATGCGCCGCTTCGAGACGCAGGCCGCCGAGCTGAGCCTGACCGGCCCGCCCGAACTGTGCCGCTTCCTGGCCGGAATCACCGCCTGGTGCGGCGGCAACCACGCCTGGCACCAGGGCAGCCCCCGCTATGCGAGCCGCCCCACCCCTGCGAGGAGCCCCGCATGAACACCACGCCCGCCCACAACGAGGTGCTGCGCACCGACTATCAGCGCGCCGTCGCCGCCTACTGGGACACCCACCGGAACGACAGCGTCAACCTGGTGCTCGGCGACATCGACGGGATCTACCACCACCACTACGGCATCGGCCCTTACGACTCCACCGTGCTCGACGACGCCGCGCCCGACCGCGACCGGCGGATCGTCCACGAGCTGCACCGGATGGAGAACGCACAGGCCGACCTGCTGCTGGACCACCTCGAGCCGCTCACGCGGGACTCCCGCGTCCTGGACGCCGGTTCCGGCCGCGGCGGCACCGGACTCATGGCGCACCGGCGCTTCGGCTGCCGCGTCGACGGTGTGACCATCTCCGAGTACCAGGTGGGCTTCGCCAACCGGCAGGCGGAACGGCACGGCGTCGCCGAGCAGGTGCGGTTCCACTTCCGCAACATGCTCGACACCGGCTTCTCCACCGGCTCCCGGGACGCGGTGTGGACCGACGAGACGACCATGTACGTGGACCTGGACGAGGCATTCGCCGAGTTCGCCCGCCTGCTGGCTCCCGGCGGGCGCTACGTCTGCATCACCGGGTGCTCCAACGACGCAACCGGCTACCGCTCCCGGGCCGTCAGCCGGATCGACAGCCACTACACCTGCACCATCCATCCCAGGAGCGCCTATTTCAAGGCCCTCGCCGCCCATGGACTCGTCCCGATCACCGTGCTCGACCTGACCGCGCAGACTCTTCTCTACTGGGGGCTGCGCGCCAGGTCCTCCCTGGCGACCGGCATCGAAGAGGCGTTCCTGACCGCCTACCGCGAAGGCAGCTTCCACTATCTCCTCATCGCCGCCGACCGCGTCTGACCCCGGCCCGCCGTGCGCGGCGCCGTTCAGGCGGCGGAACGGGCGAACACCGCGTCGAGTTCGGCGAGCAGCGGCTTCGGGTCCAGGGAGAAGTACATGTGGTCGCCGGGCAGCTCGATCAGTTCGGTGGGCCGCGAGGCGGCCTTCGCCCACAGCTCCACGTCCTGCCGGGACACCAACCGGTCGTCGGATCCGCGCAGCACGGTGAGGGGGACCGGCAGCGGGTCGGTGGAGCCGGGCGCGTACCGGTCGTTGATGCTCAGGTCCGCCCGCAGAGACGGCAGCAGCAGCCCGCGCAACTCGGCGTCGTGCAGCGCGGGATGGTCGTAGCCCACGACGTCGCGGACCCGCGCGACGAACTGGTCGTCGCTCAGCGAGTCGGCGTCCGTGACCGGCCTGGGCAGCCAGGGTGCGGCCGCGCCGCTCACGATCAGGCGTTTGGGCAGGCGCAGTCCCTCGGCGGCCAGGCGCTGTGCCGTCTCGTAGGCGACGAGCGCGCCGAAGCTGTGTCCGAAGAGTGCGAACGGTGCGTCCCGGGGCAGCTCCCGTATGTGTCCGGCACACAGGTCGACGAGTTCGGTCATGCTGCTGCAGGGGCCGTCGGCGAACAGTTCCTCCCTGCCGGGCAGTTGGACCGCCGCCACGTCCACGTGCTGGAAGGGGTGGCGTTTCCACCGGCGGAAGAGACTGGCGCCGGCTCCGGCATACGGGATGCACAAAAGTGTGACAGGCATGGGTGCTTACCTTTCCGCGGTGGGGTGAACGGGCCGCCGCCGGCAGCGCGGCGGCAGCCCGTGATCGTTGTGTTCAGGCCGCGTCCGCGCGTGACCGGATGAGCCTGGCCATGTCCTGCAAGGTGGCTGTGAGATACAGGTCGCGCAGCGACACGTGGCCCAGGCCCGCCTCCCGGATCTCCGTGGCGAGACGGGCGAACAGCAGGGAGTTGCCGCCCAGTTCGAAGAAGTTGTCCTCCGGGCCGACGGGTTCCTCCAGCAGGCGCTGCCATATGCCGGTCAGTTGCGAGGTCACGGGATCCGCCGCCTCGGTGTCCACCGGAACAGCGGCCCCGTGGGTGCGGGGGGCGGGAAGCCGATCGGTGTCGATCTTGCCGTTGGGCGTCAGCGGGAACGCGTCGACCGCGGTGATCGTGGCGGGCACCAGGTAGGCGGGCAACTGCTGCGCCAGCCGCTCCCGGAGCGCCGGCACGCCGTCGGGCCGGTCGGTCACCACGTAGGCGTCCACACAGGCATTCGCCGGATCGGCGGTGTCCCGCACCACCGCGGCGGCGGCCCGGACGTGCGGGTCCTCCAGCAGCGCGCCGCGGATCTCGCCGAGCTCGATCCGGTGGCCACGGATCTTGACCTGGTCGTCGAGCCGGCCGAGGTGCTCCAGCTCCCCGTTCTCCAGCACGCGCCCGCGGTCACCGCTGCGGTACAGCAGGCCGCCACCGCCGGTGATCGTGTCGGGGAGGAACCGCTGCGCCGTCAGCTCGGGCCGGTTCAGGTAGCCGTCGGCCACCCCGGCGCCGCCGACGTGGATCTCGCCGGGCACCCCCGGGCCGGTCTGCCGCCCCTGCTCGTCCAGGACGTACAGGGCCCAGCCCGGCAGCGCGCGCCCGACCGAGCGGATGCCCTGCCGGGCGTCCTGCAGGGTGAGCGTGCGCCGGGTGCAGTGCACGGTGGTCTCGGTGATGCCGTACATGTTCTCCACCCGCGCGTCCGGATAGCGCTCGAACCACGGGACCAGCACACGGGTGTCGAGAGGCTCACCGCCGAAGACCAGCAGCCGCACGCGTAGTTCGCCGTTGCCGAACCCGGACGTGCGCAGCAGCGGGGTGAAGGCCGAGGGCGTCTGGCTCAGCACGGTCACCCCCTCGGCCGCCAGCAGGGCGTGGAACGCCTCCGGATCGCGCGCGGTCCAGTGCGGCACGACCACCAGGCGCCCGCCGGTGAGCAGACACCCCCAGATCTCCCACACCGAGTAGTCGAAGGCGAAGGAGTGGAAGAGCGTCCACACGTCGTCCTGGCCGAAGCCGAACTCCCCGGCCGTGGCCGCCAGCAGCGCGGCCACGTTCCGGTGCGGCACCAGGACGCCCTTGGGCCGCCCGGTGGAGCCCGACGTGTGGATGACGTACGCCACGGCGTCGGGCTCCGGCAGCGGCAGCGCCCCGGCCGGGCGGCCGGCGGCGGCGGTCACGGGAACCGACGTCAGGCCGGGGACCTGCGTGTCGGTGACCGCCACCGTCAGCCCGGTGTCCTCCGCCACGAACGCCAGCCGCTGCGGCGGGTATCCGGGATCCAGCGGCACGTACGCGGCACCCGCCTTGAGCACCGCGAGCAGGGCGACGACGAGGTCGATGCCGCGGGCCAGGCACACACCGACGCGGTCGCCCGGGCGCACACCGTGTTCCCGCAGCGCGGCGGCGAGGCCGGTGGACCGTGCGTCGAGAGCCGCGTAGGTGATCGTCTCCTCGCCGCAGGTCACCGCGGGCCGGTCGGGGATGCGCCGCGCCTGCCGGCCGAACAGCCCGGGAATCGTGGCGGTCATGTCCGGCCTCCCGGACACGGTCTCAGACATGGTCCACCGCCGGGACCGGCGGGAAGGTGAGCACGGCGGTGTCCCCGGCCACCAGACTCCGGCGCGGAGCGCAGCGCAGCCGGAGGTCCCGGACGGTGCGGCGCAACGGGTTCTCCAGGTGCTGGGCATCGCTGGCCGCCCGCGAGGCCACCACCAGCTGCCGGGTCCGCTCGCGGCGCACGTCCTCGTACCGGCGCAGGCCCCGGACGGGGTCGGACGCCTCCTTCAGGCAGGTGGCCAGCACGACCGCGTCCTCGATCGCCACGGCGGCGCCCTGGCCGAGGGCGGTCAGCATCGGGTGCGCGGCGTCGCCGAGCAGGGTGACCGGGCCCTCGCCCCAGCGCTCCAGGAACGGCCGGTCCTGCGCGGGGACCGCGATGATGGCCTCCTCCGGCGTGATCCGGACGACCTCCTGCACCTCGTCGGCCCAGCCCGCGTAGGCGCGCAGGATCTCCTCCTTGCCGCCGCGCCAGTGGTGCGAGGCCTCGGGGGGCATGTTCCTGGTTCCCCACCAGTACGCCCGGCCGTGGCCGATGTCGATCAGCCCGAACCGCTGGCCGTTGCCCCAGTAGTGGCCCACGTAGCCACCGGGGAAGCGGCTGTGGGAGAAGGGGACGATCCCCAGCCAGCACACGTAGCCGCCGTCGCGGGCGTCGTCGAGCCCGGCCAGCTGTCCCCGGACGGCGGAGTGGAAGCCGTCCGCGCCGATCAGGACGTCACCGTGCGCCACCCGCCCGTCCGCGAACCGGACCTCGGCACCGGCGTCGGAGTGCCGGAACCCGGTGACCGTCGCGCCCAGTTCGATCCGGCAGTCGCCGGCCTGGGCGAGCAGCGCCTTCTGGAGGTCCGGGCGGCCGATGCAGAAGCTCGGTGCGCCCAGGTCGCGGCAGACGTCGGGGAAGGGCCTGGTCCTGATCAGCCGGCCGCGGCCGGTCCTGATCTGGAACAGCTCGATCTGCCGGCCGTACTTCTCCAGGTGCAGGTCGATGCCCAGGCTCGCCAGTGCGTTGACCGCGTTGGTCATCACCGAGAGCGCGGAGCCCCTGGGCCGCAGCTCGGCGGCCCGCTCGTACACCTCGACCTCGATGCCGACCCGGCGCAGGGCGACGGCGGTGGTCAGGCCGCCGATGCCCGCGCCGACGACGATCGCCTTGAGCGGACCCCGGCTCACCGGGCACCGCCGGCGGCCTCGTCGACCATCCGCATGATCTTCGCGGCCATCACGGGAACGTACGGCTCCTCCATGATCAGCAGGTGGTCGCCGGGGACCTCGACCACGGTGAGTTCACCGGTGGTGCGATCGCCCCAGCCGTTGGCGGGCTCCCGGTGCAGGGTGCCCGCGGTGGTGTGCATGTCCAGCAGGACCTGCGGCAGCGGCTGCGTGGCGCGCATCAGGGTGAAGTCCAGGTCGAACGTCTCCTTGCTGTAGTCCAGGGCCGCCTGCCAGTTGGCCGCGTACACACCGAAGAGCCGGCGCACGATCGCCGCCGAGCTGCCGGGCGGCAGAACGCCCAGCTCCACGCCGCGCTGCGCGATGAACTCGAACTTCTCGGCCAGGGTGTCCAGTTCCTGCGGGATGAGCGCCGCCGGCGACTCGCCGCCCAGCTCCAGGAACAGCAGCTCCCAGAAGAACCAGGTCAGCAGGGCGTCGTCGTCGATGGTGGTGAGCTTGCCGGGCGTCAGTGCGACCGTGTCCAGCAGGAACACGTTCGAGGTCCGCTCGCCCTCCTGCTGGAGCTGCCGAGCCATCTCCAGCGCCACGAAGCCGCCGAAGGACCAGCCGCCCAGCGCGTACGGGCCCTCCGGCTGCACCTTCCGGATCGCCTTCAGATAGCTGCTCGCCAGTTCCTGCACCGACCGCAGCGGCTCGCTGCCCAGTTCGGTACCGGCCGCCTGGAGGCCGTAGAACGGCTGGTCGGCCGGGAGGTGCCGGTTCAGCTGCGTGAAGCACAGCACGTTGCCGCCCGCCGGGTGCACGAAGAACAGCGGGGGACGGGTGCCTTCGGTGCGGAAGGGCACGAGCGGGTCGAACGTGGCCGACGCCCCGCCGGAGCGCAGGAGTTCGGCCAGGCCGCCGACCGTGGGCGTGGTGACGAACCGCGACATGGGGATGTCCACCCCGTACCGCTGCTTGATCAGCACGATCAGGCGCATCGCGGTCAGGGACGTGCCGCCCAGATCGAAGAAGTCGCTGTGCACCCCGACCCCGGACACCTGGAGCAGTTCGGCCAGGATCTCCGCCAGCGTCCGCTCGTACGCGTCGCGCGGCGCGGCGCTCTCGTCGGGCGTCCCGGTCTCCAGGGGGATGCGGCGCAACGCCGCGTCGTCCCGCTTGCCGCTCGGAGTGAGCGGCAGGGCGGGCAGCCACTGGAGGTGCGAGGGCACCAGGTGCTCGGGCAGGGTGCGGCGCAGCTCGGCACGGATCTGCTCCAGGTCGGCCGGGGCCGTCCCGCCGGTGTCACGGACCAGGAAGGCGGCGAGGAAGGCGTCCGTGCCCTCCCGTCGGCGGGCCACCACCGCGACCTCGCCGATGCCCGGGAAGCGGTCCGGGCGGCCGGTGATGGTGAGTTCGACCTCGGCGGGCTCCACGCGGAAACCGCGCACCTTCACCTGCGAGTCCGCCCGGCCGAGGCAGACGATGTCGCCGCCGGGCAGCACCCGGCCGAGGTCGCCGGTGCGGTACAGGCGGCCCTCGCCGGCGAACGGGTGCGGCAGGAAGCGCTCCTCGGTCAGTTCCGGCCTGCCGGTGTAGCCGTCGGCCAGGCAGGCACCGTCCAGATAGATCTCGCCCCGGCTCCCGACCGGCACCGGTCGCAGTTGCTCGTCCAGCACGTGCACGGCACAGCCCGCGATCGGCCTGCCGATGGGCGGCAGTCGGGGGAACGCGCTCGCCGGCTCGGCCATGCTGAAGCTGGTGACCACGTGCGACTCGGTGGGGCCGTACTGGTTCTCCAGGATCACCCCGGGCAGCGCCGCGCACAGCTGCCGGATCTCCTCGGTCACCCGCAGCTGCTCGCCCGAGGAGATGATGACCCGCAGGTGGCCCGGCACCAGGCCGAGGGCGTGCGAGACCTCGGCGAGCTGCTGGAGCGCGACGTAGGGCAGGAAGACCCGTTCCACCCCGGCGGTGTCGACGAGTTCGAGCAGGGCCCGGGCGTCCCGGCGCTGTGCCTCGGAGATCAGCCGGAGCGTGCCGCCGGAGGTCAGGGTGGAGAAGATCTCCTGGAAGGAGACGTCGAAGCTCAGCGGCGCGAACTGCAGCGTCGTGCCGCCGGGTGCTCCGCCGGGCGCGTTGTTCTGCCAGGCGATCAGGTTCGCCAGCGAACGGTGCGGCATCTGCACGCCCTTGGGCTCCCCGGTGGAGCCGGAGGTGAACAGCACGTAGGCGATGTCCTGGGGGGAGACGGCCACCGGGGGCAGGTCCTGCCCGCCGGGGTGGTCCCGGCCGGTGACGGCCTCCACCGGCAGCAGGGTTTCCGGGGTGTCGACGAGGTGGGCGTGCTCGTGGCCGGCGATGACGCGGACGGGGCGGGCCTGCGCCAGCATCAGGCGAAGGCGCTCCACCGGGTAGCTCGTGTCCAGCGGGACACAGGCCGCACCTGCCCGGGCGATGCCCAGGACCACCGCGATCAGCTCCGGCGACCTGTCCAGGGCGACGGCGACCCGGTCGCCGGTGCCGGTTCCGGCGGCCCGCAGGTGACCGGTGACCCGGTCCGCGGCCTGCTGCAGCTCCCGGTAGGTCCACCGGCCGCCGTCGAAGGCCACCGCGGTGGCGTCCGGCGTGCGCGCGGCCTGCTCGGCGAAGAGGGTGACCACGTCCGGACGCGCCTCGGCGACGCGGGGCACAGCGGCCGGTCCGGGCGCCAGGAACCCGAAGTCCACCGTCTCCTGGGGGTGTTCGGTCATCCGCTGCAGCACCCGGACATAGGTGTCGACGAACAGCTCGGCGTGGTCGGGGGTGAAGACGGTCCCGTCGAAGTCGGCGCGCAGCCGGATGTTCTCGTCGACCGGATCGACGTAGGCGTTGACCAGGATCTTGAAGTTGGTCTCCTCCCACGTCCGGAAGTCCAGCAGCCGCACCTGGGGCAGCCGCAGCACCGAGGCCAGCTGGCGGAAGTGGACGTAGTTGAAGGCGGACTCCAGGGTGAACTCCCCGCCGTCGTCGCCCTGGATCGCGCTCAGCGGATAGCGCCGGTGGGGGTGGCTGTCCTGCTCCTGGGCGAACAGCGTGCGCACGGTCTCCAGCCAGGTCAGCCCGGAGGTGTTCACCCGTACCGGCATGCTGTTGAGGAACAGGCCGACGATCCGCTCCGCGTCGGGCAGCTCGGGCCGCCCGTGCGTGACCAGGCCGGTGACGTAGTCCTCCGCGGAGAAGTGCGACCCCAGCGCGAGGCAGTGGGCGGCGAACAGCACCGACTTGACCGGGAGTTCGTACTCTTCGGCGAACCGGCGGACCGACTCCTGCACGGCCTCCGGCAACTCGACGTTGTGCACGACCAGTTCCGCACGGCCGGGGCCCCGGGACAGGCGGAAGCCGTCCAGCTGCGGCACCGCCACGCCGTCCAGGGCCTTGCGCCAGTACTCCCGGCTGTCCGCCGACGCCAGGGCGAGCAGCTCGTCGCGGACGTGGTTGGCCGGCGAGGGCAGTTCACCGTCCGGGACCGCCGCGACGTCCGCACCGATGCCGTGCGCGTAGTCCTGGAACAGCTCCGTGATCAGGTTCGCCACGCTGCCGCCGTCGAGGATCGCGTGGTGGAAGCTGAACACCAGCTCGACCGCGTCGTCGCGGACGTGGGCCTGGAACAGGTACAGGGGCGCCTGCTCGAACTCGTACCGGACGAAGCGCCGTTCCCCGACGTGCGACCGGATGGCGGCGGCGGCTTCGGCCTCGGGCAGGGCGCGCAGGTCCACGACGTTCAGCCCGTCCTGCACCTGGTGGTGCACGAGCTGCAGCGGCTGGGAGTAGGAGGCCAGGTCGAACGAGGACCGCAGGACCGGATGGCGCCGGACCAGCCTGGCGAAGGCCGCCCGGAACTCCTCCTCGTCCCAGGCCACGGCGACCGAGTACTGGAACACGTCGTTGTACATGGCCGAGTTCTCGTGCCTGCGGCTGTGGTAGAGCAGCCCGAGCTGCGCCCGGGACAGTGGGAAGGCGTCCTCGAAGGCGCCGAGCCGTCCGCGGTCCACGGCCGGAACCAGCTCCAGCGGCGCCACGGTGGGCGTCTCCGGCGCGTCCTCGGAGTGCAGGACCGCCCGTGCGGCCAGCTCCGCCACCGTCGGGCCCGTGATGATGTCGGTGACGGAGAAGCGGATGCCCCTGCGCTCGCCCCCGGCGCGGATCTTCAGCATCGTGATCGAATCGCCGCCGAGCACGAAGTAGTTGTCGTGGATGCCGACCGAGGGCAGGTCCAGCACTTCCGCCCAGACCGCGGCGAGCTCGGCCTCCATCGTGGTGCGCGGGGTGCCGTCTCCGGAGTCACCGGACTCCGGCAGGCGCTCCTCGGCCGCCTGTACACCGGTGTGCGGCGCGATCCGTACGCCGGCCAGCGCGGGCAGCGTGCCGACCGGGGCGTCCGGCAGGTCGACTCCCTGCCTGATCAGCGCCTGCACCGCCTGGACGACCTCGGCCATGGGGAAGTCGTCGTCGAAGACATCGGCGGCGTACACCAGGTCGACCTTCACCTCGCCGGCGCCCTCACCGGCGTGGACGACGATCGCGAGCGCATTGCCGTCGAGGAGCTCCAACGCCATGTGCGTGTCCACCGACAGACCCGGCACACGCGGCGGCTCCGGGAAGTGCAGATAGCTGATCGTCACGTCGAACAGCGCACCGGAACGCCCGGACGACCGCCAGTCGCGCAACACGTCCGAGAGCGGGAGCCGCTGGTGCTCCTGGAGCCCGCGCACCGACGTCCGCACCTGATCGGCCACTTCGGACATCGACCGACTGCCGCCGGCCGGAACACGCAGCGGCAGTACATTGGCGAACAAGCCGAGCGCCTGCCGCTCCTCGGCGGAGTGCCGGTTCAGCACGGCCACGCCCAGCGTCACCTCGTCGGCCTGGTGCGCCCGCGCGAGGCAGGCGCCGAAGGCCGCTGCGATGACGGAGAACGGTGAGTTGCCGTCCGCCAGGATCCGGTCGATCACCTTGCCTTCGATGACGAAGGAGGTGCGGTGGCCGAGCGGCGCGGTGGGCTTCTTCCGGGCGAAGAGCCGGGGTTCGGCGCCGGACAGGGCGGAGGCGAGGAACTGCCGGTCCTGTGCGAAGGACTCGGAGGCGCGATAGCGGGTGTCCGCGTTGATGCAGTCCACGAACGACGGCACGGCGGGGCCCGCGCCCGCCTCGCCCCGAACCGTCTCCGTGTAGCGGTCCCGGACCTGCTTCCTGGTCTCGCTCAGCGACCAGCCGTCCGAGATCAGGTGATGGGCCGTGAGCTGGAAATACACCTCGGTGTCGCTCGCACGCAACAGGACGGCGTCGTAGAGCCGCTCGCCCGGGACCGGCAGCCGCACCGTCCTGCGCTCGTCGGCCCAGGCCAGGCAGGCCGCCTCCGGGTCGCTCTCGGCCCGGAAATCCAGCACCGCCAGCTCCGGCTCCCCGGGATCCAGCCACTGGTGGGGCTCCCCGTCGGCACTGTCGATGCGGATCCGGAACGCATCGTTGTGCGCCAGCACGTACTCGACAGCAGCCTTCAGGGCCTCCAGGTCGAGGTCCCCGGAGAACTTCTCGCGCAGCACGATCGAGTACTGCGGCGAATCCGGTATCAGGGCGTCCGAGAACCAGATGTCCCGTTGGTGGGCGCTGAGCGGGTACAGCGGGCGAGCGTGCATGTGATTCGTCCTCAACTGGCTGAAAAACTACGTCACTTGTTGCTGTATGCACGAAAACGCTAACGGCGAAGAAGGGAGGAGATGAGACTTTGGCGCCAAAACTAGTGAAAGGACTAGAGATCAGGGCGTACGTGTCAACAGGCCATAAGGACCGGGTGCAGACGGGCGCCCCGGTCCGGGTCCGTCACGGCATCGCGGAAACCGCTGAACGAGTGATTCGCCCCCGTCGAGGGAAGGCACTCGACCATCCCTGGAAAGGGGAAGAAGCGTGACCACGACCCTAGGCCTGCCCGAACCCGTCCGCGCCTGCCTCTTCGACCTCGACGGAGTGCTCACCCAGACCGCCACGGTGCACGCCGCCGCCTGGAAGGAGACCTTCGACGCCTTCCTCGCCCGGCGCGACGGCCCCGGCTTCCGGCCGTTCGACGCCGTCGCCGACTACGACGAGTACGTCGACGGCAGGCCGAGAGCCGACGGCGTGCGCTCCTTCCTCGCCTCGCGCGGCATCTCGCTCCCCGAGGGCGGTGACGACGATCCTCCCGAGCGCGACACCGTCCACGGCATCGGCAACCGCAAGAACGCCCTCGTCCTGCAGAAGATCAAGGAGATGGGCGTCGACGCCTACCCCGGATCGGTCCGCTACGTCCACGCCGCACGGGACGCCGGGCTGCGGCGCGCCGTGGTCTCCTCCAGCGCCAACTGCCACGACGTGCTGATCGCGGCCGGCATCGACGACCTCTTCGAGGTGCGGATCGACGGCGTCGTGGCGGCCGAACGGCACCTGCCGGGCAAGCCCCGCCCCGACACCTTCCTCGCCGCCGCCCGGGAGCTGGGGGTCGCCCCGGCCGAGGCCGCCGTCTTCGAGGACGCCCTGGCCGGCATGGAGGCCGGCCGCTCCGGGAACTTCGGCTTCGTCGTCGGCGTCGACCGCGCCGGCCAGGCCGACGCCCTGCGCCGGCACGGCGCCGACACCGTCGTGCAGGACCTCGCCGAACTGCTGGGAGAGACCGCGTGATCACCCACCCCGCCTACCTCGTCGAACCGTGGAGCCTGCGCGAGACCGAGCTCAACCTCGACGTGCTCTCGCAGAGCGAATCGGTCTTCGCCCTCGCCAACGGGCACGTCGGCTGGCGCGGCAACCTCGACGAGGGGGAGCCCCACGGCCTGCCGGGCTCCTACCTCAACGGCGTCTTCGAGTTCCACCCGCTGCCCTACGCGGAGGCTGGCTACGGCTATCCCGAGTCCGGGCAGACCGTCATCAACGTCACCAACGGCAAGGTGATCCGGCTCCTCGTCGACGACGAGCCCTTCGACCTGCGCTACGGGAAGCTTAACCATCACGAGCGGATCCTGGACTTCCGCACCGGCCTGCTGCACCGCACCGCCGAATGGACCTCGCCCAGCGGCCGCAGCGTCCGGGTGCGCTCGACCCGGCTCGTCTCCTTCACCCAGCGTGCCGTCGGGGCCATCGCCTACGAGGTGGAACCGCTCGACGGGGACGTGCGCATCGTCATCCAGTCGGAACTGGTCGCCAACGAGGCGCTGCCCGAGAACGGGGCGGACCCCCGCACGGCCGCTCTGATGAAGGATCCGCTGGTGCCCGAGCAGCACGCCGCAAGCGGCTCACGGATGCGGCTGCTGCACTGCACGGCCCGCAGCGGCCTCAAGATCGCGGTGTCCGCCGACCATGTGGTGGACGGACCCGAGAAGACCGAGCTGTCCGCCGAGGCCGAGCCCGGTGGCAACCTCGTCCGGCTCACCGTCACCTCGCAGCTGGGCTCCGGACAGCGGCTGCGCGTGGAGAAGTTCGTCGCCCACGGCTGGTCGGCCGCCCGCTCGGTGTCCGCCGTGCACGACCAGGTGGACGCCGCCCTCGCCGGGGCCAAGAGCACCGGCTGGGCGGGGCTGCTCGACGAACAGCGCCGGTTCCTCGACGACTTCTGGTCCCGCGCCGACGTCGAGGTCGCCGGCGACGCCGAGATCCAGCAGGCCGTGCGCTTCGCCCTCTTCCACGTCCTCCAGGCCGGCGCCCGCGGCGAGGCCCGTGCCCTGCCGGCCAAGGGGCTCACCGGACCCGGCTACGACGGCCACTGCTTCTGGGACACCGAGTCCTTCGTCCTGCCCGTCCTCACCTACACCGCACCCCAGGCGGTGGAACAGGCCCTGCGCTGGCGCCACAGCACCCTGCCCGCAGCACAGGAACGCGCCCGCCAACTGGGCCTGAAGGGCGCCGCGTTCCCCTGGCGCACCATCAACGGCGACGAATGCTCCGCCTACTGGCCCGCAGGAACCGCCGCCTTCCACATCAACGCCGACATCGCCGACGCCGTCGTGCGCTACACCGCCGCCACCGGCGACCAGACCTTCGAGAAGGAGGTCGGCCTTCCCCTGCTCGTGCAGACCGCACGGCTGTGGCGGTCACTGGGCCACCACGACCACCACGGCGACTTCCACGTCGACGGCGTCACCGGCCCGGACGAGTACAGCGCCATCGCCGACGACAACCTCTACACGAACCTGATGGCCCAGAACAATCTGCGGGCCGCCGCGGACGCCGCCGAGCGCCACCCGGACATCGCGGACACCCTGGGCGTCGACGACGAGGAGACCGCCGCCTGGCGCGACGCCGCCGAGCGCATGACCCTGCCCTACAACGCCGAACTCGGCGTCCACGAACAGTCCAACGGCTTCACCGGGCACAAGGTGTGGGACTTCGCGCACACCCACGAGGACCAGTACCCGCTCATGCTCAACTTCCCCTACTTCGACCTCTACCGCAAACAGGTCGTCAAACAGGCCGACCTCGTCCTCGCCATGGTGCTCCGGGGCCACGCCTTCACCCAGGAGCAGAAGGAGCGCAACTTCGCCTACTACGAGCAGCTGACGGTCCGCGACTCGTCGCTGTCCGCCTGCAGCCAGGCGGCGATGGCGGCCGAAGTCGGCCATATGCGCCTCGCCTACGACTACTTGGGCGAAGCGGCGATGATGGACCTCTTCGACCTGGAGGGCAACACCCGCGACGGACTCCACATCGCCTCCCTCGCCGGCACCTGGTTCGCCCTCGTCATGGGCTTCGGCGGCATGCGCGACCACTACGGCGGCGACCTCGCCTTCGCTCCCCGGCTCCCCGAGCAGCTGGGCCGTCTCGCCTTCGTCGTCCAGGTCAGGGGACGACGGCTGCGCGTGGAGATCACCGGGACGACAGCGACGTACACCCTGCTCGACGGGGAGGCCCTGACCATCCGGCACTGCGACGAGACGCTCACCGTGCCGCCCGGTGAGCCGCAGTCCCGCCGGGTGCCGGCCCTGACCCCCGGCCCCGCCCCCGAACAGCCGCCCGGCCGGGTCCCGGTCCGCCGGGGAGCGGCCTGGTCGACCACGGACCTCCAGCCCGGGAGCGACGCCCGCGACCATGGGTGACACGGACCGCCGCCATAGGGGACCATGACGAGCATGCGGACACCGGGTATCGAACTGGCGGCCGAGGCACGGAAGTTGCTGCCGGAGATCGTGGCGCTACGGCGACGCATCCACCGCGCACCGGAAGTGGGCACGCACCTGCCGCGCACCCAGCAGACGGTGCTGGGCGCACTTGACGGTCTGGACCTGACGGTGAGCGTCGGCAAGAAGCTCAGCTCCGTGGTGGCCGTCCTCGAAGGACACCGCCCCGGACGGACCGTCCTGCTGCGCGCCGACATGGACGCACTGCCCCAACAGGAGGACACCGGACTCGACTTCGCCTCCGAACTCCCCGGCGTCATGCACGCGTGCGGCCACGACACGCACACCGCCATGCTCATCGGCGCGGCACGGCTGCTCGCGGCCCGCCGCGACCGGCTGCCGGGCCGCGTGGTCTTCATGTTCCAGCCGGCCGAGGAACTCGGCGGCGGCGCCCTCCCGATGATCGAGGAGGGAGTCCTGAACGGCCCGGACGGCCGACCGGTCGACGCCGCCTTCGCCCTGCACATCAACGCCCGCAACGAGACGGGAACGCTCCACCTCCGCCCCGGCGCCCAGTACGCCGCCGCCGACACCGTACGCATCACCGTCCGCGGCAGAAGCGGACACGCGGCCGGCCCGCACAAGGTGCTCGACCCCGTCCCCGTCGCCTGCGAAATCGTCCAGGCCCTGCAGACGATGGTCACCCGGACCGTCCCCGTCTTCGACCCCGCCGTCCTCACCATCACCACGATCACGGCGGGACGGGCCTCCAACGTCATCCCCGAGACCGCCGAACTCACCGGCACCTACCGCACCCTCACCGGGACGGGCCGCCGCGCCGTGCGCGAAGGAATCACCAGGGTGGCCCACGGCGTGGCCGCGGCCCACGGCATGACCGCCGACGTCGACCTCCCCGAGGGCTACCCCCCGGTGCACAACGACCCCGCCTTCACCGCCACCGTGCGCCGCGCCGTCACCGACACCCTCGGCCCGTCGGCGATCCACGACCTCCCGCACCCCACCATGGGCGGCGAGGACTTCGCGTACGTCCTGCAACGCGTCCCCGGCGCCATGGCGTTCCTGGGCGCCTGCCCGCCGGACAGCACACCGGGGACGGCTCCCGACAACCACTCCGACAAGGTGGTGTACGACGAGAACGCGTTGGCGGTCGGCGTCGCGGTGCACTGCGCGGTGGCCGGGACGTACCTCCACGAGACCGTGTCATGACAGGGCATCATGACCCCATGGCCACCACCATCACCCTCGTGCAGGGCGACATCACCGAACAGCACGTCGACGTCATCGTCAACGCCGCGAACTCCTCGCTCCTCGGCGGAGGCGGCGTCGACGGCGCCATCCACCGCAAGGGCGGCCCCGACATCCTCGCCGCCTGCCGCGAACTGCGCGCAGCGCAGTACGGCAAGGGCCTGCCCACGGGCCGGGCGGTGGCGACGACGGCGGGCCGGCTTCCGGCGCGATGGGTGATCCATACGGTGGGGCCGGTGTGGTCGGCGTCGGAGGACCGGTCGGAACTGCTGGCGTCCTGCCACCGCGAGTCCCTGCGGGTGGCGGACGAACTGGGTGCGAAGACGGTGGCCATACCCGCGATCTCGACGGGCATCTACGGCTGGCCGATGGAGGATGCGGCCCGCATCGCGGTCGAGGCGGTGCAGCAGGCGGAGACGCGGGTGGAGGAGGTCCGCTTCGTGCTCTTCGACGAGCGGGCGTACGAGGCCTTTGCCGCGCAGGTGAGGTGACTCAACTGCCTCTCTGCCAATGACCGTTGCCGTCGGCGGAGGCGGCTCGCGCGGAGGCGTGTCTCTTCCGAACTTCGGAGGTTGGTGCAAGCGGACCACGCAGGGCGGTCCGCTCAACTCGGAACTCGGGGACACTCAGCGGAAAGGGGTGGTCACCATGACTCGTGGTGCCAGGATCCTGGCCGCGCCGGCCATTTCGGCGATCACCGTGTGCGGAGGAGGAAGTGCGGCCTACGCCCACGCGGGCAAGGGCAAGGGCGGTGAGGACATTGCGGGCAGTGTCCTGTCGGTGCTGGGCAGCAGCACCAGTACGGGCCACGCCAATCAGTGCGGCGGGCTGCTGTCCAACGTCGCCGCCTGGAACGCGACCGGGCACAGCAACAACTGCGGCAACCCCAACGTCGCGGTATTGAGCGACACCACCTGCATCACCGAGGACATCCACCACGGGCACTGACTCCCGGTCTCAGAATCGGCCGGACCGCCTGGGGAAATAGTCCTCGAGTACGCCTTCGCGGTGTACGTCGAGCGTGGCACAGTGCAGTCCGCCGCCGAAGGGAGCCACGTCCCAGAACGGTACCGGGACGACCTCGAAGCCCAGCCGGTCGAGCTGTTCCATCTGAGCGGTCTCGCTCGCTTCCACGCAGACCGTTCCGGGGTCCAGGACCAGCACGTTCATCGACAGCCAGCGGCTGCACGCGGACAGTGGCGGCGGATCCGTGCGCCCGGGGGTGGCGGCCGGGACGACCTGCCAGTCGTTGACCTTGAGGTGGTGCAACAGCTCCTCCTCGGCCGGCCGCTCGGCGCAGTGCAGGACGAGTCCGGGGCGCAACGGCACCCAGGTGGCGTCGATGTGCATGGGGTGCGTGTTCCCGAACGTCACCCCGTGCACGCGGTGCTCCGGCAGGTGCTGCCGGAGCCAGCGGATCCCTGCAGCGTTGGTGGCGAGGGACTGCTGGACGAACAGGTCCTTGCCGCAGCGGGCGATGTCGGCGGCGTCGAAGAGCGGCTCGGCCTCGGTCAGCAGCAGCTCCCCGGCCCTGACCCGGGCGATCTGCTCCTCGAACGGCAGGGCCCCGAACTCCTCCCAGAAGTCCGGCCGGTACGACGCGTCGGTCAGCCGGGGCTTGGGAGCCGCCTCCCAGCGCATGTCCGGGTCGGCGCGGAACCAGGCCTCGATCAACGGCCGGTGGGCCAGGTACTCGAACCAGCGGCTGCGGAACGACATCGTCGCCTCCAGCAGCTCGTTCCCGATCACCACCAGGACGTCGCGGACCGGCATGGCACCGAACATGCTCTGCTGTGCCCACTCAGGAGTGGCGGTCGGCTGACCGAAGTCCAGCGTCCGGGGCCGGTCGACCCGGATGCCGCGTGCTTCGAGGACTCGGGCGAAGGCGTCCAGCTGCTCGTTGGCCGCGGACGTCATCTCCTCGGGCAACGGTCCGTGCGTTCCGCGGGGAAAGCCGTGTTCGGGCCAGTCCCGGACAACCGCCGGCTCGGGGGCCTGCACCATGGTGCCGTCGGCCCGGCCGACGACGACGTGCTTCAGCGGATCCCACTCGTTCCAGGAACCGACCTTCACCGATCCTCCCCTTGGGTACGCCGTGCAGGGCCCGCTCTCCGAAAACGGGGAGCGGCGAGGGGCCACAGTCTGGCGCCTCGCCGAGCGCAGCACGAGGGGCAAGTCCGGGGCGCGTGAGGTGACGAGGGAGTGCCCGGCGCGGTAGGGGCAGGCCTGCTACGGCCACCGGTCTCAGTGGTCTGCAGCCGAAGAGGCGGCTGACGCCCGGAGTCTCGATGAGGGCGGCCGGCGCAGCGGCGGAGCCGAGGGCGGTGCCTCGGACCAGGCGGCTGTGCCGTCTTCCGTCAGGGTCTGGGCGAGCTGGGCGTCGACCACGCCGCACAGCGCCATGGTGCTCGTGCGCCGGGCGGAGCCGGGCGTGATGGCGCCGAACAGTCAGGCGGTCGTCGCACCGAGCGCGGTGATCTCGCCCCGACGCCGGATCTGCCGGACCAACGGCTCCTCCAGACCTGCGAGGCCCGCCGACGGGGGCTCTTCGTCCTGGGCCGGCTGGGCGTCGTCCCGTGGGGTGACCGGGAGGTGGAGGTGTTCCGCTGGTTCGAGCGGAACCGTGCCGCGTGCGGCCCGGCCGGGCTGTACTCCGAGGAGTACGACATCGCCCAGCGCCAGATGCGCGGCAACCTTCCGCAGGCCTTCGTCCACGCGCTGACGCCGGAGTGCACTGCCCGCCTTGCCGCGCCGTGGTCCGAGGCGTGAGCACCACCTCGTCTGCTACCGCCTGCTACCAATAGTGACGTCGACCGCCGACAGCGTGACCGACAGCCCCAAGTACCCACAGAACGAGGCCTATGACGACCAGAATGATGCCGATCGTCCACAGTATATGGATCCCCACCAGGAATCCGACGATGAGCAAGACGATCCCGAGGATGATCATGGTGATCTCCTGAGCTTCGTGGTCTGCGCCATCAGGCCAGCATCGCGATCCTTCAAGGGAAGGCCTCTGCGGCGGTTCACCCGCGCAGCACCTGATGACGGTTTTCGTCACCACTGTGGTGACGAGAGCTGCGCATCATCTCCCGCTACTTGCCGAGCTTCTTGACCTTGGAGGCTGCTTCCTGCGCCTTTCCGGCGAGCTTTTCGGCGTGCCCCCGGGCCTCTCGCTTCGGGTCACCTGTGACGCGCCCGGCGGTTTCCTGCATGGTGCCCTTGAGCTGTTTGGCCTTGGCCTTCGCCTTGCCCATGATCGTCATCTCCTGGAGCGCGGAGTTGCTTCCCTACCCAGCTCACGCTCTTTTGCCCGGGCTTGCAACCGGGGCCCGCAGCTCCTGTCGCAGCAGTGCCGACCGCCGCCTTCCGCAATGGGCCGGCTCAACTGAGCGGCACCGGGACAGGATTCGGGTTGCGGTTGTCCGATACGGGGCGTGAGCTGGAGATGTAGCGCAAAGTAGAGCGTCGGCTCCCGCGGAAACCTCGTCGGAATCGGCACAACCGCGTGTTCAAATCCCCGAGAGGACACCGTGGAGGAGAACGCCGTGCCCAGCACCAGAACCGCCTGCCTGCCAGGTGTGCCTTCGTGGGTCAGTCTGACGACAAGGAGCATCGACGCGGCAATGGAATTCTACGGACCGCTGCTGGGCTGGCATTTCGAGCCTGCCCAGGGGCGGTGGGGCAACTGTGCCAGGGCCCTGGCCGGGGAGACCGTCATTGCCGGCATCAGCGCCGTGGCGCCCGAATGGGAGTTGCCTGTCACATGGACCACGTACTTCGGCATCGAAAGCGCCGATACAGCAACGGCCCGTGTCCAGGAGCGGGGCGGTACCGTGGCGGTGGGCCCCCTCGAATCCGAGGCCGGGCGCCTGGCCCTGGCGGCGGATCCTGCCGGGGCCGCCTTCGGCCTGTGGGAATGCCGCACGACAACCTGCGACAAGCCTTCTCCGCTGGTGGGCGGCACTGCTGTGTGGGTGGAACTGCGCACCAGGGATGCCTTCGATGCGGCATTCTTCTACGACGGCGTCCTCGACTGGGACCGGCGTCGCTCGCCCATGTATGCCATCCGCTGGGAGGAGGACCGTGTCGTCCTCGAATTTCAAGGATCAACGGTGGCAACGATGTACGGAGGGGCCGTGGAGGCAACGGCCGATCCTCGTTTGAGGCCGCGCTGGACCGTCTTCTTCTCCGTGCCGGACACGGAGGCCGCGCTGGAGACGGCTGAAAAATTGGGCGGACAAGCCATCGACGAACCGAGCCTCACCGCTTTCGGGCGCATGGTGACTCTGCGAGATCCTGAAGGCGGTGTGTTCTGTGTCGTCAGCGGCCATTCCTGAACGATGGCAACTGGCCGGTCGCCCGGAACCGTTGCTCCTGGGCGCCCACGCCGTCCTCGGTGTACGTGCGGAAGTCGGACGGGTGGAAGCGGGGCGTGTACCCGGCGAAGCGCCGCATGCCGTCGATGAGTTCGTGGTCGAAGCGGGTGTCATCGCGGGGGAGCAGCCAGGCCGAGGCGTTGGGGCCCGTACCCGGCGCAGCGGGGAGGCGCTTCGGCGCAGGGTGACCGCCGCCCCGGCCCTGGCCGCTCCCGGACCCGGCCGGCGCGGGGGTCGCCGGCCGGGGGTCCTCATGTCGTCGTCGGCGTCGCCCTGTTGGCAGTGAGGCACCTCCCAGGGTTCGCGCCGGTCCAGGCCCAGGCGCAGGTAGCCGCGCGGGTAGGCCGGTCCGCCTGGGAGGGCAGGAACTGCGGGGCGCCGGACATGGCCCGCATCTCCCAGGTGACCTGGTTGAGGTCCTGGTTGTTGAGCACGGCCACGACCAGCCGGGGATCCTGCCACTCCCGGTAGTACTTCGCCGCGGTGATCAGTTCGGCGAGTCCGTTCATCTGCATCGCCCCGTCCCCCACGAGCGCGACGGCCGGCCGGTCGGGATGGGCGAACTTGGCGCCGATCGCGTACGGCACGCCCGGCCCCATCGTCGCCGGCGTGCCGGACCTGACCGGTGGCGGGCCGGGGAAACGCGGTTTCCCGGTTTTCCGCTCGTACCGGACAGATGGGCTGCTCCCTGAGCTGAGGGGACCGGTCGGCCGGCCGCGACGGGACCGGCTCAGTCGCGGCCCAGAGCCCGCTTCAGTTCGGCCTTGTTCATGTGGGAGCGGCCTTCGACGTTCTTCTGCTTCGCCTCGTTGTAGAGCTGTTCCTTGGTGGGGCCCTGGGCGCCGGAGTGCGAGCGCTGTCCGCCGCGCCGGGAGGAGGGCATGTCCTGCAGGGAGGTGCGGCTGGCGGACTCGGACTCGCCTGCGCGGGCGCGTTCCTTGTTGACGGTGCGCGCGGCGATCTCCTCGGCGCGCCGGGTGCTCTCGCCGCGCTGCTTCGCACTCTCCTTGATGTGCTCGTACTGTCGCTCGCGCTTGGGGCTTGCTCCTCGGGGCATCGCACTGTCTCCTCTGCCTGGTGCGGGGGTGTCGTTCACGACTCACCGTGACACCCGCTGCCGGACACCGCAGGGCGTGGGCCGCCGATCGTGGGGCCGGCGGCTCAGCCGACGGGCCACAGTACGAGCGCGGACAACACGAAGAGCACGGGAAGCCGGCCCGACCGTTCCTCGGCCAGCGCCTTGCCCAGCGCCGTTCCGAACGGCGGCAGTCCGGCGAGCGCCAAGCCCCCGACGGCGAAGAGCACCCCGACACCCCGCATGTCCCGCCCCCGGCCGTGGAGTTCGCGTTCATCGACGCTGCCGTGCCGGTCGAGGAGCACTCCGGTGGACGCGAAGAGCGCGGCCTTGGCGCCGGGAATGCGGATTCGGACCTCGTCCGCGCTGTGAACCGTCGCTCCGGTGCGATCGCGAGGTCGTGCGGCACCCGGTGGTTGGCCGCCTGGGAGGGGGGTACGCGCTCCTGAGCCAACCAGGAAGGAGGTGCGGGCCATGGGCATGGGAGGGTGCATCGGCCTGATAGCCGCGGGCGCGATCCTCGCTTTCGCTGTGGACTGGCACGTGAAGGGTGTGAATCTCACCGTCGTTGGCCTGATTCTGATGGCGGTCGGCGTCATCGGCACGTCCGCCTACGTCAGCGTGTTCAAACGGCGGCGCACCCAGCCGCCGCCTCCGGCCGCGCCGGTCATTGAAGAGGACCACCGCTTCACCCGTTGAGTCACGCACACCACCGATGGGAAGAGGACCGGGCTCACTCCGCCGTCGGCAGGGGCTGGTCGGTCCAGATGGTCTTGCCGGTGGGGGTGTACCGGGTGCCCCAGCGCTGGGTGATCTGGGCGATGATGAACAGGCCCCGGCCGCCCTCGTCGTCGACGGCGGCGTGGCGCAGGTGGGGGGAGGTGTGGCCGGTGTCGGAGACCTCGCAGACGAGGCTGCTGTCACGGATCAGGCGGACGTGGACCGGTCCGCCGGCGGCGTAGCGGATGGCGTTGGTGACCAGTTCGCTGACGATCAGTTCGGTCGTGAACACCAGCTCGTCGAGCCCCCACTCCCTCAGGCGGCGGGTCGTGGCGGCCCGGGCGTCGGCGACGGCCTCCGGCTCGGCGTCCAGTTCCCAGACCGCCACCTGGTGCTCGCCGAGCCGCCGGGTGCGGACCAGGAGGAGGGCGGCGTCGTCGTCCACCGGGCCGGGCAGCAGGGCGGCGACGGTGCGGTCGCAGAGCTCCTCCAGGGGGTGGCGGTTGTGGGTGAGGACGCCGCTCAGCAGGCCGAGTCCGGTCTCGGTGTCGTGGTCCGGGGTCTGGACGAGCCCGTCGGTGAACAGGGCGAGCAGGGTGCCGGCGGGCAGCTGGAGTTCCGTGCTCTGGAAAGGCGGGCCGTTGAGGCCCAGGGGCAGACCCTCCGGGAGGTCCGGGTAGCCGACGGCGCCGCCCTCGGGGTCGACGACGGCGGGTGGCGAGTGTCCCGCGCTGGCCATGCTGCACTGCCCGGTCACCGGGTCGTAGACCGCGTACAGGCAGGTGACCCCGAGTGCCTCGTCGCGGTCGGTGCCCGGTCCGTCCCGGCCGTGGCCGTGCGACCGTTCCCCGGCGGCCCGTTCCTCGTCGTTCTGGCCGGCCACGTCGTCCAGGCAGGCGAGCAGTTCGTCCGGTGGGAGGTCGAGCCGGGCCAGGACGCGCACGCTCGTGCGCAGTCGGCCCATGGTGGCGGCGGCGCTCAGCCCGTGGCCGATGACGTCCCCGACCACCAGGCCGACCCGGGTGCTCGACAGGGGGATGACGTCGAACCAGTCGCCGCCCACCCCGGAGCGGCTGTCGGCGGGCACGTAGCGGCTGGCCGTCTCGACGCCGGTCAGCGCCGGGAGGCGGTGGGGCAGCAGGCCGCGCTGGAGGGTGAGGGCGGCGGTGTGCTCCCGGGTGATGACCAGCATCAGGACGACACCGATGAGCAGGGCGCCGAGGCCCACGACGCTTACCCCGCCGACCCGTCCGATGACCGGCAGGTCGAAGGAGGTCGCGCCGTAGCCCGGGTCGGCGTAGACGACGAAGGCGGCATAGCAGAACAGGCAGAGCATCATGAGTCCGCCGAGGCCCGGGAGCAGCCCTTTGTACAGCAGGTCGCGGGGGCTGCGGGTGAGCACCGCGCGGTAGTACCAGACGCAGGCGAAGCCGGTGAGGCCGTAGTAGAACGCGATCGCGAGGCCGACGGCCTTGATGGAGTCGGCGAGCACGTCGCGGCTGATCACGGTCAGTAGGGCGAAGAAACCGATGGAGACGATGCCGACGCCGACAGTCGACCAGGTCGGGGTGAGGTACCGGCGGTGGATCCGGGCGAAGCGCGAGGGCACGGCCTTGTGGGCGGCCATGGAGAAGACCGTGCGGGCCAGGGGCAGGATCGTGGTCTGGGTGGACGCGACCGCCGAGGTCAGCACGGTGAAGATGAGCAGCTTGGTGAGGAACCAGCCGGTGCCCCGGCTGCCGAAGACGGCGCCGCCCAGGCCGGAGAGCACGTCCCCGGCGTTGGCCCTGTTGCCCAGGCCGGTGCCCGCGGCGCCGATCCCGGCGAACGCCTGCGCCGAGGTCGCCACCAGGGCGTAGACGGCGAGGAGGAGCACGGTGGAGACGACCGCCGCCCGTCCGGGGGTGTTCCTGCTGTCGGCGGTCTCCTCGTTGACCGCGACCGCGGTGTCCCAGCCCCAGTAGATGAACACCGCGGCGACGATGCCCTCGGTCAGGGCCTTGGCGGAGGGCACGTGGAGGGGGTTGAACCAGGAGGCGGAGACGGGGACCGACGTCGGTGGGGCGCCGGTGCTGTAGACCCTGACCAGGGCGGTGACCGCGAACAGGGCCAGCACCACGACCTCGATGCACACCATCCAGCGCTGGAGGACCGCCGACACCTGGATGCCCACGTAGCAGACCGCGGTCGTCACGGTGATCCAGGCGACCCCGGCGACGGTGGTCCACAGCCGGCTCCCGGCGAGCGAGTCGTACCCCAGCAGCCGGAAGCCGTAGATGCCGGCGATCTCCGCGAGGTTCGCCATGGCGATGATGTCGGCGACGATGATGCCCCAGCCGCCCATCCAGCCGACGCGCGGGCCGAAGGCGCGGGAGGCCCAGGTGAAGGTGGTCCCGCAGTCGGCGTCGGTGGCGTTGAGCTCCCGGAAGGCGTACGCGATCAGCAGCATCGGGACGAAGGCCAGCATGGTGATGACCGGTGCCTGGAGGCCGACGCCGGCCACGATCAGGCCGAGCGTGGCCGCCAGGCTGTACGCCGGGGCGGTGGACGCCATGCCCATGGCGACCGAGGAGAACAGCCCCAGAGCACCGGCCCTCAGCCCCTTGGCGCCGGCTCCGGGGCCGGTCGCGAGCGGCGCGGCGGACTCGACCGGACCGTCGAAGAGCTTCACACCCGCATCCAACTCCGCATCTCGCCGGGAGAGGCCACGACGCCGAGGGAACTCGTGATCACCATTTTCCCCGGGGTCGATCGGGTCCGCCAGGCGAGCGCGCCGGGCGGAGGCCGGGGCCGCGCCGTCGGCGGGCGCCCCAAGCGCCCGCCGCCGCGGTCGGGGAACCGGCCCGTGGCGCGGCGGGCATCGCGGGGCGCAGCAAGTGGGCCGCCGGGCTTCTCGCCCACCTGCTGCCCTGCCTCCGGGGAGCACCGTTGAGATGCAACCCCTGCACCTCCGGCAGTCCCGCAGCGGGTGAACGCCCAGCACCCGGCGATCGCGGCCGACGAGCGCGCGTACGAGGTGTTCGCCTCGCAAGTGCGCTGACGTCCTGCCGGACATCGGCATGCGAACGGAGAGCAAAGACTGTCCGATTGCTCGTTTCGGACCCGCACGAACCGGTCACGCTGATAGTCCGACGCCGGCCACGCTATGTGACGGGGGGCTTGGTATGACCGCCGTACGCGGGCCTCTGGGAAAGTTCGTCAGGGCACTGAGCGTCGCGACGCTCACGGTCACCTACGCCGGGAGTCTCTGGCTGACCTACCGTCAACTCCGCGCCAAAACACCCCTCGAAGGCGCTCTCGGGGCCCCGGGCTGGACGCACGCGGTCCTCGTCATGGGGCTGGTGGTGGGCGGCGGGCTGGGAGTGGCCGCCGCCATCGTCGATGCGCGCAGGGAGCAGTCGTCTTGGCTGATCACCGTGGTGGGCACGGCCGCCGCGCTCGTCTGGAGCCTGTGGGTCTCCGACAGTGAGGGCCTGACCATCGGACGCACGGTGTTCGCGGCCGCGCCGCCCTTCGTCGCCCTGCTCGTACTCACCGAACTGATGCGGCAGTTGCGGGGTGCGGTGCGGGGCAGGAAGGAGGCGTAGGGCGTGCCCGATGGGTTATCCCTGTGGCGGGCCCGCATCTAGGATCGTCGGGTTGCCGGGACCGACTGCAGGAGGAGCCGTACCAGTGGGCAGGGCCCGCACTCTCGCTCAGGTGTACCGGCACTTCGGTGAGGTCGACGCCGCCGGAGTGTCGCCGCTGTACCAGCACGTCGCCGTCGCCCTGAGCGAGTCCGACGAGGCGCTGCGCGCCATCGAGGCGGCCCCGGCGCGCAAGCGGCACCCCACGGTGATCCTCGCCGCGCTGCACGGCCTCGCCCTCGCCGGACGTGCCCCGGAACTTGCCGCGGCCTACGCCGCTGCCGACGGCGACGCCGCCGCCGGCGCGGCGATCGACACGCTGCTGCGCATGACCGACTCGGTCGTGGCCGTCGCCGTGCGCCGGCAGACGCGGACCGACGAGACCGGGCGCTGCGCCGTGCTGTATCCGGCCGTTGCCGAGGCGGCGCGCCGGGTGGGCGCGAAGGCGGTGGGGTTGATCGACGTGGGCTGTTCGGCAGGGCTCAATCTCCATGTCGATCGCGTCGGCATCACGTACGGCAACGGACAATCGCTGGGCGACCCGTCATCTCCCGTCCAGTTCTCGTCTTCGATCGTGGGAGACCGGGCTGTCCCGACACGGGCGGTACCCGAGGTCGTCGCACGGGTCGGCGTCGACCGCGATCCGGTCGACGTGACCGACGCGGATGACGCCCGATGGTTGCGCGCCTGCCTGCAGCCGGATCGGCCGGAGCAAGTCGCCAGGCTCGAAGCGGAGATGGCGTTGGCGGCGACGGACCCTCCACTGCTGCTGCAAGGCGATGCCGTCGAGGTGCTGCCCGCCGCCTTCGCCCGTGTGCCCGCGGACGCCCTGCCCGTCGTCACCACGACGTGGGCGCTGTCGCGCTTCCCGCTCGAGAGCCGCCTGCGCTTCCTGCACCGCCTCGACGAGGCGGCGGCCGGCCGGACGGTGGCGTGGGTGTCGGTGGAGGGGGTCGGAGTCGCGCCGACGATACCGACACTCGGCGATCGCCGTGCCTCCGGCCACAGCATCATCGGCCTGGCGGTGTTCGACCAGTCGTCCCTGCGCGCCGAGGCCCTAGGGCGTGTCCGATGGGTCAGTGCGGGCCCCGCGGCGCCCGGCACGGCACCTCGCCGCGTTGTCGCATCACCCGAGTACGCCCAGTACGCGGGTAATGCTCCGCCTTGCGATGTACCGCACCTGGGGGTACCCCCAGCGGTAGCTGGGGGAGCCGCGGGGCCCGCACTGACCCATCGGACACGCCCTAGGCCGCTGCTGGTCGCGGGGGCGCTTGATGGCGTGGCTGGCAGATTCCTGAGGCGCGTCCGACGGGTCGCGTGGCCGAGCCGAGCGCCGCACTCCAGGCCATGCGCGAGGACCCGGACCGCACCTGGTCCACAGCCCCTCGCACCGCCTCATGAGGAACAGCGCCTGAGCTTGTTCTCCGCGTGAACACGATGCGGAGAAAAATCACGATACTGCGGAACCAGGTACCCCTCGATCCCCTCTTCTTGATCGAGATCCCCTGGCTCAGGTTCGTCACCCTGACGCACGTCAACTGCCGACGCGCGTCAGGAATTGTCCAACTGCCGGCGGACCAGTGGCCGGTGAGACTTCCGACCACGAGTCACTCACGAAAGCTGCACCATGCACCCCTCGCTCCATAGCGTCCACTCCGCCGTCCGGCGGCTGCGCAGTGCCGTCTTTCCCCCTCCCGCACGGCCGGCGCTCCGGTTTTCCGGACCGCAGGGCCGGGGGGTGGAGACCAGTGGTTCCGCCTTGGGCACGCACGTGCAGATCGTGGCCCACCCGGACGACGATCTCTTCTTCATGGCGCCCGACCTCTTCCACGCCGTCGCCGCCGGGGCGGAAGTCGTCAATGTGTATCTCGTCGCGGGCGAGGCCGACGGCCGCAATGCCGCCCACGGAGCGAAGAACCGTGACCGGCTGGCAGTGGATTACGAGGGGTACGTGGCCGCCCGCCAGCGCGGACTGCGCGCGGTGTACGCGGACGCCGCGCTGAACGACGCCTCGGCCCCCTGGACCCGCGAGGTGTACCGCACTTCAGGCGGCTTCCACGTCGAACGGGCGACCTTGGCGGGGTCCTTGGAGGACCGCGCGCCGGTCACGCTCTATTTCTTCAACCTCGCGATGACGGGCGGCCGGCCGCCCATGCGTCTGCAGACGCTGTGGACGGAAGAAATCGAGCAGCAGCGGACCCGGCGCCCCACCGGTTCACCTCTCCCGGACACACCCGATGGCGCCCTCACCCGTGAAGGCCTCATCGGCGCTCTCGTCGAGCTGTTGGCCGAACACCGGCCCACCACGGTGCGCACGCTCGACCCGGACCCCGACCACGCCACGTACGACAACGGCAGGGTCACCTATCACGACCACCAAGAACACACGGCAGCAGCACTGTTCGCCTTCGAGGCCCTGCACCGGTACGGCGAACGGGCGGCGGAGCGGGCACCCGTGGTCGAGAGCTACCGGGGATACGGCAACAAGGTCTGGCCCGGAAACCTCAGCCGGCAGGTGTTTCACGACAAGACCCGCCGCCTCGACATCTACGGAGGGACGGACGGTCGCCGGCGCAAGGACGGCATCGACCCCGGAGACTTCCAACTCGGCGACCGCGCACACCGCAAGGCATACAGCCGGAGCACTTACGCACGCTATTCCCACGCTTCGACCTGGCTGCAGCGAGACGGTGACGGAGCGCTCACGGCATTCACCGTCCTCAACGGCCGTCCCGTCCAATGGCGGGATACCGACGGGGAGTTCGCGCCGAGACCGCTGGGCACCGATGTCCCGGAGGGCGGATTCTTCTCACCGCAGCTGCATGCTGTCGCCACCGATGACGGACTGCTGCATGTGTTCGGTGTCCACATGTCGCTCGCGGCGGGCCGATACGAGCACCGCCGCGACGTCATGCTCGTCTCCCAGCAAGAACCGGGGGGCCGCTTCGGCGCCTGGCAGAACCTCGGGAATCCGTACAACGCCGAGGGCCTCAACCCCGTCAAGCGCAGGGAGATCGGCCAACCGGAACCGGTCGCCCTGCCCGGCGGCGGACTCGAATTCGTCGTGCGCAACTTCGGCCGGGCGCTGAGCCACCGCCGCCTCGAGCCCACCGGCACCTGGAGCCCCTGGCGCGACCTGGGAGGCACCGTCCAGGAGGGCGTCGCCTGGGGAACCCTCCCCGACGGGACGGTCGAGCTGTACGCCCCTGCCCCGGACCAGGTCGTCCAATGGAACCGGGACAAGCCGTCGTCCTCCTTCAGCGGCTCCCGTCCGCTGCCTCTCCCCGCCCCGGCCGGGCCCGTCACCCACGTGACGACAGAACAGGGCCGCGCGCTGCTGCTCATGCGCCGTCCCGGCACCGGCGAGATCCTCTGCCACCACCGGCCGGGCCCGCAGGAACCCTGGCAGGCCGAGCCGCAGTCACTGGGCGGACACGGCGGCACCGGTCCCATCACGGCCACCAGGACCCGTGACGGCCGGATCGCCCTGGCCACCCGCAACGATCACGGCACCCTCAGCTTCGCCCGGCTCCCGGAACCGGAGGAGGAGCCGCCCGTCTGGACCGCGTCGGGCCCGCTGTCGGTCCACGCGCCCTCGTCGACCCTGGACGCGGACGGGTGCGTTGTGACCGCGGTCCTCGGCGTGGACGCACGCCTGCACCTGGCTCGTTGGGAGCCGGGGACCCCCGAGCCCGTATGGACGACGCCTGCACGAGCGCAGGCGGCACACCACCTCTGCCGGCCCTCGCGCACCGTGCAGACCGTCTGAACGGACCCGCACCGTCAGAACCGGAGGATCAACCGCCCCCGGACGCCGCCCGCTTCCAGAAGGCGGTGGGCCTCGGAGGCCTGCTCCGCCGGCAGGATCCGGGCGACGCGCAGCGTCAGATGACCGTCTTCGGCCTGCTGCCGAAGGCGGTCGAGCTTCGCCTGTTCGCGGGCGTAGTCGGTGACCATGACCGGGTGGAAGGTGATACCGCGTTCGCCCGGCTCGGAGAAGTTGCGCAGTGTCGCGATCCGGCCGCCGTCCCGGACCGCGGGGAGCGCGCGCCGGTCGAAGAGCGCGCCGTCGACGAGCCCGTCGACGCCCTCGGGTACGGCCGCACGGACCCGCCAGGGGAAGTCGTCCCCGCGCTCCAGCACGACGTCGGCGCCCAGCTCCTTGACGAGCTGTTCGTCGCGCGGGGCCGCGTCGGCGATCACGTGGAGGCCTTCTGCCTTGGCCAGCTGGATGGCATAGCCGCCGGTCGCGCCGGCAGCGCCGGTGACCGCGACGGTCCGACCCGGGGCGAGGCCGAGCACATCGAGTGCCAGACGCGCGGTCAGGCCGTTCATCGGCAGGGACGCGGCCTCGGCATCGGTCGCTCCGGCGGGGACCCTGGCCACGGATGCGGCAGGGACGACGATCCGTTCCGCGTAGGCACCATGGGCGGCGTCCGGCACCACGACGGCCATCACGTGCTCACCGATCCGCAGGTCGGTCGAGACACCCTCGCCGATCTGGTCGAGCACCCCGGCGGCGTCCATGCCCGGCACGTACGGTGGTGGCACATCCTTGTAGCGGGCGGCCGATGTGCCGCTGCGCCGGAGCGTGTCGGTCGGGTTGACCGCCGCTGCACGGACCCGGATGCGCACCTGCCCCGGCCCGGCCTCGGGTTCCGGAAGGTCCAGGACGCGCAGTACCTCGGGTCCGCCGAATTCCTCGAATCCCACAGCTCTCATGTCGAGTTCAACGGTCCCATCGGACAGGGGTATTCCCCGCGGGGCATGGGCGGATCCGGTATGCCCGATGCTGAGTACATGTCAGATGTCTGAGTAGAATCTCGGTTCATAAGGGCACTCCAGGGGAGCGAGTGCCAACTGACCGAATTGAGCAGTTAAGTGAAGTTCACCTCGAAGTGTGCCGCCGCTGTGGCGGCCGGCGCCGCTGTTGTGCTGATGGCCGCCCCGGCGAGCCAGGCGGATTCGATTGCTCCGATCACCCCGACCTCCGTCGTCAACAACAACAGCAAGCTGTGCCTGGTCGTCGAGAACGGCAGTACGGCCAACGGTGCCCACGCCGTGCAGGGCCAGTGCGGGTCCGGGGAATGGCAGATCAGCCTCGACGGCGTCCAGACCTTGGCCGGGGATCCGTCCGGGGCCGTCCCGGGGTTCACCGACTTCCGGATCGTCAACGCCAGGAGCGGCAAGTGCCTGGAGATCGCCGACTCCCGCAAGGACGACGGTGCCCCGGCCCAGCAGTGGGACTGCCGCGACGGCCTGAAGACCCAGATATGGCAGCTCGACGGCTCGCCCGGCTACATCGTCAACAAGAACAGCGGCAAGGTCCTGGAGATCGAGAACTCCGGCCTCAAGGCCGGTGCGCGCGCCCAGCAGTGGTCGAAGGCGAAGACCGCACCCGGCCAGGTGTGGCGCTGGACCCTCGGATAACACATACCGCGCCACCGAACACCGCAGTGAGCCCGGCGAGTTCGCCGGGCTCACCGGATTCGCGACCGGACAGACATCTCCGATCAGGGACATGATCACCTCACGGCGACGACGGCCGCGCCGGAGATGTCGTCTGGTTGATGTCGCCGATCGTCTGCCACAGCCGCAGCGCCCGCCCACGGTGCTCGTGTGCCAGATGGTGAACGCCGGCGGCGGCGTCCAGGTCGCCGATCAGCTGCCAGCACGTGGCCTCGTCCTGACGGTCGCCGTGCCGGTGGAACAGGTCCGCCGCGCGCTCCAACGCCGGGCTCGCCCGTTCCCGGTCGCGCTGACCTGCGTACACGCGGCCGACCTCCAGCAGCGTGTACGCGGCGCACCGCTCGTCGGCCAGCTTCTCGAAGGTGGCCAACGCCTGCCGCAGACAGCGCAGTGCCTCGTCCGGATCACCGCGCCGATCGTGCAGCCGGCTGAACCGCCGCAGCACGACGGCCACGCGATGCCCGTCGTCGAGCGCCCTGGCCTGGCTCAAGGCCCCGTCGAACCAGAGCTCCGCCTCGTCGAGTCTGCCCTGCATGAGCTTCATCACGGCCATGGAGCAGGACAGCTGCGCTTCGATGTGCCGGTCGCCCTCTCCGGATGCGATGGCCAGCGCGTGCTCGACACGTTCGAGTGCTTCGTCGTCACGGCCCTGTACCCGGCTGACCGTGCCCAGCATGGCCACCGACAGCGCCTCGCCGCGTTTGTCCCCGCCGTCCTGGCACAGCCCGAGGGAGGACTCCAGGGCCCGGGTGGCCCGATCGAACTCGTCTTGATAGATGTGCAGTTGGCCAAGACCGCGTAGCAGCACCGATGTGCCGCGCACGTTGCCGGCGGCCTCGGCCGCGTCCAGCGCGAGCCGGTGCCCGTGCTGCCAGTCCTGATAGAGACAACGGTGGTCGTAGTAGGTCGCCGTGCCGGCCGCCAGCTCCCAGGCCAGCTCGTCCAGGCCCCAGTCCACGGCCAGTTTCACCGCGCCGAGCAGGTTGTCGCGTTCCGCGTCGAACCAGCCGGCCGGGTCGGTCAGCAGCCGGTCCACGACCGCGTCGGGCAGCGGCCGGCGTGGTGCCGAACCGGGCGCGGCGGCCAGCAGCCCGGCCGCCGGCAACCGATCGGTGCCGCGCCCGATCAGCTCGAGCCAGGCGGACAGCACCCGGACGATCGCGTCCCGCTTGTCCTCCGCCGGCAGCGGGGCGGCGATCTCCATGGCACAGGTCCTGATCAGGTCGTGCAGCCGGTAGCGCGGCTGGCCGATGGCGTCGGTGGCGGTCAGCCGTACCAGGCTGGCGTCGACGAGGGTGTCCAGCACCTCCTCGGCGTCCGGGCGGTCCAGCAGCGGGCCGACCACCCAGCCGGGCAGGGTGTAGGCGCCGAGCAGACCCAGCAGGCTCAGGGCGCGCACCGCGTCGGCCGGCAGCAGCCGTAGGCTCAGTTCGACGCTGGCTCGTACGCTGAGGTCCCCGATCCTCAGCTCGGCCAGCCGCCGGGACTCGTCCTCGATCCGTTCCCGCAGCACCCGCAGCGACCAGGCCGGGCGGCCCGTGAGCTTGCCGCTGGCGATCCGGATCGCCAGCGGCAGGTTGCCGCAGCAGTCGAGGATCGCGTCGGCCTCCGCCGGTTCCCGCTCCACCCGCCGCCGCCCGACGATTCCGGTGAACAACTCCCGTGCCTCTGCCGGGCTCAGCACGTCCAGGTCGATGTGCCGGGCACCGGGAAGCTGCGTCAGCAGAGTGCGGCTGGTGATCAACACGGCACAGCCGTCGGCCGCGGGCAGCAAGGGCAGCACCTGATCGGCGTGACCGGCATCGTCCAGCACCACCAGCATGCGGCGGTCCACCAGCAACGACCGGTAGAGCGCGGCCCGCTCGGACAGGCCGTTCGGGATCGCGCTGCCGGTGATCGAGAGCGCGCGCAGCGCCTCTGCCAGCATCAGTCCCGGGTCCCGCGGCTCGTCCGACGTGGCGGCGAGGTTGAGGTAGAGCTGGCCGTCGGGGAAGGCGGCGCTCGCCAGCCGCGCGGCATGCGTCACCAGACAGGACTTGCCGACACCGGGACCGCCCACGATGACGGCGACCGGGGCCCGGTTCGGCGCCGTCCCGTCGAGCAGTCCGGCGATCTCGGCCAGCGCCTCGGCCCGGCCCACGAAGTCGGATACGTCGAGGGGAAGTTGACGCACGGGCATCGCCATGGCCGGCCCGGCGGCCGCCGCGTCAGGGCTCTCCGGTGGCACGTCCAGCGGCATGTCCAAGGGTCTGCTTGCCGGGACCGGAGTCGTCAGGGCGGGATCCGCGGTGAGGATGCGCTGATGCAGCGCCTGGAGCGGCGGGGTGGGGTCGACGCCGAGTTCGTCGGCCAGTGTCCGGCGCAGCCGCTCGTACACCTGCAGCGCCTCGCCTTGTCGCCGACACCGGTAGAGAGCGACTATCAGGTGTTCGGCGACATGCTCGTCGTAGGGGTGCTCGCGGAGCAGAGCGGTCAGCTCGGCAACGACCTCTCGATGACGCCCCAGGTCGAGTTCGATGGCCAGACACTCTGTGAGCGTGGCCGCGCGTTCCTCGTTCAGCCGTGCCGCATCGATCTCCAGGACCCGGCTGGAGACGTCGACCAGGGCGTTCCCGCGCCAGCAGGCCAGTGCCCGGCGCAGCGCGGCGGCCGTCTCGAACGGGACCGTCTGCCGTTCGGCGAGGTACCGCTCGTGGCCGAACTCCAGCAGGTCGAACTGATCCGGGCCCAGGTGGATCTCGTAGCCGCCGCGCCGGGTGCTGATCAGGGAGTCGGGTGCCCCGCAGGCGACGAGGTTGCGGCGCAGTCCGGAGACGGCGTCCTGGACCTGACGGACCGCAGTGGCGGGCGCGCTCCCGTCCCACATCACGGCGACGAGCCGTTCCATGGCGACGATGCTGTTGGCGTCGACCAGAAGCGCTGCCAGCATCTTCGCCTGCCGCGGTCCGTTGAACCGGACCTCGCGTCCGGTGATCCGGGCGTGTAACGGCCCCAGTATGCCGAACCTCATGTTTCCCCCGGCACGTGACGATGAGCGCCGTTCCCCTGGCTGACCTCGCACTAGGACGAATCTAGGACGGCCGAAGGATCCGTGTCCATAGCGGCCCCGGTGTCCCCAGCGTCCCCGTGGCACGGCGTACCGAAGACGGGTAGGCAGGCAAGGGGTGTGATGCCGTGATCAAACGTGCCGATCCGGGTCCCTCGGCAGGGGGGATCCGGCAGGAAGCGATCGTGGCACGCGGGAAACTCGTCGGCGAGCAGTGGAAGTTGGCCCCCGCCGTTCCTGTCGGCTCGTACGGTGGTTGGCTGCGGCGCTTCACCGGACGGCCGGGCGGGGCGACCGGCCGAGCCGGATTCAGGTCGCGAGGGACGGGCGCCTCAACTGTTCCGGTTCAAGTACTGGAGGAATACGGACACATACGTCCGATCGGCGGCTTGCGAGCAGGGAAATGTCGCCACGGCGGCATCGAGTTCCGCTTGATGGAACTTCTGCCACGCAGGATTCCGAGCGGCCAGCGCCGCCAGTTGGTCCTGGGGAAGCACTCGGTCCTCGCCCTGAATTCCGGCCATCACGGACGTGTATTCCTTGCGCAGGTCCGTGATGAGCGCGAGACGGGACTGCGCGGGATGACCGGCTGCCGCCGCACAGGCTTTCCACGTCTCCAGTGCCGATCGGTAGCGTCTGTCGTGTTGCACCTCACCGTCCACCCGGGCCCACTCGGAGTTCGCCTCCGGGATTCCATATTCCTTCTCGGTCGTATGTTGCGAGCTGTCGACGCAACCGGGAAGGGCTGCATCGTAAGCTTTGAGGGAAGCCGCTGAAAGGGTCTTCATGTACTTCTTGGCTGCCGTGGCCTCAGGGGCGAAATGCGGAAACACCGATATTCCGAACCCGTGCTTGCGCGCGTAGTCAAGGCTCGAAAAATCTGATGCATCCTCGACATCAACCACGCTGTGCGGGTTCTTGGGAAGGTACTGGAAGCCGTGCGACTTCATGCATGTGGATGTCAGGGCCTCCGTGCGAGCGGCAACCTCGAGGTCGAATTTTGCCGACTCCGAGGGGCTGGAAACACCTGCCAGGATCAGCACGAATCGGCGGGTGTCGGCCGTCGCCCGGGCTGTCCGGCCCTTGCCGGACGGAAAGTACGCGAACCCCGCCGCGACCATCGCGGCAATGATCACGGCCACCGGGACCGCAAGGGTCTTGTGTTTGCCCAGCATCGTCCGGGCCTCCTCCTTCGGCTGGTGTGCCTGGTGTGCCCTGGTGCGCTCCGCAAGGGGCGCACCAGGGCTCCTGCTACCTGCTCAGGCATCTGTCACCAGTTGCTCAGGTCGACGCCCACCTGGTCGAAACCCCGGTTGTAGGTGCCGTTGCCGGTGCAGTCGTAGTGCGAGGAGTTCGTACCGTGGCGCGCGACGATCGAGGACTCGTACCAGTTTCCACCGCCGTTGCCCCGGAGGCAGTGGGCCATGTCCTTGCCGCCGTCCTGCCCGGATACCCAGACGAACGACTGCTGGTAGCGTTGATAGCGGCTGTCCCAATTGTTCGCCACGAACTGGTAGTTGCCCGTTCTGCCGTAGTCGTTGTACGAACCGGATTGCGTGACGTTGCCGGTCTTTATTTGCGTCTGTGCCTCAGCGGTTCCCGTGGTGAGGCCGATCGTGGCGCAGCAACCTGCGACGACGAGTGCGCCGAACGTCTTCCAGTTGCGAGGCATGGCTGATCAGTGCTCCTTCTGTCGTTTTGCCGATCCGAAGTGGTGCGGCGGTGCGTAGGGAGCTGTGCACCGGATGCTGCCGAGACACCCGGCGAAGGCACGCGTCGCACGCATTGCCCAGCACGCTCGCCTTCGGTGAGCCGTGCTACGAGGACCCTACGGACAGGGATCCGCTGACCGGCCTAGATTCGTCCTACGGCCGCTTCAGGAGGTCGTTGACCCAGATCATCGAGGCACCTACTTGGATTCGACGTGGCCTACTGGGTCGGGTCCGGTCGTCAGTGCCTCGCAGGTGGTCTGCCAGGCAGGGGCGCCGGGGTGGAGTCGGGTGTGGAGGTAGGCCGCGGTGAGCCGGGCAAGTGCGGCGACTCGCTCGGGGTTCTCGTCGGTGGTCTCGGCGGCGTCGTAGCCGGCGATGCCGCCGAGTCCGTGTTCCGCGTCGAACAGGGTGAGCAGGGTTTTGGGGCCGGGGGAGAGGGTGTAGGGGTCGGTGTGCCAGTCCGGTCCCATGTCGGTGAAGTGCCGGGAGTCGTCCTTGTCGCCGGCGACGACCAGCGCGGGTGCGGTCATGGTGGAGAAGTCGACGGCTCCGATGATCGGCCACTGCTCGGCCATGGGCCCGTTGAGGACGTCACCGCCCCTGCCGGGCGCGGCGAGGAGCACGCCCGCCTTGATCCGGGGCTCGACGAGGTGCACCAGGTTCCCGGTGCCGGGGTCGGTGAGCCCGGCGCCCAGCAGGAGGGCGGCGGTGAAGCCGCCGAGCGAGTGCCCGGCGAGCGCGATCTTGGTGTGGTCGATCCGTCCGGCAAGCTGCGGCATGGCGTTCTCGATCACGTCGAGCTGGTCGAGGATGTGAACCATGTCCTCGGCGCGGGAGCGCCAGAAGTCGGGTGCGCCGGGGGCGTCGGCGACCAGGTGGGTGAGTGTCCGGGAGGTGAGGTGGGTGGGTTGGACGACGACGAATCCGTGGGCGGCCCAGAAGGTGGCGAGCGGCGCGTAGCCGTTGAGCGAGGAGAGGTTGTTCGAGGGGCCGTGGCCGTGGGAGAGGAGGATGACGGGGAGGCCGGTTCCGGTCGCGGGTGCGGAGACGCGTACCTGGAGATCCACGGGACGTCCGGGCACGGACAGGACTACGGGGCTGAGGGACAGCACCGGCACGGGCGCGCCCAGGGCGTCGGTGGTGGGGGAGGTGCTCACGGTGTGGGTTCCCTTTCGGTGGCGCCTGCCGCCCGCCGGTCTCCTGCGGCCGGCGGGTGGACAGGGCGGTAGGGGCGGTCCGTTTCGGCTAGGCTGAAACGGAACGTTGCTCCATTTAGTATCCGGAGCGCCGCTCCGCTTTGTCAATCGGTGTCGAAGGAGAACGAGATGGCCGCCGAGGGTCCTGCAGGGGATGCGCCGCCCCGAAGCAAACGGGCCGACGCCCAGCGCAACCGGGAGACCGTGCTCACGGCCGCAGCCGAGGTGTTCGTCACCTCCGGCGTCGACGCGCCGATCCGCCGGATCGCGGCCCGGGCGGGCGTCGGGATGGCCACGATCTACCGCCACTTCCCGACCAGGGCGGACCTCGTCACCGCCGTGTACCAGCACCAGATCGAGGCATGCGCCGAAGCCGGCCCGCACCTGTTGGCCGGCGCCGACTCGCCGCTCGACGCACTGCACCAATGGATCGACCTCTTCGTCGACTTCCTCGTCACCAAGCACGGCCTTGCCGACGCCCTGCAGTCCGACAGCGACCGCTTCGCCGCGCTGCACGCCTACTTCCTCGACCGCCTGCTGCCCGTCTGCGCCCAACTGCTCGACGCCGCGGTCGAGACCGGCGACATCAGGCCCGGCACTCAGCCCTACGAACTGATGCGCGGCATCGGCAACCTGTGCATCGGACGCGACAACGACCCCCGATACGACCCCCGACGCCTGATCGCCCTCCTCCTCCGGGGACTCCAGCGACCGTAGGCGTCCTGATGCCGACGAGCGGCAAACATCGCGACCATCCGGATCGCAACCCCGGTTGCCCAGGATCAGGAACCGCTTCCGGCCTCGGCCTCCAGGGCCGGCAGGTATCCCTCACGCTGGCCCTCGGCGTTGGGGTGGTAGGCGCTGTCCAGGGTGAACAGGGAGGGGGAGATGATCCAGGGGTCGTCCGAGCAGAGCTCGTGACCGGTGAACGCGTGGGTGACGTCGGCGAAGACGAATCCGTGAGCCTGGGCGCTGTTGCGGGTGACCGTGTTGAGGCGGTCGGCGGCGTCGTTGAGTGCGGCCTGCCCCCGCGGGCTGACCGGCTGACCGCTGCAGGCCTCGGCGGAGAACAGATGGGGGTAGCCGAAGACCACCACACGGGCCTGCGGGGCTTTCTCCCGTACCGTCGTGTCCAGGGCATCCAGCCGCCCGGGGAGCGTGCGGTCGATGTCGTTCCTGGCCTGCCCGACGCGTTGCAGGCAGGCCTGCTCGCCCTGCGTGGTGCAGACATTCAGGGCATCGGCGAACCCCACATCGTTGGCTCCCGCGGTCACACTGACCATCCTCACACCGCTATCGAGGTCGGCCATCTGGGTGGAGGCAACGTCGGAGGTCTTCGCTCCCGAGCACGCCGCGAAGCGGAACTCGGCCACGTGATGCTCCGCGGCCCACAGAGCAGGGTGCGCGTTGGCGCTGCGGCTGCATCTGCCACTGGACGCCTCGTAGTTGCCGGCACCGAGTCCGGACGCGATCGAATCGCCGAGCGCTGCGTATCTCAACTCGTGCCCGGCACGGGCAGCGGTGCTGTCGGCGTGTGCGGGTGACGCAACGGCGACCGGCGCAACGGTCAACGGGCACACCAGCACCGTCAGGAGACGACGGCGCCACCACGAAGCTCGCCTCATGGCCGTCATCATGCCCCGCAGGCAGCGCAGCAAGTGCCCCTGCGCAGGCGGGATGCAGGCTTACCGCTGCAACCACCGGCTCACGCCGCACAGGAACAGCGCACATCAACGACAGCGCGCCCGTCAAGGACGGCACCAGTGCACCGGGCAGGTGGCAGCGGCTCAGGAGTGCCTGCCGGTCGGACACCCCGGGTAACTCCCCAGCCAAGGAATACGCGACTCACGATGACGCGAGGTCGCTACCCCCTTCACAGACGAATCCCGCACAGGCATTCGGATTCGGCTGCGGGTCGCGCCCCACGTCGTGAAGACTGAGTGAAGTTCCTGTGCGGCGAGCAGTGTTGCCCACGGGAACTCTCCGTGCGCGACGTGACACAGCACCACCACAGTGCCATTCCGGGGAAGTCCACGAGACGAGGAACGCACGTCATGAGCATCGGTATCAGAGCCCTGCGGTCCGCGGGCGCCGCCACCATCGCCCTGGCCACCGTCTGTACCCTCACGCTGGCCACGGCCGGCAGCGCGTCGGCCGACACCGGCGCGTCGGCCGACGTGGGCGCCGACCTGCCTCTCCCGCCCGGCGCCACCTCGAGCTATGCCGCCGCGATCAACGACAACGGGGTGATCGTCGGCTACACCGACGGCCCCAACAACCGGATGTCTCCGGTCCGTTGGAACGCGGACCTCACCCCCGCGACACTCCCCCCGCTGCTGCCCGGGGACCCGACAGGCTACGTCGAGGCCGTCAGCGACGACGGCACCGCCGCCGGCTACTCGGGGGGCCGCCCGGCGCGCTGGGCGCCCGACGGCACGGTCACCCAGCTGCAGCCGCTGCCCGGCGACACCTCGACCGTCTTCCGCGCGATGAGCCGCACCGGCATCGCGGTGGGAGAGTCCGAGCTCGGGGGGACCTACCACGCGGTGAAATGGCGCCCGGACGGCCAGGCCGTCCAGCTCGCTCCGCTCAAGGGTGACACCGCCGCCTTGGCCCTCTCGGTCAACAGCTCGGGCACGGTCGCCGGTGTGTCCTACTCGGTCGACACCGTCTACCACCCCGTGAAGTGGAACCCGGACGGGACTCCCGTCCCGCTCGACCCGGCCTCGGCCTACTCCACCGCGTGGGTCGTCCAGATCAACGACGCCGGCACCGTGCTCGCTTGGGGGGCCGTGCCGACCGGTGGCACGATCGACCAGTCCCGCTCCGTGACCTGGGGCGCCAATGGCACCGTCACGGACCTGGGCCCGCACTCCGGCGCGAACGCCATCAACGCTTCGGGCACCGTCGTCGGTCGACAGCTCGGAGCGGACAACATCGACTACACCGCCACGAGTTGGAGCCCCGACGGCACTGCCACGGCGATCGGCTCCGCCTACGAGTACACCACGGCCGTCGCCGTCAACGACACCGGTGTCGCCATCGGGCACACCGGGGCCAAGAACTCGATGGATACTCTGCACCGCTTCGCCCTCCGCTACGAGGCCGACGGGAGCCTGACCGAACTGAACGTGACACCGGACGGCAGCAACTCCTACGCCACGTCCATCAACAACTCCGGCGTGGCCGTCGGCGTCCGAATCACCGTCCCGACGCCGGGAAGCTCCACGCGCACCGCGGTGATCTGGCGGCCGTAGCCCCTCCCGCCCACCCGGGGCCCGCCCATGCGGACGCTGTTGGTCTATTCGGTCTCTCGCGTGACGTCGGTCCTCATAACCCGGTTGTGGTCGTGGGGACCGACGTTTTTGCGCACGGGGGGGGGGTGGGTGTCGATGTCGATGCAGCCGAAGGGTCCGGGGGAGATTCCGGCAGAGACGGTGCGGGTGGCTCGCGCCGCGTTCCCGAAGGGGAGCCTGGCAATCCGGGTGCGGGACGAGCTCGGGGTGCTGTTCCGTGACGAGGACTTCGCGGATCTGTTTGCTGTGCGTGGCCGGCCTGCCTGGTCTCCCGCCAGGCTGGCTCTGGTGTCGGTGCTGCAGTTCGTTGAGGGGCTGACCGACCGCCAGGCCGCGGAGGCGGTTCGGGCGCGGATCGACTACAAGTACGCGCTCGGGCTTCAACTCGACGATCCAGGCTTCGATTTCTCGGTGCTGTCGGAGTTCCGGGACCGGCTGGCCGCCTCGGACGGCGGGCGTCGGGTGCTGGATGGTGTGCTGGCCGCGGCCCGGGAGAAGGGGCTGCTCAAGAGCGCGGGCCGGGCCCGGACGGACTCCTCGCACGTGCTGTCGTCGGCACGTGACCTGCGTCGGCTGGAACTGGTGGCGGAGACGTTGCGGGCGGCGCTGAACGCTCTTGCGCAGACCGCTGGCGACTGGCTGGTGCAGGTCGCGGGGCCGGACTGGTTCCGCCACTACGCCACGCGGGCCGAGGACTCCCGGTTTCCCAAAGCCAGCGCGAAGCGAGACGAAGTGGGAGCCCGAATCGGCCGGGACGGCATGCACCTGCTCCAGGCGGTCCGCGCCGCCGATGCCCCGGCGGGACTGCACGAGCTTCAGGAAGTAGAGGCCCTGCGCCGAGTGTGGGTGCAGGAGTTCTCGGTGGTGGAGGGGGAGGTGAGGTGCAGGGACCCAAAAGACCGGCCGCCGGGCGCGATGCGCCTGGTCACCCCCTATGACCTGGACGCTCGGGTCGGTGTCAAGCGGGACACCAAGTGGGACGGGTACAAAGTCCATCTCACCGAGACCTGTGGTGAGGACGTGCCGAACCTGGTCACCAACGTGGCGACCACCGTGGCCACGGTCGCGGACAGCATGATGAACGACGAGATCCACACGTCCCTCGCGGCCAGAAATTGCCTGCCCAGCGAGCACTGGGTGGACGCCGGCTATCCCACCGCCGCCCGCGTCCTCGCCGCCCGCAACGATCACGGCGTCGAACTGCACGGGCCGCTGACCGGCAACACCTCGGCCCAGGCCAACGGCGCCTTCGGGCTGGACGCGTTCACCATCGACTGGGAACGCAGGCAGGCCACCTGCCCCAGCGGGGCCACCGCCACGCAGTGGTATCCCCGCACCGATTCAAAGGGCCTGCCGGTGATCCGTGTGCGGTTTCCCGACAGCCGCTGCGGCCCCTGCCCCGACCGGCGTTCATGCATCAAGTCGGCCTCCAGCCGCGGTCGGGAGATCATGCTGCGGCAGCACCGGGCCGAACACGACGCCATCCGCAGCATCCGCGCCGAGCAGCAGACCGACGCCTGGAAAGAGCGCTACAAGATCCGCGCCGGTGTCGAGGGCACCATCTCGCAGGCCGTCGGGCGCTGCGGCCTGCGCAGATCCCGTTACCGGGGTTTGGCGAAGACCAGTCTCCAGCACCAGTTCACCGCAGCAGCCCTCAACCTCACCCGCATCGACGCCCATCTCACCGGCACACCACGAGCCCGCACCCGCACCAGCCACTTCGCGCGACTTTGCCCCGTCGAGCTGATGCTCGACGGGGCAAAGCAGGGGCCGAATTAGCCAGCAGCGTCCACGCGGGCGGGCCCCGCAGCCCGGCCAGTCCGAGCAACGGACGGCCCGGCACAGCCCGCGTCCCGACCCGCACGCACCAGTGCTCGACGAACTCCGCGTCGTCATCGTGCACAGGGCGGCGGGGCCGCCGCCATGGTCGGGGTCCTGGTCCGGCTACCGTGCACCCCACGCGACGAAGGAGCACAGCATGAAGTCGGTCCGCGAGGTCGAGGCCCTGGTGCATGACGCGCACACCGGGCAGGTCGACAAGACCGGCGTGCCGTACGTCGAGCACGTGCGTGCGGTTGCCGCGGGGCTCGCACCCTTCGGTGACGAGCTCGTCATGGCCGGACTGCTGCACGACGTCATCGAGGACACCGACTGGACCGCCGAGCGTCTGCGTGCCGTCGGCGTCCCCTCCCGGGCCGTCCAGATCGTCGAGGCGGTGACCAACGAGACGGGCCTGACCTACGCCGAGAAGATCCGGCGGATCACCGGCGACGCGCAGGCGACACTCGTGAAGATCGCCGACAACGCGCACAACTCCCGCCCCGAACGGGCCGCCCGGCTGCCGCGGGAGAAGCGGGAGCGCCTCGCGGCGAAGTACCGCGCCGCGCGTACAGTGCTGTGGCCGGCCGCGCACCGGGACGACATCGAGACCATCGTGCGCATCGTCAATCCCTCGCTGCTCACGGAGCTGGACGAGCACCATTGATCCGGGGCGACTGGGGGTCCGGCATGCAACCCTGTGAGCCGGTCGTCGAGAGCACCGGGCCTTCCGCTCCGTCTTCGGCGTGTCCGGGCGCTGCCGGCAGGCGCGGGAAGCGGCGCGGCGGACGTCGTCCGAGACCTCGCCCGGTACGAGCCGGTACGAGCCGGTACGAGGGTGCCTGCCCGGCACGGGGCTGAGGCCGGACTGCGCCCGTACGCAGTCACCTCATGACGGCAAAACGGCAAAGGAGTCAACTTTCCGGGACTGCAAGGCGATCGCCGCCCCTGCGATCGTTCTCCCTGTTCGCCCGGTCATCCCCATGGAGGCTCCCGCTTGTACCAGACGGTGCCGAAACCCACCCGGCCCCCGCGGTCGACGCCGGTCGGTGAAGTCCGGACGAGCCCGGCCCGGACGGCCGAACCCGCCGTCCCCCGCGGCGGGACCACGTGGCCGCGTCCGGCCGACGACGGTGCGGCCTTTGCCGCCTCGCTCATCGGCCGCACCGGCCAGGAACTGGACCAGCTGGCCGACCAGTTGGCGCACGGCCAGGAGGACGGCCGGCTGCGGGCCGTGCTGCACAGCCGGGCCCAGCAGGCCGCGGCCCGCGCGGCGGATCCGGTCGCCGAGATCGACGGCTTCCACCGGCGGGCCGCAGGGCTGCGTGCGGAACTGGCGGACGTGGAGGAAGCCGAGCAGTGGCTGGCACGCAAGCGTGCCAAGCGGCGGCCTCCGGTCGTCCGTTGGCTCTACGACTGGATCTATTCCGCCGGGGACCTCGCGGACCTCCAGGCACAGGCCGGGGCGCTCCGTCCGCGGCTGGCCCGTGCCGAGGCGGAGCTGGAGGGAGTCGACTCTCCCGAGGGGCGCAGGGCGATCAGCGCACTGCACATCGCGCAGCGGTGTTCTCCGGACCGGGACACCTCATGGATCGCCACCGTGCGACAGGACCAACTCGGGCGCACCGAACAGTTCCTGACCGACCGCATCACCGGGCTGACCGGCACTGGCCACGCGACGGACGCGCTCGAGCGCGCACGCTCCGACGTGCAGGACGCCGGGCGTGCGCTGGCGGTGTACTCCCGTATCGCCCGGCAGGGCACGGACGGGCTGCAGCACGACCGGCAGACCATGGAGGAGATGCTCGGCCGGCTCCGGCGCACCCGGAGCGCCCTGGAGAAGGCCTGCGCCAAACGGCATTGGGGCGGCCTGCCGTCCTGGCTCGGCGGGAACGGGAAGCAGCAGGACGCCCTGCGCACCTCCCTGGACAAGACGCGGGAGAACATCGCCACCGTCGAGGGACGGCTGGCGGAACTGGACCGCTGCGCCCGCATCGCCGCCGACGAACGCTACGCGCCACTGATGGCCCGCGCCGGCCATGTCCATTCCCTGCTCGCCCTGACCGGCCGGGGAGCGGTCTGACGGCCATGCACCCAGCGCTTCGCACCACTTCCCGAGCGCCACTTCCCGAGCACCACTGCCCGAGGGGGATGCGGCGAAGCCGAGTGCCGGCCCTTCGCGGCGTTTCTACCGCGACTACCGCTACTACCGTGACTACCGCGACACGAGGAAGTGGACCTCGCGGGGCCTGATCTCCAGGTCGCTCAGGCCGTCGGGCGTCGCGCCCATCTCGCGGGCGAGACCGGCCGTCGCCCGGAAGGCCTCCTCGGACTCGAACGCGGCGTTGGTGACGACGGCCTCGCCGTCCGGGGTGACCCAGACCCCGACGGACAGGCAGCCCGGCTGCTGCCGCAGCGCCTCGGCGACTTTGTGGCACTCGCCGACGAACTCGTCGACGTGTTCGGGGGCCGGGTAGTGGAAGGCAACGAAACCGAATGACATGACGGTGGCCTCTCTCGAGCTTGTACGATGCCGTACAACGCGAGGTTAGACCTGTTGTACGGATCCGTACAACAGGTCTGACGGTCTGACAGGGTGAGGTGAGCCACAGATGGGCGCATTGCGCACACCACGCGAGAAGTGGGTCGAGGAGGGACTGCGGGCGCTGGCCGCGGGCGGTGCGGAGGCGGTGCGGGTCGAGGCGCTCGCCAAGGCGTTGGGGGTGACCAAGGGCGGCTTCTACGGGTACTTCGCCGACCGCGACGCGCTGCTGGCCGAGATGCTGGACACCTGGGAGCGCGAGAGCGTGGACGACGTGATCGACCAGGTCGAGCGGGAGGGCGGCGACGTGCGGGACAAGGCCCGCCGGGCCGGTCAGCTCACCTTCTCCAGCGACCGTCTGCTGCCCATCGACCTGGCCGTCCGCGACTGGGCCCGCCGCGACCGCACCGTCGCCGAGCGCCTGCGCCGCGTGGACAACAAGCGCATTCAGTTGCTGCGCGACGCCATCGGCACCTTCTGCGACGACCCCGACGAGGTCGAGGCCCGCGCCCTGCTCGCCTTCTGCACGGCCATCGGCAGCCACTTCCTCGCCGCCGACCACCCCGGCACCACCCGTGCTCCGGTCATCGCCCGCGCCGGCGACATCATCCTCGGCATCCCGCACGGCAACTCCGGCGGATGAGCACCACCCGGGAAGTGCGCTGCTGAACCTCGCTGTTCGGCCTGGCCGAGGCCCGGTCCGGCCAAGGCCGCCGTCTTTGTCTGCACGGCCCGCGGCGGGCACCCCGCAGGGCACCCGCCGTGGTCGATCGTGCTCAGCGTTCAGCCGTCAGTACCGCGTCGTGACCGTGACCCCGCTGAACGAGGTCTTGGCGTACAGGCTGATGTACCGGTAGCCCGCCGTCGTGTTCGTGACGGTGATGGTCTGGGCGGTGCCGGACTTGGTGGACGACGTCGTATAGGCCTTGTCCGTCGCCCAGTTGCCGGGGTTGTAGTAGAGGTAGGCGTCGCCCGTGCCGCCGGTCGTGGCGACGGTCAGGGTCGTCGTGCCGGCCGGGAGGTAGAGGTACAGGTAGTCCAGGTTGCCCGCCGTGGCCGAGCGGCCGGTGCGGGAGCAGTTCCTGCCCAGGACGCGGGTGTCCCGGTCCGTGCACGCGGTCACGTCGCCGCCCACCGTGACCTGCTTGCGGGCGGTGGAGGTGCGCCCGCTGTCGTCGGTCACGGTGAGAGCCACGGTGTACGTGCCCGCGGAGGCGTACGTCTTGCTCGGGTTGGACTCCCCGGACGAGGTCCCGTCGCCGAAGTCCCAGGACCGTGCGGCGATACGGCCGTTGCCGGAGGCGGCGGACTTGTCGGTCAGGTCGACGGTCAGGCCCGAGACCTTCGTGTCGAAGTCCGCCGTCGGTCCCGCCTTGGCGGCGCAGGCGCCGGATGCGCAGGCGGTGAGCCAGCTGTCGAAGTCGGCGTCGTAGCGGGTGCTGATGCCGGTGTTGTAGACGGCGTAGCCGCCGGTGTAGTCGCCGGTCCGGAAGTTGGCGAGCATGGCGTCGAGGTCGGCCGGGTGCTTCTCGGCCATGTAGCGGACCGCGAGGTATCCCCACGGGTAGGTGCGGGTCACGTCGCTGTTCGCGTAGGTGTTCTGGAACAGGGTGCTCAGCCGGTAGGTGTGCTTCCCGGCCTCGGCGACCGCCCCGTCGTCCGTGATGCCGCGGTAGCCGTAGGAGACGTACTCGGCGAGGCCCTCGATCCACCAGACGTCGGGGACGGCCGTCTGCTGGGTGAAGTCGCCCTTCATGTCGTAGCGGGCGTCGAGGTAGTGCGTGTACTCGTGGTTGAGGTTCCAGATCCGGGCCGTGAAGCCGTCGTCCTGGGCCTTCTGGTACATGATGGACGTGGGCCGGTTGTCGGCCCTCGTCGGGTCCCCGGTCAGTGTGATGCCGCCGTTGTCGGTGCCGACGCCGAAGATCGCACCGGCATAGGTCTGGTAGTCGGTGCGGCTGCCGAACACGACGAGCCGGATGGTGGATTCGTACTGGCCCGGTATCGCGCCGCTGTCCTTCACGAGGCTGTGGAAGTACGGGTCCTGGCCCAGGACGCTGGCGCAGGTGGCGGCGAGCTCGTCGGAGGTCAGCGCCTGCGCGCTGATGGTGTGCGCCGAGTCGCAGGAATGGGTGACGGGCAGTGCGGCCTTGGTCAGCCGGTCCGGGAGGTTGCAGGTGCCGAAGTAGCCGCAGTTGGTCTGGTCGTAGTAGTCGGCCTGGGAGGCGACGGTGACCCACAGCGGGGCGGTCGGGCCGGTGATCTTCGCGGCGTCCAGCAACTGTTTCGCCAGCGGCCGGACCTTGTCCCGCAGGGCGGGGTGCTCAAGGTAACGGGCGACGTTCATCCCGGCGTTGGAGTCCAGGTAGGAACGGTCGGTGCCCAGCAGCCCCAGGTGGTTGACCGCGAACGTCTTGAGCGTGTCGACGATGCTCGGGTCGGCCGTGACCGCGTTGACGTAGGCCGTGTTCCAGTTGCCGCGCCAGAGGGGCGTGTAGACGTCGTTGACGGCTGTCAGCATGCTGGGGATCGCATCGTAGGAGCTGTCGTACCCGTCGAGCACCTGCTTGTAGACGTTCAAGTAGCGGGCCTGTTCGCCGGCGCTGTCCGTCAGGATGAGGACTTCGCCCAGGGTGTCGCCGTTCGCCGAAGTGACGTCCCTCGAATGATCGTTGGCGAAGAAGGCGTCCAGGCCGGCCTCGGCCGCCTTCGCCAGGTCCGGGCCGTAGGAGCCGACGTCGGAGGCGTGGTTGAACTGCACGTAATAGCCCGCGCGCAGGAAGAGCGTCAGCTGCAGCGCGCCGGTCGAGCCGTCTCCGGAATACGCCTCCGCCGCGCTCTCGAAGGCCTCGGCCACCGTCACCATCTGGGCTTCGCGGAAGATGTTGTGCGCATCCGCGCCCGTGACGGCGAACAGCGTGTTGACGCAGTCCTTGGACGAGGCCTTCACGAACTCGGCCAGGTCGGATCCGGACCGGCTGCCGAAGTCGGCCGGGGTGCAGGAGGCTGCGGCGGGCTTGCCGGAGGCGTGCGGTTTCTGCGTCGCCGCCGTTGTCCGGGCCGGTCTGAGCGGCGGGAGTTGGCCGACGGACAGCCGTCGGCGTTGCACGGTGTCCCGGTCGTTGGCGTCGGCCGTCGATCCGGTCGGCGGTACGGGGGAAGCCGCCGGCCGCGCCCCGGCTGCGGCGACGGACGGGGGTGCTGCCGCAAGTGCCGGGGTCGCCAGCAGACCGGCGACCGTGACACAGGCGGCCAGGCCGCCGGACACGCATCTGGGCAGGGTGAAGCGCTGGAGCATCCAGACTCCTTCGGGGGAGGTTCGTGGGGGGGCGTGGGGGGTGCGCCTCGGGTGAAGGTGACTGAGGCGTATGCGGCACCGTCCCACCGCGTGAACGCCCGGGCAATGGGGTGTGACATAGCACATTGCATGCGCACGTCATAACGTCGAGACGTCCGAGCCGCCCCGCGCCCCGGGGTCATGCGGAGTGAGTGACTCCGACAGCGGAAACCCCGAATTTCCGGACGCAGGACCGAGGGTTTCCGCTGTCGGAAGCAGCTGCTCCGGCCCAGGACGGCGCGGGGCCCGCACCGGCCCATCGGACAGGCCCTGGACTCGCGCCCTAGATCCGGGCCACGCTCCACGTCCGCGACGCCCACGCCCGGAAGTGCGCCGAGTGCGCGATGAGTTCGCGGTACGCCGCGGTGGCGGAGCCGAAGAGGGTGTCCGCGACCTCGTCGGCCAGGCCTTCCCGGCGCCAGGCCAGGACGTAGCGGCACCACAGCGGGGTGCCGGCCAGCGGCTTGACCAGGACGTCGGAGACCGGCCGGTGCGTCGCCTGGACGACGGACACCCCGAGCCCCTCGGCGATCATGTCCTGCAACTCGACCCGGTCGCCCAGGAACTCGTGCACCGCCACCGGCGTGAACCCGGCCGAGCCGCAGGCCGCGTAGAACACCCCGGGCCAGCCGGCCCCGTCGTCGGGCGTCAGGAACCACGCGTCGTCGGCCAGGTCGGCGAGCGCGACCTCCGGGCAGTGCCGCAGCCGGTGGTGCGCGGGCAGGGCGACGAAGGACGGCTCCGTGACGATCCCGCGGTGCGCCACCGCGGGGGAGTGGCGCAACTCCCGCCCGGGGTAGTCGGCCGCGATCGCCGCGTCCACCTCGCCGTGCTCCAGGAGTTCGACGATCTCCGAGGACGCGTACACGCTGCTGACCGTGACGTCGAGGCCGGGCAGCAGCGTCCGGAGCCGCATGACCATGCCGGACAGCACCGGCGAGTTGGTCGCGGCCAGGCGCAAGGACCGGCGCGCCCTCGCGGTGCCCCCGGCCGGCCGGCGGCCGATCGCCGCCGCGCGGGCCAGGACGTCACGGGCCTGGGCCACCACCTCCACGCCGTACCGCGTCAGCTCGACACCCGACGTCCTGCGCACGAACAGCGGCTCGCCGAAGAACCGCTCGATCCGCCGGAGTTGTGTGCTCATGGCCGGCTGGGAGTACCCCAGGCCCGTCGCGGCCCGGCCGACGCTCCCGGCGTCGGCGATCGCACACAGCACTCGTAAGTGCCGAAGCTCCAGGTCCATGCCGCGGATGGTAGGGAGTGGCGGGGCGTTCGGACAGGGGTGCGCCTCCACGGTCTTCTGTGAAATGTCACACGGCCGGCACGGCTGGCATGGGTGGCGTGTGACCGGTAACACAGTAATGTGAAATTGCATTGACGGGATCCCGGCAAGCCCCCCCCACCCTCACCCACCCTGTGTCCGAGGAGCGTCATGCCCAAATCGGCGTCACCCGCCACCACTTCCCCGATCTGCACGGTCAGTCACGACCTCCCCGTCTCGCCCGAGCTCGCGTCCTTCATGGCGTCCGGGTGGGAGGCCGCCCCGCCGGCCGACGACGTCCGGCTGCCCGTCGCCGCCCTCACCCCGGCCCGCCGCGCCCGGCTCTCCGCGCGCTTCCCCGGGGAGCGGATCCTCGTCCCGGCGGGGGAGTTGACGGTGCGCTCCAACGACTGCGACCACCGCTTCCGCCCGCACAGCGCCTACACCTGGCTCACCGGCCTGGCCGGCGAGGAGCAGGCGGGACACGTGCTGGTCCTCGAACCCGACGGGCCACATGGTCACGAAGCGGTGCTGCACGTGCGGCCGCGCTCCCCGCGCACGGACGAGGGCTTCTACCGGGACCGCCGCTACGGGGAGTTCTGGGTGGGGCGCCGCCCCGGCCTCGTGGAGGCGGAGCGGATGACCGGCATTCGCTGCGTCGCCCTCGACGGGCTCCCGCCGGGCCGGAGCGCGGCCGCCGACGCCGAAATCGCCTGCGTGCTCAGCGAACTGAGACTGGTGAAGGACGCGTGGGAAGTGGCCGAGCTGCAGCGGGCGGTGGACCACACCACCGCAGGGTTCGAGGACGTGGTACGTGCCCTGCCGCGTGCCCTCGCGCATCCGCGCGGCGAGCGCTGGATCGAGGGCGTCTTCGGCCTGCGCGCCCGCGCCGAGGGGAACGGCACCGGCTACGAGACCATCGCTGCCTCCGGCGCCCATGCCTGCGTCCTGCACTGGATACGCAACGACGGTCCGCTCGACCCGCGGGAGCTGCTGCTCCTGGACGCGGGCGTGGAGACCGACAGCCTCTACACCGCCGACATCACCCGCACCCTTCCGCTCTCCGGCCGCTTCTCGCCGGTCCAGCGGCAGGTCTACGAACTCGTGCTGGCCGCCCAGGAGGCGGGCATCGCCGCGCTGCGGCCGGGTGCGAGCTTCCGTGACTTCCACCGGGCCGGGATGCGCGTCATCGCCGAGGGCCTCGCCGCATGGGGAGTGCTGAAGAGCGCCGAAGGCGACTTCCACCGCCGCTACACGCTGTGCAGCAGCGGCCACATGCTCGGCCTGGACGTCCACGACTGCGCCCAGGCACGCGCCGAGGCCTACCTGGACGGGGTGCTGAAGGAGGGGCAGGTGCTCACCGTCGAGCCCGGGCTCTACCTCCAGCCCGACGACGAGACCCTGCCGCCCGAGCTGCGCGGCATCGGGGTGCGCATCGAGGACGACCTGGTGATCACCGCCGAGGGGGCCCGGCTGCTGTCCGGTGGCCTGCCGAGGACGCCGGACGCCGTCGAGGAGTGGATGGGCCAACTGCTCGGCGGCTGAGGGGAACGCGGGGCGAGCGGGCCCCTTGGCAACCTCAGTGCAATGTGAAATATTACTGGCGTGCCAACGGGAAACCTCTCGGACGTCATCGTCGTCGGCGCCGGCATGGTCGGAGCCGCATGCGCCCACTACGCCGCCCGCGCCGGCCTCCGCGTCACCGTGATCGACCGCGGCTCCGTCGCGGGCGGCACCACCGGGGCCGGTGAAGGCAACCTCCTGGTCTCCGACAAGGAACCGGGCCCCGAGCTGGAACTCGCCCGGCTCTCCGCCCGGTTGTGGACCGAACTGGCCGCATCGCTGCCGGAGCGGATCGAGTACGAACCCAAGGGCGGCCTCGTCGTCGCCGCGGACGAAGCCGAAGCAGCCGCCCTGCGCACCTTCGCGGACCGGCAGCGCGCCGCGGGCGTCACCGCCGAGGAGATCCCGGCGGACCGGCTCCACGACCTGGAACCCCACCTCGCCCCCGGCCTGGCGGGCGGCGTCCACTACCCCCAGGACGCCCAGGTCATGCCGGCCCTCGCCACCGCCCACCTGCTGCGCGCGGCCGGCGAGCGGATCCGCCTGCGGCTCGGCGAGGAGGTCACCGGCCTGCTCACCGGGACCGACGGCGCCCTGCGCGGCGTACGGACGCCGCGCGGGGACGTCCACGCGCCGTACGTCGTCAACGCCGCCGGCACCTGGGGCGGCGAACTCGCCCGGCTCGCGGGCGTGGAGCTCCCCGTCCTGCCCCGCCGCGGATTCGTCCTCGTCACCGAACCCCTGCCGCGCGTGGTGCGGCACAAGGTGTACGCCGCCGACTACGTCGCGGACGTGGCCAGCGACTCCGCCGCCCTGCAGACCTCGGCGGTCGTCGAGGGCACCCCGGCCGGCCCGGTCCTGATCGGCGCCAGCCGGGAACGCGTCGGCTTCGACCGGACCCTGTCGCCGCAGGCCCTGCAACGCCTCGCGGCCTGCGCCACCGCCCTCTTCCCGGTCCTCGGCACGGTACGGGCCATGCGCGCCTACACCGGCTTCCGCCCGTACCTGCCGGACCACCTGCCCGCGATCGGCCCCGACCCGCGCGTCCCCGGCCTGCTGCACGCGTGCGGCCACGAGGGCGCGGGCATCGGGCTCGCTCCGGCGACCGGGCTCGTCGTCGCACGCTGCCTCACCGGCGGCGAACCGTCGCTGGACATCGGCCCGTTCGACCCCGGCCGCTTCTGAACTCCCTGACTTCCTTCGTTCTCTGTCGTGCTCACCCGTGCTCACCGAGAGGAGGCCCCCGGTGGCCCGTACCCCCGCCGACCTCGTCGGGGCGCAGCCCGATCCGCCGTTCGAGATCACCTTCGACGGCCGCCGCGTCACCGCCGTGCCCGGACAGTCCATCGCCGCCGCACTGTGGGGAGCCGGGATCCTGGCCTGGCGCACCACCCGCGACGGCGGCCGCCCGCGCGGCGCCTTCTGCGGCATCGGCCAGTGCTTCGACTGCCTCGCCACCGTCAACGGCAGCCCCAACCGCCGGGCCTGCCTGGTCCCCGCCCGCCCCGGCGACGCGGTCACCACCCAGGAAGGACACGGTCATGACCGCCTCGGAGTCTGAACCGTGCGACCTGCGCGACCCGTACGACCTGGCGGTCGTCGGCGCGGGACCCGCCGGCCTCGCCGGTGCCGTCACCGCCGCCGAACTCGGCCTGCGCGTCGCCCTGCTGGACGCCTCCGCGCACACCGGCGGCCAGTTCTACCGGCACCCCGCACCCCAGACCCGCGCAGCACGGCCCGAGGCCCTGCACCACGACTGGCCCGCCTACGCCCAACTGCGCAGCCGGCTGGCGGAGAGCGCTGCGCAGCACCTGCCCGGGCACCACGTGTGGAGCATCACGAACGATAGCGATAGCGACAGCGATGATGCACCGGCCTGGTCGGTGCACTGCGCCACCGGCGCCGACGGCTGCGACGAGCAGCCGGTGCGGGTGCGGGCCCGCGCGGTGCTGCTGGCCACCGGTGCGTACGAACGTCAACTCCCCTTCCCCGGCTGGACCGTGCCCGGGGTGGTGAGCGCCGGGGGAGCACAGGCCATGCTCAAATCCGGCCTCGTGCTGCCCGGCCGCCGGATCGTGGTGGCCGGCAGCGGCCCCCTGCTGCTCGCGGTCGCCTCCTCGCTGGCCGCGGCCGGCGCGCAGGTGCCCGCCCTGGTCGAGGCATCCGGATACCTGGCGTACGCCCGGCACCCCCGGGCCCTCGCCGCCAACCCGCAGAAGGCCGCCGAGGCCCTCGTCCACGGCGCGGCGCTGCTGCGCCACCGGGTGCGGCTGCTGCCGCGCAGCGCGGTCACCGCAGTGCACGGAACCGACCGGGTGGAGGCCGTCACCGTGACCCGGCTCGACCGCACCTGGCGGCCCGTACAGGGGTCGGGCCGCCGGATCCGCTGCGACGCGCTGGCCGTCGGGCACGGCCTGGTCCCGCAGGTCGAACTGGCCACGGCGCTCGGCTGCACGACCCGCACGACGGCGGACGGCACCTCGGCGCTCGTCCTGGGCGGCTTCCAGGAGACCTCGGTGCGCGGTCTGTGGGCGGCGGGCGAGACCGGGGGAGTGGGCGGCGTCCGCCTGGCCCTGACGGAAGGCGAACTGGCGGGCATCGCCGTCGCCGCCCGGCTGGGCGCAGGCCGTGCCCGCGGCAGCCGGATCCGGGAACTCCGGCGCCGTCGCGACCGGATGCGCGCCTTCGCCGACGCCATGGCCGCCGCCCACGCCCCCGGCCCGGGATGGCGGCAGTGGCTGACCGACGACACCGACGTGTGCCGCTGCGAGGAGGTCACCGCCGGACGCATCCGCGAGGCGGTCGACGGGCTCGGGGCGCGGGACGCGCGGGCCGTCAAGCTCCTCACGCGGGCCGGCATGGGATGGTGCCAGGGACGGATGTGCGGTCCGGCCGTGGCCTGCCTCGCCGCACGCGACGGCGACCCCGAACCCCCGACCGAGCGGCGCCCGTTCGCCGTACCCGTACCGCTGTCGGCGCTCGCCGCCCTCGGTGACGATCAGTGACATCCCACCCTTGAACAGAGAGGCTGGATCGAGATGACCCCCACCGGCTGGAACAGCGCCCGCCCCTGGCGCGGCATCATGGTCGCCACCGCCCTGCCCCTGCGCGACGACCTGTCCGTCGACTACGACGCCTATGCCGAACACGTCCGTTGGCTGATCGCCAACGGCTGCGACGGCGTCGTCCCCAACGGCTCGCTCGGCGAGTACCAGACCCTCACCGACACGGAACGGGCCCGCGTCGTCGAGGTCGCCGTCGCCGCGGCCGGCGACGGGGCCCGCGTGATGCCCGGGGTCGCCGCCTACGGGAGCGCCGAGTCCCGGCGCTGGGCACAGCAGGCGGCCGAGGCGGGCTGCGGCTCGGTCCTGCTGCTGCCCCCGAACGCCTACCGGGCCGACGAACGGGCCGTACGCGCCCACTACGCCGAGGTCGCCGGGGCGGGAGTGCCGGTCGTCGCGTACAACAACCCCTTCGACACCAAGGTCGACCTCACCCCCGGCCTGCTCGCCCGGCTGCACCAGGACGGCACCATAGCCGCCGTCAAGGAGTTCAGCGGCGACGTGCGCCGGGCCTACGAACTCGCCGAACTGGCCCCGGAACTGGACCTGCTGATCGGTGCCGACGACGTCCTGCTCGAACTCGCCCTGGCCGGCGCCGTCGGCTGGGTCGCCGGCTACCCCAACGCCTTCCCCGCCGCCTGCTCCGAGCTGTACCGCGCGGCCGTCGCGGGCGACCTCGCCACCGCGCTCCCGCTCTACAAGTCCCTGCACCCGCTGCTGCGCTGGGACTCCCGTACCGAGTTCGTCCAGGCCGTCAAGCTCTCCATGGACATCGCCGGACGCCACGGCGGGCCCGTCCGCCCGCCGCGCTCCGCCCTGGCGGGGGAGACGCGGGCCGCGGTGCGGTCCGCCACCGGGAAGGCCGTCGCCGACGGCCACCGCTGACCTCCCTCCCGACCTTCTCCTCGCGAAAGGACGTCCATGCGGACGCGTCATGTCTTCCACGCCGTCGACTCCCACACCGAGGGCATGCCCACCCGCGTGATCACCGGCGGTGTCGGGGTGATCCCCGGCGCCACGATGGCCGAGCGGCGGCTGCACTTCATCGAGCACCTCGACCGCCTCCGCACGCTCCTGATGTACGAACCACGCGGCCACGCCGCCATGAGCGGCGCGATCCTCCAGCCGCCCACCCGGCCCGACGCCGACGTCGGCGTCCTCTACATCGAGGTCTCCGGGGTGCTCCCGATGTGCGGGCACGGCACCATCGGCGTCGCCACCGTCCTCGTCGAGACGGGCATGGTGGAGGTGACCGAACCGGTGACGACCGTGCGCCTGGACACCCCGGCCGGGCTGGTGGCCGTCGACGTCCGGGTGCAGGGCGGCGCGGCGAAGTCGGTCACGTTCACCAACGTGCCCGCGTTCTGCGTGGGCCTCGACCGCAAGGCCGAGGTGCCCGGGTACGGGACGGTGACCTACGACCTCGCCTTCGGCGGCAACTTCTACGCCTTCGTCGAACTCGACGCGCTGGGGCTGCCGTTCGACCGCGCCCGCAAGGACGACCTGCTGGCGGCCGGACTCGCCGTCATGGACGCGATCAACGCATCGCCCGACCGGCCCGTCCACCCCGAACAGCCCGCGATCACCGGGGTCAAACATGTCTACCTGGCCGCCCCCGGCTCCGACGAGGACCACTCGCGGCACGCGATGGCCATCCACCCCGGCTGGTTCGACCGCTCCCCGTGCGGCACCGGCACCTCGGCCCGGATGGCCCAGCTGCACGCACGCGGCCGGCTGCCCCTGGGGCGCGACTTCGTCAACGAGTCCTTCATCGGCACGCAGTTCACCGGCCGGCTCATCGGCGAGACGACGGTCGGCGGACTGCCGGCCGTGGTCCCCACCGTCACCGGACGCGCCTGGATCACCGGCACCGCCCAGTACTTCCTCGACCCGGACGACCCCTTCCCCGGAGGCTTCCTCCTATGACCATGACGCTCGACTCACGCAACCCCGCCGATCCCGCCGACGTGGTCCTCCGGTTCACCGCCCCCGGGCCCGCCGCTGTCGCGGACGCCGTAGCGCGGGCCCGCGCCGCCCAGCCCGGCTGGCCCGCCGCCGGCGCGGCCGCCCGCTCGGCCGCGCTCACCGCGGTGGCCGCCGGCATCGAGACCGCCGCGGACGAACTGGCCGCGCTGGCCGTGCGCGAGGTCGGCAAGCCGATCGCCGAGGCCCGCGCCGAAGTCGCCCGCACCGCCGCGATCTGGCGCTACTACGCCCAGGCCCCCTACGAACCCGCCGGTGCCGTCCACGAAACCGCCGCGGGCGCCGGACTGCTGCTCACCCGACGCCGCCCGCACGGGGTCGCCGGGCTCGTCACCCCCTGGAACTTCCCCTTCGCCATCCCCAGCTGGAAGGCCGCCCCCGCACTCGCCGCGGGCAACGCGGTCGTGCTCAAACCCGCCCCCGAGGCCACCGCCTGTGCCCTGAGGCTGGCCGCCATCGTGCAACAGGCCGTGCCCGAAGACGTCTTCACCGTGCTGCCCGGCGGTGCCGCCGAGGGCAACGCCCTGGTCTCCGCCGCCGACGTCGTCTCCTTCACCGGCTCGACGGCCGTCGGCCGGGCCGTGGCGGCACGGGCCACGGCCCGCGGGATCCCGGCGCAGGCCGAGATGGGCGGCCTCAACGCCGCCATCGTCCTGCCCGACGCCGACATCGCGCAGGCCGCCGCCCACATCGCCGCCGCCGTCGCCGGGTACGCGGGCCAGAAGTGCACCGCCACCGGCCGCGTCGTCGCGGTCGGCACCGCCCTCGCGCCGCTGCGCGAGGCGCTCGCCGAAGCACTGCGGGCGGTCCCCGTCGGCGACCCGGCCGATGCGGCCACCGTGTGCGGACCGCTCATCGGCGAACGGGCCCGCGACGACGTCGAGGAGGCCTGCCGCGGGTCGGTCGTGCTGGCCGGCGGCTCCGTGCCGGACGGCCCGGGCTGGTACGCGGCCCCCGTCCTGGTGGAGAAGGTGCCGCCCGGCCACCGGCTGCTGCACGAAGAGGTCTTCGGGCCCGTCGCGGCCCTGCTGCCCGCCGACGACCTGGCCGAAGCGGTGCGGATCAGCAACTCCGTTCCGTACGGCCTGGTCACCTCGGTCCACACCGCGGACCTGGACACCGCGCTGCACGGGCTCGACCGCCTCGACACCGGGATGATCCGCATCAACGCCCCGACCACCGGCGTCGACTTCCACCTGCCCTTCGGCGGCACCAAGTCCTCCGGCCACGGCCCCCGCGAACAGGGCCGCGCCGCCCTGGAGTTCTACGCCTCCAGCCGCACCTACACCCTGTCACCTGCAAGAACAACGTGACATTGTACAGTGATCACCCGCTGCGGCCGAAGGGATGACACTGCCATGGGGCATCTGAAACACCGCGACCTGAACGCCCATCGGGAACGGCTGCGCGACCAGGTCGCCCACGCCCTGCGGGCCGCCCTGATATCCGGTGAACTGCGCCCGGGCCAGATCTACTCGGCGCCCGGCCTCGCCGAGGACTTCGGCATCTCCGCCACCCCCGTGCGCGAGGCCATGCTCGACCTGGTCCGGGAGGGCCTGGTCGAGCCGGTCCGCAACAAGGGCTTCCGCGTCACCGAGGTCAACGAGCGCGACCTCGACCAGTACACCGAGATCCGCGCCCTGATCGAGATCCCCATGGTCGGCCGGGTCACCCGCACCGCCACCCGCGAACAGCTGGAGGCGCTGCGCCCGGTCGCCGAGGAGATCGTCCGTGCCGCCCGCGAGCACGACCTCATCGGCTACCTGGAGGCCGACCGCCAGTTCCACCTCTCGCTGCTGGCGCTCTCCGGCAACGAACGGCTCGTCGAGACCGTCAGCGACCTCCGCAAGCGCTCCCGCCTGTACGGGCTCACCGGCCTGGACGAGAACGGCGAGCTGATCCCCTCGGCCGAGGAGCACCTGGAGCTCCTCGACCTGATGCTGACGGGCGACGCGAAGAAGGCGGAGAAGTGCATGGCCCGCCACCTGGGGCACGTCCGCTCCCTGTGGGCCAAGGGCGACGAGGCCTCGTAGCGCGGGCTTCGTGCGGGAACGGGACCCCTCCGGGGCGGGTCGTGTACCTCGCCCGGAGGGGCAACTGATCAGTGCTGACCACACGTTCGCGGGAGCGCATGACAACTGCGCCGTCACACATGCCCTGTTGGTGACGTTTCTTCCCACGCGCTCCCCAAAACATCACCAACTTCCTCTAGAGGCGAAACCGCCCACGATGGCGTTGAAAGGGCGAGAACAATCTCGAACCCACCTCGACATCCATCACTCGGAGGAAAACGTGACGTTCCTGAGGAACGCCGCAGTTGCCGCAGCGGTCACCGTCACGGCGGTCGCCGGCCTCGCCGCAACAGCCGGTGCCGACCCGGCGCACAACGCAGCCGAAGCCCATGCGGTCGGCACCGACGGGCAGAGCAAGAACAGCACGGCCGGAGTGACGCAGGTCCCCCCGAACACCCCGGTTCAGCCTGCATCGAGCTCTGCCGATCGCGATGTGGCCGCGAAGTGCTGGAACGGCCGGACGGACGGCGGCCGCAAGGCCTTCACGACGTGCAACGGCACCTCGTACCGCGTGTACGTGGACTGCACGGACGGCCATCACCTGTTCCCCGAGACCTTCTCGGGACAGTGGGACTTCCGGCTGACCTGCCCCGAGGGAACGCACGCCGACTGGGGCGGCAACTGGTAGGACACACCGCATCGGCCGGGCGCCGCTTGTCGCGCCCGGCCGATGGCTGTTTTCGGGAGACCTACTGCGCCGACGTCGCGGCCGGAATGTCCACGCGGGCGGCCCTGCGGGCGGGCCAGAGCGAGGCGAGCAGCGCCCCCGCCAGGGCGATCAGGATGCCGAGGGCGAGCCGCCCCCACGGAATGACCAACGCATAGCCCTCGACGCTCTCTTGGAGGGTGCGGCCGAGCGCCCAGCCGAGGAAGACGCCCAGGACCGTGCCGACGCTCGCGCCGAGCGCGCCGACGAGCAGGGCCTCCAGGCGGACCATGCGGGTCACTCCGGCGCGGTCGAGGCCGAGGGCGCGCAGGGTGCCGAGCTCCTTGCGGCGTTCGAGGACGGACATCGCGAGGGTGTTGGCGATGCCGAGGGCGGCGATCACCAGGGCCATGCCCAGCAGGGCGTAGAAGACGTCGAGCTGGCCGCCGATGCCCCCGCTGTACTCGGCCTTGACGCCCTCCCGGTCGAGGACGGCCAGGGCCGGGTTGTCTCCGAGGGCGTGGACGACCGAGCGGCGCGCGGCCTGGCCGGGGCCGCCGTCCGGGGCGACGAGGATCGCCGCGGTGTGCGGGGTGCGGTCGTAGCGGGCGACGAGTGAGTCGGGCGCGGTGATGCTGGGCATCAGGTTGCTCTGCGGGTCCGCGCGGTAGATGGCACCGATGGTGACGCTGCCATGCCGGCCGTCGAGGCGCTCCAGGGGGAGGGTCTGGCCGAGGTGCCAGCCGGCCTCCTTGGCCTTGAAGTCGGCGACGGCGATGCGGCCTTGGGCGAGGCTGTCGAGCGAGCCCGCGATGACGTCGTAGCGCAGCAGCCGGCCGATCACCGCGGGGTCGACGCCTGTCAGCACGGAGCTGCTGCCCGCCAGGCGGTACTGGGTGGACTGGTTGAGCGGGCTGACCGCGGAGCGGGGCAGCTTCTTCGCGAGGTCCGCCGCCGTGCCGGGGGTCAGCTGCATGCCGCCGGAGGCGGCCTTGACCAGGTAGCCGGCGGTGAAGTCGTGCGTGGTCGCGCGGTCGAGGTACTGGGTGGCGGAGGCGCCGAGGACGGAGAGGCCCGAGGCGAGGGTGAGGGCGATCGCGAGGGCCGCGGCGGTGGCGCCGGTGCGGCGCGGGTCGCGCACGGTGTTGCGGGCGGCGAGGGTGCCGTGCACCGGCTGGAGGCGGGTGAGCAGCGGCTGGAGCAGGGCGACGAACGGCCGGGACAGCAGCGGGATGAGGACGATCGCGCCGGTCAGGGCGAGGACCGCACCGAGGCCGATGACGGTCCGGGCATCCTTCCCCGTGGTGAGGGCTCCGTACACGACGGCGGCCGTGCCGGTCAGCGCGAGCGCGGCGCCGAGGCCGGTGCGCAGGGAGCCGGCGCGAGCGGGAGCCGTGGGCTCGGCGGTGCCCAGCGCGGCGACGGGCGGGATGGCCATGGCCCGGCGGACCGGCAGCCACGCGGCGATCACGGTCAGAACTGTTCCGGCGAGGAGAGAGCCGATCACGGTGACGGGGGAGACGACCAGCGGTCCCGACGGGGAGTCGGCGGAGGCGAGGAAGGTCCGCAGCAGGGCGGCGACCGCGGTGCCGACGGCGAGGCCGACCGCGGAGGCGCCCGCGCCGATCAGGACGGACTCGGCCAGCAGGATGCTGCGCACCTGCTGGCGCGAGGCGCCGACGGCCCGCAGGAGGGCCAGCTCCCTGGTGCGGCGGCCGACGAGCATGGAGAAGGTGTTGGAGATGAGGAAGGCGGCGACGAACAGGGCGACCGCGGCGAAGCCGAGCAGGATCTGGCTCATGGTGTCGCTGTTGCTGGTGGCGAGGTTCTTCTGGATCTGGGCGAGCCGGGCCCCGGTGACGGCGCTCGTGCCCTTGGGCAGCTGTGGCTGGACGCGCTCGATGAGCTGCTGCGGGGAGGTGCCGGGGGCGGCGGTGAGCTCGATGCTGCGGAACGTGCCCGGTTCGAGGAAGAGTTGCTGGGCGGTGGAGCTGGTGAACAGCACCAGGCTGCCGCCGGAGGGGAGCCGGGTTCCGTCGGTGCGGAACACTCCGCTGAGGGTGTACGTGGCGGCGCCCTTGCCGGTGGCGACGCGGACGGTGTCGCCGGTGCGGTAGCCGCCCTGCCGGGCGGTGTTCTCGTCGAGGGCGACCGCGCCGTCCTTGACCGGGCCGGAGCCCTGGACGAAGCGGTAGGCGGGGTCCTTCCCGTCCGCTCCCGGTGCGAAGTTGCCGCCCTGATGGGACGAGCCGTGGCCGATCAGCCCGCCGTCGCGGTCGGCGACGGCGGCGAAGCCGTCGACCCGGCCCGCGGCGACGGCGACACCGGGCACCTTGGCCAGGCCGGTGGCCGTGCGGGCGTCGATGCCGGCCTGCCGGGCCTCGCCGCCGGGCGGGGCATCGGGGGAGACACTGACGGCGATGCGCGTGTAGCCGTCGGTCGCCTTGGCGGCGGCCGCCTGGGACAGGCTGTCGCCGAAGACGAGACTGCCGGAGAGGAAGGCGACGCCGAGCACGACCGCGAGCGCGGTCATCAACAGGCGGGCCTTGTACGCAAGGACATTGCGCAGGGCGGTGCGGAACATGACGGTGGCGGATCCTGGGAGGCGGGCTCGGCGGACGCGAGCGGGCGGCTGGGTCGGTGCGGGGGCGACGGCGGTCGGCTGACGGCGGTCAGCTGGTGCGCGAGCGGGCGTCGAAGGACTTCATGAGGTCCAGGACCCGGTCCGGAGTGGGGTGCACCATCTCGTCGACGAGACGGCCGTCGGCGAGGAAGACCACGCGGTCCGCGTACCCGGCGGCGACCGGGTCGTGGGTGACCATGACCACGGTCTGGCCCATCTCGCGCACCGAGTCGTGCAGGAAGCCCAGGACCTCGGCCCCGGCACGCGAGTCGAGGTTTCCGGTCGGCTCGTCACCGAAGACGATCGCGGGGCGGGCGACCAGGGCGCGGGCCACGGCGACGCGCTGCTGCTGACCGCCGGACAGCTGCCCGGGCCGGTGGTCGAGGCGCCCGGAGAGGCCGACCATGGAGACCACCTGGTCCAGCCACTGCGGGTCGGGCCGGCGGCCCGCGACGGTCATCGGCAGCGTGATGTTCTCCAGCGCGGTCAGCGTCGGCAGCAGGTTGAACGCCTGGAAGACGAAGCCGATCCGGTCCCGGCGCAGCGCGGTGAGCTGCCGGTCGTCGAGCGTGCCCAGTTCCGTGGTGCCGATGCGGACGGAGCCCGAGTCGAACGAGTCGAGCCCGGCGACGCAGTGCATCAGGGTGGACTTGCCGCAGCCGGAGGGGCCCATGATCGCGGTGAACTCGCCCTCCCGGAAGGAGATGCTGACCCGGTCCAGGGCGACGACACGGGTCTCGCCACTGCCGTAGACCTTCGACAGGTCGGTGGTGGCGGCTGCGATCCCGGTCGCCGGGTGCAGCGCGAGCAGGTCACCGGGTGTGGTGGTCACGGGGGACTCCTCTTCGAGTGCGGATTCCAGTGCGGATTCCAGTGCGGAAAGGCGCACGTCGGAGGATGTCCGGGGAACGTATCGGGACCCCGGCCGCCGGGTAGCGGCCGTGTATCGGGCTGCGCGCAGCTGTGCAGCGGTTGTGCACGGGGCTCGCGTCCACGTGTTGGTGCCGGAGCAGCGCGGTGTCCCGGTCGCGCCCCGCCGGTGGCCCGCCTGCGGCGAGGGGAATATCCGTATCTCTTGACGCCTTGTTGACGATCATGCGTATCTTCCGTACCTACGCCCGCGCCTACGCCGACGACCTGGATGCGGTGCTGGCACCACTCACCACGGTGACGGGTGAGCCGATCAGCACCCGCTTCACGACGCCGGACGGCTTGGAGTTGGCCACGGTCGGCCGCGTTTTGGTGGTGGCGGGCGATGAGCGAACACTGGAGCCCTACAGGGCGACAGTGGCCACGCTCATCATCGATGACCTCGACGAGTGCCGGGCGCTGCTCAACCGGTCCGGAGCGCAGATCGTGCGCGGTCCGCAGGCCGTTCCCACGGGCAGGAACCTGACGGCCAAGCTGCCGGGTGGCGTCCAGATCGAATACGTGGAATGGGACGAGGCCCAGTGGGAACGTGCCGGAGGCCGACCAGCCTAGAGGCTCTCCTTTCCGAGTCCGGTGCCGGCGACCGCCCGTCGCCGGCCGGGCGGGCGTGAGCGGCCGGGCGTCGGACACCCGCTCTCCCAGCTCACGGGCGATGAGCATGCAGACCTCACGCCACGCGGGCATGGCGGTCATCACCCGTGGATCGTAGGCGCCACTGGTCTTGCGCGACCCGTCAGCGACACCGGCGGGCGTTGAGCCGGGCGGCCTGGCGGGTCAGATGGTCGCGCTCGGCGAGGTTGGGTGCCTTGTGGGCCGCCTCGGCGTACAGCCGTGCCGCCGTCGCCAGGTCGCCGTCGCGCTCGTGGAGGTACGCCGCCACCGCGGTGTGGCGGGGAATGGGGTCTCCCCTGCTCGAGCGAAGCCGAGAGCTTGGGGAAGAGGCGTCCAGCTCGGCGAGCGCCGCCAGGCCGGCGCGCGGACCGTCGGCCTCCCCGACGGCGACGGCGCGGTTGAGCCGGACGACCGGGCTGTCGGTCAGGCGCATGAGCTCGTCGTACCACTCGACGATCTGCACCCAGTCGGTCTCCTCAGCGGTGGGCGCGTCGGCATGGAGTGCCGCGATGGCGGCCTGGGCCTGGAACTCGCCCAGCCGGTCGCGGGCGAGGGCCGCCTGCAGGATCCCGATGCCCTCGGCGATCAACGCGGTGTCCCACCGGCCGCGGTCCTGCTCGGCGAGCGGCACCAGGCTGCCGTCGGACGCGGTCCGGGCGGCGCGCCGGGCGTGGTGGAGCAGCATGAGGGCGAGCAGCCCCGCCACCTCGGGGTGGTCGACGGCGGCCGCGAGCTGCCGGGTGAGCCGGATGGCCTCGGCGGCGAGGTCGACGTCGCCGGAGTAGCCCTCGTTGAAGACCAGGTACAGGACGCGCAGCACGGTGGCGACATCGCCGGGCCGGTCGAGGCGCACGCCGGCCACGGTGCGCTTGGCCCGGCTGATGCGTTGCGCCATCGTCGCCTCGGGCACCAGGTAGGCCTGGGCGATCTGGCGCGTGGTCAGCCCGCCGACGGCGCGCAGCGTGAGCGCGACCGCGGACGCCGGTGTCAACGACGGGTGCGCGCACAGGAAGTAGAGCTGGAGTGTGTCGTCCACCGCGGGCGCCGGCCCGGGCGCCGGCTCCTCCTCGACGCGGTCCTCACGCCGACGGCGGGCGGCGTCGGCGCGCGTCGCGTCGAGGAACTTGCGCCAGGCCACGGTGACCAGCCAGCCCTTGGCATCCCGCGGAGGGGCGGTCGGCCAGACGCGCAGAGCCTCGACCAGCGCGTCCTGCACGGCGTCCTCGGCCGCCGCGAAGTCGGCTCCGCGGCGGACGAGGACGGTGAGCGCGCCCGGCGTGAGGCTCCTGAGCAGGGCCTCGTTCATCGATGCGGTCACTCCGTGATGGTGGGCGGCGCGGCCAGGAACGGGCGCACCTCCAGCCACTCGTGGATCGGCTTCCCGCCCGCCCCCGGCGCGGCCGACAGCTCCCCGGCCACCTCGACGGCCCGCTCGTAGCTGTCGACGTCGATCACCATGAAGCCGGCGATGAGGTCCTTGGTCTCGGCGAACGGCCCGTCGGTGACCGGCGGGCGCCCCTCGCCGTCGTAGCGGACCCACGCTCCCTCGGGGGCGAGCGCCTGACCGTCGACGAATTCGCCGGTCTTCTCCAGGCGGGCCGCGAAATCGTTCATGTACTGCACATGGGCCGTGATCTCCTCGGGCGTCCACTGGTCCATCGGCACGCAGTTCACCGCCTGCGGGGCGCCGCGGTAGTGCTTCAGCAGCAGGTACTTCGCCATGGTGGTTCTCCTCGGTGCTGGTGCGCCCATTGTGGCCGCGTTCACCCCTGGGACGGAGCCGGGCGCGGGTTCTCGACATCGCCGTCCGATTTTTTTGGGGCTCTTGCGGATGAGCCCGTCACGCCGCCGGGCGGGGGAACGGCTACCGGGACAGCCGCCGGTGCCGGCCCTTCCCGCCTTGTCCAACTCAAGCGGTGCGGGTGGTTCGGGCTCCGGGTGGGGGAGCTGTGACGTTTCTGCGACGTGGAGCGAATTAATCCGCCGCACGAATCCGCATAGATTCACTCATGCACCACTAAGCCACCCCGGTCCGGGCCGGACCACGGCGGTCGGTGCCGGAATGTTCTTCTCCACCAGCACTTTCCTCTGCAGGAGTTGCCATGCGTCGCAGTCACACCCTCCGTACCGGCTTAGCCGTCGCCGTCCTCGCCGGTTCCGCCCTCGCTCCGACCGCCGCGTTCGCGGCCGCGTCCCGCGACGCCCGCGCCGTGTCGTCGGCCGCACCCTCAGCCGACCAGTGCACGGTGGTCAAGAACAGCAGCGTCGGCGCAGGCCTCGGCATCCGGATGACGATGAGCCCCCAGGGCCCGTCGGTCACCTTCCTCGACCCGGTCGACGGCCCGATCACCAGACTCGGCACGCTCGACCGCAGCCGTCCCGCGCTGCCGCAGGACGCGGGCATCGACGAGGAGATCCTCAACCCGTACGGCTCGACCCCGCAACTGCTCACCAAGACCCAGGGCGGCAATGACGGCCTGTACGGCCTCGTCGACTTCCCCCGGCTGCCCAAGGGCTGTTCGGTGGACAAGGCAACGGTCATCAAGCAGTGCACCGTGGTCAAGCACGAGGACATCGGTGCGGGCACCGAAGCCCGGATGACGATGAGCCCGCAGGGCCCGTCCGTGGACTTCTACGACTGGGCCGACGGCAGCCGGATCACAGAACTGGGCACACTCGACCGCGCCCGTCCCAAGCTTCCCGACTCCGCCGGCATCTACGAGGAAATCGTGCAGCCGAACAGCTGGGCCCCGCAACTGAAGTCGAAGACACAGGGCGGTCCCATCGGGTACGCATTCCTCGACTTCGCCAAGATGCCCAAGGGCTGCCCGCTGCACTGACCCACCCCGCACCACGTCATTCATCCCTGTTCCCGGCCGGAGCTGCACAGCCACGCCCCGTATCGCCACTGTCGGAGACAGTGGCCTTCCTCCGCGCAGTCAGCCGAGGTGGGCCAGTGCATCCGGCGTGATCAGCGCATGAGCGCCGACCGTGCCGTTGGCGACCTGGGTGACCCGGAGCTGGACGGCGAGGCCGGCGACCACGATCGCCTCCGGGGTGCCGATGCCGAGCCGCCGGGCCAGGAAGGCCACCGCCTGGTCGGCGGCGTCCCGGACGGCCTCGTCCAGCTCCTGGCCCAGGCCGAGGAAGATCTCGCCCGCCGGGGTGCCGGCCTGCGGGCGGGCCGGGGCCGGGCCGGGGAGCAGCCGGAAGGTCAGGGAGACCTCGTCCATCGGGCATTCCAGCGCGGTGGAGGCCAACTCGCCGTCGCCCTGCGCCGCGTGGCCGTCGCCGACCGAGAAGAGCGCTCCGTCCACCTCGACCGGCAGCCGCAGCCGGGAGCCGGGGACCAGCTCCCGGCAGTCCAGGTTGCCGCCCACCCGGCGCGGGTGGCGGGTCTCGTGCGGGCCCGGTGCGGCCGGGGCGTTGCCCAGCACTCCCATGAAAGGGCGCAGTGGGAGGGTGAGCCCCAGCCCGTGCGCGTCGCGGGCCAGCCCGGCGTCCGGGTCGAGCCGCCAGCCGATCAGCACCTCGCGCTCGGCGCTGAGCCCGCGGCGCAGCCGTTGCTCGCGCGGGCCGGCCGCGGTCCACCCCCAACCGCCCGGACGGACAGTGTTGATCTCGACCTCCAGGACACTCTCCGGGTGCGCCCCGCGGACGCGCACCGGGCCGCACAGGGCGTGCCCGATCCAGGGCTTCGGCCGGGGCGTGAACCCCGGGAGGCCGAACAGGCGCTCGCCGTTCTCCCCCCAACTGCCGTCCAGAGTGCGGAAGACGACCGTGTCCCCGGGATCGATCTCCAGCACCGGCGGGAGGGAGCGGTCGAACTGGCCGCGCACGGTTCCGGGTTCGGGGGAGAGGTGGTGGACCGCGGGCATGCGAGACCTTTCGCCAGGCCAAGAACTTCAACTGTTTGTTGAACTTGCGCGGATTGCACCGTAGGCAGCGGCCCGAGAGGTGTCAACGGCGGTGCCGTGCGGCCGATGCGTCGACTTCACGCCAGACCCGAACCGGGGGCCGGATACTCATTTGCCCATCGTTGACGCACCGTTGAGGCGGATGCGAGGGTTGGTCCCGCACCCGAGATCAACAGTTTGTTGAAGAGGGATTCCGCTGTCCGGGTGCGCTTCCTACGAGCCGGAGGTGTGCAGACACCTTGGACACCACACCGACACCGCAACACCGGATCAATGACGAACTCGCCTTCACCTGGATCGGGCACGGAACCTGGCTGATCCGCACCGCGACCGGAAAGCGGCTGCTGATCGATCCCTGGGTGGCCGAGAACCCGGCCGCACCCGAGCACGTCAAGACCATCGACCGGATCGACCTGATGGCCATCACCCACGGCCACGTGGACCACGTCAGCGACGCCGTGGACCTCGCCACCGCGCACCGGCCCACCGTGCTCTGCCCGATGGAGCTGGGCAAGTGGCTGGTGAGACAGGGGGTGGACGAGGGCTCCGTGGTCGGGTTCAACAAGGGCGGCACCGTGCAGCGGCACGGGATCACCTTCACCATGGTCCACGCCGAACACTCCTCCTCGACCCCGGACGGGACCTACACCGGCAACCCGGTCGGGTACGTGATCACCTTCGAGAACGGCTTCCGCGTCTACTTCTCCGGCGACACCGACGTCTTCGGCGACATGGCGCTGATCCGCGAACTCGAGGCGCCGGACGTGGCGTTCATCCCGATCGGCGACTTCTACACCATGGGCCCGCGGCGCGCCGCGAAGGCCGTGGAACTGCTCGGGGTGAAGACCGTGGTGCCGCAGCACTACGGCACCCGGGAGATGCACACCGGCCGCCCGCACCAGCTGGGCGCGCTGGTGGCCCCGGACGTCACCGTCGTCGAGGCGCGTCCCGGGCAGACCATCTGACGGTCGGCCGTTCGGCGGTCCGCTCCCGTACGACCCACCGATCCACCGCTCCCCCTACCTCAGCCCCTCAGCCCCTCAGTCCCTCAGATCCGTCCGACAGAGAGCGATCCGAGAACGAGAAAGACGCCATCATCGAGGCCCCGGCCGCCGGGGTGACCTCGCCGGGGATCCTGGCTTGCGCGGCGGTGGCGGTCGCCGCTCCGGTGCTGCTGGTCCGGTACGAGGCCCGGCACCGGGAGCCGCTGATCGATCCGCGGCTGTTCCGCCGGCCGCAGTTCGCCGGGGCGGTGGTCGCGGCGATCGGCGCCTTCGCGGCACTGGGCGGCTTCCTCTTCCTCACCGCCCTCTACCTCCAGGACGCGCGCGGCTTCTCCGCCCTGCGCACCGGCGTGTACCTGCTGCCGATGGCGGTGATGACGATCATCTGCCCGCCGGTGTCCGGGCGGCTGGTGGGCAGCCGGGGGCCGCGTATTCCGCTGCTGCTCTCCGGCACGGCGGTGCTGGCCTGCGGGCTGCTCTCGGCGTTGCGGCCGGTGCATGCCGGGGCGGTCTCGCTGTTCGCCGGGTTCGTCCTGTTCGGGACCGGCTTCGGGCTGGTCAACGTGCCGGTGACGAACGCGGCGGTGTCCGGGATGCCGCGCGCCCGGGCGGGCGTGGCGGCGGCGGTGGCCTCGACCAGCCGGCAGGTCGGGCAGGCGCTCGGGGTGGCGGTGATCGGCGCGGTCTACGCCCAGGCGCTGCGCTCGGGAGCGGGCCAGGCGGCGGCCTTCCGGCCGGGCTGGTGGGTGGTGGCGGTCTGCGGGGCGGTGGTCCTGCTGGTGGGAGCGGTGGCCACGGGACGGTCCCGGACGGAGCCAACGGTCGAGGCCGGTCTGCCCACCAGGGCGCGGGGCTGAACGAGGTGCCGATCGCCGGCCGGGCCGATCTATAAACTCCATGTATACACACTATGTATAGTGGCGCCATGCTCCTCAGGAACAGCCTTCCCATTCGAGCCATCAGGCATCTGCCGTCCCGCCCCTCCACTCCAGGCGGGCGGCTGGCCGCAGTCGACGGGCTGCGGCTGGTCGCAGCAGCGGCCGTGGCGGCCTATCACTACCTGGGCACCCCGACCCCCCGTTTCTGGGGCGAGACCTACGACCTGCCGCAGGCAGCACCCCTGATGCACGCGGTCAGCGGCTACGGCTGGCTCGGAGTCGAGGCCTTCTTCCTGATCAGCGGCTTCGTTATCTGCATGAGCTGCTGGGGGAGCACCCCGGCGCAGTTCGCCGTCTCCCGTATCGCCCGGCTCTTCCCGCTGTACTGGGCCGTCGTTCTGATCGTCGTCGCCGTGGGCACCGTCGTGGTGTTCGCCGGACAGCGGTCAGGGGCGCCCACGGACCTGCGCACCACCCTCGGCAACCTGACGATGATTCCCAGCCCGCTCGGCCTGGATTTCACCGCCGGTGTCGCCTGGACACTCTGGGTGGAAGCCCGCTTCTACCTGCTCATGGGCGCGCTGCTGCTGATCGGCCTGACCTACCGGCGCGTCATGGCCTTCGGATTCCTCTGGCTCGTCCTGGCGTCCATCGGCCGCGAACTGCACTCCACCGTCCTGGACGAGTTCCTGCTCAGCCAGTACGCCGGACTCTTCGTGGCCGGCATTGCGCTCCACCTGATGCACCGCTTCGGACCCAACCTGCTCCTGTGGCTCCTGGCCGGCTTCGCCTGGTGCTACACCCTGACCGTCCTGAACGACCGCGTCGCCACACACCACGGCTCCAACTGGCCGGTCAGCGCGGCCGTCCTCACCGGCTTCCTCGTCCTGCTCGCCCTGGCCGGCCCCGGCCCGCTGCGCCACCTCCAATGGCGAACCCTCGTCTACGCGGGCGCCCTGACCTACCCCTTCTATCTGGTCCACCAGAGCCTGGGCATACCCGTCACGCGCGGCATCCTCAAGGGCGTCCCCGGCCTCGGCCTGCTCCCGTCGATCGCCCTCGGGCTCCTCTTCTCCCTGCTGCTCGCCGCCGCGCTGAACCGCCTGGTCGACCGCAAACTCGGCCGCCTGCTCCGCCGCCACCTCACGGCCGCCCTCAACCCCACCCCCACCGGGCCGGACCGGCCCACGCCGCCCGCTGCCGACAGTTCTCACACACCGGTACCCGGCAGCGGTACCCCACCGGCGCGCTCGACTCCTGCGACGGCGAATGTGTAAGGGAGCTGCGGGCGGCGTGCGTCTCTAGTGGTTCTTCTCGGCGTCGTAGGCCTTCACGGCCGCGTCGCCCAGGTGCGGGCTGCGCTCCTCGTCGGAGCTCTCGCTGTTGTGGTAACTGACGTTGCCGATCAGGTAGCCCCAGCCGCGCGAGAGCTGGAGGTCGTCCAGCCAGGGGCCGCCGCTGGCGCCGTGGCCCTGGTCGCAGTGGATGGCCTCCTGGCCGGGCTGGAACGGCCAGAAGCCCGGCCGCCAGGTCGTGCCCGTGCAGTAGCGCAGGTCCTGGCCGGTGATGCCGGAGCGGGCCGGGTGCGTGTCGAACGGGTAGCCGAACTCATGGGCGTGCCAGGTGTAGCCGGAGTTGAACCTGTACCCCTGGGAGCCGGCCACGTCGGCCACCTTGCGGCCGTTCTGCGGCCAGAGGGTGATCACGGCGAGGTCGTAGTCCTTGTCCCCGCCGTTGAGGTAGCCCTTCGGGGTGGACACCGACTTCCACGTCCACGAGCCGAGCGGCTCCTGGCCGTTGTGGTAGTCCGGGACGAACCGCCAGTTGCTGTACCAGTGGCCGTTGCCGTCACTGGCGCAGTGCCCGGCCGTCCATATCAGGCTCTTGTTGGGCGAGTTGACGACCGAGGCGGTGCACTGGCTCCCGCCTTTGGGCGTGTCGAAGTAGAGCTTGCCGACGGTGGTGGCCGGCATGCTGCCGTGGGCGGTCCACACCGCGGAGCGGGAGACGTCGGCGAGCGTTCTCGCCGCGTCCGCCGTTTCCCCGGCCTCCTTGGAGACGCCCGCCACCGGCGCCGACCCCTGGCCCGTACGGGCGGGGAGTCTTTGCGTCTGCGGTGCCACCGGGCGTCCCTCCGGTGCCGGCACGGCCACCGGCCGGGCCGCTCTGATCCGTTCGGGCGTCCAGTGGGCGGCCACCCGCGAAGGAGCCTGCGAAGGATCCCCCGTCGAACTGTGCTGCACGGCCGTGGCAGCCGTGTTCGCATCCATCGGCTTTGCGGTCTCGTCCGCCTGGGCCGCGCCCGCCGGGACGCTCAGACCGAGCATCAGCACTCCGGCGACGGCCGTGACCGTCCGGGCCCGGCCGGACGGCCGGGACGCCATGAATCGCGTCTTCACCCCGTTCCCCCTTTGCATCGTGTGCTCGAAGCACGAAGACGCGTGCGAGTAGACCAGGCGGGCGGAGGGGAAGGGCGGGTTCGGGCAGCATTGGCTGGAACTCTGCGCATGGCTGGAGCGGTGGGGCTGCCAACCGGAGCCGTGTCCGGGGGAGTTGCTACCTTGACGACAGGCACACACTGTGCAGGAAGCTGGTGATCCCGATGTCCCGGAAGGCGAAGGCGACGCTCGTGGCGGCGGGCGCGGTGGCGCTCGGTCTGGCCATCACCGCGGCCCTGTGGCCCGGCGACCGGGACGCGGCCCCCGGGCCGCCGTCCCGCCCCGAGACGGCCGTGGTGCACGACTCCACCGCAAATCCGAAGGAGGTCGAGGAGCATTGGACTCCGGAGCGGATCCGGCAGTCCGACGAGAACATGCGGCACGCCACGGGCAAGGACGACTGACCCGGCAGCCGGTGCCGGACCCTGTCGTCACCAGCCGCCCTGCGCCGGCCCCATTGCCAACGGGCCGCCCCCCACGACGCCCTCTCAGTGCGGCAGGCGCAAGGTGGCGACGGCGCCGCCGTCCGGGGCGTTGGTCAAGTGCAGCTCGGCGCCCAGGAGTCGGGCCTGGCCCAGGGCGATGGTCAGGCCCAGGCCGTGGCCGGAGCCGCGCTCCTTCGCTCCGGTGTGGAAGCGGCGCGGGCCGCCCCGCAGCAGGTCGGGCGGGAAGCCGGGGCCGCGGTCGCGCACGACGACCGTCCGGCCCTCCACGGTGACCTGCACCGGGGCAGCCCCGTGCCGGTGGGCGTTGACAACGAGGTTGCTGACGATGCGTTCGAGGCGGCGCGGGTCGGTCTCCACGGCCGGCGCCGCAGAGGCGACGGTGACCTCGGCGTCGAAGCCCGTGCGCGCCACGGCCTCGGAGACGACCGCGCCCAGCGGGACATGGGCGCGGACCGGCTGTTCGGCGCCGGCGTCCAGGCGGGAGATCTCCAGCAAATCCTCGACCAGGCCGCGCAGATCACGCACCCGGGCCCGGAGCAGATCCTCCGTCTCGCCGGGCGGCAGCAGGTCGACGGCGGCCAGCAGACCGCCGACGGGGGTGCGCAGCTCGTGGGCCACGTCCGCGGTGAACTGGCGCTCGGAGCACAGCCGTCGGCCGAGGCTGTCGGCCATGAGGTCGACGGTGGCGGCGATGTCGGCCACCTCGTCGCCGCCCTTGGTGGGCCCGCTCCGGGCGTCGAGGTCCCCGGCGGAGATCCGCCCCGCGGTCTCGGAGACCCGCCGCAGCCGACGGCCGAGCAGCCCGGCCCCGTAGACCGCCAGGGGCGTCGCCGCCGCGAGGGCGATCAACGAGGCCACCGCCATGGTCGCGTCGAGCCGGCGCAGTGTGTGGAGCTCGGAGCTCATGTTGACCCGGACGGCCAGTACCCGGCTGCCCGGACCGCCGACGCGCTGGGCGGCCCAGATGCTCGGCCCCAAGTTGCCTTCGACGCGCCCGTCGTAGGCCGTATGCCGGTCTCCGTCGGCCAAGTGACGCAGCGCGGAAGGGAGATCGGTTGGATCGAGGTGGGCGCCGTCGGTCAGGGCTCCGGTGCGCCGGTAGACGTCCATGGCCGCGTACACGGTGTTGAAGGCCTGTGCCTCGGCCCGCTGACGGACGTCCTGCGCGGTCCACAGGTGCACCAGCACGCCCACCGCCGCAGCGACCAGGCATGCCGTGGCCGCGGCCAGCGCGGCGATCTTCCAGCGCAGGGACATGCGGGTGAACGGGCGCACCGGCCTCAACGCCTGAGCTTGTAGCCGAAGCCGCGGACCGTCTCGATCCGGTCCCGGCCCAGCTTCCTGCGCAGCCGCTGCACGCACAGGTCCACGACCCGGCTGTCGCCGTCCCAGCCGTACTCCCAGACGTTGCGCAGGAGGGTGTGCCGTTCCAGCACAATGCCCGGGTGGGCGGCGAATTCCAGCAGCAGCTTCAGTTCGGTCGGGGTCAGCGCCACCGGGCTCCCGGAGACGAAGACCTCCATGCCGCCGGTGTCGATGCTCAGATCGCCGAAGACGAGCACGTCCCCGGCGGGCGGCGGTGACGCGTCGCCCGCGCCCTGCCCGGGCCCTGCGGCGGGCGGGTAGGCCGCCCGCCGCAGCAGCGAGCGGATGCGTGCCACGAGCACGGACGTGTCCACGGGCTTGACCACGTAGTCGTCCGCCCCGGCCTCCAGGCCGGCGACGACATCGAGCCCGTCGCCGCGGGCGGACATCATCAGGACGGGCACCAGGCTGGTCTCCCGGACCCTGCGGCACAGGCCGATCCCGTCCAGGCCGGGCAGCATCACGTCCAGGACCAGCAGGTCGAAGGTCTCGTCGCGGAAGAGTTCGAGCCCCGTGAGCCCGTCGGCCGCGGCCTTCATCTCGTAGCCGTAGCGCTCCAGGGCGACGGTGAAGGACCGGCGCATCAGGTCGTCGTCCTCCACCAGCAGCACGCGAACAGGCCGTGGAGAGGCCGGAGCCGGGGCGGGCGAGGACACGAGCGGGTGACTCCTGTTCGGGGAAGGAACGATCCTCGAGGAACGATATGGCACACACCGGGCGGCACGGTCCGGTGCACCGTTCTCGGCGGGTTTCGATGAACAACCAAGCGTTCCTTGATACCCGGCTGATACACGGCATGCCCACTCCTGACGGAGTGTGGGCAAGCAGCCGCTAGGCCAATCAGACGAATTACGCTGATGATTGACCTTTATCCGTTTATGCTCGTTTCGGCGCTTCTTGTGCGCCCTCTTCCACGAGGGATTCCTGATATCGGGCTTCTCGCCCTGGAAGTCCGAGGCGGGCTTCCTCCGGAGCGGTCACCGGTAATGGCCGCGCCCGATGGAAGGGGGCGCCGATGGGGTGCCACACAAGGGAGCGTCCGCCATGGGTCATTCCGGCGAATGTCCGGAGCTCGGCGCGGCGAGTGGCCTGGGCCGCCGTGTGCGGGCTGGTCGCCCACCTCGTCGGGTGGGGTCTCGACGAGGTCCTGAACCGTGAGGTCGGCCCGCTGTCCCCCGAGGTGCGGGGGACAGCAGGCCGGTAGCTCCAGAAGGCCTCCGGCGCGGATGCCGGTCCGCGGCCGGAGGCCTCCCGTGTGCTCACGGCCACGTCGGTGACCGTCGTCAAGCTAGCACCGGCAGCGAGCGGGCGCTCACTGCGCCTGCTGCACCGCCTGGGCCTGAGCCGCCCGCTTCACCGCCGAGGCCACGGCCTCGGTCGCCTTCGCGTTGAAGACGCTGGGGATGATGTAGTTCGCGTTGAGCTCGTCGCCGGCGACGACGTCGGCGAGGGCGCGGGCGGCGGCGAGCATCATGTCGGTGTTCACGGTGCGGGACTGGGCGTCCAGGAGGCCGCGGAAGACGCCGGGGAAGACCAGGACGTTGTTGATCTGGTTGGGGAAGTCCGAGCGGCCGGTGGCGACCACGGCGGCGGTCTGGCGGGCGATGCCGGGGTCGACCTCGGGGTCGGGGTTGGCCAGCGCGAAGACGATCGCGTCTTCGGCCATCGCGGCCACGTCCTGCCCGTCCAGCACGTTCGGCGCCGAGACGCCGATGAAGACGTCCGCCCCGCGCACGGCCTCCTTCAGCGTGCCGGTGATGCCCTCGGGGTTGGTGTTGTCCGCGATCCAGCGCAGCGCGGATTCGGGGGCCGCGTCCACCAGGTCCGCGCGGCCGGCGTGCACGACACCGTGGATGTCGGCCACGACCGCGTGCCGCACGCCGGCGGCCAGCAGGAGCTTGAGGATGGCCGTGCCGGCCGCGCCCGCACCGGACATGACGACCCGTACGTCGCCGATGTTCTTCTCCACCACGCGCAGCGCGTTGGTCAGGGCGGCGAGGACGACGATGGCGGTGCCGTGCTGGTCGTCGTGGAAGACGGGGATGTCCAGGGCCTCGCGCAGGCGGGCCTCGATCTCGAAGCAGCGCGGGGCGGAGATGTCCTCGAGGTTGATGCCGGCGAAGCCCGGGGCGATGGCCTTGACGATCTCCACGATCGCGTCGGAGTCCTGGGTGTCCAGGCAGATCGGCCAGGCGTCGATGCCCGCGAACCGCTTGAACAGGGCGGCCTTGCCCTCCATCACCGGCAGCGCGGCCTTGGGGCCGATGTTGCCCAGGCCCAGCACCGCTGAGCCGTCGGTGACCACGGCCACCGAGTTCCGCTTGATCGTCAGACGCCGCGCGTCCTCCGGGTTCTCCGCGATCGCCATGCACACCCGGGCCACACCGGGGGTGTAGACCATCGACAGGTCGTCACGGTTGCGGATCGGGTGCTTCGACGCCATCTCGATCTTGCCACCGAGGTGCATCAGGAACGTACGGTCCGAGACCTTGCCCAGCACCACGCCCTCGATGCCGCGGAGCTTGTCCACGACCTCGTCGGCGTGCTCGGTGGACTTGGCGGCGACGGTCACGTCGATGCGCAGCCGCTCGTGGCCGGACGCAGTGACGTCGAGGCCGGTGACGGAGCCGCCGGAGGACTCCACGGCCGTGGTGAGCTGGCTGACGGCGGTCCCGCCTGCGGGGACCTCCAGACGGACGGTCATCGAGTACGAGACGCTGGGCGCCGTTGCCATCGGGGTGGTACTTCCTTCTTCTTGCTTTTGCTGGTGGGGGGAGAGCGGTGGTGGGGGTGGGGGATCAGACCGCAGCGGTCCGCGCGTGCGGGCGGGCCAGGTTGTCCGGGTGGAGGATCTCCTGCAGCTGCTCCGGCGTGAGCAGGCCCTTGGCCAGGACCAGGTCGTACACCGAGGCGCCGGTGGTCAGCGCCTCCTGGGCGACCGCGGTGGCCTGCTCGTAGCCGATGTGCGGGTTGAGCGCGGTGGCCAGGCCGATGGACTGGCCGACGAGCTGCGCCAGGTGCTCACGGTTGGCGGTGATGCCGTTCACGCACCGCTCGGCGAGGGTCAGGCAGCCGGCCCGCAGGTGGGTCAGGCTCTTGAGGAGGCTGTGCGCGATGACCGGCTCGAAGGCGTTGAGCTGGAGCTGGCCGGACTCGGCGGCCATGGTGACGGTCACGTCGTTGCCGATGACCTCGAAGGCGATCTGGTTGACCACCTCGGGGATCACCGGGTTGACCTTGCCCGGCATGATGCTCGAACCCGCCTGCACCGCAGGGAGGTTGATCTCGGCGAGGCCGGCGCGCGGGCCGCACGAGAGCAGGCGCAGGTCGTTGCAGGTCTTGGAGAGCTTGACGGCGATCCGCTTGAGCACGCCGGAGATCTGGACGAACGCGCCCATGTCCTGGGTGGCTTCGACGAGGTCGCCGGCGACGGAGAGCGGGATGCCGGAGATCGCGCTCAGGTGCTCGCAGGCCGTCGCGGCGTACTGCGGGTGGGCGTTGAGGCCGGTGCCGATCGCGGTGCCGCCGAGGTTGATCTCGCTCAGCAGCGCGCACGCCTCGGCCAGCCGCGCCCGGTCCTCGGCCAGCATCACGGCGTAGGCCGCGAATTCCTGACCGAGCGTCATGGGCACCGCGTCCTGGAGCTGCGTGCGGCCCATCTTCACCACGTCCGAGAACTCCGCGGCCTTGGCCGCGAAGGCCTCGTGCAGCACCTGCATGGCCTCCAGCAGGCGGGCGGCGGCGAGCTGCAGCGAGAGCCGGACGGCGGTCGGGTAGACGTCGTTGGTGCTCTGCCCGGCGTTGACGTCCTCCAGCGGGTGGAGGTGGCGGTACTCGCCCTTGCCGTGGCCGAGGAGCTCCAACGCCCGGTTGGCGACGACCTCGTTGGCGTTCATGTTGGTGGACGTGCCGGCACCGCCCTGGATGACGTCCACCACGAACTGGTCGTGGAGGCGGCCGGCGCGGATCTCCGCACAGGCCTGCACGATGGCGTCCGCCTTGCGCTCGTCCAGCAGCCCGAGGTCGCGGTTGGCCTGGGCGGCGGCCTGTTTGACGGAGGCCAGGGCGACGACGAGGTCGGGGTAGGCGGAGATCGGGGTGCCGGTGATGGGGAAGTTTTCCACGGCGCGCAGCGTGTGGACGCCGTAGTACGCGGCCGCGGGGACGTCCCGGTCGCCAAGGAGGTCGTGCTCGGAGCGCGTCTGCGCGTGGTCGTGGGGGGAGGCGGGGGCCGACATGGGGGTCCGATCCAAGGCGTGGTGTGGGGGAGTTGGGGGGGGAAGGGGGGTGCGTCAGGCCGTTGTGGCCGGTTCGGCGGCCACGGGGGCGTCGAGCGCGTGGCGCAGCGCGTCGGCGCGGCCGGCCGGGTCGGTGGTGGCGAGGGCGGCGGAGAGCACGGCGATCCGTGCCTGGCCGGCGCGCAGGGTGCCGGTCAGTACCGCTCCGGCGGCCACGAGGTCCACGGCTCCGCCGTGGGTGTAGATCTCCGCGACCGGTCCGGTGGCCACGCGCGTGGTCAGGGCCACGAGGACGCCACGGGAGACGGCGGCCTCGACGGCGGCGCAGATCTCGGGGGTGGCGTTGCCGGCTCCCGTCGCGACGAGAACGATGCCCTGGGCGCCCGCTCCGACGGCGGCGTTGAACAGCAGCGGGTCCCCGTCGCAGTGGTGCATGACGGCGTCGATCCGGGGCAGCGGGGTGTCGGCCGCGGGCAGGGGGAGCGGTGCGGGGCGCTCGGGGCGCCGGTGGATCTGGATGCCGTCGGCCGTCACGTCCGCGACCCGGCTGCCGGAGGGGTCGGCGAAGGCGTCGGCGGCCAGCGTCTGCACCTTGACCGTGCCGCGCGCGGCGTGCACCTGCCCGTTGAACACCACCAGGACGCCGAGGCCGCGCACGGTGGCCGCGGTCAGCAGCGCGTCGTGGAGGTTGCGCGGCCCGTCGCCGTCCTCCGCCTCGAGCGGGCGCTGGGCGCCGGTGAAGACCACCGGGCGGGGGTCGTCGTGGTGGAGGTCGAGGAAGAAGGCGGACTCCTCCAGGGTGTCCGTGCCGTGGGTGACGACGATGCCGTCCACCGCGGGGTCGGCCAGCACCTCGCGCACGGTGCGCAGGAGGGCGAGCTGGTGCGCCGTGGTGATCCGGGCGCTGTTGACGCTCATCAGGTCGACGACCCGGACGCTCACGCCCTCGGGCACGGCGGCGGTGGCCAGGACGTCCCCGCCCGCCGCGTCGGCGGCGAACCCGGACCCCTGCCAGCGGCTGGCGATCGTCCCGCCGGTGCTGATGACGACGACCTGTCCCACGTGTGCTCGCTCCTCTTGCCGCTTGCCAGGGTGATGCCTCGTACGCCAGTTCGCAGACGTCGGGCCGAGAGCAACCTTAGAACGAATCGCGCGCAATCGGATTGCCAGTTCAGGCGCGGTCTCCGTGCGTGCGGGGTGGATAATTGCGCCATGGACGAGATTGACAGAAATATCTTGCGCGAGCTCCAGAACGACGGACGTCTGACCATCCAGGACCTCGCCCAGCGGGTCGGTCTCACGTCCTCGCCCTGCCTGCGCCGCGTCCGCCAGCTCGAACAGGACGGAGTGATCGAGGGCTACCGCGCGGTCATCAACCCCGAGGCCGTCGGACGCGGCTTCGAGGTCCTCGTCTCCGTCGAGGTCAAGCGCGACCGGGAGGCGGTCGAGACCTTCGAGGCGGCACTCCAGGAGATCCCCGACGTCATCGAGGCGTACCGCCTCTTCGGCAGCCCCGGCTGCCTGCTGCGCATCGCCGTCGCCGACCTCACCGCCTACGAGCGGCTGTGGATCGAGCGCCTCACCACGCTCTCCGGCGTCACCGAGGTGAACTCGCAGATCATCATGAAGCGGATCAAGGAGCCGCGCGGTCTGCCGGTCGACCGCTGAGCGCTCAGGCGCCGCCGCCCCGGGTGATGGCGAGGAGCGCCATGTCGTCGGTGATGCGGCCGCCGGTGTGGTGGCCGACATCGGCGAGCAGGGCGTCGAGCAGCTCGTCCGGCCCGGAGAAGACGCGTCCGGCCAGGCCCGCGACGGGATCGTAGAAGACCCCCGCATGGTTCTTGGCCTCGGTGAGACCGTCGGTGTACAGCAGCAGGGTCGCACCCGCGGGGAAGCGCACCGTGTCGGTCGTCACGGCCTCGGCGGGCCGCAGCCCCGCCAGGCACAGGGGGAGGGCCGGCTCGGACGGCTCCGCGCTGTGCACCTCGCCGTTCCGCTGCAGGATCAGCGGTGCCGGGTGGCCGCGGTTGACCAGCCGCAGCTCGTCGCCCGCGTGCGCGATCTCGGCGAGAACGCCCGTGACGAACCCCTCCGACCGCTCGAGCCCCGCCCGGCGCTCCGCCTCCCGCACCAGCCCCCGCTCCAGCCGCTCCGCGATCCCGGCGAGCGCGGGCTCCTCCTCGGCGGCCTCCCGGAACACCCCCAGCGCCACGTCCACCGCCGCGACCGCCTCCATGCCCTTGCCCCGCACGTCACCCACCAGGCAGCGCACGCCGTACGGGGTGTCCTGCACGCCGTACAGATCGCCCCCGATCTGCGCCTCCCGGACGGCGGACTGGTAGCGCACGGCGATCGTCAGCGACCCGATGGCGGGCGGCGGGTGCGGCAGCACGGCGCGCTGCACGGCGAGGGCGATCTCGCGCGCCGACTGCAGCCGCACGTCCCGGTAGTGCATGAGCCGGTTGACGACGACGGCGAAGGCCGAGACGGTCGCCACGGCCGCCAGCTCGCTCCGCCCGCCCGAACCCGCCGCGAAGCCGAAGTGAGTGAGCACCGCGAAGTCGGCGACGCAGGCGCCGATGCCCGCCAGGACCGTCGCGCGCAGCGACAGCAGCGCCGCGGCCGTCATCGGGGCGGCCGTGTAGAAGGCCTCCGCGCTGAAGTGCGGCGGCGTGCTGAGGTCGAGGACGACCCCGCCGACCAGCAGGAGCAGGGGCACGATCTGCAGGTGGCGCAGGAACCAGCGCAGCACGGCAGCGAGCCCTGCACCCGGTGCCTTCACGTGCCCGCTCCCGATCCTCGGTGCCGAACCCCACGCACGCTCCAGGATCCTCGGAACCGATCATGGCTGCCAGCGGTGGGACGGCCGTATGGGTACGCCCCGCCCGCCGCGCCTCACCTGCCCCAGATCGTCCGGTACGCCGTGCGGTACCCGGGCGGGTCCCAGGCCGTGGCGCCGCCGGTGTCGGCGGCCGTGGCGATGTGGACGGGGGCGACGTATCCGCTGGCCGGGCGGCCGGAGAAGGCGCGGTTGAGCTCGTCGACGATCTGCCACCCCTGTGCGGAGAGCGGCTCGGGGACGGTGGCCGCCTGGAACTGGCGGTTGTTGATGCGCTCGAAGGCGGAGGGATCGCCGTCGCCCGCACCGATGTTGAAGGGGGCTCCGGAGCCCTTCCTGCGCTCCGCCCGCAGGGCCGGGGCGGCGTCGGCGAAGTAGACGTCGTTGATGGCGACGGAGTGGGTCCAGGTGTTCCAGAAGCGTGCGAGGAGCGCGGAGACCGCCTGCGGGGTGCGGCTGCTGGTGTCCGGCAGGGGGATGTTCTCCTGCGCGAGAAGCCGGACTCCGCTGCAGGCGGCCAGTTCCTTGCGGATCAGCTCGGACTTGTGGTGGGCGAAGGGGATCGAGGCGTCGGTGAAGACGACGACTCCGGCGGTGCCGTGGGAGTGGGCGACGACCCAGTCGGCGCTGATGGTGGCGACGTCGTCGACCTTGGTGGTGACGTTGGTGAAGAGCGCGGGGTCCTTGCTGGGCCCGGGGGAGTCGACCGCGTGCCAGCCGACGAGCGGGATGTGCCCGGCGTCGGCCTGCGCGACCTGCTGGGAGGTCAGCCGGGGGTCGAAGCCGCCGATGACGATGCCCGAGGGCCGCAGGGTGACGGCCTGGCTGAAGGCCTGCTGGAGGCCGACGGGGGTGCCCTGGCCGTCGATCACGCTGACGCTCCAGCCGATGGCCCGTGCTGCTTCCTGCACGCCTTTCGCCGTTCCGGCGACGCCGGGGTTGGTCATGGTCTGCGCGACGTAGACGATCGTCTTGCCGGGCACGGCCGTCGGCCCGCTGGTCGGCCCGTTCCACCTGGCCTCGCTCGACTCGGCCTGCCGGACGGCTGCTTCGGCCTTCGCGAGGGCGGCCGGGCAGCCGGTCCTCGTCGGTCCTTCAGGGGCGCTCGTCGTACGGGACGACGAACCGCGCTCGCAGCCGGTGAGGAGCACGGCCGCAACCGCCCCTGCGGCCAGGGCCGTCAGGGCGGTTCTCACGGGGAGGCCCTGCGCGGCTCGGCCCGTCGCCGGTGCAGCTGCCGGCGGGCGGCGTAGCCGGCCAGGCCGACGGCGATCAGCAGCGTGCTGCCGTTGAACAGCGGAGTGACCCAGAACTGGGCGCCGAGCTGGCCGATTCCGGCGAGGCCGACGGCGAGGACGGTGACGGCGACGAGGGTGCCGGGGGCGTTGGCCCGTCCGGGCCGGATCGCGGTGGAGCCGAGCAGGGCGCCGACGAAGGCGGGCAGCAGGTAGTCCATGCCGACGCTCGGGTTGCCGATCTGCTGCTGGGCGGCGAGCAGCACTCCGGCGATGCCGACGACCAGGCCCGATCCGGCGAACGCGCAGACGACGTAGCGCCGGGAGGGGATGCCGACCAGGTCGGCGGTGCGGGGGTTGGCGCCGATGACGTACAAGTACCGGCCCAGGGGCAGCCGTTCCAGGAGCACCCACAGCACGGCGGTGAGGGCGAGGACGTAGAAGGCGGGGACGGGCAGGCCGAGGAACCGGGAGTCGTACAGGTCGGTGAAGGCGGCCGGCAGGCCGTGCGGGCCGGGGACGATGCGGGCCCCGTCGGTGATCCAGCCGGTGAAGGCGTACATGACGCTGCCGGTGCCGAGGGTGGCGATGAAGGAGTCGATCCGCGCGTATTCGACGACGAGGCCGTTGACGGCGCCAGCCGCTGCCCCGCCGAGCAGGACGACGACGCAGGCCATGGGCCACAACCAGCCTTCGGCGACGACGAGTTGCATCGTCGCGACGTGCGCCAGGCCGAGTCCGTAGCCGATGGACAGGTCGAACTTGCCGGTGGCGATGGGGAGTGTCGCGCCGAGCGCGAGGAAGGCGGGGACGGAGTTGTTGGACAGGATGGCGGAGATGTTGTCGAGCGTGGGGAAGGTGTCCGGCAGGGCGAGGGAGAAGGCGAGGAAGAGCAGGGCGGTGAGGGCCGCGAGGCCGTAGGCGCCGACGAGATGGCCGAAGCGGCGGCCCAGCGGGGAACGGGGCGGGCGCAGAGGGGACATCAGAGTGCCCCGGTGAGCGGGGTCATGGCGGAGGCGGCGCGGGTGAGCGCGGCTGCGGTGAGGCCGGCGCCGCTCAACTCGGCCGTCACGCTTCCGCGGACGAACACCAGGGCCCTGTGGCACACGGTGGCCACCTCCTCGAAGTCGCTGGAGACGAGCAGCACGGCGAGGCCCCGGTCGAGGGCGTCCTGCAGCAGCCGGTAGAGCGCCGCCTTGGCGCCGACGTCCACACCCGCGGTCGGCTCCTCCAGGATCAGCAGGCGCCGGCCCGTCCGGAGCCACCGGCCGATCATGACCTTCTGCTGGTTGCCCCCGGACAGGGTGGCGATCGGCGCCTCGCTGTCGCGGGGGTGCACCGCGAACTGCTCGATCAGGGCCGCGGCGCGGGCCCGTTCGCGCCCGGGGCCGATCCAGTGCAGGCCCGGCGGGCCGCCCGCCCCGGGGTTGGGCAGGAGGTTCTCCCGCACGGTCAGCCCGTCGGCGCAGCCCTCGTCCTGCCGGTTGCTGCTGACGAATCCGGTGCCGGCGGCGACCGCGGCCGTGACCGTGTGCGGCCGGTACGGCCGCCCCGCGAGCAGGGCCTTGCCGTCGAGGAGCGGCCGGCAGCCGGCGAGGGCGCGGCCGAGGGAGGTGTGCCCGGCGCCGGTGAGGCCCACCAGGCCCAGGATCTCGCCGGCGTGCAGCCGCAGCCGGACCGGGCCGGTGTCCTCGGTCCGTACGCCGTCGAGGCTCAGGACGGCCGGACCCGCGGCGGGGGCGGTGGTGCGGTGGGGGGCCGGTTCGTGGCCCACGATGTCGTGCACCAGCCGGGTCGCGGGGTAGCCGGCGAGCGGGCCGTGGCCGACGAGGCGGCCGTCGCGCAGGACCGCGAAGGTGTCGGCCACCCGGTGCACTTCGTCGATGCGGTGGGTGACGAAGACGACGGCGTGGCCGTGGTCGCGCAGGGTGTGCAGGACGGCGAAGAGGCGGGTGCAGTCCGCGGCCGGGAGGCTGGCGGTCGGCTCGTCCAGGACGAGAAGTTCGGCCTCGGTGCACAGGGCGCGGGCGATGGCCACCAGGGAGCGTTCGGCCCGGGTCAGTTCGGCGACCGGCGTGTCCGGATCCAGGTGCGCGGCGACGATGACGAGGGCTTGCGCGCACTGCCGGCGGGTCCGCCGCCAGGAGACGAGGCCGCCGCGGCGCGGGTAGCCGGCGCCCAGGGCGATGTTCTCGGCGACCGTCATCCATTCCACCAGGCCCAGGTCCTGGTGGATGAAGGACATGGCGCGCGAGGCCGCCTCGGTGCCGAGCGGGTGCCCGGCGACGGTCACCGTGCCCTCGTCGGCGTGGTGGACGCCCGCGAGCACCTTGATGAGGGTGGACTTTCCGGCGCCGTTGGGGCCGAGCAGGGCCAGGATGCTGCCGGAGCGGACGTCGAGGTCGACCGCGTCCAGGGCGAGGGTGCCGCCGAACCGCTTGCCGAGGCCGCGGATACGGACGAGAGGCTCCGAACGCCGCATGTCCGTCATGCCTGCCATGCCCGTCATGCTAGGGCCTGTCCGACGGGTCAGCACGGACCCCGCGACGCCCCCCCCAGCTACCTCCCCCAGCACCAGACGCCGCGGGGCCCGCACTGACCCGTCGGACAGGCCGGGCGGGGTGATGCCCCGGTCCGGCCCGTCCGCTCTCCGCTAGAGGTCGAGCTGATGCTGGTGTGTCGTGTGCGTGGGTGTGTAGCCGAGACCGTCGTTGATCTGTCTCATGTGCGTGTTGCTGTCGGCGGTGTCGGTCAGAAGGCCACCGAGGTCCGGATAGTCCCTATGGGCCTGTCGGATCGACTCGGCCTTCATCCATCGGCCGAGGCCGTTTCCACGGTGCTCGGGCAGCACACCGGTGCCGTAGTGCTGGCCGTCGCCTGTGCCGTTGCCGGGGATGACGAGTTCGGTGAACCCGGCGATCGAGCCGTTGGAGGCGTCGATGGCGACGACGGTGTGCAGGTGCTCGCCGCGCTGTTCGACGGCCTTCGCCGCGGCCCGCACGCGGTCCACGTCCCAGGTCACGGTGCCGTAGTCGCTGTCGTCCATGGGCATGTCGTCCATGGCGCGGCGTGAGGCGGCGAACGTCCGGGCGAGGTCGTCGGGGACGGTTCCCTGCCATGACATCAGCCGGTAGCCGGGATGCGGACGCTCGATGATCTCGGTGAGGACGGCGGTATCCACGTCAGCCAGTGGCAAGCGGGTGAACCTCAAGGTGAGGACCTTCCGGAAACCGCGCGCCGCCAGGAAGTGGTCGCCGGGCGACCCGGCTTCTGCCTGTGCGACAACGCAGCGTCGGGCGTTGTCCCGGGCGGTGGCCACGGCGGTGTCGAGGAGCCGAGAGCCGACGCCCTTGCGGCGCTCCGCGGGATGGACACGGAGGTCGAGCTCGGCCAGGTGCACTTGTCCGCCATCGAACAGGCGCAGAAAGGCCGTCCCGGCAGGGATGGAATCCGCGTCCGACGCCAGCCAGGCAAGACGCCGGCCGTGCGGCCCGCGGGCGGGGTCGGTCAGTGGGGTGATGCGAAGGGACAAGGTGTCTCCGTCGTGAGGAGGTGGCAAAGGTCAGTACGCGAGCTCAACTCCTGGGCACTCCTGCGCATGTGCTCCACACCTCCTCGTCGACAGCGCCGGCCTGCACCGATGCAGGCGGCTGGGTGAACCTAGCTGGCCGATCGGCTCCTGGGCAACGGGTTAACGAGAAGGCGGTGCGCGTGTGTGGTCACAGCCACTCGTTGATGGCCGCGACGAGGACGGTCGCCTCATAGCGGACCGCGAGCTTGTCGTATCTCGTGGCCACGGCGCGATGCCTTTTGAGGCGATTGGTGCCACATTCGACCGCGTGCCGAGCCGTGCAGCCCTCGGCGTCGAACGTGGGCGGCCGGCCGCCGCGAGCGCCGAGTCTCTTGCGGTTGCGGGCCTGGTCGGCCTTGTCCGGGATGGTGCATCGAATGCCACGTCGGCACAAGTAGGCGCGGATTCTGCGGGAGGCGTACGCCTTGTCGGCCCGCACAGATCGGGACGAACGCGTGGCCGGCCCGGCCCGATGCGGGGCACACGAACCCCGCTTCCGGGCCCCGGCCGCATGCTGATGGGCACGGCATACCGTGGAGTCGACGTCAAGGTCCCACGTGATCGCGCCCTTCGCGTCGGCCGGGGACTGGAGCCGGGTGAGGACCCGGTGTCAGGTGCCATCCCGTTGCCACCGGCGGAACAGGTCGTGGATCCGGCCCCACGGCCCGTACTCGACGGGTACATCCCGCCACGGAACACCGGTCCGGACCCGGAACCGTATGCCGACGATGAGCCGCCGCCGAGACCGGACAGCCGGCCGACCTGCCTTCACGCCCCTTGGCAACAACGGCTCCAGCGCCGCCCACTGATCGTCCGTGAGATCTCCCCGCGCCGGACGGGCCGTCAGATCGCCGGGATGTCGTCGAAGTCGATCTCGACGGCCCCGGGCCCGCCGGCGGACATCTCCAGCGGGCACTCGGCCCAGATGACCTTGCCGCCGGCGGTGTAGCGGGTGCCCCAGGCCTGGCAGAGCTGTGCGACGAGGAACAGGCCGCGGCCGCCCTCGTCGGTGATGGCGGCGTGCCGCAGGTGCGGGGCGGTGCTGCTGCCGTCGGCGACCTCGCAGGTCAGGGTGCGGTCGTAGAGCAGCCGCACCTGGATGGGGCCGGTGCCGTACCGGATGGCGTTGGTGACCAGCTCGCTGAGCAGCAGTTCGATGGAGAAGCCGATCTCCTCCAGCCCCCACTCGGCCAGCCGCTGTGTGACGGCGGCGCGGACGGAGGAGACCAGCGCCGGGTCGGCGGGCAGGTCCCAGGTGGCGATGCGGTGCGGGTCCAGGGCGTGGGTGCGGGCGACGAGCAGCGCGATGTCGTCGGAGGGGTGCTCGGGCACCACGGCCGCCACGACCGCCTGGCAGGTCTCCTCGGGCGGGCGGTTGGGCCGGGCCAGGGCCCGGCGCAGCTCCTCCATGGCCGCGTCGAAGTCGCGGTCGCGGTCCTCGACGAGACCGTCGGTGTAGAGGACCAGCTGGCTGCCCTCGGGGAGGGCGAACTCGGCCGTCTCGAAGGGCAGACCGCCCAGCCCCAGGGGCGGCCCGGCCGGCAGGTCGGGGAAGACGACCGTGCCGTCGGGGCGGACCAGGGCGGGCGGGCAGTGCCCGGCCCGGGCCATGGTGCACAGCTGCGAGGTCGGGTCGTAGATGACGTACAGGCAGGTGGCGCCGATGATCCCGGTGATGCCGGAGAAGGGGTCGTCGCCGCACTCCTCCCGGTCGAGGCGGCCCACGAGGTTGTCGAGGTGGGTGAGGACCTCGTCCGGCGGCAGGTCCAGCTCGGCGAAGTTGCGCGCCGCGGTGCGCAGCCGGCCCATGGTCGCCGCCGCGTGCAGCCCGTGGCCGACGACATCGCCGACCACGAGGGCGACGCGGGTGCCGGAGAGGGGGATGACGTCGAACCAGTCGCCGCCCACGCCGGACTCGGCGGGCATGTAGCGGTGCGCGATCTCGACGGCGTTCTGCTCGGGGAAGCCCTGCGGCAGCAGGCTGCGCTGCAGGGCCAGCACCATGCTGTGCTCGCGGGTGTAGCGGCGCGCGTTGTCGATGCAGATGGCGGCGCGCGCGGCGAGCTCCTGCGCGAGCGAACGGTCGTCGTCGCCGAAGGGGGAGGGGTCGCGTGAGCGGTAGAAGCTCGCGATGCCGAGGACGTTGCCGCGGGCCAGGAGCGGAACGGTGATGAGGGAGTGGACGTTGTGGGCCAGGATGCGCTGGGCGTTCACCCGGTTCTGGGAGATCCAGCCCAGGGCGGTGCGCAGGTCGGGTTCCAGGACGGTCCGTCCGCCGGCCAGGCAGCGCAGCTGCGGGGTGGTCGGCTGGAGGTGGACCCGTTCGCCGACGGGGTAGAAGGGGCAGTCGTCGCGGATGCCGTGGACGACCGTCCGGTGCAGGTCCTTGGCGGGATCGGTCGGCTCGTCGCCGCGCAGGACGGCCTCGGGAAGGTCGATGGTGACGTAGTCGGCCAGGCGCGGCACGGCCATCTCGGCCAGCTCCTCGGCGGTGCGGGTCACGTCCAGGGTGGTGCCGATGCGGGTGCTGGCCTCCGACAGCAGCTCCAGGCGCCGCCGGGCCGCCACGGCGAACCGTCCGACCCCGGGCTCGCCGACCATCACGAGCGCGTCGGCCGGCCGTCCGGGGGAGGCAGGTGTGCCGGGGACGGGGGCCGGGCCGGGCCGACGTCCGGGCAGCGGGACGGCATCGGTCAGCGCCTCCTGCGTCACGAGGCCGGGCGGCATGGCAGATTCGGCGGTGACGGCGAGGCGCTGGTGCTCCGCGGGGAGCACCGCCTCGACGACCACGCCCTCCACCCCGGAGGAGCTGATCACCGGCCGGCTCATCAGCGTGACCCGCCGCCCGCTGGGCAGCGGCACCTCGACGGCGGCCCGCTGCGCCGAGGAGATCAGCTCGGTGGCCTTCTCCTCCAGGACCAGCCGGTCACGCCAGTCCAGCCCGCTGGTGACGAGCCCGCCCGGCCGCTTCTCGTCGGCCGGCACGCTGCGGCTGACGTCGAGGTACGCCTGCAGCAGGGCGCGTTCGCGTGCCGAACTCTGTTCCAGCAGCCGCCGTTCGATGGCCTCGGCCGCCCTGCTGATCACGACGTCCAGTTCCACATCCGCGTCGGCGCGCGGGTAGCCGAAGCACAGCACCCCTTCGATGCGCCCGCTGAGCGGGTCCCGGATGGGAATCGCCGAACAGGCGTTGGACTGCGAGCGTTCGGCGAAGTGCTCGGCGCCGTAGACGTTGATCAGCCGCCGCTCCGCCAGGGCCAGCCCGATGCCGTTGGTCCCGCCGTACTTCTCGGCGAACACGAAGCCCGGGACGCTCTGGATCGGATCCAGGCGCATGACCAACGACGGGTCGCCGAAGCGGCGTTGGAGCACCGCGCCGCGCCCGTCGGCCAGGGACACGTTCATCTTCGTGCCCGCGAACCTGGCCTGCAGCCGGTCCATCACGGGCCCGGCCGCGAGGACGAGACGGCCGTCCAGGTCGAGGTCCTGTGTGTAGGGAAGCTCGCAGCCGTCCGGCGAAAGTCCCAGCGAGCGGCTGCGCTCCCAGGAGCTGAGGATCAGGCTGCGCACGCCCTTCCCGGCCGTCCCGTCGAGAAGGAACTGCTCACGGGCGAGTGCCGGGCCGAGGTCGTCTGCCACGAGCCCCATCCGGATCACTTCCCTCATCCGTCCTCATCCGCACGTGCGGCGATGGCCGCTCGTGCGTCGGAGCAGTTGCAGTGATATTCCATTTTAGAACTTTGTCCATATAGCAGCATCGGTCACCGATCGTGCCGGGCGGTGACCGGTGGGCGACCGTGCCGCCGCCTCACAGCACCGCGACCGGGGCGACGGGCGAGCCCGTGCCGCCGGGGATGTTCAGCGGGGCCACGACCAGCAGGAACGCGTGACGGCCCGCCCCGGCGCAGGCCGCGGAGAGCGCTTCCAGGTCGAGGTTGTCCAGCAGCGGGACGCCCATCGCGGTGAGGGCGAGGGCATGCACCGGGGAATGCACGCCCTCGACCGGCGAAGGCCGTACATCGCTGTCGCCGTCGCTGCCGAGCAGCGCGACGCCCCGCTCCGCCAGCAGCGGCACCGCGTCCACGTGGAAGCCCGCGCACGCCTCGCCGGGATCCCAGGCGCCCAGCTCCCGGCGACGGCGGAACCGGCCGACCCGCAACAGCACCGCGTCGCCCTCGTCGACCGTCACCCCGAGCGCCTCCTCCGCCGCGACGACGTCCGCGGCGTGCACCGCCTGGCCGGGCTCCAGCCACGCCGCCCCCAGGACGGCCGGCAGATCGAGCAACACGCCTCGGGCCACCAGGGGTCCGAGCGCCGCGACATCCCCGAAGCGGGCACCCCCGGCACCGACGAGTTCCCGCGCCGCCCCGCCCCCGTACAGCCGCCCGCGGTAGGCGATATGGGCCGGCGCGTCCAGATGACTGACGGCCTTGCCGTGGTAGTCGGCGCCGATGAAGTCCTTGTGGGCGGAGGGCTCGGGAGCCTCGACGTCACCGAGGTCGGACATGAAGTGCAGGGCGGGCTTGGCGTTGTCCGGCCCCGGCACGGTGTCCCACGGCCGCCCCAGCGCCACCACGGTCCCCGACCGCACCAGCGCGGCGGCCTCCCGGACCCGCTCCGCGGTCACCCGGTTCCAGGCGCCCCGGCCGGCGTCCGCCCAGCGGCCCCACGTCCGGACCGCGTCGAAGAGCACGTCGAACTCCTGGCCGGAGACGGGCGGTCCGTTGCGGGGACCGTCCGGCGGGGGAGCCGGGGTGCCGGCGGGACGGCTGCTGCTCATCTGGTGCTCGGAGTTCCGGGGCGGGCGAAGGGGGCAAGGCCAGTGTGACCCCGGCCGGCCGGGGTCGGCATCCCGGCATCCCGGGCAGGGCGTTACTCCCGGTTGGTCTAGACAAAACACCCGGTGATGGTGTGAGTTGGTGATCAACAGGCAGGCGGCCCCCGTGCGACACGAGCTGCCCGGCCTTCCTCCGCCCTGCCATCCCGCGGGCCTCTCGCCCCGGCAGAAGGGAATCACACGTGATCAAGAGATTGTGCGGCCTCGCCCTGGCCCTGGCCTTCACCGCAGCCGCAGGCGCGGGCACCGCGCAGGCCGACGCACGCACCGGCCAGGCCGATCCCGGCAAACGCATCTACAACGGCATGCAGATCGCCTTCGGCCCGAACGCGCCCGACCTCTTCTGCACCCTCGGCGCCGTGGGAACGGACGACCACCAGCGCAACATAGCCATCACCGCGGGCCACTGCCTGGGCGATCCGACCAAGAAGTACGCGGACCGCGAGATCCCGGAGAACGTCGCCCCCGTCTACCACCGGCAGGACATCGGCTACGGCCCGATCGGCTACGTACGCTACTTCAAGGACCCCGAGGGCTCGCAGACCGGACACGTCACCAAGGACTACATGGTCATCGAGCTGCTGCCGCAGGTGACGCTCTCCTCCCAGGGCCCGTACCTGAAGCAGACCGGCGAGGCGAAGTCCCCCCAGGGGCCCGTCAGTCCGAACGCGCTGAATCCCGCGCTCGACAACGAGCGGCTGCTCACGACCGGCAACAACGAGATCATCACCTCGGGCCAGACGGGCGTCTGGTACGGCACCGTCATGAGCAACACCAACGGCATCTACCGGGCCCCGGCCTACAACCAGAAGGGCGACTCGGGCGGCCCGGTCATCCAGCACGTCCCGGGCACCGACCTCCCGTCCCAGGCCAACAACTTCCAGGCCGTGGGCCCCTGGGCCGGCATCACCAAGGGCATCACCCTCCAGCTGCCGCCCTTCAACTACACCAGCTCGGCGAACATCCTCGCCGACCTGCGCGCCCGCGAGGCCGCCGACCCCGCGCACAACATCTACGGCGCGGGCTTCGAGGTGACGCCCAACCCGTGACGGGCGACCGGCCGGCTCGCGCCCGAACCCTCCGGTACCGCGGAGGAGTTCCGGAACCGCCGGGATCCGCCCGCCCGGACCCCGGCGGCCGTGTACGTTCCCGGACGTCAGCCGCAGGTGCCGGCCGGGCGGGTGCGGGTCACGAGGTCGGTGGAGCCGGTGGTGGCGTCGATCCACACCACCTGCCTGCCACCCGCCGCGGCGGGCGCGAACTGCTCACCGCGGTTGCACGAGACCCGGACCTTGCGCGAGCCGTCCGGCGCGAACTGCCACAGCTTGACCAGCGATTCGGGTGTCCACGCGCCGATGGTCACCGCATCGTCGGAGACCGTCAGATCATCGACCTGCAACGCGTCCTTGCCCGTTCCGCGAGACGCCGGGCGGAACATTCCGACAGCCGGAACAATTCCGGGCAGAGCCATGCAAGCGGCGATGCGTCCGCTCATCAATGGGGGAGGGGAAAGTGCGTGGGTCGGTTTCGGACGTGTGTGGGGGGGAGGGAGGCGTGGGGACGTGCGGAACGGAGAGGCGTCAGACCGTGCCCAATTCGATCGGACCATGGGCTTGGGCGCCGCCGTACGTGCCGTTGCCCTGCAGGTCCGCGTAGTAGCCGCCACCGGCGAGGGCCTGGACCGTCGACGGAGCGATGCTCAGCGGGCTGTTGGCGATCGCGTTGCCCTGACCGTTGGTGATGGCGGTACCGAGCGACCTGCCGCTGGCGGAGTAGAACTTGACCGGCATGCCGACCAACGGCTGACCGGTGCCGGCATCGGTGACCCTGGCGTTCAGATTCTCCAGTTGGAGGGTGATGGGGTTGAGCGTGGCCTGGCCGGCGTAGACCCGGGCCGACTTGAGCGCGGCCGGCATCCCGCAGTCGCTCCGTCCGCAACTCCGGGCGTTCGCACCGTGCCCACCGACGGGCCCGTCAGCAGAAGCCACGCCGCCACCGAGCTGACCTCCCAGTGCCGCGACCAGTGCGACCACCACCGCGCCCCTGCCGAGGAGATTCCTCACTCCAGCCGCCCTTCCTTCGCACATCATGTGTGGATGCCGGGTCCAGCGGCCCGGCACTGAAGCAGCGTTGCGGGCGAGGGCAGTTGAGACAAGAAGATCAGTAACACAGCCTGGCGGAATTCGTCACAGTGGGTGACTCGGCCGTGTTTTGGTGGACGTCTTCGTCGACTGTGCTTCCTCACCGGTTTCTTCCTCGACAACTCGTGCTTCACCCCGCACCGCGGCGCCTGGCTGTCGGTGGTCGACGAGGGGCTGCAGGGCCCGGGGGTCACCGCGGTGTCCGTGGCGTCCTTCGGTTGCTACGACCTGCCCGCTCCCTTGCCGTGGACCGACACCCCGTGCTGCGGCGAGCGCGGCGGCCGTCGGGCCCGCCGCGGAGTGTTGACCCGTTGTTGAAGCCCCGCCCCTAGCGTCCTCCGACGAGCCCGGGCACCACTGCCCGGGCGCGATCCGCGAACGACGAAGAGGACGGGCGTCATGAAGAGACAGCTGAAGAAGTCGCACATATGGGGTGCCCTGGCGCTGGCCGCGGCAGCCGTCACCGCCGTGCCGGCGACGGCGCAGGCGGCGGATTCGACGGGCCCGGTCACCGGGATCGGCGGCAAGTGCCTCGACGTCCGCTCCGGCGCGACGAGCAACGGCACCCCGGTGCAGCTCTACGGCTGCAACGGCACCGACTCCCAGAAGTGGACCTTCTCCTACGAGCCCGGCCGGGCCGGCTCGCCGCTCGTCGCGCTGGGCAAGTGCCTGGACGTCGCCTCCAGCGGCACCGCCGACCACACGCCCGTCCAGCTGTGGGACTGCAACGGCACCGGCGCCCAGACGTGGGTCCGTGCCGAGGGCGGCGTCCTGCTCAACCCCCAGTCCAACAAGTGCCTGGACGTCCCCGGCGGCAACACGGCCGACGGCACCCGGTTGCAGATCTACACCTGCAACTACTCGCAGGCCCAGCGATGGGACTTCCCCACCGGGAACGGTAACGGGAGCGGTAACGGCCGTCCGTCGGCCGACGAGCTCAAGAAGCAGGTACTCCAACTGGTCAACGACTACCGCGCGCAGAACGGCAAGGCGGCGCTCACCTACGACCCCGCCGTGGAGCACATAGCTCAGGACGAGGCCAACGAGGAGGCCCGCCGTCAGCAGCAGGGCCACTGGACCTTCGACGGTACCCTCAACGCCCGGCTCAAGCAGTACGGCTTCTCCCACCAGCCGGGCGCGACCGGCGAGAACGCCGCCGGCGCCCGCGGCTTCTGGACGGACGCCCAGTCCGTCGTGAAGGCGTGGATCGGCCACGAGGAGCACCGCAAGATCATGCTGGGCGACTACGCGTACACCGGCGTCGGGCTCGTGATCGACGCGAACGGCACCTACTGGTGGGCGCAGGACTTCGTCGGCTGAGCCGGTAGTCGGCAGCCCGGCCGGGGTGACGGCAGGGGAGGCACTTGCCGTCAGCCCCCGTTCGGGGCCGCGCAGTCCTCGGACGGGGGCCGGCCCGTCGGCCAGGCGAGACCGTCGAAGGCGATGCTCTTGGTGCGCGGGTCGAGTTCGACGATGGCGACGCCCTTGTCGTAGGGGTTGCCGTAGTTGTCCAGGCAGATCCAGCCGCTGGCCCCCTCCACCTTGCCGCTCTTGCCGTGCATCCGGTACCAGGCCTCGGTGACGTCCTGCAGGCTGGGCAGCGGGTTGTCCTTGCCGGTGTTCCTGCGGATGCCGGAGACCGCGGTCCACACGGAGTCGTGGATCATCATCGTCCGGGAGTCGTGCAGGTCGTACCAGCTGCGCGGGCTGATGGGGCCGACGGACTGCTTGCCCCCGGAGCCCTTCGTCGCCGTGGTCATCAGGCTGCTCAGCTCCTGGAACGTCCGTGACATCTCGCCGGTGGGCGGGTCGCCCCACATGTCGGGGTGGGCGAGCGAGGCGTACTTGAGCGTGATGCCGTGGGAGAAGACGGACCAGTCGAAGCCGGGATCCGCGGCGAGCTGTGAGGCGAGCGTGTTGGCGGCGTCCCCGGTGACCACGGTGTAGGAGGTCTCCTTGCCGTCCTTCTTCCGGCAGGCCCGCTTGCCGAGTTCCTGGAGGAAGACGCCCAGCTGCTGGTAACGCCCGGCGAAATAGATCACCTTGGCGTCCGTCTCGCAGATGCGCAGCACCATCCTGTTGAAGTCCATGGGAAGGCTGTTGCCCGCGCTGAACAACTCGCTCTGGTACGGCGACCCTTTGGTGCGTTCCGCGAAGGCTTCCTTGAGGGTGTCGATGTAGTTGTCGCCCTGCCGCTGGTCCTCCACCAGGAGGGAGTCCGCGGGCTTGACCCCGTGGTCCTTGTCGAAGTTGGCGATCGCGGCGGCCTCTTCACGGTTGGTCGCGCCGATCCGCACCAGACCGGGGTAGGCCTTGGGATTCCGCGGGCTGTTGGCGATGCTGTCGGCGGTGATGGTCCCGCCGACCACCGGTATGCCGAGATCCCTGGTGAGGTGCGCGATGGCGTCCCGGAACGGGCTGGTGCTGTTGTCGAAGCCGGTGACGGCGCGCAGGTTGTCCTTCGTACTGTGGGCCATCTCGCCCAGCTGGTCGGTCACCGGACGCCACTGGGCGCCGTCCCGCCCCGGGTTGGCGAGCACCAGCCGGATGGCCGGTTTCTCGCCGCTGGAGAGGTGGTTGGCCCGGTACTGGGCGAGATAGGCGCCCTGGACCTCTCCCAGGATCCGCCGCTGCTCGACCTCGTTGTCCCCGATCAGCGAAATCATCAGGGCGACCGTGACGTAGGGGGTGTCCTTCTCCCCGACGACCCGGTCGTTCTCCTCCTTGACCCGCTGTGACACCTCGGTGAGGAGCGGTGTGAACGGGTAGGCGCCGTCGGTCACTCCGGTGCACTCCTGGCGGGGCCCGCGCTTCTCCACCCCCTGGCCGCACGAGGGGTCGGGCTGCAGGAGCGTCCACCCGGCCCAGCCGCCGAGGCCGGCCAGGACCAGGACGACTGCCAGTATCACGGCCTTGGTCACCGGGCCTGCACCACTGAGTATCTTCATGCGCCGATCCCTCCCCCAATCGGTAGGTCAGGGGCTTGGACGCCCTCGTCCAGCCGCTTCGGCCACTCCAGGCAGGCCCGGTAGAGCGCATCGTCGTCCTCGACGTGTTCGTACAGCGTCAGCAGCGCCGTCCTGACCTTCTGGATGTGCCCGTCGACGGGAACCGCCAGCGGATCGGACTGCCGCCAGAGTGCCTGCACCAGCTTGTTGACCGCCCAGTGCACCGGGATGGCGGCCGGGTCCGCGCATGTGGTGCACCCGCCGTAGTCGACCGGCCGCACCAGGGTGTCGTAGACCCGGACGGCCCCGTCGGGCGGAACCGGTGCGGCGCAGACGACGTTCACGGCGGAGAGCCAGGCGGTGCACCCGTCCCGGCCGAAGCGCTCGTGCAGGACGCGCACGACCAGGTCCACCTCGCCCAGCGCCAGTGAATGGTGCAGGTAGGGCAGTTCCTGCCCGCCGGCCTCGGCTCCGCCGTTTCCCGGCGTGTAGCCCGACCGGAGTCGGCGGTGCATCTGGTACCAGCGTTCCTCCGGTCCCTCAAGACGCAGCCGCATCAGCAGTAGCGCACGCAAGGCGCGATCGGCGACGAAGGGGCTCATCCCGTGGACCGCGGGCCAGGGGTGCAGGTTCCAGCGGGAGGCGTCCAGATGGCGCCTGGCCTCGTGCACGTGCTCCCGGGGGCTGTCCCCGAGGGTGTTCTCCTCGCACGGGAACGCGGCTGCGAGGCGCCGCGCGGCGCTGTCGTCCAGGGCGGCCGACAGCAGGGGCAGGCGCGCCCGCAACCCGGCCTCGGGAAGCAGCTGTTCGAGCGCGCTGCAGATGAGGCCCGACGGTGATCCGTCGTGGAAGAGCGCGAGGAAGTCGGCGAGGCCGAGGCGCTCGCCGGTCGCGGGGAGCTCTCGGGCCGTGTCGGCCAGGAGCCGGGCGCTGCGCGGCCGGCCGCCGCTGAGCCGTTCGAGGAGGAGCGGAAGGCCTGCGGGGTAGTCGAGCGGGCTGAGCATGCCCATGATCTCGTCCCGCCGGACCGGCGGCAGCCCCAGCCGCAGCAGTGGCGGGTAGGCGACCCGGTTGGACGAAGGTCTGTGGCGGCCGGGGTCGACCGGGGTCCGGACCTCGGACAGTTGGGTGAGGGGCCTGGGGTCGCCGAGCGACGTCGCCACGACGACCGGGCGTGTGACCGGGTGGCCGATGCGTCCCAAGCTGTCGTAGGCGCTGACGAGTTGGTCGAAGAAGCCGGCCGCGGCAGGGCTGTGGACGTTGTCGAGCAGGATCAGCGGGAGCGGGGTGCGGTTGGCGCGGTGCAGCCGCCCGTAGTCGTCGTCGATGTCGGCCAGGAGCGCCGCGATCAGATGCTCCTCGGCCTTCCGGCGACTGTCGTCCCTTCTGCGGAAATCGTGCACGAGGGAGAACAGCTTCTGCAGGCTGTCGCCCTGGGCCAGGGCCAGTTGCTCGCCCCACCAGTGCAGCGCACCCTTGTCCGGGCGCGGGGCCAGCAGGAGATCGCGGGCCGTGGTCAGGACGGTGGGGAATATCTCGTCCAGGGGAGCGGGCAGGGCAATGACGTTGGTGAGGAGCGGGATGAGGGCGTCCAGCCACTTCTGCAGGGATTCCCTGCGTTTCCTGCGGTCGGTGTCGCCTGTCGCGACGATTTCCTGAAGGCTGCGTTCCGCCTCCCTGAGCCGGTCCGGGAGGGTACCTTCGGGTTCCCAGGCGGTGACCACCAGCAGGCCGACGGAGAGCCGGGGAAAGCGCGGCGGCCGGCGGACGCCGCGCAGCCTCAGTCCGAGCTTGTAGGACAGCAGGTAGAGAACGTTCGTGACCGGTGAGGAGTTCGGGCTGTCCGCTGACTCGCCCTCCTCGAATCCGGGTGCGGCCAGATCGATCCGTGCAAGGGGCACGCGGTCGTGGTAGCCCTCGTACAGCGCGTTGAGCAGGGCGCTTTTCCCGCTGCCCAGCCCGCCGCAGATCTGCACGATCGGTGCCCGGTCGCGGTCCTCGAAGGGGACGCGGCCGCCGCCGGTGCGTTCCAGGCCCACCAGCCGGGGGATCAGTCCGTCGAGCACCGCGTCCTGGCCGTAGAGTCTTTCCCCCATGGCTCTCCCCACGCGTGTACGAAAGCGTCAGGTAGACGGTGGAGGAAGGATAGGGTCTGGGGTTTCCGATGTCCGTGGTGTTCCGCAAAGTTGACGGACCGTCATGGAAATGGCGAATTCCGGAGGCGGTGCGTATCGGTGACAGGCGGTGCTCGCCCGTCACCCACCGGAACCGGTCTCGCCTTGCAGAGCCGCGCGCGGCTGGCAACGCTGGAAGAACCGGAAGAAAAACGCGCATGACGCAGCTGTCTCCGCCCGTGACGAGGTGCGACGACGCGACGATGCGAACGGACGATTCCCATGCGAGCAACACTGATCTACGGGGCCGGGGACGTGCGCGTCGAGGACGTGCCCGACCCCCGCGTACAGGAGCCCACCGACGCCGTGGTGCGTGTGCTGCGCACGTGCATCTGCGGGAGCGACCTGTGGCCCTACGGGGCGAGACCGGCCACGGAGCAGGGCGAGCGCATCGGCCACGAGTTCCTCGGTGTCGTGCAGGAGACCGGTGCGGACGTGGCCGGGCCGGAGCCCGGGGATGTCGTGGTCGCGCCGTTCGCCTACGCGGACAACACCTGCGCCTACTGCGCCGAAGGCCTGCACACGTCCTGTCCGCGCGGCGGGTTCTGGGCGCAGAACGGCGTGGACGGAGGTCAGGGCGAGGCCGTGCGGGTGCCGTGGGCGCAGGGGACCCTGGTGAAGCTCCCCGTCGGCGAGGACTCCCCGCTGCTCCCGTCCCTGCTCACCCTGTCCGACGTGTTCTGCACCGGTCACCACTGCGCGCTGACGGCCCGGGCCGGGCCGCGTACGGCGGTGACGGTGATCGGCGACGGCGCGGTCGGACTGTCGGCGGTGCTGGCCGCCCGGCGGCTCGGCGCGGAGCGGATCCTGCTGATGGGCCGTCACCCGTCCCGCACCGACCTCGGGCGCGACTTCGGCGCCACCGACGTGGTCCCCGAGCGCGGCGAGGAGGGCGTGGAGCGGGTGCGCGAGCTGACCGGCGGCGAGGGCACGCGGGCGGTGCTGGAGTGCGTCGGCACCGAAACGGCCCTGGAGACGGCGCTCGGCGTCGTGCGCGACGGGGGAGTGGTGAGCCGGGTCGGCGTACCGCAGTACGAGGAAGGACCCGTCGGGCCCGAGATGTTCCGCCGTAACGTCACCCTCACCGGCGGCGTCGCGCCGGCCCGTGCCTACATCGAGGAACTGCTGCCCGACGTCCTCGACGGCGCGATCGAGCCCGGCCGCGTCTTCGACCGCACGGTCGGCCTGGAGGAAGTGCCGGACGGCTACCGGGCGATGGCCGACCGCACGGCCCTGAAGGTGCTCGTCCGGCCTTGATATTTTTCCCGTCGAGTGTTCGCGACCATCGGGAGCAGACGCATGGGAAAGCTGCAGGGAAAAACCGCAGTCGTCACCGGCGGCACGTCGGGAATCGGCCTGGCCACGGCGAAACTCTTCGCCGAAGAGGGGGCCCGCGTCTTCGTCATGGGCCGTCGGCAGAAGGAACTCGACGAGGCCGTGAAGGAAATCGGCAGCAATGCCACCGGGGTTCGGGGCGACGTCGCCGAACCGGCCGATCTCGACCGGCTGTACGAGGCGGTGAAGGCCAAGGGGCGCATCGACGTCGTCTTCGCCAATGCCGGTGTCGGCGACCCCGCCCTCTTGGAAGACGTCACCGAAGAGCACTTCGACAAGATCTTCGGCGTCAATGTGAAAGGGGCGCTCTTCACGGTGCAGAAGGCCCTGCCGCTCCTGAACGACGGCGCCTCCGTCATCCTCACGGGCTCCGTCGCAGGCAGCAAGGGAACGCCCACGCACTCGGTCTACGGTGCCAGCAAGGCGGCCGTCCGCGATTTCGTGCGCGTGTGGACGGCGGAGCTCAAGGACCGCCGGATCCGCTCCAACGTCCTCAGCCCCGGGCCCGTCGAGACGCCCATGCTCGCGGCGCAGCCGCAAGATGCCATCGCGCAGCTGGTGGCCGGTATTCCGCTGGGGCGCGCAGGAGAGCCGGAGGAGGTCGCCAAGGCGGCGCTCTTCCTGGCGTCGGACGACTCCAGCTTCGTCACCGGCATCGAACTGTTCGTCGACGGCGGCAGGGCCCAGATCTGAGACGTCCGGATCCGGGACGGTGCTCCGGCGTCAAGGCGAGACGAACCACTCGTCCGGAAAGGTGATTATTGCGCTCTGATGTCCCATGAGGCGCCGCTGATGCAGCAGTCTCGTCGTCACCGCTGGGCGATCGCCGGGTGCGATCGCCCGCGCGGCAGGCGGAGGCGGCTGTGGCGGAGGACGGATGACGGGTATCAGTCGGCGCAGAATCCTGACCGGCGCAGCGGCTGCCGCCCTCGGCGGGGCATCGTTCTCCGCACTGCCGGGGAGCGTGCAGCGGGCGGTGGCGGCGGGCCCTGCCGAGGGCGGATCGCTCAGGGACGTCAGACACGTGGTTCTGCTGATGCAGGAGAACAGGTCGTTCGACCACTACTTCGGCACGCTCAAGGGAGTGCGCGGCTTCGACGACCCCCACGCGCTCAGGCTGTCGAACGGCCGCAACGTCTTCCACCAGCCGGACAGCGTGAACCCCGAGGGGTACCTGCTGCCCTTCCGCCTCGACACGCACAAGTCCAACGCCCAGTCCATCCCGTCCACCAGCCACGCCTGGGACGTGCAGCACGAGGCGTGGAACGGTGGCCGGATGGACCGGTGGATGCCCGCGCACCGGCACGCGGACGGCGCGGACGCGCCGTATGTGATGGGCTATCACACCCGCGAGGACATCCCCTTCCAGTTCGCCCTGGCCGAGGCGTTCACCGTCTGCGACAACTACTTCTGCTCGGTCCTGGGCCCCACCTGGCCGAACCGTCTGCACTGGATGTCGGGGACGATCGACCCCGGCGGAACCCGCGGCGGTCCCGTCATCACGAACGACTACCCGCCCACCTTCTACCAGTGGACCACCTACGCCGAGCGCCTGCAGGACGCCGGCATCAGCTGGCAGGTCTACCAGGGCCAGGACAACGGCTCCTACAACGTGCTGAACGGCTTCAAGCGGTTCCGGGAGGCACAGCCCGGCGACCCCCTGTACGAGCGCGGCATGCGCAGGCTGCCCGAGGGCGCCTTCGAGGACGACGTCCGCAACGACCGCCTCCCCGCCGTCTCCTGGCTCATCCCCTCCACCGCCGAGTCGGAGCACCCCGACTCCCTGCCGGCGGCGGGCGCCGACTACGTCGCGCAGAAGCTCGAGGTCATCGCCGGCAACCCGGAGGTCTGGAACAAGACCGTCTTCATCCTCAACTACGACGAGAACGACGGCCTCTTCGACCACGTCCCCCCGCCCGTGCCCCTGGAGGGCACCAAGGACGAGTTCGTCTCGGGCCGGCCGGTCGGCGGCGGCTTCCGGGTGCCCTGCCTGATCATCTCGCCCTGGACGGTGGGAGGTTGGGTCGCCCAGGAGGCCTTCGACCACACCTCGTGCCTGCGCTTCCTGGAAAGCTGGACGGCGGCCCACGGCAGGGAGGTGCGCGAGACCAACATCAGCGCCTGGCGGCGCCGCACGTTCGGCGACCTCACCTCCGCCTTCGGCTTCGCCACTCCCGCCCGGAAGCCGCCCCGCCTGCCGGCCAACACCCGGGAACAGCTGGCGGAAGCGCAGCAGGAGGTCGCCTCCCTGCCCAAGCCGACCTTCCCCACCACGGGCCAGACCCCGCCCCGCCAGGAGCAGGGCTCGCGCAGGCACCGGTGAGGAGGGGAGGGGCCCGGGTCAGAGGAAGTGCCCGCTGGCGAGGTACGGCGCCGGATCCGTCATCCCGCGGACCGCGAGATAGCCCTCCTGGCCGATGTCGAGACGGGCGGCCAGGCCGACGTCGACGGCCCACTCGTTGGCCGTGGTGATGCAGTTGACGAGGGTGTCTCCCCGCGACGAGGCCAGGGCCTCCCACAACAGCCGTTGCGCGGTGTCCGGGTGCGCGGCGGCCAGGAGCAGCGCACGTCCCCGGTCGTCGAGGTAGACGTACCCGGGCCTGTCCCCGGCCCGGGAGACCACCAGCCGCAAGGTGCCGAGCATGTAGCGGTGATCGGGGCCGTGACCGGCTCCCCGGAGGTTCTCGTCGAGCCGGTCCATCCACTCCAGGTCGTCGGCCCGCCCGTCCCGCAGTCCCGTCACCGCGGGCAGTGAGGTGCGGTCGACCGTGCCGACCATGCGCATCTGCGGGAGCAGCGAGAAACCCGCCAGCCGGTACCGGCGGGTCGCCGCGGGGTGGACGGTCGAGGAGAACAGGCCCCGGCGGCCCTCCGCGTGCGCCAGGACGGCGTCCATCAGCCGTTTGCCGATGCCCTTGCCCTGGCGGCCGGGCAGTACGCCGTAGGTCGCCAGGTACCAGAGGCGGCCGCGATTCTGCGAGACCGCGAACCCGACGACCGCGCCCCCGTCCACGGCCTCGTCCACGGCCGCCCAGCAGCCTCCCGGATCCACGGTCAGGAAGTACCGCATCCGGTCGATCCACTGCTGCGACCCCGATGCCGAACGGGGCTCCGCCTCCGGTTCGCAGGCCCTCCGGGCGAGCCGGTCCGCTGCGAGGAACGTCACTGCCGAGGCACGTTCTGCGGCAGGGAGATCGCTCTCCTGCAGCGGCCTCACCTGCACGGAGTCCATTCCGTCAACGTACTGGTCGCCCGGGGCCGCGAGCACGCGATTTCTCTCCGGCCTCAGTCCCCCAGGTGCCCCAGCACCGAGCGCATCGCGTGTTCCACCGCGTGCCGTGACTGTTCGGTGTGGTCGGTTATCTCGAAACCGTGGTGGCCGTCCGGCACGTCGACCACCTCGACGTCGGCCCCGCAGTCCCCGGCGGCGGTCAGGAACTCCTCCACCTTCGCCGTGAACTCCGCGTTCTCCAGCCCCACCCGGGTCAGCACGATGGGAAGCCGTCCGGCGTTGCGCACCTCGGCCGCGGGGTGGAAGCGGGAGTCCGTGAGCCCCCAGCCCGACGGCGGGGCGAGCAGGGGATAGGTCGTCGCCACGCACCGCAGCCACGGCGGGGGCGCGGCGAGCCACTGCGCCGACAGCAGGGCGCCGCCGGAGAAGAACCACAGCGCGACGCGGTCCGCGTCGACGCGCGGATCGGCCCGCACAAGGTCCACCGCTGCGGCGACGTCCTCGGCGGCGCGCGCGTAGTCGGTGATGTCGTGCAGCCGGTGGTCCACCACGGCGCCGACCGCCCCCAGTTGCGCCGCGTACCGGCCGTAGCCGACGTAGAGCGGCCAGTCGCGCGGTGTCGGCCGTACGTGTTCGGGAACCGGGCCGCCGTGGACGAACACCACGGCCGGACGGGTGTGTTCCGCATCCGGCAGGTGGAGATCGACGCGGCCTGTGCGCTCCCGGGGCCGTTCGGGCAGGTCCATGAGGAACGGCCTGAGGTGTCCGGGCTGTTCGGGCGTCGTCGCGGCCAGCCGGTGTCCCTCTCCTGCGGCGGCCCGCAGGAGTGTGCCGGCCAGTTCGCCGGGGGCCGACAGCATCGGCCAGTGCCCGGTGCCGAGTTCGAGGAAGCCCACCCGGCGGTCGAGGAGCGCGCGGAACTTAGGGTCCCCGAGCCTCACCTGCGTCTCGACCATGGCGATGCTCGCCCCGTTGGCGGTGCACAGGACGCCGGTCGTCGGCAGCCCGGCGGCGGTCCCCGACAGCCGGAGCGGCTGGGTGAGCGTGCGCACCGGCTGCGGCGCGGCCAGGCGGGTCAGGCGCGCCAGCGCGGCCTCGGGCACGTCCGCGATGCCGCCCCACCGCTGCCAGGCGTCGTGCGACGGCGGCGACACCGGCCGGTCGTCCCCGGCCGGCCGGGCCGGCAGCGCGTCACGGATCGCCTGGTCGGGCACGAGGTGGACGGCCGGTACGCCGTCCTGCGGCATCCCCGCGTCCAGGTACACGATCCGGGTGACCCGCTCCGGGCGCCGCTCGGCGGCGCCGAGCACCGGGTGGATGCCGTAGCCGTGGCCGACCAGCACCAGATCCGGCGCCTCCGTGTGGTCGATCAGCTGCACCACATCCTCGATGTGCGTCTCCAAGTCCGTGTCGGGACGGGCCAGATGACGGCGGTCGCCCATGCCCGTGAGCGTGGCCGGGTGCACCTCGGCCCCCGACTCCCGCAGCCGGGCGGCCGTTTCCCGCCAGATCCAGCCGCCGGTGCAGATCTCCGACACCAGCACGAATGCCGTCATGGGCTTCTCCTCGTTCACTCGGTCCGCGCAGTCGGCCCGCCGGGCCGTCCGCGCTCCCGGGCACGGTAGGAGCTCCCCCTGGGGGAGATTCAAGGACGGTGGTCCGGAGCGTTCCGTTCCGGCGTTCCAGGAGGCCTCCATCTCCCCTGGTCAAGGCCCGCTTTCGCGTTTCCGTGTCCCGAAGTGACCGGACTCCGTGGCGCCCGGGGCGCATCCCCCCCCGCAGGCTCGGGTGGTCCGAGCGATCAGGACACCGACATGCATCGGTGTCACCACGATCGGTACGACCCCGGCGGCAGCAGCCGACCACCGTCAGGCGATCTACGCCATCGCGCACATGATCGACCGCATCGTCTCCCACGCCAAGGCGGGGCGTCGGCTGGGGCTGGTCCGGCTGGACATCAAGGACCCGAACTACTGCGGAGAAGCACCGAACCGCGGGTGCAGCGTCGCCGGACTGCGCGACAAGGCACAGAGGCTGACGGCCGCCGGGATCCAAGTGCTGTACGGCTTCTACGAGTACCACGGCGGCAACACCCCGGACGTCGGCGGCAGGGGCTGGCAGAGCCTGGAAGGCAAGCTCGGCGCACTGGAAGGCATCACGACGACCGGGTCCCGCGATCAAATCCAAAGCGCCTACAGCCGGTTCGGTTCCGGGCTCCTGGTCGGTCACCGGGCGATGGACTACGGCGACAGCGACATCGGCAAGGGGTTCGGCAACTGCACGGAAGCGAGCTACAACACGTGCGCGGAACTGAAGAAGGGCGCCAAGGACCGTGCCGCCGGCCGGCTCGCGGCCACGCTGTCCTGGACGACCACCTACAACGACCCGTGGTACGTCGACAAACTGCTGGGCGATGCGCGCGTGGACGGCATCATCGCGGGCTACGGGGCCTTCACCGGAGTGCGCGAGTACGACGACAACTGGAAGTGCGCCAACGCCATCAAGCTCGTCCGTGACTGGGTGAACCGCCACGGTTCCACCCACCGCATGGCCACCAGCGGCGACCGTCTGTTCAGGTAGCGACGGCCTCGGGCCGGGGCGGTACCGCCCTGTACCCATGGGCCCTCTCGGGACGTCGGCCGGGCTCCCGGCCGACGGACCACTTCCGAAGTGCGCTTGAAGTGCGCGGTATTCTTACTGCTGGTGACGTCCCTTGCAGGGGGTGTCGAACGGCGGTGGGGCCCGCCGTACCCGAACCGCAGCACCGCCGCCGCCAACGGTCCCTACTTGCGATCCGAGCGCACCCGTATCCGGGTGCCGGCGAGTAGGAGCAGTGCATCGTGACAGAGCCCCGAGCCGTCCGGGCCGTACAGGAGCCCGCTGATCCCGGCATCGAACAGGCGGGCCGGTTCCCCCGGCGACGGTCCTTCGGCCAGGGCCCGGTCATGGCCGTGGTCGCGCTGGGCGGCGCCATCGGATCCGCCGCCCGCTACGGCGCCTCCCTCGTCTGGCCGACCGCCCCCGGAGCCTTCCCGTGGACGACCCTGCTCGTGAACGCGACAGGATGCGCGGTGATCGGCGTGTTCATGGTCGTCATCACCGACGTGTGGGCGGCGCACCGCCTGGTGCGGCTGTTCATCGGTACCGGCATCCTGGGCGGCTTCACGACCTTCTCCACCTACGCGGTGGACGTCGCGCAGCTGGTCGGACACGGACGCACCGGACCGGCCTCGGCCTGCCTCGCAGCCACGCCGGTCTCCGCACTGGCGGGGGTATGGGCCGCCGCCGCTGCGACCCGCGGCCTGATCTCCGCCGGCCGCAGGACGAAGGAGCACGGATCGTGAGCTGGCTGCTGGTGATCATGGGAGCGGTCGTCGGCGCGCCCGCGCGGTATCTGACGGACCGGGCGGTGCAGAGGCGGCACGACACCGTTTTCCCCTGGGGCACCTTCACCGTCAACGTCATCGGCTGCCTGATCCTCGGCCTGGTCACCGGCGCGGTGGCGGCCGGGGCCGCGTCGTCGCACGTGCAACTGCTGCTCGGCACCGGCCTGTGCGGGGCGCTGACGACGTACTCGACGTTCTCCTGCGAAACGCTGCGGCTGGCCGAGGACGGGGCGCGGTTCTTCGCCGTCGCCAACGTGCTCGGCAGCGTCGTCGCCGGCCTCGGCGCAGTCTTCACCGGCACCGCTCTCGCCCACGCCCTGTGGAGCTGACCGGCCGGACCCCGGCACCGGGCCGTAACCCGTTTGCGTCACCCGGTGTGATGCCGCGACCGGGCGGGGCAACCCTGGACCCGTGGACTGGTATCCCGAGGACCCCGAAGGCGCCTACGACGCGGTCGTCAACGCCCCGCACCGGGCCAGGCTCAGCCACGAGCTGATGGCGGCGGCGGCCGCGTACGCGGCGATGAAGGCCTACGACCTGCACGTGGCGCGCAACGGCAAACCGGCCGACCGCGCCGCCGCCAGGGAGGTCCTCGCCGCACTGGCGGGAGCGTTCGTCGACCGGATGGTGCAGACGAAGGGCCTGGACCACATCGCCAGGACGCGGGTGAAGCTCCAGGCGCAGGAACGGGCGGAGACGGCCTACTTGGAGGAGTTCGAGTAGTCGCCGAACCGCAACTCGTAGTGCAGCGTCCGGTCCCGCTTGATGCGGTGCGTCAGCGGCACCAGCACCCCGTGGAGGAAGGGGTGTTTGCGGGCGAGGCACTTCGCGGCGTGCCGGTTCTCCGCGCTGCCCTGCTCGACGAGGCGTGCGCGCGCCGACAGGGGCGGCCCGGTCGGCGCACCGCGCATCGTGGACGGGCGGATCTCCACCTCGGGGTTGTTGCGCATGCGTTTGGCCTTCCACGCCGCCCCGAAGGTCCGGATGTAGGCGTGGTCGCCGTCGACGGCGATGTTGACCGGTGTGCCGACGGGCGTGCCGTCGCGCTTGTAGGTCGTCAGCAGGACGACGCGCTGCTTGACGAACGGAGCCAGATCAGGACGGGTCGGATTGGCCATGCAGCCATCCTGCCCGGGCGCAGGCGGCTGTCCAACCCCCGGGAACAACCCCCGGGAACGCGCCCGCCCGCCCCGGACGGATCCGGGGCGGGCGGGGCAGGCGGAGCGGATCAGGCTGTTCAGGCCGTGGCGCCGATGGCGTCGCGGACCTCGCGGAAGGCCGCGACCGTGCGCAGCACGTCCTCGCGGGAGTGCGCGGCGGACAGCTGGACGCGGATGCGGGCCTTGCCCTTGGGCACCACGGGGTAGGAGAAGGCGATCACGTAGATGCCCTTCTCCAGCAGCTCCGCGGCCATGCGGGCGGCCAGCGCGGCGTCACCGACCATCACGGGGGTGATCGGGTGCTCGCCGGGCAGCACCTCGAAGCCGGCCTCCGTCATCTCCTTGCGGAACAGCGCGGTGTTCTCCCGCAGCCGGATGCGCCGGTCGCCGGACTCGGCCAGCAGGTCGAGCACGCGCAGCGAGGCGCCGACGATCGACGGCGCGAGGGAGTTGGAGAACAGGTACGGGCGCGAGCGCTGGCGCAGCAGCTCCACGATCTCGGCGCGCGCGGCGACGTAGCCACCGCTGGCGCCGCCGAGGGCCTTGCCGAGGGTGCCGGTGATGATGTCGATCCGCTCGGTCACCCCGAACAGCTCCGGGGTGCCGCGGCCCTCCTCGCCGACGAAGCCGACGGCGTGCGAGTCGTCGACCATGACCAGGGCGCCGTAGCGCTCGGCCAGGTCGCAGATCTGGTCCAGGGGGGCGATGTAGCCGTCCATGGAGAAGACGCCGTCGGTGACGATCAGCTTGTGGCGGGCGCCGGAGGCCTCCTTCAGGCAGCGCTCCAGGTCGGCCATGTCGCGGTTGCGGTAGCGGAAGCGGGCCGCCTTCGACAGGCGGATGCCGTCGATGATGCTCGCGTGGTTGAGCTCGTCGGAGATCACCGCGTCCTCGGCGCCCAGCAGCGTCTCGAAGACGCCGCCGTTGGCGTCGAAGCAGGAGCTGTAGAGGATCGTGTCCTCCATGCTGAGGAACCGGGAGATCTTCTCCTCGAGCTCCTTGTGCGGCGCCTGGGTGCCGCAGATGAACCGGACGGAGGCCATGCCGAAGCCCCAGTCGTCCAGCGCCTGCTTGGCGGCCGCGATGACCTCGGGGTGGTCGGCGAGGTCGAGGTAGTTGTTGGCGCAGAAGTTCAGGACCTTGCCGTCGCCGACGCTGATGGCCGAGGACTGCGGGCTGGTGATCACGCGCTCGGACTTGTACAGGCCCGCGTCGCGGATGTCCTGCAGCTCCTTGCGCAGGTGCTCGCGCATGCCGTCGAACATGGGGGACTCCTCGTGTGGTCGTGCGTCAGGGGTGGGCGGCGTCAGGGGGCGGTCGGCCGGGTCCAGTCGATGACGACCTTCCCGCACTGGCCGGAGCGGGCCGTCGCGAACGCCTCGGCGTGCTGCTCGAAACCGAAGCGGTGGGTTATCACCGGCGAGATGTCGAGGCCGCTGCGCAACAGGACGGACATCGCGTACCAGGTCTCGAACATCTCGCGCCCGTAGATGCCGCGCAGGGTCAGCATGCGGGTGACGACCGTGGCCATGTCGATGCTCACATCGCCCGTGGGCAGGCCGAGGGCGGCGATGCGGCCGCCGGGCGACATGGTGGCGATCATGTCCTGCAGGGCGTCGGCGCGGCCGGACATCTCCATGCCGACGTCGAAGCCCTCGGTCATGCCGAGCTCCGGCATGACGTCCGCGATGCGCCGGCTGCTGACGTCGAGGGCGACGGTGGCGCCCATCTTCTGTGCCAGGGCGAGCCGGTAGGGGCTGACGTCGGTGATCACGGTGGAGCGGGCGCCCGCGTGGTCGGCGACGGCCGCGGCCATCATGCCGATGGGGCCGGCGCCGGTGATGAGGACGTCCTCGTTGAGCACGGGGAAGGACAGCGCGGTGTGCACGGCGTTGCCGAACGGGTCGAAGATCGCGGCGACGTCGATGTCGATCTCGTGCCGGTGGACCCAGACGTTCGACTCGGGCAGGACCACGTACTCGGCGAACGCGCCGTCGGTGTGCACGCCCAGGCCGACCGTGCGGATGCACAGGTGACGGCGGCCGGCCATGCAGTTGCGGCAGGTGCCGCAGACCAGATGGCCCTCGCCGCTGACGATGTCGCCGGCCTTGACCGCGTTCACGCCGGGGCCGGTCTCCACGACCTCGCCGGCGAACTCGTGGCCGACGACGAGGGGGGCGCGGACCACACGGGCCGCCCAGTCGTCCCAGCTGTCGATGTGCAGATCGGTACCGCAGATGCCGGTGCGCAGCACCTTGATCAGAACCTGCCCGGGACCCGCCTGCGGCGTCGGTACCTCGGTCAGTTCGAGACCCGGCCCAGCCGTGGTCTTCACCAATGCCCTCATGGAACATCACTTTGCGCCGTGCACCGCTGTGAAGTCCATCAACATTTTTCCACACCGCTTGTGAAGCAGGGCTTCATGAATGCCGTGGGCGGATGCGATAGTGAACGGGTGATCGACCCCCGCCGCCTGCGCGTCCTGCGCGCCCTCGCCGACCACGGCACCGTCACCGCGGCCGCGCACGCCCTCTACCTCTCGCCCTCGGCCGTCTCCCAGCAGCTGGCCGCCCTGGAGGCGGAGACCGGGCACGCCCTGCTGGAACGCCGGGGCCGCACCGTCCGCCTCACCGCCGCCGGCAGCGTCCTCGCCCGGCACGCCGACGAGATCTCCGCCCAGCTGGAGCGGGCCGAGGCCGACCTGGCCAAGTGCTCCACGGGCCTGGCGGGCGAAGTCACCATCGCCGCCTTCGCCACCTCCATCACCGAGGTCGTCGCCCCCGCCGTGGCCGCCCTGGGACGGCGGGCGCCCCACGTGCGGGTCCGCGTCAAGGACGCCGAGGGCCACGCCAGCGCCCGGCTGCTCGCCGACGGCGAGGCCGACATCGCCGTCGCCGTCGAGCACCGCGACTCCCTCGCCCCGGGCGGCCGCCAGCTGCTGTACGCGCCGCTGTACGAGGAGCCCTTCGACGCCGTGCTGCCGCCCGGCCACCGGCTGGCCGACAAGCCCGAGGTGGACCTCACGGACCTCCGCGACGACCCCTGGATCACCCCCTGGCCGGGCAACCCCGTCCACGAAGCCGTGCTGCGCGCCTGCGAGGAGGCCCGCTTCCAGCCAAGCGTCGAGTGCCTCTCCGACGACTTCTCCGCCGTCTGCGCCCTGGTCGCCGTCGGCGCCGGCGTCGCGCTCGTCCCGCGCTCGGCCCTGCACGGCATCCGCCCGGCCCTCACCCCCGCCGTCCGCCCCCTGCGCGGACCGGGGCCGACGCGCCGCGTCTTCACGGCGGTCCGCCGCGGCAGCGAAGGGCACCCCCTGCTGCAGATCGCCCTGGCCGAACTGCGCGACCGGGCGGCCGCGCTCACGGCCTGACCGGCGCCTGACCCTGAAAGGCGTATACCGCGGACGTGCCCAGCCCGCGGGGTTTCCCCAGGGCTCCGGCCGCTCCCCGGCCGAAGCGGCCGGTCAGCTCGTGCCACAGGTACGAGCCCGCCAGCGCCTCCTGCAGGGACTCGACGAACCGCACCGCCTCGGGCGGCACGGCCGCCGGGGCCCCGGCCAGCGTGTCGACCCCCGCGGTCAGCAGGGCATTGACGAGGGCACCGGCGTCACGCAGATTCAGCCCGAGGGCTTCGCGGGCAACCTCCACGCCGTTGTTGCTCACGGTGCCCTCTTCGGCCTCCCGGTCGTAGGACACGATGTCGTTGTGCAGGCTGATGGCGTCCACGAACGCGTCCACGGCGGTGCGGAACTCCCGGCTGCGAAGCAGCAGGAACAGATCGTCGACGAACCACAGGGCGACGTGCCAAGCCGTCACCAGCTCCAACTCGTCGGCATCGGCGTCCGGATGGGTCAAGACGATGAACAACGGGAAGTCGGCCTGATCGAACTTCTCCTCCCTCCACCTCCGCGGCCACTCCAGGTACTCCTCGTCGAACATGCCCATCTGCCGGGCCCACTCCTTGACATGGGTCCGGGCCTGGTCGACATGGGGGCTGAGACGGGACGGGAACGGCATGTGGAACTGCGGCTGTGCAAGGGATCCCATGACCGTGACCTGAGCGAGCCCCACTAGACTGGGAGGATCCCGCCGAGAGAGGCTTGACGCCGTGTCCCCTGACGCCATGTGGAGCATCGGAGAGCTCGCCGAGCACGCAGGCGTCACCGTCAAGACCGTCCGCTTCTACTCCGACCGCGGCCTGCTGCCCGAAGCGGCCCGCAGTGCCGGAGGCCACCGCCGCTACGGCCCCGAGGCACTCGACCGGCTGCGCATGATCCGCTCCCTGCGCACGCTCGACCTGCCCGTCCCCGATGTGGGCCGCGTCCTCGACAGCGAGGACGCCCTGGAGGACGCCATCGCCGGGCAGTTGCGCGAGCTCGGCTCCCAACTGGCCGCCCTGCGCTGGCGGGAGGCGGCCCTGCAGCTCCTGCAGGACTGCACCCCCGAGGAGCGCGCCGAACGGCTGCTCCTGGTCGGCGCCATGACCACCCCGCCCGACACGGCGCCCATGGCGCGCTTCTGGCGGTACTGGCTGCCCGCGCGGCTTCCGGCGCGGCTGGTCTCCGCCATCCTCGAACGCGCGGTTCCGGAACCTCTCACGGATCCGGAACCGGCCCACGTGCTGGCCTTCGCCCGCATGCACGCCCTCGTCACCGGCTCCTGCGAGGGCAACGGCCGTCCCCGGTCCGAAGCGCACCGGCCCGACGGCGACTACCGGCCGGCCGTGCTCTACGAAGGCCTCATCGAGGCGTTCGCCCTGGCATCGCCGGACCTGCAGGCCGGCCGGCCGCCCAGCGAGGGCGACGCGCTCGACGCCTTCGTCGACGCCCACGCCCGCGCCTGCGGCGCACGCGACACCCCCGCCTTCCGGCACCGGCTCGGCATCATGCTCGCCGCGGAGCCCCGCATCGACCGGTACTGGCAGCTCAAGGCCGAACTCTCCAGCCCATCCTCGGAACCGACTCCCGGCGCCGCCCACGACTGGCTCCACGCTGCCCTGGACGCTCAGCTTGCCTGCCGCGTCGCCGCCTGAACGGGCAGTCAATCCATTTGCATCTGCACCGATTCGTGGCAGAACATGGCCCGCATGTTCGCACGCAAGAAGATGAACCCGCCGCAGAACCCCGAGATAGCCGAGGCCCTGGAGCTGGTCGCCGCCGGCGACGTCCCCGGTGCGCTGCGGCTGGTTCGCGGCCGTGAAGAGGAGCTGCCGATCGGTGAACTGGCCGCACTGCTGTCCCGGGCCGCGGCCGCCACGGGGTTCGAGGACCTGGAGAAGGCGGCCTGCCGGGCCGCTGCCGACCCCGAACAGCCGCAGGCCCTCTACGAGTACGGGTACGCCTGCATCGAACGCGGCCTGCCGGACGCCGCCGTGCCCGCCCTGCGGCGCGCGCTGGAGCTCGTCCCCGAATCGGGCGCGGTCCTGCGCGAGTTGGTCGCCGCGTACGAGGAGACCGGCCTCACGACAGGGCCGCCGCGGTCCTCGAGACCCGCGAGGGGGAGCTCGGCGACTGGCCCGACCGCTACCTGCTCGCCTGGAACGCGGCCATGGCCGGCCGCCTCGATCTGGCCCGGCACCAGACGGGCCTGCTGTCCGCACCCGACGACGAACGCTGGCATCCCGCACACGGACGCCTGCAGCGCATCGTCCGGCGCGCTGAGGCCCTGCGTGCCGCCTCCGCGCCGGCGCCCACCCCCCTCCTCGGCGAACAGGACCTGCGCGGCTGGCAGTTCGTCATCGCCGGAACGGTCCTGGGCACCCTGTCCCCGTACGGCTTCGACGCGGGGATGAACGGGCGCTGGGCCTGGCTCCAGGACTCGCCCGAACTGTGCCGCCAGGGACTGCTGCGCCTGCGCACCGCGCTGTCCGCCGCGGACCTGCACCCCACCACGGTCTCGCTCCTGCCCGACCGCTCCAGCCGCATCCTCGGCCTGGCGGCGGCCGAGCTGCTGGGCCTGCCCGCCGTGCCGTTCGAGCCCGCCCGCACCGACACGGTCGTGGTCGCCTACGACCTGTCCGAGGCCGACCCCGAGCTGTTGACCGCCCTGCACGAGCGCACCGCCGGGCAGGTGCTGCACGAGCACGCCTCCTGCTGGACGGACACCCCGCCGGTGACGCCGGACAGCGCGGCGCTGCTCGTCCAGAGCGTGGTGGCACCGTGGGGTTCCCATCTGCAGATGGGGGCGAACGGCGAGGTGGAGCATGCGGCGGAGGACTCCCGGCCGGCCGAGGAGATCGCGGCCGAGATCGTCCGGGCAGCCGATGCCGCCGAGGACGACGACGAGAACGAGGCTCCCGAGGACCGCGACGCGGCCTTCGCCGCCTTCGTCCGCGCATCGGCCGCCCACTGGCTCCAGGGCGACCGCACGCGGGTGCCGTCCAGCGGCCCCGTGCCCGGCTCGCGGTTCATGTGACGCGACGGCGGGTGCGGCGCCGGGCCCGTCCGGCCCGCGTGGCCGCACCCGCACTCCTGGGGTCACACTGGAACCACGGGCCACGCCCCAGGAAGGTCAGGAAGGTTTCGTCATGCTGACCAGTGATCACACCTCTCACGAGAACCACACTCACCAGCACGGCAGCGGATGCGGCCACGTCGCCGTCCCGCACGACGGCCACACCGACTACGTGCACGACGGGCACCTGCACCGCCCCCACGAGGACCACACCGACGAGTGCGAGCCTGCGGCCCACACCGTCCACCAGGATCACGACCACCGGCACGAGCCCGGCTGCGGTCACGTCGCCGTGCCGCACGGCGACCACGTGGACTACGTCCACGGCGGTCACCGGCACGCCCTGCACGAGGGGCACTGGGACGACCACTGATCCCGCCCGTCCCGCTCACGGGGTCCGGCAGTCCGGGCGCCCACTTCCCCACCGACTCCGCAGGGACGGGCACACTCAGCCCGCACTTGGTGCAGATCAGGTAGTGGCGGTGGTCGGGGCCGGCACGGTGGCGGAAGAGCCGCTCGCCGTTGGCGTCGCGGACGACGTCCGCACGGCTGGCCCGGCCAGCGCGCTCAACGTGCGGTAAACCGTGGAGAGGCCGACGGGCGAACCGTCCGCCACCAGCCGTTTGTGCAGGGCCTGCACGCTGATGAAACTTTCCGCCACGAGGAGGGCGCCGAGCACGACGGCACGCTGCTGCGTGGACCGTCCGATCAGTGCCACGCCCGGCGGGGGAGAGCGGTGCGGTCTGTTGCCGTCCACGAGTGCCCGGTAAGGGCGGTCGGTCAAGTGGATCGCGGCCCCGGCGAGGGCGGCCAGCAGGCCGAGCAGCAGCAGGGAGCCGACCACCTGGGCGGCCCCGGCCACGGCGAGGAAGCCGAGGCCGAGCAGCCGCACCGGAACGCCGCGCGCCGCGGCCCGGCCTCGTCGACGGTGGCGAACAGCAGCGGACGCGCCATCGCCGGCATCGCCGCGCACACGCAGACAGCCAGCACCGCGGCCGTGGCCGCCCGGCCGGCGGAGATGCCGAAGACCGACCCGAACAGGACGCTGACGCCCGCCGTGCCGTTGGCCGTGCTGCGGGACGTGGTGTACAGGGTGACGAAGAATTTGGCGGGAGTGCAACCGTCCGGGCCGCGGACGTAGGTTGGGCCGATCACGGGCGACACGACTCAGGAGGCGCCGATGCTCCGCAGCGCACCGGTGGACGGATTCCGCCTCGGCTACGACCGGTGGGGGCCGGGGTCCGGCGACACCGTCGTGCTGCTGCACGGCTGGCCGGGCGACCGGACCGACTACCGCGGTGTCGTCCCGCTGCTGGCCGGGACGTGCGACGTCGTCGTCCCGGACCTCCGGGGATTCGGCGACTCCGACCGGCACGCCGCCCACCGCCCGGACCTGTACGACGCCGCGGCCCAGGCCCGCAGCGTGGTCGGACTCGTCGACGAACTGGGCCTGGCGCGGCCCGTCCTGGCCGGGTACGACATCGGCAGCCGCATCGCACAGGCCGTGGCGCGCGCGCACCCGGAGCGCGTGCGCGCCCTGGTGGTCTCACCGCCGCTGCCCGGGATCGGCGACCGCATCCTCGACCCGCAGGCACAGCGGGAGTTCTGGTACCAGCCGTTCCATCAACTCGCGCTGGCCGAGCAGCTCCTCGACGGCCGGCCGGCGGCGCTGCGCGACTACCTGCGCCACTTCTGGTCGCACTGGTCCGGCCCGTCGTTCACCCCCGACGAGGGCGCCCTGGACCACCTCGTCGCCGCCTACGGATCTCCCGGCGCGTTCACGGCCTCCATCGCGTGGTACAGGGCGGGCGCCGGGGCGGTGGCCCTGTCCCTGGCCGAGACACCGCCTGCCCGCACGGACCGCATCGCCGTCCCGACGACCGTCCTGTGGCCGGAACACGACCCGCTGTTCCGGCGGGCGTGGTCGGACCGGCTCGGGGACTTCTTCCACGACGTCACACTCGAACACGTCGACGGCGTCGGCCACTTCGTACCGGTGGAGGCCCCGGACCGCTTCGCGACGGCGATCAGCCGGGCCGTTGCGGCGACCGGTGCGTGACGTCGGGGACGCGGAATCGCCCGAAGCCCATGATGCAGAGCCTCTCGGCCGGATCCAGCGGGTGCGGGACGACCTTGCCGGTCGCCTCGAACCCCAGCCTCCGGTAGAAGGTCAGCGCACGCTCGTTGCTCTCGTGGACGCCCAGGGTCAGCCACGACGCATCGGTGTTGTCGCGGGCGAAGCGGACGGCCGCGTCCACGAGACGGCCGGCGGGTCCGGTGTGTCCGCGATGCGCCGGGGAGACGTAGACCGCATGGACGTGCACGTGGTCGGGAACTTCGGTCAGAGGCTCGGTACTTGCCATCCCCACCCATGCCCCGGCCGCATCGCAGGCGACGAACGTCGCGCACGCCTCCGAGCCGGCCTCGCGCGCCGCCCGTTCCCGCCAGACGGCATCGGGGAACGCGGCGGCGTCGGCATGGGACGAGCCGAAGGCCATGGGGGAATCCAGCAGCGCCTCGAGTCTCATCCCGCGAAGCTCCTGCCATTCCCCGGCGGTCATCCGGCGCACGCGATACGTCATGACGCGGACTGCAGCTGCCAGTCGTGCGCGATCGTCTTCATCAGCGAGGGGTAGACGATCAGATACCGGAACGGCTTGACGGCCGCCATATAGGCGACGCCGGCCAGCCCGTTGGGCTTCACCAGGACGGCCATCTGGCCACGGTAACCGCCTGCCCCGTCGGGAACCCAGCCGATGTGCAGCACTGCGTGCACGGTCTTGTTGGCCAGCTCGGCCGCCCACTCGTCGTGCCGCAGGAAGACCGACGTGAACAGGCGGAAGTCGGGCCCGCGGGGGCCTTCGCGCAGCTCCGCCGGCAGCCGGTCCCGCAGGGTCGCCACCCGGGAGCCGATGCCGGACCCGGGTTCGTCCCACCCGAACAGCGCCCCGAGCTTCCAACGGACCGAGAGGAGAAGGCGCGAGAGACGGGACGAGGTGTCCGGCCCGTCGTCGTTCGCGAACTGCTGCACCAGCCGCTCGAGGTCGTCCGGACCGCCGGGTGTCGGCAGTGCCCACACGTCCTCGACGCGGAAGTCGCGGGCGATCTCATGGATCAGCCAGGGACGGGAGGTGTGCGCGGTTCTGGGGAGTCTCATGAGCGGGCCCCTTCGTCTCTGCGATGCCGTACGCACCACATCCTAGGCCTTCTTGCTGTACCTACTAGTATGTACGATCATGGTCGTGAGTGTGGGGGAGCGGCTCGGCCCTCCCCTGCGTGTACGTGAAAGAGGAGTACAGGCATGCCATTTGTCCGCATTGACGCACTGGGAGCCGACCGGGATCGGCTGGAGGCGCTCGGCCGCGCCGTGCACGACGCCATGGTGGAGACGATCGGCATCCCCGTCGACGACCGGTTCCAGGTGCTGGTCGGGCACGACGGTGTCAACAGCACGCTGCGCTACGAGGATTACCTCGGCATCCACCGCGACGAAGGCGTCGTGTTCGTCGCGATCACCATGCGCTCGGGCCGGACGCCCGAGCAGAAGCAGGCGCTCTACCGGCGCATCGCCGAGCTCGCCCACGCCTACGCGGGCACCGAGCCGCGGAACGTGCTCGTCACCCTGACCGAGAACGAGACGATCGACTGGTCGTTCGGCAACGGGGTGGCCCAGTACGCCGTTTCCCCCGCGTAGACCCGCCCGCCGGGCGGGAAGTCGCACACCGGCCGGCGCGCGGCGCACGGGGCCCTGTCCTCGTGCGGGCCCGCGCCGGCCTTCGCGCATGACCAGGTGCACGACAAAGCAAAGGAATATCCGCCACTGCCGCCCATTAGCCTGACCGGTCAAAATGACGAGTCATTGCCGGTGATGTGAGCGTTCCGTGACAAGATCGAAGGCGGTCGGCACCGGCTCCGGCGTGTATTCCTTCGGCGGGGGAATCGCCCCGCAATTGCTGGAACCGCCGGGCCTGCCATGGCGCTCTGTCCTTCCGAATGTTGGTGATCTCAGGGAGGAACGGCGTCTTGCACACCTTTGGAGCGCGTACGGAGGCAGAGCGGTGACCACCCCCGAATCGACTGGGCGTCAGAGACATGTGCCCGAGGATGCAGCACCGCCTCAGGAACCGCTCACCCTCCTGGCCGAACCGGCGAATACGCCGCCGCCTCCGCCGGCCGCATTCCGGTCGGCCCGGCGCCGGCCGAAGATCTGGGCGGTGTCGGCGCTTCTGCTCCTGCTCGTCGCATTGGCGGTACAGGTCCTGCGCCCACTGCCCGCCCCGACGCTGTCGCTTTCCGCGGATGCGACGTACACCTTCGAGGGCGGCGCACCGTCGCTGCCCTGGCCCGCGGAAGGGCAGGGCTGGATGGACGTCGCCGGCCTGGGCGCCATGGACCGGTTCGGTGAGCAGAATCCCGTGCCGATCGGCTCCGTGGCCAAGGCCATGACCGCATACGTCATCCTCCGGGAACACCCGCTGCAGCCCGGCGAGGACGGCCCGTCCGTCACCGTCGACGCAAAGGCCGAGAAAGAGGGGGGCTATGACGCGGCCGGAGAGTCGACGCTGAACACGGTGAAGGAGAACGACAGGCTCTCGCTGAAGGACGCCCTGTCGGCTCTCATGATTCCGTCGGCGAACAACATCGCCCGTCTGCTGGCGCGCTGGGACTCGGAATCCGAGGAGGCATTCGCCGCCAAGATGAACGCCGCGGCCAAGAAGCTCGGAATGAACCACACCACCTACACCGACCCTTCCGGGCTGAAGGAGACCACGGTCAGCACCGCCGAGGACCAGGTGAAGCTGGGCGACGAGCTCGTGAAAATCAAGGCGTTGACGGACATCACGAAGCTGCCCCAGTGGAAGGACCCCTCCGGAAAGACCTGGCGGAATTTCAACGGCCTCGTGCCCTTCGACAATGCGATCGGCATCAAGACCGGGTCGACCACCAAGGCAGGCGGCAATCTGCTGTTCGCCGCCACCAGGAAGACGGGCGAGCGGACGGTGACCGTCGTGGGCGCCGTCCTGGGTCAGCACAAGGCGCCGGTCATCGACACCGTCAACGCGGTCAGCAAGACGGCGATGGTCGCGGCTCAGAAGGCCCTGCAGGAGCGGCCCATGATGGACAAGGGAACCGTCGTGGGCCACGTCGACGACGGACTCGGCGGGCGGACACCGGTCGTCACGTCCGAGCCCGTGTCCGTCGTCGGCTGGACCGGCCTCACCGCGAAGCTGAAACTCGGCGACGGCGGCACGACGATTTCGCACACGGCCGCAGCCGGAAAGAAGGTCGGAGTGCTGAGCATCGGCGACGGCACCGGCAGTGCGATCGAGGTTCCCGTCGAGCTTCAACGGGACCTCAAGGAGCCGGGAACGGGGGCCAGGCTGACGCGCCTGGGCTGAACACCCGGGCCCGGCACGGGGAGCCGGGCCCGTTCGCACCGGAAGGATGACCGCGGGCCGCCGGAAGGATGATGTGGTTCTTCCGTGGGTACCGTGCTGGCCGGAGAGACACGGCTTCCGCTCCCAGCGGCAATGCCGGGTACCGTCAACCAGTCCCCAGTTTCCGGGAGTTCAGCCATGGTGCAAAAGGTGCAGGTTCTGCTGATCGACGACCTCGACGGCGGCGAGGCACACGAAACGGTGACGTTCGCGATGGACGGCAAGAGCTACGAGATCGACCTGAGCGAGGCGAACGCACAGAAACTACGGGAATCCCTCGCGGAGTTCATGAAGGCGGGCCGGAAGACCGGCGGCCGGCCGGGCGGACGGGGAAAGCTCCGCACCGCCACGGTCGGCAACCCCGACACCGCCAAGATTCGTGCGTGGGCCAAGGAGCACGGCTACAGCCTGAACGACCGGGGACGGGTTCCCGCCGAGATCCGCGAGGCCTACGGCAGGGCCAACGTGTGAACCACCGGCCGTGGCCCCCGGCCCGCGGGCCGGGCACCCGCGCCAAGGGATCGGGGTCTCAGGGCGTCAGGACAGTGCTCAGCCGGGCGAGAGCAGCGGCCTCCGGACCGCTCTCCTCGGCACTGAACACGTGCACGACCAGGCCCGTCTCGCCGGGCGCGGCCGGCACGTGCAGGGTCTCGTAGTCCAGGGTCAGCAGCCCGGCCACCGGATGCTGCAGTCGCTTGTGTCCCGCCCCGCACGTCACGACCTCGCCACTGGCCCAGATCCGCCGGAACTCGGCGCTGTGCGCGGACAGTTCGGTCACGAGTCCGGTCAGCTCCGCGTCGCCCGGATAGCACCCCGCCGAGACCCGCAGCGTGCCCGCGGCCTCTGCGGCCCTCGCCTCCCACTCCGGGTGGACGGCCCGGGAGGCCGGGTCGAGGAAGAGGAACCTGGCCTGGTTGCGGTCGCGGCGGGCCGGATCGGCCAGGCCCCCGAGCAGCTCGGAGCCGAGGCCGTTCCAGGCGACCACGTCGAGGCGGTGGTTCGTCGCGAAGGCCGGGAAGCGGTCCATGCCGTCCAGCATCCGCTGCAGCAGGGGGCTGACCCGGGCCGTGGGCGCGGGGCAGCGCCGGTTCCCGGCCAGGGTGGCGAGATGCCGCCGCTCCGCCGCGTCGAGGCCGAGCGCCGTGGCGAGCGCGTCGAGCACCTCGGGGGAGGGCTGCGTGGCCCGGCCCTGTTCGAGGCGCACGTAGTAGTCCACGCTGATCCCCGCGAGCTGCGACAACTCCTCGCGGCGCAGCCCGCGCACCCGTCTGCGACGCCCGCCGTCGATGCCGACGTGCTCCGGCGCGACGCGCCCCCGGCGGGCGCGCAGGAAGCTGCCGAGCGCCCGCCGGTCGTCGCCGATCCCGTCGACGCGGTCGCTCCTGCCCCTGTCGCTGCCACTGGTCGTGATGCGGTCGTCTGCGCCCTTCATGCGCTCAAGTATGAGTCGTCGAAGACGGGTGGTCCTCGCAGTACCAGGATCACGGATCCGCCGGTCGAACAGAGTGCTGGCTGCCCGCCCGCGCCCGGGGGAGCGTTGGCGGCATGAACGAAGCCGTACCGCAGACACCGCAGCAGACGTCGCAGCAGACATCGCAGCAGCAGAACAAGAAGATCCTCGTCGTCAGCGCCCACCCCGAACCCCGCTCGCTCAACGCCGCCCTGACCGCCTTCGCGGTCGGGCACCTGCGCGCGGCGGGGCACGAGGTACAGGTGTCCGACCTCTACGCCATGAAGTGGAAGCCCGCGGTGGACGCCGACGACTTCCCCGGCCACGCCCCGGACCGGCGCCTGGCGGTCATGGCCGCCTCCGAACACGCCACGCTGGCCGGGCGGCTGTCGCCGGACATCGCGGCCGAGCAGGAGAAGGTGCGCTGGTCGGACGCGGTGATCCTGCAGTTCCCGCTGTGGTGGTTCTCGGTGCCCGCGATCCTGAAGGGCTGGATCGACCGGGTGTTCACGGCCGGATTCGGCTACGGCCCGTCGGTCCCCCCTCCCTACAGCGAGGGCGCGCTGGCCGGCCGGCGCGCGCTGGTGTCGGTGACCGCCGGCGCCCGGGAGACGGCGTTCTCCGACCGCGGCATCCACGGGCGGCTGGCGGACGTCCTCCATCCCGTGCAGCACGGCCTGTTCTGGTTCACCGGCATGGCACCGCTCGAACCGTTCGCGGTGTTCGGCTCGAACCAGCTGCCGGACGAGCGCTTCGCGGCGGCGAAGCAGGAGTACGCCCGACGGCTCGACGGGCTCTTCACGGACGAGCCGGTCGCGTTCCGCTCGCTCGTCGACGACTACGACCACGACATGCGGCTGCTCCCGGGAACGGAGGCACCGGGGACGAACGGACTGGACCTCCACGTGCGCCCGTGAGCCGAGGCCCCTCGTAGCATCGGAACATGAAGGCCCAAGCGAGTCGCACAGCACAGCATGTGGCCCTGTTCCGGGCACTGGAGTCGGTACGCCGCGGACCGAGCCTGTTCACCGACCCTTACGCGGCAGCATCGTTGGGCCCGGGATACCGGCTGGTGGCCGAGCCGGCCCGACTGCCCCGGGCAGGAGCCGCGGTCGAGCACTGGATCGACGAGCGCTGGCCGGCCGGGCCCCGCGCGTCCGCGGTGGTGCGCACGAGGCTGATCGACGACCTGGTCACGGACGCCCTCGACGGGGGCGCGGGCCAGGTCGTCCTGCTGGGGGCGGGATACGACAGCCGTGCGTTCCGCCTTCCCGCCGCCCGCTCGGCCGCGGTCTTCGAAGTCGACCACCCGGCAACGCAGAAGGCCAAACGCCGTCTCGTCGCCCGCCGCATTCCGGCCGCCCGACGGCGCCATGTCCGGTTCGTCCCGATCGACTTGACGCACGGCGGCCTGGACACGGCGCTGCAGCAGGCAGGCCTGAAGCCCGAGCGCACGGTGGTCGTGTGGGAAGGCGTGACGAACCACCTCGACGCCGATTCCGTCCACGCCACGCTCACCGCACTCGCCTCCGTGGTGGCGGCGGGCAGCCGGATCGTCTTCACGTACATGGACCGGAGGGCCCTGGACGGGAGTGGCACCTTCGCGGGCGTCGCCGAGTGGGCGGGCGCCGTGCGGGCGGCCGGGGAACCGTTCACCTTCGGCTTCGTCCCCGACGAACTCCCTGGCTACCTCGCCGAACGGGGACTGGACCTGCTCCTGGACCGCTCCGCACAGGACGCGGCCGCCCAGTACCTGCACCCGCTGGGGCGGTACGAACCGGCCGCGCCCTTCTACCGCATCGTTCGGGCGGCGGTGCGGTCGCGGACGTAGGGCCGCGTCATGATCTCCGTGTTGTGGCCGTCGGGGTCGGTGAAGTACGCACCGCGGCCGCCGAAGAGGCGGTTGATCCGGCCGGGCTCGGAGTGGCGGGGGTCGGCGTAGTAGGTGACCCCGACCGCCTCCAAACGGGCGATCATGAGGTCGAACCGCTCCTCCGGCACGAGGAACGCGCAAGGACACGGAGAAGGGGCGGGGCTCTGGCCCGCCTCGCGCTCACGCCGAGGCCGGGAGCCCCACTCGATCGTCCGCAGGACCGTCCGCGGGCGCGACGGGACCGAGGTGTTTCGGGGGCATCAAGGATGAGTCAAGCGACGGGGCTTGTGCGGTGTCGTGACGCTAGGCTCGAACGCATGAGGCACCTCGTTCGGCTCGTTCGGTGAGGCCTCTTGACGGCTACGCCGTGTATGTCCTGGCGCCTGTGTGCGCCCCGGCCGGGAGGAGGCGAGAGACGTGGACGGCAGCAGTTGCAGTAGTCCGGGCCATAGTCGGCCCCGTACCCGTGCGTCCTTGCTGACTTCCGGTACGCGGTAACGACCTTCCCTGCGCGCCTTTTTGCGCTGTCGTCGGCACCCCGAATTCCGGATTCGGTATTCGGAATGCCGACTTCCCCGGGATGCGTCGTGCCCCGGTGCCGGCAGACGGCCCCGCGACACCCCTGGGCGGCGGTTGCCACCTCATCCTCTCCCGCCGCCCGGGGGCCAGGACCCCTCACCGAACTCGTCGACAAGGAGGGCTCACCCCGTGCGCCTCCTCAACTGCCCCACCGCCACCGGCCCGTGCGTGACCCTGACCCTGACCCTGCACGACGGCGCCGAGCGCCTGTACCTGCTCGACGAACCGGACGGCCGCCCGGCGACGGCAGGAGCCCGGCACGCGGTCTACGACCCGTACGTGCACCTCGCCTACCTCCTCGCCCGCCAGGGCCACGACGCCCGCTGGCTCGCCCGGTTCACCGATCTGCCGCTGGCCGCAACGCACCACATCGCCGACGCGGCCGCCCTGTCCCGCGCCTGACCGACTGCGCATGCCCGCACCAGGCATGCCGCCTCACGGAGGTGACCTTCATGTCCGCACTGACCGTCTTCCACATCCGCCACGCGCAGCCGCACATCGCCCCGGCCGTGCGTGCCGTGCTCCGCAAGGCCGTAGGGCGCGTCGCAACCGGCGCCGTCCACAACCCGGTTCTGCAGGTTCTGGGCGCTCCCGTCCACGCCCGCACGGCGGTCGGCCACACGACGCCGAGGCGCCGCCGCGCCCACCGGCGTTCGGAGCCGTGACGACGACCGTCACGTGCACGGCCCGGCCGACCCGAACGATCAGCCCAGGAAGTACCCATGAAACTTCTCTACCGCCCGCTGCGCCGGCGCCCCAGGACCCCGACGCGCCCCGCGCCGACGCACTGCACGCTCCAGGCCGTGTGCGACCCTCGCGTCGAGGGCAAGGTGCGGGCGCTGTGTGTCCTCGCGTTCGCGGGGACCGATGTCCGTGTGACGAGCCTGCACACCATCGAGCCGGACGACAGTGACAGCGCCTACGTGCTCGTCCAGGTCACGCTGGCCGCGGACGACCGCGCAACCGCCGCGCTGGAACGGCTGGTCGTCCAACTGGCCCGCGAACCGCGGATACGCGACCTGCAGTGGCACCTGCACTCCGGGCACACCGCCCTGGCAGCCCCCTTGCCCTCCTGAGGCGGATGACCGCATGGACGATCCGTCCCCATGGCCGGACGACCCCGACTCGCGGCGCAGCGGCAACCACATGATCTGCCGCTTCGCGGACGGGCACGCCCGGGTGGACCGGTGATGGCTGCCGGTCGGCAGTGTGAACTCCCGCGCACTACGAACCCCTGACGAGACGAGAGCATCATGACCGTCGAGACCATCAGCGACTTCACCCTCAGCGGCGTGCACCACATCCAACTGTCCATACCGCCGGGCGGCGAGGGCCTGAGCCGGGTGTTCTGGGGCGACCTGCTCGGGATGACCGAACTGGAGAGGCCCCTCGATCTGGGCAGCCTGGGCGGGTGCTGGTTCCGCGGCGGCGGGCTGGAGGTTCACCTGGTCGTGGAGAGCGACTTCCGCCCGTTCCGCAGGGCGCATCCGGCCGTCCTGGTGCACGGCCTGGCCGATCTCGCCCGGCGACTGGAGGACAAGGGCCACCCGGTCACCTGGGACGAGGGCACTTCCGGCTTCGACCGCTTCCACACCTTCGACAAGGTCGGCAACCGGCTCGAATTCCTGGAGCCGCGCAATTCCTTCTGAGCGGGGCGGCCGTTCAGTGTGGTGACTGCAAGCCCTTGTGCATGACCGGTGCCGGGCGTCGCTTGGCGACATCAGGGCGCAGGCCGATCTGCTCGTACCCCATGGCCGTCCAGAAGTGCTGGGCCCCGGCGTTGTCCTGGAGGACGCCCGGAGAGGGCGGACTCAGCCGCCCGTCCCCGGGCCCGTGCGGCCGGGTTCGACCCGGAGGAACTCCGCCGGTACCGGCGTCTGTCCCGCCTGCACCAGCCAGGCCTCCCCGGTCCCGCCGCCCGCCACGATCGACACGACCGCCTCGGCGACCTCCGCCGGATCGGTGACGGCCAGGCCGAACTCCACGATCCTGCTGCGCACTTGCGCGATCATGGGGGTGTCGACGAAACCCGGGCACACCGCGTTGATCGTGACGCCGGACTCCGCCCAGGCCGGGGCGAGCGAGCGGACCAGAGCGGTCACGGCGTGCTTGGCGGCCGAGTAGACCGGATCCAGCGGGGCCGGCGCCACGCCGGCCAGGCTGGAGGTCACCACGATCGCACCCCCGCCCGCCGACGCCAGCACCGGCAGCGCCGCGTTCATGCCGAACATGGTGCCGTCGACGATGACGGCCAGGACGCGCCGGTAGCGCTCGAGGTCGAAGTCCGCGCCCACTCCGCCCCCGCCGCCGGCCCCGGCGTTGAGGTGGACGACGTCCAGGCCGCCGAACGCAGCAATTGCGGCTTCGACGGCGGCCCGGTTGTCCTCTTCGCGGGTGACGTCGGTGCGCACGAACACCCCGCCGGTCTCCTCGGCGAGGGCCGCGCCCCCGGCCTCGTCCAGGTCCGCGATCACCACGCGGGCACCGTCCCGGGCGAACCGCCTGGCCACCGCCGCACCGATGCCGCTCGCCCCGCCGGTCACCAACACCACGTCCGTCATGAGCCGCCTCGCGTCCGGTTCGGGTGATTCTCCATGGTCGATGTACCTGGACTCGTACCCCTCCCGGACGGGGCGGTAGTCGACGACGAAGGAAGCGGGGCCGGCGGCGTACCTGAGTACGCGTACTCAGGACAGCGCCCCGCCACCTGCCCGGCCGCGGCCTTTCGAGCCGCGCCGCGACGGAAACATCACGCACGCGCAGGCGACGGCCATGGGTACGACCGTCATCAGTGCCACTCCGGTCACGTCGAGCCCGCCGCCGGTCCCCGTTCCGGCCTCGGAGCCCAGGAGGGTGCCCGTGAGCAGGGAGAGAACCATGTTGTTCCCGCCGTGGGCCAGGCTCACGGTCCAGATGCTGCGGCTTCGTGTGAACAACCATGCGAGCAGTACTTCCTGGAGCAGGAAGCTCCCCGTCCACACCGTCAGGCCGATCAGGAGACGGGGGAAGGAGATGTAGTCGGTGAGCGCCAACGGGTAGTGCCACGACGCCCAGACGAGACCGGTGACGGCGGTCGCCAGGGCCGGACGCCCCGGGAACAGCCGCTGTCTGAGGTAGCCGGTCCAGCCGAATTCCTCGCCTGCGTAGACCGGTGTCAGCAGCGGGACCACGAGCATGAGGGCCAGGACGAAGACCCAGGCGGGCATGCCGCCGGCGAGTTCATCGAGCGCGGAGAGGTCCGGGTGCCACAGGCCCAGTGCCGCCGCCACCCCGCACGAGGCCGCCGCGAGGACCAACGGGCCCAGCCACGCGGCCAGGTAGTACGGCCAGGCGCCCCTCAGGCGCAGGGCCAGGCCCGCGTCGGCGAAGCCTTCCTTCGTGATCCAGCGGCGCACCACGATCGCGGCCAGCGCCGGCATGATGCCGAACGGCAGTTGCGCCAGTGGGTTGACCATCGACAGCCCGCACCCGAAGTACGCGATGAGGATGCAGGCCCAGCTTCCTCCGAAGGCTATGACCAGGAACCAGACCGTCCCTTTCGCCTTCGGGGCATCGGCCGTCGGTGGTACCGCTTGTTGCTGTTTCTTCTTCGTTTCAAGCACGTCGCCAGCCTCACGCCGACGACGTGCTCCGCACATCGCGGCCGCGAGGGAATCCGGATCTGGCTCGCACGGGGGAGGCGGCAGGACGATCTTGGTTGAGATACTTCCGGCGTGCGTGTTCTCATACGTCCGCTTCTGTTCGCGAGCGCCTGGCGCGGCCCGCTGCACGTGCTGCTCGGCGCAGCCGTCGTGCTGCTGCCGTCGCCCGTGGCGGTAGTGGCAGCCGCAGCGGTTCCGCCGGCCTGGCGGCCGGCCGCTTTCCTGGCCACCCTCGCCGTGCTCACGGCGGCCCTCGGCCTGCCCCGCGTCGCGCGCCGGGCCTCCGTGGCGCTGGCCAACAGCCTGCTCGGTACGGACCTTCCGGCCCCCGCCGCCGACGTGTCCGGCACCGGCCTCCGGTGGCCGAACCGGTTCCGTACGTCCGTCTGGCTGCTGTTGCACGCCGTGACCGGTGGCGCCGCGACCGCCGTCGCGGCGCTCCTGCTGATGACGGCCTTCGGCCTGCCCGCCGTATGGCTGCGCGGCGGCGACCGGATCACCGTTCTGACGGACGTCGACGTGGCGGGCGGGGTGCGGGGTTCGTGGACCGTCCCGGCCGCGGCCGTCCTCCTCGTCCTGGCCTGCCTCGCGGGCAAGGCGGCGGCCGCACTCCTGCGCCGGCTCGCGCCGTTGCTGCTCGGGCACCGGCCCGCCGAACGGCTTGCCGTGCTCGAGGAGCAGATGCGGATGCTGGCCCAGCGCAACCGGCTCGCCCAGGAGTTGCACGACTCCATCGGCCACACGCTCACCGCGTCGACCATCCAGGCAGCCGTGGCGAGGGAGTTGATGACCAGCGACCCGGCGCGGGCGCGCCGCGCGCTCGTCAGCCTGGAGGAGGTGTCACGCGCGGCGCTGGACGACCTCGACCACGTCCTCGGCCTGCTCCGGGACGACCGGGCGTCGACCGCCCCGCCGCTCTCCCTCGCCGACCTCCCCGTTCTGCTGGACCGGGTCCGCGATGCCGGCACGGAGCTGCACGTCGACGTCACCGGGGACGTGACGCACGTACCGGCGACCGTCTCCCGCGAGGCCTACCGCATCGTCCAGGAAGGGCTGACCAACGCGCTGCGGCACACGTCCCGGGCGCCGGTCGTGCTGCGGGTCGCGGTCACGCGCGACCGGCTGGAACTGGACGTCACCAATCCGCTCATCGGGCACAGCGGCCTGGCATCGCGTACGGCCCGTACGGGAGTTGCGGGCCGCAGACGGGGATCGGGTCTGGCCGGTGCGGCCGAGCGGGTGGCACTGCTGCGGGGTGAGTTCTCCGCGGGGCCAGTGCCGCGCGGAGACACCGGCAACCCCGGTGACCTCGTCAGCCCCTGCTGGCGGCTGTACGCCCGCATCCCGCTGGGGTCCGGCGCATGACCGTGACCGTGCTCGTCGCCGACGACGAAGAGATCACCCGCACCGGCCTGCAGATCCTGCTCGGGGCCCGGCCCGGTCTCGAGGTGATCGGCGAGGCCGCCGACGGCGTGGCAGCCGTCTCCCTGGCGGAACGGCTGCGTCCGAATGTCGTGTTGATGGACGTGCGGATGCCCGGGATGGACGGGATCGAGGCCACCCGGCGTCTGCAGTCCGCACTGCCCGACCCCCCGAAGGTCGTGGTGATCACCACCTTCGAGAACGACGACTACGTCTACGACGCGCTGCGCGCGGGAGCGAGCGGCTTCGTCCTGAAACGGGCCCCGATCGAACAGATCGCCCATGCCGTGCAGTTGGTGGCCACGACCGACTCCGTACTGTTCCCGGACGTCGTCCGCCGGCTCGTCGCGGCCCGGCCCGCGCCGCCCCGGCCGCCACGGGGAGGCCCCGCGCTCACCGGCCGCGAACTGGAGATCCTCCGCCTCATGGCGACGGGCCTGTCCAACCCCGGCATCGCCGACCGGCTCGTGGTCAGCCTGGAGACCGTCAAGACGCACGTCAGCAATCTCCTGGCCAAACTCGGTGCCCGCAACCGCACCCAGGCCGTCATCCTCGCCTACGAGTACGGCTTCGTGGTCCCGGGGGCCGGGGCGGTCGCGCTGTGACATCGCCAAGCCCGCTCAGCCCGGGCCGGCCCGCTTCGACTCGATGAGATCCCAGCGGTTCCCGTACAGGTCCCGGAAGACCGCGACCGTGCCGTACGGCTCGTGCCGGGGCGCTTCCTCGAACACGACCCCGGCCGCCCGCATCCGCGCGTGGTCGCGGTCGAACGCATCGGTGTGGAGGAACCAGCCCACCCGGCCGCCGACCTGGTCCCCGACACGGGCCTGCTGCTCGTCGGTCGCGGCCTTGGCCAGGAGCACCCCGGTCTCCTGCGCTCCCGGCGGGGCGACGACCACCCAGCGCTTGGTGTCGTCGATGCGGGTGTCCTCCACGAGGTCGAAGCCGAGCGCATCCCGGTAGAAGGCTATGGCCTCGTCGTAGTCGTGCACGACGACGGTCACCAGGCCGAGACGGTTCATGCGGCGGTCGCCTTCCCCTAGGGCTGTCGATCAGGGACGTCGATGTCGAAGTCGGAGCCGAGTCTCGCACGGGTCACCGACATTCGTGTCCGGCGCGGCGCCGGCGCCGGTACGTGGAGACCGTCACGGCTGCGAGCAACGGCCCCCAGGCGACCAGGGGGAGGTAGAGGAAGCCCGCCATGACACTGCCGGCCGGGGTCATGTCGTCGTGCGGGAACGCCCACCACAGCGCGAACGAACTGCACAGCACGGTCAGCGCGACGGCGCCCAGACCTGCCGGCACGACGGCTGCCTTCCAGGGGACCCGGCGGCCGCCCAGCAGCGGGATCCAGTGGGGGAGGACCTCGCCCCAGGGTCTGACCAGGCCGAGGGTGAGCAGGGCGAGCGCCTCGCCGGCCAGGCTCAGGCCGACCACGTAGGCCGCGCCCCAGCCGGTGGTCCCCAGCGCCTTGTACCCGGCGTCGGTGTATCCCGCGTGGTGGCCGGCCGCCAGCAGCAGGCGCCAGATGCCGGAGGGGAGGGTGAGGAGCGGAATGATGTGGGCGGTCCGAACTGCCCAGCGTGCAGGGGACGAAACGGCGGGGAGCGATTGCGCAGTGGTCATGTACTGATCGTCCCGGGGCGGCATCCCCGCGGCGTCGCTCCCGAGGGTCGATCTTGGTCGGGCCGTGGGAGGAGGCCGCGGGCCGCGGCCTCGCCTTCCAGGCGGAGGCGCCCTCATCCTCCGCGCCCGACGGCGGCCCACCCTCCTCCCCCGTGGAAGGCGGGCCGCCGTGCATCCCCCCGTGCGGTACCGGGCGGTGCGGGGTGGACCGCACCGCCCGGCTTCCGGGTACGACTGTGATGCGCCACATCCTCATGTGCCAGTCCATCCCGGGGGATTGGGTCATCGTGGGACGTCCCACGGCTCTGCCTGCGGAGATGCGTCGGCCGGTGAGGTCGTGGTGGGACGGCGACGGCGGTGGCGGGGTGGCCGGAAGTCGCGGCTGCCACCGGGTGCTTACCGGAACCGGCGTGTGCGCATCGTCATCATGTGCGGCAGAGGAGGCCCATCGGCCTCGGGGGACCACGACGCGTATGGGGTGGAACATGCGGCGTTGGAAAGAACTGCCCGGATCGCTGGACGATCGCGTGCGCCAACTCGTCGTTCAGCTCCGCAGACTGAAGGACCGGAGCGGGCTGAGTCTCGCCGCGCTTGCGGCCAAGACCTCGTACAGCCGCTCCTCCTGGGAGCGCTATCTCAACGGCAGGCAGTTCCCGCCGCGGGACGCGGTCGAGGAACTGGCGCGCGTGTGCGCCGTCGATCCGGCCCGGCTGCTGGTGCTGCACGAACTCGCCGCGGAGGCCTGGGCGGACGGGACGCCCGACGGGACACCCGGCGGGGCGGCGGAGGCGGGGACGGCGGGCCGCCGTGAGCCCGGGCGGCGTTGGGCGCTCGCCGGGGCGGTGGCGGTGCCGGCCGTGGCGCTGGCCGTCGCCCTGCTGCTCACCCGTCCCTGGCAGGGAGACGACGCGCAGGCCGGGACGCCGGGGCCGAGCAGCAGCTCGTCGATGTTCGTCTACATGCCCCACCGCGCCCACCCCTGCAACATCGAGCGCCAGGACGGCGAGTTGCGTGCCGGGTACAGCGCGACGCGCACCGCGCTGATGGAGATCAACAGCACGGGCTGGGAGATCGTCGAGGCGCAGTGCCTGCTGAAGTACCACGGCTACGATCCCGGTACCGCCGACGGCGACTACGGCGAGCGCTCCAAGAGCGCCGCCGAGCACTTCCAGAAGGACCACGATCTCGTGGTGGACGGCATCGTGGGGCCGGACACCTGGAAGGAACTGCGCCGATGAGCGGTGATCGCCCGCTTCCGGAGGAGTGCGTGCGACTGGCCGAGGGCCTGCGGGAGTTGCGGAGCCGTACGGGGCTGAGCCTCGCCGCGCTCGCGGAGCTCACCCCGTACAGCAAGTCGTCCTGGGAGCGGTACCTCAACGGCAAGAAGCTGCCGCCGCGGCATGCGGTCGACGCCCTGTGCCGGCTGGCGGACGAACCGGCCGGGCGGCTCCTGGCCCTGTGGGAGCTCGCGGAGCAGGGGTGGAGCGGCCGGGCTGCCGTGCCCGCGGGTGCGGCAGCCCGTGAAGCCGTCGTGGAAGAGCGCGCGGACGAGCCGGCTCCGGGCCGTGAGGGGAGGGTGCCGGGCCGCTCCCGCAGGGCGGTCGCCCTGTCCGGTGCCGCCGCCGTGGTCGTGGCCGTCGCCGTGGTGCAACTGTTCCTCGCGGCCGGGGGGAGCGAGCCCGGCGGCCGCGCAGCGGGCAGGACCGCGGCGACCCCCTCGTACCCCCAGTCCTACGCGCCCGGTTGCACGGGGGACGAGTGCGACGGCCGGGACCCCAACGAGATGGGGTGCGGGGCGCAGGGCCTGGTGGACACGCTGACGACCCGCCGCGCAGCCGGCGGCCAGCGGCTCGACATCCGGTACTCCGCCCGGTGCGGAGCCGTGTGGGTGCGGGCCGTGAAACTGCGCCTCGGCGACCGGGCGGAGCTGTTCCTGCCGGGCACCGAGACCAAACAGGTCATGGCATCGAGCCGGCGCGACACGGAGGTTTATCTGTCGACCGCGATGACCGCCACGAAGGACCCCCACCGGGCACGGGCCTGTCTGGAGCCCGCCGCGGGAGGCGCGCCCGAATGCTTCGCGGTGCCCGGCTCCCGGCCCGCGGCCGGATTGGCAGGCGGCACGAAAATCCGTGTAATGTGTGCGTGTCGCCGGGGGAACCCGGCGGACAACAGAACAAGGGGCTATAGCTCAGTTGGTAGAGCGCCTGCATGGCATGCAGGAGGTCAGGAGTTCAATTCTCCTTAGCTCCACATGGAGATCGAGGGGCCGCCAGGAATGGCGGCCCCTCGATCGTTTCTTTATGCCGCGGGTCTTCACGCCAGGGGAATTCATCGCGCCATGCCGAGGGCGAGAGTTGCCCCGGCCAGCGCCAAATAGGCTCCGGGGAACGCCATGTTGTGGAACACCCGGGCGCGGACATGGGCCACCACGGCGCCGACGAAGAACAGGACCAGCCCGGCCGCGGCGGCAACCCCGACGGCCCGGGCCCCCAGAAGCCCCAGCGCGAGACCGGCTGCCCCGGCGGCCTTCGCCGTGGCCAGCAGCGGGAGCGAGGACGGCCGGAGCCCGACGGCGGCCGAGTTGGCGAGGACGAACCCGGCCTTCGCGAAGTCGGCGACGGCCATCCCCGCATTGGCCGCGATCGTGAGCACGGTGACAACCGTGTAGGCGATGAGCATGGGACCAGCCTCGTCGCACCCCCGGCCGGACGTCCAATACCGGTATCCATAACCTGGCGGCATGGACGTCGACACCCGGCTGTTGCGCTGCTTCCTCGCCGTCGCCGAGGAAGGGACCCTCACCCGCGCCGCGGAACGCCTGTACGTGTCCCAGCCCGCGCTGACCAAACAGATCCGCCGCCTGGAGACCCTGCTCGGCGCCCGGCTCTTCACCCGGTCCCGGAACGGCATGGCACTCACCGCACCGGGCCGGGCCCTGGCGGAGCAGGCACCCGCCCTGCTGGCCGGCTGGGACCGCGCGCTGCGCGAGACCCGCAGCGCCGCCGCCCGGGCGGCCCGTGTGCTGCGGGTCGGATTCCTGGCCAGCGCCGCCAACGAGGCCACCCCGCACATCATCGCCGCGTTCGCCCGGCACCGGCCGGGCTGGCGCGTCGACATGCGGCAGGCGGCATGGTCGGACCCGACCGCGGGCCTCGCCGCCGCGGACGTCGACGCCGCCCTGCTGCGGCTCCCCTTCCCCGGCCAGGACGCCCTGCGCGTGGAAGTGCTGTTCGCCGAACCCCGCTGCGTCGCGCTCCCCGCAGCGCACCCGCTCGCCGCCCGCGCGTGCATCCCCTTCCGGGACCTGTGGGACGAGCCGTTCGTGGCCGCCCCGCCCGAGACGGGCAGCTGGCGCGACCACTGGCTCGCCGCCGGCGAACGCGACGGCCGGCCGGTCCGCATCGGCGCCGTCACCGACCAGCCCGACGAATGGCTCAGCGCCATCGCCAACGGCTACGGCATCGCCCTCGCCCCCGCGTCCGCCGCCCGCTTCTACGCCCGCCCCGGCATCACCTACCGGCCCGTCAGCGGCGTCGGCCCCAGCCGCGTCGGCGTCGCCTGGGCACCCACGGGCGACACCGACCCCGTCGTCCGGGACTTCGTCCGCTGCTGCCTGGACAACAGGCCGCCGCACGACGACGGGATCACTCCCTGACCGACGGGACCGACGGGGCACGCGGCCAATGCGATCTTTGCGGGCCGCGTCCCGTTACCGTTCGGACACAGGAGCCGACGCCTAGGGCGTGTCCGATGGGTCAGCACAGGCCCCGCGGCGCTCCCCCAGCTACCTCCCCCAGCTACTGCTGGGGGTGCCCCCAGGAGGTGCCCCCAGCACCGGACGCCGCGGGGCCCGCACTGACCCATCGGACACGCCCTAGGAGCGATGATGCCGGATCCGACCAGCGACCAGCCCGACGCCTCCCGGCTCCGGCGCTGGCGGGAACTGCTGCAGAGCGAGCGCGAAGCGGCCGCGCTCTACGAGCGCCTGGCGCAGGCGGAGACCGGCGAACGGCGCGAGGTCCTGCGCGAACTCGCCGCGGTCGAGCGGCGGCACGCCGCACACTGGGAGGGCCGGCTGCGGGACGCCGGAGCGGAGGTGCCCCCGCCCGGGGCGGTGCCGCTGCGCACCCGCCTGCTGGGCCGGATCGCCGACCACTGGTCCGTGGCGGCCGTCCTGCCGCTGGTGGAGCGGTCGGAGAAGGCCGACGCCGGCACCTACGACGCCGAGCCGGACGCCGCGCCCGGCATGGCGGGCGAGGAACGGGGACACGCCCGCACCCTCTCCCACCTCAACGAGAGCCGCCCCAGCGCCAGGGAGGGCATCGCCCGCCGGGAGACGTGGCACCGGGGCGACCGCTCGGGCGCGCTGCGGGCCGCCGTCTTCGGCGTCAGCGACGGCCTGGTCTCCAACACCGCCCTGGTCATGGGCTTCGCCGGGTCCGGCTCCTCCCGCACCGCCATCGTGCTGGCCGGAGTGGCGGGTCTGCTGGCCGGTTCCTTCTCCATGGCGGCCGGCGAGTACGTCTCGATGTCGGGGCAACGGGAGATGTACGAGCGGGAGATCGGCCTGGAGAGCCAGGAACTGGAGGAGGACCCCGAGTCCGAGCGCGAGGAACTGGTGCTGCTCTACCGCGCGAAGGGACTGAGCAAGCAGGAGGCGGGAAAGGTCGCCGACACCATCATGGCCGACCGGGACGTCGCCCTGGACACCCTGGCCAGGGAGGAACTGGGCCTCGACCCCGACGCCCTGGGGTCGCCCTGGTCGGCCGCCGTGTCGAGCATGCTCACCTTCGCCCTGGGCGCGCTGGTCGTCATCCTCCCGTACCTCGTCACCGGCGGGACGACGGCCCTCGTCGCCGCGGTGTGCCTGTTCCTCGTCGCGCTCGCCGCCGTGGGGGCGGGGATCGGACTGCTCAACGGCCGCACGGCCTGGCGCTCGGCGGCCCGGCAGGTCGTCGTCGGCGCCCTCGCGGCGGCCGTCACCTTCGGCGTCGGCCGCCTGATCGGCACGTCCGTATCGTGAACGCGGCGACCACCCGCTATCTGGAACTGTGCCGCAAGGACCACGGCGGCCTGAGAAACGCCGTGACCGGGGCCGAGTTGCCGGTGCCCCTGCGCGACGCACGGCTGCTGGCCCGGCCGCTGTTCGTCGACGAACCCGCCCTGCAGGCGGCGGCGGACGACCTGCTGACCCTCTTCGATGTCCTGGCCTCGCTGCCCGACCGGCTCTTCGACGGCGACCTCGACGCGTACTGGGCGGCCGTGGGAGGCGAACCGGGCCCCGTGCCGCTGCTGCGCCGCTGGGCGCCGGAGCAGCCGCGGGCCCGGTTCGGGCGGGCCGACCTCCACCGCGGCGAACACGGCTTCTCCCTCCTGGAGTTCAACATCGGCGGGGGAGTCGGCGGATTCGAGCTCGGCGAACTGCCGCGCACCCTGCTGGAGTCGGAGGACTTCGCCCGCTTCGCCGCCGAGCACGGGCTGCGCCACGTGCGCACCGGGGAACACGTCGCCGCGACGCTGCGGGCCGTGGCACCGCGCCCGTCCCCGGTGGTGGCGCTGGTGTGCGCCCCCGGCGCTCTCGCCCGGTACCGGCGGCGGCTGGCTCCCACGGTCGAGGTGCTGCGGAAGCACGGACTGGAGGCATTCCTCGGCGAGTTGGGCGAGGTGCGGGACAACGGGGGGAAGCTGTTCGTCGGCGAGGTACGGGCCGACGTGGTACTGCGCTACTTCTCCGTCGACGAGACGGCCGGCTGCGAGGACGGCGTCGATGCGATCCTGCGCGTCGAGCGGGCGGGCAACGCGATCCTGTGGACCGGCATGGACAGCACCCTCTTCTCCCACAAGGGCGCCCTCGCGCTGCTGTCGGACCCCCGCTGCGACGCCGTCCTCTCCGCGCAGGAGCGCCGGCTGACGGACCGGATCCTGCCGTGGACCAGATTGCTGACCCCCTCACTGGTCGACCGGTGCGTGGCGGAGCGCGAACACCTCGTCCTCAAACCGTGCCGGGGCTTCGCGGGCGCGGGAGTCGTCGCCGGATGGGCCTGCCCGGAACGGGAATGGGCCGACGCCCTGCGCCGGTACGCCGGCCGGGGGCACGTCGTGCAGCGGAGGGTCGTCCCCTGCACCGAGCCCGTGGTCGACCCCGGAACGGGAGCGACCGAGGACTGGACTCCGGTGTGGGGCCTGTTCGTCACCCCGCACGGGTACGGGGGCAACGCCATCCGCGCACAACCCGCCACGGGCGACGGCATCATCGGCTACAGCACGGACACCGCCACCCGGGCCACCGTCGCCTTCGGCTGCCCCAGCGGTCAGTCGGCACCGCCGGACTCCGGCGAGGTGGCCCCGTGCAGCAGACTGGGGTGACCTTCCCAGTACGGCGCACGCAGGGCGGTCTTGTCGACCTTGCCGATGGGGGTCAGCGGCAGCGCGTCGACGAACTCGAAGCTTGCGGGCAGATAGACGGGACGCTCCAGTTCGTCCAGGATGCACCTGCGCAGCTCCTCGACGGGGACGCGGGACCCGGGGTCGGTGACGACGACGGCGTGCACGGCCTGGCCGTAGAGCGGGTGGGGGACCGGGATCACCGCGGCGGCCCGCACCGCCGGGTGGGTGGCGAGGGCGTTCTCCACCAGCGGCGAGTAGATGGCGGAGCCCGACTCCCCGGTGATGATCACGTCGTTGCGGCGGTCCAGGAGGAAGAAGTAGCCCTCCTCGTCCCGGTACCCCAGGTCGCCGGTGCGCAGCCAGCCGTCCGGGTGGAACGCGGCGGCGGTGGCCTCCGGCTGGCCGACGTAGCACTCCATGACCCGCGGCCCCCGCGTGCAGACCTCCCCGACCTGCCCCGGCGGCACGGGCAGCCCCTGCTCGTCACGGACGCTCGCCTCCATGTCGGGGAACGGGAGCCCGGCCGAGCGCAGCAGCCTGCCGTCGTCCACGGTGTGGTCGGGCGAGTCCAGCGCGGTGATGCCGAACGCCTCGGTCATGCCGTAGAGCTGCCACAGCACCGGCCCGAAACGGTCGAGGGCCTGCCGGGCCCGGTCCGGGGTGATCGGACTGGCCCCGTACATGATCCGGCGCAGGCCCGAGCAGTCCACGCCGGCCAGCGCGGGATGGTCCAGCAGCCGGTACAGCATCGGCGGCATCAGCATCATCGCCGTGATGCGCTCGCTCGCCAGCGCCGCGGTCACGGCCTCCGGCGTGAAGCGGTCCAGCAGCACGAGCGTGCTGCCTCCGGCCAGGCTCGTCAGCCCGTACAGTCCGCCGACGTGGGCGATCTGACTGGTCACCAGCAGCCGCACCGGCTCGGGCAGGAACGGATGCTCCAGGATCGTCCGGTACAGCCGGTGCCGGTGCAGCACGCACTTGGTGAGCCCGGTGGTGCCTCCGGTGCACAGCACCGTCTCCACCTGCCCGGCCTCCGCCCACTCCGGGTCCGCGGGCGGCCGCGTCTGCCGGACGACGGTCATCAGGTCCTTCGCCGGTCCCTCGGGCCCCAGCGACCACAACTGCGCGCCGGTGAAGGCGGCCGTCACCGCCTCCGCGCACGGCGCCGAGATCCGGTCGTCCACGATCAGCACGTCGGCGGGGACGTTCGCCGCGATGCTGGCGTACTCGGCCGGCCCCCGGTCCGCGGGCATCGGCAGGAACCGGGCCCCGGCCAGGTGCGCGGCGAACGGCACGCACACCGCCTCGGCCCGGTTGCCGCCGGCCAGCGCCACCGTGCTCCCCGGCCCCAGACCGAGCGACCGGAACACCGTGGCCATGCGCCGGACCGTCTCGCCCAACTGCGCGTAGGTCAGCCGGCGGCCGCCGTGCACCACGGCCTCCCGGTTCCCGTGCCGCGGGAATTCCTCGTCCACCAGCCAGGCGGCATAGCTGCGTTCTTTCGCGTCGCCCATGGCGCCCATGAACCGTCCTTTTCACCGACTTCACCGACTTCGCCGACTTCACCGGCCGAATGCACCGTTCATTCACCGGTCCTGCAACGGACAACGTGTCTCATACGCGGCCCGGTGAGACCGTCCGACTTTCGGATTCACCCGGAAGGGGCGCTCCGGTGGGCGATATTCCGGTGACGTCCCGGGGCTCCCGGAGCCCGTGGCACCGGCGTTACAGTCGGCGTGGGGTGGCTGTCGAGCGTCCTTGACGACCTCTGGTGACCCCTGGTGACCTTGGAAAAGGGACGGAAAGGACCTTGACCCGTGACCGGAGAATCCAGGAAACCCCGGATAGGACGCCGCGGCCTGCTGAGCGGGGCACTGGCCGGGGGAGTCGCCGTGACGGCCGGGAACGCCCTGTCCGCCCCGGAGGCCGAGGCGCGTACGAGACCGGCGGACGACTGCCCGGTGCACCGCCCCCGGCTCCACACCCGGGAGGAGTGGAAGGCCGTCCCGCCGGCCGACCCCGGCGGCGTCAAAGTGGAACCCTTCGCACCGGCGCTGATCGTGGTGCACCACATGGACTATCCGAACTCCACGGACTATTCGCTGGAGCACGCATTCCAGCTGTCCAGGGACTGTCAGTACGACCACATGCACAACAACGGGTGGAACGACATGGGCCAGCAACTGACCATCAGCCGCGGCGGATTCCTCATGGAAGGGAGATACCGGTCCGCCGGAGCAATTCGGCGCGGAGAGCACGTCATCGGCGCGCAAGTGGCCAACTGGAACACCGCGAGCATCGGAATAGAGAACGAGGGCACCTACATCACCGAACTCCCGCCCGCCGCGCAGTGGCGGACACTCGTCGCCACGTGCGCCTGGCTGTGCGACCGGTACGACCTCTCCCCGATGACCGCGATCGTCGGCCACCGGGACCTCAACCAGCCCGGCACCCCTCTCGCCACCGAGTGCCCGGGCAACGCCCTCTACAAGAAGCTGCCCGAACTGCGCGCGAACGTGGCCACGGCCATGGGGCTCCCCGTCGGGGACGGCTCCGCCAACCATGTGACGGAGAACATGCCGTCCGTGCAGCGTGGCCGGGAGAGGGACCATGGGCCTGCGACAGGGGCGTTGGACCCCACCCGGTGACGGCCCGCGGGAACGCTGGTGGTACGTCCGGGAGTTGAACGGTCATGAAGCAGTGGGCCGTGGAACAGAGGTGACGTCGTGCCCTACCTGGTGCTGATCGGCTGTCTCGCCGCGGTGATGGGCTTCTTCACCTGGCTCGCGGCCCTGGCCCGCCGCCGTGGCGTCGCCGGTTCGGCCGTCCGCGCGGCGCTCGCCTCCTACGAGGAGGGCATGCGGATCACCGCCCACGACGCGCATCACGAGGTGCGGGCGCAGGCCGACCGGCAGGCGCCGGTCGTCTCGCCGGACGGCCCGGCGTGGGGCGGTCGTCGTGATACCGGCCCGAGCCGGACGAACAGGCCGGGCCGGCGCCGCCCGACCGTCGGCCGACTTCGTCGCCGGCTCGGGCGGCGGACGGTGCGTCGCCTTCGGCGATGACGGCGTGCGATGCCGAGGCGCTGCCCCGCCCCGTCACTCCCCCCGCCCCAGCTCCAGCGCCAGCACCCCCGTCACCACCAGCACGATGCCGCCGATCTGCGTCCACGTCAGCCGGTCGCCGAAGCCCACCGCGCCGATGAGCGACACCAGCGTCACGCCGATCGCCGACCAGATGCCGTACGCAACTCCCAGGGCCAGGCCCCGGTTCAGCACCCGGGACAGCAGGAAGAACGCGGTGACGTAGCCGACGACCACCACCGCGGACGGCAGGAGTCTGCTGAAGCCGTGCGAGGCGCGCAGCGCCACCGTGGCGGTGACCTCGGCTCCGATCGCGCCCGCGAGCAGCCACCACACCATCAGCGGACCGTGAAGGTCGTGATCACCGCAGCGTGGTCCGACGGCCACACGTTGTCCGCGATGTCCGGGTAGGGGCGCGGGGTGCCGGTGACGAGGGTGACGGAGTCCCGTACGTCGAGGCCGCTTCCGGCGAACAGGACGTAGTCGATGCGGTCCTGGGGTTCGGGCCGCCCGCTGCCGTCCTCGTGCCGGGGGTGCAGCGGGGACCACGTGGTGCCCGGGTCGCGCAGCGGGTCGGGGTGGGCGATGCGGTAGGAGTCGCGCAGCCCGGCCTCCTCGGCGGCCTTCGTGACCGGCCACGGGACGGGGCCGCAACCGCCGTGCAGGGGAGCGGACTTCTGCGTCCAGTCCAGGTGCGAGGGCGTGTTGAAGTCACCCATGAGCAGTACGGGGGTGGTGTCGCACCGGGCGAGGTCGCCGGAAATGGCCCGCAGCACCTCCGCCATCTCGGCCACCCGCCCGGAGGCCTCCTCGCGTTCGAGCAGCGTCGGCACGGTCTGCCGGTCGAAGCACGCGTCGTAGGGGCCGTAGGGCGTGTAGTTGAGGTGTGCGCTCCACACGGTGACGTCCTGCACGGCACCGTCCCGGTCGTCCAGGCGGACGGTGACGCCGGCGGCGCCGTAGCCGGACGGGGCGGGGTCGCCGAAGCGGGCGGTGACCGGGTAGCGGCTGATGATGCCGAGGTTGTGGCCGGCCTGGTGGTGGTCCCAGCCGAGGGCCTCCGCCAGCTCTTTCGCGGAGGCTCCGGCGGTCTCCTGGAGGGCCACGATGTCCACGTCGGCGTCGAGCAGGACCGTGAGCTGCTTCGCGCGGTGGCCGGCGACGGGCGTGCCGCCGAGCCACAGGTTCCAGCTCATCGCCCTGAGCCGGTTCACCAGGCGGTCGCCCGCCCCGACCACGGGGATGCGGACGGTGACGCCCGCCCCGCCGGCGGCCGTGACGACGACCTCGTACGTGCCTGCTTCCGCCGGCGTGCCGGTGAGGGTGCCGTCGGCGCCGACCTGCACCCACTCCGGGCCCGCGGTCTTGGCGAACGCCGCCCCGGTGCCGCGGAACAGCCCGGCGACGGTGGCACGGAACGGCTCTCCGGCGCGGCCGTTGCGGGTGGTGAACGCCGGGACGAGGAACGACCCCCCGCTCACCATGGCCTCCAGCAGCGCGACATCGGCCCGCTCCAGGCTGTCGAGCACCGTGCGCCCGGAGGCCGGGGCTATGGGGGCGAGCGAGGGGACGGCGAGCACCGGGCAGCCGGCGGCCTCGGCCGAGGCCACGCCGGTCGGGGTGTCCTCCACCGCGACGCAGGACGAGGGCGCGACGCCCAGGGCGCGGGCCGCCGCGAGGTACGGGTCGGGGGCGGGCTTGGTGTGCGGGGTGTCGTCGGCGGTGACGGACACCGCGAACCGCTCGGGGCCCAGGCTGCGCAGCACGATGTCCACCACGGCGCGCGGGGAGGCGGTCACCAGAGCGGTGCGGATGCCCTGCCGCTGCAGCTCGTCGAGCAGTTCGAGCGCGCCGGGCCGCGGCACGACCTCGGACTCGACCCGGGACGCGAACTCCCGGTGCAGGTCGGCGCAGAGCGCCGCGGCGGAGGCGCCGGTGACGCGCTGCAGATGGGCCGCGGTGTGCTCCACGGGACGGCCCAGCACGTCGGGCAGATCGGCGTCCGTGAGCTCGTACTCCAGGGCGGACGCGACGTGTTGGACGGCCTGCCACCACAACTCCTCGGTGTCCACGAGGGTGCCGTCCATGTCGAACAGAACGGCCCTGAGGGGGCGGGCGTCGGCGGGGTGATGGGACACGGGCTCTCTTCCGTAAAAAGATCTGTAAAAGGATCCGTAAGGGGATCTGTCAGGGGATCCGTCAGGGGACGTCGGGGTCACGCGCGGGCGGCGGTGAGCACCGGCCGGTCGGGCAGGGTCACGGCGACCGCTGCGCCCGGGGTGAGCGCGGCGGCGTCGTGCGTGGGCACGTCGGCCTTGACCGTGGTGCCGTCGGGCAGGCACACGGTCAGGCGGGTGACGGCGCCGAGGAACGCGGTGGCGGTGATGCGGGCCCCGCTCTCGGTGTCCGCGCTCACCCGTACCGCCTCGGGGCGGACCAGCACGTCCACCTCGGGGCCTGCGGGCGCCTCGCCGTCCACGGGCAGGCGGCGGCCCAGCACCTCGACGGTGCCGGCACCGGCGGTGCGGGCGGGGATGCGGCTCATCGTGCCCACGAACTCGGCGACGAAGGCGGTGGCCGGGCGCCCGTAGAGCTCGGCCGGGGTCGCGCACTGCTCCATGCGGCCGGCCCGCATCACCGCGACCCGGTCGGCCATGGACAGGGCCTCCTCCTGGTCGTGCGTGACGAACACGGTGGTGATGCCCAACTCCTGCTGGACGCGCCGGATCTCCTCGCGCAGCGTGTGCCGCACCTTGGCGTCCAGTGCGGACAGCGGCTCGTCCAGCAGCAGCACCCGGGGGCGCAGGGCGAGGGCGCGGGCCAGGGCGATGCGCTGCTGCTGGCCACCGGAGAGCTGGTGCGGGAAGCGGGCGCCCTTGTCGGGCAGGCCCACCAGTTCCAGGAGCTCGGCGGCGCGGGAACGCCGTTCCGCCGCGGGCACCTTGCGCATCCGCATCCCGAACGCCACGTTGTCCAGGGCGTTCAGGTGGGGGAAGAGGCTGTAGGACTGGAAGACCATGCCGGCGTCACGGCGGTGGGCCGGTACGGGGGTGATGTCCTGCCCGTCCACCAGGATCTGCCCGGAGTCGGGGTGCTCGAAGCCGGCCAGCATGCGCAGTGCGGTGGTCTTGCCGCAGCCGGACGGGCCGAGCAGGGCGAGGAGTTCACCGGGGCGGGCGGTCAGGTCGAGCCCGTCGAGGGCGACGGTCGAGCCGAACGCACGGCGGAGGCCGCGGAGTTCGACCGAGGCCGCATCCGCGGTGGCGTCGGCCGGGGCGGCGGGGGTCGCAAGGGTGGTGGAGGACATCAGGCGGAACGCTCCTGATCGGTCGTAGCGGTCGTAGCGGTCGTAGCGGTCGTATCGGCCGTACGGGAGGAGGAACGGCGTCCGCCGAAGAACGCCAGCACGAGCAGCAGTACCCAGGTGATCAGCAGGCTGATGACGGAGACGGCCACGGAGAGCCGGGCCTGTGTGCCGCTGACGTTGACGATCCAGACCGCGAACGGCTGGAAGCCGAGGATCCTGGCCACGGTGAACTCGCCCAGCACCAGGGCGAGGGTGAGGAACGCGGCGTTGAGCAGGGCCCCGCGCAGATTGGGCAGGACCACGCTCGCCACCGCGCGCGGCCACCCCGCGCCGCAGCTGCGGGCGGCCTCGACGAGGGTGCGCACGTCCACCGCCCGCAGGCCCGCGTCGAGCGCCCGGTACACGAAGGGCAGCGACATGACCGTGTAGACGATGACGAGCACGACGGGGAAGGAGGGGTTCTGCAGTGCCGCGAAGGTCTGGAAGAACGGGGTGTCGGCCAGGTGGTCCGGGCCCCAGCGCAGCACCGTCCCGACGCCGGCCACCAGCGCGATGGGCGGCACCACGAGCGGCAGCGAGCACACCACCTCCAGCACCGGCCGCAGCTTCGGCGCGCCCAGGCGCACGGCCAGCGCGGCGGGCACCGTCAGCAGCAGCACCAGGGCGACGGTCGCGGCGGCCAGGCCCAGCGAGAGCAGCAGGCTGGGCAGGAAGCCGTCGGCGCTCACGAGCTGCCGGTAGGCGTCTGTGGTCAGGCCCTCGCCGGGCACGTCGACGGTGAAGACCACCGAGGCGGCCAGTGGGAGCAGGAAGTAGGCGCCCGCGAGGGCGAGGACCGCGGTGCCGCGGCGGGCGGGCGGCCCGGCGGCGGTGCGTGCCGTCAGTCGAACCATCGGGCGCTCCGTCGTTGCAGGGGAAGGTGGACGGCCATGACCAGGCCGGCGACCACGACCATGTCGAGGCTCAGGGCGAGGGCCACGTTCTCCTGGCCGACCAGGACGTTGCCGGAGATGGCGTCGGCGATCTGGAGGGTGATCAGCGGGATGGAGCTGCCGACCATGGCCGCCGCGGTGGCGTAGGCGGCGAAGGCGCTGCCGAAGAGCAGGACGAACCCGCCGAGCAGGGACGGTGCGAGCACCGGCAGGGCGACGTGCCGCCAGTACTGCCACCGGGTGGCGCCGTTGTTCTGGGCGGCCTCGCGCCACTGGACGCGCAGGCCTTCCAGGGCGGGGGTGATGGTGAGCACCATGAGGGGGATGAGGAAGTACAGGTAGGTGAGGGTCAGGCCCCAGAAGCTGTAGAGGCTCCAGCCCGCGTCGGCCAGTCCCAGGTGGCGGGTGAGCACACCCGAGTTGCCGAGGGTGGCGACGAAGGCGAACGCGAGCGGCACGCCGCCGAAGTTGGCGAGCACGCCCGACCCGGTGAGCACGGCGTCGCGCAGGGTCCGGGAGCCGAAGGCCACCACCGCCTGGGCGAGCAGCAGCCCGAGCACGGCGGCGAGCGCGGCGGAGACGGCGGACAGTTCGACGCTGCCGAGCAGCGCGTTCAGATAGGGCCCGCCGAGGGACGCGGTGAGGTTGGCGAAGGAGAACGAACTCGCGCCGGTGGCCGGGTCCTTGACGCTGAACGCGCCGAGGACCATGGCGAGGACCGGGGCTCCGAAGCCCACGGCCGCGAAGGCGAGCAGCGGCACCGCGGCGAGCAGGGCCGCGGGGCGCCTCCGCCGCACGGGTGCGGCAGAGGCGGCGGGCGGAGCGGCGTCCGCCTCGGGGGTGGTGACGGCAGTGGTCATGGACGTCATCACCCGGAGACGGCCTGGCCCCAGCCCTGGGCCAGCGTCTGCTTGGCCGTGGCCTGCTGGGCCTCGGTCGGGAAGGACGGGGTGCCGGAGACCGGCGGCAGCTTGGCCGCGGCGTCCTTGTCCACGGTGCCGGCCTTGGTCATGGCGTCCAGCAGCGCGGGACGGGCGTGGCCCTTGAGGTAGAGGTTCTGTCCCTCGGCGCTGTAGAGGTACTCCTGCCACAGCCGGGCCGCCGCGGGGTGCGGCGCGTCCTTGTTGACCGCCTGCGAGTAGTACTGGGAGAACTTGCCGTCCTCGGGGACGGAGACCTGCCAGTCCAGGCCCTTGTCCTTGAACTGCTCGGCGTAGCCGGCGTTGAGGTAGTCCCAGTCGACGGTGATCGGCGTCTCGCCCTTCTCGATGGTGGCCGAAGTGGCCTCCACGGGCGTGTAGTTGCCGTTCTGCCGCAGCTCGGCGAAGTAGTCCAGGCCCGGCTTGATGTTGTCGAACGAGCCTCCGCTGGCCAGGGAAGCGGCGTAGACGGCCGCGAACGCGGCACCGGCCTTGGTCGGGTTGCCGTTGAGGGCGACCTGGCCGCGGTACTCGGGCTTGCGCAGGTCGGCGAAGGTCTTCGGGCAGTCCTTGACGCGCTTGGCGTCGCAGCCGATGGAGATGTAGCCGCCGTAGTCGTTGTACCAGCGGGCCTGGGGGTCCTTCTGGCCCTGCGGTATGCCGTCGAACGTGGCCACCTTGTACGGGGCGAGCAGGCCCTGCTGCGCGGCGCTGAGGGCGAAGGACTGGCCGAGGTCCACCACGTCGGGGGCGCGGTCCTGGCCCTTGCGGGAGGTGATCGCGCTGATCTCGTCCTGGCTGGAGCCGGTGGGGTTGTCGACGTTCACCTTGATGCCGTACTTGGCGGTGAACCCGTCGATGAGGGCGCCGTAGTTGGCCCAGTCGCGCGGCAGGGCGATGGCGTTGAGCGTGCCCTCCTTCTTGGCCGCGGCGACGAGGGCGTCCATCCCGCCCAGGTCCTGGGCGGAGGCGGCGGTCGCCGCACTCTTGCCGCCCGCGGCACCGGCCTGGCCGGAGGGCGCCGCGCCGCACGCGCTCAGGACGAGCGCGGCGGTGGACAGGCCGCAGGTGAGGGCGACCGCCTTGGGGAAGGCCTTGGCGGCGGTTCTGTTCCGGATCGTGATCACTGTGTCTCCTCGACAACTTGTATGGACAAGTTGGCCACAGTAGGCACGGCGTGCATGACTGGAAGGTGAACGGGAGAGAAACCCCGCCACCCCGGAAGGCGGCCATCCGAATCGCTCTGACCAGGGACGTGTCACCGATCGGGATCGATCGGAAATCCGGACGACCGGTTTGCAGCAGCCTCGGCTAGGCTGGGCTCATCACGGACAGCTGCGCACAGGCGTGGCACCGCCGAACGGAGGGGGAATCCGGTGCGAGCACGGTACGAGGAGATCGCCGACGGGCTACGGCGCGCCATCGACGCCGAGGAGTACCCCGTCGGGGCGCGCCTGCCGTCGGAATCCGAGCTCGCGGCCCGCTACGGGGTCTCGCGCGGCACCGTCCGGCAGGCGGTCGCCACGCTCACCTCCGAAGGCATGATCGGCTCCCGGCAGGGGGCGCGCCGCGTCGTCCTGGCCGGCCGGCGCAGCCAGAGCTTCACCGAACTGCGCAGCTTCGCCCAGTGGGCACGCTCCATGGGCCACACCGCGACCGGCCTCGTCCTCGCCGGCGAACGCCGGCCCGCCACCGCGGAGGACGCCGACCGCCTGCACCTGGCGCAAGGCGCCGACGTCCTGCACGTCCTGCGCGTCCGCAGCCTCGACGGCGAACGCGTCCTCCTCGAACGCACCGTCTACGCCGACTGGATCGCCCCGGACGTCGAACGCCTCGACCCCGACTGCGAGTCCGTCACCCAGCGGCTCTACGAGACCACCGGCCTCGTCTTCAGCTACGGCGAGCACCTCATCGACGCCGTGGCCGCCGGGACCGCCGACGCCGAACACCTCGGCGTCCGCCGCGGCAGCCCCCTGCTGCGCGTCCGGCGCGTCACCACCACCCGCACCGGCCGCCCCGTCGAATGGTCCGACGACCGCTACCGCTCGGACGCCGTCAACTTCAGCATCCACAACTCCATCGGCGCCAACCCCCTGGCCCGGCAGGCCGGACCCGGCATCGCCGACCCGGCCTGAATCGCCGACCCGGTCCGAACGGACAGGCGGACGACACCCGGAGTTCACCTCCGGGCCAACGGCCGGTACCCGCCTGGCGCATGGTGGTGCCGATCAGCACCACCGAAGGGAACCACCGGCCATGCCCGACCACTCCAGCAGCCCCGCACCCCGCGCACCCCGCGTTCTCGTCATCGGGATCGACGGAGTCCGCTACGACCTGCTCCGGGAACTGCCCACCCCGCACCTGGACTCGGTCGCGCAGGCAGGCTTCCTGACTCCCGTCGAGGTCGCCCCCGGCACGCCCACCATGTCCGGACCCTGCTGGGCCACCATCGCCACCGGCGTCGGCCCGGCCAAGCACGGCATCTGGGGCAACAACTTCACCGGCCACCGCCTGGAGGCCTTCCCCGACTTCGCCACCCGGCTCGCCCGCGTCGACGGGCGCCGCACCTTCGTGACGGGCGGCTGGGCGCCGCTGATGATCCAGCAGGACGGTGGCGCGCTGTTCCGGGCCCCGGGCCGGCTGTCCTTCATAGCGCCCGCCGACCACACGCCCAAGGCCTGGGACGACTGCGACGAGCAGGTCACGGCCGAGGCCGAGCACGTCCTCGCGGCCTCCGACCCGGAAGCGTCCTTCGTCTACCTCGGCGCGGTCGACGAGACCGGCCACTCCCTGGGCTGCGGAAGCGAGTACCGCGAGGCCGTGGTGCGGGCCGACGAACGCCTCGGCCGCCTGCTCGCCGCGGTCCGCAGCCGGCCGTCGTACGCCGCGGAGGCGTGGACGGTCATCGTCGTCACCGACCACGGCCACGTGGACGCCGGCGGCCACGGCGGCAACACCCTTGAGGAGCGCACCGCGTGGCTCGCCTGCGCCGGCCCGCAGTTCCTTCCGGGCCGGCCCGTCGGCACGGTCCGCCACGCGGACGTCGCGGCCCAGGTCTACGCCTCGCTCGGCCGTCCCGTCGACCCGCACTGGACGCTGGACGGCAGGCCGTTCGGCAGCTGACCGCTCAAACGCAATGGTGGGTGAGCGCCGCGTGCGGGTCGGCGCCGGTCGGGGTGTGATCCGTGTGCACGGTCGCAGCCGTCAGCCGGGGAAGCGCGTGGATCAGGGCGTGCTCCGCGGCCACGGCGAGGCCGTGGGCGCGCACCACCGTCAGGTCCGGGTCGACGACGATGTCGGCCTCGGCCCGCAGCGCGTGGCCGATCCAGCGCATCCGGACCTGCCCGACGCCGCGCACGCCGTCCACGGCCCGCAGCGCCGCCTCCGCGGTGTCGACGAGCGAGGGGTCCACGGAGTCCATCAGACGCCGGCAGACCTCGCGGGCGGCGTCCCGCAGCACCATGAGGATCGCGGCCGTGACGAACAGGCCGACGAGCGGGTCCGCCAGGCGCCAGCCCAGGGCGGCACCGCCTGCACTGAGGAGGACGGCCAGGGACGTGAAGCCGTCGGTACGGGCGTGCAGACCGTCGGCGACCAGAGCGGCCGAGCCGATCCTCCGGCCGGTGCGGATCCTGTACCGGGCCACCCACTCGTTGCCCAGGAACCCGGCGAAGGCGGCGACGGCCACGGCCCCCAGGTGCGTGACGTCGCGCGGGTGCAGCAGGCGGTCGACGGCCTCGTAGGCGGCGAAGACGGAGGAAGCGGCGATGGTGAGCACGACGGCGATACCGGCGAGGTCCTCGGCGCGGCCGTAGCCGTACGTGTAGCGCCGGTTGGCCGCCCGGCGCCCCAGCACGAAGGCGACGCCCAGCGGGACGGCGGTCAGGGCGTCCGCCGCGTTGTGCACGGTGTCGCCGAGGAGGGCGACGGAGCCGGACAGGGCGACGACGACCGCCTGGACGACGGTCGTCAGACCGAGGACGGCGAGGGAGAGCCAGAGCGTGCGCATGCCCTCGCGGGAGGTCTCCATGGCGGAGTCGACCTTGTCCATGGCCTCGTGACGGTGCGGGACGAGCAGGTGCGCGAGCCGGTGGCGCATGCGGGCCCAGCGGCCGGCGTGATGATGGTCGTGGGTGTGGTTGCCTGCCATGAGGCCACCGTGGCACAGGAATTCGATTGCGGCTACAACCGTCATACAGTCGCTGACCAGCTGCAACGCAGTTGCAGGAGCGGTTGTGCCGGGCCTGCGGCAGGTCTCGCTGTGCGCACCGCGTCCAGGCGGGTGCATGCTCCGGGTCGCCGGACCTCTCCCGAACCCCGGCATGCGTAGGATCGCCGCTGCGATGTCATTACCCTGACTTTTGTGGGACGGACGATGAACGGCGGAACAGGCCCGGAGGAACCGGACTTCCCCGCGGTCACCGCAGCGCGGCTGGACAGCCTCGACCGCCTCGACGCGGCCGTCACCACATGCCGGGCCTGCCCGCGGCTCGTGGCCTGGCGCGAGGACGTCGCCCGGGTCAAGCGCAGGGCCTACCAGGACTGGGACTACTGGGCCAGGCCGGTACCCGGCTTCGGCCCGCCGGACGCACCGCTCGCGATCGTCGGACTCGCCCCCGCCGCCCACGGCGGCAACCGCACCGGCCGGATGTTCACCGGCGACCCCTCCGGCGACGTCCTCTACGCCGCCCTGCACGCCGTCGGACTCGCGTCCCGGCCCACGGCCACGCACCGCGGAGACGGGCTGGAACCGTACGGCGTCCGCATCACGGCCCCGGTGCACTGCGCACCGCCCGCCAACCGCCCCACCCCGGCCGAACGCGACACCTGCCGCCCCTGGCTCGCCCGCGAACTGACCCTGCTGCAGCCCGCCTTGCAGGCGGTCGTGGTACTCGGCGGCTTCGCCTGGCAGGCCCTGCTGCCCGTGCTCCGCCAGGCCGGCTGGGAACTGCCCCGCCCACGACCGGCGTTCGGACACGGCACCCAGTCGACCTTGCGGCACACCGAATCCGGCCGCGAGCTCCACCTGCTCGGCTGCTTCCACCCGAGCCAGCGCAACACCTTCACCGGCAGACTCACCCCCGCCATGCTGCGCGACGTCCTGGCCCGGGGCGCCGGGCTGGCGGGACTGTGAACACTGCCGCGTACGATCAACTGGCGAACGAAACCGTCATCTTGCGTGCAGGCCGTGCAGGTTCAGAGCCGTCCTCCTCCCCGGAACTCCTCCTCCGCCCGTGGTGCATGGAGGACGGTGCCGCACTGGTCGAGGTGTACCGGGATCCGGCGGCAACCCCTCCGCCGAGGTGGGCTACTGGACCGCAGCGCACGCCCGCGGGCGAGGAGTGGCGCCCCGAGCCCTGGAAGCGCTCACCGGCTGGGCCTTTGCCACCCTGGGGCCGACGGACTGCAGCGACTTGAACTGCTGCACCAAGTAAACAACCCGGCTTCGTGCCGCGTGGCGCAGAAGAGCCGGTACGCCTTCGACAGGATCCTTCCCGCAGTGCCGCCGGACTTCCCGCTCGACGGTCATGTGCACACGCGGCACAGGGATGTCTGAGGCGCCGCAGAAATACAGATGCGCGACTCAGGAGGCCTCGGATACCGTAGCCGCATGTCTACGCCCCGAATTTCCTAGCCGAGGACCCGCTTCCACGCCAGAAGTGTGTCCTTTTGCTTTTTCGGAGCGTTAATTCATGATCACCGTTCGCGATGTCGAGCTGCGCGCGGGTGCGCGCCTGCTGCTGTCCGGCCTCTCCTTCACCGTCTCTCCCGGCGACCGCATCGGCCTGGTCGGCCGCAACGGGGCCGGAAAGACCACCCTCATGACGGCCCTCGCGGGCCGCTCGCAGCCCGCCGCCGGGACCGTCACGCACACCGGCCCCGTCGGCCTCCTGGCCCAGGACTCCCGCGCCGCCGACCCGGCCGTGACCGTCACCGACCGGATCCTGTCCGCCCGCGGCCTGGACCGGGCCCTGCACCGGCTGCGAACCGCCGAGGCCGCCATGGCCGAGGCCACCGGACCCGCCGCCCTGGAGCGGGCGATGAACGCCTACGCCCGCGCCGAGGCCGCCTTCCAGGCCGGCGGCGGATACGCCGCCGAGGCCGAGGCCGCCCGGGTCGCGGCCGGGCTCGGCCTGCCCGACCGCGTGCTGACCGAGCCCGTCGGGGCCCTGTCCGGCGGTCAGCGCCGCCGCGTCGAGCTCGCGCGCATCCTGTTCGCCGGACACGACGGCACCCTGCTGCTCGACGAGCCCACCAACCACCTGGACGCCGACTCCGTCGCCTGGCTGCGCACCTTCCTGCAGGGTCACCAGGGCGGCCTCGTCGTCATCAGCCACGACACCGGCCTCCTCGCGGACGTGGTCAACCGGGTCTTCCACCTCGACGCCACCCGCGCGACGATCGACGTCCACAACACCGGCTGGCACACCTACCTCGTCCAGCGCGAGGCCGACGAGCGGCGCCGCGCCCGGGAGCGGGCCGGGGCCGAGCGCAAGGCCGCCTCCCTGCACGCGCAGGCGGACAAGATGAAGGCCCGCTCGTCCACCGCCGTCATGGCCAGGAGCATGGCGCGCCGCGCCGACCGCATGCTCGCCGGCCTCGAACCGGCCCGGCGCACCGAGAAGGTCGCCAGGATCCGCCTGCCGGAACCGGCGCCCTGCGGCCGCATGCCGCTCGGTGCGGTCAGCCTCGCCAAGTCCTACGGTGGCCGCCAGGTCCTGAAGGGAGTCGACCTCGCCGTGGACCGGGGCAGCCGTCTGGTGATCCTCGGCCTCAACGGCGCGGGAAAGACCACCCTGTTGCGCCTCCTGGCCGGCCAGGAGACCCCCGACAGCGGCCGGGTGGTGCACGGACACGGGCTGCGCCTGGGCTACTTCGCCCAGGAACACGACACCCTCCACACCGCGCGGACCGTGCGGGAGAACCTCGCCGACGCCGCGCCGCACCTCACCGACGGCGAAGTGCGGCGCGTGCTGGGCTCGTTCCTCTTCGCCGGGGACGACGCCGACAAACCCGCCGGCGTCCTGTCCGGTGGGGAGAAGACCCGCCTCGCCCTCGCCGCCCTCGTCCACTCCGGCGCGAACGTCCTGCTGCTGGACGAGCCCACCAACAACCTCGACCCCGCCTCCCGCGGCGAAGTCCTCGCCGCCGTCGGCTCCTACCCCGGTGCGATCGTGATGGTCACCCATGACGAAGGGGCCATCGACGCCCTGCGCCCCGACCGCGTCCTGCTCCTGCCGGACGCGGACGAGGACCTGTGGAGCGAGGACTACCGGGACCTGGTCTCCCTCGCCTGACCGTCCGGCAGGTCCCGGACGAACCCGGCGATCAGCGCCGCGACCGTGTCCGGGGCCTCCAGGACCATGGGGTGGCCCGCGTCGATCCGGCCGACGGTGACCGTCGCCCGGTTGCGCGAGAGCCCGGCCAGTTCCGCCGCGAGCCCGCGGGCGAACCGGGCGGAGAGGTCGTCGAACCATGCCATCGACGGCCTCGGCGGTTCCGGCCGCCCCGCCTGCACCAGCAGCAGCGGGCACGTCACTCCGTCCAGCCAGGCGGTGACACCGAGCGCGCCGAGCCTGCCGAGCTCGCCGTACATCTCCAGCGCCGCCGCCCGCTCCGGCAGCGTCTGCCACCCGCCGTCGGGCAGTGGACGCACGGCCGCGCGGGCCGCCGCCTCGGCACGGTCGGACGGGATCCCGTACCGCGCGGCGTGAGCGACCTGCGCCTCGATGTACCCAGGAGGTGCGACGGCCCCGGCCGACGAACGGAGCAGTTCCAACACCCGCTCGGCACCGGGGTATTCGCCGGGCCGCCCGTACCAGAAGCCGTCCAGATCCACGGCGGCACGGACACGGCCCTCGAACGCCCGCGCGTACTCGACCGCGACCAGCCCGCCGAGGGAGTGCCCCACCACCACGGCCTCCGGCACGTCGTGCGCGTCCAGTGCATCCGCGATGTGCCGTACCACGGCGGGAATCGCCCAGGGGGAAACACCGGGGGAGCGGCCGTGCCCGGGGAGGTCGACGGCGAGGACGCGGTGCCCGGCGGTGAGCACGGCGGCCGAGGCGTCCCAGTCGGCGTGCGACCGCCCTGCACCGTGCAGCAGCACGAGCGGCGTGCCGTCGCCCCCGTGGTCACGAACGTGCAGCAGCGTCATGATCCCCACGGTAGAGGGAACACGCAGCCCTCAGAAGACCGATTCAGGTGAATCGGCTTCCCAGGAGGCGCAGCGGGTTGCGGCGCGTCATCAGGTCGACGAGGTCGTCGCCCACGCCCGCGGCCCGGACCCGCGGCAGGAAGCTGCGGAACACGTGCCCGTAGCCCTGGCCTCCTTGGCAGGTCAGGTACGTGTGGCGCGAGATGTCGCAGGAGAGCAGGACCCGGTCGGCATGCCCCGCGTCGACCAGCGCGAGCAGGAGCCGCAGCCGGGTCGCATCGTCCTGGTAGGCCGTCTTGCCGACGGTGTCGAAGGCGACGTACGCGCCCTCGGCGGCGAGCCGGCGGTGCACGGCGGGGGCGTCGAGCAGGTCCTGGTGCCCGATGGCGATGCGGTGGGGGGCCAGGCCCTGGGCGGTCAGCAGGGCGAGTTGGGCGGGGCCGCCGCGGCCGAGGCAGGTGTGCGTGGCCACGGAGAGTCCGGTGCGGGCGGCGACACGGGCTGCGGCGGTGAGCGTCCGGCGTTCCGGTGCGCTGGGACGCTCGCCGTGGCTGCCGACTTCGCCGATGAGGCCGGGCCGGATCCGGGCCGGCCCGATGCCGTCCTCCACGTCCCGGGTCAGCGTCTCGACGAGCCGGCCGACATCGGCCCGGCGCACGTCGGGAGGATGGAACGGCTCGTAGTACCAGCCGGTGGCCGCCACCACCGCCACGCCCGAGGTGGCGGAGACACGGGCGAGAGCGGCCACGTCCCGCCCCATGCCCCGGCACGTCTGCTCGACGACCAGGGAAAGGCCGAACTGCCCGTGCAGGTCGGCGAGTTCGGCCGCGATCGCGGCTTCGTGCCGCCCGTCGAGGAGGGCGGCAGGACGGCCGGGGCGGCGCAGGTCGAGGGCCAGGTGCTCGTGGGCGAGGACCGGACCCCGGACGGCGGACGTGGGCAGCGGGCCGGAGACGGTCCGGATCGTCCCCGCAGGACGGCACGTCACCGGGCGGCCGGGGTGAACAGGTGCAGCCAGTACAGGACGTTGAGGAGGATTCCCCCGGCGATCACCGCGGCCGGGGCCGCGGCCATCCGGGTCACCGGCCGGCCCGTCACTTCGTTGAACAGATACAGCCCGCCGACGACCAGGATCCCCGGCCCGCCGCCCATCGCGTTCGCCGCCGCGAGGGAGCCGAAGAGAATGGCCAGTTGGAGGCTCTGCGTGATCGCGTTGCGCAGATGCCCGGAGGCGTCACGGACCGAGGGCAGCCCGCCGAGGGCCCGGCCCGCCCAGGACAGGAGCATCACTTCGACGCCGAAGACCAGGGCGCCCGCCGCCAGAGCGAGCCACGGGCTCGGCAGCAGATAGCCGACCGGGTAGACGAGGGTGAAGCCCGCGATGCCGTACGCGCCCGATGCCAGCGCGGTCGTCGCGATCAACGGGATGAAGCCGAAGGCACGGTAGAAGTCGACCTGGGCCGCGCCGCCGTAGTCGCCTTTCGCGATCAGGAAGCCGGAGGCCTCGCCACCGCCGAGGACGTGTTCCTGGCACAGCAGGCACACGCCCGCGCCGAGCAGCATGAGCAGCGGCAGATGCGAGCGCAGCCGGACGGCACCGGCCCGGAACAGACCGGCCATCGGGTCCTCCTCCGGGTCCTCCTCCGGGTCCTCCTCCGGGTCCTCTTCCGGGCCCGTCGGCCGCCCCCAATCCCTGTGCAGGGCAAGGCCGACGAGGATGAGCACGCCGGCGGCCATCGCGATCGACCCCGGAAAGACCTTCGGCCACAGCTTCAAGGACAGGACCACCAGCGCCAGTTCCAGCACGCCGCACAGACCGCCCCTCAGTCGGCCGAACTGCTGCGTGACGGCAAGCACCGGGAACAGCGTGAACAGATAGAGAATCGGCGTCGCCATCTGCTGCATGGCCGTGACGAAGTCCACCGGCAGCTCGTGCACCCAGGAGTTCGCGCCCCCGACACCGAACACCACGACCGCTCCCCAGGCCCCACCGAGCACGGCGGCGAGCCACCGCTTCGGGGACACCAGGCCGAGAACGTCGGTCGGCAGGAACACCAGCCACGGGTTGAGCACGCCCGTGGACAGTGCCAACGGCGCACCCAGACCGAAGACGAAACCGGCCGACAGGCCGAACGACACCGCGGCGGTGGCACGTCGCGTCGACCGCCCCTGGACGAAGTCGAGCAGGAACGGCCGTACACCGTCGTGGAACACGGCCGCTGCACGCTGCGCGACCCAGGACGTCAGCGCACACAGCACGATCACCGTCAGTCTCTGTGCGGGGTGAGACTCAGGTGGCCACTGGCGACGGTGGCCGCAGCGATGCCGTCCGGTTGCACCCCGACTCCTCCCGGTGCGCGGGTCCTGAGGAAGCCAGGTCATGATGCACGGGCGGCGCCCGACGCACCAGGGGGACTGCAACTGCCGCTACGTCACGCGCAAACCGGGCGTCCCGTGCGCATCCGCGACGGCGCGGACGATGACCGGAGCCACGGCGTCGATGCGGTCGACGGCGAAGCCGAAGACCCTGACGCCTGCAGCGAGCAATGCCGCGACCTGGTCGTCCCGCGGAACGGCACGGCCGAAGGTGTGGCAGGCGCCGCTGCCCAGCACCCCCACCAGCACCCCCAGCGAGGCTCCGGCCCCGGTGTGGCAGGTGCCGAGGTAGTAGTCGGCCCGCCCGGAGCGGAGTTCCGAGGCCGCGTCCATGTCGCTGGACTCGGCGACGTCGATGCCGTCCGGAGCGAGCTGCTGCACGAGGTGCGCGACGTCGGTCCTGCCGAGGCCGCCGGTGAGGATCCTCGTCATGGGCTGTCGCCGCCTTCCGTCGACATTGATATCTCGATATCGCCGTCACCGTCGTAGGAGTGCTGTGCGAGGGAGTGTTGTGCGAGCACGGCCAGATGCAGCCCGAGAAAGCCGATCTCCGGTTCGGGCAGCGCCATCCCCAGCTCCGTACGTGCCCGGGCCGCCACGGCCCGGGCACCGGCGACGGCCTCGGGGTGGGCCCTCAGCTCGGCTGTCACCTGCGCGTCCACCTGCGTGTCCGGCACAGACTGCCCGGCCGGCTGCCCGCCGGCCAGGCGGGTCAGCGCCATCATCAGATGGCTCGTCAGCATCCCCGCCGTGTCCTCCGTGACGCACCGCCCCGCGGCCGCCAGCGCGTGAAGTTCGTTCACGACGAACTCCACGACGGCGAGCGGGACATGACCGCCCTCACGGAACATGCGGACCCGCTGTGCAAGCCGCTCGTCCATGCATCGGCCTCCGGTCATCCCGTGATGGCCCCGACGAGCGCGGGGTTGGGGGTGAGGATGCGCCCGAGGACCTCCTCGACCTCGGCGCGCGTGGGGAGCCGGGTGCCGGCCAGCCCGCGCAGGGTGAGGCCGTTCACGGCGGCCGTGGCGGCGTGCGCGGTGACGGGGTCGACGTAGGCGAGCAGGAGGTTGGTCATGGTCTCGGTGTACCGGTCGGCGATGGGCCGCAGGGCGGGGCGGCGCAGGGCGGCCAGGTAGAGCTCGAACTGGACGACCTGCTGGTCGCGTTGGGAGCCGAAGCAGCCCATGAGGGCGTCGGTGAGCAGGACGGTCAGCTGGGTGGCGGTCAGATGGGGGCGCTGGGCGGTCCACTCCTCGAGAGCGGCGGCGTAGCGGTCGTACGCGCGTTGCAGCGCGGCCTGGATGAGGTCGTCCTTGGTGGCGAAGTGATACGTGGTCGCCCCGAGCGGGACGTCGGCCACCTCGGCCACCGCGCGGTGGGTCAGGCCTTCGATGCCGCGGGCGGCGATGACCCGCTCCGTGGCCGCGGCGATCTCCTCGATCCGCCGGGCGGGGTCGCGGCGGCGCCGGGCGGGCTGGTCGGCGGCCATGCTGGGAGCTCCTGTGGTCCGGGGAAGCGGGGCTGTACGCCCGTACCGTACCCGGGATTCCGGTCCGGACGGCCGCGGCGGAAACGGGCGGCCGTCGCCGTGGTGTACAGATACGGCCCCCGCGGCCATGATGTTCACCCGAGCAGGGGGCTCCGGTGAGGAGGCGGTCTTGTCATTGACGGTGTTCCCGTCGATCCACATCGACCGGGGGAAGGTCGTCCACCTGGTCGAGGACCAGGTGGTGCCGGAGACCGGGGAGACGGACCCGCTCGCCGTGGCCCTGAAGTTCCAGGCCCAGGGCGCGTCCTGGGTCCACCTCGTCGCCGTGTCGGAACGGCTCCACGACACGGACCTCGCCACGGTCGTACGCATCGTCGGCAGCCTCCGCATCGGCGTCCAGGCGCTGTTCTGCTCCGTGACCGACGACGACACCCTGCGCCGTGCACTGCGCACCGGCTGCGCGCGGCTGAACCTGGGCAGCGCGGCCCTGTCCGACCCGGACTGGTGCGCCAGGGTGGTCGCCGAGCACGGCGACCGCCTCGGGGTCAGCGCCCTGGTCCGTACGACGCCGCAGGGCCCCGCGTCGCCGCCGACGGAGGAGCCGGCGACGTCGGCGACCTGTGGCCGATCCTCGACCGGCTGGCCGGCGCGGGCTGTGCGCGGTGCCTGGTCACGGACATCGGCAGGGAAGGCATGTTGACAGGCCCCAACCTCTCCCTGTTCCGGGACGTCTGCGCCCGTACGGCCATGCCGGTCCTCGCCGCCGGCGGCATCCGCGGGCTCGACGACCTGCGGGCCGTCGCCGCACTCGGACCGCGGGGGGTGACGGGCGCGGTCGTCGGCCGCGCCCTGTACACCGGCGCGCTGTCCCTCTCCGAGGCCCTCGCTCTCTGAGGTCCGGGGCCCGGGGTCCGCGATCGGCCGGGTCAGTTCCAGGGGTTGGCGCGCTGGTCGTCGATGGCGGTCCACATGCGGGTGCCGGCCGGCAGTGTGCCGTACGCCCAGAACGTCCAGCCGCCGGTTGCGGCGAGGTCCGGGCCGTAGTGGCCGTCGTGGAACTCGGCCATCCGCCATCCGGCGCCGAACTCGGCCTGGCAGACGGTGTCCGCGGCGTTCCGGCTGTTGAGGCGCGAGCCGCGCACGGGTCTGCTGGCGGCCACCGTCCCCTGCGCCCAGCCCGCGTAGAAGCCGGGGGTGATCCCGTCGGGCACGGGGCTGCCGTCGGCCTTCAGGCAGAGGACGGGCAGCACGGCGCTCGCCGGGGTGTCGCCCTGGTAGGGGTTGCTCGGGCTGCCGCCGGGACCGCCGACCTGCACGGTGCCGTCGGGCCCGTCGGCCAGCCTGGCCCAGGTCAGCCCTGGGTGCGTGGCGGGAGGCGCGGCGTGTGCAGAGGCGGACAGGAGGGTGGTCGCGGCGAGGGCGGCCGCACCGGCCAGGGAAGCCAGGGTCGCAGGGCGCATGACGGATCCTCACGGGTCGATGAGCGGATGTCCGGCGCTGTTCTCAGGGGTCGGGGCGAGCATTGTGTACGCCCTTCACGTCTCCTTCACAGTCGGGAACCGGACATCCGCCGCACGGCGAGCGCGGTGTACCGGCTGCGGCCCCGTGAGGGGCGCGGGGAACTGCGCGACCAGCCACGACGGCCCGCAGCGTACGACTGCCGCAATGCGGCATGGCCCGTGACACACTTCCTGTCCGCTTCCCGCCGCCGTTGGCCGCATGCGGTGTGCCGGGCGTAGACAGGTCCTGCGCGAAGAAGTCGGCGAGGAGAGGGAGACCGGAAGTGGCGTCGGACGAGCAGGACCTTGTGGTGGTCACCGGGCAGGGCCGGGTGCGGGGAACGGCGGAAGGCGGGGTGGCGGCGTTCCGGGGCATCCCGTACGCGGCCTCCCCGGTCGGCGCGCTGCGCTTCGCGCCCCCGGCGCGGCACCCGGGCTGGAGCGGCATCCGCGACGCGGCCCACGCCAGGCCGTCGGCACCGCAGGGACCGTCCCGCCTGGAGGCGGTCATGGGACCCCGGGTGCCGGACTGGGACGAGGACGGCTGCCTGACTCTCAACGTCTGGACCCCGGCCGCAGCCCTCGACGGGGGAGCCGGGCTGCCGGTGCTGGTGTGGTTCCACGGCGGCGGCTTCAGCAGCGGATCCGGCGGCTGGGACTGGTACGACGGCGCCCGGCTCGCCGCGCTCGGCCCCGTCGTCGTGGTCACCGCCAACTACCGCCTGGGGCCCCTCGGTTACCTGTATCTGCCCGAGATCGGCGCGGGCAATCTCGGTTCCCAGGACCAGGCCGCGGTGCTCGGCTGGGTCCGGGAGAACATCGCGGGCTTCGGCGGCGACCCCGATACGGTCACGGCCGGCGGCCAGTCCGCCGGTGCCCACGCGGCCTTCTCCCTCGCGATCGCCCCGCGGACCCGCGACCTGGTACAGCGGGTGATCGCGCAGAGCGGCCCGTGGGGCCTCCCGCCGCAGGACCCGGCCGAGGCCGCCGCAACGGCCCGCGACTACCTGCACATTCTGGGCATCACCGGAACGGATCCGGGCCCTGTCCTGCGGGAGCTGCCCGTCGAGCGCCTGCTCGCCGCCCATCGCCGGCTGGCCGCCGAACGGGCGCGCCCCGGCAGCGTCGCCCCCGCGATGTATCCGGTGCTCGGCGGCCCCGGCCACCCCCACCCCTGGCGCCAGGCCGTCGCCGCAGGCGCGCTCGACGACAAGGACCTGCTGCTCGGCACGGTCAGCGACGAGATGACCGCCTTCCACGCGCTCGCCCCCGCCGCACCGGCCGCGCGGCTCGCCGACCGGGCCGGCGACCGCGTCTTCCAGCGCGGCGTCACCGCGATCGCCACCGGCCGCGCCCGCCAGGGCCTTCCGGCCTACGTCTACCGCTTCACCCGGAAGCCGGCCCCGGATCCGCTCGGGCTCGGAGCCACGCACTGCTCCGAACTCCCCTTCCTCCACGGCACGTTCGACGCCTACCCCGACGCGCCGATGCTCGGCGCTGTGAGCTCCGACGACCGCGCCCTGGCCGACGCCTTCGGCGGCGCGCTCGCGGCCTTCACCGCCACCGGCTCGCCCAACGGGCCGGGCCTGGCTCCCTGGCAGCCGTACCGCACGGCGGCGGACGCTCGGGAGTTCGGGGCCGCGCGGCCCTAGCGCGCGCGTGTCCGGCGGATCTGCGCCCCGTAAGGGGCGCGGGGAACTGCGCGACCAGCCCCCACCGGCCCGCAGTCGACGCACCACCGGGGGTCCGGGGCGAAGCCCCGGGAGCTTCGACTGCGGGCGCGTCGTGGCTGGTCGCGCAGTTCCCCGCGCCCCTTACGGGGCGCCCCGTGCGGACGCGTCGTAGCTGGTCGCGCCCACGCGGCGGAGCCGCATATGTCAACAGCCCCGCGCCCTGACGGGGCGCCGGCAACGCCCTACGTGCGGCCCTCGCGCTCCTGGACCACGTCCAGGATCGGCTGCGGCTCCATCCACGGCGCGTGCAGCACCCGGAATCCCGTGGCCTCGTAGGCGATGCAGACCTGTGCGTCGTCGTCGACCACGGCGGTGACGCACCGCTCCTGCGCCAAGGAGCGCAGCAGTTCGGGCTTGACCGTGCGGGCCGGCCTGCGGTCGCCGTCCCGGCGCATCAGGAGCGGGCCCGCGGGCAGGCCCTGCCGGGCGAGCCAGTCCTCCGTGTCACGACGGCAGCTCTCGGGGCGGCCGGTGACGTACGCGAGGTCGCACTGCCGGGCGCAGGCCAGCGCGAGCTCGACCCCCTCGGCCAGCGGCGGATCGGCTGGGGCGGCGGCGAAGAAGGCCTCCCAGTCGCGGGGACGGGCCCGCACCAGGTGCAGGCGGTGCCGGACATCGGCCAGCGTGCCGTCCAGGTCGAACACCGCGACGGCCCGGAGCTGCGGGCCCGCAGCGCCCTCTTCCTCCTCCCCGGCCGGGCGCACCAGGAATCCGCCGTGCCCGTCCAGCCGCACTTCGTGCACCGCGTCGAAGCCGTCCGCCGGCCGCGGCCGGCGCAGCTTCTTGAGGGTGGCGTACACGCCGACTTCGGGCACCTTGGCCGGGCCCTCGCGCACGGCGTTGCGCAGCAGCGAGCCGATCACATCCGGCGGGAACCAGTAGGCGACGACCGGGACACCGTGCGAGCGCGCGGCCGCAATCAGCGGATCCCACTCGGCGGGCGAGGGGTTGGTGTTGTCGACCACCACCGGCACGCCCTGCGCCAACGCCTCCTCGACCAGCCGCATCTGACGGTGCTGCCGGTGCCTGGCCCGGCGGAAGAGGTCCTTGCTGACGAGGGCGTGCGTGCCGGCGAAGGTCCGGCCGTAGAAGGTGGACTTGCCCGAGGCCTGCAGGCCCACCAGCACCACGAGCTCCGTCCGGGGAGCGCCTGCATCGTTCGGCTCGGGCACGGCAGCGGCTCCCTTCGGCGTCGCCGCCCATCGTATGCGGAGAGATCGCGCGGAGAGATCGAGCCACCTCGTCCACCGAATGCACGAGCCGACGATGGCGGAATTCCTCCCTTCATGATCCGCCGCGCTGCTAAGTTCCGTGGCCGTTGCAACTTGTGGGAGGCCTGCGGTCCGTGGGCCCGAATGCGGAACCGGGAGGCCGGAGTGAAGGGCAGCGTCTGGATATCGACCGCCACATGCGCGGCACTGTTCGGGGGCATGGCCCTGGCGGGCCCGGCGCAGGCCGCGTCCGCGGCCCCGGCCCCGGAATGCGCGGTGGCCGACCACGGCGACTGGTCCCTCGGGCCGGACAAGCTGCCGGTCACGGCCCCGGTGGGCCCGCTCGTCACGGACTACGACAAACTCGGGGGAGCCGACAGCGCCAAAGACTTCCTCGACGCATGGAAAAACGACGACTGGGACTGGCGCTATCCCGGCAACGACGGTTTCGCCGGCACCCCGAACCGCGTCACCGTGACCTACGACTCCCATCACGAGGTGTACGTCGACCGTTTCGGCGCGGCCACGGGCACGTTCGTCTCACCGGACGCGAAGTCCGCGCCCGCGTCCTATGCGCAGCGGTCCATACCGCCGTCGAATCTGCACACCTACCGGAACGACGACGGAACGTACGGTGCCACCTGCAACTACCACGTCTACAAGCTGCTCCCGGGTAAATCCTTCACCGGGCTGCAGGGCTCGATCGCCGCGTGGTTCGGGCAGCCCGGCGGCGGGACCCAGATCAAGCTCGACAAGCCGGTCCGTGATCTGATCGCAGCCAAGGTCCTGGCCGAGGCCACCCCTGGCCGCAGGGGCAAGGCGCCCCGGCACGTGGCCCGCCCCGCGCTGCACGCGACCGACCGCTCGACCTTGCGCGCCGAGCTGAGGCGGGCCGGGGTGCCCGACGCGTCCTACCGCATCGACGGAGTCCACGAGCCCCGGCTGCCCGCCACGGAGCACTACGCGCTGCGGCAGACCGCAGGCCGGTGGGTCGTCGCCCTGACGGAGCGCGGCAAGGAGCAGGTCGTCGCGCGCTACGCCGACGAGGCGTCGGCCTGCGCCCGCCTGTACGACGAACTCGCCGGCCACCTCGGCTGACGCGCCCGCGATTGCACCATCATCACCACTCAGCCACTGCCATCAGGAGTCAGGAGTACGGGTGACCCTCGCCAACCACCAGGACAGAAAAGGCCGTTCGCCTGACGGCAGCCGCCGGCGATGGCTGCGTGCGGCGATGGCAGCCGTGATGTGCACCAGTGCCCTGCTGGCCGGCGGGACACCGCAACCGGCCGTGGCCGCGACGGATCCGACCGCGGCCACGGCCGCCCGTCTCGACCGCATCCGTGGCGACGAGAGCGCGCTGCGGGCCTTCCTGCAGGAGATGCCGAAGGGCGCGGACCTGCACAACCACCTCAGCGGCGCCGCGTCCACCGAGCTGCTGATGGGCTTCGCTGCGCACGACGGCCTCTGCATCGAGGAGGGCTCGCTGCGCGCCGTCCGGCCCCCGTGCGCCCCCGGCAGCCGTCCGGCCTCCGACGCCGAGCACGACCAGGAGTTCCGCCGCCGTATCGTCCGGGCCTGGTCCATGCAGGACTTCGTGCCCGGCCGGGAAACCGGCCATGACCACTTCTTCGCCACGTTCGGGAAGTTCGAGGAGGCGACGGCCGGCCACACGGGCCGCATGCTGAGCGAGGTGGCGGACAAGGCCGCCGAGCAGCACCAGTTCTACCTGGAGACCATGGTCTCTCCCGACGAGGACGAACTGGCCGCGCTGGTCCGCACGGCCGGCCCCGACGACTCCCCGGCCCGGCTGCTGAAGACGCTGTCGGCCGGCGACGGCCTGCGCCGGCTGGTGGAGCACACCAGGAAGCAGACGGACCGGGCCATGGCCGACTTCCGGACCGCGTCGCGCTGCAACACCTCCGCACCGCACGCCGGTTGCGCGCTGCCGGTCCGTTTCATCACCCAGGTCGAGCGCTCGGCCCCTCCCGCCCAGGTCTTCGCCGAGCTGCTGCTCGGCTTCGAACTGACCCGGCAGGACGAGCGTTTCGTGTCCGTCAACCTCGTGGCACCCGAGGACGGGACCGTCGCACTGCGGGACTACGACCTGCACATGCGCATGCTGGAATACCTGCACGCGCGGTACCCCGCAACGCACATCACCCTGCACGCCGGTGAACTCGCGCCGGGCCTCGTACGGCCCGAGGACCTGCGCTTCCACATCCGCCAGGCGGTGCTCACCGGCCACGCCGAGCGCATCGGCCACGGCGTCGACGCACGCTGGGAGGACAACCCGGAGGACCTGCAACGGACGCTGGCCGACCGGCATGTGCTGGTGGAGGTGCCGCTGACCAGCAACGACCAGATCCTCGACGTCTCCGGCAGCAGGCACCCCTTCGCCTTCTACCGCGCCCACCACGTGCCCGTCGCCCTCGCCACCGACGACGAGGGCGTCTCGCGCAGCGACATCACCACCGAGTACCAGAGGGCGACGACGACCTACGGCCTGGACTACCGCACCCTCAAGGACCTGGCCCGCACCTCCCTGGAGTACGCATTCCTGCCCGGCCGGAGCCTGTGGACGAGCCGCGACGGCTTCACGCTCGTTCCGGAGTGCGCCGACGACCGCCCGGGGGACCGGCATCCCTCTGCCGAGTGTGCGCGGTTGCTGGCCGCGAGCCCCAAGGCGCAGGTGGAATGGCGGCAGGAGAAGGCCTTCGCGGCCTTCGAGGGCGCCGCCCCGTAAGGGGCGCGGGGCTGTTGACATATGCGGCTCCGCCGCGTGGGCGCGACCGGCCACGACGCGCCCGCAGTCGAGGTTCCCCCAGCTACCGCTGGGAGGTGCCCCCAGGGGCTTCGCCCCGGACCCCAGGGGTAGTGCGTCGGCTGCAGGCCGGTGGGGGCTGGTCGCGCAGTTCCCCGCGCCCCTTACGGGGCGCCGTGGTGCCGTGCGGTCACAGCCGGATCAGTACCAGCCCCATGCTGAACCCGCTGGCCAGACCGATGAGGGCGACCACGTCGCCGGGCATGACACGGTCGGACCGCTGCGCCAGGGCCAGTTGCAGCGGGAGGGACGCGGACGCGGCGTTGCCGTACCGGTCCACCGTGGCCAGGAACCGGCTCTCCGGCAGCCCGAGCAGGGCACAGGCCTCGTGGAACTGCGGCATGGAGATCTGGTGGACGGCGACGAATGCGCTCTCGCGCACCATGACCATCTCCTGCGACGCGTGCGCCAGCACCAACTGCGCCATGCCGCGGCCCGTCTGGGACAACTGGTTCTCGTTGAGCCGCAGACAGTAGTGGTCGTCGTCCAGGGAGCGCGGGTGCATCGAGCCGCCGGACCTCACTGTGCACGCCTCCCAGGCCGAGGAGTCGGCGGCGAACACCGCGTGCAGCACTCCGGGATCGTCCGGACCTGCCGGCCCGGCGGTCAGGAGCAGGGCGGCGCCCGCGTCGGAGACGGTGTAGCCCGGCAGGTGACGCATGAACGTCTCCTGGTCGGGCGCGTGCCAGCGGGTGGTGAGCGTCGTCGTCTCCCCGCAGGCGATCAGCACGGTGCGGTACCGGCCGGTCTCGATGAAGGCTGCGGCCGTCTCCACGGCGTTGAGCACGCTGTTGCAGGCGTTCTTCACGTCGAACACCGGGCAGAAGGCGCCGAGTTTGGCCGCCACGATATGGCCGGTGGCGGGTTCGACGAGGTCCTGTGACGTGGAGGCGAACAACAGCAGATCCACCTCGTCGACGCCCGACCCCGCCGCGTCCAGCGCCTCGACGGCGGCCGCCACCGCGAGGTCGGACGCCTGCACGTCGTCGGATCTGACGTGCACGCCCCGGACGCCGGTGAGGTTCTCCAGGGTGCCGGGCGGCGGGACGAAGGGACTTCCCGCCGCGATCATGCCCGATCGGATCTGTTCCATGGTCCGGTACTGCGGCGGCAGGTGCACGGCGTTCGACAGCAGCCGGGCACGGCAGGGAGGCGGCACCCCATCACCGTACGGCGGCGGCACGGACGGGACTCCCGCCACCGGAACACAATCACCAAGTGTCCATGTTTTCCACATTTTCAGGGGAGATCACCCCACAATCGGCCCGTTCCGTCCACGCTGACCGGCCCCGCACCGGGGTAGAGATGACAACCTGCGCCAGGACAGGCCGCGTTGGGGAACCGGACGGGGGCCGACGATGGAGTGCAACGACCGCGCGGTGGCCGTCGTCGGCGTCGGCTGCCGGCTTCCCGGCGGGATCTCGGACCTGCACGCTCTGTGGGAAGCCCTCTCCGAAGGCCGGGACGCGGTCGGCGAGATCCCGCCGGACCGGTTCGACAAGCACCGCTTCGTCGACCCCGGCGGCCTGCGCGCCTGCCGGAGCTACACGGCGGCCGGGGGCTTCCTCGACGACGTGGCCGGCTTCGACGCCGCCTACTTCGGCATCGCCCCGAAAGAGGCCGAGGCCATGGACCCGCAGCAGCGGCTGGTGCTGGAGACGGCCGCGGAAGCCCTGGACGACGCCGGAATCCCCGCCGAGTCGCTCGCCGGCTCGGACACCTGCGTCTACGTCGGGATCTCCGACCCCTTCTACGGAACGGTCCAGGGGACCATCGAGCAGTACGCCAACCCCTACACGATGAGCGGGTCCACGCTGTCCATCGCCGCGAACCGCGTGTCGTACTGCTTCGACCTGCACGGCCCGAGCATGGCCGTCGACACCGCCTGCTCCTCCGCCCTGGTGGCCCTCGACCGCGCCTGCCGCACCCTGCTGGACGGCACCAGCCGCACCGCCCTCGCCGGCGGCATCAACGTGCTGGGACACCCGTACGCCTTCACCGGCTTCTCGCACGCGGGCATGCTCTCGCCGAGCGGCCGCTGTGCGGCCTTCTCCGCCGAGGCCGACGGGTTCGTGCGCGCCGAGGGCGGGGGAGTGCTCGTCCTCAAACGGCTCGCCGACGCCCTGGCCGACGGCGACCGCATCCACGCGGTCATCGCCGGCACCGGCACCAACTGCGACGGCCGCACCCGCGGCATGGCCCTGCCGAACACCCGGCTCCAGGAAGCACTCCTGCGCATCGTGTACGAGCGGGCCGGCGTGGACCCGGACGAGCTGGTGTACTTCGAGGCCCACGGCACCGGAACCCCCGCCGGGGACCCGGCCGAGGCCCAGGCCGTCGGACGGGCCCTCGGACAGCGCCGCACCGTGGGCCCCCTGCCGATCGGCTCCGTCAAGTCCAACCTGGGCCACCTTGAACCGGCCTCCGCGATACCGAGCCTGCTCAAGGCCATGCTCGTCCTCCGGCACGGCGTCGCCCCCACCACCCTGCACGCCCACAACCTCAACCCCGACATCGACTTCACTGCCCTCGGCCTCGCACCCACCGTCGAACCCGTCGCGCTCCCGCGCCCGGAGCGGGCTGCCGTCGGCGTCAACTCCTTCGGCTTCGGCGGAGCCAACGCCCACGCCATCCTCACCGCACCACCGGCCCCTGCACCACGGGACGGCGAACCGGCCGGAACGCTTCCCGTGGTGGTCTCCGCCCGTTCGGCCAAGGCCCTGCGCGAACTGGCCGCACGCGTCGCAGCACGCCTGCGGGAGGCGGCACCCGAGGACTTCTACGACCTCGCCCACACCACCACCCTGCGCCGCAGCGCCCACCCGCACCGCGCCGCCGTCCTGGCCGACAGCCCCCAGGAGGCCGCCGACCGGCTCGACCGGCTCTTCGCGGGCACACCCGCCCACGGAGCCAGGGCCCGCAAGGCCCGACGGGACACGGTGGCCTACGTCTTCTCCGGCAACGCCTCCCAATGGCCCGGCATGGCCGCCGACCTCCTGGCCCGCGACCCGGTCTTCCGCACGGCCGTCGAACAGGCCGATGCCGCGCTCATCCCGCACCTCGGCTGGTCGGTGACGAAGCAGCTGGCCGAGCCGGAAGCAGCCCGCTGGCAGCGCACCGAAATCGCCCAACCCGCCCTGTTCGCCGTGCAGGTGGGTCTGGCGGCCGTGCTGGCGTCCCACGGACTGCGCCCGGCGGCCGTCGCCGGGCACAGCGTCGGCGAGGTGGCCGCCGCCCACGCCGCCGGGGCCCTCACCCTGCAGCAGGCCGCCCGCGTGATCGCCGAACGCAGCCGCACCCAGGGCGCCACCGCGGGCACCGGACGGATGGCCGCCGTCGGCCTGTCCGAGCACGCGGCACGCGAGGAACTCGTCCCGTACGCGGATGCGCTGGAGATCGCCGGAATCAACAGCGACCGTGCCGTCACCGTCGCCGGTGATCCGGAAGCCCTGGCCGCCCTCGGCGCGGAACTGACGGCCCGGGAGGTGTTCTTCCGCGAACTCGACCTCGACTACGCCTTCCACAGCCCCGCCATGGACCCCGTCTCCGGCCCGCTGCGGACCGCACTGGCCGGCCTGGAACCCGCCGCCGCCCGCATCCCCTTCCTCTCCACCGTCACCGGCACGGCCCTGCCCGGCGAGGCCCTGACCGCCGACTACTGGTGGCGCAACGTCCGCGAACCGGTCCGCTTCCACGAAGCCGTCACCCGCATCCTCGACGGCCACGCCGACATCGTCGTCGAGATCGGCCCGCACCCCGTGCTGCGCCCCTATCTGCAGCGCCCCGACGCCACGTACGTCCCCACCCTGCACCGCGACGGCGACGGTCCCCGCCAGACCGCCGCCGCCGTCGCGGCCCTGCTCGCCGCGGGCGCGGCCACCGACCGGCAGACGCACTTCCCGCGCCCGGGCCGGGTGACCGATCTCCCCGCCTACCCCTGGCAGCGCGAACGCCACTGGCTCGGCACCCCCCAGGACCTGGTCCTGCGCACCAGCGGCACCGGGCTGCTCGACCACCCCCTGCTCGGCGAGCGCCTCCCGGCACCGCACCCGTCGTGGGAGGGCGCCATCGAGCCCCAACTGGTGCCCTGGATGGGCGACCACAGGATCGCCGGATCCGTGCTCATGCCGGCTGCCGCGTACGTCGAGATGGCGCTGTCGGCCGGCCGGCGGGCGCTGGACCGGCCCGTGGAGGTGCGGCACCTGGGCATCGCCAACCCGCTCCCCATCGCCTGGCCCGACCCCGGCACCGCCCGGCTGCAGACCGCCGTCACCCCGGAGGACGGTGCGCTGACCATCAGCACCAGCGAGGGCCGCGGCACCGCCTGCCACCCCGTCGTCCGCGCCCAGGTCCGTACCCTGCTCGGCACCGCCCCCGCCCCCATCGACCCCGAAGCGATCCGCGCGCGGTGCCCCCGCACCGTCGGCGGCCCGGACTTCTACGCGACCTGCCACAGCGTCGGCCTCAACGTCGGCCCCGCCTTCCAGCTGCTCCACGAACTACGGGTCGGCGACACCGAATTGCTGGCCGACTACCGCAACGAGCACCCGGCCGAGGCCTACACCGTCCACCCGGTCCTGCTCGACGGCCCCTTCCAGGCCACCGTCGCGCTCGTCGAACAGCACATGCGGGCCGGCCGCGCCTACCTGCCCTCGACCTTCGACTCGGTGAAGGTGTGGCGCACACCCTCCCCGCACGGCGTCGTCCACCTGCACCGACGCAGCCACACCGAGACCGAGTTCTGCTGGGACGTCACCTACGCCGACGCCGACGGCACCGTCACCGCGGAGATCGCGGGGTTCCGCACCCGGCGCGCGTACAACACCGACCGGACCCCGCTGACCGTCCAGCACACCGTCCTGCGCGCCGCGCCGCACCCCGCGCTCCCGGCCGCCCCCTCCCCGCTGCCCCTGCCGGCGGACCTGGCGAACGCCGTCCACGACCGGATCGGCCGGCTGCACGACGCCCTGCAGGAGACCGGCCACGACCGCTTCCGGGCCGCCGTCGACGAAACCGCAGCCCACTGCTGGGCCGCGGCCCTGGCCGGACTGCTCGACGACGCCTCCGCCACGTTCGCCCTCCCCGACCTCCGCCACGGCGGGCTGCAGCCGCGCCACCGGCGACTCGTGCGGCTGATGCTCCCGCTCCTCGCCCGGTACGGACTGGCCCGGCCCGCCGACGGCGACCGCTGGCAGCCGACGGGCGCCGCACCCCGCCCCGAACACTTCCTCAAGGCCCTGATCGAGGACCACCCGGCCTTCGTCGCCGAGACCCTCCACCTCAACGCACACCTGCGACACCTGCCCGCCGTGCTCCGCGACGCCCCGGGCGCACAGGAACTCCTGGAGACCGGTGCCACGGCCTACGAGCACATGCACGCCGCCGCGCCCGCCCACCGCTTCACCCACCGCGTCGCCCAGGCCCTGCTCGGCGAGATCGTCCGCCACTGGCCCGACGACCGCCCCCTGCGCGTCCTGGAACTCGGCGCCGCACCCCACGCCCTCACCGAGGCCCTGCTGCCCCTGCTGCCGGCAGACCGCACCCGCTACACCTGCACCGACCGGTCCGAGGCCGCCCTCACCGCCGCCGGACACCGCTTCGCCGCCCACGACTTCGTCGACCACCGCACCCTCGACCCGGACGCCGACCCCACGGCCCAGGGCTTCTGCGACGGCGGATTCGACCTGGTCGTCGCCGACGACGTCCTGCACACCGCCACCGACCTGGCCGAGACGCTCGGCCGCGTGCGCACCCTGCTCGCCCCCGGCGGCCACCTGCTCGCCGTCGAGTCGCACGACGCGCAGCACCAGGCCCTCCTCCTCGGCGGCACCGAGGACTTCTGGCAGCGCCACGACCGCACCCTGCGCCCCGACACCGTGCTGCTGCCCCGGGACCGGTGGGTGCCGCTCCTGGAACAGTGCGGCTTCACCGGCACCGTACAGGTGGGCACCGACGACCGCTCCGTCCTCCTGGCCGCCGCCGACCGCCTCCCCGCCGCCGAACCCGACCCGCCCGCGCCGGAGCCGGGCACCGCCTGGACCGTCGCCATGGAGACGGCCGACGAGACACCGACCGCGCAGGAACTCGCCGGACTCCTGGGCGCCGCACACCTCATCACCGCCCCCGACGACACCTCCGCCTGGGCCACCGCCCTGCCCGCCGAACCCGGCGGCGTCGCCCTCCTGTTGAGCGCGCCTGCCGACGGTCCCGGAGACGCCGTCTCCCGGACGGCGCACCGCGCAGCCCTCCTGCGGGCCCTGGCCGCCGCCTGCGCCGAACGCACGGAGGCAACCCGCCCGCAGGTGTGGCTGGTCACCCGGCCCACCGGACTGTTCCCCGCCCCCGAACGCCCTGCCCACCCCCTCGACGCGGCCGCCTGGGGAACGGCCCGCACCCTGGCCAACGAACAGCCCGACCTGCACCTGCGCCGGATCTCCCTGGACCGCGGCGACGACCCGGCCGCCGATGCCCGCCGCCTGGCCCGCGAACTGCTCGCGCCCACCGACGAGGACGAGATCGTCCTCACCCGCGGCGGCCGGTTCGTCCCCCGCGAGACCCAGCGCCCGGCCGACCAGCCCGACCCCCTGCCCGCGAGCACACCCTTCGCCCTGGAGGTACGGGACCCGGGCTTCTCCCGGCGGCTGGTGTGGCGGCAGACGGAACCGCTCCGGCCGGGGCCCGGCGAGATCGTGGTGGAGGTGAAGGCCGTCGCGCTCAACTACCGCGACCCCATGCGCGCCAACGGACTGCTGCCTCCCGAGGCCGTCGAGGGCACGCCGCTCAGCCGCGGGCTGGGCACCGACGGAGCGGGCGTCGTCAGCGCCGTCGGCCCCGGGGTCACCGCGTACGCGGTCGGCGACAGGGTCAGCGGACTGATGGCCGCGGCCCTGGCCTCCCACTCCCTCACGCAGGCCGCCACCGTCGGCCCCGTCCCCGACGGCATGAGCTTCGCCGAGGCGGCCACCTTCCCGGTTGCCTTCCTCACCGTCCACCGCACCCTCGTCGACGAGGCCAGGCCACTCCCCGGCGAGACACTGCTGGTGCACGGCGGAGCCGGGGCCGTCGGTCTGGCCGCCCTCCAGTGCGCCCGCCACCTGGGCCTCCGCGTGATCGCCACGGCAGGCACCGAGACCAAGCGCGACCTGCTGCGCACCCTCGGCGCCCCGCACGTCCTGGACTCCCGCAGCCTGGACTTCGCCCCGCGCGTGCGCGAACTCACCGACGGCAAGGGCGTCGACATCGTCGTCAACTCCCTCAGCGGCGAGGCCATCGCGCAGAGCCTCGACCTGCTGCGCCCCAACGGCCGCTTCATCGAACTCGGCAAGCGCGACATCTTCCTCAACAACCCGCTCCTGCTACGGCCCTTCCACCGCAGCCTCACTTTCATCGGCTTCAACCTCGACAGCATCGTCTTCGACCCCGTACGCGGCCCCCGCCTGGTGGCCGACACCGCGCTGCGGGCAGCCGACGGCCGGTACCGCCCCCTCCCGCACACCGTCCACCCCGCGGCCCGCGTCGACGAGGCCTTCCGGCTGCTCCAGCACTCCCGCCACGTCGGCAAGGTCGTCGTCGCCCTCGACCCGCTGGACGAACCGGTCCCCGTCGAACCCGCCCTCGCCACCCCCGCGTTGGACCCGGACGGCACCTACCTGATCACCGGCGGACTCGGCGGCTTCGGTGCCGCCACCGCCGAGTGGCTCGCCGACCGCGGCGCCCGCCACCTCGCGCTGGTCGGCCGCCGCGGGGCCGGTGCACCCGAGGCCGCCGCAGTCCTCGAACGCCTCGCCGCGCGAGGGGCGACGGCCACCGCGTACGCCGCCGACGTCACCGACGAGGCGGCCGTGCGCGCGGTGATCGCCGCCGTGGACGCCACCGGCCATCCGCTGCGCGGCGTGGTGCACTGCGCCATGCACCTGGACGACGCCCCGCTGGCCGACCTCACCGACGAGCGCTTCGCCGCCGTGTTCGCCCCCAAGGCCGCCGGGGCGGACGTCCTCGACCGCCTCACCACCGACCGGGAGCTGGACCTCTTCCTGCTGTACTCCTCGGTCACCGCGGCCACCGGCAACCTCGCACAGGCCCCCTACGTCGCCGCCAACGCCTACCTGGAGGCCCTCGCGCGGGCCCGCCGCCGCGCCGGACGCCCCGCCACCGCCCTCGCCTGGGGGCCGGTCGCCGACACCGGATACGTCGCCCGCAGCAACCTGGCGGCCACCATGAGCGGCCTCGGCTTCGAACCCGTCACCTCCACCGAGGCGTTCGGCGCCGCCGACCACCTCCTCGCCGCCGGCACCGACGTCGCCGGCATCGGCCGCTACCGCTGGGGCCGCGCGCGCCGCCTGCTGCCCTCCCTGGCCACGCCCCGCTACGGCGCGCTCGTCCCCGCCGGCGCCGCCGACGCGGACGAGACCCGCGAGGAACTGCTGCGCTCCCTGGCCGCGATGACCACCGAGGACGCGGTCCGCGCCATCACCGAGGCCCTGGCCCGCCACCTCGCCGGAGTCCTGCACATCGACCCGTCGGAGCTGGACCCCGAACGCAACCTGGAGGACTTCGGCGTCGACTCCCTCATGGGCGCCGAGTTCATCCTCCAGGCCCGCGAATACTTCGGCATCCACATCCCGCCCGGCGAACTCATGGGCGGCGGGCGCACCCTGACCCACTTCGCCCGCCTGATCCACGACCGCCTGGGCCTGCACCCCTCACAAGGCGCCCCGCCCCCGGCCCCGTGAGGGTCCGCCGGCCCTCGGAGCGGCCCAACCCGCCAGCCGCGTACGGTCGATCTTCGCCGCGTGCCGGTGGTCCACCGGCAGCGACCGGTGGAACAGGACGGGCGCCGCACCCGTCACCGGCAGCTCCAGCCCGTCCAGCACCTCCCGGATCCCGCGGCGCACCTCCGCGCGGTCCGCGCGCGACGTCCCGCGCTCCGGCTCGACGATCACCACCGGCCGCTGCGCGGCAGCCGGTCCGACGCCCACCAGCGCCGTGCGGCGCACACCCGGCACCGCGTCGAGGGCCGGTTCCACCTGCTCGGTGAACAGCGGGCCTTCCGCCGTGCGCAGCCGGTGCGCCAGACGGCCGTAGAACCAGATGCGGCCCTGCTCGTCCACCCGCCCCACATCGCCCATGCGGTGCACGATCGCGCCGCCCTCCTCGTACAGCTTCGCCGCCAGGGTGGCCGCCGGATCCAGATAGGCGGGGCTGACGTTCGGCCCGGAGACGGCCAGTTCACCCACCGCGCCGCAGGGCACGTACACGCTGCCGTCCGGCTCGGGGTACGGCGCGTCCAGCGGCAGGACGCGGACGGTGACCCCCGCAACGGGACGCCCCAGGCACACCCCCTGCCCCCCGACCGTGGCCGCGCGCAGCGGGAGCAGCTCCCGGTGGTCGATCATGCTGACCGGCAGGGCCTCGGTGGCGCCGTACACACTCAGGACCGTCGCGCCGGCGGGCAGGCACACCCGCAGCCGGTCCAGGACCGCGTACGGCAACGACGCGCCGAATGAAGCGACATGACGCAGCGTCGGCAGGGGAGTGAGTGTACGGATGCAGTAGCGGGCCAGCCGGTCCAGGAGCGCGGGCGAGCCCAAGAGCACACCGGCCTCCGTACTGTTCACGGCATGCGCCAGGTCGCGGGCCCGCAGGTGCGTGGGGCGGGTCAGGTCCACGCGCGGGACCACCGTGGTGGCACCGAACAGCGGCCCGAGCACCGCGGCCGGCACGAACGCGGCCACCACGGTCCGCCCCGCCAGCTCCACGCTCTCCGGCAAAGCTCGGACCTGCGCCTGCAGCGTGCCGTGCCGGTGGACGACGCCCTTGGGCGGCCCCGTCGCGCCGGAGGTGAACACGACCATCGCCGGGGCGTCGTCCGGCGGTTCGGCCAACGTCCGCCACGGAGGAACGGCACGCCGCAGCCGCTGCAGTGTCCGGCCGGGCCACCACCCGGGCCCCGCCACCACGCGGTGGCGCACGGCATCCCCGCCCCAGCCCAGCAGGCGCCCGGCGAGGTGGGCGAGCGGCTCGGCCAGCAGGGCGTCCGGTGCGGCGGCCGCCAGGCACCGCCCGATCACGGGCAGCGGGAGAGAGCCGTCGACGAGGACCGGGACGGCGCCCATGCCGGCCAGGGTCAGCACACAGACCCCCAGCTCCACCGGGTCCCGGGTCAGCACGGCCACGCGGTGACCGGGCCGGATCCCGGCCCGCGCCAGGGCCGCGGCGGTCGCCAGACTCAGCGCGGCCGCCTCGGCGTTGCCGAGCGCCGCGAACCTCCGCCGGCCCTGCGGGTAACGCAGGCACACGCCCTCGGGCGCCTCCTGCAGGGCACCCAGGACGGTACGGGCCAGCGGGGCCACGGCGGACACCTCCGGTGCGGTACGGGCCGGGTTGTCCGGCCCGTACGGCCTTTATCAGCATTGAGGACGACGCTGCCGAAGCGGCATCACCTACATGAGTGATTCGGGCGCGCATCGGCGCAGGGCGATCCCGCTCCGGGCATGAAGTCGACATCAGATCGGTGAAGTTGACACAGTCAGTGACGTTGACGCAGTTCGCCGCACCGCGAAAGGCCGCCCCGTGTGCGCAGCAGCCGACCGCCCCCGCTGGCCCGACTACCCCTTCACCTCACAGTGGTTCGCACACACCGACGGCAGCCGGCAGCACTACGTGGACGAGGGCACCGGCCCACCGGTGCTGATGGTGCACGGCAACCCGTCCTGGAGCTACGCCTGGCGCCACCTGATAACCGGACTGCGCGACGCCTACCGGTGCATCGCCCCGGACCTGCTCGGCATGGGCCTCTCCGAACGCCTCGCCGCACCCCTGCCCGCCCTCCTGGCCGGACACCAGATCGCCGCACTCGACGACCTCGTCCGCCACCTGACCGACGCGCACGGAGCACCACGGCACGGATGGACCGTGGTCGCCCACGACTGGGGCGGACCCGTCGCCCTGACCTGGGCCTGCCTGAACGCCGACAAGGTGGACCGGGTCGTCGCCCTGAACACCGCCGTCTTCCGCTTCCCCGAACACGGCCTGCCCCCCTGGTGGTTCCGCCTGCTGCACCTGCGCGCCGTCAGCACCCCCGCCGCGCACTGGACACCCGGCTGGGCCCACGGAGCCGCCCGGCTCGGCGTGACCACCCCGATGCCCCCGCCGGTCCGCCGCGCCTTCACCGCGCCCTACCGCCCACGGCGCCGCCGCGCCGCCCTGGCCCGCTTCATCCGGGACGTCCCGCTCACCCGCCGCGACCCCGGCTGGGCGCTGCTGGCCGTCGTGGAACGCATGCTGCCCGCCCTGCGCCGCACACCGATGCTCGTCGGCTGGGGCATGCGCGACCCGGTCCTGCGGCCGCCACTGGCCGACGCCTGGCAGCAGCGCTTCCCCCACGCCCGCGTGCTGCGCTACCCCGACGCAGGCCACTACGTCCTGGAGGACGCGCGCGCCGAACTCGTCCCGGCCATCCGGCACTTCCTCGACACCACGGGAGAACAACGGTGAAGATCCTCGTCACCGGCGGCAGCGGCTTTCTCGGCGGCGCCGTGTGCCGGCACCTGGCCGTGGCCGGACACGACGTCAGGTCGCTGCAGCGCCGCTTCTGCGAGCCGCTCGCCGCACTCGGCGTCGACCAGCGCCTCGGCGACATCCGCGACGCCGACGCCGTCCGCCGCGCCACCGCCGGCTGCGACGCGGTCGTCCACACCGCCGCCCGCGTCGGCGCGGCCGCGGACCCCCGGCCCTGCCACGACGTCAACGTCACCGGAACCCGGCACGTCCTGGACGCCTGCCGACGGCACGGCGTCGGCACCCTCGTCCACACCTCCAGCCCCAGCGTCGTCTTCGACAACACCGACATCGACGGCGGCGACGAAACCCTGCCCTACCCGCGCCGCCCCCTCGGCCCCTACCCGGCCACCAAGGCCGCCGCCGAACGCCTCGTCCTGGCCGCCGACGGACCCGGCCTCGCCACCGTCGCCCTGCGCCCCCACTGCATCTGGGGCCCCGGCGACCCGCACTTCGCGCCCCGGCTGCTGCGCGCCGCCCGCCTCGGCGTCTTCCCGCTCGTCGGCGGCGGACACAAACGCATCGACACCGTCCACGTGGACAACGCCGCCCACGCCCACCTCCTGGCCCTCGACCGCGTCCGCCCCGGCACCCCCGCGGCAGGCCGCCCGTACTTCATCACCCAGGGCAGGCCGTGCACCTTCGCCCGCACCCTGACCCTCTTCTTCCGCGCCCTGGGCCGCAACCCGCGCCTGCAGCCCGTGCCCGTCCCGCTCGCCCGCGCGACCGGCGGACTCTGCGAGGACGGCTGGCGACTGCTCCGCCTGCCCGGCAGACCACCGCTGGACCGGTGCCTGGTGGCAGGAGCGGCCTACGCGAACTGGTTCGACATCACCGCCGCCCGCACCCACCTCGGCTACACCCCCCTCGTCAGCACCCCGGAAGGGCTCGAACGCCTGCGGCGGACCCGATGAGCCCCCGGCCGCCCCTCACCGCCGCCCAGGCACGCCGCCTGCCCGACTACCCCTTCCAAGGGCACTGGTTCGGGCACGGCGCCTGGCACCAGCACTACCTGGACGAAGGCCGGGGCACCCCGGTCCTCATGGTGCACGGCAGCCCCACCTGGAGCTACATGTGGCGCCACCTCGTCCTCGGCCTGCGCACCCGCTACCGCTGCATCGCCCCCGACCTCAGGGGCATGGGGCTCTCCGACCGCCCGCGCGACCCGGACGGCGAACTCCTCGCCGACACCCGCGCCCAGGACCTCGGCCGCCTCGTCGACCACCTCACCACCGACCGGGGCGCACCCGCACGGGGCTGGACACTGATCGTGCACGACTGGGGCGGACCGGTCGGCCTGTGGTGGTCCCACCTGCACCCCGGCGTCGTCGACCGCCTCGTCGTCCTCAACACCACCGCCTTCCCCCCGCCCCCGGGATACCGGCTCCCGCGCGCCGTACAGGCCCTGAGACGACCGGCGCTGGGCAGGATCACGCACGCGGCCAACGCTGTGGCCCAGGCCTCGTGCCGGCCGCTGCCGCAGGCCGTCCGCGACGCCTACCTCGCCCCCTACCGGCACCGCCGCGACCGGTCCGCGCCGGTGCGCTTCGCCCGGGACATCCCCCTCAGCCCGGCCGACCCCGGCTGGTCCCGCGCCCGCCGCCTCGGCCAGGCCCTCATCACCTTCACCCAACTGCCCGTCTTCATCGGCTGGGGCATGCGCGACCCCCTCCACGACGACCTCGTCCTCGCGGAATGGACCCGCCGCCTGCCCCGGGCATCGCTCCACCTCTACCCCCGCGCCGGGCACTTCGTCCTGGAGGACACGGCGGGGCAACTCGTCGAGGACATCCGGGACTTCCTCGCCGTGACGGACCGGGGGACGGGCACATGACGGTGCGCCGCGGTCAGGAGGGGTAGCCGTACCGCCCGTGCAGGCGGACGAAGCGCGCATCCGTCAGCACGCGCACGGATTCCAGCCCGCCGCCGGTGCGCCGGAAGGCCACCACCCGTTCCCGCCCGCCCGGCCCGATGGGCTGCACCAGCCGTCCACCGTCGCGCAGTTGCCCGACCAGTGGCGCGGGCACCTCGGGGAACGCGGCGGAGACGAGGACGGCGTCGTACGGAGCGCACTCCGGCACCCCGCAACTGCCGTCCCCGGTGCGCACGTCCACGGTGCGGATGCCCTGCCGGTCGAGGTTGCGCCGCGCCTGCTGTGCGAGGTCGGGCCACATCTCGACGCTCACCACGTCGCCCGCCAGCCGGGCGAGCAGCGCGGTCTGGAAACCGAGCCCCGTGCCGACCTCGAGAACGTGCTCGTCCCCGCCCAGGCACAGGCCCTCGATCATCAGGGCGGACAGCGAGGGCTGCGTGGTCACCAGGCCGTGAGCGATCGGAACGGGCTCGTCGTGGTACGCGACCGCCTCCTGACCGGCGGGCACGAACGCCGCCCGGGGCGTGGTCCGTACGGCCTGCAGCAGACGCTCGTCACCGATACCGGCGTCCCGCAGGACACGCGCGAGGCCTTCGGGAGACTGATTGCCGCTCATATGCCCCATGTTCCCCGCCACGCCACCGCGGCATCATGGGCTTCCCGCCCGCAGGAGCCCGAGGGAAGGACGAGGTCCCGTGACGCCGTACAAGCCCCGACGCCTCCTCCCCGCCGCACTCGTCGCCACAGCACTGGTCACCGGCGCGTGCAGCACGCACAAGGAACCGGACGGAGGCGACACCACGTCCCCGGCGAGCAGGGCGGCGGCCCACACGGACGTGCTGTTCGTCGGCGCCCACCCGGACGACGAGTTCCAGTCCCTGGCCACCTTCGGCCAGTGGAGAGAACGCCAGGGACTGAGCACCGGCGTCGTCACCGTCACCCGCGGCGAGGGCGGCGGGAACGCCGCCGGCCCCGAGGAGGGCCCCGCACTCGGCCGGATCCGCGAACGCGAGGAACGCGCAGCCGTCGGGCACGTCGGCATCCGCAACGTCTTCTACCTCGACAAGCCGGACTTCTGGTACACGCTCTCCGCACCCCTGACCGCCAAGGCCTGGAACCGCGGCCCGCAGCAGCCGACGGACACCCTCGCCCGGCTCGTCCGGCTGATCCGGGCGACCACCCCGAAGACCGTCGTGACCATGGACCCGCGCCCCTTCAACCAGCACGGCGGCCACCAGGAGGCCGGCCGCCTGGCCGTCGAGGCCTTCCGCCTGGCCGGCGACCCGACGGCATTCCCCGAACAGATCACCAAGGAGAAGCACGCCCCCTGGAAGCCCTCCCGACTCCTCGCCCAGAGCTGGAAGTTCGACGGCCCGACGGGGAAACAGTGCGCCGCGCGGCGGGCCACGGACCCGCACACCGGGCTGCCGGTCGTCGGCGTCTGGCCCGGAGCACGCTCCCGCGACCACGGAAAGACGTGGGCACAGGTGGAGCGGGACGCCGCCCGCACCTACGTCACCCAGGGCTTCGGCGCCCTCCCGCCCACCGTCGACACCCCCGCGGACCGCCTTCCCTGCGAGTGGTTCACCGTCCTGGCCGAGGACGGCAGACCCGTCACCGCCCCGGTGCACCCCCAGTCCGGACTCCGCCCGCTGTACGCGGAGTTCCGCGACTGGGCGCAGCAGGTGCACATGCCGTGGCTGGCCGACGACGCCCAGCCCGCCTACCCGCCCGCACCCGCCACCACGGTCCCCGAGGTCGCAGAGGCCCCGGTCGTCGACGGCACGGCGGGCCCGGGCGAATACCCCGGCGAGACGCTCCACTTGACGCACTGGGACGGCAAGGAGTGCACCCCCGACGACTGCTCGGCCGACGCCCGCCTCGCCCGCCACGGCGACGACCTGTACGTCCTCGTCCATGTCACCGACGACAAGAAGGGCGCGGCCCTCGACGCCGCCGACGACTGCAAACGCCACTGGCGCACCGACTCCGTCGAGATCGACATCGACCCCCGGGGCCGCTCCGACGACACCTCGACCACCTTCAGGACGGGCATCCTCCCCTTCACCGCCCACGGCGGCGGCCCCTGCGCCGAGCGCGACGGCGACAGCCACCAGGGCCCGGCGAGCAGCACCGCACCCGGCATGACGGTCGCCTCCACGGTGACCGACCCGTACCACGGCTACACGGTCGAGGCGAAGATCCCGCTCGCCGGCCTGCCGACGCCCGTCGACCCCGCACACCTCACCGCGAACATCCTGGTCTACGACTCCGACACCCAGGACAAGACGGGCAAGTCCCGCCTCGCCTGGTCCCCCTACGGCAGCGCCCAGGCCGACCCCTACGTCTGGGGCACCCTGCGCCTCCCCGGATACACACCACCGTCCGCCCGGCCCGCACCGACCGCCGAGCTGCCCCTGGACGCGGCGCGCAGCCAGGACTCCCCGGCATCCGTCGAACAGTCCACCCGCACGGGCGTCCCGCTCGGGGGAGGGGCGCCCTGGGGTGTGTCCGGTGGATCGTCGCCCCGTCAGGGGCGCGGGGCTGTATCGACTTGCGGCTCCGCCGCGTGGGCGCGACCGGCCACGACGCGCCCCAGCCGGTGATCCGGTGCGCGATGCCCAACTGCTCGCAGGCCAGGGTCCTGTCGGCCCGTCGGCGAACGATCTGCACGTTCCCGGCCGGGATGCCGGTGCGGCGGAAGAAGCCGTGGTGGTGGAGTCACGCCCGGGGGCACCTCATGCCGTGGGCCCACCAGATGTTTGCAGTCCACCCGATGGGCATACACACTCCCTGACCACGTTGCGCTCCCGGCTCCCATGACGCCGGGACGACTTGCACCAGGAGCATACGATGCTGACCTCGACACACGTTCCGGGCGGACCGGCCTGGCTCGACCTGGGAACACCCGACACGGACGCGGCCGTCGCCTTCTACGGAGGACTCTTCGGGTGGGAGTTCCGCTCCGCCGGGCCGGACGCAGGCGGGTACGGCTTCCTCCTGAAGGACGGCAAGGCCGCCGCCGGCCTCGGCCCGCTGATGGAGGAGGGCGCGCGTCCCGCGTGGACGGTGTACTTCCGCACCGAGGACGCGGACGACACCGCCGACGCGGTACAGCGGGCCGGCGGCTCGGTCCGCTTCCCGCCGATGGACGTCATGACGGCCGGCCGCATGGCCGGATTCACCGATCCCGCAGGTGCGGAGTTCGCGGTGTGGCAGCCCGGCGACACCGACGGCCTGGAGGCGGTCAACGCCCCCGGCTCCGTCAGCTGGATCGAGCTGTACAGCACCGACGCCGCCGCGGCGACGGAGTTCTACCGCAAGGTGTTCGGCTGGGACACCCGCGACATGGGCATGGGGGAGGGCCTCGTCTACACCATCGCGGGCCCCGCGGGCGGTGGGGAGAAGCGGATGCACGGCGGCCTCATGCAGCTGCCCGAGGAGAACATGCAGCGGGGCTCGACCTCCGAGTGGCATCCCTACTTCGAGGTCGAGGACTGCGACGCCGCGCTGGCCCGGGCCGAGGAGTCGGGCGCCACCACCGTCATCCCCGCGATGGACGCCCCGGGCGTGGGCCGCCTGGCCATGGTGCTCGACCCGTTCGGGGCACCGTTCGCAGTGATCAAGAGCGCGGGGAGCTGAAGGGGCCGGCTCGGGCCGACGGACCGTTCAACGTGCCAGGCGGCGACGGCGCGGACGCCGCTCGACGATCTTCGAGTGCTCGACCTTGCCGACGAGCTCGATGCGGAGCCGGGGATCGTGACTGGCGTTCCCGGAACGGAGCTTGCACGTGGAGTAGTGGAGGGTGAGCCCGTCGGTGTCGATCAGGATGCCCGGCGAGCCGACGATGAGCAGTTTGCCGTGCTGCATGTCCGTGTCGATGCGCAGGGTCCCCGTGGTGATCGCCGCTTCGGTGAAGTCGAGGGTGACGCGGCACAGTCGCGCCCTCAGTTCGATGCGCGCGGGCACCACCCAGCGTCCGGCCCGCACCCACTTGCTGCCGTGTGGCTCGACGACGAGGACGTCCTTGGCCGTGGACGCAGTCGGCAAGTCTGCGGTCAGCGCGGCCAACTCGCCGCGCGTCCGGGCCGACAGCGCTCTCTCCAGCCGGGCGTCGAGCTCCTCGGCGGTGAGCAGACCGTCACCGCCGGCGATCCGCAGCGCGTCCACGACGCGGTCGCGATCCTCGTGCGACGCCCGTAACTCGGGCTGATCCCTCGCCATGAGGGCACGCTAGCAAAGCGAGCCCGAGGTACGACATGCCCGGGAGAGTCCGTTCCCCCGGCTGCTACCCGCCCATCTCCGCACGCACCTCCTCCGCCGTGGTGTCCCGCAGCCCACCGTCCAGGAGCAGCCAGCGCGTCACGCCGAGCGACTCCAGGAAGGGCAGGTCGTGACTGGCCACGACCAGTGCGCCCTCGTACGACTCCAGGGCCGTGGTGAGCTGACGGACGCTCGCCATGTCGAGATTGTTCGTCGGCTCGTCGAGCAGCAGGAGCTGCGGGGCGGGCTCGGCCAGCATCAGGGCCGCCAGCGCGGCGCGGAAGCGCTCCCCGCCCGAGAGGGTCCCCGCCTGCTGGTCGGCCCGTGCCCCCTTGAACAGGAAGCGGGCCAGTCGGGCCCGGACCCGGTTCCCGGTCGCTTCCGGCGCGAAGCGCGCGACGTTCTCGGCGACGGTCGACTCCTCGTCGAGCACGTCGAGTCGCTGCGGCAGGAACCGCAGCGGCACATGGACGTCGGCCGTGCCGGAGCGCGGCTCCAGCTCTCCGGCGATCGTGCGCAGCAGGGTCGTCTTGCCCGCGCCGTTCCGCCCGACGAGGGCGATCCGCTCGGGGCCGCGCAGCTCGAACCCGCCCTCGATCCGGGCCCCGTAGGGCAGTTGGAGGTCCCGGAGGGTGAGCACGGAACGGCCCGGCGGCACCGCCGTGGCCGGGAGGTCGATGCGGATCACGTCGTCGTCGCGCACGGCGTCCACCGCCTCGTCGAGCCGCTCCTTCGCCTCGGCGAGCCTGTCCTCGTGCAGGATGAGGTGCTTGCCCGCGGAGACCTGGGCCTGCCGCTTGCGCGCACCCATGACGACCTTGGGCTCGCGCTTGGTGTCCCACATCTTCTGGCCGTACCGCTTGCGGCGGGCCAGTTTGACGCGGGCGTCGGCCAGTTCGCGCTTCTGCTTGCGCAGGTCGGACTCGGCGGTACGGACCAGTTGCCCGGCCGCCTCCTGTTCCTTGGCGAGCGCCTCCTCGTACGCCGAGAAGGTGCCGCCGAACCAGGTGATGCCGCCCGCCCGCAGATCCGCGATCCGGTCGACGCGGTCGAGGAGTTCACGGTCGTGGCTGACCACGACCATGACGCCGGGCCACGCCTCGACGGCCGCGTACAGGCGGCGACGGGCGGACAGGTCGAGGTTGTTGGTGGGCTCGTCGAGCAGGAGCACATCGGGCCGGCGCAGCAGCAGCGCGGCCAGGCGCAGCAGGACCGACTCCCCGCCGGACACCTCGCCGACGGTGCGGTCCAGGCCGATGCGGCCCAGCCCCAGTCCGTCGAGCGTCGCCATGGCGCGCTCCTCGACGTCCCAGTCGTCGCCGACGGCCGCGAAGTGCTCCTCGCTCGCGTCGCCCGCCTCGATGGCGTGCAGCGCGGCGCGCGCGGCGGCGATGCCGAGGGCCTCGTCGACGCGGAGCGAGGTGTCGAGCGTGGCGTTCTGCGGGAGATAACCGGTCTCGCCGGCCACGCGCACGGTGCCGTCGACCGGGGAGAGCTCTCCGGCCATCAGCTTCAACAGGGTCGACTTTCCCGACCCGTTGAGGCCGATGAGACCGGTCCGGTGAGGACCGAAGGCCGCCTGGAGGCCGTCGAAGACGGGGGTGCCGTCCGGCCAGGCGTAGGAGAGCGACGTGCAGCTGATGAAGGCAGGGGTTGCAGACATGTGGGCCTCGCGTGGTTGCGTGAGAAGGGCGGTCGGGGCAACACGTGGAGACACCGCGGGGGATCGGGATCCCTGTCTCCGGCGGGAGGACGGCTCGATGCGTCGAGGTCGCACACGGAACGCAGGCGGCGGCAGAGCGGGGCCATGACGGCCCGGCAGCGCGGCAGCGCGGTGTCTCAGGACCTCAGACGAGCAACGTCCTTCTCCGATCGACGGCAACAGGGGCCCCATCAACGTAGGACGGCGCCATCGGCACGTCAACGGAATTCCGGCGGCACGGACCGGTACACCGGACGACGGTCCGGGAAGGGGACGATCATGAACGTCCCGGTGGTCCCGGGCGGCAGGCCGCCGCGGAAGTGGCCGCGTGGCGCGACGGCCGCACCGGATACCTCGTGATCGACGCGGCCATGCGCCGGCTGCGGCACGAGGGCTGGATGCACAACCGGGCACGCCTGCTGGCCGCATCCTTCCTCACCAAGACGCTGTACGTGGACTGGCGCATCGGTGCGCGGCACTTCCTGGACCTGCTCGTCGACGGCGACATCGCCGACAACCAGCTCAACTGGCAGTGGGTGGCCGGAACCGGCACGGACACCCGCCCCAACCGGGTCCTCAACCCCCTGGCCCAGGCACGGCGGCACGACCCGCACGGGGCATACGTACGCCGCTGGGTACCGGAACTCGCGCGTCTCGGGGGCGGACCGGCCGTCCACGAACCCTGGCGCCTGCGGGGGAGCGGGCGCGCCGCCCGCGGCTACCCGGATCCGCTCGTCGACCCGGCCGACGGGCCCGCCCGGTTCCGGCAGGCCCGCGGCCTCGGGTGAGAGGAGCCGTCAGGCTCCAGCCAGCAGCATCACGCCGACGAACAGCATCGTCGCCGCCATCAGCACGTCGATGACGCGCCAGGCCGACGGCCGGGCGAACACCCCGCTGAGCAGCCGGGCCCCGAAGCCCAGCGCACTGAACCAGCACAGGCTGGCCAGCGCCGCGCCGATGCCGAACTCCCAGCGCAGCGGCCCCTTGGTCGCGGCGACCGCACCGAGAAGCAGCACGGTGTCGAGGTAGACGTGCGGGTTGAGCCAGGTCATCGCCAGACAGCTGAGCACGGCGCGCCGCCGCGAGCGCACCGACGAGCCCTCCGTGTGCATGGCCGCGTCCGGGGAACGGTAGGCGCGGACCGCGGCGCGCAGCCCGTAGCCGAGGAGGAAGGCGGCGCCGAGCCAGCGCACGGCGGTCATGGCCGGCGGCCAGGCGGTGACCAGGGAGCCGAGACCGGCGACGCCGAGGGTGATGAGCAAGGCGTCCGACGCGGCGCAGATGGCCACCACGGGCAGGACCGCGTCGCGCCGGATGCCCTGGCGCAGCACGAAGGCGTTCTGCGCACCGATGGCGACGATCAAGGAGAGTCCGGTGCCGAAGCCTGCGGCTCCGGCGGTGAAAACGTTGTGCATGCCTCCGACGCTAAAGATCGCCCGGCCGACAGTACAGCTAAAGTTTCTTAGGTATCATTAGCAACCGTGATGACGAGCCTGCCCCACGACCTGGTCCGCACCCTGCTCGCCGTGGTGGACGAGGGCACCTTCGACGCCGCAGCCGCGGCCCTGCACATCACGCCGTCCGCCGTCAGCCAACGCGTCAAGGCACTGGAACAGCGCACCGGACGCGTCCTGCTGATGCGCACCAAACCCGTGCAGCCGACCGAGTCCGGCCGGATCGTCGTGCGCTTCGCCCGCCAGCTCGCCCGCCTGGAGAGCGACGCGCGCGCCGACCTGGGCATGGCGGAGGCCGGCGCCCCCGCCCGCCTGACGATCGCGGTCAACTCCGACTCCCTGGCCAGCTGGTTCTTCCCGGCACTGACCCGGGTCCCGCACGACCTGCGGATCTACTTCGAACTCCGCCGCGAGGACCAGGAACACACCACCGCCCTGCTGCGCGAGGGCCAGGTCATGGCCGCGGTCACCTCCTCGCCCGACCCCGTGGCCGGCTGCTCCGTCCGAGAGCTCGGCCGCATGCGCTACCTGGCCGCCGCAAGCCCGGACTTCACCGCCCAGTGGCTCGCCGACGCCCCGCTCCACCGGGTGCTTCCCGACGCCCCCGTCATCATGTTCGACCGCCGCGACGACCTCCAGGACGCCTTCGTGCGCACCATCGCACGCGGCAGGGACGCGAGCCCGCTGCGCCACTACGTGCCGACGAGCGAGGGCTACGTCGAGGCCGTGGTGGCCGGCATGGGCTGGGGCCTGGTCCCCACCATGCACGCCGAGCCCCACCTGCGCGCAGGCACACTCGTCAACCTCGCCCCGGACCGCCCGGTGGACGTCCCGCTGTACTGGCAGCAGTGGAAACTCGGCTCCCCGGCCCTCGCCGCCGCCGCGGACGCCGTCGCGGCGGCAGCGGCCGAGGCGCTCACCGCGTGAGGGCGGCCACGTTCACAACGACTCGAGCGGGACCCCCGCATACAGCTCGCGCAGCCGCCCGACAACCTCGTCCTCCTCCGGGAACGTCACCTTGCCGATCGCACTGATCGCGCGCACCCCCACCGAGGCGTTCGTGGCGAACGCCGCCCGCATCCGCGGAAGATCCCCGACAGCCACCGGAGCCGTGAGCGTCCCGGCATCGGCGGCCCGCAGCAGCTGCAGCGTGACCCCGGGCAGCACGTCGGCCTCCGGCCACACCACTCTCCCCGCCGCGTCCACGAACCCCACGTTCCAGGTGACGCCCTCCGAGACGCACCCGCCGGGCCCGACGAACAACGCGTCGTCGAAACCGGCCAGTTGGGCCTCTCTCCGCAGCCTGAACTGGCTGAACAGCCCGACATGCTTCACCGCGGCCGCGTCACGGCTGAAGGCGCACGGCTTCGCCCTCAACGGCGGCGGGGCCGTCACCCCGGCGGGCCGGAGCGTCACCATGACGTGCGGGTCCGCCTGCGCACCGAGATCCAGCATGTCCAGGTGCGGATCGAAGACGGTGACGCGCACCATGACCGGCCCCGGCCCGTGCTCACCGACCGCCTGCCGCACGTACGCGACGACACGCGCAGGGTCCAGATCCGTCCCGAACACGGCGCGGCAGTCGCGCCGCAACCGGTCGAGATGCAAGGACAGGCCCCGGACTCCTCCGTTCTCCACGCGCATCGTGGTGAAATGCCCGTAGTTGGCCAGGGCGAGGGATTGCAGGTACGCGGAGGGAGCCGGCGCTCCGTTGACTGTGACCACCCGCCGGATTCTGGCACGAACCCCCGCACCGGGCAGAAGGGACAATGAAGCCATGAACGCCACCGTCCCGGGGACGGCACCCGCCGCCGTACCGACCAGCCATCCGGTTCCCGACGCCGTCGCCTACCTGGCCGGTCACTGGTCGCTCGACCGCACCCTGATCGACCTGGACACCGGCTCCCACGGGTGGTTCCACGGCACGGCCGCGTTCCGCCCCGCCGCCGACGAGACGCATGTGCTGCACACCGAGGACGGCGAGCTGAGCTGGAACGGCACGGTCAACCGCGCCGGCCGCACGCTCAGGATGCTGCCCGGGCCGGACGGCACGGCCGCGGTGATGTTCGCCGACGGCCGCCCCTTCCACCACCTGGACCTGCGCACCGGCCACTGGACCGCCCGCCACCCCTGCGGCCGGGACCTCTACAACGGCACGTACACGGTCGTCTCCCCCGACGAGTGGCACCTGCAGTGGCGCACCACCGGCCCGGCCAAGAACCAGGAGCTGCGCTCGGTCTACCGGCGGCAGTGACGGACGGGCACCCTGGGCCGGGATGCGCCCGGCCGACGGAGGGGGCCGACGATGGGGACGCCGAAGCATCCGCACGCCCGGCGGCACGCCTGGCCGGTCACGGCACTGCGCGTGCTGCTCCTGGCCGCCGCCGTCTGCGGGCTGGTCCTCTGCGTGCCATGGGTGCAGGAGTCGTACCGGAACTCGGTGACGTACCGGCACGCGGCCCCCTGCCCGTCCGACCACCGGACCCACACGGCCGACGACTGCATCGAGCAGGCCACGGCCCGTGTCGTGGACAAGGACGTCCAGGAGTCCTGCACCACGGACAGCAACGGCGTCCGGTCCTGCACGCAGCACTACGAGCTGCGGATCGCCCTCGCCGGGCGGGACACGTGGCACGAGGTGCAGTGGCCCATGTACCGCGACACGGACCCCGGTGACCGTGCGGAGGTCCGCAGCTGGCACGGGGCGCTGATACGGATGGCGCTGCGCGGCCGCACCGAGACGTACCTCGCTCCCCCGGAGAAGTCCCTCTTCTGGAGGCTGACGGGTGCCTGGGGGATCCTGGGCGTGGCCGTCGGAGCCGCCGGGGGAGCGCGCCTGCTGTTCCGGCTCCCGTACGTGATCGGGTGGTTCCTGCTGACGCTGCCGGTCCTGGCGATCGTGTCCGACGTCCTGCTCGGGAACGCGAGCGCACTGGAGTGGACCGTGAACATTGCGCTGGCTCTTCCCGGCCTCTGTGTGCTGGCCGTCGGCTGGTGGCGCAGGCGTCGGGAGGACAGGCGCTGGTCAGCGTGATGCGGACCGGCTGCCGACGTGGCCGGGCCGCCGATTGGGGTGCACCCGCGCTTTCATGATCGAATGCGGTCGTACGTTGTTCGAATGTTCCTGGGGGGACGTTTTGTCCGAGACCGCCCGCACGCCGTTCATGGGACGCCGCAGCCTGTTGACCGGAGGCGCCGCGATGACCGTCGGCGCAGCACTGACCGCGACGTCGACCGTGCCCGCGCAGGCCGCCCCGCCGCAGGGCATCACGACGCCCGCCGCCGTCACGGTGAAACCGGACGACCCCCGGTACGCGGACCTGATACGCGGCATCAACCAGCGCTGGGTCGGCAAGCCCGAGTACGTCCGCCTGGTGACGACCACCGGCCAGGTCGTCTCGGCCGTGCAGGAGGCCGTACGGGCCGGGAAGCGCATCGCGGTGCGCAGCGGCGGCCACTGCTACGAGGACTTCGTCTTCAACAAGGACGTCCAGGTGGTCATCGACATGTCCGCGATGACCGGGGTCTGCTTCGACCGGGCCCGCGGCGCCTTCGCCGTCGAGGCCGGTGCCTCGAACCTGAACGTCTACGAGGCCCTGTACAAGCTCTGGGGCGTGGCCCTGCCCGCGGGCTCGTGCTACTCCGTCAGCGCCGGCGGCCACATATGCGGCGGCGGTTACGGGCTCCTCTCGCGCCGGCACGGCCTGACCGTCGATCACCTGTACGGCGTCGAGGTCGTCGTCGTGGACAAGGACGGCACGGCCCGCGCCGTCGTCGCCACCCGCGAGAAGAACGACCCCAACCGCGAACTGTGGTGGGCCCACACGGGCGGCGGAGGCGGCAACTTCGGCGTCATCACCCGCTACTGGCTGCGCTCGCCCGACGCGAGCGGCACCGACCCCTCCCACCTGCTGCCCCGTCCGCCGTCCGAGGTACTCCTGCACGCCTCGGCCCTGCACTGGGACGACCTCGACGAGGAGTCCTTCACCCGGTTGCTGACGAACTGGGGAACCTGGCACGAGCGCAACAGCGCCCCCGACTCCCCGTACAACTCCCTCTTCGGCCTGCTGAAGCTGACCCACCGTTCCGCCGGTCAGGTGGGCCTCATCACGCAGATGGACGCAACGGTCCCGGGGGCCCGCGCGATGCTGGACCGCTACCTGACCGAGATCCTCGACGGCGTGGGCGCCAAGGGCAGGGTCATGACCCAGCGCATGGGCGAGCACGCGGCCATGCCGCAGTTCTCCGCCCCGCGCCGGCTGCCCTGGTTCCTGGCCACCGACTCGCTCAGCGGCGCGAACCCCACGCTGCGGGGCAAGTACAAGTCCGCGTACATGCGCAAGGGCTTCACCGACGCGCAGATCAAGGCGCTGTACAAGCACCTGTCCCGTACGGACTACAGCAATCCCGACGCCCTCGTCCAGGTCGACTCCTACGGCGGCCGCATCAACGCCGTCGCCCCCGACGCGACCGCCGTCCCCCAGCGGGACTCCGTCCTCAAGCTCCAGTACATGGCCTTCTGGACCGACGCGGCCGACGACGCCCGGAACCTGGCCTGGGTCCGTGACCTCTACCGCGACGTCTACGCCGACACGGGCGGCGTACCGGTCCCCGGCGACGTCAACGACGGCTGCTACGTCAACTACCCCGACACCGACCTGGGCGACTCCGCCTGGAACACGTCGAGGACCTCGTGGGCCGAGCTCTACTACAAGGGCAACTACCCGCGCCTGCAGCGCGCCAAGGCGACGTGGGACCCGCGCGACGTCTTCCGCCACGCCCAGTCGATCCGGCTGCCGTAGCCGTCCCGGGCGGCGGCGCCGAGCGCGCCGCCGCCCCCGCGGAAGTCCCACGGATGGGCGATACGGACTGCCTGTCAGGGGCGCCGATAAGCTGGTCGATTTGTCATGGTCTGCGGTGGTTGGCCGGGCAGGTTTGTGATGGTATGTGACCGTCTTGTGATCAGTTATATGGATGAGGACGGGTTAGGGGAGTGTGTGGGATGAACGCGGGTGGTGGTGGAGGCGTATCGCGTCGCGGGGTGTTGCGGGGAGGGATGGTGGGCATCGGCGCGGGGATAGCCGGGGGCATGGGGATACCGGGTGCATGGGCGTCGCCGGCCGGGGTGCCGGACCCGACGGGCGCACTGGGGACGGGGGCGGCGGGGGAGGAGCTGGCGGACCTGCCGGCGGTGTCCAGCCGTGCGGGCATCCTGAACCACACACTCACGGTGGCGGGCGGCCACCCGGTGGTGGGAGGAAGACGGCTCGGCCTCGACGTCTACAACGGCCGATTGCCGGGCGAGATGTGGCGGGTACGGGCCGGGGACCGGATGCGGGTGCTCCTGTGCAACCGGATGGAGCCGTCCGGGGTGCCGCCCGTGTGCACGGACCAGGATGCGTCCGGCTGCCTGCCCGCACGCGAGCGTCAATCCCTGATACACGATGCAGTGACGACGAACCTGCACGTGCACGGCCTGCAGGTCTCTCCCTCCGGCGCCTCGGACAACGTGTACGTCAGCGTGCCGCCCGGAGGCAGTAGGCAGTACATCTACGACATCCCCTCCGACCAGCCGCCCGGGTTGTACTGGTACCACCCGCACCACCACGGCTCGACGACGCATCAGGGCTGGTCAGGGCTGTGCGGGCCGCTCGTGGTGGAGGGAGCGGTCGACCGGGTGCCGGAGATCGCCGACATGCGCGAACGGGTCATCGTGATCAACGCCGTGCGGGTGGACGAATACGGCGAGAACCCGACCGTGTCCGTCATGCCGACCGCCGGCGACGACCCCTTCACCATGGAGGACCCGTTCACCACCGACCCCGTCGTGCCGGCCAGAATGCTGTTCCCGCTCAACGGCGGACTGCGGCCGGTCGTGAACATCCGCCCGGGAGAAGTGCAGCGCTGGCGGGTGCTGAACGCCGCACCGCACCGGGAGATGTGGTTCCACGTGGACGGCCACACGCTGTACTGGATCGGCCAGGACGGCATCCCCTTCGCCTGCCCCCGCCAGGTCCCCTCGCTCCTGCTGGCCCCGGGCAACCGTGCCGAGTTCCTGATCCGCGGCGGAGACCCGGGCCGGCACTGCATCTACGCGGCCCCCTACCGGCAGGGCCCCGCCCGCACCGACCGCCCCGCACTCGAACTGGGCACGCTGGAGGTCTGCGGCGCCCGGGCCTCGGGCTGCATCCCGCAGCGCCTGGTGGACCCGCCGTGCATGCCCCGCCTGCCGATCGCACGCCGTCGCACGCTGGTCCTTTCCCGCGAGCGCTCGGACGTGCCGGGCGGGGGAGCCCGGTTCCTGATCGACGGTCAGGCCTTCGACATGGACCGCATCGACCAGGAGGTGGAGGCGGGAACGGTCGAGGAGTGGCGCCTGGTGAACCGGGACGACTTCCAGCACCCGATGCACTTCCACGTCAACCCGTTCCAGGTGGTCGACGTCAAGGGCATCCCCGCGGGCGACACCTCCTGGCAGACGGACCCCACGCTGTGGTGGGACACCTATCGCCTGCCACCGGGAGGCGAGGTGACGCTGCGGATGTACTTCCGCCCCGACGCGACGGGCAAGACGGTCTTCCACTGCCACGTCCTGCCGCACGAGGACAGCGGCACGATGGGCACGCTGCTGATCTCCCCGCCGGGGGCACACGGCCGCGCGTCCACCGGGGCGTAGCCTCTGCCGGGGCTTCGGCGGACTGTCGTGATCAGCCCTCGTAGTCTTCGCACGCCCTGGTGAACGGCACGTCCGGGTCGGCCGACTGACGGACCGTCGCCCTGCTCACGCCCGCGTCCCGTATCTCCGCCAGCACGAGCCGTGCGATATTTCCTGCCCGGACATATTTTTGTGTCAACTCGCCTCCGAAATCGGCCACTTGCAGGGGACCGGCGAGCGAGGACGAACCAACCGCCGCAGTCCCGGCGAATAATCCGAGCCGGGCTGCCGTCCCTGCTGCTAGGCTGACGCCGAATTTGATCACGCTTCGAGGAGACCGGACATGGTGGTGGAAGACGACATCTCCGGGTGATGCCCGGACCCGGCGGGCCACCGGCCGGTGCGTGCAAGCACCGCTGTCGTGGCTGCTCTGTCGTCCCCCTTTTCCCTTGTTTGTCACCGAGGCAGAAGCGTCATGCCTGCCTCCCTCCTCACGAGGTCACCTCCATGTCCGACGCCTCCGTCGTCTGCTCGAACCTGTCCTTCACCTGGCCCGACGACACTCCCGTCTTCCAGGACCTGTCCTTCGCCCTCGGCTCCGGCCGCACCGGTCTCGTGGCGCCCAACGGCGCGGGCAAGAGCACCCTGCTCAAGCTCATCGCCGGTGACCTGCGACCGGGCACCGGGTCGGTCGCCGTGGGCGGCACCCTCGGCTACCTCCCGCAGAGCCTCCCCCTGACCGACGACCTCACCGTCTCCGAGGTCCTGGGCATCGCCGCGATCATCCAGGCCATCGACGCCGTGGAGTCGGGGGACGTCGACGAGAAGCACTTCACCACCATCGGCGACGACTGGGACATCGAGGAACGCACCCGCGGCCAGCTGGACCGCCTGGGTCTGGGCCACCTCACCCTCGACCGCACCCTGAACACTCTCAGCGGCGGCCAGGTGGTCTCCCTCGGACTCGCCGCCCAACTGCTCAAGCGGCCCGACGTGCTGCTGCTCGACGAGCCCACCAACAACCTCGACCTCGACGCCCGGCACAAGCTCTACGACGTACTGGCGACCTACACCGGCTGCCTGCTGCTGGTCAGCCACGACCGCGCACTGCTCGACCGCATGGAACGCATCGCCGAGCTCGACCGCGGCGAACTCCGCTTCCACGGCGGCAACTTCACCGCGTACGAGGAGGCCGTCCGAGCCGAGCAGGAGGTCGCCGAGAAGAACGTCCGCAACGCCGAGCAGGAACTGAAGCGGGAGAAGCGGGAGATGCAGCTGGCCCGCGAACGCGCCGAGCGCCGGCAGAGCAACGCCGCCCGCAACCTGAAGAACGCCGGCCTGCCCCGCATCTTCGCCGGCAACATGAAGCGCGGCGCGCAGGAGTCCGCCGGACGGGCCGGCCAGATGCACGCCGGCCGGGTCACCGAGGCGAAGGCCCGGCTGGACGAGGCCGGGCGCACCCTGCGCGAGGAGCAGCGCATCGCGCTGGACCTGCCCGACACCACCGTGCCCGCCGGACGCACCCTGTTCCTCGGCGAACAGCTCCGCGTCCGGCTCGGCGACAAGGAGGTGTTCACCGGTGACGGCGCCGACCTGACGATCCGGGGCCCGGAACGCATGGCGCTGACAGGTTCCAACGGCGCCGGGAAGAGCACCCTGCTGCGCCTGCTCAACGGCGATCTGCCCCCGCACAGTGGCGGGGTCAAGCGGGCCGACGGGCGCATCGCCTACCTCTCGCAGCGCCTCGACCTGCTGGATGAGGACCGTACGGTTGCCGAGAACTTCGCCGAGTACGCCCCGCAGCGGCCGGAGGCCGAGCGGATGAACCTGCTCGCCCGGTTCCTCTTCCGCGGCGCCCGCGCACACCTGCCCGTCGGGGTGCTCTCCGGCGGCGAGCGGCTGCGCGCCACCCTGGCCTGCGTCCTGTGCGCGGAACCGGCCCCGCACCTGCTGCTCCTGGACGAACCGACGAACAACCTCGACCTGGTCAGCGCGGGCCAGCTGGAGAGCGCTCTGAACTCCTACCAGGGGGCTTTCGTGGTGGTCAGCCACGACGAGCGGTTCCTGCGGGAGATCGGAGTGAACCGGTGGCTGCGGCTGTCCGACGGCGAGTTGAAGGAGACGGGGGCGCCCGAGGTGTGACGGGTCCGACCCGCGGGAGGGCTACCGCTGTGGGGCAGCCCGGCGCAGATGGCGGCTCACGTCGCCGACCAGGGTGATGCGGACCCGTCGCTCCACGAAGTGCCACTGCCCGTCACGGCGTTCGAAGCGGTCGTGGTAGCGGCCGCCGGCGATGGGCTGCAGCGGCAGTTCGGGCAGGGCCTGCAACACGGTGACGTACGAACGCGAGACCGCCGTGCCCGCCTGTTCGTCGACCTCGATGGCAACGTTGGTGGTGACGTGCTGGGTTCGCGGCGTGCCGTCGGCGTAGACGATCAGCGTGTCCCGGAACATCTTCTCGATCGCGTCGCCTCCGATCACCGGCTCGCCGCTGCCGGTGAAGGTGGCGTCGGCGAGAAGGGCACCGAGCCCTGCGAAATCACCGTCGTCCACGAGCTCGGCGTACCGTGCGATCAGGTTCTCGACGGCCCGGTGGCTCGGCACCGGATCGGCGGGCATGCGGGTGGATGCGGACATGGTCCTCCCCAAGCAAGACGGGCGGCGGCGACAACCAGGCCTGCACATCGGCCGGTTGTGACACGTAGCCTGCCATGCCGGTGACGGGCAGCTCCGGTCGGCCGGCGAAAACCCTTGGCGCGCCGCCTTTCCCCACCCCTACCCCTACAGTGATCGTCGTCCAGGTGCGAAGGCAGGACCTACCGCCCACCGCTGACCGGACCCTCACCGCGCACCGCGCGCTGATGGCCGTGCCCGTTGCGAAACGCCGCGCCCTGGTCACCGGGCCCGACGGCGCCGAGCGGCTGGCGGAGGCGGGCATGACCCGGGAGGCGCTGGCGGGATGGCTGCAGGGCCCGGTGGACGCGGCGGCCTGGGAGGCCGTCATCCCCTCCATGGGCACCATGGCCCTGGTGCGCAACCTGCGGAACCTCGACGAGGTCGGCGTCTGTGACGACCTCGCCCGGCAGGCGGCCGCCCGGATCGCGGACCCGGCGGAGGTCGCGCGGTCCCGGCAGTTCCCCTTCCGGTACCTGGCCGCGTACCGGCACGCGCATTCAGCAGGCCCAGGGCAGTCGTCGGGCCTCGATTTCCGCGTCGCCGACGAGGGCGTCGATCAGGGATGAAGGGCCTGCAACTTTGGTGCCCCACAAGTCGTAGTCGGTGTAGACGATCCAGGAGCGGTCCTCGGGCCAGAGATTGGAAGGGGAGAAGTCCGGCTCGTCGATGTCGTACAGCGCCCGGGCGTCGCCCAGCCTGCCGGTGAGGACATGGCGGTGGGCGAACTCCTCGGCCGTCATGGCCCGCGGGTGGTGGATGAGTGGGTTGTAGTAGGCCAGGCAGCGCGTGTCCGGGCCGGCTGGGCTGTGTTCGAGCAGGAGGTCGGTCAGCCGGTTCCACGACGGGCGGTCGAGACTGCCTTCCGCCGGGAGGTGCAGGGAGACGGGCCAGCTGCCGTCCTCCAGGCGCCCGTCGGGCGCACTGCGATACGACGGCAACAGCCCCTCGACAACGACCGGTTCGCCGGTCCGGTGCGCGAGCTCGGCCCAACGCAGCCGACGCCACCCGGGCCCCGGATGCTCGGCGCGCCCGAGCTCGCCGCCGGTGACGATCCCTGCTTCGAGGCCGACACTGCCGACGGCGTCGGGTTCGGCCGTGCCGTCCGCCAGGCGGACCTGGTGCGCCTGGTGGTGGGAGACGGAGTCCGGCCACTGCCCGTGCTCGTACATGGCGTGCAGGACCCAGGCCGCGTCCGGCATTCCGGGCGGGGGATATCCGGTCAGGCCGTCGTCCTGGCACAGCTCGGCCGACCAGCCGGCCTCGGAGGCCGGTGCGACGCGCCACAGGGCGGATATCTCAGGCATACGCCCCATCGTGTCATGGCCGAGGGCTCGGCCTCCCGCCGACTGTTACGCAACGGTCATGACCTGATAGTGAACGCGAATTGGATGATCGGGCTCTCTCGGGGCGTATCGAAACCTTTCGGAGAAGAGCCACCGCCATGATGCGTGCCCGGTCCACCACCGCCGTTCCGTTCACCCGTGCCGAGCGTCGCCGTCTGCGCGCGATCCGGCTGTCCGCCGTCACAGGCGCCGGCCTGCTCCTGCTCACGGCCTGCGGCAGCGGAGACGGAGGCGACAACAAGGCCGCGGGGAAAGCCGGGGCGGCACATCAGCAAGCGGCGGCCCCGGCGGCAGCCGCGCCGAAGAAGGTGACCGCCGGCCCCTTGCTGGACTTCGACCTGACTCCGGGAGCAGGAAAGAAGGTGGGCACCGGACAGCCGGTGTCGCTGGAGTTCTACGAGCCGGTGAAGAACAAGGCGGCCGTGGAGAAGGCGCTGACCGTCACCGCGTCGAACGCCACCGAGGGCTCCTGGGGCTGGGTGACCACCACGGCGGGGCGGGACCGGCTGGACTGGCGGCCGAAGAATCCCTGGAAGCCGAACACCGATGTCACGGTCAAGGGCACGTTGACCACGGTCGACCCGGGTGGCGCGCACTTCGAGCGCGACATCGACCGGACGTTCACGGTGGGACGGGACCAGCAGCTGACCGCCGACCTGGACACCCACCGGCTGATCGTCGAGCAGGACGGCAAGCAGGTGAAGTCCATACCCATGTCCGGCGGCGAGCCCGTCACAGGACGTGCGTCACGACGTGGCACGTTCGCCATCAAGTCCCAGGAACGCACCGTCCACATGACGTCTGCGTCCGTCGGCGGTCCGAAGAAGTACGACGTGACGGTGAACTGGGGCATGCGCTTCAGCGATTCGGGCGGCTTCCTCCACCAGGCCACGGACGACGCGCAGCAGTACGTCGGCAACACCAACCACAGCGCGGGCTGCATCGGCATGACCCCCGAGGACGCCCAGTGGCTCTTCGAGAACACGCTCCTCGGAGACCTGGTCACGGTCAAGGGCGAGGAGGCCACCGGCGAGCTGGGCGGCCCCGGCAACGGCTACGCCGACTGGAGCGTCTCCTATGACCAGTGGAAGGCGAAGAGCGCGGCCAGGTGAGGGGGGCCAGGCCGTAGCCGGACCCCTGCCCGGATGCCCGGATCTCAGCGCAGCACGCTCTCGATGAAGTCGCTGCTGAGCCGGGCCACGGTCGTCAGGTTCAACTCGTGCAGGACGTACCGGCCGCGCCGCTGTGCCGTCAGCAGGCCTGCCTTCTTCAGGACCGTCAGGTGCCGGGATATCTCCGGTGCGGTCATGCCGTGCGCGTCCGCCAACTCGCTTGTGGTGTAGGGCCCGCGGGAAAGATGACGGCAGAGCCGGATCCGCACCGGGTGGGCCAGGGCCTCCATGCGCCGGGACAGATCCTGCACGGAGGAGCGGGTGGCCGGACCGGGTGCCGTGATCGGGTAGTGGATCACCGGCTGCCAGCCGGGTCTGTGCACCACCATCACGTGAGGGCGCCCCAGGCTGGTCGGTACCAGTGTGAGACGGCCGGACGTGGTGGCGGTGCGCCCGTCGACGAGTTTGTCGACGGTGATGCGCTCGGTCGCCTTGTCGTACGCGATGGCCTGCGACGCCGCGGCCAGCGCCTGGCCCAGGCCCTTGTGCCTGAGCAGCTCGTTCTTGTGCCGGGCGTCCGTCGCCAGCTCCGTGCGCAGCCGGGCCCAGGTGTCGGCGAAGAATGCCTCGTCGCACTCCTCGAGGAGCTGCCGGAACCAGACGCGGATGGCCGGCGGGTCGTCGAGCAGCCGCTGTGTGAAGTGCACCTGCTGCGGGCCGCGGGAGGCTGCGAGCTCCAGAGCACGCCTGCGCGTGGTGCCGTCGCCGAACAGGTCCGGGGTGCCGGCGGTGCCGTAGGACAGCTCGCAGGTGAACCCCAGGGCGGCGGTCACGAACTGGAGGTCGGTGAGCCGGTCGAGGTGGTCCAGCTCGTCGGCGAGGGTGCTGCCCGGCAGTCCGGCGGTGCCGGGCAGCCCGGCGAACGGCAGGAAGAGGTCCGAGATGGCGTTGCGCCACATGAACTCCGCCTCGCAGAGCCGGTCGGCGAGGCGGGGAGCGAGTGCCGTGGCGGTGGCGCACGCCCAGCCCTGCTGCCCCGGGTGATGTCCGGACGCGACCATGACATGCAGGGCCATGCCCAGCTCCGCCAGGGGGGACGGCGCGGCGGAGATCCGCTCGTGCGACAGGCTGCTGATGTCGATGATCACGCTCACCCCTCTATCGTGCCCCATCCGTCTGACAGCACCTCCGACGATCCGGAAGTGCTGCGGCGCGAACCTGCCGGGGGCACCGGCAGCGAGGCAGCTGCCCTGCGGCGGGCCGTCGTCCCCTTCAGCCACTGTGAGCAGACCGCCGCCACCGCTCTGCCCTGCTCCTCAGGGGTGCGTCCTCGGGCCTCCGACTGGCCGCGGCGGAGCAGAATAATCAAGAGAAAAATCGTGAATCTCAATATTGTTGGGTTGTCTACTTGAGAATCTCAAGGTAGACATGAAGTGCAGGCAAGTCGCCGAGAGTTAAGGAACCGAGGATGGACTGGCAGGACCTGACGGACCTGACGCGTGGTCGGCCGTTCGCGGTCGAGCGGGTTCGCCTCGTCGAGAGCGGCGTCGCGATCGAGGGGCGGTTCGAGCCGCCGCAGCTGGCTCAGCTCGGCATCGACGACCAGATCTTCGTCGCCGCGTTCGTCCGGGCGCACGGATCCATCAAGGAGATGGAGCGGATCTTCGGGGTGAGCTACCCGACGATCAAGTCCCGGCTGAAGCGGATCGCCGAGCACCTCGATTTCGTCGATGTCGGCCCGGCACCCACGAGCGCCGCCGACATCGTCGACCGCCTGCGCCGGGGAGAGATCAGCGCCGAGGACGCCCTGGCCGAGCTGGAGCCGGACCGGTGATCCCGCAGCTGGTGACGGTGCACGTGCGCCCCTGCAGCGGTCGCCGGGTGCGGATGTACATCCCCGTCGTGCCGGTGGCGCTGATCCTCTCGCCGCTGCTGGTGCTCGCCGTGCTGGGCGGGTGCATCGCATGTCTCGTCTTCCGGATCAACCCGGGAGGCGCGCTGCGCGGCGCCGGACAGGTGCTGTGGGCGCTGCCCGGCACCCGGTTCGAGATGGAGCAGGGCCGGACAGTCGCGCTGGTCAGCATCAGGTAGCCCAGAGAAACGGGAGCACACGCATGAACGAGCAGAGCCGCCAGATCCTGGAGATGCTGGCCGAAGGAAAGATCACCGTGGACGAGGCCGAGCGGCTGATCGAAGCGCTCCGGCGCGAGCAGCCCGGGACGCCGCCGGGAACGGCCTCCCGCCCGAAGGCCCGCCCGAAGTACCTGCGCGTGGTGATGGACGCCGAGGACGGCACCGGCGGGGACGGCCGCACCCGGCTCAACGTCCGTATCCCGTTGCAACTGCTGCGCGCCGGCGTCCGGCTCACCACCCTGATTCCACCGGCGGCCATCACCAAAGTCAACGCGGAGCTGGACAAGGCCGGCGTGCCGATCGACCTCGGCGAGCTCAAGCCGCAGCACCTCGATGACCTCGTCGAGCACCTTGACGACGTCGTCGTCGACCTCGACGACCCCGGCTCCAAGATGCAGGTCTACTGCGAGTGATACCGCCCCGGCTCAGGATCACGAGCCGGCGGGCCGAGACGGCCTGCCGGCCCTCCTGACCCGACGGCCGGATTCCTCCCCCGGATCCGGGTCTCCGCAAGCCCACCGTGCCCTACGCTCGGCCTACGACCTATGTGTTGGAGACGGTGGAACGGTGGAGGCCTCGTGGACCTGATTGCACCTGAACTGCTCATGGCCCTGGCCGGAGGCACCGCAGGCGCGGCAGGGGAGCAGATCTGGACATCCCTGCGGGACCTGGTCGGACGGCGGCGGTCGGGTGGAGAGCCGGGCGACCAGGGCGAGTTGACCGCCCTGGCCGAGGCGCCCGGCAACGAGAAGCGTGCCACCGAGCTGGCCGCGGTACTGGCTCTCCGTGCCCGGCAGGACCCTGCATTCGCCCAGGCTCTCGCGGCCTGGCGGCGGGAGGCCGAAGCTCTGGAGGGCCCCCGGACCGGTGCGGGGGATGTGCACAACGAGGTCTCCGGAGGCACTCAGAACACCGTCGTCCAGATGCGGGATGTTCACGGTTCCATCACCTTCGGTGGCTGACGAGGCCGGGCAATGGGACTGTTCCGGTCCGCAGACGATCGTGACCGTTCCGGAGACGCGTCGTGCCCCTGTGGTCTACTGTGACTGACGTGTCAGAACGAGTCGAACCCTGCCCGCTCGCAACGGAGTTCACTGCGGCGCTCGCTCGTCAGCAACAGCTCGCCGAGCGCCGTGAGGAGATCGTGACCAGGCTGCACGACGAGGTCGAGCGGCTGCGTCAGGGCGAGATGGAAACGGCGCTCGATCTCGTGCGCCACTCCCTGATCCGGCTTCACGACCAGATCCTGCGCCAGGCCGAACACGTCACCGGCCCGCTCGGCGTCGACGAGCTGCGTGCCCTGCTGACCGCGCTGGCCGACGAGGCGGCGGACACCGTGGCCAGGACCGGCGCAGAGCGGTACGTGCCCCGGCCCGGCGAGCCGTTCGACAGGGCGTTGCACCGTCCGGCGGGCCGCGTCGCCGCCGAAGGCCCCGAGGCGGACCGGACGGTGGTGCGCGTCGTGGCGGCCGGATTCGTCCAGGGGGAACGGGTCGTGCGCAAGGCCGACGTCGTGGTGTCCCGGTGGGAACCGGACACCCCGTAGACGTCTCCCTCTCCCGACGGGCTCACAGGGCATGACACACGCACCAGGACAAGAGGACAGACAACAGACGGGACGGGCGCAAGCGCGGGCGTCCCGGTGGCGGGAGACCGTATGGCCGTGTACGGCATCGACCTGGGGACCACCTACTCCTGCGTCGCACGGATCGACGACGTCGGCAGACCGACCGTGCTGCGCAACATCGAGGGGGCGGACACCACGCCGTCCGTCGTCTACTTCGAGAGCGCCGACAGCGTCGTCGTGGGACAGAGCGCCAAGGACGCCACCGTCCTGGACCCCGACCACGTCGTACAACTCGTCAAGCGCGACATGGGCGATGTGGTGCCGCGCGAGTTCCACGGCCGTACCTACACACCTGAGGAGATCTCCGCCCGCATCCTGCGCAAACTCGTCGACGACGCGAAGGCCACCGGCGGTGAAGAAGCGCGCGACGTGGTGATCAGCGTGCCCGCCTACTTCGGGCTCGCAGAACGGGACGCCACCCGCAAGGCCGGCGAGATCGCCGGCCTGCGCGTCCTGGACGTGGTCGCCGAGCCCATCGCGGCCGCGCTCGACTACGGGGCCCTGGAGGGGGACGAGGAGCGCGGAGACCGGTCCGTCCTCGTGTACGACCTGGGCGGCGGCACCTTCGACACCACCGTGCTCACGCTGCGCGGGCGCGAGTTGACCGTGCTGTGCACGGACGGTGCGAAGGAGCTGGGCGGCAGCGACTTCGACGACCGCATCGTGGTGCACCTGGTGGAACGGTTCCGCGAGCGCTTCCCGGACGCCGACGACCCGCTGTCCGACCCCCAGTCCGAGACGCAGCTGCGCAAGGACGCCGAGGAGGCGAAGAAGGCGCTGTCGTTCCGCGAGCGCTACACCGTCCGCGTCATGCACCAGGGCAGGGTCGAAGCGGTGGAGCTGACCCGGGGACTGGTCGAGGAGCTGACCCGCGACCTGCTCGACCGCACCGTCGACATCACCCGCCGCACCGTCGAACTGGCCGCGGAGCGCGGGGTGTCGTCCTTCGACGATGTGCTGCTCGTCGGCGGCGCCACCAAGATGCCCGCCGTCGCCGCCGCCCTGCGCACCCAGTTCGGCTTCGAACCCCGGCTGCACAACCCCGACCTCGCGGTGGCCCGCGGCGCCGCGTTCTACGCCCTCGACCGGGCCGCGTACATGCTGTCCAGCGGCGAGCCCGCCGACGGACGGGCACCGGACGTACCGGAGACCGGCCTCGCCCACCGCCCCTACGACATCTCCACCGTCGCCTCGCGCGGTTACGGCATCAAGGTCACGGACATCGACACCGGCCGGGAGTACGTGACCCACCTCGTGCACGCCAACGACGTCCTGCCGGCGTCGGTGACCGACGACTTCTACACCCTCCGTGACGGCCAGCGGCAGGTCCGGATCCAGGTGATGGAACAGGCGGGTGCGGTGGAGTCGGACGAGCCGGAGCACAACACCGCCGTCGCGCAGGGGACGTTGAAGATCCCGGCCGGCAAACCCGCGCGCTGGCCCTTCCAGTGCGTGTTCACCCTCGACGCCTCAGGGCTCCTCGCCGTCGTCGCCACGGAGCGGGAGTCCGGCGAGCAGATCGAGATCTCCGTTCAGATCGGAGGCCTGTCACAGGAGGCGGTCGACGAGGCGCGGGTCACGATGAGCCGCCAACGGATCGGCTGATCGCCGTCAGGACGGGGGAACACGCTCGTGGCGTTCGACGAGTCGCGATACCGGCGCGAGGTGCTCGACGCCGGGCTGCCCGTGACCGAGGACCTGCGCACGCGCTACCAGCTGCCGCGGAACCTCGACGGGACCGCGGTCGCCGAGGCGGTCGCCGCGGTCCGCGCCTGCTGGCGCCGGAGCCGGGCCCGGCTCAAGTACCGTGCCGTGATCGAGCAGTTGGAGGCCGGATACCTCTCCCACCGGCCGCTGCTGGACGCGGCCGCCGCCGGGGACCCGGGGCCGCTGCGGGCCGCCCTCGAAGCGCACGGCCGACGTGCCGAGTCCGGGCGGGCCCGGCTGCGCGCGGTCCTGGGGGAGGCGGCAGGCGGGCTCGGCATGCTCGCCGAGAGCACGGTCGCGGAGATCGCCGCAGCCCACCGGGTCCGCGAGGACCAGGTACGGGAGCTGCTGCCCGCCCTCGGGCTGCGGATCGCCGAGCCCGACCCGCTGCCGCGGTCGGTGCCGCACCCCGCGTATGCGCGCTGCGCCGGCCACCTGGAGGTCCTGGGGCTGCGACACCTCGGCGACTTCCTCGCGACGGGCACGCCCGGAGGGCGTTCCGGAGAGCCCTTGCACGTCTTCGGCGTGCTCCCGGCCGGTCCGTCGACCGTCGAGGCGGCGGCGCAGCGCTGGGGCCGGCTGCCGCACGGCGCCGCGCACACGGCGGCCCAGGCCGTGGTCGCCGCCGTCCGCGGCGTGCTGACCGGGCAGGGGCCGGAGGGACTCGCCCGGATCCTGCTCTATGAGCTGGCGACGCCGCTGCGGAGGCGGTATGCCGCCCGCGCGACCCCGGCCACGCTTCTCGCCCACGCGGTGGAAGAACTGTCCGTCGCCGAGGACGACGCCCGGCGACTGGTGTTCGCGGTGCTGCACGAGACGGCCGGGGATCCGGTGTCGGACCGGCTGCGCCGCCTGGTCGCGGACGGGCGGCTCGCCGAGGCGGCGGCCGTGGCGGACCGGTTGCCGCCGGGCTCGCTCGCCGAGGACGTCCACGCACTCGTCGATCACGTGCGCGGGCAACTCGCCGAGGCGCGCAGCCTGGTCGACCGCGCGCGCGGACTGCCGCCGGCCGAGGCCGACCGCGCCTGGGACCTGCTGGAACAGGCGGAGGCCGCAGTCCGTGATCTGCCGGGTGCCGACGCCGTGCGCCGCGGCCTCGCGGTCGCCCCCGTGTCCGGCCTCACCGCGACCCACGACGGCCCGGGCGTCACGGTCCGGTGGCGGCCCTCGCAGGCCACGGCCGGCGAGCCCGAGTACGTGCTGCTGCGCACCGAGCGGCGCCCGCCGCGCGACGCAGCCGACGGCACGCTGCTGCCGCTGGCGTCGCCGCGTGTCACGTCCTGCACGGACGGCACACCGCCGGCCTGCGTCCCGCTGTACTACGCGGTCGCCGTGCGCCGTGCCGCCGAACCCGGCAGCGCGCCCTCGCCGCTCGTGGTGAGCGGGCCCGTCGTGCACTGGCCCGAGGTCACCGACGTCCGCCTGCGCCCCCAGGACCGGCGGATCACCGCCGACTGGACCTGCCCGGACCGTGCCCGGTCCGTCGAGGTCGTGCGCACCGCGCCCGACGGCGAGGAGGTGTCGGTCGCCGCCCGCCGCGACGGCTTCACGGACGGCGGGCTCGCCAACGGCACGACGTACGGCTATCGCATCCGCGTCGTCTACCGCACCGACGACGGACCGGCCGTGCGCACGGCGGGCATCCGGCGCACTGCCACGCCGCTCGCACCGCCCGAGCCGGTCACCGGCCTGGACATCCGCCTCGTGGACGGCGGCTTCTCGGCGCACTTCGACCCGCTGCCGGGCGGCGAGGTGCGCCTGTACGGCTTCGACGACGTGCCCCCGTGGCCGGCCGGCACCCGGCTGCGCGCGGCGGAGCTCCCCGGCCCCGGGCGTCCGATCACGGCCCGGCACACCCCGGACGGGCTGCAGTTCGTGCCGCCGGACCGGCCCACCATGGTGCTCGCGGTCACGATCGTCGGAGAAGACGCCGTCGTAGGAGCACACGCCGCCACCGCGCCTGCGCTCGGCAACCCCACACTCATCCGGCACGGCGGCACGGGCGTGGCCGTCGTCTTCGACTGGCCGCCGGACGGCGCCCACGAGGTCGAGGTCACGTGGCGGATCACCGGCGAGCCGGGCAGCCGGCGCCGAGCCGTCACCCGCTCCGCCTACCGGCACGAGGGGGGCCTGCGGCTGCCGGTCCCCGACGGCGCCGGGGTGGAGGTCGAGGTGCGGCCGGTCGCCCTGCTCGGAGGGCAGCCCGTCCACGGCCGGCCGAGCACGACGGGGCTGCCACCGCGCGCCGAGGCCGACTACCGGCTGGAGCAGCACGGCCTGCCCGGACGTCGCACGGTCACCGCCGTGTTCACGGCCCGCGCCACCGTACGAGCCGAACGACTGCTGCTGGTGCGGTCGCACGGCCCGGTCTGGCCGCTGGAGCCCGACGACGGGGACGTCCTCGCAGAAGCCGTCGACGTCACGCTCGGCCCGGGGAAGGACGTGAAGCTGTCGGCACGCCTCGCCCGCGGCCCGAGCGGCTGGCTGCGCTGCTTCGCCGTCGGCGAGGCACTCGTGCTGCGCGACCCGCCGCAGCACACGCTCAAGGCCACCCGGAGGGAGCGGACGTGAGAACGCCGTGGCGCCGCACCTGGGTGTGCCCGCACTGCTTCCGGACCATCTCCCGGGCGCAGATCGCCTACGTCTGCGCGAGCCGCGCCGACTGCGCCGAGGACCGGGGCCTCGCGACCGCCGACCCCCGGGCCGGTTCCGCGGTGTGCGGCACCTGCGGCCGTACCACCACCCGGCTGCGGTGCACCAGTTGCACAGGGCGGCTGCCGGAAGGCTATCTCCGCACCCCCGGCAAGCTGGTCGCGCTCGCCGGGCCGGTCAGTTCCGGCAAGAGCACCTACATCGGCGTCCTGGTGCACGAACTGCTGCACCGCCTCGGCGCCGAACTCGACGCCGCGCTGCTCCCGTGCGACGACGACACGATGGCCGACTACCACGAACGGTACGAACGGCACCTGTACGAGGAACAGCACACCGTCCCCAAGACCGCCGAGCACGACGCCGGCCGGCCCCTCGTGCACCGCCTCAGCCGCACGCGTCGGGGCCGCTTCGGACGCACCCGCAAGCAGGTGCTGACCCTGGTCTTCCTCGACACCGCAGGTGAGCACTTCGCCTCGCGGGACCGCATGGAGACCCAGCTGCGCTACTTCGCCGCGGCCGACGCCGTCGTCGTCCTCGTCGACCCGCAGGACCTGCCCGGAGCACCGGTGAAGGACGGCGACGGGGTGCCGGGCCGGTCGGGCGAGGTGCTCGCCCGGGTGCTGGGCCACCTGGGCGGTGGCGGGAAGGTGACCGTGCCGGTCGCGGTCGCCCTCACCAAGGCCGACCTCTTGTGGCCGCACCTGCCGGACAACTCCGTGCTGCACCGCACCCGCTGCCCCGGCCCCGTCTTCGACGCCGACGACAGGGCCGCCGTCCACGCCGAGCTGCGGGCCCTGCTGCGGCGCTGGCAGGAACACCAACTCGACGCGCGACTCGAACAGTTCTGCGCCGACTACCAGCTGTTCGCGCTGTCCACGCTCGGCACCGCGCCCCGGCAGGGCGGCGGCCTCGGACTCGGCGGCGTCGTACGCCCGCACCGGGCCGAGGACCCCCTGATGTGGCTGCTGCACCGCTTCGGCGCCCTCGACCGTGGACGGGGATGACGCGTATGGCAGGACAGGCGCACTACACCTCCGCCCCGCCGTCGACCGACGCACCCCACGGGGGCTTCCGCTTCACCGCGGTCTCCCCGACGGCCCGCCCCGCACTCGACGTCCTGCGCCCGCTGACGGGATACGCGCGGCCTCCGGGGCGGGACCGGCACCACCCCTTCCCCGTGGCCTTCGCCCACGACCGGCCGGACGACGACGCGGTCGTGCTGACCCGCACCGTCTTCACCGGCCAGGACTACAGCGGCCGTTGGGGCAACCACTTCTGTCACGCCTGGTACGCCACCCCCGACGAACTGGCCGGGCTGCGCCCCGTCGAGCTCTGGGACAGCCCCGACTGGGCCCCGGCGCCGACGTGCGACGACGACCGTGGCCTGCCCGACCTCGCCCAGCTCGTTCCCGGCAGCGCCGTCGGGCCCGGCCGTGTGACCCGTCTGCTGGCCGGCACCGGCGCTCCCGGCGTCCGCCTCCTGGAGCGGCTGCTCACCGTGGTCCTGCGGGCGCTGGCAGGGGAGGGCCCCGGTGCCACCCTGGTCTCCGCGGACCCCGACCGTGTCGTCGACTGGATGGCCGCCGCCTCCTACCCCCTGCCCGTCGGCCTGGCCGCCCGCCTGACGTTCACCACGTACACCGCCCGGCCGCAGGACGACCACCACCATCTGACCGGGACCCGGCCGGAGAACGGGGAAGGGGTGACGGGCCCCGTGTTCCACCTCGACCGGCTGACCGGTGACGAATGCCCGGAGCCCGGCCCGGCGGCACGGTTCCTGGCAGGGGCGTTGGGGAGCGGACGCCTCGACGTCCTGGACACCGTCGCCGAACTGTGGGACGCGGGCCCCGCGGACGATGCCGGCGCAGGCGTACGGCGGTTGCGGGCCGCGTGCGCCCTGCTCGCGCCGGACACCGACGCCGAGGCCTTCGCAGGCGACGGCTCCCCGCTCGTGGGCTTCGTACGAGGCGTGGCGGAGCTGCGGCCGCAGGAGGCGGGACTGGCACCCGGGCGTCTCCGGGACGCAGCCGCGCGTCATCTCGCCGACGGGACGGCACCGCTCGGCGATGTACGTGCCGCGCTCGCCCCGCTGCCCGAGCCGTACCGGCCGGCCGTTCTCGCCGGGCTGCTCAGCGCCCTCGAAGCCTCCGCCGAACTACGCACTGCCACCTTGGACATGCAGGCGTGCGCCTCTCTCGCCGCCCTCGTGGAGGAAACGCCGGACCTGCTCGCCGCCGGCCCGGCCACCGCGCTGCACGTACTGCGCCGGGCACCGGGGGAGCCGCGGCCGGCCGCGCTGCGGATCCTGCGGCTGTTCCGGCAGGGGCTGTGGGAGGAGGCAGAGACCTACGAGGCACTGCGCGATCTGGCGCGCGCCGAGGAACCGGAACCGGAACGGGCGCCACGGCTGCTGTGGCGGCGCGGTCCGGCCCGGGAGAAGGAGTGAGCCGTGGCGAACCCCGTGATGCTGCTCCTGGCGATCATCCTGCTGGTCGTCCTGGTCATCGGCCACGGCATCCTCGTCACCCTCCCCAAGCTGGTGTGGACCCAATGGCACACCGTCTGGCGGACTTTCGGCCGGGCAGCACGCACCCCACCCGATCCGCACGGCGAGCCGGCCGTCCCCGCCTACCTCCGCGTCACCGCCCCGCGCGACCTGCGTGCGACGTGGTGGGACGGACTCGAACAGCACGAACGGCTGATGGGCGACGCCGAGCGGTTCATGGCCGACCGGGTGAGCGACGCGTTCCGCCGCCCGCAGCAGGCCGGGACCGGCGGACAGGGCTGCCTGATGCTCCTCCTGCGCCCGGCCTTCCTGCTCACGGCCGTCGCCGTCGTGCTGACCGCAACGGCGATCAGCATCCTTCCGCTGCTGTGTGCGCTGTCGGTGTGGGCGCTGTGCTGCGCACTGTGGAGCCTGTGGTGGGCGGTGGGGGCGGCCATCGCGCGAACGGGGCGCGCGCTGCGCCGTCGGACGGCGCCGTGCCCGTACACGGACTGCGGGCGCACCATCGACCGCCCGGTCAGGCTGTGCCCGACGTGCCGGGCACAGCACCGGCAACTGGTGCCCGGCCGGTACGGCGTCTTCCACCACCGCTGCCGCTGCGGCACCCGCCTGCCCGCCGTCCTCGGCGTGCGCCGCCTGGACGCATGCTGTCCGCACTGCGGGAAGGCGCTGCCTCCTGGATACGAACAGGCGCGTGTCGTGGTGCTCGTCGGGGGCTCGGGCACGCAACGCGCAGGAGTGCACCGGCAAGGGCTGGTCTCCCTGGGCGTCACGCCCGGGGCCGGGCCGCCGCTCGTGCGCACGGCCGGGACGCCCGTCCTGTGGTTCGACCCGTCCGGTGACGCGTACGGCAGCCAGGAGTCGGCGGCCGCGCTGGACGTACTGCGCCGGGCCCGAGGACTGCTGCTGGTGGTGGACGACCCTGCCGCGCACGGCGATGCCGTGCGCGCCGTCACCCGGGTCCTGCACGTTCTCACCACCCTGCCCCCACGCCTTCGTCCGCGCCGTCTCGGGCTGCTGTACAGCCGGGCCGTACAGGGCGACGACACCGCCGTGCGCGCGCAGCTGGACGCAGCCGGCGGCGGCCATCTGCTGCGCGCGCTGGACACCTTGGGCATCCCGGTGCGCTGCGTTGCGACCGAGGCTCTCGGGGGGACGGTGCGGTGGCTCGCCGGTACGGCCGGTACCGAGGGCTCCGGTGAGAGCATGGCGCCCCCGCCCGTGCGCCAACCGGAGAGCACCGCGTTCCGCCTTCCCCGGCACCGCGTCGCCCGCCACACCCTGCTGCTCGCCCATCTCGCCGGGTACCTGGTCGTACCGCTCGCCCTGACGCTCCTGGAGACGAGCGTGCTGCCGCCGGACGCCATCTTCGGTCTGCCCGGGCGGTACGACGAGTGGCGGCACCCGCTGACCGGTTCGGTCCGCCGGATCGACCTCACCGCGGCCGCCACCCCGGACTGGCCGAAGCTCAGCGCCAGTTACTCAGCGCCGGGACATCCGCCGTCCGCCGCTCTGCCGGGCCACACGGGCTACTGGTCGGTCAAGGGATCCCCGCAGAAGAGCAACTGGCTGCGGATGGACTTCGGAATGCCGCTGCCGCTGAGCGAGGTGTCGGTGAATTTCGATCCGGACAGCGTCACGTCGTCGTTCTTCTCGCCGGGCTCCGTGGAGGGCCAGGTCGGCGTCCGCACGGTCAGCTTTCCGCACGGACACTCCCACCAGAAGAAGCAGGGCGCCTATTTCACGAAGGAGTACGGCTACGACATTCCCGTCCCGGAAGCCGTCGACTCCGTCCGCCTCGACATGGGCTCCCCGTTCGACAAGGACAACAAGCAGGAACAGCAGCTCCGCCTGCGCGAGTTCACCATCCGCTGGTCCAGCTCCGACGCCCTGCGCCTGCACCCTGCGGACGGCGGACGGCTCACCGTGAAGAACACCACCGCACGCGACCTCGCCATGACCGTACGTCCGCCCCTGCTGCCCGCGGGCTGGCACGCCACCCTTGTCGGACACCCGCCCCGGATGCTGCGGGCGCACGACACGTACGAGGCGCGCTGGCGGATCACGGCTCCGCAGGGGACCACGGGCCGGGCCCCCATCGCCTACGCCGTCGACATCACCGAGGACGGCCACACCGTGACGGCACGCTGCCTGGCCCTCCTCGAGGCCTCCATAAAAGCCGAACCGCTCTGCTGAAGTCTCAGCGGCCACCGGACGACGACGTCCACCGGGATCCGGCGAAGTCGGCCAGAACCGCGGTCAGCCGGGGATCCACACGCGACGAAAGGCTCATCGGCAGGACGAAGAACCAGCCCTCTCCCATCCGGGAGCGGCGCGGCGGACGCGGGGCGCCGGCGAGCAGCCGGACCTGGAGCGCGTAGAAGCGCGCGTCCCGGCCCCGGACGATCGCCCGGCGCACGGCGATCTCCTCGACGTGGCGCCACTCGTAGGAGCGCCGCCTGCGCCCGATCACGGAGGTGACGCCGTCCCGGGTCAGCTCCAGCTCCAGCCGCCGCCGCGGCATGAGGAACCCGGCCACGGTGATCAGAGCACCGACCAGGGGCCAGAAGAGCAGAACCAGCCACGCAGCGGGGTCCTGCCACTGCCCGGACACGCTCAACCGGACGACGAAGACGCTCAAGAGCGGGCCGATCACGGCCCAGTGGGCCAGCGGAAGCCTCCGCGACCGGCCGCTGAGGCGGTAGTGGTCCGCCGTGCGTTCCACCGTGAAGTGACGGGAGTCCGAGAGCGCGGGGAGAGAGGACCGCTCGGGTCCGGCCGCGGCCGTTCCCTGTTCCTGGGCACGCTGCCCCGCCAGATGCTCCTGGAGCCTGCGGTTACGGAAGCGGTAGGTGCCGCCCGACACCTGCAGCAGGCCGGCCGTGCGCGTGTCCCTGAGGAACGCCATCAGCGACCAGGGCACCCGGCCCGCCGCCGCGAGGGAGCACCTGGCCAGCATCCAGCGGCTCCACGGACTGAGCAGCACCAGCGTGGCCGAGGCGCCCGCCCAGCCGCCGACCGCCTCCTCCCAGCCGCCGCTCCCGCCGTGCAGCCAGAAGAACGCACCCGCGCCGGCCCCGATCAGCGGGGCCACCAGCGTCAGCGTCGTGATGAGCGCACTCTGCTCGCCGCGCAGGAGTTCGTCGGGAGTGGCGGCGTCCACGGTGTCGGCGGGAGCCCCGTACACGATCAGCAGCAGGACGGGGAGCACACCACCGATCGAGAACCACACCAGGACGGGGTCCCCTGCCACGGGGTACAGCGCGAGGAGGAGGACGGCGAGGGCGGGACCGCCCACGAGCGCCGCAAGACGGACCAGCGGGCCCACGCGCGCGTGCCGGTCGAGAGAGCGCAGGGCCCGGACGAAGAGCAGCGGATTCGCGCTGCGCCGCGGCTCGGACAGTCGCTGACCGAACCAGGAGGCGGTCACGGACCGCGCCATGGCCGCGAAGACGACCCCGCCCGTCACCGCGTACGTGCCGCTGAGATCACCCAACGGCGAGGCGTCCGCATAGCCCGACATGCCCGCCTTGATGACGAAGGAGAGCAGGATGCCGGTCACCAGCAGCGCGGGCGTGGCCAGCAGCCGGGGCAGCGGTGCCATGTGCAGCCGCCACCAGGCCAGTTCGGACTCCTCGCGACGGCTCAGCAGCAGCGCCAGGTACGAGAGCCAGGCGCCGGCCCGCTCGGCGTCCCAGGTGCGGGGCGGGTGCAGCCGGCCGGGGTGCGCAGGCAGCGGCGGAAACGCGGCGGGCACGATCCGGTCGAGCAGGTGCGCCTCGACGGCGTCCCGGGTCGGGAATCGCCCCCGGTCCGCCAACTCCCCTGGAAGCGCCGCGTGGTGCTCGTACGACCGGCGTACCAGCCACACCATCAGCGGACTGCTCAGGGCCCAGGCGACCGGTGCGGAGGGTTCCTTCTGGAGGGTCTCCAACAGGCCTGCCCAGGCGGCGGCGCGGGCCGGAGGCCGGGCTCTGCGGAGGTAGTTCGCCACCTCGTCGGGTCGCAGCGGCAGCGACTCGATCACGGTGGCGTGCCGCAGACCCCTGCCCTCCTGGTCGAGGCGGGCGTACTCGGCCGTGCGGGAGACCAGTACGGCGTCCCCCTCGCCGCCGAGGCCCGCGTTGAGCGCGTCGAGGACCTCGGCGCGGCGATGCTCGGGCAGTTCGTCGAGGCCGTCGAGGACGGGCAGCACCCGCCGCTCGAGAACCAGCCGACGGGCCGGGTGGACGCCGTCCACGGGCGGCAGACCGGGGTGGTCCTGGCGCAGCCGGTCCACCAGCCACTCGGTGAGCGACTGCCGCCGGGTGTCCCAGGACTCCAGCGACAGCACGAGCGGGACCGGCACGCCGTCCTCGCCCTGTGTGAGCCGGCGGGCGAGGAGTTCGAGGGTGAGCAGGACGGAGAGCACGGTCTTGCCGGACCCGGCGGTGCCCAGCACGACGAGGCGCCGTCGGGGCCGGAGCCCGAGGAAGGTCCCGGCGATGGTGTCGGTCCCGGAGCCCGCGGGCACGTGCTCCCCGGCGGACTTCACCCGCCGGCTGGGCGTCCAGCGCACGGGCAGCGGCTCGGGATCGGTCATGTCCCAGGCGTCGGCCTCGGCCCGCCACCGGTACAGGAGACTGCGTGCCAGCCTCCGCTCGGCCGCGGCCAGCGGAGCGTCGTCATCGGGCGGCGGGGGCTCCACCCGCAGCGTCAGATTGAGATCGCCCTGGAGGATCCCGATCTGGATCAGGTACTCGGCCGTGCAGTCGACCGCGGTATTGGTGATGGGCGGCCCGCCGCCGGAGCCCGTCTGCCTCGCCATGTACGTCCGCCCCCCGTCATCGCTCGTCCCACGGTACTCAACGGTGCCCGGCTCAGGATGCGGATGGCCTCGGCGTCCCGTGGAGCCGTACCGTGCTGAGGATCTTCATGATCGTCGAGTCCGGCAGCTCGTCCTTCACACCTGTGGCGCCGTAGAGGCTCCATGCGACGAAGTCACCCGCGGAGTTCTTGAAGCCGAACGTGACGGCCTTGCCGTCGCTTTCGCATGTGCCTTTCCGGGGTGTGTTCCTGGACCGGGCCCAGGCGATGCTGCCCTTGATGCCGGACACGGTCGTGTACGGCTGCGCCGTCCTGTCGGAGACGATGCTCTTCTTGTCGGGCTGCGTGTAACCGCCGTACACCCACCGGGTCACCTGGCTCAGGGCGACATCGTCGGTACTCTCGGCGCCCTGGGCACCCTTGGTGCCCGCTGCCGCCAGATCGGTGCCGTGCGTACGACCGCTCTTGTCGTCGACGGACAGGCACCAGTTCTCCCGGAGGACCGCCGGTGCGCTCATGACGATGACGGTCTTGCCCCAGTTGTGGGGGTCGCTGTAGTCGACCTTGCTGTCCTCGAAGCCGATGATCAAGTCCGGCGGTTTGACGACCCAGTCCGGCGGCGCGTCGAAAGCCGTGCCCCACTTGGGGTTGACGACGACCTTCCAGCCCGGGACGGTCGGTCTTTCGGACTCGCCGGCGTGCGGGTGGCCGGACGCCGACGCTGACGCCGAGGCCGTCGCGCTCGGCGAGGCACTCGCCGGCGCATTCGTGTCCCCGCCACGGCCGTCCGCGCTGTCGTCCTTGCCGCCGCCCAGGATCAGGGCGCCGCTGACACCGGCCGCCACGACCACGGTCGTGGCGGCAGCGATCGCGACGGCCTTTGCCCGATTCCCGCCACCCCCGCCCCCGCCGCTCGACGGCTGAGGCCCCCATGACTGCTGGTAGGGGTCCTGGCTGTAAGGGTTCTGCTCGCCCTCGGGCGGCTGTCCTAACGGCATGGTCAACAACCATAGCCCCTGGCCTTCTTGAGGGCGCTGAGGATGCTGAGAGCGGCGGTGATTCTCGGATGCGGAGCGTTCCGGGGAACGCGCCGTGGCCGACGCCCGGTGCGGTGAGGGCCAGCCAGCCGTGTCCGCGTACCTCGGTGTCCGGGCCGACCTCGTCGGGGTCGACCGAGAGGTACCCGCGGAAGCCGTTGCCCGACCTGCCGTGGTCCGGATCGGCTGCCAGGGCCGCGTACTGGTCGGCGGAGCACTCGTCGAACACCCCGAGGAGCCGGCCCGCCTGCCAGTCCGTCACCTCTTTCCGGCCCCACGCCGCCAGTACGGCGTCGCAGGCCGGAGGCCCGACGTGCCTCAACACCCCTATGACCGGCTCCAGATCAGCGGTCCGCTGCACACCGGCCAGACCCCGCAGCAGCGCCGGCACCACGCTGTCGGCCTGCCCCGCCAGCCGCGCGGCCGCGGCCTCCTTGGGCCGGGGCGGCTCACGCCGTGGACGCGGGCGGGTGCGCCGGGGACGGTTGCGGTACCACTCGTGCGGATGCGGCAGGCGGGGCGTTTGCAGGCGCGTTTCGAGGATCCGTGGGTGGCCCACGCGAGGATCGGTGGTTGGCCCCGGGCAGGCAGCAGCTCATGCCAGGGTGACGTCCATGCCGCCTTCGGCCAGGGCTTCGAGGACTGCGGCGAACAGGTCGTGGGGCCGGCCGTCCGGCGTCAGGACGTGGGACAGGTGCTTGCGTGCGGTCGCGGCGTCTCGCCAGAGCAGGGTGGCGGGGGCGGTGTAGCCGAAGGTGCCGCGCAGGCAGTCGTCAAGGGCGGCAAGACAGCCGCCGAAGTAGCCGCCCGGCCCGTTGACCGCCTCGCCGAGCGCCAGGTAGAGGGCTGGTTCGTCGGTGATGTACCGGCCGTCGAGTTCATAGGTGTGACCGGCCGGCCGGTCATGGTGGGATCGTCGGCAGGCCCGCTCCCGGACGAGGTCGTGCCAGGCCCCGCGGTGGCGGGTATCGAGACCGGCCCACGTGTTGACGGCGTCCGGAGGCCCGGCGAGCCACCGCTCCCAGACGGGCCGGGCGTATTCGGGAACGGGTGTGAAGCGGCCCCCGTCGAGCTCCAGGTCGATCAGGTCCGCCCCGCAGGAGGACGGGCGCCAGTCGCGGACCGTGGCCCACAGCAGCCGATCAGCAAGCGGCTCACCCCGGCTGTCCCGTATCTCCAGAGCGGCCTCCTCCAGGTCCAGCGCCCGCCGGGTGCCCTTCATCAGTGCCGCCCTCAGCCGATCGCTCGGGGCGAGCCCCCGCAGCACGAGCGGGGGCGGCACCTGCCCGGGCGGCAGGACGCGGGTGAACTCCTGGCAGGAGCCCAGCCAGCGATGCCCGTCGTGCACACGAACGCGACCCCTGTACCCCTCGGGCGGACCCTCGTAGTCGTCCAGGCCGGTGAGCACGAGACTGTCCGCCCCGGGAGGCTGCCCCGCACTCTCCGCGTCCTCCAGCAGCCAGGGGTCGAGCGCCTCGTCGTCCGGCACGAGCCACACCCGGCTGCCGGCCCAAGCAGGTACGCCGGATTTCTCCGGAACCCAGCCGAACAGCTCGTACGTCCCGCGCTGGGGCTCTCCGAACAGTCCCTCCGCCTCGACGCAATCGCCCCAGACACGGCCGTGCTCGGTCTCAGTCAGCTTGTACCGCGCGCTCCTGCGCTCGTTCTCGTCCTCATGCACAGCGGAAATCATGCCCGCCCACGTTCCGACGACGAAGCCTTTGTTCCTCTGCCTCCTTCCTGCCCCGATTTGGCAACCATTGAGCCCCGGTCTCCGACAGGAGGGATTGTCATGTCCGCGGCGAACGCGTTTACTGCGGGCAACACCCGAGACTCAAGGAGGCGCATCAGTCTCATGATCAAGCGAATAGCCGCGCTGACGGCACTTGTTCCGGCCATGCTGAGCACTCCGGCCGGCGTCGCTTCGGCGCACCCCGCGCCGCAGGCCCCTGCTGTGGTCACCCTGACCTACGACGCCAGTAATGCCGGTCAGTGGGCGGGCCCGATCAAGCAGGCCGTGCAGAACTGGAACGACGCGGTGCACAACGTGCGCTTGGAGCCGACGAGCACCCCCGGCTCGGCCGACTACATCTACGAGGCGACCAACGGCTGGCCGCAGGCCACATTGGGGCCGGTCTTCCCCGGCGGCAGCGGCGATGTGCAGCTGGGGCAGCAAGCGGTGGACGAGGGCTACGACGCGACCCGGATCGCGGCGCACGAAACCGGGCACATCCTCGGGCTGCCCGACGACTACAGCGGCCCGTGCTCGGAGCTCATGTCCGGCCACGGCCCCGGCACGTCCTGCACGGACGCCAGACCGGACGCGGCCGAGGCGGCGCAGGTCGACAAGAACTACGCCGCCGGCACGCCGACGGTGCGCCCGCATCACCACCAGGTGGTGATCGACATCTGGTCCGGCCGCGTTCTCACCGGCTCGCGCTGACTGGTCGGCATCGCGACCCGAGGACGGAGTCGGTCAGGCGGCCGGCCGTTTCGGGGCCGAGGGGGTGTGCCCCAGGAGAAAGCGGTACCAGAACAGGCCGTAGATCTGGTCGGCGATCAGGTCGCGGTAGGCGGCCCGCAGAACCGCGCCCTTGGAGGGCCGCCACCGGTGGACCGTCTGCACCAGCACCAGCCCCACCTGGCAACGGGAGGTGTGGCTCGACCCGGATCGGTTCGAGAACCTCGACCACGTGGTGCACGTGCTGTTCGACGACTTCTGCGAGGCGGACAATCCGTCGCGCTGGCTGGGGCAGAGTCTCCGCACCGAAGAAGAGGTCGAGCTGATGGCACGTCTCGGCACCGCCTACGGCGCGGTACAGGACTCGGTCGGTGCGGATGCCCGCGACGAGGTCTACCTGGACTCGCCGGGCCGGCCTGCCGTCGTGGCCGCGGCAGCCCGGCTGGCACAGGTACTGGTGGCCAATGACCAGACGGCGCTGAGCAAGCCGCATGACGCCGGCCACCACTGGCCGCCCGGGACCGAACGGGCGGCACCCGGGCTCTGAAGGACCCGCACTCGTCCAGACTCCCGTGACGGCGGCCGCGGTCCCGCTTCGGGCCGCTTCCCGTCGTCGGCGGGATCGCTTCCGGCCTGACTCGGGGAATCACGTGCCGTGGACTCCGAGCCCGTTCCATGCTGCCGAAAACCCCTCCGGTTCTCGGACCCTGACCGGACCTCGGAAGGACGGAACGTGTCTCTGCGACCGCACTCCCGCGCCCTGGCGACCGTCGCCTTGGCCCTGACCGTGGCCATCACCAGCCTGCAGCCCACAGCTGCCGCTCCGCCCCGGCACACGGCTTCCCCGAACGACGCCCACGCCCACGGCCACGACCGCATCGGCACGAGCCACGGCTACGACGACGTGCTCGACCTGCGCGGCAGCCCGACGGCAGCGCTGCCCGGCGACGCCAAGGACATCAATCCGGTCAACGTCTTCTCCGATCAGGGGGCTTGGCACGCCTACGCCCTGCCGGCGTCGCACGCCCCGGGAGGCTACGGCGGGTTCACCGGCCCGCTCTACGTCGCGCAGGAGTATCCCTGGTGGCTGAGCTCCTCGTTCACCCGCATCAGGCTGAGCGAGCACGGCCGCACGCTCGACCTCGCCGGCGGCGGCGAGCCGCACTTCACCTCCCGTCCCGGCGCCCTGGTCCAGGCGTACGACCTCGGTGACGGCCTCCGGCTCACGCTCGATCTCCGGTACGCCACGCACCGCACCGCGCTGGTACGGGCCGTGGTGCGCAACACCGGCCGCATCCCGCGCACCTTCGGCGCCGACTGGAGCGGACGTCTGCTGCGGCCCGCCGAGGCGCCCATGCGGCAGGCGCCCTCGCTGGCCGTCGCGTCCCGGGGCGTCGCCGTCGACTTCGCCAGGGTGCGTGCGGCGGACGATTTCCTCACCGACGGCACCGAACGGTTCGAGGTGCGGCACGCGGATCCGGTGCGTACGACCGTGACGGGGGACTCCTACCGCACGGAACTGGCCGCGCCCTTCACGCTCGCGCCGGGCACGGAACGCTCCCTGGCCTGGACCGAGAGCTACACGTTCACCCAGGCCGAGCGCCGCACCGAGGCCGATGGGGCGCGGCGGGTGCTCACCGCCCCGGAGCGGACCGTGCAGGCGGTCGAGATCCGCTGGCGGCGGTACGCCAGCGGCGTGACCGCAGGGGTGCCCGCCGGCCGGCGGCGGCTCGCCGTCAAGGCACTGGAGACACTGGTGACCAACTGGCGCAGCGCCGCCGAGAGCCTCGCCCACGACGGGATCACGCCGTCCCTGTCGTACAAGTGGTTCGCCGGCGGTTTCTGGGCGTGGGACACCTGGAAACAGGCGGCCGGCACGGCGCGCTTCGATACGGAGCTCGCCGAGTCCCAGATCCGCTCGGTGCTCGACCATCAGATACGCCCCGGCTCCACGACCCGGCCACAGGACGCGGGGATGATCCCGGACGCCGTGTTCTACAACGACCCGCGGCGCGGCGGGACCAACTGGAACGAGCGGAACAGCAAGCCGCCGCTGGGCGCGTGGTCGGTGTGGCAGGTCTACCGGCGGAGCAGGAACAAGGAATTCCTGCGGGAGGCGTACCCGAAGCTGGCCGCGTACGAGGCGTGGTGGTACCGCAACCGGGACCACGACCACAACGGGCTCGCGGAGTACGGCGCGACCGTCGACCCCGCCAACGGCTCGGCCGAGCAGCAGCGGCAGGCCGCGGCCTGGGAGAGCGGCATGGACAACGCCCCCCGGTTCGACGCCGCGTCGGGCACCACGGTCGTGCCGAACCGGGACGGTTCCGGGAAGGTGACCGGCTACTCGCTGAACCAGGAGTCCGTGGACCTCAACGCCTACCTCGCCGCCGACCAGCAGTACCTGGGTCTCATCGCGGGGGAGTTGGGCGAACGGGCGGACGCCACTGCCTGGCGCGCCAAGGCCGCCGCCACCACGAAGCTCGTGCGCCGGCGGATGTACGATCCGGCGACCGGCTGGTTCTACGACACCGCGCTCGCCACCGGCACAACGGCATCGCCGTGGACGTCCCGTCGAAGAACTACGCCTGGGTCGACTTCGCGGCTGTCGGCAAGAAGGTCACCGGAACGTGGACGTTCGACACCGACAACCAGCCGTGGACCGTGGACGCGACCGTCACCGTCCCCGTCGTCAACTCGACGGCCGGATCCACCATGTACGTCGCCCGCACCAGCACCGACCCGTCCGGCAGCAGTGGAAGTACGACCAGCCCTGACGTGAAGCCGCAGACTTTCGCCACGACCACGACGAAGACCTTCAGCCTTCCTGCGGGAAGCCGGGTGACGTCGTCCGACGGGACCGTCACCGCGACGGACACCGACGGCACTGTTGCCACCATCCTCCCCACCACGCTGAAGGACACCAACGGCACGACCCACAAGGTCGGCCTGACCGTCTCCGGCAACACGGTGACCCAGACCGTCGAAGGCGTCACCGGCGACACGATCACCGGCACCATGAGCCCGCCGGTCTTCTCGGTGAGAGCAGCAGCCGCCGCACCGGCCGCCACGAAGAGGACCCTGATGAAGACGGCCGCCATGATGCGTCCCGCCGCGTCCGGCGACAAGAGGGGCCGTATGAACTGCATCGGGGACAAGATGGGTGAGGGAGCCACCTTCGGCCTCCTCGGTGCTGCCGTGGGACAGCCCGAAGCCGTCCTGGGCGGAGTCTTCGGCGGCCTCATCATCGGCCTCGCCGAATGCACCAGGTGACCTGACCCGCTGCTGAACGAAGCGTCCCCCTGCCCGTGATCGGGCCGGGGGACACCGTGTTTTCGGGGAAAGGCGACGGTTCAGGCCATCCGTCCGCAGAGGAGCTCGAGCGTGTCGATCACGCGGTTCGAGAAGCCCCACTCGTTGTCGTACCAGGCGACCACCTTGACGTGGCGGCCGTCGACGCGGGTGAGGGCCGAGTCGAAGATGGAAGAGGCGGGATTGCCCGTGATGTCGGACGACACGAGCGGGTCGTCCGAGTAATCGAGGATGCTGGCGAGCGGCCCCTCCGCCGCGGTGCGGTACGCCGCCAGCACATCCTCGCGCGTCACGTCGCGGGCGACGGTCGTGTTGAGTTCGACGATCGAACCCACCGGCACCGGCACGCGGATCGAGTCGCCCGACAGCCTGCCGTCGAGGTTCGGCAGCACCAGGCCGATCGCCTTGGCGGCACCGGTCGTCGTCGGCACGATGTTGACGCCGGCGGCCCGGGCACGGCGGGCGTCGCGGTGCGGACCGTCCTGCAGGTTCTGCTCCTGCGTGTAGGCGTGCACCGTCGTCATGAACCCGTGCTCGATACCGGCGAGTTCGTCGAGCACCTTGGCCAGCGGCGCGAGCGCGTTGGTGGTGCAGGAGGCGTTCGAGACGACCGTGTGTACGGCCGGGTCGTAGGCGTCGGTGTTGACCCCGAACGCGAGCGTGACGTCGGCGCCGTCCGACGGCGCGCTGACGAGTACCTTCTTCGCGCCCGCGTCGAGGTGGGCGCGGGCCGCCTTCGCCGAGGTGAAGCGGCCGGTGGCCTCCAGGACGATGTCGACGCCGAGTCCGGCCCACGGCAGCTGCGCCGGTTCACGCTCGGCCAGCACCGTGATCCGGCGGCCGTCGACGACGAGGGCGTCCCCGTCGACGGTCACCGGGCGCCCGAGCCGGCCGGCCGTGCTGTCGTAGGCGAGCAGCCGGGCGAGAGTGGCGGGCTCCGTCAGGTCGTTGACGGCGACGATCTCCAGGGCGCTGTCGCGCTCCAGCAGTGCGCGCAGCACATTGCGCCCGATGCGGCCGAATCCGTTGATGGCGATGCGAGTCATGAGTGATGTCCCTTCCCTTCGCCACAAGGTTCGTCCGTGGCTCGCGCCGCTGACAGTGGCGGCATCGCCATGGTTCGAAAGGATCCCGCCACGCGGTGCCGGGCGGGTCACTCGCCCAGGGTGAAGGTGCGCCGGTACTCGCTCGGGGTGGTGCCGAGGATGCGCTGGAAGTGCAGCCGCAGATTCGCGCCGGTGCCGAGACCGACATCGGCGGCGATCTGCTCGACGCTGCGCTGCGACCGCTCCAGCAGTTCGCGGGCCACGTCGATGCGGGCGCGCATCACCCACTGCATCGGCGTGTACCCGGTCTCCTCGACGAAGCGCCGGGAGAACGTGCGCGGCGAGACCCCCGCCTGCCGCGCCAGTATGTCGAGGGTGAGGGGCTCACAGAGCCGGTGCAGCGCCCACTCGCGGGTGTCGGCGAACCGCTCGCCGCGCGGCTCGGGGACGCTGCGCGGCACGTACTGGGCCTGGCCGCCGCTGCGGTAGGGAGCCGCGACCAGACGCCGGGCCGCGTGGTTGGACGCGGCCACTCCGAGGTCGCCGCGCAGGATGTGCAGGCACAGGTCGATGCCGGAGGCGGCGCCGGCCGAGGTGAGCACGCTGCCCTCGTCGACGAACAGCACGTTCTCGTCGACCTGGACGAGCGGATGCCTGGCCGCGAGCGCCCGCGTGTAGTGCCAGTGCGTCGTGGCGCGCCTGCCGTCGAGCAGGCCCGTGGCGGCGAGCGCGAAGGCGCCCGTCGAGATGGCGGCGAGCCGAGCGCCCCGGCCGTGGGCGGCGACCAGTGCGTCGACGACGGCCTGCGGCGGGTCGTCGCGGTCCGGGAACCGGTAGCCGGGGACGAAGACGATGTCGGCCCACGCGAGGGCGTCGAGGCCGTGGGCGACGCAGTACGCGAGGCCGTCGCCGCCGGTCACGAGACCGGGTGTCGCCCCGCACACCCGCACCTCGTACGGCATGCTCGCGCGGGTCGTGAAAACCTGCGCGGGAATTCCGACATCGAGCGGCTTCGCGCCTTCGAGGACGAGTACGGCGACGCGATGCAGGCGGGATTCTGACACAGGAAGAGGTTACGTGGGGCGTGACGAGAGGGCGCACCTCAGGCAGCAGTGCTGCTCACCGGGGCGGGGGACCGGCCACGGGCGGTTCGGGCAGCCAGTCGTGCGCCGGGTCGTACTCCAGCCATCGACTCTGCCGTGCCTGCGCGGCGCAGGCCGCGGTGAGCCTGTCCAGTCCCGCATGCCCGTTGCCGATGCGCCACAGCAGCGACCAGGCGTACAGCGGTGTGGGGTTGACCAGCGGGACGGCGCGCAGTCCGGGGATGTGCGGCAGCGGCATGTCGGCGGGCAGCAGCGAGAAAAGACGCGGGTCGCCGACCACGTCTTCGAGGAAGTGGATGAGCCCCAGGTTGACGCCCGTGGCAGTGTTCCGGATGCCGAATCGGTCAGCGAACTGGCGGAGGAAGTCGAGCCGGTCCAGCGCACTGGGTGCCCAGAGTACACTGTCGCTCAACTGGTCGGGCCTCAGGGCCGGTTCGGCTGCGAGCGGATGGTCTGCGCTCAGTACGGCGTCCACCGGTTCGAGGCGGACGAGGCGGTGCGCCAGCCCGGTGTGCAGCGGGGGGTGGACCCGGCCGAAGGCCGCGTCGATGTCGCCGTGCAGCAGCGCGGCCGCCACCGATGACAGATCGCGCCCGTGACCCATCACGAACTCCCCGTCCCGCCCGGCGACCTGGGCCAGTGTCCGCATCGGTGCGTAGAGGTGGCCCCAGACGTCGACGCGCAGCGGACGGTCCTTCCTTCCCACCGCCGCCGCGACCGCGGCATCGGCTGCGGCCAGGGTCTGCCGGGCCGGCGTGAGGAAGCGTTCTCCGGCCTCGGTGAGGCCTACCCCGCTGCCGCCGCGCTGGAACAGCTCGGTGCCGAGCAGGGATTCCAGCCGCGCGATCCTTTTGGACAGCGCCTGCTGGGAGATGGCGAGCGTCCCCGCCGCCCGTCCGAAGTGCAGTTCCTCGGCGGCGCGTACGAAGGCACGTACCTGCGCCATGTCGAGATCCATGGCTCCCACCATAGGTGACAACGGAAAGTTGTCAGCCTTGCGTGTGCGTTGTTGGCTCACGGGGCCGCCGTGGAGGTTGTATTCCCCGCATGCAAAGACTGATTCCCACGGGGGACATGGCGCGTCCCGTCGCCTTCGCCGAGGTTGCCCAGCCCGTCCTGGAGCCCGGTGAGGCGCTGATCAAGGTCGAGGCGTTCGCTCCGAACCGGGGCGAGACGTTCCTCCTCGAACACCCCCGGCCGGGGCTGCTGCCCGGCAAGGACATCGCCGGCCTCGTCGTGCAGGCGGCAGCCGACGGTTCCGGCCCCGGCGTCGGCACCCGCGTGGTCGGGCATCCGCCGCAGGGCGGCTGGGCCGAGTACGCGGCCGTGCCCACCCACTCTCTCGCGGTGCTCCCGGCCGGCATCGACAGCGTACGGGCGGCAGCCCTGCCGCTGGCCGGGATCACCGCCTTGCGGCTGCTGCGTACGGCCGGTTCCCTGGCCGGCAAGCGGGTGCTGCTGACCGGCGCCTCGGGCGGCGTCGGCCACTACGTCACCGAGCTGGCCGTCGCGGCCGGAGCCGAGCTGACCGCGGTGACGGCCACACCGGTGCGCGGCGAGCGGCTCGCGGAACTGGGCGCCGAGGTGGCGCACGAGGTGACGGCGGTTCAAGGGCCGTTCGACGTCGTCCTGGAGTCCACGGGCGGGCCGAACCTCCCGCTCGCCCTCTCGAAGATGCGCCCCGGCGGCATGCTCGTCTGGTTCGGCCAGGCGAGCCGCACCCCGGTGACCCTCGACTTCTTCCACCTGCTGAGCGGGCCGGAGCGCGTGACGATCCAGCACTTCCACTACGCAGGCGCCCCCTACGGCTCCGATCTCGCGACACTGGTACGCCTCGTGGAACAGGAGCGGCTGCACCCGGAGATCGGCCGGATCGCCCACTGGACGGAGACCGCCGACACCCTGGTCGACCTGCGGGACCGCCGGATCCGGGGCAAGGCCGTCCTGACGACGGGAGGAACGCGATGAGCGCGATGAACGGGATGAGCGCCGTGAACGCCCCCGAGTCCGCCGCTGCCCAGTGGACACGCGCCACCGGCACGGGAGTCGACCCGCACGGATACCGCCGCGTCATCGCCGGCCTCGCCTCCGTCGCCGACTGAGCGATAACAACACGTCACAGAATGAGGTCGGTTGGCGCTGATGGCCGTGTCCAAGCGGCTCCGGCGCAGTTCGCTACTGATCCTCGGATGCCCGGCATCGGCGGGTCAGCGCCCTGTCCACGACGGTGCCGATGGCTTCGACCCTGGTGGAGCGGCGGTGGGTGCCGGAGCGATCAGCCGAAGTGGCGGACGAAGACGTGCGACTTGCCGTTGGTGTCGCCGGGCACGATGCCGCCGGCCGTGGACTGGAAGACCACGTCCCGCCCACCGGCGCTGACCGCGTGGGACACGGCCGAGGCGGGCTGGTCCGAGACGATCTTGTCGGTGTCCGTCTGCAGGTCGCGCAGAGTGAGCGACGGTCCGGTCGTGTCGGCCGGGGCGTACAGCAGATAGCGGCCGGTGGGATCGATGGCCACGCCCCGCACGTTCGGCACCAGTTGGTCGGTGCCCGAGGGCATGTCGTGGACGTAGGTGTCGGAGCCCGAGAGGTAGACGACCTTGGTGCCGTCGTCGCTGAGCTGGACGAGTGTCGCCCCCTTGGAGGAGTCCTCGATCGGGCCGGAGCTGGTGCCGCTCGTCCGGTCCCACACGAAGACGTCTCCCGCCTCGCCGTCCTCGTAGGCGACGTATCGGCCGTCACCGCTGATGGACGGCCGGGCCGGGAGGGTGTGCTCGAACTCGGCGACGGTCACCTTGGCGCCGGCGTGCCAGTCGATCACCTCGACGCTCTGCCGGGACGCCGGTCGATTGAAGGTGGCGACGTGGGCGATGTAGCGGCCGTCCGCACTCAGCGACGGCTGGCTGCAGCTGAGGCCCGAGCACCCGATGCCGATCGTTCTTCCCGTGCCCGCCTGGGACAGGAAGATCTTCGTGTCTTTGAACAACTTCCCCCATTGGGCCACGTATTGTCCGTCACCGCTGATCACCGGGGGCTGGATCGGGGTGGAGTTGGACGACATCTGCTTGATCTGCCTCGTCTGCTGGTCGCGGACGAACACCTTCTCGCTGCCCGTCGTTGCGTCGGGCGTGAGGTTCTTCGCCGACGACGAGAAGACGACGTGACGGCCGTCGGGCGTGATCGAGGCGCCGGCGGAGTCGCCGTCGGCCTGGGTGCCATCGGCGGCGACACTGACCCTCTCGACACTGGATCCGAGGCCGCCCGCAGTCGTGGGCTCGGCCGAGGCGGCTGCGGGCAGCAACGCCGTGACCGCGCAGGCCGCGACCGCCGCGCCCAGGGCGGCCCGCATACGTCTGGTGGTGCTCCGGTTCGCGTTTCCTCTCATTGTCCCCCCAGGAAGGATGTGGTCTCTTCTCCAGTTCTCCACTGGAGGACCACAAGCATGCAGCCGCAACGGCGGTGGGGGAGGCGGGGTTTCGGCCATGTAGGAGCGGTCCGCTTCTCACCGGCGCGGCCCGTCACCCACTTCTCGCCGTTGAAGCGCTCCAGCTCCCTGGAGAGGACGTAGAAGGACTCCGACATCGCCTTGTGGAAGTGGGCCTTGGCGCCGGCGGCCCGGGCTGCCAGGTCCACCTTGTACAGGCCGTACTCACCACCGTCCGACTCGCGCGTGGCGAGGTGGCGGTAGGTGTCGCCGCCGGGCGAGGTGAGGTCCGGCGGGGTGTCGGCGGTACGGAAGGACGCGTTCACCCCGCCCCTGTCTCCGTGGCATCCGGCCACGGAGCTTCCGTAAAAACCCGTTTGGCGGACCATGGCGACCACTGCTACCTTTCCGGAGGCCGTGCGAGAGAACAAGGAGGTGGTACCCGTGAACACAGTATCGACATGGGTGCTCTCCTCCGGGGTCACGGTCGGGCGATAGGTCGTCCGGGAGCGCCGTTCAAGAGCCCTCCCGAAAGGCACGATCATGCAATTCACTTCTGAGCAGCGCCTCGACGACGGTGTCCTCGAGCGCGAGTTCACCCTCGGCGAGATCCCCGGCACCCTGTGGACGCCTGGATCCGCATCCGCGTCCGCACCGGCCCCTCTGATCCTGATGGCTCACAACAACGGCCTGCCCAAGGGGGAACCCCGGCTGGTGGCCCGGGCCCGGCTGTCCGCGGCGTACGGCTACGCAGTGGCCTCCATCGACGCCGCCGGGTGCGGTGACCGGCACCGTTCCGCCGCCGACGAGCAGGCCCGCGCCGACCTCCGCCGGGCGATGCAGGCCGGCGAGCCGGTCGACGAGATCTTCGAGTCCTTGGTCGGCCCGCTGGTGGGAAAGGCGGTCCCGGATTGGCGGACCACCCTGGACGCCCTCCTGGCGCTGCCCGAAATCGGCGGCCCGGTCGGGTACTCGGGGTGGACCGCCCTCGGCATCCGCCTGGCGGTGACCGAACCGCGCATCGCGGCCGCCGGTTTCTTCGCCGGGGGTTACGTGCCCCGCGCCCAGCGCGAGGAGGCCCGGCAGGTCACCATTCCCTTGCTGTTCCTGCTGCAGTGGGACGACGAGGGGAACCCCCGGCAGCGGGCCCTGGACCTGTTCGACGCCTTCGGTACCAAGGAGAAGACACTGCACGCCAATCTGGGCGGGCACCTCGGCACCCCGTGGTTCGAGAGGGAGGACGGGGACCGGTTCTTCGGCCGGCATCTGAAGTGAGGCCGGGCCGTCAGGCAGGCAGCAGACGGTAGTTGGTGCCGGCCAGGCTGCCGCTCATCGAGGACAGGCCACGGCCCTCCTCGATGAGCGGCGGCCGGCAGAGGCCCGGGAGCAGCCCGTGGGCAGGACCGGTCAGAAGCCCTCATAACGGAGGCGGCCTGATCGAGCCGTCGCTGAAACGTCGCGATGGTGGGGCAGTTGGCCGGCCACGCTCAGAAGGCGAGCAGGCGGACGAGCAGAATGGTCACCGTGCCCAGCGTGAAGATCGCCCCCAGCACCGTGAACAGCTGGTCGACCCACTTCACGTCCCATCCCTCGATCGCAAACCGGTGCGGGGCTTGCGGATCGTACTGGACCACGACGTGCGTCCCCACGCCGAAGCCGTTTCCGACGGTTCCGCGGCCGAACCTGGAGGAGTGCTCGCACGTACGCCCGTCCTGGGCCGTCCAGGCCGCGACCGGGTGGTAGTACGTGGCACCGTCGTCCTGTCGGCCGACGTCGTGGCGGACGATCCGGGCCTCGGCAGTGATACCTGTGCGGCGCAGCGCGCCGGCATGGCGGAGGCCGTACACGCCGAAGCAGAGGAAGCCCACGCCGATCGTCAGGGGGATGAGGGAGAAGAGCCATTCGCGTTTCACGTGTTATGTGATGCGTGTGCCGGGCTGTCGGTTGCGGGCGAGCGCTCGGCCGCGCTCCGTCACGAGGTGGCCTGCGTGCTCCCGGACTCGACTGCATCCGACGCGTAGAGCGGCAGTGGTTCGGCGGTTCGGCAGGCTCACGCGCCAGTGGCGTCCAGGGCCGGGGCGATGACGGCGAAGGCCTGGTCGATGAGTTGGGCGGGGTCTTCGGCGCCGTCGCTGCCGCTCCATCGGTGCAGCACGGCGTCGAAGGCGGTGAGAGCCATCCCCGCGGCCAGTCGCGGGTACAGATCGGTCCCGGAGTCGAGCCCGTGGCGGCGTGCCAGTTCTGCCGCCAGGTCGTCGCGCCATTGCGCCTGGCGTTCCAGAAAACGGGCGTGCAGGGCGGGGGTGCGCAGGATCAACTGGACCACGCGCAGCGCCCGGTCGGAATGGTCGGAATGGTCGGCACAGGACGCCATGGCGACCCAGACGGCGTGCCGCAGTGCCGCGGAGGGGCGCTCGTCGGTGGGGCGTGCGGCGAGTTGCTCGTGCATGCCGGTGCCCATGTCGGCGAGGAACTGGACGACGACGTCTTCCTTGGATGCGAAGTACCGGAAGAAGGTCCGCTTGGACACGCCGGCGGCGGCCGCGATCTCGTCGATGGTGACTGCGTCGAAGCCGTTGAGCGCGAGGAGCTGCAGCGCTGCTTCGGTCAGCTCGTCGGACACGAGCTGACGTTTGCGCTGGGCCATGCTGACGCCTGGTCGGGAACTCACCGGGCCATCGTAGCGCCATGCCACGGGTGTCATGGAAAGCCATTCTTGACACTCGGTGACACGCGGGGCAGTGTGTGCCTATGACACGGCTACAGCACTGGACCACCGATCAGATGCCGGACCAGACCGCCCGGGTGTGCGTCGTCACCGGGGCCAACAGCGGCCTCGGCCTGGCCACCACCCGGGCACTCGCCCGCCGGGGCGCGCACGTCGTCCTCGCCGTACGTGACGAGGCGAAGGGCCGCCACGCGGCCGCGGACATCACCGCCGAACAGCCCGACGCCGGCCTTGAGGTGCGCCGACTCGACCTGTCCGACCTCGACTCCGTGCGGGCCTTCGCTGGCCGCATGCACGCCGACCACCCGAAACTCGACGTCCTCGTCAACAACGCCGGCGTGATGGCGCCTCCCCGGACCCTGAGCGCCCAGGGCCACGAGCTGCAGTTCGCCTGCAACCACCTCGGCCACTTCGCCCTCACCGGACTGCTCCTCGACCTGCTGACCGCCGGGGACGACCCCCGCGTGGTCACGGTGAGCTCGGTCAACCACCGCAAGGGGCGCCTGTACTTCGAGGACCTGGCCGGTGAGCACCGTTACTCGCCCATGGGCTTCTACAACCAGTCGAAGTTCGCCAATGCCGTCTTCGGTCACGAACTCCACCGGCGGCTCACCGGCGTCGGCAGCCTCGTGCGCAGCGTGCTCGCGCACCCCGGCTACACGGCCACCAACCTGCAGATGCGTGCCGTCGGGTTGTGGCGGGTGGTGTTCGGCCGCATCGGCAACCCGCTGTTCGCCCAGTCTCCTGCCCACGGCGCGCTGCCGCAGTTGTACGCCGCGACCGATCCGGGCGTGGCGGGCGGGCAGTTCATCGGCCCCGACGGTCCGGCCGAACTGCGCGGCGCACCGACGCGGGTGCAGTTGTCCCCTGCGGCAGCCGATCCGGAGACCGGTCGCCGGCTGTGGGAGCTGTCGGAACGGCTGACGGGCGTGCAGTTCGCATCGGCCGCGTCCGTGTGAGCGTCCACGGGAACCGCGTTCGGGGCGGACGGGAGGTGTCACTGGCGTGCTTATTGCGTTCTTCAACGGGCCGGTGTGGGCGATGAGCCGAGGGATCTGGGGCGCCGGGCTGTTCCCGCGGTGGCCGTGGGCCCCGCGCCCCGGGTGTCGGTGGCAGCGCGTACGGTCCGCGCATGACAGGTCAGTGGTGGGTGGGCGTACGTCAGCGGGTTGACGCGATCGGCGCGGGGCCTGCGGGCAGCAAGGTTTTCGGGGCATGGGGGCACGAGTGGGTCGTGGAGGACCCGCTCACCCAGGGCGAGCTTGCCGAACTCGAGGCCCAGATGGGCGTGCGGCTGCCGGAGGAGTACCGGGCCTGCAGCCGATCCGCCTGTGGGGCGAGGGCCGGGGCATGCGGACTGGTGTCGCTGAAGACCGTCTTGCCCTCGAACGTGGCTCCGTTGTCGACCGAGAACATCAGGTCCAGCTGCGGATTCCCCGACCCCCTCCAGGCCAGCCGCAACGCGCTCAGTGCACTCGAGGAACTCATCATCGGGCGTTATTGGTGGCGCCACGCTCGGTGATGCCGGCCCTTCCTCGGTGATGCCGGCCCTTCAGCAGGTCGTCGGTCTTCCCGTACGGTGCGGTGGCGGGGGAGCCCAAGTCTGCTGCCGTAACCGCACTTTGCGCTTCTCCGTTCCCCGCAGGCGGCTGATCCCTTGAGATCGATCATTCAGACGGGATGGCGGCTATTGCTCCTCGGCGGAGGGCCGTCGCACCTCGAAGTGGAAGCATCCGTATTCCAGTGCTCTGACGTGCACGAGCACCACATCCGGGTCGCTGAACGCATCGTCGAATGCCGCATCGAAGCCGGCCGTGGCATCGGTCGGAACCTCCAGCAGTCGTCCACCGGCGATATGGCCCCGGGCGTCATAGCGGCGCACGGTACGCAGGGCGCCCGGCCGGTCGAGAGGATAGCTCTCTCCGGGGGTGAACCCGCCACAGTCATCGGCGTGGATGAAGACGGGGCCCTGTTCGTCGTACGCGCCCGGACGTGCACCCATCGTGGCGGCCCAGCGTCGCAACGGGGCGTACGAGACAGGGGCAATCCGCTCGCCGAGCCTGATGGGGCGCAGACAGCAGCGCAGCGGGGAGCCCGCGTCGTCGCTGGTCGCGATGTACGGGACACAGGGACGGCGTGCGTCGTCGGCAACCCGCAGTTCCTTGAGGGTGGTTGTGTTGATGGGGAGCGCGGTGTATCTGGTCATGCGTCGATGCTGGCTCGACGCATGTGTGTTTGCTGGCGGGAAACGGACGTTGCGTTGCTGCGTGCCCACGGAGAAATTCGGCTGGAACGCCACACCTGCTGAACACAGGCCTCTACGATCACCGGCCCTCCCGCACTGCCGCACGGCCGCACACCACGTTCCCGTGCCCCGATCTTCCCTGCGCAGCCGTCCTGTTCCAGCCGTCGGCCAGTTGTCAGCGGAACGGGCGGTACCGGCACCGCCCCACCAACCTCTTGAGGCGGCGCAATTGCGTGGTCCGTGCCGGAGGCCGGGATCGGTTACTAGGGCGGCATTCGACCTCCAGCCTTGCGACCTGCGCCGTCAAGCAGCAGTGGCCCGGCCTCCAACCCGACATGGCGCATGTGAACGGCCGCAGCCCGAACCAGGCTGAACCACTTGCCGAACCAGTCATCACCCACCCGCCACCACCGGGCGGAACGTGATGCAGCGGCAGGAGTCCGAGTCCGCCACGGCCTCGCCGTGCGTCCACGTAGCGGATGCGCGGTGACGTGCCGGCGCCCGTGCCCTGCAACTGCTGTGATGCCTGATCATCGCCCCAGGCCGGGCTGTGAAACATGTCGACCCATGAATCTCCGCGGCCATCGCCGTGACACAGAATTCACGGCAGGTACGTGCAATGGATATCGTCGCAGAACCATGGAAGGCGCGACAGAATCGTTTCACTGCCATCGAGTACCAGCCATCAGGGGAATACCTGAATACACGCCCGCCGCCGCCCGTTCAAGCCAATCTCTCAACAGCCGGTTGCCCGGCACCCGCGCTGGACCGATAGCATCCGATTGTCGACTCATTTCGGCCGGAAGGAAGGCGCTTCACTCGCACTACCGCCTCAGGAACGGCAAAAGAGGGCAGTGCATCGAAGGAATCGAAGGAGTGGTTTTTGAATGCAGGACACCGGCAGTCCCGAAGAATACCCTCTCCTCAAAGACGGTAGCGGAAGGGGCACCGTCACGCCGCACTCCATCACGGTCGGACCGGATGGCTACCTCTGGGTGACGACCCACGACAGCGCGCTGGTCCAGGTGCATCCGACAAGCATTGCCAATCAACTCAAGGTGACCAACGATGTCCGCCCCCTCTCTGCCGGAATCATTCCGGACCCGTATCCGAACCGGCCGGACGGGAAGAAGGTCGTATGGTTCGCCTCTCCCGCGTATGAGCAGGACTACGACCCGGTCATCGAATACGACATCGTGAACCACAAGCGACTCAATGAGTTCAAGCTGGCCGATGACGCCAGGGCTCAGACCATCGCGTCGCTCCTGATCAACAAGGGAACCGACCAGACTCCGGTATGGGCCTATTGGGTCATGTTCGCCGAGCCCGTGCACACGCAGGTGGGCTACTGCGATCCGGAGGACGAGTCCAGCACCCCACGCATGTATCCATTTCCGGACCCGAAGCAGAACCCCGTCTACGACACCTGGCTCTGGTCCGTGGCCGTCACCACTCCCAAGGGCACGGAATCACTCAAGGAGTGCGTCTATTGGGCGACAGGCCAAGTCAGTACCACGGGAAACTTCGAGCGGAAAACGAACAGCCTGTACAGGTACGCCCCGACCAAGGACGATCAGCCGAAGCCCATTGCCCTCCCCGGGGGGAGCAGCCAGAAACCGGTTCACATCGTCGCCGGCCCCAACGGGGACGCGGTGTGGGTGGGCACGGAAAACCCGAACCAGATCTGCCGGTACGACACGGAGCTCCGCAACTGGACGCAGCGAGACATCTCCGGAGGCGGCGCGCCTCGCCAAATGATGCTGGGCACGGACGGAAATCTCTGGGTGGCGTGCAGCAACGGTATCTCGCATTTCCGGACGGATGTGGGAATCACTGAGCTGCCGGGCCCGTCCCTGCCGAGCGGCGGCGACGCCATGGGGCTGTGCCTGGACAAAAGTGGAAGTGAATGGCTCTGGTACACCAACCCAACCAACATGGCGATCGGTAAGTATCCGATCCCTGACGACCCTAAAAGCATCAGCGGCAAGACTCAGTTCGTGGCCCAACTGGTGGGGGAAACAGCACCGGGACAGCTCACCGGAATGTCGGGCGTGGTGCAGTACATCAGCAACGGCATCCCCATCCCCGGCGTGCCGCTCACCTGCCGCGTGGTCTCCGAAGGCGGCACGACGTTCAGTGACGGAACGACAGAAACTCTCCTGACCACGGACGCCCGGGGCAGGGCCGCGCTCCCCGCCCTGCGGGCAGGCCAGGAAGAGGACCAGGTGGTACTGAAGGTCGGCCACGGGGACTCGGAGCCTCCCACCACGATCTCCCTCTGCGTGCGGTCCGAGCCGGGCAAGAGCACCGAAGCGGACGAATCATGAACTCTCCGGAGAAGGCGAGCCCCGTGATGCCCTCCCCAGCCGGGAACGAACCCACCGTTCCTCGCTATCCACTGGCCGGCTCGGCCAAGCCCGCGTCCCTCATCTACAACCCGCACGACCGGCAGATCTGGTTCGTCACCAGGGACGCCCGGTTCGGCAGGTTCGCCACCGAGGAACCCCACGAGAACAAGGTCTTCGCCTCGCCGGACCCGGGCAGGAGCGCACAAGCCCTCGTCGCCTGGAACCAGGCCGTGTGGATGTACGCGCTGGCACCCGGCCAAGGCTGCGTGGTCAGGTGCACGCTCACCGACAGCGGCGACGGCCGCTACGACAACTTCGGGAGGGGAACGGCGGCATCGTGCCCCGCCATGGCCGTCGGCTCCGACTCGACAGGCGCCGAAAGGATCGTCGCGACCCTCTCGGGCATGCCTTCGCTGACGTTCGTCGATGCGGACGGCAACATCCACACGTCCGACGCATTCTCCGAGAACGGCGGGCCCACCAGTCCGGTACATGGACTCGCCATCGCGAAGAACACTTCCCGGGAATACTGGCTGAGCTCTCCCGGCGCGGGCTGTGTGGTCCTCTTCGACGCCAAGAGCGGCGAATTCTCCAAGAACCCCGTCCGCCTCGACGGCACTGCGACACCCGGACATCTCGCCATCACCGAGACCGCCCAGGAGCGAGTCCTATGGGTGGCGACCGACGACGCGTACCTCATCAAGTACGACCTCGACCGCAAGTCCCAGCAGAAGGTCAGCACCGACGCCGTTCCCGACCGCCTGTTCGCGATGCCGGACGGCTCGCTCTGGTTCACCATGCCCTCCGCCGACGCAGTCGACTGCGTTCCCCCCGGTGCCGCGCACACCACCGGCAGTATCAACACCGGCAAGGGATCGAAGCCGTCGGGCATCGCGACGGATACGAACTCCCAGCTGTGGGTCGGGCTGGAAGGAACCGGGGAGATGCTCCACATCTCGAAGTTCCGGCTCACCCCTAAGGAAGGACAAGGGCAGGAGACGGAAGTCGGCACCCGCTTCACACATCCCCTTCGGGTCAAGGCCGGAAATCTCGACGGTACCCCGGTCGGAAAGGCGACCATCAAGTTCGTTCTCAACGGTGATCAAGCACGTTTCGTCGGGGGCGGCACAACCGACATCAAACCGGTGCAGGAATCCGGTGACGAGATGGGCATCGCCGAGAGTGCGCTACTGGAGGCGAAGCAGCCCGGGCAGGTGGACGCCTCGGCCGAGTGGCTGGAAGAGGACGTCTTCACGCCGTTCGAAGGCATTGTGGTCAAGGAAACCATCGGATCGCCGGATCACCTGGGGTACCGCTCGGGCGCGGGGCAACATGCTGCAGTGGGCGAGAAGTTCCCCGCACCACTCAGCACCGTGGTGCAGGACAAGCACGGCGCGCCCGTGAGGAAAGCGAAGGTCGTCTTCAGGGTCAGGGATGATTCCGCCTCCTTCGAGGACGGCTCCGGTGTCACGGAGGCCATCAGCGGAGCGGACGGCGTGGCCACCACCTCGCAGTCCCTCATCGCGGGCCCGGTAGTCGGCAGGTTCATGGTCGAGGCACGGGCAGTGGGCGCCGAGGCCGGCGTGATCTTCAGCGAGTACATCACCGACACAGTTCGTCGCGCCGACACGGTTCGTCGCGACGGCGCAAGCCGATGAGACTCGCAGCCGCGATCAGCGGGCTGGACGGTCGTGCGCTCCGTGCGGACCCGCGCCCCGGCCCCGGCCGGTGCACCCTCATCCGGGTGGGGCCGACCCCTAGGGGGCGCCCTCTGCCGCCCCCGGTCGGTTCCCCTGGCTCCCCGGCGGTCCGGTGCCTCTCACAGACGGGGCCCGGGCGTCCGCGGTCCGGGCCTGGTCAGGGCTCGGTCCGGGGTGTCCGACCGGGGAGGTAGACGGGACCGGCACTCCAGAGGGACGGTCGGCGCGAGATCCGGCGGAACGATGGAGGAGTAGCCCACCCCGTCCCTTTTGCGAAAGTGAGCCTCCCCGTGAGCCGTTCGTCCGCCCTCGCCCTCACCATCGGCGGCGTCACCGTCCTCGGTGTCGCCGCGGCCTTCGCCGTCCCCGCCGCCAAGGACTGGTACGACACCCGTCACCAGCAGACCTCCGCGTACTCCACCGGTGCCGAGGCCAAGCGGGAGCGTACGTCGGTGCCGCGCTGGCTGCCGGACGAGGCCACCTCCGTGAAGTACTCGATGAAGACCACCGGGGGCCAGAGAGTCCTGGTCGCCTCGCTCGCCGACGGCAAGCTTCCCGCACAGTGCAAGCCCCTCACCGGCTCTTCCCCTGATGCCGAACTCGCGACGGACTGGTTCCCCAAGGGCGTCAAGGGCAAGGCAACCGCCAAGTGCGGCCTCTACTACGCCTACAACGACGGGAACACCCTGACCGCCTGGGCCACCCACCAGGAATGGATCGACGCCGACGCCCCCTGACCCACCACCCTGCAGGACATGACCGGGAACATCCCGGGCCTGCGCCACCAGCGGCGGACCACGTCACCGAGGGATGCAGGGTCGAGCACACCAGCACCCCGAACAGGCAGTGCCCCCGCCCACGTTCAGGCCTGGTGGTTCTCGTGGTCGCAGGCGGTGTGCGCGCATGACTGACTGATCGCGCATGAACCTGGCCCCTCACCAGGCCCTTTGGAGTCGATCATCTAGGCTGACGCGGTGACTGATGAGCAGGAGCGGGTGCAGCCGTCGGGAGTGTGGGCCACGGCGGTGGGGGTGGCCAGGGTACGGGCGCTGGAGACCGAGCGGGAGAACGCGCTGTTCCGCGACCCACTGGCACAGGCCTTCGCCGCCGCCGGCGGCCTGTGGCCCTCCTCGCCGCCGCCCGATGACGAGGCCGCGCGACGCCGCCGGCTGGCTGTGTCGCTCTCCATCGTCATCAGGACGAAGTTCCTCGACGACCTGTTGCAGCAGGCCTCCGCGTCCGGGGTCCGGCAGGTCGTGCTGCTCGGCGCCGGCATGGACAGCCGGGCCTTCCGGATGGACTGGCCCGAGGGCACCCGGCTGTTCGAGGTCGACACCGCCGCGCCACTGGACTTCAAGGCATCGGTGCTGCGCCAGGAGCGGGCCGTCGCACGCTGCGAGCGGATCACGGTCGCGGCGGATCTGCGGGAGGACTGGCCGGGCGCGCTGGCCGCCGCAGGGCACGACCCGGCGGTGCCGACCGCGTGGATCGCCGAAGGACTGCTGATCTACCTGTCCCAGGACGCGGTGGAGCTGCTGCTGGCCCGGATCAGCGCGCAGTCGGCGACAGGCAGTCGGATGGGGCTGACATTGGGCTCGCGCGGCGTGATCGAGCGCTTCGGCGCGGATGCCGCGCCGGGATCGGCGGCGTCCATGTGGGTCTCGGAGATGCCCGACGACCCGGTGGGCTGGCTGGCCGGGCACGGCTGGGAAGCCGGCAGCCACACCCTGCGCGAGCGCGCCGCCGCCTACGGCCGCCCGCTCGGCACCCCGCCGCAGCGCGAGGAGCAGCCCGGCGGACTGATCTCGGCGGTCCGCCTGTAGGGCGCCTCCCGGTTCCCTGGATGATCGATTCCAAGGGGCCTGATGAGGGGGGCCAGGTTCATGCGCGGCCGGCCGGACACGCGCGCACTGGGGTGCGCGTCGCCGCGCCGCGTGGTGGCCGGTTCTGAGCTGTGGGGGCGGGGTGGCGTGCAACCACTCGGGGGTGTGGAGTGTCTGGGTGGGCACGGAGACGGCCGTCCCGCGTACATCCATCAACCGGCACCATGCGACTTGCGACTTCCACGGAGGACACAGTGAAGCGTGCTGTACGTACCCGCGTTGCAGGAGCGGCGCTGCTCGCCGCCGCCACGACCGTCACCGGACTGGTGGCGGGCACCGGGACGGCCGTCGCGGCTCCGGCCCCCGCCGCCACGTACAACCAGGAGTGCGGTACCGGCTACAAGCAGGTCAACCAGATCCCGATCCCGGACCGTGGGACGGTCATCCTGACCTACAACGCCGCCACCGGCAGGAACTGCGTGGTCACCAAGCGGAACAGCTCGACCGGATCACGGCTGTGGGTGGGCTCCTGGCTCCAGCGCGACAACGACCTGAAGTCGAAGCAGGAGCAGTACGGCTTCTACACCTCGTACGCGGGGCCGGTCTACCTGGACGCCAGGGGCAAGTGCGTCGACTGGGGCGGCGAGATCGACGGCTACGTTGTGGCCCGCTACAAGACCAACTGCGCCACCCTGGCCCCCACCGGGCAGCAGGCCCGCTGACCCGGGACCGAGGCGGTGAGCGGCGGCGGGCGGAGGGCCGTACGGCCGGGCCTGTTGCTCCGCTCGCCGCCGCCTGAGCCTGGGGGAGGGGCCGTCACGCATCCGGTACCGGGCGCCTGCCCACTGTTCCGGCAACGGGAAGGGACCAGTTGGTCTGACCGCGTGTGACATGCCGCTGGCGGCGTAATGGTTTCCTTCGTCCGTTGGGACGGGCCAGTCTGTGCGTCGTTGATCACGGTTGTGTCAGGAGCCCGTGGGTGTACAGGTCGTGTGAGCGGATCCGGCGGGGCAGTCGACTGGATTCGGCGGAGTCGGGACGGGCGCCGGCTCCGCGGTACAAGGTGTCGCGGAACACGACGGCGAAGGCGTTGACCTCTGTCACGGGTGCGGCCGCGGTCCTGCTCTGCCTGGCTGCTGCTGCCGGTGCGGAGAGGACCGGGCGGGCCGGGCAGGAGGCGCAGGGGCCCGAGTGTCCGGCCGCGCTCGACTGCCGGTTCGTACCGGCTGCCGCACGCAATTACCAGAACGCCACCCGGCCGGGGAACGGCATCAGGATCGACACGATCGTGAATACCTGGCCATCCAGCTCAACCATCGTCTCGCCCTGGTGAACGCCGATGATGTCGACCTGGTCAGGGCTCAGCCGGAATGCAGCCGCAAGGGATGACGAAGGGGATGACGAAGGGATGACGGCCCTGGCAAGGGCCCAGGAAATTCCGCACAGTTGTCGTTCCCATTCCCTACTGGGCGTTTGATCATTGGTGCAGCGACCGGGCTCGTCATCGCCGCCCGCACTCAACTCCGGCTCACCCGGTCACTCGTGACGGACCTGCCCGCTGTTCACCCGAGCAGTGCTGCCGCACATTCCTCCGCCAGGTCCTCGGCGTGCGGCGGCAGCGGCTCATGGGCCTGGAAGTGACGGCGGACCAGGGAGAGCGGGAGGTCGACGAGGGCGAGCGTGACTCGTTCGGCGGCTTGGGGGCCTGTGGCGCCGAGCGCCTCGGCGAGGGCGGTGACAGCGCCGAGGGTACGGCGGTTGCCCTCGGTGGCCCGGGCGGCGTGTTCTTCGGACCAGTCGGCGCGGCCGAACTGCCCGGCGCCGTAGAGCAGCAACGTGGCCTCGTCCGGGTGCGCCCGGCACCAGGCGACGATGTGCCGGGCGGCCGCCCGGCCCGCCCGGCGGGGGTCGTTGTCGGTGGTGAGGGCGGTGCGGTACCCCTCCTGGAAGCGTTCGACCGTCCGCAGCCACACCTCGGCCAGCAGGGCCGTCCGGTTCGGAAAGCGGTGGTAGACCGAGCCGCTCGGGGCCCCGGTCTCCTTGGCCACGGCGGACATGGTCACGCCGAGGGGGCCGACGGTGGCGGCCAGGCTTACAGCGGCGTCGAGGAGGAGCGAGGTGTCGAAGCGGACTGGTCTAGGCATGTTCTAGAGGGTACCCTCTAGAACATTAGAGAGAGGTCTCTATAACGAGAGGGCAGGTATTCCCGTGAGCGTCTTCAACGTGCATGAGCGCGTCCTGGCAGCGAGCACGAGCCAAGTCGGCGCACTGATCGACACCCTGGGAAGCCGCGACGACCTGCTGTGGCCACGCCACGGCTGGCCTCCGATGACCTTCGACCAGCCCCTGTCCCCGGGCGCCAAGGGCGGACACGGCCCAGTGCGCTACACCGTCACCACATACATCCCCTCCACCTGGGCGCGCTTCACCTTCCGTGCGCCACACGGCTTCGACGGATTCCACGAGTTCACCGTGCTCCCGCTTGACAAGGAGCGGACCGTGCTGCGCCACACCCTGGCGATGGACGCCCGGGGCACGGCCCGTCTCACGTGGCCAGTCGCCTGGCGGCCATTGCACGACGCCTGCCTCGAGGACAGCCTCGACCGGGCCGAACTGGCCTGCACAGGGACGGTGAAGCGGCCGGCGCGCTGGAGTCCGTACGTACGGCTTCTGCGGACTCGCGTCCATAGCGCGCGCTGAACAGGGGGCGCCGGTTCAACGGGGGTATCGGCGCCCCCCATCCGCCCACCAACTGCGAAGTCCTGCAACCCCCTCACGGGTCGGCCGCACCACCGGGCAAGGATCAACCCCACCTGCGACAGCCGCGGCGGCAACCCCCGCCGAGGACCGCGCCGCCCGAGTCGTGGCGATCAACGTGCTCTCGGCCGCCACGGGTTCGAGACCCTCGACCACACCGCGCAGACGCGTCGGGCCGTGCAGCATGCGGGGTGCGGCCGGTGCTGGAACACCTGCGGTAGCGCCCGCCCCACCCGTGTACGGGGGGTGTCCCCATGGTGGTCGTGCGGCGTCCGCTGCTTGGCTTCTCTCCGTGGCGGGTCACCTTCCCGCTGCAGGGGAACAAGGGGGAACCAGAGCAATGCGCATGTTCGCAAAAGCATGCCGGATCGGTGCGGTGATGACTGCCGTCACAGCCGTCTCGGCCGGTGTCGTGGGTGCGGGGCCTGCGGGCACGGCCCATGGGGGCGGTCGCTATGGACATGGTGTGCTGCAGGCGGACGTCCGCAGTGTGCGGGCAGCGGGCGGGGACGTCGCCGTCCTGGCGGAAGCGAGCGCAGACCGGGAGACCGTTCGTGCACGGACGGGGACGCAGGTGCCGTGGGACGCGCAGTTCCGCACGGCCAGCACCAGCAAGACGTTCACGGCGGCGCTGGTCCTGCGGCTGGTGGCCGACGGCAGGCTGTCGCTGGACGACACCGTGGAGAAGTGGCTGCCCGATGTGGTGTCCGGCAACGGCAACGACGGCACGAAGATCACCGTGCGGGATCTGCTCCAGCAGACCAGCGGCCTGTTCGACTACGTGCAGGACCCCGAAGTCGCCCGTGCCGCCATCGAGGACTTCGAAGGGCACCGCTACGACACGACGCCCGCCACGCAGTGGGTGGCGACAGCCACGCGGCACCGGCCGCTGTTCGTACCGGACCACGCGCACCCGCGCTGGGCCTACTCCAACACCAACTACGTGCTCGCCGGAATGATCACCGAGAAGGCCGGAGGGGCAGGCTGGCGGGAGCAGGTGGAGAGCCGCATCATCGCGCCGCTCGGCCTGCGGCACACCTTCGTTCCCGGCGTCGACCCGTTCCTGCCCGGCCCGCACGCGCAGGTGTACCTGCGCACTCCGGACGGCGGGCGGCTGGACGTGACGGAGCACAGTCTGCAGCACACTGCGGACTCCGGCGTCGTGAGCACGACGGCCGACCTGAACACGTTCTTCCGCGCACTGGTCACGGGCCGGCTGCTGCCGAAGGACCAACTCGCCGAGATGCAGCGGACGGTGGCCCGCACGGGCGCCACGGACGACCTGGCCGAGTGGCCGGAAGGCGGGTACGGGCTGGGACTGCGCTGGAATCCGCTGTCGTGCGGCGGCGGGTACTGGCACCACGAGGGGGACGGCTTCGGTTCGTACACGCGCACCGGCGTCACGCCGGACGGGCGACGGGCGGTGGCCGTCTCGGTGACGAGCTCGGGCAGCCGCCCGGACCTGGTCGCGCTCAACAAGGCGACCCGGAAGCTGGTGGACCACGCGCTGTGCGGGACGGGCCACTGAGCCGTGGCCCGCGGCCCGGCGATGCCTGCGCGTGCCCTGTTCCGGGGGCGGGCAGGCGCGGCGGTTCGGGTTTCTGCCGGCCCGCGTTCGGCGAGGGCGACGAGGTCGTCGTACGCGTCGCAGAGGGCAGTTGGGATGAAGCGTTCACAAGTGGCCGTGATGTGCAGCGATATGGCGTGACGAGGATCGTTTCCCGCGGTCCCCGCTTCAGGCCGGCCGGCGGCTGGAGTCCAGCCATTCCGCGTTGTTCCACATGACGGGCATGGCGCCGACGGGTTCGAAGCGGATGCCGGGGTCGTTGCTGTGGACCAGGCAGATCACGCGGCGTCCGAGTACGGCGGCCTGGCGGGCCTGGCCGGCGATGATGTCCAGGACGGTCTGGGCGGTTTCGGAGTGCTTGGCGGCGAACTGGTCGTAGTCGTTGAAGACCAGCACCAGTCCGGCACCTTCCGGAGTGTCCGTGTACCCGCCATGACAGGCCACGTCGCGGAGGCAGTCGTTGAGCGCGTCGAGGTTGTGGCCGTAGTAGTCGGGGAAGCCCAGGGCCGCGGCGATGTCATGGTGCAGGCTGTCTTCCGCTGACCAGTTACCGGCTGCCAGGGGCACGATCCGGTAGCCGTGCTCGCGCAGCCACTCGGTGGTTTCCTCCAGCAGGCTGCGACGCCAGAAGAGCGTGACGAAGGTGTCCGACATGAGGCGGAGGGAGAGGTCTTCGTTCATGCCGGTACTGTGAGCCGACTGTTGCACGGTCTCACGCCGATATCGGTCCAGCAGCCGGAAGAACTCGTCGACGGGCGTGGACCCTTCGGGCGTCGCTCGTTCGATCCCGGCGGCCCAGCCGAGAGAGCTGGAATACCCGAGCTGCTGCCCGAGCCACTGGCTGAACGGCCCATCGCTCCAGAAATCGAAGGGCTCGTCGACCGAGTGCACGCCCAGGGCGACCCGGTAGCCGACCAGCATCGCTTGCAGGTGACGGAGGGAACCGCCAGGAAGCCACATGCCCGGCCTCAGACGTACTTGCTCCAGGAAGTCGTGCACGTCAGTGCACTCCTCCCAGTGCTTGGATTCACTCTGAGGTCCGTCGTTGTGCGGCATGAAGCCAGCCTACGGTGCACGTGGGAACGATCTGTCCGTGGCGGGCATCGGGCCTGGTACTCCAGCTGCGGTTCGCTGTTCCTGTCGGTCGGAGCTTCGGGCCCAGTTCCGACCAGAGGAAATGCCAGGTCCTTGAGACCGCAGTTGGGCGACACTGCAACCCAGCGGTAGGGCCTCAGTTGGGCTCCACCGGCCTGTTCCGGAACGTGTGAAACGAGAGAAGTATGCGACTGATCGCTGTTGAAGAGCACTTCCTGCCGTCTGAGCATGTGAAAGAGGTGATGGCCGCCCAGGGGCTGCCGCCAGCAGCGGTGGACCCGCTGGCCGATCTCGGCGCCGGGCGGATAGCGGTGATGGATGCGGCCGGCGTCGACGTCCAGGTGCTGTCGGTGGTAGCCCCGGCCGCCCAGGAGGCGCCTCCCGCGCGTTCGGCAGACCTGGCGCGAGCGCTCAACGACCGTGCGGCCGAGGCGGTCCGCCAGTACCCGGGACGATTCCGCGCACTGGCAAGTCTGCCCATGCCCGACCCCGAGGCCGCTGCGGCCGAAGCCTTCCGCGCGGTGCGCGACCTGGGGTTCTGCGGACTCATCATCAACGGCCACACCGTTGGCCGGTTCCTCGACGGCGCCGAGTTCACCCCGGTCCTCGCAGCAGCGGAGGAACTCGGGGTCCCCGTGTACCTGCACCCGACCTATCCGCCGGCTGCCGTCACCGAGGCCTACGGAGCAGGCCTCGACCCGGCGGCCGCAGCATTGCTGATGACCGCGGGGTGGGGCTGGCACGTCGAGACCGGCATGCATGTGCTGCGCATGGTGCTGGGCGGGGTGTTCGACCGACACCCGCTTCTGCAGGTCGTCGTCGGACACATGGGGGAGAACCTGCCGTTCTCCCTGCTGCGCGCCGACTCGGTCCTCAGCCGTCTGCGGCCGGAGCACGAGTCCGTCGCCGACGCGGTGCGCTCCCACGTCCACCTCACGATCAGCGGATACACCACCGTGGCCCCTCTGCAGTGCGCGCTGACGGTGTTCGGAGCCGACCGGCTGATGTTCGCCACGGACTACCCCTTCGGAGACCCCGCCCAGCACGCCACATTCCTGGAAACCGCTCCGCTCAGCCCGGAGGACCGTCGCAAAGTCGCGCACACCAATGCTGAACGGTTGTTCGGCATCTGATCCGAGGGCTCGTTCCGGGACTGGCGTGCCACGATGTGATGGGCAGGGTGTGGTGTGGACGAGGGCGTACGGGCGGGAGCAGGTCATCGGCTGGTGGGCTCGTACCGAGCGCAACCGCCAGCCGGTCCTGGGCCGGCACCGGTCTGGCCGGGATCGCCTTGCCGGGATCGCCTTGCCGGGTCAGGCTCGGCGGGACCACAAGCAGGCCGCGGCAGGTCTGGACCGGGCGCTTGTCCGACGAAAACAGCGAGCCCCGGCGTCGGGGGCCGGCTATGGTCCTGGTGTGGCCGTCGCAGTGATCGCTCGCCGATTTACCGGCCCCCTGGCCCCCGAAGGGCGCCGCAGGGGCCGGACCTCGCCACGCCTGCAGAGCTGAGCCGACTGACCCCGTCGAGCGGTCGGACCCAGGGGCTGGGGGGTTGGTGAAACCCCGTCACTGCTCTTGGCCAGGAGGCCGACATGCCCGCTCACCTCTCCGCCGACCAGCTCGCCCACGACCTGTCCATCCGGGACCTCACCGACCCTGCCGCCGGCCCGCACACTCTCCAACTCGTCATCAACCACGCCGTCGACGCTCTGGCGAGCCACTGGGGCTGTGAGGTCCGCTGGTGCCGCGGCGAGCGCGCAGTCACCGTCGAGGACAACTACGACAACCTCGGCTACCGCACCGACGACATCACCCGCGACACCCGATACACCCGCTACGTCGACGACCGGAGCATGCTGCGCAGCCACTCCAGCGCGCTCATCCCGGCCGCGCTGCGCGCACTGGCCGCGGAACCGGCCGACGATGTCCTCCTGGTCTGCCCAGGACTGGCCTACCGCCGCGACAGCATCGACCGCCTGCACACCGGTACGCCCCACCAGCTCGACCTGTGGCGCATCACCCGCCGCCCGACCCCCATGACCACGGCCGACCGGGCTTGTAGCGGTCCGGCGGGGCGTGGAGTTCGAGACGCGCGGTCAAGGCTGCCTCGATGACATGGTCGTCCAGGAACGGGGCGGTGAGTCGTACCCCGTACGGTGCCATGAGGCGGTCGGCCAGCCGGACCGCCCGCAGACCTGCGCGTAGTGCAGGCGCTCGTGCTGCACGCGCAACGGCCCGAGCGGTTCGGGCAGTAGGTCAGCAGGCGGGCCGGGCCACTGGCGGCGAGGAAGCACAGACGGCGTCGGCGGCCTCGTCCAACGGCAATTTCGCAGGCGGTGGTTGCCGGCGGCGTGCGGTCGTCGCGCCGCCGTGCGCGTCGAGCAGCAGGCAATGGTCGCCGGGGACCGCATGCACCCCCTGCCACAGCGGAAGGTCGCCGAGCGGGTGGGGCACGGACGGGGGCAACAGCCGCAACGCCAGGGAGCCTTCGTCGACCGGAGCGCCGCAGACCGCGGCCGGCACGTCGGCGCGGTCGGCCGCAACCGCCCACCCGGCAACGCGGCAGTGGAAGACCCGGCGGGTGTGCGCCAGGGTGCCCTGCGCCCGGACCCGGCCCGCCGCTGAGCAGAGCAGGTGGTGCGTGCCGGGCAGGCGGGCCGCGAGCCGGTCCAGATCGTCGATGGTGCGCAGCCCGGTGAGCGGGGCGACGAGGCTGTCGAGGGCGGTCCCGGTCGGTCCGGCAGCCGCGACCCGTACGGCACCCGCATGCACGAAGGTCATCTCGCCGGGCGCCCACCGGCCCGGGAGCCAGGGGCGCCCGGAGGCATGAGGGATCTCCTCCAGGGCCCCGCAGCCACGCAGCAGACGCGCCGCGGTCCCGCCGGCATCCGTGTCGGGCAGGACTGCGAACCACATGCCGTCGTACGGGAATTGGGCTGCGCCAGCCGTCACCAGGCCTCGCTGTCCCGCGAGTCCTCCTCGACGTGTCCACGGCCCAGCGTGGCAGCGAGGGCGGCGACGGGCAATATTCCGGCCGGCCCCTGGAAGCCGGCCACCGAGCAGGGATGCGGGGGCGCGGCGGCTCTCCTCTGCTCTCCTCAGCCGCGGGGACTCCGTTCCCGGAGTGCCCGATGGGTGCGGGCGAGGTGGTCCTGGAGGCGGGCGTGGCGGAACTGGTAGACCGCGCCGGCCTGGCGGAGCACGCCCCGCTGGTAGGCGTCTTCGAGGAAGGCGACGACGGGCCAGGGCAGCCGGCCGGTCAGCGGCAGCCAGATCCGGGAGAAGACCACCCACTGGCCGTAGGCGGTGAAGGCGAACCCATAGCTGAGGACGCCGCCGAGACCGCTGGTGACACCGACCTGGACCGAGGACGAGAGGTTCCAGTTGATCGGCCCCAGGAGCGCCGACATGGGACGCATCATCACCGAGGCCCCGGTGCCGACCAGGAGCCCGAAGGCGGGCACCCAGAGGAGGAACTGGGCGGCGATCGTCCGGCGGTTCGCGCGCAGCAGGCCCATCGGATTGACGGCCGACCGGATGTCGAGCGGGGATTCGAGGAGGGCCTGGAGGGCGAAGGCGGGGCCGGTTCCCAGGGCGAAGACGGCTCCGAAGAGGATGCCGTCCTTCAGGCTGATGTTCAGGGATTCCGGGAAGCCGGTACGCAAGAGGACGCAGTGGAGCATTCCCCAGACGAAGCCGTAGCCGAAGCCGTAGAAGACCCCGGAAACCAGCCCGATCACGAGCCGGGAGGAGACGCTTCGCCCGGCACTCCGGGCCCCGCCGAACACCCTCACGCGCGAGCCGGAGGGCGGCACGGCGATGTCCTTGGCCGCGAACATGAACCAGTACGTGGTCCCCAGGGCGAGCCCGGTGAAGAGCCCCGCGGCCGCTGCGTTCACGGACTGGATCACGACGGTGTGCCAGGAGTCGGCAACGACGCCGGTCGCACAGAGGAGGAGCCCCATGGTCAGACCGACCGCCGTCGCGGCCACCAGCGCGGTCACCAGTGCACGTATGCGGCGCTGCAGCCCCGAACCAAGGCGCCACCACTCCAGGTCGGGGGTGCCGAGCCGGGCCAGGTGAACGGCGAGGCAGCCGAGCCAGTACCGGGCGCGTTCCGGGTCGACGTCCGCACGCGGCCCGCTGCCCGGCAGGTGCTCCGGCCGTGGACGGTAGGCAGCGGTGACGAAGTTGTCGAGGAAGTGCTCCTCCAACTGCTCGGGGCCGTCGAACCGCCGGGTGTCCAGGAGCGAGGCCGGGTCGTGACCGGGAGTGTCGCTGTAGACGGCGCGGGCGAGCGTGACCATCAGCGGGGTGGTCAGCACGGTGGCGAGGCCGGCACAGGCCCGGCTCTCCGGCCGTTCGCGCAGTGCGGTCAGAACGGGATCCCAGGCGGTTCCCGCGCGGTCCGCGCCTCGGGCCTTGCGCGTGCTGCGCGGCAGGTAGTCGGCCAGGTCGTCCAGGGTGAGGTCGGTGAGCTCCACCGCGGCGGCGGAGGTGAGCACATCGGTCTCCGCCACGGCGGCCGCGTACTCCGCGGGCCGGCTCGTGAGCAGCAGGGGCAGGATGGTGGCGTTGAGCGCCTCCAGCGCGGGGCGGCGCAGCCCGCCGGCGATCTCGTCGAAACCGTCCAGCACGGGGAGCACCCACCCGGACTCCACCAGCGCGGCGGCCAGAGTGGACCCGCCGGGGCCCGGGGCGGTGAGACCCGGGTGATCGCGGGTCAGCTGCGCGGCGAGCCAGTCCCGGAAGGTGATGGCAGAAGGGTCCCACGAGCCGATGCTGAAGATCACCGGGACGGTCTCGGTACGGGCCCTCGACTTCAGGCGGTCGAGGACGAACCGCACCGTGAGGATGGTCTTCCCCGAGCCGGACCGGCCCAGCACCACCAGCCGCCCGGACGGTATCCGCCGGTACACACCCACGATCTCGTCCAGCCGGCCGCTCAAGTCGAGCGGGCCGTGCGTGCCCCCGGCGGGCAGACGGCGGATGTTGGCCCAGTGGTCGATCAACTCCTCAGGCACCGGCCGCCAGCGCACCGGCAACGGATACGGGTCGTGGACCTGCCGCTGCTCCTCCTCACGCTGCCAACGGGCAGCAACCGCCTGCGCAAGCAGCCCGGCGACCTCGGCCAGGGTCTCGTACAACGCCGAACCCGGCTGCCCAGTAGCGGGTTCGACTTCGACGCGGTCGGTCGAGCCATCGGGCTGGTTCCCGTGCCCGGTCCGGCGGACGGCAGCCGCCAGCAACTCCTCGCGTTCCGCCGGCCGCAGTCCGAGTGCATCGGCAAGCAGCCGCACCGTGGTCACCCTGGGGTCGGCACGCTCTCCCGTCTCCAGCCCCCGGACGGTACGCACGCCCACTCCCGCGCGCTCTGCCAGGGCCTCCTGCGTCATTCCCGCGTTGTGCCGCAGTTGCCGTAACAGCGTGCTGAACTCGATGGCCACGGGCCATGACCTCCCCCTCGGACATGCGTGTGACGAGGCGAGGGACTCTAGCGCGGCCGCCAAGCCGCCAAGCCGCCAAGCCGCCAAGCCGCCAAGCCGCCAAGCCGCCAAGCCGGACAGCCGGACAGCCGCCAAGCCGGACAGCTGGACAGGGGGTCGGCCGGAATGCGGTGGGACCAGGCAACCGCAGTAATCGAGAGCCCGTCGGGCTACGCCGCCGCTTGCCCGGCGCGGTACTGGATGTGCAGGTTCGCGGACACGGGCCCGCGTGCACGGGGCCGGTGCCAGGGTCCCGAGCTCAGTTCGATGCAGAAGTGGTGGTCTTCGGCGTCGCGCAAGGAGGCGGTCCCGCCGGCGACGAGGTCGTGGACCGTGGCCGCCGTCGTGCGGAAGGCCGTGGTGCTGCCGATGACGAAGAGCGTGTCGGCGGCCCGGTCGAAGAGGAGGTGGTCGCGGGAGGCGTCCGTCCCGTGAAGGGGGTGGAGCCGTGCTGCCTCGTCGCCGAAATCGGGTTCGGGGAGTTTCGCCGTGTGCAGCTGCCCGGCACCCAGTCGGGCTCGCACGGCTTTCCAGCGGGACGTCGGGAACTGCAGACGGTGGTGCACCAGGACGAGGTCCAACGCTGCTGCCGGGTGGACCGGAGCCTCCGACAGGCCCTGGGGGACCGGGTTCTGCCGCATCGGCACGTACACCAGCGACCGCGGCGAGCGGGCCGCGAGGCCCCACGCCGCGACGAGCTGCTGCGCCGCCTCGCGATCGACATACATGTCGGCCGACCAGCGATCGTGGAGGTAGCCGCCGTGCGCGGGCCGGTCCGGGCGGAGGACGCGGTACTCGTCCGCGCCGAGCCGTACACGGTGGATCCTCATACTGTGCTTCACGGGAAAGGACCGTACGTCACGATCCGTCGTAAAGCACACTGAATACGGCTTGTCCGTCAACGTCCGGGGTGCTGAGCCCCTGTTGGGTTCCGCCGCCTGTGGACATCCGGCTGGCCGTATGCCTAAAATTTTGGCCGTGCGGTCAGAAAATCAACCTGGTGGTCAAACGAAGTCGGACGCGGAGCGTTCGTTCATCGAGCAGGCACGGCGGGCGCAGATCATCGACGCCGCGGTGGAGACGCTCGCCGAACACGGCTTCGCCAAGGCGTCATTGGCGCGGATCGCGCAGCGGGCGGGAATCAGCAAAGGCGTGATCTCGTACCACTTCGCGGGGAAGGAAGAGCTGCTCGAGCGCCTGGTGGAACAGGTCTACGAACGGCTGGGGGCGTTCCTGGCGCCGCGGCTGACGGCCCAGCCGGACGTGGCGGAGCGGCTGCGCACCTATGTGGAGTCGCTGGCCGAGTACATGCGGGATCACCGGGTCCAGCTGGAGGCGCTGGGGGAGGTGTTCAACAACGTGCGTGACGCGGAAGGGGCGTTGCGCTACGGGGTGGCATCGAGCGAGCCGCTGTACCGGTTCCTGGAGGAGACGTTCCGGGAGGGGCAGGAGAGCGGGGCGTTCCGTCCGTTCGATGCGCGGGTGATGGCGGTGACCCTCCAGTCCGGGATCGACGCGATGTTCGCCTACTGGGGTGCGCATCCCGATCACGATCTGGAGGCGCACGCCGGGGAGTTGGCAGATCTGTTCCTGCATGCGATGCGGGGGCCGGGGGAGGGAATGCGTGATGACGGAGTTGTCGGCGGCACCTGAGGTGTCGGCGGGGGCGGGGCGGGACGAGCGGTTGCCGTATGTGGACAACCTGCGGGTCGCGCTGACGGTGCTGGTGGTGCTGCACCATGTGGCCGTGACCTATGGTGACTTCCCGGTCTGGTATTACACGGAGGAGGCCGAGGATCCGTCCGGGAAGGTCCTGGACGTCTTCGTCATCCTCAACCAGGCGTTCTTCATGGGGTTCTTCTTCATGATCGCCGGTTACTTCACACCGGGCTCGTACGGGCGGAAGGGCCCGCGGCCCTTCCTGCGGGACCGCTGGAAGCGGCTGGGGATCCCGCTGCTGGCCTTTCTGCTGCTGATCCGGCCGATGGTGAACTTCGACTCGTTCGGCGCCGTGCGGGAGGCGTTCGCGGAGTCGGGGCACGGGCTGCCCTACTGGGTGTTCTACCTGGTGACGTGGGACGCGGGGCCGATGTGGTTCGTGGAGGTGCTGCTGCTGTTCGCGATGGTGTACGTCCGGGTACGGCGGCGCCGGCCGTCCGTCCCCGCGGTCACGGGGGTGCTGCGGGGGCGGTCGGTGGTGGCGTTCGGGGCCGGGCTGACGGTCGCCACCTATGCGTGGCGGATCGTCGTCCCCGCCGGGACGTACGTCCCCGTGCTCGGCCTGCCGACGCCCAACTACCTGCCGCAGTACGCGAGTTTCTTCGCGGTGGGAGTGCTGGCGTGGCAGCGGGGGTGGGCGGCGTCGCTCTCCCGCCGCGCGGGGCGCCTCGGCTTCGCCGTCGCCGCCGCGGCGACGGCCGGGTACGCCCCGGTGGCGATCCTGTCCCCGCAGCGGGCGCTGGACGGCCGGGGGACGTGGCAGTCGCTCGCCGCCGCGGGGTGGGAGTCGGTGTTCGCGATCGGGATGGTGATCGGGCTGGCCGTGCTCTTCCGGGAGCGGCTCGGGCGGCAGGGACCGCGGGGTGCGTTCCTCTCGCGGCACGCGTTCGCGGTGTATCTGACGCATCCGGTGGTGCTGGTGGGGCTGGGCCATGGCTTCCGGTGGCTGGACGCGCCGGCGGTGGTGAAGTTCGCGATCACGGGGGCGCTGGCGTTGCCGCTGTGCTGGGGGTTGGCGTGGGCGGTCCGCCGGCTGCCGCGGGCGGACCGGGTGCTGTGAGCCCTTGTACAGCCCGACGCGGCCACGAACACGATCGCGGAACAACTGCCACACCTCGTCCGGCACCAGGCGCTCAACGATCCTCACTTGTCCGGCGCCGAGTTCGGCTGCAGACCAAGGTCACCTGCGGCGCCGGCTCCTGCACCGCTGCCCTGGCCCTGGTCTTCGAGCTTGTCGAACGCCCCGAGGCGGTCGCGGCGTGAGCAGCTTCGCATCCCAGGCCATCAGCACCAGGCGGCTGGACCTGCTGCCGCTGCACGTCGAGCACGCCGAGGAAATGGCCGCCGTCCTGTCCGACCCGGCCCTGCACACCTTCATCGGCGGCACTCCGGACACCCCACAAGCCCTGCGCTCGCGCTACCAGCGCATGACCGCAGGCTCTCCCGACCCGGCCGTCTCCTGGCTGAACTGGGTGATCCGGCTCCGTGACGAGTCCTGCCTGACGGGCACCGTCCAGGCGACGGTCAGCCCCTCGGGCCACGACCACGACCACGATCAGGACCACGGCCTCGTCGCGGAGATCGCCTGGATGGTGGGCACCCCGTGGCAGGGAAGAGGCATCGCCACGGAAGCAGCCCGAGGGCTCGTCGACTGGCTCGGCCGGCGGCCGGTGCACACCGTCATCGCCCACATCCACCCCGAACACCGGGCATCCGCCGCCGTCGCCACTGCCGCCGGGCTCACACCCACACGCGAACGGCACGAAGACGAGATCCGATGGCACCGGAGGAACAAGCAATAACTTTGAACGATGAACTCCGGGCGGTTTCCCGTTCGTTGTGGGCAAACACCGCCTGCAAACGTCCGGTTCCGCACTACCGTGCTTCCATCATTGCTCCGACCCGCACAAGGAGACGTAGCCACGTGGGCAAGCACGGTGACGGCAAGGGCGGCGAGGAAGGCGACAAGCAGCAGTCGCCCCGTGAGAGCGACGGGCAGTGGGGAAGGCCCGTGACCGACCCGCCGAAGAAGAAACCTGGCAGATGAGCACTCCCGAGCGACTTGTTCAGATCCTCGCGAACAAGGGATCGCTCCCGCCTGCATCGCCCTGGGCCGGCGCCGTCGCCCAGGTGCGGCGGGAGCATTTCCTTCCCGACATCTTCGAAGCCGACAACCGCACCTTCGACCGCAGTCGCGACCCGAAGCGGTGGGCCTGGGCCGTCTACGCCGACCTCCCTCTGGTCACCCAGATCAATCAGGGCCAGGACCTCGGGGAGGACGCCTACGAACTTCCGACCTCGTCCAGCTCCATGCCGACGGTCATGCTCCAGATGCTCGACCTCCTCGATGTCCACGACGGCAACACCGTCTTCGAAGCGGGCGCCGGCACCGGCTACAACGCGGCCTGGCTCTGCCACCGTCTCGGATCCGGGCACGTGACGACCATGGACGTCGACCCGGGCATCACCAAACAGGCCGAAGCCAACCTGAACCGGGCCGGGTTCACCCCACGGGTCCTGTGCGGGAACGCCGAAGACGGCTCACCGGACGGCGGTCCGTACAACCGGATGATCGCGACGTTCACCGTCGCGGACATCCCCTACGCCTGGGTCGAGCAGACCACCGAGAGCGGCCGCATCGTCGCCCCATGGGGCGGAGGGATCCACCACTACAGCCACGCCGTCCTCGACGTGCACAACGGCCGGGCCTCCGGGCGCTTCGCCGGCTACCCCGCCTTCATGCGCACCCGCACCCAGCCCGCCCAGGGAGGACGGCTGCGCGACTTCTACCACCATCAGGACGAAGCCACCCCCAGCCGCACCGATGTGTCCCCCCGCGACATCAGCGGCGACGCCGACGCCCTCTTCTGGATCGACACCGCCGTCCGCGACGCCTGGCACCACGTCGGCGAGGCCGACGACGGCTCCGAGGAAGCCACCCTCTGGCTGTTCTCCGCCGACCACGCCTCCTGGGCCACCGCCGAGTACGTCCCGGGGCAGACCTCCTACGAGGTCGAGCAGTACGGGCCCCGCCGGCTGTGGGACGAGGCCGAAGCCGCCTACCGGAAGTGGGTGGCCCACGGCCGCCCGGAACGCGACCGCGCCGGCCTGACGGTGACCCGCGACGGACAACACGTATGGCTGGACAGCGAGGACAACATCATCGGCACTGTTCCCGCGACTTGGGCGCGCCCCGAACCGCAGTGAGAGCCGTCTACCGGATTCCCTGATTGGCCCCCGGCCTCCTGGCTGCTCGCGTTCACAAGTCGACGAACTGCCCCACCACCGCGACTTCCAAGTTCCAAGTTGCCGGCAGTCGTCGCGCTGCCTACGGCACGCCTGCCAGCGCGACGACGATGCACCCCACCCGGCTCGCCCTGACACCCGGCGGCAAGGTCACCGGACAGGCAGTAGGGGCTACTCAGCCGTAGATGGCCTTCGATGATTCGGTCATGCCGATCGCCTCTCAGCTCGCAGGGTGCAAATCCGCCCGGCCCGCACAGGACAGCAGAATGGCGGGGAAGCGGCCCGTGCATCGCATCTGATGGCACGGCTGCAGGACAGCAGCACACCGGCCGAAAGGCGCACCACATGACCACCGCCCCCACCACCCCGCTCACCGGCCGCCGCGTCGTCATCGTCGGCGGCGGCTCGGGCACCGGTCTGGAAGCCGCACGCCTGGCCATCGCCAACGGCGCACACGTCACGAGAGCGGGATCCGGCGGTTCAAGACCGGCAGGCAGTGGAACAGGAGGTGCCGCGGGAGTTCGGCGCCTGGTCAACCGTCCACAACCGCCTCTGGCAGTGGCGTGACGCCGGCGTCTTCGAGGCCCTGGCACAGGGAGAGTCCTGCGCTGCGAGTTCCGCTGACGCGCAGGCCGGGGGCGTCGGCGATATGGTGGAACCGGCAGTTGTTTTCTGCCGGTATATCCGCTGGTGAACCAGCAGGACGCCGCCCTCACCCTCAGGAGGGGCCGTGGCTACAGGCAAGGTCAAGTGGTTCAACGCCGAGAAGGGATTCGGCTTCATCGAGCAGGACGACGGCGGCGCCGACGTCTTCGTCCACTTCTCGGCGATCGAGGCAGGCCCGGGCTCGTACCGCTCCCTGGAGGAGAACCAGCAGGTGGAGTACGACGTCACCCAGGGCCAGAAGGGGCTGCAGGCCGAGAACGTCAGGCCGCTCTGAGCATCCCGTTACCGAGGGGCTGGGAGGACGCGATGACCCATCGGCATACCTTGAGCGTGCTCGACTGGCACGACGACGGGTCCTCCACCTCGTCCGTCTGGGTCGTCAGCGCCGATGAGCGCGAACGCGTCAGGGATTTCCTGGGGCGCGGACCGGACATGGAGGGCGTCGTCACCCCGGAACAGGCGGATGAGGCAAGGACGATCACACAGTCCTGGCTGACCTGCGCCAACGAGGACTCCCCGGCCTGACCGCCAGGGAGTCCTCACGCGCCTTTCGCCTCGTAGCGGTGGGCGACTGTCTCATGCTGTGACCATGAAGTTCACCGGCTCGTCGGTGATTCGCGTAGCATCTGCCACGCAATGAGCACAGGCCTGCCGCCCCAGCGCCTTTATCGCTGCGGATGCGGGCGCGTTCGCGTCGTTGGGCGGCCAGGACATCGGATTGTCCCAGGACGAGCAGGCCGGGGTGAAGCACGGCTCGACCTCGTTCCTCCCCGCCCACCGAGGTCCAGACATGCGAGACCGATCCCGTTGAACCGATGGGTCACGTCGCTCACCTGGACCAGACGCGCGATAACCGGGACGGTATTCCCACAGGCCGAGGTAAGACCATCATCGCGCGCGGAACCGCACCATGCTGATAGCGCCCTGCCGCACAATCCGCTGCAGCTTCTGACCTTCCTGTTCAAGATCCTCACTGGATTTCCAGGAGGGCTCGCATGGCCGACGCATTCAACACCGCCAACGGAGACACACGCGCATGAGCACCACCACGGGCCGTCTGTTCGGGGACGAGACCTTGGCCCATCCCCACCGCATTTACGCTCAACTCCGTGAGACGGGCCCGGTCCACCGCACGACCACACCGGGCGGCGCCCCGGTCTGGTTCGTCACCCGCTACCAGGATGTGCGCGCGGCACTGGCGGACCCACGGCTGTCCCTCGACAAGGCCAACGCCACGACCGACAGCACCTATCAGTCCTCGATGCCGTCCGAGCTGGACGCCCATCTGCTGAACATGGACCCGCCCGACCACACCCGCCTGCGCCGGCTGGTGTCGAAGGCGTTCACGCCACGCCGTATCGAGGGCCTGCGCGAGCTCATCCAGGCCCGCACCGACGAACTCCTGGACGCCGCCGCCGGCCCACCGATCGATCTCATGAAAACGCTGGCCTATCCACTGCCCATGGCCGTCATCTGCGAATTGCTCGGCATCCCTGCCGATGCCCGGCACGACTTCCGGGCCTGGACCAACACCCTGGTGGCACCGGAAGCGGACGCCGCGGTGGCCTCGAGAGCGGCCCTGAAGCAGATGCACCAATTCCTCGCCGACATCATCGCGGCCAAACGGGCCGAGCCGAGCGACGACTTCCTCTCCGCAATGATCGAAGCCCGCGACGCGCACGACCGGCTCACCGAGCCGGAACTGATCGCCATGGCCTTCCTCACCCTCTACGCGGGCTACGACAACGCGGTGAACCTCATCGGTACCGCCACCCTCGCCCTGCTCACCCACCCCGAGCAGATGGCCGCAGTCCGCGACGGCCGGATCCCCATCCGCGCAGTGCTCGAAGAGGCCATGCGCTGGAACTCGCCCTTCCCGCTGGCCGTACGCCGCTTCGCCCTGGAAGAACTCACCATCGCCGGAGTCCGCATCCCCGCCGGCGCACGCGTATGGCTCTCCCTCCTCTCGGCAAACCGCGACAGCGAACAGTTCACGAACCCGGACACCTTCGACAGCACCCGCACACCCGCACACCTCGGCTACGGCCACGGCATCCACTACTGCCTCGGCGCACCCCTCGCACGCCTTGAAGCCGAAACAGCCCTTTCCGCCGTGCTGCACCGCTACCCGAAGCTCGCCCTGGCAGCAGCCGCAGACCAGTTGACATGGGTCCCGTCGTTCCAAAAACGTGGCCTGCAGGCATTGCCCGTCACCTGGTGAACGGACAGGGCGCTCACGGGGGCGGCAGGAACAGGGGGACGTGTCTGGACAGTCGTGCGCGTAACAAAGGCTGATCGTACGGCCAACCTGTGGGCAGGCCGAAGGCCGACATGGTCGCGTTCGAGCGCGGAGCGCAGCTCCGAAGGGCCTCTACGACGACCGGCCCCGAGGGGTACGCCTCGCGCTAGCTCAGCGAGTAGGTCTGCGACGGCCCGGAGCCCGCCGGGCGTTCGTCGAGGTAGACGACCGTCAGCCGCGAGAAGTGCGGCGCCTTGCCGGATCGGTGCACCGGCCGGTACACCTTCACGCTCACCCGGAACGTATGGAAGCGGCCCCGGGCGCAGTCCGGTACGCAGTCGTTGGCGACCTGCTTGCCCACGCCATGCGCGGCACGGGCGGTCCAGTCCGCCCAACGCAGCCCGCGCAGGTCGTTGTTGCCGTCCCCGCACGCCAGCATGTACTCGCGCGGCGCGACCTGGTCGTGGCCCAGGCAGTCGACCAGGACCGGAGTCTTGTGCGATCCGGGATCGTCGGCGGCGCGTGAGAGGGCGGCATCGGAAGCGGAGGCGGGTGTTGCCGCGGTGACGAGGAGAGCGGCAGCGGATACGGAGACGCTGAGCAGATGACGGCTGGAGGACATGAGCGGTGTCCCTTCGAGCTTCGAGCAGGGCAGATGCGGCTCTGTCAACTAGACCGTCCACGCGCCCGGCCAGTTGCCCGATTCCAGGCCAAATCACCTGCACCAGGGGAGTGGTAGGGCGGGATGCCTGGTATCAGGTCATCGGGGTGGAAGCCGGCAGCGCGATGGTCTCGTTGACCGCGCGAGGCAGCAGTCGTTCAAGGACCCGACACCGCGCTCGACATGGACGGCCGCCCCGTACCGGACGGCACACCCTCGACAACCTCGCCGGGTGCGCCACCCACAGCCCTCGGGGCGGAGCCCGTGCCGGATCCGGCGACCGGCCAACTGTGGTGCTCCATAGGGCCAGTTACCGCCCTCAGCTGCACTTCCCGGGCTGAGGGGCGCATCATCCGGTGTTCGGGCTGTCGGGCTGTCGTCTGGGTCCGAAGGGGTACTGGATGGGTTCTGCTGGTCTTCTGACTGTGGGTTTGGAAGGCGTTGCCGCGCCCTGGCGTCTTCGATACGAAGGAAGGAAGATGATCTTGCCTTCGATGCGAGTGGCGGCGGGTGGGCGGCTCGGTGTCGGTGTGCGGTTGAGGGGCGGTGGACCGGTGGCCGGGCCGCGAGTTGACGCCGTCGTCGCCGTCGGCCACGACGCCTTGGCCGGTCGCGCGGCCGGGCTCCACGCCGCACGACCTTGCCGACCGGCACAGCAGGCCCCAAGCCCCTGCCGTGCCGGTCGGTCACCGGCTCACCGGCCGGCTGATACGGGACCGCATCAGCGGTGAGGTGTCAGCGCTCCCAGTCCTCGTTCCAGATCAGGGTGTTGCACTGGGCCACCTCGGCCTTCGCCTGGACCACGGCCCGCTGCTTGGACTCCAGCACGCGGCCCTGGTCGGTCTGCAGCCGGTAGAAGACGTCGAACGTCCGGCTGGAGCCGAGCCCGTGGGGGACGAGCCAGCCGGGGGACTTCCCGTCGGCTACCGGGTACGTGTACTCCTTGCCCCCGCGCTCCCGGACGACGACCTGCGTCTTCGCCGGGACCTTCTCGCCGGCCGGGACCTTGTCGGCCGTCTCCCAGAGGACGTCCATGTACGTCCACCACACGCTGCACGGCAGCGACGCCCGGGGCACGGAGAGGATGGGCAGGACGCCCTTCTCCAGGCGCGGCGCCGGAGGCGGGTCGGCGGTGGCGGTGCGGAAGACGTCCACGAGCACCTCGACGAGCTGCTCGGTGAGGAGGGCGACATCGACGACCTCGCCGACGACGGGCACGACCTGGGCGGCCGCGAGGGCGGCGAGGGCCACGGCGTTGACGGCAATGGCCTCGGGGTCGCCGTGCTGGATGCCGTCGGCGATGCCCAGGGCCTGGCCGAGGCCCGGGACGACGGCGGCGGTGACGGCGGCCTTGTCGAGCGTGGTGGCGTCCTTGTCGGAGAACGTCTTCGCCAGGCCGTAGACCCAGGTGCCGACGCCGGCAGCGCTCGCGGCCACATGGGCGCCGCTCACCGAGCGGACCTTGGCATGGGTGAGCTCGGCGGTGGAGTGCGCCTCGCCCCAGGTCGGGCCCTTCGGATTGCGCTGAGGCAACCGCTCGGCATGCTCGGGGTCCTGGGCGACCTTCTTGGCCGTGGCCTTGGCCTTTTCCTCGGCCTTGTCCCAGTCCACGGGCAGGCAGCGGTCGGCTGAGCGCTTGGTGCGCCCGGTGGGGGCGAGGCAGTTGGCCGGGGCCGCCGCGTAGATGGCGGCGTCCATGACGGAGTTCTTCCCGCGGAACTCGACGACGGACTCGGCCTTGCCTCGTTCGGCCAGCTTCCAGGGGACGATGAACTCGCTCTGCCCGGAGCCGTCGTCGGCTATCTTCAGAACGGTGCTCTTCTCCCCGAGGGCGTCCATGAGCGGTTTGCCGTCGGGGATGCCGAACTCCTTTTTGACGAACGCCAGCTGGCGCTGCTGGAAGGCCTCGCCGTTCTCGTGCTCCCGGGGAGCGAGATGGACCGTGGCGATGTTCACCTCCTCCGGAAGGGTCACCTTGACGACGCCGCCGGCGTTGCCCGCCTCGTCGTCGATGCTGTATCCGGCGGCATGCCCGGTGGTCTCGGCGAGGTAGAGCCCTTTCCAGTTGGGGTCGTGGTTCCCGGCGGTGCCCACGGGACGCAGGCCCTCGAGGATGGAGGCGAGGTGGCCGGGCTTGTAGCCGTGGAAGGCCTCCAGCCCGGTCTGTCTCGCCTGGGTTATCCGGTCGCCGCCGGGCGCAGGTGTGGGGGCGGCATGGGCCAGTTCCACCGAGGCGGTCGCCATCATCCCGGCGAAGGCCGTGGTGGCGAACGCCCGGGGGAACAAGGGCCGGAGCCGCGGGGGCTTCGTCCGCTCCGGCTGGATCGGCATTGCACGCATACTGTTCCTCTGCTTTATGGGGGGACATGAGGGGTGATGCGGAAGTTGCCGATAATCCTGCTGTATGGGGTATGGCTGGGAATATGCTCCATAAGGAAGGCAATTGGCGCGCCGACCCCCGCCCGGGGGACGGGCACACCCCGCTGTTCGGAGGGGGCCTCTGCGCATGCCGCCGGAGCCTGGCGGTCCGGCCGCTGAGGTCCTTGTGTGAGGTTCGGGCACGTCGCCTCGCCCCGGCGAGGAGGCGGCCGTCGCGGGTCTTCGCCGGGGTACTGCCTGGTGGTGGCGGGCGGTGGGTCAGGGGGTGTTGGTGGTGCGGGCAGCGCGGCGGAGGCGGGCGCGGGCGGGGTCGTGTAGGGGGCGGGAGGCCGGGGGAGTGGGGTGGTCGGGGTTGGTACGTGTGAACAGGGTTACGGTGACGCCCTCGGTGAAACCGTTGCGGCGCATCATGGCCGAAGAGGCCTGGTTGCTGGTTTCCACGTCGGTGATGATGCGGGAGGCGCCGGCAGTGAAGAGCGCGGTGCAGCACCGTTCGAGGAGTGCGCTGGCGATGCCTTTGCCTCGGGCCCGCTCGTCGAGGGCGATCCATTCGAGGTAGCCCCAGTCCTCGCGTTCGTCGTAGGAGAGGGAACCGAGGACGAAGCCGAGCAGTCCCTGGTCGTCGGTGGCGACCCAGCATGCCTCGGGCTGTGCGTCGAAGTGTGCGGCGACGCTGGACAGTGACCATGAGGTGTAGGGCATGGCGTTCACGTCGTACACGTGGTGGCCGAGGTTGAGTACGGCTTCCAGGTGGGAGAGCTGCATGGGGACGATGTCGGCTTGACTCATGCGTAAATCCTGGCACAAAGTCGAAAACATCCATTAAAGGTGCATCTAAAGTGCATTCGAGGCGGTGCGGTGCGCGCGGGCCGCATCAGGTCGTGGGTCTTTCCCGCCAACCGGGAAGGCGACTTCGACCACCTCCTCGTCGCCACGGACTGCACCTGACGCCAGCGCCCGAAGAGTCTTCGATCCCGACCGTGGGCCGCCGCGAGGGGCGTTAGGGTGGGCGAGGCCATCCCCCCACGTGTCGGACGCTGAGCGCCAGGCGCGGCCGGTGTCATCCGCCCGTACCGATCGTGGAGTTCTCCTTGCCTGTGCGCACCGTGTTCCCTTCTGCCGTCCACGTCCACCGTCGTCTCGCCGCGGTGTGCGGGCTCGCTCTGGCCGCCGCTCTCACGCTCACGGGCTGTACGGGGGACGACAAAGCGCCGACAGGTTCCACCGCTTGAACCGGGAGGGTCGTGGGACGCGGGTGGAGATCCATCCCCTCAGTCAGTCCCAGGTTGCTCGGCCGCATCAGCGTGTCATCGAGTACCGGACGATGAACGATCGGGGCTCCGTGGTGCGGGGCGAGGTCTTCCCAGTCGCGGTCCATGTTGCGGTAGCGGTTGAGGGCGCCGGTCAGGCCGGTGCGCTCGAACTCCCCGGCGTAGATGTCGAGGTCGTCCTCGCTCAGCCATGCCGGGAGCGGGCCGGCTGGGAAACGGTCGCGCAGCCGGCCGCCGTGGGCGACGAAGTGCGGGTCGGGCCCGTCCCCGGCGGGCATGGTGTCGGCGGACAGGGCGGTGTAGAAGCCGGCGAGCCAGCCGCGGACGTCGGGCTCGATCTCCGTCTCGGCGCGGCCGGGCTCCTGGAAGTAGGAGACGTAGAACTCCTGCTCGGGGCCGCCGATCTGGCCGAAGATACCGGTGGGGCGGGGGCCGCCGGGCGGCGTGTAGGGGACGCTCAGCAGGGCGACGGCCCGGAAGATCTCGGGGTGGAGCAGGGCGGAGGTGGCGGCGATGTTGGAGCCCCAGTCGTGGCCGACGACCACCGCGTTCTCCTCGCGGAGGGCGTGCACGAGGGCGACGTTGTCCTCCACCAGGTCCAGCATCCGGTAGGCGCCGGTCTCCGCAGGCTTGGAGGAGCGGCCGTAGCCGCGCACGTCGATCGCCACCGCCCGGTAGCCGGCCGTGGCCAGGGCCGGGAGCTGGCGGCGCCAGGAGTACCAGGACTCGGGGAAGCCGTGCACGAGCAGGACCAACGGGCCGGTGCCCTGCTCGACCAGGTGAAGGCGCCCGGCCGGGGCCTCGACGGTGCGGTGGCGGAGTGCGGCGGACGGCTCGGATCGCATGGCGGACTTCTCCTCGGTTCGCGGGCGGCCGGCAGGAACCCGTCGATCATGCGGTGCTGCGGCCACTCGGCGCGATCAGCGTTGCCATTCTGGCAAGGTTGCAGGACAGGGCGGTGAAGCGGCACGACGGGAAGGAACGGGGGACGGTGGCAGGTGACAACGTGACCCAGACGCTGGCGGCGATGGGGCCGCGGCTGCGGGTCGTGCGCGAGCGCCGTGGCGTCACACTCGCCGATGTCAGCCGCGCGACCGGCATTTCGCCCAGCACGCTGTCGCGGATCGAGACCGGCCGGCGCAAGCCCACCCTGGAGGTGGTGCTGCAGCTGGCGAAGGAATACGCAGTCGCCCTGGACGAGCTGGCCGACACCGCACCCGACCCTGCGGCAGAGCCCCGCAGCACGGCGCCGCACGGCTTCTGTGAGTTCTCATTTCTCTTGCGGTAGAGGGATCGCTCTGACCTGCGAGGATGCAGATGGCTGAGGGATGCCTCGCTATGCTTTCTCCGTGCGGATCAGGACCTTGAGCTGCAGTACCGCAGGCCTAATGAGAATCCCGCAGGTGTATTGAGAATTCCGGTAGCGGCCAGGGGCGTCTGCATGCCTTCGGCTGACGAACCCTTGCCGGTGGGCGTCTGTCGCGGACTGGGCATCAAGTGCTCCGACGCGTATAGAGCAGTGGCTGGGGGAGCGCAGATGCCCGCTCTGCGCCCTTGATCTTTGCAAGCTGGTCAGCGTCGGGCGGGCCCGAGAACGCCGTCGTTCAGCCCGACGGGCTTCCAGCGGTTGATGGGCTGGGCGCGGGGAGGGCTCGCGGGTGATGGTCTGCTCGTTGGCTGTGGTATGGCGGCCGCTCGAGTGGGAGACCGTGTTTCGTGCCTGACTTGCCTGCCCCGAGTTCGACGGGTGTTCGTATCGCCGGTGACCGGTACCAGTGGCTGGTCGCGTGGCAGGGTTGTGTCACGGCGGTGCGTGACGCGGCGCTGCGCGTGCCGAACCCGGTGGTGGCGGTCGGTGTTGAGGTGGACGGCGTGGGAAACGTGGATGACGTCGTCTTGTACCGCGAGGAGCCGCCGCACACCTACATGCAGGTCAAGTACGCCGCAGACAGTTCCTCACCCGTCAACGAGGAGTACTTGCTCAAGCCAAGCGACCAGGGCGGCCCGTCGATCCTGCACAAGGTGGCGCAGGCCTGGCAGCAACTCGTCGGGGACGGCACTCCGGTCGATCTTGCCCTGCTGAGCAACCGGTCCCCGGATGCCGGGGATCCGCTGATCTCACTCAGGGATTCCCGCACCCAGTTGCTCGTGCCGAAGGCGGCGCAGCAGGGACCGCGATCGAAGAAGGGACAGGCGCGCAGCCGTTGGGCCGCCGGTATCGGGCTGAGCGAGGACAGGCTGCTGGATCTGTTGAAGGTGCTGCGCTTCGACCTGGCACGGGACGTGATGCACCTGCATGAGCACTTGCAGATGCTGATGTTCGCTGCCGGGCTGCGGTTCGATGCGGAGGCCATGCACGCCGGCGCGGACTGGGTGGCCCGCCGAGTCGCCGATGGGCAGCGCAGGCTGTCCCTGGCGGACGTCAGGGAGGCGATCCGGTCTCTGCGTCTGGAGGCCGGCACGTCACGGGCGGTGCTTTCCGTCGCCACTTTGAAACCGGACCCGATGGCGGAGGACGCCGACTACATGGTGGACTGGGCGGACCGCTTCGAGGGCGCCTCGCCCTACGTGAAGCGGCGTCCGCTTGCCCCGGCGACCTGGTCGCAGTTGCAGGCGGACATCGAAGCGGCACCGTTTCGGATGCCGCCGGGCACGACCTCCATCGCCGTCACCGGCAGTCTGCGTCTGGCGCCCGCGTTCGTGGTCGGCGCGGCTTTCCGCATGGTGACTGGAGTCGACTTGGCCGTGGCCCAGCGCGGACAGGTCTGGTCGTCCGCTGCCGGGTACGACGCTGTGCTGGCCCCGGAGGTCGACGAGCACGCTCTCGGTCTAGGGCCGGAGCTCGCCGTGGCCATCGCGGTCGCCATCGACCCCACCGAGGATGTGCTGGACTTCCTGCGGGAGCAGCGCGTACCCGTCTCCCGGCTGCTGGTGCTGCGCCCGCCCGGTGGTGCCAAGGACAACTCCGTCCCGGATGCGGCGACGGCCAGCGCCCTTGCCGTCGGCATCCGGGATCTGCTGCGTCGTGCCTGCCGCGCGCATCCTGCGATCCACCTCTTCCAGGCTGGCCCGATGGGCTTGGCTCTGCTGCTGGGTAACCGGTGGAACCGCCTGCGCCCCACCACCGTGTACGAGGACGTCAACTCACAGCAGGTGTATGAAAAGGCGTTCGTCGTCGACGCGTAAAACCCGCCCGCCTCTCCACCATCACGCTGCCCGGTGAAGCCGTTGCTCAGCGCGCCTCGTGCAGGTCGTGGGGGACCAGGGTGAGGCGGTCACGGGCCGTCAGCCAGCCCAACGCGACAGCGTTCGGCAGCGGGCCATGGAATAACAGCAGCTCCTCCACTGGGGTGGCGTCGCCGAGTTGCGCTGCCCACTGCCGGCGTGCCGTCTGCCAGCACTCCCATATGTGGGTGGTGACGGCGGCATGGAGCGCGGACCGGGGCAGATTCCTGACCACCCCGACGCGCTGCCCCCGGCAGCCGGATCGGCGACAGGCACGGGACAGCACCTCACCCTGAAGATCAACGCGGTGTGATCCGAAGGGCGTTGTCAGTGGGGGCCCGTACCGTGGCAACGAGCAGCCATCGAACGTCCTTTTTCGACCGCGCACCACAGAGGTGCCGCGTCCGGGGCGTGCACCGAGCTGAACGGCGAGCCCGAGGAGGCACACGGCATGAGGATCGACGAGGCATTCGACGCGCTGCAGAAGACCGTCGACGAGGACATTGAGAAAACGAGACTGGCCCGCGGACGCCGGGACCTGTTCAAGGAGGCGCTGCTGAAAGAGCCCGACGTCCTCGAGACGTTCGGATCGGGCTCCTTGAGCCGCAGCACGCAGCTCAAGCCCATCCACGACGTCGACATCGTGGTCGTCTACGACCCGGACGAGCACCCTGAGTGGGGGAGCAGCGGGCCGAGCGCCGAAGAGGCCCTCGAGCACATCCGCTCCCAGGTCAACCGGCTGCTGAGCCAGAGCAAAGGCACCCACGCCACCGTGGTCCGACACACCCTGCTGCGCAACCACGCTGTCAAGTGCTTCCTCGACGACCCCGACGACCCGGAGGCCTTCACCGTCGACGTGATGACCGCGCTACGGCAGCCCGACAACTCTCTGCTCATACCCGAGAAGCTCAGCGCCAGGTGGGTGCCGGCCAACCCCGAATACCTGATCGAATTGGTCGCCGAACACCAGCGTTCCTGGCCATACTTCCGGCCGCTGGTCAGGCTGCTCAAGCAGTGGCGGCTCGACGCACCGGTCGAGGGACGCGTCAAGTCCCTCGTCATGGAGGTCCTCGCCCTGCAGTGCCTGCCCATGTCCGGCAACCGCTCCCAGGGGTTGAAGACGTTCTTCACCGCCGCCGCGACCCGAGTCAACGAGGGCGTGTGGGACCCGGCCGGTCTGTGCGGCGAGGTCCAGCCCGACCTGGACCGCCAGGGCCTGTCGGCTGCGTTCGCCAATGCCGCGGACCTGGCGGACCAGGCCTGCGCGGCGGCGGCCGAAGGCGACACCGGCGAGGCGTTGCGACTGTGGCAGGAGATCTTCGGCGAGGACTTCCCGGCGCCCGCCCCTGCTTCCAAGACCACCTCGCTGATCGGCGCGCCCGCGCTCATCACTCCCCGCCCCATCAAGGACGCACCCCAGGGATGACGACCGCACCTGCTCGCAGCACCCGCACTTCCATCACCTGGTGGGAGTGCGAACGACACCGACTGCGACGAGACCAGGAGGAGATCCCCGCCCGCTTTCCCCACCTCGTCTTCAGCGACGAGGGAGCGGGAGGATGGGAGGGCATGCTGCCCCGCTGGCCGTTCGACCGGCCCGAGCCCGCCCACCTCACCGACTGGATCGGCGAGCACGGCCTCCGGCTGCGCCTGGAATACGGCCACGCCCACCCCATGGTGGCCCCCCGGATCTTCCCTCTGGACCCGCTGCCCGAACCATTCGAGTGGACCCAGCACCGCTGGCATGTCAACGGCGACTCCAGCCTGTGCCTCCTGCGCGACGACGTATGGACGGGCCACGAGTCCGTTGGCGACCTGCTGCTAAAGGCCGCCGGCTGGCGGATCGAGTACGCACTGATGAAGCACCAGACGATCGAGGAGATGACCGACAGCGGAATCGTCACCGACAGTCGCCTCGACCACTTCCTGGCCCAGCCCCCGACACCCGCGGACACCACCGGGCACGGTGAGCCGGACACCGCCGGGCAGGACGGTCCCGCGTGCTGATCCTCATCCCACAGGGCGCCGCGACCAGACTACGCACCGCGGGCCCATCGGGCCGGCTGTCGTTGCGCATCAGCCAGCCCGACGACCTTGCCGTCGTCAGCGGCATCTCCGACGGAGCGGACGGATCCATCATCTCGGTGGATCCCGCACCCGGAAACCGGCTGCTGGCGGGCTGCGACTCCCTTCCCACCGGCTACTGGTACCGGGCCACCGGCGAACTGCACGCGCTCTGGTACCTCCTGCGAGTACGGCGCGGCACGTCCTTGAAGCTCGATGCGTTCAAGGACGCCGTACCCAGCGGTTTCAAGACGCCGGGCGACGGCGGCTATGTGGCCATCACCCACGCCCCCGGCGTGAAGGACGCGTTTCCCGAAAGCGGTTTGCCCGACCTCCTCGCCTGGCACGTCACCCGTGCGGGCATCCAGCCGCTTGAGGTGTCGGTCGAGCCCGAAGTCACAGGGGTTCTGCAGCTCGAGGGCCACTGGCCCGTCGAAGAACTCCGGAGCACCCGCGTCATGTTGATCGGAGCGGGGAGTATCGGCTCGGCCACCGCGCACGCGCTGGCCGGCTATGGCGTCGGCCACCTCACCCTCGTCGATCCCGACCGCCTCCAATGGCACAATCTCGTCCGACACACCAGCTCCCGCAAACACATCGGCCGCACCAAGGTCACCGCGCTGTCCGAAGAACTCACCCAGCTGCGCCCCGACACGCGCGTGGAGCCCCTGGCCCTGGACGTCATCGAGCACGCCGACCGGATCCGAGCCCTCCTCACAGACACCGACCTCGTCGTGTGCGCGGCCGACGGCGTGGCCCCACGCCGCGTCACTGGCCACCTGGCCCGCCGAGCGGGCCTCACCGCCGTCCTCGCCTGCGTCCTGCAGGACGGAGCCCTCGGCGAGATCCTCCGACTGCGCCCCTGGCCCCAGCACGGCTGCCTGACCTGTCGGCGGCAAACCCTCGCCGAAGCCGGCAGCGTCGACCCCGAGCCCGCTCTGGACACCGGATACGGCACCGGCACGCGGCACCGGCCGATGACCGCTGTCGGACCTGACCTCCACCTCGTCGCCCACCTCGCGGCGAAGAGCGCCGTCGCCACTCTCCTCGAACGCGCCGGACACCCCGACCAGCGCCTGCCCGGAGAGCACGCCCTGCTCGGACTGCGCCGCCAACCCGGCTGGGCCCCGCCCTTCGACCTCCACCGCACCGCCGAACTGCGCTGGCTTCCCGCTACCCCGCCCAGACCCGGCTGCCCCACCTGCGAAGAGCCATGACACAACAGCCCGTGGCCGTCGTGCACCTCACTGCCCCGGCCGCCCGCGTGATCACCACCGAACTGCGCACGGCCGACCACACCACCGAGACCGGAGGAATCCTGCTCGGACACCACACCCGTGACACCGTCACGGTCCACCACGCCGGAACTCCCGGACCCGCCGCCGTACGCACCCCCACGTACTTCCTGCGCGATCTCGCGCACGCTCAGGCGCTCGCCGACGCGGCCTTCGCGGCCGACAGCAGCGTCTGGGTCGGCGAATGGCACACCCACCCCACCGGGCGTCCGGTCCCCAGCGCGCGCGACACGGCCACCTACCGAGATCTCTTGGACGATCCCGAGCTGGGCTTCCACAGCGTCATCGCAGTGATCTTCGCTCCCCGGCAAGGCCGTTGGACGGGGGCCGCCTGGACCTGCCACGGCCGGCGTGTCGCCCCCGTGGAACTCACCATCAGCCCCGTGGACGGGCCGAGGCGAGAAGACCCGCCTCCCCGGCCACGGCGCTTCCGGCCTCCGCGCCGGCCGGCACCCGCGTCACCGCACGACGAACCCTCCATCGCCGCCCGCAGCCCTCAACCCGGCCGTACGCACCCGCGATAACAGTGAACTCACCGCGCAGGCTTGGGCCCGTCACCAGGTTCGCCCACCCAGGCCTCGGCATGGTCTGTGCCTTTCGGCAGAAGGCTCTATTCCCAGCCGTTTTTGGGCTCGCCTGAGACGACCGCCGATCAGCAGAACGGGTACTGCGCCTGGGCCCCGGGGAGTTGATACCTCGCGGCCCTGGGGAGGGGACCAGGACCCCACGCCCGGGCGCCGTGCGTCACCATGCGCCGTTGGTGTCATCCTTGCCCGGCAGGTCGAGGTAGCGGGCGGCGTCGTGCAGGACCTCGGGTGTGATCGCTTCGGTGCCGTCGAGGATGGCGATCTGCGCGGCCATGCTGAGCAGCGGTGTGAGGTTTTCCATGAGCCCGTCGGTGATCTCGTAGAGCTCTTCGTCGAGTTCCAGGAGGCTGCCGGGCCGGTGCTGGCACAGTTGGAGCCGGCCGTCGAAGCTGGCGAGGGCTCGGGGCCATTCGTCGGGGTGTTCGGGGCTGCGGGGCGGCAGCCGGTTGACCCAGAGGGTGGGTACGGACCGCTGGCGCAGCGGTGCGGCGTCGCTTGTGCGGCGCAGGGCGGGGAAGCGGGCGGTGCGTGCTTCGCGGAGGATGTCGCTGGAGCCGATGCCGCTCCAGAAGATGGTCAGGCTCAGTTCGTCCGCGAGGTAGTCGAAGAAGTCGAAGGTGGGCTGCAGGTCCTCGGTGCGCAGCCGGTCGATCCCGTCGACCAGGCACACCTCCACGTGGTGGGTGCGCATCACGTGCACGGCGGGCCCGGTGAAGTCCTTCATGCGCTGCACGGGTCGGCTGTCGGTGCCGGAGCGGTAGAGGTCCCAGCCCAGGAAGGTGGCAAGGGCAGCGGACCAGTCGGCCGGGGTGCCCGGGGTGGGCGGGGCGTTGATGCAGACGACCGGGATGCGGGTGTTGTCGATGCCGTGCAGCTTCTCGCGGCGCCCTTGGTGGCCCATCCCGATGTGGTGCAGCAGGGTGCGTTTGCCGGTGCCGCGGGAGTCGCTGTCGATGGCGATATGCGGGCCGGGCTGGCGGGGTTCGCCGTTTCGCCGCAGCATCCGCCGTGCCAGGAGCAGTCCGCGCCGGATGTCGGTGGTCTCGACCAGTCCGAGGTCGGCGTGGTAGCGGACGCGGGGATCGTTCTCTCTTGCCTGCTCGCTGTCGGTGTCGGAGGGGTCGTGCGGCGGCAGCGGAACCAGGGGCGGGGGCTGGGAGGGCGGCTGCCGCAGGCGGGTGCGCCACCCCAGCAGGGTGGTGGGCGGGCCGGCGGTGGCGGGGGCTGGCGGGGCTGGGGGAGCGGGCGGGGACTGCGGATCACGTACCGGGGCTGTCAACGGTCCTCTCCTTGCTGGCCACGTGGGCTGGTGTCGCCGTCGGTGGGCGGGTTCAGTTCGGGCAGCGAGGCGAGGAAGGCATCGATGCTCTGTCCGCTGTCTTGTGCGGGCTCGCCAGCGGTGAAGAGTTCCGCGGCGGGGCGATCGAGGCGGCGGAAGGGCCGCACCGATTGTGGATCAAGCGGCGGCATCCCGGCGGCATAGGGCACTTTGGGCGCCACCGGCCGGCGGGGCGCGGGCAGGGGAAGGGCAGGAGCGGCGGGCACGTCCTCGGGCCCGGGCCCGTCGGCGGCTTGGGACAGCAGACGCTGCGTGGCCCGGGCGATGGCGGCCTCGTCGTGGCGGTGCCTGCCGGCGGCGAGATGGACCTGCAGCCCTTGCTCCCAGCTCTCTTCGGTCCATCGGTCGCGCAGGAGGCGCCGGTGGATGAAGGGCACCTCCACCCACGGGTCACCGTCCGGGTCGGCCCGGTGGTCGAACAACCAGGCGACCTCGGGCTGGTTGGGGGAGTAGTGCACCTCCCAGCGCCCCTGGAAGGCCGCGAGCCCGGAGGAGCCGCGGAAGGGATCCAGGGCCCCCTTGTCCAGGTTGTAGGTGCGGTTGTTGATCTGGAAGCCCTTACGGTTGATGCGCACCCACACGGTCGGCAGCAGCTTGCGGTTCTCGCCCTCAGTCAGTGCCGTGGCCCGATAGCCGCGCAGCGAGATCAGCGCCGCATACATCTGGTTCGGGGTGAGCTTCAGTCCTGGGGTGAACGGGCTGCGCAGCGCGCCGTGAGGGGTCTGCTGCCAGCGCAGCGCCACCCACTGCTCGAACAGCTCCTGCAACCGGGCGATCGTCCACAGCGGCTGCTTGCGGACGTGTTTGCCGCGCAGCTCCAGACGGTGGTGGGTGTAGGAGGCCAGATGCTGGCTGAAGCCGGTCTTGATCGCCAGCATGGCGCGCTCGACGATCGCCTTGTCGACGGGGGTACGCAGCCGCGCCTCACGTACCTCGATGCCCAGGGAGTTGCAGGAACGGGTGAAGTCCGCGGAGACGAACGGCGAGCCGTGGTCGACGACGAGCGGCTCGGGTTTGATGACCGGCCGGGCGGCCGCACCGGCGAACCGCTCATCGACGGCCAGCAGTTCCGCGAAGGGCAGATCCGAGCCGTCCATGAAGGTTTCCGGAGCCCACCCCGGCCGTACCGGCAGCGGCGCGGTGCTCTGCGCCACGACCTGCACCGTGTCGAAGCTGCGGGTGGCCCGCCCGCCCAGCCACCGGCCCGCACCGGCAGTGCGGCGGAACCGCTTGGGCACGACCAGCGCACCGACGATGCTGCGCGTGGCCACATCGATGGCAATGGTCAGCTCCACCGAGATGACCTGCCCGTCGTCACCGATGGCCAGGACATCCAGCCCGGTGGTGTCGATCTGCACCAGTTCCCCGGGCCAGCGTGCGGTGGTCGCCCGCCGGCTGCCGGGCTGGGCCACCGACAGCGGCGGGCCGGCCGCACGCCGGGCCGCGACCGCATGCGCATTGTGTGCCGTGATCCCCAGACGCTGCAGCAGCCGGTAATAGGTGGCCTGGCTGGGCAGCAGCGCAGCCGTGGTGGCGGCATCGGCGTCGGTGAGCTCACGGGCGTAGCGGGCCCGAACTGTCTGCTGCACACGGCCGATCAGCCGGGACAAGGTGCCCGGCGACAGCCCCGCTTCGCGTTCGTCGTCCAGAGTTTCCCACACCAGGTCGATCACTCTCTGGTCGACGCGTCCGTGCGCGGAGGCGGCGCGCCGGCCGCGCCGGTCGATCAGCCCCAGCAGGCCCTGCTTGCGCCAGGCGAGGCACTTGCGCTCGACGGTGGCGGGCGAGGTCGGCCAGCCGGCCGCGGTCAGCTGGTCGGCCTTGGCGCGGTAGCGCTGTTTGAGGGTGTGGAGCTCCGGGTCGAAGGCGGATGTGGGCCGGGTGGTCGCCGGCACGTTCGGGGCCTGCTGGTGCAGCACCTCCTTCACGATGCGTTCCCACCGCAGCACCTCGCGGCGCAATGCGGCGGGCAGGGCCTTCAGTTCGTGCCCGCGGTGGGCGATCACCGTGCGGGGGGCCTTCCGGCTCAGGACCGCGAAGTCCTTCGCGGACGCCAGCACCGGCTGGAGGATGATCAAAGGCTCGGCTGTGGTCTCCCCGGGCGCGGTGAGGAAGACCCGCGGCCCGTGGAAAGCGGTCACCAGCCAGCGTGTCCCGCTGAAGGTGATGGTGTCGCCGAGGGCCAGCGTGTCCGCGCCGTCCGATACCGGGCCGGGCGGGTCCGTGTCGTGTGGTGTGGTCATCCGCCCGTCCCAAGCCATGCCGTCGATGACGGTGTCAGGAGCCTGGTCATGTCGGTGTCCAGCCGCCGTTTCCAGATCAGGTGATAGGCCAGGTCCACACCCGCAAACGCGGGCAGGCCCGCCGCGCGTACCCCGGAGCGGATGGTGCGCGCCGAAGTGAAGTGACGGGCCAGCGCCTCGGCATCGCCCCAGGCCAGGTGCTGCCGGTTCCGGGCGGCGTACAGCAGCATCAGGTTGTCCAGCTCCACCCCGTCCGGCGGTCGTATGACCCGCACCCGCCAGCCGGCCACAGGGGCGGCCCGGGCCAGCAGTTCCTGCCCGGCGCGCCAACCGTCGGTGAGCTCCTCCGGCTGCACACAGATGACTTCCCGCCGCCCCGCCCGTAAGGCGACGAAGTCCGGCCGCAGGCTCTGTACGCCGCCGTCCTTGATCCAGCGCAGCTCCATCGGCCCGGCGCTGCGCGCGGCCACCGCCGGATCCCGGTCCAGCAGCATGCCGCAGCGCTGCTGGCGCAGTGAACCGCACGCCAGCGACTGGCCGGTGGCCGAGGCCCAGGCCTTGGTGACGAAGGACTGCCGGCCCGGATAGGGCACCGGCACCTGCAGGGGCGCCAGTTGTTCGAACGGCACCGGAGCGGCCTGCTCCACCGGCAGTTCGCGCCGGCGCCCGAACCGGTCGAGGTAGCAGACGGTGATCACCTGTGGGTCAAGGGGAGTGTCCGACACGTGCATTCCCCTCCGTCAGCTCGCTACGGCGGCCCGCCTCAGACAGCCCCGTTCCATGATCCGCTGAGCACGGTGCATCCATCGCCACCACAGCAGCCGATCACCCGGATGAAGGGCATGGTGAACGGCAGCCCGAAACCTGCGTAGTTGTGGTCCGTGGGCGGTGGCGGGCGCTGCCGCACCGACCTCACACGGGTACGGACGGATCGGTCCAGTCCCAGGGAAGACAGCACCACTCGGCCAGGGACTGCTGCTGTTCGTCGCCGGCGTGGATGAGCGCCGTCACCGGCCGCCCCGGTCCGCCCGTCGGCGCTGTGGGCGGCATGCACCGGTGATGCTGGTGCAGCCACTGTGCCACCGGGGTCTGCCACGTCCCCGGCAGTTCGAGCGCAGCGGCCAGCTGCGCCAGGCGCTCCAGCAGCTGCCCCTCGGCCGCTGTCCACGGCCCGCTGGGGCGCCTCGCGCGCTTGCCGCTCATAGTCCAGCAGCGCACGGGCCACCGCGACGGCCTCCGGATACATCCACAGCCAGGCCGACTCCAGATCGCTCTCCGGCCGCCCGGCGCGCTGGGCCCGCCACGCCCAGCACTCCACGACCGTCGTGCGCCACCACCAGCCAGTGATCGCGAACGCGTCCGCGGTCAGGTACGCCCCGACGGGACCGTGCCTGCGTTCGAACCGTCGGCACTGCCGGTGCGCCCGCACCACCTGTGCCAGCGGGGCCAGTTCCACGCCGGAGCCGGACTGACGTACATGGGTGAACTGGCCATGCCGGTCGCAGATCTTCCAGGACTCGGGCCAGACCAGCCAGATCGGCCCCCACCCGCCGCCCCGCAGTGCCACGCACCGGCTGCAGGCCGGGACGAGGTAGTGCTCCATCGGATACCACGGCCATTCCCAGCGGGCCTGCTGCCCGGGCAGCAGGCGGGTCTCGCGCAGGTGCGGAAGTGCCCATTGCAGCCGCGGGAGCTCCACATTCAGCATCGCGGCGAGCCGTTCGGCGGCCGGAGCGCTCAAGAAGACCTCGGCCAGATGCGGCTGCACCGCTTGCTGCCCCGACTCTCCCTCGCCCAGTTCGGCCAGCAGGAAGGCGATATCCACCCCCTGGGCCGCCGCTGCGCGCCACAGCAGTGAGCAGTTCGACTCATGGCCGGCAAGCCGTACGGATACGCGTGCCAGACTCCGGCCCCACGCCATACGGCCCCCGTCCCGCAGCTATGTCGGCCTCGCGCAGTCTTCGCCCTTGTGCTGTTCCTGCACAGGTACCTCTACATCGCGCGCGAACAACGAACAGCCTGTTTCGTACGGCAGTTCACCTGATCGTGTGGCAACACCCCCGGGTGTGCAGTGCATGGTCGCTCCGCTGCGCATTCTTCGAGCAGATCCACTGATCTGCCAGAACTGCGGAGTTGGCCTGTGCAGCTTGATTTTCCCGGCGGACGTCTGTCCAGCAAGCTGTGGACGCGGCAACGTGATGCTGCGGACTGTGTGCTCAACGCGTTCGCGATGGGACGCACACGGCAACAAGTGATCATGCCGTGCGGTACCGGTAAGACCCACCTTGCCGTCCACATCGCCCACGAGATCACCGCCAACAGCCGCAGCCTGACCCTGCTGCCCACCCTGGAGCTGCTCAACCAGACCGCCCGCGTCTGGTACACCGCCGGCCGCCCGGGCCTCTACCTGGGTGTCTGTTCCGACCCGCAGACCAGCGAGCCCGTCCTCGACGGCATTCTCACCATGACCGACGACCCGGCACAGCTAGCCCAGGCCGTGCGAAACGCCGACGGCCCGGTCAACGTCTTCGCCACCTACGCGGCACTGAAGAAGCTCCGCCTGGCTCACCGCGACCATCAACTGCCCCGCTGGGACATCGCCATTGTTGATGAAGCCCACCGCACCGCCGGAGCCCGCAGCAAGGCCTGGGGCGTCATCCACGACGACGCTGCCATCCCCGCCCGCCACCTACCTCACCGCCACACCCCGCATCTGGGACGTCAACCGGGGCGTCGTCACCAAACCCATCGCCTCCATGGACGACGTATCCCTCTACGGCACCGTCGCCTACCGCTACTCCCTGGCCGAGGCCATCCACGAAGGCAGACTCGCCGACTACCGCATCGCAGCCCCCGAGATCCACCACCCGCAGCTGCGCGCCTTCCTCACCAGCCGCTCGAAACGGGGCCGCACCCCGCAGGCCGACTCCGCGCGGGTCGCAGCAGCCCAACTGGCCCTGCTCAAAGCCCGCGAGGACCACCACATTCAGCGAACGGTCTCCTTCAGCCGCAGCATCGCGCAGTGCGAAGCCCTCGCCGAAACTCTCCCGCAGACCGCCGCCGCCATCCCCGGCGGGCACGCCGACGGCCTGTGGGTGTCCAGCCTTCACTCCCAGCACCCCCGGCCGGTGCGGTGCGCACGCATGAGCCACTTCGGGCAAGCGCCCGCAGACCGAATCGAAGGCGCTCTCGCCGAACTCCGCGTCCTGTGCAACGTCCGCCTGTGCGTCGAAGGCGTCGACTTCCCGCTGGCCGACTCCGTTCTGTTCGCCGACCCCAAGCAGTCCACCATCGACATCATCCAGGCCATCGGACGGGCCCTGCGCATCGGCCCCGGCATGAACAAGGTCTCCACCTTGATCATCCCGGTTCTGTTCGGCCCCGGCCAGCGACCCGAAGAAGCAACCTTCGGCACGCCCTACCACCTGCTCCACCACGTCATGATCGCGCTGCGGGCCTACGACGAGCACTACTTCTACCGCCTGCCGATCAGCGGCCGCCGCCTGCTCATCTCCACGCCCGACTACGCCGTCCGCCCCGCCCGCGCCCCGGAGATCGCCCCGCACCTGATGCTGCGCATCATGGAACCCGAACCGGACATCTGGGACGCCGGGATGGCCGCTGCCCGGGTCTTCCACACCGCGCACGGACACCTCGACGTCCCCAGCAATCACATCACCGACGACGGGTTCCATCTCGGCTGCTGGCTCGGCTACCAGCGCGCCCTGAAAGCCGCGGGACACCTGCCGGCGGCCCGCGTCGCCGCACTGGCCACCTTCAACATCACCTGGCGCCACGACCCGGACAGCACTGAGGCCTTCCTCGAAACCGCCCAGGCCTATGCACGCGAGCACGGCCACCTCCTTCCCCGCGACGCGCAGGAGACCTGCCAACGCCGCCCCCTCGCCCAGTGGCTCCTGGAGCAGCGCCGCCAAGACGACGCAGGCACCCTGCCCGACCCCTACCGGCGCGCCCTGCGCGACATCGACCGCTGGTGGAACCCCCACTGGCCCGACGCATGGCAGCGCACCCTGGCACGGGTCCGCGACAGCAAATCGCCTCCGGTCATCACCCCCGGCCCTCTGCCCGGCGACGCAGCCCACGTAACCCGCTGGCTCGACCGGCAGTTCGACATGTTCCCCACCCTGGCCAAGGAGCAGCGTCAGCAACTGGCGGCACTGCCGTTCAAGGACAGCCCGCTGGCCCTGGCGCTCCGTCGCACCCCCACCAACCACTTCGCAGGCGGCCTGCGCGCCGCCCGGCACTTCTACCGCCAGCACCACCACTTGCAGGTCCCGCCCGACTTCCACGCCGGCGAAGGCGACCGACGCTTCCCGCTCGGCCCATGGATCACCGACCTGCGTGCCCAGGCCCGACAAGGTGCCCTCAGCAGCGAGGAGATCGCATCCTTGGAAGCACTGGCCATGGAATGGACACCGGCTTCCCAGCGCGCGCAGACGCCGCCGGCACTGCTTCCGTCAACGCAGACCCCCGCTGCCGGCACGAGCAATTCCGCGGCTGGGGAGGAACCGGCTCTCCAGGACATTGCCACGCTGGTGGGTGCGCACGACCCGGTGTTTTGGACGGCCGAGAGCGAGCCGCCACCAGGCTTGGCCCCGATGATCTTTGGCGGGGGCGGCCGCCGGACGCTGATCAGCATGCCCGCCGGAGCAGGCAAGACCACCACCATCGCGTCCGCCGTGCTTGAACTCGCCCCCGAAACCTGCCTGATCCTCGGCCCAGATGTGCTCTACCTCCGCAAAGCCGCCGCCACCTGGCGGAAAGTGGGCGACAGGCTGCAGGCGGGCCTGGGCTTCGGCCCTCACGGTGGTACCCGTCTGACCAGCGCTGCCGATCTGGCCGACTGGATCAGACACCAGCCGCCCGGAGCGCTGGTGTTCGCCCGCTACGCAGATGCCCCACTGGTCGCCGACAGCCACCGTCGCCACGACCTTCCTGCCTGGGGACACCTCGTCGTCGAAGAAGCGCACCGCACGGCAGAGGGCATCATCACGCCGGAACACCCCTATGCCGGCATCCACTACGACGACCGCATCCTGGCCCGGCGGCGCATCTATCTGACGGCCACTCCACGCATCCCCCGCCAGATGGCACCCGGCCTCAAAGCACGCGACGTGGACTGGGCGGTCCACATGCCTGCACAAAAGATCTTCGGGAGTCACATCGTCCCGACGAGCCGGCAGGCGCTGGAGGACGAAGAACTGCTGGCGCCCTGCCAGCTGGCGGTGGTCCGCGTCCGCAGAAACCCCGCCTCGCGGCGTCCGCGGCAATGGTCCACCGAAGCCAACGCAACCGCGCAGATCATCGAACGGCTCCGGCTGCGCCGTGTCGCGGTCGTACTGGCCACAAGGGACGAGGCCCAGAAGTTCGGCATGCAGCTGGCGGTGGACATGCTCGACGCGGCGATCCTCCTGAAGGGCGACCCGCCGACAGGGCGGTACGCACACGACCAGCCGGTCATCCGCTGCGTATACAGGAGTTACAACCCGTTGCCCCGCGACCTCGACGCCATCGTGCTGCCGGACCCCAACTGCACCGCCACACAACTCGTCAACATCCTGCGCCCGCTCATGGCACAAGACGTACGGCGCGTGGCCCGCACCAGGGTCCTCGTGCCGCACGCCGTGGACAGCGATGATGACCCGCCGAGCGACCAGTCCCTCCTCGTCCAGCGCGTCACCGCCGCCTTCTGGGCACACGACCCTACAGAGCCCATCGCCCCACCGCGCTGAGCAAGGCCGTGGCACCTGCCGTCCCCATCACCCCCGCCGCCTACATAGACCCCGCCAGTGGTGAAGGTGCAGCGGCCGAGCCGCGTACGAGCGGGTGCGGGCACGCCTGGACGGCATCACCACTGTTACCGCCGGGCTGACGACACTTGCTGCACAGGGCCAAGCGGCCTGCCAGGCGGTCTTTGGTGGCTGACACCGGAACCCGCTGGGGCACCAGCGGGTTCCTGCGCTGCGGCTCGCTAGCCGGCCGGTCTGCTCACGGCGTTCAGGGGACGAGCGGGTTGTCCCGGGTCAGCTCGATGGTGTGCATCTGATCGAGTAGTCGCTTGGGCAGTTTGGGCAGGTCGTTGTCCACGATGATGATCTGGCGGGGCCGGGTACGGAGCGAACCGCCGCTGCGCACCCCGGGGATGTGATCGAGAAAGTGGGTGTAGAGCCGGCCGATGAGTTCCTGGTCGTCGTGGCCGTATCCGACGTTCTTGCGGGGCGAGTCGATGACGAGGAAGGACGGCAGATCTGTTGCCCCGGTCACCAGAGCGTAGCTGAGGAACGCCATCCGGTACACGACGCTGATCGCGCAGCGGACCCCGTGTCCGACCTTGGTGAGGGTCCCGGCGCGGACCTGCGGCAGCAGCGAGCTGTGGCTGAGCCGGGCACCCGGATCGCCGGGCAGGCCGACGGAGCCAGCCAGTTCGGCGAAGTGCTCTTCGAATTCGCCGAGTGTGGTCTGCCGTCCGGCCCGCAAGTTCTTTCGGGTGCGGATCTCCTTCTGCACTCCCTTCAGTTCATCCTCGGCGGCTTGAACGGAGCGGTGCAGCTCGGCCAGCCGGCGATGCGGTTCCAGCTCCCGTTCCAGCATCGTGGTCCAGGCCGGTGAGCAGCACGGACGGTGCCAGACACTCGTCCTGCAGTTCGCCGCCGGCACCGTCATCCACAGCTGGCACGCCGATGCCCGGTGGTGGGACGAACTGGTCGACGAACTCGACGAGATCGAGGAGGAGAACCTCCCCGAAGAAGAAGAGGAAGAGGAGGACCCGCCCTCCACCCCCGAGGAGATCGACCGGATCGCCCGCCACCTTGAGGAACTCCCCGCCTTCCGCGAGGCGACGAAGAGGTCCGAGCGTGAACGGGTGCTGCTGCGTGAGTTCCCCGAACTGTGCTCACGGTGGTGCAACGGGCTGAGCCGACTGGGGTATGACGCCGGGGAAGAGGCTGCGGCCCGGGTCGCCGAGGCGGCGAAGCGTGCGTACGAGGAATTCACCGCCAGCCTGCCGGACCTGGCTCAGGAAGCGGTCGGCCAGGGAGTCCTCGCCCAGGCGACGACCGCGGCGGCCCGTCGCGCCGCCTTGCGGGCCTTCGCCAAGGAGCGTTCCGGCGGCTACCCGCCGAGCAAGGATTTTGTCGAGCTCTTCTACAGCGAGCCGGCACTGAAGAAGCCCCGATAGCGTGGGCGCCGGCAGCCGGACCGGGATGGCAGAAGCCCTGCGGCACCACTCGGAGTGCACCGGGGTGTAACGGGACGGACCTGGTACTCCCGGAGGCTGCTTGCAGCCGGTCCGGCTGCAAGCAGCCTGTGGCCGGTTATGCCTGGTCGGCTGGGAGACCGGGGATGTAGCGGCCGGTCTTGTCCACCAGGATCTGGCGGACTGCTGGAAGAGGCTGGTCGAGTGGGTCGTTGACCGCGCAGATCACCTGCTGCACGTGCCCTTGGGTGTCGGGCCGGATCGCGCAGTCGACGAGAGCGCGCAGCATCGTCTCGCAGGCTTGTCGGTCGTGTCCTTGGGTGCCGAGGCCGCTCAGCGGGGAATCGATCATGAGGAAGCCCGGCAGCCGGATGGCAGGGACCTCGCGCATCAGGTCCCGCAGCGCGAGCATGGCGTTGATGTTGACCCTGACGAGAACCGCGCCGGCCACGGCCTGGGCTTCGAAGGGGCGGCCGTTGACCAGGGGAGAGAAGTCCTCGGCATCGATGGAGGCACTGCGCACCTGCGCATCGGTGGCCTTCATACGCTCCTCGAAGAAGAGCGACCACCGTGTCACCAGGGCCTTGACGTGTTCGCTTACGTCCTCCTCCGCGCTCTTGAACTCTTCCTGCGCGGTGTTCTTCGCCGCCTCCAGGCGGTCGCGGTCACGCTCCAGGTCACGCAGGACGTCGACTTCCCTGAGGTGCTCGGCGAGCTGCTCGAGCCGTGCCGCCAGCTCACGTGCTGCCGCCTCGAGTCCCCGTACCGTCTCCCGCTGCGGCTCGACGGCATCCCGGCCGAACTCCGCAGCACGCGTGTATGCCTCACGCACTGCCTGGTCGGCCTGCAGCGCCCTCAGCCGCGCAGCCGCGGCCGCAGCGTCCGCCCGCTCCCGGGCGGCCCGGGCCCGGTCCCGCTGCCCGCGGGCCTGCCGCACACGCTCCTCGTCCTGCCGGCTGCGCTGCGCCCGGCCGGGGTCGATCTCTTTGCACAGCCGGCACTGCTCGTCCGACAGCCCTTCGGTCACCAGCTTCTGGTGGCACACGGGGCATGCAGCAGGGTCTGCCGCACGTTCCCGCAACGCGGTGTAGAGCCCTTCGGCTTCTCCTTCGGCGCGTGCCCAGGACCGTGCCTCCTTCTCAGCCTCGTCTGCGCTGGCCCGTGCGGCCTGCTGGGCGGGCTCGGTTGCCTTCGCCTGGTCGGCAAGGCTCTGGTGCTGGCGGGCGAGCTTGCTCAGTTCCGCGGAAGCCGCGCGTGCCCGCGCTGCGGTCTCTTCGTGCTCGGTGGTCCACTGTGTCTGCCGGGCCTGCAGGTCACCGAGCTCGTCCAGTCCCCGCTCGGCCCGCACCGCGAGGACTTTCTCCAGCGTGCCCTTGGCCGCTGACCACTCCTTGCGTGCCCGCTCGGCGCGCGACCGCAGGGCCTCCACCTGCGCGTCGTGGGCGCCGAGCAGTGTCCGCCCTGCCAGGCGGCGCCGCGCGGGGGAGAGCCCGCCGAGGTAGCTGACGGCGATGGTGGTCTGCTGGATGTACATCCAGGGCAGGATGTCTTCCATGGTGAGCCGGCCCGGGCCCGTCCCGATCCGGGGGACGCCCAGAAGATCCTGGAAGAACTCGGCGGCACTGAGCTCACCGCTCCTGCCCGGCTTGACCGGACAGCGCACCGGGGGCTGACCCGGTTCGGAAAGGTTCTCGAACTCCACCGTCCCCGCGCTGCTGCGCGCCGAGCGGGTGGCGCGCCAGCGTACCGTGCCGATCTGGAACGTGAGCCGGACCCGCTCGCAGGCCCGCACAGCGGGCATCACCTTGGTGCAGTTCAGGCCCACGGCATACCACTGCGATTCCAGCCCTGTGCTCTTTCCCGCCCCCGACTCGCCTGCCACCAGCACCATCGGCCCGGTGAAGAAACGGGAGACCCACGCCCCCTCCACCTCGAACTCGTGACACTCCACTGCGAGCGCCTGCCCCATAGCCTTGCTCCCTCCCCAGGTGTCCTGCGGCCGCAGTCGTCCGGCGGCCACAGAACAAACGACCGCCTCTTACGGATGTGACGTCCGTTTCTAGCCAAATCAGCTGCTTGGAGCGGAAATTGGCCTCTCCGCGACGGGTTGCGCGGACACCGGGTGATGCTGCATGACCTTCGTCAACGGGTTGCGAGCCGTATCTGCGCTGCGTACGCGATGCGGAGCGCACGGCGGGTCAGGCGGACCAGGTAGGCGGGCGGTGGGTCCTGCCCGATGGCGGCAAGGACGTGGTCGTGGTGGAGGGAGAGCAGGACGGCGCGGCCGAGCCGGTGCAGGGGGCGGGGGAGCCAGCGGTGGTTGAACTGGTGGATGAGGGCTTCGGCGCTGCGTCGTCCGGCGGGGGTTGGGCGGTACCACTGGGGGGATTGTTCGTAGTCGCGGAGGGCCTGCTGCATGCCGGTCCAGGTGGTGGGCACGTCGCGGATGTTCATACGGGCGCCGATGGCGCGCCAGTGCTGAACCTGAGCGGCTTTCTCCCTGTCGGTGAAGGCGTTGATGCCGGCGAGGGTGAGGATCTCGTCGAACAGAAGAGTGAACAGTGCGATGCCGTGAACGTACGTTTCGTGGGAGAAAGGGTAGACGCGGGCGTAGTGGACGTGCATGCCCTGGACCCGGTCGATCGAGGCGGCGGCCTGCGGGCTTGCCGCACCGTGCCGGACCCAGTGCTGGAAGTAGGCGATCGTGTCGTCGGCGCGGGCTTGTCCGCTGCGGTGGATCTTTCCGGTGCCGCCGAGGTCGACGGCGGCTGCCCCCTCGACCTCGCCGACGATCCGCATCAGGCCCAGGATGTAGAGCAGGTGACTGGTGAAGGCTGCTCCGACCGGCGGGGTCATCCGGCGAGCGAGGCCGCGCATGATGTGCGCGTCACCTTCTGCGCTCTCGTGCCGATGGTCGGGCTCCTGTGGCAGCGGTGGTGACACGGGATCCTCCTGCTCAGGTGATCAAGGGCGGGTCGGGTGGCGGCCGCCGAGGCTGACGGACGCTCCCGCTCAACGGTGTGAAGGAGTCCGGACCGCCGCCTTGGGCGCATTCCGGCCCCGTCGGCGGACGTCCGGGGGCCTGGGCGGGTGGTGTCAGGTGGTGAAGGTCTGGTGGCCGAGGACGCGGAGGAATTCCAGGCGTTCGGCGGCGTCGGTGCCGGGCTGGGGCCGGTAGAGGAAGAGGCGGTTGCCGGTGCTGGGGCTCAGGACGACGTCGCATTGCAGGTCGAGGCGGCCGACGTGCGGGTGGAGGAGGGTCTTGCGGGCGGAGCGGACGGTGGCGACCTCGCCCAGTTCCCAGATGGCGGAGAACTCCTCGCTGCGCTCGAGCAGGTCGTTGACGAGCTGCTCGCCTGCCGGGTGAGGGCCGTGGCGGAAGACGGCCGCGCGCAGGTCGGCGACGATGACGCGGCCGAGTGATGCGTGGTCCTCCTGCGGGTACAAACCGCGGCCTGTGGGGTGGGTGAACCAGAGCCAGGCGCCGTTGCCCTCCCGGCCCGGACGGTTGGCCAGCGGTCCCAGCAGGGCGACGGCCGCGGCGTTCTGCACGATCACCGTGCCGAGCTCGTCGACAATCTGCGCGGGGGTGTCGGTGAGGGCGTCGACGATGTGCATCAGCCCGGGGTCGGCGTAGCCGTCGGCGGAGTGGTGCTGTGGGGGCTGGTAGCCGGCGACGGCGTAGAGGTGGTCGCGTTCGTCGGTGGACAGGCGCAGGGCGCGGGCGAGGGCGCCGATCAGGGCTTCGGAGGGGTTGACTCCGCGTGCCTGTTCGAGGCGTTCGTAGTAGTCGGTGGAGATGTTCGCCAGCATGGCCACTTCCTCGCGGCGCAGGCCGGGGGTGCGGCGCCGTCCGCCGGGAATGAGGCCGACGTCGGCGGGGCGCAGGGCCTCGCGGCGGGCGCGCAGGAAGCGGCCCAGCTCTCGGCGGTCGGTCATCTTCGGTGCTCCCTGGCGGTACGGCGGGCACTGCGAGCAGATCGGGGCGGGACCGGCTCGCAGTCGCTGACATGACCAGCTTGATACGTCCGCCTCCGGTTATCCACGTACTGCCGGACCGACGATAAACGCACCGTGGATACCTCTTCGTGCCTGCAGCAGGCTGGGAGACAGCCGCTGGGAGACCTCCTCCCGGACCGGTGTTTTCGCACGTAGACGGTGCTTTGCAGCCGTCGAGCACTGCTGAGGAGCTTCATCCCATGGCCAAGTGGACCAGCGCCCGCATCCCCGACCAGAAGGGCCGGACGGCTGTCGTGACCGGGGCCAACAGCGGTCTGGGTTTCCAGACGGCCCGAGAGCTGGCCCGTCACGGCGCCCACGTCGTGATGACCGCCCGGGACCGTAACCGCGGCACCGCCGCCGTGGAGCGGCTCCTGGCCGAGCAGCCGAGGGCGAGCGTCGAGCTGCGCCTGCTGGACCTGTCCGACCTGGACTCGGTGACCGCCTTCGCACAGAAGATCCTCGACGACGGCCTGCCGGTGGACGTCCTGGTGAACAACGCGGGCGTCATGTGGCCCCCGCACCGGCTCACGCCGCAGGGCTACGAGCTGCAGTTCGCCACCAACCACCTCGGCCACTTCGCGCTCACCGGCCTGTTGCTGGGCCATCTGGAGAAGTCCGCCGCCCAGGGCCGCGACGCCCGCGTGGTGACGGTCAGCTCTGTCGAGCACCGCGGCGGCACCATCTTCTTCGACGACCTGCACGGCGAACGCGGCTACGCCCCGCGCGCCTACTACTCCCAGTCCAAGCTCGCCAACACCCTGTTCGGCCTGGAACTCGACCGGCGGCTGCGCGCGACCGGATCGACGGTGACCAGCGACCTGGCCCATCCGGGCTACGCGAGCACCAACCTGCAGTCCAGCGGCCCGACCGGCTTCCTGCGGTTCTTCTTCTCCAAGATCGCCAATCCGCTGATGGCCCAGCCCGTAGAGAAGGGAGCCTGGAACCAGCTCTACGCGGCCACCGCACCCGGGGTGAAGGGCGGCCAGTTCATCGGCCCGGACGGCTTCGGCGAGTACCGCGGCCACCCCACCGTCGTCCACCCCGACAAGGCCGCCCAGGACCTGGACGTCGCCCGTCGGCTGTGGTCGGTCTCCGAGCAGCTCACCCAGGTCCACTACCCCTCCCACTGACCGTTGCCCGACACCACCACGTCAATCGACGAAGACATCCGGAAGGCGCCACAGATGACCATGCACAAGCGTGTCCTCGGCCGCCAGGGCCTGACCACTTCCGCCCTGGGGCTGGGCACGATGGGGATGACGATGTTCTACGGCCCCAGCAACCGCGAGGAGAACATCACCACCATCCACCGCGCGTTCGACCTGGGGGTGACCCTGTTCGACACCGCCGAGGTCTACGGTGGCGGCACCGGATCGAACGAGCGGCTGCTCGGTGAGGCCGTCAAGGGCTTCCGCGACGAGGTGGTGCTGGCCACCAAGTTCGGCTACGACCTCGCCAACCCCGGCGCTCTCAACAGCCGGCCCGACAACATCCGCAAGGTCGCCGACAACAGCCTGCGCTACCTCGGCACCGACCACATCGACGTCCTCTACCAGCACCGCGTCGACCCGGACGTGCCGATCGAGGAGGTCGCCGGGACGGTGAAGGAACTGATCGAGGCGGGCAAGGTCCGCTACTTCGGTCTGTCCGAGGCCGGCCCCGAGACCATCCGCCGCGCCCACGCCGTGCAGCCGGTCTCGGTCCTGCAGACCGAGTACTCCGTCTTCGAGCGGCACGTCGAGGACACCGTCCTGCCGGTCGTGCGCGAGCTCGGGATCGGGTTCGTGCCGTATGCCCCGCTGGGTCGCGGGTTCCTCACCGGAGCGATGAAGCCGGCCGACCAGTACACCGCGGACGACTGGCGCCGCCTCGACCCGCGCTGGCAGGGCGAGAACTTCGAGGCCAACGCCCAAGCCGTCGCCGCCCTCACCGAGCTCGCCGCTTCCGAGGGCATCACCACCGCCCAGCTCGCCCTTGCCTGGCTGCTCGCGCAGGGCGACGACATCGTCCCCATCCCCGGCACGCGCAGCCCCGAGCGCCTGGCGGAGAACATCGGCGCCACCGGCGTCACGCTCACCGGCCACGGCCTCGCCCGGATCAAGGAGATCCTGCCGAACGGCGCCTTCGGCGACCGCTACGCGGCCCCCTTCATGCCCAAGGGCTGACACGACCCCGACCCGCCTACGGCGCGTCCGGTGGGTCAGTCGCCGCGGCTTCAACGGCGTTGGCAGTTGGCCCGCTGGTCCCGGCGTTCGGGGATCGTGTGCCGGATCTGCCGTCGCCGTAACAGCGATTGCGGCGGGAACTGTACGCTTCGTCGCCGCGAACGTGGTCCGGGCGTGCTCTTCGGCAAGTGCGGCTCAAGCCGGGCCCACTCCCGATCCGACACATCTCCTCGCCCCACGCCAGCCGGAACGACCCCGGCACGACTCGGTCACGCGATTCGCCGGAGACGCCTTAGCCGACGAGGGGCTCTTCCGCTTCGAGTTGGCGGGCGGTGTCGTGAACGAGGGTGCGGAACCAGCGGTGGCCGGTGTCGTGGGTGTGGACAGGGTGCCACCACAGGGCCTCGTTGATCGGCCCGGCGTCGAAGGGACAGGAAAGCACGCGCAGGGACGGTGGTAGGGGGATGGCCCTGGTCAGGCGCCGCTGGATGACGGCGACGCGGTCGGTGCCGGCCACGTACAGGGGCAAGGCCAGGAAGCTGTCGGTGACCGCTTCGGGCTTCAGCTGGAGGCCGCTTTCGGCGAGGCGGTGCAGCATGAAGCGGGAGTCGCGCGGCTCGAACTGCCCCAGCACCCACCGCAATCCGCCGATGTCGTCCGCACCGGGTGCGGCGCGGGTGAGGGGGTGGTGCCGGTCGGCGATGACGACCCATTCGTCGGCGAAGAGCGCCAGGTTCGGCAGCCCGCTCACGCCGCTGTCCCGGGGCGCGATCAGCCCGTCCGCCGCGGAGGCGCCGGCTTCGTCGTGCATGGCTTCGGGAGTGCCGAACTGGCGGAACCGCAGCCGGGCATGCGGTGCCCGCTCCTGGAAGGCGGTCAGGAGCCGGGGGCCGAGGACGGTCATGGCGTAGTCGGAAACGTGGAGGGTGAACTCCCGCTCGGTGGTGGCGTGGTCGAAGTGGGATTTGGTGGCGAAGAGCCGGTCGGAGAGCTGCAGGACGCTGCCGGTCTGTTCCTGCAGTTGTTGTCCGAGGGGGGTGAGGCGGTAGCGGTTGCCCTCGCGTACGAGCAGGTCATCGCCGAAGTGCCGGCGCAGGCGTGCGAGCATCGCGCTGGCCGCCGGCTGGCTGACCCCGATCCGCTCGGCCGCGCGGCTGACGTGCCGCTCCTCGAGCAGGGCCTGCAGGGCGACGAGCAGGTTGAGATCAGGACGGGCCACACCCCAAGGCTATCAGCCAGGCTGATACATTCATATGGATCATTGATTTCCTTTATGCCTGGTGCGGCAGAAGACTCGATGGCATGAACCAGCCCGAACCGAGCCTCGCGCTCACCAACGCTCTGCTGATCGACGGCACCGGCGGACCCGTGATCGACGGCGCGACCGTCGTCGTCTCCGGCGGACGGATCGCCGCCGCCGGGACCGGAGCACCGGTCCCTCCCCACGCGAGGGTGGTCGACCTGGAGGGCAAGGCGGTCCTTCCGGGGCTGATCGACGCCCATGTGCACTTGGGAGGGCTGGGCTTTCGGAGCACGCCGCCGTTCGGCGGCCGGGCCGCCACCGACGACTACGCCGCCGCTCGGGAAGGGGCCTTGCGGTACGGGGTCACCACCCAGCGCAGCCTGGGCGACTTCCTCCACGACAGCATCGCCGTGCGGGACGGCATCGAGAACGGCACCCTGGCCGGGGCCCGGGTCGTGACCAGCGGGCCGAGCTTCCAGGTCGAGGGCGGGCACCCCAGCGCCACCGTCTGGGGCAGCGAGCCGGCAGCCGTGCGGGAAGGTGCCCGCATGCCGAAGACTGCCGGAGAAGCGGAGCGCATGGTCGATGAGCTCGCCGCCGCGGGCGTCGACCTCGTCAAGATCATTATTTCGAACAACGCGATCTTCGGGCCGGCCCGCCCTGAACTGAAGATGCCCTGGCACCTCACCGAGGCCATCGCCGATGCCGCCCACGCCCGCGGGCTGCGGGTCGCTGCCCACACCGAGACCGTCGAGGACGCCAGGACGGCGGTCGAGCGCGGTGTCGACGACATCGAGCACCTGGTGCTGCGCGCGGAGGAACCGCAGGACGAGGCCGCCGAGGCGCTGTTCGCCCTCATGGCCGACCGCGGCACCTACCTCGTACCCACCATGGTGGCCCACCAGTTCGAGGCGAGAGCCGACGGGGACGCCCGCACCCTGCGCTACGGCAACCATCTGGTCCACCGCGCCTACGAGGCGGGCGTACGGCTCGGGGTCGGCTCGGACGCGCACTCCCCGGGGCTGCACGGCTGGAAGCTGCGCGACGAGCTGGTGATGATGGTCCACGACCAAGGCATCCCGGCCCCCGCGGCCCTGTCCATGGCGACGAGGACCAATGCCGAGCTGCTCGGCATCGCCGACCGCCTGGGCACCGTCGAGCCGGGCAAGATCGCCGACCTGCTGATCGTCTCCGGCAACCCGGCCCAGGACATCACCGCCATCGGCCGTGTCCACCAGGTGATCCGAAGCGGCCGAGTCGTCTTCGACGGCGAGGGAGCGTGACCACGTGACAAAGATCGACGTCCATCACCACTTCCTGCCCGACTTCTACCGCCAGGCTCTGATCGACAACGGGCACTCCCGCCCCGACGGCATCTGGGGCATCCCCGGCTGGGACGAGACCTCCGCCCTCCGGATGCTCGACGAGGCCGGGATCGCCAAGGCGTATCTGTCGATCTCCTCCCCCGGAGTCCACTTCGGCGACGCGGCCGCGGCCCGTGTTCTGGCCCGGCGGGTCAACCAGGAGGCCGCGCGGCTCGCGCGCGCCCACCCGGGCCGGTTCGGGTTCTTCGCCTCGACGCCGCTGCCCGACATCGACGGAGCCCTGGCGGAGATCGCGTACGCCTTCGACGAGCTCGGCGCCGACGGCGTGGTCTTCGAGACCAACTTCGACGGCCTCTACCTGGGCAACGAGCAGTTGGAGCCGGTCTATACCGAACTCGGCCGCCGTAACGCCGTGTTGTTCCTGCACCCCACCAGCCCCGCCGCCCCCTGTACCGGGCATGCCCCGGCCCTGCCGTATCCGCGGCCCATGCTGGAGTTTCTCTTCGACACCACCCGGACGGTGACCGACATGGTGCTCTCCGGTGTACTGGAGCGTCACCCCGGCCTCCGCGTGATCGTCCCGCACGCCGGTGCCGTCCTGCCCGCCGTCGCCTCGCGCGTCGACGTCATCGGCGCGCGCACGGCCGGCAAGGAACACCGGCAGCCGATGCGCAACGCCCTGCGCACGCTCCACTTCGACCTGGCGGGCATGCCCCTGCCCGAGATGCTGCCGGCCCTGCTGAACGTCGCCGACCCGGCCCGTCTCCACTACGGCAGCGACTGGCCCTTCACCCCACTGCCGGAAGTCCTCGCCTGGGCCAAACGCCTCGAAGCGGCCACCACCGCCCTCGGTGAGGACGGCATGGCCAAGGCCCTGCGCACCAACACCGAGGCACTCTTCAGCTGAACATCCGAACATCGCTGCCCGCCGGCTGCCCGTACAGCCGGCGGGCAGCCCCGCACCGCGTGCTGAGCGCGCGGGCGGCCTTTCAGCGCCGGCGGTCGCCGGCCGTCTTCTCGACGTGATCGCCCATCACCTCGGCGAGACGCTCCAGTGCCTCGATCACCTCGGCGCGGGCGCCGCCCAGCGCATGGAACATCTCGGCCTCCACCGTCAGGCGCCGGGGGAAGAGCGAGTCCATCAGGCGCTTTCCCTCCTCGGTGATCGTCACCAGCGACGCACGCCGGTCGGCCGGATTGGGCGCACGCTCGATCAGCCCCCGCCGCTCCAGCTTCGCCAGCGCCTTGCTCACCGCCGCCTGGGTCAGCCCCAGGTCCTCGGCGAGCCGGCGCGCGATCACCGACTCCTCCTCATAACGCAGCGGCACCAGGAAATCCAGCTCCTGCAACGTCAGCGGGGCGCCCTCGACGAGCGGTTCCACCGCGCGGTCCAGCAACGACGCGCACCGCTTGATGAGCGTGACGATCTCCATCGAGGACGTGTCCAGCCCAGGGTTGTTCGCCGCCCACTGGCCGCGGACCCTGCCCGAGTGCGCGTGCACCGGACCTCCAATTGCTTAACCGGTTATGTATTGGTTACGGTTTCTCTCATGGTATCCCCGACCCGAACCACACACAGCACCCCCCGCACGACCGCCCCCGCAGGCCGCAGCGCCGCCCTGATCGCCGTCCTCGGCGCCCTCAGCGCCGTGGCACCGCTGGCCACCGACATGTACGTACCCGGCTTCCCCGCCATGGGAGCCGCCCTGCACGCAAACAGCACGGCGATCCAGCTGACCATGACCACCTTCCTCGCCGGCCTGGTCGCCGGCCAGCTGGTCATCGGCCCCCTCAGCGACGCCATGGGCCGGCGCAGACTCCTCATCGGCGGCACCGCCGCCTTCGCCGCCCTGTCCCTGGCCTGCGCCCTCGCACCGAACGTCCAGACGCTCCTGATCCTGCGCCTGCTCCAGGGCGTCGCGGCCGCCACCGGCATGGTCCTCGCCCGCGCCGTCCTCACCGACCGCTTCGACGGCCCCGAGGTCCCCCGCTACTTCGCCCTGCTCGCCCAGGTCCTGGGCATCGCCCCGGTGGCCGCCCCCGTCCTCGGCGGCGCCATCCTCAGCGTGACCACCTGGCGCGGCATCTTCGTCGCCCTCGCCCTGGCCGGCGCCCTGCTCACCGTGGCAGTGCTGGCCAAGGTCCCCGAGACCCTGCCCCCGCAGAACCGGCAATCACAGGGGCTGGCGAACACATTCCGCACCATGGGCGGCCTGTGCCGTCGGCGCGCGTTCATGGGGTACGTCCTCGTCCTCGGCCTCACCTCGGCCGCGCTGTTCGCCTACATCAGCGGGTCCAGCTTCGTCTTCGAGCACCTGCACGGTGTCTCGTCCACGGCCTACTCCCTGATCTTCGCCACCAACGCCGTCGGCATGCTGATCGCGGGCTTCGCCTTCAGCAGGCTCTCCCGGAAGATCAGCCTCAACACCATGCTGACCACGGGCGTCGCCATATGCGGCCTCGGGGTGACCGGCCAGCTGGCCATCCTCGGCACAGCCGGCGAAACCCTCGCCGGCACCTGGGCCAGCCTCTTCGTCACCCTCCTCGGCGTCGGACTGATCTTCCCCGCCGCCACCACCCTCGGCCAGGCCCTCGGCCGCACCGCCCCCGGAGCCGCCTCCGCCCTCCTCGGCGGACTCCAATTCCTCTTCGGCGCCCTCGCCTCCCCCCTCGTCGGCCTCTTCGGCGAAACCAGCTCCACCCCCATGGCCCTCATCATGCTCATCGCCGTCGCCCTCGCCGCCCTCGCCCTGATCACCCTCGCCCGCCCCTGGCTCCGCCACGGCGAAACGCTCACCGACAACTGACCTCCACCTCGTTCCATCACACCATCCCGGGGCCTCTTCCAGCGCGGGAGGATGGACCTTGCCTGGCTGCCCCCTGCCCTGAGTTGAGGTTGTGCGCGATGTCTTCCAGCCCTGAGCCCGGGGAGGCTGCGACGACAGCCTCCAGCATCCCCGCCCGCCGGACGCTGCGCTCCGATCAGCAGCAAGCGGTGGAGAGCGGGGTCCGGTATCTGCGAAAGCCTGGAACTCGGGGTCATATGGTGTCGGCGTGTGGGACGGGTAAGACGCTGATCGCGTTGCGGACGGCTGAGGCGCTGGATATCCGGTTTCTGCTGGTGGTAGTGCCGTCGAGGGATCTGATCGCCCAGTGGGCCCAGGCCGCGCGTGTGGATGGCCGTACCGAGGCGTTGATGGCGGTGTCGTCACTGAACGCCGGCAAGCACCCCGTCCTGGCGGGTGCGGGTGCGGTGTCTACGAGGTCGGGGGAGTACCTGGCGTATTGGCTGGCCCAGCGCGCCAGGAGGAACGAGCGGGCGATCGTGTTCGTCACTTTGGACTCTCTCCCGCGGATTGAGGAGATCCAGCACTCGGTCTTCACCGCCCCGGTCTTCGATCTCATGATCGTGGATGAGGCGCATCGCACCGCGGGCTCCTGGGACAAGGAATGGACGATGATCCATGACAACCAGCGTGTCCCGGCTGACCGGCGCCTGTATCTGACGGCGACTCCTTACGAGTGGGAAGCCCCCCGCCTGGCCGAACCCCCGGACCAGCGCCCTCAGCCCAAGCGCACCGCCTCGACCGCCCCCGCGTGGGAGTCCCCGTCCCAGATCGCCTCCATGGACGACCCAAAGGTGTTCGGCCCTCGCCTGCACACCTACACCCATGCCCAGGCGATCGAGGACGGCGTCCTTGCCGACTACCAGCTCCTGGTCCCCACCATCACCGGCACCGACCTGCGCACGGTCCTGACCGATCCCGACCGTGCGCACACCGGTTTCGCCCCGACCGCGCGCCGGACGACCGCCCTGCACCTGGCCGTCCTCAAAGCAATGACCGAGCACGACCTCCGCCACGTGATCGTCTACTTCCTGATGGTCTGCGTCTGACTGCCAGTGTCTGATCGTCATCCGGATGTCAGTGGCATGTCCGGTCTGAGCAGGCATGAAGCGCTGACACTCTCTGCCGATTCTTTAAGACACTGGTGACGGAATCCCAGGTCAATGTTGTGCAGACCGGTATAGCCGCAAGCTCGTCCGCGGTCTGGTCCGTGTATGCGTTTCGAGGCCGAAGACCTCAAATGGTGCCGGCCCCGGGGAGTGAGGTCGGGAGCCCAATCGGCGGGTGGGCCAACGGAATCGACGTGCCATGTAGGTTGCTGGTCGGGAGCAGCCGGTCCAGGACCGCGTTGTGTTCCTGGAACACCACACGCCCTCCGGCGCACAGTTCTCGGGCGAGCTGCGGGCCGATGCCCTCGGCGGGCAGCGGGCCCAGCGGCACCGCCGATGGGGTGGCCGCGGCGTCGTGGAGCGTGGCCGTGTCCATCGCGACGAGATCGGCACCGTACAGGCGCGCGACGGTGTGTGCGATGCTCAGCCCTGGCCCGTCCAGGTCTCCGGCATACCTCAGTGCGAGGCCCTGGTCGACGGCGAGTTGCAGCAGGGCTTGGTTGACGGCGCGCAGCTGTCCGCTGGTGCAGGCCAGTGCCATCTCGCTGCCGCGCGCGAGGGCGGCTTCGAGGACGGAGGGGTTCTCCACTACGGTCAGGGCCTGAGTGGGGTCCAGGCGGGGGGGAGTGCGGGTCAGGTCGATCAGGTGCAGTGAGACGGGCGTGACCGCCTCACGCAGGCGTCGGTCGACGGGTCCGTCGCCGACCACGGCGACGTGGTGGAGCAGGACGGTGGCGGTGAGCCGGTCGGCGACCACCCCGACGTCCTCGAGCAGGGCGCGGACCCGGTCCGGCCGGCTGGGTTCCTCCCGCCCCGTCAGTTCGGCGGCCAGTGCTACGAGCCGGGCGTCGGCGAGGGTGTCGAGGTCGAAGAAGTGCGGGTCGCCGGCGGTGTCGTGGGCGAGCTTGGGCAGCGGCATCGGCGGGTCGGCCGGCAGTTTTCCTGCCGCTGCTGTGAGGGCGTCGATCAGATGCCGCACCCCCGCACTGTTGTCGTTGGTTCCGGCGGCGCGCATCCGCGCCACCGGCCCTGGACGCTCCGGCAGCCGCGCCGCGGCGTACTTGCCACAAGTCCTGGCAGCAGCGCCGCGTCGTCTTCACGCTGCCGTGCGCGGTCGACGACCGGCTGGCCGACGGCCTGCTCCACCAGCGCCACCAGGTCCGTCGGCTCCAGCCGCAGGACTTGACACAGTGCCCGTACGGGCACCCGGGCATAGCCTTGTGCGTCCACCGCTATGGCGGAGGTCCCGCGACGCTGCCTGCCTGCATCGTCCAGCCACGCCCGCAAAGCGGCGATCCCAGTCGAACACGCAAGCTGACAGCCCGTCGTGAGCAAAGCGTGCCAGCTCAAGGGGCCAGGAAGCTGCCGGGCGAGGACATTGCGTCTTGGGGAAGGCGCTCGGCGTGCGCGCGTAGATGTCGTGCCTCTGCGAGCAGTAACGGGCCGAAGACGTTCTCGGGAGCTTGGGGCGTCAGCCGGTGGAAGGCGCGGGCGCCGGCCAGCTGAGGGCGTGCCCACGCTGGGATCGCGGACAGGCGGCATCTTCGGTGGCCGGGCTCGTGCGTCTTGATGGCGCAGATGTCACCGGTGATGTCGAGGTCTCGCGTCCATCGCAGGCTGCCCAGGCTGCCACCGGTGAACGCCGCCACGCTCAGCGCCCCTGCGATGAGTGGGTGAGCGAGGACTGCGAGTGCGGCAGTGACCTCCGGCGCGACCGCGTTCGCAGGGGTGGCCGGGGCCAGCTGGGCTGTTGCAGCGGCTCCGGCACACACGTGACCCGGTCGCGGCACCCTCGACACGGACTGCGCATACCCCGGTCGGACAGGAGGCAGCCCTGGCATAGTGGGCGTCGGCCCGGTTGCGCCGGTCGGTGCTGAGGGGAAGCAGGGGTGCACGGGGGTGGGGCCGGGCTCGGTGACTACCGACGCGAACTGGCTCGGGTCGCGGACACACCGTACCTGGGCCAGGGGCGGCGGCAGCCGGTGCGGGGCCTTGTGCCACAGCAGTGTCAGCTGTGCTTCCGTCAACTTGCGCCAGGCGAGAAGTTGGTCGATCCGCCGGGTGGTCAGTAGATGGGCGCGGGGGACCACAACGTGCCGGACCCCGTTCGCGACAGCCCAGGCAGCCGCGGCCAGCCACGCCGCGTTCACCGAGTCCAGCCACACGTCAGCGGAGCCGGGCCCGGGGGCCAGCCGCTTGCCCAGCGCGTACAGCACGTCGTGCGCCAGCGCGGCCGGGCTGCCGCTCGCGGGTGTCGGATGCACAGTGATACAGCCTTTCGCGGGGCGGTGTGCCTGCAGCGCCGCCCGTGTGTAGAACAGGTCGTCCTGCTCGTCCACCACGATCGTCACCTCGCCGTACGCCACTGCCACCACCCCGTCATGTCTCTGCTACGCGCCGGCGGCCCCCGGACGCGGAAGCGCCAGGCGGTCAGTCACGCATGATTGTTCGCGGCGGTCCGAGCTCTCCGAGCCGCCGCGGGCTAGGGCCGTTGCTACATGCCGCCCAGCTTGCTGTAGACCCACCTGACAAGGTCGTCGTTGATCTCGGTCAGCCCCATCTTCTTCATTCCGTAGAGCATGTGCTTGGTGATGGTGGCCCAGTTGCGGAAGTTGCCGTGGGCGGCGGCACGGTCGATGCCGCGGATCGTCTTCTGGTCGACCCCCGCCCACAGGGAGTGGAACGCTGGCAGCGTGGTGACGACCTCGTCCTCGGGCATGCGCTTGAACTTCTGCCAGATGAAGATCCGCGACGCCAGCATCGGCTCGCGCTTGAGGATCCTGTAGCAGTTGTCGCCGCCGGCGAAGATCACTGCGATGTCAGTGTTGCGGTCGTCCCACAGGTGGCGCCAGTACTCGAACGAACTGCGGCCCATCCACTGGGCCTCGTCGCACACCAGAACCCGGAACGTCTGCGACAGTGTCTCCTTCAAGAGGGTGTCGAACTCGATCGGTCGGGTCGGCGGTTCCCCGGGCAGCCCCAGAGCGCGGAAGAGGCCGTGGCGGATGTCGCGGGGCGTCGGGCCCGAGCGCAGCTCCAGGCGGTAGGTGATGTCAGGGGCGACCTTGCGCAGCGCCGAGTTCACCGACATCGTCTTGCCGTAACCGGCCGCTCCGTAGGCGACCGTCATGGCCTTGGCCTCGATCGTCGCCTGGATGTTGTCCAGCGTCGTCATGAGCGTGTCGGTGGCTACCAGGTGCGCGTCTAGGTGGTGGAAGTGGTCGTCGCCCTCCGGGGGGAGCTTGCCGTAGTCCATGTCGTCGCTCACATGTTCTCCTCAGAGATGTTGGCTTCTGACGGGTCCGCGCCTGGGGGGATCGGGCACGCCCACCCGTCCGGGATGGGCTGGTGCGGGATGTAGCCAGGATTGGCCCGCCGCAGGTCTGTGGCGGCTGATTCGGAGAGCTCTGCCTCGGCTTCCGCCTCGGTCAGCGCTCCCAGGCGCTGGGGCGGGGATGGTGTGGTGACGGCTTTGAAGCGCTCGCGGCGCAGCCGTGCGGCAGCCTTCATGTCCGCGCGAAGCCGCCGTGCCTTGGCCGTGCGGGCTTTGCGAACCTCGCGGATCTGCTCCTCGCTGGCCGCCTCGGCCAGGACCGCAGTGCCCAGGTACACGCCATCAAGATCGAAGACCTCGATGGTCGTGTCGTGGTGAGGCAGGTGGCGTACCGCGACACGAACACCGGCCTGGCCGACCATCCAGGGAGCGATGTAGTGGCGGTTGCGCCACCGCACTCCCTGCGTGGTGATGGTTCGGGTACGCCCATCGTCCTCAAGCCCGAAGGAGGCCAGCCGTTCGGTAGGGACGTCGTGCAGGGGAGTGGGGTCCGACCGCCAGGCCTCCATCGGGGTGCGGCCACCCAGGGCTTTGGGCTGGTGCTCGGTGTTCCACCAGTGCACCCACTTCATCAGCAGTTCCACGAACGCCTCGAAGGTGAGTGCGGGCTCGTCTGGATCCGCGGTGCGCCCGCCGGTGAGCCTCTGTCGGTGGACGTAGCGCGGCATGGAGACGAACAGCATCTCCTCGGCGGCGCCGTTGAGCGCCTCAATGGTGCCCTTCAGATGCGGGCTGTAGGCGGGGAGGTCGACAACGGGTACCGCGAAGGCACCCAAAGCCGAGGCCACGGCGGTGCACAAGAACTCCTTGCCGCGGTCCACACGAACCAGACCAGGCAGCCCACCGGCCGGTCCGAAAGGCTCGGCGCGGTCCAAGGCCATCCGCAGAGCCGCTAGGACCGCATCTGCGCTGGGTGCGTGGGGTGTCACGGCCACGCCCATGATGATCTTGGTGGCGCAGTCGATAAACCACGTCACCCAGGGCTGTACCAGGTCATCCTCGACCCACACCCGCACGGGTACACACTTGTGGTCGCCTTCCCAGGCGGCGTTGCGGTGCTCTGCCGGGCGCTTCCCGAACACGTCGAATGCCCGCCGGGCGGCCTCCCCATGGGCAAGACCGGCCCGGTCCCCAGGAGTCAGGTCCCGCCGCAGCGCCCGGTGGATAGTCGCCAGCGACGGAACCGCAGGCAACTGGGGATCGGCCAGGGCCCGCTGACGCAGCTCGCGGTGCACGGCGGAGGCGTTGCCTCCCCACAGCACCAGCAGGCGGCGGATCTCCGGTGTGACGGTGAACCGCACCCGGGGCGCCGCGTCGACCTCTCCGGTGGCGCGCGCTTCGGCGATCCACCGCCACACCGCTCGTTCCGACCGGCCCAGAGCCTGGGCGACCAGCCGTACGTGCGCGCTGGTCAGCTCGCCGTGCTGGTCCAGCGTCATCAATCGCGGCACTGCGGCCGACCGTCCCGAGTGGGCAGTGAAGGCCGGTTTGCCGGCGCCGTTTGTGTCGGCAGAGGGGTCGCTCATACAACCTGCTCCTTACCTGTGGACGAATTTTGGAAGTAGTCAGAAGCGCCGTGTGTCCCACAAGCCTCGGTGTCCCCGAGAGCGGGTGGCACGGGCGATCCCTCGCCTAGCGCCGTTGGGGCACTGTCGTACGAGGGGAGCCCGCGAGGCGGAGCCTGAAGCCGCTCCCGGGCTCGGTCCCCTTCTCGCCGGCCTGCGCCGGACGCGCGCACCAGGGACTGCACTTGGTGTAGGTAGCTCCACAACGGCCCGGCTATTCGGTAGCGCCTTAGACGGAAGAGGGCGGGTCTTTCCGGACCGGGCCTGGCGCCAGGTTTCGGCCCGGCCGGGCGCAGGATTCTCCGCTCAGGCGTGTTCCACCAGTTGACGGACCCCGTCGCGGATGAAGGCGACTTGCTGCTCCTCGGTAAGCCAGGCGCTGGTGGATCCCTGGACGGTCTTGGTGACCTGCAGGACCTCGTCGACCGCCTCGGCCACCGGATACAGGTGGCTGATGACGGCGACGAGTTGGTCCCGGGCGACGCTGCTGCGCAGGACTGACAAGGTGTCGTCCAGGCGCTCGGAGTCCAGCGATGCGAAGCCCTCGTCCAGGAACAGGCTCTCCAGCCGTTTGTGCCCGCTGCTGTGGAGCTCGACGAGCGCGAGGGCCAGGGCGAGGGAAGCCTGGAAGGTTTCCCCGCCGGAGAGGGTTTCCGGGCCGCGTGCGAGGTTCGTGGGAAGATCCAGGACCTGGAAGTTCTCGGCGAACGCGTAGGTCCCGCCCGAGAGTTCTTTCAGGATGCTGCTGCCGTGGACGAGGAGTGCGCGGGTGCGCCGGTTGGTGAGGTAGGTCAGGAACTTGCGGTCAGTGAGCTGGTCGCTGACTGTCTTCCAGACAGTGATCTGCTTTTCGGCCTCCGTCAGGGCACGGTCCAGCGCGTCGGCATAGGGGATCTGGGACCGGGCGGTGCGCAGGTCGGCCGCGGCCTTGTCGTGGGCGGCCTCCGCGTCGCTGGTCTTGCGGCTGAGCGGATCGAGGACGGCGGGCGCGAGTAGATCGTCGTCTGCCCGCAGGGAGAAGCCGGGATCCGGGTCGGTGTCGGTGGCGTCGGCGCCGGCTTGGCGCAGGAGCTCTTCCTTGAACGCCCGGGATACCTCGGTGGCCTGCCGTCTGGCCTGTTTCAGGTCCTCGGACAGCTGGCGGCTCAGCGACGTCAACGCGCAGGCGTAGGCGTCGGCGGCGGCCAGGTCGGTTCCGTCCGGCACAGGGGGCAGCTCGGCGGGGAGGTCCTCGCCGAGGATGTCGGCGGCGTCGGCGGCCGCGTCCGCCCACCGCTCCAGCTGACGGGTGAGCTTGCGGGCAGGTGTGTGGATTGTGTGCTGGCGGCGTTCCTCCAGGGCCCGGTGTTCCTCGCGGTTGACCGCCAGAGCATTGCGGGTCTGCTCGTGGGCGTCGGAGATCTTCTGGAGCTGGGCGAGGCGCTGCGTGGTTTTCTTCTGCGAGCGGGCGATTTCCGAGGCGCCCGGGAGTTCCTGGGGTGAGGGCTGGGCGGGGCGCACTGAGGGCGGGAGTCCGGCGATCTGCTGCACCAGGGTCTGCAGGTCGCTCTCGTGTTGCGCCATGGCCTTGTCCAGGCGTTTGCGCTCACGCTGCAAACGGCTGCGGCGGCGCTTGAGATCGGCTCGGGCCGCATCGTTTTCGGCCCGTACTGCTGCTGCCTCCTCCTTCGCCCGGGTGAAGGTCGCGAGGGCGTCGGCTTCTACGACGGTGCGCAGCGGTTTCACCAGCTCCCGGATGATGCGGGTGAGCTGGGCGCGGCTGACGGGATCCTGCTCGCTGACGGCATGTGCGCGCGCGAGGGTCTCCTGGCCCATCGCTTCCAAGGCAGCGGACGGGGCAGCCGCGGAGTTGGACCGCAGCGCTTCGATGAGTTCGTGGGCCTGCCGCAGGGATGCTTCCATGCGCTCGCTGGCGGGCTGGTGCTCGCGTCGGTGCTCCGTGAGTGCCTTCTCAGCGGCACTCAACGCAGATGCGGCCTCGGCCAGGGCGGTCACCCCCTTGCTGAGGGCGGTTGTACGCGTGCGGACCGCGAGCTTGGCCCGCTCTAGTGCCTTGGCATCCAAGGGGGGTGGGGGAGTGAAGTCCTGCGGGAGCGGCTGGCTGCACACCGGGCAGGCCTCGCCGGAAGCGAGATGGGCCCCCGCGGTGTGGGCGGCATCGTCGTGCTGCAGTGTCGCGAACTGGTCGGCCGCCGCCTCGTGGGCGCCGCGCAGTCGGTCGAGCCTCTTGTCCAAGGCGGCCCTGCGCGAGCGCAGGTCGTGCACTGTCTCCAGCAGTACAGGTTCAGCGTGCCGGTGCGCGGCCACGGCGGAGGCCTCCTGCAGCGCTTGGCGCACAGCGTCCTGGATGTGCTCGCTGTTCCCGTGCACCTCGGTGGTGGCCTGCTCGGCTCTGGCAGCCGCCTCTTCGAGGGCCGCTTGCTGCTGTTCGCGCTCGTGCAGTTCCTGACGGGCCTGCGCATCCTCCTTCTCCTGCTCGAGGTGCGCGCGCTGCTCCTGTTCCAGCCGTTCGGCCCTGGTGTTCAGATCATGGACGCGGGCGGGCAGGAGCGACAGCACCGCCAAGGCGCCGGACAGGGACAAGACCGTCTCGCCGGCCTCAGCGGCCTCATCCAGCGCTGCCTGCGCTGCCTCCAGCCGGGCCGTCAGGCCCTGGGCGCTCTCCTGCAGCCGCGCGGCCTCGGTGTCGAGCTCCTTCTGCTTGGCGGCAGTCGTGGTGATCGTCAGAGCCGCGTCGCCCACGGCGCGCTGACGCAGTGATCGTGCCGCCTTGTCCAAGTCCCCCGTGCGGTACTGGCGCGCCGCCCGGGTCTGGGCCTCGCGCAGGAGCTGAAGCCGCTCACGTCGCTGGCGGGCCATGCCACGGGTGCGCTCCACCTCCCGTTCGCACTGGGCGGCACTGGCGCGGGGATCATCCAGCAGACGCGCCCGGGCCCGGGTGGCCTGAGCAAGAACGGTGTTGATGCGCTCAACCCGCGTCAGCGTGTACTTGCGTACCCGCTCCAGTTCATCGATGCCGAAAACGCTGCGCAGGATGCCAGCGCGCTCGGTCTTGGTGGCCTTCAACAGAGCATCGAACTCTCCTTGGCGCAGCAGCACCGTGCGGACGAAGCCGTCGAAGCCCAGTCCGACGATCCCGGTGATCGCCTTGGTCACCTCGACCATATTGTCGACCCGCTTGTCCGCACTCCCGTCGGGCAGCGGCTCCAACACGGCCTTGGGGTGCTTGCGGTCCGAGGTCAGGGCGCGGGAGACACGCCACCGTTGCCCGCTCGCCGAGAACTCCAACTCCACACTCATGCACGCGCAGCCGTGGCTGATCAACTCGTAGCCGTCCGACGCCCAGGAGGACCTCCCGTACAGGGCGAACAGGATCGCCTCCAGCACGGTGGTCTTGCCGGCGCCGGTGTGCCCGAGGATCCCGATCAGGCGCTTGTCGGTGAAGTCGATCGTGTGGGTGCCGCAATAGCTGCGCACGTCGGTGAGCGTCAGACGCTCGGGCCTCATGGTGCCTCCGTCCAGGTCTTGGCCACCGCGGCGCGGAGCAGTTCCTCCGCGGGGGCCGGTGCCGGATTCTCCTCGTCGAGTTCGCCAAGCAGACGGGCGAAGGCGTTGACGGTGTCCTCCGCGCTGCTGCCGGTCAGCCCTTGTCCGGCCAGGTAGGCACGGAAGGCGTCCGGCAGGTCCGGCTCGTCGCCGGGATCGGTGTCCAGCACCGTGTCGGGGGAAGCTTCCCGGGCCGGGGTCGCGCTGATCAGGATCGCGGCGGGCGCGATCTCGGCGACCTTGCGTCCGAGCTGCGCATCGGCCGCCTCGCCGGTGATCACCGCCTTGAGGAATGTCCCTGCCAACTGGCCTGCCATGGCCTGCAGTTCGTCGAGGGTGCCGGTGAAGAGGGTCAGCGGGCGGCCACTGGTCAGCGGGCGCGGCATGACCCGGACCGGACGCCCGGGGTCGGCGTCGACGATCACGACGCTCTTGGCCTCGCCGGCTTCGCCGAAGTCGAGTTGGAGCGGGCTGCCGGCGTAGCGGGCGGCGGAAGCCGGCACACCGGCCACGGGCTGAGGGGCGTGGATGTGTCCGAGAGCGGCGTAGGCGACCGCCGGGATGTCTTCCGCGGGGATCGCGTAGTGCGCCTCAAGGCCCGCGTTGCGCTCGCTGCTGGAGGGCCGGGCGCCGGCGACGAACACGTGGGCCGCGAACACCAGCACATCCCGATCGGGATCGTGCCCCTCGTGCAGGCCGGCCACCAGCTGCGCCTGCAGTCCGCGCATCGCCGCGGCGTAGTCGGTGTATGTCGTGCCGAACACCGAGGAGCGCTCCCAGAACCGGTTGGGATGCACGAACGGCATGACGGCCAGCCGGATGCGCTGCTCACCGCCGCAGGCGTCGAAGGTGAGAACGCCGCCGTCGTGCGGCGGACGGAGCCGGTCGATGAAGAACAGACCCCGGCCGCGCGAGGGGCCGCTGAGATAGCCGAGCACCTCGAAGTAGCCGGGAGAGTCGTGGTTGCCGGCCAAGACCACGGTGGGGGCCACCGCCGCAAGCTGGTCCAGCGCACGCATGGCGCGCATCAACTCCCGCCAGGAAGGGCGGGAGGAGTCGAACAGGTCACCGCTGTGCACGATCAGGTCCGGCCTGCTCTCCCGGGCGATCGCCACGATCTCGGCCAGCACGGCGTCGAAGTCCTCGTCCCGGGAATGCCGGTACAAAGTCCGGCCCAGATGCCAGTCGGAGGTATGCAGCAGCCTGCTCATACGGCGCCTTTCTCGGTGCACAGCGTGGGGGGGAGTGGGCAGTCGGCTGCCCTCGAGGCCGGGACTGTACATCACAGAACATGCGGAAAATTGTGCGAACATGCGCAACCCTGAGTCGCTGCTAGCATGCGCCCATGCATGGGCACCTGGACGCTCTCGAAGCACGCATGCAGCAGCTGCAACGAGACATGCGGCAGGCGCACTTGAACCACGACAGCGCCCGGGTCCGTGCACTCAGCGGGGAACTGAAGCGCACTCAAAACGCTTACAACGCCCTGTTCGGCTCCGATGACGCGCCCGAGGCGACCCCGCCACAGCCACGGCCCGCGGATGAGCCGGACGGGGCTGGGCTGCCCGCCCGGGAACAGGTCCACCAGGTGCTGACACTCCTCACCGTTCCCGCCGCGCCCAAGTTGCTCAACCAGGTCCACGAAGCCTTCTTCTCCGGCCCGCTGAACACCGCGCGGCTGGCCGCCGTGCGCCGGGACGAGGAACGCTCCTTCCGCTCCTCGCCCAACGCGCGCGCCTACTACATCTGCTCGGCCCTGACAGCCGACCTGCTCGCCCCAGCCCGCGCTCTCCTCGCCCTCAGCACCTGGCCGCTGGAGCAACGCGTAGTGGGGCCGCTCACCCACCGCGTCCACTTCCTCACCTCGGCCCTGCGATTGGCAGAAGCCGCCGCGGCCCGCACCGACGACGCCCTGCAACGGGAGCCCATCCGCCGACTCCTGCTGCACTACAACCGCAACATTCCCGGCTGCCCCACCCAGGGGCCGCTCGACCTGGACGCGCTCCGCCACTCCGCCGCAGCCGAACTGGCCATCCATGCCGACGACGACGCCGACGCCCGCACCGAGGCCGCCCGTCGCGCACAGCAACTCGCCGACGTGGAGCGGCTCTTCGGCAACACCCTGCGCAACGTCACCCGCCTGCGCCGCACGTCATGACCGCACTCTGCGGCCGACCACCGCACCGTGAGCCAAGGAAGAACCGTGAACTCGCTCGCCGCGCGACTGGACGCCCTGAGAGGATCCAGCCCCGCTGCCCCGCACACCGCCCGAACCCTGGCCGCGCTGACGACCAACCCCGGATGCGACCGGCGCGCCCTGATGGACGCGGCAGGCGTCGACAAGGACGCCCTTGCCGCGCACCTGAACCTGCCGCGGCCGCTGCGCCCGTCCACCATCGCCCTTGACCACGGCGCTGCCTTCGAGCGCCGGGTCACCGCCCAAGCCGGCGCCGAACTCGTACAGTTACTCCGCAAGACCCTCAACCTCACCCTGCCCGAGGTGTCCTACGAAGACCTGAACGCCGTGGGCGGCCGTGAGCCGTCCTCGCTGCCGCTGCGCCATGCCCGCACCCGCAGCCTCATCCTCAGTGCGGCCCATGACAGAGCGCCCGCCCGCACTCTGCTCAACCATCCCGTGCTGCGACTGACCGTCGCCGGCCACCCGGCCTACCTGGAACCCGACATCGTCGCCTTCCAAAACCACGGGACCTTTCACATCGTGGAGGTCAAATCCTTCCCGGTCATCGACGGCCAAGCCGACCCCACCAAAGTCGCCGCGGCGCTGACCCAGGCCGCGGCCTACGTCCTGGCCCTGCGCGAGCTCTTGGCCGACGACGGCCTCCCGCCCGAGCGCGTCTCCAACGGCGTGGTCCTGGTCAACCCCCGCAACTTTTCCCACCGCCCCACCGCGACGCTCATCGACGCAGTCCAGCAGATCAAATCTCTCAGCCGGCATCTCGGACGACTCCGCCGCCTCCCCGACCTGCTCGACCAGCTGCCTCCCGGAACCACCTTCGACCTGGCCCCGGACTCCGAGGCGAATCCGACTCGGCCCCGCGAGGAACTCGCCACAGCGCTGTCTGCCGCACGTGCGCACTACATCCCCGGCTGCCTGCGCCACTGCGATCTGGCCTACTACTGCCGCGACGAAGCACGCAACCAGGGCCGGACCGAAGCTCTGGGCACCACGGTCCGCGACGACGTCGCAGGCATCGAAGACATTGCCATGGCACTGGCCCTCGCCGACGGCCACCAGCACCCCTCACGGGACCGGGCCGACATCACCCACGCGCTCCGCCACGCGCAACGTGTCCATGCCGACTTCCTGGCAGGTACGACATGAGCCTGCTCGCTGCCCTGTTGCGGATGCGCGCCGCCGCCACCGGCGACGCCCTGCCCACCAGCCGGCTCCGCCATCTGCACCTGAGCGACCGGCCCCTGATGCTGCTGCCCCTGAAGCAATCGGGCACAGCGGCCCGACCCCTGGCCGTCATGCTCGGCACCGACCCAGGCCGCCCCGAACTCCTCCTCGCGCCACCGACGGGAAGCACCCTCCCCATGCTCACCGCCCTCGCCTCGAGGGTCACCGCCTACATCGAAGAACACCAGCGGCGCAGCGAACACCTGCCCGCCACCTCCACCAGGCCGGCACAGCAGCGCTTCCTCGACGCCCCTCAACTCCTGGTGCCCAACCCCCATGCCGTGGCATACCTGAACACCCTCGGACGCGACCTGAGGCTGCGTCCCCTCGACGGCGGCTCCTCCGACTCCCGCTCGATCCGGCACCTGGGCCAGTGGCTGACCTTCTTTGCCGACCGCGCCGAACTCCCCGGCACATCCGCCCTCATCCCCCTGACCGGCCTCCTCACCATGCACTGGGTCACCGGCCAAAGCCCCCTGGAAGACGAGGACCTGGCCACCTTGCTGGCGTGGATCGACCCACCCCGCCACGCCGCCAGCGGCCACCAGGCCGCACGCGCAGCAGAAGACCCCGCCACCCACCGCCCCGCCGGCCCGGCCACCGATCCGGCCTTCGACACCGACTACCTGGCCCCCCTCTTCCACGCCTACCGCGCCCGTCCGCGCGAGCGGGCCCGCTGCCTGGACGACCTCCGCACCCTCCTGACCCACTACCTGCAACCGACCTGGGAGCGGATGTGGCAGGCCTACACACTCCTGCAGGCGCTGCCCGAGGCCGACGGCACCCAGCGCCGCTGGAAACGCGAACGCACCCAGTTCACCGACATGACCGCCTACCTCGCCCAGGACGGACGCCCCCAACCCGCCCGCGACAACGCCGTCGCCGCCGCCATCGGCCTGGCCCACAGGGAACACGCAGCCGCGGCCTTCGACGCCGAGCGCGCCCTCGACGACCCCTTCACCCGAGCAGAACTGCGCACCACCGGCGAGGCCTTCGGCGGCACCGTCACCACCGTCGACGCCGACCACCTCGTGTACGGAAGCAGTAAGCGAGCGCAGTGGCGTCCCCGCTTCACCGTCTCCACCACCGACCCGCTGCGCCTGGAACCCGGCCGGACCCTGGCCTGCCACGCCCACCGCGACGCCCGCTACACGATCCGGGCGATCACCCCCCGCGACAGCGATACCCTCGTCGACCTCGAGGTCACCGCCGGCATGGGCACCCCGGCCCGCCCCCGCCACGCCGTCCTCCCCGACAACGGCGCCTTCCTGGTGTGCACCCTCGCCCCCGACCACCACTACCGGATGCCACAATTCCCGCCGCCCGACCAAATCCCATGGACACACGCAGGCCCTCCGGGCCCGCCACCCGAGCGGCAACAAGCAAAAGTGGCGACCCACTTGCATCCGCCGCCGAACCGCCAGGCAGGCCAAGCGGAACGCGCCATCGTGGAGCAGTTGCCCACGCTCACCTGCCCTGGCCTGGTGGTGGACGCACCCCCTGGCGCCGGTAAGACCACGCTGGTCATCCACGCCGCGCAGGCCCTCGCGCAATGCGGCGCCCCCTGCGTCATCATCACCCAGACCAACAGCCAAGCCGACGACCTCGTACGACGCCTGGCCCACCCCCACCTGCCAACGGCCCGGCTCACCGCAGCGAACCACACAGTCCCACCCGACGTGCCCGCACTACCCGGCGTACGCGTCGGCCACCGCATCGAGGACCTGAAGACGGCCCACGTCGTCGTGGGCACCGCCATGAAATGGGCGACCGTCCGCAATCGCCGGTGGCCATGGGCCATCATCGACGAGGCCTACCAGATGCGCTCCGACACACTCTTGCGCACCGCGCACCTCTTCGACCAAGCCCTCTTCGTGGGCGACCCCGGACAACTCGACCCGTTTTCCACGATCAGGACCCACCGCTGGGCCGGGCTGCCCCACGACCCCATGAACAGTGCGGTCACCGTCCTCCTCGCCCAAAACCGCGACCTGCCCGTACACACCCTGACCACATCCTGGCGCCTGCCGCCCACAGCCGTCCCCCTGATCCGCGACGCCTTCTACCCCTTCACCCGCCTCGAAGCCGCAAGTCACCAGACGGAGCGGACCCTCACCTTCACCGCCCACGGCATGCGCACTCCCGTCGACGCGGCACTCGAGACTGCCGCCCGGACCGGATGGGCCTTGCTGGAACTGCCCGCCCGCATCACCCACCGCATCGACGCCGAAGCCTTCCACACCGCCCTGGAGACAGCCGCCGGGCTGCTCGACCGACAGACCACGGCGTCCTGCGACAACTGCCCCCAAGGCCGTGTCCTGCGCCCCCGCGACTTGGCCATCGGCGTCGCCCACCGCAGCCAGGCCCACCACATCAACGCGCTGCTGGCGCGCCACTGGCCGCGGCTGCACGGCGTCACCGTCGACACTGCCAACCGGCTCCAAGGCCGCGAATTCAGCGTCACCATCGTCGTACACCCGCTCTCCGGCCGCTGGGACGCCTCTGCCTTCCACCTGGAAGCCGGCCGCCTATGCGTGCTCGCATCCCGCCACCGTCACGCCTGCATCGTCATCACCCGCGCCGGTATCGCCCCACTCCTGGACGCCCACCCATCCAACGACCCCGTCCACCTCGGAGTCACCTCGAAGATGCCCGACGGCTGGGAGGCCCATCACGCGGTCCTTGCCCACCTCGCCCAGCACACCATCCGGACCTAGAAACACAAAGGGCCCCTACCCGCCCCCGCACGCCCGAGTCGTTCGCCTCGGGCGCGCCACCGAGGGACTGCTGCGAGAAGTCACGGATCACGTCGGTTCCTCCTCCCACATGCCCTGCAGCCCCCTTCGGGGGCGTCGGGCCGGAACTCCAGGCCGCCCGCGTGCTGGCTGAACAGGGTCAGCCGGTGCGCGAGCACGTCGTGTGCCTCACAGACGATTTCCTCGCGGGCCAGCCGCTGGGCCTTCTCGGTGTGCAGAGATGCCGTCGGTATCTGCATGGGCGGCGCGGTTGCGGAGGCTGAGCAGCAGCTGACCGCGGGAGCGCACGAACCTGCCCCACCCCCCTGCCTACCTCACCAGCAATTTGACTGCTCATCAGGCTGACTGACCACCTTCCGCAATCATAGTTCATTCTTGACCTACGGTGCTTGAGGTGATGTGCTTGTGGGTGTGAGCGCTGCTGTAACCCGCATGACCCGCCCGACGGTTGAAGTGCTGCGCCTGCTGCTGTCGGTGCCGAAGGATGATCCGCTGTGGGGGGCGAGGATCAGTGAGCTGGCTGATCTGGGGAAGAGTACGGTTTCACAGATTCTGACCCGGCTCGCTGAGCTGGGCTGGGTCACGCTTCGCGAGGAGGAGGGGCCGCATCCGGGTCGCCCGGCGCGGGTGTTCCACGCGATCTCGCCCCAGGGGCGTCGCCAGGCCGAGATGGCGCTAGCCGCGCGGGATGCACGCGGCCGGCGCCGGACCGACAACCCGGTCCCAACCGAGGCGCCAACGCCCCCTTCACGGCAGCCGACCAGGCACATGCGGGACAGGAATGGCGATCAGAGGGCGACGATCGAGCAGGCCACACTGCACGCGCCTGGCGCGCAGCACACCACTCCGGAGCCCGACACACCCCCAGCGCAGCCCGCGCCCAAGATGGCGGGGCACTGGCCGATCCGCTTCCCGTCCCCCGACACGCTGCGCCGCTCTGCGACCGCCCCTTCGCCGGAAGCTCCCATCGACGAGCGGGCGACGGCGCGTGCTGGAGCCGATCTACGGGTCCGGGGTGCCGGCAACGTCCCCGAGCACCTGGCTGCGCTCACAGAAGCGCTCACCACACTGAACGTCGTCAACCAGAGCCTCACCAGGGACGTCTTCGCCCGAGCCGCTGCCGAACCGACCCACGCACTGCAGTACGAGAAGCTCGTGCGGTCCATCATCATGCAAAGCAGCGATCTCCGGCGCAGAACACAACGCGCCCCCCACGCACGGCCAGGCAGCAAAGATGACGGCTGAGCGTGTACACGCTTTCTGCGCGTAGTCAGTTCATTCTTGGCCTACGGCTCGTGCGTTCTTGATCGCGAGCCCCCTTTCCGCGACTCTCGACATATAGAGACAGCGGTGGCAGAACGATCCGGAGGCGGGGGGACATGCGGGAGCTGCAGTACCTGTCCATGGCCAAGCTCGATGACTTCCACGAGCGGCAGCGAAGGAGGCTCACGGATCGAGCCGTCGAGGCCGAAGCCAGCGTGATGGGTTCCGGCGGTCGCATCGCTGTAGGGGAGGGCGCGTCCGGGGAGCGAACACCTGCCGAACGCCTGGAGCGCGTCCTGGAGCATCTGGAGAAGCAGTGCTGGGCGCGCTCATGGGAGCCAGCGGCGTGCGGCCACCTTGGAGTCGATGCCTGGTTGGAGTTCCGTGGTCCGTTCCGCTACGGCGCCGCAGCCAGCGACGTTGGATTCCACGAACGAGACGTCTTCGCTTACGCATCACTGGAGGAGGGCTACTGCCCGCACCGCGATGGTGAGTTCTGCCCCAACATCGAACTGCTGCTTTGCGGCTCGAAGCAGCATGTGCGGGATCACCGTGATCATCCGCCGACCAGGATGGGATCAGGCTCGGACTGGTTGCACGCCATGGCAGCCGACCTGGTCCGGCGAGAGGCCCGTGGGGACACGACGGCCCCTGAGATATTGGCCTCTACCAGGCTGAGCGATCAGGAGTTCGCGGCCAGGTCCGCCTTTTCGATGATCTCTCACTTCTACCGGACTCCTGGGTACCTGCGTGGGCATGCCCGCGTGTTGTGCAACTTCCCGCCGGAGCGGCTGCGGCACCGGATGATCGTGGCAACCCCTTTGTACGTGGAGGTTGGGGTACAGCCGGCTCCGCCGACCACTTCGATTTCTGACGCCGGGGAGACTGCGCGCCACCGGCGCTGGTGGCGATCACAACGCTGAGCTGGAGCCAGGGAGATCGCAAGCGGACGGTGATGGCCAACTCACCACGAAGCTCAGCCTGAACACTGAGTCGATCATCCAGCTCGAACTTGACCCGCCAACAGGCAGGCTGAAGGAAAGTCACTTCGAGCGGGACCGGCGTGGCACGGCACTGGCAGATCCGCAGATACAAGGGCAAGGCCGTCGCGGCGAGATGTCCGGCGAGGTGACGCCGTGCCTGATCCATCAACGGGATGCCCGACTGCGCAGGGAAGGAGTGGCAGGAGCTGCAGGTGACGGTCGGGATCCCGGCGCGGGTACTGATCGTCACGCTCCAGGCGAGTGGGGGCCGAGCGGTCATGAAGCCCCTTCGAGAAGACCAGGGGGCGGTGAAAGTTGTCATAGCCTGCCGCGGCTCGATGGGGAGGTGGGGCAGGAGCCAGCGTGTGCCGGGCCGCCCAGTTGAGCGAATGGTCGACACCCCCAGGACGACGGTCCTGCTTTGCGCCGTTGGCGTCGGCGGCCGGACCCAGGACCGGCTGGGCCCGAGTGCTCGCTGAACGGCCCTCGGGTGGAGGAGACTTGGCGCATGCAGATGGGCGGGGGAGAGGGCGAGGCTGGTGGTCGCGGCCAGGGATGCGGATTCGGCGCTCAAGCGGGCGCGGGTGGCGCGGAACATGACGCTGGAGGAGGCAGCTGAGGCCCTGAACGCGATCACAGGGGGAGCAGCGGACGCGAGTTTGATGAGTGCGTGGGAGTCCGGTCGTCGCCGCACGGGCACACGGAACCGGGCTGGACTGTGCCAGCTGTACCGCGAGCGCCCGGAGGTGCTGTTCGCCCACCAGGACGGCGCGGCCACCAGCGTGCTGGAGACCTTCGGCACAGCCGTGGTCGTGAAGGTGCTGACCCGCTGGACCGACCTGATCGAGTCGATGGTGGGAGTTGTGGCCGGGGCGCGTGAGCAACTGGTTGTCACCGGCTCCCGGTCGCGGGAGAAGGCGTATCTGGCGGCGATCGAGACGGCTGTTGCCCAGCAGCCGGACCTGGTCCACTATCGCGTGCTGTACGGCCCGCCCAGGCACCGGGCGCTGGTGGGCCACTTGGTGCGGCTGCTGGAATTGCGTGATCCGGCCGCGCGCCGCAACGGAGTCAAGACCCTGCACATCGGGATGGTCGAGTCGGCTGAGGTGCTGGAACGCTTCTTCGTCGCCTCGGAGACTGCCGCGGTGGTGCCGCTGCCGTCCTTTCACGGGGCGGACGGGTTCGACTGCGGCGTCTTGCTCAGCCGTGAGGCGGCGGCGGGGCTGGTCCACCATGGCCGGGAGGCGTGCGCGTCCGCGCGGCCGGTGGAGACGTTCGAGGCCGTCCGCGCGCTGCCGGTAGGCCACAACTGACACCTGATGGGGAGATCCGTTGAGCGAGAACCTTCAGCAGGCCGCCCGGGCCCGTACGGCGTCCGTGGTCGAGCTGGCCCAGGAGCTGATCCGGCGCCCCAGCAGGGCGGGGATCGATGACTACGGGCCCGTCCTTGCCGTGCTGGAGGACTGGCTCGCTGCCCGTGCCCTGCCACACCGGCGCCTACGCGACGACGCGGGCGCCCTGGTGGGGCTGCTGGTGGAGATCCCCGGCGGCCATCCGGGCGCGTGGTGGACGCTGGACGCGTGCGTGGACACCGCCCCGTACAGCGACGAGGCCGCCTGGTCGTTTCCGCCGGCCTGCGGGGAGGTGGTGGACGGCTGGCTGCTGGGCCGGGGCTCGGCCGACTCCAAGCTCGCCGCCGCGATGTTCTGCCACATCGCCGCCGACCTCATGCCTCGTGCCGCCGATCTGAGCGGCGGGCTCGCGGTGCTCCTGGACGTCGATGAGCACACCGGCGGCTTCGGCGGCGCCCGCGCCTACCTCGCCGATGAGGCTGCCATCCGCCCCGCCGGGGTGATGATCGGCTACCCGGGCCTTAAGGAGGTCGTGGTCGGCGGCCGGGGACTGTGGCGGGCAATGATCACTGTGCATGCCCCTTCCGGACACTCCGGGGCCACCAAGGCCGTGGTCAACGCGATCTCCCGCGCGACCCACCTCGTACGCCTCCTGGACGCCGCTGAACTGCCCGGCCTAGATGCCGCATCGGGGTTCCCGCTGCCACCGAAGCTGTCGGTGACCGCCTTCCACGGCGGTCAGGGCTTCTCCGTCACCCCCGACCGGTGCGAGCTGAACATCGACGTCCGCACCACCGCGAACTTCGACGCTCACGACGCCGAAACTCTGGTGCGCAAGGCCGTCGTCGAGCTCGACACACAGCTGCCCGCCCCGGCGCCCACCGAGGTCACCCCGGTCGCAACCTGGCCGCCGTTTCGCCTGACCGAGGATCAGCAGCCCGCCGCCGCCCTGCTGAACGCCGCCACCAAGGCGGGCCTTTCCCCCCGGGCGAAGACCGCGGGACCGTCGAACATCGGCAACCTCCTGGCGGCCGAGGGCATCCCGGCCACCGCCGGCTTCGGCGTGCCGTACGAGGGCCTGCACGGCATCGACGAGCGCGCCCGCCTCGCGGAACTCCCCACCGTGTACGCCATCTACCACCAGGCCGTACTCAGCCTCCTTCGGGCAGGCTGACGTTCCAGGCCCGTCCCAGATTTCTCCCAGATCCGCTCCCAGCAAGTCCCCATCTCCGTCTCTGGGGACGGATCTTCGCTCGCGGTGAGATAGAGGGCAGCACCACCGGCGTATCCACCGATGACACAGGGAGACCGGTCATGGCCGAGCAGACCACCGTCGCCACCAGGCCCGCCGTCGCGAACACCTCCGCCCCGGCGCCATGCAGCGGCGCCTTCGCGCCGCAGGTCAGCACTCACCTGGTGGCCACCCTCACCCTGGGCCGCCAGAACGCCAACGACGCGGACAAGTCCAACTACTTCGAGGGCTCGTGACGCATCGCCGAGCGTGACTGAGAAATCCGGGGGCCGGCCGCCGAGCGGCCGGCCCCCGGGCACGTCACAGGGTCCTGGCCCGGGGAGGCGCGATGGAACAACAGTGGATCACCGGCGGCACCGCCGCCACGGACGGAGTGACCATCAAAGGACTCGGCGACGTCCGCCGGGCCCCAGGCATGCGGGCACGCGCGGTCGGCGAAGGGCCGGCCGCCGCCGCGGTTGTGGGCGACTGCACCCTCACCGAACAGGAGCTGCGCACCGCGCTTCCCGCGGTGCGGGCGGGCCGGTGGGCCGAACTGACCCGGTGGCCCGGCTCGTACTGGGTGATCGCGGACAACGGGCGGCAACACTTCGTGTGCGGGGACCTGGCCGGCCTGCGAGCCATCTACTACACGCTGCAGGGCGAAAGGGCGGCGTGGGCGACCGCCGCCCGGCTCCTGGGGTGCCCGCTCGTGCCGGATCTGCCGTGGCTGGCAGCCCGGCTGACAGCAGGCGAACACCACTGGCCGCACCACAGCCCCTACGAACGCATCCATCTGGTGCCGGGCGGGTTCGGGCTGCTGCTCACGCCCGGGGCACTGCCGCAGCTCATCGACGTCACCGGCATCGAGCCGGTGGCCGAACTCCGCGAAGGCGCCGCGCAGTTCGGCCGCGCGCTCACCGATGCCGTCCAGCGGCGGGTCCACGACGCCGACGGGGTGGTGGGGGCGGACCTGTCCGGCGGACTGGACTCCTCGGCAGCCGTCGTGCTCGCCGCCGAGACCGCACACGTGCACGCGGTGACGTACACCGACGGCTACACCAGCGCCGAGGACACCGCGTTCGCATCCCGCGTCGCCGAACACACCCGTATCGAGCACACGACGGCCGCCGGAGGCGACGCCCAACTGCCCTTCGGCTTCCCCGCCGGACAGCCTGCCGGAACCGAGCCGGTACTGGAAGCGGCCACGTACACGATGGACGCCTGCTACCTCGCCCCGGTGCGGGACCTGCCCGTGCACCTGACCGGGCACGGCGGGGACGTGGTACTGGATGCGTCCGCCTCCTGCTGGGCCCGTCTCCTGCAGGACGGCCGCCGCCGTGAGGCGCACCGCCAGGTCGTGGCGTTCGCCCGGCTGCGCAACACCGCGCCCGGCCCGGCCTGGAAGACACTCAAGCAGGCTGCCGGTCTCGGAAGGAGCACTGCCCTGCTCCGCGCTGCCGAGGCCCTGGAGCACGGGCCCGCCGCGGGGGAGCGGGCCACGGGCGGATGGTCGTGGTGCCGCCTGGGAGCGGGCGCATCCTGGCTGACCGGCCACGGCCGCCACCAGGTCGCCGCGCTGCTGCGGCAGGCCGCCCGTGAACAGCAGCCGGAGCACGCTGATGAGTTCGACCAGTGGGCTGCCCTGCGGTCGGTGGGCGCCTCCGCCCGCGGCTGGGAACCCTACGCCCACGCCCTCGGCATCCAGCCGGTGTACCCCTACCTGGACAACCAGGTCGTACGCGCCGCGTTCGCTGTGCCTGCCCTGGCCCGGCGCGGGCTGGTGGCCTACAAGCCGCTGTTGCGGGCCGCGCTTCCGCAGCTGCCCGACTGGCTGACCTCCCGCCGCTCGAAGGGTTCGTTCACCGCCCAGCGCATCGCCGGGCTCGCCCGCCACCACGGCCGGCTGACCGAGCTGGTCGGCGCAAGCCCCCTGGCCGCGGCCGGGCTCATCGACCCTGCGGCCGTCCAGACGGTGCTCGCACAGACAGCGCGCGGGCACAACGCCACGGCCATCGCCGACCTGCACCACCTACTCGTGACATGCTGGTGGCTGACCGGCCAGAAGGCCAGGCTGGAGGCGGCGTGTTGACCCCTGCCCGCCATGTCCACCACGCCACCGGCCCCCATGGAACAGCGGTACTCGATGTCCGGCGCGGACGGTGGCTGATGCTGGACGCAGACGCCTCCCGTATCTGGCACGCCGTCACCGTCCGCGGGAACACGACGGGGCTCGCCGACGAGATCTCGGTCCGCACCGGCCAGGACCCGCAGGTCGTCGGCGAACAGATTGCCGCGTTCGTCGGCGAGTTGGTGGCCACCGGCGTGCTCGTCGACACCGACCACCCGCAGTACAGGAGGTGGCGGCTGTGACGGTGATGGCCCCCGCTGCCCGGCCCACCGCGCCGCGGCGTGACCGCTTGGTCGCGGCCGTTGCGCTCGCCCTCGCCCTGACGCTGAGCCGGTGGCCACTGCGTCGGCAGATCACCGTCGTCCGGCTGATGCGCGGGCTGCCCTACGCGCGCCTCACTCGGCTGGAGGCCCTCTACACGGCGGTGCGGGCAGTGATCCCGGCGTGGTGGCCAGGCCGGATCGCATGCATGGAGATCAGCCTCGCTGTCGTCATCGCGGCCGCTATCACCGGCCACAGGGCCCGCTGGGCGCTTGGTGCCCGCTTTCTGCCCGATGCCGCGCATGCCTGGGCCGAGGTCCCCGAGGGCACGGCCGGCCGGGACATTGGCGACGCTGTCGACCGGCCCTGGATGCAGGTCCTGTCCGTGCCGTAGACGGCGCCGTGGGCTGCTGTGGTCCGCGGCTGGCCCGAGCCTCCCCAGCCCCGGACCACCACCTCACTCGAACAAGTGGAAATCAAGTCGCAAAGCTGACAGCAGGTGGAGGTGACCTGCGGTGATACGGACGTACGGAACAATCCCGTTGCCTGGCCGCCCTGTTGGGCTTCCTCATGGGGCTCGTGAGTTCCTCCGCCTCCTCGCCGCCCGTCACCGCAGCGGGTCAGCCGCCCGTGATGCACCTCGCCTCCGACCGGCATCTCGAGGCGAGCACCAACTTGTCCACATGGGCGATAGCGCGCCGACTGCCCGGCACCCTCGCCGCGGCGACCCGGCTCGGATGGCGCACCGACCGGCACGCCATCCTGGCCCTGCTCACCTGCCAGACCGGCGCCGCAGCACTCACCGCGACCGCACTCGCGGCCACCACCCACGTACTGACCGCCGTGTTCACCGCAGACCACATCGCCCCAGGACTGCGCGAGAACCTGCCCGCCGTGGTGACCCTCGCCCTCGCCGCCTGCGGCCGCTACCTGCTCGACGCAGGCGCCCTCGCCGCTGCCGCCCGGCTCGCGCCGAAAGCCGTTCGCGAAGCCGACCTCCAGGTCATCACCGCAGCGACCGCCGCCGAGCTGGTCGCATACGAGGACCCCGACTTCGAGGACGCGCACGCCGCCGCCTCCGACGGTGCACAGAAGACCGGCGACCTCATCCTCGATGCCCAGCTGCTGACCTCCGCCACCGCGCAGATGGCCGCCGCGGCCACAGTGGTCACCGTCCTGCACCCGGTGATGCTCCCTCTGCTCACCCTCTCCGTGATCCCGTGCGCGTGGGGCGCCGTACACGGAGCGCGGATCGAGCACGCCGCTCACCACCGCAACCTCGCCGACTCCCGGCTACGGAACGTCTTCCGCTCCTACACCACCGAGCGCAACACCGCCGACGAAGTCCGCGCCGGCACCATGGCCGGCTTCCTGATCCGCCAGTACCGCATCGTCTCCGGCCGGCTGGAGACCGAGCAGCTCAAAGCCACCCGGCAGGCCCTGGTGGTGCAGGGCATCGGCGACGCACTCACCGCCGTCGGTACCACCACGACCTGGGGTGCGCTCATCCTGCTGGTGGCAACCGGCCGCATGGAGCTCGCCGCCGCGGGGACCGCAGCCCTGGCGGTGCGGACCTCAGGAGCAGCACTCACCACCACGGTCCTGGCCGGGTCCCGGCTGTTCCGCACCTCCCTGTCGCTCGACGACTGGGCCCACTTCCTCGCTGTGGCCAAACCATGGACCACCCGCCGCGGCACCGCTGCCGTCGCCGAGGACGGGCCGCACGTGATCACCACCCAAGACGTCACCTTCACCTACCCCGGCGCGGAACGACCCGCGATCGACGGCATCAACCTGGACCTCAAACGGGGCGAGGTCATCGCCCTGGTGGGCGAGAACGGCGCCGGCAAGAGCACGCTCGCCAAGCTGCTGACCGGCCTGTTCCTGCCCACCACGGGCTCGGTGAAGTGGGACGGAGTGGACTTGGCGGGCGCCGACCCGACCGGCGTGCTGTCCAAGGTGGCACTCGTGCCCCAGGACTACACCCGCTGGCCATTGGCAGCACGCGAGAACATCACCCTCGGCCAACCCCGCCCCGAAGGCGACGCCGCCGTGCACGCCGCGGCCGCCTCGGCCGGCGCCGACGCCGTCATCGCCAACCTGCCACACGGGCTTGACACCTCACTGGCCCGCTCCTGGTGGGGAGGACACGACCTGTCCGGCGGGCAGTGGCAGCGCATCGCGGTCGCCCGCGCCTTCCACCGCGACGCCCCCGTGCTCGTGATGGACGAGCCGACCGCCGCACTCGACGCCCGGGCCGAACACCGCATTTACACCCGGCTGAAGGCCCTTGCCGCAGGGCGTGCGACGGTATTCATCACCCACCGCCTGGCCAACACCCGTCTCGCAGACCGGATCGTCGTGCTCGACCAGGGCCGCGTCGCCGAGACGGGTACGTACGCCGAGCTGGTCGAACAGGCTGGGAGCTTCTTCGAGATGCTGAAGCTGCAGGAGGACCGGGACTGATCCGAATCCCTCGCTCATGAACACAAGTAATCGGAGCATCCCCCTCAAGTGCACTGGGCCAGTTCACCGGGCACTGCAGTGGTCTCGACAAGCCGCCCGCCGGCACCGCTTCAAGCCGTCGGACATGCGCAGAATCTCCTCGAACCGGGATCACACGTCACCTTGCCGGGTCACTGAACGAGGCCATGGTCCAGCAGGAGGAGCCAACGGTCACGCATGCCTTTGCGGTCACCAGACCGGCATCGTCACCTGGGCCGAGTCGTCGGACCACCATGCGTACTCCTCGGCACTTTCCCTCTCGCAGGCATCGGCGCTGCAGGGCCGGGCCAACTCCGCGGAAGATGCCACGCTCACGTCCGCAGGCCAATAAGCGGGTGAGCCGCCCGGCCCGCTGCCGCCCGGCGCCCAGACACCGGCACCAGGCGGCTCGGGCACCTCAGCAGCGTGCTCGGTGACAGTGGCGCAGGCGCGGCAGGTGTCGGCCAGGCGCCAGAGGCGGCCGCCGCGGTCCCGGGTGAGCAGCAGCCGGATCGGTCCTTCGCAGCCGCGGTGCCGGTAGTGCCACTGGCAGCCGTGTTCCCCGCACTGGCAGGTCCGCCAGTGCGGGGCAAGTGCCTCGCTGCGCACGTGCCGGGCCAGGTGGGCAACGACTGCTGTACGTACAGCCGCTCCTGTCGTGAGAGGTTCCTGGCCGCATTGCGGGCAGGTCACGGCCGCTCCGCCCGGGCGTGGGCGGACCTCGATGGTCCAGGTGCGCCGTGCCGGGGGTGGTCTCGTGCCGGACCTCATCGGTCGTCATCCTCCGTGCCGTGCCTGCGTGTCTGCCGGCCACAGGGTCCGCGCGTCTGGTGGTGCAGGGCGGGGGAGTGGCGGGCGGCGGCACACCGTAGTGCAGACCTCTGCCCTGCTCGATGCGGCGTGTCGCGGTCAAATAGGGCAGAGGTCTGCACTGACAGGGCAGGGGTCTGCACCGTGCGATGGACGGGTGACGATCTTTCCGCCCGACCCCAACCTCGGCGCGCTCCGCCTGGAGCTGTCACGGCTGCGGGCGGCGCGCGGATGGACCTACGACGAACTCGCCGCACGCAGCGGCCTGTCCCGCCGCACCCTCATCGAAATCGAGCAGGGCCGCACCATCGGCACCCTCGCCACCTGGCACGCCCTCGCCCACACCCTCGGCGCCCCCATCGACCACCTCCTGGGCACCCTGTGCGAGGGGCATGAACCGCCCGCCCCGCCCGCCCGCTGACAGCCCAGCAGGCCGCCCGGAACTACCACCCGAACCGGTGACGCCATGCAAACTCATGATCGACTGCGGGAATGTCTGTGCGGCAAATGAGGCCGTGCGGTGGACACTGGCGGCCCTGACACGCCTCATGCGGTGCGTCGCCTGTCAGCTTCCCGCGCATGCGCACCACCAGCACCCCACCCGAGAAAGCCGGCGCCCGCGCCTGGGACGGCAGCTTCAAGAACTACCGCACCCCCCGCTCCCTGCGCGTGGCCCCGGACAGTCCTACCCGTCTTCTCCGTGCCGCCCAGCCGGGCCGGTGCAGCGCTTGCGGCAACCGCATCGAGTGGTACTGCCGCCCCGGGGAACGCACCGTCCCTCTCCACCCGCGCGAACTGCCTGCCAAAGCCGTCCCCGTCGGCCAGCGCTGGCACGTCAGCTCCGGCCTCGCGCACCCCTCCGGGGACGGATCACCCTGGTGCCGGGTACGTCACCACGCCATCTGCCCCGTCACCACCGACGCCACCACCTCCGGCCTGCTGGGAACCCTGCGTCGGGCCCTGGCCGTCAACTCCCGCCGCCTGACCGACACCGGCACCTTCACCCCACCCCCCGACCCCACCCACCCCGACACCCCCAGCCCGGCCGCACCCGTCCGTCCGGTCGTCCACCTCCTCTACACCCGCTACCTCGCCCCAGGCCCCCTCGAACAGATCACTTGCGTCGCCCTCACCCGCGCCCGCCACCGCTGCCCCCACCCCGTCCTCGACCCCGACGCCCTGCCCGGCACCTGGACCCTCATCCCCCTCACCTCCCATCACCACGACGGCAGTCAACTCCCGCCCACCACCGAGGAGTCCATGGCCGTCTACGACCTGACCCACCTGCCCTACGCCGAGCAATTCCGCTGGCGCGCCCAGCGCTGTACCACCCACGCCGACACCCCCGCTGCAGCCGACATCGCCCTCACCGCCTGGGAACCCTTCAACCCCCAAACCCACCGCCAGCACATCCAGCACCAACTCCCCGACACCCCAAGCAGCCACCGGCCCCGGCAGGCCACCCCGTGACCGCGGCCGCCGCGTCACGTGTGCTGGTATGCGGCAGCCGCCAATGGCCCTGGCCCGACACCGTCACCACGCTCCTGGACCGCGCCGCGGCCCGCTACGGCGACGACCTCGTCATCATCGAAGGCGCCAGCACCGGCGCCACACACGCGGCACACCGCTGGTGCCTCGAGCACGACCTGCCCGCCTGGCGCCACCGCTGCCACCCCCTCACCCCCGCCGGCAAACGCCGCGCCCGCCGCTACTGGAACAGCGTCGAACGCAATCAGCGCATATTCCGCGACGAAGGCCCCCGCCTGGCCCTCGCCTTCCACCACCACCTCACCCCCGACAGCAGCGGCACCACAGCCGACCTGTGCCGCCGCGCCTTGGCCGCCGGTATCCCCGTCTGGCTGGTGCCCACCGTCAACCCCGACCACGGCATGTGGCTGCCCCACCCCGCATCCAGCCCTCAGCGCAACACCCCACCCGAGGCCAACACACCGGCACTCCCACCGACACCGGCCACCCTCGGAATCGGATGCGACCCTGACCTGGCCCCACCACCGACACCACCGTGGCCTCGCACAACCCACCCGCCCCACAAACCCTGAGGCCCCCAACACCCCACCACCCACTGTGAAGAGGTTGCTGTGCCCCCACCAGCCCCTGCCGACGACAGCGTCGAAGGAGTCGTTGACCACCTCGTCCTGGTCACCTACGACCAGCACACCGTCCTGCGCCTGACCCCCGCCGACGACACCCAGCAGGAGGCCGTCACCGCCGTCGGCAAAGCACTCTTCGGTACCCAGCCGGGGGAGAGCCTGCGCCTGACCGGTACCTGGACCCACCATCCCCGCTACGGCCGGCAGTTCAAGACCCACCGGTGTGAGCGCACCTGGCCGGCCACCGTCCGTGCGATTCGCCTCTACTAGTGCTTGGTCAGGTTCGCTGGTTGGTGGCGTGTCCTCTTGATCACCTGCGTCGTTGACTCGGCGTGCTGGGTGGGGAGTTGGCTGCGGTCCGGTGTGATCTGGAGGACTTCGCGGCGGAGGTATTCGGGGCGTTCGCGCGGGCGGACCAGCGCCGGTGGGGCGGGGTCTATCTGCGAGGACTGCTGATGTCTGGCGGCCGCAAGTCGGTGGAGCCGATGGCCGCTCGGCTCGGTGAGGAGGCCAACCGGCAGGCCCTGGCCCACTTCATCACCAACAGTCCCTGGGACCCGGCGCATGTCCGGGCCCGGCTGGCCTGGAGGATGCAGCCCGTGGTCAAGCCGGCCGCGTTCCTCGTCGATGACACCGGCTTCCTCAAGGACGGCCACGCCTCGGCCTGCGTGGCACGGCAGTACACCGGCACCGTGGGCAAGGTCACCAACTGCCAGGCCGGAGTGTCCTTGCACCTGGCCTCGGACCGTGCCTCGACGGCGGTCAACTGGCGGCTGTTCCTGCCCGAGAGCTGGGATCCGGCATCGCCGAAGGCCGATCCAGCCAAGGTGGCCCGCCGCGAGCGGTGCGGCATCCCCACCAGAACGGGCCATGTCGAGAAGTGGCAGCTGGCCCTGGACATGATCGACGAGACACGGTCCTGGGGCATCGAGGTGCCCCTGACCATCGCCGACGGCGGCTACGGAGACACCGCAGCCTTCCGCCTCGGTCTCGAGGACCGCGGGCTGCACTACGTGGTGGGCATCTCCACCACCGTGACCGCCCATCCCGAGGACGCCCGGCCGCACACCCCGCCCTACAACGGACGTGGCCGCCCGCCCGTCCCGGCCTATCCCGAGTCTGCCAGGCGCGTGAAGGAGCTGGTCATCGCGGCGGGCAGGCAGGCCGCCCGGCCCGTGCAGTGGCGGGAAGGGTCACGGCCAGGCACCGGCCGCAGTGGCTTCAAGCGCATGTACTCGCGCTTCGTGGCCCTGCAGATCCGGCCCGCCGGACGTGAGATCCGCAAAGCCGTTGCCGGCCCGGAACTGCCCACGTGCTGGCTGCTGGCCGAATGGCCCGCCGACCAGGACGAGCCGGTCCAGTTCTGGCTCTCCAACCTGCCAGCCGACACCCCGCTGACCACCCTGGTGCGGCTCGCGAAACTCCGCTGGCGCATCGAGCACGACTACCGCGAGATGAAACAGGCCCTGGGACTTGCCCACTTCGAAGGCCGGACCTGGAACGGATGGCACCACCACGTCACCCTCGTCTCCGCCGCCCACGCCTTCTGCACCCTCCAGCGCATGGCCCGTTCCCCAAAAGAGACGGCGCCGGCCTGAGCCTCTACCAGGTCACCCGCGAACTGCAGTTACTCCTCGCACTCTGGACCGGCGCCTGCCCCACCTGTCACCGCGACATGCCCACACTCACACCAACCTGACCAAGCACTACTACCTCGCCTCCGGAATAATCCACGGCATCGGCGAGGTGCTGGCCACCGCCATCGTCGACGCCTTCGGCCAGCAGACCCTGGACGTCATCGACACTGCCCCCGAGCGCCTGCTCGAGGTCCACGGCATCGGCCCCACCCGCCTGGAACGCATCACCGCAGCCTGGAAGACCCAGAAGGCCATCGCCGACATCATGGTCTTCCTCCAAGGCCTGGGCCTGTCCGCCCACCTCGCCGTGAAGATCTACCAGACCTACAAAGACGCAGGCCAAGACCCCCTGCAGACCATCCGCGACAACCCCTACCAGCTCTGCCGCGACATCCACGGCATCGGCTTCGACACCGCCGACCGCATCGCCCTGGCCGCCGGCATCCCCAAACACAGCAACCAACGCCTGCAAGCAGCCCTCCTGCACACCCTCAACCAAGCTCGCGGCACGGGCGACTGCCACCTGCCCGAACGGGTTCTGCTCGCCCGCACCCGCCACCTGCTCACCGACGACGACCCCACCACCGCCGACATCCTCGACGACACCGTCCTGCGCCAGTCCATCGACGCCCTACGCGCCACCGGAGAGACCATCGTCGAAGAACTCCCCGTCCCCGCCTCCGAAGACCACGACAGCTTCCACGCCGTCACCGCGGTCAGCCTCACCTGGATGCACAAAGCCGAAGCCGGCCTCGCCGAAGACATCAACCGCCTCAACAACGCCCCGCCCCGCCTGGCCGACCACGCCCACTGGCCGGGTTGCCTCCCCCAGAACGCTGTCGGCGCGCTGACCGATCAACAGCAGCAGGCCGTCCTCACCGCCCTCACCCGCCCGCTCTCGGTCCTGACCGGGGGACCGGGCTGCGGCAAGACCCACACCCTGCGCACCCTCGTCGACCTCGCCGCCCAAACCGGTTTGACTGTGGCGCTCGCTGCCCCCACCGGCAAAGGGTGCGGCTCGTTCTGAGTGAGATCGTCGTCAAGCGGTGAGTTGGTATTGGGCCTGGTCAGTCGGGTAGAGGCGGCGGTGTTCTGCGGTGATGTGGTGTCGCCAGTAGGCGTCGAGGTCGCCGTTGGCGGTGACGGCACGGAGATTGAGGACGGCTTCGGCGCCGGCGAGGCCCCAGCGGGCACCGCCAATGTCGAGACGGTCGGCGATCAGGTGCCTGGCTGCGCCCTCGATGATCCCGGTGGCGATGGGCCAGCCGGCCGCGAGGGCCTGGTCGTAGTGCAGGAAGTCGTTGTTGCCGCGCAGGTAGCGGACGCACGTATCGACACCGAGACGCTGATCGCTGGTCAACTCGGCCTGGTCCGCCTGGGCTTGAAGGGTGTCAGCGACCTCGGCGGCATCGCCGTTCAGGATGGCGAGGGCGTGGGTGGCGACCCAGTCCTCGGCGCTCTGGTCGCCGGGGCGGTGGAAGCACCAGGCCGCGGACCACAACTTTTCCAGAACATGGATGATGTCGATGACGATGTGCACGTCGATATGATGAAGGCGGGCTTCAGCCTGGATGAGGTCGAGTTGGTGGCGGGCGCCGTCGACCAGGACGACCCAAGGGCGGCGGTGGCCGGGGTCGCGGGCGTGCGCATGGTCGAAGACCTGTGCCACGACGTGCTCGGCGTCGTGTTCGACCGAGCCCGACAGCCATTTGTTCCGGGCGACGGGGCCAGGTCGGCGGATGTGCCCGTCCGCGAAGCCGCCGGGCGGGGTGATCACGTCGTGCGGGCGGCGGGGTGCGGGCTCGGCGTCATAGACCGCGCCGAGCGTGGCCATGCGTTTTCGGGCGCTCTTCTCCCCGGCGGCCAGGCGCGTGCGGAAAGTGTGCTGCCGCTTCGCGGCGGCCTGGCGGGTGACTTCGCGCAGGGCCTCGGGCCTCATCACGATGCCCTTGCCGTCCGCGGACAGCACCAACACAGTGGAGTCGGTGCACGGTTCGAAGACCTTCGCTCCGTAGAAGCTGTCGATGTCACAGGCGGCCTCGACGAGCAGACCGGCCAGCCGGCGCTTGCCGAGCACGCGGCCGCACCGGCGCACGATCGCCTCGTGGGCCGCGTCATAGGACATGCGGGTGGCCGCCTGGACGGCGAGGCGGGCCAGGCCGTGGGAGTGTCGGCCCCGCGGCAGCGACAGCACGGCGTCCGCCGGGTGCACGTTCGACGCGTCGAGGCGCCGCCAGGCGCAGCGGGAGACCGTCACCGTGCCGAACACCGTGGCCAGCAGCCGTCCGTGCCCGGTCTCCAGCCGCGGCCTGGGCAGCCCGTCGGGGCCAAGAACGTGTGGGCGACGCGTCGCCGCGGCCTCTCGTTCGCGGCGTTCGCGCAGGTCCAGGTGATCCTGGAGCAGCTGCCGCAGCAGGTCACGGCCCCGCTCTTCGAGGAGTTCCTCCAGCTCGTGATGGGCCAGCTCGCCCGTCTGCGGCGCGGCCAGATCCGTCACGAGCACCTCAAACAATTTTGTCGCCGCCTCAAAGTCGTCAGCACTCGGCGGCGCGTCGTACCGTTCCACGAAGTTCTTCTTCCTGCGGGCGTTTCGGTTGGCACCTTCGACCGTAGGAAGAAGAACCCTCACCCGGAAGAACCCCGGCTCAACGGCCCCTGCCCTCAGGGTGTTCCACCACCGCGAACAGGCCTGGACTGCCCTCGGTGAGCCAGCCCCGCCGTGCAAGACGCTTGAGTTTCACCCGCACCGACTCCACCTTCGAGGGGCTCTCGCCCCGGCCGATCGCCACCGAGACCGCCTTCGACCGCATCGGCCGCCCCGTCGCCGTGAGCACCTCCATGATGTCCCGGTACCCGGCCGGCAACATCGCCGTGTCCATCCCCGCCACCCGATCCGGCACCGTCACCACCCCGATCGGCGAGCCATCTTCCGCCGGCCCAGGCCCGGCCGCAGGCCGCGGCACCGGCTCCTCGGCCGCCGCGTCGTCGAGGACCTCCCGCACCACCAGCCGCGCGATCTCCACCTGCGCGAGCATCTCCTCGAACGCCTCAAGTTGCTCGCTCAACTCCGCGACCTGCACCCGCAGTTCGCCCACCCGCTCCCGGATCGCCGACTCACGCCGTTCCAGTTCCTCCAGCAGGGACGCCATGACCCCACCCCCTCACTCCGAAGGTAGGAGCGACCAGCACTCACGACCAGCCCACCTGTACAAAGCCCCAGCTCAGCCAGTCACTCGAAACGAACCGGACCCAAACTTTACAGACCCGGCGAATGAGGCAGGTGCCGCGCATCGGGCGGTATTGCAGCGTTGCTGGCCGTTTACGGGCTGGCCGGTGAGCGGGTTCCGTGGCTGTTGTCGTCGTCCGTGCCCGTGACTCTGCGTATGGAGGCGGATGTTCACGTTGATGACGTGGTAGTTGAACTCGCGGACGGTGCCTGTGCGTGTGACGCAGCGCGAAGTACGCCGACTCGGGCTCCCATCGCTGGTGGTAGAGGGCGACGAGAGCCGGGGCGGGGTAGCGACGGGCAACGGTTAGCGTCGTGGCCGGGCGGTAGGCGCTGGTGAACGAGCTGTCGCCGCAGGTCACGGTGCTCTACGCTTCCACGATGCGCACCGCAACGGTGCCGATGGCGGAGAAGTAGGAGCCGTCACCGGGGCGGGCTCAAGACCGGGGTGCGACGGTTGACGCGCAGCCAGCCCAGGAACTTGGCTCCGGTGCCGTTCACGGCGGCGAGGAATGCGCTGTCGTCGAAGGCCGTGTCCCACGGGGCCAGTTCGGCCGGGCCCAGATGATGCAGAAGCCGGCGAGCATAGGAGGTCCTGCCGCTCGGTATCGGGGTACTTGGTCGAGCTGCAGCCGTCGAAGGAGACCATCCGGAACGGCCCGAACCGCACTCCAGGAGTCATCGGCCGGGCGCGCGGACCAGCAAGCGTGTCGAACAAACACCGCATCGGCTCTGCACCGAGCCGTCGACGAGGTGGCGAAGGGCTTTCACACCGGGCTCCGCGACTTCGAGTCCGGCACCCGTCAGGGACGCAGTGAGCTTGCCCCAGACCAGCCGGTAGCCGACCTACGGGAACAGGCACATCGCGACAGGAAGTAGACCCCGACCCGCGAAGGCAGGTCCCGCGACCTGCGCTGCACGCACCGGGTTCGGCGAGGACGGTAACAACGGGGTCGAACGGTATGACCTACGTCAATCCGTCCAGACGACCGGGTGCGAACCGGCCCGCGGACACAGTGAACTCACGGACGATCCTCGTCACGCCAGGTGGCAGGGCGCAATGACCGTGCGGGCAACGGGACTCCTCGATGATCGGAAGTCTTGGCGGACTACCTGACCACCGCGGACCCGTTGCCCGCCGGACACTGAAAGAAAAGCTGAAGCACAAATCTCCTGGCACGGCCACCCAACCGGCTTCTACACGAGCCCAGCAGCCGTGACCCAAGATCGTGTTACGGGCTCGTAAGGAACTCACAGACCTGCCCTTCCCAAGTAATAGCGAGCTCGCGATTCCCAGCTGCCCTGCCGATACGATGGCTCCCGAAGGAGGCGATCACGAGTCTGCACGTAAGTGTTTGTCTTGTGCCCCATAGTGTCCCAGAATTGCCGCCCCCACCAATCCTTCGGTTTTGTCGAATCCAGCATCTCTTTGGCGTAGGCGACGTACTTGTCCCTGAATTGCTGCCCCGGAGCCCCTGGCCATGCCCGTGCCAGATACTTGGCAAATTCAGAAGATATGCCAGCGCGCAGCCCCCCCACGACGCGCGGGATTTCCTGCATATACTTGGATTCGACCTCCTTGGCGCCATTCGGTTTGGCGTTCACTTTATCCCAAGCTACATTGTACGCGCGAGGCCGACTACTCTTCTGCGGCACTTCTTGCGCCACAGCCATCGCCGCAAACGCCTTTGCGGTTGCTGCCTGGATCGCCTGCCCTTTAAGGAAGGCGAAAAGCGCTTCGGCGTACGACGAATCCACCTCCCTGGCACTTTCTGTGAGGAAATCATTCCACTTCTGGTCACGTTGCTCCACGAGCTTGTCGTACGCGTCTCGCAGCGCTTCCTCCTCTTGGTATTCCGTGGCGACCCTGTTTATTATGAGGGGAGCGGCAGCCAATACCGCACTCGGCCCTGCGCCGAAAATTTTTGAGACCTGAACTACTGCAATCAGCAGCTTAGACACTGAGCTTGCTTGTTGAACGGAGTCATTGGCCTGAATCCCGGCGGCGAGCCCCAGAACGTTGCCGACCATAGGGATCATTGGCGAGAACCGGGCTGCAGTCTGCAAATCCGACTCATCTGCACGGTAGGCAGCATTGACTTCGTTCACCCAGGCCTCAGCAGACTCCCGCGAAGTGAGTGCTGCCAGCACCCTTCCCTCCCGGCCTACCGCCCCGGACATTCCCTTCTTAACCGCTGTCTCAGTTCGCCCAGAAGCGACAAAGAATTTGTCCGTACTCAGCGACTCGGGCAGGCTGGAGGTCACCTGCACGGGGGCTCCCGAGTAGAGTACACGCTGCGCCTTGCGCATAAGCGCCGAGTCGGCCGACTGCTGCAGTATCTTATACACCCGTTGCCAATCGGCATTCAGATTCGCCTTCTTACCTCTGAACACCTCAAGCCGTGCAGCCTCTTCGATATTTTCAGGGGAATAGGCGCCGCTCGCCGCATAAGCTGGAGAAGTCAGCGCTGTAACGGAGACCAGCCCGCCGAGCGACCCAGCCGCCATCGCGAGCGCCGTACACGGGGCGACGACCCGAGAAGTGAGTCGACTCTTTTTCATCATGTCCCTCGCAGTCCTTACCGTCCTGCCTACGACCATCAATCCGATGGGTAGGTATTCAATTCTCCAACGGAAGCAGGAAGGCGCCGGAGTCAACAGCCGACCCGTTCCGCTCTGACACAGCATTTTCCCCCCTTCTCTGTAGTTTGCAAAAGACCAAAAAGTGCACGGCTTTGCAACTTGCGTACAAGTTCGCCAGACGTTTTGAGAGCGAGGGCTGCCTGGGTGATGGCGCCGATCCGGTTCGGGTTGATGGTGACGTATAGCAGGGTGCCTGCGTAGTTTCACCTCGGCCATGGCCCAATACCTGTATGTGCGTCTGGCCGAGTGGATGGCGTCTTTTCGCATGGTGTCAGGACCTCCTCCAGGGCCACCCGGACGCTCTCACCGGCCAGCTCCAGGCGGCTGAGCCGCCGCACCACGGCCAGCACGTGAGTGGCGTCGGTGTGCTGCCCGCCACCGGCTTTGAGCAGCCCGGCCTCCGTCAGGCGCGTGAGCATCAGCTGCAGCAGCCGGTCGGTGGCACCGTCCTCGGCCAGTCGGGCTCGGAACTCGGACAGCACCGAGTAGTCGAAGCCCGGGGCCTCCAGCTCCAGTCCCAGCGCGTACTTGATGTCGATCCGGCTGCGGACCGCGTCCGCGGCAGCGCGGTCCGAGAGGGTCTCGGCGAACTGCAGCACGCTGACCATCGCCAACTGCCCCGGCGAGAGCCCCGGTCGGCCATCGACCGAGAACAGGTCCGCGAAATCCTCGTCCCCGAACAGCACATCCAGCCGGTCCCGGATCAGCATCGCGGGTGTGCCCGCGGACACGCCGCCCAGGCCGTCCGCACCGTCCTCGCCGGAATCTGATGACTCTCCCGCCGCAGCGACATCGTTCCCGCCCCTACCTCTGACGCGCCCCCGCTCCGACCAGCCAACCACCACCATTGCCAACCGTCAGCCCCCATCCAACACCACCAACGGAGTCGGACCGTTGGGGAAGTCCCCGGGAGCAGCGGCCGCCGCGCCGCACAAGAAGCCATCCTCGAAGGCACCGAAAAAATCCCCCGCGAACTACTCGACGACATCCACATCGACGGCGCCAACGACGACCCCGCCACCGACGCTTGAGAGGCCCCCCTTCCTGCAACGGTCAGGCCAGGCGCACCGCTGCCAGCACAAGAACGGCCCGGTCACCGGCTATCACCACCCGACGCGGGCGCTTTCTCCAGCACAGCTGGCAGCATCAGGAGCATGCTGCGCTTCACACTGGACACCAACTGCCTGATCGACCTTGAAGAAGACCGGCCGGGTGCCCCTGCAATCCGCGGGCTCCTGGCACGCCATGACGAGGGGTCCGCACGCGTTCAGATCACGGCCACCACAGCCGCCGAGCGACAGCGTGACGGAACCATCCTCCCCGACTTCACCTGCTTCCAGGCGCGGTTGAAAGCGGCAGGCCTCGGCCACCTCGACATCCTCAAACCGGTCGCAGTCCTCGACCTGACCTACCTCGACTGGGCCGAAATCCCGGACGACGGCGCAGAGGAACAGGCCCGACGCATCCACGAGGCGCTCTTCGCCTCACCCTTCGACTACGAGAATGCCGTTCCCCGGCACCTCGAAGGGCTTGAGCAAGCACGAGCCGAGCACAAGTGGCGCAACCGCCGCCTGGACGGGGGAGTAACTTAACGGCCCTGTCTCGCTTTCGGTGGTGACGGAGAGTGCTGTTATCCGAGGAGGATGCGGTGGCGTAGGAGGGTGAAGCCTGCTCGTCCGTGCATCTGGCGTGCGATCCGCTTGGTCTTGGTGTTGACGCCCTCGGTCGGGCCGTTGCTGTATGGGAGCGTGAGCGCGGCGATCACGGCGTCATGGTCTCGCTCCAGGCCCCGGGTGAAGGCATGCAGATGGGGCAGATCGGCTTCGCGGACCTGGATGATCCAGCGCGCGAGCGCGTCAGCGTTTGCGGCGCGAGGCGTCAGGAGCTGGGCGAAGGCCCCGACGCGGGTGGCCAGTTGGGTCATCTCGGGGCAGGCGGCTGTGAGCCGGGCCAGGAGGTCGTGATGTTCGGACTTGAGATTATCCGGCCTGGTCAGCAGCATCCGGGCGAGTCTGCGCGCCGAGATGTGGCTGCGGTCGGCGTCCGCACGGCCCTGGTTGATGTACTTGTGCAGGAGGTTCAGGCAACCCGTGAAGCCGAGGGCCTTGATCTCTTCGAAGAGGTGTTTGACGGGCACGGCGGGGTCCTCGGCCCGGCGTTTGCGCAGGTGCTCGCGGTAGGGATCGACAAGGCTGGCGCGGTACTTGGGGACGCGGAGCATCCGCTCGGGCCGGTCGGCTCGCGCGTAGCGTTTGACGGTGTTCAGGGACAGTTGCAGACGGCGGGCGCACTCAAGCAGGCTCACCCCCTGGTCGAGCAGGCCGTGGACCTGGTGCCAGCGTTCCAGGGTGGTTTGTGCCCGGGGAGGGGCGCGTCCAGCACGGTGGCCCAGCAGCGGCTGTGTGCCTTGACCTCGCTCAGGGCGGCTTCGCACAGGTTGTGCCACAAATGCCACCTGTCAGCGACCTGGATCGCGTCGGGCAGGGCGCGGCGGATGGCCTCGGCGTAGGTCGCGGAGCCGTCGCGGCACACGACCTCGACGCCCGGATGCTCGCGCAGCCACGCCTCCAGGGTGTCGGCCGTGCGGTCGGGCAGCACGTCGATCCGCTCGTGGGTCTCGGCGTCGATCACCACGGTGGCATAGCGGTGCCGCCGACTTATCTTGAGCCGCCCGAAGGGCGTCCTTGATGTTGTGCACGGTGTCGTGAGCCTCGGTGTTCTCCGTGGTGGACGTGGTTATCTGCGGCCGTCCAGCACACGGAACTCCGGGAGGGAACATGCTGGTTCAGCGTGTCGTGTCGCCGATGACGCGGCAGGAATCGTGGACGGTCTTGGGTGACGACGACGTACCGGTAGCGCCGATCGAGCGGTACCTGTCGTACCTGACGGACATCGAGCGGTCGCCGAACACGGTGAAGGCGTACGCGCACGATCTCAAGGACTACTTCGGCTTCCTGGCCCAACATGATCTGGATTGGCGCGAGGTACGGCTGGAGGACCTCGGCGAGTTCGTGGCCTGGCTGCGCCGCCCACCCCGCGCCCGTGGCGGCAACGTGACGGTGTTGCCGTCGGTCGAGGCACACTGCGCGGAGTCGACGGTGAACCGGAAGCTCTCGGCGCTCTCCGCGTTCTACCAGCACGCCGCCCGACGCGGTGACGACCTGGGCGAACTGCTGATCACCTGGCAGCCGGCCCGACGGCATCGCGGCTCATGGAAACCGTTCTTGCACCATGTCAGCAAGGGCGGTCCGGTTGCTCGCCGCACGATCAGCCTGAAGGCCCCCAAGAAGCTGCCCCGGGTGCTGACGGCAGCGGAGGCCCAGGCCGTGCTGGATGCGTGCACCCGGCTGCGCGACCGGTTTCTGTTCGCGGTGCTGCACGAAAGCGGGGTGCGGATCGGCGAGGCGCTCGGCCTGCGCCATGAGGACATCGGTGCCGCGGAACGCGAACTGTCCGTCGTCCCACGCCTCAACGACAACGGCGCCCGCACCAAGTCCCGTCAGCCTCGCCAGATCCCCGTCAGCGCCGAGCTGGTCCGGTTGTATGCCGACTACCTGCACGGCGAGTACGGGGACCTCGACTCCGACTACGTCTTCGTCAACCTCTTCGCCCATCCGCAGGGCCGCCCCTTGTCCTACGCCGCCGTCTACGACCTGGTCCGGCGAGTACGCCGCACCACCGGGATCGACTTCGACCCACACTGGTTCCGGCACGGGGCAGCGACCCGGATGCTGCGCGACGGGGTGCCCATCGAGGTGGTCTCCAAGATCCTCGGGCACGCCGACATCACCACCACGCTCGACGTCTACGGACACCTGACCGTCGAGGACGCCCGCCGCACGCTGGAGGAAGCCGGCTGGTTCACCGGACGGGAGGTCGTCCTGTGACTGGAAGTCGGAGCGATGCCTCGGGCGCCGAGCCCGTGTCCTGGAACTATCCGGGCGGACTTCGGGAGAAGCTGATGGCGGTGGTCCGTCCCGAATCGCGGGCCGACGTCTGGTTCATCGAACCGTCCGACCCGGTCTTCGGCGGTGTCGCCTGCCAGGTCGGCGCCTGTCGGCGGGCGGCCCGGCTGCACGATCTGTGTGAGGGGCACTACCAGCGCTGGAACAACCAAGGCCGCCCGGACAAGGGCGAGTTCGCCGCGGCGACGTCCGCCTCTCTGCGCGGGCACGGTGCTCTGCCGGCCTGCCGGTTCGAGGGCTGCGGATACGGCAGGAACAGCACCGGCCTCTGCGTCGCACACGTACGCCAGTGGCACCGGGCGGGCCGCCCCGAGGTCACAGCCTGGCTCTCCTCCCGGCGACCGGTGACCACGCCGGCGCCGCACGGCCAGTGCCGGATTGCAGGCTGCGAGCTGTGGTCCACCGCCTACGCTCCACTGTGTGTGTCGCACTCGGAACGGTGGCGGGTGGCAGGCCGCCCGGACATCGAGGAGTTCACGACGGCCCTCGAGTCCGCCCCGCACCACTGCGAAATGATCGCGTTCCTCTGTCTGCCGCCGCGGATGCGGCTGGAGATGCAGTACGTCCTGCAACAGCGGCGCGACGAACAGCAAGCACGTCTCACCCCCAAACTGGCCCGGCACTCGATCAACGTCCTCGCCGCCACCGGCATGAACTCCCTGCTGGAGTGGCCCGAACAGCTCTGGCGCGAGCGGCTGCGGACGGCCCCCGGCGCCCGCAAGGCATCCAGCGCCTTCCTCTCCTACGCCCGACGAGAGGTGGAGAACCTGTACTACGGCGCCGGCTGGGACGTTGAATACCCCCGAGACGTCTGGCGCCTGCGCAACCTCGGCATCACCGGCACCCTGGCCCACCTGCACTTCACCGCGATCGAACAGCCCTGGATCAAAGACCTCGCCAAACGCTGGACGCGATGGCGCCTGACCTGCGGACTCAGCCTCGCCACCATCGGGGCCGGACTCGCGGCCGTCACCCGCTTCGCTTCCTTCCTCGCCCGCCCCGAACTGGGCATCCCCGGCCTGGCGAAGGTCAACCGCGCGGTGCTGGAACGCTACCTTGCCGAACTGCACGGCCTGGGCGGCAGCACACACCACCACCAGCGGATCATCGGCCAGCTCGGCATCTTCCTCACCGACATCCGCCGTCACCACTGGGACACAACCCTGCCCACGGACGCCGTGCTGTTCACAGAGGACGTCCCGCGCGAGACCAAGCGCCTGCCGAGAGCCCTGGCCGAGCACGTCATGGCCCAGGTCGAGGACCCCGCGAACCTCGACCGCTGGCAGGACCCTGCCTACCGGCTGATCACCCTCATCCTGATGCGCTGCGGACTCCGCCTCAAGGACGCCACCCGGCTGCCCTTCGACTGCCTCGCGCACGACGCCGACGGCGCCCCCTACCTGCGCTACCTCAACCACAAGATGAACCGCGAGGCGCTCGTCCCGATCGACGAGGAACTCCAGCAGGACATCCGCGACCAGCAGCAACGGCTCCTCGAACGCTGGCCGTCCGGCATCCCGGTGCTCTTCCCCAGGAAGCTGAAGAACGTCCACGGCACCGAGCCGATGAACGGCGGCACCTACCGTCAAGTTCTCACGCCCTGGCTGGAACGCTGCGACGTCCGCGACGAGCACGGCCGCCCCGTCCACCTCACCCCGCACCAGTGGCGCCACACCCTGGGCACCAGACTCATCAACCGTGACGTCCCACAGGAAGTCGTGCGCAAGATTCTCGATCACGACTCGCACGAGATGACCGCTCACTATGCCCGGCTGCACGACACCACCGTCCGCCGTCACTGGGAGAAGGCACGCAAGGTCAACATCAACGGCGAGAGAGTCACGCTCGACCCTGATGGCCCGCTCGCCGAGGCCGCCTGGGCCAAACAGCGCGTCGGTCGCGCCACCCAGGCCCTGCCCAACGGTTACTGCGGACTGCCGGTGATCAAGACCTGTCCACATGCGAACGCCTGCCTGACCTGCCCGATGTTCATCACGACCCCAGAGTTCCTGCCCCAGCACCGGCGGCAACGCGAGGAGGTTCTCCAGATCGTCACCGCCGCCGAGGCACGCGGCCAGCAGCGGCTCGTCGAGATGAACGAGAAGGTCCTCGGCAACCTCGACCGCATCATCACCGCACTCGATCAGGACAACGACCCCACGGGGGAGGTGGTCTCCGATGCGGGCTGATAACAGCTCCCACCTCGCGGTCTCGGCTCGTCGGCGCCACGAGCTGACCCGCGCCAAGACCATCAGAACCCTGCGGGAACTCGACATCGCCGGCGCCCCGGTGACCTTCGAAGCGGTCGCACGAGCCGCGGACGTCTCCCGCTCCTGGCTCTACACCCAGCCCGACCTCCGAGCCGAGATCGAACGCCTGCGAGCCCTTGACCGTCGCCCACTGCCGACGCAGGCGCCCGCACGGCAACGCGGCAGCGAAGCCTCGCTGGCCCAACGACTGGAGATCGCCCTGACCCGCAACCACGACCTCACCAAGGACAACCAGCGGCTCCGCCGCCAACTCGCCTACGCACTCGGGCAACTGAGAGCCGCCGGCCTCCCCGTCCTCGAAGAACCGACCACACCACGACACATTTCCGTCACGATCGGACCCTGCTGACGCCACCCACGAACTCCAGCTCTGTCTCGTGAACGACACCGTCCTCGACGAGACAGAGCAGGTCACAGCCCTGCACGAGTGATCGGCTCAAGATAAAGCGTCGCAGAGCGAAGTCGTCGACGCCGATCACGCGGGGCACCCGCCCAGCGGGCAGCGGGATGCGCAACAGGGCGCGCAGGGCCGTGTGACGCGATAGGCCCATCGCGAGTACCGCCAGCAAGCGTGCCCCCGCCCGGCCCGCTAACTCCTTGACCACGGCCTTGACTTGACTGGCCAGACGGGTTGTGCGGCGCTGGTATCGCTCCAGGACTCCGGGCACCTACTCGCGGAAGGTGTGCCGGCAGCCGCGCGTGGGACACACCAGGCGCCGCACCCGTACACGGACCACCACCCGGCGGCCGTCCACCGGTACATCGGCCACCGTCCGCCAGTGATAGCCGTGCACACGCCCTGACGACGCCCTGCACACCGGGCAGACCGCGGTGTCCTGCGGAGTCCGTGCCCGCACCACGATCCGCTCACCCTCGTCGACCGCATCCTCGATGACCAGCGGGGGCAGCCCTGAGAACACCATCTGCACAAGCTCGTTGACATCCTTCACGCGGATATCAACGGCCCCTCACGACTCTCCGTCACCACCGAAAGCGAGACAGGGCCGTTCTATTTACAGTCCCCATTCGCCGCCCGGGTCTGCTGCAGGTTTGGGTGACAGGTTCGATCACGCGGCCTGGAGGGCCGGTGTGGTCATGACGGTCTCGTATTCGATGGGGGTCATCCGGCCCAGCGAGGTCTGTCTGCGGCGTCGGTGGTAGGTCCTCTTGATCCAGGTCACGATCGCGATCCGCAATTCCTCTCGGGTGGTCCAGCTCCGGCGGTCGAGGACGTTCTTCTGCAGCAGGCTGAAGAAGGACTCCATGGCCGCGTTGTCGCCGCAGAGGTACAACTTACCTTCGGCGGTGGCGTGTTCGGTGATGTCGGCGAGCCACAGCCGGTTCGGGCCGGTGGCGGTGAAGTTGCGGCTCACGAGATCACCGTGCACCGGCGGGCCGGCCTTCCTGCCCCGGCCACGCTTCTTCCCGAAGACACTCCACCAGCGGTTGTCCCGGCAGATCCGCCACGCGGTGCGCTCGGCCATGCCGGCCCCGGCACCACGTGCCTCATCGGCCAGGAACCGGTAGCCGAACTCCGGGTCGTCGCGGTGGGCGTCGAACAGCGCGTTCGCGCGATATGCCTCCTCCAGGACAGCGTCGGCAACCGGCTTGCCGAGCCAGCGGTAGTACGGCTGTCTCGCGAGCTTCAGCACCCGGCACGTCACCGTGACGGGCACCCCGTCCACGGCCAGCTCCTTCACGAGCGGGTAGATCTTTTCCCGGCAAATGCGCCTGCGACAGATAGGCCGCAGCCCGGCGCAGGACCTCGTTCTCCTGCTCCAGCAGCTTGATCCGCCGACGTGCTTCCTGCAGTTGTGCGCTCTCCTGGCTGGTCGTTCCGGGCTTTGCCCCGCCGTCGATGTCCGCCCGGCGCATCCATTTCCACAACGTCATCGGGTGGACCCCGAAGTCGGTGGCCACCTGCTCGACCGTCACACCCGGGTCACGGTTCCTCGCGACCCGCACGACGTCTTGGCGGAACTCTTCCGGATAGGGCTTGGGCACAGCGACATCCTTCCCACCTGCCCCACAGGGCAAGCCAGTTCAGATGTCACCCGATCGTGCAGCAGACCCGCTGTACACATGAGCTGGTCATGGGTGAGGACTGTTCCTTGTCCGGATAGGGAGAGGCCAGGTCACGACGGGGAAGGCATCAACTGGCCGCCGGAAAGCCAGAGTCGAGCGAGTGCTCCTTCAATCGATGCCGTTCCTCGGGGAGAACAGGGAGCATTGCGTTGCCTTTGTCATCCCCTGGGGTGACGATGAAGCCAACCATGCCAAGCGGAGACGGCCATGTCTCGGATCCCGTGACGAGCCTTCCAGTCAAGCTTGGCGGAAATCAGATCTGCCGAGGCAACAAGACGAGCAGGGTCGCCGGGCCGGCGCTGGACCACGACGGGGGGCAACTCGTGGTGGCGGCTGACTTCGGTGACGAGTTCGACCATGTCGAGTACCGAAGTGCCTTCACCGCGCCCTACATTGAGGGTGATGTTCTGGGGCGTTGGCAGTGCGGCAAGGTAGTGAGCAGCTTCCACGTGGGCCTCGGACAAGTCCTCGACGTGGATGTAGTCCCGGATGCAGGTTCCGTCGGGAGTGGGGTAGTCGTTCCCAAAGATGTGAGGTCGCTCGCCCGCGGTGAATCTCTCGAACACCATGGGGATGAGGTTGAAGACACCGCTATCCGAGAGCTCGGGCATCGCTGCTCCCGCGACGTTGAAGTAACGCAGACACGCAGTTGCCATGCCGTACTTTGCTCCGACGGCCCGCACCATCCACTCGCCGACCAGCTTGGTCTCGCCGTACGGGCTGATAGGGGCACAAGGCATGTCCTCGGTGACGACGTCGACGTCGGGCATCCCGTAGACGGCGGCAGACGACGAGAAGACGAAGTTCTTTACTCCCGCCTCGACCGTGGCTTCGAGTAGGGTCTGGAGCCCCGTCACGTTCTCGCGGTAGTAATAGAGCGGCCGTGCCACCGACTCCCCGACCTGCTTCTTCCCTGCCACATGGATCACTCCCGTGACCCTGTGCTCCGAGAACACACGGTCAAGGAAAGCCCGGTCAAGTACGGAACCGATGGCGAGCGGCGTGTCCTCGGGGACGGTCGACGCGTCACCTGTGGAAAGGTCGTCCAGTACGACGGCCTGCTCGCCGGCCCGTCGCAAGGCGCGCACTACGTGCGCGCCGATGTAGCCGGCTCCTCCGGTGATCAAGTACGTCATGCCTGGTTTCCCGTCCACATCTCGCGCTTCTCGCCGGCCGCGAGGATCTCGCGGCTGTTCGGCCCCTCGTGGAGGAGAAGGTCGAGTGCGCTCACGTCGGAGGGCACATCACCTGGGATCCGGCCATAGGGCGGGTTCGAGTAGGTTGCGAGCTCTACCTCCACTCCTGTGGCGCGGAACTTCTCGGGGGCGAGGTAGCTCGCGGCGCCGATGCCGATCCGAACACTCGACGCCTGGACGGCCTGACAGACTTCAAGGACCATGTCGCCTTTGTCCGTCTGGGGGTTCAGCGTGCTGGACCGCACGACGGGGATGTCGATGCCAAAACCTGTGAGGAGGAGATGGATCAAGGCTTCATTGAGGTCCACCAGCAGCTCCCACGGCCGGTCATAGATCTCCTTGAGCCTGTCCTTCCACTCCGGCCAGTACGGGGCGCGCGCATAACTCTGGCAGAGGGTGCGCCAGTGACGCGCACGCCAGCGGTCATCGGCTATCTGTGTCTCGGCGATAGTCGTGCTGAGGCTGCTGCGCACGGGGACGGTGAGGAGGATCTTCTCGCCTCTGGCATCCCGAACATGGTTGCGGTTCTGCCAGTAGTTCTTCCGGTACTGGACATGGTCGAGCATGACGTACTGCGAGGCGCCGAGCAGACGGGAGAAGAACCCGGACCAGGGCAGGTAGGCGGGCTGGTGCGGGATGACGATGTTGGGGCACATTTTAATCACGTTCCTCCGCCGACCAGGGCGAAGCTGGGTTCCTAAAAAATGGGGGCGACGGCACGCGCAGGGCTCACGCCTATGTCGACCACGAATCGCCGGGGGTAGAACGCCTCGGCAAATTGAGTCTTGGCGGCGAACCCCCTGACGCGCATGAGCGCACGGATGCTCTCCAGGTCGACTTGACGACTGCCTGTGGTCTGTGAACCGTGGGCCTCCAGGGCGTTCAGTTTCGCTTCGGCGTATGGTGTGACGCCGACGTACAGACGAGGCTCGAAGTCCAGCGACGTCGGTGACTCATAGTGGAGTACCTGAGGAACGTGTCTGGCAGCAGACACCGATACCTCGGCGGTGGCACGGTGGTCTTGGTGCGAATCATGGGGATAGTGGGTGTACACGATGTCAGCACCGACCTCCTCGATCGCGTCTTCGACGATCGTGATGGCCTCATGGCCGCTGGCCAGCATGCCGTCCGGGTAGCCGATCCACCGTATTTCCGCGCCGAGTCGACGCGCCGCCTCGATCTGCTCCGCGCGCCGTACCTCAGCCTTGAGCCCGGGCCCCTTCGCACCGTCCGTCATGACCAGCATGACGACTCGGTCACCCGCGATGACATGAGCACGTAGCGTTCCGCCACAGCCCAATTCAATGTCGTCAGGATGGGCGCCCACGGCAACGACGGATTTCCTGCGGGGAGTTTGTGATGCTACCCCTCCAGGAGGGGCAGGGGGCATGAGATCAACCACTACTGGTCGTTCCTTTCACGAGCGTTACTTCTCTGACGGACCAGGGGTCACTTCGACATGTCGACCGCGTTCAGTGACAACTCGCTGTCGACACTGAAGAACGGCCTGACCCGGGAGCGGCCACGAGGAGTCGACTCGAGCACCGTGAACGGGTAGTCGTGCACCGACTTCTTATGTATGTAGTCGCCTGTGAACCGGCCAATGCGTATAGGAGTGGCCCCTTCGGCAGGCGTGACGTACACGTCCCAGATGTCATGTTCGGTAACCCGACGCTGCGCCACGGTGGAGCAGGGGATGCTGAATCGGAACCGTGTGTCCGAGAGCGCGCTCAGTGGTACCCGAAAGCTGAGCTCCTCGTGCGCTCGGCCGGCGGCCAGCACTTCGGCAGAATCCGACAGCGTCGCCCCCCAGAGTTCGGCTTCTACGCTGATCTCTCCCCGGGCATTGCCTACACTCACCGCTTCAGCGTGGACCTCCCGCCTCCAACTGCGGATCGAGAGTGCTCTGTCCTCATCGACGAGAGGGATGTGCACTTGGAGAGCGGGGCCGTCAAGGCTGGGACCAGTGGCGTCCATGAGGTAACGGTTGTCACCGGTCCCGGTCCGCAATCGTCTGCACAAAAGGCCGTCCGCAGACGCCATGAAGAGGTCCCATTCCCCCTCGGGCAGCGCGGACCTTGGTATCACCGCTGTGAGCGAGCCATCGGGATCGTCATCCAGGTTGGTCTGCTGAAAGGCGAAGGACAGCTCGGACTGAGAATCCTCCCTGGAGGCACAGAGTAGCCGCAACCCACTGAATGAAGTAGCGGAATTCAGCCGAAAGACAAGGTCACCGTGAGGCATCGCCCACCAATCCACCGTGGTCGGGAGGTTCCGCGCCTCTTGGAGCTCTCTGAAGAAGGACTCGTACTGATCCGCCACCACCTGCGGTGAGAACCGAGCGGAGTTGCGCTCGGCCGCACGGCCCATGGCCTGACGGCGTTCCGCGTCGTTGACGAGGGTGAGGATCCCGTCAGCGAGCCCGTCCGCGTCACCCACCGGAACCAGTAGGCCGTCGACGCCATGGGTAATGGTCTCTCGCGGCCCGTAGTCGCAATCGGTGCTCACGACGGGCAACCCGGCACGCATGGCCTCGATGATGGCCATCGGCAGAGCCTCTCTGACGGAAGAGAAGGCCATGATAGACGCCTTGGCCCACTCCATCTCCAAGCGCCGTGTAGCCCCCATGAGCAGGACATTGTCACAAAGCCCGAGTTCACCGACGAGCGTTTTGAGTTCGCCTCTCAGAGGGCCGCGTCCGAAGATGCGGAGCTGCCAGTCGGGCCGCTGCCCCACGACCGTGGCGAAGGACCTGATCAAACTGGCGAACTGCTTGTCCTTGACAAGGCGACCAGCCGCAATGACCGTCTTATGGCTGCAGTCCGACGGGGCGACCAAAGGATCCGGAACGCAGTTCGGGATCGCCGTGACGCGAAGACCGGGGGTAACCCATTCGCGACGCACGTTTTCAGCTTCCTCCGCGTTCACGTGGATCACTCCATCGAGGCGCTCATAAGCCTCGATCAGTTTTCTACGGTACGACGCATTAAAAGAATTTCGGGACTGGTGCATTACGGCAACTTTAAGGAAATCTCCTTGGATTTTCGACAGGGCTATCGCAGTTCCAGGATGTGCTGTGACCACCACATCGGGGTTCGCGTCAGCCAGGTAGTCCATCATGCGGATTTCCAGGAGCCGGTTGAAATCATCGCTAAAGGGCCCATCCTCGGGAAAGATGAGCGGGGGTGCGTGGAACAGAGGGTCATGGGCGGCGAAGTGACGGGACGTCTCACGCAGGTCCACAAAATCGACGGTTCCCACCTCGGGGATAACAGGAAGGTCCGCAGTATCCCGATCACGCACCAGGGAGGCGATTTCCACCATGTTTCTGTCAGCCAGGGCGGCCGCAATATTTACGGTACTCCTGATGGCGCCGCCTATGCCGTATCGATTGTGAACCAGGAAAGAGATATTCATGGGTTTGGGCTTTTCCTATGGCGAAGTTGCCGGACCTATTTATGCCGATGGCGTCAAATGCTACGGGGTGGAATCGGGAATTTTGCGTAGCCGCTGCGGCTGCAGAAGCCCATGCCGAACTGTGCTGGCTTCGGTGTCGCGCGCTCCAGTGCCTAGGCGGCGTAGTGGCTTTCCGCCCCGTCGATCTGCGCCTGTTTGGTCGTGCGCACCTCGATGGGTTCCTTGCAGGCAAGGGGTTTTTCTTTGCGATGCATCATCGGCATGCCGTAATTCCTGGCCCTCTGACGCCCCGATCGCCAGCCTCCTGTCGATCCCCTCGCACTCCGCAGCGAAATCGCCTCATTCGCCCAGAAGCTGCTACCGAAGCTACGTCACAGTCGTTCTGCTTCCCCGCGGCAAAAGGGTGTCGCTCTGCGTCTTAGGGGGGCTGCTCGTGAACGGATTTGGGGGTACGGATCCCTATTTGATGAGTTCTTGGGTGTCCATAGTAGATTTTTGCACCCAACCCGCCTTGCAGGTCGACGAAAGTTGCCCACCTCATCTACTAAACTGATTTAATGAGATGCCATATGATGCAGACTCCGCCAAGCGGGTGCTCTATGCTGGACTCCGCCCTTCCGGATAGGCGTGCTCGCGTGAGTGAGACGCATATATCGGAGACGGCTGCGGTCGACGGGCAGTTCCCGGCTGAGCAGGGCAACGCTCCGGTCAAGCAGCTGATGGATTCCGCGGACGCGGCCGGTGCCCCGCTGGCCGGTGAGGGCGGGCTGCTCCAGCAGTTGTCCAAGGCTCGGCTCGAGCGGGCCCTGCAGACCGAGATGGCCGAGCATCTGGTCCATGAGAAGGGCGAGCCAGCCGGCCGCGGCAGGGCAACTTGCGTAAGAAGCTGTTGTCTTTCCGGATGTGATCGCTGAGTTTCTGCTGGTCAGGCATGGTCTCCGCGTTGTTGCGGGAGGGTTCGGACGATCAGTTCGTTCTCGGCGATGCGGAGGTGAGCGGTGGCGTCGGTGATGGGGCTGCTGGAGGAGCGGGAGACGGCTGCCCGGGTGCGGGCGGAGGAGCTTCGAGCGGAGGCCGAGCGTGTTCTTGCTGAACTCGCCGAGGCGGAGGCAGTGCTGGAACGCCGGGTGATCGCACGAGTGGAGGTCGCCGAGGCCCTGGCGCCTGTGCCCGGGGCGGCGGACGCGCCGGGCGAGGGTCCGCGGCAGGCCGTGGCCGGGGTGTCCCCGCAAGCGAAGACAACCCCGGTCACGGGATCGGTCGTGCCCAGGTGGCACCCGGGGATGCCCGTGGAGGCGCTTGCGGCGGACTACCGCCGGATCATCGAGCTGGTGGAGGACGAAGGGGGCGGCGGCGAGGGGGTGTTGGCGAGGGAACTGGCGGCCCGGCTGGGGCTCGAGGCGGTGCCGGCGAAGGTCGAGGGCGTGCGCTCGAAGGCGAAGCGCCTGGCCGAGCGGGGCTGGCTGGAGGCGTTGCCGACCGGACGGTTCACGCCGCGGCAGCCCACCGGGACCGATCGGGCTGCGGATGCGGAGCCCTCCGGGCGAGGCGGCGGCTCATGAGCATGGCCAGCGAGAAGCAGATGAACGCCTCGCTGGACGCGGGCAGCGTCTCGAAGTCCCGCACCAGACGACGCGTTCGCATCAACCACCCTAGTGTGCGCTCCACCACCCACCGTCTCGGCAGCACCACGAACCCGGTCATGTCGTCACTGCGCTTGACGATCTCAAGCGTGAGCTGGAGTTTCTCCCGCGTCCAGGTGACGAGCCGTCCGCGGTAGCCGCCGTCCGCCCACACCAGGGTGATCTTCCTGAACCGCTCCCGCAGCCGGGGCAGCAGCACCCGGGCGGCCTGGCGGTCGGTGACGTTGCCCGCGGTCACCAGCACCACCAGCAGCAGGCCGAGACAGTCCGTGATGACGTGCCGGCGCCTGCCGTTGATCTTCTTCCCGCCGTCATAGCCGCGCGTGGCGGCGGGCACCGAGGCCGCGGCCTTGACCGACTGTGAGTCGATGATGGCCGCAGTCGGCTCCGCCCCGCGGCCCTCGGCCAGCCGCAGACGTCCGCGCAGCCGGTCGTGCAACTCCTTGACCAGCCCTCTCTCACGCCACCTGCGGAAGAAGGCATACACACGGTCCCACGCAGGGAAGTCGACAGGCATCGCACGCCACTTGATCCCGTTGTCGGTCACATAGCGGACGGCATCGAGCATCTGCCGGTGGCAGTAGCCCTCCGGCCGGCCGCCCCGGCCCTCCAGCCAGGCCGGGACCGGCATCGCCTCCCGCACCACCTGCCACTCCGCGTCCGTCATGTCGGAGGGATACCGCCGCACCCGGCCGGGGCAGTCGGCCGCATTCCCGAACCGGTGCGCGAGACAATCGCACACCGGGACAGGCAAGTTGGACGGGACCGGGACCGGCACGCAAGACTGGGACAACAGGGCCTCCCTGCACTCGAGCTGGCTTCGCAACCCTCGTGCTGCACCGGAGGTCCTGCTTTCATGCCCCCACCCCGCCAAGACCACCCGGCCAGAGATCCCGTTCGATCAGAACCGTCCCCGTGATCGATAGGACAACGGCTTCTAAGATGGAGTGATCCACGTGAACGCGGAGGAAGCTGAAAACGTGCGTCGCGAATGGGTTACCCCCGGTCTTCGCGTCACGGCGATCCCGAACTGCGTTCCGGATCCTTTGGTCGCCCCGTCGGACTGCAGCCATAAGACGGTCATTGCGGCTGGTCGCCTTGTCAAGGACAAGCAGTTCGCCAGTTTGATCAGGTCCTTCGCCACGGTCGTGGGGCAGCGGCCCGACTGGCAGCTCCGCATCTTCGGACGCGGCCCTCTGAGAGGCGAACTCAAAACGCTCGTCGGTGAACTCGGGCTTTGTGACAATGTCCTGCTCATGGGGGCTACACGGCGCTTGGAGATGGAGTGGGCCAAGGCGTCTATCATGGCCTTCTCTTCCGTCAGAGAGGCTCTGCCGATGGCCATCATCGAGGCCATGCGTGCCGGGTTGCCCGTCGTGAGCACCGATTGCGACTACGGGCCGCGAGAGACCATTACCCATGGCGTCGACGGCCTACTGGTTCCGGTGGGTGACGCGGACGGGCTCGCTGACGGGATCCTCACCCTCGTCAACGACGCGGAACGCCGTCAGGCCATGGGCCGTGCGGCCGAGCGCAACTCCGCTCGGTTCTCACCGCAGGTGGTGGCGGATCAGTACGAGTCCTTCTTCAGAGAGCTCCAAGAGGCGCGGAACCTCCCGACCACGGTGGATTGGTGGGCGATGCCTCACGGTGACCTTGTCTTTCGGCTGAATTCCGCTACTTCATTCAGTGGGTTGCGGCTACTCTGTGCCTCCAGGGAGGATTCTCAGTCCGAGCTGTCCTTCGCCTTTCAGCAGACCAACCTGGATGACGATCCCGATGGCTCGCTCACAGCGGTGATACCAAGGTCCGCGCTGCCCGAGGGGGAATGGGACCTCTTCATGGCGTCTGCGGACGGCCTTTTGTGCAGACGATTGCGGACCGGGACCGGTGACAACCGTTACCTCATGGACGCCACTGGTCCCAGCCTTGACGGCCCCGCTCTCCAAGTGCACATCCCTCTCGTCGATGAGGACAGAGCACTCTCGATCCGCAGTTGGAGGCGGGAGGTCCACGCTGAAGCGGTGAGTGTAGGCAATGCCCGGGGAGAGATCAGCGTAGAAGCCGAACTCTGGGGGGCGACGCTGTCGGATTCTGCCGAAGTGCTGGCCGCCGGCCGAGCGCACGAGGAGCTCAGCTTTCGGGTACCACTGAGCGCGCTCTCGGACACACGGTTCCGATTCAGCATCCCCTGCTCCACCGTGGCGCAGCGTCGGGTTACCGAACATGACATCTGGGACGTGTACGTCACGCCTGCCGAAGGGGCCACTCCTATACGCATTGGCCGGTTCACAGGCGACTACATACATAAGAAGTCGGTGCACGACTACCCGTTCACGGTGCTCGAGTCGACTCCTCGTGGCCGCTCCCGGGTCAGGCCGTTCTTCAGTGTCGACAGCGAGTTGTCACTGAACGCGGTCGACATGTCGAAGTGACCCCTGGTCCGTCAGAGAAGTAACGCTCGTGAAAGGAACGACCAGTAGTGGTTGATCTCATGCCCCCTGCCCCTCCTGGAGGGGTAGCATCACAAACTCCCCGCAGGAAATCCGTCGTTGCCGTGGGCGCCCATCCTGACGACATTGAATTGGGCTGTGGCGGAACGCTACGTGCTCATGTCATCGCGGGTGACCGAGTCGTCATGCTGGTCATGACGGACGGTGCGAAGGGGCCCGGGCTCAAGGCTGAGGTACGGCGCGCGGAGCAGATCGAGGCGGCGCGTCGACTCGGCGCGGAAATACGGTGGATCGGCTACCCGGACGGCATGCTGGCCAGCGGCCATGAGGCCATCACGATCGTCGAAGACGCGATCGAGGAGGTCGGTGCTGACATCGTGTACACCCACTATCCCCATGATTCGCACCAAGACCACCGTGCCACCGCCGAGGTATCGGTGTCTGCTGCCAGACACGTTCCTCAGGTACTCCACTATGAGTCACCGACGTCGCTGGACTTCGAGCCTCGTCTGTACGTCGGCGTCACACCATACGCCGAAGCGAAACTGAACGCCCTGGAGGCCCACGGTTCACAGACCACAGGCAGTCGTCAAGTCGACCTGGAGAGCATCCGTGCGCTCATGCGCGTCAGGGGGTTCGCCGCCAAGACTCAATTTGCCGAGGCGTTCTACCCCCGGCGATTCGTGGTCGACATAGGCGTGAGCCCTGCGCGTGCCGTCGCCCCCATTTTTTAGGAACCCAGCTTCGCCCTGGTCGGCGGAGGAACGTGATTAAAATGTGCCCCAACATCGTCATCCCGCACCAGCCCGCCTACCTGCCCTGGTCCGGGTTCTTCTCCCGTCTGCTCGGCGCCTCGCAGTACGTCATGCTCGACCATGTCCAGTACCGGAAGAACTACTGGCAGAACCGCAACCATGTTCGGGATGCCAGAGGCGAGAAGATCCTCCTCACCGTCCCGTGCGCAGCAGCCTCAGCACGACTATCGCCGAGACACAGATAGCCGATGACCGCTGGCGTGCGCGTCACTGGCGCACCCTCTGCCAGAGTTATGCGCGCGCCCCGTACTGGCCGGAGTGGAAGGACAGGCTCAAGGAGATCTATGACCGGCCGTGGGAGCTGCTGGTGGACCTCAATGAAGCCTTGATCCATCTCCTCCTCACAGGTTTTGGCATCGACATCCCCGTCGTGCGGTCCAGCACGCTGAACCCCCAGACGGACAAAGGCGACATGGTCCTTGAAGTCTGTCAGGCCGTCCAGGCGTCGAGTGTTCGGATCGGCATCGGCGCCGCGAGCTACCTCGCCCCCGAGAAGTTCCGCGCCACAGGAGTGGAGGTAGAGCTCGCAACCTACTCGAACCCGCCCTATGGCCGGATCCCAGGTGATGTGCCCTCCGACGTGAGCGCACTCGACCTTCTCCTCCACGAGGGGCCGAACAGCCGCGAGATCCTCGCGGCCGGCGAGAAGCGCGAGATGTGGACGGGAAACCAGGCATGACGTACTTGATCACCGGAGGAGCCGGCTACATCGGCGCGCACGTAGTGCGCGCCTTGCGACGGGCCGGCGAGCAGGCCGTCGTACTGGACGACCTTTCCACAGGTGACGCGTCGACCGTCCCCGAGGACACGCCGCTCGCCATCGGTTCCGTACTTGACCGGGCTTTCCTTGACCGTGTGTTCTCGGAGCACAGGGTCACGGGAGTGATCCATGTGGCAGGGAAGAAGCAGGTCGGGGAGTCGGTGGCACGGCCGCTCTATTACTACCGCGAGAACGTGACGGGGCTCCAGACCCTACTCGAAGCCACGGTCGAGGCGGGAGTAAAGAACTTCGTCTTCTCGTCGTCTGCCGCCGTCTACGGGATGCCCGACGTCGACGTCGTCACCGAGGACATGCCTTGTGCCCCTATCAGCCCGTACGGCGAGACCAAGCTGGTCGGCGAGTGGATGGTGCGGGCCGTCGGAGCAAAGTACGGCATGGCAACTGCGTGTCTGCGTTACTTCAACGTCGCGGGAGCAGCGATGCCCGAGCTCTCGGATAGCGGTGTCTTCAACCTCATCCCCATGGTGTTCGAGAGATTCACCGCGGGCGAGCGACCTCACATCTTTGGGAACGACTACCCCACTCCCGACGGAACCTGCATCCGGGACTACATCCACGTCGAGGACTTGTCCGAGGCCCACGTGGAAGCTGCTCACTACCTTGCCGCACTGCCAACGCCCCAGAACATCACCCTCAATGTAGGGCGCGGTGAAGGCACTTCGGTACTCGACATGGTCGAACTCGTCACCGAAGTCAGCCGCCACCACGAGTTGCCCCCCGTCGTGGTCCAGCGCCGGCCCGGCGACCCTGCTCGTCTTGTTGCCTCGGCAGATCTGATTTCCGCCAAGCTTGACTGGAAGGCTCGTCACGGGATCCGAGACATGGCCGTCTCCGCTTGGCATGGTTGGCTTCATCGTCACCCCAGGGGATGACAAAGGCAACGCAATGCTCCCTGTTCTCCCCGAGGAACGGCATCGATTGAAGGAGCACTCGCTCGACTCTGGCTTTCCGGCGGCCAGTTGATGCCTTCCCCGTCGTGACCTGGCCTCTCCCTATCCGGACAAGGAACAGTCCTCACCCATGACCAGCTCATGTGTACAGCGGGTCTGCTGCACGATCGGGTGACATCTGAACTGGCTTGCCCTGTGGGGCAGGTGGGAAGGATGTCGCTGTGCCCAAGCCCTATCCGGAAGAGTTCCGCCAAGACGTCGTGCGGGTCGCGAGGAACCGTGACCCGGGTGTGACGGTCGAGCAGGTGGCCACCGACTTCGGGGTCCACCCGATGACGTTGTGGAAATGGATGCGCCGGGCGGACATCGACGGCGGGGCAAAGCCGGAACGACCAGCCAGGAGAGCGCACAACTGCAGGAAGCACGTCGGCGGATCAAGCTGCTGGAGCAGGAGAACGAGGTCCTGCGCCGGGCTGCGGCCTATCTGTCGCAGGCGCATTTGCCGGGAAAAGGATCTACCCGCTCGTGAAGGAGCTGGCCGTGGACGGGGTGCCCGTCACGGTGACGTGCCGGGTGCTGAAGCTCGCGAGACAGCCGTACTACCGCTGGCTCGGCAAGCCGGTTGCCGACGCTGTCCTGGAGGAGGCATATCGCGCGAACGCGCTGTTCGACGCCCACCGCGACGACCCGGAGTTCGGCTACCGGTTCCTGGCCGATGAGGCACGTGGTGCCGGGGCCGGCATGGCCGAGCGCACCGCGTGGCGGATCTGCCGGGACAACCGCTGGTGGAGTGTCTTCGGGAAGAAGCGTGGCCGGGGCAGGAAGGCCGGCCCGCCGGTGCACGGTGATCTCGTGAGCCGCAACTTCACCGCCACCGGCCCGAACCGGCTGTGGCTCGCCGACATCACCGAACACGCCACCGCCGAAGGTAAGTTGTACCTCTGCGGCGACAACGCGGCCATGGAGTCCTTCTTCAGCCTGCTGCAGAAGAACGTCCTCGACCGCCGGAGCTGGACCACCCGAGAGGAATTGCGGATCGCGATCGTGACCTGGATCAAGAGGACCTACCACCGACGCCGCAGACAGACCTCGCTGGGCCGGATGACCCCCATCGAATACGAGACCGTCATGACCACACCGGCCCTCCAGGCCGCGTGATCGAACCTGTCACCCAAACCTGCAGCAGACCCGGGCGGCGAATGGGGACTGTAAATAGAACGGCCCTGTCTCGCTTTCGGTGGTGACGGAGAGTCGTGAGGGGCCGTTGATATCCGCGTGAAGGATGTCAACGAGCTTGTGCAGATGGTGTTCTCAGGGCTGCCCCCGCTGGTCATCGAGGATGCGGTCGACGAGGGTGAGCGGATCGTGGTGCGGGCACGGACTCCGCAGGACACCGCGGTCTGCCCGGTGTGCAGGGCGTCGTCAGGGCGTGTGCACGGCTATCACTGGCGGACGGTGGCCGATGTACCGGTGGACGGCCGCCGGGTGGTGGTCCGTGTACGGGTGCGGCGCCTGGTGTGTCCCACGCGCGGCTGCCGGCACACCTTCCGCGAGTAGGTGCCCGGAGTCCTGGAGCGATACCAGCGCCGCACAACCCGTCTGGCCAGTCAAGTCAAGGCCGTGGTCAAGGAGTTAGCGGGCCGGGCGGGGGCACGCTTGCTGGCGGTACTCGCGATGGGCCTATCGCGTCACACGGCCCTGCGCGCCCTGTTGCGCATCCCGCTGCCCGCTGGGCGGGTGCCCCGCGTGATCGGCGTCGACGACTTCGCTCTGCGACGCTTTATCTTGAGCCGATCACTCGTGCAGGGCTGTGACCTGCTCTGTCTCGTCGAGGACGGTGTCGTTCACGAGACAGAGCTGGAGTTCGTGGGTGGCGTCAGCAGGGTCCGATCGTGACGGAAATGTGTCGTGGTGTGGTCGGTTCTTCGAGGACGGGGAGGCCGGCGGCTCTCAGTTGCCCGAGTGCGTAGGCGAGTTGGCGGCGGAGCCGCTGGTTGTCCTTGGTGAGGTCGTGGTTGCGGGTCAGGGCGATCTCCAGTCGTTGGGCCAGCGAGGCTTCGCTGCCGCGTTGCCGTGCGGGCGCCTGCGTCGGCAGTGGGCGACGGTCAAGGGCTCGCAGGCGTTCGATCTCGGCTCGGAGGTCGGGCTGGGTGTAGAGCCAGGAGCGGGAGACGTCCGCGGCTCGTGCGACCGCTTCGAAGTCACCGGGGCGCCGGCGATGTCGAGTTCCCGCAGGGTTCTGATGGTCTTGGCGCGGGTCAGCTCGTGGCGCCGACGAGCCGAGACCGCGAGGTGGGAGCTGTTATCAGCCCGCATCGGAGACCACCTCCCCCGTGGGGTCGTTGTCCTGATCGAGTGCGGTGATGATGCGGTCGAGGTTGCCGAGGACCTTCTCGTTCATCTCGACGAGCCGCTGCTGGCCGCGTGCCTCGGCGGCGGTGACGATCTGGAGAACCTCCTCGCGTTGCCGCCGGTGCTGGGGCAGGAACTCTGGGGTCGTGATGAACATCGGGCAGGTCAGGCAGGCGTTCGCATGTGGACAGGTCTTGATCACCGGCAGTCCGCAGTAACCGTTGGGCAGGGCCTGGGTGGCGCGACCGACGCGCTGTTTGGCCCAGGCGGCCTCGGCGAGCGGGCCATCAGGGTCGAGCGTGACTCTCTCGCCGTTGATGTTGACCTTGCGTGCCTTCTCCCAGTGACGGCGGACGGTGGTGTCGTGCAGCCGGGCATAGTGAGCGGTCATCTCGTGCGAGTCGTGATCGAGAATCTTGCGCACGACTTCCTGTGGGACGTCACGGTTGATGAGTCTGGTGCCCAGGGTGTGGCGCCACTGGTGCGGGGTGAGGTGGACGGGGCGGCCGTGCTCGTCGCGGACGTCGCAGCGTTCCAGCCAGGGCGTGAGAACTTGACGGTAGGTGCCGCCGTTCATCGGCTCGGTGCCGTGGACGTTCTTCAGCTTCCTGGGGAAGAGCACCGGGATGCCGGACGGCCAGCGTTCGAGG